>OZ252023.1:0-4800000 GCA_965247425.1 Terriglobia bacterium
ACGGTTCTGGACGCTTCTCGGCGCGTTCCCGTTGTGGTCTCGAACTCCAGCGTCTCAGATTCGCCTGCCGCTGCCAGCGCGGTGATCTGTTCAAGCGTCATAGACGAATCTCATTGCGTCGATCAGTCCGCACCAATCGTCGCGAGTAGACCATCGACGCTGGTTACAACCTCGTATCGAGCCGGTGACTCTCCCACTTTGAGTGCGTTGAAATGTGCTTTTCCACACTCAATCTTGGCGCCTTCGGTGATGCGAAGATCGCCGAGGAAAGGACTGCCCTTCGTTTCGACCACGAAGTACAGCCGCTCTCCCTCATCGGAATCGATCAAGATAGCCCAGTCCGGGTTGTAGCTGCCGAGCGGCGTCGGGACCGCGAACCAACCGGGAAGCTTGGCGTAGACCTTGACGGCGGTGTTCTTCTCAAGCTGGTCCGCAAAATTGGCCTCGATGCCAGATTCGTAGACGACGTGTTCATAGATTGACTTGCTCGCGGCGAGCATGTTCTTCAGATAGCCGGTCAATTCTTCCTTCTCGAAGAGTTCCTGCGCGAAATAGTGCTCGTCTCCCAAGCACTGGTACTTGATGCCGTCGACCAAGGCCTGCTGCTTGCAGCGGTTGATGGCCTGCTCGGCAAGCTCGATGAACTGCTGTGGATTGCGCTTGAAGTCGTCCAGGCGTCGGCTCGCGCTGAGAATTCGCTGGATACTTTGTCGTGTGAGCTGCGTCCGATCCTGGAGCTCCGTGAGCACGTCGGGCAGTTCGATGTCAGCTTCGTCCAACACGACGGTTGCCGATCCGGCCGTCTCGGTCGCCTCCACCCCGGACTGACCAATGGCAATATCGGCCTTACGCCACTGAAGTCGTGTCTTAGGGATCGCCGGCGCTTCCCGAAGTGCTCGAGTGCATTTCTCGAGCAGATCTTCGTTGTCGAACGCCACCCGGTAGGTGGTCTTGTGCTTGATGCGGTCCCAGAGCGCCTTGAATTCCGGGCTGTTGAGCACCGCTTGGCGCGGACGAACCGAGCGGCGCTCGTCGGCGTCCTTGATCTCCAGGCGCCCCGCCAGCTTGCGCAGCACCTTGGCGATCTCCACCTGCTGCTCCGTGAAATCATCAGGGACGACGAACGTCTCTTCCTTGAGTGCTTTCCGGAGCGAATCCTGTATGCGTCCCTTCGTGTCGATATAGCCTTCCGCCCTCAGTTGATCCCACAGGATCTTGGACGCCTCGAAACCGAGAGCCGTCGTCTGTCCGTCGTCACCGGTGACGGGAATCGCGGCAAACTGGTGCACCTCTACGACACCAAAGCGGATTCCCGTGTCCTGCTCGATTTCCCGCTGTAGGTTCTCGGCGAACTCTTCGTAACTCTCCATCGCAACGACGGTGAGTGTGTTGACGTCGAAGCCACGCAGGCGCTCGCCCTTCTGGTTGACGCATAGGCGCAGCCCACGCCCAATCGTCTGCCTACGCTCTCGTTCGGTCTGAATGTCACGGAGCGCGCAAATCTGGAAGACGTTGGGGTTGTCCCACCCTTCGCGCAGTGCCGAATGGGAGAAGATGAATTTGAGCGGTGTCTCGAGGCTCAGGAGCTCTTCCTTCTCCCTCATGATCAGGTTGTAGGCGCGCTCCGCGTTGTCGCGATTGGCCTGATTGTTCTCGGCGGTGTCCGTCCAACCGCCTTTCCTGTCGATGGAGAAGTAGCCGTTGTGGACGTCCTCGGTGGCTGAGGTGAGATCAACCTCCTCAAAGAGCGTGCGGTAGTCCGGGTGATTGGCGAGACGCCGATACTCTTCCTCGAAAATCCGGGCGTAGTCTCCCTTGACGGCATTGCCTTCGTCGTCGTGCTGGCGATAGCGATCCACGGCATCGATGAAGAAGAGACTGAGCACCTTGATCCCTTGCGGGCGAAGCCGTTTCTCCTTGTCGAGATGCTCCCGAATGGTTCGACGAATCATTTCTCGCTGGACGGCGAGGGCATCTACCTCGCCCCAAGCTTCTCCCGGCTCGAGGTAGCGCTCACCGCCGGGCACCCGGAGCTCCACGAATTCGGCGCCCCTCTCGACGCGGATCTCGCCCATTCGGCAATCACGGTAGACAGCGCGGCCCGTCGTCTGTTCGAGATCGTCACCGTCCTGGACGACCTTTACCTGCCGCCGAACTTTTCCCGCGACCTCGACGTCAAGCTCGACCCTGGCGCTGATGGTTCCACGCCGGCTGCTCGTTGAGATGAGCCGGACGTAGGGCCTGTTGTGCGCGCCCTCGACCGTAGCGGACGCCACCTCGATCTGCTTGACCAGCTTGCGCTCATAGGCGTCGACAGCGTCGAGCCGATAGACCATGTGATGCTTGTCCGCGTGCGTTGCTGAGTAGCGCAGTGTGCATAGGGGGTTCATCGCCCCCAGAGCCTCTCTGCCGCGCCCGGCCAAGCCGCCGTCCACGCTCTGCGGCTCGTCGACGATCAGAATGGGCCGCGTAGCCTTAATGAGATCGATCGGCTTCTCGCCGCCCGTCTTCTCGCTGTCCTTGTAAAGGTTGTTGACATCCTTCTTGTTGATGGCACCGACCGTCACCACCATGATCTGGATCTGCGGACTGGTGGCGAAATTCCGCACCTGCCCGAGCTTCGTGGAATCGTAGAGGAAATAGTCGAAGGGTGTTCCGGAGTAGAGTGCCCGGAAGTGCTCATCGGTAATCTGCAGCGACTTGTAGACGCCTTCCTTGATCGCGATGGATGGAACGACGATGACGAACTTGGTGAAACCGTAGCGCTTGTTCAGCTCGAAGATCGTCCGCAGGTAGACATAGGTCTTGCCGGTTCCCGTCTCCATCTCCACCGTGAAGTCTCCCGAGTCCAGGGAGTCAGACGGCGCGACGCCGTTCCGCAGTTGAATCTCCTTCAGGTTTCCCAGGATTTCCTCGGTGAGCAAGGCCAGCCGGTTCCCGATACCGAGATCGTTTGGGGCGAACGCGAGACGCGCTTGCAGCTCCGCTGGGTCCTGTGTGACGGTAAATTCGGTCCGGCAGATCTCCTGCCCGCGGAACAGGTCGCACACGGCTTCAACCGCTTGGATTTGGAAGTCGAGGTTCGGCTCGAAATGGAGTTTCACGGCGGTCTCACAAGCTCCGGACGTTCCCCAACCCGCGCTGACACAGGATGGCCGTGAGATTCGTCTTGGCTACGTCATCCACAAATGCGCTATCGCGGAACACCACGGTGCTGTCGCCGGCAGGCGCAAGCTCGCCATGCCACTCGGCAATGCCGAGCGCTAGAGGCTCGACATCCTCCAGACCGATGTCTTCGTCAAGGCAGGCGATCAACGTGCCAGCGCCGACGGAATGGACGGCTTTACCCGCGATGGCCCGGGCTTCCATGGGCACACAGAGGTCAAGTCCGAGCTTCAGCAAAAGCTCGTAGAGAATGTCTTCTTCTGTTCGATCCCGTTTGATGTGGTCTACGTTTCCGAGCAGCGTCCCAGCCAAGTCTTCGCGGTCTGGGTCCCAAGCACGAATGTTGGAGGTGTCGAGTTTGAAGACACGGAAACCGAGGTCGCCTGAAAACATCGGATTGTCATCTCGGCTCTTGCCTCCAACACGACGGACACGTTCCTTGGCAATCTCCGCAAGGTTTCGCGGCCTAGCCAGTGCGTCACACAGTTCTACCGCGCTCCTCTGATCCCGACTCACGCTGTCAAGCGGCTCAGGAAGTTGTACCAGTATGAACCGCCGACGGATTGAGTCCCGTGAGTTGAGTTCTAGGATGGCTTTTGCCGCTGCGCCCGAACCAGCGAAAAAGTCCATCAAGATGTCGCCGTCATCTCTCAATAGGAATGGGAAAATGGTTGTCAATAATCGGACAGGTTTGGGATTGGTAAAGACCTTTCCTTCGTCTGGGAAGTCTGCTTTCAAGTCATAAGCTCCCAAGCGACCATCTAACTCGAGAACACTGCTGAGTTTTTCCTGATACTCGCTGGCGTATACCTTGAGTTCAACGATCTTTCCCTCATCGCTACCGAAAAGAACTTTGTTCTTGTTCAAAAGGTTGTCCATGGTCTCTTTTGGAAATCTGTAACCCATTAAAGGTTGCTTGCAGGGTTTACCTGTTACCGGGTGAATGATGTCGTACCGATATCCCTCACGGCCGGGATTATGAACGCTCTGGCTCCCGGTATATACGCCTTCAGCGTCAATGTATTTATATCGATCCATCGGTCCCAGTTCCGTTTTGTTTTCCTGGAACCATCTTACGAAGGCATTTGTCAGTTCCTGACCAGAGTATTTAGAAGTTAATTCTTTACCGATGCGTAGGAGAGCTTCCTTCACATCGGACACGTGAGACTTCCATTCGGATTGCAGTGCACTCTTGCTACGACCTACAATTAACAAGTACTCGTGCTCGGTCGCTATATGGGTTGGATTATTGTCCGTTGCGTTCTTCCATACCAGCGTGCCAATCTGATTTTCCTCTCCGAATACTTCGCTACATATTGTCCGAAGATGGGAATACTCTCTTTCGTCAATCGATATTACCAAGACACCATCCTCGCGGAGACAACTACGAGCCAGCTTCAAGCGCGGGTACATCATGTTCATCCAGTCAGTATGGAATCGCCCAGATGCCTCCGTATTGGATGACACAATCTGATTGTCCCCGTCGATCTGACCCGTCAGCTCCAGGTAGTTTCGAATGTTGTCACGGTAGTTGTCTGGATAGACGAAGTCCTTCCCCGTGTTGTAAGGCGGGTCAATACAGATGAGCTTCACCTTCCCGGCGTAGCTCTTCTGCAGGAGTTTGAGCACCTCAAGGTTGTCGCCCTCGATCATCAGATTCTGCGTCGTACTCCAGTCGACACTCTCCTCAGGGCACGGGCGCAGAGTTCCGGTCGAAGGAGTCAAAGCGAGCTGCCGGGCTTGGCGCTTGCCGTGCCAGTTGAGGCCGTACTTCTCCTCGCGCTCGTCCACTGCGCCTCCGAGGACCTGCTTGAGTACCTCGAAGTCGACCTGCCCCTCGGTGAACGCCTCGGGAAACAGCATCTTCAGCTGTTCAAGGTTTTCCGCCACGACATCGGCCGAGCGAGTCTCGGGGTCGTTGATCTTGATCTTGTTCATACGTTCTTCTCGGCTCACAGTCTGGCGCGCACGGCATCGCGGTTGGTCCGCAGGCGCTTGAGTTCCAGGTTCATGTCTGCTTGACGGGCTATTTGCTTTTCCTTGCGGGCGGCGGCAGTCAGCTCAGAGATTCGGGATTCCAGACCCGCGTACTCTTCCAACGCGGCCGTCCGGTCCGTTGCCTCCATCGCTGATGTTGGGATCAGAAACCTGCCCGTGACACTGGCGGCGCGTAACGCCTGCACCGAATCGATCCAGCTCTGGTAGAGGGCATAGAGCGTGGTACGGGGCTGTCGGCTCATCGCAAGTGCGTCGCAGAACGCAGCGGCCAGTTCATCGGTGCAGTCATCTCCAAGCCGGGCGGTGACGACATCGCCGTCGAGCACGGTCTTTCCCGCTTCGCCTTGCGACCAGCGCTTGTGGGCCAGCGAAAGTTCAGGGGCGTCTCCCTGCCATGCGATGAGTAGTACGGGATAGGGGACGGCCCGGTGGACCAGTTCGGTGAGCCGCTCGGAGCGTGTCACGGAACGAAATGTTAGCTTCAGCACGGCGATCTCGAGATACTCGCGGGCTGCGTCACGATGTTCAGCTATCCCGACCGTGGTGGGTTTCAGTGCGGCTAGCCAGCGGATCTCCTCGACGCCCTCCCGGATGCGACGCTTGTCGGCCGCCGTGGGTGCCCCGTTCTCGATCAGAAGCGTTTTCGGCACTCGACGGTCGACAAGCGCACCGGCGGGTAGGGCGAGAGCCGCGATGGGATCAAATGGCTTCATGCCGCCTCCGCCGCCAATACGACGAGGAAGGCCACCACCTCGAAGTCGTTGATGCCGGCGAACTCACTCACCAACGCATGTGTGCCGCCGGGCGTGAAGAGGCTGGCAACCGCGCGCTCTTCGCTTTGTCCCACGATTGAAGCGACCGCAGCAGCCAGGAGCCGTTGCGCAACGCGCATGTCCCGGTCTCCTCGGGTGACCTTGTCAAAGCGGGAACAGGCGCCGGCATCCGGCATGTCGCGGCCCAGGCATAGCGATTTCAAACGGTCCAGAACCTGCTTGGCCTGGGTGAACGACAGCAGCACGGCACCGTCCTCGCCGACGTGAACCAGGTAGTGCGGCGCGAGGGGATACCCAGGCTCAAAATGCCGAGCCGCCGCCGGTCCCTCCGCTCGGAGACAAAAGATCATGCCAGGCGGAATCTCGACGTCGGCCGTTGTGGTCACTGCATAGACACCGAGCGGTAGGGCCGTCAGGGCATCCGGTTGCCCTCTCAGGTAGTCGGCCAGATCGATACGGAAATCCGTCAAGGTGAGGTCCGCAATGGAAACTCCGGACGACAGGTCTTCCAGATCGATGACCGCGTCCTGCAGCTTGAGGAGTTGCTTGCGGCGGTACTCCAGGTCGTTCATCGGATCGCCCGACTGCTGCTCGATCAGGTTCTCCTCACCCGTCGCGGAGATGTCCAGGAGCACCATGCGACCGCTCACTCTTTGTTCCAGCCGCAGATACTCCTCGAGCTCC
The DNA here is from genome assembly GCA_965247425.1 of Terriglobia bacterium. Lineage (GTDB taxonomy): Bacteria > Acidobacteriota > Terriglobia > 20CM-2-55-15 > 20CM-2-55-15 > CAZOZZ01. The sequence continues at coordinate 6,621 of OZ252023.1, forward strand.
AGATTGGGCCAGAAGTTCACGAGTTGGATGCACTCATTGGGCGCGCCGATCCGGTCGATGCGACCGAATCGCTGGATGATGCGCACCGGGTTCCAGTGGATGTCGTAGTTGATGAGCCAGTCGCAATCCTGGAGGTTCTGGCCTTCCGAGATGCAGTCCGTGGCAATCAGGAGATCGATTTCACCTTCCTTGGCCAAGTCTTCGGGGCGTTCCTTGGTCCGTGGCGCAAAGGCGGTCAGGATGGACGCGAGGTCCTTTCGGAGATGCGGCAGGGTCGTCTGATTCCCTCCCGTCCCGGTCACGAGAGCCGATTGCAACCCCAGCGTGTTCTGCGCCCATGGCGAGAGTTCGTCGTAGAGGTAGCGGGCCGTATCCGCGAACGCCGTGAAAACGATCAGCTTCCGGTTCTCGGAGTTGATGGGGGCGTGACACTTCCTCTCGATGACTGCGCGCAGCTCGGCGAGCTTGGCGTCACGCGTCGCACTGACTTCGCAAGCCGCCGCGTGGAGCGTGGCCAGGCGATTCCGATCTTCAACCAGATCCTGTTTCCAGCGGATCAGGTCGACGTCTTGAAGCAGGACCTTGACCTTGCGGCCCACCAGCAAGCTCTCGAACGCAGGGTCCTCGATGTCGACATCGGCGATGTCGAGCTCTTCCAGTTCGTCGGCCTGCTCCTCGATGCGTGCGAGTGTCGCCTCCACATCGTTGAGTTGGCGCCGTACCGTAAGCGCGAAGGAGGTCACCGAACTTTCCATGCGCTTTAACGCGTTGACACGCAGGAGCTGGATCAGACTTTCCTCGCGGTCCGCCTGCCGGAAGAATCCCTCACCGCTCTCGAGTTTGGTGCTGTACATCTCGTCATACGCGTCCCGCTTGTGTGGCATCACGTATCGGAGCGGGGCATAGGCAGCCAGGTTCAGACGTCGAATCTCGAAGTTGATTTCGCGGATGGAGGGGAATTCGCCCGCCAGGTCTACGTCGGGTTTGACATTGATGGGTTTCAGTCGCTCTGGAAAACGGCCTGTCTCCGACGTTCCGTAGTACTTCTCGAGATGTCGGCGCGAGCGCGCGATGGTGAGTCGATCCAGCAGCGCGAAATAATCGAACCCCAGCATTTCGATGAGCCGCGACGGCGTGCGCTCGGCATCGTCGAGGTCGAGCCATCGGTTGAACTGCTTCTGTGCGAGCCGGGTCGTGCCGTCGACACTTGAAATGCCGTGGTCGACCAGTGCTGTGTCGTCCCCCTCCGTCGCAAAGGCGATCTGATTGCGCAGGTCGGCCAAGCGGTTGTTGACTGGGGTCGCGGACAGCATGAGCACCCTCGTCTTCACGCCCTCGCGTACGATCCGGCGCATCAACCGGTCGTAACGAGTCTCGCCTCCCTGTCGGGGGGTGCGCTTGTTGCGAAAGTTGTGTGACTCATCGATGACGACGAGGTCGTAGTTCCCCCAATTCACGTAGCTAAGGTCGATATCGCCCGACATGCCCCCGTCACGCGACAGATCCGTGTGGTTGAGGATGTCGTAGTTGAAGCGGTCACCAGCGAGGAAGTTGCGACGGTCGTTGGCGCGATAAAGGGTCCAGTTGTCGCGCAGACGCTTGGGGCAGAGAACCAGAACGCGGTCGTTGCGTAGCTCGTGATACTTGATGATGGCCAGCGCCTCGAACGTTTTTCCAAGCCCCACGCTGTCGGCAACGATGCACCCGCCGAAACGGTTGAGCTTGTCGATGGCGCCCACGACGCCGTCGCGCTGAAACTTGAAGAGCTTCTTCCAGACCTCCGTATTGCGGATTCCCGTGGCTGACTTGACGACTTGCTCTTCGTCCAGTTCATCGCCTTGGGTGCGGAGCATGTGGTGCAAGATCAATGCATAGATGCTGAGCGGATCGCGGTGCGCCGCGAGGGATCGCAACAGGTCCACGACACCGGCCTTGGCTGCGTTACCCACGGCCAAGGCAGACCATTGCTCGTCGAACCATTCACACAACCGCTCGCTTTCCTCGGGGGTCTCGGAGGCCTGGATTAGGTTGAGTGGGTTGCCCGGAGCGAGACCGAGCCCGTCCGTGCTGAACGAGAACGAGCCCAGCACGGCCTGCTGCGGGCTCCCATCACCGTTGCGCAGAACGACAGCACCTTGTGGAACGGGTCGGTCGGCCCGGCGGACCTCGACCGTCTTCTCCACCCAATCCGCGCAGCGATTGGCCAACCAGCGGCCTTGCAGCCGGTTGCGTGCGGCCCGATCTGCCTCGGACCCGAAGAGGCTCAGTTCCACATCGTCGGGCGGTAGGACAAGACGCGCCTTCGCCATTCGGGACAGCTTCTCGGCGAGCTCCCCGAACGCATGAAGGGATAATGCTTCAGAGGCTAAGTCGATCTGATGGCCAGGCCGCAGCAACGGTTGAATGAGATCAACGACGCGATCCGTTCCCGTGTTGGAGACAATCCTCATCGTGGCTTCTCAATCTCCTGGTCCACTTGACGCAATGGCAGACCCCTTTGAATCGATCAATTCTCCCGGTTGGCGCCCGGCCGTTTCACTCCATCGTTGTCCGGTTGCACGCCAGCGGCATTGGTCTTCACCTCGATCCATGAGTCGATTGCCGTTCGACGGAACCGCCACTGGCCGCCGACCTTGAAGGCAGGCAAGTCGCCCTTTCGGACGAGGCTATACACGGTCTTCTCTGTCACCTTGAGGAGGCTGGCGACGTCGGGAATGGTGAGGACATCATCTCGGCTCGTCATAGCTACCCCATCGGAGCGATTCTTGGGAATACATGACCATATTCTAGCAAAGTGTGGAAAATGCGGGAAAGCGTCAAGGAAAAGTTCTTCGACGGGGGCGGACCCACATCACGACCGGGACGGGTGTTGCGCCGACGATTTGGGCCACCCAACCCGACCAATAAGGAGGTCAGGTACCGACAGATCAGAACAGCCGGCGCGAGGGGTGAAGGCCGAGGGCACCTTGCCCTCGGCCTGTTAGCTGGGGCGGGCCGTTATTCCGGCCAGTGGCCGGACACGATCCGGCGCCGTTTGATGCCGGTCTCCTCGACTGCGTAGACCCAGGCGAGCTCTCGGGGGCCGTTCACCGCGGCCGGGACCAGCACCCGCCGGTAGAGGCTGGAACCGCCCGGGCGGAAGCCCTCCAGGCGGTCGATGGCGGGCAGGCGGGATTCGGGGTCGTCGAAGGTGAGCAGCTCCCCGGACACGGCGCCCCACGGGCCCGCTGTGGCGCTTTCGGGGAGCGGTCGGGGGTTTGATCCCATCGAGTCGGACAGGTCCGCCTGTGTGGCCACGTCGGCCAGAGGGTTCGCGGTCCCGTAGGCAAGGACGTCCTCGTCCGGGACCTCGAGCACCGGAAATCCCGGCCCCTCGTAGAGTCGGCCTCGAACCTGCGCCTCCCGGATCTCCAGCACGCCCTGACAAAAGGCGTCGTGGTTCCAGTACCCGCGCTTGAGCGTGCCGTAGACGAAGAGGCTGAACACGGCTGATGTGTTCATCTTCGGGGACTCTCCGGGTTCTGTCGGCTTCTCTCTCGGCGTCATGGTGCCTCCTCGACCGGGGCGTTCTTGCGCCGTCGGGCCTGCGCGACAAACTCGAACGGCTCGATTGAGAAGTCCGCCAGCATCCGGTGCCGGAACACCAGCAGGCTCATCGGTGGAATGCTCAGCTCGCACCAGCCGCGCTCCTCGTCCAGGACCGCGTCCAGATACGCGGCATCGGAGGCGTAGAGGACGGCTCGGTGCCGCGGGTGGAACCGTAGCTCCAGCGGCTTGTTGCCCTTGAGCACGACGATAGTCTCGGGATCGAGCCGGGAGGCCAACACTGCAGCCATCTGCCCGCGGCAGAGCTTGAGACGGTCCTTGAACCGGACGGTGTCAATCGGGCCACCTCTGGCGGCCCGGCCGGCCAGCCGGCAAATCAGCTCGCTGTCCACCTCGGCGAAGCGCCGCAGCTTGAAGCGCCGGAACAGGGTGTTGGCGTTATAGATGGTGCCGTTGTGGGTGCCGAGGATGTCGCCGGCCCGGATCGGGTGGTTGTTCTCGTTGACCTGCTCGTCGCCACGCGTGCGCCACCGCGTGTGGCCGAGCAGCAGCGTGGCGCGGTTGTCGACCCCGCCCAGGACTTCGAGGAACGTCTTGTCGCTCACGAACCGACTGGCTCGCACCGGCCGCTTGAAGAGCCGGTGCTCGCCGTCGCGGTTGAGCCACGCGACGCCGGTGGCATGTGGCCCCCGGGGCTCGTTCAACACGAGGAGCTGTGTGAAGAGCCAGGCGAGATGGTCGCGCTCCTCGGCGCGGCGCCGCTTCTGTCCCAGGATGATTCCGGCCTGACCACACATCAGCGTTTTTCTTCCTCGGGGTCGACCACGAATCCCTTGAACAGCCCTTCGGAGTAAGGCCCGTGGTGTGCTTCGATCCAGCGTGCCGTCTCGTGGAAACCGAGGAATTCGGCGATCTTGAGGACCGCGGGCCGGTCGAGCATGTTGGTGGTTCCGGAGTCCTTCACCGCCTCGAGGCCCCGCCAGACGGCGGCGGGCACCGTGATCGGCTCCGGAGACTCGTCTTCGACGTACTCCGCCAGGCCGTGGTCGATTAGGCAGGCGAGGAGGGCGCCCGCCTTCTCCTGGGGCGTATCGCCTTTGACGACCAGGTCGATCCCGGCCAGCATCTTGGCGTTGCGCAGGATCATGTCGATGTAATCCGCGAGCGTCGTCTGATCGGAGAAGAGCGTCGCCCCCTGCATGGCCTGGACGACCTCGAACTCGGTCTTCCCGGTGAAGGTTTCTCCTTCGCCCTCAAGCGGCTTGCCGTCCAGGTCGGTATTCCTGATGCGCACTCTCATCGCGTGTTTTCTCCTTCGGTTTGAGCGGTGATCTCCTCCTCAAAAGCTGGAGGCCGGGTTTGCGGCCCGGCCTCCGTGGTGATTGATTCCGCCTCGATGGCGGGTGGCGCCTCGGGCGCCGATCTCCCGCGCTTGAAAGCCGAGTCCCCGGGCAGGCACGCCAGCAGGTGTTTGCGCGCGGTCTTGAATTCGTCGCCGATGAGCTCGAGGTGGAGTAGGAAGACCCGGAAGTCGTAGCGCGCGCTTCGGGGATCGAAGCGGCGCTTGTGGCTGGACGCGGCGCGTCCGTTCAGCGCCTTGGTGGCGACGGCCAGCACAAGCTGGATGTAGGCCTTGACCTTGCCGGCGTGGAGCGTCGCCTCGAACCAGCGAAACTCGACCGTGCCCCGGTACCAGACGTTGTGCAGGTTCACGCCGTGGTAGCGGGTGCTGTCGAAGTGTTGCGGGTGGCGGTTGTGATAGCCGTACCAGATGCGGTTGAGCTCGTCAGTGGTCCGGGGTCGGTGGCGCTCAATATCGCGGATCAGGTCGTCGCGCACCGGTCGCGTGTAGGTCTGCTGCCGGTTCTCGGTGACACCGAGCGCCGCGAGGATGAGCGGCTCCTGCTTGTAGACCGTCTTGGCGAGGTTTCCGAGGGTGCGCCCGTCGAAGCGGCTCGCGTCCACGTGGACGTGGATGCCGCAATGCCGGTCGACCTTGGCGCCGCACTTACGGACCGCCCGAATGACCTCCTGGAGGGTCGGGATGTCGCCGTACGCCAGGACCGGGGTGACGACCTCGGCCCGCAGGTGGCTCGGGACGTGGCTGAGGGAGCCGTCGGAGACGACCCTCCAGGTGCGCCCCTGCGTGTCCGCGACCTCCCAGGGGTCGAAAAACCCCGGCCGCCCCGGATGGGTGACGCTGCCGCCCACCACCGACTGGATGGCCTCGGCCACGCGTTTGCGCGTTCGCCAGACCGTCTCGATCTCGACCCCGAAGTGCAGTTCGCGCAGGTCCATCGGGTCTCCTTGCTGTCGGCCCGTAAACCCTTGTCCAGCAAGGGGAACGGGGTGTTCACGTTCACCCACATGAACGCTTCTTCCTGAACAGAAAACAAAGCGAACCTCGGCCTTAACCAGTTGATATCAAAGGCTTTATGTGGGTGAGGCGGTAAGTCGCGGACAAACCGGGACTTACCGCCTGGGATGGAAGCGCCGGTGTTCGCTCAGCGCTTGACGACGTCCGCCGCGAGCTGCTCGCGATGGATGCGCCGGGCCTCGGATTCCTCTCGGCGGATGCGATCCATGAGGGCTCGGAACTCCCCGGCCTCCTCGGCGGAAAGCCCGAGGTGGGCTTCGATCCGCCCGAGGCGCGCGTCCAGATTGGCGAGCAGGTCGAGGGCATGATCGCGCAGCACACCCTCACGCTTTTCCTGCGGTGAGGGGATCAGTTCGGTCAGGCCGCCCTGGCGTCGCGTGATCATCGGAACTCCACCGTCAGCTGAGCGTCGCGCCCAGGGTGTGGATGCGCGGGTAGACGAGGCGGTTGCCGGTGAGCTCCGCCTTGTAGCGGACCTTGTCCCCGGCCGGATCGGCGAAGGTGTGGCTGTAGGTGTACTCGGTCCACTCCTGATCGATCTCGCGCGTGGAATCGAGGGTCAGCGACTCCCAGGTGACGCCGCCGTCGTTGGAGGCGTACCAGTCGACCGAAGTGCCGCTCGGGATGTGCATCTGGACGTAGACCTTGGTCGATGCCACGCCCTGGGTCAGCTCGTTCTCGCGGGTGACGTAGGTGCCGGAGGTGTGGTTGAGGTAGCCGATCAGGTTCACGTCCTTGAAGTTGAGCGCGGGCGAGTCGTTGGCTTCGCTGCCGGCGAACAGGGCCCGTACCAGGACATTGGCGGCAAGGTTCGGCAGGTTCTCCTCCTCGGCCGGCACGATGGCGTCCCAGGTGGACCCGTTGTCGGTCGAGTATTCCCAGGCGATGCCCGTACCTTCCGGGATTGCCGAGTACTCGTCGAGGTTGAGCTCGCTGAACTCGACGCCGGTGATGGGCTCGAAACGCACCTCGCCCGAGGCCTGGAAGTCGTAGCCGTAGATTTTGAGCGTCAAGTCGGAGGCATTGAGCGGCGTCCAGGTCTCGGCGTTCGAGCTCTCGATCAATACGCCCTGGGCGTAGGCCTGGCGGGTGATGACCCCGTTTTGTCCCTGCTGTCCGAGGGTGGCGATACGTACCCGGTAGTGGGTGCTGTTGGTGAGGAGCACCACCGCGTAGCTGGTGTTCGCCTGGGCGTAGAAGGGATCGTCGAAGGTGATCTTCGTCTCCCCGTCGAGCGCGATCTCGTCAGGGGCGACAACCTTTTCCGCCAATACGACCTCGTTGGGCAGACCCGTGGTAACGCCTCGGATCTGGACGGTGACGGGGATCGAGGCGTCCTTAGCCGTGAACTCGACGCCCACGGCCGAGATGACGCGGTTGCGGGTGAAGCTGAAGGTCTGCGCCAGGGGATCGCGTCGGCGCCATCGCCACCGCCATCGCCAGACGGTGCGCACGACCGGGATGCGGACGATGCGGGGCGGCGTCCGGCGCACGATGGTCTGACGGCGGACGATGGTGCGGTTGACGACGACGCGTTGGATGCGGGTGATCACCAGCGGATCGTTGACCTGCAGGTTCGTCTGGGCGGACCCGGCGCCGTCGGTCACCTCGACGATGCGGTTGCCGCTCGGGATGTCGGCGGGCACGACGAACGAGGCGCTCACTCGTCCCGCCGCGTCGGCGGTGACGCCGGTGGCGACCACGCGCCCGTCGCAGCGTACGGTGACGGCGGTGGCGCCGGGGGTGAAGTTGGCTCCTGTCACGGCGACGCCGGTCTGTCCCCGGCGGCCGATGTTGGGTGTGACCTCGACCCCGGCCTCGGGCTTCTCAAACACCGCATAGGGGTTGATGTTTTTGTCCTCGGACCAGTCGCTCTGCTCGATCAGCACCGTCTCGGCGCCGGGCAGCAGGACCAGGCTCCCGTTGAACAGCGCCCGGCTCGCGTTCCGGTCCACCTCGAGCGCGTTGGACGTGGCCGCGCGGCCGGGGCCCACGAACTGGCGCACGGGATCGATGCGCGCGCTCCACTCGTCGTGGTGGATGTCGGACTGGGCGTCGCTCGAGAAGTCATCGGAGTAGATGCCCTTCTTGGTCTGCGCGTCCCGGTTCTGGAGCTCCGAGTTCATCTGGAACTGCGCGTCGTTGACCTTGAGGTCCTCGACGTCCTGGATGATCTCGTGCAGCCGGTCCATGGTGACGCGGGTCAGCCCGAAGTTGACGATCCGCATGGTGACGGAGTTGGGCGGGCAGTCGATGCTGCCCAAGGCCAGCGTGTCCTCCGGGACCAGCGGCAGCTTGGGCCTGTCCGCCGGCGCGCCCTCGAGCCGCTTGATCTCGCCGGTGGTGGCGTAGATCACGTCCTTGCGCCCCAGGGTGTAGTCGTAGTCAATGCTCACGTTCGAGCCGTCCACCGGTGCATCCCCCACGTCGCTCCGGCCGAAGTTCACGAGGCTCAGGTCGTCGAGTGCGATCCGGACCGGCGACATCGTCACATCGCTGGTGTTGGCTTCGGGCGGTGTGCCGCCCGCGATCTCGTCCACACCATCGTCCACGTAGGCGCTCGCCGCCGCGGCGACATCGGCGAGCCGCTCGAAGTCGGCGCGTCCGGTGTTCCCGGTGGCTCGGTAGATGCGGTAGCCCGTGGCACCGTTGACTGGCAGCCAGGTGAGCCGGTTGATCTCCCCCGCGAGCGTGTCGCGGGAGACGACCTGGTCCGCGTCATAGGGGGTCTCGCCATCACCGTCCACGGCGGTCACCAGGTAGAAGTACTCTGCCGGGACGGGATGCGCGGATTCGTCGAACCAACCGCCGTCCACGTAGTCGCTGCCTCGGACCATCTGGCGCGTATAGGTCCAGCGCACGGTGTAGGTGGTGCCGATGGCGGGCTCTTGTCCTGAGCCGAGCCAGTCCACGTGGTTGCCGGACTGCCGCCAGTCCACGCCCTCCTGATAGACGGTGGCGCCCTGGCTCACCTCGAGGATGTCCACCACCGGGTTGGGCTGCAGCAGGTCCTCGCCGCCGCCCACCGACCCTCGGGTGATGTTCGAGACGATGGCGACGATGGCCTCGACCTGACGGGTCGCCTTGAGTGGCGTGCTGTTGACCGGGTAGCGCCGGTTGCCGACGCTGTAGGTCTTCTGCTCGCCGCGCACCGCCTTGGTGGCGACGGACTTCGGCACCACCGTCGTGGTGGGCAGGTCCTTCTGCAGGCGGTAGCCCTGGATGTAGGCGCGACCGGCGTTGGTGATCACCTCGACACTCTCGCCGTCGTCGCTGCCGATGAAGCTGTCGAGCCCCTGGACCAGGTAGCTGCCGGCCTGATCGAAGGTCCGCTCGGCCAGGTTGTCGAGCAGCGAGTTCAGCCCTTCGGCCGCCGCGAACGCGAGCTGGTTCTCGGTGATGGAGGCGACCGTGATGCGGTCGCCCGGGAGTGTTCCCAGGAGGTCCCGCAGGTACATCTGGGACTTCTCCTGGACCGTGGTCGTGACCTCGCCCGTTTCCCGGTCGAATTTGTAGATGGCGACGACCTTGCGCCCGGTGACGTTGTTGGGCAGCGCCTCGGCGCTGGTGTCGTGGTCCTTGAGAGCCAGGACCCATTTCTCACGCTCGGCGGTCGGCTCCCCCGTGGCCGGGTTGATCAGCGCGGCGTCGTGGTTGAGGCCGTAGTTGTATTTCAAGAGCTCGACGTAGACGTAGTCCGCGCCCACATCGACGGCCGGATCGTAGGTGAGGACCGCCCCAGGGACCTGCTCGATGGAGCCGTCGATGTAAACGAGCCCGTCGGCCACGCTCAGGACGTTGCCGGTAATCGACACGGTCAGGCCACGGATCACCGAGCCTTCCTTGAAGAGCTGGTCGGCGATCTTCTTGCGCTCGCGATGCAGGATGTCCTGCTGCTCGTTGAGTTCGGAGTCGAGCAGGTCGCGGTCCTGGTGATAGCGCACCCGCTTGTAGTTGGCCTCGGGGTTGAAGGTGTCGCGCGAGATGGACATGGGGTCTTCTCCTAGATCTTGATGATTCCGACGAGCTCCACCCGCGTGTCGGAAATCTTGCTGAAGTCGGGGATGTTCTTGACCTCGTAGAGGTAGCCGGAGTTGAGCACTTCACCGGCCGGATTGGTGTCGGGGTGATGGACGCCCCCGGCCGCGCAGTCCGCGTCATGCCCGTCCACGTAGGCGACGTTGCCGCCAAAAAAGCCGTACTCGCGGATGGTGATGCCGTTGGCCTCGCTCTCCTCGAAACGGAAGTAGACGCCGAGGGTCCGGGTCTCCCGGACGGTATCGAGGTAGTGGACGCCGTTCACGATCAGCGACCCCTGGGCGTCCTCCTCGAGGAAGGTGCGCTTGTAGAAGCGCTTGCGGGCGTGCTCGTTCTTGAGCGCCCGCTGATCGATGTCCGGCACCGGCGGATTGAGGGGGTCGGTGAACGTCGCGTCCCCCTCGCCGATGGCGCAGTGGGTGATGCCTTCGACCGGCTCGCCGAGCAGAAGCTTGGCGGTGAGGATGCGGCCGCTTGTGACGATCAATCCGAGGGACATGCGAATCGCTCCTTCAGACCTGGATGCGGTGGCTTTCGCGGATGAGCACGGCGAAGACCGTCTGCCGGCTCGCCGCGTCCGGAGCCACCTTGCCGAGGACGCGTTGGTGGCAGTCCAGCACCGACTCGCGCCCCGCCACCACCCACTGCCGGCTGTCCACAGCCGCCGCCAGCACCATCGAGACGGCTTGCCGGGTGTCGGCCGCCCGCACCTCGGGTCGGACCACCCACTGACGGCCATCCGAGGACCGGGTCACGTTTGCGGTGATCCGCTGTTTGGCATCGCCGCGGATCGAGACCCGTCCGTGGATGAGCGGCTCCAGGTCGCCCTCGAAATGGATCGGCCGCGTGACCCATTGCCTGCCGTCGGCGCGTCGCTCCAGCTCGTCCACGACCCGGGCGGCGATAGCCGCCTCGATGGACACCGGCGCGACCACCCACACCGCCGCATCCGCCTCCCGCTGGATGCTCGTGCTCACGCTTCAGCTCCCCTTGGACGGTCTTCATTCATTGGCCCCCTACTCAATCGGGTTCTCGGTGCCGGTAATCCTGAGCTTCAGGTCGATCTTGTTCTGCACGGCCGTGGAGGCGGGCACGGTGCAGCGCCGCCAGATCGAAGTGGTGTCGTCATGGTCCTTGTCGCCCACGGTGAGCGACGCACCTGCCGTGGCCGAATCCAGGCCCGCCTCGGTCAGCGATAGCTTGTACCAGTCGCTCTCGTCGCCGCCCGTCTCGTCGACCGGCTCGATCACCAGATCGGTGTAGTCGTAGCCGGAGTAGACGGTTGCCGCGGAGCTGTGCGCGGCGGCGGTCGTGTTGGAGTACCCCCGCGTGACGGTGAGCGTGGTGGTGCCGCCGCCGGCGGTGATCAACATCTGCTCGCTGCCGATGACGATGACCTCGTCGTTGGCGAACCGGGCGGCGGCGAGCGAGACCGACGTCGCGCCCGAGGCCAGAGCCGAAGCCAGGGTGGTCTGCTCGTTGGCGAGGAACAGCTCCTTGTCCTTCGCTTCCCCGTCCGTGCCGTTGTAGGTGTCGTTGTCCGGGTTCGAGAGATCGCCCTCGGAGATCTGCTGGGTGAGCGCGCTGTCCTCGTAGAGATGAATGGCCACCTGAATCTCCTTATGCGGCCGCTGGCCACTGGGTGACGGTGAAGAGATTGACCGCCGCCGCGAAGCCCGCCCGCGCCTCGGCGCAGTCGTCCTTTTGGCGGAACGCGACGGTGCATGCGGGCGCGGATCGATTGAGACGGGCGCGATTCAAGTCCTGACCGGCCAGGCGCATGTAGGGGGCTGCGGGGGTCGGCCTCAGCCGGGTTTCGACGACGCAGCAGACGGCGAGCTTGCGCCCGCTGATCCACACGTTCGGCAGCTGCTCGGCGTTGAGGGCGGAACCATTGAGCTGGAATCTCGGATTGCGTCCATGCCAGCGTCGGATCGACACCCCGGCGCGCGCTACCTCGTGCAGGAGCGTGGTGCCGGCGGTGACCCACCACAGCCCCCAGGTCTTCACGGTGCGCGTCAGGCGATGGCTTCCGTTCAGGACGTTGTTGCCGACGACGAAGGTCTCGTGCAGATGTCCGAAGCCGATGCGCCGCACCCGTTCCTTCGAAAAAACCTCGACCTCCGATTCGACCGACATCAAGAGCGCAAGCCACTGCTGAAAGAAAACCCGCGTGCCGGCAGGATGATGGAACCGCAGACGGTCCCGGAGCCCGGGGGTGACCGTGTCGCTTGCGAGGCGGTACGCGCCAAGGCTGTAGACCCGTCCGGGCAACTTCGATCGGCCCACCACCCCGCGGCGATTGAGGCGCAGCGCCTGGCGGAAGGTCTCCTCGATGCGGCCGCTCCAGCCGTGATCGGCGAGCGTGCGGCCGATGGCCGGCAGCGTGCCCTTGCGCCGGTAGATCTCGATGGCCTCCCGGATTTCGCGGCGCTGGGTCTCGGCGTCGGCTTGTCGGTCGAAGCGGTGCCCGACCACCTCCCCGAGGAGCGGCAGAAACCGAGGGTCGCAGCGGTCTACGTCGAACAGGTCGGGAAAACGGTCGATGCGTTCCTTGAGTTCGTCGAGCACGGTGGCCGGAATGCCCAAGAACGCTTCGAGGTCGCCGGTCTCGTCGCGTTCCTTGTATAAGGGCGGCAGCAGCTCGACGAGTTTTTTCTCGAAGTAGGGAGCCATCAGCCGGCCCTCCGGACATCCAGACGGACCTCGCCCAACAGGGGAATGGTCGCGGCGCCAACCTCGACGTCCCGCGCCGGCGCGTAGAGATGCGCGTGGCTCACGCCGCGCACCCCGTCGAGCAGGGCGATCAGGTCCGAGGACGGCACCGCCCGGCCGAAGTTCATGCGCTCGAAGTCGAAGTAATCACGGAGCGCCTGCTCCATGCGGCGGCGCACCAGATCGAGGTCTTCGCCGGAGTAGACGTGGATGTCGGCGTCAATGGAGACCGGCCGGTAGACCGGCTCGAAGAGGTTGATCTCGATGGTGATGACCTTGCGCGATTCCAGGAACGCGGCGAGGTCGCGTTTCAGCAGCGCCGAGGGCGGTCCGCCGCCCCGGGGCGCGACCGCCAGGTTGACCTGGTAGTAGCGGATGTTGGCGCAGTCGTTGACGTCCAGCACCTGGGCCTTGGCCACGCCCGGATAGCCCTCGGCCAGCGCCTTGTAGTCGTCCTTGGTGAGCGCCTTCCAGACCGCGCGCACTTCGGCCGGCGCCTGCCGGCGGGCGTGCTCCACGCTCTCGCGGTCCGCGCCCCCGGTGGCCGGAACCGGATTGGTGACGTTCACCGCCACGGGCTCGCCGTCCTGGTGGATAGGACCCGAAAGTTCGGTGACGATCCCGGCGCCGAGATTGCCGCCAGCGCCCAGGGTATCGAGGTAGGAGACATGGATGGCGGCTCCCCCCAGTGGCGTCGCGCCGCGCACCCCGTCACCAAAGAGAATCCGCGTCCGGTCCAGCCCATCGGTCTCGACCTCGAAGTGTTCGTCCTCGCCGCCGCTTTCCTGAAAGTGCAAGACTTCCCGCCAGGCCTGCTCGTTGATCAGCACACGCAGGCTGCCCTGAGCGATCCGGGTCCCGGTCAGCGAAACATGCGCGTTCGGCTCCCCCGTGCCGGTGAAGGTCTCCACCGTGCGGCGTCCCTGGCGCGTGGCGACGTCGACCGTCAGCTGGCCCTTCGGAAGGATGGCTTCCGCGGCCGTCTCGAATTCGACATCCCCGTCGTCCAGACGAGCGCTGGCAGCTGTTCCCGCCGGTATGGCCAGATCCGCATCGAGGGGCACGTCGAGAGAGAACCGCAAGGCGGTCGTGGCAGCGACGGGAGCGTCGAGCCGGTAGCCGATGAGCCTGCACAGCTGAATGACGTTCTGGCGCTGCCGGGCCGTGGGCAAGAAGGCCTCCCCAGCTTGGGCGTCCAGGTAGTAGGCCAGCATGTCGCCGACCCCGCAGAACAGCTCCAGCAGCACGACACCGAGGTCGGAGGCGTTAAAGTCCGTCCAACGGTCGGTCAGCTGTGGCACTCTCCCCAGCAGCTCCCGGCGCAGGGAGTCGTAGTCCTTGTTCGTATAGGCAATGCTCGCTCGACCCATCTTCTCGTTCCTCTGTCCGTCTTGGGGTGCCGCCCCGGGAGCCAGTCCCGAGCCGGCACACCCCCCTCACTTGTTACTTACCGGCGCCGGCGGAAATGTGTCGGGAAGTGGGGCCTCGGGTCGTGGGACCCTGGGGCGGCTCGCGATGGAAGGGATAGACCAAATTCCCTTCCACCTGGCTCCGGATGACGCGGTAGGAGATGCGCGCGGGCAGCACGTGGCGGTCGATCTCCTGGGACGAGGGATCGAAGGTCACGGCGGTAACGATGACGCGTTTCTCCCACCGCTTGATCGCCTCGATCACGTCGTGCCGGATCAAACCTTTGAGCACCTCGTCGTTGGCTTCAAAGACCAGACTCTTCAAGCGGGAGCCAAACTCGGGACGCATGAAACGCTCGCCCGGGCTGGTGCCGAGAATCTGGACAATACTTTCGTGAATGTGTTCATGTTCGGCTGTAGTGGCCGAGGACACCTCGGCCCCGCCGGAGCGGCGCTCGAAGCGGAACGGAAATCCCAGTCCTTTTCCCAGGATGTCGAGCGCCATCAGTCGCGTTCCTCACAGTGCATGGTTAGCGGATCATCCGGTCCTGTGTCACGTTCCAGCTCTTCTCCATCAGGGAACCGAATGACGAGGTCCAGGCCGTTTGCCGTGGCGAGATGGATCGTCCCATCGGCCTCGACGATCCCACGATGCCCGCTACCGAGCGCCTCGAAACCCTTGGCGCCGCCCGGAACCAGACGCACCTCGACCTCCTCGCCGATCCCTTCCATACAAGTGAGACCGAGGATGTCGGTGGTGCCGTCCGGGTTGCCGACGACGACGGAGCGTTCGTAGTGGGACACATCCAGGCGGGTCCCGCCCGGCAGCTCCACACGGTAGCGACCCTCGGCGACCTGGACCGGATCGATGTCAAGGGGCAATCCCTCGATCCCGGCCGCTTCATGGGTCGTACGGATGGCCTCGGGCTTGAGCGTGAGCGTCCGGCCATCGGGCAGCCGCACCACGCCGCCACGGGCCGGCTCCAGCCCAACCGCCGCGCCGTCCTCGCCGATAAAGATCAGTCCGCCCTCGGCGAGGACCCGGACCATCGCGGCATCGACCAGGGTGAATAGACGTCCTCCGTCCGGCAGAACGCGCACCGTAGTGCCCTCCGGCGCGGAGAGGAAGGGATGGAAATCGGGCAGCTCGGGCGTCTCCACCTGTTGGAGATACTCCTGCGCGCTCTCGGCATGGGCCTCGAGCACCGCTTGGGCTTCGGAGCGGATGGCCTCGGAGGCCTCGTGGCTCTGCTCATGCAGCGTCTTGATCTCGGCCAGCCGGTCGTGGATCTGGCTGAGGTAGGGCGTGTCTTCGGCGTCGGTCATACCGAGGCCTGCAGCTAACAGGCGCAAGACTTCGGTAAATTCCTGTTCAGTTGACATGGGTGTCTGGGCTCCCCGTCACGATGCGGGCGCCGCAGGCCGTGGCGTCTCCCATCCGCGCATTAGGCTTGCCTTCCGTCAACGTGTCGGGACTGCCGCTCACGATGGGCGTCGTGCCGTGACCCGGTATTGGACAGCTGTGCCGGTCGCCCATGCGGGCCGCGGGCCTGCCGTTGACCAGAGTGCGCTCGGCGCCGCTGACGATCACTCCGCCGTGGCTTGTCTTGTCGCCGAGCCGGGCCTGGGGTCTCGCCATCCCTACTTTCCTGTTACGAGCTGTACGATGAAGCTCACCAGGCCGCCCACGGCGGCGCCCAGCGTCAGCACCAGGCCCACCACCTTCCACATGGTTTGAACGTCCATCTTGTTCGTCAGCCCGGCCTCCAGCGTTTTGATGTCATCGGCATGCCGGCGCAGGTCCGCCTGCACGCTGTTGACCAGCAGCTCCACCGTCTCCTTGTCCGACTTTTTTTCGATCTCGCGCTCGATCTTCTCCAGGCGCGCCTGAATCTCGCGGCGGTGGTCCTCGAGGATGCCGCGGAATTCGCTGCGCCAGGCTTCGAACGTCCGCACCAGCAGGCGCTCGCTTTGCTCCCAATCAAAGGGCGGTCCCGAATGCAACTCATCCATGGGTGATTCTCCTTAGCGTGGTCATGGGTTGATCAACACCTTCTTGGCCGAGCGGACGATGACGTTGCCCCGAGCGCCGTCCAGGACCATCCGGCTGCCCGCCGCGTCCCGCGCCTCGATACGCTTCTTTGCCGCGTCGAGGACCAGCACCTGACCGGCTGTATCCCTGAGCCGGATCATCTCCGCGCCGGCAGTAGAATCAATGAGAATCTCCTGCACACCGCCCAGACCCCACAGATGCAGCTTCTCCCGTCCCTTGGTGGTATCGAGCAGAATCTTCTGCCAGCGGGAGCGGGTCTTGTCCGAGGACTGGATATGGATTTTCTCTCGGTCCTGCCATGCCTCCAGCCGCAGGAACTGACGGCAAAGATCGGTGATTTCGATCCGGGCGCGCTGGCCCTTGATGTCGGAAGCGACGTCGAGCGCATCGCCCTGCTCGGCGTCTCGGGTTCCACGTCGAAGCGCGTTGCCGGTTTGCACGTCCCGCTTGACCGGAGAATGCATGTGAATGATCTGCCCGGAGCGGTCGATGATCTTCAGAAACTCCTCCTCGTCCCGGTCGTCGACGACGATGGTGTGCCCAGTCTCGGTTTTGAGCAGCACCTTGCGCCTCGGGCAGTAGTAGGGCGGATGGCCGTGGTACTTCTTGTGTTCCAGATCATCGCGGCGGTCGCGGGCGTGCTCGACCTTGTCCTCGCAGTCGTGACAGGTGGGCTCACAGCACAGGCGCTTGGATTCGGTCGGTTGCTCGCCCGGATTGCTCCCGGCCAACCAGACACCCGCCCAGATCGGATATTGAACCTGGCCTCCTTCGAACTCGGCCCACACCGACGCGCCCTCCTCGGGAATGAGAAACATACCCATGTCTTCATTGCCGCCGTAGGGAAAGCAGGGCCAGGCCCAATCGGACCAGTTCTCCCGGCCCTGACCGAGCACGGCCGGGATTTCCAACCGGCATCGGCCGAGGCGCTCCGGGTCGTTGTTGTCACGCACAAAGCCCCGGTACTTGCCGTACCAGCGGTGCTTGTAGCGCGCCTCGTGCTCCCGGTCCTGGGTCTCGATCACCGCGCGGCCTCCCGCCTACTTCTTGGGCGGAAAAAATCCGCGCAGGACCTCCCGCGCCACTTGGGCGGCCACGGTAGCGGTCTCCTTCTTCGGGTCGACCTTGGACACGGCGTAATCCAGCGCGTCCTGGACGGCCGTATTGAGATGCGCCTGCCGAGCGGCGACCTGTCGTTTGACCTTCTTGTCGTCCACCCGCTCGACGGCCTCGATCACCGCATCCAGCGCGGCCGACTCGGATCGGCCCCAGGACGTCAGTTTGAGAATCGTGAGGAGCATCACGAGAAAGGTCGCAAAGAGCTCCTTGTTCTCGAGAATGAAGGTCAGAATCTGTTCAAGCTGTTGCATGGTCGTCTCCTTTGGTCGGTTCTTCTCCAGCCTGTTTGGCGGAAAGGGCTGTGGCCAGCCGGACGTATTTTTTGCCCAGTCGTCCCCATCGGGCATAGCCGTCTCGCACGTCCACGTGAATGATTCCGTTTTTGGGATAAAGGCCGATTCCGCCACTTCGGACGGCCGCCACCTTATCGGCCAGGCAATACATCTCGATGACGCTGAGCCCGTCGATCACGAGATCCGCGGCGTTGCCGAGCAGATGCTGGCTGCGCTTCTTGCCGCCCTTGGCACGATTGTGATCGGGGCAGCGGTAGCCACTCGTGATCCGGATCGGTCGTCCGGCCAAATCCCGCAGCTGTTGTAGTGCCTCCACCAGGCGGGGGTTGACCTCGGCCCGATCGCAACCGCAGCGGCAGCGGAGTTCGTGCTTCGAGAAATTGCGGCTTAGATCACCCATGGCGGACTCCTTTCAGTCGTTGGCCGCTGTCGGCGTCGATCCGAACCATCGGGGGTGGTTCTTCCCGTCGAACCGCCGGAGCTTCCTGTTCGTTCGGGCGGCCCTTGACCTCCACCGATTTGTCGCCGGCGCCCCGGCCCAGGGCGTTCTTGCGCAGCTTGAGCTCCGAGTGATATCCGGACCCGTCGATGACGTGGCGGACCGAGTGGCAGTAGTAGACGCCGGAGAATTTGGCCCCGACGCCCTTGATCTCGACGTTCTGCTTGGCACGGAGCGTGGGGATGCCGATGGTCAGGGCCACGGCCTCCACCTGGCGCAATTCGGCGTCGGCGAACGTGCCTTCCACCAAGTCCTGGGCCGGTTCCTGACGTGGCTCCTCGTGAAAGCCTTCGGAGCGTTCGAAGCTCGGGACGATGCGGCCGGACTCCTGCTCCTTGTAAGCCGCTTCGCCGGTGTTGCCATCCACCAGATAGGTGCGCTTGCCCAGCGAGGTCCGCTCGGGCGTGGTCTCGTTGTCGGCCGCGTGCGTAACGGCGGCCTTGCGACGGGGATCGACGCCCACCGACTTGGTCTGGGTGCCCGCTCCCTTGGCTCCTTGCGACTGCGTCGAGGGTCGGAAAGAACGGAGCACGCCCTGGCGGTCCGTGAAGTACTCGAGGACAGTAGCCGGTTCCTCCTTCAGCCTGCGGGGGTGAAAATGGAGGCCGTCGTCCTGGACGAAGAAGGCGTAGCCGGTGACTCCGTCTCCGTCCCGGTCGCGGGCCTTCCCCGCCAGCTCCTTGAGGAACCGGGCGTCGGAGACGTTGCTCTGCACGACGCGGAGATGCCGGCCCACGGTGGGCATCACGAACGCCTTCAGGCCGTTAGCGGATGCAATCTCCTCGGCGATCTCGGAATACAGAATGCCGGGCGCGGGCTTTTGCCAGACCTTCTGGTTCTCCTTGCCCGCCAGCTGATAACCCTTGTCGTAGGCCTTGAGCCGGATTCTGGGATCTCCGTTTTCCGGGAAGTCGTAGTCGATGTCCTTGATGACCGCTTTCTTGCGCGGCGAGAGATCGTTAACATAGCCAAAGCGGGCGACGATCTCATTGCCCTCCTGAAAGAGCGGATCGTCGACGAACTGCAAATTGCGATTGGTGACGGACAGCTCCATCACGTCGAGCTCCTCCTCGTTGTCCTCGAAGACGAACGCGGTGATCTCGCCGGTGATGTCCGCCGAAAATGCCTGTCCCTCGATCTGGATCAGGAACGTCGGTTGGAACGTGTCGATATCCATGCGTCCGGTCTCCGCTCGGACCACTCGCGTAGTGGCCCCTCATTGGATACATACCGGAGCGGCGGGAAAAGTGTCGGGATTGGATCGAAGAAATGAAGGAGTGCGCCGATCCCCTGCCGTCAGGATGGGGTTTGCGCGTATATGGCGGAACAACTATAATCAGGAATGGCCACGGACGTTCCGAAGCCTGTCGAGTGGATCGGCTCCAGCAAAAGCAGACCTGAAGATGTTCCCGGCCGCCGTGCGGGGCGTGGTTGGCTTTGCCCTGTATCAGGGCCCAGGTCGGGCTCAAGCACCGCGACGCCAAGCCGCTCAGGGGGTTGGGCGCCAACCTCCTGGAGGTCGTCTCACGTTACGACGGCGACACCTACCGGGCCGTGTACACGGTCCGCTTCAAGGCCGCCGTCTATGTCCTGCACACCTTCCAGAAGAAGGCCAAGCGGGGCATCGCGACGCCGAAGCAGGAGATCGGTCTGGTCAAACGCAGGCTCAGGGCGGCCGAGCGGCACTACAGCGAGAGTTACGGCGGAGGGTAGATCGATGAAGACCAATAAAGTGAAGATCGAACGCGGCAGCGGAAACGTGTTCGCGGATTTGGGACTCCTGGAGGCCGAAGCACACCTGCTCAAGGCGGAACTGGTCACCCGGATCGACAAGATCATCCGCCAGAGCGGCCTCAAGCAGGTCGAGGCGGCGAAACTGCTCGGGCTGTCCCAACCCGATGTTTCCCGCTTGCTCCGGGGCAGCTTCGAGGAGTTTTCCATGGAGCGACTCCTGCGCCTGCTGACGGCGCTGGGACGCGACGTCGACATCGTTATTCGAGAATCCCGTTCGGAGCGACCGGGCAGGCTCAGCGTCGAAGCATAAGCAACCCATGGCCTATGAAAAATCCACCGCATCCGGGCCGCAGCATCAAGGAGAACTGCTTGGCCCCGCTCGGTCTGAATATCACCGAAGCGGCAAAGGTGTTGGATGTGGCCCGTCACACGCTTTCGCGGGTGCTTAACGGCCATGCGGCCGTTTCTCCGGAGATGGCCATTCGGTTGGAGAAGGCGAAGTGGGGAAGTGCGGAGCACTGGCTGCGCCTGCAGACCGAATACGATCTCGCGCAGGCGCGCAAGGGCGAAGACCGCATCAACCCGGACCTGGGGCGCAGCATCCGGGAGAACTGCCTGGACCCGCTCGAGTCTATGGCCCGCGAATTCGAACCGTTCACGAGGGGACTACGGGAACTGGCCGCGCGTCTCGAACCGCTCATGCAGAGTCTGGCGGCCGCCGCGGCACCCCTCGCGCAGGCGGTGGAGCGTGGAAGGGAAAGGTGGAACGACACAGAAATCCTGCTGAATCAGGGATGGGTACCCAACCACACTACTCCCTTTGCTCTGGTCGCCGAATGCAAGGACGACGATGCTAGGCTACAGAACTCGCTGCTCGCCTACTACACCGATAACTGGAGCGAAGTTCGTGCACGGCTCGAAACGCGGCTGGCCTCCTACGGTGTCGACGACGAATCCCAGGCTACGTTCCAGGAAGCGCTCGACGCCCACGAGACCGGTCTCTACCGATCCGTCAGCCGAGGGTTGTTCCCGGAAATCGAGCGGGTATTGCGCGCGGCGCTGTTTAACGGTCGTGCACGCCGCGATATCTCTTACCGCTACTTCATCAACAAGCTGACCGGCGAGGCGGCCAATCTCGCGCTCGGCGACTTCCTCATCTCGGGAGTCCAGGACATGATGCTGTTCAAGTACCTGACGGAAGGGTTCAGGGAGCACAGCGCATCGGGCGACGACTCGCGCAGTGCCACACCCGAGTACGTGCCCGGGCTTGCTGTCGGAGTTGACGAGACCAATGTCGGGCGGGCGCGGCAGAGCCCGATCCCCACCCGCCACGCGGTGGTGCACGGCTTGGTCGCCTATTCATCCCGACAGAGCAGTCTAAACGCGATCTTCATTGCTGACTACGTCTTCTCGGTCGTGTCCAAGGTGAAATGTGACACGCCGGATTCCGACGCGAGGTGACAGCCAGCACCAAGCATAGGCTGACGCCTCTTGACATGCCGGACTCGAAGAGGCCGCTATGCCGCACGTTGTGGTTCAGTCGTGGCAGCTCCATGTCGCCGGAGGACCCGTCATCGCCGCCTTACGCCGGCAGACGCTCACAAGCCTCGATGGTCGTGCATTCCGAATGCCAAATATTGAGAATCTCGTTCTTACCGGCACTTGGCGTCACCCCATGAGCCGCATGTTCACGTGCTCGACCGACGGAATTCGCAGGACGGCTCCAAGTTCAAGCTCCAGCGGAAAGAAGATGTCGTTGTAGTCGCAGAGAATCCACCACAGCTCGGACCGCCCCAGATAACGGGCAGCCAAGGAATCCACCCGGTCCCCCGCCACCACCGTGTGGAACCGGTCGTCGGGCCTCGGTGTCGTGTCCACTCGCTCCCGCGCACCCAGGAATTCCTCCCCCGGAGCGGTGAAGAGAACGGAGTTTGCGTACCTGGAACGACGCCCGATCATCCGCGGACCTCCCGGTACCCCACGGACTCGTCAGTGTATTCCTCGAGGACCACGTCCACCTCGGCGTGCTGGGGCCGCAGGTTGTCGCGGTCGAACAGGTGGAAGAATCGCGCCTTGACCTGGCGGACGACACACTCCACTCCGGGGTAGAGTTCGCCAAACAGAAACAGCACCCGGTGGGGCGCGCTCTTGAGCATCGTCCCGGCGTGCTCGGGATAGAGCAGGGACCGTAGCCAGTCGACCGACTCCTTGACCGGTCCCTTGAAGAACCGCAGCTGGAAGGTGATTTTGCGCGGTTCCCCTGCCAAGAACTGGTAGCGCGGATGGCTCAGGCCGGGGATCTTGATGGCGGCGTAGGCGGTGCTCTTCTCGTCGACGATGTCGTTGGGGTTGTACTGGAACTCCAGGCGCTGCCCCGTCTCCACGTCCACCAGATGCGCGGTGATTGCTTTCTGCTCCCAGGCCACGGTCACACCTCCTTGATTTCGACCACGAGTTTGCCCAGCCGGAAGGCCTGGTCGAGTTCCCGACCCATGCCGCCCGAAACCCCGTCGACGATGTAGACCCAGACCTCGTCGCAGACCGCCATGAAGGTCAGGCCGCAGGCGATGCCACGTTCCCGCTCCGATGGATTCCGGTCATCGAGGAGCCGCGTATATGTAAGGTGTGGCGCGAACGGCGCGCGGCCCGCCTCGATCACCTTGCGGCACAGACGTTCGGCTACGGCAACGTTGTTGTCCGTGTCCCCAGCGTAGCGACTGCACAGGTAGATTCGCTTCACATCCGACCTCACAGCGTCTCGTAGTTTTTGATCTTGCGCTCGCGGATGTCCCGGTACACGGATTGTGCGACCTCGCGGCCATCCAGGAGCGTGGTGACGGAAACGTCGATGGGCCGCTCGGCCAACGCGTCCAGTTTCCCGAGCAGCGCGTCGAGGATCGAACGCAGGTTCTCACCCGCCGGCTGGCCGGATGTCCCGGCGGCGACCGGTGCGAACGCGCCCCGGGTCTCAGCCAGCAGGCGCGATGCCTCGGGAGACACGGCCGAACGTGTCGCCAAGATCGTCGGTTCGGCCCCCAGGAGCGGCGTTCCCGCTTGCGGGATGCCACCCGTGACCACGGGCGTCAGAGCCAGCGTGCCGCTGAGCATGGCCGGTGCAGCGACCCGGCCCGCTCCTTCGTTCATCCAGGCGAGCGCGCCCGCGATGGCCCGGCCCGGAGCCGTGGCGGCCTGGGCGATCCCGCTCGCCAACTTTTCGAGAAGCGACGATCCGCCGGCGGCGGTGGTGCGTATGGCCTGTCCACTCGCTGCTGCCGTGCGGGCGAGGCCGGCGACCCTGGATCCGACCGCCTCCCATGCACCGGAGGCCGCGGCTTTCACCCGGTTCCAGGCCGACGATGCGGCCGTGGCCAGTCCCGCGAAGGGCGCCTTCATCCATTGCCCCACGCTTTGGGCCATGGATTGAAGGCCACTCCAGGCGTCGGCGGTCGTCGTGGTGATGCGGTTCCACGCGCTGGATGCGGCGTCGGCGATCCCGTGAAACGGCACCGCGAGAGCGTCTACCGCCGAGGTCCAAAGGGATTGGAGCTGCTGCCACCCGCCGCGAACCGTACCCAGCACACCTTCGAGCGCTTGGCCGATCAGCGTAGCGGGTATGCCCAACACGCCTGCCATCCCCTGGGCCAGCGTCTTCAGAATCGCCGCGCCGGAAGCCGTCAGGTTGGAGAGCGGTCCGGTCTTCGCATCGGAGAACGGCAGCAGAGAACTCAACCGACCCAGCGCCTGTTTCAGTAGCTCGAAGGGATAGGTCACGGCGGACCAGATGCCTTCGCCGAGGGCGACGAGGATGCGTTTGCCGGCCTCGAAAAAGGTGGTGTCGCCTGCGAGGAAGCCTCGGACCGTTGACAACACCTCCATCAGCGTCCGCACCAGCGGCAGACTTCCGAATGCCGCGAGCACGGTCGCCGCGGCGTCCGCTACGAACCGCCCAAACGAGCCGAACAGCCCGCGGACGAAATTCCAGACGCCACCGACCACGTCCCGGGCCCAGCGAAACGGCGTCGCCAGGTAGTCCACCACCGCGCGGCCGATGGCCTTGAGTCCGTCCATCACTGAGAGGTCGCCGGTGAGCACCCGCCAAAGGGTGGCGGCGATGCGTTCCACCATACGCAGCGCCTCGACCAGGAGGCGCAGCGGCAGGAAGAACTTGTAGAGAAACTGTCCCGCCTTGACCGCGGCCGTGACGACGGCCTGGCCCAGCCGGGCGAACGCGCCCACCACCCAGGCGATCACCTCGATGACGCCCACCAGGCCGTAGACGACGAACTTCAGGAGGAAGGCCCCGACACGCGCGATCACGCCGAGGACGGCGCCGAGCGCGGCGCCTAGGGTTCGATATGCCGAGGCATCGGCGGAGTCCGAGGCCACGGTGAAGATGGAGATGACGGAGCCAATGGCCTGGAAGAGCCGGCCAAAGGCCGCGACGAGCGCACGCACGGGCGGCTCGATGATCGTTCGGATCTGTTCGAACGCCCTGACGAACGCATCCCGCAGCCCGCCCAGGAACTGCCGCACGCGGTAGTAGACGCGGAACACCGTCACCACCAGCCCCATCAAGCCGGCCTGGTCGACCTTTTTAGCGAGCTCGGCCGACATCTCGCCCATGCCGCCGGTGAGCGACGAAATCAGGGCGCGGACGCTCGAGATGACGAGCTTGATGCGGTCCCATACGCTCAGAATCGTGTCGCGGATGCCGCCGAAGTTGGTGTCCCAGGCCTTCTTGAGCAGGTAGACAGCCAGCACGACGCCGCCGATGATGGCGACGACCGGCAGGAAGTAGGTGGCGAAGGCCGCGCCGAGCCCGACCAGCGCCGTGCCCATGGCGGCGAGCCCGGCCTTGATCGCCGGCAGCAGCAAGCCGATGGTCCCGGCCGCCGCGATCACGCCACCCACGACAGTGAGCACGGCGCCGAGCGCCATTGACAGCGTCAGCAGCACCCGAGTGAGCCCAGGCGCGGAACGAGCGAGGTCCTGGAAGAACACAATCACCCGACCGAAGGCGTCGAGGACCGGCCTCACCACCGGCAACAGGGTGCGCCCCAGAATCTCGGCAAGGTTGCCCATCTGCTGACCGACGAGCTTGAGCCGCGCTCCGATGTCGAGATTCATGGACCGCGCCATCTCCTCGGTCACAGCGGTCCCGGTGCGCATGGCACGCTCGACCGAGCGGATGTTGGTCTCGAGCGCACCCACGCCCTGCGACATCTGCAGCAGGAACTTGACCGCCTCGTCCGAGCCGAAGGCCTTCTTGATCTCGACTTGCGCTGCGGCCTGGGAGAGGTCCGGGAACCGGCCCTGGATTTCCTGGAGGATGGGGATGATGCCCTTGAGCCGGCCGCTCGTATCTACCAGCTCGAGGCCCAGCTTCTCGCCGGCCTCGGCCGCCTTCATGATGAAGGCCTTGTAGAGCGTGCCGGCCTCGGAGCCGGGCATGGTGGTCTGCAGCTGGCCGAGGATGGCGAGCTGCTCCTCGAGGGGCACGTTGGACGAGGCGGCCACCGCGCCGATGTTCTTGATCGCGTCGGCCATCTGGCGGCCGTTGGTTTTGAACGATGCCACGGTCTGGGCCATGGCGCCGGCGAAGGTGCGCGCCCAATCGGCGTCGGAGAGCTCCGCCATGATCGGCTTGAAGATGCCGTAGGCCGTGGTGAACGTGCCGACCATCTCTTCGGTGGTGGCCTTGGTGGCTTTGCCGGTAAGCGCGGCCATGCCGGTGAACGACCCCACCGCCTCGTCGGTCAGGCCCGAGAGCGCCGAGCGCACGTCGTAAGACGCGGTGATGAACTCCGCTTTGCCCGATCCCGCCCAGGTGTTGGTGAAGGCTTCGGCCGCGTCCTCGATGGCCCGCAGGTCCTTGACCCCGAGCGAGGACAGCTCGCCGAGCGCCTTCTGGGTCGCGGCGGTGGAGGCGACCAGGCCCACGGGCAGGGCCATCAGCGCCAGGCCCGCGCCCATCATCATGGCACCCTGCTGGATGCGGTCCATGTTGCGCGTCATGCGCTCGGAGGAGGCGGCCACCGTCGAGTCGAGCGAGCGCATGGAGCCCTCGACGCGGCCCGCGTTCTGCGAGAACGCATCCTTCATCGAGACGACGACGCCGAGTCCGAGATCTTCGTTCACGTTCGTGTCCGTTCCAGCTGCTCGCGCTCAAAATCAAGCTGCCGCTCCAACGCCTCCACGAACTCGTGGCGGACGCGAAGCGGCAGCGCGCGGGTTTCGGAATAGCTCCAGTGGAGCCCGCCGTAGGCGAGGAAGAACGCGTCGGTTACAAGCGAACTCCGGGGAACAAAAAACCCGGCTCGGCCTCCAGGCGGGTGCGGATGCGGGCGTTGCAAGTTTCGCAGTCGACCTCGACCGTGGTGTCGATGCCGGCGTCGACGCGCACCATCTCCTGGCGGAGCGCGCTGCGGTCACCGAGCGACATCTCGTTCATCAGCTTCTTGCTCGGGGCCGCGCCGTCGATGTCGACGAGGCGGATCAGCATGGCCGAGGAAATGGACGGCTCCTTGAGCGCCGCCAGCCGCTTCTCCTTGTGTCCGTCGAGATACCCGAACTGCACAGTGCGTCCCGATCCGGGCAGTTCGAAGGCGAACTCCCGCTCCTTGCCATAGGGCGTCGTCTCCAGCGTCTCGATGTCGATGGCGACCGGGTTGGTCGCGCCGCAGGCCGGACTCACGCAGGCGAGTTCGAGTTCCACCTCCTCGCCGAGCGAGATCTGACGGAGCTTGACCAGGATGAAGAGGCGGTCTCCGGACAGGAGATCGAGCACGTCCTCGATGGACGGCGCCTCGTTGTCCCCGATCCGCACGATGCCGTTTCGGAGCACCTGGTTGACCGCGTTGCCGGTACGGATAAGGCGCTGGTTGGTGAGCAGCTCTTCCTCGGCGCCGGTCATCTCCCGAAGCTCGACTTCCGCGCCGCTCGGCAACTCGAAAACGTGCATGGCCCACGACGGCGTTGACGTCGACCTGTTTCTTGATCCAGTCGCGGGCCGCTTCGTCCGAGCCGTCCTGCAGAATGCCTTTCTCCAGCGTGATGTCCTCGAACTTGACGCGGCCGGCGACCTTCTGATCGAACATCGATCCGGCGGGCGCGAAGGCGACTTCCTCGAACTCGGTCTTGGGTTCCTGGCCCTTGCGGAACAGCGCCACGTCGAAGCCGTTGACCTCGATGGCGAATTGCCAGTTCTGATAGAGACTCTTGGGCATGTTTCCGCTGCGCATGGGTCGGGCTCCTTACGTGATCTCGGCGATTTCCCGGAAATCGGCCCCGGTGGCGGTGAGCACGAAATGGAGCTCGACGAACTCCGCCGTCCGGGTGGGCTTGACGAAGACGCGGGCGATGAGCTGGTTGCGGTCGATGACCGCCGGGGTGTTGGTCTCCTCGTCGCACTGCACGGCGAAGTCGACCAGGCCGCCCTTGTCGCGGATGTCTTCCAGGAAGGGGTGGATGAGCCGCACGAGCGCCCGCCAGGTCTGCGGGTTGTTGGGCTCAAACACCACGAACCGGGACGACTCGGCGATGGCTTCCTCGATGTAGATCATCAGCCGCCGCACGTTGACCCGGTCGAGCGCCGAGGGCTGGCTCTGGAGCGTCTTCTGGCCCCAGATGTTGATGCCGGTATCGGGGAACGAGACGATGGGGTTGACGCCCTCGGGATAGAGCACGTCGCGCTCGCCGCGGCTGGTCGGGTAGCCGAGCGCGAGCGCGCCGACAACGCGGCCGCGGTCGATGCCTGCCGGGGCGTGCCAGACGCCGGCGGTGCGGTCGCTCTTGGCAAAGCACCCGGCCACGGCGCCGGTGGGTGGCACCCGCTTGCGTTTGCCGCTGGCCGGGTCATGGACCTCGATCCACGGGTAGTAGAGGGCGGCGTAGGAGGAGTTGAACGCCGCGTGGGAGTACGTGCCCTGGCCCTTGCGGAACTCGACCGCCTCTTGCGGTTCGAGATGCAGGGGCGCGTCGGCGAGGAACATCAGGTCCTTGCGCCCCTCGGCGTAGGCGATGCCGCCGTGGATCACGGCGGGGGTGGTGACGCCGGGCGCCATCAGCAGGTTCAGGGCGTCGATGGCGTCGAAGGCGTACAAGCCCGTATGGGCGGACGGATCTCCGAGGTAGTCGGCGTCGTTGAGACCGGACAATCCATCGCCGCCGCCGGACAGGGTGAACGTGCTGGCCCGGGGACGGTCGAGCGCGGCGCCGGACGATGCGTAGAGGTCCTCGACGGTGATGTATTCGGAGCGGCCATTGACCACCAGCTCCGCATGGCTCGAAGCCGCTTCGTCCATGGTGAGGTCCTCGAAGGTCTCGACCTCCTCGCCCCGATGGATGACCACGAGATTGAAGCTGCCCGCGGGATCGCGCGTGCCGTTTTCGACCCGCACTGCAAGCGCATTTCCCCACGTGCCTTCGTTGGCGGCGCGCACGCGCAGGGCGTAGCGGACCTCGCCCGTGCGCCGGTCCCGGAGCATCGCCGACGCCTTGACGGCGGTGAGGCTCGCCGGGTTGGCCGGATTGGTGAGATGCGCGATCCGGTTCACATAGAGCACCGATCCGCCGTTATCGAAGAACGCGCGCGCCGCGTAGGCCAGATAGCCGGCCTGGATGGTGGCGCCGAATTTGTTGGCGAACTGCTCCCAGCTGGTGACCAGCACCGGCTGGTTGATGGGGCCGCGTTCGGCCACGCCCACCATGCCCGCCGAGGAGGTGGACAGTTGTTTGACGTAGTAGCTGAAATCGATTTCGCGGGTCTGGACGCCCGGTGAGAGACGCGTCATGACTGGGCTCCCTTGCGGGTTCGGGACGCGGCGGTCTTCGCGCCCGCGGATGCCGCCTTGGATGGGGTCTTGGACGCTGCGGCCGCCTTGGGTGAGGCCTCAGGCGGATCAGCGACTTCCGTCAGCGTGACCAAGCCCCGCTGGGCGGCTGTTTGCAGTTCGGCGGAGACCTGTTCCTCGCGAACCTCCCGGCGCTCGCGCGGGCCGAGATGCAGCCCCTGACCCTCGCCCGCGAGCTGGAAGGTCAGGGGTTGGAACAGCAGATTCTTGATGGCGATCACGTGCATTCCTCCTGGGCTCAAGGCGTGTAGACGCGGTCCTCGCGGACGCCGTCCCGGAATTCAAAGGCGCGGTCCTTGACGAGCGAGCCGGTTTCGACCCGTCCGTCGTAAACGGGGCAGTCCTCGATCCGGCAGCGGCCGGAGCTCTGGCGCAGATCGGAGAGGTTGACCCGGCGCAGGCCTCCCAGCGGGACCAGCTCGGTGAGGGCCAGTGTGCCGCGATCGGCGACCGACAGATCCTGGTGCAGCTGATAGAAACGAGCGACCTTCTCCTCGAGATCGAGCAGCTTGCCCTCGTGGGCGGCGGTGACGATGACGTCGAAGTCGAGGTGATAGAGGCGCGGATGGCGGCAGGCCTGATAGCGGAGGTTCGGAACGTCCTTTTCCACCATCCGGGCCTGAGTGCGGCGGTCGCCGTCCTCCACCAGCGTCGGACCTTGCAGGATGAGGATCGGGACTTTGGGCACCTCGAACACATCGTCAGCCGTGACCAGTACTGCGTCTGGGTCGACTTCGGCCTTCACCAGGCGAATTAGGGTTTCCACTACGGGTCGAACGGTCGTTAGCAAAGTCGCGCACCTCCAGTGCTTCTTTGGATACTTACCGGAGAACGCCGGAAAGTGTCGGGACTAGGTTCAGAGCGCCGCACGGATGGCCTCGCGGTAGTGCTCGACGATCTGCTTGCGGTGCTTGGCCATCACCGGATGCAGAAACGGTCGCGCTGGGATGATGATGGTGGCTCCGTTGGGATGCTGGATCGTGGCGCCGTATTCCATCACCGCCCCGATGTTGACCAGGTCCTCGCCCTCCTTGTTGAGGGTGCCGCGCACGAGACCCACGAAGGCGCCCTCGGCCACAATCTTCTGGGTGATGGCGTTGACCAAAAAGCCCGTATCGATCAGGGCCTTCGTCGAACCTTTTCGCCGGATGGTGCTCTCGGCGAGCTTGGCGAAGGGCTTGCCGCCGGGGGCCTGGGAGCGAATGCCGCGCTTGATCTCGCGGACCAGAAGCAGAGCGTTCTTTAGGGTCGCTTGCTTGAGCGCCAGGGTCAGGCGCGCACCGGGCGCCGCGGCCAGCTTCGCCCGTGCCTTGCCCCAGTCGCCCGTGCGTCTAACTCCCATGAAGTCGCACCAGCTTCAGTACTTTGTGTGTTATCACGCCGAAGAGCCGTTGCACCTCGACAGTCTGGACGCGAAACGTGATCTCGCTCTCTTGCACGTGGTCCTCGGGACGGATGTCCACCTCCGGCAGGACGCAGGCCACGGCGTCGATCTTGTGACTGAGGTCCTCGGGCGGAATCTCGACAAACTCCAGTGGAAACGATCCGACTTTCGCGTAGCTGGCGTCGTCGGAACCGTAGAGCCGCTCGCCGGGCTCACTGCGCAGAAGGTCGGCCTCCTGACCCGAAGCCAGGATCAGGTCGCGGACATCGCCGGCGGCCAGCGCCTTCTCACCGTCCGTTAAGAGACTCACAGATCGCCTCCCTGCTCGTAGATGACCGGCTTGAGGTTCGGGGAAACGATGGTGTCCTCCAGACTCGAGGCGGCCCCCGGCCGCACTCTGCTCAGGTGCTGCTTGTAGAGGGCCTTGAGGTCTCCCTCGAGCTTGGCCCAGTGCTCGGGCTGGGAGGTCTTGTCGACCCGCTTGTCGTCGCTTGAGAAGGCAAAGGCGTTCGCGGTTTTGGCCCGCATGAATTGACAGGCATGGATTTGGGCCAAAAGCAGAAGCATTTCGCGGGTGTCTCCTTCCGGTTCCGGATCGATTTCGCCATCGACGACGGACAGGGGCGTGTCCAGGTCCCGGGCCAGACGGTAGACGCCTTTCTCGAGGCAGCGCGTGAGTGCTTCGTCGGTAAAGAGAGCGCCGTCCGCGTCGGAGAGATCCAGGCGCAGCGAGGATAGGAGATCAACGGTTGTCAGCGTCCACCTCCTTCAAACGTTTTTCCAGCGCGGCGATCACCGTGCGGCGCTGCTCGCCCGAAAGATGGGCCTTGAGCCGGACGGGATCGTCCTCCGCTTCGACCTTCGAGATGGCCTCACGCGCCCGGAGCTTGGAGAGATCGATCTCCGGTTCCTGGGTCTCTTCCCCTCCAGCGGAATCGTCGACCTCGGCGGTCGATGCCGACTCGGGTTGGGAACCCTCGGGCTGGGAGCCGGTTCGAGTCCGTTGTTTCCCTTTACCCTGGACCAGCACTCCAGCCGAGATCGCGCGCTCCAGCTGCGGCGTCAAAGTCTTGACTTCCAGGACCTGACCCGGTCGGAATCGGAGGCCTGCGTCGGCCACGACCAGGATGCCCGGACGGACATGCTTCACTTGAATCGCCATCAATCACCTCCGTCAACCGAGAATCCGGATCTTCGCCAGGATATCGGGCCGCGTGACGCCCTGGCCCAACTCGGACCACACCAGCCAGCCGGTCTTAAATCGGGTCTTCTGCTCGATGGCCTCGGTCTTGAGCCGCTCGCGCTCGGGCATCTTGCCCACCTCCTGGTCCGGGACCAGCAGGATTTCCTCCAGCGCCTGGGCCGCGGTCAGCAGAATGCTTCCCGTGCCGTAGTTCTTGATCACGCCCTTGGCGCGAAGGTCGGCCTTGGTCTGGGGATCGAGATTCCAACCCCGCAGATCGTTGAAGCGCCGGCCCCGCATGACGATGGTCTTCACCGACAACTCCAGGTCCTCGATCATGGAGATCGCCTCATTGAGCGCCTCCTCGGTCAGGGTGGCGCCGGTCACCTCCACCGTGTTGGCAGCCGGGACCGCGGCCGACAGAACCGTAATGGTCCGCTTGTCGATCGTCTTGCGGATCTGATCGGCCGCCGAGGTCTGGATGTCCATCAGCGACCCGATGTTGCCGTTCTTGAGCACCGACACATCGACCATGGGCGCGGAATGGACCCGGTGGGTCGGAAACTCCACTTCTTCTTGTCCCAGGTCCTGCACCTGGGCATCGCCTTCGTTCGAGATCCAGTAGGCCCTGACCTTGGGCTTTTTCTGGTAGAGCGGCCGCTCGCCCTTGGGCAGGGTGTGGCGGGTCAGCAGAAGCGAAGAGATCTCCTTGCGTTTGATCTCCTGTTCGATGGGCCGGGCGATGGCGGCGGCCAGCGCCCGCATGCCGTCCGGCGACTCCAGGGCTTCCGACATCAGTCGCGCCATGGTCTCCAGGTACTGCTGGCTGTCGACGTTGACTGTTTTATTTTCCATTTCAGCCTCCTCGATTTCAGATAAGCAGGCGGAACTTCAGGATTCCGCCCGAGACGGAGATGGCCTGCCCCACGACGTGGGCGCCCTGTTGGGTGCCCGCGACGATGAGCACGCCTGAGGTGTCGATCTCGAGCTCGTCGCCCGCGTTGATCGTGCCCTCGAAGACATCCGTTTCGTAGACGCCGCCATTGCAGTAGATGCCGGGCATTTCTCCGTCCTTGTAGTTTTTGATCAGCACGCCGAAGGACGCACTCGTCGGGTCAGTGTTGACGGCGAACAGGTCGTCGCCGACGAGCTTGACAAACCGGCCGAGCTTCCCGTCCCCTTGCAGATGGCCGTCGCCGTAGGCGAGGCCCCGATGGTGGGTGTTGATGAACATGTCTCGTTCCTCCTTACGTGTGGGTAGTTGGCTGCTCCGGGGCGATCCCGACCCGTTGCCGATAAGCGGCCATCAGGCCGTGGGTGAGCTGGTCCTCGAGGCTCGTCTTCTTGTCGTCGACATCCTTGGGACGGACGCCGGCGTCGCTGCGCAGCGCCTTGTCCTGTGACGTCTCATCCGCCTTGGCCTTGTTCTCGGATTTCTCCTCGGGCTTCGTCTCGCCCTTCTTGGCTTTGTCGGCTTCCACCTGGATCATCCGGTCGTAGGCCGCCTCGGTGGCGGTAAAGGCCTCCTCGGACAGCCCCGCCAGGCGGGTCAGCTCCTTCTCACGTTCTTCGTCGCCGGCGAAGCCGACGCCGTGTTTTTCGACCTTGGCCAGAAGCTTCTGAGCCTTGGCCCGGTTGGCCGCGGCCTGTTGTTCGGCTTCCAGCTCCTCGAGTTTCTTCTGCAAGGCCAGCACCTGCTGCTTGAGCTCCTTGTTCTCGGTTTCCAGCTCCTGGACGCGTGCCTTGTCTTCCGGTGCGTTTCCACCCCCGCCCGGGTCGTTCTTCTTAGCGGCCTCAGCCGCCTCGTCTTTGGCTTTCTGTTGGTCGTCCATCGTTAAACCTCCCTCGTTTGAAATCTCGTCGCCTCTCTCGGAGGCAACCTGAATGATGCGGGCGTCCTCGTCGGCGCCCTTGCGATCCAGCAGTCCCAGGCCGGTGAAAGTCACCCCGTGCAGAATTTCGAACACGGGTTGGCCCTGAAACGTCCCGCCCTTGTGTTTGCGCAAGTGCAGGCAGTAGTCGTCTTTCGAGGCCACCTGCTTGCCGCAGATCGAGCACTCACCCTCCTCGTAATCGCACTCCATCGAAACCTGGGTGATGATTCCCTTGCGGATCAGCTTGTAAGCCAGCTGCGCGTGCGGGCTGTCGCCGACGTAGAGCTCGCCCGTGCACTCGATGCGCCCGCTGCCGGTCTCCTCGACGAAGTCCGCCGCCACGATGCTGCCCACGATGTCGGTAAAATCCTGCGAGTGCTTCAGATCGATCTTCTTGTGGATCGCCGTCTGGTAGCGGGCCGCCAGTTCCTCGGGCGTGAAGTGATCGCCGTTCTTGTTGGTGCCGCTGCGGCAGAGCACAAAGCTGAACTGCGGGTCGCCTCCATTCCGGACCCGATCGAGCGCCGTGGCACTCGCTACGGCGGGTCGAGGGGCAGACCGGGGCCGGGACGAGACGAACAATAGCTCACGGGCGTGCTTGCCCTCGCGGCCAATATCCTTGGCGATGTTGTAGTCCACCTCCAGGCCGGCCACACGAACGCGGCCGTAGTGTGTGCCGAGGATGTCCCGGATCTCTTCCTCGCGCGGAAAGGCCCGGTCCCGGTAAGACAAGAGCACCGTCGGGTAGCGGTCGCGGGCGTCGGCGGCCAGTGTCTCCATCAGCTTCCGAATCGATTCCTTGGAAAACCGGGTGCGGGACGGAAAGTTGCGGCGCGGGTTGGACCGCAGCGTCTTGTCGGCCCAGCGCGTCATCAGGCCCTCGACGAAGTGCAGCGCGTCCTCGTAGTCGTTGGTGCCGAACTCGGTGACGTAGGGCGGATCGAGATAGAGGACGTCCGCGCCGAAACGCCGGACGGCCTCGGCCCCGTCCAGATGCAGCGCCTGGCAGGGCTGGCCGTTGTCGAACACCAGGCGGTTGAGCTGGCGCGCGGTGCGGCGGAAGGACTCGATGAACTTCGAGAGCGGCGGGTTCGAGAGCTGTGACTGTTCCAGGCTCGCCTCCGATTCCAAATCGGCCCGGGCGTGCTTCTTCGAGCGTGAGAACTGTCCGAAGGCGCTCTTGGCCTTGACCGTCGTGCCGAGTGCTGCCAGCGCCAGGTCCTTCTTGTAGCCGGGCAGGCGCTGGATGTTCGACCAGACCCGGTCGAGCCACTCGAGCACCGGCTTGGTGTAGTAGTAGCCGTGAAAGTGATCGACGATGAACGTGCCGGCGTCAGCATTGGGCGCGAGCAGCATCTCGATGTCCTCGTCGCTCAGGGTCTCGCTCGAGTTCTCGATCACGGCTCGGGCCAGGTGATAGGGAAACCGCAGCAGGTCGTTAGCGATGACCTTCATCCCTTTGCGCTTGAAGTGATAGGCCACGTTCGCGCCTCTGGAGAACGCATCGAGGAAGCTCTTTGCGTCCTTGGGTACCTGGCGCTCGATCCAGTCGAGCATCAGGTATTTGCTGCCCATGAACCCGGTGACGCGGACCGTGTCCGCTTTGCCGGCCTGACACGACAGCAGGTCGACCGCTTCGCCGAGTGGCGCCTCGGCCAAGGCGTGAAGGTTCTCTTCCACCCGTAGGGCGGCTTCGACCTCTGCTTGCGCCTCGTGCTTCTCGATCCACTCCTGGGCCGCATCCAGGGTCCAGCCGTCCGGGTGCTCGGTGGTCTTGCGGACAAACCGGTAGGCCTGAACCACCAGGGCCCGCGGGTCGGCCCCCTCGGGGACGTAGCTCTCCTTCAGCCGTCCGATGAGGATGGAGACCCCTTCGATGCCGTCGAGCGCCTTGCGCCGGAAGCTGTCGGGCTCGAACTCTTTCGGGTCGCGCACGCGGTACCGAATCTCATTGGCCGTCTCTTCCCAGACCGCCTCCGAGTGCAGTGCCTCTTGGTCGGCATCGGCCGTGGCGGATTGCCCCTTGCCGGAGCTGCAGATAAAGAGCCTTTCGGTGGCGTGGGACGCCTCGCCGTGGCGCGAGGTGATGGCATAGTGGTGATCGTGCGAACGCATGGCTGGCGCGAATCCGTGCGCCGCGATCAGCGCCCGCATCTCCCGCTCGTTGGGATAGGCGTGATCCCGGTAGGAAATCAGCCAGTGAGGGATGTGGCGGGCATTGCCGAGGAAGCTCTCGAAGAACGCCTTGGCGGTGGCGGCGGTGACGGTCTTGTGGTCGGTCTCGTAATGGCGGGTCTTGGACCCTTCGACCAGCTTCAAGCCGCGCCAGTAGGTCATCAGGCCTTCCACGAAGTGGTAGGCCTTTTCGTAGTTGGTGGTGGAAAACTCGGTGGCGTAGGGCGGATCGAAATAGACCAGGTCCGCCTTCGCGCCCTGCAGAAAATCGTTGACGTCCTTGCGCCTGGCCCGGCAAGGGGCCCCGTTGTCAAAGACCAGGGCGTTGATGCGGGTGACGGTCTTCGTGAACCGCTCCTTGAACTCGGCCGGGGTGTCCTCCCGTTTGCCGTAGGGTGTGGTTGAGGAGAAATGCCCGAACCCGCCCTTGCCCGCCAGGCAGGTCCTGCCGAGGGCAAAAAGCGCGATGTCCTTCTTGAAGCCCGAAAGCCGATCAATGTTGGCCCGAATGGTGTCGACAAGAGCGTGGACGCCCCGGGCAAAAAAGATGCCAGCGAAGTTGTCCCGAACGAAGCTGCCGGCCTTGGGGTTGTCAGCAAGCAGCGACTCGAGGTCCTCCTCACTCAATTGGACGCTTCGGTTCTCGATGATGGCCCGGGCGGCGTGATGGCAGTAGCGGAGCCGGTCGTTGGCCACCACCGCGAGGCCTTTGGTCTTGTACATGTAGGCTACGACCGCCGATCCGGAGAAGGCGTCCAGCACCGAGGACACCCCATCGGGCGTGTGCTTCCAGATCCACTCGACCAGCTTCTGCTTCGAGCCGATGTAGTTGGTGATGTAGCTCGGCCGCTTGGCCGGCTCTTCGCCGGAGTCATCGCGTCCTCTCGCTTCGAGCGCCTCGAAGGCCAGATCCAGCGCGGCATCGGTCTCCAGCAGGAAAGCCAGCCGGTCACGGTCGCTTGCGAACAGCTCCATTCCAGTCTCCGGTGTTTTTGCAACTCGCCGGCACGCGTGCCGGTATGGAACCTCGACCCGTCCACGGTCGGGCGCTCGTCGGACGGCGCAAAGGTCCCGTCACTTAGATACCTACCGGAGACTGGCGAAAAGTGTCGGGGAAAATTAGGAGGCGGGGGGGGTGGGATCGGTGATGCAGACTGTACCCGGCACACCAAACGATGCGATGCTGCATCTGTCGGAGCGGGGCGGAAGGTGGTTCTGGCTGGCTTACTCGGTGAAGAGTTCGGAATGGGTACCAGTGCGGACCAGGTGAAGTTCGTCTTCTTTGACGCGGCAAATCACGAGCCAGTCCGATTCGATATGGGTCTCCCGACAACCCTTCCAAATCCCACCTAATGAATGGTCGTGGGCGGCAACCGAAGTATCGGGTTGTGGTTCGGTCCGCCTTTCCAACAGGGTCCTCCCTGTCGTATCTTGCCCTTGGGGCGCCACATTCGCTCGGTGTGGCGACAATAGCGCGCCCTGGGGGGTTATCTACCGTAGGCGGGGAAAAGCGTCGGCGCGGTCTGCTTCCAACTAAGAATCACCCCTCGCTGGTCCCAGCTATGGGGTCCACCTTACTCGGCCGGAGTACCGACGATTTCTCCCGGAGGCAAGGAGGAGAATACGGGATCGGCCTCGAAGTTCAGTGCCAGGCTGACGATGGGGACCGTGGAAGTGACTTCGAGCGATCCGGTAAAACTGCTGAGACCAAACAGGGATGCCATACCTTGCGCATCATGGCCTCCGGGCAACAAGGTCCTGTCAACGCTAGCCAGTATCTGCCCCGCCGCGTCCTTGGCAGTAAAGGTAACGTGGGCCGCGGTGGCGGATGGGTTGGCATAGGCCACCCCGGTCCCAAACTGGCCTTCTCCCTGTTCGGCAAAGGTGACAAACCGGGTTGCCGGAAGCGCCGCCGCATTGACTCCGGCTTCCGCTACCTCCACCCCTCCCTTGAACTGACGAAACAGCAGGCTGGCCTTCACCGGCCCGGAGCAGGTAGTCCGAGCCCAACCTGGCGCCAGAGGAGCGCTCAGATCTACGTTGGTCTCCTGGTGAACGGACCCCCCGGGCGGCAGAACGTCGCTCCGGCTATCCACCGT
The DNA here is from genome assembly GCA_965247425.1 of Terriglobia bacterium. Lineage (GTDB taxonomy): Bacteria > Acidobacteriota > Terriglobia > 20CM-2-55-15 > 20CM-2-55-15 > CAZOZZ01. The sequence goes on from OZ252023.1 coordinate 43,971, forward strand.
TCCCAGTCCCGCAAACGAGACCAGCAGCGGACTGCCGTGATCGGAAATGAAATCGGTTTGGCAGCTCACCTCCTGCGGGGAGTAGTTGATATAGGTAATCGTGGTTTGCCAACTCGCTCCCACGGCAAGATGAGAGAAGTAATACGTAGTCGGTCCCTGCGCGGTAACATCCAGTTCCCCCGGAGGCAAGGAGGAGAATACGGGATCGGCCTCGAAGTTCAGTGCCAGGCTGACGATGGGGACCGTGGAGATGACTTCGAGCGATCCGGTAAAACTGCTGAGACCAAACAGGGATGCCATGCCTTGCGCATCATGGCCTCCGGGCAACAACGTCCGATCGACGCTGGCCAGCGTCTGCCCCGCCGCGTCCCTGGCAGTAAAGGTAACGTGGGCCGCTGTGGCGGAAGGGTTGGCATAGGCAACCCCGGTCCCAAACTGACCTTCTCCCTGTTCGGCAAAGGTGACAAACCGGGTTGCCGGAACCGCCGCCGCATTGACTCCGGCTTCCGCTACCTCCACCCCTCCCTTGAACTGACGAAACAGCAGGCTGGCCTTCACCGGCCCGGAGCAGTTGGCAAGCGCCCAGCCGGGCGCCAGAGGAGCGCTCAGCTCCACGTTGGTCTCCTGGTGAACGGAGCCTCCGGGCGGCAGAACGTCGCTCCGGCTATCCACCCTTCCCAGTCCCGCAAACGAGACCATCAGGGGACTTCCCCGATCGGAAAGGAAATCGGTTTGGCAGCTCACCTCCTGCGGGGAGTAGTTGATATAGGTAATCGTGGTTTGCCAACTCGCTCCCACGGCAAGATGCGGGAAGTAATAGATATGATCTCCCCTTTGCTGGGGGCTGGTCCTCACTTCGCCCAACTCCGACCAAGGGCCCGTTCCTGTGGCGTTGGTCTCCCGCACCTGCACTTCGTAGGCCGTGCCCGGGCTCAGCCCCGTGAGCGTCGCGGTCCGGGCCGTCCCCTCGTGCCGCGCATCGGTGAAGTCGCCGCCGCTGCCGACTTCCCGGTACCGCACGTCATAATCGATGATGGCAGACCCGGTATTCTCCGGCTCGGTCCACTCCACCGTCAAGCTGTACGGCGTCACGGCCGAAATGGAGAACGATTCGCTCCCGCCGGGTACCACCGGTCCGGTCATTGGTGGCGTCACCGTCGGAAGGACCCGCATGCGGCCACCGGTCGCCGCCGCGAAGTACTCCGCAACCGCCGCGGGGACGGCCCTCGCGCGCTCCAGCAAATCCACCCGCGGGGGTCGCCCGGCCTCGTGCAGCAAATAGACGCCAAGCCTGAATTCTTTCTGGGACACACCCGCAGCGGGCAGTCGCGGCCCCATCGCCGCAACGATGTCTTCGATGCGAACGGGTACCTTGGTGGCCCTCACGGTGTCCCAGGTGTCGGTCTGCTGAACGTCGCGTAGGATGAACGTCTCAGGCACTTCGTTCGGTGGAATCATCCCCATGACGTAGAGGTCCAGGGCGGACAGGCCCTTCGGATAAGCGAATGTATCGTCCCTGTCGGACTTCTGGGTGAAGGTGCCGTCGCCGTTGTCCACCCAAACGCGGCCACCCATGGTCGAGACGGGGACGTAGGGTTCATCCGAAAAGCTCGGCCACACCGGGTGCACCTCCGGCGTGTGCAGGTAAACGCTCCAGTGAACCCCGTTATCGGTCAGACTCTCCTCCCGTCCCGAGCGAGGATTACGGAAATCCAGATGGGCTGCCCACCGGTGCACAGCTTCGTGCACGATCCAGCCCGTGCCGGCAGCGACATTGTGAAACGTCCGGCCACCGTAGCCGGCCCCCTCCACACGGAAATTCAGCCCGCCGATGTATGCCGGCACCATCGACACCAACAGATTCTCCGAGCCGTAGCGTTCACCTCGGCTCGGACTCGCCTGCGTTGGGCCGATGCCGTGTATCGGATCATTAATCGGACCCGTTCCGCTACCGTCTCTGAACAGGTCATCGAAGCGAAAGTCTGTCAACGCGACCGCGATCTCTGCGTTGGCCGGCGCTCGGGTGTGGACATAGGACAGAACTTGGTCGGGGTTCCTCGGGATCACGGGGTAGTGAAACACCTCGAACGCGTTCCCCACCAGCGCGGCTCGCGCTACACTCAGGTCACTTTCTGCCTGGTCTACGTACACCACGCGGTCTTCAATTATCTGATCGTCCTGCCGCCCCCACCAGACGGCATCGGCGTTCCAGGAGAAACGATCAACGCCGTCCAGCAGCGTCTTGGAGATAGGGATCTCGACGGTTGCGTCATGGACCCGATAGCCGACACTTGGCCCGGGACATGCGTCCAAAAACGGTCTGTACCCGCTGGAACCTACCACGATGCCGGCAGCGCACTCTTTACCGCCAATACGAAGGAACACCCGGTATGTGATTTCCCCGTCCTGGTGCACCGTGGGTACGTCCCCGGCCAACGTCATCCTCGCGAGCACTACGCTGCCGTGGTCCACGAATTCCATCCGCAAGATGTCCAGAAAGGGATTTGCCACATCCCCGGTCGGGTCCTCGAACGCGTCGATGGTGCGGCCCCGTCGATTCAGCCCGTGAAACAGCCCGACGATGCCGTCTCGTTCCGAGACCGTGCGATAGGCCAGTTCAATGACCCCGGATGCGTGTAGGCGAGCCTGAAACAGATGCTTCGGGGTCGGGAATGGCCAACGGGCCCCACGCCAAGTGACTACCGCACTCGCCTGCCTAACCTCGGCGGTGACCCTTGTTTCGCCATGAGGTCCCCACAGCGCCGCAATCATCGCTTCGAGACCGGCGAACGACCGGGAGTCAAGTGAGGCGGCTACAGACCGCATGGTCCCGTCACCCGGAAAGCGCTGTGACCAGTTCTCCCGCTCGTCGCGCTGGAACGAGATGTTGCCGTTAGCGTTGGCGTAGAGGCGCGTCCACGTTCGACCCGCGAACGGAAAAGGAAACGGAAGGTCAACGATCAGGCCGCCGTCATCGATGTAATACAGCAGACTGCTCATCGTCTGCCCCGCCCCCGATCCCGGTTCGTGCCAGTCCAGATCGCCCACCGCCACGGCGTACTCGCCCGCGTCGTTCGGGGTGAACGTCACGGTCGTCCCTTCAAGATCGAAAAAGTTGGCCGGTTTACGGATCAAGCCCCCTGCGGGAACTGTCGTGACAACTCCGTGGACACCGACAGTGTCATTCTGAGCGGACAACGTCACCCATGAGGCCGAGGTTACCAACGTGGCGCCGCTCACCAAAGACAACACGAATCTGTGCATAAGACCGTTGACCAACTGACCGCTACCAATCTTGAACACCGACCAGCGAAGGCTCTGATCAGCAGGGGAGGAGACCCATCCGGTAATTGCTGGAGTCGGCGATGTAGACATTGCCCGCACCGTCCACCGCCGCTCCACGGGGGGAGCCTAGCTGGGCCTCGACTGCCGGACCGTTATCCCCAAGCTCCGGCAGGCCGGCAAACGTGTCGATTCTCCAGTCACCCCCGGTCTGTGCCCAAGCTATCGCCGCCAGAAGCATCCCGCTGATGCAGAGCCTGACAAGAAAAATAGCAGGCTGTTCATAATCGTTTCTCTTCCTCATCATACACCGGCACAGGCACCGGGTCATAGCCGCTTTCTGAACACAGCTCCTACGGGTCGCTCTGCCCCGCGACCGTGGCCGGGATCAGCGACCCCAGCAGCATAACCGCGACCGCCACGGATTGTTAGATGGCAGTTCATCCCCCAAATCCAGAGAATCGGGTTAGGCAAATTTAACAAGGAGGAATGGGGAATGAAAATACATCATATCGTGGACCGCAGCAACAGTCCGTTGCTGAAGAAATCCAGGATTTCCATTTTGGCCATCCGTGGAAGCGAGTAGGCTAGCCGACCCGGAGCTGCGATGCAACGGTTTCTTTCTTCTTCCAGGAGTTCCCCTCTTCGGCTGCCAGCAAGTGTCTGAGAGGGGAAGATCAGGTGATTCGGCCCGACGCGATCCACTCTAGCACGGACTTAGCGCAGGCCTCAACCGAGGGGTACTCGTCGATCTCGACCACGCCGCCGCGCATCCCACGATAGGGCGAGAGCGTCGACTGGTGGTAGCCCAGGAAATCCTCGGGCAGCGTTCGGACGTCGTTTTCCACCAGCCGGTTGATGACCCAATCGGCCTCCTCCTGGGCCTCGGCGTGACCGGGCAGAAACTCGATCACCAAGTCCAGCCCGGGACCCGGCCCCTGGACCCAGACGCCAACGGGGTCGTAGCGCGGCTCCCGGATGCGGTCCCGAAGCACATACTCGATCATGTAGCGCAGCGTCATGATGGCCAATTATCCGCGATCTCGATGTGCTCGGCCAGCAGCTGGGCGTCGATCCGTTCGAACATCTCTCGGTTCTCCGTCTTGTAGGCTTGCCATTGTTTCCAGTCGGCCTCCAGATCCGGCTCCAGTTCCGGGAAGATCAACTCAATGTGAAAGCGTCGATCGCGGTCGTCTACCAGATCTAGCAAGCAGGTGTCCTCCTGGGACCAGCGGACGACCTTGATGGTATGCGCGTGCTGGAAGCCCTCGTGGTAGCCGAGTGCCTTGTGGAACAGCCAGAATTCCACATGCGTGACGTTCCCTCGCGTGTCGAACTGCGGCGCCACGCGAGTCACGGTGCAACCTTCCATGATGCCCAGACGCATCGGCTGCTCCCGGCCCTCGGCCAGGCTCATCCACGATCCGCGCTCATTGAACGGATCGAAGAGCGCTTGCAGCTGGGTTTTTTCCTGGTTGACGAGTTCGTTCATCGGGTCACCTCACCAGGACGATGTCTTCGACCTTGCGGCCATCGGGGAGCTTCAAGATGTGGCGTTTGCGGAACACCTCCAGCAGCCGGCGGCGTTGCTCGTCGGTATTGACGACGATTAGCTCGATGTTGTCCAGCAGCGTGATGGAATGCTTGAGGATCGTCTCGTTGCTGTCATTTCGGGCGAACTGCTTCCACTGGGCCGGGGTGCTCCCGCGATGGCTGGGGACGTAGTCGTCCTGCACTTTTCCATACGCATCGTGGTTGTAGCTGATGGCGTCCTGACGCCGCAGGAGCCGCTTCTTGAAGTAGAGACCGGGCTGCTTCGATCTTCCAGCGGTCGGGAGTCTGCGAATGCGCGTAAACACGTAGGACGCGCCGCCGGTACCCATGTCCTCGACCGGCGACATCCCCCGCACGGGGATGCCGATTCGCATCTTCTCGATGGTGCTCACCATGGCGCCGTTATTTGCAAGCACCGTGTCGATGAACGAAGGCAGGTCTTGCCCGTTCGTCAGCGAGTGATAGAGTCCATATCCCTTCATCTGCTTCTCAAGGTCTTGATCTGAAAGATCGAAACGGTACTGGTGCCGGTAGCCGGCTGTCTTGCCGGTAAGGCGAAAGGCCGTCTGGTGCTCTCCCAGCGGTTCGTAGCCCTTCATTCGCGTCAGGTCTTTCACGCCCAGCCGCCGCTCCCAGAAGCCACGCATCGTTTGGATGCGCTCCTCCTTGCCGGCGGCTCGGCGGTCCAACTCCTGGATCAGTCGCTGGTATTCCGGCTCCCGATCCACCTTACTGAGATAGGCCTGTTTGTGAAGATAAAGCAACTCGGCGTCCTGGGGCGTGGCTGCGCCGGTTTTGAGTCCCAGGGAATCCATTTGCTCCAGCGCCCGGTTCAGGCTCTTGACATCGGGACGCTCCGGCAGCATCAGCTCGAGCTCGCCCCGTTGGGCGAACAGATTCTTGTCCGAAGAAGGCCGGTAGACGGCGCGCACGCCGTCGCCGAAGTCGATCTCGTACTGCTCGCCGGCTTTGAGTGATGCTCCCTGAAACAGAGCTTTGTTGTCGGCGGCCTCCTCCATCACGACCAGGTCTCCGCCCTTGAGCTGCCGTTTGGGTTGGAGCACCTTCGTCCGCCGCACCGTGAAGGGGAGATCTTTCCGCTTTTTCTTCCTAGTCGCACGCTTTTTGAGATAGGTCTCGAAATGTTCTCCGATAGGCGTCTTGTCACGGGCCGCCTTCTGCACCTTTTCGATCCAGGCGATATAGGTCCCGGCCATCTCCTTGACGTCCGCATCGTCCGCTTGGCGCAGCCGCTTGAGCGCCGCCAGATGCTTGGTCGCCTCCTTGAGCGTCGTCTGGTTGTATTGCGCGTCCGAGGCATGGTGATTGACCGTCTTCACGGCGGCCAGAATGTCGTCGGCAAACACGTCCTCCGGGAGCGCTTGGCCGACCTTGGCCGGCGTCGTCTCGATCCCTGCCTGCCGCAGGACCCCGAGCAACTTCTCCTCCGCCTCGGGCCGAACCTTCATCTTGACGACGGTGCGCTGCCGGCCACCGAAGGTCTCCGCGAAGACAAGTGCGTTCTGGTCCTCGATGTCGCCCTCATCGAACCGCATGGCCTTGCCCTGCCAACCGAGGTCGCGCACCTCCTCGAGCAGTTCTTGCTCCGCCGGCCCGAGCTTTCCCTGGGCGAGGGTCTCAACCACGTCGTCGAAGCGGAAGTCCTTCTTCCCCAACATGTCGGCGTAGTAGGCCTCGAAGTCCCGCCGCAGATTCTGCTTGCGTTCCAGCGCCGTGTCATAGAAGGCCCGTCTTTGGGCTTCGTTCCCTCCAAAACGACCTTCGGCATAGGGACGAAGGATGGCCAGGTAGTCCTCGTTGGGAATCTTTTCGACCTCGCCGATCGTGCGCAGCGTCACGGCCGGATCAACCTCGACGTCGCCGCCCTTCACGGCGCGGAACAGGGTGTTGTAGAAGGGCTCCTTCTCTCCGAACCCGCCGTTGGGGTGGTAGTCGATGGACAGCCGGTCCTCGTCCAGGTGCTTGAAGGCCTGTCCTTTGTCGATGCCGTAGACCGTGCCGTCTCGGGCTCGCAGGAGCTGCTTGGCATGGCCGTCGTGGTTGGCGATCAGCCAGTCGATCACGTGCTCGCGCTGAACTTGCTCGACGTCGAGTGTCGTCAGCTCGACCGGATTCACGCCGTCGAAGTCGATCCTGCGCTTGAGATCGGTCCGCCATTTCTGGATGGAAACCACTCGACCGTTGAGCCGGATGGTTCGAACCTCAATAGCGTCGGGGTCAATGAGCCGGCCGATCTTGTAGGCCGCTTCCTCTCCGTGGGGGATGAAGGTATCAGCGGCGCCTTCCTTGGGCTTGAACAGCCACCGGTCGCCCGCTTCGTCCCTCCAGAACTCCTTGCTGTGGGCGCCGCCGACCTTGGCCTTGCCGGCGTAGGTGAAACTGTCCGGCTTGCCCTTGTCGGCCCAGGCCGTGTCCACGGCTTCGAACTCGCTGCCTTTCTTGGTGAAAGCGGGTGGTGCGTCGGGTTCGGGAGCCTTGAGCGCGGGCTTGGGCGTTTTCAGCGCCTTGGGCTTGGCGGCCTTTTTCTTGCCGCCGTGCTTGGCCAGCCACGCGCCATGTTTGGTCTCGATGCTGTCGAGCGCCACCTGCACCTTGGCCGGATCGGTCTCGGTAAAGATCGTGACCAGCTCGTTCTTGTTGGTCCATTGCCAGTGCTTGAGCTGGGTTTCCTTGGCCAGGTTCTTGAGCTGGGCGGCCTTGAGCGCAGCAACCTGATCGTGGAAGAGCTGCTTTTTGAGGAGAATTTCCTTGGCCTGGGCTCCGAGCAGTTCCTGGGGGAGACCGGAGCCTCCGGCAAGCGTCGCTTCGGCATCCTTCACGGCTGAGAGGAAGTTCGCGTAACCCGAAGGCGATTCGGGCACGACCACCTTGGCAGTGGCCTGCTCCAGCGCGTCTTTGGCCTTGTTGAGCGCTTCTTTCTTGGCGGCCTCGATGGCATCTTGGTTGGCTTGCTCAGCCAGCTCCTCGCCGGCGGCTTTCTCGATGGCCTGGATCAGCTGCTGCTTGTTCTTGAGCGGCCCGATGTGGTGTTTTTTTTTGGCCTCGATAAGGAACTTCCCCTTGAGGCCGGAGTGGTCCACGCCCGGCTCCAACTCGTCGAGCAGGGCGATCACGTCCTACTTGGTCAGGTTGAGCGAGATACCTTTGGCCTTGGCCATCTCCTTGATCTCGACCACGGTGAGTTGGTCGAGCCCGCCCGGGGCGGGGACCTTCTTCAACTGCTCGGCCAGCTGCTGGGCGTGCTTGAGGGCGGCCTGCTTTTTGGCCAGCAGTCCCACCAGCTCCTGCTTGGTGCGTAGCAGGCCGATCTTGTGTTCCTTGAGCTTGGCCTTGAGGGTAGCGCCGGCCAGATCGGCGTGGTTGATGCCCGACTCCACTTGGTCGAGCAACTGGATGAAGTCGGCCTTGGTGCGGGCAATGGAGACACCGTTTTGCTTCGACAGGGTCTGCAGCTGCTGGACCGTGAGGCCGCCGAGGTCCCCGATCTGGCCGCTCTCGAAAGCGGCCTTGAGCTTGGCCGTCTCCTGGGACTTGGCCGTCGCCTGCTCCTCGATGGCCTGGGGCGGAAGGATGCAGGCCCCGGATTGCGTCGGGGCTGCGATCGCAGTCAGAGGGGCGAGTGCCGCCTTGGCGCCCAGCTCGCCGCCGCAGATCTCCAGCGGCCAAGCCACCACGTTGGTGCAGCGGCAGTTGGGGTGGGCGGGCTGTGGGGGGAATCGGCCTGTAGTGAAGATTTTGCCGTCGAGTGGGCCGCAGACCGGACACACCCGCTCGTCCTCCATGGTCATCCATTCGAGCTTCTGGACGCCGACCTCCTGGTGGAACTTGATGCGGCCCTGGTTGTGGGCGCGCAGCACCTCGGTGCGGGCGATCACTTCCATGCGGTACTGCGCCTTGCGAAACACCTTCGTGCCGGCATGACGGAACGATTCCGGGTGCTTCACGACATGGCCGAGGTCGCGGACAATGCTCTCGACGCCCTTGCCGGTGGCGATGCCGCTCATCACGGTGCGGCGGATGCCGTCGGCCAGTTCGCGGTGGACGTCGCCGGCCAGCACCAGGTTGTACTGGCTCATGAAGTCCAACGCGTCGGTGTCGACCAGGGTAAAGGCCCGGGTGGCCAGCTTGTCGATCCCCTCCGGGGTGAGATCGCGGTAGAAAGGCAGCTGCGCGGTGGCGAAGTCCTCGATGCCTCCGGAGATGCCCTGGCGGAACGACGTCCGGGCCGCCTGGCGAAAGCGCAGGGTCTGCTCCCGCCGCAACCGGGTCAGCGATTCCCGAATGTCCGCCTGGAGTTTCTTGAGGCCTTCGAGCACCGCCAGCTGGTTGTCGGGAAGCGAGCCCAGGCTCTTGTAGCGCAGGATGGCCCCGCGTACCTGGTCCTCGGCGCCGGCGAGCATGCCGGTCAGATCGGCGATCGTTGTTTCCGTGTAGCGATTCCGGTGGCGCACTCTCCTGGCCGTGGCTTGCCGGATGGCCTCGGCCTGGGTCAGCGGTGTGGCGGCGGCAAGTGCATCGAGCATGACCTTACGCCCCCGTCAAGCCGTGTTCCGCCGGTGGGCGTCCTCGGATCCGGAGGGTAGGTCGACCGTCGGCGCCTTGGGATCGAGGAAGCGGCAGGCCGGTGTGTCGAAGGTGACCTCGCTGCGGTGCACCCGGCAGTGGTCTTGCGCCTCATCGAAATGCACGCAGTCGTCGCAGACCGCGTTCGCCACCTCGCCCCGGGCGCGGGGTCCGCCCCAGGCGGCCTCGGTTCCCGACAGTGTGTTCTTCTCGGGGTCAAGTCCCAGCATCTCCTGGGCACGCTCGACACTCATGATCCCGGCCAGCACCATGTCGACAATCGGCTTGACCTGCTTCGTGTCAAACAGGTCCACCGATTGACTTTCGCTGTCCCGGTTGGCGGCCTCGATGTCGGGGTCGAGGTCCATCTTGAGCTGGAGGCTCGAGCGGCTGATCAGCTTGCGGTCGTAAAGCTCGATGAGCAGGCGTTTGAAGTCGACTGCGTCGGAAGGGTCGAGATCGTTGAACAGGAACTGGAGCGTCTTGTCCTTCCACCCGTTTAGTTCGAGCCAGTCGTCAAACACCCAGTCGAGGATCGTCTTGGCGGCCTGGGTGATCTCCCGGATCATCACCAGCATCTTCCTGAGGCTCACCGAGGCGGTGGCGAAGTTGGGACCGTCGCCGGTGACCAGCGAGCGCGAGAGGCCCAGCGCCACCACGATGTCTTCCTTCACCTCCTTGACCTTGTCCTCGACGTTCAGGACCTGGCCGTCGGTGCCGTGGGTCTCGACGGTGACGTAGAAGGGCACGACCAGGCCGCTCTTCAGATCCATCTTGTTGACCCGCTCGCGGACCTGCTCGAGCATCTTCTGGTCGGGCATGACCATCTTCTGGCCGAAGGCGCCGCCCACTTTGATGAGGCGAAAGGGCGTGGCCCAGCGCTTGGCGATGGCCTGCTCGGCCCGGCGGTAGTCCCGCAAAAGTTCGATGGACTGAAACGCGGGCAGGACCAGCGAGTTGCCACGGGGTGAGAAGGACGGCGCGTCCCACTTGAGATGCAGCACCTGCTCGACCGGCAGATCGAGTCCCTCGCCGGCGCCAGGGTGCTCTTCCGGGAACTGGCGAGCCTCGATGAGTTCGCCTTGGGCGTACTTGACCTTGACCGAGACGGGGTTGACCGAGACCAGCTCCTCCAGCGCCTTGCCGTCTTTGGTGTATCGCTTGAACCCAACGGCATCGCCCTTGACCAGAAGTTGCAGCACCATGTCCTTGACGAAGGCGAAGACCCTCAGTTGGCCGGCGAGCTCTACGGCGCCCGACTTCACCTCGTCGTCGTCGCTGGCAAGCTTGATCTCGTCGCCCACGGCGAAGGTGCGCCAGGAGTTGACGCAGTTCTTCACCAGCGGCTCTTCCAGGTAGTACTCCCAGGCCTTGCGGGCCCGCTCCTCCCAAGAGGCGGGAACGGCCTCGGTGGCGTTGATAGAACGGAAAGCCGATGCGTCCAGAACCGCGGCAGCAGCCAGGGGGATGAGCACGTCGGCGTCGGCTGCGAGCGATGGTGCATGGCTGCCCGCCGCTGCGGCCGAGGTATTGGGTTGTGGGTCGGTTCGTGGTTCCATCAGGGTCCTCCCGGGAGTGTCTTGCCCTTGGGGGCGCGACATTCGCGCCGTGTGGCGAGAACACTTCGCCCTAAGGGTTACTTACCGGAGACGGGGAAAAAGTGTCGGGGAGGGCGGATTCGGTGCTTTGACAGAAATCGACGGGTAGGGAAGAATCTCAATAGAATCAAGGACTGGAGAACTGTCAGCGAGGATTCAGTGTCGGTAGAGAACCACGATCAATGGGGAGACGGGAATGCCTGAGTGGTGGCCAGCAGTGGTTTTCGGCTGGCCCGCGGTTATTGTGTCCGTGACGCTGGCTGCCGTTGGGATCGTGTATAGAAAACCCATCTTACTCGTCGTGTCGGCTGTGTTGGCGGCTCCGTTCAGCTTCTATCTCAGCGGGGGTAATCGTTGGGTTTCAACTATCTGTGCTGCCTTGCCGCTTACATTCGTTGCGGCTGCTTATGCGGTGAAGCGTCGCCGGCCATGGATAGCCTGGTGTCTACTGGCTCCCTTCGTAGGAGTGGCCATTTGGTTGGCTGTCATTGTGATCAGTCAGTGAAAGCAAATACCGCATCTCTAAAGCAGTCGCCGCCCTGCTTGAAAGCTTTCCTCATCTCGGCAGGACTAGGCGCTGGAGCATAGCCTACTCGGGAGGAGCAGCGGCGATGATTTCGGGGTTGCCGCTGAGGTCCGGCTCGATGACGAAGCGCTGAAGCTGCTCATCGCGGAGGACATAGATGCCGTTCGCTGTCCCGATAAGGGCCGATGAGGGGCCGAACTGAAGGATGGCGTGGATGATTTCCTTGAACTCGTAGACTCTGGCGCTGCCGGTTGCCGGCTCGAAGCGAAGCAAGCCGCCGGAATACGCCGCCCCTTCTGGTTGACGAACCAAACCTACCCAGACGACATCGCCGGGCACCAGCGCTGAGGCCGACCAGGGGGCCAGTTCCGGCGGAGAGAAGAGGACGTACTCTCTTCTCTCCAGATCGAAGTAGCCGATGGCTCCTACTCCCGAATAACCTTCTCCATCGTAGAAGGACTTGGCGAACCAGAAGCGGTCTGTGATCTGGTAATGGACAATCTTCTCCTCAATGGTCCAGTCGAACTCGCGTCCCTGCCGCTCGTTCCGCTCCGGGCGGAAACGGTTGTGATCCTCCAAGGTGGATCGCGGAAACGGGTAGAGCTTGTAGCCGTCGGCGGTCCGCTCCGCTACGCCCTCCACAGATCGCATGCCCTGGGAGACTCGGAGGGACACAAAGAAGCGGGTGGGGCGTTCCGGCAGGGCAGAATCAATTGGCAGGAGCGTGACGCTCCCGTCCCGATCATCTGTCTGGACGCTGAGCGGTTCGCCTGATAATCCCCAAAAGGGGCGTCGCGGGTATTGCGCCAGGAAACGAAGCACCTCCCGCCGTTCCTCTTCGCTGACGAGGACGGGACCCGAACTTAGGTCGTTCCACACCGCGACCACCGGGTTTTCTTCGAAGCTCCCCACGAAGAACCTCTGGAGTCTCCTGTTGCGAGGGAGAACAGCGATCTGACGGAAGGCTACCGGGTCGAACCGAACCTGTCCCAGCAATTGCATGGAATTGATGTCGAAGAAGATCTTCAGCCAGGGCGCCGGAAGGCCGTAATCAGACTGAAAGACCCGCAGAACAATGGAGCCCTGATCCACACGGTCTACCTCCAGCCGTCCTTCGTGGTATTCCGGGGCATTCGGGATCATTGCCAATTGCCAGACCTGACTCGGGTCGGCCGTCTCCATCAGAAACAGCCCCAACAGGTCTCCTTCGGTCCACCAAAAAGAGCGCATGGGAAGGCCAGCGGGATTCCATCCCGGTCTGGGAGCGCCGCCACGAACCAGCAAGAGGGTGTGTTGCTCGTCCAACTCTTCGCTGTAAAAAGTTTGAAAGTAGACAATTTCCGGGTTCGCCGATTGAAAATAGGGGATGATTGCCGCGTCGCGGAATTCGGGGTTTGGGAAGTCCTGGGCGCTCAGAAGGACGGGAAGGGCCACGAGGGAGAGAACCGTCATCCAACTTCCTCGCATTTAGCCTCCTCACAACTTCTGGCGAAATCGTATCACGCCGATTGCCAGCGGCAGAAGAAAGATGGCTCGTATTGGGTCCACCTGCGCAGCACTTTTACGAGCGGGGTTCTTTGAGAACTTCATAAACCAACCGGTGTTTATATGAACACCGGATCGGTCATGACCGGCACCAGGAAGACCGTCTCCTCTCCGACCTGATCGAGACTGGCCTGTTCCCTCACCAGCATGGCGCACCGTACGGCGTCGACGATGTGATCGTTGCCTTTGGCGTAGACCACCCGACCGTCGTGCAGCGTGTAGGTGTGGGTTGTGAACTGGTCCTCGATCTCCAGGTCCTCGACCGGAAATACCACCTGCCGGCGCTGCAGCGCGCCGTTGATGAGGCTGGTCATGAATTCCTTGGTGCGCTTGCGGACCTGTTTTCCGTCTCGGACGGCCAGCGTCGTCATGCCGCCAAAGTCGTAGCCGCGCAGCCGTCCCTCGAGCTGGAGGTCCCGGTACTTGTCCAGGGTGAGCAGCTCCTGCACCACGGCCAGACCGTTGCCGCCGTTGTCCACACCGATGCCGGTAGCCGTGTAGTAGCGATCCAGCAGCCCGAGTGTTTGGGCGATGTGGGGATAGGCGACGTGCTCCATGCGCACGCGCAGGATCAGCTTGAGCACCCGTCGCTCGGGCAGCTCGACCTCCTGGAACACCACGATTTCGGTCGGGTCGTTGGTGTAGCCCAGGTCGCCGCCGATCCAAAACACCCCGGTCTGAGGCATCAGGTTCAGCAGCATCTCCAACCGGTCGTGGGAGGCTTCTTCGGTCTCGCAGCCGCGCAGCTCCTCCCCGGTGATCACGCATTTCTGGTACTCGATCACGTCCTGGCGGCAGAGGTTGAGATGTTCGACGTTGAAGGCGCCGTAGGACGGCTTGCCATGTTCGCCGGTCACCTCGTGCTGCCAGCCGGCGCTGTCCTTGCCGCCGTAGAACTCCTCGAGCTCCGCTGCGCGTTCCTCGTTCCAGGTTGGACTCAACCAGGAGGGCCAGCGGAAGACCTGAAACTGGGTCGAGCCGGTGAGCCGGTAGTAGGTGGTATCGCGCAGCCCGTTGGGCGTCGAGTAGATGCGAAGCCGCCCGCCAGCTTTCAAACATTGGCGCAAGGCTTTCCAGGCCCGCTCGGTGAGCCAAGCGCCCTCGTCCACCCAGACGCGGTCCACGTGCAGCGACCGGAAGGAGTCGCCGTAGGCGCCCGCCGGACGGAAGTAGAGGATCGAGCCGTTGGTGAACTCCAGCCGGAAATAGGGTTTGCGGTGGATCTTGGGCTTGCCGTACTTGGTCAGCGCGATGCTCGACATCAGGTCCGGATTGGCGTCGAGCTGGAATTCGAACTCCTCAATCAGCGTGTCGAGATGGCCCTGATGAGGTGCGCCGACGAGACCCTGGCTGCCCCGATGGGTGAAGGCGAAATGCAGGGCGTCGGTGCTGATGCAGACGCTCTTGCCGACGTCGCGGCCATCCAGGTGGATGATGTTGCGCACCGCGCACCGCAAGTCGTTGACCTGATGCGGCCAGTAGAGCCGTCCTCCACCGTCCCGGTTGCGCAGATAGGCCTGGCCCCAGAGCACCGGGTCGCCCAGGGTCCGGGCTACTTTACGTTCTCTGGTGGAGATCTGAGTCATTCAGGGCAGCCTCGTTAATAGCGCCGCCCGGATGATCGCTCCCACCAACTCGGCCAACTCCCGCCGCGTGGCAACCATCCGCTCTTGATCCCGGATCACGCCTTCGATGTCGGCGCGGGCCTGATCCAGCTCCTCCCATTCGCGGTAGGTCCGCCGAGCGGTGGCGGCCTGGGTCCAGACCTCATCGATCTTCCCTTCCGCCAGCACGGCCCCGATCTCCATCAGCTGGCGCCCGACCGCGCGGACGGCTTCCCGGTTCTCTTCGAGAATCGTGTTCATCGCTTCTCCTGCTTCTTTTGCGGTGCTGTTTTGCTCCGCTCCTGCGGCTCCTCACCCTGTGCCCAGCGATCGAGAGCGGCCAGCGCCTCAGCCAGACGCTCGCCGATTCCTTTCAGACGCTCCCGCTCCGGGTGCTTCCCATCCTCCAAGGACTGGTTGGCTTCGGCCACGTACTCCGGCATGTGGCGGTTCATGGTTTGGATGGCGTGCTGGATACGCTGAGGCGGCCGCTTCGCCGCACAGCCTGCCAGGGAGGCCGCCAGGACTACCACCAAGACCATCCGTGTCATCGCTTCCACTGGTCTTCTCATGAGATTCCTCCGCGCCCGCGTGTATGGCCTTGACTTCCAGCCGACACGAAGCGTGCATGTGTAGAGCGCACAAGCGCTTGTAGATCAACTATTTGAACAACCGAAAGGAGAGTCACACCATGAACGACACATTGCACGAGGCGGGACAGGCCTACCTCGAACACCTGAAAAGCCAGGGCAAGAAGGAGCGCACGGTCTACACCTACGGGAAGGATTTTGAGCAGATCGAAGCTTTCTTCGGAGCCGACCGGAAGCTCAAGGGCATCCTCGCCCCCCACGTGGGGAAATTCTTCCGCTCCGACGCGCTGCTGAAACTCGCAAGCGGAAAGGAACGCGCCGAGCCCACCGTCAAGAAGACCATGCGGGTGCTGCGCATGTTCCTGGTCTGGGCGAAAGAGACCGGCCGGATCGACAAGCTGCCCTTGCCCAAAGACACCCCCATGGGCCGAAGCGTGAAAAAGGAAGGAGAGGATCAGCATGACGACGAGGGCGCTTCGGCTCCTGCCGAATCCTGAGCCGCTCGAGCAGGCGGTCGAGGCCTTCGGTAGAAGGCTGGCCGCCGAGGGTCGCTCCCCGAACACCATCAGCGCGTACTCGCGGGACCTCCGGCAGCTGAGCACTGTCCTATCGGAGCGCCACCCAGGACTCACCCTGGACCGCGTCACCAGCGCCTTGATCGACGAAGCGTTGACCTCGCCGGCGGTCGTTAACTCGGCAGCCGGCGCCCCCAGGGCCCCGGCATCGCTGCACCGCTTCAAGGCGGCCGTCCGGTCGTTTTTCGCCTGGGCAGAGGAGACCGGGCAGGTCGCGGAGAACCCAGCCCGGTCGGTGACCTTGCGACGGCTGCCACGCACCACACCCACCTTCCTGACCGAAGCCGAGAAACGGCGGCTGTCGAAAAAACTTCGGGGCAGATCCTCCAAGATCGCCCGCCGGGACCGGCTCATGATCGAGTTGTTTCTTGGCACCGGCATCCGCCTACGGGAACTGGTCGATCTGAACCTTGAGGACGTCGACCTCGACGCCAAGCATCTCCGCATCCGCGCCAAGGGCGGCGTCCCCCAGGTGAAGTTCCTAAAGTCCACGTTGCGCTCCCTCCTGCGCGCCTACCTGAACGAGCGCCGGCGCCAGGGCACCGGCGACTGCCGGGCGCTGTTCCTCTCGAACCGCGGCTCGCGCCTCTCCGAGCGCCAGGTAGCCAGGCGGCTCGATCACTGGCTCCGGGCCGCGCGGATCGACAAGAAGCTGAGCCCCCACGCTCTGCGCCACACCTTCGCCACCCACCTCTACAGTCGGACAGGCGACATCCTGGTCGTGCAGCGTGCGCTCGGGCACCGGGACCTCTCGACCACCCAGGTCTACACCCACCTCGTCGACGACGCGCTCGAGGAGGCCCTCGAACGGCTGTAGGCGGCACCCCGGTCCAGGAATCAAGCGGTCCTTCGGGGGCGCTTTTTCGTTCCCGCTTCCAGACAGGCACTCGCGGAAGCTGGGGACAGTGAGCTGACAGTCCCCTCCCTGAACACAATCGCCGAATGTGAGCTGGACAGCGTGGGAGCCTTCCAGTGTCGACCGGAAGGATTTGTTGACGAAAGTTTCCGCCGCTGGCGGATGCCGGAAGGTCCGAGAACACGCTTTATCGGACCTTTCCGCCCGTGGAATAGCCAGAAACCCGCGCCGTTCCGGAACGTCTCCGCAAGTGGCCATGGTGTTATCCGCCATCATTTTCGCGTTTTCCGTCTCTTGCCCGGCTTTCGGGCCGACTTCTTCTCTGACTCAGCCAGCTTCTCGAGCAGGGCGGTGGCCCACTCGGCCGGTGTGGTTCCGGGACCGCTGGGGACCTCGCCCTCGCGGGAGATCTTGGTGGCCTTCAGATCCTTAAGATGGCAGCGGATCATCCGGTCGAGTTTCTCCGAGGCATCGATGTCCCCCTTGACCTGAGCCCGCATCAGCTTCACCGAGTAGATCGCCACCAGCTCGACCTGCAGCAAGTCCGAGCTCTTGTTGAACACGAAGTCGTTCCAGAGCCGCTCGATGATCTCCCGGAAGATTTCCCGCTCGGACTCGTCCAGGCACTGGTTGGCCCAGATGCCGTGGGTCATGGCGTACAGGTTGTTCGGGTGGGCGCCTTTGTGCTTGGGCGGCTGGGCCTTGCCCTCGGCGCCGCGCCAAGTGTCGAGGTTCCGTTGGTCTTTCTTGTTCAATGCCACGGGATCGGCTCCGACGATGTGTTCACGACCGCTCTAAAGTTTCCCCACCTCGGGGTTCGGGGGGGAAGATAGATTTCGCCCCTCAAACGAGAAAGCCGTTTGAACGAAGCCGCTGTCGCGGCGGACGCTACGCGTGGGCTGAGCGAACGGTGCTAAGCAAACTGTAGAGTGTGGGCTTCAAAGGAGGCCTACATGACGGACCTGCGTAAACGGATGCTGGAGGAACTCCAGCGTCGTAATTTCTCTCCGATCACCATCCGAAGTTACCTGCGAGTCGTTGAAGACTTCGCGGGCTATTTTGGCACGCGCCCCGATCGTCTCAGTCAGGAAGACCTGCGGCAGTATCACCTACATCTGATCCGGGAGCGAAAGCTCGCGGCCAAGACTGTCGGCTTGTACATTGCCGCCTTGCGGTTCTTTTTTGTAAAGACGCTGCGGCGTCCATACCTGAAGCTGGATCTCCCATATCCCAGAACCCCGAAACGATTGCCGACGGTTTTGAGCCAGGACGAGGTCGCACGACTGATCGACTCGGCAAAGAATTTGCTGGATTACGCGATGCTCATGACCTTGTACGCCACCGGGATGCGCCGAGCCGAGTTGATCCGGTTGAAGGCCGAGGATGTTGATAGCGAGCGCATGATCATCCACATCCGTCAGGGCAAGGGTCATCGTGATCGCGACGTGCCATTGACACCAAAGCTCTTGCAGACGCTACGAGAATACTGGTGTTGGATGAAGCCCAAGACCTATTTGTTTCCGGGCATGGTGAACAACTGGCGCGCCGACAAACCCCTCACCCCCAAGTGCGTGTGGTCCGCCGTACACGATGCGGCGAAACGTGCCGGAATCAAGAAACGCGTATCCCCGCACACGCTGCGTCACAGCTGGGCCACTCACCTACTTGAAAATGGCACCGATCTCCGCACCATTCAGATGTTAATGGGTCACGCGGACCTGCGAGCCACCAGCGTCTATCTGCACCTGTCTCGACGTCACCTGCAGGCGGTCACCAATCCGGTGGAGACCATGGCGGTTTCCATCCTCGATGCGGTGAAGCGGTCCAAAAGAAGGAAGCAGAAACAATGACCCGGCCCACCGTGGAGGTGGCCGACATCCTTCGCGCCGCGGGCAACGACTTTATCGACCGCCATCGAAAACGAATCCATTTCCAGCAGCTCAAGGTGATGCACGCCATCCAGCATTGCCGCACAGCGGCTCTCGGCGGTCATATCGATGCCTGCTCACGATGTGGTGGCGATCGGGTCCTCTCCTATAACTCATGCCGTAATCGCCATTGTCCCAAATGCCAGGCTCAGGCGCGTCAGCGTTGGATCGCGGCCAGAGAACGAGAGCTTCTGGCAACACGATACTTCCATGTCGTGTTCACCCTGCCGCACCAATTGCATTCGCTCGTCCGACAGAACCAGGTCGAGCTCTACAACCTGCTGTTCCGCACTGTGGCCGAGACTCTTCTGGAGGTCGCTCGAAATCCCAAACATCTTGGCGCGAGAATCGGCTTCTTCCTCATCCTGCACACGTGGGGTCAGAACGTGCTGTTTCATCCTCACATCCACTGCGTCATTCCCGCCGGAGGAATCGCACCGGGCCGTGCGCGTTGGATTCATCCGCGATACCCGTTCTTCCTACCTGTGAAGGTTCTGGGAAAACTATTCCGCGGCAAGTTCGTTGACGGATTGCAGAAGGCTTTTCGCAAGAAGAGCCTGACCTTCGCCGGACAGATCCAGCACCTTTCCGAACCGAAGCACTTTGCGGCTTTCTTGCGACCGTTATTCCGCCAAGATTGGGTCGTCTATGCGAAGCCGGCATTCGGCGGCCCCGAACAGGTTCTTCGATACCTCGGACGCTACACACACCGCGTCGCCATCTCCAATCATCGATTGCTTTCCTTCGACGGCAGCCATGTCACATTCCGTTGGCGGGATTACTCTCGCGGTAACAAAGCAAGGACGATGACGGTTTCCGCCGCCGAGTTCATCCGCCGATTCCTGCTCCACGTACTGCCGAAAGGCTTTGTCCGCATCCGGCACTTCGGTTTCATGGCGAACTCCCAACGATCCGTATCCATGGAACTTTGTCATCGGTTATTGGGAATGGCGCCGGTCCCTCCTCCTGAGGAAGTCCCGTCAACCAGCTCCGCCTGGCTGTGTCCAATCTGTCATGCCCCGATGACCGTTATCGAGAGGCTCACTGCGACCGAACTCGCATGGAGATTCGCTTCGAAATGCTTTTTAGACACGTCGTAACAGGGATTCCAAATCCATGCCTTCCAGACGTGCTGGTGCACGCCAACGCCCACGTGCGCCTTGATGTCAAAAGTTCGTACCGATCGGGCCTGGACCTGCTCGGTGAACTCTCCAAAACGGACGATCGGCCGCCATACATTCATTGTCGCCGCCTGGCCACACTCGCTGGTCGAGTCTCACTCGTGAGAACTTCAACCCCCAACCCCGTACTTTCTCCATAGCCCACCGCGTTCGCCGCAAACGCCAGCGCCTTCCTTCAAACGTCGTTATCGAAAGTGCCCGAAGATCTCGTCACCACCGCGCCTTATCGCTCGGCACTCCCGATGAACGCTAAGCGTCTTTGGTTACTTACCGGAAAGTTTCGGAATGTGTCGGCTTCGATGCGCGGTCCTTGGCCACGATCTGACGCACGCGGCGCGGCGTGATACCGGCCAGCTTGCCGATCTCGCGGGTGGAGACGCCTTGATCCTTCAGGGCCAGCACGAGCTTGCGGCGCAGGGCAAAGAACTGCGTATCGGCTGGGATCCACATCAGGCCCGTGAAGTGTTGCTGGACCTCGCGGAGCAGGGCCGACGGCAGCGCGTTTTTGGCGTTGGCGTATCGATGGTTCATGCTTCGGGTGTCTTTTTCTTGATCCATGGTTGATCTACCTCCGAGTTGAAAAAGCGCAGACGGTACTCCTGGGGCGGCGGGCCGACGATCTCGATGGACTGACGGGTCACCTTGCCAACGCGCTTGTTCTCGTCCAGGAAGCAGACGAGGCCGTAGTCCTCGCCACAGGGAAAACGGAATCGTCCCCGGTTCTGGTAGAGTCCGGCTTCGCTCCACCCGAGGGCGAGCGCTTGGTCGCGGATGGCATCGACCTTGGGTACGGCCGAGGACCGAACCCGTTGCGTGAACCGCCAGTCGCCGTCTTCCGGGCACAGATACGGCGGGACGTCCGGTGACGAAGCCTTCGGTACAGGTGGTGCAGCGTTAGGTCGACGATCGAGCCTATCGATACATGGCGGCGCGTAGGCCTTCGGATCGAGCGAGCGGACGGCCGAGCGGAGCTCCTCTTCTCCCAAGTGCTCCATCGCCCAGGCGTGAATTTCGTTGAATCGCGTACGGAGTGTATCGAAGGTCTGAGCTGTGAGGCGCCCCGATTGGACGGCCGTCTTGGCCAGGGCCATCTTGTGCCGCAGCCAGGCGTAGTAGTCCGGATCGAGCCGGCGAAAACAGGTCCCGTCGATCCCGACGTCTCGAGCGAAGTGACGAGGCTCGTCCGTTTCCCAGGACTTCAGGTTCGTGGCTGCATAGAGCGCAGTTTCCCGTTTGCCTGAATCCTTGCCGGGGACGTCGTACTCCCTGATCGGGATCGGGGCATGGTCCCCTCTGTGTCTCTCGAGTATTTTTGAAAGGCTCATGTGCGGCTCTCCGGTTGACAGGCTTTCCTCACAAGATACTTACCGGAGCGAGCCGCAAAGTGTCGGATAGTGAAGAGGTGAAAGTTTCCTGTTGTGTCCCTGGAACCTCTAACGACCCCCCTTCGCGCTCGACGTTCCGCTGGCCGAAGTCATGGGTGCGGTTGGGGTTCTCGCCTTGGTCGAGGAAGACAGCCCTCTCTCGTCGACGAAGATCCACGGCGTCGAGTCATTCCAGTTCTGTGGATTCCGTTCCTGTCTGAGAGATCCTTACCAACGGGAGGGTCACCCTCGGCAAGCCTGCGGGTGTTCTGCGGGTGTTGCGGGTGTCGTGCGGGTGTCGATTTTGCCGACACCCGCAAGATTCTTAAAAGGTTAAGCTATTTATTATCAAATAGTTATAAATAGAGTAAAGAGTATTTGCGGGTGTTGCGGGTATAAATTAGAAAAATATCTCTACGTGAGGCCATTTTTTTTAAGGGGTGTCCGTGAGAGGGGGGCTATTTTTTTTGCTCTAGGGGGGTAAGACCTCTGGAAATACACCCGCAACACCCGCAAACAGCACTAACCAACTTAATATCAACGAGTTAAGCTGAGGGTGTTACCCCCGCAAATCTCAGGATCGATACCCGCAACACCCGCAAAAACGAGCAGGAGCGGCATCGATCTTGCGTGACCAACTTGGTCGTTGACCTGTTTATAGTCTGAATTTGGGTCGTATGCGTGGCTCCAGCGAGGCTCCCATGAAACTGTCCAGCCGGATCAAGCCGATCATTCGGCTCAAGGCCGCCGCCGAGATCGTGTGCTCCGGATCAGCAGGAACCCCTTGATGATCACACCCGATATCGACAGCTACGAGACCGCAGGAGACCATGGATGTTCCCGAAGACGAGCGTGATCTCATCCTGCAGGTATCGTTACTCATCGGGTCGAGCGTGCTGATGGGCAGCGACTCCAGCTCCACACAAGGCCCGCCGCCGGTCATCGGCAGCAACTTCTCGATTTCCGTCATCCCCGACAACAAGGAGGAAGCCGAGCGGCTGTTTGCCGGGCTATCGGACGGAGGCACAACGGTGATGCCGATGGCGGACGCGTTTTGGGGCTCCTACTTCGGCATGTGCGTCGACCCGTTTGGCGTTCGCTGGCAGATCAACTTTGAATATCCGGTGTCGGGGGCCTCAGGCAGACGCTGCGGTTCTCTCTCCACCTGGCAAGTCTCTGAACTCGATCTCCGGTCAATCCCGACCGCCCTCATCGAAATTTCGCTGGGGGTGCGGAAAGAAAATCAAAAGAAGTTTCCCCGTCCACGATTTTCGTATCCCACTGACTGATAAGTCTTTACCCTCCTCTTCGCCTCGACCCGCCCGGGAGAGGCCGCGTCGCTCATCGAAATTTCGCCAATAGAGGGTGAAGGCTCCGGCGAGAGCTTCACCCGATAGCGGCGGCCCGGCAGGTCCGGGTAACGCCCCTCCGGAGGACCCCACGCCGGACCCGCCCCCAGCGGGCGATTTCGTGTTCATGCGCCAGATGGCGCGAAAGGAGGTTCGGAAATGATGGATTTGACCAAGGCGTCCCTGAGTCCTGCCAGGCGCCGGCTTGTCGAGCTGATGCAGGAGATCAACTACGGGCGGATCGAATGGCTCCAAGTCGAGGACGCAGAGCCCGTGTTCGACCCACGGCCCAAGGTCGTGCACCAGGTCGTGTTCGGAAAGAACAACGGACCCAACGCTTGCCGTGCCCATACCAGCTTCGCGCTCAAGAAGCAGGTAGAGGAACTGTTCGAATTCTTCGAACGAGCGCAGTGGTTCGTGGTCCAGGAACTCGTGATCAACGACGGGCTGCCCGTCCGCATGACGGTGGCGGACGCGCCTCGGGACTGAGCCCGAGCCCATTAAGTAAACACGGTCTTACACACCAGACAGTTGGCTGGCCGCAGAGCGGAGGTCGTTGTGGGTGTCGCCGAAACCGGCGTCCTCACAGCGAGCTTTCCGCTCTTTTCGTTTGAGAGCAGCACGTCCGGCACAGGTCGACACCCACGCGAACCCCTCCTCGGCCCCGAGGAGGCTCGATGGGGCGCAACAGATACGACGAGGGCATCGATCCGTATGCGGTCGAGATCATCCGATTCAAAGCACGGCAATTGGTGGGACAGGCGGGATTTACCGCGTCGGACCGTGACGATCTGGAGCAGGAGTTGATTCTCGATCTGCTGCGCCGGCTGCCGAAATACGACCCCAGCCGCGCGAAGCGGAACACCTTCATCGCCCGGCTGGTCGACCACAAGATCGCCACCCTCATCGAGGCACAAAAGGCCGTCCGTCGGGATTACCGGCGCCGCACGTGTTCGCTGAATGAGCGCTTCAAGGATGAAGACGGCCACGTGGCCGAGAGAGTCGAGACCCTCGATCAGGAGGACTATCTGCTCGGCGCCGGCATCGAGCCGGGACAGCCGGAGGAACTGCGCGCGCTGGTCCTCGACGTGGCCGCCGTCGTCGAAACCCTCCCACCCGAATTACGCGAATTGTGCCGGCGCCTGGGGCAGGAAACGGTTACCGAGGTCTCCCGCGACACGGGCGTTTCGCGCGCAACGCTCTACGAGTCGGTCACGAGGCTACGCAAGATCTTCGAGGACACCGGCTTGAAGAACTATTTGTGACGAACCCCCGACACTTTTCGTTCGCCCCCGGTAAGTATCTCATGAGGGCGCTCTCCGAACGGAACAAGAACCTGAAGGAGGCAAAGCAATGAATCGAGAACTGTATCGCTACCGCTTCAAAGCCACGGTGCCGCTCCGGGGCGTCGAGAAATCGCTGCTCCTGGCGTTGCTGGCCACCGAATGCTTACACGGCCGGTCGCTGGTGCGCCTGGACGCATCCTTTTGTCTCGACAACGACAAGCGTTCCTGCGTGGTGGATGCGGCCACCGAAGTGGGTCGGGCCATCGCCCGTATCTTCACCGGCTTTCTCACTCGCGAGTTCGGCGAGAAGGCTTTCAAGGTCGAACGGATCGCGGGCCCGCCACCGGTTTCTTCGGCGATGAGCGCCAGGGGGGCTGGGTGATGGGCGCCCCGGCGATCTCGACCTATTCAATGTGGAGCCTGTTCCGCAATTGCCGCAAGGCTTTCGAGTGGCGTTACCTCCAAGAGCTGGTTCCGCTGGAGCGGGATCGCAACCTCGCCCTGGGAACGGTGATCCACCAGAGCCTGGAGATCTGGCACTCCACCGGGAACCTGGAGGCGGTCCTCGACACCATCGACCGGGCTTACCCGAACCGGGACCAACAAGCCGACGAGAAGCGCGACTGGCACTTGGCCACCGCGATGATGCGAGGCTACGCGGCCCGCTACGCCGACGAGGAGTTCGAGGTCGTCGCGCTGGAGAAGACGTTCGCGGGAAAGATCGTCAATCCGGCGACCGGCGCTGCGTCCCGCAGCTTCACCCTGGCCGGGAAGGTCGACGGCATTGTCCGGATCAATGAGGAGCACTACCTGCTGGAACACAAGACCGCCTCCCAGCTGGGCGGCGACTATCTCGAGCGTCTGTGGACCGACTTTCAGATCGTCCTCTACTCACGCTACGTCGAGCAGACCCTGGGCATCCGGCTCACCGGCGTCCTCTACAACGTATTGGTCAAGGCGCGTCTTTCGCAGGGCCACGGCGAGACCGAAGCCGAGTATGAGGCGCGCCGGGCGGCGCTCGCCGCCAAGTCGAAGACCGGCAGGACCACGGCCAAGCGAAAGCTGCCGGAGAGCGACGAGGCCTTCCAGAAGCGGCTCGCCATCAAGTACTCCGACCCGGAGATGTTCCACCGGGAGCGGCTCTACCTCTCCCGCGACCGCTTCGAGGAATTGCAAGCCCAGCTCTGGGAGCTGACCCAAGCGTATCTGGAAGCCCGCCGGCGGGGCGTCTTTTATCAGAACACGGCCTTTTGTTTTCACTACCGCCGCCCTTGCGCCTATCTGCCGCTGTGCCAGTCCGGTGGCAGTCCGGTTGTCGCGGAGAACCTCTACCAGAAGGTCCCGCCGCATGAAGAGCTACGGGAGGCCGTCGGCGGGGACCAGTCCCCGGCCAACGACGCGCCCCCATTTTGAGAACCCAGATGAAAGGAGAACACAACGTGCTACCCAACAAGACCACACCCCAAAAACAGAACCTGGCCGACCTGACGGTGCTCGCATACGGGCGATCGAAGATCGGAAAGTCGGATTGGTGCTCGCATTCCGAAGGCGCCTTGTTTCTGGCCACCGAGCCGGGACTCAACGCCCTGGACGTCTACCAGGTCCCGATCCAGTCCTGGAGCGAGCTACTGGCCGCCGGCAGCGAGATCGCTGAAGGCAAGCATTCGTTCAAGACCATCGTTATCGACACCATCGACAACGCCTACCGGATGTGCGCCGAGCACGTCTGCGCCAAGTTCAAGATCGAGCATGAGTCGGACCTTGGCTACGGCAAGGGCTGGGCGCTGATCAACAACGAGTTCCACCGCGTGCTCACCAAGCTGGCCTTCCTGCCCTACGGCCTGTTTCTCGTTTCCCATTCGGTCGAGCGGGAGATCGAGACGCGCACCGGCAAATACACCCGGATCGTTCCGACCCTGCCCGATAAGGCCCGCAAGATCGTGCTGGGGATGGTCGATCTCATTCTCTACTGCGATCTGGAAAGCCGTGACCGACGAGGAGGGCAAGGTCTCTTACCGCCGTGTCATGCGCACCAAGCCCAGTCCGCACTACGAAGCCGGGGATCGGACGGGCCGCCTGCCCGAGACCATCGATCTGGACTTCACGAAGTTCACCGAAGCGTTCAACCGGCCCGCCGCTCAGGCCACCCAGCCGGCGGCCGCCGCCAAGGCTGGCGATCCGAAGCCCCAGCCCAACACATCCCTGCCTGATGGCCAGGCAGGCCGAAATGGAGGATAAGACCATGCAAAACGAAGACTACGGACAACATCACCCATCGGGCTCAGACATCGATCTGACCAACTTCGAGGACGACTATACCGGCGCCGAGGTTGAAGACCGCGAGTTCGAGCCCGTCCCGGACGGCAAGTACCAGGTCAACGTCGAGCAGGTGGAGCTGGTGCGGGCGAAGAGCTCGGGCAAGCCAATGCTCAAGTGGACCCTGCGCATCCTCGCTCCCCGGTTCCGGGGACGCCTGCTGTGGCGCAACAACATGATCGCCAGCCGCGAGAACCTCAAGTGGCTCAAGACCGACCTGCATACCTGTGGACTGGATCTCGAGAAGCTCTCCGATCTGTACAAGCAGGTGGGCCAGTTGAGGGGCGTCAAGCTCGAAGTGACCAAGCGGGCGAATGGGGACTTCGAAAACGTTTACTTCAACCGGCGCCTCGTGCTCGAGAACGACGAGGCCAATGAAACGGAAGCCCAGGATGAGCTCGCACCGTTCTAACCGGCCTCGGCCGGGAGCTGAGCGGCAGGCAGGGACGGATCGAATCACGGTTGTCGTCGACACACGGGAACAGGAGCCCTACCCCTTCGATTCCGAAGGCGTGACGGCCACTCGCCGGGCCCTGCCCGCTGGGGACTACTCGCTGGATGGATGGGAGGACCGGGTGGCGGTCGAGCGCAAGACACTCGAAGACCTGGTCTCGACCGTCATTCGTTCCCGGAAGCGGTTCCACAAGGAGCTGGAGTGTCTGGCCGGGTACAGCTTCGCCTGCATCGTGGTCGAAGCCAACCTCGGCGACATCCTGACCGAACAGTACCGCTCCGGAGCCCATCCCAACGCCGTGCTCGGCTCGGTTTTATCGATCGTCGTCGACTTTCGTATTCCGGTCTTTTTCTGCTCGGACCGCCAGGGGGCCCGGGCGTTTGTCGAGGGCTACTTGCGCGGGGTCCATCGAATCGCATCGACACAATGGGAACCACAACTCTAACGACAGCATTAATCAAGGTTCGCGGACGGATCGACGCGGTCTACTACGCCGGCGCACGATTCTCGGCGGGCCGCCTGATCACTCTAGCCGGCAATGAAATTTCCTTCGCCGGCAAACTCCACGCCCGCGAGCAGGATCAGGTCGTTCTCGAGGGCCGCTGGGTCACCCATCCCAAGTACGGGCGCCAGCTCGAGGTCGAGACGCTTGCCTACAACCTCGAACTCGACGCCGACGGCCTGGCCCACTATCTGGCCCACCACCCAGACATCAAGGGGATCGGCCCGGTCAAGGCAAAGCGGATCGCCGAACGCTTCAGTAAAGATTTCGACCGCATCATCGTTGAGGAACCGGAAACGGTCGCCGAGGCCGCGCGACTGCCCCTGGCGACGGTCGAGCGGCTGCGGGAGGAGTGGCAAAAGACCCGGCAGGTCAACGGTGCGCTGACTCAGCTGGCGGCTTACGGCCTCACCCACCATCAAGTGACGAGTCTGGTCGAGAAGCTCGGCAACGATGCCCTCGGCCTCCTCCAAGACGATCCCTATCTCATCGTTCGGGAAATCCCCGGCTTCGGCTTCAAGCGGGTCGACCAGATCGCCCGCCGCATGGGGACGGCCAAGGACGATCCGTCCCGCATCCGCGCCGGCATTCTCGACTGCGTCACTTCGGCATTAGGCCAAGGGGATTGCTGGATCGAGTTCGAGGAGCTGATCGAGCGGGCCAACGCGCTGCTCGTCATGGACACGCTGGACAGCCGTGACTACATCGAGCAGTGGCTTAAATCCCTCACCGATGACGGCACGCTCTCCTGTGCCTCCCATAGCAGTCGTTTCCTGGTGGCCCGACCGTTCATTCGCAGGATGGAGGAGGATCTGGCCAAGACGCTCGATCAGGGCGAGGCGGACAACCCGCATTTCCCCGAGCCGGAGGACCTGCCCGATCTCATCGACGAGCTGGCGCCGACGCTCCTTCCGGGCCAGCGCGAGGCCGTCCTGACGGCGCTCTCTCACTCCATCACGCTGATCAGCGGGGGAGCGGGGAGCGGCAAGTCCTACACCGTGGCGGCGCTGCGGGAGATCTACGCCGAGGAGGGCCTCGAAGTCATCCTGGCCGCACCGACCGGCAAGGCGGCCCAGCGGCTTGAGGAGCTCTGCGGCCGTGAGGCCAGCACCCTCCACCGGCTGCTCGAATTCGATGGCAAGTCGTTCTCCCGCGGACCTCACGACCCCATCATTGCCGACGTCGTCATCGTCGACGAGGTGTCGATGGTCGACGTGCCGCTGGCCTGGCACCTGTTCCGATCCATCCATCTCAAACGCACGGCCGTGGTGCTGGTGGGGGATCACAACCAGCTGCCGCCCGTGGGTCCGGGCAACCTGCTGCGCGATCTGGTCGAGAGCCGGGCGGTACCCACCGTTGTGCTCGACCAGGTGGTCCGCCAGGCCGGGGTGCTGAAGGAGAACAGCATTGCCGTGCTCAAAGGCCAGGTTCGCAAGACCAGTGAGCGGGAGGCCTCGGGCCGGCGCGCCTGGTACCTGGTCGATCAGTTCACCGATCCAGACCACGCGCAGCACTTCCTGCTCAAGCTGTTCGAGACCGCGCTTTCCGAGCGCCTCGGGTTTCATCTCCGGGACGACATTCAGGTGCTGACGCCGACCCACAAGGGTCCGCTCGGCGCCCGTGCGCTCAACCTGGCGCTGCAACGGCTCATCCAGGCCAAGCTCTGGGGGGTCGAGGCGCCGGCGCCCAATCCGGGACGTCGGCCCCAGCTGTTGGTTCACGACAAGGTCATCCAGACCCGCAACAACTACACGCTCGGCGTGATGAACGGAGCCGTCGGCACCGTTACCGAGGTGGGCACCGACGGCTCGCTGCGTGTCGCGTTTGACGGCAGGCCGGTCAGAATCAAACCCGGCTCGCCGAACAAGGCCGACATTGAACTGGCCTACGCGCTCACCATCCACAAGGCACAAGGCTCGGAGTTCCCGTGCGCCGTCGTCATTGTCCACAAGTCCCACTCCTTTATGCACCACCGCAATCTCTTCTACACCGGCGTCACCCGGGCCAAGGAGGCGGTCGTCATCGTCGGGGATCACTGGGGCATCGCCAACTGCGCCAAGAAGCGCCATCTGGATGCGCGCAAGACCTTTCTCTCCCTGCTGCTCAGCTCAGGGGGCGCTCTATGAAAACGGTGGTCCACAAGCGCGCGATACCGCTATGGGGCGACTTCGAATCGCTGCGGGTCCGGCACCTTCGCCGGTTCTCCATCCCCACGCCGCAGGTCATCGTCGGTGGCACGCCGTGCCAATCATTCTCGGTGGCCGGTTTGCGCCAGGGGCTGGCCGATGAGCGCGGCAACCTGACCCTGGCCTTCGTGAGGTTTACCAATGCAGTTGACAATCTTCGACGCCATCTTGGCAAAGACGGTCCCCTCGTCGTCTGGGAAAACGTCCCCGGCATCTTCAGTTCCCGAGACAACGCCTTCGGGTGCTTTCTTGCAGGCCTGGCTGGATCTGATCGGCCCCTCGTTTCGAGCCGACGATGGACAGACGCGGGTGTGGTTGCTGGACCCCGCCGGACAATCGGATGGCGGTGCCTCGATGCCCAATATTTCGGCCTGGCCCAACGCCGCAAACGTGTGTTCGTTGTCGCAAGTCCTCGAGGTGGGAGCATCCATCCCGGCCAGATACTTCTTGAGTCCGAAGGCGTGCGCCGGGATACTCCGCCGCGCCGAGAGGCGGGGGAAGAAGTTGCCGGAACATTTACGGCTCGCTCTCGAGCGGGTGGCGGACTCGGCAGCGACTTCGAATGTTCGGGCGGGGTCGTCTCACAAGCCCTAACCGCTTCGGCCCAGCGGCACGACCCGACGCGCCAGACCTACATCGCGCACACCCTGCGCGGCAAGGGGTTCGACGCCAGCGAAGACGGTACCGGGCGGGGGACACCCCTCGTCGCGGTCGCGGACCCCAACCAGGTCACCAGTCCCGAGAACCGCAGCAACCCCAGCCCGGAGCTCTGCCACAGGTTACCGAAATCCGCCGCGACGACGCTGCCCGTCGCCTTCGGATGCAAAGACCTCGCGCCGTCGGCCACCGTGAATTTGGCGCCGACCCTGCGTTCGATGCCGAGCCGCAAGGGACACGAAAACGGCGGAGGCCAGGTGGCGGTGGCCGTGGCCATCCGAGGCCGCCAGGGTGGAGCGAGTGCCGAGTGTTCCGAGTTGCCATCGGCCTTGCGCGCTTCGCAAGGCGGAGCCGACAAGGCGCACGTTCTTGATGCGATGCGCGTCCGCCGTCTGACTCCCGTGGAATGCGAGCGGTTAATGGGTTTCCCGGACAACTACACCGCCATTTCCGGCGCCGCCGACGGTCCCCGCTACCGCGCACTCGGCAACTCCATGGCGGTTCCCATCGTGCGCTGGATCGGGGAACGCCTGGTCGCGGCCCTGGGAGGGCCGTTCACCTTTCTTTCTGTCTGCAGCGGCATCGAGGCGGTCAGCGCCGCTTGGGCGCCGCTCGGCTGCGCGCCCCTGCTGTATGTGGAGATTGACCCCTTCGCCCGCCGCTTGTTGGAGGAGCGGTGGGGAGCGCGGGTGGCCGGTAAGGAGCACCCACTATGAGCAACACACCCACCGGAAACGTCCAGGAATACTACCGCCAGATCACCGAGGTCGACATCCATCTCGTGGCTCGCGAGCTCCTCGGTCCCCGCATTGTCGAGGAAAACGGCCGCCTCCTGCAGTGCGACTGCCCCAACCACAAAAGCACGAGCCGCCGGTCGCTGCACATCTGGCTCGACAAGCAGGGCTTCTTTTGCCATGCCTGCCGCAAGGGTGGCGACGTGCTGCAGTTGGTCGAGTTCATCCAATCCAGGACCGTCACCGCCGGGCGATCCGGTCCCATGCCGGAGACCCACAAACGGGCCCGCGACTATCTAGCCGCCAAGGCCTCCCTGCCGCCGCTCGGTCAGTACGGGCTTTCCCCCGAGCAACTGAAGAAGATCGAGGCCGAGCGCAAGCTGGAGGTGCGGGTCGGGGAAGCCCTGACCGCTTTGGCGGAGTTCTATCACCGCCGGCTCAAGGAAGCGCCCAAAGTCTTGGAGTGGTTACATGCCCACTACGGGATCTCCGGCGAGACCATCGATTCGCTCCAAATCGGCTTTGCCGCCAACGGCGGCTGCAAGGACGAAGGTAAGGAATACAAGGGCGTCCTTTCCGCCCTGACCAAGAGAAAGGACCCCTTCAAGCTGCGCGAGCTGGCCGCCACCGGCGCCTTTAATCCAACCAGCCAGGACAGCTTGTACCCCTTCTTCGATCAGCGCCTCATCTTCCCCTACTGGAGCCATGGCCGGGTGGTCTTCATGATCGGACGCCAGACGCCCTGGACGCCCGACAACAAGTATGAGCGCGGCCGCAAATACAAGAAGCTTCGGGTCCACAAGGACGACCATAAGAACGACTACATCGCCCCCTCGATCAACAACAGCCACCTCTATAACGAAGACTGCCTGTTGACCCGGCCCGAGCGCGTCATCATCACCGAGGGGGTGACCGACTGCATCGCGCTGATGGAGCGCGGCTTTCCGGTCGTCTCCCCGGTCACGGTGCACATCCGAGAATCAGACTGGAGCCGCCTGCTGCCCAAGCTCCAGGGCGTAAAGACGGTTTACATCTGCCAGGACAACGAGATCTCGGAGGTGGGCCTGAACGGCGCACTCAAGACCGCAAGCGTCCTCACCGGGCACAAGATCGAGACGAAACTGGTCGTCCTCCCGTTGGATGAGAAACAGCAACAAGCCAGACGCGAGCTACGGGAACGCTTCGATCTGGATGCGGCCGTCGGAGCGGGAGATCTCCCTAAACACCTCGACGGCCGCGCTCCCAAAGACATGGAGGAAGCCGGACGTCTGCTGGCCGCAGCCAAGATCGATGTCAACGACTACTTCGCTTCCGGCCACACGGCCAAGGAGTTCGAAACGTTGCTCGGCGAGGCCACGACACCGTTGGAGTTCGGCATCGACCGGCTGCCCACCGATGTCGCCGAATCAGCACGTAACCAGCTGCTCGAACCGATCCTGCGCGAGGTGGCGGCGCTGTCACCCCTGGAGCAGAGCAGCTACCTGAAGCGCATCCAGGAGCGATTTGGCAAGTCGAACCTGTCACTCACCACGCTGCGCGCCCAGGTGAAAGCCCTGCAAAAGGAGCGAAAAGCGCAGGCCCAACAAGAGCAACACCGCGAGAAACATCTTACCAATGCGCCGGCCGGCTCCTGCCGGGCCCGAATCAATGAGGTGTTGATGAAGACCCCGGTTGGGCAGACCCCCGATTACACCAAGGTCGCCGAGGCCGCCTACCAGTGGTTTACCGATCACGGCGCCGCGCAGTTCTTCTTCACCCGCCACGGCGAACCGTTCCTGCACTTCGACAACGCCATCTACTGGATGGACTCGGCCGACCGGGGCCGCAAGCGTCAGTACGCGGCCATGCTGTACAAGCAAACCGGCCTGGTGCCGACCTCCTACGGCGGCCGCACCTTCTTCGAGGTCCTGCCCAACCTGGCCCTGATCCACGGGCAGATGCGCGACCACTTCTCCTGGCTCCACACCGACGTCCCCAAACACACGGTGTACTTCAACCTCAACCGGATGGGCTTCATCTTGCGCGAGCCGTCAAGGATGACGCCGTCGTCGTTGCCGCCGTTTTTGAGGATCTCGATCCCGTCGGGCGTGATCTTGACGATCTCATGGGCGTCGTTGTTCCAGCTGGATCGTCAGAAAAACGGGATAACGAAAGCCGGCATAGGGAGAGTAGACGCCGATCCGCGTCGTTTGATGAAGCTCGGGTACCGACTCCGGGTCTCCCATCAACTTGAAGGCGCCGGCCACCGCCTGGCAGAAGGCCGTGCGGTCCAATTCGTAGACAGTAATGTCGGACGGCTTCAGCGCAAAGCTCTCGCAATCACATCCACAGCGACAGACCGCTACCCCGGATGGATCACCAATCGGAGAATCGATCGGTGTTCGGATACGAGAAGCGATTTGCGGCGAGACTTGGAGCTGAGAGTGAGCGAGCCGTGGACATTGGCGGATTTTGAGCCTGTGACACGGCGACATTTGGCGGGAGATCGGCATGAATGGGCGAGTGCAGGCAGGCCTCGCCGGGAGGCAGATGAGAGGCGCTGTTTTTCGGATCTGAAGGTTCGGTGTCGTCAGCAACGAAGCGGAATTGATTGCAGGTTTCTCACTATGAGAGCAAAGACGTCGGCATAGGGATAGGCCTCCGACATCGAGATCCAGACGTTGCGGACCGTGAGGCGGATACGCGCACCGATCTTAAGAAGCTTCAGACGGATGGTTCCGCATTGGGCATGGGCCATCGCGGTATCTTTGAGACCGAGACGACGCAACGCCTGCATAAGCATGTAGGCGGCTGAGGACAGATACAGTCGGAGCTGATTGGCGCGCATGGTTCCCGCACTGGTGCGGTCGGCAAATAGATCCAGTTGCTGTTCTTTGATCCGGTTCTCCATGTCGCCGCGTGCGCAATAGAAATCTTCGTAGAGCGCTTGGGCTCCGAGTCGTTCCGGTGGCAGTGAGGTCACCACGAATCGGGGATTGGCGCCCTTGGCCAGGAACTCGGCTTTGCCAACAACGCGACGAGTGCGGCTCCAGCTCTTTCGAGTCCGGTACAGGAAATCCTTAAACACTCGTGCCGATTTCCCAGTGGTCTGAAACTCCGCTTCAGCCTGAATCATCTGGTCAGCGATCTCTCGCTTGAGGCGGTCGTTCTTGGCCAACCCCATCACATAATCGACCTGGTGGGTTTCACACCAGTCCAGTAATGCATCCCGGCAGAATCCGGAATCGGCCCGAATGATGATCGACACGTCCGGCCAGCTCTGACGGATCTGGCCGACGATACGTTCCAATTCATCGACTGATCCTGCCGCCCCATCGATATTGGACGGGCGCAGCCGAGCGCACAACAGATGCTCTCCACAGAAGATGTACAAGGGCAGATAGCAGTAGTTGCGGTAGTAGCCGTGAAAGAACCGGCCTTCCTGTTGACCATGGATCGGATCATCGGTCGCGTCCAGATCCAGAACGATCTCTTCGGGCGCCGTGTTGTCATGGGCTGCCACAAACGCATCGACCATCCAACGATCGATCTTGTCCCCATCCATAGCGATCTTCTTGTACCGCTCCTGGTCGCCGACTTCGGCGCCGGTCAACTCCAATCGGTTTAGCGTACTCTTGCCCGCCAACGCCTTTCCCCAGTCGCCGGCCTGTCGTCGATTCGTTCCCAGCGGATCCGCTTTGTCCACCGCCAACGCAAGCATCGGGTCGGTCCGTAACTGATCGTGATCGTTCAGGTCTTCATATCCCAGGCACAGCCCGTAGACCCGCTGTCCCAACAGCTCCTTCACGGTGTGTTCGATCAACCGTTGGTCGCGATGATCGCTAAAACACCCCGCCAATCCATCGATCAAACCGGTCCGCTTTTCGACTTCACGCAGCAGCAGAACTCCAGCGTCAGACGTGATCTTGCCGCCGTCGAAACGCGCCTTCATTTTTCGTTGAAGAAGTCCGTGAAATTCGAACGTGGTTTGTTTACACTCTGTACTCATAAGGGCCGCCTCCGTTTGGTTTCTGAACCGTTCTCGACAAACGATTTATGCCAAACAGGGCGGCCTTTTCTGGTCCTTTCGGTGATTTATGCGGGCTACGGTGTCGTCCGGCCCGTGCTCGACGACCTCATGCGCACAACCACAGCCGCCCGGCACCATGCAGGGATGGGATGCTGCCCGCTTGCCGTTCGGTCGAAGAAAGGTCTTGGCCGATCTGTACTCCTCCCCAAACCGCGTTCGCCATTCCGCCGTGACGGCCGACAAGCCAGGAAGGGCCTCCAGAGCTTGCCAGAATCCTGGTGCGCTACCGTTCATCCTGATCCTGTTCGATGAAGCCACGTTTTCCGAGCCAGTCCTCGATCACGTCGGCGTCACTGTCCCTGGTGTAGTGGGCGATGTTCGAGGGTCGGATGGTCACGGTGCGAGTCGTTCTCGAATCCATAAACTTCACCTGAAAGCTCGCTCGCATGATCCGTGCTTTGGAAGGCATCCCGAGACCACGTCCCTCGAGAACGGCGAAAACGTCATTCGCTTTCCGTATCTCGATTTCCGATTCCGAACCATCCCACAGGAACTGGATCTCCTTGAGCCGTGCCCAGTCCATGCCATCGACATCCGTGCAGACGATCGACGCCGGTCCCACCGTCCGAAGCGGCTCGAGCGTGTACTTGGCGGTGCCGGGAAAGAAGTCCTCGTTGCCGAACAGGTGGCTTCCGAACTCTCTGCGGTAGATGTCTATCTCTCCCTTGAGACAGGGATGAATCCGGATCTCTCCGACGGCCGATTGATAGACTAGGACGTCATGCTTCTCCGGCCGGTAGAACACGCTGGAGGTCCGGCCGCCGTCAAAGCTGCCCTCGCGTCGAAAGGGATCGCCGTGGCGCACCAGAAACCAGATCGATTCGCCCTTCGGATAGACGAATACCCGCGAACCTCTGCCACGCTTCTTTTTCTCGAACCAATTGTCGAGATCGGTTTCCAGAGCCGTCAGTGTTTGTGGTGAGGGCTGGCGGAAAGAGGGGATCGGGCGTATTTCGCTCTGAAAGTAATCGAAGGCCCGCGGCCGGGTCAGATATCGCTCGGCGTGCTTGCGCTCCAAGAGGCGCCGGTCCTTGAGAAAAACCTGGATGGCGACATCCGCCGCCGTGGGGTCCGGCTGTCCATCGAGCGAGATGCCGTGGCTCTCAGCCTCTTCCAGCAACACGTCCATGGACTCCTGGGTGGACATCTCATGCACGAAGAAAAGCGCGTCGAGCAGTTCCTTGGGCGTATCCGTGCCTGGGCTCATCAGCACCGCGACGAGTCGATCGTAATCCAATTCGTTCGATGGGCCCGGCGGTGGCAACGATACCCCTCGACTCCGAAAGTAGGGGAAATGTGGCTTCAGAAATTTCATGAGATGCGGCGGCGTAATCGCCTTGAGGCCGTCGGGTTGGGCGAAACGTTGAAGGTTATAAGTTGCCATTCGGTGCACTCTCCTGATCTATTCCTCCACGGCCTCTCCCAGGTTTGAGGGGTTGACCCTGGTCCGCCGGACGGCGACGACCTTGCCCAGGATGCGCATCCCATCGTCGGGGCCGATCGGCGTCGGGCGGAGTTTCGGATTCTCGGGCCGCAGCTCGATACGCTCGTCACGGATGAAGAGCCGCTTGACGGTGGCCTCCTGATCGAGCAGCGCGACGACGATATTGCCGTTTTCCGCCACG
This sequence comes from Terriglobia bacterium, assembly GCA_965247425.1. GTDB lineage: Bacteria > Acidobacteriota > Terriglobia > 20CM-2-55-15 > 20CM-2-55-15 > CAZOZZ01. Next base: position 80,336 of record OZ252023.1, read on the forward strand.
GGCTGCTCCCGAACCACGACCAGGTCCTGGTCGTGGATGTCGGCATCGATCATGCTGTCACCCTCGACTTCCAAGGCGAAAAAGCGACCGGAGCGAACCGCCCGGCTGTCGATGAGGACCTCGCCGACCACATTCTCGGCAGCCAGGATCGGCTGGCCGGCAGCGACTTTGCCGATGATGGGAACAGCCAACAGGTCGGCCACGTCCGCCATGGGCTCCCCGACGACGGTCAAGCCCCGGGCCTTCCTCGGCTCCCGCTTCACATAGCCTTTGCGCTCGAGCTGGGTCACCTGGTCGCGCGCGCTCGGGGCCGATATCCCGAGGATGTCCGCCAGTTCCTGAATGGTCGGGGGAAACCCCTGCTGGCCAATGAAACGGCGCAGCTCGCCCAATGTACGCCGCTGCGGGTCGGTAATTTCCTCCACAGGTGGTCTGCCTCTCGACTCATTACTCATTGGGCCAATCCTTTCTGATGGGAGACTGCGGTTGGTAGGCCCAGGAGACTGGAGATCAGCACCGTCAGCCGGTTCGGCCTATCGCCGGCTTGGCTCGCCCTGGCCCTGCTTCAAAGAGAGTAGTATATGACCTATAATATATAAGGGTCAAATAGAAAAATACGGGAGGGATGAAATTAAAGGGAGCGGATCGAGTTCGATTAAGGTCTGGCCGGATCAGAGAGGTTCTAGTTCAGCTGCTGTGCGATCAGCTTCCCCACATCCTGCTCGGACGGTTCCAGAGCGGGACGCGGGGTGATGAGCGGCGGTTCTTTTCCTCGTGGAGAGGGGTTCACCGCGAGACGAAACCGAACAGGTCTCGCTGTTGCTCCCAGTCCATGGGGAAGGTCCGGGTCAGCTTGGCCAGCGACAGGCCAGGCGGCTCCTCGCCGTTGAGGATCGCTTCGATGATGTCCGGGGCCAGGGTGGTCAACTTCAGGATGCGCACCACATAGGAGTTGTCCACATCCAGACCCCTCGCCAGATCTGTGATGGAGTGAAACTTCCCACTCTCGATCGCTTGCGCCCACGAGAACGCTCGGCACAGGGCCTGAACGACGGCCGTCTGTGACGCCGGTGGGCTATCGGGAACATCGCCATCCAGTGCCCGGGGAGCCAGGACCATCTTCCGGCCCTGCATCCGCCGGATGCGCATCGGAATATGGATCTGCAAATTGCCAGTCTCGGTCATGGTGAGGGTCGGTTTTCGATTCATCGTCCCTGGCTCCGCTGCTTGGCCTCGCTCGCAACGCCACTCAGCTCGATGATGAGATTGGTCAAGCCCTGGGTCTTCAATTCCATGTCGATGCCGGTTTCCCGGATTTCAACTTTATCGACCAGCAGTTGCACCAGCCGGTTGCGTTCCAGGGGAAACAGGTCTTCCCACAAGGTGTCCACACTCCTGAAGGCTTCCGAGACATCCCTCTCTGCGACCGGGTCCGACTCGAACGCCTGGGCTCTGGCCGAGACATCCGTCAGCTGGCGACTCAGGGTTACCGCCTCCTGGTTGAGTTCGGCCAACGTCGGTCCGTCGTCCGACCCATTGCCGTTGGGCGATACGCCCTCAAGTGCCCGTTGCTGGATCTTAAGGAGATCGCCTTCCAGCTGCGCTCTCTGTTTCAGCAGCCGTTCACGCTCGGCTTCTTCCATCCCCTTGCCGGCTAAGTACGTCTGAGATATCAACGTGGGAGTCCGGAAGACCGCGCTCAACTGCTCCAGCACCACCTTTTCAATGTCCCCGGCTGGGACGCGCTTGAGCCGGCAGCGGCTGACCGCTCGCTTGGCGTCCTTCGCGCAGTGATAGTAGGTGTAGCGCCGCGGCCCCTTCTTCGTGTAGGTCAAGCCCATGGCGCCGTCACAATGGCCGCAGCGAACCACTCCCTGGAGCGGAGAGATATTCTTCGTTTTGGCCTTCGTCTGCTTGGTGCGGGTGTTCTCCGATAGAACCTCCTGCACCTTCTCCCACAGTCCCTTGGAAACGATGGCTTCATGCTCTCCGGGGTAGCCCTTCCCCTTGTGGACGACCTCGCCCAGGTAAGTACGGTTGTTGAGCAGGCGGTAGATGTGGCCCGTGTTCCATGACCTGCCTTCCCGCCGCTTTCCTTTCTTCGTGGTCCAGGACTTGGTTCGGTAGCCTTGCTCATTGAGTTCCGTGGCCACTCGTCTGGCCGAGGCCAGTTGGGTGAATCGCCGGAAGATGTGTTTGACCAGCCCTGCTTCCTCTGGATTGACGAGCAGCTTCTTTTGCACCCGGTCTACGTCATACCCCAGAATGGCCGGGCCCCCGCAGTACTTGCCCCGACGTTTGGTGGCCGCCACCTTGTCGCGGATGCGTTCGGCAATGACCTCCCGCTCGTATTGGGCAAATGTGATCAGGATGCCCAGAAACATGCGCCCGGTCGGATCGGTGGTGTTGAAGTGTTGGGTGACCGAGACGAAGCTGACACCCTTCTGGTTGAACCGCTCGATCATTTTCATGAAGTCCAAAAGCGAACGCGAGAGGCGGTCGATCTTGTACACCACGATCACATCTACTTTGCCGGCATCCAAATCGGACAGTAGACGCTGCAGCCCGGGACGTTCCATGGTGCCGCCGGAGAATCCCCCGTCGTCGTAGCGGTCGGGCAGCGCGCGCCAGCCCTGCATGCGTTGGCTTTCGATATAGGCCTCGGCCGCCTCCCGCTGGGCATCCAGCGAGTTGAACTCCTGCTCCAGCCCTTCCTCGTGACTCTTGCGAGTGTAGATGGCGCAGGTGATGAGCTTCTTCTCCGTGGAGCGCCTCATGCCGGTCTCAAGCATGCTGGCCTCCTTGGTGGTGGTTCCCGTTGCTCTTCTTCAGTCCGAAGAAAAGCCTGCCGTTCCAGCGGGTGCCGGTAATCTCGCGAGCCACGGCGCTCAGGGATCGAAAGATCCGGCCCTCGTACTCGAAGCCCTTCTCGTGGGCGAGGACCTCGTAACGGCGGTCCTTCCAGATCCTCACAAAGCGTGTGCCTGGAAGAATGCCGCCTTTGCTTTGCCGTTTCTCGGACACCCTAGCCTCCACCCGGGCTAGCGGGTCCGCATGGGCGACTTGGCTGAGCTGCGCCTTGGCGGCTTCCGACAGGCCACCGTAGAAGAGCTCCTGGATGCGATGAGCCAGGCGCTTGATGAGGAACTGCTTCTTATACGGAGGTGGGTCACAACCATAGAGGTCGAGCCACTTTTCCCGCAGCTGCTCCAGTGTCATCGCATTGAGCGTTGCCAGCTGCCGCAGGACGGAACGGCGAGACCTGGCGGTGTGGTTGCTCTTCTGGAATTGCTTGCCTGGCTCATTCATGGGTCACCCCCGAACTCCCGTTCTGGACGCGTTTGTCAGGCATGAACGCTCTGTTCGCGCCACGAATCAAGTCCTTCTCCGACGTTTCTCCGGATTCTTCGATCTTGGCTCGATCGACCGGAGAAGCGGCCGTGCGGACTCTCCGGCGGAGCACGGCCAAAGCCAGGATCGAGGCGATGGCTTCCAGTCTCGATTTCGGGGAAAGAGGTTCGGATTTCGGGTGGACTTCTGCTTCAGGCAGGTCGGAACCATTGGTTCCTGGCTTGAATTCGGCATTCCACATCGTGACCTCCGGTTGGTCGGGACCGGGTAGGCCGGTGTGGATGCCGCGATAACTCGCCGGAGCGGACGTAGAGGCGGTTTCGCCGACACCCACAACCGCCTCAGCGTTCCGCTGCCAGTCCGTTGTCTGGTTTCTGACGCTACGGCCGGGCGCCATACCCGGCCCCTGTCTCTAGATACTTACCGGAGGACTTCCAAAAGTGTCGGACGAGGGGTTCGAAAACTCGGGTGCTAAAATGGACCGTGCCCACAACTCCGCAGCTTTCGGCCGTGGGGTTCGAAGTCTCGGGTGCTCAAAATGGACCATTTGTCGTGTTTCCACAACTCCGGACCTCTCGGACGAGGGTTCGAAGTCTCGGGTGCTCAAAGCGAAGCACACGACGTGTTTCCACAACCCGCGAAAACGGCGTTTTGGCTCAATTTGTTGATATAAAATAGGTTAAGCTAATCGGACGACTTTCGGACTAGGTCCGGTAAAAACGGAGAATACGGGGTAAACAGAGAACCAGCGGCCGGAAAACAGGACGAATCCAACCGGTGGAGAAGGGGTCTGGCAGGATGTGAGGAAGCCCCAAACCCTTTGAAAATAAAAAGTTATGGGGTGCACGTCTCTCCGGGGTGATGCCCCGGAGAGACGAGTTGTGTTTTGAAGAATGGTGGAGGCGGCGGGAATCGAACCCGCGTCCGAAAACGTTCAACAGAAGAGTCTACATGCTTGTCAGGTTCGAATTTGTCTTACGCCCGGTGAGATCGAGCCTGCAACATCACCGGACGCCAGCCCGTTAAGTTTCGCCCCGAATCGCCGGGCCAGCAATTCGGAACTAGCCCACATCAGTCGGCGCTCTATCGAAAACCTGCGGGCGGGTTCCCTATAGAACGTAGCCGCGATTAAGCGGCTAGTGCTAACTCAAAGTCAGCAGTTGATTGTTTTCCACGGGTTTAACGAGGAACGCGGGACCTCGGCATGCATCTCCTGCCTCATCGCATCCGTCGAAACCGGTGCGCCCCCAGGCAAGTCGTTCGTTCTGCTCTATTCAATATATAGGATATAGGTGGCGTAGTCGAAGTTGTCAATTTGATCGGGCGATCCGCTGGCCGATCCCGGGGGCGTCAATCCACTGGAAGTGACTCCAAACGTTAGCCTTGTGGTCCATATGCTATAATCCGACCTTTCTTTGGGAGGTCGAAAAAACTTGTCTCGCAAATCCCCTTCGGATCCTGCCGCAGGAAGTCCGTCGATCGAGCGTCTGCTCGAAGCCATTTCACCTGCCCTGTCCCAGAAACTGGATCAGGTGATGCAGGAATTTCGTGCTTCGCTGGAGCTTGAATTCGATATTCGCCTCAAGAGGGCCCTGATCGAAAAACAGGCCGAGTTTCGCGGGCGTGCCGAAGAGTTGCGCAGGACGACGGAAGCAGAGACCCGGAAAGCGGTCGGAGCGGAAGTCGCCGCGGAGCTTGAGGCCAGGTTCAAGGCCGATCACGAAACGCAGCTGGCGGAGTTGAAGTCCGGGTTGGAAGTCCTGTCTCGGAAGATGACGGATCGTCTGAAAGCGGACCACTTGAAGGCCCTTGTGCAAGAACGGGAATCGATTCGCCAGAAGGTGACCCACGAGCTTGAAGGCAGGTTCAAGCCCGAGTTGGAGACCCGGCTCGGAGATCTCCGAAACCGGCTTGAAGAGGAAGCGCGCCAGGCCGTAACTCGACTCAAGGGACAGCATGCACAGGCCATGGTCCAGGAGCGGGAGTCGGTTCGCGAAAAGGTGACGATGGATCTCGATGCCAGGTTCAAGAAGAAACTGGATGACGAGCTCACCGAACTCCGGGAGCGTCTCGATGGAGAAGTGCGCAGTCGGGTGGACACGCTGAACGGGCAGCATGCGCAGGCGATTGCCCGGGAACGAGAGACGGTTCGCGAGAGTGTCACCGCGGATCTTACGGGCAGATTCACGGCGGAGATTGCGACCGGCCTCTCTGAACTGGAAAGCAAGCTGAAAGCGGACGCTCTTCGGGCCGGGAGCCAGTGGAAGCTGGAGCGGACGGATTTGATCGAGCAGGTGGACCGGTGGCGTCTTCTTGCCGAGTTCCACCGCCGCCTCGGGGACGCTTCGTCCCAGGCTGAAATCCTCAACAGATTTCTCGGCGCCTCGGAACGATTCTGTTCCGGGGTCGCCTTGTATGTGAACAAGGCCGACGGCCTGGAGCTGTGGGCCAGTAAAGGCGAAGCTGCCGCATTCCCCGAGCTGATTTCGCCCGAGACGATCGACCCGGAGTGGTATTTTGCGCCGGTAGTCATCCGGTCGAGAACGGTTGCCGCCGTATGCGCCGCGGGAATCAACGATAGAGAGTCCGTGATCATGTTGGTGGAGGTTTTAAAGAAAACGGTCGAGACCTTCGGGTTGCGGCTCCGTTTCTTTGGTTCCGGAGCGGACTTGGAACCCGGGACCAAGGACAACTCGATTCTGGAAGACGAGGACTCGAACCGGCCCCCAGACGACGACGAGGAGTTTCGCGACGAAGCCCGCAAACTTGCTCGAACACTGGTGTCGGAGATCAAGCTGGGCCACGAAGAAGCAGTGGAGGAGGGCCGCGTCCACTCCGATCTCTATACCCGTCTACAGAAAGAAATCGACGAAGGACACGAGATCTACAGACGCCAGGTGACGGTGGTCGGAGCCCATCAGGACTACTTCCATGAGGAAGTCGTCAAGATCCTGGCGGAGAACAATCCGGAGCGTCTCGGCGATGCGTATCCCGGAAAAAAGAACACGTAAAGACCTGGAGAATGCACAAGTAAATGTTCAAGAAGCCCATCTCTCACAAAGCGGAACTATTCACCGAATCCGTCATTCGAGAAATGACACGCCTTGCGCTCAAACACGGTGCGATCAACCTGTCGCAGGGGTTCCCTGATTTTCCGGCGCCCGAGGTTCTCAAGCAGGCCGCATCCGACGCGGTGTTTGCCGATGTGAACCAATACGCCATCACCTGGGGCGCGAAAAACTTCCGCGATGCACTGGTCGCAAAGATGCAGCGGTTCATGGACATCGAAATTGATCCGGAGAGGGAGATCACCGTCGCCTGCGGCTCCACCGAAGCCATGATAGACGTCATGTTGGCGGTGATCAATCCGGGTGACGAGGTGATCGTTTTCGAACCGTTCTACGAGAACTATGGGCCGGACGCAGTCATTTCCGGTGCGACGCCCCGCTACGTCCAGCTTCACCGTCCCGACTGGACATTTGACGAAGCTGAACTGGAGGCCGCGTTCAATAACAACACGAAGATGTTGATCATGAACACGCCCAACAACCCGACGGGCAAGGTTTTCTCTGTAGAAGAACTCGAACATATTGGCCGGCTGTGCCAGAAGTGGGATGTTCTGGTGGTGACCGACGAAATCTACGAGCACATTCTTTACGACGGCGCCAAACACGTCTCGATGATTCAGATTGACGGAATGCGCGAGCGCACGGTCCTGGTCAACGGCATGTCGAAGACCTACAGCGTCACGGGCTGGCGCGTGGGATATTCAATCGCGCCTCCCGCGATTACGGCCGCCATTCGCAAAATGCATGACTTCATCACCGTGGGGGCACCCGCTCCACTTCAGGATGCGGGAGCCGTTGCTCTCGGATTGCCGGATACCTATTACGAAGATCTTGCGAGACGCTATCAGGAACGGCGCGATCGGATGATCAAGATGCTGGACGACTCCGGTTTCGACTACATCGTGCCCAAGGGCGCCTACTATATGATGAGTGACATCACCCGCTGGGGCTTTCGAAACGACATCGAAATGTCGAAGTTCCTGGTTACCGATATCGGTGTCGCGACCGTCCCCGGAAGCAGCTTCTTCAGCAACCCGGAATCCGGGAAAGACCTGATCCGCTTCACGTTCTGCAAGAAACCCGAGACCCTCGCGGCGGCCGCAGAGCGTCTCCAGAAAATGAGGGAGATGGCGGTGGGGAGGTAGGCGGGGGAGAGGCCAAGGTCCGAGTTCCGAAGTCTCTTGGCTGTTGGCTCTTCCCCGATTTTGGACCTTGGCCCCTTGGACCCTGGACTTGGTTTGCAAAATCTACGTAAAGTCGGGACGAATGGCGTCTTGCGACGTCAAATGATATATGGTGCTGGAGATATCAATATTTCCGGGCCCGCTGATATTGGCTCAGAGTAACGCTTGTGAGCTATAATCAGCCACGCAAATACTCATATATGGAAGGTTAAGCCCGATGGGAAAACGACGATTACTCTTCTCGGCCCTTGTGGTGATCACGCTTGCGATGGGCGTCGCGATCGGAACGATCGTGTCGGACCGAGTGACCGCTGGTCAGCAGGACGTGACGACGCTGCCGATTCCGGAACCGGTCCAGCTATCGAACATCTTCGCGAAGATAGCCAGCGAGGTTGGACCTGCGGTGGTCCATATCAGCACGGAATCCCGTGCCCAGCCCCGCCGCGGGCGTGGGGGAAGCCCGTTCGATGGTCCGTTCGATTTGTTTGACTTCTTCGGCGGTGATCCTGGGGACCGGGAGCAGCCTGAGCGAGGGCGCAGAACCGAGAGCCTGGGTTCCGGTTTCATAGTCGACAAGGCTGGCTACATCGTGACGAACAACCACGTCATCGCGGATGCCGACAGAATCACCGTGAAGTTGCTGGACGATTCTGAGTACGACGCTAAGCTGATTGGCGCCGACCGGGAGACGGACCTGGCCGTAATCAAGATTGAAGCGGACCGCGACCTGCCGTTTTTGAGCCTGGGGAATTCCGATGCGACCAACGCCGGTGACTGGGTTCTGGCGCTGGGCAGCCCGTTCGGCTTCGAGAATACGCTGACCGCCGGTATCATCAGCGCAAAGGGCCGAGACGTGCGCGGCGAGCAGTTCCAGAAGTTCATCCAGACCGACGCGGCGATCAATCCCGGAAACAGTGGTGGGCCGCTGGTCAACATGGCGGGCGAGGTGATCGGCGTCAACAGCGCGATCATTTCCAATACGCGTTCCTTTGCGGGTCTCGGGTTTGCGATGCCTTCAAACGTTGCGATCGATGTCTACAACCAACTCGTCGTGGACGGCCGTGTAACGAGAGGCTCAATCGGTATCACATACAGTGCCAACCCCGACCCGGCTCTCATCCGGGCCTTCGGATTGGAACATGGGGTGGTGGTCAACAGCGTCCTGCCTGACGGTCCGGCGGAGGAAGCCGGCTTCAGGGCCGGAGACGTCATCACTGAGATAGCAGGCCGCCCCGTGACAACCGGGGATGTGCTGATCGAGATCGTTGCTTCCCAGTCCGTCGGAGAAACCATTCCGATAACGATTCGTCGTGGCGACGGAGACCTCACGTTGAATGTCGAAGTCGCTGACCGGTCCGAGATTCTGCCGGACCTGTCCGGTGCCGTTCTGCCCAGGGAGAACGATACGGCGCCGACCCGACTGGGTATTCGAGTTCAGGAAATCCCGGCTCAAGCACGATCCATGCCGGGTGGCCGAAGCCTGCGAGGCGTGATGGTGGCCTTTGTCCAACCCGACAGCCTGGCTGCCGAAGCCGGCCTCGCGCGGTCCATGATCATCTCGAGAATAGTAGCCGGTCGCGAGGTCTTTGACATCACGGGCATCGATGATTTCCAACTTGCCGAGCGCAACCTCGAATCGGGCATGACCGTGGCTTTCATGGTCCAGATTCGGAACCCCCAGTCCCAGGGATTCGACACCACGTTCCTTCCCATGACAATCCCCTAACCCGGGTTGTGATGGCAATTCCAAAGAGGGGTGCCGACAACGGCGCCCCTTTCGTTTTGGGAACCTGAGTTTTCACCTCTGCGGTGAAAAATGATTTCTCAGCGTTCTTCGCGCCTTTGCGGTGAATTGCCGGTTCTCTTGGTAAGCTAATAGTTCGCGATGAAGACGACTACCTGGGACTTGATACTCGACCCGCCGCTCGACGGTGAAACCAACATGGCAGTGGATGCCGAGTTGTTGAAATCCCTCGAGAAATCCGGGGAGACGCGGACGGTTTTGCGTTTTTATTCCTGGATACGGCCGACGATTTCCCTCGGGCGGAACCAGCGCCGGGAGAAGGCCGTCGACCTGGAGTTTTGCCGTTCGGCCGGGCTCGATGTGGTCGATCGTCCGACCGGTGGGCGCGCGGTTCTGCACAACGATGAGATCACGTACTCGGTTGTCTCGAATGATACGGGGCCATTCGATGGGGCGTCGATTTACGATACGTACAGGCGGATTTCCGAAGCGTTGTCGATTGGCTATCGGCGCCTCGGAGTGGACACCGTTCTGGCCCCGGACACCCGCCGGTTGGGAGTGGCGGAAAACGGGACCGAGTACCCCTGTTTTGTCTCACCCAGCAGGTATGAATTGATGAGAGATGGAAGGAAAGTGGTTGGGAGTGCGCAACGGCGTCTCCGACGCAGCTTCCTGCAACACGGATCGATGCCGATTTCCTGCGAACGAGAGTTGCTCGCGCGGGCGACAAGGCTTGACGACCGATCGTTGTTGGACGATGAAATGACCGGCATCGCCGAATGCCTGGATCGCAGGCCGACTCCTGGCGAGATCACCAGCGCTTTTGTCGGTGCGTTTGGGGAGTATTTCGAGGTGGATTTTCGGCGGCTGATGGATTCCGCCGAAATCGCCGGGTGAATTCTTTAACATGCGTTTTATCAGCTAGTTGGCTTGCATGTATCACTTGAGTGTGATTACTCCCGCAGGCCCGGTTGACACGACACTACCCTGATGTTATAAGCTTCGGTTATGCCCGAGAAAACTCCAGTTGGAAGCGAACTCGGCGAACGCGGACGTGAGATCCTGCAGCTGGTCATCAGTTCCTACATCAGCTCGGGTGAACCGGTCGGTTCCAGAACCGTGTCCAAAGCGATGAATCAGCGGCTGAGCCCGGCTTCGATTCGTAACATCATGGCGGACCTCGAGGATGCGGGGTACCTGATGCAGCCGCACACGTCGGCGGGTCGGGTTCCGTCCGACGCTGCCTATCGTTTCTTTGTGGATTGTCTCGGCAACTCGGGCAAGCCGACGCGCTCGGATGAGGCGTATATCAACAAAGCACTGGCCGAGGCCAGTACTCCGGAACACATGATGTCGACTGCTTCCCACCTGTTGTCGGACATCTGCCGAACCGTTGGGATTGTCGTTTCGCCGCCGATCGAAACGAGCATGGTCCAGCATATCGAGTTTGTGCGGCTGGGAGAGGACAAGATCCTGGTCATCATGGTCTCGCAATCGGGCCTGCTTCAGCAGAAGCTGATTCGCGTTGCCGAACCATACAATCAGGACGAGTTGACCCGCGCCGGCAACTACCTGGTCGACAAGTTCTCAGGCAAGACGCTTCCCGAGATCCGCCATGCACTGGTCCGCATGATGCGGGCCGAGCGCATGCGTTATGACCGGATGATGCGACGCCTCCTCGAATCCTGGAGCCTCAGTCTCGACGAACCCGACGAGGCGAGCGAGACTGTTTATATTCAGGGAACTGGAAACATACTGACGAAGATCGACTTGTCCAACATAGAGCGCATGCAGGAGTTGTTCGGAGTGTTCGAGGAGAAAGGCCGCCTGGTCAAGATCCTGAACCAGTGCCTTCCCGGCGATCCCGAAGGAGGAGTGAAGATCAGGATCGGGTCCGAATTGGGCGCACCCTGTATGCGGGACTTCACCATCATCGCCTCTCCCTACCGGCAAAAGGACCGCACCGCCGGTTTCATGGGCATCATCGGCCCGACCCGAATGGAATACCGCAAGGGCATTTCGGTAGTCGGTTATCTGGCCAACGCCTTCAGCCGGATCATGACGGCCTGATTGTATCGTTGCCCCCTCGATACCCGTGTAGCCCGATTTTTCACTGCCGAGGCGCAGAGACGCAGAGAGAAAAATCCTAATCTGCGCAATCTGCGTAATCCGAGGACAGATTTCGTCCTCCCTCCCCCCATCTGCGTGATCTCGTGTGAACCCATCCCTTCTGACACTGCTGTTATAATAAAAAATTGGTCCCGGGCCTTGGGATCTTGACGCTTTCAGATAAGGACACCATGCCAGAAGAGCTTGAAAACCAGGGTGCGGCGGGCGAGTCGGAAGGAGCGGACCGAGCCGAGGAGGGGGCGGAGCTTTCCCAACAGCCGCCCGATCCGCTCCAGTTGGCCGAAGCCGTCCGGACACTGACCGGCGAGCGGGACGATCTTAAGGACCGGCTGTTGAGAAAGCAGGCGGAATTCGAGAATTTTAAGAAGCGGATTGATCGAGAGAGGGCGGAATTCGTCGGGTTCGCGTCGGCCGAGTTGATGCGGGAAGTTTTGAATGTTCTGGATTCGTTCGAACTTGCGCTACGCAATGACTCAACAGACGGAAACAGCTCGAAATCGGGTGAGGGATTTGAGCTCATATACAAGCAGTTGCTGAAGAGTCTGGAGCGTTTCGGACTCGAGCTGGTCGAAGCGCGTGGTCGGCGGTTCGATCCGCACTTTCACGAGGCGGTCAGCATGCAACCCTCCGATGAAGCGGAAGAGGGCACGGTTCTTGAAGAACTGCGGAAGGGGTATCTGCTCAACGGCAAGTTACTCCGACCCTCGATGGTGACTGTAGCCGCCGCCACGGTCGAAGAGGCGGATTCATGAGGCGGTCGGCTGCGAGCAGCCTGCGGTGGAAGTCTGTAGGGTCGCGCGCAGGGGTATTCGGGTCTCAGGCGCGAAGAGAGGAGCGGAACGATGCTTGGTCATCATGACCGACGAATGACAAAGCCTGAGGCCCGAAGACCCCTGCGCCCTTCGGGTTACGACGGCATGGGGCCATCTGCATCGTTGCCACTCCTAGATCGATGGCGAGCATCGACGTCGTCGTGGCGCCTTGCAGCTAGCCCCATGGCGCTCGTAACGCGACCCTACAGACTTCCACCACAGGCTGCTAGGAGTGTCGGTTGAGTGGCTAAACGGGACTATTACGAGATCATGGGGCTCTCCCGGACCGCTTCGGACCCGGATATCAAGAGCGCGTACCGGAAACTGGCGCTCAAGTACCATCCGGATCGGAATCCCGGCGATCGCGAGGCTGAAGACCGGTTCAAAGAGGCGGCCGAAGCCTACTCGGTCCTCAGCGACGCTCAGAAACGAAGTCAGTACGATCGTTTCGGCCACGCTGGGGTTAGCGGCGTCAACGGTCCCGGCGCCGGCGGATTTGATCCAAACACTTTTTCCGACTTCGGCGACATCCTCGGCGATCTGTTCGGGTTGGGTGATCTGTTCGGGGGAGGCGGCCGTCGATCGGGTCGTCAGGCCAACCGTGGTGCCGACCTTCGGTATGATCTGGACCTGAGCTTCGAGGAAGCTGCCTTCGGTAAGAAAACTCGCATCAAGGTTCCCCGGCATGAGGAATGCTCGGAATGTGGTGGTGCCGGTGTTCCCAGGGGAAGTGGACCCAGTACCTGCCCGACCTGTCAAGGACACGGGCAGGTGCGGTTTCAGCAAGGCTTCTTCAGCATTACCCGGACGTGCAGCCAGTGTCAGGGCAGTGGCCAGTACATCAAGAACCCGTGTGCGAAGTGTCATGGGGACGGCCGGACGGTGAGGGAAAAAACGCTGGAGATCAAGATCCCTGCCGGTGTCGACTCCGGATCCAGGTTACGTGTGAGCGGCGAGGGCGATGCCGGATCCCGGGGCGGTCCATCCGGAGATCTCTACGTCATGATCGATGTGGAGGAGCACGAGTTCTTCGAACGTCGGGAGGACGACCTCGTCTGTTACATCCCGGTTTCTTTCGCCCAGGCCTCTCTCGGTACGGAGATAATTGTTCCGACGCTCGATGGTGAGGAAAAGCTGAAGATCCCTTCCGGAACCCAGCCCGACAGCGTGTTCAGGATTCGCGGTGCCGGCGTCGCCAAAACGGGCGGTCGCGGCCGCGGCGACCTTTACGTCAACGTCAACATCAAGATTCCCACAAAACTCAACCGCGAGCAACGCGAACTCATTTCGAAGTTTGCCGAAACCGAGAAAGCTGAAAACCGTCCGATACAGAAGAAAATTCTGGACCGCGTGCGGGAAATTTTTGGGTGAGGGATCCGACAGTCCGAGTCCGAAGCCCTTACGCGGATTAGGGTTTTCTCTGCGCCTCTGCGCCTCTGCGCCTCTGCGGTGAAGATCCTCTCCTAGCCCGGATGGATCACCAATCGGAGAATCGATCAGTGTTCGGATACGAGAAGCGATTTGCGGCGAGACTTGGAGCTGAGAGTGAGCGAGCCGTGGACATTGGCGGATTTTGAGCCTGTGACACGGCGACATTTGGCGGGAGATCGGCATGAATGGGCGAGTGCAGGCAGGCCTCGCCGGGAGGCAGATGAGAGGCGCTGTTTTTCGGATCTGAAGGTTCGGTGTCGTCAGCAACGAAGCGGAATTGATTGCAGGTTTCTCACTATGAGAGCAAAGACGTCGGCATAGGGATAGGCCTCCGACATCGAGATCCAGACGTTGCGGACCGTGAGGCGGATACGCGCACCGATCTTAAGAAGCTTCAGACGGATGGTTCCGCATTGGGCATGGGCCATCGCGGTATCTTTGAGACCGAGACGACGCAACGCCTGCATAAGCATGTAGGCGGCTGAGGACAGATACAGTCGGAGCTGATTGGCGCGCATGGTTCCCGCACTGGTGCGGTCGGCAAATAGATCCAGTTGCTGTTCTTTGATCCGGTTCTCCATGTCGCCGCGTGCGCAATAGAAATCTTCGTAGAGCGCTTGGGCTCCGAGTCGTTCCGGTGGCAGTGAGGTCACCACGAATCGGGGATTGGCGCCCTTGGCCAGGAACTCGGCTTTGCCAACAACGCGACGAGTGCGGCTCCAGCTCTTTCGAGTCCGGTACAGGAAATCCTTAAACACTCGTGCCGATTTCCCAGTGGTCTGAAACTCCGCTTCAGCCTGAATCATCTGGTCAGCGATCTCTCGCTTGAGGCGGTCGTTCTTGGCCAACCCCATCACATAATCGACCTGGTGGGTTTCACACCAGTCCAGTAATGCATCCCGGCAGAATCCGGAATCGGCCCGAATGATGATCGACACGTCCGGCCAGCTCTGACGGATCTGGCCGACGATACGTTCCAATTCATCGACTGATCCTGCCGCCCCATCGATATTGGACGGGCGCAGCCGAGCGCACAACAGATGCTCTCCACAGAAGATGTACAAGGGCAGATAGCAGTAGTTGCGGTAGTAGCCGTGAAAGAACCGGCCTTCCTGTTGACCATGGATCGGATCATCGGTCGCGTCCAGATCCAGAACGATCTCTTCGGGCGCCGTGTTGTCATGGGCTGCCACAAACGCATCGACCATCCAACGATCGATCTTGTCCCCATCCATAGCGATCTTCTTGTACCGCTCCTGGTCGCCGACTTCGGCGCCGGTCAACTCCAATCGGTTTAGCGTGCTCTTGCCCGCCAACGCCTTTCCCCAGTCGCCGGCCTGTCGTCGATTCGTTCCCAGCGGATCCGCTTTGTCCACCGCCAACGCAAGCATCGGGTCGGTCCGTAACTGATCGTGATCGTTCAGGTCTTCATATCCCAGGCACAGCCCGTAGACCCGCTGTCCCAACAGCTCCTTCACGGTGTGTTCGATCAACCGTTGGTCGCGATGATCGCTAAAACACCCCGCCAATCCATCGATCAAACCGGTCCGCTTTTCGACTTCACGCAGCAGCAGAACTCCAGCGTCAGACGTGATCTTGCCGCCGTCGAAACGCGCCTTCATTTTTCGTTGAAGAAGTCCGTGAAATTCGAACGTGGTTTGTTTACACTCTGTACTCATAAGGGCCGCCTCCGTTTGGTTTCTGAACCGTTCTCGACAAACGATTTATGCCAAACAGGGCGGCCTTTTCTGGTCCTTTCGGTGATTTATGCGGGCTAGGCCTCTGTCGTCTTTGCGCCCCTGCGGTAAAAAATGTGTCGGTTCCGCGGCTGTACGCTGCCGGCTACGTGCTGAAAGCTAACATGTAATGTCCTGTACCCGGATCACAGTCGATGTCCCCGATCCACTGAAAGACCTTTTCGCCGCCGAACTTTCTTCGGATGACATCGCGGGGATATGGGAGAACCCGCTACCCGATGCCGCGATGACACGGATGATCGTCTACGTCGATTCGTCTGCTGATGCCTCTCGACCCTGTACCAGGATTCGACATCTCTTTGAACAGCACGGATACCCCAGTCCGAATCTCGACGTGGGCGTCGAAGAGTCCGTGGATTGGACTCTTGAATGGAGGAAGGGCTATACGAGTTTTCCGATCGGAAGGAGCTTTCGACTCGTACCCAGTTGGGAGCAGCCGGAGGATGGAGACACCAGAGTGCCCATCCGTATCGATCCCGGTCAGGCCTTCGGTACGGGAACGCATGAGACGACCCGGATGATGTTGGAGGCCCTGGAAAGCCTGGAGTCCCCGAACGGACTTGTCGTCGATCTTGGCGCGGGATCGGGGATTCTGTCGATAGCCGCGCACAAGCTGGGTCATACGCAAGTGGTGGCCTGTGATCTGGACGCCGAAGCTGTCCGGGTTGCGGCAGACAACATTACCCGAAATCGGACAGATGTCGGATTGTTCGTCGGGTCGGTCGATGCGCTGGCTTCCGAGACCGCCTGGCTCGTTCTAGCGAATCTGACCGAACCCGTCATAGTCGATCTCTGGCCCGAAATCGCTCGGACTCTCATGCTATCCGGATTGGCGATCCTGTCTGGTATCCTCGACGTTCAGGCTGAGGCACTCCGCGGTGTCCTTACCGAGGGCGGATTCGATGTTCGTGAAGAGATGACCGAAGGTGAGTGGGTCACGCTGGTGGTCCGACGACATGGCGACTAAATCCGTATTCTGGCCCGACCCCGGGATTCGAGAAGGGGTCCTGTCCGTGTCCGGTGACGAGCATCGGCACCTGAAGGTTTCCCGAGTCGAAATCGGAGAGAAGGTGGAGGTCTTTGACGGCCGCGGGCGTGTCTGGCCCGGCCTCGTACTGTCGGCCGACAAGAGGGCGACCCGGATTCATGTGGCCGAATCCCGTCTGGAACCCGCCCCTCGAATCGAATTGATCCTCGCACAGGCACTGATCCGACCGTCGGCCTTCGAGTGGGTTCTGGAGAAAGCCGTCGAAGTCGGTGTGACGCGGATCATCCCTTTCCGGGCCTTGCGATCTAATGTTCGAGGGGGCGATCGCATGCCGCGTTGGCAACGGATCATCGTGGAGGCAGCCAAGCAGTCCAAGTGCTATCACCTTCCGCGACTCGATGACGTTACCGATCTGGAAACGGTTCTTCGAATGGAAGCCGGTTCGAAGATTTTGTTTGCCGAGCGAACCGGGGTTTCGCTAAAGTCTGCGGTTGCCGACTCTCCGGTCCTGTACATCGTCGGGCCCGAAGGCGGCTGGACCGACGGGGAACTCGATGCGGCCGCAACATCGGGGGCGAGCCCGGTTCATCTCGGCTCGAACACTATGCGAGCGGAGACGGCCGCCGTTGTCGGGGGCGCATTGATCCGTTACGAAATGGGAGTGCTGTAGTCGTGAGAAGATTGTCCCTTGCATATGCCCTCGCCGTATTGGTTTTTGCCGTACCGCTGGGGGCCCAACAGCGACCGCTACTGACGGAAGATCCCCGCTTGATACCTGAAGGCCGGCTCGTAACCGAGACGGGCTTCGGGTACTTTGATCAGACTCCTTTCCCGATTCAGGGCATCGAGGGCGACTTGCTGTCTTTGATCGACGGCGGCTTCCACGTCGGCCTGGGATCGCGTGCCGAGTTTCAGATAACCGGCGTCTTGCGCAATTACCTGTGGGTGCGAGAGGGCGGAACCGGTCGAAGGAACGACTGGGGGGACGGCCTGATCTCGACTAAGATCGCGATTGTCAAGGAGACGGCGAGCCTCCCCGACATCAGCTTCCGGCCAACTGTCCTGCTTCCGAATGCCAGCAACGAAAGTCTCGGCAAGGACGGAACAGACTTTTTTGCGAGCCTGCTTGTGGGGAAATCGGTCGGCCGTGCCTACGTGTTTGGGAACTTCGGCGTGGGAATCCTGGACGACGCCGTGCGTGCCGCCGCCCAGCAGGATGTCATCGTCTACGGTCTGGCCGGCTTGGTGCCGCTGTCGGATCGCTTACGCCTGGCCTTTGAGATCAACGGCCTGGAGAACCCACAATCGAACCCTACACCCGGAGGAGAAGACCGGACCCAAACCCGTTTCGGTTTCCAGTTGGACGCCCTGGGCATGCGATGGGACCTCGCCGCAACCGCGGGTCTGACCGACGTCGATCATCGTGCCGGCGTCGTCTTTGGATTTACGAAAGAATTCACCTTGTGGCGGTAGGAGGGGATTTTTTAACACGGAGGCGCAGAGGCGCAGAAAAAATCCTGATCTGCGTAATCCGCGTAATCTGCGTAAAGACCTTTGGACCTTCCGATTCACAGTTGAATCTTCTAAAATGAGTCCGGCATACTGATAGAAGTCAGCCGCATATGCAGAACGACGATCCAATCCAACAGTTCCCGGAAGAGGAGACAAGCGTTCCTGAACTCGAACAGCCTAGTGTTTTGAGTGAGATACGGGGATGGGCGCGTGATGTCTTTTTCGCCATCGGTACGGCGGTCATCATCGTGGTCTTCTTTTATCAGCCGGTAAAGGTGGAAGGCACCAGTATGCTGCCCGAGCTGGTGGATCAGGAACGGATCTTCGTTAACAAGTTCGTTTATCGAATCGAAAACATCGCCCGCCGGGACATCGTGGTCTTCTGGTATCCGTTGGATCCGACGAAGTCCTATATCAAGCGCGTCATTGGTCTTCCCGGCGATGTCGTCGAGGTTCGCCGTGGAAGGGTTCTGGTCAACGGCGAGACACAGGATGAACTCTACGTCCCCCCGGAGTTCTTCGACAGGCGGACCTATTCGCCTGTCTATGTCGACCCGGGCACCTACTACGTGCTGGGTGACCACCGCAGTCAGTCCAACGATAGTCGCATGTGGGGTCTGGTCCCCAAAGAGAACATTTACGGAAAGGCAGTCTTTCGATACTGGCCAATGAGTAAGATGGGTACGATCGATTAATGAAGGCGACGTTGCTCCTCGAAGACGGAAGAGTCTTCCGTGGACTCGGACACGGCTTCGAGGGCGAAGCTGTTGGGGAAGTCGTTTTCAATACATCGATGGCCGGGTACCAGGAGATCCTGACCGATCCTTCCTATGCCGGGCAGCTCGTCACGATGACGTATCCGCTGATCGGCAACACCGGAATCAACGCCGAGGACATGGAAGCGCGTCAGCCATACCTCGAGGCCTTCATCGTCCGCCGCCTCGCGCCCCATGCCAGTAACTGGCGCAGCGCGGAATCCCTGGACGACTACCTTCGCCGAAACCTCATCCCCGCGATTTCCGACATCGACACGCGAGCGCTCGTGCGCCACATCCGCAGGAAAGGAGCCATGCGCGCCATCCTGTCTTTGATCGACGACGACATCGATTCGTTGAAACAGAAAGTGGGCCAGGCGCCGGAAATGATCGGAAGGGATCTGGCCGGCGCCGTGACGATCAGGAAAAACTATCAGCCGGCTAGAGCGCCGATGGATTTCATCGAGTTCTCGAGCCTTCGAGCGGGATCGGAAGCCTCCTGTCGAGTGGTTGCCTACGATTTTGGCATCAAGACGAACATCCTGCGAGATCTGTCCCACTGCGGTGCGGACGTGACTGTCGTTCCAGCGACGACGAGTGCCGCGGACGTGTTGAGTCTCAACCCGGACGGCATCTTCCTCTCGAACGGCCCGGGCGATCCGGAAGCCGTCGATTACGCCGTCCGCAATGTAAGGGAACTGCTCGGGAAGAAGCCGATCTTCGGCATTTGCCTGGGCCACCAGATCATGGGCCTGGCTCTTGGCGGACGGACGTTCAAGCTCAAATTCGGGCACCACGGCGGGAACCATCCCGTCATGAACATCGACACCGGTCGAGTCGAGATCACCGCCCAGAACCATGGATTCGCCGTCGATCCCAATAGCCTTGACGACGATGAGATTCGGATGACGCATCTCAATCTCAACGACCAGACTCTCGAAGGCTTCGAACACCGGAAACTGCCGGCCTTCAGCGTCCAGTACCATCCGGAAGCTTCACCCGGTCCACACGATTCCTACTACCTGTTCGACAAGTTTTTCGACATGATGCGCGATGCCAAAACGCAGTGACATCTCAAAGATTCTGATTATCGGTTCCGGCCCGATCGTTATCGGACAGGCCTGCGAATTCGACTACTCGGGTACCCAGGCCTGCAAGGCGCTCAAGGAGGAGGGATACCAGATCGTTCTGGTCAACTCGAACCCGGCGACCATCATGACCGACCCGGACCTTGCCGACCGGACCTACGTGGAACCGCTGACGGCGGAGTTCGTTGCCCAGGTCATCGCCCGCGAGAAGCCCGATGCGTTGTTGCCGACGGTCGGCGGGCAGACCGCCCTGAACCTGGCCGTCGAGCTGGCCGAGGGCGGTATCCTCGAGAAACACAATGTGGAGATGATCGGCGCCAAGCTGAATTCGGTAAAAATGGCCGAAGACCGGCTGCTCTTCAAGCAGGCCATGAAGGGGATCGGCCTGGAGACGCCCGCGAGCGAGGTGGTCGAGAACATGCGAGACGCCGAACGCGTGATCGAACAGATCGGCTTTCCCGCCGTCATCCGCCCATCGTTCACGCTCGGCGGCAGCGGTGGCGGCGTTGCGTTCAACAGTGAAGAGTACTATGAAATTGTCGCCGGCGGCCTGGACCTGAGCCCCGTTCACCAGGTCCTGATCGAAGAGTCGGTGATCGGCTGGAAAGAATACGAACTGGAGGTGATGCGCGACGTCCGCGACAACGTCGTGATCATCTGCTCGATCGAAAACCTCGATCCGATGGGCGTCCACACTGGGGATTCGATTACGGTGGCCCCGGCGCAGACCCTGACGGATCGCGAATACCAGCGGATGCGCGACGCCGCCATCGCCGTGATCCGAAGAGTCGGCGTCGAGACGGGCGGCTCGAACATCCAGTTTGCGGTCGACCCCAAAGACGGCCGACTCGTGGTGATCGAAATGAACCCGCGCGTGTCCCGGAGTTCGGCACTGGCTTCCAAGGCGACCGGGTTTCCCATCGCCAAGATTGCCGCCAAGCTGGCAGTCGGATACACACTGGACGAGATACCGAACGACATCACCATGAAGACGCCCGCATCGTTTGAGCCGACGCTCGATTACGTGGTCGTCAAGATTCCCAAATGGGCGTTCGAGAAATTTCGGGAAGCCGATCCCCGGCTTGGAACGCAGATGAAGTCGGTTGGGGAAGTGATGGCGATCGGCAGAACCTTCAAAGAAGCGCTGCTGAAGGGCGTGCGTTCCCTCGAAACCGGTAAAGAGCCCGGTTCGGAGGCGATCGATCCGGAGAGGGTACGACAGCATCTGATCACGCCTAACCCGGACCGTCTTCCATACTTGATGTACGCCCTCGGTCACGGCATGTCGGTCGCCGACGTCGCCCAGACGACCGGGATCGACCCGTGGTTTCTCCACGAGCTTGCCGAAATAGCCGACATGTCCGCGCGCCTCGGTTCGTATCGAGGACAGGAGGTGCCCTCGGACCTGCTTCTGGAGGCGAAACGCTGCGGATTCTCCGATCAACGGATTGCTCGACTCCTCGGAACGGGTGCGAGCGAAGTGGCCGCCAAACGGTCGGATCTTGGAATCCGGCCGGTCTACAAGAGAGTCGACACCTGCGCCGCCGAATTTGAATCGTTCACGCCCTACATGTACTCGACCTACGAAGAGGAGGACGAGTCCGACCCGTCGGACGCGGAAAAGATCATTATTCTCGGAAGCGGCCCCAACCGGATTGGGCAGGGAATCGAGTTCGACTACTGTTGCTGCCACGCCTCGTTCGCTCTGAAAGATGCCGGCTATGAGACGATCATGGTCAACTGTAATCCCGAAACAGTTTCGACCGATTACGACACCTCCGACCGCCTCTATTTCGAACCGCTGACCCTGGAAGACGTCCTCCATATCGTCGAGATCGAGCGACCCAAAGGCGTCATCGTCCAGTTTGGGGGCCAGACGCCCCTGAACCTTGCTCTTCAACTGCAGAAGGCAGGCGTGCCGATCGTCGGGACATCGCCCGAATCCATCGATCTCGCAGAGGATCGAAAACGCTTCGGGAAGCTGCTTGCGGACCTGGACATTCCGCAACCTCCGAACGGGACCGCCGTCTCAATCGAAGAAGCCCGCGTGATCGCCAGCGACATCGGGTACCCCGTCCTCGTGCGTCCCTCTTACGTTCTGGGTGGTCGGGCCATGGTCATCGCTTACGATGAGTCCGCCCTCGACGAGTACATGAAGGAGGCCGTCGAGGTGTCTCAGGAACGGCCGATCCTGATCGACAGGTTCCTCGAAGACGCCATCGAGATCGACGTCGATGCCCTGTGTGACCGCGAAAGGGTGGTGATCGGCGGGATTATGGAACATATCGAAGAGGCGGGCGTCCATTCCGGCGACAGCTCGTGCGTCCTGCCCACGTACCGCCTGAGCGACGAAAACCGTGAAACGATACGGCGTTACACGGTGGAGCTGGGACTGGCCCTGGATGTCATCGGCCTGATGAACGTCCAGTTTGCCGTCCAGAACCACAACGTCTACGTCATCGAGGTGAACCCCCGCGCCTCCCGCACCGTGCCGTTCGTCAGCAAGGCCACCGCGGTGCCGCTGGCCAAGATCGCCGCACGCGTGATGCTGGGAGCGCGCTTGACCGATTTTAAGCTCCCCGACGAGTTGCCGGTACACCAGTATTTCGTGAAATCCCCGGTCTTCCCGTTTGTCCGTTTTCCCGGCGTGGACACGATTCTGGGACCGGAGATGAAGTCCACCGGGGAGGTCATGGGAATCGACGATTCCTTCGGCAAGGCCTACATCAAGGCCCAGATCAGCGCGGGATCGATTCTGCCGCGTTCGGGCACCGCGTTTTTGAGCGTGAACCAGCACGACAAGAAGTTCATCAATGAAATCGCCCGTGACCTCCGCACCATGGGGTTCAAGATCATCGCCACGTCCGGTACGACCGACGTCCTGCGCAAAGCCGGCATCGAAGCGACGTCAGTCTATAAGGTGAACGAAGGGCGGCCCCACATCGTCGATAAGATCCGCAGCGGCGTGGTGGACCTGATCGTCAACACACCCCTGGGCCGCGAATCATTCTTCGACGAAAAGGCGATCCGCCGTGCAGCCATGCAGTATCACATCCCATGTATTACGACCATCTCCGGGGCGTTGGCCGCCGTGAACGGGATCCGGGATCTGCAGCGCGAAGCTTTAACGGTACGCTCCCTTCAGGAATACCATTCCGAGACAAGTACCGTTAGTGTGTAAGTGAAACCAACCACCAACCACTAACCACTCAATTCATGCTCGATCGCGAATCGGATCAGCTGGGCGAGGTTTTCGAAACCGAGCTTGTCCAGGATGTGCTGCCGGTGGGTATGTACGGTCTTCGGGCTGATGTGAAGCAGTTCGGCGACTTGCCTGGCCGACTTGCCTTCAGCCAGGAGGTGAAATATTTCCTTTTCCCTCGTTGTGAGCACGTCCAGTTTTGGCGTGGGCGGTTCGTCGGGATCCTGGGCGAGAATCCGGGTCACGTCGGGAGAGAAAACCGAGCTGCCTTTGTGGATCGCGCGAATCGCCCCCAGCAATTCCGTGTCGAGTGAGTCCTTTGGAAGGTATCCGGCGGCTCCCGCCGAGATCGCGGCCCCAATAACGGCCTTCTCCCGGTGGACCGAGAGGATCAGGACGCGGCTCTGGCTGAAGGCGGCGATTTGTCCCATGGATTCGATGCCACTCTGATCCGGCATCGAAACGTCGAGAACAACCACGTCCGGTTCCAACTCCCGGGTCAGGTCTACCGCGGCTTTCCCCGTTGCGGCTTCACCCACGACTTCCAGGTCGGGTTCTTCTTCGAGAATTCTCTTCAGCCCCTGGCGCAGAATCGCGTGATCATCGGCTACCAATACTCGTATTTTGGGGTTCGTCATTAAACTGCCAGTCTTTGGGATCCCATGTCAGTCCCCGCACCTGAAAACGGCGGTCCTGAAGCAGGATTGTAATGTCTACGGTTTTGTCATGGGTAGTCTTAAGTGCAAATTCACCAATTCGATTTGTTCGTGTCGAGGACTTTCCTCCTCCGGATTCGATGATGATAGGAATATTCGACACGCCGTCCATGGAATCGCTCTCGGGCAGCACCTGACCGCCGACACTAACGATGGGACCATCAACGGACTGTTTGAGAACCAGATCAAGAATAACACCGCCACCTTCATAAATCAGGTGTCGATCCTCGATCGAGCGACTACGAACCCGGGGCCCGGCATCCGCCCATGAGTCCAGAACCAGCGACCCCCGCAATACGCTCTTATCTTCAATCATGATCCATGCCCTCCCCGCTTCGGGTCAATCATCTGCACGGTCGACTTCCACACCGAAAGCGATGGGTACATTGTGTTTTAGGGGAAATCCCCAAGGCAATGCGAAAGAGGCGCGATCATGAAAAACCGAGAACGGCCTAGGGGTCTGCGCCGCGGAAGAGATCTACTGCGAAAGCGGCATAATCGGCCCATATTGCCTCGATTGTTCGTTGAACAGAACCACTATTCGCCTCAAAATCGAGAAAATCTGGCGGGGAACACTCCTCAGACTCGACGCAGAGACGCCGAGACGCAGAGAATCGGAGGGAGATTGTCGGAGACTCCTAACCGGGAACAAGAAAATCAGATCTTTGCGTCTCAGCGCCTTTGCGTCGAAAATCCCTCTCTCTTACAATGCGAAACGGCGGATCCTTAAATAGTCTTGACCAGTCCCTCTCGGATCGCGTACCGGATCAACTCGCCGATCGTTCGAATACCCAATTTGTCCATGATGTGCTGACGGTGGGTGTGAATTGTCTTCGGGCTGACGAACAGTGTCCCGGCGATATCGGACGACGACTTGCCATCGGCGAGGAGATAGAACACCTCCGTCTCGCGGGGGGTCAGCACCTCCAGACCTCGACGGTGTTCCTCGCCCGAATGCTGGAGGTTGGCCAGGATCTTGGTGACATCGGTGGAAAAGACCGAACCGCCCTGATTGACCGTCCGGACGGCGGTGACCAGTTCGTTATCGAGGGAGTCTTTCAGAAGATACCCGGACGCACCCGCGGTGACCGCGCTGGCGATGACCTGGCGTTCCAGGTGGACTGTCAGCATGAGCACTTTCGGTCCGCCTGCAGTTGCGATCTGGCGCGTGCTCTCGATGCCGTTTTGCTCGGGCATGGATATGTCCATGATGACAACGTCGGGGTTCAGTTCTTCCGCGAGCTTCACCGCCTCGGCACCGTTACCGGCCTCGCCGACGACTTCCATGTCCGGCTCTTCTTCTAAAATCCGTTTCAGTCCTTGCCTGAGTATCGCGTGGTCGTCAGCGACCAGTAACCGTATCTTTTCGTTTGTCATCTGGTTTGTCATTTTTTGTTGGTGTGGATAAGGGGATTATCATTTCAATCATAGTTCCCTTGCCCGACGCCGTGCCGATCCGGAAGGATCCGCCCACGTCGCTCATCCGTTGCCGGATGGTCCAGAAACCCGTACTCATCAACTTGCCACTGGAATCGTAGAAGCGGCGCGGGTCAAAGCCCCGTCCGTCGTCTTCCACGGTCAAGCGCGTCTGGCGTTCCGAAAAATAAATTCGAATGTCCACGGTCGTTGCGCCCGAGTGCTTGATGGCGTTGCTCAACGCTTCTTGGCAGCACCGGTATAGCGCGACGGTCGTGGCTTCGTCCATCGGCCGTGGTTTTCCACGGACGGCACAACGAACATGGATGCCGGAGGAATTCGATACCTGGCCCGCGAGCTCCTCCAGGGCGGGCATCAGACCCAGGGTGTCGAGGATCCTAGGGTACAACGTGTGCGACAGGTCCCGAATCTTCGTCAGCAGTTGGCCGATGTCCTCGCGAGCTTCGGCCAGTTCTTCCCTGGCTTTCAACGCGTCACCGTTTTTCTCGAACCTGTTCTCCACCAGCTTGAGCTTCAGCTTGAGTGTTGCGATGGTTTGGCCGACATCGTCGTGCAACTCATGAGTGATGCGTCGTCGCTCTTCATCCCGCGCTCGCATCGTTTCGCGAATCAGTTCCGTCTCCGACACGGCGTTCCTCTGAGCTCGACGCACCGCCGCGTGCAAAGCCAGCGCGGTAGCGATCTGCGGCCCTATCAATTCGAGGACCCACCGGGTATCCTCCGACCCGGGGCTGACGGAAACAAATCCGTATTGAGCACTCTCGCTCTCGAACGCCACGGTCTCGGCCGCGGGGGACGGAGGTTGCCATTCCGAATGCTCGAATTCCCGGACACGACGTCCCGTCGCATGCCACTCCGTCCAGGATGTGGCCGAACGGTAGACGAGACGGAGTTCGTTGGCGGACGTCAGTTTACGGACGATTTTCAACGCACCGGCCACAATCGAACGGATGTCGTGGGCCTGTGTGATGGTGCGCCCGAACCTTCCGATCAGGCTGACGTCTGTTGGAGAGATCCCCATACTGATCAATACCTGGACCTCAGGGCTTTGAGAATATTGATCCGCCCGCGCCCCAACTTGCGTCTGAACTCCGGATTCAGCTTGTCGATCGAATCCGAGGTATAGACGACGTTCCTGGCCGCCGTGCCCGAACGCTGGCCCATTGAAACGAGCAAGGCGATCGAGCCACTGACGAGCGGCGTGCTGAACGACGTCCCGGAAGCTTTGGCCCAGAGACCGACCGGGAAGGTCGAGACTACTCCCTGTCCCGGAGCTGTGACCGTGACCGTCTTACCGAAATTCGAAAACGATGCCAGGCGATCGTCAAAATCTGTTGCTGCCACGGCTATGACCATTGGATAGGCTGCCGGGTAAACGTTCTTCGCGTCTTTCGCATCATTTCCGACCGATGCAACCAGCGCGATGCCCTCGCTCCAGGCCACACCGAGCGCCCGCTTGAACGTCGGCGAATCGTTTCCGATCGAGAAACTCATGTTGATGACGTCGACGTCCTGACCGATCGCCGCGTAGACCCCGGCAATCGCCAGAAACAGCGTGGACTGTCCGGACGAATCGAAGGCCCGGATCGGCACAAGCGAAGCTTCCGGAGCGGTTGCGTACAGCAGGCCTGCCACCATCGTTCCGTGACCAAACTGGTCCAGGGGAGCGCCGTCCCCGAACAATGACATGACCGATTGATCCAGGCCAAGCATCTGGAGTTGTCCCCAGAACAGAGACATGACCGATTGGTTCACGTACAGGGTTTCGAACTCTTCCCAGAACAGGGACATGACCGACTGGTTGACGTAGATGATCTTCAGTTGTTCGGCGAACAGGGACATGACCGACTGATCCAGGTTGAGTTTTTGGAGCTCCTCCCAGAACAGGGACATCACGGACTGATCCAGCGTACCGGTCATCAGTCCTTCCCAGAACAGGGACATGACCGACTGGTCCAACGTGCCGGCTTGCAACTGTTGCCAGAACAGAGACATCACGGACTGGTCCAGGCCAAGCGACATCAGCTGATTCCAGAACAGGGACATGACCGACTGGTCCAGGGTGCCCGCCTGAAGTTCCTGCCAGAACAGGGACATCACGGACTGATCCAATGTGCCGCTCTTGAACACGCGGACGGCGTCCTCGAACAGAGACATGACGGACTGGTCCAGACCACTGAATTCCGATGCGGACCCCGTCCCCAGCAGATCCACCCCGGATTCCACCCAGGGCGCAAGCGCCGGATGATGGGGGTCGACCCCGGTGTCGATGAACGCGATGCGTGCCCCGGCGCCCGTAGTGACGTCCCGGACATCGCTTGCGTGAACCACATCCAGGGCGGGCTGATACGCGTACGCTTCCCGCACATCGGTCCCATAGAAGTTCGTCAACGAGTCGTCGCCGAACAGCGACATCACGCTCTGGAAGAGCGACATCACGCTTTGATCAAGACCGAGGGGATTCGTCGACGAATCCGGCGTGGACTTCTTCTTTCCCGTCAGAGTGACGGGACGGTCCTTCTCGACGTCGCCGATGTCCTTTTCCTTTTTGATCTTCCTGTCGAGGCCCTTCTTGTCGTCGACCTCGATCAGGTAAATCGGCTGACCCGGTATCTGCCCGAGAATCCGCGAACCAAATTTTTCTTGCAGTTTGGCGAGCGCCTTCGCGTTCTTGATCGTGACAATCAGTGTCTGCTTGCGGGCTGCCTGGGCTGCTGTCGGAAACAACAATCCGACGAGCAAGAGCGCAGCCAATGTGCGTCGAAACATAGCCTATAGTTCTCCATCCATGGAATAAGCGAGTTGCCAGTCCCGGGGTTCGCTGCCGGACAGTCCTCTTACGACAAACCGACGATCCTGCAATTGGATCGTCAGATCGAAATCCCCGTTTGTAACACTGTGGAACATGAATTCGCCGATCGGATTCGTGCGCGTCAACGTTCTTTGGCGTCCGTTTTCAATCACGATCGGCACGTTAGAGACATTTCCAAGAGAATCCACGTCGGGCAACACCTGACCTCCGACGTGCAGACACGGATCTCCATTCGACCTCTTGACCAGAAGATCCAGAATGACCCCGCCACCTTCGTAGATCAGGTGACGGTCCTCGACTGTCGAGTTCCGGATCAACGGCGTTTCTTCGAACCAGGAGTCGAACAGAAGTGAACCTCGGATCTCAACTACATCATCATGCATAACGAGTTCCTCCTCGTTTTCGGACAAAGGTTCCGAACCCACCCCAGAAATAAGGATGCGGGAACGTGGAACGAATCGAAGCCGCTGCACTGCGTACTGCGGCTGGGGCATTCGTCCCGTCGTAGAGTTTATAGAAATCTTTAGAGAAAGATTGCGCGGATTCATCACGGATAGCCCAGAACGCCGAAACGATGGTGTGGGCCCCCGAAAGATAGAAAGCTCTCATCAGGCCCTGCCACTCGTCGCCGGACGTGATCACCCGTCGAGCGGTGTGGCAACCGGTGACGACCAGAGTGTCGGCTCGGAATCGCATATCCATCAGGTCGCGGCTGGTGATGCGGCCGTCGGCGGTTTCCAGCCAGGAAAGAGATCCCTGGACCGGATCGATGCCGGCATGCCCGGCAACATGCCCCAGCTTTCGATGCTGTTTCAAGTGCCCCCTGAGCGTGTAAGGATCGGGGTTGACAAGGGCCACAGAATCGGAAAAATTGCTCACCGCCTGTTTCACCTCGTCTACGATTTCTTCATCCTTGTTCGTGGAAAAAGCGATGAACAGTGGGGGCTCGTCGGCGACTTCCTCCGTCGGAGAGACATACAGTGTTGCGCTCGGGCTGTAAGCGACCGAATGACTTTCACAAAAGAACGATTCCCCATCATGAAGCGCGTGGAACGGAATTCCGTGGAGGAATCCGTGCGGCACGACGATGACCTGCTCTCTGATCTTTTCGCGCACCGGTTCGATCAGAGTCTTGTAGAGCTGTTCGAGGTGCGTGTTGGCTGTCCTTTCGAGATGGTGGATGATTCGGCGCAGGCGTTCGAATTTAATGCTGCAGCTGGCGAAGTGGCGCTCCAGATGGTCCCATTCGGCCTGGAGCGAGCGCGCGACGTTGGGTTGGTGGACACACTCGAGGCTTCCCTGGTTCACGACGAACGTGTAAAGATCTTCGCCGGCGATGAAATATTCCAGGACTGTTTCGTTAGAGTCGAGGCGGTCGGAAAGATTGTCGAAAGACCGCCTTTCACCCTGTGGGGTGAGCCGTTCTACCAGAACCCGGGAGCGAGCCCGTTCGGAAAGGCGGAACGCAGCCGGGGCGGAAATCGGAGCGACATCTTTGACGAGGTGCGTGTAGACGTTTTCGCGGTCTGTCAGGAAGGCCATCTTGAGATGGTCCGACCCGATTCGGTGCCAGAGGGAGTCCAGCATCAATTCGGCCTTTGCCAGGTACTCCACGCCTCTTTTGTCATCGCTCGCCGAAAGTGACACGCCCAGTTCATGGTACGCGTGGAACTTCATCCAATCCGAGCGGCTTTCCTCGGCGAGCTTGACGGCGGACTCGAAAGAATCGATGGCGCAGACGATATCACCTGCGGTCTTCTGGATTCGCCCGATAACGATGTCGGCCATCGCCAGGCGATCTGGCAGGGAACGACCTTCCAGCAATGCCCGGGCCGAAGCCGCTTCGCCCAATGCCTGGGGCTCATACCGTTCGCCTCTGAACAGGGCCGCCTGCAGTTTCGAAACCGCGGTCCAGACGCCGTTGCCTTCCGTTTCGAAGCGACGCCCAGCGTCGGCGAGCAGGTCTCTCACTCCGTCGTCATCCCCCAGCCGGAGTGCGGCGACCGCCTCGAAGAGGAGGGATTTTCCGACCTGATAGTTCAGGCCGAGCTTTCGACCGAGGGCTCGGGATTCCCGCGCCGAGCGGACCGCTTCGGTGAGGTCTCCGATCTCCAAAAGGATCTCGGCCTCATCGAGTTGGCAGAGGCAGATGTGGTGGTCGTCCCCTGCTCGCTCGAACTCTTTTTTGAGCGCGAACATGCCGCGGAGCGCCCTCCCACTGTTCCCTTTGAGGAAATCCAGATAGGTGCGGTTGTACCGGCTTTGCCGTTCGATCGACTTCATGTCCAGCTCGACGGCAAGTTCGAGGGCCCTGTCATACCGTTGGTCCGCTCGATCAAATTCGTGCAGCATCGTGAGGACGACGCCCGCGTTGAGGGAAGATGCGAGGAGACCTTCACGGTCGCCAACTCGGTCCAGGACCGGGAAAGCCCGTTCGTAGCATTCCAGCGCTTCGCGATAGCGGTCCAACCGTTGGTTCGCGTTGCCCTGGTTGACGTCCAGGCGCGCCAGGTTTGCTTCGTCCGCGGATTCTTCAAACAGTACCCGAGCCTGACGTGCACAGTCGAACAGTTCGTCAAAACGGCTGAGATAGAACAGCACACCGACCTTAGCCAAAAGGGTTCGGCCGACTTGATCGGAAGTTTCCGCGGACTCGAAAAGCGAAATGGCGTCGTTGTATTTTTCGAGAGCGGCGCTGAAATTGTTGAGCAGCTGGTGCGCGTTACCGACCACACGCACACACACCCCTTGCGTAAAGGAGTCGGACGCAGTTGCGGCCAGGTTCTCGGCCTGCTCGATCAGGGGTATGAGTTCTTGCGGTGACCGACGTCCTGTCTGTCTTATCTCTTCCGCTAGCTCAAGTGCTGTAGTCGACACGGTTCCCTCCGTGTTCAGGGGCTCTTTCATCATGAAAGATGTCCAATTCTGTTTCAATGACAACTCCCGTGCAACGCCAAAAGTACGTTATCGCGAAAACCCGCAGATGGCCTAGCCCGGATGGATCACCAATCGGAGAATCGATCGGTGTTCGGATACGAGAAGCGATTTGCGGCGAGACTTGGAGCTGAGAGTGAGCGAGCCGTGGACATTGGCGGATTTTGAGCCTGTGACACGGCGACATTTGGCGGGAGATCGGCATGAATGGGCGAGTGCAGGCAGGCCTCGCCGGGAGGCAGATGAGAGGCGCTGTTTTTCGGATCTGAAGGTTCGGTGTCGTCAGCAACGAAGCGGAATTGATTGCAGGTTTCTCACTATGAGAGCAAAGACGTCGGCATAGGGATAGGCCTCCGACATCGAGATCCAGACGTTGCGGACCGTGAGGCGGATACGCGCACCGATCTTAAGAAGCTTCAGACGGATGGTTCCGCATTGGGCATGGGCCATCGCGGTATCTTTGAGACCGAGACGACGCAACGCCTGCATAAGCATGTAGGCGGCTGAGGACAGATACAGTCGGAGCTGATTGGCGCGCATGGTTCCCGCACTGGTGCGGTCGGCAAATAGATCCAGTTGCTGTTCTTTGATCCGGTTCTCCATGTCGCCGCGTGCGCAATAGAAATCTTCGTAGAGCGCTTGGGCTCCGAGTCGTTCCGGTGGCAGTGAGGTCACCACGAATCGGGGATTGGCGCCCTTGGCCAGGAACTCGGCTTTGCCAACAACGCGACGAGTGCGGCTCCAGCTCTTTCGAGTCCGGTACAGGAAATCCTTAAACACTCGTGCCGATTTCCCAGTGGTCTGAAACTCCGCTTCAGCCTGAATCATCTGGTCAGCGATCTCTCGCTTGAGGCGGTCGTTCTTGGCCAACCCCATCACATAATCGACCTGGTGGGTTTCACACCAGTCCAGTAATGCATCCCGGCAGAATCCGGAATCGGCCCGAATGATGATCGACACGTCCGGCCAGCTCTGACGGATCTGGCCGACGATACGTTCCAATTCATCGACTGATCCTGCCGCCCCATCGATATTGGACGGGCGCAGCCGAGCGCACAACAGATGCTCTCCACAGAAGATGTACAAGGGCAGATAGCAGTAGTTGCGGTAGTAGCCGTGAAAGAACCGGCCTTCCTGTTGACCATGGATCGGATCATCGGTCGCGTCCAGATCCAGAACGATCTCTTCGGGCGCCGTGTTGTCATGGGCTGCCACAAACGCATCGACCATCCAACGATCGATCTTGTCCCCATCCATAGCGATCTTCTTGTACCGCTCCTGGTCGCCGACTTCGGCGCCGGTCAACTCCAATCGGTTTAGCGTGCTCTTGCCCGCCAACGCCTTTCCCCAGTCGCCGGCCTGTCGTCGATTCGTTCCCAGCGGATCCGCTTTGTCCACCGCCAACGCAAGCATCGGGTCGGTCCGTAACTGATCGTGATCGTTCAGGTCTTCATATCCCAGGCACAGCCCGTAGACCCGCTGTCCCAACAGCTCCTTCACGGTGTGTTCGATCAACCGTTGGTCGCGATGATCGCTAAAACACCCCGCCAATCCATCGATCAAACCGGTCCGCTTTTCGACTTCACGCAGCAGCAGAACTCCAGCGTCAGACGTGATCTTGCCGCCGTCGAAACGCGCCTTCATTTTTCGTTGAAGAAGTCCGTGAAATTCGAACGTGGTTTGTTTACACTCTGTACTCATAAGGGCCGCCTCCGTTTGGTTTCTGAACCGTTCTCGACAAACGATTTATGCCAAACAGGGCGGCCTTTTCTGGTCCTTTCGGTGATTTATGCGGGCTAGGACTATGGCTCGTATCCGTTTGGCCCTCTTCGCCTCGGTCTTGCAGGCGTAACTGTCCGTCGCCCTGTGGCTTACGGCCCCAAGGCACACTCTGACGAACTCAGGCCTGTGGACAGCACAGACAGCCCTCAATCGCTGTATCGGCAGCCGTCATGTATTACTTTAGGAAAAAGTAAGGTTTTTGTATCGTGGGTCAGACTGTAGGGGGCCATCGAAGAAGGGGCGAGGTTCCGTGGAAGGGGCCGTCGGTAGCGGTAAAGGATTTCAGTGTCCCCGGTTCGGAAGTCACGTTGCCATGCAGTAAC
Source organism: Terriglobia bacterium (assembly GCA_965247425.1). Taxonomy (GTDB): domain Bacteria; phylum Acidobacteriota; class Terriglobia; order 20CM-2-55-15; family 20CM-2-55-15; genus CAZOZZ01. The sequence continues at coordinate 113,362 of OZ252023.1, forward strand.
TCCGGACCTGGGCTGCTAGATGGTTTTGATGTATCCCTCTCGGATTGCGTGACGGATCAACTCACCGATCGATCCTATTCTGAGCTTGTCCATGATGTGCTGCCGGTGCGTATGGATGGTCTTCGGGCTGACGAACAACTGTTCGGCGATAACGTTTGACGAGACGCCTTCCGCAAGCAGGTAGAAGACTTCCTTCTCTCTCGGTGTCAGCACATCAAGCCCCGGCGGGGGATCCTCTTCTCCGGCGTGAAGGTTGGCCAGGATCTTCGTGACGTCCCTGGAAAAAACCGAACCGCCGTTGTTGATGGTCCGCACGGCAGACACCAAATGATTGTCGACGGAATCTTTCAGAAGATACCCGGAGGCTCCTGCGGTCACTGCACTGGCGATGATATGGCGCTCCGCGTGAACGGTCAGCATCAGCACTTTGGTGCCCGTACCCGTGGACATCTGGCGTGTGCTTTCGATGCCGTTCTGGTCCGGCATGGAGATGTCCATGATCACAACGTCGGGATGCAGTTCGTCGGCCAGCTTCACAGCTTCAGCGCCGCTGCCGGCTTCACCGATGACCTCCATGTCCGGCTCGTCCTCCAGGATTCTCTTCAGGCCCTGTCTCAGTATCGGGTGGTCGTCAGCGACCAATAGCCGTATCTTTTCGTTCGTCATTGTGGTCCCTTTTCTTTTGTGGGTAAGGGGATGATCATTTCAATTGTGGTTCCCAGCTCCGACGCCGTGCTGATCCGGAAAGATCCGTTGACGCCGCTCATCCGCTGCCGGATGGACCAGAAACCTGAACTCATCAATTTGCCGCTCGAGTCGTAGAAACGACGGGGGTCGAATCCCCGGCCGTCGTCTTCCACCACCAGCCGGACCTGGTCGTCCGAAAAATAGACGCGGACGGCCACGTCGGAAGCCCCGGAATGCTTGATCGAGTTGCTGATGCCTTCCTGGCAGCATCGGTACAACGCGACCGACGTCGGCTCGTCCATCGGTTGCGGTTTTCCTCGGACGAAGCACCGAACCTGGACATCCGACGAACCTGAAACCTGATCCGCCAGTTCCCTCAACGCCGGAACCAGGCCCAGCGTATCCAGAATTCTCGGATACAGCGTGTGGGACAGGTCCCGGATCCTTTCGAGCAAGAGGCCGACGTTCTCTCGCGCGTCAGCCAGTTCCTCCCTGGCTTCGGCCGCCGCACTGTTGCCTCTGAGCCGGTTTTCCACCAGCTTGAGCTTCACCTTGAGGATCGCGATAGTCTGGCCCAGGTCGTCATGCAGTTCATGCGTGATGCGCCGTCGCTCCTCATCGCGAGCCCGCAGGCTTTCGCCAACGAGCGCCATTTCCAATATCCGGCTCTTCCGGGCTCGACGTACCGCAGCGTGCACTGTCAGAGTCGCGGCGACGTGCGGGGTCAGCAACTCGAGGAACCATCGGGTGTTCTCCGACCCCGAGCTGATGGAAACAAAACCGTACTGCTCGGTCCCATCGTCGATCCGAACGGTCTGGGCTGCCGGCGAGGGTGGCGGCCATTCCGTGTGTTTGTACTCCCGAATGCGGTTTCCGCTGGCATGCCATTCCTTCCATTTGCCCGCCGAGGAATGCACGATGCGGAGTTCGGTCGCGGATACCAGCTTTCCGGCGACCTTCAGGGCCTCGGCCACGACCGATCGCATGTTCTGGGTTTGCGCGATGGTTCGGCCGAATCGTCCGATCAGGCTGACGTCTGCAGTTGAAATCCCCACAGGATCCGCTCCGTTTTCAATTTTGGCCGGGGCTGTTTGCGTCATCGCTTCAGTTCCTCTTTTTGCCTTTTGCTTTCCCTTTTCCGTTCACGGTGTTGGTGGTACTGGTGCTGGTTGTGTTGGTGGTACTGGTGGTAGGTCCTCCCAGCGCGTTATGCAGGTTGACGCGGCCCCACCCCAACTCGTTCCAGAGACTGTCCAGGTTCACCGGTTCGATGTCGTCCGACGTGTGGATGATCGCCTGTGTGGCAGATCTGTTGGTATTACCCACCGAGATGAGCAACGCTACCCCCGCGCTCACTATCGGCGCACTGAACGAAGTGCCGGACGCCCTGGCATACAGGCCTCCGGGGAATGTGGTCGCCACCCCAACACCCGGGGCCGTGACGTCTACGAAGCCGTAGTTCGAGAATGACGCGAGGCGATCTTCGAAGTCCGTCGAGGCGACCGCGATCACGTTGTTGTGTTCCGCCGGATACACATCATTCCTCAGGAGCCTCGAGTCGTTTCCGATCGATGCGACCATCGCAATCCCTCGCGACCAGGCAAAGTTGAGTGCCCGGGTCATGGACTTGGATTGGGCGCCGATCGAAAAACTCATGTTGATGACGTCGACGTCCTGGGCCGCTGCGGCATATACGGCGGCGACGGCGAAGAAGAGCGTCGATCGGCCCTGGGAGTCGAACGCGCGGATGGGCACCAGTTGGGCCTCGGGCGCGACCGCGTGCAGCAGACCGGCAACCAGCGTGCCGTGTCCCAGGCGGTCGAACATGCCGTTACCGAACAAGGACATGGTGGACTGGTTAACGTACAAGAATTGGAGCTGTTCCCAGAACAGGGACATGGTCGACTGGTCCAGGGTGAACCTTTGCATCTCCTCCCAGAACAGAGACATGGTCGACTGATCCAGCGTGCCCGCCAGCAGTTGTTCCCAGAACAGGGACATGGTCGACTGGTCTACGTCGAGTTTTTGCAGCACTTCCCAGAATAGAGACATGGTCGACTGGTCCAGAGTCCCGGCGAACAGTTGCGCCCAGAACAGGGACATGGTCGACTGGTCCAGGGTGCCGGCCCGAAGTTGCTCCCAGAACAGAGACATGGTCGACTGGTCCAGGCCAAGAGCCAGCAACTGCTCCCAGAACAGAGACATGGTCGACATGTCGATCGAGCTGTTCTTCAAGTTCCGCACGAGATCTTCGAAGAGAGACATCGTCGACTGGTCGATGCCGCCAAACTCCGAGGCCGATCCCCCACCCAGGAGGTTGACGCCGGGCTCCAGCCAGGGCCGAATCGCGGGATGGTCCGGATCGACTCCGGTGTCGATGAAGGCGATTCGTGTTCCCGCCCCGGTCGTTATATGGCGGGTGTCGGAGGCGTGAACCACATCCAACGCAATCTGGTCGGCGTAGTGTTCGGGAACTTCCGTGCCGAAGAAATGGGTCGGGGAGCCTTCTCCGAATAATGACATGACCCTCTGGAACAGCGACATCGTGCTCTGGTCCAGATCAATGACACCGCCGGCGATCGGCTGAGGCTTACTCTCCAGCGCTACGAGGCCGTTCGGCTCGACGTCGGTGACCGACCTGTCGTTGGTCATGCGGCTGATGAGATCGGCATCCGTGCCGTCGGCTTGGACCAGGAAAATCGGCTCCTGTCCTACCTGTTCGAGAACCTGGAGATTGTATTTCGCTTTCACCTGGCCGATCTTATTGGCGCTCTTGAGCGTTAGGATCAACTCCAGCCCGGCGGCTGCGGCCACGTTCGGTAGCAGGAGACCAGTTATCAACAACGTGAGAATTATGCTTCTTCGCATCATTTTGATTTCTCCATCCTTGGAAATCTGTTTAGTTGCTCGTCGAAAATCCCAGTTGCCATTCCCGGGGATCGTTGCGCGCGAGCCCCCGGACCACGAACCGCCGTCCTTCCAGCAGGATCGTCAGGTCGAGATTCCCTTTCGAGACCTTGTGAAACATGAATTCACCGATCGGATTCGTATGCGTCAACGTCTTCTTTCTTCCGCTTTCGATGACGACCGGCAAGTTCGAGACTTCATCCTCGGAATCGTTGTCGGACAACACCTGCCCCCCGACGTGAAGACAAGGCTCTCCGTTCGACCTCTGGACCAGCAGATCCAGTATCACTCCACCGCCCTCATAGATCAGATGCCGGTCCTCGGGCGACGAATTCCGGACCTCTGGTACTTCCTCGAACCAGGAATCGAACAGAAGCGAGCCGCGAATTTCGACAACGTCATGATGCATAACGAGTTCCTCCTCGTTTTCGGACAAAGGTCGCGAACCCGCCCCAGAAATACGGATGCGGGAACTCGGAGCGAATGGACTCGGTAGCGCCGCGCACCGCGGCCGGAGCATTCGTTCCGTCAAAAAGTCGATAGAAGTCTTCGGAAAAAGATTTAGCGGATTCCGACCGAATGGCCCAGAACGCGGACACGATGGTGTGGGCCCCTGAAAGATAGAAGGCTCTCATCAGGCCTTGCCATTCATCGCCTGCCGATATCACGCGTCGGGCGGTGTGGCAACCGGTAACAACCACGGTTCCGGCTCGGAACTGCATGTCCATCAGGTCACGGCTGGTGAGCCTTCCTTCCGGGGTTTCCAGCCACGAAAGGGACCCCTGGACCGGGTCGATACCGGCATGCCCCGCAACGTGGATTAACTCTCGATATTGTTCGAGGTGGGCGCTGAGCGTGTCGAGATCCGGATTGATAAGTAACACCGCATTCGAAAAGTTGCCTGCAGCCTGCTTCACTTCATCGATGATTCGGTCGCTCTTTCTCCTTGAAAAAGCGATGAACAGCGGCGCCTCGGACTCCGCTTCCGCGTTCGACGAGATGTAGAGCTGGGCGCTGGGACTGTAGGCGACGGAATGATTCTCGCTGAAGAACGACTCTCCATCATGGAGCGCGTGAAATGGGATGCCGTGAAGGAATCCATGGGGCACGATGATCACGTGTTTCTTGACCCGGTCACTTATCGGCGCGATCAGGGTCTTGTACAGCTGCCCGAGGTGCGTGTTGGCCGTCCTCTCGAACTGGCGAGCGAGCCCGCTCAAACGTTCGAACTTGACGCTGCAACTAGTCAGATGTCGTTCGAGATGTTCCCACTCGGCCTGGAGCGAACTTACCACGTTGGGTTGATGCAGGCATTCGAGGTGCCCCTGGTTTACGACGAAGGTGTAAAGATCTTCTCCGGCGATGAAATACTCGATGATGGTTTCGCCGGCGTCCAGGCGGTCGGAAAGCTGGTCGAAAGACCGCCGTTCGTCCGTTCGGGCCAGTCGCTCCACGAGAACACGGGAGCGTGCCCGTTCGGAAAGACGGAACGCATCCGGCGTTGAGGTGGCGAGGGACCCTTTGACCAGGTGCGTGTAAACGTTCTCGCGGTCGGTCAGGAAGGCCATCTTCAGATCGTCGGAGCCGATCCGGTACCAGAGTGAATCCAGCATCGACTCGGCTTTGGTCATGGACTCCAGACTCCGTTTTTCATCACTGGTGGACAGGGACACGCCGAGCTCGTAGTAGGCGTGGAATTGCATCCACTCCGAGCGACTTTCCTCCGCGAGCCGGACCGCGGATTCGAGTGAATCGATCGCGCAGACCAGGTCGCCGGATTTTCGCTGGATCCGTCCGATGACGATGTCGGCCATCGCGAGCCTGTCCGGAAGGGAACGATCTTCGAGCAAGGCTCGCGCCGCCGCGGCCTCTCCCAAGGCTTCGGGCTCGTATCGCTCACCCCTGAACAGCGCAGCCTGTAGCTTCGAGACCGCGGTCCACACGCTGTTTCCTTCGGCTTCGAACCGGCGTCTTGCATCGGAAAGAAAACTGCCCGCTTGGTCGGTGTCGCCCAGACGGAGCGAAGCGACCGCTTCGAAGAGCAAGGACTTGCCGACTTCATAGTTCAGGCCGAGCTTTCGGGCGAGGGCCTGGGATTCACGGGCAGAGTGGATCGCTTCGGGAAGGTCGCCGATCTCCAGAAGCATTTCGGCTTCATCGAGCCAGCACAGGCAGACGTGGTGGTCGTCTTCCTCACGTTTGAACTCTTCCTTGAGAGCCAGAACCCCGCGCAGTGCCTGTCCACTGTTTCCCATGAGGTAATCCAGATAGGTGCGGTTATACCGGCTCTGCAAGACGACAGCGTGCATGTTGAGATCAAAGGCAAGGTTCATGGCGCGTTCGAACCGCTGGTCGGCACGATCAAACTGGTGCAGCGTCGTCATCGACACACCGGCGTTCAGCGAGGCCGCCAGGAGGCCCTCGCGGTCACCGACCCGTTCGAGTATTGGCAATGCGCGTTCGTAGCACTCCAGCGCTTCCTGATAACGGTCCAGTCGGTGGTATGCCTGGCCCAGGTTGACTTCGAGGCGGGCGAGGCTGGCCTCGTCCCCAAATTCCTCGAAGAGCTTCCGGGCCCTTGTAGCGCACTTGAACAGCTCGTCAAAACGGCTCAGATAGAAGAGCAAGCCGACCTTGGCCAGAAGGGTACGACCGATTTGATCCGAAGCTTCGGAGGAGTCAAATAACGAGATCGCCGCATCGTAGTTTTCCAGAGCGACGCTGAAATTGCTGAGCAGTTGATGCCCGTTGCCCACGGCCCGCACACACACACCACGGGTATAAGAGTCTGCTGAAGTGACGGCGAGTTGCTCGGCCTGCTCGATTAAAGGTGGGAGATCTTGCGGCGACCGACGTCCTGTCTGTCTTATTTTTTCTGCCAGCTTCTGTGCTGTGTTCGACACGGTTCCCTCCGTGGCTTTTGGACCCCTCATCCTGAAGGGTTTCCAATTCTGGTTCGAGGGCGTGCGTTTGGCAACCGAAAAAATACCTAATTTTTAAAATCAATAAATGGCCTAGGTAATACGCTTATATTCTTGTTCTTTCCCACATGCAGGCTCCGGAATCGTCGGATATGGAGCTTAAGTCGTAATAATGTAGTCACTTGTGAGGCGAGAGATATTCCTAGGGCCCTGTGCCCTGCGTGAACAGCCGGCAAATTGCTTCAATGTCGTGTCAGACTCCATCGTGCGTTCCTCCCTGTAAGCGTCGGCAATTCTTCTCGTGTTCCGGGGACCTAGTGGTCCCCGCCAGAAATAACGTTACTATCTCCGAAGGAGGTTGCGAGCGGACTGATGGGTGAGAGCCACCGTGTGGTGTGTGTGATTTTCAACGTGTTGAGCGTTCATGAGGGGCAACCTCCATCGGCCCTACGGGTTCGGGCGGAACGGCACCGTCTTTGGAGTCGCTCCTCCTCACAATGAAGAGCATTGCCTCGTCGTCGCTCCCCCAAATCCGGTACCGTTGCACTCCGAAATCTAGTAACGCTATCTCTGGCGGGGACCACTAGAGTGATCTGGCTTCAGTCCGGGGGCCGGCTGCGGGAGTTGCTCCCGACGGTTTGGATGCCCCGATTCGCCGCTGACGATCGCGCGATTACAATTCCTTACATCGTGCGTCTAACCTTGCTTGGTTCTGGGAAAACCGATCTATAAGAGGAGAAGTGAGATGAAACGAATCCTTGTTGTGGTTCCCCTTGTGTTAGTGGTGTTTGTCGCGGCTGCCCAGGCTCAGGTCCGGAATACGAGCCGGAGCACGAGCTGGATAGGCGTGTCGATCAGTGATGGAGCTGAACGCGGCGTGAACGTTGGGGTGGTGGAGGACGATTCGCCTGCCGCCGATGCCGGCCTTGAGGTGGGAGACACCATCACAGAATTCAACGGTATCCCGGTGATCGGTGTGGTCCAGTTTACCCGCATGGTACGCGAAACGCCGGTGGGCCGTGCCCTCGACGTCAAAGTGGATCGGAATGGATCCGAGCAGACGCTGCGATTGGTAACAGATGAACGGCCCCGCAATACCGGAAATTTTAGTTTTGTGATACCGGACGATCTCCCAGATCTATCTGACTTGGGCGATCGCATCCGGGGCGCGATTCCGAGGATCGAGATCATCAGTTCGGTGGGCCGCCTCGGGATCCGGGCCAACAGTTTGACCGATCAGCTTCGTGAGTACTTCGGAGTGGATTCGGATCTGGGCGTCCTGGTTTCATCGGTCACGCCTGATTCAGCGGCCGCCGAAGCCGGTCTGAAGGCCGGGGATGTCATCATCGAATTCGACGGCCGTCGGGTCGATTCCCCGAACGATCTGAGGCGGCGAGTGGCCAGAGGGCAGGATTCCGTGACCGTGAAAATCGTCCGGGATCGCGCGGAACAGGAATTGACGGATGCCGTCGAGTCCAGTCGTAGATAAGAGGGATCGGGCGGGCGCAGTCCCGCCCGGAGCGCGGGCGTTTAGAGATTGTGCCAGCCCCGGGGCCTCGACATTCTCATCGCGGTAATCTCGGTGAACGCGTGTAACCTGTGTGAATGGATCGAGGCGGGGAACGAACGGCGGTGCTCTGGGTGGCGGCCGGAGCTGCGTTGTGGGGCACCGATACCGTCTTCCGGGCACCGCTCGCTCAAGCTCTTACCCCGATCCATATCGTCCTCTACGAACACCTGATCCTGGCCGTGATCGTTCTGCCGATTCTGATCCACCGTCGGCGCTCACTGGCAGACATCTCGCCGTCTGGCTGGCTGGCGATTCTGGGAATCTCCTGGATCGGTTCCGCCGCGGCCACCGTCGCGTTCACTTACGCGATCCAATCGGGAAATCCGACCACCGCGGTCCTGCTTCAGAAACTCCAACCGTTGTTTGCGATCATCCTGGCGCGAAGTCTTCTCAATGAACGTTGGGCGCCCCGGTTCCCTTTGATCGCTCTTGCCGCGATCGCCGGCGCCTACCTGATTTCCTTCGGTGGCGGGAATTTGCTGGAGCCGTTCGCCGCAGTCGCACCGTGGCCTGCAGCCCTGGCGATGCTGGCGGCGCTCGGCTGGGGCAGTTCGACGGTGCTCGGACGGTGGATGGCCCCAAAAATTCCATTCGACCTGCTGACCAGCTTGCGGGTCCTCCTTGCGGTTCCATTGCTGGTCTTGCTGGGGCTTTCCCAGCCTCTGGTACTGCCGGGCCGCGAACACTTCCTCCCTCTCACGTTCATGGCCGTGGTGCCGGGCTTTGCGGGCCTGATGTTCTACTACCGAGGCTTGAGCCGGACCCCTGCGGTTACTGCGACTATAGCGGAGTTGGCTTTCCCCGCCACGGCCGCCCTCCTGAACTGGATCTTTCTTGGTGCCGAAAGTACATTGATGCAAGCCGCGGGATTTTTCGTCGTGTGGTCCGCGATCGTTTTTCTCCGTGGCCAGCGAGTCTCTGCTTCACCGAAAGCGCCACGCCCCTGATCCTGAGCAGCCCGTGGTGGAAGTCTGTAGGGTCGCGTTACGAGCGCCATGGGGCCAGATGCAAGGCGCCACGACGACGTCGATGCTCTTCATCGTGCTTCTCTCCCCAGCTGGCCCCATGCCGTCGTAACCCGAAGGGCGCAGGGGTCTTCGGGCCACAGGCTTTGTCATTCGTCGGTCACGATGACAAAGCATCGTTCCGCTCCTCATTTCGCGCCTGTGACCCGAATACCCCTGCGCGCGACCCTACAGACTTCCACCACGGGCTGCCAGCGTTGTAAAATGCCTACGCACATGACTTTCGACAGCCTTCAGGAGTTCGTCTCTTTCCTCGAGCAAAAGGGACAGCTACGCAGAATCTCAACCGAGGTCGACCCCGTTCTCGAAGCGCCGGAAATCGCGCAGCGAGTCCTGCGGGAGGGTGGGCCGGCACTTTTGTTCGAGCACCCCAAAGGCGCCACGTTTCCGCTCCTGATGAATCTGTTCGGGACGATGGAACGGGTCGAGGCCGCTCTGGGGCGCGATCCGGCCGAGATCAGCGGGGAGTTACTTCAGACGATACGCCGTGTGAACCCACCTTCACTCCGGGGCCTCTGGGAATCGCGTCAGACCCTCAAGAAGGCGCTGCTCATGCAACCGCGGACGACCTCGGCCGCGACCAGCCAGCAAGTGGTCGAAGAACCCGATCTCACCCGATTGCCGGTCGTTCAGTGCTGGCCCGAAGATGCCGGACGGTTTATTACATTCGGGATGGTGATCACGCGGGACCCTCAAACGAAGCGCCGAAACTTCGGGCTCTATCGGCTCCAGGTTTACGATGGCGCGACCACCGGCATGCACTGGCAGAGCATGAAGGGCGGGCGGGGTCACTACTGGGCCGCCGAACAAGCCGGAACGGACCTGGAAGTTGCCGTCGTCATCGGGTGCAGCCCGATCCTCATGCTGGCGTCCATACTGCCTCTGCCCGAAGACGTTGACGAAGTGGCTTTTGCCGGCTTCCTGCGCGGAAGGGGAGTGAAGATGGTGCAGGCGACGTCGATCGACATGCTCGTACCGGCGGATGCGGAATTTGTTCTCGAAGGTGTCGTCAGAGTGGGCGAAAGACGTCTGGAGGGCCCTTTCGGCGATCACTTCGGTCACTATTCTGAAGCGGCGGACTTTCCCGTGTTCCGGATTCGGAAAGTGACCCGGCGCCGGAATCCTATCTATGTCGCCACGGTTGTCGGCAAGCCGCCTCAGGAGGACAAGTTTATTGGGATCGCCGCGGGAAAGATGATCGGGCCGCTCATCCAGGTCATCAATCCCAACATCGTGGACATGTGTGCCTATGTCGGGGCCGGTTTCCACAACCTGCTGGTCGTGGCGCTTCATCGGCGTCACCCGCAGGAAGCGCTCAAGACCGCGATGTCGCTGCTCGGAACCGGCCAACTTGCCCTGACGAAGGTTCTGGTTCTGGTTCCACCGGATCAGGATCCGTCTCGATTCGAACCGGTTCTCGCGCAGATCTGGCACCGTTGTCATCTGGAGGACAACCTCGTGCTCGTGCCGGTCGCCCCGCTCGACACGCTGGACTTCACGTCTTTCAAGATGCACGTGGGCAGCAAGCTGATCATCGATGCCTCCGGGGATGTCGTCGACGAGGCCCCGCCCCGACTTCGTGACGATCCCTCCCGCTTCGATCCCCTCGTCGTCCGCTGGAAACTCCTGGATGGCGGTTTCCTGGTCGTGGTTGTCGATCGGGATGCCCGGACCGTACTGGCCCGATTGATCGAAGCTTCTCTCGGAGTCCGTTTCATCGTCGCCGTAAGCTCCGATGTGGATCTGGACGATGAGGAGAATGTGCAGTGGGGAATCTTTACCCGTTTCGACCCGGCCCGCGATATGCTTTTTGAAAACCAGAAATTCGTTGGCGCTCGCCCCGTGTATGGGGGAACCGTCGGGATCGATGCCACCTGGAAACAGGGATATCCCAAACCGCTGGAGACCGATGACGCGACCCGCCACCTCGTCGACCGCCGATGGAGCGAATACTTCTGATTCGGGGACGGATGCATAGCTAGTGGTCCCCGCCAGAAATAACGCTACTAACGTTACTATCTCCGAAGGAGGTTGCGAGCGGACTGATGGGTGAGAGTGACCGTGTGGTGTGTGTGATTTTCAACGTGTTGAGCGTTCATGAGGGGCAACCTCCATCGGCCCTACGGGTTCGGGCGGAACGGCACCGTCTTTGGAGTCGCTCCTCCTCACAATGAAGAGCATTGCCTCGTCGTCGCTCCCCCAAATCCGGTACCGTTGCACTCCGAAATCTAGTACCGCTATATCTGGCGGGGACCACTAGCGTCAATATAAATGACAAAATGAATAACTTAGCGGAGTTTTTCCTCCGTCCCCGAATTAGAAGCGAATCTTGCCAACCGGATGGTGCGCATGGTGTCTATAACATCGAAAAGGGACAATGAATGGCGTCGGTCGAAGAGACACAACTAGTTGAGAAGGCACAGGGGGGGGACGTGGATGCGTTCTGTTCTCTGGTAGCCCTTCACCAGCGGTCGATGTATCTGCTGGCGCTGAAGTACAGCGGCAATCACCATGATGCCGAAGATCTGGCGCAGGAAGTGTTTTTGAACGCGCACCGGGCGATCGGTCGGTTCCAGGGGAAGAGTGCGATCAAGACCTGGCTTTCACGAATCATGGTGAACGCGTTCCTGAACCACCGGCGGAAGAATGATCCGCTGGCAGCGAACAGGCGGTCCGAGAGCGACCCGGAATCCAGCACCCCGATGGCCGGATACCGGAACAACGAGAGTTCGGCCCGAACGACGGAGAACCGCCTCCTGGTTCAGGAAGTCATTCGGTTTCTGGACTCCGTTCCATCGAGGCAACGTTTGATGTTCCTGATGAAACACCAGCAGGGCCTGACGTGCGAGGAGATTGGACACGCGATGGAAACGTCGGTCGGGACCGTGAAGAAGACCCTGTTCCGTGTGGTGGCGAAGATTCGAGAAGAATTTGTCACTGCGCCGAACAAACTGAAGGAAGAACAGCCATGCATCGTTGCGAAAGCTTCAGAACAAGCGTAATCGAACCGATTCTCGACGGCGGGGAACTGACTGACGCCCAGAGGCACGAGCTGTCTTCATGTATGGCGTGTACGGAGTTCTACAGGGAGTCCGTCGAGGCGATCGGCGCTCTGTCTGTGGCCTTCGATGAGCCCGACGATGAATTCTTCGGCGGTTTCAACGATCGACTCCGTCGGAATATTATTAACGACCGTGTCGCCGCTCGGCCCGAGACCGGTCCCGAAGGTGGCTTCTGGGCGTCGATTCTGCGGCCGCTCATTCCCGCTGCGAGCCTGATGTTGGTTGTCTTTGCGGTCTTCACTGCAATCCAGCCCGCCGATGACTCCCTGCCCGAGTGGTTGGACCAGCAATTGATCACCGAGTCGATTCTCGATCTGGATCCGGTCACTATCGATTTTATGGAGCAGTCGGAGCTGTTCCTCCGGACCTTTTCGAAGCTTTCGGTTGATGACGTGGAAGATCTGGCCGAATCGCAGCAGGTGTCACAGGCACAGATTCCGAATCTGGCGCTGCGACGTGAAGCGGCGATGGACTTTCCCCCAGTTCTTGTCGTTCTCGACGAATACGAAGACATTCTCCGCGATGTACGGAATTTGCCTGAAGAGGTTTCCGAAGAGGACATCGCCGACATTCAGGAACGAATCCATCGGACCGGGCTGGTTGCGAAAATGAAAACGTATCAACCGAACATGACACTGGTGGCCCTGGAGCGTTAGCTGGCCGCCGTAGCCGAGCCGAAGTAGCCCGGCATACTCTCAAAAAGTTAGTGAGGAAGGATCCAATGCGACTAATTAACTGGAAAACGATTCTGACCCTGACAATTATCCTGTCCGTTGCGGCGCCTCTGGTCAGAGCACAGTCCCTTGATTCTCTCCGGCCCCTGCAGTTCATGGAACAGGACGAAGCCCGGGATATTTTTAACGAGGGACGCCGCCTTTACGACCAGAACGACTACCTGGAAGCGGAGGAGAAGTTCCAGGAGGTCATTCGACGTTTCCCCGACAACGCCATTACGGACCGGACGGCTTACTACCTGATCCGGACACTGGTCCGGCGGGAGCGCGCCGGCGAAGCCCTGTCGCAGATCGCGTTGTTTCCGGAGCGGTATCCTGGTTCGCGCTGGGCGACCGACGTCCGGGAAGAGCAACTTCGGCTGACTAACCAGCTTCCGAGATTACGGGCCTACCTTGCCCCGGCGCCTCCGGCTCCCCCGGCGCCACCCGCGGCACAAGCGCCACCCGCGCCTCCAGCCCCGCCGGCGGGCTGGGGTGTTGGAACCGGCGTCGAACGGGCTATCGAGCAGTCCATGAGGGAGCTCGAAAGCAGTATGCGCGCCGCCAGCGTCGGCATGCGCGCGGCAGAGCGTGAGTTTCGGGTTCGAGGTCGGGTCGTTCCGTTTGGTCAGACTGAGGACGATGTGGATCCGGAGGTCAGCCTTCAGCAGGAGATTATGAGCGCCATGCTCCGGAACGACCCGGAGCGGGCTATGGAGATCGCGACGGAACGTCTCGCTGTGGATCCTTCCGACCCGGTCGTCCTCGCGAACTTCCACATGATCGCCAGGAGCGATACCGAAGCGGCTCTGGTCATGCTCGAGAACATCGCGAAGAATTCCGAAAGCGAGAAGGCCCGACGGGATGCCATCTTCTGGATCAGTCGCTGGGACGGAGACGAAGCCCGGGTTGTCGAAGTCTTGGTCAACATTCTGCCGTCGATCACCGACGACGAAACAGCCGCAGCGGTGGCGTTCTCTCTGAGTCGTGTCGACAGCGAGGAGGCCGTGGGTGCTCTGGTTACGATTGCCAACGATCAGAACAGGAACGAGGAGCTTCGGAAAAGTGCCGTCTTTCATATAACCCGTACGGATATTGGAGACCCCATCGAAGCCTTCCGCCAGATTTACCAGAATGCATCCGACAGCGAGGAAATCCGTAAGCAGGTCACGTTCGCCTTGAGCCGGGTCGACGATGAGAGCGGCGCGGTGAACCTGCTGGGAGAGATCGCAAGGAACGACGCGAGCACCGAGGTCCGGAAGCAGGCCGTGTTCTGGCTGGGTCGCATGGATACACCCGAAGCGATGCAGATCCTCGGCGATCTCCTCCGACCGCAACCGTAGCAGCCTGTGGTGGAACTCTGCAGGGTCGCGCGCAGGGGTATTCGGGTCTCAGGCGCGAAGAGAGGAGCGGAACGATGCTTTGTCATCGTGACCGACGAACGACAAAGCCTGTGGCCCGAAGACCCCTGCGCCCTACGGGTTACGACGGCATGGGGCCAGCTGCGGCGTTGCCACTCCTAGATCGATGGGGAGCATCGACGTCGTCGTGGCGCCTTGCATCTAGCCCCATGGCGCTCGTAACGCGACCCTGCAGAGTTCCACCACAGGCTGCTAGAGGGAACACGATGAGCTTTCTGATTCACGTTCTGTTTCTGCTGCCGTTCCAGGTTTCGACCGGAGACTTCGTCCAGGTCGCGGGCGCAAACATCGAGAGCCGTTTCGATAACGCCGTCGAACAGGGTCAAGATGGCAGTGACGAGACCTTCTGGGTGGGTTACCAGTTCCCGCTCGAAGAGGGTGTCCGCATTGACAGTCGGAACGGGAACTTCAACGTCGATCGGGGGACGACGATCGTTCGTAATTCCGACGATGGCATCATATGGATGCCGGAGAACGGTGGCCCGACCCAGCGAGCCGGCGTCTTTTTCCTCACGCGGAAATCCGACGGCGCGATCCGTAGAACGCGCGTCCTGGACCTCGACCAGAACTATGAGATCCGCGACCGCCAGGTCTACTGGGCGGGGCAGGCCGGCGCTGACGAAAGCGTCGATTTGCTGGCGCGTCTGGTCGGCGAACCGCGAACCCGAAACACCTCGAGCTTCATGATGCTGATCGGCCTCCATCCCACCGAGCGAGCGACGGACAAGCTGATCGAGATCGCCAGAGGATCTCTCCCGAATGACGTCAAGAAAGATGCTTTGTTCTGGCTTGGCCAGGAAGTCAACCAGCGAGCCGGCGAGGCACTTCGGGACGTCGTCATGGAAGACACTCCCGAAGTCGAGGTCCAGAAACAGGCCGTCTTTGCCATCAGCCGCCGCGACGACGACGAGTCGATCCCGCTGCTGATCGAAGTCGCCGAGGATCACCCCAATCTGGCGGTCCGCAAACAAGCCATTTTCTGGCTGGGCCGAAAGGAAGATCCTCGCATCATCAACTTCTTCGAACGCCTTCTTCGCAACTGACACGAGAACGGGGAGTCAACGCAAAATCGCAAAGAACGCAAAATTGTTTTCCAGGGCAGAAAGATTGTCCTGATAGACAATTTCGCGTTCTTTGCGGCTCGCGTTTTTGCGTTGAACATCCCTTTTTTCTTTGACCTACCAGCAAACCTGACCTTCTCGTGGGTTTATACTTGGTCCATGGGAACCAAGAACAAAATCGAGGTCCAGTGCACGTGTTGCGAGGCGACGCTGACGGTCGATGCGGCAACTGGCGACGTGTTGTTTACGAAACAGCCAGAAAAGAAGGGCCTGTCGTTCGAGGACGCCTTGAGGGACGTGAAGGAGCAGCAAGCGACAGCGTCCGACCGCTTTGACCAGGCATTTGAGAAGGAGAAGGGCCGAAAGGACCTGATCGACGCGAAGTTCCAGGAAGCGATGGAGCGCGCCGACGAACTGGAGATGCCCGTCCGAGACATCGATCTGGACTAAGGGCTCACTCAAGAATAACTACCGGCAAGAACCAAAAAAAGGCGACCCTTCGGTCGCCTTCGTTCTTGCTGACCACTGACCACTTCCCCAACTAGTCCCTCCGTCTCGGCCTGCGATCCCCCCGGCCCCGACTGCCGTCACCTCGACCTTCGCCTCTGCCACCGCCACCACCGTCATCGGCCGATTCTCCCTTCTGCTCCCGCAGCAGGGCTCGCCGGGACAGCTTGACCTTGTTCCCTTCGATGCCGATGACTTTGACCTGGATCTGATCTCCCTCGTTCAGTTCGTCGCGAACCTCGCGGATACGATGTTCGGCGATCTCGGAGATGTGAAGCAGTCCATCGGTGCCACGGAAGATCTCGACAAAGGCGCCGAAATCGACGATGCGAACGACCTTCCCGAGATACGTTTTTCCGATTTCCGCCTGCGCCGTCAGGTCCTTGATGATCTGGATCGCTGTCTCTGCGGACGTGCCGTCCGCAGACGCCACGTTGACCGTGCCATCGTCTTCGACATCGATCTTGACACCCGTCTGTTCGACGATCGACCGGATCATTTTCCCGCCCGGCCCGATCACGTCGCGGATCTTGTCGACGGGAATCTTCAACGTGTGGATACGCGGTGCGAACTCCGAAATATCTTCGCTGGTGGAGGGAATCGCCTCATCCATCTTGTCGAGGATGTGCATGCGTCCCGCTTTGGCCTGGTCCATCGCCTTCGACATGATGTCAAAAGTCACGTTCGTGATCTTGATATCCATCTGAAGGGCAGTGATGCCTTCCCGGGTTCCGGCTACCTTGAAGTCCATGTCTCCATAGTGATCCTCGGCACCGGCGATATCGCTCAGAATGGCATACTCTGTTCCTTCCGAAACAAGACCCATCGCGACTCCGGCGACCGCCCGCTTAATCGGCACACCCGCGACCATCAACGAGAGGCTTGCACCGCAAACCGTCGCCATCGATGACGACCCGTTCGACTCCAGGATGTCGGAGACAACACGGATCGTGTATGGAAAGTCGTCCTGACTCGGGAGCATCGGTATGATGGCCCGTTCGGCAAGGTTGCCGTGTCCGACCTCACGCCGGCTGGTACCCATCATGCGTCGGACTTCACCTACCGAGAAAGGCGGGAAGTTGTAATGCATCAGGAAACGTTTGAACGATTCGCCTTCGAGCCTGTCCATACGTTGCGCGTCGTCTCCGGTTCCTAACGTCACGGTGACCAGCGCCTGGGTTTCCCCACGCGTGAAGATGGCCGATCCATGAGGCCGTGGAAGGATTCCGCCTTCGATCCAGATCGGTCGTATCTCGTCCGCCGCTCTCCGATCCGGCCGTGTGCCTTTGAGGATCTGATCTCTGAAGATCTTCTCCTTCAGGGCGCTGAACGCTTTGCCTGCAAGCTTCAGCGTCGCCTCTTCGGCTTCTTCCCCGAAAGAATCCAGTGCCTTCTTCTTGGCGTTGTCCACCTTGGCGTAACTTGTCAGCTTGTCGTATTTCTCGGTGTTCAATGCGTCTGCGAGTTCTTCCCGAATCGTCTCTTCCACCTTGCGCTCGATTTCCTCGTCGCGCGGCGAGGGATCCGGTGTGATCTTTTCGGGCCGAATCTTGTCGTAAAGCTCCTTCTCGAGTCCGATGATCTCCTTGACCGCCTCGTGTCCGAACGAGATCGCCTCGATCATTTCTTCCTCGGAAACTTCCTCCGCGCCTGCTTCGACCATCGTGACGCCTTCTTCGGTTCCAGCCACGACCAGATTCATCCGGCTACTCTCTCGCTCGGAATAAGTCGGGTTGATACAAAACTCGCCATCGATCAGGCCGACTCGGACCGCCGCGATCGGCTGGGTGAACGGCAGCACCGACAGATACAGTGCGGTCGACGCGCCGATGATACTCAGTGTCGAAGGATCCGTTTCCGAGTCCGACGAGAGAACCATCGCGATGACCTGCGTTTCGTTCCGGTATCCTTCAGGGAACAGAGGCCGGATCGGTCGATCGATCAACCGGCTGTTCAGAACTTCCTGCTCTCCAGGTCTGCCTTCGCGCTTGAAGAAGCCGCCGGGTATTTTTCCAGCGGCGTAAAAGTAGTCTCGGTGGTCGCACGTGAGCGGAAAGAAATCCAGGCCTTCCCTGGGCTCTTTCGCGCCGCACGCGGTGACCAGGACGACGGTGTCTCCGTATCGGATGTAGGCGGCGCCGTCCGCTTGCGTGGCCAGCTTTCCGACTTCGATCGACAGTTCTTTTCCGCCGATAGTCGTGCTGACTTTATGAACATTCATGGTTGTTTGAGTTTCCTTTCGTCCTTGTGGGTGGGCTGGCAACAAAAAACGACCCTGGGCGAAGCCACAGCGGGTCGTTACATCATTCTCAAAATGTAAGCTGTTGTCTTATATCCCACCGGTTGGACGCTTTGGGACAGGATCGAGTGCCTACTTGCGCAGCCCCAGCTTCGCAATAACCGCTCGGTAGCGACCGACTTCGTGTCGTTTCAGGTATTCGAGCAAGCGTCGTCGTCTTCCGACCAGCTTTAACAGCCCTCGCCGGGACGCGTGATCCTTCTTGTGTGTCTTGAAATGGTCAGTAAGGTAAGAAATTCTTTCACTGAGTATCGCGATCTGGACTTCCGGAGACCCCGTGTCTGAATCATGGATTCTGTACTGATCGATTATGGAGCCTTTGGATTCCGTAGTCAGAGCCATTCTATGTTTTCTTCTTCCTCCTAAATTTAAGTTCTCAGATTAGCACAACTTTAGGGTGAGCCCAACCCTTTTCAATCTCAGCGACAGCAATAAGTTCGTCTCTTTTGTTAAAGATGCGGACAGGTGATGCCGTTCGGTCGGAGGCTATCGGGAGCCCATGGCGGACCTTCTCTTCCCCTTCTTCGTCGACGTCGGCGCGAGGGAGGTGGAGCAGTAGTCCTTCGAGCGGAATAAGGGTGTCGCGAGCGACGTTCTCGGTTGGGATGGCATGCTCGATCCGGAACGGACCCGAGCACGTTCTGCACAGGGAAAAAAGGTGGGCTCCGGTTCCGACCCGCTGTCCGAGGTCCCGGGCGAGGCTCCGAATGTACGTGCCTCCGGAACAGACGACTCGGAATTCGACCAGTGGGAGATCAAGCGAAACCAGTTGAAACTCGAAAATTTCGACCGAAACCGCGCGGAGTTCGACCGCCTCTCCCTTTCGCGCCAGGCGATGTGCGGCAACGCCGTCGATTTTCTTTGCCGAATAGGCGGGAGGCACCTGTTCGACGGAACCTGTAAGTGAAGCCATCTCGCGCTCCACCGTTACGTGATCGAGATCAACCGGGACGGTGTCGCCTACTCGTTCACCTTCCCGATCCAGCGTCGTGGTCGTCCAGCCAAGCTTGATCCGACCCGTGTATTCCTTTGGCGAGGCTGGAATGAACCGGGCGAGCCGGGTCGCCTTCCCGACACTGACGGGCAGCACCCCGGTTGCCATCGGATCGAGTGTGCCAAGATGACCCACCTTGCGTGTGGAAAGGCGTTTACGTATCCGCTGAACGATGTCATGAGACGTCACGCCTTCGGGCTTGTTGACGATGGCCAATCCGCCAAACGTTGGGGGACCTTTCAAGATGAAGAAGACGGGGTAGGGGACCGAACGTCCGAGGCGGGGCTGTGGTTCATCTGGGCTCGAATCCGCGACACGATCTCATCCTGAACTTCTTCCAGGTGCCCCGTCATCCGGCAACCGGCCGCCTTGCGGTGTCCGCCGCCACCGAACTCCGCCGCGATTCGAGAAACATCGAGGTCGTTTTTCGACCGGAGGCTGACACGGAACGAACCGTCTTCGAGTTCACGGAAGAACGCGGCCACGTCCACTCCGACGATCGTCAGCGGGTAATTCACGAGTCCTTCGACATCCTCGTCCAAACACTCATGCCGGATCATGTCGTCTCGCGTCAAAGCCGTCCACACAATGCGACCACTCTCATCCAACTGCATGGCGTTCAGAATCACGCCCATCGAACGGACCTTTTCGATTGGGTTCGAATAGAAAGCACGCCTTGCAATACCGGCGACGTCCGCCCCCCGGTCCGCCAGTTCCGCCGCCAGCCGAAACGTGTCTGCCGTCGTGGTCTCAAACTGGAACGAGCCAGTGTCTGTCAAAACAGCGACGTACACATTGGTCGCGATCTCGGGAGTGATCTCCACGTTGAGCTCTTTCGCCAGCCGGTAGATCATTTCGCCGACAGCACATGTCGAAGGCTCGATCCAGTTGACGTCGCCGAAAGATTCCGTGGAGTGATGGTGGTCGATGTTGACGACGAATTGATTCGCCAACCCGTCGATTCCGGGACGTTCGATGCTGCCGCACTCGAGAATGAAAGCAGCACCGTAAGCATGCGTGATCCGGTCGGACACGTGAACCAGATCCGTCCCCGGCAGGGCCTGGTACCGTGTGGGGACCGGGTCGTGACTGACGATGGTGACCTTCTTTCCCAGGGTGCGCAGGGATAGAGCCAGCGCCAGTTGGGAACCCAGCGAGTCTCCGTCGGGGCGCACGTGGGAAGCGATCGCGAAATCGTCACGTGTCTGGATGGTTTCAAGAACTTTCTGAATCATGGCCGGTGCGGATGGATATCTGTTCCAACAGCTCCTCGACCCGGGAACCATGCTCGATCGATTCGTCGTAATCGAACGTGAGTTCCGGAGTCCGTTTCAGGTGTGGCAAGAGATGACTGAGTTGTCTCCTCAAAAAGTTCCGAGCCGAGTTCAGTCCCGCTAAGCCCTGGGTCCGTTCGATTTCGTCGCCCAGTCCGCCTATGAAAACCCGGGCGTGCCGAAGATCGCTGGAAAGTCGGACACCGGTTACGATAACACCCCGGACGCGCGGATCCTCGACTTCGGATTCGATGACGATCCCGAGTTCTTCCTGGACCTGCTTCTCCAGCCGATCGATACGCCGTTGCTCCGCCATTACAGTAACTCGATGTGACCGTTAACCATGCACTCGGGCAGCGCGCGTTCGACATCTTCGAGCGCCATATTCAGTTGCCGCTCGAGATAGCTCGGATCCGATCCGACGCTGACGATGCCGATCCCGGCGCGTTGCCACAGTTCCTGGTGCTCTACTTCCGACACGGCGACGTTGAATTTCTTCCGCAGTCGATCCTTGAGCCTGCGAACCGCCATACGCTTCTCCTTGAGCGAGTGCGCATGGGGGATGTGCAGGTCCACCTGGAGAAGTCCGATATGCATGGGAAGTGGTCAGCGCTCAGTGTTCAGTTGCCGGCCGGGTGAACTGACCACTGACCACTGAATACGGACCACTGTCTTAAACGCCTATTTCTGCTGCGACTTTTTCGGTGACGAAGGATTCGATGACGTCGCCGACCTTGACGTCGTTGTAGTTCTGGATACCGATCCCGCACTCATAACCCGTCTTCACTTCCGTCGTGTCTTCCTTGAAACGCTTCAAAGAGGAGATCTTTCCCTCGTGGATGACCACGTTGTCCCGAAGTAGGCGTACGTTGGCGTTCCGGGTGACACGACCGTCGGTGATGTAGCAGCCTGCAATCACGCCGGCCTTCGGAATCCGAAACGTGTCCCGAACCTCGGCGGTTCCCATGTAAATCTCTTTGATCACCGGGTCGAGCACTCCGGCCATCGCCTGTTTGATCTCGTCCACGACGTCGTAGATCACCGTGTGGAGGCGGATGTCGACTCCTTCCCGTCCGGCGAGTTCCGCGGCCTTTTTCTCAGGACGGACGTTGAAGCCGATGATGATAGCGTTCGAGGTCGCTCCCAGCAGCACGTCCCATTCAGTAATCGCACCGACACTGGAATGAATTGTGCGGACTTTCACTTTCTCCGTGCCGACCTTGTTCAGCATTTCGTTCAGAACCTCGGCCGATCCCTGAACGTCGGCTTTCAGGATGATCGGGACTTCCTTCACGTCCCCCTTCGCCATTTTCAGGTGCAACTGGTCGAGTGTGAGCCGAGCGTTCTTGGCATGAGCGGTCTCGCGGAGCTTCTCTTGTCGGAATTGTGCGATCTGCCGGGCACGGCCGTCATCTGAAAGCATCTGGAACGGATCTCCGGCCATCGGCAGTCCCTGAAGTCCGAGAACTTCGATCGGCATCGCCGGGCCGGCTTCCTGCACTTTTACTCCGAGTTCGTTGTACATGGCCCGGACTTTCCCGTATGTCGCACCCACAATGAAGTTGTCCCCAACATGCAGGGTGCCGTTCTGCACAAGGACGGTGGCTACATTGCCGCGCCCTTTGTCCAGCTTTGCTTCGAGTACCGTACCCATGGCTGGGAAGTTCGGATCGGCCTGGATTTGCCTCATGTCCGAAACCAGGAAAATCATTTCCAGAAGGAGTTCCAGGTTCGTCTTCTGTTTGGCGGAGACTTCGACCATGACCGTGTCTCCTCCCCAGTCCTCAGCCAGTAGATTTTGCTCGGCAAGTTCGCGTTTGACACGTTCGACGTTGGCGTTCGGCACGTCGATTTTGTTGATGGCCACAAGGATTGGAACGTTCGCCGCACGCGTGTGGGAGATCGACTCGAGAGTCTGTGGCATGACGCCGTCATCGGCAGCCACAACGAGAATGACGACGTCTGTGACCGAGGCGCCGCGTGCCCGCATCAGCGTGAATGCCTCGTGGCCGGGAGTATCGAGAAACGTGACCTTACGCCCGTTGAGCTCGACCTGGTACGCCCCGATGTGCTGCGTGATACCGCCCGCCTCGCCTTCAGTAATCCGTGATTCGCGCAGCGCATCGAGAAGGGAAGTCTTGCCGTGATCGACGTGTCCCATGATGGTAATAACGGGCGGCCGGGACTCCATTTTTGCCGTCTGGTTTACCTCGATCGCCTCGACCGCCTCGAGTTGCACGCTTTCCTCGATCGTGACGAAATCTGCTTCCGCGTTGAAATCCTTGCAGAGTTGGCCGGCCAACTCCTTGTCCAGATTGTGGTTGAGCGTTGCGAAAACGCCGCGGTCCATCAATTTCTTGATGACGTCCTTGGTTCGCGCTTCGAGCTTCTCCGCGATCTCCTTCACCGTGACGTTCTCTGCAAGAGTGACACGCCGAAATTCCCGGATCGGTTCGGGTTTGGGTTGCGGCCGTGGCATCGGCCGGCGCGACATCGCACGCTGAGCGCGCGTCGGCCGGGGACGGTCCCGTTTGGCCGTTCCGGCTTTCTGGGTCCATGGCCGGCTTCCCGCGGGTGGAGCCGTGCGGCCCTGCGTCGGCCGTGCGGTCGTTGTTCGAGTTCGAGAGTCCCTTGGACTGATGGGACGACGATGCGGGGAAGGAACGGGGCGATTTTGCTGGCGAAGCCGTTCCTGGGCCAACTGCTGCATCGTCTTTCGCGGTTCCTGTGCGGGAGGTGCAGCGGCGGCAGGTTTCTGTGCAACGGGAGCTTTCGGGGGCGCTTCCACCCGGGGACGTGCTACCGGCGCCGCCGGTTGCGCCGGCGGCGGTGTCACGATGCCTGGCGGCGGCGTTACGACGCGCGGCGGTGCCAGGGCGACTTTCGGTGGCTCCACGGGCCGGGGCGTTTCGGGCTTCGCTTCTTCGGGCGCCGCGACCTTAGCCGCGGGCGCAACGACCTTTTCTTCCTGGGACTCGACGACTTCGACGGGCTTGGGCTTGGCCTTGATGACCTTCGGTTCCGCCGTTGTTTCTTCGACGCCTTTCTTCTCCTCGACCTTCGGAACCGTTGTCTTCTTGGCTGCTTTACGTTTTGGCTTCGGCTTCTCGATGACCAGCACGCCGAGGGTTTTTCGGAGTTGTTCGGCCATCCGATCCTCGACCGTGTTCGAGTGCGAGGTTACGGGAGCACCGATGTGCTGCAGTTCTCGAATCACTTCGCCGTTGTCGCGGTTGAGTTCCCGCGCCAACTGGTAGACTCGAATCTTTGCCATACTGCTAAGTTATCCTCCAAATACGCCTGCCCACCAGAATATCATGGCTGCCAGCGGAGACGTCAGGCCTCTTCGACACTCTCGACCTCGGCCGCCGCCCCTTTCGCCTGTTCATCACCGGGTTCGGGAACAACTTCTGATTTTTCGGCGGGCGGAGCCTCGCCTGCATCTACGTCCGCGGCTTCTGCTGTTTCTCCTGTGGCCTCGACGGGGACCTCGGGATCTCCATCTGTTGCCTCGGCGCTCTCTTCTACCGCGACTTTGGCTTCTTCCTCTTCTTCCTCAGGTTCGTCGACGGACTTGCTGAACATTGCTTCTTGAGTCGAGCGCTCTAAATCGTCCTCGTAGGTCGGAAGCGCGGCGTAATATTCCGACAACTCGTCGCGGATCTTATCGATCGTCTTGCCGCCGATTCCGGGGAGTGCTTCCAGATCTTCCGGAGCCAGGTCCGCCAGCTGCTCCACCGTTGTTATTTCGGCCGCAACCAGCTTCTTGATCAATCCGGGCGTCAACCCTTCAATTTGTTCCAGAGGGGTGGCCGCCTGCATACGTTCGATCTGATCTTCGATCTCGGCCCTCTTTTCTTCCTCGCTCTTGATATCGATCCGCCACCCGATCAGTCTTGAGGCGAGTCGGACGTTTTGTCCCTTCTTACCGATGGCCAGCGAGAGCTGACTGTCCTCGACGATGATCTCCATCACCCGATCGGCGCCCTCGACTCGGCCTTCCATACTGTCGAGGGTTGTCACCCGGCTCACCTTCGCCGGGCTGATGGCGTTGGTCGCAAACGTGACAACATCGTCGGACCACTGAATGATGTCGATCTTCTCGCCTCTCAGCTCACGAATGATGGACTGGACCCGGCTTCCTTTCATCCCCACGCACGCGCCCACCGGATCGACGTCACGTTCCCGGGATTCGACCGCTATCTTGGTCCGTTCCCCCGCTTCCCGGGCGATGCTGCGGATCTGGACCGTACCGTCATAGATTTCCGGAACCTCCGTCTGAAACAGATGTTGCACCAGCTGCGGATCTCCACGAGACACGACGACCTGAGGTCCCCTCGATGTTTTTTCTACGCGAACGATCACGACGCGGATCCGATCACCCATAACGAAGCTTTCCAGCCTCGACTGGTCTCGCCTCGGGATGCGCCCTTCGGTCTTGCCGAGTTCGACGATAATGTCTCCGTTCTCGAACCGCTTGACGACGCAGTTGACGATTTCGCCAACGTGTTCGTGGTATTCGGCATAGACGCTTTCTCTTTCGGCCTCCCGAACCTTCTGGAAGATGACCTGCTTGGCCATTTGTGCAGCGATGCGGCCCAGGCCCGCGGTAGGTTTCTGGAACTCAATTTCGTCTTCGACCTCCACGTCGTCGCGGATAGCCTTCGCCTCTTCCAGCGAAATTTCCGTCTGGTCGTCCTCTACCGTGTCGACGACCTTCTTGACCGCAAAGACTTCAATCTCACCGCTCTCCGAGTTGATTTTCGCTCGCAGGTCTTCTTCCGATTTGAAGTACTTGCGCGAGGCGACGACGATCGCATCCTCGATGGCATCGATCACAATTTGTGGATCGATGCCCTTTTCTCGGCTGATCTGATCGATCGACTGAAACAGCAAGTTCGACATCCGTTAGTGACTCCTCGCAAAGTCGGTGTTATCTGCGGCGCCCGCTTGGTTTTCGGGCCCGAGCCTTCTCCAGCGGCCAGTCCACCTCCAACCGTGCTTCCTTGATCACGTCCATTGGAACCTCCAACAGTTCACCATTGGGAAGCTCGATCTGGACCTTGTGTTCCTGAAGGCCTCTGAGTCGCCCCTTGAAAACCTTCTGATTGTTCAACGGGAGCTTCGTCTGGACTTTTGCCAAGCTACCCTCAAATCGCGTGTAGTCACTTTCTTTGACTAGCTTGCGATCCAGACCCGGTGAGGAAACTTCCAGCGTGTATGAAAACGGGATTAAATTCTCGACGTCAAGAACCGTTCCAACCAGCTCGCTGATCAGACCGCAATCGCTGTGCGTGATACCTTCCGACCTGTCGATGAAGATCCTGAGAACGCGGTTCTGGTCGGCGCCTTTAAGGTCGATGTCAACCAGTTCAAAACTTTCGCCCTCGACGATTTCTTCGACGACCTGTCGGATTCGATCCAGTTCAACTCCCATACCAAACAACAAAAAAGTGGGCTGAGTCGCCCACTTCGGTCCCGGCTAGATTATAGGTGTCGAAGTCATTGAAATCAAGCCGTCATTTAGCGGCTGAGCCCGGTCTCGAACCTCAGAAAACGACTTACTCCGCGTCAATTTCCGACTCTGCTCTCTCCTAGCCTTCAATTGCCGGCCAGGAAGTACTTCAGAAACAGGATCAGCGTCGCCCCAACGAATCCGAGTGCGGCGTTGTACTCCCGGTTGGCCAGATACTGGCTGGTCGAAAATGGTTTCATCATGTGCGCGCTCAGTCGGCTCGGGAAGAAGACCGGGACCTGCGCTTTGAAGGTGCTGAATTCCTGCCCGAAGAGATTCAGGAGGTGCTGTTCTTCTCCACGGATCACGTTCGGATAGACGAGAATTGAAGGAACGATCAGAATCAATGCCGATGTGACGTCGGCGCTCATTGCACCAAACCCCAGGGCCAGCATAAAACTACCAAAATAAAGGGGGTTACGAGTCAACCGGTACGGGCCTTCCCGGGCCAGCGCCGCGTCCTTCCGGATGACTCCCGCCGCCGCCGCCCTGAAGACAAGCCCGATCCAAGCTACTGGGATGCCCACCGCCATCGAGGTGAGTGTCGGGGTCGAGAAGTAGAATACGAGAGCCGCGACGAGGAAACCCAGGGGAACGCGGAGCCGGGCGACCGTTCCGGAGCCGAGGAGCCCCGGCATCAGTTCAGAGGACCGGCCGTGCGCGGTGCCTCGAAAGCCAGTCGTTTCAGGCAGGCCTCATAGACCATGTCGACGGTAATCTTGTTGAGACAATCCAGGTGATCGAGGGGACACACATCCCGCTCATAGCAGGGGCGGCATTCCATCCGTCGCTCCACGACGACGTCTTCGCGTCGGAATGGCCCGTTGCGATCGCTGCTGGTCGGACCGAAGATTGCCACAACAGGAATGCCGACCGCGGCCGCAAAGTGCATGGGGCCCGTGTCACCACCAACGAACAGGCGTGCCCGTTCGCAAAGCGCCACCAGTTCCTGGAGGGTTGCCGGTACCAAGCGGGCCGACTCGCCGGCGAGTCCCTGGATCTCTTCGGCGATTCCTTTCTCTCCCGGGCCCCAGGTCACGGCGACGGGCAGGCCCTTATCGATCAGACGCCTGGCCAGCAATCCGTAGTTCTCGGCGCCCCAACGTTTGGTTTTCCAGGCACCTCCGGGGTTGATCAATATGAAGTCGGACAAGCCATCCAGTTTCCGTTCGATTGAATGGCGGGCTGTCGCCGGCGGTCGCAGCGGAGTAGTGGTATCCCACTGGGGTGAGATCCCGAGCGGTTTCAGTAACTCCATCTGCTGGTCGATGATGTGAACACGCCGTGGTGAGACAACGTCGGTGTAGAAGAAACGGCTTGTCGACTCCTTCAGAAAGTCTCGCTCCCATCCGATCCGGATCGGAGCCGCCGACAAGTAGCCGAAGAAGGCTGATTTCAGGAGGCCCTGAAAGTCGATCGTGCAGTCATAACCGTCGGTTCGAAGCGACCAGACGAACTCGAGAATCTCCTTGGCGCTTCCGATACCCGGGCTGTTGCGCCACTGGTACGTGTCGATCGGCACGATCCGGACGCCCAGCCCGCTCATTTCAACCACTGTCTGGTTCTGTCTTTCGATCAGCCAGTCGATTTCGGCGTTCGGGAAGTGTTCGAGAAGCTGTTGTACTGAAGGCAGGCAATGGACGACGTCACCCAGGGAGCCGAACTTGACGACGAGTATGCGCTTCGGCTCGTCGAAGCGTTTTCCACGTTTGGGCATCCTACTCATGTTCAGTTGTCGAATTTATCACAATGAGACGTGCCGACCGGCACGTGTGTCCCTTTCTGATCCCCCAACTGACCACTGACCACTGACCACTGACCACTGTCTTTTCACCCATACCGGCCGGCTATGGTGCCCAGTATGTCTCGTGTTGAATGGTCCTTGGCATCTCCGGCAATCCGGACCTGACCGCCGTATGCGAGGACCTGTTCTCGTTCGGGGACGGTTTCTTCGGTGTAGTCGGTTCCTTTGGCGTGGATATCGGGCTTGAGGATGCCGATGACGTTGGTGACGTCGGTCTCCTCAAAGACGACAACGTAATCGACGCACTCGAGGGCCGAGACAAGCGTGACCCGGTCCTTGAGAGCCAGAATCGGGCGGCCCGGACCTTTGAGTTTTCCGACAGAGGTGTCGCTGTTGAGGGCCACGACCAGGACGTCACCGAGTTCACGAGCCGCATCCAGGTAGCGGACGTGCCCGACATGCAGCATATCGAAGCAGCCGTTCGCCAGGACGACCCGTTTATCCTTGATCAACGGTGGCAATTCTCGAACGTTCTGGAGTTTCATGTACGGGTCACCCGATGTCCGCGATCGCCTGCGTCAGCTCACCGCGCGTGACGCTTCTGGTTCCGTGCTTCATGACCACGATGCCTCCGGCGCAGTTGGCAAGTCGCGCGGCATCCCTGGCAGTACCGCCGGCAGCCAACGCCAGTGTGAACGTCGCGATCACGGTGTCGCCCGCGCCGGTGACGTCGGCAATCTCATCGGTACCATGGATCGGGATGTGCAGGGTTTTTCGTCCCCGTTCGAACAGCGCCATCCCGTCCTTGCCCCGCGTGATGAGCACGGATTTGTGCTTCAGACGTCTCAGGAGAGTTCTGCCGGCCCATTCGAGCTTGTCCAGGTCGTTCCCGATTTCGATTCCCAGGGCGGCCTCGACCTCCGGCTCATTCGGTGTGGCCGCCGTCATTCCGGTGTAGTCCCCGATGCGGAAGCGGGAGTCCAAGGTCGTGGGTAACCCGGTTCCATTCACGGTGGCTGCCAGTTCAGGTGTGACCAGGCCGTATCCGTAATCGGAGATCAACACCGCGTCCGCCTTTTTGAGCCGCGTCGCCAGACGTCGTCTCGTTGTTTCATGGGTTCGCGGAGATTCCAGGGGCGAGCCTTTGTCCAGTCTCAGGACCTGCTGGCGGTAGGAGTGAACGGTCCCGGCCAGGATCCGGGTCTTTGTCGGGGTCCGGTAAGAAGCCACTTTTCGAATGCCGCGGGTATCGATGCCGAGGTTCGAAAAATATTCAATGAGTTGCCGGCCTTCCGTATCGTCGCCCACGATTCCAACCGGTAGTGGTTTGGCCCCCAACGCCCAGAGGTTGTGCACGGCGTTTCCGCCGCCGCCGGGTACCAACTGCGTTTCACGCTGGGACAAAACCAGGACCGGCGCCTCGCGCGAGGTCCGAGAAATCTCTCCGTACACGAAGACGTCGGCGATCAGGTCGCCGAGGACGACGACGCGGCGCCCTTCGAAGTTCCCGAGCAGGGCATTCAGCTTCATCGTTTCAGTATAAGGTCCACGGCCTCGGTCAGGTCTTCGGCGACCAGATCGGGTTGGATTATTTCGTCCCTGTAGCGTTCATGCTCTTCACGGCCGTTACCGGTCAGGACCAGAACCGTCGTGACGCCGGCAGCCTTGCCTGACTGAATGTCCCCGTACCTGTCGCCCACCATGTAGGAACACTCCAGGTTGACATCGAGTTCCTCCCGTCCCTGTAGCAGCATGCCCGGCCTCGGTTTGCGGCACGGGCACCCGCTTTTCGGATGGTGGGGGCAGAAATAAGCCGCATCCAGCGTCGCCTGTGAGCGAGCGATCTCGTTTCGCAGATGATCGTGAACGCGACGGACCATTTCCTCACGAAAATATCCGCGCTCGATGCCCGACTGGTTGGTTGCCAGAGCGACCTTCATGCCGCTCTCGTTGAGCCGGCGGATGGCGTCCCCCGTCCACGGGAAAATCTTGTAGAGCGACACGTCATACATGTAGCCGACTTCTTCAGACACGGTTCCATCCCGGTCCAGAAAAACCGCGCAGCGGGCGTTGCTTGCTTTTTCCTTCATATGGGCCCAGGCTCTGCGGTATTTGTCGCCAGCGACATTGCAGTTTCGAAAACATCTTCCACGGTCACCCGATCCATGCATCGGTGATCGATCGGGCATTCGCGCAACAGGCACGGACTGCACTGGACCGGATGTCGAACCACTCGCGCTCGAGGACCCAGAGGATAGGTGGCTTCGGCGTCGGTCGACCCGAAAACAGCAACCGTCGGGATGCCCAGGGCCGCCGCGATGTGCATGGGCCCCGAGTCGTTGGTGATCATGAGCGATGCCTGGGTCAGCAATCCAACCAGGGTTTCCAGTGTCGTCTTGCCAGACAACACCGTGGCTGGATTTCTCATCTCATCCCGGACCTTTTCGCCGATCAGACGTTCCGACTCCGAGCCGACGATAACGATTGCGAGCCCCAATTTGTCTGCCAACCGGTCGGCCACCCTGGCAAAGCGTGCCTCGTACCAGCGTTTTGCCGAACCGAAAGCGGCCCCCGGAGTGACGACGACAAAACCACCAGCCGGATCGACTCCTTCCTTTTCGAGCAAGCGCCGCGCCGCCGTTCGTGCTATTTCCGTGGTTGCAATTGTAATTGTCGGCTCGGGCACGGGGCCTAACAAACCTTCCACCAACTCCAGGTAATACCGGGACTGATGTTGTTTTCGAGCGCTCGGCCGCATCGAGCGAGTCAGCAACAGCCCTCGGCCGTCCGTAGCGTAACCCATCCTTTGCGGAATGCCGCCGATCCAGGCCGTCAGAGCCTCCGCGAAGGAATTGGGCAGTAGCACAACCAGATCGAAGTCCCTTTGCCGGATCTCCTTCGCAATCTGTGCCCACCCCGAGAGGCCCCGTGGCTTTGGCCGGCTCCAGACACTGTCAAGGAACGCCGCCGCCTCGAACAGCCCGGCGACCCACGGCCGTACGAGCAGTGTAATTTTCGCATTCGGGTACAGGGCACGGACGGCCTTCATCGCCGGGACACTCAGGACAGCGTCCCCCACCCAGTTGGGACCGCGAATCAGAATTTTTCCGGGTGGTTGTGAATGTTGGGGCATGGAAATTAGCTGTTAGCGAGCAGCTTTCGGAACGAAGGTTTCATCTGCGTAATCCGTGTAATCTGGGTACGGTCCCCGCCTTACTTCATCCCTTCCGCGAAATCCGCTTCAGGATAAGGTCTCGAAGCTCGTTGAATCGAGGTATCTTAGCAGAAATGCGGAGGAAGTAGAAATCGCCTGGGGGCAGGCGTACGGCGTCTTTTTCCGTTGTGATATGAACATGATCTGCCGGTAATTTAATGTCCTGGGCGCGGTAGGAATGGTGGTCCGGAAAGCTCTCGGTTCGGGCCGGTTCGAGGCCTAGCGACTTCAGCGTGTTGAAGAAGCGGTCCGGCTTAGCGATTCCGGCGAAGGCGGCAATCGGCTTTCCACGAATCGAATCGACCGGTGTGTGCGTACCGTTCCTTATCAGGCCGTCCACCGTGATGTGGACGCCGAAAGAGGGGATGGGCAGCAACGGCGCGGGGGCATCCCCCGACGCGAGCACGCAGGCGGCGTGTGCACGCACCAGAGCCGATTTCGGTTCCCTCCAGTGCCCACCGGGCAGCAACGCTTCGCCTGCGGTCCACTCTTCTGCATCAATTGCGACGATGTCCACATCGCGGTGCAGGCGACGGTGCTGGAATCCGTCGTCGAGGATGAACAGATCGCCCAGACGTTCAGCTTCGGCCAGGAGCCCCGCCTTGTATCGGTCCGAACCCACGACGATCGCAACCTCGGGGAGGCGGCCCGCCATCAGGAAAGGCTCATCCCCTGCCTTCTCCCATTCCACCATCGGGCCCTCGCCCCGACTGACGACCACGATGCCCCGGCTTGTTCGCCGGTACCCGCGTGAGAGGACGACCGGCCGGTAGCCCATGTCGCGGAACTCCGCGGCCAGGGCGATCACCAGAGGAGTCTTGCCGGTGCCCCCGGTGGTGAGGTTCCCGACACTGATCACGGGGTGACTGAGCCGATGGCTCCCCAGCACGCCGGTTTCATAGAGCCGGTTACGGGCTTTTACAAGGGCGCGGAAAACGTGGCTCACCCGGGAAGCCCCCCGTTGACGGACGATTCGAGAGCGTCTTCGATTGATTGAAGGGCATTCGCTGTCGCGCCCTGGTTCTTCTCGAGAAGACGCCAGCCGTTCCCCCCGAGCTCCGCAGCCTGGGATGGGGAGTCGAGCAGTCGTTGGATTTCTCTCGCAAGCTCCACGACGTCGCCCACGCGGACGGCGGCTTCGGAGTCGAGGAACGCGCGTGCCATTTCCCTGAAATTCTCCATGTGCGGGCCGAAAACGACCGCCTTTCGAAACCGTGCGGGTTCGAGGACGTTGTGACCACCCCGGCGTACGAGCGTGCCTCCCATGAAGACGACAGTGGCGTATTCGAACACAGCGGTCAGTTCTCCGATGGAATCGAGAAGGAGTATGTCTGTTTCGTCGAAGGAGTTCGCCGAACGGCGTATGTAGCGGAATTCGTCACCGTCCAGCGTCCGTGCAACTTCATCGAAACGCTGGGTCAATCGTGGCGCGATCAACAGCTTCAAGTCCGGATTGGAGCGTCGCAAGCGACGGTATGCATCCAGAACGAGTACCTCTTCCCCCGCCGCGGTGCTGGCGGCAACCCACAGGGGCTGCAAGCTTTCAAGGGCGTTTCCCAGGTCCGGATCCAGTGTGGGTGTGGATGCCGGAAGATCGTATTTCATGTTACCGAACACCACGACTTTTTCCGGTTTGGCGCCCATGGCCCGGATTCGTTCCGCATCCATTTCCGATTGCATTCCCAACACTCGATAGTCATCCAGCACCGCTCGGAGCCATCGGCGGACAAAGAGATATCGTGGGTACGACTTGTCGGAGATTCTCCCGTTCACCATGACGACGGGGATTCCACGCCGCTTGCATTGTCTTAAGAAATTGGGCCAGATCTCTGTTTCCGCTACGATGACCAGTTCTGGCCGGACACGGTCCAGGCTCCGCTTGACAGCTCCGGGCAGGTCCAGGGGAAAGTATACGACTCGATCGATATCCTTTCGCTTTTCGGCGAGTTCCCGTCCGGTCGGCGTCGTGGTCGATACCACCAGCCGGCATTCTGGCCGTCGAATCCGCAAGCCCTGGATCAATCGCTCCACCGCCTTCACTTCACCGACCGATACGGCGTGAAGCCAGATCGTGGGGTCCCGTTCGCTGTCGATGAACCCCAATCGCTCTCCGATGGTGGGTCCGTACTTGCCGAAGCGAGCCAGGTAGTAGGGAAGCATCAGGACCAGGCCCAGGGAGAGTGCGATAGTGTAGAAGGTGTGCATCAGCGTGTTAGTCGACCAAAGTATAAAATAGCCGATGGGTGTTGGCGAAGTTCCATCGGTTATCATAGGGGTTTGCTTTGGTGAACATGAGGTTAACGAACAGCAGTCTGGAGAAGAACCAATGGCTATAAAGGTGGGTATCAACGGTTTTGGGAGGATCGGCAGGAATTTCTACAGGGCAAGCAGCGGCGACGAAAATATCGATATCGTTGCCGTCAACGACATCACGAACACAAAAACCCTGGCCCACCTTTTGAAGTATGACTCGGTTATGGGGAACCTGCCGTCGCCGGTCGAACACAGCGATGACAGCTTGACTGTGGATGGCAAGTCGATCCGCGTCTTCAGTGAGCGGGATCCCGCCGCAATCGACTGGCCCGGCCTCGGCGTCGAACTGGTCGTCGAATCGACCGGACTGTTTACCAAAGGCGACGATGCGCGGAAACACCTCCGCGGTTCGGTCCGGAAAGTCATCATTTCCGCGCCGGCCAAAGGAGAGGACATCACCATTTGCGTGGGGGTGAACCACGAGAAGTACGACCCTTCCAGCCACCATGTGATTTCAAACGCGTCCTGTACCACCAACTGCCTGTCGCCGGTGGCCAAAGTGCTCCATGAAACATTCGGCATCGAAGGCGGGTTGATGACGACGGTGCACTCTTATACGAACGACCAGAAGTTGCTGGACTTGCCGCATGGTGATCTCCGTCGCGCTCGTGCCGCCGCATTATCGATGATCCCGACGTCGACAGGAGCGGCCAAGGCCATCGGTCTGGTGATGCCGGAACTGAAAGGAAAGCTGGACGGGATTGCGATCCGCGTTCCCACGCCGAACGTGTCGATCGTGGACCTGACCATACAAACATCGAAGCCGGTGACTGCCGAGAGCGCCAATGCCGCGTTGAAGGCGGCGGCCGATGGCCCCCTGAAGGGCGTGCTTCAGTACTGCGAAGAAGATCTGGTGTCCGTCGATTTTCTCCACAACCCCCACTCCTCAATCCTGGACGCCGGTTTAACGAAGTCCATGGGCGACAAGATGCTCAAAGTGTTTTCCTGGTATGACAACGAATGGGGCTTCAGCTGTCGCGTGACCGATCTCATCAAGCTGGTGATGGCGTAGGTGAGGGCGGAGTCCGAAGTCCGAGAGCATCCGGACTTGACTTCGGACCTCGGACTTCGGACCTCGGACTTCCCAAACAATGAACAAACTTTCCCTTTCCGATCTCGAACTGTCCGGTAGACGCGTGTTCATGCGCGTGGACTTCAACGTTCCTTTGTCGGAAGTGGGGATTGCCGACGACAGTCGGGTCCGGGCGGCGTTGCCTTCGATCCGTCATGTTGTCGCCGCGGGTGGACGACTGATTCTGGGATCCCACCTGGGTCGGCCGAAAGGGAAGCGGAACGAGTCGCTGACTCTTCGTCCGGTATCGGACCGGCTGGGTCAATTGCTCGGCAAGTCGGTCGGGTTCGCCGTGGATTCGATCGGACCGGAAACGTGTGCCCAGGTGGACCGTCTGACCGACGGGGATGTGTTGCTGCTCGAGAACCTGCGATTTTACGGTGGAGAGGAAGCCAACGACCGATCGTTCTCTTCCGAACTGGCCCGGTTGTGCGACGTGTTCGTCAACGACGCGTTCGGAACAGCCCACAGGGCGCATGCGTCGACTGCGGGGATCGCCGCACACGTCGGTCAATCCGCCGCCGGCTTCCTGATGCAGAGAGAAATCGAGGCTCTGGATCACGCGCTCCACGCTGCCGAACGGCCTTACGTTTCGATTGTGGGTGGGGCGAAGATCTCGGTGAAGATCGAGTTGATAGAAAACTTTCTCGAGATTGCCGACGACATTCTCATAGGCGGCGCCATGGCCTACACGTTCTTCAGAGCCCGGGGACTGGCCACCGGCAAGTCGCTCGTCGAAGAAGACCGGTTGACGCTGGCCAGGGAGTTGTTCGAAACCGCGCGTCAACAGGGGACCGAAATCCAACTGCCGCGAGACCATGTTGTCGCGACCGACTTCGAGGGTGCCAGCCTGAGGACCGTGGGTGTGGATCAGACCGCATCGGATGAGATGGGTCTCGATATAGGTCCCGAAACCGTGCAGGCCTATGAAGCCATCATCAAGAAGGCCCGAACCATAGTCTGGAACGGGCCGATGGGGGTTTTCGAGAACGAGAAATTCGCCGCCGGGACGTTTGCGATAGCCCGGGCCGTTGCGGGTTCAAACTCGTTTTCCATTGTCGGAGGTGGTGATTCCGCGTCCGCTGTGATTCAGTCCGGTGTCGCCGGGGAAATCACACACATCTCCACTGGTGGCGGCGCCTCTCTGGAATTTTTGTCAGGTCGCAAACTTCCGGGGGTTGAAGCCCTTTCGAATACGATGGCCTGACCAGGCTCCTGGGTAGAAATGGAAGGAGAAGAAATGCGTCGACCTGTCATTGCGGGTAATTGGAAGATGTTCAAGACGCTGGCCCAAACCAGCGAGTTCTTCGACACTCTCCTGCCGGCGATCGTGGACGTCGATCAGTGTGATGTGGTCATCGCCCCGACCTTCACGGCGCTCGGCACGGCAGTAGAGAAGACCGCCTCGGGTGGCCGCGTCATGATAGCCGCACAGAACGTTCACTGGGAAGAACATGGCGCCTTCACCGGCGAGATATCCGCCGGAATGCTCCGAGACGCGGGCTGTGCGGCGGTCATCATCGGACATTCGGAGCGGCGGCAGCTTTTTGGGGAGACTGATCAGTCGGTTTCCCGAAAGGTCCCCGCAGTGCTCGGAGCGGGGCTGAAAGCCATTGTCTGCGTCGGCGAAACTCTCGATGAAAGGGAGGCGGGCCGGGCGGAAGAGATAGTCAAAAGGCAACTTAGGGACGGGCTCGCTCAATTGACTGGGGATCATCTTTCCAATATCATTATGGCTTACGAACCGGTATGGGCGATCGGTACCGGACGAACCGCAACACCGGAAGGTGCAGCCGAAATGCACCAGGTGATCCGCGCCGCCGTGGCGGACCTCTACGACAGTTCGATTGCGGATGCCCTCCGGATCCTTTACGGTGGAAGCGTGAAGCCGGGCAACATCTCCGACCTGATGGTGCAACCGGATATCGACGGCGCTCTGGTCGGGGGAGCCAGCCTCGAGGCAACATCATTCGCGTCGATCATTCATTACGGGAGATCTTGAACCGGGTTCAGGAAGATATTCACTTATGATCACTTTTCTCACGATCATTCACGTTGTTGTGTCGGTGTTCCTGATTCTGGTCGTGCTGCTCCAGCAGGGAAAAGGCCAGGACTTTGCGGGAGCGTTCGGCGGCGGAGGCTCTCAGGCAAACGTCGGCGCCCGCTCAGGCACGACGGTCCTGCACAAGATGACGACGATCGCCGCCGTCATGTTCATGTTGACGTCACTGTCGCTGACGATTCTGATCTCCCGTCCCGGGATCGATTCCGTCATCCCCGAGGATGCCCAGATCCCGGTAACCGAGCCGGCACCAGACGCCGAAGAGACGCCGCCCGAAGAGTCGCCGGAAGGAGCGTCCAACGACCGCCCGGATCCGGAGCCCTAGCACGAGTAAGCAAAACGCCGAAGTGGTGGAATTGGCAGACACACCATCTTGAGGGGGTGGCGCCGCGAGGTGTGCGGGTTCGAATCCCGCCTTCGGCATAGTTTGCAGAAGAAGCGGAACATGCGGGACACGCTTGTTCCGCTTCTTTCTTCTAGAAGCCCAAATGGCAATCCTATTGCCACGAACTTTCCTAAACACAAGGCACTACACGTTACTGATCCGGCACTTTACGGAGTGTATGACCGCATCGCCATTATGAAGGCACTCTTCCGTATCTGGCGACACTACATCAAGGTGCATGGCAGCGAACGAGACAGTCACGACGCGGAAGCACCAACTTCGAGGTCAATAAGGCTAAGCTGGGGGAGTTGAAACCGGATCAGTAGACGCTACGACTTCAGGGGCGATCCATAGGTCTCTCGGAGTATTCCGGCGGTCAGGCGAGCTCGGAGATTCCGGCCGGTTGAGACTGGTCGGCGCGCTCGTCAGGTCACGAGCGCCGCAAGGCGTCCGACGAAGATGAGTACGATCAGGAATGCGAAGACGTAGAGAACGAGAACGCCGAGGCCGACGGTCGCCTTGGCGGCTCGGTTCTCGAAGGGCACCGCGGCAACGATGTCGCCGAGTCTCGAGACGGCGCGCACCGCCACGTAGAGCGTGACGAGCATGGCTCCGAAGCCCAGGGGTGGCGCGTCGTCGATGCCGGCGGACCCCACCAGAACGGCAGCGAGCATGATGCGCCCGAGCCAGGTGAAGAAGGTCCCTTCGGCGGCGGCAAGCCGGTCCTCGCTGATGAATGAAAACACCCCTCGCGCGGGATGCTCGTTGGGCGCAGCCGAGTTTCTTACGTGTTCCATCGGTACCTCCGGTGCTGTCTCGGCCGCGATGGCGTGAGCCGTTAGCCGCCGTCCGCTGACATGAACGAAGTGTAGCGCCAGGGACTTTGAATCGTCAAGTACTTTACGTATTTGCGTTCAGAATCGAAGTCGAATTCCGCCGTTGATGATGTACGACTTCATAGTGTGAAAGTTTGGAGCCGGGTTGAATCACAGGTGGGAGTTGAACGGAATCGAAGAGTCACATGCCTGATGCCCGGTAACGTAGAAGTGCCTGGGTGTGGGGGCGTTGGGGAAGCTGCGTAGGATTACTCACGAGTAACGCTTAGCGTTCATCGGGAATGCCGAGCGATAAGGCGCGGTGGTGACGAGATCTTCGGGCACTTTCGATAACGACGTTTGAAGGAAGGCGCTGGCGTTTGCGGCGAACGCGGTGGGCTATGGAGAAAGTACGGGGTTGGGGGTTGAAGTTCTCACGAGTGAGACTCGACCAGCGAGTGTGGCCAGGCGGCGACAATGAATGTATGGCGGCCGATCGTCCGTTTTGGAGAGTTCACCGAGCAGGTCCAGGCCCGATCGGTACGAACTTTTGACATCAAGGCGCACGTGG
This sequence comes from Terriglobia bacterium, assembly GCA_965247425.1. GTDB lineage: Bacteria > Acidobacteriota > Terriglobia > 20CM-2-55-15 > 20CM-2-55-15 > CAZOZZ01. Next base: position 151,494 of record OZ252023.1, read on the forward strand.
GCGTTGGCGTGCACCAGCACGTCTGGAAGGCATGGATTTGGAATCCCTGTTACGACGTGTCTAAAAAGCATTTCGAAGCGAATCTCCATGCGAGTTCGGTCGCAGTGAGCCTCTCGATAACGGTCATCGGGGCATGACAGATTGGACACAGCCAGGCGGAGCTGGTTGACGGGACTTCCTCAGGAGGAGGGACCGGCGCCATTCCCAATAACCGATGACAAAGTTCCATGGATACGGATCGTTGGGAGTTCGCCATGAAACCGAAGTGCCGGATGCGGACAAAGCCTTTCGGCAGTACGTGGAGCAGGAATCGGCGGATGAACTCGGCGGCGGAAACCGTCATCGTCCTTGCTTTGTTACCGCGAGAGTAATCCCGCCAACGGAATGTGACATGGCTGCCGTCGAAGGAAAGCAATCGATGATTGGAGATGGCGACGCGGTGTGTGTAGCGTCCGAGGTATCGAAGAACCTGTTCGGGGCCGCCGAATGCCGGCTTCGCATAGACGACCCAATCTTGGCGGAATAACGGTCGCAAGAAAGCCGCAAAGTGCTTCGGTTCGGAAAGGTGCTGGATCTGTCCGGCGAAGGTCAGGCTCTTCTTGCGAAAAGCCTTCTGCAATCCGTCAACGAACTTGCCGCGGAATAGTTTTCCCAGAACCTTCACAGGTAGGAAGAACGGGTATCGCGGATGAATCCAACGCGCACGGCCCGGTGCGATTCCTCCGGCGGGAATGACGCAGTGGATGTGAGGATGAAACAGCACGTTCTGACCCCACGTGTGCAGGATGAGGAAGAAGCCGATTCTCGCGCCAAGATGTTTGGGATTTCGAGCGACCTCCAGAAGAGTCTCGGCCACAGTGCGGAACAGCAGGTTGTAGAGCTCGACCTGGTTCTGTCGGACGAGCGAATGCAATTGGTGCGGCAGGGTGAACACGACATGGAAGTATCGTGTTGCCAGAAGCTCTCGTTCTCTGGCCGCGATCCAACGCTGACGCGCCTGAGCCTGGCATTTGGGACAATGGCGATTACGGCATGAGTTATAGGAGAGGACCCGATCGCCACCACATCGTGAGCAGGCATCGATATGACCGCCGAGAGCCGCTGTGCGGCAATGCTGGATGGCGTGCATCACCTTGAGCTGCTGGAAATGGATTCGTTTTCGATGGCGGTCGATAAAGTCGTTGCCCGCGGCGCGAAGGATGTCGGCCACCTCCACGGTGGGCCGGGTCATTGTTTCTGCTTCCTTCTTTTGGACCGCTTCACCGCATCGAGGATGGAAACCGCCATGGTCTCCACCGGATTGGTGACCGCCTGCAGGTGACGTCGAGACAGGTGCAGATAGACGCTGGTGGCTCGCAGGTCCGCGTGACCCATTAACATCTGAATGGTGCGGAGATCGGTGCCATTTTCAAGTAGGTGAGTGGCCCAGCTGTGACGCAGCGTGTGCGGGGATACGCGTTTCTTGATTCCGGCACGTTTCGCCGCATCGTGTACGGCGGACCACACGCACTTGGGGGTGAGGGGTTTGTCGGCGCGCCAGTTGTTCACCATGCCCGGAAACAAATAGGTCTTGGGCTTCATCCAACACCAGTATTCTCGTAGCGTCTGCAAGAGCTTTGGTGTCAATGGCACGTCGCGATCACGATGACCCTTGCCCTGACGGATGTGGATGATCATGCGCTCGCTATCAACATCCTCGGCCTTCAACCGGATCAACTCGGCTCGGCGCATCCCGGTGGCGTACAAGGTCATGAGCATCGCGTAATCCAGCAAATTCTTTGCCGAGTCGATCAGTCGTGCGACCTCGTCCTGGCTCAAAACCGTCGGCAATCGTTTCGGGGTTCTGGGATATGGGAGATCCAGCTTCAGGTATGGACGCCGCAGCGTCTTTACAAAAAAGAACCGCAAGGCGGCAATGTACAAGCCGACAGTCTTGGCCGCGAGCTTTCGCTCCCGGATCAGATGTAGGTGATACTGCCGCAGGTCTTCCTGACTGAGACGATCGGGGCGCGTGCCAAAATAGCCCGCGAAGTCTTCAACGACTCGCAGGTAACTTCGGATGGTGATCGGAGAGAAATTACGACGCTGGAGTTCCTCCAGCATCCGTTTACGCAGGTCCGTCATGTAGGCCTCCTTTGAAGCCCACACTCTACAGTTTGCTTAGCACCGTTCGCTCAGCCCACGCGTAGCGTCCGCCGCGACAGCGGCTTCGTTCAAACGCTTAGCGTTCATCGGGAGTGCCGAGCGATAAGGCGTGGTGGTGACGAGATCTTCGGGCACTTTCGATAACGACGTTTGAAGGAAGGCGCTGGCGTTTGCGGCGAACGCGGTGGGCTATGGAGAAAGTACGGGGTTGGGGGTTGAAGTTCTCACGAGTGAGACTCGACCAGCGAGTGTGGCCAGGCGGCGACAATGAATGTATGGCGGCCGATCGTCCGTTTTGGAGAGTTCACCGAGCAGGTCCAGGCCCGATCGGTACGAACTTTTGACATCAAGGCGCACGTGGGCGTTGGCGTGCACCAGCACGTCTGGAAGGCATGGATTTGGAATCCCTGTTACGACGTGTCTAAAAAGCATTTCGAAGCGAATCTCCATGCGAGTTCGGTCGCAGTGAGCCTCTCGATAACGGTCATCGGGGCATGACAGATTGGACACAGCCAGGCGGAGCTGGTTGACGGGACTTCCTCAGGAGGAGGGACCGGCGCCATTCCCAATAACCGATGACAAAGTTCCATGGATACGGATCGTTGGGAGTTCGCCATGAAACCGAAGTGCCGGATGCGGACAAAGCCTTTCGGCAGTACGTGGAGCAGGAATCGGCGGATGAACTCGGCGGCGGAAACCGTCATCGTCCTTGCTTTGTTACCGCGAGAGTAATCCCGCCAACGGAATGTGACATGGTTGCCGTCGAAGGAAAGCAATCGATGATTGGAGATGGCGACGCGGTGTGTGTAGCGTCCGAGGTATCGAAGAACCTGTTCGGGGCCGCCGAATGCCGGCTTCGCATAGACGACCCAATCTTGGCGGAATAACGGTCGCAAGAAAGCCGCAAAGTGCTTCGGTTCGGAAAGGTGCTGGATCTGTCCGGCGAAGGTCAGGCTCTTCTTGCGAAAAGCCTTCTGCAATCCGTCAACGAACTTGCCGCGGAATAGTTTTCCCAGAACCTTCACAGGTAGGAAGAACGGGTATCGCGGATGAATCCAACGCGCACGGCCCGGTGCGATTCCTCCGGCGGGAATGACGCAGTGGATGTGAGGATGAAACAGCACGTTCTGACCCCACGTGTGCAGGATGAGGAAGAAGCCGATTTTCGCGCCAAGATGTTTGGGATTTCGAGCGACCTCCAGAAGAGTCTCGGCCACAGTGCGGAACAGCAGGTTGTAGAGCTCGACCTGGTTCTGTCGGACGAGCGAATGCAATTGGTGCGGCAGGGTGAACACGACATGGAAGTATCGTGTTGCCAGAAGCTCTCGTTCTCTGGCCGCGATCCAACGCTGACGCGCCTGAGCCTGGCATTTGGGACAATGGCGATTACGGCATGAGTTATAGGAGAGGACCCGATCGCCACCACATCGTGAGCAGGCATCGATATGACCGCCGAGAGCCGCTGTGCGGCAATGCTGGATGGCGTGCATCACCTTGAGCTGCTGGAAATGGATTCGTTTTCGATGACGGTCGATAAAGTCGTTGCCCGCGGCGCGAAGGATGTCGGCCACCTCCACGGTGGGCCGGGTCATTGTTTCTGCTTCCTTCTTTTGGACCGCTTCACCGCATCGAGGCTGGAAACCGCCATGGTCTCCACCGGATTGGTGACCGCCTGCAGGTGACGTCGAGACAGGTGCAGATAGACGCTGGTGGCTCGCAGGTCCGCGTGACCCATTAACATCTGAATGGTGCGGAGATCGGTGCCATTTTCAAGTAGGTGAGTGGCCCAGCTGTGACGCAGCGTGTGCGGGGATACGCGTTTCTTGATTCCGGCACGTTTCGCCGCATCGTGTACGGCGGACCACACGCACTTGGGGGTGAGGGGTTTGTCGGCGCGCCAGTTGTTCACCATGCCCGGAAACAAATAGGTCTTGGGCTTCATCCAACACCAGTATTCTCGTAGCGTCTGCAAGAGCTTTGGTGTCAATGGCACGTCGCGATCACGATGACCCTTGCCCTGACGGATGTGGATGATCATGCGCTCGCTATCAACATCCTCGGCCTTCAACCGGATCAACTCGGCTCGGCGCATCCCGGTGGCGTACAAGGTCATGAGCATCGCGTAATCCAGCAAATTCTTTGCCGAGTCGATCAGTCGTGCGACCTCGTCCTGGCTCAAAACCGTCGGCAATCGTTTCGGGGTTCTGGGATATGGGAGATCCAGCTTCAGGTATGGACGCCGCAGCGTCTTTACAAAAAAGAACCGCAAGGCGGCAATGTACAAGCCGACAGTCTTGGCCGCGAGCTTTCGCTCCCGGATCAGATGTAGGTGATACTGCCGCAGGTCTTCCTGACTGAGACGATCGGGGCGCGTGCCAAAATAGCCCGCGAAGTCTTCAACGACTCGCAGGTAACTTCGGATGGTGATCGGAGAGAAATTACGACGCTGGAGTTCCTCCAGCATCCGTTTACGCAGGTCCGTCATGTAGGCCTCTTTTGAAGCCCACACTCTACAGTTTGCTTAGCACCGTTCGCTCAGCCCACGCGTAGCGTCCGCCGCGACAGCGGCTTCGTTCAAACGCCGTAGTGTTGGGGGATTGTTGAAAGTGCAGGGGTCGCTCCTTGGCGACTCGTCGCGACATGCCGCCGGGCCAGCTACACGAGAGGTCACTTCCGGAGCGACAATCGCCAGATGGCCTCGCTTTCGCGGACCTCATCTTCCGATTCGCTGGGACGAAACCCGTTCTTCTCCAATACGCGTGCCGACGCCGGATTGTCCGCCGCCACGCCCCCCGCGATGAACGCGATGGAAGGTTGTAGGAGACACCAGGCAGCAAGGCCGGCGACTAGCTCGCTGGCAAAACCCTTCCCCCAGAACGGTTCTGCCAGCAGGTAACCCAGACGAATTTCTACGCCGTTTGACACGCGGCATTCAGCAAGCAAGAGGAGCCCGATCGCACGCTCGCTCGACTTCTCGACAATGAGCAGGATAGTGCCTTCGGAGTCTCGTTCCGCAATCCATCTGCCTGCACGCTCCAACGTGTAACTACCGTGCCACGACTCCGGCAGTGGCTGCGTTACGGGCTCGGTGAGCATATTTGCGACAAGGCGGTCGAGGTCCTGATGCTGCCACGATTGAGGAGGCATCGAATGCCATTCGCATGCCAGAAGGCGCTCTGTCTCGAATACACAATTGTGAAGAGCCATATGGGTCTCGATAACTTCCTAGTGGTGGTCTTCGGTTCATTTTAACGATGGCGGTTGAGGAGACCGTTGCCAATGAAATCTCAAAAGAAAAGGAAACCACCAAAACGCGTTCTCGCCCTGCCGGGTCTGGAACAAGCCAAATCAGCTGTTCTCAATACGCTCACATCTCGAAGCGGTCAACGAACGTACGATCACGCCATCAACGAGTTCGTCGATGCTCGGAACCACCATTGGCGCCTTCACCAGGACGGTCGTACTTCGGTACCGAATTCATCTCGAACAGAAACAGTACGCACCGGCGACGATCAACTTACGCCTTGCCGCGGTCCGTAGAGTCGCCTACGAAGCTGCCGATTCTGGCTTGCTCAGCTCCGAACTTGCAGCAGGAATCCGGCGCGTGAAAGGAGTGCGGAGGCTGGAAGTGGGTGTGGGGAACTGGCTGACTGCCGCGCCAGGCAAGCGGCTACTCCAAGACTCCGCTCCGGAGGGTCTCCGTGGAAAACGAAATCACGCAATGCTCGCCCTCCTGATGGGCTGTGGACTTCGGCGCGGTGAACTCTTGTCTCTGACGGTCGAGTCCATCCAGCTCCGGGAGGAGCACTGGGTCATCGCCGACCTGAGCGGCAAGGCCGGCCACATTAGAACAGTCCCAATTCCAACCTGGGTGAAGACCGCGATTGATGTGTGGACCACGGCTGCGGGGATCGGTACGGGCCCCGTGTTCCGCGCCATCAACAAGGCGGGCCGGGTCTGGGGCCACGGCATGACGACCAAGGTGCTTTGGGAAATCGTAAGGGAGGCGGCGAGGCGAGCTGGCATCGAGAATCTGGCTCCTCACGATTTGAGAAGAACCTGCGCACGGCTATGCCACGTAGCCGACGGTGAGCTGGATCAGATTCAGTTTCTCCTGGGTCACGTGTCGATCCAAACAACCGAACGTTACCTTGGATGCAAACAGAAGCTTCGGAGTGCCGTTAACGACACACTCGGCATTGATCCGTCCCCGAGCCCCTGATCCAATTCGTTCCCATGGGGCGGCATAGATCGCCCCTTGGGTCGGGAGTTCTTCGAGGTGACGCGGAGATTGAACCTGTTGTATTGGCCAAGTCGTCAGGGTTCAGTTGTGCGGAATGAGTCGTCTCAGCCCAAACCTTCAAATCAGCAATCCATCGCTGATCCGACGCGCCCATCCGACTGAGTCCAGGTAATGGCCGCGAACAGTGTTACCCGGAAGGCCTTCGAACTGGACCTGGTCCCAGTCGCCGCGCTCGTACGCCAGAACACAGTTCAACGCCTGACCGAGCCGGCCCTTGTGTAGGAGCAGCGCATCGCAAACTTCATCGGAAAGAGGGAGTTTGTCAAGTGCCTTGGCCATCGGAAGGTCCAGCAAAGCATCCACGAGCGACAGCAGACCCACCGTAAAGAACGTCTCCTTGCGCCCGGCCTTCGCCGACGTGGCCAGACGTTCACACATCGCGGCCCGGACAATTGCGGTAATCATGAGCTCGCGAGGCTTATCCTCCATCTTCGCGACTATCAAAAGGCTTGCCCAGACACGGATGCGTTCGATTCCGATCATTTTCGCCGCATGGCTGATCGATTCCACCTGCCTGCTCAGCCCGATGTACGCAGAGTTCGTGTAACGTAGCAGCTTGTAGCTCAGCGACAGGTCGTGGCTGATCGTGATTGCGAGCTGGTTAATGCTGATCTCCGGATCCTGGAGTTCGGCCAGGACACGAACCGCTGCCAGACGATTCACGAGAACTTTACGCGATGGGCGGCGGTTGGGCGAGCAGAAGAAGCGTCCTTGAAAGTAATCGAAGTCGTGCTTCTTGCAGAGATTCAATGTTTCTAAGCGCTCAATTTTGCTCGCCAGGAGTTGCACGCTCAGGTTCGAGAAAGCATCGACCCGCTTGCGAAGTGTCCAGTCATCGAGATTACTGACATCGATCCGGATGATGTCCGCGATGCTTGTCAGACGCGGGTCGGGGTCTCTCTCTCCGCGATCATCAATCGCGATCTTGTACCCCTTTGCCGCCAGATTCGTCAGGGCGCCGTGAAGCTCGTCGTCGAAAACAATGTTCCCAAGGACTTCCAGTACGACGCGCTGCTTTGACAGAGCATCACAGAAACCTCCGACAATCGCCTCACGCGAAACAGCGACAAAAGCGAGATGGTCTCCCGCGATCTGGTCCAGCCCGACTTCGGAAAAGGTGCCGAGATCGGCTCTCAACTGGTCGGCTCCCACAGGCTCATTCAGCGTCGTTGTGCGGACCTGGGATAACAACTCGTACGCCAGCAGGTTGAAGTGCGCTCCGTAGATCGGCTGCCTGTTGACAAACACCCTGTCCATTGGCCGCTTCCTGAGCTGGCTGTCTTGATCGAGTTCTTCTTGATTACAAACCAACATGACACTCACCTGTGGAAGAACTCGTGCCTTTGCATCCAAGCGGCATTTTCCCGTCCTTCAGTTTAGGTTGATCTTCTTTGTCTTCATTCAATATCGGCGCTACAGCAACAAAACATAAGTCAAAAGCGGAAAATCCGACATCGAGTTGGGGGATTAGGTAAAACAAGCGAGTTTCGCTTCCGTGTACCTAGTTCAGATGGCCCTGTAATCAGCAGGTTACAGTGTCATTATTTTTTTCTGGGTGGAAGGCGTGTGGTACGAGTACGATCGGTTCAGGAAGTAAGGGAAGAGGTATTGAACCCTCGCTCCAAATCGAAGGGACGATTGACATGTCTTCAGTACTACGTTTCTTCTGCAGTCATCCAGGTCGAACTGGACTGCTGATCATCTTCATCGCGCTCTTCTTTGCCCCGCCGAACTGGAGCGTCGCGGTAGGGTTGCTACATGTCGTGATCGCCGCTCTGGTTGTTCTGTACGGCATGGAAGAGTGGATGGAGCGACAGGCGGAAGTTGACGCTCGCGTAGCCCGGCTGGCGGAGCACCGGCACGGCAACGTGCCCAACACGCCCACCCACACCCTCAACAAACCCATTGAGTGAGTGGCGAATCGAACGCGATCTGTGTTCGAGGAAACGTTGGTGACGGGGCCAGACAGTTGATGGCTGATTCTAACTTGTTTAGCCCACTGATGATAGCTTGGCTGTGCGGTTGCGGCGAATCAATGGCCATGCTGCCGACTCCAGCGGCATAGCGCCCGAACTGGCTTGGCCGCTGACGATCCAAGGGCGTCAAATGGACTTCGAACGCCGAGGCGCCCACGATTCAGCTCCCCAGTTCACGTCGTTCGCTGAAGTTCGTTCTCGTCAGTGTGGTCGAATTTCCGGCCATATATGTCGAGCCCCGTCGTTTCTCGGTAGCGTATCGAGTTGCCTTCGACGATCAGCCGGTGGGCGAAGCTGAGGGTCCGAGCGTTGTCGCGCATGAAGGGCGATTGAATCAGACCCCAATCCGGATCGTTCAGTGCCGCGCGGACCTCCAGAATGGTCTGACCGTCCTTTTCGACAGCCCTCCCCCCGGCCAGGGCGGCTACCGCGCGAGGGATCGTCAGAGATTGCATGACGATTCCGGTGGCCGGATCCCACATCCAATAGCCAGTCTGGTCGTGGAAAACTTTGCCGTCGGATTTACGGGTTACGATTTGCTGATACCGGACGACCGCAAGTTCCTGCGAATCCGCATTCTCGACCGTGCCGCAAGCTGTAAACTCAAGTGTCTCGTAGTAGGGGCTTTCCGCGGAACCGTCAGGCTCCGGCGCGACATCGAGTCCCTTAGCGCCCCCCCAGGAACCCATAAGTCCAGTCAACGGTCCGTAGTCCACATCCATTCTTCAGTTCCGGCGGTCACCGAGCGCGGTTCGAACCCCGGGCTGCGGGGTAGGCGCTACGCTGGTGATAGTATGGCAGATAGGGCAAAGATCTTTTCGGAACTTTGAGCGTCCAGGCCCTTCACGGGCAAATTTACTCGAGACTGCCTGGAAGGCGATCCAGGTTTCGGATTAGTCTCCAAACCCATTTCCGCGTTACGATTCCGCCCAGGGAGGTCTAAGCCGCAAATTCCGGTTTAGAAAAAACACGTACATGGAAGTTGCCATAATAGGACCGGGAACCATGGGGTTGATGATTGGTCAGCGGGCCGAGGCTTGCGGGCTCTACACCCCGGAGCGCATCCGTCTCAGCCGCGTCCGGCCGGGGCGGCGGGACATCGTCGACACGGCGTTACCGGGTTCCCAGATACTGACCGACAATGCGGCGGCTGTTCGGGATGCGAGGCTGGTCGTGCTTGCGGTGAAACCGAAGTCGTTTGATAGCGTCGCCGACGAGATAAGGGACCACCTGCGCGAGGATGTGCTCGTCGTCTCCGTGGTGACGGGCGTCGATCTTGAACGGCTCGGACGTCGGCTTGGCGCAAAGAACGTCGTCCGGACGAGCACGAACATCGGGATCGAAAGCGGTGTCGCCACCACGTACTGGATGGCCGGCCCGGATCTCTCGCCGGAAGGTCGTCGGCGCACTATCGAGATCGTGCGTTCGTGGGGGGACGAACTCGAATGTAACGACGAGGCCCTGCTCGACATCGCGATCGTCGGTGTCGGATGCGGTCCGGCACTGGTCATCGAGTTCATACAGGCCTTGACCCGGGCGATGGTGACTCAGGGAATGCCACACGACCTGGCTGAAAGGGGGATCCTGTCTCTGCTTCACGGCACGCTCGCTTTGCGGACGGCTGCTTCCGATCGTGCGCTGTCGCAGTATCAGGAAGAGGTCATCACACCGGGAGGTATCACGGCTGAGGCCCTGCTGGCGATGGAAGAGGGCAAGTTTCGGGCGACGGTGATCAATGCCTTTCGAAAGGCGCATGAAAAAGTATCGCGTCTGGCGCCGCCCACCGGTTGAACAGGGAGCGAAATGGCCCGAAATGCCGTGGAGAAGTGACGGAGAAGCCATTGGTGGACGGAGCGGCGTAGTTTCTTGAGCGAGCCTCTTAGGGCCCCGAGTCTGGACCCCCAGGTCCGATTGAAAACACAAGTCTGTCCACTCGCGCTTCTTCTTCAAGCTCTATCCCGAAGCGGGTCTTCAAGAGTTCCCGGTAGTCTTCCTCACTCGATACTTCCATTTCTTCACGTTGCTCTCCGATCGTCGTGATCAGATTGCCATTCGTCAGCGTGACACGCCCCTGGGGAGTCGTCAGTGAGCATACCGACTTGCCGGCAAAGGGGGACTCGGGAGATGTCTGGTGATATTGGCTCATGGCAGTGAACTCAGCAAGCCGGTGAGGGGTCAGGGAAAAGATGTATTTGGGTTTCCAGCCCGACTCCGTTCTGCGCTCGAGGACCATCTCCGAATTCGACTTCGTCAGACGGTAGGGGCCGTCTTGATGCGCGTCCGTTGCCCCACCATCGAGCCGCAGCGGATCCAGGAACGAATCGCCAAACCCCACGTCTGCGATCAGCCGCTCCTCGGTTTCGATCAACAGGACCAGATGGTCGAACTCCGGCCCGGGCCCGTCGGTAGCGAACACTCGCGCCGACAACAGCACGACCTTAAAGCCAAGCCGCTCGAGCAGCCACGCGAACAGTCCGTTGAGCTCGTAACAGAATCCACCCCGCCGTCGCGAAACGATCTTGTCGTAGAAGGACGGAGGTGAAAGGACAATCGGACGACCCAGGAGGATGTCGAGAGTGTCGAAAGGCACGGCGAGCAGATGTGCCCGGTGAAGCTGCCTCAGCGTTTCGGCTGTGGGTTCGCGAGAACCTCTATAGCCAATCCGCTCGAGGTATGCACCTATCTCCATGTCTCGTACCGCCCTGCCCAATGGTCTTTTCGCGAAGAATCCGACGATCCGTTATACTTCCAAACATCGGCGCGTTGCTCGATAAATCAGTCAACACGAGGTGGTATCCATGCCAGCCCTGAACATTTCCGACCTTCCCGACATGGCCCGAGTCTGGATTTACGGAGCGATCCAGTCCTTAACACCGGAACAGGTCATCGCGCTCGATGATCATATGGCGCGGTTTCTCGCCCAGTGGCATTCGCACGAACGGCCGGTCACACCTTCGTGGCAACTGATGCACGACCGATTTGTCGTCATTGGCGCGGACGAGTCGGCGGCGGGCCTCTCGGGATGTTCCATCGACAGCATGGTCCGGAACCTGAAAGATTTCGCCGGCACGACGGGACTCGACTTTCTCGGCACTGCCAGCCAGGTGTTCTATAGAGACAGGGCGGGGGCGGTTCAGTGTGTCGACCGGCCCGGGTTTGCCAAGCTGGCCGAACAGGGTGCCGTCGATGAACAGACGATCGTATTTAACAATGTCATCGCGACAGTCGGCGAATTTCGCGCGGGACGGTGGGAAGTTCCACTGAGCGACTCCTGGCACATGCAGGCTTTCGGCCGTAACCTTGAGTTGGCGTCGAGACGTTTTAGCGTCGGGCCCACCGTCCCCTAGGAGCCTGCGCGGCAGAAGGGATCGTAGCGAGAAAGTGGAGAATCGAGGCCAGATTCCCTCGACTTTGAGGCATTTTCCCGATTTTGAGGCGAATAGTGGTTCTATTTAACGAAAAAGCGGGAAAATATGGACCGATTATACCGCTTTCGCAGTAGATCCATTCTGCCGCGCAGGTTCCTAGCCAAACCCCAGCTTGAAGAGAGCTCAGACGTCCCGGCTACATGTGATTTGTCGGGAGCTTGAACGCCGGGCCGGTCCCCCCACGCCAGGGAGCGTCGGCCCACCGTCTTGATGAGAAATCTGTGCTAGTGGCCTGTAACACCCATATTGGGACCAGCGTTGCGGCCATTTCGCCGCAACCCTTCGGGCCGATGGGGGTTCGAGGCGATCTCGTCGTTGCGAGCCGTCGTCGATGAAGAGCATCGACTTCCGACTCGCGCCTCGACCTCGCCTCGAAGACCCATCGGCGCTGGTCCCAATATGGGTGTTACAGGCCACTAGTCCCTACTGCTGCGGCATCAGCGTCATCCGGACACGGTTCTCCATATTGAAGTACTTCCGGACAGCCTCCTGAATCGATTCGGGCGTCACGGCCTCGACCGAGGCCGGATAGGACCGGATGCTGGCTCCGGGTTCCATGTCGCGTTGATAATCGAAGACGAGCTGGTTCAAGACGGACCTGTTCTGCTGGAAGCTGGTCTCGAAGGACCGCAGAAGTGCTTCCCGTGTGTTCGACACTTCCTCCTCGGTGGGCGGGGCATTCTTCAAGTCTTCAATCCCATCGAATACCGCTTCGACGAGTTCTTCGACTCGCTCCGGATCAGACCCGAAGCTGATCGCCAGCGTGTAGGTCTCCTCCGGTCGCCAGTTGTAGCCCGCGCTGACATTGACACTGTAGGAGCCGCCCAGGTCCTCGCGTATCCGGTCGCTGAGTCGACCTTCCAGTGTCATGGCCATGGCCCGGATGCCCGTTCGTTCCGCCTGAGCCGCATAGTCGAAAGGTCCGGTAAACGCGATGCGCGTCTGGCTGCGGGGTTCGAGTCCCTTGTGTACGGTTTCCTCGATGACCCCTTTCGGCGCGCGGACGCCGAGATCCCTCCATGTTTCCTGGCGACCCGTCGACGGCAGGCCACCCAGATAGCGTTCGACGAGAGGTTTCATCGTGACCGGATCCACGTTGCCCACGAAGATGAACGTGTAATCGCCGGCGTCGGCGAACCGTTCCTTGTAGAACTCGAGGGACTCATAGAGGTCCGTCTCGTCGAGTAACGCGACCGTCGGTGGGCGTTCGCGTGGATGGTCCTGCGTCATGATGCGGACGTACGCGTCGCTGAACGCAGCGGCCGGGTTCCGGTCCCGATTTTCGAGGGCCTGCCGATTCTGGGTTTGCCACACTTCGTAGAACGTGTCATCGGCCCGTGGTGCGGTGAACCTCAGGTAGATCAACTGGAACATGGTTTCCAGATCCGCGGGCGAAGCGTTCCCGCTGACACCCTCTTCCAGGGCGGAGATAAACGGGCGAACGCTCGCCACCTTGCCCCGTGAGGACTTTCCCGAGATCAATGGCGGTAAAATCCGCAAGCCCACCGTTTGGTATCAACGATGCCGCAGTGCTTGCCGGAATGTAGTCTTCATCGTCGGCGAGCGACGTGCCGCCCGGACTGAAACCACGGAACACGATTTCGTCTTCCTCGAAGTCGGTGGGCCTCAGGATGACCCGGATACCGTTGGCCAGTCTCCACTCGGTGATGTCTCCTTCGATCGTCTCCGTCTCGACGATCTCGGAACCCTCCGGCATCTCGGCCAGTAGCGGCTGATCGGAAACCGTGTCGACGTATGCCGTGATTTCCGCCTCGCTCCCGGCAGCGAGAACTGCCATCAGTTCCTCTTCACCGGGCATCGTCAAGCCTTCCTTTTCAGGTCCGGAGACGAGGACGATTCTATTGGTGTCATGGATCCAGTCCTGACCGACCTGGTTCACCTCATCGAGGGTGATCTCCGGGACGAAGCGCTTGTACAGCTCGAATTCGTACTCGATGCCCGGAATGGATTCTCCATCGAGAAAAGCTCGAATGTACTCCGAAGCGTAGGATCCGGAATTGCGGTTCGCGCGGTTGATGAAAGCCCGTTCCAACCCGCGCATAGTGTTGATCTTTTCCCGTTCCAGCTCCGACGATGTGAAGCCGAATCGGGCGACCCGTTCGGCCTCGACAAACAGCTCTTCGATACCCCTTTCGATACCGTTTTCGAGGACACTGGCAGTTAACGCATAAACGGCTTTCGAACGGATCAGCCGGGCCTGGAATGACTGAGCTCTGAGAAAGGGCGCGTTGGGTTGTCTGGAGATCTCGGCGAAACGGTCGTTGAGCATCCCGTTGTAAAGACCTTCGACGATACGCTGCCTGTAGCCGCCGATCGTCCAGTCGTCATGAACATCCATCTTGTGGTAGACCGAGACGTTGGTCGAGGAGATCTCCGGATCGGTCGTGATCGAAAAGAGGGTCTCGTCATGGTCCCCGACGCGATAGGCGACGCGCTCGCGCCGGTTGGCGGGATTGGGCAGATCTTCGAAGTGTTGCCGCGTCAGGGCTTCGATATCCGATGCGTCGAAATCGCCGATCGCGACGACCCCCATGAGGTCGGGCCGGTACCAGTCGCGATAGAAACGGCGGAGCGCATCGTGATCGAAGTTCTCCAGGCTATCGAGCGTCCCGATAGTCAATCGTCGGGCGTATTGCGAATCTTTGAAGAGGACCGGGAACTGCTTATCGCGCAACCGTGATCCGGCGCCGCGGCGGAGGCGCCATTCCTCGATGACCACGCCCCGTTCCTTGTCGATCTCTTCAGGATCGAGAGTCAGTCCGTGAGCCCAGTCCTCCATTATTTCGAAGGCAGTCGCCATGTTCGCCGGATCGTCGGTCGGGACTTCGAGCATGTAGATGGTTTCGTCGAACGAAGTCGTCGCGTTGACGCCGGGACCCAGGCGCATGCCGATCGATTCCATGAAGTTGACCAGCTCACCTTTCTCGAAGTTTTCGGTGCCGTTGAACGCCATGTGCTCGAGGAAATGCGCGAGGCCAAGCTGGTCGTCGTCCTCGACGATGGATCCGACGTTCACGACGAGTCGCAGCTCCGCCCGGTTCTCAGGCTCGTGATTCTCGCGGATGAAGTAGCGGAGGCCGTTGCCCAGCGTACCGGTCGTCACGCTCGGGCCGACTGGCGTCAATTGATCCAGCGGCGCCGTGTGCGCCTCTTCGGGGATCGCTGTCGTCGGCGCTTGCGCAAGCCCAGTGACCGACACCAGCGCCGGCGTCATCATCAGGAAAACGAGAGTCAGAATTCGGATTCGGCCTTTCATCGAGGACTCCTTTTGCTTTTGAGCGAGTCGCCAGGGCGGGACATCTCCACCGCAATATGAGATCGCAGTTTTACTCAATTAGCAACAGGTATGGACCCGTCGTCGTGAGGGAAGCCGACATATTCCGGGACAACGAAGCCAGCATTCTGCGGGTGGAGCGCAGGCTGACTGTATACATTACGTATTACCAGCTTCAGCAAATCAGCTAAATCCTGTCGATAGTCGACTTGCACATGGGCGCTTCGGACGGGACCCTCAATCAGTTGTAACTTTTCCGCAACCACGGTAACGGCGGACACATTGTCAGTGTCTCTATTTCTTTAGCGACCCGACAGCGGACCGCTTCTTTTTCACGGAATCGGCGTTTGTATTCACCTCCGGAAAATATCCGGACAGCATTGATGGAGTGCAAAGATGAACCAACACTCGAACACCCGATGTTTGAACTTCGAAACCAACGCCCCGATCGTCGCGGTCCTCCTGATACTCATTTCGCCGATTACGGTGGCCCTGTTCGCGGCCAAACCGCAGGCAAGGGCTCTCACCGGTCATGTGATGGCGGAAGGCGGACTTCCGTTGTCGGGAGCCGAGGTCATCATCGACCAGTTCGGGACCCGTGCCCGGACGTTGACGGACCGTTTCGGTCGCTTCGAATTCTTCGACGTTCGCGAAGGCGTGCATGAACTCCTCGTGAGTCGAGAAGGCTTCATGACGGCACGGCGGCCGATCGGACCCGATGAGCAGGCCTATGCGGGCACGCGAATATTCCTGCAGCCGAACGACATCCCGACCGAGCGTTACGTCACCAGCGGCAGGAGTTCCATCGACGTCAGCCAGTTCCGGGAAAACTTTTCCCGGGACGCCCGGGACGCGTACGACCGGGGAGCCCACGACATGCGTCGCGGCGAAACCGCGAGCGCAATCGACCACATGGAACAAGCGGTGCTTCTGGCACCGACGTACTACGACGCACGACTGGACCTCGGGGTACTGTTCCAGAACGCCGGACGGTTCGAGGAAGCCGAACAGCAGTACATGGCGGCCGCTCGGTTGGACCTCGATCTTCCGCAACCGCTGATCAACCTCGCTACGATCTACCTCGCGCGGGACGAGAACGAATCCGCATCCGAGATCCTGCTCGAGGCCTCCGCGATGACGCCTCCACCGGGCGACGCCTTTCACAACCTGGGCCTGGCCTACTACAAGCTGGGGCGCCTGGACGAAGCGGAACGCGCTTTGCTGCGCGCCCGGGAGTTGTCTGATTCCGGAAAGATTCTTTTCTTGCTCGCCAACGTCTACCTGAAGTCACGCCAACCCGAGAAGGTCCTCGAGCATTTGGACAGGTACCTGGAAGAGAATCCGGAAGGAGAAGCGCGGGAACAGGTGGAGCAATTGCGGGCGAAAATAAGAGGCTGGAGGTGATGCGTCGATTGGAGCTGCGAGGTCAAAGCGGGGGGGAGGGGTATCAGTTTCGGTATGCCCGCGGGCGCCCACGGAGGGACGCCCCGACACGCTCGATTCAAGGTTCCGGCATGGGAACAGACGGGAAGCTCTCGAGGAGGACCGCCCTCATCGCATCGTCGGTGCCCTGGAGTTCGTCGCTTCCGGGCTTGAACCCGTTCAGCTTGAAGATGTACGCCACGATGTCCGCGTACTGCTGTCGCGTGAGACTTCCCGGGTCCTCCTCGGGCATCGTCAGACGGACAGTTCTGAAGAAACGGTACGCCGACTGATTCATCCATGGCTCCATCTGTTCACCGATGAATCTGTCGGTTTCGTGGCATCCGGCGCAAGATCGGATGAAGATGTCGGCGCCTCGGTCGGCTTGAGCCTCCGTGTACACACCGTCGCGAACGGATGTCTCTTGTGCTCCAGCCCGCACCACGCCGAGAGTCCAGATAGAGACGGCAAGGGCGGCTGCGGAAAGGGCAAGGAAAAAGTGCGAAGCGGCGGGCCGATGTTTCGGAACGGCGCCCCTACATCCAGACTTGGTCTTCATCTGCGTTCCTTTCCGGTAGACGAGAGGCCTCGATCCGAACCGTGACGTCCTTTCCCACCTGGACGGTCTGGCGAGGCATCTGGTAGCCCCGCTTCCGAACATGGAGTTCGTAGGTGCCCTTCGGCAATTCCAGGTGGGCCTGTCCACGGTCATTTGTCGACGCTCGATAAGCGCCCATGAATACGTGAGCTCGTGCGAGTGGAGTGCCCGCATCCCGTTCGGTAACCTGAATCCTCACTCCGTGTTCGGGAGGCTTGGCCGTTCGGACACTGAACGTGGCGACCGCGTCCTGGTGCGGCGCTCCCAACTTGTCCCCGACGAAGGTTACAGATCAGGGTGACACTCCGTCCGCGTCCGTGGCGATCAGGCTCATCTCGGCCACATACAACCCCTTGGTACCGGGCCATGGGGCTTCGCCGAGTCTGCCTTCGTAAAGTTCTGAGCCCGATTCCTCACGGACCCGAACCAGCGCACCCGTGAGCCGACACGTCGACGCACACTTTACCCCCATGTGCACCTTGAACAACCGGCCCCTCACCACCGGTGCAGGGATGTCCCAGACGGCAATGCTCGCGGTGTGGGGATTCGGACTAGATTCCCGCGGCATCATTTTCCTCACTTTGCGCGGCATGTCTCCCTGCGATTCGACCAAACACGAGGCTCCGGCCCAGCCCGTGCTGGTTGAAGCCACCCTGGCACTCGCCCGCGCAGTAGAGTCCGGGTATGACTTGACCTTGAACATCCACCACCTGGGCGTTCGTGTTTGTTCGGAGTCCGGTGTAGGAGTCATGGAGCAGGGGTGTCGACCACGCGGCGTAGAACGGAGGTGTTTGAATCTTGTACAGGGTGTCGGGTTTCCCAAAATCCTCATCGGCGCCCGCGTCCACCAGGGAGTTGTACCGGGTCACAGTCGCGGCCAGTTCGTCGGCCGGCATGGGTCTGGATTGAAAGGGATTGACGATCCTTCCGGCCAATTCCGCAATTGTGTCCGCGCTGAAGAAGTAGCCGTCGGGGTCCACGTTGGGTGGCGTCGGGTCCCACTCCTGCCGTTCCACGGCGTCGCTGTCGAAGATTGCCCATATTGGTCCGCCGCCGTTCAACTTCGCAGGGTCTCCGCTGTACGCCATGGCGGCCGCGATGAAGTCATAGTCTGACGCCATCTCATTCCAGAACCTCCGGCCTGCCTGGTTCACGAGAATTGCGTTGGCCCAGTCCACCCCGGTGAGGCCGGAGGCACGAACACGATCGAAAATCTTGCTGTCCGCCGGCCAGTGCAGGCTGGCGTAACCGAACCGGGTCCCGATGTGAACGGCCTTCCGAAGGCATCGTTCCTTCTCATTGGTCTGACTCGCCGTCCCCCAGTACGATGCTCCGATGGCCATGGCCGCGATCTCGCCATCGCCACTCTTTCGGGAATACGGGGCGCCGGCCACGAAATATTCCTCGGTCAGTCTCGGATCGAACATCCTGCGAAGATTCACGTTGTCGGAGTGGCCGCCCGTCGCGACCAGCACGCCCTTCCTGCCCTGGATGTTCAGCGTGCGACCCTCGTGTTCCACCGTGATTCCGACCACCCTTCCCGATGTGGGGCTCTCGCGGATGATCCCTGTCATCCTGTGCCGCAGCAGAATTTCGGCGCCTTTCTTTTTCGCGGCGACGTCCAGCGCCCGGACCAGGCCGGAACCCCGCCTGCTGGCCACGGTCGTGACAATTTCGCTTTTGATCGGCCACTGCACGGTCGGCACCTGTCTTGGGACTGTCGAAGCCATCTGTGGGCCGACTACGCGGTCCTCGAAATCGACCCCGTTCTCGATCAGCCACTCAAACGTCGGTTCGTTTTCGTCGGCAAAGACCCGCACCAGGTCCCGGTCGTTGTACCTCGCCAGAGGGTGATCCGGGCGTACCCAGTCCGCAAAGACTTTTTCCGCCGAATCCTCTACTCCGTGTTCACGCTGCTTGCTGTGGCCGCCGCCAAGATGGACGATCCCTCCACTGACCATGCCGTGTCCACCGATATCGAAATTCTCGTCGACCATGATCACGGAGGCTCCGTGATCCAGTGCCGATACGGCGCCGGCGAGCCCGGACACTCCGGCCCCAATCGTGACGAAGTCGGCGGAGTAGTCCCAACCACGTTCGCTTTGTGCATCGACCTGTGCCGGCACGACCCCACCTAAAGCGGTTGCACCCACGCCGACGGTCGCGCTCTTCTTCAGGAAATCTCTTCTGCTGACATCCTTTCTCTTTTTCGTGCTCATGCCGGCATCCTCCAACGATCCTAATTCGACTGAGGTCCGGACCAACTCGCCCGTAGCCCGTCCCGATCCACCTGATGACCCCGAAGGTAAACGCGGTCAAACGTTCGGGAGTTGGTGATGTCCTCGAGTGGGTTTTCGTTGAGGACGATGAAATCGGCGCTCTTGCCAACCGAGACCGTTCCCAGATCTTTTTCGAGACCGAGGATCTCGGCTCCGTTTTTCGTCCCGGCCACGATCGCCTCTCCCGGCGTCATCCCCGCCGCCACCATGTTCTCCAGTTCCGTATGCGCGGTGAAACCGACGAAGCGATCGCCGCCCTGGCCTCCCCCATCGCTTCCGATGCCGATTCGAACGCCCGCTTCATGGAGCTTCATGATGTTCAGTACCGTCTGGTCCCACGACTGACGCGCCCGTTCGAGCGCCTCCGGTGTCGTGCCCAGAACCCTGTCGCGAAGCCGGGCGATCTGCTCGGGTCTGACCGTTTCGAGCAACAGTGAGGACGGTGGATCGAGATATGGCGAATAGATCGTTCGACGCCCCACCTGCGCCAGGAGGATGCTAGTCTCGGGGTGTTCTTTGAACAGCTCGACCAGTTCGTCGTCCACCTCCGTGATCATGTGCGCGAAAACATCGATGCCCGCCCGCAATAGGTCCTTGGCATGTCCGATGCCCGTGGCATGAGCGGCGACGCGGATGTTGTTCTTGTGCGCTTCGTCGATGATCGCCATGTAGAGGTTCGGCGGCAGGGGTTCGACGTTGCCGCCGCGGTCGTCGACCCACGTCTTGATGAGTGTCACGCCCCGCGCGGCCAGCTCCCGAACGTTGGCGCGTGCGCCCTCTTCGGTCGTGACCACGTACGCCGCATGCCGCATGTTGTTCGGACTGATTTCGCTGTATGGCGCCAACCCCCGACCCGCCGTGAGGAACCGCGCTGCGTCGGGATGCTCGCCTGCCAGGATCTCGTCCCGCAGACGGAACGGCATCACTCCGAAGTCGGATCCCATCGCCTGGCTTGCGGCAACCCCGTGATAGGCGAACCGATACATGTGGTCCAGGATGTGTTCGCGCGTGTAGTTATCGGGTCCGCTCGTCAGGTTCTTCATGTACCCGATGTGCGAGTGCGCGTCGACCAGCGCCGGCATGACCGTCTTGCCCGTCAGGTCGACCGTTACCGCACCCGCCGGGATCTCGATCTCTCCCCTCGGTCCGACCTGGCTGAACCGCGCCCCTTCGACCAGGAAAACCGCGTCTTCGATGGGTGGGCTGCCGTCGCCTACAATCAGGCGCGCCCCCTCGAATACGGTCACCGTCCCGTTTGCCTGGCCCGTTTCGTTTGCAGGTTGGGGTGAGCACGCCCCGGTGACGATCAACCAACCCACTAATGCTATCCGCAGACCCATGTTCCCTCCTCAATAGCCGGACGGGTGCGTGCCGCAGCACTCTTCACTGAACTTCCAGGTTGGACGGCACCGCAGCAGGAGCCCATCAAACGGCCCGCTTATCGCATCTGAACTGTCGTACGGTATTGGCTCCAGACATTATAGGGATTCACCGGGAGTATAGGAAGAACAAGGCTGTTTGCATTAGCCAGGGATCTGGGCGTCGACAGTAATTGCTTAGTTGGCTAATATGCCAAGTATGCAAGCAACACGCCCGGATCTCATTCGTTACTTCGAGGCGCTCGCTTCGGACAAGCGGCTACAGGTGCTCGACTGCCTCCGCGACCCCGAGGCGAACTTCCAGCCCCAGGTCGACGGAGACCTGGTACGCGACGGCGTGTGTGGCTTGCTGATTGCCGAGAAACTGGGTATCAGCCAGTCCACCATTTCCGTCACATGAGGCAGCTGGTCGATGCCGGCCTGGTTCGCGGCAGGAAGATCAAGCAGTGGACCTTTTACCGCCGTGACGAGGCGGCGATCAGGAGGGTGAAGCAACTTACTCGGAAGAGCGATGTGACTGCGCGAACAGGAAGGCGTTCGAGTTCTGGCAGGTGGACGCGTTCTCCGACGAGCCCTACAAGGGGAACGCCGCAGCGGTCGTGTTCGAAGCCGCCGAGGTGTGCTCGATCGGAGTTCCGTGGTTGATTGTGAGGCTTCTAACATGACATACACCGCACGTGTTATGGGAAATGCACCCGGAATCCATGCCTGAATGATCGAACAAGAGTGGTCGGGAAGGCGAACCCTGGGTTCGATGTTCCTTGTCGTCCTGTTGACTTTCATTGTCTACTCCCCGACGTTGAGCTACGGATTCGTGTGGGACGATTTCCTGGTGGTCGTCAACAACTCCTTCACACATTCCTGGGAGAATTTCCCGAAGATGTTTACGGGGGAGTACATCACCGAGCAGGCCGACGTGGAACACCTGCCGACGTCTCCCATCGGATCGGGGGAGAATAGTTACCGGCCGGTCGCGACGGCATCCGTATTCATCGATCACGCCTTGTGGAAGCTCGATCCGTTCGGCCACCACCTGACCAATCTCCTCTTGCATCTGGCCAACGTTGTTCTTGTCTTCGCATTCCTGTCCTTCCTCACGAAGAACAAACTTGTGGCCCTCATGTCGGCGTTGTTTTTCGGAATCCATCCCTTGACCACCGAGGCGGTCACGGTCGTTTCATTCCGAGAGGACCTGTTGGCCTTCCTGTTTGTCATGAGCTCGATGATTCTTTTCATCAAATTAGAATCGTCGACGAAATCGGCGGTGATTCCCCGGTATGGGGCATCACTGATCTTCTACGCCCTGGCCCTGTTTTCCAAAGAGATGGCGATTACGCTGCCCATCGTTCTGGTGGGTTTGTCCACCCGGTCTGGCCCACTTTTGATCGTCTGATTTGGCCCACCCCCTCCTGTTAATAATTCCGAGTAGTGATAATTACCGTCGGGCCTGTGTTGTAGATGTGGGAAAGCCGAGCGCCCTTGGCGAGGCTTTTCCAAGCGCTGTGGGAATCCTGGTTTTTAGGATTTCCACAGCGCGTCATCTTCCACAGGCCTCCGTTTCTTTCTTTTTGGTTCTTTTTCTTTCTTTCGGGAAAAAACTCCGTTTCCAGGATCGCCCAGGATCGACGACCGCGCGGCGATCCGACCCTCAGGACGTGGTTTGTTTCGCGGGTTTCTCCTTTCCAGGCGGATGCCGTGGTTTCTGTCGTTTCTCCAACGTGCGCCGAAACCGGAAGGATTCGGTTCCGGTCTCGATGATGTGAGCGCGATCGGTTATCCGGTCCAGCAACGCCTTGCACAGCCGAACATTGGGAAACACCTGGGTCCATTCCGAGAACGGCAGATTCGTTGTCAAGATCACCGTCGCCCGCTCGGCTCGATCCGAGATGACTTGAAAGAGGAGTTCGGCGCCGAGGTCTGCCATCGGGACATAGCCGACTTCGTCGATGGCAATCAACTCGTATCGGAACCATCGGGCCAGAACCCGGCGGAACTGGTCGTTGTGTTGGGCCTCGACCAACTCGTTGATCAAGCCGGCGGCCGTCGTAAAGCGAACCCGCTTCTTCTGCCGACAAGCGGCCACGCACAGTCCTGTGGCCAGGTGCGTCTTGCCCGTTCCACACTCCCCGATCAGGACGACAGGTTCGGCGTGTTCTAAATAGCCACCGTCTGCGAGTCCACGGATCCGGTTGGCTGGAACCTTCGACCGCGAGAAGTCAAAGTCCTCGAGTGTCTTCATTCGAGGGAAACGTGCGGCTTGAATCCGCCGGGCCACGGTGTTCCGTTCGCGTTCTTCAACTTCCATCGCCAGCAAGGCTTCCAGATACCGTGTGTAGGTGTGCTCTTCCCGCTGGGCCTGCTCGGCCATGGCCGCAAACTGCGTTCCGATCGTGGGCGTCCGGAGAGCTTTACAGTACTGCTGAATCGCCGCCTGTTCGACCCCGCCGGCTGTGGCGGACACTAGACCACCTCCGCAGTGAGCAGTGCATCGTAAGTATTCACCTCCGGCAGGGGCCGCTCATAAGCGCGTAGTGCGGCCACTTCCAGTCGCGGCGCCGCCGGCCGGTCGAATCGGGCCTCGGTCATCAGGTAGCGCGCCGCGGCGGCATCGGAGCATCCCAGGCGCAGGGCTTGTTGGAATGCGGAATCCAGCTCGCTATAGCCATGTTCCCGGCCCAGTAGGAGCAACTCCACCATTGCGCGGGTCCCATTCTGTTTTCCGTTGCGATCGATCAACGTCTGCCAGAACTCGTCATAGCTTTTCGGCCATCGGCCCTGTTGCCGCCATTGCTCCAGAGGCTTGCTCCCGGCCAGCGCGCCCGGCTTCCGCTCCAACACCTCCAGATAATGTTCCAGATTGAAGAAGTGCTGGCCGTTTCCATATCCTCGCTCATGCCGCGCCACGCATCCGCCATCGTGCCAGACCTCCACGTAGGCCGGAAAAACGCTCGCCCGCACCACAGTCCCGGCCTTGACGGGGGCGGAGTAGAAGTTGTTACGCACCCGTACACATCCCTTACCATCGACTCGTGGAAAGCTGTCCTCGGCCAGAGGGAACCCTTCGGTCGATAACGCGAGCAGATGGGGCTGTTCGATCTGCATCCCTTCACCCACCGTCTGGACCCGATCGCCGATCTTGCGCCGTTCATCGGCACGGCAACCGGCCAGCAGCTGCGCATTCAGATCCGCCAGGTCCTTCGCCTTCGGCACCGGTACCAGGTGATTGCGCCGGAAGTATCCGGCTTCGCCTTCCACACCGCCTTTCTCGTGGCCCTCGCCGGGTGTGCAGAACTCGGCTTGAAACTTCCAATGCGACCGAAACGCGATGAACCGTTCGGTCTCTACACGCCGGTATCCCCGCAGAATCTTCTTCACCGCGCTGGTCAGGTTGTCATAACGCAGCACCCCGAAGACCCCCGCAAAATAGCGGAAACCCAACTCATGAGCCTCCAGGAATGCCTGTTGTGTCGCCCGAGGATAAGCTCGATGGAATGCGCCACCACTGCCCATGCTCCGCATACAGAAAACCTGGAGCTTCTGCCGTTCGCCATCCAACTCCGCGACGGCTTCGTACCAGTCGATCTGTGCTTCCTGACCCCAGGCGTAGCTTTGCGGCACGAACGTCTCCTGTCGGATGAAACCCATCTCCCGCTTCCGCCGCCCGACATACCGGCGAACCGTCGATTCCCCAATCGGATGTTTCGGAAATTCCATCCGGATCCGTTCGTAGATCCGGTGACTGGTGTGCCGCTGCTTCCGCGGGGCCTGCCTGTCCGCCTCCAACACCCCGTTGATAAATTCCATAACCGGCTCCAGCCTCGGCCTCTTCCGCTCCGGGCTCTTCCTCGCCGGCGGCACGGCGTTTCCCAGCGCTTGACGCACCATCCGCCGATGCACCCCCAGCCGCCGGGCCACACCCTGGATCGTTCCCACACCAAACTCGTGCTCTCGCCGAATCTCTTCAAATAATTCCACCTTCGATCTCCTTGACACCGGGTCCCTCCATTCCGACTCTTTGTTCGGAACAGCCTCTCCGGTTCAGTCGTCAGGGGTGGGCCAAATCAAACGATCAAAAGTGGGCCAATTTAGAGTAGCGAAATCAGTCTGGTGATTTACGATTACTACTTTCACTGCGAGGGGAGTTTGAAGAACATCTCCTCACGGATATTTAGTCGCTATCTTGGATTTGCGGTCGTGAGCATCTTCTATCTGTGGATCCGATTCGAAGTCTTCAGGTCGGCCCAGAACCTGGACATCGGTTTTCACGGCGGAAGCTTTTACCTCAACATGCTGACGACTCTGAAAGTCTTCGGACAGTACCTGACCTGGATGCTTGTTCCGCTTGATTTTCATCCGACCTTGCCGGATGTGGGTTACTACCCGAGCACGCTGTTTTCGCTCGAGGTGTTCGCGCCGATGGTCCTGGTGCTTTTTGTGGGCGTACTTGCAGTGAGTGTTTACAAGGCTCACAGAATGACATCCTTCGGAATCGTTTGGATTTTCGTGACGTTGTTGCCCGTCTCGAATCTCATGCCGATCCAGAATTTTATCGCGGTGAGATACCTCTACTTCCCGGTCATGGGGTTTTGTCTGATTCTCGCCATTCTGGTGACCAGGACCGGGGGAATTCGTTGGAGTGGCGTGGATCGAAAGGCGCGGAGATGGCTGCCAGCCACTCTGGCGGCGTGTGTCGCGATCTTCTATTCGGTAACGACAATTTCGAAGAATCAAGTCTGGGAGAACGAGCTCACATTCCGCCTCGAGATGGTCACGCGCTACCCGGACAGCTCTAGGGCTTACACGGCTTTTGGGAACGCATTCCTCAAAATCGGCTGGCCCGATGAAGCCATACGGCAATACGAGCAGGCCATTCTCATCGAACCGGACCGGGCTGCCATCTACAGTGATCGGGGAAACATATTGATGAGTCAGAATAATTTCCCCGGGGCCCGTGAGAATTATCGAACCGCCACGGAGTTGGATCCGACGCTCGTACAGGCGCACGGGAATTTATGCACGACGTATGCCGGCGAATCCAGACTTCCGGAGTCTGTCGATTGTTATCGGGAAGTCATCCGGATCTTTCCCAACCACGTCGACGCCTATTTCAATCTGGGTCTGACTTATGAACGATTGGAAAGGTGGCAAGAGGCAATCGATGCCTGGACCCGGGTCGTGGATCTTCGTCCGGAATACCGCGGAGCAAGTTCGAATATTCAGAGGGTTCGAGCGCTTTTGGCCGAGGGCGAGGAATCTCGGCCATGATTGCGCCGCTTTGACTTTCCCTCAAGACTTATCTAAGCTGGATATATCCAAAATGGATAATTTAAATGCAATCGGATAATCCGGTCGGATCCAAACCGATGAAGCCCGCGGGCTTTCACATCCTTCTGGTCCTGGCGGCAAGTCCCAGCCACGGGATCGGGATTGCCAAGTCCGTGGACGAAGCCACGGATGGAGCGGTGACTCTGGGGCCCGGAACGCTCTATCGTTCCCTCAAGGAGTTGATGGGCGAGTTGCTGATCCAGGAGATCGACCCGCTGGAGGGCCCGAGCGATCCCCGGCGCCGATTATACGAAATCACCCCGACGGGTCTCAAGCGAGCCCGGGCCGAGGCTCGACGCCTTGAGAGGCTGGTCGAGGTGGCCCACCAGAACGCCGTATTGCCGGGGTCCTCCTGATGGACGAACGTATTTACCTGTTGCTCCTGAGGGTCTATCCCCGCGGGTTTCGGGAGCTTTTCGGACCGCGGTTGCTGGAGCTGTTCTGTTACCGCAGGGAACAGGCGCGGGTGCAGGGCAGGGCTTTCTGGCGCACCCGGTTCTGGTGGTTCATCACGTCGGATTTGATGCGGTCCACCTGGGCGGAGAGATCGGGGCGGGACTCTCTCGAAACCCGATCGATCGGAGAGGAGAGTCGGGGAGGTCGCAGGATGGAAGGTTGGATAAGGGATTTGGCGTATTCGGTTCGAAGACTGGTTCGCAGTCCCGTTTTCAGTCTCTCGGTGGTCACGATCCTGTCCCTGGGGATCGGACTGAACACGGCCGCTTTCAGCATCGTGAACGCGGTGCTGTTCCAGCCGCCGCCCTTTAAGGACCACGACCGCCTGGTCGAGATTCTGCAGGAGACCGACGGCGGTTCCGCGAACGCCACGTCGTATCCGGCCTTTCTCGACATCATCGAATATGACGGCGTATTTGCCGCGGTGGGTGCCCGCTCCTTCGCCGGTGGTTACCTGGACACGGAGAACGGCGAACTGGTCTCGGTGTCGATCGAATATGCCACATCCGGCTACCTTCCGGTGCTCGGGTTGACCCCCGTCCTTGGTAGATGGTTCGAGCCGGTCGAGGATCGTCTCCAGGGACCACCGGTTGCGGTGATCACGCACCGATTCTGGCAAAATGCTTTCGGGAGCGATCCTTCCGTGTTGGGTCGCACCATCCGGCTGAACGATGCGGGGGTCACGGTCGTGGGAATCGGCCCGCCGGAGTTCAACGGCGGTCTGGGAGTCGCTACCGGCAGTTTCTGGCTGTCCATCTCTGCCATGGATGACACGAACGGGCGGTTTCAATCTCTTCAACGGCGGCAGGATCACCCCTTGAGGGTCGTGGCTCGTATGGCGCCCGGAGTCACGGTTGGGGCCGCGCAGTCCGCGATGGACCAACTGGCTGCGCGACTGGTTCGCGAGTACCCTGACGCCAACCGCATCCGGGGCCGTGACCGTGGTATCCACGTTCTTCCCATCCACCGTGCGGGAGCCGAAAATCGTGGTTCCTTCGTTCCCATCGTGATTCTTCTGATGGGCGTCGTGGGCCTCGTGCTGCTGGTGGCTTCGGTAAATCTTGCGAACCTCATGCTGGTTCGGGGGCTCGGCCGGGGCCGTGAGATCGGAGTACGCCGGGCTCTGGGCGGGAGCCGATCAAGCTTGATCCGGGTGATCTTCGGCGAGACGGCCGTGCTCGCCGGGGTGGGCGCGGCCCTGGGGCTGTTATTGACGTACGGGCTGACGACCTGGCTTGGAAAACTCGAACTGGCTGTCGTCGGCCCGACCAGCCTCGACATCCGACTGGACTGGAAGGTCTTCGCTTTCACGTCGGTCATGGGTGTGGGGGCGAGTCTCGTAGCTGGGTTGGTTCCGGCGCTGCGAATCACCTCCGCACCTCTGGCTTCAATAATGCGCGACGCGCAGCGCTCCCGATCCGGGAGGAGGTCCGGCCTGGCTGGCTTGCTGATCAGCACTCAGGTGGCGAGTTCGCTCATACTGCTGGTCGCCGCCGGGCTCTTTATCGACGGTGCTATCCGGGCCGCCTCTGCCGATCCCGGCTTCAATCCCGAGAATCTGGCGATCATCCAAATAGACATGAACTCGCTGGACCTTCCAGCCGACGGAGTGCGCGCCTCATACGATGCCGTCGAGGAGCGAATCGAAGGACTCCCGAGCGTTCGCGGCGTAAGCTTCACAAGGAACCTGCCCGCAACCCCCGGCGGAACCACAACGTTACTGGTCGGTGATCTGGCGGATGGGGGCCGTCGGCCGGTCGAGGTTGCCTGGAACCTGGTTGGCGGCGACTTCTTCGCACTGATGGAGATTCCGCTTCTTTCCGGGCGGCTCTTTGATCGAAGCGACGGAGCCGGGGCTCCCCCGAGAGTCGTGGTCAGCCGGGCGATGGCAGAGGTTTTCTGGGGTCGCAGCGATGTTGTTGGCGAGGTGTATTACGCGGAGAACGCACCCGAGGTGGCGATCGAAGTCATTGGAGTGGTAGGGGCGACCAAGGTGACCTCTCTGGACGAAGCCCCCACCCCGCTGGTCTATTTCAATGGACAGCAATCCGCTGTCGGGAGAACGAATCTTCTCATCCGAACCGCCGGTCCCCCGCGTGCTCTCCTGCCTCTGGTGCGGCAGGGAGTCCGAGAGGTCGATCCTCGCATCCAGATACTGACCGCGACGACGATGGATTCGTACTTGTCGGGCACTCTCGGACGGCAGCGACTCGTGGCCCGGGTGCTCCTGGTCATCGGCGCGTTCGCGCTCGGCCTGGCGTCGCTCGGGATCTATGCGGTGGTTGCGTTCAAGGTTTCCGAGCGAGTCAACGAAGTGGGCATTCGGATGGCGTTGGGTGCGGGGCGCTCCTCGGTCGTGCGTCTCTTCATGAAAGAGACGGCCGCCGTTGTTGGACTCGGCGGTCTGGTGGGCGTCGGCCTGGCCATTCCGCTGGCGCGCCTCATCGGCGGAGCCTTCTTCGGTACCCCGGGCCTTCTGGGTCCCGTCCTCCTGGCGAGCCTCATCACCCTGGCATTGGCTGCGCTGCTCGCCACCGGTATTCCGGCGTGCAGGGCCGCGTACCTCGATCCAGCCGAGACGTTGCGGCAGGACTGAGGGCCCGCTCCAATAACTTCACATCTTGGCATCCCATCTTCGCGGGACCGTCGCGCCATCTTCGCGGGACCGTCGCGCCATCTTCGCGGGACCGTCGCGCCATCTTCGGCCGCTCCTCAATCGCAGATGCCGGGCTATTCCTCCGGTCTGCTCAATCGGTCGCGACCGAATCTGACGCAAATCTGGGCGCCAATTCTGTGAAGTTATTCTTGAGCGGACCCTAACGGTCGCAACTCGACGAAACCATGTCCATGCCCGTCACGCTGATGCGATCGCCGTTCGGCCGACGGATCAGGGCGCCTCGCGCGAGCATCTTCTTGCCCTCATGTGCTGCGGGGTCGAAATCGCCGAGCATGAAAAAATTCGTCAGTTGAAACGTGAGCGTTCCCAGTGGCTCGGTCGCGGCCATCTCCAGTTTCTCAGGGGTCGGTTTCAGTTCCGGGTCCGGGTCCCTGTCACGGATGGGTCGGCCCGATCTGGTGAGCGTCCAGTCGCCGCCTGCCCGTGTCATGCAACCGACGGCCTGAATCAGCGAATTGCCCGGTAGCGGTTTCGGCCCGTCTTTCCCTTCGATCCAGACGGTTCGGGCCGAACCGACGGTCAGTTCGATCTCTCCGGAAGGGAAGCTATTCTCCTTCAAGAGGTGCGTTACGACGAGGATATACTCGGGGTCGTCCAATGACGGCTGGAGAAGCGGCATGCTGGATCGAATCTTGTCGTACAAGCTTCCCACATGGTCCTCCCTCCAGTTCTCGAAGAACTTCTCCCCTTTGAGCGGCGGTCCCTGGAACTCGGCGTCGCCCGCGATGACTTCTCCGTGGCAGGCGTCGCATCTCGCCTGGAACACTTCCTGGCCGGCCGCCGCCTGGGCATCTGTGTAGACGCCATCCCACACCTTTCGAAGATCCGTGCCGGCTTCTTGCATCGCACGGGCCGGCTCGGTGGCTCCCCTGGAAATCGAGGTTCTCGCTCCGACAAGCAAGAGCGTTACAACAAAAAAATACCCGAGTTGCCGGTGCACTGCCTTCGATCTGGGATCGTACGTCGGCATCAGTCTCCTCCTGGGATCTCGTCAAACATGGGAACGTGACATAGATAGTACGAAACAGCCCGGGTCAGGTCAATTTGATCGCGCAAAGGTGGAGTAGGGGCGACCCACTTCCGGGCGGGATCCCGGCTCGTCCGATTGGTATACATTTGATATACAACAGTTACTTGACCCCGCCATCGCCCTCCGTTAACCTCAGGCAGTCATTCGCGGTTCGTGACTGTGGGGACTTGTACCCTTTTCCCGGCGATTGGCCGCGCAGGCTCCTAGCACGAAAGACACGATCAG
Source organism: Terriglobia bacterium (assembly GCA_965247425.1). Classification (GTDB taxonomy): domain Bacteria; phylum Acidobacteriota; class Terriglobia; order 20CM-2-55-15; family 20CM-2-55-15; genus CAZOZZ01. Next base: position 182,032 of record OZ252023.1, read on the forward strand.
AGCCTCTTCAAGGAGAAGATTGTCTTGAACCTCGTCCTCGTCTTGATCTCTCTTCCTGCCCTCATGCTCGCCCAGCCGAATCTGGCGCCAGCCACCCAGGCGAACCAGATTCTCGAAGATATCCGGGGCGTTCTTGCGGATACGGCAGAGCCGCTCACCCGGGGCCAGGAGGGGGCGCCCCGACCGATCGTCGCCGAAGCGAAGTCTGGCGAAAGGCAGGTGGGCGCCGTCATCGCCGAACAGGTACGGAGCCAGGCAGGCGACATCCTGACCGAGGTGCAGACGAGCGCGTTGTTACGCGCCCAGACGGCCCGAAAGCTTCTTGACGACGGGGTCGACGGTCTGCGGCAGGTTTTGGTCACGGCAGGTGTTCCGCCGCTGACGTTCGACCAGGAAACCCAGGTCCAGTCGGTTTACGACGACCATGTTCTAGCGCTCGATAGCATGCTCGAAGCCAACGGGGGGAGCACCGAAGCGATCGAACGCGACATTCGGACGCTAGAAGACCAACTCCTGCTGGCGGCGTTGAAGTTTCTGAATCCGGCCCAGCGGACCGCGCTAACCGGATCTCTGTCCGCGACCGACTTCGCGGAACTGAACAGCGACCTGCCCGAGGACGAGGACGAGCTGAGAGAGTACCTGAGCGACCTGCGCAGTCCCGCGGCCAGTGGCGGCGGTGGTGGCCATGGCGGCCGCGGCGGTCGTGGTGGCGGTGGCGGCGGGGTCGTCATCGACGGCTTCGGCGGTGGCCGTATGCCGAACCGCGACGAGATCCAGGAGATCCGCATCAACGAAAATTCGTTTACGGCCGAACAGAGTAACCAGAGCCGGGGACGTACCGAAATCATCACGCGTGGCGGCACAGGCCGGTTCAACGGCGACACCACGTTCAACTTCGCCGACGAGTCGCTCGATGCACGGAACACATTTGCGTCGTTCCGGCCGCCCTATCAGCAGCGGAACTTTTCGACGAATGTCAGCGGCCCCCTGATCCGGAACCGGCTGACCCTCACGTTCAGCCTCAAGAACAACACGAACGAAGACGGCGACACGCTCCGGGCGTTCACGCCAAACGGTCTGATCGACGATGCCATCGTCAAACCCAGGGTCGAACGCGGGTTTACTCTGCGTACCACCGCGCAGCTATCCGAGAACCACGTCGTCAACGCGAGCTATACGTACGGGACAGTCAAGAGCACGAATGCCGGTGTCGGCGGCTTCGGTCTGCCCGAGCAGGCCTACAACACCGAGAACGACGATTTCAACTTCCAGATCAAGGAGACCGCGGTTCTTTCGAACCGGTTCAACCACGAAGTCCAGTTTCGGGTCGGCGGGCTGGCTCGTGTCTTCAAGCCTGTCAATCCCGGCGTACACATCATCGTTGCCGACGCATTCAAAGGCGGTGGCGCGATCTTGAATGGTGAAAGCGACATCCGTAACTATGAATTCAGCAATCTGCTGATGTACTCGGGACAATCGATGTCCCTACGGGCCGGTTTCCAGGGCCGCATAGAACGTGAAGATGTGCAATCGCGGTCCAACTACAATGGTACGTTCACTTTTTCCAGGCTGGATTGCCTGTCGCCCGACGAAGTCGAACCCGGTGAAGACCCCTGCGAGGGTGCCTTCTCCGCTGGCCGGCCGATTCGCTATACGGTCAAGCAGGGCGATCCGCAGTTGAACGTCGGTAAGTTTGAGAGTTCGGTTTTCCTCCAGACCGATTTCCGGCTGAGTCAGAGATTGACGACCAGCCTGGGAGTGCGTTACGAAACCCAGGCGCATGTGAACGACTACAATAATTTCGCTCCGCGTCTGGGTTTTGCTTACTCACTGGGGTCGTCGACAGTCCTGCGTGGAGGCAGCGGCATCTTCCACGACCGTCTCAACCTGCGGGACTACCGGCAGTTGGTCCAGTTTGACGGAACCGGTCAGGAAGAGCTCATCATTCGGAATCCGACGTACCCGAATCCCTTCCAGGGTGAATCCGAGGCCGAGATCCGCGGACAGACGTCCGCAATCCGGAGTGCAGCCGAAGACCTGTCGAGCCCCTATTCGTGGATTTCCGAAGTGTCGATCGAGACCCAGCTTCCCGGCCGCGTGACCGTGACCGGTTCCTACAAGTTCGACCGCGGAGTTCACCGGTTCCGCAGCCGGAACACCAACGGGCCTCTGGATACCACGTCGACTGTGCCGCGGTCCTGTACGTCGGATCAGGACAGCACGACATGCGTGCGACCCGACCCGACCCGGGGCAACCTCATCCTCCTCGAGTCCACTGGAACTTCGAGGAACCACAACTTGCGTCTCGGTTGGCGGAGGCGTTTCAGCTTCGTGAATATCAACGGAAGCTACACCCACAGCTCGAACTACAGCGACACCTTCGGCGGGACGTTCAGCCTCCCGGCCGACAACTATGATCTGGCTTCGGAGTGGGGCCGTTCCGGCGCCCGGCGCCGGTTCAGTTCATCGTTCAACCTGAGGCTGCCCTGGAACATCAACGCCAACACCGGCATGACCTGGAATAGCGGCAATCCGTACTCGCTGCGCACGGGTAAGGACGACAATCGGGATACGAACACCAACGACCGACCGTCCGGAGTTCCCAGAAACTCGCTGACCGGCCCGGGCTTCTTCGAAATGAGCATGGACTTTTCCAAGTCCGTTCAGCTTCGTTCCGATCGCGTCGAGCTTGCCGAAGGCGCCACCACCGGACCGGTAGCCGGCGGTGGTTATTACGGGCAGCGCACTGGAATCCGGATGACGATTTCCGTGCGGGCTCGGAACCTCCTGAACAATGTCAATTACCAGAGCTTCAGCGGCGTGATGACCTCACCGTTTTTCGGCAAGCCGACACGTGCACGGGATGGGCGGAGCATGAACGCAACGATCCGTTTCAACTGGTAGTTGGTACTTAGTTACTCGGAACCTGGAACTCCGCCATCGCCTTCTTAAACGCGGCGATCGTGATGTCCGCTCGGTAGTCCGCCAGCTTCTTCCCATTCGCGATGACTTGCTCGGTCGACTCCAGGTCCACGCCGTAAATGGAGAACCTGCCCGCTTTGGCACGTTCCGTTTCCCGGAGCAGCCTGGGATTGCTGACGGCAACCAACGACTCGTAGTGGTAATCGTCATGGATGTCCCACCGGGTCGCGGACTGCGTGTCCGGCATCTGGACGATGCCGAGCTCTTCCTTCATGTAGTCGTAGCTCCATCTGTCCTGGGTGTAGTACTCGGTGATGAAGAAGACGCGTGCGGGCTCGCCTTTCCATTCCCGGTTGAGCTCGTCCGCAACTTGTTCCATGCCCCGCTGATTTCCGCCGCTGTCGCCGACCATCATGATGTCGGTGAAGCCCATCGATTTGAGGCTCCGCGTCATATCTGTCAGCACCGCCATGTAGGTCTCCTGGGTCAGGTAGACGCTACCGGGAACGATGTTGGGGTTGTCGGGGTTGCCTGGTTCGAGCCTCACCAGTGGTGGGATCAACGCGTTGCCGAGCTTTCTGGCGATCGCTTCGGTCGTCGTTTCGAGAACATAGTTGTGTTTGCCTGTCGAGGTATACGGACCGTTCTTTTCGACTCCACCGGTTCCGATGATGGCGGTTGTCTTGCCGGCCGCTATCGAATCCCGGACTTCCATCCAGGTCATTTCTTCAGTCCAGACCGTGTCCAGCATGTCGATCGGGCGTTCGCCGTCCGCCAACGCCTGAGCTGCCCGTCGCTCTGCCTGTTGCGCCTGTTGCTCAGGAGTCAGTGGTGGTCGGTTCCCGCGGCCGCCGCGGCCGCGCTGGGACATCGCAGGCGTCGAAACCAGGCATACCATGATCAGCGAAAGGAAAAGCAATCTTGTCAGCTTCATCTAATACCTCCAGGGAACGCCCATTCTAGACCGGTCGGGCCATTACGACAAGAAATCCGGTGTGTTCGGCGCCCTCAGTCCCGGCGTGTCTGGATCAAGCTTCCGATCACCCGGGCTTGATCCTTCGAGACGATGCAATACGGCACCACTCTGGGCGCACGGACCAGCCCGGCCGTGATGCTGTCTGAAAAGACCACGTCGGCCCCCGACAGGTTCTTCGATTCTCCATCCGCCAGGCAGTAGCTTTCCATTGTGTGGCGGGTTCCGACGAAAGGCGCCAGAACACCCTGGGCCAGGATCAGGAAGTACGGGCTGATTGACGCCACAACGATCAGGGACGGTTGCTCGAGTGACTGAATCAGGCTGACGTGTTCGTCGGCGGTGTTCGGTTCGAGGGGAAACAGGGAACGGCCCGGGGGCAGGAGCTGCGCGAGATCCCAGACGACGCCGGGCATGCAGACGATCAGTGCTCCGATGGCCGTACCCCGGTTTGCGGAGAACTTTTCCAGGGGACATGTTTCCACGGGAAACCGAATCGCCCGGGAAAGTTCTTCCTGAATCAACCGGCCCATCTCCTCCTCGGGCGTTACGACCAGGACGTGATCCGGAGGTTCCGCCAGCAGGCGCTCGCGGACCCGGGCTGTCAGCTCTTCGAGAGAATAGCCCTTCTCCCGAGCTTTCCGGATGGTGGCGTCGATCAAGTCGTCGAGATCCTCTTCGCGGGGTATTGGGGGCTCCTGGACCGACCGGACGACCATCCGCCGTCCCCGGTGCCTGGTGACCCAATGGCGATCGACGAGTTCCTGGTAGGCCTGACTGACCGTGTTGGCGTGGATCTTGTGCCGCAGGGCGATCTTCCGAACACTGGGCAACTGCTCCCCCGGTTTAAGCGTCCCGGTGGCGATTTGAAAAACGACCTGCTCGACGATCTGGCGCCGGAGCGAGACATCACTGTTCTTGTCGATTGCAATCGCCACGGCACTCCTCGTTTTAACGCTCCCCTTTTGTTGTAGATTCTACCCACACTACCAATGTGACACTCGAAAAACTGTACGCCTGCCGATTCCACCTCGGTCGCATAACCGCTACTTTGTCACCAAGAGGTAGCAGTGTTGAACGAAACAGCACGCCTCCTGGAGGAAACGACCGATGTCCAGCACAATGACAGATCATCCAGGCCACGGTTCCGAATTGCTTTCTCAAAACATGAAGCAGGAGAACTCGCTCGGCGGTTTCTGGAGCTTGTTCGTGACCCAGTTCCAGGGCGCATTCAGCGACAACCTCTTCAAGTGGCTCGTCATATTCACCGTTTGGACCCTCTATCCCAGCGAAGAGGTGCAGAACGCCATGGTCGCCCTGATCGGCGCTATCTTCGCCGTGCCGTTCATCTTGTTTTCGATAGCGGGAGGGTATCTGGCCGACCGCTACAGCAAACGGACCGTGGCCATCGGCACCAAGGTTGCGGAGGTTGGCACCATGGTCCTTGGACTGATCGGTCTGGCTCTGGTCCACATTCCCATCCTCCTCACCGCCGTGTTACTCATGAGCACCCAGAGTGCCTTCTTCGGCCCGACCAAATATGGGCTCCTGCCCGAAATTCTGCCCAAAGAACGGTTGTCCTGGGGGAATGGCATTCTCAGCCTGGGAACCTTTGCAGCCGCCATTCTGGGTTTGCTCATCGCCGGTTTCCTGTCCTCCCAATTCAGCGGTCGTCCATGGTGGTCGGGGGTCGTCCTGGTGGCGCTGGCTCTGATTGGCCTCGCGACGAGTCTGGGAATCAGCCGCGTTCCCCCCGCCGATTCGGGAAAGCAATTCCGCTGGAACATGTTTGCGGAGTTCTGGTCCCAGGTTCGTGTGATCGGCCGCCAACGCGTTCTGTTCCTGGCGGTGCTGGGTTCGATCTATTTCTGGTTCCTGGCCGGCCTCCTGCAGTTGAACATCTTCTTCTTCGGAAAACTGGTTTACCAGTTCGACGACATGGCGAGCAGCTATCTCCAGGCGACGTTGGCCGTGGGGATCGGCCTGGGCAGCGTCGCGGCAGGGTATCTGTCCGGCAATAAGATTGAATACGGATTGGTGCCGTTGGGCGCCGCAGGGTTGGCGGTTTTCGGGTTGATCCCTTTCTTCGATCTCAGCGCAACGGCCTTCGCCGTCAACCTGGGATTCCTGGGTTTTTCCGCCGGCTTTTACTATGTGCCGATCATGGCCTTGATCCAGAGACTGCCCGCCCCGGAGGAGAAAGGGATGGTCCTGGGCGCCAGCGCCGTGCTTTCTTTCGTCGGCCTTCTGCTCGCGTCCGGCGTCTTCTATTTGTTGCGAGGTCCGGCCGGCTTGAATCCGCAGCAGATTTTTCTGGCGGGCTCGTTCATGACGCTGGCCGGGACGGCATATCTGTTGTGGCTCTTGCCGGATGCCCTGATGCGGTTCCTGATCTGGATGCTGACGCATACGCTTTACAGGGTGCATGTCAAGGGTCGCGATAACATTCCGGCGAAGGGCGGGGTCCTCTTCGTGTCCAACCATCTCTCGATGGCAGACGCCTTTTTCCTGATTGCCTCCACCGACCGGCAAATCCGTTTCCTCATCTACAAAGGACAGTATGAGAAATGGTGGGTCAAGCCCATCGCCCGGATGCTTCGAAGCATTCCCATATCCGCCGAGGTCCGTCCTCGGGAGATGATCAAGTCGTTACAGGAGGCCACCAACTGGATCAAAGAGGGACAGGCGGTCTGCATCTTCGCCGAAGGGCAGATTACGCGGATCGGGCAAATGATGCCGTTTCGCAAGGGAATGAACAGGATCATGAAGGGGGTCGATGCCCCGATCATACCGGTGCACCTGGACAACGTGTGGGGCAGTATTTTTAGTTTCGAAAAGGGAAGATTCTACTCGAAGATGCCACGCCGGATCCCCTACCCGATCACCGTCAGCTATGGCCCGCCCATGCCGGCCGACACGCGTCCGTACGAGGTGCGACAGGTCGTGACTGAACTGGGCGCTTTGGCCTGGGAACAACGCAAGTCGCGCACGAAACCTCTCCACCGTGCCTTCGTCCGAACGGCGCGTTCGTCTCCCTTTCGATTCGCCATGTGCGATTCCACATCGCCGCGACTGAACTTTATCTCGGCGCTTACGAAAACGATTTATCTGGGCCGTCGACTGAAGCGGATCTGGGGCGGGCAGAAGATGGTGGGCATTTTGTTGCCTCCTTCGGTACCGGGAGCCCTGGTAAACTTCGCGGCCCTGCTGATGGGAAAGGTGCCGGTCAACTTGAATTACACCTTGTCGAAAAAGGCGTTGGCTTCCTGCATCGAACAGTGCGATCTCCAGAACGTCCTGACCTCAAAGAAATTCCTGGACCATCTCAAACTGAAGGTGTCCGTCCCGACGGTGTTGCTCGAAGATGTGGCCGGCCAACCCGGTGCCTTGGAAAAGGTTTCCGCGGCGATTGCAGCCTGCCTCTTTCCTGTTGCCGTCATCGAGAAATGGCTGGGTCGGGAAGAGGAAGTCAAACCGGACGACCTGGCCACCGTGATCTTTTCGAGCGGAAGCACCGGCGAACCGAAAGGCGTGCGGCTCTCCCATTTCAATATCGTCTCCAACATCGAGCAACTCGGGCAGGTCTTCGCATTTGGTGGTAAGGACCGGTTTCTGGGCGTGCTGCCATTCTTCCACTCCTTCGGATTCACCGGAACGCTGGGAGCGCCCGCCATTCTCGGCGTGGGGGTGGCCTACCATGTCAATCCGGTCGACGCCAGAGTCATCGGGGAACTGGTACGCGAGAATGAAGTCACGTTCTTGCTGGCCACTCCGACCTTTCTTCAGATTTGCATGCGGGGCTGCCAACCCGAGCAGTTCGGCAGCGTTCAATTTGCCATGGTCGGTGCGGAGAAACTGCCCGAGCGACTGGCCGTCGCGTTCGAGGACAGGTTCGGTCTCCGTCCGATGGAGGCCTACGGGTGCACCGAATGTTCCCCTGCCGTAACGGTTAATTCCCGCGACTTCCGAGCCGCCGGTTTCCGCCAGGTCGGCGGCAAGCGTGGGACCATCGGCCATCCTCTGCCCGGCATTTCGGTCAGAATCATCGACCTGGATAGCGGTGAAGAGTTACCCGCCGGAAAGGCTGGAATGATGCTGGTAAAAGGGCCCAACGTCATGCTGGGATATCTGGGCATGCCCGAAAAAACGGCCGACGTACTCCAGGATGGCTGGTACACGACCGGCGACATTGCGGCGATTGACGAAGACGGTTTCGTGACGATCACGGACCGTCTGAGCCGTTTCAGCAAGATCGGTGGCGAAATGGTGCCGCACATCAAGGTGGAGGAGATGCTGCATGAACTGGCGGCAGCAACGGAACAGACGTTTGCAGTAACCGGTCTGCCGGATGAAAAGAAGGGCGAAAAACTGGTCGTGCTGCACACGATGGAAACGAATGCGCTGGCTGCTGCCGTTCGGAAACTGGGGTCGGTCGAACTGCCCAATCTCTGGAAGCCGCGCAAAGACCAGTTCCTGTACGTGGACCAGCTACCTTATCTGGGTACCGGAAAACTGGATTTGAGAAGAGTGCGCGAACTTGCAGCCCAGGGGCTCTCTTAGAGAGACGCCCGAGGGCCGTAAACGCTTCTTGTCACTCAGGAAATTGTTCCGGGGGTTTTTAAGATTGACCGGAGAACTCCAGCTGACATAGAAGAGTGTAGCGCGTATCAACGACACGACGCCGGACGGCGAAGTCTCCGTTCAATCAACGGAACCGGGATTTCTTCTGTTTCGGGGATTTCACCGGAGGAGGATTGCAGGAATGGGCAACTTCATTGAAGCTCGACGACGGTTCATGGCGCACTTCACCGCCATAGGTCTGGGAACCACGCTGGTACCCGGAATCATCTGGGCACGTATGCAGGATGCCGGTGAGCAGCAGATATCGCTGGAGATGGTTCGGGACGCCATGAAAATGTCGGGTGTGGAAGTGAGCGACGAGCAGCTCGAAGACATGGTCGACACGGCCAACAACAACCTGGAAAACTTCGAGGAGCGACGTGAAGTTCACATTCCCAACGATATTTCGCCGCCGTTCCACTTCAGCTCCGTGGTGCCCGGCATCGAGGTCGACAAGACCCGACGTCCGTTCCGGCTCAGCGATGTGTCCGGGATCAGTCGGCCGTCGAACCTGGAAGACGTTGCATTCTGGCCGGTCCGGAATCTTGCGGAACTGGTGCGGACCAAACAGGTAACATCGGTTGAATTGACCGAGATGTACCTGGAGCGCCTCCATCGCTACAAGCCCCTGTTGAATTTCGTGGTTACTTTCCTTGACGAGTTGGGCCTTGAAGAAGCCAGGCAGGCCGATCGGGAGATCGCAGCGGGCAACTACAAAGGGCCGTTGCACGGTATCCCATGGGGTGCCAAGGACATCATCGCGGTCAAGGGATTCCCGACCACCTGGGGATCCCCGGCGTTCACCGAACAGGTCTTTGATTACGACGCCAGCGTCGTTGAGATGCTGCGTGCCGCCGGGGCCGTGCTGATCGCCAAACTCTCGACCGGCGAGCTTGCGGGAGGCGACAACTGGTTCGGCGGCCAGACGAAGAATCCCTGGGATCCGGAACAGGGATCCAGCGGTTCCTCTGCCGGGCCCGCGTCGGCGACTGCCGCCGGTTGCGTCGGGTTTGCGATTGGTTCGGAAACCAGCGGGTCCATCCTGAGCCCGGCCTCACGTTGTGGACTGGCCGGCCTTCGGCCGACCTTCGGAAGGATCAGTCGGTACGGCGTGATGGCTCTGTCGTGGACAATGGATCGGCTGGGGCCGTTGTGCCGGTACGCCGAGGATTGCGCCATTGCGATGGGGGCGATCGCAAAGCCTGACGGCCGCGACATGAGTGTGTCCGATGCGCCCTTTAACTGGGATGCGACGCTCGATATCCAGGGGTTGCGGGTCGGTTACATCAAGGAATCGTTCGACGGAGTCACGGATGCCGTTGCGAAGCGGAATGCCGACGCCACGCTCGAGACATTGCGATCCGTTGGAGTTTCCGAGTTCATTCCGATGACGATTCCCGATGTTCCTTCCAATCAGAGTGCCATCGGCGTGGAGTCCGCCGTATTCTTCGACGAAAAATCCCGGTCCGGAGCGATGGACGAGGCGCGTCGGGGTGCCCGTAACTCGAGCCGCTTGATTCCCGCCGTCGAGTACCTGCAATCCCAGCGGGCCCGAATGATGATGATGACCGAACTGGCCAAGGCCACCGAAGGCATCGACGTGTATGTCGTGGCGTCGAGCCCGCGCCGTGGTGGTGGACGTGGTGGACGTGGCGGTGCCAGGGGCGGCGCTCGTGGGGCGCCGCCGGCAGGAGGCAGGGGACGTGGCCGCGGACCGGCAACGCCACCGACTCCGGCCCGGCGCCATTCAACGATGGCGAACCTGGCCTGCTATCCCGCCATCAACGTTCCGAACGGTTTCACCGACGTCGGTACACCGACCAACGTGACGCTGTTTGCCCGGCCGTTCCGTGAGGCGGAGCTTCTGGCGGTGGCCAGAGCCTACCAGGATGCGGCCGGATTCCACCTGAGGGAACCGGATCTGGGCTAGTTTTGGCTGGGAGTTCAACGCAAAGACGCAAAGACGCAGAGTTTGTTTTCCGGGCAGAGAGACTTCTGGATAAACCCACTTTGCGTTCTTTGCGGTTTCGCGTCTTCGCGTTGACTCCCCGTTTGGTTTTTGGTCGATATTGAAGCCAAATGGGGGAAACGTGATCGCAGCATTTGGGAACGCCTGGACCCTTTTTAAGCGGCTCTCGATCATCGAACGGGCTTTCGCCACGCTCCTGGTGGTCGAAGTTGTCCACGTGTCCATTGTCGTGGCGCTCGGGCGTCCTCAACTTCCCGGGGCATCGATTCTCCACATTCTCTTCGTCCTGGCTCTCCTGTCCCTGATCGGCCTCTACCTGGTTCGCCTGATCCGTCTGTTACCGCAGTTCCTCCGCAGCCTCGCAACCTTCGAGAAAGTCCTGATTGGTTTCATTGGAGTGCGCTTTGGATTCGGTATTGTCGGCGCGGTTATCGGAATGGAACTGCCGGACTTCATCGATGCCGGCGTCGCAGTTGCGGTCTTGGTCCTCGTGTTCACGACTTCGAGACGGCTCCTGGGCGTAGTCCTGTGGCGACTGCGAAACCGTTTGATTGCGACTTACATTTTTATCGGTATCGTTCCGATCGTCCTGATCGTCTCGATGCTGGGCATCGCGATGTATATGCTTGCGGGTCAGGGCGCAGCGTATCTCATCACGACGGAATTGGAACGGCGCAACGATGTCACTCGGAACTCTGCGCTGGCCATCGCCTCGAGCCTGGCGTTTCGAAGCGCGACGGAGACTCCTGAAGCGATCGGGAACCGGGTTCTCGACGACTTGCGTGCCTGTTTTCCGACCTTGAATGCGCTTGTACGTGTGGATGGCCGGGACGTTTCCCTCGGACCGAACCCGATCCTGGCCGAGTTCCCAGCACCGATGGAGGACGAGTTTTCGGGTGTCATTCAGGTGGAACGCGATTTCGTGACGGCGGCTCGCGTCACGAGTGGACCCGTCGGCGATGAGGTCGACGTTCTGGCGTACGAGGCGGTCGATACCCAGTTGCTCTCCGGCCTGCTACCGGGACTTGCGACTACCACTTTCTTCAGTGACCTCGTTCTCGGAACCGGTGATGGACCCGATGATTCGGGCCCGGGTGGGATCCAGGTCTCGGTTGACGGCCAGCGAGCACGCGCCGACGAGGCACCCGAATCCTTGGGTTGGTGGGATGTGCGGGTGGTCTGGACGGCCGGTATCCCGATACATGACATCGACGGGACCCCTGATGGTCAGGAACAGATCCTGGTAGTTTCCCGCCCTTCCCAGATTGTCCGCCAGTTGTTCAGCCCGTTGTCAGACGGGGGATCGACCCTCGGGGCCGTGCTTGCGGCGATTGCCGTGCTGTTCCTCGGAGTCGAACTGTTTTCCCTGCTCCTGGGTCTGGGCCTGACCCGATCCATCACGCACTCGGTCAGCGACTTGTACGGTGCGACGCTCAAGGTTCAGGCCGGAGATTTTTCCGAACGCATTCCGATTCGGACGAAGGATCAGTTGAGTGAGTTGGCCAGCTCGTTCAACAGCATGACCGAAAACATTCAAGGCCTGATTGACGAGTCGAAAGAAAAAGAGCGTCTGAAGTCGGAGCTGGAGATCGCGCGCGACGTTCAACTGAGGCTGTTTCCGAAAGACGTTCCCCAGATGCGAACGCTCGAACTGGCGGGGATTTGTAACCCTGCCCGCGTCGTGAGTGGAGACTATTACGATTTTCTCTCGCTCGATTCCAGGTGGATGGCCCTGGCGATCAGCGACATCTCCGGCAAAGGGATTTCGGCCGCTTTGTTGATGGCCAGCATCCAGTCTGCTTTGCGTGCCCAGTTAACTTCTCTTTACGATGCTTCCGGCTCTGAAACAGACGGGACTTCGCCCGTTTCGACAGCGCTGCTGGTGACGCATCTGAACCGGCAGCTCTACGAAAATACTTCCAGCGAAAAATACGCCACCCTATGCTGTGCCCTCTACGATGATGACAGCGGCCGGTTGGTCTATACGAACGCCGGACACCTGCCGCCGATTCTCATCCACAATGGCGTCCCCACCCGGTTGGAAGTTGGCGGCATGGTCGTCGGCATGTTCCCTGAGTCCGAGTATGAGGAAAGCGACGTTCGAATGGAGTCGGGCGATTTGCTGGTGGCCTTTACCGACGGCGTGACGGAGGCGGAGAACGAACGGGGCCAGGAATTCGGAGACGACAGACTGCTCGACCTGGTCGTCGGAAACTCTGACATGTCGCTGGACCAGGTGATTCGGGTCGTCAACACTGCCGTCCGGGATTGGACGCATGATTTCGAGATGCGCGATGATATGACGATGCTTCTGGCCAGACGGATTTAGGGGAAGTGGTCAGTTTTGGGGAGCGGGCATTAAGGACTGTCTGGCAGCTTTCCGGACTTCGTTTGTCAAACATCCGACCTTGAATGGGCGTAAATTGACGTTAATCCATGTAATCGGATTTTTAGAGCTTCCGGCTGTTCATAGTTTTGACTTTCCGGGGACAGATTACCGGCCGATCTTGATCGTTGGGTCCATGTTCGGCCGTCCGGCTGAGCATCTCCAAATAACTGTGCATTAATGAGATGTGGGTGGTTGCCCATCGAGCGTGGTGATTGGCCTGCGGATTGCGACTTCGAAGGTCGGAGGGCACGAACATGATTCCGATCAGAGTCAAATTCGACCGCAACAACCAGCAGTTCAAGCTGGTTGAAGACTATAAGGGCCATTTGTTTGAGGATGGAGAAGACTACTGCCTCGTCCTGGATAAGCCGAACAGGCAAAAATCGGGACCCGAGCAGGAGTGGGACTGGCACTTTGACGACGACTACGACGACAACGGCCACGTGAATTGAATCGCATCCGGCCTTCACTCGTGGCCCGGCCCCTGCTTGACATGCCCTTGCTGAAACGCCCTTGATGGGTGCGTCCATCGACGCCGCATCCTTCCCTTCCTGCCGGTCTGGTAAAATCAGACCCGATGTCTGTGACTCCCCGATGTCTCGATCGCTCCCTCGTGCGCGAGATTCTCGCCGACATCCGATCGGTCCATCCGATCGGGATCCGAATTGAAGCGATCAGCAGCCGTTTCATGGGGGATCCATACCGCGACAATACACTCGGTGGGTCGCCTTCGTCCGACGAATCGTTTACCGCCTCCTTTGATGCGTTCGATTGCGTGACCTATGTCGAAAGCATCCTGGCGCTGGCCCGAGCTTCGGGCCCCCGAAAGTTTGCCGACAACCTGAGGTGTATCCGGTACAGGGACGGTATTGTTGGCTGGGTTAGCCGCAACCATTACATGACGACCTGGATCCGTAACAACGCCCGCGCGGGTTTCGTCTCGAACCTGACGAAAGGGACGGGTCTCGTCGATCGCTCCCGGAGACTCAACCTCGTCGAGGGCCTGCCGGAAAAAACTGTACTTGTGCGTTCCATCCGAAAGCGAGATTTTCTTCGCCGCGGGTCCGAAGTGTCGACTGGTGACCTTGTGTTTTTCGCCTCGACACGGCGAAACCTGGACGTGTTTCACTGCGGTGTCCTGATTCGTTCGGGGGAGCGAATACTGCTGCGTCATGCCGCACGTAGCCGAGGCCGCGTGGTGGAGCAGGCGCTGGAAGGGTTTCTGGCCGCAAACCGCATGTCCGGCGTCATGCTGGTTCGACCTCGGGACATCGCCCTCGAAGCCGCTTGAAGGACCCCGAAGCATGAAAGTAACCCATCCAGCGGACCGTTCGGCCGCAACCATCCAGGATCTGGTTTCATCTGCCTCGTCGGACGTGCTGTTCGTCGGGGATATGGGCGTTGATATCCAGATCCAGGAGGATTCCCTCCTGCGCATGTCCCGGGTTCTGACCGAATGGGGTGCGGGTATGGTTTACTCGGATTCGGTCGATCGGCCGAGGGTGGACTATCAGTTCGGAAGTATCCGCGACGATTTCGAGTTCGGGCCACTGGTGGCGTTATCGGTTCCCTTGGCTCGTCGAGCGTATCTGGACCACGGACCTCCGGAGGCGGATCTCCGATGGGGCGCTCTCTACGATTTGCGCCTGAAACTTTCCATCGATCATCCCATCGTTCGGATCCCCGAGCCGCTCTATCGGGCTGCGGATCCCGCCCCCCGTACGGCCGGCGAGCGTCAGTTCGACTACGTGGATGCTTCCAATCGAGACTACCAAGTGGAGATGGAACGTATCGCGACGGGGCACCTCCGTCGAATTGGAGGGCACCTGGAATCGATTGCCCTTCGAACGTCCCCCTCGGTCGAATCCTTTCCCGTCACGGCGAGTGTCGTCGTTCCAGTTCGCAACCGGGAGACAACCCTCTCGGATGCGCTTGGGAGCGCTCTCGATCAGGCGGCGGATTTTACTTTCAACGTCATCGTCGTCGACAACCACTCGACGGATTCGACTGGACGAATTGTCGACGGAATCGAAGACGAACGGTTGATCCACTTGATTCCAGAACGGACGGACCTCGGCATCGGCGGGTGTTGGAACGAGGCGATCTATTATCCCGGGTGTGGACGATTCGCCGTCCAACTCGATTCGGATGATCTGTTTTCCGGCAGGGACGTCCTTGCCCGCGTGGTCGGCGAAATGGACCGGCACAGGTATGCCATGCTGGTCGGTTCCTATACGACCGTGGACTTTTCGCTTCGTCCAACCTTGCCGGGATTGGTCGATCACGGTGAATGGACTCGACGAAATGGTCCCAACAACGCCCTGCGTGTGAATGGTTTCGGGGCTCCCAGGGCGTACGATGTCGGGGTGGCGCGTCGATTCGGATTCCCGAACGTGAGCTACGGCGAAGATTACGCCATGGGACTTCGCATGTGCCGCGAATACGAGATCGGGCGGATATTCGAATCGCTTTACTATTGTCGCCGCTGGGAGGGAAACAGCGACAGCGCGCCTTCGCCCGAATTGCTCAATCGCTACAATATCTATAAGGACTGGGTTCGAACCAACGAAATCCTGGCCCGGGTGGCCCTCCGCCGGGAGTCCTCCCGAACGGATCAGCCGAACTCATGAACTGGGACGAGCGGATTGTGGAGCGGGTCTCGGACTCATCTGTTCTTGCCGGGGTGGAACAACTCTTTACCGCGCAGCTCTCCGAATGGCCGCAACTGGCGACAGGCGTTGACAACCTTCGACGGGCGCGTTCCCGGAAACTGTCGATTCGCTGGTTCCAGGTGTGCGTCCGGCACATCCCTCATCGCATCGGCAGCACCACGGCCAAAGTCGATCCCGACTCGATCCGCGACCGACCGTGCTTCCTGTGCTCGGAGAACCTCCCTGCCGAGCAACGTGGTATCGAATTCGAAAACGACTTCGTTGTTCTTGCGAATCCGTTTCCGATCCTCGATCGGCACCTGACCCTCGTCAGTAAAGCCCACGTGCCCCAGCGCATTGTCGGACAGTTCCCCTCGATGCTGTCGCTGGCCCGATCCCTTCCCGGATACATGATCGTTTACAACGGGCCGGAGTGCGGCGCGTCGGCGCCAGATCATCTGCACTTTCAGGCATGCCGCCATGCCGGTGTCCCCGTCGTCGCGGATCTTGAGCACCGGCGGGGAGTGGAGATACCGGACTACGCACGCCGCGTCCTGGTTCTGGTTGGGCAAGATCGTTCCGGGCTCGAACGGCGTTTCTTACTTCTGATGGGACTTCTCGGGGAACGTTCCCCGGCGCGGCCGGAACCGATGGTGAACGTCGTGGTGATTCACTCCGATTCCACCTGGCATGTCATGGTCTTTGCACGTCGAAAGCACCGCCCGAACGTCTTCCTGACAGGGGACTTGACGCTGAGTCCCGCCTCCATCGATTTGTGCGGGGTTCCGGTTCTCCCGGTCGAGTCGGATTTCGAGCGTGTTGAGGCAGCCGATATTGAAAGCGTGTTCGAGGAGGTCTCTCTTTCTCGGGAGTCTTTCGACGACGTCGCTCGAACCATGCAGGCGACCCGATGATCATTGCTGTCGGCCTGGTGGAGTCCCGGAGTGCGATCCAGGTAGAACTTCGCGGTGACTTTACCGACGAGGGGGGTGTGGCCTACCCGTCCGGTTTCCATGAACTGACGTCGGCGATCGTTCTCAAGCCGTCGATGCCCGCCTCGGATTCGTTCTTGGTTCGGGACGTAACGATAGGAGTAGGGTTTCACTGGGAGCGTTCCCAGACCCAGGGATTCCGGGGAGCGTTGCGCGTTGTCGAAGCCGACGGGCTCACCGCTATCAATGACGTTCCCCTGGAAAGCTACGTTCGAAGTGTCATTTCTTCAGAAATGAGTCCGGAGTGCCCCTTCGAGCTGCTGAAAGCGCACGCAGTGATCTCACGAAGCTGGCTGGTTTCCCAGACCCGCCGTGTCGACGGCTCCGGGTCCTTCCACCAGGAACGGTCGACCGGATCTGGCGAGTTCGAGATTGTCCGCTGGTATGGTCGGGAATCTCACGAACTGTTTGACGTTTGTGCTGACGATCACTGCCAGAGATATCAGGGAATTGCCACGACCTCCTCGCCGAACGCGGCCCGAGCGGTCGAAGCCACACGCGGCGAGTTCCTGGTCTTCGATGGAGAAGTCTGTGATGCACGATTTTCCAAATGTTGCGGCGGCGTGACCGAGTCCTACCGGACGGCCTGGGAAGACCGGACCGTGGATTACCTTGTGCCGGTACATGATCGAGAGGGTGCCGGGACTCCCCCCGGTGTGGACGATCGGTGGCTACGTTCCAGGCCCGCCGCGTACTGCGACACCTCGGACCGCAAATTGATCGAGACCATTCTGCCGGGGTTCGATCAGGAGACCACCGACTTCTATCGGTGGCGAGTCGATGTGAGCAAAGAAGACCTGTCGGTTCTGGTCCGCGAGAAGACCGGTATCGATCTAGGAGAAATCGAAAAACTGGAACCTGAGTCCCGGGGCGCCTCCGGTCGAATCGTTCGGCTTTCGATCACGGGAAGCGGGGGCTCGCTCAAGATAGGAAAGGAACTGGAAATCCGCCGCGTCCTGTCTCCAACGCACCTGTACAGCTCCGCCTTTGTCGTGCGGGAGGCTGGGGGCATCTTCAGCCTCTTCGGAGCGGGATGGGGGCACGGTGTCGGGCTATGTCAGATCGGTGCCGCCCGAATGGCTTCTATGGGTATCTCCGCCGTTCGGATCCTGCGGCACTATTATCCGGGCGCCGCCCTCACCTTCCTGCGCTGACGCGCTTCACGAACGTCCGAAGCCAATCCCAGGGATTTCAAGATGCGGATCGTGTACCATCCAATGTCGACTTGCCACCAGTGCCGGCTGAAACAGGCCGAGGCCGGTTCGGCGTGGTGGTTTCCGTGCCAGTTTTCGCCCCACGCTGTCGACTGCAGAGGTCCGACCCACCAGATGTTCTGAGATGAATCGACGCCTTCGGCCAACCCCGGTTTCAAATGCAGGATACTGTTGACGGTACATTGTCCATGGAGTGCGTAGGTGAGGCGGATCGCACCGATCCAGAAAAACCCCGGCCAACCGAAGAGAAGATATCCGAAGCACAGGGAGATGAAGACGACCGGAATCTGAATCTGATGCCAGAACATGTACCGTTTCTGGATCAAGTCGGGGCACCAGCGTTTCATACTCGATGGCTTCCACTGGTACAGCCACCGCAGATGAGCCCACCAGAACCCACCGTGGCGAGGGCTGGACACATCTTCGATCGTGTCGGATTTGGCGTGGTGGTGGCGATGGTTGGCGACCCATGTCGAGGGTGCGCCCGAGCCATTGAACATCGCCAGAAAGATGAGGATTTGTTCGACCACGGGATTCAGCTTCAAAGCTCGATGCGCCAGCGCCCTGTGATATCCGACGGTCGTGCCCAGGCCTCCCAGGCTGACGACCAGCAGAGCTGTCAGGAACAGCTCCCAGCCCGGCACCGGGAAAAGCATCAGTCCTATCACTGACAAGACATGAATCACGACCAGGTAGATCAATACCCAGATGTTTCCTCCGCTGGCCTTGTGCCACGGCAGTGTCCATGGGTGCTGCTCGGCGAATGCCGACTCCTTCATCCCTCATCCTCCTCGGTTTGACTCATCGATCGACCCGCCGGGAACGTCCGTCGAAAACGCCATCAGCGATCCTCATCCTGCCAAAAGCGCCATAGTAGCACGCGAGCCGTACACTTCAAGCAAAACTGTCGATCGCCGGGCCGGCGTCACTTTAGAAAATGGGCGTCTTTTGTGAAAGCGTTTGCCGCCGGACGGCGGTCCCGCTCATAATCAGGCAGCGTCAATTCCAGAGGGGAACAGTGCCGGGCAGGAAAGGGAAAACCCGTTCGAAGAACATTCGAACGTCTTCAATCATTTTTGTTGGAGTCGATCTGGCAGCTTCGGAAAAACGTCAGACAGGACTGTGCCTGCTCCAGGGCAGCCGTACGAACACCGAAGTGGTCCTGGACAACGCGCAACTATTGCGCCTCGAGTCGCTCGAGCCGACCTACATCGGGATCGATGTCCCTTTCTAACAGGCCGCCATAGGAGGAGTTCCATAATGAAGAGATTCATTCTGTTGATTTGCTTGCTGGCGTTGCCGGCAAGTTCGGCGTTCGCTACCTTTTCGATTGTGGCGATCGATCCCAACACCGGCGAAATGGGCATCGCGGTCGCTTCTCGGTACTTTTCTGTCGGTGCGGTCGTTCCCTGGGCGGAAGCCGGGGTGGGCGCTATCGCCACGCAGGCCAGCGTAAACGTGGGCTATGGCCCCCGTGCACTCGAGTTACTGAAAGAAGGGCTGACGGCGCAACAGGTCATGGACCGTCTTTTTGAAGAAGACACATTTCCCGGTAAGGGCGGCCGCCAGATTGCGATTGTCGACCGGAGCGGTAATGTTGCGGTGTTTACAGGTCCGGATGCGTCGGACTGGAGAGGGCACCGGAAGGGGACGAACTATTCCGCCCAGGGAAACATTCTGGCCGGCCCGGAGGTTGTTCAGGCGATGGCCGACGCGTTTGAGAGTACCGACGGAGAGTTGACCGAACGTCTGTTTGCCGCACTCAAAGCGGGAGACGGCGCTGGAGGCGATCGCCGAGGCCGACAGTCGGCATCCATTCTGGTTGTAGGCAAGGGAATGGGGCGCAACACGAACAACGACCGCTACGCATACGTCAACGTCGACGATCACATGGATCCGATAGGCGAGCTCCGACGCCTCCTGGACATCCAGTTGGGCATCAATAATTCCGGGCTCCGTTCACGTGCCCTCCGCGAGGGCAACATCGAGCAGGCCCACCAGTTTGCCGAGCGTGCAACCCGCTACCGTAGGGACAACGCGAACGGGTTCATGCACCTGGGTTTTCTGTCCTACCTGACAGGGGTTCCCAGTTCGGCCCTCGAAGCATTCGGTCAGGCGAGAAAGCTATCCGACAACTTTGTCGAACTGTGGAATCGCATGGTCGAAACGACAGTTTACGAAACCATTGCCGAGGACACGACGTTTGTCGATCGAGTCATGGGTCTGAACTAGATAATAAACAGGGGAGTGGTCCGGTCTTGAGTGGTCGGTTGGAAAGCGGGGGCGTACGAACTGATCACTGAGCACCCCCCCGGTCTACCCTGGGTGGGGGTGTGCCTTGCCCTTCAAGTATTTGTCCGGGTCCTTCTTGAACGCCTCGACATCGGCCTTCATGCAGAAGTAGTAGGTCTTGCCTTTGTGCTTTGCGGATAGTTTCGGGTCCTTGCCGACCATCATGTTGCAGACAGGATCTTTGGCTTTTTCGGCCTTTTCCGGCTTCTGTGCCTGTGCCCAAGCTGTTGCGGGCGACGTCAAGGCAAAGCTGGCGACCAACGCCATTGCCAGAATGGTTCTCTTTATCAAACAATACCTCCGGGTTCGTCTAAATCAATAACCTGTAAAGCGTTACAATTGCAAGAAAAAACAACTATCGATAGTATTCCGATGCTGGACGATCCCAGCCGGTTGGAATCCGGGAAGCTGCCCGAACCGAATCCGAACGTTCTTTTCAGTTAGACGAGGTACTGGGAGTTATCGTTAGCTGACGCCTTCTATCGGATAACCCTTCAAATCTGGGAATAGATGTGTAAAATATACAGATCGTGCGTGGTTGGTGCGATACGGTGGCGCCTGGCTGGGGAAGAGACGTGAGTTTCTTCCGGCATCAGGCGCTATTTGATTTTAGTGTGTCTTTTCTAACGGAGGGTTGATTTTGGGAGTCCACAAGTGTCACGCGGCCTTCATGTGGTCCCTGATGGCGGTCCTGATCCTTACGGCGGTTCCTCGCTACTGGGAAATCGAATTTCAGGTCGCGGCCGCCTCGGTTCCCGTCAAACTTCCGCCTCCGCTTGAATTCTTCGAGGGCGAGTTCGAACGAAACGAGACGCTTTCGACAACCCTGGAGGCCCATGACATCGTGTACGCCGTGGCATGGGAAGTGGGTCAGGTCGTCCGCCCCGTGTTTGACGTCCGCGATTTCAAGGCCGGCAACGCCTACCTCGTAATCAAGGAAGCCGACGGTAGCCTGCGTGGGTTCGATTACACGATCGATGACGAGAGGATTCTCAAAGTTGAACGGAACGACGACGAGTTTACGGCCCGGATAGAAGAACTCGAGTTCGAGATCCGACCGGGAACAGTGACCGCTACGGTTGTGCGTACACTCTGGGGTGCGTTGGAAGATGCTCCCAAAGGGGATTGGCTGGTCATGGAACTAGCCGCGATATTCGAAGCACAAGTGGACTTCTTAAAGGACATCCGTGCGGGCGATGCGATCCGGTTGATGGTTGACGAGAAGTATCATCGCGGGAAATTCGTCAAGTATGGACCGGTGAGGGCTGCCGAGTTCGTGAACCAGGGAAAGCCGTTGCAGGCCTATCTTTTCAGGGACGAGTACTACGATGAGAACGGAATGAGCGTTCGCCGCTCCCTGCTCCCCTCGCCCGTGAAATTTACCCGAATCAGTTCCGGCTTCTCCTACACGAGGCTGCATCCAATATATAAGACGGTCCGTCCCCACCTGGGCGTTGATTATGCTGCGCCCAGCGGAACACCGGTTGTGGCTGTTTCAAACGGGACCGTGACTTTTGCCGGTACCAACGGTGGATTTGGCCGGATGGTCACGCTTCGTCACCCGAACGGAATGACCACCTCATACGCGCATCTGTCGAGAATTCTCGTCAAGAGGGGCACGAGGGTCAAGCAAAGCGAGACAGTCGGTCTTGTTGGAATGACCGGAACCGCAACAGGTCCCCATCTCGACTATCGGATGACGGTGAGCGGCAAGATCGTCGACCCGAGGAAAGTCCGTGCAGACCCCCCCAAACCGATCAGCCCGACCCTCAGAGACGCCTACATCACCCACATTGCGGGTCTGGGGGTAGATTTACGCAACCTCGAAATAATGACCGGCAACTAGGCTCCTAGCCGGTCACCAAAAGTCCGACGTCCAAGATCCGGAGTCCGGGCCGGATATAGGTTCTGGGTGTCCCCCGACCCTGGACTTCGGACCCCGGACTCCCATTCTTCTTTACTGCTGAAGTTCTCCATTGAGCTCCGCGTAAACCTTTCGGAGGGCCGTCGGCCCCTGTCCACCGGCGAGGGTCCAGGACGCGTACTCGCCCCAGTCGGCTTGCTCGACCGCTTCGTCGGCGGTCAATCCGGATTCATGGAGTCGGGTCGCCTCGGCGATGACGGCTTCGACCGCCAGGCGGTATTCGGCCAATTCTTCGCGCGACACGTCCGGCTCCTCCACGAATCCATGTCCGGGAATATAGGTGTCGACATCCATGTTCTCGGCGCGGTCGATCACCTGTACCCATTCGGACGGGTATGCCGATCTCATCGCCGGGAAGACGCGATTCAGGAACGATTCACTCATGAACAGAATCCGTTCCTGGGGCATATAGACATGGAGGTCTCCCCCGGTGTGCGCCCGGCCCAGAAAGTGGATTTGAATCTCGGTTCCGCCCATTGTCAGTGTCAGTTGATCGTCCACCGTTTCGGTTGGAACGACGATAGCGGGTGGGGGCGCGTCGCCCCGGCCTCTACGGTTCGGATTGTTGGCCGATCTTTCCAGTGTGGCTTTCGAAGTCGATGAGGCGTAGAAAGTCGCCTCGGAAGGGAACTCGCTGTTCCCGCTCGTGTGGTCTCCATGATCGGAACACACCACGACGTGAGTGATCGGTTGATCCGTGATCTTGGCAATCTCGTCGATCATCCGCCTGGTTTCTTCGCCGCTGCCCTGACCGTCGGCCACGAGGACGCCCTCGTCGGTGACGACGAACATGCTGACGGTCGTAAAGGATTCATCGCCTGCAGCTCGGAGTTGTTCGTAGGAGTAGACATTCGGGGCCAGTTCCTTGACCCGGGGAAAATCGCTGACGCTCAACCCGCGGGCTTCAGGGTTTGCCGTGCGGACGACTTCAGGTTCCGGTGCCGGTGCGGGTGGGGTGGGTTCTTCGGCAGGGGCGCCGCAGCCCGACACGAGCACGATCAGAAATGTTAGCGTAAGCGCTGAAAGTATCGAATCTCGGCTATACCTGTTCATTGGGTCCTCCGGTATGTGGGGAGCTATTTGAGCACAGGGTGAGGTGAGGACTCAAGCCAGTTCGGCATGATGAGACTTGATTACAGAGTTCGAAGCCGCTGCTCGCGACGGGGGTGAAGACGACTCGGTCGCGATCCTCATCTTCCTGTTCTGGGCTCTGGGCGGAACGGTTCTTTCGCTCGTCGGTTTCGACGCGGCCTGGAAATGGCGATTCCGTCTGATTGAGTGGGCTGGACAGGATTTGTGTGGATTTTGTCGAGGAACAGCCAGAACCCGCCAATCGGCGCTACTACCTGTCCGTTCAACAACCTACGCGGCTTTCGAGAAAGGAGCTGCCTTTTCTAATTCGAAGGCCAGAAAATCGAACTGGTGTCTGAGACCCACCTGGACATGATATTCATCCAGACTTTCGACCCCGCTGGCGTGCCTGGTGACTCGTGTGACCACGCCGATCAGGTTCAAGTCCCCGACCAGGGATGATGTGGGTCTGACTACTTCTCCAGTTTTGAATCGTGTCATGACGTGTGTCCTGTGCCGCGAAGATTCGTCTACACATCTTTTTATCGGCAGGATGGGAATCCGACTTTAAAAATTCAGAGAAAAGAAACGGCTTCAGCGATCGAGGCCTCCGGACCGCGCGAACGTGTTGGCGGACCCGCAGACCTGGTCGGTTTAGCCGCGCCAGAGAGGACACGTCGGATTCGACACGCATCCGCACGGTTTCGATTGTTCCCGTCGCTGTTGTTGTCCGAGGGGATGATACCATCGTCGTATCTCGTTGAGACAGGAGAGGCTCATGTCCGAAGGTACCGACCCGGTTATCGGCGTCCAGGAGGAATTGAATCGAATCATCGGCGTGTCGCGGACCCTGTTGGAGGTGGACAATGAGACCGCCTCCAAACGACCGGCGCCCGACCGATGGTCTTCAAAGGAGATCCTGGGCCACCTGATCGATTCCGCCGTCAACAACCACCACCGTTTCGTAAGACTACAACACGACCCGGAGTTGGAGTTTCCCGGCTACAAGCAGAACGACTGGGTTCAGATACAGAAATATCAGGAGCGCGACTGGAAGGAATTGGTGATCCTCTGGGCCACCTACAACAGGCACCTGTTGTGGATCATTCGTCACGTGGATCCGACTTGTCTGGACCGACCCTGGAATGCCTCCGGGCAGACGTGGAAGGTGGAGGAAGGGGCTGTCGATTTGCGTTTCCTGATCCGTGACTACTTTGACCACATGCGTCATCACCTGGGGCAGATCTCTGCCGCTATCGGGCGTGAGGCGGAGGTTGGTGAACGTCCCTGAGCTGGACTTCGAAGACCTCCGCATCTGTCACCGGTTGCCTGCAGACGAAGTCTTCGCATACATAGGCCGTGGCTTTACCATCGACCATCGGGCGGTTTCGAAGCAGGGCGATCCGGTCCGACGCACCTGCGCCCAGTATCCTGCGTGGATGGTAGTGCTTTCGGAGTGCAGGCAGGAATAGCTCTGTCGAACCAATCAATGCGATCTCGCTGGTCGGTCCCACCTCGAAGTCCACGGCAGCCAGCATGCGTCCGAAACCGGAAGGGAACTTTCCAATATAGTCGAGGACCATTCGCGTAATCTGTTCGGACTTCTCGCGGTAATCGTCTCTCTCCAGCAGGCGTGACAATCGGACGAGCAAGCTTGCGGCAACCGAGTTTCCCGACGGGGTAGCGTTGTCGAAGTACTCCTTCGTTCGGGCAATCAGGGGATCGTGATCGTTGGAGGTGAAGAAGAAACCGCCGTGATCCGAGTCCCAGAACCGTTGGATCATCACGTCGGCCAATTGAATGGCCTTGTCCAGCCATCGTTCCTCGAACGTCAGTTCGTAGAGTGCGAGGAGGCCGTCGGCAAGGTTAGCGTAGTCGTCCAGGTAGCCGTTGAAACGGGGTGTCCCGTTCTTGAACGAATGCAGAAGGCGCTTTCCGTCCCACATCGTTGCCAGGATGAATTCCGCGTTGCCCTCGGCGATCTCCCGGTAGTCATCCCGATCCAGACAGAAGGCGGCATCGGAAAAAGCACGAAGCATCAGACCGTTCCAGTCCGTGAGGATTTTTTCATCGCGGTCCGGTCTGACGCGAGTTTCGCGATGTTCCAGCAGTTTCTTCTTCGCCTCGGCGATCTTGCTTTCCATCGCCGCCGGGTCGACGCCCTGTTCGTCCGCAAACGTCTTCAGGGGATGCCGGATGTTCAGGATGTTCTGTTGCTCGAAGTTCCCTCCGTCGCTGACATCCAGATAACGTGCCAGCAGAGAGCTGTCGTCACCGACAACTTCGGAAAATTCTCCGAGGCTCCATACGTAGAACTTACCCTCGACTCCCTCGCTGTCGGCATCCAGTGTGGAGTAAAAACCGCCGGCTGGATCGAGCATTTCCCGGGTCACGAATCCCAGGGTTTCGGTGACCCTCTCGCGGTATAGAGGATTCCCGGTTACGCGGAACGCGTCCAGATACACACTTGCAAGCAACGCGTTGTCGTACAGCATTTTTTCGAAATGCGGCACGAGCCAGTGATCGTCTGTGGAATACCGATGAAATCCTCCCCCGATGTGGTCGTAGATTCCACCCAGGGCCATCTTGTCGAGCGTCAGTCTGACCATAGCCAGTGGGCTTTCCTGGCCGGTCCGATGGTGATAGCGAAGCAGGAAGTCGATAGTCATACTCGGTGGGAATTTCGGGGCCTGGCCGAAACCGCCGTTGATGGAGTCGAATTTGGATGCGATCAGATCGTGGGAACGATCCAGTAGATCCTCGGAGATAACCCCTTCACCTGGATCTTGCCTGGTCTGTGAATCGATCCTTTGGATAATCGCCCGGGCGTTTGAGGTAATTTCATCGCGGCGGTTTTTGAAGGCTTCGGCTATCGACCCGAGGACTCGTCGAAACCCCGGTCGGTTGTACCGGTCGTCAGGCGGAAAGTATGTGCCCCCGAAGAAGGGCTCACCCTCGGGTGTCAAGAAAACGGTAAGCGGCCAGCCACCACTGCCCGTCATCAGCTGGACGGCGCTCATGTAGATCTGATCGAGATCGGGGCGTTCCTCCCGGTCTACCTTGATGTTGATGAAACCTGCGTTCATCAACTCGGCGATTGGGGTGTTTTCGAACGACTCGTGTGCCATGACGTGGCACCAGTGGCACGCTGAGTAGCCGATGCTCAGCAAGATCGGTTTGTCCTCTTTCCGCGCTCGTTCGAGCGCTTCGTCCCCCCACGGATACCAATCGACCGGGTTTTGCGCGTGCTGAAGCAGGTAGGGACTACTTTCAGTGGCGAGGTGGTTTTTCATTTGCCAGCGCAGCGTTGTTCTCTACTGACCATTGAGCACTCTCACGGAATCAGCGAAGGACCGCTTCTTCCAGTTCCTTTACCGTGATCGACCAATGGGAGGCATGCCAGACAGGTCGCTCGTTTTCGATGACGATGGCCTGAGGGGATTCGTGCCGGATTTGCATGGCTGCTGCGATCGTTTCGGAGAGGCTACGGTCCTCGACGACGTTCACGATGCCGTAGGCTATGGATTCGTTCCGGGAAACGAACTCGTTAAATTCCTGGAGAATCTGTTGGCTCACGCCACAGCTCGTACTATGTTTGAACAGTACGATGGGTCGGTCTCTGGAACGTCGCAACAGCTCCTTCCAATCGCCGTTGTCGCGGAGGAGTACGGACCTCGACTCGGAGTCCTCT
The DNA here is from genome assembly GCA_965247425.1 of Terriglobia bacterium. Lineage (GTDB taxonomy): Bacteria > Acidobacteriota > Terriglobia > 20CM-2-55-15 > 20CM-2-55-15 > CAZOZZ01. Next base: position 208,740 of record OZ252023.1, read on the forward strand.
GGTGTCAGCTCGTTTCGGAACAAGTTTTTCAATCGTTCAAAGGCCGGCATCGTTACTTTCTTTCGTTGTGGGGGTTTCCTACTATAACAGAGATGTTCGTGGCCCAACGATGGGGAGACGCTATTGCCGAGCACAGAAATTTCAGACGACCTTGAACTCCTGCTCGATATCGTGCCGACGGCGATCCGGGAAGTATTGGAGCACGAATCCGACCTGGATGATCTGATCGAAGTGATCATGGATCTGGGGCGGCGTCCCGAAGCCCGGTTTCCAGGGAGATCCATTCTTCTGGGCGACGATGTCGTCGGGCGGGCGGATCTTGATCACGTTGTCGATCGAGTCGGTTCGTTCACCGGCGACAATCGAGCCGGGATCGAGCGGACCCTGCATCGAATCTCCGCGATGCGCAACAGACGTGACGTCATTGTCGGTCTCACATGCCGTGTCGGACGGGCCGTATCCGGGACAGTCGACATCCTGCGCAACGTCATCGAATCCGGAAAAAGCCTGTTGCTGCTCGGTCCTCCTGGAATCGGTAAGACGACCCTGCTGAGAGAAAGCGCTCGTGTACTTTCGGGCGAGCTCGGAAAGAGGGTCATTGTGGTGGACACCTCCAACGAGATAGCCGGCGACGGGGACATTTCGCATCCGGGAATCGGGAGGGCACGCAGGATGCAGGTTCCAGCGCCCGAATTGCAGCATGCGGTGATGATCGAGGCGGTCGAGAACCACATGCCCGAGGTAATCGTCATCGACGAGATCGGAACCGAAGCCGAAGCACTGGCGGCCCGAACGATCGCCGAGCGTGGCGTCCGGCTGATCGCCACGGCCCATGGAAGTTCCCTCGACAACCTGCTGAGAAACCCAACTCTTTCGGATCTGTTGGGCGGTATCCACCCCGTGACGCTTGGCGACGAGGAGGCGAGACGACGCCGGACTCAAAAAACGGTACTGGAACGGAAGGCGCCACCGACCTTTGACACGCTGGTAGAGATCCACACCCGGGAAAGGTTTTCCGTGTATCACGAGACAGCTTCGGTTGTAGACGCCTTCCTGCGCGGCCGGACGATCCGGCCCGAGATTCGTGTTCGCCACCCGGAAGGTTATCAAGTCGTTCCCGAAGCGGTTCCCGCCGCACCGGATGAGATCCCCGGTGACGGGAACAGGCGCCGCCCGTATCCGGGAAACGGAGGCCCGGGGCGATCGAAGACGTTGAGGATATTTCCCTACGGCGTTAGCCGTGACCGTCTTCAACGCGCGATCGATGAGCTCAAGGTCCCGGCAACGATTTCCAGGACACCTCACGATGCCAATCTCGTCCTCACGCTCAAAGCGCACGAAAAGCGTCAACCGAGGACGCTGATGGAGCTCGAAGAACGTGGTCTGGAGCCGGCGGTTATCCGCAGCAACACGCTAAGCCAGATGAAAGGATATCTGATCGAAGCCTTTGGCCTCGAGACCGAGGGTGAGGTCGAAGAGGAGGCCCTTCGAGAAGCCACCGAAGGTGTGGAGCGTGTCCTGTCCCACGGCAAACCCGTCGAGCTGTCTCCCCAACCGTCCGAGGTCCGTCGCCTCCAGCACCTGCTCGTCGAGAAAATGGGCCTGGGATCGGAGAGCAAAGGCGAGATGCCCTGGCGCCGCGTCACCGTCTTACCTACACGTGGTTGATGGTCGCCTGACTGAAGCATCGCTGAATGACTATAGGTTTCCAGACGCAGAGACGCAGAGGCGCAAAGTAATTGTATTAAGAGTGCCTTGTATTGCCTTGAAGTCAGGGCGAGACGCTCTTTGAAAACTCTTTCGTTTGTAGAATAGTTCGCCGCCAGGGGAGAATCTGCCGTCAAGCGAGGAGATCCTTGTTCTCTGCGTCTCTGCGTCCTTGCGCCTCTGCGTCGAAGGCCCTATCTTGCGCAGGTTTCGGCCCGGCCACCATCTATGGAGTATGTGGCGCCCGTGATCCAGCCGGCTTTGTCGGAGGCGAGGAACATGATGAGATCGGCGATTTCTTCGGGTTCGCCGACCCGGCCGAGAGGGTGGGTGGTCGTGCTGTGTTCGAGGAAGCCCTCGTATTTTTCCTGGGTCATCCCCGAGTTGAGGTGGAGGTTGGTACGGACCACGCCGGGGTTGACCGCGTTCACACGGACTCCTTTTGGCGCCAGCTCGAGTGCGGCACACCGGGTGAGTTGGTCCACCGCGGCCTTGCTGACGCAATAGGACAGAAGTCCTGGAAATGCCCTTAGGCCCGTGACGCTCGACACGTTGACGATGTTGCCCTTTCTCTCGATGATTGCAGGAAGGCACAACTTCATCAAGTGGAGGACGGAACGGACATTGATCGCCATCATCTGATCGTATTCCGACATCGTCGTTTTCTCGATGTCGCCGAGTTCGATTATCCCGGCCGCGTTTACCAGGATGTCGATTCCGCCCATGTCTCGCCGGACCTCTTCGAACAACTGTGCGGTTTCGGCTTCCGAAGTCAGATCCGTCTGATAGGCGTGGACGTTTGACAAACCGTCCAGCGCCTCCCTGCGCCGTCCGACGCCCGCGACTCGCGCGCCGTGGCTGGCGAACCCGAGAGCTGTTGCGCGTCCGATGCCGCTGGTTGCCCCGGTCACGACAGCGACCTTGCCTTCAAAGGTCATCAACGAATTTCCTTCACTTCTCCGTGAATACGAGATCTATTGCCCACAATTCCGTCTTTTGTATTTGTACTGAAGCGACGAGCCAGCCGCCATCGGGCAGACGATCGAATGCCGGCCACATCGTGGGTAGTGGATCATCAGTCACGCGGTCCCCGATCTGGATGCTGCCGTTCGCGAAAAATGCCGGTCCCCGTGTACTCCACACGCCCAAGACCGGATCGGGCGCGTCGGCCACCCGATCCGGTTCCTCGCCGTTCAGCCCGGCAGTCCAGATCCCACCGCGATGCCAGTACAGGATGTGTTCGCCGTCGGCGGAATACCTGGGAGCGTAACCGCCTACTTCCAGCTTCGATCTCTTGCCACCGGAAGCTGGAATCGTCCAGAGCGACAGTTCGCCGCCACGTTCGGAGGCAAAGATGATGGAACGCCCCTCCGGCGACCAGTCCGGGGTGTCGTCGAACTCTTCGGCATCGGTCAGCCGAACGGGCGCGCCGGTTCTCGTGTCGACTTTCCAGATGTCCTTGTTCCCTTCGAGGTTCGTGCGTGTATAGACTATTTCGTTTCCGCTCGGCGCGAAGCGTGGGTGCCTGCCCAGCGCCATGTAGGTGGCGTCCGTGCCGTCTATGGACGCCATCCATACCTCGAACTTACCCTCGTCCTCGACCGTGTAGGCGATCGATCGCCCGTCCGGCGACACGGAGGGGTCGAATTCCAGACGGTCCGTGTGGACTATGGACGTCCCGCCCGAAGTCACAATATCGGAATCGATGAAGTGGCGGGGAAGGACGATCCGTTCGCCCGAAACGGCAATCCCGAGCGGTTCGAGTGACAACCCCATCATGGGTGTCGTCATGGGAACCATTGTGGCTTCGTTCAGGTCGACATACCACAAGGCCAATCCTCCCCCTCGATCGGTCAGGTACACGACATGGTTTCCGCCTGTGACCCAATCGACCGCCGTCGGGTTTTCCGCGTTGCGATCCGCGATCAAGGGCAGGGCTTCAGCAGAATCGAGAACAAAACGCCAAACCTCACCTCTCAGGTTCAGCATCGACTTGATGAAGACCAGCTCCGTGCCGTCGGGCGAAAAGCGCGGGCATCGAATCGTGACGTCGGCGTTTTCGTCGGCGGCGAGGAGTTCCCGTGCTCCCGAACCATCGGCTTCCGCTACCCAGAGCGCACGATCCCGGACAAAACTGATCCGTCCATCCCGAGACCAGCTGAGGTGATTGGCGTTCGACATGAACGGCTCTACTACGAGGCCATCGGGACCCACTTCGAACGTGTCCGGGCCCCGTGAGAAAGTAATTCGGGTGCCGTCCGGTGTCCAGGCAGGAGAGGCTTCGGGTTCGTTCGCAGCGGTGAGCTGGCGCTGAGATCCGTCACTGGTATCGGCAAACCAGAGGTTTCCATCCACGACAACGACATAGCGGACTCCGTCGGGTGCGATCGCCAGATCGGTCTCAATCCCATCGACGTCCACGATTGGAGAAAGGAGCGGGGCCTCGAGAGTTCGTATCGTGGGTGCGGTAAAGGTGAGCACGTACAGCAACGCTGTCAACAGCACGGCCGCGACTGCAATGGGAATCACCGGGATTCGCATAAGCCCAAATATTAGCATGGATTGAAGGGCATACAGGGGCTTCTCGCAGCAGCGTGATCGGGCTCGAATGGGGTGGGTTCGGGGGCAGAGGGGAATTCGAGTAGCCGGATGCCGGGAGGATCCGTTATTCTACATTGACGTTTGGTTGTGAGCTTTTTCGATTTCCTGCGTCTAAAGTATGGAGAGGACGGATTCTGTCGTGCGGCGACAAGACCCGAAAATTGACATTGAGGATGAGAGGGAATGACCAAAGTTATCGATAAATCATGTATTTACAGCCAGCCAACCATGTGTCTGCAATGCCACTTGGTGGTTAGAATGTCTCACGGTCTGGATGCGGATGCCCGTAAGGGGGCTTGGGAATGTCCCAATTGTGGGCACAAATATCCGTTTGCACACTGGAAGATCAAGAGACAGAACAAGGGCAAGACGAAGGCTGCATAGAGATTTCGGGTTCACGCGGTTCGATTTCAGGCGGGGAGAGCAAGATCGAACCGCTTTATTTTGTAGTTACTTACACCGTCCCACCTCGGAAGTCTGAATATCACGCCCAAGTTGATGCCGACATCAGTCGGGTTCGAACGAAGTTGCCTTGCTTGAAGGAGCTTTTTTGTGCCCGACGAGTCGTTAATGTACCCCCCCGCGAACCGGCTGATAATAACGATTGGAATCCTGGTCGGAATGTTCCTGGCCGCGCTCGAGGCCACCGTCGTCGGTACCGCGATGCCGACTGTTGTGGCTTCTCTCGGGGGGCTGGAGATCTACAGCTGGGTGTTCTCAGCCTATCTGCTGGCCTCCACCGTGACTGTCCCCGCATGGGGTAAACTATCGGACCTCTACGGGCGCCGGCCATTCTATCTGCTTGCGATTTCGTTGTTTCTCCTGGGGTCGATTCTATCCGGCCAGGCGCAGTCGATGGTGCAGTTGATCGTTTTCCGTACCATTCAGGGACTGGGGGCCGGTGGACTCCTGCCTTTGGCCATGACGATCATCGCCGAGTTGTACACCCCGGTCGAGCGGACCCGGGTTCAGGGATACTTCAGCGGGGTTTGGGGTCTGGCCAGTATCGCGGGTCCCCTGCTCGGCGGCGTCATCACCGATCAACTGAGCTGGCGGTGGGTGTTCTACCTGAACATTCCCTTCGGCCTTGTCGCCGCGCTCATCATCGGGACCCAATTGGTTGAGGACCGTTCCCGGCTGCACCGACGGAAGATCGACGTTTCCGGGATCGTGTTGTTCACCATCTCGATCACTCTTTTCATGTTGCTCCTTGTCCGGAGCAGCGATTCGTTCGACCTGACGACACCGTCCAGCCTGTTTCTGATTGCGGGTTCCATCCTGACCTTGGTTCTCTTTCTGGGAGTCGAACGAAAGGCCCAGGAACCTTTGATCCCGATCGAGTTGTTTCGCAACAAGGTGTTTACCGCGTCTTCCATCAACGGATTCCTGTCTGGAATGGCGATGTTCGGTGTCATTTCCTTCATTCCGCTCTTTGTTCAAGGCGTTCTCGGGACCGGGGCGACCGAGGCCGGATCCGTGCTGACTCCCCTTCTGATGGGATGGGTCGTCTTTTCGATCGTCGGGGCCCGACTGTTACTGCGCGTGCGGTTCCGGACAATGATGTTCGTCGGGATGGTTCTGATGGTTCTTGGGTTTGTGTTGCTGGACCTTATGGACAGCGACACGACCCGCATCACGGTGCTCAGGAACGTCGGTCTGATCGGGTCGGGCATGGGGCTGGTGATGATCACCAGCTTGATTGCCGTCCAGTCGTCGGTGAGTCGGGAGCAGCTTGGGATCGCGACCTCTACCGCCCAGTTCTTTCGAAGCATCGGCGGTGCGATCGGAGTCGCGATCATGGGAACCGTCATGGCGCAGCGAATGAACGCGCAAATGGTCCAGCTGACATCGAATGCCGGTGGAGGGGCGGACGTCGGAGAGCTTCAACATCTGGTTCAGAACCCGGACGCGTTTCTCCAGCCTGCCGCTCGCCAACTCCTCGCACCGGAGATGGTCGAGTCGTTCCAGTCCATGCTTGCCAACGCGCTCCACACCACGTTTGTGATCGGTACGGTCGTAAGTGTTCTGGCGTTGCTGTCTCTCGCCATTATGCCCCCCGTGCAACTCAAACGAACAGGTACGCCCGAATGATTCTACCCGCGAGCTTTTATGCCCGGTCCGCGGTTGAAGTGGCGGTCGACTTGCTCGGCAAGGTGCTCGTCCGGAAAGTTAGCAAAGCAGTTTGTTCCGGTAAGATTGTAGAAACTGAAGCATACGCTGGCCCATACGATCTGGCTTGCCACGCTTCGAAGGGGAGGACGCCGCGAACATCTGTCATGTTCGGGCGCCCCGGCTTTGCCTATGTGTACATGATCTATGGCGTTTACTATTGCCTGAATGCCGTCACGGAGCCCGAAGGGTTCCCGGCTGCCGTTCTGATTCGGGCGATCGAGCCTCTTGACGGAGTGGATCGGATGAGAAGAAACCGTCGTCGGGCCAGGCGCGACATCGATATCGCCAGTGGACCGGGCAAACTATGCCAGGCGATGTCGGTGGATCTGGCACTGAACGCCGCCAGTCTGGGCGGGCGGGCCCTGTGGATCGAGGATCGGAGCCTCAGTCCTTCGCCGATAGCCGCCGGCCCTCGTATCGGGGTAGACTATGCGGGCGAGTATCGCGACAAGCCCTGGCGGTTCTTCATTGCCGACAACCCCCATGTTTCGCGTCACAAGTTCAATTCCCGAGGTACGATTATCGCTGGAAGAACGTCCAGCGGCTGTTAGCTGTCAGCCAACAGTCCACAGCCAAAATACAGGTGACTTCATGACACGACTCAGCAGAATTTTCCTGGTCCTTCTCGCCCTGAGCGTTTCCGTGCCGGGCTGGGCCTTTCCCGACTTCCTGGACGCCTACAGGGAAGACCCGTTCAGAAATCCGGACGTGGACAGCTGCGGCCTCTGCCACGTCGATCCCAACGGGGGAGGGGACAATACCGAGTTCGGGCTGGCGTTCTACGACGCCGGTTTCAACTTCACGCCGATGTTGCGCGCGGACTATCCCGATAGTTTTACCTATCGGACGTCGCGAATCGGCGATTTGCTCGTGGTTCATTTCACGGACCCGGAAAACAACAAGGTGGTCGTCGAACTCGAAGGACGGAAATATCTCGTCGATCTGGAATCGAGGAGCATACCGGGATTACCGGATGACCCTCCTGTCGACACCCCGGACCCGGCTCCGGCTCCGCCCCCCGACGCCTCCGGGTTTGCTCCGAGGTCCGACATACCCGTCGATACCTATGCCCGCGAAGGCGCGTTCTTCGGGTCGCGTGTCGTCAACCTTTCCAATGCCAAACCGATGAGGCGTGGGGGCGTGGAGTTTCTGATCGGGCATCGGTTCAACATGCCTGTCTTTACCAGGAATTCGCCGAAGAATCTTTTCGGATTTGACGGCGGGGCCTTCATTACCTTCGGTGTGCAGGTAGGCTTGACCGATTGGATGAGCGTCTCGGCGATGAGAAGTAACCTCGGTCGGACGGTCGAGCTCGCTTCGTCCTTCCAGCTTTCCCGCCAGAACGAGTCGGGCCCCCTGACGACACAGCTACGTGTCGGAGTCGAAGGCCGGGATAATTTTCAGGAGCGGTTTGCGCCGTTTGCCCAATTCGTGTCGACACGGACCTTCGGCGATCGATTCTCCCTTGCGGTTGCGCCCAGCATTGCGTTCAACACCCGGGACGAGGAAACGTTTCTTCCCGCGGAGTTCCTGTTTGGAAACGAATTCGACTACACGGCCGCCCTGGGCCTGGGTGCCGGCCTTCGACTAACCCCAACCGTTTCCCTCGTGGGCGAATATGTCCCACGTCTTAAGGGTTTTACCGGTGAGTTGTTCGATCGCCCCGCGGTTTCCGTCAGCGTCCAGAAGGCCACCTTCCGCCATACCTTCCAGTTTGTGCTGTCAACCGCCCGGCCATTGACAACAGCTCAATACACGGTCAACGGGACAGATGCGTTCAAGGTGGGGTTTAATATTTATCGGAGATTGCGATAGTCGTCTATCGACGATTGCGATAGTCGTCTATCGGCGATTGCGGTAGCGGGGGGAAATCCGGGGATCTTTATGCAGCTAAAAACGCCGACCGGGCGGGAAGTTCACCACAGTCCAAGGTCCACGGTCGGGAGGGGGGCGTCGGTCGACCGAGGCTCCGCGGCCGGGGAAACCCGAAGGAACGCTGCTGCTGGCCCGAGGAAGCTGGTTCCGGGCTGCCAGCGGAACGCTGAGCGCGGTTCTGATTGAACCGGCTGCGACACCGGCAGCGACATCTGCTCCGCCGCCTGGTCCGCCGCCAGGGAAACTCAAAGGGACCTTCGCGTCTGCCGGAGGCGGCTCGTCCCGGGCTGCCAGCGGAACGATGGTTGCGGTTGCGACTGCACCGGCTGCGGCACCTGCGGCCGCGACCGTGGCTACTGTGGACACTGTAGACGTTGCGGCCCCGGCTGCGGCACCCGTCGCGGCTCCGGTTGCGGCTCCGGCCCCACCACCGGCCGCGCCACCTCCGGCCGCGCCACCGCCACCGGCCGCTCCGCCGCCACCACCACCTGCCCCGGCTCCGACTCCAGGTTTAGGGATGACCGCCAGCAATGCGACGATTGGAGTGAAGCCGACGCCGCGGATCGCAGTGACCTGCTGGCCGTCCGTGATAGAGACGGTTTGTCCGGTGACGCGCTCGGTGATGTCCTCGATACCTTCGTTCAGAGCATGCGTGCTCTGGGTGTTATTGGGGACGACCTGTGTGCCTTCGGTACCCCGTATGGCAGCCACCGCCGTCGGAGTATTCAATTCGGTCTCTGTACCGACGACCTGCTGAATGTTGAACCAGAGGCTGCCCAGGCTTTGAGTGACCCGCCGCAACAGCCCGGTCGGCTGCTGTTGCTCTTCGATGATAATGTCCGTGCCGAATTCCATCGTCAACAGGCTCTGGTCGGTGAACCGGATGTCAGCCCGTCCCTGCAACGTTTGCACCCGGTCGCCGCTGAACAGAGGCACGCCGGGGTTGTCGACGGCAGTGACCAGGGTGGTATTGACGCGTGTCAGCCGCACCTGACCGTCAACGGCTTCGAACTCGGCGATCTGCGCACCCGCTTGTGGCGGGAAAAAGGTGGGAGCGGCCGTCGGTATCGATACGGTGGGAACCAGGGAAGCGATAAGGACCTCTCCCCCATAGACACGCCGGCTGGCGCCGTGAGCCTGACGCTCGATCACGCTCAAGTAGCCCGTTCGACTTTCGACGCGATCCTCGTCGTTCGGCACGGCAACGATCTCGCCCGATACCGCTTCCAGGTCCGGGCCGGGGTGGACCAGGAGCTGAGGCGTGATGATTTCGAAGTCCGTCCCCGTGGGAAAGTTGAAAGTCACGGCCCCGGACTTAAGGATTAGTCTCAGCGGCTGTCCACTGACGATTTCCAGATCCGTGGACTCTCCTATTTCAAGCCGACCTCGTCCAAACCGCAGGACGCCGCCGCTCTTGCCGTGCGTGCGCAAAGAATCGCCTTCGAACAAAGTTGTGTCGTTGGTGAGTCGCAGGCCGGATCTTTCGACGGTTCCGAGAAGGATGATATCGCCAACAGGAACGGACTTCGCCAGGACGGTCGCGACAGGAAATGCCAGCGTCAATCCCAGGAATACAGCTGCCAAACCCAAGCCGCGACTTGATGGACGAACCAGCTTCATTGAAATTACCATGCGGCGAGGCCTTCAAACGTACAAGCTATTTCTGGTCAAACCTGTACACGGGATCGAAGTCTGCGACTCCACCGGCGTATTCTACACGATTCTTTTCGATTCTCGCTTTCAACATCGTTGACGGCCCGTCCGCGGGGCGGAGCTCCAACACCTGATCGAACGCGCGGTCGGCACCGTCGAAGTCGGCAATTCTGTAGAGTCCCAAAGCCTTTTCGAACAGCGGTCTGATTTCGTTCCACATCGGGTCCACGACCAGTTCGGGTGAACCCATGCGTCGGTTGCTGCCCCTGCGCCGTTCTCCGTGGCGCGCCGCGACGTACCCGCCTTTAAGCCTCTTGCCAAGAGACGGTTCGCTCCTCCGATCGGCCCGGCGCCGTTCGACCTCCGGCGGGAGCAGGCCCAGTGGTTCATAGATGGTTACCGCCTGATCTTTTCCCTTCACCTTGACGCGATCCAGTTCCCTGCAGCAGACGCGATGTTTGACCTTCTCGTACGTTTGGCCGCTGATGAGCATGTTGACGCCGTAGAATTTTCCCAGGCTCTCCAGCCGCGCGCCCAGGTTCACTTCATCTCCCATGACCGTGTAGCTGAAGCGGCTCTCCGACCCCATGTTGCCGACCACCATCTCGCCGGTGTTGACACCGATCCGGATGTCGAAGCCCTGACTGTCCGGCAATTGAACGGTTTCCTGCAGATGACGGACAACCTGCATCATCTCCATTGCGGCGACCGTCGCGCGGAGGGGATGATCTTCCACTTCGACTGGGTGACCCCAGAAGCACATGACCGCATCTCCGATCAGCTTGTCCAGCGTTCCCTGGTACTTGAAGATGATGTTGGTCATCGCGTTGAAGTAGGTGTTCAAGAATCCAACCAGCTCCTGCGGAGTCATCTTCTCGGAGAACGAGCTGAAGCCGCGAATGTCCGAGAAGAGCACGGTCAGGTTGTGTTTCTCCCCACCCAGTTGAAGCTTCTCGGGTTGGTCCACCACCTGGTCGATGACCGCTTGATCGAGATAGTGAGAAAAGACCTGTTTTGTGCGTTTCTTCTCTCGCTCTTCAGTCAGGTACTTGTACGAGATCAGCGAGCCGCTCGTGGCGGTCAGAGCAAGGCCCGGATAGACCAAGCTGAGAACCCAGTCAAACTCGAGAAAGATCCAGACGTTGAAAGCGGTGAACAGGACCAACCCGAGTGCCGAATAGAAGATGCTCCGCGTGGCTCCCATCTTCGGCAGGTAGATGGCCACGATGAGGCCGAAGATGAGGATGAACGCCATATCCAGCATCGTGGTCGTCGTGTTTCGAATCAGGTAGCGTTGGCTCAGGACGTTGTCAATGACGTTGGCGTGCAGTTCGACTCCCGGAAGGACGGGATCGAACGAAGTCGGGACGACGTCGCCCAACCCCACGGCATGCGGGCCGACGATCACGATCTTGTCGCGCAGGGCTTCCGGGTCTACGCGGCCCTCCTGAACATCGATCCACGAAACTCTGCGATGCGTGTCGGCCTCCCCGTTGAAGTTGACCATGAAACGGCCGAAGCGGTCGGTCGGTATCACGTAGTCGCCGACCTGGACCTGCTCGACCCGGTTGTCCTGCATCGCAATGGTGACCGAGGGCGCCCCCAGGTAAAGCTTGAGCAGCTGGAGGTCCAGCGACGGGTAAAGGCGGCCGCCCCACTCGATGAACTGCGGCTGATAACGCAGAAACCCCTGGGCATCGGGATGGAAATTGACGAATCCGAACGTGGCAGCGGCCTGGTTGTGGATGGGCAGGTTCATCGACAGGTCATAGCCTTGAATCAGCGATGCTCCGGTGTTGGTCCCTCTCTGCCGGACTGCCGGAAAAACCTGTTTCTGAACCACCAACTCCTGAAAGTCCGGATCCAGTTCCTGACGTTCTCCGCTTTCACCGGTCGTCGACTCCAGATCCAGCCGTACTGCCATGACGACGTTTCCGGCGCGTTCGATCGCCTCGGCAAAAAGCGTGTCGTTTCGAGGGTCGCTCGCGTCCTCGTCCTCGTACAGGATGTCGAAGCCGATCACTCGAGGTCCGGCCGCGGATATCTGGTCAATCAGTGCAGCCACGTGTTTTCGTTCGAAAGTCCGGGCGGACCCCAGCGAGTCCATCGTTCGATCGTCGAGTCCGACGATGACCACCTCGTCCCCGGGAACCAGGCTCCCCCGCAGTTGAAACTTGGTGTCCAGCCATCGCAGATCGAGGCTCGTCAGGAAGGTGGAGCTGTCCGTCCAGTCCAGCCGGTTGATCGCCAGGACGGCGAACAGAAACGTGACTGTGATGGCCAGGATCGTGGGGAAACGCCGTTTCATGGTAGATAAGGCCGCGTGGACTTTGCTAGGCCGAAATGTACGTTAAAGCCGGGGCCCGGTCAAGGCTTGTTATAATTTTTCAAATGGGACGTAAGTTCCTGTCTGTAGGTTCTTTTCAGAGTTCTGTCCATGAGGTTCCGTGATTTGATGAACACCACTCTCGAAGCGAAGTTGGCCGACGTCCCCGTCTCTCCCGGAGTCTACCTGTACAAGGATTCAGACGGGGCGATCGTGTACGTCGGCAAGGCGAAGTCTTTACGAAGTCGTGTTCGAAGCTACTTCCAGGAATCCCGCAACCTGGATGAGCGGAAGGACCAGATGATGGGGCGAATCGTCGACGTCGAATTCATCGTGACCGACACGGAAAGCGAAGCCCTGGCGCTCGAGAACAACCTCATCAAGGAGAACAAGCCCAAGTACAACGTGTTGCTCCGGGACGACAAAACGTATCCCTTCATCAAGCTCACGATCAATGAGTCCTATCCCAGGGCGTTGATCACCCGGCGCGTCCGGAAGGATGGTGCTCTCTATTTCGGACCTTTCTTCCCGGGTGGACTGGCGAGGAAAACCCTCCGGTTGGTTGAAAGGCACTTTCTTGTCCGAAACTGCAATATTCGAATCGACGGTAAACGGGGCCGCCCGTGCCTGCAGCACTACATCCACCGCTGCCTCGGACCTTGTGTTTCCGAGTTGGCGAGTGGGGAGACATACCGGGACGCGGTCGACGACGTGCGGATGTTCCTTGAAGGAAAGAGCGGCGACCTGGTCGAACGGCTCGGAGAGAGGATGCGGGAGGCGGCCCGTACAGAGCAGTACGAAGCGGCCGCGCATTACAGGGACGCGATACGGACGATAGAACAGATTGCCGAACGTCAGAAAATGGCGTCGACGGGGTCCGACGACATCGACATCTTCGGCTGTCATCAGGATGGTCCGATGGTCGCCGTCTCGGCGTTTCACATGAGGGGCGGTCGGGTCGTCAACAAGAGGGAACTGTTCTGGGAAGAACTGGTCGGGTTCGACGCCAGCGAGTTTATGGGGGCGTTGCTGAAGCAATATTACCTCGATGCTCCATTCATCCCGGTCGCAATACATGTTCCCTATGCATTCGAAGACCAACAACTGCTGGCCGCCTGGCTGTCGGAACGGAAAGGCCGCAAGGTTGAAATCCGGACGCCGCTGCGTGGGGGAAAGCGAGAGTTGATCGAACTGGTTCGTCGAAACGCCCAGCTCTCGTTCCAGCAGCGATTTCGATCGGGCATGCCATCGGCCGCGGCCATTGCCAGAGAGGTTGAAGAGGCCCTGGACCTCGAGAAGACGCCTCGCCGGATCGAGGCATTCGATATATCGAATCTGGGGGGGAGCGATATCGTTGCTTCGATGGTCGTCTGGAGGGACGGTGGCTTGAAGAAGTCGGACTATCGGCGATTCATCATTCGATCCGTGACGGGAAAACCGGATGACTTTCGCAGCATGAGGGAAGTCGTCGGGCGTCGGTATCGACGGGTCGTCGAAGAGAAGCGCCGCTTACCCGACCTGATCCTGATCGACGGGGGTATCGGGCAACTACATGCCGCCCAGGCGGCTCTTGACGAACTGAACATCGTGGATCAGCCCCTGGCCAGCATAGCCAAGAGGGAAGAGATCATCTATATCGCCGGGCGCGAGGACGAGCCGGTCATTCTGGACCGCCGGTCGCCGATACTCCGGCTCATCCAGCAGATAAGGGATGAAAGCCACCGTTTTGCCATACGGTTCCATCGTGAACGCCGGGGGCGGCGATACCGCACGAGCGAATTGATGGATGTTTCCGGTGTCGGACCGCGCACGGTGCGAAAACTGCTCGAACGGTTCGGTTCCGTCAAGAAGACCCGGGCCGCCTCGTTGGAGGAGTTGGAACAAGTCGCCAACCGCAGTCAGGCCGCAGCGATCTGGCGCCACTTCCACAGGGATGAGGAGAGCAGGGACTTCACCGCGGAGACACGGAGTGCACGAGGGAAACTTGAAGACTAATTTTTCTTCGCGTTCTTCGCGTTCTTCGCGGCGTTGCGGGGGCTGCCAGGATATCCAGACTGTCCGGGATGCTCAGCCGGTCGAAGGCTCTTGTGCTACCATTGAATTAAGAACGAAAAGGAGGTCGACATGAGCGACAGTGGTGGAGATAAATTCCTCTATTTTCTAGTTGGAGCGAGCATCGGTAGCGTCGTTGCGTTGCTTTTTGCTCCGAAATCAGGCCGGGAGACCCGGGATGAGATCACCCGGCGGACACATGAAGGGCGCGAGTACCTGAATCGCAAGGTTGATGAAGGGCGAAACTATGTCGACGATAGTCGTCGCCGTGTCGGCAACGAGGTGACGTCCATCGTCGACAAGGGGAAAGAGGAAGTCACGAGCCTGATCGACAGGAGCAAAGAAGAAGTCAGTAGCTTGATCGACAAGGGCAAAGACGTGGTCCAGCAGCAGAAAGAACAGTTCGCATCGGCGTTCGAGGCGGGCAAAGAAGCCTACCTCCATGAAAAAGAAAGCTCGGACTGATCGGAGGCAAATTTGGAAGGTTTACTCACCCTGTTTGTCGGCCTCACAGCGGTCGCCGTGCTCGTCCAGGCCGTCATCCTGGTGAGCCTTTACATCCTGTCTCGAAGGGTGGCCGGGCAGGTCGAGTTGACCCTGTCGCAACTTCGGGACCTGATGCCATCGCTTAAGACCGTTACCGAGAACCTGAAGACTGTGTCCGAGGACGTCGTCGAAATCGGAAGTGCCGCACGCGAACAGTTCCATCGTGTCGAAGAGATGGTCGGCGAGACCGGTCAGGCGCTGCAGAGTCAGCTTGAGAAAGTCGACAACATGAGCCGCGAGGTCGCCGAGCGGGTGAACGAAACCGTGGATGTGGTCCAGGATTCAATCATTCGACCTGTTCGGGAAGTCGGCGCGCTGGCTCGCGGACTGACGAAGGGTCTCGACGTCTTCCTCAACCGAAAGAACCGGAGCACGGTCGATCAGGCGCATTCCGACGACGAACTCTTCATATAAATCAGGCTGGGAGCTTCGGCGGCAGAAGTGATCGACTACCGCAAGCGGTAGAAATCGAGTACACAAGCGGTAGAATCGGTCCACACTCCCACGATTGTTAGTTAAATAGAACCACTATTCGCCTCAAAATCGAGAACATCCGGCCTCGATTCCCCGAGACGGTCACTTCTGTCGTCGAGGCTCCTGGATTCCTATTCCTGATTTAAGTGTATGTCGACAGATCAGATCGAAATTCCTCTGTTTCCCCTATCCAACGTTGTTCTGTTTCCCAGCGTCATGCTGCCGCTCCACATCTTCGAGGAGCGTTATAAGTCAATGATCAACGTTTGCATCAACGATGACGCGCCGTTTGGAGTGGTCCTCCTGAAAGGGGAGGAAGAGACCGCGTCCGCGATTCAAAAGGTAGGCGTGCTGGCGCGTGTCGCCGACGTGGAACGGCTCGAGGGTGGCCGCATGAACATCTGGACCGAAGGAGAGGCGCGTTTCCGCATTGCCAGGCTGACCCAGCAGGATGGGTGTTGGCGTGGTGTTGTCGAACTCGTCGACGACCGCCCCGACGTGGAATCGGATGTGATCGCGCTGGCCCGTGAAGTCGGAGAACTGTACCGGGAAGCGTACCGCAAGGGGCTCCAGTTGACCGGAGAGCGGCCCGGCAAGCTTGAACTCCCCACTTCGGCCGGGGATCTGTCGTTCATGGTGAGCTACGTTCTGGATATGGACTTCCAGGAAAAACAGCACCTTCTGGAGATGACGTCCGTTCGGGAACGCCTGGGTGCCCTGACGGCGTATCTGAAACACGCCAACCTGCGCCTGGAACAACAGATTCATCAGAATCAGATTGTCGAGACAGCGCGAGGGAATGGGGATTTGGGGAGGCCGGGGGAAAAGTAGGAAGGGATTTCGACCGAGAGGCTCAAAGGCGCAAAGAAGTCCTTTCCTTTTGAAAGAAATCCCTCTCCGTTCCTGCTTCTCTTGATCCCGAAAAATCTGTTTCTGCGTCTCTGCGCCTCAGCGTCTTTCCACCCTTAGGGCCCGCTCAAGATTAACTTCACATTTTGGCATCACCATCTTCGCGTCATCTTCGGCCGCTCCTCAATCGCAGATCCTCGAAATAGCGGGGCTATTCCTCCGGTCTGCTCAATCGGTCGCGACCGAATCTGACGCAAATCTGGGCGCCAATTCTGTGAAGTTGATCTTGAGCGGACCCTTAGTCCCTAGCAGCAATCATCATGATCTCGATCAGTCCTGCCGCGGACATCAACTGGGTTCCCACCGTGGCCCGGGGTGGAGGGGCGTCGACCATCATTTCTCTGTAGACCTCGTTCATGGCGCCGAAGTTTCTGACGTCGGTGAGGAAGACGCTGGAGTTGACGATGTCTCCGAGGTCCATGTCAGCTTCGGAGAGAACGCTCTGCACCTGTTCGAGCACGGCCCTGGTCTGGCCCGATATGTCGCCTCGCAGTTGCCTGTTTCCACGGACGAAGCCTGAGAGGAACACGGTGTTGCCGACCTTGATACCCGAACTGAGTGTTCGGCTGTTGCCGCCACCGACACGCTCCTTCTCCCCTTTGACGCCCCACAGCATGATCTCTACCTTCGAATCTGT
Organism: Terriglobia bacterium; assembly: GCA_965247425.1. Classification (GTDB taxonomy): domain Bacteria; phylum Acidobacteriota; class Terriglobia; order 20CM-2-55-15; family 20CM-2-55-15; genus CAZOZZ01. The sequence goes on from OZ252023.1 coordinate 225,692, forward strand.
GCTCATCAGACGGGTCCGCACCGTGGCACGCGTTGGCGGAACGTCACCGAAGTAGGTCTGATATACCTCGTTCATCCCGCCGAAGTCTCTTGCGTCCGTCAGAAACACGCTGCTGACCGTCATGTCCGACATCGAGAAGCCCGCCGCCTCTACAAACGCCTTTGCATTGTCGAGCACCTGGGTCGTTTGGTCCTTGATGTCGCCGGGAGCGAAATTGCCGGTCGACAGATCCTGGGAGATCAAGCCCGCGACAAACAGGTAATCGCCGACGCGCAGCGCGCGGCTGTATGGCCTGGTGTTCGCGCCTTCACCGGGAATACGAATGACCTCTTTCTCAATTCCCGGACGAACCGCGATGGCCTGGATTTCGATCAGGCTGCCTTCGAGCGCCAGGTCCGCTTCGAGCGTGGCACGGGTCGGGGGTTTGTCCCGGAAGGCCTCTCCGTAGGCAATATTCATCTCACCATAAAGTCGCGAGTCCGACAGGTAGACCTTGGTGGAAACGACGTTTTCCAGCCCCATTCCGTCCGCCTTGAGCACGGTTTCGATGTTCTCGATGGCCTTACGGGTTTGTGCCTGGATCCCGCCTGGAACGAGGTTATCCGACGCGTCGACGCCAACCGATCCGGCCAGAAAAAGAAGGTCCCCCGACCGCACGGCCGGGCTGTATGGAAGACCGGCAACGACCGATCCCGGTGGGGCTACGATCCGTTTGGCTTGCGGAAACGCAAAAGTGGTTCCTAACGCTACGACGATCGCGACGATGGCGAGGTTGATGGGCTTCATGGTTCAGACACACGCTCCTTCTTAGATATCAAGCAACCTGAGCAGGCTAACTGCGTGAGCCTCAAAAGTCAAAACGTCAAGCCGATCCGTTCGATGATCGCTAACCCGTACGAGACGGTTTTACTGTCAGGGTACAGGGTGGAACTTTACCGCGAAGACGCGGAGAACTCGGAGTGGGAAAAAGTCCTCTCCCTTCCTGCCTTTTCATCTCGGCGGTAAGTCCTGAATTTCTCCTCGCAATCCGTTTGCCCGACCACCACTCTTTCCAAATGCTGTAGGATTTCCAGGCGGTATCGCAAATGGATCATCTTCTCAGAGTTCTCAAAGTGTTCTGGCTTCCGGCTGAAACGATGTATGGGGCAGCCGAGCGACCCGTCGTCGTTCTGCCAATTGCCATACCCACCGTGTTTGCGTTTCTGACGAGCCTGATTGTTTATTTCACATTACCGCCGTCCGAGGCGGCACTTCGGACCGCATGGCTGGTTGGACTCATTTCAGCGGTGCTCGGGCCCGCCCTGATTACCCTGATCGTGTCCCTTCTTTATCTCGGAATCTTTTCGGCTGCCGGACGCCAGGGTGGATTCAAGGCATTTCTGTCAGTCACCGCCTTCGCGTTCCTGCCCACCTCGCTCCACCATCTGGCCCAGAGTGTGATGGTCCTGATGCCGGCGTCCGAGCAACTTCTGCCTTCGCAGATCGGGCGCTTGAATGTGGCGGTGTTTCTGGACCCCCAGGCAGTTTCGTCCGGGATCTACGTAGCCGCCGGGATGATTGATGTGGTGTCGATCTGGATCCTTGTGCTACTCACGGTAGGTTATCGGCATGTCGTCAGCCAACGGCTGACGACATGGATGGTCACGGGGTTGGTCGTGGGACCATGGCTGCTCTATGTGGGTTTACGAATCGCGTTGGCGGAGTCGATCGTGTTCTAGGAGCCCGTGGTGGAAGTCTGTAGGGTCGCGCGCAGGGGTATTCGGGTCACAGGCGCGAAATGAGGAGCGGAACGATGCATAGTCCTCGTGACCGACGAATGACAAAGCCTGTGGCCCGAAGACCCCTGCGCCCTACGGGTTACGACGGCATGGGGCCATCTGCGGAGAGATGCAAGATGGCGAGCATCGACGTCTTCGATGGGAACCATCGCCGTCTTCGATGAGAACCATCGACGTCGTCGTGCCGCCTTGCAGCTAGCCCCATGGCGCTCGTAACGCGACCCTACAGACTTCCACCACGGGTTCCTAGCGTCCTGTCCCCCAAATACGATTACTATATCCGATGGGCGTTGCCAGACGTAACGAGGGCGTTCGATCGATCTATAAACCTAAGTGTGCACCCGATCGGTTCGGCCGTCGCAACCAGCAACCTCCATCGGCCCTATGGGTTCGGGCGGAACGGCACTGTCTTTGGAGTCGCTCCTCCTCACAATGAAGAGCATCGCCTCGTCGTCTGCCAAATCCAGCACCGTTCGGCTCCGAAATATAGCAACCGTATTTACGGGACAAGACACGAGCAACTCATGCCACTCAAGTCGTTTCATCCTCTGGTGCGAAACTGGTTTCGCACCGAATTCGGTCAGCCTACACCGGCCCAGTCGGAAGGCTGGCCGGCCATTCAGAGAAGCGAGAACACTCTGATACTTGCCCCGACCGGCTCGGGGAAGACTCTGTCTGCCTTCCTCTGGGCGATCGATTCCCTCGTCGTCGATCACCTCGACAAACAGACCGAACACGGACTCCGTGTCATTTACGTTTCGCCTCTCAAGGCGCTATCCAACGATATCGAGAAGAATCTCCAGGCACCGCTGGAGGGAATCAGCCGTCTGGCCGAAGCCGACGGATTACACCTGTCGTCTATTCGCACGGCCGTCAGGACGGGCGACACGCCACCCTCCGAACGCCGGGCCTTCAGCAAGAGTCCACCCGAGATCCTGATCACTACTCCGGAATCGCTCTACATCCTGTTGACCAGTAAGGCGCGCGACGTGTTCGGTGACGTTCGCACGGTAATAGTCGATGAGATCCACAACCTGGCAAGAAGCAAGCGTGGAGTGCACCTCGCATTGACCCTGGAACGGCTTGAACAATTCACCCGAGCAAGGTCCGTGCAGCGCATCGGGCTCTCCGCCACGCAGCGGCCTCTTCAGGAGATCGCACGTTTCCTGGGCGGCCAGGACGCCGAAGCCGCTCCACGACCGGTGACGATCGTCGATGTGGGTGGGCGGAAGCAGATGGACGTCAAGGTCGTCTGCGTGGCTCCCGACCTGACGAACCTGCCCGACCAGAGCGTCTGGTCGCTCGTGTTTCCCGAAGTGTACAGTTTGATTCAGCGTCACCGGACGACGCTGGTCTTCACCAACAACCGGCGCCTCGCTGAACGTGTCGCGGCACGTCTGAACGAGCTTGCGGAGGAGGAACTGGCGCTCGCCTACCACGGAAGTATGTCCCCGGAGTCGCGTCGCCAAATGGAGGACCGTCTGAAGAAGGGAGAGATCCGTTGCCTCGTCTCCACGTCGGCCCTGGAACTGGGAATCGACATCGGCGGCATCGACCTGGTCATCCAGCTCCAATCCCCAAAAGGAGTCGCCGCTGCTGTTCAGAGGGTTGGCCGTTCCGGCCACCTGATATCTGAGACGAGCCAGGGACGTCTGTTTCCGACCTTTCGGGACGATCTTGTCGAGACAGCGGTCGTCGTGAAGGAAATGTATGACGGGTGGGTCGAGCGGACCATCGTACCCAAGGACGCCCTCGACGTTCTGGCACAACAGATCGTCGCTTCAGTCGCCATGGACGATTGGAACGTCGAAGCACTTTTCGGTCTGATGCGCCGTGCCTATCCCTACGAGAATTTGACCCGGAACGTCTTTCTGTCCGTGCTTCGGATGGTCGCCGGTCGCTACGGCGGCGGAGACTTCCGCAACCTCCGGGCACGAATTTCCTGGGATCCACAAAACGATGTCGCCCGAAAACTGCCGGGAAGCCAGTCGCTTGCTGTTACAAGCGGTGGGACTATACCGGACCGGGGCCTCTTCGCAGCGTACCTGGAAAACGGCAAGAGAATCGGTGAACTCGACGAGGAGTTCGTCTTTGAGAGCCGAGTTGGGGAGGTCTTTCTTCTGGGGAGTTCGTCCTGGCGCATCCAGGAAATTCGTACAGATCGTGTGATCGTCAGGGAAGCCTTCGGCGAACCTGCGAAGATGCCGTTCTGGAAGGGGGAGGGGATCGGACGGGACTATGAACTCAGCCTCAAGGTGGGCGAGTTTCACCGCGAGGTGGGTCAGCGCCTCAACGACCCCGACGTCCACCTCTGGCTCGAGGACACTTATGCTCTCGATTCCCGCAGTGCCTGGAATATTGTTTCGTATCTTCAGAGTCAACAAGTGGCGACCCGCGTGATTCCCGATGACCGGAACATCGTTTCGGAGATTTTTCGCGACGAGATCGGAAACCCGAGGATCGCCATCCATTCCATCTTCGGACGCCGTGTGAACGACCTGCTTGCTCTGGTCCTCGGCCAGCGTCTCCGAGACCTGCTTCGCGTTAACGTGCAATATCAACAGCAGGATAACGGGATTCTTTTCGAAGTGCCCGACAGCGCCGAAGCCGTCGAACCCGACACGATTCGCGAGATCGTCAGCAGTCTCCGTACCGAGAACTTGCGAGACTGGGTTGTCGAGGAGATTGCGCGCTCGCCGCTGTTCGTCGCCGCCTTTCGGGAAAATGCGATGCGATCGCTTCTGCTTCCGCGGAACAAACCAGGCCGCCGAACCCCCCTGTGGATGCAACGATTACGTGCCGGCGACTTCTTCGAGATCACGAAGAAGTACGACGACTTTCCCGTGATCCTGGAGACGATGCGGGATTGTCTCAACGACCGAATGGACTTCGAAAGCTTCCTCAAGGTCGTCTCCGATATCGAGGCCGGCCGCATCGCTGTTCACGCGAAACGAACCGAAGTCCCGTCGCCTTTCTCAGCGTCCCTGCTTTTCGGTTTCATAGGCGTGTATATGTACGAAGACGACCGCCCGCGGGCTGAATGGCATTCCCAACTGCTCCATGTCAACAGGTCTCTTCTCGATGAAGTCCTTGACCCGTCGGCGCGTCGTGACCTTGTCGAACCGCAGGCGGTCGAACAAGTTGAAGAGCGGTTGCAGCTACTGGGGGCAAACCGTCGTGCCCGATCACCCGAGGAACTGGCAGAGTTGTTGTATCAGCTGGGCGACCTTTCCGACGAAGAGATGTCCGATCGCTCAGCAGACCCGGCCTTCTCCGAGACCCTGAAGGGGCAGGGACGTATCGTGGCGTTCGGGCCGCGGTGGATTCTGGCCGAGGAGCGCGAGCTGTATGCCGCACGAGATCTCGATTCCCGGAAGATTTTGCTGCGCCGGTTCCTTTTGACACATGTTCCGGTTCCTGCCCCGATTCTCGCCCTGCGTTTTTCTTTCGACGTCGGCCCGGTTCTGGATGCACTCCGGGAGGAGGGGTCCGCCATCAAGGGATCGTTCGTATCCGATTCCGAGGAATGGAGTCATCCCGCCTCTCTCGAACAGGTTTATCGACGCACCCTCTCGATTCTCAGGGACCAGGTTCAGCCGTCCTCCCTGGCCCAATTTACGAGGTTCCTCGTGGACTGGCAGGGGAGAACGGGACCGACGAGTTCGCTCGAAGCTGTCCTGGAGCAGTTGGAGGGGTATCCAGCGCCTCCTGAGGTCTGGGAATCGGAGATTCTTTCCGAGCGCGTGACGGGATATTCGAAGTCCTCGCTGGAAAAACTGATGTCGAGAGGGAAGGTCTTTGCGATGGGTGCGAGCAGCGGAAAAGTTAGACTCGTCGAACGCGGTCACGGCTGGTTGTTCGCGACGGAGCCGGGGGAGATTTCCGCCTCCGCCGAAGTCCTGGCCCGGTTCCTCGACGAGCAGGGAGCCTCCTTCTTCGAAGACTTCCGGGAATCGCTCGACCTGTCCCTGTCGGTACTCGTCGACAGCCTGGCTGAACTATTCTGGTCCGGCGTCGTCACAAACGATGTCTTCGGAGAACTGGCCCGATTGAGACGAAGCTCTACGGCGCAGGACGAGGCAATCCTCGATCGATCGCGGAAGATGCGAAAATTCCGTCGAACATGGAAGAAGCTTCCCGGTTGGACGGGCCGCTGGTCGCTCGTTCGGTCGAAGGGCTACATTGGAAAATCCGGGACACCGGTGGAGCGGGTCGAGGCGCTCGTTCGTCTCGTGTTGAGACGTTATGGTGTCGTGACACGCGAATGGTTCTCCCGCGAGAAACTTCCGGTTTCATGGGCTGTAGCTGCCCGAGTCCTGGAGCGCATGGAATGGAGAGGCGAGGTGCGGCGGGGTGTGTTCGTCGATCAGATCTCCGGGTTGCAGTACGCCCTGCCCGAAGCCGTCGAGACGCTTCGTTCCGCCAGAGTCGTTTCGGCGGACGACTCGCTGCGCATCAACGCCTGCGATCCAGCCAGTCCATATGGCGGCGGCATCCCGTCCGAGATCCCGATCTCCCGTGTTCCCAGCCTGTTTGTCCGTCTCGAAGCCGGTCGCCCCGTAGGCGTGGAACGGAATACGGTGTAGGAATTCTCACCGCAGAGGCGCAGAGGGGAAGGGACAAAGAAACAAACCCTAGCCCGGATGGATCACCAATCGGAGAATCGATCGGTGTTCGGATACGAGAAGCGATTTGCGGCGAGACTTGGAGCTGAGAGTGAGCGAGCCGTGGACATTGGCGGATTTTGAGCCTGTGACACGGCGACATTTGGCGGGAGATCGGCATGAATGGGCGAGTGCAGGCAGGCCTCGCCGGGAGGCAGATGAGAGGCGCTGTTTTTCGGATCTGAAGGTTCGGTGTCGTCAGCAACGAAGCGGAATTGATTGCAGGTTTCTCACTATGAGAGCAAAGACGTCGGCATAGGGATAGGCCTCCGACATCGAGATCCAGACGTTGCGGACCGTGAGGCGGATACGCGCACCGATCTTAAGAAGCTTCAGACGGATGGTTCCGCATTGGGCATGGGCCATCGCGGTATCTTTGAGACCGAGACGACGCAACGCCTGCATAAGCATGTAGGCGGCTGAGGACAGATACAGTCGGAGCTGATTGGCGCGCATGGTTCCCGCACTGGTGCGGTCGGCAAATAGATCCAGTTGCTGTTCTTTGATCCGGTTCTCCATGTCGCCGCGTGCGCAATAGAAATCTTCGTAGAGCGCTTGGGCTCCGAGTCGTTCCGGTGGCAGTGAGATCACCACGAATCGGGGATTGGCGCCCTTGGCCAGGAACTCGGCTTTGCCAACAACGCGACGAGTGCGGCTCCAGCTCTTTCGAGTCCGGTACAGGAAATCCTTAAACACTCGTGCCGATTTCCCAGTGGTCTGAAACTCCGCTTCAGCCTGAATCATCTGGTCAGCGATCTCTCGCTTGAGGCGGTCGTTCTTGGCCAACCCCATCACATAATCGACCTGGTGGGTTTCACACCAGTCCAGTAATGCATCCCGGCAGAATCCGGAATCGGCCCGAATGATGATCGACACGTCCGGCCAGCTCTGACGGATCTGGCCGACGATACGTTCCAATTCATCGACTGATCCTGCCGCCCCATCGATATTGGACGGGCGCAGCCGAGCGCACAACAGATGCTCTCCACAGAAGATGTACAAGGGCAGATAGCAGTAGTTGCGGTAGTAGCCGTGAAAGAACCGGCCTTCCTGTTGACCATGGATCGGATCATCGGTCGCGTCCAGATCCAGAACGATCTCTTCGGGCGCCGTGTTGTCATGGGCTGCCACAAACGCATCGACCATCCAACGATCGATCTTGTTCCCATCCATAGCGATCTTCTTGTACCGCTCCTGGTCGCCGACTTCGGCGCCGGTCAACTCCAATCGGTTTAGCGTGCTCTTGCCCGCCAACGCCTTTCCCCAGTCGCCGGCCTGTCGTCGATTCGTTCCCAGCGGATCCGCTTTGTCCACCGCCAACGCAAGCATCGGGTCGGTCCGTAACTGATCGTGATCGTTCAGGTCTTCATATCCCAGGCACAGCCCGTAGACCCGCTGTCCCAACAGCTCCTTCACGGTGTGTTCGATCAACCGTTGGTCGCGATGATCGCTAAAACACCCCGCCAATCCATCGATCAAACCGGTCCGCTTTTCGACTTCACGCAGCAGCAGAACTCCAGCGTCAGACGTGATCTTGCCGCCGTCGAAACGCGCCTTCATTTTTCGTTGAAGAAGTCCGTGAAATTCGAACGTGGTTTGTTTACACTCTGTACTCATAAGGGCCGCCTCCGTTTGGTTTCTGAACCGTTCTCGACAAACGATTTATGCCAAACAGGGCGGCCTTTTCTGGTCCTTTCGGTGATTTATGCGGGCTAGTGCCTTCCCGGTGAACTCCTGGATCGTTGGAGAGGTCCGGAGATTCCGAGCGTACCGCCGGATCTTGATGGAACACCGCACACGGTTTCCGGTTTGGCGGCGCCTTCAAACAGGCGGATCCGTCTGAGGAGGAGATCGGTCAAATAAAGCAGTAGTGCCACGATCGCCAGATAGGGCCACAGGGGAACACGGAGGACGACGGTTTCCCCGCCGGTCGAGAAGACGTCTGCCGCCGTGGGCTGGAACTTTCCTCCTGTTACGTTGCTGACTTCGGCGAGCAGGTCGACATCCGGCGGGTAAAAATGCAACTCGTCGGGATAGGAGTAAGGGAGGATTCGAGACACGTTCGCTTCGTCGCCGATCATCCGAAAAACGAATGGGCCTCGTTGATTAACGGGAAATTGCGCTTCGTAGGTTCCGGGTCCGGATTGGTGGAGATCGATGACTGATGCGTTCTGCTGCGGATCGATAACTCGAATCTGGGATTCCAGCTCATTACGGAATCCTCCATACTCGTCGAGTGCGGTAATCGTAATGTTGGCGTTGCCGCCTTCCTTCTCAATCTTCATGTCAATTTCGCCGTCTTCCTGGCGGCGCATCGTTTCCCGAACCAGTTGCGGCCAGAACTTGGTATAACCCTCCCACGTCAGCCACTCCGCCGCCCAGCGGTCTTTCACGTCCGAAGTAAAGGCTGCTGTTTTTCCGAGTCCGTACTGCCACCGCGCGAGGATCGGTTTGTCCTCCTCAGCTTCCAGCAGGATTTCCGAGGTATCTTTGGCGAGTGTTGCGACAAAACCAAGCAAGGGGGGCGCGTTTAGGAAGTCGATACCCTTGAACGCTTCGACGTCCTTGGCGACGAGCGGCACAAATGGCTCTTCCTCCAACGTGCCCTGCGTGGCGAGTTGTGTTTCCTCGGTAAAAATCTGTGGGACCATCGTGGCATCTTCGATGAAGTACGACCGGCCTTCTCCCCATTCCGCGATATTGGACAGCAGTTCGCGATCCGCACCATTTCCGACGGCGACCGTCGAGACCGTCATCTTTTCCTCCGCCATGTTCTCCACCAGCCCGATATAGTCGTCGGGCAGCGAACGGCCGTCCGAGAGCAGGATGACGTGGCGAACCTCGGACTGAATTCCCGTCAGTTGCAGGTGCGCCTCCCGCAGCGCCGGGTAGATGTTGGTTTCGCCGCCGGCTATGATCATGCTCACGCTCTGGTTGATGTCTTCACGGTTCCTGGCACTCTGGAAACGAACCGGCCAGTAGTAGTTGTAGTCGAACGCGATGATACCGATCAGGTGGTCGTCTTCGAGCACGTCAACCGCGGCCTTGGATGCCTCCTTGGCCAACTCGATCTTCTGCCCGCCCATGCTTCCGGACTTGTCCAGCACGATGATCAGCGCCACCGACGTCTTGTCGCGTTCGAGGTCGAAACGAACCGGAAGAATCTCTTCGACGGCCGTCTCGGAGTAGCCATCTTCCCCAAACACGGAATCGCCTGCAGCGAGAATGAACCCCCCGCCAAGGTCCTGGACATAGGTCGCCATCGCGTCCATCTGGCGCCCGGTCAGTTCGTCTGCGCGAACGTCGCTGAGGATGACAGCTTCGTACGCATCGAATTGATCGACGGTGTCGGGCACAGCTGAAGGCTCAATCGTGTCGACCTCGATCCCTTCCATTGCGAGCACGTCAGCAAGGTAATGCGCGCTGTCGGGTCGACCCTCGATGTACAACACCCGGGGTTGGCCCAGGACGACGACCGATTCTCTGAACGTGTTGTTGTCGACGAAACGATCGCCGTCGACCCGCAACTCCACCTCCAGGGTGATCGGGCCGGTTTCGTCGACCAGCGTCTCGAAACCGACACGATTGATGCCCTCATCCAGGGCCACATCCCGGGTCTCCAGAATTTCGCCATCAAGCCTGACTTCGATTGTGCCGTTCTTTGGCAACTGGCTGTAGGCGTGAACCTCCAGCGGAAACAATTCCCCACTGGTCACTCGTTCCGGCGCCATCACCGCCTCGATCCAGGTGTCTCCGGTTGCGCGGGCCAGGACAGGCACCGTGAAAACCGGGATGCCCTCCCGTTTCATTTTCAGGACAGCGTTTTTGACCTGACCGGCATTCTCGTTCCCGTCGGTCAACATCACAACCCGTTTCAGATGATGGGGGGCGAGTTGCCCGATCGCCCGATTCAGGGATCCCTCAAGGTTCGTAGCGCTCTGGTCGACGGCGCCTTCAATCTCGCGGCCCGACACCTGGACGGTTCGAAGTTCCTCCAGGCTGTCGAGGACCAGCGAGTTTGCGGCAAAAGGGATGAAGACGGAATGATCCGGACTTCCTTCGGTGTCTGCCTGCGAGATCCACTCGATAGCCGACTCCATGGCCTGTGGCGAGATACTCTCGGACACGTCGAGCAGGTAGGCGACCGACAACCCGTTTCCCGAGCCGTTCATGATCGGTTGCATCAAGGCCAGAACGAGCGCCACGGTAAGCAGGGAGCGGATGCTCGTCGAAAGCGTCAGATGAGCCGCGTTGAAATCGGTCAGGGTCCGGCCACGGGCCCACCAGTAGAAGGGAATCAATCCCAGCAGGAACGATGGCCCGTAGTTTTCAAACTCGATCATGAGGCGTTTGCAGTCGGTCCGGCTATCGAATCAGCCGCTTCAGGATAACCCACCGTCTTGTCCTATAATGTAATTCTTCTGTGATACGTCCACCATTCCGCTCCGACCAGCAAGAGCGCGAAAAGCAGCATGTAAAACCACAGTTCGTTCGCCAGCACCGGAAGTGCGGTCGGGATCCCGGCAGGCATGTTCGAGAATGCCGTTCGATTCACGTCCGACAAACGCCTGTCGCCAAGATTAGCAGCGACTCGCACTCTCCGACCACCTTCAGTTGCTGTAAAGAGTCCGGGTTCGGTGGTTTCGATCACTGTCTGTCCAAATCGGCTTTCCGTCGGCAGTATTTCGCCATCCAGACCCGTCACGGTCGAGGTTTCCAGAGGAAGTTCGACCAGTCCCAACCTGCTTCGGTGTGCCAGTTCCTCGCCCGAGAACCAGGTCAGGACATTCTGAACGAAAATTGGGAAACCCATGTGGAAGGGGAAGCCCGAGGAATCGAGGTCGAAGCCGACGAAAATCGATTTGTCGGGACCGTCCGTTGCGACGATCAGAGGCGTCCGATCCGACGATGCAATAACCACCCGGTCGCCGGCATCGATCCGACTCGCCGTGTCGATCTCGAGGTCGTGGAGCGGTACGAACTGCATAACGGGATGATCCGGATCCCAGGATGCGATATCCGGGTCCACTTCCGTTCCAAGTTCCCTCGGCAGCCAGTCGACGCCGGCGGCTCCGAACACGAGACTGGGCTTCGACGGTTCGGCCGCTGGTGCGAAACCTTCAAATATGTAGACGTCAGTGGCCGCCGTTTCCTGGAACTGGTCCGGGCTTACGACCGTAAGCTCCACGCCTGGCGAGAGTCGCAGCAGAGTTTCCAGGTATCCGCCGTTCGACCGGGTCACTAGCGTCGTGCGGGCGCGGCTACGCAGCGGGAGGTAGCCGAAGGCCACATCATCCACCCGAAGTGCATCATCGGCAGCCTGGATGCTGGCCCGTATACCCCCTCCCCTGAACTGGGACATGTCGAATTCGTTCCCCCAGGATTCGCCTGAGTCGAGTGAGATGGTTCGGCTCAAACGTTCTTGCACGGCGCCGCTGACGAGGACCCCGATTTCCTTTCGCTCACTGGAATAGTTGATGACTTCCAGGTAGGAGGCGTATCCAGACGGATTGGTAGGATCGACCCGGATGTCGAAGGCGGTGATTCCAACGTTGTCCGCCTCCTCAAAAACCGAAATCTTGATCGCCGATGTCGGGACGGTCACCGGCCTCACACCATCGGATATGAAGTAGACGTCCGAGTTCGTGACGGGAACATCCGGGAAGCGCGATTCCCCCGCGAAAGGCTGCATTCGGTCGATGGCATCCTGAACCTCACGCCGGTCGTCGGTAACAGCGGTTTGTACCCGGCCTGCCGTATCGGCAACGAGAAAGCCTGCCGGTCGATTGCTGCCTTCAAGAATGGTCCGGGCGTGTTCGATCGCCGCGTCCCATCGGGTCCGGCCGGTCGAAGTCCGTGTTCCCATAGTGGGAGAGCTGTCGAGAACGATGACGAGCGGTCGCAACCCGCCGCTGATCGCCTCGATCTGCGGTCGTCCGAACGAGAGGGCGATCAAGAGCGCGATCGTCAGCGCAACGAGCAGGGAAATCCACCGGCGAAGTTTTTCCGTTAACGAGTTGGCTTCGCGCTGGTCCAGGATCCGTGTCCACAGGAGCGATGACGCGACAACAACACGGCGGTGTCGCAGCTTCAGAAAGAACAGGACGATGACGGCGGCCGCCGTCATGCCTGCCAGCAAAAGTGCCTGGACCGTCGAAAGCTCCAGAAAACTCACTTCAGGAACCTGCCCTGGCGGAAGACCTTGAGAATCAGTTCCTCGAATGGGAAGTCCGTCACCGTCCGCACGTATCCGAGTTGGTACTTGACGCAGTAGTGTTGGATCTCTTCACAGAAGTGGGCCAGTTCCTTCTTGTAAGCTTCGAGAAGGTCCGAGGTGATCGTGATTTCCCGGCTCGTGTTGCTTTCCGAATCGACCAGCTGTAATTCTCCCCGAACAGCGGGGTTGACGTCTTCATGCCCGATGACCTGCAGCGCGAACACATCGTGGCGGTAGTAGCGCAGCATGTTCAGACCGCTTTCGAAACCGTTCGGATCGAAAAAGTCGGAAATGACGACAGCCAGACCACGCCTCCGTTTGCCGGTACAGAAGACTTTGAACGCCTCTTTGGCATTGGTTTCGCCGACAGTTTGAAGCTCGGACAGGAACTGAAACACCCGGAAGATCTGGTTCTTTCCACGTTGAGGCGACAGTTGCTGCTGGATTCCGTCGGCGTAGCCGACAACAGTCACGCGATCCAGATTTGCAAGGCCGATGTAACAGAGCGCCGCGGCAATCTTGCGTGCATAATCGATCTTTCGCGGTGAACCGTAGTTCATGGACCGACTACTGTCTATGAAGATGTAGATGGGGAGGTCTTCTTCTTCCTCGTAAAGGCGGAGCAGCAACTTGTCCAGCCTGAGATAGGTCTTCCAGTCCAGGTATCTGAAATCGTCGCCCGGGACGTAGCCGCGATAGTCCGCAAACTCCAGGCCGGATCCCAGCTTTCGCGCCCGCCGTTCGGCCTTGAACTGGCCGGCAAACCGTTTCGAAACGATCGCCAGGTATTCCAGCTTCCGCATGAACTCTTCATCGAATGGGGCGATGGTTGCTGTGGGCATAGTCTGTTGGCTGTCAGCTATTTGACTGTTAGCTTCGTGCAAGCTAACTCCGATAGCTAATAGCCAACAGCTAAAAGCTAATAGCTTTCCTATTCCTTGGCTTCAGGCGTGTCCGCGAGAATGGCCTCCAGGATCGTGTCCGGATTGACCCGTTCGGCTTCGCCTTCGAAGTTCAGCAGTACGCGGTGGCGAAGCACCGGCTTGGCGATTGCGCTAATGTCATCGCACGACACATGGACCCGGTTGTCGAGAAGAGCCCGGATCTTTCCGCCCAGTACCAGCGCCTGCGCCCCTCGGGGGCTGGCTCCGTATAGCGCGTAGCGATTGGACATTTCGTGGGCTTGCGGGGTGTTCGGATGGGTAGCCAGGACGATTTTTATCGCGTATTCCTGGACGGGACGCGCAATGGGAATCGCCAGGACGGTGTCCCGCATTTCGAGGATTGCGCGAGCGTCCAGCACGCGATCCGGAACGGGTTCGTCGACTTTCGTCGTACGGTTGAGGATCGTGTGCATGTTCTTGACCGTCGGATAGTCGACCAGCAGCTTCATGAAGAAGCGATCGAGTTGGGCTTCGGGCAGGGGATAGGTACCTTCCATCTCCAGAGGGTTCTGGGTCGCCAGAACGAAAAACGGCAGCTCCAGTAAGTAGCTTTCCTTTCCGACGGTAACCGTCCTTTCCTGCATCGCCTCGAGCAGCGCCGATTGGGTCTTCGGTGTCGCGCGATTGATCTCGTCGGCGAGGATCATGTTCGCAAACAGCGGGCCCTGCTGGAACCGCAGGAACTTTGAGCCATCCTGATCCTGCTGCACGACGTTGGTTCCGGTGATGTCGGCGGGCATCAGGTCGGGCGTAAACTGGATGCGGGAAAAGCGAAGATGAAGCGCGTCGCTCAAGGTCTGAACCAGCTTTGTCTTACCGAGCCCTGGAACTCCTTCGAGCAGGACATGCCCTCTGGCGAGCAGGCCCATCAGGATGCCATCGATGATTTCGGGGTAGCCGACGATGACTTTCGAAACTTCGTTCTTAACGAGCTCAAATTGTTTCTGAAACAGTTCGATCTGCGTGTCGAGTTCGGTGATCATTGACTCCCGCGCGGCCGTATGGCTTGAAAATAGTTCTTGATCAGATTCCGGTAAGGACGAGGGATCTGTTCCTGGTTCAGCAGATCCTGCTGGGCAGGAGTCAAGTCCGATTCCACGTTTCGGTAATCCAGTTTGGATCGTTGTTCCCGACTTGTTTCTTCGATCGTTTCTTCTTCGTCATCTGGCCCTTCGCCTTCCAGCGCTTCCATGCGTTCTTCCTGAAGCTGCACGTCCAGGCTCGTCGGAGCACCTTCTTTCTCTTCCGGCGAAAAGCCGAATCCGGACGGCATCTGTCCGGACCCGCTTGCATCGAGGCCTTGCATATCCTGCGCGTCGGGCGGCATCGCCTGCTGGGTCATCTGACCCTCGCCCGCGGCACCTTCAGCGTATTCCGGTGGTGCGTCCATGTCACCGGGTTGCGGCGCGCCTTCCTGGCCTGTCTGTTCCTGCTGTTGACCCTGTCCTTCGGTCGCGGTTTCCTCTCCCTGCTGTCCGTCTTGTTGCTGTTGCTGCTGTTGTTCCTGCTCGTCCATCCGGGCTTGTTCTTCAATCTGCTGCTGCCGGAGTGTGTCTTCCAACTGCTCCAGTTGCTCGGACGCCTGATTCTTGATCTGCTGGCTTTCCACCATGTCCGAGAGTTCTTCTAACTCCCGGGCCGCCTCCTCGAGCGCCTGCTCGGTCGCCTCCTGATCCTGGTTCTTCAGGCTCTCCGACGCTTGCTGGAGCTGTTCGGCCAGCTCTTCCAATCCGGGACGTGTGTTTTCCGATGCTTCGGAGAGCGTCTCGGCGAGATCGTCCGCAGGTTCCTGCCCGTCGCCTATTTGCTCGGCCAGGTCACGTAGTTCCTGGGCTGCCTTATCAAGGTCGCGCTCGGCCATGGCCTCACCCGCGCCCAGGGTGTCTTCGGATTGCTGGAGGTCCGCACCGATTTCTGCGAGGCCATCGATGATGCTGGCGATATTCAGGTTGCCCTCGTCCATCGCTTCCTGGATGTCCGACAACTCTTCGAGAGCTTCCGTGGCTGAGAGTTCGCCGCTTCTGAGCGATTCGATCAATTCCTGCAGTTGTTCGACAACTTCGTCCTGTTCCAACGCTTCGGCCTGGGCCAGAAGCTCTTCGATTTCTTCGAGTAGTGCCTCATCCTCCGTGCTCAAGGTGAGCCGCGGGGCCTCGCGGGAATACAGAAAATTGTAATCAAAGGGAAGCGGCGTGAAGTTCAGAATCAGAAGCAAGACCAGCAACCCGGCAGCAAAGAAGGAAGTGGTTGGCACCGAGCGCGGGTAGAGGCTCTTCAGGTCGAGTTTGCCGGCCGTTTGTGCAGCCCTGCGGACTTGCAGCTCCGTCCACGGATTGGACGGTCCGTGTCCAAGAAACCAGTATGCGCTCGTGATCTCGTTCTTGAGACGGGCCGTTCGGTCCACTGCGGCGGCGGCCTGGGTGAGTGTGACTTTTTTCCTGACGGCACGTCCGGCGAACACGCCCAATGCCAGGAACCAGAGCACCCAGAAACCTCGTATCGTTATAGAACTAAATGGGGAAATCAGGTCCCAGACCTTGACCATCAGGCCGATGAGGGCGAAGACGACGAAGCCGGATGTGAGCCCTCGCAACAACCGGTTGGTTCGAAGCCGAGACTCAATCTGCTTGAGGGTCTGGAGTATGGTTTCCCGATCGGACATCAAGAGATATGTGCTTTCCTGTCAATCACTAAAAATTCGCTAAGGCTACCATACCTTATGAGGGGTGCGAAGAAAAGATGGGAGTCGTCGAACTCGGTCGGCGAAAGGCACCCACGGAGGGTCCCCAAGTCGTCTTAAAGCTCTGAATGCGTTAGGTTTTTGAGCGGGACCTGGGCGACAACCTTCAGGCCATAACCTTCGAGGGCCACCAGTTTTCGGGGATGGTTCGTCAGTATCCTCATCGACCGGATGTCCAGAGCGGCCAGGATCTGGATCCCGATTCCGTATTCCCGCTGTTCGCCTCCGAGACCAATGGTTTCGTTGACGTCGATATCCTTCTTTCCGTGGTACTCGAGATCACACCCGTCCGCTGACTTGACCAGGCTGAAACCTCGGCCCGTCTGATGCAGGTAGAGCAGAACGCCACGGCCTTCTTCGGCGATCATCATCATGGCACGATCGATCTGCTCCCGGCAGTGGCACTGGCTGGAGCCGAAAACATCGCCGGTGAGGCAGTGCGAATGCACCCGAACAAGAACGTCTTCACCGTTCTCGATGTCTCCCCGAACCAGCGCCACGTGTGTTTCGCCGTCGATGATGCTTTCGAACCCGATCATTCGGAATACACCGTGTCTGGTGGGAAGGACGGTTTCAGCGACCTTCTGGACGAATCGCTCTGTCCGGAGTCTGTAGCTGATCAGGTCGGCAACGGTGACGATCTTCAATCCGTGCTTGCCCGCAAATTCCACCAGATCGGGCGTCCGTGCCATTGTGCCG
Organism: Terriglobia bacterium; assembly: GCA_965247425.1. GTDB lineage: Bacteria > Acidobacteriota > Terriglobia > 20CM-2-55-15 > 20CM-2-55-15 > CAZOZZ01. The sequence continues at coordinate 242,734 of OZ252023.1, forward strand.
TCTTGATGCATGATCTCGCAGATCACCGCGCTTGCGTCGAGCCCGGCAATGTTTGCCAGATCAACAGATGCTTCGGTCTGACCCGCACGAACCAGGACACCGCCATCACGCGCTCGAAGGGGAAAGATGTGGCCGGGCCGCGCCAGATCGCCCGAGCGTGCCCCCGTGTCGATTGCCGTCAGGATCGTCTGAGCACGATCGAAAGCGGATATCCCGGTCGACACGTTTCGTCTGGCCTCAATCGAGACGCAGAACGCTGTGCCGAACTGCGAAGTGTTCGTGCCATCGGCCACCATCAACGGGATCTGCAGCTCGTCGAGACGTGCACCGGTCATAGGCAGGCAGATCAGCCCTCTGCCGTGGGTTGCCATGAAGTTGATGGCGTCCGGGGTGACCCTTTCCGCGGCGATCATGAGATCGCCCTCGTTCTCCCGGTCTTCGTCGTCGACGATAATCACCATCCGGCCGTCCCGGATGTCCGCTACCGCCTCATCTATATTGGAAAATGGCATTCTTTAGAGTCCAAAGTCCAAGGTCCGAAGTCCAAGGTCGGGGAAAAGCGCAGAATGTTTCGCCTGCGAACTTTGGACCTTGGAGATCGGACTTTGGATTCCTATCTTCCCTTGATTCGCTCTAAGTACGGTCCGACAAGCTTTTCAACGTACTTGGCGAGAACGTCGAATTCCAGGTTGACCTCGTCTCCCAGGCTCGCGTCCTGGAGGTTCGTATTTTCCAGAGTATGCGGGATGATCGCTATGGAAAAGGTTTCTTTCTCCAGAGCGGCCACCGTCAGGCTGATTCCGTCGACCGCGATCGAGCCTTTCCAGACCAGTCGGGATTCCCAAGCAGGATCATAGGCGACTTCGAGGATCCAATCATCCCCTCGACGATCGAAACGTCGTATCGCCCCCACGCCGTCGACATGGCCCTGAACAATGTGGCCGCCGAAGCGGGAGTCGGCTCGCATCGACCGCTCCAGATTCACATGGAATCCACCGACGACGTGCTTCAGTGTCGTCCGGTCGAGAGTCTCCCTGGAAAGATCTGCTGTGAAACTGTCCCGATCAACCTCGCGCGCGGTGATGCAAACTCCGTTCGTGGCAATGCTCGAACCGGAGATCATGTCGTCGAGAACAGTCTGCGCTTGAACTCGTATGCGACGAAACTCGCCGGAGTCCACCACCTCGACGACTGTTCCGACCTCTTCAATGATCCCTGTGAACATAACCCGTCACCATCAGGTCCGGTCCGACAGTCTGGACCTCCCAGCCCGATATCTGAACCGCGTCGGACAGGGCCGCGACCCCATCGGCCCCGAACCCGGGAATCTCTCTCCCGCCGATGATCCTGGGGGCTAAGAAAACGACTAGTTTATCAATGATTCCGCTTTGGAGGGCGTCGAAAGCCAGGTCCGGTCCGCACTCCAGCATGAAGCTTTGTATGCCACGGCGCGCCAGATCGCTCACAACATCGGGCAGTTGTGTGATGCCGACAATCGCCTCGTGTGGTGGGGGCAGTGCCAGGTTCGGATTGTCGGTATAAACCAGAACTCCGGTTTCATCAAACATCTTCAGGCCCGAATGCATCCGTCCACGTCGGTCGAGAACTACCCGCAGAAGAGGCCGGCGCCTTGCCATACCGCTTCTGTCCGTCAGCAGGGGATCGTCTTCGAGGATCGTTCCACTGCCGGTCACCAGAGCGTCCGACGAATGACGCAACCGGTGGACGAGACGTCTGGAATCTTCCGAAGTGATCCAACGCGATTCTCCCGATGCCGTTGCGATCTTGCCGTCAAGGGACATCGCGACCTTCAGGAGCCCGTATGGCCGGTCGCTCGAAATGCAATGGATGAACGCTTCATTCAGCCGCCTGGCTTCCCCAGCGAGCGGCCCACACTCTACTTCGATTCCCGCTTGTCGGAGCGCTTCCAGGCCCCGCCCGTTCACCTGGTGAAAAGGATCTGCCATAGCGGCGACTACGCGTGATACTCCGGCTCCGATCAGTGACTCCACACATGGTGGGGTCCGTCCACGGTGGGAGCAGGGTTCGAGGTTGACGTAGACGGTGGCGCCGCGAGCCTTCTCCCCAGCCCGCTCTAACGCCAGGACTTCCGCATGTTTCACGCCGTCCCAGGTGTAAAACCCCTCCCCGACGACCTCTCCGTTGTTCGCAACGACACACCCGACCATCGCCCCGGGACTGACCAACGCCTGTCCCTTCCGGGCCAGTTCGATCGCACGTCTCATGCAGCTTTCGTCAGTCATAGCCGTCGTACCAAACCTCAAAAGAGGTGAAAATTCTGTTCGACGCAGAGACGCAGAGACGCAGAGAAAAATTGTTGAGAGAGCATTCCCCACGATTCCGACGGCCGGGCGCTTCTGTAGGGACATAAGCAGGGGCGCACACGCGCCAGAAAATAGCGGAATCTAAAGCAGACATTAGTCCTCTCTGCGTCTCTGCGTCGAAGTCTTCCTGCGTCGAGGCTGACGCGACTCAGGTGGCGAACAGCGAATCGACGAAGTCATCCGGGGAGAACTCTACCAGGTCGTCCATTTGCTCCCCCGTTCCAATGAAACGGATCGGTACCCCGAGGTCCCTCACGATTGCGGTGACGATCCCCCCCTTGGCCGTGCCGTCCAGTTTGGTCAGGACCAGGCCCGTCAGGCCTGCCGTTTTCTTGAATTCCTGAGCCTGAATCAGTCCGTTCTGGCCGGTTGTCGCATCGAGTATGAGCAGGACTTCGTGGGGGGCGTCGGGGACTTCGTGTGCGGCGATCCGTGTCATTTTCTCCAGTTCCGCCATCAGGTTGTGTTTCGTGTGGAGTCTGCCCGCCGTATCGACGATGACGTAGTCGATGTTTCGTGCCTTGGCCGACTGCAGCGAGTCGAAGAGCACGGCGGAAGGATCCGCTCCGGGTTTCTGCTTGATGATCGGGACGTCGGCTCTCTCTGCCCAGACCTCCAGTTGCTCGACGGCAGCCGCCCTGAACGTGTCGGCGGCGCACAACATGACTTTCTTCCCATCCGACTTGAACCTGTGGGCCAGTTTGCCGATCGTTGTGGTTTTTCCGACACCGTTGACGCCGACGACGAGGATGACGAACGGGTTCCCGGCGGCCACTTGCACCATGGGTTTCGTTTTCACATCCAACGTCTTTCGCAATTCGTGTCTCAGCGCGCCACGCAGCTGTATGGGATCCTGGAGTGTTTCCCGGGTCACCTGGTCCCGGATCGAATCGAGAATTTCCGTCGTCGTCCCGACCCCGATGTCGGCGCCGATCATCACAGCTTCGATGTCCTCGAGCAACTCGGCATCGATTTCGTTCTTACCTTCAACCAACTCCTGAACTCGTTCGGTGAAGTCCCGTTTTGTCCGGGCAACAGCCCCCTTGACCTTCTCAACGATCGTCGGTGGCTTCGGTTTCGGCGTCCCAAATAATGTAATGAATTCCATATTGTTGGTCTTAGCTCCGAGCTTCCGTCCTCGGATTCTTCTTGTCCCCAACTGACCACTGACCACTGACCACTGACCACTTCCCCATTACTCTTCCTTCAATTCCCGCTCCATCAAGTCCGTGATGGCGTCTTCCGGGTTCTTGTCCTCGTACAGAACAGAAAAAATTTGCTGGGCGATCGGCATTTCAACCGACATCTTTCCGGCCAGTGCAACCGTGGACCTACTCGTCTTGATACCTTCGGCGACCATTCGCATGCTGGATATGATCTCGTCGAGTTTCTTACCCTTGCCGAGCGAGCAGCCGACCTGCCGGTTGCGGCTCAAGTGGCCCGTGCACGTGAGGACCAGGTCTCCCAGTCCGGCCAGGCCAGCCAGGGTCTCGCTTCTCCCGCCACAGGCTTCGGCCAGACGCATGATTTCGGCAAGACCACGGGTGATCAGTGCCGCTGTGGCGTTGTGTCCGAGATTGAGCCCGCTTACGACACCGGCCGCAATCGCGATGATGTTCTTTACCGAAGCTCCGATTTCGACCCCGATGATGTCGGGGTTCGTGTACAGCCGGAAACGGGGAGCCGAGAGCGCCTTCTGGAGGAACAGTCGCAACGACTCGTCCGGTCCGGCGACCACCAGTGCGGTCGGTTCGCCGCGTGCAACCTCCAAAGCAAATGTCGGGCCGGAAATTGCCGCGACCCGGGGCTGGAAGGATTCCCCGATGACGTCGGTGATCACCTCCGACATCCGCATGAGAGTCTCGTTTTCGATCCCTTTGGTCGCCGACACGAACGTCATTTCAGGCGTCAGGAAAGGCCGCATTTGTTCGAAAACGCGGCGGCACACGTGCGATGGCACCGCGCTGATGACGATGTCGGCACCGCTCAAGACTCCCTCGAGGGAGGAACTCGCGTGGACGGTTTCGGGTATTCGAACGCCGGGCAGGTAGATCGGGTTCGTGCGATCGGTGCGGATGGCCTCGGCGACGTCGGGTTCGAAGACCCAGAGCTCGATAGACTCATGGGCCCGGGCCATTGCCATCGAGAGCGCCGTACCCCACCCGCCTGCGCCGACGATTGCGATCGATGGTTTCATGATATCCGCGGTCGGTACGCCGTTAGGCGCCGGCCTCTTCTCTTGGGGCGCCCTGCCCAGATCGATCGAGTCGATATTCAAACAGCTTTTCGTATATGGCCCCGGCCGGCCGCAGCATGCTCTGATACATGCAAAAACGATCCGTAGTGAACGTCCCGAATTCCCTAGCCGAGAATCGCCCGGATTCTCCAACGAGAGCACTGTCGAGTCGGCGATTCCCCCGGCCGCGAGCTAGTGTCAGGTGCGGGCTGAAAGGGCGCTTCTCAGATGGAAACCCCAGTTCCACCGTCTGCTCGTCTACCCGTGCCGCTAAATCCCGAAGATCCGGAGATACGATCCCCACCCAGAACACGCGGGGCGCCCGTCCATTCGGAAAGAAGCCTACACCCGAAGCCCTCACTTTGAAAGGTGGAGTCCGGATACGACGCAGTCGTCGGTCGATAGCTGCGAGTCTTTCATGTGCAACCTCTCCGAGGAATTTCAGTGTCAGGTGCATCGATTCGGGCCGGACCCAGCGGGCCGACTCGGTGACCTGGTTCAGTTGCTGTTGGACGCCGGCGATAGTCTGCAAGAGCGACGCCGGCAGATCGGTTGCGATAAACAGGCGCATGACGGACCGTTACATGTCCATCAAATGGCGGCGGACCATGTCCAGTGCGGCCTGGGACGACTGCCAACGGACCTTGTCCCGAGCGCCCGAAAAGACGAAGTGTCGATGGTTGGTGCCGTTGGGGCCGGCGACGGCCACATACACCGTGCCGACAGGTTTTTCTGCGGATCCTCCACTGGGGCCGGCGATTCCCGTGATCCCTACGCCGACGGTTGTGTCGATCGTTTCCCGGATGCTTTCCGCCAGGCCGCGGGCCACTTCCACGCTGACGGCCCCCTGCATCTCAAGCAGTAGTGGCGGTATGCCTGCCAGGTCGATCTTCGACTGGTTGCTGTAGGTCACGATGCCGGATTGGAAATATCTGGAGCTGCCCGACAGGTTCGTCAGTCGCTCGGCGAGCAGTCCTCCCGTGCACGATTCCGCTACGGAAATCGTGGCTTCCTTCATGATCAGGTACATGCCGACCACTTCCTCGAGTTCCTGCTGGGTCCTGGCGAATACGTAGTTGCCCAGTTTCTGATCAATCTGGCCTCCGACTTCCTCGAGTAGTGCGTCGGCTTCTTCCTGGCTGCGGGCACCCGCAGCCAGATGTACGTCCACCTGTCCGAGCTTCGAGAGAATGGTGGTTTCCGGGTTCTTGTACTTGGTGTAGATTGGGGAAATTCTGGAATCAAGAACCGATTCGGGCAAACCCGTCGTTCTGTAGATTCTGCGCCCGAGCACGCGGCGGCCGGCCATCTTGATAAGTCTGGGATAGCATGACTTTCGAAACATCGGCTCCAGTTCCGCCGGGGGGCCTGGAAGCAGGATGACGGTCTTCTGATCCTGGGTGAGCCAGAGCCCGGGTGCGGTTCCGTTGTCATTATCGAGGACATCGGCTTCGGAAGGAACCAGCGCCTGGCGAGCGTTGTTGGCCGGCATCTCCACACCGCGCGCTTCGAAGCGTGCCTGTATCTTTCCAAGGAGGTCGTCGTCGAGCACCAGTTGCCGACGCATCGCCTGAGCGACTACTTTTTTTGTCACGTCATCTTCGGTCGGGCCCAGGCCCCCGGTCATGATCACGAGAGGGCTCCGGTCCAGTGCAGCCCGGATGGCATGCTCCAGGTTACTTTCGTGGTCTCCCGCGATGGTGCGCATGGAGACGGGGATTCCGATCTGGTTGAGCTGTTGGGTCAGGTATATGGAGTTGGTGTCCCGGAAGTGGGGAGTGAGCAGTTCGGACCCGACCGCGATGATTTCCGCCGTGAGTGGCATAGATTGTTCTAGCCAGTAGCAGCCGGCCAACTGACCACTGACCACTGACCACTGACCACTTCCCTCATGGCAACGGCTTTCCCATCACCCCGGCGTGGATTCGATACACCGAAGACGAATCCGCGACGATCAGGTTTTCCGACGTGTCAAACGCCAACCCGACCAGTCCGAGCCCGGAGACAAACAGCTCGGGCTCCCGGCTGCCGTTTGGAAAACGGAAGATGCCCCGCTGGCCGCGGCAGGAACCCACGACATACAGGTTCCCCTCGATGTCGAAAGCCATACCCTGGGGACGCCCCATGCCTGTGAAGAATTTTTCGACCTCTCCCGATGGCGAAACGCGATACACCGAGTCGAAGCTCGACGTGGTCGGTCCGGCGACGTAAAGGTAGTCATCGAACCCGAAGGCCAGATGGTAGGCGGCCATGCTCGGCTCGAGCGTCGCGAACACAAAGATCTCCCTGCTTTCGTTGATCTTGAAGATGCTGCCGCTACGGTCGCCAACGTACAGATTGTGTTCCCGATCAAGGGCCAGGCCGGTCGCGATGCCCATACCCTCGATGTAGGTTTCGGCCTGTCCACTTGGGTTCACCTTGTACACGTTGCCGTCGTGCCGGTTCGATACGTAGAGGTCCCCGTCGATTCCGAAGGCCAGGCCGGTTGCGTTCAGGATGTCGACCGTATGCGGTGTCACCGCCCCGTTCGAGGTGATCCTGTATATCGACACCGGCGTCTTCTGACCTCGCCGGCCACTGTAGGTTGCGTAGATGTTCCCGTCCGAATCCACAGCGGGATTCGCGACCGGATGGAGGTTCGTTGCGAGACGCCTTCCGATTTCGTATGGGAACGGGCCACTGGACGATCCGTTGTTGGCCACCGAGAGTTCGGAAGTGCCCGTCTCGGAGGACGACTCGGGAACTTTCGCCACGATCACGGTGCTGGATGCGATCGTTATCTGGGCGGTGTAGTCGCCAAACCGGACTTCGGGCAGTCGCGTGCCAACGAGCTCGACTCCTCCGTACTCGATCCTCACCTCGCCGCCCGGCAGCGCCGCCTTCGGAAGCACCCGCGTGATGTTTATTTCGCTCACAAGAATTTCCCTGACACAGATTCCAACAGCATCAGTACCACAAACGCGTAGACTCCCGCCCCGAGGTCATCGGCAATAACGCCAATACCCGAGGGAAGTCGTTCGAGCCGGCGTATCGGAAAAGGCTTCATGATATCGAAAAACCTGAAAAGCAAAAAACCGAGAATGGCCCCCGTGACCATGGCCGACCTCCCCGAACGGTACACGAAGCCCAAGGTCAGCATCTGCCCGACCACCTCGTCGATCACAATTCGTTGCGCGTCCCGGCCCCAAAGCTCTTCCACGCGCGTTGCGGACCAGATACCAATGATAACCAGAACCACCAGCAACGGTAAATTGAACCGCGTCAGGCCGTACGTTTCAAGCAGAACGTACAGCAGGACCCCAACCAACGACCCAATCGTTCCGGGCATTCCGGGGACGAATCCCGCACCGCCGGCCGTGGCAAACGCGATTGCGACCCTGTCGACGAGGGAATAACGGTCACCGGTCGTCTTGGGCTCTTCCATCGGATTCGTCGATTTCCCAGGCACTTTCCGTCGAAGGAAGTTTGTAATCACCTGATGCCCACTTTCCCAGATCGATCAACTTGCATCGTGGCGAACAGAACGGCCGAAAGGGGTTCTCTTCATAGAAGGTATCCTTCTTACACGTGGGACATTTCATGTCAGGACCTCAGGAGTCCGCCTCCTGGCATGTTCCTACAATTCGGCCGATGAGATCGTATTCCAGGCTCTCGGTTATTTCCACGATGTAGAAACTCCCGGTCGCGGGTTCGATTTCGTCTGCGTCGTTGATCAGGATGTGTCCATCGATGTCCGGCGCCTGCCTTTCGAGGCGGCCTTCAAGCAGCAGGTCCGTCTCAGAGGAAAGTCCATCCAGAAGGACCCGCACACGACGACCGACCATACGCTTGAGCTTGTGTTTGGATATCTGTGCCTGTGTCGACATCAGGATGTCCCTACGTTCCTCTGCGACATCCCTGGAAATTTTCGAATCCAATCCGAAGGCCGCGGTCCCTTCCTCGTCCGAATAGAGGAAGACGCCCAGGTTGTCGAATTCCACGGTTTCCACGAATCCGAGGAGTTCATCAAAGTCGGCTTCGGTCTCACCCGGGAACCCGACGATGAAGGACGTCCGAAGCCCGGCCCCGGGCACCATGTCCCGGATCTTACCCACTAGCCTTTCAAAGGCCTGCCGATTGCCACCCCGGCGCATCCGTTCCAATATCCGCGCGCTGGCATGCTGGAACGGCACGTCGAAGTAACTGCAGATGCGTTCCTGGTCTGCGATCAGTCGAATGAGTTTGTCCGATAGCAGGTTGGGGTAGCAGTAGAGCAAACGGATCCAGTCGAGACCTTCCACCTTGAGAAGATCCTCAAGCAGCTCCAGGGTGCCTTCGGGCCGACCGAAATCCTTGCCGTAGGCCAGGGTGTCCTGTGAAACGATTACCAGCTCCCGGACGCCGCCCGCCGAGAGCCGTTCGGTCTCGGCGACGAGGTCCTCGATCCGACGGCTTCGAAACGAACCCCTGAAGCCGGGAATGGCACAGAAGGCGCACGTGTGGTCGCAACCCTCCGATATTTTGAGGTAGGCCAGGTGTTCCGGAGTCGTCAGCATGCGAGGGATTGTCGGAACCTGTCGAGACGTGTAGAGGGCGTCGATGTGGATATCGGGGGCCGGTCCGGCTTCGTCCAGACGGGCGGCTTCGAGTACCTGACCCAGTTCGTCGGGACCAAAAACAAAGTCGATTTCGGGAATCTTCTCGAGAAGCTGATCTCTATAGCGCTCTCCCAGACAACCCGCAACGACGAGCTTCCTGCAACGGCCCTCCTCCTTCAGTTTTGCCATCTCCAGGATTGTATCGATCGACTCCTGCTTGGCACTGTCGATAAAGCCGCAGGTGTTGACGATGATCACATCGGCCGACTCCCGACTGGGAGAGATCTGATACCCATGCTTCGACAGGGTTCCAAGCATCACTTCGCTGTCAACCAGGTTCTTCGGACAGCCCAAGCTGACAAATCCAACCTTGGTGGTGCTGTTTTCTTCAGGTTTCGACATTACGTGAAAGATCGGGGAAGGACTCCTCTGATCTACCTATGCTAACACCCCTTTGTGCCAATCCCGCCAGCCGAACCATACCGAACGATTGTTTTTCGAACGCGGAGGAGCGGAGGACACCCAGATCATCTTAGGCGGGCTGTTGACGGCCTCGTAGCTTTCCGAGTGTGTCCTCGAGGTTCGAGAACTCCTCGAACGTGATCTGGGAGCCACCGTAGCGGGCCTTTTCAAAAACATTGAGTCCGACGGAAATGATGGATCGTTTGCCTTCCGGGAGCGATCCCACCCATTCGCGCCAGGTCTGGTGGGGTAGCCGGCCAGGGGATTTTCTTGCCGCAAGGGCTGCTGCCTGGTAGAAGAGATCGGAGACGACGTCCCGATCGACCTCTTGCCGGCCGCGCCGCGCCATCCAGACTTTCCAGCGAGTTCGAATTCTTCGTCGGTGCTTCCATGCAAATCCCGCCGCGAGCAACCCGACAACTCCAGACCAGAACCACACGGTCTCGACCACCTTCCGGAGATCGGCAGACAGTCGGTCCGAGAGGGCCTGCGTAGCGACAACCCAGCGATCCGACCTGCGCCTCAAGGCTCGTTGTGAGGACCGGATGGCTTCCTGTGCGCTTGTGAAGAACTGCAACTGGGCCCCCGAATCATACGAGAGGATGGAGGAATTCCAGAACAATTCCGCGGCGTCGAAGTAGTGGGAGATGAGAACCAGCATGCTCAATTCCGTCCTGTTTGGATCCGGCGGGGTTGGATCGAATTCCATCCAACCCGATCCCGGCACGTAGGCTTCAACCCAACTGTGAGCGTCGGACTGCCGCACGATGTACGATCTCCCGATGGTGTTGAACTCGCCCGGCAGGAACCCGTTGACCATTTGTGTGGGCACGCCGACCACCCGAAGCATGATGGCCATTGAAGAGGCAAAGTACTCGCAATGTCCGGACTTGGCTTCAAACAAAAAGGTACTCAGGGGTCGGTCACCGGGATCCCAGGTCAGATCCAGAGAATAAGCGGTCTCTCTCTTCAGATAGCTCTCGAGCAGCGAAGCCTTCTCCACCACGGAATTCCCGCTTGCGGTTACTGTCCGGGCCAGATCCACGATTCTGGGGTCCAGATTCGGAGGCAGTTGGAGGTGTATCTGTTCAGCCTCCGCAGCCAGCCCGGGACCGACGTCCGCCTCTTCTGACTGCATCCTTGTCTGCACTTCAGAGACGACTTCGTATCGGGTGCGCCGTACCGATTGTGCGCGTTTGTAAATGGAATCTCCGGCGTCTCGTTCGATTCCTCTGAAATCGCCCGAAACGGTTCGAATGGCATGAGGACCGAACAGTGCCGTCGTTGCGAGGGGTTCAAGGAAGACCTCGAATGTTGTTCGTTCACCCCCACCGTCAAATGGCCGAATCCTGTATTGTCGGTCTGGAGAACGCCGCAGGAGTCTCCGTGTTCGATTCGTCTTGTACCACTTGTGCCCGTCGAACGTATCGAGAGCAACCCCACGCCACTTCGGTGCCGTTCGGTCGGTACCATCCAGGAGCCGCGTGCGCATCACCAGCGCGGTACTTAACTTGACCTGACCGATCTCGCCCAATTCCACACTTTCGGTGAAGCCGGACAGCAGCAACGCCTCTGATGCCGCCCGGCTGAAGTATCCCGTCCCGACACGTGGTATGACGAAGAACAATCCGACTGAGATGACGACGATCCAGATGGTTGCCCAGACGGCCATCCCGCCCAGAGGTCCGTCGATCCGAATCGGGAAGGCCGACGTGGTCTCGCGCCCGGACCGGTAGATGTCAAAACTCATCAGGGTGGACACCAGGGCGACCAGGAACAGGAGCAGGGTGAGGACAAACGAGATGTCGATCGTCAGGGAAGAAGCGGCGAGAATCTGGAGGAAAGCCAGGAGAATCAGGTACAGGTAGTCCTTGTCCTCCTTCTTCTGCGCCAGCTTGGCCAACTCCAGAAACAGGACAAGGTGGAGGATCGCGGAAATGAACGAACGCGAGAGAAGGATGGCGTCGACAAAGAAGAACAGAATGTAGCCGACAGACAGGAAGAACGCCCAACGAGGGTCGAGCAGCGGCGGTCTGCCCCGCAGCGCGCGGTTCGCTGTCGCTCCGAAACCCACCAGGAAAATCAGAACCGCCGGAACGTCCACCCGACCCGTTTCGGCCAGCGCAACGAAAGCCGTGAGGATCAGAGCGTAGAATGAGATGTGGAAATATCTTTCCATGCCGTGTTTGCGATCCCGCCTTCCCGTAGCGACAGCACGACGGTTCCGTTTGCGTCATCGCCCGGTCCCACCGCGGAGTCGCTCATTTCAACCAGAGCCAGGTAGCTTAAGATGGATTGTAGCAGGTTCTCGGAATGGCCTGATGCAGACGTCCAGTCGTCTGAGATCAGCGACAATTCCACGTCATCCCGGATCAAGAGCAGTGCGATGGATGCCGCGTAGGAGACCAGCGATTCGAACCGTTCCTCATCTCCAGGTTTGCCGTAACGGTCGAACGCCAGCAAGACCTGCCGGCTCTCTTCGGCTGCAAATTCCCTGGTCTTCAGGGTAGATGTCTTTGCCGATGCTTTCCAGTCCAGATGACGGGCACTGTCGGATGTCACGTAATCGCGGATCAAGTACAGATCCACCCCTTGCCCTCTCTGGAAGCGTGCCGACATGCCGAGGATGTCAAACAGGGTCACATCCATGCGGTCGGAGGGAATGATTTCGGGGAACACGATGCAGCTGGCTTCGACAAGTAGAGGGCGGCGCTTGCTGAGGAACCCGAAAGGATAGCGGGACTGAACGTAGATTTCCTTTAGATGCTGTTGGCCCCGCTCGGGCAGTTCCGCTTCGACCATCCGGGTGTCCTGGCCGCGAGTTCGGATCAACGGGATGTAGAACGATGGGAACTGTAATCGCCCTTCCTTGAGGGGTTCGACCTTCAGCGAAAACGTCGCGAACAGGCGCTTGCCGTTCCTTACGGAAATCGCGACCTGGAATGGCTGCTTGGCGAAACAGTAATCCGGGAATCTTGCAGTGACACGCAAGAAACGAAAATTCAGACCCGACAGGAATCCCGACAGCAGCAGGACCGCCAACAGGGCCGACAGGACCATATACAGGAGGTTGTTGTTCGTGTTGATCGCCGCCGAGATCACGACGGTGATCGCTGCGATATAAATCCAGCCTTCACTGGTGAGCCGGTATTCGGTAAAGAAGGGGAGCCAATCCCAATCCACACCTGCCGCGAGTCTTGGAACGAAACGAAACCCCACCCAGACTGCGATCGACAGAGCGATCATGGCGCCGATCGCCGAGGAGATGATTCGTCCATCCCGGGCCGAACTGTTCGAGTACAGAGCCGCCACAAGCGCGATGCCGAGCATGATCATCGACTTGGCGAAGTTGCGCGCCATCTGCCGATGCTCTTCTTCCCGAAAATGCTTCCAGAAGGATTCGATACGGGTACGAGTGGGCATCCTGGTCACAGGCCCCTAGACCCCTCAGGCGGGTACGGCGACTTGGTCGAGTATCTCTTCGAGAACAGCGCCGGCATCCGGGCGGGCGCGGCTCCCCGCACCTGACAGAACGATTCGGTGGCCGAACACGGGTTCGACAAGACGCTTGATGTCGTCCGGAAGAACGTAGCTTCGGCCCTCGACCAGAGCCAGGGATTGTGACGCCCGAAACAATGCCGCCGTGCCGCGGGGGCTGACTCCAAGCTCAACTTCCGGATGGTTCCGTGTCCGATTGACGATCTCGATCATGTAATCGACCAACGGTTCGTCGATGTGTGTCCTGCGGCTTTCGTCCTGAAGTGACAGGACCTCCCGTGGATTCAGGACCGCTTCCAATCGCCGGTGGTTGTTACCGTTCGTGAAGCGTCGAAGGATCTCTTTTTCGGCCGTCGCATCCGGATAACCGACCTCGATCTTCATCAGGAAACGATCCAGTTGGGATTCGGGAAGGGGATACGTCCCGTGATGTTCGACCGGGTTCTGTGTTGCCAGGACCATGAATGGGCGCGGGAGTCCGTGGGTGACGTTGTCGATTGTGACCTGGCTTTCGTTCATCGCCTCAAGCAGCGCACTCTGAGTCTTCGGCGTCGTCCGGTTGATCTCATCAGCGAGGACGATGTTCGCGAAAATCGGGCCGCGCTTGAACTCGAACTCGTGACTGTTCGGGTTGTAAATAGACACCCCGAGCACATCGGACGGAAGCAGGTCACTCGTGAATTGAAGGCGGTGAAACGTCGATCCCAGAGCCATCGCCATGGCGTGGCCCAGCGTTGTTTTACCCACGCCGGGAACGTCCTCGATCAGTAGGTGCCCTTCGGCCAGCAAAGCGACGATCGCCAGTTGGATGGTTTCCTGTTTCCCCTTTATTGTTGTGCCGATTGCGTCGCCGAGATCGGTGATTTTCTGGAGTGTGGGATGGGTTGAAGTACTCATGATTTCAGGGTTTTCGGGACCGCCCGATTGTAGCATAGGGGACATTCCTTTAGCGTCGGGGCAACCTCCCCCCGTTCCGACCGATAGGGGACTGAGCTTGCTCCGTCCCCTTTTGTTTCGGTTTTGCCAAAGATTTTCACTCCCTTTTCATTTTTGGAAAAGCCGCACTTTACACGGGCTAGGCGATGTCAACGAATAGGGGGACGGAGCAAGCTCAGTCCCCCAGCGGTCGGAAGGTTCGGGTGATAGCGACGGGTGTGTTTTGACGGACAAAGTTGTTGTAAACAGTTTCTGTTGGTATGCTGCGGTTTCGCGTCCGGGCAGGCCGGCGAGTGTGAGGAAATCTTTGGTTAGAAAGCGCCGCAGCACCTCAATAGGATTATGCCTGCCCCTGCTCGTCATCTTTTCGACGTCCGCAACCGCACAACAGTCGCTTGATTCGGACGTCGTTCCGATCACCGACTATGAAGCCGTTCGTCAGACGAAGATCTATGAGATCACCAGGGCGAAGGGTGTTGTGCGTCTGGATGGAGTGTTTGATGAACCTGCCTGGCAGGGCGTCCAGATTGAGGCCGAGTTTTTTCAGACCGAGCCCGGCAGGGGCGTTCCGCCAGTCGATGCAACCGAGTTCCGGCTCGTTTACGACGATGACTACATCTATATCGCGGCTCGCATGCTTCAGTCCGGTCCGATCATCACCAGCAGCCTCGGGCGCGACTTTACCCCACCGGGCGACGGCGACGTCATCGCGTTCATGTTCGATCCTTTCGACACCGATCGAGACGGCTTCTTTTTCCAGACGAATCCGGGCGGCGCCAAACGCGATCAGCAAACCTCCGGCGGCATCCGGAGTAACGAATGGGACGGCGTGTACGATGTCGCGACCAGAATCGACGATACGGGCTGGTATTCGGAATTCGCGGTGCCGTTCAAGACCCTGCGTTTCGATGAGAGCAATCGGGAGCAGCAGCGGGGCTTCAACGTTATGCGGCTCACTCGCTACTCGAATGAGTGGTCCATGTGGACTCCGGCGCGCCGACCGTACAACATTTTTAACGTTTTTATCGCCGGCACGATACTCGGGCTCGAGGGACTCGATCAGGGTCGTAACCTCAAGGTCGAGCCCTTCATCGTCACCAACTACACGCCCGACGCGGACGATACGTTCGAACCGGATGTCGGTGTCGACGTCAAATACGGTGTCACGTCCAGCCTGACGCTGGACTTGACGACCAACACCGACTTCTCGCAGGTTGATTCCGACACCCAGCAAGTCAACCTCACACGATTCAGCCTGTTCTTTCCCGAACAACGTGATTTCTTCCTCGAAAACCAGGGTCTGTTTGACGTTGGGGCCAGCGACGCCGGAGGTGCGGGTGGTGGCGGCACGATCGGCGGACGTGGCCGCGATGTGATTCCATTCTTCAGTCGCCGCATCGGCCTGTCCGAGAGCGGCAGACCATTGCCGATAGTGGCCGGTGCGCGGCTGACCGGTCGGATCGGCGGATTCGATCTGGGCTTTCTGAACATGCAGGTCGGCTCGCTTGGCGATACACCGTCGGACAACTGGTCCGTTTTCCGTCTGAAACGAGACGTCCTGTCGAATTCCGACATCGGCACTTTCCTGTTTAACCGGGACCAGGGTGGAGACACGGGCTACTGGAACCGGTCCGGCGGCGCCGACATGAACCTGAGGTTCCTGAACCGTCGTCTGACGTTGTCCGGATTTGCGATGCGGACCTATACACCGGGAGACGACGCCAAGAACTTTTCCGGACAGTTCCAAACTTCGTACCGGGACGATTTCTACTCTTTCCGTAGCTCGTTCATGACTGTCGAAGAGGGTTTCGAGAACGATTTCGGGTTCATCCGGCGCGACGCGATACGGAAGACCAATGTGAACGCGGGTATCCGCCCCCGACCCGGTGGGGGGACCGGACTCATTCGTGAGATCAACCCGCAGGTCAATATCGACTATGTCACCGACCAGACGAACCGGCTGCTGACCCGAACCCAACGCGCCGGCATCACCTTCAGGTTTCGTGATGCGGACAGCATTACGCTCAATCGGAACACGCGGTTCGAGAGGCTGGATCGTGATTGTGGAATTCGGAGCGGCATCGATATCCCCGCCGGCGACTACTCGTTTAATGATTGGAACGTCAGCATCCGAACGTCGGGCGGGAGACGAGTTTCCGGAAACGCCAGCCTGACGAAGGGCGATTTCTGGACGGGCACCCAGCGCCAGACGAGTCTCGGTGTACGGTTCCGACAGAGCATCTATTTCATCTCGCAGGTCGACTGGTCACGAAACAAGGTCGAACTGGCCGAAGGATCGTTCAATACCGATCTGGTTGGATTGCACCTCAATTTCGCGTTCTCACCCAGGGTTTTCGTCGAGAACTTCATCCAGTACAACACATCGTCCAACACGATCTCGTCCAACATCCGGTTCCGATTTCTTCACCATCCTCTGAGCGACTTCTTTATCGTCTACAACGAGCGGCGCGGTGTGAACGGCAACGACCTGCTGGATCGCGCCCTGATCATCAAACTCACCAATCTTTTTAGTTTCTAACCAGTCTGGGGCTCCGCCGGACTACCTGGCCCCAGGCTGAAACTTCTGAGGAGAAAGTCATGTCCGTAGACAACAGGGAAAGCATTCACATCGTGGCGATCATCGGTACGCGCAGACCGGGAAACTACACATCCAAGGCGATGCAAATAGTAGTCGACGAAATCCGGCAGCATCCGGAATGCTCTTGGGAACTGATCGACCCTGCGACAATGACGCTCCCGTTTCCGGGAGAAGACGACGGTAGTTCCGATGCCGAAAAGCTTCAGGAATCTGTTTCCAGGGCGACGGGCGTCATTCTGTCGACACCCGAATATCACGGCGGTTACAGTAGCGTGATCAAACTCGTCATCGAGAATTTGGGATTTCCTTCCACCCTGGCCGGCAAACCCGTCGCTCTTCTGGGCGTTGCGGCGGGACGAATCGGTGCGATCAAGTCGCTTGAATCGCTACGCGGGGTCTGTTCTCACGTCGGTGCGATCGTGCTCCCGGGTCCCGTGTCCATTGCAGGCGTGCAGCAAGTATTCGATGCAGACGGGAACTGTTTGGATGAAGCAGCAGAGAAGGCGATCCGGAAGGTGCCGACCAATTTGATTGATTACATCCGGGACAGTATCTGTCCGCGCATGGGCCTGGAATCGATGGTGCGGTCTGGCGAGTAGCAGGCAGCCATTTGGGTCGTGTATCGGCTATTCGCCGCTCTTCAGTGCTTTTTCGACCCGTTCGAGGATACGCTGCTCCTCTTCCATGGCTTTTCCCTGAATCTCTTCTCCGCGCTCCAGAATGTCGTCGATCCAGGCTTTGTCCCGGACACCGGAGGCATTGATTTTTACGTTCAGGTAGGCACCCATCACGCCGGAGCGGGCGGCGATCGCGCCGACTCCGGCATCGGAGATGCTGTTGGGGTTGCCCGTTTCGGCCATGGCCTTCGAGACGGCCATGGATGCATAGGCCACCTGCATCACGCGGAAGGGGATCTCGATCGCGTGTTTTGTAGCGTCTTCGATGGCCTCGGCCCTGGCCGTTTCTTCATCATGCGTGGTTCCCGGCAGGCCAAACGCAGTCATGATGGCGTTAAAAGCTTCGGTGTCCTCATCGATGAGTCCGAGCAACTCGTCGTGAAGAGCTTTCCCCTTCTCCGCCCAGTCGGAAAACTCCTCCCAGCGATCGTCCCAACCGCGTTTGTGTGCTGACAGGTTGGCGACCATCGTGGCCAGTGCCGCACCCATCGCTCCCATCGTTGCCGCGACCGAACCACCGCCCGGCGCCGGCGATTCGGAGGCTGTTTCATGCACAAATCCGGTGAGTGTCCGGTCCACAAGTTTCGCCGCGTGCGATCCGCGGGCCGCGATGGCGTATTCGATGATTTTTTCTTCGGGTTTGAATGGGTGAAGATCATCGAGGCCGAGAGATTTTGTTGCGATCTTGATCAATTCGCGGTCCGAGATACCGGTCGAGCGTTGCTGTTTCTTGAGGAAGTAACGTCCCGCATCGAGCATGGCGCCCAGGGGAATGAGGCCGACCAGTTCCGAGCCGGTCACGCGAACGCCGCGGGCGGCGGCGGCCTTCGAAGACTCGTCGAAGGCGACGTGGACCGGCGTGACGTTGATGTTGGTGAGGTTGAACGACACCTGCGCGACGCCATATTCTTCGATGAACCAACCTATACCTTTCACACACTTGAGGGTTCCGGGGATCCAGACGTCGCGGCCCTCTCTGTCTTTGACGACGGGTCCGGTCAGAGCATCGCCCTCGCGTTTCTTGCGACCTTTCTCCCGGACGTCGAAGGCGATGGCGTTGGCGCGACGGGTTGACGTGGTGTTCAGGTTGATGTTGTACGCGACGAGGAAATCTCTCGCGCCGACTGCCGTGACGCCGGATCGGGCATTGAATCCGGTCGGGCCGAAGTCCGGTTTCCATTCCGGTTTCCCAAGCTTTTCGGCCAGACCCTCGTATTCTCCCGCCCGGACAACGGCCAGGTTCCGGCGAGCAGGCGTGATCGCGGCGTGTTCGTAGCAGTAGATCGTCAGGCCGACCTCTTCTCCGAGGCGCCTGGCGAGCTTGTGCGCGTGAGGTATCGTTTCCTCCATCGTGATGTTGGCGACGGGAACAAGGGGGCAGACATCCATTGAACCGAATCGGGGATGCTCGCCCCGGTGCTTGCTCATGTCGATCAACTCGGCGGCTTTCCGCGCCGCGCGCACGGCGGCCTCGATCACTGCGTCGGGGGTGCCGACGAAGGTGACCACGGTGCGATTCGTGGCCTGACCGGGATCGACATCCAGCAGGCTGATGCCCTCGAGGGTTTCAATCTGGTCGGTGATTTGCTTGATGACGGCCAGGTCCCGGCCTTCACTGAAGTTGGGAACACATTCGATCAGTTGCTGGCTCATGGGTACGATTCCTTATTGCCCGATCCGAAATGATGCACTCCAGCTCCGAGCTTTGCAAGAGACGTTGGGCCCGACCGGTGCGCGCGCTGTGATAAAATCGCCAAAATTTCATCCTGTCTACGGAAGAAGAGGAGAGCTATGGCTAGACTGACACTCGAAGTAAACGGAAGCGGTCACACGATCGACGTCGATCCGGATATGCCCCTCTTGTGGGCGATCCGGGATGTCATCGGTCTGACGGGAACCAAATTCGGCTGCGGGATCGCCGAGTGCGGTGCGTGCACCGTCCACATGGACGGGGAGGCGATCCGATCGTGCATCACTCCTGTCTTCGCCGTGGAAGGCAGCCAGATCACGACGGTAGAGGGCCTGTCCACCGATGGAACCCATCCCGTCCAGAAAGCGTGGATTGCCGAAGAGGCGCCCCAGTGCGGGTACTGTCAGTCCGGGCAGGTCATGTCGGCGGCGGGTCTGCTCGCATCGAATCCAAGGCCCAGTGACTCGGACATCGACCGCGCAATGTCGGGCAACATATGCCGCTGTGGCACTTACGACCGCATGCGGTTGGCGATACACCGCGCAGCGGGGGAGGGTTAAGCCATGGCGGATATCGTAAAACTGAATCGACGCGATTTCTTGAAGATCGGCGCGATGGCTGGTGGCGGACTTCTTCTTGGCGTCTATCTCCCCGATTACCCCGAGGCTCTGGCGGGACCGCCGCTCCAACCGAACGTTTTCGTTCGGATCGACACGGATGAGGCGATTGCGATATGGGTCGGAAAGGCCGACATGGGGCAGGGCGTCCGGACGTCGCTGCCCATGATCGTCGCCGACGAACTCGACGCCGACTGGAGCAAGGTTCGGGTCATCCAGGCCGACGCGCACCCGAACAAGTATGGCCGCCAGATCACGGTCGGCAGCGGCAGCGTTCGTGGCGGGGCCTGGAACCTGCTTCGCCAGGCCGGTGCAACCGGCCGGGCGATGTTGAAGACGGCTGCAGCAGCCCGCTGGGGAGTTGCCGCGGGCGAGTGCACAACCGAGAACGGGTATGTGATCCATGAGGCCTCGGGTCAGAAGCTTTCCTACGGCGACGTGACCGAGGCCGCCGCGGAACTGGATGTGCCGGAGAACGTGGCCCTCAAGGACAAGGCGGACTTTACCCTCACAGGAAAGAACCTGCATCAGGTCGACACGGCCGCCAAAGTTACAGGAGAGTCGGAGTTCGGCATCGATGTACGAGTCCCGAACATGCGG
This sequence comes from Terriglobia bacterium, assembly GCA_965247425.1. Lineage (GTDB taxonomy): Bacteria > Acidobacteriota > Terriglobia > 20CM-2-55-15 > 20CM-2-55-15 > CAZOZZ01. The sequence continues at coordinate 262,971 of OZ252023.1, forward strand.
TTCGCGACTGTTGTTCATTGTCCGGTTTTTGGAGGGTCCGTTGGCAGTTTCGACGCGACCCGGGCGCTCGAAGTGACCGGGGTGGACGAAGTCGTGGAGCTCTCCACGGGTATTGCCGTCGTGGCGGACAATACATGGGCCGCCTTTAAGGGCGCGTCCTTGCTGGATATCGAATGGGATGAGGGGGATTTCTCGATGAGCAGTCGAGATATCTTCGACAGTTTCGAACGGCTCAGCCTCGATGACGGTGCCGTGGCAATGAATAAGGGCGACGCTTCCCGGGCGCTCGAAGGAGCGGCCCGGACGGTTGAAGCGAAGTATGAGGCGCCGTACCTGGCCCACGCCACGATGGAACCGATGAACTGCACGGCGGACGTTCGGGCTGATCACTGCGAAGTCTGGGCGCCGACTCAGAACCCTCAGGGGACGCAGGGCACCGCCGCCCGTCTTTCGGGATTCCCGTCCGATCAGGTCACCGTCCACGTGACCCACCTGGGTTGCGGTTGGGGACGACGCAGCCGTACCGACTTCGTTGAGGACGCCGTTCTGACCTCGAAGGCGGTCGGTGGCCCCGTGCAGGTCGTCTGGACTCGTGAAGAGGACATGCGGCATGATTTTTACCGGCCCGCCGCCCAGGTGAAGTTCGATGGCGCAGTGGACGAGAACGGGCGTGCAACCGCTTTCCGTTGCCGCATCGTAGCTGTACCGGTCGGTGGCGGTGGCGGAAGAGGAGGGCGTGGGAATGGCGTCGACCGAAACGGTGTGGCCGGAATCGCCAACATGATGTACGCCTTTCCGAACGCCTTCATCGACAACATTCAGTCCAGGGTGTCGGTTCCGACCGGGCACTGGCGTGGGGTGGGTCCCACGCAGAACACGTTCTTCCTTGAGAGCTTTGTCGATGAGATGGCGCACGCGGGTGGACGGGACCCTTACGAATTCCGCCGTGAGCTGCTAGCCGATCATGATCGTGGCCGTCGAGTCCTGGACGTCGTCGCCGAGAAGTCCGCGTGGGGTTCGGAGCTGCCGGGTGGACGGGGGAGGGGAATCGCCATAGTGGAGGACAAGGGATCAATCGTGGCGCAGGTTGCCGAGGTTTCTATCGAGAACAACCGTGTCCGTGTCCACCGCGTTGTCTGTGTGGCCGACTGCGGCCAGATCATCCATCCGGGGATCGTCGACGCCCAGATGGTCGGATCGGTCGTGACAGGTCTGACGGCCGCTCTGTATGGCGAGATTACTCTCGAAAGAGGCCGAATCGTCCAGAGCAACTTCCACGACTACAAGATGCTGCGCATGGACGAAATGCCCGATGTCGAGGTCCACATCATCGACAGCGGCGAGGCACCCGGCGGTGTCGGAGAACCCGGTGTGCCGCCGATTGCTCCGGCGGTGACCAACGCCCTGTTCGCTCTGACGGGCACGCGCATCCGGAAACTGCCGATTGAGGCCGAAGGGCTAAGCAGTAATTCGCAGGCGGCGGATTGAAGGGAAGTGAGTATTGACGGCTTTAACCCGGGCTGTTTGACTACAGCATACAGCTTGCCATCAAACATACTGTAACCTGTTGCTGGGCCGGTCGGTCTTAGCCCGGCGGTCGCTAACGGCAGGAGAGGTACGGAAAGTGAGTTCCAAGAAGGAGACGGTTTCCAAAGGGTCGGAACGGACACCGGCCGAACAGGCAGAGGAACTGGCAGCCATCAACAAATCACTCCAGGCCGAAATCCTCGAACGAAAAAGGGCGGAGGAGGTTTCCAGGGGGCAAAGTGCCGCACTTGCAAAAACCGTGGCACTCCTGGCGGCGGAACCGGAACTGGATGAGTTTATCGGCAAAGTTCTCCAGGTTATAGCCGAACAACTCGAAGCCCGGAGCGCGACTCTCTGGTTCTTCGATGAGGAAAGGCAGGAAGTATGGATGCATCTGAACTACTCCGACGGTAGGGTTCGGAGTCCCGAGGAAATGGGTCATCCTCACGGGTCGGGACGGGTGTCGATCGGCGATTTGCCGGGGTGGCCCTTTGCCTCGTCCATCAAGGAATCGGAGCCATGCATTGTCGATGATGTGTCCTGGGATCCGGCGCTGCGAGAGTGGGGTGAGAAATGGGGAATTAAGACCTGGCTGGGTATTCCTCTGGTTTTCGGAGATCGAACTGTCGGTATCCTGACCGCCAACAGTGCTATGCCCAATTCCTTTCGCCCACAGACCAGCGAACTGATCCGAACCCTTGCTCATCAGGTCACCCTGGCTGTCGAAATGACGCGTCTGGCAACCAAGAAACAGCAGTCCGCGGTTCTGGAGGAGCGTAACCGTATTGCCAGAGAAATACACGACACTCTGGCCCAGGGTTTTACCGGCGTCGTGATTCAACTCGAAGCAGCCAAAGACGTGTTCACGGAGGAACCCGAAGAAAGTCATGCGCACATCTCCCGGGCCCAGGAGTTGGCTCGGAAGGGCCTGACCGAGGCACGGCGATCGATGTGGGCCCTCCGGCCATCGGCTCTGCAACGGAGCGGCTTGACCGAGGCACTAGACAGTTTGATCAGGGAGGCGTCGGACAACACAAGCATCGATATCCAGCTTTCCGTTGAAGGGACGCTTCGGACGGCGGGCCCCGAGGTGGAATTCAATCTGTTGCGAGTGGCACAGGAGGCGATCAGCAACGCTATCCGGCATGGCCGGCCGTCCAAGGTGGAAGTCCGTCTCGCACTCTGTCTCGATCACGTCCACCTGGATGTGAAGGATGACGGAGAAGGTTTCGAATCGACTGGAAGAAAGGCGGACGGTTTCGGTTTGATCGGCATGCGCGAGAGAGTCGAGCGGCTGGGCGGAGAATTGACGATCCAGAGTGAACCCGGAAGCGGAACGAGCGTACGAGTCAACGTTCCCAACGGCCAGAAAGAGGTGGAGTAGTGGCAAAGGCCGATCCCGTGCGGATCCTGATCGCAGACGACCATCAAGTGGTTCGCGAAGGCCTTGTCTCCATCATCGGCCGGCAGCCCGACATGGACATTGTCGCCGAAGCGGAGAACGGAGTCGAGGCGCTCGAGTTGTACCGGAGCGTTCGGCCCGACCTGTCTCTTCTCGATTTGCGAATGCCCAAACTTGACGGGTTGGATGTACTCGAGGCCATTCGAAACGAAGACGCCGAGGCCCCGGTGATCGTCCTGACGACGTTCGACGACGAGGAAGACATCTACAGGAGCCTTCGCGCCGGCGCCCGGGGCTACATCTTGAAAGATGCGCCGCGCGATGAATTACTGAACGGAATTCGACAGGTTCGTGCCGGGCGATCCTACATACCGCCGTTGATCGCCTCGAAACTCGCCGCAAGAATGAGCGGTGCGGAATTGACCGCCCGGGAGAGGGACGTTCTCGGATGGATCGCGCTGGGTAAGAGCAACAAGCAGATCGCGGCGGAGTTGTTCATCACCGAGGGCACGGTAAAGGTTCACGTCAACAACATCCTGCACAAGCTGGGTACCCGCGGGCGCACCGAGGCGGTTGCCTTCGCGATCAGGAATGGAATGGTGCGGCTGGGCTGACAGGAAAGAGGAGGGATGACGACCAAGGGGGGCGTCATCCTCCCCTATTCGGGTCATCCCTCAATCGGCGCCCTCCTCTGGTGCCAGTCCGTGGCCGACTCATACGCGTGCGCCGCCCGGTAGATCGTGAACTCGTCGAAAGGCTTCCCGTAAAGTTGAATCGTGATCGGGAAGGTGGGCGTCCCCGAGAACATTCCGCACGGAAGGACCATCGCGGGGTACCCGGTCATGTTGCCGATCGACGTATTACCCCGTCGGACCGACGCCGCCGTGGTCTCGTCGTAACTGGAGCGGGCCTGTTCCGCGGTCCGCAATTCCCGGGGTCTGTTCTGGCTCCCCGGCACGGCCATGACGTCGCATTTCCGGAACACCTCCTGCATCTCTTTCTGGAGGATCGTACGTATACGATTCGCCTTGATGTAGTCGGTTGCCGTGTAGAAGAGTGCCGCGCCCAGCTCACGCTGAATCTGCAAATCGAAATCGTCCCATTGTTCCCGCAGCCGCTTCTCGTGGAAGCAGGCGGCTTCCGACATCGCAATGATCCACAATGCCTGGCCTGACAGGTCGGCGTGCGGGATCTCGACATCCACGGCCTCGGCACCCATGTCGAGCAACACCTGGATGGCGTCGCGGACACCCTTATCCGCTTCGGGATCGATCCCCTCGAAGAAATAGTTCTTCGGAATTCCGATGCGCAGGCCTCGAACATCCCCGGTCAGCGCGCGGCTGTAGTCGGGAACGGGATCGTCGGTTGTGACCGGATCCATGCGATCGTGACCGGCGATGACTTGGAGCATATCCGCGTTGTCGGCGACGGTCTTGGTCATCGGTCCCGCGTTGTCGAGCGTCCAGCTCAAAGTCGTGACACCGTAACGGCTGACGCGGCCATAAGTCTGTTTCAGCCCCACGATTCCGTTTGCCGTAGCGGGACCCCGTATCGGTCCCGATCGAAAGCGGGACCATGTAGGCGGCGAGTGACGCTCCAGACCCGCTGGACGAGCCCGCTGGGGAATAATTCAGGTTCCACGGGTTCCGTGCGGTACCGAAGCTGGTCAGAGTTGCGTTACCCATCGCGAACGGGCTCATTGCAAGCTTCCCGACCATGATCGCCCCCGCTTTGTTCAGCCGGTCGGTGATGGTCGATTCGTGCTGTGTGACGTTGTCTTTCGTGACATCGGAGCCGTTCGTCGTGCGGTGCCCCTTCGTCGCCAGGATGTCCTTGGGTGCGTACGGCAAACCGTGCAATGCACCGATGTAACGACCGGCCTGGATCTCCTGCTCCGCCCGCCGCGCGTTGGCGAGTGCTTCGTCTCGTAGAATCGTGATGAAAGCGTTCACTTTCGGGTTGAGTCCCTCGATCCGATCCAGGAAGGTTTCGACGACTTCTACGGGCGATATCTGCTTGCTGCGGATCATGGCTCCCAGCTCCCGGCCGCTCTTGTAGACGAGTTCATTTTCCTGCATCGTCACACCCTCCCTTTTGCCGTAAAGATTGGAGCGGGTTCGATCATGTCGTCGATTTCGAGGTTTCGGAAAGTCTCGAACTGATCGATGTTCTTCTGGATGGCCCTGGAGATGACCTCCAGTTGATTCTCGTCGAGATCCTGATCAATGAGGGCAACCGAGGCGCGGAGCGTGTCCAGCGATACTTCTTTACCGGTTTGAGCCAGGAGGTCGAGGGCTGCCGATCCGGTAATACCAATCGCCCCGAGAATCTGAAGCGCATGGCGGCGCGAGACGCGAGTTTGCTTTTCTCTCATCGGTTCTCCTTACTTGGTTCTAACTAACGAGTTCCCTGCAGTGTTTTTGACGCAAAGACGCAGAGAGGAGTCTGTTTCTTTCGAAAGCCTGCTTGTGATTGGCGTCTCGTGCAGGATCAAAACGCGTTGTCGAAGTGATCAAATCAGACCGAATGGTCGAGAAGCTGAGAATTGAATGTTCTGCGTCTTTGCGCCTCCGCGTCGAAGGCCCTTACCCGTATCAGTGAGGCGGCCAGACCAAGGAGGCTGCGCCGCAGTAGAGATCTACTGCGGCGCAGGCTGCTAGTCGCGATTGTTTCCTCCGGGATTCCGTTCGGGCCTGGTCTTCTGTACGCACTGGGCTGCCTTGCAATCATCGGAAAAAGGCGAGCCCATGTCCAGCAGGTGGTCCACGATTTCCGGATACTGCAGGTTCCACTCTCTGGGACCGTTGGCGAAGTCCGCGACACTGTCACCCTCACCCTCGCCGACATCTCGGTTCGTATCGTCGTTTCGTCCGTGGATCATGCTTGCCTGGACTTTCACATTGGCGCCATGCCCAACCAGGTAGTCGATGAGTTCGAGGTCGTTCATCAAGGCTGCGCCGTGCAGTGGGGTAAAGCCTTTGTCGTCCTTGGAGTTGACGTCGGCCCCGAGGTCCTCCACCAGATATCTGAGGGTTGCCAGTCGGGCGTTGGGGGCGAAGTTACTGGTTTGCGGCTGGTAGCCGTAACCGGCGGCCACCTGCAGCGGCGAACAGCCATGCATTGTGGGGATGCTCGGATCGGCGCCGGCCGAGACCAGAAGCCGCATCCCGGCGAGATCGTTCGACTGTGCGGCCCGCCAGAACGGCGTCGCGCCATCCGGGTCCACCCAGTCGCCGTGGAATGTCCTGAACCAAAGTTTGGGGCCCATTCTCGCGTTCGGGTCCGCTCCCTTCTCCAGGAGTGCTGTCATCAGTTCCAGGTAGCTCACCGTCTCCTGTTCGGAGCTTGCTCCCGGATACCAGGTTCGGGCCGCCCATCCCTGATCGATCGTCGCGAAGAGCGGGGCGAGACCACCGGTGTTGGCAAGATTTGGGTCGGCTCCGTTGTCGAGCAGAAACTTGCCGATATCGAAGTAACCGTTGATGATGGCTGTCGTCATCGGGGTTGTCTCGTCCGTCGTGGCCCGGGCGTCGACATTCGCGCCGACCTTGACAAGTGCACGGACGGCATCCATCTGCCCTTCCCGAGCCGCGAAGTGCATGGCGGCCAGGCCACCGATCCATGGTCCCTGCACCTGGCGCCCGCGATTGAAGCTCCCCAGATTCTTGTCGTTCTCATTTCGAGGAAGCAGTACGGTCGAGACGATGTCGAGATCCGCGTCGTGTGCGGCAAGGACTTCGATGACCGCGCCGGCATTGACGGCGGCCGCGAACATGACGGCGTTCTGGCCGTTGATCGTGTCCTTTGCGCTAATGTCGGCGCCGTGTTCCAGCAGTACCGTTACCGCATCCGGTTTCCCTGCGGCCGCCGCCAGCATGAGCGCCGTGGTACCCGCATTGTTGGGCGTCGCCAGATCGGCGCCGCTGTTAAGCAGCAGTTCGATTATCGCCGCGCTCCCGTTCCTGGCAGCCATGAGGAGGGGAGTGAACCCGCCGTTCCTAGTCGTGGCACCCACGCCTGCTCCCGCTTCGAGGAGGACGCGCGTCATCTCCGCGTCGTCTCGATACGCTGCCCAGTGCAGCGCCGTGCTGCCGTCTCCCTGGGCTTGATCGACGTCCACGTTGTCCGCCAGCAACCTTCGCATCTGAACCATGTCGCCCTGCATGGCTGCGTCGGCCATCGGGTAATCCACCACGGGTACGAGCAGCATTGCCGCTAGCAGGCTTACTATCATGTCCGGTCTCCCTCGAAGTTGTTCTTCAGATTGCGATCGTGTCCGTGCTGTCGCCAAGTACGTCCAGGTTCAAGCCGATCTTTTGAGCGATGCTCAGCAGAATATTGGCTTGCGGCGTGTCCTCCTGACATCGGACATGCATGTTCCCGCCAATCGCACCGCCCGCGTGGCCCGCCAGTATGGCCGGCACCCTCTTGTGGCCATGGACATTGGAGTTGCCCATGCCGCTGCCATAAAAAACGAGGGAGTTGTCCAGCAGGTTCCCGTCACCGTCTTCGGTATTCTTCAGTCTGTTCAGGAAGTACGCGAGCAGGCTGATGTGGTACCGGTTGATCTTGGCCAGGTCGAGAATTTTCGAGGGCACGTCCTGGTGATGAGATGCCGTGTGGAATGGAGTCGTGCTGCCGCTTTCCGGGAACACCCGGTTTGACGTGTCCCTTCCCAGTTTCAACGTCGCGACACGCGTGGTCTCGGAGGCAAAGCCCAGGGCTATGAGATCCATCTGGAGTCGTGTGTGGTCGTCCCAGGAGTCGGGCACGCCAACGGGAGCGGAAGGCAGTTCCCGGTCCGGGTTGGCGGCGTTGAACCTCTCGATCGCTTCGATCCTGCGTTCAATCTCCCGGACGTTGTCCAGGTAGGAATCGAACCTGTTGCGGTCCGGGCCATCGAGTTCTCCCCGAAGGCTTGCCACTTTCTCGGCGATTCCATCCAGGATGCTGCGTTTCAGCCGCCGTCGTGTAGACCGGTCTTCGGCTGATCCGCCGGAACCGAACAGTTGTTCAAATGCCAGCCGCGGGTTCAGAGTCATCGGCAGGGGAGTCGTGGGCGAGGACCAGCTGATCGTGTTCATGTACCAACAGCTGTACATCCATCCGCAGTTGCCGAATGCGTCCGCATTCTCGGTGGTCAACTGGATCGACGGCACCGGCGTGTCCTGACCATATTTCTGGGCATACATCTGATCGATGGAGGTTCCACAATAGACGTCGGACCCCACCGTCTGTTTCGGGTGCGCGGCTGTGAGGAACACGGCTGCGGAACGAAAATGGTCGGCCCCTACTTCTTCCGGCGTCCAGGGATCGGCCTGGCCGCAATCGGTCATGCTGACGTTCGTGATGTAATCCCGGAAATACTCCAGCGGTTTGACGATCATTCCGAACTCGGCATCCCGTCCTTCCTTTTCGGGGATGAGGAGTCCCTCGTTGGTTCCCCATTCGGTGCTGCCTGCACACCCGTGAACGACTTCGATGCCGCAAAAACGGCTCCTGGGAGTAGCCGCCGTCTGCCCGAGCGGTGTCGCGGCGGGCGCCATGGCTTCCAGGAACGGCAGCGCAACGGCAGCGCCCATACCGCGAAGAACGGTGCGCCGTGAGATATGTCTCTTCGTAATGAACATGGTGCTTAGCTCTCCTCTTCAGGAATAATGAATTACCCCAAAAACCGATTCAGGCCGAAAATTCGGTTCCCGACCACAAAGAACACTTTCCTTATCGTTACTGCATTTCCGACTGTCTTCTTGCAACCCTCATCTGGAACGACCGGCTCTCGACGATACCCAGGACGAACGATGAGAAGCGATTGCCTTCCCCGGCCGCGCCGCTCGCGATCGAACGAACGGTGGGCATGTCTCGGTGATCGAGTACTCGGCCCAGTCCGTATGCCAGAAGGTTTTCCGTAAAGCTACCGACAAATGCTTCGGACCGGTCGAGGATCGCCTGACGGACGCTGACCGGGCCGTCCAATTCCGTCCCGTCGAACATGGCTCCGGATGCGTCGATACGTGATCCGCCGTCGTTGATCCGCCACAAGCCGATGGCATCGAAGTTCTCCAGAGCCAGTCCGATCGGGTCCATGATCTGGTGACAGGCGCTACAGACAGGATTGTCGCGGTGTTCGGACATCCGCTCTCGGACCGACATTGGCTTTTCGTTTTCGACCGCTTCCTTGAATGCCGGCACGGCGGCTGGAGGGTTCGGTGGTGGTGTTCCGATCAGCACCTCCAGAACGTATTTGCCCCGTGCCACCGGTGACGTCCTGTTCGCCAGCGAAGTCATCGTCAGTATGCCGGCCTTCCCGAGCAGACCAAACCGGTTCGAGTCGCTCAATTCCACCCGTCGGAATCGCGGTCCCTGCTGGACAGGGAGCCCGTAATGCCTCGCCAGCACCTCGTCCACGTATGTGTAATCCGCGGTGAGCAGATCCAACACGTCGCGGTCTTCCCTCATGATACTCGCGAAGAAGAGTTCGACCTCGCGGCGCATCGACGCTCCGAGAGACGTCGAATATCCCGGAAAGATCGTCGGTTCCGGAACCAGGTCCTGAATGCCCTGCAGGCGCAGCCACTGTCGGGCAAAGTTTGTCGCCAGCGTCTCGGCGCGTGGATCTGCCAGCATGCGTTCGACTTGCTCTCGCAGTACGGTTCGATCCTCGAGCTCGCCGTTGGCTGCAACCCGGAGCAGTTCATCGTCGGGAGGGCTGCTCCAGAGGAAGAACGACAGCCGGGATGCCAACTCCAGGTCGCTCAGTCGAAAGCTTGCTCCGGGTTGGACGTTCCGCGGCACGCGCTCGAATCTGAACACGAACTCCGGGTCTGCCAGGATGGCCTGCAACGCCGTCCGTATACCCGTTTCGAAGTCGCCTCCTTCACGGCCCGCGTCGTAGGCAACCATCAACCGATCCACGTCGATGTCCACGACAGGTCTGCGAAAAGCCTGACGGGCCAGCCGGGAGATGATCTCCCTGGCGCAGGTACCCTCGTCTTCCGCCGCCGGGCGGCACGTGAAGATCTGTTGACGCGAGTTCGATTCCGCAAGACCAGAGACATCGAAGGGGCCAGTGATGGAAACCGTTTTCAAATGGGGTAACGCGGTCATCTGGGGATGATTCGCAATGTCGGTGCTGGCCAGCGTGTGCTCGATCAGACGATATTGATCCTGGATGGGCCCATCAAACTTCGTGAGAAAGGCGACTGCGACCCGGTGCTGTCCGGCCTCCACATGGATCGGATCGGACACGATGGGCCCGTCTTCTTCCTTCATGAGCGGATCGATTGCCAGAAGCACGGTTCTTTGCCCGTCGATGGAAATTTCGATATCCTGATCCCTGAGGGGCTCCGGCAATCTGGATCCGATGATGTTTCCCGTGAACCAGTGATGGAGATCCACCCTGAAGATATAATCTCCGTCGGCTGGGAAAGTGTGCAGGACGGAGAGACCTCCGCGTGTCCCGAAGGGAGTGCCCTCGACATGGCGCATCTGGTTAGCGACACGCTGCACGTTGTAGGCGGACATGCCCGGACTCACCCCGAGATCTCCCACGGCCTCGCGGCTGATCCTGTCGGCCGCCCGCGTGTAGGCCTGCATCAGGGTCGGAGTCACCGTCAGGGCGTCGGCCATGTTGTCGAAAGCGCCACTTCTGCTGTCAGGAGGCAGGAGTTCCGTGACGTTCACGTCGATACCGATGAGGTCCCGGACCGAGTTGCGGTACTCGGTGCGGTTGACGCGGTGCAGATCCGGTGCGCCGATGTGTGGCTCGGTCGCCGCTGCCTGATCTATCCGCGTTTCCAGTCCAGCGGCGAAGGCTTTAAGGCGGGCAGCATCGGGTCTGGGCGCACCGGCGGGCGGCATCATGCCCGATCGTACTTTCCGGATCACCTTCTCGACCTGCTCCGCGTTCAGCTCCGGGCGATCCAGGTCCACCTCTGTCCAGGAGAATCCACCGGACTTCAGGCTGTCGTCGTGGCACCCCTCGCAGAATCCGTTGACCAGCGCAAGCTGGGACTCCACGGATGAGGGGCCACTCTGGGCGAAGGCCACCACGGGAAACAAAATCAGAAGTGAAAACACCAGCACGCCTTTCATGACGACTCTCCTAACGGACGATCAACAGAACTTCATTCATTCGACCCCGGCAAGTTCAGATCTTACCCCGCCGGGAACTGCATCGCAGGACGGTCAAACCACCAATAATCTCTAGAACTGAGCAAGTTACAACGTTGGGATGTCGTCCGATTATAAGTTGACTCGCTTATTGCTGCCGTCGTCCCCCCGGATCGCTATCCGCCTTGGTCTTGAGAACACAAACCGACGCGCGGCAGTTGTCGGAAAATTCCGAGCCGAGGCTTATCAGCAGTGCAATCGTATCGGGGTAGACCCTGGCATTCATCGAGGGGCCATTGGCATAGTCGGCGACGCTGTCACCGGTACCCATCGCGACAGCCCGGTCGTCGACCTCTTCCCTTCCGCTGACGCTTCCGGCCCGGGCGCTCGCGTCGGCGCCAGCCGCCACGAGGTACTCCACGATGGCGTTGTCACCAACCAGCGCGACGCCGTGCATGGCGGTGTAGCCCCGGCTGTCCTTCGCCGTGGCATCGGCCGCGAGTTCCTCTACCAGATACCGGATGGTGGCCATGCGCGCATCCGGCACGAAGGCGGTCCCCTGATGAGATATCCCGAAGCCCCCGGCAACCTGCAGCGGCGAGACTCCGGCCGTGGAGTAGATGTTCGGATCGGCTCCCGCGGCGACCAGCAACCGCATCACGACCACGTCATTCGCCTGGGCCGCACGCCAGAACGCGGTCGCGCCGGTAGCATCGCCGCCCCCACCGCCGAATCTGCGAAACCACAGGGTCTTGGTGATCCTGGTGTTGAGTTCTGCTCCACCGACGATGAGCGCCTTCATCAAGTCGACATGGTTGATCTGTTCCTGATCGGTGCTCAGAGGGGGATACCAAGTGCGTTGCGCGTACCCGGCATCAATCGTCGCATACAGCGGCGCCAGGCCCCAGTCGCTGGCCAGGCCGGGATCGGCGCCAGCGTCGAGCAGGAACTTCCCGATGTCGAAGTGGCTGTTCATAATGGCCGTCGTCATCGCGCTCATTTCGTCGAGCGCACTGACCTGGTTGACGTTCGCTCCGACCTCGACAAGCGCGCGAACCGCAGCCATCTGGCCTTCCCGCGCGGCGAGGTGAAGCGCGGTGTTTCCGCCCATCCGGGAAGGGCTTCCACGCCCCGGCCGGCCCGCGCGACGCTCACGCTCTCGGTCACCGTGAAGCGCATGGACCTCGGAGGTGATATCCAGGTTCGCACCATCGGCGGCCAGCAATCGAATGACGTCGGATCGATTCAGCGCGGCCGCAAACATCGTCGCCGTCTGACCGTACACGGATTCGGTGGCGTTCACCCCGGCACCGTGTCCCAGCAAGACCTGGACCGCGTCCGTGATGCCTGATGCAGCGGCCAGCATGAGCGGCGTTGTTCCCTGGGTGTTCGGCGAGTTCGCGTCGGCCCCCGCCTCGAGCATGAGCCCGAGGATTGCCGCGTTGCCGCTCTTGGCGGCGATGAACAGCGGAGTCAGGGCTCCCAGACGTGTTTCAGTATCGAGATCCGCTTCCGCCTGGATGAGCAATCGCACCATCGCCGCATCATCCGTGTACGCCGCCCAGTGCAATGCCGTCGTGCCGTCGCCCTGGGCCCCATTCACGTCGGCGTCTTCGCCGAGGAGTCTTTCGACGGCCGACATGTCGCCTTCCATCGCCGCCCTCGACAATCGAGCGTCCTGGGTGCCCGCCGAAGCGAGCATCGTCACGCACAGAACGCCAATCAAGCTCTGACCTATTCGACCCAGCATCATTGGTCCTTTCCCCTGTTTGAAGTCCGACTCACCATACGGATGTCAGATGGCGACCGTTCCAGTACTGTCGCCAATGTAGTTCTGTTCAATCCCCAGTTTATTCAGGACCGTCAACAGACCGTTGGCCTGAGGGGTTTCCTCTCTGGTCCTCACATGGAGATTGCCCTGGACTGTTCCGCTCGCGTGCCCGAGCAAGAGGAAGGGTGTTCTTCTGTGGGCATGCACCTGCGAATCGCCCATGGCGCTTCCGTACAAGATCAGCGAATGATCCAGCAGGTTGCCGTCGCCGTCGGGGGTGTTCTTGAGTTGTTCCACGAAGTATGCCAGCAACTCCACGTGGTACCGGTTGATTTCCGAAAAATTGGTGACACCGCTGGGAGTGTTGCCGTGATGCGATGCCGAGTGGAAGGGGCTGGTGTTGCCGCTTTCGGGGAAAACCCGGTTGCTCGTGTCACGGCCCCATTTGAACGTGGACACGCGTGTGACGTCGGCAGAAAAAGCCAGCACTTGCAGATCCGTCATCAGCTTCACGTGCTCGTGCCAGGAGTCCGGCACTCCGATCGGGGCTTCCGGCAGCTCCCGGTCCGGGTTCTCGAGATTGTAGGCTTCGATTCCTTCGATCCGCCTCTCGACTTCCCGTACATTATCGAGATAGTCGCCAAGCCTCGCGCGATCGGACACATTGAGATTCTGTCCCAGACGCGCCACGTCGTGCATGATGCCGTCAAGAATGCTGCGACCTATCCGCCGCCGGTTGGCCCGGTCTTTCCTGGAGCCCCCATCGCCGAACAGATCCTCGAACGCCATGCGGGGATTCAGGGTCATGGGCAGAGGGGTTGTCGGCGACGACCAGCTCACCGTGTCCATGTATACGCAGCTGTAGTTGAACGCGCAGAGGCCGGCCGCATCGAAGTTTTCCGTGCACAGCTGGATCGAAGGCAGTGGCGTGTCCTGACCGAACTGCTGCGCATAGAGTTGGTCGATCGACGTGCCGTTCCTGACGTCGGAACCCATCGTCTGCTTGGGATGCGCAGCCGTCAAGAAAACCGCGCTCGACCGGAAGTGGTCAGCGCCAACCTCTTCAGCGGTCTTCGGGTCCGCCTGCTGGCAGTCCATCATCGTGACCACGGTCACATACTCCCGAAATCGTTCGAGAGGCTCGAGAATCGGTGTGAATTCGAAGTCCCGACCCTCTTTTTCCGGCACCCACAGGTTCATGTCGGTTCCTGCTTCCGTGCTGCCCGCGTTGCCGTGCACCACTTCCAGACCGACGAAGCGACTCTTCGGCGCCGCGGCAGTCTGGGCAAGGGCCGTCCGTGCGGGTACCATCGCCTCCAGAAGAGGAAGCGCGACGGCGGCTCCCATCCCGCGGAGAACCATGCGCCTGGAAAGGTGTTTCTTCGTGACGAACATGTTCGAACCTCCTCTGTCCTCGACGACTAGTTTTGTCGCTCGCTTATCTCCGGCAATCTCGACATCTGAAACGGCGCGCTCTTCACAATGCCGAGGACGAACGACGCACTGCGGTTATCGTTGGCGTCGGCCTCCTGCATGATTCGGCGCACCGTGGGCATGTCTCGGTGGTCGGTGACCCGGCCCAGCCCGTAGGCCAGGAGACTTTCGGTAAATCCGCGCAGGAAGGAATCGGTCCGGTCGAGCAATGCCTGCCGGACTCCGGCCGGTCCGTCCAGGTCCATGCCGTCGAACATCCTTCCCGATGGATCGATAGGGATCCCGCTGTCTTTGGTCCGCCAGACGCCGACCGCATCGAAGTTCTCGAGCGCCAACCCGATCGGGTCCATGATCTGGTGGCAGCCCGAACATGCCGGGCTCGCCCGGTGTTGTTCCATCCGGTCACGTACCCTCAGTACCTTCTGATTGTCGACCGCTTCGGCCAGCGGCGGCACCACCGGCGGAGGCGACGGCGGAGGCGTTCCCAGCAAAACCTCGAGCACATACTTGCCGCGCGCCACCGGAGACGTCCTGTTGGCCAACGACGTCATCGTCAACAAGCCCGCTTTTCCGATCAACCCGAACCGGTTCGGATCGGAAAGCTGCACTCGTTTGAAACGGGAACCAACCACGTTCGGGATGCCGTAGTGCTTGGCCAGCACTTCATCGACGAAGGTGTAATCCGCCTCCAGCAACTCGACGGGACTGCGGTCCTCGCGCAGGATGCTGTCGAACAGCAGTTCCACCTCGCGCCGCATCGACTCTCCGAGGTTCCGCGTATAATTCGGGAAAATGCCAGGCTCGGGCAGGACATCCCGAATCCCCTGCAGACCCAGCCATTGTCCGGCAAAACTCGTCGCGAGCGCTTCCGAGCGTGGGTCGGCCAGCATCCGCTTAACTTGCTGCTCCATTGTTGCCGGATCCCGGAGCCTGCCCTCGGCGGCAATCTTCACCAGCTCATCGTCGGGAAGGCTGCTCCACAGGAAATAGGACAGGCGGGACGCCAGTTCGAGGTCGCTGATGGGATAGTTCGCACCGGGTGCCGCTCCGTCCGGCACCTGTTCGAATCGAAACACGAACTCCGGCTTGGAAAGAATTCCTTGCAGCGCCACCCGAACGCCCGCTTCGAAGCCACCGTCGACGTAGCCGTCCTGGTAGTGGATCATCAAGCCCTCGAGGTCCTCCGGCGTGGGCGGCCGGCGGAAGGCCTGACCGGCCAGCCTGGAGATGATCTGCTCGGCGCACTCTTCTTCCTCACTCCGCGCCGCCGGCCTGCATGTAAAAATCCTCCTCCGACTGTCGGTCTCGGATACCCCGGTCGGATTCATGGGACCGGTGACGGCAATCGTCTGCAAGTGCGGAAGAGCGGTCATGCCGGACTGGTTGGCGATGCTGACGTCCAACAGCGTGTGTTCGTAGAGTTGATACTGGTCCTCGATCGGTCCATCGTGTTTCGAAACGAAAGCAGCCGCGAGCCTCCTCTGGCCCGCTTTGATGTGCACCGATTCCGAGATGAGGACGTTGTCGGTCTCGCTGGCGTCCGGATCGATCGTGAAAACCGCAACCCTTTCGCCATCGACCGAAACTTCCAGTTGCTGATCCTGGAGCGGTGTCGGCAGCTTGGAGCCGATCTGTGCCCCCGTGTAGTAGTAGTACAACTCGAGCTTGAAGGAATAGTCCCCATCCGCGAGAAAATTATGGAGAACGGAAATGCCACCGCGCGTTCCGAACGGTGCGCCCTCGACACGGCGCATCTGGTTGACGACCTTCGGAACCTTGTAATAGACCTGAGCCGCCGAGGCCTCCGGGTCGCCAACCGCCAGGCGGCTGATTTTGCCGGCTGCGCGGAGATACGCGTTCATCAACGCCGGGGTCACTGTCAGGGCGTCCGCCATGTTGTCGAACCCGTTTGTCCTCGCATCCGGCGGCAACATCGCCGAGACATCTACCGCGAGGCCGAGCAGGTCGCGGATCGAGTTGCGGTATTCCGTCCGATTGAGGCGATGGAGGTCCGGAGGCCGGGTAAACGGGTTCTGGGCGGCCGCCTCATCGACCCGGACCTCGAGCGCGGCGGCGAAGTCCTTCAAGACGGCTGGCTCGGGCCTTCCGGCGCTCGCCGGCGGCATCAGGCCCACCCGAAGCTTGCGGATGACTTCTTCCACTCGTGCCGCGCTTCGCTCCGGATGCGCGAGGTCCACTTCGGCCCACGAGAATCCCCCCGACCGCGTTGTGTCGTTGTGGCAGTACGCGCAGTACTGATCTACCAGTGCTTCCTGGGATTCGACCGGCGTCACGGCTTCCAGGCTTTGCCCGACCAGCATGCCGCGCGTGCCGCCTCCGACGGCCAACGACAGCATCACGGCCAAGGTCATGCCACTCAGAGCGAATCTGCGCTTCATGTCATCTCCTCGTATGACCCGGAATAGATTACCCAGCAGGCCAATCAGGATTGTATCTCTATACGGAGCAACTATTTACGATCACTATAATGAGGTTAGGGCTCCGCGTCAACGTATTAGTGATACACGTCGGGAGGGTCGCATTCGGGGTGATTCAGGGGGGCCCGGAAACAGATCGTATGCAAATAGTATCCTGCCCCACGCCTCTGGTGGCGAGGGACAGGACACGAGTACTCTCAGTGCTGTCGACCTCCTCGACCTCGGCCACGACTTCCCCGACCGCCACCAGTCAGGCGATTCCCCCGGTCTGCATTGGTCACAAGGTTCCAGGCACAAATCTGCGTCTTGAAATCATTGACGTCGATGCAATTGATGCCCAGGCTGGTCCCGTTTTCCGCATCGGAGTCCTCGGATATCATGCCGCGACGTTTCAACTCGATGCCCACCGGACGCGTTTCGTAGTCGGCGATCGTGTAGGCCACGTGGTCGAGCGTCCCCATTGCGGCAGACGATTCTTCACCTTCGTTCGTCGAGGTTGGAATCCATACCGAATCTCCGAACCATTGGTAGACATCCCGTCCGGCATCGGTCGTCTGATTGAAACCGAACACGTCGAGGTACCAGTTCGCGAGTGTCTTGTAGTCCGGAGAATTCAGAACGATATGGTTGGCGCTGAGCGCTTTCCACGTCGTCGGCTCAGGCCCGCCACCGGAGGGCCGCGGCATCCAGTCGCTCGAAAAGACGCCGATCTCGTTACCTTCCGGATCCTCGAACCAGAAGCCCTTGTCGGTGTCGGACCGCGGGTTCAGATTTCGCGTCATCAAGGCCTCCTGTACGGCTGCCCGGTCCCAGTTGTCGATCGAGAACCCGAACTTCGTGATCCCAGGCGCCACGTCGCCGGCCTGTGCCTGCCGGACGATCATGAGCGTGTCGCCACCGGTATCGCCGTACCAGAGGTGAGTCTCCGCGTCGTTCGACTCGCCCTTCTGCATCGCAAAGACGTCCATGTACCAGTCGACCGTCTGTTGCATATCCGGTGCCGTATAGGTGTAGTGATTCAACCAGGCCGGCTTGAACGACGGCAGGGCGAAGGCGTCGAGCGGCAGCGTCGCACTGGCGGCCGCAACGGCCAGGCCCCCCAGAAGTTGTCGCCGGGTCATTCGTCCGGGTTGAATGTTTCGAAATGCCTTTTCAATCGGTTCCATGCCTGATTCTCCTCTCGACGACCCGCATCCGTCACGGAACCGGCCGTCCCGCAAACTTAGTTATTCGATCGCATGTCTTGTGGCCTGTTCAGGGTCAATTGCGTGCCGGATGGTATCCCGAGCACGGCCCGGAAGGAAACCAAAAAAAGTTGAAGCCCGGACGGGCGACAAGGCACCTCGACGTCGGTGATTTCGAAACTCAGTTCTGCCACGTCGAACTTGTGCCGCAGTCCGAACGTCGGGCGCCGGGCCGTGGTTCGGTGGTTGAGGAGAATCCACAATGAAGAGCTTACGCACCGATTCTTGGCAGTCGGTCCAGGTGTTCGACTACCCGAGCTTCACGAACGATTCCGCTACTACGGCTCGTGGTTCCACAACAACAAGACCCCGCTGAATCGCAACCTGACCTTCAATGTCGGCCTCCGATGCGATCGGTATCTCCCGGCGCTGCCGGAAACAAGGCAATCCGAGAGCCGGGCCGTCCGTTGAGAAGCAGCTGTTCCTGGAAACCACCCGTTCCAGGAGGAGCCCTTCCTAAAAAAACCGAGCCCGACGTCGTTCGGCCAACGCCAGGCTCGGTAGTGAAGGGTTCTGCTGGTTCAGAAGCGGTTGAGCAGGGTCTAGTCTAGCGGGAAGGATTTTCAGGAATTCAGTAAGGACGGGACGAAGAATGAGAAAGAACCAAAAAACCAAATCAGTGGCCTGTGGAAGATGATAGGCTATGGAAATCCACAAAAAACGTGGATTCCCACAGCCCTTGGAAAAGCCTGCGGCTTTACCACATTTACACACAGGCCCGGCGACGAATAACAAGATTATGGAAGATTTCAAACAAGATTCATGGACTTCCGGAGGTCTAAACTGAGATCCTAATCCTCGCTTCGCTCCGGCGAGTGTTCACGGTGACCGGAATCGGTGTTCACGATCCCGGAACTGGTGTTCACGATCAGCGGAATACTCAATGAAGAATAGATCTCCCCAGAGTGGACGACCACATGCGTTGAAAGGAATTAGGAATAAGAAAATGTCTCGGATCATGATGTGTCTCCTTTCCCTCTTCGTCGTGGTGATGCAGACATCGGCCGTTCCGAACCAGAGGGGGGTGGAGGTCGCAGGCAAGATTTCGTTCGGGTCGGGCCCGACGCCGGATCGGCAGATTCTCCTCCATCTGCTGACCTTGGATGGGACCCCGATCCAGACGACGCGCACGCTGAGTTTCGGCAACTTCAGTTTTAAGAACGTCCCTAGGGGACAGTACTTCATCCATGTCAACATCGAGGGGTTCCGCGAAGTCAAACAGCGGGTGTGGGTGACGGGTCAGATGTGGGTCGACGTCGCCCTCTACGAAATACCCGAGGTCGTCGAGACAGGGGGCGGGTCTGCGGACCTACATCGCGTGGATGCTGTGACGCTGGCCATGCGACATCCTGAAGAAGCCGTGGAGGAACATGAGAAGTCTCTCAGAGACAGCGCGAAGGGAGATACGAAACGGGCCATCGAGAGGCTGGAGAAAGCTCTTCGTCTCGCGCCGGATTTCTACGAGGCACGGAACAACCTTGGGGTTCAGTATCAGAAGTCGGGCCGTCTCGACGACGCCGAAAGCGAATTCAGGCGAGCCCATGAACTGAACCGGAACGCGGCGCAACCGCTGATCAACATCGGGAGCCTGTGGCTCGAACAGGGCGACTTCCAGCCGGCTTTGGTGGTTCTGCGCGAGGCCGTGCGACTCGAGGGGCGCTCGCCCGCCGCGCTCTACTACCTGGGGTACGCGTTGTACAAGTTGGAGCAACTCGACGAAGCTGAAAACCTCCTCATCCGGGCGCTCGAACTCGATCGGGCATCCACGACGCGGCTCATGCTGGCCAACGTCTACCGGCAACAGCAGAAGTACGACCGGGCCCTCGATCAGCTCGAAGCCTATCTCGAAGAGAATCCCGAAGGCGAAGAACGCGATGCGGTTGGGGCCCTGCGGTCCAGTTTGCTGAAGCAGTTGAAGCAGTAAGCAAGCCCACACTGCGCTCACCGCCTTTTCTATTTCCACACCTTCTGGGAAGACCTCGATTTTGCTTGACATGAGCGAACTAGGCCTCCTATACATATCAGCACATTATCCAATTAAGTAAAAAATACTGTCGCAATTAGCTAAAGACAATTAGCTAAAGAATAGTAACGCAGCGGAACTGGAGGTTACGATGGCTCGATGTTTACGGGCAGCGATGGCGTTTGCGCTGTTGCTGACAGGGTTTGGTGGATTATCCGTATTTGCTCAGACGACGACGGGACGAATTACCGGTACGGTGGGCGATGTCAGTGGAGCCATGATTCCGGGCGTGGAGGTGGTGATTCGGAATCCGGCGACAGGCTTGACGCGTACTATCCTTACCAACGAGACGGGCACCTACATGGCGGCGGCGCTGCCGCCGTCACCTGGTTATGAGGTGGAAGCGTCATTACCGGGCTTCCGGCGGGAGGTCCGAAGCGGCATCACGTTGGCGATGGAAGCCGTGATCCGTATAGACTTCATCCTGGAAGTGGGCGCGGTGACCGAAGTCATAGAGGTGACGGCCGAGGCTCCGCTGGTCGAGAGCGACACGGCGGTGTTGGGCCAGGTGATGGGCGGCAAGACGATAAGCGAGTTGCCGCTCAACCAGCGCCATTTCATGAGCCTGACGCATCTGACCACCGGCGTGCTGCCGGATGTGCAGGGTGGCGCTCGCCAGAGTCCGTCCTTTTACGCCAACGGCGTGGACCGGCGAAACAACGACTTCCTGTTGGATGGTGTCGACAACAACGACACAGGCAATACGCAGCTGGTGATCATCCCGTCGATCGACGCCATCCAGGAGTTCAAGCTCTCCACCAGCACCTACGGCGCCGAGCTGGGCCGGGCCAGCGGTGGAGTGTTGAACATTCAGACCAAATCGGGAAGCAACGAGTTCCATGTGGTGCTGTTCGAGTTCCTCCGCAACGATAAGTTGGACGCGCGGAACTTTTTTGCTTCGGAAAAGCAGCCTTACAAGCGCAACCAGTTCGGCACGGTCGTGAGCGGCCCGATCATGAAGGACAAGATGTTCTTCATGTTCAACTACGAGGGGAACCGGGTCCGGAACACGGAAACCGCGCTGCGCGTGGTCCCCACGGCATTGGAACGGGCCGGGGATTTTTCCCAATCCAGCCTCAAGAGTGGATTCAGTGCGATAATGGATCCGCTGACGGGTCTGCCGTTCCCCGGAAACATCATACCGGCGGATCGGATTGACTCGGTCTCGAACGGCGTGGCATCGTTCTATCCCATGCCGAACCGTATCGGCCAACAACAGAACTATGAGGCTAACTCGACACGGATCACCGATTTCGACCTGTATAACTGGAAGTGGGACTGGCGCCTATCGGACCAGCAGAACATCTTTTTCCGCGGCACGTGGCAGGAGGTCTTCGAGATTCAGACGAACTTCGATCGCGGAGCCCTGCCCGGGGGCGGCAGCACGTTCTTTCAGCCGATCGGCCGCAACTTTGCGCTGAGCGACACCTACGTGTTCTCGCCGACCGTGGTGAATGAAGCCCGGATCGGGTTCAACCGTCTGATCGGCGGCATCTACGACGAAACCTACGGGACCGACCACGCGAAGGCGCTGGGAGTGACCGGGGTGCAGAGCGCGTTCGTTCCCGACGAGCGGAGATTCGGCTGGCCGAGAATGCGCGTGTCGGGGTACGCCCCGGTCGGCTCGCCGAGTTTTAGCGCGCAACTGCGTTTCGACAACGTGTGGCACATGTCCGACATGCTGTCAATCACGCGCGGCAATCACCAGTTGAAGATCGGTGGCGAGGCGCGGACGTTCATGATCAACATCTTCATCGACAGCGCCCCCAACGGCGATTTCCGGTTTGACGGCCGGTACACGGGCCACGCGTTCGGCGACGTATTGATGGGCTTTCCAAATCGATCAGCTCGGAAAGTCGGTGATCCGTACACGCAGAATCGCAGCCGCGCTTACGGGCTGTTCATCCAGGACGACTGGAAGGTGACTCCCAACCTGACGCTGAACCTGGGAGTGCGTTGGGAGGCGCAGACCCGCGCGATCAACGTGCTGAAGGACGAGGGCCGAGGCATGGCAGTCTTCCACATCCCGACCAAACAGATCGTGATCGGCGGGGAAGATGGGCCACGGCAGTTCAAGGACCCGGTCACGGGCGAGCCGAACGCCATTACCATCGAAGGCGGAGCCCAGTTCGGCTATCCCGACGGGCTCTACAACAACGACCTGAACAACTTCGTGCCCCGAATCGGTTTCGCCTGGTCTCCGGAGGCGCTGAACCTCGTCGTCCGCGGTGGTTATGGTATCTTCACCGAGCCGGAAATCGCCGCCGAAACCCACGGCAACCGGGACGGTTCCTATCCCTGGGTGCTTCCGCAGACGTTCAATGGGTCCCGGAATTCACCGCCGACTCTCAGCTTGGCCGATCCCATCAACACGGTGTTCCCGGAAGCTCTGGGGAGCGGATCGATCACGTCACGGGCAACCGATGTAAACCAGCGCGACGGCTACGTGCAGCAGTGGCAACTGAGCCTCCAGCGGCCCCTGGGCGGCAGTATGGTGATGGAGGTCGGCTACGTCGGCTCGAAGGGGACCAAGCTGGACAACACCACGCCCAACCGCAACCAGGCGCGTCTGGGCCCCGGTTCGATCAGCTCGCGCCGGCCCATTCCGGAGTTTGGCAACATTTCCTATAATGAGCGGTCCGGCCTTTCGACCTACCACTCGCTCCAGACCAAGATGGAGCGTCGGTTCTCGTCGGGTCTGGCGTTCGTCTCCGCCTGGACGTGGTCCCATGCGATCGGGTGCTGCAATCGCGACCGCGACACTCGAGACCCGGATAACCTTCACCTCGAGAAGGCTCAAACGAGCTTCGATATCCGCCACCGGATGGTCAACAGCTTTTCCTACGAGCTGCCGTGGGGTGCAGGCAAGCCTTTCCTGTCCAACCTTTCGGGAGCCGCGAATGCGCTGCTTGGTGGATGGCAGGTGGCGGGCATCGCCACGTTCACGACCGGGCAATCCTTTACACCCGGTTGGGGTGAAGATGTTGCCAACGTCGGCCAATCCACGACACGTCCAAACCGGATTTGCGACGGCGTCTTGCCCCGCGGCGAGCGCAGTGCGGACCGATGGTTCGACACATCGTGTTTCACGCGGCCCGCGGACGGCACCAACGGCGATTCCGGATTCAACGTCCTGAAGGCGCCGGGACAGGTCAACTGGGATCTGACGCTGACGAAGAACACGCAGCTTGGAGACAGGCAGCGCGTGGAGTTTCGCGTGGAGTTCTTCAATGCGTTCAACCAGGCGCACTTCTTCGTTCCCAACAGCCGGGTCAACTCGAGTGCCTTCGGTAGAAGCACCCAGACCCACCCTGCTCGCCAGATCCAGCTCGGCTTGAAGTACTACTACTAACCCCTCCACGGATGGCGCGGAACCGCGCGCCATCCGTGCTTCCGCCTGAGATTCCCCGACCTCCCAGAGAGCGAATCTTCATACCACTCCTACCCTCTCGAATCGTTCCGTCCAGCATCACCGCGTTTTTGTTTCCATACTTTCTGGGAAGACCGGGATAGACCTCGATTTTGCTTTCATGAGCGAACGGTTTCCAAAGGGAAGGGTGACCACCCGTAAACTCGCTCCCCCATGCGCTGTTTCAAAGAGAAGCGTTCGGTCCCATCGGCTACCCGAAACGCCAAGCTGAAAAACTAATAATGAAACGAGCGGCGCGTAAGTAATGGGTCGGCAAGTGGTTTGGGCGCTCGGTTGTGTCTTCGCGGCTTCGCTTTCCGCGGCCCAAACGGATCCCCTGCCCCGGTTCGTCGATGTAGAGCAAGAGGGGGCTTGACCCTTTTGAATATCTCCGGAACTACCCGAAAGGACTACATCGTCGAGGTCAGCGGAAACGGGGCAGCTTTTTTTGACTACGATAACGACGGCTCAAGCTTGTGGGCACTACGAGCAATCGAGACGGGATCGGCGCACGGGTTGAGATTGAAGCGGGTGGGAAGACCCCAGGCAGCCGAGGTTCGGAGTGGCGGCAGTTGTCTGATTTCGCTACTCTAAATTGGCCCACTTTTGATCGTTTGATTTGGCCCACCCCTGACGACTGAACCGGAGAGGCTGTTCCGAACAAAGAGTCGGAATGGAGGGACCCGGTGTCAAGGAGATCGAAGGTGGAATTATTTGAAGAGATTCGGCGAGAGCACGAGTTTGGTGTGGGAACGATCCAGGGTGTGGCCCGGCGGCTGGGGGTGCATCGGCGGATGGTGCGTCAAGCGCTGGGAAACGCCGTGCCGCCGGCGAGGAAGAGCCCGGAGCGGAAGAGGCCGAGGCTGGAGCCGGTTATGGAATTTATCAACGGGGTGTTGGAGGCGGACAGGCAGGCCCCGCGGAAGCAGCGGCACACCAGTCACCGGATCTACGAACGGATCCGGATGGAATTTCCGAAACATCCGATTGGGGAATCGACGGTTCGCCGGTATGTCGGGCGGCGGAAGCGGGAGATGGGTTTCATCCGACAGGAGACGTTCGTGCCGCAAAGCTACGCCTGGGGTCAGGAAGCACAGATCGACTGGTACGAAGCCGTCGCGGAGTTGGATGGCGAACGGCAGAAGCTCCAGGTTTTCTGTATGCGGAGCATGGGCAGTGGTGGCGCATTCCATCGAGCTTATCCTCGGGCGACAAAACAGGCATTCCTGGAGGCTCATGAGTTGGGTTTCCGCTATTTTGCGGGGGTCTTCGGGGTGCTGCGTTATGACAACCTGACCAGCGCGGTGAAGAAGATTCTGCGGGGATACCGGCGTGTAGAGACCGAACGGTTCATCGCGTTTCGGTCGCATTGGAAGTTTCAAGCCGAGTTCTGCACACCCGGCGAGGGCCACGAGAAAGGCGGTGTGGAAGGCGAAGCCGGATACTTCCGGCGCAATCACCTGGTACCGGTGCCGAAGGCGAAGGACCTGGCGGATCTGAATGCGCAGCTGCTGGCCGGTTGCCGTGCCGATGAACGGCGCAAGATCGGCGATCGGGTCCAGACGGTGGGTGAAGGGATGCAGATCGAACAGCCCCATCTGCTCGCGTTATCGACCGAAGGGTTCCCTCTGGCCGAGGACAGCTTTCCACGAGTCGATGGTAAGGGATGTGTACGGGTGCGTAACAACTTCTACTCCGCCCCCGTCAAGACCGGGACTGTGGTGCGGGCGAGCGTTTTTCCGGCCTACGTGGAGGTCTGGCACGATGGCGGATGCGTGGCGCGGCATGAGCGAGGATATGGAAACGGCCAGCACTTCTTCAATCTGGAACATTATCTGGAGGTGTTGGAGCGGAAGCCGGGCGCGCTGGCCGGGAGCAAGCCTCTGGAGCAATGGCGGCAACAGGGCCGATGGCCGAAAAGCTATGACGAGTTCTGGCAGACGTTGATCGATCGCAACGGAAAACAGAATGGGACCCGCGCAATGGTGGAGTTGCTCCTACTGGGCCGGGAACATGGCTATAGCGAGCTGGATTCCGCATTCCAACAAGCCCTGCGCCTGGGATGCTCCGATGCCGCCGCGGCGCGCTACCTGATGACCGAGGCCCGATTCGACCGGCCGGCGGCGCCGCGACTGGAAGTGGCCGCACTACGCGCTTATGAGCGGCCCCTGCCGGAGGTGAATACTTACGATGCACTGCTCACTGCGGAGGTGGTCTAGTGTCCGCCACAGCCGGCGGGGTCGAACAGGCGGCGATTCAGCAGTACTGTAAAGCTCTCCGGACGCCCACGATCGGAACGCAGTTTGCGGCCATGGCCGAGCAGGCCCAGCGGGAAGAGCACACCTACACACGGTATCTGGAAGCCTTGCTGGCGATGGAAGTTGAAGAACGCGAACGGAACACCGTGGCCCGGCGGATTCAAGCCGCACGTTTCCCTCGAATGAAGACACTCGAGGACTTTGACTTCTCGCGGTCGAAGGTTCCAGCCAACCGGATCCGTGGACTCGCAGACGGTGGCTATTTAGAACACGCCGAACCTGTCGTCCTGATCGGGGAGTGTGGAACGGGCAAGACGCACCTGGCCACAGGACTGTGCGTGGCCGCTTGTCGGCAGAAGAAGCGGGTTCGCTTTACGACGGCCGCCGGCTTGATCAACGAGTTGGTCGAGGCCCACCACAACGACCAGTTCCGCCGGGTTCTGGCCCGATGGTTCCGATACGAGTTGATTGCCATCGACGAAGTCGGCTATGTCCCGATGGCAGACCTCGGCGCCGAACTCCTCTTTCAAGTCATCTCGGATCGAGCCGAGCGGGCGACGGTGATCTTGACAACGAATCTGCCGTTCTCGGAATGGACCCAGGTGTTTCCCAATGTTCGGCTGTGCAAGGCGTTGCTGGACCGGATAACCGATCGCGCTCACATCATCGAGACCGGAACCGAATCCTTCCGGTTTCGGCGCACGTTGGAGAAACGACAGAAACCACGGCATCCGCCTGGAAAGGAGAAACCCGCGAAACAAACCACGTCCTGAGGGTCGGATCGCCGCGCGGTCGTCGATCCTGGGCGATCCTGGAAACGGAGTTTTTTCCCGAAAGAAAGAAAAAGAACCAAAAAGAAAGAAACGGAGGCCTGTGGAAGATGACGCGCTGTGGAAATCCTAAAAACCAGGATTCCCACAGCGCTTGGAAAAGCCTCGCCAAGGGCGCTCGGCTTTCCCACATCTACAACACAGGCCCGACGGTAATTATCACTACTCGGAATTATTAACAGGAGGGGGTGGGCCAAATCAGACGATCAAAAGTGGGCCAGACCGGGTGGACAAACCCAGTTGTCTATCCCACAACGACATGCGAGTCCATTTCGGCCTGGGTGACAGCACTCGTGTCGACGAACTACGCATCCGTTGGCCCGACGGACGAGTGGAGAAGAGTCTCGACAACTTGGCGGAGCTCCACCAAGCTCAAGGTAAGTACGCGGAGGCGGAGTCGTTCTACAGCCGATCTCTGGCCATCCAGGAAGAAGCCCTCGGGCCGGATCACCCGGACCTGCTGGAGGGCCTGAACAACCTGGCTGGACTCTACCAGGATCAGGGCGACTACGCTCAAGCCGAACCGCTCTACTGACAATCTTTGGCGATCCAAGAGAAGGCCCTGGGATCAGAACACCCGGAGGTGGCAGAGACGCTGGTCGAGTTCGCTCGCCTCTTACGCGAGTTGGGGCGGGAGGCCGAGGCGGAACAAGTGGAAGGTCGTGTTCGCGCCATCCTTACCAAGCATGTGGGGAAGAATCCGAATCAGTAAGATGTGGAACGTTGGTTTGCCGAAGCAATGGCCGGGGGTTCGAATCCCTATGTCATCGAGTTCAATATTGGTTCGTCCCATTCTCGCTCCTCACCGTCTACACCAATATAGTCTTCTGTGGTGTAGACGGTGAGCTGGGCAGAGCAGATATGCCGAGTATGTTTATTGAAAAGCGCATCGCTAATCTTGCTCAAGCTCTTCGAGGTCCACTTCAGCGGCGCCTCATCGGATCCCCCCGCGTCGTGCTGGATCCACAATCGCCTCAATCGCCTTCACCACGCCCGGCTTTTTGTCTGCTCTCACTTATTACCGGGCGGATCAAAATTGACAAAAATATGTCCTCGATTCCCTACTTTCTCGCTACGATCTCTTCTGCCGCCGAGGCTCCTAGTCGCGATTGTTCCCCCCGGGATCCCGCTCGGGCCGGGTCTTCTGTACGCACTGGGCTGCCTTGCAATCATTGGTAAAGGGCGAGCCCATGTCCACCAGGTGGTCGACGATTTCCGGATACTGCAGGTTCCACTCTCTGGGACCGTTGGCGAAGTCCGCGACACTGTCACCCTCACCCTCGCCGACATCTCGGTTCGTATCGTCGTTTCGTCCGTGGATCATGCTTGCCTGGACTTTCACATTGGCGCCATGCCCAACCAGGTAGTCGATGAGTTCGAGGTCGTTCATCAAGGCTGCGCCGTGCAGTGGGGTAAAGCCTTTGTCGTCCTTGGAGTTGACGTCGGCCCCGAGGTCCTCCACCAGATATCTGAGGGTTGCCAGTCGGGCGTTGGGGGCGAAGTTACTGGTTTGCGGCTGGTAGCCGTAACCGGCGGCCACCTGCAGCGGCGAACAGCCATGCATTGTGGGGATGCTCGGATCGGCGCCGGCCGAGACCAGAAGCCGCATCCCGGCGAGATCGTTCGACTGTGCGGCCCGCCAGAACGGCGTCGCGCCATCCGGGTCCACCCAGTCGCCGTGGAATGTCCTGAACCAAAGTTTGGGGCCCATTCTCGCGTTCGGGTCCGCTCCCTTCTCCAGGAGTGCTGTCATCAGTTCCAGGTAGCTCACCGTCTCCTGTTCGGAGCTTGCTCCCGGATACCAGGTTCGGGCCGCCCATCCCTGATCGATCGTCGCGAAGAGCGGGGCGAGACCACCGGTGTTGGCAAGATTCGGGTCGGCTCCGTTGTCGAGCAGAAACTTGCCGATATCGAAGTAACCGTTGATGATGGCTGTCGTCATCGGGGTTGTCTCGTCCGTCGTGGCGCGGGCGTTGACATCCGCGCCGACCTTGACAAGTGCACGGACGGCATCCATCTGCCCTTCCCGAGCCGCGAAGTGCATGGCGGCCAGGCCACCGATCCATGGTCCCTGCACCTGGCGCCCGCGATTGAAGCTCCCCAGATTCTTGTCGTTCTCATTTCGAGGAAGCAGTACGGTCGAGACGATGTCGAGATCCGCGTCGTGTGCGGCAAGGACTTCGATGACCGCGCCGGCATTGACGGCGGCCGCGAACATGACGGCGTTCTGGCCGTTGATCGTGTCCTTTGCGCTAATGTCGGCGCCGTGTTCCAGCAGTACCGTTACCGCATCCGGTTTCCCTGCGGCCGCCGCCAGCATGAGCGCCGTAGTACCCGCATTGTTGGGCGTCGCCAGATCGGCGCCGCTGTTAAGCAGCAGTTCGATTATCGCCGCGCTTCCGTTCCTGGCAGCCATGAGGAGGGGCGTGAACCCGCCGTTGCGGGTCGTGGCACCCACGCCTGCTCCCGCTTCGAGGAGGACGCGCGTCATCTCCGCGTCGTCTCGATACGCTGCCCAGTGCAGCGCCGTGCTGCCATCTCCCTGGGCTTGATCGACGTCCACGTTGTCCGCCAGCAACCTTCGCATCTGAATCATGTCGCCCTGCATGGCTGCGTCGGCCATCGGGTAATCCACCACGGGTACGAGCAGCATTGCCGCTAGCAGGCTTACTATCATGTCCGGTCTCCCTCGAAGTTGTTCTTCAGATTGCGATCGTGTCCGTGCTGTCGCCAAGTACGTCCAGGTTCAAGCCGATCTTTTGAGCGATGCTCAGCAGAATATTGGCTTGCGGCGTGTCCTCCTGACATCGGACATGCATGTTCCCGCCAATCGCACCGCCCGCGTGGCCCGCCAGTATGGCCGGCACCCTCTTGTGGCCATGGACATTGGAGTTGCCCATGCCGCTGCCATAAAAAACGAGGGAGTTGTCCAGCAGGTTCCCGTCACCGTCTTCGGTATTCTTCAGTCTGTTCAGGAAGTACGCGAGCAGGCTGATGTGGTACCGGTTGATCTTGGCCAGGTCGAGAATTTTCGAGGGCACGTCCTGGTGATGAGATGCCGTGTGGAATGGAGTCGTGCTGCCGCTTTCCGGGAACACCCGGTTTGACGTGTCCCTTCCCAGTTTCAACGTCGCGACACGCGTGGTCTCGGAGGCAAAGCCCAGGGCTATGAGATCCATCTGGAGTCGTGTGTGGTCGTCCCAGGAGTCGGGCACGCCAACGGGAGCGGAAGGCAGTTCCCGGTCCGGGTTGGCGGCGTTGAACCTCTCGATCGCTTCGATCCTGCGTTCAATCTCCCGGACGTTGTCCAGGTAGGAATCGAACCTGTTGCGGTCCGGGCCATCGAGTTCTCCCCGAAGGCTTGCCACTTTCTCGGCGATTCCATCCAGGATGCTGCGTTTCAGCCGCCGTCGTGTAGACCGGTCTTCGGCTGATCCGCCGGAACCGAACAGTTGTTCAAATGCCAGCCGCGGGTTCAGAGTCATCGGCAGGGGAGTCGTGGGCGAGGACCAGCTGATCGTGTTCATGTACCAACAGCTGTACATCCATCCGCAGTTGCCGAATGCGTCCGCATTCTCGGTGGTCAACTGGATCGACGGCACCGGCGTGTCCTGACCATATTTCTGGGCATACATCTGATCGATGGAGGTTCCACAATAGACGTCGGACCCCACCGTCTGTTTCGGGTGCGCGGCTGTGAGGAACACGGCTGCGGAACGAAAATGGTCGGCCCCTACTTCTTCCGGCGTCCAGGGATCGGCCTGGCCGCAATCGGTCATGCTGACGTTCGTGATGTAATCCCGGAAATACTCCAGCGGTTTGACGATCATTCCGAACTCGGCATCCCGTCCTTCCTTTTCGGGGATGAGGAGTCCCTCGTTGGTTCCCCATTCGGTGCTGCCTGCACACCCGTGAACGACTTCGATGCCGCAAAAACGGCTCCTGGGAGTAGCCGCCGTCTGCCCGAGCGGTGTCGCGGCGGGCGCCATGGCTTCCAGGAACGGCAGCGCAACGGCAGCGCCCATACCGCGAAGAACGGTGCGCCGTGAGATATGTCTCTTCGTAATGAACATGGTGCTTAGCTCTCCTCTTCAGGAATAATGAATTACCCCAAAAACCGATTCAGGCCGAAAATTCGGTTCCCGACCACAAAGAACACTTTCCTTATCGTTACTGCATTTCCGACTGTCTTCTTGCAACCCTCATCTGGAACGACCGGCTCTCGACGATACCCAGGACGAACGATGAGAAGCGATTGCCTTCCCCGGCCGCGCCGCTCGCGATCGAACGAACGGTGGGCATGTCTCGGTGATCGAGTACTCGGCCCAGTCCGTATGCCAGAAGGTTTTCCGTAAAGCTACCGACAAATGCTTCGGACCGGTCGAGGATCGCCTGACGGACGCTGACCGGGCCGTCCAATTCCGTCCCGTCGAACATGGCTCCGGATGCGTCGATACGTGATCCGCCGTCGTTGATCCGCCACAAGCCGATGGCATCGAAGTTCTCCAGAGCCAGTCCGATCGGGTCCATGATCTGGTGACAGGCGCTACAGACAGGATTGTCGCGGTGTTCGGACATCCGCTCTCGGACCGACATTGGCTTTTCGTTTTCGACCGCTTCCTTGAATGCCGGCACGGCGGCTGGAGGGTTCGGTGGTGGTGTTCCGATCAGCACCTCCAGAACGTATTTGCCCCGTGCCACCGGTGACGTCCTGTTCGCCAGCGAAGTCATCGTCAGTATGCCGGCCTTCCCGAGCAGACCAAACCGGTTCGAGTCGCTCAATTCCACCCGTCGGAATCGCGGTCCCTGCTGGACAGGGAGCCCGTAATGCCTCGCCAGCACCTCGTCCACGTATGTGTAATCCGCGGTGAGCAGATCCAACACGTCGCGGTCTTCCCTCATGATACTCGCGAAGAAGAGTTCGACCTCGCGGCGCATCGACGCTCCGAGAGACGTCGAATATCCCGGAAAGATCGTCGGTTCCGGAACCAGGTCCTGAATGCCCTGCAGGCGCAGCCACTGTCGGGCAAAGTTTGTCGCCAGCGTCTCGGCGCGTGGATCTGCCAGCATGCGTTCGACTTGCTCTCGCAGTACGGTTCGATCCTCGAGCTCGCCGTTGGCTGCAACCCGGAGCAGTTCATCGTCGGGAGGGCTGCTCCAGAGGAAGAACGACAGCCGGGATGCCAACTCCAGGTCGCTCAGTCGAAAGCTTGCTCCGGGTTGGACGTTCCGCGGCACGCGCTCGAATCTGAACACGAACTCCGGGTCTGCCAGGATGGCCTGCAACGCCGTCCGTATACCCGTTTCGAAGTCGCCTCCTTCACGGCCCGCGTCGTAGGCAACCATCAACCGATCCACGTCGATGTCCACGACAGGTCTGCGAAAAGCCTGACGGGCCAGCCGGGAGATGATCTCCCTGGCGCAGGTACCCTCGTCTTCCGCCGCCGGGCGGCACGTGAAGATCTGTTGACGCGAGTTCGATTCCGCAAGACCAGAGACATCGAAGGGGCCAGTGATGGAAACCGTTTTCAAATGGGGTAACGCGGTCATCTGGGGATGATTCGCAATGTCGGTGCTGGCCAGCGTGTGCTCGATCAGACGATATTGATCCTGGATGGGCCCATCAAACTTCGTGAGAAAGGCGACTGCGACCCGGTGCTGTCCGGCCTCCACATGGATCGGATCGGACACGATGGGCCCGTCTTCTTCCTTCATGAGCGGATCGATTGCCAGAAGCACGGTTCTTTGCCCGTCGATGGAAATCTCGATATCCTGATCCCTGAGGGGCTCCGGCAATCTGGATCCGATGATGTTCCCCGTGAACCAGTGATGGAGATCCACCCTGAAGATATAATCTCCGTCGGCGGGGAAAGTGTGCAGCACCGACAGACCTCCCCGCGTTCCGAAGGGAGTGCCCTCGACATGGCGCATCTGGTTCGCGACACGCTGCACGTTGTAGGCGGACATGCCCGGACTCACCCCGAGATCTCCCACGGCCTCGCGGCTGATCCTGTCGGCCGCCCGCGTGTAGGCCTGCATCAGGGTCGGAGTCACCGTCAGGGCGTCGGCCATGTTGTCGAAAGCGCCACTTCTGCTGTCAGGAGGCAGGAGTTCCGTGACGTTCACGTCGATACCGATGAGGTCCCGGACCGAGTTGCGGTACTCGGTGCGGTTGACGCGGTGCAGATCCGGTGCGCCGATGTGTGGCTCGGTCGCAGCTGCCTGATCTATCCGTGTTTCCAGTCCAGCGGCGAAGGCTTTGAGGCGGGCAGCATCGGGTCTGGGCGCTCCGGCCGGCGGCATCATGCCCGATCGTACTTTCCGGATCACCTTCTCCACCTGTTCCGCGTTCAGCTCCGGGCGATCCAGGTCCACCTCTGTCCAGGAGAATCCACCAGACTTCAGGCTGTCGTCGTGGCACCCCTCGCAGAATCCGTTGACGAGTGCACGCTGGGACTCCACGGAGGTGACGTCACCCTGGGGAAATGCCATCACGGGAAACATAATCAGAAGTGAAAAAACCAGCGTGCCTTTCATGACGACTCTCCTAACGGACACTCAAATTCATTTCATCCATCCGAGCCCGGCAAGGCCAAGGTTTGTCCCGCCGGAAACTAGACGTGCAGTACGGTAAAAACGCTAATCGCTGCTACAACCTAGAGAAGAATAAACGTTGGTAAGAATTATAAAAGAGCTCCCGCCTCAGGTCAAACCTTTTGGGCCGACAAATCGCGTGCGTGAAGCCATTTTCATTCGATACTTTTCAGGTAGGCGACCAGATCGAGAAAGTTCGAGTTCGACCAGAATCGATCTCGTCGAAACACGCCCAGGTAATCCGCGTCGCCATGACGCCCGAGCTCGTTGAATAGTCCTTGAACTTCGACCAGGCTGGCCGCCCGACCGTGGTGGAGAAACGGTGCGCCGTCCCATGCTCCCCGGAGCGACGGGATGTTGACGTTACGGGTGTCGGCCAACGGGTTGGTCAGGAGTCGGCCGCTGGAGGCGCTGACAGGCAGCGACGAGCCAGGCGAGAAGGTGTTCGGCGTGTTTGCAAAGTTGAGCCGGCGATCCGTGTCAATGCCCGCGAAGGGAAGCCGTTCGCGAGGCAACCGCTCCTGATAGGTCGGGGACGGCGTCGGCATCAAGTCGAACAGACTCTGTTCCAGCGATCGAGCGACGGCGTCGGGGATCCCGTCGCGGTCGCCGTCCCTTGCACCTCCTTCATCGAGGCTGAGCGTACGGTTGGAGGTAAATGTCGGAGCGGTGTGGTGTAGCGTGCAACCTGCTCGACCGAATATGAGCTTTCCCCGAACGGCATCGCCCTGGGCCAGGCCTTTCCGTCCGTCGAACGCCACCGGGACGCGCGTGAGCAGACGACCGCCGGGTCCCTGGAACGGGTTGGGCAGCAGGCGTGGTTCGGCCTCCAGAAACGCAGCGATCGCTGAACTCGTCTTGTCGAAGCTCACGCCAGTCCGTTCGAGAACGAACATCCGGTTACGATTGACGTCGGCCACTGTCCGCCCGCGGTCGAGATCGTTCAGGACCCCGTCGCCGTTCGCATCGAACGGTGCTGGGGACTCGAAGAAACCGAATGGGCCCTCCGACGCCATCGAACGGAATGTTCCACGAAACGTCTCCAGGTTTCTTCGTATGCCCGATCGGTAGAACGGCGGTGTGCCCCGAAGATTACGGTTGGAGAGCGTCATCCTCATCGTGCGGCCCGGACTCGATGCCACGTGCCAGATCTTGGAGTCTTTGTGGCCCCCCGGGTGGCAGCTCTGGCAGGCCATGTCCCGGTCGAGCGACACACGTGAACTCGTGTAAAAATCCTCCCCGTTTTCGGCTAGCGTCGCCGGAAACGGGGGCATGTCGGGGGCACCGAGGTCGATGACGCTTTCGAAGACCGGTCTCCCGTCGATGTTGATCCTGAAGGACGTGACCGATTCGCCCAGACGGTTGGCGGCGAACAGCCGGCTGCCGTCCGGCGTGGCGACGAGTTCCTGGGGCATGCGTCCGACGAAGAAGCCGGGGTCGTCTTCACCCGCGATGTACGGGCCGTCATCGAACAACGCCCTGCGATCGATCGCTATCGGAAACGCCGTCTGCGTCTGGTTGGTAAAGGCCCGGCCCACCGCCTCGAGTATCGCGGTCGGGTCCGGGGCCCCCGAATCGATCCGGAACAGCTCGACCTGGTCAGACGAAGCGTAACCGACGGCGAGTCTGCCGCCCACGATTGCCATCTGATCCGGCAGCGCCCCGCCTACGAGCCGGGGCAGGTTGTCCGGGTTCGATTCAAAACCGTCGACGATTTCTAACAGCACATCACGATCCCGGGGGAAATCGAGAAATCCGTTGACGCCGAAAGCGGTCAGGTACGGGGCCTCTCCCGAAGCAGGAACGAGCGCGCCCTGCGCGGGCCCGGAGGCGGGGCCGTATGGCGGGTTTTCGGCCGATGTGAAACGCATCCTGAGGGAAAAGGGGTTGCTCCCGGTGTCGACGACGGCGATCTCGTTGTTGACGTTGTCGAAACCCTGCGCGAACCGACTCAAGGTCGAGATGAATACGAGTCCCGCGTTAGAAGCGACATCGAGCGCGGGTGCGTTCAGATCGATGGACGCCACCTGCCTTCTGGAATCCATATCGACAACCGCGACACCCAGTCCATTGATGAGGCCCACGTACGCCAGGTTGCCGGACACAGTCAGGTCCCGCGGATTCACGTTGGTGAGATGGCGCAGGAAGTCCCTCGGCGAACTGGCGTCGGTGTTTCCGAATCCCGGTGCCGTTCCGAGCAGTTGCTGGTGATCGCCGCCCAGGCCGAACCCGGGATCGGTGTCGAGCATGTACGGACGATTGTCGGACCACAGCGAGATTCTGTAGAGCAGGGAAGCCGAGAAGGGAGGCTCGCTGTAGCTGAACACATCCAGTGAATCGAGTGCGCGATTGGTGACCAGCATCCAGGAGCGTTCGGGTACGAAAGCGATCTTCTGGTTGTAGAAGAAACCGGGAAGCCGTCCGACCTCCCGGTCGTTTGTCGTGTCGATGACACTGAGGAAGTTGGAATACTGGTTGGTGACGATCAGGAATCGTCCACCCGGCGAACGGGTGATACCAAGAGGTCGCCGACCCACTTCAATCTCACCGGCCACCGTGCCGTTCGACGTGTCGACCACCAGAACCGATGATCCGGGCTCGGCTTCGTTTCCTTCAAGGGTGACGTAGAGCCTCGATCCGTCCACGGACAGGGCCAGACCGTAAGGATGACGCCTCAAAGGTTGGGGTGGCGCGTCCTCCCCTGGGGAGCCGGGATCCTGCCCGGGTCGGAAAGCGGCGGAGAGAAACCTGTCGTACCTGCTGAACCTTCCTTCGTCGATGTCGCCGGAACGGGAGAGACGCGCGAAACGCTGAACCGGCTCGAGCGATCGTTCCTGGAATCGGGCGGCCTGATTGACGAGAAGCAGGGGTGACGTCCCCAGGATGGCCAGCGCGATGAACAAGGCTGGAACTGCCGATCGGTACATGGTGTTCCGTTAGGGGATTACCTTGATCCGTCGTGCCCGAAGACTGAGTTCTGCATCCATCTCGGCAGACACTTCGACATGTGTTCCGGGCTGAACGGTCCCTTCGAACCGTGTGAAAGCGTCGATCACCACAGGTGTGGCGATGCCATCACTGATCTGGACCCAGACCTGAGCCGCCGTGCGAAGCGTTACCACCCCTTGAAACCGGATGTGACTGCTCATCCGTTCGACCTGGATCGCGCGAGCTGTAAAGCGAGTAGAGAAGCCGGTGGGTTCGAGCAGCCCTTCGATTCGCACAGCGGCACCGAGTTGCAGATCGCCCGCTTCGAGAGGATTGGATGGAGCCCTGTCCGGACAGTTCGGCTGCTGTTCCACCTCCGCATCGGTGGGGTTCAGGATGCCGCACGGATCTCCCGCATCGTCTTCGATCCGGGAGATGATTCCCGTCGAAAGAACGTCGCGCGAGAGGAAGGCTTCGTTCCGTTCATTCAGTCCGTTCCCGGAGATGGACGTATCCGGAGTCAGGGTAACGGCGACTCCCTGAACCACGAGGACGCTCGGGTTGCCGGTCGACGGGACCCGGGCGTCGATCGTGCCCTGGAGACGAAAAAAACGGAACGCGACGATCCGATCCGCCCGAAACACGG
Organism: Terriglobia bacterium; assembly: GCA_965247425.1. GTDB lineage: Bacteria > Acidobacteriota > Terriglobia > 20CM-2-55-15 > 20CM-2-55-15 > CAZOZZ01. The sequence continues at coordinate 299,587 of OZ252023.1, forward strand.
ACCCCGTCGAAGGACCCAGGCCGCCAGTCCGATCCAGTTGCGACCCGGCAATGTCGATCTGGGTTCCGCTAGTCAGATCAGCCAGTACGCCGGTCTGCGCCAATCCGTCACGCTCCACCACGACCTTTGTTCCGGCATCGAGACGGAACTCGATTCCGTTGACCAGGACCGATTGAACTCCGTCCACGTCCAGAATGTTCTCGATGGGACCCGTCATCCGAATGCTGCCGGTCTGGACTTTGAGTTCGACTTCCGATGCGCGGACGCTGCCGTCGGAGCGCATCCACCCTTCGACCTCGACGTACACTCCGACCTTGAGGGCGCGCGAGGAGGTGCGGCCTCCCAGACTCCCGCTGACGGTCGAATGCTCGTCGAGTTCGACCGGTACCGTGGCACCGAACACTCCGATGCCGAGCGTGACCCGGTCTCCATCCTCAGACACCGTCTCGACCTTGCCGTCGAATCGGATGAAGCCGTTGCTCGACTGGGCGCCGAGGTGGCCCGAGGTCGTCATCCAGACGGTCCAGAGGATCGTGGCGATCCTCATCGTTTTTCCGGACACGAAGAGTAGAATGCGGTCTTTCATAGAGCTCACCGTGAACTCCAGGATTCTATCACCGATAGAGCCCTCGGAATCCAGCCTGTGCCGGCCCGACCTGCACCTATCGGCCCCCGCGCATGAGGATCTTCGAATCCAGGAAGTCACGTCCCAGACTGTCCTCGACGCTGGCAGGCCGCCAGTGATACCAGCCATGGGGTTCCTCGATGTAGAGTTTTTCGACGTATTCCTTTACAGAAAAAAGAAAGGGGAGGCGTCTGCCTCCCCTTATCTTTACGAAATAACGCGACCCGGGATCAGAACCTGAGCTTGATCGCGAACTGGATCTGACGGTTGTCCCGCGCCCGGCTGATCACTCCGAAGGTCGAAGAGTTCTGGATCCGGTTCGGGATTCTCCACTGTGGATGGTTGGTCGCGTTGAAGAACTCCGCCCGGAACTGGAGCGCGTCGGCGGTCTCACCGATCGCGAAGTTCTTGTAGACGGCGAAGTCCAGCTGGTTAGTCGGCGGCCCACGGAGCGATCCGCGTCCCGCGTTGCCGAGCGTCCCAACCGCCGGGGTCGCGAACGCGCTGGTGTTGAACCACTCCGAGGGGTCGCCGCCACCGGCCTTGGAATCACCCAGCAGGTTCGGCCGGTCCTGGCCGGCTCCGGTACGGCTGTTGTCGCCCCCCAGCCCCGGTGTGAACGGCTGTCCGGAGGAGAAGGTGTAGATCGTGTTGAGCTGCCAGCCACGGGCCAGCGTGCCGGCGACTCCGTCCAAGCCCTCACCCAATGGCAGCAACCAGGTGCCGGCGAAGGTCAACCGATGCGTCCGGTCGAAGATCGACGGTCCGCGCTCCAGGAAGAGCCGGGTGTTGTCCATCGGGCTCGCACCGCCGCCGAGTCCGCTGCTGCCCGAGTTGTCGTCGATCGACTTCGACCACGTGTAGGCCTGGAGGAACGAGATGCCGTTGGCGAACCTCCGATCCAGGCTCTCCTGGAACGAGTGGTAGTTCGAACTGGCACTGTCCTCGAGCCAACCGATGTTGCCGAACCGCGGATCAGGCCGGCGAGCTGCCGTCGGCGCCCACCCTGAGATGTCGGTTCCCTGGCCGAGGTCCGAGCCGGCGATCGCCTGGTTGACGTTCCGTCTCCGGGTGAGCTTGTTCCCCTTGCTCCCCGCGTAGCCGATCTCCAGGACCGTGGAGTTGGTGAGCTCACGCTGGACGTTCAGGTTCCACTGCATCATGTAGCTCGTCCGCAGCTTCGGGTTGACACCGCCGACCGTGAGGGACGTGGCGCCGACGACCAGGTCGTCCGGGAACGGGTCCTCGAGCGTCATCTCCGGTGTGCGGGTGTCGTCGTCGGCCCCAATCGTCTGTGTGACGACGTACGGGAACCCGCGCTTGTAGCTATGGGTCTTGTTCCCCAGCACCGGGACGTAAAACACCCCGCCACCGGCGCGAACGACGGTCCGGCCGTCTCCCGCCACATCATAGGCGAAGCCGATCCGGGGACCGAAGTTGTTGAAGTCCATCGCGTACCCGCCCTGTGACAGACTACCGTCCGCGACCGCGAAACCGGGGAACGTGTCCACGATCGGCTGGATATCCGGCTGGAAGCCTGAGTCCCCGAGTTTAACGGCGACCTGACGATCCGGCTGGTAGGACGCCTTCCGGTCGTGCTTGTCGTAACCGGCCGTCTGCGTTTCCCAGCGCATCCCGAGGTTCAGGGTCAGCTGGTCCGTGACGTCCCAGTCGTCCTGGAAGTATAGCGAGAAGTGCGTGGACCGCTCGTAGTTGACGATGTCGCCCTGGTTCCGGATCGTGAGGTTGGGGAGGCCGAGCAGGGTGTCCCCAACGGAGTTGCCGGTGTAGCGGCCGTCGAAGCGAAAGTCTCCGGCCGGGAACACGACCAGGAAGAGGTTCATCGCCGTCCGGCGGAACTCGAACCCGAACTTCATCTGGTGGTTGCCCGTCGTGTACGAGACGTTGTTGGTGAAGCTCGTGTGGTTGTCCCACCGGATGTGCGGCGCGGCCGAGCCGGCCGCGCTGTTGTAGCCGGTCAATCGGACCAGAGGCGGGCCCTTGAGATCGTCCCGGAACTCGGGTTCGTCGACCACCAGAACACAGCAGATGCCCAGCTGTTTCTCGATCCCCTGGTCCCGCGCTTCGGCGATCAGACCGCCCTTGACCCGGGTGAAGCCCAACCGGAACTCGTTGACCACGTTGGGTGAGAAGATATGCGTGTGGTTGAGCGTCCCGGCCTGGGACAACGTATCCAGGAACGTGCCGTAGTTGGGAAGCGTCGCTCCCGACCGAAACGGCTCCAGGCGATCCTGATCCCATATCGAATAGCGGACGAACAGGCTGTCGGAATCGCCCCAGTTCGTGTCGATCCGGGTCGTCCAGTTCTCCGTGTCGGACTTGAGGTTGTAGCCCCCATTGAAGTTGGCGGCCGCTCCCGGCACGTTTTCAGCCGGGTAGATGTCGACCATGTTCTTGCCGATCTGACTGAACCGGCTGGCGGGAATGATATTACCCGGGAACGGGTTGCCGGTCGTCGGATCCATGAGCGGCGTCGGCAGCATGGCCGAGAAGTCGCCGGTGCGGAACGCGGTCTCGGGCACCTTCCCCGTCGCGCTCTGCGCCTGGCGAACCGACGTGGCGTCGAAGGAGAAGAAGAAGAAGGCTTTGTCCCTGAGGATCGGTCCGCCGATCGTGCCGCCGTACTGGTTCCGGCGGAACGGCCGCTTCGGGGTGTCGCTCGGGTTGAAGTAGTTCCGGGCGTCGAAGATGTCGTTCCGGACGAACTCAAACGCCGATCCGTGGTACTGGTTCGTGCCCCCCTTCGTCGTGACGTTGATCACGCCGCCGGCGGCCCGCCCGAATTCGGCGCTGAAGCTGCTGGTCTGGACCTTGAACTCCTGGACGGAGTCGATCCCCGGGACGATGATCAACTGGGCGTTGGCGATGTCGTTGTTGTCGACACCGTCGAGCAGGAAGTTGTTGAACTCCTCCCGAGCGCCATTGGCGTGCATCGAGCCCTGCTGCCCTTCGAGGTTGCTGCCCTCGACGACGGGCTGGACTCCGGGCACCAGCACGGCCAGCTGCAGGAAATCGCGACCGTTAAGCGGCAGTTCCGTGACGCGTTGAGTGTCGATCACCTGCCCCAGCGAGGAGGTGTCGGTCTCGATGAGCGGTGCGTCCGCGGTGACCTCGATCGATTCGGTGATCTGGCCCACCTGGAGTTCGAAGTCAATGCGGGCGTTACGGTCGACCTGCACATTGACCCCGTTCCGGATCTCCGTCCGGAAGCCCGGGAAGGATGTCTGCACCGAATACGCGCCCGGCGGCAGGACCGGGAAGTTGTATCTACCCGTCTCGTTGCTCAGGAACGTCCGGACCAGGCCGGTGGCATCATTCGTGACGGTGACCTCGACGCCCGGAAGCACGGCCCCCGACGCGTCGCTGATCCGCCCTTCGATCGATCCGGTGATGCGCTGGCCAAACGTTGTCAGCGGTACTAACAACAGCAAGGCAAAGATCGCTGCGTTTCGAATCCTCATCTTTTTCTCCTCTTTCATCCCCATGTTAAGGTCCCTCAATGGAAAGCGTGACTTACAGGCTGTTATAAATCTCACGGTCCCGGCGTAGAGAGGGTGGCCTCGGAAGTCCAACGTTGTACTCCCCCTTATGGACAGACACTTATCTCCAAAATGGTTCCTGTGGACAGTTCAAACTTTGGATGGAAGATACACCCGATCTCCGGGGTAGTCAACCATCAAGAGGGCGAGACAGCCATTTCGGAAGTCAGGGAGGACGGAGTGTCTGGAAGGGGCTCTGGAAGGGAAAAGGTCGAGGAGGGAGAGGAATTTGAAGTGAGGGGTATTTTCGAGAGACAGGTATCCGTAGCGGGTCCAGCCCGGTGATTGGGGTCAGGCAGGCGCGTGGAGACCAGGGAAACGAGTCAGTTCAGCTGGAGTCGGCTGGGGTTGGGGCAGACAGAGCGAGGCGAAGCAAACGAAGAAGCTCGATGGAGGTATGCGGGCGATGGCGCCCGCGATGCAAATGACGCAATCGATACAGACGTTCGATCGTGAGAGCCAGGCTTATGAGGAGCCAGTGGAGAAGCAAGCTGTTGGCGTGGTGATGGGGGATATGGGCCATCCCATAACGGTTCTTGGCATCGTTGAAACCTTGGTTTTCGACTTCCCAACGACTCTTGGCCATGCGAAATAAAGTGGGCGCTCCCACTTGGTTCATCGAGAAATTGGTCAGCCAGTAGGCTTCGACCACCGATCCATCGGGTTTCTCTTGCCGGTAGCGGATCACGCGCACGGTCGGCCAGTTCAATCGGCCCCAGGGATCGAAGTCGTCTGCATCCCAGATTTCCACCCGATCGGCTCCATCCTTGAAAACCCGGGACGGCGGCTGACAAGCAAACCGGCTTTTGGCGGCGTTGAACAAGCTCGGAAGATTGGCTTTGAGACGGACGATGGTCTTCAATCCCAACTCGTCGGCCAAGTGCAGGAACGGAGCCGACGCATAGCCCCCATCGACAACAACATAATCGGCAAAACGCGGCCCCAACTGCCCCACCACCCGACGAAGCAGTCGTTGCCCCCCCGACCATTCGCTATCCCCACTACCGTAGGGTTCCACATCGACCGGTAAAGTGAACCCGGTGCCCACGATGGTGGCCATCACGACGTGGTGTAAGTAGGTGGTCACCTCCCCCTCGGCGTTGCGATGGGGTCGACACCACTGACACCCGGCCTCACCGACACGCCCCACGGTTGTCCCGTCCAGCGCCAGGCCGATGAATCGGCAATCGTCGAACGCTTTATTGCGCTTGGCCTGCTTGATGGCTGTGGTCAACGCGCCGCGCGTGAATTCCGGATTCAGCTTCTCGGTAAAATAGCCCAGCGTGTCGTCGCTAAAGCGGAGTCCGATTCCCAAGGCCCGACACGCCGAGGATCGTGCGAGCGACTCGATGGCCAGGAAGCTCGATTCCCGCAGCAGATACCCGATCACCAGAGACCAGATCAGATGCCCACTTCCGATCTGCGGTCGCACCCGCCCATCTCCGGGGTGATTCAAATACCCCTTCAGCCGCAAACACTTTCGCGCGTACCGTCGTATCCCTCGTGCCGACGGACCTTTCACCGGCGCTTCCGCTTCTCACGTTGTTGCTGGCGCTCCAGCACCAACAACTTCGCGTTCGCTGTCAGCACCTCCCGGATCGCATCCTGAAACTCCCGTCCCGCTCCGACACGCTTTTGAATCTCCTCAACCATGGCAGCTGGAACGTGTTCGACATGCTTCTTCCCGTCCATCATGAATGTCCAGGACCAGGATGGGTGCCCTTCACCCGACACACACCGGCACGTCGGCTTACCGCACCGGGTGTAACTAATCGACACCGAGCCAGGCAGCAAACCGTCGGGTATCTCATGGCGCTCGATCAGGCTGTACTTCCGCCGTCGCAGTCGCGACGCAACCGCTCCCTTTACCTGATTCAACTCAAGCCATATCTTTTTCTTCTTCATCTGACGGTATATATACCACAAGATACCGCCGACACCATATCGATTTCAACAATGCGAAAATAGAACTTCCTTAACAATGGGTTTGAATTCGACTCAAATGCCCGCTGGCCGGGCCTCATTCAACTTCGACCGAGCTGCTCTTCCGAAATGGCTGAGGGCGAGATTGAGCGAGATAGGTCAGACTGGCTAGGTCGTAGTAGACCAAAAGTAATAGGGCTAGTGCTTTGGCTCCGCCGATTTGGGAGCATCACCGGAAATCGCTACTCTAATCGGATGGCTCCCGCACCTTCAGAAGTTCGTTGATCTCAACGCTGCCCAGTCTGCTGACGAGGCCGGAGGGCCAGTGAACTTCGACCTCTTCGACACGTTTGGCGTCGCCGAGCCCGAAATGGACCCGCAGGTCACTCTGGGAGACGTAGGCGCCGCCTGAACGCACTCTGTTCCAGAATGTCCCCGTTTCGGTGACGACTCTCACGCTGGCCCCGATGCCGGATCGATTACTGGTGCGCCCTTCCAACTCCAGCATGATCCAGTTGCCCGCCGGTTCGGACCGGTTCAACAGAAGTATCGCGGGGCCGTCGATCTGGCTCACGAGCACGTCGAGGTCGCCGTCGTTGTCGATGTCTCCGGCAACAATTGCTCTCCCTGTCAGAGGCGCGAGACCCGGAAAAGCAGATCGTTCTGTTTCGACGAACCGATTTTCGACGTTTCTGAACAACTGGAGTGGCTGCCGGTAGGCAGTCCCAACGGGGTGATCGTCCACCTGCGGGTAGATGTGACCGTTGGCGACGAGGACATCCCTCCGGCCATCGTTGTCGAAGTCTTCGGCCAGGATACCCCACCCGAGCATCGCAATGGAGGGTTGGGCCAACCGAACGCGCGACGATTGATCGCTGAACAGCAGGTTCCCGTCGTTCCGGTAGACCGTATTGTAATCGTCCGAGAAATGCGTGACGAACAGGTCCGACCTCCCGTCGTTATCGTAGTCGGCCACTGCCACACCCATACCCGCCTGAGACCTGCCGTCTTCGCTGTATGCCACTCCGGCTTCCAGCCCGACGTCGCGGAAACGACCGTCGCCCAGGTTCTCGAACAGGTTGTTCGGCGCCGAATCGTTGGCGAGGAAGAGGTCCGGCCATCCGTCGTCGTTGAAGTCCTCGAATACTGCCGTGAACGTGTAGAGCACTTCGGCGTCTTCCATGCCTGCTTCCACCGTCACGTTGGCGAACGTACCATCCTTGTTGTTCCGGTACAGGACGTTCCGCGCACCCGGTATCCCGGCCGGTCCGCAGAACACCGGGATGCCCTTGTATCCGCAGGTTTCATCGTCTCTGGCGGGATCAAACTCCAGGTAGTTGGCCACGTACAGGTCCACCCATCCATCGCGATCGTAATCACCGAATGTGGCGCCTGTGCCGTAACCGGCATCGCCCACACCGGCATCCCGGGTCACGTCCGAAAACGTTCCGTCGCCAATGTTGCGGTATAGAACGTTCGATCCGTAGTTGGTGATGTAGATGTCGACCCAACCGTCGTTATCGTAGTCGGCCGTCGCCACCCCGATTCCCCAACCCGGATCGCCGACGCCGGCATCCTCGGTCACGTCGGTGAACGTTCCGTCACCATTATTGCGATAGAGTGCGTTTCGGGGACGGTTGCCGTCGCCGGGTGAGTCCAGGTCTTCCCGCGTCGAACCATTGATCAGGTAGATGTCGACGAAGCCGTCGCGGTCGTAGTCCACGAATGCCGCTCCGCTGCCGTTGACGTCCGTGATGAACTCCTTTTCCGTCGTGCCGAACGTGTGGGTAAATCGTATTCCCGATTCGGAGGTGACGTCTTCAAAGAGCATCGCGGCCGGATCCTGGAATGCCGCGCCCATCGTTGCCGCCAACAGGAAAGTTGCCAGTGGTCGTATGGCTGGTCTGGAGGTCTTTCTATCGTCTCGTTTCATCTGAACGGAGGTCGGTTCATGGCACGGCCTTCTGCTTCGCGAATCTGCCTGTCCAGCTGTCGGAACCGCTCCAGCGCCTTGTCGGCTTCGGTCGCATTACCGACCTGCCGGTAGGCCCTGGCGAGCAGGTACAGGGCCCGGTGTCGCTGGGAATCGTCTTCAGGCAGATCCACGAGGATCGAGATCACTTCCTCATGTCGATCCAAACGTCCGAGCGCCACGGCCTTTTCGATTCGCGTCGCCACATTGTCCGGATCGAGTGCCAGTGCCCGGTCGAACCACGCGATCGCTTCGTCGTCGTCGCCTGTTTCGAGCGTCAAACTGCCGAGCGCCAGAAGCGCTTCACTCGACCGGGGATCCAACAGCAAGGCCGTTTCCAACTCCTCGAACGCCTCCGCGTGCTTCCCGATGCCGCGGGCGGCGTACCCCCGCCACAGGTGTCCGTCCACACTTTTCGGCGAGGCGGCCACCATCGCCGAAAAAGTGTCGTGCGCCTCGACAAGTCGATCCAGACCGAACCACGCCTGTCCCAGCCGGAGAAGCATTTCGGGAGACCGCGCATCTTCCGGAACCGAAGAAAGTAATTCGGCGCTTGCCACGAACGCTCCGTGTTGGTTGAGCAACGTTGAGAGCTCGAGAAAACCCGAGAATCCCGGAGGGGGTGATTCTCGAAAACGTTCGAGGTAGGGTCCGGCCCGCTCGTGTTCGGCCAGTTCGATCCACGCCCGGGCCAGCGAGTAGGAAATCAGGAACTGCTCGCCCATGCTTTCTTCCGCACGTTCGAGCCGATCAATCGCCTCGCGGAACTGCCGTAACTGGATCGACACCATGCCCGCGTTCAATGACGCCTGTCCGTTGTCCGGATCGGCTTCGAGCGCCCGTGTCAGCGCAACCTCGGCGCCATCCAGATTGCCGGATCGCCGGAGCAGATTTCCAAGGTTGTTCCAGGCGTCGGAAAAACCGGGCTGGATCGACACCGCCTCGCGGTAGGCCGCGATGGCGCCAGGCGTCTGTCCGAGACCGGTCCTGCTGATTCCCAGAAGGTACCAGGCCACCACATCGGTGGGATTTGCGGCTACGATTCGTTCCGCGGTCCGTTCCGCGGCTTCCAGGTTGCCTTGATTGATGTATTGGCGCACCTCGGCGAGCGATTGTCCGGCAGCCGGCACGACAAGCGCGGCAACGGCAATGAGGGCCAGGAAGAATCGAATCGAGTAGGATGCCATCTGTCGGGTGTCTCCACTGGTTCGCCTCGACCTGGAACGAAGTGCCGCGGGATCGAGGCGGACGCGCCAATACTATATCGCAAGGTGTGCCTAGTGGTCCCCGCCAGATATAGCGATACTACCTCCGAAGGAGGTTGCGAGCGGACTGGGTGAGATCCACCGTGTGGTGAGTGTGACCTTTCGACATGGTTTAGCGTTCGTGAGGGGCAACCTCCATCGGCCCTACGGGTTCGGGCGGAACGGCACCGTCTTTGGGGTCGCTCCTCCTCACAATGTCGAAGCATTGGCTCGTCGTCGCTCCCCCAAATCCGGTACCGTTGCACTCCGAAATCTAGTACCGCTATATCTGGCGGGGACCACTAAGAAGTCGGCCTCAAACTGCCCGACTCACTGATCCGGACGCTTGTGCGCGAAGCGATAAGCGGGAACGCCGCGGCCGGAAACCAGACGGGTGTTCCATTCGAGTTGATAGTCGACGTTCGCTTCCGTCATCGTCTCCGAAGAATAGGGGTAAGGACTGTCGCTGTGACGCGGGTGCGGTCCGACAGTCTGCGAGAAGGCTTCGTAAGAATCCATGTCCTTCTCGAACCCGTCGGCGTAGAAGAAATAATCCCGTTTCCAGCCCGGGTCGGGGGGCGGCAGGCGGATCGGGTCGAATTCCAGGGCGAGTTCTTCTCCGGAGCCGAAGATCACGAAATGATCCTCGGCTTCGGCGAGGAGCGGCCGTACGTTTCCGAACGTTGTGTACGCGCCCCTGTGTTTTGCGAAAGGACCGGTCGGGCTGAGGTCGTCGTAGACGAAGATGATGTCGCTGGACGGATTGCCGGTCTCTAAGCGTGGGTACCCTCGCCAGGCAAGTGTGGCTTCCGACAGCGGGATTTCCGTCAATGTCACCGGAACCTGATCGGACGTCGTGTCGATAAGGATCCTGTCCCAATAGATTTCCAGGTTGGTTGTGATTCGGATGCGCCGGGTACCTTCGGGCAGCAGGCCGCTCAGGTCGCGTGTCATCGTGCGTGCCAGCCCGGCCGGAAATCCCATGTCGTCCAGCACACGTACCCAGCGTCCCGAAGCGTCCAGCGCGTCGAGGTAGGGCGCTATCGGTTCGATCCCTGATTGGAGCGCAGCGAACGCAGCCGTGGGGGTGAAGTAATCGATGAATCCGTGCATCAAGAGCCGGACCGGTTTCGCGACATCGATCATTCCGAGATCCAGTTCCAGGCTGTGCGTCCTGGCCAGGCCGTGGAAGGGAAGGGAGTCAAACCCCGTCACGTACCGTCGATCCAGTTCGAGCAGGTCGGGGAGCACGTCCCGTCCGGTTTCATCCCACGCACCGGCCGGGAGATGGGCATCCCGGCTGGCGATGACCTCGAACGACGGGAACGGCGGCCCCGAAGCGAAGTACTCGTTCGGGTAGACATCCACGTCGGCCGGATGATCGACAGCGAGCAGCCGGATCTGGTCCAGGTAGACGAGCTCCTCCATCGGTTCAGACAGTCGAAAGCTGAGGCGTCCGTCCCGTGCCCGCACGTTGTCGCCGTCAACCCGGATGTATTCGGTCGGATCGGACACATTGCGCTGGCCAGGCGCGACCCAGTGTCCAGCGATGCCCGCCCCGATAGCGTCCGTGATGAATTCGTATCGCTCCCCGTTCCAGGCGAACAGGACCGGGCAGGAACTGCCTCGCCGGTCAATTTCGGTAACCCTGAGCGCTTGACGGATTTCAGGCTGCGTTTCGTCCTGAAGGACGCCGGTCGGCCACAGCAGCCGCACGGTGTCGATTTCAGTGTTCTGCCCCAATCCGGCGATGACGGATGGGGCGCTCTGTCCAAGGTATCCGGAGGCACTCTGGATCTCCCATTTCTGACGATGCGTTCCGGCGAAGATTTCCACTTTGGTGCCGATGGCGCTCTTGCTGTCGTTTAACCCCTCGAGGTCGACCCGCACCCAGGCATTACGGTTTCCTCCGTCGTTGCGGAGGAGGTGCACCCCACCCCCGTTCTCGGTCAAAAGCAGGTCCGCGTCGCCGTCCTCGTCATAATCGGCTGACAGCAGGGCTCGTGGGCGTTCGACCTCGATCCGGTCCAGCCCCACACGAACCGTCACGTCCTGGAAACGATCGTTTCCGAGGTTGCGAAGCAAACGCACCTCTGATCCGGAAGGGCCTTCCCCAGCCACGGCCAGATCGATCCAGCCGTCGTTGTCATGGTCGAAGGCGACCAGTCCCCACCCCCTGTCCCATCCGAGTTCCGGCAGGGCAATCGATTCGAACGTCCGCCCTTCGATGTTTCGCCAAACGGTGAGACCGGGCGCGGCCCAATGCCCGAAAGCCACATCCATCCATCCGTCTTTATTGAAGTCGGCGACAGCCACACCGGCGGTTGGCGCGTTGAGGGCCGGCCAGGGTTCGCGCGTGTCGAAGGCCCCTTCGCGCGGATTGACGAACAGGACTGGAGTGCCCTGCCAGCCCGTCACGACAATGTCGATCGCGCGGTCGTTGTTGATGTCGGTCGCGACGGCGCCGACGCTGGGCGCCGTACCGGACAGCCCCAACTCTCGAGCCATTTCGGCGAACGACCCGTCCCCGTTGTTCCGCCAGAGCATGTTGGATGGAGTCGGTGAATCAAGCGGGAAATCGAAAGCGGCGCCTTCGTCCGGACTCGGAAAGTTCAAGAAACGGGTCACGTATAAATCCAGATCTCCGTCGTGGTCGAAGTCCAGGAAAGAGAGTCCGGCCGGCAGCCCATCGACGACGACCCCGGACTCGGGCGTCCGGTCTTCGAAGCGGCCATCGCCCGTGTTCCGGAACAGCGTGACGCGCTCCCCGATCGCGGTTGCTAAGTCGGTGTGTCCGTCGTTGTCGTAATCCCCGGCGACGCAGCCCAGCCCCAGTCCCCGGACACCGACGCCCGTGGACGCGGTCACGTCCCCGAAACGCCCGCCCCCGAGGTTTCGGTACATCGCGCTCGACGCGCCGTCTGAGCCGTTAGGCAGGAACAGGTCGATCCGGTTGTCGCCGTCGTAGTCCAGGAAACACGCCCCCGGCCCGAGCAGTGTCGCGACACCGGAACTTCCACCAGTGGGATCGGACGTGTGCGTGAAGTCCAAACCCGCCTCCGGTCCGACTGAGGCGAACTGTACCGGGACGGTTTGACTGGGAGCTTCGAACATCGCTCCGGCGTCCTCGGCCAGCGAGTAGCGTCCCTGGCCGCCGTAAGCGAGCCCCATCGGCACACCGATGTTTTCCCCGGTGAGGAGTTCGAAACGCTCCAGGTGTTGCCGCGCCAGATCGCTTTCGCCCTGGCGCTGGTAAGCCCGAGCCAGCCCGAATTCAGCCGACGCATGGTAGGGCACCCGGTCGACGGCTCGCTGGTAGGCGGCTACAGCTTCGGGGAACCGCCCGAGTTGGTCATGCATCAGACCCCGCAGGTAGTGGGTGTCCGCATCGTCGGGGTCGAGATCCAGGACCCGATCGAACGCATCGATCGCCGCTTCCGGCTCGCCGAGATAACGGTAGGTCAGGCCCAGGTTATACCAGGCCCGAGCGCTGCCCGGCTCCGCTTCAGTGGTTTCGAGCAGGATGTCTCTTGCGGGTTCGAACCGCTGCAGGTTGTACAGGGCGATCGCCTGATTCAGACGAGGGGCCGACAGAGACGGGTCCAGCGTTCGGGCCTGTTCGAACAGTCCCAGCGCTTCGGCGACCCGCTGCTGACCGAGGTATGCGATTCCAAGATTGTTCAGCCGGATTGCTCTGGTCTCCGTGTCCTGGTTCTGAGGTGCGGCCGGTGACAAGCCGAGGGTCAGAACCAGCGCAAACGGGATGCCGAACTTCCAGAATCGTCTTGCAGTCAAGTTTTCCTCCCGTGTGCCTGTGTCTGCGATCACTGTCTCGTTTCGTAGGCCTCGGTCCGAACGATCCCCGACCCTTCACGCACGGTAATCGTACGGCCGGACAGGACGGTGCCGAGCGTCTCGGTCCGTCCGCTCGGCCATTGAATTTGAACTCGGTCCACCCGTGTACGACCAGCGATTCCGAACGTCAACACAAGCTCACTTGCCGACAGATAGCTCGATCCACTTCGGACCATCTGCCATACGGTTTCGGTCCCGGTCTGGATTTCGACGATCGCGCCGATGCCGGCCCTGTTGGACCGCGTACCCTCGAGTCGTACCCGAAGGCTGTTGTTCCCCTCCTGCCCGTTCTCGAACAGGGCCGCCGGGCCGCCGTTGGTCATCATCAGCAAGTCGAGGTCTCCGTCGTTGTCGATATCCGCGTAGGCGGCGCCGCGTCCGACGCGTGCCGTCGCCAGGTCGTCGCCGAGCGTGGCCGTCACTTCGCGGAAGCCCTTCCCGGCCAGGTTACGGAAGACGTGGGGCGGCTGGGCGTATTTGATGCGCGTCTGAATCCGCTCAAACGCTTGCTCGATGTGCCCGTTCGAGACGAAAATGTCGAGCCACCCGTCCAGGTCATAGTCGAAGAAGAAGCAGGCGAACGCAAGCGTGAGCAGGCTCTTCCGACCGACATCGGAACGCGGGGCTTCGTCGACGAACAGCCCGTTGCCTTCGTTGTGGTAGAGACCCAGCATCTCGTTCGAGAAATTGCCGATGACGACACTCGGGTAGCCGGAGCGGTCGTAGTCGGCAGCATCGATTCCCATGCCCGCCCGCGCGAGTCCGTCTTCGCTGAAGGCGAGTCCGGCCAGCATTCCTCTTTCGGTAAACGATCCTTCCCCACCGTTGACCCACAGCCGGTTCGGTTCCGTGTCGTTCACGATCACCAGGTCGGGCCAATTGTCCCGGTTGTGGTCGAGGACGGCGACACCCATCGCCTTCGACGTTGGGCCCAGGAGCCCGGCTTTCCGGGTGGCGTCCTCGAAGGTGCCGTCTCCCACGTTACGCCACAGGCGAGGCGGGACACCGTCGTAGGACTCGGGTGTGCAATAGGACTTGGAGTTGCCGTCGATGGTGCAAAAGAGGTCCGTCTCGACGGACCACGCCACGTAGTTGACGACCACCAGGTCCAGTAAACCGTCGCGGTCGTAATCGAGCCAGGCGGCACCTGTGCTGAACTCGCTCGCGTCCCCGATGTTGGCGGCCGCGGTGACGTCGGTAAAGGTGCCGTCGCCCTCGTTGCGGAATAATCGGTTCGGGCCGACCGCGGTTACGAATAAATCCATGTTGCCGTCGTTGTCATAGTCCCCCACCGTCGCCCCCATCCCGTAGATGGCGACGTCGAGGCCGGCCGATGTCGTCACATCGGTGAACGTTCCGTCCCGGTTGTTTCGGTACAGGTGGGGCGTCGAGGATGGTCCCGACCGTTCAGGCCAATTCAGACCGTTCACGAGGAAAATGTCCGGCCACCCGTCGTTGTTGTAATCGATGAACGCGCAGCCGGATCCCATCGTCTCGGGCAGGTACCGGGCTCCGAACGCGCCGTTGTTGTGGGTGAAGCGGATCCCCGCGTCCCGGGTGACATCCGTGAAGTTCCCGGCCGTGGTCGGCGACTGACTGTGCGACTCGGCCGTCAGGGCCGCAACCAGCGCCAGAACGGCGATGGCGGATCGGGTCCGGACCCTCAAGGAGCGCCTCCCGTGTCCGTCCGGACCGATTCGACGTCACGCCCCCCGTCGATTGGCATCGACACGTGCTCGTGGATCGGCTGACGTTCATTGTTGTCTTGCGGGTGTTGGCGCCGGTAGGGTCCGGTAATCGCCTGCGCCGACTCGTCCGCCTTGAAACGCAGGTAGCGTTGCTGGTGCGCGAGTGCGCGTTCCTCCTCTCCCAGTCCGTTGTAAGAAAGCATCAGATTATAGTGTGCCTGAAGATCTTCAGGGTCGATCTTCAATACCAATTGGAGTTCGTCCACTGCCTCCTGGTACCGGCGCTGCAGAAACAGGATACGGCCGATCTCATTGCGTACCACCCTGTCTCTTGGGTACTGATTCGTCACGATCGCGAGATGGGCCAGGGCCTGGTCGAATTGGCCGTCCCCGCGAAGCACTCGTGCATAGAAAAAATTTGCTCGCGCCAGCTCCGGGGCCAGTTCCAGCGCGCGATCCAGCACCTGACGGGCTCCCTCGAGGTTCCCTTCCCGTAGGCGCGCCCGTCCGATGTTGATCCACCCATCGGGGTTGGCGGGCGAGATCTCCGTAGTCCTGAGGAAGGCGGCTTCAGCTCCCTTCAGGTCACCCTGGAGCAGCAGGCCGATGCCATAGTCGTTCCAGCGTTCCCAATCCTCTCGAACGAGTACGTTGCGAGCGGTGGGCGGATCCGAATCGGCATCCGCCAACCTGAGGGTGACCGTGTCCTCCGCCATGGTCACGATCGGGAGAACGGGTACCCGTTCAAGGTCGCCGGCAAACACCCACGAACCATCATCGTAGTCCGCGGTGACGTCCGGGTCGTTGCCTTCCGGATCGCGCACTCCCGCATAAGAGAAGCCCGTGTTCCACGAACTGAATTTCCGGTAGTGCAGCCGTGCCTCCAGTTTGATTTCGTTACCAGCGGATTCGGGGATGTGTATCCGGTAGTGGACCGTGTCAGCGGCTCCCGGCGGGATCAGACGGGCGTAAACAAGTGCCCTTGCGGCCCACGCGTTACGCTTGTTGATGGGGTTCCCGTGCTGGTCGATCGACAGGGACCGGTAGAAGTGTGCGCCTTCTTCGACCGGGCCCCTTCCGTCGTCTTCCACCTTGCCGCTCCAGAACAGTATCTGATCTTTGTCATCGGTTACGACCAGTTCCAGCCACACGTCGAAGGCGTCCACGGTTCCGGCCGGAAAAAAATGGCCGACCTTACGCGTGCGGACCACTACGTCCACGCGAAAGGTATCTCCTCGGCGAAGCAACGGCGAGACGCGATCCAGGGGAGCCGTCACGGGCTGAGCCTCGGGAGAGATACCCGCCACCCCGATGGGTGCGGCTTCTTCGCCGACGGCAAAAGTGGTCGCCGCGCCGAAGCGTGGGAGAAATCCGGTCGGGACTCGGTCGCGGGCGGCGGAGACGGCGAAGATGTCCAGGCTGACCACGTCGTCCTTTAGAAACCGTATCGTTTCCTCAAGCTGTTTGCTGTCCTGGTTCGCGGTCGGCAGGGCGGTGTTCGCCGCCGGGAATCGATGCGAATGAACCCGGCCTTCCCGGCTGCCGGAGTCATCAGATGCGACCAGGGGCATATGACAGTCGACGCAGGTCATCGGTTTCTCCGGATAGTAGAACGAACGCGCACCCTGGCCCGAGACTCCACTCGCCTGCCAGTTGTCGTAATCATTGAATCCCCGAATCCAGCGGTAATGGTTGACGGGCTGATCGAGATGGACCTTGTGGCAGCCCGAACAGAACTCCGCTGGCTGTTCTCGCATGAAAGGTTTCATGAACGCACGACGATGGGGCTCTGGATTCACGCGGACGACAAAGTCATGGGCGGCGCGAACCCAACGGTTTTCGCTAGTCGCCAGGTCGTAGAGGTCCGGATAGCCGAGAGTGTAGCCACCTTGACCCATTGTCCCCCCCACGTCCGTCACCGAGTGACACATCACGCATCCCAGTCCGGCCTGGGCTTCGGGGAGCTCGACAATGTCCCGGACAGGAGTGTCCATCAGGCCCGAAAACAGCAGAGCCGGATCGTGACATCCCCCGCACCACTTGGACGGGGTGACGCCGACGACGTCCTGCATGTATTCGATGCTTTTTCGGTACCACTGATTGTTGAAAGACGAAAACCGGTGGGCCGAGCCCGACCATTGCTCGTAGATGTCGGAGTGGCAACGCGAGCACTGATCGGATCCCATAAAAAATGCCGCGGGTATCCGCTCGTCATCTTCCGTCCGTGCCGCGCTCGGGAAAAACAGGCCTGAAGGTCCTCCTCCCTCTTCTTCCATGGATGACGGCGGCATGAGCGGGTTTTCGATCCGGTACTCGCTCCGCCATTCGAGCTCTCGGATCGCCCACAGCGACAGGCACAAAGCCGCCGTCGTGATTGAGACGATACCGAGCCTCACAGCGACTCGGCCTGGCGAGGCGACGAGCCAACCGGCCCGCCCAAGCCGGTCCCCGACCAGGAGGGTGACGGCAAGTATGGAGACGCCGACGTGGGCGCCGAGCCAGGGCGCAAAGGCTCCAGCGGTGCCCGTAAAGATGAGGGCCAACCCCAGACCTGAGCCCAGGGTCACGCTGAGCGACGCAGGCAGCGACGCGAACGGTCGCGTGGCGCGGAGAACGCCGCCGACCAGGCAGGCTGCAAAGGCGACCCCTCCCGCAAGATGGACGAAAAAGACCGTGACGTTCGTGAGCGTCGGGTACGGGACTGCGTAAAGATAGGCCCCGGTCACCGACAGCACGGCTGTCAGTGCGAGGGTGCGTGTCTCGATCCGAGGGGTTTGCTCACTCATCTGTCGTTACGAGCCGATGTGCCCCGCTGGATTCCCGATTCTCAGCGCGCCGTCCATCCCAACCCCAGCGGTTCTTAGACAGCACTCCGTTTGTTTGTGAGTATCGGGAACGCCGACGCCCGACGTCCCCCCGCGTTGCCCTGTCCTGCGATGTCGGGGCTTCTCGCGACGATCAAAAATATCACGCCGGGAGCCGCTGCGGAACATTTTCCTCAGGCCGCTCCTCACCGTTGAACTCGGGTGGGGGTCATGGAGGGAACTGAACTCCAACCGTTGCCAAACCACCCGTTGTTGCCATAGACTGTCGCGGCTTGGATCACCACTCAATTCGACGACTCGGGAGAAACGTCATGAAAAGCATCGAAATTGACCGAAACAAACAGCTCAGGGACCAGCCCGAAACGGGACACAACCGATGGCATCCGGATATACCGCCGCTCCTGGAGGTGGATGAAGGTGAGGAGGTCGTCCTCGAGACACGGGATGCGCTCGACGGCCAGTTCAAGGACTCGACCGTACCAGAGGACTTCGCCAACATCGAAGTCGGTTTGATCCACCCGCTCACGGGTCCGGTCTTTGTCAAGGGAGCCGAGCCCGGCGACCTGATCGAGATCGATTTCGTTGAGATCCGTCCGGTGAAGTTTGCCTGGACGGCGATCATTCCAGGTTTCGGTTTTCTGCGCGATCGAGAGGACATTTCACCGTTCTTCGTGCCCTGGACCCTGGAGGACAACTTTGCCACCTCTCCGGCCCTCCCGGGCGTTCGAATTCCGGGAGCTCCATTTATGGGCATGACCGGCATCGCGCCCTCACACGCCCAGGTCGCGGAATGGAAGGCGCGTGAGGATCGTGTGATCGAATCTGGCGGGGTTGCCCTGCCTCCGGATGCGGGAGGGGCCGTGCCCCCTGCCGGACTTGCCGCGACCGAAGGGTTGCGCACGCTGCCTCCCCGGGAGGTTGGCGGGAATTTCGACGTCAAGCAACTCACTCAAGGTTCGAAACTGCTGTTGCCCGTCGCCGTCGACGGTGCGCTGTTTTCGACTGGCGACGGTCACTTCGCGCAGGGCGACGGAGAAGTCTGTGTCAGCGCCGTAGAGATGGGCGCCACGGCCGTTGTCAAATTTCGGTTGCTGAAGGGCGAAGCGAATCGACTCCACATCAAGAGGCCGCGGTTTACCCGGGACGACTACTGGGCGGACCCCCAAATCGCGATGCCGTCTAAATTCACCGCAACCATGGGGATGCCCATTCGGGAAGACGGAGAGAATGAAGGCGAAAACCTCACGCTGGCTTGCCGCGACGCCGTCCTGAGCATGATCGACCTGCTGGGAGAGCGGGGGTGGACCCGAGAGCAGGCCTATGTGATCTGTAGTGTCGCGGTCGATCTCAAAATAAGTAACGTCGTTGACGTGCCTAACTTCGTGGTTTCAGCCATCCTGCCCGAGCACATATTCGTCTAGGAACGTCTCTGAAATCGACGACCGGGGCTGCAACGCAGTTTTTGTCAGTCCCGGTCCAGATTTGGTATCTATAATTTTCTCTTATCAGGGCACACTCGCCTTGCTGCTGCAAGGCACGCTCGCCTTGCTGCTGCAAGCCACGCTCGCCTTGGTACGCAAGCTGCTTATATTCAAGGATGTAGTCTGACCTATGTCTAGTAGTCTGACCTATATCTAAAGGAGTATTAATATTCCTGCATTTAGGCGAATTTGGCTCCGCAACCGCCTTTGATACAATACGGGGCAAGTAGATATCTCGCTGAAGCAGAAGAGGAAACCCGTAGATGATCCGTAGATGATTGGTGGATGATGCGGATTTAGCGGGAGAGGCATTCAGCGGAATCTCGCCGTAGTCTTGCTCGACGTTACCCCGGCGAGATGGGAACTTCGGAAAGACCCGACCTCCCCGATCTACCCGGTCCAAGGGGCTTGCAACCAGTTGAGAGTGTGCCGTCGGTGAGGCCCTTCGGAGCGAGATTGGCGGCCCTGGAACTGGATCTAAGGCGGCGATAACTTCAACAAAAAAGTTGACGCGTCGTTGGCGGTACTCACATACTGGCCGCAGTTGTTAATCTATTCAGCAGTCCATAGAATAGCTGATTCTTGTAACGAGCACTGGTCCGGAACGCGGATGTCTGTTTTGCACAGCCATCCGCACGTGACTCTGCGAGTTCGCATTTCAGGGTTTTAAGACGCGACACGCACAGATGGAGGTTTCTTTCATGAAGCGCATGTTGATTGCCGGTGGCCTGGTGCTATCGATCTCGGTGGCTTTCGGTCCTGTCGCCTTCGGGCAGGCGGGAGTGACGTTGCCGTCCCTGGAGTTCCAAGAGGCGCTGGTCGACCAGTACTGTTCCGGATGCCACAACGACTTCGAGTTGGCTGGAAATATGAGTTTGACCCAGTTGGACCTGGCACACGTCGATCAGAACTCCGAACTGGCCGAAGAGTTTGTCAGGAAGCTTCGTGCCGGTTTGATGCCTCCGGCTGGCGCGCCGCGCCCGGAAGCGGCGAACTTGAACGCTTTTGCGGCGGCACTGGAAAACGGACTGGACACGGCTGCGGCGATCGAGCCCTACGTCGACGTTCCCGAGCTGCACCGCGTGAACCGGACTGAATACGGGAACGCCGTTCGGGACCTTCTGGATCTGGAAGTCGATGTGGCGGGATTCCTGCCTCGCGACGCCATTACCGGTGGTTTCGACAACATGGCGGACGCTCTGACGGTCACACCGGCCTTGATGCAGGGCTATATGCGCGCCGCGGAGACGATTGCCCGCCTGGCAGTCGGTGATGTAACCGCGCCGACCTCGATGGTGTCCTACTCGGTTCCGAGAGTCGAGAATCAGCTCGGGCACGTCGAAGGGACGCCGTTCGGCACACGCGGCGGTTCGGCCATCCTCCATAACTTCCCCGCCGATGGGGAATACTCCTTCAAGGTCGACCTCTACCATTGGTATACGGGATCGCTGATCGGCTACAGGTTGCCCGATAATCTGGAAGAGCAGCAGATTGATATTTCCATCGACGGGACCCGCGTCGCCCTCATCGATATCGATCCCGGAATTCAGGATTTTGACGGTGGTATGATCACCGAACCCGTTCACGTCAAAGCCGGCCCTCGGAGGGTTGCCGTTGCGTTTGTCTCGAAGTTCGATGGGCCGGTCGAGGATCGGTACTGGCTCGTCGACCAAACCCTGGTGGATGTCAGTATCGCCAACCATCCGGGGATGTCTTCGTTGCCGCACCTCAAGACGTTCTCCGTCACCGGTCCGATCGATGCGAGCGGCGTGTCGGAGACACCCAGTCGACGCGCGATCTTCACGTGCAGCCCAACGGATGCGTCCATGGAAGAATCCTGCGCCGCGGAAATCATTTCGCGCCTCGCGCGAGGTGCGTTCCGTCGACCTGTCGTAGCCGACGACATGGAAAGCCTGATGGACTTCTATAGGGAAGGTTACGAAGATGGCGGCTTCGAGGTCGGTGTCCGTATGTCGCTGCAGGCGCTCCTGGCCAAACCCGAGTTCGTGTTTCGATTCGAGCGGCTCGCCCCGGGCGTGGCTCCCGGCGAAAGTTTCGCGGTAACCGACCTGGAACTGGCCTCCCGCCTGTCCTTCTTTTTGTGGAGCAGCGCGCCTGATGACGAGCTCATTTCTCTTGCTGAGGCGGGTCGGCTCGGGGATTCCACCGTTCTCCGGCAACAGGTCGAACGGATGCTGGAAGATCCCCGCTCCGAAGCCCTGACCGCGAATTTCGCCGGACAGTGGCTGCGATTAAAGGGGATCGAGGAAGTGCAGCCGGAAGGGCTCACGTTCCCGAATTTCACCCGGACACTGGCCCGGGCGATGCGGCAGGAGATCGAACTTTTCTTTGACAGTGTTGTCCGGGAGGATCGCCCTGTGTTCGATCTGCTGACAGGGGATTACACGTTCGTCAACCAGGTGCTGGCCGAACATTACGGGATCCCGAACGTGACCGGGACGCGATTCGAGCGCGTGCAGGTGACGGACCCGAACCGGATTGGATTGATCGGGAAAGCCGGCTGGCTGGCGATGACATCTCTGGCCAGCAGGACCTCGCCCGTTCAACGGGGCAAGTATGTGTTGGAGGTACTGGTCGGCACCCCTCCCCCGAATCCCCCGGCTGTCGTGCCTCCATTGCAGGAATCCGCTCGCAATGAGAAGCTCCTGTCGGTGCGCCAGCGGATGGAACAACATCGTGCGAATCCCGCTTGTTCCGCGTGCCACAAGATCATGGACCCGATCGGTCTGGCTCTCGAGAATTTCGACCCCGTCGGCCGATGGCGGTCGGTGGATTCCGGCGCCAGCATTGATGCGAAATCGACCATGTACGACGGTACGGAACTGGATGGGCCGGTCGGTGTTCGCGAGGCCGTACTCGGCCACCCCGAAGCGTTCATTCGTAATTTCGCTGAAAAGTTGTTCTCTTACGGATTGGGTCGGGTTCTCGACCATCGGGACATGCCCACGGTCCGTTCCATAACACGTGCGGCCGCGAGCAACGACAATCGATTCTCTTCGTTCGTGATGGGCATCGTCGAGAGTCCGGCCTTTCAGATGTCGAAGAGACCCAGCAGCGAGGAATGAGAACAGAGCCGACTTTTTGACAATCGACCGCTAACATAGCGCAATGCAGATTTCTGATCATACAGTTTAAGGAGGAAAGCATGTTCATCACCAAGAAGCATATTTCCAGGCGAACAATGCTTCGCGGCATGGGAGCGGCGGTATCGTTGCCCTTCCTCGAATCAATGGTGCCCGCAGCAACCCCGCTCGCGCAGACAGCGGCTTCTCCACGTAGCCGTTTTGCGGCAATCGAGATCGTGCACGGCTCGGCCGGCAGCACGGTTCACGGCACGGATAACAACATTTGGACTCCCGCAAAAGAAGGCCGCGACTTCGAATTCGGCACGATCATGAAGCCGCTGCAGTCACTCCGGGAGTACGTCACGGTGATGAGCTTGATGGACTGCCACCAGGCCGATCCGTTCGTACCCGAAGAAGTCGGGGCGGACCATTTCCGGTCCGCCGCCGTGTTCCTCACCGCGTCGCATCCGCGCCAGACCGAGGGTTCCGATGTTTTCTGCGGGACTTCGATCGACCAGATGTATGCGCACAAGTTCGGTCAGGACACGCCGTTGCCGTCGATCCAGCTCTGTACGGAAAACTTCGACACGGCCGGAACATGCGCGTTCAACTACAGCTGCGTGTACATGGACACGATCAGCTGGTCTTCGCCTACCGAGCCGCTCCAGATGACCTACAATCCGCGGGTCGCCTTTGAGAACGTGTTCGGCACCGGGGGGTCACCCGAAGATCGTGCGTCCCGGCGAACCGCCAGCCGGAGTATCCTCGACGGCATCACCCACGATGTCGCCCGACTGATGAAAGACTTGAACAGCGCGGACAAGGGCCGCCTGAACGCTTACCTCGAGAACGTCCGTGAGATTGAGCGACGAATCGAAAGGATTGAAGCATACAACCGGTCTGGAGCTGAAAGGGAAGCCCCCGAGGCCCCGATCGGCGTGCCCGACTACTGGGAAGACCACGTGAAGATCATGATGGATCTGACCGCGTTGGCGTTTTCCTCGGAGGTCACACGCGTTGCCACGTTGAAGTTGGGACGTGACACCAGCGACCGTGTCTTCCCGGAGAGTGGTAGCACAACGTCTTTCCATTCGGCTTCGCATCACGGCGAAACGCCGTCGGGAATTGCGGAATTTTCCAAGATCAACCGATACCACGTCAGTATGGTCGCCTACTTTGCGAACAAGCTGAAGAGCATATCGGACGGGGATGGCAACTTGTTGGACAACTCGTTGATCCTCTACGGCAGCGGTATGGGGAACTCCAACGTGCACGGCCACAGGCGGGTCCCGTTCGTGCTGACGGGTCACGCAGCCGGATCGATTCAGGGAAACATGCACGTGCGGGCGAAGGAAGAAACGCCTCAGGGCAACGGGCTCCTGACCGTGATGCACAAGCTCGGTGTCGAAGTCGACAGCGTCGGCGACAGCACGGGGACCCTCACGATCTAGGCGAAAGCAACCAGGCTCGAATCAAGAGTTGAAAGAAGGGGAAACAATGTTTGGTAAAACTTTGAGACTCGGATTGTCAGTCGTCTTGCTGCTGGTTGGCGTCGTCGGCGTGGCTGCTGCCCAGGATGTCCGTCTGCCGGATGCGGCGATGAAGGGCGATCTGGAAGCAGTCCGCTCTCTGCTGGCCGAAGGCATCGACGTCAATCTGGCGCATGGTGACGGCAATACGGCCCTCCATTGGGCGACGTATCGGCGTAATGCTGAGATGGTTGGTGCCCTGATCAACGCGGGTGCAGACAGCTCAGCCCGGACCCGGATTGGGGAGATGACGCCGCTGTTCATGGCGTCGAAAGTCGGCGATGCCGAAATCATGAGGCTCTTGTTGGAGGCCGGAGCGGACGCGACTCTCCGTAGTACCACTGGGACGACCCCGCTTATGCTGGCGGCCGGTTCCGGAAAGGTCGCGGCAGTCGGGCTGCTGCTCGAAAACGGCGCGGACGTGAATTCCCGCGACGTTACCAACGGACAGACGGCGGCAATGTTCGCCGCGGCGCTCAATCGAGGCGAAGTGATCTCGATGCTCGCCGAGCACGGAGCCGACCTCGGAACCCTGTCGAAAGTCTCCTATGTCCAGCAGGGGCGAAGGGCTCGAGTTGACGACGAATTGGACGAGCGAACCGTGCAGATGGGTGGCAACGCAGCGCTGCACTTTGCGGCGCGCGAAGGCGCTTTCGATGCGATCCGCGCATTGGTGGCGGCTGGTGCCGAGGTCGACCAGGTGAGCGGGAACGACGGCACGCCTCCGATCACCCAGGCGTTGATCACCGGTAATCTGGACATCGCGATGTTCCTGCTCGCATCCGGCGCCGACACGAACATTTCGAACGCCGACGGCCTGACGCCGCTATACGCGACCCTGGACGCGCGGTTCGCCCAGCGCACCTGGTATCCACCGCCCACCGTCGCTCAGGAAGAGACGAATTATCTCGACCTGATGAAGGCGCTCCTGGCCAAGGGTGCAGACCCGAACGCCCGACTCACCAAGAGGCTCTGGTACCGGCAGTTTGGCAACAGCGGAAGCCCGGACCGTGCTGGCGCCACACCGTTCTGGCGTGCGACACAGGCCCACGACATGACCGCGATGAAGCTGCTGTTGGATGCCGGCGGAGACCCGAATATCAACACGTTGCTTGAATCGTCTGCGCTCATGGTTGCGTCCGGTATCCACTACTCCAACCAGGGGCTCAACTACCTTCCCGACCAGCGATTCGAGATCGTGAAATTTTTGGTCGAGGAACTGGGCGCCGACGTCAATCATAAAGACGAGACCGGCCACACATCGCTGCACGGGGCGGCGTTGATCGGGAACCACGACATCGTCCGTTATCTCGTCGACAAGGGGGCTGACGTGACGGCACGGGCGAACACGATCAGCGGCAGTGGTGACGGTGGGGGTACGGCTCAAGAAGTGGACCCGGGCACCGGCGACACAGCGGCGGACATGGCGAACGGCTGGTCCATGAATTCTCCGCAATATCCGGAGACGGTTCAGCTCCTGATCAGCCTGGGTTCGCCGTTTGCCAACACCTGCTGGGCTTCGAACTGCGTCAACCCGACCATCTCGGACGAGAAGGTCAACGGCAAGAAGAACCAGTAAGTAGACGTTTGCGGAGACCGGATGAGGTCTTGATCTACAGGCAGAAAGGAGCCCGACTGCGGGCTCCTTTTGCTTGGCCGCTGTTTAGAGCCCTGGGGCTTCCTTCCAGGCACGAATGGAGGCGAAAAAGTCGGGCAACCCCGGAGGGGACGTCATAATGGACAGGTTACCGAAGCACATCGGAATGCAGGGTCGTGTACGGAGGAGGGATTTCATCGGGGCAGGTCTCGCGCTCGCTGGCGCTGCAGCCCTCAGGCCGGTTTCGCCGTTGGTTGCGGCCGGCGTGATGGAAGGTACGAAGGCGACATGGTTGAGCCACTACACCTACGTCGCTCCGGACCTGGCGAAGACCCGCGACTGGTACCACGAAGTGTTCGGCATGCAGATCGGGCGCCAGGATGAGCGTGAAGCGCACATGTGGTACGGCGACGAGGGCGGTGACACGCTGATGATCATCCGGCAGGCCGCGGCCGGCGAAAAGTCCCCGCGAGTCGAACGCTGCGGGTTCGTTCTGGACAACTGGGACGGCGATGCTGTCGGTGCCGAACTGAGGCGGCGCGGTCTTCGACCCCGACCCGACCCCGATCTCGGTTTCTGGTTTGACGACCCGGATGGCAACGAGATCGGGGTTTTTTCGAGGGACCACGTCACTCGGCCCTCAGCGGCGCCCGAGGCCGCCCACCTGTGGGAGACGCTCAGCGCGAACCACATCGTCGTCACGTCAAATGACTACCGCAAGCTTGGCGTCTGGTACAGGGACCTGTTCGAATTGAGGGAGACCCTCGACACTGGCAGGGACGTGTACCAGTGGTTCGGCGATTCGGTCTGGATTCCGACTGCGGTAGCCGAAGGCGCACAGACATCGTTTGAACTGAAGACCCTCGACCATGTGGCCTACACGATTGCGGACTATGATTCTGGCGAGGTGGAAGCAGAGCTTAGACGCCGGAAGATGATCGAGCCCGAGGCCGACGTGACGGGCAGCCTCGGTATCAATTGTGTGGACATCAATGGGTTCAAGACCCAGGTTTGTGACAAGAATCTCGTACCCGACGCCGAAGGGCAGCGCGGGTAGTCCAGACTCAGGAGAACATCATGATGCAGACGTACGGAAACGAGTCCAAGTTGGGGATTCGCGGGAAACTGGGAATCCTCTCTGTCTCGGCGCTTATGCTTGTCGGCCTGGGGGCCCAGGCTTTCTCGGGTGCGCCTGAGGGGTTCTTGCCCCAGGGCGGCAGCGATTCCAAGACTGTTTGGGATGGCGTCTACCGGGAAACACAGGCGGAGGGCGGCCAGGCGGTGTACCAGGAGAACTGCGCGGTCTGTCACGGAGAGGCCGCGTCGGGACAGAGCGGCCCGCAACTCAACGGCGACGAATTTTTCGAGAACTGGCGGGAAGACAACGTGGGCGCGTTGTACCGTCACATCCGTACGAACATGCCCCGCCGCAGCCCTCCGTTGAGTGATCCGGACTACCTCCTGGTCACATCTTACATACTGCGGGAGAACGGTTTTCCCGCAGGGGATCAGCCATTGGCTGTCGTCTCAATGAATGCCGTTCGAATCGAGGGCAAGGATGGGCCCGAGCCGTTGCCCCCCAACTCGCTGGTCCAGGTGACCGGCTGCCTAACGTCCGACGGCGGCGACTGGACTCTCACGATGGCTTCCCAGCCGAGCCGGAACAGGAATCCCGATCCCGATCGATCCGCGACCCCGGAAGAACTGGAACTTGCTCAGTCCGAGTCGACGGGAGACCTGACGTTCGCGCTGACGAATTTCTTCATGCTCGGCGACTTCGATCCCAGCCCCCACGATGGTCACAAGATGCTGGCGCGGGGGGCGCTGATCCGACGGCCAAGTGGCGATCGCATCAGCTTGACAGGTCTGGATATGGTCGCTGCTCCTTGCGGAAGCTGACCGGCCTCAACACTTGACAGGACGGGCCTCTGGGTACTCGCTGACTCCAGAGGCCCGTTCGGTTTGTTGCCCGAAGCCGCTCCGCATCCCCATCCAGCCTGCAAGTATGATTTTCTAAATCGTCCATCGATCCAGCCGGGCTTTGTCGACCCGGTACATTCGAGGTGTCTATGTCTATCGATCGCAGAACATTCATCCGTTCCGGCGTCGCCGCCGGAGGTCTCCTGTCCGTGTCGGGCTACGGCTGTAGCCCCGCCGCACCCGGCCGAGCCACCGACGAAGTCGCCGGGTCCGGGCCGGCCGGGCCTTTCGAGCTGGAGGAGATCACGATCTCCCAGCTCCGGGAGCGCATCATTTCAGGGGAACTGTCCTGTCGCGCGGTCGCGGAAATGTATCTGGAACGAATCGAGGCCCTCAACACGATCGGGCCCCGGCTTCATGCCGTTCTGGAGACGAATCCGGATGCGTTGCAGATTGCCGATGCACTGGATCAGGAACTCCAGGCCCAGGGCCCCCGTGGACCGCTTCATGGCATCCCGATTCTTCTGAAGGACAACATCGACACCGCCGACAGGATGACGACGACAGCCGGCTCCACCTCACTTCGGGGTTCGATTCCACCACAGGATTCATTCGTTGCACGGAAGCTGCGTGAGGCCGGAGCCGTGTTGCTCGGCAAAGCAAACATGAGCGAGTGGGCTGGCTGGAAATCTTTCGAGCGCGGAACGCCAGGATGGAGCGGCCGGGGTTGGGACGGCGGCCGTGGCGGGTTCTGCAGGAATCCCTATGTGCTGGACCGCGTGCCGGGTGGCTCCAGTGCGGGCTCGGGCGTTGGGGCCGCGGCCAATCTTGCGACGGCGACTATCGGTTCGGAGACCGACGGCTCGATCGTCGGGCCGTCTTCGAGAAACTGCCTGGTCGGGATCAAACCCACGATCGGCCTTGTCAGTCGGGGAGGCGTGATCCCGATCTCCCACAGCCAGGACAGCACCGGTCCGATGGCGCGTTCGGTCACCGACGCCGCGATCATTCTGGGGACCCTGACGGGCATAGACCCGCGCGACCCGCTGACAGCGCCCAGCTCCGGCAACGCCCTGACGGATTACACGCAAGCGCTCGATCCAGACGGCTTGAACGGCGCCCGTATCGGGGTCGCCCGTGCCTACGCCGGCTTCGACGATCGTGTCGACCGACTTCTGGAGGAAGCTCTGGACGTGATGAAACGGCAGGGCGCAACCATCGTTGATCCGATCGAACTGCCCGCCGAACTTCGTTTCGGTAACGAGTTCGAAATGGAAGTGCTCTATTACGAGTTCAAGGCGGATCTGAACGCGTACCTGGACTCGCTCGGCCCCGACGCTC
The DNA here is from genome assembly GCA_965247425.1 of Terriglobia bacterium. Classification (GTDB taxonomy): domain Bacteria; phylum Acidobacteriota; class Terriglobia; order 20CM-2-55-15; family 20CM-2-55-15; genus CAZOZZ01. The sequence goes on from OZ252023.1 coordinate 328,233, forward strand.
CAGTCAAGTCGTTGAAGGAGGTCATTGAATACAACGAGGCGAATGCGGATCTTGAATTATCACTGTTCGGCCAGGAGTTGTTGATCGGTTCCGAGGAACGGGGCCCTTTGAGTGACGCCAGGTATGTCGAGGCGCTGGTCCACAGCCATCGGCTCTCGCGTGCCGAGGGAATCGATCGGGTGATGGTCGCCGAGCGCCTGGACGCGATCGTGGGACCGACGAGTGGTCCCGCTGCCTTGCTCGATCCGCTCGGTGGCCGCGGGGGTTCCGGCGGAGGCTGCTCGACTCCTTCAGCGATGGCGGGCTACCCCAACATGACCCTTCCGATGGGTTTCATCTTCGGTCTGCCTGTAGGCATCTCGCTGTTCGGCCGGGCGTGGACCGAATCCACGTTGATCCGGTTGGCCTATGGCTACGAACAGGCCACCAAACATCGGCAGCCGCCGAAATTTCTGCCAACTATGGACGTGACTGCCTGAGACGGGCTACCTCGCTCGGTATTGCGAGACTCGCCAACCTGTTGAAGCGGGAGAGCGGAGATTGAGAGATGGTCAAGACGGCTTCCACGATGCTGGCCCTGGGAACGCCGGCGCCTCCTTTTGAACTGCTCGGCACCGGGGGCGCAACAGTGGCGTCGGCGGACCTTTCGGCTGACCGGGGTCTGTTGGTTGTGTTCATGTGCCCTCACTGTCCGTTCGTCAAGCACATTCGAAAAGGACTGGCTCGCTTCGGGCGGGAATATCAGGAACGGGGGCTGGCCATGGTCGCCATCAACTCCAACGACACCGCCACCTCCCCCGACGACAGCCCGGAGTTCATGACGGAAGCGGCCCTGGAAGAGGGCTATACGTTCCCGTATCTGTTCGATGAGACTCAGGCCGTTGCCAAAGAATTCAAAGCGGCCTGCACACCCGACTTCTTTCTCTTCGACCGAGATCGCCGGCTGGTCTATCGAGGTCAGTTTGACGCGAGTCGGCCCGGGAACGGCGTCGCGGTAACCGGATCGGATGTTCGAGCCGCCGCCGATGCCGTACTTGCCGGGCGTGGGGTTGCCGAAGACCAGAAACCCAGCGTCGGATGCAATATCAAGTGGTCCGAGAACAACGCTCCAGCGTATTTTAGTCATGCCGGAGTCGGGGCAATGGACGTCGATGAAACCTCTTGAAGCCACTGGGAGCCTGCGCGGCCCCGGCCGGACCGCGTCTGCCGGCAATCCCTGTTCGCAGAATGAAAGTTTGATTGCTTCCAGGTCGTTTCTTTCGTATGCTTCATCCAATTTTTCGAGCATGAGAATGACCGCCCGAGTGAACTGGATTGGTCGGACTCTCATGGCAGAACGCCACATCTTTTTCCCCGAAACATGCCGACAGGTGGAACAGGAGGAACAATGTCCAGGATGATCACTTTGCTCGTTCTCCTTGCGGTGACCCACGTACCCGCTTTTGCATTCCAGGGAGGGCCGACGATCAGAGGCAAGATCAGCTACCAGTCCCGGCCGCCTGAAAACGAGTTTCTGGTCGAGTTGCAGACGCAGGACCGGCGGGTGGTCCTGGTGGCCCGCGTGCGGGGAGACAACGATTTTCAGTTTCAGGGAATCGTAGGCGGTCACTATTTCATCCACGTCAAGGTCGATGGGTATGTAGAAGTCCAGCAGGCCTTCGAAGTGATGGGGGGGCCGAATTTCGTCGACATCGTCCTGCGTGAAACAGACGAGAGGGTGCGGAGCCGGGGCGGGTTCGTCGGTGACAACCCCAATGTCGTCGACATCGCTGCGCTGGCGGCGAAACATCCGGAAGAGGCTGTCGAGGAGTACGAGAAATCGCTGGACGACATCCAAAAAGAAGACACGAAGCGTGCGATCGAGCGGCTGGAAAAGGCCCTGCGTCTCGCACCGGATTTTTTCCAGGCGCGCAACAACCTGGGCCTTCAGTACCAGAAGGAGCGTCGTTTTGAGGACGCCGAAAGCGAATTCAGGCAGGCGCATGCGTTGAATCGCAGCGAAGCGCAACCGCTGATAAACCTCGGCAATCTCTGGCTGGAACAGGATGACTTCGCACCGGCCGCAGTCGTGCTGCGCGAGGCGGTCCGACTGGCTCCCAGCTCGGCTGCCGCGCACTACTACCTGGGTTCGGCCTTGTACAAGACCGCGGCTCTCGAAGAGGCCGAAAGTTTCTTGATCCGTGCCCTCGAGCTCGAAACCTCCCCTGGATCGCGGCTGATGCTGGTCAACGTTTACATGCAGCAGCAGAGGTACAAGCCCGCGCTGGAACAACTGGAGCGGTACCTTGAAGACAGTCCCGACGGCGAGGATCGTAAGGCAGTCGAGGAAATGCGCGACCGGATACTGAAGCTGCTTGAAGGTTGAACGGTCCGGACAGATCGAGGTTGGAGCCGCACTCGTAACCCTCCCATAGTCTTCTTGACAGCTGGTTCACTCGTAGTCTACATTGTCGTCTACGCGATGTCTACTTTAGCGACTTCGTTTTCCCAGGAGCAACGGTAAGCGTGGGCGGATCCTTCATTGGTGAATTCGAACAGATGGTCCTGCTGGCCATCCTTCAGCTCGACGAGCGTGCGTATGCCCTCGAGGTGCGCCGGGAACTGGAAAGGAGGGCGAGGCGTACACCCAGCCGAAGCGCCCTGTACCGGACGTTTGACCGCCTGGCGGACAAGGGCTACCTGACCTGGGAACTGGAGGATGGAAGCCCCGTTCCCGATCGCGGAGGCCATCCCATGAGACGCCTGTGGGTTACCGAGGGCGGGAAGGACGCGCTACGCCAATCCAGGACGGCCCTCGCCCGTCTTTGGGAGGGCCTTGACACGGTCTTTGATGGACCATGAGACACTCTGGCAACCGTTCGGTTCAGCCGCCCAGAGCAGCCGAGGCCGGGCTGGAACGACTCCTCCACCAGGGCAGTCTGGGACTTTCGATCCTGGGAGACCTCCGGGAGGACTTCGCCCGGATAAGACGGAGGTCTTCCCTCGGAGCGGCCCGGCGATGGTATTGGTATCAGACGATCTCGTTCGGCCTACGCTACTTGTTTGTGCGTAAAGGCGTCCGGCCGATTTCGAGTAAGAACGCACGAGTGACAGGGGGAGAACTGGGAGCACTACTTCAGGAACTGCGGTACGTCGCGCGATGCCTGTCGCGCCGGCCCGGATTCGCATTGACGGTAGTGGCGCTCGTGGCTGTGGGAGTCGGCGCGACGACCGCCATCTTCAGCGTCGTCGATGGCGTTCTGTTCCGGGAACTGCCCTATCCCGACCCGCACCAGTTGGTCTTTTTCGCCAACCCCAGCCACCGCGCCTCTCTTCAAGGATTGGAGGGATCGCACCCACTCGTTTTCCGCCGTCGTAGCAGCTAGAGGCAGCCGGTTCGACATGACCGGAGCCGCACGTCCTGAAGGCGTATTTGGAGCGAGCGTCACCGAGGGGTTCTTCTCGATGTTCGGCGCCGATGCGCAGTTCGGGCGGCTCTTCCGAGGCGATGACTTCGTCGGCGACCCCGTTCGAGTGGCGGTGTTAAGCCCCGGGTTCTGGCAGCGAAAGTGGGGAGGGGATCCGGAAGCGATGGGGCAGACGATCCATCTGAACGGGACGCCCGTCGAAATTGTAGGTGTCCTGCAGTCGTTCCAGAGTCCGGAAGCTATGACCCGGGGGCGGGGAGTCGACGTGTGGTTGCCGGTAGACGTGGACAGCGAGGCGATGGACCGTCGCGACCGCTATTCGCTGAGAGTGGTCGGCCAACTTCGTCGGGGAGTCGATGTCAGGGCGGCGCAGGCGGATGTCGATGTCCTCTCCGCCCGGTTGGCCGAAGAGTTACCCGATGAGTATCGGCGGCGGGACGGTACGGCCCGCACGTACCCTCTGATCCCTCTCCACGAAGCGACGACTGGAGAGGTCGATACGCCGTTGCGGGTGTTGCTTGGGGCCGTCAGCCTCATGCTCCTGATCGCCTGCGCCAATGTTGCCAATCTGTTTCTGGCGCGCGGCACCGACCGGCGTCGGGAGATGGCCCTGCGGGCGGCGTTGGGCGCCGGCCGGAAGAGGATCTTCTGTCAGCTGCTTACCGAAAGCGTTTTCCTCTCGCTCGTCGGCGGTGCGTTAGGCGTGGTCCTGGCGTTTCTCGGAGTTCAGGCCTTCGGCGCGTACGATCCCGGCGGTATCCCGCGGATGGATGCCATCGCGGTGGACTTGAGGGTCTTGCTGTTTGCCGTCTGCGTCTCGGTGGCGACGGGCGTGCTCTTCGGCCTCGTACCGGCTCTCCAGGCGGCGCGCTCGGATGTGAACGAGGGCCTCAAAGACGGAAGCCAATCCTCCACGGCGGGCCATGGCTGGATCCGGCTCCGAAGTGGTCTTGTGATCACCGAGATCGCCGTGGCGATGATGCTCCTGGTGGGAGCTGGATTGCTCTTCCACAGTTTCGTGCGTCTGACTTCCGTCGATCCCGGCATCGATCCGGAGGGGTTGACCGTCATGCCTTTGATGCTTCCTGCCAGCTATCCTGAAGACCGCCGTATCCCGTTTGTGGAAGAGTTGGTCGAGACGGTCGCTGCCATTCCGGGTGTCGAGCTGGCGGTGGCGGGAGCTACGATACCGATGTCCTACGAAAACGGGCGGTGCTGCTACCAAACCAACATCCGCACCGACCCGGAAGCAGACGACGCGCCCGCGTCGATCGTCCACCCGACAACGCCGGGGTATTTCGACCTTCTGGGAATCCGCATCCTAAGGGGTCGAGCGTTCGACGATAATGAACGGGATCGTTCTGCCGCTCCGGCCATCGTGAACGAGACCCTTGCTCGAGCGCTGTTCGGGGACCGGGACCCTCTGGGTCGAAGGTTGCATTTCGGTGGTATCGATTGGACGTTGGTCGGCATTGCCGAAGACGTGCATCACTGGGCTCTTAATCGTTCGGCGGAAAACAACCTGTATGTTCCACATGCGATCTTCGGAGACCGGTTCCGCACGCTTCATGTGGCCGTTGCTTCGAGGCTGGAAGCCACGGTGCTGGCGGATGGACTCCGGCAGGCTGTGTGGAGCATCGATCCCGATCTTCCGGTCCCTGAGGTGAGCAGCCTTGGGACATTCATCTCCCGTTCGGTAGCCGAGCCCCGCTTCTATTCGCTCCTTCTCATGACGTTCGCGACACTGTCAATCCTGCTTGCCGCCGGAGGGATCTACGGGTCCATTCTCTACTCGGTCGGCCAGCGAAGCCGGGAGTTGGGCATTCGTGTTGCCCTCGGGGCCCGCCGGGAACAGGTTGTGGCCATGGTCGTCAGGGGCGGCCTGCTCATGGCGATGGCCGGTATCGCGCTGGGCCTGGCCGGCGCCTATGGATTGTCGCGCACGCTCGAAAGCTTTCTATTCGGCGTCACCAGTACGGATCCCTCGACGTTTGCGGCCGTGGCGGTCCTGCTCGGTGGCGTGGCGCTGGCGGCCTCCTATCTGCCCGCGAGACGCGCGGCGTCCGCCGATCCCATGGAGACACTCCGAACCGAGTAGCCGAGCAGGGCGGGCACACGCAAACTACTCGTTCCGCAGCACCTGGTTCGGGTCGACCCTCAACGCTTTTCGGGTGGGGAGATAGCCCGCCAAGATCGAAATGGCCGCCAGCAAACCGGTGAAGGTGAGGAAGGAACCTGCTTCGAGCCCGACGGTTCCGAACAAGGCGCTCTCCATCAGCCGTCCCAGAGCAAAAGCCAGACCGACACCAAACGCCAGGCCGACGGCTGTCAACCGTGTCGCGTTGCCCAGCATCAAGCTCATGACGTTAGCCGAGGAAGCTCCCAGGGCAGTTCGGATGCCGATCTCACGGGTGCGCTGGTTCACCAGGAAGACCATCAACCCATAGATGCCCATCGACGACAACAACAGGGCCAACGCGCCAAGTGCCGTCATGATCCCCCCCGCGTATTGGATCCCCAGCGTTGTGTCTCGAATCGCGCGTTCCATCGTGCGGATCTCGTACATCGGTTGCAACGGATCGACGCTGAGAACGGCTTTGCGAAGGGCATCCGCGTGAAGAGTGGGATCGTCGAGTGTTCGCAGGCCGAGAGCGATGCCTCTACCGGGCGACTGTGCGTAGGGAAGGTAGACGGTCGGTGCGTTTCGGCTTCCGATCCAGTGATGTACGACATCGCCCGAAACACCGACGACCTGGATCCAATCGCCCTCGGCCGAGTTGAGCTTCAGTCGTTTCCCTATAGCTTCTTCGCCCCGCCAGTGCCGGTTGGCCATGGACCGGCTGACCACGGCGACCAGCGCGGAAGCTTCATCGTCTGTCGCTTCGAACTCTCGTCCCGAGAGCATCGGGATGCGGAGTGCATCGAAATAACTCGCCGACACCGTGCGGTAGGCGGCCACTGGCGGGTTGGTTTCGTCGTCCAGTATTTCACCTTCGATGAAGACCCTCCGTGACGACCCGTTGCCGGTTCCGGGCAGGACATTCGACACCGCCAGGCTCCCGACGCCAGGAAGCGCTCGAGCTTCTTCCAGTATCCGGTCGACGAACAGTCTGCGGTCATCGAGTCTTTCGTATCTTGTTTCAGGCAGCGAGAGGCGGACTGTCAGCATGCTGTTGGGGTCGAAGCCCTGCGGTCCGGTGACAAGGCGCTGCATCGCGTTAACGGACATGCCGGCGCCTACCAGCAGGCCCAACGCCATCGCAATCTGTGCCATAACAAGTGCATTTCGTCCATATTGGCGCCGGCTCGAACCCGTGGCGCCGTGCCCTCCGGATTTCAACGAGGCGTTGAGGTTGGGCCTTGAGAAGCGCAGAGCCGGCAACGCGCCAAAAGTCAGAGCAGTCAGTAAAGATCCACCGAACATGAACGCGATCAGTCGCAGGTTGACATCGATCTGACCCCAGCCGTTGACGAACCGGGCGATGGTGGCCGGCATGTGGGAACGAATCAGGTCCAATCCAATCCAGGCAAAGGCGATCGACAGGATCGCTCCAGCGATCGAAAGGACCAGAGCTTCGGCGATGAGAAGTTGAAACAGCCTGCCACGTCCGGCGCCCATCGCCGTCCGAACTGCGAGTTCGCGATTCCTTTCCGTGCCTCGTGCGAGGAGAAGGTTTGCGATGTTGGCGCAGGCGATCAGAAGAACCAGACCCGCACCCAACTGCATGACGGCCAGGAATGCCGGCGCGCCGGGATCGGTCAGGCCTTCGGACAAGGAACCAACCTTCACATCCCAGGCTTGATTTGCGATCGGATACTGCCGTTTCAAGCGCTCCTCGATGACCTGCATCTGGACCGTGGCATCGTCGAGTGAAAGGCCATCCTTCAGGCGACCGACGACCGTCAGGTATTTCGAGTCGCGATTTTGGCGAGTGTCGGGTGGGAATGACAGGGGAGACCAGACTTCGGAACCGACAGGGAAGTCGAAACCAACAGGCGCGACTCCCACGACAGTGTAGGCCTCGCCGTCCATCGTGATCGCCTGTCCAAGGACAGACGAGTTGGCTCCCAAGCGCCGGACCCAGAGTCCGTGACCCAGGATCACGCTGTGATCGTTCCCGACTTCCTCTTCGGAAGGCAGGAAGGTTCGGCCCAGAGCTGGTTCGACACCAAGGATTTCCAGGAAACCGGGTGTCACGAACGTCCCTTGAAGCCGTTCGGGTTCTCCCCGATCTTCGAGGTTGAGGTTCGTGGATGCATACGCCGCGAGCGTCTCGAACACATCGCTTTGCTCCCGCCAGTCCAGGTAGTTGGCTGGAGCAACCGAAGACGGTTCGAAGTCGAACATACTGTTCGGTGAACTTTCCGCCAGCATGACCATCCGGTCGATGTTCTCGATCGGGAAAGGGCGCAGTACGATCGCATCGATCACGCTGAAAATAGCGCCGTTGGCCCCTAGACCGAGAGCGAGCATGAGAACGACCGACGCGCTAACGAGCGGGTTTCTGGCGATCATTCGAAGCGAAAACCGGACATCCTGAGCAAAACCACGCATTTGGGATTCTTCCTCCTCGTTCGGAGGTCATTACGGGTGGGAGGGCGGAAAAGTTCGATGTTTGATTCTGAAGGGAACGGACCGGGGTTGCGCTCTGGGAGGCTGCTTCCTTGTATGAAGACGCGCCTCCCGGGTATTTTCGATGTGTCAGTTGACCCTTTGCGTCACGACGAAGCGGGTTCCGTCCGAAGAAACGTCGTACTCCGGGTTGTAAGAAGTCATATTGTTGTTGGCCCCCATCCCGACTTGTTCGCCGGTGAACAATTTACGGGGTTCTCCGGCGCTGAAACCACCTTCCGTACTTGTCTCGACGACCATGAGCGTGTTTCCTTCCCAGTAGAAAAGCTCGTTACCGGCCCATTTGGCCCATGTACCGCCGTTCATCGAGATTTGTGCCCTCAGGTCGGACCTCGGGAACGTCGTCACGAAGATCTCCATCCGGCCGGTTTTATCGGACTGGTATGCCACGAACCGTCCATCCGGCGACAAGCGCGACAGTGCCTCGATGGATGGATCGTCCACCAGGACGCCGGTCGTGCCTTCGGCGATGTTGACGAACCAGAGATCCCGGGCCTGTGTGTCCGGGTTGTTCGTGTGGAAGACCGCGGTGCTCGCATCCGGAGTCCAGGACGGATACCATTTGTGCATTCCCTCGCTGACGATGATCGGTTCGTCTCCGCCGCTGCCGTCGGCGGCGCGCACGTAAAGGTTCGACACCCCGCCCTGGTTTTGAAGGGAGTACATGATGCGCGTGCCGTCGGGAGACCAGATCATATGACGCTCCGCACCCTCGTTGTCTGTGATCCTGCGTTTGGTCGTGCCTTCAAGAATCCAAAGCGAGTCGGTGTCTCCCCGTTCTGCTCTGCCGCGCACCGCGACCTGGGTTCCGTCGGGAGATATGGATGGATCCAGTATTCCGCTCATCTCCGGTCCGATCGTCTCCAGAACCGCTCCGGACCGATCTACCCAGGCCAACTGCCGTGGCGGTTGGGGCTGGCCTCCCCGGCCTCGACCCCGTTGTTCAGGTTCGCCGAGCGCTCCCTGGCCGATTGCCAGCACACCGAGGGTGATCACAAAAGTCGCGACAATGGGCTTCATGACAGGCTTCATGGTTTCTCCTGAACGTTGCGTGTTGGATGACTGTGCCCGCGGATTATATACGGTGTTCATCATCAACGAAATCATTGTGTGCAACCTTTCCGCTGCCCAGACCAGAAAACCTATCAGAAGTTGGTCTGAAGTGATAACCGCAGGGTGTTATCTTGTGTATTAAGGGGTAGTGAGACACTCGACGGAGGCCCTATGAACAAGATAACGCCGAAAACATCCTGGATTGCGCTGCTCATACTGATTACAACGCTTGCGGTGGAATCCGCCGGACAGACGGCTGAAGCCGAGTCCGCTCCGGAACAGACCCAGCAAGTCCAGCCCGTGCGCGTCAACGACCAGCGGGCGCGCGATGTTCGCCAGGAGTTAGTACAGGTCTTGAACCTGTACCCTTCCACGTTGAGGCAGGTGCTGCGGATCGATCCGGCGCGATTGACCGACAGTGTTTACCTGGGGCCATACCCCGCCCTGACTGCGTTTCTGGACCAGCATCCGGAAGTGGCACACAACCCGGCTTACTTCCTGGGCTCGGGGGGGGGTGTGGGAAGCGGCGTTCTCGAAGGAATCGTGGCGTTCATGGTCTTCATTTCGATCGTCGGTGTCCTGATGTGGCTGATCCGCACTCTGATCGATTACCGGAGATGGAACCGCCTGTCTCGAGTCCAGACCGAGGCGCACACGAAGATACTCGACAGGTTCACATCCAACGAGGATCTGCTGGCTTACGTGCGAACCCCGGCTGGGAGTCGGTTTCTCGAATCGGCCCCCATCCCGCTCGACGGGGAACCCCGTACGGTAGGGGCACCGACGAACCGAATTCTGTGGTCGGCCCAGGCCGGGTTGGTTCTTGCGCTCGGCGGCGTTGGTCTTCACTTCTCGATACCACGACTCCTGGACGACCAGGCTGCCGATCCTTTGTATGTGTTGGGAACCCTGGCAATCGGCCTGGGGATCGGTTTCATCCTTTCGGCAGTGGCGTCGCTCGTCCTATCGTGGAAACTCGGTTTGTTGTCTCACCAATGGCCGAGCGCACCAGCACCCGACGGAGAGGGTTCCGCACCACCGGTATGATCGGTTAGAGAGATCCGGAATGTTTTTGAGCAACATCACTTTTACTGAAATCGAACGCCCCCAGGATCGAACGGCGGAAAACGTCGACACCCTCCAAATGAATCAGGAAGCATTCCACGGGTTCTACGAAAGCACGGCCCGGCCCGTTTGGGTATTCCTCTTCCGGCGCACCGGGGATGATCAGTTGGCCGACGATCTTCTCCAGGACACGTACTATCGTTTCCTGCGGACACGGCGGGACTTCGAAAACGAAACGCATCGGCGCAACTACCTGTTCCGCATCGCCAGAAATCTGGCGAACGACGCCCTTCGATGGCGCCGCGACCGGTCCTGTGCTCCCTTGCCTGAAGATGGCGTCGCCGTTCCCGTCGCCGGTGGAGACGTTGCGGCTCGGAGCGAAAACAAAACAGATCTGGATCGCGCTATGAGAACGTTGAGTTCCCGGCAGCAGGACGCACTCTGGCTGGCCTACGCGGAAGGGTCCACTCACGAAGAGATCGCAGAAGTTCTGGGGATGAAGACGGCCAGTATCAAACTCCTGCTGTTCCGGGCCCGTCGCAAGCTTGCCGGCATCCTGCGTGCCGGGCGTGGTGAGGCAAGCCGATGAAGAACATCGAATGCAGCAGAGAACAGGAACTGATTGATGCCGTCGAATCCCGACGATGGCCGGACCGAATAGATTCGGATCTTCGCAGCCATGTCGACGAGTGCTCCTTTTGCGCCGACGTTGTCGAGGTCGTCAGTGCGCTCCACGCGGATCGCGATGCGGTCATGGAGAATGTACAGATTCCTGCCGCTTCAGTAGTCTGGTGGCGCGCCGAGCTCAAGGCCCGACAGGAAGCAGCGCAGGTCGCCGCCCGCCCCATCACGCTTGTGCTGGCGTTTGCGGCCGCATCGACGGTGGGTGTCGGCCTGGCGCTGCTTGGCCTGGTGACTCCTGTGGTCGGAGAGTGGCTGAACTGGCTGGGCGTGACCCTTATGGGCCTCGGGCCGTCCGCCGGATTCGAACTGGGTAGTCTGTCGACACTGGGGTTCTCACCCGGTTTGCCGGCGCTGATCGTAATCGGGATATCGATCGCGCTGGCGCCGGTCGCGGTCTACTTCATCCTTTCAGAGGAATAACGGGTACCAGGACGGTTGCCGTTCTCACCCACCGCGGATTCCTGAATCCTTACCAGTCGATCGGGGTGTCCCGGTGGTCCGTTGCGATGTCGTCCAGGCCTGGAAGTTCGAACTCCCGGTCCCAGACAAAGTCATCCCCGTGTGCGACCAGTTTGACGATGTCGGGGTTCCGCATCCGGTCGGCTTCGGCGCGCCTGTAGGTGGGTTCCAGATGGTTCAGCAGCAACCCCATGACGTTTCCGTGCGCACAGATAGCGATCGAGGAACTGGCTTCTTCTTTCAGGATTTGCCTGACGGCGCCGACGAATCGATCCTGGGCATCGAATGAGGTTTCGCATCCCGGCAAGGCGAAAGAAAAATCCTCCCATGACCGTTGCCACACCTCGCGAAAGTCGTCCCGCACACCTTCGGCCACCTTACGTTCCTGGAGGTTGTTCTCGACGAGAACGTCCAGCCCCCGCCTCTTTGAGAAAGGCTCGACAGTAGAGAGGCACCGGAGGTATGGACTGGAGTACACCTTTGCGATCTCGATCGATTCCAGCAAGCCACCCAGCTTTTCAGCCTGCTCCAGTCCAACCTGACTGAGCGGCCACTGCGATTCCTCTAGCTTAGATGAAGGATGGCTCTGGGCATGGCGGATCAGGTAGGCGGTGGTCGTCGTCATCTCTGCTTCCCGACGCAGTATAGCTCAATCTATCAATTGACACCTCGTCCGGTCAGGCGTAGCATCGATTCAAGTATTAATTATTTAATCGTCGGAGACAGCACGTATGGCTAGAAAGAAAACACCGGGTCTGACCGACGCGGAGTTGAAGCTGATGAACGTGCTTTGGGATCAAGGCGGTGCCACCGTTTCGAGGGTCGTGTCCAGCTTACCGCAAAAGCCCCCGCTGGCGTACTCCACGGTCCTGACCACCCTCCGGATTCTGGAAAACAAGGGCTACGCGCGGCACACGAAAAAGGGCCGGGCGTTTGTTTATCAGGCGGTGGTCGGCCGGGACAAGGCGAGACAGAAAGCCATCACGCACCTGCTGGATCGCTTTTTCGAGGGTTCGCCCGGAGCGCTCGTTCTGAATCTGCTCGAAGCCAGGAAAATCGATGCCGAGAGCCTGGAGCGTCTGCGAAATCGCATCGAGGAAGAAGCATGATAACCGTCTGGGCTGCGCTGGTGAACGGGGCCCTGGTTAGTCTCGGCCTCACGGCGGCTCTATCGGTGCTGTTGCGTTTCGGGCCGGGTCGCGGCTGGAATGCGCGTACACGCTACGTCGTCTGGATGGCGACGCTCCTGGTTTCGGTTGCGATGCCTCTGTTTTATGCGCCGATCGAGTTCTCGTACCCGACGGGTAAAGCCGTATCTGTAGAAGACATCCTTCTGGATTCGGATTCGACTCCAGGCCTCCCGTTCAAGGGTGACTTGGATCCGCTACCTGCACCGCTCGCCGAATACAATTTTCAAGAAACGATCGCATCCTCTTCTCCTCCCCCGGGAGATCCGATCTTCCCGGTTCGTCTGGTGGCGGGAACCTGGGTTACCTGGCTGCTTGGCGCCTGGCTGGTCGGAAGCGTGTTCATGTTTTCCCGTCTGATCCTCGGTTGGGTCGTGTTGGAACGTCGAAAGGCAGAAGCCTTTGCCCTTCCGCCCGGTCGCGCTGCTCGCCTGGTGAAATGGCTGATGCACAGTGGCGGCCGCGCCAGCCGCATTCGATTGGCGATCTCTCCAAATATCGCTTCGCCCCTTGCCACCGGTCCGTACCGTCCGACGGTGCTGATTCCGTCCCGCATGATTGATGAGTTGGATGACTTCGAACTGGATCAACTGGTCTTGCACGAGGTCGCCCATCTGGGTCGTCGCCGGGACGATTATGCGTTGGTCGCCGAACGCCTCATCGAGTCGGTATTCGTCTTCTATCCCCCTGTGTGGTGGATAAAACGTCACATCGAGTTCGAGAGGGAAGTGGCCTGCGATGATTTCGTTGTTGAAACCACCCGGCGTCCGAGAGAATATGCGAGGTGCCTGGCCCGCGCTGCCGAACTGGCGGTCGGCGCTCAGTCTCATCCATTGGCTGCATTCGCCGCCAGAGCGAATTCGCGGCTGGAAAAAAGAGTGGACATGTTGCTGGACAAGAAACGAACGAGTGGGACGAGACTACTGTGGGTGCGAGCATCAGCCCTGGTATTCGCCCTGGTCGCTGTTTCATCGGCGCTCGTCCATCAACCCGGCTTCGTGGCCTTTGTCAGGCCGGTCCAGGCGAGTTTGGCGAGTGCTCCGGATGCCGCCCGGACGGACTTGCCCGGCGCTGGGTCTTCGGCTGCAAGTTCCGCCTCCCGCTCTTTGCGGGCCGAAACGACTCCTCCTGGTCCGGGAAGGCAGGAGCCGCCTTTGTCCGGTGCGCGTGCCCTTCCGGGGGAGACGATGCTCGTACGGATTCCAGTGACTGTGACGGACTCTCGGAACAGTTTCGTTCAGGGCCTCGGCAGAGAACATTTCAGATTGCTGGTGGATGGACAGGAGATGGCCATATCGGAGTTCTTGATTCCGGGAGATCCGACGTCCATCGCAATTGTCAATGAGGTGGCCCAGGTCACATCTCGAAGCGGGCCCGAGAGCGAGTTGCCCCGCCAGGTCGCAGAGCAAGTCCTCAGAGGAGGCGATCGCGTCGGGAGGGACATATTCCTTCTGGCTTCCACCGAAGCCACGGGTCCGGCGTCTCTTCGTTCCCAGATCGAAATTGCCGCGGCCCAAATGCGATCGGCAGGGAACTCCGGTCGGGCGATCGTGATCGTTTCCGGTCGCGCCGCGCATTGGGCCGATTACACCGAAGAACTGATTCGGAATGTCGCCGCCTCAACCGATCTACCGATCTATGCCGTCAGTCGGGGCGGGGACGACGGTTCCGGAACCGGCGCGCGAGGGCTCGATTCCAGCCGGGCGGTTCTGGACCAGATCACGGCGCAGACCGGCGGCCTGCACCTGGTTATCGACCACGAGCGAGACGTCTCTGTCGTCGCCAACCGGATGCGGACAGGGATGCGAACCCTTTACGTTCTCGGTTTTGAATTAGATGACTCGGACCAGGACGAAAAGTACCGACGGATTGAAGTGCAGGTTGTCGCTCCGAACGGACCGCAAGCGCTTGCCGTGGCCCACCGAGTTGGATATCGGATGCCGGCTGCGGGTCGCGAGCCGGACCTGCCGGCCGAACACTCCGTAGAGCAAGCGACCGCGGCCGCCAGACCCTTCGACCGGTTTGACAGGCCGGAGGCATTTGGTCGTGTGGAGCCTGTGGAGGTCGTGGAGGAAACGACGCCTCTCCCGGCTCCGGAGCCTGTTCTTGTCCTGCCGCCGCAGTCTTCACAGGAACCACAGGAACCACTGAAACCTACGGAAGCCGCAATCGAAGTCAAAGGCCTCGGCCGAATCACGGAGATCAACGCCGGGGAGCGTTGGTTTGAACTTCGGAGCCGAATCCCTGAACCGGTTCAGGCACGCACGTCCGTTACCAGTGTCTGGGGGGGCGCGGTCGGCGTTGGTGGGGGGATCCCTTCCGGCGAGCCCAGCGTCATACGTGTACCGGACGACCCTCGGACCGGCCAGCCGCCTCCCGATCCGCGAGTCGACCCCAGGACCGGCCGGCGGGATCCCCGACTGGATCCCCGCATCCCCACCCCGGTTCCGTTACCCCTTCCGGGAGGCCCGACACTCGGCCGAATCGGTTACTTGACGTCCCGCATTCTCGTCACCGACGAGATGCTCATTCAGCACAATGGCAGGACACTCCGGTTCGGCCAGCTCAACGTGGGTGACACCGTTTCCCTGACCGGAGTGACCCGAGGGGACCAGGTGGAAGCAACGCGGATCGACAGACAGTTTCGAGGGCCCTGAGTCAGAAGACCTCCCTGCTACGAAAGCGTGCGGCCTCCTTACGAATAGTCTGCTATTCTCTTGCGCAGGAATCATCGAATTCGGAAAAGTCATTCGGGAGAGAAACTTGGAGCGAAAGCTTGTCATTGCCGCGGTTGCCCTGATTCTATGCTGGCCCACAGCCGTCCCGCCGGTACTGGCCTGGCAGGTTGAACCATCCGTGGCGGCGTTGGTTGGCACGGCCAACCAACTGCGTGAAGCCCTCAAGGACCGGGAGGCTCTGGACCAGTACCTTCGTGTCCTGGCAATCGAACCCAATCACTTCGAAGCCTTGTCCGGCGCGGCCTACCTCTATGGAAGAGTCGGGTCGCATCTCGACCGAAAAGAAGAGCAGGAAGACTATTTCGAGGAGGCCCTGGTCCTCGCAGAGCGTGCCCTCGAGCAAGCGCCGGATCATCCGGAATCCAATTTTGTGATGGCGTGGGCGTACGGCGGAATTGCGATGCTTTCAAGCGGGCGGGAAAAAATCGAGGCAGGCAAGCATGTTTATGACCACGTGAATCGAGTGCTGGAACAGCGCGAAGACGATGACCGTGCCTGGTACGTACTTGGGAACCTGAACTACGAGGCGGCGGGAGCAACTCTTCTTGAAAAAGCCGCGGCCAGTATGCTGTATGGCGGCTTGCCTCCGAACCTGACGAATCGCAACGCGATCGCGGCGTATACGAAAGCCGTAGAACTCCGTCCGGACTCCATCTTATACCGATTCGAACTGGCACGTGTGCTTGCTAGAGTCGGCAGGTACGGTGCAGCCCGGGAGCATCTGGACCATGCTCTCTCACTGGAGCCTATGGTCGAAGGTGACGATTCGCTGCTGGAGGAATGCAGGGAATTGAGTCAAAAGCTTCAGAGATAAAGAATCTCTCGATGACGTTGATCGAACGCCTCCGCATTTCCGACCTAGGCACTACAACTTATCTTGATTCGCCGCGCGCCACTGCTCGTAACGCAGGCGAAGAGTCTTGACCGGGTTCAGGTCCTCGCCCTCCCGGATACCCTGTGCGTGATCCGGAGACGGCTGCGAGACGGTGAGGTACATCGCGTAGTCCCCGTCGTTGTAGGAGTCCCCATTCGAATCGGTCGGATCGGCCCTTAGAATGTATGCGACGTGTGCGGTTTTGGCGTCACACGGAATTGGAGCTGCGCCGCCGTCTTCCGGGGGTGGAGGACAGACGCAACGGCTGTCACCGCCCGCACGGTCCCCCGCCCACAGCGCCGCCATGGCACGGTCCGCGAGTGAGCCGCGGGTCTCGACGAACGCTTTGACGGCGCTGGGGACGACGTCATGCATGCGCAACGTGTTGCCCTGGACCGCATAGAAGATCTCCGTACCCGGGACCTGGCCATGCATGAATTGGGTAACAAAACCGTTGCCCAATCCGGAGTGTCCCGCAGCACGACCTTCCATGTCGACGATCCCGAACTGGCGCGATTGGAAAGCGGGATCGGCGCTCAGCATCTCGATGATCTCGTGCGGATCGGTCCCCTTCTGCAGTTCCTCGAAGACAAGCATCTGGTTCCGGCCCGTGCCGTCCGCCGCGGCCTGACAGGTCGCTATCCCGATCCCGGGCACGACGACGCCGATCGCGTCTTTCATCCGATCGTCCGTTGTGTCTACGCAGGACGCCGCTGCCATGACGACGCGCCGGGTGCTCCGGTCTACGGCTATGACCGACCATGTCGCAAACGCAAAACTTTCGAGGCAAAACAACGCGGCCAGCAGAAGAAGTTTTCGTCGCATGAAATCGTCCCTCCGTTTCAGCGGCTAGGATATTCCAAAGTCCGGGCGTTTCGAAGGGAATAGGCGTGGGCGAACTGCCGGATGGTTCGGCACACATACATTCACGGCGACCCGGACGATGGTACTTCGAACGAACTTCGAGATGACATCCGGCTGATTACCCGTCTACCACAAACCTTCTGCTGATCGGGAGGATCTCCGAAGGTAGCGCCTGGAACTGTAATGGATCGGACTCATCGCCGGTATCGTGGTCGCGCTTCCACTATGGGTTTCGTCGATGCCCGCACCAACTGGGTCCACCTCTGCACCCTTCTATTCCTTCGGCGATCCGGCGATTTCTTCCGAGAGAAGCCTGGGAGTATTCTCGTATAATGGCGGCATGGCTTCTGATACCTCGAAGCTGGCAGATTGGACTCCGGAACAGATCGCCGACGGCAAGCGGTGGGTTCAAGCCTGGAAAGAGGCGGGTCCTGAACTCGATCGACTACGTCGCGAGGAACAGCGTAGCCTGAATCCGCAGCACGCTATTGCGCTCCTGTGCGGCCCCATGGACTACACCACTCCTCCCCGTGCGCCACGACCAACCTCAGGACTCGTCGAGCAGCAACGGTGGTTCATGAAGGCGGCTGACCGCCGTGATTGAGGTGAGTTGACGATCCCGCCGGATTCGCCCGCACTCGCCGTGTCTTGTTGCTCCGTTCCAGTTCCGGTGTGGGTATAGACATCGCTTTGGGCGCTCTGCCCTTTGAAGAGTCTGCCGTGACCCGTGCGAGCCTCTTCGCCTTTCCCGGAGACGTGTTCCTTCGAACCTGTTCAGCCGAAGACCTCATTATCATGAAAGCGTTTGCTGCGCGGGGACGGGATTGGGTCGACATCGAGGGCGTTATCATTCGCCAGGCTGGCAAACTCAAATGGGATTACATCAACGAGCAACTCGGTCCGCTCGCCGAATTGAAGGATGCTCCTGAGATCCTGAACGAGCTTGAGAAGAGGCGCGTGGAGTTTGAAGCTTAGGGCCCGCTCAACAATAACTTCACATTTTGGCATCCCATCTTCACGCCATCTTCGCGGACCCTTCGCGCCATCTTCGGCCGCTCCTCAATCGCAAATCCTCGAAATAGCGGGGCTATTCCTCCGGTCTGCTCAATCGGTCGCGACCAAATCTGATGCAAATCTGGGCGCCAACTCTGTGAAGTTATTCTTGAGCGGACCCTTAGGCCGTGTCGTCTTACGGCCTACATCCCGAATTGTGAGGGCGTCACGGACCGTGGCGGGCTGATCTCGGACGAGCGTCTCGATCGCTTGAGCTCGCCATCGGCAACCGTCGCCTTATCATTATGGCTCCGGGGAGAGACGGCCCGCACCGGGCCACGGCCGAGATCGAGTTCTTCTCAGGGCCGGAATCGTTTAGGCTGACTATCCGTTACCGGGTCCACCTGGATCCGCTGTCCATCATGATGGGTTGGTGAGTGAAGCCTTGCACCAGGCAAGAACCTTCGCGAACGGGTATTCTCCGGCAGTACCGAACAAGGCGTGACGTGTGAGCTTGGCCCGGGTCAGGGCCGGGCTGGTCAGGCCGCACAGGAACCGGGCCGCCTGACGTGCCTCGTCGAGAGCTTCGGCGTGGGATTCGATCAGCGAGTGAAGAGCCTGGATATCGATTCGGTCCTCTGGTTCAGGGAGGCCCGCCCGGGCCGGCAGTCGCTGGGCTTCGAGGGTCCGGCACCAGGTGCAGTGGCCACAGCCGGTCTCCCGCAATTCCCCGAAGTACCCAACCAGGGCATTGGTCTGGCAGCCATCCCGTGTGACCAGTTCGAGAACTTCCGACACCCTGCTTACTTCCCGCTGTTCCCGTTGCTCGAACCGTTCGGCGAGATCCGAGACGAGTGCGTCCGGATTCTCCGGACCGCCGACGAGTGTGTAGCGGTGACGGAGGCCGGCGATCTGCAGCCTCACCCATCCCTGCTGTTCGAGGTACTCGATCGCACGTACCAGGCGCGACCGGTCTTGTCGAAGACGAGCGGCGGCCGCGGTGAGGTCGAGAGTGTGCCAGATCCGGCCTTTCGTGGCTTCGGCGAAGATGTTCGCGACCAATTGCGACCGTTCTCCGGAGAACTGTCCGACGATCTCATCCACGGGCAATTCCGGTCCAATCTTGTATGTGGAGTAGAAAGGGGTGCGTGTGCGGAGGAATCCGAGAAGCTCGATATAAGTGAGGGCCGTCCGCAAGACCAGCGGCCGGATATCGAAGAGCCCCGAGAGTTCGTAATGGCTGACGTCGAACTCCGTGGGCTGCGACAATAGATGTCCCACCAGGCCGCCGAGTGCGCGCCGTGTCGGCGTGTCTCCGTAGGTGAAGTTTTCCAGCATGGAAGCATCTTCCGCCGACGCAAGCATCTCGACGGTGGACTCCGCGCCGTCGCGGCCTGCCCGACCGATCTCCTGGCTGTAGCTTTCCAGGCTCTTGGGGAGGTTGTAGTGATACACGTAACGGACGTCGGCCTTGTCGATCCCCATGCCGAACGCGATGGTGGCGACGACGATGTTCCGATCCGACCCCGTCCACCAATCCTGCACGCGCACCCGGTCTTCGCTGTTCATTCCCGCATGGTAGGCTCGCGCCTGATGACCGGCGTTTCCGAGCCGTTCGGCCACTCGCTCGGCCGTCTTCTGCAGCGTGACGTAGACGATCGTCGGGCCCGGCTTGCGGGTCCCGATGCGCTCGATCAGAAGAGCGTCACGGTCCGCTCCCGCCACCGGTGTAGTCTCCATTGTCAGGTTGGGGCGATAGAAACCGGTGACGATCGCGCACTCTTTTGGAATGCCGAATCCGGAGCAAATCTGGTCGACAACCGCCGGAGTTGCCGTGGCGGTCAAGGCCAGGACCCTTTCGGCCCGCAGCTCCCGGGCGGCTTCGGCCAGCTTCAGGTAGTCGGGACGGAAATTGTGTCCCCATTCCGAGATGCAATGGGCTTCGTCGACTGCAAAAAGGGAGATCTTCACGCGTTTCATCGTTTCCAGGAAGCGCTCGTTGTTGAAGCGTTCCGGAGCCACGTAAAGAAGTTTCAGATCTCCGGATTCCAATCGCTCCTTTGCATCCCGATTCTCGTCCCGCGTCAGCGACGAGTCCATTCGTGTCGCGGCGATCCCGCGTCGCCCGAGAAAGTCGATCTGATCCTTCATCAAGGCGATCAGTGGAGACACGACCAGAGTGACCCCGTCCCAGGTGAGGGCCGGCAGTTGGTAGCACAGGGACTTACCGCCACCGGTTGGAAACACGGCAAGAGCCGCTCCATGTGCTTCGAGCGCCTGTATCGCTTCCTGTTGGCCGGGTCGGAACCCGGCGTGGCCAAACCGGTCCTTCAGGATCGTGAGTCGGTCCATCGGCTGATATTCCTTGATGCTTCCTCCACCCGTCGGAGTTCGCGTTCTGTAGTCTGAAGCCATTCTATGTCCGAGGAGCCCTGGTGGTGGGAAATCAATCCACTGCGATCATTTCTTCCGGCTGCTAGCTTTGCATTCGAGCTGTTCGCTATTTCAAAACGCACCTGGAATCCGGTAGTATCCAGGGCTTATGACTACGGGGTCCAGCACGAACGCCGCCGAACTTCTCGAAGACCTACGCGAAGCACGCGTGAGCGAGTTGGCGCTTTTTACCGATCTTTCCGAAGACCAATTGCTCGGTCCCGAGCAGCACTTTCTCGAACCTCCGATCTGGGAACTCGGACACGTCGGTTGGTTTCAGGAATACTGGCTCCTTCGGGAACTTGGGGGCGCGAAGCCGATCATTGAAGGCGCCGACGGTATCTACGACGCGTTCAACGTGTCCTACAAGCTTCGCCGCGTCCACGATTTTCCGACGCGGGATGAGACCCTGGAATACCTCCAGACCGTGCTGGAACGTTCTGTCAATCGACTGGATTCCCGTCGGTTGGACCTGAGGGAGAGGTACTTCTACTGGCTGGCGGCCCAGCACGAATACATGCATTCGGAAAACCTCTGCATGGTGCGGCAGACGCTCGGGTACGCCAGACCGAAGTTCGAAGAGAGAGAAGTGGTCACCGACCCGAACTTCGAGCCCAAGGATGTCGATATCTCCGGTGGAATATGTTCCATCGGTGCCCCGAACAATGACGCATTCGTCTTCGACAACGAGATGTGGGCGCATCAGGTGAGGATCGAGCCGTTCCGTATCGCCAACGCTCCGGTTACGAACCGGCAGTTCGTCGAGTTCATCGAGGACGGAGGATACGCCACCCGGCGGTTCTGGCGCAAACACGGTTGGGAGTGGAGACGTCGGGAGGGTGCGACGCATCCGCTGTTCTGGCGAAAGTCCGACGATGGATGGGTGCAGAAGATTTTTGACGAGGAGTTGCCCCTGGAGCCGATCCACCCAGTAGTTCACATCAACTGGTATGAGGCCCGGGCGTATTGCGTATGGGCCGGCCGCAGGCTCCCGACGGAAGCCGAATGGGAACTGGCGGCTTCCGGGCCCGACGGTCGGCCCTTTCCGTGGGGCGAGGAGTTGCCGAGTCCCGATCGAGCCAACCTGGACTGGAGCCATCTGGGAGTCGTCGACGTGGGTGCCTATCCGGAAGGCGACAGCGTGTTCGGTTGCCGTCAGATGATCGGCAACATCTGGGAATGGACCTCCAGCTATCTGGAGCCCTACCCGGGTTTCAGGCCGGGTGCCTACAAGGAATACTCTCAGCCGTATTTCGGTAAGAAGCCGGTCTTGCGGGGTGGCGGCTTCGCTTCGCGTTCGAAGATGGTTCGCAATACCTGGCGCAATTTCTTCATGCGGCATCGCCGGAACATCGTTGCCGGATTCCGGACCTGTGCCCTTGATGAGTCAGCGCGTCCGTGAGGTCGTTCACCCGCCTCAAAGATAGACCCGTTCACGTATAATGCAAATCCCGGGTTGAGGAAGCGTGCGCGTGACAGAAAACCAGAGAACACAGGTTCCTTCGTTCATATATGGAACCGCATGGAAGAAGGACGCAACCGCCCACCTGGTCCGAACTGCCGTCAACGCCGGATTCCGGGCCATCGACACGGCCAACCAGCCCAGGCACTATCAAGAGCCGCTTGTGGGCGAGGCGCTCGAAGCGCTGGCGGCCGATGGCACTGCGCGCGATTCGCTGTTCGTGCAGACGAAATTCACACCGCTCAACGGCCACGACCACCGGGTACCTTACGATTCGCATGCGGATCTCAAAACCCAGGTACGCCAGTCCTTCGAGTCCTCACTGCGAAATCTGAGAACCGACCGTGTGGATTCCTACCTTCTGCACGGACCGTACTCGGCTCCCGGTTTAGGACATGCCGACTGGGAAGTCTGGGGCGCCATCGAAGAGATTCACGGTTCCGGTCGAGCCGGAATGATCGGTGTCAGTAACTTCAACGCCGGACAGCTCGCAACATTGATTGAGAACGCCGATGTCAAACCCATGGTTGTGCAGAACCGTTGCTTTGCGGAGCGGGGTTGGGATCGGCAGGTCCGGGAGATCTGCCGTGCGAACGGAATCATGTACCAGGGGTTTTCGCTCCTGACGGCGAATCCTTTTCTTTTGAACCATCCTCGCGTGGTCTCCATCGCCGACCGCCTGGAAGTCCATCCGGAGCAGGTGATCTTTCGCTTTTCCTTCCAGGCAGGGATGGTGCCGTTGACCGGTACCACCAGTCATCCGCACATGACAGAGGACCTCGACGTCTTCTCAATTGAGTTGACCCCGGACGAGGTCCAATTCATGGACTCCATCGCCGGTTGATCCTAAGGGCCCGATCAAGAATAACTTGACGTCTCACGCCATCTTCGCGGGACCTTCGCGCCATCTTCGCGGGACCTTCGCGCCATCTTCGCGGGACCTTCGCGCCATCTTCGCGGGACCTTCGCGCCATCTTCGCGGGACCTTCGCGCCATCTTCGCGGGACCTTCGCGCCATCTTCGTCCGCTCCTCAATCGCAGATCCTCGAAATAGCAGGGCGAGCAGCCTGTGGCAGAAGTCTGTAGGGTCGCGTTACGAGCGCCATGGGGCTAGTTGCAAGGCGACCACGACGACGTCGATGTGCCCATCGAAGACGTCGATGCTCTCCATCCGACGTCGCGCCGCAGGTGGCCCCATGCCGTCGTAACCCGTAGGGCGCAGGGGTCTTCGGGCCTCAGGCTTTGTCGATCGTCGGTCATGATGACAAAGCATCGTTCCTTACGTCTGCGCCTGAGACCCGAATACCCCTGCGCGCGACCCTACAGACTTCCGCCACAGGCTGCTGGTCCTCCGGTCTGCTCAATCGGTCGCGACTGAATCTGACGTAAATCTGGGCGCCAATTCTGCGAACCTATTCTTGAGCGGACCCTAGGTGTTAGAATCGGCCACACGAAACTATCCAAGGGGTGCGGCATGAAGAACGGGTTGTCTCGGGTTTTGGCAACGGTAGCAGCGGGTATGCTGACGATGGCGCTGACGACCGCTTGCGGGCGGCAGCAGAGTGCTGCGGTCGACCTGGACTCCGACGACATCGGCGGCGTTGTAACGAGCGAGAATGGGCCGGAAGCCGGTGTCTGGGTCATCGCTGAAACGAGCGACTTCGCAAGCAGGTTTGCCAGGATCGTCGTAACGGACGAACAGGGTCGCTACGTGGTCCCGGACCTGCCTGAGGCTACTTTCAGTGTCTGGGTTCGCGGCTATGGGCTTGCCGACTCGGCAAAGATTGAAGCCTCCCCGGGCGAAACAGTCGATCTCACCGCCCTCGTCGCGCCGGACCCCGTGACGGCGGCCCAGGTCTATCCCGCCGCCCATTGGTATTCCATGATGGGCTTGCCCACCGAGAGCGAACTCGGGGACATCCCGGGTGGCATGAACGAGTACCTGACCTGGATGAAGAACATGGGCTGCATCGGGTGTCATCAACTTGGGCAACTGTCGACCCGGACGATTCCCGAAGAACTGGGTGAGTTCACATCCTCCCAGGAGGCATGGGTCCGTCGAGTTCAGTCCGGGCAGGCGGGCGGGCAAATGTTCCGGCAGGTTACCGGAACGCTGCAGGGATTGCCTTTCAAGTATCTGTCGGACTGGACCGATCGCGTGGCAGCGGGCGAAGTCCCGTCAACCCAACCCGCGCGTCCCACCGGCGTCGAGCGCAATGTCGTTGCCACCGTGCGGGACTGGGCGACCTCGTCTGTTTACATGCACGACCTGACCTCGACCGATCGGCGCAACCCCACGGTCAATAGCCACGGGCCGGTTTATGGAGCTCCAGAGCTCAGCACGGACGACTTTCCAATCCTCGATCCCGTCGCCAACGTGGCCACCAGTTTCAGGGCGACGGTGCTCGACCCGGAAACGCCATCAACGCGCAGCGAGCCGACAGCGGCATCGCCATATTGGGGCGACGAGCCCATCTGGGACAGCCAGGCAAACGCGCACAATCCTATGATCGATCAAAAAGGTCGGGTCTGGTATACCGCAAGGATTCGTCCTTCTGAGAATCCGGACTTTTGCCTGGAGGGGTCCGACCATCCGTCCGCGCGAATGTTCCCCAACACTCGAGCCGGCCGGCAGCTTGCCTACTACGAACCCGGGACAGGGGAGTACACGACCGTCGATACCTGCTTCGGCACCCACCACCTGCAGTTTGCCGAAGATGAGAACGACACGTTGTGGACGAGCGGCGGCGGGCAGGTTGTCGGTTGGTTGAACACGAAGATGTATGACGAAACCCGAGACGCGGCGGCCTCACAGGGATGGACTCCATTGATACTGGACACGAACGGCAACGGTCGGCGTGACGATTACGTTGAACCGAATCAACCGGTGGATCCGGCGCGCGACAAGCGCATCAATGCGGGGTTCTACGCAGTGATGCCGAACCCGGCCGACGGCTCGGTCTGGGGATCGGTCAGCTTTCGCTATCCTGGCTCAATCGTCCGATTGGATCCGGGATCCAACCCTTCGGAGACGGCCCTGGCAGAGATATACAACGTTCCGCTTCCGGGTTTCGGAGTGCGAGGCGCGGACATCGACCGCAACGGTGTCGTCTGGGTATCGTTGGGGAGTGGTCACCTGGGCGAGTTCGACCGCAGCCAGTGCTTGGGTCCTCTGAACGGTCCCGACGCCACAGGGGATCACTGTCCGGAGGGCTGGACCTTCCACCCGTTGCCCGGGCCCGGCTTCGACGATCTGCCGGGGTTCAGCGTGGAGTCGAGCTACTACACCTGGGTCGATCAGCACAACACGTCGGGCCTGGGCGCCAACGTCCCGATTGCAACGGGCAATCTCTTCGACGGTGTGCACGCCCTGGTGGACGGAGAGTTCGTCACCCTTCGCATCCCTTATCCCCTCGGCTTTTACAGCAAAGGCTTCGACGGCCGCATCGACGACCCGGATGCCGGCTGGAAGGGCAGGGGGCTGTGGGTATCGGAAGGCGACCGCACGCCCTGGCTCATGGAAGGCGGCAAAGGGAACAAGCCCCTGGTGGTGCACTTTCAGGTGCGTCCGGATCCGCTGGCAAAATAGTTGAAGCAGAATGCGGCATCCCGACGAGATTGTGCGAGATCGGGTTGCCGCTCAACCGGACACGATAGGAGAAGAACGATGAAGACTCGGACCTTTTCTCTGTTGATCCCGATCCTGGCGCTTTCGCTCGGGCTGTCGAAACCACTTCACGCTCAGGAGGCGACCGAGTACGGGCCTCCGAGCGGCACCCTCGTCATCGCCGGCGGCGGTTCCATGAACGGAACCGGAATCATCGAGCGATTCATAGAGCTTGGAGGTGGCGCCGAGGCAGGCCGGTTCATCATCGTGCCGACCGCCGGAGGAAACTACGATCGAGCCGGCGAGCTCCGGGTCTACGAAGCGGATCGTGTCCTAGGTTCCTGGCGAGAACGTGGGCTGAAGAATGTCTCGATGCTCCAGACGCACGATCCCAAAATCGCCAACACCGAGGAGTTCATCTCCGAGCTCAGGCAGGCGACCGCGGTATGGTTCAACGGCGGCCGCCAGTGGAACATCGTCGATTCGTACGCTGGGACCCGCACCTACGACGAGTTCCACAAGTTACTCGAGCGCGGTGGTGTCATCGGAGGGAGTTCGGCCGGTGCCACGATCCAGGGAAGATACCTCGTCCGGGGCGATACCGAGGGCTCGCGGATCGTCATGACCGAAGAGAAGAACCATCAGCTCGGCTTCGAGTTTCTCCGCAAGTCGGCGATCGACCAGCACATCAACACGAGAAACCGTTGGGACGACATCATTCCGCTCATCGAGCAGCAGCCGAATCTACTGGGAATCGGTCTATCCGAGGGCACGGCGATCATCGTCACCGGCGACACCTTCGAAGTCATGGGCAAGTGGATGCTTGCCGTGCACGACAACACCCGCGCGTACCAGCCGTGGGAGAAGCCGTACTTCGTCTTGTCACCCGGAGACATCTACGACATGAAGGCCCGCCGGGTCGTGGCGCCCGAGCGCTAGGGGTGGGTTTGTCCACCCGGTCTGGCCCACTTTTGATCGTCTGATTTGGCCCACCCCCTCCTGTTAATAATTCCGAGTAGTGATAATTACCGTCGGGCCTGTGTTGTAGATGTGGGAAAGCCGAGCGCCCTTGGCGAGGCTTTTCCAAGCGCTGTGGGAATCCTGGTTTTTAGGATTTCCACAGCGCGTCATCTTCCACAGGCCTCCGTTTCTTTCTTTTTGGTTCTTTTTCTTTCTTTCGGGAAAAAACTCCGTTTCCAGGATCGCCCAGGATCGACGACCGCGCGGCGATCCGACCCTCAGGACGTGGTTTGTTTCGCGGGTTTCTCCTTTCCAGGCGGATGCCGTGGTTTCTGTCGTTTCTCCAACGTGCGCCGAAACCGGAAGGATTCGGTTCCGGTCTCGATGATGTGAGCGCGATCGGTTATCCGGTCCAGCAACGCCTTGCACAGCCGAACATTGGGAAACACCTGGGTCCATTCCGAGAACGGCAGATTCGTTGTCAAGATCACCGTCGCCCGCTCGGCTCGATCCGAGATGACTTGAAAGAGGAGTTCGGCGCCGAGGTCTGCCATCGGGACATAGCCGACTTCGTCGATGGCAATCAACTCGTATCGGAACCATCGGGCCAGAACCCGGCGGAACTGGTCGTTGTGGTGGGCCTCGACCAACTCGTTGATCAAGCCGGCGGCCGTCGTAAAGCGAACCCGCTTCTTCTGCCGACAAGCGGCCACGCACAGTCCTGTGGCCAGGTGCGTCTTGCCCGTTCCACACTCCCCGATCAGGACGACAGGTTCGGCGTGTTCTAAATAGCCACCGTCTGCGAGTCCACGGATCCGGTTGGCTGGAACCTTCGACCGCGAGAAGTCAAAGTCCTCGAGTGTCTTCATTCGAGGGAAACGTGCGGCTTGAATCCGCCGGGCCACGGTGTTCCGTTCGCGTTCTTCAACTTCCATCGCCAGCAAGGCTTCCAGATACCGTGTGTAGGTGTGCTCTTCCCGCTGGGCCTGCTCGGCCATGGCCGCAAACTGCGTTCCGATCGTGGGCGTCCGGAGAGCTTTACAGTACTGCTGAATCGCCGCCTGTTCGACCCCGCCGGCTGTGGCGGACACTAGACCACCTCCGCAGTGAGCAGTGCATCGTAAGTATTCACCTCCGGCAGGGGCCGCTCATAAGCGCGTAGTGCGGCCACTTCCAGTCGCGGCGCCGCCGGCCGGTCGAATCGGGCCTCGGTCATCAGGTAGCGCGCCGCGGCGGCATCGGAGCATCCCAGGCGCAGGGCTTGTTGGAATGCGGAATCCAGCTCGCTATAGCCATGTTCCCGGCCCAGTAGGAGCAACTCCACCATTGCGCGGGTCCCATTCTGTTTTCCGTTGCGATCGATCAACGTCTGCCAGAACTCGTCATAGCTTTTCGGCCATCGGCCCTGTTGCCGCCATTGCTCCAGAGGCTTGCTCCCGGCCAGCGCGCCCGGCTTCCGCTCCAACACCTCCAGATAATGTTCCAGATTGAAGAAGTGCTGGCCGTTTCCATATCCTCGCTCATGCCGCGCCACGCATCCGCCATCGTGCCAGACCTCCACGTAGGCCGGAAAAACGCTCGCCCGCACCACAGTCCCGGCCTTGACGGGGGCGGAGTAGAAGTTGTTACGCACCCGTACACATCCCTTACCATCGACTCGTGGAAAGCTGTCCTCGGCCAGAGGGAACCCTTCGGTCGATAACGCGAGCAGATGGGGCTGTTCGATCTGCATCCCTTCACCCACCGTCTGGACCCGATCGCCGATCTTGCGCCGTTCATCGGCACGGCAACCGGCCAGCAGCTGCGCATTCAGATCCGCCAGGTCCTTCGCCTTCGGCACCGGTACCAGGTGATTGCGCCGGAAGTATCCGGCTTCGCCTTCCACACCGCCTTTCTCGTGGCCCTCGCCGGGTGTGCAGAACTCGGCTTGAAACTTCCAATGCGACCGAAACGCGATGAACCGTTCGGTCTCTACACGCCGGTATCCCCGCAGAATCTTCTTCACCGCGCTGGTCAGGTTGTCATAACGCAGCACCCCGAAGACCCCCGCAAAATAGCGGAAACCCAACTCATGAGCCTCCAGGAATGCCTGTTGTGTCGCCCGAGGATAAGCTCGATGGAATGCGCCACCACTGCCCATGCTCCGCATACAGAAAACCTGGAGCTTCTGCCGTTCGCCATCCAACTCCGCGACGGCTTCGTACCAGTCGATCTGTGCTTCCTGACCCCAGGCGTAGCTTTGCGGCACGAACGTCTCCTGTCGGATGAAACCCATCTCCCGCTTCCGCCGCCCGACATACCGGCGAACCGTCGATTCCCCAATCGGATGTTTCGGAAATTCCATCCGGATCCGTTCGTAGATCCGGTGACTGGTGTGCCGCTGCTTCCGCGGGGCCTGCCTGTCCGCCTCCAACACCCCGTTGATAAATTCCATAACCGGCTCCAGCCTCGGCCTCTTCCGCTCCGGGCTCTTCCTCGCCGGCGGCACGGCGTTTCCCAGCGCTTGACGCACCATCCGCCGATGCACCCCCAGCCGCCGGGCCACACCCTGGATCGTTCCCACACCAAACTCGTGCTCTCGCCGAATCTCTTCAAATAATTCCACCTTCGATCTCCTTGACACCGGGTCCCTCCATTCCGACTCTTTGTTCGGAACAGCCTCTCCGGTTCAGTCGTCAGGGGTGGGCCAAATCAAACGATCAAAAGTGGGCCAATTTAGAGTAGCGAAATCAAGGGGTCCCTGCCAGATGGCCATTACTCCGACCGGAGCGCCCGCATCGGATCCACCCCTGCGGCACGGCGGGGCGGTAAATAGCTAGCGGTGAGTGCCACCGCAGTCAGGGCCGTGCCCACAGCCCCGAACGTCACTGGGTCTGTTGGGCTCACCCCGAAGAGGAGGCCGGCCATGACGCGCGTGAGGCCCAGGGAGAGGCCGAGGCCGATGGTCACACCCAGCAGGGACAGCAACAGACCCTGGCGCAGGATCATCCCTTTCCCGTCGCCGGTTTGTGCACCCAAGGCCATCCGTATCCCAAGCTCACTCCATGTGACTCCCGCTGTCTTGCGGAAGGTACGGTCCCCCAACGAATGTGGTGCTCCAAGTCACTTCGATCGTCGCATGGCCACTCCCGACAACGGCGTTTGAACGAAGCCGCTGTCGCGGCGGACGCTACGCGTGGGCTGAGCGAACGGTGCTAAGCAAACTGTAGAGTGTGGGCTTCAAAGGAGGCCTACATGACGGACCTGCGTAAACGGATGCTGGAGGAACTCCAGCGTCGTAATTTCTCTCCGATCACCATCCGAAGTTACCTGCGAGTCGTTGAAGACTTCGCGGGCTATTTTGGCACGCGCCCCGATCGTCTCAGTCAGGAAGACCTGCGGCAGTATCACCTACATCTGATCCGGGAGCGAAAGCTCGCGGCCAAGACTGTCGGCTTGTACATTGCCGCCTTGCGGTTCTTTTTTGTAAAGACGCTGCGGCGTCCATACCTGAAGCTGGATCTCCCATATCCCAGAACCCCGAAACGATTGCCGACGGTTTTGAGCCAGGACGAGGTCGCACGACTGATCGACTCGGCAAAGAATTTGCTGGATTACGCGATGCTCATGACCTTGTACGCCACCGGGATGCGCCGAGCCGAGTTGATCCGGTTGAAGGCCGAGGATGTTGATAGCGAGCGCATGATCATCCACATCCGTCAGGGCAAGGGTCATCGTGATCGCGACGTGCCATTGACACCAAAGCTCTTGCAGACGCTACGAGAATACTGGTGTTGGATGAAGCCCAAGACCTATTTGTTTCCGGGCATGGTGAACAACTGGCGCGCCGACAAACCCCTCACCCCCAAGTGCGTGTGGTCCGCCGTACACGATGCGGCGAAACGTGCCGGAATCAAGAAACGCGTATCCCCGCACACGCTGCGTCACAGCTGGGCCACTCACCTACTTGAAAATGGCACCGATCTCCGCACCATTCAGATGTTAATGGGTCACGCGGACCTGCGAGCCACCAGCGTCTATCTGCACCTGTCTCGACGTCACCTGCAGGCGGTCACCAATCCGGTGGAGACCATGGCGGTTTCCAGCCTCGATGCGGTGAAGCGGTCCAAAAGAAGGAAGCAGAAACAATGACCCGGCCCACCGTGGAGGTGGCCGACATCCTTCGCGCCGCGGGCAACGACTTTATCGACCGCCATCGAAAACGAATCCATTTTCAGCAGCTCAAGGTGATGCACGCCATCCAGCATTGCCGCACAGCGGCTCTCGGCGGTCATATCGATGCCTGCTCACGATGTGGTGGCGATCGGGTCCTCTCCTATAACTCATGCCGTAATCGCGTTGGATCGCGGCCAGAGAACGAGAGCTTCTGGCAACACGATACTTCCATGTCGTGTTCACCCTGCCGCACCAATTGCATTCGCTCGTCCGACAGAACCAGGTCGAGCTCTACAACCTGCTGTTCCGCACTGTGGCCGAGACTCTTCTGGAGGTCGCTCGAAATCCCAAACATCTTGGCGCGAGAATCGGCTTCTTCCTCATCCTGCACACGTGGGGTCAGAACGTGCTGTTTCATCCTCACATCCACTGCGTCATTCCCGCCGGAGGAATCGCACCGGGCCGTGCGCGTTGGATTCATCCGCGATACCCGTTCTTCCTACCTGTGAAGGTTCTGGGAAAACTATTCCGCGGCAAGTTCGTTGACGGATTGCAGAAGGCTTTTCGCAAGAAGAGCCTGACCTTCGCCGGACAGATCCAGCACCTTTCCGAACCGAAGCACTTTGCGGCTTTCTTGCGACCGTTATTCCGCCAAGATTGGGTCGTCTATGCGAAGCCGGCATTCGGCGGCCCCGAACAGGTTCTTCGATACCTCGGACGCTACACACACCGCGTCGCCATCTCCAATCATCGATTGCTTTCCTTCGACGGCAGCCATGTCACATTCCGTTGGCGGGATTACTCTCGCGGTAACAAAGCAAGGACGATGACGGTTTCCGCCGCCGAGTTCATCCGCCGATTCCTGCTCCACGTACTGCCGAAAGGCTTTGTCCGCATCCGGCACTTCGGTTTCATGGCGAACTCCCAACGATCCGTATCCATGGAACTTTGTCATCGGTTATTGGGAATGGCGCCGGTCCCTCCTCCTGAGGAAGTCCCGTCAACCAGCTCCGCCTGGCTGTGTCCAATCTGTCATGCCCCGATGACCGTTATCGAGAGGCTCACTGCGACCGAACTCGCATGGAGATTCGCTTCGAAATGCTTTTTAGACACGTCGTAACAGGGATTCCAAATCCATGCCTTCCAGACGTGCTGGTGCACGCCAACGCCCACGTGCGCCTTGATGTCAAAAGTTCGTACCGATCGGGCCTGGACCTGCTCGGTGAACTCTCCAAAACGGACGATCGGCCGCCATACATTCATTGTCGCCGCCTGGCCACACTCGCTGGTCGAGTCTCACTCGTGAGAACTTCAACCCCCAACCCCGTACTTTCTCCATAGCCCACCGCGTTCGCCGCAAACGCCAGCGCCTTCCTTCAAACGTCGTTATCGAAAGTGCCCGAAGATCTCGTCACCACCACGCCTTATCGCTCGGCACTCCCGATGAACGCTAAGCGTTTGTCGGGAGCGACGTGTGAAAAGGTTGAGCGGCCCAAAAGCCCGAGTGGTAGTACGCAATACCTTGACACTCTACAGATGAACGTGTAGAGTGCCGATGCATGACTGCCAGCAAATCCGACTTGCTCCAGGGCACGCTCGACATGCTCATTTTGAAGGTGGTCGCCCGCGCAGCTATCCACGGCTACGGCATCGCCCAGCATATCCGGAAGATTTCCCGCGATGTTCTCCAAGTCCAGCAGGGCTCGCTCTATCCTGCACTCCACAAGCTTGAAAAGAAGAAGTGGCTCAAATCCGAGTGGCGGATGACTGAAACAGGCCGAGAGGCGAAGTTCTACCGTCTGACCGCTCTGGGAAGGAAGCAACTGGGCGCCGAGAAAGCCAACTGGAACCGTCTCTCCGAGGCGGTTGCCTTGATACTTCAGGAAGCAGAGTAGCCATGTGGGAACGTTTCCGGAGGCGGCGGGAGAACGAGCTCGAGAAGGAACTCCGTTTCCACATCGAGCAGCAGGTCGAGGACTACATCGATGAGGGGCTCTCCCCCGAAGACGCCGGCCGGAGGGCACGGTTGGAGTTCGGCGGTGTCATGCAGATCAAAGATGCCTGCCGTGACGCTTGGCCAATGCGTTGGTTCTCCGGCTTCCTGGAGGACCTTCGGATCGCCTCACGCCTCTTCCGGCGCAACCCTTCGTTCACTTTCGTGTGTGTCCTGACCCTCGGCCTTGGAATCGCGGCCAACACGACCGTCTTTACCGTCGCCAACGCTCTTGTCCTGAAAGGATTGCCGTTCGAGGATCCGGACCGGGTCGTGCACATCTACGAATTCGATCGATCGAGAGGCCCCGATTCCCAAAGTAGCGGGGTCTCCTATCCGGATTTCCTCGACTTCAGGGAGCAGACCCGATCTTTCAGCGGTCTGGCAATGTACGGCATCGGCACCTACAACATCAGTGACGAGGTTTCCACGCCAGAACGCGTCGAGGGAAGCCGAATCACGCCTGGATTGTTTTCTGTGATCGGGTATCAACCCTTGCGAGGTCGTAGTTTTATCGACGGGGAGGACCGGCCCGGTTCTGCGCCTGTCGTGATCATCAGCCACGGGCTGTGGCAGACGCGATATGGCGGCGTTCCAGACATCGTCGGGCGGAGTCTGAGGTCGAACGGGGTAGCCCACACGATCATTGGCGTCATGCCTGCCGGCATGAAGTTTCCCCTCCGTTCGGAGATATGGCTACCGCGGACCGCCTCGACGGAACCGTCCGATCGCAGCATGCGAGAAGGCAACGGCGTCATCGCCCGGTTGCGCGACGGCATTTCAATTTCAGAGGCGCGTGCCGAGCTTCAGAATATTGCCGAGCAACTTCGAAGCGAATATCCGGGAACGAATCGCGACATCGACGTAACCCTGATCCCTTTCCTTGACCGATTCAACGATCCCTCCAATGTTCCCGTGTTCGCGGCCCTGTTTGGCTCGGTCACTTTCGTTTTGTTGATCGTGTGCGCGAATCTCACGAGCCTGATGCTTGCCAGGGCGGTGCGTCGAACGCGCGAGACGGCCATTCGCATGGCCGTTGGAGCCATCCGGTGGCAAGTCATTCGAGAGTTTCTTACCGAGAGCGTGATCCTTTCCTTCCTCGGCGGCTGTCTTGGGTTCGGACTCGCTTCGATCGCGGTCTATTGGATTGCGGGAGAAATGGCGGGGGTGGGTCTCCCGTACTGGACCGATTTCTCGATTGACTACCGTGTGGTTCTCCAACTTGTGACGGTTTGTTTCCTGACTGCCGGACTGGTCGGGGTAGCTCCCGCCCTGCAAGCGGCTCGAACCGACGTACAGTCCCGTCTCAATGAGGGAGCGTTCGGACTCGGAGCCAGCCGAAGAACCCGCAGGCTCACGTCCCTTCTCATCACGATGGAAATTGCGCTGACGTTCACCTTGCTCATCGGAGCAGGACTCATGATCCGCAACTTTCTGAACTTCCAGCTGCGAGATACAGGTATCCGAACCGAGGACATGTTGACGGCAACACTGATTCTTCCCGCGACCGCCTATCCGGAAGCTTCCGATCGGATTCGATTTGAACAGGACCTCATGGCGCGGGTAGAGGCTCAGCCCGGTCTTCGGCCTGTCACGTTGGCATCCCATGCCCCGCTGACCGGCGCGCTGCGCGGGACAATCCGGATAGACGGCCTCCTGCTGGACTCTGTCAGGGTTCTCTCTGTCGCCCCCGGATATTTGATGCGCTTGGTATCGGGATTCGACGTGGGCGGGATTTTCGGGGAAACGAAGGGACGCCCGCTAATGGCGCGGCGATCGTTAACGAGATCTTCGTGGCACAACACTGGCCAGATGAGGAAGCTGTGGGACAACGACTCCGGTTTGGAGATGGGCCGCAGGCGCCGTCCTTGTCGGTGGTGGGAGTCGTCAGAGATGTCTCCGTGGCGATTGGCATCGAACCCATCGTTTACGTTCCCTATAGGCAGGAACCGGTCCCTGTCGTCGAGATCGTCTCGCGAAGCTCTCTGCCGAGGGATGCCGCCGTTCGAGCGCTCCGGTCCTCGGTTCAGGACATGGATCCGAACTTGCCGCTCTCTAGAATAAGAACGGTGGACGAGTTTCTATGGCGTCTCAGCGTGGGTAATCGCGTTCTGGGTTCTCTATTCAGCGTCTTTGCTCTGATCGCTCTTGTCATGTCGCTGGTGGGGATTTACGGGGTGACCGCATATTCGGTCAGCCAGCGCAGTCGCGAGATCGGCATTCGGATGGCTCTCGGCGCCAGTGGCCGTTCGGTCTTGTGGCTCGTTGCCGGTCGCGGCATCTGGCAGTCGGTGATCGGACTTACCGTTGGCCTGGTGGGCGCATGGGCTGTAGGCCGCATCATATTCAGCCGGATGATGTCCGGACTGCCCGGGCAGATTTCCTCGACGGACACTCTGACCTTCCTGGTCGTTCCTGTCTTCCTCGCGCTCGTGACGCTCATCGCATGTTTGGGTCCCGCACGACATGTCGCGAAAGCCGATCCCGCAGTCGCCTTGCGAGTCCACTAGAATTATTCACGATCGAGGGGTCACCTTGCACCGTCATCCACAAGTCGTTTTGCAAAGTGGATGCCTGGTTTGCCCAGCCCCTCTTCGTCCGGCATCACCCCCACGATCGAAAATCCCGCCTTTACCCAAAAGTTGATCGCATGATCCGGCGGCGCATCGAAGTCGTCTAGCTAGAGCGCTTGCGGGATTCTTATAAAGGTCGATGTCCGAGAAGCTCGTAGAACCTGTTTCGTCGCTCGTGCCTGCCCACATCGCAACCGCGCCACCGGCTCTCGCAAGCTGTGCGACATCGTTAATCAGCATCGCTCCATACCCCTTTCGTTGTTCTTTCGGTGACACCGCAATTGGATGGATTTCCCAGACATTGTCATCAATTATCGTGCTGACCCATCCAAGCGCCCTGCCGTCGCCATCGATAAGAACTCTGCTCCGTCGACCCGGCTCAAAGGACTCCTGAACTTCTTCCTTGCACGACTCCAAGTCGGGTAGCCATTCCGGCGCGTATTTCCTGAAGCACTTGAACAGGAATTCGGCGATCTGATCTATTCGATCACCATCACTGTCTCTTAGATCGACGATACTCACCATAAAAATTTAATGAACTGCGGCGACAGGGCTAGTCGTGACGCAGTGCCACCATCGGATCGAGACCTGCTGCGCGGCGAGCGGGAAGGTAGGACGCGAGCAACGCGACCAACACCAAGACTATTGGCGCGCCTGCGATCGTAACCGGATCATACGGCGACACTCCGACCAACTGCGACTGCAAAATTCGATTTACAGCGAGCGATGCCGCCAAGCCAAG
The DNA here is from genome assembly GCA_965247425.1 of Terriglobia bacterium. Lineage (GTDB taxonomy): Bacteria > Acidobacteriota > Terriglobia > 20CM-2-55-15 > 20CM-2-55-15 > CAZOZZ01. The sequence continues at coordinate 364,115 of OZ252023.1, forward strand.
GATCATACCAATCGTCACCGGCAACATGCCATCGCGAAGCACCATCCTGCGGATGTCCCGAGCGGCCGCGCCAATTGCAATGCGAACGCCGAATTCTTTCGTGCGTTGGCTCATCGAATGCGCTATCACGGCATAGAGCCCGATGGCGGCCAGCAGCAGGGCAACCACGGCGAAGATGGGCGCCACCGCCGAATGCTTTCCCAACTCGGCATGCTCGAGATCCATGCGGTCGCGATCAAATTCGAAGCTGGCTTTCAAAGTGGTGAAATCTTCCAAGGTCAGACCGGAATCCAGCTTCTGGATCTCAGCTCGAACGGCTTGTGCCACTTGGCCTGGCACGCCCGCTCGAGCGAGAAAGAACGAACGACGTCCCGGCGATGCTTGCCGGAAAGGTACGTAGATCAGAGGTTTGAAATACTGCCGGGTCGGTTCTCCCTGCATGATATTCGAGACGACGCCCACCACGATCCGCCATTCCCTGTCCATCGCGCGCAGGCGCTTGCCAAGCGGTTGTTCGCCGGGCCAGAACTCGGCGGCAAAGCTTTGGTTCACAATGGCGACCAGCAACGCCGCCGCATCATCTCCGTCGTTGAAGTAGCGGCCGGATATCGCGGAAGCTCCCACCACTCGGAAGTAGTCCGATCCGACCCTTAAGAACTGGGCAATCTCGCTGCTGTCCGGTGTGCTGGGTCTTCCCTCTATCTCAAACGCCCGACTACCCGTATTATCCACGGGAAGGAGGCTGGACACGGCCCCATACTCGATTCCAGGAATGCTCCTCAATTGCGTTTCGAGCCGCTCGAAATACCCAAGCCTTGTTTCGGAGATCGGGTACTTGTCGGATGGCAACATCACCGATCCAACCAGTATGTTTTCGGACTCTCGTACGCCGGTCTCGGCGTTTACAACGTTCAAGACGCTCCGCACCAGGACGCCGGCTCCCGATAGCAGCACCATGGCCAGAGCCATCTGGACCGCAACCAGGACCGTCGCCAAACGTTGGCCACGCGGACCCCGCGTTACGCCGCGGCCGGCGCCTTCGAGCGCGCTGTTCGAGCCGAGCCGCCAAACGCTGCCAATCGGAGCGAGAGAAAACAAGAGCGCTGCCGCAACTGAAATCGCCACCGCGTACGTCAGCGTGCCGGAATCCACCGTGTAGTCGAGTATTTGGTAAATGGATGCGGTTGCCACAGCAAACGTGCGCACACCCCATTTAGCAATCCAGTAGCCGAGCGCTCCAGCGACGCTCGCAATCGTCAGGCTTTCCACTATGATCTGGCGTATCATTCGCCAGCGGCCCGCGCCGAGCGCAATCCGGGTCGAAAACTCGCGCCACCGCCCGGTGGTTCGCGCCAGCGTCAGATTGGCCAGGTTGGCGCAGGCGATTAGTAAGATGAACCACGCCGCCGCCCAAAGTGAGCCGTAAATTATGGGCGCATCCGGACTCACAAAAACCTCCGAATGGGTGTTCACCGTTGGGAAGACACCCCGATTCGTGGCCGGATAGGCCGCTTCCAGGCGACGGTTGATGAACCCGAGTTCCGTGCGAGCGTCTTCGACGTCTGCGCCGTCCCGCAGTCGCCCAAACGCAAACCAGCTTCCAGGAGTGTAGCCCCTCTGGTTCAACTCAGAGGTGTGGGCCAACGGCATCCACAGGTCCTGTTTCATCGCAAAGTCGAAACCCTCGGGCATCACGCCGATAATGGTGGCGGGTTCTCTGTCGATGGAAGTCCCCGGCGCTCTGTTGATATCGACGGTCAAGCCCACAATTTCTGGGCGCTTGCCAAACCAGCTCTCCCAGAAGTCGTAGCTCAGAATTGCAACCGGCGCGGCTCCGGGGACTTCATCCGTCGGCATGAAGTCTCGCCCCAGCATTGGCCCCACGCCCAGCAGATCAAACGTGTTGGTGCTCACTGTGGCCGTGGATATGTCTATCGAGCGTCCATCGCCGTCGCGGAAGTTGATGGTCCTGGTTGCCACATAGGCCATGCCTTCAAACGCCGGCGCCTGCGAGCGCCAATCCTCGAAGTCCGGGTAGGACATGACACCCCTCCCTGACGTATGGCGCTCCTGCATATAAACCAGCCGGTCGCTCCCCTGGACGAGCGGCGGACCCCGAAACAGCATCGTGTTCATGACCGAAAATCCTGCGACATTCAACCCGATGGCGAGCGCAAGTGTTCCGATCGAGATCAGCGCGAATCCGGGGCTACGCCGTAGTCCGCGTAGGGCATAGTGAACGTCTTGAGTTATGTCGGCCAGCCAGGTCAGCCGCCTGGTGTCGCGAATCTCCTCCTTGGCGAGTGCAACCGCCCCGAATTCGCGGAGGGCTCGGAGGCGCGCTTCCTTCCGGTTCATTCCCGAGGCGATAAGGTCCTTGACCGCTTGCTCCAGATGAAACCGAATCTCTTTGTCCATGCCAGCCTCGAAGCCGGGCTTTCGTCTCTTGGCCATCTTTCAAGTCTCGCCTTCGAGGATGAGACCGATTGCGCCGACCAGTCGCTTCCAGCCTTCGGTCTCAGAGGTCAGTGTCTGGCGGCCAAGTTTTGTAATCGTGTAGTACTTGGCTTCATGACCGCTCTCGTTGGTCCTCCAGGCCGAGGCCAGCAGACCGCGCTCTTCCATGCGGTACAGCGCCGGATATAGCGACCCCTGGCGGACCTGCAGAGCGTCACGGGACATCTGCTGAATGCGCCCGACGATTCCGTAGCCGTGCATGGGCTCCAGGGCGACGACCTTCAGGACCAACATTTCAAGAGTGCCCTGCAGCAAACGGGCTTCTGCTGAGCGAGGTTGATCTTGCCTAGGCATTCTAGGTGCAGTCTCCGATGGAATGCCTAGAGCGTCAAGGCATATTTGACGGTTACCGGCGATCTATGTTGATGCTTTGAAAGTCAGCTCCCCGGAAGAAGGTTCAACCGTTGGGCTGCCGCTCCTTCCACCGCGCCCCTGGTGAACAGGAGCGGGGCGTACTCTCCGTTTCCAAGGTACTCGCGCATGTCGCCGTAGTATGGGCTTCCCGGCTGACCCGATTGTCCGGGGGCGTTCGTCCAGACGGAGTTGTCGAGATTCGACAGATCGATGATGCGCCTGAAGTTCGCCCCGCTGGCGTTCACGGCTCCGAAGGAGCCGGGCCGCTCGACCGGAGCCAGGTCTAACTCCGGGGCGAACGTGTGCTGGAGGGTGCTCTGGTTGATCCTTCCATAGCGCCACTCGGACGAGTCCTCACCATAGTCACTCGTGAGTCTGGCGAGGGCCGCTCGGAGGCCGTCCTCGACCATCGCTTGCCTCTGGGCAGCCGGGGTCTGGGGGTCCTGGATTGCCTGGTCGGCCTCGCTCGTCCAGCGTCTGTAAATCGCGGCGGGAACGCTCTCGCGAGCCAACACGCCATCCCAGTTGGCGATCATGGCACGCGCCTGTTCTACTTGTGGATCCTGGGAAGTCCAGTCTTCGAAGTAGGGGATGTCCCGCGCGGCTCGGATGATGTAGGCGTCCATCTGAATCCGCTTGTGATCCTCGACGGAAAAGATGTCTTGCGAGGCGAAGATCTGATGGAGTCGCGTGATGCGCGAGGTCTCCACGCCCCGGGTCGAGTGATAGAACACAGGGCGGCCCTCATAGCCTTCAGGATGCGTATTGTTGTTCGCGGACGCCACGTAGCCCCGAGCCGGATTGAATTCGCGCGGGAGGTCGTCCCTGAAGCCTCTCCATTCGTATTGGCCGTTTCCGGGCACAGGCAGACGGCCGTTCCAGCCATCCCGGTCAGGCGTAAGCCCCGTCACCTGGAGGGCGATGTTCCCCTCGCTGTCTCCGCAAACCAGGTTGTGGGTGGGCACCACCCAGTACATAGCCCGTTCGAAGAAGTCCTCACAGCTGGTTGCCTGGGCGAGCTTGAAGCTGCCCAGGTAGGGAGCCGTCCCGTGCTCCTGGTTCACGGAACGCACGGCGTAGGCCAACCCATTCTCAATGTCCTCGTAGAAGATCGGGCCGTGGCGGCTGAACTTGAGGACGACCGTGCGCGGCGTGGCTTCGCCCTTGACCCGGATCTCTTCGGCGACCTCGCGAATGGGCTCCCATCCATCCTGCCACCGCACCTGGGTCGGATCATCCGGGTTCAGCTCCTCCACGTAGAGGTCCACCATGTCGGTGCCCGCGTAGGTGAACCCCCACGCCACGTTTTCGTTGTTTCCAGCCATCGTGCCTACAAAGGGGGGCTCACCGCCCCCGATCAGGCTCCAGCCGGGAGCGTTCAGATGCACGAAGTAGCGGAGCGCCGGCATCTCGATGCGCCGATGCGGGTCGTTCGACAGGATCGGCACCCCGGTCGAACTCCGTTCTCCGCTCACCACCCAGTTGTTGCTCCCCGCGTCCGCCGGATCCCACGGGGCCGAAACCATGGCCGTGCGGACCTCCGAGAGAAGGGATCGATAGTCCTCGACGACCTCGAGCGCGGGCAGGTTCGACCCCGCGAACGGATCTCCGTCACCCGCGCGCGCGGCGTCGAGGACCTCCTCGGTGATCAGGTTCACGTCGAGGCCGTCGGGCACAACCAGGTCCGCGTAGGGATCGGGTGAGGCGCGTCGGTTGGCTTCCTCTGCGCCGTTCCGGGCCACGTTCATCGCGAGTTGGATTTCACTGATGGCGTGCCCGCGAACGCTCGACAAGCCGATCTGGGCCCATCGAAGGACCACCGTTTGCGCTGTCCAGGGATCCGGGCGAACTCCGGTCAGCTTGAACTCCAACGGCAGGTTATCGGCGTTCTGTTCGATGAACGCATTCACTCCGTTGGCGTATGCAGTGAAGATTTGTTCCGCCTCGGGGTGGTATCTCGACCACTCCGCCTCGTCCCAGGGACCCCGGAACATCATGAGCCGCGTCCGCTGGTCGTACTCGAAGGCGTCCGGGCCGAAAATCTCGGAGAGACGCCCTTCGTGCCAACGGCGCCACAGCTCCATCTGCCAGAGCCGATCCTGAGCCATGACGTACCCCTGCGCGAAGAAAAGGTCGTCCGTGTTCTGTGCGTAGATGTGCGGGATCCCCCACTGGTCTCGGATGACTTCGACGGGCTGCCGTAGCCCCGGCAAGGTGAGATCCCCTTCGATCTGAGCCAGGGATTGCCGCGCCAGCTCGTCCAGTGTGGCCGGAACCGACGGCTCATCGGTGAGTCCTGTGCAGCCGGTAGCGATAAGAAACAACGTCGGAACGACGGAATTGGCGAGCCATCGAATAGGGGACATCGGACCTCCTCGGAAGAGACGGACGACCTCGGCACGCTGTACCGCTTCGAGCAGTCGGCTCGAGGTTCGACCCTTACAGTAGCTATCAATGCCGGAGGGGGACTTGAGCCCCCACGGGAGTCACCCCCCCCGCCGGATCGTGAGTCGCTTTACGAATGTTGTGGAAGATTGAGGTGACTTGTCAAATTGTTTCGTTCATGCGGGTTTTCGCCTCCAGTCGATCGTTTCGCTTATCCTGCCACCTTCAATCGTGCGTGTCGGGGCGTCCCTCCGTGGGCGCCCGCGTGTTTAGAGGGCGGGTGGCCCGGAGGGGTGTCCTGCACAGATTTCGTGTCCCGCGGGTGGCCAGGGACGGCCACCCCGACACACTGTCCTGCTCCTTTTCTTCGATCCGAGTTTCACTGCTCTAGGTGAACAACGCGGCTAACGCGATGCTCGTCAAAACCACCAGCGCGACTCGCCGGAACGCTACCTCCGAAACTCTGCCAAACAGGCGGCTTCCGAGCCATACCCCGCCGAGGTACGCGGGCACCAGGCCGGCCGTGCGCCACAGTACAGCTTCGGTGTACAGGCCGTAAAAAGCGTAGGCCGCCAGGCCCATGGCGCTGGTAAACACGAAGAGTCCCATGATGCTGGCGCGTGCGGCGCGCGCATGAGCCGGACCCGACAGGTAGAACAGGATGATCGGTGGTCCGGGAATGCCTGCCGCGCCGCCGAGAAGGCCGCTGGTGACGCCGACCGCGAGGGTCAATGGCAGGCCGACCACTCCGCGATAGCGCCAGCCAAGTGCCAGCACGACGACGAAGCCCAGCACCACGAACCCGATCCCGCGCCGCACCATCTCCTGGTCCAGGTGGACTAACATCCAGGCGCCCACCGGAACGGTACAGACACCGGCCAGGCCGAGAGGGACGACCGATCGCCACTCTCCATGGCGCCTCGCCTCTGGCAGGAAGTACAGGACAGCTGGCAGGTCGATCAGCGAAATGCTGGCAATCGCCGCCGCCGGCCCAAAGAGCAGGCTCAGGGCCGGGGCCATGATGAGCCCCGCACCGAAGCCGGAAAAACCGCGCACGATTCCGGCTACGGTCACCACGCCCAATGCGATCGCAAATGCCTGGACGGGTGTCATGACAGTGTCATCCAGGTCGTTGCAAAACGGCGAAGAGGCAGAGGCTCCATGTCCAGACTATACTGGGAAATGTGCGGTCGTCAGTTCCCTGAAACCATCTTGACTCGTTTACCAGTGGAAGATCGTGTTGTTCTCTCTCCGGCCAGGCACGTCCGTTGTCCCAGCGCCGCGGGATTCTTCACAAACCTACTATCCCGGTACTGACGAACGCCGCACCCCTTCTCGACCATCGTCGATCCCAATCTTGATGGACAGTGATGGCCGAATGAGCCACGATAGCGCTCAGATCGATTTTGTGGTGAACTGATTGGGTTCAAGGGTTCATCCGTTCACCCAGAGGCTCGTGTCTTGCTCAATGCAATCTTCATCGGACTGATCGCCGTCTCGGTCTTGTTCGCCGCCTTCAACGGAACGATGGCTGACGTCATGGATGCGAGCATCGAATCGGCGAACGGCGCCGTCCAGATCGCCTTTGGGTTGCTGGGCATGATGACGTTGTGGCTCGGCATGATGCGCGTGCTGCGCGACGCCGGCTTCATGGCAGCTCTGGCCCGGAGCCTCGCGCCCGTCATGCGCCGCCTGTTCCCGGACGTGCCCGCCGATCATCCGGCGATGGGCGTCATGATCCTGAACATTTCGGCGAACATGCTCGGGCTGGGAAATGCCGCGACACCGTTCGGTTTGAAGGCGATGCGGGAACTCGAGTCGCTGAACACCCGTCCCGGGGTAGCGACCAACTCCATGGCGCTCTTTCTGGCGATCAACACGTCCGGCGTTGCTGTGTTGCCGCTCGGTGTGATCGCCGTGAGGGCGAGCCTGGATTCAACCGATGCGGCGGGCGTCCTCGTCCCATCGATCCTCGCAACGGCGTGCTCGACCGTCGTTGCCGTGCTGGTGGCCAAATTTCTCCAACGGCGCGGTGCCTTCGAACTGGGGCGCTATCCACAACAGGGCAATCGAGAGGCGGACGCCCCTTCCGCCTCAAAGAGCATCAAAGGGCTCGATGACGCCGAGAAGACCGCAACGATTGAAGCCAGCGGATCGACGTTCCGAATGATTTGGGTGGTCCTTTTCGTCGTGCTCATGTTCGTCGCGATCTCCCTTGAAGCACGCTCGGTGGGACCGGACATCAGTGCCTGGGAGTTTACCAGCTCGATCCTTTCCTCCTGGCTTCTGCCGACCCTCATGGTCGCAATCGTGCTCGCGGGTTTCGCCCGTCGCATCAACGTCTACGATTCGGTGGTTGCGGGTGCGAAAGAGGGCTTCAACATTTTTATCGTGATCATTCCGTACCTGGTTGTGATCCTGGTGGCGGTCGGGATGTTCCGGGCATCGGGCGCGCTTGATTATCTAGCCGCCGGAATAGCGACTTTCAGCTCGATCCCCGCGGAAGGCCTGATGATGGCGCTTATTCGTCCGCTTTCAGGAAGCGGCGCGTTTGGCGTGATGACCGAGGCCATGCGCGCGAACGGGCCCGATTCCTTCACTGGATACCTGGTCTCGGTGATGAGCGGTAGTACCGAAACCACGTTCTACGTCCTTGCGCTCTATTTCGGAAGTGTGGCGGTACAGGCGGGGCGGCACACTGTCATCGCCTGTCTTGCAGCCGATGTGACCGGGTTCGTCGCCGCGTTGTTCTGGTGCCGTCTCTTCTTCGGATAGGAACCCGAAGTCTGATGTCAGTCGCAGCGCAGAGCGACCATGGAGTCAACCCTGCCCGCGCGGCGGACAGGAACCACAGAGCCGATCATCGCGGCTAATCCGAGCCCCAGGGCAACGGCGACAAAAGTCGTCGGGTCCCTCGGATTTACTCCTACCAGCGAGCGCCCCATGAATCGCGTCAGTGCGGGCGAAGCCCCCATGCCAATCACCGTGCCGAGGGCCACCAGCGCAAATCCTTCCCGGCCGAAGATCGCGAGGATATCGCGCGGTCTGGCGCCAAGGGCCATCCGCACGCCGATCTCCCGTGTGGACTGGCCTAGCCCGGATGGATCACCAATCGGAGAATCGATCGGTGTTCGGATACGAGAAGCGATTTGCGGCGAGACTTGGAGCTGAGAGTGAGCGAGCCGTGGACATTGGCGGATTTTGAGCCTGTGACACGGCGACATTTGGCGGGAGATCGGCATGAATGGGCGAGTGCAGGCAGGCCTCGCCGGGAGGCAGATGAGAGGCGCTGTTTTTCGGATCTGAAGGTTCGGTGTCGTCAGCAACGAAGCGGAATTGATTGCAGGTTTCTCACTATGAGAGCAAAGACGTCGGCATAGGGATAGGCCTCCGACATCGAGATCCAGACGTTGCGGACCGTGAGGCGGATACGCGCACCGATCTTAAGAAGCTTCAGACGGATGGTTCCGCATTGGGCATGGGCCATCGCGGTATCTTTGAGACCGAGACGACGCAACGCCTGCATAAGCATGTAGGCGGCTGAGGACAGATACAGTCGGAGCTGATTGGCGCGCATGGTTCCCGCACTGGTGCGGTCGGCAAATAGATCCAGTTGCTGTTCTTTGATCCGGTTCTCCATGTCGCCGCGTGCGCAATAGAAATCTTCGTAGAGCGCTTGGGCTCCGAGTCGTTCCGGTGGCAGTGAGGTCACCACGAATCGGGGATTGGCGCCCTTGGCCAGGAACTCGGCTTTGCCAACAACGCGACGAGTGCGGCTCCAGCTCTTTCGAGTCCGGTACAGGAAATCCTTAAACACTCGTGCCGATTTCCCAGTGGTCTGAAACTCCGCTTCAGCCTGAATCATCTGGTCAGCGATCTCTCGCTTGAGGCGGTCGTTCTTGGCCAACCCCATCACATAATCGACCTGGTGGGTTTCACACCAGTCCAGTAATGCATCCCGGCAGAATCCGGAATCGGCCCGAATGATGATCGACACGTCCGGCCAGCTCTGACGGATCTGGCCGACGATACGTTCCAATTCATCGACTGATCCTGCCGCCCCATCGATATTGGACGGGCGCAGCCGAGCGCACAACAGATGCTCTCCACAGAAGATGTACAAGGGCAGATAGCAGTAGTTGCGGTAGTAGCCGTGAAAGAACCGGCCTTCCTGTTGACCATGGATCGGATCATCGGTCGCGTCCAGATCCAGAACGATCTCTTCGGGCGCCGTGTTGTCATGGGCTGCCACAAACGCATCGACCATCCAACGATCGATCTTGTCCCCATCCATAGCGATCTTCTTGTACCGCTCCTGGTCGCCGACTTCGGCGCCGGTCAACTCCAATCGGTTTAGCGTGCTCTTGCCCGCCAACGCCTTTCCCCAGTCGCCGGCCTGTCGTCGATTCGTTCCCAGCGGATCCGCTTTGTCCACCGCCAACGCAAGCATCGGGTCGGTCCGTAACTGATCGTGATCGTTCAGGTCTTCATATCCCAGGCACAGCCCGTAGACCCGCTGTCCCAACAGCTCCTTCACGGTGTGTTCGATCAACCGTTGGTCGCGATGATCGCTAAAACACCCCGCCAATCCATCGATCAAACCGGTCCGCTTTTCGACTTCACGCAGCAGCAGAACTCCAGCGTCAGACGTGATCTTGCCGCCGTCGAAACGCGCCTTCATTTTTCGTTGAAGAAGTCCGTGAAATTCGAACGTGGTTTGTTTACACTCTGTACTCATAAGGGCCGCCTCCGTTTGGTTTCTGAACCGTTCTCGACAAACGATTTATGCCAAACAGGGCGGCCTTTTCTGGTCCTTTCGGTGATTTATGCGGGCTAGAGTTTCCACAAGCGCCTCCATCGGAGTTCCCAGCGGACTGCCGTCGGTTGCCGCCACGGTGTGTTCCTCTAGGCAGTTTAGTGCCGGGCTACTTTACCAAACTCAAGTCTCTTCATGTCGGATACGTTGCACTGAGTGCTCAACCAAATCGATATGTGGAATGAACAACAAGGGGTGAACCACTCCCGGTTTCGAGGGGTCTAAGAACATATGTACATTCCTACTCTTCTTGCTCTCGTCATGTTCCTGCCTCAGCAAGCAATGGAGGCTCAACTGCAGCAGCAACAACGCACGCTGCAACGTCAGCAACAACAGCTGCAGCAGCTCGAACGGCGGGTAGAACGATCCGTCGGCCTGTTGGAAGAAGTTCGACAGGAACATCGCGACCAGCAGCCGCAACCCTCCTGTGCCGCGCGCATCAGCTGGGTCGCCGGTTCGGAAAGGAGAGACGTTCCCCCCGGGGATACGGTATCGGTTCTGTTGAACCTTTTCAGCACGGTCAGTCGACCTCGTGAAACCTGCTTGCCGGCTGAAGTCCGGGTCACGGTTAGCTTCCTCGACGGCGACGACAATCTGGTCTGTAACGGTGCCGTTCCGAACGTTGCGGTCCAGGATTCGTTGACCCAGAGCATCAATCTGGAACTCTGGCCGTGGAATTTCAGGGAGTTCGTCTGGTGGAGAAATGAACCTCCTCAAACCAACAGCGGACCCCGGGCTTTCTTCTGCCTGACTCCCGACGGTCAGGCTCAGGTGACTCCAGGCCAGTTGGAACGGGTTGTATCGGTTCGGATATGGACGACGGTCTTTCCTCCAGGCGGCGGCCTGTCTTCCGCGGAGCTCCGGCTGGATTTGCAGCGTTGATGATCGTCGGTTGTGTCGGTTTTCAGCCACACCGTTTCTGGCAGCGAGTGTACGGTGGTGATCCGGAAGTCTTGCGGCAGACAATCAACTCGCGCCAGTTGCGATTGGTATCATGGTTGGACTTGGTGGGACGTTTGTCCTGACAAGACTGTTCGAAAGCTTCTTGTGCGGCGTCGGAACGAATGATCCCTGGACGATCGCGGGCGCTTCCGGGCTGTTTCTGGTGACCGCTGCCGTTGCCGGGGCGGTGCCGGCCGCACGAGCATTGCGAATCGCACCGATGACGGCCTTGCGTCACGAATGAGTTCACAACCGAGCGTCGTATCAGGCAAAGGATGCAGAGTTTGAGACCGGAAACTGAAGTCGCCATTCAGGCAGCAAGAAGGGCTGTGGAGATCGCGGATTCGCGCACTGACGCCGACCAGAGAGAATCCAAAGGGGGAATCGATCTGGTAACCGGCACGGATCTGGCTTGCGAGGACGCGATTCGAGAGGATCTTCTCGAAGCCCTTCCGGATTATCCGGTTGTCGGAGAGGAACGCGGCGGCGTACCGGTGGACGGGACTCCGTATTGGCTCGTGGATCCGATCTGTGGAACCCGCATGTTCGCATCCAACGTCCCGCTTTACTGTACGAACATCGCGCTAGTTGAGGAGCATGCTGTCACGGTCGCTGCTGTCGGCATCGGCCAAACCGGCGAGATCATGCTTGCCGAAAAGGGGTCGGGGGCATGGATGCGCACGGGAACGACTGAACGTCGTCTCGATACCAGCGAAGAGAGCAACACCGTATGGGTGGGCGCTCCGCGAGACCGGATGGGAGGGGTCGTCGATCGGTTACTCTCTACCGGCCACTGGTACGTCTTACTTTTCCCCTCAACCCTCGGCTCTGCATACCTGGCAGCGGGCCGGATCTCCGGCGTCATCCACATCGGTCATCGATCGGTCCGCCACGGTTCGGTCCACACCGCGGCGGGTTGCCTTCTTGCGTCGGAGGCCGGTGCTCTGGTCACCGACCTTGAAGACAACCGGCCGTGGAGCCTGGAAACCGGTTCGTTCCTCATGGCGGCAAGCCCCTCTCTCCATCGGGAACTCCGGGATTTGCTGCAGTCCATTCTTCCGCCGACCATCCCACCTACTTGATCAACTCACGTTCTAATCGTCTCATGGCGATCACGAACGTGACGCCGCCGATCAGGACCAGGTAGGCGACGTGTATGAAGATGCCCGGGACAACGGCGCCAGTCGTCAGTTGTCGCAGGATTTCTACCCCGTGATAGAGCGGCACGGCCTGGACTACTAGTTGGGCGAAAGCCGGTAATTGGGTTGTCGGGAAGAAAGTGCCGCTGAAGAGGAACATCGGCATCACCAGCAGCCCCATCACGACGTCGAAGTCCTCGATCTTGCGTACGAAGCTCGTGATGCACAGTGCGATGGCGGCGAAAGTGGCGGATACCAATATTGATGCCGGCAACGCCAGGATGGCCCACCACGAGAGGATCATCGGCGGACCGATGGTTTGTCCGATGACCATCACCACGACGAGAAAGGCGGCCGCGTAAATCGAGCCGCGTGTCAACGCCCAGAGCATCTCGCCGAACGCGATGTCTGGAACGCGCATCGGTGTCGCCAGGATTCCGTCGTACGTCTTCTGGTAATACAACTTGAAGAAGATGTTGAAGAAGCCATCGCTGATCGCTCCGTTCATGCAACTCGCTGCCAGGAGGCCTGGGGCCACAAATGCGCTGTAGGGAATCCCGCCGACCTCCCCGATCATCGATCCCAGTCCAAAGCCGATGCCCAGCAGGTAGAAGAGCGGCTCGAAGAACCCGGAGAAGACGACCATCCACATGTGTTTGTACACGAGCAGGTTGCGCTGGACCATCCGGATCGATCGCCGTAACGAGGGGATTGACGGCGAGAGGGACTGGGTTTGACTGACGAGGGTCACTTCAGAGTCCTCATGGTTCGAGCTTCCTTCGGAACGCAACGAGCGAGCCAATCAGGCCAAGCGCAGTCATGCCCAGCAGGTAGCCAACGTGGATGAGCCATGCCGGCGACTCGATCGTGTTCAAGGTCAGACCTCGCACCAGCTCTACACCGTGGAACAACGGCGTGAACCAGGCGAACTTCCCAAGCACCTCGGGCAACCGCGTGACGGGAAAGAAGACGCCGGAGAACAGGAAGAGCGGCGTGATAACGAAGCGGAACATCCCGTTGAAACCCGAGGGGCTCCTGTTCCACGCCGCGTAGCCGATGATCGGTGCGCTGACGGCCAGACCCGTGAGCACCGCCGCGGGGATTGCGAGCAGCACGAGGGGGGAGCGGGGAATGCCGATGACGGCCAGCACGGCTGTGAACGCGATCGCTACCATGGAGAGGCGTACGGCGATCCACCCCAGTTCGCCCAGGACCAGGTCCACGATCCGCATCGGTGTGGCGCTGATCGCTTCGTAGTTGCGGTGCCAGCTCATCTTGCCGGTTATCGGGAAGCTGGATTCGAAGCTGGCCGTCTGCATGCAGACAGAGGCCAGCAGCCCCGGTCCCAGGAAGTGCAGGAAGGGCACCCCGCCGAGCATCGAGGTGTCGCCCCCGTCGACCAGGGTTCCGACGCCGACACCCATGGCAAACAGGAAGAGGGACGGCTGGAGGAAGCTGAAAAAAATCGAACCGCGCCAGACGCGTCGATAGACGAGCGCGTTGCGTTGAACTATCCGGAATGCGCCGATCATGTGCGGTCCCTCATCTCACTCGAAGAGAGTCCGGCCCGTCAACCGCAAAAACACGTCTTCCATCGTGGATCGGCGCACGAGCGCGCTGTGGAGTGGAATGTTGTGCGAGTGGACACGTTGGAGCGCATGTTCGCCGTCGGTCGTGTAAACCAGTGTCCGATCGGCAAGCACCTCGATCCGTTCGGCCAGACGGCCCAGTTGGCCGTCGATGCCCACGGGTATGCCGTCTGGGAAGCGCAGCTCCAACACTTCCTTGGTTGAATAGCGCTCGATGAGCTCACGCGGCGAGCCTTCGGCCACGATCTTCGCCTTGTCCATCACCACCAGTCGATCGCATAGCTGTTCGGCCTCGTCCATGTAGTGTGTCGTCAGCAACAGCGTGGATCCGCTCCGCTTGAGCTGATACAGGCGTTCCCAGATGACGTGGCGAGCCTGCGGGTCGAGACCCGTGGTCGGTTCGTCGAGGAGGACTATTTGCGGATCGTTGATCAATGCCCGGGCAATGGTCAGGCGGCGCTTCATGCCCCCCGACAGCGGCTCCACCTGGGAATCGGCTCGTTCGGATAGCTGGACGAACTCGAGTAATTCGTCGGCCCGGGGGCGGGCGAGGCGACCGGGGATGTCGAAGTAACGCGCATACATCAGGAGGTTTTCCCGGACCGTGATCTCGGTGTCCAGGTTGTCCTGCTGGGGCACAACCCCCATTCGGGCCTTGATCCGGCTGGCATCGGTGCGTGGATCCATACCCATGACACTGAGCTCCCCCTCCGTCACCGGCGACGCGCAACCGACCATACGCATCGTCGAGGTCTTACCGGCGCCATTTGGACCGAGGAATCCGAACGATTCGCCCTTGTGGACGTCGAAATCGATGGCGTCCACCGCAGTCAATGCGGAGAACTTCTTCGTCAGATTCCGCGCCCGAACGATGGGTTCAACGGTAGGAGGCATTCTGCGATTCTATGAGGTTGCGAGCGGCAATGTCGAGGTACGAAACGGTCGACTGTCAGGCTTGCGGCGCTTCTAATTTCTGCGAGCTCGTGCCAGCAGACGTGTCAGCGACTCCACCAGCGTTGGGATCCTGACGTCCAGACGCACCCCGTCTTCCACTGTGGCCACACGAACCGTGAAATCCAGAGGGAACTGTTCGAGGCCTTCCCGGAACGCGGCCTCAATGGCCTCGGCATCAACCTCGGACCACGCGGCATCCGGTCCGATCAATTCGATAACGCCCTCGAAGGCACCATCGGCAGCCAGACCACCGGTCAGGTTGACCCCCTCGACCGCCTGCCACTCTGGTGGATTCTCGATCGCCTCACCGCCGATCGCCTCCCACAGGCGATAAACCTCGCCGCCCTGGTTGGTCAGCGCAGCGCGAAACGGATCGCCGTCCCGGGTCCTGGCGAACAGGCGTTCCAGCTCGGTCGGGTCCCGGTCCCGCTTTTCGGCCCGACCTAGCAGGTCCACGGCCCGTTCGGCCATTTCCAGCTCCGAGGTGACGAACACGGTGCCGTTCTGGCCGAAAAACGATAGATCGTAGTCTTTCCTCTCTATGTCGTACTGGTAGATCTTCTCGTCCTGATACTCGTGGACCGTCGACCGATCGGATTCGCCCACAAGGAATCCGGCGATCCAGTCGGCGAACACGATCTGATTGGCTATTCCCTGCACGCTGAGGCCGACCAGGTGCAGATCGTCGCCTCGCTGTTGCCCGGGGTGCAGCGTCCACGCGGCTACCAGGGGGAAGATTCTTTCGATGTTGTCATGTCTCTAAATCATACGTCAAACCGGTGGAGGATTCTTCACTCCGATTGAATCCGCGTCGACGGACACGTTGTGAAATACCTGGTCGACGCGATCGGCCTCAACGCCAAGGCGCAAAGGCGGAGACATGCAGAGATCTGATGTCTTTGTTCCCGGCTAAATCTCTCCGACAATTTCCTTCCGATCTTGCGTCTTTGCGCCTCTGCGTCGAATATTTAGGGTCCGCTCAAGAATAACTTCACATTTTGGCATCCCATCTTCGCGCCATCTTCGGCCGCTCCTCAATCACAGATCCTCGAAATAGCTGGGCTATTCCTCCGGTCTGCTCAATCGGTCGCGACCGAATCTGTCGCAAATCTGGGCGCCAATTCTGTGAAGTTATTCTTGAGCGGACCCTTAGGGCCCGCTCTTTTTCTTTTTGGCACGAATTGGAAGTGGTTACTGTTGAGCATCAGTTATAGACTCCCGTGGAAACTTCCGATCAGGAGGCCCCATGAAATCAGTCACCGTGTGCATGCTCCTTCTGTTGTCTGCCATCCCGTCGGTCGCTCAGGACCGAGAACAGCCCTACGATCTCGGTGGTGCCGAAACCTGGTTTGCCACGTTTTCGATCGTTGCCTTCGATCCGGAAACCGACGACCTCGGCGTCGCCGTTGCGTCCCGCCCCGTGGGTGCCGGTGCCGCCGTCCTATGGGCCGAAGCGGGTATCGGAGCGATTGCAACCCAGGCGGGTGCCAACCGGACCTATGGACCGAAGTCGATCGCGTTGCTCGAGCAGGGACTGACGCCTCGGGAAGTCGTCCAGAAGATCACCGATGACGATCCCGGTCGGGAGAGGCGTCAGGTTGCCGTAATCGATATCGAGGGACGGACGGGTGCGTTCACCTCGCAGACCATACTGAACCGTGGCGGCGGGAGATATGCCGGATCGATCGAAGGGACCAACTATTCGGTCCAGGGCAACACTCTGGCCGGCGCCAGTGTGCTGACCGCCATGGCCGCGGCGTACGAGGCCGGCGAGGGCAAGCCGATGGAAGAACGCCTGATGGATGCCCTGGACGCGGGAAACGCCGAGGGGGGTGACGCACGGGGCATGGGATCGGCCGGGCTGTTGGTCGTGCGTCCCGTCCCGCCGGATTCGACATCGATTGGTCGTCGTGTGGACCTGCGTGTGGATCACAGCCTCGACAACCCCTTCGTCGAATTGCGTCGCATCCTGAACCTGCGCCACCTGTCGCGTCACTATGCCACGCGGGCCACGGAACTAGCGGAGCAGGGTGATCTTAAGGAGGCGCTGGATGCACAAAAGAAAGCCGCAGCGATGAACCCGACGAGCGGGCAGCTTCGTTATGGTCTGGCGGAGCGGTATGCACAGTCTGGCGAGCTCCTGAATGCGTTGCTGGCTCTCGGCGCGGCCGTCGAACTGCAGGAAAATCTTAAGGAACGGGCAGCGACGAACCCGGCTTTCGATTCGATGAAGGAAATGGTGGAGTTCAAGCGGGCGGTCGGGCCGAGGGATTGACGGTTTGTTGAGTTCGACCGTGTTTCGAGGGTCGGTGTGTCTGTGCCCGACACATGGGTAACGCCATCGTGACCGGCTTCGATCCGCCGGAATCGATGGCGACAGACCAGACGGGAGGAACCGGTTCGTTGTTCGAGCGGTTCGATCCGTCGGGCTACCGCACCCCGTACTCCGACATCGTTGCGTTGCTGGTCTTCAATCATCAGATGCACATGATGAATCTGCTGACGCGCGTCGGCTGGGAGATAAGGTTCGCTCTTGCCGAGCAGCGGTCGCCGGGCGGAGCCGGCCGCGAGCTGACCGATTACCTTCTCGTGGAGACTGCGCGCGAACTGGTCGACTACCTGCTGTTCGTTGACGAATTGCCGTTGCCCGGTCGCGTCGAAGGCACGTCGGGGTTTGCCGAGAAGTTCGCTGCCGGAGGTCCGGCCGACAGCCGTGGCCGTTCGCTCCGTCAACTCGACCTGGAGCGCAGGCTCATGGCCTACCCCTGCAGCTACATGATCTACAGCGACGCGTTCGACGGCCTGCCCGTCCCTGCCAGGGAGGCGATCTATCGACGCCTGTGGCAGGTCCTGTCCGGAGCAGAGCAGGCCGTGAAGTATTCTCACCTGTCGATCGATGCCCGGCGTGCCATTGTCGAGATCCTAAGGGAGACGAAGCCGGACCTGCCGGATTACTTTGCCCCTGTCGTTAATTAGGGGGCATCAAATGGCGCCTGCAGCGTCACGCCCAGAGGGATATTGTCGATGAAGATGCCGTCGATGCCCAGCGACTGCAGGAAGAACCAACTCGGTGCATCGTTGACGGTAAAGCCCCATACGCTGAAGTCCAGGCCGTGCAGGAGGTTAACCAGCGCCGCGCCGACGACGGGCCCGGCTTGGCCAAGGAAAAGCAGGTCCAGAACGACCGCGCGCGCCTCCAGAGCCAGCGCCACACCCCCGAACTGCGGTAACACTGAAGTGTAGCCGGGCAGGCGGAACTCGATGCCATCTGGGTCAACAATCTCCGCCCATTGCAAATCAAAGCTTCCCACGCCCTTGATGATGGGGGTGACTGTGAAGTCTAAGGATTCCAACACTGCCTGGGGCAGGAATTGCAGGATGGACATGGAGAGGGATCGGGGCAGTTCCGGCGCCACCTGCTGCGCGATGAGCAAGATGGCCGGCGAGAAGGACTCCAGGATGACCTGGTCGTTCATCCTGGCCTGCCGGACGTCGTGCACCACGGCCTGCACCAGAGGCATCTCGCCCTCGTCGAAGGGATCGCAGAGGGGCGACGGCGCCTTGATCTCAATATCAATCAGCCCCTGGGGCGTGTCGCCCTGTCGCGTGAAGCTGCGCGCGACGTTGAGCACGTGCCCCAGCCTGGGAATGTTCGGATTGAGCGCGACCAGTTCGTCGTAGGTCAGGCCATTGATGCAAGTGAAGTCTGACAGGAAGTCGTCGTGAAAGACCACCGCCCGGCCATCGACGGTGACCTGCACGTCCACCTCGACGATGCGGATGCCGCTTCGGTACGCCAGACGCACGGACTCCATGGTGTTCTCAATGGGTCGGTTCGGGTCTTCGCCCAGGTTGACGCCGAAGCCGCGGTGGCCTATGGCGAAGGGCGCCAGGCCCGAGGGCGGGTCCAGCACGTCCTCCAGTTCCGATTGAGCGCTCTGCCCCTGGGCCGCGGCGGGAAGGGGCGGAAGGAGCAGCAGGGCTGCGGTCAGAAACGCCACTACGACAACCATGGTTCTCAATGCTCTTGTGATGCGAATCATTATTCCTCTCTCTGCTGTGTGACAGGTGGTTTTACGTAGTCTCAGTCTTTCTGGATCGTGAACAGGGCCGCCATGAACGCTCGGCATAATACATATTGGTGTGGTTCAGAAGCAAGCGGCGATGTTGACCCTCAGCGCCGAGGGCAGAGCGGGAGCTCTTCGCGCTCTCACCGTTCGTCGATCATCTGCCGGACCTGAGCTTTTCGATTCGGAACCAATGAGGAGGTAGGGCAGGGGAAGGCGGTTGAACGGTTGGGCTCATCCCTCCCGGAGCGCCTCGGCAGGTTCGACGCCGAGCGCCCTCCGCGCGGGCACGATGCATGCGAGCAAACACACCATCATCATGAGCGCCGCATAGGCCACGACCAGCCCGACCTCCCGCCCGGACAGTACCCCGATTACGGCGCGCACCAGCGCGGCTACCAGACCGCCTCCCGCGATAATGCCGATCGCGACCTCGGCGAGCGGCCGCGAGAAGATCGCCGCGACGATCCGTCTTCGATCGGAGCCCAACGCCACACGAATCCCGATTTCGCGGGTCCGCCGCGAGACGGTGAACTCCATGACCGCGAAGACACCCGCGAGCGAGAGGAGCAGGGCGATGGCACTCACCAGGACGAGGAGCCAGAACAAGAAGCCCATCTCCAGCCACAACGTCTCTCCGACTTCGTCGAGAGGCAGGATCGCATGGAGCCGCAGAGTGGGGTCGACCGCCGCGGCGACCTGCCGGAGCCTCGGTGCGAACGACTCCGGGTCTCCTCCGAGTTGTATGGCCAGGTGGGTTGGGGAGGTGTCGCCGGGTGTCACGGGATAGTAGAGGCCCGCGTCTTCGTCCGGGTCCCCGTTGACCATGCCCAGATCGGCTACGACGCCGACGATCTCATACCACGGGCCCGGTTCCTCGCCCGCTGGGGCGGCTTCCTCGCCCGCTGGGGCGGCGTCACGAACTCTCCGTCCGATCGGGTTGCGGCCTCCCAGGATTCGCCCCACGAAGGACTGATTCACGATCACCACGCCCGGGTTGGAGCCCACATCGCCGGAGTGGAAGCCGCGGACCGAGAGGATCGGCGTATCCAGGACATCGAAGTAGTTCAGATCGATGGAAGCGGCTCCGATTCGGTGAAGAGCCACAGCGTCCGGCGCCGGATCGGGACCATCCACCTCCATCCATCGCTGAGGGTGATGCGTGCGGGGCAACCGGTCGACGAAGGTCATTCCGGTTACGCCAGGCTCCCCCGTCAGGCGCCGTTCCAACTCTCGGTACGTCTCTCGGAGGCGCACACGGAACTGTTCGGGGGACGGGTCCCCGGAGGTGCCGAATGGGATCTCCGGTTCCATCTCGAGCCGCACCGAAAGGTACTCCTCGGCCTGGAATCCGACATCCAGAGTCTGGACCCGGACCACCTCCCGTCGCGCGAAGAACGCGGTCGCGGGGAAAGCGACCGTGACCGCCACCTGAGTGATGATTACCGCGGTCCACACGCCGCCGAACCGCAGTCGGTTGCCGCCCCCGGCGGCTGCCTGTCGGAGGCGCGCCTCGACGCTCTGGCCGGTCACCTTCAGGGCGGGCACGATCCCCGCGATCCCCGCGCCGAGCACCGTGAGCAGGCCCGCGTAGAGTATGGTTGTGGCTGCCAGGTTGTCGTTGAACCAGAACGGGAGCCGTCCTCCGGACTCAATCCGGAACACACCCAGCCACCACCGCAGTCCGAACCCCGCGGTCGCTAGCCCCGCGAGTGCGGCCACACACCCGAGCACCAGCGCTTCGGCGAATAGCTGCGTGATGATCCGGCCGCGGCTTGCCCCCAGGGCGGTCCTTACGACGATCTCGCTCTCTCGGGTTGCGGCACGCGCGAACATCAACAAGGCGACGTTGCCGCAGACCAGGACCAGTAGCATCACCAGGAAGACATTGATCGACATGAACCCCAACGATTCCCAGCCCGATATGTTCGAGATCGACTGCGCGTACGGCAAGACCTGAGGAACCAGCCGATCTTCGGTGTCCGAAAGGTCCGCTCCGGAGCGCAAGCCGATGGAGTTCAATTCCGCCTGCGCCTCGGTAAGCGAGAAGCCGGGAGCGAGACGGCCGAAGACCCGGATCGCAGGGCCCTGGTGCCGTGGGTAGTCCAGGGCGTTCAGCCGTAGCGGGACCCAGAGGCTGTGCGCCACCGGGAACCGGAAGCCTTCCGGCATGACGCCAATTATCGTGGCCGGGGCGGTACCCAGGCGCACAGTTCGTCCGACCACCTCTGGAGCTTTCGCGAAACGTGTCTGCCAGACGTCGTGGCCGATGACGACCACCGGCGGTGCCCCGACCCGTTCGTCCGCCTCGAGCAGGGACCGGCCCAGCAGCGGCGGTACGCGGGCCAGTTGGAACGCAGACGCGCTGATTTCCGCCACCTCGGTTGGCGCGGCTCGCCCGCCATCGATGATCAGGTTGCGCTCAAGCGTCCGGAAGGCACCGAGGTCTTCGACCGACCGGAGTTCCTCACGCCACGTGACGAAGTCGTCGAACGCCCGTGCTTCCACCCTGTTCGATGTCGTGTTCCAGAGCCGGAGACCGACGATGCGATGGCCCTCGTCCAACGGTAGTGTGGGGTGGACCACCTGGATCACGAACTCGAAAGCACTCGCGCCAACGGCGATGGCGAATGCGATCGCGAGGCCACCGACCAGCGTCAGCCCCGGGTACTTGACCAGCATCCGGAAACCCAGCTTGAAATCCAGCCAGGAGGCCCAGGTGGTCCGACCGCGTCCGGGCGGCTCGGCTTTTGACCAAGCGGGCGGACTGCTCCTCGGTCGCCGGATTCGATCGCGCATCAGTATGGTCGCCAGATCCAGTGCCTCAAGGCCGGTCAGGAGACCGCCAATCACGCGACCATGTCGCTGGACCCGACTACGGTGTGCTTCCTCCAGGTCCCCGAGGACATCCTCGGCTCGACCCGGCGGTGATACGTGTCGTAACAATGCCAGGGCCCATCTGGGTGCTGTCATCGGGTCTCCAGGATCATGTCATCGAGTTCTGCGATCATCGACAGGATGGCCCCTGTCGTTGCCCGGACGGAGGCGAGACCCTCCGGTTCCACCGTAACGAGCCGTCGCGCCTTGCCTCCCCGCTCCGGTCGCGGATCCCCCAGGCGCGTCGACACCAGACCCTTGGACTCGAGCCGTTCCAGAGTCGTGTAAACGTTCGCCCGCCTCACCGAACGTCCCGTCCTCTGTTCGATGTCCTCGACAATCGAGACGGTGTAGGCTTCAGTCGGCCCCAAACGGAGAGCGGCGAGCACCACGAGGAGCTCGAACTCCGCGAGAGGCTTTGGACGCGGGCCCCCGTTTATTTTAGTCATGTTGTGACTATACTAACATCTGGTACGGCGCTCGGACAAGAATGGACGCGGTTGTGACGAGTGTCTCAGTCCTCTCTCAGTGCTGTCATCGGATCGATGTGCATCGCTCTTCTGGCCGGCAGGTATGCGGCCACGAGGGCGACCAGGAAGAGTGTTCCCGAAGTGCCGAGGAACGTCCGCGGATCCACCGGCTCGATGCCGAACAGCAACCCCTCGAGGAAGCGCGTCGTCCACCACGCGCCGACCAGGCCCAGGAGGATCCCGAGCACGGTGACGCCGAGGCCCTGCCTCAGAACCAGCGCCAACAGCGAGCTGCGATTCGCACCGAGGGAGGCTCGCAAACCCAGCTCGCGGGTTCGGCCCGCCACTGTGAATGCGATGGTCCCGTAGAGACCGGCGGCCACCAGGAACAGCGAGATACCCGCGAAGGTGCCCAGAAGCATCGAGACCACACGGTGGCGTGCCGTCACGCTTGCCGCTCGCTCTTCCATCGTCATTACCGAAGTCAGCGCGAGGCTGGAGTTCAGTTCAGCCAACGTCCGGCGGATGATCGGGACGAGGCTTTGAGGGTCGCCCTGTGTCCGTACCATGAGGCCCGTCGAAGGTCGAGGCGCCTGCCGCATGGACACCCAGCCCTGCAGTTCGGGCGCGAGGCCAAAGCCCTGCTCGAACTGCAGGCTTCGGACGACTCCGACCACCGTGACTCCATTTCCCGCGAAGTCCGCCCACCCGAGCTGGATTGTCCGGCCGATGGGATTCCCATTGGGAAACAGGACGTCGACGGCCCTTTGGTTCAGCACGATCACGCGCTCGTTGTCTGTTCCGTCACCGGCTTCGATGTCCCGGCCTTCGAGGAAGTCGGCGCCGAGCAGGCCCAGATGTCCGTCCGCGACCGGCTGCAGTCGCACCCAGGTATGCATTTGGGGTATCAGTTCGGGGTCACCCTCGGACCCCATGACGATGGTTCGGTAGGTGGGTCCGCCCATCGGTATCTCACCCACCGTCGCGCCGACCACGCCTGGGAGGGCTCGGACCCGCTCAAGGAAATCGAGATGGAAGGTCGCCAGATCTACTCCGGCCTGCTCCTCGGCCGGGGTCAGCCCGTAGACCGCCGTCAGGAGCCGCTCGGAGTCGTAGCCGACATCGACGCTCTGGAGGTTTGCCAGGCTTTGCATCATCAGTGTCGCACCCGTCATCAGCACGAGGGCCACGCCGACCTGAAAGACGACCAACGCGGTCTGGCCCGGGAGGCCGAAGGCCGTCGGTGCGGCTCCGAGGCTCGCGCCCCCTCCCTTGAGAGTCGCGGCCGGATTGATTCGGGCTGCCTGCAGGGCCGGCAAGATCCCGAAGACGACTCCCACACCGCCCGTCAATAGTGCGCCGAACATCAGGACACCCCAGTCGAGCGACAAATTGTCCGGGTCGAGGTACTCGAGGCCACGATCACTGCCCGTGCCCACGGCTTCGGTGAGCCACGCGCCGAGCACGTCGAGGCCGACCCACGCGACCCCAATACCCAGCACGCCCCCCATGACCGCCAACGAGAGGCTCTCGGTCAGCAGCTGTCTCACGAGCCGTGCCCGTCCCGCGCCCAGCGAGGCTCGGACAGCCGCCTCACGCCCTCGCGCCGCTCCGCGGGCAAGCAGCAGGCTGGCCAGGTTGGCAGTCGCGACCAGCAGGACCAACGCAACCGCCCCGAAGAGTGCGAACATCGAGGTTTCCGCAACGGGATTCACCCGCGCCGTGCGGTACGGTACGACGTCTGCTCCCGAGACCAGCCTCGAAGCGGCCACCGGCGGCGGGAAGCGTTCCATGATCGTAGCGCCGAAAATTTGCACTTCGCTGCGTGCGCTCTCCTGCGTGAAGCCTGGAGCGAGACGACCGATGAGGTTGAGCGTCTGGTTCCAGGCGTCATCCAACAGACTGTCGTTGTCCACCTCGCGCATTGCCGAGAACGGGATCCAGAGCTCGGCTCCCCCGGTGATGCCGTCGAAGCCCGGTCCCACGACACCGAGTACGGTGAAACGCAGACGGTCCAGGGTCATGGATGCGCCGACCGCGTCGGGCGAGGCCCCCATGCGTGTTTGCCAGAAGCCATGGCTGACGAGCGCGACCATGTGGGGATCACCGTTGTCGACCTCGTCGGGTCCGAAAACTCTACCGCGGATGGCTCCGATGCCCAGCAGGTCGAATAGTGCGGGGGTGACAGTCTCCACTCCGATGACTGCCGGGTTGCCCAGTTCGGTCAATGTCATGGTCCGGAGACCGTAGCCGGCGATGGTGTCGATGGACCGGACTTCGTCGACGAGTGCTTGATACCTGGGATAGGACCATTTGCTGATCCCCATGGTTTCTTCGGACCTGCCGAACAAGCTATCCACGACGACCAGTCTTTCGGCCTCGGGGAAGGGAGGCTCGGCGAGCACAGCCTGCTCGAGTACGCTGAAGAGTGCGGTGTTCGCGCCGATCGCCATGGCCAGCATCAGCACCGCCGCGGCCGTGAACCCCGGACTGCGGGTCAACGTCCGGAGTGCGTATCTGGCGTCCTGCAACAAAATGTCCATTCTCCACCCCTCCTTCCATTCCCATAACCCATGCCCGAACGCCCCGGTGAGAAACGCGACCAGTCGCACCGGATTTTCCTTGCTGTTGCGGAGTTGCCAGAGCTCCGCCTCCCACTCCATCAGCCATTCCCGCCGGCCCCTGAACGGCACCAGAAGGTTCGCCACACGCAGCGCACGTCGGCTCCACCGTGTGATTGAGTCGTTGGGCCACAGGGTTCCAGAATCGCTCATGACTCGGCTTCGCCTCGGGCAGTTTCCGCGAAGATGCCGGCGCCGACCGCGCCCAGGTTGGCCCTCGCTTCCTTGAGGGCTCGCTCACCGTCAGGTGTGAGCTGGTAATACCGACGGCGAGGTCGACGCTCGGCTTCCGCGACAGCGTGGTCCTCCCAGTGCCCCTGGACGAGCCCTCGTTTCTCCAGGCGGCGCAGGGTCGTATAGACCGTCCCAGGCAGCAGCCCGGAATGCTGCGTGATGTCGAGACCGTAGCGCGCGCCCTGTTGAAGCGTCGCGAGAATTGCCGCCGTCGTCAGGCCGAGGGGTCGTGCCATGTGGAACCTCGTTGGATAGGGACTTGTCCGAAAGTCCGCATATGTGTAGAGTAGATCACACTGTATAGTAGATAACACAGAAGCGATGGAGGGGGCAAGATGAAGAGGACGATGTGGGCGACGATGCTGGTCCTGTTGGCGGCGGGCTCGACAGCGTCCGCCGAGGCTCAGGGCGCCCGGACGATCGAGATACCGCTCAGGGTCGAGGATGGTCGCTTGATCGTACCGGTCGAGGCATCCGACGGCACCGAGCTTCAGTTCATCGTGAGCACCAGCTACACGGTCCTCTCGAAGTCGGGCGCGGCCCGGCTCGGGGATCGGCCGTCCCTCACGATGGGAGGCGTGGTGGTGCGCACAGATACCGTCCCGGCGTTCCCGGACGAAGAACTCACCGTCGCCGGGAAGGTCATGGACGGAATGGTCGGTTCGTCGACTTTCAATAAGTTCGACTTGTTGATCGATGTTCCCAGGGGCAGGCTCCTCCTGAAGCCGATCGGGCGCTCGGTCGAGTGGGAAGGCGTGAAGCTGTCCCAGCCCGTGCCCGTCCGGGTCATGCACGGGCTCCTGTTCGGCCTCGACGTCGAGTTCGAGGGCCAGGCATACGGTGCGACGCTCGAGTTGAAGCGTCCGGCTCTCGTTGTCAGCCAGGCGGTGAAGGCTCAGACGGGAATCGACGACGACGATGTCGGCACCCTTCGCCTGGGATACGCGACGTTTGCAGATGTTCCGGCCCGGGTACGCGACCTCCCTTTGTTCTCGGGCTGGGATCCGAGCGGCAAGGGCTTCGTCGTTGTGGGGGCACCGATCACGTTCGACTGCGCGATTTCTCTCAGCTGGGCGCATCGTGAAATCAGGACGTGTGTGCGATGAGTTGGAGACCTGCGGCATGTCGTCCCAACCTGTTTTCACACTGGATGTCCCGGCCACCATCGCCATCGGCTACGTCATCTACCTGTTCAAGGTTCACGCGCGAATAGATTCACCGCGACGACGCGGAGGATTTTTTTTACCGCAGAGGCGCAGAGGCGCAGAGAAAGATCTTAATCCCCGAATCTGCGTTGCGACTATACCCCTTTCGCTCCGCGTTCTTCGCGTCGTCGCGGTGAATTCCCATTACGAACGTTGCGGCGGCGCGTAGGGTTATAATAAAGGTGGCGTATCAGGGCGCCGCCGTGTCCGCGGGAAGGACTGCGTCCCCCTGGAGTGATGGAGCCTGACATCTCTGTTTCGATGAACTCTTTTTCTGCCTGAGCGAGCGGACACCGGGCCGAACGGCCCACGCGAGGCGTGCGGCCTGGAAAGGAGCTCATTTTGAAGAAACACTCACCCACTCGGGCACTCCGCGACCGACCGGACCTCAATCAACTCAAACGTCAAGCGAAGGAACTATTGCGGGCGTTTGCCCGCGGAGAGGAAGAAGCTCTCGCCGAGGTGAATGCCCACTACCGCAATGCGGACGGTTCTGCGTTCGCCCTGCACGATGCCCAACTTGTGCTGGCACGATCGTATGGCTTCGATAGTTGGCGGAAGCTCAGGGCCTATGTGGACGGTGTGACGGCCGCGCGGATGTGTGATGCAGTCGAGCGGGGCGATATCCAGGCGGTCGGTGAAATGCTCGGCCGGCGTCCGGAGATCGTGAACCTGGAGCGGCCGGACCACGGAGAACAACGGGCATTGCACATTGCCGTACTCCGTCGCGACGGGGCGATGGTACGCCTTTTGATGGACCAGGGCGCGGACGCCCGGATTGGAATCTGGCCCCACCGCGACGCCACCAGTGCTTTCACCTTCGCGATCGAGCGCGGCTACGACGAGATCGTTTCCATCATCGAGGGAGTGGAAAGCCGTCGTTCCGGTTCGCCTGCGCCCGCCCGGGCGGTGCCGGGGCTGGAGGAAGCGATGAGGCGCGGCGACCAGGAGCGGGCAATTGCGATGCTGGAGTCGGAACCGTCGCTGATCCATGCATCCGACGTGGACGGTTGGACGCCGTTGCATCGGGCGGCTGCGATGCTCCACGAACACATGGTCGCTTGGCTCGTGGAGCGTGGCGCCGACGTGAATCGCCAGGGCAAGGGTGGATGGACGCCGATGGACCTGGCGGCGTCGGGGAGAGGATGGGGAAAAACCGGTACTCCGGAACGGTTCGCTTCGGTTGCGAAGATGTTGCGAGGTGGCGCGGAAATGACGTCGGTATCGGCGGTGGCGCTGGGTGAGGTGGAATGGGTGCGGGACCGCCATGCCGAAGACAAGCTGGTGAATGCGACCGTCCTGGATTTGTTCGGACCATTCGGTGGGTTGCTCACGACCGCTGTCCGACATGGACAGTCGGAAATGCTCAAGCTGCTCCTGGACCTCGGGTTCGACCCCGACGAGCGGGTTCGTCTGGATGGAACCGAAGAGGTCTCATACTCGTGGGGTCTGCCGCTGCACAGCTGTGCAGGTTCGGGCAAACTCGATATGGCCGGGTTGCTCCTCGAACGGGGTGCGGACCCGAACGGCAAGGTGTCCACTTCGGGCACGCCGGTCGGCATCGCGTATGGCCGACGCGACCAGGCGATGGTCCAACTGCTGGAACGCTACGGTGGTGTGGTTTATGCCGCTAACGCCGGGTACTACAGGGACACGGGGCTGGCCCGGCGTCTGCTGGCAGACGAGGCTGCCGGTCGGTTGCGGGAAGGGACGGTTGAAGCAGGGAAGACCCTGGCGGAGACGCTCCTCGACAGTGCCTCAAGCGGCGGTGATCCCGAGATCGTACGGATGGCGCTCGAACGCATCGACTGGGAGCGTGATGATCCACGGTGGTACGGGATGTTATGGTCCCCGCTTGTCTTCTGGAACCACCTGCCCGGAATACCGTCAGCGAACCCGGACCTGGACCGGGCGACCTATATCACCTGCTTCCGCATGGTGCTGGGGCGGTGTGATCCGAACATCCGATCCGACCGTTTCGGCCGGACGATTCTTCACGAGGTCGCTGCGATGGGAAATCACGTGAGGGGGGAAGAGACTGTGGCCTTCGCGAAATTGCTTCTGGACGTGGACGCGAGACTGGATGTCCGCGACGATTTGCTCGGGAGTACGCCGCTTGGCTGGGCTTGCCGGTGGGGCCGCGCCGAACTGGTGAAGCTATTGCTCGAGCGTGGCGTCGATCCGCTCGAGCCGGAGGCCGAGTCCTGGTCGCGGCCTCTGGCATGGGCGGAGGAAATGGGTCACCGAGACGTGGTTCGGATGCTCGGGAACGCGGCTGATTCCCGATCGTCCTGAGATCCAACGTGACCTGACGTCACGGCCCATTCTTCAGCGGCGATTCGCGTCCATCTCTGTGGCAGTGCCGACGGCCCGCATCTGGAATGGGGGACTGTTGACGATACCCATGATGAAAGCCGACAAGCCGTTGCCGCTCTCGGCCGCCCCACGCTGGATCGATCGGACAGTCGGCATGTCCCGATGATCCAGCACACGCCCCAGACTGTAGGACAGAAGGTTCTTGGTGAAGCTTGTGATGAACGCTTCAGAGCGGGCCATCACCGCTTTGCGGAGACTGACCGGTCCGTCCAGTCGCGTTCCGTCGTACATCTCTCCGGTCGGGTCGATGACGAATCCACCATCGGTCCGGCGCCACTCGCCGACCGCATCGAAGTTTTCCAGTGCCATCCCGATTGGGTCGATGATCCGGTGGCACGCATTGCACATGGGGCTCTCCCGGTGGTGTTCCATACGCTCCCGGACGGAGAGGACTTTTTCGTTGTCGACAGATTCCGCGAGAGGGGGCACAACCGGGGGAGGCTTCGGTGCCGGAGAGCCGACCAGAACCTCGATCATGTACTTGCCCCGTGAAACCGGGGACGTTCTGCTAGCCAGCGACGTCATCGTCAGGATGCCGGCCTTGCCGATGAGCCCGAACCGGTTCGGATCGGTCAACGTCACGCGCCTGAAACGCGGACCCACGATGTTCGGGATTCCGTAATGTCGGGCGAGATTCCCGTCCACGAATGTGTAGTCTGCGGTCAGGAGTTCCAGGACGTCCCGGTCCTCGCGCATGATGTAGTCGAACAGGAGTTCCACTTCGCGACGCATCGACACGGCGAGGTTGAGAGTGAAGTTTGGGAACAGAATCGCTTCCGGGAATATCTGCTTGATCCCGGCCAAACGCAGCCACTGGCCCGCAAAGTTCGTCGATATCTGCTCGGACCGCGGATCGGCCAGCATGCGTCGGACCTGGCTTTCGAGGGTGCCCGGGTCCCGGAGCCTCCCCTCCACGGCCAGTCGGACCAACTCGTCGTCCGGGATCGAGCTCCAGAGGAAGTAAGCCAGACGCGACGCCAGTTCGAGGTCGGTGATCCGGTAGACGCTCCCGGGAGAAGCCGACGCCGGTTCCTGCTCGAAACGGAAGATGAATTCGGGTTTCGCCAGGAGTGCCTGAATTGCCGCCTGGACACCGGATTCGAAGCCGTCCCGATTCGAGCCATACTCGTAGAATTCGAGGAGGCTCTCCAGGTCTTCCGGTGTCGCCGGTCTGCGGAAGGCCTTACCGGCCAGTTCCGATATGATCTCCTTCGCACATGCTTCTTCTTCGTCCTCCCGGGCGGGACGACACGTAAATACCTTGCGGCGGCTGGCCGTCTCCGAGATTCCAGTCGGGTTGAAAGGGCCGGTCACCGAAAAACTTTGCAAGTGCGGTAACCCCGTCAGTTCGGGCGCCGTCGTGATGGTGATGTCCGCCAGGGTCTGTTCGACGAGCCTGTAATGGTCCTGCACCGGTCCGTCGAACTTCGAAATGAACGCTGCGGCCAGCCGGCGCTGTCCGCTGGAGATCTTGACTCGTGCGGTGACGTAGTTGGCCTTTTCTTCCGTTATCGTCGGATCGACGTCGATTACGGCGACTCTCTCTCCGTCGACCGAGATTTCGACCTGTTGGCCCTGCATTTGCTCGGGCAACTGCCAGCCCATGAGTTCACCGGGGTAATCGTAGTAGAAGACCACTTTGAACTCATACTCGCCGTCGGCGGGGAACGTGTGCATGACCGAGGTGCCGCCGCGCGTCCCGAACGGAGTTCCGGGGACGTGACGCATCTGGTTGGCCAGCCTCGAGATCTTGTACAGAGACATTCTGGCGGGTGCTTTGGGGTCACCGACCGCATCCCGGCTGATCTTCTCGGCCGCCCGGATATAGGCGCTCATCAGGGCCGGCGAAATCGTCAAGGCTTCCGACATGTTATCGAAGCCGTTCGTCGTGGGATCCGGCGGCAGAAGGTCGGCCACATCCACTTCCAGATCCAGCAGCTCGCGCACCGAATTCCGGTACTCGTTACCATTTATGCGATGCAACTCCGGGGCGCTGACATGCGGTTCGGTCGCGGCGGCCGCCTCGTCGATTCGTGTCTCGAGTGCCGACGCGAGCGCTTTCAAAGTAGAGGGATCCGGCCTGGGCATGCCGACCGGCGGCATCATGCCGGAACGAAGTTTGAGAATGACTCGTTCCGCTTGTGCGGCGTTCTGCTCGGGATGGGCCAGATCCAGCTTCGAAAATGAGAACCCTCCCTCCCCATCCACGTCGTTGTGGCAGGATTCGCAGTAGTTGTTCACCATGTCACGCTGCGATTCGAGAGTCATGCCACCGGTTTCCTGGCCATAGGCCAAGTCGTTGTGACCGCTTCCAATAAGTATGATCGCGCTTATGAGCAGGGCTCTATAGCTATGGTGCAGCTTCATCGACCACCCTCCATTATCACCGATAGAATTGACGACACGTATTACGGATATTTGCACCGCACCTGAAACAGGTGCTACTGGCACTATAAAGAGGGCAATGGTCGGAGGTCAATTGGTGGAACTCGGTTTACTCGCCCTTTCGTGGAGTTTACCGGAGGAAAATCGTGTCGATTGAAGGGTGGACGACATAATCCATCGCCCGTGCAGACGCGTTGCCGAGCTATCCCAGAAGCTTCAGAACAGACTTGGCCGAGACGTTGGCGTATGCCATGGCTGCCAGACCACTCTCGATCAGCAATTTCGATTTCACCAGTCCGGCCGCCTCTCTGGCCATGTTGGCGTCGCGGATCCGGGATTCGGAAGCCTGCACGCTGGCCGCGGTGGATCGGGCTCGAGCCACGGCGAAGCTCAACTGGTTCATCGCACTTCCGGTTCGACCCTGGCCCGCTCCGAGCGTACCCATCGCGGCCTGGAGGCTTGAGATCGCTGCCGCGGCGCCGTCCTGGCTCGTGATGTTGTCGGCGCCCAGGCCCAGTCCCTGGGCGTCTGCGGCATTCGTTGCGGGAACGGAAGTGTAGCTGACACTATCCGACGTGTTCGTCTGAGTATTTCCCACGAAAACGTCCTGGTTGTTCAGTTTGGTGCTGCCGGTTTCCAGTCCTGCCGCCGCCGCGCTCCTCGATATTTCCGCGATGACGGACTGGAATTCTTCATTCAGGGCCGACCGGTCACCGGTGAACGTGTCCGATACGGCCTGGCTGGCCAGTGTCGTCGCGCGACTCACCAGCGATGAAATGTTGTTGAGGGCGCCATCCTGGATCTGCAGTTGACCGATGGCTTCGCGCGCATTCTCGGAGCCGCTGTTGAGGCTCGTGCTGTCGAGTTGATGCCGATTGGCCACGGCGAGTCCCGCCGCGTCGTCGGCTGAGCTGTTGATACGCTTTCCAGAGGTCATTCGCTCAAGACTCTTTGCCATGCTGGCTTGACTGCTGCTCAACGCCGATTGCGCACTGAGAGAAGAAAGATTGGTGACGACTGAAAAGCCCATGATGTGATCTCCGTTCGATTCAAAGCAATTTTCTTGTCTTGGGGTAGAGTCCCCTCGTTTCATGTTATCGGCAGGGCGGCCGCAGAACTTTAGCCATACAAATCTATGCCTAGGAAATATTCCTGGTTCGCGACATCCTAAAGATCCTTTGCGGTGCGTATTATTTGGACCGCTCTGTCGCCGGGCACGGGAAGAGAATCTGGCACCGTAAGGTGCTGGAAATACTCTGGAATACTTGAAACACTCCTTCTCCGCTTCGAAGTATCGTGATGACGATCCCTGCGTAGCATCCCATTTGAATGTATTGGAGCTGCCGAAGACTAGGAAAAATGCTGGCATTTTCCCGGTCTCAAATGAGAAAATCGCACCTCAAAAATCCGGGCTGCCAGACGCTCTCGCCCGAATTCTGCAAGACGCATCCCGAACAGCATCCGACCCCGGCCCCTGCATTACGAGCCGCGTGGATGTGGGTGTGTTTGCGTCCGAGTGTCGGACGTCGGAGACGGGGCAGCGGAAATTCCGCTAACGAGGAGATCAGACTGATGACTTTACATGTGTTTCGACGGTTAACGCACAATGCAGCTCTCTTGTTCTTGATCATGTTCTTTCCGACGCTGGCCCTGGCCGCGGGTCCCTGCAGCGGCCTTCCGAGCCACGCCGATCTCCGCCAAGCCCTCACGGACGTTGCCGTGGACGAAGTGTTCGGTACCAACGGAGGATTTGGCCTCAACATGTGGGGGACGATCGTCAATCGCGATGGCGAAGTCTGCGCTGTCGCGTTCACCGGCGATGACCGCGGCGATCAGTGGCCCGGCAGTCGCGTGATATCGGCCCAGAAGGCCAACACGGCGAACGCCTTCAGTTTGCCGGACCTGGCTCTGTCGACGGCGATGTTGTTTTCGCTGGTACAGCCCGACGGAAGCCTGTTCGGACTGCAGGAAAGCAACCCGGTGGATGTGGACGTGGCGTACGGCGGAGATTCAAGAAACAACGGCCGGCACAACGATCCCATGGTCGGCAAGAAAATCGGAGGAGTCAACGTTTTCGGTGGTGGTCTGGCGCTTTATGATTCCGACGATGTCCTGGTTGGAGCCATCGGTGTCAGTGGTGACACGTCCTGTACCGACCACGTCATCGCATGGAGAACCCGTGCGTTGCTGGGACTCGACAATACACCGACAGTCGACAACATCATCTTCGACATCGCTCCCGACGCGAATGGTCATCTGGTCAGCGCCAGTGCCTTCGGGCATCCGACCTGCGGCGCCCCGGTCATCGTGCCGTAAGACCGGGTCCTTGTGGACGGGGGAGGGAGTTTTCCTCCTCCGTCCCTACACCTGAGAATGATGAGACGAACTGTGGAGTCACCGGAGTCGCTCCTGAAGATACCCATCGAGGGAATCGACACCGATTCGATCCTGCGCCATCGTGTCGCGGTGGCGGACCGTCACTTGTTGGTCCTCGAGCGACTGGTGATCGACGGTCACGCAGAAGGGAGTCCCGATCTCATCCTGCCGCGCGTAGCATTTGCCGATATTCCCGCTGTCGTCGAAGAGACTGCGTAGCCGCCCTGCCGCCTGAAGATCCCGCTTGATGCGCTTGCCCATCTCCACCAGTTCGGGTTTGTTTCGCGCCAGCGGAATGACGGCGACTTTGACGGGCGAAAGGTCCGGGTGCAGGTGCAGGACCGTGCGTTTCTTGCCACCCTCGAGCGTCTGCTCCTCGTAGGCGTCCATCAGGAACGCCAGCGTGATGCGGTCGACTCCCCCGGAGGGCTCAATGACGTAGGGCGTCAGGTGCGTGTTCGTTTTCGTGTCTAGATAGGTTTGCTTCTTCACCGCGTGTTCGTTCGTGAGGAACGATCCATCGGGGAGATGCGTCTTCCCACCTTTGGTATGTCCGGCGAGATCGTGATCCGTGCGATTGGCGATGCCCTCAACCTCGTCGAACTGCTTGCTCTCATCTTCGCGTTCCGGGAAGAAGCGGTAGACAAGATCGGTCGTCGCCTTCGCGTAATGGGCGAGTTCATCCCCGACCTGGACGTACTTCCGCAGGTTCTCGGGTCGGATGCCGTACTTGTGATACCACTCCACGCGGTCGGTGATCCATCGTTCGTGCCATTCCTCATCCGAGCCCGGCATGACGAAGTATTCGATCTCCATCTGCTCGAACTCCCGGACGCGGAAGATGAAGTTCCTGGGTGTGATCTCGTTGCGGTACGCCTTACCGATCTGCGCGATACCGAACGGCAGCTTGCGGTTCGTCGAGTCGATGACGTTCTTGAAGTTGACGAAGATGCCCTGGGCTGTTTCCGGTCTCAGGTACGCGATACTCTCTTCGTTCTCGACTGGCCCGACCGTCGTCTTGAACATGAGGTTGAACGGGCGCGGTTCGGTCAGGTCGTGCTGGCCGCCGCTCGAGCATTTTTCTCCCGCGTCCACGTGGTCGGCGCGGAACCGCTTCTTGCACTTCCGACAGTCGACCATTGGGTCGGAGAATGTGGCCTCGTGACCGGAGTACTTGAGAACGTTGCGGTTCATGAGGATTGCGGAATCGAGCCCTTCCATGTCGTCCCGCTCGTAAACGTTCGCACTCCACCAGACCCGTTTCACGTTGTTCTTCAGTTCCACCCCCATGGGGCCGTAATCCCAGGTCCCCTGGAGACCCCCGTACAATTCGCTTCCCTGGAAGAGAAAACCCCGCCGTTTACAAAGCGATACGATCTTGTCCATCGTCGCGACCGCCATCAATCCTCCTTAACGCCAAATATCAAAATATACCACGCCGCCGACAGCTGCTACGGCTCGGTGGCTACTGCGACGATCAGCTCGGCGAGATGGGTCAGATCCCGCAGGTCCAGCACCTCGCCGGGGGAGTGACTGTACCTTCCGGGCCAGGAGAGTCCCTGGTTCGGCGCACCCCAGAAAGTGAACTGAGTCCCGTCGGTACCGCCTTGAGTGAGGCCCATCTGGAGAGGGATGCCCGCGGCGGCAGCGATTCGTCTGACCCGTGCACGTTCGCGATCCGGAGAAATTCCGGAGTTCTCGATGGCCCGCAATACGGGACCGTTTCCGAGGGGGGCGTACGCGAAGTGGGGCGACTCGAGTGGGGTGTCCGACGACACGAACGTGTCCACCGAGTAGATCCTGCGTGCGGTCGCCGCGAAACGACGGGCCATGGCGCCTGCGCCGACCAGGCCTCCTTCCTCGTGCACCGACCATGCGAATATCACCTGGCTCTGAAGCCGATCGGGGTTCAGAGCGTTTACAGCAAGAATCAAGGCCGTCGTGCCGGCCCGGTCGTCCAGAGCTCGCGCGACGAACCGGGTCGATCCCATGCGCAACCCCTCCTTGTAGCTCGTCACCGCGGAGCCGACCCCCACGCCGCGCTCCGAGAGCGCCGCGGCGTTGAGGCCAAACCATGCCGTAAGCGTGCCCGGGTTCTTTTCGTCCGCCTCGTTCCGTGTACGGAAGACACCCCGGAGCGGCTCTGGGGCCGATGCAGAAAGAGACGTCGCTTTCCAGCGGGGATCGATGGCGGTCCCATCCCCCGTCCGCGTGCTTGGCGCTCCGGCAGGATCGAAGTGGAGAAGTGCGGTCTGGCCTTCCCAGGCCGACGATACCGCGCCGCCCCGGCGGGCAAGCGTGACGATACCGTCCGGTGCGATGGATTCGACCTCGTAACCCACTTCGTCCATGTGCGCCATGAAGACTGTCGTGTCTCGTTCGGGGCCCACCGCAACCATGACGTTGCCGATGTCGTCCACGACGGCCCGATCCCGGGCCCATTCCGGGAGCGATTCGAGCACGAAACGTCGTACGGACCACTCGTGGCCCGGCACGGCGTGACGCTCGACCAGAGCTTTCAGGACAGTAGCGGTTCGCGTCAGTGATGCGTCCATGTGACTTGTGCGGAGGGGCGCTGGCGCTGGCGCCCGAACCCACGAAACGCCGGTCGGGAGGCTCATGCCGAGGGCCGCAGCCGTCCCCGACAGCATCGCCTGGGCCTCTTCGACCCGGATGGTCTCCATGTGGGAACCGGGCGAACCTACCGCCGGAGCGATCCAGGTCAGCGAGGACAGATCCCTGGCGGAGAGAACGTCCCCAAATCGACCGAGAGATCCGGCAGGCCGTTCTTCAACGACGCGAGAGGACTGGCCGGGAGCCACCACGATCACTCCATCGAATTGACCGCCGCGGGCGATCAATGAAGAGAGTCCCACCCAACCGAACGCCTCCTGGGAACTCAGGACAAAGTGGGTTTCTCCCCCGCCAGAGTCCCCGCGCTCCGCGATCTCGGCGAGTACCGCCACAGCGGCACAGCCCACGCGGCGTCCTGAGTCCGGACCAGCCACCGCTCCAGCGATGTTCCACGGGGGCAGGTGTCTGGAAACGGGGTCCAGGAGACCGATCCCGAGCTCCGCCACGCCGTCGGCAGACTCCGCACCGACATCCACCCAGAGATCGTCCGCGCCGACAACCGCGGTCTCGTCCCGGTGTTGCTGTGCGAAGTGGCCGTTGCTCCGACCGACGACTCCGGCGACTGGACCCTGCTCGGTGAGGATTCGCACCTGCTGGGCTTCGAACGCCTGGTCCCACAGGGGATGGCGCGAGCCTCTTCCGATGCGATGGACCCGGAGATATCCGGTGTCGGTGATCTGACTCACCGCGTAACCGGGACGGTCCAGCGCGCAGGCGACGATCCGCCGCGGGGACCCGGAACCTACCCGCTTCACGAGGTTCCCCCACTGGTCGACCGTCCAGCCGGACATACCGGCTGCCAGATCCGTCGCGACACGAGTCTCATACCCCGTGGTAACGTCGAGTGCCACCCACGAGGCCATCGCCTCCTGATCGGCGTCGCTGTCCTGCGCAGCGAGCGCCGACGGGGGGATGAAGATCATGGCAAGAAATAAGGACATCCCAAATACGGCCTGCAATAGAAGGTTCGTCGTCGGTAGTGCGGTTTTCGAGTGCGGCATGGTTCGGGGTCCCTCCGTTCCTGATTCCTATCCGTTCAAGATATTCTTTCAAACTGAAGTTCCTATCGATCTTAAACGCCGCTCCGCTCCTGTCAACAACTTGTCCTTCCATGAAACCTCTCCGATGGATGTTGCCCGACGCAACGTGGGGCTTGAATCAATCTGGATGGGGCTCGGCGTTACCTGCCAGGATCGGCGACTATCTCCAACTGAAGGGCTCGCCCACCGGACCCGCACATGTTCCTGCTTTCTCCCGCGCGATTGTAACCATTTGACTTTGCCGGACGTTAGAGGTGACAGTAGGCAGACTTTGGAGCATTTGAATGAGCGAAGCGGTTGTAGATTCGAAGTCCGATTCTCCGGTTTCTAACGCGGCATTTCCGCTGCTGGTGTTCTTGTTCATAGGCAGTGGCTGCGCGGCGTTGATCTACGAAGTCGTGTGGTTCCAACTGCTCGGATTCGTGATTGGGGCGTCTTCAGTGTCGCTGGGTGTGTTGCTGGGAACGTTTATGGGAGGCATGTGCCTTGGCAGTTACCTGTTGCCACGTCTTGTTTCCCCCAAACACCACCCGCTGCGCGTGTACGCCTTTCTCGAACTCGGAATCGGTGTCATCGGGGTCCTGGTGCTGTATGGAATGCCCCTGGTCGGCGGCGTTTACACCACATGGGCCGGTTCGGGCTTCATCGGCCTCCTCTTGCGAGGCCTCGCCGCGGCAATCTGTTTGCTGCCTCCAACGATCCTCATGGGAGCGACACTGCCCGCTGTGGCCCGTTGGGTCAAGACGACGCCGGATGGCGTATCGTGGCTGGGATTCTTCTACGGTGGGAACATCGCCGGGGCTGTTCTGGGCAGCTTGCTTGCCGGCTTCTACCTGCTCCGGGTCTATGACGTCGCGATCGCGACTTTCGCCGCTCTCGGCCTGAACATTGCCGTCGCGTTGCTGGGCCTTGCGGCTGCGAAGGTGACAACCTACGAACCCGCTATGGAGCACTCAGGCCGAGAGCCATCGAACACCGGCGCCTGGCCGGTCTATGTGACGATCGGTCTGTCCGGGATGACGGCTCTCGCGGCCGAGGTCATCTGGACGCGGCATTTGTCGCTTCTGTTCGGAGCGACCGTCTACACCTTTTCGCTCATACTGGCGGTCTTTCTATTGGGGCTTGGGATTGGAAGTACAGGGGGATCCGCACTCTCACGGTCCTTCAAAAAGCCGAGGCTGGCGTTGGGATGGTGCCAGCTTGGACTGTGTCTGGCGATCGGCTGGACGGCGTACATGGTGACCGAGTCCCTGCCTTACTGGCCCATAGACCTGACCATTGCCGCCGATCCGTGGATCAACCTTCAGTTGGATTTCGTGCGGGCGTTGTGGGCGATGCTTCCACCGGCCATCCTCTGGGGCGCGAGTTTTCCCCTGGCTCTGGCCGCGGCAGCCACTCGCGGACAGGATCCCGGGCGACTGGTGGGCGGCCTGTATGCGGCCAACACCATCGGGGCCATCGTCGGGTCTCTGGGCGCGAGCCTCATACTTGTGATATCGATCGGCAGCCACCACGCGCAGCAGGTCCTGATCGTCTTTGCCGCCATTTCCGGGCTGCTGATGTGGCTGCCCATTGGCCGCGATGTCGTCTTTCCCAGAACGGGTTTCCAGTCCGCGGCAATGGGGCTGGCCTTGGGGTGTGCCGCACTGCTGGTCGTCAGCGTGCCTCCAGTTCCGGGAGAATTTATCGCTTTCGGCCGCTTCCTGCCTATCTGGGGCCAGCGCCCCGAGGTCATCTATGTGGGGGAGGGATTGACCGGATCCGTGGCGGTGACCCGGGAACTGGATGGAATTCTCAACTATCACAATGCCGGGAAGGTTCAGGCATCGAGCTATCCCGAAGATATGAGGCTCCAGAGGATGCTCGGTCACCTCACCACCCTGGTGCCGGAAAATCGCGGATCGTTCCTTGTTATCGGGTGCGGTGCGGGAGTGACAGCCGGAGCGGTCAGCATCAACCCCGAGGCCGAGAGCGTCATCATCGCGGAAATCGAACCGCTCGTGCCGGAGGTCGTTTCAAGGTATTTCGGGGAAGAGAACTACCAGGTTGTCGACAACCCCAAGGTAGAGATCCACATCGATGACGGCCGTCACTTCCTGCTCACCACGAATCAGAAGTTCGACGGAATCACATCCGACCCACTCGACCCGTGGGTCAAGGGGGCCGCCGCTCTCTACACGCGAGAGTTCTGGCAACTGGCCAGGGATCATCTGAATCCCGGGGGCGTGGTTACCGTGTTTGTACAGCTTTACGAAAGCACCGAGGAGGCGGTGAAGAGCGAGATCGCCACCTTCATGGAAGTGTTCCCGAACGGAGCGGTTTTTGCGAATACGGTCGAAGGGTCGGGCTACGACGTCGTCCTGCTGGGTCGGGCCGAGGATGACAAGATCGACATCGACCGGATTCAGGCGCGATTGAGCAGTCCGGAATACCGTCAGGTCGCAGAATCCCTTCGTGAAGTCGGGTTCTACTCCGCGGTCGATCTGCTGGGAACCTTTGCCGGGCAGGTTTCCGACCTTGCGCCCTGGCTCGAGGACGCTTCGATCAATCGGGACAGGAACCTGAGACTGCAATACCTGGCCGGAATGGGGCTGAACCTCTATCAGGCTGATGTGATCTTCAACAATATGGTCTCTTCCGGAGTGCAATTTCCCGAGAATTTGTTTACGGGTTCGGCCGGGGCCATGCAGGCTCTCGAAAGAGAGGTCCAGGTACGCCAGGGTCGATGAGCCAAGGGTCTTTCGGCAGCCAGAGTATGGTCGAGCCACTTCGTACGGTGGTGGTCAAACGACCGACCGAAGCGTTTCGATCGAGGACGGCAATCGCGCGGGAATGGGAAGGGTTGGACTACCTCCGCCCGCCGGACATGGATCGCGCCGCAAAGGATCACCAACAATTTGTTTCGCTTCTCGAGTCGGCGGGAGCCACCGTGCTCAGCCTGCCTCTTGATGAACGCACCGGCCTGGATTCGCTTTATCCCCACGACCCTGTTCTGATCACCAACCAGGGCGCAGTCGTTTTCCAGACGGGAAAACCGGCCCGCAGGGGCGAAGGGCCTGCGTTTGCGGACGCGTTGGAAGGATGGGGCGTGCCGGTCCTTGGAACCATTGGTGGTGATGCGACCGCAGAAGGCGGCGACATGGTCTGGCTGGACTCTCGAACGCTGGTCGCGGGTCGGGGATTCCGGACCAATGAAGCGGCCATCGCGGCGATCGGAGACCTGTTGAAGCCCCTGAATGTGACCGTGGTCCCGGTTCACCTCCCCTATTGGAACGGAAGACAGGAAGTGTTGCACCTGCAGTCGCTCCTCAGCCTGGTGGCCGACGACCTTGCCGTTGTGTTCCGGCGTCTGCTGCCCGTGCCGCTCTTTGAGATGCTCAAAGAAAGAGGCGTGGGATTGATAGACGTTCCCGACGAGGAATACGATTCACTCGGATGTAACGTCCTGACGGTCTCCCCCCGCAACGTGGTCATGGCCGCAGGCAATCCCGCAACCCGTTCCCGCCTTGAAGCCGCAGGCTGCAAAGTGAGGGAGTTCGACGGTGGCGAAATCTGCATCCCCGGCGCCGGCGGCCCCACCTGCCTCACCCGCCCCTTGTGGCGCGAGTAAGTAACGGTCAAGAGAATAAGGTACGCCGTTAGCGTGTCGGGGCGACCGTCTCTGGCCGCCCGCCGGTTTAGCCGTCACTGATTCCAAAGGCCGTGAGTTCGAGTCGTCCATCGCCACCCGGAATGTTGGCCGGAAGAGTTGGCAGGGAAAGCGGGGCTTGTGGGGCGGGTGGCCAGGGACGGCCACCCCGACACTCTTTGCGGTGGACTATCGGTCTTCGAGGAGATTGCGGAGCTCGCTGAGGCGGCGATCACATTGCCTCTGCTTTCCGGACACCAACAACATGTAACCGAAGATGGCGATCCAGACGACGATGTTGGCTGCGATGACCCAGCTCATTTCGAGTACACCTGCTGTTGGAGGTATTCGATTTCCTGTCGGGTCTCTTCGACCGCCATGCGTTTTCGCACAAGGTGGGTGTAGATCGACAGGAAGGCGGCAAACGTTACGATGAAGGCGATGAACATGTCCGGGGTCAGGGCCGAATTCGGATCTCCGGCCAGGACGGCCGAAGGGTGCTGGGTTCGCCACCATCGTATGGCCATGTAATTGACCGGAACGTCGAGGAAAGCCAGGATTCCGACCGCAGCCTGTACGGTGGCCCTCTTCCTCGGATCGGCGATGTAGGCTCCCAGCATCAGGTAACCGATGAAACTGACCCAAAGCACCAACTGCAGTGTCAGGCGCGCGTCCCAGGTCCACCAGATGCCCCAAATTGGCTTGGCCCAGATGACGCCCGTCACCAAGTTGATCGACGCGAACAGAACCGCGACTTCTGCCGAACAGCGAGCGACCCTGTCCCAGATCAAGTCTCGCTTCAAGAGGAAGCCAATGCTAGCCCGCATAAATCACCGAAAGGACCAGAAAAGGCCGCCCTGTTTGGCATAAATCGTTTGTCGAGAACGGTTCAGAAACCAAACGGAGGCGGCCCTTATGAGTACAGAGTGTAAACAAACCACGTTCGAATTTCACGGACTTCTTCAACGAAAAATGAAGGCGCGTTTCGACGGCGGCAAGATCACGTCTGACGCTGGAGTTCTGCTGCTGCGTGAAGTCGAAAAGCGGACCGGTTTGATCGATGGATTGGCGGGGTGTTTTAGCGATCATCGCGACCAACGGTTGATCGAACACACCGTGAAGGAGCTGTTGGGACAGCGGGTCTACGGGCTGTGCCTGGGATATGAAGACCTGAACGATCACGATCAGTTACGGACCGACCCGATGCTTGCGTTGGCGGTGGACAAAGCGGATCCGCTGGGAACGAATCGACGACAGGCCGGCGACTGGGGAAAGGCGTTGGCGGGCAAGAGCACGCTAAACCGATTGGAGTTGACCGGCGCCGAAGTCGGCGACCAGGAGCGGTACAAGAAGATCGCTATGGATGGGGACAAGATCGATCGTTGGATGGTCGATGCGTTTGTGGCAGCCCATAACAACACGGCGCCCGAAGAGATCGTTCTGGATCTGGACGCGACCGATGATCCGATCCATGGTCAACAGGAAGGCCGGTTCTTTCACGGCTACTACCGCAACTACTGCTATCTGCCCTTGTACATCTTCTGTGGAGAGCATCTGTTGTGCGCTCGGCTGCGCCCGTCCAATATCGATGGGGCGGCAGGATCAGTCGATGAATTGGAACGTATCGTCGGCCAGATCCGTCAGAGCTGGCCGGACGTGTCGATCATCATTCGGGCCGATTCCGGATTCTGCCGGGATGCATTACTGGACTGGTGTGAAACCCACCAGGTCGATTATGTGATGGGGTTGGCCAAGAACGACCGCCTCAAGCGAGAGATCGCTGACCAGATGATTCAGGCTGAAGCGGAGTTTCAGACCACTGGGAAATCGGCACGAGTGTTTAAGGATTTCCTGTACCGGACTCGAAAGAGCTGGAGCCGCACTCGTCGCGTTGTTGGCAAAGCCGAGTTCCTGGCCAAGGGCGCCAATCCCCGATTCGTGGTGACCTCACTGCCACCGGAACGACTCGGAGCCCAAGCGCTCTACGAAGATTTCTATTGCGCACGCGGCGACATGGAGAACCGGATCAAAGAACAGCAACTGGATCTATTTGCCGACCGCACCAGTGCGGGAACCATGCGCGCCAATCAGCTCCGACTGTATCTGTCCTCAGCCGCCTACATGCTTATGCAGGCGTTGCGTCGTCTCGGTCTCAAAGATACCGCGATGGCCCATGCCCAATGCGGAACCATCCGTCTGAAGCTTCTTAAGATCGGTGCGCGTATCCGCCTCACGGTCCGCAACGTCTGGATCTCGATGTCGGAGGCCTATCCCTATGCCGACGTCTTTGCTCTCATAGTGAGAAACCTGCAATCAATTCCGCTTCGTTGCTGACGACACCGAACCTTCAGATCCGAAAAACAGCGCCTCTCATCTGCCTCCCGGCGAGGCCTGCCTGCACTCGCCCATTCATGCCGATCTCCCGCCAAATGTCGCCGTGTCACAGGCTCAAAATCCGCCAATGTCCACGGCTCGCTCACTCTCAGCTCCAAGTCTCGCCGCAAATCGCTTCTCGTATCCGAACACTGATCGATTCTCCGATTGGTGATCCATCCGGGCTAGATGCGAATACGACGAAGAATCCGATGTAGCCCACCAGGCCGGCCGACACGTGGAAGTAGAAAATCCGTTGAACGGTTCCCATGGTGGCTTCGGTGGGGGCGTAAACGAACACGGCCAAGGTGGCGGGAATCAATACAACCAAGACCATCAGGGAACCCGCTGTCCCCCCCAGTATTTCGGTGTGTTGCCGGTATGCCGAACGAAACAGGTCCCAAACCGTGTGAACCCACAACTTCATGAGATCGAGCGTTCCACTCCGGCATGCATCACGGCACAGATCCAGAAACGCCTGTTCCAGTTTCTGCGAATATGAAACGCGAAACTCCCTGGGATAGACTCGGGTCAACAACCGGTACAGACGCCAGGACCAAACGACGACGCGGGGGTCCCCGCTGACATTGGGTGTCATACCTTCACCAACTTCCTCGCCCTTACAACCTGAACCAGGCGCGTGAACCTCTCGGCCTCGGCCGTGGCGACTCTTCGACCAAAACCCGTCAGCCGGTAATAGCGTCGTCGTTGATCATCCATATCCGGATCCGGCCGTTCGTCCGACTCTTCGATGAGCGTTGCACCCAGCAGACGCTTGATGGATGTATACAGCGTTCCCGGTCCCAGTTTGAGGCTCCCTTCCGTCAATTCCCGAACGTGATGCATGATCGCGTAGCCGTGGCGGTCCGCATCAGTCAGGGACAGCAGGATGTGGAAGTCCGCATGGTTCAGAGGCAACAGACTTGAAAGATCTTTGTCGTCGGCATCGTATTTCCGGGTACGCATGGGGAGTACTGTATCATAGATGGATATATCATATATAGATATATTGGCCTTTCCTGAAAAATGCGATGATGATCGACAAGTAGCCGCCCTGACTATATTCATTGACACTATATTCATATGGGCTATATATTCGAGTCATGACTGACAAGCACACTGACGTTGCTGCTCTCCTCCCTCTTCCATCCGTCACGTTCCACATTCTGATGGCGCTTGCAGGCCAGGACCGCCACGGGTACGCGATCATTCAGGAAGTCGCGGCCCGAACGAACGGGGAGGTCCGCATCGGTGCGGGCACCTTGTATCGTTCCGTTCAGCGAATGCTCGAACAGGGTTTGATCGTCGAAACCCGGGACCGGCCCGCACCGGACCTGGACGACGAACGGCGTCGCTATTACCGGATCACGTCGTTCGGTACCGGCGTGGCGAAAGCGG
The DNA here is from genome assembly GCA_965247425.1 of Terriglobia bacterium. Taxonomy (GTDB): domain Bacteria; phylum Acidobacteriota; class Terriglobia; order 20CM-2-55-15; family 20CM-2-55-15; genus CAZOZZ01. The sequence continues at coordinate 408,495 of OZ252023.1, forward strand.
AGTCTCGCCGTCTGGCACTGATGCTCAAGCTGGCACGCGCCACCGGTTTCGCCCCGGGGAGGGTTTGATGCGTCTATACCGAATCCTCCTCTTCATTTATCCGGCCGCGTTCCGTGCGGGATACGAGGAAGAGTTGTGTCACGTGTTCAGTGAACGGCGACGGGAGTCCACGACATTCCTGTCGCTGCTCGGGCTGTGGCTCGAGACCCTCGGAGACCTCCTGTCAAATGCCCTGCGGGTGCACTGGGACATTCTTCGCCAGGATCTTCGCTACGCGTTGAGAACCCTCGGGCGTGCGCGCGGCTTCGCTCTGACCGCCGTCGTCGTCACGGGGCTTGGCATCGGAGCCAATACGGCTGTCTTTTCGATTACCGACCACGTCCTCATTCGGCCGCTGCCCTTCGCCGATTCCGAACGACTCGTGAAGATATGGGAGAGCCCCCGCGAATACTCGCGAATGGAGGCGTCGCCACCCAACTATCGGGACTGGCGTGAACGAAGTGCGTCCTTTGAAGCGATGGGGGCGTACTTTGCCATATCAGTCAACCTGCTCGGTATCGGCGATCCGCGGCGACTTCAAACCACGAAAGTGACAGCGGACGTTTTTGCCTTGCTGGACACCGGCCCCTTCGTCGGGCGGGTGTTCAGCGCCGATGATGATACCGAAGGCGCGCCCGGTACGGTCGTGCTCAGTTACGGATTGTGGCTGAGGGAATTCGGTGGGGATAGAGCAGTGCTTTCGAGGGAACTTCGTCTGAATGACTCGACCTACAGCATCATCGGGGTGATGCCTCCGAATTTTTACTTTCCGAGCCGGGAAACGGCACTCTGGATGCCGATGCAACTCGGAAGCCAGGACTTCGAAGATCGGGACAACAACTACTTTCAGACGATAGCGAGGCTGAAACCCGATGTTTCGCTGGAGGAAGCCCGTGCCGAGATGTCGATCATCGCGGGGCAACTGGAACTCGAGTATCCCGAGACAAACACCCGAACCGGCGCGACGGTTCGCTTTCTTCGAGATGAAGTTCCTGAACAGTCCCGGCTGCTGCTGGCGGCGCTCTTTGCTGCCTCGGCGTGCGTGTTGCTGATCACCTGTACCAATCTGGGAAACCTCCTTCTTGCCCGGACGTTGGGACGGCGAAAGGAACTGACGATTCGTACGGCGATCGGCGTCGGCCGGGAAAGGCTCGTGCGCCAGTTGCTTACCGAAAGCCTTGTCCTGGTTTTTCTTGGGGGAGCCCTGGGCGTGCTGGTCGCCATTATGGGGTTGCCACTTCTGACACGGCTCGTCCCGATGTCCCTTCCGATTGGCGATCCGGCCGTGCTCGATTTTCGCGTGCTGGTCTTTGCCGGTGTACTGACCGGCCTGACAGGAATCGGATTCGGGGTGATACCTGCCCTTCGAATCTCGATCGGTGCTCGCGCGAAAAGCCTTCTTGAAATCCGAAACGCCGGAGTCGGCGGACGAAACCAGCGGTTCCGTTCCGTACTGGTGATTGTCGAGGTCGCGTTGTCCCTGGTCCTGCTCATCTCGTCCGGTCTGTTGATCCGGGCCCTGTGGCAGGTCCAGGACATCGATCCAGGTTTTCGCGGTGAGGACGTGCTGACCCTGCGGACCGAGTTGCCGATGCCGAAATACTACCCCACGGCCCGACGCGCGCAACTCTACACGCAGGTTCTGTCCGAGGTCCGAAGCCTGCCAGGCGTGTCGAGCGCCGCCTACGTCAGCTTCCTTCCGATGGTCATGCGTGGAGGAGTCTGGCCGGTGGGAGTCGATGGCCTTGATGTGGATGGTCCGCCCGACAGAGCCATCCTTCGATATGCCACACCGGACTTCTTCGAGACGTTGTCCATCCCCCTGACGGCCGGCCGGGACCTCAGTGAATTCGACACGGATGATGTCGCTTCCGTCGCCGTTGTCAGCCAGTCCTTCGCTCGCCGGTACTGGCCTGGCGAGGATCCCCTGGGCCGCAGCTTCAGCTTCGCCTTTCGAGACCGGGTCGTCGCCGGTGTCGTGGGTGACATCCACGTCCGGGGCCTCGAGGCGAGGAGCGAGCCTCAAGTCTATCTGCCCTATAAGCAGGTTCCCGACGGCTCGATCATTTTTTATGCACCGAAAGACATGGTCGTCCGTTCTTCGCAAGACCCCGATTCGTTGATCCCCGACATCCGCCGTATTGTAGGAGAAGCCGACCCGGAACTGCCGGTGTCGGATATACGTCTCCTTGCCGACATCGTCGATTCGGAAACCGCACCCCGCCGGACCCAGATCATCGTGCTCGCCGCGTTTGCCGCTCTGTCCATGTTGCTGGCGGGCATCGGCATCCACAGCCTTCTTTCTTTCGGGGTGTCCCAGCGTACCGGCGAAATAGGGGTCCGGATGGCAATGGGGGCACGGTCCGGCGACATTCTACGGATGGTGTTCCGGGAGGGTGTGCACCTTGCCGTTGTTGGCGGTGTGGTGGGCCTCGGGGCTGCCTACGCCGCCGGCCGGACGATGGAGGCGCTTCTGGCCGGCGTCAGGCCAGGCGATGCGGTCACGTTTCTGGCTGCCGTCGGACTGGCTTTAGCCATGACCGTCACGGGGAGCCTCCTGCCGGCCCTTCGTGCGGCCCGTGTGGATCCGACCGAGGCGCTTCGCGCCGAGTGAGTTTCTTAGGCTTCCGCCACAGGCTGCCAGGGTCCTCAGTCCGAAATACCGTCACTATCTCCGATCGATGTTGCCGAACACAGGATAGTCTGCTTTGGTGGTAGAATATCAGACACTATGACACTCCGTTTATCGGCCCGCGGAAGTCGTGAAAGGAAGCTTATGACATTCATGACGTGGTTCAGTGTGTACGGGTCGGTCAAGCAAGCAATTCAAGACGTAATCGCGCCGGAAATCCAGGCCTTGAGAGGAGACATCCACGCAATCGATGCTCGATTCGACGGTCTCGAAAGGCGTTTCGACCAACGCTTTGATCAAATGGACGTCCGGTTTGATCTGATGGAAAGGCGCCAGGATCAATTCGATCGGCGGATGGAACAGTTGGAAACACTTTTCCGATCGACGGATCAGCGTTGGCATGTCGCCATCGACATCCACGAGCGTCTCGCGACTGTCGAAGCCAAACTCGATAGACTCCAGTAACAACCATTCGAACACAGAGATCTGGGAAATATGGCGCCGGACTATCTGTCTCAGTTGCCTGACACGAACCCTGAAGAAACAGCCGAATGGTTGGAATCGCTGGAGAGTGTGGTTCACGCTGGAACCCGCGATCGTACCGCGTACCTGCTGCGGACCATCGTTCAACGAGCGAGGCATCTTGGGATCGATCTGCCGGTCGGGGTTCAGACTCCCTACATCAACTCCGTTCCAGCCGAAGACGAACCCGATCTTCCCCTGAACGCCGATCTGGAAAAACGGATCCGCCGCTTGATTCGTTGGAACGCCATGGCGATGGTCCACCGCGCTAACGAACGCATTGAGGGCCTCGGGGGACACCTATCCACCTACGCTTCGTCGGCGAGCCTGTACGAGGTCGGTTTCAATCACTTCTTCCGCGGACCCGATGCGCCCGGAGGAGGCGACCAGCTGTTTATCCAGGGTCATGCAGCGCCGGGCATTTACGCGCGGGCGTTTCTCGAAGGCCGGTTGACTGAGCAGGATCTGGACCACTTCAGGACTGAAACGGCGGGGCACGGTCTGCCTTCCTATCCCCATCCGTGGCTCATGCCGGACTTCTGGCAGTTCCCCACCGTATCGATGGGCCTCGGGCCGATTGCCGCCATCTACCAGGCCCGTTTCAATCGTTACCTCGAGGATCGCGGCCTGAAAGAAACCTCCGGCCAGCGAGTCTGGTGTTTCCTCGGCGATGGCGAGACGGATGAGCCGGAATCTCTGGGTTCGTTGTCGATTGCGGCTCGCGAGCAGCTCGACAACCTGACCTTCATCGTCAACTGCAACTTGCAGCGCCTGGACGGTCCCGTGCGCGGTAACGGGAAGATTATCCAGGAACTCGAAGCGGTGTTTCGAGGTGCGGGTTGGAATGTCATCAAAGTGGTCTGGGGCCCCGAGTGGGATCCGCTTCTGGCACGAGATGACGATGGGCTTCTGGTCGGGCGGATGAATCAGGTGACCGACGGCGAGTTTCAGAAATACAGCGTGGAGACCGGCGCCTACATACGAAAGCATTTTTTTGGAAGCGACCCGCGCCTCCTGGCCCTCGTTTCGGATCTCGATGACCGGGATCTCAAAAAGCTGCGACGTGGTGGCCATTCGTTCCGGAAGATCTACCCCGCCTTCAGGACGGCGACCGAACGTCGTGGCCAGCCCACTGTGATATTGGCGAAAACCGTCAAGGGCTGGACCCTCGGAAAGCGTTTCGCGGGTCGAAACGTCGCCCATCAACTGAAGCATCTTGACGAAGAGCAGCTTCGCAAGTTCCGCGATGTGCTGGATTTACCCATACCGGACCGCCGCATCGACGAGGCGCCTTACTATAACCCCGGCCCGGACAGTGAAGAAGTGCGTTATCTGATCGAGAGAAGACGGCAACTGGGCGGACCGCTGCCGAGTCGTAAACGCCGGGGCGGTTCGGTGAGTATCCCCGCGCCTGAAATCTTCAAGGAGTTCCGTGCGAAGGGTCGGGGCAAGGTGAAAGTGTCGACCACCATTGCCTTCACACGCCTGTTGCGAACGCTTTTGCGCGATAAGAAAATCGGCCAGCGGGTCGTTCCGATCATCCCCGACGAGGCGCGAACGTTTGGAATGGACTCGCTCTTCAAAGAAGTCGGAATCTATTCGTCACTCGGGCAGTTGTACGATCCGGTCGACTCCGACCTTCTACTCAACTACAGGGAAGCTACCGACGGGCAGCTTCTCGAAGAGGGCATCACCGAGGCGGGATCGATGGCGTCGTTCATTGCCGCTTCCACGTCGTACGCCACCCACGGTGTCGCGATGATCCCGTTCTACGTCTTCTATTCCATGTTTGGGTTGCAACGCACCAGAGACCAGGTATGGTCCCTCGGCGACTCCCGTGGACGTGGCTTCATGATGGCCGCCACGGCGGGGCGTACGACGCTGAATGGAGAAGGGTTGCAGCATCAGGACGGGCACAGGCACCTGATGGCTGCCGCCGTGCCGAATCTGATGGCCTATGATCCCGCATATGCCTATGAGTTGTCCGTCATCATCTACGATGGGCTCGAGCGGATGATCCAGAACCAGGAAGACATCTTCTACTACATCACGATCTACAACGAGAACTACTCGATGCCGCCGATGCCCAAAGGTTCGGAAGAAGGCATTCTCAAGGGGATGTATTTGCTGAGCCCGGCCGAAACCGGCCAGGAATCGGTGGCCCAGCTTTTTGGCAGCGGCCCCGTCCTGCGGTGTTCTTTGAGCGCCCAGAAAATCCTGGCCGAAAAGTTCGCGATTCATACGGATGTCTGGAGCGTGACCAGTTATCAGGAGTTGTCTCGTGATGCCCGACGGGTCGAACGCCGGAATCGCCTGAATCCCACAGCGCCCCGCGACGTACCCTATATCGGCCGGATGTTGGAATCTCATGCGGGTCCGGTGATCGCGTCCTCGGACTGGGTGGCAGCCCTTCCCGGCATGATCCAACCTTACCTGTCCAGACGGTTCGTCGCGCTCGGTACCGACGGATACGGAAGGTCGGACACGCGTGACGCCCTGAGATCGCATTTCGAGGTCGATGCACGATGGATTGCGTATAGTACGCTCCACGCCTTGATGCTTGAGGACAGGGTTTCCCCCGACACGGTGCAGAATGCCTTGAAGGTACTGGATCTCGATCCGGAAAAACCCGATCCTCTCGAGGTCTGAAACAGTATTAGGGCATACATCATCGTTCCAGATGTATGTTCGACTCCCCGGCGTTCGGACCGCTCGCCACGGATGACCTTGACACGCTGGCCGTCCAAGAGTAAAACCGGCAGGAAAGAAAACCCGAGGCTTCGGCCTCATGCTGATCAATCGGTAGCTACCACAAGGAGCAACATGCGACTTACCATAGTCTTCGCCTTGCTCGCGTCACTTGCGAGCCCCGTCCCGCTTTCGGCCCAAGGTGGACCGGGGGCGACAAGTGCCGAACCGTTCAAAGTTGGAACGTTCGAGATCCACGGCCTCCCTCAGGTCGGGATCGTTTTGCGTGACAGCCTGATCGTAGATCTCGACGTGGCGAACGCCGCGCTCGAAGCCAATCCGACTTATCCGAAAATTCCGATGCCGGCCGACATGCTGGAGCTGATCAGCCGATACGAGTACGGCTTGAAGGTTCGGCTGTACGAACTCGTCAGCGACCTGGTGCTCAGTGGACAGCTCACCCGGAACCCGCGACCGGACTTCGTATACGACCTCGCCGACCTCAGGACCCTGCCGCCGATCATGTATCCCGGAAAGATCTTGAACGCGGCGGTCAACTTCTACAGCCATGTGAATGAGACCGGCACCGAAGAGGAGCGGGCCGAGGCGCGGCGCGCACGTCGTGAGAACCGCGGTGTGCCCTACCTGTTCCTGAAGCCGAGCCGGGGGGCCGTTGTCGGCAACGGTGATCCGATCGTGATTCCCCACGGACGGGATCGCATTGACTGGGAGGTAGAACTCTCGACGGTGATCGGCCGCGCGGCCAAGTATGTCAGTGCCGAAAACGCCCAGGACTACATCTTCGGCTACATGGTTTCGATCGATGTGTCCGATCGTGGCGGTCGCCCCGCGGGAGGGAATCCATTGCGATCCGACTGGTTCGTCGGGAAGGGCCACGACACGTTCGCGCCCATTGGTCCCTGGATCGTGCCGAAGGAGTTCTATGGCGATCCCATGGAGAACCTCCGGCAGACGCTCAGTGTCGACGGCGTGCAGATGCAGGAAGCGACGGCGGGTGACATGATCCACACTCTTTACGAGCTGATCGAATACGGCTCGTCGATCGTTACCCTCTTTCCGGGCGATGTCATCAACAACGGGACGTCGGGCGGTACGGGAATGGGTACCGCGGTCCGTGGGGAGCAGCGCTTCCTGCAGCCGGGCGAGGAGATCGTCGCCACTATCGATGGGATCGGTACGCTTCGGATGCCCGTGGTGGCCGAAGAGGCGCCACCTCCCGGAACCGGGGCCCGTCTGGCGTCGGAAGGCCCTCAGCCGAATTGACCGTGGATTGAGGCGCCGGCCGGGCACACGGCCGGCGCTCCTCGATCCCGAACGAACGACCCTCACTGACAACGCGCCGCTCCCGAGGGCGGCACACCAATCCACTCCCACTCCAGGACGAACCCATGACAGATCTTGCCGACAAATCATTCGAGACCCGAGCCGTCCATGCGGGCGAGAGACTGGGTGTGGAGGGGGTGAACCCGGTGGCGTCCGCCATTTACCCTTCCGTCGGGTATACCTTTGCGGACTCCAACGATCTCGATGCCGTACTGGGCAATGAAAAGGACGGGTATGTTTACTCCACCAGGTATGCCAATCCAACCGTAACGGCCTTTGAAACAGCCGTGGCCAGCCTGGAAGGAGCCGAGGCAGCGCATGCCTTTTCCTCCGGTATGGCGGCCATTCATATGTCCCTCCTAGCTGCCGGCGTTCAGGCCGGGACGTCGGTTGTTGCCGCGGCCGATGTGTATGGCGCCACCTACACGCTCCTGCAGGGCACATTTACGGCGTTGGGCGCCACGGTTCATTTCGTTGATGTTCTGGATCTTGAAACAGTGCACCAGACGGTGTCGCGTGAAAATCCGGCCGCCTTGTTGGTGGAGACCATATCCAATCCTTTGATGAAAGTTGCCGACCTGCCGCGGTTGGCTGAAATGGCTCATTCCGCTGGAGCGTTACTGCTGGTGGACAACACGTTCTGCTCTCCTTATCTCTGCAACCCGATCCAATTTGGCGCGGACATGGTCATTCACAGTGCCACTAAATCTATTGCCGGCCACGGTGACGTGATGGCCGGCATCGTGGCGATGAGAGCCGAACTCAAGGAACGATCGTTCGCCCTGAACAAGCTCATCGGCAGCAGTGTCGGGCCATTCGAAGCATGGCTGGCGTTGCGCGGTCTCAAAACCCTGTCTTTGCGTATGCGCCGGCAGTGCGACAATGCGCTCGCTCTGGCCCGGTGGCTCCAGAACCATCCAAAAATTAGGAAGGTCCACTATCCCTTCTTACCGGAACATCCCCAGTTCACGTTGCTCGATTCGCTGACCGGAGGCAAAGGCGCCGGCGGTGTGTTCTCGTTTGAGATTCTGGGGGCGGGGCGGGAGCAGGTCTTCGCTTTCATGGACGCCCTGGATCTGATCCAGCCGGCCACTTCGCTGGGGGACATCTATTCTCTGGTGCTCTATCCCGCAATTTCGTCGCATCGCACGCTGACTCCGGAAGAACGCACCGCGCTGGGCATTGGAGATGGCCTGGTTCGTATCTCTGCCGGAATCGAAGAAGTGACCGATATTCAGGCGGACATAGAGCATGCGTTGGAAGCGGTCTGAGTCACTTATCAGAGTTGCACACCCAGTTTGACGAGCAATGCCATCAGGCGTAGGGACTCGTCCTTGAACTCGGCACGGAGCAGCACGTCCCGATAGGCGTTCAAGTAGTGGTTCAGGAAGGTGACGACGTGTCCGAGCGAGATCACTTCATACCGCCGCCGCGGCCCATCCTCACTCGCGCCGAACACAAGCATCCGGATCTTGAACGGCATCCCGGTTCCAACGCGGGTGTCCGCCGAGCCTGTCGACAGCAGGGAACCGACCGTTCCGGGAATGTCTCCCGTGCAGCAGCCGAAACGGCGGATCGCGGTTTCCAGGACCTGGTCCGAATAAGCCATGTCGTTGAAGCCGGCCTTCCCCTCCTTCACCTCTCCGATGATCATGAACATGGACTCGTCGTCATCGGCCAGTCGTGGGTCGATCGGGAGAGCCTCACCCTGACGTTCGGCGTCGGGAATCCATCTCTGGGCACCGGGAAAGCGAACCGCCAGGATGTCCATGTCCGTCAGCATCCTGCTCCCTGCCTGCGAGCGCGCGATGATCGGGTATTCCGTCACGGTAAAGAAGCCATTGATCCGAAGATAGGCCTGGACCAGCCCAACAGCAGTGTCCATCGAGTTCCCCCTTGTCTTGCCGGCACGGCGGTGCCGCAGTGGAATTACTAACACCGATGCCGACGGTTTGCAACGCGCTCCCTTCAGCGGTCACTCGTTCATTCGATGACTTCTTGTGCCCTGGGCGATAGACTTCACGGCTGAAGACGTCTTACAAGTGGATCTCGGCCTTCGCCGACGAACAGGAGCCGCCATCATGAAGTTGCTTACAGTGAGTGTTTCCATGCGAAAAGAGGTGCCATACATGGGCAAGACGGTCGCGACCGGTATCTTCAAAGAACCGGTCGCCGGCCGGATCCGGCTTCGAAGTCTGAATCTGGACGGCGACGAGCAAGTGGACTTGAAAGGCCACGGTGGCGTGTACAAGGCTGTGTACGTTTACTCGACCGAGAATTACGAATACTGGGCCCGGGAACTCGCTCGTAACGATTTTTCCCATCCGCAGTTCGGAGAAAATTTCACCGTCGACGGGATGACTGAAGACGAGATCAACGTCGGGGATGTCTTCAAGGTCGGAGGTGCCCGGGTCGAAGTGACCCAGCCTCGTGTCCCCTGTTATCGGCTTGGAATCAAGATGGACAATCTTCAGTTTTCCAAGATGTTTCTCAATAGTTGTCGCGTCGGCTTTTATCTTCGTGTCCTTGATGAAGGAGACGTTGGCGCGGGCGACACGATCGAGCTTCTGAGTCGAGACCCCCAGGGGATGAGTGTTCGTGACGTCTGCCACTTGTACTACTTCGACAAGCAGAATCTCGAGGATTGTAAGAGAGCGATCCGGATTCGGGCGATGTCGCCTGGCTGGCGGGATGGATTTGTGGCACGATTGGAGAAGGCGGGTATATCCGTTGATCGCAAAGAAGAGGTCGACGACGCCATGTGCTGCGGACCCGACGGCACGGAGTGACATCGTTCTACGAGGCAACCTTCCGATGGAATTCTCAATCAAACATCTGGATCATGTGGTCCTCCGCGTTTCGGATCTCGACCGTGCCGTGCGCTTCTATTCCGAGGTGCTTGGCTGCAAGGAAGAACGGCGATCGGAGAAGTACGGCCTCGTCCAACTTCGAGCCGGCCGATCACTGATCGACTTGATGCGGGCAGACCGACGCCCGGAAAGTGGTGTCGGAAACATGGATCACTTTGCAATTCGCATTGAACCTTTCGACGAGCCATCACTTCGAAGTCATCTGGAAAGCCACGGTGTAGAGGTGGGCGCGGTTGTGTCCCGCTTTGGTGCGGATGGCCAGGGACCTTCTATCTACATTGAGGACCCGGACGGGAACACGGTGGAGCTGAAAGGCCCACCCGAGTCCTGAGACCCGTCACTGATTATCGTGGCGGCGGGGCATCCCGGTTGCCACCCGTTCCGGTGACTGGCTCGCGGTATATCCAGGGTTCAAACAAGCGGCACAAGCGTGGCAGCAGGAGGTACACTGCCGTCGGCACGCTGATGGCGGTCGTGACGAAAACCGCGAGGACAAGCGGCATCTCGAACGGCAGCAGGGACAGTAGACTCGAAACAGCCAGTACGCTGGGAAAAACTGCGGTCCAAACCACGAACACCACCCGGTGTCGTGGCGCCGCCCTGGCGTGGCTTTCCGCAGGTAGTTCGAACACCTCTTCCAGTTCGCGAGTTCCTTTCTCGTTCATCCGTTTTTCACTGGGCCGGAGGCTGCTCGCGAGTGACCTCAAAACGCGCGACGTTCGAGGTCCGATTCGACGCGTCATCCACAACCCATAGTTCATGCGTGCCGGCGTCGAGAAGCAACGATTCGATCTCGTGTGTGAACTCGCCGTTTTCATCGGTGAGAATCGGCAGGAACGGGAATTCCGTCCCGTCGGGTTTGAGCAGATGCGACGTCACGTTTTGATTGGGTGTGAACCCGGCCCCCTGGACATCCAGATTCCCCTGATCCGGAACTCGATCCAGAGAGACCGTCACGGTGGGCGTGCCTTCGGTGTTCTCCCCACAGGAGGCGGCGACGAACGAGAGCGAAAGCAGTAGAACGAACAGACTCTTTTTCATTAGCAATAGTGTCCTGTCCCGTAAATACGATTACTATCTCCGATGGACGTTGCCAGACGAAACGTGGCCGTTCGATCGATCTACAAACGTAAGTGTAAGTCCGATCGGTTCGGCAGTCGCAACCAGCAACCTCCATCGGCCCTACGGGTTCGGGCGGAACGGAACCGTCTTTGGAGTCGCTCCTCCTCACAATGAAGAGCATTGCCTCGTCGTCGCTCCGCCAAATCCAGCACCGTTGCGCTCCGAAATATAGCAACCGTATTTACGGGACAGGACACTAAATAACAAAGGGACGGGGCGAACTTCAATATCTGAAGAGTTCGCCTCCGTCCCTTTGTCTACGCTGATCTATGTCCAGCTATACCCTTCCTTCACGAGCGGGAGCGAGCGGACACGGACACCGCTCGCGGCAAAGATGGCGTTCGTGATCGCCGGGATTGCCGGCGGCAACGTCGGCTCACCCAGGCCGGTCGTATTGTTATCGGTCTCCATGAACTCGACATGGATCTCGTCCGGCGCCGCCGCCATGCGTGTCGGCTCGTACTGCGGGAAATTGCGTTGCTGGACCCGCCCCCTGTCGATAGTGATCTCCCATGCCATCATGTGACTGAGGCCTTCGATGAACCCGCCCTCAACCAGGTTGCGTGCACGGCTGGGATTGACGATCTGGCGCCCGATGTCGACCGCGCACCAGGCCCTGTGGATCTTCAGTTCCTTGTCCGCGTTCACGGTGACGTCGGCCACCCATGCGATGTATCCGCGGTGCGCGAACTGGAAGGCGACGCCCATCCCTCTGCCGTCGGGCAGACTGTCCCGCGAATTCCAGTCCGACATGTCTCGGACCGTCCGGACAACGCCGGCGGCGCGTTCGGCATTGAACCCGCCGCCCTGACCGCCGGCCTCCTCGATGGGATTGGCCAGCAGGTCCAGCCGGAACTGTATCGGATCCTGCCCTGCCGCCACCGCCAACTCGTCGATGAACGACTGCATGACGAACGAGACGCCGTTGGTGCTGGGCGCCCGCATCGCTCCCGTCGGGATGTTGAAGGGCTCGATGTTGGAGCCGCCCGCCCAGAAGTTAGCCACGAATCCCCGTGGGAACTCGTTAGCCGGAACGACCGAACGTGTGCTCGGCACGAAATCACGGAAAGCAGTCAGCTTGCCGTTCGTGTCCAGTCCCGCCTTGAAGTAGTGATATCCCGCGGGCCGGTACTGGTCATGGGCCATGTCGTCTTCGCGTGTCCAGAGAAGTTTGACCGGCACGGTCGGCAGTCCCGCCGCCATTCTTTCCTCGCTGACAACGCGGGAGATCTTACCGACCTCGACGTCGTAGTCGCTGCTCAGCCGCCGCCCGAAGCCGCCTCCGGAACGTATCAGGTGCATCGTGACGGCCGAGTTCTCGATGCCGGCACCGCCGCCCGGAGCCGCGAGGCTCGGAATTTGACTCGGCGACCAGATTTCAAGCGTCCCGTCTTCCTTGTAATGAGCCGTTGAATTTTGTGGTTCGAGTGGAGCGTGGGAAAGCAACGGGAAGTAGTACTCGGCTTCCACGACTTGATCCGCGGACGCGAACGCCGCTTCGACGTCCCCGATTCTGGCAGATCTGCGCCCGCCTCCGGTGGGCGGGGTGGACTGATCGGCGGACAATTCGCGAGCCTGAGCCCTGAAGCCTTCCGTGCTCTGGGACGCCACGGGGCCTTCGTCCCACGTCACGCGCAGCTGCCGCCGCGCGTCATTGGCGATCCACCATGTGTCGGCAACAATCGCCACGCCCGAAGCCAGTGCATTGCGACCCTCGCCCGCCGCGTCCACGATAAAGGCGTGCCGGATACCCGGAAGCGCCTTGATCTCGTCGAGGTTGGCGCTCTCGGCCGTGCCGCCAAACACCGGGCATTTTTCGAACACGGAAAAGAGCGTGCCTTCCGGTTCGAAATCGATGCTGTAGATCGGTTTTCCGGTGACCATCTCGAAGTTTTCCAGCCCCGGCATGGGCTTTCCGACGATCTTGAACGTGGCTGGATCCTTCAGCGGAACTCCAGTCGGCGGAGTCATGTCAGCCGCCATCGCGGCCAGCGAACCGTACGTGGCCGTCCGTCCGGAGGCGGTGTGTGTCACGACGCCCGAACCCGTTGTGAGTTCCCCTGCCGGCACATCGAGGGTCCGTGCGGCCGCCTCGATCATGAGGGCCCGCCCGGAGGCGCCCACTTGGCGCATCAGCGTGTAGTTCTGGGGAATAGCCGTGCTGCCCCCCTCTCTCTGCCCGCCGTACTTCGGGTCCAGGTCCGCCTGCTGCACCGTCACCTGCGTCCAGTCGACATCGAGCTCTTCGGCAATGATCATGGGTAATGCCGTCCGGACGCCCTGGCCTGTTTCCGGGTTCTTGGCGATGATGGTGAACGTATTGTTGGGGTGGATCGTGATGTACGTATCTGGAGTCGGTGGTGGCGCCTGGGCGCCGCCGCCCCTGCCTTGAGCGTCGAGTTCAGACTGGGTGTAGAGACCCAGCATGATGCCGCCTCCCGCAATCGTTGTGACTTTGATAAAGGTTCGGCGATCCATCGGTGATGTCTTGGTCTTGGCCTTCATGTCGCCCCCCTTACCTGTTCCGGCCGTTGGCGGCCAGATGGATTGCCTCGCGGATACGCATATACGTTCCACAGCGGCACACGTTGCCGTTCATTGCCTGGTCAATCTGCTCATCCGTCGGGTTCGGAGTGCTATCCAGCAACTCGGATGCCTGCATGATCTGTCCAGCCTGACAGTACCCGCACTGCGGTACATCCAATTCCATCCACGCCTGCTGGAGCGGATGCGATCCGTCCTCGGACAGACCTTCGATTGTCTTCACTTCCGCCGTGACGGAGGAAATCCGTGTCTGGCACGAGCGTACGGCGCGCCCGCCGACCTGTACCGTGCAAGCGCCGCATGAGCCAACGCCGCAACCGAACTTCGTCCCCTTGATCTTGAGAACGTCTCGGAGTACCCAGAGAAGAGGCATGTTCTCCGGTACATCGACTGTCGTCGAGTTTCCATTTACTGTCAGTGTATAAGCCATTGCGTCTCCCGGAAAAATCGTTAAACCCGGCCGATCCGCCTGTTGTTGCGGAAGGACAATCTCAAACGATCAACCGGGACTTTGCCGAAGGTTATCACGGATTTAGGACTGGTGCCAGATTTCAGAGAATCTTGAGCCCAGCAGCTTCCGCCACAGGCTGGCAACCTTTTTGTGGCCGCCTCAGGGACCAGAACTGATACACGTGTCTGTTATAGAGGTGAAGACATTCGATCAATTCCCCGAGGAAGGACGAACTCCCAATGGCAAGGCCCCACAACAGACAACAGATCGGCGTACAAGAAGCCTTCCTGGCCCGGCTCTTCATCATCGTTTTCGTCGCTTTGCTGGTGCTTATCGGATTGAGTTACAGGCGTCTGGAAGGACAGGCGCCCGGCGTCCGATTCGATCGGGACTTCGAGGCCGTGGGGCGGACGTTTTCTCTCGGGTTGACGGTGGACGATCCCGGAACCGGGCTGAAGGAAGTAAGAGTTCTTCTGACGCGGGGGGACCGGGAGGTCATTCTTGCCGAAGACTCATTTGACGGCCCGGGCCTCTTGCGACTCTGGGGCAGCGGGGAAGAGAAATCCAGGAGCTATGAGATCGGCGCGTTTATTGCTGAGAAGTACAAAGTGCAGGAAGGTCCGGCCACACTGGCCGTCCGCGCATCCGATTACTCCCTGCGTCATTTCCTGGGGGGAAACTGAACAGAATTGATCAGGGACTTCGAGTTCGACATCTACCCTCCCCGATTGGAAGCGCTTTCGGGTCTGCACTACATCAACCAGGGTGGTTCCGAGTCGATTCTGTACAGGGTGTCGGAGGATGCGACGGCGTCCGGAGTCCAGGTCGGACCGCATTTCTTTCCCGGATTTCCTGTGGACGCCACCGATCCGGAACTCCACTTCTCACTGTTTGCGTTTGCCTACGACCTTCCGGTGGACACGCCGATCACGCTCGTCGCGAAAGACGGGGCCGGCAATGAGGCCAGGGCGGGGTTCGGATATCGAGTGACTCCCCGTGCGTTCCGAAGCCGGGACATCGTTCTGGGGGACAGTTTTCTTCAGAAGGTCGTTCCCGAAATCGTCAGCCGCACCCCGGGCATCGAAGATCAGGGTGAGTTGATCGACACGTACGTGGAGATCAACAGCCGGTTGCGCCGCGAGAACCATGAAGCTGTGGCGGAACTGTCGGCTGGTTCGGAAGGCGGTTTTCTGTGGGATGGCGCATTCTTCCAGTTGAGCAACTCTCAGGTGGAGTCTTTCTTCGCGGACCGCAGGACATACATGTACCGGGGAGAGAGAGTCGATCAACAGGATCATGTCGGCTTCGATCTTTCCGTGGTTCAGCGTTATCCGATCGAGGCGGCCAATACCGGGAAAGTCATCCTGGCCGAGTACTTCGGCATCTACGGCAACACGGTGTTGATCGACCATGGTTCGGGGCTGGTGTCCCTGTACGCGCACATGAGCTCGATCGACGTGGAGACGGGACAGATGATTCCGAAGAAGGGAGTCCTCGGTCGGAGCGGTGCCACGGGCCTGGCCGGGGGAGACCATCTGCATTTCGGACTGTTTCTACACGGTGTGCCGGTCAATCCTATCGAGTGGTGGGATCCGAAATGGGTCCAGGACCACGTCATGGACCGTCTGAAGCCGTCGTCCGACGATAGTTGACCAGTCGCGCCAGTTTCTCAGGCAATGGGGATTCAAACCGTAGAAATTCCCCGGAGACCGGGTGCTTGAATCTCAGGGAACTGGCGTGTAATCCCAGCCGCCGTGCCGGATTCGTACGGGCGTCATATTTCTGATCGCCCACAATCGGACATTTCACATCGGCCAGATGGACACGGATCTGATTGTGCCGACCTGTTTCCAGTGTCAGCTCGATCAACGCACGGTTCGAGACTTGCTTCATCACCCGGTAGTGGGTTACCGCCCGGCGTGTCCGCTCGCTGGGTGGAGCGCTGTACACCTTGAAGGGGTTGCTTTCATCCAGGTGTGACCTCAGCGTGCCGTGAGCCGCCGGTGGTGTGCCTTCCACCACTGCCAGGTATCGTTTTTCGGTATCTGGCCAACGTGCCTGCAGTGTCTGCTTCGCCGCCTCGGTCCTCGCAAAAACCATCAGCCCGGACGTCTCGCGGTCCAACCGGTGAACGATCCACACCCGTTCCGAGCTCTTGGGATTACCGTGACGCATGTAGTCGGTCAGGAAGGCATAGGCAGTTTTGTCTCGTTCCGTGTCGTGGGCCATGCTCAGCAGATTCCCGGGCTTTTCGATGACGACGACCGACGCATCCTCAAACAACACTTTCATTCCCTTGGGCAACAGTCCTTCCCGGAGGACGTCGCCCTTGGCAAGGATCGAGACCCGGTCTCCCGCTTTGAGGGGGTAGTTGGAACGTGTGATCGAACGACCGTTGACTTCGACGGATCCGTACTTGAGCCACTGCCGCACCTTCGTCCTCTTCACCTCCGGGCGACATTCAAAAAGGAAGGCGAGTAGCTCCCCGGCGTGATCGACAGTGTGTGCATGGAGCATGGCGCGCTGTTCGGCCGACCTGGAAAGACAAAGCCCGCCGGCCGGGATCGGCCAGGCGGGCTTTGTCGTGCGTCGACGCTTCTTCCTTCGTTACACTCCCGCGGCCTGAAGTGCTGCGAGCACGCGCTCGTCCCGGAAAGGAACACGACGGATACGAACGCCGGTGGCATCGTATATGGCGTTTGCGACGGCCGCGATTGTAGGCTTGCATGACGCCTCGCCCGCACCATAGTGAGGAAGATCGGGCCGGTTCGGGTTGGGATCGCCGTTCACGATCACGACGTCGATCCGTGCCGGCGTGTCGGTGTGCGTCAGCGTCGGGTGAGATCGCCAGTCCCGGCTGATCATCTTCTCTTCGTCGAACTGGACTTCCTCGTGCAGGCCACGGCTCAACCCGTGCAGGAGGTTGCCCTCGACAGTGTTGCGCAACCCGTCCGGGTTGATGACCAGTCCGCAGTCGTGGGCACAGACAAGCCGTTTCACCCAAACGTGGCCGGTTTCGCGATTCACTTCGACCTCGGCGATCTCCGCGACAAGGGTTTGACCCCGGTAACAGTATGCGATTCCACGCCCGGTCAGGATGTTTCCCGTACCGAGGGGTTTCGGAGACGGTCGGCTGTCCCAACCGTACTCCTCTGCTGCCGCCTCCACTACGGCAATGGAGCGAGCCCGCTTGAATTGATTGTCGTCATCGGTGCTGGCCCTCAAAAGCTTCAGGCGGAAATCGACCGGGTCGGCGCCCGCTGCTGCTCCCAGTTCGTCGATGAACGATTCGCCGGCGAAAGTCGTCTGCGGGCCGTTGGGATCCCGCAAGTTTCCGGTCCGCAACGGGGTCTCCCACACCAGGGGCATGCGTACCACATGCGTTTCCTGGCGCCGGTTCGGGATGACATAGAATTCCGATGGCGGGGAGGCTCCGCCGGCTGCGGCCCGCTCGGGCCGGATCCCCATCAACTGAGCGATCAGCACGGTCTCGGGGTCGTTGTAACCCACGTGACCGTAGTCCGCGGTTCGGGCCCTGTACTCCAGAGCGATGACATTGCCCTCGGCATCCAAGCCGCCCCGCAGGTTGAATGTAAACGCCGGGCCCTTGGTATCCCAGGCCGTCTCTTCGTCCCGCATCCACTGGACTCGAACCGGACGGCCGATTTCCTTGGCCAGATAAGCTGCTTCAAAGCCGGCGTCATCGGCCGCGGTGCGCCCGTAGACCTGGGGGCCGTCCATATAGACCACGCGTACCCGTTCCCGTGGCATATCGAGAAACCGGGCCAGGCCGTTTCGCATGCCATACGATTTCATGTCATTCGAGTAAATCGTCATCTGGTCGTTGGACGGATCGGCCATGGCATGCGCCGGACCGATCGCCGTGTGCCCCTGGAATGGGAAATCGTATTCCGCTTCGATCACCTTCGCCGCCTGCGCGAACGCCTGGTCCGGGTCCGCCTCCACGTTCGGGACGGCCTCGGGAACGGTGCGTGTGCCCCGGGTCCGAGCCAGGGAGGTCGGTGTGGCGTTTCGCATATACGTGAACAGGTCTTCCGAGGCCGGGAAGGGCGCCGTCGTTGGCTCCTGCCAGTTCACCTTGAGCTGTCCGGCTGCCTTGATCGCATTCTCTTCCCGCTCGTACACCACCGCGATGTAGTTACCCTTGCTCACTATCCGGACCAGTCCAGGGATGTCCCGGACCGAGGATTCATCGATGCTGATCAGGGTTGCGCCTATGACCGGCGGTCGGACGTTACGTGCATGCACCATGCCGGGAGCCGTCGCGGACACGGCCCACTTCAACGATCCGTCGACTTTGGGAGGAATGTCATAACGCTTGAGGGACTGGCCGACCGCCTTGAGATCCCCGACCGGTTTCACGTCGGCCACGCCGGCGGTGTCATTGATGCGGTTGCCGGTCAGTGTGACATTGAACCGTTTGTCGCCGATGAGGTCCCCGTAACTGACGTTTCTGGAAGGATCTGCGGTAACAGTGATCACACCCTCACTCACGGCGAGCCCACCGACGGGCACACCAAATCGCTCGGCTGCCATTTCGAGCAGGACACGGCGGGCTTCGGCAGCCACGCGCCGCATGGGCCAACCATCGGTCTGGATCGCATCCGAACCGCCCGACCCGCCTTGATCGACGGTGATGTCCGTGCGACCCATGATGAGGTCGGTCTTGTCGAAGGCAATGTCGAGTTCATCCGACATCATCTGCCGGAATGCAGTTCCGGTCCCCTGGCCACCGTCCGTCTTTCCGACAAAGAAGGTCGCCGTGCTGTCTTCGTGAATGACGATCCATGAGTCGAGTTCGTGGAAATCGCGGTCGGGATACGGCCCAGCGGCCGCGCCAGCTGCGGCCTGAGCACCCGAACCCGTACCGAATGGATTGGCTTTGGCCAGCGTCGCGGTGCTCAAGCTAACGACGAACAGGCCGGAGCCCTTGAGGAAATTCCTGCGGGAGGTTGTCGGGTTCGACTTCTCCAACACTTTTTCGATTTCTTTCGGGATGTTCGTGAATGCCGTCATGCCTTCACCTCCTCGCCCGCGCCCGATTCATTGGCGGCAATCGCCTGCGCGGCGCGCTTGACGGCAGCCTGGATGCGGTAGTACGTCATGCAGCGGCAAAGGGTCCGGTTCATCCCTTCCCGGATCTCTTCATCGTTCGGATTCGGATTGTTTTCCAGGAGCACCTTGGCAGTCAGGATCTGCCCGTTCTGGCAGAAGCCGCATTGTGGGACCTGCTCTTCAATCCAGGCCTCCTGTACGGGATCCAACTGGCCGTCTTGCGATAGTCCTTCGAGCGTCGTGATCTCGCTTTCGATCCTGGAGGTCGCCGTGACGCACGAGCGAATCGCCACACCGTCGACGATCACTGTGCACGCACCGCACTGCCCGAGCCCGCATCCAAAACGTGGGCCTTCCAGACCAAGGTCGTTGCGCAGGATATAGAGCAGGGGAGTTGACGGATCGATATCCAAAGTGTGTGTTTCGCCGTTCACTTTCAGTGTGACGTTGCTCATTTTCCCTCCTTACTGATGGGGTCGACGGATCTAGCAGCCTGTGGCGGAACTCTCGAGGGTCGCGCTACGAGCGCCATGGGGCTAGCTGCAAGGCGCCACGACGACGTTGATGCTCCCCATCGGGCAATGTCCGGAGAGAATGGCAACGCCGCAGCTGGCCCCATGCCGTCGTAACCCATAGGGCGCAGGGGTCTTCGGGCCACAGGCTTTGTCGTTCGTCGGTCACGATGACAAAGCATCGTTCCGCTCCTCTCTCCGCGCCTGAGACCCGAATACCCCTGCGCGCGACCCCCGAGAGTTCCGCCACAGGCTGCTGGCGGTCGACGGTTCCAGCGATGATACCCCACGGCACACACGTTCCTTCAGTTTTCTAGTTTTCCGAACCAGTTTTTCGCCTCGACGATTTGTTTATTCTTGGGCGGGCCCTTTTGTGAGAAAATCTGCCGATCAACCTTTGGAGGTTCACCAGTGAAGATCTCACGACGAAAGGCGATTGCCATTTCGGGCTCGACCCTAGCGGGACTATCCCTCGGCGGACTCAAACCTGAAGTTCTGGCGGCTGGATATCCACCACAGGACGACTGGCCGGATCAGCTCGTGGAACGACCACTTCGGGAAGGCTTCCCGGCGCCGCTCCCACTCAACCCCGACGGTTCAGCGCCGGAGCATGCCGAGAGCGAAGCGGGGCCCATCACGGGTCGCCTCATGTGGCGCACGCCGGACCGCCAGGCGCCGGAAATCGAGTTTGACTACCGGCAGATGGCCATCCGTGTCGATACCCGCCGCATGGCCAGGCTCTATGGAACACTACGGTTTTCCGATCTTGAGCAGTTGCCGCGTGTTTCCAAGACTTTCCTCCTGCAGTGTGGAGCTCCCGAGCCAACCGGCATCGTGAAGTGGACCGGCGTCCGTTTTTCCGACTTTGCCGATAGCCTGGGCCTTCTACCCTCCTTGCACTATTGCCGGATCATGGGATCGGACGGGCGCTATGCGGACGAATCCGTCGAGGCGCTCAGACACCCGCAGGTGATGCTCGCCTGGATGATGAACGACGAGCCGATTCCTTCAAGGCACGGAGCGCCCCTTCGCCTCATTGTTCCCTTCCGTTACGGGGCGCGGAGCATCAAGGCGATCACCGAGATAACTTTCTCGACGCCGGCTCTCCCCAACCCACCCCAGCCTGGATAAAGGCCATGCGCGATCGGAAACCGGGGTAACTTTCTTGCCACTCGTGGAAGAGAGAGCCCCGGTTCGAGACGTCGACCAGCATCACGCCTTCACATAGCGTCCCACGCGCCGGCAATAGCCGCGGTATGCGTTGCCGTAAGCCCGGCTGAGAAAGCGCTCTTCGTGGAGAATCTGATCGTGCAGCGTTCCGATCAAGAATGTCGCCAGCGCCAGGAAGACGAGACGCCCCTGGATCAGAAACACGCCCAGCACCATGCAGTCCAGCGCGATGTAGATCGGGTTTCGCGACATTCTGAAGATGCCTCCGGTCACGAGCCGGCCATGCGCGTTGCGATCGATACCGAGCCGCCACGAGCTTCCCATAGCCACCAGCGCGAGCGAATAGATCACCGGTCCAGCTATCAGCAACACCGCGCCCAGGATCTTGATTGCGGTGACATCGATCAGCACAGCGTCCAGGGGTTCGGGGACGAAATGAGTTCGCATGGGCCACGTGTGAGCGGCCACTTCGTATACCCACACGACGAAACACACAACGGTCAGAAAGTCGACTAGCGTTCGTCCCACAGACCGCTCCCGGTCGATGACGACGACCCGGACTCCTCTCGAGTACAGGGCGAAAGCGCGCCCGAAAGCGAGGCACCCCATGACGAGCAGAACTGCGAGCTGGAGCCAGTCGAAGAATCGGATAATCGTCATTTATAGGCAGGTGTTGGCAACGTCTCGAGTTGTGTGAACGCACGGAAGCACAAGAAAGTTGCCGTTCGAGTGTGGGCCGACGGATTGAAAACTGTGATTTCGCTGCCCTCCGACAGAAACTCTGTAAGTGTACGCTGGGAACGTTCTGCAGTCGATCGGGGTAACATTCCTGCTTTGAAGGATCACCACGCATGTCAGGCCCCGCGACGATCGCTGACGCGAGCTTGGCGGCAAACGGCTTTTTGTGAAGGATTTGAGTAGAATGAGGACTGCTCTCCTGTTTACTAGTGTAGTGTCTCGTAAATAACTTTACAATACAGCTTTCTGGATGTATCGTGCGGTCAGTGTACGCTGGGAACGTTCTGCAGTCGATCGGGGTAACATTCCTGCTTTGAAGGATCACCACGCATGTCAGGCCCCGCGACGATCGCTGACGCGAGCTTGGCGGCAAACGGCTTTTTGTGAAGGATTTGAGTAGAATGAGGACTGCTCTCCTGTTTACTAGTGTAGTGTCTCGTAAATAACTTTACAATACAGCTTTCTGGATGTATCGTGCGGTCATGTGGAAATCCGCCGCAAAACTGTCGCTCACATCCGAACAAGAAAACACTCTTCAGAGTTGGACACGGGCCCACAAGACGCCCCAAAGCGTGGCAACTCGGTGCCGGATCATCTTAATGGCTGCCGAAGGTATATCGAACAGTCAGATCGCGGCACAACTTGAAGTCAGTCGTCCAACGGT
This sequence comes from Terriglobia bacterium, assembly GCA_965247425.1. GTDB lineage: Bacteria > Acidobacteriota > Terriglobia > 20CM-2-55-15 > 20CM-2-55-15 > CAZOZZ01. Next base: position 430,867 of record OZ252023.1, read on the forward strand.
CATTCTGTGGCGCCAACGTTTCGCCAAAGGCGGAGCGCCCAGCCTGACTGACGTGGCAAAAGGACGGGGTCGACCCTCCCGTATCAGTTCCAAAAAAGTGAAGAAGATCATTCACGCCACCCTGCACACAAAACCGAAGGGAGCGACACATTGGAGTTGCCGCACCATGGCCGCTCATGCCGATGTCAGCCCGGCGACGGTACAACGGATCTGGGACGCTCACGGGCTCCAGTCCCACCGTGTGCGCCAGTTCAAACTCTCCCGGGATCCGCAGTTTGTCGAAAAACTCACCGACGTCATCGGACTGTATCTCAACCCCCCGGACAAAGCGCTGGTCGTGTGCGTCGATGAGAAAAGTCAGATTCAGGCTCTAGATCGCACACAACCGGGCTTGCCGATGAAAAAGGGGCGTTGCGGCACGATGACCCACGACTACAAACGTCATGGCACGACCACGCTGTTTGCCGCCCTGAACGTGCTCGAAGGGACTGTCATCGCCGATTGCATGCCGCGCCATCGACATCAGGAATTCCTCAGGTTTCTTCGCCGCCTGGATCGGGAGTTTCCCCCGCATCTTGACCTGCACTTGATTCTCGACAACTACGGCACGCACAAACATCCGAATGTGAAACGATGGTTATCCAAACGACCTCGGTTCCACCTGCACTTCATCCCGACCAGTTCGTCCTGGCTGAATCTGATCGAACGCTGGTTCGCCAACCTGACCGTCAAGCGCATCCGTCGCGGCGTCTTTCATAGCGTCCCCGATCTCATTCAAGCCATCGACGATTACGTCCACCTCAACAACGACGATCCCTCTTCCTTCGTTTGGACCGCTTCTGTTCGGTCCATTATGGAAAAGATTAACCGTTGTAAGTCCATTTATGAGACACAACACTAGCAACTGATCGCCGGTCTTGACGTCAAGTTATAAAAACGCTGACAATAAGGCTCTCGAAGGAAGGGATCGTAGCTCAGCTGGAAGAGCGCCTGCTTCACACGCAGGAGGTCATCGGTTCAAGCCCGGTCGGTCCCACTTCACGTTCGAAACGGGGAGCTGCCCGATCTGAGCCGGTCAGTCCAGCAAAGGCAGTTCACGCCGCCGGATACGGTGTCGGTCAACGACGACGATCGAACGCTGGATTTGATCGTCAGGAAGCTTCTCGAAAACTCTAATCAGGCGGGCCCTGGCTTCTTCGTCGTTGAAATCTCCGCCCCGCAGAAGAATAATGTCCGGGTCATTTTTCTTCGAATGGCTCATGATCCGCGGATAGTCCAAGTCTGCCGTGACGACGATTCGACCGCTACTTCGCGCGAACTCTAAGGATCGATTCGTCCGAGGCTCGATCAAGTCCGACGTTTGCGACATGGACGGCGTCGTGTCCCATCTCAACTAGAGTTACTGCGAGCTGAGGCGGCAGTTGCATGTCAACGACAAGCCTCACTACCCGACGTCCACGGTTTCTTCCTCAGCGAGGAAGGCCGCGTAACGAAGGGCCTCGTCGATGTCCTCAGATTCCAGATACGGGTAGGCTTTGAGGATCTCTTCTTTTTCCTGACCGGCTGCAAGCAAACCTAGCAGTCGCGACACGGGGAAACGCAATCCGCGGATGCATGGTTTTCCCGTGCAGACTGTCGGGTCGACAGTGATTCGTTCGAATTTCATTTGTGTTCCTCAGGATGGACCATCCGATTATAGCAAGGTGACTGCGAACAAACTGCGAACAAGATTTTGCCGAACACTCCGAATGAGGGCTGCTGGACCCACACCAGAACGCCTAAGGGCAAACAACATAAGGTGTTTGTGAGAATTCACACGCAGGAGGTCATCGGTTCAAGCCCGGTCGGTCCCATTATTTAAAATCAATAAAATAAGCCACATTTTGGTGCGGCCGTTTCATGGCAAATAGCGGCTAGGGAACGCCAGGGGGTAACAATTTTAAGGTTGCTAGTATAGTGTCTCGTAAATAACTTTACAATGCAGCTTTCTGGATGTATCGTGCGGTCATGTGGAAATCCGCCGCAAAACTGTCGCTCACATCCGAACAAGAAAACACTCTTCAGAGTTGGACACGGGCCCACAAGACGCCCCAAAGCGTGGCAACTCGGTGCCGGATCATCTTAATGGCTGCCGAAGGTATATCGAACAGTCAGATCGCGGCACAACTTGAAGTCAGTCGTCCAACGGTCATTCTGTGGCGCCAACGTTTCGCCAAAGGCGGAGCGCCCAGCCTGACTGACGTGGCAAAAGGACGGGGTCGACCCTCCCGTATCAGTTCCAAAAAAGTGAAGAAGATCATTCACGCCACCCTGCACACAAAACCGAAGGGAGCGACACATTGGAGTTGCCGCACCATGGCCGCTCATGCCGATGTCAGCCCGGCGACGGTACAACGGATCTGGGACGCTCACGGGCTCCAGCCCCACCGTGTGCGCCAGTTCAAACTCTCCCGGGATCCGCAGTTTGTCGAAAAACTCACCGACGTCATCGGACTGTATCTCAACCCCCCGGACAAAGCGCTGGTCGTGTGCGTCGATGAGAAAAGTCAGATTCAGGCTCTAGATCGCACACAACCGGGCTTGCCGATGAAAAAGGGGCGTTGCGGCACGATGACCCACGACTACAAACGTCATGGCACGACCACGCTGTTTGCCGCCCTGAACGTGCTCGAAGGGACTGTCATCGCCGATTGCATGCCGCGCCATCGACATCAGGAATTCCTCAGGTTTCTTCGCCGCCTGGATCGGGAGTTTCCCCCGCATCTTGACCTGCACTTGATTCTCGACAACTACGGCACGCACAAACATCCGAATGTGAAACGATGGTTATCCAAACGACCTCGGTTCCACCTGCACTTCATCCCGACCAGTTCGTCCTGGCTGAATCTGATCGAACGCTGGTTCGCCAACCTGACCGTCAAGCGCATCCGTCGCGGCGTCTTTCATAGCGTCCCCGATCTCATTCAAGCCATCGACGATTACGTCCACCTCAACAACGACGATCCCTCTTCCTTCGTTTGGACCGCTTCTGTTCAGTCCATTATGGAAAAGATTAACCGTTGTAAATCCATTTATGAGACACAACACTAGCTATAGCTAGTCTAGGGATCACCATCGAAGCCGCCGAACAGGATGTGCCTGGCGTGAACTGCTGGACGCCGATGGAAATCGATCTTGATTGCACGAACTGTTATTCATATCCGAACCACGACCCTATCGCATGGAACAAGATGATCGGCGACGCGCTGAAGTGGATGAGAGAGAACATGATATTGGTCGAATCTGTCGAAGACGGAGTGGCGCAGGGCGATGACTGATCTCGACTGAGTTCATTCCGCCATGCGACGAGGGCCTGAGCAGCGGCCGTGGCTTCGCTTCGAGATATGCGTGAATCCAAGAAAATCGAAGGTGGCAGGCTTCCGGCCACCGGTCTGTTCTGACTTTGCCAGAGCTTCTCGCCCAAACTCCATCAGGCGAGTCTTTTCCGGATGTAGTGATATGCAGGTAACGTTCACAGTCATGTGCCCGATACATGGCTGTCGGGTACCTTTGCGAGGAACTCGGGGCCGATGTAAATGCGCGCGATTTCGACGGCTACACCCCGTTCCACCACGCTGCTGCTCGAGGGTATAACGAGATGATTCTATACCTCGTAGAGAAGGGCGCCGATGTCGCCGCTTGAGACGGAGAGGGCAAACCACTGCGGATATGGCGAACGGTCCCGTGCAACGGGTGGCTCCGTTCCCCGACACGGAGCCCTGTTGGAAAGACTCGGATCGAAGAACAGTCATCGATGCGTGTCGTGCTGATTCGTGGAGCGAGCCGCAATGAATTTGTTTGTGATCCTTATGTCAACCATCCAGAGACTAGCAGGCTGCCATTTAAACCCAATCTCGAGGTGCGGTGGCGGCCTGGCAGTGTTCACGGAAAGGGCTCAACGCCTCGTCGCCGGAAAGAAGTCGGGACTGACGGGAGGTCCCAAACAAACGTTGTCCTGAATTGCTTCGAAGAACTGAAGGAACGGGTGCCGCGACCGAAGTACGCCGGGACAAACCGGTAAGTTGGTACGAATGAAAGAGTCGTACAGGAAAAAGGAAGTAGCGAATCCATCCTGGCCTCGAGTCTTGCGTGTCATCGCGAGGTGGCACTTGGGGTGTAGATAGAGGTATCAGTGGGCCGGGCTATTGAGCTTCGAAAAGAGTACGATCAGGATGCCGACGCTCCTAAGGTCGCGGAAGGCAACACGTTGGGCGGCGTTTGCGAGTGGCTCATCGGTCCTGCGCAAGTCTAAGACCGTGCGCACGCTGCCCTGCTTCACATGGAGCACCATGCGTGCGCTGTCGACATCTTCGACCTTCAGACGACACTGTTCGGCCGACGCAGTCCGTTTTAAACACCTATTTGGAACGGTCTCGGGAGGTCGTTGCAGCTTGCCATCTGGCTCCGTATGTAGTAGAAATATCAGCACGATAATTGCGTATACCTGACTGAACCCGACAGGACAATTATGGACAAAGTGTTCTTACCGATCCTCCTATTGCTGATGGTAGGTGCGGTTCTGGCTCTCGGGCAATCCGAAAGCCCCGTGGAACCTCAACGAGCCGTCGTGAACGGCTATTGCCTCGGTTGTCACGACGACGACACCAGCTCCGGCGGCTTTTCCTGGGAAAGCGTCGATCTGACGCGCCCCGAGATGCACACCCGGGAACTGGAAATGGTGATACGCAAGGTCCGGGCGGGCATGATGCCGCCGGTCGGCATGCCGCGCCCCGATGCCAAAACCCTCGAGGCCTTCGTCACGGGACTGGAATCGCGCATCGACCGCGTCGCTGCCCGGAATCCGAATATGAAGGCGCCGCCGCTGCATCGGCTGAACCGAACCGAGTACCGCAATTCCGTGCGGGAGCTGCTGGACTACGATGTCGACGTGTCGGGGCTTTTGCCGGCCGACCCCAAAGCGGGCAGTTTCGATAATCTGGCTGATGCGCTGACCATAACCCCCGCGCTGATGCAGGGCTACGTTCGCGCCGCCGAGAAAATCAGCCGCGAAGCAGTGGGAGATCCCAACACCTCGTCGGCCATGGTCGGATACAACGATGTGAATCAGGTCGGCAAGGCCGCCAATCAGTTTCGGCGCGTCCCGGGTGCGCCATTCGGCACCCGCGGCGGTATATCCGTGATCCATAACTTCCCCGCCGACGGCGAATACATTTTCAAGGCGGCCCTGGCCTATCACCCGCAGGGCCAGCTCATCGGCGCCCGGCTTCCGGATTCGATCAAGGACCAGCAACTGGAAGTTTCCATCGACGGCGAGCGGGCCCACCTGTTCACGATCGATCCGGAAGTCAAGGAATACGAAGGCGACCTCTTCACGCCTCCGATCAAGGTCGAAGCGGGTCCGCGTCGCGTCTCCGTGGTGTTCCTGAAAAAGTTTGATGGCCCCGTGCAGGACCAGTTCTGGCTGGTCGAACAACTGTTGCTGGACGCGACCGTCTCGGGTCACCCCGAAATGACCGCGTTGCCGCACCTGAAGAATTTCTGGATTACGGGTCCGATGGACGTGACCGGCATTGCCGAAACACCCAGCCGTCGGAAAATCTTCAGCTGTCGGCCGGCCACGCCCAGCGGGGAACCCGCCTGTGCGGCCGAGATCATTTCCCGTCTCGCTGGCCAGGCGTACCGCCGGCCCGCGACTCCGGAGGATCTGGAAGCCCTGATGCCGCAATACGAGGTGGGGCGGAGCAACGGGACCTTCGAGGGCGGAATCCAGACGGCGCTGCAGGCGATACTGCTGAACATGGAATTCATTTTCCGGTTCGAACGCACTCCGCCAGGAGTCGGTCCCGGCGAAGCTTACCGCATCAGCGATCTGGAACTGGCCTCGCGCCTGTCCTACTTCCTCTGGAGCAGCAGCCCGGACGACGAACTCATCACGCTGGCCAGCGAGGGCAAACTCACGGACCCGGCCGTGCTCGAGCGGCAGGTCCAGCGGATGCTGAAGGATCCGCGATCTTCATCGCTTGTTGAAAACTTCGCCGGACAATGGCTGCGTCTGGGCGGCCTCATCGACATCACGCCCGAATCTCTCATCTACCCGAACTTCACGCGAAATCTGGCACATTCCATGCGGCGCGAGGTCGAAATGCTTTTCGACAGCGTGATTCGCGAAGACCGCAACATCCTCGACCTGATGACGGCGGACTACACCTTCGTGGATGAGGTGCTGGCGGAACACTATGGGATCCCGAATATTGTCGGACCCCGCTTCCGGCGGGTGACTCTGACCGATCCGAACCGGTTTGGACTGCTGGGAAAGGGGGGCATTCTGGTCATGACGGCACTGCCCAACCGAACGTCCCCGGTGATAAGGGGTAAATACGTCCTGGAAGTCCTGCTTGGGACGCCTCCGCCGCTTCCGCCGGCGAATGTGCCGCCCTTTAAGGAAGCCGGTGATTTCGAGACGGTACAATCCGTGCGCGCTCGACTCGAACAGCACCGCGAAGTAGAGCCTTGCCGATCATGTCATCAGATCATGGATCCGATCGGCATCGCGATGGAGAATTTCGATCCGGTCGGATTGTGGCGCGCGAAAGATCACGGCCATGTCATCGATCCGGCCGACACGATGTATGACGGAACACCGCTCTCCGGACCCGTCAGCGTTCGGGACGCGGTTCTCAAGCATTCGGATCTCTTTGACTTGAACTTTGCAGAGCAGCTCCTGACCTACGGGTTGGGCCGCGTGGTGGATTACCGGGATAAGCCGGTCATCCGCTCCATCGCGCGGGATGCGGCAAGAAACGGTAATCGATTCTCGGCCTTCGTCATGGGCGTGATCAAGAGCCCATCGTTCCAGATGTCGAGACGCGAGCAAACCGAACAGTGACGGTGATCAGGCAGCAACTGTTCACAACGGAACCAAGAACGTGAAACATCACGGTTTCTCCTGCGGCGATTTGCTGGAGCGAGCAAACCGAACAAACGGAAACGGCTAAACCAATGTTCATTACGAAGAAGCACATCTCCAGGCGCGCGGTCCTTAGGGGCACGGGCGCGATGATTTCTCTGCCGCTGCTGGAAGCCATGGTGCCGGCTCAGACTCCACTGAACCGGACGGCGGCGTCTCCGAAAAGCCGTCTGGCCTGCATCGAGATCGTCCATGGCGATGCCGGCAGTACCAGCTACGGTACCGATAACAACCTCCGCATGCCGGCGAAGGAAGGTCGGGATTTCGAGTTTACGAAGATTCTCAAGCCGCTCGAGCCGTTTCGCGATTACCTTACCCTCGTCAGCATGATGAACTGCGATCCGGCCGACCCGTTCATGCCCGAGGAAGTCGGCGCAGACCATTTCCGATCATCGGCCGTCTTCCTAACGGCGAGTCACCCGAAACAAACGATGGGGTCCGACGTGTATTGCGGACCGTCCATCGATCAGCTCTATGCGCAGACGTTCGGCCAGGACACACCGCTTCCGTCAATGCTCCTTCAGGTGGAGAATGAGGATGCCACAGGAGCCTGCTTCTACAACTACAGCTGTGTGTACATGAACACGATCAGCTGGGCGAGCGCGACCCAGCCGCTGCCAATGACATACAACCCCCGAATGGCATTCGAGGAACTGTTCGGCAGCGGCGGCTCGAAAGCAGAGCGCGCCGAGCGCCGCACGATCAACCGCAGCATTCTCGACGGACTGTCGCGCAGCGCCGCCAGCCTGACGCGAGGCCTGGGGCCGGCCGACCGTGCACGGCTGGACAGCTACCTGGATAACGTTCGGGAGATCGAGCGGCGCATCCAGGCCATCGAGGCTTACAACTCCAGCCATCCCGACCGGAATTTGCCCAACGCCCCCATCGGCGTGCCCGATTCCTGGGAAGAGCACGTGAAGCTGATGTTGGACCTTCAGGTACTGGCGTTCTCCGCGGAAGTCACCCGCGTTTCGGCGATGAAGTTCAGCCGTGACGTCTCGAATCGCGTATTCAGTGAAAGCGGCTCGAAAATCGCGTTCCACGTCGCCTCGCATCATCAGTCCGTGCCCAAATCGATCGAGGAACTGGCCGTCATCAACACGTACCATCACAACCTCGTCGCCTACTTCGCCGACAAACTTAAGAACACGCCCGACGGCGACGGCAACCTGCTGGATCACTCTCTGGTTCTTTACGGCAGCTCGATGGGCGATTCGAACGTTCACGGTCACAAGCGTGTGCCATTCCTCCTGCTCGGCCACGCCGGCGGCACGGTGAAGGGCAATCTTCACCTCAAGACTCCCGAGGGAACCCCGCAGGCCAACGGGCTGTTAACCGTCCTTCAAAAGCTCGGAATGGACATCGACCGGTTTGGCGACAGCACGGGAACCATTTCAATCTGACGTGGCAGAGGAGAACTAAATGTTCGGTCAAAGCGTCACTAGCGTCGTTCTCGGAATTTTACTCGCGGCATCCGCCGGCGACGTCCGCATCGCGGACGCCGCCATGGAGCGCGATCACGCTACCGTCCAGTCGCTGTTGAAACAGAAAGCCGACGTCAATGCCGCACAAGGCGACGGCACGACGGCCCTGCACTGGTCGGCCTACCATGACGACCTCGAAATGATGCAGTGGTTGATCCAGGCCGGAGCCGACCTGAGCGCCACCACTCGTCTGGGGGCGATGACACCGCTCGCCATCGCCGCCACCAACGGCAATGCCGCCACGGTCCAGCTACTGCTCGAAGCGGGCGCCGACCCGAATGCGGCCAACGGCAACGGTACCACTCCGCTGATGATGGCTGCAGCCGCCGGAAAACCGGAGGCGATCGAGCTGCTACTGGATGCGGGTGCGGATCCGGGTGCGCGCGACCTGACCAACGGCCAGACACCGGTCATGTTTGCCGCCGCGCTGAATCGCAGCGAAGCGATCCGCCTGCTCGCCAGCCGCGGCGCCGACGTGGACGTGTTGAGCGCCGTCTCTGAGGCCAAGCCTAATGAGTCCTCCCATGACGCGCAGCGCGCCAAAAGCGTTGCAACGGTGGGGGGTAATGCCGCGCTGCACTTTGCGGCGAGAGAAGGCCTGATCGAGGCAGTTAAGGCGCTTCTGGAGGCCGGTGCCGAGGTGAACCAGATCAGCAGTGCGAGCGACGGGATGACGCCCCTGGTGCAGGCCATCGTCAACGGCCGGTTCGATGTCGCAGAGGGCCTCCTGAAACACGGTGCAGATCCGAACATCGCATCTACTGCCTCCGGTGTGACCCCGCTCTGGGCTGTCCTGGATGCCCGGTATGCCCCGCGTGCCTGGTATCCCTCGCCCAGCGTCGCCGAAGAAGAGACGAGTCACGTGGATCTGCTGAAGGAACTGCTGGCTCACGGCGCCGACATCAATGCGCGCCTGATCCGCAAGCCCTGGTTCAGGACCTTTGGCGACAGCAGACAACCGAACCCCGCCGGCGCAACCGCCTTTTACCGGGCCGCACAAGCCAACGATGTACCGGCGCTGAAAATTCTACTGGCCGCGGGCGCGAACCCGACCATCCCGACAACCGGCGGGACGGAACCGATCGTGGTCGCCGCGGGCCTGGATCAGGATTTTCAAGGCGCTAACTTCGTGCCGGAGTCGCGACTGGAAACGATCCGCTTTCTTGTCGAAGAGGCCGGTGCCGACGTCAACGCCAGCGACTTGCGCAGCTATTCGGTCCTGCATGCTGCGGCCTACCTCGGCCGTAACGACATCATCGAATATCTGGTGACGTATGGTGCGGACGTGAGGGGCCGCGCAAACCAGATCAGCAGCGGTAGTTCAGCCCAGACGACAGAGCCCGGTCAGGGCGACACCGTCGCGGATATGGCCAACGGCTGGGTGGAAAAGACACTGCAGTTTCCAGAGACCGTCAATCTGTTGATCGAGCTCGGTTCTGACTTTTCCAACACCTGCTGGGCGTCGGTGTGCGTCAACCCGCGGACCGACAAGAAACCCACGAACCGCTGATTCCCTTCCCCAGGCTGCCAGGCGCCGGAGCGTAGACAAAATAAGTGGCCGCCCGCGAATAGTTTCGGCCCCGATAGCGAGCAGGCAGATGTCCCGGTCGGCATCGGCGTGCTGTGTGGGTATTCGGCCCGCCGCTTGAAACCACGATCGGGCTTCGAGTATCTTCACCCCATGAAGACCTTCGTCGCGCTGTCCACGTCGTTGTTTGCGCTCACCCTGTGGCTGGCGGCTACGCCCGGCCAGACTGAAGCGGATTACGTGGGGCAGGGGGTTTGCGCAACCTGTCATTCCGCCATCGCGGAGAGCTTTGAGCAGGTGGGAATGGCCCGGACCTTCCAGCCGATCGCAGAGGCTGTGCCGATCGAAGACTGGGAGGAGGACAACCGCTACTATCACGAGCCTTCGAATCAGTACTTCCTGATGACGAGCCGGGATGGGAGCTTCTTCCAGAAGCGATACCAGATCGAGGACGGCCTGGAAGTAAACGCGTTCGAAATGGAAATCGACTTTGCAGTCGGTTCCGGCTTCAAGGAACGGGACTACGCCCAGAAAACGCGGAGCTGTACATGGGGATAGGGCTGGTTCGGGGACCGGACCTCCGACGGGGCGTTCAGATGCTTGAAAGCGCCATCCGTAAGGATGCCCCGACGACGGCGGAACCCCACTTCTACCTGGCCGCCGCGTACCGAGAACTGGGTCGTTCCGAAGGTGCCATGGATCACTACCGTAAAGCGATCGAGATCGACCCGGCCTATGCGGAGGCACACTACAACCTTGGACTGGTCCATCTCGAAAACGGGCGATTCGCCAGCGCACTGGAATTGTTCGAAGACGCCATCCGCTTCCAACCAGCCCGGGCCGACAACTACGTGGGCGCCGGTGTTGCGCTCGCCTCGCTCGGCCGTCTCGCCGACGCGAAGCAATCCTACGAGCGGGCACTCGAACTGGACCCTCTCAACACCGTGGCCCTGAACAACCTGGGCGTGCAGGAATTCCAGGTGGGGAATCCAGAGGGTGCCGACTCTTATTTCACGCAGGTTCTACGGATCGACCCCAACGACCGGGCGGCGCGGAACATGCTGGAGCGCCCGGGGGGATGAGGAGTTCCAGGTGGGCGCTTTGTCCCTCCCGCCGGGATCAGATTCTCTGGAACACCGCGAACGCCCTCCCGCTGCCGTTTTCAACCCGCTGAAATCCATGACCGTCCCGGTCTCGAACCGAAACGGCGAGCGCGGGTCACCTGCACGAAACGATACCGAATCCCCGTTGAAACTCACCCGAACGCCCGCCGCCAACCCGCAAGTTGGGGTCGCACGGGGCACTTGCCCGGATTCTTTTGACATTGAGTTTTGGTGGGTGTCTAATGCGGACTGAACTACTGTACCATCCGACATAACGAGAACGGGCCTAGAGGATTGGAGCAAGGAGGAACCGTGCAACGAAATTTGGTGAGCGTCCTGGTGTTTTTGCTCGTGTCTGCCGCGATGACTCCGTGGGGATGGCTCGCCGGCCAGCAGCCACAGCAGTCCCAAGGCAAGATGTTCGAGTACGGAAAACCACTCGCCCCAAATCAAGACATCTACTACCTCGACGAGCCGCGAGAGGAATGGATCCCGGACGAATTTCTCTCCAACCCCGACCCGGTTGTCGACCCCAAGACACTCAAGGGATATCATCTGCCACCCTTCCTGCACAAAGTGAAGGTGCTCAATCAGGCGGTTAAAGCCGGTGAAACCGTTCGCTTCGAGGCGATGGTCGAGGATGTGGTCGGGGTCAACCCCTGGCCGATCGGTTTCCAGGGACCACAGGGAAGACGAACCTCGTTCACCGTTCGGATGAGGCCGAGCAAAGATAATCCTTTCCTGCACGAAGGGAGCTTCAGAATCCACGAGTGGACCGAGCCGGGGCTCTACTTCATGTACACGCTCGGGATCATTGCTAACGAGCTGGGTCACTCGAAAGCGTATTTCCAGGACTATCACCCCGGACTCAAGGACGTTTACTTTACGGTTCTACCCAATCCGAAAGCCGACGTCATGCCCCCGGTGTTGGAGGAAGTGCGAATCGGTGAAAAGGACCGGGCCTCAGACGAGGTGCCGAGTTTCGATATCTCCCAGGCGATCCCCATTTACGTGCGTGCGACGGATAACATTTCGGGCGTGGCCAGCATCAAGGTTCGCCTCATCAACTCCCTGGAGAGGTACAGCGAGCTGACGCTCCTTCCCACATTCGAGGAAGAGGACTGGTACGTGGGGTACGTCAATATTCCCAAGCACTATGTCGGCGGCCCCTACCGGGTGATGTCGATGTGGATCGGGGACCGGGCCGGCCAGCAGGTGTTCATGTTCGGCAACACGCATCCGCTGCTTAAGACGGCCAGGTTCAACGTCATCCAGGATCCCGCGCAGGAGGATACGGTTCCCCCGCGGCTGATCACCGTGACAGTGGATCGGAACGAAGCGGCTCTCGGCTCGCAGATTCAGGTTACCGCTGTTGCCGTGGATGATCTGTCGGGTGTCGGAACCCTGGTCATCGATTTTGCGGCAATGCCCAGCTACATCGACAAGAGGCGCGTCCACATGAACGCGGTCGCCCGGCCGGAGATCATCCAGAAATCAGGGTTCAACATCGACGCGAACACCTATGTCGGCAGCTTCCGCACGCACGTGATGGACGAGCCCGGTGAGTGGCACGTCGTCCGTGTGATGGCCCGCGACAATGCGGACAACCTGCTCGACATGCGCGAATACGAATACCCCCTGCTGGCCAACGTGAAGATCGACTTCACCGGCGGTTCGAACCCTGCGGCGGGGGACAGGCGGATGACCCAGACTTCGGCGGGAGCATCCGGAGCGGCGACCCAGTCCGCCGCACCCGGGCGAGTCCGGCGCGTGGATATGATTCCACCCCACCCCCCGCGCGGTGCATGTTTGAATTGTCATGTGCCGTAATCGGAACAGCGTTTTCTTGATGGTTGAATTCATAGTTGTGAACGAGAGACTTCAAGGAGCATAGAGAATGGATAGAAGAGACCTCCTCAAGACGTTGGGAATGACCGGTGCCGGCACCGTCCTCGCCCCCGGCCTGATGGTGGGCGCGGAGAAGCAAGCCGCCGACGGCTTGGGATTCAATTTCAAGACAAAGCACCTGATCTACCTCATCACCGGGAACGGGAGCCGGAAAAAGGAATGGTACGAATCCCCTGAGATCTGCCCGAATGCGCAGCGAATCGCGAAAGAGGGTTTCACCTACTACGAGGACAACAACGTCACGACCGGGAGTCACGGCACGAGCTTCACGGAGTTGTTGACCGGCGCTCCTTACTTTACGGGCGTTCCGGTCTTTCCGACGATGCCGCATTATGTCCGCAAGGCTTATGGAGATAAGGCCACCAACTACTGGTACCTGAACGGGGTTTCCTACTACCGCCAGTGGCGATTCAACGTGAAGTACTTCACGTCGCATTCAGACTTCGGTGAGGAGACGCGGCCGGTCTCGTTGACGACGCGGCACTTCTTTTACGAGGGCCACGAGAGAACCCCCGATCAAATCGTTGCCGAGGAGTTTCCGGACATGGGTCTGACCGGTGCCGAGAAGAAACAGATGGAGGAGTTCATCGCAGACATCCAAGCCAGACAGGACTGGAATCCCGTCGGTTTGAAGAACCCTCCGATCCCCTACGACCCCTATCTGTCGGAGGCGCGATCACTGCACGTCCTGCCGCAGATCATGAAGGAATTCAAGCCCCGGATGCTGCTCTGGCAGCAGACGGGTCACGATGCGGGGCATGGCGCCGGCGGATACCTCCGTCAGGAGACCGGATGGATCGACTACGCCAAAGTCTGCAGGACGACGGACGAACAGATCGGCCGGATCTTCGATTTCATCAAGAACGATCCCTATTTCTCGAAGAACACCACGATCGTGATGCGGCCCGAATTCGGCCGCGACGATGAAGTCAATCTGTATGGGGAAATCCACCACTCCACGGGCTACTACTACGCGCACCGTTCGGCCTCCACTTTCTGGGGACCCGACATCAAGGTGGGTAATTCCGGCCTGGTGGTGAGTCGTTACGATATATCGAAGACCATCGATGCGATGTTCAACGTCGACGCGACTTACAGCCGCGGCCAGATCCGCAGCCACATGTTCAAAGACCACGTCGGCGATTTGCCGGAATACCGGGAAAACACGCCGTCGTACGTTGGTTGAGCTTCACGGAACCTGACGGGGATTGGTCACTCGTCAGGTTCCGTCCTTTCGCTGGAATCTAGACTAGCCCAAGTTTCTGCCCAACCTTTGTTGCCTCAGAAAGCGATAGTTGTCGGGAATTTGTAGGTGCGGTCTATGACCATCCTTGTCCAAAAGCAGCCTTTCGATGGGAGGCAGTTTTGGAGAGGCGAATCTCCTAACAAGGTGTAGGTGCGGTCTATATGACCGCACATTCTTCGAGCTGAAACGAAGTGCGCTCATATAGAGCGCACCTACACCCGATCCTGAAGTTTCGCCCTCTCACACCCGAGACCTCTTCACCGGCTCGCCGACGGTCTTGATTTCGCTACTCTAAATTGGCCCACTTTTGATCGTTTGATTTGGCCCACCCCTGACGACTGAACCGGAGAGGCTGTTCCGAACAAAGAGTCGGAATGGAGGGACCCGGTGTCAAGGAGATCGAAGGTGGAATTATTTGAAGAGATTCGGCGAGAGCACGAGTTTGGTGTGGGAACGATCCAGGGTGTGGCCCGGCGGCTGGGGGTGCATCGGCGGATGGTGCGTCAAGCGCTGGGAAACGCCGTGCCGCCGGCGAGGAAGAGCCCGGAGCGGAAGAGGCCGAGGCTGGAGCCGGTTATGGAATTTATCAACGGGGTGTTGGAGGCGGACAGGCAGGCCCCGCGGAAGCAGCGGCACACCAGTCACCGGATCTACGAACGGATCCGGATGGAATTTCCGAAACATCCGATTGGGGAATCGACGGTTCGCCGGTATGTCGGGCGGCGGAAGCGGGAGATGGGTTTCATCCGACAGGAGACGTTCGTGCCGCAAAGCTACGCCTGGGGTCAGGAAGCACAGATCGACTGGTACGAAGCCGTCGCGGAGTTGGATGGCGAACGGCAGAAGCTCCAGGTTTTCTGTATGCGGAGCATGGGCAGTGGTGGCGCATTCCATCGAGCTTATCCTCGGGCGACACAACAGGCATTCCTGGAGGCTCATGAGTTGGGTTTCCGCTATTTTGCGGGGGTCTTCGGGGTGCTGCGTTATGACAACCTGACCAGCGCGGTGAAGAAGATTCTGCGGGGATACCGGCGTGTAGAGACCGAACGGTTCATCGCGTTTCGGTCGCATTGGAAGTTTCAAGCCGAGTTCTGCACACCCGGCGAGGGCCACGAGAAAGGCGGTGTGGAAGGCGAAGCCGGATACTTCCGGCGCAATCACCTGGTACCGGTGCCGAAGGCGAAGGACCTGGCGGATCTGAATGCGCAGCTGCTGGCCGGTTGCCGTGCCGATGAACGGCGCAAGATCGGCGATCGGGTCCAGACGGTGGGTGAAGGGATGCAGATCGAACAGCCCCATCTGCTCGCGTTATCGACCGAAGGGTTCCCTCTGGCCGAGGACAGCTTTCCACGAGTCGATGGTAAGGGATGTGTACGGGTGCGTAACAACTTCTACTCCGCCCCCGTCAAGGCCGGGACTGTGGTGCGGGCGAGCGTTTTTCCGGCCTACGTGGAGGTCTGGCACGATGGCGGATGCGTGGCGCGGCATGAGCGAGGATATGGAAACGGCCAGCACTTCTTCAATCTGGAACATTATCTGGAGGTGTTGGAGCGGAAGCCGGGCGCGCTGGCCGGGAGCAAGCCTCTGGAGCAATGGCGGCAACAGGGCCGATGGCCGAAAAGCTATGACGAGTTCTGGCAGACGTTGATCGATCGCAACGGAAAACAGAATGGGACCCGCGCAATGGTGGAGTTGCTCCTACTGGGCCGGGAACATGGCTATAGCGAGCTGGATTCCGCATTCCAACAAGCCCTGCGCCTGGGATGCTCCGATGCCGCCGCGGCGCGCTACCTGATGACCGAGGCCCGATTCGACCGGCCGGCGGCGCCGCGACTGGAAGTGGCCGCACTACGCGCTTATGAGCGGCCCCTGCCGGAGGTGAATACTTACGATGCACTGCTCACTGCGGAGGTGGTCTAGTGTCCGCCACAGCCGGCGGGGTCGAACAGGCGGCGATTCAGCAGTACTGTAAAGCTCTCCGGACGCCCACGATCGGAACGCAGTTTGCGGCCATGGCCGAGCAGGCCCAGCGGGAAGAGCACACCTACACACGGTATCTGGAAGCCTTGCTGGCGATGGAAGTTGAAGAACGCGAACGGAACACCGTGGCCCGGCGGATTCAAGCCGCACGTTTCCCTCGAATGAAGACACTCGAGGACTTTGACTTCTCGCGGTCGAAGGTTCCAGCCAACCGGATCCGTGGACTCGCAGACGGTGGCTATTTAGAACACGCCGAACCTGTCGTCCTGATCGGGGAGTGTGGAACGGGCAAGACGCACCTGGCCACAGGACTGTGCGTGGCCGCTTGTCGGCAGAAGAAGCGGGTTCGCTTTACGACGGCCGCCGGCTTGATCAACGAGTTGGTCGAGGCCCACCACAACGACCAGTTCCGCCGGGTTCTGGCCCGATGGTTCCGATACGAGTTGATTGCCATCGACGAAGTCGGCTATGTCCCGATGGCAGACCTCGGCGCCGAACTCCTCTTTCAAGTCATCTCGGATCGAGCCGAGCGGGCGACGGTGATCTTGACAACGAATCTGCCGTTCTCGGAATGGACCCAGGTGTTTCCCAATGTTCGGCTGTGCAAGGCGTTGCTGGACCGGATAACCGATCGCGCTCACATCATCGAGACCGGAACCGAATCCTTCCGGTTTCGGCGCACGTTGGAGAAACGACAGAAACCACGGCATCCGCCTGGAAAGGAGAAACCCGCGAAACAAACCACGTCCTGAGGGTCGGATCGCCGCGCGGTCGTCGATCCTGGGCGATCCTGGAAACGGAGTTTTTTCCCGAAAGAAAGAAAAAGAACCAAAAAGAAAGAAACGGAGGCCTGTGGAAGATGACGCGCTGTGGAAATCCTAAAAACCAGGATTCCCACAGCGCTTGGAAAAGCCTCGCCAAGGGCGCTCGGCTTTCCCACATCTACAACACAGGCCCGACGGTAATTATCACTACTCGGAATTATTAACAGGAGGGGGTGGCCCAAATCAGACGATCAAAAGTGGGCCAGACCGGGTGGACAAACCCACGGTCTATTCTCAGAGCTCAATCGGTTTCTATACCGAGCCTGTCGCCCAGTTTGTAGGGAACACAGAAGTAGGTCACACTGATGGAAGGATTCTTGTGATTCGGTCTTCGATGCGGATAAATGCTTCTTGAGCGGTAACAGAATTCGTCCAAGATCAAACAACCGCCGACAGTCGCGCATTTCCGCCAGCTCCATCTCTCGGACACGTCACCGCTTTCGAGAGCAGGCCTCAAGCCCTGGCCCGAGATTTCATGCACGTACCGAAACCCGGCATGGTAGGTGTTCCATGCAGTATGTACAAGGGCCTCGTCGTGCAAGGCTGATTCTTCGGTGAAGATCAACACAAAGCCCGCCTCCTGATATGCCCTGAAGACTTCGATCATCCGCTCGTTGGTCTGTTCGCGGATTTCATGGAATCCATTGCCAACCATCATCACCGTCGGCTGATTCGCGAGACCCAGATTCCGCAGGAACTGGATGACCTTCTCCGGCTCACCGATATCTGCAGAGCGGATAAACTGCATATTTCGCGGTAGAAAACCCTGCTTTTGTTGTTCGATGGCCTGATCAATCGCGGCGTCTTCTAAGTCTGCCCCAAAATATCTAATATCATCTTCGCCACTTCGCGCCAGGCGCTGACGAGTTGCTTCACCGCGTCCGACGGCATGCTCGATGAAAATCGAATATCGAAAATTGTATTTCTTGCAGAAGGCGTCCAGTCGATCGTTCCCTACCTTAAAAGTCTTGCGGTTGGCATCCTGACTGGCGGCGACATTTTCACCACGATGAACCCAGGTGCCCAGCGAGCTGGATGTCAGGAGGGCTTCCAGATTGTTGAGGTAAGGATGATAGGCCGCGATGATGCCAAACGGTCCCGGGCCACGCTCAAAGACGCGCTCTCCCAATTCACTGACTTTGCCGTCCTTCAGAAAGCCGGCACTTTCAAAAATGCGGCTCATTTCCGGGAGGATGGCTGGGATGTGCTCCTCCAGGACGACATCTTCCTTCAGTGATTGGGTTAGGCCTACTGCTCTCAAACTCAGGACAAGCGGCAACAGCCGATAGCCAAGCTCGATCTGGAGGTGATTCGCTACCCATGAATTCGTCGGATAATCGACGGCGTCAACTCGGAGCCATTCCCTCAGGAAGGCTTCCTGTTGACGGAGGGTGGCTGTCTGAGAGAACCAGTTCGTGAATTCTGGAACGAAGTTAATGCACTGTCTCGGATCGATGACTTCAATACTTTCCAGCACCCTGGCGATGGATGGATCTTGAGCGACCAGGAAATTCGAATCGCCTTTTCTTAGATAACCGCGGGAGTAGAGAAAATGGAGATCCATTTTGAGCTGTTTGAGGCCCAAGTGCCTTTCCCGGGCATATTCTTCCGGTTCCAGTGCATTTCCGGAGAGCAGCCAGTCGATTGTCTGAATCTTCTTGTGCGTCGACAAGACTTGCTTCAAGAGCCACAAATCGGGTGGTGCGGTGACGCCTGCCGTCAGCACAATTGTACGCAGGACCTTTATCGCTCGTTCAAGCGAGTCCCTCTCTCCTTGCGATGAAATGCGCGTGCGAACAAGTTCTCCCTCGAGAACGCGTAGCCAGCTCAAGATGGCCCGACCTCGATGAAAGAGGTGGGGGACTTTCTCGATGAATATCCTGAAGCTTCTATCCGAGATATAAGGAAAGCCGGCCGAACTGGTACTCGTTTCGCCGGTAATGATCTCAATCAGGAATTCCGATTGAGGATGTGATTTGAGGGAAGGTAGT
Organism: Terriglobia bacterium; assembly: GCA_965247425.1. GTDB lineage: Bacteria > Acidobacteriota > Terriglobia > 20CM-2-55-15 > 20CM-2-55-15 > CAZOZZ01. Next base: position 449,898 of record OZ252023.1, read on the forward strand.
TCCGAAAGCTGATTCCTTAGATTCACTCTCGAAAACTTGGACGCTCGAGATGCCAGAGCGTGGCTTGCTGGTAGGAGCGCGCGATCTCCAGGATCCGGTCGTCGCTCATCGGCCGTCCCACGATCATCAGGCCGATCGGAAGTCCGTTGTCGGTGAACCCACAGGGAACGGCCACTCCTGGCAACCCGGCCAGATTCCCGAGCGTCAGGAGGTCGGAGCGATACCGGGGACGCCCTTCGATGTTGCGCTCCATGGCGGGCTCGATCGGGCGGGCGCCGATCGGATTCAGCGGAGCGATCAATGCGTCATACCGCTCGTAGAGTCTTCTCGTCGCCTGGACCATCGCGTGCCGGATCCGCAGGACCTTCATGTAGTCGGAACCGGGAATCAACATCGCCGCCTTCCAGCCGAACCACTTCGCCTTGGAAACCAGTCCTCCCTCGAGTTCTCCGCTTCGGGCTCCCGAGGCATCCGTAACCGTCCCACCGATACTGCCACGCGCCACCTGCGACCAAGCAGGCGTTGCCGCGGCTAATACAAAAACCAATACCAAAAAACCGATCAGTTTTCGGTCGAGATCCATAATTTCTCTCCCCCAGCCTACACAGAAGGCTGCCCTGTCGTTTTGTTCGCCCGAACCGCTACGGGGATGAAATAGGAGTGCCATCTCAGAGAGCAGAAAATCACTCCGACTCCGGTCGCGTTCCTGGGCGAGCCACCGATGCCGTCTCCCTGAGCTGTCCATCGGGTTGATGTCTGCTTGGGACTCTAAACCCCGACGATCAGCGGGTCAAGCGGTTCAGCAAGTAAATCTCAGATGAAACCGTCTCGACATCGAGGGTGTTGGTGGTCGGCAGAATGACTGGGAGGTCTGGTCCCATTGGGCCGGTCGAACTACGGGAGGTTGGTTGATCGCCTGGGGGCGGAACGGGTCTGATCGCTGGAAAATGGGCAAACCGGAGATGGCTCGTTTTTGAATGGTCAAGATGCACAAATCGGACTATCCATCTGCCCCCGGGGCAGACGAGGCACCTTGCCGGATCGCGCTCGTGACTCTTCGAGGAAGCAGCCCGTGGCCATTGCTGTCCAAAACATTTGGATGGAGCTCCGCTGGCGTGGGATAGGCCCGGTGGATTCACTAGATCTTCTTGGCCGCGGGGAAGTTCACAAAATGGTCAAGTTTCATGCCGCGACTAACCTTGAGTCCATGAAGTCATTCAGAGCACGGTCCAGGCGGCGCCAAGCGACGGCCACCGGACTGCGTGCGGCAACATCTTCGGGCAATCGTGGGTGGAGTGCCGTGAGCCCCGGCACCAGCACACGTCCATACGTCTTCGTGAAGAGCACGGCCACCCGGCGGCCGAGCTCGGTGAGTTGATAACGGCGCGAGCGAGGGATTTTTGAGATCAAGCCTTTCCGCTTGAGCCGCCTGAGATCGTACGTCGCCTGGCGCGATGTGTACGGGGTGTCTGCAAGCAGCGCCCCAATCTGTGCGACCAGTTGAGCGTTCGTGAATCCAACCAGGACGTTGCAAAACCCGACGAGGGACGCAAATACCGCCATGACTCGGGTAGGAAAATTCGGTCAATGCTCCGGCACTTGAGTGTGACGTGGTCTCGCAGTAGAGTGGCATAGTTGGCCGTGACAACCTCCGTTCTCTTCAAATCGAAGGTTACCAGCCGACAATCGCCGGCGTCTATTTACAATTGGCCCCGGCGATGACTCTTCGAGCCCACTTCAAAGTCGGCTCCTCTTAACTTTTCCGCCTCGGCGGTATGAGGTTCGCTCGCTATCTAACTGATTGACATCCGAATGGCGGTCGAACCAATTTGACAGAGCTACGCCTGGCTATGTGATTTTGTTTTTGGGCCGCCACTAAGGGGTGCTGGAGACGTTGGGCACGTCACCGGACTCGCGTATGTCGGCGACATTACGGCACCCGAGCGCATCGGGCCCACGGAGGTGCGCATTCGCCGAAGACGTGAGACGGAACTGTCGCACGCCGGGTTCGTCGCGTTGCTCCATCGCCGCCGATCCGCCGACGCGTCTTTTGTGGCTGCGTCGGCCACGGCAAAACCCAAGATCTACGACGAAGAAGAGGCTACGCAGAACGCCTACATGATGTGCCAACTTCACGCTGTGTCGATCGGGGCGCGGTTCAATCAATACATCACTACGATTTTGAATGAGTTCTCGTTCCGAACTGTGGAAGAGCACAAAGAGGCCATCGAAGAATGGCTGGCTCAATACGTGGATCCGACGGACAATCTCGAATGGACAGAGCGCTGTCAGCGACCGCTTCGGGACACCAATACCGAGTGGAAATTACATAATGGTCATGCAAGCGCGAGCGTGTTCCTTACACCATTCATGTAGCCGAAGCTTCGATCCATCCGCTTGCACAGACAGGCTGCTCTCGCCTTGAAGCAACAACCTGTCCCTGGCGAATTGCTGCCGACACGCACAAAGTGCAATCGGAACGGACGATCAGTCACGGGGCTGCCGATGAGATGTGGCCTCTTCATCCACCCAGTTCTTCTTCTTTGTAGGTCATGCCACGTCGGCCAGGGACCTTTCGTGTAGGACCCGGCTTATAGAACGGACACGACAATGGCCCGTAACAGAACGTCTCGGTGCGGTGACGTCGGACTGCGGGATTCCACTGGTCGATGATCAATAGGTAGTAGTTACTGTTTGACTGCGGTAAGTGCTTGGTCAAGCTGGGTTGGCTAGCCAAAAGGGCCAGCGTGTGTGCGGTGGCGCGGCTTCTTCAGCCTGCAGTCAGTTTTGGTGCTTTGGGAAGCGCACTGCTCGGATGGTCTTGTCCCCGTCCCTGTAATAGAGTGTTTGCGTAAAGCTCTCGAGGACATATTGCGGCTTCCTTTGATCTACCCAGATTCGCCCCGTTTCCTCGCCAGAAGTCTTATCGATTTGGACCAAAGCAAACTCGTGCTCGTCGTGAGAATCATCCTCTGTGTACAGATAGAAGAGTCGATCTGAGTCCGTTGTCGCCGTGTTCCTTTCGGAGAACATTTCCCGAATAGCACCCGCAGCTCCAAAAATTCCTAGCGGATTGGCGCCGGTAAGTAGGACAGAAACTACTTTTGCCAAGCCAAGTGTGATAGCTCGCGTTACGGCCGGCTCTATTCCGCCCCCTGAAGCCTGGTGAGAAAGAGAATCAGATCCGATTTTGTGATGATGTCGAACCCCTTGCCGTTCTCAATGAGGACAGCAGTCATCTCGCCTCTCATGTGTTCCGCAAGCACGTTGATCGGGGCGTCCGCCGCCAGAACGGAAAAAGGCGGATCCATGTGCTCGGCGACAGGCTTGCTCCGGACCGACGGGTCGGAGACGAGGACCTCGAGGAGTCGCGCTTCACTGATGCTGCCGACCACGCTCCCCTCCTCGATCACAGGCACCTGGGAGATCTCGTGTTCCCGCATCAGGTTCACGGCGTCCTCGATCGTTGCAGCAAGCTTCAGTGAAAGAATGGAATCCGCACGTCGGACCTTTTCTCGAACGACCTGACTCGCCCGAACGTTCAGAGCGGCCTCCATGTACTGGTTGTCACGCATCCAGTTATCGTTGTAGATCTTACTCAGGTAACGTGTACCCGAGTCCGGGATGACGACAACGACCAGGTCACTCTCTTTCATACCTTCGGCACACTTCAGGGCGATATGGACCGCAGAGCCGGCGGACCCACCGGCGAAGATTCCTTCCTGGCGAGCCAACTGGCGGGTCATCAGGAACGAATCCTTGTCGGAGACAGGATAGAGCTCATCGATGACTGAAAAGTCGACGTTGAGGGGCTTCTCGTCCTGGCCGATCCCCTCCACCTTGTAGGGCTGGGGTTCGGGTCGCTTTCCGGTCTTGAACATTTCGGCAAAGATGGACCCGATCGGATCGACACCGATCGCCCGAATTTCGGGGTTCTGTTCTTTCAGGTACCGCGCCGACCCGCTGATGGTCCCGCCCGTTCCGACACCGATCACGACGTGGGTGACTTTCCCCTCGGTCTGCTCCCAGATCTCGGGTCCTGTCGTCTCGTAGTGTGCCTCGCTGTTGGAGAGGTTTTCGTACTGGTTCGGGAAAATACTGTTGGGAATCTCGTTGTTCAGACGCAGCGCGACCGAGTGGTAGCTGCGAGGATCGTGGTGTTCCACCTGGGTCGGCGTCACGATGACCTCCGCTCCGATTGCCCGAAGGGTATCGATCTTCTCCTGGCTCATCTTGTCGGGTATCGTGAATATACACTGGTACCCTTTGACCGCAGCCGCCAGTGCCAGGCCCATGCCCGTGTTGCCGGAGGTGCCCTCGATCACGGTTCCGCCCGGCTGGATCTTTCCTTTCTTTTCAGCGTCCTCGAGCATCTTGATCCCGATGCGGTCTTTCACACTTCCCCCGGGATTCATGTACTCCAGTTTGGCCAGGATGGTGGGTTTTGCCCCGCGGGTAACTGCGGTGAGACGGACCAGTGGGGTGTTTCCGATGGTCCCCAGGATGTTCTCGTGCCACATGATGATTCCTTTGCGAACCCGAACGACTCGCGCAATCTCAGGGCGAAACCCGGTTGTCCTTAGGACAGGTATCGATGCGTAGTCTGCACCGAGGTCAATCAAACGTGGGAAGCAGGAGACGCCGTAGTTACTGTCTGACAGCTTGTGCCAGCGCCTTGATTTCAGTCAGCTCCTGGACGACTTGCTGGTAAAGATCCACGTCGATAATGTCTCCAACCAACACCTCGACGATCTTTGGCCGGACATTGGAAAAACGCGAGTTCAAAGCCGCGACCTTTCCATCCATCGTCAGGTCGGCGAAGAGGGGAGCGGCTCGGAGCTCGTCGGGGTGGCCATCCAGTAAGAAACGTAAGATCGCTTCGACCCGTTTCTGGAGATCCTTTGATCGCTTCTCGATACCCTTGACGGCCCAGGGTTCCGACATGGGCGCGAGGCGATAGTGGGAAATCTCTTCTGCCATCCTCAGGAATTCGGTCATGTCACTTGCGAAACCGTTCCAAGCTCGAGCGGTTGGGTCCCAATCGAGCTCCGTCTCGATGGTCCAGCCTCCCCGGGGTTCTGCCCGCCAATTCAGATCACTCTTGGGCGGGTGAGTGAATTTCCCTTCGGCGTGAAGCCGGACGATCTCTCCCTCGCGTACCGGTGCCTTCTCCGCCGTTCGCCTGCGCATTTCCATGATTTCCAGGGTACGGCGAGCCGCTTCTTCGCGTGCCTCGGTTTCTCGGGGCGGCCCTTGGGCCCAAGCCGCCGGTCCGTGAGCCGTCACGATCGCTGCGATGATCAAATACAGCAGCAGTCTTTGCATGCGTGTCCTATTTGACCAAGTTGTCTTTCATGCTCCGACCAAGATCAAGAATCGTCAAGGAAAAAGCAGGGGTCGGTGGCAAAAATGGAAGAAATGTGACCTTCGCCCCGGGGACTATGGACTTCAGGCGTGAGTCACCGCTGCGGAATTGAGCTTGGTTTCTTCCAAACCCCCACGTTCTGCTCCATGCTGACTTCGGTCCCAAATGGTGCGGAAAGTCGGGCGAGGCGATCGATGATTCTCTTTGCAGTCACTTCATCGGCCATTCGCGGCGTGCCCCGGCGGGAACGCCCCATTTTTTGTCCGAGGTCGGTCGGGTAGAAGCGTATCTCTTCGACCTGACCTTCCTTGTAGCGGGCCACGGGAATGACACTCTCCCACTGAGCGGGGTCGACGGGGGACCCGACAGTATCATTCTCATATCCCCCAGCAACTCGGGTGTATACGGCTGCCCGTTGGAGTATGCGTAAATCCCGTTGACCTGCCACCCCTTGATGAGCGCACCAGCAATCCCGGTCAGGTTCCGGCTACCAGGGATCTCCCACAAGAATGCTGCGGTTAGAACCTGCGTGCGATCGAACACAGCTGGTCCACGTTGATCCTTCAAGTTGTAATTGTTCTGCGGCCGCCCGGCGCCAGAAGCCCTACTACTCTGGGCGGAATCGTCGTCGATCGATTTCGAATACGTGTAAGCGCCAAGGACCGAGAATCCACGGGACAACCGCCGATCGAAGCGAGTTTGCACGGAATGTTAGGTGGAGCTCGCGCTGTCCTCGAGTATTCCGATGGCCGAAAAGTTCGGATAGGGACGCCGGCTGGCAACCGGCCCCAGGACCGCCGCGCTGAGGTCTCGGTTCGACCGCTGCAGCTTGTTGCCCTTGGTGCCCGCGTAGGTCACCTCGACCACGGTGGTGTCGAACTGGCGTGCTACGCTCAGGTTCTGCTGGGTCATGTAGGCCGTGCGCATGTGCAACTGAGCGCTGTCGGTAGAAATCCGCAACCTAAACAATTCCTCCGGGAAGGGATTGTCCAACAGAGTGGCCGGGAGTTGAAACGGCTGAGCGAACGACGTTTCGACGAAAGGGAGTTTCTTGTGATCTATCTGGATGTGTGATCTTTGGCGCACATCACGTTCTTTGCGCGGTGGGTGTGGACGTGGAGGGCGAGAAGGTCGTCCTGGGAATCCAGGATGGCGCCAGCGAGAACGGGGCCACCACGACGGCATTGTTGGAGGATCTGGTCGAGCGTGGCATCGATCCAAGCTGGCGATACTTGTTCGTCCTCGACGGCTCCAAGGCGTTGCGCAGCGCGATCGACAGGGTCTTCGGTCCATCCCACCCGGTCCAACGATGCCGCAACCACAACATCCGGAATGTCACGTCAAAACTGAGGATCTGGCCGACCAGGTGCGTTCGGTGATGAAAGCGGCATTCCGGTTACCGTGGAAAGAAGGCATCGCCAAACTGCGCAGGCAGGCCGAATGGCTGCGACCACACTATCCTGACGCGGCAGCCAGTCTCGAAGAGGGTCTGCCCGAGTTGTTTACTATCAATCGCCTCGAGCTGTCGTCTGCATTGCGACTCTGCCTGGGAACGACCAACATCATAGACAGTTCCCACTCCGGAGTTCGTATCCGCACTCGTCGGGTCGGTCGATGGCGGAATGGTGAGATGGTGTTACGATGGGCCGCCTCGGCATTCCTGGAGACCGAGAAAAACTTTCGAAAGATTCAAGGATATCGCGATCTCTGGATGCTCAAAGCGAAGCTCAAAGACGAGGTCACCGGCGAGAAGGTGGCTTAACTGATGAACCTGAACCGCCATCGAGTTTCAACTGAGTTCGGGACAGCTTCCCCAGGCCACCACCGGTGCTATGACCATGCCGGTCAAAATAAGAATTACCGCTTTCGTCACCCTCTCCTCGGGACCTAGCCATTCGCGGAAGCTCAACGCAGCCGAACGGGAACGCTCAGTTCAAAAGCCCTTCAATGCGACGCCATTTCTCCGACTGGACCCCGCAAATTCCGAACCGTCTGGCCTTGTGACAATGGTGTGCTGACAAACTGTCACGATCTGGCCCGAGTGTGTCCGTGTGTCAACTTTCTTGGCGCTCCCGGGAATCTAGTTACTGGGTAACCGGTCGCAGTAGCCCCGCTCGGTGCGCCATCAAGGATCTTCGGCCGGATTTACCCACTATGACGTATGAACGGAAACTTGACATGCCGACAGTTTCCGTATACAAGTCAATGAAATTACAAAGGTAAATCCTGAAACACCAAGGGGAACACTGCCTTGGAGAAGGCCAAATGAAACGACTTACGAAAGCTGTATTAGGGTTGTTTCTGGTGTTGTGTGTAGCGCTGTCTCTTGCAGCCCAGAAGCCCAACCCCCAGATGAGTAGCCAGAAAACCGACAGGTTTGAAGAGGCCCATCGTGGTTTGTTTGCTCCGAGGCCCAACGACGCTGCGGAAGCGAGCCGGTTAACGGAACAGGCTGTTGGGACGTTTTCTCCCTCCGCACAGGGTCCGCATCAGGTCGTGCGCCAGAATCTTGTCGATGAACACATCTTTGGGCGAATGGAGCGAGATGGGATTCCGCATGCGCGGCTGAGCAGCGATGCAGAGTTTATCCGACGCGTTTATCTCGATGCGATAGGCCAGCTTCCTCCGGCGGACGTGGTGCGTGAGTTTTTGGCCGAAGAAGATCCTCTGAAGAGGGACACTCTCATTGACAACCTGGTCGGCACTGAAGAATTTGCCGAACAATGGGCCTGGTGGTGGGGAGATCTGTTCCGCCTGGAGGGTAGATCGGGTAGAGGAAAACACGCATTCCATTTCTGGAACAAGGAGTGGCTGCGCCTGGACCGACCCTACAACGAGGTGGCCCATGATTTGTTGACCGCGGTCGCGAAAAGCCACAGCACGATTCCTGCTCTTGCCTTCCTGGCCAGGAACAGCAACGGCACGAACCGGATGCCACACAGCAAGGACGACTACATCAGCGGAAATCGACTCGACGGAGTAGATCAGTTCAGCGTCGACGTGGCCCGTATTTTCCTGGGCGTGAATACATCGTGCATCTCCTGTCACGACGGTGCGGGTCACCTGGAACCCATCAACCTGTACCTGACGAGGAAGACGCGGAGGGAGTTCCATCGGCAGGCGGCTTTTTTCGGACGCACGCGCATTATCATGACATGGGATGATCGCAGCAAGAATGGCAGCGAAGGCGACATGATCATCGATGACCTAGCCGATGGTTATGACACGGGAAGCGATGCACCATTTCATACTGCAAGCGAGATCTATTATCCGCGGGACGGAAGGCGGTACGAACCCGCGTTCCTGTTGACTGGAGAAGAGCCGGACCCCGATGTCAATCCGCGGGCCGAGCTTGCCCGCATCCTCACAGACCACATCCAGTTTAGCCGTGCGACAGTGAATCTGATCTGGGGCCAGTTGATGACCGTCGCATTTGTCGAGCCATACGATGGCTTCGATCTGGATCGGATGGACCCCGAAAACCCCCCTCCGGCCCCTTGGACTGTGCAACCGACCTCCCCGGAACTGTTGGAGGCCTTGGCCGAGTATTTTCGGGACCATAATTTCAGCGTCCAAAGCCTAATCAAGGCCGTCATGAAGTCGAGCGCGTATCAACTCTCGAGTCGCTTTGACGGGGGTTGGAAGGAGGCCTATACGCCCTATTACGCGCGTAAGTTCGTTCGGGTGTTGACCGGGCCGGAAGTCGTGGATGCCATTGCGGAGGCCACCGGCCGACCCGGCCAGTTCGAGTTTTCCGGCATCCAGGTCTCGAGGGTCAAACAGTTGTCCAGTCCTAGCGATGTCGGGGGCAGGAGAAAGGGCGGCGAAGCGACGGCAGTCGACGCCATCATGCAAAGCTTCTACCAAAGCAACCGGCAAACCCCGCCAGCGATCGGTAACAAAGCATCAACTCTGCAGGCGTTGCTCATGATGAGTTCGAGCTTCGTGAACGATCGCGTCCGGGCTGAAGGGGAAAGCCGGGTTCAGCAGCTCGTGGAATCCAACATAACGAATGATCGGGTGATCGATGAGCTCTTCCTTTCCACCCTTGCACGGCGGCCGACACGGGCGGAGAAGGAGTTCGCGGTGCAGGAGTTGGAAAACGATCGGCAGCAAGGGGCTGAAAACCTGCAGTGGGCCTTGCTGAACGGAATAGAGTTCGTCCTGAATCATTAGAGGAAGGCAATTATGGAGCGACAGCTCAGAGACGTGCTGCCGACGCGTAGAGACTTGTTGAGGTGGGGTGGAGCGGCTCTGACCGGAGTCTGGGTGGACCGCCTCGTCTGGCCCTTGGACGTCCGAGCCTCCCAGAACGTGACCCCACGCGGAACCGCCAAGAACTGCATCCTGATCGAAATGGGCGGCGCCATCAGCCCGATGGATTGCTGGGATTTCAAAGAAACCCATTTCACTCCCAGAGACTTGGATGTCCGGAAGACGTCATCTGATCTCTATCTCTCGAAGACGTTGTTTCCCGAACTCTCGAAAGAAGCCAATCGCTTTTCGCTGGTCCGTAGCATGCGGGCGCCCGAACTCGTCCACTTTCAGGGTCAGTATCACACGCAAACGGGACGCGCCATAAATGTTGCCGTTGCGAAGGAGATCCCGGCGTTCGGCACGGTCATCGCCTACGAATTGGAGAAGCGCCGGCGCGATACCGATACGTTCCCAACCTACATCAGTACGTACCTGATGCGGAGTCGGGCAGGCTCGATCGGATCGGGATTCTTTCCCGCGCGCTACACGGGTCTGGACCTCGATCCCACGGCCGTCTTTGACGCGTTGGGCGGCGACGGTGAAGGCGTTACCCGGGTGCTGGAAGAACGGTGGCGGGTGCTCCGTTCTCTGGCCGAGGTATCTGCTGCCGAGCGCGCTGCGATGGGTAGCACGACTTCAGAATTTGAGGCTTTCTACAACCAGGCCCAGACGCTGTTGAGCGATCCCCGTTGGTCGGCGGCCTTTCAGGCCAAAGAAGAAGACAAAAAACGGTACGGCGACGATGAGTTCGGCCTGGGGTGCATCCTAGCGAGAAACTTGCTGGCCGCCGATGCCGGGTCCCGTTTCGTTTACATTTACGACGGCGACCACTGGGATCACCACAGTTACATATTCGATCGGAGCCGCGAGTGGAATCATTACGTCACGTGTAATCGGCTGGACAAAGGGCTGATTACTCTGATGCGAGATCTCTCGGCGATGCCCGGTACGGAACCTGGCCGCACCCTGTACGACGAAACACTCATCGTGGTCACCAGCGAGTTTGGTCGCACTCCAGCGATGAACGCTGTCGCCGGCCGGGATCATTACAATGACGCGTACACGACGCTGTACACCGGCGGTGGCGTGAAGGGTGGTCGTATCATTGGCAAGACCGATGATACGGGTGCGAAGTGCATCGAGACCGGTTGGAAACACCGGGAACAGCCGGCGATGGACAATACCGTGGCGACGATTTATTCCGCCCTGGGAATCGACTGGACAAAATCCATCGAGAACACACCTTCCGGCCGCACGTATGAGTACGTGTCTCCGTTCGGGCTCGGGCAGAACCAGATGATCAGCACCGACGAGATCGCTGAGCTGTTTGAATGAGTTTTCGTCTGCCCGCCAGGCGGGTCATCGATCCGGCTTCAACGGCCGGAGGTGTTCCCTTCCTTTCGATATGAAGATACACTTTCTGCTGCTCTGTTGTGCCTTAACGCTTAGCTTTGCACTTCACGCGGAGAACGCCACCCAGGAGACGACCGGGGATCGAGGCGAAGTCGCCGGAATGACCCTCATACCGGACGGTGAGTTCTGGATGGGTCGCTTCAGAATGACTCTGATGGATGAACTCGGCTGGCGAGAACACGATCGGAGGGATGATCGGCCGGTCCATTTGGTGCACCTCGACGCCTACTACATGGACAGTTATGAGGTAACGAACGCAGATTACGCGCGATTTGTCGCGGTCACTGGTCATCGGAAGCCGTACCATTGGGTTCCTGAATACCCGGAGGGCGAAAGGCGATTTCCGGTCTACAACGTTAGTTGGGACGACGCCGACGCGTTTTGCAGGTGGGCCGGCAAGCGTCTCCCGACCGAAGCCGAATGGGAACGCGCTGCTCGCGGAGGGATGGACAAGAAGCTCTTCCCGTGGGGTGATGAATTCCAGACGCAAGCACCGGGAGCCGACACGCCGGTCAGGATGGCACATACCGGCTTTCCTGATGGGCCCACCGAAGTCGGCTCTTATCCACCGAATGCTTTCGGCCTACACGATGTGGTCGGCAACGTGTGGGAATGGGTCGCCGATCGGTATGTCCGTAACTACTACAGCCTCAGCGCCAGGAGAAACCCTCCCGGTCCCGATACGGGCGTGTATCGCGTGTTTCGTGGTGGCGGGTGGTCCGACCCCGACGACCGGATTCTCGCCGTTCACTATCGGAACTATACGGATCCATCGACCCGGACTCCGACCATCGGATTCCGCTGCGCGAAACCGCTGTCGGAAGCCCGTTGATTCAGCTAGAGCCTCGCACGGACTGAGGTGAGCACGCCATCAGACATCTCAAGGATCGACGTGGAGAGCGCGTCGTAGACGGAGGAAGGCCGGAAATGATAAAGGTGCTGTCGTTATTGCCTGTGCTGTTTTTGTCTTCCAGTTTTCTCATTCTGGGTCAGGAATCGGAACAGGGGTCCAGCAGACCGGAAGCCGTCCTCCGCGAATGGTTCGAACGCTGGAACGCTCTCGATGGTTCGGAAGAGACCACGAACCATCTGCTGGAACTGTACCTGCCCGACGCCATCCATCAAGTTCCGCCTTCCGAGCATCAGATCGGCGCGGTCGTACTCGAAGGGCAGGCCGCCATTCAAGGAATGATCGAAAAGTTCGCCGAGGCCCACACAGACCTTGCCTTCCGGATCGAGTGGGCTACCGCCAACGAGGAGTCGCGGCAACTGTTCCATTTGGCCGAAGGACCATGGGGCGGAACGTCAGTTGGGGTGCAATATGTCGGCGTCTATACTCTGCGAGAGAATAGTAAGCGTTTCATGTATCCGGGCGCTGCTTTTTTCCAGATTCGGGAGGGGAGAATCCGCAACGCCCGTTTCTACATTGTGAAGGATGAATTGACCGAGATCAGTGCTCCCTAGCAACTCGTGCCTGGGGCTGAACCCGCCCGCTCACGGAGAACGACATGTACTTCAAGCAGTTCTACCTCGGTTGTCTCGCACACGCGTCATACCTGATCGGCTCGGAAGGCGAAGCGGTCGTCGTCGATCCGCAGCGTGACGTGGACCAGTACGTCGACGAAGCCGACGCGCAGCAATTCAAGATCCGTTACGTGATCCAAACGCACCTGCATGCCGACTTCGTCAGCGGACATAGCGAGCTCGCCGAGCGTACCGGAGCGGAGATCGTTTTCGGCCGACGCTCCGAGCCGACCTTTCCCTTCCATCCCGTCGCCGAGGGAGACGAAATCGAACTCGGGCAGGTGACGCTGCGATTCATGGAGACACCCGGGCACACTCCGGAAAGCATCTCGATCCTCGTAACCGACCGGTCGGCCCCGGACTCTGCACCGAAGGTGCTCACCGGGGACACGCTGTTCATCGGCGACGTCGGCCGTCCGGACCTGGCTGGCTCCAGGGGCTATTCCCCCGAAGACATGGCTTCGATGCTTTACTCAAGCCTGCACGATAAACTGCTGAAGCTGGACGACGTGGTCGAAGTCTATCCCGCGCACGGCGCCGGATCTCTTTGCGGCCGCAATATTTCAAGGGACACCTCGTCGACAATCGGACAACAGCGCCAGTCGAATTACGCATTGAAGCCCATGCCGCGAGAAGAGTTCGTCCGGATGATGACGTCGGAGCTTCCACCCGTGCCGGCCTATTTCCTGAAGGACGCAGAGATCAACCGACAGGGGGCGGTGTCCCTGGACGCGATCCCCAATCCGGACGCACTTCAACCCGAAGACATCGATCTCGACCGCGACGTCATTCTCGACGTTCGTCCCGCCGCCAGCTTCGGAACGGCTCACGTCCCCGGATCGATCAACATCGCGCTGAAGGGGCAGTTCGCATCCTGGGCCGGCAGCCTGCTGTCCACCGGCGCGCCCATCGTCATCGTCTCCGAGGGAGACGATGAGGTGTCGGAAGCCGTCATGCGATTGGCCCGCGTAGGGATCGAGTCCGTGCGTGGCTACCTCGACGGGGGTGTTTACGCCTGGGATAAGGCCAGCCGGGTAACCGCGACGACCGAACAGATCCCGGTCGAAGAGCTGCGCGATCGGATTCGGGAGACCACCCAACTCCAGGTCCTCGATGTCCGCAGACCTGGCGAGTACCGCGATGGGCACGCCGTCAGGGCCTTCAACATCCCCCTGACCGATCTCGAGAAACGGATCGCCGAGCTTGATCCGAACCGCCCCATCGCCATCGTGTGCCGGAGCGGCTACCGGTCCAGCGCGGCCACGAGCATCCTCGAGGGCCAGGGCTTTCCAAACGTCGCGAACGTGGTCGGCGGAACCCAGGCCTGGATCTCGAGTGGCTTTGAAGTCGAGAAAGCGGCTGTCTAGCAGCCCCTGGCTGCGCGGGACAGAACCGTCCCGGAAGTTGAAGTTCGTCAGTCCTTCAGTTCGATGACCATCGCCGTGCGCGCGGGATCGCTCATGCTGTGTTCGTCGTGGATCACACCTGCCGCCTGGAAACCTACATCTCCGGCCTTGGTTTCAAGCGTTGTGGTCTCCCGTCCGGAGTAGTGATACCGATCGTGCCTGTTCTCGTAGTGATGACGACGAGATCGTAGCGATGCTCGTGCATCCCGGTCGGTTCGGTCAGCCATTCCACTTCCCAGACAATCACACGATCGTTCTCAAAAACTTTCTTTACGCCATCGCGCGGCCATGGCGGCGGATAAGACTGAGCGAGTGCGGCCGACTGAGCCAGCACCACAACGATGCCGACAATTAGGTGGCGAAGTCGCATGGTACCTCCTCTGTTGAATGACGAGATCATGACCAGAAAACTGCGGCGGTGCAAATCGGGTGTTGGCGTCTTGAAGCAGGCTCGGCCGTCTGTCCCTACGCCATATCCCGAAGATTTGCCCTAACGGGGCCAAGCTTTTGTCGCCAACGCCCGTATCGGAACCGGGCGGGTTTCTCCTGAGGCTGTCGTAGTTACGGACAACCAATCGCCCGCACATTGCGACCACATCGTGCAGGCCGAAAGCTACATTGCCACAGAGAGTCTGAAAAAATGCACTGAGTCTGGCCCCACTGGGACCGTGTGTCAGCTTAGTTAGAAGATACCGTAGGTTCTACGATGCCGACATCTCCCACGAGAACGTGATGATCTTCGCCGGGGGAAGGCCCGCGATCGTGGCGGTGCTGTTATTTCTCGAGCCTGGCATCACGATCCGGATCGCGTCGACCGAATATACCCCTTACTACGACATGCTCGAGCGCACCGGCCGCTCCTACACGCTCGTTCAGAGCACAGTGGAAAACGGGTTCTCACCGACGGCCGAAGACTACTCCGCTGTCCCTGCCGACAATCGATACCTCGTCCTCATGAGCAACCCATGTAATCCGACCGGCATCACCCGGAGCACGGAGACGACCTCGAGACCTTCGTAAAGCTGGCTCGTTCCGCCAACATCGGGATCCTTTTCGATGAGGCGTATGAGCTGTTCCACGACAGCCCGGTGAGTGCCATGCGGTACGTCCGGGGTATCGACGAGTCGAACATCTTCGTTGTCGGTGCGGCGACCAAGGGGCTCCAGGCGCCCGGCATCCGAATCGGATGGGTCGTTGCGTCGAGGCGTCACATCGAGATCCTTGGAAACTTTTCCTCGTTCGGGATGGGTGGTGTCTCCCATCCGTCTCAGTGCTTCGCTCTCGAACTGCTGCGAGAGGAAAGGGTGGAACTCCTCAGGAAGGCGGTGCCCGCCTTCTACGGCGCCCAGCGTGAGCGTTACGGGGAAGCGTTTGAACGCCTGGGCCTGAGACTCTTCTCGGTAAAGGGCGGTTTCTACCACTGGTGCCGGCTCCCGGGAGAGTTGACTGCCGATCACTTCAACACCCGGCTCTTCAAGGAAGGTGCCGCCGTTCTCAAAGGGACGGACTGCGATATGGCGCGTCGGGGAACCGATTCTCCGCTGAGGAACTTCTTCCGCTTCTCGTTCGGCCCGCTCGAACCCGAGTCGTTCGACCACGACATCGAGATTCTCACGCGTTCGCTGGCTCCTTGATCTGCGCCAGGGAGCTCGCCGCCCGATGAGAACCGCAGGCTCACGCCAGGAAACACATGCCTTTCATCGCTGTCTCTGTCGTCTGAATCGGCTAGACTAGCTCTGGGCCTGTTAACATGTTTTTCGGGTCTTCCGCAGAATTTGTGGGTAAAACCGTCTTCCATCGCCGCTTGAGGAGACCACGGTGCTCGCCAAGCCTCAAGGCTTCCCTCGCAAGCTCGGCGGCTGCGCCGGCCTTGACCCTCGGCTGCGCTCCGCGGTGTCGGCTGGTGTGGGCGATGGGGAACGGGGCCTCCGGCGGGGGCTCCGGGCACCGGGTGTAGGCGTCCGACCGAAGTGGGTACTGGAATATTCGCCGTCGAACAAAAGAATAAGGTGCTTTGTTTCAATTACTTATGTGCGCACAGGCCTTTGGACTGCCCACAAATTCTGCGGAGGAGGCTGTTTTTCTTTGATCTGAGTGAGCCGATGGTTTTGAATATCGGGAAACGGGAGGGCCGATGAACCTCAGGGAGACCATCGAAGAGCTCCGAGTGCGGGCAACGGAGATGGAGTTGCCGGACCTGCGGCGACTCATCGGAGATCTTCGGCCTCAGCCCGACGAGGTCGAGCCTTTCGTCCACTTCTCAGACGACAAGTACGCCCGAAACCTCGTCAGCCGGACCGACGACTTCGAAGTGCTCGTTCTGTGCTGGAAACCGGGGCAGCGCAGCCCACTGCACGACCACGCCGATTCCCTCTGTTCTGTCTACGTCTATGCCGGCGTTGTGTCGGCGGACAACTACCTACGAACCCCGGCAGGCCACGTCCGTCCGGACTATTCTGAAAACGGCGATCCCGGCGCTGTGATGGCGATCCAGAAAGAAGAAATCCATCAGATGTCCAACCTCGACGCAGACCGCAACCTGGTTTCCGTGCATTTCTACCTGGTACCGCTGGAAAACTACAATATCTATTCGCTGACGTCCTCCGAGTTCGAGAGCTACTCCCCGGGCTACACGAGGGTCTACAGTTTCGGCGGAGGCATATAGGATTCCTGTCCGCTCGTTCGGCTGAGGGCCCGCGTCACCTTTTTGTTCACCGCAGAGTTCACCGATGTAAAAAGGGGGGGCCCGCCAAGGCGGATGCCCCGCAAGGTCTCGATAGTTGAAAAACGAATAACGCGAAATGATCCTTCGGTGCGGTCATTAAGTCATTTATATTGAATCGTGTGAGGCTAATGCCCTCCGCTGTTTGTCGTGCAAAATACGCTCCCATTAGGAGCGTGAAACCCGGGAGATAGGCCAAGATAGACCCCCGAAACAACGGTGATAGCGGCCGGTTACCCGCCACAAGGCGGAGGATCGAAAACGCTTTTTGAAACGGGCCTCGTAGCCACCGGGGCCATCGCCCGAGCTTGCCGAGTGGGAGGAGGGACGGTTTCGGAGTACGTCCGACGGGCTGCCGGGGCCGGGTTGCTTTCCAATAACTCACAAGAAAGCACAGTGACTACGCCCAGCCCTTCATCCCAGTATCGCCTCTCGTAGTTAAGAATAGAAGCTTTTCAGTGGGTTCAGTAAAACCGTGTTTCCCAGATGAGGGCGACAACGCCAGAAAACAAGCGATGAATCAGATGGTTCCGAGGACCTTGAAGAACAGGCTTTGACCTCCCGGAATGACGAGGGATGCCGGTAGTAGCGCGATCAGGATCACGAGCGATGTGGCCGCGATCTTGAAGAGCAACTCTGAATTACTCACTTTTCCTGCTCCTAATTCTTTTCGGGGCATACCCTTTCCGGTGAACGGGTGCCTTATTTCGCTTTTCATGGTTGAGAATAAGTGCAAGTGATTGATTTATTGAGATATCTTTATTTTCATCTCCGACTTTGTTTTCAGTTTATTTTCAAATGTTTTTCACCCTTCGGTGACCTGAACGTCTGTAACCGGTCTGCCGCGACCCTGTCGAATGGTTCCTGCTCTGATCAGGCCGAGCTCGGTCAGGCGACAGTACGGGAACCATTTCAATCTGACGTGGCAGAGGAGAATTAAATGTTCGGTCAAAGCGTCATTAGCGTCGTTCTCGGAATCTTGATCGCGTCACCCGCCGGCGACGCCCGCATTGCGGACGCCGCGATGGAACGCGATCACGCGGCCGTCCAGCTGCTGTTGAAACAGAAAGCCGACGTCAATGCCGCACAAGGCGACGGCACGACGGCCCTGCACTGGTCGGCCTACCATGACGACCTCGAAATGATGCAGTGGTTGATCCAGGCCGGAGCCGACCTGAGCGCCACCACTCGTCTGGGGGCGATGACACCGCTCGCCATCGCCGCCACCAACGGCAATGCCGCCACGGTCCAGCTACTGCTCGAAGCGGGCGCCGACCCGAATGCGGCCAACAGCAACGGCACCACTCCGCTGATGATGGCTGCAGCCGCCGGAAAACCGGAGGCGATCAAGCTGCTACTGGATGCGGGTGCGGATCCGAATGCGCGCGACCTGACCAACGACCAAACACCGGTCATGTTTGCCGCCGCGCTGAATCGCGGCGAAGCGATCCGCTTGCTGGCCGGGCGCGGCGCCGACGTGGATGTGTTGAGCGCCGTCTCTGAGGCCGGGGCCAATCAGTCCTCCCATGCGGCGGAGCGCGCCAAAAACGTTGCATCGGTGGGGGGGAATGCCGTGCTGAACTTTGCAGCGAGAGAAGGCCAGTTCGAGGCAGTTAAGGCGCTTCTGGAGGCCGGTGCGGAGGTGAACCAGATCAGCGGTGCGAGCGACGGGATGACGCCCCTGGTGCAGGCTATCATCAACGGTCGGCTCGATGTCGCCGAGGTCCTCCTGAAACACGGCGCAGATCCGAACATCTCATCTACTGCCTCCGGCGTAACCGCGCTTTGGGGTGTCCTGGATGCCCGGTATGCCCCGCGTGCCTGGTATCCCTCTCCCAGCGTCGCGGAAGAAGAGACGAGTCACCTGGATCTGCCGAAGGAACTGCTGGCCCACGGCGCCAACGTCAATGCGCGCCTGATCCGCAAGCCCTGGTTCAGGTCCTTTGGCGACAGCAGACAACCGAACCCGGCGGGCGCAACCGCCTTCTACCGGGCCGCACAAGCCAACGATGTGCCGGCGCTGAAAACTCTGCTGGACGCGGGCGCGAACCCGACCATCCCGACAACCGGAGGGACTGAACCGATTCTGGTCGCCGCGGGCCTGCAACAGGATTTTCAGGGCGCTAACTTCGTGCCGGAATCGCGACTGGAAACGATCCGCTTTCTTGTCGAAACGGCCGGCGCGAACGTTAACGCCAGCGACGAGCTCGGCTACTCGGTCCTGCATGCTGCGGCGTACCTCGGCCGCAACGACATCATCGAATATCTGGTGGCGCAGGGTGCGGACGTGAGGCACCGCGCAAACCAGATCAGCAACGGTAGTTCAGCTCAGTCGGCAAAGCCCGGTCAGGGCGACACCGTCTCGGATATGGCCAACGGCTGGGCGGAAAAGACGCTGCAGTTTCCAGGGACCGTCAATCTGTTGATCTATCTCGGTTCTGACTTTTCCGACACCTGCTGGGCGTCGCTGTGCGTCAACCCGCGGACCGACAAAAAACCCACGAACCGCTGATTCCCTTCCCCAGGCTGCCAAGCACCGGGGCATAGACAGAATAAGTTGCCTGGCCGAGGCACTGTCAATTTAACGAGTTCAAGTCGGCGTGACTCGAGTTGGTCGGAGATCACGCTGCTGCACTGCTTCTCATACCTTGAAAGATCGTTCTCGTAGCATTCGTTGATGAACCAACTTGAGTCGGTGCCGTCCCAATCTGAAAAGATTCTCAAGCGTCGATTTCAACGGTACACCGACTACCAATGACAACGACGCGACCCCCATGTGGCGAAGCCTTGAGATCTCTCCTGAGATCTAGCTTCGCCCGCATCTCAAGGATAGTGTCGGCGTCGTGACTGTTCGTGAACGTCATCACGTGATCCGGATAGCCCAGACTCCTGTGGTCCTGAAAATCTATCTGCACGTCGTCCTGCACTGTGTGTCTGGATAACACCAGCATTGTGCGGTGGGTCTTCTCACCTGGCGGTAATGGCATCTTGAACTGATGACTGCGAGAGACCTTATGGAATCACCCGATCTCGCTCTTACGAAAACTGCTATCCACCCGATAATCATCGGTCACGCAATCTGGCTACAGATACTGAGAGCCTCCGTGATGTCGAGCATCTGCTCGACTCTGGCCCCTGGTTTTTCCTTGACGATTCTTGATCGTTGCCGGAGCATGAAAAGGAAACTTGGTCAGATAGGACACACACATGCCGAGACTGTTGCCGTATATCCTGATTGCAGTGATAGTGACGGCTCACAGTCCGGCGGTTTGGGCTCAGGGGCCGCTCCAAGAAGACGAAGCACGGGAAGAAGCGGCTCGCCGCATCCTCGAACTCATCGAAATGCGCAAGCGAATGGCGGGGGAATCGCGGTTTCGAGAGGAACAGATCGCCCGACTTCACACCGAAGGGAAATTCACTCACCCGCCCAAGAGTGATCTCAACATGTTGGTCGAACCCAGAGGTGGCTGGACCATGCTGACGGGGCTCGATCGGGATTCAGCCGGGCGAGGCTGGAACAATTTCGTCAAGCATGTTAGAGGATTCCCGAAGCTGGCAGAAGAGATCTCCCACTATCGCTTCGCGCCCATGTCGGAACCTTGGGCCGTAAAGGGTATCGAGAAGCTATCGAAGGATCTCCAAGAAAGAGTCGAAGCAATCTTACATTTCCTACTAGATGGACGCTCCGACCACCTTGGGGCCACTCCCTCTTTCACCGACCTGACGATGGAGGGGAAGGTGGCCGATCTGAACTCGCGCATTTCAGAGGTCTGGCCAAAGATCGTTCAGGTGTTGGTTGGGAACGCCATTGACGTGGATCTCTATCAAGACGTCATCCAGGAGTTGACCGAACTCAAGGCGCTCGCACAAACTGCCAGGCAGTAAGGACAGCTCCTCTTCCCGACGTTTCTCAGTTTCACGCTGAGTCTCGCTTTCTGAACCGCAACCAAAGGCAACTAATTGCAACCAATGTGCTTGACTCGCCGATCGTCCGGGTTTAAAGTTCCAGACACACACCGCACGAATGACCAGTTCATGGAGACAGTCTCGACGCTCGCGTCGATGTGTGAAAGGACGAATGTGTCCGCCTGTGTAGCAGTTTGGCAGCACACTCTTACCGCAACAGACCTCAGTATGATGGAGGAGAAAACACATGATCCTGAAACGAAAACTGGTGGGTTGTTTAACCTTGGTCTTTCTATTTGCCGCGACAACACCCGGTTGGGCGCAGGTGGGTCGCGGCAGTATCAGTGGGACCGTTTCGGACGCTTCCGGGGCTGTTATACCCGGGGTCGCCATCACGGTTATACACACGGATACGAATCAGACGCGGGAACTGATCACCAATGAAGCCGGGAACTACGAAGTACCCCTGCTTCAGATCGGTCAATATCGGATCACCGCCGAGTTGCCGGGTTTCCGGACCGCGGTACGCGACGGCGTCAGACTCTCGGTTGGCGACCGGGTGAGGGTGGATATCGAACTCGTCGTCGGGCAGCTTGCCGAAACGGTCCAGGTGACCGCCGAGGCCCCGTTGATCCGGACTGAAGATGCCGCCATGTCGGCCACGATCGACCACGAGAAGCTGGTGAACCTGCCGCTGAACGGCCGCAACTTCATCCAGTTGGCTTACTTGATTCCCGGCTCGTTCGCTCCCCGCCAGAATTCGCATCTGGGCCATCGCGGCGGCATTACGGTCGGGGGTGTGTCGGAAAAGACGAACCAGACCCTGCTGGATGGCATCAACAATCAGGGCGCCGGCACCCACGAGATGTCGACGCCGCTGATCCTGGACGCGATTGCTGAATTCAAGATCCTGACCAACACCTATGGCGCGCAGTATGGAACTTTTGCCGGTGGACAGTTGGACGCGGTCAGCAAGGGTGGCAGCAACGAGTTCCATGGCGGGGCGTTCTGGTTCCACCGCAACGACAACCTGGATGCGCGTAACTTTTTCGACCCCTGGCCGCTGGAACGCTTGCCGGAGTTTCGCCGGCATCAGTTCGGGGCCACTTTCGGTGGACCGATCATCGAGAACAAGATGTTCTTCTTCTACGCCTTCGAAGGGCAACGCCAGATCAAGAACAACACGGCTCGGGGGTCCATGCCCCGGGAGGAGTTCTGGGATGGAGACTTCTCAGGCCTGTCGAAGCAACTGGTCGACCCTGTCACCGGAGATCCGTTTCCGGGCAACATCATCCCAAAGGACCGTCTCAACTCCCGCTCGCTGAAATTCAAGGAGTTTTACGACCCACATTATCCGCTGACGCTCCCCGGCGTGTCCCAGAACGCGATCAACTCGGCCATCGACGAGACCGACCACCGGAAGCAGCACGCTTTCCGGTGGGATTATCAGCTCAACTCGGATCACAGCGTCATGGTGAGCTACAACAACTATCGCTCCACGTTCGTCGAATGGGCGCAGGCCGGTCGTCCTTTCCTGGCGGAGCATCGCAGCCATAACTCGAAGCAGCTCGCCTTCCATACGGCCGTCAGTTACACCTGGGTCGTCAGCCCCACGATCGTCAACGATTTCCGGGTCGGGGCGAACCGCCTGATCCGCAGGCGGAGTCCGATCGCTTTTGGCGATCGCTGGTTCAATGATGAAATTGGGGTCTATGGGACCCTGGCCGACAAGTTCCCTTTCCACCGGGGTATTCCCGACGTGCGTATCCGGAGTTACGAGAACCTCGGCTCGTCGGGCACCCAGTGGAACATGAACCATGCCTACACCGCGATCAACACGATGTCGATCAACAAGGGCGACCACAACGTGAAGCTCGGTTTTCAGTATTACAAACACGGACAGAACACCTACTTCGGCAGCAATCGCCGCGGGAGATTCGATTTTAACGGGGACTTCAGCGGGGATGGTTTTGCAGACTTCCTGCTGGGCTACCTCGACAGTTCCCAGCGAACCACCCCCGGCCCCGCCAACACCGAACTGTTCGGACCCTGCTACCTAGTCGAACCGGAACGCGCAGGCAATGCGTGCGGCATCGATTTCCATCCCTGGATCACCAGTTATTCCGCGTTCTTCCAGGACGACTGGAAGTTCTCGCCGCGGCTCACGCTGAATCTTGGCCTCCGGTACGACTACAACACACCGTTACGGGAAAAATACGGCCGGATGAAGACGTATGTGATCGAGACCAATACGGTCCGGCCCGGGCTCAAGGATGACCCGCTCCATCGGAAGGACTTCAACAACTTTGCGCCGCGCATCGGTCTGGCATACCTGTTGACAGACGAAGGCTCGACGGTTCTTCGGGCCGGGTTCGGCGTTTTTTATGGTGTGGATGACGTCTGCAACTGCGGCATCTACACCCGGAACCCGCCGAACTCGTTCAACACCTTTTTCGATTCCGGGAACTTCACCAGTGACAACCCCCTGACGATGGACAACCCGTTTCCGGTATCACCCGAGGAGCAGTTCCAGACTCGTGCGGGCTTGAGTCCTGAAGGGATGGATCCGGATTTCCGGACCTTCTACTACCAGAACTGGAACCTCAGTCTCCAGCATGAACTGGCAGGTCAGCTCGTTGTCGAAGCGACCTACGAGGGCAAGGTAGGACACGGATTGGATAAAGCGGTGAATATCAATCAAGCGGTACAGGGCTCCGGTTCTCTGCAACCTCGGCGACCGATTCAACCGTGGTCCAACATCATCATGCAGAAGAATACCGGGAATTCGAACTACCACGCGGGACTGCTGAAGGTCGAGAAGCGGATGAGCGACGGAATATCGTTCCTGAGCAGCTATGCCTGGTCCAAGATGATCGACGACGGATTGAATGATTCCGCTCGTTCGGGCGGCCGTGCACAGAACGAGGCCAGAATCGACCTGGAGCGCGGGTTGTCGGGCTATGACACACGGCATCGGCTGAGCATCAGTTCGATCGTGCAACTGCCGTTCGGGCAGGGCCGGCGTTTCCGGTCCGACAGCGCGATCCTCAATAGCATGTTCGGCGGCTGGGAAGTCGCGACCATCATGCTGGCCCGTACCGGACTGCGACTGACCCCGCGGATCAGCGGAGATTGGAGCGGGACCGGACAGCGGACGGACCGGCCCGACCTGATCGGTGACCCGAACAACGGCCCCAAGAGCCCCGAAGAATGGTTCAACACCGACGCGTTCGCACTGCAACCACGCGGTCAGTTCGGTACTGCGGGACGCGGAATCATCGAGGGTCCGGGAAGTACAAACTTCGACCTCTCTCTGATCAAGAGGATCAACTTCGACGAGACGAAGCGGATGGAGCTCCGTTTCGAGTTCTTCAACGCGTTCAACACACCCACGTTCTGGCTGCCCAATACGACGGCCAACTCCAGCAGCTTCGGAAAGATCTCCCAGGCCCAGGATGCACGACAGATCCAGGTGGGAATGAAACTGAACTTCTGAGGCGAGGAGGGACAAACCATGAGCGGGGTCCGACATTGGTCGGATCCCGCCGTATTTTTTCTGCCATCGATTTCCTCCACGGCGTACGGAGAAGGAGGCGAATGAATTCGACAGTTACGAGAAGAGCATTTTCGCGGATCGCGGCCGGAACCCTCCTCGGCGGCGGTCTTCTGGAAGCGGCCATTCAGGAGGTCCAGACCGAGGAGAAATTGTCCCTGGAGACTGCCGAGGCCTTGCTGGAACACATCGGTTATCCGGCCGGAGACGGTGAAATGGAGACGCTGAAGCCGATGCTGGAGGATATGGTCGAGGCGCTCCAGAAGATACGGGACTTCGAAATTCCCCTGGAACTCGAACCCGCTTTCATATTTCACCCGGACAAATAGCCATGAACGAAGAACTCTGCTACCAGACGATTGCCTCGCTGGCCCCGAAAATCCGGTCGAAAGATCTCTCGCCGGTGGAGTTGACCGAGGCCTACCTGGAACGAATCGATGACCAGGATCCGAAGATCAACTGCTTCGTCACGGTGACGCGCGAACTGGCCTTAAGTCAGGCGCGTGCGGCCGAAGAAGAGATCCGCACGGGAAGCTACCGGGGGCCCCTGCACGGCATTCCCTTCGCCGTGAAGGACCTCCTCTCAACAAAGGACATTCGAACGACCTGGGGCAGCCACGTTTTTTCGGATCAGGTGCCCGACCACGACGCGGCCGTCGTCGAACGGCTGCGCGAGGCCGGCGCGGTGTTGTTGGGCAAGCTCAGCATGAGCGAGCTGGCCGGAGGCCCCCCCGGCGGGACCTTCAACGGTCCGGTACACAACCCATGGAAACTAGACCACTGGGTCCACGGATCCTCGACCGGACCCGGCGCCTGCGTCGCATCGGCTTTTTCGACGTTCGCTATCGGTTCGGAAACCACAGCGTCGATCCTCGGTCCTTCCACCGCCTGCGGTGTCACGGGTTTGCGGCCGACCTACGGGCGCGTCAGCCGTTACGGAGCGATGCCGCTGAGCTGGACCATGGACAAGCTGGGGCCGATGGCGCGCGGGGTGGCGGACTGTGCCGTCGTTTTCAGCGCGATTCACGGAGCCGATTCAAGGGATCCGACATCGCGGTCCGAACCGTTTGACTTTTCGGCCGGCAGCGACGTTGCGGGTCGACGCATCGGCCTCGTGACGACCGATTTCGAGAAGGTCAAGGAGATTGGGGCCGACGGACCCTACGACACGGCCTTCGATGTGCTGCGCGACCGCGGAATGGTCGTGGAGGAAGTCAACCTTCCGCAGTTCCCCTACCGGGAGGTCTCCCGCTTTGTGTGGCAGGTGGAAGCGTCCTCGGTCTTTGAGCCCTATGCCCGGAGTGGGGAACTCGAGTCAGGACTGGTTTCCAAGGCGAAGTGGTTCGGTTGGAAGGCGGCTATGTTGATTCCCGGTTCCGACTACATGAAGGTCCTGCGGATCCGGCAAGCGATCATTCAGGCGACGAGAAGGCTGTACGACCGTTACGATGTCCTGATCGCGCCGCTGAATCCGATCGGCGCCCGTCCGATCGAGCCTGCAATGGAGAGGAACATCGAAGGGCGTCCCCGGTATCGCTCCGACCTCTTGACGCTCGGGAATCTGGCCGGGCTGCCCGGAGTGGCCGTTCCGTCTGGGTTCACCGACAACGGACTTCCCATCGGCCTGATGATCGTGGGACAGCCGATGAGCGACGACAGGGTCCTGGAGGTCGCGCGTTCCTACCAGCAAGCCACGCGCTGGCATCTGGAGCGACCAAGTTTTCGAGAGTGAGTCCTGGGTGGGGCGATAGCACGGATTGCCTCGCCAAGGCGTCGAGATCCGGAGAGGCAGATCGGGACCCGTCGTAGCTCTGTCATCTACTAAGAAGCGTTCGGCCTCACTATCGCGTTTCGCTTTCATACCGGAGGTATGATCTTGATCTATAGGAAAATCAAAAATCTATTTCTGATAGCGACGGCTGAACGAGGACCTCGGGAAGTCAGGTTTCTTCGTCGCCAATTTACTGCCGCCGATCCGGAAAAAGTCCGCTGTGTCTGGGGTTAGCCGTCCGGGCCTGCACGTGGAGGCGGATCGCTACGGTGGGCAACCCGGTCGAGAAGAGATCCGATAAATCAAGTGGATCGGACCAGGGGCGCCAGGTGCCGGACGATTTGGAGTGCGGTCCGCGCCTCGATCCGTAAGCCGATAGCGGTGCGTGCGACCGTCACCAGTCATGATGACGTTTCCATCGCGCGCATGCCTGGTGAGAATGTAATCCGCTCGCGGGATTCGCACACCCGACGCCCGCAAGCCGTCCATGATTTCTCCGCCGCTTACGTGGTAGGAAGTCCACTTAGCTTATTGGTTTTGAGCAGCTCCCTGTTCGAATGTGAGACGGACCGACCGGGCTTGAACCGATGACCTCCTGCCTGTGTATACTCCTGTCGGAGTAGTACGGGCTACCACCGAGTGCTCTGGAACCCCCAACTGGCGGGGGGTTCAGGGCCTTGCCCTGAATCAGCAGCAACCTGTGTTAGCCGGCAGTAATTGGTGATGAAAGAAGGGTTGCGTCACAATCCATGTCACAATTTCAAGTCCGTTTAGTTTCTAGCCGGGCGTGAAACCCGTTTTATTGTCCGGCTACCAGATTTGATCTTGTTATTCACACTTGGCCGCGTATAGGGTTCGCAAAACAATTGGCGTCAAAAAGGGCATTTAAGAGGTTGAAATGCGCTAACGCGCGTGATCGTTCGACCGCGCTTGCCCGCATGACGACGATGACGGTAGTTTTTCAAACCCTGCTCGCCATCTGCAGTACCATTTCACATGGGTCTGACTCTGCCATTCTCTCATGACGGTCTCCTTCAATTCGAACGTGGTGGTTCGTTGATGGAGACCGTCTATCACATTGCACGACGGAACGGTCGAACCTCTTCGAGTCTCACCGCCAGAGGCGGTGGCTTACAATTTCAATTAACTGAAGCGGCCGCAGTCCCAAATTACTCGCTGAGGCATGCCCGTATCGTCGATCCAGACCAAACCGACATCGACTTTCAATTCACTTTTGACCCACAACTCGACAATTGCGAAACACCTCTTTCGACTTTATTCTTGCGGGAACCTACAGTAAGCATTCACAAGGAGCGGAAAAAGCATGGAAAGAAGAGAATTCTTCGTTTCGACGGCATTGGGGGTGATCGGTTTGGGTGTCGGAGATCTCTCCCTCGCCGCTTCACGGCCCAGCACAGCCTCCCAAGCGAACAACCGCAAGATCTTGATCGCCGGCGGAGGCTTCAGGACAACGTTCCTCCGCTACATGGCGTCCCTCACGGGTAAGGAGCGACCGAAGCTCTGTTATTTACCGACGGCCTCAGCGGACCGCGAGTCGGGCATCATTCGATGGTACGAAAACTGCGCACCGTTGAATGTCGTCCCGTCGGTGCAGGCGAGCTTTATCAGCAGCGGCCGCATGACACAGACGTTCGAAGAGGTCTTGTTGTCCGTGGATGGCATCGTCGTGTCAGGCGGCAATACGCTGAATCAGCAGGTCATCTGGAAGGCCCATGGCATTGACAAGGTCCTCCGAAAGGCCTGGGACCAGGGGATCGTGCTCGGCGGCGCCAGCGCCGGCTCACTCTGCTGGTTCGAGGAGGGCACGACGGATTCTCGACCAAAGGAATTGACGAAGGTCGAATGCCTGGGATTTCTCAAAGGAAGCCATTCCCCTCACTATGATGCTGAAGAGGATCGCCGGCCGACGTATCACAGACTGATCAAATCGGGTGAGCTGAAACCCGGATACGCCTGCGACAACGACGCCGGAATCTATTTTGCGGACAACGAAGTGAAGAGTGTGGTGCACACACGAGAAGACGCCAAGGTCTACTACGTCAGCCTTCAAGGGGGAGAGATCGTCGAGGAAGAATTGAAAGCGGAAATGATTGAATGACCTACGACCGTGTGTTCCAGGGATTGAGAGCACGATAAGTGGAATAAGCAGGGTCCGACGTCTATGGAGGCGCGGACAGTGTCGTGTATGGGCGTTATGTCAACCCGCGCGCGGCCGCAGGCCGTCGGGCGCAAGGGATGCGGCTTCTCAGCCGTGTCCAGAACCGTCCATCTCTATGCCTTGTCGTCCACCCGACCCGAGCCCTCAGGCGAGCGTCGTGCAGTACAAAGCCAGGAGCAGAACTACCGAAAGGCTTCCGGCGCCGAACCACAGCCACGGGGGGTGGGGCGTCCGCATTCCAGCGCCACCCGATTCCTCCAATGGCGTGAGGTCGGCGATGAGCCGATAGCCTCGTCGCGGCAGCGTTTCGACGTAGCGCGGGGTCTTAACATCGTCTCTCAATGCTTCACGCAGTTTGCGAACAGCAGCGTTCAGGTT
This sequence comes from Terriglobia bacterium, assembly GCA_965247425.1. Lineage (GTDB taxonomy): Bacteria > Acidobacteriota > Terriglobia > 20CM-2-55-15 > 20CM-2-55-15 > CAZOZZ01. Next base: position 478,372 of record OZ252023.1, read on the forward strand.
GTTGTCGTAGTCCACGACAACGTCATCTGGCCAGAGGTGTCGGTGCAGCGTCGAGCGCGAGACGAGTTTTCCGGCGTTCTCAAGCAGCATCGCGAGAACCCGAAACGGCTTTTCCTGTATCTCAACCCTCGCGCCATCCTTCCAGAGTTCGGACGTGTCCAGATCGACGTCGAACTCACCCAAGCGATAACCCTCGTGTTTCATTCGTTTCACACCCTCGGTTCTTCGAAAAATCGTGTTCATAGAAAATTAACTGAGAATTAAGGCGCTGTCTATCGCGCTTTGCGCCGTTGGGTGTCAACCTGCATCGTCCGACGAGGAGGGGCCATGCACAGGATCTTGAAATCTGTAGCGATTTTGGTGGGGACAGTAGTTGTTACGCGGCTGATCATGGAGGAAGCGGGCGCACCTTCCTGGCTGAGCGGCGTTTTCGGCGTAACGTGGCTCCTCGGGCTGATCCCCGGTTATCTGGCCACGAAGGTTGCTCGCTCAAACGAAATGCGACCATATTTCGTACTCGCCAGGGTTTCGGTCGGGTTCGTTCTGATCACCGCCGCGATGGTGGGGATCACCTACAGTCTGGCGTACCCTCTTGGCTTCTCCGCCTACCGCTTCACCGTGGATGGTGGTGGGGTCGTGGGCGACAGCGTCACACCTGTTCAAGGCCTCATCGTGACGCCTCTGACAAATTTCGGACTGACCCTGGGAATGGGTTTGGTGGCCGCCATCGTCATCGGTCCCTCCGTGCTTTGGATCCTGCGCCGGTCGAGGAGGCATTGTCAGGACAACTTTCCGCACCGCTCAATGCCGGGATGACCACTCGTCGGCGAGGACACAGCGCCCGAGCCCTCAATACTCCCGATGTTTTGCTCATCGGACAAAGGCTCTCTTCAGCTATGATGATTCCCGGTGTCCTCACTGTTCATCACATTCTTGCTCGGGCTGACGGTTCACCTTCAAGGTACCGTCGAAGGTCTCGAACTGGTCGTCACTGACCGCGCCGGCGAAGTCGTCGCCCAGGTCGCGGCGGGCAGTGCCGGAGACTACGTGTTCGAGGACCTGGCAGAAGGCCGGTACACGGTCCGGGCGATCGTGCGCGATGCCGTTGTCGCTTCGGTTCCCGACGTCGACGTTCCCCTCACCGGATCGATCGAAATCACCGTCACTTTGGAGTCGGTCGAGCAGTCCCAGGAGCAGGAAGGGGAAGCCCGTCGGAACCAGAACATCCAGGTCAATCTTGTCGACAACCAGGCCCTCGACGAAGCGCTCACGCGCCAGGGCGCCCAGATCCGCCCGATCGGCGAGTTCTCGGCGACTCGAGGCAACTACGCGGCCGAATTGGGCGGGATCGGACGGGACCCGCAGGTTGTCCGGCCAGACGGTCGCAGCGCATACCATGGGGAAATCTACGGGAGCCACAACAACAGCAGCCTGAACGCGAGAACGTTCTTTCAGGTAGGTGACGTGCTCCCGTCGCGCCGCAACCAGTACGGTTTCCGCCTGGGCGGGCCACTGGGATCCGAGAAGCTGTCGTTCGTCTGGACCGCCGAGGAAACCCGCGAGTCGGGGTTCGTCAACGGAAACGTCCGTGTACCCCTGGCCTCGGAGCGAACCGCATTGGCCGAAGATCCCGAACTGCGCGCACTGATTCAGACCTGGCTCGACGCCTACCCGAAGGAAGCGCCGAACCGGACCGAAATCGATCCGCGCATGCTGAACACGAACGCGGTACAGAAGATCCGCAACAGCGGCGGCTCGTTCCGTCTCGATTGGGAACCCGACGACGGAAAGCAGTTTTCCGCGCGATATTCCCTCAACGACAACTTCATCGACTCTTTTGAGCTCGTGATCGGCCAGAACCCGAACCAGCGGCAGCGACCACAGACTCTGAACCTGACCTGGCAGCAACAGCTTTCCCCCACGACGACCCTCAGCCTGGGTGCCAATTTTCTAAGGCGAAAGGTCCATCTGCTTCTGCCACCGGGGACGGTCGGACCCAACGTGAGCGTTGGAAACGAGATCGAGGGCCTGGGACCGGCGTTCAACATGCCGATATTCCAGATGGGCAATGACTTCCAGTACTTGGCCGAGGGAGCCACCCGCAGCGGTCGGCATCAGATCGACTGGGGCGGGCAGGTTGTCCGATCTCAACTCAACGAGCTGCACAGTGACGGCTTGCGGGGCGTCGTGCCATTCCGTAACGACTTCGGCCGCACCGCACTCGAAAACTTCCGCCACGGAACAGCGACTCGTTACAGCTTCGTGGCGGGCAACCTCTACCGTGCCTGGAGACGCACCGACGTCAACGTCTTCGTGAACGATCGCATCCGGCTGGCGCCGGGCCTCGATCTGACGCTCGGGCTGCGGTATGAGTTTGCCGGACTGCCGAGCGACGTCGGCGAACGCACGGTGTTGGGTTTCAGCTCGGATACGAACAACTTCGCCCCGAGAATCGGCCTGGCTTACTCGGGAGGAGGAATGGTCGTGCGTGCCGGCTACGGGATCTCGTACGGCGATATCTTTCCGGCGACTTTCAGGCAGGCTCGTCTGAACCCGCCGGGGGCTGTTCGCGCGGACGTCCAGAGCCCCGATCTCCAGGACCCGCTGAAGGATTTCATCCAGGTTCCAGGGGAGATTCCGCGTCACATCCGGATCCTGCTCGATCCGGAACTGGTGGCGCCCTACGCACACCAGTACACGCTTCAGATCGAACGGGAGTTGGGTGCAAACCTGAGGCTCCGTGCCGCCTACATAGGGAGCCGAAACTGGAAGCTGTTCCAGAACACATACACCAACCGGGCGGAACGTGTCGAGGGGATTCCCCTGACGACCAGGACGGTTCACCTCCGGCGGCCGGACCAGCGTTTCTTCGTCGTCCGGAACATCACGAATCGGGGACGGGCCTATTTCGACGCGGCACAACTGTCAGTGGACAAGGTCTTCACCCGAGGACTGGCCCTGAGGGCCACCTACACGTTCAGCAAGGCCCTGGATACGGGGACGGACTTTTCGAACACGGGCAACCGGACCACAATCCCCCAGGTCGAGGAACTCGGTCCCGCGGACCTGAAGGCGCGGAGCCGGTTCGACGCGCACCACAGTTTTCTGATCGGCTATTCCTACGTGCTTCCAGCCTGGATGGGCGGGCTGACCCTTTCGGGGGCGACTATTCTTCGCGACGGAACTCCGTTCGGCGTCGAGATCGGAACCGATGCTCCGCCGTTCGGAAACGTAGACGGGGAACGCAACGATCGACCATCGATCCTCGACCCCAGCCTGCTCGGTGCGAGCGTCGATCATCCCGACTCGGGGCAGAGCGTTTTGCGCCGCGATGCGTTCGACATGTCGGCACCGTTCCGGGAACATCGCGGCAACCTCTCCCGCGCGGCTTTCCGGAGGGACGGTACGACCAATTTCAACGTTTCCGCCTCACGATCGCTTTCCATCTCTCCCGACGGGACCCAAACCGTCCTTTTGCGTGCAGAATTCATCAACGCCCTCAACCATCCTCAATTCTCGCCACCGTCGTTCAGTTTGACGGATCCGAACTTCGGGCAGATCACGAACACGTTAAATTCCGGGCGGATAGTGCAGTTCACGCTCCGGTTCAGTTTCTGAACGGGTGAACGTGCGGTCTACTGATGCAATTGTCAACGGAGTCCGGGACCGAGCTCGCCGCATCACGTAACCCAACCCGGTCGGTCCCACTTCTCTCGGCGACGGCGTTCGTAGATCGTCTCGAGGATGGCCCTCTTGCCCGGTTCCCGAGTCCAGACTGGCGGGCGGCCAGGGATGGCCGCGGCCGTCAATCACATCGAGAAACGGATCCGGGCTGGCCTTTAGATTGCGGTGAATCGGATGGTCGACTATTCGACTAAGCCTGTTTTAGGAGGAGGCCTCAATCAGTATCAAGTGGCTCCACTAGACGGCGGCCACCGGGTTTCTCTTGAATTGAAAAGATATGGCCGCCGCACGTGAGCCACAGTCCGTTTTGCCGTGCAGGTGAGCCGCGATCGATGGCTGGGTTAAGACATCGCTCAGATTCGAGAAGCGCGTGACGGACTAGACTAGCAACCTGGTGTCTGATTGAAGAAGGCTCAGGAAGCATGGTTGTGCGTGCACAGCACAGAATGGGGTCCCGCCCGACACGGAAGAACACGCGCTTCTCTTCGAATTTCGTATAATACTCCTACAGCTCAATCGACAACCTCCAAGCCGGCAGCGGCCTGGTCGTCCAATCGTTTGTTCCGTCAACTGGGATGGACAGTCTCATGCGGGCTACCGAGCGCACAAGGAGTTCTCTTTTCGTTGGGATTGGCGTCTGCATACTACTCAGCCAAGCCGTCATCGTTCGCGCCCAACGTCTTCCGATAACGAGCTACACGCTGGCCGACGGACTGGCTCACGAGCGGGTCAAGTGCGTTTTCCAGGATTCGAAGGGCTTCATCTGGTTCTGTACGCTGAATGGATTGAGCCGATATGACGGTTATCGTTTCGCGACCTATGACACCGGAAACGGGCTCCCGCAAGTTTCGATCAACGACTTTCTGGAGACATCTTCAGGCCAATACTGGGTCGCGACCAATGGAGGGGGTGTTGCAAGGTTCGATCCGGAAAGCGCTTTGGGGTCCGACTCGCCGTTGTTCACCGCATACTCGGTGGGCGAAGGGACGCCGACGGGGTCGGCGATGGACGACCTCGGAGGGCGGGCCGGTCCGCGACCGGACCGCGTCAATGTGTTGTACGAGGACCGGCGCGGGCGACTCTGGGCCGGTACAGACGACGGTTTGTTTCGGCTCGACACCCCGACCGACCCGCTCGGATTCCAGCGAGTGGATCTGGATTGGTCCCTCGAACCTGGCGAGTTCCTACATGTCTGGACATTGGTCGAGGGTCCTGAAGGCAGCTTGTGGCTCGGCACATCGACCGGCCTGACTCGACGGTTTCCGGACGGGCGTGTGGCCCACTTCGAAACGACCGAGGGCGAGGAAGAACGCTCCGTGTGGACCCTTCTGATCGAAGGTGAAAGACTGTGGATCGGTCACGGGGAAGGGCTGACCATCCTGTATCCCGAGACAGCCTCGATGGGCAACCCCGATCGCCGTTTGCCCTGGCGACGACTTCTCACCGACAAGTCCACACTGCCCTCAAAGCCGGGCGATGCCATATGGGTGACCCGTGAGGATGGGCTGGTCGACGACCATGTGCGCACCATCTACCAGACCTCCGACGGGCGGATCTGGCTTGGCACAAACGGAGGTGGGTGGATTGGTATGGGCGGAGGCGGGCTGACCGAATTTGACGGCAGCGATTTCAGGAGCTACACGCCCTCGGATGGGCTGACCGACGACATGATCCTCGACCTGACCGAGGACCGCGACGGGAATCTCTGGGTGGCACCGCGTCCCGAGGGGCAATGAAAATTGCGACCCACGGATTCACGGCCTATGACGAAACCGACGGGGTGAGTAATACTCTTGTCGCGGCGATCTTCGAGGACCGAAACGGCGAGCTCTACGCCGTAGGCAACAGAGCTGTCATCAATCGGTTCGATGGGCGACGGTTTTCCTCGATCCAGCCGGTACTGCCTGATGCGCCCACTGCGGCCCTGAACAGATGGTACTACTCCGCGATTCAAGATCGGGCCGGGGAGTGGTGGGTGGGGACCAGAGAAGGTCTGCACCGTTTCGGAAAGACCGACAGTGTCGACCAGATCACCGGGCGGCAGGCCGAAGCGATCTACACCACCCGGAACGGATTGGTCGGCAACCAGATCTTGCCCCTCTATGAAGACTTACGCGGAGACATCTGGTTTGGGACTGAAAACAAGAACGTGCTCACAAGGTGGGAGCGTTCCACGGAGACGTTTCACCAGTACACGGAGCGAAACGGCTTGCCGGCCTCCGAGCGGCCGCATGCCTATTCAGAAGACCGGTCGGGCAACCTGTGGATCGGTTTCGATCGCGGCGGACTGGCCCGCTACCGCGACGGTAGTTTCGTCGAGTTCACGGACATCACCGGTTCCCCGAAAAGTCGGATCAACCAGCTGTACCTGGACCTGGCTGGGCGACTATGGATAGCGACTGCTGTGTCGGGCCTAATCCGCGTGGATGATCCAACCGCGGATCACCCCAATCTCGTGTCCTATTCACCCGCCTGGGGACACTCCGCTTGCGAAGCCAGGTCCGTTACAGAAGATTCATGGGGACGTATCTACGTCGGAACCGGATGCGGAGTTGACAGGATCGATCCCGCGACCGACCGGATCAAACACTACACGACGGCGGACGGACTCGGTTCGAACGATGTGGGGACGGCGTTTCGAGACAGCCGGGGAACCCTGTGGTTCGGTACGCGCGGGGGGATCTCTCGACTCGTGCCGACCGAGGACGAGCTGGCACAACCGCCGCCTATCCTGATCCGCGGCGTGCGCATCTCGGGTCAGCCCTATGCCGTGTCGGAATTGGGCAGCGCACAGATACAGGATGTCGAACTCTCGCCGAGTCAAAACGCGATTGAGATCGACTACGTAGGCCTGAGCTTCGCCGTGGGCGGTCGGCTGCAATACGAGTACATGCTCGAGGGCGCCGACGTGGACTGGAACGAGCCGACCGACCAAAACAGGATCATCTACGGTAACCTGTCGCCAGGCCAATACCGCTTCCAGGTACGCGCGCTGTATGCCGATGGCCGTACGAGCCCGACACCGGCGGTGATGGCCTTCACGATCCTGCCCCCCATCTGGCAGCGCGGATGGGCCTTCGCCCTTTCGGCATTACTCCTCGCGTCACTGGCCTATGCCGCCTACCGTTACCGGCTTGAACGTCTGCTACAGGTCGCCCGCGTGCGGATGCGGATCGCCGCCGACCTCCACGATGATATCGGGGCGGGTCTGTCACGGATGGTTCTCCTCAGCGAGGTCTTGAAACGTGAGGCGACCGTCGATGAGCAGGCGTCCAGGACACTGACCAAGATCGGCGACACGGGCCGGGAGTTGGTCGATTCCATGGCGGACATCGTGTGGTCGATGAACCCGCGGCGCGACGACGTGCGAAGCCTGGTCCTGCGTGTGCGGCAGTTCGCGTCCGATTTGCTCGAGAGCAAAGGAATCGACTGGGAGTTCACGCCGCCGGAAGAGCTCGAGAATGTCAAGATCTCGCCAGATGTGCGACGTCACGTCCTGTCGATTTTCAAAGAGGCACTCCACAACATCGTGCGTCATTCCGCGTGCAAGTCCGTCTCGCTGCACCTCCAGTTGAATGAGGGTTTCCTCGAGGCCGAGATCCAAGATGACGGCTGCGGGTTCAAGGTCCCCAGGGATGGCTCGACCTGGAGGTGTGCGGGAGCCGGTTTGATGAACATACAGCGAAGAGCAGTCGAAATGCACGGGAAGCTCGAGATACAGTCGTCTCCCGGCACCGGTACACGGCTGAGGTTGAGGGTACCGCTGAACTAATCCTGTCTCGCATGTTCATGCGATTGTGTCCAGACTCCGGACGAGTTAGCGTTAGAACCGAACTCCACGCTGAGAGAGGGGCCCGATGCCGGCAGACGAAAGCATTCGAGTAGCGATCGTCGAAGATGAGGAAACGGTCTGTCACAGCCTTGGGGTGCTCATCGACGGCACGCCCGGCTACACCTGTGTGGGAATGTTTCCATCGATGGAGGATGCACTCGAGCGCATCGGCGCGCGCGTTCCTCACGTGCTGCTGCTTGATATCCACCTTCCCGGCATGTCCGGCACCGAGGGCGTCAAAGTGCTGCGGGATCACTACCCTGAGATTCGGGTTTTGATACTCAGCGTCTACGACGACGAAGAAAAGGTGTTCGAATCGATCTGCAATGGCGCAACTGGCTATTTGCTGAAGAAAACAACGCCCGCCAGATTGTTGGAGGCAATCCAGCACGCCCACGAAGGCGGATCTCCAATAACTCCCGAGATCGCTCGCAAAGTCGTGGACCTTTTCCAGAAGACAGGTCCACCGGAGAAGCTGGAGTCGGACCTGACCCCTCAAGAGATCCGATTGCTCAAGATGTTGGCTGACGGCTACAGCTACAAAGCCGCTGCCGACCGGCTCAACATCAGCATCAACACGATCCGCGTCTACATTCGCAGCACCTACGAAAAGCTCCACGTCCACTCGAAGTCTGAAGCCGTCAGTAAGGCGATCCGCGCACACATCATCGATTAGGACCGAACTCGGTCGGGTGCGATTTTAACGGACGACTTATTCCCACGACGTCTCAGCTCTAGGCTGACAAAAAACTACATGTCCATGCGATTTCCCTCACGCTGACCACCCCTGAAACTGGAACCAAGCCTGGCACTCGTACAGCCGCCGGGTGATGGAGGGATGCGATGCGATCGATATTGAGAGCCTTCTTGGTTTGCTTTCTGTTCGGAATCGGAGTTTTCCCAGGATGGGCGAAACAAAACAAGGGCGCGGGGAACGTGGACCACAGCCAGTCGGCGATCTTCGCCGAGTTGCCGATGGCCTTCGAGCCCAACGAGGGTCAGGCGGACGAAAAGGTTCGATTCATCTCCCATGGCAGCGGCTACACGCTCTTCTTGACGTCCGAAGAAGCGTTCCTTCTTCTGCGCCGACCGGGTAACGGTAGAGCACAGGCCGGGGTCGTGCGGATGAGGTTCCTCGGCGCCAACCCCGCATCGACGATCACGGGGTCTCAAGAACTACCCGGCAAGAGCAACTACCTCAGGGGACGCGATCCCGCCAAGTGGCAGACGAATATCTCGAACTTTGGCCGGGTCCATTACGAGGGCGTGTACCCCGGAGTCGACGCAAGCTTCTATGGCAATCAGGGGCGCCTCGAATATGATTTTGTCGTGGCACCGGGCGTGAAGCCCGAGGTCATCCGGTTGGGATTCGATGGAATCGAAACGGTTGCAGTGGACTCGATGGCGATCTGCTGCTCGAGACCGCGATCGGCGAGGTTCGCCTGAGCAAGCCGATCCTCTATCAGGAAACCGACGGCAGCCGGAATGAGATTGTCGGCCGGTATCTCTTGCTGGGCGACAAAGAGGTTGGTTTCAAGATAGGAAGATACGATCCCGACAAACCCCTCGTCATCGACCCTCAACTGCTCTATGCGACCTATCTCAGCGGCAGCACGACCGAAGACGGCTTTGCAGTGGCCGTCGACAGTGCCGGCGACGCTTATGTGACAGGCCAGACGTTTTCCGCCAATTTTCCGACCTCCTTCGGTGCCTTCCAGACGGTTCGATTGGGCAGCGGCGAGGTCTTCGTCACCAAGTTGAGCCCGGTGGCGGCCGACGGAGCGGGTTCCGACCTGGTCTATTCCACCTTCATCGGTGGCACCGCAAACGACATCGCTCGAGACGTGGCCGTCGACGACGCCACCGGTAACGCCTGCGTGGTCGGCGATACTCTGTCGCGCCTGGATTTCCCCATCACGGCGAACGCCTTCCAGAACACCACGGCAGGTGCCGGGGACGTCTTCATGACCTGCCTGGACTCCACTGGTACCAGTCTCGTCTACTCCACGTTCCTTTCGGGCACCAACGGTTCCGTGGGTCGAGGTATCGACGTCGACGCGTCGGGCGGAGTGTATGTGACCGGGCGCGCCGATTCGGCGGATTTTCCGACGAAAAATGCGTTTCAGCCTGCATTCGGTGGGAGTACCGACGTGTTCGTCGCGAAGATCGACCCGACCCAGAGCGGTGCAGCGTCCCTCATCTACTCCACGTTCCTGGGTGGCTTCACCAGCGATGTTGGTGAAGACATCGCGGTCGACTCGTCCGGCGCCGCCTACGTCACCGGCCAGACCCTGTCGACGAACAGTTGCTGCGCACTGTTCCCGACTCGTAATGCCGCTCAACCCAACCCCGGTGCCGATGGTTCTCGAGATGCATTCGTGGCAAAAATCAATCCGTCGCTGACAGGCGACGCGTCCCTCGTCTATTCGACCTTTCTTGGCGGCACCAGCGCTGAAAACAGTACAGCCGAAGACGGAGGCATCGCCGTGGATTCGCTCGGCGCCGCCTACGTGACCGGCGCAACGGTTTCAGCCGATTTTCCGGTGACCGCCGGCGCTTATCAATCCGTCCCTTCCGCCCTGGGAGACGCCTTCCTGGTCAAGTTCACACGTCGCTCCCGACAAACGCTTAGCGTTCATCGGGAGTGCCGAGCGATAAGGCGTGGTGGTGACGAGATCTTCGGGCACTTTCGATAACGACGTTTGAAGGAAGGCGCTGGCGTTTGCGGCGAACGCGGTGGGCTATGGAGAAAGTACGGGGTTGGGGGTTGAAGTTCTCACGAGTGAGACTCGACCAGCGAGTGTGGCCAGGCGGCGACAATGAATGTATGGCGGCCGATCGTCCGTTTTGGAGAGTTCACCGAGCAGGTCCAGGCCCGATCGGTACGAACTTTTGACATCAAGGCGCACGTGGGCGTTGGCGTGCACCAGCACGTCTGGAAGGCATGGATTTGGAATCCCTGTTACGACGTGTCTAAAAAGCATTTCGAAGCGAATCTCCATGCGAGTTCGGTCGCAGTGAGCCTCTCGATAACGGTCATCGGGGCATGACAGATTGGACACAGCCAGGCGGAGCTGGTTGACGGGACTTCCTCAGGAGGAGGGACCGGCGCCATTCCCAATAACCGATGACAAAGTTCCATGGATACGGATCGTTGGGAGTTCGCCATGAAACCGAAGTGCCGGATGCGGACAAAGCCTTTCGGCAGTACGTGGAGCAGGAATCGGCGGATGAACTCGGCGGCGGAAACCGTCATCGTCCTTGCTTTGTTACCGCGAGAGTAATCCCGCCAACGGAATGTGACATGGCTGCCGTCGAAGGAAAGCAATCGATGATTGGAGATGGCGACGCGGTGTGTGTAGCGTCCGAGGTATCGAAGAACCTGTTCGGGGCCGCCGAATGCCGGCTTCGCATAGACGACCCAATCTTGGCGGAATAACGGTCGCAAGAAAGCCGCAAAGTGCTTCGGTTCGGAAAGGTGCTGGATCTGTCCGGCGAAGGTCAGGCTCTTCTTGCGAAAAGCCTTCTGCAATCCGTCAACGAACTTGCCGCGGAATAGTTTTCCCAGAACCTTCACAGGTAGGAAGAACGGGTATCGCGGATGAATCCAACGCGCACGGCCCGGTGCGATTCCTCCGGCGGGAATGACGCAGTGGATGTGAGGATGAAACAGCACGTTCTGACCCCACGTGTGCAGGATGAGGAAGAAGCCGATTCTCGCGCCAAGATGTTTGGGATTTCGAGCGACCTCCAGAAGAGTCTCGGCCACAGTGCGGAACAGCAGGTTGTAGAGCTCGACCTGGTTCTGTCGGACGAGCGAATGCAATTGGTGCGGCAGGGTGAACACGACATGGAAGTATCGTGTTGCCAGAAGCTCTCGTTCTCTGGCCGCGATCCAACGCTGACGCGCCTGAGCCTGGCATTTGGGACAATGGCGATTACGGCATGAGTTATAGGAGAGGACCCGATCGCCACCACATCGTGAGCAGGCATCGATATGACCGCCGAGAGCCGCTGTGCGGCAATGCTGGATGGCGTGCATCACCTTGAGCTGCTGGAAATGGATTCGTTTTCGATGGCGGTCGATAAAGTCGTTGCCCGCGGCGCGAAGGATGTCGGCCACCTCCACGGTGGGCCGGGTCATTGTTTCTGCTTCCTTCTTTTGGACCGCTTCACCGCATCGAGGCTGGAAACCGCCATGGTCTCCACCGGATTGGTGACCGCCTGCAGGTGACGTCGAGACAGGTGCAGATAGACGCTGGTGGCTCGCAGGTCCGCGTGACCCATTAACATCTGAATGGTGCGGAGATCGGTGCCATTTTCAAGTAGGTGAGTGGCCCAGCTGTGACGCAGCGTGTGCGGGGATACGCGTTTCTTGATTCCGGCACGTTTCGCCGCATCGTGTACGGCGGACCACACGCACTTGGGGGTGAGGGGTTTGTCGGCGCGCCAGTTGTTCACCATGCCCGGAAACAAATAGGTCTTGGGCTTCATCCAACACCAGTATTCTCGTAGCGTCTGCAAGAGCTTTGGTGTCAATGGCACGTCGCGATCACGATGACCCTTGCCCTGACGGATGTGGATGATCATGCGCTCGCTATCAACATCCTCGGCCTTCAACCGGATCAACTCGGCTCGGCGCATCCCGGTGGCGTACAAGGTCATGAGCATCGCGTAATCCAGCAAATTCTTTGCCGAGTCGATCAGTCGTGCGACCTCGTCCTGGCTCAAAACCGTCGGCAATCGTTTCGGGGTTCTGGGATATGGGAGATCCAGCTTCAGGTATGGACGCCGCAGCGTCTTTACAAAAAAGAACCGCAAGGCGGCAATGTACAAGCCGACAGTCTTGGCCGCGAGCTTTCGCTCCCGGATCAGATGTAGGTGATACTGCCGCAGGTCTTCCTGACTGAGACGATCGGGGCGCGTGCCAAAATAGCCCGCGAAGTCTTCAACGACTCGCAGGTAACTTCGGATGGTGATCGGAGAGAAATTACGACGCTGGAGTTCCTCCAGCATCCGTTTACGCAGGTCCGTCATGTAGGCCTCCTTTGAAGCCCACACTCTACAGTTTGCTTAGCACCGTTCGCTCAGCCCACGCGTAGCGTCCGCCGCGACAGCGGCTTCGTTCAAACGTCGTTGGAACGACTGCCGGCTCCACCTTCCCAGCCACCGCAGGCGCGTTCGGGACCCAGACGTCGGGCGGCCGGGATGCGTTTCTGGCCAAGATTGGTGCGATCAACAGCTCGCCGGCGGCCACCGACGACGCCTACGAGGTGGATGAAGACAACAGCTTGACCATAGCGACCCCGGGAATTTTGACGAACGACACCGACGACGACGGCGATCCGCTCACCGCGGTTCTAGTGACCAATGTGGTGCGGGGCTCGTTGACTCTGAATGCGAACGGATCCTTTACGTATGATCCCGATCCCAATTTCAACGGAGCGGACGCCTTCACCTACAAGGCAAACGACGGTACCGCAGACAGCAATGTCGCAACGGTTACGATTACGGTGCGACCCGTCAACGATGCCCCCGTGGCTTTCGATGAAGCGTACACGGTGAACGAGGATGAAGTCCTTGATGTCGCTGTGCCGGGCGTTCTCGCGAACGACACGGACGCCGACCTCGATGCGTTGACTGCCGTCCTGGCGACCGCCGTCGTCAACGGCACGCTGACTCTGGACGCAGACGGTTCGTTCAGGTACACACCAGACCCTGATTTCTCCGGCGCCGACACCTTCTCCTACGTGGCCAACGATGGCACAGCCAACAGCGCTTCTGCCACGGTTACGCTCACGGTCGTTCCTGTCAACGATCCACCCGTGGGCGTCGACGACGCGTACGCGGTCGACGAGGATCAGTCGCTTACGATCGCAGCCCCAGGGTTGTTGGACAACGATACAGATGTGGATGGGGATACCCTGGCTTCGGGCCTGGCGGCTAATCCGACGAACGGCACGCTCGATCAGCCCGGCGACGGCTCGTTCACATACACGCCGGATCCAGACTTCAACGGCACTGACACATTCCAGTACATTCCGAGAGACGGTACCGTCGACGGCAACGTCACCACGGTCACGATAACGGTCCGGCCTATCAACGATCCACCGGTCGCCGCGGACGACGCTTATGCCGTGGACGAGGACGGCACCCTGATTGTCGAGGATGTCCCGGGCGAAGACATACTCGAAAACGATACCGATGTGGAAGGCGATCCCTTGACGGCTACCCTGGTCACATCGACGGTGAGCGGTTCGTTGAACCTGAACGCCAACGGCAGTTTCACCTACTCACCGGATCCCGATTTTAACGGCATCGACACGTTCACTTACGTCGCCAACGACGGCACCGACAACAGCAACGTCGCCACAGTCACCATTACGATCAACCCGGTCAACGATCCACCCGTGGGCGTCGACGACGCGTACGCGATCGACGAGGATCAGTCGCTTACGATCGCAGCCCCAGGGTTGTTGGACAACGATACAGATGTGGATGGGGATACCCTGGCTTCGGGCCTGGCGGCTAATCCGACGAACGGCACGCTCGATCAGCCCGGCGACGGCTCGTTCACATACACGCCGGATCCAGACTTCAACGGCACTGACACATTCCAATACATTCCGAGAGACGGTACCGTCGATGGCAACGTCACCACGGTCACGATAACGGTCCGGCCTATCAACGATCCTCCAAGAACCGTCGACGACATTGCCTTGACGCTGGAGGATTCGCCCACAACGATCGACGTCCTGACCAACGACAGCGATCCTGACGGCGATCCGCTGACCGTATTCGCCGTCTCGGTTCCACCCAACGGAACGGTCGTGATCAACCCCGACCGCACGGTGACCTACACACCGAATCCCAACTTCGACGGTGCGGATTCCTTCACATACGAGGTCGACGACGGTCAGGGTGGACGCTCCACCGGAAGCGTCGACGTCACTGTGACGCCCGTGAACGATCCCCCGATCGCAGTTGACGACAATGCGTCCACACCAGAGGACACTTCCGTCACGATCGAAGTTCTCCTCAACGACAGTGACCCGGACGGCGATGCCCTGACGATTACCTCCGTCTCGGCTGCACCGAACGGCGCTGCAGTCATTAACGTGGGAACTGTGATCTATACCCCCAATCCCGATTTCAACGGTGCAGACACGTTCACCTACACGATCAGCGACGGTCAGGCATCGGCCACTGCAACCGTCACGGTCGATGTGACGCCGGTCAATGACACGCCCGTCGCCCTCGACGACGCTTACTCGGTGAACGAAGATGCGACTCTCAACGTATCGGTTCCCGGTGTCCTGACGAATGATTCCGATGTGGACGGCGACGCGTTGACTGCGATCCTGGCCACCGACGTCACCAACGGAACCTTGGCTCTCGCCCCCGACGGTTCGTTCTCTTACACGCCCGATCCGAACTTCGCCGGCGTCGACGCCTTCTCCTACGTCGCCAACGACGGGACCGACAACAGTAATCCCGCAACGGTTACCATCGACGTCCTACCCATCAACGATCCGCCGATCCTCAACCCAGACTCGGCCACAACCGACGAGGATCGGCCAGCGACCCTCGACATTCTGCTGAACGACGTCGATCCTGATGGCGACCCGCTGGATGTCGATCAGTGTAGTGCCCCCCTCAACGGCAGGATCACGATCAACCCCGACCGAACCATCACTTACACTCCGGATCCTGACTTCAACGGTGAGGATGGCGCCCAGTGTATGGTCGAGGACGGTCAGGGTGGTTCGGCCACTTCTCTGGTGACCTTCATTGTCACGCCCGTGAACGACCCGCCCGTGGCAGTCGATGACAATTACACCGTCAACGAGGATCAGACACTGACGATCCCGGCTCCTGGCGTGCTGGGTAACGATAGCGACGTGGATGGAGACTCCCTGACGGCGGCCGTGCTCAGCTCTACGCCGCTTGGCGCCTCACTCACTCTCAATTCCGATGGTTCGTTCGTCTACACGCCTCCGACGAATTTCAACGGTAGCCACAGCTTCACCTACATCGCCAGAGACGGGATCGCCGACAGCAACAACGCGACATTCACCATCAACGTCATCCCCGTCAACGATCGACCCGTGCCAACCGATGACTCCGCCACAACTGACGAGGATCGGCCAGTGACCGTCGACATTCTGTTGAACGACGTCGATCCTGACGGCGACCCGCTCAACGTCACCGAGTGCAATCTGCCTCTCCACGGCAGGATCACGATCAACCCCGACCGAACCATCACTTACACTCCGGATCCGGACTTCAACGGTGAGGATGGCGCCGAGTGTATGGTCGAGGACGGTCAGGGTGGTTCGGCCACTTCTCTGGTGACCTTCATTGTCACGCCTGTGAACGACCCGCCCGCGGCAGTCGATGACAATTACACCGTCAACGAGGATCAGACACTGACGATCCCGGCTCCTGGCGTGCTGGGTAACGATAGCGACGTGGATGGAGACTCCCTGACGGCGGCCGTGCTCAGCTCTACGCCGCTTGGCGCCTCACTCACTCTCAATTCCGATGGTTCGTTCGTCTACACGCCTCCGACGGATTTCAACGGCAGCCACAGCTTCACCTACATCGCCAGAGACGGGATCGCCGACAGCAACAACGCGACATTCACCATCAACGTCATCCCCGTCAACGATCGACCCGTGCCAACCGATGACTCCGCCACAACTGACGAGGATCGGCCAGTGACCGTCGACATTCTGTTGAACGACGTCGATCCTGACGGCGACCCGCTCAACGTCACCGAGTGCAATCTGCCTCTCCACGGCAGGATCACGATCAACCCCGACCGAACCATCACTTACACTCCGGATCCGGACTTCAACGGTGAGGATGGCGCCGAGTGTATGGTCGAGGACGGTCAGGGTGGTTCGGCCACTTCTCTGGTGACCTTCATTGTCACGCCCGTGAACGACCCGCCCGTGGCAGTCGATGACAATTACACCGTCAACGAGGATCAGACACTGACGATCCCGGCTCCTGGCGTGCTGGGTAACGATAGCGACGTGGATGGAGACTCCCTGACGGCGGCCGTGCTCAGCTCTACGCCGCTTGGCGCCTCACTCACTCTCAATTCCGATGGTTCGTTCGTCTACACGCCTCCGACGAATTTCAACGGCAGCCACAGCTTCACCTACATCGCCAGAGACGGAATCGCCGACAGCAACAACGCGACATTCACCATCAACGTCATCCCCGTCAACGATCGACCCGTGCCAACCGATGACTCCGCCACAACCGACGAGGATCGGCCAGTGACAGTCGACATTCTGTTGAACGACGTCGATCCTGATGGCGACCCGCTGGATGTCGATCAGTGTAGTGCCCCCATCAACGGCAGGATCACGATCAACCCCGACCGAACCATCACTTACACCCCGGATCCTGACTTCAACGGTAGTGACACCGCAGACTGCACGGTCATCGACGACCAGGGCGGTTCCGCCACGGCGCTGGTCACCTTCACAGTGACGCCGGTCAACGATCCTCCGGCGGGCGTGCCTGACAGCTACATCGTCGATGAAGACCAGGCGTTGACCGTTCCCGCTTCCGGTGGCGTCCTGGCCAACGACACCGATGTGGAAGGGGATCCCCTGACGGCCACTCTTGCGACAAGTGTCGGAAGCGGCACCCTTACCCTGAATGCCGACGGATCGTTCACCTACACCCCGAACCCCGATTTCAACGGCTCCGATACCTTCACCTACGTTCCCAACGACGGAGCCGTCGACGGGAACATCACCACTGTCACGATTCGCGTCAATCCGGTCAACGATCCCCCGGTCGCAACTGATGACAACGCTTCTACGGCAGAGGACACTTCCGTCACAATCGACGTGCTGGGAAACGACAGCAATTCTGATGATGATCCCCTGACCATCACCTCGGTCTCGGCTCCTGCCCACGGTACCGCCGTAATCCAGGGGACCGGCATTTCTTACACGCCGGATCCCGATTTCAATGGTCAGGACACGTTCTCCTACACGATCAGCGATGGACAGGCATCGGCGACAGGAAACGTCACGATCGATGTGGCTCCGATCAATGACGCACCCGTCGCCCTCGACGATCCGGCCACCACAGCCGAGGACACGTCGGTGACCATCGAAGTCCTGATCAACGACAGCGATCCGGAAAACGATCCCATTACTCTGGATTCGGCTTCGAATCCGTCGAATGGAACGGCCTCGATCAATCCCAACGGGACGATCCTCTATGCACCGGGTCCGAACTTCCACGGCACGGACAGCTTCGTCTACACGATCAGCGATCCCCAGGGAGAATCCGCCACGGCCACGGTTAATATGATCGTCACGCCCGTGAACGACCCGCCGGTCGCCAGCGACGATACGGCAACGACGACCGCGGGTACGGCCGTTGTCATCAACGTCCTCGGCAACGACTCGGATGTCGATGGGGACACCTTGAGTATCACGGTCGTTACGGATCCCCCGTCCGGATCGGCAAGCGTCAATACAGACCGCACCGTCACTTACAATCCCGACTCCGGCTTCACTGGCACCGATGCTTTCTCCTACACCGCTGCCGATGGAAACGGTCTAACTGCGTCTGCAAACGTGACGGTTACGGTCAACGCCGACGGTATCGCGGTGTCGATCGACATTCGCCCCGGCAACCCGAACAATCGGATCAACCTCCAGTCGAACGGAGTGTTGCCTGTCGCAGTCTTCAGCACCTCCGAATTCGATGCAACCACGATCGATCCCGCGACCGTGACGCTGGCGGGAGCGCCGATCAGGGTCCGCGGGAACGGAAGACGACTCGTGCTGCGGATCGACCTCAACAGGGACCGCGTCCGCGACCTGCTCACTTTCTTCTCGATACAGGAGCTCGAGCTGACGGTCGCGGATCAGACCGCCGTACTGCGGGGACGAACCACCGATGGAACGCGGATCCGCGGTGAAGACTCGGTCCAGGTTTCCGACGGACGGGTTCAGCTCAGGAACACCGTCGTATTCCCGTCACTGCAGTATTCCACGCTGCAGGATGCCGTCGATGCGGTCCGGGAAAATGGGACAGTTCGAGTCCTGGCCGGTCGTCATCAAATACATGCACCCGTTTTCATCGAGAGGAACGTGACCATTCTGGGAGCCGGGTGCGGCGAGTGTCAACAGCCTCGCAATGGGGGCGGTAGCGGTGGTCGACCCGGTAGGAGGAGTACGGAACTTGTAGGACCGACACCAACTACCGTCGTTGAAGCGGACCTTGTGATCGGCTTGCTCAACTATACGGGCGGGGCCGGTGGCGGCGGGGTTGGGGAACGCGGTGGTGGTGGTGGCGGAAAGGTCCGGGACATCATGCTGCGCGGCTTCGATGCCGGCATCGTTGGTCGCGATACCAGACGTCCGCTGTCGATAGAAAACGTCTTCATGGCGGACACGACGCGCGGCATACTATGGATGGCCCCATCCCCGCTCGCTGTAAATCAAGTGAAGATCAGCGATGTCAGCTGGAATGCCATCTCTCTTGTCGGCGACTCACAATCGAGCCTACCCTACTCGCTGACCAACCTCATCCTGGACGACATCGGAAACGCCGGCATCTACGTTGTCGACAAGCCTGGCACATGCGACTCGGAACACGCGATAAAGAACGCAAACATTCAGTCGACGAAATTCGGTGGCATCATCGTCATACGGAGCGGACTCTGCATTCTGGATTCGACAATCCGGTTCAACTTCTTTACTGGAATCCGAGCGATTGATTCCGCAGTATTTGTGAAAGACACGCTGGTCAGTAATTCCCTGCCGCGAGTCTCCGATAACGCCTACGGCGATGGCATTTTGGTCATCAGCACCAAAGAACCGCGGTCGACGCTCGCCGTGGTGGACTCCGAAGTCAGACTGAGCTCACGGGCCGGCGTGACAGTCTTCGGCAGCGTGGCCACGCTCAAAGGATTTGTCGGCGAATGCAATTCATTGGACATCAACAGCGAATCGATATTTCTCGTTGCATCTCCAGACGACCCGGACCAGGAAATCTCACTTGTCGCCACAGTCGATGATCAGGGCGGCAACATTTGTGGATGCGGGGCAGCCGATCCTCCAACAGGTTGCGTGGCTGTGAGCTCCCAGTTGACGCCGCCGCTCGCACTCGGCAACCAGCCATGACCGGAACAGAGCTGCTTGCGAAAAAAGGTAAGAGCGGAGCGGATCGGCGGAATAAGCAGGGTCCGACGTCTATGGAGGCGCGGACAGTGTCGTCGTACGGGCGTTATGTCAACCCGCGCGCGGCCGCAGGCCGTCGGGCGGTTGCATCACGCGCTCTCCGGGCCGGGTCGATAACAGAATCCTGAGGCTCTCGCTGATATCTTGTTCGGCCACCATCTTCACGCCAAACGCACAGGCGCGCTTCTGGAACTCGGGCGGAAAGCCTCAGCCGATGCCCAGAAACGCTTTATCCATATCGACCATGCCGCACTACCCGCCGATCAACACGGTAGGCGCGCCGACTACGATGCTGCCGCCATGTGCGGTTGTATCGCCCATCCTGGCCGCTGGCTTTCCGCCGATCATCACCGTGGCCGAACCTTTGGCGATGGTATCGGGCGGTCCGACGCATACACAGCTATCACCAACCACCGCGGCGGGCATCTTGACGATCAAAACGGTCGACACCCCGGGTCCTACGACCGGCCCTCCGCCATGCGGGATTGGCGGTATCGCAGGCGTTTGCATCGGACAGGCATGCATATCGGTCAACCTGGCTGCTGGTGGCATCTTTTTTTTCCTGTATCTAGCTATTCGCGCTTCGCTGTCAGTTAATCATTACCATCGCACCTTTGACCGTGGTCTGTCCTGACGCGGACAGCTCGGCGCTGGCGTTTCCCTTGGCGACAAATCCGACATCGGCTTCGTGATTGACGTTCATCCCCTTAACCGAAACATCGGCTTTCGAACTCACGTCAATTGCACCCATGGCGTCGATGGTGATTTTGCCCCGGGCGGTGATACTGATGTCCTTGGGGCTGTCGAGCACAATGCCATCGGGACTTAGCTCGACCTTGTTGTCGTTTTGATCCTGCATCAGTATCGATTTCTC
The DNA here is from genome assembly GCA_965247425.1 of Terriglobia bacterium. Lineage (GTDB taxonomy): Bacteria > Acidobacteriota > Terriglobia > 20CM-2-55-15 > 20CM-2-55-15 > CAZOZZ01. Next base: position 498,986 of record OZ252023.1, read on the forward strand.
GTCATCGTTTAACACCAGCTCGTTCTCACCCGGGGTGATGATGGTGGTGATTTTCTTATCCTCGTCAAACTCGATCTTGAGTTCGCTCCTGGTCACTATGGCCTTGGTATTGTTTTCCGCGGTGAGTTCGTAGGGCGGCTTGTTTTTAGGTCCGTAGAGGCTGCCGAGCACGACCGGGTTGGAGGGATCATTGTTCAAATATCCCAGTATCACTTCATCGCCGATTTCGGGCACAAAAAAGGCACCGATTGCGTTCGAGGCATGAAAATTAGCCAGCCTGGCCCAAACGCCTTCGGTTTCCGCCTGCAAGATTGGCAGCTTGACCTGCACCCGGCTTTGTTCACAAGGATCTTCATCGAGTTTCATCACCACACCGACTTGCAGACCTGCGACGCCGGGTAGCCAACCCGATGCCGACGGCGCTACCAGGTCGCGCTGTTCGGCGAACCAGTCCGGCGACATACCGAAGCTGACTTCGCTAACCCAGTTGCCGGACGAAGTGATCTGGTGATTCACCGAGCTGACAAACAGCTTGCCGTTAAAGTGCTCGCCAACTCCATCGAGCTCGATCAAGGTCCCCGGCGTGGCTTTGACACTGCCCTGAAACTTCATGCGCCCACGAATTCTGGCGAGGCCGGATTTCACCTGTTGGGCCTCGGCCCAACCCTTTAGCGCCGCTGCTTCGATCTGGCCGGGGGTTTGCATGCCAAAGGTTTTCGGACCCACGATATCGGCCAGTTGCTTCGATGTCAGGTCACCCTGGGCATTCAGGACTTTGGGCGGTGCGGTTTGTTTTACAATTTCGAGTTTGGCCGGATCCCAGCTGACGCCATCAACTGCCGTGAATTGCGTGCGGACATCGATATCGGCGTGCAATTCCATCAGGTCGTTGCCATAGGTCACCTTTAATACAGCTTCGCCGCTAACCTCCGGTGCCTTAACACTGAGCTTTGCCGCATCGACACAGACCAGAAAACCGTTCACTTCGGCGCGCGACAGCATAAAATCCCAGTCGCTACAATAATATTGCACCAGTTCCGGGTAGGACGTAGACGTCGCGCCTACGTTTGGCGTCAAGCCGTGGTTGTTGATCAGTTTGGTAATAATATCGCTATCTTTAAGATCGACAAAATTGGCATTTTTTCGCCCGATGGTCATCTTCACTGCCTCATCCCGGCACTCGATCACCAGCCGCGAGTCGTTATCACCGGTAATTGTTATGCCGTGCCTGACGATGATGCCTTTGAACAAGGATTCATCCGCGTCGCCGTAACCGGCCTTGATTTCGATCTCGTTGCCCGGTCTGAACGGCTTGCTGTTGCTGAAGGGAAAGTCTTTATCCGGCATGTCGCCGTCGAGCAATTCAATCCTGGCGTAGGGGATTTTATTGATGGTTTTAGTCACCGATACCGATACGATCGGTATCGCGTCGTCGATCGGCTGCCCGTCGGCAATGATACTCAGCATGACGACGGCACTGGTGTTATCCACGGGCGATTCGGGCATCACTCACCTCCGCGGTGGAAAATGGAGTTTGCTGCCGGGCTTGAGATCACGAAAGTCGGTCACTTATTTTCCCTGGCAACTTCCATGTAATAAGAGCTGTTGCGACATATATCGTAATTCGATTTCTTCGATCGCCACTTCATTCTCGCCCGATTTGAAATCCTCCACCTCCCAATTGACTGGAAAGGCATTCGAGAATCCCAGGCGCGATTCGGGATTTTGTTTTCATCCAGCAAATACATGTGAAGTAACTTCCACCATCGCATCCTCCTTACCTGTCGCCCCACCCAGACAGGCCTTGTTTCAGATTCCGTGATTTCGCCTATTGAATTCTCTCTCTAGAGTTCATAATGACCGGCATCCGGAACTTCCATGTCTCCCAAAGTTCTGCGTTCTCGATTAGCTCAGTCATGAAGTGAGCGACATTGGAACGGGCGGTAGGACGGCCCGTGAGGAGTCCCGTGATAGGGGACTCCTTGATGTCGTATGGAGAAATCTCAGCGTTGACCAGCGAGTCTGGACGGACACAGCACCACTCGATGTGCTCGTTCTCCTTGGTCACATGTCGGCGCAGATGCCCAGCCGCAGTTTCATTATCCCGATGCGGAGGCAAGGTGTAACGCAAGAACAAAAGGAGTCCCCGTTCAAACCAGGTCCTCTTCTCTTCGAGATCGGGATTGCGGACCCCAACCGTGTTCATGAGAATGAATCTGGTATGTTTGGGGGGACTATTCTTTTCGATCGCGTCACATAGGCGTCGCGTTGCGTCTGTGCAAAGCTTCTTCGGATCTCCAAAGATTCCCTTGAAATCGACGACATGTCCCAGGCACGAGACAACTGCGTCACAGTGCCTTGCATGCTCTGCCATCTGCTGATCCGTCAAGTCGAGAACACTGGCCTCGATGACCGTTGTGTTTGAGTTTTCCAAGACCTCGGCGGGGAGTTTGTGAGACGAGCGGACAATAACGCGAATCTTGTGATTCTTGCCCAGCAACTGTGCCACCAGGGACCGCCCTGTCATGCCTGTGGTTCCAACCACCAATATGGTCATCCGTGGTGTCCTCCTGTGCCTGAGTTTCGCTAGGAGCCCTTCTGTCGCGCAGGCTCCTAGCAGCTTTGTGCATTTCATCCTTGCCCACGAAGATCACCACGCAGCCAAAAAGCGATTGCTTGTAACATTCCGGGCTCTTGCGCATACCTATTATAGGTGCAGGTTTCTTCGATGGATTTTCACACGATGTATCAGCGTTACGCTGCCGACGTCAACAGATTCGTCCTGTACCTGTCAGGAGATGCTTCAGTGGCCGAAGACATCACCTCCGAGGCTTTCGTACAAGCGTGGACAGCGCCGGCCAATATTCGCACGGCGACCGTGAAAGCATACCTCTTCGCCATTGCCAGGAACGTCTACCTGCAGATGTTGCGCAAAGATTGGCGGCTCACCGAGGTAGATGCCCAGATCGTCGATCCAACACCCGACCCTCTGGAGCGGGCGAGCGACTCCGAGGAGCTGGAGCACGTCCTCGAAGATCTTCAGGAGTTACCGGAGGTCGATCGCGCCGCCCTTCTAATGCGGGTGATTTCGCTACTCTAAATTGGCCCACTTTTGATCGTTTGATTTGGCCCACCCCTGACGACTGAACCGGAGAGGCTGTTCCGAACAAAGAGTCGGAATGGAGGGACCCGGTGTCAAGGAGATCGAAGGTGGAATTATTTGAAGAGATTCGGCGAGAGCACGAGTTTGGTGTGGGAACGATCCAGGGTGTGGCCCGGCGGCTGGGGGTGCATCGGCGGATGGTGCGTCAAGCGCTGGGAAACGCCGTGCCGCCGGCGAGGAAGAGCCCGGAGCGGAAGAGGCCGAGGCTGGAGCCGGTTATGGAATTTATCAACGGGGTGTTGGAGGCGGACAGGCAGGCCCCGCGGAAGCAGCGGCACACCAGTCACCGGATCTACGAACGGATCCGGATGGAATTTCCGAAACATCCGATTGGGGAATCGACGGTTCGCCGGTATGTCGGGCGGCGGAAGCGGGAGATGGGTTTCATCCGACAGGAGACGTTCGTGCCGCAAAGCTACGCCTGGGGTCAGGAAGCACAGATCGACTGGTACGAAGCCGTCGCGGAGTTGGATGGCGAACGGCAGAAGCTCCAGGTTTTCTGTATGCGGAGCATGGGCAGTGGTGGCGCATTCCATCGAGCTTATCCTCGGGCGACACAACAGGCATTCCTGGAGGCTCATGAGTTGGGTTTCCGCTATTTTGCGGGGGTCTTCGGGGTGCTGCGTTATGACAACCTGACCAGCGCGGTGAAGAAGATTCTGCGGGGATACCGGCGTGTAGAGACCGAACGGTTCATCGCGTTTCGGTCGCATTGGAAGTTTCAAGCCGAGTTCTGCACACCCGGCGAGGGCCACGAGAAAGGCGGTGTGGAAGGCGAAGCCGGATACTTCCGGCGCAATCACCTGGTACCGGTGCCGAAGGCGAAGGACCTGGCGGATCTGAATGCGCAGCTGCTGGCCGGTTGCCGGGCCGATGAACGGCGCAAGATCGGCGATCGGGTCCAGACGGTGGGTGAAGGGATGCAGATCGAACAGCCCCATCTGCTCGCGTTATCGACCGAAGGGTTCCCTCTGGCCGAGGACAGCTTTCCACGAGTCGATGGTAAGGGATGTGTACGGGTGCGTAACAACTTCTACTCCGCCCCCGTCAAGGCCGGGACTGTGGTGCGGGCGAGCGTTTTTCCGGCCTACGTGGAGGTCTGGCACGATGGCGGATGCGTGGCGCGGCATGAGCGAGGATATGGAAACGGCCAGCACTTCTTCAATCTGGAACATTATCTGGAGGTGTTGGAGCGGAAGCCGGGCGCGCTGGCCGGGAGCAAGCCTCTGGAGCAATGGCGGCAACAGGGCCGATGGCCGAAAAGCTATGACGAGTTCTGGCAGACGTTGATCGATCGCAACGGAAAACAGAATGGGACCCGCGCAATGGTGGAGTTGCTCCTACTGGGCCGGGAACATGGCTATAGCGAGCTGGATTCCGCATTCCAACAAGCCCTGCGCCTGGGATGCTCCGATGCCGCCGCGGCGCGCTACCTGATGACCGAGGCCCGATTCGACCGGCCGGCGGCGCCGCGACTGGAAGTGGCCGCACTACGCGCTTATGAGCGGCCCCTGCCGGAGGTGAATACTTACGATGCACTGCTCACTGCGGAGGTGGTCTAGTGTCCGCCACAGCCGGCGGGGTCGAACAGGCGGCGATTCAGCAGTACTGTAAAGCTCTCCGGACGCCCACGATCGGAACGCAGTTTGCGGCCATGGCCGAGCAGGCCCAGCGGGAAGAGCACACCTACACACGGTATCTGGAAGCCTTGCTGGCGATGGAAGTTGAAGAACGCGAACGGAACACCGTGGCCCGGCGGATTCAAGCCGCACGTTTCCCTCGAATGAAGACACTCGAGGACTTTGACTTCTCGCGGTCGAAGGTTCCAGCCAACCGGATCCGTGGACTCGCAGACGGTGGCTATTTAGAACACGCCGAACCTGTCGTCCTGATCGGGGAGTGTGGAACGGGCAAGACGCACCTGGCCACAGGACTGTGCGTGGCCGCTTGTCGGCAGAAGAAGCGGGTTCGCTTTACGACGGCCGCCGGCTTGATCAACGAGTTGGTCGAGGCCCAACACAACGACCAGTTCCGCCGGGTTCTGGCCCGATGGTTCCGATACGAGTTGATTGCCATCGACGAAGTCGGCTATGTCCCGATGGCAGACCTCGGCGCCGAACTCCTCTTTCAAGTCATCTCGGATCGAGCCGAGCGGGCGACGGTGATCTTGACAACGAATCTGCCGTTCTCGGAATGGACCCAGGTGTTTCCCAATGTTCGGCTGTGCAAGGCGTTGCTGGACCGGATAACCGATCGCGCTCACATCATCGAGACCGGAACCGAATCCTTCCGGTTTCGGCGCACGTTGGAGAAACGACAGAAACCACGGCATCCGCCTGGAAAGGAGAAACCCGCGAAACAAACCACGTCCTGAGGGTCGGATCGCCGCGCGGTCGTCGATCCTGGGCGATCCTGGAAACGGAGTTTTTTCCCGAAAGAAAGAAAAAGAACCAAAAAGAAAGAAACGGAGGCCTGTGGAAGATGACGCGCTGTGGAAATCCTAAAAACCAGGATTCCCACAGCGCTTGGAAAAGCCTCGCCAAGGGCGCTCGGCTTTCCCACATCTACAACACAGGCCCGACGGTAATTATCACTACTCGGAATTATTAACAGGAGGGGGTGGGCCAAATCAGACGATCAAAAGTGGGCCAGACCGGGTGGACAAACCCAGCGGGCTCGAGACGAGCTCTCATACCAGGAGATCGCACACATCCTCGGAATCACATCGGCTTCCGTGAGAGTGAAGGTTCATCGGGCGCGCATCAAACTCAACCAGTTGAGGCAAGTAAGGAGGATTGAAAAATGAATTTGAGCCGTGATGTAATCGCGGATCTCTGGCTGGTCTACGCTTCCGGAGAGGCCAGTGAAGACACCCAGAAGATCGTCGAGGACTTTTTCGAGAAGGACCCTGAATTCGCCAGAATTCTCAAACAGGAAGGGAGTAGCCAAATGTTCGATACACCGACACTACCATCGGCAGACCAGGAGATGCGGGCACTCCATGCCACCCGCAAACGCCTGCGCTCGCAGCGCATCCTGATGGCATTTGCCATCTTCTTCAGCCTTGCGCCCTTGTCGTCCTACGGTAACAGCAGCGAGGGACTCGTCTGGATGATGCTGATAGATTCGCCGACCTCAGCCGCCGTCTACTTCGCAATAGGACTGACATTATGGGGCGCCTATTTTCTACATGCTCGTGGTCTGCGAGTGAAGGGTTTCTGAGGGTTGCAACAAGAGAGAGACTCTGATGTGTCTTGGACCCGCTGTAACGTCTTCAGTCGTTGAAAAGCACTCCCTGGTGGTCCAGATGACTGGCACGAGATAGGTTCCAGACAATTCTGAGTTGTCGAGTTTAACCCTCAAGCTGCTCTCAGCTTCCGGCAGCCAGCAAGTCGCTACTCTTCGGTGACAACCAAGATGCCTCGAGTCTCCCGAAGCCGTCCGGAAACAACAAGGCCGTCGACCAATCTGCCAATCCGCTCTTCAACGTCTTCTCCGAAGCGTGGATAGCCAAACTCCCTCGCGGTCCGAGTGATAAGATCATCTCTCCGCCCTCCATCAATCGCCTCAGCCACGACAAGTATTCCGGCTGTGATCTCGCCTTCCGATACCTCATCGATTCGCCTCACGTTGCCGTCGAGGCCGGGCTTACGGGCGACTATCCTTCTGGAAGGAATCACCAGGAAGGGATTACGGATTTGTCCCGTCTCAGTCGGCGTTTCCCACGCTATGGCACCCTCAAGGACCGCGGCGTCCACCGATGCCTTCACGCGCTCCAGGACCTTGTCGCCAGTGTCCGCCAAACCCCACCTTTCTTCGATCCGATCCGCTACTTTGTCCACGCGAATCGGCATTTCGATCCGGACTGTTTCGATGATCACTGTTCGAAGTTTATACGTTCCGGAGACGGCCAGGTCGAAAGACGTATTCACATCGATGTATCGAAGCCCAGCAGATTTGTATGGTCGAAATGAAGGTCCGGGATCTTCAGGCTCATCGGTTGGGACAAGCGTGTCGTCAATTAGGTCGCCGGCTTCGGACGGTGGGGGACTGCTGGCTTTGGCGGTTGGGCGATCGAAAACCAGTCGCTGGGATCTTCCCGTTGCTTGCTCAATCGCACTCTCGATCCGCGCCAACTCAGCCTCGGGGTTGTGGAACCATGCGGTGGACCAGACACGGTGAATTTTCCAACCTAGACTCTCGAGAACGGATTGCCTCAGCCAATCTCGATCCCGAGCAGCAGGCGTTCGATGCCAGGTGCCACTGTCGCACTCGATGCCCAGAACATAGCGTGTGCCATCCTCCGAAAGCACGCCAACATCGACGAGGGAGCCTGCGACGCCCACCTGGAGATCCGCCGAAAACCCATTCTCCCTGAGTGCGGCATGTACCGCCTTTTTAAACGGGGATTCGGGTTCCGCGGCCGGGTCAACGCGGACATGCTTCGCGAAGAAATCAATCGGGCTGGCTGCGTACTCGATGTAGGCACGTAAGAGTCTCGCACCGTCGGACTGGGTCGTGATGTCGGATGGTTTCAGCGAATGGACCACCGTCATGGTCCTTCGGGCCCGGCTGATTGCGACGTTGAGCAGCCTTCCGCCGCCTTCAGTGCTGATAGTGCCGAATTGATCGGGTGTCGCGCCGCCTGATACCGAAGGACCATATCCGATCGTCAGGATCACGTGATCCCGCTCATCTCCCTGCACGTTTTGAAGGCTCTTCACGAAAAATGGTTCAGCCAGCTCCCGTGCAAAACAACCATCCAGATGACCCACAGCCTCCCTGCGGATACTTATGCGCTCTTGAATGAGATCCGACTGCGCCCGCGACAGCGCGACGACACCAAGGCTCTGGCCTTCTCCATATCGGTCCATCAGCTCGAAAACGAGATCGACGACCCTCTCCCCTTCAACCGGGTTTACGCCCCGCCCGGGCTCATAACGCCCTTCGGTCACGAACACGTCCCTCAATGCCTTCGAAACTTGCGCCGGCTGCGGATCCGGAAAAACGAGGAGTGGACGTTTCCCGTAGAACTTGTGGTTGGAGAATTGAATCAACGATTCGCACTTGGAACGGTAATGTACCTTCAGGTACTGCACGTTGACGCACCCTCGACCTGCTAACCCAACCATCGCGTCGAGAATACTCTCCACGCCAACCCGAGATTCTTCCTCATCCCCCTCTTGTTCATTGGACTCATCGGCCTCGGCTCGACGGAAGAAACTGGTGGGAGCTGTTTGAGATCGCCGACAACCACCGCCTGGGAACTCCGCATCATGGCAGGAAGGGCCTCCGCCGGAGAGATCTGGGAAGCCTCGTCGAAGATAACGGCATCGAAGTAGCCCGGATCGAGAGGCAGGAACTGACTTACTGCCACTGGACTCATCATGAAGCAGGGCTTGAAGTCTCCCACCAGCGGCGATTCCTCAAAGAGCTGCCGCAGCGGCATCTGGTGATGCTTTTTCATGAGCTCTCCGTAAAGTACCCCGATCTGCACGGCGTCTTGAGCCAGCGAGGGTCGGGCCGGATACCGGCTAAGACATCGATGACGAACCTCCTGTCGCATGGCATAGGGGAACTGTTCATCAAGCCGGCGAAACTCATCACGAGTCGTTTCCTGGGCCGCGACCGAGAACTCTCGAAGAGCAGGGTCGACCTCGAACACATGACCTAACCACGCGCTTGAGACCGCTCGACGGAGTATCCCCGGGACGTTTGCGGAGTCATCCGTGCTCTCTCTAATAGCCGCGACTGTTCCTGCCCCGAACAGCTCGTCTACCCGCGCGCAGGACCTGCGGTAGTCGATCCAATCCGCCGCCTGGGCTGCGTGTTCCCTCAGGTATCCGATCCAATCGGTCAGCTCATCGAAAGGAGCATCCACCCAGGATTTCCAGTCGGACTGTTCCGGAACAAAGTATTTTGACAGAGCCTCGGAGAAGTCACTCTTGAGCGACTGCGCCCGCTTCTGGTAGGCGTCCGAAGATTCGGGGCGTTCACAGTGCCGCGCCAATTCCGGCGGAACGGTGTCCGCGGTCAACGCTACCAGCTTCTCAGCCCACTCTCGCCGACGGTGTAGCTCATCCCAAGCCGTCTCATATCCCTGAAACAGCACGCCTAGTGACTTCACCAGTTGCGGAGTGCGCCGATCGAACTCCTTCTCCAGGTCCAGCAATCGAGCGCCACCCTTGATGTCTCCGAACAACTCTGCGACAGTGCGGGGAGCTGACTCTGCGGGTTTGATGGCACGGATGGTTTCAGCCATGACGTCCAATGGCGGGAGCCCGGCTTCGACAAGCTCGAACAGCGAGTTCAGTTCGGCAGGAAGAAGCTGATCCCCGAGGTCACCGAGTGAATCTTTGGCGGTCTGCACTCCCAATTTGACATCATCGAGAACCTGTCGAAGTGAATGGGCACGCGTACGATCCGTCAACAACCCCCTCAGTATTTGGAGGTCCCCGCGCCAGGAAGTGACCAGATCAACGGTCGATCGAACCGCGGTCTCTACACTCTCCCAGTCCGATTCGATCCCGCTGAAACGCGGGCCATACAGATTCGTGATGTTAGCTATGCGGTCGGCCCACATCCTTCGCATCCGCTGAATCTTCAAGGCTGAATCGATGGAATTGAGCGCGCCTTCAACCGATATGTCGAACGGTCGGTGCATATGCTCCAGAATCGAACGCCGATCCTTCCAGTATGGGAGTCGGAAAAACCGACGGGCACTCTGATAGTCGGCCCGGTATCGGGCCGCAAGGTTCTCATCGACCCAATCTATAAAGGAATCATCGAATGCATTGGCCAGATCTTGCTCGGTCGTGGAGAGCTCCGTCGCCAGGGCCCTGAGGCTGGAAAACTCCGCAAGGACGGCAGAGCCGTCAACGAACCAGTCCTCGGGCACTGGACACAAGTCGACTATGGTTGCTCCAACGTGGCATATGTTCCTAATCTCATCCCACGTGTCGCAGGACGACCCGTCGAGGACTTTTGTTGCTTTTGCTATGACTTCTTGGAGATGCCGGAGGTCGGAGTCGAGCTTGTTCAGAACGGCACACTTTGCGAGAAACTCCTCGGTGGATCGGAGCTCCCAATCCTCTCCCGCGAGAAGCGCAATGGCTGACGCCTTCTCGGGCTCAAGAATCGCCTGGAGTGTTTCCTCCAAGTTCTCGAAGTCGGGCCATTCGCCATCTTCACCAAACAACAACGCAATGCGCCCTTTCAGGTGATTCCGCTCATCGCAGATCTTCTCTGCTGCCTGGACCTGTCCGAGAAAGTCCCGCGCATTACCTGGTTCCAGCCACAATCGTAAGATTCCGGGCGCCGACATCATGTGCGTACACAGTTTCGCCAAGCTTTCTCGGCCGACCGCGTTCCGTGGTTCGGGCAAGCCGAACGCTTGTGCCACGTCCAGGTTGCATCCTCTCAACCGTTCGATGTCGTTCTGAATCTCGACGAGATCTCGTAGGATCTCTTCGCGAATGTTCGAGTCATCAGTCGTCGTTCGAAGCGGTCGCCAGCGACTGGTCTCGTGTTCACGAAACTCACGCGCCCTCTTTACAAAACCGTCGGCCAGTTCGGTCAGAGCCTTGTACTGATTGTCATCGAGATCCGAGATCCACTCGCCCTCAAATTCGAACGATGGCAGGTGCCGGACGGCAGCATAGATACCGGACACCTCGTAGACGCTTCGGCCGAGCGGGTCACGTGGTCCGTGGAGGGCTCTGACGAACTCATTCAGGGTGCGCCGCAAATCCGACAGGTGGTCCAGCCGATCAGGTCTCACGCGGAGCCCACGCGCGTCGGCGGCCGCCGATTCTCCGAGCTGTTCGTAAACTGCAGCTCGCTTTGCGTAGTTCGAGTGCAATGCCAGACAAAAGATCCCAAGATTGCACTCTTCGAGATTTCTCTTTACGGCGTCCAGCGCGGCCCGTTTTTTGCTGACGAACAAGACCCGTTTGCCGTCGGCGATTAACCCAGCGATGATGTTGGTAATCGTCTGGCTTTTACCCGTTCCCGGAGGCCCATGAATCACCATGTTCTGTCCACTTCGAGAGGCTTCGACCGCTTGAAGTTGACTGAAATCCGCGTTCATGACGGTGAACTGATCGCGGAGGTCCAGGACATCGTCGAGTCGGCCTCCCGACAACTCCGCGTCGGGGGGGAAGACGGTAGACCCGACTTCCGTCGATACTTCCCGTTGTCCTCGAGACGCAGCCATCTCCAGAATGAGGGGATGCGATACACTGTCGGTCCGGAGTCGTTCAAGATCCTGCCACATCGCCAACCTGTGGTACGCAAAGGTGCTGACATAGATGTCACGGTCCACACTCCATCCAACCCGGCCGCGGATCGAGTTGCGAACCAACCCGAAGTACTCGGCAAAACTCCCTTCACCCAATTCTGGGATTTCGATACCGAGTTGACTCAATCGGCGGGCTAACGCCGGGTTGGTTTCCGGCTCGTCCGCCTCTCGCCGAAGTTTATAAGCGTGCTTTTCTGACGGACCGTGGAGCGAACACGGCAGCAACAGTAGTGGCGTCCTGCCTTCGACCTCATCCTCGTCGACCCAGAACACAAATCCCAAGGCCACGTACAGGACCTTGATTCCCTGTTCGTGGTCCCATTCGTTGTCCTTTTCCTGGAGATTCTTCAGACGTCTCTGCAAATCCAGCGGCGGGCAGTCCGAGGCGAGATGACCCCGGTCCAGCCACACGTCGGGGTCATCGGGAGAGACATGGCCTTTGTGCTCGGGCGAGAACTGGTACCGCTCCGCATAGTCGAAGCTCAACCCCAAGGGTGACGTGAGATCTTTCCAGAGGACATCTGGCTCGGTGTCCACAATCCGAACGGCCAACCTGCCCGGCTTGAAGAACAGGAGTCGGTTCCGACGACTCCGATCAAGGAGACTGTTCTGCCATCGGCCGATAGCTTCCGAAATGCCTCCAACTTCAGTGTCGTCCTGGTTTGTCTCGCGGTTCTCAGTCATTGAGATCCATGACGCTTCTTGGGTCTTCGGTTTCGTAATTGGGAGTATGGAGGCTCGAATGGAGAATTGCGGACCGGTTTTTCAAAGGAACTCTCGGCCATGATTCCTTCCCGCCCCGAGATTTCTGGAAGACACTCCTGCCTGTTGCGTGCGGTTCAATTACCTCGAGGTTCGTAAACGCACAAGACGTCGATCCATTTGGGTGCCATGGGAACTGCATCAATCGTACCATTCCTCCCGTCGGCATCGATCAAGAAACCCGAGCGGTCCGTACTCATAGAATGAAGCATGGGGACACACTCAAACGAGCGACTGAACAGAGAGATCACTCTGCTCCAGGACGAAGGCGTCATCGTGAAGTCGGCGCCGGTGAGGAATACATCCTCGAGGTCGCACAACCGCTCGAGCTGATGGACAACGACCAGCTTACCTGGCTGGGGATCAAGGAGCTACATCGGGAGTTGTGAGGCGAATCAGTCGGGACCCTGAGCTTCTCGCGATCGTTGATCCCGTTATCTAGTTTCTGAACAATAACGTCCGACGTTAGGGGAGGACATGACAATGGCAGGTCGACCGGATTGTCGCGTCTACAGTGGGCCAGTATTGGCCGTTGCGACTCACCTTAAGCACGTGCTCGATATGAATGGGATCGAATGCGAAGTGCGCGGCGAGTATCTCGCAGCTGAGGTTGGCGAAATTCCAGTAATCGAAGCGTGGCCTGACCCTACATTGTGGTTGCTGGACATGCCGGCCAAAAATGAGTCCGAGTGTCCGCCCCATGGTGCAGGTTTAATCGGGCAGCGCGTGCTTGGGAGCATCGAAATCGTGACAAGTGACGATCGTTTGAAGCCTGCCTTAAGCTCTTGTCATACGGGTACGGGCTTCGTGGGACCTAACACATACTTGACGGCCAACGTAAGGAATATGGCCGCCAGCAGCACTGTCATGACAAACAATAGCTCTCTCGGGACGACCGGCGCATATCTCTGCTGGACAAGGACGATGAACTCCGAATCGGCGACCGGTGCGAAACTGACAACCCAGCGGCCGGTGTAGTCCTCGGCCGACTCGTTATTCAACGACGCTACTGGATCCTGATAGTCCGTGACGGACCCAGACTCCAGCCCGGCCAGATACTTCCGGGGAAACCATACCGGCTCAATTCGACGTTCGTAAGCCGGATGAAGCAAGATGACAAAGTCTGAGGCACCTTCGGGGGCCATACCGGTCTCCCCAGCAACCGTATACGAATCTTTGCGTGCAAGAAGCGCCGTGACGAACCCCGGGTCTTCTATGCCCGGCAGGCCCATCTGCCGACTCGTCGTCACCGTCGCCACAACGACGCCCACATTCTCACCGTTAAGCCGCACCCAGGCGGAGATCCCGAACTTGTACAGGTCGTCAGAAAGCGCTTTGTACACCTGGGAAACGTAGGTGCCTGGCCCGCTCAATCCTTCAGAGTAGTCGCGACTACTGAAATCGACGCCTTCGGTGTCTCGCGACATCTCCGGCCAGCGCGCCAGGATTGCCCCGTCGCGCCCGTCAATCACGAACCAGCTCTCGAACGGAGACAACCCGCTAAGATCGACGCGACTGTTCCCGGCTTCTTCTATGAACGCCTGGAGAGCGGGTTGATTGCGCTCCATCAGAAGCTCGCCAAGTCGACCGTCCGCGGCAACCGGCGTGATAGCTTGAGTCAACTGCCGAAGGCGAATTCCGAGAGTTTCGGCCTGTTGCCGAGCCAGTGTGGCCTGCGCCCAGCGGGGTTCCCCCAGACGATCCGCCACATTCAGACCCACCAACGTCAGCAACGCAACCAGCACAGCGGCCAGGCCCAACCCGACAGGATTGCGCCGGCTCCAAAGCCGCAGGCGCTCGGCAAGCTTGGGAGGGTTGGCTTCGCTCGGTAAATAGGCCAGCCACCGGTCGAGGTCTCTGGCCAGACCTTCGGCCGAGTGGTAACGATTCCGAGGCTGCTTGTCGAGGCACTTCAAGCAAATTGCTTCCAGCGTGCGATCAATTCGGGGATTCACCTCCCGGGGTGATCTCGGATTCCGCTCCGGATCGCTAACCTGCCGCAATGTTTCCCTAACCGTTTTTCCCAGAAATGGCGGCTCACCAGTCTGCAACGCATACAAGATCGTCCCAAGCCCATACACGTCACTCAGGGTGGTTAGCTTTTTTCCATTCGCCTGTTCAGGCGACATGAAACTGGCGGTTCCGACGATCTGTCCGCGCCCGGTCCCCTCCGACGCTGACTCTGCCACCGAATCGCGCTCGAGCTCCGCACCGTCAATCGGCTTCCCAAGCCCAAAATCGCAGACACACGGGCGGTCGGCCTTGTTCTCATCGGCGTCCAGCAAGATGTTCGAGGGCTTTAAATCACGGTGGAGGATTCGATGCTGGTGGGCATGATGAACCGCTCGAGATACATTCACCATCAGCTCTGCGCCGGATCGTGGATCGTCAATGAAACGGAAGATGCTCTTCGAGGCTACCTCCGGATACGAACTCCATGCTCAAGAAGGGGCGCCCCTTAAAATCCTTGACGTCGAACACCCGTACGACATGGGGATGTTTCAGCTGTGCCATGCTCTGGGCTTCGAACCGGAAACGTTCCGCCTCTTCAACCGTGACCGTGTCTGCCGACTTGCTCATCTTCAGAGCAACCCAGGTCTTCAGCTTCTGATCATAGGCCTTGAGCACAACGGCCTGTCCGCCCTCCCCCAGTCGTGTGATTCTCGTGTACCTTGTAAGTTCTGGCGAAGAATCGCTGACGGTCTCTTTCATGACTTTCCTAGTCCGCACAGGACGAGGAAGCTAGCCGTAAACCAAGTAACTTCAACCCGCGTCCGGAAGTCAAGCGATTGCTGACAAACCAGGAAACTCGCAACGGCTCCTCGGCATGTTGCCGACCATGCCCACCGGGGCGTCATGTTGCCGGGACGGGTCTGTTGTCCCGAGATTCGAGAATTGCCGGGATTCAATTCACCAACAGATCGAGCACCTGGCCGTCCTGTCTGAGAAAGCTCAGGGATCCCGACGAAGCCTGTCCGGCTGTGCCGCTGAACTGGACGAACCGGGTGGACCAGCCCCCAGAGTCCACAATGTGTGGAAAGTAAGCGTCATCTTGTGCGTGCTCAAGCCGAGCGGTGGAAGACGGCGTTCCGGTATCAAACAACCCACGTAGCCTGCACCTCACGGAGCGTACCCTACCCGAGCACGCCGTGCCCACCACCGGGCCATCCACGGCCAGACCAGCAACAACAGAACCCCAAGGACCATCACCATTAACCCCGGGGGTGCTAAAGCCCCAAGCACAGCCGTGGGCCGGTTGGCCAAGGCATGCACCCCTACCACAACAAACAGATTCCTCGTCCGAAGATAAATCAGGGCAAAGAAGACGCCGAAGACAAAGGTGCGCAGCAGATCGAACACCAGGGCAGCTCCCTCAATGTCGTTGTACAACCGAATCGGAAGGTGCATGAGCGAAAAGATCGCCTGAGATAGAATCAACGCTTTGACGAGCGCCCCCCCCCGCGCCGACGTTCTGTCTCCGCGGAACTTTATGTAGAGTTGAGACAGCAGAAAACCGCGAAAGACGATCTCCTCGGCCAGGGCATTGCCGAAAAGCTGAGAGATAAGCATCCCCACCAGGGTCAGCGTACCCACTTCGGCCCAGTCCTCATGCAGTCTCAGCGGTTCACCCTGAAGGACAAACAAAGCCAATAAGGCCCCGTGCATGATGAGCCAGAGGATCAAACTGTCTCCCCCTTGGCTCTATTTACGCAATCATCTATTTATCAACTTTCTATATCGTGAATAATCGGCGATAGACCTCCTCGAGTGTCCATTCCATAACGACGAGCACGGAAAAAACGGCTCTTGCGGCCGTTGCACGAATTGGACATGCAGAAAACCGGGATCGCCGCGCATGCGCGGCACGATGAACGTGCCGTATTGGGAAAGCGGAATGCCAGCGAGAAGTACTGATGCGATTGTCAACGGAGTCCGGGACCGAGCTCGCCGCCTCAAGTAACCGAGACGATCTGCGTTCACTCACTTCGCAATGCTACTGACGGGTCTACCTCGGTCCCGCGCCGTGCTGGTACGTACACCGAGACCAGCGCGGTGACGGCAAGGAGGAGAGCCACCGAAAGAAACGTGCGCGGGTCAGTCGCCGACACGTTGAAAAGCAATCCCTGCATCAGCCGAGTCAGCACGAGGGCGCCCAGCAGTCCCGCTGCGAGCCCCATAACCACCAGGCGGATTCCCTCACGCACCACCATCGAGATCACGTCGTGGCGGTTGGCTCCAAGAGCCATCCGTAATCCCATCTCCTGTGTACGCTCAGCAACGCGGTAGGAAAAGACGCCATAAGTGCCGACGACGGCAATAGCGACAGCCAGGGCTGCAAAAAGCGACAGCAGCAGAGCCGTAAACCTCGGGCCCGCGATCGAGGCCGACAGCTTGGTTTCCATCGTCTGGAGTCGATAGATCGGCTGGTCCGGATCCATGACGGCCACTCGGGATCGCACCGCATTCACCAGCGAATCCGACGGCACCGACGTCCGGAGAACGATCGTCATTCCGCCGAACTGGAACTGACGTGATGGCAGTATGATTTCCGGTGCGTAACCCTGGTCGAAGCCATAATGGCGGACCGAACCGCTCACGCCCACGATTTCCCGCGGTCTTCCGTAGAGGACGATATGCTGTCCAAGGGGATCCTCGCCCGGGAAAAACTCCTCGGCCATCGTCTCGTTGATCATCATTACGGACTGCGAATCCGGCCCGTCAAATTCAGTGAAGCTGCGGCCCCTGGCGACAGGAATGCCCATGGCGCGAAAATACTCGGCAGTCACGATACGCAGGTTGGCCTGCCGCTCTTCGCCGGGACGGGGACTTGGCCGTCCTTCGATGACGACTGGAAAATCGAAGTCGATTCCGCCGTCGTCGAGCGGCAGCGCACTGGCGGCCGCCGCAACCTCGACTCCGGGCAGCGTCTCCAGGTCGTCCAACAGTTCCTCGAAAAACGACGCCTGTGGAGACAGCAGCGGTTCCTCGTCCGGACCGAACGGCCGGTACTGGCTCCCATCGGTGGGATAGCGGGACGGGTCCAGGAAGATCTGTCCCGCCAGCAAGCCTCCCGGGCGGAACCCATAGTCGATCCGCTGCAGTTCCACGAAGCTTTGAAGCATCAGGGCCGCACCGACCAAAACCACCAGAGAGAGAGCCAGTTCAGCCACCACCAGCGCCGCACGGCCACGGAGTTGGCCGCTTTCGGTCCAGCGCCGCGGCCCCTGCTTGATGGCCCTGGAAAGGTCCGAGCGGGAGGAATGAACCGCGGGTGTCAATCCGAACAGCAATCCCGTCACGATCGACAGGAGGAGCGTGAACCCCAACATGGACAGGTCGATCTGGACGGTCTCGAGGCGGGGAATCGACTGGGGGCCGAACAGGACCGCCATCCGGATCAGGCCTGCGGCCAGCAGGACTCCCGACGCGCCTCCAAGGATCGCAAGCACCAGGTTTTCCGTCAGCAACTGTCGGATGATCCGCATGCGGCTGCAACCCAGCGCAATCCGTACGGCGATCTCCTTCGACCGCGCCGATGACCGCACCATCACCAGGTTCGCCACGTTGGCGCATGTGATCAGCAAAACGAAACCGACGGCGCCCGCCAGAGCCAGAAGGCTCAGCTTCACGTTCTCGACCATCTGTTCGTGGGCGAGCAGGACCGCTACTTCCGGATTGCTGGTCGGTTCGTCATCCGCGATACCCCGAGAGATGACACCGAGTTGATCCGCTCCTTCTGCCAGCGACACGCCCGGCCGGAGCTTACCGATCACAGAAAGCGTGTGGGAGACCCGCGACGACAGCTCCCGGGGATTCAGTATCAACGGCGAATACGTGTCGACGTTGGCGGTGACGGACGGGAAATCGAATCCCGGCTCCATCACGCCGACCACGATATAGGCCCTGTTGCTGAGTTCGACCGTGCGGCCGACCACCGCGGGATCCGACCCGAAACGCCGCTGCCAGAAGCGATGAGCGAGAACCACGACGGGCTCGTCCCCGGCCAACTCCTGATCGGTAAACGTTCGTCCCCGGAGCGGCTCGACATCGAGCACCTCGAAGAGGTTCGCCGTCGACGCCAGAGTCGTCAACTGCTCCGCTTCGCCGGATCCTGTCAGGGCAAATCTCTCGTATCGGTATGCGGCCAGCCCCTCGAACCTGTCGGCGCCGGCCCCCCAATCCTGGAAGTTCGGGGGTGCCACCGGGTCTCGATCCTTACCCGCCTGGCTGTTACGCTCCCAAACCACGACCAGGCGATCCGAGTCGTTGTAAGGCAAGGGTTTGAGGAGGACATCGTTCACCATCGTAAACACGGCGGTGTTTGATCCGATGCCGAGCGCTAACGTCGATACTGCGACCAGAGCATAGGTACGGTTCCGTGCGAGGAGTCGTATACCGCCACGCAGGTCCTGAACGAGATCGTCAATCCAGCGCGTCACCCAAACCTCCCTTGACTGTTCCTTGATCCGTACCGTGTTCCCGATGCGTCTGCGCGCCTGAAGCTCGGCATCCGCCCGGTTCATTCCCTGGTTCATCAGTTCATCTATGTGAAGCGCGACATGTTCCTCGAGCTCCTCGCCGAGCTGACTCTGGCGTTGTCGGCTATTCCACAGGTAACGCGAGCGGCGGATAAGGTTCATGGCTTCATCCCAGGGCCGTCCCCATCGTTTTCGCGATCGCGACTGTGACCGCCCGATACCGTTCGGTTTCCGAGCGAAGGTGCTTCTTGCCCGCCGCGGTCAGCTTGTAGAAACGCGCACGCCTGTTGTTTGGGGTTTTCTGCCATTCCCCAGCAATGAAGCCGTTCAGTTCCAGTCGCTGCAGCGCCGGGTAGAGGGTGCCTTCCTCGACCTGAAAGAAGTCGTCGCTTATCTGCTGAAGGAACTTCGTAATCGCATAGCCGTGCATGTGCCCGTGCGTCAGGGTATTCAGGATCATCATGTCCAGCGTGCCGGGCAACAGCTCGTTTCTGGCCTTTTTCCTTACCATAGATAGACTGAGTATACAGTACAAGGCGCATCGACACGTAACGGATTTCTCTTTTCAGTCAGCCGGTCGTCAGTCTCCGTCTGTTTTGCATGGGTTTGTCTGCACTCAAGGTATTTCTGTTTCACGACACGGCCTTGCTTATAAATCTCACATGCAGTTATATTTGGCCAGATTTTCACGGTTCGTTTCGCAACACTCCTAGTCCGTACATTATCGAGGGAAACAACATGTCACATGTCGCAGATCGGTCCTCTCCACAACTACCTGCGATCAAGCAGATCTATTTGGGCATAAGTCTTGTCATGGTCGCGATCATCGCGGCAGGATTCTGGCCCAGCTATTTCGGACTGCTATTAAGCAACGAGCTTCAGAAAGAACTGTTCATTCATATGCACGCATTAGTGATGGTGGTTTGGATGATGCTGTTCATTACGCAGATTACCCTTGCTGCGACGCGTCGCGTCGCACTGCACCTGAAAGTCGGGCAGTTTGGTATTTTTTGGGGGATGGTTGTCCTGGTGTCAGGAATCGCAACCGCTGTTCTCAGATTCGCGACCATGAGAGCGGATGGGTTAGTTGAACCTGCACGGCAATTCGTTATCTGGCCTCTGCTGGATATGGTGATATTTGCGGCATTTTTTGTGCCTGCGATCCTGTACCGTCGCAAGCCGGAAATTCACAAGCGTCTGATGATCGTCGCGACAACCAATCTCCTGGTTGCAGCGGTCTTTCGAGCGGTTGGTCTGGATACACTAGTACTGCATCTGGCGTTTGTTCTGTTATGGCTGTCGCCGATTTTCATTGCCATGATCTACGATTTCAAGCGCAAGCGGCTGATGCACCCGGTCTATGTCACAGGCGCCATTGTGCTGACTGTATCAAGTTTCCGGGACATTGCGGCGACAACCGATATGTGGTTGGCATTTACTCAATGGTTGGCGAACGCCGTCGCCTGATGCGGGAAATCCCCTCAGTCGTGCAAAACCATGGACACGTTCGACAAGGTAGACGGAGTGCGGGCCAGGGTTGTGATGGGTGCTGCCGCAGGGATCTGCATCCTGGCGCCCTTGCTCCCTTTTGGTGGAATTATCGGTTATCCGATTCTTCTCTTGTCAACCCTGGCTCACGAGATGGGGCACGGACTGACGGCGATGCTGGTCGGCCTGGAGTTCGACTCTTTTCGCCTCTACGCTGACGGGTCCGGGGTCGCCCTGATCGGAGGCCGTGCCGGCCGGTTGAGCCTGGCGGCTACAGCGGCGGGCGGACTCATTGGGCCGGCAGTGGCGGCGGCGCTGTTGTTCTGGTTGTCCTCTCGTCCCCGCCTCGCACAGATTGCACTGGTGGCATCCGGAGCGTTCATGCTTGCTGCCTGCGTTCTGGTCATACGCAACGCGTTTGGACTGGCCTTCGTCGGAACTGTGGGCGGAGGCCTGCTCTATGTGGGTACTCGCCTTGGGACCGGCGCCGCTCAGTTCACTGCCGCGATCCTGGCCGTGCAAATGGCACTCAGTGTTTTTGCGCGGGCGGACTATCTTTTTACCGAAACTGCGATGACCAGTGCCGGCGCGATGCCTTCCGACGTGGCGCAACTGGCAGATCTACTGTTCTTGCCGTATTGGTTCTGGGGTGTTGTCTGTGGAGCAATCTCAGTGGGTGTCCTGGTCACCGGCCTGTCCGCGTTCTGGAAACATTCCAGAGGACCGATACCGACATCCGGAAGTTAGATTGAAATCCGAATGGGAGCGGGCCTGTGTGTTCCCATGCAGATGACGTGATCGCCCGCTTCGATCTTGTAAGCCCCTCCCGGGTTCAGCAGTGCCTCGTCGCCGCGTTGGACTCCCAGGACCAGGTACTCCTGTTGTGAAAGATATGCCTGCAGCTCGGAAAAGTTCCAGTTTCTCATGTGTTCAACCGGTGCGATGTAGACCTGTTGACCAAATCTGTTGGACATCAGTTCGCTGACGACCGCCTGCGTGCCGGGATCGGAAACCTCCTGAACCAGGAAGGACGATGCAAGACCGGCCACGCAGACCACGCTGTTGCATCCGGATCGGCGCATCAGTTCCACACGCTCGGGATCGAGGCATTCGGCGACCGTGAAGACGTCGGAGTTGATCGATTCGATCGTGAGCACCGCTGCCAGGGTATGGTTGTCGGCGCTGACGTGGGTTATGTCGGAGGCAAGAACGATGGCATAACGTGCCTTTTCGACGCATGCGCGCCGCAGGACACTTTCCTTCGATGGCGTGCCCTTGACGAAACGGACATCCAGTTTCTGGAATTCGTTCGGCAGCTCCTCAAGGTGCTCGTCGACCAACACGATCGCGAGGCCCCGGGTCTTGGAATCCTCCCGCAGCTCCCTGACGATCTCCAGGTTCCGGTCCTTGCTCTGAAAATGGACCAGTAGTACATGTGATTCGACGCTGAGGTCTGCCATGCCTTTCAACTCCTTTGACCGCGACTCAATCAACGTGGTTGCCATCACCGACAGCAGGTAGCCCAGGATGCCGATGCCGACAAGCATTATCGGCATGGCGACCAGGTAGCGACCGTAAGCGGTCGTTGGAAAATAGTCCCCGTATCCCACGGTGGTCATCGTAACGATTGACCACCAAACGGCATCGCTCCAGGACAGCTCGGGGTTGACAGCACCCTCGAAATGTTTAAAACCAATCGCGCCCAGAACGACCAGGGCAAAAAACAAGAGAATTACCTTAAGGATTTCGTGTGTTTCCGGCCTGAAGCGCCGGAAGAAGTCCATGAGCAGCTTGAGCATCGTTATCGAGTCATTCCTTCACTGGTGAACGCCGCGGTTACCAGTACCGCCAGATATCTTAGCAGCCTGTGGTCGAACTCTGTAGGGTCGCGCGCAGGGGTATTCGGGTCACAGGCGCGAAATGAGGAGCGGAACGATGCTTTGCATCGTGACCGACGAATGACAAAGCCTGAGGCCCGAAGACCCCTGCGCCCTACGGGTTACGACGGCATGGGGCCAGCTGCGGCGTTGCCACTCTCTCCGGACATTGCCCGATGGGGAGCATCGACGTCGTCCCTGCGCCTTGCATCTAGCCCGCATAAATCACCGAAAGGACCAGAAAAGGCCGCCCTGTTTGGCATAAATCGTTTGTCGAGAACGGTTCAGAAACCAAACGGAGGCGGCCCTTATGAGTACAGAGTGTAAACAAACCACGTTCGAATTTCACGGACTTCTTCAACGAAAAATGAAGGCGCGTTTCGACGGCGGCAAGATCACGTCTGACGCTGGAGTTCTGCTGCTGCGTGAAGTCGAAAAGCGGACCGGTTTGATCGATGGATTGGCGGGGTGTTTTAGCGATCATCGCGACCAACGGTTGATCGAACACACCGTGAAGGAGCTGTTGGGACAGCGGGTCTACGGGCTGTGCCTGGGATATGAAGACCTGAACGATCACGATCAGTTACGGACCGACCCGATGCTTGCGTTGGCGGTGGACAAAGCGGATCCGCTGGGAACGAATCGACGACAGGCCGGCGACTGGGGAAAGGCGTTGGCGGGCAAGAGCACGCTAAACCGATTGGAGTTGACCGGCGCCGAAGTCGGCGACCAGGAGCGGTACAAGAAGATCGCTATGGATGGGGACAAGATCGATCGTTGGATGGTCGATGCGTTTGTGGCAGCCCATGACAACACGGCGCCCGAAGAGATCGTTCTGGATCTGGACGCGACCGATGATCCGATCCATGGTCAACAGGAAGGCCGGTTCTTTCACGGCTACTACCGCAACTACTGCTATCTGCCCTTGTACATCTTCTGTGGAGAGCATCTGTTGTGCGCTCGGCTGCGCCCGTCCAATATCGATGGGGCGGCAGGATCAGTCGATGAATTGGAACGTATCGTCGGCCAGATCCGTCAGAGCTGGCCGGACGTGTCGATCATCATTCGGGCCGATTCCGGATTCTGCCGGGATGCATTACTGGACTGGTGTGAAACCCACCAGGTCGATTATGTGATGGGGTTGGCCAAGAACGACCGCCTCAAGCGAGAGATCGCTGACCAGATGATTCAGGCTGAAGCGGAGTTTCAGACCACTGGGAAATCGGCACGAGTGTTTAAGGATTTCCTGTACCGGACTCGAAAGAGCTGGAGCCGCACTCGTCGCGTTGTTGGCAAAGCCGAGTTCCTGGCCAAGGGCGCCAATCCCCGATTCGTGGTGACCTCACTGCCACCGGAACGACTCGGAGCCCAAGCGCTCTACGAAGATTTCTATTGCGCACGCGGCGACATGGAGAACCGGATCAAAGAACAGCAACTGGATCTATTTGCCGACCGCACCAGTGCGGGAACCATGCGCGCCAATCAGCTCCGACTGTATCTGTCCTCAGCCGCCTACATGCTTATGCAGGCGTTGCGTCGTCTCGGTCTCAAAGATACCGCGATGGCCCATGCCCAATGCGGAACCATCCGTCTGAAGCTTCTTAAGATCGGTGCGCGTATCCGCCTCACGGTCCGCAACGTCTGGATCTCGATGTCGGAGGCCTATCCCTATGCCGACGTCTTTGCTCTCATAGTGAGAAACCTGCAATCAATTCCGCTTCGTTGCTGACGACACCGAACCTTCAGATCCGAAAAACAGCGCCTCTCATCTGCCTCCCGGCGAGGCCTGCCTGCACTCGCCCATTCATGCCGATCTCCCGCCAAATGTCGCCGTGTCACAGGCTCAAAATCCGCCAATGTCCACGGCTCGCTCACTCTCAGCTCCAAGTCTCGCCGCAAATCGCTTCTCGTATCCGAACACCGATCGATTCTCCGATTGGTGATCCATCCGGGCTAGGCCCATGGCGCTCGTAACGCGACCCTACAGAATTCCACCACAGGCTGCTAGTCCACGTCATCCGGATTCGCATCGGTATTGTCGCCTGACCAGGTAGTAACTTTGCATCCTGGCATCCGATTCTTCACGTTATCTCTGATTCTCGTCCGGCTGAGAAATGGTGTCGCTGTGGAATATTGAGTTATTCTGGTCAGTATGCATGCCGTCGTGTTGAACCTGTTTTCTAGGGAGCTGAATCGTTGGACCTGGTGAACCGCGTGCTCCGACTCCTACGAGCCCAGGTCCGTCCGGACTCGAGCGAACGGGTCCGCGTCGATCCGGACCATGGGAGCCAGAGGCACACTCGCGCTCACGTGCCCGGCCAGCGTGGCCGACAGGCCGCGACCCCCGCCCGGGACGTCGATCCAGCTCTGGCTGCGCTCTATGCCAATCTGGAGGTGGCCTATGGTTCCGACCTTGAGACTGTTCGGAAGGCACGGAACCGGCTGTTGCGGAAATATCACCCGGATCTGCATTCGAAGGATCCGGAGAAACGAAAGACCGCCGGGGAACTGACTCGAAGGTTGAACGGTGCTTACGAAACGCTGCGGCAACGGCCCGAGAGCGAGACAAACCGACAGGAGAACTAAACATGTCCGAGAACCTGGATTTGGTAAAGGGTTATCTGCTCGACATCGATATGAAGATCGTCAGCGAGAATGAGGCCGAGGAGTTGGTCGTCGTTGAGGATCAGGAGAACGGAATTCAAAACCTGATCATCGACTGCGAGCCACCGATCGTCGTCCTCGAGCAGCTCATCATGGATGTCCCCGAGGATGCCGGAGATTTCTTCAAACGCCTTTTACAGATGAACCGAACGATGGTACATGGCGCGTTTGTCCTCGACGACGAGGAAGGCACCCGCGTTCTCTTCCGCGACACGTTGCAACTGGAAAACCTGGATTGCAACGAGTTGGAAGGCTCCATTCGATCGCTGGAGCTTGCCCTGGCCGAAAACGGCTCAGAGTTGCTGGAATATAGTCATCGAAAGTCGGGGGGAGCTGAAAAATGAGTTTCTTTCAAAGAATTTTTAAGAACGTGCAGTCCCAGGCGCATTCCGTCGTCGACAAGCTCGAGGACCCGATCAAGTTGAGCGAGCAGGGAATTCGCGACCTGAAGAAAGACCTGGGAGGTTCCATGCAGAGTCTGGCGCAGGTCAAAGCGATTGCGATTCGTTTCAAGAAGGATTCCGACGACCAGAAAAAGCTCGCGAAGGATTACGAGAGAAAAGCGATGCTTCTTCTCCAGAAGATGAAGAGCGGGGATCTGGATCCGGCCGACGCGGAACGTCTGGCAACCGAGGCTCTGAACAAGAAAGAGAGTGCTGTGCAACGCGCAGGCGTCTTGAAGAAGGATCACGAGCAGCAGAAAGCCATGGGGGATCAACTCCAGGCAAAGGTGCAGACTCTGAAAGAAACGATCAGTCGTTACGAGACCGAGCTGGTGACCTTGAAAGCGCGCGCCAAGACCGCCACATCGATGCGAAAAATCAACCAGCAGTTGTCGAGCGTCGACTCCTCCAGTACGATTGCCCTGCTCGAAAGGATGAAGGACAAAGTGGTGGAGGAGGAGTCGCTTGCCGAGGCCTACGGGGAAATGGGCGACGCGAGCGTCACCCTGGATCAGGAGATAGACAGAACCCTTGCCGCGCCCAGTTCGGCCGCCACCAGCGATTCGCTGGCGGAGCTCAAGAAGAAAATGGGCATCTGAACACTTCCGAACGGCCATTGCCGGGACTTGGACGCCCGACCTACGAATCGTTTCCAGCCGCGGGCGCGTCGCCCTCGAGGAAGAGATAGTACCGGAGATTCGGGTTCGATCCGTCAAACTTCCAGATCCTGGCGTCGAGGATGTAGTGGGTCGCCTGCGGGACGGTGAGCAGGGGGACAAGTATGGTCAGGACCAGGGAAGGCACCTCGAAATTCAAAGCCATCCCCAGGAAAACTTCGGCGTGCTCCTGCCAGACGAAGAGCTCCCACAAGCCCTCCTCGGCGTAGGCGAGCACGAACAGGAGGCCGACGAACAGACCGACGCCTGCGGGACGATGAATCGTCCCCCGCCACGATGGGTTGCCGGCCCAGCGCCGGCGCCCGTAGAGCCACACCAGGGCCATGTACGGAACGCCGTGAGCGACAACGTTCGTCACAGTGAACGCGAAGTCGGAATCGAGAAGAGCGATCCCCACATACCAGACGGCTGCCGTCGAGCCCACGATGCCAATCTTGCCCCAGTTCACGGTTCGCGTCTGTGCAAACACCTGTACCTGCAGGGCCGCAAACACAAGCAGCGAAGCCGCATAGAAAACAACGGCGCCAGTTGCGACCCAAACCGGAAGCTGGACGAAATCCCCTTCAATGAACCACTCGAAGTTTCGAGCCGATGGATCCCGGTGCCACAACGCCAGCGGGTAGACCATGGCCGCGTAGATGGCGCACTTGTCCACCAGTGCGGAGCCCGCGGAGCGCTCGCCCGCGCGATGGCGGTAAACCATGACGAAACCATATTGTTGACGGACGAAATGAAAGACGGCGACGTAGGCCAGGACCCTCCAGAACACCGTGGAACCGACGCTGTACAGAGCGACGCCTCCCAGAAAACACGCCAGAGGCGTCGCCAGGTAGAACAGTCTCCTGCGGGCGAATTCGTCAGGTTCGAAATAAGTCCGATACAGCGATGAGTAGACATGCGCCACGTCTACAAAGACAACGAAGATCAGCCAGCCCCAGACCGGAGTCTCCCCGGTCCGCATGGCCGGCAACGCCAGCACCAGCAGGACGGCGGCGACCGGAGGGCCGACGATCAGGCCGAGGTCGAAACGGGCAGAGGCAATCCAGTTAGCGCGCATATTGAAGCATTCTGCTCCCGGAAGGCGGTCCTGTGAAGTGGCTTCCGGAATTGTGTGAAGAAAGTTTCAAACAGGCAGGTTATCATCCAGGAATGTCGTCCTGCACACGCCGAAGCTTCCTTCGCCTCTCCGCAACCAGCGGCCTCCTGGCGGTCGTCCCTTCGTGCTGGAACTCAACCACTCCGCCTCCGGGAACCTTTGACATTCCGGGGAGCATCGTTGGCGGAAGCCAGCAGATAGGGCATCTGCTCCGCGAGCCTCGCCCCCGCGATCGGTTTTCCGAGGAGCCTGAAGCCCATACCTACGACGTTGCCATAGTCGGAGGCGGCGTTTCGGGGCTGTGCGCGGCGTGGAAGCTGAAGAAGGCCGGGCTGGACGATTTCATCCTGCTCGAACTGGAGCCCCGGCTGGGAGGAACGGCCGCGTCCGGGCGCGCGGAGAGCACCGAATTCCCCTGGGGGGCCCACTACATCAATGTTCCGCCCGCCGAAGCCGATTGCGTCAAAGAAGTCCTGTTCGACCTCGGAATAATCGAAGGTTACGATGAGAGCGGACGGCCGAGGGTTGCCGAAGAACATATCCTGCGATGGCCCGCCGAACGCCTCTTCAAGGACGGGAGATGGATTGAATGGGATCTGCTCCGCGGAGCCTCAGCCGAGGATCGGGAAACCATACTTTCCTTTGAGGACGACATGCTTTCCTGGACCCTGTACCGGGGTTTCGACGGCCGGCGCGCTTTCGTCCTCCCTCTCAGCTACAGCACCACGGACAACAGGGTTCGCGAACTCGACGAGATTTCCATGGAGACCTACGTTCGCTCCAAAGGATGGAACTCGCCGAGGTTGGACTGGATGATCAATTACGCTTGCCGGGACGATTACGGGGGCACGATGGCGACCGTGTCGGCCTGGGCCGGCATTCACTACTTCGCGTGCCGCTACTATGACGAGCGTGTCGCGAACGAGTACCCTTCCGACACCTTGACGTGGCCTGCGGGGAACGGGTTTCTCGTCGATCGCCTGGCCCAGGGCCTGGCGGATTCCGAATGCCGGCTGGGATGCGCGGTGCTCCGGATCGACAACGACGGTCCCGTCGTACGGGTCGGTTACTTCGACACCCCCAGCCAGACCTATCGCAGTCTTTCGGCCCGAACCGTGATCTATGCCTCCAAGCTCCATCCCGCTCCGTTTGTCATCGATGGATTGCCCGGGCCCCAGGTAGCAGCCATCGAATCCTGTGAATACAGCCCATGGCTGACCGCCAGTGTCCACGTTAGCGAACTGCCCACGAACGCCGAAGTGTCGATCGCGTGGGACAACGTCCTCTACAGCAGCCAATCCCTGGGTTACATCGTCGCGGATCATCAGACCCGGACGGAATACAAAGACAAGCCATCGGTCCTGGTTTACTATCTCCCGTTCGTTGCCGATCTCGACCTGGCCCGTCAGAAGCTGCTCGAAGAAGATCATTCCTACTGGGTCAACCTGATCATGCAGGATCTGCTCGTGGCCCATCCGGACCTGGAACGTGTCGTCACCCGCATTGACGTCTACCGGTGGGGTCACGCCATGATCCGACCGGGCCCGGGAATCATCTGGGGGCGCGAAAGCTCCCTCCGGCGGGCGCCGTTCGGGAACGTGTATTTTGCGTCTTGTGACACGACGGGGCTGCCGCTGTTCGAAGAAGCCTCTTTCTCGGGTATCCGGGCGGCCGAACAGGTCCTGGAGCGTCTTGGGAGGGTTTTCGAACCATCCATCAACGGTCTCCCCGGAGAGAAGGCGGCAGTCCTATGAGCTTCAGCAAGACGCCTGACGACGATCTGGCGCCCACCGATCTGGAACGAAACGATCCCGGGTCCGACGTCGAAAGCATGTCGAAGCTCGGTCTGTTCCTGATACTCGCATCGGTTTTTGTCGCCGCGGCGTGCGGGATCATCTACGAACTGCTGGTCGGAAGTATTTCCTCGTATTTCCTGGGAAACAGTGTCGAGCAATACTCCTTGACCATTGGTTTCTTTCTCTTCGCGATGGGACTGGGTTCGTGGATTTCCCGGGCTGTTCACGGCAGACTGATCCGCCGGCTGGTTGCCCTCGAAATCTGGCTGGGGTTGTTCGGGGGCCTGACCGTTCCCGCTCTGTACCTTGCCTATGCCTATACCGATGTCTATCGGTACGTGATGCTCCTCATCATCATGATCATCGGTACGCTCATCGGGCTGGAAATTCCTCTCCTGACACGGATCCTGAGACGCCACGGATCGTTACGGACGATTCTGTCAAATGTGCTTTCGGTCGACTACGTCGGTGCCCTGGTCGCGGCTGTTCTGTTCCCGTTTTTTTGTCTGCCGGTTCTCGGAGCCTTCCATACATCACTTGTCGCCGGCGGCTTGAACGTTCTTGCCGGTTCGGGAATTCTTCTCGCCGTCTGGGGGGAACTCTCGTCCAGGGATCGGGAAAGACTTTTCCTTCAGGGCCTCCTGGTTGCGGGTGTCCTGGTCGTGTTCGCAATCCAGGCCGAGCCCCTGATGGAGCGGTGGGAAGACTCCCTCTACGAAGGCCAGGTGGTTTTCAGTACGCAGACGGAGTACCAGCAGATCGTCGTCACGCGCTGGAAAGATGAAACGCGGCTCTTTCTGAACGGGCATCTGCAGTTCTCCTCGGTCGACGAATACCGGTATCACGAAGCGCTGGTCCACCCCGCGATGGCGTTCTCGCGAAACCGTGCGCGAGTGCTCGTCATCGGTGGCGGAGACGGTCTCGCGGTCCGTGAAATCCTACGGTACAGCGACGTGGAAGAGATCGAACTGGTGGACCTCGACCCGGAGATGACGACTCTGGCCAGGCGCAACCTTTATTTTACGGATCTGAATCGGAACTCCTTGAGCCACCCGAAGGTCCGTGTGACGATTGAGGATGGTTTTACCTTTCTGCAGAGGGAACACGAACCCTATTCGGTCGTGATAATCGATCTGCCGGACCCTCGGGAAGAGGACATCTCAAAACTATTCTCGGTCGACGCGTACCGGCTGATTCGGCGACACCTGGCTCCCGGAGGAGTGGTGCTCACACAGGCGACCAGCCCTTACTACGCCCGCCGGGCCTACTGGTGTATCGGTGAATCGATGGAAGAAGCGGGTTTCGAGGTGCTCTCTTTTCACGCTTACGTCCCTTCCTTCGGCGAGTGGGGCTTTCACCTGGGGTCTGAAACGCCGATCGATCCCCGTCGTATCCAGCTCATACCCGGGCTGCGTTACCTGAACAAGGATTTATTCTTGTCCAGGCTCGATTTTGATGGAGACATGGCCAGGGTCGAGGTCGAAGCCAACACCCTGGAACGGCCGACTCTGGCGAGGTATTATCGCGAAGACTACGCTCGATGGTAGGGAGATGAACGATGGGATGGAAGAAATGGCTGGGCCGGGAGGAAGCGAAATCCGACCCGCTGGTGGACTTCAAGCTGGGTGCCATGAAGGTCGGATACCTGGTGGACTACGATCTGAAAACCTGGGAGGTCACCGGCTACAACACCTATGACTACTCTGGATTCGAGACCGAAGAATGGGTTCTCGAAACCTCCGACAAGGTCGTCTACCTGGAGCGAGCGGACAGTGAAGGAGAGGTTGTCTGGACGCTGACGGAAAGTATTTCCATCAATGAGATCTCCGAGGATGTCGTTGAACATACCGTCCGACATCACGATCCGCCCAAAAAGTTAACCCACAACGGGCGGAGCTATAGCCTGAACGAGAGCGGTGCGGGGATGTTCCATGAAGACGCCAAAGGTCCGGGTAGAGAGTTCATCAGTTGGTCTTACTCGGACGAGTCCGGAAGAAACGTGCTGTTCGTCACGCAATACGGAGAAAGGGATTTTAAGTCCGTTGTCGGCGAATATGTGGAAGAATATCAATTCCCGAACATCCTGCCGAGTGGGAACGCGTAGGAACCAACGGGAACTTGAGATGACCCAAGGAGTCTAGGAATGCCCGGCCAGTCAAGAGAGGAGCGAATGATCCGGGTCGTTGCGGTTGTGGCCATCATCGCGTTGGGCCTCTGGGTGTTCAGCGGCTCTCGCGCACGCCGGGACCCCATTCCGGCGTTGGTGGCCGAGCTTGCACGGTATCCCGAGTATTCGGTCATCGTGGACGATGTCAACGACGGGTTTCTACGAAACTCCGTGACGCTCCAAAGCAGCTACCGGATCACCGAACCGATCGGCGAGAACCCCGACGAGGGGGAAGCGGCCCAGTTCGAGGAACGGTTGGACACCTTTTCCATCTCCGACAGGCTGGCGACCCGCTATGAACAGGCCATCGGTATGGTCGTGGCGTCGAAGACCGCGGACGGCGTCCTGACCGGCTACGCCCAGAGCTACCCTCCCTACTATCAGCATGTGGGCCGTAGCCAATACGGGTATTTTGGTCCCGGCGGTTTCTGGATTTTTTACGGGCAGTACGCGTTTATGAGCAGGGCGTTGGGTGGGCACCGGATCGGACGTGGAGATTACGACACCTACGTCGGCATGAGGAACCGCGGTCAGTCGTATTACGGCCCTCAAACAGGAGGGCGACCCACTTTCGGCGCGAACGGTACCGCGACGGCCAGAACCCGGCCGTCTTTCTCCCAGCGGTATCAGGCCAAACAGTCCCGTTTCCAGGCCAGAGCCCGCAGTCGGGCAGGGGCGGGGCGCAGCCTGGGAAAATGATCTTCGATCGACGGATACAATAGGGATTTCATCATGAACAAGCGGCCGGTCATTCTCTCTGTCGTACTTCTGTTAGCCGTTCCGATATTTGCCGGACTGGGACTTACCCTCTCCGCGCAAACTGCCGCACCGCAGCCGGCACAGGTTTCTCTGACAGATAATCTCTATCTGATCGGCGAATCATTTTTTTATATCCTCGAGGCGTTTGTTCTCTTCTGGATCGCCAAGCTCGCTTATTCGGGTCTCTATCGGCGTGTGGATCTGAATGCCGAACTCTTCACCCGGGATAACCAGGCACTCGCAGTCTCCACGGTTGCATATTATTTTGGAATCCTGATCGCCTTCGGGGGGGCGATTTCGGGCGAATCGCAAGGTCTCAGCACGGACATCGTGACGATCGGTATCTACGGTCTTTCCGCGATCGTCCTCATGCTCCTGGCGAGTTACATGTGCGAGAAGATCCTTCTGCCTTCATTCAACAACACCAAAGAGGTGGTCGAAGATCGCAACCTCGGCGTGGGGTTTGTCGAGGCTGGTGTGTACATCGCCAACGGCCTGATCATTCTCCGGGCCACCGAAGGCGATGCGGGGGGAGCTTCTCCCGCCTCGAGCGCATTCGCCGCGGTGGGCTCCGGCATGCTTGTCCTGCTGGCTTTCTGGCTACTCGCCCAGGTGGTGCTCGTGATCGCCGGAAGGCTGTACGAACTGGTGACCCCGTACAACTTTCTTGAAGAACTGGAGCGAGACAACGCCGCGGTAGGCCTGGCGTTTGCAGGGGCGCTCATCGGTATCGGCAACATCATCAGTCTGGCTATCGGCGGCGATTTCACCGGTTGGATGGACAGCCTCACCTTGTTCGTCGTCGACGTCGGGTTTGGCTTCATCATGCTGTTCGTCGTCCATAAATTTACCGACATCCTGCTGGCGCCCGGCGTCAAGCTTTCCAGCGAGCAGACCCAGGAACATCCAAACATCGGCGCCGGCCTCCTCGAAGCGTTCGGCTATGTGGGCGCCTCGATCCTGATCGTCTGGACCTTCTAACTATTCGACGCAAAGACGCAGAGGCGCAGAGATCGGAGGGAGATCGTCGGACCTTTAGCCGGGAACAAGAAAACCAGATCTCTGCGCCTTTGCGCCGAAAATCCCTCTTACCCTGAGTCTGCGGGAGTGCTGGCGCGAGGGGTGCGTGTCAAAGTCCGTACGTCGACTGCTAAAGGAGCTAGCTCTCGAACCAACGTGTCCATGACGCTGGAAGGGTCGAGAGGGCCGCAAGCGAAGATGTCCAGCGCCAGATATTGCAGCTCGGGATAGGTATGAACGGCGGCATGGGATTCCTCGAGGAGGACCATCCCCGTAAACCCCGCGCCACGCTCGACGAAGTGATGCTCCACGCTTTTGAGGGAGTGAAAGCCAGCCTGGTCCAGCGCTTTCTTCAGGGCACGCATGATCCGATCGCCGTCACCGAGGAGGGCCGGCGACAACCCCGTCATGTCGGCAATCAGATGCCGTCCAAGGACTTTTCCACCCGCTTCTCCAGCTTCTGCCATCCCTTACTTCTTACCACACATAGGGTCCGCTCAAGAGTAACTTCGCAGAATTGGCGCCCAGCTTTGCGTCAGATTCGGTCGCGACCGATTGAGCAGACCGGAGGAATAGCTCGCTATTTCGAGGATCTGCGATTGAGGAGTGGCCGAAGATGAGGTAGTGCTCAAGTTTGAAACTTGATTGAGCACTACCGAAGATGGCGTGAAGATGGGATGCCAAAATGTGAAGTTATTCTTGAGCGGGCCCTTAGCGAGCAGTTTCCTACTGCCGCGCCTGAACTTACGATCGAAAGCCCGGACATTCGGAAGAACGTCAACGCCTACTGACGCGCCACGCTCCAGGATCCGGATGCGCTGCCGCCGTCAAGGCTGCAGGACCAACTCCCGCTTGCTGAGGCGCTGCTTGAAGTGCCGAGTGAGAATTGCCCGCTAAACGTGCAGGAGGCACCGTCCACTGCAACCGCTCCCGAAGTCGAAAAATTGGCCGATCCCAGGGCCCCAATCGCACCGGAACCCCCTCCCGGCGCCTGAACGGTGATGGCTCCGTTGGTAACAGTAAGTCGGGTCTGGCCGCTTGTGCCTACGGTGATGCCGGCCACGGTCGCGGACCCGGAATAGGTGCCGACATAAACACCATCGAATGGCGAAGACGCAGGATCGTCAGGCGGTCCCGATCCCGAGCCGCTCACAAGGATCGGCTTGCCACTGGTCACACCGTTGCACGTTGCCGTGACGCTGACCGCCCCTTCGTCAGGTCCCATGGTTAACACACCCGTGTTAGGGTCGATGCTGGCGACGTTGCTACCAACCGGATTTGAAACGGCGAATCGAGGCGTACATCCGACGACATTACCGTTCGTATCCTTGGCAACAGCCGAGAACTGGACCACGGTGCCGGGTGAAAGGAAGCCTGTCAGGTCGGGGTTGGAGAATACCTGGACCGTTTCTACTGGGCCTGGGACCACCGGCGGATCGGTGGTGGGCGGATCAGTGGTGGGTGGATCAGTTGTGGGCGGATCCGTGGTGGGTGGATCGGTGGTGGGCGGATCGGTGGTGGGTGGATCGGTGGTGGGCGGATCGGTGGTAGGCGGATCGGTGGTGGGTGGTAGGTTTCGAGCCGCCTCCACGATTGGCAGACACGTCGTTTTGTCGGCAAGCAAGGCGCCCGGTCCGGTTTGCTCGATCGGGTTCGGGGCGACTCCGAGCAGCGCTCCTCGGGCCTTGTCGACTATCTCCACAAATTCGTCCCCCCACCCAAAGCCACCCAAGAGCTTTTTCGTTCCGGCGCCCGTCACTTTATCGAGCACCAGGCTGACGGCGCCTTCAGCGGCCAGTTGCCGGATTGGAGTCACATAGTCGACGTCACACGGCTCAAAATCCTGAAACCGATCGCCAAGAATCCGATCGGTCTGGGTTTCCTGGTGATACACGTAGAGGCCTCCGGCCGCGATGCTCGCGATCAGAATGAGCGGGGCTGCGATTGTCGCAAAAGTACCCAAAGCCACACTGCCCCCGACCAATGCGGCGATACCCAGGAGCCCGAGCAGGAATCCACTGAGGGCCGTAAAGTCCCGGACGCCGTCGAGAAGGTCCTTGCTGGATTTGTCGATACCTACGGTGAGGCCGTGCCCGAAGAGTCCGAAGCCGAGACCCGTTTCTGTTCCGATGGCGGTTTCGAGCGCGGAAGTGCCCAGCATTCTCCCCGCGTATGCCGAGAAGATCCGGTCCATCAGAGCCAGCACGTCCCTGTCGATAAACACGTCTCCATCATCCCCGCTGCCGAGAGTGACCCGTTGGACCTGGCCCGTAGCGACAAGTGCGACCTGGTCTCTCAGGGCGAGTAGATCGGCCTGGGTGCTCTCTATGGCTGCTACAACGGAACTGGCGTCGATTATCCCGGCTGCGGCCTCCTCAAGGCGTGTCCACTGGGTCGGCGCCTGTCGGGCCAGCAACAGGAGCTGATCGAGGACCTGCAGCGTGACCTGTCCCGGCTCCCCTTCGGAGGATGGCAACTCTCCGATTAAAAAATTGTCGATCGGACCGAACAGGGCAGATCCACCGGGAAATTCCTGTCTCAAAGAAACCGAAGCCCTGCCGGAGCCGAGCGTCAGCGATTCCGGGTCGATGAAAAACGGCACAGTCACCCGAACCTCGTCTCCGTCCACGGACCGTACAGGGACATCAATGGACCGTGACGTCGCGAATTCAAATGTGGCAAACGTTGCGACGGCCGGGTCCAGCCCCTCGGCTCGTAGAACGACGATGTCTCCCGGCGTCGCCGAAAGAGACGTCAAGTTGAGGGCAGCCGGTGGGACGTCGTCGCCAAGGAGTTTGACCTCGAGGCCCGTACCCGTAGGCGTGGAAAAACTGAGGACTCCTGAGGTCGCAGCGGTATTGCCGCCGTCAAACAGGATCAGCTGTGTCGTAAAACCGCCACCGTCCGCCAGATGTGGAAAAACCAACTCTGTGCCCACGGGCGATGCGTTCTCGTCGACCGGACTGGTTGTGGCAATGAGAAAATCCTGCCTTTCATTGTAACGTCCGCGAAGACCCGCTACGGCAACTCCCGCAAGAGCATTCGTTGTTATTCGAAGGATTCCCTGCAATGGTTCCGGCAAGCTTTCGAAGCCATCGATCAGCTTCAGGAACTTGGCCACCTGTCCGTTCGGCAGCACACTGATCTGGGCGCCGAGTCCGGTGGGTACGCCATCAAGCGTCGTCAAGGCCAGATCCACTGTCGCTGTGGCCGCGCCCGAGTTTGAAAGCACCAGACCGCTCTGGACCGAACCGATTCCCTGGGCTTCAAAATCGCCGGATGCCTCGGCATAGAGGCGGAAAGCCTTGCCCTCGGCCACCGGAGGTACGCCGGCTTCGGTGACTGTCACGCCCTCCTGTCGGAACGAAAAGATCACGGCACCCGACGGAGTGAAATTTCCGACGCGGGGCTTGATGCTGACCCATCCGGTACGGGGAGGGAGTCCCAGTCCTCCGCTCACCAGTCTCCGGGCGCTTCTTGGTGGAATTGAATAGCCGTACGTGTTCAGCGCCACAGGTGTACTGATCGAGTTCGGCAGGCTTGAAGTCGTTACGGTATTCGAAAACTTGATCGTGCCTTCCAACGTGAAATCCGTTGGGTTGAACAGAACGACCTGCGTGGTCCAGCCTCCGCCATCTGCAAAGTGGGGGAAGACGATGTCCGAGGTGGTAGGCGAGGCCAGATCGGCCACGGGGAGGGTTGTCTGGGTTTGTCCACCCGGTCTGGCCCACTTTTGATCGTCTGATTTGGCCCACCCCCTCCTGTTAATAATTCCGAGTAGTGATAATTACCGTCGGGCCTGTGTTGTAGATGTGGGAAAGCCGAGCGCCCTTGGCGAGGCTTTTCCAAGCGCTGTGGGAATCCTGGTTTTTAGGATTTCCACAGCGCGTCATCTTCCACAGGCCTCCGTTTCTTTCTTTTTGGTTCTTTTTCTTTCTTTCGGGAAAAAACTCCGTTTCCAGGATCGCCCAGGATCGACGACCGCGCGGCGATCCGACCCTCAGGACGTGGTTTGTTTCGCGGGTTTCTCCTTTCCAGGCGGATGCCGTGGTTTCTGTCGTTTCTCCAACGTGCGCCGAAACCGGAAGGATTCGGTTCCGGTCTCGATGATGTGAGCGCGATCGGTTATCCGGTCCAGCAACGCCTTGCACAGCCGAACATTGGGAAACACCTGGGTCCATTCCGAGAACGGCAGATTCGTTGTCAAGATCACCGTCGCCCGCTCGGCTCGATCCGAGATGACTTGAAAGAGGAGTTCGGCGCCGAGGTCTGCCATCGGGACATAGCCGACTTCGTCGATGGCAATCAACTCGTATCGGAACCATCGGGCCAGAACCCGGCGGAACTGGTCGTTGTGGTGGGCCTCGACCAACTCGTTGATCAAGCCGGCGGCCGTCGTAAAGCGAACCCGCTTCTTCTGCCGACAAGCGGCCACGCACAGTCCTGTGGCCAGGTGCGTCTTGCCCGTTCCACACTCCCCGATCAGGACGACAGGTTCGGCGTGTTCTAAATAGCCACCGTCTGCGAGTCCACGGATCCGGTTGGCTGGAACCTTCGACCGCGAGAAGTCAAAGTCCTCGAGTGTCTTCATTCGAGGGAAACGTGCGGCTTGAATCCGCCGGGCCACGGTGTTCCGTTCGCGTTCTTCAACTTCCATCGCCAGCAAGGCTTCCAGATACCGTGTGTAGGTGTGCTCTTCCCGCTGGGCCTGCTCGGCCATGGCCGCAAACTGCGTTCCGATCGTGGGCGTCCGGAGAGCTTTACAGTACTGCTGAATCGCCGCCTGTTCGACCCCGCCGGCTGTGGCGGACACTAGACCACCTCCGCAGTGAGCAGTGCATCGTAAGTATTCACCTCCGGCAGGGGCCGCTCATAAGCGCGTAGTGCGGCCACTTCCAGTCGCGGCGCCGCCGGCCGGTCGAATCGGGCCTCGGTCATCAGGTAGCGCGCCGCGGCGGCATCGGAGCATCCCAGGCGCAGGGCTTGTTGGAATGCGGAATCCAGCTCGCTATAGCCATGTTCCCGGCCCAGTAGGAGCAACTCCACCATTGCGCGGGTCCCATTCTGTTTTCCGTTGCGATCGATCAACGTCTGCCAGAACTCGTCATAGCTTTTCGGCCATCGGCCCTGTTGCCGCCATTGCTCCAGAGGCTTGCTCCCGGCCAGCGCGCCCGGCTTCCGCTCCAACACCTCCAGATAATGTTCCAGATTGAAGAAGTGCTGGCCGTTTCCATATCCTCGCTCATGCCGCGCCACGCATCCGCCATCGTGCCAGACCTCCACGTAGGCCGGAAAAACGCTCGCCCGCACCACAGTCCCGGCCTTGACGGGGGCGGAGTAGAAGTTGTTACGCACCCGTACACATCCCTTACCATCGACTCGTGGAAAGCTGTCCTCGGCCAGAGGGAACCCTTCGGTCGATAACGCGAGCAGATGGGGCTGTTCGATCTGCATCCCTTCACCCACCGTCTGGACCCGATCGCCGATCTTGCGCCGTTCATCGGCACGGCAACCGGCCAGCAGCTGCGCATTCAGATCCGCCAGGTCCTTCGCCTTCGGCACCGGTACCAGGTGATTGCGCCGGAAGTATCCGGCTTCGCCTTCCACACCGCCTTTCTCGTGGCCCTCGCCGGGTGTGCAGAACTCGGCTTGAAACTTCCAATGCGACCGAAACGCGATGAACCGTTCGGTCTCTACACGCCGGTATCCCCGCAGAATCTTCTTCACCGCGCTGGTCAGGTTGTCATAACGCAGCACCCCGAAGACCCCCGCAAAATAGCGGAAACCCAACTCATGAGCCTCCAGGAATGCCTGTTGTGTCGCCCGAGGATAAGCTCGATGGAATGCGCCACCACTGCCCATGCTCCGCATACAGAAAACCTGGAGCTTCTGCCGTTCGCCATCCAACTCCGCGACGGCTTCGTACCAGTCGATCTGTGCTTCCTGACCCCAGGCGTAGCTTTGCGGCACGAACGTCTCCTGTCGGATGAAACCCATCTCCCGCTTCCGCCGCCCGACATACCGGCGAACCGTCGATTCCCCAATCGGATGTTTCGGAAATTCCATCCGGATCCGTTCGTAGATCCGGTGACTGGTGTGCCGCTGCTTCCGCGGGGCCTGCCTGTCCGCCTCCAACACCCCGTTGATAAATTCCATAACCGGCTCCAGCCTCGGCCTCTTCCGCTCCGGGCTCTTCCTCGCCGGCGGCACGGCGTTTCCCAGCGCTTGACGCACCATCCGCCGATGCACCCCCAGCCGCCGGGCCACACCCTGGATCGTTTCCACACCAAACTCGTGCTCTCGCCGAATCTCTTCAAATAATTCCACCTTCGATCTCCTTGACACCGGGTCCCTCCATTCCGACTCTTTGTTCGGAACAGCCTCTCCGGTTCAGTCGTCAGGGGTGGGCCAAATCAAACGATCAAAAGTGGGCCAATTTAGAGTAGCGAAATCAGTTGTCAGTAGAAAATCCGACCGTTCGTTCACGAACCCGCGCAGCGCAGTCGCCCCGACCGGTAGAGACGATGTAAACGTGAATGTCCCCGTGATGGTCGAGCCGCCGTCGAACGGAGCCTCATCCAGAAACCGTGCGATCTGGCCGTTCGCCGGGATCGTTGTGCTGCCTTCGGCAAACCGGCCGCCGATTTCGTCAGCGAAAAAAAAGGAAATCGTGACGAGTTGAGAATTGGGGTTGGCAATCGCAAGCCCTGTCCGTACCGCCCCCTGGACTTCGGCGTAGATTCTCCCGCCCTGAATCAGCGGGGAGGCGGGCACTGCGGCTTCGGTCACCAGCACTCCGTTCTGCCGGAACGCGAAGATGGCCAACCCCGACGGCACGGAGCTTCCGTCTTGTGACTCTAGGCGACCATAACCGGTGTTTGCGGATTCCGAAGCTCCCGAAGTGGTGCGGACAAAGCCGCCGAGATTCAGGACCGAGACCGGCGTCGTGGTTTGCGACCAGGAAGGCAGACAATCAGCCAGCAGGACCAGAATGAAGCAAGCGCAGTGCGTCAAGCGCATCACCTCACCGTTCCACGGTTGATAACCCACTGCTGTGCGATCTCGTAATGGGCGAGTGCCATGTGACGCGTGCCTCGCGCGCGCTCCTGCGCCATGCTGTCAGAGATGCGTAAATGATATAGAACGGGGGAGTTGGGGTCAATCAGGTAACCAGGCCGGCAGCCATTTCGGAAGTCAGGGAGGACGGAGTGTCTGGAAGGGGCTCTGGAAGGGAAAAGGTCGAGGAGGGAGAGGAATTTGAAGTGAGGGGTATTTTCGAGAGACAGGTATCCGTAGCGGGTCCAGCCCGGTGATTGGGGTCAGGCAGGCGCGTGGAGACCAGGGAAACGAGTCAGTTCAGCTGGAGTCGGCTGGGGTTGGGGCAGACAGAGCGAGGCGAAGCAAACGAAGAAGCTCGATGGAGGTATGCGGGCGATGGCGCCCGCGATGCAAATGACGCAATCGATACAGACGTTCGATCGTGAGAGCCAGGCTTATGAGGAGCCAGTGGAGAAGCAAGCTGTTGGCGTGGTGATGGGGGATATGGGCCATCCCATAACGGTTCTTGGCATCGTTGAAACCTTGGTTTTCGACTTCCCAACGACTCTTGGCCATGCGAAATAAAGTGGGCGCTCCCACTTGGTTCATCGAGAAATTGGTCAGCCAGTAGGCTTCGACCACCGATCCATCGGGTTTCTCTTGCCGGTAGCGGATCACGCGCACGGTCGGCCAGTTCAATCGGCCCCAGGGATCGAAGTCGTCTGCATCCCAGATTTCCACCCGATCGGCTCCATCCTTGAAAACCCGGGACGGCGGCTGACAAGCAAACCGGCTTTTGGCGGCGTTGAACAAGCTCGGAAGATTGGCTTTGAGACGGACGATGGTCTTCAATCCCAACTCGTCGGCCAAGTGCAGGAACGGAGCCGACGCATAGCCCCCATCGACAACAACATAATCGGCAAAACGCGGCCCCAACTGCCCCACCACCCGACGAAGCAGTCGTTGCCCCCCCGACCATTCGCTATCCCCACTACCGTAGGGTTCCACATCGACCGGTAAAGTGAACCCGGTGCCCACGATGGTGGCCATCACGACGTGGTGTAAGTAGGTGGTCACCTCCCCCTCGGCGTTGCGATGGGGTCGACACCACTGACACCCGGCCTCACCGACACGCCCCACGGTTGTCCCGTCCAGCGCCAGGCCGATGAATCGGCAATCGTCGAACGCTTTATTGCGCTTGGCCTGCTTGATGGCTGTGGTCAACGCGCCGCGCGTGAATTCCGGATTCAGCTTCTCGGTAAAATAGCCCAGCGTGTCGTCGCTAAAGCGGAGTCCGATTCCCAAGGCCCGACACGCCGAGGATCGTGCGAGCGACTCGATGGCCAGGAAGCTCGATTCCCGCAGCAGATACCCGATCACCAGAGACCAGATCAGATGCCCACTTCCGATCTGCGGTCGCACCCGCCCATCTCCGGGGTGATTCAAATACCCCTTCAGCCGCAAACACTTTCGCGCGTACCGTCGTATCCCTCGTGCCGACGGACCTTTCACCGGCGCTTCCGCTTCTCACGTTGTTGCTGGCGCTCCAGCACCAACAACTTCGCGTTCGCTGTCAGCACCTCCCGGATCGCATCCTGAAACTCCCGTCCCGCTCCGACACGCTTTTGAATCTCCTCAACCATGGCAGCTGGAACGTGTTCGACATGCTTCTTCCCGTCCATCATGAATGTCCAGGACCAGGATGGGTGCCCTTCACCCGACACACACCGGCACGTCGGCTTACCGCACCGGGTGTAACTAATCGACACCGAGCCAGGCAGCAAACCGTCGGGTATCTCATGGCGCTCGATCAGGCTGTACTTCCGCCGTCGCAGTCGCGACGCAACCGCTCCCTTTACCTGATTCAACTCAAGCCATATCTTTTTCTTCTTCATCTGACGGTATATATACCACAAGATACCGCCGACACCATATCGATTTCAACAATGCGAAAATAGAACTTCCTTAACAATGGGTTTGAATTCGACTCAAATGCCCGCTGGCCGGGCCTCATTCAACTTCGACCGAGCTGCTCTTCCGAAATGGCTGCCAGGCCGGACCGCCTTCATTTCAAGTGCGCAATATTGGATGTCTAACTGCTATGATGTATACATTGAGTTATTTCGTAACGACTCGAAGACCCTCCGACGATCTACCGCGCCACTCCTCGGCTTTCAAACCTGTTTTGAGAACACCGAGACCGTGCCGACATCTCGGTTCAAAATTACAGGACTATCATGCAGAATGACCGATTCGAAGATCTCTCACTAAGCAAACCCATCCTTCGGGCTCTCAACAAAGAAGGATACCTGAAGCCGACTCCCATTCAGAAGGCCGCGATTCCCGCGCTGCTCGAGGGCCGTGACTTGCTTGCCAGCGCGCAGACGGGTACCGGCAAGACCGCGGCGTTCGCGGTTCCGATTCTCGAACTGCTGGCAGAAGATCCGGACTCGACCGGCTTGCGCGCCGTGGTGTTGACGCCCACCCGCGAGCTTGCGCTTCAGGTGGATGAAAGCTTTCGTGCATATGGACGCTACCTCAAGATGCGGACGGCCGTTGTGCTTGGCGGGGTTGCGTACGGCCCGCAGATCTCTGCCCTCAAGAAGAACCCGGATATTCTCGTCGCGACGCCCGGCCGTCTGCTCGATCTGATGGAACAGGGCTATATCTCGTTCGAGAAGGTCGAAATGTTTGTGCTCGACGAAGCGGATCGAATGCTGGACATGGGTTTCATCTATGACGTTCGTCGGATCACCGACCGACTGCCCAGGGAACGGCAAACCATGTTCTTTTCGGCGACGCTTCCACCCGAGGTTGCATCACTGGCGTCGGACATGTTGTGGGAGCCGGCCCGGGTGGCTGTCGCGCCGCCGGCCACCGTGCCCGAGGAGATGATTCAGAGAGCGTTATTCGTGTCGAGAGGCGACAAACTCGACCTGCTGACCGCTCTGTTGGGATTGCAGAAAATCGAGCGAGCCCTGGTCTTTACCCGGACCAAGCACCGCGCCGATCGTGTCGTCGACCATCTCATGAGGAAGGGAATCAAGGCGGACGCCATCCATTCGAACAAGACACAGAAGGCCCGACAGCGAGCCCTTGCGGCGTTCGACACCGGCAAAACGAGAATTCTGGTGGCCACCGATATCGTGGCCCGAGGCATCGACGTCGAAGGTATCACCCACGTTATCAATTACGAGATGCCGAATGATGCAGAGGGCTACGTTCACCGGATCGGAAGAACCGCCCGCGCGGGCGCCAGGGGCATGGCGTTGTCGTTTTGCGACGTCGAAGAAGTCGCCCTGCTCAAGAACATCGAAAGCCTGACCGGTTATCCGATCGAGAAAGTCTCGCGCCATCGTTTCCATTCGAACGCGATCGCAACGCTTTATGGGGTTGACGATCAAGCGGCGGGGGATGCGCGGAAACCGCCTCTCCGTTCCGCACGCAGCCGAAGCTTCAGCCCCCGTCGGAGGCGTCTCGGCCGGTAGGATTTCGCGAAACAGCGCAGGCCCCGGTTGTAAACAGAAATTCGCCGCTTTCGAGACATTTCTTCAGAACTCGAACTTCCCTGACGTCGGGCGGGTCGTCGCGGCGAATGCCAGCGACCACACGCTGGTACCGACCAGCACGTTCATATGTGTCCACCTCTATACATGAGGTTACACATACGTTGCCGACCTTCAAAGGGAACTTCGCCAAGCGGATCGACATCTCTATAACGAACGGGGGCACAGTCGAAGTCATTGCCGAACGAAACCCAGACGCC
The DNA here is from genome assembly GCA_965247425.1 of Terriglobia bacterium. Lineage (GTDB taxonomy): Bacteria > Acidobacteriota > Terriglobia > 20CM-2-55-15 > 20CM-2-55-15 > CAZOZZ01. The sequence goes on from OZ252023.1 coordinate 542,480, forward strand.
TATCGATTCGGGCTCCCGGACCTGTCGTTTTCGGTGGTTTTCATCGCCTCCCGTTTGGCCATCTCCTGATCGTATTCTTCCTGGCTCAGGTAGGTGACGTCGACCCAGGCATGGGCCATTTCGTCGACCGTGCGGTCACCCCATCCGACCCATTGCGTGGGGTCCGGGTTGTTGGGGTTGTTTTCCGTGTTGTCGTGCCAGGCCGTGATGACGATTATCGTGCCGGCGGGCAGGAGCGGTGCCGCGTGGTCGGCATAGATGTAGTTGACGTGCCAGTTCCACTGAAAGTTGGCCACCTGGCTCAGGATTTCGGTCCGCCCGTCCGGGTAGACCGCTTCCATCGTCATGGTCTTTCCACGCATGTGCATGTGGGGTTGGAAATTTTCCAGCCGTGACGGCCACTTGAGGACGTGGAATTCCTGCGTCACCGAGACTTCACCCGGTGCGATGTCGAGTCCATTGCGGCCCCGGGCGTCGAACATCTTCAGCCGCGTCCGGTTGGCGGGTTCGTTGTCTTTCTCATAGAACCAGACGCCGATTTCGACATAGCTCTGTTCCACCCGTTTGCCGATCGCGTGCATGTGGACTTCCCAGCGGATCTTGGAGTCGGGCAGCATCAACTTACCCGCACCGTCGGGGAAAATTTCTCCCCGCTTGCCCACGGCCCATTCCATGAACAGTCCCGGTCCGCCCATCGATCCACGACTGCTTGTCTGGACGCTTCCCGCGCTCATCTCGGATTCTTCCTCCTGCTGCTCGAGGAATGCCAGGACGTGGTGGATGATGGCTTTGCCGTCTTTTCCGATCGGCCGGATCTCGATCGCCCGCACCCATCGCTCTTCGGTCAGCCCGGTTTCGGTTACGGGCCGGAACCACTTGTCCTGAGTCGCTGCGGCGAGCGTGAAGGGTTCCGAGGCGACGACCAGGTCGGGTGTCCCGAACTGCTCCTCGAACTGCCAACCATATGGGTCTGGGAACACGGCCGGCGGAGGCATGTCCCGCTCGTCACCGAAAGGGGTGCCATTGTCGACCCACTGTGTGATCGTTCGGACATCGAGATCGCTGAGGCCCCGGTCGTTCTTGAACTCCTGGATTCCGACTGTGCGATCGATGTGCCAGGGCGGCATGACGCGGTTTTCGACCTTGGTTCGGATTTGCGGGGCGTATAGTCTGACGTCGTCGAACGACATCAAGGACATGGGCGCGATCGAGCCCGGCTGATGACAGACCTGGCAGTTTTCCTGGATGATGGGTGCGACGTCGCGGGCATATGTCACATCATTCTGAGGCTCCTGGGCCGATGCGGGAGTCACTCCCAGTGTCGATCCGACTGCCAGTGCGAGTACTCCGCCCCAAATCGCGCTTCCCGCCGTTTTCCTGATCATGAGTCGCTCCTCTTCTTAACGGTTGACCGTCACCTTCACAAACCCATTCGTCCAACAGCATTGGGAGTGGCCGGCTCCCCGCACACCGGACGCGTCGTTGGCCCGCACCCTCAAAAAAGTATTCTCCCGGCTCGTCGAACATCGCTTCCGTGGTCATCGCGCCCCCGGCGGCGGGGACTTCGGCGGTTGCTTCAGTGAACGCCACCCCGCCGGGTCCACTGTGCTTGAACCAGGTCAGGGTTACCGGGACATCGGCCCGGCCGGCCCTGCCGACGCTACCGGATCTCAATCCGTCATCGGTCGCCCAAACCTTCAGCGCCACACCTTCGCCGACCCGGCCGTCCAACCCGGGTCCCATCAATCCGCCCGGCGCAGCCCCTTCCGGACCGGATTCGGAGAACCGGAGCATGGGTGGCTTGTTTCCCGTAGTGGCCTCCCCTTCGAGAGCGTCGATCTTCCAGTCCGTCTTGAGGGTGCCCGGTATCCCATATCTCCCGCCGCGGATAGTGAGGGTCCACACCACCTTTCCTCTGCCGAAATCAGCCGGCACCTGGACCCCGAACACGCCCCAGTGGCGTCTCGGGTTGAACAGGGTTGGCTGCAGTCCGTCGAACCTGGCGGGTTCGATGAAGTTGTCTTTTCCGAGCGGTATGTCGACGGCTTCTTCCCAGTTTCGATTCATGTAGCCGAACGAAAGCGTGAACGTGCCATCGGGGTTTTCATACCACCCCTCGTAGACGGGCGTCACAGTCAGGCCTCGGGCGCTTGTGATCCCGAGAGGAGCCTGAGCTGTGGATGGCGCGACCCCGACCGAGGCGACGGCCAGGGTTGTGGCGGCGATCATCAATAAACGCGTGACGCGCATCGAAATTCTCCTCTCTGCGTCTAACGTGGGGGACCGCGTGGAAAGACCTTGTTTACGTCGTGGTTATGACCTTCGTTTTGTATACCGGGAGAAGTCAGGGGTGTCAAGAGTTACATAGGAGGCACTCCTGGGTTGCGCCCGGAGGTTGTATACAAAGTGGTCCCTGATTCCAAGGGGAATAACAGATCGCTAATGTGTTACAAAACAGGAATGATCAAGCGCAGCCTCCTGGCGACCTTCGTTTTGCTCGCCTGTAGTTCTGGCGGGTGGACCACAGTCCATGCCCAGTCGGGCACGACGACGAATCCAGTTGTCCGGATTGACACCGCTGTCGGCACCTTTTCTATAGAGTTGTTCGAATCAACGACGCCGATCACCGTGGCGAACTTCCTCAGGTATGTCGAGGACGGGGACTATAACGGATCGTATTTCCATCGTGTTGTCCCCGGTTTTATTCTGCAGGGAGGCGGGTTTGGGGTATCCAATGGCTTTGTGACCCCAATTCCCACGGACCCTCCGATCTTGAATGAGTTCAATATCTCCAACACTCGGGGAACCGTGGCGATGGCGAAACTGGGAGGTGATCCCAACAGTGCCACCAGCCAGTGGTTCGTCAATCTCGTCAACAATGCTGCGAATCTCGATGGTCAGAACGGTGGGTTTACCGTGTTTGGAAGGGTAATCGACGATGGTATGGATGTGGTCGATGCGATCGCCGGGTTGCCGCTGGCCTCGTTCAACGGCGCCGATGTCCCTGTCTTCGCGGGTAACTTGGTGTTCCTGAACACGGTCGCTCTTGTCGTGACTGAACTGTCCGCGGCGGCGGGGACACCAGATTCCGTTGCTGCCGGATCCTCCACGCTGCTGACGGTCACAGTTACCCCTGGAAGCGGCCCGGCCAGCAGTGGCATCACCGTCAACGCGGACCTGTCTTCGATCGGGGGAACGTCTTCACAGAGCTTTTTCGACGACGGCACGAACGGGGACGTTACGGCTGGAGACAATGTCTTTTCATTCCGTGCGGATATCCCTGTGTCGAGCACGACGGGAACCCAGTCGATATCGGCAACGGCTACCGATGGTCAGACCCGAACCGCCGGCACCTCCATCTCACTCACGTTGACACGGGCAATCGGTACGGAACTGTTTTCGATAACGGATCGCGGAGGGACCTCTCTCTCAAGTCGGGGGACGGCCTCAGTCCCCACTGTAGGCTATGGCCGGATCCGCCCCGACTCCGGAAGAACGACGCCGTCGGGTCTGGGGATCTTCGGTTTTACATCGAACGGCGTTCTGGTTTCCGAAGCGGGCGTTCCGGCGGCCGCACGCGTACAGTCCGGTCGGATCTTTGCGGAAGTGAATGGTCCCGTCAACACGGGCCTGGCCATCGCGAACCCGAACGACACCGAGGCGACGATCTCGTTTTTCTTCACCGACCTGACCGGGACAAATTCTGCTAGCGGCACCTTGACGCTCGGGGCCAATCAGCAGACCGCGAAGTTCCTCGGCCAGGAGCCGTTCAATGGCGTGGCCCCGGTTTTGGGCACTTTCACGTTCATATCAAACGTTCCGGTCTCGGTAGTCGCTCTTCGAGGGTTCACCAACGAACGTTCAGAATTCCTGATCACCACGCTGCCGGTTGCGCCGTTGTCGACCGCATCGTCGGACACGATCTACTTTCCCCACTTTGCCGATGGGCTGGGGTGGACGACCCAGGTGATCCTGGTCAACCCGACCGACGCGACGATCACCGGCACCCTGCAGTTCCTGGGGCAGGGAAGCGGCACGTCCGCCGCGGAGCCTCTGACGCTTGTGCTTGACGACGGGGCCTCCGGATCGAGTTTCGTTTACGCCATACCGCCGCGCACGATCAAGCGGTTCACCACCTCAAATCCCCCCGGTGCGGTGTCGGTAGGATCCGTTCGGGCGACACCGGATACCGGCAGCACGAGCCCATCCGGCGTCGGGGTGTTTTCCCTGAAGTCCGGAGGCATCACAGTTTCTGAAGCAGGCGTTCCCGCTCTTCCGGTGGGATCGGCATTCCGAGTCTACGTGGAGGCATCCGGAACGGTCGGGCAGGTGGGATCGGTCCGCAGTGGTCTGGCGGTGACCGACACATCGGGGACGGCGAACACCGTCACGCTGGATCTCACGAATCTGGATGGGTCTAGTGTAACGGCGGCCCAGACGTTGTCGCTCCCGCCTTCAGGACAGACGGCCAGATTCATCGATGAACTGTTTTCGTTGCCCGCCGATTTTTCGGGAGTGCTCCGGGTGTCCTCGACGTCCGAGGTAGCCATCGTTGGACTGAGAGGGCGCACGAATCAGCGTGAGGACTTCCTCATCACCACGACACCGCCATCCAGCGAGGTGGGCGCGACCACCAGCGTGGATACGTTCTTCCCGCATCTGGCGGATTCAGGGGGATGGAAGACCCAGTTCGTCCTGTTCAGCGGCACCGCCGGGCAGACTTCATCCGGAACCCTGAGCTTCATCGATCAAGCCGGTCAGGTCCTGGACCTGTCGGTGACATCGAGCAGCGTCACATCCGGCAACAACCAAGGGTCCGCTCAAGAATAACTTCGCAGAATTGGCGCCCAGATTTGCGTCAGATTTGGTCGCGACCGATTGAGCAGACCGGAGGAATAGTTCGGCTATTTCGAGGATCTGCGATTGAGGAGCGGCCGAAGATGGCGCGAAGGTCCCGCGAAGATGGCGTGAAGATGGGATGCCAAAATGTGAAGTTATTCTTGAGCGGGCCCTAACTTTCTTGCCGATGTGAAGGTTCGTGACGTCCCGCTCAATGGATCGATGAACCGGAGTCGTTCCGCGAGAAGCTGGAGGGGGCGATCCCGGTCCTGTTCTTCCCGGATCACCGGGTAGAGAGGATCTCCGACGATGGGGAACCCGATCGACGCCATGTGAACGCGGATCTGGTGTTTCTTCCCGGTTTCGGGCCGGATCCGGAACAGTCCTTCGACTCCTTGAAGTTGGAGGAGTTCAACTTCCGTGATCGCGTTTGTCGTTCCCTCCACGATCCGCCGGCGAAACCACGGTTCTCCTTCCCCGATCCTGTTTTCTATACGCCATCTCTTACAGTTCAGGGCGGCGGAAACGTGCCCGACCGCCCGGTAGGTCCTCTCGATCGTCGCCTCGGCGAACAGTTGGTGGTATCGGCCCCGGGTGTCGGGTCGGATGCTGAACATCACGACGCCGGCCGTCTCCCTGTCCAGGCGGTGCACTGGCGCCAGCGTCGCCAGTCCGGTGCTCCTCTGCAGGCGGACCAGCAGAGATCGCCGGACATGGTCGCCCGAAGGTGTGACCGGCATCCCGTGCGGCTTGTCCGCAACAAGTAGATCCCGGTCCCGGTACAGGATCGTCTCTTCCTCGATCGGTTCGGGTTCGAATGGGACCTCCTTCCTGTAGAAGACGAAGATGCCGTGGCGGTAAGGAGAATCCTCATCGAAGGGTGTGCCGTTGCTCGACGTAACCAATCGTCGTGCGACCCGCTGATACCAAGTCTCCGGAGGTATTTGCGGGAAACTTGCAATCACATATTCGAGTATCGTTGCCGGTGGAGATTCCAGCTTGGGAAGGTAGAGACGGGATGGCGGCGGCGTTTCCGAATTGTCAGGGTCGTCTGGCATCACGATTACTTCCGGAGACCAGCTTATACTCGAAAAGCCTGCAGTCGAGCGCCCCGTTGAACAGCGGTGTGCGTTTCGAGGCGCTCAGGCGGATCAATTTCGCCAGTCGAAAGTCGGATGTGAAGATGTAAGCTGTCCAGCCGCTGTATTGTTTTTTCAGGACGTCTCCCAGCCGGGGATAGAATTCCGCGAGTTGCCGCTGCTCGTCCATTCGGACGCCATAGGGTGGGTTCGTAACGATGATGCCGGCCGAGCCCGGCGCGGGCATGGCCAGCACATCGGCACGTTTCAGACGGACCCGTTGTTCGATTCCGATGGTAGCCAGGTTGGCCCGTGCCAGTTTGAGCGCCCGGCCATCCCGGTCGCTTCCAAAAATGGCCGCTTCGGGTTTTTCTATCCTGCGCTCGAGTGCGGCCTGACGCAGTCCGTGCCACGTGTCCCGGTCGAAGCGTTTGAGCTTTTCAAATCCAAACCGCCGATTTGCGCCGGGCGCCATGTTGGCTGCGATCATAGCCGCCTCGGTCAGGAACGTGCCGCTCCCGCACATCGGGTCGAGCAAGGGGGTCTCCGGCTCCCAACCGGCTAGTCGCAAGATGCCGGCCGCGAGATTCTCACGCAGGGGCGCGTCTCCGGTGCCGGCCCTGTAGCCGCGTTTGAACAGGGCATCGCCCGACGTGTCCAGGTAAAGCGTCAATGTGCTTGCCGTGAGGAAGGCATGGATCCGAACATCGGGGTTGCGCGTGTCGACGTCGGGGCGTCTGTCGCTGGCTGCGCGAAACGCGTCGCAGACAGCGTCTTTGATCTTCAGTGTGGCGAAATTCAGGCTTTTGAGCGGGCTCCTGATCGCGGCGACGTTGACTCGGATGCTGCGCGACGGGCTGAACCAGTCCGGCCAGGGTAGCCGACGCGCGGCCTCGTAAATGTCCTGCTCTCCACGATAGTCGGAGTGGCCGACTCGCCAGAGCACCCGGCTGGCGATACGGCTTTCGAGGTTGACGGTGTAGCAGGTCTGATAAGGGCCGGTGAACAGGACGCCACCGTGAACCGACCGTACATCGTTTCCCCCGAGCGTCGCCAGTTCAATGGCAAGCACACCTTCAAGGCCTCGCGGGCAAGGGGCAAAAAAATACTCTGTTTCACTCACGCGCGAGGTTTAAATTATGAAGTAGGGAGTAACTGCAGGCGCGTCCGTCGGCGCACCCGCAGTGCGGATTCCATCCATCCTGCAATTCTCAGTTTTCGCTCGTTGTCGGTTCCAGCCGCACGACGGGGGTGATGCCACCACGCCGCGCATCAATCGCCAGGTAGATATAGCCATCCGGTCCCTGACGGATGTCGCGGATACGGCCGAACCCTTCCAGAAGCGTCTCTTCGGCAACCACCTGACGCCCTTCCAGCGTCAGTCGAGCGATCTGCTGACCTGCGAGCCCACCGACGAAAACACTACCTTTCCACGCGTCGAACCGATCTCCCGTATAGAACATCAGCCCCGAGGTGGCAATCGAAGGCACCCAGTAGTGGATGGGTTGCTCCATGCCGTCCCGACGCGTGCTGTCATGTATGGGAATCCTGTCTTCGCCGTAGTTCACGCCATATCCGATCACGGGCCAGCCGTAGTTGAGTCCCGGACGGATGAGGTTGAACTCGTCGCCGCCCTGCGGGCCATGTTCGGTTTCCCAGAGGTCGCCGGTCTCGGGGTGGATGGCCAGCCCCTGCAGGTTGCGATGTCCGTAGCTCCAGATTTCAGGGCGCATGCCGGATTGGCCGACGAACGGATTGTCGTCAGGAACCCGTCCATCGTCGTGCAGGCGAATCACCGTTCCCTGGTGATTACTCCTGTCCTGTGCGGGATGGGATTCGAGCACTCCTGCCGGCCGGGCTCCCCGATCTCCCACTGTGATGAACAGATAGCCCTCTCGATCGATCACCAGTTTTGAACCGAAGTGGATATTGCGACCGCTCCAGGCCCGCGCCTCGAAGATCTCCTCGACCCCCGTCAATCGATTTCCCTCAAGGTGGCCGCGAATGATCGCCGTCGTGCCGTCGCCTTCCTCATTCGGCTTCGAGAAGCTGAGGTACAGAAGCCGGTTGGATTCGAAGTCGGGATGAGGCAGGGCCTCCAGCAGGCCCCCCTGTCCCTGGACACGGACCTCGGGAACGCCCTCGATCGGATCCGGAAGCAGAATCCCGTCTCGAACGACCCTCAGCCGTCCGGCACGTTCCGTGACCAGCATGTCGCCGTTGGGCAGGAAGGCGATCGACCATGGGTGATCGAACCCTTCGGCTACCTTGACCACGCGGTATTCCAGGTGCTCGGACTCAAACAACTGCCCCTGCGCCTGGACAGACGTCGCCAGTCCGAACACGAACAGGCCTCCGAGCATCTGCTTGGAAAAGGATCTCCACTTCATCATCGACCTCCTCTGCGCGACGCTTGTAAATGGCCACCACCGTCTCGGAATCCTCGTTGCCTCATCCGGATCGTGGTGTCTGGTTTAAGTTGAAGGCGCGAGGGGGGACTGTCAAGGACAATAGTCGCCCGTTGCCTCGCTCACCGGGTCGGCAGGTGGCACGCCGCGCCCTGATTGGAGCGTTTGAGACGGGGGCGGGTTCAACCCCTGTCGGGGCGTCCAACCCTTTGGAGAAAACCGATTTAGTTGAATGACCCTTGTTCTTTTTCGTTCGAGGGAGGCTATAATCCCGGGATCGCCAATCCACGGTCTGGTGTCACCTGGAGCGCGTGACGATTGCTGATGACCTTCGGTCGGTGAGTTCTCGCAACAGAAATGGGAGGGAGAAGATGTCGCGACGAATTTTGAACACGGTTCTGGCCATGCTGGTCATTGTCGGCGGGCTCGCGGTGCTGGTGACACCGGGGTCGAGTCAGAACAGCACGTCCGGCCAAGGTCAGTACGCAGCAAAGCCCAGCACGGCAAACGGCGAGTGGCCCGAGTACACCGCCGATCTGGCGGGAAGCAAGTACTCGCCTCTGGACCAGATCAACGCCGAAAATTTTAACGATCTCGAAGTGGCGTGGAGCTTCAAGACCGACGCCTTCGGCCCGCGTCCGGAGAACAAGCTGGAAGGGACGCCGCTGATGGTCAAGGGCGTCATCTACACGACCGCCGGGACGCGGCGGGCTGCCGTTGCCCTGGATGGGAAGACCGGCGAGTTGCTGTGGATGTACCGGATGGATGAAGGCCGGAGGGCGGATATGGCGCCCCGGAAGCTTTCGGGCCGTGGACTTGCGTATTGGACAGACGGACTGGGCGATGAGCTCATCATTCTTGTCACGATTGGTTACAGGATGGTCGCGCTGGATGCGAAGACAGGCATTCCCGTGGATTCGTTCGGCAGGGACGGCGTCGTGGATCTCAAGCAGGGTGTCATCATCGGCGCAGACAAGCAGGTCGATCTCGTGAACGGCGAAGTCGGTCTCCATTCGACAGCCGCCGTGGTGGGCAACAAGATCATCGTCGGGTCCTCGATGGCGGAAGGTCTCGGATACCGGTACAGCATCAACGCCAAGGGTCTCGTCCGAGCGTTCGACGCCCAGAGTGGCGACCTGCTGTGGGGCTTCGATGGCGTTCCGGGTCCGGGACAGTTCGGGAATGACACCTGGGAGGGTGGTTCCTGGGAGTGGACCGGCAACAACGGGGTCTGGACCGAGATTACTGTCGATGAGGAAGCCGGGATTGCGTACCTGCCGATCGAAACGCCGACGATCGACGAGTACGGAGGCAACCGTCTGGGAGACAATCTTTTCGCCGAGACTCTCGTTGCGGTCGATCTGGAGACCGGCCGGCGGCTTTGGCACTTCCAATTGGTGCACCATCCGATATGGGATCACGATATCTCCGCGGCGCCCCTGCTGATGGACGTGACGATCGACGGGCGCGAGCGCAAGGTCGTCGCGCAGCCAGGCAAACAGGGGTGGCTCTACGTGTTTGACCGGATCACAGGAGAACCGATCTGGCCTATTCCTGAAGTCGCGGTTCCACAGACCGACGTTCCCGGCGAAAAGACGGCCGCAACGCAGCCGATGCCGACCAAGCCTCCGCCGTTTTCCCGCACGCACCTTGCCCGGGAAGACGTGATCGACTTCACGCCGGAGCTGCGGGCCCAAGCACTGGAGAACCTCGCAAAGTATCGTTGGGAAGAGATTGCTTACATTCCTCACGTGGGTCCCGCCAGCGAGCTCCTTGGTTCGATCAACGTTGGAACCACGCTCGGTGGTATCAACTGGCCGGGCGCCTCGTTCGACCCGGAGACGGGCATTTTCTACGGACAGGCACATAATTCCCAGATCCGGTCGACCAAGTTTACGCAGGAGTATTTTGACACCGTTAAGCCGGAGACCCAGGCCGCCAACCGCATTCCCATATGGGAGGACGAGGTGGAAGAGGTCCGTGGGCGAAGGGGAAGGGGACGTGGCAGAGGTCCCCGGTTGACGGATGGGCTGGAAGGCCTTCCGATTGTGAAGCCGCCATACGGCGTCTTGACAGCCCTGGATATCAACAGCGGCGAGCTTCTGTTTCAGGTGCCCCACGGCGACACCACCGACCGACGTCCGTGCCGCGTTGGACCGCCTGGGCATCGACTACCCGGAGAAGGCCGGCCAGGGCTACAGCGTCGGTCTCCTGGTGACCAAGACACTGGTGATCCTCGGTGATCCCAGAGTGACATCACCGCCGGGACGTGAACGTGGCGCCATGCTCCGCGCTTACGACAAGCAGACCGGTGAGGAAGTTGGAGCGGTCTGGATGCCGACGGCGCAGAGCGGCTCTCCGATGACTTACATGATCGACGGCCGCCAGTACATCATCGTGGCTGTCAGTGGTGGAAATTACTCGGGAGAGTACATCGCTTACGCATTGCCGGAGTAGGCCCTCCGCGGTAGTGAACCGAAAAAAGGGGCAGTGCGCTTTGCACTGTCCCTTTTTTCGGTAAGATCTGTCCGCTAAGGGCTCGCTCAACAATAACTTCACAGAATTGGCGCCCAGATTTGCGTCAGATTCGGTCGCGACCGATTGAGCAGACCGCAGGAATAGCCCCGCTATTTCGAGGATCTGCGATTGAGGAGCGACCGAATCTGGCGTGAAGATGGGATGCCAAAATGTGAAGCTATTGTTGAGCGGGCCCTAGGTCGTGGCCGCGCCTATCGCTCTCCACCGAAAGAATCGATCCTGATCTGCCTCAGAACCTGAGTCTCAGTTCCAAGCTCGGCGTCTCCCGCCCGAAAGTTGTTCGCGTTGAGAATCAGGCTCATGATGTCGGACGTCTGTTGCCTGGAAACGGATCGGGGGGCGTCGGGCGGCATCGTCGTCCGGATTCGATCCGCCAGGTCCCGGAGCGTCAACCCATTCCAGTTCGAGAGAAAGGTCCCGCCTTCCAACGCCGGGGCTTCCTCGCCGCCTTCCATGTCGTAGCCGTGGCAGTCCGAGCATATCTGTTCATAGGCCAGGAAACCTCGGTCGAGCTGTTCCTCGTTGTACACCCCGTCGCGCACCGAACGGGTTTCGGCGGTCTGTTGTGCCCCAAGGTCGGCCAGGTGTCCGCCGGCATTTACCAACAAGATAGTCGCTGTGACTACAAGTGCTCTTGTCATCTCTGGCCGGATTATAACGTAAGTGGGATTGCCTGCGAGTCGCTGGCGACGTCGCGTCATCGCCGCAAACGCTCTCTCGGGCTCCGGCGACAATTCTAGTCCAGACTGTTTTCGAGAGAGCTCCACATTCCCGGTATCGATCGTGCCGCAGTGGGCTTCGTTTGACGATCAGGCTGCATAGTTAGGTAATGAATGTTATTCTTTACTTATTGTAGAGAATATCTATGCCTACCAAAGTGAATTTTGTCCTCGATGACGACGTGAAAGCGGAACTCGATCGACTGGTGAAAAAGGGGATGAGAAGTCGAATCATCAACGATGCCCTGAGGCGCGAGTTGCAGAGGGTTCGGAGGCAGGTTGCGGCCAGGCGTCTCGACGAACTCCGGAGCAAAACGAAGTCCGTTTCGACCGCCGACATCGTCAATCTTATTCGACAAGACCGGGGCCGCTGATGCCGATACCCGTGCTGGTGCCTGATGCGTCGGTGCTGTTGAAGTGGGCTTTGCAATCCAGCGAAGAAGGCCGGGACTTGGCTCTGGCGCTCAAGGACGCGTGGCTCGGTGGGAGATGTCGGCTTGCCGTGCCATCGCTTTGGATATACGAAGTCGGCAACATTCTAGGGCTGAAGCAGCCCGACAGGTCGGGCGTTCTTCTCCAGGCGATGGTCGATCTCGAACTCGACCAAACGGGGCCGACGGACTACCTCGATCAGATCTTTCGGTTGATGAGTGACTACAAAGTGACCTTCTACGACGCGGCTTATCACGGCTTGGCCGTTTTTCTCCACGGGACCCTGATCACGGCGGACGCGAAATACGTGAGAAAGACGTCGCGGGCCGGTCATGTGATCCGCCTGGATCGCTGGCACACGAATCCGGAACATCTGCGATGATCCCCCGAGAATTCAGGCGAACGATCTATCGGTTAACCGCCCTCAAACCGGGTGTTGTTCGGGAGCGGGTCCTAAGAACTCGACGCAGAGACGCAGAGATCGGAGGGAGATTGTCGGAGACCTTTAGTCGGGAACAAGAAAATCAGATCTCTGCGTCTCTGCGCTTTGCGTCGAAGATCCCTCTCTTACAATGCGAAGTTATTCAGGCGCGGGCCCTTAAAACCGAGATCCTCGAATCCACGTATCCGATCGTGCCCAACTCTCGGTGAAGTCGGCTTCCACTTCCGGGGATGATTTCCCCTGTGCCCGGAGCGCCTCCAGGAGTCCGAACAGCGACCAGCCGTTGTGGGGGTGGTCTTCGAGTTCCTCTCTGTAGACGCGCTCGGCGTCCTGGTATTTCTTCGCTTCGAGAAGGGCGGCGCCCAACCAGTGGCGGGCCGCAAGCGGCAGCGGTTCCGGTTCGTCGTATTCCAACTCGTCTTCGAGGGCAACGGCGCGTTCGAACGAGGCAATCGCGCGGGTCAGGTCGCCGGATTCTCTGTGGATCTCCCCTTCGAGGATGCCTGCCATCGTGCCGAGCAGGTGCTTGGCGGAGTGGCGGCGGAAGCTTTCTGACGATTCGGCGCCTTCGACGACCCGGGCCAGGTGGGCGCGGGCGAACTCGGTTTCACCGGCACGGAGTCGTGCGTAGCCCTGACCGAAATCCCACATCCCCGCGGTGACCGTACCTTCGGGACGTTCGGTGATCGCCGGGATCTCGTCGAAACGGCCGAAGCGAACCAGTGTCAGGATGTGGTACATGTTGTTTCCCGTCAGCTTCGCGTAGTCCTTTCCGGCCTGAATCGCGAGGCCCCCCTGACCATCCATGGATGCCGCAAATAGGAGCATGTGCAGGTTGTGGCTGGGGTAGATCGCAAAGCCCTCTCCGATCTCCGCCTTGAGGTCCGAATGCCAGGCCTGAATGTTGGCCCGTACGGAATTTCCCCACAGGCCGATCTCGTTCCACGTGTGGGACGGCATGTGGTTGATGTGGCTCGCTCCTGGTATGGAGTTCCCGATGAACTCGGCGCAGGCTTCAGCTTTGCCGGGTTCGACTGTGGACTCGGTGGCGTGGATGTAGAGGTGACAGGCGCCCGGGTGCCGGATGTCCCGGTCCAGGATTCCCTCGAGCACGCCATGAAGACGCTGGAGGTCGGGATCGTTCAAGTCCCGCGTTCCCTGACGCGGTTCCAGCAGGAACAGGGAATCCGCGTAGAGGGTGGCCGCATCCAGGTCATTCGGATATTGCTCGGCGACGCCACGCATGGCGTCCGCGTAAGCACGATCCTGTTCCACGCGCTTGTCCGGGTCGAAGTCGTCCACGTAGCGGACCTCCATGGCTTCGATAAACGCTCGCTCGTTCGGACTAGCCTGTTCAGCCAGCTCGAGCGCCTTCTGAATCGCCACGAAAGCATGCGGCGCCTCACGGCCGCGCATCGGTCCATTCAGATACGAACCCCACGACCACGCTTCGCCCCAGTAACAGATCGCGCAATCCGGATCGCGCTTCCAGGCCTCTCGAAAGGACCGGGTCGCATCCTGCTTCGCGAATGCGTACATCATCTGGAATCCCTGGTCGAAGTAAGCCTGTGCTTCCGGGTCATCAGAAGAGATGGGACGCTTGAACTCGCCGAGGGCCTTCGAAAAAATCGGCATCGGTTCGCTGAAAATTTCGGGCAGCGCGGATTCTGCGCTGTCCTGGCCACTGGTCGGGATTGTGAACACCAGGAGCAGAAGAAACACGATTCCAGTGTACCGGCTGAACTTGGGCATAGGTTCGAACCTCCTCTTTCTGACGGGGGATGGACCACCCATGATACGACAGACGCCGTCAAGTCGCCATGGGCGGCCTTCACAGCATTTGACAGAGAAGCTCGGGTGGCATAACGTGGGCGCGTCATTTCAAAGGAGGCTGCTCATGCTTGTCCGAAGGGCGATATTTACGTTCCTGTTCCTCTGTGTGCTTGCCGCTCCTCTAGCGGCCGCTACCAAGGTCATTCGATTCGGCAAGCTGTGGGACGGTAGTCGCGTCATCACGAATGCCGTCGTCGTCGTCGAGGACGATCGCATCACAGCGGTTGGAGGATCGGAGGTTGCCATTCCGTCCGACGCCGTGGTCATCGACTTGAGCCGCTACACCGGCATTCCCGGCATGATCGACGCGCACACCCACATGACCTACTACTGGGACCGAGCGCCCGGAACCTCACCGCGAGGGCAGCCTCCGCGGCATGTCGCCGTGACGGTTTTTCTGGCACAGGACAACGCTCGAAGAACTCTTGAGACCGGAGTTACGTCGGTGCGCGATCTGAATGCGTCGAACGGCGCGGACATGGCGATGCGTGACCTGATCGCGAGTGGCGCCATGGTGGGCCCGCGGATGTTCGTTTCTGGAAGAGGCCTGCGTAGCGCGCGTCCTAGGAACGGGGATATGCCCGAGGGAATGGACCTGGTAGCCGAAGCGGCAAAGTCGGCGCGTGAGACGGTCGAATCCGGTGTGGACCTGATCAAGGTCTTCGGGTCGACGGGCGGTTTCAACAACGTCAACGGACAGCAGACGGTCAGCTACGAGGAAATGACGGCCATGGTGGACACGACCCACCAGATGGGAAAACTTATCGCGATCCATTCCTACGGGCCGTCCGGCGCCCGTGATGCCGTTCGTGCCGGCACCGATTCGCTTGAGCACGCGACGGACATCGACGATGAGACGATCGCCGAGATGGCTCGCCAGGGAACGATCTACGTTCCAACGATCGACCACAACCGCTACTATGTCGAGAACGCCGACAACTACGGCTTTCCTGCCGGTGACACGGACAACCTCAACGATTTCATAGAGCGAAACTTCGAGACCGCGAAGAAGGCCTTCGAGGCGGGCGTGAAGTTTGCGATGGGTTCCGACGCCGTGTACAACGGCTTCGGACTCAACACCCGCGAACTGGAGTGGTACGTCAAGCTCGGCATGACACCCGAACAGGCACTGTTGACGGCCACCCGGAACGGCGCGGAGATGCTCGGTATGTCCGACAGTCTCGGTGGCGTGATGCCTGGGTATTTCGCCGACATCGTCGCTGTTGAAGGGGACCCGCTGGCCGACATCAACGTGGTTCTCCAAAGAGTCCGTTGGGTCATGAAGGGCGGCGAGGTCGTGGTCGACAAGATCAACTCGGGGGGGAACTAAACGTGCGCAAGCTGAAGAAAACGTTCCTGCTGGTCGGCGGCCTGCTTCTGGCTGGCTGTGCCGTCCCCGAGGCGACCGAGTATCCCACCGAGATGGACATGACCACATGGTCGATTGTGGCGGTCGATCCGGAGACGGGCGACGTGGGCGTTGCGGTGTCTTCCTGCGTCCAGAGCTTTGGCGATGCCGTGGCGGCGCTGGTGCCCGGAAAGGGGGCCGCCGCGACTCAGGCGGGCTTCAACATCGACAACCGGAACCGGGTGTTCGAGGCGATCCAGGAGGGGCTCACCGCCGAAGCGGTGATCGCGCGGGTGACCGACCCCGGGTGGGACGACGAGCTCGAGCGTCGACAGTACGGAGTGGTCACGATGGCCGACGGTTTCGTGCGCACGGCCGGCTATACGACGCCTCTCCGGCAGGGGTTGATCGTCGGCGAGGAAGGTGTCGCACGCTACGCCGGGGTGATGGCCGACCCGAGCCGGGGCGTGAGTGCACAGGGGAATACCCTGGCCAGTTCGGAGGTGGTCCAGGGGCCGCTGAATGCCTATCGTCGGGACGATCCGGCGGGCTTCAACACATTGCCCGACCGGCTCATACGGGCTCTCGAGGCCGGATCCATCGCCGGCGGCGACGTGCGCTGCAATCAGGGGAACGTACGGCAGACCACATCGATGGCGGCCATCCTGGTCGCGCGCGGTGGGGACGAGCCTTACGCTGCCGAGAACATCGGTATGACGGACGCGGGTACCGACAAGGCGCCGTGGCTCGCGCTCTCCGTGCGCACGGAGCGTGGGGCGGAAAACCCCCTGTTGGAACTCCGCCGCCAATACGACGCGTGGCGACGGACAGTGGACAAGTAGGGAGCGGAGAGCAGTTCCACGTAACTTGGCTTTCGGACATCGAGGGCGTTGCCGATCTTAAGAGAGTTTTAAGGCCGCCGTTCGACGTTGGCAGAGACGATGCGTGACAGAAGGAAAACTGGAGGAGATGAAGTGAAACTTTTAACCTACGTCGGTCTCGTTGCAGCTCTGCTGGTGTCCTTCGGATGCGGCGAGGCCCCCCAGGTCGACCTGGTTGCCGATGAGGTCTCCGGCGCCGACGGTATCCCTCAATACGCCGTGGATCCTTCCTGGCCGAAGCCGCTGCCGAACAACTGGATTCTTGGTCAGGCCGCCGGCATCGCAACTGACAGCGAGGGACATGTATGGGTTCTGCACCGTCCGGGATCCCTTACCGACGATGAGCGAGGGGCCGCGCTCGACCCGCCCATCTCAAAGTGCTGCATTTCCGGTCCACCGGTCCTGGAATTCGACACGGAAGGCAACCTGCTTAACTCCTGGGGCGGTCCTGGCGACGGTTATGAATGGCCAACCAACGAGCATGGGATCCACGTCGATTCTTCAGGCAACGTCTGGATCGCCGGAAACGGCGAGGCGGACCATCAGATTCTGAAATTTGACGGGAACGGCAAGTTTCTGCTCCAGATCGGGCACCGTGGCGAGAGTCAGGGGAGCAATGTCACCAACCAACTCGGAAGACCCGCTCACATGGTGGTCGATTCAGCGGCAGATGAGCTATATGTCGCCGATGGGTATCAGAACAGACGTGTGATCGTATTCGACGCAACCACCGGCGGCTATAAACGGCACTGGGGGGCTTACGGCAACACGCCCGACGACACGGTGCGCGCTCCATTCGATCTGGAATCGCCGCAGTTCGGCGAGGCGGTCCACTGCATCCGTATTATGCGGGACGATTCCGTTTTCGTTTGTGATCGCGCCAACAATCGCATCCAGGTGTTTGGCAAGGACGGAGAGTTCCTGCGCCAGATCGTCCTGGAATCCGGGACGCGGAGCGGGGGATCCGTCTGGGATCTGGTGCCGTCGGAAGACGGCCCCCAGCGCTATATCCTGGTCGCGGACGGAACCAACAACGAGGTGCACATCCTGATGCGGGAAACTGGAGAACGTGTCGGCTCGTTCGGCGGACCCGGTCGTAACGCCGGCCGCTTCCACTGGATCCACAACATCGCAATGGACACTGCCGGCAACGTCTATACAACAGAGGTCGATACCGGAAAACGGGTTCAGAAGTTCCGGCGCGTCGAGTGATCGCCGGTCAGCCGTGGGAGACCCGAATAGGTAAGCTCTCGCGCCGGCGTCAGCAGGATACGCAATTGTCGTTGAAGGGCGAACCCAGCTTCCGCAAGAGCGCAATCGTTTCCGGGAACGGCTGGATGCGTTGACGCGGTCCGTTCGCCATGTCCGCAACCGTTTGTCCGCTATCGCTGAGCGCCCGGACGTTGGCGCCATGGTCCACCAGGTACTGGACCATTTCGTTGTCGCCCAGCCCCGCGGCGTTGTGGAGAGGCGTATAGCCGCCTCTCCCGTTGTCCGCCTGGTTCACGTCCGCGCCAAGTTCCTCGATGAGATATCGGATCGCAGGCATCAAACCACCCGGCACGGTGACTTCGTCGTTTCCGTGGAAGCCGGCCCCGGTCGCCACGTTGAGCGGCGAGACTCCTTCTTCGGTCGTGATCTCGGGATCCGCGCCGGCCCCGATCAGCAGGCGCATGGCAGCGACGTCACCCACTTGTGCCGCCCGCCAGATCGCCGTCCCTCCCGCGGCGTTCGCACGCGACAGGTCGGAGAAGTAGGAGGTAAACCACAACTTTTTATCGAGGCGGACGTTCGGGTCCGCCCCGGCGTCGAGGAAGGCCTGCATCAGTTTCAGGTAGGTCACCTTTTCCTGTGTCGTGTCGGGCTGGGGATAGGTTGTCTGAGGTGCCCACTTTACATTAACTGCCGCGTACAAGGGTGTCCCTCCCGCCGTGTTGGCAAGGGTCGGATCCGCCCCCCGGTCGAGCAGGGATTGCGCCAGGTCGAAGTGGCCGTTGACGGTGGCAATGAACAGTGGGGTCGCCCGGTCTCCGGGACTTGCCTCGTTGATGTCGGATCCCGCTTCCAGCAAAACGTCTACCGCTTCGAGGTGACCCTCTCGGGCCGCAAACAGCAGGGGTGTCAAACCACCCATCGTATCCACAGGGGGAACGCGAGGGCGACGCGCCCGCGCCACCGGAGCACCGCGGACCACGCTACCGAGATTGCCGCTACGACCACCGAGCCCGGATGCGGACAGCAACGGGGCCGGGGAGTCGGGGCCCGGGCCACCACGGCCACGGCCTTGTCCCGCGGCCGCGGGGCCGCCAGGGCCCGCGCGGCGCCTGTTTCGTTCGACTACATCGACAACTTCCGTTGCAATCGTCCGGTCCGCCCCCGCATCCAGCAACACTTCGAGTGCGCGGGTCCGATTGAGCACGGCCGCAAACATCAACGCAGTCTGACCATGAACGCTCTCTTTCGAGTCCGGGTTCGCGCCAGCGTCCAGTAGTCGCCTGACGGCGTCCGGCTTGCCCGAAGCCGCCGCCAGCATCAGTGGGGTCGTCCCTGAGATCGTCATCGCCCGGTTCGGGTTGGCGCCACTTTCGAGCAGCGTCCCGATTATTGCCCCGCTTCCATTTTGTGAGGCGATGAACAACGGTGTGATGCCGTTGACCCGGCTGGTGGCTTCCACGTTTGCCCCGGCATAAAGCAGCATGGCTGCCATTTCCGTATCGTCGTGGAACGCGGCCCAGTGAAGCGCGGTTTGGCCGTCACCCTGGGGGGCGTTCACATCGAACCCTTGCTTCAGGAGCGACCGGACCGTTTCGATGTCGCCGGCCAACGCCGCATCCGCAACCGGCGCTTCAACTACCGACGCCAGGAGTAGTAGGGTCGTCGAGAGGGCGCCGATAAGGCCGACCGAGAGGCCGCCTAAGATTCTCTTTCGCAACATGGACGGATTTCTCATAAGACTCAGATCGCAATCTTTCCGGTGCTATCGCCAATGCTTGTCACGTCATCCATCCCCAACTTGTGCAACAGGGTCAGGAAAGCATCCGCCATCGGCGTTCCATCCTTGGCTTTGAAATGCAGATTTCCCTCGAGCGTTCCGTTGGCTCCGCCCACCAGGAACAGCGGACATCGCTTGTGGTTGTGCAAGTTGCCGTCGCCCATTCCGGAACCATAGAGCACGACGGTATGGTCTAACAGGTTGCCGTCTCCGTCCGGTGTATTTTTCAATTTCTCCAGGAAGTATGGAACCAGGCTTACGTGGTAGCGGTTGATCCTGGCGAAGGCCTCCACTCGCTCGGGTCGGCCCCCGTGGTGGGACGCCGAGTGGAACCCCGCCCGGACTCCGGTTTGAGCCCAGACCCGGTTGTTCGTGTCACGGCTCATCTTGAATGCGGAAACGTTGGTGATGCCTGCCATGAATGCGAGCGCCTGCATGTCGAACATCAGCTTGATATGCTCTTCCCAATCGTCAGGCACTCCAATGGGAGCGTCCGGCAACTCTCTGGCGTCGCCGCTCGCATTGTGTTCCTCGATTTTTTGGATCCGCCGCTCCACTTCCCGGATGTCATCCAGATACTGGGTCAGCCTGTCGACGTCGTTCACGCCCAGATCCTGCTTCAGCCTGGCCACCTCGTGTGTGATCCAGTCCAGAATGCTTCGGGTCTTGCCACGGCGGACTGTTCGATCGTCCTCGGTCACGCCATCGCCGAACAGTTGCTCTAAGATCACGCGGGGATTCCTCGTCATCGGAAGTGGTTCCGTAGGGGTTGCCCAGGAGATCGAATCCGTGTACACACAGGAATACCCGTAGGCGCAAGCACCCGATTGAGCCAGGTTCTCGATGGAAAGCTCGAGCGACGGTAGCGGCGTATCTTGCCCGAACCGCTGCGCGTAGAGCTGATCGATCGACGTCCCCGCAAACACGTCGGAGCCTTCCGTCATCTTCGGTTTCGCCTGGGTCAGGAAGACCGCCGAGGTCCTGAAATGGTCGGCGCCGACTTCAGCCAACCGGAAGGCCTCCGCGTTGCGGCAATCCGTATTTCTGATGATGGTCAGGTAGTCCCTGAACGCCTCAAGAGGACTCATGCTGGTCGGGGTGAGGTCGAAATCGTGACCCTCGGCCGCCGGTGACCACAGGTTCTTCCCGGCCCCGTACTTGTCGGCACCCGCCGATCCGTGCACCATCTGTAAACAAGCCAGACGCGTTGGGGAAACCGCCGCCGTCTCGCGCGTCGGGGTCTGGGCCGGCAACATGGATTCCAGCAACGGCAACGAGACCGCGACGCCCATCCCTCTCAACACCGTGCGTCGGGAGATGTGTCTCTTTGTGATGAACATAAGCCGATTACCCTCCTGACTCGCTTTTACGCGAGACAGTCCTGATCAATGTCATTACCAAATATTTCCAAACTGTAGATGCCGATCACGGGTTCCGACCGGCATCATCCAGGCTCCCCTGTACGGTCCTCATCTGAAAGGCCGGGCTTTCGATCACACCCAGGACGAACGAAGAAAATCGATTGTCGTCCTGGGCCGCTTTCAGCCATTTCGGAAGAGCAGCTCGGTCGAAGTTGAATGAGGCCCGGCCAGCGGGCATTTGAGTCGAATTCAAACCCATTGTTAAGGAAGTTCTATTTTCGCATTGTTGAAATCGATATGGTGTCGGCGGTATCTTGTGGTATATATACCGTCAGATGAAGAAGAAAAAGATATGGCTTGAGTTGAATCAGGTAAAGGGAGCGGTTGCGTCGCGACTGCGACGGCGGAAGTACAGCCTGATCGAGCGCCATGAGATACCCGACGGTTTGCTGCCTGGCTCGGTGTCGATTAGTTACACCCGGTGCGGTAAGCCGACGTGCCGGTGTGTGTCGGGTGAAGGGCACCCATCCTGGTCCTGGACATTCATGATGGACGGGAAGAAGCATGTCGAACACGTTCCAGCTGCCATGGTTGAGGAGATTCAAAAGCGTGTCGGAGCGGGACGGGAGTTTCAGGATGCGATCCGGGAGGTGCTGACAGCGAACGCGAAGTTGTTGGTGCTGGAGCGCCAGCAACAACGTGAGAAGCGGAAGCGCCGGTGAAAGGTCCGTCGGCACGAGGGATACGACGGTACGCGCGAAAGTGTTTGCGGCTGAAGGGGTATTTGAATCACCCCGGAGATGGGCGGGTGCGACCGCAGATCGGAAGTGGGCATCTGATCTGGTCTCTGGTGATCGGGTATCTGCTGCGGGAATCGAGCTTCCTGGCCATCGAGTCGCTCGCACGATCCTCGGCGTGTCGGGCCTTGGGAATCGGACGCCGCTTTAGCGACGACACGCTGGGCTATTTTACCGAGAAGCTGAATCCGGAATTCACGCGCGGCGCGTTGACCACAGCCATCAAGCAGGCCAAGCGCAATAAAGCGTTCGACGATTGCCGATTCATCGGCCTGGCGCTGGACGGGACAACCGTGGGGCGTGTCGGTGAGGCCGGGTGTCAGTGGTGTCGACCCCATCGCAACGCCGAGGGGGAGGTGACCACCTACTTACACCACGTCGTGATGGCCACCATCGTGGGCACCGGGTTCACTTTACCGGTCGATGTGGAACCCTACGGTAGTGGGGATAGCGAATGGTCGGGGGGGCAACGACTGCTTCGTCGGGTGGTGGGGCAGTTGGGGCCGCGTTTTGCCGATTATGTTGTTGTCGATGGGGGCTATGCGTCGGCTCCGTTCCTGCACTTGGCCGACGAGTTGGGATTGAAGACCATCGTCCGTCTCAAAGCCAATCTTCCGAGCTTGTTCAACGCCGCCAAAAGCCGGTTTGCTTGTCAGCCGCCGTCCCGGGTTTTCAAGGATGGAGCCGATCGGGTGGAAATCTGGGATGCAGACGACTTCGATCCCTGGGGCCGATTGAACTGGCCGACCGTGCGCGTGATCCGCTACCGGCAAGAGAAACCCGATGGATCGGTGGTCGAAGCCTACTGGCTGACCAATTTCTCGATGAACCAAGTGGGAGCGCCCACTTTATTTCGCATGGCCAAGAGTCGTTGGGAAGTCGAAAACCAAGGTTTCAACGATGCCAAGAACCGTTATGGGATGGCCCATATCCCCCATCACCACGCCAACAGCTTGCTTCTCCACTGGCTCCTCATAAGCCTGGCTCTCACGATCGAACGTCTGTATCGATTGCGTCATTTGCATCGCGGGCGCCATCGCCCGCATACCTCCATCGAGCTTCTTCGTTTGCTTCGCCTCGCTCTGTCTGCCCCAACCCCAGCCGACTCCAGCTGAACTGACTCGTTTCCCTGGTCTCCACGCGCCTGCCTGACCCCAATCACCGGGCTGGACCCGCTACGGATACCTGTCTCTCGAAAATACCCCTCACTTCAAATTCCTCTCCCTCCTCGACCTTTTCCCTTCCAGAGCCCCTTCCAGACACTCCGTCCTCCCTGACTTCCGAAATGGCTGGGCCGCTTTCCGTGCGATATCGCGAACCGTCGACATGTCGTAGTATTCCACGCGCCGTCCCAGACCGTAAGTCATCAGATTCTCGGTGAAGTTTCGGATCAGCGAAGCGGACTTATCCAGGAGTGCCAGGCGCAGGCCAACCGGGCCATCGATTACCGTCCCGTCGAACAACTCTCCGACCGAATCGATCGGAGCGCCCGAGTCCAGGTCGCGCCATCGCCCGGTCGCGTCGAAGTTCTCCAGCGCCAATCCGATCGGGTCAATCATGGAATGACAACCCGCGCAGAAAGCGTTCTTTCGATGCACCTCCATGCGTTCCCGCACGGTGAGAAGCTTGTCGCCCTGGACCGGTTCGGTTTCTTCCAGGTCCGGTACGTTCGGGGGTGGAGCCGGCGGTGGCGTTCCCAGAAGGACTTCCAGCACCCATTTGCCGCGGGCCACCGGAGATGTTCGGGTCGGGACCGATGTGAGCGTGAGAACGCTGCCGTGGCCCAGCAGTCCTTTCCGGTTGTCGTCGTCAATTGTCACGCGGCGAAATCGATTGCCCTGCACATTCGGGATTCCGTAGTGTTTGGCGAGACGCTCGTCGACAAATGAGTAGTCTGCCGTCAGCAGGTCCAGGACGTTGCGGTCCTCGCGCATGACGCTCTCAAAGAGCAACTCCGTTTCGCGGCGCATGGACTCGGCCAGCGTCGTGTCAAACAGCCGATACCGCTCCGGGTCCGGATGCATGCCCTCAAGATCGGCCAGTCGCAGCCACTGCCCGGCGAACCGCGTCGCCAACGTTTCGGCGCGCGAATCCGCCAGCATTCGTCGTACCTGTTGTCGAAGGACGGCGGGATCGTGGAGTCTCCCCTCTCGCGCGACCGCGAAGAGTTCATCGTCGGGCGCGGTACTCCAGAGGAAATACGACAGACGGGACGCCAGCTCGAGGCCGCTGATGCGGAACGTCTCACCGGGCTTGGCGCCGGACCGTTCCTTCTCGAACCGGAATACGAAACTAGGGCTGGTCAGGATGGCCTGAAGGGCATCGCGGGTCCCCGCTTCAAAGTCCCCGGTCTCCTTGCCCTTCCGGTAGAAGTTCATCAACCCCTCGAGATCCTCGGCAGTCACGGGCCTTCGGTAGGCCTGGCTTGCCAGCCTCGAGATGATCTTCCTCGCGCAGGGCGTCTCTTCTTCCGGAGCAGTCGGACGGCAGGTGAATATCTTGCGACGGCTGGGCGTCGACGATACCCCGGTCGAATTGAACGGGCCGCGGATTTCAAGGAACTCCAGGTGGGGCAGAGTGGTAATACCGTCGCCGGCCGCCACCTCGGTGTCGGCCAGCGTGATCTCATTCGGACTCATCAAATCGTCGATCGGTCCTGCGGATCGCATGATGAATGCAGCCGACAGCCTCCTCGGCCCCGCCTTTATGGAGATCGATTGCGTCTCGACGTTGACGCCACTCCCCCGCGTCTCGCTCAGTTGCGGGTCGATGTCGATCAACGCCACGCGCTCGCCATCGACGGACACTTCGATCTGCTCATCGTCGGCCTTCCCACCAAAGAACACACTCCCATGGTAGAACTCCATCTTGAAAACATACCGGCCGTCGGCCGGAAAGGTGTGAACGACGGACAAGCCGCCTCGCGTCCCCAACGGCGCGCCCGTAACGTAGCGCATCTGCGACGACGTCCGCGGGACTTTGTAAGTCGCCATCGTGGGCGTCGCGGCCCCTTCGCCAACCGCCAGGTGGCTGATCTTACTGGCGGCCCGAATGAATCCTTCCATCAACGCGGGAGACAGCGTCAACGCGTCGGCGATATTGTCAAATCCCCTGCCCATACTGTCGGGCGGCAGCAGCGCGGCAACATCCACATCCAGATCGAGCAACTCCCGGACCGAGCGGGCATATTCAGCCCGGTTGAGCCGCTGAAGGACCCGCACGCCCGGATTGGGATTGGCCGCGGCAATTCGGTCGAGCGTCGTTTCCAGCGATGCCGCAAAGGCGTTGAGCGTCGCCCCATCCGGCCGGGGTTGTCCGGCGGGAGGCATCATGCCGGACCGCAATTTGCGAATCATCTTCTCAACAAGCGGCGCACTATCCCCGACGTGATCCAGATCGAGTTCGGATAACGTCATGTCTCCAGCTCGCTCGACGTCGTCATGGCAAAACACACAATACTGATCGACGAGCGATTGCTGGGACTCGCGTGACAGCACGAGTCCGTCGGCCGTATCGAGCGACACCTGCGGCCGAGCCAGACTGGATGGAGTGACTGCCATCAGCCCCACCAGCATGGCGCCCAGGGTGGCCATAGTGAGTTTCGTCATCTCTTCCGTTTCCAGGTCTGAGGTTCGTCGTAGTTCGGGAGGTCAGCGATCTATCCTGAACTCCATAAACAAGTTATTTACATGTAATGTGCCTGTCTATTGTGTCAAAAAGTTAATCTGCCGGATGGGATTCGTCAAGACTAAAAGGCAGGCTCCTAGACCTAGGGGAGTGAGTGCAGCAGCGCCATGGTGGCCCAGTTGGAGGCGGCGGCCGAGATCCACTGGTCATCGCCGTGGGGGAAGTCGGTCTCGAAGTAGGGTTGAACCGGAAACGACCGTGTCGTGACATGCCACGAACCGTCGTCGAGTTGGGTGTCGAGAAGAAACCGGAGGCCGCGGCGATATGCGTCATCGTCGGCGGGTAGACCGGTTGCGTGCAGCGCCACCAATATCTGGCCGGTCGCGTAGACGTCGCTCGGCATGTCGGAAAGCTGGGCCCAACCGCCATCGGATTTCTGCTGTGCCAGAGCTTCCTCGGCCGCACTACCGATCAACTCGGGTGGGGCGTTCGCCCATGTCATTGCCAGCAGCCGGAACGCATGCTCTTCGCTGGAACCCGCAGAGGCGGCGAAGATCCATTCGGCCGCCTGCTTGACGGCCATATCGTAATCGAACTTCTCGCCCTCGGGCGAATAGAGCTGAAGCGCACGGAGCGATGTTGCCGTCACGGTGATGTCCGAGTATTCCATTGGAGGCCGTTCCGCACTGATTCGCCATCGGCCATCGGGCCGTTGCGCCCGTTTCAGAAACAGCGCCATCAGATCCGTCGCCGGGTCCGCGGGATGTCTATCCGCTCCGAGCCCGATCAGCAGATAGCTGACGGCATCCGCCCCTCCCGGAATGCCGAAACCGTTCAGAAGATGTACCCGCCAGGCTTCCGCAAACAGGGCCGCTGCCTCCAATTGCTCGCTGGCGAGTTGGTCATCTACACGGATGCCTTTGCCGCGGGCCAGAGCAACGGTCATGGCGGTCAGAGATGACACGATATGCACCGGGACTTCTTTGTAGCGGTGATGCCGGATTTTTGCAGCAGGGGAAGGCTCCGCTCCACGGCATGCTTGATTGCCGTGTCCTGTGGAATCTCCGAACTCTGGGCGGACAACGTCCCGGCAACAAGCAAGGCTCCCGTAATCGCCGAGGTAGCCATTCGTCTCATCTGGTCCCTCCTGAATACGGCACTATAAGCCCTAATTCGGGGACGGAGGCGAAACTCCACTAGTAACACCTGCGTTATGACCACTTGCGTAATTACGCCTCCGTCCCCGAATTAGCGGCCCTTTGAGAACTCCAGATAGGAGACCAAAGGAGGGAGTTGGGCGAATCAATCAGGGAATTCGCTCGGATTCGCGATCACCTGGACGAAACGAGCGGAGAGCGCTCGCGTCGGCTCGGGGAAGTGGAGGCGGGCGTGGCGCCCGCCTCTCCGGTCTATTGTTCTATCTCCACCAGACCGATGCGGTTCGAGCTGGTTTGGTGAATCAGAAGGTTGCCTGCCTCGGTCACCCACATATTCCGGATGATGCCGACGCCGGAGGGGATGGCCCAGCTCTGGAATTTTTCCGACCCCGGGTCGAAGCGCACAAGCGCGTCAGGCCTCATTCCCGACTCGTTGTACCAGATGATGTCGTCCACGATGCTGAAAGCATAGGGATGGGAATTCGGTCCACTGGGTGAAGGCCACTCCTTTATCTCGCCCGTCTCCGGGTTGAGCCTTCCGATACTGCCCTGGGTGGAGTTCCCGTACCACACCATTCCGTCGCTGGTGAGCCCGAGCCGGCGAATACGGGACGCTTCGTTCGGCACCTCGTAATAGCGGACATCCATTGTTTCCGGGTCGAGGGCCCCGATCTTGTTGATGCCGTTGTAGGCGACCCAGATCGTACCGTTTGCGGCCACCTGCATGCCGTAGGGCCTGGGTTCGGTTTGAATCTCGGTGACTTCACCGGTCTCCGGGCTCAGGCGGCCGAGCATCCCGGCCTGCTGCGCGGTGAAGTAAAGCCTTCCGTTCGGATGGAAGACCGCGGTGTGAGGGTCCCGGGCCTCGGTTTTGTATTCGGTCACCACGCCGGTGCTGGGATCCAGCTTGCCGACTGTTGCGTTGCTGTTTCCCGTGTACCAGATGTTGCCGTCCTCATCGGGAACGATGCTGTGCGGCCTTGCGGTAGGTGGCAGGAGGAATTCTTCCATCTCGCCCGTCTCCGGATCGAGTCGACCTGCCAGGCTCGCCCACATCCCCGTCCACCAGATCGAGCCGTCCGGCGCCTCGATCGGGTCGCGGGAACGCTGGCCGAGGGTCGGCACCATCCACTCGGTGATCTCGATCGACGTGTCACCCGAAACCAGAGTAGGACGCCGTCCCGGTCGTTCGGGGAAATGCTCGGTCAGGTACTCGGCTACCGTGTTGGCCTGGGCATCCGGCAGTGCCACCATCGAGGCAACCAGGGCGTTCCAGTCGCCCTTGGCAAATCCTACTGAGTTCACGATCTGGTTGAGTCCATGGCATTCGGTGCAGTGGTTCCCCACGAGTTCCTGCCCCGCGCCCGACGGCAGTTCGATCGGGGCGCGGCCCCTGCCCCGGCCTCGCTGGGCTTTACCTGGCGCCGCTGCGACCAGGCCAAGGAGTGTCACTATCAACAGAGCTGAAAATGCTTTGCCACGCATGGGTTCCTACCTCGAATTTAGGCGACAACGATCCGACTCGCGTCGCCGTGTTTGTGAGAATCCGTTGCCGGCAGCGTCCAGCCGGTGATGCGTACTGGCTGCCGTCAGAATAGGCTGATACTACACTTCGAGTTCCCGACGAACAAGGATTAGCGGAACATCGTTCCAGCAGGCTTTGATTGACGCTCACTTCCTCCCTCCGTACCATGGACCGGCGTGAACTGGGATCCTTCGCTTCTCCCGGTAATTCCACCCGCAGTCCCACGGAGTGTTCATGACGTGTGTATCTGACCAGAGACTTGCTGTAGCCACGGGAGTTCTCGCGATCCTCGCTGGTGTCGTGGGTTCCACACCGATCACGGCGATTGCGCAGTCTTATCCGATTTCCGCAGAGTGGCGGCAGTGGGGAGGCCCCCATCGCAATTTCATATCCGACGCCACGGGGTTGGCGAACTCGTGGGGGGAGAGCGGTCCGCCATTGATCTGGAGCCGGTCTCTCGGACTGGGCCACTCCGCGATCGTCGTCGATGACAGCATGTTGTATACGCTGTACCGGCCGGGCGCGGAGACTCGCCGTCGCGGCGGTTGGGAGAGCAGGGAGTTTGTCGTTGCGATGGACGCCGAAACCGGCGAGACGCGCTGGGAGTACGAATACCCTTCCGAGCCGTTGCATTTTCAATTTGGCGCGGGACCCCACGCGACGCCTCTTGTCGTCGATGATCTGGTTTTTACGGCCGGCACGAACAAACAACTCCACGCGTTCAACAAGAAGACGGGTCGGGTCGTCTGGTCTCACGATCTGGTCGCCGAGTATTCCTCTCCGCCGACGCTCGTTCGGCCTGCCGTCAAGGCGGGGTTTGCCTGCAGCCCGCTCGCCTACAAAGACACGATCATCATCCAGGTCGGAGGAGCCGGCCAGTCCGTGATGGCGTTTAGTCAGAGCGATGGTGCGGTTGTCTGGAAGAGTGGAGATTTTCTGACGGCTCAGTCCGCCCCGATCCTGATCGACGTTGACGGCGAGACACAGATGGTTGTCCTCGGCGGGCAGACGGTTAACGGGCTGGACCCGGACACCGGGCGGATCCTCTGGTCGCATCCTCACGATACCCAGGGCGACATGAACAATAGCACGCCGATCTGGGGATCCGATGACATCCTGTTCATTTCTTCTGCATACAACAAAGGGAGCCGCGGGTTGAGGCTCAGAAGAGAGGGTGACACGACGGATGTCGAGGAACTCTGGTTCACTGGCCGCCTTGCGCTGATGTTTGCCAATGCGATACGGCTTGGCGATTACATCTATGGTACCGACGGGAAGTTTGGCCCCGCATTTCTGACCGGCCTGGACGTCCGGACCGGTGAGATCGTCTGGCAGGAACGCGGCTTTGGGCGGTCCAGTCTCGTGTATGCCGACGGCAAGGCAATCATCATGGATGAGGACGGCGACCTGGTCCTGGCGAGGTTGTCACCCGAAGGTGTGGAGGTCCTGTCCCGTGCCTCGATCTTCAACACGACTTCCTGGACCGTTCCGACACTGGTCGGCAAGACGTTGTACGCACGCGACCGGGAAATAATAGTCGCGCTCGATTTAGGCGGCCGGTAGCAACCGGCCGTGCACTATTCGCGTCAAAATCGAGAAAATCTATCCTCGTTCCCCACGACGATCCCTTACGCGGCCCAGGTCCCTCGCCGACTGTCAAAATGTTGACTGCCTGATCGGGCTGTCGACTGCCAAAAGGCCACCTCAGTTTGGAGTTCCATAGGCTTATCGTTGTCAATTATTTGAACTGTTCCGCCTTTCTTAAGCAAAAAACCCTTTACAAACGAGTTGTCCCCGTAGGATAAAGCCCCTCTAAGGACGCTCACTCCAAGTCAAGGAAGACGACAGGATGCAACCGAAAAACGAAGGAATCGATTTTCGAACCCTAGTCACAACACGCTGGCAAGAAAAGATCGTGGCACCTCAGAAGCTGCGCGAAGTCGTGCTTTTTCCCAATCGCGACCCGGCCCTAGGCTTCTTTCTTGTCTCTGGCGACCTCAGTGACGTCCTTTCAATATTGTCAGGAGGACAACAGGATGGAACCGAAGAACGAAGGAATCGACCACGGCCAGTACCGGAGACGTGACCCCCTTACATCTCGCGCGGAATCGACGTCACTAAAATCGAAATCGAAGCAGTCAATACTGATCTTCCTGGTGTGCCTTGCAGTCATTTGGGTTGCACGCCCCGCGCACGCCCAAGATTCGATGGTCATGCCTGTTTCGGAACGGTACATCGTTCGGTTTAAGTCCGATGTCGATGCGAAGAGGCTGGCCGAAAAGCTTGCAGCACAAAGCGATGCCGACGTGGAGCAAGTCTTCAAGACCGCTATGAAGGGTTTCTCGGGACTGCTTTCCGAGACCGACCTGGCGTTGATCAAGCGTGACAGAGGGGGCCTGGGTATCGAACCCGACCTGGAAACCTACGCCCTGGACCAGACTCTTCCGATCGGCGTGGATCGCATCGATGCGGATCTCAACAGTTTCGCTTCGATCGACGGGGTCGATGATCGAGTCGACGTGGACATCGCCATCCTCGATAGCGGCGCCGATCTCGATCACCCGGATCTCAATGTCTTCAAGAACGTCAATTGTTCCCCGGGTCCGTATGGCGGACTAGGATGCAAGGTGGGTACCGCCCATGATTTCTTTGGCCATGGAACTCACGTGGCGGGGATCGCCGCAGCTCTGGACAATGATTTCGGAGTCGTTGGCGTGGCGCCCGGCGCCCGCTTGTGGGTGGCCAAGGTCCTGAATAATGGTGGCGTCGGGAGGCTTTCCTGGCTGCTCGCCGCCCTCGACTGGGTGAGCGAGAACGCCGCCGATATCGAGGTTGTCAACCTGAGTCTGGGAATTGTCGGAAACAGTCCATCGCTTCGGACTGCGATCCAGGGCGCCGTCGATCTGGGTGTTGTGTTTGTTGCCGCCGCGGGAAACGGCAGCGAGGACATCTATGGCGATGACCTGACGTTCGGTACAGGAGACGACGACATCCAACCTGCCTCGTTTCCCGAAGTCGTGGCTGTTTCGGCGCTGGCAGACTCCGATGGGCAGGGTGGAGGTCTCGGTCCGGCCACTTCGTTCGGAGACGACGATACGCTGGCAACGTTTTCGAACTTCAGCACCAATGTCGTTGCCGGCAATCCGGTGATATCACCCGGAGCTGCAATCGACTTTGCAGCACCCGGTATGGGGATTTACTCGACCTGGCCCGGCGCGGACTACAACACCAAGAACGGAACCAGCATGGCTTCGCCACACGTGGCTGGTGCAGTCGCGTTGTACATTGCCGAGAACGGCCGGGCTTACACGGCCGCGGACGTCGCTTTCATACGGCAGGCGATGATCAACGCCGCCGATCCACAGACGACCTGGGGACCTGCTGACACGGGTGATCCGGACAGCAACCCCGAGCGTTTGGTGAATGTCGGTCCTCCGGGACCCTGAGGCTCCAAGTTCGCATCCTGATCGGGTTCCCCGATTGACGCCTGTGCAGATTGAATGTGGTCGATTCAATCTGCACGGTGCGTTTCAGGCAATCTTCAAGGAACCGTCCGGCCTCAATACCCGCCGCCCGATGACGATTTGTCCGCCTGACCCTCCAGGTATCTGCCCCACCACTTCAGCTCGTTGATCATCCGGTGGACGTTGTTCCAGTGCCCGCGAATCCCGTGCGCCTGGCCGGCATACCGGATCATCTTTGCCGGCACGCCTCTCCGTTTGAGCGCGAAATACATTTGCTCGCCTTCCGGGTAGGGAACACGCTGGTCGACTTCACCGTGAATGAAGAGCGTGGGGGTCTTGACGTTCCCGGCATAAGTCAGCGGAGACTGTTTGATCATCCGGTCCCGCGCTTCCTCTTCCCAGGGCGTTCCGAAAAACTCGGTTTCCTTCGTGCGATAGATGTCGGCGGTGCCGTAGTCGCTGACCCAGTTGGTAATGCCGGCCCCGGTGATGGCTGCCGCAAACCGGTCGGGATACTGCGTGATGACCCAGTTCGTCATAAAGCCGCCGTAGGAATGCCCCGTGTGCCCGACGCGGTTGGGATCGATCGGGTAGTTGTCCAATACATGATCGACGCCCGAAACGACGTCCTGACCGTCCTTGTTGCCCCACTCGCCCCATGTCGCCCACTTGAAGGCTTCACCGTAGCCGGTGGAACTCCTGAAGTTCGTGTCGAGGACGAAATAGCCATGAGCGGCAAAGAACTGCTTCTTGAAGTTAAAGCTGTAGCCGACGGCTGAATGCGGTCCGCCGTGGCTGAAGACAATCAGGGGATACGGTCCGGTTGACGCGTCGTACCTGTATGGAAAGGTGATCCAGCCTTCGATCCGGGTGCCGTCGTAGCTTGCCCATCGCAATTTTTCGGTGTCACTGAAGGCGATCTCCGACAGGATGTTTTCGTGCACCCGGGTCAAACGTCGCTCGTTGGTTCCGTCCAGGTTTGCCGAATACACTTCCGGAGGCGCCTCATGCCGGCCGACCGTATAAGCCATTGTCTTGAAATCCCGATCGATGGACACGCTACCGAGCCTGCGTTCGCCACGGGTTACCTGTTCCACCGTCCCATCGGGAACCGAGACCTTGAACAGGTGACTCTCCCCACCAATTCCAGTGGTGAAATAGATGTTCCGGCTATCGGGTGCCCATCGGGCCGTACCGGGTTGCAGGTCCCAGTTCGCGGTCAGGTTGATGGCTTCGCCTCCTTCGGCCGGTCGGATGAACAGATCGCGCGGGCCGCCATGGTCGAGCTTTTCCTGGATGACCAGGTCCGTCCCGTAGCTGCGGGAGTAGGAGATGTACCTGCCGTCGGGTGAAAAGTCGACGCTGCCATGAACGTAGAGGTCGTCGGTCAGTTGCGATACTTCTCCCTCCATGGTGACCGTATACAGATCGGCCCGACCGTAACTGAGTTCGTTTCTCCAGTCCGAATCCGCCGTGAAAGCCAGCAGGTTTCCGTCCCTATTCCATGCCAGGTTCGAGGGGCGTAGGTCCCGGTCGAGGAGAACTTTGGTATCGCCGCCGCTCGCGGGTTCGACGACGATCCGGGTCGCGGCTCGGGCCGTCGGATCGGGTGCAGGGAACGGTGCTCCGTCCCGTTGAAAATCCTTCCAGTCAAAGATTGCGCCTTCGAAGCGTTCCTCGTGGCGTTGCTCGAAGTCGCTGGCATACACCGGTTCGTTGTCTCGCAGTGGTTTGTCTTTGAGGAGAGCGAGCCATGCGCCGTCCGGGCTCCGAACAGAACGATCGGGCGGTGCCTCGGTTCTAGC
This sequence comes from Terriglobia bacterium, assembly GCA_965247425.1. Lineage (GTDB taxonomy): Bacteria > Acidobacteriota > Terriglobia > 20CM-2-55-15 > 20CM-2-55-15 > CAZOZZ01. The sequence continues at coordinate 575,727 of OZ252023.1, forward strand.
GGGCAGATCCGATGGGTCGCCGGGGTCCACGCTCCAAAGCTGGCCGTCGGCCGTGTATTCGAGCCGGTTGTCGTCCCTCCAGCGCGCCCCGGCGATGTCTTTCCCGTAATGGACCAGCCTTCGTGGGTTCGCCGAGGCGTTCACCGGAACCACCCTTGTTTCAGTTCGTGAGCTGTTATCCCCTTCTATTCGAGTCTCAACCGTGAAGGTGACCCAGACTCCGCTTGGAGAAATCCGGGGATTCCTTACGGATTGGATTCGGTAGTAGTCCTCGATCGCCAGAGGTCTGCCCACTGGTTCCTGCGCGGACGCGACTCGAGTCACCGGCGTCAAAGCAACAATCATGGTGAGAAGGATACTAATCTGAAGAAATCTGGAACGTGTCATGAACACCTCCGCGATGCTGTCGGAACTCTTGCACTACCATCGACCGATTTGACTCTCGAAGTGCCCCGAAATACCATACCGATCAGTTGAACGAGCTAGAACCGCCCAAGGTAGGATAGAGTATTGCGCAATGAACCCAACAACACCACGTCGTAACGACCCCTGCCCGTGTGGCAGTGGAAAGAAATTCAAACAGTGCTGCGCTGGGAAGGAATCAAAGAAGGCTGCCGCCCGGTCGAAACTGATCGTCGCCATCGTGGGAGGTCTCATTGTTCTCGGCGCCGTCGGTCTCATCAGAGAGGTTGCCACCAGCGACCCGAATGACAGACCGCCGGCGCGACCGGGTCAGGTGTGGTCGCAAGAGCATGGCCACTTTCACTAGCCAGTTTGTCTCAGCGGTTGTCGCCGGTGTCGGACGAATCTGTTTGCTGGCTTTGCTCGTGCTCCCGGGGCCGTCTGGGGCCGTGGCTCAGGACACGGCGAGAACCACCTACCGTACCGGGTACGACGGGGTCTGCCGTGTGGCTTTACGCGGCCCATCCCCAGCCCGATACCGTTGTGCGGCGCCAAACGGGCGGGCCATCCGCATCCCCATCCGTCCTTCGATCCTCGATGTCGCCAATGCCGTCCGAATTTGTGTGCTCGAGAGTCGAACGATCCAGGACGAGGACCATCCCTGCGGTTATCAGGATGCTGTCCTGCTCTGGGCAGGGAAGCCTGTTGGGGACCTCGAAATGTCCCACGCCGAATCCTCGTTCGGCGACCCTCCCCGCACTCCTGACGATGTATTCGTTGCCGTGGAACTGGACTGGAGCGGCCCTCTTCCGGACGATGGAAATCTGTTTTCGATGGAATATGGTAGCCGGGCGCAGGCACTCCGGGAGATGAAGCTGCGATTGGAAGGTAATCCCAGCGCTGCCACGCGGACGCCGGAAGATGCAACGATACGCATCGGCGAGACGGGGTATGTCCAGTTGCTTGCTGTGCGGAAATCCCAGAGCGCCACGTGGTTTGAACAGGGTGAAGCGAAGCTTATCGGTGATAGTCGAACTTACAACCTGAGATTGCGCGTCCCCAGGGAAGTTCCAGAAGGCGACTACGAGCTTCAGACTAACGGGTACCTTGCCGCGGGTCGTTCGTCCGGCTTTCTCGAAATCACCGTGGAGTATGAAACCGGTCCGTAACGAGGTCCTCAAGGAGCAAAGATCACGGGAATAGCGTGTCCGGTCGCGGCCGTCCCTGGCCGCCCCGACACGCTGTCCCGGACTTTTCCAGGGTGCTTGCGGGGAACGCGACTATCGATATGAGTAGTCCTACAGAGTCTTCGGATGGGTCTCGAAACTCCTGGGATGGCGATATCATTGCCGGAATTCTCAGGACCAGGAACTGGAGCGCCCACCTAACGGCTTCCGAGCAGGAACTCGTGCTCGCCGGACCCATGAAGATGAAGTACGTGCTATCTCCGTCCGAGGTCCAGGAGGTTCGGGTTGCCGTTGCGAAGTTCCTGTTCTGGTCCTGGAAGCTCAAGAACGGAATCAGCATCGTCCACAGCAAAGATGGCGTACCCTCGAAACTTGCCTTCCGAGCCAGGAATGTTGAGGCAACGGCAATCCTCGATCAACTGAAAGCGCTTGGGTACAACGTGTCGTGATTGATGAAGGCCATCGTTGCTCGTACTGCAGCGCGACCATCGGATCCAATCTCGAAGCGCGCCTCGCCGGCAGGTAGCCCGGCAAACGCCGATACGAGAATCATCATCAGCGTGTGGACAATCACGGTGAGCCCATCCGTTGGGGCCAGTCCGAACAGCAAGTTCCATATCAGCCGGCCGGCGGCGAAAGCAGTGGCGAGTCCGATGCCGACCCCGATTGTCACCAGAATCAACGATTCGCCGAGGATCATCCGCGTCACGTTCCACCGCTGGGCGCCGAGCGCCATCAAGATACCGATCTCACTGGTTCTCCGCGCCACGCTGTAGGACGCCAGGCCGAACAGACCAATTGACGCCAGCAGAAGCGCGAGCCCGCCGAACGGCTTCGCGAACGGTGGGAATCATTGGTCTGTGGATCACTTGCCGTCTTCAACCTGAAAACCATACTGGCGACCGGACGTTGCACACGGTGTTTGCGCCGATCCCAAGCGCCAGCGACAACAGGACCATGGCAGTCCAGCCCTTGGATTGAAACAGGACGCGGACGGCATGTCTCAGATCTCTCGACATCGAGTCTCCCTGGGGCGGTGAACGCTCGTATCAGGGCGTACATACTCTGAGGCTCAGCGCGGAACCGGTATCATCGGCCGCACTCAGCCTCCCTGACGTACTACTGTGGCAAGAGGCTAACGTTACGGATATTTTGTTTGAGCCACGAGCTACTCCTACTGAAGGGTCACCATGATGTCGGAACCCGCGACTACCTGCGAATCTTCTCCTGTTGACAATCCAAAGGAGGAGATTCTATATTCCTTTAGACAGTCAAAAGGAGTGTCATGAGCGAATCGAAAGCCGACATCTTACAGGGCACCCTCGATCTGATGGTGCTGAAAACCCTCGATACGATGGGGGCGATGCACGGGTGGGGCATTGCCCAGCGCATCGAGCAGGTCTCTCGAGACGCGTTACACCTGAATCAGGGAACTCTCTACCCGGCACTGCTGCGGTTGCAGCAACGTGGTTGGGTCGCGGCGAAGTGGGGGACATCTGAGAACAATCGGCGTGCTCGCTACTACTCCCTGACCAAGCGAGGACGGAAGCAGCTTCGGTTGGAAACTGAGAACTGGGAGCGAATGACCTCGATCATGGAGCGCCTTCTGGAGGGTGACGGCATAGGAGCCTCATCATGAATCGGCGCCAGCACGGCCACTGCAACAACACGCTGTTGACCACGCTGAATATCGGCGTTGCGGCGCGATAATTCCAAGACGGCATGTTCTGGATACGAACCCTCGCGAAGCGACTCATCGTTATCTTGCGAAAGAGGCGATTTGAAAGAGACCTCGAATCCGAGTTGCGTTTCCACATCGAGATGGAGACCGAGGAGAACCTCGGTCGCGGAATGGATCCGCAAGAAGCCCGCCAAGCCGCCAGCTGCAGTTTCGGAGGCATCCAACAGATGAAGGAAGAATACCGGGATTCGGGGGGATTACCGGTCGTTGAATCGTTGATCCAGGATTTGGAGTACGCGGTCCGGAGCCTTTGGCAACGCCGCGGGTTCACGCTGGTCGTGATCCTGGTCCTGGCCCTCGGCATAAGTGGGACGTCGTCGGTGTTCACGCTGATCGAATCCACGCTGATCAACGATGCGCCGTACCAAAATGCGGAACAGCTTGTCGAACTCGTCAGCATCGGCGTCGTGGACGGTATAGAGCGTCGCGTCTCCTATCCGGACTTCGAGGACTGGAGGGAACAGGCCGAAGCCTTCGAGGGTCTGTCGGCGGTGGGACCCGTCCAGATCGTGTTCACTGATGACGACCAGGGCGCTGAAGCCATCGTGGGTGAATATGTTTCGGCTGGTTTCTTTGATTTGTTCCAGATCGAGCCCCAGCTCGGCCGCCTGTTCCTGCCCGAGGAAGTGGATGTCAACGGCGGAATCCATCCGGTTGTTCTCCTTTCCGAGCGCCTCTGGAGACGACGTTTCGGAGCGGATCCCGACATCCTGGGTCGAACGGTGACAACGACGCGAGCCGAATTTACCGTCGTTGGAGTACTTCCCGCCGAGTTTGGAGGCCTGATGGACATGACATGCGGTCTCTGCAATGACGTGGGTTTCTGGCTCCCGGCCTCGGCCGCGGACCTGATCTACCCCGGCTGGGTCCGCGATCGGGCCAGAAGGTGGCACAGGGTTGTCGGGAGGCTCGGTCCGAACGCCCGGGTCCAGACGGCCCAGACCGAGATGAGTGCGATCGCCCGGCGGCTGGCGGATACATATGCCGATCCGAATGAAGACCTCGGGACATCGGTTCGACCTCTGGCCGAAAACTGGAGAGGGGCGGTTCGTCCGGGCTTGCTCGTCCTGATGGTCGGGGCCCTGTTCCTCCTTCTGATCGGTTGTACCAACGTTGCAAACCTGCTGTTGGCAAGGGCCGATGGCAGGCGACAGGAGTTTGCGATTCGGGTCGCCCTGGGGGCTGGACGAGGTCGGCTGGTACGTCAAGTACTGACCGAATCCCTGCTGCTGTCCCTTGCCGGCGGTCTCCTGGGTGCCCTTCTTACGGTTTGGCTGGCCGATTCCATTGCCCTTGCCAGTGGCGCCACACTTCCCGACTTCGTTCAAATTTCCGTCGATCGTTCGGTTCTGATCGCGACCGCCGCAGTGTCGATGCTTGCAGGCGTGGGCTTTGGGCTGGTGCCTGCGTTTCTTGTGTCGAATCGAGATCCCGGAGAGGTATTGAAGGCCGGTGGCCGTGGATCCAGTGGAACGCTGACGGGCGGGCTCTTCGGGAAGTCTTTTATTGTCGCGGAAGTTTCATTGGTCCTGGTTTTACTGATCGGCGCGACACTGATGGTCCAGAGCTTTCGCGAACTCGAGATGGCGGACGTGGGTTTCCGCACCGACAACCTGCTCGTCATGGAGATCAACCCGAACACCGCGCGCTATCAGGACGAAGCGGGGCGTCGCAATTTTATCGATCAACTCGTCGAGAGGCTGTCATCGCTACCGGGAGCGGAAGCGATCACGATTGCTTCACCGAACCTACCACCTCGGACATTTACGGCGACCGATGTAGTTCCCGAAGAGGGGGCCGCTGGCGCTGGCAGGGGACTCCCTCCACGTCGAGCGTCACCACGTGATGCCCAATTTCTTCGAGGTCCTCGGTATTCGGCTGATCGAAGGCCGTCCGTTTGATATCACCGATCGGCCCGACTCACCGGTCTCTCTCGTCATCAGCGAGTCTGTCGCCCGGCGGCTCTGGCCGGGGGAATCGGCGATCCGCAAGCGAGTTCGCGAGGCGGAGTCGGAGGACGCGGAGGATTGGGCCGCGGTCGTCGGTGTCGTCGGGGATGTGAAGTATTCGGGCATTCGATCCAATCGCCCGGCGGAACTCGACATCTACTACTCGCTCTCGCAGACAACCGCGACCTATTTCACTGTTGCCGCTCGCACCGCAGGCGAACCCACTTCGATGATCGAACCCATTCGGAGTGAGGTTCAGGCGATCGATCCGCTGTTGCCGATCCTGGTCGCTTCAACCGTCGAAGAGCGGTTCGCCCGGCAGGGAGTTCAGACCCGATTCCACGCGATGACCCTCGGTGGTTTTACGCTGGTGGCCTTTCTTCTGGCTGCGGTGGGCATCTATGGCGTGATGGCCTACTCGCTCCGACGGCGTACGCGCGAAATCGGTATCCGCATGGTCCTGGGCGCCGACCGACGCCATGTGTTGAAGCAGGTGACCGGGGGCGCCATGGCCCTGGTCGGCCTTGGCCTGGTCGTGGGTTTGATCGGCGCGTGGGTTCTCACCGGAGCCATGTCGAGTGTGCTGTTCGGCGTCCGAGCAAACGATCCGGTCACATTCGGAGGAGCCACGTTGATCCTCGGGCTGGTTTCGTGGGTGGCGGTATACCTGCCTGCCCGAAAAGCCGTCGGTTCGGATCCAGTTTCAATCTTGAGGGAAGACTAGGAGCCTGCGCGGCAGAAGAGATCTACTACGAGAGCGGTAGCGAATGGGTTCAGTCGATTTCACTACAGAGTGAATGCCTGTCGTCCCACGACAAACACAACTTTGCAGGCTTGTACGCCCACCGATTCGGCCGCAACCTTCCCGGAGCAATCCAATGGCAAGGGGATAACGTGACGGATATTTTGTTCGAGCTGCGAGCTACTCGTACTGAAGCGCGACCATCGGATCCACTCTCGATGCGCGCCGAGCGGGAAGATAGCCGGCAAATGCTGAAACGAGAATCATCACCAGTGTGGCCGCCACGACGGTGTACCCATCCGTTGGGGCGAGGCCGAAGAGCAGGCTCGATATCAGGCGGCCGGCAGCAAGCGCTGTAGCGAGCCCGACCGCAACCCCGATCGCCACCAGGATCAACGATTCGCCGAGGACCATCCGCATCACGTCCCTTGCCTCGGCGCCGAGCGCCATCCGGATACCGATCTCATTCGTCCTTCGAACCACGTTGTAGGACGCCAGGCCGAATAATCCGATTGACGCCAGCACCAACGCGAGGCCGCCGAACAGGGAATAAGACAGAGCGAAGAATCGCTCCTGGCTGAACCGTCGCTCGATCTGCTCCGCCTGGGTCGAAACATTCATGAGCGGCATGTTGGGATCGATCCCTCGAACGGTTTCGCGCACGGTGGGAACCATGGTTTGAGGATCGCTTGCCGTCTTCAACTCAAAGATCATGCTGCTGAACGTGCGTTGCAAGTAGGGCAGGTACACGGTCGGTGGTTCCGGATCCCGGACGTTGGAGTACTTCACATCCCGGACGACTCCGATGACCTCAATATCGCCGTCGTTTTCCCGCTGAAATCCAAAGCGGAGACCGAGTGGGTTTTCCCCACTGAAGAAGTGTTCGGCCGCCGCGTCGTTGATCACGGCGACCATGGATGCGTCCTGGCTGTCGCGATCGTCGAAGACACGGCCTGCAAGTAACGGTATCTCCAGCGTTCCGAAGAACTCGGGGGACACCGTCATCATGTGCGCGCTGTTCGAGACGTCCTCGATCCTCTCGCGACCCTGGGCGTAAACGCCACTGGTGCTTGTGCTCCCCGACAAAAACGCGGTTCGTGTCAGGCTCACCGACCGCACTCCCGGAATCGCTTGAAGCGTGTCCTGCATCTGCTGGTAAAGGGCGGCCATCCGTTCGTCTTCGTAACCATTCAACCGCGGGTCTACGCGGAACAACAGGATGTTGTTGGGATTGAAGTTGAACGAGATGTGCACCGAGATTCGGGAACTGGAAGCCCGTCTTCAGTCCGTCGATGGGCAACTCGAAGCCCTGGCGGCCCAGACACCGGTGGTCGCACGTCTTCGATCCATTCCCGGCATTGGATTACTAACGGCGACTGCGATGGTCGGTTTCGTCGGGGATGTCACGCGGTTTCGCTCTTCACGTCACTTTGCCAGCTATCTCGGACTGACGCCGCGGGAACATTCCAGCGGCAACACCCGACGACTGGGACGGATCAGCAAGCGCGGTAATGTGTATCTGCGGACCTTACTAGTCCACGGCGCCCGCTCGGCGTTGTGGTCGGCGCACCGGAAAGGCATCACACCATCGCCCCTCCAGCAATGGGTCCTCAATGTCCACGAACAACGCGGGTACAACAAGGCATCCGTTGCTCTAGCGAACAAACTGGCCCGACGCATATGGGCCGTCTGGAAACGCGATTCGAACTATCAGGACCACTACAAAGCGGCCTGACAGGCGAGTCGAAGCACTTCAGCCTGACTGCATGACCTCCGTCTGATGGCGCACCGGTCGGACCGGCGCGGGAATACGCCGATAGCAGCCCTGGCCCTTTTGTGGCCGTAACCACGATCGGCCTCCCGTGCGCGAATTTTCATCATGGCCCGGAACGACATGGTTCCAATTACGAGGCCGGAGATACGGATGCAGTCGATCAGCCATCTACAGCAGGGGTCCGATCAGTCCGGCTGAAAAGATTCTGTGGAGAACAACACAGGAGAGTTGTATTCGATTGACAGAGGAGTCCAGATACGGGCTGCTAGACATAGACCCGGTCGGCTCAGATTCGTTGGCAACTCAATATGACAATTGAGCTGACCCTTAGAAACGTTAATACGGTGGCAAGAAGGGAATTGTTTACAGTAATTTGGCCCTACAGCCGCAGATGGTGATCACTCGTACTGAAGAGCGACCTTCGTTTCGTTCAGTTTGGTTGGCGGACGTGTCGCAAACTCCTCCTGCCTCTCGTGCCGTTCTCTACGCTGAAGCCAGGGATCGTGATGTAAACTCGACTTTCTCTGCTCAGGCATAATGACCATGGTAATATGACCATAGTCATGAAACAACCATCTGAAGATAGCGTTTCAAAGTCCGAGTTCAAGGCACGTGCGCTGGAATACTTCCGACACGTCGAGAAAAACCGCAAGCCGCTCACGATTACCGACAGGGGTACCCCGGTGCTCCGTTTGGTACCGTATTCCGGGACGTCGGAGGAGATCTTCCAGGAGCTGCGCCACTCGGTTGTCAAATACGAGGACCCGACTGAGCCTGTGGGCGAAAATGATTGGGAGTCCCTGGCTTGATCGTTCTGGATACCCACGTCTGGGTCTGGTGGCTCAGTGATCCCGACAAGTTGCCGCGTCGGACTGCGCGGGCAATAGAAGAGGCTGTGAGTGAAAAAGCAGTCTACCTCTCGGCGATCAGCACCTGGGAGATCGCCATGCTCGTGGCTCGGAATCGTTTGGAATTCACGATGGATGTCCGTGATTGGGTCGCACGATCCGAGGCGCTGTCCTTTCTGCAGTTCGTACCGATTGACAATCTGATCTCGACCCGGTCAGTGGACCTGCCCGAATCCTTCTACAGAGACCCCGCGGACCGATTCATCGTGGCGACCGCTCTGACGATGGGGGCCCCACTGGCCACGGCTGACCGAAGGATGTTGAAGTATAGGCACGTCAAGACGATCTGGAAATAGAGCCACCGGAGAACTACCGGGTAATCGAGAACAAGGAGGAACCCATGAACCTGACCCTGCGGCCGGCAACGACTGCCGACGTCGAACAATGCAGCCGGATCTGCCACACCGCGTTCAAGACCCTCGCCGAAGCGCACAACTTCCCACCCGACTTCCCTGGTCCTGAAGAGGTAACGGGTTTCCTTTCGCTTTGCATATCGCACCCCGGTTTCTACGGAGTTGTCGCGGAAACCGACGGCCGGATCGTGGGGAGTAATTTCCTTGACGAACGTTCGACGATTGCCGGGCTCGGTCCGATCACGGTCGATCCCGAGGCTCAGAACAGCACGATCGGCAAACAACTGATGCAGCACGCCCTCGATCGGGTGGCCGAACACGATCGTCCGGGGGTCCGGCTTGTCCAGGCTGCCTACCACAACCGTTCGCTCTGTCTCTACTCCAAACTGGGGTTCGAAGCGCGTGAGATGTTGTCCAACATGCAGGGACCCCCACTCGACATCCGGCTTCCCGGCTACAGTGTCCGGCCTGCCACCGAAGGGGACCTTGGCGTGTGCAATGAGCTGTGCCGCCGCATTCACGGACACGATCGAAGCGGTGAGGTCGCCGATGCGATCGCCCAGGGAACCGCCACGGTTGTCGAGCACGGGGACCGGGTTTGCGGGTATGCGACCCTGATCGGGTTCATAGGGCATGCCGTTGGAGAGAGCAACGAGGCGTTGAAGGCGCTGATCGGCGCATCGCCGGAGTTCATGGGACCCGGCTTTCTGTTGCCGACCCGGAACGGTGAACTGTTTCGGTGGTGCCTGGATCAAGGCCTTCGGGTCGTACAACAGATGACCTATATGAGTCTTGGAATGTACAACGAACCCACGGCCCCGTATTTGCCTTCGATTCTTGCCTAAGGAGGCCCTCAAGCCAGGCCCTGTCCATACAGGCCGGCAACCTATTCTTCACGCAGAGCGACGGCGGGGTCCAGGCGCGTCGCCCGTCGAGCCGGCACGTAACAGGCGATCAGCGCAACCATCATAAAGATCGCCGCGATGCCTGCGAAGCTGACCGGGTCGGTCGGTTCGACTCCAACGAGCAAGGTTTCCAGAAAGCGCGTTGCCCAAAGGCCCCCCACCAATCCGCCCGTCAGTCCAACAATAGTGAGTGCGAGTCCCCGTTTCGCAACGAGCCAGAGGATGGTTCCAGTCTCGGCGCCGAAGGCGATGCGAACACCGATCTCCGCGGTCCGCTGGCGGACGACAGATGAGAGTACACCGTAGATTCCAACCGAAGCCATCGCCAGAGCGATGATGCCGAACACGCCGATCAGCGCCAGCGCGAAACGCGTTCCGGCCATCGCATCGCTGACTCTGGCCTCCATGGTCGTGATTCCCGCCGCCGGAATCTGGGGGTCGATTTCCGCTAAGGCCTTCCGCACCTCGGGGACGATCAGCGACGGGTCGCCACTCGTCCGGACGATCCAGCTGATCGTATTGGTCGGCCCGAAGTAACGGTTGGTCAGGTAGACCGTTTCGCGTCCTTCCGAAGCGAGGGCGTCGGACCTCTGGTGCTCGACAACCCCGATCACTTCGACCTCTGTGGGATCGCCGCCCGGCCGAATCAAGCCGCTGACCGACGGCGGATACACCAGGCCACAGGATCCTGGCCAGCGTTTCATCGATAACGGTCACTTCGGCGCTGTCGGTGAAATCGCTCTGATCGAATACACGGCCGGCGAGCAAGCGTGTTTTCATTGTTTCGAAGTAGCCTGGCTCCAGGATCCGGTAGTCGGCCTGTCCGAACAGTGTTTCGTCGGTGAGGGCTTCGCCAATCCATCGTGGGAACTCCAGCCGTACGCGCCACAAGCCGCTGACCGACGGCGGATACACCAGGCCACAGGATCCTGGCCAGCGTTTCATCGATAACGGTCACTTCGGCGCTGTCGGTGAAATCGCTCTGATCGAATACACGGCCGGCGAGCAAGCGTGTTTTCATTGTTTCGAAGTAGCCTGGCTCCAGGATCCGGTAGTCGGCCTGTCCGAACAGTGTTTCGTCGGTGAGGGCTTCGGTGGGGCCGTAACGGCCGGTGAACGGGTTGCCCTGCAACGGTAGGGGGAAAGCTGCGCTCACCGAAGTCACTCCGGGAATTCCAGCGGCCCGCTCCCGAAAGAGCCTGTTGAACTCGATTCGCCCGGCCTGGTTGTACCGCCCACCCTGTGTTGAAACCTCGAACGTCAGTACGTTCACGGGATCGTAGCCGGGATCGACCCGTTCGAGCGCGATGAAGCTTCGCACCATGAGTCCGGCGCCAACGAGCAATACGACCGATAACGCGATTTCAGTCACGATGAGGCCATTGCGAAAGATCCGTTGGCTCGACAGCGCCGCGATCCGGCCTCCGTCTTTCAGAGATTCCACGAGCCTCGGCTTGCTGGCCTGCATCGCCGGAATCGTGCCGAATATGATCGCGGCCGCAAGAGACGCCAGCAACGTGAAGCCCAGAACGTTTCCGTCCACCGCCACGGCCTCGACCCGCGGCAAGTTTGCGGGTTTCAAAGCCAGCAACAGCTCCATACCTCCGTAAGCCAGCAGCAGTCCCAGTGCGCCGCCCGTCAGGCCGAGCACGGTGCTTTCGACCAGCAATTGGCGTAGCAGTCTCCGGCGACGACCGCCCAGGGCCGCTCGGATCGCGATTTCCCGCTCGCGGTTCGACGCCCTTACGAGCATCAGGTTGCCGACGTTCGCACATGCGATCAGAAGAACGAATCCGACGGCTCCAAGCAGAGCCATCACGGCCGGCCGGATGTCGGCGGTCAGGTTCTCGATCATCGGGAACACGTCGAGTCGATAGCCGGCGGTTTCGAAGACACTTTCTTCCTGTCGAATACGATTTGCGATCCCGTCCATTTCGGCCTGAGCCTGACCGACGGTGACGCCCGGCTTCAGCCGTGCGATCACGCGCCAGGTGACCTGCCGTCGTCCCCCCCACGTCTCGAGGTTGATCCGGGGAGTCATCCAGGCATCCACTTCGGTTGCGACACCGCTGTTAGGTCCCAGAAGTAGCTGTGTTCCGGGAGGCATCACCCCGACGATTTCCACGGTATTGCCCGCGATCTCTACAGTCTGGCCGATGACGGTCGGGTCGCTTCCAAAGCGCCGTTGCCACAGGCTGTGATCCAGCAGTACCGGGTTCAACAATGTCGCCGGGTCGCCGCCGGAACCGATCGGAACGGCATCGGAGTCCTCGAAGGCACGCCCCAGGATGGGGAGAACCCCGAGCAAGGAGCTGAAGTTGGGCGTTACATCCGCCACCTGGATCTGTTCGGGTTGGGCGCCCCCCCCGACCAGGGTCCGCTGAAACGTTCGAACTCCGGTGAAACCCTCGAACAGGGTGGCTTGCTCGCGGTAGTCCCGGAGGTCGAATGGCGACACCGGAAACTTGGGCTGGTCCCGGTTCACAAGATTGCCCCAGATCACGACCAGGCGCTCGGGCTCTTCGTATGGGAGCGGTCGAAGCAGAACCGCCTGAACGACGCTGAACACCGCGGTGTTGGCCCCGATGCCCAGTGCCAGCGTGACCAGCGCAATGGTTGTGAACCCGGGGCTCTTCCTCATTCCGCGCAGCGCGTAGCGGATGTCCTCAATCAGCGAACCCATCAGGTTGTCTCCTTTGAGCGGTCGAACGTCCGGTTCAATTCGTCGGAAACGCAGGGCGTACGGAATGGCTCGAAGGGCCTGGAGCCAGTACCACCTGCCCGCAGCGCTGGTTCCGACACTGGGGACGGCCCGTTCGGCGTATTCCTGCTCCAGATCACCCAGGACGGCGTCCCGGATCCTCTCCGGCAGGATCAGGGAGAGCAGTCGTTTTGCGACTCTGGGCGATCGATTCATGATCCCTTCGGGAGATGGCCCAGATCCAGGCCTGCCCACATTTTGCTTTGTTGTTCGCGCGAGGTCTGCAAAGCGCTTGCCCCTGCCGTGGTCAAGGCGAAGTAACGCTTGGCTCTGCCACCTCGAACCGCCGTTGCTTCTCCCAGGCGGCTGCGCAAATAACCTTTGCCGGTCAGTCGATCGAGCGTCAAGTAGAGGGCGCCTATCGAAACGTCGCGCCCGATACGTCTCTGGATTTCATCGCGGATCGTGATGCCGTAAGCGTCGTCGCCCGTACGGGCGACGGCGAGCAAAACAATCTGCTCGAATTCTCCAAGGTAATCACCCGTCGCCATGTGAATATCTTCTACAACATAAAACAATACATGTCAAACAGCGATTAGCAGGATGTTTACGTCCAAGAATGGTAGGGGAGTTGCTAGAAAGGAGAATAGCAGTCATGGAGGTGCCACGATGCGTATAGGAATTCCAACTGAGATCAAACCAAAGGAAGGTCGCGTTGCACTTGTGCCTGCGGCTGCAGCCGAAATCGTGCGTAGTGGGCATGAAGTCTATCTCCAGTCCGGAGCCGGTGTGCTGACGGGCTACCCTGACGAAACATATGCCCGTGTCGGCGTGAAGATTGCCGGCGATGCCGCCGACCTGTACGCCCGGGCCCAGATGGTCGTCAAAGTGAAAGAACCGATCGATCCGGAGTTTGACCTGCTGCGGGAAGACCACCTGTTGTTCAGTTTTCTGCACCTGGCCGCCCTTCCCAAAGTGGCCCGGATGCTCCAGAACAAAGGGCTGACCGCAGTGGCGTGGGAGACGGTCGAAGAGGACGGGAAGCTTCCCATTCTTGCGCCCATGAGCGAGATCGCGGGGCGGTTGGCGATGCAGATCGGGACGACGCTGCTCCACCAGCACAACGGGGGGCGGGGCCTGATGCTTGGCGGCCTGCCGTCGGCGGATCGGGGACATGTTGTCGTCATCGGCGCCGGCAGTGTCGGCATCAACGCTGCCGGCGTCGCCGCCGCGCTCGGTGCGCGTGTCACGGTCTTTGACATTCGGCGAGAGAGTCACATTCGCGCAAACGCCCTGGGGCCCAACGTTACAAGTTTGCCTGCTTACGGTGATCTGATCGCCGAAGCGGTTTCTGACGCGGATCTGGTGGTGGGGGCCGTCCTGGTCCCAGGCGCGAAAGCTCATCGCTCGGTCACTGAGGCGATGGTTCGTGGGATGAACCGTGGGAGTGTGATTGCGGATGTGTCCGTGGATCAAGGCGGATGTGTCGAAACCATTCATCCGACCACCTATGAAGATCCCACTTATGTTTTGCACGGTGTCGTCCACTTCGGCGTGACGAACTTGCCCGGCGCGGTTCCAACGACCAGTTCGCAGGCGTTGTCGAGCGTGGTGGTTCCCTACATCCAGCGTCTGGCTTCGGAAGGTGGCTTGTGCGACCCCGTGCTGGCCGGGGCGATCAACGTTGCCAAAGGAGAAATCGTTCATCCGGCCGTAGCCGAGGCGCTCGCGTGAGACCGAGTTTGTCGGGTTGCTGGACCTCGACCATCGCTCTTGCCGCCTCCGAATCCTGACGAAGTGGGTCCTAGGAGCCTGCGCGGCAGAAGAGATCTACTGCGAAAGCGGTATAATCGGTCCAGATTTCCCCGATTTTTCGTTGAATAGAACCACTATTCGCCTCAAAATCGATAAAATCTGGCCTCGACTCTCCACTTTCTCGCTACGATCCCTTCTGCCGCGCAGGCTCCTAGCGCTTCAGTTCAGACGGGTCGTGACTTCGGTGCACGGACTCGTTCATGATCGGGCGATGGACTGCTAAGATGTCAAAAAGAGGAAGGAGACTTTTATGACGCCAGAGGTGGAAGTCCGGGTCGAGCGATTTATGCGTGGGTTGATCCGTCGCAATCCGGGAGAACCTGAATTCCACCAGGCCGTGCGCGAAGTGGCCGAGAGCCTCACACCGTTCATGTTGGAACATCCGGAATACCATGAGGCGAGGATCGCCGAACGGATGACGGAGCCGGATCGCATCATTATCTTTCGCGTGACCTGGCAGGATGACGCCGGCTGTATCCGGGCCAACCGTGCCTGGCGGGTTCAGTTCAACAATTCGATCGGTCCCTACAAGGGTGGATTGAGATTCCATCCCAGCGTCACGCAGAGCGTCTTGAAGTTTCTGGGCTTTGAACAGGTTTTTAAGAACAGCCTGACCGGTCTTCCTATGGGCGGCGCAAAAGGCGGATCCAACTTCAACCCGAAAGGCAAGAGCGACGGCGAAATAATGCGCTTCTGTCAGTCGATGATGACCGAACTTCATCGCTACATTGGCGAGGATATTGATGTTCCGGCCGGTGACATCGGAGTGGGCGCTCGAGAGATCAGCTACCTGTTTGGTCAGTACAAGCGTCTGGAGAACCGCTTTGCGGGAATCCTCACCGGCAAGGGGCTCAGCTTCGGAGGCAGCCTGATCCGCCGGGAGGCGACCGGTTACGGTTGTGTCTACTTCATGCAGAACATGCTCGATGCACGGGGAGCCGGCCTCGAAGGGAAAGTTTGCGCGGTGTCTGGCTCCGGAAACGTCGCGTTATACACTCTCGAGAAACTGGTTCAGCTTGGGGCGAAACCGGTCACAGCTTCCGATTCGGGAGGTTTTATCCATGATCCGGACGGCATCGACGAAGAAAAGCTGGAATGGCTGAAGAAGCTCAAGGAACGTCGCCGTGGCAGGATCAGTGAATATGCCGAGCATTTCGCACGGGCCACTTACCACGAAGGAAAACGACCGTGGAGTGTCAAGGCCAGTCTGGCGTTTCCTTGCGCCACACAGAATGAACTCGACCTCGAGGACGCAAGAGAACTTCTCGACAACGGATTGACGGCGATCGCCGAGGGGGCCAATATGCCGTGCACCCGGGATGCGACGCGAGCCTTTCTGCGAGCGCGAGTTCCTATCGGTCCGGGTAAGGCTGCCAACGCCGGTGGTGTGGCGGTATCCGGTCTGGAACAGAGCCAGAACGCCCTGCGAATTTCCTGGCCCCGGGACGAGGTCGACAGCCGACTCCGCTCGATCATGCTCGACATACACGCGCGGTGCGTGCGTCACGGCTACCAGACCGACGGCTACATCAACTATGTCGATGGCGCAAACATCGCAGGTTTCGTGAAGGTGGCCGATGCCATGCTGGCGTACGGAGTCGTTTAGGAGCCTGCGAGCATTCCCAGTCAATCAAGTTGATGGACCTCGTCGGAGGTTGGGTCCACTCCACACCAGCGTAACGTCAATACCCAGACCGATTTAGGCGTATGGAGTCCGTTTGGGCCCCGGCATGCAGGATATCTCCCATCATCGAAAGTGATGATGGGAGGAAAAATGTTAGGGACAGGGAAGAGCGCCTTTGAGGGACCGCATGACACGGAAGGCAATCCTTCGCGAACCGCCGAGGAACTTCGGGAGGAGTTCGAGCAGAGACTTCGGAATGCCAATCGTGACAGAAAACAGTTGGAGACGGAGTTCGATGTCGCTACAGATCGGTGGCGCAGTGAACGGCGACGACTGCATGAAGAAATCGACAGCCTTCGTACAACGACGGAGGAGGCACAAACGCGAGCGAACAGTACCAAGGACATCGAGGATCGTCTGGGCGAGACCCAGCGCTACAACCGGCAGCTTGAAATCAAGTGCGAGGAGCAGGCTCGGGAACTCGAGTTCAGGGAGAATCGGTCGAAGTCCAAGATCGAGGATCTCGAAGGTCGCATCGTCGAGCTCATCGATCGATCCGGAAATGAGCTTCGTGTCAAGCAGGGCTTCGAGGAAAAAATGGAAACCGAGCTTGAAGCACGAAGGCGTTCACTCAAAGTCGAGTTCGGGCGGGAGATGCGGTCGAACGAAGCCCGATGGCAAGGGGAGCGCCGTCGTCTGACCGTCGAGATCGAACGCCTCAAGAAGAAACTGGCCGTCCGTAAGCCGGTACCCCCGCCCTCCTTCATCGATAAGTTGTTTTCCCGCGCGGACCACTAGGAGCCTGCGCGGCAGAAGAAATCTACAGCGAAAGCGGTACAATCGGTCCACACTTCCCCGATTTTTCGTTAAATAGGCCCCGATTCTCCACTTTCCTGGTGCGATCTCTTCTGCCGCCGAGGCTCCTGGATCAGCTCAAAAGCTGCCCAAGAAACCGCTCGGCATTGCCAAATTTCCTCTATAATGCATGACTTGGTTTCGGGATGGCGGCTGGCCGGTTCCTGAATAAATTACACGTGCGAGGAACGAAGTGGAACAATCGGTAGTTGAACTCACCGACAAGCAGATCGAGGAATTCCGAGCCGACTTCCAGATGGTCAATTCCGAGATCTCCAAGCTCATTGTGGGCTACAAGGAGGTCATCGATGAAGTGCTCATCACGGTGCTGGCCAGGGGCCATGCGATCCTTGAAGGCGTTCCCGGTGTCGGTAAGACCAAGCTTGTCCAGACACTGAGTGATGTGCTCCACCTCACTTCGTCGAGGATTCAGTTTACGCCGGATCTGATGCCCGCGGACATCGTCGGAACGAACGTCGTTCAGGAGAGCGAGACTGGCGACAGGACTTTGGAATTTCAGCCCGGTCCGGTATTCGCCAACATCGTTCTGGCGGACGAGATCAATCGCGCGACGCCAAAAACCCAGTCCGCCCTGCTCGAGGCGATGCAGGAAAAGAGCGTCACTGTCGGGAATCACACCTATCGATTGGAGCCCCCGTTCGTCGTCATGGCGACCTTGAACCCTCTGGAACTGGAAGCCACCTATCCGTTACCCGAGGCCCAGGTTGACCGTTTTTTCATGAAATTGCGGATGGACTTTCCCGAAATGGATGACATTCACGAGATTCTGGACCGCACCACTCAGGAAGAAGAACCCACGGTCCAGAAGGTGTGGGATCGAGAGAAGATTCTCCAGTTGAGGCAAGTCGCCCTGGGAGTTCCGATTTCCGAGCGTGTTCAGGATTACGCCATCCGTATCGTCATGTCCACGCAGCCCACGACGGAGTTCGCGCATGACCTGACGAAACGGTACGTGAACTACGGGGCCAGCCCCCGCGGCTCCCAGGCGCTGGTCGTCGGAGCGAAGATCCGCGCGTTGCTCAATGGTCGCCGTGAAGTTGCCTACGAGGATGTCCGGTCCGTGGTCTTGCCCGCCCTCCGACACCGCGTGATTTTAAACTTTGAGGGCGAAGCCGAACGCATCGAATCGGACACCATTCTAAAAGCCATCCTCGAAAGCGTCCGGGAGTAGAGTCATTCCGTAGTTGTCGCGCAATGTGAGATCGGAATTCGTCGCCTGCCTGCTCCATCGCCCCGACTCCGAACAATTCCCCAAGCCGATCCGATAGCGTTCGCGGTATCTGCACTTCTCAGGCTCCTTCGTCCCCTCGCATGACCTTCGACACCGCCGCCGACAGACCCTCCCAGTTCTGGTTCTCGGAGTCCCGGTGAGCCCGGCCTTTTCCCGTGATCTTGTTAGAACTTCGCCCTGCGGTTGTTAGTTATTGGGGGAGTAATTACAGGAATCGTGGGCGCGTTGGACGTGGTTACGAGATGGTACGACCCTTGCTACTAGAGGGGGCAGGAGGTGCCATGATGGCGCAACAGGTTATGACACAGACGAGAACCAAAACCTTTTTGGACGTTCCCTCGGCCGCACGCCTCGCAGGCTTCTCGATTCGCCATTTCCGCAGAATCATTGAGGAAGATGAGATTCCGATCATGCAGATCGGTAGAAAATTCTTCATCGTGGCTGCGAATTTTGAGCAGTGGAAGGCGACGCACGGGCAGCGAAGAGTCGGTTCTTGTCTACCAACTTGATAGAATTTTAATCAAAGTTGATAGTTTTTCTGGTTTCTGTCTACCAAGTTGGTGGACTGAAGCCCGGGCGCCAGTCGAAACGTAAATCGACGACCTCCCCACGTTGAGCAAGAGTTTTCGGATTACTACCGTCCCGTCGAAGGCGGCCCAAACGGGCCGCCTTTTTTCGTTATGGCCAGGCAGAGCCCCGCGCCCCCCATTCCCGTCTAAGCACGAACATCACACAACAGAGTGTCGAGGCGGCCGTCCCTGGCCGCCCGCGGGGGTTGCGGAAACCTTGCGCCGAAAAGGCCCGATCCGATCCTTTCGTTGCTGACCGCGGGTGGCCAGGGACGGCCACCCCGACACGCTGTCCCGCCCGACTCGGCGTCGAATAGAGAGTGTCGGGGCGTCCCTCCGTGGGCGCCCGCGGGGGTTGCGGAGACCTTGCGCTGAATGCCCGACCCGATACTTTCGTCGCTGACCGCGGGTGGCCAGGGACGGCCACCCCGACACTCCGTCCTGTCCTTCAGGGGTGTTAGAAGCGTCTGGTGAAGACGATTTTGGATACGGCGCTGCGGTCGTTAGTGAAGATGCCGGCGGGGTCGTTAATCCAGTTGTGGGTGTAGACGAAGAAAATGTCGTTTCCGGGTTTCATGATCCACCGGAGTCGAGACTGCCAGCCGATTCCGCGGCTCTGGTTGTCGTACTGAATGTTGTTGTTCAGCGAGAGCCAGGGGCTGAACTGGGTGCCGACTTCCCAGCGGTAAACGGTGGTCGAGACCTGGCCTTCGGGTAGTTCGATCCTGTTCCACTGGCCGTTGAAGTTGAGGCGGACGCCAACTCTTGGACGGACTGTCAGGTTGCCGCTGATGTCTCGCCGAGTTCCTGAGAAGTAATTGCCCCATCCGTAGTTTCCAAACAGGGAAACCATTCGGCGGCCGGCGGTGCGGCCTGAAATCCGGAAGCGCGTGTAATCGAACTCGCCCCCTTCGACCAGTTCGATGTCTCCGGGCAGACCGAAGTCGTTGTCGAGGCGTTCGGCCTGCGGCGTGACGTTGATTCGGAAGTTGTCTCCGGATTGAAAGTTCACGCCCAATAACGTGAAATCGACCCGATGGCTCAGCTTTCGATTCGCGGTGTCGGTGATGAAGTTGGTAAACATCCCGAAGTTGAAACTGCGGATCAGCGAGCTGTTTTCCGGTCTCGGGTTCCAGAAGAAATTACCGCCGTAGTCACGGACGGCCGTGCGGAAGCGAAAACCAACGGTGGGATCGTAGTTCTCTTCAGTCTGTGTGGCGCTGATGCGGATGCTGTAAATGTCGTTCGGGTAGCTCAGGGTGGCGCCGTATTTTCCGCTGTCGCCGGTTCCTTCCTCGTTGGATGTCCAGAGATAATAAGTCTGGAAGTTGAGCGTCTGGCTTCCGCGAAATCGGTTCGTGGCCAGGCGGAGGTCGAAACCCAGAGTCTCGCCCGCGTCTCTTCCGGTCGCCCGTTCGTCCCGTCGGGTGTAGAGAAGGCCCATGTGGGACTGGCTGAGAAATCGCCGACGGGTTCGAAAGACAGTGAAGTCCTCGCCGGGCAGATTCCCGTCTTCATCCTCGGGGCGAGCAAACTCAGCCGTTCGAACCTGCAGAATCCCGACGTCGAAATTCCCCAGTCGGCCGGTGAGTTTGAGTCCGTAATCGATTAGCTGGACCTCACCGTCGCTCAGTCCGATCCGCCGTGTGAAGAACGCGTCCCGATCGCCGGAGAACTCGAAGAAGTTGGCGCCCTGCAGGAAAAACTCACGCTTCTCTGGAAAGCGCAATGGGAAGCGGGTCAGGTTGACCTGACGGTCGTCGACCTCGGTCTCGGCAAAGTCCGTGTTGATCGTGAAGTTGGCTCGCAGGTTGGGCGTAATGTTGTAGAAGAAGTCGCCGCCGACGTCACCCACGTAGTTGGATCCAGTCCCTTCGGCCGGTATCGATGTAGCCCTTCCCACGAGGTACGGCTTGACGTCCAGCCCGAGTCCCTGGCTGATTTCCGAAATGCCGACGACCAACCCGGCTTCCGACATCGTGTTCAGCTGCCGGTTTCTGGCAAACCCGTTCCAGCGACTCTCTTCATTCTTTCGCCGGATCGTTCTCTGAAAGTTGATTCCCCAGGCCTGTCCGTCAGATGCCATCCCACGCCTTGTTGCTCGGCCCGGGGCTGCCGGCGCCGCGGCGGCCGCCACCACCACCGCCACCGCCTCGACCACCACCACCACGACCGGGTCCGCCGCCGCCACCACCACCGCCGCCGCCGATGATGCCGTCTCCCATGGCGCCAGACGGATTGATCTCAAAGAAGTAGCCGGAGCGCTCGTCCAGGTAGGTGTCGATAGACCACATGAACCGGTCGTCGGAAGAAAATGGCTGGTCCCGCTGCATCTGATTGCCCTTGATGCCGTTCGGATCCGAATCGTAGGCCATCACGCCGATGATCATTCGATTCGTGTCGAACACGATGCGGACCTCGGTGGGTTCACTCGCCGGGGTGCCGTTGTCCGGTTCGATCTGGACGAATCCGTCGGCTGGTTCGGCGCGTTCCCATATCGGTTCGTTCAACGCTCATCGAGGGTCAGTTCGTCTCCTGGTCCGAGGCGAATCGCGTTCAGGATTCGACGGTTTTCGAATCCGCTCGGGCCCTGCTGGGCTCGGATACCGGTCGCCGTCATGAGCAAACACAGGCAGGTCAGAAGAGGGCGTCTCATTTTTAACTTGTTTGCTCCGGTTGATGTAATCGATTTAGAGGCCTGGTGAACCATCAATAATACTCTACTCTTGTGCGAAAACTGTTGAAATCAAAGGAGGAAGACATCCCCAATGCGTGCAGATTGTATACAGGCCCGGCCATGTCGTTCACTTTCACGTATGCCTGTCCACAAGACTCCATCCTTCATATACGCCAGCACCTTTGGCGAGGGGTTACAATGGGCGTTTCCGGGTATCGGGTGGAACGGCGGCCGATACGCCTGCCTCAGAGAATAGGTGAAACACGGAGCCGGGACAATCCGTATAGTGTGCCAGACTCGATGAAGATGAAAGGTTTCGATGTGCTTCCGCTGGCCTGTGTATCGTTACTCGCTTTTTCGTGCTCAAACGACATGAATAACCCGACCCAAGGGGTGACGACCCCTCCGATTGCCGGGAAGATGTCCAAGGTGGACACCGTTCACGGCGACCGGAGGGAAGACCCTTACTACTGGCTTCGAGAGAAGACGAATCCCGACGTCGTGTCCTACCTGGAAGCCGAGGACGCTTACACCGACCGGATGATGGCGCATACCGAGCCTCTCCAGGAAGTCCTGTACAAGGAAATGGTCGGGCGTATCAAGGAAACGGACCTCAGTGTTCCATACCGGCGGGGAGACTACTGGTACTACTCGCGGACCGAGCAGGGCAGGCAGTATCCCATCCACGCCCGGAAGCGGGGGAGCACGGACGGTGTCGAGGAGATCACGCTCGATCTGAACGAGTTGGCCGAGGGGCAGGACTTCCTGCAATTGTGGACCTACGACGTCAGCGACGACGCTCGCCTGCTTCTCTACACCACCGACGTGACGGGATTCCGGGAGTACACACTGCACGTGAAGGATCTGAGCGATGGAAGGTCTCTGTCCGAAGCCATTCCGCATGTCGTCGAAGCAGTCTGGGCCGGCGACAGCAGAAACGTGTTCTACATCGTTGAAGACGACGCGAAGCGGGCGTATCGAGTCTATCGTCACGAAGTTGGCACCGCTCCGGACGGGTCTGCCGACGACATGGTCTATGAGGAAGCCGACCAACTCTACGGCCTCACGCTGACTCGCTCGCTCGATGACGAATACGTGTTCGTGACCTCCGCCAGTTCGACGACGACCGAAGTGCGTTACATTCCGTCGAGCCGCCCGGATCAGGCGCCGCGCGTTGTGTTGCCGCGTGAAACCGACCACGAGTACCATGTTCTTCATCGGTCCGGCCTGTTCTATATCCGATCGAACAAGGATGCTCCGACGTTCCGAATCATGACCGCGCCCGTGGGTGATCCGGACACGAAGAACTGGACCGAGTTCATCCCTCACAACGAAGACATCACGCTGGAAGGACTCGAACTGTTCAAGAACCACGGTGTCGTTCTCGAGCGGGAAGCCGGCCTGCAGATTCTGAGGGTTGTCGATTTCGAATCCGGAAAGCAGCACCGAATCGAATTTCCCGATCCCGTTTATTCGGTGTTTCCGACCGCCAACAGGGAATTCGATACCGTCAATCTGCGTTTCCGCTACCAGTCACTGGTGAAGCCGGCGTCGATCTTCGATTACGACATGGACGATCGTGGGCGGATCCTTCTGAAGGAAACCGAGGTGTTGGGCGGATTCGCCTCCACCGATTACGAGTCGAAGCGGTTCTACGCCAGGGCGCCCGACGGGGTTCAGGTTCCGATTTCGATCGTGTACCGCAAGGGTATGGAGCCGGATGGATCGAATCCGATGTTGCTTTATGCATACGGTTCTTACGGCGTACCACTCTCACTTTCGTTTTCGTCCGTTCGCCTGAGCCTGCTCGATCGAGGTGTCATCTACGCGATGGCGCATGTTCGAGGCGGTGGGGACCTGGGCAAGAAGTGGCACGACGACGGCAAGATGATGTCGAAGCGAAACACGTTTATCGATTTCATCGCCGTTGCCGAACACTTGATCGAGGCCGGTTACACGTCGACCGAGCGGTTGGTCATCAACGGCGGAAGCGCCGGTGGCCTGTTGACGGCCGCGGTTACGAATATGCGTCCGGACCTTTTCGCAGCCGTGGTCTCGAATGTCCCGTTCGTGGATGTTCTGAACTCGATGTTGGATGACTCCCTGCCGCTCACGGTTGGCGAATACCTGGAGTGGGGCAATCCGAATGTGGCCGAACAGTATGCGTACATGAAGTCGTACTGTCCCTATACCAACATCGAGAGCAAAGACTACCCCACGATGCTGGTAAAAACGTCGTTCAACGATAGTCAGGTGATGTATTGGGAGTCCGCGAAGTACGTTGCCAGGCTGCGTGATCTGAAAACGGACGATAACCTGCTACTGCTGAAGATCAACATGACAGGCGGGCACGGGGGAGCGTCGGGCCGGTACGACACATTGCGCGACCTCGCGTTCGATTACGCCTTTATCCTTAACCAGCTTGGCATGGACCGCTAAGCGTGAACGATATGATCGGCAAAACGGTTTCCCATTACAAGATCCTCGAGCCCCTCGGACGTGGGGGCATGGGGGTGGTCTTCAAAGCGGAAGACACGCGACTCGGTCGCCAGGTCGCCCTGAAATTCCTGCCCGAGGAGTATGCCGAGAACAAGCAGGCGCTCGAACGCTTCGAGCGCGAAGCGCGTGCGGCCGCAAAACTCAACCATCCTCATATCTGCATGATCTTCGACGTCGGCGAGTGGCAGCGACGGCCCTATCTCGCGTTGGAGTTGCTCAAAGGGCAGCCGCTGAACGAGCGGATTTCTTCTGGAAAAATCGAGTTCGACGTATTGCTCGAAATGGGGATGCAGATCACCGATGCGCTCTCGGCGGCGCATGCTGCCGGAATCATCCACCGCGACATCAAGCCCGGCAACATCTTTATCACTGAAAACGGCCAGATCAAGGTTCTTGATTTCGGCCTGGCCAAGCTGTTGCCGAGAGAGGGTGGCAGCGCCGGCAGCGCCACGACGGTCGATGAACATTTGACGAAGGCGGGGTCCACCGTGGGCACGGTGGCCTACATGTCTCCCGAACAGGCGCGTGGGAGGGAAGTCGACAATCGGACCGATCTGTTTTCGACTGGTGTGGTTCTCTATGAGATGGCTACCGGACAACAGGCGTTTCCGGGAGAAACTTCCGCAGTTGTTTTTGAAGGGATTTTGACAAAGGAACCCGTTTCGCCGTCCCGCCTGAACTCGACACTGCCTCCCGCCCTGGACGGCCTTATCAGCAAGGCCGTTGAAAAGGATCCCGATCTCCGTCACCAGAACGCCGCGGATCTCCGGTCGGATCTGAAGCGGCTTCGCCGCGACAGCATGATGAGCGTCTCGGCGGCCAGGACCGCCGTCGAAGTGCCGAATGTCCCCATGCGGGCTCCCGCACCGCCACCGCCCGCACAAGCGCAGGGAAGCATCGTCGACAAACGACCCGGACTTGCCTTCTTTCTCGGACTGATGCCCGGCGTCGGCGCACTCTACAACGCCGAGTTTCCGAAAGCGGCCAAGCACCTGATCGTGTTTGCCGTACTAGCGGGTCTATCGGGTATATCGAACGGCTTTTTCGGAACGGTGTTTGGCATGCTGACCTTCGGCTTCTACGCCTATATGCCATTCGAGGCCTACCACACAGCCAGCCGCCGCAAACTCTTGCGGGATCGGCGTCAAGATTCATCTTAGGGCCCGCTCCTGAACAACCTCGCATTGTAAGAGAGGGATTTTCGACGCAAAGGCGCAGAGACGCAGAGATCTGATTTTCTTGTTGCCGGCTAAAGGTCTCCGACCATCTCCTTCCGATCTCTGCGTCTCTGCGTCTCTGCGTCTCTGCGTCGAGTTCTTAGGACCCGCTCCTGAATAGCTAACCGCTAACATTACCCCACGGATTCGGGGCCGAGACTGGAAACTCTTGAAACAATTAGGCTGGCGGGGCATTGTGGGGGCTATGGAAGTTGGGTATCAGGTGGGACAGGTCGTCGACAGGGGTAGTGTCGACCTTCAGTTGCAGTGGCAGAATCACCTGGAGCAGTTTCGGGCGGCCCGGGATGCGGGATTCGACATCTACTGCTGGGGGCACCACTATCTGATCGATCCCTTTCAGCACTTCCAGCCGCTGCCGATTTTGGCCCGGCTTGCGGCGGAGCCCGGAGAGATGAAGTTGGCGACGTCGGCCCTGCTGCTTCCTTTGCTGAACCCAGTCGACGTCGCCGAGCAGGTGGCGACGCTGGATCATATTTGCCAGGGCCGGCTCATTCTTGGGTTGGGACTGGGATACCGGCCCGAGGAGTGCGAGGCCTTTGGCACCCGGATGTCGGAGAGGGGAACTCGGAATTCCGAAGCTCTGGAACTGATGATACGCCTCTGGACCGAGGAGGAGGTGACTCACGACGGACGTTATTTCCACGTCACCAATGCGCGTCCCACGGCCAGGACGTTTCAGATTCCTTACCCACAGATCTGGTTGACGGGGATGAGCGACCGAGCTGTTCGAAGAGTGGGTCGCGAGGGACATATACTGTTTGTCGGGCCGGCACAGTCCTATGACATCATCCGGCCCCAGATCGACATCTATCACCGGGAACTGGCCGACGGGGGGCACCCGATTCCGGACGACATGGTCCTCATGAGGGAATTCTTCTGTGCCGGAAGTCGTCAGGAGGCCTTCAGGCAGGCCCGTGCCGGCTTCCGGCGCAAGTATGAGGTGTACGCGCAGCACGGGCTACAGGGATCCGGCCCCGAGCTGACCCGCAAGATGACCGGAGACGACGTCTCGGCCGATGGAACTTTCATCATCGGCAGCCCGGATGATTGCGTTCGGCAACTGGCACGGTACGCGGAGTTGGGATTCAACAAGGTCTGTCTCCGTTTGTTCTATCCGGGTATGTCCCAGCGGGAGGTGCTCGATCACATCGAGTTGGTGGGCCGGGAGGTTCTGCCAGCACTGCATAGTTTTAGACTAAGAAAATAAAAGGTGTGTTCGTCGCCGGCCGAAGAAGGCAGTCCCAAGAGGATAGGGCCAACTCGTCGCTGGTCGAATCTTCAACCAGAAAGGAAACATTCCATGGCGCTGAAAATCTCAAGCAGGGGCGAGATCCCTCCCTTCATCGTAATGGATGTGATGGCCGCGGCCACCGAGCGGGAAGCGGAGGGCAATGCCGTCTTCCACCTGGAGGTCGGACAGCCGGGAACCCCGGCCCCGGCGGGTGTTCTCGCCGCAGCGAAGCGCGCCCTCGAAACCCAGCGTCTCGGCTATACCGTCGCGCTGGGTATTCCGGAGTTGCGTTCGGCGATTGCCGGACATTACCAGAGCTACCACGGTGTCACGGTCGATCCCGCGCGGGTTGTTGTGACTACAGGCTCAACCGGGGGATTCGTACTGTCTTTCCTCGCCGCTTTCGACGCCGGCGATCGGGTTGCGACGGTGGCTCCGGGATACCCCTGCTACAGACACATACTGTCGGCCTTCGGCATCGAACCCGTAGTTCTAGAGACCGAAGCGGAGCATCGATTTCAGCCCACACCGGAGTTGCTGGACGAGGCGATGCGGCAAACCGGCCAGCTCGACGGGCTGATCGTGGCGAGCCCTTCGAATCCCACCGGCACAATGCTGGATTCCGACGCCATGCGGGATCTCCGGGCATTTTGCCGGACCCATGGGATCCGCATGATTTCGGACGAGATTTACCATGGAATAACGTACGACCAGAAAGCGAAGACGGCCCTGGCGTTCGGAGACGACGTCGTCGTGATTAACAGCTTCTCCAAGTACTTTTCAATGACCGGCTGGCGGCTCGGATGGATGGTCGTGCCCGGGGACATGCTGCGGGCGATCGAGTGTCTGGCACAAAATCTGTTCGTTTCGCCACCTTCGTTGTCCCAGCTGGCAGCGGTCGCTGCCTTCGACTGCATCGAAGAACTGGATCTCAACGTGGAGCGGTACGCAGCTAATCGTCGGTTGCTGCTCGATCAACTGCCCAAGGCCGGATTCGACCGCCTGGCACCCGTCGATGGTGCTTTCTACATCTATGCGGACGTGTCGAACCGGACCGACGACAGCGTGTCTTTCTGCAGCAGAATTCTGAACGAAACCGGAGTCGCGGTCACTCCCGGTCTCGACTTCGATCCCGTCCGCGGCCATCGGTTTGTCCGGTTTTCGTTCGCGGAATCGACCGAATCGATTTCTGCGGCGGCAGCAGCCCTGATCGAGTGGAATCGCCAGGCTGATTTGTCTTAACGCTAATCCTGGTTCCCTTGCGCCTGGCCGGCCGCGAACAGATGACGGTCGCCGCGGATGTAGATCTTTCCGTTGGAAATCGCAGGCGATGCCCAGACGACCTCATTCATCGAGTTGGTGGCGAGCACCTCGAACTCGGGCCCCGCTTTGATCACGAACAGGTCGCCCTCCTCACTGGCGATGAGGATCTTGCCATCGTAGGCCACCGGAGACGACTTGAAGTTCCCCGGTACAGGGGGCCTGCCGCCCTCGTAGACGATCTCACCGGTGAGGGCGTCCAGGCAGGTCACAACTCCACCATCGTTGAACAGGTAAACGTGCCCCCGGTACACGATGTTGGAGGTCACGTACGCCATTCCCTTCTTGTACTCCCACACGAGGCCCTCGCTTCCATCGAGGTCGCCGTTGGCGTCCAGGCGAAAGGCCCGAAGGACGTTTCTCGGAAAACCGGAGGTCAGGTAGACCATCTCTCCGGCGGCCAGGGGGGTGTGAATGGCGTGGCTCATTAGCCCGTCGGCACGCCACAGCTCTTCCCCGGTCGCCGGGTCGTAGGAAAGCAACAACTCGTTACCGCTGACCACCAGCTGGGTTCGATCGTTGGGTGCCACGACCAGAAGGGGCGTCGCCCAGCTTGCCTGTACCGGACGTGTTTCTTTCCATACTTCCTTTCCGGTGAAGCGATCGAGTGCGACGATGAAAGAGTTCGCTCCCTCGTCCTCGTCGGCGGCGATGATGACCAGGTTCTCATAGATCACCGGCGAGGTGCCGGTTCCGAGTCCGACAGTCTTGATCTTGCCGATCTCGGCCTGCCAAACGAGGTTTCCGTCGAAGTCGTAGCAGTAGAGCCCCTCGGGGCCGAAGTAGGCGTAGACGTACTCGCCGCCGGTCGCCACGGTGGGGCTGGCGTAGGAGTTCCTACGGTGGCGGTCGTCGAAGACCCGGCCCTCGTATGCCAGCTTCTCCCAGACCCTTTCGCCGGTGGTGGCGTCGAAGGCCACGACCTTCAATGTGTGGCTGAAGTTTCCGCCCATGGAATCGGGGTGCAGGAACACTTCGCCGCCATAGGTGTGGATAGGCGGCCGGGCGCTTTGGACCTCTTCGCCCTGAACGGCGGTCGTGAGGAAAACCCGGTTCCCCCATACGCTGGGAGACGAATGCCCCTTGTCCTCGATCTCGACCTTCCAGGCCAGGTTCTCGGTGTCGCTCCAGCCGAGCGGCAGGTCTGTCTCGTCGGATATGCCGCGCCCGCCGGGACCGCGCCACTGCGGCCAGTGGGATCCGCCGGTTGCGGAAATTGTCGCTGCATTCAGTCCGGCAGGGACAAGGGTTAGGGTCCCGATGGTCTGGCTGTTCGCGTTGGGTTCAACAAACAGAGCGAGTGGAATAATCAGTGCTAAAACACGTTTCATAACATCCGGCGTCGATAGTATGTCGTCA
Organism: Terriglobia bacterium; assembly: GCA_965247425.1. GTDB lineage: Bacteria > Acidobacteriota > Terriglobia > 20CM-2-55-15 > 20CM-2-55-15 > CAZOZZ01. Next base: position 604,828 of record OZ252023.1, read on the forward strand.
AGGACACGAAGAAAATCTGGCTGAATAATACGAGGGAAGGAAGTTGAGGTCAATCAAATGGCTAACTTGCCTGATTCCGAAGTAGCGCGAGCAGTGATATCCTCAACGCGCCGAAAGGAGCGATATCAATGGAAGACAAGGAGCCATCAATGGAAAAAGTGAAAATTCCCGCCGAAGCAGTAGACCTCTACACACGTTACATTCACGGTGAGGTCAGCCGTCGTGACTTTTTCAGCGGGGTGAAGCGGTTCGCCTTCGCCGGTCTTACGGCCGCAGCGATAGTCGAAGCTTTGATGCCCAACTACGCATTGGGGCAGCAGGTTGCCAAGGATGACGAGCGGATCAAGGCGACCTATGAGACCGTGCCCTCACCGGATGGAAATGGGTTCATCCGGGGCTATCTCGTGCGACCATTCAGCGCCGATTCACGCAGGGAGACCCCGTCCGAACTGCCCGGAGTCCTCGTTGTGCATGAGAATCGGGGACTGAATCCGCACACCGAGGACGTTGCACGACGCTTCGCCCTGAAGAACTTCATGGCATTTGCGCCAGACGCGCTCACGACAGTCGGAGGTTATCCGAGCGACGACTACAGAGGCGGTCAGTTATTTCGCACGATCGATCGCGCCAAGATGACCCAGGATTTCGCCGCCGCCGCCGAATGGCTGAAATCACGTCCGGACTGTACGGGGAACATCGGTGTAACAGGTTTTTGCTACGGCGGCGGTATGTCCAATACATTGGCTGTTCTGCTGGGAGCGGGTCTGGCCGCGGCCGCCCCGTTTTATGGAGGAGCGCCCGGGGCCCAGGACGTGTCGAAAATATCAGCGGCAATGCTCATACATCACGGCGCGCTCGACGCACGGTTGGTCGGCGCATATCCCGCGTATGAGGCGGAACTCAAGAACAACAACATTACATACGAAGGCCACATTTATCCGGATTCTGTTCATGGGTTTTTCAATGACGCGACTCCGGAACGCTACAACAAGGTCGCGGCGGAGCAGGCATGGACGCGCACCATCGAGTGGTTCAACCAATACGTACGCGGCGCCTAGGCTGGTGATCTGCGATCTGGGCAACACTGAGTTACCGGTCTTTGCCCAGAAGTCGTTCCGTCAGCGAGCCGTGTTGTGGGGAGAATTGGGAGGCCGCTGTCTGTAGATAGGGGCGAAACTGTTTGGTCCAGTAGCGCAGGAATCCAACATCTGAGATTTCCGATAAAGTGTCGCGGTAATGTTCCAGTAGCGGACCGGCAAACATCTGGCCCGTTCGTTCGCCTGCAAGCTTCGCCGAACGGGACAGCCAGTACACCTTTTCAGGTAGAGTTCCAACGGCGGAAAGAGCCATCGCGGAAGACATTTCGAACACCGACCGCCCCTGAGCGCGCGATTCGTGCTTGAGGTCCGCCCAGGCGCGCGTGACTGCTTTCGTAGAAGGGAGGCTCTTCGGCGGAAGCTTTGCCAGTTCGACCTTCAGGCTCGACCATTCTTCGCGCAACCCGGCCACGTCCAGCGGAGGTGTATTGATTGCATCGGCCGCTCGCCCGGCGCTCTGTTCGAGTCCGTCGAGCATTTGATCGACCGTGCTGAAATCCGTATCCGAATCCAGAAGGCCCTGTTCCTTGAGAGATTTCGTGATGTCGATCATCAGGTTTCGGCCCGCGCCGGTAACATCCGCCAGAGCAGCCAGGACCCACACCGGCGATGCCCGAAACGCCAGGATGCCGATCATTTCGATTCCGCCGCCCGCGGTCCTACGCAGGAGGAAGTTCTCGTTCAGCTTGCTCTCATCCGGATAGACTCCTTCAACCTCACCGACCTGTTCGATCAGGAAGCGCAAAGTGGCGTCGACCAGATTGGTATAGAGCCGAGTCTCCCGCACGCCTTCGGGCAACGTCGCCTCTCCTATTTCCCGAAGCAGGCCACCCGCAACCGCAGAGGCCGATCGCAGAATCCGCTCGGGCAGGGACAAGAGATACGTTGCGTGTTCTTTCATTGAGGTTTCAAACTTCGATGGTTCCCGCCATGAAGCACACGGCATGGCCTGCGATGGTCACTCGATCACCCAGCAACTCGCAGAACAGCTCTCCTCCGCGCCGAGACACCTGGTGTGCGTGAAACTTTTGTTTCCCGAGTCGCTCCGACCAGTAGGGAACCAGCGTGCAGTGGATGGATCCGGTGACAGGGTCTTCGTCGATGCCGTACGCGGGCGCGAAGTAGCGGGAGGCGAAGTCGGCCGTATTTCCGGGTGCGGTCACGATGACACCCATGCCTCCAAGCCTGCCCAGGATCTGGAAATCCGGCTTCAGGTCCCGCACCTGGGTTTCGGAGGCGAAGGCGGCTAAGAAGTTGACCGAGCCTTCCGTTTCCATGTAAGAAAGAATTTCATCGGGGCGAGCGCCTAATCCGTCCACGATTTCCGATGGTGGGTTCGGACAATCGGCCGGGGCGAGCCTCGGGAAGTTCATCACCAGGAGGTCGTCTTGTTTCTCGACGGTCAGCAGGCCGCTACGCGTGTGGAACCGCAGTGTCTTGTTCTTGTTGCCAATATGGTTCCAGAGTACGTATGCGGAAGCCAGTGTGGCGTGTCCGCACAGGTCGGCTTCGGTTGTCGGCGTAAACCAGCGCAGGTCGTATCCGTCGTCGTTCGGTACCAGAAATGCGGTTTCAGACAGGTTGTTTTCCGTTGCGATCGCCTGCATCCGTTCCGGTTCCAGCCACTCTTCAAGAGGGCAGATGGCTGCGGGGTTCCCGGCGAAAACGTCTCTGGTAAAAGCGTCGACTTGAAACAGGGGTATCTTCATGCTTACAGTCTAAGGGTCCGCTCCTCCTGAATAACTTTGCATTGTAAGAGAGGGAATTTCGACGCAAAGCCGCAGAGACGCAGAGATCTGATTTTCTTGTTAATGGTCTCCGACAATCTCCCTCCGATCTCTACCGTCTCTGCGTCGAGTTCTAAGGACCCGCTACCAGTATCTTTCGACGTGGATCTGACCCGGGTCTTTCTTCTTGTGCTCCTTGAACCCCTCCCCTTCCAGTCTCTCCACCATGTTCTCGATCATGGCAGGGTTGCCACAGACGAAGATGTGGGTGTTGTCCGGACCCGGCTCAAATCCCCAATGGTCCCTCAGAGGGCGGCTTTCCCAGAGGTCCTGGATATAGCCGTCCGCGCCGCCCCAGGTGGCGTGTTCCTCCTTCGGACGGCTGATGATGGGCACGTAGACGAAGTTGTGGCACATCCTGTCCAATGTCATCAGTTCGCTTCTGTAGCCCAGGTCCCAGGAGTGACGTGCACCGTGGAGTACGGCGAACCGCCGCTTGTCCCCGCAGGTGAGCCGGGTTCGAAGCATGCTGATGTATGGGGCCAGCCCGGTTCCCGTCGACACGAGGACGATGTGTTTGTCGTCGGGCGCATCTTCGAGAGTGAACATACCGGTCGCCTTCTTGCCCAGCCACAGTCGATCCCCGTTGGACAAGGCGAACAATCGGGGGGTCAGGGCGCCTGACGGGACCAGAACGATGTAGAACTCGACGTATTCTTTCGCGACCGACGAAGAAGCGATGGAGTACGCGCGCTTGATCAACTTTCCCGAATCGCCGGAGTCCGCCTCTTCCGGATCGCAAACCTCACATCGCGGAGCGTCCGCCGGGAGTCCCAGGACAGCGAACTGACCCGGCGTAAAATCAGGAAGGTCCCACCCATCCGGCACGACGCGCAGGATGGCCAGTCCGGGTGAGACCTCAATTCGTTGAGCGAGGATCGCGTTGGTTTCGTTATCCACTCCCTTCCTTTCAAAACAAAAACGAGGACGGCCCCTACCGGGCCGTCCTCGATGTCGTGGGCTGCTTGGGCGACCTACTTCTTCAGCGTCGCACCAGCCAACTGGCCGACCGCTCCCAGAGTTGTCTGGGCGGCATTCAAACCAAGTCGGAAATCCTTGTCGCTGAACGTACTGAAAACGTCGATCGGCTGATGCCAGGTCGGGCTCCACCCGGCGCCGGTTTGCATCCCGCGTTCGTTCTCACGAAGGCTGATCGCGGGAACCAGATCCATGAAGGGAGTCGAGTCGGTGTTTGTCATGTGATTGCCGACCGCAGCCGGATAATCCGTGGCGTACTTTTCGTTGGCGTCGCGGAAAAAGAACGCGAGTCTCATTGCACGGTCGGTGAATTTGGATGTGGACTGGAATTCGATGTTGACGTCGGCTTCCGGTCTTTGCTCCGGTCTCCAGGTGCCGTCGGCCAGGGGCATACCGTGGTCCCACATCATCATGTCGTGCTGGATCATACCGACCCAGGTCGGTTCCGGGAACAAGCCCGATCCCGGCGGATCCTCGATGCCCTGGAGTTCGGCTCGCTGTTCCACATATGCGCGAGAACCGTTCAGGCCGGTCTCTTCGTTGTTCCACAGGGCGAAGCGAATCGTTCGTTCCGTTTCGACATCGGGCATGTTGAGGACACGCACCAACTCCAGCACCAGTGCCGTGCCGGACCCGTTGTCGTTCAGGGCCTCGCCCCATCCGTGTCCGTCCATGTGTGCCCCGATGATGTACATTTCATCCGGTCGTGTCGTGCCGACTTTCGTGCAGTAGACCTCTTCCCGCGCGCCGGGGGTCGTCGGTTGCCGGTTCAGTTCCCGGAGGGTCTCGTCCGGCTGGGCGTCGGCGTCGTTGTTTACTCCGGTTCGCCTCGTTATGCCGCGATATCTGGAACCGCCGGGACCGTTTCGAACTTCCCCGCTGTCGATGACCGGACCTGGCCGAGTACGGGTGCCACGTCCGCCACCCCCGCCGCGTCGCGGCGCAGGGTTGTATTCGTAACTGATCCGGTCGGTCGCGCAGCCATAGCTCTCAAGTTGTTCCTGGATCCAATCGATGGCGTCCCGGTTTCGATCCGTGCCTTGCCGCCGATCGCCAAACTGGGCCAGTCCACGCAGAGTGTTCTTGTAGCCCTCGAGATTCAGTCGTCCAACCAGTTCGGCTACCGGATCTTCTTCCTGCTCGGCCTCGGAGCCGGGGGCCTGGGCCGCCTCCGCTGTAGCAGGTGAAAGTCCGGTTCCCAAACCCACAATCAATCCAAACGCCGCTACGACGAAGAGCACGTTCCACCGCATGTCATTCCTCCAAAGATGTAAGTGTCCGAGGATCATACCCTATTTGGTCGATCTCCTCATCACCCACGCTAGAACACAAACAGGTTATTCAGCTTGATAGTCAAAGTCCGATTGAGCGCTGGATTTCCTCCCGTGCCGCGGATCTCAGTGTAGACGACATAGAAATCGCTCAGGGGATGATGGATGAACCGGAATCGAACGTTGGAAGAGACGGTCCGGCGGTCCGTGTTGTACTGGAAGAAATTCTCGAAGAACATCCGCGGGGAAAAGGCAAAGTTGAGCCGCAAGCCGACCAGGTCGGTCGTGAAATCACCACCGGCCAGTTCGACCTTGTTCCTCGCCCAACTGATCGCGCTGTTGAAGTAGAGGCTTTGCCGGTAGCTCATGTTCATGCCAGTCCGACGGCGCTTTCCGTCCCAGAAATCGCCGGTTCTCAGGTTTCCACCGACCGTGATGCGCCGCCCACCGGACGTACGGAAGGTCGCGTTCCAGTCGTCGAAGCTGTGATCGCCTGCCGGGATCTCGATATCGGCGCGGATGGGGAATGCCTGGTCGAGTCGTTCGAAACGCATGTTGCGGTCCAGCCCGAAGTTGGCGCCGTCATGGAAGTTGACGCGGAATCCAACCCGATGCTCCCTGGTGATGACACGATTCGTCCGGTCCGTGACGTAGATCGACTGCACTTGCGGGGAAACATCTCGTATGAGGCTGGTATTCGGACGTGGGGTGACCCCAAAGAAGAAGTCGCCCTGGCGGATCGCTTTTCTGCGCGTGAACCCAAAATCGTTGTGGAAACCCTCCCCGACCGATAGGTATCCGCCCCGCACGGTAAAGAAATTGTCCCGGTAGGAAGTGTCGAATCGACCCGCGAAGTTCTCATCATCCTTGTCTGGCGTTTCGGTTCGGAGCGCGAAACCCGAGATGTTGAAGCGACGCTGGAAGAACCGCAGGTTCATGTCGGCCCCGGCTGTCCGATTCCAGTACGAGCTCCCGCCCGTATCTCGGTTGAAAAAGAAGCCACCGACATCGGAATTTGCCATGATGTCGCGTCTCAGCCTCAAGATTGACCAGTTGTCGGAAGGGATTCCCTCCTTTTCACCGACCTGGATGTTCATCACGCCCAGATCAAACCCGCCGACTTTGCCGGTCAGGCGCGCACCCCCACGGATGGGCAAAGGAGAACCTGCATCTGACAGTCCGAGGCGCCGGCTGAAGAAGGGGATCACATCCCTTCCCGCCGTACCGCCCGGCGTACCGACCACGCCACCCACATCGAACAGTCCCGCATTCTCCAGGAAGAAATCCCGCTTTTCCGGGAAGAACAGGCTGAACCGGGTCAGGTTGATCTGCTGCTCGTCAACCTCGACCTGGGAGAAGTCCGTGTTGACGGTCAGGTCCAGCGTTAACTCTGACGTGATGCCGTACTTTACGTCGAAGCCTGCTTCATAGTCGCTCCGATCGTCGGAGGCGTCCGGCTTGAATTCAGCCAGTGCGAACGGCTTCACGTAGAGGTTCCGACCCTGGGTGACGCCTTCGAGTCCGACCAGCGAGCCCGATATGAACATGTCTGCGGGACCGAACGGCCGTGGAGCCGGGGTCCAGATGACGCTCTCGTTCGAGTACCGGATGATCCGGAAGATGTTCATCCCCCAACGCTGGCCCTCGCGTACCTCGTCGAACCGTAGCGTCTTGAATGGAATCGCAAACTCGGCGGTCCAGCCATCTGGATCGCTGTACGACGCGACGTGGTAAATGCCGTTCCAGTCCGAACTGCGGACTCCGCCGGCGATCTGCTGATCCCGTTTCGCTCCTCCGGGATTGGTCTGGAAGATGAATCCGTTGCGGTCATCGTCGAACGTGTCGAGCGACACTGCCAGAAGGTCGCCGTCGAAAGGTGCAAAGTCGCGTCTCAGTTCGGCGATGATGGTGGGGCCGGCCTGGTAACACACGATGCCGATGTACAGGTTGATGTCGTCGTAGAGGATCCGCAGTACGGTCCGGTCCCGAGGCGGAGCGCCCCGTACGGGGTCGTTCTGATAAAAGTCATCGTCGGCCGGTGCCAGGTCCCAAGCCGGCTCATCCACTCGTCCGTCGATGACTATGGATTCACGCGTTCGGCGGGCCTGGTAAGCTTTCGATGCCCGCAAAGCGTCGTAGTCGCTGTCGGATTCCAGGACGATTTCCTCTTGTGTGCGGACGGCTTGGGCGAATGTCGGAAATCCAGCGCCGATCAACAACGCAATGATGATGAATGGACCGGTCGACGCACTTGTTGTGATCTTTGAAGGTTTCACGAAGACCGACTGCTCTCCTTCTGCTACAGGTCCTGGACCGAAGTGTGATGGTCTGCAATGACACGAGTAAATACGTCAGCTTCACTACCAACGCGCGGTACATGAAGAATCCGCAGCTGTCGGAATTGTCCCACACTTCGTTGTGGAAGGCATACAGGTCGCTGCCGGGAGGTAGATGTAGCTTCGGACTCCCGTCACTCGTGCCGTAGCGCGACCATCGGGTCGATCCTGAGCGCGCGACGTGCCGGAACAAGGGAGGCGAGAAAGGCAACCAGGATCAACAGTGCAGTGATTGCGGCCATGGTCGTTGGGTCTGTTGAGCTGACACCGAACAGCAGGTTTTCGAGTACGGACGTCGACGCTACGGCCGCTCCGATCCCTCTACGACGCCAAGCAGCGTCGGCACCAGTCCCTGACGCAGCATGAGAGTCAGTACGCGATGTTTTTCAGCCCAGAGCCATGCGGACCCGCTCCATTGGATTGCCTCGCCCGGTCCTCTTTGATGGCTCTGGAACTTGTCATCAGTCGTACCGCAAACAAACAAGCGGATCGACCCGCGTCGCCCGTCCTGCCGGCACACAACTGGCAACAAGTGCGACCACGAGCAGTACGACCGACATTCCCACGAAGATAATCGGTTCGGTCGGGCTGATCTCGTAGAGTTGACTCGTCAGCAATCGGGTCAGGCCAACGGCGGCGGCCAGGCCCAAGCCGACCCCGGCGCCCGTCAGCGCGAGGCCCTGGCGGATCACCAGTCCGAAGACGTCGGAACGCTGCGCCCCCAGTGCGGTACGCACCCCGATCTCGTGTTTCCTCTGGGTGACCGAGTAGCTGATGACCCCGTAGATTCCGATGGCTGCCAGAGCCAGAGCGAGCGAGCCGAACACGCCCATCAGATAAGCGGTGAAGCGCGCCCCCGCGGTCTGTTGTTCGACAAGGTCTTTCATCGGCGCAAACGCGAAGATCGGAATACCGCGGTCGATGGCCTGGATCTCCCGCTTAAGCAATTCGGCCAGTCCGGCCGGGTTGTCACTGCTCGTCCGCACCAGGAGGCCAAGGCTGGTTGCGGTGGTTTGAGACAGGGCAAAGAAGAGATCCGGATCATCCGGGTTCTGGGTCGGATCTTCAATGAGCACCCTGTACTTCAGGTCCGCCACCACTCCGACGACGGTCATCCACTCCCTTGTCGAAGCGGGTCCGCCGAACTTGATCCGCCTACCGATCGGATCCTGGCCCTGCCAGACTCGACGGACAAACTTCTCCGTTGCGACCACGGACCTGGGGGAATCCGGGGTGTCGCGGGAGTCGAACATTCGGCCTCGCAGCAAGGACAGCCCCGTGGTCTCAAAGAAACCGGGACTAACGGAGTGCCGATAGATGCGAACGGCTGCATCCAGGTCGGGAGCGAAGCCTTCAGGAGTGACGAACGACGCAGAGACCGACCCTTCCAGAGGCATATCGGTGGTCAGTGCCGCCGAAACAACCGAGGGGAGGCGAACCACGTTCTGGAGCAGTTGCTGGTCCAGTGGCCAGATCTCGTCGTCTTCATAGCTGTCGGGCAGGGCGAGGCGGAGTGTTGCGAGGTTGTCCGTCTCGAACCCGGGATCGATGTTCTGCATCCGGCTGAAGCTGGAGACCATCAACCCGGCGCCGATGAGCAGTACGAGTGCCAGGCCGACCTCGGATACGACAAGGAGACTCCGCAGCCGTTGCTGTGCCGCCCGCCCCCCACCCCGCCCACCGGTTCTGAGAGTCTCGCTCAATTGGGGTTTCGAACTCTGGATGGCCGCGACCACACCGATGCCCAGGCCCGTCACCGTCGCAACCAGTAACGTGAACATCAGGACGCGTGTGTCGACGGATATGTCAACGAAGCTGGGCAGGACGACGGGGTTCAATGTCTTGAGGATCTCGATCATCCAGAGCGAGATCAGAATGCCCAGCAGGCCACCCAGCCCGCTGAGGACGACACTTTCGGTAAGGAATTGACGCAACAAGCGAACTCGTCCGGCCCCCATGGCCGCTCGCACTGCCGTCTCGCGCTCGCGGGAGGTCATCCGCGCCAGCATCAGGTTGCCGACGTTGGCGCATGCGATCAACAGAATAAATCCGACTGTTGCAAGCAAGAGAAGGAGGGGCGCCCGGATGCCGGCCTGGAGGGTGTCTCGAAAGGGAAGCACCGCTGCCCCGTAATCTTCGTTGGTATCGGCGTACTCCTCTTCCAGCCGTCGGGCGATGGAGTCCATCTCGATTTGGGCTTCTTCGATGCTGACGTCCGGCTTGAGCCTCGCGACGGCGGCGTGCCACCGTGCGCCGCGTGCTTCGAGCAAACCGGCGCGGCCTGGCACTGAGGCCATCATCATGGGAATCCAGGCCTCGGTGTCGTCGTCGAGCCCGAGGAAGCCCATCGGAGCGACGCCCACAACGGTGAGCGCGCGATCACTGAGGGTGATCGAACGGCCGATGATCCCGGCGTCTCCCCCGAAGCTGCGTTGCCACAAACCATGACTGATCACCGTTACCGGATGCGAATCGGGGGGTTCGTCCTCTTCACCGGTGAACGATCGACCCAACTGCATTTCGACGCCCAACAGTTCAAAATAACCGGCCGAAACGATCTCGCCCTCAATTCGAGTGGCGCCGTTGGTTCCGCCGAGCGTGAACGAATTGTTCGCGAACGCCACGAGACTTTCAAAAGACCGGCTCTGATCCCTCCAGTCTTTGAAGTCCGGGTAGGAGATGGCGCGGAGTTCGGTGATGTCCCGCCGTACCGTTTCGGACACGAAAACGACCTGGTCTGCGTTCTCGATCGGAAGGGGGTTCAGCAACACTGCATTCACGACGCTGAAGATCGAAGTGTTGGCGCCAATTCCCAGGGCAAGGGTGAGCACCACGACGGTGGCAAATCCCGGGTTACGGCCCAGTTGTCTGAAGGTGAAGTTAATGTCATGGAGAAGATTCATTTGTGCCTGTTTCCTTTCGTTCGAGTGTCCGAAGTCCCGACTCACTATGTCACGTTCGAGTCCAAAGAAGAGAATCCTTAATCCTTAAGTATTTCAATAGGATAGGCTGGTTGTCGCTCGGGCTGTCTGACGGTCGATTGTCCGCTCTCGGGACGGTCGGTTCGAAACCGGACACACCAGGAGTGAGCCTCGGTCGCCGGCCCCTCGCTTAGGGCGACCGAACCACGACGATGCCGGCTTTGCAACACCGGTGCCATGAAAGTGAGATTGACGTGGCCAGGAGGACACTTTTCCAATGGGGTGTCGGGGCGGCCCTCCGTGGTCGCCCGCGGGGTAGACGAAATTAGTGAGGGTTGGTCAAGGCCTAGGCGCTCCTGGCGGGGTTGTCGGGCTGGATGCTCTCGATTGAGGATTGTCGGCTTGTCCGCGGGTGGCCAGGGACGGCCACCCCGACACGCTGTCCTGCTCCTTTGCCTCGATCCCAATCCAAAGTTCGGTAGTTCATGCTACGTTCCCAACACTAGGGTGGTCGTAACATCCGACGGCAAAGTTAACGGAACTTGTAAGTTCGGTCGGTAAGGTCCGGCGTCCAACCGCCCATCGAGAAGGAGAGTTACATCCACCTCTCCGTTTTCCATATGCCGCAACTCGCGGGTAAGTTGCATTCACCTCGAAGCAACCGCCTTTAGCGGGGATGGAAATTCGGAGGCGACGTCAGCGGGGGGAGGTATTCAGCCGCCGATGTCGTGACTGAGGGCCAGCATCAGGAACAGGTCCCGACGGACTTCGCGTTGCAGCGTCAGATCCAAAAGATCTCCAGTGGTCAGCGTGATGATTCGTGGGATCAGGCGCCGCGATAGCCTGTCTATCCGTCCGAGGCGGCGATCCAGACTCTCCTCTGGAAGTGTGTCAACCACCAGCTTGGGCGCATCTGAGCCGGAATCGATGAAATCGAGGAGCCTTTCCGTCTTCTCCTCGAGATCCCGGGCGCGGCGTCTCACATCCTGAATCGCCCAGATCTCGTCCAGTGGCGCAAAGCTCAGTACAGACAAACTGAAGACATGCGCCTCGAACTGGATCACGTCCTTGAGAAAGCTATCGAGACGCAATACGAGGTAATAGTTTTCCCGCGCCTCTTCCCGAGCTCGAGCTTCCGGCGAAATGCTGTTCAGCCAACCCGCCAGCCGCCGTGCCCTGTCCTCGCGGTCCCGCTCTCGGGTCCTCTTCTCGGCCGCCTCGGCAGCGCGGCGCCGTCTCTCCGCCCTGGTCTCCTGCAGGTCTCCATGCGCGAGCGCGAGACCGGGAAAAAGTACAACAACCGCAAGGAGCGGGAGTAACCAGGTCCGAATAGAATAGAGCATCGACGCCCCCAGTATTCGGCCATCGAATTGAAAACGTCAACATATTACGAGATGTCCGCTTGCGAGGCTGCAGGCTTCGCAGGACATGACATCCTGCAGGGTGCGGAGGATCGTGCCACGGGAGACGGAGATGAAGGTGATCAAGGCAACTCGTTGGCAGACCTTCCGAACGATCGTTTGTCTGCGTACTCCGATCTTCGCGACGGTTCATATCACCTGATACGCCAGCGCCACCGAGGCGATTCCCTTGCCCCGACGTTCTGCTTCCCTGATCGCAAAAAGTCGGGAACAGCCTTCAGAGTTCCAGTGTCTAACGTCGTAGAGACGTATTGGCGTAGTCAATGCGACAACGGAGGAGGTGACCGATGAGATCCATCCTTTATTCCTTCCTCGTCCTGTGCATGGTGGGGGCGGCTGCTCGGGCTCAGACCGATGGTGAATCCGAACTGGCCGCTGTTCGAGCGGCGTTCCTGGACTACGTCGACGCGGTAAACGACCGTGATGTGGACCGGATCGAGGAACACTATTTCCAGGGGACGGTCAGCAACTTCGATCGGCGTGGTGGGCGGCTTCTGGAAATCAACTCCGGCGATGCCAATTCGGACATCGGAGCCCTCATCGACTTTGACCTGGCCTCGGATCAGGGGATCCGAATCTTGACGGAGGATCTGGACGTCCATGTGTACGGAGACAGTGCCATAGTGACCGGCTATTGGGTCGGTCGGCACAGATCGGATGGAGAGATCGCGGATTTCGGCCCTTTTCGCTTTTCATCCGTTTGGGTGAGGGACGGGGGGCGGTGGCGTGAAGCACATCGCCACTCGTCATTTCTACAGGCCGGCGGGCCGGGACGACTGCTACGACCCATCCCGGTAGCACCTCCGCCTCCCCTCCGGGTCCGGTCCCGTCTTCGTGTGCCGGCGTCCGACATCGAGGGCAACTTGATCCAAAAGGTGGCGCCAGAGTACCCAGGCGAAGCGCGGTACGCCGGCATTCGGGGCGTTGTGGTGCTGGAGATTGTGGTGAAGGTTTCAGGAGAGGTCGAAGTTGCTCGCGTGATCAGCGGACATCCGCTGCTGCGGGCCCCCGCCACACAAGCGGTCGAGCAATGGCGTTACAGGAGTGGAGGCACAAGTGTCGATGTCGTGACAACCGTCGAGGTCACATTCCCACCGTGACCGGCTTCGACCACCCACCGGACAGCGAAAAGCGATACTCGAAAGCCGGCTCCGGTTCCCCAGCCCCTCCTGACAGACGGTGACAATTCCAAACAAGAAACCCTTGCAATTTTAGTTGTCCCATGTGTACCATACTGATCCATGGTACATATGGAGCGTTACTTGACATGCGAATAGTGATTGACATCGACGACCCGAGCCCACCGTTCGTGCAGCTGATTGAGCAGATCAGACAAGCGGTTAGCAGTGGTCAACTCAGTCCGGGCCAACCATTGCCGTCCATACGGCAGCTGGCAAGCGACCTGGAGTTGAACAACAAAACAGTGGCTAAGGCCTATCGCCTTCTCGAACGCGACTCGGTCATTCAGTCGCGCGGCTATCGAGGGACCTTCGTCCATCCCGACGGGGCGGCGAACTGCGCCGTCGACTTGAACGCGTGGGCAAGGAATCAGTTGCAAGAAATGGTCGCGACATTCAGGAAAGCGGGGGTCACCGATCCCGAGATCAATAACGTTTTCCGGACCGTCATGAACGAACCAAACAATTAGGAGCCCTGAACGTTATGGCCTGGTCAAACAATCTTTTTTACGTTGCTTTTTTCAGTCAGATAGTTCTGATGTCTTACTACTTTCCGAACAAGATTTTGGCGCGGATGCAGCACGTGCTCAGAACCTATCCGCCGACAGGCTATCCCAAGCTATATCCGAAACCGATAGAGCAATACAAAATGGCTCATCTTGCATTCAAATACGTCAGCCGATTCATCCTGCTACTCGGTTTTCTGATTTTGTACGCCACCATTTTCTGGGTGGATCACAGTACATTCGCCGATGACGGATATATTTCCGAATTGTGGCCGGCGATTTACGGAATGATCCAGTTTCTACCATTCATGGTGGTAGAGTTTTCGGAATTCAGCCACCTCAAGCAAATGAGGCACGCACACACCGCCTCGAAACGGATCGCAGGGCTACAGAGGCGCGGAATAACGGATCTTGTCTCCCCCGCACTGCTTGGCACAGCCGTACTGACATTTGCCGGCGCGATCCTGTTCGATTTTTACGTGCACGGCTTCGACGTCGGCTGGGGTCATGACACCGTCCAACGAGCATTGGTGTTGGCCGGCACCAATGGCCTCCTGGCCCTGGTTGGTACCTGGCACCTGTACGGTCGCAAAAAAGATCCGCATCAGTCACCTGAGGACAGAGCACACCTCGTAGCGGTTAACCTAAAGGCGGGGCTCTATGTCAGCATCTTGCTGAGCGTTTTCATCGCTATAACAGCTGCCGATGACATTTACAATCTGGACTTCATTGAGGCAACACTGATCAGCGTCTACTTTCAGGCGATCTCGCTGTTGTCGTTCGGCTACGTACTGCGTAGCATCAAAGTTGAGGAGATCGACTTCGGCGTTTACAAGAGCGATACGGCCGTCACGTAATTTCAGTTCCCTGCGAGAATCAGGCGTGGCTGAACCTGGACCTGATCGGCTTGCTCGACACGGATCCGTTCACCCCAATCCTCGTAGCGCCGCACAAACCGAGGATTCCGGTAGGCGCCGGATGGGGCATCTTCCCATGCAAATACGCGGTAGTCTCCCGGAGCGATTCCACGGAACGAGAACCGGCCGTACTGGTCGGCGCTGGCAACCTTGTAGAGGTCGGTCCGTGCCGGATCATCCGGAATCAGGACAACCTGCGCCCCCGTGAAAGGCGCGTCACCGACGCTTACAGCCCCATCGAGCCGCGCTCCGGAACCACTGATCCAGACTTCCAGGCTCGACATGTCGGGTGCCACCTGGACTCCCGGGCTCAGTACGTCCTGGCCACCGACCGTGGCGAAGGCAACGTAGGCGTCGGCGGGAAGGCCTGTCACCGAGACGCGGTGTGGAGCCCTGGGTACGTTGTTTACGACGAAGCTGCCGTCGGCGTCCACACGTGCGTTGGATTCGCCGATCGGCAGCCCGGTCACCGGTACCAGACGGACACGCAGCCTGGAAACGTTTAGCTCGCTGGCGCTCTCATCGACCTGGACCTGACCGGCGAGTTGGATTCCGGGTTCGACCGGAACAACCAGGCCTTCGACATCTTCATCCCGGACCTCGATGTCCACGAAACCAGTAAACAACGGTCGGCTACCGCGGTCACGCCGCCCCACGCTCACAATAGCCGCCACGGTGTAGGAGCCCGGTGCCACCCCGGTCAATTCGAAACTGCCGTCCCGGCTGCCCTGATTATTCCGGCGGCCATTCCGACGAAGGTTGATCCGGTTCCGTGTTACACCGCGTCGCGGCACGATGATCACGTTCCGGGACACACCCTGTTCGGGAGAGAAAGGCCCGACGACCGTTCCCCGGACAGCCCGGGCGCGGGTCGGCAGAAGGGTGAAACTGATGGCTCGCACCTCGATGCCGGGACCGAGGGAGATTGGCGAAGCCTGGAGAGGATCGTGGACCCCAGGGTAATACGTGTCGACATAGATTTGTTCGAGCGTTTCCGGCACAGGTGCCGGCGGAACAGCCAGTGTCCCACCCGCAGGCGGGACAAGCGGAACCGACCTGGCGACAGCTTCGCGCAGGGTTCTCAATTCGCGAAAGCGGTCTTCGTACGTCGCACTGACGTAGTATTCGTCGGGAATCAGCCAGTACAAGCGGTACTCGCCGAGGTCGTTGGTTTCGGCTGAACGGGACCGGGAGAGGACCTTCTCGCCATCCTCGTAGTCATACCACAGGGCACGAACAGTCACTCCTTCAAGCGGCTCGCCGGCCTCGTCGAAGATCTGGCCCGAGATTGTCCCTGTCGGTTCCAGGCTGATGACGACGTCTCTTACTTCCTGTCCGGGTTCCAGTAGCAGGACGGTACCCGGGCGAGCAGAGCTGACCTGTCCGTACTGCTGGTCGACGTAGCCATCCCTTTCGACATGGAGGCGGTAGCTACCCGGCCTGATGTTTGCCATCCGGAAGCGACCGCTCGAATCGGTGAGGGCGCCGAACACGGATCGTCGGCCCTGCTCGGGTCGGAGCAGCACCTGCACGTTTGCCAGGGGTTCACCCGAACCCATACGGACGACGAATCCTTCGATGACGGAGGTTTCCTGCGGGCTCTCGGCCGGAGTCTGGGCGAACGCCATCGAGCTGATCAGCAGGGCAGCCAGAATCCATGTCTTCGGGTCTTTGTACATTTCGATCGTTCGCAATTTGGTCCCTATGGACTCTGTGGAGGACTCTCCGGATGTTCATGAGTATTTACAGAACATCATGCGCTTCGGTCTGCCGATTTGCTGCCGCGCGGGACAGGCAACGGCCACCGTGTTTGATCATACCTAAGGGAATGGCGGGACGCACGGTGGAACTGTCGCCGTTAGAGTGCACCGATCGACTCGAACTGTTGCGGCAGGCTGAATATACGTGCAATGACCAGAATCTGTGTAACCTGTCGGACCATGCTCGGAAGTTCCTTCTCCGGGCCTTCTTGATTCAACCAGTCATTTGGGAAACCGGAAGCACACGTGGGACGATGAGCGAGAAAAGAATCAAGGTTGCCGGCATACGGCCACGGGCGGGGACAATCGGTCCTCCGGGTATTCATCTTCGGTGGTCGTTTCCTCCTTCGGAAGGCTTTCCGAAGAAGGGTTTCGATGTCTTTCGACGCCCGAATCCTAAGAAAAAGGGCCCGTCATCAATTGTGTGGCGTACTCTTCAATGTCGGCGGCACCGAGGCCGCGCTTCCGCTTGTAAATGGGCCGGTCGAAGCAAGTCAACTTCCGGGAAGAGACGCGGCTCTGATGCGCGTCGGCTTTATGACCTCCGAATTCGAACGCTTCAGCGCTCTCATCGAATCGGCTCGAACGACATCCCATTCGGGTGCCCTAACGACGTTTACCCCAGCTTCCCTACCGGTCGACCCTCCCGATCAAACGGCCGAAGATGCCGTCGCCATTGTTAAGGCGCTCTGTGACCGCTGGTTTTCAGGTCGGCTGACGATCCGTCGCAAACGGGACGTCAAACATTCGGCGGCCTCTCGATCGAGCCATGTCCAGCCATTTCGGAAGAGCAGCTCGGTCGAAGTTGAATGAGGCCCGGCCAGCGGGCATTTGAGTCGAATTCAAACCCATTGTTAAGGAAGTTCTATTTTCGCATTGTTGAAATCGATATGGTGTCGGCGGTATCTTGTGGTATATATACCGTCAGATGAAGAAGAATAAAGATATGGCTTGAGTTGAATCAGGTAAGGGGAGCGGTTGCGTCGCGACTGCGACGGCGGAAGTACAGCCTGATCGAGCGCCATGAGATACCCGACGGTTTGCTGCCTGGCTCGGTGTCGATTAGTTACACCCGGTGCGGTAAGCCGACGTGCCGGTGTGTGTCGGGTGAAGGGCACCCATCCTGGTCCTGGACATTCATGATGGACGGGAAGAAGCATGTCGAACACGTTCCAGCTGCCATGGTTGAGGAGATTCAAAAGCGTGTCGGAGCGGGACGGGAGTTTCAGGATGCGATCCGGGAGGTGCTGACAGCGAACGCGAAGTTGTTGGTGCTGGAGCGCCAGCAACAACGTGAGAAGCGGAAGCGCCGGTGAAAGGTCCGTCGGCACGAGGGATACGACGGTACGCGCGAAAGTGTTTGCGGCTGAAGGGGTATTTGAATCACCCCGGAGATGGGCGGGTGCGACCGCAGATCGGAAGTGGGCATCTGATCTGGTCTCTGGTGATCGGGTATCTGCTGCGGGAATCGAGCTTCCTGGCCATCGAGTCGCTCGCACGATCCTCGGCGTGTCGGGCCTTGGGAATCGGACGCCGCTTTAGCGACGACACGCTGGGCTATTTTACCGAGAAGCTGAATCCGGAATTCACGCGCGGCGCGTTGACCACAGCCATCAAGCAGGCCAAGCGCAATAAAGCGTTCGACGATTGCCGATTCATCGGCCTGGCGCTGGACGGGACAACCGTGGGGCGTGTCGGTGAGGCCGGGTGTCAGTGGTGTCGACCCCATCGCAACGCCGAGGGGGAGGTGACCACCTACTTACACCACGTCGTGATGGCCACCATCGTGGGCACCGGGTTCACTTTACCGGTCGATGTGGAACCCTACGGTAGTGGGGATAGCGAATGGTCGGGGGGGCAACGACTGCTTCGTCGGGTGGTGGGGCAGTTGGGGCCGCGTTTTGCCGATTATGTTGTTGTCGATGGGGGCTATGCGTCGGCTCCGTTCCTGCACTTGGCCGACGAGTTGGGATTGAAGACCATCGTCCGTCTCAAAGCCAATCTTCCGAGCTTGTTCAACGCCGCCAAAAGCCGGTTTGCTTGTCAGCCGCCGTCCCGGGTTTTCAAGGATGGAGCCGATCGGGTGGAAATCTGGGATGCAGACGACTTCGATCCCTGGGGCCGATTGAACTGGCCGACCGTGCGCGTGATCCGCTACCGGCAAGAGAAACCCGATGGATCGGTGGTCGAAGCCTACTGGCTGACCAATTTCTCGATGAACCAAGTGGGAGCGCCCACTTTATTTCGCATGGCCAAGAGTCGTTGGGAAGTCGAAAACCAAGGTTTCAACGATGCCAAGAACCGTTATGGGATGGCCCATATCCCCCATCACCACGCCAACAGCTTGCTTCTCCACTGGCTCCTCATAAGCCTGGCTCTCACGATCGAACGTCTGTATCGATTGCGTCATTTGCATCGCGGGCGCCATCGCCCGCATACCTCCATCGAGCTTCTTCGTTTGCTTCGCCTCGCTCTGTCTGCCCCAACCCCAGCCGACTCCAGCTGAACTGACTCGTTTCCCTGGTCTCCACGCGCCTGCCTGACCCCAATCACCGGGCTGGACCCGCTACGGATACCTGTCTCTCGAAAATACCCCTCACTTCAAATTCCTCTCCCTCCTCGACCTTTTCCCTTCCAGAGCCCCTTCCAGACACTCCGTCCTCCCTGACTTCCGAAATGGCTGAGCCATGTCACAAGGCGTTGACTGTGGAGCGGTGCTCCTATATTCTCCGCTATACTCTGAGTCGGGTCTTCACATTACATTGAGGAGCAGGCATGCGCGTGCATTTGATCAATCCAAACGACACCTCCTTTGGCATTGGGATCATCGTGCCTCGCTGGCTCTACGTGCTCGCGGCCGCTACACCGGCTCGTTTCGGAACGTTGAATATTGTGGATGAGACCCTCGATCCGATGGACTATGCCGAGATCCAGCCGGGCGACATCGTCGGCATCGGTATCCACACGTTGAACGCGCTGCGTGGCTATGAGGTCGGGCGAATGGCGCACGAGCGTGGTGCGCATGTCGTTTTCGGCGGCTCGCATGTGACCCTCTATCCGGAGGAAGCGTTCGAGCATGGCGGCGCGACCGCAGTCGTGAAGGGCGACGGTGACAACATCTGGAGCCAGGTGCTCGAAGATATCGAGAAGGGCGAGCCGGGGCGGATCTACGACGGCGGCCGCATCGAAGGGGACTCCTTCCGGCCTGCGCGGTGGGATGCAATGCCGTCAGAAAGCTACATGATCGCCTCGGTGCAGACCGTGCGCGGTTGCCCGAAACATTGCTCCTTTTGCTCGGTCTGGCGCACCGACGGCCAAAGGCCGCGCCAGAGCGCCTCGGACGTCGTTATCCAAGAGATTGTCGAGCTGCGACGAAAAGGATTTCGCTTCATACTTCTCGCCGACGACAATTTCTACCCCGTCACGCTCCGGGATATCGAACTCGAGGAGCGACGGAAAGGCTCGCGTGTGGAAGAGTTGAAAGCCACCCGAGCCGAGCGTTTTGAGCTCTTGAATCGCCTCGCGGAACTTCCCGCGGACATGGTCTTTCTCACGCAGATCACGATGGAAGCCGCGGACGATGACGAGTATCTCGACGCGATGAAACGCGCGAACGTGAAAGGCGCTCTCGTCGGCGTCGAGTCGGTGACGGAAGAAGGTCTGAAGACTGTATTCAAGGATTTCAACGTCGCGGGAGACGCTCTCGTCGATCGGCTCCGCAAGTTTGTCGACAATGACATCCACATCCTCGGTTCGTTTATTTTTGGGCTTTCGACGGATCGCGACGACACGTTCGAAGCGACCGCCGACCTCGCCAGCAAGGCAGGGCTCGATTTCGCTCAGTTCGTTACCCTGACGCCGTTTCCCGGTACTGTCGACTTCAACACGTGGGAGAGCGAGATCGATCAGGCCCAAGAGACGGTGGACGGAATCCCGCTGAACCGGTTCTGGCTCATCCCGCGGAGCAAGCGTCCCAAGCTCTACCTTCCGCATCCAACCATGACGCCGCATGAGATCCGGACGAAAACGCAGGAGGTTTGGAAGAAGTTCTATAGCCTGCCGAACGTGTGGAAGCGTTCGCGTGCCACCAACAAGCTGCGCGATCGCATGGCTTACGTTCTGATCTCCTTGCTTTTCCCCCAGATGTACGCGAATACAGGGCTCGCCACCGACAGCGCTCGCAGTCGCGCACGCCTGTGGGCGAAGTTGATCGCGAAACCGTGCCGTCACGTCTTTATCGCTAAGCCGATGCCCGAGCTCGAGGTCCCGCCGGTCAAGCCGTCGCCTCAATACGTTTGAGAAGTCGCCTCAATACGATTGAGAAGTCGCCTCAATACGATTGAGAAGTCGCCTCAATACGATTGAGAAGTTGAACCGCCGAATCCTGCCCGTGCCGTCACCTCTTGCAGGCCGGGCCAGGAGACTAAGTCGATCATTCCTATCCTGCTATACCTGTAACAATTTCATCGATGTTGTTCTTGAAGTGCAGCATCATTTTCTTCAGTGGCTTGTTATCTTTTGACCACCACTTGGCTTCAAAAGAAATCCTGGCAGGTTTGTTGGACTTAAAGATCTGTTGCTTTGAAATATGTGGTGGAATTTTGCTTTTCGGTAATATCGCCGAACCCAGTCCATGTGATGCCCAATCTGCCAACACCTGGTAACTGAGCGCCTTCCCTTCGTATTCTCTCACCTCTTTTCTGGCAGTACGCAAGAGCGACCTGGTGATTTCCGAAAGCCCACAGGAATCGGGGACCATCACAAATGTCTTGTCTCTAATATCGTTGATAGCCACTTTAGACTGGGCCCGGTCCGCACTGTCGATGAGGAAGAGATCCTCGTCATACAACCGAATCGAATTTTTCCTGGAAGTTCTTTTGACGATGGGCACCACAATGAGATCCAGCTCATGGTTTCTCAATTTTTCATCAAGGATGCTTAGATTCTCTTCGATGAGCAGAATGTCGTGTTTGCTATTTTGTGCTTTGTATGAATTTGTCAGAAGAGTGATGACTTTGGTGCTGGCCAACGGAGACATCCCAATCTTTAAGACCACGGTTTCAGGATTGGCAAATTCCTTGGCATTCAAGTAAATCATCTTCTCTAAACTCAAAATCGACGCAATAGTCGGCAACAGCATTTCTCCAAATGGGGTCAAAGCCACCATTCGCGTGGTTCTGACAAATATCTTTTCACCCAGTTCTTCTTCCAGTTTCGAGACACCGTTCGACAGGGTTGGCTGTGTCACATGACAAAACTGGGCCGCTCTGGTGAATGACTTCAGCTCCGCCGTGGCTTTTACGAATTGCAACTGAGAAAAATTCATCCCGTTCTATATATTCTTACAATCTATTAGACATATTTATTAAATCATTTTGCGTATTAACACATATTCTAGCATTATCGAAATTGTTAGATCGGACTTTCAATCACATTCGAGACTTCCTTCGATAAAGTGGACACCCAAAAGTTAGCTGACGGCGGCCTCGAACTCAACCGGGGTCTGATAGCCCAACGAAGAGTGGAGACGCTGTCGGTTATAGAAAAGCATGTACGATGCGATGTCACCACGTAGCGTGCTGTCACTGCTGAATGTGCGTCCATGATACATGTCCGACTTCATCGACTTGAAGAAGGATTCCATATGAGCGTTGTCGTTCATACGACGCGGACGGTTCACGCTCTGGCTGAGTCCCGCTTTCTCTAGAGTCCGCTTGAATCCAGCGGCGAGGTACTCGATGCCACGATCACTGTGAAACATCGTCCCGGGTTCTGGCCTTCGCGCTCGGACTGCATGCCGTAAGGCAGTTCGGGTGAGGGCCGCGGTACGGTCCCGCCCGAAACTCCACCCCAGCAGCTTCCGTGAATAGCGATCCATGACGGTGGCCAGATAGCGTCGCTGTCCATCGACCTTCAGGTACGTTACGTCACCCACCCAGATTTGATTCGGGCGGTCCACCGAAATCTGATGTAATACGCTGTCGACACTGGCAAAGAAGCGGTCGGTCCCCGGACTGATCCGGTAGAGTGTTGCGCTTCGCGCCCGGACCCCGTGGGCGCGCATCAGCCGTTCCACGCGGCGGCGTCCAACCGTTTCGCCCTGCCTTCGTAGACTGGCATGAATTCGGGGACTCCCATAAGTCTTTCGGCTGTCCTTATGGGCCTTCGCGATCTGATCGATCAGGCGGCCGTCCTCGATGCTTCGACTACTGGGTGCCCGATTCCGCCAGGCATAATAACCGCTGCGACTCACGCCATAGAGCCGGCACAGCAGCTTCACCGCGAACTCTTCTTTCGAGTGGTCGATGAATTTGAAGACATCGCTTTTTGAGTAGAAGTGAACTCGATCGCTTTTTTTAAAAGGGCGTGCTCAATCTTCAGCCGTTCGTAAGGCCGTTTGATCTGCCGCAGTTCCTTCAACTCCGCCGCAACTTCTCTCTCCACCTTGACGTCTTTGGTCACAATCAATCCCTCTCGTGCTTGTTTTCTCCAAAGAGACAACATGAAGGGATGAATGTAAAGCGCTTCGGCAACGTCCTGAACCTGAACACCTCTCAACTGGCTCAGTTTTACCGCCGTCGCCTTGAAACGCTCGCTGTACTTGTTCGTCGTTCTCGGACCCGGTTTAGGCATCTTCGATCCTCCTGACCTGGTAGGTCAGGGTGTCCACTAAACCGTAGGAGGTCTCTTCACTTTTCAATCGAGGAGTTAGTCATGAAAACTTATCTGCAGATCACACTTAAAGTGGCAGACAATAATCGAGAAGCTGCCGCTGGAGTTTACGCAAAATATAAGACGCCATTTTTGGATACAGTTCCTGGGGCAGAATCCAAAGCTCTTCTGGTGAGAGAGGACGATGTTCAGGTTCTTCATGGATTCTCAAACAAGGAAGCTGCGGAGTCGTACTTAGAGAGCGATGTGTTCATCAACGATATCGTTGGTGAGCTTGGTCCCCTATTGAATGCGGACCCCGAAGTTCGGATATACGAAGCTCCCTAGACAATCAATAAGGATACGCACGAGGATGGCAAAGCATGAAATCTGAAGAACAACGGAAACACGTCGCAAGCGAACTGGCCTGGACGGCAACCGGGACACCAGGTGTCGAGAAGAAGGTACTTGTCGCCGGGAACGAATCGGGAATGCACGAGGTGTCGATCCTCCGTTTGGAGCCTCGTGCGCGACTACCTCCACTTCACGAAGGGTGGGGCATCGAAGTCGTCGTGCTCGAGGGGTCGTGGCAGCTCCCCGAGGGCATTCTCGAGGAGAACGGCTATTCACGCCGTCCCCCGGGAGAAATGGACGCGGGCTCGACCGCAACCGGATGCACGCTCTATGTGAGGTCAGGCCCATTCGCTGAGGATGACCAGGAACTTGTGCACTTGCAGGCTGGGGAAGAACCTTGGCTTGCCGGCCAGGGCAACCTGAGAGTCAAGCCACTCCACTCCATGGGCAGCGGAGGGACGGCCCTTGTCCATTGGCCCGCCGGTGAGCGCTTCATTCCACACCAACACTGGGGTGGAGAAGAGATCTTCGTGCTTTCCGGGACCTTCCGAGATGAGCACGGCACGTATCCCAAGGGTACATGGATACAGAGTCCTCACTTGAGCACTCATCATCCCTTCGTCGAGGAGGAAACCGTGATCTTCGTCAAGACGGGTCACTTGCC
Organism: Terriglobia bacterium; assembly: GCA_965247425.1. Lineage (GTDB taxonomy): Bacteria > Acidobacteriota > Terriglobia > 20CM-2-55-15 > 20CM-2-55-15 > CAZOZZ01. The sequence goes on from OZ252023.1 coordinate 628,669, forward strand.
AGGAGGATAGGGAAATTCAAACGCTTAGCGTTCATCGGGAGTGCCGAGCGATAAGGCGTGGTGGTGACGAGATCTTCGGGCACTTTCGATAACGACGTTTGAAGGAAGGCGCTGGCGTTTGCGGCGAACGCGGTGGGCTATGGAGAAAGTACGGGGTTGGGGGTTGAAGTTCTCACGAGTGAGACTCGACCAGCGAGTGTGGCCAGGCGGCGACAATGAATGTATGGCGGCCGATCGTCCGTTTTGGAGAGTTCACCGAGCAGGTCCAGGCCCGATCGGTACGAACTTTTGACATCAAGGCGCACGTGGGCGTTGGCGTGCACCAGCACGTCTGGAAGGCATGGATTTGGAATCCCTGTTACGACGTGTCTAAAAAGCATTTCGAAGCGAATCTCCATGCGAGTTCGGTCGCAGTGAGCCTCTCGATAACGGTCATCGGGGCATGACAGATTGGACACAGCCAGGCGGAGCTGGTTGACGGGACTTCCTCAGGAGGAGGGACCGGCGCCATTCCCAATAACCGATGACAAAGTTCCATGGATACGGATCGCTGGGAGTTCGCCATGAAACCGAAGTGCCGGATGCGGACAAAGCCTTTCGGCAGTACGTGGAGCAGGAATCGGCGGATGAACTCGGCGGCGGAAACCGTCATCGTCCTTGCTTTGTTACCGCGAGAGTAATCCCGCCAACGGAATGTGACATGGCTGCCGTCGAAGGAAAGCAATCGATGATTGGAGATGGCGACGCGGTGTGTGTAGCGTCCGAGGTATCGAAGAACCTGTTCGGGGCCGCCGAATGCCGGCTTCGCATAGACGACCCAATCTTGGCGGAATAACGGTCGCAAGAAAGCCGCAAAGTGCTTCGGTTCGGAAAGGTGCTGGATCTGTCCGGCGAAGGTCAGGCTCTTCTTGCGAAAAGCCTTCTGCAATCCGTCAACGAACTTGCCGCGGAATAGTTTTCCCAGAACCTTCACAGGTAGGAAGAACGGGTATCGCGGATGAATCCAACGCGCACGGCCCGGTGCGATTCCTCCGGCGGGAATGACGCAGTGGATGTGAGGATGAAACAGCACGTTCTGACCCCACGTGTGCAGGATGAGGAAGAAGCCGATTCTCGCGCCAAGATGTTTGGGATTTCGAGCGACCTCCAGAAGAGTCTCGGCCACAGTGCGGACCAGCAGGTTGTAGAGCTCGACCTGGTTCTGTCGGACGAGCGAATGCAATTGGTGCGGCAGGGTGAACACGACATGGAAGTATCGTGTTGCCAGAAGCTCTCGTTCTCTGGCCGCGATCCAACGCTGACGCGCCTGAGCCTGGCATTTGGGACAATGGCGATTACGGCATGAGTTATAGGAGAGGACCCGATCGCCACCACATCGTGAGCAGGCATCGATATGACCGCCGAGAGCCGCTGTGCGGCAATGCTGGATGGCGTGCATCACCTTGAGCTGCTGGAAATGGATTCGTTTTCGATGGCGGTCGATAAAGTCGTTGCCCGCGGCGCGAAGGATGTCGGCCACCTCCACGGTGGGCCGGGTCATTGTTTCTGCTTCCTTCTTTTGGACCGCTTCACCGCATCGAGGATGGAAACCGCCATGGTCTCCACCGGATTGGTGACCGCCTGCAGGTGACGTCGAGACAGGTGCAGATAGACGCTGGTGGCTCGCAGGTCCGCGTGACCCATTAACATCTGAATGGTGCGGAGATCGGTGCCATTTTCAAGTAGGTGAGTGGCCCAGCTGTGACGCAGCGTGTGCGGGGATACGCGTTTCTTGATTCCGGCACGTTTCGCCGCATCGTGTACGGCGGACCACACGCACTTGGGGGTGAGGGGTTTGTCGGCGCGCCAGTTGTTCACCATGCCCGGAAACAAATAGGTCTTGGGCTTCATCCAACACCAGTATTCTCGTAGCGTCTGCAAGAGCTTTGGTGTCAATGGCACGTCGCGATCACGATGACCCTTGCCCTGACGGATGTGGATGATCATGCGCTCGCTATCAACATCCTCGGCCTTCAACCGGATCAACTCGGCTCGGCGCATCCCGGTGGCGTACAAGGTCATGAGCATCGCGTAATCCAGCAAATTCTTTGCCGAGTCGATCAGTCGTGCGACCTCGTCCTGGCTCAAAACCGTCGGCAATCGTTTCGGGGTTCTGGGATATGGGAGATCCAGCTTCAGGTATGGACGCCGCAGCGTCTTTACAAAAAAGAACCGCAAGGCGGCAATGTACAAGCCGACAGTCTTGGCCGCGAGCTTTCGCTCCCGGATCAGATGTAGGTGATACTGCCGCAGGTCTTCCTGACTGAGACGATCGGGGCGCGTGCCAAAATAGCCCGCGAAGTCTTCAACGACTCGCAGGTAACTTCGGATGGTGATCGGAGAGAAATTACGACGCTGGAGTTCCTCCAGCATCCGTTTACGCAGGTCCGTCATGTAGGCCTCCTTTGAAGCCCACACTCTACAGTTTGCTTAGCACCGTTCGCTCAGCCCACGCGTAGCGTCCGCCGCGACAGCGGCTTCGTTCAAACGCCGAAGCGTTTATCCATTCTTTCACATCTTTCAAATCCTGATTCGTCTGCTTACCGTAGAAGAATTCTCACATCGGGTTTTCTCGTGCGGAATCTTACGGAATTACCGCTTGTTTGTGGAAGTTGGTGGAACTTGGAGGAAATTTCGTCTACAAAAACGTCTACAGCCCGTTTCGGTGCCATTCCGAAACGGGCTGTATCTTATTGATTCTATTAATCGGGGCGAGAGGATTTGAACCTCCGACCCCCTGATCCCGAACCAGGTGCTCTGCCAGGCTGAGCCACGCCCCGATATAACCGAGTTCCAATCTTAGCACAAGGTGTTGGGGACGGGGGTGCCCCTTCGACGCCGTTAGAACCGAACGTGTGAGTAGGACCGAAAGGAGATAGACTGCTTTCCGGACACGCTCGTCCACAGGAGGAGGACCGATGGAACGAAAAATCGTCAACCCTTGGAAATGGCAGGACCAGTATGGATTTGTACAGGGAAATGATGTCAGCGGAATCAACCGAACGCTGTTTATTGCTGGGCAGACTTCGAACGACGACGAAGGTAATCCGCTTCATGCGGGCGATATGCGCGCTCAACTCGGTCAGGCGATCGACAACCTTGAGACCGTCCTGAAGCAGGCGGGCCTCGCGTTAGAGAACGTCGTGCGGCTGAACTATTACACGACCGACGTGGACAAGTTCATGGAAGCGGCCGATGTAGCGGGGGAACGATTGGGGCCGGCGGGGTGTCGGCCGGCGAGCACGCTGCTGGGTGTTTCCCGGTTGGCGTTTCCGGAGTTGATGATTGAGATTGAGGCGACGGCGGTGGAGTAGCTGGGCCGATTCGCTTCATTCCGGTTTCGGCGGAGAAGAGTCCCGGATGGCCCGGGCGGCTGTGAGCATCCTTTGAGCGATCTCGCGCCACTTCCCTTCCGAAGTTTCGCTGAGATATGCTTCCAGTTGCTCGACCGCGAGAGCCCCGGACCTCATCCGCAGATACACCTCAGCGAGGGTGAGCCGCAGTCCGGTCATGTTGGGATCCAGTTCAATGGCCCTCAGCAATGGCTCCTCCGCTTCCCTGAGCCTCTGGCTGCGGAAGAGTGCGATTCCCAGATTGTAGTAAGCCTCGGCCGACTGCGTGGTCATAGCCGTCGCCGCGCGAAGCAGTTCGATCGCGGCTTCGAAGTTCCCACGAAGAATGTAGAGGCCACCAAGATTGATCAGCGGTCGGGGGTTCAGTGCGGTCAGGTCCCGCGCCAGCACATACTCCCGCTCCGCGTCATCCAGCCGTTCCTGCTGTTGGTAGAGAGTACCGAGATTGATGTGTGCGTCCAGATGAGCCGGAGCCAGGCGAGTGGCGGCCTCGAGATGATGGATAGCCGCATCGACCTCACCGCTTGCTTTGGTCTCCAAACCCTTCTCGTACTCGTCGAGCGCTTCTTGCGAGAAATTCCCGGGGAACTTGTCCAACATCGACGACATGATCGCCGTCGACTGTCCGGGACTGCGCGTAACGCGGATTGAGAACGATGCTTGTAAATTGCTCAAGTCGTCCTGCGCCGAGTTGAAACCACTCGTGAATTGTCTCGTAGCCGTTCAGTGAGAACTCAACCAGGAAGACTCCCGCCGGCAGGTCGCCGACCTGGAAGTAGCCACCCTGATTCGTTGATGTGGAAAGCGGAACACCGTCCAACTGAAGCGATACGTTCACACCGACCAGGGGATCACCCGACATGTCCACGACCTGCCCGCCGACTCTATGGGACTGAAAGCCCGCGGCGATTGACGTCGCACACAAGCAAACAACGGCGACCAGCAATGACGCTGCCTTCATGGTGAATACATCCTCGCAGGATTAGTTTATCCCGATTGCCGAAAACGTATTCGAAAAAGTCGGAGAGCGTTCGCTGGGAGTCCGTCAAAGACACGAAATCGCATTGTCAACTCGGCTGACGCGACCAGGGCCTGTGATCAACCGTCCTTTTCGCCCTGGCGTTGTGATGTTGAGGAAACGTCGAAGATGTCGGTCCAGTTCGACAGGGGTTTGAAAAAGCGGACGGCGGTTCGGTCGACCTGGAGGGGCGTGACTGAGGCGTAACCGTCCTGGAGGGCTTCGTAGTCTGCGGGGTGCTCTTCGGAAGGGGTGTCGTTGTGGTCGTGAAGTTCTTCGTGGAGCCAGAAATACTGCTCGCCCCGGGGATCGAGGTTTTCCACCAGAACGGTCCGGCCTTCATTCTGCCCTTGTCTGGTCAAAAGAACCCTGCCGTTCCAGACGGTTGGAAAGTTCACGTTCAGGACGACGCCGGGAGGCAGGCCTTCTTCGAGAACTCTGTGCGCCAGGACGGCTGTGAACTCGGCAGCCGGTTGGAAATCCATCGGTTCGCGGTACTCGAGCGAAACGGCAATGCCGGGTATGCCCTGTAAGGCGCCTTCAAACGCCGCGGCCAGAGTACCCGAATACGCCACGCTGTCGCCGACGTTCTTGCCCCTGTTGATGCCGGACACCAGCAGGTGTGGACGTGTTTCGAGAATCCGGAGAAACGCCAGAATCACACAGTCGGCCGGTGTCCCGTCTACGGAGAAACGACTGGCTGCAACTTGGTGGAAGCGAAGCGGGCGGTTCAGCGTGATGGAGTGGCTGGTCGCGCTCATCTCCCGATCGGGAGCAACGACGGTCAGCCTGCCAAGGTGCCTCAACTCGACCTCCAGCGCCTTAAGCGCAGAAGAAGCGATACCGTCGTCGTTTGTAATAAGGATTTGAGTGTCCACGAGAGGAAGTCGGGACGGCCGGATTTGAACCGGCGGCCTCACCCACCCCAAGGGTGCGCGCTACCAAGCTGCGCTACGTCCCGAGAGAGGCGAACCGGGCAGACCGAATTCACCTCCACATCACCTTAGGATTTACCGTCGAGCAATGTCAAGATGTCCCGAAGCTCATCGCATACCTGTTCGAGCTTCTTCGCCGTCTTTTCTCCCACTTTGTCGTCAGCTTTGTCACGGCCCCGACGTCCGATCTGCTTGCGGGCCCCCGCAATCGTGAAACCCTGTTCGTGAAGGAGTTCCTTTATCTTGAGCGCTATCTCAAGATCCGCTCGACGATAGACGCGGTGGCCCGACTCCGCCTTCTTCGGCGACAGTGTCGGAAACTCGGATTCCCAGAAGCGTAGAACGAAGGCTTCGACACCGACGATGTCTGCGACTTCCCCGATCTTGAAGTACAGCTTGTCTGGAATCTCAACGTTTGCCACCCGAACCCCTTTTGCCCGCACGATGTTTGATTATAATCGGGCTCCCCTCGAAAGAAAATCTCTCCCGAATCTGATTCATGAGAAATCGTTCAAACGAGAAATGTAGCTTTCGCTTCGTATTGGCAAAGACCACAAAAGTTGGAGGTCCTGTTTTTACCTGCGCGATGTAGCGCACCTTGACGTCTGAGGGCAGGCCCCCACGCTCCATGCTCACGTCTTTCAGGAACTGATTCAGTTCCCCGGTGCCCACGCGACGGCGACGATGCTCGTAGATCTCCTCGATCATCCCATAGAGTTTCTGGACACGCTGACCGGTTTTGGCGGAAATGAACTGGATGGGCGCATATTCGAGGAACTTGAGCCTCTCTCGAATCTTCTTCTCGAAATCGGCCGTGATTGTCGGGCTCTTTTCGACCAGGTCCCACTTGTTGACGGCGATCAGAACCGACCGTCCCGCCTCGTGGGCGTAACCCCCGATGGTCGCGTCGATCGCTGCGATCGACCGCTCCCCGTCAATGAGAAGAATGGCGACGTCGCTCAGCCCCAGGTGTTTCCTGGCCATGATCACGCTTAACTTTTCCGCCGTTTGATCCGTCTTGCCTTTTCGGCGGATCCCCGCGGTGTCAATGAACCGAAAGCGTACACCGGACCGTTCGATCACACTGTCCACCGCGTCGCGGGTCGTCCCGGCGATAGGGGAGACCATGGATCGCTGTTCACCGACCAGCATGTTCAACAAAGTGGACTTGCCGGCGTTCGGGCGGCCGATAATCGCCACCTTGATCTCATCGGTATCCGCTTCGTATTCGGGATTCTCCGGCAGAGCGGCTGCGATGTCATCCAACAGCTCGGTAAAGCCACGCCCGTGCTCAGCGGAAATAGGGAATGTCTTCTCGATGGCCAACCGGGCGAACTCGCCGATATCGGCTTCCTGACTGGTGGTGTCGATCTTGTTGACAAGAAGGAAAACCGGACGTTCGGCCCGCCGGAGCAACCCGGCCAGTTCCTCATCTCCAGGCGTTCGCCCGGCGCGCGCATCTGCCACGAAAAGCACTATTGATGCGGCTTCGATAGCCACGCTTGCCTGCTCAAATATTTTCTGGGGGATCTCCGATTCTTCTCCGGGGATGATGCCTCCGGTGTCGACTATCTCAAATGACACGCCGCTCCAGTCCAGGGTGCCATAGATGCGATCGCGGGTGATTCCGGGTTCGTCGGAAACAATAGCCCGTCGTCGCCCGACAAGCCGGTTGAAGATCGTCGATTTACCGACATTCGGCCGCCCAATAATGGCCACGAGCGGCAAGACGGCCTTCACATCTTCATTATTCTCAGGAGTATCAGACACAGGTCGGAAGATACCACATCGTGGAGCGACTAAACTCTCGGGGTGATTGGACCGCGTCCCCGCGTTGAACCCCTCCTACTTTCCCCCGGCAATCGATGGCAAGATCGAAATCGTATCCCCGGCCTCGATCGCCGTTCGAAGGTCGTCCCGATCCTTGATATTGTCCTCGTTGACGTAGATGTTGATGAAGCGCCGTACCTGGCCCGACTCGTCGAAGACTTTCTCGCCAAAGCCGCTGAACTCCGCGTTCAGCTGCTTCAAGGCTTCGTCTACGGTCGAGGCCTCAACGGGCACCTCTGCCTGTCCGGAGGTCAACACACGCAGGGGCGTGGAAATTTTCACTTTAATACTCATATCGATTACTCCTCCTCCTGAATATCGAGGGGTTCTTCATAGAACTTGCGCTCCGATTCATTCAGTTCCCAACTCTGTAGTTTCTCGACGCTCCCGTTGCTCACCGATCCGATGATGTAGGAGTAGCCCGGCCATGCGCGGTCCGTGTCGAATTGGGAAGGCTTCGACGGATGGTCCGGGTGCGAGTGGTAAATTCCAATGATATCCCACGGGCCCTCTTCAAACTCGCGCTGAGCAACGAGCATGTCTCTGGGATCCAGTTCGTAGCGGTCCGCGGCCCTCTCGTTGTTGAGGTTCCTGCAGGGCCGGAACAATTCTACGGCCTTCTTTTCTCCCGTCGTACCGATGATCAGACCGCAGCACTCGTGAGGGTACGTCTCCTCCATATGCTTGTGGATCTGTTTAAGCAGCGGTCTTGGAATGGTTAGCATAAGCCTCTCTGTCGGTTCATCCAGCCGGGCGGATGAGCCGCGTTGTTTTGATCTGCCCCTTGTTCCACTCCACCATGGCGGCGGCCGCTTCGTCCATCGGCAGTTCCCTCGACGGCGGAGCGATCAGGATCCACAGGAGTCGGCGCGTGTCATCTCGAACCCGAGTCCGCACTGAATCCGAGATGGGGCTTCCGAACTCACCCTCCTGATCGGAGAGCACAGGAAAATGATAAAGGTTCAGCTCGCCCCGGCCAATCCCTTCGTAGGATTCCCCGTCCCGACCGATCCGGAATTCGATCGGCGGACGCAGCGTGTCGGAATCGAACAGGCCCATGGGAATCATCAACTTCAAAGAATAGTAGTTGATCAGATCCACTGCGGTATTGATAAAGTAAAGGTCCTTCCCCCGCACGACCCTCCGGAACAGAGCCTCCGACGACGGTCGATGTCTGGTGGGATCGAGTCCCGTCCGATGAAACAGCTTTCGCACCGCCCGAATCGGCTCGACCTGGCCGGGTGGAATGTCTCGATACTTTTCCGCGTATTCCGCCGCGAGGTCGTTTAACACTTGCCGGAACTTCTCCGGAGTCTCCCCGACAACGACATCCTCGGCTTCAATGATCCCGAGTTGAACCGCATCGGCAATGTCCGGACTGATTTCAATCATTTGGACAAATCTAACAAAGTGCATGTCGGGGGGGCCCTCCGTGGGCCCCCGCGGGTTTGCCAAATGTCACCCACCTGACTCTGCCCCGACACACCACCCACCTGGCTTGCCGCCAACACTCTGGTTTCGCCCCCGGCACACCAGTCACCGGTTTGACCCCGGCACACCGCTCGTCGGATTTTGCCTCCGAACGGGAGGCCGACTCGTGCCCGCGGGTGGCCAGGGACGGCCACCCCGACACGCTTTCCTGTACAGTTCCCTAACCTGGGCCGATTAAAGTATACACTTGGACTTTAGCGCCGCCCGCGCCTGGGACTGCGCCATCGGTTTCCCCTTATGAAAGAGTTTTTTTCCTCAAACGGTCTGCTTGCCAGGAAGCTCGAAGATTACGAACCGCGGCCGTCTCAGATGCAAATGGCCGAGGTCGTGGCCGAGGCGCTCGAAGGGCAAACCCACGCGATCATCGAAGCGGGGACCGGGACGGGTAAGACCCTGGCATACCTGGCACCGGCGCTGATGCACGGTCGCAGGCTGTTGGTTTCGACCGGGACGAAGGCGCTTCAAGACCAGATTTTCTACAAGGACATCCCTCTACTCGAAGGCATCCTCGATCGACCGATTCGCGCGGCGTACCTCAAGGGACGTAACAACTACCTCTGCAAACTGAAACTCCACACGTTTCAGGAAGAAGGATTGTTTACACCTCTCGAGCTGGATAACTTCTCCGAGATCGCCGAGTGGGCCAGCGAGACGGAAACTGGAGACCGCGCCGAGTTGACCACGATTTCCGACGACGATGAGTTGTGGTCGCGGCTGGACGCGCGACGCGATCGTTGCCTGGGCACGAAGTGTGAGGAATTCGAAAGTTGTTTCCTGACTCTGGTCCGACAGAAAGCCATGGAATCGGACATCGTCGTGGTCAACCACCACCTGTTCTTTGCGGATCTGTCCATCCGCGAGTCTGAAATGGCTCAAATCCTGCCCGACTACACGGCGGTCATCTTCGATGAGGCTCACGAACTGGAAGACATTGCGACCGGATACTTCGGTTTTCACGTCAGCAACTACCGGATACAGGAACTTCTCTTCGATACACGATCTCTGGCACAGGAAACGACGATTCCAATCGAGAGCGAAGCGACGGCTATCGGCCGGGCAGCGGATCATTTCTTCGGGCAGTTCCTGATCCTGCGAGACGGGCGGCACCCCCTTCCGGAACTGGAAGGCATCGATGAATTGATCGACGAACTCTACGACCTCAAGCGTGCATTCAAACGGCAACTGGACATGGGCGGAGAATGGAGCAACCTGGCGCGGCGCGCCGGTGAGATCGCCAATGAGCTGGAAATCTTCAGGGACGGCAACCCCGACAACTACGTCTCGTGGCTGGACCGGAGGGGGCGAGGCGTGTTCCTCGAAGCCTGTCCTATCGATATCTCCCCGTTGCTAAGGGAAAGACTGTTCGATAAGGTGCCGACCTGCGTGCTCACATCGGCGACGCTGACGGTGGGCGGTTCAACGGACTATATCCGTTCCCGACTCGGCCTGGACAACGCTTACGGCGAAACGTTGTCCACGGAATTTGATTTCAAGAAACAAGCAGCGCTCTATGTCCCGTCGTTCCTTCCCGACTATCGGAACCCCGCCTACCTGAAACTCGCCGGAGAGGAAATCAAGAAGATCCTTGAGATATCCGAAGGCCGGGCATTCGTCCTGTTCACCAGCTACCAGCAGATGCAGGCCTGCTACAAGATGCTTGTAGACGAGCTTCCCTACCCCGTGCTGATCCAGGGCCGGACGAGCCGCAGTCGACTGCTGGAACAGTTTCGACGGAAACCGCAGGCCGTCCTGTTTGCGACCTCCAGTTTCTGGCAGGGGATCGACGTGAAGGGTGAGGCGCTCAGTTGCGTCATCATCGACAAGCTCCCGTTCCAGGTGCCGTCGGATCCCCTGGTTCAGGCGCGGATCCGGGAAATCGAACAATCGGGAGGAAACGGTTTCGCCGATTATCAGGTTCCGGCGGCGATCCTGCGTCTCAAGCAGGGGTTTGGACGGCTCATTCGCTCCCGGACCGACAAGGGCATCCTGGCAATTCTCGACAGCCGGTTGAAGACACGAGGCTACGGCAAACTGTTTCTCTCCAGTCTGCCCGACTACGCCATCGTCGACGACGTAGAGGATTTGAGGGGGTTCGTCGGCAACAGCGGATCGGGCGATAAATGAAAAACGATCTCAGCATTCCGGTGCAAATCACCGAGATCTTCCACTCCATCCAGGGTGAATCCTCACATGCCGGAAAGCCCTCGGCATTCGTTCGGTTGACCGGTTGCAGCCTCCGGTGTGTCTACTGCGACACCAAGTACTCCTACTCGGGTGGGCACGCGATGACGATCGGGGAAGTCCTCGAAACTGTTTCCGGATACCCGACCCGGCTGGTCGAGATTACCGGCGGCGAGCCGCTCGAACAGGATGCCGCGATCCCCCTGATGGAACAACTGCTCGGGCGGGGCTACACGGTAATGCTCGAGACAGGTGGCCACGTCCGTCTCGACCGGGTCCCGGAATCGGTGATCAAGATCATCGACGTCAAATGTCCGGACAGTCGAGAGGCTGGGACGTTCTGTCAGGACAACATCAGGCTGGCCGCGCCCCATGACGAGTTCAAGTTCGTGATCTCGTCGAGGGCGGATTATGAGTGGTCCCGGAGCTTCTACAACGAGAACCTGAAGTCGCAAATCCAGGCCGTGCTGTTTGCACCTGTGCACGAGGTCCTGCCCCCGGTACGGCTCTCCGAGTGGATTCTTTCGGACGGCTTGGGGGTCCGCCTCGGGCTCCAAGTCCACAAATATATATGGGGACCTTTGGTTCGAGGCGTTTAGCAACTGTTGGAGGCGCCATCGATAAATGATGGAGAAAGCTGATTCGGCCAACCAATGCTTTGACTTTCAGGGGGTTGGAAAATTAAACTCTAGGAGAGACGGTTTGAGTCGAAATGCCGTGAAGAGGGGAATTCAATCCAGCAAGCCCAGGGCCGTGGTTCTAATGAGCGGCGGTTTGGATAGCTGTGTCACGGCGGCAATAGCCCAACCGAATCACGAACTTTTCGCACTTCACGCCAGTTACGGCCAGAGAACGGAAAGCCGGGAGTTGGAATCGTTCAATGCCCAGGCAGATTCTTTCTCCGTGGCGGATCGGCTGGGTGTGAGTCTGGATTTCATGACGAGGATCGGAGGATCCAGCCTGACGGATACGAATATCACGGTGCCCGACCAGACTTTGGATAACCACGATATTCCAAATACATACGTTCCATTTCGGAACGCGCACTTTTTATCGATCGCAACCTCGTGGGCGGAGGTCATCGGAGCGGAAGAGATTTTTATCGGGGCGGTTTGGGAAGACAGTTCGGGCTATCCCGATTGCAGGCCGGAATACTTTGAAGCGATGAACGCGCTCATCGACGCCGGCACCCGACCGACGACCCGGATTACGGTTCGGACCCCTCTGATCGAAATGCGGAAAGCGCAAATCGTTCGGAAGGGCTTTGAGCTTGGAGCGCCGTTCGAACTGACGTGGTCCTGTTACCGCAACACGACGAAAGCCTGCGGGACCTGTGATAGCTGCGCGCTGCGGCTTAAAGCATTTTCGGAGGCCGGTTTGATAGACCCGGTCGCCTATGAGGAAAGACCCCAGTATGTATGAGTTTAAGAGACGGAGGGTTATGATGAGATACACAATCCGATTGCTGCCCTTGCTTGTTCTTGTTTTCGTCTTCGCGATACCTTCTTACGCGCAGACGGGAAACATTAACGGAACCGTGATCAGCACCGACGGAGCCCCCTTGGTCGGGGCGACGATGTTGATAGACCGGCAGGAAATCACCCAGCATTTCGAAGCCGAGACCGACGAGGACGGCAAGTTCTTTCACGCCGGACTGCCGTCGGGCACCTATCGAGTGACCCTGCAGGTCGACGGACGGACGATTCAGTACCGGGACGGACTCCAGATTCGTTCGGGCGACACCGCCGACGCCAGCTTCGATCTGGCGGCGCTTGCCGACATGATTCTCGACAGTGAAGCAGGGAGGGCAGCCGAAGAAGCCCGTTTGAAAGCCGTGGCGACACGGGACTCGTTCGAGCTGGGACGAACGGCGCTCGACGCAAAGAACTTCACCGAAGCCGTGACGCACTTCCGACTCGCGCTCGAAAGTGACGACACCCAGCACGTCATTTACGCGAACCTGGCAGATGCACTGTCGGGAGCCAAGCAATTCGACGAAGCTGTCGAGACTTACCAGAAGGCCATCATGCTGGCCCCAATGGAAGGTGCGTACTACAACAACCTCGGTATCGTTTATGGAAACGCGGGGAAAACAGAGGAAGCGATCGCAGCACTTGAGAAAACGGCGGAACTGACACCGGATTCCGCCGGTCAGGCTTACTACAACCTGGGTGCGGTGATGACAAACACCGGCCGGTCCGCTGCCGCATCGGAAGCATTCAAGAAAGCGATCGAATACGACCCGGAACTGGCTGAGGCCTACTATCAGCTCGGTATTTCCTTTTTTGGGTCAGCGGACACGATGCAGGAAGCGATTCCGGTTCTGCAGAAATACCTGGAAATGGTCCCTGACGGGCCGAACTCCGAGGCGGCGAAACAGCTTATCGTTGCTGCCGGCGGCGTCTAGGATCGAAGCCGGCTCCCGGGACAGGTTGACAAGAGAGAGGGTCGGTCCGTCCGGCCCTCTTTCTTGCGTGTGACGACGCCCGACTATGTTCACCAGCAAGAACATCCACATCGCCATCCTCGGTATCATACTGGGATCTGCTTCGGCTTATGTCTTCGGCAGCTACCAGGCGGAAGCCCGTCGGCAAATCGCCGCCGACGAGGCCGCGGCAACGATTGAAGAAGCCGCGACCGACCGACCCGAAATCACCGATGAAGAAATGCTCGCCCTCTTCGACGAGGCGCTGCGACAAAACCCCGACGAACCGGAACTGTTGATGCGATACGGAAACTTCCTGTTTAACCTGGAACGATACCGGGAGGCGATCGAAGCTTACGGGAAGGTACTGGAGAAGAATCCGGACGACCCTGTCGTGCGAACCGATATGGGGACCGCATTCTACAATCTGGGAGACGTGGACGAGGCCATGGCTGCATTTGATCTCGCACTCGCGGCGGATCCGAACCACGTCCTCGCTCTCCACAACGTCGCTATCGCACAGATCGAATCGATGCACGACGTCTCCGCTGCCGAACAGACCATCCGGCGGATCGAAGGCATCGACGCCAACTACCCCGGACTCGGCCTGCTCCGCGGCCGGCTCGCCACCGAACGCGCCAAAGCGGGATCCCAATAGGCGGTACGCATGCGCTTCTTTATCCGAGTCGCAATCGTCTTCGCCATCGTCCTGGCAGCCCTATCCACGCTCCGCGGCCTGTTCGCCTCAACCGACCCTTCCCGATCCCCCTCGTCCGGCGACTCCCCGGGCGGAACGAAAACCGGCAAACTCGTCAAAGACCCCGTCTGCGGGACCTACGTCAGCGACAACCAGGCCATCAGCGCCAACCGAGGCTCGGAAGTCTTCCACTTCTGTTCCGACGAGTGCCGCCAGAAATTCATAGCCACCGGCACCTGACTGGCACGTAGTCGATAACAGTCACAGCTTTCAGACGCAAAGGCGCAGAGACGCAGAGAGAAGAAGCTCGGGATTAGGGACCGAAAGAATCCTTCTCTGCGTCTCTGCGCCTTTGCGTCGAAACCCTGTTTCATCCTCGAGAAATGTTCGTGCCGGGCGAATACGACTTGGGGTCCAGCCAGTCGCGGATGGCGTCGCCAAGGGAATTGAAGGAGAGGACGGTGATCATCAGGACCAGGGATGGGAAGATGAGGATGTGGGGGGCATCGAAGAGATGGTTCCTGGCGCTGTTCAGCATGGAGCCCCAGCTGGGGGTGGGTGGGGTGATTCCAAGACCCAGGAAGCTCAGGGCGGCTTCGGCCAGAATCGCGGCGGCCATGCCGATGCTTGCCTGGACCAGGACCGGCTGGATGATGTTCGGCAGGACATGAAGAAGGAACACTCTCAGTTTAGTGGCACCCATCGAGCGGGCGGCTTCGACGAAATCGAGCGTCTTGACCTTCAACACCTGGCCGCGAGCCAGGCGAGCGTACCCGACCCAGCCAATAACCGATAGGGCCAGGATCAGCTTGTTGAGCCCCGGACCGAGAAACGCGACGAGTGCGATCGCCAGCAGAATCCCGGGAAACGCCAACAGAGAGTTGATCACGACGACTGTGATGACGGTGTCGAACCGGCCACCGATGAACCCGGCGGCCCCACCGATCAAGACCCCCACGAAGCCGGAAAGGAGTACGACCGTGGCCCCCACTCGCATGCTCACACGCGTCCCCATCATCACGCGCGACAGGATGTCCCTTCCCAACTCGTCCGTTCCAAACGGATGATTCCACGATGGCCCCGCCAGCCGGGCGGAAAGCTCCTGGGCGGCCGGATCGTGCATCACCAACCAGGGCGCCAGCAAGGCAACCATAGCGAGAAACACGACGATGATCGCACCCACCAGGGCCAGGCGGTTCTGTTTGAAGAACTCTCTCATGGCGGGTCACTCATATCGAATTCGAGGGTCGATGATCGAGTAAAACACGTCGGTCGCCAGGTTGACGAGAATGTAAGTCATTGCGATCGCCAGGATGCATCCCTGAACCAGTGGGTAGTCGCGCGCGTTAATTGCCTGGACGGTCAACCGGCCCAGACCCGGCCACGCAAATATCGTCTCGGTTATGATGGCGCCCGCCAGTAGAGTTCCCAGTTGCAGTCCCATCACGGTCAAAATCGGTATCAAGCCGTTTCTCATCGCGTGCCCCAACATCACGCGTCGCTCGGTCAAGCCTTTGGCGCGCGCGGTCCGGACGTAGTCCTGATGAATCTCCTCGAGCATCGACGACCGCACCATTCGTGTCATGATTGCGGCCATGGCACCACCCATCGTGATGGCCGGTAAGATCAGGTGGGCCCAGCTTTCCCTGCCGGACACCGGAAGCCATCCCAGGGCAATCGAAAACAAAAGGATCAACAGCGGCCCGAGAGCGAAATTCGGCAGGGACACGCCGACGAGGGTGAACAAACCTATCGAACGGTCGGCAACCGTCCCGCGTTTCACGGCCGCGACGATGCCGAGCGGAACCGCAATCAGGAGTGAAAAGAAGATCGCGGCCAGGGCGAGCTGGATCGTCGCAGGGTAGCGCCGCACGATCGAAGTGAGGACCGGTTCCTGGTTTCGGAACGAAACACCGAGGTCTCCCCGGGACAGGTCCGACATGTAGGAAATGTATTGATCGAAGATCGGCCGGTCCAACCCCAGTTCGCGCCGGACCCGTTCGACCTCTGTGACGGCCGCACCTTCACCTAACATCTGCGCGATCGGGTCGCCGGGCACCAGATGAATCAGTGTAAAGACAAGCGTGACGACGATCCAGACGACGGGGATGGTCAGTAAGAGACGACGGATGAGGAAGGCTGCCATCGGCGGGAGTATAGCGTTTCGGGAAGGCGGATTCGGTCCCATCGGGACCAGGGAGTCCAAGGTCCGGCAATTTTCGCAAAATTAGCAGCAGATTCGCACAAAGTTCACGCAAGAACTCCAGGTTTGTGGCACAAATAAAACATGTATGTGCGAACTTCTAGTATTGGTCCTAAATAAGACATTCTGGAATTCTCCGGAGGACAAGTGAATACCCAAGTTTGGCGAGTCATTTTGTTGTCAGTCGTGCTTCTGGCCAGCCCCGCGGCTCTTCTGGCCGACGACCGAGACGAGTCGAAAAAGCCCGCTCCAGGTCCGTTGGAGAAACTCGAGGCTCGACTCGAGTTGCAGGAGGAACGAATTCGGCAGCTGGAGAGCCTCGTGCACGAACAGTTAGCTATGATTGTCTCAACGCGGGAGGAACTCGCGATGTTGCTCCCGGAAGGGTCTTCTGAAGTTAAGCGCGATCGATTGGAGGTCGCTCCGCCAAAGGCCGAACTTCGGTTGGAAGCGCGCAGAGCGGCCCCCGCCCGTGCGCAAACCCAGGGGAATCCGGTCGCCGGCTGGACTGGCAGGCACCCCTTCATCAACAGCGCGAACGGGGATTTCACGATGCAGTTTTCCGGACGAATGCATCTGGACTATCGGAGCTTCACCGATGAAGGCACACCGGAATCCACCTTCGTCCTGCGGCGGGCACGAATCACCGTAGAGGGACAGCTCTACGACAGCTATACCTATAAAGTCGAAACCGATTTCGCCGACCGGGGCAGCAGCATCCTGCGCGATGGCTATGTGAACGCCAAAGTCAGCGACGCCCTCGAGTTCCGCTTCGGTCAATTCAAGGCGCCGTTCAGCCAGGAGAGGTTGCAGTCTTCCCAGAGGGTCAACTTCGTCGATCGCTCGTCCCTGACGGAACTGTCCCCCGGACGATCCCCAGGCATCATGGTTCACGGATCGTTCCTGGATGACGCGGTCGAATACGCCGTCAGCGCTTCGAACGGACTCGGCGTACTGAACTCCAACGCCAGAGCCACTCCCGAGGTCACCGGTCGGCTGCGTTTCAAACCCTTCGGGTCCAGCGAACTCTTCGAGAATTTCGCATTCGGCGGCGCATTCGGCCAGGGCCGGCGCGCGGTTGGAAGTAGCTTCAGGGGAAGGACGGCAAGCCGAAGCGTCACGTTCTTCAATCGTGTTCCGGTCAACGGCAAGATCACTCGCGCCAACGTCGAGTTCGACTGGCTGCACCCTAAGTTTGCGATCCGCGGCGAGTTTGACCAGACCAACCAGCGACGTGACGGGATGGGAACCGGAGGAGGCAATCTGCCGGCCGTCGTGTCCAAGGGATTCATGTTCAACACCGCCTATGTGTTCGGAGGGGTGACACGTTCAAATGGTGCGATCGTGCCCGACACAACGTTCCTCCAGGACGGCGGCACGGGAGCACTGCAGCTTGTTTTTCGTTATGAAAATCTGCAGATCGACGACCGCGTGAGCTCGAACCGCGGTGAAGCCTACACCACCGGTTTTAACTGGTGGCTGAGCAGCTTCATCCGCCATCAGTCCAACTTCGCATTCGAACGATTCCAACACCCGAACCGCACCGGCCCGTTCAACGGCAAGTCGACTTTTTCCTACCTGGGTCGCATGCAGTTGATGTTTTAGCCCGTGGGGTAACTGGAAAAACACCGAAAGAGTTTTTCGGCGCAAAGGCGCAGAGACGCAGAGAAAAAGGTTCAAAAAAGGATTCCCCCAAAACGCCCTCTGCGTCTTTGCGCCTTTGCGTCAAAATCCCTTGCCGATTTTGCCGAAACTCCCGGAAACGGCTTACAATGATTGTTTACCTTTCGGAGGATAGGGACAACATGAGCACTGCCGAGACACTTCAATTCCAGGCCGAGGCCAAGCAGGTCCTCGACCTGATGATTCATTCTCTTTACACGAACAAGGACATCTTTCTGCGGGAGTTGATTTCGAACGCATCGGACGCTTTGGATCGGTTGCGGGTGGAGTCACTGACCAGCCCGGATCTTCTGGGGAAGGACGAGTTGTTCGAAATCACGATCGAGAGCGACCACGACGCCCGAACCGTGACCGTTCACGACAGCGGCATCGGAATGAGCCGCGAGGAAGTGGTCGAGCACATCGGCACGATCGCGAAATCGGGAACGCGGGAGTTGCTTGAAAACCTGAAAGGGAAGTCCGGGGACCTGGCTGAAAAGATGATCGGCCAGTTTGGCGTGGGGTTCTATTCCACGTTCATGGTGGCCGACAAGGTCTCCTTGCTGACACGCCGCGCAGGAGGGGACCAGGCGACACTCTGGGAATCCACCGGAGACGGACAGTATACGCTGACCGAAGGTGAAAAATTCCGCAGGGGGACGTCCATCACCTTGCACCTCAAACCGGTCGATACGGAAAGCGGCCTCGAAGATTTCACCGAAGAATGGATCGTCAAGCGAATCGTCAAACAGTACTCGGATTTCGTGACGTATCCGATCGAGTATCGATCAACCGGAAAAGACGCCGACAAGAAAAAGGACGAGGAAGCCGGACCGATCAACTCGATGAAACCGATCTGGACGCGCCCGGATTCCGAAGTGAGTGAAGAGGAACACAAAGAGTTCTACAAGCACGTCAGCCACGACTGGAACGAACCGCTGAAGCACTTCTCGTTCAAGGCAGAAGGCCGGATCGAATATCAGGCACTGCTCTACCTGCCCTCCCAGGCCCCGATGGATCTCTTCTTCGACACGGGGAAATTCGGCCTGCAACTCTACGTCCGGAAAGTCCTGATCATGGACAACTGCGAAGACTTGTTGCCCCGCTACCTTCGCTTCGTCAAGGGTCTGGTGGACTCCTCGGATTTGCCGCTCAACATTTCCCGTCAGCGGCTGCAGGAAGATCGCCACATCACGCAGATCCGGAAGTGGATCACGAAGAAGGTCATCGACACGCTTGGCGACATGTCCAGGAACGACAAGGAGAGCTACCTCACCCTCTGGAAGCAGTTCGGGCGGGTTATGAAAGAGGGCGTCAGTTTCGACTTCGAAAACAAGGACAAGCTGATACCGCTGTTGCTGTTTGATTCTTCTCATGACAAAGAGAATTTGACGGATCTGAAAGGCTACGTAAACCGGATGCAGTCCGACCAGAACGACATTTTCTACCTCTCGGGCGACTCGAGATCAAGGATCGAAAACTCTCCGCATCTTGAAGCTCTCCAGGAACGCGAACTGGAAGTCCTCTACCTCAGCGATCCGATCGACGAACTCATGGTTCAGGCGCTGACGGAATTCGAAGGGAAAAAATTGAAGTCGATCGGTAAGGGGACCGTCGCACTGGGAAGCGAAGAAGAGCAAAACACTGCACGAAAAGACCTGAACGTAAGAGCGATAGAGCATGTCGACCTGCTGGGGCTTCTCAAGACCAGGCTCGAAAAGTACGTCAAGGAAGTCCGTTTGACGAACCGTTTGACGGACTCGCCCGCCTGTCTGGTGGTCTCCGATGAGGATTTCAGCCCGCATTTGCAGCGGATCCTCCAGGCACAGCAGGGAAATTCCCCGGACCAGTTGCGGATCATGGAACTCAATCCAGACCACGACATCGTTCAGAAATTACACGCGCGCGTAAAGGGGAACAAGGACGATCCGTCAATCGGTGAGTTCGCGGACCTGCTCTTCGGATACGCGATGATCGCGGAAGGATCGGAACTCCCCGACCCCACGAAATTCAACCATGCCATCGCCAAGTTGATGGTCGACAGCATCTAGAACGATGATCGACGCCAAACAAATCCGCGCCAACCCCACCAGACTGAAAGAGATCGTCCGACTCCGCAAGGTGGATGCTTCGAAAGCCGACGTGGACCGATGGCTGGAACTGGATAAGGAAAAACGGGGCCTTCAGACGCAGGTTGAAGGGTTGAAGTCCGAAAAGAAAAAGATCGCCGGCCTCGGCAAGACGGACCCCCAGGCGGCCCGGGCCAAAGGCCAGGAGCTCCGGGAGAAACTCCGGGACATGGATAAGGACCTGTCCGCGATCACGGCGGAGTGGAAATCTCACATGGAGTGGTTTCCGAACTGGATCGATCCGGAAATGCCCGAGGGCGCCGGCGAAGAGGACAACGTGGAGGAATCCGCCTGGATACCTGAATCCGGATACCTCGACACCAGTCAGCTCGGTCGGGCCAATCATTCGGCCCAGTTCATGCCCACCAGGCCACCGCATGCCGGCGGTGCGGACTTCAAGACCCTCCACTACACTGAACTCGGCGAAAAGCTGGGCGGCGTCGACACCCTGCAGGGGGGAAAGGTATCCGGATCGCGCTTCGCCTATATCCTGGGCGACATTGCCCTGATGCAGATGGCGATACACCGTCTGCTCAGCGACGAACTCATCCGACGGCGATATCAGCCAATCTTCCCTCCCCTGCTGGTCCGGGAACGGTCTCTCTATGGCACCTCGCACTTCCCCGAAGGGCGCGACCAGGTCTATGAGATCAAGACGGACAACGTCGAAGAACCGCTTCCGCTGTTTCTTGTAGGAAGTTCCGAACCGACGAACTTCAGCTATTTCATGGACCGGACGCTGGATGAAGACTCCCTTCCGGTCAAGGTCTTCGCCGCCACCCCGTGTTTCCGGTCCGAGGCGGGTTCGTGGGGAAAGGACGTCAAAGGAATAAAACGGGTCCACCAGTTCGACAAGATCGAAATGAACGCGGTCTGCAGCCGTGAACAGTCCGTTGAGGTGTACCGTGAGTTCGGCCGGATGAACGAATGGCTGATGCAAGAACTCCAACTTCCCTACCGCATCGTCGACAAGTGTACCGGCGACGCCGGCTACCTGGCCAGCTTCCGCCAGAGGGATGTCGAGGTCTGGATGTCGGGATCGGGCGAATTCATGGAAGTGATGACGGACACGAATGCGACCGAGTACCAGTCCCGCCGGCTCAATATCCGTTATCGAACCTCAGACGGTGCACTGCGCTACTGTCATACCGTCAACGACACCGGCTGCGCGATGGGCCGGATGCTGATCGCGATACTCGACAACTACCAGCAGCCGGATGGATCCGTGAAGGTGCCGGCCGTATTAACGGCATTTATGGGGAAGGAAGTGTTGGCGGGAAGTGGTCAGTAGTCAGTGGTCAGTGGTCAGTTTTCGGACCGGATTCGAACAACCAATCCCTACTCGCTCTCTCCGCTGACAACGATCACGCGGGCGGGAAAGCTCAGGCCGTCGTCAACCGCGAATCTGGCGGCTGATTCCTTCACTTCTGTCGCAATCTGGTTGGCCTGATCTGCGGGTAGCTCTTTGAGTTTGTCTCGGAGCGTGCCGGACATCTCGGAACGTAATTCCCAGAAGCCCTCGATCGAGATCTGCGCGTTGATGTGGAACGACAGTATTCGTTCCTGGACGTCACTGGCACCGGCCGTTCTGAACACTTCTTCGAGCTTGCCCGGTTCGGCGAAACGGAAGGCTGCCATGGCATCGGGGTCGGGTGGAGCCGGTTCGACGTACCTGGAAAGCACGTCGGTGACGACATGGTGAAAGGGGTTGGCTTCGCTGGTATGCCAGACGGCCAGGGCAACACGCGATCCTGGTTTCGCGACTCGCAGCAACTCTCCTACCGCAACTCCCGGTTCCGGAAAGAACATCGCCCCAAACCTGCATACGACCGCATCGAAATGATCGGACCGGAAAGGGAGTGCATCACCGCCGGTCTGACAGAACCAGATGTTCGGCACCCTGAACCGCACGGCGTTACGACGGGCGGCAGCCAGCATTTCCGCCGACGGGTCCGAGTATGTCACGCTCCCTGGGGCGGCGACCACGTCGGCGACCGTCAGTGACGGTTCTCCCGATCCCCCGGCAACATCCAGGACCCGATTCCCTGCCCCCAGACCCGAATCTTCGATCAAGGCTTCGGTGACGGGAGCAAACATCGACCGGATCGTGTCGAAATGCTTTTCCCAGTACGGCGCCGACTCGCCCCAGGAGCGAATCTCGTCAGTAGAGGAATCGGTCATACCATTATCATAGAGTGAGACGGCGGACGCTGTCTGACATCGGCCCGGATTCGGTCGCAGGCAGACAGAACCGATAGTCATGCCACACGGCGTGACTGATGATTTCGGGTGGAAAACGGTGTCCGTGATAGAGAGTTCGATGGCATTTCATCGGTTCAGTCTGCCACCGGCGGACCAACCTGACAATTCGCTCGCCCGTTGTCTGCCCGCGCCGTGACATCAACAGCCATCACGCCGACGCCCACCGGCCAGTCTCCGGGATATCTCAGGGCGGCGACCCATTGGAGCGATGTCGTTAGCGTCGATCGCTCCGCCGAGTTCAATTTTCGGATTCCTGCGACGGGCGACCTGTCGTGGCCCGGTGCGCAACAAGGTAGGCGGTGTGCGTGTTCTGCCGAAGGTAGACGTAGAACCAATGGCGGCCGCAGAGTATTTCGAAAAAACCCGGGCGCTTCTTGTCCCGTCTCAAGAGTCCATAGCCGAGTGCCTGATCCAGGTCGGGCAGGTGTGCCGCCAATGCGGGATGCAGCGGGACAAGATCGTATTCCCTCGGCATCAATCCATCGGTCGAAGTGCGGGTCATTGCGGTCACTGGAACCTCCCTTCAAATGATCTACGAACGTGCAGCATCGGTTGAAGACCTATGTGACCAGTGGATCCTCTCTGTAAACTTCGAAATTTACATTGTCGATCCGGAATGCTCGGAAGCTTATCAACGCCAGCAACTGACAATACAAGCTGAGGAATGTGGGGATGAGATGACCGAAATCCAGGGCTTGAAGTGCTATGGCCATGGCGACAAACACGGTCGCCATGATGCTCGAAAAAAACAGAACCTTGATGTTGAGCTCGATCTGCCTGATTCGATCCTCGTGTGCCTGGTATGGATCCTTTTTCTTCCCATACATGCTCTGGACGATTACTCCCGCGAAGAACAGGTTGGCAGCCGTCACAGCAAAAATATTCCAATATCCCCCAAACCACGAAAATTCGAACTGCCGGACATAGACAATGAGCAACACAAAAGCGATATAAACGAAGATCGCCAGGCCGACAACTGTGGGGGAAATAAAATCGAATAAGCGGCGGGGCTGCAGTTCAGCTCTTCGAGTCGTACGTGAATCCGTTTTTCTTTTGAGATTGAAATATGTGAAACCCGAGGTTGCCGCGATCATCATCGGGGAATACTGGATGGCCATATAAATTGTCAGAACGGAAATGGTGTCCCAATTCAGCATTTCTTCATTGCGTGAATACAGTCCGGTGAATACAAGCGCGAGACCGGCGATGAGCGCAAACACATTCACATTTCTGTAGTTGCGTTGCGCTTTTTCTGCAACATCGATAGGCACCGGGTAGAGCTTGGGATATTGCGATGGCGGATATGTATCCACAACATACCTCACACGGCGGAGTAACTTTCTTGGAAAATAGAAAGAAACCAGGAGGACCTGGCTTAGGAATACAAGGTAGAACAACATTGGCTCTTGCATGTTTGTCTCCTCAACTGCCGCGACGATTCATCACATCGCCGAATGCAATCCGAATTTCTGAGTCTGTGACGCCCGACTCTCTAAATGCCTCTATTGTTTCGCCTAGTTTCGTCACTACCCAGGTAGGCCCAGTAGCTGCGCCGGCTCTCAAAAGCATCGAAGCCGGACAGGATGCTCCGCATCGTGATCGGGACGAAGATCTGCGGTCTCGATCCCAGCGTCGTTCCTTCGAAGCCCTTCGGTGTGACACCCACGATCGTCATCGGCTGGCCGTTGACGATGAGCGTCTCACCCATCACCTCTGGGCTGGCATCAAAACGCTCGCGCCAGTACGAAAAGCTGAGGACGACGACCCGCGACACACCTACCGAAGAGTCGTCGCCGGCCCCAATCAGCCGTCCCACGGCCGGATTGACGCCGAGGACAGAGAAGTAACTGCCGGAGACAAGCATGCCCCGACTGCTCGCCGTCTGTCCCCGGTAGGCCAGGTTGACACCAAATATCCGATGGGCCGCGATTCCTGTAAAAACCGTCTGCCCGCGTGCGAGGTCCAGAAACATCGCGTAGCTGAACACCACGTCGCAGTTGCCGACGTCGTTGCAGGACTGGGAGCCCGGTTTCGGACCCGGGGCCGCCAGGTTCACAAGCTCATCGGGATCGGCTACGGGTATCGGCCTGAGGAGCATCTGATTGAAAATGGAGAAGATAGCGACGTTTGCGCCAATCCCGAGCGCCAGCGAGGCAATGGCCACAGCCGTGACCAGGGGTGTCTTGATCAGCGTCCTGAAGGCGAACTTAAGCTTGTTCATCGTGATGCTCACCTCTCTGTATTCCGCGTTCTCGACGAAACACCTACGCACGTCGACGGGCGTTTGTTCCTCTCTATTGAGGATGGAGATCGGTCAGGCCGGCACAATCCGGACTGGACGTTCACCAGTTGGATTCTTCTCGAAAGGTTTCATCCGCTCACATGGATTCCCCCTCTCCCGAGCCTGCCTGGCGCGATGTTTTGCTTATCGGCCCTCGTATCGGCAGCCCGGTAACCCTCCGAAACTATGTTGAAGTAGCGCTGCCGATGAAAATCGTCGTGGAGTAGACTTGTCCGGCTGTCTCGCTGGGCGCGGGCGTGCGATTTCGCTCGAGCCGCGGACAGTGCCTTCCGCTTCACCCGGTTTGAACCAGCCCGATCGGGTGTCACGGAGCGGACGAACGGTCCTGGCCCGATCAAAACGACACAGCCGAGGGACTGGACTGATTACTCCGTCCGATTTCTCGCATTGATATAAGATGTGTCCACGTCATCAGACATGCTCTGAGGTTGGTCCAGCCTTCGTAGACCTTTTGCTGGTTACAATTCTCTTGAGGCCAGCATCCGACAGTCGTAGCGCACAACAATTGGAGTAATAAAAAGTCGTAGCCAATAATGACCAACAATAACGACATTTTCGGGGGCAAGATTGCGCTGTCGTGCTCCGGTGGCGGGGGCCGGGCAGCCGGTTTCCACCTTGGTACGCTCTCTTATCTGGATCGTTTGAATATTCTCAAGGACATCTCGACCCTCTCCAGCGTGTCGGGAGGAACCGTAACATCGGCCAAATATGTCCTGAGTCTGAAACAGGCGCCCGAGGGAGAGGAACCCCACACGACCTTCGAGCGATTCTTCCACGAGTATTACGACTTCATCCTCAACGCCAATCTGGTTCCGCGCGCCCTCGATGTTCTCACCGGAGACCCGCCCCGATCCCCGTCAGATCGACGGACCCTGGTGAAAGCGCTCGCCGAGGTCTACGACCGCGATCCACGATACATGAACGGCGCTAGCTTCGGGACCCTGTTCCAAGGCAGAGAGATCCATCTCAAGAACATCATCTTTAGCGCGACCGACTGTAGAGCGGGGCTGGCGTTCCGGTTCCAGATCACGGAGAACAAGAACCGGATCGGTAACTCCATAAATGCGATCAGACCGGAAGACGCAGCCAACCTTCGGTTGGCCGATGTCGTGACGGCTTCATCCGACATTCCCGTCGGCCTCGAACCCCTGCTCTTTCCGTGGGATTTCGTCTGGCCCGACGACGAGGCGTTCGAGCAGGCGAAATCTCATCTGTGGAAGGACTCCCAAATCAAGTCGCTGGCGCTGATGGACGGCGGAATCATCGACAACCAGGGTGTGGAAGGGGTAATGCTGGCCACGCCCCCAAAGAGCCCGCCTGTCACGGGTTTAGGAACGGATTTGAGCCCACAGACCGCAGAGACAGATCCGACCGCCTGGGATTTCCACCGTGTTCCGGACCAGCTGGACCTCGCATTGTTTATCATTTCCGATGTCCCATTGCTGTCGAACGATATCTACAACCCGGCCTGGAAACGCGCGCCGGCTACAACGCTCGAAGAGAAGCTCCGATACACCAGCGGCCAGATGACGCTGGGTGGCATCCGAAACATTCTGTGGACAATATTCCTGCTCGCTGCGGTTACGGCCGGGACCGTGACATACCAGGCCTTCGGGGTACTCCCGATGTTTCTGAACACAGTGGAAAACGCTTTCGCCATATTGTTTGTCTACGTGATTCCCCTGACTCTGGCCGTGGCGGTCGCCGGGTCGCTGTTCTGGCTCTGGATCCAGTACCATCAGGTGTTCGAGGAGATATCCAGTCAGGTACCCAACGTCTGGCCACACCTGAAACGACTCAGACTGAACGACATCATCCACATGCTGGGCCTTCGTCTTTCATCGACGTGGGCGCTGACCGGCACAATTTTTTTGAACCGTATCCGACGACTGATGTACAACCTCGTCTATACGTTGAAGCTGACCGCGACCGACAGCGAGACCTTCGGCTCCTTGAACCTTGATGCGACTTTACCTTCCGGGAAAACACATCGAAAAATCATCAAAGCCGCCGCCTCTCCATTACAGAATCGTCCCTTGCGAAATCTACATGCTGGCCCATGAGACTCCGGGTGTTCCCGACTGGCTCGAACCGACCGACCATATGCGGGAGTTGGCCAAGCGCGCCTCAGGAATGGGGACCACGCTCTGGCTCAACAAGTCGCAGTTGGACGATCTGGTCGCCTGCGGCCAACTGACGATCTGCTTCAGCATGCTCCAGCACTTACTGAAACTGCCCACGTGGCCCGCTCCCCAACCATACACGCCCTATTTCGAACAGGCCCGCCAGGACTGGGAAACGCTGTGTCAGAACCCATATGCGTTTGTGCCTGGACACGGAAAGGACAACGGAGCGTGGACTAATTCGGGGACGGAGGCGTAATTACGGCTGCCGTCTGATAAGCATTGCTATCGAATGGATGTCACTGGCGACGATTAGCTTCGGGCGACTGCATCGCGGTGAGAATGTTGATCGGGCCGTGACATTGGGGACACTCCAGATCCTCGGTCGGCTAGCCGGCGCCGCCGCCTCCGCCACCGGCTCCACCGCCACCACCGACGCTCGCCCCGCCCCCAACGCCGGACGCGGAGCTCATGGATGTCGATACCGACGTGACCATTGAGGAGACGCTCGCGGACAGGGACGAAACGCTGTCGCCGAACGAGCCTTCGAGCCCCACGACGAAAAAAACGGGGTTCACAGGCTGGCCCAGTTCGTCGATCGGCTGCAGTTTGGGCAGGAGTTGCTTGTGCAGGCCGAAGACCACGGAAGTCGCGAGGTACCGTCCCCAAATGTCGGCATCGAGTGAAACGGGTCCGAGGGAACTCGCCAGCGACTTCAGGTGCGAGCGGAACGAGGTCCAGGCAAGAAAGAGTCGGCGGCCTTCGACGGTCCGTCGGGTCAGGGTCGCAGTGAGACCCGCGACGAGGACGCCGCCAACGATCGCAGGCACACCGGCCGGCGACTGCGACACGATGATGAAGACGATGCCGGCGACCGCCATCGCCAAGCCGATCACGGCGTTTTGAACCATGGCGCGGACCGCGTACGGTTCAAAAAAGGCGAACACTTCGCCGCTCTCCTTGACCTGCTTCAGCCAGGCGGTGAACCACTTGTGAAACTCCCGCCTACGCTTGGACGCAGTCTTCTTGATAACCGACACCGCGAACCCGGTCGACGAGTCGCTTTGGCCGAGAAGGAAGTCGACAAGATCGAGCTCGAACGGATCCAGCTCATCGAGTGGCTTCTCGGTGCGCTCGAACCGGTAGTCCACCGAACGTTTCTCGCCCAAGAAGCCGCTCTTGATCTCGACGGTCTCGCGAATCTGGAAGTGTCCCCGATACGCCAGGTCCAACAAGGTCGCGACGATAGACAAGGGGCCCACTTCGCGGGACATCAGGTAAGCGACGACTGCGGGCGTATGATCGCTTGGGAACTCGCCTGGAACTGCGTGAACGTCTACCTCGTGCGGGCGCCCGTGGCGACGATAGGCCAGAAACCACGCCAGCAGGCCGACGGGCACGAGTCCCAACGCTACCGGGAACAACTGTCCCGCCAGCACGTCGCGGCGGGCACGGGCTGCCGCCTGTTGCTCGAGTCGTCGCTGATTGGCTTCGCGCTGGGCATTAGCTTCTTCGACCCACACGCGCTCCTCGCTCAAGATCTCGGCCACTCTCGGGTCAGCCGAGGCGAGAGCCAGGTCGGCAACGAGGGCCGTGGGAAACAGGAGCCGACCTTCCCAGAACCGGCCTGCGGGCAACGACGTTACGTCGAACGTCACCGTGCCGTCAGCATTGATCAGCGCCGAGCCGTTCAGGGGGCCGTGGGCCCACGCCCGAAGATCGGCGGGGGCGATCGGAGACGGGAACCGGATCGTCGCGCGCACGTTGCCGATCGGACGGTCCCAGTCGTCGCCGACGAACTTGTAGTAGAACTCGGCCGTGTCCCGATAGCGCCGAACGCCTCCCTGAACCGTGTAGGCGAAGTCGAACGTCCGGCGCTCGCTGTCCGCCTGGTAATACCACGTCACCCGAGTCGACCGAGCTTCCTGGGTGATGACGAACGTGCCAGGTTCGTTCGAGTCCGATTCACGGTAGTCGCGTCCGTCCTCGCTGACGCGAATCCGAGCGACCTCGTCGGGGGCGCCGCGCGGGATGTCGCGAAACGCGAAGGTGAAGCGGCCGCGAAAGTCGTAGGAGAGGGCCTCACGGATTTCCAGCGAGCCATCCGCCCCGACGGTCACATCGATGACGATCGACTCGACCGAATACTGCCGCTGCGCGACCGCCGGCTGCGCGACCGGAGAAAGGTCAGCAGCAGAAGGGCGACCCTGATGCTCGTGGATTTCATGGGTCGATCGACAATGTTACACCCGAAGCCGGCGACAGGTATGGATTACCGCCAATCAACGTTCTTGACTTTGACTTCAGAGTACTCTTATATTCAGAGTACTCTGAAACACGAGGAGAGATACATGGAAGGCAACAAACAGCTCCAGGCCGATCTGCATTTTGTCAGAAACGTCATCGACCGGTCGGAATCCCACAAAGCGGCGCCGGGGATCCATATCTTATGGGGCGTCATTGTTCTGATCGGGTTTTCATTGATCGATGTCCGGCCGAACTATGTCGGCACGTTCTGGTTCGTGATGACGCCCCTCGGAATGGCTGCGAGCATGATGATGGGATACCGCCACGCACAGAGGTCCGGCCAGCTCAGTCGGCAGGTCGGCACGCAGTACGCATTGCACTGGGCTGGGGTCGGGACGACGATTCTGCTGGCATCCCTGATGATTCCGGCAGGTATGCTGACCGGACCCGGGATGGGGTCGGTGGCACTGTTGATCAGCGCTTTTGGCTACTACCTTGCCGGTATTCGATTCGATCGTCGTCTCATCTGGATCGCGGGCCTGATGACTTTCGGATACGTCGGGGTTCTTTTCGTTTCAGCGGTGACGTGGACGATCGTCGGTATCCTTGGTGCCATCGGCCTGATCGCACTCGCGTTTACCGGAGGCACCGAGAGTGGCTCGACGTCGGATTGAACAATCCGGCAACGGATGGAGCGGTTTTGGCGGACTCGATCGTCTCCTGGAACATCGGGTCCGGCTTGCACTGTCGGTCCTGCTTTCCCGGGACGATGCGCTGTCCTTCAAACGGCTCAAAGAACTCACAAGCGAGACTGACGGCAGCCTGGGAAGCCATCTCAAGAAGCTGGAAGATGCCGGTTACATCCGGGTTCGGAAAACGTTCGTCGAGCGTAAGCCCGTCAGTTGGTATGCACTGACGGGAAAGGGTCGTAAAGCGCTCTCATCTCACGTTGACAGTCTTCAGCGATTGATCCGGGGAAGTGATTAGGCGAGGATTCAGCTCACACGGAGGACGTTGTGATCGAAGTGAACGGGTTGCACAAACAATACGGAGATTTGCTAGCTGTCAACGACGTCAGCTTCGATGCCGAACCCGGTAAGATCTTCGGCCTTCTGGGGCCGAACGGCGCTGGTAAGTCCACGACGATCGGCTGTATTTCCGGTCTGCTCGAACCGACCGCCGGTCACGTTCAGGTATGCGGACACGACGTCGTCCGGGAACGTCGAGCGGCACGCACAAATCTGGGCGTCGTTCCTCAGGAGTTAGCGCTCTATGAGGACCTTTCCGCGACGGAAAACCTGGTGTACTGGGGATCCGCATACGGCATGCGCGGCAAGGATCTCAAAGACCGCGTCCGTGAAGTGCTCCTGGAGACGGGTTTACAGGACCGGGCGAAGGAGCCGGTCAAGAGGTTCAGTGGAGGGATGAAGCGCCGGTTGAACCTCGCCTGCGGCATCGTCCACCGCCCCAAGGTTCTTCTCCTCGATGAGCCGACGGTCGGTGTGGATCCCCAGTCGCGGGTTCGGCTGCTGGAGCTCATCCGTCGGGAGGTCGAGCAGGGAACGTGTGTGCTCTATACGACCCATTACATGGATGAAGCCGAAGACATCTGCGACCAGCTCGCTATCATGGATCACGGCGAGATTATCGCCGCGGGAACACTGGGAGACCTGCGTGGAGTTCTGGGGGAAACCGACGTCATCCGATTGTCCGGCCGATTTGACCCTGAACTGTCGCGTCGGGCGATCGAGGGGCTGGACGGCGTCGAGATCGTTCAGGCTGACGATACGGGTCTGCGGCTCGCCACGGTAAACGCTTCAGGCAAGCTCGGGAACCTGCTACAGGTACTCTCCGCCATCGGGGCCGAGATCCGAGAGACGACCCTCACCCAGCCAAGCCTGGAAAGCCTGTTCATCAAGCTTACGGGTAAGGAGTTGAGGGAGTGAGGATCCGGGACATTCGAAACAATGCGCACAAGGATCTGCTCCGGGCACTCCGAGATCCGATGGCCCTCCTGCTCTGGATTGCGATCCCGCTGTTCATCGGGATGGGGATCACGCTCGCCGTCGGTGGGACGAGTGGGCCCGCACCGCAGGCCCATGTCCTTGTTGTCGACGAGGACGACAGTTTTCTGAGTAGCCTCCTCCTGAACGCGCTGACCCAGGCAGGCGGCTCCGACTCCCTGATTCAAACCGAAACAATCGAATTGGAGGAAGGGCGGAACCGGATCAACGAAGGCGAGGGCAGCGCGTTGCTGGTAATTCCTGAAGGCTTCGGCCAGGCCGTCATCGACGAGGAGCCGACGACCCTTCGGTTGACGACCAATCCCGCGCAGACAATTCTGCCGGGAATCGTCGAGGAGATGCTCAGCATCCTTACCGATGCGACGTTCTACCTGCATCGGGTCCTCGGCGAGGAGATTGACGAAATAGTCGCCGGCCCCCCGGAAGGTGAAAGCACTTTTGGTGACGCCGAGATCTCTCGAATCAGCGTTTCCATCAACCAGGCTATGAGCCGCATGGAAACCTATCTGTTTCCACCGGTACTGGAGTTGGAAACCTCGGTCGATGAGGAGGCAGACTCCGGGACGGACATCAATGTCGCCGTGCTCTTCCTTCCCGGGATTATGCTGATGTCACTGATGTTCATGGCGCAGGGATTGAGCGAAGACATCTGGCGCGAGCGGGAACAAGGAACCCTCGGCCGGGCAGTCAGTACGCCGGAAGGTATCGGGCCGTTGCTGGGAGGAAAGCTGGTCTCCGGCGGGGTCATCATCCTTTCGACAGCGACGATCATCCTCACGCTGGGCTCCCTGTACCTGGATCTTTCGTTGCTCAGCCTGCCGCTGGCCGTGTTGTGGACGACCTTTGCGGGTGTCGTTTTGCTGATCGGTATGGTTCTGATTCAGCTTTATGCCTCAAGCCAGAGAGCCGGCTCGATCCTGACCAACAGCATCGTATTTCCGCTGATGATGATCGGTGGCAGCTTCTTCCCGTCAGAGGTGATGCCGGCGTGGATGGCCGCGGTCGGCGCGTGGACACCCAACGGAATGGCGCTGGAACTCCTCAAAGACATTCTTCTCGAACGGGTAGATCCGCAGGCGCTACTGACGACATTTCTCGCGATGTTGCTATCGGGAACCGCCCTCTTTGCATGGAGCGCCCGCCGGCTCACGCGCACGTTCGCTGCAGGGTAACGATGATCAAAGACGCTCGATTCATTGCACTGAAAGACGTCCAGTATCTTGTCCGGGGGCGGGAGGCCATGATCTGGCTCTTCGTCATGCCGATCATGTTTTTCTATTTCATCGGGACGATCACCGGCGGAATGGGCGGGGGTGGCGGAGGTCCCGAAAGCGTGGCGGTATACGCACCGGAAGGATCCGGCTTCCTGCTTGATCAGTTTGTCCGAAGGCTTGAGGAGCAGGATTACGTCGTGGCTCTTCCGGCAGATCAGGACGAGTTCAATCGGTACCGACGACGGATCACGATACCGGAAGGGTTCACGAGCGGCATCCTCGCCGGCGAGAAACGTGTCGTCGGCTTCGCCAGACGCGAAGCCGGCCTGGGACAGGAGTACGACGCTATACGCGTCGGGCGCGCCCTGTACACCGTCCTGGCGGATGTCGTCGCCACCGGTTCGATGAACGACGGGCCGACGCCCGAATCCCTGGCAGAGCTCGACCGTATGCCAAGAACGTTAACCCTGGAGGTCACGCCCGCAGGCAATCGACAGGAGATCCCGACCGGTTTCGAGCAGGCGATCCCCGGTACCATGGTGATGTTCACGATGATCGTACTGCTCACCAGTGGGGCCGTGACTCTGGTCATCGAACGAAAGCAAGGACTACTCCGTCGTCTGGCATCCACACCAATCGATCGGGGCGGAATCGTCCTCGGCAAATGGGGCGGCCGGCTGGCGCTGGGCCTGGTTCAGATCGCGTTCGCCATGTTCGCCGGCACTCTCCTTTTCGGAATGGACTGG
The DNA here is from genome assembly GCA_965247425.1 of Terriglobia bacterium. GTDB lineage: Bacteria > Acidobacteriota > Terriglobia > 20CM-2-55-15 > 20CM-2-55-15 > CAZOZZ01. The sequence goes on from OZ252023.1 coordinate 661,550, forward strand.
GGCCCGAATCTGCCGATGATATTTGCAGTTCTCGCCGTGTGGGCGGCTCTCTGCGCTTCATTGGGATTACTGCTTGGGAACCTCGCCCGTACGGAAGGGCAGGCGGTCGGGGTCGGGGTATTGACGAGCAACGTACTGGCAGCTCTCGGGGGGTGCTGGTGGCCGATCGAGATCACTCCGGACTGGATGCAGGCTTTCTCGAAACTTCTCCCGACAGGCTGGGCGATGGACGCCATGCACCGTCTGGTCAGCTTCCAGGCGGGGCCGGCAAGTGTATTGCCGCACGTTGCCGCACTGGCAACACTGGCCCTTATCACAGGCTGGATCGGAGCCCGGCGGTTCCGTTTCCAGTGACCGCCAGCAGCCCGTGGTGGAAGTCTGTAGGGTCGCGTTACGAGCGCCATGGGGCTAGATGCAAGGCGCCACGACGACGTCGATGTGCCCATCGAAGACGGCGATGGTTCCCATCGAAGACGTCGATGCTCTTCATCGATCTAGGAGTGGCAACGCCGCAGATGGCCCCATGCCGTCGTAACCCGTAGGGCGCAGGGGTCTTCGGCCCACAGGCTTTGTCATTCGTCGGTCACGATGACAAAGCATCGTTCCGCTCCTCATTTCGCGCCTGTGACCCGAATACCCCTGCGCGCGACCCTACAGACTTCCACCACGGGCTGCTAGGAGCCTTTGCTTTCGAGGAACGCCCGGCCCTTATCTGAGAGCTGAAACACCCCGGCGGCATCGTCGACAGTGACGTATTCGTCGGTAACGAGACCCTCCATCAGTTGCGAAAACGCTTGATGGCCAGCCTGATAGAAAATGAGGCTGTGAGTGTGGAGCTCCCGCATGGGGATCGAGCCACCCTTCTTCGCTATGAATTTCATTAAGCCCTGTCGGGCCGTCTCAATATCCGTGCCCATTGTTTTGTGTTCCAAGAGCCGGCCGGCTTCCCTCGGGCGTTCTCGCCTAAGGACCGACGGCGGGTGTGCAATTTTTCTCTGGGGCGAGTTCGGTCGTCGGATCGTATAACGACAAACTGAATCGCCCGCGACAATGTGTTGCTGACGTTCAACTGAGGCGCCCACCAGCACGGCCTTTTCGAGTGTGGACATGTGGTTGCGAACCGCCACCGTCGTGACGCCCAAGCAGAGGCGATCTGCTTCGCGCCGGAGGGTGCTTGAGATGCTTCAGTATTCCCATCTGAGCGGACGTCAGCCGGACTGGGGTTTTCATTCCAGAATCTTACCTCACCCGGGGGATTTCCTAGTAAACATGGATGAACATACTTTAACTTTGTCAAACGTGAGAACCGGCTGTTAACATCGCGTACGCGACAAGGCCGACTCCCTACTCGGCAATCGAGGAGGACGACAACGATATGAGTGAACGACTCAACGATATGAGTGAACGACTCAACGATATGAGTGAGCGACACAGAGTTGCAAGTAAGAATGACGTCTCACCGGGCCAGTGCATTTCTGTAGATGTCGGTGGACAATCGGTGGCCTTGTTCAACGTCGAGGGTAATTACTACGCGATCGGTGGTACGTGCACCCACCGCGGAGCGCCCCTTGCCGACGGGAGCGTCGATTCGACGACGGTAACCTGTTCCTGGCACGGGGCTAAGTTTGACCTGAGAACAGGAAAAGCGATGGGCCCGCCGGCACCCGCGGGTGTTCCAGCCTACAAAGTTATCGTTGAGGACGACGATATCAAGGTTGAACTGACATGAACGCGCGTCACAGATCCCGAATCTTCAGGTATGGATCGTATTCTGGGACGAACGATTCTTCCAAGACCGCCGAGACGGCGGCGTCCTTCGAACAGATCCAGCCCTCGACAAAATATCGGCCGGCCTGCTCGACGACTCAACTGGTCGGCGTCATCACTCTAGGATTTCTGACCGTGGTTGGGGGGGGGTGCGCGAATCCTTCCTCCGATACCGACGGAGCGGAGGCTGTGACGGAGGAAGAGTCCGTCGCTGCGACATTTCTTCCGGAAATGGAAGTGCCCCCCGACAATCCACTGACTCCCTTAAAGGTGGCGCTCGGCGAGCAGCTCTTCTTCGACAAGCGGTTGTCGGCCGCAGGTGAGGTGTCCTGCGAAACATGTCATCTGCCCGAAATGGGCTGGACCGACGGGAAACCCTTCTCGACCACCGCCGGCGGCTCTGTGAACAGCCGTCACACCCCGACTCTGTACAACGCAGGCTACTATCGGGAGTGGTACTGGGATGGTCGCTCCCCGACACTGGAGGCGCAGATTCTCGCCGCCTGGAGGTCTCAGATGGGGGCGGAACCAGAAGAAATTGCCGCGCGGGTCGCGGACATCTCCGAGTACGAGGAGCAGTTCAGGCTCCACATGGGGACACCTGTCGATGCGGAATCGATAGTGAAAGCGCTGGCAACGTTCGTCCGCACGATTGTGTCAGACGACTCTCCGTGGGACCGTTACGAACTGGGTGACCAGAACGCCGTGTCAGCCGAAGTTGTGATGGGCTTCGACGTTTTCAGCGACAGTGAAAAGGCAAACTGCACCTTATGTCACCTGCCGCCTCTCTACACCGATACGCTGTATCACAACATCGGTGTGGGGTTCGAACGAAGTGAACCAGATCTCGGCCGTGGTGGTTTTCTTGAACGGTCCCTGGACGAACCGACTGTCGAAACGGAAGCGCTGCGCGGGGCGTTCAAGACACCCACGCTCCGAAGTATCACCGAGACAGGGCCGTATTTTCACGATGGTAGTGCCGAAACCCTGGAGGCGGCCGTCGATTTCGTACTCGAGGGAGGCCACCCCAACCGATACCTGGATGAGAAGCTGCAACCCAGAAACCTGACAGCGCAGGAAAAAGATGCTCTCATGGAGTTCCTGCGTGCGCTCACACCAGAGCCATAAGAATTCGAGCAGCCGGTGAAACCAGGAACCCCGAAGCTGGATTCCGTCTCCACGCTCGTTGCGGTTCCGGCCCAGGATCGCGGTCCCCGGGGCGGCCCGTTGACGAGTGTTTGAGCCGCTCGAACTCCAGTCCGCACAATCTTGTTAAACTTTGTCTGCATGACTGATTTTTGGACGAGACGGATTCGATGAGTACGGTGAAATTTAAGGCGCTGGACGGCTTGAACTTCGACAACCGCTTCACCCGCGAACTGCCCGCCGATCCGGACACCACCAACACGCGACGCCAGGTGCATGGGGCCTGCTATTCTCGCGTTCGGCCCACACCTGTTGCCGAGCCTCGGCTGGTTGCCTACTCCCGGGAGGTCGCCGAAGAACTGGATCTCACGCATAAGGATTGTATTTCGCCGGAATTTAGAGAAGTGTTTTCAGGCAATCGATTACTCGAGGGCATGGATCCGTATGCCATCTGCTACGGCGGTCACCAGTTTGGACAATGGGCGGGCCAGCTTGGAGACGGACGTGCGATCAATCTCGGAGAAACTGTCAGTCGCCGGGGGGAGCGGAGAACATTACAGCTCAAGGGCGCCGGCCCCACGCCATATTCACGTACAGCCGACGGGCTGGCCGTTCTGCGCTCTTCGGTGCGGGAGTTCCTGTGCAGCGAGGCGATGCATCACCTCGGAGTGCCGACGACTCGGGCTCTCAGCCTTGTGACCACTGGCGAAGCCGTGGTCCGGGACATGTTCTACGATGGCCGCCCCAGAGAAGAGCAGGGAGCTGTCGTCTGTCGCGTCGCCCCGTCGTTTTCCCGTTTCGGCAGCTTTGAGATATTTGCCGTTCGGAAAGACGCCGGGGTACTCAAGCAATTAGTCGATTATACGATCCGCACGGACTTCCCCCATCTGGGCGAGCCGTCGCCAGCGGTCTATCTGCAGTGGTTTCGCGAGGTCTGCCTGAGAACTGCCGAGATGATCGTGCAATGGATGAGGGTGGGATTCGTCCACGGCGTCATGAACACCGACAACATGTCAATCCTCGGTCTCACCATCGACTATGGACCCTACGGTTGGCTGGAGAACTTCGACCCCAACTGGACTCCCAACACGACCGACGCTGGAAGACGCCGGTACAGGTTCGGGAACCAGCCGAACATCGCCCATTGGAATTTGGGTCAGTTTGCCGAATCCATCCTGCCGTTGGTTCGTGATGTGGAGCCGCTACAAGACGCGCTCAACGGATATACCACCGACTTCCAGGCCGGTTGGCAGGCAATGATGGCTCGGAAGTTGGGATGGCGGCGGTTCGAGCCAGACACCGACGCCGAGCTGGTTTCCGAGCTGCTGGCGATCCTTGAACTGGTGGAAACCGACATGACCCTGTTCCACCGTCGGTTGGCTCTGGTCGATGTCCATTCCGCAGTCGTCACCGACACTTTATTGATCGAACCCTTGATGGACGCCTATTATGTCCCCGATCAGTTAACCGCCGACTACCGCGCGCGTCTTGGCGCATGGATACGGTCGTACCGGGATCGCGTTCGAAAAGACGCCATGCCTCACGATGAAAGGAATCGGCGGATGAACGCCGTCAATCCCAAGTACGTCCTGCGAAACTACCTTGCCCAATTGGCCATCGACCGGGCCGAGCAGGGAGACGACTCGATGGTTCATGAACTACTGGAGTTGCTGCGGGATCCATACAGCGAACAACCCGAGCACGAACATCTGGCCGCAAAACGTCCGGATTGGGCACGACACCGCGAGGGTTGCTCAATGCTGTCCTGCAGTTCCTAGGGAACGAAGACGGCCCCCGAGTCGGTGGGCGGTGGTTTAGTTGACAAAGCCTTGGCAGTAAAACAGGCGAGGATCGCGGTATCACAGCCGCGGAGGCCTTCGATGCGCTGCCGGACCTCGCCAGGGACTACGTCTGCCGCCGACTCCGTGAGGTCTTGGACGGCGAGGATCGGAGCGAGCGGCTTGCGCACCTTGCCGCGGTCCTCGAAATTCTGGGGACGATCAAGGACCATTTCGCGAATTACCAGCGTCTGGTTTCTAACCCGGCACGAGATCGACTCGTAAATCACGTCGAACTGTCGACCTGACGGACATCACAATGGCTGAATTCAACGCGGCCGATGTAGGCGGCTACTACGACCGACACACCGACTATTTCGTCAACCACCGCCCGGGGGGCCGTGTCGGCGCTATCCACCGCGCAGTCTGGGCCCCCGGAGTCACCAGCCAAACAGCAGCGTTCCAATACGTCGAGAGCCGGATTCTCGCGCACCTACGTGACCGGCCAAACGGGTCGGACCCAACGCACGTGGTGGACCTGGGGTGTGGTGTGGGCGCCAGCCTGTGCTACCTGGCCGAGCGACTGCCCATCCACGGCACCGGTCTCACACTGAGTCCGGTCCAGGTAGGGCACGCGGAGCAGCGCATCAGGGAAGCGGGACTCTCGGACCGCGTCACATTTCTCGAGGCGGACTACTGTGCGCCGCCCGACGGTCTGGCCCCGGCCGACGTCGCGTATGCCATAGAGTCGTTCGTCCACGGACCGGACCCGGCACGTTTCTTCGCGGCGTGCCGACGGATCGTCAGACGTGGCGGGCTGCTCTTTATCTGCGACGACTTCCGTCGGCGGGTCACCGAACCGGCGGCGACCCGCGCGGTTGCAAAGTTCAAGAAAGCGTGGCACCTCAACACGCTGCTCCACTCTGACGAGCTGTCAGCCTTGGCCGTGAACGCCGGCTTCGAACATCTGTCAACGGACGACCTCACACCGTACTTGCGGCTCGGTCATCCCCGCGACCGTCTCGCCGCACTGTTCGTCGCCTTGTGCGGTTGGCTCCCGCTCGACAGGACCCGCTTCGGCTACCTGCCGGGCGGGACGGCGCTGCAGACCTGCCTGGTGCGCGGGTGGATCGGATACGATCTCGCGTTGTTCCGCCGCCATCGCTGATGGCCTGGATGAGAAGTGCACTCCCGGTCGGCGGAAGTCGCTCAGGATCGCCGGTGGTGCCACATGTAAGGCGCATATCTCGCCAGGGGCGATTGTCGCGGCTCTTGTGCATCGGCGGCAGCGGCAAAATCAGGGTAGAATGAATACGATACCTTCTGGAATGCCTTTGATGCCGTAAGTCAGTCATTTGCGATGGTTCACGGACCCACCTCAGCACCGCCGATCCTGGCATGTCCGCTGTGCCGCCTGCCGCTGCCGAATGTCAGCGCGTGCGCGTGCGGCTTCAAACCGCGACTGGTAGACGGCATCGTCGATCTGATGACGCCCGAACAGCTGACCGAGTACGGAGAGTTCTCCGCGGCATACGATCGGCTAAGAGCTCGACAGAAATGGGGTGGTGAGGATCTCGACCTTCCGTTTGGGCCCCTCGGGCATCACGAAGTGTGGGCGGTACGGCGGCGAACCTTTAAGCGACTGGACCGTCTGTTGCAGAATGAGTGCCCATCGAAAGGAACCGCCCTCGACGTGGGAGCGGGCAACTGCTGGTTGACCCGACATCTGGATCACTGGGGATTTGCCGCGACAGCCCTCGACGTCAACGATGGGGCGCAGGACGGCCTCGCGGCAGGAGCGGCCTTCCTTTCCTGCGGGGACAGTTTCGAGCGCGTACGGGCGCCAATGGGATGCCTGCCCTTCCTGGACCAGGTCTTCGATGCCGTCGTCGCGAGCCGCTCGATGCAGTACTGTCGGGATCTTGCTTACACACTTGGCGAGTTCAAGCGGGTTCTCAAGCCTTCTGGCGTGATTGTCGTTCTGGACTCGCCCTGGTACGAGCGCGAGAAGGACGGTGTACGGTCCCATGAGGAGGGTGTCAGAGATCTCGTCGAGCGATGGGGATTGGATGAGGCACACGCGCGCCGGTCTTTTTTCCTGTTCCGGGACGCCTTCGATGACGCCATAAGACGCAACAGTCTGGAGTACCGGCACATCCGCGTGTGGCCTGGAAGGGCACGAGCGATCGAGAGCGTGAAGGGGCGTTTCTTCGAAAGACGTATCGCGTCTTTCCCAATACTAATGATCAGCGCCACCTAGCGGATTTTCCAGGCAGATAACTTCTCATTTGGCGGCGTCCGGGTCGTCGAGGAGAAGAAGACTCAGCGTAAAGCGCTGACTCGGTAGAGTAGACTTTCTCGGCCTCCTGCGTCAGGCCGTGATCCCTCACGAACTCCGCCAATCTTCGCCACGGCACGTTGCGAACGGGTATTGTCAGGACCAACAAGAAGGATAACGCTGCTCACGAAGTTGAAGGCGTGCCCGAGCATGAGCCTTTTCATCTCCTTGTTGTAAACGCCACCCCAGTGAGACCTGGCCAAGAAGGTCCAACCGATTTCGACCTCGCTGTTCTCCTTGTCGTATCCATGGAATCGTGACGATCCGATCACCTGGCGATCTTCTGAATCGATGGCAATCAGTGTTCCGCCGGATTGCAAGGCATCGTGGAAAAACACTTTGAATACGTCTTCGTTATAGCGGTCATTGATCGGATGTTGTTCCCAAATGAGTGGTGATTTCGCTACTCTAAATTGGCCCACTTTTGATCGTTTGATTTGGCCCACCCCTGACGACTGAACCGGAGAGGCTGTTCCGAACAAAGAGTCGGAATGGAGGGACCCGGTGTCAAGGAGATCGAAGGTGGAATTATTTGAAGAGATTCGGCGAGAGCACGAGTTTGGTGTGGGAACGATCCAGGGTGTGGCCCGGCGGCTGGGGGTGCATCGGCGGATGGTGCGTCAAGCGCTGGGAAACGCCGTGCCGCCGGCGAGGAAGAGCCCGGAGCGGAAGAGGCCGAGGCTGGAGCCGGTTATGGAATTTATCAACGGGGTGTTGGAGGCGGACAGGCAGGCCCCGCGGAAGCAGCGGCACACCAGTCACCGGATCTACGAACGGATCCGGATGGAATTTCCGAAACATCCGATTGGGGAATCGACGGTTCGCCGGTATGTCGGGCGGCGGAAGCGGGAGATGGGTTTCATCCGACAGGAGACGTTCGTGCCGCAAAGCTACGCCTGGGGTCAGGAAGCACAGATCGACTGGTACGAAGCCGTCGCGGAGTTGGATGGCGAACGGCAGAAGCTCCAGGTTTTCTGTATGCGGAGCATGGGCAGTGGTGGCGCATTCCATCGAGCTTATCCTCGGGCGACAAAACAGGCATTCCTGGAGGCTCATGAGTTGGGTTTCCGCTATTTTGCGGGGGTCTTCGGGGTGCTGCGTTATGACAACCTGACCAGCGCGGTGAAGAAGATTCTGCGGGGATACCGGCGTGTAGAGACCGAACGGTTCATCGCGTTTCGGTCGCATTGGAAGTTTCAAGCCGAGTTCTGCACACCCGGCGAGGGCCACGAGAAAGGCGGTGTGGAAGGCGAAGCCGGATACTTCCGGCGCAATCACCTGGTACCGGTGCCGAAGGCGAAGGACCTGGCGGATCTGAATGCGCAGCTGCTGGCCGGTTGCCGGGCCGATGAACGGCGCAAGATCGGCGATCGGGTCCAGACGGTGGGTGAAGGGATGCAGATCGAACAGCCCCATCTGCTCGCGTTATCGACCGAAGGGTTCCCTCTGGCCGAGGACAGCTTTCCACGAGTCGATGGTAAGGGATGTGTACGGGTGCGTAACAACTTCTACTCCGCCCCCGTCAAGGCCGGGACTGTGGTGCGGGCGAGCGTTTTTCCGGCCTACGTGGAGGTCTGGCACGATGGCGGATGCGTGGCGCGGCATGAGCGAGGATATGGAAACGGCCAGCACTTCTTCAATCTGGAACATTATCTGGAGGTGTTGGAGCGGAAGCCGGGCGCGCTGGCCGGGAGCAAGCCTCTGGAGCAATGGCGGCAACAGGGCCGATGGCCGAAAAGCTATGACGAGTTCTGGCAGACGTTGATCGATCGCAACGGAAAACAGAATGGGACCCGCGCAATGGTGGAGTTGCTCCTACTGGGCCGGGAACATGGCTATAGCGAGCTGGATTCCGCATTCCAACAAGCCCTGCGCCTGGGATGCTCCGATGCCGCCGCGGCGCGCTACCTGATGACCGAGGCCCGATTCGACCGGCCGGCGGCGCCGCGACTGGAAGTGGCCGCACTACGCGCTTATGAGCGGCCCCTGCCGGAGGTGAATACTTACGATGCACTGCTCACTGCGGAGGTGGTCTAGTGTCCGCCACAGCCGGCGGGGTCGAACAGGCGGCGATTCAGCAGTACTGTAAAGCTCTCCGGACGCCCACGATCGGAACGCAGTTTGCGGCCATGGCCGAGCAGGCCCAGCGGGAAGAGCACACCTACACACAGTATCTGGAAGCCTTGCTGGCGATGGAAGTTGAAGAACGCGAACGGAACACCGTGGCCCGGCGGATTCAAGCCGCACGTTTCCCTCGAATGAAGACACTCGAGGACTTTGACTTCTCGCGGTCGAAGGTTCCAGCCAACCGGATCCGTGGACTCGCAGACGGTGGCTATTTAGAACACGCCGAAACCTGTCGTCCTGATCGGGGAGTGTGGAACGGGCAAGACGCACCTGGCCACAGGACTGTGCGTGGCCGCTTGTCGGCAGAAGAAGCGGGTTCGCTTTACGACGGCCGCCGGCTTGATCAACGAGTTGGTCGAGGCCCAACACAACGACCAGTTCCGCCGGGTTCTGGCCCGATGGTTCCGATACGAGTTGATTGCCATCGACGAAGTCGGCTATGTCCCGATGGCAGACCTCGGCGCCGAACTCCTCTTTCAAGTCATCTCGGATCGAGCCGAGCGGGCGACGGTGATCTTGACAACGAATCTGCCGTTCTCGGAATGGACCCAGGTGTTTCCCAATGTTCGGCTGTGCAAGGCGTTGCTGGACCGGATAACCGATCGCGCTCACATCATCGAGACCGGAACCGAATCCTTCCGGTTTCGGCGCACGTTGGAGAAACGACAGAAACCACGGCATCCGCCTGGAAAGGAGAAACCCGCGAAACAAACCACGTCCTGAGGGTCGGATCGCCGCGCGGTCGTCGATCCTGGGCGATCCTGGAAACGGAGTTTTTTCCCGAAAGAAAGAAAAAGAACCAAAAAGAAAGAAACGGAGGCCTGTGGAAGATGACGCGCTGTGGAAATCCTAAAAACCAGGATTCCCACAGCGCTTGGAAAAGCCTCGCCAAGGGCGCTCGGCTTTCCCACATCTACAACACAGGCCCGACGGTAATTATCACTACTCGGAATTATTAACAGGAGGGGGTGGGCCAAATCAGACGATCAAAAGTGGGCCAGACCGGGTGGACAAACCCAAGTGGATCTGAAGCGACTGCGTATAGATCCTCGAAATCGTCTGGTCGAAGAGGTCTGAGTTCGAGAAGCTCACCTTTCAAGATGGGTTGGAGATCGAAGGACATTCTTGCCTGACAGTTTATCCTCGCATTTGGGAAGTGACCAGAGGAACATCGGACTGATTGAAGCCGGCGAAGACATACGTCGAAGGAGCGTTTGAACGAAGCCGCTGTCGCGGCGGACGCTACGCGTGGGCTGAGCGAACGGTGCTAAGCAAACTGTAGAGTGTGGGCTTCAAAGGAGGCCTACATGACGGACCTGCGTAAACGGATGCTGGAGGAACTCCAGCGTCGTAATTTCTCTCCGATCACCATCCGAAGTTACCTGCGAGTCGTTGAAGACTTCGCGGGCTATTTTGGCACGCGCCCCGATCGTCTCAGTCAGGAAGACCTGCGGCAGTATCACCTACATCTGATCCGGGAGCGAAAGCTCGCGGCCAAGACTGTCGGCTTGTACATTGCCGCCTTGCGGTTCTTTTTTGTAAAGACGCTGCGGCGTCCATACCTGAAGCTGGATCTCCCATATCCCAGAACCCCGAAACGATTGCCGACGGTTTTGAGCCAGGACGAGGTCGCACGACTGATCGACTCGGCAAAGAATTTGCTGGATTACGCGATGCTCATGACCTTGTACGCCACCGGGATGCGCCGAGCCGAGTTGATCCGGTTGAAGGCCGAGGATGTTGATAGCGAGCGCATGATCATCCACATCCGTCAGGGCAAGGGTCATCGTGATCGCGACGTGCCATTGACACCAAAGCTCTTGCAGACGCTACGAGAATACTGGTGTTGGATGAAGCCCAAGACCTATTTGTTTCCGGGCATGGTGAACAACTGGCGCGCCGACAAACCCCTCACCCCCAAGTGCGTGTGGTCCGCCGTACACGATGCGGCGAAACGTGCCGGAATCAAGAAACGCGTATCCCCGCACACGCTGCGTCACAGCTGGGCCACTCACCTACTTGAAAATGGCACCGATCTCCGCACCATTCAGATGTTAATGGGTCACGCGGACCTGCGAGCCACCAGCGTCTATCTGCACCTGTCTCGACGTCACCTGCAGGCGGTCACCAATCCGGTGGAGACCATGGCGGTTTCCAGCCTCGATGCGGTGAAGCGGTCCAAAAGAAGGAAGCAGAAACAATGACCCGGCCCACCGTGGAGGTGGCCGACATCCTTCGCGCCGCGGGCAACGACTTTATCGACCGCCATCGAAAACGAATCCATTTCCAGCAGCTCAAGGTGATGCACGCCATCCAGCATTGCCGCACAGCGGCTCTCGGCGGTCATATCGATGCCTGCTCACGATGTGGTGGCGATCGGGTCCTCTCCTATAACTCATGCCGTAATCGCCATTGTCCCAAATGCCAGGCTCAGGCGCGTCAGCGTTGGATCGCGGCCAGAGAACGAGAGCTTCTGGCAACACGATACTTCCATGTCGTGTTCACCCTGCCGCACCAATTGCATTCGCTCGTCCGACAGAACCAGGTCGAGCTCTACAACCTGCTGGTCCGCACTGTGGCCGAGACTCTTCTGGAGGTCGCTCGAAATCCCAAACATCTTGGCGCGAGAATCGGCTTCTTCCTCATCCTGCACACGTGGGGTCAGAACGTGCTGTTTCATCCTCACATCCACTGCGTCATTCCCGCCGGAGGAATCGCACCGGGCCGTGCGCGTTGGATTCATCCGCGATACCCGTTCTTCCTACCTGTGAAGGTTCTGGGAAAACTATTCCGCGGCAAGTTCGTTGACGGATTGCAGAAGGCTTTTCGCAAGAAGAGCCTGACCTTCGCCGGACAGATCCAGCACCTTTCCGAACCGAAGCACTTTGCGGCTTTCTTGCGACCGTTATTCCGCCAAGATTGGGTCGTCTATGCGAAGCCGGCATTCGGCGGCCCCGAACAGGTTCTTCGATACCTCGGACGCTACACACACCGCGTCGCCATCTCCAATCATCGATTGCTTTCCTTCGACGGCAGCCATGTCACATTCCGTTGGCGGGATTACTCTCGCGGTAACAAAGCAAGGACGATGACGGTTTCCGCCGCCGAGTTCATCCGCCGATTCCTGCTCCACGTACTGCCGAAAGGCTTTGTCCGCATCCGGCACTTCGGTTTCATGGCGAACTCCCAACGATCCGTATCCATGGAACTTTGTCATCGGTTATTGGGAATGGCGCCGGTCCCTCCTCCTGAGGAAGTCCCGTCAACCAGCTCCGCCTGGCTGTGTCCAATCTGTCATGCCCCGATGACCGTTATCGAGAGGCTCACTGCGACCGAACTCGCATGGAGATTCGCTTCGAAATGCTTTTTAGACACGTCGTAACAGGGATTCCAAATCCATGCCTTCCAGACGTGCTGGTGCACGCCAACGCCCACGTGCGCCTTGATGTCAAAAGTTCGTACCGATCGGGCCTGGACCTGCTCGGTGAACTCTCCAAAACGGACGATCGGCCGCCATACATTCATTGTCGCCGCCTGGCCACACTCGCTGGTCGAGTCTCACTCGTGAGAACTTCAACCCCCAACCCCGTACTTTCTCCATAGCCCACCGCGTTCGCCACAAACGCCAGCGCCTTCCTTCAAACGTCGTTATCGAAAGTGCCCGAAGATCTCGTCACCACCACGCCTTATCGCTCGGCACTCCCGATGAACGCTAAGCGTTTTTCAGGAGTAATCCTGTCTGTCGCGAATTCGTAACGATCCGAGAAATCGCTCGGTATTCTCATCCTTCGAACAGAGTGTTCCCGAAATTGCGATCGCGGAACGTGCAAAGCGTGCGGCCGTAGACAGCGATTCGCCGGATCACAACCCTGGGCCGGCGCTCGATTGCGAACACGGCGAAGAATCGCCGCGTCAGGTAGACCCTTCCGTGTTCGAGTTTCAAGCCGCAATCGGCGTTTGATAGAGTCCGCCGCAATGCTGTTCCCATCCGTGGCGGTTGAGCGTCGCGATATCCTTCGGCTGTTGGACTGGTGTCCGTCCATCCAGAGACGTGTGAGCCCGATGAATATTGTAGAAATCCCCAAAGTCCGACAACTTCTGCTCCAGGTCAAGCGCAGTCCAGAACAGCATCCGATCTAAGCATTCTCTCCGAATTGTGCCGATCAACCGCTCCACGAAAGGATGAGATAGAGGCACATAGGGAACCGATTTCACTTCATCCACTCCCAGCACACGAAGGTTGGACTGCCATTGGTGAAACAGGTACAGAGGATCGTTGTCCGAACTGATGCGCTTCGGAGTCGAGTGACCTCGAATGGCCTTGTTAAACATGCAGCACAGTGCCGTGCCATCATCGATTCCGGCATGAACACCAAAGCCGACGATCCGCCGAGTGTATTGGTCCATCACCACCAGAACCCAGTGTGTTCGCAGTATCGCGGACTCGCACCGAAACAGATCGATGCTCCAAAGACTGTCTTTCGCATGTCCCAGAAATGTTAGCCATGACGGGCCGCTCGAATCCGGTTCCGGTCGATAGTGCACGGCGAGAACACGGCGGACGACATCCTTGTCGATTTCAACGTCAAAGGCCAGGCCGATCTGTTGCGCGATCCGCCGACAACCCCACCTCGTATTACGCCGCTTCATCTCGACGATGGCGTCAACCAGTTCCTTCGACGGACCTTTGGGTCCGCTGCGGCGCCCCTTCGGCGAAAACAACAATCGGTACTTTCGGTTTCGAAGAATTCGATGGAATTCCAGAATCGTCGAAGGTCTCAGCACGATGGCTGTACGGATCAACCGGGACGGACTCATGAACAATGCACACAGACCCGAAATGATCCGATCTGAAGCCCTGAGATTCGGGGCCCGTTTCCGCGAGCGATTGAGTATGAGCATCTGCTGCTTGACCAACAAAGTTTCGGCGACAATCGAACGCAGACCGCCGGGGCCCAGAAGCCGAGCAAGCGTTGAAATGAGGTGAACCAGCAGGATAATCAGATCGCGCATCGGCCAATTTTGGCGATTACGCCCAAGGATGGCAAGGCTTGAAATATCAACGGATTGCGCGACAGATTTGTAATTCGCCACACACAGGTCGCTCGAATCGGTGCCAGCGCTTTTCGCACGTTTCGGCATAGCGAACGACCCAACGCAAAATTGTCGTGTGCGAAATCGATAAACCGCGCTCATCTAGAATCGCAACAAGGTCCCGGTAACTCAGTTTTGAAGCGAAAATACCAGCGAAGGCAGAGGAGAATGATGTCGTCTTCGAACCAACGCCCGGCGAAAAGAGGATTCCGTTCAGTTTTGCGATGCGCCATAACCCATTATCGCCAATTCCCTTGGGTGTCTGCACCAGAACCCAGCCATGCTCCACCAGCAGCAGGATTCGCACAGTACTCACCTAATGCAGAATGGCGACGTCTCTCCCTTTGGCTTTCACGACCACGCAGGGACGTCAGGCTTGAGTCGATCGAGCAGGGAAGCATAGGCGTCCAGAAACGTGGTGCCCCGCGCCTCATTCCAGCTGATTCCCGTCGTGAAACGGCTGGAAATATTCGACGGAGTGTTGCAAGATGAGTCTGCCGACGAGAAACTGTTTCAAGCTCAGAGGTCGACATTAGAATGATTTTCAACCGACCGATTCTCACACTCATCGCTATCGTCCTGACCGCCGGTTGTTTCACTCCGGCCTACGCCCAGGACGGCGCGCCTGAGCATCCCGTGATCAGGCCGATGACAGGAGCGACGCTCAGCCCGGCGTCAACCTTCGCGGAGTTTGGCCGGCTAGCGCTCAATTTCCGAGAGGGAGGCCGGTCGATGCAGACGGAGGCGGAAGGCAAACACTGGCACCTGGAGTATCAGCTCGACGACGCGACGACAAGCCGTGATGAAATCATCGCCAACTACGAGTCGGAAGCGCGCCGGATCGGCGGTGACGTGCTCAACCGAAGGGCGACGCGCCTTCTCTTCCGGCTGCCGCGTCCGGGCGGCGGGTTCACGTGGTGCCGGCTCGACACGCGGGCGGGAGGCCGGTATGTGCTCGAGATCATCGACGAAGCCGGACTGGACCTGAGCGTCGAGTTCGATGCCGACGCGTTGCTCGAAGCCCTGGACCGGGACGGTCAGATCGCCATCTACGGGATCCTCTTCGATACCGACCGAGCCGACCTGAGGCCTGGTAGCGGGCAGGTGCTCGACACGATCGCGACGATCCTGAAGGCGAATTCCGGGCTCCGCCTCGAGGTGGCAGGGCACACCGACTCGACCGGTTCGGCAGAACGCAACCGCGAACTGTCGCTCGAGCGTGCGCGCGCCGTCGTCAACGCCCTGGCGCTGTATGGTATCGGCCAGGGGCGTCTCATCGCGAGCGGTTACGGCTCTGATCAGCCCGTCGCGGACAACGCCACCGAAGAAGGGCGCCAGCAGAATCGAAGAGTGGAGTTGGTCAAGCGGCAATAGCTTGAGGAGATCGTCAACTTGCAGGCGGAAAAGTGCCAAGAAGCGCCTTTGCGGGCACTGTCAAGTTGATCGGCAGATCCCGAATTGAGACCTGATGCTCGTCGGTTGATCATCCTGCCGTAATCGCATTCCAAGTCGTGAAAGAACGTTCTCGGAGCATCCGATGATGCGCCGATTTCAGCCGGTGTCGAGAGAGTCTGAGGAGGTTCAGAACAAGACCGTGAACAGAAAGGAACCGTTGAGTCTGGGCCGGAGACTTGAACCTTCTCATCTGCCGCTCCCGCTGTCGGGTCGGTTGGTGTGAGACTTCTGCTCGATTGTTCGCCTACCGATTGGTGTCATGATTCACTGAAGGCATGATCGTCCGGAGTGCGGCGCCGTAACTCTTCAACTTGTCCGTAACCAGGCGAAACGGAACCTTGCCTTGACCCTTTAAGAGCTTGATAAAGAAGCGCTCCGCTGCCCGACGGTTACGTCGGGATTGCACGAGGATATCGATTACATCACCGTCTTGATCAACGGCACGCCAGAGATATTGTCGCTTGCCGTTGATGGTGACGAAGACTTCGTCCAGAAACCACGTATCGCCGAGACGGCCTTGTCGTCGCTTCAGTTTCCGTGCGTATTCGGGACCGAATTTCGAACACCATTGTCTGATTGCTTCGTAAGAAACGATGATCCCGCGCTTCGCGAGGAGATCTTCCACATCGCGGAAGCTCAGGCAGAACCGATAGTAATGCCAGACTGCGTGACTGATGATTTCGGCGGGGAATCGGTATCCGTGGTAAGGGGCTCGATGGCATTTCATGGGTTCAGTCTGCCAGCGACGCGTCAACTTGACACTGCCTTCATGAGGAACCGGTTTCCACATATCAGGCGTGCCGAATCCTCGCTTTCAGTTTGCTGAGCACCTGTGCGACGCCAGGGGGCCGAAGTTTAAAACCAGGAAACTCCGCAATTTCTTCGGAGGTAAACCCTTCGATGAAGTGTAGTTGGAATATTAGAAAATTACGTTGTCCGTTTTTATCTTGTGTCGCTGACTCTACATTTCTTTCAAGATCAAGCCGTGAGGCATGCGATTCTGCTTCGTTGACTGTCGGCAGCTTATGTTCCCTTAAGATATCTATGGGAATGATCTTGGCGCTCCTCTTTTGTGAGGTACTGTATCGAAGATGATCTGCGACTACGCTGTTTGCAACTCGGGCAAGAAATGCTCTTACTGAAAAGTCTGTCTCGCCTCTGAACGAAGCAAGTGCGCGACGGTCATTCTGAACGAGCTTGGAATAAACCTCTTGTGACAGATCAAGAAGCAAGTCCTGGATATTTTTATCGGGTGTTTGATGTCTCAACCGGCAGGCACGAAGCAAATACAGCAAAATAAGTCTCTTGAAACGACTTTCGAACTCCTGCCAAAGCCGATCTTCGTCCGGTTTACTCCCACACTCACGTAGCAAGTCAGCAGAGTTGAGATCACGCCAAACGCCGGTTGTCATCGTCCAAGTCTCGCAGTCAACCGATCTCGAACTTCGGTTGCCCAACGTGATCTGGAGTCGATCAAGAGATACTGTCGCCAGAATGACTCTTCAGATGCCCTATCACCGAGCCGTTCGTAGCAAATAGCTAAGTTAAAGATGGCCGGAGCAAACGTCGGATCCATTTGGGTTGCTAGTTCGAATTCTCCAATCGCTTTTCTCAGACTTTGGTGGTCTGGCCCTTCCAGATGCACAACACCTAAATCGTTATGTGCTGCAGCGGTGTCTGACTCGAGCAACGATTCTTGCAGATATTGTGCCGCGTTCGTGAAATCGAGGCGGAGTAGGTAGAAGCGACCGAGGTCAAAGCTGCTGGCTGAACTAAGCATGTCTTGTGCAACTAGATCGTAGTCGACGTCGGATTCAGCTAATCCTCTCTGCTGAATCAATGGATTGTGCGGCTGATCGGACAGCCTTGCCTCAAACGGTCTCGATGTTTCCAGCAGTTCTCGGTAAGCGGGATGGTCACTCCAATATGAACTTTGAGTAACCAGGAGTAGAGTGGTTACGAAAGCAACAACCAACAATGCGGCATATTTCCAGTATGCTCGTTTTGGGGTGTCGACAACGACTTTTCCCCGGCCCGGCAGCCCCTCTACCAGATCCAAGATTTCGGTTTCTTCAGCTGACTCGTTCCCATCCAAAAGCTTCATCAGGAAGCTCAGCCGCTTCTTACATTTCTTGCACTTTACTAAATGGCCCTCAGTGGTCGCTCTGAAGCCAGCTTGAAGTCCATCTTCGAGATAACTCGCTAAATTTTCATCACTTAGACAACTTTCAGCCATAGCCATAACCCAACTTCCTGCAAGATTCTTTCCTCTTTTTTGGGAGGACGCAAGGAATTACTCGAAAACCTTAAGAAAAAGAAAACAGTTCAGGACCGCCGAATTACGTCTTGCATTTGATGATGAACCATCTCAGAAACTTAAACCCTTCAACACACAGGAGAAATCTCAATGGACAGACGGAATTTCTTGAAGACGGCAGGTTCGGTTAGTGCGGCGACGTTGATCAGTTTTGATGCTTTTGCAGAGAGCGGTGTGACGCCACTTCATGTGAGAGGACTGGTCATGGTTTCGTTCAATGATCCGGACTATCTAAAGCTAGCATTGCCAGAGGCACCTCATCATAAGGCGATCTTGAACATCACTCCGAAGGACGGTGAGCAAAGGACCGTTGGTTTGAATGGACATGCACAGGTGGTTGGTGTTGAACACAACAGTTCACAGCCCAAGATTCTTTTGCCGGAGTTGGTGAAGATGACAGAGATCTACGGGAGTTCGATCAAGTCTCTGATGGAGAAGAGTCACTCGATCATTTCCATACCGTGGTCTGCTGTTCATTCGATCTCAACTCATAAGGTGAGCAAGAACCGCTGGACCTTCATCCGTGAAGACACCGGAAACGAGGTACAAACTTTTCGGCCTCGCAAGCTCGCTGAATCGCTTAAGATTGAGCTACGGTCCACAGCAACACTAAAGTTCAATGATGGAAAGCTCTCTGTACCGTTGAGTGAGGTGCGAGAGCTGGGTACGGATTTCATACCGGTGAGCAATGAGGTTGGCGATTTCTCAGATCACTTTGCCTACTACATGCCGTACGTGGAAACAGGTAACAAACCGTTCGGAGTCAAGCCAAAGGAGCTTGGCAAGCGTAACCAACAGACTCCTAGTTTTGGAAACTCGTTTGCGATGGTGATTCCGTTGATGGTTTGCTTCCTTATTGAACTGCCGTAAATATTGTTGAGTTCCAGACAGATGGTTTCTCCACTCACAGTCAAGAAACGATACGTCGCTCCTGTGGTGATTGTTCTATTGCTGGCCACATTACCGACGATGGCTAACCTGTATCGTGAGAAACGAGCAGAACTGCTTATTCGCAATTCCCTGGCAAAAATTGAGAGGAGAGGCCGTCTGTTTGGGATCTCAACAGAAAAGCCCGATGGGGAAACTAGACCGGACTTAGCGACGGCGCAACGATTCCTCGTCGGGTTGCCGCAATCATCTCAGAGACAGATTTTACAAGCCTACATTCACGTTTGCACTCAGCGATGGGTCAGAGCAGCCCATATGCTGGAAGCCCAAGCGCTACTGCACCCAGATAATCCTGTCCTGGCGAATGATCTGGGCGTTATCTACCTTGAATTGGCAAGCGATGACGTTCTGTACCTTATCCGAGCGCTCTCACAGTTTCAAATCGCCAAACAGATCACACCGCAATCGTCCGAGCCAAAACTCAATCTTGTCCTAGCGTATCGTCAACTTGAACCGCCCCGGGTTTTCCGGAGACGGTTTTAGTTGAGTCCGGCCTCTACGAGACCGGACGGCGGATTCTGATAATACATCTGCTCAAACTCGGCTGGAGGAATATCTCCGATCGGTTCCAGTAATCGTTTGTCGTTGTACCAGCAGACCCAATCCAGCGTCGCGAACTCCACATCATCCAGCCCCTTCCAGGGTCCCTCCCGGCGAATGACTTCGGTCTTGTACAACCCGATGACGGATTCGGCGAGAGCGTTATCGTAGGAATCTCCGATGCTACCCACCGAAGACTCGATGCCGGCCTCAGCCAGGCGTTCGGTGTAGCGGATCGACAGATACTGCACCCCGCGATCGCTGTGATGGATCAGACCGTTGGTGTCGGATCGCGACCAGAGCGCCTGTTCCAGAGCATCCAGTGCAATGTCCGTCTTCAGCGAGTTCATCGTTCTCCAGCCGACGATCTTCCGGGAGAACACGTCGATGACGAAGGCCACGTACACGAATCCACGCCACGTCGCCACGTAAGTCAGATCCGCGACCCATAGCTGATTCGGTCGGGTCGCCGTGAAGTCCCGATCGACAAGATCAGGCGGTCTCAGCGCAGCTTCGTCCGCTATTGTCGTCTTGAACTTCCGGCCGCGAACGACACCCTGTAGGCCCAGATCCCGCATCAAACGGGCCACCGTGCAGCGCGCCACCTGCTGTCCCTCACGGTTGAGTTGCTTCCAGACTTTCCGGGCGCCATACACCTGGCGGTTCTCACGCCAGACCCGATCGATCTCCACACAAAGCGAAGCGTCCCGCTTTGTCCTCGCCGGCAATCGATCCGGATCGCGTCGTCGTGCCGCGTGCTCGTAATACGTCGACGGGGCGATGTGCAGCATGCTGCACATCGACTCGACCCCATACTGGCTCCGATTTCGTTCGATGAACTCGGTCACCACTTTCCTCGGCGGTCGAGTTCCGCCTGCGCGAAAAATGCCGATGCTTTTTTCAGGATCTCGTTGGCACGCTTCAGCTCACGATTCTCCCTCTCCAACTCCTTGAGTCGTTGCTTCTCGTCTGTGGTCAGGCCCGCTCGCTGGCCTGTGTCCCGTTCAACCTGCCGAACCCACTTCCTCAACGTTTCAGCCGTACATCCAATCTTCGAGGCGATCGATGCTATTGCGGCCCATTGCGATTCGTGCTCTCCCTGGTGCTCGAACACCATCCGCACTGCCCGCTCTCGAACTTCAGGTGAATATCTGCTTGGTCTTCCCATGATGACTCCCATCCTCTCAAGTAATGGTGTCTCCGGGAAACCCGGGGCGGTTCAAACAGCTGGCGTATGGACATTTGTCAGTTGTTGCGGCTTTGCGGGAGGCCCAGATTTCTTTTCTTAGAGAGTTTTCCCAGTTTAGTCATCCTTATTATTGGTCTGGATTTGTCGTAACTGGTAACCAGGGCACTGTCAATTTAACGAACTCAAGTCAGCATGAGGCGAGATGGTCGGAGATCAGGCTGCTGTCACCGCTGCCCAAACTTTGAGAGACGGTTCCCGCAGCATTCGATGATGGACTGCCCTCAACCGCTGGCGACCAGTTCGGAACAGATTCTGAATGACAGTTCTTGGTGCAGATAGGATCGTCGGAACGATAACACCAGGAGTGCACTGCGACGATGCGGACTATCCTGCCATGACGTGACGCCAGATCACCGCGGCATTCGACTGCAATGTGATCGGAAGTGCGAACTGGCGTTTGTGAATCTTCTGCGCCAGCTCGACGCCCGGTTCTGTCAACTTATCAACCGCCGACCGAACCGATGCCTCAGGCTCGCCAGTTAATCAACCGCCTGTGACGGCTTCCCAGGTCGCAAGAGAACGTGCTCGCAGCATGCGGTGGTGAACTGCTCTGAGTCTGTGCCTGGACAATCGGAAGAGATTCAGAACGACGCCATGCACCGAGAGGAAAAGTTGAGCTTGTTGTGGAGACTTGAAACGTCGCATTTGTCGCTCTCGCTGGCGGGTCGGTTTGGGTTTGTCCACCCGGTCTGGCCCACTTTTGATCGTCTGATTTGGCCCACCCCCTCCTGTTAATAATTCCGAGTAGTGATAATTACCGTCGGGCCTGTGTTGTAGATGTGGGAAAGCCGAGCGCCCTTGGCGAGGCTTTTCCAAGCGCTGTGGGAATCCTGGTTTTTAGGATTTCCACAGCGCGTCATCTTCCACAGGCCTCCGTTTCTTTCTTTTTGGTTCTTTTTCTTTCTTTCGGGAAAAAACTCCGTTTCCAGGATCGCCCAGGATCGACGACCGCGCGGCGATCCGACCCTCAGGACGTGGTTTGTTTCGCGGGTTTCTCCTTTCCAGGCGGATGCCGTGGTTTCTGTCGTTTCTCCAACGTGCGCCGAAACCGGAAGGATTCGGTTCCGGTCTCGATGATGTGAGCGCGATCGGTTATCCGGTCCAGCAACGCCTTGCACAGCCGAACATTGGGAAACACCTGGGTCCATTCCGAGAACGGCAGATTCGTTGTCAAGATCACCGTCGCCCGCTCGGCTCGATCCGAGATGACTTGAAAGAGGAGTTCGGCGCCGAGGTCTGCCATCGGGACATAGCCGACTTCGTCGATGGCAATCAACTCGTATCGGAACCATCGGGCCAGAACCCGGCGGAACTGGTCGTTGTGGTGGGCCTCGACCAACTCGTTGATCAAGCCGGCGGCCGTCGTAAAGCGAACCCGCTTCTTCTGCCGACAAGCGGCCACGCACAGTCCTGTGGCCAGGTGCGTCTTGCCCGTTCCACACTCCCCGATCAGGACGACAGGTTCGGCGTGTTCTAAATAGCCACCGTCTGCGAGTCCACGGATCCGGTTGGCTGGAACCTTCGACCGCGAGAAGTCAAAGTCCTCGAGTGTCTTCATTCGAGGGAAACGTGCGGCTTGAATCCGCCGGGCCACGGTGTTCCGTTCGCGTTCTTCAACTTCCATCGCCAGCAAGGCTTCCAGATACCGTGTGTAGGTGTGCTCTTCCCGCTGGGCCTGCTCGGCCATGGCCGCAAACTGCGTTCCGATCGTGGGCGTCCGGAGAGCTTTACAGTACTGCTGAATCGCCGCCTGTTCGACCCCGCCGGCTGTGGCGGACACTAGACCACCTCCGCAGTGAGCAGTGCATCGTAAGTATTCACCTCCGGCAGGGGCCGCTCATAAGCGCGTAGTGCGGCCACTTCCAGTCGCGGCGCCGCCGGCCGGTCGAATCGGGCCTCGGTCATCAGGTAGCGCGCCGCGGCGGCATCGGAGCATCCCAGGCGCAGGGCTTGTTGGAATGCGGAATCCAGCTCGCTATAGCCATGTTCCCGGCCCAGTAGGAGCAACTCCACCATTGCGCGGGTCCCATTCTGTTTTCCGTTGCGATCGATCAACGTCTGCCAGAACTCGTCATAGCTTTTCGGCCATCGGCCCTGTTGCCGCCATTGCTCCAGAGGCTTGCTCCCGGCCAGCGCGCCCGGCTTCCGCTCCAACACCTCCAGATAATGTTCCAGATTGAAGAAGTGCTGGCCGTTTCCATATCCTCGCTCATGCCGCGCCACGCATCCGCCATCGTGCCAGACCTCCACGTAGGCCGGAAAAACGCTCGCCCGCACCACAGTCCCGGCCTTGACGGGGGCGGAGTAGAAGTTGTTACGCACCCGTACACATCCCTTACCATCGACTCGTGGAAAGCTGTCCTCGGCCAGAGGGAACCCTTCGGTCGATAACGCGAGCAGATGGGGCTGTTCGATCTGCATCCCTTCACCCACCGTCTGGACCCGATCGCCGATCTTGCGCCGTTCATCGGCACGGCAACCGGCCAGCAGCTGCGCATTCAGATCCGCCAGGTCCTTCGCCTTCGGCACCGGTACCAGGTGATTGCGCCGGAAGTATCCGGCTTCGCCTTCCACACCGCCTTTCTCGTGGCCCTCGCCGGGTGTGCAGAACTCGGCTTGAAACTTCCAATGCGACCGAAACGCGATGAACCGTTCGGTCTCTACACGCCGGTATCCCCGCAGAATCTTCTTCACCGCGCTGGTCAGGTTGTCATAACGCAGCACCCCGAAGACCCCCGCAAAATAGCGGAAACCCAACTCATGAGCCTCCAGGAATGCCTGTTGTGTCGCCCGAGGATAAGCTCGATGGAATGCGCCACCACTGCCCATGCTCCGCATACAGAAAACCTGGAGCTTCTGCCGTTCGCCATCCAACTCCGCGACGGCTTCGTACCAGTCGATCTGTGCTTCCTGACCCCAGGCGTAGCTTTGCGGCACGAACGTCTCCTGTCGGATGAAACCCATCTCCCGCTTCCGCCGCCCGACATACCGGCGAACCGTCGATTCCCCAATCGGATGTTTCGGAAATTCCATCCGGATCCGTTCGTAGATCCGGTGACTGGTGTGCCGCTGCTTCCGCGGGGCCTGCCTGTCCGCCTCCAACACCCCGTTGATAAATTCCATAACCGGCTCCAGCCTCGGCCTCTTCCGCTCCGGGCTCTTCCTCGCCGGCGGCACGGCGTTTCCCAGCGCTTGACGCACCATCCGCCGATGCACCCCCAGCCGCCGGGCCACACCCTGGATCGTTCCCACACCAAACTCGTGCTCTCGCCGAATCTCTTCAAATAATTCCACCTTCGATCTCCTTGACACCGGGTCCCTCCATTCCGACTCTTTGTTCGGAACAGCCTCTCCGGTTCAGTCGTCAGGGGTGGGCCAAATCAAACGATCAAAAGTGGGCCAATTTAGAGTAGCGAAATCACGGTTCGTGTGAAGCTTCAGCGCGGTTGTTGGCGTACTGTTCGGTGTCATGATGCACCGAAGGCATGACCGTCCGAAGCGCCGCACGGTAGCTTTTCAATTTGTCGGTGACGATTCGCAGCGGCACCTTTCCTTGGCCCTTCAAGAGTTTGCGAAAGAAGCGCTCCGCTGCACGCCGATTGCGCCGCGACTGAACAAGGATATCGATCACGTCTCCGTCTTGATCCACCGCACGCCACAGGTATTGCCGTTCACCGTTGATCGTCACGAAGACTTCGTCCAGGAACCATGTATCGCCGAGGCGGCCTTGCCCTCGGGGGTCACCCAAAAGCGGCCATTAAAGGTCACCTGAAAACCGGCCAACGGAACTGAGGCCCGGGACATTGACAACGGCGGTAAGCCGAATAGGCTTCCGTCGGTATGAGCAATGTCTTGAGCGCCGAAAAGAAACAACAAGTTATCGCACTGGGACGGCTCGGATGGCCGCTACGGCGGATCGAGAAGGCGACCGGTGTACGTCGGGAAGCGGCAGGGTCCTACCTTCGAGCGGCCGGGATCGCGGTGCGACCACCCGGGGGTTGGGGTAAACGGGCGCCGTCAAAACCGGCCAATGGGGTGACCACCGACTCTGAGGCGATAGAGCCCTCTCTAAAGGGGCTCTCCAAGCCAGACATTTCAAAACCGGCCAACGGGGTGACCACCGACTCTGTGAGCCTCGATCTGTCCAAGCTGGACCTGCCCGCCACCCCAGAACCGCCCTCGGCCAGCGCCTGTGCACCGTATCGGGAGATCATCGAGCTGGGTTTGGGTCGTGGCCGAAACGCCATGTCCATCTGGCAAGATCTGGTTTCCGATCACGGCTTTACGGGCAGCTATGAGTCCATGAAGCGCTTCGTGCGCAAGCTGCGTGGATCCCAGCGTCCCGGAGCGGTGGGAATCATCCAGACCGGACCTGGGGAAGAAGGACAGGTCGACTACGGTGACGGACCGATGGTCCGCGATCCGAAAACGGGCAAGTACCGACGGACGCGGCTGTTCGTGATGACGCTGGGCTACAGCCGTAAAGCGGTCCGGCTGCTCCGATTCCGGTCCAGTTCCCGAATCTGGGCCGAGCTGCACGAGACCGCGTTTCGCCGGCTTGGAGGCAGTCTCCGGTGCATCGTCCTGGACAACCTTCGTGAAGGTGTCATCGTTCCGGATTATTACGATCCGACATTGAATCCTCTGTTTAAGGACGTGCTCGCTCATTACGGCGTGGTCGCCTTGCCCTGCCGGGTTCGGGATCCCGATCGAAAAGGGAAAGTCGAGGCCGGCGTCGCGCACGCCCAGAAAACCCCACTGAAGGGAGTCCGCTTCGAGAGTCTCGAAGAGGCCCAGGCCCATCTGGACCGATGGGAAACCCGCTGGGCCGATACGCGCATCCACGGTACGACCAAGCGGCAGGTCGCCGCCATGTTCGCCGAAGAGAAGCCGTCACTGCTCCCGCTGCCGGTTGAACCTTTCCGTTACTACCAATACGGGGACCGCGTCGTCCACCTGGACGGTTGCGTGGAAGTGGAGGCCGCCTATTATGGTTTGCCTCCCGGTTGGATTGGACGCACCGTCAAAGTGCAGTGGGATACGCTCCACGTCCGGATCCTCGATCCGGAGACCCATCAGTTACTGCGCGAGCATGTCGGTCAGAAACGGGGTGGGTACCGTGTCCGTCCCGAGGACAATCCGATACAGGCGCCGGTGACCACCGTCCAATTGCTGGCCCGGGCGGCTCGCGCCGGAGTCCACATCGGCGAACTGGCCAAAGCCATCCATCACCGTCAGGGCGAGGCCGCCCTCCGCCGTATCCTGGTCTGTTCTCCCTGGCCAAAAAATACGGTGTCTCTGCCGTCGAGGATGCCGCTGCCGCTGCACTCGAACTCCACGTCCATGATTACCGTTTCGTCCGCCGCTATCTGGAGCGGCGGCCTCCACTCTCTCTCCGACAGGTCGACCCCCCTTATTCGCGAACTGACTCAGTATCGCGATCTCATCAACCTCAAGATTCAGGAGCAAGAACAACAATGAACATCATCGAACTCCAAAAAGCTCTCCGCCAACTCCGCCTGGGCGGCATCGCCGAAGTCCTCGAAACCCGTCTCCATCAGGCACAGGCTGAAGCCATGGCGCCCATCGACCTGATCTCCTCTCTGGTCTCGGACGAGTTGGCCCGCCGCAGCACCCGATTGCTGGAACGACGCCGAAAACAGGCCCAGTTCCGCGACCCCCAGAAGACACTCCAGGACTTTGACTTCACATTTAACAAGAAGATGAATCGCAGTCTGGTCTTCGATCTCGCTACTGCCACCTTCATCGCTCGCCACGAAGATGCGCTGTTTCTCGGTCCACCTGGCACCGGCAAGAGTCATCTGGCCCAGGCGATCGGTCTGGCCGCAATCCTCCAGGGCTATCGGGTCCTCTATCGTGAAACCCACGCCCTGCTCGACGACATCGCCGAAGCCACCATCGACGGCAATCGCAGGAAACACATGGAATCGCTCGCGACCGTGCCGCTGCTGATCATCGATGATCTGGGAATGCGCAAGCTCCCCCCGACCGCCGCCGAGCAACTCCTCGAGATCGTGATGCGACGTTACGAACGTACCAGCACGCTGCTGACTTCGAATCGTCCGGTCGAGGACTGGGGGAAACTATTAGGGGATAGTGCCGCCGTGACTGCCATGCTCGACCGCCTCCTCCATCATGGCCACATTCTTAAGTGTGGACCACGGAGTTGGCGCACTAAAACAGGCTTGCCCGATCACGGCAACTCGCGGTAAAACAACCTGGTCCCGGGCCGCCTTCATTGGCCGGTTTTGAGGTGACCTTCGTTGGCCGGTTTTGGGGTGACCCTTGAGGCTGCCGCTGTCTCAATCGCCGCGCATAGTCCGGGCCGAACCTTCCGCACCAGCGGCGGATTGTCTCATATGAGACCACGATTCCTCGTTTGGCCAACTGATCCTCGACATCCCGTAGGCTGAGGCCGAATCTGTAGTAGAGCCAGACGGCGTGGATGATGATTTCAGGCGGGAATCGGTGTCCGTGATAACGGGATTGGCTTGAGTTCATGCCCAAGTCTGGCAGGTTTCGGGCCAAGTTGACAGAACCTCCGTTCATGTATCAGAACGTCTTTAGCGGCTCCTTCCGCAATTTCAGCATTTTCATCAAGAGTGCAGTTAGCGCTGATACCCTGCTGCCGATCATTCAAGAGCGGTTGAAAGTTGTGGATCCCTACTTACCGGTTTTCCTTAGCGGATCTATGGACGACTACGTGGATGATTCCCTGAACAACAGACGTGCCGTCATGTTCCTGCTTGCCATCTTCGCAGGTATCGCCGTGGTCCTATCGGCTGTCGGTATCTACGGTGTGATGGCCTACAGCGTTTCCCAGCAAAGTCGTGAGATCGGAACTCGGGCGGCGCTTGGGGCAGGCCATGGTCAGATCATGGGTCTGTTCATGAAGAGGGGCATGATCAAGGCGGTTATCGGATTGGCGTTCGGATTGGTAGGGGCTTTTGGGGTGAGCCGTTTCATGTCCTCGATGCTGTACGAACTCGAACCTACCGACCCGATCGTCTACGCAGGTGTCACGACAGTACTCTTCGCCATCTCGATGCTTGCCAGCTACCTACCGGCTCTGAGAGCATCGCGTACTCATCCGATGGAGGCTCTAAGATTGGAGTGATGGTGGAGATAGGAAGGCCCGATTCAAGGCAGCGCCGACTAAGGTGCCGGTGCCGCAGGCACCGCCTGCCTTCCCTGATGGTTCCGAAAAATTCCACTTGGGTGTATTGGGCCTCGCAGAACCTGGTACCATTGGTCGCCAAAGCTGTTCCCCAGTATGTGTGAATCGACGGGGTTCCTAAAGGAACCAACGAAATCGCGCGCTAGATCATTCCTTCGACGCGGGCTAGAATTCTTCTCCAAGGCGCCTGGCCGGGTGCGAAGGTGTGGAACGGCCGTTGTCGAGGGGACCCCGTGGTGCGACCGTGCTTTAACTACACTCAAGAACGACATAACAATAAGGAGCTGTAGCAATGGCTGACAGAAGCGATCTAATCCCGATCATCAAGGTACCGATTCTGATCGCGTTGGTGGTGACGGTGATCCGTTTTAGCGTGGAAGCGTCTGGCGCCCCTACCGCCGTCAGTATGGTCTTCGGCGTCGCGTGGCTGCACATACTGTTTCCCGTGTACTTCGCGATCAGGATTCTCGAACTGGGATTCGAGAAGCCTTTCGTTACGCTCATCAAGACTACCGTGATGTGGGCCGTACCCGTCCGCGTAGCTATCGCGATCACTTACGTTCTAGGTTACGTTTATCAGATCGACAGCTTGCGTTTTCAGGCCGAGGCATTGGGCCCGGTCGGCGAGGGCATAACGCCCTTGCAAGGCTACCTGCTGCTGCCCCTCTTGAACTTCGGCTCGTGGATGCTTGCCGCGGTCATTCTGGCGACGATAACCGGTGGCATTACTCTGAAAGTGAAGCAGCGATCAGCTGCCAAGAGCGTTGCGTGAGAGTGGTATTGTCACGTTAAGCTATTTGGTGGCGTTCGCGCCGCCATCCGCCACCTCTAAGTCATTGGTTCTTGGTCTGGGATCCAGCAAAATCAGTCCTCAGAATGCACGGATTTTGCTTAACGTGACAGTACCCTCCGTGAGGCAGATCGAGTTAGCATCAGACGCGTTGTCTCAGTCCTTGTTAGTGGTTTTGGTCCTCCGAGGTCTGAGCGCTATGGCTGGGCATGGCATGGGCGGCCAACAGACCCTAGCTCCAAGGGAGCGGCAACGATGTCATTACGTCTCTTCAGCGAGAACCGTCATCTCCGAACTCTCTAGGCGTATCCACGCCTGTGTATGCTTTACACATTCCAAACTAGATCGTTAGCGATTGGCGTCATCATCGCTACTCTGTTGCTGTCCCTGCCGGCCGAAGGGCAAGAGAATGAATCGAGTTGGACCGATGCGTCGGGAAGAATCCGGACGCGGGCTGAGCTGGAGGATATCCTTCGCAATCACAAAGAGTGGCAAGAGTCCGAAGGAATGGCAGGTCGCCAGGCGTTCCTGAAGAACGCGGACCTGGCCGGCGCGTTCCTGATCGGCGCGGCCCTGATCGGCGCGGACCTAACCGGCGCGAACCTGACCGGCGCGTTCCTGACCGGCGCGAACCTGACCGGCGCGAACCTCGCTGGCGCGAACCTGAGCGAGGCGATCCTGACCGGATCTGCACTGGATCACGCGAATCTGAGCGAGGTGTTGCTGACCGGAGAGTTATAACCGAATCTGGTGTTTGAAGGGATTGAAGAAAAGCGGCGTATCTGGTTGATTTGTTGTTTACCAGACTTCAAAGCAACCAAAGGAGATACGCCACTATGAGCAAGAGTAACGTGATTGGACCGGAGGGTCGAGAAACGATTGAGGACCCGGTAACAGAGCTACTACGAGTTGGAGCTCAGCAACTGATCCAACGGGCGGTGGAAACCGAATTGGCGGAGCTGCTATCTCAACGAGTTATAACCTAATCTGGTGTTTGAAGGGATTGAAGAAAAGCGGCGTATCTGGTTGATTTGTTGTTTACCAGACTTCAAAGCAACCAAAGGAGATACGCCACTATGAGCAAGAGTAACGTGATTGGACCGGAGGGTCGAGAAACGATTGAGGACCCGGTAACAGAGCTACTACGAGTTGGAGCTCAGCAACTGATCCAACGGGCGGTGGAAACCGAATTGGCGGAGCTGCTATCTCAACACGACGATCGGCGAACAGAGAAGGGCAACGCCGGGGTGGTGCGCAACGGTTATCTACCTGAACGTGAACTGCAGACCGGTCTGGGGCCGGTAACGGTCCAGATTCCGAAGGTCCGTGCAAAGACTGGCGACGCGGTGACGTTCCGATCGGCGCTGGTACCTCCTTACATTCGAAAGACGAAGTCGATGGAAGCGGCGGTGCCGTGGTTGTATTTGAAAGGCGTCTCGAGCGGCGAAATGGGTGAAGCCCTAACTAAAAGTTCTTGTCGGTCCCCAGGCGCAGGGTTTGTCGGCGAGCACGGTATCGCGCCTGAAGCAGGTCTGGGGCGAGGAGTACCGCCAAAGCTGCGAGGAGCGGCTGGATGCAGACCGCTGGGTGTATGTCTGGGCCGACGGAATTTATAGCGGACTGCGGGCTGAACAAACCAAGTTGTGTGCATTGGTGGTGATCGGCGTGAATGAACGCGGAGAGAAGCGTTTTCTGGCGATCGAAGACGGTGTCCGGGAATCGACACAGAGTTGGCGCGAGGTCTTGTTGAAGCTGAAGTCCCGTGGGATGAATATCCCAAAGTTGGCCATCGGTGACGGTGCGATGGGGTTCTGGGCCGCACTGGAGGAAATCTATCCCGAGACAGGCCAACAACGCTGCTGGATGCACAAGACCATGAACGTGTTGAACTGTCTACCCAAGTCGGCCCAGGCGAAAGCGAAACAGGCCTTGCACGCGATCTGGCAAGCCGAGACAAAGGCAGACGCCGAGAAGGCATTCGACCTGTTCATTGAAACCTATGAACCGAAGTATCCGAAAGCCACTCTCTGCCTCCAGAAAGACAGCGAAGAACTGCTGGTCTTCTTCGACTTCCCGGCCAAGCACTGGCAGAGCCTCAGAACGACCAATCCCATCGAGTCGACCTTTGCCACCATTCGCCACCGAACCAAGCGATCCAGGGGTTGCCTGACGCGGGATGGCATGCTGCACATGATGTTCAAACTGGGACAGTGCGCTCAGAAGAACTGGCGACGATTACGAGGATTCGATGATCTGGCCAAGGTGATTACTGGACTGAAATTCAACGATGGTATCGAAGTGACAAACGTCGATCAGGCCGCCGCTTGAATCAATCTCCTAAACACCACTCTTGACAATAACTCTATCTCAACACGACGATCGGCGAACAGAGAAGGGCAACGCCGGGGTGGTGCGCAACGGTTATCTACCTGAACGTGAACTGCAGACCGGTCTGGGGCCGGTAACGGTCCAGATTCCGAAGGTCCGTGCAAAGACTGGCGACGCGGTGACGTTCCGATCGGCGCTGGTACCTCCTTACATTCGAAAGACGAAGTCGATGGAAGCGGCGGTGCCGTGGTTGTATTTGAAAGGCGTCTCGAGCGGCGAAATGGGTGAAGCCCTAACTAAAAGTTCTTGTCGGTCCCCAGGCGCAGGGTTTGTCGGCGAGCACGGTATCGCGCCTGAAGCAGGTCTGGGGCGAGGAGTACCGCCAAAGCTGCGAGGAGCGGCTGGATGCAGACCGCTGGGTGTATGTCTGGGCCGACGGAATTTATAGCGGACTGCGGGCTGAACAAACCAAGTTGTGTGCATTGGTGGTGATCGGCGTGAATGAACGCGGAGAGAAGCGTTTTCTGGCGATCGAAGACGGTGTCCGGGAATCGACACAGAGTTGGCGCGAGGTCTTGTTGAAGCTGAAGTCCCGTGGGATGAATATCCCAAAGTTGGCCATCGGTGACGGTGCGATGGGGTTCTGGGCCGCACTGGAGGAAATCTATCCCGAGACAGGCCAACAACGCTGCTGGATGCACAAGACCATGAACGTGTTGAACTGTCTACCCAAGTCGGCCCAGGCGAAAGCGAAACAGGCCTTGCACGCGATCTGGCAAGCCGAGACAAAGGCAGACGCCGAGAAGGCATTCGACCTGTTCATTGAAACCTATGAACCGAAGTATCCGAAAGCCACTCTCTGCCTCCAGAAAGACAGCGAAGAACTGCTGGTCTTCTTCGACTTCCCGGCCAAGCACTGGCAGAGCCTCAGAACGACCAATCCCATCGAGTCGACCTTTGCCACCATTCGCCACCGAACCAAGCGATCCAGGGGTTGCCTGACGCGGGATGGCATGCTGCACATGATGTTCAAACTGGGACAGTGCGCTCAGAAGAACTGGCGACGATTACGAGGATTCGATGATCTGGCCAAGGTGATTACTGGACTGAAATTCAACGATGGTATCGAAGTGACAAACGTCGATCAGGCCGCCGCTTGAATCAATCTCCTAAACACCACTCTTGACAATAACTCCTGACCGGATCGGCCCTGGACTACGCGGATCTGACCGGCGCAGACCTGACTCGCTCGGATCTGACCGGCGCGTTCCTGACCGGTGCGGACCTGAGCGAGGCGATCCTAACCGGATCGCTACTGGACTACGCGAACCTGCGGGAGGCCATCCTGGCCGGAGCGGCATTAGACGACGCGTACCTGAGGAACGCGAACCTGAGCGACACAGCCCTGACGGGCGCCGACCTGAGTGAGGCGCTCCTCGACTATGCGAACCTGGCCCGCGCAGACCTGACCGGCGCAGATCTGACCGGCGCGGTGCTGTCCCACGCCCACCTTGTCGACACGGATCTGAGCGGTGCGAACATGGCCGGCGCGGACTTGACCGACGCGGACCTCACGGGCGCGAGCCTCGTCCGCGCGAACATGGCCGGCGCGGACTTGCAGGCTACGATCTTTCAACCGAATTCCGTTCCGGAAGGTAGAGATGTCGCAACTGCGTACAATCTGCCGTTCCTTACGTATAAAAGTAGTCCTGCTGCTCTTGTTCAGCTTCGCAACGTCTTCAAGAACGGCGGCTTTCTGAATCAAGAGCGGAAAATCACCTATGCGTTAAAAAGACGGCAGGCTGAGTTGTTCTGGGAGGACTGCAATGCAGCCAGTTTGTTGGACTGTGGAGCTTATGCCTTCAACAGAATATTCTTCGACATAACCTCCCATTATGGAATGCACCCGAGTCGGCCTCTGCTGCTGGCCTTCGCCGGTTGGTTTCTTTGCACGCTGATATACAGCCTGTTCATTCACTTCCCTGGAGCCTCCGGTGTTTATGTTGTAAAAAGGGGCGCTTATGCAGGACGTGAACATTCCAGGAAACTTCAAATTCGTCACAGAGCTATTCCGCCAAAACAGAGATGGAAGGGTACGTGGAAGTATCCGCTTCATTTGTTTCTGCGAGAGTGGCGTCTGGCTCGCGCAGCAATGTTTTTTAGCTTGATGTCTGCCTTTAATTTCGGATTTCGGGATCTCAACTTTGGACGTTGGTTGAGGATGCTCACAAAGCGTGAATACGACATGAAGGCGATCGGATGGGTTCGGACGGTGGCAGGCTTTCAGGCGCTGATCAGCATGTACTTGATAGCGTTGTCGGTCCTTACCTATTTCGGCAGACCGTTCGAATAGGTCTTCTTTCACTGACTTATCCGATCACAAGCCTTAATTGCTACTGTTAGAATGGATGAAGAACTAGCCGACCCGGCGAGCGGGTGGTTTCATTTAAATGAGCATTCGCGAACATAAGAAGGACTGTATCGGACGGGTCCTCGTGTCGTTTCTGCTGCTGGCACTCCCTCCACTACTCGTCGGGGGAGCCGTCGCCGGGGAGCGCATCATCGCGATCGCCGACATCCACGGCAACTTTGAGGCGTTTACCGGCCTGCTCCGGCAGTCCGGACTGGTGGATCCGAATCTTCAATGGATCGGGGAGGGAGACACACTCATCCAAACAGGCGACTTCACTGACCGTGGGCCTGAGGTCCGGCGTGTCATGGATTTTCTCATGTCGCTCGAAGA
Organism: Terriglobia bacterium; assembly: GCA_965247425.1. GTDB lineage: Bacteria > Acidobacteriota > Terriglobia > 20CM-2-55-15 > 20CM-2-55-15 > CAZOZZ01. Next base: position 695,368 of record OZ252023.1, read on the forward strand.
GAGCGCCCCGAAGAACGGCGGCAAGGCGATCATACTCCTAGGCAACCATGAAATGATGAACATGATCGGTCAGCTCGCCGACGTGACCGAGGCCGATTACGCCAGCTTCACGGATTCGCGATCTGAGCGCCGTCGGCGATCCGCGTATCGATCCTTCACGGATTTCCGCAAGCGACGCGCAAAGAGATTGAACCTTCCGGAACCGTCTCCCACACCAGAAATGGAGGCGGAGTGGATGGAGGCCCATCCGCCTGGTTTCGTCGCGCAAAGGGAAGCATTCTCACCGAAGGGAACCTACGGCAAGTGGCTGCGAAAACGCCGTGTCGTCGTCAAGCAAGGTGACACGCTCTTCCTGCACGCGGGTATCAACCCCCTCATCGCCCAATTGTCGATCGAGAGCATCAATGAGCGGGTTTGGCAGGAAATCGCAGCCTTCGATCGATACAAGAGGTACATGCTCGATCAGAAGCTGGCACTGGATTTCTTCACTTTCGGCGAACTGGTCGCATCCGTGCAAGAGGAACTCGAAGCTCGGAGGATGGAGATTTCCGAAAAGACCGCCGCGGCCGCAGAAAAAGGAAACACGTACTCTCCGTCCGAGCGCGAACAGAAACATATCGATGCACTGGAAGGTTTCATGGGGTTGGGTCAGTGGCTGACCATCAACCCTGGCGGGATTCTCTGGTTCCGGGGTTACGCCCGATGGACAGACGAGGAAGGACAACCGCAAGTCGAATCCTTACTCGAACAATACGACGCCCGTCATTTCTTCGTCGGACACAACCCACAGTTGGAAGGACACGTTCGGAGCCGCTTTGATGGTCGAATCTTCCTGGCCGATACCGGAATGCTCTCGAGCTTCTACCCAGGCGGTCGAGCCTCGGCCGTGGAAATATGGGACGGAGTATTCAGGGCGATCTATCTGGATGGCGATCCCGTCCAACTCTACCCGCTGCCAGCATCTGCTCCAGAGGCTAATGGACGACCAGTTCACTAGCTCACCAATGGCAACAGCGTGGCGGAGACGGGGGTCGGTTCCATGACACGGTGGTTGACCGCGACAGGAGGCCAAAGATGACTTCATGCGTTTTTCGTACCATGATCATAGCCGTCTGCGTAGTGGCGACAGCTGCCGTGCTCGGTGCGCAGGGTTCGAAGTCCGCGACCCATCAGGGTCCGGAGCTAGAGCACTTTCTCAAGACTGCGAACATCACTCACTCGGAAAACACCGATCGCGGTGTCACGCAATCAAGGAAAGTGACGCTTGAACAGGATTCGTTGACGAATTTCGCGATTTTCAAAACTATCGATGTGTTCCGGGCTGGGCGGATAACGCTGCGTAACGGTGCTACGGACGTCGATTTCCAGGACAGTTGGAAGACGGAAGTCGCGGCATACGAACTCGACAAAATGATCGGTCTGGGGATGGTTCCGGCTACGGTCGAGCGTCGCCTCGGTCGCGACCGAGGATCGATGCAGTGGTGGGTCGAAAACGCGATGACCGAGCGAGACCGTATCGGAGAGGGCATCCCACCGCCCGATCCGGTGGGGTGGACCGAGCAGACGTACACAACCTGGTTGTTCGACAACTTGATTTACAACGTGGACCGCAATCTGAACAACATGCTGGTCACGGAGGACTGGCGGATCTACCTCATCGACCATTCTCGATCTTTCCGGAGTCTCCAAGAGTTGCAGCGCCCCATGCTTCGGTTCTCTAAATCGCTGCTGGATGCGATCGAGAAGCTTGACGAGCCCTCCCTAAAGGAACGGCTGGGACGCTACCTGACCACTTCCCAGATCCGCGCGCTCCTAGACCGTCGTGATCTAATACTGGAACGGGCGCGTGACCGGATTGCCGAATCTGGCGCGGATAACGTGCTCTACAACTAGATTCATTAAAAGTTCCTGACCTCAAGACGGCTCCGCTCGGCCGGCTCGGGAATGATCTTGGTCAGGGCTGCCTTGAAAGACCGCCGCGCCATCCAACTGTGCTGAATCGCAAATATGCCAAGCAGAGCCGCGTTGATCGCCAGCGCCTGCAGGAAGGGCACTGTCAATTTAACGAACTCAAGTCAACATGAGGCGAGTTGGTCGGAGATCAGGCTGCTGTCACCGCCGCCCAAACGTTTAAAGAGCGTTCCCGGAGCATTCGGTGATGCACCGACCTGAGTCGATGCCGACTAAGCCGGAATAGATTTTGAATGACGCCGTGAACATGCAAGAACAGCTGAGCTTGGTTGGGTGATTTGAAGCGTCGCATCTGACGCTCTCGTTGTCGGGTTGGCTGGTGTGACACTTCGGCCCGATTGTTCGCGTATCGGCTCGTGTCATGGGTCACCATGGGCATGACTTTTCGATGTGCGACACGGTAACTTCCCAGCTTGTCGGTCACGAGACGGAACGGTTCCTTCCGCTGACTCTTTAATAGTTTCCTAAAGAATCTTCGTGCCGCACGCCCGTCCCGACGGGGCTGCACGAGAATATCGATCACGTCACCATCTTGATCGACGGCACGCCAGAGATACTGGAGCTCACCGTTGATGGTGACAAAGACTTCGTCCAGATACCATGTGTCGCCGAGACGCCCTTGACGACGTTTCAATTGGCGGGCGTACTGTGCTCCGAACTTGATGGACCACTGTCGGATCGTTTCATAGGTCACGTTCACACCACGCTCGACGAGAAGATCTTCTACTTCCCGAAAGCTCAGACGGAATCGATAATAGAGCCAAACAGCATGACTGATGATTTCTGCTGGAAAGCGATGCCTGATATATCGGGATCGACGAGATTTCATCCCAGTATTGTGCCGCGCGGAGAGTTAACCTGACAATGCCAACCGTGGTCGGCAACAAACGACCCCATTACGCTTTTCAGTTTCCCGAAACTTCACCACGTTGTGACGGTTGATCAAAATCTTTGCGACGCAGGATCAACAGTTCGTCTCAACGGAGACACGGGCTGGTTGCCACGACAGTGTCTCGGTACTGGCTGCCCGCTCGCCGGAGAGGTGTTTCTCTTGACAACCCCTTCCATAGAACCGCTTATCCGCCCCCAACACGACTTTCGCGTAACGCTGACCGACCGCGCTCATCCCATCCTCAGCGGGCTGGACGATTTCAACATCTGGGACGAGCTGTATATGTTTGACAGTCTCCAGCCCGATCGCCATGTGTTGATGACCGCGGATTTTGAGGGAACTACCTATCCTATCGCCTGGACCCGGCAGCATGGAAAGGGGAAGGTGTTCCACATGGCACTGGGGCACGGCGTCGAGGCCATCAGCAACCCACACTTTCAGCGTCTCGTCCACCAGGCAATCGAATGGGCTCTGGAGTAAGGATCGTGGTACGGCCGTAGCAGGAGTAGCTCCTCCAAAGCTCACCCTTCAACTGACGGAGGCTGCTAGCGTCAACGCTCCGCAGGCGGGCGTGGAAACGTTCCGTCCCTCATCGCTGCGTGGTACGCGAAGCTCGCCATCACGACCGAATTGATCATCAGGTCCTTCGGCAGGAGTCGGTCGAAAACGTCCATGTTGAAATGGTGACTTCTGGCCCGATAGTCGATTCGGTCCTGCAGAAACTGGAACCCAGGGAGCCCGGACTTGATGAACGAGAGGTGGTCGGTTCCCGTGTTACTGAACTGGGAGATCGTTTCCATTTGAAACTCATTGAACGGTCTCATCCAGGCATCTAGTATGGGCGTGGCCTGGGTATTTCCTTGGATGTGCACGCCGCGGAACTGGCCGGTGCCGTTGTCCATATTGAAGTACACGGAAAAGCGCTCATAGTCGGGCGTGGTCCCCTCTTGCGGACTCCCGAAGTGATTCTTGATATAGCCCAGAGAACCCCTGTGACCCGTCTCCTCCTGACTCCACAGGGCCACACGAATCGTACGCCGCGGACGGGCGTCGATGGCCTGGAGTATGCGCATTGCTTCGAGCACGGCCGAAACCCCACTCGCGTTGTCGGTTGCTCCGGTCCCGGCGTGCCAGGAGTCCAGGTGCGCCCCGATCATCACCACCTCGTCGGCTAGATCACTCCCCGGAATCTCGCCGATCACGTTGTACCCGCTCGGATCCGATTCGTCGAACGCGACCTGGACTTCGACGTCCATCGTCACCTCGATCCCCCGTTCGAGAATCCTGTAGATGCGATTGTAGTGTTCGGTGGCAACGGCGAGAGTGGGAAGGACATTCTCGATCCCTGAGCGTGTCCTGTCGTTACGTGTCGTAGGATGTCCGGTTGCGAACACCGTTCCGTCGCTCCCGATACTCGCGTTCAGAACGACGGCTACCCCCTCCGACTTGTAGAACTCCTCTACTTCGGCGGCGGAGATTCCCTCGCGCCTGAAGGTCGATTGCCCGGCCTGACCCCGTGCGTGGCGGTTGATGAGCAGGTCGGTTCCCTCTGTCTTGAACACGCCGAGCGATTCCTCGGTATGCCGGAACGCGTCCTGAACGAAGCGGGGACTCGTCGGCATCGGCGGTGTGGCCAGCACGATCACGCCATCGAGACGACCGCGATATCGATCCAGATCTTCAGGGGTCCGGATCGGGGCACTCACAGCGTTCGCGGTGACCGGACCCTCCGTCCCGGGTGTCAGGGCAAGCGGGTACGCGATCACCATCTGGTAGTCTGGCGCGTTCATATGAACGGAAACGCGCTGCACCTCCCACCCGACGGTCTCATCGCCCCATGGTTCCTTCTCAACCCTGGACAGCGCGAAATCCGTCATGCGGTCCATCGCCCACTCCTGGGCCTGGCGCATGTTAGGTGATCCGGTGAGACGTGGACCAATCACATCGGCCAGGTAGCCGGCGTTGTCCATAACCTGCGAGTTCTCGAATCCCTCACTGCGAATACGGTCGATCACATCCCAATAGACCGGTTCCTGCGCCCCGACGGCTGTGGGGACGAGAGAGAGAGCAACGACCATGATCATGCTCCGATAAGATTTCGTCATGAAATTCTGGCCCTCCTGAACTTGAAAACAATCCGCGATCTCTATTCCTGCCTGTAGACTTCAACGTTTGCGGCGTCCAGCTTGTGAATTTCGATTCCGATCAACTCTCCTGTTGTGTCTCGATCACGGCTGCTAAGGAGCCTGCCATCGGTTCCGCCGCAGCAGTTGTCCGCTTCCCGCCGTGGCGTGAAATTCGCCGTTCTCATACACGATCTCACCCCGACGGATCGTCACGACGGGCCAACCCGTGACTTCTCTTCCCGCATAGATCGAGTAGCCCCTGTTCGAGAACATGTCCTCGTCCCGGACCGTGCGAGCCTCGTCGGGATCCCAGAGTACGATGTCGGCGTCCGAGCCGACAGCGATCGTCCCCTTGCGGGGATAGAGGCCGAACAGGCGGGCAGGGTTGGTCGCGGTCACCGCAACGAACCGCTCCGCCGAGATCCGGCCGGTCACTACGCCATCGGAAAACAACATGGGGCGCAGCATCTGCAGGTTGTCGATGCTGCCGTGGTCGGTGGCCACCACGTGGATAGACCCGTTGGCGATTCCCGTCCAGAGGGCGTCCTGATCGCGTGTGGTCCGTAGCGGCGGCTGGGTGCGAAAGCGCTCGCGATCGGGACGGTCCAAACTCTCCCGGGTGAAGTGCAGATAGATAGCCCGGGTTTCGACCCACACCGGCAGACCCCGAGCCTGCGCCTGCTGCGCGACCCGCAGCGCCCCCTCCGCCGACAGGTGCACGATGTAGATCGGTGCGCCGGTGGCCTCGACCATGGCCACGGCCCGCTGGGTGGCGACGACCTCAGCGAGCGCCGGTCTGCTGTCCGGATAGTGCCGGAACGCAGTCCGACCCGCGGCGGCCAGCTTCTCGACGGCGCGTTCTACGATGGGCCCATCCTCGCAGTGAAACATCGTCAGAATGCCGGCCTCCCGTGCCGCGTCCAGTACCGCCAGGTAGCCGCGGACGTTGTCATCGAAATCGGGACTGGCCATGAAGACCTTGATGGTGGTCTGGCCGGTGTCGGCGCTCAAGGTAGCCAGCTCGTGCTGCTGGGCGTCCGGGTCGTCGATAACCGGATGGAGCATGAAGTCCGCGATCGCGTCCCGGCGGATCGACGGGACCTCGCCTTCGATGGCTCTGGCAAGGGTCTTCCGCACCGGGGGGAACCCTCCGGTAAGGACCGGCGCCTGTTGGAACGGGAAGCTCGATATCGTCGTCAAGCCGCCCGCCAGGGCAGACCGAGAGCCGCTTTCATAGGTGTCGACGGAGTTGTCGCGCACGTGCACGTGGGGATCGATGCCGCCGGGAATGACAAGCAGGCCCGTGGCATCCAGTTCGCGGGCGCCGGCGCCCGCTTCCAGGTTCTCGCCGATGTCGACGATGAGACCGCCGCGGGTGCGCACGTCGGCGGCATAGCGGCCTTCGGAGGTCACGATCGTGCCGCCGCGAATCACGGTCTCCGCGGGCTGCTGGCTCCAGGACGGAAGCGCGGTCCCGAGGACAACAAAGAAAACTGCCATATGGGTGCTCACGAGCCGACGCATGGGGAAACCTCCGGGGATTGAGTCATTTCGGTGATAGTTCAACGTACCTTTTAGCGTCCTTGCCTGATTCGAGATCTTTTGCTTACTACTCCCAAATCTCGTGCCTCCCCGCACATCAGTCCAGATCTACTAACGTTCCTCACTGGCCCGGGGCGGCTGGTCGCTATGGAACATCCTGCGCGCTATTTTCCACGAGCCATCAGCCAGTTTCTCCAGAATCTGCAGGTTCAGGAAGCTCGGCTTCGCTGGCGATTGGCCCTTTCATCAACGAATGGGGCTGAGCGCTATGCTGACCGATCCAACCATCTATGTCCATCAAATCGGTGCTGGTCCGGATCCCAGCGCTCGGGAGGTGAATCCAGATGCCTGGTATGTCGCCATACGGAAGAGTGGATTTTCACGACGACCCCACAAACAGGGGCCTCTCAGATCTACTTGTAGGGGGTATTTCAGGCATGTGACTGTTTGATTGCGTTTAACTCCCCCCTGCAGTTATAGTTGCCGAGATTTCTAGCATCTAATCCGACTGCCTCTAAAACATGCAACCTGGCACGCAGCTTTGGCCACTATGAGATCCTCTCCCGCCTCGGCAAGGGCGGCATGGGCGAAGCATGGAAAGCGAACGACACGAAACAGGGTCGCTAATGCTTCCTTTCGTCTAATCGCATGAGGCCAGAGCTCAAAGGAGTCGACCCGTATGTCTGTCATCGCTTTGCTGCTGGTCCTGTCGGTCCAGCAGCTTCCTGAGCCCTTCGAAACCGAGTGGAACCGAGCCTTTCCAACGATCGTGGAGCGGCCGGCCGCCGCTACGCTGTCCATTCCGGCGGGATTCGAAGTGAGCGTATTCGCCGACGAGCTCTCAAACCCGCGCCATATGGCCCTCGCTCCGAACGGAGACGTCTTCGTCGCCGAGAGCCGCTCCGGTGAGATCCTGCTCCTCCGAGACGCGGACGGCGACGGCGTTGCAGAACGCCGCGAGACGTTCGCCACGGCGCTGGAGCGACCGTTCGGCATGGCGTTCCTCGATGGGTTCCTCTACGTCGGGAACAACGACGCCGTCGTGCGCTTCCCATACGTCCCGGGACAGCTTCGGGCGCAAGGAGCACCCGAGCACGTCGTGGACCTCCCGGTCGAAAGTGACGCGCTCGATCTCGAGACGGCGGAGCGCCTCGGCATCGACGTCAGCCGGACGCGGGCGGAGCGCCTCGGCATCGACGACAGCCGGGTGGAGCAGATCGAGCGGTCCGATCACCCAACGCGTGGTTTCCGCCACTGGACGCGGAACCTGATCTTCGGACCGGACGGTCGGAAGATGTACGTCGCGGTGGGCTCCTCGACGAATGCCAAGCCCGGCACCGATCCCCGGAGGGCCGCGATCAGCGCATACAACGCGGATGGCTCAGGACATCGGGTATTCGCCGGGGGCCTACGAAACCCGGTGGCCATGGCGTTCTACCCGGAATCGAGCACTCTGTGGACCGTGGTGCACGAGCGAGACCACCTGGGGGATGAGCTCGCTCCCGATTTCGTGACATCAGTGGTGGACGGCGGCTTCTACGGCTGGCCGTATGCCTATATCGGTCCTAACCCCGAGCCGCTCCTCAACGGAGCGCGACCGGATCTTGTCGAGAAGACGATCGTTCCCGATGTGCTCCTCCCCGCCCACGCGGCCCCGATGGGATTGGCCTTCTACACCGGCGAGCAGTTTCCCGAAACGTACCACAACAGCGCGTTCGTTGCGCTGCACGGGTCCGTCAACCGCCCGTATCTCGTCGGGTACTCGGTCGTGCGCATCCCGTTCGAGAACGGAAAGCCGTCGGGCCCGCCGGAGGACTTTCTGACCGGATTCATCGTCAGGGACGACGAAACACGTTCGTTGTCCTCTTTCTCTTCCCCCGCTCCAGAGAAGGAGGTGTGGGGTCGCCCGGTCGATGTACTGCAGTCCGCGGACGGCTCACTGCTGGTCGCCGACGACGCGGGCAATCGGATCTTCCGTGTCTGGTACAGCGGTGACGGGAGGTGAGGCTATGACTATCAGGCCAACTATCGGGCGGCCTGACCCAGAGTCGAAAAATCTATTCAGCAAGCTGCGACGACGTTGGAGTTGATGGCGTACCGGTCAGACCGGCGCGGGGAAAAGTCGACACATTTCCTGGTCCTTTTGAGGCCGTCAAACTGGTTGGCACCCCGTGCGCGAATTCCATCATGGCCCGGAACCAATGCGTTCCACTGCGATACACACCTAGCGGAAGTCCCTGCTCCGGTCCGCGTCCTTAGCAAAATCGCCCTCGCGCCAATCGCCCGACTAGCCGGCTACCAAGGCTACGACCGGTCGCGCTGGCTGCGTCCCTGACACGAGGCATGAAACAAGCATTGCGAGTCTTGCGGCCGACACGGGTTCAAAACGCGAAGCCCTGGCACTAGTCCGGTTACGGGGTTCTGATACGTCCGAGTGACAGTTTGATTGCACTCACCCCTTCCTTCCGTAATACTTACCCTGCTTTACGGGGATAGCTCAAAACATACGGAGCGCGGAGTGTCTCTAGCGGAAGGAAAACGGCTAGGCCCATACCAGATCGCCGACCAACTCGGCGCCGGTGGTATGGGAGAGGTGTATCGCGCGACGGACACCCCGACGGCCTGCGGCCGCGCGCGGGTTGACATAACACCCATACGACGACACTGTCAGTACTGCCATAGTCGTTAGACCCTGCTTGTACTGCTTATCCGCGCGCGACCCTACAGACTTCCACCACGGGCTGCTAGTCTAGCGGTGCCTTACCTTTCCCAAAAAAGCCTGCCGAGATGCCAGCAGCTGCCGACATATCGGCTCGGCGAGTGCTTGCGGAGTTTGCCCGCACCACCGCGATATTCCAACAACTCGTTTAATCATTTGTGGTTATGAGGCACTCGGCGGAGTGGCAGACGATCTGCCTTTACGGTCTCGGTGCGCCCCGATCCCAAATTAGCAAACTGGGACAAGCCGGCACCCTCAACGCGCGTCCCGGACAATCCGACTTGAACCCGGAGACGGAAAGGCGAGACAAAGCAATGCGCAAACAGATCTCTCTACCGGCGAGCTATGACCTGACAACAGTCCGTTCGACCATCAATCTGATCCAAACACCTGTGGGTGGCGAATTGCTAATTCGTCGCATAAGTCCCGTGCATTCAGTTGACTCGTAGAATGTCGTGACAGCGGATCACGGCGCGCAAAAAGGGAAGTAGATGAGACGCATTCAGGCGGAAGCGCGGTCGTTCCCCGCTGTGGACTGAACCCCCAAAATGAGACGATTGTAGACAGATTTGTAGACGTCAAAGCACTCAACTTCCACAGACTTCAACAAGTTCGTGGCTGAGTCGGGCAAAGGTTTCAATCTAAAGCACCAAGGCACCGGGGCTTTCAACAAATTTCAACAAGTGCCGGAATCTGGTTCGGGATCAGGGGGTCGGAGGTTCAAATCCTCTCGCCCCGATTAATAGAATCAACAAAATACAGCCCGTTTCGGAATTACTCCGAAACGGGCTGTAGACGTTTTTTGTAGACGAAATTTCCTCCAAGTTCCACCGACTTCCACAAGCAAGCGGTAATTTCGTAAGATGTCGCGGGAGACAACTGGATTTGAGAAGTCTTTTACGGTAAGCAGGGTTCTGTCAACTTACGGTGCGAAGGTCGGAAGCGTACCGAAGAGATGGGCGTCGATCAGGCAACGGTGATCCCTTCCTAAGTCGCAAAAGAACGTGCCCGCAGCATGCGGTGATGAACCGCTTTGAGTCGGTGCCTGGCCAATCGGAAGAGATTCAGAACGACGCCATGCACGGAAAGGAAGAGTTGAGCTTGTCGTGGCGACTTGAACTTCCTCATTTGCCGCTCCCGTTGTCGGGCCGGTTGGTGTGAGACTTCCGTTCGATTGTTCGCGTATCGTTCGGTATCATGATTCACTGAAGGCATGATCGTGCGGAGCGCGGCGCCGTAACTCTTCAACTTGTCCGTGACCAGGCGAAACGGAACCTTTCCCTGACCCTTCAAGAGCTTGAGAAAGAAGCGCTCCGCCGCGCGACTGTTACGCCGGGACTGGACGAGGATGTCGATCACATCACCGTCTTGATCAACCGCACGCCACAGATATTGCCGTTCACCGTTGATCGTCACGAAGACTTCGTCCAGAAACCATGTATCTCCGAGTCGACCCTGTTGTCGTTTCAGACGCTTGACACATTCGAGACCGAATTTCGCGCACCACCGGCGGATTGTCTCGTAGGACACAACGACACCTCGTTCGGCGAGCAGATCTTCCACATCTCGGAAGCTGATTCCAAATCTGTGGTACAGCCAGACTGCATGACTGATGATTTCGCGGTGCCCGTAATAGAGGGATTGGGTCGATTTCATAGAATCAGTCTGGCAGTCTGGGCCCAAGTTGACAATTCCTTCGAACACCATCCGGACTGCGCGTTATCGAACTTCAGGTGAATATCTGCTTGGTCTTCCCATGATGACTCCCATCCTCTCAAGTAATGGTGTCTCCGGGAAACCCGGGGCGGTTCGCCCATCGGTTTGGCTGTCGGCAACCAAGTTGACAATGCCGTCCTGAGTTGCCATCACTAGTCGCAGGCGACTTTGTCAAATGAATTTGGATTAGCTCCGCCAAGCAGAGATACTGTCGCTTTGAGACGATTGCCGTCCCTCCTGTATCTTATCTCTTGTGGAAAATCGTGATCCGGGTTCGTAAAAACAACATTATTCTCGCCAAATTGTACGGCTTGGAATTTTGCCGATGCTTGTCCAGATGGGTGAGCAGTGTAGACCCATGTGCCGTCTTCGCTCTGCTCGATGTTCAGAATCTCGTAGAATCCAACTCTGTTGTCACTTATGGACACGCTAAAACCGGCTATCGATCGCTCACTGTCAACGACCCACACCTCCTGAGCGCTGCCATCGGGGGTCACCCAACAGCCGGCGAGCCAGCCGAATTCACCACTATCTGATTGACCACCTATCCTTAGTGAATATATCAGCGCCAATGCTGCAAATCGCTTCATCTTTTTGCCCCCTTTCTAAGTAAAAGCAGTACGTTATACTCAAACTGCAGTCGCGATCTTGAACTTTTCAGCCAATCTATATGTACAAATCCTTCGAACCAGCGCAGGTATTGTCACCTTTTGTTGAGTGCTACTGGTCCTGGCAGATCAACCCAGATGATTCTGCGCTCGAGGACATACTCCCCGACGCCGCGCCCGAATTCATTGTGCACTTTGCATCAATACCGTTCATGAGGAACCAATTGGGCAAATGGCAGCAACAATATCGAGAATTCTTGTACTGTGCGGCTCATTGCGTATTCCGGACGATCGTGATCACTGATTCCGATTTAACGTGATCACCGATTCCGGGATCATGATCAGCGATTCCGGGCATCGTGATCACTGATTCCGGGATCATGATCAGTGATTCCGGGCATCGTGATCACCGATTCCGGCGATCATGATCACCCGTCGGTAGCGAAGTTTAGAACTGTAAGGTTCTTCTTTGAAAAAAGGAGAACTTGATGGGGACAAGACGGCTATCGATGAGACAGATACGCGAGATTCTACGACTCAAATACGAACAGAAACTCAGCCACCGGGCCATCGCCCTAGCCTGCCGGGTGGGAGTAGGGACGGTTTCGGAGTACGTCCGACGTGCGGCCGGGGCCGGGCTCGAGTGGCCGCTACCTGAAGAACTGGACGAGGCCGCACTTGAAGCACGGCTGTTTCCGCGCGCTGGATCCGGTTCCCGGGAACGGGTGCCTCCTGATGTCGAGCTGATCCACCAGGAGTTGAAGCGTGTTGGAGTCACCCTCCACCTCCTGTGGGAGGAGTACCGGGAAACGAATCCAAAGGGATATGCCTACAGCCAGTTCTGTGAGATCTACCGGCGGTGGGCCAAGAAACTCAAACCCTCGATGCGCCAGGTGCACCGTGCCGGAGAGAAGACCTTCATCGACTTTTCCGGCAAACGGCCAGAGCTGACGGATCCGCGGACGGGCAAAGCCATTCCAGTCGAGTTGTTCGTGGCCGCGCTGGGCGCCAGCGGTTACACCTACGCCGAAGCGACACCGAGCCAGAAACTTCCCGACTGGGTCGGCGTGCATATCCGCATGGTGGAGTTCTTCGGTGGATCGAGCCGCATCTGGGTGCCCGACCAACTCAAGAGTGCGATTACCCTGTCCTGCCGCTATGAAGCAGGCGTGAACAGGACTTACCAGGATCAGGCTGAACATTACGGCGCCGTTGTTATTGCTGCCCGGCCTCGAAAAGCCAAGGACAAGGCGAAGATCGAGTCGACCGTCCTGGTTGCGCAGCGCTGGATCCTGGCCAAAATCCGGAATCGCACATTCTTCAGTCTCGCGGACTTGAACGGGGCGATTCGAAACTTGCTGGTGGAACTAAACCAGCGGCCGATGCAGAAGCTTCACGTGTCCCGCCTGGAACTCTACGAAAGGCTGGATCGACCGGCCCTCCAGCCACTACCGACCAACCGGTATGAACAGGCCGAGTGGAAGGGCTGTCGTGTCAATATCGACTACCACGTGACCGTGGATCACCATCCCTACAGCGTGCCCTACCAGTTGATCGATGAGACCCTGGAAGCGCGTTACACCGCCTCGATTGTCGAGGTCTACCACAAAGGCCGGCGCGTCGCCGCTCATCGCCGGCGTTACGATCACCAGCCGTCGACTCTGCCTGAACATATGCCCAGTTCCCATCGGGCCCATGCGGAATGGACACCGTCCCGGCTGATTGGTTGGGCCAAGCAGACCGGCCCCCAGACCGGTCGCCTGGTCGAGCAGATCATGAAACAGTGGCCCCATCCCGAACAGGGGTACCGCGCCTGCCTGGGATTGATGAGTCTGGGACGCCGCCACGGCGCCCAGCGGCTTGAAGCCGCCAGTGCCCGAGCGCTGCACTTAGAGTCCTATAGCTACCGCACCGTCAAGAACATCCTGTCGTCGGCCCAGGAGCGGTTGCCTTTCGAGGAGACCGAAACCCCACCCATGCCCCATCACGACAACATTCGTGGCGCCGCCTATTATGCGGACCCAAAGGAGAGTACTCATGCTTATGGAACAAACCCTGGAGAAGATGAACCAGATGAAACTATCGGCGATGGTCGAGGCCCTCGAGCAACAACGACGCTCGAATCAGTACACGGATCTCAGCTTCGAGGAACGTCTGGGTCTACTAATCGATGAGGAGTGGACAGCCCGAGAGCACCGCAAGCTCACCCGGCGCCTGCGCGTGGCCAAGCTGCGCTACAGCTCCGCATCGCTGGAAAACGTCGACTTCAAACATCGTCGCAGCCTGGACCGTTCCCAGGTCCTTGCCCTGGGCTCGTGTGGATGGATCCAGGACCGGCACAATCTAATCATTACCGGTCCGACCGGCATCGGGAAAAGTTTTCTGGCTTCGGCTTTCGTCGAACGCGCCTGCCGGCGAGGTCTTAACGCCGCCTATGTCCGCATGCCTCGGCTTTTGCACCAACTGGCCGTCGGTCGCGGCGACGGCTCCTACACGCGAGTCCTGGCCCGCCTCGCCAAGACCGATCTGCTGGCCATCGACGACTGGCTCCTGTCCCCGCTGCGGGACTCGGAACGCCGAGACTTGATCGAAGTCGTCGAGGAGCGCAGCGAACGCTCCGCTATCTTGATTGCCAGCCAGCTCCCTGTCTCCGACTGGCACGGCGTCATCGGCGACCCGAACCAGGCTGACGCGATCTGCGATCGCCTCCTCCACAATGCACATCGCATCGAACTGAAGGGGCGCTCCATGAGACGGACCAAAGCCGCGCCGAAAGCCTCTGCCAAGGAACCGACATGAAACCGTCCAACCAACAGGTAGTCCCGCTCGGGCCCGCGCCCGATCGTCGCGGATACGCGATCCTCGCGAAGACTTTTCAGGCATTCGGTCAGGAACGGATGAAGAATGAAAAAGAACCAAGAAAGAACGAAGCAATGGCCTGTGGAAAATGACGGCTATGGAAATCCACAAAAAACGTGGATTCCCACAGCCTTGGAAAAGCCTGCGGCTTTCCCACATTTACACACAGGCCCGGCGATGAATATCAAGATTATGGAAGCATTCAAAACAAGAATCGTGGACTTCGGGAGGTCTAAACTGAGATCCTAACCCTCACTTCGCTCCGACGGGTGATCACGATGGCCGGAATCACTGATCATGTTCCCGGAACTGGTGATCACGATCAGCGGAATACGCATTTGGGGCAGGAAATAGGGAAATGGTGTACCCGTTTGGGGCAAGCCAAACCCCTCAATCCACGGGCAAACGTGGAAAACTCCGGGGTCGAGTGTAGCTGTTAGGTAAGCCGGACCGGATCGGACCGCCCCATGGCTAGCGAGAGAGTAAACGGAGCTGCCGAGGCGGGACGGACGGCTGAGAGGGCCGAAGCTCTAGGACGCCTGCCGGCGTCGCGTAGTCGAGGCCGGGCCACGCGGCCTTGATCTTCTTCAACTCGCGGAGCGCCTTCGTGCGGAAGCTGTTGACGATGTTCTTGTCGGTCGCCTGGGCCGGGTTCACTCCGAACTGCCGGTAGAGCTGGGGCCAGGTCAACCGGCGTGGCCGCTCAAGGCCGAACACCCGGTAGTTGAGCCAAACGTACAGGTCAAGGCCAAGCGGACTGCGCGTGAGCGCTTTCAAGATGTTCATGTCCAGCGGCACCGGATGGCTGATGATCTCGTTGAAGAACTTCTCGCTCAACACAATCTTGCTCTGCCACAGCGTCCGCTCTTCGGGCTTGCGCTCGTTCCACCAAAACTCCGTCCGATCGGCAATCGCCGCGTTCACCGTCACCCTATCGTGCTTGTCTCTGTAGATCAGCGAGACATGGGCGTTGAACAGCCGGTTCATCTGCTCCCGGAGCCGGGTTCGAGGTCCGCCGCCCTTGGGAACGCCTACCTTCGCAAGAAAATCAGAAAGCGAGTCGCCCAAAAACAACTCGCGGCTTCGTGTTTGTGTGGCCTCGGAACACATCCAAACAAACAACAGCCGGGGAATGTTGCCGTAAGGCAGCTTGTTGTGAAGTCCAGCGATCATCCCCAAGGCAACCCTCCCGTTAACACGGCTAAATTCCTTCGCGTCTCCTGGGTCGGTGCGCGGCAAGCTGCACAGCGCCATCATTCGGTGCAGGAATGCGACATCCGGGACCGCCTCGCTGGCCCCGACAAGCTGGTCCACTTGATCGAAGCGAGTGAAGTGGTGCCGCGCCTGGGGCGTCAACCCGTCTCGTTTGCGCTGCATGACTTTTCCTCTTACACGGTCGTCATTCCAAATCAGGTCCGGCACAGCACCACAAGAGCGTGTTACTATCCGATCCGCGTTTGTGAATTGAACTGCTCTTTTCTTTGCGTAAGTGTCTGCCTCCCTTCTGCCGCAGATTCTCACGAGAGTCTCTTGCAATCCTCACCAGCAATCACGCTCTGCGCGGTGAGATTGCGGGGCTGCGGGGGGAGATCGCGGAGATTCGGGTCGAGCTTGCGCAACTGCGCGAACGCATGGCGCACCTGGAAGGGTTGCTCGAAGGCTTGCGCGAAGCCATCAGTGGACGGGCCGCGAGCTAGCGAAGCCGCGACGCTTCTTAAGGTTGCCAGTAGACAACTCGTGCGGGATTCGCGGGGTTGGCGATTCCTCTTGTCATCACGAGCTCCTGTGCAACTATCCTCAGACTGATGAAGAACGAATCACTGCTTGTGTCATATCGCGCATACCAAGACATCTTTGGTATGCGGTTTGGCGGATTTGGGAAGCCAAGGCCGGCCTGACGGCGGATTCCACGCAACGCCTTGGCCAAGACCTCACGCGCCGATTCGTTCTGCGCCCCGATTCGCGTGATCCCGCTTCGAAACAACTGTGGTTCGAGCGAAGCTATCAGCGGACTAATCGTGACGTTACGTCCATATCGGGCGGAAACTTCCTGAGCGATTGCAGAAAGCGTGTCAGGAACGGTGCGTTCGATTTCTGCTAGTGATATTCGAACGTCGAGCGGAAGGGAAGTGTCACCGACTACGCCTGTAATTCCCCGAATTCTTGATGCCGTGACACTGAAACCATTCTCACCCAAGTCAATCAGTCGGAATTGGCCTTGATTGCCTCTCTGCCTATGATCCTGGATAGCGGCCTCCAACGTCAGCCTAGCGAGGCTCTCCTTATTTTGGGACACCAAGTCGACCGGAATCTGGAGTCGAAGAAATCCTGCCGCCGGAACGGTAGCGTTTGGATCAATCTGATCTCGGTTTGGCCTCTTCGCCACATTGGGTGTGTCGATCAGCCGGATGAGATCGCCCGGAAAACTCCACACTGGATCCTCAAACGACACAGGGACCCCAAACTTTCTCTGAATCTGGTCGACAGCTCGCTGTAGCGGATTGGACTCTCCGTCAACGACGATCGCAACACTAGGCAACTGCGTAGTCCCAGTTCCCGCCGCTGGCGTGGCGTTTGGGCTAGATTGCTGACGGACTCCCTGTCGGAGCCCCTGTGGTTGAACTGGACATGCGAACAGAATCCCAAGCGTTACGATATTCAACAGCTTCCACATTTCCGTTTCTCCATTCTTGAACTGCCTTCCGCACTCTATGCACCCTCTACGGTGCCGGTGTGACCGTCACCGGGGAGTAGGTGCTTGTCCATGAGCCCTCGGCCGGGTTTCGTGCTTCGACGAACACATAAACTCCCGGCGCTGTTGCGCTGGAGGTGCAGATGTCGCCGCTCTGGCCACCGGCACCGATGTAGGGCCAACCGTAAATAGGGATGGCTCCGCCTCCGTTGAACGTGTACTGGATGTCCAGCGTCACGCCTTCCATGAGCGCGTTTGCATAGATTATGTAGCATTGGCCTTGCTGCACGTTGCTGGGCGCGGCTGAAATTGCCGGGGCGGGTGGCGGACCCACGGAAATGGTTTCGTATATGTCCATCCAGTAACTCGGGGGCTCCCTCACGGGTGAGGTAATCCACCGCTGCCGCCGCTGATCCGGTCCCGCGAGCCAGAAACTTGATCATCATCGCTCGCGGTCCCCCTCGACGCCCAGAGCCTCGAACGCACGCTCAATGGCGACCAGATGCGCGACCACCTCCAGAGCCTCAGCGTCCGTCTTGTGGGTGTTGGCCCAGCGAGCCATCTGGTTCAGGTTCGACCCGATCCGCGCCAGCTCCCGGGTCCGCTCTCGCTCAAGCTCGCTGTGCGCCACCGTCCAGGTCCGCACCCGGCCAAGCGACCGGCGCACCAGATCCGACAGCGATAACCCAGCCTCACGCGCCTTGGCGTGCCACTCGCCCCGCTCCCTATCGCTGGCCCGGACCTTCACCCAGACTTGGCGTCCCGCCATGATGCTTCCTTTCCCTTCCTTCCGGATGGGGGTCGAAGGGGGCTGCGCCCCCTCGCCAGCCCCTGAAGGGGTTCACGCAGAGCGTGGCCCCAAAGGGTAAGCTGGCTTTATTTAGCTTTAGAGTATATATGGTTTCGGAGCCGGGTGAGCTCGCCCCGGTTCCCGCCGCTGTCACTGTTGATACCGAGTTTTCGCATGAACTCGGAAAGCGAACGGCCTAGAACCAACTCGCGGCTTTGCGTCTGTACCGCTTCGGTGCAGATCCACGCGATCAGTAATCGGGGGATGTTCCCGAAGGGGAGCTTGTTGAGTGCCGTCGCGCTCATAACCAATGTGTAGGGTCCGTTGCGGCGAACATACCGAAACCGGGTGCCGGGGTTGGTGCGGGGCAGGCTGCACAGCGCTGATTCCGAATGCCCCAGGGGGGCGGCCCGCGTTCGTCGCTCCTGGCCGAACCTGCGGCCAGGCTACGGCCTTTCCCCCCTCCTGTGGTCCTTCCCGATCTGCGGCCAAGTTCGGGGACCAACTGCCACGTTCCGGGACCCTTGGTTTTCCCACTATAAAAGGGGCTTCTTCCGACTCACTCCGATTCCGGCTCTAAAACGTCTCGATTCTGTGTTTTTCACAGGGTCCACAGGGACTACTACTTGTTCTTACTCTTCTACTTGCTCTTATTACTTGTATTACGGTGTACCCGTTTGGTGCGTATTCCGGACGATCGTGATCACTGATTCCGATTTAACGTGATCACCGATTCCGGGATCATGATCAGCGATTCCGGGCATCGTGATCACTGATTCCGGGATCATGATCAGTGATTCCGGGCATCGTGATCACCGATTCCGGCGATCATGATCACCCGTCGGTAGCGAAGTTTAGAACTGTAAGGTTCTTCTTTGAAAAAAGGAGAACTTGATGGGGACAAGACGGCTATCGATGAGACAGATACGCGAGATTCTACGACTCAAATACGAACAGAAACTCAGCCACCGGGCCATCGCCCTAGCCTGCCGGGTGGGAGTAGGGACGGTTTCGGAGTACGTCCGACGTGCGGCCGGGGCCGGGCTCGAGTGGCCGCTACCTGAAGAACTGGACGAGGCCGCACTTGAAGCACGGCTGTTTCCGCGCGCTGGATCCGGTTCCCGGGAACGGGTGCCTCCTGATGTCGAGCTGATCCACCAGGAGTTGAAGCGTGTTGGAGTCACCCTCCACCTCCTGTGGGAGGAGTACCGGGAAACGAATCCAAAGGGATATGCCTACAGCCAGTTCTGTGAGATCTACCGGCGGTGGGCCAAGAAACTCAAACCCTCGATGCGCCAGGTGCACCGTGCCGGAGAGAAGACCTTCATCGACTTTTCCGGCAAACGGCCAGAGCTGACGGATCCGCGGACGGGCAAAGCCATTCCAGTCGAGTTGTTCGTGGCCGCGCTGGGCGCCAGCGGTTACACCTACGCCGAAGCGACACCGAGCCAGAAACTTCCCGACTGGGTCGGCGTGCATATCCGCATGGTGGAGTTCTTCGGTGGATCGAGCCGCATCTGGGTGCCCGACCAACTCAAGAGTGCGATTACCCTGTCCTGCCGCTATGAAGCAGGCGTGAACAGGACTTACCAGGATCAGGCTGAACATTACGGCGCCGTTGTTATTGCTGCCCGGCCTCGAAAAGCCAAGGACAAGGCGAAGATCGAGTCGACCGTCCTGGTTGCGCAGCGCTGGATCCTGGCCAAAATCCGGAATCGCACATTCTTCAGTCTCGCGGACTTGAACGGGGCGATTCGAAACTTGCTGGTGGAACTAAACCAGCGGCCGATGCAGAAGCTTCACGTGTCCCGCCTGGAACTCTACGAAAGGCTGGATCGACCGGCCCTCCAGCCACTACCGACCAACCGGTATGAACAGGCCGAGTGGAAGGGCTGTCGTGTCAATATCGACTACCACGTGACCGTGGATCACCATCCCTACAGCGTGCCCTACCAGTTGATCGATGAGACCCTGGAAGCGCGTTACACCGCCTCGATTGTCGAGGTCTACCACAAAGGCCGGCGCGTCGCCGCTCATCGCCGGCGTTACGATCACCAGCCGTCGACTCTGCCTGAACATATGCCCAGTTCCCATCGGGCCCATGCGGAATGGACACCGTCCCGGCTGATTGGTTGGGCCAAGCAGACCGGCCCCCAGACCGGTCGCCTGGTCGAGCAGATCATGAAACAGTGGCCCCATCCCGAACAGGGGTACCGCGCCTGCCTGGGATTGATGAGTCTGGGACGCCGCCACGGCGCCCAGCGGCTTGAAGCCGCCAGTGCCCGAGCGCTGCACTTAGAGTCCTATAGCTACCGCACCGTCAAGAACATCCTGTCGTCGGCCCAGGAGCGGTTGCCTTTCGAGGAGACCGAAACCCCACCCATGCCCCATCACGACAACATTCGTGGCGCCGCCTATTATGCGGACCCAAAGGAGAGTACTCATGCTTATGGAACAAACCCTGGAGAAGATGAACCAGATGAAACTATCGGCGATGGTCGAGGCCCTCGAGCAACAACGACGCTCGAATCAGTACACGGATCTCAGCTTCGAGGAACGTCTGGGTCTACTAATCGATGAGGAGTGGACAGCCCGAGAGCACCGCAAGCTCACCCGGCGCCTGCGCGTGGCCAAGCTGCGCTACAGCTCCGCATCGCTGGAAAACGTCGACTTCAAACATCGTCGCAGCCTGGACCGTTCCCAGGTCCTTGCCCTGGGCTCGTGTGGATGGATCCAGGACCGGCACAATCTAATCATTACCGGTCCGACCGGCATCGGGAAAAGTTTTCTGGCTTCGGCTTTCGTCGAACGCGCCTGCCGGCGAGGTCTTAACGCCGCCTATGTCCGCATGCCTCGGCTTTTGCACCAACTGGCCGTCGGTCGCGGCGACGGCTCCTACACGCGAGTCCTGGCCCGCCTCGCCAAGACCGATCTGCTGGCCATCGACGACTGGCTCCTGTCCCCGCTGCGGGACTCGGAACGCCGAGACTTGATCGAAGTCGTCGAGGAGCGCAGCGAACGCTCCGCTATCTTGATTGCCAGCCAGCTCCCTGTCTCCGACTGGCACGGCGTCATCGGCGACCCGAACCAGGCTGACGCGATCTGCGATCGCCTCCTCCACAATGCACATCGCATCGAACTGAAGGGGCGCTCCATGAGACGGACCAAAGCCGCGCCGAAAGCCTCTGCCAAGGAACCGACATGAAACCGTCCAACCAACAGGTAGTCCCGCTCGGGCCCGCGCCCGATCGTCGCGGATACGCGATCCTCGCGAAGACTTTTCAGGCATTCGGTCAGGAACGGATGAAGAATGAAAAAGAACCAAGAAAGAACGAAGCAATGGCCTGTGGAAAATGACGGCTATGGAAATCCACAAAAAACGTGGATTCCCACAGCCTTGGAAAAGCCTGCGGCTTTCCCACATTTACACACAGGCCCGGCGATGAATATCAAGATTATGGAAGCATTCAAAACAAGAATCGTGGACTTCGGGAGGTCTAAACTGAGATCCTAACCCTCACTTCGCTCCGACGGGTGATCACGATGGCCGGAATCACTGATCATGTTCCCGGAACTGGTGATCACGATCAGCGGAATACGCAGCTCATCGCGCACTCAGACTCCGGGTCCAGGCACCAATGAGTCTTTTTGCGATAAGGTTTCGACCGTGGGGTGTTAGCCGGTTTTCAAATAAGTCGATGGCAGAAATGCTGGACATGCCAGTTCTCCCATCCGTGGCATTGAACGAACTGGGCGATGATCTGGTAACACGCCTACGGGCTGCCAAATCGGACTCGAACCGAGTTGATGTAGCTAATAGGACGCTGGAACAAGCGTTGCGATCGTTTCCGCGGAACGAAGCGCGTCTGAAATTGTTAGTAGATGTGGTGAACGGGGGCAGATGCAGTTCAGCGGAAATGGCTCAAACGCTCGCGATGAGCAATCGTTCGTTTAGTCGGTTATGGAGTGAACTAATTGGAATTCAGCCCCGCATGTTCATCCAACTTATGCGATTCCACAACGCGCTTTCGATGATCGATGCTGGCGACAAACTGGCAAACGTAGCTGCCGAGTGCGGGTACAGCGACCAGCCATACATGGCAAGGCAAATTAAGGCGATCTCGGGACTGCCGACGTCCGCCTTGCGCCGCCGGTTGGGTAATGTTGTATATCGGGATCTGTATACGTCTCGCCCTGGCGCTCCGTGGCATGCTCGGGAGCGTGCGTAGAGCCGCCCGATAAGGCCTGTAGGTGGTGAACCACTGATCCGACACGAGCTGTTAGGGCCGCTATCAAGGAGTCCAAAAAACACCTTCTCATTCGAGAAGTCTGATACCAGTAGGTGATCGATCGTCGACTGTTGCAAGATGGTCAGATTCACTTTCCGAAGGCGGAGCCTGTGAACTCAAAAGACACGCTCGACGCATTGCTAAAGAAGAACCGAGATCACGAGAAGACCACTGGGCCAGGATCGAACAATCACGTTCCGATGGTGCTCGTAGCTCTTTACCGACTTGGCGGCAGTCCTGATCAGATGAATCGCTACGTCGAAACGTTTGATCTGGCAGAAGGAGCCACGTCACTTGACCAAACCAAGACGGAATCCATCAGTCTGGAAAACTGGCAAGCACACATGGGACGAGGCAAATTCCCACAGTACGTTGATTTCTTTGAGAACTGGACGAAAGCGACCTCTGTCGAAACCGTTCTCAAGGAGAGTCTGCCGATTCTGACGAAGGGCGTGTCCTCGGTCGCCTATCACGCACTGCTCCGGCTCGGCTATGCGCTCGACTACGGCAGCAGGGAGGAGGCAGCTTTCTCGCTGGCATATTGGGCCGCCCACTTCTATTCCGGCCCCGACTTTGATGTCAGCGAAACACCAGTCGAACCCGATAAGTTTCTTGCCGACCTCGTCCACAATGCATCGACACTTCAGATCGAAGCAACCGAGAGCATTGATGGCCGCATCCGTCAGGTGTATGACTCCAAGGAACTCGCTAAACTGTGGAAACCCATTTGGATCCCAAACTCAAACCCGCTAGAGAGGATGTCCGCTCTCATCCTGGAGACCTTCACGGAGACCCAACACTTTACCCTCCTGCACGCGCTCACGAGCTGCCAGGCTCTGCGGATTGCACTCCCCTATCTGAGCGATCTCAAGAATAGTCTGAGTTCCTATTGGCACTCGGTCTGTGCGGCCTACCTCACCGTCTACCACAGCAGGTTTGAAGTCGGAAGGGACACGATTGAAGACGGTGAAGCGGAATGGCAGGAGATCGTTGATAGAGCTGCAGACGAGCAGGCCGTCATGGCGTTTGAACACACGATCAAACTGACCTTTACCTGCTGGCTAGAATTCCAGCATTACAAGAGAGAACAGTATCCTTCCCTCGCCACTCGCGAACTCAACAGGCCGTCCCAATTCGTGTAACACTTGGCCCCAGCACTGCGTTCGATTCACTTGGCCGTATAAGGCCTTGTCGGACATTTGCCCACCCAGTCGGATTCGCCGCTCCCCTTAAACACCGTTCTGGGAAACGACTGGCACGCCGCTTCAATGGCCGTCCGGTAGTCGGATCGGGGCTCCTTTTCCGACGTTTAGCAAGGTTCTTCTCCGCTCAGACGCACGAAGTCACCGCGCTGTGATGGCCACTTGTGGAACTGTGGGGAAATTTCGTCTACAAAAACGTCTACAGCCCGTTTCGGAGCCCGAAACGGGCGTTCTTCAACCTGGGTATCGCGCTCTCACCGCACGGGCGAGCTTGTTGAAGCGGAGAAGTCATTGCTCCGGGCACAGGAGTAGATCCGACGACGCCCCAGATACGACTCATGCTCGTCAATGTTCGCAATTCCGATCACATGGCAGTCGAATCCCGCGGTGATCTGGCGTCACGTCATGGCAACATAGTCTGCATCGCCGCAGTGCACTCCTGGTGTGATCGCTCCGACCACCCTATCTGCACCAGAACTCAATGGGCGAGCACCGTCGTTCGGATTTCACCGTCTTGTAACACCCATCTTTTTCATCCGTGATGCGAGTGTCGTCGGTTTGATCCCGAGCAACTTCGCGGCTCCATCAGCCCCGTAGACGCGCCAATTGGTCTGCTTCAGTGCCCTGAGCATGTTCTCGCGCTCGAAGCGGAGGAACGCGGCATCCGTGATCACCGCCGTGATACCTTCCATGCCCTCTGTTCGACCCGCTCGACCAGATCCGTCAACCGTCGGCCCACCCATTTCCAGGGACAGCTCCAAGCCCCTGTGGCGCCGTGTGATCAACGATCGCTCCAGAACGTTCTCCAGTTCGCGCACATTGCCTGGCCAATCGAACGCCTGCAGCTTCCGCACCTCTTCGGTAGTGAGCTTCCATACGGGCTGATTCAGTTTCCGACACAGACGCTCGAGGAATCGAGAGGCCAGCAGCGGGATGTCCTCTCTACGGTGCCGCAGTGGAGGGACTTCTATCGGGAATACGTTGAGTCGATAAAAAAGATCCTGGCGAAAGCGGCCGGCCTCGATCTCGTTCTTGAGGTTTCGATTCGTGGCAGCAACAACTCGAACGTCGATTCTATTCGTTCGTGCCTCGCCCAGGCGTTCGTACTCTCCTTCTTGCAGCACACGGAGCAACTTGCTCTGCATCTCGAGCGGTATTTCGCCCACCTCGTCCAGGAGCAGAGTACCGCCATCGGCCAGTGGGAATCGCCCCATCCGGTCCCGAACCGCCCCAGTGAAGGCCCCCTTGGTGTGGCCGAAGAACTCGCTTTCAAACAGATCGCGAGGGATCGCAGCACAGTTGACCTTGATGAGCGGCTTGCTGCTTCGCCGACTCAACGCATGCACGGCCCGTGCCACAAGCTCCTTCCCGGTGCCGGTCTCTCCCGTTACTACAACATTGGTATCGGTTGGAGCGACGGCCTCTATGGCATCCAACACGCTCCTGATCGCGCCCGAGCTCCCGACGATTTCAGAAGAGTTGTGATGCGTCTTGATCTCTTCCTGGAGGTAGACGTTTTCTTCACGGAGACGATCCTTCAGGGTTTCAACCTCGGCCAACACCTGGCGGAGCTCGTCCTCGGTCTTCTTCAATTCCGTGATCTCCTGGCCGTAGCCGAGCACGTGCGTCACCTGGCCAAACTGATCGACGACCGGGCTGAACGTGCGCACGTAATGTAGCCTTCGCCCGCTCTTGTCCGTCCACACCTCTTCGGTGGTCTGCGTCTCCCTCTCCTTGACGCAGTGCTCGATCATCGCCTGGCGCTTGTCTGCAATTCCGATGGGGTGGTGGCGTTCTCGGCACCAGTCGTGGTGGGTTTTCCCCAGTATCCATTCTCGAACCGCGGGGTCGCGGATTCCTGACGGGCTGTTGAAGAGGAATCGCCCCTCAACGTCGAATACCCCGATCTCGGCCGGAATGTTGTTCAGAATGCGCCGGTACTGGACCAGCTCGTTGATTCGGTCGGGTGACAGTTCGCCCTCTCGCATTGAAGCACCTCAGAGCCCTGATAGCACGAAGTGTCGTGTTATTTCCACCGATATTTCGTCAAATCACGATTTATCGTGGAATAGCGGAAGCACTAATCACTTTAAATCAATAAGTTACGTGACCGGTGGAATGGCATCCATGTTGCCATTAGCACAGCGTTGGAAGAAACAGAAACACGTGAGACAGAGAAGCCGACAGCCCAGTCGACGCACTCACGACCCCTGAATGCAGATATTCAACCGAAGGAGGCAAACAAAATGAAAGCAGCTGTAATTCACGAGTTCGGTGATCCCACCGTGTTGAAGTACGAAGACATCCAGACGCCGCGGCCCCGACCAGGACACGTCCTGGTCAGAATGCTCGCCGCAGGAATCAATCGCCTGGACCACTACATTCGAGAGGGCTCGGTCGCGCCCGATCTCTCCTTTCCCCACATCCTGGGCGGCGATGGCGCCGGCGAGGTGGCCGAACTGGGAGAGGGCGTCGACGGATTCAAGGTCGGAGAACGTGTCATTCCTGCTCCCGGTTACCCACAGAAGCCGGAGGAGTATGATATTCGCCCGGCAGCAACGGCCCCCAGCTTTGCGCTGCCCGGTTTGGGAATGCCCGGCACTTACGCGCAGTACATGGAAGTTCCCGAGCGATGGCTGGTCAAGGATCGGACCGGCTTACGTCCGGAAGAAGTCGCGACGCTTCCGATTGTTCTCGCGACTGCAGTTCGCGCGCTCAGAGAGGTTGGCGGTGTCCGGAAAGGCCACAAAGTGCTGATACAGGCCGGCGGATCCGGTTCCGGCAGCATGCAGATTCAGGTCGCCAAGACACTGGGCGCTGAGGTGGCAACGACGGTACGGAGCGACACGAAAGGCGATCTCGCTGCCTCGCTCGGGGCAGACCTGGTCATCAACACCCGGGAGGATCTTGGCGAACGGCTCGGGGACTGGACCGAAGGCCAGGGCGCAGACGTTGTCATCGACAATCTGGGTGGCGACGTGCTGGCGAAGAGCATCGAAGCCGCAAAGCCAACCGGAACGATCGTTGCGTTCGGCTTCGCCGCTGGTCCAGAAGTCCGATTCGATATCCGTAGCCTGTTTTTCGGCCAGAAACGACTGCTCGGTTCCATGGCTAGCGACCTGGAAGACCTCGAGTGGGGACTGGAGCAGGTCGGCGAAGGGCGGATCCGGCCTGTACTGGACCGAGTTCTGCCCCTGAGCCAGGCCTCCGAGGCCCATCGCGTGATCGCTGCCAACGGGGTTGCCGGCAACATCGTGTTGGTGTCCTGACCTTGTTCCAAAAATTGAACTAACAGAGGAGGCCCACTATGCCTAAGATCGTTCGCTTTCACGAAACGGGAGGAGCTGATGTGCTCAAGGTGGAGGATTTACCGCTTACAGAACCGGGCGAGGGCGAGGTCCGCCTCAGGGTGGAGGCCATCGGCCTCAACCGTGCCGAAATCATGTTCCGGCAGGGACAGTACCTGGAACAGCCTCAACTCCCCTCCCGACTGGGCTACGAAGCAGCGGGGATCGTAGACGCTGTGGGGCCCGCCACCAGCGGCATCCAAATTGGCGACCGTGTCAGCACCATAGCTTCCTTTTCGATGCGAAGGTATGGAGTCTACGGCGAAAGCGCGATCATTCCGGACTACGCCGTGGCTCATTATCCCGACAGTCTATCGCCCGCCGGGGGCGCTGCGATCTGGATGCAATACCTGACGGCCTTCGGCGCCCTTGTGGACCTTGGTTCGTTGAAAAGAGAGGACTCGTCTACGACGGCCTCGAAGCCGGCGCGCTGAAGCCCATCATCGACCGCACCTTTCCACTGGATGCCATCGCCGAAGCCCACCGGTACATGGAATCCAACCAGCAGAAGGGCAAGATCGTAGTGACCGTCTGATGACGGCGATACGAATTTCTGATGACCACACCGCGTTGTGATGAATCATCACTTGCGAGGCACGCCAGCCTGACAAACCTGAGATCGACACGCGTATCTCCGAGTCGACCTTGCCGTCGTTTCAGTGCCGTGCGTTACTCCGGACCGAACTTCAGACACCATTGCCGGATGGCTTCGTACGAAACGATGATCCCGCGTTTGGCGAGCAGATCTTCCACATCCCGGAAGGCTCAGGCAGAAGCGATGGTAATGCCAGACGGCATGACTGATGATTTCGGACGGGGATCGGTGTCCGTGATAGGGGGGATCGATGACATTTCACCGGATCAGTCTGCCAGCGGTGGCCCAACTTGACAATGCCGTTCCAAGCGATCCACGGTCGCTGTCCGAGACGAACAAACGAGGCGTCCGCGAAGAGGGGCAGTGCGTCTAAGCCCAGACGTCCTCGAAGAGCCGGACGAAATTGGTCCCTAGCACCTTCTCGATGACCCGGTCCGAGTGGCCTCGATCCGCCATCGAGTCCGCGATCGTGTCGAGACGGCGAGCATGGTTTAGCGCGGGCACGTAGGGAATCGTGTCCTCGCGAGGTGCCGCGATTCCCGCCGCGGAGCGCCGCTCGGAAACGGCCTCGAACTGGGCGGTGAAGCCACCGCTCACGTCGAGCGGCACGATGCCCTGGTCGCTGCCGATGGCCACGTGATCTTCGCCACACACGTTGAGCGCATGCTCGATGTGCACGAGGACGTCGTCGAGGGTGGGTGGTCCACTGGGGTTCAGGAACGGCATCAAGTAGATCCCGACGACTCCCCCCTGCTCGGCGAGCAGCCGCAACGTCGGATCGTCCTTGCTGCGCGGGTGGTCGAAGATCGCCCGGCACCCCGAATGCGTGACCGATACGGGCCCGCTCGAAGCGCGAATGCCGTCGAGCGTCGTCTGAGGCCCACAGTGGGATAAGTCGACCAGCACGCCCATCTCATTCATGCGGGCGACTGCTTCCAAGCCGAGCTCGGTCAGGCCGCGATCGTCCGGGGCGAGGCAGCCCGAGCCGATCTCGTTGTCGATGTTGTACGTGAGCTGGATGATGCGCACGCCCAGCTCGTAGAACTCTTCGATACGGCGTAGATCGCCTTCGACCGGGACGGTGTCCTGAAAGCCGAGGATCAGTCCGAGCCGGTCGCTCGCCTTGGCGTCGCTCAGTTCTGAGACCGTTCGGACCGGAGCGAGCACCTCGGGGTGCGTCTCGAGCTCTCGCGCCCCCTCGGCGATCCGGGCGCGTGTATTCTCGTACGCCGTCCCGTTCTCGCTGGCGCGCACGTTGACCGTGAGGTTCACCGCAGTGATGCCGGAATCGCTCACATGGACGAGTGCTGCGTCTCCCAACGGGAGGGATTGCTGAGGGACGTTGAACTGGATGGGGCCGGCGAGCCCGTCGACGACGAGCGCGGCACCGTAACCGGGCCAGGCGGGCGCCCTCACCGACGAGTAAGCGGGCCAGCTCGCGGTACGGAGGAACGACGGCCCCAAGGCTGCCGTTCCGGCCAGCCGCAGGAAGTCTCTGCGCTTCATCGTGACACCTCTGCCTCCCCGACCGCGGATAAGAAACCAAGAGACCCTTTTCCGCCAGAGATCGAACAAGTGTGTGGCAACTCCTTCAATCCAGCAAGGGAAACACGGTCCGTCAGGCGAACACGAGATAGAGTCACAGAAGTTCTGTTGACCAGTTAGAGGGTCTCAAGAGAGCAAGGAATGGAGCAGCACGCAAGCAGGAATCCGGTGCGCAACAGGGAAAAACGTGCTCATGTTCCAGCGCTGAGGGTTCTGTCAACTTGACCCGAAACCTGCCAGACTTGGGCATGAAATCTGCCCGACCGCTCTATTACGGACACCGCTATCTTCCCGCTTCACGGAAAACTGGATTCACTGAAATCACTCCTCCGTCGACGTCCGAGGCCGCCACGAGCAGACAACTGCGAGGTCCGTGCGAACAATGTAAAATCTGCTGAAGTAGGCATATCGCAGAGTAAAATCAGTGAGTGATCCAAACTCTTGATGAACGATTCTGCCCTCTGGAGGCGCCATGAATACGTGGCTGTTGTTCGTACTCGCAATTTTGGCCCTCATCCTGGTTCCGTTCGCGCCAAGCCTGGTACGACTCAGGATTAGATTCCTTAGATGGCTCCACTGGAACTGGGCGGTCAACTTGATCGAGAGTCATTTCGGGGGCTGGGTGATGTTCGTGCGGATAATCCTGTCTGTGATCGCGGCCCTACTACTTTACATCGGTCTTGCGCAATAGGCAGAACGACGGCTTTCTGAGTTTCGTCTTAGCGTGGGAAGCGGACGACAACGTGAATAAGACCGTGCTAACCCAAGACCTTGCAGGACTCTTGTTGTTCGCCGAGGGCCCTGTGGGCATTCACCACACGCGCTCACTCGGGAACTGTCCAACTCCGCCGAGGCCCGTGCGATCCTGGGGGACATTCACGCTCGGATCGACCAGCTCGACCCGGACCGTGCCGAAGCGATGGTCGAGTTGCTGGTTCGGGAGTATGCTCAGTGAGTTTCTTCTAGGGATACGAGGTACTCGACTTGGACTGATTCTGGGTCCCGGCCCCATCCGATTCCGCCGCTATGAAAGACGGATCCTCTGTAACTTAACCGTATCCTTCGACAGCCAGACGCTCGGTCCGGTCTCCGCCTAAACTTCATTGCAAAGTGCTCTTATCTTGACTAAGCTCGTCGTGCTTCATCCAGTCGGTTGAAATCCAGGAGGCACCGAAGAGATCTTTCGTCATGCGTGCTGCATTGTTCGTATTCCTGCTGCCTGTTCTATTGCCCATCGGGTTCCCAGCTCTTGCCGTCGAGAGATGCAACGCCGATTCAGAGAGTCCCATGATCCGGTTTGGCGTCCTCTACAGGTCCGATACCATCGAGGGTGACCGGCTTCTGACCGGGGTTCAGGAATTCCTCGACCGACTCCGGGGAGACTCGGGCGACGCGATGTCGCCGTTCAACGTATGTCTGGTCCCTTATCCCTATCCAACTGAAGAACGTGGCTATCGCGATCTCAAGGAAATCCGCGATCAGCTTTCCGTCGACATAGTGATCGGACCCACGGATAGTGGCGTGTTCGGTGACGCGCTGCGCGAGGAGGAAACGTTTGCCACAGCCGGATTGGTGGTCGTTTCTCCTGTGGTCGCCGCGGACTTCGAGGAGCAATCGGATTGGCTGTTCAAGACCAACGCCGACGTCCGCGCTCGAGCCGAGTCCATATTCAATTTCCTCAGAACCGAGCGCGCGCGTTCGATTGGAGTGCTCTACGAGGGAACGGCTTTCGGACTCAGTGCCGAGGAGGCGTTTCGAGAACTCTCCGGCGAACTCGAATGGTACCAGGCCGCACGGTACAGCGATGAGGCGGACCTGTCGCGGGCCATCGACGTCCTCCTCGACGAGAGGCCTGCTGCGATCGGGATACTGGCGTCGCGAAAAAACGTGGAGTGGGTCTATGGGGCGATCGACGCGAGGAACTCCAGCATCAATCCCTACAAGCCTTACATCTTTACGATCATCGATGTTCGGTCTAACGAAATTCCGCTGCTCGACTTCGTTTCGGTAGGGACGCTCGAGCAGAACGAAACATCGGTCCTCACCGAGGCAACGATGCAGAGGGTCCTCGGCGTGCTCGACGGCGTCGAAGGCACGCCACGATCCAACCCTGGCTGGGCAGAAGATGTCAAGGACGGGCTCGCGGGCGTTTTGGATCTGTCGCCTCAAGGGGTCACCGGTGAACGCCACCTGTTTACCTGGATCGCGGGAGAAAGAGGAAGCGTCGTCGACATCGAAGACGATAGGCAGGGCAGTATCCGGAGAGCGTTGCAGGGGCCGACGGTATTACTGCGCCGCTTCGGGGCGCTCCCGATCCTCGACCTTTTGATCGTTGCCGGCCTGGTCGTCCTCCTGACCCGAAAGGACTTGCGGAAGTGGAATGACGAGCGGCATCTGGACAGGAGGACCAAACTCGCGATGACCCGGGTCGTTGTGCTTAACGTCGGTGTCGCTCTGACCGTCTTTTTCTTCATGATCACGACCGGCGTGATCGAATGGTCCAGCGTCACTGGCGCCATCGTTGTCGGCTTCGGTTACCCCGCGCTGTTAAAGACGACAATCGGTCAAACGAAGACGGGTGTGTCGATCGGCGTCGCCGACATCTACGACGACTACCTGCGACGGCTGAATGACGACATCATGCTCGCCAAGTACCATAATCGAAAGCCGATCGTCGATTTCATCGCACTGACGAACAGTCCGGCACGAATGCGAGAGACTCTACTGAAGCTCTACGGATACAACTCGGCGAAGCGTAAGCGCGAGTTGGTCCAGGGTCTGGACGTCGAGATCGAGGCGGCTGCAGATTCGCTCGATCTACGTTCCATCTATGCCAGAAGGATCTATCGAACTCACGATTGGCCCGAACTCATCGATGGGAAGTTCGTTCCGCCCATCGAAGCCGACGAACTGGTCGGCCCCGAGGAAATCCTGCAGGCCGCGGTCGAATACTCCGATCAGTCGACTTCGATCTCTCTGGCCAGCCTCCGCACGGACTTTGAACGGTGCGTCCTGGAGCGGGCTCGCGACCATCCGGAACGTGCAATGGCAGACCGAAAGGAAGTCGAGGAATGGCTCGGCCACGCACAGACAGAGGTTGGTGATATGCGCTGCTATCTCCGGTGGCTGTGCACGCAGGTGCGTTTTCGGATCAAAAAGATCATCGAGTTGCACTACCTGCCCGCGGAAGCTGCAAACTGGGGCAAAGAGAACTGGAACCGGTATACGAGCCGTTCCACCTCTGCGAGACGAAAAGAATGGGTCGCTCCCGATGATGATCCGACCGCGCCTCCCGATGGAACCGACGGACAGGTCGAGTTCGGTCAGGCTGCCAGTCCTACTTCGGCAGAGGGCGATAAGGTTGGCTGAGTGGGGGCGTCGGAGCGACCCACCGTCTTTTTCGGTGCAGACGTTCTTGCGAGCAGACAGGTGGTGGAGGAAAAAGAGGGTTTGTGACGAAAGAGTTCGTGACCGAGACGACAGCAGATTCGAGTCGCGTCTTCCGGTTCCTTGATACCAGCCCTCAGAAGAAGAGGAGTACGTCTTCCTCGACCTCGCCAATCTCGACGGCAGCACTGCTGACACCAGTTACGCGGAAACGGTAGAGGCCGCGGGGAGCCGGGCCTCCCAGGCGCTCGCCTTCGGTCATGGTGAATGCGCTGTTGTGGCACGGGCACAGGTAGACCGAGTCTTTGATGGGCCCGATTTCTTCGACCACGTACGGGTCGAGTTGGCTCGGATCAGCGATGAAATCGACGTCGCATTGCTCATGCGGACAGACCACGCACACCGCTTTGAACCGATCCGGGAGGTCCGACCCGGCCCCGGTCCGGACCACCATACCGTTAATGCGAATCGGCTGGTTGGGGTTCGCGGCACTCGGAAGCGTCACACCCTGGGCCTCGAAGCGCCTTGCCCTTCCGGGTGCTGACAGGGCCTCGAGCGGCACCAGGACGGGTCGAGCGAGCGGTCGATAGCGGATCAACTTTGAGCCCTGGGCCCACAACCGTTTGTAGAAGCCAAGGAGCGCCAGCAACATCCCCTGGCCAAGAAAACTCCGCCTCGGAAGGCCCAACCCGGATTCGGCATGCTCGGTAGACGGGTCCTCTTTGGGTGTCATCGTGGCCCCTTCAAAAGCCATCGTTTACCTTGGGGGCCGAACGGTCTGTCCCCGGACCCACGCCGCCAGGGTTTGCCAGTCGGGGGCATCCTGCGAAGACCAGTGTTTGCCGCCGGCATGCCAGTGGCTCCCACCGGCTTCCTCGGCGAGCGGGTTGACCAGAAGCACGCTTTCGAGTGGCGCTCCGGGGACGATCAGACGCTGGATGCGCTCGAAATTGCGACGCGACTGCTGCTCGTCGTACGTCGTCCTGCCCGGAGCCAGCGGTTCGAGGAAGCTGTTGCCGCCGCCGCGCGAATGACACGCGACACAGCGGGCATTGCCCCTGCGGGGGCTGAGAAGGATGGGTTCCACGCGGTCCAGGTAGAACCCGAAATCCGGCGTCACCTTCGTCGTACGGACCCACTCGGACAGAGTCTGCCACTCAGGGGCGCCCTGCGAAGACCAGTGCTTGCCTCCAGCATGCCAGTGGCTCCCTCCGGCTTCCTCGGCAAGCGGGTTCATGAGAAGAAGGCTCTCGAGTGGCGCTCCAGGAACGACCAGACGCTGGATGCGCTCGAAATTGCGACGCGACTGCTGCTCGTCATACGTTGCCCTGCCCGGAGCCAGCGGTTCGAGGAAGCTGTTGCCGCCGCCGCGTGAGTGGCACGCGACGCAGCGGGCATTGCCGCTGCGGGGGCTGAGAAGGATGGGTTCCACCCGGTCCAGGTAGAACCCGAAATCCAGGGACAGCATCACATCTCGGGCTTGCGGAGCGGGGGGCGCCGGCTCGCCCGCCGCACGAAGGGACGGTCCTGGCTGCAGAGTGAGCAGCGATGCGAGTGCGAGTAACAGAACAATCTGTGCCATAACGGTGGATCCTTTAGCTTGTCGTCCAGGTGGCCCCGGCGTGTCGCCGTAGTACCGAAGTCGGCTGGCCGGCAGCCAGAGGCGTTTATGGGCCCGGAGGCAGTGTGGCAAGCATCGCTGTGATGTTTCGCTTGGGTACCTGTCCGACCTTGATCTGATCGACCTCTTTTCGAGCAGCGACATCGACGACTGACACGGTGTTCGAGTGGGCGTTGGCCACGTATAGAAACCTGCTGTCCGGAGTGAAGGTCAACCAGTCCGGTACCGTTCCGACCTGAACCCCTCCCACGTACTCGAGGTCCGGAAGGGAATAGGCATAGACGTGGCTGTTCACCTTACTGGTCGACCAGAGCGTCATTCCGTCCGGAGAGACCTTGATCCCGTGCGCGGGCGCCCCCTGTATTCCTTCGCGGTTCCGATCCGCGGCCGGTATGTCCGGCAGCGTGATTCGACGTACCTCCATACGTCGTTCGAAATCGACAACGGCAAAGCCGTGCAGGTTGGTAATCTGCACGTACATGTTCTTAGTCGAACCGTCCGGGTTCGTATCGAAGGTCAGCGGACGCACGCCCCCCTCGAAGTGAAGCGCCCAGACGGGCCGCTCGAGGTCGGTATCGATGACCGTGGCGGTCCTGCCGCCAGTAGATCCAGCTACCACGTATTTACTGTCTGGCGTGATGAAGGTGTTGTGCACACCCCGCAGGATCCGGATGAAACGGACGTGCTCCCCAGCGACGGTGTCAATGACATCAACGCCACCTCCGGTTCCCTGGATGGCAACGTATACGCGGCGACCGTTCTGATGGATAGCCACGTTGTTCGGGCGTCCGCTCAGGGGAATCTGCTTGGTGACCTCGAGGGTCTTCGCATCGACGATGTCGAGCGTGTCGGTCGATTCGTTGCTGAGATAAAGCCGGCTGCCGTCCGGGGCGGCTGCCACTCCGTGGATTACCTCGACACCGGTGATCTCTCCCACGATGGTGTTCGTCGTCGGGTCGATGAGGTGCACGTTGTCACCGGCGGCGTTGGTCTGGATGATCAAGACCCGCTGCGCGGCTGCCGAGGGAGGCAGAGCGGCCAACATGACGCCCAGGGCGCATAGCGCCAACCGGTGATAGCGACGCGGCCGATTATTCGGGACAGCTATCATGATCGAATCCTCCCTGGAGCCGGTGTTGTCGATTACGTACCCTGCATGTTAGGGCACCGAGCGACCGCATGTCTACTACTCGAGACGACCGTCGGCTCCTAGGCATCCTCTGCCCAACCTGTTCTTCGCCAGATTGGAGTTAGATGATGAATCATGGACGAACTCATCTTGCATCAGCGCTGCCTTCGGGTGCGCGGTCGCTGAAAAGCGACAACCTTTCCAGTTCACTGGTGAGGAGGGGGAAAACGTGACTGGCAGAGAGCCATGCAACTCCGAAGGCCACCAATCCAGCGCGCTCGCCGTAAAACATAAGCCGGCTTATTCGTGAGCTGATCATGCCGCCTGACAGGGCGTCCATTCCGATGATCAAAATAGACGCGACTATGGTGACACCGCAGATGGCGTAAATGTAAGCCCGCAACCTCGCTTGCGAGTGGCCTTTGTCGCGCGCTCGTCGAAAGAACATGTAGCAGAACACCGCTAGTATCAGGAACATGACGGCGGCAGAGGTGCCGTGTACATAGGGAATGATCTCCGCATGGCTTCCGCAGGTGCACGGAAACATCGCAACGCCCATAGCCGCAAATGCCGCCACCTTGCTCAACACCATCTCGGGTGTTGATCTTCCGTTGTAGGCGAGCAGAAATGCGGATATCGCAAACAGAAAGCCCACAAAGATGTCTCGGGCCCAGCCGCCTTCATGATACGAGGCGCTTATTGATTGGATCGCTGTTTCTGAAAAGAAGCTTGTCAAGCTGGCAAGAAAGATAGCGATCAATCCAACCAGTAGCCTGAGTATGCGGTGGTCTATCTCGACTCGTTTTGGACTTGAAAACATAATTCCTCCTCTTCCGTGTGCTGGTCAACGTTCACTAGCATCTGGACCCTCAGGTCCATGAGACCCGAGCTACGGATCACGTCCGGCGGATCCAAGGTGACGTCATCTTCCACCTGAGCTGGCTTGGACCACAAACGTCGTTTCATCCTCGCCGTCGGCGTTCTTGATGGTGACGGCCCATCCGTCGGCGGACGGTTCGATCACTCCGAAATCGATGTTGTGGATAAACGTGAGGTCTTGCTTATCTACACCCAATTTCTGAAGTACCGAGGGGTTGGCATCGAGCAAGGCGTCAGTGATTTCCGGGTCCAGTTCGGTAGCGCCGCCGCCAAAGACCAGTTGAGGCGGCCTGCCGTCTGTGAAAGTCAACTTTTCAAATTGATGTACATGGCCGGCGATCAACATTCTTACCGAGTCCGGGATGTTCCGGGCTTCGGACTGCTTCAAAGCAGCCTCGAGGGTCAGGTCGGTGAAGGCGATTTTGGGAAGGCCGTTATCAAGGAAACTGGCGATGGCCCAGAAGGGGCGATGCGTGGTGAGCCATGCCGGAGTCTGTTCGCCTGCGAGTCCGTCGATGATCGTGAATTCCCGCGCATAGCGCGCCACCGTCGTGGGATCCGGCGTCTCGGCATAGTCGTCGGGAATCTCGGAGGTGTCCATGACGAGGATATCCTGAGGACCGGCAGGCACTCGATACGGATCAGTGTAATCCTGACAGTTTTCCCACGTCCAGGGCTGGTCGGGTAGAGCACGGGGGTCCAGCAAGTAGAACCATCCTTTCCAGGCACGCGCCGACGATGTGTCCGTGCCGCAATCTTCATGGTTGCCCCGAATGAACAACCAGGGCGCTTCGGGCAGCAGGCTTCTCGCCGGCCGGAAGAAGTCCGCTTCCCAACTGGCCCACGTATACCCGATGTTGCTTTGCTGGCAACGCGCATCGCACGTCCCCGACTCACGGTAGTGATAGTCCCCCACGTGAACGATCAGATCGGGCTGGACCGCACTGATGCTGGTGGCGACCGCAGCGAAGTTCCAGGCAGGTCCCAACCTGCCAACGTCCACGCCGGTGCAGTTTTGAATGTCATTCCCTTTAACACGGCACCCGGTGTCGCCCACAACAACGATCTTTTGAGGGGAGGACGCCGGGACCGCCAGAGCCTGACCGTCAATGGACGCCGAGGCCGTCCCGGAAGGAATCGCAGATTCGCACACCTGAATGTCTTCGAAGCCCGGTGGTGGGGCAGGGCTGCGGAGGGTCATGGCGCGCGTCTCTCCGTCGAGTTGAATGTTCGGACAACCGCCGTTCGCCGCCGTGACTGTCCGTGCCAGGGCGTTGCCCTCGGGCCCTGACACGACCCACAAATAGTCTACGGAAGCGGCGTCGTTTTCGGCCTCCGGCCCGGCCTCTTCATTTGAGCAAGTAAGCAACGCAAGCATGAAAAACACAGCGACGAAACCCAAACGAACATCTCGAAGGGGTTGGGCGTCGGAGCGCCGGATGGTGATGGGGTTACCCATGGTTCACTACCTCCTCATGTCAGGGATGGTGCCATACCTTGAATTGTTCTAGCGGAAATCCTGTCATGAAGGTAACGTTCTGACCATCAACTTCAGTGCAGAAAATACGATGCGTGGAGGAATTCTACTTACTTTGATCTTCGGGCTGGTCTTTGGTGGGGCCGGCGTTTTTCTTCTATTTGAGACCAGTGTTCCAACTTACCGGGACTGGCAGGCCATGAAAACGTGGCAGCCAGCGAGCGCACGGTTGCTCAATGTCTCCGGCACGGATAGCCGTACAGAGGCGAGCTACCGGTATGAGATAGGTGGAGTCTCGTATCAGAACGACCGCGTTAATGTGGCCGTCTTTCCCGATAGTATCGGCAATTACCAGACCGAAATACGCGAACGGCTCAGCCAGCTCCAGAGCAGCAACCAGCCTGTGGCGATCTGGGTCAATCCTGATGACCCGCGGGACTCTGTCATCGACAGGGACATGCGCTGGGGGTTGTTTTCCCTGATGACCGGTTTTTGTTCGCTCTTTATCCTCGTCGGCCTCGGTGTCATATACGGCAGTCTGAAAGCTTCAAAACAACCTGCCTTCAGACCACCCTCCACTACCGAACTGCGGCGGGAATGGGAAGAGAAGAAGACCGATGCCGGCTTTCGACAAAGCTTCATCGAATACCGGCGCTACCGCCTGCATGAGCTGGAGAAGCAGTCGGAACAGGTCCAGGAGGTGCATAAGGCACCGAGTGCATGGCGGGAGAAGAAAGGCTGGGAGACGGAGCGCATCCGTTCTCAGGCCAAGGCCGGCCTGATCGGCATGTGGGTGTTTGCGATCATCTGGAACGCTGTCAGCTCGCCGCTTCTGTTTGTGTTCGAGGAAGAATGGCAAGAAGCCAACTACGCCATTCTCATTGGTTTGTTGTTTCCGCTGGTAGGCCTATTTCTACTTGCGAAGGCCATTGCCAGGACGAGGGAGTTCCGACGTTATGGCGTTATAGAGTTTGTGATGGATCCCTACCCCGGTGCCATCGGCGGTCATGTAGGTGGCAGCCTGCAGGTGAACAATCTTCCTGAGTATGATGACAGGTACAGGATTGAACTGGAGTGTGTCTACAGTTATGAGTCCGGGGCCGGGGAGGACCGTCGCCGCAGTGAACGCATCCGCTGGGCGGAGGGAGGCGATGCGAAGGTGGAAAGCCTGGGCAGGGGGGCGCTACTTTCATTCCGTTTTGATGTGCCCGAGGATCAGCCCGAAGCGGACATCGAACAAAGCGGCGATTATTATTTCTGGCGCTTGAAGGTCCGCGCCGAACTGCCCGGCATCGATCTGAACCGGAGCTATAACATCCCGGTCTTCAAGACTGGTGAAAGATCCCGCCACGTGGATCACGACTTGAGTGCGCAGGCACAGGCGCTGCGTGAGACTGAGGAGGCTGAATCACGAGTCGCCATTGAACGGGGAGATTTCCACTTAACCGATCTTGCCCGCTCACTGCGTTCGAGTGAAACACAAAGGGAAATCCGCATTTATTGCCCCATGTTCCGCAACAAGCTCTTGACGGTTTTCGCGGTCATCTTCGGCGGTGGTTTCGACTTTGCCGCCTACAGTATCGTCGGTGGTTTTGGCAGTGGCGGTGGAGTGTTCGGCATTCTCGCTATTGTCGTGGCCATACCTTTTTCCCTGGTGGGTCTGTTTGCCACCATCGCCGCGATCTATTTGCCTCTGAACAATCTCACCATTACCATCGCCAACGGCGAGGTGAAGGTTCTGCGCCGCTTGTTTGTCTTTCCAATCCTCCATAGACGTATCCAGGACCATGAAGTTACACGCCTGTCCATCAAGAGGTCCGGCAGTACCGGCCAGGGCACAAAGAAGATCGAACACCATAAAATCATCGCCCATTACGGCGTCGGTAAGACGATCACTGTCGCCGAGGGCATTGATGGTGAGGATCTCGCCAACCAGTTCAAAGATTACTTGTTTGGGCGGATACAGTCGGGATATTAGGGACGGGTCCCATGATGGACATCGCAAGGTGAAACATGACCACCCGCTCCCGGCTTCCATAACACACATGCCAAACGTGATATCACTTGTGCGGAAGCCGCTGCTGTAAAGCCGGAGCGGAACCGCACCCGGGACGTCGATCGTTTCCGGCCAAACGGGAGTGGGTTCCCGGGCGTTCCCGCCACCGCGTGCCGGTCACCCGCCTGTTAATGTCTACGATCCTGTTGACGCATCCGGAGTGACCGGTCCGGACGCCCTACCCGCCGCGATAATTCTTGACCGTGTGTTCTCTTACGTGGGAACGTGAAGGCGCCTCAGTCAGACAAAACCCGCAGGAGAACACGATGCGACGAAGAGTTGGATTGTTGACCGTTGGGAGTCTGTTGGCCCTCGGCCCGGTGTGGATGGTGGCGAGCGGTCAGGGAGTCGATGCCGAGACCATCACTGGAGTCGTTACCAGTGACGATGGACCCGAGGCCGGCGTCTGGGTCATTGCCGAAACCGATGACCTCAACACCAAGTTTCGCAAGATCGTAGTGACCGACGACGAGGGTCGGTTCTTGTTGCCGGAGCTCCCGCAAGCGAACTACGCGGTCTGGGTGCGGGGGTACGGGCTGGTCGACTCGACCCGGGTGATGGCAACTCCCGGTCGGGACCTGAGCCTGACGGGAGTTGTCGCGAAGACCCCACAAGAAGCCGCGGCGGTCTATCCCGCCAACTACTGGTTGTCGCTGATGGAGTCGCCGGAGACGAGCGAATTCCCGGGCACCGGTCCCGATGGCAATGGCATCAGCCCACAGCTGGAGACGCGCCACGAGTACCTCTACAACATGAAACTCTGCCTGCGCTGTCATCAGGTCGGGAACAGGTTCACCCGCGAGATTCCGAACGCGGACGAATACGACTCCACCACCGAGGCGTGGGATGACCGCGTCCAGATGGGGCAGCGCGGAACGGAAATGTCCGCGTTGATGACGAGGTTCGGGCGCGAGCACGGGTTGGAGATGTTCGCCGACTGGAGCGATCGGATTGCAGCCGGTGAGGTGCCGCCGGCGCCGCCGCGCCCGAGCGGGTCGGAGAGGAATGTGGTCCTCACCCAGTGGGAGTGGACGGATGAAATGGGCAAGATCCACGACGAGGCGTCTACGGACAAGCGAAACCCGAGCGTGAACGCCAACGGTCCGATCTACGGCGTCGACATTGCGAACGACAA
Organism: Terriglobia bacterium; assembly: GCA_965247425.1. Taxonomy (GTDB): domain Bacteria; phylum Acidobacteriota; class Terriglobia; order 20CM-2-55-15; family 20CM-2-55-15; genus CAZOZZ01. The sequence goes on from OZ252023.1 coordinate 735,945, forward strand.
CCTGGCCATCCTTGATCCGATTACCAACACCGCGACGATGCTGCGGATCCCGACCCTGGCGGATCGTTCGACCATGCGGGCGTCGTACGCGCAGTCAGGATACCCCCCGTCCCGCCTGGCTGATCTGGCGCGCTTTAATCCGACGAGCATCCACAACCCGATGCTCGACAGCCAGGGCCGCGTCTGGTACACCGCGACGCTTCGCCCTCCGGAGGACCAGCCCTATTGGTGCACGGAAGAGTCGGAGAACAAGTTCGCACAGTATTTTCCCCTGGAGCGGTCCGGTCGCAACATCAGCTACTACGACCCGGAGACCGAGCAGTTCACGATGATCGACACCTGTTTCGGCAGTCACCATCTGCAGTTCGCACATGACGAGAACGAGACACTGTTCTTGAGTCGGCCCAATGCCGCGGTTTTCGGCTGGATCGACACGAAGCAGCTCGATCAGACCGGTGACGGCCAGCGTTCGCAGGGCTGGTGCCCGACCGTGGTCGATACCAACGGCGACGGCAGGATCACCAAACCCTGGAACGAGCCGGCCGCAAGCGGATCCGACTTCGACCCGACGCTCGATACGCGCGTCGTCGTAGGAGCGTACGGGATCGTCGTGAACGCGGTCGACGGGTCGATCTGGGGTGCGCAGCAATCATATCCCGGGAAGATCATCCGGGTGTCCCTGGGCAACAATCCGCCCGAAAGCTGTATCGCGGAGGTCTTTGAAGTGCCATCGGAGCGCTGGGACGTGGAGGCGAATGGCGAGGTTGGCTTCATGCCGCGGGGCATCGATGTGGACCGCAACGGCCTCATCTGGACAGCGCTCTCGGGGACGAACCACCTCGCCAGCTTCGACCGCACCAAGTGCGGGTCGTTGTCCGGACCCACGGCGCACGAGGGGCGTCACTGCCAGGAAGGGTGGACGCTTCATCCACTGCCGGGTCCTACATTCAAGGGTACGGACATCCGAACCGACTACAACTATTACAACTGGGTCGACCAGTTCAACACTTTGGGCCTTGGCGAGAACGTCCCGATCGCCACGGGAACCGGTTCCGACTCGCTGATCGCATTGTTGCCGGATACGGGCGAGACGGTGGTGATGCGCGTGCCCTATCCGCTGGCAGGCTTCCATCCACGTGGTTTGGACGGTCGGATAGACGATCCGAACGCGGGGTGGAAAGGGCGTGGCGTCTACTCCTCAACCGGTGCGGACACCGTCTGGCACGCCGAGGATGGTCTCGCCTTTGAGAACGGCGAGTACATCTCAATCTCGCAGCCGCTCCTGGTGAAGTTTCAGATCCGCCCGCATCCGCTGGCGAACTGAAACGAGAGTCGAATCAAATCTTCCGGAGAATCCCACAATGAAGAAGCTTCTCCTCACCACGTTAGCCACCGGCCTGCTGTGGACGCTGGGCGCTTGCAGCGCTCCCGTCGATGCCGAACTCGCGCGTCTGGAGGCGTTGGCCGCCGACGTCACAATCACTCGCGACGATGAGGGCATTGCCCACGTTCACGGCCCGACCGACGCTGACGCCGTTTTCGGCATGATCTACGCACAGGCCGAGGACGACTTCAATCGCATCGAGGTGAACTTTCTCAATGCGATGGGTCGCCTGTCCGAGGCCGAGGGGGAGGCTCGAATCTGGCGCGATCTTCGTATGAAGCTGTTCATCGATCCCGATGACATGCGAGCCCAGTACGCCGCGGCCCCCGCGTGGCTCCTGAGCCTGATGGAGGCGTGGGCGGATGGGTTGAACTACTACCTCGAAACTCATCCCGACGTGACGCCGCGCGTCCTCTCGCGCTTCGAGCCCTGGATGGCGCTCACGTTCAGTGAGGGAAGTATCGGGGGAGATATCGAGCGGGTGAACCTCGGCCGTCTCGAAGACTTCTATGGTGGGTCGACGACGGCCGAAGCCACCGACGATCCGGAGGCCGGCATATTCCGCGAGCCTTCCGGGTCGAACGGCTTTGCGATTGCGCCGGAAAACAGCGCGACCGGTAATGCGCTGCTGCTTATCAACCCGCATACATCGTTCTTCTTCCGTTCAGAACTGCACATGACCAGCGATGAGGGCCTGAACGCGTATGGCGCCGTGACCTGGGGGCAGTTCTTTGTCTACCAGGGATTTAACGAGACGTCCGGTTGGATGCATACATCGAGTGGGGTCGACAACATCGACGAGTACCTTGAGACGATCGTCCGGCGGGATGACGGTGTTTACTATGTCTACGGAGACGAGGAGCGGCCGGTCGAGACCGAGCAGATTACAGTCCCCTACAAGACCGAAGCCGGGATGTCCGAGCGCGAGTTCACCGTGTACCGGACCCATCACGGGCCGGTTGTCCGTGCGATCGATGACCAGTGGGTGAGCGTTCGGCTCATGGAGGAGCCGCTCAAGGCGCTCCAGCAATCCTACTTGAGGACGAAGGCCAGAAACCATGAGGAGTTCTACGGGACCATGGAACTCCATACGAACTCGTCGAACAACACCGTCTTCGCCGACGCCGAAGGCAACATCGCGTACTTTCACGCCAACTTCATTCCCACGCGTGATGATGGCTTCAACTGGAACGCGCCAGTCGACGGGTCCGATCCCGCCACGGAATGGGGAGAGCTGCTCTCGATCGACGAGAGCCCGAACGTTCTGAATCCCCCGAACGGCTGGATCCAGAATACGAACAACTGGCCCTTTTCGGCCGCGGCTGAACACAGCCCCAGGCAGAGCGATTACCCGGGTTACGTGCAGAGAAGTGGTGAGAATGCACGCGGGCTCCATGCGATTCGGGTCCTGGAGGGCAAGACCGACTTTACGCTTCAGACACTCATCGACGCCGCATTCGACAGCTACCTCACGGCGTTCGAGCCCTTCATACCCGCGCTCGTCCGCGCCTACGACCGGACTCCGGCGTCGAGCCCGCTCCGAACACAGGTGGCCGAGCAGATCGGTAAGTTGCGCGACTGGGATCTTCGCTGGGGTGTCGAATCCATCCCGACCTCTCTGGCCGTCTACTGGGGCACCGAGATGATGGGGCGCGTCAGGGAAGATGCCCGTCGTGCCGGCATGTCGAGCGCGGACTACATCGTGGGCCCTGCGAGCAGCTCCCACCACCTCGAGGCTCTAGCCGCCTCGGCCACGCTCGAGCGCGACTTTGGGGATTGGCGAACCCCTTGGGGCGAGATAAACCGCTTCCAGCGCCTGACCGGCGACATCGTTCAGCCTTTTAACGACGACGGACCGAGCAGTCCGATCGGATTCACGTCGTCCCGATGGGGTTCGCTTGCATCGTTTGGGGCCCGCACGTATCCGGGCACGGTGAAGATGTACGGCACCAGCGGAAACAGTTTCGTGGCCGTTGTGGAGTTTGGCGACCGCGTACGAGCCAGAGCGGTGACGGCCGGCGGCGAGAGCGGCGACCCGGGGTCTCCGCATTTTAACGACCAGACTGAGGCGTACGCCACGGGGAATCTGCGCGACGTGTACTTTTACCCGGATGAGCTCGAGGGGCATGTGGAACGGGAATACCATCCTGGTGGGTAAGGGAGATAGGGGCGTCGGCTCAGGTTGATACCGTGGCGGCCATCAACAGGACACGCATCTGTGATTGTTCTTCGAGCCGAGCGTCTCGAGTAAGGCAAGCGTCGAGAGATAAGGCTGAATGCGCTGGCGTGGACCGTTAGCCATATCCGCGACCGAGATGCCGTCCTTGGTGACGGCACCCGCTTCGGCGCCCCGCGAAATGAGATAGAGAATCATCTCGTTGTCTCCGCGTGCCGCCGCATTGTGAAGCGCCGTATAGCCGATCGTTCTCGAGTGGTTTGATGGATTCGGCTGTGGTTGTGCTCCTTGCTGTCGCCCGCGTCCAGTCTCGCCGTTATCACTGGCGTTGACATTCGCGTGCAACTCCTCCACAAGGAAGATCACCGAGGCCATGCGCCCATCGGGCGCTTCGATGTCTTCGTTGCCGTGTGTGCCTGCTCCCGAGGCGGCCAGCAGGGGCGTGACCCCGTCCTTGTTGGCAATGTCCGGATCGGCCCCGTGAGTCAGAAGAAGCTGCATTCCGTCGATGTCCGCAACCGAGGCGCTCTTCCAGAACGGTGTCGTTCCGATGTCACTGGCGCCGTCGCGCGCCACACCAAACGACGTATACCAGAGCTGCCGAGTCAGCTTCGCGTTCGGATCCGCTCCACGGTCGAGCATCTGCTCCATCAGGTCTAAATAGAAAGTCCGTTCGCGTTTGATCGACGGCTGGGGCCTTTCGGCTTCACGCGACCATTGAACGTGGAGGACGCCATAAAGCGGCGTTGCACCGTCGATGCTTGCCAGATTGAGATCGGCCCCGCTTTCAACCAGGTACTTCGCGACATCGAAACGGCCATTGATCGACGCGATCAGAAGCGCCGTACTCTCGTCTGCGCTGCGAGCGTCGAGGTCCGCACCTCCTTCGACGAGAGCCCGGATCGCATTCAGACTCCCATCACGAGCCGCGTACATCAGAGCCGTCAATTCGCCGCGCGGGCTCCGCGGATTCCGATCATTCTCCGCCAGGAGGCGCTGCTGCAGTTGTTTGCGTTGCTGCTGTGCTTGTTCCCCCGGGGTCGTCACCGCGTTACGCCGTTGGGTCGAAGCATTTGTCGGAGGAAGTGGTGCTCCGAGCGTCTGAACCTGTCCGGCCCTTTCGGGAAGCGTCGCGGGCTCCTGAAGGGTAGTCGCGGTGTCGAGATCGGCTCCATGCCCGACGAGTTCTTCGATGACGTTTGCACGGTCGTATGCCGCTGCGAGAATCAGTGATGTCTGGCCGTGCTCGGATTCTTTTGCGTTCGGGTCCGCGCCTTTCTCAAGCAGCAACCGGACGGATTCACGGTTGCCGGATAATGCTGCAAACATGAGCGGGGTCATGGCATTGATCGCGCCCACATTGACGTCCGATCCCGAATTCAAAAGAACATCGATGACGGAGGCGGCGCCCCGTTTCGCGGCCATGAACAGCGGCGTGTATCCACCGATGCGTGTCGTGGCGTGGATGTTCGCTCCGGCATAAATGAGCACCTGAACCATCTCCGCATCGGCGTTTGTCGCGGCCCAGTGAATCGCAGTGGTGCCATCGCCAAGGGCGCTGTTTACATCGGCCGCTTCCTTGATGAGGTTGCGCACGGCCTCCCTGTCGCCGTTCATCGCCGCGTTGACAACACGCAGGTCGTTGACTCGGCCGGTCCCGCTTGCGGTCACCGACAGTACCGCAACAAGCCCGATCACGAGCGTGAACATCCGATGTTTCCGCAATGTGTTTCCCTCTGTTGCCCTTAAGGATCCGCTCAACAATAACTTCACATTTTGGCTTCCCATCTTCACGCCATCTTCGGCCGCTCCTCAATCGCAGATCCTCGAAATAGCGGGGCTATTCCTCCGGTCTGCTCAATCGGTCGCGACCGAATCTGACGCAAATCTGGGCGCCAATTCTGCGAACATATTCTTGAGCGGACCCTAAGGATCGTCCCATCCGTCCACTCACAGATCCAGAGTTCCCGAACTGTCGCCAAAGGCCTGCATATCGTCGAACCCCAGCTTGTTCAGTAACGTCAGATGCATGTTGGCCGCAGGTGTCCCATCCGGGGTTTTCAGGTGTAACGGTCCCTTCAGCTGTCCCCCGGCATGACCCACAAGAAACATCGGAACCCGTTTGTGATTGTGCAGGTTGCCATTGCCCATCGCACCACCATAGATGATGAGTGAATTGTCGAGCAGGTTGCTGTCTCCATCCGGGGTGCGCTTCAACTTATCGGCGAAATACGCCACCAGCCCAACGTGATACTGGTTGATCTTGCCGAATTGAATGATGCGCTGCTCGTTTTCACCATGGTGCGACGCACCGTGGTAACTGGCCGTGACGCCGCTCGGGGGAAACGAGCGGCCGGAGACGTCTCGGCTCATCTTGAATGCGGACACCCGTGTGATGTCGGCCTCAAACGCTGCAACCTGGAGATCGAACATCAGTTTGACGTGTTCGTCGTAGTCATCGGGCACACCGACGGGCGCCGTCGGCAGTTCGCGAACCTCACCGCTCTGGTTTCGTTCCTCGATTCTCTCGATGCGCTGCTCGACTTCGCGAACGCTTTCAAGGTAGTTGTCGACCCGAACACGATCCGAAACCGGCAGCTTTGATTTCAGTGCTGCAACTCTGTCGGCCACAAAGTCGAGAAGGCTCCGGTCGGTGCTCATGCGCTCGGCTCGAGCGGCCGGGGTGCCGCCGCCTCCGAACATCATTTCGAAAGCCAGACGGGGATCACGGATCATCGGAAGCGGGCTGGATGGACCGGCCCAACTGATGGAATCCATGTAAACGCACGCGTAATTGTAGGAGCATCCTCCGGCGAGTTCCCCCTCGATCGAGAGTTGGATCGAGGTCAGCGGCGTCTCCCGGGCAACGCGTTGGGCGTAGAGTTGATCCATCGACGTGCCGCAAAAAATATCCGAGCCCTGGGTCTGTTTTGGGTGGGCACAGGTGAGGAAGACAGCACTCGAACGGTAATGGTCGCCGCCTGCTTCCGGAATCGTCCAGGCTTCGGCCGTCTGGTAATCCATATTGCTGACGACCGTGAGGTAATCCTTCCAGGGTTCGAGCGAGACCAGGTTGCCTTCCGCCAGATCGAAGTTGCGGCCCTCACCCGCCGGCGCCCAGAGGTTCTTCTCACTGCCGATCTTGGTGCTGCCGGCGGCGCCATGAACATTCTCGATGCAGATCAGGCGCGTTTTCCGGCTCGCTTCGGGAGTCATCGCGGGCAGCATGGATTCAAGGACCGGAAGGGCGACTGCGGCGCCCAACCCGCGGAGCACCGTACGACGTGACAGATGTTTTCTGGTGATGAACAATGTTTGCTCCCTGTTAGTGTCCTGTCCCGCAAATACGATTACTATATCCGATGGACGTTGCCAGACGTAACGCGGGTGTTCGATCGATCTATAAACGTAAGTGTGCACCCGATCGGTTCGGCGGTCGCAACCAGCAACCTCCATCGGCCCTACGGGTTCGGGCGGAACGGCACTGTCTTTGGAGTCGCGCCTCCTCACAATGAAGAGCATTGCCTCGTCGTCGCTCCGCCAAATCCAGCACCGTTCGGCTCCGAAATATAGCAACCGTATTTACGGGACAGGACACTAGTCTCTCGGGTCGGTTGTAACCGCCTCGACTTGACTCATCCAGAACGCCGGGCTCTTGACAATGCCGAGCACAAGCGATGAAAAACGGTTGTTGTTCTCTGCTGCTTCCCGTGTGATCGCGCGGATGGCCGGCATGTCGAAATACTCGATACGCCGTCCCAGGGCGAACGCCATCAGTTTTTGCGTGAAGTTTCCAATCACGGCGTCGGAATGCTTAAGGATGGCTTCGCGTAAGCTCGCGGGTCCATCCAGCGGTGTGCCGTCAAAAAGCTCTGTTTTCGTATCGATCGGGACACCCGGCGATCGGACACGAATACTCGCTTTGTTGTAGGAGGCCGTCTTGTCCATGGTGCGCCAGATTCCGGTCACGTCGAAATTCTCCAAAGCCAGTCCGATTGGATCGATCAACCGGTGGCAGGAAGTGCACGCGGGGTTCGCTCGATGCAGTTCCATCCGCTCGCGAACAGTCAGCACTCGGCCGTCTGCCACGCCGGAAGTTTCTTCCAGTTGGGGGACGGCCGGAGGGGGGGGTGGGGGAGGAGTACCGAACAAGACCACCATCACCCATTTCCCTCGATACACCGGCGACGTTCTGTCGGCAAGCGAAGTCAGAGTCAGGATCCCGCCTTTCCCCAGCAGCCCGCGGCGATAGTCCTCGCGGAGTTCGACGCGCTGGAAGCCGGTGCCGGAAACTTGCGGTATTCCGTAGTGACGCGCCAGGCGGCTATTGACAAAAGTGTGGCTCGAGGTGAGCAAGTCCATCACGTTCCGATCTTCACGGACGATGCTGTCGAAGAAGAGCTCGATCTCGCGTTTCATCGCCTCGGTCAGAGTGAGATCCCACTCCGGATAGTAGACGAGGTTGGGGGTCATGGCATCCAGTTCGTCGAGGTGCAGCCACTGGTTGCCAAACTTCATCGCCAACGATTCCGAACGGGGATCCTTCAACATGCGGCGGACCTGTTCTTCGAGAACCAGCGGGTCCTTCAGTGTCTCTCGATCGGCGATGTCCAGGAGCTCCTGGTCGGGCGCCGTGTTCCAGATAAAAAACGACAACCGGGACGCCAGTTCGAAATCGCCTATCGGGTAGACCTGGCCCGGCTCGGCATCCTCCGGGAGTCGCTCGAATCGAAACACAAAGTCCGGACTTGCGAGAATTGCCTGCGTGGCCATCCGGATTCCCGACTCGAAATCGCCAGCCTCCCGGCCGCGATCGTAAAAGGCCATGAGCCCCTCAAGGTCTTCCGACGTCACGGGGCGGCGGAAAGCGCGAGCAGCAAGATCACCGATGATCTGGGTCGCGCATGGCACCGCGTCAGTCGGGCCGAGCGGCCGGCATGTGAAAACGCGCCGGCGGCTCTCGAAGTCGGAAACCCCGGTTACGGTTAACGGACCGGATATTTCGAGTTCGCGCAGGTGGGCCCACACGGTGATCATGCCGGTGAGACCGGAATCCATGTTGGCCTGCGTGTTTTCGAGGGGTGTGATGTGATCGTCGAGAAGGCCCGAGTGACTGGCGATGAAAGCGGACGTCACTCGGTGCGGACCGGCCTGGACGAAAACGCGAACCGGCGAAAGATTCATTCCCGCCGGTTGGCTTTCATGCATTCGTTGATCGATTTCGTACAGAGCGACAGGGTAGCCATCGATGGAAATTTCCAGTTGCTCGCCTTCGATCGTCGAGCCGAGGACGCCACCTACCGAATCCGGATACAGCATTGAACGGATACTGTATTCGCCATCGGCCGGAAAGTTGTACATGACTGAAATCCCGCCACGCGTTCCGGCCGGCGCGCCCGCGACAGGGTCCATCTGCGATGCGTTGCGGGATACCTGGAACACTTCCGAGGTTGCCGTCGCCGTGGGGTCACCCAGGGCTTCGCGCGTCACCTTCCGAGCCGCGCGAATGTAGCCTTCGGTCTGTGTCGCCGAGAATCCCTGCGCATCGGCCAGGTTATCGAACCCATCGCCACTAAGCGAGTCGGGTGGCAAGACCGCCGACACGTCCAGCTCGATGCCGAACAGGTCGCGGATGGACCGTGCATACTCCGTCCGCGTCAGCCGCTGAAATCCTCGCATACCGGGGTTCGGGCGAAGGGCTGCCAGCGCGTCCATGGCTGCCTCGAGCGTGTCGACAAACGAATGCATCGTCTCCGAGTCGGGCCGTCGTTCGCCGATCGGGGGCATCAACCCGACACGCAGCTTCCGAATGACCTCTTCCACCCGTGCCGCACTTCGCTCCGGCTGGGCGAGATCGATTCGAGACCAGGCAAATCCCCCGGAAGGCAGCCCTTCGTTGTGGCAGTCCACGCAATACTGATCGACCAGCGCCTGCTGAGATTCCACGGTCATTCCCAGGCCCGGTTCGGCACCGGCCTTTCCTTGCCGCGCTTCGAGACTCGTTACAGCCAGAAACACAAATGCCGCGGTCGCCCCGAGAATGATCATGGCTCGCTTCAGCATTACTTTAAGTCACCATCCATAGTGGAGTCGGTGTCAAGAGGCGAGGAGACGGGAGAATTCTGAAGTTTCGTGTCAATGAAGCCTGGAAAAATTTATGAATAGCCTGAAGTAACTGAAGGTGCCGGGATTTTTGACTTCTAGGGATCGAGGGGCGGAGGTTCAAAACCTCTCGCCCCGATTGAATTCAACAGATCCACGATTGAACGAAGGCGGATTTCAGACGGTAGTCTTCGCCGTTCCAAAATCCTGGAGACTTGCTACTTCCCATGATCAGCCGTTTATTGAAGTTCCCCAAGCTTGGCCTTGGCATCTTCACTAGCGGTATGTTCAAACTCCGCGAGAATACCCGCCAAGGTTTTCTCCGCATCTGTAGCGCCTGAATCGTCGGCAATCATTTTGAGTGCTGCCTTCTCATCAGCACTGGCTCTGTGTGCGAAGTTTTGAACGACCTTAGCTATAGTCTGGATGTTCTTGCTATTGGCTGAATCGTTCGAAATTTCCATCAAAGCTTCTTTTTCTGCGTCAGAAGGGAAATGATTCAAGCCCATCAATATCCCGGCGATCGACTCGGTAGCATCGATCGGCGCCTTCGCGATGGACAAATTGGAAAACAAAGTGACGCCGAAAACCATCAAACCGAGAACGATCAAACCTTTCTTGACAGCGTGACTCTTCATTTGTTTCACTCCTCAAATTGTTTGTGGCGTCCGGAACTTTCCTCCTGTTTGAACTCGAAGTTCACGAACACCGGTGCCGACCCTCGGCATGGGCTTCGGGTCCGAGGCATCAAGACCTCTTTGAACGCGATCATGTCGGTAAGGATCAGAGTCGGCTCTTGTTTCGATGAGCTTACGCTATCATGGGACGGTATTTCCTACAAACAAAGACGAACGATCGTGAAATGCTGATATTAATATGGTAGTCGAAATCAAGCTGTGCCAGCCGAAAGTGGCCGCGTTCCGAGGTGGAAGAGTCTGATCATGAGAAGGAAGATTTTTCTGATTCTCTTCATGGCCCCGCGGGTACTGGTTGGTGAGCCGGCAGCGACGACGGAAGCCAGCCCCCCGGCGACGCAGCTTCAGTCGGCCACGCAGCTTCCGAATACGTCGAACCCTGTTTCGGCGCATCGTGAGGTCATCGATGCATACTGCGTGTTCTGCCATAACGAGGAATTGTTAACTGGAGGACTCGATCTCGAAGGGCTCGACTTCGATGACGTGGGTCGGAACGCCGACGTCTGGGAGAAGGTTTTTCACAAGCTCAGCACCGGGCAGATGCCGCCGCCCGACATGCCGCAGCCGGACGAAGCCGATTCCAGGGCCGTCGTGTCCTGGTTGGAAACGACTCTGGATCAAGCGGCCACGGCGAACGCCAACCCTGGAAGGGTTGGAGTGCACCGCTTGAATCGGACCGAGTACGCAAACGCCGTCCGGGACCTGCTGGCGGTCGAGGTGGACCCGAAAGCGCTTCTGCTGCCCGACGAGACCGACGAGGGTTTCGACAACGTGGCGGCCAGCTTGACGATATCGCCGGCCCATCTGGAACGGTACCTGTCGGCGGCAAGAAAGATCAGTCGTCTCGCGGTGGGTGATCCGACAATGGGGGTTGTTCCTGGATTCAAGATATACCCGGTGCCCCGGATGTTGAATCAAGACTTCCGGATCAGCGAAGACCTGCCGTTCGGAGCCCGCGGCGGCACGGTGATCCGACATAACTTTCCGCTCGACGGCGAATATCTCATCAAAGTACGACTGCGCCGACAGATCTACGACTACATTGTCGGCCTGCGAGATGAACAGCTACTGGACGTCCGTGTGGACGGGAAGCGGGTCGCCCGCTTCACTGTAGGTGGCATCGGTAACGAGAAGGGCACTCCCGCGCCATTGACCTGGGTGGGTGCGATCACGGGAGACGTCGAGTGGGAAGAATACATGCACACCGCCGACGACAAGCTCGAGGTCCGCGTTCCCATAAGGGCGGGGGCTCGAACCGTATCGGTTTCTTTCGTTAAAACCCCCAGGGAATCGGAAACGATGCCTCAAGCGACGCCTCGCGGTTTTAGCGTGATGTCGGATCATCACTACGACGGTTACGCCGGGGTGGACAGTGTGGCTATCGGAGGTCCCTATCGGTCTACGGGGCCGGGAGACACACCCAGCCGCGGCGCGGTGTTCGTGTGCCGCCCGGAAAACGCCGCGGACGAAGCGCCGTGCGCTCGGACGATCCTCCGACGACTGGCCCTCCGCGCGTATCGCCGTCCGGTGACGGACGACGAAGTCCAGATGCTGTTGGACTTCTTCGAGACGGGCCGGAATCTTGGTGGATTTGAAATGGGCATCCAGTCGGCGCTCGAACGGCTCCTGGTAAGCGTGAACTTTCTGGTCCGTGTCGAGAATCCGCCGCCGGACGCCGTTCCGGGAACAGTTTACCGCCTCAGTGACCTGGACCTCGCCTCGCGGCTATCGTTCTTTCTCTGGAGCAGCATTCCCGACGAAGAGCTTCTGGACACCGCGATCCGTGGGCGACTGGGCGACCCCACGGTCCTCGAACGGCAGGTCCGACGCATGCTGGCCGACCCTCGGGCGAAGACCCTGCCGGCGAACTTTGCCAGCCAGTGGCTGACCGTCCGGAGGGTCGGGGCATGGCAACCGGATCCGGATCTGTTCCCGGATTTTGACGAAAACCTGCGGGACGCCTTCATCAAGGAAACGGACATCTTCATCGAAAGCCAGTTCGGCGAGGACCGCAGCATCATGGACCTGCTTCGCGCCGACTACTCGTTCGTCAACGAACGGCTGGCCGAGCACTATGAGATTCCGGGCATCTATGGGGAACGCTTTCGGCGCGTGAGTTTTGACGATGGTCGTCGCGGGGGCATTCTCGGCCAGGGGGGCGTCTTGATGGTCACCTCTTACCCGGATCGGACTGCACCGGTCGTGCGTGGGGTCTGGCTGCTTCGGAACATTCTGGGTATGCCGCCGCCGCCACCTCCTGCCAGCGTGCCGGACCTGAAGCCCAAAGATGAGGATGGCCGGATTCTCTCCATGCGCGAACAGATGGAGCAACATCGGGCGAATCCGGCCTGTGCGGTTTGCCACGTGCGGATGGACCCACTGGGGTTCGCGCTCGAGAACTTCGATGCGGTGGGCCGGTGGCGCTTTGAGGATGGAGGCAGTCCCATTGACGCGACATCGACGTTCATGGACGGCACGCCGATTGACGGCGTGGCGGGCATTCGAAAGCTTCTGTTGAGCCATCCCGAAAACTTTACCCGCACGTTTACCGAGAAATTGCTGACATACGCCCTCGGCCGCCGTGTCGAGTACTATGACCAACCGGCCATCCGCAGGATCCTGCGGGAGGCCGGGACCACGGACTATTCCTGGTCCTCCATCATTATCGGCGTCGTTAGGAGTCTGCCTTTTCAGATGAGGAGAACAGCATCATGATCATCACGAAGAAGAGCATTTCCCGCCGGACGCTGCTGCGTGGTCTGGGTGCCACCGTAGCGCTGCCGCTGCTGGATGCGATGGTCCCGTCTCTCACCGCCCTGGCCCAGACGCCCGCCAGACCGAAGGTGCGCTTCGGCGCGGTCTACATACCAAACGGTGTCGTGCCGGCACAATGGTTTCCCGCCACCGAGGGACCCGCCTACGAGATGACGCCGATCCTGGAACCGCTGGAACCGTTCCGAGACCGCATGACGGTGCTGAGCGGCCTGGACAGTGATCCCCCACGGTCGCCGGATGCCGCGACCGCGGTCCACGCGCGGGCCAGTACGAAGTTTCTGACGAACGTTCACCCCTACCGAACCCTTCGAGCCGGCACCTCGATGGACCAGATTGCCGCCAGGGTGCTCGGTCAGGACACCCAGTTGCCGTCGCTCGAGCTCGCCCTGGAAACAGTGGATGCCGCGGCGACCTGCGACGATGGGAGCTGCATCTACATCGGCACCATTTCATGGGCCGGACCCACCTCACCGCTACCGATGGAGACCGACCCGGCTGCGGCCTTCGAACGATTGTTCGGCGACGACACGACGGATCCCGTCGCACGTCGGGCTCGGGCGCGGCAGAAGGGCAGCATCCTCGACTCGGTGCTCGGCGAGATAGCCGCGCTCAAGAACAAAGTTGGCGACGGCGACCAGGCCAGGCTGACGGCCTACCTGGACAGCGTGCGCGCGGTCGAGCAGCGGATCGAGAGAGCGATGGAGCAGAACCTGGAGGTTCCCGACGTCCAGCGTCCGTCCGGCATTCCCGCGACATTCGAAGAGCATGCCAAGTTGATGTTCGACCTCCAGGTGCTCGCCTACCAGGCCGATGTGACTCGTGTCGGTACGTTTATGATGGGTCGGGAATTCAGCGGCCGAACGTATCCCGAGATAGGCGTGACCGATGCCCATCACCCGATATCCCATCACCGGGACGAGCCGGACCGGATGGACCGATTTGCGAAGATCAATCGGTACCACACGAAGATGTTCGCCTATTTGATGGACAGGCTGGCCTCCACGCCGGACGGTGACGGATCCCTGTTGGATCAGATGGTCCTTCTGTTTGGCGGAGGGATGTCCGACGGCAACCGCCACGCTATCCGGAACCTGCCCCTCGTGCTGGCCGGAGGCGGCGCGGGCCAGCTCCGGGGAGGCGGCCACATCCGGTATCCGGAAGGGACGCCGCTGGCCAACCTGCATGTCGCGCTGCTGGACAAGTTGGGTGCACCGGTGGAGAGTTTCGGTAATAGCACGGGGTCGGTCGAGTTCGATTACCTGACCGGAATCTGAACCCGTTTCGAAGATCTGTTTGTGAGGTTTCATTGTTGAAGTTCAGGATCGGTTTTGTCCGGAGCATGTTCGGTCTGCTCTCGTTACTCATCGGTTTTTCCGGGGCCGTCGATGCCCAGACCGGCCCTCGGCTCGTTCGCGCGGTTAAGCAACAGGACACCGCCGCGGTCCAGGCTCTTCTGGAGCTGGGTGTCGATGTGAACGCCCCTCAGGGTGACGGCGCGACGGCGTTGCATTGGGCGGCCTACCGGGACGACGACGAGACGGTCGAGCGGCTGATCGGGGCGGGTGCGAACGTGAACGCGGCGAACGATCTCCATGTCACCCCACTTTTGCTGGCCACAGCCAATGGAAACGCCGAGATAGTCCGGAGCCTGCTGGCGGCGGGAGCCAGTCCGAACGCGGCCGGCGAGACCGGTGTGACCCCGTTGATGGAAGCCGCGCGCACAGGCAGCCTCGAGGCCGTCCGCGTCCTGCTGGAGTTCGACGCGGACGTGAACGCCCGTACGGGCGACCGGCAACAGACCGCGCTCATGTGGGCTGTGGCTCAGCATCATCCGCAGGTCGTGGGCGTGCTTCTGGATTCCGGCGCCGACCCTCACGCCCGGACCGGGACCCGGCGCGACTTGATCATGCTGGACAAGGGTGGGCCCCAGGCTGTCAAGCAGGCTATAGATGTCGGCAAGCAAGTCGACAGGGGAGGGAACACGGCCTTGTTGTTGGCCGCCCAGGGTGGCGCCGTGGAGGCAGCGCGGCTCTTGCGAGCTGCGGGGTCCGAACTCAACGAGGCCGGGTCGGACGGCAACACACCCCTGGTCGTGGCGGTTTTCTCCGGTCACGGCTCGTTCGCTTCGTGGTTGTTGGATGAAGGGGTGGATGCCGACGCCGCCGGCGGAGGATACACGGCCTTGCATGCCGCCGTGCTGAGGAGCGATCTCGAGACTGTGCGGACACTGCTGGCTCATGGGGCGGACCCGAACGTGGCCATGACCCGGGGTAGCCCACTTCGACGCAACGGGTCCCAATGGGCACTGTCGAGCGCCTGGGCCGGCGCGACGCCGCTGGTCCTGGCTGCGAGCTATCTGGAACTCGACATCATGCGTGTCCTCGTCGCCGGCGGCGCCAGCCACACGCTGGCATTGCCGGATGGGACCACGCCGCTTCTGGTGGCGGCCGGTGTGACGCCCGAGAGGCGCCTGAATCGCCCGTTGGATCATGCCGACACTTCGACCGACATCGGAGACAACTGCTGCGACCGGCCCGAAGACGGCATTCTCGAAGCGCTTGAAGTGCTGCTCGACGCCGGCGCGGATGTCAACCAGGCCAACCAGGCCGGCGACACGGCCCTACACACCGCAGCTTCAGGCGGGCTCAGTCTGGCCATTCAGTTCCTGGCCGATAGGGGGGCGGAACTGAACATGAAGAATCAAGCAGGCCAGACCCCGCTGGACCTGACGGTGGGACGAAGCGGTGGACGCCGGGGCGGACCCTCGCCCCAGCTTAAAGAAGCCGGAGACCTGCTCCGCAAACTGGCCCGAACGCCTTGAAGCGGCAACGGTAAGGATCGGATATGGCCGTCTTGAATCTGAACGTCAATGGCCGACGCCACACGGTCGATGTGGATCCGGCAACACCTTTACTTTACGTGCTCAGCGATGAACTCCGGTTCGGTGCGCCGAAGTTCGGCTGTGGCCTGGGTCAGTGTGGGGCCTGCACTGTCATCGTTGCCGGACGTGCCGTGCGTTCCTGCGTCACGCCAGTCCGGAACGCGGAAGGTTCGGAAATCACGACGCTCGAAGGGCTCGGAACTCTGGATCGCCCGCACGCGATTCAGGAAGCCTTCATCGACGAACAGGCGATGCAATGTGGCTTCTGCATCAACGGCGTCATCATGACGGCCAAAGCGTTTCTGGACCGTAATCCGAACGCATCGGATGGCGAAGTCGAGCGGGCGATGTCCGGAGTGCTGTGCCGGTGCGGCACGCACGTGCGAATCATGCGTGCCATCCAGCGCTACCGCGAGGAGGTGAAGGCATGAAACCTCCTCGTTCCTTGAAGGACATGGCGCCGGATGCACTGGCCGCTCTCGACGGTGCGGGAATGTCGCGCAGGATGTTTCTGAAAGGTTCCGGTGTGCTGATCGTGGGCTTCAGCATGGCGGGACTGACCCCTCGACTGGCCGCGATGTCGTCCGCCCGGCCAATGGTGCAGGGCTTCAATGGTCCGAGCAGCGACCAGCTGGACTCGTGGATCGCCATCGGCGATGACGGGGAAGTGACCGCCTACACCGGCAAGTGTGAACTGGGGCATGGGCTTTACACCGCACAGACACAATTGATCGCCGAAGAGCTTGGCGTTCGGTTCGATCGCGTCACGCTCATCCAGTGCGATACGGCGCTCACACCCGATCAGGGCACCACCTCCGGAGCGCAGTCCCATCCCACGAACTTCAATCAACGAAATCTCGCGCTTGCCTGCGCCACGGCCCGTGAAACACTCTTCGAGCGGGCTTCGACACGAATGGGCGTGTCGGTCGGCCAGCTTGAAGTGGATGAGGGGATGGTCCGCGTGAGGGCCGATCCTTCGAAGAGTGTCCGCTACGGCGAACTCCTCGGGGGGGAGCCGTTCGCCATGACACTGAACCCTGGAGCACGCCGCAAAAGCCCGGGCGAGTGGACCGTTCTTGGACAATCTGTGCCACGTGTGGAGATCCCGGCTATGGCTACGGGGCAATTCGAATATGTCCACAACGTGCGCGTACCCGGCATGCTGCACGGCCGTGTCGTACGGCCGCCGAGAGTGGGGTCGACGCTGGTCGACGTCGATGAAGCGTCCGTTCAAGACATGCCGGGCCTTCTCGACGTGGTTGTCCGGAACAATTTCGTCGGTGTGGTCGCCGAGAAGCCATGGCAGGCGGTGCAGGCGGCGGATCGGCTCAGGGTTACCTGGACGGGTGGCGCCCAGCTGCCGAATCAAGAGGACTTCTACGATCACCTACGGAATCTGAAGCCCACCCGGGACACGTTGCCTGTAGATTCAAAAGACGTCGACCGGCGTTTGGCCGAAG
Organism: Terriglobia bacterium; assembly: GCA_965247425.1. Taxonomy (GTDB): domain Bacteria; phylum Acidobacteriota; class Terriglobia; order 20CM-2-55-15; family 20CM-2-55-15; genus CAZOZZ01. Next base: position 753,418 of record OZ252023.1, read on the forward strand.
CAGAGACCGTCGTCGAGGCGACCTACCACTATCCGTATCAGATGCACGGCTCGATAGGCAGCTCCTGTGCGGTTGCCGATGTCCAGGACGGCAATGCCACGATCTGGTCTTCAACCCAGGCCGTCCACCCTCTCAAGAGGACCACCGCGCAAGTTCTCGGGCTGGCCCCCGAGAATGTGCATGTGATCTTCAGAATGGGTTCCGGTTGCTACGGAGTGAACGGCTCGGACACTGTTTCTTATGACGCGGCCCTCTTGTCGGCCGCGGTGGGGCGTCCGGTCCGGGTCCAGCTGACGCGGAAGGATGAGATGGCATGGGAAAACTACGGTGTGGCTTTCGTAATCGATCAACGCGCCGGAGTGGACGCCGACGGAACAATCACCGCTTGGGACCATGAATCGTGGTCGCCGATATTGGGCGGTCGTCCCGGATCGAACAATCCTGGAAACGTCGTCACGGGTTTCCTGGCCGGCATCGCCCCAGCCGCCTTCCGGCAGAGGTCCCCAGCGCCCGCCCCGAGGAACTTCAGCAACAGGGGCAACGCGGTCCCTTCCTATGCCGGGGGTTGCGTCAACGGGCAATGCGGAGGTACGGGAACGGTCACCAGCGAGCGTGTCCTGACCCACACGGTCCCCTCACCCTTCTGGACGGGTCCCCTGCGCTCGCCGGCCCGCTTGCAGAACACGTTCGCCCACGAGTCGTTCATCGACGAGATCGCATCAACCGTCGGGCAGGACCCGGTCGCGTATCGCCTGCGTCACCTGAACGATCCTCGCCTTATCGGAGTCGTGAAGGCCGCGGCGGCGGCGGCGAACTGGCAGACGCGACCATCACCTCAACCTCGGAGTCGTCGAACCGGTGTCGTCGCGGGACGTGGTATCTCGTGTGTGCTCTATGAGGGCAGTAACGGATATTGCGCGATGGTAGCCGAGGTCGAAATCGATCAGGCCACCGGCGCTGTGACCGTCGGGCGACTCATCATCGCCAATGATTGCGGCCCGATTTCAAACCCGGACGGGGTGAGGAACCAGCTTGAAGGCGGCGCCCTCCATGGTGTGAGCCGGACGCTGCTCGAAGAGGTGACCTGGGACGACGAGAAAATCACGTCGATCGACTGGCGAACCTATCGCCCCCTGTACCTGGGCTCCGGAATTCCTGAGATCGAGACCGTGTTGATCCACCAGTCCGAGGGGGAGGCGATGGGTGTCGGAGAGACCGCCGTCACTCTCGTTGCGGGCGCCATCGGGAACGCGATCTTCGATGCCACCGGCGCTCGCATCCGTCAGGTTCCGTTTACACCCGAACGTGTCGGGACCGCCCTCGAGGCGCGGTCCTGACGCTTTTCCGGACTGACGGAATGAAGACTCCCCGTGCCCGTTCGGTCCGCCTTTTTCCAGACGTCTTCAGCCAGGCCGTCCGGCTTTCTTCGTTCGGACGGCCGACCGAATTGGGTTTGTTCGCATGAGTTCAGATTACGAACCCCGTTCCGAGTACAGCAGGCGCCTCGAAGCCCGTCGCGAAGCCGTACTGCAGCAGGAAAGGATCTACCGGACAATCGGTATGTCCCGACTCGGGGGCGCCATCGTGTTCATCGTCTTCGCCTGGCTCAGTTTCGGGAGCGGAGTGTTGTCCGGATGGTGGTTGTTGCTGCCGACCATGACCTTCCTGGGACTGGTTATCGTTCATGAACGCGTCGACCAGCAGAAACGGCGCGCCCTGAAGGCCGTCACCTTCTACGAGGACGGACTGGCGCGAATCGACGATCGCTGGATGGGTAGAGGTCCATCCGCTGAACACTTGTGCGACGAGTCTCATCTTTACGCCGCCGATCTGGACCTGTTCGGACGAGCATCCTTGTTCGACCTGCTGTGTACGGCCCGTACCCAATCCGGCGAAAGGACGCTTGCCGACTGGCTCACCGGTCCGGCAGCCCCCGCCGAAATCCTGGCGAGGCAGCAAGCGATCGACGAACTGCGTTGCCGAATCGATCTTCGGGAAGACCTGGGCATCCTCGGCTCGGACATCCGCCCGGCGATTCACCCGGACGCGATCAGCCGGTGGGGTGCGGGGGCGCCCATTCTCGACAAAAGATGGCCACAGATCGTCGGTCTCATTCTTTCCACGGTTGTGATCGCGGCGGTCGCGGCCGCGTGGATTTCCGACACCGGACCTGCCTGGCTTTTTCTAGTTGGCAGTCTGGTTGCGGTCGGGACGTTCGGGTTCATATTTCGGAGTCGCGTGCATCAGGTGCTGACGAATGCCGAACGATCGGCAAGGGATCTGGTACTCCTGTCTCAGATACTGGTCCGACTCGAGCAAGAGGAGTTTCGGTCTCCAAAGCTCGTCGAGGTCCGGTCTTCACTCCGAACAAACGGCCTCGCGCCCTCGCGCCAGTTGGCCCGCTTTGCCCGCCTCCTCGACATGTGCGACTGGAAACGTGCGGATGTGCTGATCGTGTTCGTCTCGATTCTCCAGGCGGGCGTTCTTTTTGCTCCGTTCCTGTTCGGCCTGTGGTCGACACACATGGCATTCGCGATCGAATCGTGGCGTCGAAAGTGTGGCCCGGCGATCGGACACTGGCTTTCGATCATCGGTGAGTTCGAAGCATTGTGTGCGTTGTCCGGATACGCCTACGAGCATCCCGCCGATCCTTTCCCGGAACTGGAGGAAGCAGGACCTGTTTTCGAGGGCCAGGATCTTTGTCATCCGCTCATGCCCGCATCCCAATGTGTGCCCAATACCGTTCGAATCGGAGCCGAGCCGCAACTTCTGGTTGTGAGCGGTTCGAACATGTCCGGCAAAAGCACACTGCTTCGGACCGTCGGTGTCAATGCCGTGCTTGCCCTGGCCGGGGCACCCGTGAGAGCCAGGCGACTCCGCTTGTCGCCCCTGGCAATCGGAGCGACACTCCGAGTCCAGGATTCGCTTCAGGCGGGAACGTCGCGCTTCTACGCCGAAATTCAACGTATCCGCCACATCATGGATCTCACGCGTGATGGGCTGCCGGTGTTGTTTCTCCTCGACGAACTTCTACATGGGACGAACTCGCACGATCGAGCCGTCGGTGCCGAAGCCATCGTTGGCGGGCTGATCCGGCGCAAGGCGATCGGCCTGGCCACCACTCACGACCTTGCCCTGGCAACGGTCGCCGACGCGCTTCGACCTCGTGCGGCCAACATCTATTTCGACGATCGTCTCAAAGACGGCAAGATGATCTTCGATTATCTTCCGAAACCCGGCGTCGTTCAGAACAGCAATGCCCTGGAGTTGATGAAGGCGGTAGGACTTGACGATTTGTAAAGGAATTACGTGATTCCTTCCGGGTATGTTGCTGATGCGTCAACCGGCGTCCGCCGGTTTTTCGAAGTATGGCGTCCAGCGCTGACCGCGACAGCCACACCCCCCTGGCCAGAACTCCCTGTGGTTGCTTGATCACGTTCGGACAGAAACGTTACAGATAATTGTTGGGGAGGCCGGTTCGGCGGTTCGGGATTCAAGTATGATCTCTCTGGCGGCGAAATCACTATGGACGAACCAAAGCGGCTCTTTGAGCAACATTTCCGGTCACCGGCCGAGCGGACCCAAGAGCTTGGACAGCTTGGAGGCTCCGGACGCCGAATCTTTCGGCTTGCCAACGATCGTTCGAGCGCGATCGGGATCGTCTATGCAGGGCGCGAGGAGAACATCGCGTTTGTGGAGTTTTCCAGGCACTTTCGCCGTCATGGCTTGCCCGTGCCGGAGATTTACGCCGCCGACCTGGAGAGGAACACGTATCTCGAAGAAGACCTGGGGGACACGACGCTGTATCAGTTTCTCGCGTGCAATCGCACGGGGCCGAACATCGCTCCTCGGGTGATCGACGCTTATCGCAAGGTCGTGGCGGTGTTGCCTCGCTTTCAGGTGGAGGCCGGTCGGGATATCGACTACCGGTTGTGCCATCCCCGGCACAGTTTCGATCGCCAGTCAATCGCCTGGGACCTGAACTACTTTAAGTATTATTTCCTCGGTCCAGCCGGCATCCCCTACGGTGAACAAGCATTGGAGGACGACTTCAACCGCTTGACGGACTTTCTCCTCGACGCAGATCGCGACTACTTTCTCTATCGAGATTTCCAGTCCCGCAACATCATGTTGCGCGACGGGAATCCATTCTTCGTGGATTACCAGGGCGGTCGGAAGGGCGCCTTACAGTACGACATCGCATCTCTCCTTTACGATGCCAAGGCGGACCTGCCGCAGTCGCTTCGACGGGAACTGCTCGAGTTATACGTGGACGAGCTTTCCGGTTTTATTGACCTTGACCGTTCCGCTTTCATGCGGCATTACTATGCGTACGTCTACGTCCGAATCCTCCAGGCATTGGGCGCTTATGGGTTTCGTGGATTCTTTGAACGCAAACCGCTGTTTCTTGCAAGCGTTCCATACGCGTTGAGGAATCTCGGCTGGTTGCTCGACAACGTCGAACTCCCGATCGAGCTGCCCGCCCTGACCGAGTCGTTCAAGCGCATGCTGGCCTCGGAGAAGCTCGAAGGTCTGAGCTCGGGCGGCGGCGGAATCACGGTAAGGGTCTTCAGCTTTTCTTTTCACCAGGGTCAGCCCGTAGACGAAACCGGACACGGCGGCGGATTCGTTTTCGACGTTCGCAATCTACCGAATCCCGGGCGCGAGGAACGCTACAAGGATCTCACCGGTCGAGACCAACCGGTTGTGGATTATCTGGTTCAGAAGGAGAGTGTGCGAGAGTATTTCGCTCACGTGACGTCGCTGGTGGACGCCAGCGTCAGCAGGTATCAAAAGCGCGGCTTTAGAAATCTAATGGTGTCGTTTGGCTGCACCGGTGGGCAGCATCGTTCGGTCTATCTGGCCGAACAACTGGCGAAGCATCTCCAGAGCAGGGACGGCGTGGAGGTGTGTCTCACCCACGACAATCTCGAACGAATGGGCAAATGAAGGCGATGATTCTGGCCGCCGGCCTGGGAACCCGCTTGCGGCCGCTGACAGACGATCGACCCAAGGCCCTGGTCGAGATCTCCGGCCGAACGCTTCTGGACATCACGCTCGAACGCTTGCGCGGGTCTGGGGTTTCCGAGGTGATCCTCAACGTTCATCACTTTGCGGACATGGTCGTTGAGCATCTCGAAGCGAACAAAAACTTTGGCATGCGTATCGAAGTTTCCCGGGAGGAAACCCTTCTCGATACAGGCGGCGGCCTGAGGAAGGCCGCCTGGTTCTTCCTTGAAGACGACCCACCGGATGAACCCTTCGTTCTACATAACGTGGATGTCATCAGTACGATCGACATCGAACGGATGATCGAGCATCACCGGAGCAGGGAATCGCTGGCCACGTTGGCTGTCGAGGAGAGGGAGACCTCCCGGCACCTGCTCTTTGACGAACGAGACCAACTGTGCGGGAGGCGTCGTGCGGATGGCACAACCGAACTGGTCGGTTCGCCACACCACCCCCTGGCACTGGGGTTTTCCGGCATCCACGTGATCTCTCCCCGTCTTCTTCCGATGATGCGGGACGAGGGCGTGTTTTCCATCATCGACGAATACCTCGGCCTGGCCTCCCGCAGACAGAAGATCGTTGCCTTCCGCGCCGACGAATATTCCTGGCGGGATATCGGGAAGCCGGAAAGTTTGAAGCAAGCCGGTCAGGACGAGCGCGTCTGAGGATGGGCCCCGAATTTGGCGCAGGACGTGATCTATCTCGAGGTTCACATACTCAGAATTCAGGATTCGTGACGGGAGTCAGAGGCGAAGCGAACTCGAGTCGGCCCGGGGTTGTGGCGTGTCCGGGTGGTCTCGGCTCCCGACGGGTGGAGCATGGCCGCGGCGATGGCCTCTGCAGTGCTGCTGACTCTACCCCGTCGATGGGGCGCGATCTGGCTGCAGTACGTGTCCACGGCTTCCCGGGCCACCTTCAGTTGTCCCAGGCTCATCTCAAATGGTTCGTCCGGAGCCGCTTCCACCAGTATCCTCGACGCTTCGCGGAGCAACTGTTGAACACCCAATGTTGCGGGCTGAAATAAGACAACGGCCTCAAAAGTGGTCGCCAGGTCACGTTGGCTCAATCTCACTTTCAGGGCGGCAAACTGCGTATGGTCGCTATTCATGGAATAACTATAATAGCGCGACATCTAAGTGCAAGCCTTTTTTGTGTTGGTTGGCCGGTCGGCCATTCAAGACTCGGTAGATTCGCTTGTCATCCGGAGGCGGTGTCCGTCCGGATCCTCAACATGCATTTCGCGAACCCCCCAGGGGCAGTTCGCTGGTTCCTCGCAGATGATCGCACCACTGTCCCTGTACTCGTCAAACAACGCATCGACATCATGAAGGAAGATCTGGATCCATGTCCCGGATTGGCCCTGGCAACCTTCACAGAAAAAGATCTCCACCTTCCCGCGCTCGACACAACCGAACGTCGGCGGATCCCCCCAGCCCCACTTCTTCACGAAACCCAGCTTGTTTACGTAGTACTCGATTGAACGAGCGATGTTTCGGACGTTCAGTATGGGTGTGGACGATTTGAACTCGTTCATCTGACGCTCCTTCGGGTCCGCCCCGGCCGCGACCAGGGCAGTAAGAATGGTGTCATCCGTCTTCGTTTTTGAAATCTCCAGGGGGGTCTTTCCGTCGTCGTCCCTTGCGGTCATGTCGGCGCCCAATTGGAGCAGGGTGTGCACCATTTCCTTGAGATTTCTGGAGACTGCGACATGCAGGGGCGTGTGGCCATGCTCGAACTCGGTCAATCGCACGCCAAGCAAAGCCGGCTCATGTTCGACCATCCCTCGGACGAGATCGACGCGGTTGAGAGCCACCGTAGCGAAAATGTTCGGCTTCGCTCCACGGGAGAGCAGGAATTCCGCCGCTTCGATGTTTCTCTTTCCAAAGAAGACGGTCCAACCCGCGACGCCGAGTTCGTGAGCATCGCCTCCGCTGTTGACGTCACTGCCTGCTTCAAGCAGACGGTCGATCACCTCGACGCTTCCCGAATAGGCTGCCCAGTGAAGAGCTGTTGCGTTGTCGAGTCGGTCGCGGAGATGCACGTCGAATCCATGCCGTAGCAGGACGTTGACACAGTCCAGTTGCCCGTGCTCCGCGGCCAGATGCAGCAGCGGCATGTCCCAGCGCCCTCCGGTGACGTTCAGAAGCGAATGGTCGGCGAGTAGGTCGGCGACCACTTTTCCCCGTCCCTCGATCGTGGCAGTCACGATCTGACCCCGGAGGCTGAGCACATCCACGCGGGCCTTCATGGCCCGCCAGCTCTTGAAGCCATACTCTTTGGCGACGCCCAGCTGTGCCTGATGTAGTCGAGCGGATGGGTCCTCCAGGCGCAGTTCCGTCAATCGCTGTTTTGCGGTTTTCTTGAGCCAATCGAGGTTGGGTCGAGATGGCAGGGACTTGGGCATTCAACACCTTCCTTCCTGTGGCCCGGTGTCCGCGTTTCCAGGCAAAGAAAGAAGGCGAAGCTGATTCGCAGTCAGGCGGGTTCGACCCTTTACGCGGACTGTAGGTCTCCTGATAAGACCAAGCCGATTCTACCCGTCGTCCCGGGTGGAGGCAAAGGAAATCACTGCAGCCCGTGGCGGAAGTCTGTAGGGTCGCGTTACGAGCGCCATGAGGTTAGATGCAAGGCGCCACGACGACGTCGATGTGCCCATCGAAGACGGCGATGGTTCCCATCGAAGACGTCGATGCTCCTCATCGATCGAGGAGTGGCAACGCCGCAGCTGGCCCCATGCCGTCGTAACCCGGAGGGCGCAGGGGTCTTCGGGCCACAGGCTTTGTCGTTCGTCGGTCACGATGAGGAAGCATCGTTCCGGACGTCTGCGCCTGAGACCCGAATACCCTTGCGCGCGACCCTGCAGACTTCCACCACGGGCTGCTGGGGTGAACTGGCACTCGAATCCGCGGCGGTGCCGACATGGACCGTTCCACTTGACATTCCAGTAGAGTTTCGTTCAATCTGTCCAGGAGGACTCCACTGGAATGACTAGTGAACGAAAAAAACCTGTCGAACTCTTGCAGGGCACGCTCGACCTGATCGTATTACGTACGCTTGCCACGATGGGTCCGCAGCACGCATACGGCATTGCGGCACGCCTGGAACAGGTGTCGGACGATCCCTTCAAGTTGAACCAGGGCACATTGTATCCGGCCCTGGTGCGCCTCGAACAAAGGGCCTGGATCAAGGGCAGCTGGCGAAAGACTGAGAACAACCGCGATGCCAAGTACTATGCCCTGACAAAATCCGGACGTCGAGCGCTTGAGAGAGAGACCGATCGCTGGCGCCGATTGGTGGGGCTTGTCGAAAAGCTCCTGGTGGAGGAACCCTAGGAAATGTGGCGCTTGAGACGGTTCTTTCTGAAGCTCTATCATTCGTTCCGTAGTGAAGCCGCCGAAGGCGATCTCGCTCGTGAAGTCGCTTCCCATCTCACGCTCCTGGAAGACAGATTTCGAAGGCGGGGCATGACTGTCGACGAAGCACACTTGGCGGCCAGGCGTGCATATGGCGGCATCGAACAGGCGAAGGAACTCCAAAGAAATGAGCGATCGTTCACGTTTGTAGAGCACATCCGACAGGATTTCCGCTATGCCTTCAGGCAGGCACGAAAGAATCCCGGGTTGGTGGCGCTCATCACTGTGGTCCTTGCGCTCGGGATAGGAGCCAACACCACGGTGTTCAGCCTTGTCCGGGCCGGGGCCCACATGCCGATCCGTGACCCGCTTCGTGTCGTCCTGTTCTGGTCCGCCAACCAGAGTCGAGGCCTGGACCGAAGCTTGATCTCACCGGGTGATTTTGCGGATCTCAAGAGCAGCCTGCGGACGGTGGAGGATGTCGCCGCGTCGATCGGTGGTCCAGCGCACCTGATGGGGGCCGCTGAACCTCTTCGCCTGTCCGCGCTTCGTGTCACGGCGAATTATTTCTCGGTCCTTGGAATCGCACCCGCCATCGGGAGAGATTTTGTTGCCGAGGATTCCGAATCCGAGCAGGCCGTCGTGATTTTGGCTCACGCGACGTGGCAGAACTACTTTGGCGGCGAACCCGAGATCCTCGGCCGGCGTGTGGAGATCAATGGGATTCCTCACGAAGTCATCGGGTTGATGGCGCCGGAGTTCGTGTTCCTCTCCTCGGATGAGCTCTGGCTTCCGATGAGAATCCCGACCGCGTTCGATGACCGGACTGCCCGTCGCCTGATCGTCGTGGGACGCCTCAATCCCGACGCCACGCTGGAGCAAGCGCAGAGCGAAGCTTCGATACTTTCCGAGCAGCTCGTCGAAAGGCACCCGGACACGGAAGTAGGCTGGGAGATCACCGTGACCGGAGCCGCGCCCATGCGACCGGATGAAATCATTGTCAGCTCACCCATCATCGGTGTCCCATTCCTCGTTCTCGGCATTGCCTGTGCGAACATTGCAAACCTACTCCTGGCGCAAGGGCTCCGACGCAAGAGAGAGATCGCCGTGCGGGTTGCACTCGGGGCGAGTCGGTCGCGAATAGTTCGCCTCCTACTGATCGAAAGCGTTGTATACGCCATGATAGGAGCGGGATGCGGTGTCCTGTTGGGTTCCCTGGGGACAGACCTGATCGTCAGTTTGAACCTCACTCCGTTCTGGTCCAGGGCGAGGGTCGATATGTGGGTCCTGGCGGCCAGCATCGGCGCTGGCCTCTTCTCAGTCCTGTTGTTCGGCTTGGCGCCCGCGCTCGGGACCGCTCGCGTGGACCACAATGATGCCCTCAAGCAAGGCAGCGCGAACACGACCATTGATCGAAAGAGTCAACGGCTGCGGAAGGGGCTGGTGATTGGTGAAGTGGCCGCCGCTACACTTCTTCTCCTTGTGGCTGGTTTGATGTTGCGGTCGGCGACCGCCTTGCGTGCGATTGAAACCGGCTTCAATGTGGACGGAGTCCTGACCTTTCGCACGGACCTCCAGGGATACCGGTATGCCGAGTTGTCCGATGCCGCCCGAGTGCACCTCGGGATGCTGGACAGTCTGCGCGGACTTCCCGGTGTGATGTTTGCCGGGGCCGGCACCCGCGTACCGATCGAGGGGAACCGCAATAATCCGACCGAACAACTCGTGATCGAAGACCGCGAATACCCCGATCCAGGCGAACGGGATTGGAGTGTGGACCTGACGGTCACTCCCGGTTACTTCGAGGCCCTGGGTGTCCCCTTGCTCGAGGGTCGGTACTTCGGTCCACGAGACACGGCGTCCTCCTTACCCGTGGCGGTGGTGGGGCTTTCCACGGCACAGAAGTACTGGGGCAGGGAAGAGGCGATAGGAAGAAGGATCCGTATGGGAGATCTTGGATCCCGAGCGCCTTGGGTGACGATTGTCGGGATTGTCGGCGATGTGCGTAACGACGACGCGGACGCCCCGCCGTTGCCAACTATTTACTTCCCGCTGGGCCAGCGTCCGGCAAGAGCGTTGACCTACGTCGTGCAGACCACACAGAACCCCGGATCCGCATCTGAAGCGATTCGGCGAGCCGTTACCATCCGGGAGCCGGGTCTTCCGATATATCGCTTGCGTACGATGGAGCAGTTGCTGTGGGACGACCTGGAAGGAGTTTACATAGTCGTCGGGTTGTTCGGTGTGTTCGGCCTGATCGCACTATCGTTGACGGCCTTGGGCATATTCGGCGTCCTCTCCCATGTGACATCGGAAAGTCGACCGGAGCTGGCAATCCGGACGGCGCTGGGCGCCAATCCCAACGAAATCGTGTATCAGTTCGTCTGGAAAGGTTTGCGCCTGGCGATTGTCGGCATCGTGATGGCGGTGTTTGCCGGCATCGGGTTGGTCCAGATCATTCAGAACGCCCTCTACGGCGTGGGGCCCGTCGATCCGTTCGCGTTCGGTCTTGCGATCACGGTCCTTCTTACTGTGGCGGTCCTGGCCTGCTACTTTCCCGCCCGTCGAGCAGCCAGGACGGATCCGATGACCGTCTTGCGGAGCGATTGAAGGGCCTCGCCTCCTGATGTCTGGACGCGCAGAGCGAAGAAGAGCTTATCGCTGCCCGGGATTTCTTCAACCTTCATCTCTGTCGCGTGGCGCGGCTGGTGCCGGAGCATCGACCTGAACGGCTGGTTCGTTACTGGCAATCTCTTCCGACGGCTTCTTCGTCTCCGTGCCGACCGGCGGTGTGGCCCCGTCCATCTTCCCAAGATATTCGGGCAGCTTGATGCCGACGTTCTTCGCCAGTTCATGCAACGGAGGAAGAGATCCGACAAGCCCGGACAGAAAATCGGCGGTATTTGTTTTTCCACCTGAATTGCTACCGGATTCCCATACGGTCACGGAATCGATCTTCAGGTTCGAGATTGCCTTCACTTGCTCTTCAACGAGCTTGGGTAGTTGCTCGGTGACCAGGAGCAGTGAAGCCAGTTCGGGCTTGTTCGATGCCGCCTTCACGATACGGTCGAAACCTTCCGCCTTTCTGGTCAGGATGGCCATCAGCCCTTCCGCTTCGGCTTCCATCAGGGACTGTATTCCGTCCGCTTCGCCTTTCTTGAGCCTCCGTATTTTTTCGGCCTCAGCTTCGGCCAGGGTTTCGATGCGACGCTTCTCTATTTCTACAGGGACGATGACGTTTGCTTCCTGTGACGCCGTTTCTCTCTTGGCGCGCTCGAGCTCGGCCGATTGCTCCGCAGCGTAGGATTCCTGTAGCGCCTGTGCTTTCTTCACCTTCTCCGCGGCGGTGGCGCGGCGTTCGGCTTCAGCTTCGCGCTCCCGGCGGTCGGCACTGGATTGGGCGATCTTCACCGCTGCATCATTTTCTCCCGTTACCGCTGTTGCGTTGGCGGCCGAGACCTGGATCCGCTGTTCCCTCTCGGCGTTGGCCTTGCCGATTTCACCGTCGCGTTCTTTCTCCGCGACCTGGATCTTTGCTTCGTTTATGGCGCGTGCCGCGGCTTCCTTACCGAGAGCTTCGATATAGCCGGACTCGTCGGTGACGTCCTGGATGTTGACGTTTATCAGATGGAGGCCCACCTTGTTGAGTTCGACTTCCACTCCGGTGAAAATTTTGTCGATCAATTTTTCCCGGTCGGCATTGATCTCCTCGATGGTCATCGTTGCGATCACGACACGCATTTGCCCGAAGATGATGTCCCTCGCCAGTTCCCGAATGTCCTTCATCGATAGGCCAAGAAGTCGCTCGGCCGCGTTCTCCATGATCCCGGGCTCGGTCGATATCCCGACAGTAAAGGTCGACGGTGTGTTGACCCGGATGTTCTGTTGCGAGAGCGCACCCTGAAGGTTGATTTCGATAGGGTTGGGTGTCAGGTCGAGGAACTCGTAATTCTGAAAGATCGGTACGATGAACGCCGCGCCGCCGTGGTAGCACCTGGCCGATCGACGTGTCTCCCCCTGTCTCCCGCTGACCTTACCGTAAACGACGAGGACCCGGTCGGAAGGGCACCGCTTGTAGCGCTTTGCGACGAAAACCGTCGATATAAAGAACAGGACGACGAAACTCGTTAACAGGATCACTGGCAGGTTTGCGGGTAGATCCTCAAGCATTTTCTTGCTCCTTTTCTTCTTTCGTCCCCGCGCCCAGGGGCTCTACGAGAAGTGTGCGTGGATCGAGAAGTTCAGTCACCTTCACCTTCCTCTGACTCGCGATCTTTTCACCCGACTTTGTATAGGCCGTGACGATCTTCAAGCGACCCTGGACCATCACCCGGACCTTGCCCGGGCCGGACTGGTTTGGCGGTACGGGGAGATAAACGGTGCCGACCTGGTCTATCGCATTCTGAAAGTCAATCGTCCCGCTTTCTTTCAGCGAGTAAAGGATCTTCATCATGTATGCGACCGAGAGCATCAAGATCCCACCCACGCCGACGCCTGCGGCGGTAGCGATTGGAAGTGCGGAGCCACTTTCCAGCATGATGACGCCCATCCACCCAAAGCCTCCGAAAAAGCCCGTCAACGAACGGACGGAGATGAATCCGAGGCCTTCGGATTCGCCCAGATCGTCCATTCCGAGATCCGAGTCGCCGTCGAAACCGAAAAGCATCAAGAGGACCTGGATGACCAGGATGATCGAGGCGAGAATCGCCATGGAGTAAAAGACAAGGAGGGGGACGCCCATGGCGGAGAAATCAGGAACGGTATCTTCTCCCTAATCGTTGGTCGACTGTTCGGTCATACGGTCTTAGGGACGGTTTCACGAACCCGTATGATAGCACGGTCGGTGGTGTTTGGCTCCAATGTTCGCTTTCGCAGTAGATCTCTTCTGCCGCGCTGACTCCTAGACCTTGTGCTCGTAAACCAGGGGCTCGCGCAGAATGCTGTCCCAGTTCGATTCGACCCAATCGATGGTTTCCCGGATGCCTTCTTCAAACTCGATCTTTGGAGACCATCCCAGTTCATTCGTGGCTCTGGCGCAGTCGAGCACGTACCTGGAATCCTGGCCCAGTCGTTCACCCACGATATCCACCGAGGCTTCGTAGTCATGGCCCATTTGATCGCAAACCTGTCTGACGGTTTCTGCAATGGTCCGTTCACTTCGCACGCTGAAGTGGTAGGTCCCGTGACCGCCTTGTTCGAGACTGCGCAGAAGCCCGTCGACAACATCTCGAACGTGAACGAAACATTTTTCGGAAACACCCCCACCGTGTAGTTCGATACGCCTCCCCATCTTCAGGTAGATGATCGTGCGCGGGATGATCTTGAACAGTTGTTGATGCCTTCCATAGACATTGGTGGAACGTATCAGGATGGCCGGGAATCCAAAGTTGCTTTGGAGGGTTCCAAGATACATGTCCGCTGCGGCTTTGGACACCGCGTAGGGCGTGCTCGGGAAGAATCCGGCATCCTCGGGTATCGGTTCCGGGCAACTGCCAAGGATCTCGGCCGAGGAGATGTGAACGTACCGCTCCAGGTAGGATCGCGTCCGCAGGGCGTTACACAACCCGACGACCGCCCGCGTGTTGATGTCGAAGTACTCCATGGGACTGGTGTTGCTCAAACCGACCTCGCTCAACGCTGCCACGTTGATCACGAACGCAGGTTTCAATTCGTCGAGCAGGTCCAGGACGGAATCCAGGTCGCGGACAAGATCCATCTGACAGAAACGGAAGTCGCCGTCCGGCCTTTTCTTGTACGGCAGGAAGAATTCCTTATATTCAGGGGAGCGACTGATGCCGATCACCGTCCGAGTCGGGTCTTCGAGCAGCGCATCTACGATGTGGCTTCCAGTAAAACAGTTGCTGCCGATTACAACGTACGTTTTCCCCATTTGTCGTCAGTTCTTCCCGTAGAAAGCTCGTATCGACTCCGTCACGTAATCGATCTCTTCATTCTTGAGGTGCTGATGGGCTGGTAGCGTGATCATGGTCCGGCTGTCTTCCTCGGCGGTTGGGAAGTCGCCTTCTTTGTAGCCCAGGTATTGGGCGGCTGGCTGCAAGTGGACAGGAACAGGATAGTGGACCTTCGCTTCGATCTCCCGCTCTCCGAGGAATTTCAACAACTCGTCTCTCCGTTCCGCGCGAACGATGTAAATGTGGTAGACGTGTCGAACGTTGGATTGTCTTGGAGGAACGCGGATGAAGTCCTCCATGTCCCCAAAACCTTCATCCAGACGCCTAGCGTTGGCGATCCTTCTCCGAGTTATGGTTTCGGCCTGATCGATGAGGCGATTTCCGATCACGGCCTGGAGCGAATCCAGACGCGAGTTGTGTCCAAAGACCTCCGCTCGATCCCGATCTAGGAGACCGTGATTCCGCAGCAGCCGAAGCTTGTCGTTGAGCTCCCCGGAGCGGGTGACGATCACGCCCCCGTCACCCCAGACATTCAGGTTTTTCAAAGGATGAAGGCTGAAACAGGCCGTCTGCCCCCACGAACCGACATAGTGGCCGTCCCGGGCAGCTGTGATCGCCTGACACGCATCTTCAACAACCGACAGATTGTGTCTTTCGGCAATGTCCATGACCCGGGGCATGTCCGCCACATTTCCGGAATAGTGAACGGGAAGTATGGCTTTTGTTCGCGTGGTCACAGCGGCTTCGATCCGTGTCGCGTCGATCGTCAGTCCCGGGTTGCTGTCTACGAACACCGGACGAGCCCCGGTCATCGCGATCGCTCCGACCGTTGCGATGAACGTGTTCGGGGTCGTAATGACTTCATCCCCAGGTCCGATCCCCAGTGCCTTCAAAGACAGGATAAGCGCGTCGGTGCCGGAGCCGACTCCGATCGCATAGGGCATGCGGCACAGCTCTGCAAAACGTTTTTCGAATTCGTCTACCGGCGCACCCAGAGTGAAATCGCCGCTCTCGACGAGAGGGCGCAAGTCATCGAGATATCCATCGAACTCGGCGAACTGTCGATCAAGATAGGAAAACTTTACTTTCATCAGCTTCAGGAATAGAAGGAGTGAATACTGTCGGAGATGTATTCCAGTTGGGCCGTTGTCAGTTCAGCGTAGATCGGGAGGCTCAGTATTCTCGAGGATTGTTCTTCCGCCATCGGAAAGCTTCCCTCGCTGTAGCCTAGTTCCCGTCCGATCGAGCACAGGTGAATCGGGTCGGGATAGTGCACTGCGGTCCCGATCTTCCGCCCGTCAAGAAAGTCTTTGAGCCGATCGCGATCGTCCGCTTCGATGACGAAGGTATGATACACGGACTCCCCAGCCTCTTTTTCGGTCGGTAGACCCACCTGTCTCGTGCCGAAAAGGTGCCGCCTGTACACGTGCGCGTTGTTTCGACGGCGTTCGGTCCAACTCTCGAGGTACTTGAGCTTGACCAGGAGAATGGCGGCCTGGATGCTGTCCAGGCGTGAATTTCCGGACCATACGACGCAATCGTCACGGTTTCGCAGACCGAGATTGCGCAACAGGCGGAGACGGTCGTAGATTTCAGGTTCGTTCGTTGTCAGGATCCCGCCGTCGCCGCAGGCATTCAGCGTCTTGAGCGGGTGCAGACTGAAGCATCCGATGCGACCCAGCGACCCCACTGTGGACCCTCGGAACCGGGCGCCGACCGCCTGGGCGCAGTCTTCGACGACGTGGATATTGTGTCGTCCGGCCAACGCCAGAATGGCATCCATGTCACAAGGCAAGCCACCCAGGTGAACCGGGATGATCGCCCGGGTCTTGTGCGAGATCACATCCGCTACATTCTTCGGATCGATGTTCCGGTCGAGACCGACGTCGGCGAACACGGGCCTGGCTCCAGCCAGCCGGATCGCGGTTGCGGTCGCAACGAAGGTGTTCGGTGCCGTGATGACTTCATCGCCCTCTCCGATGTCGAGTGACCTCAGAGCGAGGGTCAGAGCGTCCGTTCCCGAGTTGACACCGACCGCGTAGCGCGTGCCACTGAGTACGGCGAACTGTCGCTCGAACTCCTCGACCGGCCCGCCGAGTATGAAGTCTCCTGTGTCAATGACTTCACCTACCGCCGAAAGCAACTCATCCCTGATTGGCCGGTGTTGGGCAGCGATGTCAACGTAGGGGATGGGATTAATCACGATCGGAAAGACTCGCTTCTGGTAGTCCAATGACTTCCATTCCGGGTAAGGGCACGATGAACTGTCCCCCGCCCTCCAGATAGGCCTGATGTTTGCCAACGATCATTTCCCGGAACCTCCAGGCGAGAACAATCAGGTAATCCGGCTTTCGATCGTAGATGGCTTGTGGAGACAATACTGGAATGTGGTGGCCCGGGCTGAACAAGTTCTGTTTCGCGACGTTGTCGTCGACGAGAAACTGGATCTTCCTTCCGAGGTCGAAGTGATGGATCAGAACGGTCACCGTGGCCGAGGCGCCATAACCCGCAATCGATTTGCCCTGTGCCTGGAATCCCTCGATCCGGTCGTGGAGTGCATTCTTGATCTCGTCTATACGGGATCTGAAGGACTCGAAGATCTCCGGCCGGTCCAGACCATAGCTTGTTTCCATCACTTTCAATTCGTCAACGGCCGCGGCAGTGTTGCGCGGGCCGCCCAGAGGTTGCGCAAAACAGCGTATGGAGCCACCTTTTGTGGGTACCCGTTCGACATCGATCAATTCCATATCGTGACGACCGAGGAACGAATCCAGGGGTTTGACCGAGTGATAGCACAGATGCTCATGGTAAATGAAATCGAAGACCATCTCGTCAATCAGGTCGAGCAGGTAGTGGACCTCGAACACGAATACACCGTCGGGCGCCAGGAGTGTCCGAACGCCATCGGCCACGTCCCCCAGGTCGTCCATGTGGGCGAAGACATTGTTGGCGCACACGACCGCAGCCGTCCCCCGTCTGTCCCGAATGTCCCGGGCCAGGTCGCTACCGAAATATGCGGGTATCGTTTCCAGTCCGGATTCGCTGGCCTTACGTGCGATATCCCCGGCCGGGTCGATTCCCAGTGTTCGAAGGCCGGCTTCCTTGAAGAAGCCGAGAAGCGTGCCATCGTTGCTGCCGATGTCGATGATGAGCGAGGACTGGGACGGCGTGAAACGGTCGAGAACGACTGCGGCGTACTTCTTGAAGTGCTCGACCAGCCCGGGTGAGCTCGTCGTCACATAGATGTAATCGCCGAACAGGGTGTCGGGAGGAACCACATCGAGGAGTTGGGCGTGGCCGCACGCGAGACACAGGAACAGATCCAGTGGAAATGCTTTCTGTGTTTCCCACAGGCGGTCCGCCGGAACATAGGCGTCAACCGGGGGGGCAGGGCAAAGGCCCAACACGAGTTCGAGGTCGCGCGAACCACAGAGCCGACAGGTGTCGCGACGATAGAATTGTCGTTTCAGCGCTCCGCCCCCTGTTCGGTTTTCCGTCGGGTGCAAAGAACACGGGCCATGTCGGCAATTTTCTCCGGCGTGGAGACCGTGAGATCTTCGAGAACAGGGGAAAAGGGAACCGGCACGTTCCGAGCTCCAATGCGTCTGACCGGGGTGACCAGTCGATCGAAAGCTCCTTCGGAAATGACGGAGGCGAGCTCGGCCGTGATGCCGTATTGCTCGTATCCTTCGTCAACTACGATTGCGCGCCGCGTCTTCAGCGCGGAATCGATCAGTGTCTTCCGGTCCAGCGGCACCAGTGTGCGCGGGTCTACCACCTCGGCGCTGATGCCGTCTCGTTCGAGCAGTTCCGCAGCCTGGAGGGCTTTGGACACGACACCGCTCGTGGCGACGATCGTCACGTCTTCTCCAGGGCGCTTGATGTCCGCCACGCCCAGAGGAATGGTGAATTCAGCTTCCTCGACTTGCCCGCTGACATACGCCAGGGTCCTGTTTTCGAAAAATATGACGGGGTTGTCATCCCGGATGGCGGAAAGGAGCAACCCCTTCGTGTCCCGGGGTGTGGAAGGGAGGACCACCTTCAGGCCGGGAACGTGGCAGAGCAAGGCATGGAGACTCTGGCTGTGCTGCGCAGCGGACCGACGGGTCGCGCCCATAGCCGTGTGTATGACAAGAGGTACTTTCCATTTTCCGCCGGACATGTAATGGATCTTGGCGGCCTGGTTGACAATCTGGTCCATGATCAACGTCACGAAATCTCCAACCATGATGTCCACGACCGGACGGAGCCCGGTCATGGCCGCGCCGACGGCAATCCCGGCGAACCCCGGTTCTGAGATTGGAGTGTTGATGACCCGGTCTGAGCCGAACTCTCCAAGCAGACTCTGGAAAGCCTTGAACGGAGTCCATTCCTTACCCACGTCCTCGCCGAAGATCGTAACGGTCGGGTCCCGGCGCATCTCCGCGGCGAGGGTTTCCTGTACGACCGCGGCGGTCGTGATCTCCCGGCCCGCGCCCCCGGATTCGTAGATGTTATGCATAGACTTGCTGGTCCAGTTCGCCAGGTTCCGGGTAGGGCGCCTCGACCGCGCTGGCGAGGCCGGCGGCCACCTCTTCCCGTACCGTCCGTTCGAGTTCTTCGAGCTTCGCCTCGTTCTGATCCGATTGCGCTCGTAACCTTTGCCCGAGAATCTTGAGAGGATCGCGATTCTCTTTCCAGTAATCCTCTTCTTCCCGGCTCCTGTAGAGCCGCTTGAGATCTCCCGTGTAGTGCCCGTGAAAACGATAGGTCCGGCAGGCCAGAAAAGCGGGTCCCTCGCCCGCCCGGGCGCGTTCGAGCAGGCGGCCGGCAACCGCGGAGACCATTCCCACGTCCTGCCCGTCGACCTCTTCGTTGTGGATACCGAAAGCTTCGGGCCGCCCGCGTACGCTTCCTGCGGTGATGTCGCGGTAGTGACCAAACTCGCTGTAAAGGTTGTTCTCACACACATAGATAACGGGTAGTTTCCAAAGGGCCGCCATATTCATGGCTTCGTACAGCAGACCCTGACCGAGTGCCCCCTCTCCGAAGAAACAGACGGCCACCTGGTCGGTGCCACGCGTACGTGCCGACAGGGCGGCTCCAGTCGCGATCCCCGTACTTCCGCCAACGATGCCGTTGGCGCCCAGGTTTCCGGTGTCCGGGTCGGCGATGTGCATGGACCCGCCCTTCCCGTGGCAGTAGCCGGTGGCTTTGCCGAGAAGCTCACCAAACATGCGGTCCATTGCCGCGCCTTTCCCCAGGCAGTGGCCGTGGCCGCGATGGGTGCTCGTGATGTAGTCATCCTGTCGGAGGGCATCACAAATCCCAACGGCCACCGCCTCCTGACCGGCATAGAGGTGGACCGGCCCGAACAACCGTCGTTCGCTATGAAGCTCGGCGATCTGCTCCTCAAATCGACGGATGCGGAGCATCTGATGATAGAGATGCAACCACTTTTCCGTTGCCACACCCTCTATGGTCTCCAGGTCCCGCGGTTGGACTTCGATGTCGCTGTCGTGCACCCTTACTCCTTTAACTCATGTAGGTAACGGCCCAGGGCGTCCTGCCAGGGTGGAAGGTCGTCCGCGTCCAGTCGCCGAAGCGCTCCACGGTCGAGAACGGAGTAGCGGAGTCGACGTGACCGAAAGTTTGAAGCATCCGTCGTCGTTGGTGAAAGGTTCGCCTCCAAACCAGCCGTGCGAAAGATGGCCCGCGCAAAATCGTACCACGAGGACGAGCCGGCATTCGTGATGTGGTAAAGCCCGTAGGCTTCGGTTCGGATCAGCCAGGCGATCTTACCGGCCAGGTCCACCGTGTAGGTGGGAGAGTTGAACTGGTCGGTGACGACCGAAAGCTTCCTTCCGACCCGGGCCCCGTCGAGCATGGCGAGCACAAAGTTCGAGGCCTTGCCCGAAGTGCCCGCGCCCCCGAAGAGCCCGCCGGTGCGGATGACGTAGTGTTTGTCCAGGGTGGTACGAACAAAGAACTCCCCGGTCAGTTTGGACACCCCGTACACACTGATGGGATTTGGGGCGTCTTCCTCCAGATAAGGAGAAGTCGCGCGACCGTCGAACACGCTGTCGGTACTCGTCTGAACCAGCTTCGATCCCGTGTTCGCGCAGGCGGCGGCGAGGTTCCGCGGTCCGAGCGCATTCACACGGAAAGCCTGGTCGGGTGATTCTTCGCACTGATCCGGCCGTCGAATTGCGGCCGTATTGATGACTACGTCCGGGCGCACTGAATCCAGAATTTCGTGTACCGAACCGGCATCGCCGATGTCCAGTTCCCCGTGGCCGAGAGCTACCAGCTCTTCATCCGCCAGAACCTTTGCCAGACTCGTGGCAAGTTGACCCTTTGCACCTGTTATGAGGATACGCATCCGAACCTTTAAGGAAGTGCCGGGCTACTTCGACTCCAGGAATTCCCCGACGCGTCGTTCGAGCTCGGCCATGTACTCACTCCTCCCGGCGAGATCGCTTTCCGCAGGAGCCCACGGCGCGATAACCGTATCCGCTTTCTGGAAGGGCCCGGTGGCTGTCTCGTGGTAGACGAGGGACTCGGACCGGATGATCAGGGTATGGTAGAAGGAAGGATCCGAGAGCCTGAAGTACAAGGCACGACCCGACGAGTGGTCTCCCATCTGAACGACCTCGGTGACACTGCCGGCCTCGTCAAAAATGACCACATCCGCGATTCCCTGGATGATGTGATACGACTCCACTTTGACCTCGTGCTTTTCCGGAATCAGATAAGAATCCTGTTTCAGGACCACGATCATCTCGTGCAGCTTGTCCTCGACGTCCCGGTGAGCACACACCCGCGCCCGTCTTCGCGGACTCGCGGCGGCCTTTTCCTGGATAAATTCCAGGTCTGTGCTCTTCACACTGACAATTCGATCCGTCGCATAGAACACTTCCGGATTTACCTCTCGAACATTCATCCATCTACCTCCGTTGGCATGCTCATCACTGGAAAAAAATGAACGAATGATCTCCCGTATACCCGGCCAGCCTGAACCACCAGTCCCACTCTTCGGGGGTGCAGAACATTTCGCATGTTAGCTGCCAGTACAGAAGGTTGGCCTTCTCGTCTTCGTTTCCATAAGACTCCACACACAGGTAGCTTTTTCCCCGGCTGACGCGCTCCACCTCCTGGAGTGCGGCATGCAAATCGTAGCAGTACAGGTTGTGTAGGGTCGTAATCGAAATGACCAGGTCGAAGCTGTGGTCGGGAAACGGCAAGTCGCTCGCCGAAGCGTGTTCGAGAAAGGGGCGAACCTCTTCTTTTGCGTTTCCGAGGGCGTATCTGGAGATGTCGACTCCGACAATCTCGAGCCCTGGAACGGCCTGGGTCAGATCGTGCAGCAGAAACCCCTTGCCACATCCGACGTCCAGGACACGGTCTCCGGACTTCAGGCAGTAGTGCTCGGCTATCGCGTCGGCAACGACACGCCATCGGCCATCGTATCGGTACCCGCCATATCCCGTGGTGCGGTCGCCGTCCCAGTACTCCTTGTCGAATTTCTTTGCGAGCGTGGCCAGGGCGCCTTTCGGGGCCTCGTTGACCCGACCCAGATAGTCCCGAGTGGTCTTCTTGTGTGTCGCGGAAAGGAAATCAATGTAAGCCATTCGTTTCGTTCCGGCCGGATGTTGACAGTTGTGATTGGGTTCGAGCAAGTAGAGTATCCAGTTTCAAGCGGGCTTTCTCCAATTGCGTTTCCTTCCGTGTGTCCGCTGAACCACCGGCTGAAAAAGTTCTGCGGTCGCTACCGGATTTGATGAAATCATTGAGCAGGATCGAGCACCACTTGATCTGGTAAACGGGGAAAAGCAACTGCGTGTTTCGAAGGTGCGTCTTCGGTTCCGACAGTTCCGAGGTGACCCGCCTGGCCACCCAGTCGAAGTAGTCCGGCGGGATCGGGAGGGCCGGTTGACAGAAGAAGTCGCAAACCATCCTCGCCGGATCGTCCCATCCCGCGTATTCGAAGTCGATGAAGCGGAGTGAGCCGTCAGCGGTCCGTATGGCGTTGTGGAAACCGAAATCGGATGGAGAAAGGCGCTCGTCGGATTCCGGTATGCGTGTCCGTAAACCGCCTGCTCCCGCCTCATCCTCGGTCCGTCGCCGAATTTGTTCCCACGCCGGAACCAGTGCCTGCGCGATGAAAGACCTGGCCCGGGCATCGACGTCGGAAGAAGCCTCGACACCCGTCAGTCGGGCCACCCGTCCGCCGACGCATTCCAGGTGGTCGCCAATGCTGAAGCATGCCTCCGACGCACGGGGCAACGCCCGTGAGGCCTTCAGGGGCACGTCCTGGTTGATGGCGTCATAGAAGTCGAGAGCTTCTCCGACAGCATCGACATCGATTTCCTCGGGCCGAAGCCGCCGTCCGGGGATGTATTCATACAAGGCCACTCTCGCTTCGGGCGTACAAGCCAGAGGGCGGGGAACCGCTCGGACACCCTGATCCCACACAAACCGGCAGAAGTTGAATTCCGTGCTTGGGCGAGCGCGTGCATCCGCGGCGCTTCGGAAATACATCTTGAGCAGAAGATCCGAGTCCGTTCCCTCGAGGTGAAATACCCGGTTGTTGGCCCCGCCGTTCAAGGGTCGAGCCCGGAAGTGGTCGGTGAAGCCTGCCTCGTGGAGCAGCGTCTGGGCCCCGGCCCGAAGCCCCGCTTCATCTTCTCCATCGGTTATGGCTAGCTCGGGCCAGTCAACCACTGTTCGATCTCCATCCAGGATGCGGCCCGACGATACAGAGCGCTCTCGGAGTGATACGCGTTCGGGTCGAACAACACGCGCTCGACCTGGGAGGGGAAGTCCGGTTCGGACAGGAACTCCGGTAGATCGTCAATGAAATGAGTGCACTCCAATTGTGCGATGCGACTCAACTTGTCCGCCTTCGTGATTTCGAAGTAAACATCGGCCACATTAATTCCCATGCCGTCTGAAGCGTAAAAACCTCTGGCTCTCAAATACTCTTGTGCGGCGCCATGAAGGTCGTAGTTCGGTCCGATAACGGGGTGTCGCGTCTTGTGGCTGACAATGGCGACACGGATCCCCTGCCGCCGGCACGCCAGGAAAAAATCCACGACACCGGGGAACAATGGAGCCCGTGAGGTAAGGGTCCCGTAGACTGCCCCCTGCAGTTCGGTCCATGTCTCTTCCCGCCCTTCGGCCCGAAGCTGGTTCCGCACTTTTTCCTTCCTGTGGGGTACGTTCGGAGCTATCAGACCCCGTTCGAGCGCGGCGGCGTGAAAGATCTCATCCCAGCAAACAATCGTGTTGTCAAAATCGACGCCAATCAGCATTCTTTACTCGAAACAGATCAACGGTCGAACCGCTCGCCCGTGCTCCAGATCATCCAGAGCTTCGTTGACCTGTTCGAGGGTATAGCGACGAGGCGTGATGGGCGCCAGATCCATCTTCCCCGACCGCAGCAGCCGGCAATACCTCGGAAAGTCACGGTCCGGTTCGTTGTCGCCTCCCCACGTGCCGAGCAGGCGTTTCCCCAGATTCAGCTCTTTTGGATCCAGTTCGAACATTTCCCCGTGGTGGGCGTTGCCGACGACAACGGCGGTACCACCCCTGGGACGAACACTCCGGAGTGCGGTGACCATGAGATCTGGTCGTCCACTGGCCTCGACGGCAAAGTCGACTCCGCCCGGGCAAATCCCGAGGACCTGTTCAAGGGATTCGCTCGATTGCAGGGAATGTGTGGCCCCGAGCTCACAGGCGATTTTCAACTTCTCCTCATTGAGATCGACCGCAATCACCGGCGTGCAACCGGCTACAACCGCGGCCAGGACGGCGGACAATCCGATCCGGCCGGTACCGAACACGGCGACGCTCTGGCCAGGCAGTGGTCTTGCCACATTAATCACGGCGCCCAGTCCGGTGGCCACAGCGCAACCAAGAATTGCCGAGTCGTTCAAGTTGACGCCTTCGGGCATGCCAACAAGCCGATTCTCGCTGACGACGGAAAACCGGCTGAAAGTCGTAATGCCCCCGGCATTGACCGTCCGATCTCCCCAGCGGTAACGCGTCCCGAGCGGATCGAGACCCGTTCCCTTCATCCAGGAAAGAATGACAGGGTCCGACTCCTGAACCTTGCTCACACCTGGCCCCGTTTCACGCACGATACCGGTTGCTTCGTGTCCCAGGCAGTGAGGCAGATAGCGATCCTCGCCGCGGTATCCGCGCGATTCAAGTACTTGCGTGTGGCAGACTCCGCTGACCCGGATCTCCACGAGGACCTGCCCGGTTTCGAGAGGAGGGATCTCCAACTCCGCCAGGACAAGCGGTTTTCCAGTCTCCACCAGGACTGCAGCGTCGGTTTTCATGATCCTGTCTCGGAGGGAGCGGTCCCCTGAACGGTTTTTCGGTACGATGTTTCGATCTTCGAGGCGATGTTACCTGGAGTCAACCCGAAGTACTCCCTTGCAAAGTCCTGTTCTCCTCCTACGTACATGAAGGAATCCGACGTTCCAAACCGGATCAGTCGTGCATTCGGACCCTCCTGGTCGGTGACCCATTCGGCGACGCTGCCGCCGAGGCCCCCCAGGATGCTGTGTTCTTCAACCGTTGCCACCACTTGAAAGTTCCTGAAGGCGTCGGCGAGCAGCGCAGTGTCCAGGGGCTTGACCGTATGAAAACTGGCGACGCGCGTCGAAATGCCCTTCTCCGCCAGCAGGTCCGCGGCCTCTATCGCGATCGGCAGCGCATTACCTGTGCCCAGCAGGCACACGCGGGTGCCTTCCCGGACAATAATCGCCTTGCCGATCGTAAACCGAGGCGTTTCGGCATGGATCGTTGGTTCGCCTTTCTTGCCGAGTCGGATGTAGGTCGGGCCGTCCATCTGGATCGCTTCCCGCCAGGCCAGCCGGACTTCGACCGGGTCCCCCGGGCAGATCACCGTCATGTTGGGTAACATCCGCAGGAATGCGATGTCTTCACAGGAGTGGTGCGTGGCGTTCAGAGACGCATACGACAATCCCCCTCCAACGCCCACGATGACAACCGGAAGGTTCTGATAGCAGACGTCCACGCGAATCTGTTCCAGACATCGGGTCGTCAGGAACGGGACGATCGTATAAGTGACCGGTTTCAGTCCACAGGTCGCCATTCCCGCGGCGACGCTCATCATGTTCGCCTCGGCGACGCCACAGTTGAAAAACCGCCCCGGGCACTTTTCCTTGTACTCGTCGAACAGCCTGTTACCGATGTCGCCGGCTAAGAGCACGATCCTCTCGTCCATCGCCGCCCCGGCCGTAATCTCGGAAGCAAAAGCGTTCCTCATAACAGTCCCAGCTCCTGCTTCGCCCGTTGGACTTCTTCGGCGTTCGGAATTCTGTAATGCCAGTTGTTGTCGTCCTCCATGAAGGAGACGCCCTTGCCCTTGACGGTATTCGCAACGACGGCGACAGGCTTGCCGGTTCCGTCAGGCAGCTTTGCCAGGGTCTCCATGAGCTCCGTCAGATCGTGCCCGTCGACGTTCGAGGAACTCCAACCGAAACTGGCCCACTTTTCGACCATCGGCCGGATGGCCATGACGTCTTCGGAACGTCCCGTGGCTTGCCACTTGTTGTAATCGACGATCACCATCAGGTTGTCCAGCTTCTGGGCGCCGGCCATCAATGCGGCCTCCCAGACGGACCCCTCATTGCATTCGCCGTCGCTCAACACGACGACGACACGGTAGCCCCGCTCGTTAATGCGGGCTGCCAGAGCCATCCCGACGCCCAGTGACAGCCCGTGTCCGAGAGATCCGCTCGTTACCTCGATCCCCGGGGCAGAGCCACGAACGGGATGCTCGGCCAAACGCGCTCCGGGCTTCGCATAAGACTCCAGCAATTCACTCGGGAACAATCCTTTTTCGCCGAGGACCGCGTACAGCGTCGTCGCGGCATGTCCTTTGCTCAATATGAACCGGTCCCGGTTTTCGTCGAACGGGTCATCAATGCGGAGGACACCCCAGTAGAGCGCGACCAGAATATCGACACATGAAAGGGAGGAGCCCAGGTGTGGCGTCTTCGCCGTGTGTGACAGTTCCACCAGCTTCCCGCGAACACGCCGTGCAATCGCTCGAACGTCGGGCACTACTTCAGTGGACATGCCGCCCCCGATCTGGAATCCGGTGCATGTTCGGTAAACACAACCGGTGTCGATATATCCAGCATCCTAGCTGAGCCCCGCTTGTTCGTAGGTCTTGATAGCGTAATACCGGATGTCCGTGAACGGATCGGGGAGCCGGTTGTTTCGAAACGCATCGACCAGATCCCGCACTGCATCTTCGATCGTGCGCTTGGGGACGAACCCCAGCTCGCGTTCTATCTTTTCAGCACTGATGCGGTAAGAGCGAATGTCGTCGGAGGGCGTTGTGACGATTTCGATCGGCTTCTTTCCCGGCGCTTCCTGATCCACGACACTCTTCACGATCGTTGCCAGATCCGCTACCGAACGGTTCTGATATCCAGCATTGTAAGTTCGTCCCGCGATCTGGGCGTCATCGAACTCCAGCAAGTTCGTATACAGATCCACCAGATCGTCAATGTGGATGTTGGGTCTGTACTGTACTCCCCCGAATACGCCGATTCGGCGATTGTGCCAGGCGTGGGTGGTCAGGATATTCACCGTCAGGTCCAGTCGCTGTCGCGGAGAATATCCGCAAACGGTGGCCGGCCTGATAATGACCGTCGTAAAGTGCGGCGACTGATAGTCCAGAAGGACTGGCTCACAGAGGCCCTTGTACTTGTTGTAGTCGGTGATCGGCAACAGTGGATGGTCTTCGGTGACATTGTCGGCCTCGCTGACGCCGTACACGCTGGAGGTGGAGGCATACACGAATCGCCGGACGCCGACTTCATTGCTGATCCTCACCAGCGGACCAAACGCATCGTAATTGATGGAACGGCCGAGCGTCGGGTCCAGTTCGAAACTGGGATCATTGGAGATACAAGCCAGGTGGATGACGCAATCGGAGCCGGGGATCGTTTGCGTGAGGATGGCCTCGTCACGGATGTCTCCCTTAATCACTTCGAGGCCGGGGTGGTCTTTCACCGTGTCCAGAGCGTCGTCGCCGAAGAGAAACAGATCCAGCACCTTCACGCGGTAGCCCTTATTGAGGAGTGACGGCACCAGAACAGTCCCCACATAGCCTGCGCCACCGGTTACATAAACTGTCTTGATTTCCTTCATCGGTTCACTTCAACAGCGACTCGAGATACTTGAGCAGGGACACGCGATCAATCGATTCACGATTACCGACCGTCGCCACGGCCTGAGCCCCGACCGCGTTGCCGATCAGACCCACCATTTCCATCGGCGCTCCCTGGGCCACGCACAGGCTGGTGACGGCGAATACGGAGTCTCCCGCGCCAACACGATCGACGACCTGTCCGGTAAAAGCCGGCACCTGGAAAAATCCCTGGTCCTGGCTGAAGCCGAAGCAACCGCGCTCGCCGCAGGTGATCAACATTCGACCACACCGCAGCCTTTCCGAGATGTCGGGCAGAATGTCTTCCAGCGGACGAGTTCGGCTTCGCGCTTCCAGGCGAATTTCGTTTTCAGAGACACAGACGTAGTCCGCGCGCCGATACCTGGATATCGTATTGAAACCTCGATTCTCGGAGTTGACCTGGGTGTTGACGGCCAGGAATTTACTGTGCTCGCACAGAACATCGACGGCTTCGGGTCCCAGCATCCCGTGACCATAGTCTGTGACGATGACCACATCGTACTTCGGCAGGAGAGATTCGAGGGCGCGACAGAGGTCTCGCGGCTGAGAGTCGTCGCCTTCACTGCCGCTCATGATATATATCTCGAACAGTTTCTGAAATGGATACAGTTCGACAAATCGGCGTTTCACGATTGTCGGAGCGTCCTTCATGCGTAGGAAAAAGGGCTGGATCTTGTCGTCGAGAGTCTTCCTGATGAATTCCTCGTGAGAGTCGACTTCACCCAGAAAGGTTACGAGCCCAACGTGATCACAGAATGATGCGACGTTGTTTGCGGTGGCAAGAGCGCCGCCGGGGAACCGCTCGCCGGAGAGGTAGCGAGCGGCCAGGATGGGCTCCTTGCCGGACTTCCCCATCGTTTCACAGTACTGGTACTCGTCGATGATGGCCTCTCCGACCACCAGCACCCTTAGTTTCGCAGCGTCTTCAAGACACTGGAAGATATCCGTAGCGGTGTAACTGGAACCGAACTCCCGCAGGAAATCGTGGACCTCCGGAGGGAGCACCGACAGGTGCCTGTTGATCAGATTGGATGAACTGAAGGTGATGTCGTCGGTAAATACAATCTCACCGTCAACTTTCCTGACAGCTTCCTCTTCGAGATTGATGTTGCCGGTGGCGTCGTTCGACCTGTCTTTGTAATCCGAGCCCTTGACGTACAAATCGGGACTGAGAAGATGGATCGTCTCGATGGCGGTCGGCCAATTGTTGATGGCAACGTAATCCACGCAATCCAGGGCGGACAGGGCCTCTGCCCGTAGTTCCTGGTTGAATGCCGGTCGATGCGGTCCCTTGTTGACGTACCTGTCCGGCGTCAGCGTGACGACCAGGATGTCTCCCATTCCCTTTGCGTGTTGAAAGTGGCGAATGTGTCCCAGGTGCATCAGGTCGAAGACCCCGTGAGCGAGCACTACCTTACGCCCCTCCGTCTTGAGTTCCTTGAGGCGAACCGCCAGCGCGTCCAGGTCCAGGACTTTTCCATTGTCAGCCATAAGATGGTCTATCAATCAGGGGCTTTGGTCAGGTGCGTGAACCACTCGCGAGTGGCATCCGATATGGTCGCCGGGTCCCAGACCGGCGCATCGCGCCAATGATCGATGTGGTCCAGCATCAGGGCGACACCTTTTTCGAGCGACACTTTCGGAGTCCATCCCAACTCCTTTCCGATTTTCGTTGTGTCGGCAAACGTGCAGTCCGGTTCTCCCGGACGTTTGGGGATGTAAGCGATTTCGCCATCTCCCAGAAGCTGGACAAGTCGATTGATGGAGTATGTCTGGCCGGAACCGACATTGAAAGTGGCTCCTCTGACCGAGGACGTGGCAGCCCCGACAAATGCGTCTACAACATCGGATACATAAGTGAAGTCGCGGGTCTGCGTGCCGTCGCCGACCACGGTGAAGGGCTTACCGGCCAGCTTCTGTGCCAGGAACACGCCGAACACGGCACCATAGGTTCCGGAAGTTCGCGATCGGGGGCCGTAGACATTGAACAGACGCAGCGATGTCACGGGTAATCCGTAGACCTGCCCCCAGTGGAGGACGAGTTGTTCCCCCAGGTACTTGGTGAGCGCGTACGGGTATTGCGGGCGGGCCTCTGCGGTTTCCGGGGTGGGGTAGGAATCCGGGATTCCATAGCAGGAAGAGGATGCCGCGTAGACAAACTTCCCGACGCCGGCAGCGCGGGCCGCCTCCAGGACGCTTATCGTTCCGTTCACGTTCGCTTGATGGTAATCTCGCGGGTTTTTGATCGACGGTACGATGTCCGCCAATCCCGCCAGATGGAACACCCATTCCACTCCCGCGAAAAACGATCCGATCCGGTCGTGATCCGACACGTCCATCTGCTCGAACCGGAAGGCCGGATGATTCCCGACAGGTGCAAGGTTCTCCAGACGTCCGTTGGACAGGTTGTCCAGTACGGTGACTTCATGCCCGTCACCCAACAGTCGCTCCACGAGGTGACTGCCTACAAACCCAGCGCCGCCGGTTACCATAATTCGCATTTGTTTCTCGATATCGCTATGCGGTTCAGTGCCTATCGTGCGCGCGAGTCATCCCGGACTCAACCAGAAAAAAGGCTTTCAATTGTAGCAAACTTCAGGAGATGCCGATCCCGTCAGGTCCGAGGCGTCCGAGGTTCCTAACCGCTTTCCCTCCAGGACCGAACCTTTTCGAACACGAAGGATGGAGTCAACAGATACGCCACCTGGAGGCAGCGTCGGAGCAGCCAGAACGAACCGCTGATTCGAAACAGGAGCAGGAAAACAGAACCGAGGAAGATCGGTTTGTCGGCGAACAGCAAGCGGATCTGGCCGATCGCCTGTTCGGGGCGCTCGTTTGTCCTCGTGGCGACGTCCAGTCCTGTCCGGTAGGCCGCCCGCCGCTCGTATTCGCGAACGAACGCTTCCGGAAAGAGATCTTTGTGTGTCGTGCGCATCAACCCCGCGGCGTAGTTTACGATCCGCATGGATTTGCGGACATCCGTTCCGGGTAATTGAGAGAACCCGGTCGGCATCCGGCGCCAGCAGACGAGCGGCTCCGGAATAAAGCAGGCCCCATGCTTTGCGGCTATCGCATGGGCAAGAAATCCGTCATAGAAGCCTTCCAGCTCCGGGTCGAACGCGCCGAATTCATCGAGTGCACCGCGTCTGTAGATGCATGTGTTCCCCGTAGCGAACAAGCCTCGCCGCGCGAGGACCGTGCGCACCTCGGAGGGGCCGAGGTACGAAGCTGTCGCTCTCACCTTCGGGCTCTTGTCGGGTCCGCGATCCGTTCCATCCTCATCGATGATCCGGACCAGGGCGGTCGCCACGCCTGCCCCGGGATAGCGCGTCAGCAAGTCCATCGATTTCTCGAACAGTCCCGGAAGGACGACGTCGTCGGCTGCCGCCAGGTAGACGTAATCGCCCGAAGCGGCCGCCCGGCCCCTGCTGAAGGAAGAAACCGCTCCCTGGTTGGACTCGTTCCTGAGAAATACGAAGTGCGAACGCCCCCTGCCGAACCGTTCGATGACCTCCACACTGTTGTCCGTGGAATGATCGTCGACGACGACGATCTCCACCGAATCGAACGACTGCGCGGCTATTGCCTCGAGGGCCCCCTCGACAAACCTGCCGTGGTTGTAGTTCGGCATCACGACGGATAGGGTTGGGTGCATGGATACGCGATTTGCCTTTTCGGTGTGTAGTCGATGGTGTCCCGGTTGGGCGGGCTATCCAACATGGGGTCGACGCCCGGATCGACTTTCGACCACCGACGATTATGGTGGGCCGAGGCGCCGATTGAACTCCTGAACGGACTTGAGATCGGCCACGATGCTGCGAAGCCGGCCCAGGTCGAGCACTTCTCGGTCACTTGCCAATCCCTCCAGCCTCAACTTGATGGACTCCACCAGCACAGAGAGTTCGTTGATGGACTTCGCTGAAATTTCCGTAGGCGGTGTGGCAAAGTCGGATGGCTCCGTTTCCGGGCCCATGCCGACATGTTCAATGATCCGATCGAAGCGTTTGTCCAGGTCCTTCGACTTTCCCCGGATGGCCTTCAGACTTTTTTCCGTCAGCGGCCGAAAGCGGAAGTTCGAAATCTCGCGAGCCAGTGTCGAAATCTTTTCCATGTCGTCGTTGAACTGCCTCTGCTTGAACCGCTCGTACGCTGCACGGTTGGCTCGAACTTCACGCAGGATCGCCCCGGCCCGCTGACCCAAAGCGGCACCAGGCTGCAGGCACACACCAGCCACCAGGAGGCTGGCCAGGACGGCTTTCAGAGAGGTCATACTTATAGTTTACTTGAAGGGAGAGGGTAGGATAAAGATAACGGGTGATAAAGCGACCCTTGTAAATATGGCGTCCCGCCCCTGATCCGTCAGTGGTATAAGTTAAACACGGCACCACTCATGCCGCGGGGTCGCTGGGTGGATCGCGGTATCAACGATCGCGAGAAGCTCGGCGGTCCCGATTTACTCGCCCTCCAACTCTCTTCCCTGGTCCCGGCGCGCGATTGCGCGTCAGTCCGACCGAAACGGCCACATTCGCTGGCGTACCTTCGATTCTGCTCGTGGTTGGGTTCCTGGCCTGCTACATCCCGGCCCGCCGGGCGACAAGAGTGGAACCAATGGTGGCGTGGAGGGACGCGTAGCCCGCCTCAATCGGCGGCCTCGGAGGTGGCGGCGACGTGCATCGCCGTCAACGTGAACCAGAAAAGGATCAGACCGACGAGTAATCGTTGACCGAAGCCCCCCCAACCGGCCGGTATCAATGCGAACAGCATGACGAAGAGAGTCGCCGATGCATGCCCGAGTCCCTTTGCGATTCGGGGATAGGAGTCCGAGGGCACGCGGATCGAACCTTTCATCGACAGAACGTTGATGCCGAGGATCACCGCTACGAAGGCCGTCATTGAAGACAGCACGTGTATCGTGCCCGACAGGGTTCGCTCCGCGTCCGGAGGATCAAGAGGGAAGGCGCCGGCCAGGAAAACTCCGATACCCCAGATCATCAACAGGCCCAGGCCCATCTGAGTGTTCCGGGATCTCGGAGAAACCTGGAGCAACATGAGCACGATCGTATTGGAGCCGAGAGCCAGAGCGAACAGCGCAGCGCTCAGAAGCATTCCGTACGGTCCATTGGCATACTCGCTCAAGGCCTGGCTGATGGGGTTGTGATCGGGCCGAATGAAGTGCAGGAGGGCAATCAGCAGAACGAACGCGCCGTGGCCGGCCAGGCCGAGATAGAAAAACAGTCGTGAGGGGTTGCTTCTTTGAACGTTCATCATTCGTCTTTTTTGTTGATCTTGCGTCTGCCCGGTCGATGCTCGGCCCCATCCTGTCAGACCGGCAGACCAACCTCTCTCGCGGCCTGGAGTTGTGCCCGGTCCATGGTCACGAACCTCTGAATTTTCTCACCGTTGTGAAACCACAGGGCGGTTCGCAGATGCGCCAGATCGAGCGAACGGGGCGTCGAGATGGCTGGCGTCGTTCCCAGTCTGCAGAGATCCAGCGTGAGATCCCGAAGCAAAAAATGCTCTATGTCCTCATCCAGCCGAGTCAGGCAATTCTGGCAATCGGACACGGATATCAACCGTTCCCGAGAGAGGCGTATCAGGTTCCTGCTGGCTTCCAGAACGAGAAGAACGCTGGAGAGAAGCTGCGAGTCAGCGAATTCTTTCTCCAGGTTCCCTGAGCCTTTCTCACCCAGCAGGAGGCAGAGATAAGCGGACGTGTCGACGTAGATCCTCGGCGGCATGGCTCAATCCTGGACGCTTGGGCGATCTTCACGTCGATCTTCAGCCAGGGCTTTGAGATAACGTCCTTTTGTCTTTGCCTTGAGAAGGGGTTTCAATCGACCTCTTCCAAACTTTGCCCCGTGATGGAGGTGGAACGAGTCTGCGGGGCTCAATTTCGCAACGGGTTTGTTGTGGCTCGTGATGACGATCAATTCTCCGGCCGCCGCCTCTCGGACAATCCTGGATAGTTTTCGTTTTAGCTCCTGAAGTGAGACCTTTATCATGACTAAAATAGTACCATAAACAGACCTGTTTATTTCCGTTTCTCCAAGGTGTGAAGTTGAATCCATGCCCAAAAGCTTGCAAATGGCCCGGGAGCCTGCGCGGCGGAAGAGATCTGCTGCGAAAGCGGTAGAATCGGTCCGTATTGGACCACTTTTCTCGCTACGATCCCTTCTGTCGCTCAGGCTCCTGCCTCGGAGAAGGAGATTGGGCTGGCAGGAGAATGACTTCCGAAGCCGCGCGCCTTGCCGCCCGGCAAAGCGTTGGAGGATTGGAGGGGCCAATCTGGTTCAGCCCAGGACCGATAATCCTCCCCTAATCTCTTACTTCTACAATCATTTCGATTTCTACCGCCTGGCCTCTGGGTAAGGACGCCATACCCACTGCGGCGCGGGCATGTCGTCCTCGCTCGCCAAAAACGGCGACAATCAAGTCTGAGAAACCATTAATCACTGCGGGCTGCTCCACAAATGATGGATCCGAATTGACCATGCCCAATACTTTCACGACTCGCACAACCCGGTTCAAATCGCCGAGCATTGCTTTTAAGACCGCCATCTGATTTATCGCCGTCAGACGCGCGCCCTCGTATCCCTCTTCAATGGTGACATCAGCGCCCAGCTTGCCGGTTATTTCACTGCCGTCAGCGCGGCGTGGCCCTTTGCCCGCTAAAAATATCAGATTGCCAGTCCGTACACCGTTGACATAATTCGCAACGGGGCTGGGAGCATCAGGCAGCGTAATGCCCAATTCTTCCAGGCGTGCTTCCGGATCATAAGCACTCGCGTCAGGTTCATTTTGTGGAGCCGACGTGCCCGGCTGACCACTGACCAAAAGAAAAACGGCAACAACACTGAGTGCGGATAGAAAAGACTTGTTCATAATGGAAATTCCCTGGGTGACTTAACGGCTAAAAGCTAAGGCCGCAGCATGATTGTTCATAATTTGCGTTCAAGATTTTAGGCGTAACAGTGAAATAAGAGGCCCCGGCATCTGAAGATGGGGGGAGTGTAGGGCAATTCCGAGGCTCCAGCAACGGAAATAAACGACGAAATCCGTCAGTCCGCCGGCTGCCCCGCCAACCGGACAATGTCTTCGGGTGAGGTCTCTAACTCTGGAGGGGCCGTCGTCTCGGCCGGAACGAGGAAGAGCCCCAGCCGGCGGGTCCATTGACCCAGCGACCGGCTGCTGGTCCATCGAACCAGTGGAGCGGCCAGAAGCACGCCCGTAAAGATAGGCGTCAGCCACAGGAAGAAGGTCGGGCTCGAATACAGCGTCAGACCCGCCCATGCCAGCCCGAACGCCGTGGTTCCCACGGTCTTGTGCCAGGCTTCCCGCCACGGCACCGCTCGCGCTTCGCGCACCGGAGGCTCCCACCGGATGTCATGGCCACCCAGCACGCTCATGACGAAGCGGCTGTGATACATCATCATCACAGGTGCGATCACCACCGCGAACAGCATCTCCAGGAGGGCGCTGAACAACAGGCGCCCGGTTCCACCGAATGCCCGCGGATGACGGAGCGCGAGGATCACGCCGAGCAGTTTGGGAAAGAAAAGCAGACCGATGGTCACTCCCAGCAGCGGCACGATCTGGCTCGTCCAGGGACTCGACCAGTCCGGAAGCAGTGAATAACCGCCGAGAAAAGAAGCAATGCCGAACGAGGGCAGCACGATGTAGGCCGTACTGGCCAGCAGCATCAGCAGCCATAGCAATGACGCGACGTAGCCCAGGGCTCCGAGCAGGAAATGCAATCGGCTCAACGGGTGCAGGCCACGCATCCGCAGCAGTCGCAGGTGCTGCAGGCTGCCCTGGGTCCAGCGGCGGTCGCGCTTGGCATAGTCCAGGATGTTGGCGGGCACTTCTTCGTAGCTGCCACCGATAGACGGCAGCAGATACACGTCCCAGCCGGCCCGCCGCAACAACGCCGCCTCGACGAAATCATGGCTCAGGAGAGGTCCACCGAGCGGGGCGTCGCCCGAGAGTACCGGCAGGGTACAGTGCTCGACAAATGGTCCGATCCGGACGATGGCGTTGTGGCCCCAGTAGTTGGCCGCGTCGGTGTGCCAGAAACTCTGGCCGGTCGCCAGCATCGGACTGTAGAGCGAGGCGGCGAACTGCACCAACCGGCCAAACAACGTATCCCGGCGGGCCGGTATCGGCACCGTCTGGATCAGGCCGATGCGCGGGTTGGCCTCCATCCTACGCACCAGTTCGACCAGCGTTCGACCCGTCATGACGCTGTCGGCGTCCAGCACCACCATGAAATCGTAGTCTGCGCTCCAGTGGTCACAGAAGTCCGCGATGTTGCCGGACTTATGACCGATGTTGTCAGGACGCCGGCGGTAATGAAGGCCGGTCGAACGACCCAGTTTCTGTTTCAGGGTCGCCCATGCGGCCTTTTCCTCCCGGGCGAGCGTCGGATCGGTCGTGTCGCTCAGCAGGTGCAGTTCGAACTGGTGACCGTGACCGGTGCGGGCCAGCGACCCCATCATGGCGGCCAGGCCGCTCATCACGCGCTCGGGGTCTTCGTTGCGGGCCGGCATCACGAGCGCAGTGAGGCTCCGGATCGGTCCCTCCGAATTCCTGTTCATCGCTGAACCCAGTGACAGGGGATCGCGTCGGAGCACCATCAATGCGAACCCGATGACAGCGTTCCAGAAAGAGAGGGAGATCCAACCGAAGGTCACGGCAAACAGCACCAGGACGATGATCTCCAGAGCGTTGATGCCGGCGGCCCGTACGATGTCGAGCATCATCGTCACACCGATCAGAGTCGTGCCGGCTACCAGCCCGAAGTACAGCCGACGACGCAGCCGTGGCAGCGGGGGACGGATGATGCCTCGAAGGTTCGGCGGCTTCGGCAAATTACTGGACACGATCGGGATACCAGACATAGCTCCAGGTTTCGGAAAGCCGACGGCCGTCCATCGTCAGGTAGAGCCGCATGTCGGCGGGGCGGTTGCCGGCTGGAGCAAGCCGGAAAGTGGCTCGCCATCCGCGGCCGTCGGGTAGTGGCTCGACCCTCAGATCGGAAGTCTGACCGGCGGAGGTCTCGAGCCGGGCTTCGACCGCTCGAGAGTCCTCGAGCGAGATCAATTCTCCACCAGTGAAGTCGATGATGAAGCGCCGCCGGCTCGGCGGTGGCGGGTCGCTCTGACCGGGAAGAGCATCCCAGCCGATGCGCGCGCGTTCGACTTCAGCGAGAGTCTGTGCGTCGAGCCGGCCGTCAAAGACCCTCAGGCGGTAGCGATAGTGTCGTTCATCGCCGGCCCTGAACGGCTGATCGGGGACCCAGTAGGCTGCGATGTTGTCGTTGAACTCCGATTCGGTGGGTATCGACAGCAGTTCGACGCCACCGCTGCCCCAATCGCCTTCTCCAAGGGCGACCCATTCGCTGGGACGACGTTGGTAGTTGGCCTCGAGGTCGAGGTAGTTGTCGAAATCCCGGTCCCGTTGCACCAGGCCGAATCCTCGTGGAGTGTGGTCACGGAGCGACGTCACCTGCAGTCCTGGCCCGTTGCTCAAGGGCCGCCAGATCCATTCGCCGGCAGCCGTCTCCATCAGCAAGCCCTCGGAGTCGTGCACCTGGGGACGGAAGTCATCGAATGCCGGCGTCCGGTCCGCACCGTAGAGAAACATGCTGCTCAGGGGCGCCACACCGAGCTTTCGGATGTCTTGTCGCGCAAACAGGCGTGCATCGACTTCCAGGACGGTCGGTGCGCCCGGTTCGAGATCGAAGCGATAGGCGCCCGTTACCGACGGGCTGTCGAGAAGGGCGTAGAAGGTTAGATTCCGAGCCTCCGGTTCCGGCCGGACCAGCCAGAACTCCCGGAATGAGGGGAATTCCTCACCGCTTTCCAGACCGACATCGACAGCCAGGCCCCGCGATGACAGCCCATAGACATGACCCCGCCCCAGCAGGCGGAAGTAGGAGGCGCCCAGGAAGACCGCGACCTCGTCCTTGATGGACGCGCTGTTGAGCGGGTAATGTATCCGGAAACCGGCGTAACCCGGTTCGGGACCTACAATATCGGCTATCGATGCGGATCTGCCGTCGTAGCGGAACCGGGTAGGGTCGAACCGAAGCGCGACGATCTGCTGGTCGTGCACCAGGTTTATCTGGACCGGCTCACGGTGCAGATATCCCGGATGAAACAGCTGTACTTCGAACGGCGTTTCGTCGTGCCACACGG
Source organism: Terriglobia bacterium (assembly GCA_965247425.1). Classification (GTDB taxonomy): domain Bacteria; phylum Acidobacteriota; class Terriglobia; order 20CM-2-55-15; family 20CM-2-55-15; genus CAZOZZ01. The sequence continues at coordinate 791,108 of OZ252023.1, forward strand.
CGGTTTCGGGACGGTAGCGGATGGAGCGGTACTGCTCATAATCCATGCGCGCGAGAACTGCCGACCGAACGGACTCCGGGGACGAGTATGAGGTTTCGGCCAGCCTACGGGCCCGTTCGGTGACGTGTTCGAACAGGGTTGCCGCCGTCGCTGGCGCGATGGGCGAGGTTGAGGATTCGGGCGCGACCGAATTCTCGGCCGGCCGCGGGTTGGCGTCCCGGCCGGACTGGGATACTGTTGTATTCTGCTCGGGCGCGGTATCGCACGCCACGGTGAGTTGTAAGATCAGCAACAAGGGAGCGATGAGGACCCGGCGCACGACGGCTTTGGCGAGTTCCGGGAAGCGGCAACCATGAAGATGAGTGTTCCACCACAGACCCTCCGCCGGTTGATTGCCCTGTTGCTCCTCAACGGATTGCTGCTTGCTCCGCGCTGGCTGATGACGGGGAGTCTGGGTCCAGACTGGATCGCTCTCGAGTCGTTGCTGGTCGTCGGACTGTTCGCCTTTCTGCCGCACCGGCGCCTGAGTGCGGCGCTGGCGGCTGGCGTCGCCACCGGGCTGGTGTTGCTCGGCGTCATCACATTCGCGGATGCCGTGGCCCGGGGCAGCATCGGTCGCCCGTTGAATCTCTATCTTGATCTCCATCTGGTGACTTCGGTCCACAAGTTGCTCAACGGAATGCTGGGCCCGGCTGTAACGGTGTTGCTCATGCTGGGCACAGCGCTGGGCGCTGCTCTCATGATCCTGATCCTAGCCTACCTCTTATCGCCCGTCGAGGATCATTCGCCGAAACCCCGCTCCCGGGTCGCCGGCGTCGCGATGATCTCTCTGTTCGGCATCGGCCTGGTCGGTCAGCAGATGCCCGCGCTCACCAGCCGGATCACGTTGCCCGCGGTCGAGCTCGTCACGGATCAGACCCGGTATTTCTTCCTGATGTTGGGTGAACGGGAGCGCTTCAGCGCCGAACTGGCCGCCGCACCAGACGACTACTCCGGCGCGGGCGCGGGCCTCGACAGGTTGGTCGATCGGGACGTGGTTCTGGCCTTCATTGAATCCTATGGTGTGTCGGCTCTCTACGACCCTCCCTTCTCGTCGGTAATTTTGCCTCGGTTGGATGTCCTGGACAAGCGTATGGCGGCCGCCGGCCTGAGCCTGGCCACCGGCACGCTGGTCGCGCCGACTCAGGGCGGCGAGTCATGGTTTTCGCACGGGTCGCTGCTGAGCGGGTTGTGGCTCGACAATCAGTTGAGCTATGACCTGATGCTGGCCAGCGGCCGCGAGACTCTGATCGACGACTTCCGCCGTGCCGGGCATCGCACTGTTGCCCTGATGCCGGCGATCTCGCTGGTGTGGCCGGAGGGGGAACTGTTTGGCTACGACGAGATCTTTTCCAGTCGGAATATCGATTACCGGGGTCCCCCCCTGAACTGGGTCACGATGCCGGATCAATTCACCTGGTCCTTTCTGGAACATGAGATCCGGACCACTGATGACCCCGATGCCATGCCCGTGTTCGCCGAGATTGGCTTGATCAGTAGTCACGCGCCCTGGACGCCGATCCTGTCCGTATTGGATGACTGGGACACTATCGGCGATGGATCGGTCTTCGCGCCCTGGGAAAACGCCGGGGAGCTTCCAGAAGAGCTGTGGCGGGATATGGATCGCGTCCGCGAACACTATGCGCTTTCGGTGGACTATGCACTCGATGCGATGACCAGCTACGCCGAGCGCTACGTCGACGATCAAACCTTGCTTATCGTGCTTGGCGATCACCAGGCGGCGCCTCTGATCATCGGTGACGAAGCCGGGCGCGCGGTGCCCATGCACGTGATCAGCCGTGATCCGGTACTGTTGCAGCCTTTTCTCGACTGGGGGTTCGAGAGCGGGGCGCTCCCTGATCCGGACCGACCCCTTCGGGGCATGGATGCCTTTCGGGATTGGTTCGTGCGGGCTTTCAGCAACCCCGCCACACAACCTCAATCTCCAAAGTCGAATTTCGAATGATCATGTCGACCGCTGCTGAATGGTTCGGGCTACTTCGATCCCTGATCATTTACCGGCGTCCCGGGCGCCAGAACGGGCTGCGCCGGCTCTATCGTCCACTTGTGGGGCCGGGGGATCTGGTCTTTGATGTGGGCGCCCACCTGGGAGATCGCTCCGTGGCGTTCGCGGCCCTGGGTGCCCGCGTCGTGGCCCTTGAGCCTCAGGCTCAGGTCGGGGCCTGGCTTCGGCGCCTCGTCGGGGGGAACGACCGGATCATCGTGCGGGCGGAGGCGGTGGGCCGAGCCGAGGGGACCGCGCATCTCGCCATCAGCAGGCGAACACCGACCGTTTCCACGCTGGCCGAGACCTGGCGGAAAAAGCTTCCGGACGCCAACCCCGGCTTCGGGAAGGTCCGTTGGGACAGCGCTGCAGAGGTCCCCGTCATTACCCTGGATGCCCTCATCGAGATCTACGGTCTCCCCCGTTTCTGCAAGATCGATGTGGAGGGGCATGAAGCCGAGGTCCTGGCCGGACTGAGTCATCCGATTCCCGGGGTGTCCGTGGAGTTCGTCTCCGGCGGCCTGGAGGTGGCGGCCGCTTGCATTCGTCGTCTCAATGAGATCGGGACCTATGAATACAATGTGATCGCGGGTGAGGGCAGGGAATTCCTCTTTGAGGGTTGGGTCCAGACAGAGGCCATTGCGGACTGGCTGGAGGAAGGGGCCGGCGGTCGGTCGTCCGGCGACATCTACGCCCGCCTCGTGCCCTTGGCTGCCGCTCCTCCTGGAACCCAGAGGAACGCTGACTGAGCCTGTCCGTCGCAAGGAGCCCGTGGTGGAAGTCTGTAGGGTCGCGTTACGAGCGCCATGGGGCTAGATGCAAGGCGCCACGACGACGTCGATGTGCCCATCGAAGACGGCGATGGTTCCCATCGAAGACGGCGATGCTCTTCATCGGACCTCACGCCGCAGCTGGCCCCATGCCGTCGTAACCCGAAGGGCGCAGGGGTCTTCGCGCCACAGGCTTTGTCATTCGTCGGTCACGAGGACTATGCATCGTTCCGCTCCTCATTTCGCGCCTGTGACCCGAATACCCCTGCGCGCGACCCTACAGACTTCCACCACGGGCTCCTTGCCTCCTCGAGGCATACGATCCGACGACACCGCTTTCCCCCGTCAGCACGCTACCCAGCCGTTCGAAGACTGCACCCCAGTTCTAATTCCCGCCTGTACGACGGAGTGCCGGCACTGTTGTCGCGGCCACATGTCCATGACCGTCCAAATCCGCGTAGTGTTCGAATGCGAACGCCATGCCGACAAGAATGGCGTCGTCCCAAGCGCGTCCCAGCAGCTGAATATTGACCGGCTGTCCGCGAGCGTCGAAACCCGCAGGAAAGACTACGGTCGGCACGCCATTCCTCGCACTCGGCGTGTCCCGGCGGCCGAAGGCTGATCTGGCACCGTCGTTCACGCTGACTTCGCTCAGCAGGCCCGGATAAACAATGGCGTCGACACCCATGTTATCGGTGCCGGCGGTGTCCATCCACTCCTTGGCGACGTTCTGGCGAAGCAGGCGATAATCGCGTTTTGCCTGAATCTCGGCCGGCGTCATTCGAGGTGAAGGTGTTGCCGAACATGTCTCTGGATCCGCCCGGACGTACGCGATCTTTTTTTGAGAACAATTTACATCGACCGCACTCTTGATCTGGAAGCCCTGGGCCGCAAGCTCCGGATGCCGGTCGATATACTGCATCCAACCCTCAGACCGGAGGTCGCCTGTTGATGAGTCCGGCGTTCTCGGCGGCGTATCGACTCCGCCCACCGTCGTTCCCATCTCTACGATCGTTGCGCCGGCATCCACGAAGTAACGGAGCGCCGCTTTCTCGGCTTCGATGGTGTCGGTCGTCCCGAACGGGTCGACCCAGGTAGATGGAATGAAGCCAATCCGTTTTCCTTCGAGCGCGTTGACTTCCAATACGGAACGCCAATCCTCGGGAATTCGGTCGTCGGTTTGCGCGGTTGCGGGGTCGTCGGGATCGGTTCCGGCCACGATGTTCAGCATGTCCGCCAGGTCCGGAACCGAACGCGTGAGGGCTCCGCCGAAATCCGTCAGCCAACCGAGAGGCATAACGCCGCTTCCACTCTCCAGACCATCGGTGCCGCGCAAGGTTACGAGGCTCGCGGCGCTCGCGGGGCCGTAGAGCGAATCACCGGTTTGTGATCCCAGCGCGCCTGCGGCAAGGCTCGCCGCCACGGCACTGGCCGAACCACCGCTGGATGCGATCGCGGATCTTGACGGGCTGAACACATTCCAGACCTGCCCCCACGCATCATTAGAATAGTGTCCGCTCGTGGCGTACTCCTCCAACGCCGCCTTGCCTATCAGGACCGCCCCGGCTTCGCGCAGCTTTCGAACCTGGAATGCGTCACGGGCCGGGCGGAATCCGGCAAACGTGAAGCTGCCGTTGGTTGTCGGCATGTCAAAAGTGTCAAAGAGGTTTTTGATGGCAATTGGTATTCCCAGAAGCGGACCCTGCTCGCCCGACTCTCGGGCCTCGTCCGCGTTTCTGGCCTGCTCCATCGCGTCGGTCGCGACGATCTCGAAAGCATGGAATCCGAACTGTCCCTTGTCGTAGTACTCGATCCGATCCAGATATGCCTGTGTAATCTCCTCGGAGGTCGTGACGCCGGACTCCATATCGGCGCGCAACTGTCCGATCGTTTTCTCGACGACATCGTAGTTCGAACTGGTCTCGGCCTTCTTCGCTTCCGGCGCCGGCGCCTGCGGAACGACGCCCATCTGCCCGTCTGCACATGCAGCGGCCCTGAATCCGGGAATCGTCATTGCCCGGACGTTGAAGTTGGTAATCGAACAAATTTCCACCGCCGACAGGTCGCTGATTTCCGGAGCAGTGGCGAGTTGGTTCGCAGTGGTCTCGACTGCGCGCCGCACCTGGGCCGACGTTTCAGCCGTGACGCGGGGGCCCAGGACAACGAAGTGAAGCAGCGACTGGCTTTTCCCCGGGTCCAGCGTGAGCGTGTTCACGTAAGCCTGGAAATTTCCCTCGTGACCGGAGTAGGACAGAGGATTGTTAAACGTGTCGTGGAGCCAGTAGCCCGCAAACGTCATCGCGCCGCCGAAAGGGCTCCGAGCAGTCGTCGGTGTGCCCAGTACCGTAACCTGGGGTCCGCCTGCCATGTCCTCCCCAACCGCCGGCGTGGCAACCTCCACCCACGAATCGTCTGCTGTGACCGTAGCGTCGCCGCTGGAAGTATTGACGATCGTGCTCGAGTTCCGGCCGGTTCCGCCGATGCCCGACTGGCCGCCAAAGGCTACCCGAATGGTTATTGGCGCATTTGAGGTGTTCGTAAACGTGTCGAGCCAGCGGCCCCAGTTCGCACTGCGGTTGACGTAGATCGAACGTGAGATAAGGACGCCGCCCATGTCGACGGACTGGGTCGTCTTGAACCGATCGATCCCGTCGAACCGAAGGCCGAAACCTCGCATTACTTCGCCGTTGAATCGCGGCTCGGGGGTCACGTCGACGAGGATCCGGATGCCGCCGAAGCCATTGATCGATGTGCTGTAAGCGGCCCTCTGTCCCGGTCCCACCTGCGTTGCGCGGATGCTGCCCGTGTCGACGCCTGGCGATGCCGCGTCGTGAATTCCCCACCACGTGCCATTGGTGTCGGTGACGTAATTGAAAGCCGCGGCCGATCCGACAACAAGCAGCAGGCCGAGGAGCGTGACTCCAACAGTTCGGATCCGATTACGTGATTTCATGGACCGACATTATACGCGGATCGGTCGCGTGTCGTTTCAGTCCAGCGCAAAAATCTGAACCCTAAGGACCTTCCCCGATCTCTCGGGCGACCCCCTTCACGTGCTCGATCGCGCCCGGGTCTCCACTGGCATCCGCTGCCTCGCTCGCCCGTTCCAGCCACTCGCGGCTTCCCTCGAGGTCTCCTTCGCGAAACGCCAACAGTGCCAGGCAGGCGGCGCCCTCCGCAACGCCAGCCTGAATGTCGAGTGCCCTGTACAGGTCGTGCGCCTCACGCCATAGCAGGCTGGCCTCATCGGTCGCGTCACGCTTTACCTTTGCAACCGCGAGATAGCGAACCGCGTTGGCGAGGTCGAGCGATACCGGGTCTCCGTGGCTCCGATGAAGATCGAGGGCTTCCTGGTAGCAGGACTCCGCTCGCTCGATGTCGCCCATTTCCTCGAGCACCTGGCCGAGGTGTCTGACCGTGTGCGACAGCTTCAAGGGCTCGCCTAATTCCCGCAGCAGCGCGACCGACTCTTCGTAGTGCCGAGTTGCGGCCGTTTGGTCCGAGCGCCACCGCTCCAGCTCACCGAGCTCTCTTAGGGCGCTCGCGAGGTTGATCGACGGACCTTCTCCGCGCAGTCGATCGACCGTCTCCATCAGGAACTGCCTCGCTCCATCGAGCCCCAGGTCGCGGACTCTGCTCCTCAGACTCTGATGCATCCCCTCCTCCGTTCACATCGCCCCATTACGAGTGTTGAGCCGGACTGAATCACTGGTAAATAAACTACAGTAGCGACTTGAGGTCAACGGTCTCAACCTGGGTAGAAAAAATTTCGGGGTAGATGGCCCCGCTCCATGACGATCCTGGGCAAACCTTTGTTGAACAAAAGATCGGTTCCCCGAAGACTTCATGTTCCAACTCATCCGGGAAGAGACCTTTGATTTTGATGTCGCAAATTGCAGGAATTCGCCAGGGACACGGTCGATGGAGTGTTCGCCGCGAAGTCGCGAAGGACACGAAACGGCGTAAAATGTTGAGGCAACCGCGTGTACGTGTCTTCCTTCTTGAACAGGCGAGCCTGTCGGTGCCGACTGGCCTTCCTCTTGCCGTAACAATAGACGCGTTGACAAGTGACAATTGTCACAATAAAATAAGAAGGATGATCAGGGGTTTTAGGCATCGTGGGCTGAAGCGTCTTTTTGAGCGCGGGGATCGCAGCCTGATCCGGACCGACTTGATCGATACTGTGAAAATATCTTGTTCGTTCTTGATGGGGCGCCGACCGCGCAGGCGCTAGCCCTCCCCAGATACCGTCTGCATCCCCTCAAGGGCGATTTCAAGGGCTACTGGTCTGTGACGGTCAAGACGAACTGGCGGATCATCTTCCGCTTCGAGGGCGGCGATGCATACGATGTCGAGTTGATCGATTACCACTGATGAAAGGAGTCAACGAACCATGCCGATGAAAACCCCGCCACACCCTGGCCGCATTGTCCGGCAGGACTGTATCGAGCCTTTGGATCTGACCGTGACAAAGGCGGCCAGAATCCTTGGAGTGACCCGTCAGGCTCTGAATAATCTGGTCAACGAGAAATCTGGGATTTCAGCCGAGATGGCCATCCGGCTTGAAAAGGTCGGCTGGTCCACCGCCGATAGCTGGCTACGGCTTCAAGCCGCTTACGACCTGTCGCGGGCTCGTCGGCATCAGGACCGTATCAAAGTTGAACGCTACGAGCATCATCCAGTCTGATCAACGACCGGCGCATGTGGCGATCGCACATTGTTCCCCCGGCGCCGGGTCTGATCGTGACTCATTCGGCTTGCACGATTCGGCCATTTCGCGGCGGCGTACAGGCCAGCCAACCACGGTTGATCGCGCAAAAGAGAATCCGACTCTTCAGGATCGCTCTCGGGCCCCAGACCACGGCGCTGGAGCATTTTTGGAATACGCACCAAAGCTCTTGGGTCAGGCCACCACATAAGCGCCCGTTCCGACCGCTATCATCTCTCCCTGGTCATTGTGCAGTTCGATCCGCACGACTGCGATCTTGTTTCCGGCCCGCAGGATGTGTCCGGTGGCGTCGAACCACTTTCCCAGTCCCGGACGCAGGTAGTCGATCCGCAGGTCGATCGTTCCCAGTTTGCCAAACTGTTCCTTGCGTACCTCGAGCGATTCTTGGTTCATCCGCTCTTGAGCTCCCAGGAATGCCGTGAGCCCGCCCGTGGCGTCCATCACACCGGAAATGACTCCACCGTGGAGGTTGCCGCGAAGATAGTTACCGATTAACTCCTCGCGCATTTCAAAACGGACCGTCGGCCGGCCTTCTTCGATCGATTGAATCCGGGTCCCCAGAACCTTGTTGAAAGGGATCAATTCGTCGAACGCGTGTTTGATTGCCGCGAGTAATTCCTGGTCCGATTTGCTCATATTCATTACGCCCGTCGAAGGCCGCCTAGCGTGTCAGGTCAGTGAATTTGCGAATGGGTTCGTGATTTGCAGATCTTCGAAACGAGCGAAATCCCGATCCGCCCTAATCTGCGGCTACCGGTGGATGGTACACCCTGGGGTGTGTGACAACTCGGACGTATTTGTATGAGTGTATGAAGTCAATCGCCCGCGCCCTTCGGTTGTTGTGTCTGGATCATTGCTACGCGACGTGTGGTTAAATAGGTCGATCGGTGTATCTGCAAGGAGAACCTCCGATGTTCAAGACGCTTATGCTCTTTCTGTTGCTGCTTCCCGCACAGCAGTTCCAAATCGTGGGCGGGGTCGAAATGGATGTCCCGCACACTGGAGGTCGCGCGACGTTGGAATCGCCCGATGGACGGACCGTGATCCGCTCGGACGTCGATCGTGACGGCGCGTTTGCCTTCCCCAACCTTCGGACCGGTTCCTATTGGCTGACGGTGATGATCAGTGGGTTCGAAGACGTCCGCAGAAGCGTGGAGGTGCGTGGCTCGCTCGCGGACGAGGAGGGGAACATCCCCGTGAGACTGGTTTCGACGGCGGAACGAGACGAATCCCGGCACACCGTGTCGATTAGCGATCTGGACATCCCGGTCGAGGCCAAAAGAGAGTACGGTCTCGCCGTCGATGCCGGTGGGGACATTGATAAAGTGCGGGCGCACCTGGAGAGAGCCATCGAGCTCGCATCTCATTTCGATGAGGCCCTCAACAACCTTGGAACGATGTATCACCGCGAAGGAAACTACAGGAAATCCATAGAGCTGTTCGAGCGCGCTCTCGCCGCGAATCCCGACTCGTTTCACCCTCGAGTCAACATGGGTGGATCACTGCTTGCAGCCGGCCGCTTCGAAAGAGCCCTGGAAGAGAACCGCAAAGCTCTCGGTCTTCGACCCGATAGCAGTTTGGCAAACTCCCAGATGGGACTATGTCTGTTTTTTCTTCGTCGCGACGACGAGGCGATTCCCTACTTCGAGAGGGTGAAGCAACTTGATGCGTTTTCGTTGAACACGCCCGAACTCTATCTTTCGGAGATTTACCTGAGAAACGGCGACACGAAGCGTGCCGCCGAAGAGTTGGAGGCATTTCTCGAAAAACTTCCCGACCATCCCAATGCTCCGACATTGAGAGAAAGGTTGCTGAAGCTGAAGTCAGGGCCGGAGTGAAGGTAGTCAAAGGCCAGTTGCTAAAGTGCCCTCCCGTTGCTAGTTCGCCATCAACTTTTGCTTAGGATTCCGAATAACTGGCCACTGGTCACTGCCCGTTACCCGCCCGAACTAGTCTTGATGTCCTTCGCTCGTTCCTCCAGGTGGTCGTCCAGTTTCAGATGGTCGACGCCTTCCTTCAACCACATCGGCGCTTCCTTATCGAGCAGGTGGTGGTCGAAGAACTCCTGCATGCGGACGAAGTAATCCTTCCGGTTCGCGGCGTTTCTCAGGCCGTGGTTCTCACCCACGTACTGGAGCATGACGACGGACTTGTCGAGACGGCGCAACGTATTGAAGTATTCGATCCCCTGGTTCCAGTCCACCGCCCCGTCCTGATCGTTGTGGAGGAGCAGCAGGGGAGTGCTGACCCGGCTGGCGTAGTAAACTGGGGAATTACGCGTGTAGGCGTCGATGTTGTCCCAGTAGCCTCCCTGGAACCGCCCCTGGCTGCTTTCGAAAATAGCCTGGTTCGATCCCCCGGTGTTCCAGTAGATCGAACTGTACATGCTGACCAGGTTCGTCAACGGCGCCCCGGCTGCAGCGGCTTTGAACCTGTTCGTCTGCGTGATCAGGAACGAAGTCTGATATCCGCCCCAGGAATGGCCCTGCAGGCCGACTCGTGCCTCGTCCACCACACCGGTCGCTATTGCAGCGTCGAGCGCCGGCAGGACAGACCATACGGCGGACATGCCCGGATCGTTGACCTCGTAGGTGATATCGGGTTGGAGGACGGCATAGCCGTTGCTGGTGTACACCGACTTGTTGAAGCTGTAAGCCACCGGCTGGTTGTAGCGATGGAGCCCCTGGGAAAGTTTCTCGTATATGTACACGATCGTCGGGTAGGACTTGCCTTTCTCGTAGTTGGCTGGCAGATATAGCGCCGCCTGCAGCTTGTCTCCCTTGTCGCCCTCGTAGTCGATCAGCATTGCGCCGTCGGACCACAGGACGTCCTGCTGTTGCGGGTTCGCATCGGTTACACGCGCCGGGTTGGCAAGCGTCCCATCGGCCACGTAATAGTTGGGATAGTCCTCGTTGGTCTGCTCGGTGTGGAGGAACGTGTCCGAGTCTTTCGCTTTAAGGAGGTTCCCAAACGCTCGATCATCCCACGTGAGCAGCTCCGTGCTAGTCCCTCCAGGCTCAAGACGCGCAAATCCGGACTTCTTGGTCCACTCTCCGTACGCGTTGAAATAGACGGGCTCCGAAAAATCTATTCCTTCGTCCTCAGAGTCGAGTCGTAACACGCGGTTGTAGCGGACACCGTCGGCGCGGCCGTTTACGGTAAGGTTTTCCCCACCTTCCCCCAGAGCCGACACCTTCCAGATGTCCCAGTTGTCATACAGCAGGACGGATCGGCCGTCCTCGGACCATCCCATCGGCCGGATCGGAGGATCCACGACGTTATGGTCGTCTTCGCTGTTGATGAAAGACGTCTCCACGATGTCGGTGATGTTTCGGTGTTGACCCGAAACCATGTCGTAGGTGTGATAGTCCCCGTTCCTGTAATAGAGGAATTTGTCCGACTGGGGGTTCGCGCCGTTAAACCAACGAAGTCTCTCGGCCGCGAGAGTTCTCGTTCCCGTCTCGAGATCGATTGCATAGATGTCGCGATAGCGTCGCCCATCGAGGTTGCCGGCGAGTCGTTCCGATTGCAAACCGGTCGTTCGGACCGGCCGTCACAGCCCGCACCTCATCGTCGGCCAGGCGAATGAACTTGTCTTCGGTAACACGATAGATGCTGAGGAAGCTGAAGTTTCTGTCCCTTTGTTCCTGAACCTGCTGCTGGGACTGCAGGCGTTCGTCCATGTAGTGCCAGACGACCAGATCCGCCTGCTCGGGTTCGTCCTCCCCACGACGGTTTCCACGTCCTTGTGTGCCCGGTTCATCCTGCTCGGAATCGGATTCCGCATCTTCGGAATCGGATTCCGCGTCTTCGGAATCGGATTCCGCGTCTTCGGAATCAGATTCCGCGTCTTCGGACTCTGCCCCTTCGTCGGCTTCTTGCGCCTCGGCAATCCCAAACAGAATGCCGTCGAGACCGTCCATCCATTGCGGCGTCCTGTTCTGACTGATCGTCATTCCGGCGGGGAACTCACTATCTTCCATGGGGTCGTAGAACGCCTTGTCGGCGCCCGAAGACGACAGGTTGGAGAAACCCAGCAAGCTGTAAAGGTCGTCTTCATACCTCTTGTCTTCTTTCCCCTTCAGTGCCGCGAACGCATCTCCTTCATCGGTCCAGTTCAGCGATCGATAATTCGCCCGGTCACTCTCGAGCGGCAGGACGACACCGGAGTTCATGTTGCGGATCTGGATGCCGTTTCCGATCTGCCCTTCAGCGCTGATGATCCACGTCAGCCACTCACCGCTCTTGTTGAAGGCGAAGGCGGAGACGTTGCCGACGTTCAGCATGGCGCCGGTTTCCAGCTCATAGAGGATCAAGTCGGTCCCGCTCCCTTCGTCCCCATCGTCCTCGCCGCTCGGTGGTCCGTTCCCACGACCCCGCTGCGCCGGATTTCGTTCGGGTCCATTTCCTCTGTCCGCGGCTTTGTGGAGGGCCAGCCATTCCGACTGCTCGCCGGAGAAGGCGAAGTTGCGGATCTTTTCGAATTCCACGAGGTCGCCGGTTGCCAGGTTCACAAGCCCGGCCTTGTTGTCGAGGCGCTGCCTCGGCCGCCGGTTTTCTGCTCGTTCGGTCTCTTTCTGGGTCGGATAGATCGTGAACGCAACCCAGTTGGAGTTGTCGGAAAACGTCACGTTGTGACGCCGCGACTCTCCGATCGGGAACTTCAACTCCCTGTCTCCCCGCGTTTGCCTGACGACGATTTCCCCATCACCTTCGGCTGGGAACAATGCATAAGCGAACCACGTCCCATCATCGGAGACGGTCGCGTTGCCGATGCTGTTCCAGTCCAGGACGTCCGCCAGGTCGAGAGGCATCGGGTCCGGATTTTCATCCTGGGCCGCTGCAGGCCCCGCCACTATCAAGAGGCTGAAAGCGATCACGCAGGCAAAAGACAGTTTCTTCATCATGGGCCGGTCTCCTCTTCGCAAGAGAATTGTGGAACTTCGGTTTTTGAGCAGAAAGGGGACTGGTTTCAAAGGATTACCGGAGCTTTCCCCGGTTGCCCGTCCGTGGGTTGCCCTTTGGATCAGGCTGGTACACAATGAACACAATGATCCTACTGGCTTTTGGGCTCCTGGTCGCAAGCTTCCTCATCGCCCTTTTCCAATTCTGGCGTGTCCACCGACGGTCGCGGATTCGTGAGAAAGATCTCGCGTTTCGAATGATGGAGGAGACCTGGTCCAAAAGGGATAACGAGTAGCTGAATTGAGTTTGAAGCGGGAGGAATCCGTCGCATCACGACAGGCCCAGTTCCCCGGCGAGCGTCTTAACGAATGACGGCGAAGCAAGCTGATAATAGAAAGCCTTTCCGGACTTCATTCTTCGATAAGCGACAGCGTCGCAGAAAGCCAGGTCTACAGCGCCCAATGACGGGACGTTGTCCGCTCGAAATGTCAGATCGATCAACTCATGTCGCTTGTCGACGACTGGTTCAAGGATCGCCATGGCCGTCTCCAGGAACAACGGGCTGATCGATACGATTGCGATGAGGGAGGCCTTCTCGAGAGTCGCGATCCGTTGAACGACGGAGTCCGCGCTTGAAAATTCAGCGGCCAGCAGTGGATTCAGTTCCGGCAGTGCTTTCTGGATACGCCGTACCGAACCCGGAGCGGCAATGACGACCGCTGCTATGGCCAGCCCCGGATTCGAAATCAACTCGTCGGGCGAACAGGTTTCGATCGGGCACTTGAGTGAGAGTTCCAGCTCATAGTCGAGGATTTGTCTCAGTCCATCGTCCTTCGTAACTATCAGGACGTGGTCGGGCGGTTCTCCAAGAAGTCTGTCCTGAACACGCATTCCGAGTTGCCGCGCCGTATAGCCACTGTGTCTTGCCATGGCTATGAAATTGTCGATCAGGCCGTCGAGTCCCTCGATTCGGGATCGCTCCGACCTGCTGAGATCCGACACGACCATCTTTGCTCCATGGCGCGAGACCACAAACCCCTTCTCTTTCAGAATCTCGTAGGCGTTGCCGGCCGTGTTTCTGTGAATGCCATACCGGTGCGCCAATTCACGGCGACTCGGTAGAACCTCCCCCGCGCGGAGGTCCCCGGAGGCGATCAGGAACTGGATTTGTCCGACAAGCTGGTCTACCAGTGGGACGCGAGATTTCTTCTGAAGGTGGATCTTCATGGTCTGTGGCTGGTGCGTTGTGAAGGTCGGATTGTACCGCCGAACCTCATTGTGCCACTAAGAAAACTGGCACACACAAAAGCGACTGCTCGAAGGCCTGAGGACTATCGTTTACCAAACACCTGAAGGAGGGTCGAGCGATGAAGGTACAAGTGAAAAGTGAGGGGCTGTCCCAGTTAAGGAACACTATAGCTATCGGGATCGTTTTCGTTTTAATGGTTCTGACGGTCTCAGCCTGGATCGCCGTTGATTACGGCTCATCTGTTGCCGGAGGGCGCGAATTGGTGTCTGATACAGATTATTTTTCCGAAGACTACCGGACTGCTCGTGATCGCTTTCGGCTCAGTGTGGCGGAAGCGGGTGGCCGCGTGCATTCGCTGCCGCTCGCGGCGAAATCCCCCGATGGGGATGATTTGACCATCGACGTCGGGTGGTTTGGAGCGGAGTCTCCGAAGAGGGCGCTACTTCACGTGTCCGGGATCCACGGGGTGGAGGCATTTGCGGGATCGGCCATACAGCTCCGGCTGATCGAAGGGCTCAGCGCGGTACCCGAAGATACGGCGATTGTGTTTGTCCATGTTCTCAATCCCTACGGCATGGCCTGGCTTCGTCGGTTCAACGAAAACAATGTTGATTTGAATCGGAATTTTCTGGCGGAAGGCGAGGAATACGAAGGGAGTCCGGACGGATACGACGACCTCAATGAATTTCTCAACCCATCGCAATTATCGTCGCTGGACCTGTTCACCGTCCGGGCCGGGTGGCTCCTGCTTCGGCACGGCCGGCCTGTGCTCGAGGCCGCTGTGGTCGCCGGGCAATATGACTATCCGAAAGGCCTGTTCTTTGGTGGTCAGGAACTCGAACAGGGGAACCGGGTCTACAAGGATTTTCTCGTCCGACGTCTGGGTGCCGCTCGGCGCGTGTTTGCGATCGACATTCACACGGGTCTCGGCGCGTTCGGCGAAGATACACTACTGGTCTCCGATGACCGTTATGAGCGCCTTCGACGGTTACTTGGCGAACGAGTTGAAGCCTTCAGTGCCGCCGAGAACAACGTGGCGTACAACATCCGCGGTGGACACCATGAAGGAGTCGAAGAAATGCTGGACGGTGTGGATCTGGATTTCGTCGGTCAGGAGTTCGGCACCTACGGTCAGGTCCGGGTTCTGGGTGCCTTGAGGAAGGAGAACTACTTTCACAACCACGGCGATCGGAATCTGGACAGCCCCTATAAGACAGACCTGAAGGACACGTTTGACCCCGTCGATCCGATCTGGAGGACGAAGGTGCTCGGGAGGGGGCAGGAGCTGTTCGAACAAGTCGTGGGGTTGCTTGCCGGGGCCGGCCCATCTTGAAGCCGCAGTTGCCTCAGTTCGAAACAACCACGTCTATGGTCGTGGTTGCGATTGGGCCGTCTTCGCCGGGAAGTGCCGCCATGAAGCGGAGTTTTCGGGTCCCCTCGGCGAGTCCCTCGATCTGGTTCCCGTTGACCTTCATGTCCTCGAGGCCGATGATCGGTGGATCCGTGTCTGCCAGGTCCACCGAGAAGGGGATGTGAGCCAGTCGTTGTCCTGCGGCGTCCCGGGCGAGGACGGCGATGTTGGCCAGTGAGCATTTCTGGCCCACCTTGAGTTTTATGATCGGAGGCGTGACCTCAATGGTGGCGACGCGAACCCCTGCCGTATAGAGTTCCAGCAACTGGGCCGCTGTGAACGAGCGGTAGCTGATTTCGATCTTGCCTATTTCTTCTAGAGGTGTGAAGCCTTCGGCGATTCTTGAGAATCTCGGTTCTTGCGCTGCGGCGGAAGCCAGGATGGTGCCCGACAAGATGACCAGAAGCGCAAGTCGTGGGGACCGCATCAGAAAACCAGACCTCCGTCGACGTTCAGGACCGCCCCGTTTATGAAGCTGGCTTCATCCGATGCAAGGAACAGGTAGGCGTTTGCGACTTCTTCCGGCCGGCCCATCCGGGCCAGGGGAGTCTTGTGGATGAACCGGTCGAGGATGTCGTCCGGGACGGCCCGTGCCATGTCCGTGTCGATGAAACCCGGAGCCACGGCGTTTACACGGATGCCCTTCGGCCCGAGTTCCCGCGCCCAGACCCGGGTCATTCCAATGACCCCCGCCTTGGCTGCCACGTAATTCGTCTGACCAAAATTTCCGTAGTGGGCCACCACCGAGGCGGCGCTGACGATGGCTCCCTTTCCCCGTTCCATCATGCCCCTGGCGACGGCTTCGGTGCAGTTGAAGACACCTTTGAGGTTGGTGTCGATGACGCGGTCCCATTCCGCCTCGGTCATCTTGTCCATCCGGGCGTCGGCAGTGATGCCGGCATTGTTGACGAGGATGTCGATGCGTCCGAATATCGACCGGATCCTGCCGACCGCCGCGGCAATCCCGGTTCGGTCGGTGACGTCGAGGCCTACGAAAAAGCTCTCCGGAGAGTCCCTCGAAACGGCCTCCTGAGCCGTCATTCCCTCGTCCTGGTCGACATCACACAAGGCGATTCGCGCCCCTTCCATGGCGAAACGGGTTGCCGTTGCCAGGCCGATCCCCCTGGCCGCTCCGGTTATCATCGCTGTCTTGCTGTCCAGTCTCATGGGTTTAGTCCACGCACACGACCAGCGCAGCATGGAGGGACAGAGTACTGAATTCTCACAACGGCGTAAAGCCGCTTTGGCTCGCCTCAGCCATTTCGGAAGTCAGGGAGGACGGAGTGTCTGGAAGGGGCTCTGGAAGGGAAAAGGTCGAGGAGGGAGAGGAATTTGAAGTGAGGGGTATTTTCGAGAGACAGGTATCCGTAGCGGGTCCAGCCCGGTGATTGGGGTCAGGCAGGCGCGTGGAGACCAGGGAAACGAGTCAGTTCAGCTGGAGTCGGCTGGGGTTGGGGCAGACAGAGCGAGGCGAAGCAAACGAAGAAGCTCGATGGAGGTATGCGGGCGATGGCGCCCGCGATGCAAATGACGCAATCGATACAGACGTTCGATCGTGAGAGCCAGGCTTATGAGGAGCCAGTGGAGAAGCAAGCTGTTGGCGTGGTGATGGGGGATATGGGCCATCCCATAACGGTTCTTGGCATCGTTGAAACCTTGGTTTTCGACTTCCCAACGACTCTTGGCCATGCGAAATAAAGTGGGCGCTCCCACTTGGTTCATCGAGAAATTGGTCAGCCAGTAGGCTTCGACCACCGATCCATCGGGTTTCTCTTGCCGGTAGCGGATCACGCGCACGGTCGGCCAGTTCAATCGGCCCCAGGGATCGAAGTCGTCTGCATCCCAGATTTCCACCCGATCGGCTCCATCCTTGAAAACCCGGGACGGCGGCTGACAAGCAAACCGGCTTTTGGCGGCGTTGAACAAGCTCGGAAGATTGGCTTTGAGACGGACGATGGTCTTCAATCCCAACTCGTCGGCCAAGTGCAGGAACGGAGCCGACGCATAGCCCCCATCGACAACAACATAATCGGCAAAACGCGGCCCCAACTGCCCCACCACCCGACGAAGCAGTCGTTGCCCCCCCGACCATTCGCTATCCCCACTACCGTAGGGTTCCACATCGACCGGTAAAGTGAACCCGGTGCCCACGATGGTGGCCATCACGACGTGGTGTAAGTAGGTGGTCACCTCCCCCTCGGCGTTGCGATGGGGTCGACACCACTGACACCCGGCCTCACCGACACGCCCCACGGTTGTCCCGTCCAGCGCCAGGCCGATGAATCGGCAATCGTCGAACGCTTTATTGCGCTTGGCCTGCTTGATGGCTGTGGTCAACGCGCCGCGCGTGAATTCCGGATTCAGCTTCTCGGTAAAATAGCCCAGCGTGTCGTCGCTAAAGCGGCGTCCGATTCCCAAGGCCCGACACGCCGAGGATCGTGCGAGCGACTCGATGGCCAGGAAGCTCGATTCCCGCAGCAGATACCCGATCACCAGAGACCAGATCAGATGCCCACTTCCGATCTGCGGTCGCACCCGCCCATCTCCGGGGTGATTCAAATACCCCTTCAGCCGCAAACACTTTCGCGCGTACCGTCGTATCCCTCGTGCCGACGGACCTTTCACCGGCGCTTCCGCTTCTCACGTTGTTGCTGGCGCTCCAGCACCAACAACTTCGCGTTCGCTGTCAGCACCTCCCGGATCGCATCCTGAAACTCCCGTCCCGCTCCGACACGCTTTTGAATCTCCTCAACCATGGCAGCTGGAACGTGTTCGACATGCTTCTTCCCGTCCATCATGAATGTCCAGGACCAGGATGGGTGCCCTTCACCCGACACACACCGGCACGTCGGCTTACCGCACCGGGTGTAACTAATCGACACCGAGCCAGGCAGCAAACCGTCGGGTATCTCATGGCGCTCGATCAGGCTGTACTTCCGCCGTCGCAGTCGCGACGCAACCGCTCCCCTTACCTGATTCAACTCAAGCCATATCTTTTTCTTCTTCATCTGACGGTATATATACCACAAGATACCGCCGACACTATATCGATTTCAACAATGCGAAAATAGAACTTCCTTAACAATGGGTTTGAATTCGACTCAAATGCCCGCTGGCCGGGCCTCATTCAACTTCGACCGAGCTGCTCTTCCGAAATGGCTGGGCTCGCCTGGCCGTGTTGTTAGAACGCTGCCGCTGCGGTTTCCGCAACGGCGTGGTCCTGCTCTCCTGATCCGCCACTGACACCGACCGCACCGACGACTTGTCCGTCCTTCTTCAACGGGACGCCACCGGCGAAAATCATGATCTTCCCGTTGTTGGAAGCGTGGATTCCAAAGAACTGATTTCCGGATTGCGAGTGTTCCGCCAGATCCTTCGTCGCGATGTCAAAAGCTCTGGACGTGTAGGCTTTCTTCTGGGAGATGTCGATGCTCCCGATCCAGGCACCGTCCATTCGAACGTGCGCCACGAGGTTCCCGCCTGCATCGGCCACGGCGATGTTCATCGGTTGTCCAATCTCGTCGGCTTTCTTCTCTCCAGCTTCGATCATTCTCTTCGCGTCTGCCAAAGTAACGTTCATCTCGATTCCTCATGTTTGAGTGGGATGTTCACGGAGTTCGTGATGATACCGCCGAATGCAGTAGCAGTCAGATAATAAGTGCCGAACCTTGAGGTCCCGTTGCAAGTAGACTACCCCGGACATGATCTTCATCGACTCGAACATCCCGATGTCAGGCAGTTATCGACGAGGCCCCGCACATACTTGAGAGCCATCTCGCGCAGCCGGGGCGTCAGAAACAAATGCGTCAAGGAGCTGTCGCTTCCAGACCTCGCTGAACGTAAAGTTCGCGTGCATGGTCAAACTGTGCCAGTACGTGTTCCCGTTCTTCGTCCGATCGCCATCCAGGATGCTCGTCAGCCATTTCGGTGAGTCTTTCGATCCACTCGACAAAGTAATCCGCGGATTCCTTGCTCCGGATCGGCTGGTCCCCAACCAGGACATAGACCGGATTGGTCGTCGCCATCGGCCGTCGTTGTTCGATCGGATGCGACTGGTTGTCTGCCGACGCCTGGAGGGTGTACAACCGCTGGCGGTGATCGGGATTTCCGTTTCGAATTCGGCATGTTGCCGGTCGCCGGTCAGAGGGATTTCTTCGATGACCCTGCCGTTCCTTACGACTTCAAATCGGTCCAGCGGGACGATCGAATCGACCGACCCCCGAAGCACGATGCGGCCTCCACCCGAGTCGAGTTGAACCTCGTCGCCGGGCATCGACTGATCGATCGTGAAGTCCAGCAGGGGACCATTGGTGACGAAGCCCCGGCCGGCGAGCAACGCCGCCATGTAGTTTTCCCACGTGAGGTTGTCCGAGCCCAGGTGGAAGTAACCGCGCATCGCGCCGACCAGGTTGGTTCTGTGCAGGTTGGAAATCGAGTCCTCGCCTCCTGTTGCCGGCACCCTGAAACCGTTGTTGAGAGCGTGATGCCATGGGATCAGCCCGGCTTCACCGGCCTGGGACCACAGTTCGTGGTAGCTGACGGCTTCGAGCGCGACGTCGACAGGGAATCCTTTCGCCCCGCCCAGGTTGCCCTCCAAAGGATCCCGGGATCCTCCGAAAGGGTTCACATAGGCACCGATTGCTCCCTGTTCTTTGGCGAACAGCAGGATGTCGGTGTTAGACGGATACAGGCTTTCAATCGCAGTTCCTTCGTAGCCGGTCACGAAAGGCGAGATCAGGTGCTCGGTCAGGTTGAAGAGAGAAATGTGACCGTAGAAGGGCGGCCTGTATTCCTGGCCGGTGTGCATGATCCGATCGGAGTTTGACAACGGATGCTCGGGTTGGGTCGCATCGTAGTGCTGATAGTCGATGATCCGGTTGTCCTTGTTGGCGATCATGTGTCCGATCATGTCCATATCTTCAGCCGCGGCCATCAGGAACAGGTTTTCGGCCGTGTTGTGCAGGTTGCCGGCATAGTTCATGTGGGCGTGGTTGCTGCCCGAGTACCACCCCTTTGCACGGAGGTGGGTGATGCGTGTGAGCTCGAGCGTAATGGAATGAACCTGCCCGGCCTCCACCTGGATCGTTTCGGACGCCGGTATATGCTCGAACCCTTTGACAGCCTGGACGCGGAACGTGCCCACTGGGACCTCAGTCGTGAAACTTCCCGGAGTATGGAACAGTTGCTGGTTCAGGCTCGATAGTCGTTCGTAGGAATCGCTCGGCGTATAGGTCTTACCGTCGGAAGCTTCCTGATAGATCCTTGCAGCCGTTTCGGCGCCGGACTCATCGATGACGCGAACCGTCAC
Source organism: Terriglobia bacterium (assembly GCA_965247425.1). Classification (GTDB taxonomy): domain Bacteria; phylum Acidobacteriota; class Terriglobia; order 20CM-2-55-15; family 20CM-2-55-15; genus CAZOZZ01. Next base: position 811,524 of record OZ252023.1, read on the forward strand.
GGTACCCATCGGCCTCATCCATCGTTTGGATGTGATCTGCACAACCTCGGACTTCCCGCCCCAGCTCTTGAGGAGCTTGAGCTGCGGAAGGCCGTCTTCGTTCGAGATGTAGGCAATCCACTCCCCATCGGGAGACCAGCGCGGCCCGAAACTGTCGTGTTCGCCAAACGTCATCTTGTACGGTTCGCCGCCGTCCACCGGTAAAACGAAAAGGTTGTTGAACTGATGGCCCAGATGGGAGCTGTAGACGACCCTCTTACCGTCTGGAGAAACGTTCGGGCGGGTACGGTAGAGCGTTTCTTCCTTGTGGATCAGTTGCGCCTGTCCCGTCTTCATCACGTCGGGCTCGACCGGTGCACGCCAGATGCCGCCCGAGCCGAGAGGAATGTTCCTGTTCGAAACGAACATCAACTCGCTGCCGTCCGGGGCCCAGGTCGGCGAGATGTGAAGGTCCGTGTCGCCGAAATAGAGCCGGGAGCTCCCGAACTGGTTGTCGGTGGTCACGGCCGTGACGCTTCCTTTGCCTCCATCGACCAGATCCATCACATGGATGTTGAAATACCCGTTTGGTTCGGTGGATACATACGCAAGCCTCTCGCCGTCGGGCGACCATGCCGGATCGATGTTGACGAAGTCTCCCTCGGTGAGGGGGCTCGATTCGCCGGTCTCCAGGTTCAGGATCATCAGGTTGATGTCGCGGCCGTCGTCGTCGGCGGTGAAGACCATCCACTTTCCGTCGGGCGACCACTCGGGTGAGGAGAGATACCTGTTCGAATAGGCCACCTCGTAGGCCGTAGACTCGCCCGGCCGTACACGCCATATCGAGCCATCCATCGCAAACGCGATCCATTCGCCGTCGGGAGACCACGAAGGCCACCACGGGGTACTGCTCCCCGCAGGCGGAAAGTAGAAGTTGTGCATGTAGTTTCCGCCCGTCCGCGCATTTGGATAGACCTGCGTGTGCGCGGGGAGAATCAGCACCAGGGTCAGCATGGCCAGAAACAGAAAAACAATCCGGTTCTTTCGAAGGGTGGCGCTCATGGTCCATCTCCTCTTTGTGGTCGATCGCGTTGGAGTTTCGGGGGCCAGTATAAAGAGGACGGACGTTGGCGTGAAGGAAAATGCCGTTTCGTCCCGTTTCCATGTTGATCTCTGATAATCCAGACCCATGTTTCGAAAATTTGTGAAACCTTTTTCGGGATGACCTGTTTTATATGCTGAAACCATTTTCTGGATGGGTACGTCCTACATACATAGAACCGCGATGCATAAGTCCAGAGGGTATGTTTTCCACTGAGGAGCACCTATGACGGCGATACCTAAAGATCTGGTGGCGGCTTCGGCTTCACCACTGATCCTGTCTCTCTTGCTGAACGGTGAGAGTTACGGCTACGCGATCATTGCCGCGGTCCGGGAACTGTCCGACGGAGACATTTGCTGGACTGACGGAATGCTCTATCCGGTTCTGCATCGACTGGAAAAACAAGGTCTCGTGCGCTCCAGGTGGGGGCTTTCCGACGTTGGACGCCGGCGAAAGTACTACCGGTTGACACCGAAGGGGAGGACCGCGCTCGAGCAGGAGCGAGAACAGTGGCTCCTGGTGCACGCGACGCTGGAGAAGCTGTGGGTCAAGAACCATGTTTGACATGGAAAAGGAAATTGGCCGGTGGCGCTGGCGCCTGCGCTCTCGGATGTTGGTCTCGGCGGAAACGATTGCCGAACTCGAAGATCACCTGCGGAACCAGGTCGAGACGCTCATTGCCAGAGGAATGTGCCAGGAGGAGGCCTATTCGTCAGCCGTCCGCCGGATTGGCGACGAACGGGCCATCCGCGAGGAATTCGACAAGTTGGAGAACAAGGAACCCGGTCTTGCGGCGTGGCTTGGGCACCAGACCGAACACATACAAGGAAGAGGCTTTCTCATGAGAACGGTTCTACAGGACATTCGATACTCACTACGGTTGCTCAAACAGAGCCCCAGTTTTGCGGCGATCGCCATTCTGACTCTTGCCCTTGGAATCGGCGCCACCACGGCGGTGTTCAGCGTCGTCAACACCGTTCTGGTTCGGCCCCTGCCTTACGAGGATCCGGAGCAGCTCACGGTGATCTGGACAAAATTTGGGTCTGATCTCCCGCAGAACTGGGTTTCGGGTCCCGAGTTGCTTGAGATGCGGGAGTTCACAACCCTGATTGAAAATGTGAGTGCCTTGTTTCCGACCACCGTCGCATTTACCGGTTCAGGCGAACCCGAGCAGATCCCGGCCGCCGGGGCGACCGGCAATTTTTTCGAGGTGATGAAGATCAATCCGACCGTGGGCCGACTCTTCGGGCCCGATGACGACATACCCGGCGCGGCGCCGGTCGCCGTGCTCAGTGATGGGTTCTGGCGGCGTCGTTTTGGAGCGGATCCTTCGGTCGTGGGTCAGGACATTTATACCAGCGGCTTGCCCCTGACGGTCGTCGGGGTGCTCCCTCCGAACTTCATGATCATGCACCCCGGTTCGACCTTTCCGAAAGACATCGATGTGTGGACACCCATGTCCGGACTCCTGGCTAACTTTTTCGGCACCGGTGATTACGCGAAGCTGCCCCGGGGGTCTCACTTCATGAATACGATCGGACGGATGAAGCCCGGAGTGACGCTGGCCCAGGCGCAGGCGGACATGGATTCGGTTGCCCTTCAGATGACGGAAAAGACGCCCGATTCTTATAGCTTCGGGGGCTGGGGAATCAGCGTTCTTTCCCTTCACGGGGACCTGGTAGAAGAGGCGCGTCCCGCGCTGATGGTTCTGCTCGGGGCGGTCGCTTTTGTTCTGTTGATCGCTTGCGTAAACGTTGCCAACCTGATGCTGGCCCGGGCCGCTTCGCGTGAGAGGGAAGTTGCAGTCCGCAGCGCGTTGGGCGCCGGCCGCTGGCGGATGGTCCAGCAGCTTATGACCGAGAGCGTCACACTGTCGCTGGTCGGTGGGGCGTTTGGTCTGTTGCTGGCGTTTGCATTCGTTCGGGCCGTGGCGGCCCTCGCACCGGCTTCGCTACCCCGGGGTGATGAGATCGGTATCGATATGAGTGTTCTTTTCTTTACGTTTGCTATCTCAGTTGGAACAGGCATTCTTTTCGGCCTGGCTCCCGCCCTGCACAACATGAGGGGGGACCTCGTCGAGTCGCTCAAGGAAGGTGGACGCGGGGCGACCGGGGTCCGTGGGCGACGGATGCACGGCTTGTTCGTCGTTTCGGAAGTCACGCTCGCGATCGTCCTGCTGGTGGGTGCGGGCTTGATGATTCGAAGTTTTACCGAGTTGATGCGATCCGATCCGGGATACAGCTCGGACAACCTCCTGACGATGCGGGTTTCGCTACCGGGCACCAAGTACAATCCTACGAGCCAGATCGCTTTCTTCGACAGCCTGCTGGAACGGACGGCCGCACTCCCGGGCGTCCGTTCCGTCGGCGCTATCTCGCTTCTGCCGTTGAGCGGCACCGCTAGTTCGGGCACGACCCGGGTCGATCGGACCGACCAGTTCCCGGAAGACAAGGCGTACGTCGAAGCCGATCGCAGGTACGTGAGTCCGGATTATTTTCCGACGATGGGTGTTCGTGTGGTGCAGGGCCGGAACTTCAGTTCGGCCGACGCCGGAAGTGCGCCGCTGGTAGCTGTCGTGGACGAAGAATTCGTAAAACGCTTCTGGCCGAACGACGATCCGCTTGGGAAGAATATTTCGATAGCCTTCAACCCACCCGTGTGGCGGGAGGTCGTGGGGGTCGTCGCACACTCCAGGCACACCGACCTTCAGACCATCGGACGCGAGCAGGTATACATGCCACACGCCCAGGCAAGCCAGGGTGGAATGTTTCTCGCGATCAAGACCGAGGGCGACCCGCTGGCGTTGGCCGGTGCCGTTCGCACTGAGGTCTGGGCCCTCGACACGGATCAACCCGTGGATGACGTGGCCACCATGGCCTCCCGTGTCGACGAGGCGATGGGGCCAGCGACGTTCAACCTGATGATGCTTTCGGTCTTCGCGTTTGTCGCATTGGCACTGGCCGCGATCGGCGTATATGGCGTCGTGTCCTATTCGGTCACGCAACGGAACCACGAAATCGGCGTCCGGATGGCCCTGGGCGCGGCCCGAGGCGACGTCAGCTCGATGATCCTTCGCCAGAGTCTCACGACCGTCAGCGCCGGGTTGCTCTTCGGCCTGATTGCCGCGTTCGGTCTGACCCGCTTCATCGCGAGCCTTCTATACAACGTTTCGCCGAACGATCCCCCGACGTACGCCTCAGTGGCAGTCGTGTTGACGATAACGTCCGTCATAGCCTGTTACGTTCCGGCGTTGAGAGCCACCCGGGTGGACCCCGCTTCCGTGTTGCACGAGGAGTAGGGACTTTGACGCAGAGACGCAGAGGCGCGGAGAATAAATAGTCGGAACCTTAGGGTTCCGGACCCACAAACTCTGCGTCTCTGCGTCTTTGCGTCGAGAACAACGGACGGTCCGTCGAGACCTTCAAGTCAAGCCTGGTTTTGATCCCGCCTCACCGCAGTGTAAGCTTCTCGGATGTCTGAGCCTTCGATGTTTCGCGTACTAGCCGATGACGATCGCAGTACTCCGGGTCACAAGCTGAAGCTGACTAAAGATGAGCTTGTTGGGCTGTACCGGATGATGGTTCAGACCCGTGTGTTCGATGCCCGTGTGATCGCGCTGCATCGCCAGGGTCGTGTGGGCATTTACGGGTCGTCGGAGGGTGAAGAGGCTATTGCCGTTGCGGCGGCGATGGCGCTCGAGGCTTCGGACTGGCTGTTTCCCGACTACCGGGTTCCCGGCGCGCAGTTCCAGCGTGGCGTTCCGATGCGGGAATTCCTGGCCCAGTTGTTTGGGACCGGCGAAGATCTTGGTAAGGGGCGCCAACTTCCCACGCACCACGGGTCGCGTCAACTGCACATAGCCTCCATCTCGAGCCCGGTTGGAAACGGGACACCTCATGCGGTCGGCTTTGCATGGGCGGCGAAGATCAAGAAGAGTTCGGAGGTCGTTCTGAATTTCTTTGGTGATGGCGCCACGTCGGAAGAGGGATTTCACACCGGCATGAACATTGCCGGCGTTCACAAGTTGCCGGTCGTCTTCGTTTGCCGGAACAATCAGTACGCGATCTCTGTTCCATTGAGTCTTCAGACCGCTTCCGAAACGATAGCGATTAAGGCGAAGGCCTATGGCTTTGACGGAATCCGCGTGGACGGAAGCGATGCTCTGGCGATCTATTCAGCAACCCGCGAGGCTGTCATCAAGGCCCGGAACGGCGGAGGCCCCACTTTGATCGAGGGTGTCAGCTACCGGCACGGCGCTCATTCCACCTCCGACGACGATACCCGGTACCGCGACCGAGCTGAGGCCGAACAGTGGAAGAAGCGAGATCCCATCGCGCGGTTTCGCCGGTATCTGGAATCGAGAAAATTATGGAACTCACAGAAAGAGAAAACCCTGCTGGAAGAAGTAGAAGAGGAGGTTCTCGTTGCGATCGAGGAAACCGAGTCGGCATCGCCTCCGGCTATAGCCACCATGTTTGAGGACGTCTACCAGGACATGCCCTGGCATCTCCGGGAGCAGCGGGAAGACTTGATCCGACAGATGAGTCGGCGAAAAGAGGCCCCCGAATGAGTCAGATGAACATGATCGAAGCCCTCAACGATGCGTTGCACATCGGTATGCGTCTCGATGACGATGTCGTCCTGCTGGGAGAGGACGTCGGTCGGTTGGGCGGTGTATTTCGTGTGAGCGCGGGTCTGATCGACGAATTCGGACAGGACCGTGTCCTCGACACGCCGTTGTCGGAAACCGGTATTATCGGCTCTGCAATCGGGATGTGTGTTTATGGTCTGAGGCCCGTGGCCGAGATCCAGTTTGCAGATTTCGTCTATCCGGCTTTCGATCAAATCGTCAACGAACTCGCCAAGTATCGCTACCGCTCGGGAAACCAGTTTTCCTGTCCGATGGTCGTTCGCATGCCGGTTGGCGGTGGCGTTGGCGGTGGCCACTATCACTCTCAAAGTCCCGAAAGCTATTTCGCGCACACCGCGGGCCTGAAGGTTGTCGTCCCGTCGAACCCCTACGATGCCAAGGGCCTGCTCCTGGCGTCACTCGAGGACGAAGACCCGGTCATCTTCCTGGAGCCGAAGAAGGCATATCGATCCCGAAAAGCAGACGTTCCTGCCGATGCGTATACCGTACCTATCGGCAGTGCAAACACGGTGAGGGAAGGGGGCGATCTGACCCTGATTTGTTACGGCGCGATGGTTCCGATTGCCGAACGCGCGGCCGAACAGGCGAGCGCGGAGTCGATCGACGTGGAAGTGATCGACCTGCGGAGCCTACTGCCGCTCGATCTTGATCATGTGATCGCGTCGATCGAGAAGACCGGCCGGGTCGTGATCGTCCACGAGGCTCCGAAAACGTGCGGTTACGGCGCCGAACTGGTGGCCTTGATCATCGAGAAGGCCTTCTGGAGTCTTGACGCCCCAATCGCCCGCGTCACTGGTTTCGACACGCCGTTCCCATATCGTCTGGAAGACGCCTACATGCCGACCGATTTCCGGATCATGGAAGCCATCCGGTCCTCGATGACGGCCTGATCCTCAGGCGGAGACCTTCTTCGTTACGAACATCAAGGGCACCGAGATGATCCAGTAGACCAGTGCGATCACAGTGGGTCCCAGGAGCAGGTGACTGGCGGCGTGGGGCCAGGGGGCTGCCGCACCAGAGAATTCGGGAGTGCTGAAGATGTTTATCACACCCGTCACGGCTGTAATCGCGATTCCCAGCGAAACGATCACGTTTGCAAGCGTGCTCTGAATGGCCACAAGGATGAAGACTTGCATGTAACTGCCGAATCCCTTGGTGTGCACCGCTATGGCGTAGTAGACGATTCCGACCAATGAGACCGCGGTCATGCTGAAGTACGTCGCGACGGAGTTGGGAACGCCTGCCATGGACATGCCCAGGCGGATGAGTCCGACCGCCACAGTGACGATAAGGAAGATTTTCTGAAACTTGATGTACTCGGACAGGCTTTTGCCAAAAACGCTCATATGCCCCTTCCTCCAGATTGATGTTGCGGATGGATTGATCCAGCATTGTAGAACAATCTGGCGCATCCGTTGGGGTTGGTGTTGGCGAACGGCAGAGAATTGCCGGTGAAAGGGCCGTCAACCCGCTTTCACTTCGATCCACGTTGCTTTTGCCGAACCGCAGAGCCTTCCGGATGAGTCGAACAAGGCCGTGCCCGTCAGCGATTTTCGACCGTCGGTCGAAATGTGCCAGCCGATAGCAACGCAGCGCTCGCCGGCCCGAACGCCCCGCTCGATCTTTCCTGTGAGTCGTCCGAGCAGACGCGTTTGATGCCCCTCGATTGCGAACGCCCCCGGGCAATCCATTGCAGCCCACAGGAACTCCCGGTGGATCTCGTCGTCTCGGTCAAACATCGAGGCATCCGGGATCCATGGAGATGCAACCATGTCACCCCCTTCCACGGGCCCGGCAAAGATACGCATGCCGTCTCGACGCGTCGGTCCACAGACGAAACAGTGGGGCAGGGGATGATACGCGAAGCCCCGGTATGATAGAGCGGCTTCTACCGCGACGTCGAAAGATGGTGGCGCCGGGACGTCGATTTCCAGAGGCGCTGAACGAGCCTGGGCAAAGAGCGTGTCCCCGTCCATGAGAGAGATTCCATCCCCGTCCGTGGTGGTGATAAGAAGCGGATGATTCAAGGGCGGTGGTTTCCAAAGGGTCACCTCGACGATGCCGCCGACGTGCCGCGCCATCAGGCCGCACACGTACCCGCCGTTACCCGAATCTTTCGGTCCGCAGAATTGCCCGTCGATAATGATCTCAGTTGACAACCGCTATCCTCTCCAGGATTCACCGCGAAGCCGCGTGCGATTTGAAAAGGAGAGCGGCCTCGACGTCTGCCCAATTACGGGTTCGATCGCGTTTCGAAAGCTTCTGTGACGGCGGCTGTGACTTCGTTGAAATGGGAACCGAAGCCGCCGCCGATACTGTGTCCCATCCGGACTATAACCAGATCATGGGACGGGATGATCATGACACGCTGTCCGCGCGCCCCGGATGCATAGAAACTGGCCGGCACACCCTCTCGGACGTTGATCCACCACAATCCGCCGTAATTACCTTCCGAGGCGGGGGCGGGTGTTCGGATGTAGTCCACCCAGCCTTCGGGAAGGATTCTTTCGCCCAGCCACACACCGTCCTGCTGGTGCAGGAGGCCGAAACGCGCCCAGTCCCGGGCGGTTCCATAGTTGAAACCCGTGAGAAGAAAGTTTCCGTAGGGATCGGGTTCCAGGATCATGTGGCGCATGCCGATCTTGTCGAACAGCTCACGCTGCGGGAAGGTCAGATAGGTTTCGCCGCGTGCTTCGACGGTTTCGCGAACGATCTTGCCCAGCGTGAGGGGGTCGGAATTACGGTAGCGATAAACCGTGTTGGGTGGAAACTCCGAGGGCTTGCTGACCGATAGCGCAAAGGCATCGACCGCCCCGGCGTAAACATAGAGATGATCACTTTCCTTCGTGAAGTAGTCGGGTCCGGAGAGCCTCTTGAAGTCCAGGCCGCTGCTCATGCGAAGAAGATCGGCGATCGTAATCTTGCCCCGTGGATCGGCGATATCGCGCCACTCGCGGACAGGCGCCGGATCGTCGACCGTGAAGTGTCCATCGCGGACAAGCAATCCGATCATCGCTGCCGTGATGCTCTTTCCCATCGACCAACTCACGTGGCGGGTGTTCATGTCGTACCCACGAGCGTATCGTTCGGCCATGATCTGGCCTTTGTGAAGGACGATGAACGCCCGTGTTTCGAGCGGCACGCCGTTTGGGTCGTCGTGTTCGAAAGCCATGTCCAAGGCGGCTTCAAGCGCTTCTTCGTCGTAATCTCGGGTCGGTGTCGATCGATGGATGACGTCTCCCATCGGCCACAGCTCGGTCGTGGGATCCGCAAGCGTGCTTTCCACGTTCGTCGGGGTGAAGAAGACGCCTGTTTCGCCGTCGGGCAGGAGTGTGCAGCCCTGGGAGCCGTTATAGACGGCCTTCTTTCGAATCGACCCGTGGGGAGTCGACAACTCGAGCGTGCCCGCCTCGCGGTCGAGGGAGATCTCGATCGTGTCCCAGTCGACGCCCGTGAAGGGATACGCGTCGGTTCGAAGGAATTCCCGTGCATCCTGGCCGACGACAAAGACGGCCGAACATGTCAGCTTGGTTCCGAGTGCGATCGACACCGCCAGGTCCTGCCCGAATGCCGCCGATGAATTTGCGAAGCCGAACACCAGCAATGTGCCGAGCAACGTCTTGGTCCAATAGATTTTCTTATTTTTCACGGAGCCCCCGAACAATGTCGCGATGGTCTGGATTCTCTTATCCACTCAGGGGGATTATGGTTGAAAGCCCATCGATCTAACCAGCATAATTCGCACCATGTTATTCCCTGAACTGTTTCGCCCGAGACACGCGTGGCGAGTTGGCCTCATCGTGACTTTGCTGCTCCCCGGCTGTGGGGGCGAAGGACCGACCGAGGCCGACGTCACGGACATCCGGATTGGGGCGGTCAGCGCTCCCGGTTCTCTGATCTCGGCGACTGCCGAGGAGTTTGCACGCCGTGTCAACGAACGACTTCCCGGAAGGGTCAACGTCACGTTTTTTGGTTCCAGCCAACTCGGTAACGACGAGGTGATGCTGCAGAAGCTGAAGCTTGGAACCATGGAATTTTCCGTGCCCTCGACGATCATGTCCTCGATGGTTGACGAGTTTGGCCTGTTTGAAATGCCCTACCTGATAAAGGACAGGGCCCACATGCGCCGGGTGAAAGAGGAGATTTTCTGGCCCACGCTGGCGCCGGCTGCCGAGGCGAAGGGATACAAAGTGCTGGCGCTCTGGGAAAACGGGTTTCGGCACATTACAAACAACACTCGACCGATAGACGTCCCCTCCGACCTGGAGGGCGTGAAGCTGCGGACACCCAGAGGCCAATGGCGGGTCAAGCTGTTTCAGACTTTCGGTGCGAACCCCACGCCGATGCCACTTTCAGAAGTATTCGTGGCGCTGCAGACCGGCGTGATTGACGGTCAGGAAAACCCACTGGCCCAGGTGACCAGCCTCAGGTTCGAGGAGGTCCAGACGTACCTGTCTCTTACGAGCCATGTCTACAGCCCGCGTATCTGTTGACGGGGCTCGATCGATGGAATCGATTGCCCGCCGATGTTCGTCAGGTCCTCGAAGAAACCGGCAAGGAGATGGAAGACTATGTCTACGCCGAAGCGGAACGCCTGGACCAACGATTGCTGGAGCAGCTTCGAGGATCCGGCATCGAAATAAACGAACCAGCCCACGACAGTTTTTTCGAAGCGAGTCGTCTGATCTATGAAGAGTTTGGCCGCTCCGTTCCCGGCGGCGGCGAGATGATCGAGACGGCCATTCGCCTGGTCGACCCGCGGGAATGAGAGCGAGCGTCGTATAGGGTAGACTGGTCGTGTGCTGAACCGCCTCTACCAGCCTTTTCGACACTTTCTAGAGTTCGTCGTTCTGGTCTTGATGACAGCGCTGGCCCTGGTTGTCATCGCCGGGGTCGTCTTCCGTAAAGCCGGCGCCTCTCTGGTGTGGTACGACGAGGTCGCATCGATTCTGCTGGTCTGGCTCACCTACTATGGCGCCAGCCTGGCTGCCCTGGGTCGCGCCCACATCGGTTTTCCAAAGCTTGTCGAGTCGGTGGGACCAAGACTGCGACTCGTTCTGGTTGCCATTCGGGAAACCGTAATCGTGGCGTTCTTCGTCCTTGTCGCCTGGGCCGGGTGGCGCGTTTTGCTGGTTCTCGAAGGTACACACCTGGTCAGCCTGCCCTGGGTGCCCACACAGTTGACTCAATCCGTGATTCCGATCGGAGCCGTTCTTTTCATCGTCGCCGAATTGCTGAGCTTCGGTCAGGTTCGCGAACGAGTGGATAAGGAAACGAGCGAAAGGGAATCACCGTGACGCTTCTTCTGCTTTTCTTCGGCCTCCTGGCACTGGTCTTTATCGACGTGCCGATCGGTATCGCTCTGGGAGTCGTGGCGACCGTGGCGATGGGCGTGACCAGTGGATTCGATTCGTTGCCAAACGTCGCGCTTGTGCTTTTTGATGGCGCTCGCAAGTTCACGTTGATCGCGATACCGCTCTTTATTCTCGCAGGGGCGATCATGAACGCGTCGGGCATTTCCCGCCGGCTGATCGCATTCGCTTCCGCGTTGCTCGGCTTCGTGCGTGGAGGTCTGGCGATGGTGACGGTCGGTACGTCGCTTTTCTTTGCCGAGATCTCAGGCTCAGCCGTTGCCGACGTTGCAGCGTTGGGTTCCATCCTGATCCCCGCCATGAAGCGGAAAGGCTATCCGACACCGTTCGCCGCCGCCGTGACCTCGTCGGCTTCAACGCTCGCCGTAATCATTCCCCCATCGTTGCCCATGATCCTCTATGCCGTTATGTCGGGTAGTTCCGTCGTTGAACTGTTTGTGGCCGGTATCATCCCCGGAGTCCTTGGCGGTGTCCTGATGATGGGTGTGGCTCACTTCATTTCCGTTCGCCACAATTTCCCGGTGGAAGAAGTCTTCCAACTCCGTCGCGTGGCCCAGACCTTCAAGGAGGCTGCCTGGGCGCTCACGCTACCGGTTATCATTCTTGGCGGCATCTTCAGCGGTTGGGTCACGGCCACCGAGGGTGCCGGCCTTGCGGTTGTCGCGGCAATCTTTATCGGCGCCGTGATCTACCGGGAACTGAATCTCAAACGATTGAGGGAGTCCATGATCGAAGGGGGGAGCCAGACCGCGGTCGTGATGCTGCTCGTCGCCACTTCCGCACTCCTCGGGGACTTCCTGACCTCTGTTCAGTTGCCTCAGCGCGTGGCCGGGGGCATCATCGGCCTGACTGACAATCCTCTCGTCATCATGGCCCTGCTGAATGTCTTTTTCCTCGCGGTCGGCCTGTTTCTGCATTCCGCGGCCGCGATCATCCTCGTCGTTCCGATCGTCATGCCTCTGGTCACAGCGGCCGGCATCGATCCCGTCCACTTCGGCCTGGTGGTCACGCTCAATCTCGGAATCGGCCAGCAAACGCCCCCCGTAGCAAGCGTCCTGGTCACCGCATGCTCGATCGCGAACGCCGACATCTGGGAAGTGACAAAGGTCAACATCTACTTCATTGCCGTCCTTCTCGGAGTCCTCCTCCTGGTCAGCTACGTGCCCGCCGTCCCCCTGGCGCTGGTAAATCTCTTTTACAGATGAGACGCGTTCGGATCTCCCCCTCCCATTTGACCCGGTTCCCCGAAACCGGCTAAGCTTCCCATTGCCCACCGGCCTTTCAAGATAACAAGGAGGAGTGACTCTTGATCTCTCGAAAACAACTGTTTGGAAACCCGGAAAAAGCGCATGCCCGCATCAGTCCCGATGGGACGAAGATGGCCTATCTTGCCCCGCTCGATGGGGTGCTCAATGTCTGGGTTGGACCGGCCGATGAGCCATCAGCGGCGAAACCTGTGTCCCGGGACGACCACCGCGGAATCCGATCGTTTTTCTGGGCATATACGAGCGTGCACCTGCTCTACCCGCAGGACAAGGATGGGGATGAGGACTGGCACATCTACAGCGTGAACCTGGATACCGACTCCATCAAGGATCTGACACCGATCGACAAGATCGCCGCCCGCATTCAAGGTGTGAGCCGGAAGTTTCCAAAGGAAATACTCGTCGGCATCAACGACCGGGACAAGCGCGAGTTGCATGACATCTACCGTGTCAACATCGATACGGGTGAAAGGGCACTGATGCAGGAGAATCCCGGCTTTGCTGGTTTCATGGTCGATGACGACTATCGCGTGCGCTTCGCCCTGACGTTTACGCCCGATGCGGGGCACGTCTATCTCAAACCCGACTCCGAAGGCGAATGGAAGGAGTTTGTGCGGATCGACGCCGCCGATGCGATGACGACTCATCCGGTCGGTTTCGATAAGTCCGGTGAACGCTACTACATGCTCGACAGCCGGGGCCGGGACAAGAGTGCGCTCACGGTCGTGAACCTCGAAACCGGGGACGAGGAACTCCTTGCCGAAAGCGAGCGGGCCGACATCGACGGTGCGGTCGTGCATCCAACGGAGAAAAACGTCCAGGCTGTCACCATCACGCATGCCCGTCAGGAATGGAAAATCCTCGATGCTTCCATCCAGCCCGACATGGAGTATCTCGGAGGCGTTGCCGACGGTGAGATCCAGATCACGAGCCGCACTCTGGACGATCAACAATGGACTGTCGTTTACCTCATGGACGACGGTCCGACACGATTCTATCTCTACGATCGTTCCACCCGAAACGCGACTTTTCTCTTTACGGATCAACCGAAGCTGGAAGATCTTCCGCTCGTCGCGATGCACTCGGATGTCATCCCGGCTCGGGACGGCCTGGAACTGGTCAGCTACCTGTCGTTGCCGGCCGGGAGCGATCCGAACCGGACCGGCCGACCGGACGAACCACTCCCGATGGTCCTGTTCGTCCATGGTGGTCCCTGGGCACGGGACAACTGGGGCTACACCCCGAATCACCAGTGGCTCGCAAATCGTGGATACGCGGTTCTGTCGGTCAACTATCGCGGCTCCACCGGATTCGGGAAGGGTTTTATCAACAAAGCCAACCACGAGTGGGCGGCGGCGATGCACGATGATCTGATCGATGCCGTCAACTGGGCTGTGGATGAGAAGATTGCCGATCGGGACAGGGTTGCGATTATGGGTGGCAGTTATGGCGGGTATGCCACGCTGGTCGGCCTGACCTTCACACCCGACACGTTCGTGTGTGGGGTCGATATCGTCGGCCCGTCGAACCTCATCACGATGATGGAAAATCCACCGCCCTACTGGGTTCCGCTGATGTCGATCATGACGACCAGGATCGGAGACTGCACGACGGATGAAGGCCGTGAGTTTCTAAAATCACGGTCGCCGCTGTTTCATGTCGATCAAATCCGTCGACCGCTGTTGATCGCCCAGGGGAAACACGATCCTCGAGTCAAACAGGCAGAATCGGATCAGATCGTCGAGGCCATGAACGAGAGGGACATACCGGTCAGCTACATGCTTTTTACCGAAGAAGGCCACGGCTTTGCCAAGCCGGAGAACCGGCAAGCGTTTTACGCAGTGGCCGAGGCGTTTCTCGCCGAGCATCTGGGAGGACGATACGAACCTATTGGTGATGCGTTCGAAGCGTCCCGTTTTGAATTGTTGAGCGGTGTCGATGGGGTTCCAGGACTTTCCGACGCTCTCAAGCGAAAGGCAGCGTCTTAAACACGCTCAGCTCGTGGATTCTTCCCGAACCAGCTATGCCGTCGAACTGGATGCCGCGGGGCTCCGGTTCGACGGATATCCCGCCATTGATGAGATCACTTTTTCGGTTCCCGACGGACAGTTCGTGGCCATCGTGGGCCCTACCGGTTGCGGCAAGTACTCCATCCTGAATCTTGTGGCCGGGTTGCTCGGCCCGACTTCGGGCACTGTGCGCACCTCGGGCCGGAACGTGAGCGGCGTGAATCCGGATGCCGCATACATGTTCCAGCAGGATGCGCTCCTCCCCTGGAAACGAGTTCGGGATAACGTCATGCTGGGTCCGATCCTTCGAGGGGCCACGACGCAGTCCGCTCGCGACCAGGCGAGGTCCTGGATCGATCGCGTCGGGTTGTCGGGTTTCGATGATCGGTACCCGTATCAACTTTCCGGTGGGCAGCTCAAGCGTGCCGCGATGGCGCAGGTGCTGATCAACGGGCTTCCGCTGCTGCTGATGGATGAGCCCTTCGGTGCGCTCGATGTACAGACACGCGCTTTGATGGAGAACGAACTACTGGAATTGTGGCGGGAACTGGGAGCCACCGTGCTGTTCGTTACCCACGATCTGGAAGAAGCCATCTCCCTGTCTGACCGGATCCTGCTTTTGACTGCCGGTCCGAACTCCCGTCTCAAAGCCGACTACCTTATCGATTTGCCCCGACCCCGAAACGTCATGGAGGCTCGTTTCACGCCCGGGTTTGCGGAACTTTACGAGACCATCTGGTCGGCGTTGCGAACGGAGGTCCTGGAGAGCCATGCCCGTACCAGAGCATAAGCCGGGACTGATTCTCACGATTCAGATCGGGCTCTTCGTCGCTGTCATCGCCGCCTGGGAGGCGGGAGCGCGGAGCGGCATTCTCGACACGTTTTTCTTTTCGCAGCCTTCGGCGTTTCTTTCACGGGTCTGGACATGGATCGGAACGACACAGGGAACAATCCTGGGAGGCCGGACGATCTACAGTCACATTGCGGTGACGCTGGAGGAAATGATTGCGGGCTTCACCCTGGGTGTCGTTTTCGGTGTTGCGATCGGGTTCGTTCTTGGCCGTTCCGAGTTCTGGTCTCGCGTGTTCAATCCTTACATTCAGGTGCTGAACGCGATGCCGCGTCTTGTACTCGCGCCCATCTTTGTTTTGATTCTGGGAATTGACGAGGCTTCAAAAATTGCGCTGAGCTTCTCTCTGGTCTTCTTTATCGTGTTCTTCAATGCGTATCAGGGTGTTCGCGACGTCGATCGCAACCTGGTCAACAATGCCCGGATGCTCGGTGCCGACAGCGGTCAGTTGGCGCGGCATGTCCTCTTGCCTTCGGCGATGAGTTGGATCCTTTCGAGCCTGCACACCTCGGTGGGATTCGCGCTGGTCGGGGCGGTTGTCGGTGAATATCTGGCCGCTGCGCGTGGCCTCGGATGGGTGATCGCCCAGGCCCAGGGGAATTTCGATGCCGCTGGAGTCTACGCCGGGATGACGATTCTATGTATCATCGTCGTGATCGTGGAACTGGGCGTCACGCTGGTGGAGCGCAAGCTGCTTGCCTGGAAACCGCCGCTTTCGGGAGAGGCTGCCGGAGCGTGAGCCGCATCTTCTGACTCAGGATTGCATCGATGAATTATTTGAAATGTTTCAAACGAAGTTTGTTCTCCATAGGGTTCGTTTCCATTCTGGCCGCATGTTCGAGCACAACTCCGGCGCCTCGGTCCCTTGACGGTCCGGAAATTTCGAACGTCCGGATTGCCGTGGGAGGCCAGTCTCAATACGTCTATCTCCCGTTGAGCCTGGCCGACAAGCTCGGGTATTTCGCAGAAGAGGGACTGACCGTTGAAATATCGGATCTGCGCGGTGGGTCTCAGGCCCTGGCGGCCTTGGCCGGAGAATCGGTCGACGCCGTCGTTGGGTTTTATGAACACACTATTCGAACGCAGGCTCGCGGCAAGGATCTGGTGATGGTCACCCTGTTCGACCGCGTCCCCGGTCTCGTCATGATGATCGGTACGCCTCACGTCGACCAGGTGCGTTCGATTGCCGACCTCGTCGGAAAGCCTTTCGGAGTCACGGCGCCCGGGTCGTCCACCGATGCGATGGTCAAGTACCTGCTGAGTAAGAACGGGTTCGACCCGCAGGCCATCCCCGTGGTCACGACCGGAACGACCACGATGGTGGCTGCGATCGAATCGGGTCAGGTTTGGGGTGGCGTGACCGTCGATCCGCTGGCACAGAAACTCGTGCGCGATGGAACCGCGCAGCCTCTTTATGACACCCGTTCGGCCGAGGGCGCCCGCGAAGTGTTCGGTGGCCCATGGCCTTCAGGCGGCCTGTACGTGGCCCTCCGGTTTTCCGCCGAGAACCCCCGGACGGTTCAAGCGCTGGTCAACGCCACCGTTCGAACGCTGCGATATATCGGCTCCCATTCGGCTGAAGAGATTGCCGGGCATGTTCCGGAGTTCTGGGTGGAAGGTAGCAGGGAGTTGTACGTCGAAGCCCTGGAAGCCAACCTCGGGATGTTCAGCCCGGACGGCATCATGCCCGAGGACGGCCCTCCGAACGTTCTGGAAACTCTCACGCTCGTCGATCCGACGCTCGATCGGTCGACGATCGATCTGGCCCGCACCTACGACAATTCATACGTTCGAAAAGTGCCCGAGTGAAAAAGTAGTGCCGCGCAGGCTCCTGGTTCAACCGGAACTGGCGATTACGGCAGATTGGGATCGACCTTCTCTTCAGGAGCGATTGCGGCATCCACGTCCAGGCCGAGCACACGCGCGCAGACGTTGTGAATCTGCCGCACGCCTTCGGTGAGCGCCGCCGGCCCCGGCTGAAGAATATAGGTCGACTTCACTTCATACAGGTGGCCGTCACGCACAGCTCGGACGCCGCTCCAGCCTTCCCTGTCACGTACGAAATCCGGGTTGAACCGCACCCCGCACCAGGAACCTATGATGATTTCCGGATCCCGCTCCACGACTCTCGCCGGTTCGAGAATGCGATCCTTCGCCAGTGGCTGGACCCGCAACTCCGGAAACATGGATTGGCCGCCGGCGATCTCCACCAATTCATCAACCCAGCGAATACCGCTGATGAGCGGGTCGTTCCACTCTTCAAAAAAGACCCGGGGTCTCCTCGGAAAACGGGACGCAGACTCCTCGATGGCGTCCAGTCCCGTTCGGAGCCTTCCGACCAGTTCCGCCCCCTTGCCCCCAGCGCCGACCAACCGTGCGACGGTAAGGATCATTTCAAGGATTTCGGCGACGCTGCGTTGGTTGAAAGTGTAGACGGGAACGCCCCGGCGGATCAGCTCCGCGGCGATGTCGGCTTGCAGATCAGAAAACGCCAGAACCAGGTCCGGTTCGAGTGCCAGGATCTTATCGAACTTCGCATTGATGAACGCCGAGACCTTGGGCTTTCGACGCGCCTCCGGGGGACGGACCGTATATCCGGAAATCCCGACGATCCGATCTTGCTCGCCGAGCAGGTAGAGCGTTTCGGTTGTTTCTTCCGTCAGGCAGATGATCCGGCGCGGATAGTCGCCGACGGATTCCGGTAGCAGTGGGTGCATATGGCAATTATGCCTTCAACTGGAGGAAATTGGATCGCGAACCTTCAAGCCCGGGATCGAGACGAATTTTCGATCGTGGGTCCAGAGTTCGCGAGCACCGTTGTCGAAGGCCGTCAGTGCAATCTGAAGATCGAAGATCCTGGGACCCTGAATGTTCAACTCGCTCGCCATCGTGAGCAACCGTTCCGAGTATCGAGCTGCGGGGACCCAGAGCTCGGCCCCCGCGCCTCGCATAGCCCTGATGAAGTCGGCCGCTGTGGACGGCTTTGAGGCTCCACCGATCGAAGCCGGGTGCGTGACCACGGCCCAGAATTCCGCCAGACACGAGGCACTGATTCCCCACCCGCTCTCCGACTCCGATGCTTGTTCGATAGCTTGTCTCGCCGCCCTATGTTCAGGGGCACCACCTCGATGCGCGTAAATCAGAAGGTTGGTGTCAATGGCAATCACGGGGTTCTCTTCAGACCTTCGTACATCGCTTCCCGGTCGGCAACATTCCACCCGGGCGGAAGGCCCCCATCCACGGTCACCCAACGAATCTTCCGGGCGCGACGCTTTCCCGCAGTGCCCTTCAGTTGAGATCTCAAGGCTGTCTCCAGCAAGACCCGGAGCGGGATGCGCAATTCAGCGGCGCGTTTCTTGGCTTCGATCAGGAGATCGTCGGGCAGTTCGACGGTAGTTTTCATGCGCCCATATTACCATATATATGGGTTTATGGCTCGATGCGGCCATCTTTCTGACATCGCTCCGCGTCGGTCCAGTAACTGCCCGGGACGCTTTTACAGCTTCTTTACATTCCTGGTGTCAACCTAATAGCGGGTTTCCTCGTCTTAAATAGAGAACGCGGAACATGTCGTTCGAGGAGGTCCTATGATTTGGGCAGATTTTGAGAATCTTTGTCGATGGCGCTACCGGGTGATGCCACTCAATCCAGCCCTCAGGACCTACACCCAGAAACTTCAACGTGAGATGGGAACCGTTTGCCGGCTGTCCGCCAGCGCAGGACGTCCTGATTTCTATGAGGTCGACGCTCCGGGCGGCTGGTACTACGTTCACGTTCACCACCCCAGCCGGACCGTCTATGTGGTCGCCCATTCTCCGGCCGAAGTCCGCGGAGGCCGTCAAAGCACGGGTGCGACTACACACACCGCGTTAGCGCAGATCGGGGTCTGAGTCGTCCCCCGCCCGTCCCTCCAATTTGCAGGTTCGTTGAACCCTCCTCCGAAACACGCTCAAGACCACCGCTTCACCTGTCGATAAGTCAGGTGAGATGTGGATTTTTCTTGCTGTCGTCGCGTTGATCCTCAAGGCCGTGATTGTTTATGATCTGACTCAACGCAAGCACGCAGTTCTTCGTAACTATCCTGTAATAGGGCACTTTCGCTATTTGTTGGAGACCGTCGGTCCGGAGTTGCGCCAGTACATCGTTACAAGCAACAACGAAGAACGACCTTTCAGCCGCGACCAGAGAAGCTGGGTCTATGCCTCATCGAAACTGCAGAACAACTATTCGGGCTTCGGCACGGACGACGAACTGGAGCTGTCTCCGAATTTCCTGATCATCAAGCACTCGGCCTTTCCGTTGAAATCGGTTCATCCCGGCGAGCCCGAATACGACCCGGCGCATCCCATTCCCGTTGCGAAAGTACTCGGTGGCCACCGCCAGAGAAGAAAAGCGTTCCGCCCCGCTTCGATCGTCAATATTTCGGGGATGAGCTTCGGCTCACTCAGTGCGCCAGCCATTGAGGCGATCAATCGCGGCAGTGCGATGGCGGGCTGCCTCCACAATACCGGCGAAGGCGGTGTGTCTCCGTACCATCAGTCGGGTGGGGAATTGGTCTGGCAGATTGGCACCGCCTATTTCGGATGCCGCGATCGGCGGGGACGGTTCTCGATGGAGCACTTCATGGAGACCGTCGAATCCAATGAAATCCGTGCCATCGAAATCAAGCTGAGTCAGGGCGCAAAGCCGGGACTGGGTGGTGTCCTGCCTGGAGCGAAAGTCACAGCAGAGATAGCGCGGGTCCGTGGCATCCCCGCAGGAGAAGCCTGCCTCAGTCCGAACAGTCACAGTGAGTTTGGAAACGTCGATGGCCTGCTCGACTTTGTGGAAGAACTCGCCGATGCCAGCGGACTGCCCGTCGGAATCAAGTCCTCGGTGGGCGATATGGGTTTCTGGAAGGAGTTGACCGCACTGATGGCCACGACCGGTCGTGGCGTCGACTTTGTCACGATAGACGGCGGCGAAGGCGGCACCGGTGCGGCGCCGCTCGTATTTGCCGACCACGTCGCCCTGCCGTTCAAGAACGGGTTCAGTCGCGTCTACCGGGAGTTTGCCGAGATGGGGATTCACGAGGACGTCGTGTTTATCGGATCCGGAAAACTCGGCTTCCCGGAGGCCGCGGTTTTTGCCTTTGCTCTGGGTTGCGACATGATCGCCGTTGCCCGCGAGGCGATGCTCTCGATCGGGTGTATCCAGGCTCAGCGCTGCCACACGGGGCACTGTCCGGTTGGAATCGCGACTCAAAACAAGTGGTTGATACGGGGACTCGACCCCACGCTGAAATCCGCCCGAGTGGCCAACTACATCTGTACGCTGCGAAAAGAGATCAATGCCCTGTCGGGTGCCTGCGGCGTGTGTCACCCATCATTCTTGACCGACAACCATATGGAGATCCTCGACGGGAGGTTCGGGACCTCGTCCTTGTTCGATCTGTTCGGTTATCGTCCCGGCTGGGGGTTGCCTTCGACGGAGGATCGTGAAGAAATCTGCCGTCTCGTTGGCGGTACAGCCGCGCAACCTTCGTGCTCTTCGGGCGGCAACGTAGCGCCGATTCGTCTTGTCAGTTAGCAGTCGAGCGACCCGCATAGTGCACGTTCCGACCCTCCGCCTGCCCTCCTCCACCGTTCCGCGATGACTCTATTTTTTCTCCGCGGCATAACATCTGCTGCAATGGGGATCCTTTGGGCGGTTGGCTAATGACATGTGTGTCCTGAGGGAAAACTTGCCGTCCATCCTTTGGAATCTGCTACCCGGAGCTCTTGACCGATGAGCATGTCGAGATTCTGGACGGACTGAGGCGTTTCTTCACTCGAATGTGATCCTAAAAAATTGACCTTCGGGTCGGACACTTATATAGTATCAGAAGCGTTTCAGTTCAGTAACTTGTGACCTGAAGCTCCTAAACGAAAAGTCAGTTCTGTGCGGTCGCCGTTTCGCAGCGGAAAAACGGTGGTGTCGTAACGTCCTATTATTTAGGAATCGGACTGTTTTCTGTCGAGTCCGGTGACCCTGGGAGTTGCTTGATGAAGCTCACGTTAGTCTCCACTTGCCTGGTTCTGATTGCGATTTTGGCCCCGGTGCCCGGCGGTGGTGGTATGCCCGGAATGGCCAGCGTCGCTCTCGGTCAGGAGAGCGGTGTTACGTCGTCGCTCGAAGCGCAGCAAGAGCTTGTCAATGAGTACTGCGTCGTTTGCCACGACCCGGTCACACCCTCAGGAGGCTTCTCCTGGGACTCGCTGGACCTGGCTCATCCCGAGTTGGACGCCGAACAGGCCGAGACCGTCATACGGAAGCTACGTTCGGGCATGATGCCGCCTGTTGGTGTACCCCGACCCGAGATGGCCGTCTTGAAGTCGTTGGCCGCGGGGATCGAGATGCGGATCGACCAGGCCGCGGCGGCCGAGCCACACATTAGCGCGCCGGAACTGCATCGGGTGAATCGAACCGAGTACCGAAACTCGGTTCGGGACCTGTTGGACCTGGACGTGGACGTCACGGACCTTCTGCCGCCGGACCCCACGACGAACGGGTTCGACAATCTGTCGGACTCCCTGACGATTTCACCGGCTCTGATGGGCGCGTATATACGCGCGGCCGAGAAGATCAGTCGTGACGCCGTGGGCGATCCCGAAGCGACCCCCGGGATGACGCTGTACAAGGTGTCCCGGTTGGCCAACCAGATGCGTCACGTTCCCGGCACGCCGTTTGGTACGCGCGGCGGCACCTCTGTGTTGCACACTTTCCCGGCCGATGGCGAGTATTCCTTCCATGTGACTTTCTATCACTACTACCCCGGAGAACTCGTTGGTATCGCGTTGCCGGAGCAGTTGCAGGGTCAGGAGATCGAGATTTCCGTCGATGGGGAGCGGGTTGCGGTGATGGAACTCGATCCGGACATGAAGGAGGAAGACGCCAACTACGTAACCGAACCGTTCAGAGTCGCCGCCGGCCAGCGCCGGCTGGCCGTTGCCTTCGTGGCGAAGTTCGACGGGCCGGTTCAGGATCACTACAGGCTCATCGAGCAGACGTTGGCCGACACGACGATTTCGGTCACACCTCAGTTGACGGGGCTGCCTCACGTCCAGGCCTTTTCCGTGACGGGCCCTTACAATCCGACCGGTGTGTCCGACAGCGCAAGTCGACGGAAGATATTTACGTGTCGGCCCGCGGCAGGATCTACCAGCTCCGAGGTAGAAGCCTGTGCGTCCCATATTATTTCGGAGTTGGCTGGCAAAGCTTTTCGGAGACCGGTGACGCCTGAGGATCTGGAAAGTCTACTCGACTACTACGAGCAGGGGGCGAGCGATCGCGGGTTCGAGTCCGGCATCCAGGCTGCGATACAGGCAATCCTGGCCAAGCCTGAATTCATCTTTCGTTTCGAGCAGGAACCTAGAGACGCCGCGCCCGGCACGGCGTACCAGATCACCGATCTGGAGTTGGCGTCCCGACTGGCCTACTTTCTCTGGAGCACGATTCCCGACGAAGAACTGACGCTTATCGCCAGTGAAGGTCGTCTACGGGATCCGGGTGTCCTCGAAAACCAGGTTCAGCGCATGGTGAGGGACCCCCGCTCCGAACAGCTGTCCAGGAACTTCGCGGGGCAGTGGTTGCGTCTGGCTGGACTCAAGCAGGTGTACCCGGAGGCCCTCGAGTTTCCGAACTTTACCGCGAACCTCGCCGAATCAATGAGGCGCGAGGTGGAACTCCTCTTTGACTACATCATGCGGGAGGATCGAGACGCACTCGAGCTCCTGTCGGCGGATTACACGTTTGTCGATGAAAACCTCGCCAGGCACTATGGAATCCAGAACATCGTCGGTCCCCGGTTCAAACGGGTCCCGCTAACCGACCCGAACCGGTTCGGGCTCCTGGGTAAGGCCGGCGTGTTGACGATGACCTCGCTGGCCAACAGAACTTCTCCGGTTTCCAGGGGCAAGTACGTCATCGAAGTCATGGTCGGAACCCCGGCTCCGAAGCCTCCGCCGGTCGTGCCTCCGCTCGCCGAGTCCGTGGACAACGAAGTGGTCCTTTCGGTGCGGCAGAGAATGGAGAAGCACCGGGAGAGTCCGGCCTGTAACGCTTGCCATCGGATCATGGATCCGATCGGATTGGCGCTGGAGAATTTTGACGCGGTAGGGGCCTGGCGGCGCACCGACGGTGGAGTGACGATCGATCCGACCGGTGAGATGTACGACGGAACGAAGCTCGATGGGCCGGCCAGTGTTCGGGAAGCGGTTATGGCGCGATCCGAAGCCTTCATCGGGAGCTTTACCACGAACCTGCTGTCATACGGCGTGGGACGTGTTCTGGACTATCGGGACATGCCCGCGGTGCGGTCGATCCAACGGCAAGCGGCCGAGAACGGCAATCGTCTCTCTTCGTACATTATGGGAGTCGTCAAGAGCCCGCTCTTCCAGATGCGTGCTGTAACCAGCGAAACGGAAGTCGAAGCGGGGCGTCAGCAATAATCGAATAATTTGTGTCAAGAACAAGACGTTCGAACTTAAGGAGAATTGAAACCGATGTTCATCACGAAGAAACACCTATCCAGGCGCACAGTTCTTCGAGGCATGGGGTCCCTCGTTGCATTACCGTTCCTCGAAGCAATGTTGCCGGCCCAGACGCCATCGCGTCAGACCGAAGGAGCCCGAAAACCTCGCCTGGCGTGTATCGAAGTCGTCCACGGGTGTGCGGGCAGCACCGTGTATGGGCGGGAACAGAACCTGTGGATGCCGGCGAAGCAGGGGCGGAATTTTGAATTCGGTACCATCATTGAGCCGCTCGAGCCGCACCGTGATTACATCACGCTGGTGACCGGCACCGATTGTGACGCCGCGAATCCAATTTCCGCCGAAGAGGTCGGCGCCGATCACTTCCGAAACGCCTGTACGTTTCTGACGGCGTCTCATCCCAAGCAGACTTTAGGCTCCGACATCTACTGTGGAACGTCGATCGATCAAATGTACGCCCAGAAATTCGGGCAGGACACGCCGGTCCCGTCGATTCAACTCGCCACCGAGCCTCTCGATCCGACCGGTCCCGGGGCATACAAGTACAGCACGGTGTACATGGACACGATCAGCTGGGCGTCGCCGACGACACCTCTGCCGAGTAACTTCAATCCCCGAGTACCGTTCGAAGAGATGTTCGGTTCTGGAGGATCCCCTGAGGACCGCGTCGAGCGTCAGAAGCTCAACCGGAGCATCCTTGACGGGATCACTCACGATGTCGCACGACTGCAGCAGAACCTGGGAGCCCGGGATCGGAACCGGCTCAACGATTACCTCGAAAACGTTCGTGAGATTGAACGTCGCATTCAGGCCATAGAAACCTACAACGCCAGCGGGGCCGAAAGAGAGGTGCCCGAGGCGCCCGTCGGCACGCCGGATTCGTGGGACGAGCGCGTCAAGCTGGCCGCGGACCTCATGGCTGCTGGGTTTGCCGGAGAGGCGACCCGCGTTGCCGCCTTGAAGCTGGGTCGCGATGTTTCGGCGCGCGTTTTTCCCGAAAGCGGAACGGACAGCTCGTTCCATCCGGCGTCCCACCACGGTGAGGCTCCGAAGGGAATCCACGACTTCGCCAAGATCAATCGCTACCATGTCAGCCTGCTGGCATACTTCCTGGACAAGCTCAAGAACACACCGGACGGCGACGGGAACCTGCTGGATCACTCGATGATCCTCTATGGCAGCGCCATGGCCGACTCTCACGTTCATGGCCATCTGGATGTGCCGATCGTCATTGCAGGTCACGCCAACGGGGCGCTCAAAGGCAACCTCCATATACGTGAGAAAGACGGCACGCCGCAGGCGAACATACTGCTGACCATGGCGCATAAGCTCGGCGTCGAAGTGGACTTCATCGGTGACAGTACCGGCACGGTCGCCATCTAGGGAGGAGAGATCACATGCTAGGACGATTGAGTAAGATCACAATGGGCGTTCTCATGTTGACGATGCCGTCGTGGGCTGCCCCCCTGTCTTGGGTGGGTCAGATAGATGCTGAGCTTTCCATCGCGGCGATGAAAGGCGATACGGACACGGTCCAGGCCCTGATTCTCGAGAGCGTCGATGTGAACCAGGCCCAGGGCGACGGCACGACCGCGCTGCATTGGGCGGCGTACCGGGATGACGCGGACATGGCGCGTCTCCTTCTCGATTCCGGGGCGAACGTCGGGGCCGAGACCCGCCTGGGAGAAATGACTCCCCTGTTCATGGCTTCGAAAAACGGGTACGCGCCGATCATCGACATGTTGGTCAAAGCCGGTGCGGACGTTAATTCCAAGACAACGATCGGAACGACGGCGTTGATGATGGCGGCGGCCTCAGGGTACGCCGACGCGGTCAGCGTGCTACTCGATGCGGGTGCGGATCCGAATGCCACGGACGTGTATCAGGGCCAGACGGCGTTGATGTTTGCGGCGGCCCCGGGCCGTGTGGAAGTCATAAAGGTTCTCGCCGAGCGCGGTGCTGACATCGATGCCACCTCACTCGTTCCGGATCCCCGGAAAACGGAAGGTGCGGGCGGACCGAAATGGCGCAAGGGCGATATTGCGCTTGGCGGCATGACCCCGTTGGGGTTTGCGGCGCGTGACGGCCGTATGGCCGCTGTCGAGGCGCTGCTCGATGGCGGAGCGGACATCAACAAACTGACGGCGTCGAACGGCATGAGCGCGTTGACGATCGCGATTCTCAACGCCCATTTTGACGTTGCGAAGTATCTGCTCGAGAAAGATGCGGATCCGAGGCCCGCCGACACATCAGAAGGGGTCACGGCGCTGTATGCGGTGATCGATGCGCAATGGGCGAACCGGGTCTGGTACCCGGTTCCGAGCCCGGAGCAGGAAGAAACCGGATATTTCGAGCTGCTGACCGAAATCCTGGCCCGCGGTGTCGATCCGGACGTCAGGCTCGAGGCGAAATTGTGGCAACGCCAGATGCATGGAGATTGGGTGGACCCCGCCGGTGCGACGGCCTTCTGGAGGGCCGCTCAGGCCAATGACGTTCCCGCGATGAGGGCTCTTGTTGCGGCGGGCGCGAATCCCAGCATTCGGTCGAAGAACGGCGTTTCGCCGCTGCAGGTGTCCACCGGTTACGGGTACGAACCGCAAACCAGCACCTACATCCCGGATGCCCGGCTCGCGGCCGTCCGGTATCTGGTCGAAGAGGTCGGTGCGGATGTCGGTTCCTATGACAAGAAGGGCTACACGCCGCTACACGGTGCCGGGTTGACGGCCGAAAAGAACCAGGACGTCATCAGGTACCTGGTTGCCATGGGCGCGGACGTGAAAGCGCGGGCGAACCAGGTTTTCGGCGGCCAGGACGACCCCAACGTGGATGTCGAGGCGGGCACCGGAGATTCGGTCGCCGATATGGCGAACGGTCCGAAGCCGCACAACCTGGTTCACTTGGATGCCGTAATTCTGCTTGAAGAATTAGGGTCGGAAAATTCGGACAATTGCAGAGCGTCCACGTGTGTGAACCGGGCGAAGAAGGACTCGGATTCGTCCGGTAGCCGGCAGTAGTCCTCCGGCGACAGATGGTGCCGGCTCTGGAGATATTCGAGAAGCACGGCAAAGTAATACAAGGTAATACGAGAGGTAACATGATTCGATTTGCAGGTGTTGTTTTATTAGTCATTTTCCTTGTGGGACTCGTCGAGCCTGTCGACGCACGTCCCGAGTTCCTTGAGCGGTTCATGTCGGATCCGTACCGGCGTGCGGACGTCGATGGCTGCAAAACCTGTCACGACGATCCGGAAGGCGGCGGCCCGCGAAACGACTTTGGCACTGCCTTCGATGATGCGAGCCGGACCATCACGCCGATGTTGCGGGCGACCTTCCCGGATCGCTTCGGTTATTATTCTTCCCAACTGGCAGATGGGTCGTCCTTTTCTTTCTCCGATCCAGAAAACAAGTTCGTCGTTTTCGCGAAGGAGGACAACAGGGTTCTGATCGATCTGGTTGCCCTCACCGCGGAAGAGGAAGTGGTATTGCCTCCGCCTGCGAACAGGATGAGCTTCTTCGTGACGAGCGAAGGGCCCGGCAATGGAGGCCATCTTGAGGGTCTTGCCGGTGCAGACCGCCACTGTCAGGCGCTGGCCGAAGCGACGGGCGCCTCAGACCAGACGTGGCGGGCTTACTTGAGCACGAGTTTCATGGGGGACCCCGCGATCAATGCCGGAGACCGGATTGGCACCGGTCCCTGGTACAACGCCAACGGACTTCTCGTAGCGCGCGGCGTCGCCGACCTGCACCAGAACGAACGGCTGTCCAAGCAGACCATCCTCAACGAGAAAGGCGAAGTCGTCAACGGTCGCTCAGATGACCCGAATCGACATGACATCCTGACGGGCTCGCTGGCGGACGGCACCTCGGCCGTGGGGATGAATTGCAGCAACTGGACCAGTTCCGCTGACGGCAACGCCATGGTCGGTCACCATGACCGGGAAGGCGGTGGGGACGCCGGCACTTCCTGGAATGCTGCTCATCCGTCCCGTGGTTGCAGCCAGGAGGACCTCCGCGGTTCGGGCGGTGACGGCCTGTTCTACTGTTTCGCGATGCAATAGAAGCGGTCTGACAGTCCAGTCGAAGCGGTCTGACAGTCCAGTCGAAGCGGTCTGACAGTCCAGTCGAAGCGGTCTGACAGTCCAGTCGAAACGGTCTGACAGTCCAGTCGAAGCGGTCTGACAGTCCAGTCGAAGCGGTCTGACAGTCCAGTCGAAGCGGTCTGACAGTCCAGTCGAAACGGTCTGACAGTCCAGTCGAAGCGGTCTGACAGTCCAGTCGAAGCGGTCTGACAGTCCAGTCGAAACGGTCTGACGGTCTTGGAGGTGATGTGTGCAATCGCCGAGGGTTTTCAGTCGTGATGGAAGTCAACCTGAAACTCGGTGTAAGGCACTCAATCCATGAGAGTAATAAAGAAATTGACGCCAATCGGTCCGGCATCTATAGTGTAGGGGACAACTCAGTTCATATTATTTGTGTCAAAACGGCAAAGTTCTAGTTTGTGGAGGGTACGTTGATGAAAGTCGCGTTGGGCTGCGGTGGCCTGGTTTTGTTTGCCATCATGGTCATCGGACAAGTGAACGGCTCGGTGGTTCTGGGTCAGGAAGGTGGCAACTTGTCGACGCTCGAATCCCAGCGTGAGCTGGTCAGCCAATACTGCGTTGCCTGCCACGACGACATCACGGCCTCTGGTGGCTTTTCCTGGGCCACTGTCGACGTTGCTCACCCGGAATTGAATGCGGAGCAGGCCGAGCAGGTGATCCGGAAAGTGCGTTCCGGCATGATGCCGCCTGTCGGCGCACCCCGGCCCGATACCGTCACTTTGAAGGCGCTTGCGTCGGCACTCGAATCGAGGATCGACCAGGCAGCCCGCCCGCATTCGGAAGCCCCCGAACTTCACAGGGTCAACCGGAGGGAGTACAGTAACTCCGTTCGGGACCTGCTCGACATCGACATCGATGTCGATGCGCTGCTCCCTCCCGATGGCCGGACAGGCAATTTTGACAACATGGCCGACGCCCTGACCGTCACCCCCGCCCTGATGCAGGCTTATATCCGCGCGGCCGACAAGATCGCCCGCCAGGCTGTCGGCGATCCTGCCGCGGCGCCCGTCATGGCTCAGTTCGACGTTCCCAAAGTGGCCAACCAGATGCGTCACGTCGAAGGCACACCGTTCGGAACGCGTGGTGGGACCGCCGTGACCCACAACTTCCCCGCTGACGGCGACTACACGTTCGGCATCGAACTCTACTACTACTACACGGGTGAACTGATCGGTTCGAATCTTCCCGAATCCTTGCAGGGCCAGGAGATCGAGGTGTCCATCGACGGCCAACGGGCGGGCGTGTTCACCGTCGACCCTCTTCAAGAGGAGACGACGGCCGTTATGGTGACCGATCCCGTCCACGTCACCGCCGGGCCTCATCGCGTCGCCGCAGCTTTCGTCGCCACGTTCGACGGTCCCGTGGAGGACCATTACCGGCTCGTCGAACACACGCTGATGGATGTGAGCATTGCTCTCCACGCTGGTATGACCGCGTTGCCTCATCTTCAGACATTGACCGTCACCGGACCCCTCAAGGTCACCGGCGTGTCTGAAACGCCCAGTCGCAGGAAGATTTTCACCTGCTATCCCTCGGATGCCAGCGAAGAAGAGGCCTGCGCACAAGAGATTTCAAGGGACCTCGCCGCCAAGGCTTTTCGCAGACCGTCGACTCCGGAAGACCTTGAAGGGCTGATGGAGATGTATCGGGTTGGCCGTGTTGAGGGCGACTTTGAAACAGGAATCCGAACGATCGTGCAAGCCGTCATCGCGAAACCCGAGTTCGTGTTCCGGTTCGAGCGGGTTCCGGCGAACACCGAACCCGGTCAGAGCTATCGCATCAGCGACCTGGAACTGGCTTCCCGGTTGTCGTATTTCATCTGGAGCACGTCGCCTGATGACGAACTGATCGAGATCGCCAGTGCCGGACGGTTGCGAGACGATGGAGTCCTCGAAAGCCAGGTTCGCCGCATGCTCGCTCACCCGCGATCTGAAACGCTCTCGGCCAACTTCGCCTCGCAGTGGCTGCGCCTGGCCGGCATCGAAGAGATAGCGCCGGAACCGACTATATTCCCGGACTACACCAGGAACCTTGCCGAGGCGATGAGGCGGGAAGTCGAGTTGCTGTTCCACAGCATCGTTCAGGGAGACGAAAGCGTCCTTAACCTCTTGACCGCTGATTACACCTTCGTGAACGAGACCCTCGCCCTGCACTACGGGATCCCGAATGTTGTCGGCAACCGATACCGCCGTGTCGAGCTGACCGATCCGAATCGTTTCGGGTTGATCGGCAAGGGCGGTGTGTTGACGTTGACTTCACTGGCAAACAGAACCTCGCCGGTCGCTCGGGGAAAGTACGTTCTGGAAGTCCTGATGGGCTCGCCTCCACCGAACCCGCCAGCGGTCGTTCCTCCTTTCAAGGAAAGCGTCAACAACCAGAAGGTGCTGACAGTCCGCGAACGGATAGAGGACCACCGGCAGAACCCTGTGTGCAATGCGTGCCACCAGATCATGGATCCGATCGGTCTTGCCATGGAGAACTTCGATGCGATCGGCCGTTGGCGCGCCAACGACGAAGGACTCACCATCGACCCGTCATCCAGAATGTACGATGGGACGGAACTCGACGGGGTTCCGAGCCTCAGCCAGGCGATCCTGGCCCGTTCAGAGGCATTCCTTGGGAATTTTGCCGAGAACCTTCTGGCATACGGTGTCGGCCGCGTGCTGGATTATCGCGACATGCCGACGGTTCGGTCGATCCGGGGTGCCGCAGCCGCAGACAACAACCGGTTTTCAACGTTCGTCATGAGTGTGGTCAACAGTGCCCCTTTCCAGATGCGGACGCTCAACCCCGCGACGGTCGAGCAGCAGGCAGGCCGACGTTATTAGCCGTAGTACGTATTCGAGTCAGTCATTTTGATTAAATTCAGACAGGTCACTTAACAGACGAGGAGACCCTGACCCATGTTCATCACAAAGAAACATATTTCACGACGGACGATGCTTCGCGGGATGGGAGCTGCGGTCGCGCTGCCTTTCATGGATTCGATGGTGCCTGCCCAGACGCCATTGAAGAACACGGCGGCAAATCCCAAGAGTCGTTTCGCAGCAATTGAGATTGTTCACGGATCGGCCGGAAGCACCATGTACGGCACCGAGAACAATCTCTGGTCGCCGGGGACCGAGGGCCGTGACTTCGAGTTCACCAAGATCCTGAAACCGCTTGAGCCGTTCCGCGAGTACACGACGATCGTCAGCGATACCGACTGCTCTCCGGCGGATGCGATCAGCGCTGAAGAAGTCGGAGCGGATCATTTCCGTTCGAGCGCCGTGTTCCTGACGGCTGCGCACGCCAAGCAGACTGAAGGATCCGACATCTATAACGGAACTTCCATCGACCAGATGTATGCGCACGAGTTCGGACAGGATACCCCCCTGCCATCGATCCAGTTGAGCATCGAGAACCTGGATTCGTCGGGTACTTGTGGGTACCACTACAGCTGCTTCTATATGGACACGATCAGCTGGTCGTCTCCGAATACGCCGCTGCCGATGACTCGGGACCCGCGACTGGCCTTCGAAGAGCTTTTCGGATCGGGCGGAACGGCCGAGGACCGGGCGTCCCGGCAACGGATCAACCGCAGCATACTCGACGGCATCACACACGACGTTGCCAGACTGCAGAAGGATCTGGATCCGGTGGATCGCGGCAGGCTGAACGACTACCTGGAAAACATCCGCGAGATCGAGCGTCGGATTCAGAGGATCGAGGCATACAACGTCGAGCATGCTGCCGAAAGAGAACTGCCGACCGCCCCGATCGGTGTGCCCGACAACTGGGAAGAGCATGTCAAGCTGATGTACGACCTGCAGGCCCTCGCGTTTGCCGCGGACGTCACTCGCGTGTCGGCATTCAAGCTGAGCCGCGACACCAGCAATCGGGTGTTCCCGGAAAGCGGCAGCGACGCTCCGTTCCACACGGCTTCACATCACCAGGCAAAGCCCTCGTTGATCGAAGACAAGGCCAAGATCAACCGGTATCACGTCGGCATGCTGTCCTACTTCATCGACAAGTTGAAGAACACACCGGACGGTGACGGCAACCTCCTGGACCACACGCTTGTTCTTTACGGCAGCCCGATGGGCGACGGCAACATTCACGGTCACAAGCGGGTACCGATGGTGTTGGTGGGGCACGCATCCGGGGCACTCAAGGGCAACATGCATCTCCGTTGCCCGGACGAGACACCGGAAGCCAACATTCTGCTGACAACCATGCACAAGCTTGGCGTGAACATCGAAACGATCGGTGACAGCACCGGGCCGCTGGCGATCTAGTGGAAGGGCATATGGACCCGAGACACAGAACGAGCAAACTCTACAGCGAGGGACAATCTATGTTCGGCAAGACCATAACGACCGGTTTGTGCTTGGCGTTACTGCTTGCGGTATTCGGGGGGCAGCTTCCGGCTGCCCCAACTTCTCCGGCCGTGGATGCGCCTTTGTCGGATGCGGCAATGCGCGGGGATCTGGATAGTGTTCAATCCCTCCTCAACGGGCAGGCGGACGTTAACGCGGCCCAGGGCGACGGCACGACGGCGCTGCACTGGGCAGCATACCGGGATGATGTGGCGATGGCCCGACTCCTCGTCAAGGCGGGCGCAGATGTGGCGGTCCAGACCCGTTTGGGCAATCTCACTCCTTTGTTCATGGCCGCTAAGAACGGGACAGCGGCGATGATCGAGGTCCTGGCCGAGGCCGGCGCGGACGTGAACCCGGCGAATACCAGCGGCACGACACCGTTGATGCTGGCGGCAGCTTCGGGCAGGGTGGATGCCGTCCGGGTTCTGCTAGATCGTGGAGCGGATGTGAACGCCAAAGACGTCACAAACGGTCAGAATGCCCTGATGTTCGCCGCTGCTCTCGGCCGCGCTGATGTAGTCCGATTGCTCGCCGAAAACGGAGCGGCACTCGACGAGAACACGAATGTTTCCGAGATTATCAAGAGAGAGTACCGTTATCGTGAGCAACAGGCGGGGAATGCAAACCGTTCCCAGCAGATACGCCGCGAAGGCGCGACCAGCCTGCCGACGATGGGTGGGATGACCGCTCTGCATTTTGCGACCCGTGAGGGGCACCTGGAGACCGTGCGCGCACTGGTGGAGGCGGGAGCCGACGTCAACCGGATCAATGCGGCCGACCACATGAGCGCGCTCACGTCCGCGATCCTGAACGGCGGGTTGGACATCGGGATGTACCTTGTCGAAAACGGTGCCGATCCGAACCTGGCGACCGTAACCGGCGTGAGCCCGCTGTATGCGGCGATCGATGCGCAATGGGCCGCACGGACGTGGTACCCAGCGCCGAGTGTCTCCGAAGAAAAGACCGATTATCTCGTCTTGCTGCGGGCGATCGTCGACAGTGGCGCCGACCTCAATGCCAGGCTGGGTAAGAAACTGTGGTTCCGGTCGTTCCACGGCGACTGGATCAAGCAGGAAGGCGCGACGGCTTTCTGGCGGGCCGCGAAGTCGAACGATGTCGCCGCGATGAAGCTTCTAGTTGCCGCCGGCGCCGACCCGAGCATTCCAACGCTCCTGGGAGGCACGCCATTGCAGGCTGCCTCAGGATACGGGCTTGAGCCACAGACCAGCAACGTGGTTCCGGATGCACGTCTGGCAGCGGTGAGGTACCTGGTTCAGGAAGTCGGCGCGGATGTCAATGCGGCTGACACCCAGGGTTACACACCGCTGCACGGTGCGGCTCTGACAGCGAACACCGAGGTCATGGCTTACCTTGTCGCGGTAGGTGCCGACGTCAAAGCGCGGGCAAAGATGGTGTTCGGCGGTATCGGCGAGACGGACCGTGAAGTCGAAGGCGAAACCGGAGACACCGTGGCCGATATGGCCAACGGGCCGAAGCCCCACAACCTGCAGTATCCTGAGGTCGTCACGTTTCTCGAGAATCTGGGGTCGGACAACTCGGATCACTGCCGGGCAGCCACGTGTGTCGTCAAGACCCTCAAGGAAACCAATCAGGAACGGCAATAGATCGGCCTCGAAGTAAAGCGGCGGTGACCTGTCGCAACAGACAACTCGAAACAGAAAGGAGCCCGATCGGGCTCCTTTCTGTTGATGGGGCCGGGAAATGGTCAGTGATAGGTGGCCAGTTGGGGAATCGATTCTCCGACCACTGCCGCGCAGGCTCCTAGACAACGCGTTATGAACATTTACCGAAAGTTTGTAGTTCTGTTGATCCCATTGCTGATTTTTGTCGGGGAAGCCTGGGGTCAGAGCAGAGACAGTGGCCCTGACAGGAGTGTCTGGGATGGTGTTTACACCGATACGCAGGCCGAAAACGGGCAAGTGCTCTTTGAGACCCACTGTATCAAGTGCCATGGACGTGACACCGGCGGGTTCGCGGCGAAAGAGCTCTACGGCGATCGATTTTTTGAACGCTGGAGAGAAGATACTCTGGACAGTCTCTACAGTTTCATGCAGAACATGCCGCCGGCGGGCCCGAGGCTCGGCGAGCGCGAGTACATGAACATCATGGGGCATATTCTGTGGGCAAATGGCTTCCCTCCGGGTTCAGTGAGACTGAATCCGGGCGTTCTTCACACGATTTGGATCGAAGGAGAGGACGGTCCGGAGCCGCTTCCAGACCGCGCGATCGTGCAGGTGGTGGGTTGCATGACCCGTTCGGGCACCGATTGGACCTTGACGATGGCGAGCGATCCGGTACGCTCCCGTAACACCGAAGAAGCGACCGAACTGGAGCTGAAAGCCTCCGCCTCGAAGCAGTTGGGAACAGAGACTTTTCGGTTGGGAAATTTTTTCATGCTGGGCTCATTCGACCGCGATGCTCACGAAGGACACAAGATGCTGGCGAAGGGCGCTTTGATTCGCAGCTCGGAGATGGATCGAATCGCGCTGACGGCGCTGGACTCTGCAGGCGAGAGTTGTGGGCAATGAAGAAGTTGTCAGTGGCTAGTGGTCAGTGGTCAGTTGGGGAAGTCGGAGCAGGCCTCCGCACGGCATGAGACTCCGAAGGATCTTCACGCTTGTCCTGGGGCTGGGGTTGATTCATGTCGGGGAACTCGCAGGGCAGGAACGGGGCCGCTCTGATCAGGAGACGGTTTGGGGGGGCGTTTATACGGAGGCTCAGGCCCGCGACGGGCGGGTGCTTGCGGGTGCCAAGTGCGTCCGCTGTCATGGCGAAGCTCTGGGTGGCGGCAATGCCCAGGAACTTTTGGGCGATCGATTCTTCGAACGATGGCGGGAAGATACTCTCGACAGCCTGTACGCTGTGCTCAGAACGATGCCTCCGAAAGAACCGCCTCTCGGCGACGGGGACTACCTGAAGATCCTCGGATACATGCTGCAGTCGAACGGTTTTCCATCGGGATCGGGGAACCTCGGTGTGGGTGCCCTCGGGAACATCCGCATTGAAGGAAAGGATGGTCCGCAGCCGCTTCCGGATCGTGCGGCAGTCCAGGTCGTCGGTTGCATGACACGGCCCGGCGGAGACGAATGGAGTCTGACTCTGGCGAGCGATCCGGTTCGTGCCAGAAACACGGAAGCCGCGACGCCTCTTGAACGGACCCTCGCCGCGGACCGGCCTTTGGGCACCAGGATATTCGAACTGGGAAACTTCTTCATGCTGGGATCTTTTGACCGTGCCGCGTACCAGGGACACAAGATGTTTGCCAAGGGAGCATTGATCCGTGGATCCGACGGCGATCGGATCAGCCTCTTTGCGCTGAGCTCGGTAAGTGTCGGCTGTCCTTAGGGCCCGCTCAACAATAACTTCACATTTTGGCATCCCATCTTCACGCCATCTTCGCGGGACCTTCGCGCCATCTTCGCGGGACCTTCGCGCCATCTTCGGCCGCTCCTCAATCGCAGATGTCGGGCTATTCCTCCGGTCTGCTCAATCGGTCGCGACCGAATCTGACGCAAAGCTGGGCGCCAATTCTGTGAAGTTATTATTGAGCGGACTCTTAGCTTTTTCTCAACGCCCACACGCAAAATCGAAACGAGCCGGTTAGAAGAACAAAATACCTTTGCGGACTTCGCGTTTTCGCGTCTTTGCGTTGTGGTTTTTCTTAGTTGGCGGACTCGACGAAGTAGTCGGGCAAACCCGGCTTCGTTCCCCGAAGGATTTCCAGGACGGCAAGGCGGTCGTCCTCGGACAGGTGAGCGAACCTCTCGTCTTGCTCGTCGCCGGTCAGAACCTCATAGAGCCGACGATAAATCTTCTCGACGACAGAAGCCGGCAACGCGTCGAACGAACGACTGTAGATCATGTAGCTCAAAGGATACCGGAACAAACGTTTATCGAGATCGAAATCGCGCAACGAGCGGCCTTCGTCATCGCGGGGGCCGCGCTTCGGGAAGGTCTTGCTGAATGTGGAGACACCCACGACCGGTTCGGGCAGGGGAACCTCTTCGGCGAATAGCATGTAGGCGACCAATGCTTCAATGTCGGAGTCCATCTGGGCGCGACTCATTCGATCGGTTTCGCCATCATGCTGCGCGATGCGTGCTTCCCAGCCAACTCGCGTGATGTAGTTCAGCATTTGTGTCTGGTGTTCGAATGTCATGAGGGCCACGATGTCGCTCACCGGGGCCAGGTAGCCTTCAGTGTTGACTTTTCCATACAGGTGCGTGAGGTTCCGCCCGACGTTTTCGTCCAGCAAGAGCGGTTGTGCCGGATTCAGCGCGACGGCGTTGGATCGATCTTTCTGCTGGCCGCTTGTCGCGTTTACATACCAACCGCCCCAGCGCTCTTCAAAAGCCGTGCGGTGGTCCGTGATGATGGCATCTACCGGCGATGGTTTGCCTGTCGGGCCGGGAAACACTGAGCCGACAAACAGACCGGGAACGCCGGAAGTGGCCGGTCCCTGATGACATCCGAGACAGATTTCCCGTCGAGCGAAACCATCCTGCTCCAGTGTCTTCATGTCAGCAGAGTAGAAAACGGGTCCCAGTTCCGGGTCGATCGCGGCGATCTCGATCGCATCGCTGCCGCGGACGAACGCTACGGCCACCTCGTCACTGAAATAAATGGCTCGTGGGTTGTCCGGTGAGATCTTGGGTGCCTGAAAGCTGGTCTTCGAGAACACCAGGGCCTGGGAATCGACACTGACTCCAAGATGTTCAAGAAGAGAGGTCAGGTAGCCGAGGTCATCGTCGCCGCGTGAGAAGCTGATTTCACCGGCAGCGAAGCGCCCGGCGAGACGAGCAACAGGATCGTCGGACGGGCTGTCGAAATAATCGATCGCAGGGTGCTCGACGTCCAGGTCCGGCAGATATTCCTGAGCAGGGCCAACCAGGGCCAGCGCCGTAGCCAGAACGAACACGGTACCGAGAAACAGGACGGTTCTCAAAGCCATGACTATTACTCTAGCAAAAGGAATCCGGTCGCGGGTTCCTTTCGGTTCCCGAGCCCGGTTACAGGTCCGGATGTCGTTGATTGAAAACCGGTCGAATGCTGATACGGTTGTTGGTTCGCCTGCCAAACCAGCGGTCACCCCGAGCCAGTTCGCCGGTCGCGAGCTTGGCCACGAGCACCGCCCCTGCTTCGTCCGGTCGCGTGATGACGGTGGCGTCGGTATCGATGACCTGTTTCCTGAACGCCTCCGAACCCATGCGATCGGACAACCCCGTTTTGCGATGAGATCCTTTCGAAAAGATTCTGACGTAATTTCGAAATGCTATCAACGGATCGGGGCGATTTCAGTCTGTTACGTAGGAGGTGGGGTTTCGACGGGTGGAGGGTCTGGAGGGGGGCTGTGAGCCCACCCTCCGTCGAAAACTATGGGTGCGGAGAGAAGCCGAATTCCAATAGTTCGCCGTCACCGAACATCATGAATTCTCCCGAAGGGTCCGTCAGCCCCAACATGCGGAAGATCGTTCCGCCGCCTGCCTTCTTCAGCGTCTCCAGCAATTCCTTCTGGTCGGTCGTCAGAAGGTTCGCGAAGTCGGCCTGGAACTGTTTCTGCACCTCGCTCAATTTTCCGGATGCACCGAGCATCGCCAGGTAGGCGGTTCCGACGTCGGTCGCATTCCCCAGCGGAACAAGGGCCGCCAGCGCTTGTCTTTTCTCACGCAGTTCTGTCGTCTGCGTTTTGGTGCTTTTCCGGCGATCCGTTTGCAGGGCCTCCAGAGACACCAGCTGGCTTTCTGTCAGATCCAGCAGATCCTGGACCCGATCCAACTGGTTCTGGCCGGACCACCGAAAGTGCAGGTCTTCGTCGATGCCTTCCCTGAAGATGCGAAACTCTCTGGTTTGGGTCTGTACCGGAATCGTCACGGCCAATGTCAGTAGACCGGCCAGACACATGCGAATCATCATTGCGTCATACTCCTCGTCGGATTGTGTTCCTCGCCCGTTCGAGACGAGACACTTTAAACATAGCCCGGCGACCACCAGGGAATGGTTAAGACGACGAAAACATTTTGTTAAGAAAGTAAAGGGCCCGGTCGGGGGAGTCTAGGGGGCCACGTAAGCCGTCTTGACGGTCGTGTAGAATTCGACCGCGTAGCGGCCCTGTTCCCGACTGCCGTAGCTGGACCCCTTTCGGCCGCCAAACGGAACGTGGTAGTCGACCCCCGCCGTCGGCAGGTTCACCATGACCATACCCACCTGGGCATTCTTCTTGTAATGACTCGCGTGCTTGAGGGATTTCGTGCATATACCGCCAGACAAACCGAAAGGCGTGTCGTTGGCTACCGAGAGCGCATCCTCGTAGCTCTTGACCCGAATGACGCTGGCGACGGGACCGAATATCTCGTCGCGATTGATGCGCATATCCGGCGCGGTGTCGGTGAACAGGGCGGGCTCGAGATAGTAGCCTTCCTTCTCCCGTTTCAGGCGCTGTCCACCGGTGGCCAGCCTGGCTCCTTCCTGCCTTCCAAGTTCGAGGTATTCGAGATCCTTTTCCATCTGGCTTTGATCGACGACCGGTCCGATGTCGGTTCCGGCGTCGAGCGCGTCGCCCACCCGAAGCGTATTCATGCGCTCGATGGTCGACTCTACGAAACGATCGTGGATCCCTTCGGTGACGATCAGGCGCGAGGACGCAGTGCACCGCTGGCCTGTCGAATAGAAGGCTCCCTGGACCGCACAGTTCACCGCGCTGGGAATATCCGCGTCATCGAGGACGATGAGGGGATTCTTCCCCCCCATTTCCAACTGTACTTTTGCCAGCCGCACCGCACATCGGGCCGCCACATGAGCGCCTGTCTCGACGGATCCAGTGAAACTGATACCCGCAATTCCCGGGTGATTGAGCATCGCTTCCCCGACGATCGAACCTCGGCCCATGATCAAATTGAAGACGCCTCCGGGGAGGCCGGACCGGGCGAGGATGTCGGCCAGTTCCCAGGCGCAACCGGGAACCAGGCCGGCCGGTTTGAATACGACGGCGTTTCCAAAAGCGAGGGCGGGGGCTATTTTCCAGGCAGGTATGGCGATGGGGAAGTTCCAGGGCGTGATCACGCCAACGACGCCCACCGGTTCGCGAGTGATCTCGATTTCGACGCCCGGCCGGATGGAATCTATCTTCTCGCCGGCGATACGCAACGCTTCGCCAGCGAAGAACTTAAAAACCATGCCGGCCCGTCCGACTTCGCCAAGACCTTCAGGAAGCGTTTTCCCTTCTTCCCGGGCAAGGAGCTCGCCCAATTCCGCCCTCCGGCGCAGGATCTCCGTGCCGACGGCGTCGAGAACGTCAAAGCGTTGTTGGGGCGTTGTTCGTGCCCAGCCGGATGCCGCGCGCGCGGCAGCCCCGACTGCGTCGTCCACGCTCGAAGCGTCGCCACTGGCGTAGTCACCGACGACGTCACCCAAATCGGACGGATTGATGTTTGTCGAGGATTCGGTGCTTTTTTCCCATTCACCCGCGATCAAGTTGGCATGTATCGTCATGAACGATGACCCTCCGGGAACCCAGCCTGGAACTTCACTTCACCACTGTTTCTCTCAAGCGCCGGATCCTAATTGTTGTTGGAAGGCTTCTGCACTCGATCGATCGGTCGCCGGCTCTGGGCTGCGCGGGTTGCTTCACGCGTTCTGAGGTTGAAACGGTCGCCGGGCGCTAGGAAATAGAATCGACCGTATGGAGGAATCTCGCTCTCGTTGTCGTAGATGACGGCATAGCTCTGGCCGATCACCTGGAAGCCGTCTCCCTGAACCACAATGGCTGTATTCTCGTCGAGGCCGATGCCGAGAAGGTCGGGGTGTGCTTCGATGACTTCCAGCATGTCGAACTGCCGGTTGCGTCGCAGCAGGTGTTGATCGATACCCACGTTCTTGAGAAAACCCAACCCTTCGAGGTGGTCGCCCATCATGACAGTGTTGGTTTTAGTGTCTCCCCGGATCAGGAAGGATCCCAATATCGATGCGCCGGCCGATGAACCGCCGATCACGCCGCCACGGTCGAGGAGTCCTTCCAGCTCTGTCTGGGTCTTCGTGTTCAAGTATGAATCAGCCAGCCGCCACTGGCGGCCGCCGCCGAAGAAGACGCCGCGAGCCGTTCTGAGTGGAGCCACGAACTCGTCCGTGTTGGCCACGTTGGGGTCATAAGTGTGAAGTATCGTGATGTTTGTGGCTCCGGCTTCCCTGAAGAGCCTCTGTCCGTTCCAGTATTGATCGTAGTGGGGTGCCCCACCCGCCGTCGGAATCAGAACCAGCGGGGCGTCGGGGCCACCGGCGAGTTGGATGATTCGTTCGACGATGGCCATGTCGCGCATCGCGCCCCCAACCACCACCAGGGATCCGTTCCGTGGGCCGACAACAGGGGGGGCTTGCTCGGACCCCTGGCCTGGAGCCGGGAGCGCCAGCAGGCAGATTACCAGTGAAAGAGTCGCAAGTCTCCTCAGCATCGTCATCGTCCTCCTCATCAAATCGTCTGTTCGAAATCCGTGGAGTGCCGCTTCGGTTGCGAGTGTATCGCCGGTGGGCGTAGGGGTCAACGCGTTCTGTTCGCCCGACGGCGCTCGGAACGGACTTCTCGATTCCCGTTACACGTTCCTAGTCGGCGATGCGTTTGTAAATGGCGGCGAATGTGTCTTTAAGGTCCCGGAAAGCGTCGATCACGTGTGGGTGGAAGTGTTCCGGTAGGGTACGACCGTCCCCGTTGAGGATGATGTCCGAAGTCCGCTCGTGGCTGAATGGAGGTTTGTAGTGGCGCTGGCTGCGGAGCGCATCATATTGATCTGCCAGCATCACAATGCGACCGCACATCGGAATCCTTTCTCCTGCCAGTCCCTGTGGATATCCGGTGCCATCGTGTCGTTCGTGGTGGTTCAGTGCAATTTCCTCAGCCATGGTCAGCAGAGGCGAAACAGACCCCTTCAACAGGCTGGCGCCGATCCCGGGGTGTTTCTTGATGGTGACCCATTCTTCCGGGTCGAGTGATCCTTTCTTTTTCAAGATGGCATCCGGGATGCCGATCTTCCCCACGTCATGCATCGGCGCGGCCTTCTCCATCAGATCCACATATTTCGAATCGAGGCCCAGGTGAAAGCCGACAGTCTTTGAATAGTGGCCGAGGCGGTCCAGGTGTGCCCCGGTTTCTTCGTCCTTGAATTGGGACGCATGCGTCAGCCGCATGACAGTGTCGACGTAAGCTCGTTCCAGTTCCTGAGACTTACGTCTTTCAGCGTCGAATACGTTCTTGACGTCTCTGGCGAAGAGTTTGAGTTGACGCCTGGTGTCGTGGAGTCCTTTGGCGCTTTGGCGTTCGCGTTGTGCCATGCGCTTGAAGTCGAGCGCACACAGCAGTAGTTGAGAACTCCTGCTCGATGCCGAGTCGTCGGTGTGAGGTGTGTTTGCGCCCATTCTAGATATTGTGTGAAGTCTCAGCAGGATCGTCCTGACAAGACCACTGAACCAGGAAGCGCACGCGGGCTCAAGCGGCCAGCGGGCACCCATCCCCTGGATCGGTCAACAGGGGCTGGATGTCACCGACCCGAAGCTCAGAGAGAATGGCTTCCACTCGGGTTAATAACTCCAATGGACTGAATGGCTTGGTCATCGTCGCGGTGACGCCCGCCCGTCTTCCTTCCTGAACACACGCATCCTTATCATTACCGCTGAGCAGAATGATTGGAATCGACGCTGTCAGCGGGTCTTGTCGCATCGCCAGGCTGACTTCGATTCCAGTCATTTTTGGCATCATCCAATCCAGTACCACAAGGTCCGGATGATCGCTTCGGACCAGTTCCAACGCTTCCATCCCGTTGGACGCTTCGAGAACACGACATTCCGAGTCCTCGATGATGGCGCGCACCAGATCCCGGAGATAGTCTTCGTCATCTGCCAGCAAGATAGTCTTCATTAATTTACCCGTTTCCTCTTTTGCCAGTCGCCGGTTCTCCGAGTCATGACTGCCGACCGTCCACGCGTTCTACCCACCTTAGTTCGTACTATCGGCTACATGGTCGACGGACTTTAGTCGGGGACGTGTAAATTGCGTAGTTTCTTTGGGTTGCCGGGGCGCGGTTGTAGCCTTGATACGAGAAGTAGGGTCGCCTGGCCCTTCGCGTCGATTCCACGGTTTCCGCACCTCCCATGGCTCCCTAGGGGTTGGACTGATTTCGGGATGATTTGTGAATACAGGGCTATGCCTGGCGGTCCAAAGCGTGCAATCATCCTGGAGTCCACTAGACGACGGGTGGAGGTTCAGGTGATGCGCAATCCATGTTCCCGATGCGGATCGGACGAGATCCGCCGCTCTGTGCGCCGCGGTTTGAAGGAATCATTGCTGAAGCGAGTTCTTGTCCTGCCGTACCGGTGCATCCGATGTGAAGCACGTTTCTATCGGTTTCGGCCTCTTGTGAATCTCATGCACGGACGCTGATAATCATTTTCCCCGATCCGCTCTCCGTCGTGTTGCCGGTTACAATGAATCCCCCCCGAATGCTATACTACGCCTTTTGTTTGTGGTGTTTAATTCGTGGCCTGCGGCAGGCCGCCACTCTGTCTGTTCCCGCCGCTGCCGTAACCATCGGTGCAGAGGCGTGTTTAGGCTCTCATAACTGACCACCAGTCATCCCGCTCGCTTGGGGAACTGCTGGAACGAAACTACGAAAGGTAATTCCCTCGATGAGTGAGACGTTGCGTGCAGACGACGAGCGGATCGATTGGATCGGATCGATTCCTTTTTTCCTGGTTCACCTGACTCCTCTATTGGCCATCTGGACGGGCTTTCGAACTCGTGATGTGGTCCTTTGTGTCGCTTTGTATTTCATCCGCATGTTCTTCATTTCGGCTGGGTATCACCGGTATTTTGCTCACCGCGGGTATAAGATGGGCCGGGTTATGCAATTTCTCATGGCTGTCGGTGGAGCCACCGCGGCGCAGAAAGGTGTTCTTTGGTGGGCGGGGTATCATCGACATCACCATTGGCATTCCGACCAGGCTGGAGACATCCATTCGCCCAAAGACGGCTTCTTCTGGAGTCATGTCGGTTGGGTTCTATGTCCCAAGTACGGCAGGACGCCCATCGAACTGATCAAGGATTTCGAAAAGTATCCGGAAATCATGTGGCTCGACAAGTATCATCTGGTTCCTCCTGTTCTTCTGGCAGCGGGCTGTTATCTCTGGGGAGGGGCCAGCGCGCTGGTGGTGGGATTTCTTCTGTCCACCGTCATACTGTTTCACGGAACTTTCACAGTGAACTCGCTGACCCACCTGTTCGGAAGCCGGCGCTACGAGACGAGCGATACCAGCCGGAACTCTTTCATCATTGCGCTTTGGACGGGGGGTGAAGGTTGGCACAACAACCATCATTATTACGAAACGACTGCGAACAATGGCTTTTTCTGGTGGGAGTTCGACAGCAGTTATTACGTGCTGAAGGTGCTGAGCTGGTTACGGCTTGTATATGATCTGCGGCTGCCCCCGAAGTTTGTTCTCGAGGGGAGGAGAGCCA
Organism: Terriglobia bacterium; assembly: GCA_965247425.1. GTDB lineage: Bacteria > Acidobacteriota > Terriglobia > 20CM-2-55-15 > 20CM-2-55-15 > CAZOZZ01. The sequence goes on from OZ252023.1 coordinate 855,240, forward strand.
CCTTTGAGGATTACGGGATGGAGCCTCCTCCCCTCTGGGAAGAGGCTCAAGCCAAAGCCGTCGCTCCGTCGGAGTTGTCCGCTCAAGACTGACGGGCCGCGCAGGCTCCTGACTTTACGCAGATGTCAAAGACCACAAAGGTTGTGATTACTCTGGTCGCGGGCGTTGTCTTCGTTGCCTACCTGGTCTATTCGTCGCTGAACCTGGATCAGGCAACATGCGAGGTTTGCATGGAATTCGGTGGGCGGGTCGACTGTCGCACAGCTTCGGGAACCTCCGATGAGGAAGCGACTCAGACTGGAATCAACAACGCGTGCGCGTTGCTGACGAGCGGACGCGATGCGAGCATCGCGTGTTCGAGGACGCCGCCCCAGAGCGTGACGTGCGAGGCCAACTGAGCTAGGTTAACGCTCGAACGGGATCAGACGTGTGGTTCCCGGATAAATGGTGGGCTGACGCAATCGGGGATTGCTGGAAGTTCGTTCGTTGAGTTCCTGACTCCGGCGCGCATTCCACTCCACCAACGGGTGCGTTTCCGCCTTGTCGAACTTCATCTTCCTGAAGTCTCCATTGGAACCGCTGACCTTCCACCCTTTTTTGATCTTGACCACCGGGCCGAGGCGGAGCTCCCCGTTCAGAACAGATACTCCAGCGCTCTGGAGCAGGTAGACGCCTTTCTTCCGGATCTGTGTTTCGAGATTTCCGACGCGCACCCTGATGGGCATTTTCTTGTCGATGCGAGTCACATCGATAATAGCGTCACCCTTGGTCAGACGGACCGCCAACTGGTACAGGTCTTCGCATTCGAGCACAATCTCAGAATCGTCCAGCATTCGCAGGTAGGCGTCCGGGCGCAGCAGGATCTCAACTTTACTGTCGGAACCGGTCGTGAGCGGGTTCCCCTCACCAATGTGGACACTGGTGTCGAGGTTCACCCACCCGCGCGACAAAGTAACCATTCCAGCCTTTGCCGAAATGACGGCATGCTGAACCAGCATCAAGAGAATGAGGGTTTTCATTGGCGGCATTGTACTCTGTATGCAGCGTGGTTTGAAGCCTGTGATGGTTTTTTTCGGTACCGATGGACACGCCCTCGATTCGCGGCTGACAGACACCTTTCCGGGCATTCGTACGTCCAAGACTAACGGAGGTGCTATGAAACCTGTTGTTTTGTCTTTTTTACTGGTGGTCCTGGCTTCTGTAGAAGCCGGTGCTCAATCGGCGGTACCGGCTACCGACCCTGTCCTGACGGTCAGTGGATCGGCCCAGGTCCGCGTGACGCCGGATCTGGCGACCGTTCGACTCGGGGTGGTACGGCAGGCCGACACGGCGGCCGCTGCCCAGGATGGAGCCAACGGCGTTGCCGGTCGGATCCTGGATGCCTTGGCCGAAGCAGGCGTCGAGGAACGTCACATCCAGACGTCTCGTCTCACTTTGACGCCCATTTACTCCAGGCAACGTTCGGGACAGGTGGACCCGCGCATCATTGCTTATCGGGCAGCCAATACCGTGACGGTGCGCGTTGAGGATCTGGACCTCCTCGGTGGGGTCATCGACGCCGGGCTTGGAGCTGGTGCAAACCAATTACAGGGTGTGACCTTTGGCTTGAAGGACGATCTTCCCGCGCGAGAGATCGCCCTCGGCCAGGCAATCGGAGAAGCACGCCGCAAAGCCGAAGCCATGTCCGAAGCACTCGATGTTCGTCTCGAAGCGGTTCTTTCGGTCAACGAGGGCGGCGTCTCGATCCAGCGCCCGATGATGGAGGGCCGCGTGATGGCGATGCAGGAAGCCATGCCAACGCCGGTTTCCGCGGGCGAAGTGACGGTTTCAGCGAGTGTCTCGATCCGCTACAGGATCGGGCCGAATTGATGTGGGAGTCGCCAGTCGTCGGATGATGGCGATTCGTTCAACGAGACGTTAATCCGCGTCGAACGACCGATCATCTCCCATTTCTTCTCAATACCGAACGGGCGGCGTGGAAGCCGCACATTCCGTGAACTCCGCCTCCGGGAGGAGTCGACGACGAGCACAGGTACAGGTTTCCGGCTCCGGTGTGATAGGGGTCGAGGCTTGCCACCGGACGGAAGAAGACCTGTCCGAGGTGCTGCATGCCGCCGTTGATGTCGCCCCCCACATAGTTTGGGTTGTGGCGTTCCATGTCCGACGAGCTCATAGAACTGCGTCCGACGATGGTGTCCTTGAAGCCTGGAGCGAACCGCTCGATCTGAGATTCGATCGCTTCGGTCATGTCAGTTCCCGAACCGTTTGGCACATGGCAATAGGCCCAGCCGGTATGTTTTCCTGCCGGCGCCCGTTTCCGATCGAAGAGGCTCTGCTGTGCCACCAATACGAACGGGCTTTCCGGCACTCGACCCTGTTCCACCTCCCGTTCCGACCGCGCGATTTCCTCCCACCCGCCTCCCAGGTGGAGTGTTCCCGCAGCTTTGCATTCCTGCGCTTTCCACGGGATCGGTTCCGACAGCGCCCAATCCATCTTGAAGACTCCCGGTCCATACCTGTATTTGTGGAGCCTTTTGCGGTAGCCCGCCGGCAGGTGAGTTCCTGCGATTCGAAGCAGTTGGCGAGGCGTGACATCGAAAAGGGTTGCGTTGGTGTCGGGGAGCTGTCCCATGTCGTCGATTCGGGTGCCCGTTTCGACCGTTCCTCCGAGGGAAACCAGGTGCGCGGCCAACGCGTCGGAAATTGCCTGTGCGCCGCCCGCCGGCATCGGCCATCCCGTCCTGTGGCCGAGCATCAAGAGAACCAGCCCGAACGCCGCTGTCCCGGCTCGTTCAAGCGAAAGCATTCCGTGGGCGGCTGCTCCGGCGAAGAGCGCCCGCGCCCTGCCACCCGCGAACACGTCCAGGATCAGCCCTCGCGCCGACCGGATGGCTCGCGCCCCGAATCGAAGCGTAGCAACGTGGCCGGGGATTCGAAGCGGTCGCAGGATATCGTCAAGAATGGCGTCGCAGTTGTCGACCAGAGGGTCCATGAACCGGACGTAGGTTTTAGCGTCGGGAGCAATGGTTGCCGCAGTGGCAGCGATACATCGGGTGACCAGCGCGGCCGTCCCGTCGTCGAACGGATGCGCCAGGGCTGCTTCGGGATGGACCCATTGGAGCCCATGATCCATCAATGGCAAACTGTTGAAAAAAGGAGAGGCGGCGGCCAGCGGGTGAATAGCGGAACAGACGTCGTGAACGAATCCCGGAAGCGTGAGGGCTTCGGACGCCGCTCCGCCACCCACCTTGTTCCTTGCTTCAAACACCTTGACCGAGAATCCAGAGCGGGCCAGTTCAATGGCTGCGGCCAGACCGTTCGGTCCGGCCCCGACGACGACGGCGTCGTAGCTGGGGGCCTGCGCGGCAGAAGGAATCTGCTGCGAAAGCGGTAGAATCGGTCCATATTTCCCCGATTTTGCGTTAAATAGAACCACTATTCGCCTCAAAATCGAGAAAATGCCTCAAAGTCGAGGAAATCTGGCCTCGATTCCCCACTTTCTCGCGCCGATCCCTTCTGCCGCGCAGGCTCCCAGCCATGGCGCTTCAAGCCCATGGGAGCCGTGCGTTGCCTTCGAACTCTCTGTTCACTATCGGGACGCCAGGAATTCAAACAGCAGGTTTGCAGCAAGCAGAGCAGTCACTTGTCCGGGGCTGTCGTAGAGAGGAGTGACCTCGACCAGATCGAATCCAACGACGTCGAGACCCTTGAGCGCGCGCACGAACGTGATGGCCTCATAGCTGTCGAGTCCGCCGACTTCAGGTGTGCCCGTACCGGGAGCGAAGGCCGGGTCGACGCAGTCGATGTCGAACGACACGTACATCTTTTCGTCCGCCCGCTGGTTCATCTCCTCGGCGACCGCGCGTACGCCGCGCTCGCGCACTTCGTCGATCGTGATCCAGCGGATGCCGTGCTCCTTGTGAAAGTCGAAATCGTCGGAGCCGAACAAGGGGCCTCGAATCCCGATCTGAATCATCCTATGCGTGTCGACCAGTCCCTCTTCCACCGCCCTTCGAAACGGCGTGCCGTGGAAGTATTTGCCTCCGAAATACTCATTCCACGTGTCGGGATGTGCGTCGAAATGAATCAGCCCTACCGGTCCATGCTTCTTCGCGATAGAGCGCAGGACCGGAAGCGTGATCGAATGATCTCCTCCGACTGAAACAGGCGTCGCGTCGGCGTCGAGGACACGGGTGATACCGGCCTCGATCAGCTCGTAGGTTTTCTCGATGCTGTTGGGTGCGGTGTCGATGTCACCGCAGTCTGCGACGTTGTTCTTGTCGAAAGGATAGGTTTTCTGCGGCCCGCTATATGGACGGATCAGTGAGGATTGTTCCCGGATCTCCCTCGGTCCGAATCGGGCCCCCGGCCGATACGAAGTTCCGCCGTCATAAGCGATGCCGACCAATGCGATATCGACATCGGTCAGATCCACGACGTGGGGCAATCGCATGAAAGTGGCAGGTTGAGAGAACCGCGGCGAGTTCATCGAGTCCCTTGGCTGATACTTTCCTTTGTCCATGGGACTAGAATCTTATCACTATCCGCGTGCTGCCAGGAGCCTGCGCGGCAGAAGGGATCGTAGCGAGAAAGTAGGGAATCGAGGACAGATTTTCTCGATTTTGAGGCGAATAGTGGTTCTATTTAACGAAAAATCGGGGAAATATGGACCGATTCTACTGCTTTCGCAGTAGATCTCTTCTGCCGCGCAGGCTCCTAGGTGCCGGTTGCCGAGCCAGGCTCTTTCAAGTAATCTCGGTCGATGAAAGTCATTGTCATCACCGGTGCGTCGTCGGGAATCGGACGCCACACGGCCCTTCGGCTGTCCTCAAGTGGCGTCCAGTTGGTCCTGGCGGCTCGGCGCCGTCCGTTTCTCGAAGAGTTACAGGCCGAGATCGTTGGCCGCGGGGGACACGCCTCAATCAGCGTGACGGATCTTCGGTCTCAGGAAGACATCGCACACATGGTTGCGACCTGTTATGAGGAGTACGGGCGCATCGACGTCCTGATCAACAATGCGGGCTTTGGCTATTTCGGGACGGTTGAACACATGGCCCCCGAGTGGGTTTGTCCACCCGGTCTGGCCCACTTTTGATCGTCTGATTTGGCCCACCCCCTCCTGTTAATAATTCCGAGTAGTGATAATTACCGTCGGGCCTGTGTTGTAGATGTGGGAAAGCCGAGCGCCCTTGGCGAGGCTTTTCCAAGCGCTGTGGGAATCCTGGTTTTTAGGATTTCCACAGCGCGTCATCTTCCACAGGCCTCCGTTTCTTTCTTTTTGGTTCTTTTTCTTTCTTTCGGGAAAAAACTCCGTTTCCAGGATCGCCCAGGATCGACGACCGCGCGGCGATCCGACCCTCAGGACGTGGTTTGTTTCGCGGGTTTCTCCTTTCCAGGCGGATGCCGTGGTTTCTGTCGTTTCTCCAACGTGCGCCGAAACCGGAAGGATTCGGTTCCGGTCTCGATGATGTGAGCGCGATCGGTTATCCGGTCCAGCAACGCCTTGCACAGCCGAACATTGGGAAACACCTGGGTCCATTCCGAGAACGGCAGATTCGTTGTCAAGATCACCGTCGCCCGCTCGGCTCGATCCGAGATGACTTGAAAGAGGAGTTCGGCGCCGAGGTCTGCCATCGGGACATAGCCGACTTCGTCGATGGCAATCAACTCGTATCGGAACCATCGGGCCAGAACCCGGCGGAACTGGTCGTTGTGTTGGGCCTCGACCAACTCGTTGATCAAGCCGGCGGCCGTCGTAAAGCGAACCCGCTTCTTCTGCCGACAAGCGGCCACGCACAGTCCTGTGGCCAGGTGCGTCTTGCCCGTTCCACACTCCCCGATCAGGACGACAGGTTCGGCGTGTTCTAAATAGCCACCGTCTGCGAGTCCACGGATCCGGTTGGCTGGAACCTTCGACCGCGAGAAGTCAAAGTCCTCGAGTGTCTTCATTCGAGGGAAACGTGCGGCTTGAATCCGCCGGGCCACGGTGTTCCGTTCGCGTTCTTCAACTTCCATCGCCAGCAAGGCTTCCAGATACCGTGTGTAGGTGTGCTCTTCCCGCTGGGCCTGCTCGGCCATGGCCGCAAACTGCGTTCCGATCGTGGGCGTCCGGAGAGCTTTACAGTACTGCTGAATCGCCGCCTGTTCGACCCCGCCGGCTGTGGCGGACACTAGACCACCTCCGCAGTGAGCAGTGCATCGTAAGTATTCACCTCCGGCAGGGGCCGCTCATAAGCGCGTAGTGCGGCCACTTCCAGTCGCGGCGCCGCCGGCCGGTCGAATCGGGCCTCGGTCATCAGGTAGCGCGCCGCGGCGGCATCGGAGCATCCCAGGCGCAGGGCTTGTTGGAATGCGGAATCCAGCTCGCTATAGCCATGTTCCCGGCCCAGTAGGAGCAACTCCACCATTGCGCGGGTCCCATTCTGTTTTCCGTTGCGATCGATCAACGTCTGCCAGAACTCGTCATAGCTTTTCGGCCATCGGCCCTGTTGCCGCCATTGCTCCAGAGGCTTGCTCCCGGCCAGCGCGCCCGGCTTCCGCTCCAACACCTCCAGATAATGTTCCAGATTGAAGAAGTGCTGGCCGTTTCCATATCCTCGCTCATGCCGCGCCACGCATCCGCCATCGTGCCAGACCTCCACGTAGGCCGGAAAAACGCTCGCCCGCACCACAGTCCCGGCCTTGACGGGGGCGGAGTAGAAGTTGTTACGCACCCGTACACATCCCTTACCATCGACTCGTGGAAAGCTGTCCTCGGCCAGAGGGAACCCTTCGGTCGATAACGCGAGCAGATGGGGCTGTTCGATCTGCATCCCTTCACCCACCGTCTGGACCCGATCGCCGATCTTGCGCCGTTCATCGGCACGGCAACCGGCCAGCAGCTGCGCATTCAGATCCGCCAGGTCCTTCGCCTTCGGCACCGGTACCAGGTGATTGCGCCGGAAGTATCCGGCTTCGCCTTCCACACCGCCTTTCTCGTGGCCCTCGCCGGGTGTGCAGAACTCGGCTTGAAACTTCCAATGCGACCGAAACGCGATGAACCGTTCGGTCTCTACACGCCGGTATCCCCGCAGAATCTTCTTCACCGCGCTGGTCAGGTTGTCATAACGCAGCACCCCGAAGACCCCCGCAAAATAGCGGAAACCCAACTCATGAGCCTCCAGGAATGCCTGTTGTGTCGCCCGAGGATAAGCTCGATGGAATGCGCCACCACTGCCCATGCTCCGCATACAGAAAACCTGGAGCTTCTGCCGTTCGCCATCCAACTCCGCGACGGCTTCGTACCAGTCGATCTGTGCTTCCTGACCCCAGGCGTAGCTTTGCGGCACGAACGTCTCCTGTCGGATGAAACCCATCTCCCGCTTCCGCCGCCCGACATACCGGCGAACCGTCGATTCCCCAATCGGATGTTTCGGAAATTCCATCCGGATCCGTTCGTAGATCCGGTGACTGGTGTGCCGCTGCTTCCGCGGGGCCTGCCTGTCCGCCTCCAACACCCCGTTGATAAATTCCATAACCGGCTCCAGCCTCGGCCTCTTCCGCTCCGGGCTCTTCCTCGCCGGCGGCACGGCGTTTCCCAGCGCTTGACGCACCATCCGCCGATGCACCCCCAGCCGCCGGGCCACACCCTGGATCGTTCCCACACCAAACTCGTGCTCTCGCCGAATCTCTTCAAATAATTCCACCTTCGATCTCCTTGACACCGGGTCCCTCCATTCCGACTCTTTGTTCGGAACAGCCTCTCCGGTTCAGTCGTCAGGGGTGGGCCAAATCAAACGATCAAAAGTGGGCCAATTTAGAGTAGCGAAATCACCGAGTTGATCGACGAGATTCTGGCAGTGAATTTCGTCGCTCCGGTGATCGCTACGCAGGCAGTTCTACCGATCATGCGGGAGCAACAATCGGGCCACATTATTAATGTCTCGTCGGTTGCCGGCAAGCGCGGGCTTCCGCTTTCGGGAATATACTCGGCCACGAAATTCGCACTCGACGGAATCAGTGAAGCGCTGCGAGTCGAGCTGAAAGATGCCGGCATTCACGTCAGCGTCGTCTATCCGGTTGCAACCGAAACACCATTCTTCGATAGCGTTCGGAAGGGTGATGTCGACGGCGAATTCAAGCCGGTTGGATATGTGCAGCCGGCGGAGAAGGTTGCCGATTCCATCATCCGCTGCATCCACAGACCGCGCGCCCAGGTCTATCCCTACTGGCCCGGCCGTTTTCTGGTGTGGGCCAACGCCTTGATACCCTCAGTGATCGACAGGGCGATGTTGCCATTTTTTCGGGAAAGAGTGAGGGAGAGGCGGCAGTGAGGGCGCCCCGCGTTCAGCGGAAACCCAGAAACCGTACCTCGCACTTACCGCAACGGTAAGCCCGCCAGAAGATCAGCATACGTTCCAGTCGCCGGCGCCTGGAACGTCGCGCGGGCTCGCCGCACTTCGGACAAGCGCGGTCGGCTCCTTGTTTGTTTGTGGGTTTGCTGCGACCCTCTGACAACCAGAACGGGCCTGTCATGATCTTGTCGCACTTCAGACAGCGAAACGGCCGATGGAGCACCAACAACCTGGCGTAATCGGTGAGTCGCCTGGGTTCCGGGATCCAGTGAGTATTATTGCAGCGGGGACAACGCATGGCCTCGGATCGAATTGAGCGCAGTCTATCACAAACTCTTACGCTTCATCCTTTCGTTCCTGCCACTCTTCGTGCCAGGCCATCTGGATCGCTTCGAGCTTCTGTTCGTTCGACGACGTCCCCTCGTCGTCGAAGTTCTCCGTTTCCAGCGTCCAGCGGTGGAGGTCGGTAAACCGAACAGTCAGCGGATCGGTGTCCGGAAAGCGGTCGCACAGGGAAATGGCAATGTCTTCGGAGTCGATCCACGTTATTTTCCTGTTCATTAGATTTCCTTGACGCGCTTGTTCTTGATTGCTTTGCCGATGGCCGCGGTCATGATCAGTTCCGCCAATTTCATTGTGGATTCATTGAGGACCTCAATGGAATCGCGGATGGCCTGGTGATCTTCCTTCCCAGTAGCTTCCTTCAACCGTTCGACCGCACCGTCGATCTGTTTCCTTTCCTCTTCGGATAATCCAGCCCACTCTTCCTCACCCATGGAGCGTTCGCACGCTTTGAGAACGGTCTCGGCCTCGTTACGGGCCTCGATCACGAGCCTGGCTTCAATGTCGGCTTCGGCATACTCAAAAGATTCGAGAATCATCGATTCGACCTGATCATCGGTCAGGCCGTACGTCGGCTTCACCTCGATGGACTGATACTTTCCGGTTCGAATCTCCCGGGCGGAAACGCTCAATATGCCGTCTGCATCGATCAGGAAAGTGACGTCGATTCGCGGCAGACCGGCCGGCATCGCGGGTATATCCGCCAGATCGAATTCAGCCAGGCTCCGGCAATCCCCGATCAACTCGCGCTCGCCCTGGAGTACGTGAATCTTCACGTTGGTCTGCCCTTCGACGTACGTCGTGAAGGACTCGGTGGCGCTTGCCGGGATCGTGGAGTTCCGGGGAATGATCTTCGACACCACGCCGCCCATGGTTTCGATGCCCAGTGAAAGGGGCGTGACATCGATCAACAGGGTGTCGCGCCGGCTTCCGGCTAGAATGTCGGCCTGTACGGCGGCTCCGAGAGCGACGACCTCGTCCGGGTTCAGTTCGGTATGCGGTATCCGGCCGAATAACTCCTCTACGCGTTGGCGGACGAGGGGGATCCGGGTGGAACCACCCACCATGACGACTTCGTCTACCTCGTCCGGATCGAGGTCCGCGTCCTTGAGGGCCTGGCGGCAGGGAACTAACGTACGCTCGATGATCGGCGCGATGAGGCGATCGAATTCATCGCGCGTGATTTCTCGTACGTAGTTCAGGTCGGAGAGGACGATGTCGGCTTCCTTTCCGTTCGACAGGTCCTCCTTTGCCGTCCTGACAGCGAGGCGGATAGCTTGGATGCCATGGTTGTCGGGCTTCTCCTCCAGATCATCGAGCACCAGTCGGATCAGCGCCTTGTCGATGTCGTCGCCCCCCAGATAGGTGTCGCCACTGGTTGAGAGGACCTCAAAAATTCCCTCGGTCAGTTTCAATATCGATATGTCGAAAGTCCCGCCGCCGAAATCATAAATCGCCACCACGCCCTGTGTGCGTTTCTGCAAGCCATAAGCCAGTGAAGCTGCCGTGGGTTCGTTCACGATTCGCAGTACATTGAGCCCGGCGATCCGACCGGCGTCCTTCGTCGCCTGGCGTTGCGCGTCGTTAAAGTAAGCCGGGACGGTTATGACGGCATTCGGGACCTCTTCCCCCAAGGCCGCTTCAGCATTCCGCTTGAGGTCTTGCAAGATGAATGCGGACAGTTCCGGAGGCGTGTAATCGCGTCCATGGATGTTGATGCGGATGATGTGCTCGCTTTGGGAAGAAGTTTCGAACGGGAGGAGGGAGAGATCGTCCTGAACTTCTTCGAGTCCCTTTCCCATGAAGCGTTTGATCGAAAAAACGGTATGTTTCGGGTCTTCGACGATCTTGCTGTAGGCGTTGTAACCGACCAGCACGCTACCGTCGTCGCTGAAATGGGTCACCGAAGGGACCATGTTTCGACCACCGGAGTCGGGAAGGATTCGCGGCACATCGTTTTCCACGATCGCCGCCAGGCTGTTGGTCGTTCCAAGGTCGATTCCAATTGTTCTGGGCATTATCGGGATACCTCTTCTTCGATATCTCGCTCGAGGTTTCGGATGTATGAGGACTGCGAAATGATGTCGATCAGTTTTTCGAGATGCCGCCGGCGCTCCCCCTCGGTCTCCGCGTCCGCCAACAAGTGGTCCCACTGGGTAAAAGCCTGATCGAGTTGCTGATCATAAGACTGCCTTTTGTCGCCGATTTCCCGTTGAAATCCACGGAGGTCGTTCATTAACGCCTGAACGTCCCCACCGGATTGTCGAGCTGAACGCAACTCTTCCAATTCCTCGTTGATTTCAAAGATCTCCATCAACAGGCTTTGAGGTACCTTGCTGCGATCAACAGTGAGTCCCTGGCTCTCGACCAGGTGTTCGGCTCGCGCGGTTCGGTCCCTCAGCGTCCGGTACGCATCGTTCAGGCGAGCGGTCATTTCTAACGCGCTTTGTTGTTCCGATTCGGGACGACCGGTGTGGAAGTCGGGGTGATACTTTCGGCTCAAATCGTGGAATTTCCTTTCGAGTTCCTTGAGGTCGATGTTGAGGTAGGGTTCTATGTTGAAGACTTCGAAGTAGTTCATGCGTCCAGAGGAGGCTCAAAAAATAAGGGCCGTTTGTTCAACGGCCCCAGAAAACCTTCGCAATCCGATGTCTCAGATGGAAAAAGAGTCGCCGCAGCCGCAGGTCTTCTTCGCGTTCGGGTTCATGAACGCGAAGCCCTTTCCCGTCAATCCATCGTCAAAATCCAACACGGTGTTGTTCAGATAAATATAGCTTTTAAGGTCACAAAACAGCTTGACGTCGGCCCGTTCAAACACCTTGTCGCCTCTCCGCGTTTCGGACTCGAACCCCAGGTTGTAGGACAGGCCGGAGCAGCCACCGCCTTTGATACCGACACGCAGGCCGCCAGCACCGATTCCTTCCTTGTCGATAAGCTTTCTGATTTCATCGACGGCTCGATCTGTAATTTCGATTGCCATTGGTATTGGTTTGTCGAACTACTCCGACTTTCCGGCTCCGTTGTCCTGGTGCTTGGCCTTCCAGTCGTCGATCGCTGCCTTTATTGCGTCTTCGGCCAGCACGGAGCAGTGAATCTTCACCGGTGGCAGGCTGAGCTCGCGCACGATATCGGTGTTCTTGATCTCCAGCGCTTCATTAACGGTTTTTCCTTTGACCCACTCCGTGGCCAGGCTGGAACTTGCAATCGCGCTACCGCATCCGAAGGTCTTGAATTTGGCGTCTTCGATGACACCGCTATCCTCGTCGACCTTGATCTGAAGCTTCATCACGTCGCCGCACTCCGGCGCTCCGACCATCCCCGTCCCGACCTCTTTTTCCTTCTTGTCCAACGAGCCGACGTTTCTGGGGTTGTTGTAGTGGTCGACAACCTTATCTGAATAGGCCATCCGAATCTCCTTTTACCGTTTTCTTGTGATGACTGCCGTGACTTAATCCGCAGCCCATTTGACCGTCTTGAGGTCGATCCCTTCCTTCGCCATCTCATAGAGCGGCGACAGGTCTCTCAGGCGCTGAACTGTTTCCGTGACACGCTTTGCGACGTAATCGATCTCTTCGACGGTGTTGAATCGGCCCACGCCAAAGCGAATCGAGGTATGGGCCAGCTCGTCGCCGACCCCCATGGCTTTCAATACGTAAGAGGGTTCCAGGCTTGCAGACGTACATGCCGATCCCGAAGACACTGCAATGTCATCGATCCCCATCAACAGGGACTCGCCTTCAACATACGCAAAGCTCATGTTGAGGTTGCCGGGAACGCGTCTCTCCAGATCGCCGTTGATGAACACTTCATCCAGGTTCTGCTCCAGTGTGGTGCGAAGCCGCTCGCGCAATTTGAAGGTCTGATCCGATTCCTCGGCCAATTCTTCACGTGCCAGTTCCGCGGCCCGTCCGAAGCCCACGATGCCCGGAACGTTCAGCGTTCCCGACCGCATCCCCCGCTCGTGGCCCCCGCCGTCAATGATCGGGCTGAGTAGCACTCTCGGTTTTCGGCGCCGGACGTAAATTGCGCCAATCCCTTTTGGCCCGTACATCTTGTGCGCGCTGATCGACGCGATGTCGATGTTCATCTCTTCTACGTCGACCGGGATCTTTCCAACTGCCTGCACCGCGTCGGTATGGAACAACACGCCGTTCTCACGAGCCACACGGCCGATTCCCGCGATGTCCTGGACGACGCCGGTTTCGTTATTTGCCGCCATGATCGAAATAAGAATCGTCTTGTCGGTTATGGCGTTCCGCAGTTCATCGAGATCGATCAGCCCGTTTTGGCCAACAGGCAGAAATGTGATCTTCGTGCCATTTTTTTCCAGGTGTTTTGCGCTATCGATGATCGCCTTGTGTTCGGTGGTACATGTGATGATGTGGTCACCCTTGTCGGCATACATCTCGGCGACCCCTTTGAGAGCCAGGTTGTCCGACTCGGTCGCGCCGCTGGTAAAGACGATTTCCTTCGGGTTCGCGTTGATCAGTGCCGCAACCTGTTTGCGGGCTCGGCTGACAGCTTCCTCAGCGTCCCAGCCAAACTGGTGATTACGGCTCGCGGCGTTACCGAACCGTCCTTGAAAGTAGGGCAACATCTCCTCGAGGACCCTCGGATCGACAGGAGTCGTCGCATGGTTATCCATGTAAATTGGAAGCTGGACCATCGTTTTTTCCCCTCTATCGATCTCCGGTCGTTGGACCCCGGTTCCCGTTCTCAGTTTATCGCCAGTTCGTGGATGGTCGTGGCCACAAGTACACTGACCACTTTCTGTTTGATGTTACGAAGCGGATCCTTGATCGAGCAAAGCTGAAGCTGTTCACAGTCGTCAGCAGCCTCACAAGGTGTCAGAAGAAGCGGTCCTTCCAGAGCTTCAAGGACCTCGATGACCGAGATCGTTTCCGCATTCCGTGCCAGCGCATAACCACCATTCGGGCCTGAATGGGACATCAACAATCCCTTGCGGACCAGCTTTTGCAACACCTTTGCCATGAGTTCCGACGGTATGTTGTATGTTCGAGCGATCTGGGGTGCGCTATAGGCCTGGGGGTCGTGTAACGCCAGATGTTTCAACGCTATCAAGCCATAATCCGCTCTTTTGGACAATCGGAACATCGTGCCCTTCCCAGGTTTGCAGGTTCCCGACCAATTTGATCGGCGATCAATTTGGTCGCCTTTAGCCAGAATAGATCTTCCATGGAGTTTTCGTCAAGAGGGAATCACGTGGTGGTTGTGGAACGTGTTGAAACATCAAGCATGGGGAGAATTTCGAGCAGATTCGAGATCGTTCCGGTGTGGTCGTCGCGTTCCCCCGACCGCCGGACGAGAACCGCCCTCAGGCCCGCTTCCCGTGCCGCCTGGAAGTCCTGAATCACGTGATCTCCGACAAACAGAGTCTCCCCCGCGGGGACTCCCAACCGGCGGAGTGCATGTTCAAAGATACGACGGTCCGGCTTCGGGTACCCGCAGGATGACGGGATCGTGATCGAACTGAAGAAGGACTCGATGTCCAGTGCTTTGAGGATGTCCGGCAGCCGCTGGTCGAAGTTAGAAACGATACCGAGTGGGAACTCCTCCGCCTGTAACGCTCGAAGCACCTCTCTGGTTTCCGGGCAGCATTCCCAGGTCGAGTCCGTTCTGAAGGCTTCGTACAGAGTATCGAAGAACCGCCCGAAGTCCTCGACAGGTCCGACCTGTTCGAACACCCACCGAACCAACAACTCCCATGACTGTTTATCGGTCGGCTGGCCCACCTTTTCCCAGTATTCGATGAACGACTTCTGGATTGACGTCGCGTCGGCTTTACAACCGAAGTCCCCCGCGATGTCACGGTAACGCTCCCCCACAGTTCCCCGCACATCGAACAAGGTGCCGACAGCATCGAATAGAACCGCCCGGATGGGGCGCGTGGTGAGATGGGTCTTTGGAGTCATATTGATGCCTTGCGGTGGCGTTCAAGAGCGCGTGTCGGGGCGTCCCTCCGTGGGCGCCCGCCGGGGATGCAGGAACATTTCCTCGAAGCCATGCCGATGTGCCCTGGCATTTTCGGTGTGTCCCTCGGGTGGCCAGGGACGGCCACCCCGACACGCTGTCCCGCCCAGAACTACCCTCCGATACGTATGCCCTCGAGATTCACTAACGAGCGTCCGTTGTAGTCCTCCTCCCATGGAATGCGAAGAACGAGCGAATCTCGCGTGGCGACCAGTTCGGCTGTTCGCGATTCGGTGTCGTCTTCGCCGACCAGGGTCGTGTGGAAGCCCTCGTTTTCGAAGAAGCGTTGGATTGTGGGCAGGACGTCCTGATAGACACCGTCCCAGTTCTTGCCGAAGTCTTCAGTTCTCAGGAAAGATTCGAGCCTTTCGAGGATTTCTTGATCTGCCACGGAAGTTCCCCCAACCTTGATTTTCCCAGATTCGTCTTCTCGTGTAAACTCGCCGTTCGGGGCGATCGTTAGCTTTGTCAAAGGAGTGGAAGTGAGTACGGACCAAACACCATTCAAACTGGCCAATCTCGAAGGAGGGACACGAGGGCGTCCGGCCATCGTGGTGGGCGGTCAAGTCTACGATCTTGATGCCGTCGCCGGCATCGTTCGAGCATCGCCAGCCACTCAGTCGGTTCGCCTGCCATCGACGAATCTCGAACTCATAGAGGGCTACTCCGAGTACGAAGACCGTCTTTCCGAGATCGCAAACTCTCTTCGGGGTGGCGTCATCGGGGAAGGGAGTGAGCCGGGTGGCCTCCGTTTCATGCCGCCGATTCTTTATCCATGGAACCTGGTGGCCGTCGCGGTCAACTACCGCGCCCACGGGGAGGAGATGGATCGGGAGATCGACGAAGACTACCTGAAGGATCCTCCCTACGTGTTCACAAAGTCTCCAAGAGCCTGCCTGGCTGCGACTGGTGAGACTCTTGTGCTTCCGGAGGGAAGGGAGAAAATCGACTGGGAACTGGAGTTAGCGGCCATCATCGGCAAGCGTGCCACAAGGGTGTCCAAAGAGGACGCCAGCGACTACATCTGGGGATATGGACTGATCCTCGACATGTCGGACCGGCAGATGCTGACTCGATCCAACGCGTTTTTCAATGTCGACTGGTACAACGCGAAGAGTCGCGACGGCTTCGCCCCGATGGGCCCCTATATCGTCCCCTCCAGGTTCCTGCCCAACCATGCCGACCTCCACCTGGAACTTCGGGTCAACGACAAGATCATGCAGGATTACAGCACGAAGTACATGACCCACAACGTCCGGGAACTCATCGAGTTCATCACCTCGATACACACGCTCGAACCCGGCGACATCATTGCGACTGGAACCCCTCCCGGTGTGGGCAAAGGCCACAAACCTCCAATTTTCCTAAAACCCGGCGACGTCATCACTGCCGAAATCGAAGACATCTGCTCCATAACGACACCCATCGGCTAGGCCTGACATGATTTCGACGCAGAGACGCAGAGACGGAAGAGGAATATTTCTTAGATACGTCTTTCTCTGCGCCTCTGCGTCTTTGCGTCGAAACAACCTTTCGTTTTGACCGGTCTTCGAGGTGAGCGCCTAGTTTTGGGGCTCTTCTGGTTCGTCCGGGGGCAGGACCGGGCGTTTCCGGTTGATTGTGAATGTCGTAGCGTCCAGGTAGTCTTTCCTGGTCCGCTTTACCTCGTACTTCGATTCTGCCAGGAAGCGGGCGTGGGCCAGGTCGAACTGGAGGCCCGCCCCGGCCACCATTTGAAGCCATTCGCCGCGGGCTGTTTCGTCGGGCGCCTCCGTCGTTCCCTGGAAGACGGTCACGTTGGGATGCCGGACCATGAAGCTGTTGGAACTGCTGCTTTGCTTGGATCCCTTCAGGGCCGAGTAGATCATTACATCGTTGTAGATGTTCTCCTTGTAGTTATCCACGTCCCACTCTCCATATTTTCGCCGGCGGCTGTACATCCTTTCGTTCAGTTCCGGCACGGTCGCCGAGATGGCTGCGGCGATGCGGTCCCGGATGGCAAAGGCCGTCGTTTTGTGGTCTTCGAACTTGGGGTCCTGGATATAGTTGAAGCCCGGCATGAACCAGCCCCGGGGCGCCCACCAGTCCCGACCGTTGGGGGTCCGGGATCGGACCCACGCGCTGTAGCCGGCAAAAAGCTGGACCCATTCGTGTGAGGGGTACCCGTGCGGATTGAGAACGATATCCGGCAGCCACATCTCCCAGAGGTCCTTTCGTACACTTGTCTCCGGATACATCGGGTTCGCGCTCCACTGACCCGAGGTGACATCCACGCCGAGGGCACCCAGGTAGCCGGCGTGCAGCATGAAGTCGGGAGTCATTTCCTGTAGTTCGTAGGCCAGGTCGGCACCGTCGGGATTCGTGATCGGGTGGATGACAAAGTTCACGCGATCCAGGATCGGTTTGTAGTCCGGGTCGGTGGTGAGCAACTCGACGAGCCTCAAAATGTGAGATGTACTCGAGACCTCGTTGGCGTGTTGCCGTCCGGTGATGAAAAGGACCGGCTTGGTTGTAGACGCCTTTGCCTGGGAGAAGAAATGTCCTGCAACTGGTGACATGACGTCCATCGCCCAGATACGTTTCCCGAGATAGGAGCTCGTTGTGTAGAAAGGGCGTACTTCCGGGAAACTGGCTAATTCAGAGATGATCTGTTCGGTCTCGGTCGTGTTGATCGGATTGTCCCACTGAACGATCGGTACGTCGGATGGCTGGGACGCTTCCATTTTTGGTACGCGATAGTAGCCCTCCGCGGTACGGGACACGCTGGCCTCGGTTTCGACGTCGTCGGTTGTCCTGAAACGGACTGTGATCTGATCCACTCCGTCGTAGGACAGCCAGCGCGTACCAAACCCCAGGTCGTGAAACTCCTGGATGTTTTCGACCATCGCCGCCGCCTGTTCGCTTGACAGCAACGTCCGGTCGATGGCCTCACCCCGGGCCTTGGTGATCAATTCGTCACGCTGGTTCTCTTCGGAATCGGTCTGCTGAAGAAACTCGAGCGCAACAACTCCTTCGTGCCCTGTCCGCACCGTTTCGGCCACGATCTTAGGCGCCTCGATATTTACCGGCCAGAAATCTTCCGTCCATCGCTGCTTCAATTTACCCCGCTCCCGGAATTCCAGATCGACTCGAGGGTTGGGACCCTGTTTACCCGTAAACCGGATGCGCGCCGTCCCGGCCGTACCTTCCCGCGAAGGGCGAATGCGGGGAATCACGCGGCCCGGATAAGTCAAACGCTCGCCCGCGTAGTACTGTCCGATCAGGTCGAAGAAGAGCAGGGTTTCGAAGAAGATGTCTTCGTGAACGGCCTCTAGCGAGGAGATCTGTTCTTCGTCGATACCGATTCTGTAGTTGGGTTCGCTCATCCACAGGTCCACTTCGAGCGCACCGAAGTAGGGGGCCCAGCGGGATCGGGGTTTGCCTTCGTACAACTCGAGGACATAGTCATGTATCTGCCCGAACACGCGCTGCTGAAATTCGTCCCAGAATCGTTCCGGGTCGGTCTTGACGCGTTCGTCCAGGAGTGTCAATCCGTCGATACGGGCGTGGACCCAGCCGGTCGTCACGCGGACTTTTTCGTACTGCGGAAACTTGTCGAACATGGGCCGGAAGACAAATTTCGGGTCGAAGGACTCGTTCAAGAAACGACGGCCTTCCGAATCCTCCGCCTCGACACGGTAGATCGGGCCTGCGGTTGTTTTCTCGAACGTGATGTTCTCGAGTGGAATGTCCAGATCACGTGCGAGTACTTCGTCGACCGGGAACAGTTCCTGGAGCCACCGAATGGGCGATTCGACGGTCTGCCAACCTTCCGGCTCCAGTTCCCGGAAGTAGATTTTGATCGTGGAGGCGTTTCCGAGCCTCGGCTTGAGAACATCGTTGATCCAGCTGTAACCTTGTTTGTAGGCGGACAGGACGCGGACTTGGGTGTTTTCCGGATCGGCTCCCCGGCCGAGGAGCGCGTCGCGTAGCTCGGTTTGTAGTTGGGCCCTTATTTCGGGTGATTCGCTCACACGCACTTCGAGTTCAATAGCCGAACCGGAGTGCATTTCGGCAAGCAGCCTCGAAGAGACCATCTCCCGGACGTCGGCCACTTCCCATGGGATGCTGAACGTTTCTTCGAACACCGGTTCGGCCGACAGCACGTCGATGTTGGCGGCAGTAACGGTGAGGCTGGGAAATTCGTTCCGGATGTGTTCGAGAACTTCCTCACCGCCCCGTTCGATAAAGACCTTGAGTTCGGCGTATTCCAGATCCTTGCCTTCCAGTTTCGCGGCCATCCGTCGTGCCTTATACAGAGCCGCCGACGCCTGCGCTTCGGGCGAACGAAGAGAAAAAAACCTTCTGAGGTCGTCCTCGATCTTAGCCAGATGCAGGTTGTCTTTCCCGTAATCCCAGGCATATGGAAGCCGTTCGGCGACGTGCTCGATCACACGATCCTCGCCAGGGGCATCGCCTCCGACGAGAACCAGAGCCCGGTGGTCTTTCTTGAACGCGTCTACGACGACCTCCACACGTCCCTCTCCTCCCCGGAGAGATGGCGAGAACGTCTCGTCTTCGATCAGTTTCCGGACGTGAGGATTGGTCATGCCGATCAGGACTGGATTCTGCGGTGTCTGTTCTTCGTCGGCGACCACGACGAGTGGAAGCCTCAAACCCGTCGTTTCCAGCCCGATCCGAGCCGCGAGATCGATAACCCGTATCGACGAGGTGTCCGGCCCGAGATAGATGGTCGTTTCCATCGTGTCGGGTATGAAGTTCTTGTCCGAATCTCCAAATAGTCCGTCGGGAGTGTAGAGTCGGGCCAGCGAATAGCTTTTGTCCCCCAGCTTTTCGTCGACCGGCTTGTCCGATGTGTCTTCTTCCTCCTCTCCCTCTCCCGCTTCTATTTCTTCCTGTTCAGCCTCCTCACCCGGTTCGGGCTCTGGAATCTCCAGCGAAGCGGCCCATGCCTCTGCTTCGAGCACGGACGGTATGGCGATCACCCGGCGGGTTCCGTCCGTGCTATCGATCACTCCTTCGGATTGACCGCCAGCGAACCGGGACGCGGCTCGACCGACGACGATCGCGACGGACGTGTCGTTGGTGGAAAAACTTGAGATCGGAAATCCAATCGGTAGGTCGATCGATAGCGATTCAAAGGCGAGTCTTGCCGCGATGTTGGCGGCCGCGCTCAGTTCGGACGGGGTTGGATCGTTGGCGACATAGATTTTCGCGTTGACGTAATCGGTGACGCCGTCCCCGTTGCGGTCTTCGAGAATCCCGGCCGGGAAATTGGCCAGGAGAAGGAGGATGAGGATTTTCATGCCGGGATAGTAGCACTCCCCAACACCGATTCAAAACGCGGAGCATCCGGTGCCGAAACCCACAGATCGAGTTGAGCGAAATACTGTTTCGACCGAGAGGCGCAGAGGCGCGGAAAAAGAGAAATAGAAAGGTTCTCCGCTGCGTCTTTCGGTCAAGGTCGGGGCTTACAGTTCGACCCAACGCTTCTCGTCGGAGGACAGAAGGGCCGCGTCGAGAACTAGCTGGCTGGCGAGGCCGTCTTCGAAATTTGGAGAGGGAGATGGAAGGTTTCTGTCGATGGCATTGACCAGGGAGTTCGTGAGGATCCGGAAAGGGGACCTCAGGAAATGACCTGGCTCTTTGGGGAGTTGGTAACGCGCCGGTATCTCCAGGTCTCGCACCTTACGATCGGAGCGTTTACCGCCCGAAATCTGGTCGCAACGATAGCCGGGCAGGACCAGTTGTCCATCGCTACCGTAGATTCCGATCTGGGATTCCTCCACACCCGCCACCGCGCTCATGTGGACGATGGCTCGCGCTTCGGACTCAAACTCCGCAATCATGACGTAGGCATCGTCGCTGGTCACGGGCTTTCCTTCGCGTTCCTTGACGAAGGTTGTCAGGTCACAGAATATACGCCGGGGTTGCCCCATCCACATACCCAGGGAATCGGTCGCATGGGAGCCGAGCGCCCCGAGTAGTCCACCGCCCGCTTCCCGGTCCGACCACCAGTCCCACCCGACATCGTCGGGTTTGGAGCGCCATCCGAAATGGCGAGTGAATTCGACCATGCGAATCTTGCCGACGTAGTTCTGATGGAGGAGATCGGCGAGGTATGTCCGAGCGGAAAGATACCGGAATTCGAAATCCACCATCGCGACGACACGGGCTCTGGTTGCCGCTTCGACCATTAGCCGGGCTTCCCCGGCATTCATTGCGAAGGGCTTTTCGCAAAGAACATGGATGCCCCGCTCGATGGCCGCAAGCGCCATCGAGCAGTGGAGGCTCGTTGGCGTCGCGATGCTCACCAGGTCTGGCTTTTCCTGATCGAGCATCTCTTCGAAGTCGGTGTAGGCTGCCGGAATGCCATGTTCGGCGGCCACCAACTTGGCGCGTTCGGCCCGGTCGCTGGATACCGCGACCACCGTTGTACGTTTGTGTGACTGGAAGACGGGGATCTGAACGCCACCGGCGAAAGAGGTGCCCGCTACTGCGACGCGAATGATGTCCGATTGTGACATGGCTCCAGGACTCCACGGGGAAGTCTGGAAATTTACCAGTTTGAGCGGTGGGATTCAACGACGGACCCACTGATTCTGTTTTTTCTTAGCGCCCGGGATTCTCCAGGTCGTCGTGTCCTGGGTCGTCGTGTCCTCGAAACGGTCCGTGGCAAGAAACTCTCGATCGGGGACATGTTACAATCTCCGGCTTGACTATGGCCAAAATACATCCATTCAGAGCACTCCAGTACTCCCCCGTCCGCGTTCCGATAGGGAAAGTCGTTACGCAACCCTACGACAAGATATCGCCTGCGATGCGGGACGATTATTACGCATCTCATCCGAACAACCTTGTCCGTATTCTCCGGGGCAGGAGTGAACCTGACGACTCCGAGTCCTCGTCGGTTTACACGCGTGCCGCCGAGTACCTCGGCGAGTGGCGCAGGGATGGGGTCATCGAACAGGTGACGGAGCCTTCTCTGTTTGCTTACTTCCAGCGGTTCAAAGCGCCCGGTTCCGACGAAACCCGGACCAGAAAGGGATTTATCGGTCTCTGCCGGCTTGAGGATTATTCCAACGAGGTCGTGTTTCCGCACGAGACAACGTTTACCGGGCCGAAACAGGATCGCCTGGAACTGTTGCGGCACACGCGCACTCACTTCGGTCAGGTCTTCCTGATGTACTCGGATCCGGCCGAGCGAGTTGACGCGCTGCTCGACCGGGTGGCCCAGGATCCGGCCGGTATCACCGTTAACGACGAGTATGACGTCGAGCACATGGTGTGGCGCATATCCGATCCCGGGATCATCGAAGACATCGGGCGGGCGATGGCCGACCGGAGTCTTCTGATAGCCGATGGCCAC
This sequence comes from Terriglobia bacterium, assembly GCA_965247425.1. GTDB lineage: Bacteria > Acidobacteriota > Terriglobia > 20CM-2-55-15 > 20CM-2-55-15 > CAZOZZ01. The sequence continues at coordinate 877,275 of OZ252023.1, forward strand.
CATCGGTACGAAACGGCGCTGGCGTTTCGAGACGAGATGCGTCGCCAGAGGGGTTCCGAAGATGCCGGTCCCGCCGAGTGGCTGATGACAACCATGGTCAACATGGAGAGCCCCGGCGTCACGATTCTTCCAACCCATCGAGTGATATCCGACCTGGGGTCCTACGACCTCGGCGGTCTGTTCGCCAGGGTTGCCGCATACTTCGACGTGTCCGAGTTTGACAGTTTCGATCAATTCGAAGCAGATCTCACATCCCGCTCGTCGGAGCGGTCGGCCATTGGTGTTGTCGGGAAGGGAAGCGATGTTTACAGCGTGCTCCGCCCGAAGGGCGATCTGGACATCACTCGAATCCTGTCTGACGTCACCGACAAGCAGGCGGAACTCGATGTGGTCATCCTGCATCGCTTGATCTTTGGCAAGTGTTTGGGCATTTCCGAAGAGGAAGTCCGGGCCGGGAAGTACCTGTCCTATGTCCGGGGGATCGACCGCGCAATCGCCCAGGTCCGCGATGGGGACGCGCAGGTGACTTTCCTCTTGAATGCCACCCGGATGGCTCAGGTCCGTGACATTGCCTTCGGGGGTGGCGTCATGCCGCAGAAATCGACGGATTTTTATCCGAAAGTCTTGTCGGGCCTTGCGATGTACTCGATGGAGTGATCAGTGGTCAGTGGCCAGCAGAGAAGTCCGGAGTCCGGGGTCGGAAACCCAGGCCCACATGAAACCTTTGCGAGTCTTGCGGTCTTTGCGTCATTGCGTTGAAATTCCCTACTCCGGCCTTAAAGCTACGATCGGGTCGACCCTGGAGGCACGTACAGCCGGGAGGTACGTGGCCACAAAAGCGGTCGCACTCAGTAGCAGAGCCGCGATGCCAAAAGTCCAGGGGTCGGTCGCGCTCAGCTCGTGGAGTTGGCTGGCGAGAACCTGACTCAGTGCCCACGCTCCGATTAGACCACCGCCCACGCCCAGCATCGCCACGATCATGCCGTGGCCCAGGACCAGGGATCGCACGTTTTCGGGGCGTGCCCCGAGCGCCAGGCGGATTCCCATTTCACCGGTTCGTTGGGCGACCCCGTAGGAGATCACTCCGTAAACGCCTATCGAAGCCAGTGCCAGGGCCACGATGCCGAAGGCTGTCAGCAACAGCATGCTGAAGCGTTCACGCGCTACAGACAGCGCGACGATCTGGTCCATCGCCGCGGCTTGACCCAGGGCCAGGTTCTCGTCAAGCGACGCCACGCGGGTTCGGACATCCGGGACCAGGCTGAGAGGATCCGATCGGGTTTTCAGAGTCAGGGTCATCCTTCGAAACGGCGCCTGATCCAGAGGAAAGTACAGGGAAGGCGGCGATGCTTCGGCCAGGTTCGAGTACTTGACGTCTCGGGCGACCCCGACGATTTCCACAACTGTTTTCGATATTTTGCCCAGCGGTCCATACTCCGCGGCGACTCCGCTGATCGTCTTACCGATCGGGTCCTCATCGGGGAAGAAGCGGCGAGCGGCTGCCTCGTTGATGATGGCCACGCCCGGAGCATCCCTGTTGTCACGAATCTCGAAACCACGGCCACGAACCATACCGATTCCCATCAGGCGGAAGAACCCGGCTGAAACCTGTCGTGTAAAGACACGTGGCTCCCGGCCCTGTTCCGGGGCCGGCCGACCGTCGATCACTATAGGAACCTGATAATCCAACTGGACGCCCATCGGGAGCGAAGAGGCAGCCGCCACCGCCTGGACCCCCGGCAGGCCTTCGAGTTCAACGAGGAGGTCCCGGTAAAAGTCGGCGATTCCGTCGAATTCCTGATACTGGCCGAATGGAAGTGCCAGGTCGATCGTGAGCAACCGGTCCGGGTTGAACCCTGGATTCGTGTTCGTGAGGTTCGAAAAACTGCGAACGAGGAGCCCGGCTCCGACCACCAGGACGACAGCAAGCGCGAGTTCGGCGATCACAAGGGCCGTTCGAAGATGTCCCCGGCTTGCCCCGGACGTGGCTCCCCGTCCTCCATCGTTCAGCGCATCCCGGAGGTCGGCTCTCCCGAGCCGGATTGCCGGCGCCAGGCCGAACAGGAATCCGGTAACCAGGGTCGTTCCCAGTGCGAACAGGAGTACCTGGGGGTCGATTGAAAGCTCGCCGAACCGTCGGAGCTGGACCGGGCCCAGAACATTCAGACCGCGAATTACACCATATGCCAGGATAAGGCCGCCGATCGCACCGACTCCTGCAAGGACGACGCTTTCGGTGAGGAGTTGTCTGGTGATGCGCCACCGGCCGGCCCCCAGCGCAGATCTCAACGAGATCTCGCGGCTTCGTGCGCTACCTCTTGCAAGCAGGAGGTTCGCCACGTTCGCGCACGCGATCAGCAGCAGAACCCCCGCCGCGCCGAACAGGATCACGATCGCGGGTCCAAGATCGCCCACGATCGCTTCCTGAAGAGGTGCCATGGTGGCTCCGAATCCGCTGTTCGGGCCGGGGTACTCGGTTTTGAGCCGATCTGCGATCACCGCCAGTTCCCTACGCGCGGTGTCCACGTTTGCACCGGACCTTAACCGACCGAAGACGTCAAAGATACGGACGCCTCTGCCAAAATCCGGCACGCTGACGTCGATCCCGAACCAGCCCAACGAAGAACCGGGAAAGTCGAATCCGGGTGGGGCTACGCCAATGACCGTCACTGGGCCCCCTTCGACTGTGATCGTGCGTCCGACGACGTTCGGATCCTCGCCGAGCCGGCTCCGCCACAGAGCATGTGAGATCACAACGACGATTTCGTCGGTGGGGTTGCCCTCGCCCGGCAAGAACGCTCGCCCCATCATTGGCGAGACACCCAGAACGTCAAAGAAGTTCGTCGAGACACCATGCGCGAGCATCTTGACCGCGTTGCCTTCGTTGTCCTTCAACGTCGCGTCGTATTCGACATAGGCGACCAGATCGTCGATCGACTGGCTCGCTTCTTCGAAATCGAGCATGTCCGGCGCGGACATCATGTCGCGTTCTACGCCGCCTCCCCGATTCGAGGACCAGACGCGTACGAGTTGATCCGGCTCCTGGTAGGGAAGCGGACTAAGGAGTACAGCGTTGACAACGCTGAAAATCGCCGTCGTCGCACCGATCCCTAAAGCCAGCGTCAGTGCGGCGACGAAGCTGAATCCGGGATTGTTGCGGATCGAGCGAAGAGCGAAGCGGATGTCGTGTATGAGGGGTTCCATGTTGGGAAGTGGCTATGGGGAAGTGGCCAGTGGTCAGTTGGGGCAAACACGCGTAGTAACTGACAAGTGATCCATCAATTAACATTAGTTGCATAAAAGGGTTTCGTTAGTTCACAGTCTTGGGTTTCCATTTATCGATTCGGCGTCGAGTGGGGGACGACTCGCCGAGGTAGCTTTCCGAGAACTGACCACTGACCACTGGCCACTGACCACTATTCCTTCTTCTTAATGTATCGCGGATCCGACGTGTCCGTCCATCGGACGGCGAAGATCTCTCGTAATTTCTCCAGCATATCGGCGCGTTGTTCGTAGAGGCGCCGGAGCGGTCGAGCTTTCCGCATCTGCAGCGCATAAGCTGTCAGCAGCGGCAGGGCGATCGTCGAATCCACGTAACAGACGACCGCGTCGGGCAAGCCGTCCGGATCGACCTTTCCCCAGCTCACGGCTTCGGCCGGGGTTGCTCCGCTCAGACCCCCGGTGTCGGGCCGCGCATCGGTGAACTGGAGGTAATAGTCGTGGCCCTTCTCTTCGAGTCCCAGGACTTCTTGGATCTGCGGTTCCGTCTGCAGTAGAAAATTCTTTGGCGATCCGCCGCCTATCATGATCGCAGCGCTCTTCTTGTCGGTCTGTTTGGCAGCATAGACGATAGCCGCAGTTTCATTGACGTCCGCGTTGACGTCAATGAGCAACTTCTGTCCCAGTAACGCGTTTGCGGCGATGTTCATGCCAATCGAGCTGTCGCCGGGAGACGAGGTGTAAATGGGAACGCCGCATTCATGGGCCGCCGCCAGCACCGACTTGTTCTTGAGTTCGAGCACTCGCTCCCGTTCGAGCACATACCTTCCGAGCTTGTAGTGGAACTCGGCCGAGCTCATCGTGGCTTGAAATTCCGCGCCGCTGACGGTCTTCTTTACAAAATTGTCCGTTTCGACCAGTACGTCGTATTCGAAAAGAATGTCGTAAATGCGCACGACGCCGGCCTTGTGAAGCTCTCGATCATCCATGTTCGGCGAACCTTGCTTCATCTCCAGGCCGATGCCGAAGTGCATGTCGTGGTACAGGTTTGCCCCGGTAGAAACCATCCAGTCGATGAAACCGGCCTGGATCAACGGAACGATCGCCGACATCCCGAGGCCTGCCGGCGTCATCGCGCCCGCCAGGCTGACGCCGACAACGACGTCATCTTCCAGAACCCGCCGGGTGAAGAGGTGGCAGGCCTCGCGGAATCGAGCGGCATTGTAGGCGTTGAAGGTTTTGTCAATAAGCTCGATGAGAGTGGTATCCGCTGTGATCGCCGGCGGGTCGATGTTCTTTCCGTGCAGGAAGTGCTTCTGGTGGGTCATCTTGATCGGATCTTCAGTAATCGAAACCGTTCTTTCGCATTCGAACGAACGGTTCGCCTTCACCGATACGTCCGCCATTTATGACTTCGCCGACACACAGAAAGTGGTCACCCGCGTCGACCGTCTCACGGAGCTTACATTCCAGGAAGCCGACGGCGTCGCCCAATATCGGGATACCGGTGTCGTGGAGGGACGTGGTCAGGCCGTCGAACGGGTCGGTCCCGTCGGGAACGCCTTTCCAGAACCTTGACAAAGACTCCTTGCTGTCCTTGCTCATGACGCTCACTGCAAACTGCTGTGAATCCCGAATCAATCGGCCGATGGAACGCTCGTGCTGAATGGCAGCCACGATCATCGGCGGGTCGAATGCCGCCTGTTGAATGAACGACGCAAGCATGGCCGAAGATTGCCCTTCGTGAACCGTGGCCAGGACGAAGACGCCGCTCGGAACCAGGGCAAGACCTTGACTGATACCCTCGCGTTTCATCAATATGCTCCTTATGGTTGCCCCGGACGTCCGGTCCGGGGGCTTGGCGAAACCACTATTCTGACGGAGTTCCGGACCGTTTTCAACAAACCGCGCGGAAGGAATGATATGCACGAATCCCTGATTGACTCGCTCCAGCATGCACTTCGAGAGGAAGGAGTTGACGGATGGCTCTTCTACAGCTTCCGTGGAAGCGATCCGATTGCCGAAAACATCCTGAAACTGGACCGGTCCGAGATCACGACACGACGCTGGGCCTACTTCGTGCCCACTCGTGGCAATCCCCAGAAGATCGTGCATGCGATCGAACCCGGCACGTTGGATTCCCTGCCAGGGGACAAGCGGATCTACCTTCCCTGGCAGCAACTCCACGAACATCTCAGAGAGTCGATGTCCGGCGCTCATCGGGTGGCCATGCAATATTCCCCGATGAACGCGATTCCTTACATCTCGAGAGTGGACGCCGGAACCGTGGAACTGGTCCGTCACCTTGGAATCGAGGTCGTGTCATCGGCGGATCTCGTGCAGGTCTTCGAGGCCGTGTGGACCGACGCCCAACTCGAAACACACCTCTATGCGGCCAAACATCTCCGAGAGATCGTCGATGTGGCGTTCGGCGAGGTTGGACGTCGCATCCGGGAAGGCTTGCGAACCGATGAATTCGAAATTCAGGAGTTCATCTGGTCCGAGTTCGAAGCGCGTGACCTGATATCGTCGGACCGTCCCATAGTCGCGGTGAATGCCAACAGCGCCGACCCTCATTATCAGCCAGGCCCGGATTTGAAATCTCCAATCGCAAAGGGGGATTTTCTTCTGCTCGACATCTGGTCCAAGCGACCGGTCCCGCACTCGGTTTACGCGGACATCACGTGGACGGGATACGTCGGGTCCGAAGTGCCCGAGAAGTATTCGAAGATCTTCGACGTTGTCCGCAAAGGTCGTGACGCCTCGATCCGGCTCGTCCAGGATCGTTTCGGAGACGACGATGCCCTTCACGGATGGGAGGTCGATGACGCAGCCCGCCAGTCTATCGCCCGTGCAGGGTTTGGTGACTATTTCATTCATCGGACGGGACACTCCATCCACGAAGAGGACCACGGGAACGGCGCCAACATCGACAACCTCGAGACGAAAGACGACCGCCGGCTGATGACCGGGACCTGCTTTTCCATTGAGCCCGGTGTTTATCTGAAGGGTGACTTCGGCGTGCGGAGCGAGGTGGACGTCTATCTGGGGAAAGATGCCCCTCTGGTGACCGGTGTCCCCATACAGGAGCGGGTCGTCCCGATCCTCTGATGGCGGGAAGTCAAAAACTGTTCATGGATGGCCTTGCGGGTAGGCTGGAAGGCCTGTGGATGCCCGCCGGTGAAGAATGTTCCGATCGGGTTGTCGTTTTGTGTCATCCACACCCACTTCATGGCGGAACGATGGAAACGAAGCTGGTCGCCCGTACGGCGCGCAAGGTCAGCGAGTCCGGTTTCAGTGCGCTCCGGTTCAATTTTAGAGGGGTTGGACAGAGTGAGGGCACCTGGGATGAAGGTCGAGGTGAGCGCGACGATTTGAAGTCCGTGCTGGATTACGTCCTCGATTTGAATCCGAACGCGAGCCTGACTGCTTTCGGGTTTTCGTTCGGTGCGTGGGTGGCCCTCGATGTGGGGGCAGAGCACGCTGCCATTGGAGCCATCGTCGCTGTCGCCCCACCCATCCGCCATCTGTCGTTCGACGGTCTGGCCCAGTGCACAAAGCCCAAGCTTATCGTCTGTGCCGGCCGCGACGAGATCGTCGATCCCGATGGCCTGGCCGACTGGGCGGAGAGCCTTGCGGATCCCAAACAGATCGTGGTTTTTCCCGAAGCCGATCATCTGTTCACTAAGCAAAGTGACGATGTCGCTCAGGCAGTGCTGGATTTTTGCACCACGTTGTAGCTGCTCGTCAACCATACTTGGACCTCATGTGTCCAGGAGAGTAGGATACTTATAAGCGGGTTATTGTGCCCTGAACTCTACTTTGGAGGTCCCATGCGACATCTATCGATGGCAATCACCCTGGCGCTGCTCGTAGCCATGCCGGCCGTGGCCCAACTCGAAGACAAGGTTGCAGACCGGTTCTGGGAGTCCACGAAGATTCTCGAACAGACGGTCAATGCCCCTGACGGTGGCATCCCACAGGAATTGCTGGGAAGATCAGAATGCGTTGCGGTGATTCCGGCGGTGAAGCGTGCCGCTTTAGGTTTCGGTGGAAGGTATGGACGCGGCGTGGTGTCCTGTCGTAAGGATGGCGGAACTGGAGCGTGGGGAGCCCCGTCGATGATCTCCCTCAGCGGGGGGAGCTTCGGATTTCAGATTGGAGGCCAATCTACCGATGTGCTGATGCTTTTCTTGAGCCCGGATAGTATGGAACATTTGCTCGCCGACAAGCTCACGCTTGGAGCAGACGCATCCGCCGCGATCGGCCCGAAAGGGCGGACTGTTTCCGCCGACACGAGCGCCACAATGCGGGCGGAAATCCTTACGTATGCGAGAAGCCGAGGGTTGTTTGCGGGTATTTCGTTCGAAGGTGCGGTCCTCAGACCGGACAACGATGCCAACACGGCTCTTTACGGAGGGAAGGTGGACGCCAAAGACCTGCTTCTGGAAGGACAGATGTCCGTTCCCGAGCCGGCCCAGCGTTTCATCGATACGTTGACCAAAGTTGCGGTCCGCCCTGAGGCAGCCCGCACGAGCCCCTGAGATCATTGGGCGGCATCATCCGATGCCGCCCGTTTGCCCGACACTCTCTTTCCCAGCCTGTTTCACGATCCAACTTCATGTGTAATCATTGCGAATTCCGATAGGCCGACAAGGCGGGAGACTGAGAAGGAACTGAAGTGACGGAAAATCTGTATCAAAAGCTGGCCGAGACCGCCTTTCTGTTTGAACTGGATCGGGGCGTTGTCGAAATATCGGGCCCCGAGCGGGGTTCCTGGCTCCAGAGAATGGTCTCGAACGATGTTGACCGGCTGAAGGCGGGAGAAGGTTGTTACGCCGCATATCTCAGCTCGAAGGGCAGGCTGGTTTCCCAAATGCTGGTTCTCGCCGATAAGGATGTTCTGCATCTCGTGTTGGAGAGACGGAACGTGGACCATACGATTCGGGAACTGGACAAGCTACTCATCATGGAAGAAGTTGAAATCCGCGATTGTTCATCGGAAACGTCGTGCTTCTCGCTTGTTGGAGGTGTTGCCGAAACAGTTCTGGAGCGTCTTTCCGGTACTCCCTTAAACCTCGAATCAGACTACAGCCACCGCGTTGTCGGGGCACCCCGGATTGTCAAGGCGGAGTTCGGATACGATCTCCTCGTTCCGCGGGCCGAGGGTTCGTCTGTTAGCGATCGTCTGGTCGAGTCGGGTGCGGAAGCCGCAGACGGGTCGCTCTTCGATGTCTTGCGGGTGGAGGCCGGCCTACCCCTCTATGGCGTGGACGTTGACGACACCACAACACTGCCGGAATTGGGAGACAAGGGGATCGACTACGACAAGGGCTGTTATGTCGGTCAGGAAGTCGTGGCCAAAATCAAATACATCGGTCACGTGAACCGGCGCTTCGTCGGGCTCAAGCTTTCCGGAACCGACCTGCCCCTATCGAGGTCCCGCGTCACTAAAGGCGACAAGGAAGTAGGGTACGTCACCAGCGCGGTCCATTCCCCCGCGTTGGATTCCCCGATCGCCCTCGCGTTCGTGCGCTTCGGGTCGGACAAGGCCGGCACCGAAGTCGACGTCGTCATCGACGGTAGCCCCCACCCCGCCACAGTCGTCGACATCCCCTTCGTAAAGCACGACTGGTGAGTGGGACGGGAAGGCTCGGAGTTTCAACGCAAAATCCCTCTGCGCTCAGGCGCGGGGGTTGAATTTTGAGGACTTGGCAAGTTCTTCGAAGTGTTTTCGTTCCTCGTCGGAGAGGTCTTTCGGGACGACTATTGTTAGTCGTACATAGTGGTTTCCCCGTCCTCCATCTCGCAAGTTGAGGCCCTGGTTGCGGAGGCGGACACGTTGGCCGGAGCTTACTCCAGGTGGAAGTTTGATCTCTGATGTGCCGTCCAGGCTTGGGACCTCGACGGTGGTTCCGAGCGCGGCTTCCCAGGGGCTGATGAGGAGTTCTGTTTCAGTGTGATCTCCGTCGACCGAGAAAGTGGAGTGAGCCTCCATCTGAAGTCGAATGTAGAGATCGCCGCCTTCCGGCCCTCCGCCGGGAATCCGGATCTTGCTGCCGTCACGCGCTCCTGGTGGTATGCGGACCTCGATTGTTCTCTGATTGTTTTCGATGCGGACGTTGAGCTTGCGGGTGGTTCCGCGATGCATTTCCTCAAGCGGTAACCGAAGTTCGGTTTCTGCCGTGCCTCGTCGCCCGGGCCTTCCCCTCGTCCTTCCGCCAGGGGCAGACGTTCGGCCCGCCCCCATTTGTCCGAATATGGCTTCGAAGAAGTCGCTGAAACCACCCCGTCGCTGTCCGAATCCGGCCCGGTCACCGAAGACATCCCCGACATCGAAATCCCTCCCAGCGCCGCCCCAGCCCTGAGGTGGCGTAAAGTCCGACCCACCTCTCCAGTTCGAGCCCAGTTGATCGTATCGCTGCCTCTTTTCGGAGTCGCTCAGGACTTCGTAGGCTTCCTGAATGTCCTTGAACTTGTCTTCGGCAGCCTTGTTGTCCGGGTTGACGTCCGGGTGGTACTTGCGGGCCAACTTGCGGTAGGCCTTCTTGATCTCTTCATCTCTGGCGTTTCGTTTGACGCCCAGCGTTTCGTAGTAGTCTTTGAATTTCACAGCGATGAATCACTTTCGAAAGGGAAATGAACACCCAACAAGCCGCAGTTCAGAGAATATATGTTTTGTTGCTGGAAGTGCTAGGAGCTTGCGCGGCGGAAGAGATCTACTGCGAAAGCGGTATGAATCGGTCCATATTTCCCCGAGTTTTCGTTAAATAGGACCGCTATTCGCCTCAAAATCGAGAAAATCCGGCCTCGATTCTTAGATCGTGATTTCCATGCCTTCACGGGCTGCCACAACATCGGGGTGTAACTGGCGCGCCTGTTCGAGGATACTCTCGACCGCATCGTCGTCGTGGTAAGGGTCGTGGTGAAAGAGGACAATTTTCCTGGCGTTGGATTCGATGGCACTTTCGACAGCCTGTTTCCAGGTGCTGTGCCCCCAGCCTTCATGGCCCGGGTATTCTTCGGGAGTGTATTGCGAATCGATGATCAGGCAGTCGGCATCTGCCGCCAGTTTCTTGAGGTTGCGATCGCTCCAATCGGGACCGTGTTCCACGTCGGTACAGTATGAGATCACTTTGTCATTCTGCATGATGCGGTAGCCGACACATCCTTGTGGGTGGTTCAGCTTCAGGACTTCGATCTTCGTGTCGGCGACCCGGAACGTGCCTTCTACAAGATCGATGTAATCACGAATGCACGGCAGCTTCGACATGTCGACCGGAAAATAGGGGTTTGCCATCATCCCGGCCAGCGCGTCCATGACCAGGTTCGCGTCGCGCCGCCCGGCAAAGTAGAAAGTGAAGTGGTTGTCGGGCGAGTAGAGTGGGGTAAAGAACGGAACACCCTGAATATGGTCGATGTGAAAGTGACTGAAGAAGATGTGGGCTCGTATCCTGGCGCCGTCGAACTCCTGTTCCAGCGCCTTGCCGAGGAGACGTATGCCGGTTCCTCCGTCGAACACCAGGATCTCGTTACTGTCGGTGCGCACTTCCACGCAGGAGGTGTTGCCGCCGTAACCGAGATTTTCTTTCAGTGGTGTCGGCGTTGAGCCTCTCACACCCCAGAACCGAACGCGCATTCAGCGTCTCCCCTCCGTCAGGAAGCGGCAGTATATAGCAGCCAGTACTCCAAGTCCAAACCGCGCAGGATTCTGGGCCACTGCCCTTGAACCGCTTGCTGGCCATCACACTTCAAGAAACTTCGGGTAGCGAACAAGATTTCGACAGCCGTCTTCGGAGACGACTACGACATCTTCCAGCCGGACACCGCCCATCCCGGCATAGTACAGGCCCGGTTCGACGGTTACGACATGGTTCTTCTTCAACCTGTTACGTGCTCGCAACCCGAAAGTGGGTGCCTCGTGAACATCCAGCCCCAATCCGTGCCCGGTGCCGTGAAAAAAACCTTGCATGCGTCCGTCGGCGAATCCCGTCTCGAACCCGTCCTTGCTGAAATGTGCAAGGATCTCATTGTGGATGGCATAAGCGCTGGCGCGGGATCGGATTCTGCGGAAGCCGATCTTCTGCGCCTCCCTCACGGAGGCAAATGCGTGCCTGAGCCGTTCCGACGCTCTACCGCGGACGACCGTACGGGTTATGTCGCCGAAGTAGCCCGTCTTTTCCGAGCGTGGAAAAATGTCGATGATGACCGAGGTGTTGGCGCGAATCGGGCCGCTGCCCTGGTTGTGGGGATCCACCGCCTGTTCGCCTGAAGCCACGATTGTATGGCTTGGAACGCACCCTTTCTCCATGATCGTCGTGTTGATGATGCTCCTGAGACGCTCGGAGGTCAATCGGGTCCCGTTCAGATATAAGAAACCGCTCTTATCGATACGAGAGCGACGCAGCGCGTCGATACCGGCCTCCATTCCCATTTCCGCGATCCGGAGAGATCCCCTGATGTTCCGAATCTCTTCCGGGGATTTGATTTCTCGTTTGGGCCAGAACGGATCCGGCTTGACGTGAACGTTAAAGTGCATGTTCCTGAGAGAATCGGCGAGGCCGGTTGGAAAGCTCGACGGAACCAGGACACTTCGAATCTCAAATTCGGCAAAGACTTCGGCCAGGACGTCGGCCGTCGAGGGAAACCCGACCCCCCGCCTCTGTGCTCTCCGGACATACTCACTGTGCTTCAGCACGACCTGTACCGTGGCCTGCTCCCTGGCCCGGTCGAACTCCAGATCCGTCATTACGAGGTAACGTTTTCCTCCTCGCACGAAAAAGATAAACGGGTCCGGAGCAAACATCCGAGTGGCCCACAAAATGTTCGAATCCGTCTCGCTGGCGGCGACTATCAGCCTTGCATCCGGCGAATTTCCCGACGTGTTATATTGAGCCATAGCATGTCCAAAACCGCAGGAATCGTCGTCATCGGAAACGAGATTTTGTCCGGCAGGACCCGGGATGAGAACACGGACTATTTCCTCAGGGAACTCCGGGATCTCGGGATCGACGTGCGCAAAGTTTCGATCATTCCCGACGACCTGGATTCCATCCGCGAAGAAGTTCGATCGTTCACAGGTTGCTACGATTATGTATTCACTTCAGGTGGAGTCGGTCCCACTCACGACGATGTCACCATCAAGGGCATCGCTTCCGCCTTCAAGCGTGGTGTTTACCGGCACCACGAATTGGAGGCGATGCTCAGGGGATACTATCAGGAGAGCGTTACAGAAGCCACGTTGCGGATGGCGGATGTCCCGGAAGGGGCTTTCCTTGTGCGACGCGGCAAGATGTGGTTTCCAGTAGTCGCGGTCGAGAACGTTTACATCTTTCCTGGTGTGCCCGAGATACTGGCCGCAAAATTTGAACGCATCAAAGAGATGTTTCGCGAGGATCCGTACTGCGTCAGGGAAATCTATCTCAAGGAGGACGAGGGCCTGATTGCCGACATCCTGTACCAGTTTGTGGATCGGTTCCCCGAGCTCCTGCTCGGTTCCTATCCCGCCTTTGACAACCCCGATTACATGGTCAAGCTGACGCTGGAGTCAAAGGATCAATCCTACCTGGACACCGCCCACCAGTCGTTGATCGACAGCCTCTCCGCACAGTCTATTTCCCCGCTAAAAGTGTAGACCCACCCGACAAGCCACTCCCGTTTCGTTGGGGCCCCTTCGACGCAAAGACGCAGACTTTTTTTGGGTCTGATTCTTTCGACATCCAGTTTGCTTTCCAATGCTTAACGTTTTCGGTACTCCGTAAATTATGGGTCTGAGATCGATCGCTCGCAAACAAATCACCTTTGCGTCTCTGCGTCGAAAAAAAGTGTCAGTCAATCGAAGAGGCCGGGTTGTTCGTGGCGGGTGGGGATTTCGTCGATGACATATCCGAATCCGAGTTCGCGGCAGAGGCTGGTGACCTGGTCGGGATTTCCTTTTCGATAGCGGAGGAGGTTGGGCGTCACTTCCATGTCGATGTCGCATCGGATTCGGGCCAGTTCCCGGCTCGTTCGGGCGGTGTCCATGTTTTCGCGGATCTTCTTCACGATCCGATCACGCCCTCGAAAAGTCACGCCCTCGAGTTCGGCCTCGCTGATGTCTTCCAGGGTCCGGCAGGCCGCCAGGAGTTTGCCTGCTGTTTTTTCGCCAACACCCGGCACTCCCGGGATGTTGTCTGAAGAGTCGCCCAGCAGGGCCAGTAAGTCCGGAACCTGCGTGGGCTCGACTCCAAGCCTTTTCTTGACGGCGGCCGCATCGAGCCACATGTTCTTGGCAAGGTCGTAAATGCGGATTCGGTCGTCGACGAGCTGGGTCATGTCCTTGTCACCGGTCACGATGACGACGGGGTGGCCCATGTCAGCCATTCGAACGGCGATCGACCCGAGCACGTCGTCTGCTTCATAGGTTTCGACTTCGAACGCAGCAATACCCACGGCTTCGGTGATGCGCCGGCAGTATTCGAACTGGACCTTCAGATCGTCGGGCGGCGAAGTTCTGTTCGCCTTGTAATCGGCGAACAGTTTTTTTCGAAAAGAATGTGCGCCTTCGAATGCCGCCGCGATATACGGAGGTTCCTGTTCGCGAATGATGCGAAGAAGAGTGCGGAGGTATCCCAGCACCGCGTTCGTCTTCATTCCCGACGGTGATTCAATACTTGTCGGCAGTCCGTAGTAGGCCCGGAAGATGTAGTTCATGGCGTCGATCAGAAAGACCGGTTGCGAATTGAGCGGCTCGAGTGTCGGCATGATGGTGTACCCGGGAGACGGTGCGTGCTTTCTTTCTATTCGTTCCTGACAGGTGTCGGTCGCAAGTCGTCGTCGATTGCGACGTAAACGACCGTGGCCTCGGTCACCTTGACGATTTCCCTGTTCCCGTGTGGACCGCAGCGCTCCGCTTCTACGTCTACGTGGACCGTGACCGATGTCCTGCCGAGTCTTTCCGTGGTGGTGAAGAACGTCACGACATCGCCGAGAAAGACCGGAGCGACGAATTCCACCTCGCGCATGGCCTTTGTCACGAATCGTTTATCCGATTGCTTTCGAGCCTCAATTCCACCCGCGAGATCGAGCTGGCTGAGAATGACGCCACCGAAAATCGTCCCGAGGGGGTTCGTATCTTTCGGCAGCATCATCACTCGGATCGCAACGTTACGTTCACTCATTCAGTTTTACCTCAGGAACGGATTCTGGGCTCGCTCGCGCCCGATCGTGGTGTTGGGCCCGTGGCCCGGCACCACGAGGGTTTCCTCATCGAATTCCAACAGTCTCCCCTTGATCGAACCGAGCAGGTCCGGAAGGGATCCGCCCCAGAGATCGGTTCGGCCGATGCTGTTGAGGAAAAGGGTGTCCCCGGTGAAGAGAATCGGGCTCTCGGTCCCCAGGTGAAGGGTCAAACTGCCCGGCGTGTGACCTGGCGTGTGAATGACTTCCAGAATTACGTTGGGACACTCCACCGAGTCGCCATCATCTACGAACCGATCAATCTCACCGCGCTTCGGAGAAGGTATGCCGATCCATTCAGCCTGTGTCTTGAGATTGTCAAACAAGAAAAGATCCTTTTCGTGAATGCTGGCCGGGGAATCGGCTTTTGCCTGCAAATCGTAGATCGCACCCACGTGGTCGATGTGCGCGTGAGTGCAGACGATACGTTTTAATTCGAGGTCGTGCTTTTCGAGACGACTCATGATGGCGTCCGCATCGTCGCCCGGGTCGACGACAATGGCTTCCCGCGTCTCTTCATCCCCAAGAATCGTGCAGTTGCACTGCAGCAACCCGACCGGAAACGTCTCGACAATCATCAGGGTACCACCTCGGCGTCGAGCACCTTGAGTACTCCTCGTGTCGCCTCCCCCCGGGGCCGCGGATCGCTACTGGCGACTTCCTTTTCCTCACCCGGACCCACAACCTGACGGATCACTATCCGGTCGGTTTCCAGCACCGTCCCTTCGTCGTCCATGTAAGTGGCTTCCATCAGGATTTCGTCATAGGTTCTTTCCGAGCTGAGGTTTCGGAGCCGGATGATCCAGACAGGGCGCTCCCCGCCTACGTCGGCCCTGAACTCAGTTTCGGTGACGACAAGTTCTTCCGCCGGCGCCGGTTCCCGAAACCATCCGGCGACGGCATCACCGTACGACCGGTAGCCGACGACCAGGGCGATCACTATAAGGGCCACTCGCCGCCCGATTACCCAGTAGCGCGATCTGTAAAATGTCATGGGTCGCTTTCTGCTGTTAGGGGTTCTCTTCGCGCAGCGTCAGACGGACATCGAGTCTCTCCCTGTCCCGAACGACCGTGACGCTGATTTGATCGCCAGGACGGTGTTGCTCCAGGATGGTGCTGATTTCTGTGACCGTCGACACGCTGCGACCATCGATTCCGACTATCACATCACCGCCTGCGGGGATCCTGTAGTTCCCGACCCTGACATCACGGCTCGGGCCGACCAGCCCGCCGTTGGCCGCCGGGCTGTTCGGCTGGATGCTGACGATCAACACGCCCGATTCGGTTCCCAGGTTGAGGGCTTCGACAAGACGTCCCAGCCTGGTCAGATCCAGGCCACCGAACCCCATGAACACCCGGCGAACCCGGCCAAAGGTGATGAGGTCGTTGGTTACCCTCCGGACCGTTTCCACCGGAACCGCAAACCCGATCCCGACGTTTCCCGAGTTGGAGGGGGACACGATCGCCGTGTTGATACCGATGACTTCTCCTCGCGAGTTCAGGAGCGGGCCCCCGGAATTACCCGGGTTTATGGCGGCATCGGTCTGGACCACACCTTCGATGATGCGTCCGTTGCTGGCCTGGATAGACCTGCCAAGAGAGCTGATTATTCCGGTAGTCAAGGTGCCGTCAAGACCGAACGGATTGCCGATCGCCAGGACCTTCTGGCCGACCTGGAGACCCTCGGTCGTTCCCATTGGGATCGGAACCAGATCCTGGCTGGGGGCATCGATGTGGATGACCGCGATATCGTTACTCGGGTCCGCACCGACCACCCGCGCCTCGTAACGGCTCTGGTCCCACAGCGTGACTTCGAGCTGGCGCGCCCCCTCGATGACGTGGTAGTTCGTCACGATGTTGCCGTCGGTGTCGGCTATGACTCCGGAGCCACTGCCTGATTCCGGAATCGGCCGGAGGAAGAAGTCGTACGTGAGGATCGTGGATGTGATGTTCACCACTCCGGGGCTGTATTTTCTGTAGATTTCGATGTTGTTGAGCTCGTCCGGACTCGTTTCGGTGTGCTGCAACGGTGTCGGGCTGACCGGAGATGGTGCCGGCGCAGCCAGGGCCACGTCCGGATTCACCGTGTCCACCGACTCGGTCCGAATCGGTTCCGGTCGCAACGGCCGCCACTCCAGGATGGCGTAGACGAGCGCCGTCGTTATGATCGAGGTCAGTAGCGCAATTCTTACTCCCTGATTCATTGGATTAATTATGCAGCATGGAGTTCGACGATGTCACCGTCATCGAGAACATAGTCCCTGGCTACCATGAGGCCGCCGATCTTCCCGTCGCCCCACACCTTGGCAAACTTGAGACTCTCTTCGAGGTCCCGGTGTATTGTTCCAGCCAGATCGACCACCGTGCTTCCACGTGACAGGACGAACGGATCCGTGCGCTCTGCTTTCTTACCGGGCGTTTTGGTGTAGACACGCACGAGATCGAGGAAGCGATAAACCCTTTCTTCAAACCTCTCCACTGAGACCGGGTCCGGGTCGTTCGATGAAAAGGCGACAAACGGGAAGGAATCCCCGTAAATTTCCCGAACGATCTGTTCGCGGTCCGGTGCGCCTCCCGAGTCGTTCTTGTTTCCAACAAGAAGTGTCTGGTGCTTTCTAAGATCGCTCCGGGCTTCGCCGAGGATCGCGATCGTGGATTCCATCTGATCGAGAACACTGTCGTCGGACAGATCCACGACCCAGAGAACGGCGTCGGCGTTGCGGATGATCTGCGGCACCCAGTGTTCCATATGCACTTCCGACACCGGTGGCAGATCGATCAACTGCAGGCTCACACCTTGATAGACCAGCATTCCGGGCGCCGGTGCCCGAGTCGTGAACGGATAGTCTGCGACTTCCGGATCCCGGTTGGTGAGGCGGGACATCAGGCTGGACTTGCCGGAGTTCGGTGCGCCGACCAATGCCAATTGCCGGGCACCCTCCCGTTCCACGAGGAAAAAATCCTTCCTTGAGGCTGACTTCTTCTGAGTCGATTCTTTGCGCACAGCAGACAGTTTGCGCTTCAACTCGGCTCGAAGCTTTTCCGTGCCCTTGTGCTTCGGAATGATCGCCATCATTTCCTGAAGAGCCACCAGTTTTTCCGGGGCGCCCACGGCCGCTTTGAAGCGTTTTTCGGCTTCCAGATACTGCGGTGTGAGGTTTGCAGGCATCGGGAACAGAATAGCATAGGGGATAAGCGTGATTGTGCGCCCCGAAGGCCTTCGAGGCGTGGGGGTGGGGGACCCTCAATCCGTGCGGCTGACCGGGACGAGGGGTTCGGTGATCCACAGACAGACAAACGGAATCAATATTGTGGCGCCGGCCGCGATCCAGGCGACTCCGGCGAACCCTACCGTGTCGAATGCAAACGCGGAACTGGCGGCGATGGTTGCGATCCCCAGTTGTGACGCCGCGTTACGCACCGCGACATAGGATCCACGTTTGTCAGCCGACACCAGCTCAGTTGTCAAAGCGTGGAGGGGCGCTTGTCTGGCCGAAGCGGTGATGCTCAACAGGCCGATGCCGGCAAAGAGCGCAACGCCCCATTCCATCCTCGAAACCACGAGAAACATTGCCGAAAGCCCAAGGTTCGCCCACACAATGACCCTTTTCTTTCCAATACGGTCTGAAAGCCACCCGGAAACCGGGGCCGCCACCGTCGCAGCGAGACCCGCCGCCATGAACAGTGGATAGATTCTCTCGATTCCAATTCCTTCGGAGGCACTCAGCCAGGCGCCCACATAGGTCAGGAATCCTACAAGGCCCCCTGAAGTCAGGAAAGCGGCCACAATTCCAGCGACGCGCTGGGAATCCCGGAAGTGGGAGAGGATGGAGGTGCCGGAGGTGGAGGTGGACCGTTTACGGTCGTCCGGCAGGAAGAAACCGGCCAGCACCAGCATGACTACACCGGCGACGGCCACACCCATGAAAACCCAGCGCCATCCGAACCGGGCGGCGACCTCGGAACCTGCGGGTATGCCGATCACGAACGCGAGGAAGTAGGCCATGGATATGATCCCCATGGCTTTGCCGCGATGGCGATAGGGATAGAGATCCGCGGCGTAAGTCAGTCCGAGGGTCGATAGCGCTCCCGCCCCCAGACCCGTCAACATCCGGGTCATCAACAAGGTGCTAAAATAGGAAGCCTGGAACGTCAGGAGTGCTGCCGTGCTGAAGACACCGAGGGCCAGCAGGATTAGCCGTTTGCGACCCAGCCTGTCTGAGGCGGTCCCGGCCAGCAGGGCGAACGCTGCCGCGGCAAGGGCGTACATCGTGACGATGGTGCCGGCCCGTCCAGGCGTCGTGCCAATGTCCTCGGCGATCAAAGGCAGCAGTGGAGGAATGAGCTGGGTGTCGGAGACCCCGACGAACAGGATGCCGAACAGGATAAGGGCGGCCCTCCATCTGAAGGGTCCGTCCGAGCCGGAGGAGAGGGCGTTTGTGCTGGATCCCTTGTCGAGAACACGGCCTGACGACACCGGCGGATTCTAACACACGCAGTTCACCACCGGCTGCCCGGTGGAAGATGAGGATTAGAGCTTGAAGAGCGATTTTGGAAATCTCGAAGAGATCCGGGCCGGAATCCCATCGATTCCGAATGAGTTACCGATTCTTCCCGTTCGCGATACCGTGATTTTCCCCACAGCCGTCATGCCGTTAACGGTTGGACGCGAGAGATCGGTCCGGCTGATCAATGACGTGCAGAAGGGAGACGGGCTTCTGGCGGTCTTGACTCAGCGAGACAAGGAAGTCGAAGCTCCAGATCCGGTGGACCTGTACCAGACTGGGACCGTGTCGGTCGTCCACCGCGTAATGAGGACACCCGAGGGCAACCTGTTTGTCGTCATCATGGCGATTTCGCGGATGCGGATCGTCGAGTTTACGGAGTTTGAACCCTATCACCGGGCCAAAATCGAACTCCTCAAGGAAGACCCTGAAGACGAAACGGAAGTGAGCTTCCAGGCGCTGAGGCGGAGTGTTCTCGGGCAGTTCGAAAGCGCGATCAAGTTGTCGCCGCAGTTGCCCGACGACCTCCATGCTTTCGTCATCAACATTGACGAATCCGGCAGGCTTGCCGACTACATCGCGACCAACTTGCCCAACCTGTCGGTCGAAAACAAGCAGTTCGTCCTTGAGCGTACCAGCGTCCGCGAGCGACTGGAGTTCCTGAACACGGAGTTGGCGAAAGAGCTGGAAGTCCTCGACCTTCGTACAAAGATCCAGAGCCAGGTGGAAGAAGAAGTCGGAAAGACGCAGCGCGAATACTTTCTCAGGGAACAGATGCGGGCGATACAGAAGGAACTTGGCGAAGGCGATGACTCGCAGCAGGAGATCGACGAACTTCGTGAAAAAATCGAGAAGGCCAACATGACCGAGGAAGCCGTGAAGGAGGCCGAACGAGAACTCAACCGGTTGGCGCGGATGTCTCCTAACGCGGCCGACTATACGGTCACACGGACGTATCTGGACTGGCTTGTGACCTTGCCCTGGCAAGTTCTCTCGCAAGAGAAGGTCGACATCGTTCGCGCGAAGGAAATCCTGGATCGTGACCACCACGACCTGGAAAAAATCAAGGAACGGATACTGGAAAATCTGGCGGTCCTCGAGTTGCGGCCCGAGGGGAAGGCCCCGATCCTCTGCTTCGTCGGTCCTCCCGGCGTCGGTAAGACTTCGTTGGGGCGTTCCATCGCAGAGGCCACCGGGCGCAAGTTCATTCGGATGTCTCTGGGAGGCATGCGCGACGAGGCGGAGATTCGGGGACACCGGCGTACTTACATCGGAGCGTTGCCCGGACAGATCGTCCAGGGCATTCGGCGCGCCGGAACCAGGGATCCGGTTCTGATGCTCGATGAAATTGACAAGCTCGGCGCCGATTTCAGAGGCGATCCCGCGGCCGCCCTTCTCGAGGTTCTCGATCCCGAGCAAAACGTCAGCTTCCGGGACCATTACCTCGATGTTGCATTTGATCTTTCACGGGTGTTCTTCATCACGACCGCCAACGTGCTGGACACGGTCCCCTCCGCTTTGAGAGATCGGATGGAGACGATCGAGTTACCGGGCTACACCGAGGAAGAAAAGGTCCAGATCGCGAAAAACTACCTGGTACCCCGCCAGACCGAAGAAAACGGTCTGAAACCGGACCAGATTGAGTTCGAGGAAGATGCCTTGCAGTCGGTGGCCCGACATTACACCAGGGAAGCCGGAGTCCGGAATCTGGAGCGGGAAATCGGCAATATTTGTCGCAAGTTTGCCCGGAAAGTTCTTGAAGGCCATCCGCATCGGCCGCTCGTAACGACGGCGGTTGTTTCCACGCTTCTGGGGGCACAAAAATTCCGGATTGCGGAGGAACTCGAAGATCGAATCAAACGACCTGGCGTTGCGGTCGGCCTGGCCTGGACGCCGGTCGGGGGCGAGGTGCTGTTTGTCGAGGCCAGCCTGGTCGGCGGAGGACGGAACCTGACCGTTACCGGGCAGGTCGGTGATGTCATGCAGGAGTCCACGAAAGCGGCGGTGACGTGGGTTCGATCCGTCGCTCCCAGGCTCGGGCTGGGCGCTGATTTCTACAAGGAAAAGGACATCCATATCCACGTTCCTTCCGGTTCCATACCCAAGGACGGGCCATCCGCCGGCGTCACGATGGTCACGGCTCTGGTGTCGGCGCTGGTCCAGAGACCTGTCAAAACCAGGCTTGCGATGACCGGGGAGATCACCCTGAGTGGACACGTGTTACCGGTCGGAGGCATCAAGGAGAAGGTTCTGGCGGCCAGGCGGGCCGGGGTCGAGGAACTGATCCTCCCCGCCCAGAACGAGAAGAATGCCCGGGAGGACATTCAGGAGGAACTGCTTGGTTCCATCAGGATGCGTTACGTCGACACTATCGAAGAAGTTCTGGACCTGGCGTTTGACCGAACGGTCCTGGGACCCGCCGACCGGTCCGCCCTCTCGGAGCCGGAGGGACAGGCCAAGCCTTGACGATGACACCACCCTCCGCGACCGAAGGAAACTTTGCCTGCTGGTTTGAATGCTTTTCCGGGTGCGGATCGCGCTACGAAGTCGACGAAGTCGTTTACCAGTGCAGCTCCTGCGGGGGGCTCCTGGAGGTTCGTCACGATCTGGACGCCCTTCGTTCGATTACTCCCGATGGTTGGAAAAAACTTCTAGATTCACGTCTCGGCGCCTCATCCGGGGTGTGGTCCAGGAGGGAACTCGTTTTTCCGTCGATCAATTCGGATCAGATCGTTTCTCTCGGTGAAGGCAACACGCCGTTGTTGTCGAGTCCCAGGATGGCGGAGGATCTGGGCGTCGGCGAGATCTACATCAAACAATGTGGCACCTCGCATACGGGATCCTTCAAGGATCTGGGAATGACCGTTTTGATTTCGGCGGTGAACCGGATTCGCACCAGGATTCGTGCCGTGGCTTGTGCATCGACCGGTGATACGTCGGCCGCGCTTGCCGCTTACGCCGCCGCGGCGGGAATCCCAGCCATCGTGTTTCTCCCTCGAGACAAGATATCCCTGGCTCAGCTGATTCAACCGATTGCAAATGGGGCCCTGACCTTGTCGATAGGCACCGATTTCGACGGGTGTATGAAGATCGTCCGGGAAATCACTGAAGACCGATCCATATACCTGGCCAACTCGATGAATTCGTTGAGAATTGAGGGCCAGAAGTCGATCAGCGTGGAGATCGTGCAACAGATGGGCTGGGAGGTTCCCGACTACGTCGTGGTGCCCGGTGGCAACCTCGGTAACATATCGGCGATCGCGGGTGGATTCCTCCTCCTCAAGGAGATCGGGGTGATCGAACGGCTCCCCAGACTCGTTTGTGCCCAGACCGAACAGGCAAACCCTTTCTACCGTGCCTATCTCGACGGCCTGGAGAAACTGGAACC
This sequence comes from Terriglobia bacterium, assembly GCA_965247425.1. GTDB lineage: Bacteria > Acidobacteriota > Terriglobia > 20CM-2-55-15 > 20CM-2-55-15 > CAZOZZ01. The sequence goes on from OZ252023.1 coordinate 899,604, forward strand.
GGTCGCCGCCGGGGCTACGATGGCGACGGCGATCCAGATCGGCAACCCGGTGAGCTTTCCGAAGGCCGTTCGCGCCATCGCGGCGACCGACGGGATCGTTGCCCAGGCAAGCGAAGCCGAACTGGTCGATGCCGCATGTCATGGCGACCGCTTCGGTTTCTTCAACGACCCCCAAACGGGCGTGGCTCTGGCGGTCTTGAAGCAGCTGATCGGCGATGGGACAATCGAGCCCCGGGCACGGGTCGTGGTCGTCAGTACGGCTCACGGCTTGAAGTTCGTGGATTTCAAGCTGAAGGCTCACCAGGGTCGAGTTCCCGACACCGATTCGTCTTCGAGAAATCTGCCTGTCGAGCTTCCGGCCCAGGTCGATCGGATCCGGGATCTCATCAATGGCAAGCTACCTGCTAGTTAATGCTCTTCGACTTTAGTTGTTCGTGTTTTCAACTAGTTACGGTCGTTGACAGGTGACGTGTGGTCAAAATCAACACAGTATGGCGGCTATTGTTGACAATATTGTTGGTCGTGGGCTTAGCCGTGCCTGTCGCCGCACAGTCGGTTTTGAATTTCCCTCAGGTCGTCGGGACCTCTTCAACGCGCACGGGTTTCAACATTTCGAACCCTCTCTCTATCGAAGCCGCTGTCGATTTCACCCTCTACGCACTTGACGGAACGAAGGTTTCCGGTCTGGTCAATCCCGTCCGATATTCGGTCCCCCCCGGCGGAGCATTGTCCATGTCCGCCGACGAAGTGTTCGCTTCGAATGGTTTCGAGGGCTGGGTCCAGGTGACGAGCCGGGCTCCCGGACTGCGCGGCGTACTTTTTTACGGTGACTTCGAATCCACGCTCGAGAGTTCACCCGAGGTGCCCGCTCTGTCGGACCAGGTGGTTCCTTTACTTTCGGAAGCCTCGGGCGAGTCGCGTAAACTTCATGTCGTCAACGCTTCATCCCAGACCGCCACTGTCAACGTGGCTTTGTTCAACGAACGGGGAGAAATCGTCGGAACCATCCCGGCCAACCTGGACCCAAAAGCGGGTATTTCCATTTCACTGTCGGATCTCATATCGCTGCCTTCCGGGAGTCTGACGGCGCGGGTTACGTCCAGTGTGCCGGTCGCAGCGCAAGCCTCGATCACGTCAAGCGGTTCGTTGATGCTCGTCAACGGCCAGGCGGTGGCAGAAATCGCCTCCCTGCGAATTGCGCCCCATGTCATCCTTGGAAACGGGTTCAGTTCGACCCTGGTGCTTACGAACCCTACAGGCCAGGTTGTCACCGTGTTTCTAACGCTGCTCGACGAGCGTGGAGGTCCGGTTCTTTCGTCGCTGGCCGCGCCGCTACGACAGTCTTTGACGATCCCGGCGAATGGATCCCGCCTGATCGGAGCCTCGCAGCTTTCGGGTCTTTTGTTTACCCCCGCAGTCAGCGGCTGGATCCGAATCGAATCACCCCGAGTGCCTCTGGGCGGGGCGCTCATACTGACACAGGGGACCAACTCCACCATCTACCCGTTGCAGGCGGCACCTCGGGATGATGTTTCCTTTCCCCAGCTTTCGGAGGCGGACGGTCTGGTGACCGGGGTTGTTCTGTTGAACCCGGAAACGACAACGGCGTCGATAACCGTGACCCTCATGGATCCAGACGGGAACCCGGTCGCTCGTTCCGAAATCGACTTGGAAGGGAATTCCAAAAAAACCGTCTTTGTGCGGGATATCCTCCCCGGAGTCAAGACGGAGGGTTTTCTGGTCCTGAGGTCGGACACTCCCGTGTTCGGACTAGAAGTAGTGGGCCACTCCGAAGGCAGCGTTCTGGCTGCGGTCCTTCCCCGATCGTCTCCACCCGGGTTTGTTCCGGGACCTGTCGTGATCCGGCCCGTGGTTCGAGACGTGTCCCCTCGCCAGGGTCGACCCGGAGAGATCCTGAGAGTTCAGATATCGAATCTTGGCGACAACAGCACCGTCCTCTTCGGCGATCAGGCCGTTCCCACACGCTTTCTGGCTCCGGGCATTGCGATTCTCGCCGTCGAGGTGCCTGACGTTCGGCCCGGCTACTTCAACATCCGCATTCGATCTGAGGATGGAACATATTCCGAGCCACAGAGCGTGCTTGTTTTGTACCGGGATGCCACCCAGTTCAGTGAACTGAGCGGCCGCGCTTTCTACGAGAAGGTAGAGGCTGACGGCGACGGTCTCAGACTTGCCCGGCCCGTGATGGTTCCGATCAGAGGTGCTCGGGTGGATGTCGTCAACCGTCAGACAGGTGCCCTGGTTTCTGTTGCGGAGACCGACGACAGGGGGTGGTTCCGAACCGCGATTCCGATCGGTCAGGATTCGAGCGTACGGGTCCTGAGCCGGTCCAGGTCCTCGGAGCTTGTCGTTGCCGACAATACGAACGGCAGCGGGGTCTTCTTTGTCGATCAGGATCTAGATTCCGGGCGAACTCCCGTTTTGATCGCCTCGGACCAGAGTCGAGTATCCGGAGCGTTCAACATCCTGGATGTGATCCGACGGGGTAATCTGTTCCTGGCGGCAATGGACCCGACTCTGCCGTTGCCTGAAGTGACTCTGTTCTGGAGTCCGAATAACACAACCGAAATCGGCAATGTGGCCGACGGGCATATCGGGGGCACGTTCTTCAATGTCGCCGACAACACCGCGTTCGTTCTGGGGGATCGGTCGGTGGACTCGGACGAGTTTGACGACGCCGTGATCTTGCACGAGTACGCCCACCTGCTCGCCGCCCGGTTCTCGGGAGACGATTCTCCGGGAGGCCAACACCTCATCGGCGACGTTCTCGACCCCCGCGTGGCGTGGTCGGAGGGTTGGGCGAATTTCTTCTCGGCGGCTGTGCGTAATCAGGGAGTGTATCTGGATTCCTTCGGGCAGGACGGCGCTGGTGTCCTCGAATTTGACCTCGAGGACAACACTCCCGCCGGGGACCGGCCGGGGTACTGGAGTGAGTTCTCGGTGCACTCCATCCTCTGGGATCTTTACGACGATGCCGAAGATCCCGGAGATACCGTTACCGTTCCGTTCCGGACTCTCTGGGGTGCCTTCACCGGTCTCCGCAACGACGGTTTTGTCTACCTTCCCACGTTCCTGGATCGCCTGGCCGCGGCCGATGCCGGCAACGTTTCGCTCCTCGAACAGATCGTCCGCCTCCGATCGGTCGACTTCCTTTCCGCGGCGGACCCGAGCGTTTCGAATCCGTTCCCTCGAATCGTTCCGGGCACGGGAACCGTTGCGGGAGAAATAGATTCCCTGTCGCGCCGCCGCGGTAATCTGGCCACGTCGGCGCACCTTTATACATTCGATGTCGAAGGGGGCGCCGTTTCAATCAGGTTGGATGTGACGGGCCTCGGAGCGGGTCGAAACCCGCGGGCCAATGATCTCGATCTCTTCCTCATGGACGAAGCGGGTCGTGTCATCGCCAGATCCGACCGGGGCTTGAACGGGCAATCGGAACTGATTTCGACTTTCCTGCCGGAGGGGTCCTACGTCATCGAAATCCGGAGCTTCTACACCCTCGGTCAGACCGGCGAGTTGATTTTTAATTCGGGTTCCTATCAGTTACAGATACGAAGCAACTAGCCCGGATGGATCACCAATCGGAGAATCGATCGGTGTTCGGATACGAGAAGCGATTTGCGGCGAGACTTGGAGCTGAGAGTGAGCGAGCCGTGGACATTGGCGGATTTTGAGCCTGTGACACGGCGACATTTGGCGGGAGATCGGCATGAATGGGCGAGTGCAGGCAGGCCTCGCCGGGAGGCAGATGAGAGGCGCTGTTTTTCGGATCTGAAGGTTCGGTGTCGTCAGCAACGAAGCGGAATTGATTGCAGGTTTCTCACTATGAGAGCAAAGACGTCGGCATAGGGATAGGCCTCCGACATCGAGATCCAGACGTTGCGGACCGTGAGGCGGATACGCGCACCGATCTTAAGAAGCTTCAGACGGATGGTTCCGCATTGGGCATGGGCCATCGCGGTATCTTTGAGACCGAGACGACGCAACGCCTGCATAAGCATGTAGGCGGCTGAGGACAGATACAGTCGGAGCTGATTGGCGCGCATGGTTCCCGCACTGGTGCGGTCGGCAAATAGATCCAGTTGCTGTTCTTTGATCCGGTTCTCCATGTCGCCGCGTGCGCAATAGAAATCTTCGTAGAGCGCTTGGGCTCCGAGTCGTTCCGGTGGCAGTGAGGTCACCACGAATCGGGGATTGGCGCCCTTGGCCAGGAACTCGGCTTTGCCAACAACGCGACGAGTGCGGCTCCAGCTCTTTCGAGTCCGGTACAGGAAATCCTTAAACACTCGTGCCGATTTCCCAGTGGTCTGAAACTCCGCTTCAGCCTGAATCATCTGGTCAGCGATCTCTCGCTTGAGGCGGTCGTTCTTGGCCAACCCCATCACATAATCGACCTGGTGGGTTTCACACCAGTCCAGTAATGCATCCCGGCAGAATCCGGAATCGGCCCGAATGATGATCGACACGTCCGGCCAGCTCTGACGGATCTGGCCGACGATACGTTCCAATTCATCGACTGATCCTGCCGCCCCATCGATATTGGACGGGCGCAGCCGAGCGCACAACAGATGCTCTCCACAGAAGATGTACAAGGGCAGATAGCAGTAGTTGCGGTAGTAGCCGTGAAAGAACCGGCCTTCCTGTTGACCATGGATCGGATCATCGGTCGCGTCCAGATCCAGAACGATCTCTTCGGGCGCCGTGTTGTCATGGGCTGCCACAAACGCATCGACCATCCAACGATCGATCTTGTCCCCATCCATAGCGATCTTCTTGTACCGCTCCTGGTCGCCGACTTCGGCGCCGGTCAACTCCAATCGGTTTAGCGTGCTCTTGCCCGCCAACGCCTTTCCCCAGTCGCCGGCCTGTCGTCGATTCGTTCCCAGCGGATCCGCTTTGTCCACCGCCAACGCAAGCATCGGGTCGGTCCGTAACTGATCGTGATCGTTCAGGTCTTCATATCCCAGGCACAGCCCGTAGACCCGCTGTCCCAACAGCTCCTTCACGGTGTGTTCGATCAACCGTTGGTCGCGATGATCGCTAAAACACCCCGCCAATCCATCGATCAAACCGGTCCGCTTTTCGACTTCACGCAGCAGCAGAACTCCAGCGTCAGACGTGATCTTGCCGCCGTCGAAACGCGCCTTCATTTTTCGTTGAAGAAGTCCGTGAAATTCGAACGTGGTTTGTTTACACTCTGTACTCATAAGGGCCGCCTCCGTTTGGTTTCTGAACCGTTCTCGACAAACGATTTATGCCAAACAGGGCGGCCTTTTCTGGTCCTTTCGGTGATTTATGCGGGCTAGTCTTGGATGGTCAACATTGTGATGGTGTCGCCAATTGCGATGTTGTTGACCACGTCCATGTCTTCTGTGCGCCCGAAGACCGTGTGTACGCCATCCAGATGTGGCGTGGCCACATGGGTGATGAAGAATTGGCTGCCGCCGGTATTCGGGCCTGCGTGTGCCATGGACAGGGATCCGGGTGTGTGTTTCCGGGCGTTGATTTCGCAATCGATCTGATAGCCGGGCCCACCGGTGCCGGTGCCTTGAGGACATCCGCCCTGAATCATGAAACTTGCGATGACGCGGTGGAAGGTCAGTCCGTCGTAATAGCCATTTTTGGCCAGATCGGCGAAATTCTTGACGGTATTGGGGGCGTCAGTATCGAACAGTTCCAAGTTGATGGTGCCTTTGCTGGTCTCCATAATGGCTTTGGACATGATGTGCTCCTATGTGGATTTTAACAAAAATGACAATCAGTCGGTAACCATAGCGATGGTGGATCTAACTAGAAGACTTTAGTGTGGGCGAAATCTGGGGTTCCTGGACCGGCAAAAGGAATACATCATATCGGCCAATTCGGAGACGAAGGCGCAACTCTCGTAACTTTCGCGTTGTCCCCTGACAGGATGCCTGCACCGGACTCCCCGGTCAGGCCGGTGGCGAGAATCGCCCCGGCGACCGCAGTATCACCGCTGACGGCGACTGACCATCCGAGCTCGTGACCGATGCCGCCGTCACTCGCAGTCAGCTTGGCGTCCTCGGTCTTATTCGCCCATCCCCCCGCGGGACGCTCGAAGATATAGGCGGAACCCGATATGCAGGCGGGGTTGACAATGGGCAGGCACGCATCATCGTCGTGGAACGCCCCGACCACGGCCGTGTTCGCGCTGATGCCGACGGAAAACCCGAAACGGTCATTGGTGGCGCCGTCACCGGCGGTCAACTTGGCATCCTCGGAATTATCCGCCCACCCAGTTACGGGCCGGACGAAGATATAGGCCGCTCCGGACTCGATAATCACCCCATCGGCACCGGAAGCTCCAACGACGATAGCGTCGCCGCTGACTCCGACAGAAACTCCGAAGAGGTGACTTGAGGCGGCGTCGCTTGCCACCAGCTTGGCATCGTCGGTCATGTTCGCAACACTGGTCCAACCACCGGCAGGGCGAACGAATACGTAGGCCGAACCGGAATTCGGCCCTGCGTCATCGTCCTGGGCCGAGCCGACCACGACCGTGTCGCCGCTGATGGCCACCGAACGGCCGAATCGGTCAAAGGCCACACCATCACTGGCAGTCAGCTTGGGCCCCGCGATCCACTGGCCGGTCGCCGGATCCCGCAGGAAGAGGTAGGCTGCTCCGGAATTGCACGCCGGGTCCACGATCGGCAAACAGGCATCATCGTCGAGCGACCCGACCACGGCCGTGTCTCCGTCGATCGCCACGGAACGCCCGAATCGGTCCTGTGACTCGGCGTCACCAGCAGTCAGCTTTGCGATTTCCGATACCTCCTGCCCCAGCACCGGGGAAGGCCCCGCCCAAAGCAGCGCACCGGCCAACAGGCCCAGAAACTACGACCAGATCTTTTCATCGTCGCCTCCTTATTCCCTTTCCTGCTTCGCCCCATGAGACGGCTGCAGGTGTGGGAGCGGAAGGCGCAGCCACGCCTCACCGCTCCACCTGTTCCCTGGAGAATCCCCAAAGAGTCAGGGGAGAGAACAGGACAGGGGAGGCAGTTCGTGTTCCAATTGACCGCCTCCGAGAGAAGTAAACGACAAGCGACTGATTCTGGGTGAGAAGCGAAGGATGAACGACCCGAAGCCGGGCAAGTCTTCGAGATCTGATCATCGGGAACCTATCAGACTGGATAGCTGCCTGTGTGGGATTGGTCGTGGTGAACCACGGCACCGAGCACCCCGGTTTTCTCATAGCCTCTTGCCGAAACGCACGGGATGACTGCCGACCCCAAAGTCCAGGTGGAAGGGACGACGACGCAGATCGGATCAGTTTCATTCGCCTGACCTACCCTGCGCTATTACGGCAGCTTGTGGCGACTATCCATCAAGATAGGTTCCCTTTGATTTGGATCCACGATACCTGCTGTTCAAGCAGTTTACCTTTTTCGCTTCCAGCCTGGAATCAATCGTTTGTCGCCATCACGCCTGGGAGGCGACCATTTGGAACCCCAGATGCCAGCTACAGTTTGTTCTCTCCCCAACCGCTGGGGATCTCCAGGGAACCGCGGGAGCGGGCAGGCGCCATACGGAAGTCTGCCCGCTCCTTCTGGAATTCCGTTCGTTCGACTGGACCTGGATCTATAACCGGTGAGAGTGGAGTGCAGGGCATGGTTGAAGGCGAAGGTACATTCAGCACTCCCCTTCTCGCATGGTTGACGGGAAGGACCCCATGTTATTCTGCAGCACGTGAAGCTCTACGTTGCAGGCGGGATGACGATTGTGGCCGTGCTCTGGATGGCGACCACGCCGCCGGCACTGGGGGCGCAGGACACGGCCGCCTGCGACGCGTTACCCACGATCGATCAGGACGGTCAGGTTCAGATCGTCGGATCGACGCCGTCATGCGCGTACACTCTGGTGAGTCTTCTGCGTGTCGACCCGGCGCGTTACGTGGACGCCTTCGGCACGTTGATCTCCAGTCCGATCGCCACCGAATCGCTTTTCTTTGCGACCTACGAAGAACTCCGGCTGAACCGGCTCCGCTTCGACCGCGTGGGCGTCGACGTGCTGCTTTCCAAGCTCCCTGCAACCGTCGCAAACTGCCAGAATCTGTTCCGGTGCCGGGACTGGAACACCATCATCCTGTCCGAGCTTCAAACCGGGGGAATGTTCGTGTGTCCAGATGTGGCGGGCCTCAGTGCCTGGCAGTTGCTGGAGAACTTGCCCTATGGGGATTACAACTGCACGGAAGCCATCGCTGGAGCCCTGGGCGCGCTGGAGTTTGCCTCTTCGGAGGACGAAGCGGCCATCCAACTGCTGATCCTGCTCGGGGAGGCACGTCAGGAAGGATGGTCGCGCCGGAACGCGCTTCGGACTCTGGGACGGTTGGCCGAACGCCCGGACGGCAGCAACGTCCGGCGTCTCGTGCTTTCAGTTTACGGCCCGAGCCTACAAGCGATGCTCCACCGCCGTCTTGCGTACGACCGCTCCGAAGATGTCCTGGAGGATGCGATCTGGATACTGGATACCTTCTTCTATCCCCACTATGAGACACAGAAATACCTGGAGGCGATCAGCGCCGATCCAACCTTCGGAGCCTCGCTCAGATTCCGGGCCGCACGGGCGTGGAGCCGCCTGATCTGGGCCGGGAGCGGACCGATCGCCGAGCGGGAACTCGAGTTCATGGTCCGATCCATGGATTCCGACGATATCTGGGTTCGCGCCGAGGCGGCGTATGTTGCCGAAACCCTGGGCGAGGGCCGAATCGACACAACGATCCGCAGCCGTATCCTCGCGGCGCTCGAGCGGAGTTGGAGGATCGAGTCCGAACTGATCGCCCAGGTGTACGTCGCCCAGGCCCTGGACCACTACAACGGAACGGACCTGCGCTCCGGACTGCGCGAGGATTGGGAAGCGACACATCTGGGCAGTACGTTTACCGCGGCCGAGCTCACGATTCGCTCCGGTCTTCCCGAGGACGCTTTGCGGTCGTTCGCGACGACCATCGAGCACACACGCGCTGCTTTCTTCGACATTCTAGGATCGGCGTTTCGGTCGCCCGTCCCTGACGACGAGAACGCATCCATGACGCTCGTTCTCTTCGGCAACCGCGAGCGCTATACCGAGTACATGAGCTTGTTCGTCGGATACGGTGACGATGCGGGAGGGCTCTACCTGGAAAACGAAGGTGTGCTGTACACCTACCAGCGGACCCCGGCCGAGAGCGTCCTCACCGTCGAGGAGTTGATCCAGCACGAGTACGGCCACTACCTGCAGGGCCGGTACGTCTACCCGGGCCTGTGGGCCGATGTCGGGTACCACGATCAACCCAAGGGCTGGATGGACGAGGGCCTGGCCGAAGTGCTTGCCGGCGCCGTGTTCGAGGCAAACGGCGCCTACAGCCTTCCCGTCCGGACAACACACTCTCCTCTATATGCGGCACGCCGCCTGCGCTGGCAACCCTTCTCGAACTTCGCACCGGATATGACCAGACCGGCACGTTCGACTACCCGTCGGCGTGGGCCTTCAATTACTTTTTGGCGACTGAGGAACTCTCCGTGTTACGCAGCGTGGCCGGAGCCTACCGCGATCAGACTTACCAGTTGTCCGATTTCACAGGCTCGGCCGGCCGGGACGTTCCCAACCTCGAAAAGGCCTGGCACGCAGCGATTCCGGCATGGTGCGCGACCAGCCAACCCCTGACCCATTCCTTGACCATGTCGATCTCCCACCAGGACGGACCCGAGCCGATCCTCCATTTCCCACCCCGAAAATGAAGGCCACCGCACGTGGGTTTGCGATTTCGATGCTGACCCTGGCGACTTGGATGCCGGCATCGGCCCAGAGCCTCGAAGGCGTCTGGACCGGCTCCACCTCCCAGGGACACGCCTTGAGCTTTACGGTTCTGGAGCAGTCGGTTACGTCGGTCGAATTTGGCTTCGACGCCTCCGGGGGCGCGATTCCCACGTTCAACGGGCAAGTCAGTCCACCGCTCAGCATTACCGGGAGCGCGTTCTCAGGATCCGTCGGTGTCTGCTACCGGATTGAGGGAACGTTCACGGCATCCACAACTGCCTCCGGGAGCATGTCGGTCAACGGCGGGCCTGTTTGCGCGACTCTCGGAGCGACCAGCTTCACGTGGACCGCGTCTCTGGAGTCGCCGCCGTCGAATGACAACTTCTTGAACGCTATTGTGCTCGGGGACACACAGCGCTCGGTCGAGGGCTCGACAAACGGTGCAACGACCGAGAGCGGAGAGCCTGTCCATCACGCTACGGAAAGCGCTACAGCCTCGGTGTGGTGGAGCTGGGTGGCCTCCGCCTCGGGCCAGGTCACGTTCGATACACTCGGCAGCGGTTTCGATACGATCCTGGCGGCCTACGAAGGCGGCTCGCTTACCACGCTCGAACCGGTGGTTTCCAATGATGATGATCTCGGAGCGGAAACGAGCCGTGTATCGTTCATGGCCACTGCTGGTCGGACGTATCACATCGTTGTGACCGGTTTTCTGGGACAGACAGGAAGCGTCCGGTTGAACTGGACCTCCATACGATCGATCGGGCTGGAATTCGATCTGCCCGACCGGGGTGTATCGAAATCGGCTTCGAGTGATGGCCCGGATTTGCTGACCGGCTCGGTGACGATCGAGCCGGCGGCTGGAAACGTCGCCCCGGCCGGAATCGCCATCGTGGGAATCCGCCAGAACGGTATTCTGGTAAACGAGGCCGCAATACCGGCCGACAGGCCGTTCACCAACGCCCGGCTCTATGTGGAGGTAGCCGGCGCCATCACCACTGGAATCGCCATCGCGAACCCGAACTCCACCCTGGCCGAACTCTCTTTCGTCGTGACCGATTCGGAGGGTGCGACCGTGACGGAGGGCCTGACGACGCTCTCCCCGGGCGAGCAGTTGGCACGGCTCCTGAACCAACCGCCTTTCAGTGTCGGCACATTGGGCGGAGGGGCGCTAACCCTTACGGCATCAGCACCTGTCGTCGTGACAGCCTTAAGGCTGTTCACCAACGAGCGGTCGGAGTTACTGATGACTGCCATCCCGACCTTGGATCTGACGTTACCGGTAGGGGGCGAGGACATCGTCGTCCTGCCGCACTTTGCCGACGGCAGCGGCTGGAAGACCCACCTTCTTTTAGTGAATCCCACCGACGGCGTGACCGCCGGCACAATCTCGTTTCTCGAGCCCGGTACGCCGGCATCTCCTCCTGGCCCGGCCCTGGTGGAACTCGAGGGTAACGACACGTACGAATTTTCGCTTCCGCCGCGGAGCGGTCAACGGATCGAGACGCGAGGCGTTCTCCCCGGACTTCGCGTCGGATCAGTCCGGATCGGGCCTGCCCCGGGAAGCGCGGCGCCGTTCGTGTCGGTGATATTCGGGTTCCAGAACGAGGGAATCACCGTATCGGAAACAGGTGCAAAGGGGGAAACCGCCGTTGCGCTTCGAACCTATGTTGAATCGGAGGGACTTCCGGGAGAGGTGGGCTCGATCCGAAGTGGAGTCGCCATCGCCAACCCGACGTCCTCACCGATAACAGTCGACTTGGAAATCACCGACTCGAAAGGTGATCTTCTTCCCCTAACGGGCTCGCTCAACCTGCCGGCGCGCGGTCAGGTCGCCGGATTCCTCAACGATCTTCCGGGCTTCCAGACACTACCTTCGCCGTTTCGCGGTGTCTTGCGCATTTCGACGACGGCCAAGGAGGGAGTCGTCGCGACGGCAATTCGCGGCCGGGTTAACGAGCGCGGCGATTTTCTGATGGCGACGACACCGCCGGCGCCTGAAACACGGTTGGGCCTGTTCGGACCGGTCTACTTCGCCCACTTTGCCGCCGGGCGTGGCTTTACTACCGAGTTCATCCTTCTCGGGACTACGCTCGAGCAGCCTTCGTCCGGCTTCGTCTGGTTCTTCGATCCTTCCGGGACGCTGATCAGCCCACCCTAGGAGCCGTCCGATCGCAATTCCCGTTCTGGCGTATATGACCTCAGGGCACAAAGACCTGAAATCTGCCTTCGTGTCCCTCCGTGTTTGTGCCTGGGACCAGTTCGATTTCGCGTGTCGAGAACGATTTTTCTGGCTTGATCCCCCCGCAACTTCACACAACATCCCACCCCCGACATTCCCAACGTGCTTGTTGCAGGTCGGCCGAACGGGATCACCGCCGGCCTGCGGTCTGCGGCCGCGCGCGGGTTGACATAACGGCCATACGACGACACTGTCCGCGCCTCCATAGACGTCGGACCCTGCTTATTCCGCTTACTCCTTAAATCAAACTTAAAACGTCAGGCGGACTCCCAGTTGCAGCCGGCGGGTATCAAACGCCGAAGTAAATCCCAGCGGTTTGCTGGGTCCCAGGTCTCGTCTCCCCGTAACTCGAAAGGGTGGCTCGAATCCAGGCCCGACGGTGTTGTTCACACTGGCGTAGTTCAGCCGATCAAACAAGTTGAAACCCTCAGCCATAAATTCCAGGCTCGTGGACTCCCCGACAGGGAAACGTCGTGCAAGACGCAGGTCAAAGGTCCAGAAGTCCGGCCCGATGCCGGTATTGCGTCCCGCACCGACAGGACGGTCGGTGTTCGTGTTCCGATCCCCGTTCAGGTCCACACCGGCCAGAAGATTGAACGGCCAGGCGCTGTTGGCGCGAAAGATCGGTGTCACGACGAAGTCGGCCAGTATGTCCTCCCATCTCGAATCGGAGGAAGTCATGCAGTAGGGGCTCTCAATGTGGCCATACATCACCAGCTTGTGTCTTTTGATCGAAGCTCGATAGCGCGCGTTCCGCAAGGAGATTGGTCTGGTCGAGGGCCGCAAGGTCCGGATTGAAGTCGGTTACATCGTCGATTGCCTTGCTGAAGGTGTAGCTGCCGGTCAGGGCGAACCGACAGCCAAGACGTCTGTGGACCTCGACGATCATACCGTTGTAGGACGATTGCCCGGTCGATTCGAAATTGTACAGCCCGAAGAGCGAGGGGTCCACGAAGCAGTCAAACGCGGCCGCGCCGGTACGTGGCTTGCTCGGCAGCGTACTCCAATTCCGGATACCCGACGACCCAATCGGCGCCGGCAGCAGATTGGCGTCTCGCGACCGCGGGATGTTCAGCGTCCTACCGAAGATGTAGCTGAGCGACGCCGTGAGGCCGGGTGCGAACTCGTGCTCGACGCTGAGGCTGGCTTGTTGCGAATAGGCGCTCCTGTACGGTGGGCGACAAGTGCTGTTGAATCAATGCCGGAGGGGGGACTTGAACCCCCACGAGAGTTGCCCCTCGCCAGATTTTGAGTCTGGTGCGTCTGCCAATTCCGCCACTCCGGCGCGACTGAAAACAAACTACTGACGAAATCCTACCACTTTCTTCTTTTCGGTAGAATGGTGGGGGTGGGAAGACCGCGTCCAAAACGTCCGCATCGAGATGGGCAACTTTGCGACCAGATGACATCCCAAATATAATCTCAAGACACGCAAACACCCATGGATCGGAAGATCGAGGCTATCAAATCCCTCGAAGCCCATCCGATCAATTAATAACCAATAGGGCACATTAGGGTACACGGAATTTCGGAAGGCTGGTGTGGTCGCTCTTAAAGAGCGGGAGACGGGGATCGAACCCGCGACGTCCAGCTTGGGAAGCTGGCATTCTACCGCTGAATTACTCCCGCTGGTACGAGTCGAAATATAACCTCTGAAGAGGCGCTTGGCAAGTGTGGAAATTGTTAGATCGGGATAGAAGTTTGGGAAAGATAACAGCGCGTTTCGAGAATCTGGTCGCGATGCTCCTGTTGAAGTGGGTTCACTACGAGCAGGATGCAAAAGGGCCGCGATCTTGAGTTGCGTTACTTCCAGCGATCGTCGCGAGGTCGGCTTCGTGGTGACCGCATGAACCCATTCGACCCATCGAATCGGAGGTCGCTGATGGCTCCAGGGTTGGCTCTTATCCGAAAGGCAGCGCTCCTGACTCTCCTGGCCACCCTGATGGCTCCCGGCGTTTTCCGAGGGCAGGAAGCAAGTCCACGCACGCCCACGCTTCCTGGCCTTGATCTTCCTGCTTTTCCATATGCAGCGCCCCTTGAAGTCGGTTTGTCCGCTGCGGCTGTAGCCAGTCTGGCCGAACGAGTGGCCGGGTGGGTTGCATCGGGCGAGATCGTCGGGGGAGAAGTGATGGTCGTCAAGGATGACCGGATTGTCCTCCATGAGACTGTCGGTTGGAACGATCGGGAACGCCGGCTTCCACTGAATCGGAACTCGTACTACCGTATTCGATCCATGACCAAACCGGTTGTCGGCACCGCCGTTCTGATGCTGGTGGAAGACGGCAAAGTCGGGCTGGACGACCTGGCATCCCAATACCTTCCTTCTTTCGACAACGAACGTTCCGGGGACATCACCGTTCGCCAGCTTCTCCGGCATCAGGCCGGATATGAACAAACGGCGATGCCAAACGGGTACTGGCGGCAGCAGGCCCTGCGCGAGGCCGTCGACCTGTTGGGTCGTGCCGGGCCGGCGCATCCACCTGCCGATGTGTTCCGATACAGCGACAAGAATCCGGCTGCCCTGGGCGCGATCATTGCCGAAGTGACCGGGGCGCCGGCCGAACGATTCATACAATCCAGAATTTTCGAGCCGTTGGGCCTGTCCGAGATGCAGACACGCTTTTCACCCAACGTCTCCTGGGCTTCTCGGATGAACTCGACGTACCGGCGGATTGGTGATCTGTGGGTGAAATACTGGAACCCTCGCATGCAGCAGGAATTCCCGTTCTTCCGGGGAAGCGGTGGCATTCATACGACGATTTCCGAATACGCTAGCCCGGATGGATCACCAATCGGAGAATCGATCGGTGTTCGGATACGAGAAGCGATTTGCGGCGAGACTTGGAGCTGAGAGTGAGCGAGCCGTGGACATTGGCGGATTTTGAGCCTGTGACACGGCGACATTTGGCGGGAGATCGGCATGAATGGGCGAGTGCAGGCAGGCCTCGCCGGGAGGCAGATGAGAGGCGCTGTTTTTCGGATCTGAAGGTTCGGTGTCGTCAGCAACGAAGCGGAATTGATTGCAGGTTTCTCACTATGAGAGCAAAGACGTCGGCATAGGGATAGGCCTCCGACATCGAGATCCAGACGTTGCGGACCGTGAGGCGGATACGCGCACCGATCTTAAGAAGCTTCAGACGGATGGTTCCGCATTGGGCATGGGCCATCGCGGTATCTTTGAGACCGAGACGACGCAACGCCTGCATAAGCATGTAGGCGGCTGAGGACAGATACAGTCGGAGCTGATTGGCGCGCATGGTTCCCGCACTGGTGCGGTCGGCAAATAGATCCAGTTGCTGTTCTTTGATCCGGTTCTCCATGTCGCCGCGTGCGCAATAGAAATCTTCGTAGAGCGCTTGGGCTCCGAGTCGTTCCGGTGGCAGTGAGGTCACCACGAATCGGGGATTGGCGCCCTTGGCCAGGAACTCGGCTTTGCCAACAACGCGACGAGTGCGGCTCCAGCTCTTTCGAGTCCGGTACAGGAAATCCTTAAACACTCGTGCCGATTTCCCAGTGGTCTGAAACTCCGCTTCAGCCTGAATCATCTGGTCAGCGATCTCTCGCTTGAGGCGGTCGTTCTTGGCCAACCCCATCACATAATCGACCTGGTGGGTTTCACACCAGTCCAGTAATGCATCCCGGCAGAATCCGGAATCGGCCCGAATGATGATCGACACGTCCGGCCAGCTCTGACGGATCTGGCCGACGATACGTTCCAATTCATCGACTGATCCTGCCGCCCCATCGATATTGGACGGGCGCAGCCGAGCGCACAACAGATGCTCTCCACAGAAGATGTACAAGGGCAGATAGCAGTAGTTGCGGTAGTAGCCGTGAAAGAACCGGCCTTCCTGTTGACCATGGATCGGATCATCGGTCGCGTCCAGATCCAGAACGATCTCTTCGGGCGCCGTGTTGTCATGGGCTGCCACAAACGCATCGACCATCCAACGATCGATCTTGTCCCCATCCATAGCGATCTTCTTGTACCGCTCCTGGTCGCCGACTTCGGCGCCGGTCAACTCCAATCGGTTTAGCGTGCTCTTGCCCGCCAACGCCTTTCCCCAGTCGCCGGCCTGTCGTCGATTCGTTCCCAGCGGATCCGCTTTGTCCACCGCCAACGCAAGCATCGGGTCGGTCCGTAACTGATCGTGATCGTTCAGGTCTTCATATCCCAGGCACAGCCCGTAGACCCGCTGTCCCAACAGCTCCTTCACGGTGTGTTCGATCAACCGTTGGTCGCGATGATCGCTAAAACACCCCGCCAATCCATCGATCAAACCGGTCCGCTTTTCGACTTCACGCAGCAGCAGAACTCCAGCGTCAGACGTGATCTTGCCGCCGTCGAAACGCGCCTTCATTTTTCGTTGAAGAAGTCCGTGAAATTCGAACGTGGTTTGTTTACACTCTGTACTCATAAGGGCCGCCTCCGTTTGGTTTCTGAACCGTTCTCGACAAACGATTTATGCCAAACAGGGCGGCCTTTTCTGGTCCTTTCGGTGATTTATGCGGGCTAGGTTTCTGACGACCTGGATGAGGAGGGGAGCGCTCGATGGAGTTCGGCTGATCGACGAGGCGACGGTGGTTGAGGCGCTCCGATCCGATGAGCCGATTTTATGGGGTGGGGAGCTGCCACCGGACCACTATGGACAACACTGGGTTCTTTTCGCGGAACCGAGTTCGGCCGGGGAACTTCCTGTGTTCGGCCATTGGGGTTCGGACGGGACGCTGGCGATGGCGCTGCCGGAACAGAACATGCTCGTCCTGTACTTTACCCAGTCTCGCGAAAACGCCACCCTGACAGAGTTTGCCAGGATCGTCCTGGATTCTTTCGGCAGATGACAACCGGGGACGGAAAGCTGGTTGATTTGCTCCCGTCCCCGAATCATCCGTTTCCCGACCCTTGGGCTTACTGCCGCCCGGCGGCGGCTCGTCCTATCTCGATGGTCGCGTCGGCTAAGTCACCCGACATAAGCAACGCCAGGAACCCTTCCCGGACGCGCTGCGCTACATTGTTGGCGTTTGCCGTGATCATATCGGCAACCCCGATTCGTTGGGATGCCCTCAGTATCCTCATGTTGCCCTCTTCCGCGGCAACCCGATCACCCCCGAGCGATCCGGTCAAGCTTCCAATGCCGCACGCGAGAACGCTATAGCCTTTGACGTTCGCGGTTCCCGTCAGCCGGGCCAGCGACACCGGATCTTCGATCATCAGCATTGCGATGATCTCGCCGGCCGGGTTGGACGGGGACCAGACGTCGGCGCCGGCTTCCGTAAAGAAGCTGACGGCGAGTTTGGCCTCTTCCGGGCTGGTGATGTGGGGCAGAACAACTCCGTCTGCGCCAAGGTCGAGCACTTCCTTGACCCGTGCCCGCGTCACTTCCTCTCCGTCTCGCTCGATCGGAGGAATGCGTACGAGGTAAGTTTTATAGCTGACGGCGCTCGGGCTGCGGAGGCCCTCGCCGATCGCTCTCACTGCGTCGACATCGTAGTTGCCTTCGATGTTCAGGAAGACGAAATCGTAAAGCGGGTTCTCGGCCAGCTTCCGACCCCCTTCCACCGTATATAGGGCCGGAGGTCTGGCGCCTCTGGCTCCCCGTGCGCCCCTGGCTCCGCGTGCGCCTCTGGCTCCACGTGACCCCCTTCCCCCGGCTGCCTCGGTGGGCGGCCTTTCGTTAGGGACAAAGACACCGAAACCCGTCTTTCCATCAGCCCATAAATCGATAATGCCGTTCTTGTGCAGGCCCTGTGCCTGGGCCGCGGGGACAGCGGTCGCCGCAATCATGAGAATCACGACGGCAATAATTGTTGTCTTCGACTTCATTCGTCCTCCTTAGTCACGGGACCGGATCGTCTCGGTTGCCCGGAACCCGGTCGCCATAATAACGCGGAATGCTTCTTCTTTTAACTACTTTGGGACCACTGCGTCGAGTCCCCCTCGACCCAGTTCGTTCGTTCCTGTAATGGTTGCCCGGCTGAGGCGTCTTTAGAACTTCGGGAAAGAAGTTTCGGATGGGAACAAGTTGGGCGTCTTGCTCGTAGGTTTACAGACCGTGAAAGTCGATTCCGGTGAAGGGAGAGTAGGGAATGATGGATTCGTTGTTTCGTGACATCAAGTTCAGCGGGAGAGTTCTCTGGAAAGACCGGGGCTTTGCGGCAACGGCCATCTTAACGCTGGCCGTCTGCATTGGCGCCAACGTCGCCATATTTACGATAGTTAATTCCGTGCTGTTGAGCCCGCTTCCCGTTCCGGACGCCAACAGGATTGTGATGATGTCGAACCTGTACCCGAATGCGGGTGTCGAGGATTTCGGCAGCAGTGGCGTGCCGGACTATTACGACCGGATCCGGGACGTGGATGTCCTTGAAGAACAATCCGTTTATCGTCTTTCCGGCGAGACGGTCGAGATCGACGGGATCCCGCAGCGTATTCGTAAGATGAGCGCAACTCCCTCGTTATTCAGACTTCTCCGGGCCCAACCGGTCCTCGGCCGAGCCTTCGTTCGAGAAGAAGGGGAGGTGGGCAACGAGGAGAAGGCCCTTCTGAGCTATGGCTTGTGGCAGCAGCTATACGGTGGCGACCCGTCGGTTCTGGATACCGACATCCGTCTGAGCGGCCGTCCTTTCACCATTGTCGGAGTGATGCCCGAAGACTTCCTGTTTGTCGACCCCGAAGTTCTCGTCTGGACTCCAGTGGCGTTCACCGACGAGCAGAAGTCCGACGATGCGCGTCACAGCAACAACTGGACCAACGTGGGGCGGTTGAAGCCGGGCGCGACGATCGGGGTTGCCCAGGCGCAGGTCGATGCCTTAAACGCTGCCAACCTGGAACGATTCCCGGCCTTTAAGGAACTGCTGATCAACGCGGGTTTTCGTACCGCCGTCGAGCCTCTCCAGGAACGCCTGGTTCGCGATGTTCGCTCGACCTTGTATCTGCTGTGGGGCGGGGCCGCATTCGTTCTCCTGATCGGCGCCGTAAACATTGCCAATCTCGCCCTGGCCCGTTCTGGACTCCGGTTGAAGGAACTCGCAACCCGGCTGGCACTGGGTGCGGCAAGGGCGCAAGTGGCGCGACAACTGATTACTGAAAGCGTCATCCTGGCTTTGATTGGAGGAGTCGGCGGTGTCCTGATCGGACAGGGAATGCTCAGTGCATTCGGTCGTGTCGGTCTGGACCGGCTTCCCCGCGCCGGCGAGATTCACATGGATCCCACAGTTGTCGGCTTCACAATCGCGACGGCTGTTCTCGCCGGCCTGCTGATCGGTCTGGTGCCGGTCGTCCACATCTTCCGTGTCGATCTGAACCGGGTGCTCCATGAGGAGAGCAGGAGCGGTTCGAGTGGCAAGGGCGTCCGGGCCATCCGGCGCGCGTTGGTCGTCGCGCAGGTCGGTTTCGCGTTCGTCCTCCTCATCGGTGCGGGGTTGCTCCTGGCAAGCTTCCGCGAGCTTCTGCTGGTGGACCCCGGTTTCCAAGCGGACGGCGTTCTGACCGCGTCGATTAGCGCACCGGCGGTTCGATATGAGGGTGTCGAGGAACTCCGTCCCTTTATGACCAGGACACTCGAGTCGATTGAAGGACTGCCTGGTGTCGAGTCGGCCGGTGCTGTAAACGGTATTCCGCTCGGCGAGTCCTTCAGTAGCAATGTCATCCTGGCGGAAGGCTACGAAATGCAGCCGGGCGAGTCGCTGATTGCGCCCCATAACCTCATTGTGACTCCCGGATACTTCGAGGCGATGCGCATTGCGCTCCGGCAGGGACGGTACTTCACACGGCAGGACACCTCGGACGTTCCCGCGTCGGTCATGGTTGACGAACGGCTGGCCAACAAGTTCTGGCCGGGGCGCGATCCGATCGGTCAGCGCCTGTACTCGCCCGGCGATCCAAACGATCTGCTCAAGATCGACGAGAACACGGATTTCTACAATGTCGTGGGTGTCGTGGCCAACGTCCGGCGGGAAGACATTGCCGGTAACCGCAATCAGGCCGGAGCTTATTATTTTGTATACGATCAGAGCCCGAGCCGGAACATGACTTTTGCCATAAGGGCTTCGACCGAACCCGAGGCGCTGGTGAATACCGTGCGGTCCGCGGTGGCTGGAATCGATCCCGAGCTGCCGCTTTATGGTGTCCAGACCATGTCCGACCGTACGGAACAGTCGTTGATGCCCCGGAAAGCCTCGATGTTGCTGGCCCTTTCATTCGGGAGCATCGCGCTGTTTCTTTCCGCCGTCGGCATTTATGGAGTTCTGGCCTATCTGGTTACCCAGCGGACGAAAGAGATTGGTATCCGCATCGCGCTTGGCAGTAGTGCGAGGCGGGTGTTTTCCCTCGTTCTCGGTGAGGGTGCCGTGCTCGTGGGTGGAGGCTTGACCCTGGGTCTGATTGGAATGGTGGCTCTGCGCCAGGCCGTCGGGAACCTGATCTATGGGGTCGGACCGACAGATCCTCTTGTTGTCAGCGCCGTCGTCGGGACGTTAGGCGTTGTCGCGGCCATAGCTTGCGTGCTGCCGGCTCGTCGCGCGACGCAGGTCGATCCGATCGTGACGTTGAACGAGCAATAGTCAGCTCGCGCGCTTTTTTCGTCTTCTCTCGAGAGTCTTGTGGATATAGGTGCCGGCGTCCGGCGTCTTGCAACTGGTTTGGCCGT
Organism: Terriglobia bacterium; assembly: GCA_965247425.1. Lineage (GTDB taxonomy): Bacteria > Acidobacteriota > Terriglobia > 20CM-2-55-15 > 20CM-2-55-15 > CAZOZZ01. The sequence goes on from OZ252023.1 coordinate 920,271, forward strand.
GGTCGACCTCTATTTGTCCGATTCGTTTTGCGGCGGCCAGCGCCTTTTTCTCCAGCTTCGGGTTACGGATTCCGATGGCGATAAGGGCCGAGTTCATGGCATCCCGTACCCGGTTCTTGCGGGTGTGGATTTCGTTTTCGATCGTCGCGAGATGCAATTCGAAGTAACTGTCGGGAAGCCCGGTATCGCTCATGGCGAGGTGGGCCAGGAGCTGCCAGCCGGAACGGCCGATCCACTCTCCTTTCGACGTACTCCATTTCTCCATCCTCGTCTGACAATGCGGTGACCTGGCGACCAGGCTGGAGAATGCGTCGGCGATCCCGTAGTTGTCCAGGTCTCTGGCCCATGCGTCGGCCAGGCTTTTCGTAATCGACGACGGATCGGCCACCATGGTGGCCAGAGTCCGAGCATCACAGTTGCCGGTCTCCCATAGTTGACGCGCCAACGCGTGATCGACCTTGATTTCCCTGGCGACCTTCTTGAGGTTGGCGTAGCTGACCCCGTACAGGTCCCCTTTCATGCCATGCCGGCCGTAGACTTTCCGGTTCTGGACCGTTCCCATGGCTTTCAGTTGTTTCAGCGCGTCCTTGCATGTCATGTCGTTACTCCAGGCGAATGCTCCGGTTGGCCGGAGATGTCCGTCGTCCCATCAACTCTTTGCGGTGAATGCGACGGGCAAGGCCTTCAGTCCACGCAGCACTACACTTCGTCGCCACGTGAGCGCTTCGGATTTGGTTACCAGCCGCAATTCGGACGTTCGATCCAACAGCGTTCCAATCGCAATCTGTGCTTCCATCCTGGCCAGTGGCGCACCCAGACAGTAGTGTGAACCGAGGCCGAAAGCCAAGTGATTGTTTGGCTCGCGAGTGATGTCGAGATTGTCGGCGTCCGCGAACTGCCGTGGGTCGCGGTTGGCCGATAAAATTGCCACGAATACGAGTGATCCTCGAGGGATCGTGATGCCGGAGATGGTGACGTCCTCCCTCGCATAACGCTCAGTGGCCACCTCCAGTGGGCTGCTGTAGCGCAGCAGTTCCTCGACTGCGGGCTTGATTAAAGCCCGGTTTTGACCGAGACGCTCCATCTGATCTGGATGTTCCAGTAATGCCAGCATGCCGTTGCCGATCAGGTTGACCGTGGTTTCGTATCCGGCGACAAGCAGAAGGAAGATCATCGCCAGCAGTTCGTCTTCATCCAGTCGTTCCCCGTCCTCTTCGACCTCGATCAGCGCGCTGACCATGTCGTCTTTTGGATTGTCCCGCCGCGATCGTACAAGTGAGCGGATGTAACGAAGGAACAACCAGAGGCTCGGGACCGCTCTCACCATTCCCCAACGCGATGAATCGGCCGCTACGATGGCCTCGGACCAGCGGCTGAACTGGTGACGGTCTTCAGCCGGAACGCCCAGTACCTCCGCTATGACGGTTGTCGGGAGGGGAAGGGCGTAGTCACGGATCAAATCGATTTGCCCCCGATTGGGAACCGACCCGATGAGTGCGTCGGTAATTTCGTGAATTCGAGCGCGGATGTGTTCGATCCGATTGGGGGTAAATGCCTTATTGACCAGACCCCGCAGCCGCGTGTGATCGGGTTCGTCAACGTCCAGCATGTTCCGGGTGAGTGGTTTCATGAAACCGGGTGCCCACGGCGATCTGGCGGCTCGCGCTCCGGTCCACGCGTTCAACTGGTCCTTGGCGAAGCGTGGGTCTTTGAGGACCATCGCGGCATCGTCGTACCGGGTGATCAACCAGGCAGTCTTCTTGTCGGGCAGCCGAACGTTGTAGACCGGTGCTTCAGCTCTGAGACGAGCATAGAAGGGAAACGGATCGGCCTTGTGCTCTGGGCTGGCGATGTTGGGCGTCACCGAAGGTGCTCGCTCACTCCTGCCTCAAAGCCGAGAGCGGGTCGATTCGGGTCGATCGACGCGCCGGCAGGTAACAGGCCAGCATCGTCAGGAACCCGAGCAACACGGGCGCGCCCACCAGCAGGATCGGATCGGACGTCGTTGTATCCGTAATCGTCGTCAGGGCGGCGAAGTAGGAGCCCAGTGCCCTCGTGGTCCCGAACGCAAACGCCTGGCCGATGATCGTCCCAAGAATGACCAGAATCGCACCTTCCTTGAGAACCAGTTTCATGACCTCGCCTCTTGGGGCTCCCAGCGCCATCCGGATTCCGATTTCTTTGGTCCTCTGGGCTACCGCGTAGGCTGTCACGCCCCCCAGCCCGACGGCGGCCAGAAGCAATCCGAACACACCGATTCCGCCGTAGATGATCATCGTGAGTCGCACCATGAACAACATGGTTTCGACCTGGTCGCTGAGCAGGCTTACATTGAACAGGGTCAGGTTCGGATCGATGAGCGCGATTTCGTTTCGAATGGCGTTCCGAATGTCGACTCCCGGATCCGTCCGTACGAGCAGGGTGACGCCTTGGGAGGAAGGACGCTCGAAGCTGGACGGTTCCATTGGCAGAAAGACCCCCATGCGGGATCTTTCCAGTATTCCCCCGGATCGAAAGTCCGGCGCCACCCCAATGACCTGGTAGCGATCTCCCTCGAGGCCCAGCACTTGCCCGATCGGATCTTGACCCGGCCAGGTTTCATCAACCGTGGTCTGGTTGACGATCACGACGCGGGCATCATCGGTCTGGTCCGACGGTCTGAAGCTTCTGCCAGGGCTGATTTCCACTCCGACCGCTTCGAAGAATCCTTCGCCGACACGTTCCTGACGGATGCTCCTGGCGAGCCGGGCCGTTTCATCGAGGTCCGTGCTTGCCTGGAGTGCCGCTTCGTCGCCAAACATTCCGAGCGGGATGTTGTGAGTCAGGCTGGCTTCGGCCACTCCTGGAATCAATCGTATGCGATCCGGTAGATCGGAGAACAGTTCTCTGGCCTGTTGTCCGGAATAGCCGTCGCGGACTGGATCCAGAGACATCATGTAAAGGTTGCGGACGTCGAAGCCCAGTTCGACCGTGCTGGATCTACCGAATCCGAGGACGACGAAGCCGGTCAACAGAAGTAGCATCAGTGAACCGGCCACCTGCTGGAGGACGAGAGCGTTGCGCAGGCTGAACCACCGGTATCTCTTCATCCGCATGTCGGCGCCGCTCTTCAGGGCCGGCGTCACATCCGCTTTGGCGGCCTGCAGCGCCGGCGCCAGCCCGAAGAGAATTCCGGAAAGAACGCTGATGCCGAGCGTGAACAGCAGAGCCACCCAGCTGATATCCATTTTGAAGGTCATGTACTCGGGGATCATCGGCTCGAGCCAGTCGGTCGTAGAGATGGACCACCACGCGAACGCCAGTCCGGCGACTCCTCCAAGCATCGCCAGGATCGTGCTCTCGGTGACCAGCTGGCGAACGATACGTCCTCGGCTGGCGCCGACCGACAATCGAATGGCGATCTCCTTCGCCCGTGCGCTTCCGCGTGCCAGCAGCAAGGTTCCGACGTTCGAACAGGCGATCAGCAAGGCCAGCCCCGACAGGATCAGCGGGAACGCCATCATCACGGGCAGGTCTTCATCCCGGATGGGCAGGAGCCGCCCGCCAGGCAACATCGTGACGCGTCGCCCTTCCCGAATGTCTGTTTCGCCTTCATCCACTTCCTGTTGTCGGACCATGGCGTCGAGTGCCGCTTCGGCACCCTTGCGCGTAATCCCTTCGGAGAGTCGGCCGACGACACTGAACGCCGCGATGTCTTTGTCGGCAAGCGCGTTGGATCCCAGTTCCGGTGCGATCCTGGGGTCGACAGTCGTGGGCAACCATATATCCGCCGCCGAGAGGACCGGAAGTGCCCCGAAGAAGTCCTCGGCGGCGACGCCGATGATCGTGGCAGGGTATCCATTGATCCGCAGCGTCGATCCAACGACGTTTGGATCGCCGCCCAGACGAGCCTGCCAGAACCGGTGGCTGACTACCAGGCTGGCGGATGCACCCGGCGCGCTTTCCGCTGCTCCAAACGTCCGGCCTACCCTCGGCGTGGTCTGGAAAACGTCAAAATAGTTCGGGGTCACCAGATGTCCCCAGGCCCGGCTGGAGCGGTTGTCGTCCGTCTTGATGACGAACGGTACGGGAGCGATGTACGCGGCCATTTCTCTGAACTGGCCACTATTGTCCCTGAAGTGTTCGTAGTCGGGGTAAGAGACCGCCCCCCGAATGGAGACGAGTTCGTCAGGGTTCCCGACGGTTGGGATGTCGCGTAGAATGAGGGAATCCATTTGACTGAACATGGTTGTGGTCAGACCGATTCCGATGCCCACCGACACGACCGAGGCGATCGTAAAGCCTTTCGAGCGCGCCAGCATTCGGAGCGCGTAGCGCGTGTCCTGTGCCAGTTCGAATGCGTGTTCGATCGGGACTCGGACGACCAGGTCCAAAAGGAGCCTGAAGATCATCGTGATCAGCTTTGCCCAACCGTGTCGGCGAGCCGCGTCGCGGATCATATGCTCGCTGTCTGAAACCATGTCCCGACCGTGATCGAGCTGGAAGTCATCCGGGAAGGCGCGCACCAGTTTTTGATAAAGCCAGAGAGACAAAGCCATCGTTGTCTTCATTACCTTGTTCCAGCCTCGGCTGCCGCGCGTTTCATGTGGATGATTTGTACCAGTTGTTCAAGACGTCGACACTCGCCCTCGAGCACCTCCCGCCCCTGTTCGGTCAGCCGATAGTAACGTCGTCTTTCATCGTCGTCCTCAGGCGCGGGTCTCTGGTCGGATTCTTCGATGAGCTCTTCGTTGATCAAACGGCGGATCGTGCCATACAAGGTGGCCGGCCACAGACGGACCTTCCCGTCGGTGCGGTCGAGCACTTCCTGCATGATGCCGTAGCCATGCTGCTCCCGTCCGGACAACGACAGAAGGATGTGAAACCAGTTTGCGCGCAAAGGCAGAAAGGAGTCGGGAGATGTTCGAGTCGCCATACTGCATATATTAATATATATATCAACTAAGATACAATCGGGAATTGGTCAGTGGCCAGTGGTCAGTGGTCAGGGCCGAACGTCGCGCGCCACCCTACCCTTGCCGTTCTAATTCGGGGACGGAGGCGAAACTCCCAGAACCCCATCCCCATCTGTTGCTTTGGCGTAATTGTTCCTCCGTCCCCGAATTAGAGGGTAGTGGGGGGGATGTGAGTTTCGGGGAGTCATTCGTCCCAGACTGTTTCCTGGCTGTGTTTCCCGGGGGGAGAGACATCTTTTTTGGTTCGTTTTCTGGTTTTTGGTGCGCTGCTTTGATAGTCTGGCCGTACTTTTAGGCGTGGAGGTGCAGGTGACGACTCGATTCCAGGGAAAGTTGTTCCTCTTTTTGATGATCTGTTCGATCTCGACTCCTTCCCACGCGCAGACTTCGGGCCAGCGCGAAGAGATGCGTCAGCGCGCCCAGGAGAGCTTTCGGCTGGAACGCCTTCAAGCGTTCGTCGACGACGTTCACCGGTTTTATGAGACAAGCGGGGAACTGGTATCGTTCCGTGTCCAATTGGAAATGTCGCCTCAGGAGGCCCGGTCCATTTCCGAGAAGTCGAAGGAACTCGACAACCGGGCCAATCGGATCATCGACTTCATCGAGAACGCCGCGCCCAGCGTAAAAGGCAACACGGACGACCTCTGGATCATCAGGCCTCCGAGTGACGTACTGACCGTGGAAGAGCGCCTGACGTTAATACTTGCGCTGGTTTACCGAGTCGAACCCAAGCTCCAGCACCTGATCGAACTGATCGCGGGTGAAGTAGAGCCGGCGATCGAGATCGAACAGCTCATGGTCGAGGCGTCCCTCCCCTACCTTGTGGTCGGCGGGCTCCAGACCATAAAGACGATGACAATCGAGTTGCGCCAGGGCCTGTAGTTGCGGCGCTGCTGCCCCCCGTCCCCCAACGCCTTTTTTACCGGATCCGTTTGTTCCCCCCTTGTTTTCGCGTAGTCTTGTGTCGTGAAGAAGTATGTAGCGGAATGCATCGGCACTTTCGCGCTCGTGTTCGCCGGAACCGGAGCCATTGTTATCGGTGACGTGACGGGCAATGTGTCCGGGGTCGGCGTGGGCCTGACGTTCGGTCTGGTGGTCCTCGCGATGATTTATTCGCTCGGCGACGTTTCGGGCGCGCATCTGAATCCCGCGGTGACACTGGGCTTCTGGGCTGCACGGCGCTTGGACCTCCGATCCGTGGCGCCCTACATTTTGAGTCAGTGTCTGGGTGCGTTGGTGGGTAGCGGGATCCTCTACACGCTTTTCCCTTCTCATCCGACTTTGGGTGCGACCAGGCCGTCCGGGTCGCTGGCGCAAAGCTTCGTTCTCGAAGTGATCCTGACGTGGATCCTGATGTTCGTCATTCTCAACATGTCGACCGGTGCCAGGGAGAAGGGAATTACGGCGGGGATCGCGATTGGTTCCGTCATTGCTTTCGAGGCAATCTTTGCCGGTCCGATATCAGGAGCGTCGATGAACCCCGCGCGATCACTGGGCCCGGCCTTGATGTCCGCGCGAATCGACGTCCTCTGGCTTTATTTTGCGGCGCCGGTGACGGGCGCTCTACTGGCCGTGCCGACCTGCCGGTGCGTGCAGGAGGAAGGGTGCTGCGTCGAGGAGGCCCGCGGGTGACCGATTCGGATCCCCCCGGGCCAAAGCGCGTCCTCTTTGTTTGTATTGAGAATTCCAATCGAAGTCAGATGGCCGAAGCGTTCGCGCGCGTTCATGGCGGGGGCCGGATCGAAGCAAGGAGTGCCGGTTCGCGACCCTCCGGTCGGGTGAATCCCCGGGCCATCCGATCCATGCAGGAGGTCGGCTACGACCTTTCTCTCCATCAATCCAATTCCATTCGAGCCGTGCCCGATGTCGAATACGACTTCGTCGTGACGATGGGTTGCGGCGACGAATGTCCTTTCATCCGCGCCAGAAATCGAGCCGACTGGGATATTCCCGATCCGAAAGACATGGATCCCGGGGAGTTCGGAAAGGTTCGCGATCTGATCGAGCGAAAAGTCAAGGCGATGCTCGCGAGCCTATAGACGGGGATTGGACCGCAAAGGCGCAGAGGGAAGGTTGAAGGAAAACCCTCTGCGTCTCCGCGGTGAATTCCCAATCTTCAAAGGAGGCCGGGTGGAGATTGGGTCTTTTCAAGGTAGTCCAGGATGATCTTGCGGTCTTTCTCGCTAGGCGCACCCATCCCCTGCAGGTCGATCATCTCGTCGATCAACTGATCCCATTGCACACGTGTCATTTCGGCGCCGGTGATCAGACCCGCGTCGTGGCATGCCACGCAGTGTGTTTCGACCACCTTCATGCCCTCTCCGGGCTTGAGATCCTGGATGGTTCGGGCCTGGGCATCTTGAAATCCGGAGGGCAGGATAGCGACAAGAAATCCGAACAGCAGTGCGGCAAGGAAAATCTTCTTGGCTGTCATCGAACGATTTACTCCTTTATACGGCGGTTACGGCGATCCGGTGCATCACGTTGTTCAAATAACCTCTGGGGTTCCATCCCGGCACCACGGGCGGCTGGGCTTTGCCGTTCGAATCCGTAGCGCGGGCCCAGACTTCGTAGTAGCCCGGGACTGGAAAACGGACCGCTGTTTCCCAGCGTTGCCACGCATAGGGATTGGCCGGATCGCTCAGTCGTGTGGTCTGCCAGGTTTGACCGAAGTCCAGACTGATGTCCACACGGCGGACTGTAGCGTCTCCGGCCCAGGCCTGACCTCGAACCGGAAGGGCACCCCCGACCGGCGCGGTAATCCCGGCCTCGGGCCGCGTGATGAGTGATTTCACCGGCATCGATTGGACGATCTTCATGTCTTCGGCGGCGACATCCGTCCCGGCCCGGACAGGATATTTGTTGACTCTGTAGGACATTCCGGTCATGCCGCGCCCGTCGTGAACCTGGTCCCGAATCTGGATCCGTCTGATCCACTTGGCCGACGCGGAACCCGCCCAGCCGGGTATGACCATTCGAACCGGAAAACCGTGAATGTTCGAGATGCGTTCGCCGTTCATTTCCCAGGCGAGCATATTGTACGGGTTCATTGCTTTCGATATCGGCACGCCGCGGGAGAGAGCCTGGAGCTCGGGATTGCCGCTTAGATGGATGTCTTCCGAGTGGTTGGCCGTGTATACCGCGGTCGGCCGGACGCCGGCTGCCTTGAGGACGTCGGCCATACTGACGCCGGTCCAGCGGGAACAGGCAACGGCTCCGATCGTCCACTGCATCCCGCTCGGATGGGGATCATACCCGGCACGACCGTTACCGGTGCATTCGAGCTGAAGGTTCCAGGTGTGAGTCGGGAAGTCTCGCTTCAGGTCCTCGAGCGATAGCTCCAACGGGTTGTCGACTTCTCCGTCGATGATGAGCTTGTATCCCGTGCTGTCCATGCTCCGGGCCATCGGCCCCAGGTTGCCGTTGTTGCGAACGTAGTGATACCGGGTCGGTGTGACTTCATCGTCGAGCTGGTGTGCCCGCGCCTCGGCACCCAAGGGCCTCTGGTTGAGGACCACCAGCTCTTCCTTGCCGTCGATCAGGAAAGGCCGGTCCTGGGCGAAAGCCGCCGGAATCAGGCCGCCCGGCATGTTCCGGGCAAAGGGAATGTGAGAGCCGACGGCCAGTGCCATCGCAGTCAACCCGGCTCGATTGAGGAACCCCCGGCGTGTCAATGGATCCGGCTTGCGACCCCAAAGGTGAGCATCTGCGCGCTCGGGATCGGAATAGAGTTCGTGTATACCTCTTTCCCTCTTCATGAACTGCTCCTTCCAACGTGCGGTCGGCCGTCATGCGCCGGTTCATCGGACAGGGGAGGCGCAACCGCCGGTGGTCACATCTTAAATGACGACCGGCCCGAAATCCTACAAAGAGATGCGATTGTGATCAATTTGAGGCGGATGAGGGTCTCACTCGTCCTCGATGACGACGGCGGTGCCGTAGGCGAGCAGTTCTGCCATATTGGCCGAAATGTAGGAAGTGATGAAGCTGGATCGGACGACGGCATTGCCTCCGAGCGATTTCGCCTCAGCGACCATGTTGTCGATAGCCTGCTCCCGTCTTTCCGCCAGCAGCTTCGTGTATTCGTGCACTTCGCCTCCGACGATCCCTCGAAGGGCAGCCAGAATGTCCCGGCCGACGTGACGCGCTCGAACGGTATTGCCCCGAGCCAGCCCAAGCGTCCGCACAATCCGTTTCCCGGCTATGTTCTCAGTGGTCACGACTGTCATTTCTTCACTCCTTTGTACCGGTCATGCGGCAGTTCCAGTAATCGTTGTCGCAGGACGGATACAAGAATCAGCACGAACCCGATGACGATCGCGCCGGCTGTCATTCCCTCGAAGGTGAGCAGGTCCGGGTCGGACAGGAACAGGTATGCTCCGTATATCGCCCAAACCGCAAACCCGACTATCAACAGGGCCCAGCCCAGCTTACGCGGCGCCTGGACGGAAATTGATTGCTCCAGCTTTTCCATTTCTCCCTCCGTTGGCCTGACAAAGCGAGTGCCGGCCGTGGCTTGCTGCAGTTTCTCCAACTGCGCCAGGGTCCGTCGACATTCCGGGCAGTCCTCAAGATGGATCCGAACCTTCTGGTTGGCTCCCTGGGTCAACTCGTCGTCCAGGTACGCCGACAGCATCCTTCGGATTTCTTCGTGCACGGTCATAGGTACCTCTCGAGTTTGCCGCGCAGCTTTTCCCTCGCATGATGCAGACGCGTGGCCACCGTGGTACTGGGAATCCCGATGGCAGCGCCGATCTCAGCGTATGACATTCCGTGAACGTCACGAAGGACGACCACTTCCCGCTGTTCATCCGGTAAGTTGCCGATGGCTTGCCACAAGACCCTTCGAAGCTCGGTCTGTTCCTCAAGTGAAATCGGGTTCCCCGTTACCGGTTCCATCGCCGTTTCGAGAGCGTATTCCTTCCGCGAAGCCCGCTTCCGCAAATGGTCGATAGCGACGTTCCGAAGAATGCGATAGAACCAGGGCGTCAGGGACCGCTCCGGGTCCCGATGCGCCCAGTTCCGGTGCACTCTGAGGAACACCTCCTGTGTGAGATCCAGGGCATCCTCTCGATTGCCGACCATCTGCAGGATGAAGTGGAAGGCTCGCAATCGATGCTGCTTCACCAACCAGGTCAGTTCTTCAGAATCGGTTGTCACTTGCTCCATTGTCTGGATGGTCGCTTCCATACCTGTTCGAACCCGGCCGGCGCAGTCCAGTTATGTTGCCGGCTACAAAGGATACGGATGCCGGGACCATCTTCTTTCATCTTTTTTCCAGTTGCTGCCCGGATTGTAAGAGCGCGCCGCATGACCTTCCTATTTCTTTAATTTCCAACCCTTGGTTCGACGCGCCTCCGTGCCACTTCTGTAGCAGCTTCTCTCAAGACAAACCTTGCCAATTCTGAGGAATTCCCCTCCCATGCCAGGAAAGCCGGCGAAAAATTTGCGGCAGCCGCGCAATCATCGCGTACCAGATAAACGATAGAAAACATGGCTAAAAACTGAAATACCGGCCAAAACAGGGGCGAGGCCAGGAGAAAACGGCTCAAGAAACCCTAAAAATCTCTTGACAATCATGTCGTCTTGGGGATGAAATAGGTTCCCCCCGGGAGATCTAGAGGTCAAATGGAACGATTAAAAGAAGTTATGACTCTGCGGGAAGCCTCTCAGTATCTTGGCATCTCGCCAGACACTTTGTACAAGTATCTCGGCGAGGACAAGATTCCTGCGTTCAAGCTCGGAAACCGTTGGCGGTTCAAGAAAGATCTGCTGGACCGGTGGATGGAGAAGAAGAGCGAACGCGGTGCAAGCTTCCACAGCAGGCGTGGAAAAGTGAGGGCCAGGACCTGATTCAATCGACTTAATAGGCGGATGTAGAGCATGTTTTTTAGCAAGAACAAGCCGCTTGTCGGATTGGATATCGGGTCGAGTTCGGTGAAAGCCGTCGAACTGGCAAAATCCAAGAGCGGTTACGAAGTCGTAGGCTTTCGGGCAGGAAAGTCTCGGTCCCGATGCCGTCGTTGACGGCGCGGTGGCGGATGCCGGCCTGGTGTCGGAGGCCATTAAGGCCGCCTTCAGCGCCGGCGGCTTCAAGGCCAAGAACGTGGCGACGGGCGTGTCCGGGCATTCGGTGATTGTAAAGCGGGTGGTCCTGCCTGTTGATAGCGCTGACGAGGTGGCTGCTTCGATCGAGTTCGATGCAGATCAGTACATCCCATTCGAGATCGCCGAAGTCAACCTGGATTATGAAGTGCTCGGCCCGTCCGAATCCGGTGACGAAGAGGGCCTGGAAGTTCTGCTGGTAGCGGCCAAGAAAGATCAGATTCAAAACAACACCGACGTGATTACCATGGCCGGCCGTGCCACCCACGTTGTCGACATCGACGCCTTTGCGATCCAGAACGCGTTCGAAGCGAACTACGACCCGGATCCCGATGAGACGATCGCGTTGCTCAACATCGGTGCTTCCCTGACTAACATCAATATAACCAAAGGGGGCATGCCGCTCTTCATCCGTGACGTCTCGATGGGCGGATCCCAGTACACCGACATTCTCCAGAAAGAGCTGCAGCTCAGCTTCGAGGAAGGCGAAGACCTGAAGTTCGGGAAACAAGTCGGGATGTATGACGCGGAGATGGTTCAACCGCTGCTGGACTCGATCACCGACATGCTTGTCATGGAGATCCAGAAAACATTCGATTTTTTCAAGGAAACTTTTTCGGAAGAGACGATCTCTTCGATCTATTTGAGTGGGGGGACCTCGCGCGCCACTGGCCTGGTCGAACGCATTCAGACGGCTTTTGGCTACCCGACTGAAATCCTGGATTCGCTCAAATCCATAGGCGTCAACAAGAAGGTCTCAGGAATCGACGAGTTTGGACCGTCCCTGGCTGTTGCGGTGGGCCTGGCTTTGAGGGGGTTTGACCAATGATCCGGGTCAACCTCATTGGTGGCCCCAAGAAGAAGGCGGGAAAGGCCAAGGGTAGCGGATTCCAACTGCCCACGAACCTTTTGCCGATCCTCTGGGCTGCGGTCATTCTCGGTGCGGCCGGATACGGCTACCTCTGGCGAGGCGACCTCATGTCTCAGTCGGCGGATCTATCTGCCCGCATTGCTTCGGCCGAGGCTCAGAAAGCGCAACTTCAATCCGTGATCGACCAGGACGCGGTCTTTGAAGGCCGAAAGGCCATGCTCGAAAGTCGGATCGCCGCCATCGAAAGCCTGCAGCGCGATCAGGTCAGCCCCGTCGTGTCCCTGGATATCCTCAGTCAAGCCATCAATGAATCGGAGTACGTGTGGCTGAGTCAGCTTGGGCAGAGCAACACGCAGTTCAACATGGCCGGAACGGGCACGTCGAATAATGCGATCGCGGACTTCATGAGCAGCCTGGAAGCGACGGGATATTTTCGGAACATCAACCTTGTCAACATGCAGGGTGCCGAGGGCGCGGTTACGTTCTCGCTGTCCTGCGAGTTCGTTCCCCCGGCCCTTCCCCGGACGGTGAGCGACCCCGCCGAGGGTGATTCCGGCGATGATGGCGATAGTGCCGGCGACGATGGACCGAACTGATGAGGGAGTCTAGCCATGGCAGTTGAATTCAGTGATTTTCAGAGACTTGCCTGGTACTACCAGTCCCTGATCGTCGTCGGTCTCGCGGGCGGCCTGCTGGGGGGATACTGGTATCAATTTTTGACGCCGATTGAAGATGAGATCGTCACTAAGGAAGCCCAGGTGATTACGCTCCAGCAGGAAATCGCCGCGGCGGTCCTGCGGCGGCAGCAACTGGCGCAACTGAAAGCGGAATCGCTGGAGTTACAGGAACGTCTCGACGGGTTGAAAACGGTTCTTCCCCTGGAGCGGGAAACCGATGAGATCATCCGGCAGGTGGAACAGGCCGCAAGGGATTCGTCGATGCGAATCTTGAGGTTTTCTCCAGGGGGCGTCACCGATCACGAAGTGTATTCGGAGTATCCGATCAACATGCAGGTGGAATCGACGTATCACAACATGGGGCTGTTCCTCGATCGCATCCGCCAGCTGCCGCGCATTGTCAACATCAGCAGTCTTCAGCTGAGTGCGTCCGGCGATGGTATCACCACGAGCATCGCGGCCACCTATGTCGCGACCACCTTCGTTTATCGGGAGGAAGACCCGGTTCCGGCACCGGCGAATTAAGCGATATGATGTACGGATTACCTCCCCTGATGATTCTGGTCTGGACGCTGTTGCCGCTGGCGGCCACGCCGCCCCTGCCGTCTCAGGAAGCCGGAACCGGTTACCGTTACCGAGGAGCCCCAGGATCCGCTGCTTCCCCTGGCGATCCCACCCGGATATCAGTACACGCCAGGTGGACGTCGAGATCCTTTCGTCAACCCCGTGCCTCCCCCGCCCGTTGTCGTGACCGGCCCCATAATACCGGCCATACGTCCGCCCGGCTTGCCTGGCGTGCTGTTGAACGAAGCTCAAGTAGTAGGTCTTGTGACTTCGTTGGATTCCGCAATGAAGAGTGTCGTGGTCATACGCGCGCCCGGACCCCGGACATTCTTCGCCGAGGTGGGCGAAGAATTGCTCGATGCCGTGATCAAGGAGATCAGGTCCGATGCCGTTATCTTCGAACTGAAACCTCTCCCTGGTTAGGGAGGACGAAGAAAGAGTGGAAGTCGAGAGACAGTTGAACTCGACGCCAGGAGAATGATTGATGACTGTGCTCGCTAAACGAACTTTGTCACTGGCTGTTCTGGCTCTGCTGTCGACCGTGGCCATAGGCGGGGCGACCGATGATCCCGCCGCGGTCGAGAGCCTGACCCTGAACACGATGGAGAACAGTGTGGAATTCATCATTACTTCCACCGAGGGTGTCTCCTACACCTATTTCGAACTGGATGGTCCTCGACTCGTAGTCGACTTTCACAAAGCGCTCAACCGTCTTGGGTTTCTCGAAAGGTATGTCGGCAGCGCTGGAGTCGAACAGGTCCGGGCGGCTTCGTTCAGTGATCCAGGCAGGGACGCAACCCGGGTTGTGTTCGATCTGGAACGGGAAGTTCCCTACGAAGTCGTCGACGAAGGTGGTGGAGTGACGCGAGTTCGTTTCGGGAACCTGCTTGGGGAATCGGGTGCACTCGCAGCGGTCGCCAGTGAAACGAGTGAAGAACCTTTTGAAGCGATGGAGGAAGCTGAACCGGCGGAAGTTGTGGCCGCTCTCGGGCCCGATACAGGAACAGAGCCGAGCCCTGGCGAAGGTCACGGGTCCGATACCGAGAGCGGGACCGATCCCGGCGCCCGAGGCCCGGACATGACTCCTTTGCCTTCACGAGAGCCCCTCGCGCCCGCTCCAGCCGAGCCGAACGGGCTGTTTATCGATCCGGGAGTGTGGACCGCCGAAACCCCGTCGGTCGGAATATCGACCTCGAACGGAGCAACCGTCGAACCGACCCCGATTCCCGACCTGACGGCTTTCGGGTCCATCGCCGCCTCTGGTCCCGCAACCACTCCGACTCTGGCCCTGGCGAGGTCACCTGCGGAGCTTCTGGGCCTGTCAGTCGCGCCGAGCGAAGAAACCACAGTGGATCCTGTCGAGTTCTTGGGGCAGACCGTGATCCCGATTCCCACGCCGCAGTACACCGGAGAGATCATCACACTCGACCTGGTCGGCGTCGACGTTCGAGACTTCTTCAGGCTGATCGGTGATCTGAGCGGTTTGAACCTCATACTCGATCCGGCGGTAGCAGGCTCGCTGACGATAACCCTGAGGGACGTCCCGTGGGATCAGGCCCTGGACGTCGTCCTGAGGAATTTTAATTTAGGTTACGAGTTGCAGGGCAATGTCCTCCGCGTTGCCACGGCCGCGACGTTGCAGGCTGAAGAGGATGCGCGGACGACTCTTCGGGCGGCCCAGGACCTAAACGCGCAACTGGTTACCCGAACGTTCATTCTCAGCTACACGGATTCAGCCACAGTCACCCCTATTGTCCAGGACCTGCTGTCTCCCCGTGGGACCATCATCCAGGATGCCAGACGCAACGCCCTCATCATCAGCGACGTTCCCAGCCAGTTCGGCAGGGTGGATTCACTGATAAGTTTTCTGGACACCCCGACGCAACAGGTGGAAATCGAAGCGCGGTTGCTGTCGGCCAGTAAGTCGTTTTCCCGTAGTCTCGGTAGCCAGATCGGGCTCCTGATCGGGGACGCCTCAGGGACCGGCAACGCCATTACCGGGTTGCCCGGCCCGGCGAGCGCCGGTTTGGGTCTGCCTCTCATAGCAAACTTTCCGGCAGGAGGTACTTCCGGCCTGTCGTTCCTGCTAGGAGCCGGTGGCGACATCATCCTCGATCAGATCATCTCGACGGCTGAAGATCGCGGAACGGCCCGCTTGCTATCCAGGCCCAGGGTCACAACCCAGAATAACCAGTCCGCGACGGTGTCCCAGGGGGTTCAGATCCCTGTCCAGACCAATGTGAACAACACGATCAGTACGCAGTACCAGGATTTCTCGCTGAGCTTGACGGTCCTCCCCCAGATCACCGAAGCGGGAACGATCTTGCTGACGTTGTCGATCGTCAACAGCAGCCCGGACTTCGGTCGTTCCGTCAACAACATCCCTTCCGTGTCGACGCAGCAGGCGTCCACGACGGTCTTGATCCCGGATGGCGGCACCGCCGTGATCGGAGGCATCCTTCTGGACAACGATTCGGTGACGGTGAGCCAGATTCCCGGGCTTGGGAACATTCCCGTTCTGGGACACCTGTTCAAGAGCACGCAGGTGATCAAGAGCACGAGTGAACTACTGTTTTTTGTCACCGCCCGGATCCGACCGGCGAATCCGTTGGAGTTTTTGTTTGAACCCGGAGGCGGAGCCCACGCCAGCGACCGCTCCCGCCCGAAGCCCGGGGGGGCAGAAGCGCTGAATCAAAACCAGCCGAGATGTCTTGATCAGAAGCAATCGCACCTGAGAATCCGTGATGACCAACCCTGTGTTCCAAGAGATGTCCGAAAGGGTTCGGGACAAGGTTCGAGGGTTCCGCGCGCTGGCTGTCGTCAGTCTGGACGGCCTCATCCTGGATCAGGTCGTGGTCCATCCCGTCGTGGACGTGGAAGCGCTGTCCGAGTATGCCACCCTGCTGCGTATCGCGGACCGCACGTCCCAGGACACCCGGATGGGCGAACTGATGGAAACAGTCTGGATTGCGGACCGCTCGGTTGCGCTCACCCGCCGCGTCTCTTCCGACAGTTTTCTGATTCTTGTCGCCGATCCCGACGTGCCGACCGGACAGGCCAGATATGCCCTCAAACAGGCGGCTCGAAGGCTTCGACCCGAGTTTGAGAGCGTGGATACGTGATGCTATACTTCTGCCACTGATATGAATTTCAAAGAGTTGAAAGAACTGATTGAGATCGTCTCGTCCACGGAAAATATCGAGGAACTCGAGGTCGAACGTTCCGGAGTGCGGCTAAGGATCAAGAGGTCTTCAAACCACGTTTCGACAGCGTTATCGAACGTCGACGCAGTATCGGAAGGACCTCCGACGCCGACGCTTGCCCCGGCGCCGATTCCCGCCGAAAGCCCGGGCGTGGCGTACGTGACGTCGCCGATTGTGGGAACCTTCTATCGCGCTTCAAGCCCGGATGAGGATGCTTTCGTGAAAGTCGGGGATTTCGTCGAAAAAGGTAGCGTCGTCTGCATCATCGAAGCGATGAAGCTTATGAACGAGATCGAATCCGAGGTCGCGGGTGAAATCGTCAGCATCTCTGTCGAGAACGGCCATCCCGTCGAGTACGGTGAGAGGTTGTTCGCCGTGCGTCCACGCTAGCTCATCAATCCCGATGTTCGGAAAAGTACTCATTGCCAACCGTGGAGAGATCGCCCTCCGTGTCATGTTTGCCTGCAAGGAACTCGGCATCCGCACGGTCGCGGTGTTTTCCGAAGCCGACCGTCACGCCCTTCATGTACGTTTTGCGGACGAGGCCATCTGTATCGGACCCGCCCGAAGCAGCGATAGCTATCTGAACATTCCCGGTGTGATCAGCGCCGCCGAGATTTCCAACGCCGATGCGATCCACCCCGGATACGGCTTTCTTTCCGAGAGTGCCTACTTCGCCGAAGTGTGCGAGGCATGTGACATCAAGTTCATCGGTCCCGCCCCGGGCAGCATCCGGCTGATGGGTGACAAAGCTCGGGCTCGGAAGGAACTGTCCGCCGTCGGCCTGCCGATTCTTCCCGGCAGTTCCGACGTGGTCGAGGATGGGGACCATGCCCTCGGGGTGGCGGAGGAAATAGGCTATCCCGTGATCGTCAAGGCGTCAGCCGGAGGCGGGGGGCGCGGTATGCGGATAGTTCGCAGCCGTGAAGAACTTGTCCCGGCTCTTGCCACGGCCGAGGCCGAAGCAGCCGCGGCCTTCGGCGCCGGCCAATGCTATTTGGAAAAATTTATCGAAAAAGCGCGCCACATAGAATTTCAGATCCTGGCGGATGAATTCGGCGCCACGATCCACCTGGGCGAGCGCGAGTGCTCGATCCAGCGCCGGCATCAGAAACTGATCGAAGAATCACCCTCGGTGATCATGACCGAGGAGTTGAGGCAGAGTTTGGGAAGCCAGGTGGTTTCGGCCGTCCAACAACTGGGGTACAGCAATGTGGGTACTCTCGAGTTCCTTGTGGACGATGATCACAAGTTCTACTTCATGGAAATGAACACGAGAATCCAGGTGGAGCATGCAGTGACCGAAGTCGTCACGGGGATCGATCTGATCCGTGCCCAGATTCTCATAGCCGGTGGCGAGAAACTGCCCCACCGGCAGCAGGACGTTCAATTTCGAGGCCATGCGCTGGAGTGTCGGGTGAATGCGGAGGATCCGTTCACTTACCGACCATCGCCGGGCAAGATTACCTCATGGCATCCCCCGGGAGGTCCCGGCGTTAGGCTTGACACGGCCGCATACGCGGAATACGAGATACCGCCCTATTACGATTCTCTTGTCGCCAAAGTCATCGCTCACGGCGCCACTCGGGATGAATCGATTCGCCGGATGGACCGTGCGTTGCGGACGTTCATCGTCGAAGGCATCAAGACCTCCATTCCGTTGCACCTGGAGGTCCTGATGAGCGAGGGGTTCCGGTCCGGAGACATCTCTACCGGTTTCCTGGAGAGCTTGTTGCAGCTTAAGACCAAGCTGGCATGACGCCGCTTCCCCTCCTGTACACGATTGCCGACGGGGCTTTCGGAGACCCGATAGAGATTGCGAAAAGTCTGGTGGCCGGCGGTGCGCGTCTCGTGCAGATCCGCGACAAGCATGCCGCCTCGGGCTTGCTGCTCGCACGTTCGACGGCGATCGTCGCCGCGGCTCCCACCCATGTTCAAGTCCTGGTTAACGACCGCATCGACATTGCGCTTCTTGCGGGTGCATCGGGCGCCCACATCGGACAGGACGACCTGCCGCCGGGCGCGTCTCGAAAGCTGATGGGAGCCGGGAAGATACTGGGGTTGTCGACGCACGGCCGGGATCAGGCCATAGCGGCCGACGACGCGCCCGTGGACTACGTGGCAGTGGGTCCAATTTTCCCGACAACAACGAAGACGAACCCCGATGCCGCCATCGGTCTGGAAGGGTTGGCGGAAATTTGCGGCCTCTTGAGGAAACCGGTGGTCGCGATCGGGGGCATCCGCCTGGACAACGTCGCCGATGTCATGGCCGCGGGCGCCGCTTCGGTGGCCGTGATCGCCGACTTGATCGGTCAGGGAGACATCGAGGCGAGGACCGGAAAGTTTCTGGAGCGTTGTGTTATGTAGTTGGGGCCGGACACGCCGGCAGGCAATCGCGAATGGCCTGAGCCGCCAGTTTTTCGTACACTTAGTGGTTGGCACCGTGACGGTGGCGATGTTCTTGTCATTAACGGAGTGGCATTGCAGTTAACCGAACAGCAGAAAGAGATAGAGCCGACCGAGGAAGTTTCGACCTCCACGGACCTGTACCTGATTCAAACGCGTCCGAATCGGAGCGTCCTGTTCCTGTCGCCGGCGGCCGTCAGTGCCTGTGAGGCGATGGAAGGCGATCACATACGGGGTTTCATCACGCGGCTCGTGAACAATCGCAACGCGGTGATTCGTTGGATTGGAAGAGTCACACGGACGGGGCACGACTACTATCAAATACTGGAAGACAAGATCGATCCGCTGGAACGCATGATCAAGGCTATCTCCCGCCCCCACAGCCTTTCGGTCCGGCACTCGCCGGGAACCGATGTTCGAAAGCGATTTCGTGGCTTGCTTCGCTGGCAGAAGCGCAAGCACATGGCCTGGTTTGTAGTCGACGGTACGATAACGCTCGTGGTGGTGCTTCTGGCGCCTTTTCTGGTTCCGATCCCCGGGCCGAATCTGTTTTTTTACTATCCGGCGCTGCGTCTGCTAAGTCACTATCGAGCGGTGAACGGCGCGTCGCGAGGCCTGGACGGCACTCGAGTGACCTTCGATATATCGCCGGAGTTGAGTGAGCTTGAAGAGAATTTGCGGGTGGCCGGGGGGCGTCGGGGGTTTGCTGATGCCGCGGCTGGAATGAATGTTGACGGACTCGAAAAATTTCTGGAAAGGATGGCGTGATGTTTGACTTGAAGGGCATTGTCCCCCCTGTTGTGACCCCGTTCAACGAATCCGGCGAAGTCGTTTATGCCGACTTTGAAGCCAACTTCGCGAAGTACCTGGAGGCCGGAATTGAAGGCTATCTCGTCCTGGGTTCAAACGGTGAGTCGGTGTATCTGGAGCACGACGAGAAGCTCAAACTGATTCGGGCCGCGAGGAAACGGGTGCCCGAATCGATGATGCTTCTAGCCGGTACGGGAGTCGAATCGACCCAGGCGACGATACGGTTGACTCGGGAGGCGGCGGATCTAGGGGTTGACGGCGTTCTGGTCAAGAACCCGTTCTACTTCAAGCGCGGGATGACATCCGACGTCTATCTGGCCCACTACACCGCCGTCGCCGATGCCTCTCCAGTTCCAGTCGTGCTCTACAACGTTCCGATGTTTACCGGTATCTCCATGGATGGAGCCCTGATGATCGAACTGTCCAGGCATCCAAATATCCGGGGCGTGAAAGAAAGTGCCGGTAACGTCCAACTGATTTCCGAAATGGCGTGGGCAACGGTTGACAATGACTTCTCGATCCTAGCCGGCTCGGCACCGACGTTGTTCCCGACCATGACGGCCGGAGCCCGAGGCGGTATCGTGGCACTTGCGTGCGCGGCGCCTGCAGCGATGTTGAGGGTGTACGAAGCTTTCAGGAATCGGGACTACGAGGATGCTTCTTCTGCGCAGGAAATAATCGCGCCCGCCGCCGTCGCCGTGACCGCCGGATTCGGGGTTCCCGGCCTCAAAGCCGCCATGGCCTTCGAGGGCTTCCAGAGTGGCCTTCCCCGTCGACCGCTGCTTCCCTTGGGGACGGCCGAACGGGAGGAGCTGGGAAAGATCTTCGATAGGATGAACTCGCGGTTAGCGGAAACAGGTGTCGGCTCTCATGCTTGACGACCGTGTTTCGAACTGTAGTCGGACCGTGAGGCGTGCGGCGAATTTTCTTCCCGTCGACGGCATTTCGAAATTAAGCAGCCTGTGGTGGAAGTCTGTAGGGTCGCGCGCAGGGGTATTCGGGTCTCAGGCGCGAAAAGAGGAGCGGAACGATGCTTGGTCATCATGACCGACGAATGACAAAGCCTGAGGCCCGAAGACCCCTGCGCCCTTCGGGTTACGACGGCATGGGGCCAGCTGCGGCGTTGCCACTCCTAGATCGATGGGAAG
The DNA here is from genome assembly GCA_965247425.1 of Terriglobia bacterium. Classification (GTDB taxonomy): domain Bacteria; phylum Acidobacteriota; class Terriglobia; order 20CM-2-55-15; family 20CM-2-55-15; genus CAZOZZ01. Next base: position 941,010 of record OZ252023.1, read on the forward strand.
CATCGACGTCTTCGATGGGCACATCGCCGTCGTCGTGGCGCCTTGCATCTAGCCCCATGGCGCTCGTAACGCGACCCTACAGACCTCCACCACAGGCTGCTAAGGGAGGCTGGCGACACTCCTGATGCACATTCCAGTCGAAGCTCTCCCATCGACCTCAAAGTTCTTTCTCGATTACGTCCGCGACTGGCCAAAGGTAAGTGGTTTTTTTTCGTGTGATCCCTCTCTGGACAGCCTGGCGGCTTTTGGCCGAGAGCGGGAGCCCGTTGCCCCCGCCGAGTTGGGTCGCCTCTGTTCCTCCCTGGCGCGACAACAACGGAAATGGGGCGGGGACACAGCCTCGGTAGCGAAACTGGAGTCTGGTGCCGTCGCCGTTCTGACCGGCCAGCAACCCGGGTTGTTTACCGGTCCGTTCTATTCGATCCTGAAAGCGCTGACGACTGTCAAGGTTGCACGCGAGCTCGAAACCAGGGGCGTGGCAGCGGTGCCCGTGTTCTGGATCGCTTCCGAAGACCACGACTACGAGGAAATCGCCTGGGCGGGCATCCTGAACCAGGACGCGTCGTTCAAGCGCATTCAGGCAAACCTGTCCGATGACGATCGGCCGCCTGTCGGTTGGTTGAGCTTCGGGGACGATATTGGTTCGACCATTGAAGAGTGCTTTTCCATCCTGCCACCCTCTGAATTCCAGTCCGAAGTCCGGGCGCTGATCGAGGCGACCTACAGTCCGGCTATTTCTCCGGTTGACGCGTTTGCCCGCATGATGACCAGGCTCTTCGCGGGAACCGGCTTGATCCTGACAGATCCGCTGGATCCGGAGCTGAAGACACTTTCTGCACCCGTCCTGGATGCCGCCGCCCGTTCCAACGACGCCATCCGCGTGGCCGTGCTGGAACGGAGCCGTGCCATTTTAGAAGCTGGCTACCACCAGCAGGTCATCGTAGATGAAGGCTTTACTGGTCTGTTTGCATACCGCGGCCGAAGCCGGCAGCCAGTGAAGCCTGACGAGGTTGCCGGTGCGTCCGACCTGAGTCCGAACGTTCTCCTGCGCCCCGTGGTTCAGGACTCCCTGTTTCCGACAGTCGCTTACGTGGGAGGGCCTGCTGAGATTGCCTATTTCGCCCAGGCCGTCCCGATCTACGATTGTCTCGGAAAGACTGCCCCGCCGGCCTTTCCGCGTGTCAGCGCGACGTTGATCGAGCCTCCAGTAACGCGCGTCATGAAAAAATACGGTCTCGGGATAGAGGATGTTTTTGAAGGTCGCAACGCACTCCGGAAGCGGGTTGTCGGGACGATCCATGATGCCGGAGTTTTCGACACGGTCCGGGATGGAGTGGCCGCTGAACTGGAGCGGTTGAGGCCGACACTTGCGGCTGTCGACCCGACTCTCGGAGGAGCTTTGGACAACTCGAAACAGAAGATGTTTCATCAGATCGAGCGTCTCCAAACCCGGTTCATCGGTGCGGAGGCCCGCAAGAATGAAGTTCTGGACCGCCAGATAAATACCCTGACCAGCCGGCTGTTTCCTGAGAGGAAACTCCAGGAGCGAGCGGTCAACGTAACGTCGTTCCTGGTTCGATACGGTTTGAACCTGGTGCCGATGCTGGATGATCGGCTGGAACTAGACGCGTCCATCCATCAGGTGATCGACCTTTAGGGTTCGGGAAGCTGAAGAGGCCATTGGCGTCATGAAGATCGGAATTACTTGTTACCCCACATACGGTGGAAGTGGGGTTGTCGCAACCGAACTCGGCAAAGAGCTGGCAGCCTACGGCCACGAGGTCCATTTCATCAGCTACTCGCTCCCGATCCGCCTGACGATGACCGAACGCATCTACTTCCACGAAGTGGAGGTCCTGTCCTATCCGCTGTTCGAATATCCGCCATACGATCTGGTGCTGGCGACGAAGATGGCCGAGGTCGTCGTCAAGTTCGGTCTCGACATCCTTCATGTCCACTACGCCATCCCCCACTCCATCAGTGCTTTCCTGGCAAAGAAGATGCTGACCGACCGGGCGATCCCTTTTGTGACGACGCTGCATGGAACCGACATTACTCTGGTCGGAAACGACAGGTCCTACCTTCCGATCACCCGTTTTGGCATCGAACAGAGCGACGCCGTAACGGCGGTGTCGGAGTACCTGAAGAAGAGGACGGTTGAAGAGTTCGACACCCGCCACCCCATTGAAGTTGTTTACAACTTCGTCAATTGCGAGGTGTTCAAGAAATCCATGGACCTCGAGTTCCGCCGGGAATTTGCTTCCGACGATGAGGGCTTGCTGATTCACATCTCGAATTTTCGTCCGCTCAAGCGTGTCGACGACGTCATCGACCTGTTCGCGCGCCTGAGGCACACACACAAGGCGAAGTTGCTGATGGTTGGGGATGGGCCGGATCGTCCCAAAGCCGAATGGCTGGCTGAAGTCAAGGAAGTCGCCGGCGATGTGCACTTTCTTGGGAAGCGCAACGACATGGATCGCCTGCTGTCGGTATCCGATGTCCTGGCTCTTCCAAGCGAGTTGGAGTCGTTCGGCCTGGTGGCGCTCGAGGCGATGGCCTCAGAGGTTCCCGTCATCGCGACTCGGGTCGGGGGCGTTTCTGAAGTTGTCGATGACGGCGTGGATGGCTTTTTGCTCGAGGTGGGCGATACGGAGGCGATGGCCGCCGCGGCCTCCAGGCTTCTCCAGGATGAAGACCTGCGTGTTCGCATGGGGAAGGCCGGTCGCGAGCACGCCAAGCGAAATTTTTGCCACGATCGGATCGTGGGCCAATACATCGACCTCTACTCGAGAACGATCGACTCCTTAAAAAAGTAGTCCGTGGTCCGCGGTCTCATTCCACACGCGTTGCATACAACCGTACTTTCCTGCTCTATATCCATGTTTTTTGATGGAGTACGGTAACTTTTTCCGCGTTCCTGTGTCTTGTATAAGTAAGTAAGATTTCCTCCACGCCATAACGTGACCCGCGGTTTCACCCACCGCGGGTTTTTTTTGCCTGCTCCCACAGACTGTACTCGGTCGAGGTTGCCCGAATCGTCGGAACGGTGTCTCGGGTGTCGACACGAAAACCGTTCGCTCACCCGCCGAGACGTGCCGGTTAGAGGCCGTCAATCGCCCCAGGATTGCTCATTCACTGTTCACAGGACCCGGAGCAAATGTGGATCTGTCGGCCGGTCCTCGGACAAGGAGACAAAAAAACCTGTCAGCCGCGCAAAATTTGCGTGCTCGACAGGCTCTTACCGCTAAGTCGTTTATTTTAAATATCCGACGAGCGGATTTGAATGTGACCTTCCGCCAAATCCGGTGGTAGCGGCTCTGACCGGTCGGTGGTTTCAGGAACGGGAAAGAAACGAAACGGTCGATGACCCTGCGGGGTGGTACGAGCAAGTTCGGGCCCTGCCGAACCCGGTGCGGCGCTGCCTAAACGGAGTTCGTGTTGCTGACGGGATCTCGCTCGCTAGACGCGAGGACCATTCGGCGAGAGGACATAGATTTTGAGGCGCGGACACTCAGCTTTCCCTGCCACTCCGCTGATTCGGACAGGCTCGATGCTTCGTTACGGCAGACTTCCTCCTTAAATTCGGTCTGTGACCGCACCTACACCCGTTGAAGGCTGGTGCTATTTGGGAGGTGGCAGCGTTATGATTGCTCCCTCGAACGGCGGTACGCCGGCGCCCGAGCACCAGGCTCCGGTGCCCCGGAAGTGGGTGTCGATACACTTGAACTCGGCGCCGAGGCCCAACAGCAACTCCACGGTCTCGGGGAACGGCGAACGCTTGTGGAATCCGGCTCCGCCGCCGCGGGCCATGTCGACCGTCGACTGGCCAAGCCTGCTGATTGCGTGTAAATCGGCGCCCTTCGACAGCAGATACTCGATGAGCTCGTGGTCGCCCCTGGCCGCCGCATAGTGAAGCGGCGTGTAGCCCCACGAATTGGGCACGCGGACGTCGGCGCCATGCTCCTCGACCAGGTACTTCACCGTATTGAAGAAGTTGTTCGGAATCTGCCGCATGTCGACGGCGACGAACCCCAGCCAACCGCCCCCCGCTGCGGCGTGTATGGGATACATGTTGGCCGTGCCCTTGGGAAACGGCGGCAGCCCGGAATCATCCGAGCCTCGCCCGTCCTCCTGCCGTGAGCCCCTCATGCCTACCTCGTCCCACCGGGTCGGAGTGCTCGGGTCGGCACCGTGGGCCGCCAGCAACTTCATCGCCTCGAGGTCCAGCGCGAAGGCGGCCCGCCAGAACGGGGTGAGACCGTTGACGTCGAGCCCGACGCGCCCGACGACGAATTCCCAGTACCACAGGTGTCTCGTGGTCGCCACGTTCGGGTCGGCGCCCGCATCCAGCAGCGCGCGCAGCACGTCCATGTAGCCGCTCTGCTGGTACTCGTGCGCTCGGGGCACCGGGTAACTGGTAAAGTTCGCCCACTGGGTCTGCAACACACCTAAGAGCGGTGCGACCCTGTCGGTGTGTGTGGCGAGGTTCGGATCCGCGTCGCGCTCGATCAGCACCAGCGCCAGGTCGAAGTGACCGTTCTGCACCGCGCTGACGAGGGGACTGCTTCCGTCTCCGCCGCTGATCTGGTCGATGTCGGCTCCGCCGTCCAGGAGAACCTTCGCCGCTTCGATGTGGCCTTCACGGGCCGCGTGCAGCAACGCCGTCAACCCGCCCGTTTTCCCTACCAGGCTCTCAAACCATGGGCGGGCCAAGTACTCGACTTCGGTCGCCCTGTACTTTCGGCGGTTCGCCACATCGTCGGGGTGGAAGTCCACGAGCAACTCTTCGATCGCCTCATCCGAGCGCAGGAACTCGCGCTGGGCGGCGATGGCCGCCTGCATCTCCGTAGGCGTCAAAGCCCGGTCCGCTCCCTCGGGTGAGCTCTCGAGGATCTCCTTCAGCGCCTCCTCGAGGCGTGCCTGCGCTTCCTTGTCGATGACCATTCTCTTCAGCACATCGACGACTTCCGTGCTGATCGACGGATCCGCGCCGTGGCCAAGGAGCTCGCGGACCGATGCCGTGCGGCCGTACGACGCGGCAAACATCAACGGCGTCTGTCCCGCCGCGGCCTCCAGGGCATTCACGCTCGCATCGTGCTCGAGCAGCACGCGGACCGTCCTCTCGCCTTCGAACGCTTTCGCGGCGAGGTGGAGCGGCGTCACTCCGCTGGCCGTCGTCACCGCGTCCGGGTCGGCGCCGGCCTCGATGAGGGCGCCGACGAGAGAGAATTCGGCAGCACCGCTGGCGAGGTGTATCGGCAAATAGCCGCCGATGCGCGTCGGTGCCGCGACCTCGGCCCCGGCACCGATCAGGAGCTCGGCGATCTCGAGGCTCCCCGCCTCGGCCGCCAGGTGCAGCGCGGTCAAACCGTCCCCCCGGGCCGCGTTCGGATCCGCTCCGTCGGCGAGGAGCGATCGGACGGCCGCCACGTCCCGCCGCTTCGTCGCGTCCAGGAGCGGCAAGTCGGCCGCCGCAACGGTCCCGGTCAGCCACGCGATAGCGACTACCGCAGCGGTCAGGCACGTTCCTCTTGCGGAATTCATGCCGCCCCCCTCGAATCCACCGACTCCGCGGAGAAGCTCAGCGGGAACTCGCCCGTGCTGTCGCCGAAGAACTCCATGTCGTCGTGTCCCATTCGATGCATCAGGGTCAGGAAGGCATTCGCCATCGGCGTCCCCCTGTCAGCCCTCAGGTGGAGGTTGCCCTCCAGTGCTCCGTTCGCGTGCCCCATCAGCAGCAGCGGGCAGCGAATGTTGTTGTGCACGTTCCCGTCTCCCATCGCCGAGCCCCAGACGATGGCGGTCTTGTCCAGCAGGGAAGCGTCACCCTCCATGGTGTTCTTCAGCTTCTCCAGGAAGTAGGCGAACTGACTCAGGCGGTACCGGTTGATCTGGAGGTAGGCCGTGATGCCATCGGGCGTGTTTCCGTGGTGCGACGCCGAGTGCCATGGCTTGCTCGTTCCGCTCTCCGGGAAGGTCATGCTCGACCTGTCGGCTCCCGGCTTGAAGGTGATCACCCGCGTGAGGTCCCCCTGGAACGCCACCAGCTGGAGGTCGAACATCAACTGCATGTGATCCTCCCACCGGTCGGGAACGCCTGAAGGCGCCTCCGGCATCCCCCGCTCGTCGCCGCCGCTGTTCTGCGCCTCGACCAGCTGGATCCTGCGCTCCATCTCGCGGATGTGGTTCGTGTACTCGTCCAGGGCCAGGCGGTCGGCCGCCCCCAGCTCCTTCTTCAGCCCGGCCAGCTTAGTCCCGACCCAGTCGAGCAAGCTCCCGTTCGTCTGCCGCCGTGCGGCACGGTCCGCGGCCGAGTCACCGACGCCGAAGAGTTGCTCGAACACAGTCCTCGGATCGGCGATCGGCGGAAGCGGCGCGGTGGGAGTCGCCCAGGCGATCGTCGTCCCGTACGCGCAGTGGTAGCTGTATTCGCATCCGCCGGGCCCCCCAAGCTCGGTGGTCAGCTCGAGGGAGGGCAGCACGGTATCCTGTCCGAAACGGTCGGCATGGACCTGATCGAGCGACTTCCCAAGGTAGACCGCGCCGGACTTGCGCAGCGGATGTGCCTGGGTCAGGAACACCGCAGACGCCCGATCGTGGCCGCCGCCGATCTCGTCGGGCGTCAGGGAACTCGCCATTCGGACGTCGGTATCGCTGACGACGGTCAGGTAGTCCCGGAACGCCTCGAGGGGCTTCAGATGGCTGTCCTCTATGAAATCGAAGTCGCGGCCGACCTTCGCCGGTGCGAAGAAGTGCTTCCCGTCGCCCCAGTCGCTGCTGCCCGCGCACCCCATCGACTCCTCAACGCCGATAAAGCGCGTGAACTGCTCCGCCGCGGGGTCTTGCCAGGCTCGGGCGGCCGGTACCATTGCCTCCATGAACGGCAGCGCCACCATGACGCCGGCGCCACGGAGAAAGGTCCGTCGGGGTATGTATTTTCCAGTGATGTAGGACATAGCTTGAGTCTCCTCAACCGTTGGTGATGTGTTTAATTGCGGGCCGCCGCGTCCTCGGTTCCGGCCGGTAGACGGAACTTTGAAACTACTGCGTCAATATCACTATACGGCGCGTCGGGCAAGCAGAATCCACCAGAGATCTGGGCGGTCGACCCGGACAAGCCGGTTGCGGCGGTTCAGATTGCGCACAGCCAGGAAGAATTCCGGGAGTTGGCAGAGCGAACTGAGGAAGCCGGTACGGTGTCATTGCGCTCGCCGAATCTTTGGATCACGTCGGGCCGATGACACGATACGTGGCAGATGCTGCCGCGATGTTCGAGGTAATCGCTGGGCCAGACGCCAATGACCCCACCACGCTGTCGGACCCGACACCACCTATGCTGGAAGGCTTAAGCGGAGACGTTCGTGGCCTGAGCATCGGCTTCGACACGGCGTATTTTGTCCCTCCTTCAGCGCGTCAGCCAGCTATTCCACTGGTGGCACGTTGCTGCTGATCATGCTGCGGGCGATCTTCCAATCCCCGTCCACTTGTCTTCGAATCACGTTCAGGTACTTGCCGTTCAGGACGACCGGCTGCGACGATGCCGAAAGTGATGGCCGCGACCCAAGGCAGTTTTGATAGCGGTGCAGCCTTAGCAACGTCAGTGCCAGGCTGCACGAACACACCACTCGGATCGGCCAGGGACTTTTCCACATCCAGCCGCAGGTCACCAACGTCCCGGTATGGGTTTTGGGTGTTGGGTTTTGAACCCGTGTCGACCGCAAGGCCCGCAATGCTTGAATTTCACGCCTCGTGTCAGGGACGCAGCGAGCGCGACCGGTCGTAGCGCTGGTAGCCGGCAAGCCGGGCGATTGGCGCGAGGGCAACTTTGCTAAGGACGCGGACCGGAACAGGGATTTCCGCCAGGTGTGTGTCGCAGATTGGATCGATCACCGACATCTGCATCGCCATCTGGAAATCAGACGGGCCGTCCTCTACAAACGCATAAACCTGAACCAGGCAGGCGGCGAAGGACAGTGGCATTGTTGGTTCGCCGCTGTAGATTACGACGCGGCGGTCAGTTGGGTTGAACGGGCGGTGCGGTGTGCCCGGGGTCACCTCGTAGGTGTCTCCGACACCAAGTTTGATCACGCGATCCTCGAGTTGGACCGACAGGCGACCCTCCTGAACCACGAAGACTTCGGGAAATCCGTTGTGGAAGTGCAGTGGGGGACCGGGGGCCCCCGGGTCGAGGATCGTCTCGAGCACCGCCCAATCGTCCTCGATGGCGACGATCGTCGAGGCGTTTCCTCCGACTTTGCTTCTGAAAGTGTCGCCGACTTGCGGGTAGGTCTTCGGGTCCGCGGCATCGCTTGGAAATACCCACAAATGCAGGATGTTGCCCATGAGTAGGTAGACGGCTATCGGACCGACGACCGAACCGGTGATTCGGAACCAGCGCCTGGCCCACAGTTGTTTTGTATAAGTTGACATGGTGTCCACTATCATTACACTCTGAAATACTCTAAACTTGACATCATGTCAAGGGATAAGCGACCAACTGAGGAGATTCTACGCAGCGCGATTGAAGCTATCGAGAGTGGTGATATTGAGAGTCTGTCGATGAAGGCAATCGCCGATGCAGCCGGCATGAGCCGACAGGGGCTCTATCTCCACTACGAGAGCCGTGCCGAGCTGGTGCTGGCGATCGTACAATATGCAGATCATCACTACAACATTGAACGGGAGCTGCGGCCACTGAGGTCCGCAACCAGCGGTGATGCGATTCTCACCGCGGTGGCTCGGTTCCATGGGCGATATCACGCCCGCATCTACAAGGTTGCGCGCTTTCTCCATTGGATGCGTGTCACGGATGAGGCGGCTGAACTCGGCTGGCAGGATCGGCTCGGCGAGCGACGGAATGGGGCTCGTCTGACCGCGACCAGGCTGCATGAGTGGAATGAGCTGGCTCCTGGATGGACAGTGTCGGCAGCTGGAGATTGGATTGCGGCCCAGGGGACAGAACGCACCTACGAGGATCTCGTCTTGTCGATGGGATGGTCCCAACGGCGATACGCCTCGATGCTCGAGGATACGTACAAACGCGTGTTGCTGAAAGACTACCAGCCGTGAAATCAATCCGTGAGTTGATGAGGTCTTGGGTAGACTTAGATATCCACCTCGAAAGTGACCCCGAATTTCTTTCGGTAGTCCACCACCTGGCTCGGATTGGGGTCGACGTTCAGAATGATGAAACTGGCCCCGGGTGGAGAGAGTACGTATCGATTCAGAGAGTGCCAGGTCCCCGTCTTGTAGGCGAAGCCCTTGGTCGGGTCGATCAGGAAGGCGCGCACATCGTCCGGTTCGGGAATCGCCTCCCGGTTGTCCAGGTCTGTCGGCGGGGCCACAGCGACGACGGCCAGCGATCCTTCCAGGGGGATGAAACTCTGGGTCACGTTGAAGTGGCGTTCCAGCGTGGTGAACGTCCGTTCTGCGTACGGCTGCCAGATCACGTCCACCGTCGTCCTCCCGTCGATGTCGAAGGTTATGGGAAAGAACCGGCGCTCGGCGGAAGGCCGTTCTTTCGCTTCCATGACTTCTCCGTACAGCGAGAACGATTCCGCCGTCATCAGTTCGACTTTGAGTTTATGCACGTTTGCCAACTCATCCTCCTCTTTGTGTAGAATCGCGACCCATCGATCAGAAGGGACCGAGCGCGATATTTTGCGCAACAATCAACCCGACGACAGCGATCGCCAGGACAAACCAGAAAAACGGAAGATAGAACTTGAGCCACCTGCCGAGGCTCACTCGACCCATGACAAGTGTGGCTATGAAATAGCCGGATGTCGGGAAGACAATATTGGTGATGCCATCGCCCCAGTGAGTCGCGAGCACGACGACCTGACGCGTCAACCCGACCAGGTCCGCCAGCGGAATGAGAATCGGGAGAGTGATCAGACTCTGGCCGCTGCCGGAAGGCACCAGGAAGTTGAAGACGGCCTGGGTCAGCAGAATGCCCACCGCAGTAAACGTATCCGGCAACGATCCCACCAGACCGCTTATATAAAAGACCACGGTGTCCATGATGTTGCCCCGCACCATCACCACCGATACCCCGCGGGCCACGCCGCAGATCAGGGCTCCGACGAGGATCTCCTTGAACGCGATGTTGAAGTTGCCGCAGATCTGGTTGAGTCGGTGGCCGGCAATCAGCGAGGTGATGATGGCCATCGCGACGAACAACCCGGAAATCTCTTCGAACCCCAGGCCCAGGGTCAGCACACCCACGACGAACGCAACGAACATGCCTAGCGCCGCGATCCCCGCCACCTGCTGCCGTCGCGCAAAGGTCGGGAACTCGTCGCCGTCGTCTCCCAACTCCTCCCGGAGTCTCGCGTCTTCTTCCGCGTTCAACGCGGTCTCTGGATTGGTCTTCACCCTTCGCGCGTACCGCAACACGAACGCTGCCGAGGAAACCTGGACTACCAGAAAGAAGGCGGTTCGGTATCCCGCGCCGGAGAACATCGGCAGCTCCGCCAGCATGTGTCCGATGCCGATCGTTGCCGGCACCGAGATTCCAAAAGCAAAGCCGAGCGTTGTCGACAACAGCACCATGGCCGTTGCGGTCACCGTGTCGTATCCCAGCCGGAGCATCAGGGGGAGGATGATCGGCAGATAGGCCAGGGATAGCTCCGGTGTTCCGATGAACGCGGCGATCAACGCGAACCCGCCCATCAGAGTCGGGATCAGCAGGTCCACGCGAGAGCCCATGAGCCCCAGAAGGCGCTGGATCCCAAGGTCGATGACGCCGGTCCGGCGAACGACACCAACCGCACCCCCCACGAGCAACACCAGGAACACGATGCTCGATGCGTCTGTGAGCCCGTCCGGAATCGAGGTAACGATATCCATGATCCCGACTGGGGTCTGCTCGATAACGCGATAGGAACCGGCCACAACAGTTTCCCGGCCGTTGGGTAAGACGATTCGCTCGTATGCGCCGGCGGGAATGATCCAAGTCAGAACCGAAACGAAAACAATGAAGCTGAACAGGATTACGTAGATGTCGGGAAGCTCAAAACGGCCGTGCTTTCCCAGGGGATCAATTTCAGCCATAAAGGTTGCCCCAGTCGCCCGTGGTGGAAGTACAGGCGACATAAGAAGCCTTTTTGCGATGCAAGCAGGTGTGAGTATGTGGGAATTCCGGCGCTCGAGCAAGGAGGATACGGTGGGTGAGATGAACTGAAGACGCGAAGGGGGAAACTTGCGAAAAGTGACGCCGATTCGGGCACAGGCATCCTGTCGAAATGAGTCGGCATGCAAGGTCCCCCCTTTTTTTATTAGAGCGGGTTCCGAATTTTCTGGAAGACCCACCCCTTGGAGTTATAAATTCGGCGGACCTACACAAACTGAAACCGAACCGCAGCGGTCGGGAGGGCACGATGAGGATTTCGCCAGCAAGGTTCTGCATTCTAATGTCATTCATGCTGTTGTCGGTCGCAGTTGTCGCGACCGCACAACAAGCCACGGAGATTATCGTCCGCAACGGGACGATCGTGACGTCTGAAGGTCGCTACGAAGCCGACCTCCGCGTTCGCGGCGAAACGATCGTCGAGATCGGCCAGGACCTTGCGGCATCGAACGACGCTCAGGAAATCGATGCGGAAGGTCTTCTCGTGATTCCGGGGGGAATCGATCCCCACTCCCATCTGAGCATCGGCGCCGACGACTACACGAGCGGATCGTCGGCCGCAATTGCGGGCGGCGTTACGACGGTCTCGGACTTCTCGACACCGCGCGACGGGGAACCTCTCGCCGCGCTGGTCGAACGGGCGGCCGCAAGGGTGGCAGCCGAAGGGATCGCCGACTTCATCGTGCACTCGACCATCAACGACCCGAGAGGCCGTGCCGCGGAGATGGAGGCCCTTGCCGAACTGGGACAGACCAGTACGAAAGTCTTCATGAACCGGCCGGCGTTCGAAGAACACATCGACGAGTACCTGGCGATGCTGGACGCGGCCGGTGAGGCCGGCGTGATGAGTATGATGCACTGCGAGGATGGACCGATCCTCTCACTCGCGGTTCGAGAACTGACGGCTGCCGGTCACACATCGCTCGAGTATTATCCCGAAAGCCGACCACTGGTCGGCGAGGTAGTCGCGACGCAGCGCGCCGTGGGGATGGCCGAGGCGACCGGATCTCCGATCTACATTGTTCACATGTCTTCGGAGGGCGCCCTCCGCGTCGCCCAGGACGCGCAGGCCCGCGGACTACCGGTCTTCGTCGAGACACGCCCGATCTACCTGCATCTGACCGGTGAACGCTACGATGGTGATGACCGGGGGCTCTACATCGGTCAACCTCCGCTCAGGAAACAAAGCGACCAGGACGCCCTCTGGACCGGCATCGCCAACGGCACGGTCCACGTCCTTGGAACCGATCATGTCCCTTACCTGAAGGAAACAAAACTCGACCCGAGCCAAACCATCGCCGACCACAACGCCGGCATGAGCAACCTGCAGCTGATTCGGCCGATGTTGTTCTCCGAAGGCGTGGTGACGGGACGCATTTCGGCGGAACGTTTTGTCGCGGTGACGTCGACGAATCCAGCCAAGCTGTTTGGCCTCTATCCTCGAAAGGGAACGATCGCTATCGGTTCCGACGCCGACCTCGTTCTGTGGGACCCGAACGAGACCCGGACCGTTCGGGATGAAGACATGTTCTCGAAGTCTGGTTATTCGACCTATTCGGGTCGCGACGTGACCGGGTGGCCGACGATGACGATCCGCCGGGGCGAGATCGTCTACCAGGACGGCCGCATCACCGGGGAAGCCGGTAGCGGTCAGCTCCTCCGGCGGGGTCCCTGGCAGGCTCCATAAAGGGTCCCAGAGCCCCCATTTCCCAATTTCACGCTCCACTCATTCCGGTTTTGGAAGCCGGGACGGGGCTCGGTCGCCGGCAAACAACCACCCCTGAGAAGGACCGCATCGGCCGGGAGGGTCGCCATGAGGAGTTCCCCTGCAAGGTACTGCATTCTACCGTTACTCATTCTGCTGTCGGTCGCGGTCGATGCGACAGCGAAGGCAGTCTAAGATTTTCTGGGTCCCGCCGGGAGGATGAATTGCTGCGAGGATTCTCAAGTGACTCTGGCTACGGCCGTAGCGAAACGCCGGATTACTCCTGCCTTGTCGCCAAGGGTTTGCCGATCCTGCGGAAATGAATAGCTATATACTGCGGCGTTTGAACGAAGCCGCTGTCGCGGCGGACGCTACGCGTGGGCTGAGCGAACGGTGCTAAGCAAACTGTAGAGTGTGGGCTTCAAAGGAGGCCTACATGACGGACCTGCGTAAACGGATGCTGGAGGAACTCCAGCGTCGTAATTTCTCTCCGATCACCATCCGAAGTTACCTGCGAGTCGTTGAAGACTTCGCGGGCTATTTTGGCACGCGCCCCGATCGTCTCAGTCAGGAAGACCTGCGGCAGTATCACCTACATCTGATCCGGGAGCGAAAGCTCGCGGCCAAGACTGTCGGCTTGTACATTGCCGCCTTGCGGTTCTTTTTTGTAAAGACGCTGCGGCGTCCATACCTGAAGCTGGATCTCCCATATCCCAGAACCCCGAAACGATTGCCGACGGTTTTGAGCCAGGACGAGGTCGCACGACTGATCGACTCGGCAAAGAATTTGCTGGATTACGCGATGCTCATGACCTTGTACGCCACCGGGATGCGCCGAGCCGAGTTGATCCGGTTGAAGGCCGAGGATGTTGATAGCGAGCGCATGATCATCCACATCCGTCAGGGCAAGGGTCATCGTGATCGCGACGTGCCATTGACACCAAAGCTCTTGCAGACGCTACGAGAATACTGGTGTTGGATGAAGCCCAAGACCTATTTGTTTCCGGGCATGGTGAACAACTGGCGCGCCGACAAACCCCTCACCCCCAAGTGCGTGTGGTCCGCCGTACACGATGCGGCGAAACGTGCCGGAATCAAGAAACGCGTATCCCCGCACACGCTGCGTCACAGCTGGGCCACTCACCTACTTGAAAATGGCACCGATCTCCGCACCATTCAGATGTTAATGGGTCACGCGGACCTGCGAGCCACCAGCGTCTATCTGCACCTGTCTCGACGTCACCTGCAGGCGGTCACCAATCCGGTGGAGACCATGGCGGTTTCCAGCCTCGATGCGGTGAAGCGGTCCAAAAGAAGGAAGCAGAAACAATGACCCGGCCCACCGTGGAGGTGGCCGACATCCTTCGCGCCGCGGGCAACGACTTTATCGACCGCCATCGAAAACGAATCCATTTCCAGCAGCTCAAGGTGATGCACGCCATCCAGCATTGCCGCACAGCGGCTCTCGGCGGTCATATCGATGCCTGCTCACGATGTGGTGGCGATCGGGTCCTCTCCTATAACTCATGCCGTAATCGCCATTGTCCCAAATGCCAGGCTCAGGCGCGTCAGCGTTGGATCGCGGCCAGAGAACGAGAGCTTCTGGCAACACGATACTTCCATGTCGTGTTCACCCTGCCGCACCAATTGCATTCGCTCGTCCGACAGAACCAGGTCGAGCTCTACAACCTGCTGGTCCGCACTGTGGCCGAGACTCTTCTGGAGGTCGCTCGAAATCCCAAACATCTTGGCGCGAGAATCGGCTTCTTCCTCATCCTGCACACGTGGGGTCAGAACGTGCTGTTTCATCCTCACATCCACTGCGTCATTCCCGCCGGAGGAATCGCACCGGGCCGTGCGCGTTGGATTCATCCGCGATACCCGTTCTTCCTACCTGTGAAGGTTCTGGGAAAACTATTCCGCGGCAAGTTCGTTGACGGATTGCAGAAGGCTTTTCGCAAGAAGAGCCTGACCTTCGCCGGACAGATCCAGCACCTTTCCGAACCGAAGCACTTTGCGGCTTTCTTGCGACCGTTATTCCGCCAAGATTGGGTCGTCTATGCGAAGCCGGCATTCGGCGGCCCCGAACAGGTTCTTCGATACCTCGGACGCTACACACACCGCGTCGCCATCTCCAATCATCGATTGCTTTCCTTCGACGGCAGCCATGTCACATTCCGTTGGCGGGATTACTCTCGCGGTAACAAAGCAAGGACGATGACGGTTTCCGCCGCCGAGTTCATCCGCCGATTCCTGCTCCACGTACTGCCGAAAGGCTTTGTCCGCATCCGGCACTTCGGTTTCATGGCGAACTCCCAACGATCCGTATCCATGGAACTTTGTCATCGGTTATTGGGAATGGCGCCGGTCCCTCCTCCTGAGGAAGTCCCGTCAACCAGCTCCGCCTGGCTGTGTCCAATCTGTCATGCCCCGATGACCGTTATCGAGAGGCTCACTGCGACCGAACTCGCATGGAGATTCGCTTCGAAATGCTTTTTAGACACGTCGTAACAGGGATTCCAAATCCATGCCTTCCAGACGTGCTGGTGCACGCCAACGCCCACGTGCGCCTTGATGTCAAAAGTTCGTACCGATCGGGCCTGGACCTGCTCGGTGAACTCTCCAAAACGGACGATCGGCCGCCATACATTCATTGTCGCCGCCTGGCCACACTCGCTGGTCGAGTCTCACTCGTGAGAACTTCAACCCCCAACCCCGTACTTTCTCCATAGCCCACCGCGTTCGCCGCAAACGCCAGCGCCTTCCTTCAAACGTCGTTATCGAAAGTGCCCGAAGATCTCGTCACCACCACGCCTTATCGCTCGGCACTCCCGATGAACGCTAAGCGTTTTTGGGGACCTATCGGCGGGCTAGTCACATCTCGTCATCCGGTCGGACGAACGCTCAGGCAAAAATCTGCTCGTCGAGGAAAGCTTCGCGTTCGTCATCTTTACCGAGAAAATTCTGCGTCACACTGGCATCCATAACGACACGGCTCAGCGCACGCCTGAGGAGCGATTCACTTATGGCGGTCAATGCGGTGGAGTCTTGGTTCTTCTTCCATGCGCCGTGAGCAACTTTCGACCTGAAACGATATGCCTTCTTGGCGTTCGCGAAGGTCGCTTTGACGTCTGCTTTATCCTTGCCGATAAAGAAGGCAAGTCGTTGGGACATCCGGTATGTAATTTCTGACGATGCGCCGACCAGCGCTTCCAAGGCGACCCATAAGAGCAAGTATCGAATCTCCTCAACGTTCATCTCCAGCGCCGCGATGAGCGACTCAACTGACTCTGGTCAAGGCATTGTCACGTTAACGTTCCCGGTGTCAGACTAACGGGATGAGAGACCGCTACAGCAGACACCGATTCCCTTCCGAGATTATCAGTCACCCAGTCTGGCTCTACTACAGATTTGGCCTCAGCCTACGAGATATCGAGGATCTGTTGGCGGAGCGAGGAATCGTGGTCTCCTACGAGACAATCCGCCGCTGGTGCGGAAAGTTCGGACCAGACTACGCGGACAGCGGCAAGGTCGTCTCGGCGATACCTGGTTCCTGGACGAAGTGTTCGTAACGATCAACGGTGAAAGACAGTATCTGTGGCGTGCCGTCGATCAAGACGGCGACGTGATCGACATCGTCGTCCAGTCTCGACGCAACCGTCGTGCAGCGGAGCGCTTCTTTCGCAAACTCTTGAAAGGTCAAGGGAAGGTTCCGTTTCGCCTGGTTACCGATAAGTTGAAGAGTTACAGTGCGGCACTCCGAACGATCATGCCCACGGTGAACCATGACACCGAACAGTACGCCAACAATCGCGCCGAAGTTTCACATCAACCGACGCGACAACGGGAACGTCAAATGCGACGGTTCAAGTCGCCACGGCAGGCTCAACTCTTCCTTTCGGTTCACGGTGTCGTTCTGAATCTCTTCAGAGTGGCCAGGCACAGACTAACAGCGGTTCACCACCGCATGTTAAGGGCAGGTTCTTTTGTGACTTGGGAAGCGGTCACGGAAGCCTGATCAACTCGCCACAATACCGGACAAGTTCGACCTTCGGATCTTAAGTTGACAGTAAGGTGCCCGATCCTTAGATCGACCTTGATGACTCCGAGGAGCCTCGGCCGGAAGAAGATTGATGTATCCGAAAGCGGTAGAATCGGTCCAAATTTCTCCGCTTTCTCGCTACGATCACTTCTTCCGCCGAAGCTCCTAGCCGATCCCCATCAGGGCCTTGCCCTCATCGGAAATCTTGTCGGGTGTCCAGGGTGGATCCCAGACAATCTGGACATCCGCTGCATCCACTCCGGCGATGCTCTGGAGTTTGTGCCGCGCATCAGCCGCGATCGAGTCACCCATCCCACAGCCCTGGGCAGTCAGCGTCATCTTTACATCGACGCGATTCCCACGGTTGGGCACAGCAGATACGGCCATGTCGTAGATCAAACCGAGGTCCACGATGTTGACCGGAATCTCCGGGTCGAAACAGGTCTTCAGTTGCGCCCAGATCTCCGCCTCGAGGTCCTCTGTGGAGATCGCTTCCGCTGAGGTTTCAGCGGCTGGCGACTCTTCCGCAACCTCCTTACTAATTGCATCCGCGTCCCGACCGGCTAGTCGGAACAATCCCCCGAGGGAAGGTACGCTCAGTGTATGGGAGCCGCCCAGCGCCTGGGTGATGGAGACGGAAGTTCCCTTCACCAAGCGGTGAACACCCCCGCCGGGAATCTCGACGACTTCACAATCCCGCGTGATCTGAATCAGGTCATTCTCCCTCACGGGAGCCGGCGGACGTGGTTGGGACGAATCTTCAGCAGGATCGCTTGGTGACATGGCCGGAGGACTGACTTTCGTGGGGAGGTTCATGTCTTCCGGCTTGGGTTTTGTCTTTCCAAAAAATCGTGAAAGTAATGTTGCCACTTGGTGTTCCCCTGTTTAGAGCCATTCCAACCATGCCCATGAATTGTGAGCAGTTCTGCTGAACGGCCCTCTCGGAAGGAAGCGCTTGTGTTCCAAAAAACCGCCGGCTTCCCTCAGGCGGTCCGTGAAGAGGGTCGGCGGCTTTGCGTTTTCTTCTGTGCGGGCGAGATCGGTGTTTGGATCGTGTAACGGCAGACCGAGTCGCCCGCGATCATATGTTCTTGGCGTTCTACTGAGGCGCCCAACAAGTGTCGAATCATACTCAGTTCACAGTCGCACACGCCCGGGCAACCGCTAGCGACATCCAGAATGGAACAATTGCGTTCGATGATTTCATAGGAATTTCTGCCCGTCTTGCGCCATTCGGCCATGTAGCCGGCTTCGTCAAGGATCGAGGTCACCTGTGCAACGCGACCGGCAAGGTTCTTCCCATCAACGCGCTCGGCATATCGGGTGTTTGTTTTCTTCTGCATGCGTCGAAGAATCGCGAGGAGCCTTGCCTGACCGACGACTTCGATCGTGGCACAAACCAAGTCGGCGGCGAAATTTGCATAGTCCGTAGGAAAGTAGTCGTTGGCATCCTTCGTCAGCCGGTGGATGTGGGCAGGCCGCCCAGTCTTGTTACGCTGTGGAGTCGCGCTGACCAGCCCGGCCTTTTCAAGGATCGCCAGGTGGTTTCTCGCCGCGGTCGCACCTATCCCCATCGCTTCAGCGATTTGCTTCGCGCTCCGACCACCCGTCTGCTTTAGAAAACTGAGAACGCGGAGTTGCGATGGGCTGAGCGTTGAAAGTTTTCCCATGTTCAGAAGTGATTATAAATGCCGACGGTCCGTACAAACAATCACAAAACCGATTTAAACACTTTAAACACTTTAAACGCTTGTTAGTGGCATAATTATTCCAGCTGATCTAGACTTGACGTCTTCAAAGGACTTCGGGATTGCCTCATGACTTACATCATCGGTGAGCCGTGCATTGGAACAAAGGATACGGCCTGTGTCGACTCCTGTCCGGTGGACTGCATCCACCCCAAGACGGATGAAGAGGGTTTTGAAGAGGCGGAGATGCTCTACATTGATCCGGAAGAATGCATTGACTGTGGCGCTTGCGAGCCGGTCTGCCGGTAACAGCGATCTGGCCCGAGGACAACGTTCCCGAGGATCAGCAGAAATACATTGCTATCAACTATGAATACTTCGGTTTGAGCAAAGACTAAGGCCCTAGGGGAGGACAGCAGTGGCAACATTAATTTCAAGGATCTTTCGAAAGAGACGATCCAAGCCGGAAGAGGCGAATCGTACCATTCACGTGAGTCCTGAACTCTCGATAATGAATGAGCCTGCCGACGAGTCCTCTCAACCGCGCGTGCCTGTCGCGCCAGAGCCTCCAAACGCACCCCAAGAGGAACTCTCGGGATCGTGGACCATGGAACAGGTTTTGAACGTCCATCCGTCGGCCCAACGAGCGCTCTTCCAGCAATACCACGTTGGCGGGTGCAGCAGCTGCGGTTTCCAGCCCAGTGACACGCTGGAGGCCGTTTGTGTGAGCCACGAACTGGACGTGGGCGAGGTCATTGAATTCATCAAGGCAAGCCAGGAGGTGCAACTGGAGGTATCGCCCCAGGTTGTCGCCGGGCAACTGAAGCGAGGAGATGTCAAGCTTTTGGACGTCCGCACGCCGGAGGAGTATGCGATCACGAGAATCGCGGAATCCACTCTGATCGATCAGGACGTCGCGAAAGAGATCATCGAGACATGGCCGAAAGACACAGCCATCGTCACCGTGTGTCACCACGGAGTCCGAAGCCTCGATGCGGCTGCCTACCTGAAAGGTCATGGATTCCAAAACGTGAAGAGCATGGACGGGGGGATTGATGCCTGGTCTATTCGAGTAGACCCGAGTGTCGCCCGCTACTGATCGGCCGCCGAACGGGAGCGAATGTAAAAAAAGCAGCGCGACTCTACATCCCGGATGACGAACGATCGGCGGATGGGCCGCCTCGCTGGCACCACGGCAAGAGCCGAGGCTCTCGACGGAAACCACGGGCCACCGCCTCCGAGCAGCTTCCAAAGCAAGCGGAGTGCCTGTCGGATTGGAGGGCAGTACGCAATGAAAACGGTTGTTGTGCTGAGCCGGGAAACAATTTTGCGGGCTCAGGCAGAAATTTGCGGCTGTGAAGTGTGTTCGGAGGACGCGGAGATCATATTCGATTTTATCTTGGATGAAGTGACGGGAAGGGATGCTCTAGCCACCAACTACTTCCTGGCAGAGCCCGCCAAGTGCCCGAAGTGCGATGGAGAGATCTTCGAGGAAACACTCGTGGAGCCGGCAGGGATGGAACCTGCAGATCGAATCTATCCGTCGTTTCTCCGTCGACTCAAATGAGCGTTCCCGACAAGACGGCCTTATTACGAAGAAATCGAGGAGAGCAATACCGACATGAGTGAACTGCACAAAGTCGCGGGTAAGAACGACGTCTCACCGGGCCAATGCATTTCTGTAGACGTCGGGGGACAACGGGTGGCCTTGTTCAATGTCGAGGGCAACTACTATGCGATCGGCGGTACGTGTACGCACCGAGGCGGGCCCTTGTCCGAGGGGGAAGTTGACTCGACGATAGTGACCTGTCCGTGGCACGGGGCTCAGTTTGACCTCAAAACAGGAGACGTTCTCCGCCCGCCCGCTCCTACTGGAGTTCCGGCGTACAACGTTGTTGTTGAGGACGACGATATCAAGATTGAGTCGCCGTGAACGTCCGTCAGAGATCCCGAATCTTCTGGCATGGATCGTTGTATGTGGCGACCGACCCTCGCAAGAACGCCGAGGAGACATCGTGCTTCAAACAGCAGCCCTCGACAAGCTATCGGCCGACCTGCTCGACGAAGCAACTGGTCGGCGTCATCGCTCTTGGATTCCTGACCATGGTGTTAGCGGGCTGCACGAATCCTTCCTCCAATAGCGACAGAGCGGGGACTGTGACGGAGGGAGAGTCCGTCGGTGCGACGTTACTTCCGGAAATGGAAGTGCCGCCCGACAATCCGCTGACTCGCTTCAAGGTCGCGCTCGGTAAGCAGCTCTTCTTCGACAAGCGGTTGTCGGCCACAGGTGAGGTGTCCTGCGAAACATGTCATCTGCCCGAAATGGGCTGGGCCGACGGGAAACAATTCTCTACCACCTCCGGCGGGTTCTGTGAACAGCCGTCACACCCCGACTCTGTATAACGCAGGCTATTATCGGGAGTGGTACTGGGATGGTCGCGCCCCGACACTGGAGGCACAGATTCTCGCCGCCTGGAGGTCGAGTAGATGGCGGCCCCCGGAGGGTCGACCGATCCGGTCAAGATTAAGAAGGTGACGCCGCAGGAGTTGATGATCCAGTGGTCCGACGGTCATGAGAGCCATTACGTCGGACCCGTTCTTCGTGGGCTGTGCCCGTGTGCAACCTGTCAGGACGAAAACACGGGACAACGGCTGATCCTGCCCATCCACATCCCGGATACACTCGAGTTCAGGAAGATCGAACTGGTTGGGCAGTACGCGCTGCAGTTTGAATGGAGCGACGGACACGGGACCGGCATCTACAGTTTCGACAGACTCGAGTTGTGTCCGTGTGAGGAGTGTAAGGGAAGTGACAAGTGAAGAGTGACAAGTAAGAAGTATCAGCGTTCAATTGTCGTCACTCGTCGATATGAGCGTTCATTCAGCCGAGCCGCCACCCTCTTGTTCGTCACCTTTCTCTAGAACCACGAGGCCAACGACAAAGAGAACGCGCACACGCCGCTGTTTCTTCCCCGACAATCCTATCGTGAGCGCCCACTCGGGGACAGATAGATCCTCCCTTGTCGCCTTGTGTTTAGGAACGCTGAACGGCTTCAGATCTGTCAGCTATATCATTGAGCATAAAAGGCTTAATGTTTTCAGAAGTAAGAAAAGGGACAGCATCCCCCTATTTCTCAGAAAATTCAGCACGAACGCTTTCGACCTACGGGTCGGCTGCGATTGGCGAATACTTCGACAGAGAGCGTAAAGCAGGTCCTCAACCTGCTCGTAGAACGTGTCGAAATCAACGCCACGTCGCCTCAGAAGGGTGTTCACGGGGAAACTGGGGCACAGAGTTCCTGTGTTGACGGAAGCCCGCTGTGAGCGATTGTTATGGAGTTTGGCCCCATACAAGGACAACCGCCATGGATGCCAGATGATACGGCGGAAGGGGTTTGCTTGGCGGGACTAAAAAGAGGCGCGACTATTAGCCGGTGGCCCGGAAGCGAGGGCGAAGACCGACAAGCTGCGCTGTTGGAGTCGGCCTGCCAAAGTCGCCGTTGCCCCCTCCGGAAAACTGAAGAAACTTTGGTTTGAAAGAGCCAACGAGCGGAGTCGAACCGCTGACCTGCTGATTACGAATCAGCTGCTCTACCAGCTGAGCTACGTTGGCAAAAAGTTGCCGAACAAGTTCTTTGTAACAGATAAAGCTTTTAAATTCAATGGGGTGAGTCGATTGACCCACCCCTGACGAATCAGCTGCTCTAGCAATTGAGCTACGTCGGCAAAAAAATGCTCACCACGAATGGTGAGCAAGAGTTGTAAAGAGAAAAAGGATCCGCCCCGCTGGACGGGGCAGAAAGCTCCAATGCACCAATAATTTAAATATGGGGTTGGGCCTTGTCAACAAAAATCCTCGGAGGTTAACCATTTGTGCGGCTTGGGGGCATTTGCCGCTTACTGATTTAGTTGTTTTGGCGTAACCTGTTGATTTATCTTTAGTTGTATCAAATCCGCGTTCCCCGCAGTGCCCAGGTACTGAGCTGGATACCGTGTTTTCATATAGATGCGGAAACCACCGAATCCGATCCCGACGACCGAGGTGAACAACAGTGCAAGCCCGATGAACTTGAAGATCGTGAGAATCATGTGAGGGAGTGTCAGGGCGTTGATGATCGCCTCGTTCCATGTGATTT
This sequence comes from Terriglobia bacterium, assembly GCA_965247425.1. Lineage (GTDB taxonomy): Bacteria > Acidobacteriota > Terriglobia > 20CM-2-55-15 > 20CM-2-55-15 > CAZOZZ01. The sequence goes on from OZ252023.1 coordinate 963,712, forward strand.
GCGACTCATAATTGGAGGTCGACAGGATACTGTCTGCGAGCGACAGGTCATCAGCACGATCCACGATCGCAAAGAGAGGACCGGTCCGTTTGTAGGCCGGTGGATTCTCGGTCGCTTCACTCCATGCCTCGGAATACTTCTTCGCCAGTTGCTGTGTCGGATAGAGCAGCATGACGAGCCTGGCCGAACTCCCACCCTCGTCATAAGTCGCCAGCGCGACTTCCACGCTGTCGTCAAACCCGAAGAACCCGGCATCCATGCCGACGGCATTTTCGAAGGCCGCCGGGTCGAGGAGATATTTCTCGGATCCCTGAACGAGGCTTTCGGGTGGCACGTGTCGTGACACCGGTGGCTTGTCGGAGCGGCCTGTGATGTGCGCTGAGAGAGCCTCTCCGAGAGCCCTCCTCGCGTTGGGCGAGCCCCGGAGTTTGGCTACGTACATGGATTGCCAGAAGACAAGCTGGTTTCCCAGCCTGTAGCTTTCCGTTCCGGTCGACGCAAGCTCAAAACCGGATCTTTGCCAGTCACGTTCGAGAGTAAATAGTCCGTAGGCAGCGGTCGAATCGATCATCTCGAAGAGGGTGAGGTCGACCGATCCGCCCGGACCGGTCACGCTCAAACGGGACGCACCGCGCAACCCGTACTGGCGAATGATCCGAGCATCGCCGGGTACCAGCGTCTCGATCTCTTCTTCGTTGTACTCGACCGGTTCCGCGGGAATCGTCCACGCGGGTTCGGCGACCAGCCAGTCGATCAACGTCTGCCTATTCTGTGCCTGGAGCGTTACTGAAAAAAGAGACACTCCAGCGAGGCACCAGAGCCAACGAGTCTTCATGGTTTCAATCGATTACTGTTGAACTTTTGCGGTGCTAAAACCGCTTAAGGTATCCGAGTAAGATCTTACACCCTCGAAGAGAGCTTCGGCAATCTGCTGTCTCCGATCCGTGCCCTTCAGCATTCGTTCGTCTTCGGGGTTGCTGATGAAGGAAATCTCCGCAAGGATGGATGGCATGTTTGCCCCGATAAGAACGACGAAAGGAGCCTGCTTCACACCACGGTTTCTTCCGAAATGTTTGCGCTTGGCAAGAGACTCCTGGATGTGGGACGCGAATTCCCGGGATTCGTCAACCTTGTCACGCAGCATGATCTTGCTGACGATATCCTGAAGTTCCGAAATGGATCGAAGAGACGCAGCGTTCTCCCGCGCAGCGATCTCGAGCCCTTCGTTGGACGTCGTGAAATTCAGGAAGTAGGTTTCGAAACCCCGGATCGAACTGCTCTTGCTTGCATTTGCGTGGATCGAAATGAACAGATCGGCTTCGGCCTGGTTGGCTATCGCCGTCCGTGCTTCCAGAGGGATGAAGCTGTCGTCGTGGCGGGTCATGACAACTTCGGCTGCGATTTCGGTTTCGATGCGCTCCCGTAGGAGATTGGCGACATCCAGCACGAGTGCTTTTTCGGTCAATCCCGTCGGTCCGATGGTTCCCGTATCCCGTCCGCCATGTCCGGCGTCGATTACAACGCGTGCGACCTTGAGGCCGAGGCTGCGGATCAGCGAATGGTCGCCGCGCGTGGTAGGTTGAGCCGGGGTGGCCATGCGAGCTTCCGCGTTCGGAGAGACTTCCTCTTCCGGGTTGTCGGGCGGCTGGACTTCGGGGATGGCCGGAGGCCGGTTTTCCACCGCTGTCGTTGTCCGCTTCGGGCTCGGCGTTGACGTTCCGAGCACATCGATGACCAACCGATCCGGATCCCTCAGCGTGAACGTCGTGACATCCTGCAGTTGAACCAGGTCGAGAACGACCCGCACGGTCGATGCGTCATGCTGCGCCACGCGGATGTTTTCAAGCATGACGGATTCGACGGGGAACCTTTCATTGCTCAGAGCGTCGTCCAAACGTGCGCCTTCGATGTCGAGGAATACCCGCGGGGGATTTTTCGCGTCCCCCTGGGTGAATCGGGTCTCACCGTCCAGGTCGACGACCACACGCACCGATCTCTGAGATTCCCAATATCGGATCTTCTCGACCGACACGAGAGATGTCCGGGGCGGCGTCCTCGAGTTTCGGACGGGTTCGCCTGTCTCCGGTGCCCGAACCTCGACTTCCTCCGGACTTCTACTCAGGCGGGAGATCTCCTCGCGGGCGCTCTCTATGAACTGCGAACCCGGATACTCCCGGACCAGGAACTGGAGTGTCCGGATCGCGTCTTTAGCGTCGTCGATCTGCTGGTAGAGGGCAGCGATGTTGATCAGTGCGTTGTCGGCGTACCCCGTGTGGGGCGTGATCAGATAGACCCTCTCATAGAGTCGGATCACGCGGAGATAGTCGGCTCGGGTCCTTTCGGATGAGGGCTTTTCCTCGACAGTGATCTCTTGCCGCTGGGCGGTTTCGTATGCGGTGGCCGCCTGTTGGCGAAGGGAAGTCTGGGTCAGGGCGTTGGACGCCGGGACGAGAGCGACCAGGAGGATTGCAATGAATCTGTGCAGTAGCATCCGATTCTTAAAGACGATCCGAAGCCTCAGATCCGGCTGTCCTAATCCCGGCAGGCTCCCCTGGTCACCGCTGTGGTCCCACGTTGGAAAAATGTGCGACGCCACGTTCGTCGACCCTGCGGTAGATCACCGTCGGGTCAGGACCAGAAGCCTCGCTCCCGGTTGTCGGAGTCACACCCGCGGGCTGGGGTGTCGGGTTCGTCGCTACCGTCTGTGCCGCCCGACTCTGGCCGACAACAGGTCGGGCCTGCCCGCGAATCCTCTCGTAAGCCGCCCGGACTTTCCGGACGTAGTTCTGGGTTTCCGGAATCCGGGGGACCCGCCCCAGTCGCTCGACCCGATTCTCGCCGGAGTTGTAGGCGGCGAGTGACAGATCCAGGTTTCCCTCGAATTTTTCGAGAAGAAATCTCAAGTAACGGACCCCTCCCTCAATGTTCTGGGCTGGATCAAAGAAGTCGCGAACCCCGCAACGCTTGCCGGTTTCCGGCATCAACTGCATCAGTCCCCGAGCCCCTTTGTGGGACACGGCACGGCGGTCGCTATTGGATTCGACTCCGATCACGGCACGGACAAGGGACGGGTCAAGCCCGTACTTGCCGGAAATACCATCGATGAGACGGTCCATCGCTCCGGCCGGCGAAACAGCCGGCGCCGGTGATACTGTGGTTGGAGTCGGCGTTGTCGGGCTTGTCGGTGCAGGTTCCGCCACTCTCGCGTTGTAGCCGGCAAGATTCGTGAAAACGATTTTGCCCTTGGCATTCTTAAACGCAGTGATGCGGTCGTCTGCCCGGATCTCCCCTCGATCTGCCAGGAGCAGCACCAGGGATCCGATCACGATGATGTGTCTCGTTTTCATTTCGAACACAACAGAAAGCGGTCTAACTCACTAGATCCGCCACGATATTGTACACTGCTTGTAAAGCCTGATCCAGTTTTTCGGGCTCTTTCCCCCCTGCCTGAGCGAAGTCCGGTCGGCCTCCCCCGCTGCCTCCCACCAGTGCGGCAACCCTTTTGACGACCTTACCCGCATGGAGTTGCTTTCGCAAATCTCGAGAGACGGTCGTCACCAGCATCGCCTTCCCTTCGGATTCCGTTCCCAGGACGACGATCCCCTGGCCGAGGCTCGCGATGGCGCTCTCGGCGAGTTCACGCATCAGGGGCACGTCCACCCCTTCGACTCTCCGGGCAATCACCGTCACCCCTCCGACCGTGCTGCCAGACCCCAGCAGGTCCTGTAACTGCGATTTGGCCCCCTGTCGTTTCAGTGTGCGCAGCTGTTCTTCAAGTTCCTTCTGACGCTCGAATGTCTTGTCGATAACCCGTGACAGCTCCGATCGAGGCGTCCGTAGCTGAGCCGAAAGCGTCTCGATCAGTTGTTCGTCCTCACCGAGTCGTTCATAACTGCCCAGACCGGTCAGCGCCTCAATGCGCCGGACCCCTGAGGCCACGCTGCTTTCTGAAATGATCTTGAACAGACCCACGTCGCCGGTCAGGCGCGTGTGAGTCCCCCCGCACAACTCCATGCTGACGTTCGATATGGAGACGACACGAACTTTTTGCTGATACTTCTCGCCGAAAAAGGCGGTCGCTCCGGTGTCGATCGCTTCGTTGAGTTCCATTTCCTTCGTGGATACAGGGTGGTTATCGAGAACGATGTGATTGATCCGGCCCTCGATTTCCTCGATTTCCCGATCGGTCAACCCTGCGTAGTGGGTGTAATCGAAACGAAGCCGATCGGTCGCCACCAGGGACCCGGCCTGTTTGACATGGACACCCAGAGTGTCACGGAGAATTGCATGAAGCAGATGGGTGCCCGTATGGTTTGCGGCGATCCGGCTCCTTCGTTCGTCATCGACCTGGACCGAAACCTCCTGGTCCAGCGAGAACTCCCCGAAATCCAGTACGACACGGTGGAGAACGACGCCCGGAACCGGCGACTGTGTGTCGATGACCTTTGCGGCGCCGTTGGCTGAGGTGAACGTGCCGGTATCGCCAACCTGTCCCCCGGACTCGGCATAAAAGGGAGTTTGATCGAGGATGAGTTCCGCGGTTCGGCCGCTTCCTTCGATCTTGTCGATCAGGTTGCCGTCACGAATGATGCCGACCACCCTTGCTTCCGACTGCAAGCTCGTGTAACCCAGAAAAGAAGTGCCGCCGGATTCGAGGAATTTTTCATACAGGGGAAGGGAAGAGACCTCGCTGCCTTTCCAACTCTCTCGAGCCCGCTCTCTCTGTTTCTCCAATTCCCGTTCGAAGCCCTCGATATCGAGCTTCAGTGATTGCTCGTCCGCAACTTCCTTGGTGAAATCCAGAGGCAATCCATACGTGTCGTAGAGCTTGAAGATGTCGGCGCCCGGGATCAGGTTTTCTTTTCTTGAAACGAGATCGGCGGAAATTTCCTCAAGTTTCGTTATAGCCACCGATACCGTGGCGGAAAAACGTTGCTCTTCATTTTCGACCACCCGGGCCACGTATTCACGGGTATTGATCAGTTCCGGATAAGCCTCCTTCATGAAATCGACGACGTAGCCGGTCATCGTGTGCATGAACGGTTTGCCATGACCGAGCAAAGTGCCCTGCCGGATTCCCCGTCGCATGATTTTGCGCAGAACGTAGCCTCGACCTTCGTTTGATGGAATGATGCCGTCGCTGATCAGGAAAGTGGCGGCCCGCACGTGGTCGGCTATGATGTGCAGCGACACGTCGGTCGTCTCGGAGGCGCCGTAATCGACTCCGAGGAGTTCGGAAGCGCGATCGATCAGAGGCCGAAACAGGTCCGTTTCGTAGTTGCTGACCTTCCCTTGCAGTACCGATGCGATACGTTCCAGGCCCATTCCCGTGTCGATGGACGGCTGAGGGAGGGGAGTGAAGTTGCCGTCCGAATCGCGGTCGAATTGCATGAACACCAGGTTCCAGATCTCAACGTAACGGCCGCACTCGCAGGGGAACCGACAGTCCTGGTGGTCCTCCTGACTTCCCGTCGGGCCGAAATCGTAGTGCAGTTCCGAACAAGGGCCGCAGGGGCCGGTTTCCCCCATCTGCCAGAAATTGTCCTTCTCATCCATCCGGACAACGCGCCCGGACGGTACTCCGACATGCGTCTTCCATAGTTCGTCGGCCTCATCATCGTCCCGAAATACGGTGACCCAGATTCGATCCGGCTCGAGTCCGAACTCATCGATGAGCAGGGCCCAGGCGTACTCGACGGCCTCCTTCTTGAAGTAGTCTCCAAAGGAGAAGTTTCCCAGCATCTCGAAGAACGTCTGGTGCCGGCGTGTGTGGCCCACCACCTCCAGGTCGTTGTGCTTTCCGCCCGCCCGGACACACTTCTGGCTGGTCGCCGCCCGTTTGTAGCTGCGTTGATCCAGGCCCAGGAAGACGTCCTTGAACTGGTTCATCCCGGCGTTTACGAACAGGAGCGTCGGATCTTCGGCGGGAATCAAAGACGAACTGGCAACCCGGGTGTGACCGCGGTCTTCGAAGAACCTGAGAAAGCGGTTTCGGATTTCGTTACTGTTCATACAAGCTTTTCCAGTTCCTCGCGAATTTCTTCCTCATCATATCCAAGACGTAGCAGGAACCTGGAAAGACGAGCGGCCTCCCTCAGGGAAACCGGTGGGATTAGTTTCAAACCTCTCATTTTACCCTTGAGCACATCCACAAGCGAAGGCCAATCCTCTCGTTCGAGAACGTCGTCGGCCATGGTCCCGCCTATCCCGTCCCGAATCAGCTCGGCCCGCAGCCGAAGCCGTCCGCGGCTCTTCCTCACTCTCACGAACGACTCGGCAAATCGCAGATCGTCCAGAAATTTCTGGGAAAGCAATCGATCGATGACTTCTTCAGGGTTGCGACCAAACCGCTTCTCCAGCCGTGCCCTCATCCGTTGAACACTATAGTCGCGACCCGCGAGAAGCTTGATGGCGTAACCGTACATTGCGTCGTCCATGTTCAGGAGCGAGCAGCGACTCGACGCGGAGACGCAGAGACGCAGAGAAAATTTTAGTCAGGCATGGGAACTGAAGTCCCGACGTCACACCGGATTCCTTGAAACAACCGAAGAAAACTCTGCGTCTTTGCGTCTCCGCGTCTCTCGGTCAAAAGACACGATCGTTCCCCCCAAATGTTCAGGTTCAGATGATCCTCCCCCGGTTCACCCGACCGGATATAGCCAGTTGTCGGGATCTTTCTTGTCGCCCCGGACGATGCCAAAGAATTCGGACTGAATGCGTTCGGTGATCGGGCCGCGGCTTCCAGAGCCGACTTCGATGCGGTCGACCGACCTGATCGGAGTGATTTCGGCGGCGGTCCCCGCGAAAAAGAGCTCGTCGGCAATGTAGAGCCATTCGCGAGGGATCGCTTCCTGGCGGACTTCGAGCCCCATACTTCTGGAGATCTGCATCACCGAATCGCGTGTGAGCCCGGAGAGCACCGAGTGGGCGAGGGCCGGAGTGTGGACGATGCCGTCTCTTATCAGGAAGAGGTTTTCGCCACTTCCCTCGCTGACGTAGCCGGTTGCATCGAGGGCGATACCCTCGGCATAGCCGTTGTTAACGGCTTCCATCTTTATCAGCTGAGAATTCATATAATGTCCGCCGGCCTTGGCGATCGCCGGAAAAGTATTCGGCGCCATTCGGGCCCAGGAAGAGACGCAGGCATCGACTCCGTGGCTCAGCGCATCTTCTCCGAGATAGGCGCCCCACTCCCAGGCCGCGATGTATGTTTCGATCGGCAGTCCAACGGGGTTGACGGCCAGCTCCCCATATCCCCTGAGGACGACCGGCCGGACGTAGCACTCGTCGAGTTCGTTCGCCCGGACTGTATCGAGGACTGCCTGGACCAGTGCGGGTTCATCATGAGGAATGTCCATTCGATAGATTTTCGAGGACTCCACCAGACGGCGAACGTGGTCCTTCAGACGGAAAACAACCGATCCTTTCGGTGTTTTGTAACAACGGATGCCTTCGAAGCAGGATGAACCATAGTGTACGACGTGAGACAGTACATGGATCGTGGCGTCGTCCCACGGGATCAGTGTTCCGTTTCGCCAGATTTGCTTGGATGGTTTCACCGTTTGTCCTAAGTTAGTTTCGAGTTACGGGGATCGAAGTCCACCGGATTGCCGCCCAACATTGGCATGTTATCCTAGTTTTCGATGCTTCCCTCACCTACCCCGAGAAGATTTCAGGCCGGCGTCATGACTTTGTTGTTTCTGCTGCCTGCCCTTGCCGGATGTGGTTATCGGCTCGCCGGTAGCGGTATCGACCTCGGGACCGGGCAAACCCTGGCCGTTCCGGTTTTCGGCAACCGAACGACCGATTACAAGGTTGAACAACGCCTGACCGAAGCGGTACGTCGTGAATTGATCCAGCGGACTCGGTATGAGGTTGTGCCAGACTCGGCCGGAGATGTTGTCCTGTCTGGTGAAGTCCTCAGGGTGACCCAGACGCCGATCATTTTTACCAGCCAGGGTCGGGGGACCGCCTATACCGTGGCGGTGGAGGTCCACGTGACCATGACCGATAGCCGCGACGGTAGCGTTTTGTTCGAGGGCCGGAATTGGGTTTTCCGGGAGGTCTTCGAACTTTCCAACGATTCGGAAACGTTTGTCCCCGAGGATGCCGCTGCGATGGAACGGCTCGCGACCCGCTTTGCTTCATCTTTGGTGGCGTCGCTCTTTCACACCCGCCCATGAAGTTTTCCGAATTCGAGAGACACACTCCCAGGACAAGCCACGTCTATTTGTTCGTCTGTGAGGACGACTTTCTCGTTCGAGAAGCCCAGCCCGTATGGGTTCGGATTTTCGGAGGCGAGTGGAACTTTGAAAAAATGTCGGTCAAGGAGTTCGAATCCATCGAATCGAACGCTTTGATGAGTTCCGCACTCACGCCGCCCTTGTTCGGGTCGAACCGGGCCATGCTGATCACGGATGGCGCGAAAGTCTCCAAGAAGAGGCTGGAGGATCTGGCACGGATCGTGGAACTGGAAGTTTCGTCGTTGAAGATCGTTCTGGCTGCCTCTTCAAGGCGTGCGGTGAAGGCCGGCCTGAAAGGCTTTCCCCGGGTTGAGATCGATACACTGCGGCCCGCCGATAGTGCCAAATGGCTGCGCGATCGATATGGGGTGGCGCCGGACGTCGCCCGGCATCTGGTCGACAACGTGGGGGCCGAACTCTACGTACTTCAAAGCGAGATGGAAAAGCTTCGGACGTACGTCCGTGATGAGAGGCCCGTGGAGGTGTCGGACGTCGATGTCCTGATACTCCGTTCCGAACAATTTGGGCCGTTCGAACTCGACGACACCCTGCTTCGGCGGGACTATGAGAAAGCCGTTCGGGTGGTTGGCGCGATGATAGAGGACGGGGTTGCACCCATTCTCATCCTGTCTCGACTGGCTCGTGTCTGGCGTCAGATCTTCGTCGGGAAAGTGCTCGAGGGCAAAGGTTCGGCGAAGGACATAGCCGCCGCCGCGTCGGTCCCGTACTGGAAGGCGGGAGACTTCGTGTCTTCATGCCGTCGATTTGACTGGATTCGGGTAGTCCGGGGTTTCAAAGACCTGATCGAGGCGGATCGGGCCTTTAAGACGTCCGCACCAAATCCGGAGTACTACTTCGACGTCATGCTGTGGAAATTGATTCGATGAAGGGTCACGGGAAGTGGTCAGTGGTCAGTTGAGGGGAAGACAAGAGTTTCAGGACAGCGTGTGCTGGTTGCTGTCCCGGGCCACCAGCCCGGAACGCCGCTCTGCGAATCAGGGTCGATACCTGGGGCGGGCAGCTACGCTGCCACGACCCTGTTCACGTGGCGAGTAAGATGTGACTTGTAACGCCCCGCGGCATTGGCCTTGATGACGCCTTTCTGGACGGACTTGTCTATCAGGCTTAAGGTGGCCGTCAGCAAGCCCGTGGCCTCTTCGGCTTTGCCGTCCGATATGGCCGCCTTCAGTTTCTTCAGTTGCGTCTTCAGCCTGTTGCGGTTCATCTGGTTGATCAACCGCTTCTTCTCGTTCTGTCGATTCCGCTTGAGTGCGGATACATGGTTTGCCATAAATGTTTCCCTCGAATCGATCATAGTAGCAAGTCCCTCGGGTGGGGGTCAATGCCCTGCGAAGTGAGGCAGCCATTTCGGAAGTCAGGGAGGACGGAGTGTCTGGAAGGGGCTCTGGAAGGGAAAAGGTCGAGGAGGGAGAGGAATTTGAAGTGAGGGGTATTTTCGAGAGACAGGTATCCGTAGCGGGTCCAGCCCGGTGATTGGGGTCAGGCAGGCGCGTGGAGACCAGGGAAACGAGTCAGTTCAGCTGGAGTCGGCTGGGGTTGGGGCAGACAGAGCGAGGCGAAGCAAACGAAGAAGCTCGATGGAGGTATGCGGGCGATGGCGCCCGCGATGCAAATGACGCAATCGATACAGACGTTCGATCGTGAGAGCCAGGCTTATGAGGAGCCAGTGGAGAAGCAAGCTGTTGGCGTGGTGATGGGGGATATGGGCCATCCCATAACGGTTCTTGGCATCGTTGAAACCTTGGTTTTCGACTTCCCAACGACTCTTGGCCATGCGAAATAAAGTGGGCGCTCCCACTTGGTTCATCGAGAAATTGGTCAGCCAGTAGGCTTCGACCACCGATCCATCGGGTTTCTCTTGCCGGTAGCGGATCACGCGCACGGTCGGCCAGTTCAATCGGCCCCAGGGATCGAAGTCGTCTGCATCCCAGATTTCCACCCGATCGGCTCCATCCTTGAAAACCCGGGACGGCGGCTGACAAGCAAACCGGCTTTTGGCGGCGTTGAACAAGCTCGGAAGATTGGCTTTGAGACGGACGATGGTCTTCAATCCCAACTCGTCGGCCAAGTGCAGGAACGGAGCCGACGCATAGCCCCCATCGACAACAACATAATCGGCAAAACGCGGCCCCAACTGCCCCACCACCCGACGAAGCAGTCGTTGCCCCCCCGACCATTCGCTATCCCCACTACCGTAGGGTTCCACATCGACCGGTAAAGTGAACCCGGTGCCCACGATGGTGGCCATCACGACGTGGTGTAAGTAGGTGGTCACCTCCCCCTCGGCGTTGCGATGGGGTCGACACCACTGACACTCGGCCTCACCGACACGCCCCACGGTTGTCCCGTCCAGCGCCAGGCCGATGAATCGGCAATCGTCGAACGCTTTATTGCGCTTGGCCTGCTTGATGGCTGTGGTCAACGCGCCGCGCGTGAATTCCGGATTCAGCTTCTCGGTAAAATAGCCCAGCGTGTCGTCGCTAAAGCGGCGTCCGATTCCCAAGGCCCGACACGCCGAGGATCGTGCGAGCGACTCGATGGCCAGGAAGCTCGATTCCCGCAGCAGATACCCGATCACCAGAGACCAGATCAGATGCCCACTTCCGATCTGCGGTCGCACCCGCCCATCTCCGGGGTGATTCAAATACCCCTTCAGCCGCAAACACTTTCGCGCGTACCGTCGTATCCCTCGTGCCGACGGACCTTTCACCGGCGCTTCCGCTTCTCACGTTGTTGCTGGCGCTCCAGCACCAACAACTTCGCGTTCGCTGTCAGCACCTCCCGGATCGCATCCTGAAACTCCCGTCCCGCTCCGACACGCTTTTGAATCTCCTCAACCATGGCAGCTGGAACGTGTTCGACATGCTTCTTCCCGTCCATCATGAATGTCCAGGACCAGGATGGGTGCCCTTCACCCGACACACACCGGCACGTCGGCTTACCGCACCGGGTGTAACTAATCGACACCGAGCCAGGCAGCAAACCGTCGGGTATCTCATGGCGCTCGATCAGGCTGTACTTCCGCCGTCGCAGTCGCGACGCAACCGCTCCCTTTACCTGATTCAACTCAAGCCATATCTTTTTCTTCTTCATCTGACGGTATATATACCACAAGATACCGCCGACACCATATCGATTTCAACAATGCGAAAATAGAACTTCCTTAACAATGGGTTTGAATTCGACTCAAATGCCCGCTGGCCGGGCCTCATTCAACTTCGACCGAGCTGCTCTTCCGAAATGGCTGGAAGTGAGGGACCAGCGTCCGTGAGAGGAATTCCTTTATTTAGACATCCGCTAAAATCGGGATCATGGCCACTCGAAAGATCAACGAACTGAGTCTCTACTACGACCAAGCAGGTGACGGCGAGCCGTTGATTCTCATATCCGGTGTCAGTTCCGATCATGCCAGCTGGAAGAACACTCAAGTCCCGGCTTTCGTTGACGCGGGTTTCCGGGTCATTCTCTTCGACAATCGGGATGTCGGCCGAACCGGCGAGAGTCCCGTCGACACCTATTCGATCGTGCAACTCGCCGATGACACGGCTGCCCTGGTTCGTCTTCTGGGACACGGCCCGGTCCACATCGTCGGTGCATCGATGGGTGGGATGATCGCGCAGGAAATGGCCCTCCATCATCCCGACACTGTTCGTAGCCTCACCATAGTGTGCTCGACTGCGAAGCCGGACGAGTACATGAGGCAAGTCCTCACATCGTGGAAAACGTTTTCTCAGACGATGAGCCGGGAGCAGTTTCTCCAGGCCCGGACGCCATGGTTGTTCACCCACCGCTTTTACGAGAACCCCGGGGCGCACGACGCCTACCGAGAGCGAGTCCTGTCGAACCCGTACCCTCAGACCCAGGCCGGATTTGCGCGCCAGTGCGAGGCCACGCTCGAACACGACACGCTCGATCGGATTTATTCCATCGAATTTCCCACGCACGTCATTGTCGGCGCTGAGGACATACTGATCCCGCCCCGCCATTCCAGCATGGTGGCCGCCGGAATCCCGGGCGCCCGACTTACAGTTATTCCTGCCGCCGGTCATTGTGTTTTCTGGGAAACACCCGACGAATTCAACAAGGCCGTTGTCAGCTGGCTCGCGAACTTCACCTAAGGGGCCCCAGGGCCCAACATGGTATAATCGGCCAGCTCAGGAATGAAGAAAACCATCCCCATCGGCGAAGGCGTCGCCGACCTGTTTGGTACCTACGACGGAAACATCAAGTACCTGGAATCACTTCTCCAGGTCGAAGTCCAGATTGTCGAAAATAACCTGACGGTCGAAGGGACCGATCGACAGGTCACTCTCGTCGAACAGTTGTTAGGCGACTACGCCCAGTTACGCTCGGAGGGCATGAAGCTGTCGGACGAAGACTTGAAGTCGGTCATCCGAATCGTATCGGAAGATAACTCCGTCACCTTGAGGCAGGTCGTGTCGCCTCCCCGTCAGTTTCAGGTCGGCAAGCGAAACATTGCGCCGAAAACGCTGAACCAGAAGCTGTACATGGAAGCCATCGACCGGCACGACATGGTCTTCGGAATAGGTCCGGCAGGAACCGGGAAGACCTACCTCGCCGTTGCCATGGCGATCCGGGAGTTGCTTGGAAAACGCGTGAGTCGCATTGTCCTGACACGACCCGCCGTCGAGGCGGGCGAGAGGCTGGGCTTCTTGCCGGGGACCATCGAAGAGAAGATCGACCCCTATCTGCGGCCCCTCTACGATGCTCTCTACGACATGCTGGATACAGACCGTGTCGATCGATACCTGGAGAGGCGGATCATCGAAATCGCTCCGATCGCCTTCATGCGTGGAAGGACGCTGAACGACTCGTTCATTATTCTGGACGAGGCACAGAACACCACCTCGGAACAGATGAAGATGTTCTTGACGCGTATCGGAGACAGTTCCAAAGCGGTCATCAACGGCGATGTCACGCAGATCGATCTGCCGTTCGGAAAGACGTCCGGTCTCATTGAAGCCCGTGGCGTCCTGAGGGACATTCAAGGAATTAGTTTCGTCCCCTTCAACGACCGCGACGTCGTACGCCATCAACTCGTGCAGGAGATCGTGCGGGCGTACGAGAAACACTCAAAACGGAATTCCATCGATCAACGTGCTCGTCTGTTGAACCGACCACCCGATGGCAACGGGGCGAGCTGATGGAAGCCGCATCCAATCCGGGCCAGGCCTCGCCCGATCCCCCCGACCCCGAGCCATACCTGCTCCTGAACCGTCAGAGAAGACATCCCGTCGATCGCCGCGAGCTTTCGAACTTCCTGGGACGAATAGCAGACCAGCTTCAGGTGGGCGATCCGTTTTCGGTCGTGCTTGTCAGCGATCCGGTGATGCGCCGGTACAACAACAAGTACAGGAGTGTGGACAAAGCCACCGACGTTCTGTCGTTCCCTGGTGACCCGGGCTACCTGGGCGACGTTCTCATTTCCACCGAAAGCGCACATGCCCAGATTCTCGGGTCGAAAACGCTTGATTTCGGCACGAATCTCAAGAGGCTGGCCCTTCACGGACTTCTGCATCTGCTGGGCTACGATCACGAAACCGACGACGGGGAGATGAGATCCATCGAACGCCGACTGCGTCGCAGGTTCGAGTGTTGAGCGCCATAGAAATACTGATTGCCGCGGCCCTGGTCACGGCTTTGCATGTCATGTCCGTCCTGGATTTTGCGCTGGCTGGAATCAGCAAAATCGCTTTACGCCGGTTGGTCGATGCAACCGAAACGAGGCGAAGTCCCCTGATCGGGACCCTGGTTGAAGAGCGAAACGAAGTCTTGATGGCCGTTCACATCGGCATCCAGGCTCTTCTGATTTCGATTGCGGTCCTCCTGACCGGCGCCTTCCTGCGGACTGCCCTGCATTTCGCCGTCGCGCTTCTGGCGGCAGCCGGAACGACACTGGTCATCGTGCTGGTTTTCAGGCAGCTTGTACCTCGAGCCCTGGCACTACGAAATCCGGAACAGGTGCTTGCCCGGTTGGTTCCGGTGCTGACCGTTCCGTACTACATTTTGCGCCCCCTGGTCCGACTGATCATGGCTGTGCTCACCCGCTTCCTCCGATGGGAAGAGGAGAGTGAGCCGGAACCAGACGAGGAGGCGTCGGAGGAAGAGATTCAGGCTTTTATTGACGCGGGTCAGGAGGAAGGGATCCTCGAGCAAGACGAGGGCGTCATGATCCAGTCGATCGTTCAGTTCGGCGACAAGGTCGCGCTCGAAGTCATGACGCCCCGGACACAGATCGTGGCTGCGGATGTGGCCTGGAGTGTCGACAGGCTGGTCGGTCTGATCGTTTCGAAGAAACACTCCCGGATCCCGGTCTATCGCGACGAACTGGACAATATCGAAGGGATCGTTCACGAGCGGGACCTGCTCCGGGTCTGGCGGGGTGGGGAGCAACTCGATAACATCCGGCCGCTCGTGCATCCGGTTCACTTCGTACCCGAAACCAAGCCGATCGATGATTTGCTCGAGGAAATGAAAACCCATCGGCGGCAGATTGTCCTCGTTGTGGATGAGTACGGTGGTATTTCGGGACTGATCACCATCGAAGACCTGATCGAAGAAATCGTCGGTGAGATCCGCGATGATTCGGAGCCGGAAGGCGACGAGATCCTCGAAGAAAGTCCGGGGATCTATCTTGTGCCGGCAACGGTCGAGCTGGACGCGATGGAATCCCGCCTGGGCATGCCGGTCGTCGATGACACCGAGTGCACGACGGTCGGAGGGGCGGCCGTCGAACTGTTCGGGTTCCTGCCTTCGCGTGGCGAGAAGATCGAGCATCAAGGTTTGTCCTTCGAGGTGGTCGAGGCCGATCACCGGAAGATCCGCCGCCTGAGAATCCGTTTACTTTCGCCACAGAGGAAATGATGACCGACGAGCAGTTCAAGTCCGGCTTCGTCTCCATCATCGGTCGTCCGAATTCCGGCAAGTCCACGCTGCTGAACAGGCTCGTCGGCCAGAAAATATCGATCGTGACACCCCAGCCGCAGACGACCCGCAACGTGGTGCGCGGAATTATCTCCGATGAGGCCGGGCAGATCATTTTTCTCGATACCCCGGGGATCCACAAACCGATCCATCGGATGAACGAGCGAATGATGCGCTTCATGTCCGACTCGCTCGAGCACATCGACGTCGTCATGCTGATGGTTGACGCGTCCGCCGACTACGGGCGTGGTGAAGCGTTTGCGCTCGAACTCGTGAAGAAAGCCTCTTCTCGCCGTTTCCTGCTGTTGAACAAGATCGACAAGGTTCCCAAGAGGGACCTTCTGCCCCAGATCGACCGTTACGGGAAAGCAGCCGTTTTCGATGAGATCATTCCGTTGTCGGCGCTGAACGGGGACGGTGTGGATACTTTGAAAGATGAGATCCTCGGTTACCTGTCCCCGGGCCCGATGTACTACCCGTCCGATCAACTCAGCGACCAGCCCGAACGCTTCCTGGTTTCCGAGATCATCCGGGAGAAGCTGATCCTTCTGACCCGTCAAGAGCTCCCGTACGCGACCGCGATCAGCATTGAACGCTTCGAGGAAGGCGAACGAATCATTCGGATCTACGCGTCCATTTTCGTGGAAAGGTCCTCACAAAAAGCCATCGTCATCGGCAAGGGAGGCCAGTTGCTGAAGCGTGCGGGAACCGAAGCCCGTCTGGAGATCGAATCCCTCCTCCACAGCCGAGTCCACCTGGACCTGCACGTGAAGGTCAAGAAGAAGTGGCGGGATGATGAGAGGTTGCTCAGAAGTTTGGGGATTTAGGGAGAGGGTTGTTTGCGGCTGGCCACTGACCACTGACCACTTCCCTCACCAGTCACTGTACGGCGTGCCTTCGCTTGAAACAGCACTGGATCCGCTGCGAACGTCCACAATTCCGGTGTCGAGCTGGTCCACGACGAGGGCTGTGCTGCCGAACTCCACCTGCCAGGTCGTACTCGAGTCGGTGATGGGGTCCTGGGGGACTTCTCTCAAGTAACCGGCGTCCACGAGATCTTCGAGAGACTGGGGAGCGATTTTCTTGTCGGCCGTGTATTGGTCGATGACGGAGCGAAGCGAGTGCAGGTTGCTTTTGAGGACGGCTTCTCTCGAACGCAGGAGTGTCACCTGGTACATCGGTATGGAAATGGATGCCAGGATTGCGATGATCGTCAGGACGATCATCATCTCCAGCAGAGAGAAGCCGTTCCTACCAATCTTTGTAGTCTGTACCATCCAGGGCCACCCCGATCGATTTGGTGTAGACGTCGAAGACATTGTCACCACCCCAGGACGCCGACTCCGGATCATCCTGGTAGGCTCTCAAGCCCCACTCGGTTGAATTGGTCATGGGATCGATCGGTATCCTGCGGAGGAACTTCAGCTTCCGATCTACCTGACCTATCTGATCGACACCTTCGACGAGAATCTCCAGGGAGTCGGGATATCCTTCGGTGCCAAGCGTGACCTGAATCAACCCGAGATCCGAAGCCTCTTTGTAGCGGTCGATGGCGACGCGCATCTCGCGCAGACCCCGCCGCAACTCGACCTCTCGCTGTCGCACGATCGAGTTGCGTGCCAGCGGGAGGGCCAGGCCGGCCAGGATCGCCACGATGGTGATCGTGATGATCAGTTCGACCAGCGAAAAACCACGCCGGGAACTAACGGATCTCATACCTACATCCTAAGGCACCCTGATCTGAACCTCGGCAACCTTTCCCGTGCGTGTCTGGTTACCTCCGGCTCGAACTTTGAACTCCGTGACTCTCAGAATCGATTCGCCGCTTCCCAAACCTTCCAGGGTCAGGGTGAGAATGCTGCCGCCGCCTGAAATCGGAGCGGAAAGTTCCGGTCGTTCCAGCGACACGATCGCTGTGCCACGCTCGGTGTCGATGTTCTGAACCACGGCCACGCCCGTGCCGTCGCCGCTCAGGAATCCGCCGTCCAGTATGTTGGCCAGAGCTATCAGGCTCGGGTCAAACTCCAGGACCAGGTCGGCGCCGATGATGCTGGCGGCGTCGATTCGTAATTCGACATCGGTCGGGACTCCCGCCTCGAGGGTGAGCGGGGAAGGATCGAAGCTCACCGCGTCGGAGGTCGGCAACGGCTCCAGCACCGGTCTCTCGCTTCCGGGGTCCGCAGGCTCTGGGGTTGGGGCCTCCGGTTCGATTTCAGGTGCCACGTCGCGAGTCCCAAAATCGTCGGGAATCCCCATCAAACGAGTATCGACTTCCGTTCCCACCAGGATGCCGCGCAGGTTGCTGTCGGTGATGTCGGGCATCCTGATAATGTGGGGCGTCAACATGACGATGATTTCGGTTTGATCACGCAGCCTGGTTTCAGTTGAGAACAGGTGTTTGAGGATGGGAATCTGAGAGAGTCCCGGAATGCCCGACATCGCGGTGGTCTCGGTTTGGGTGATCAGGCCGCCCAGAATGTTGGTCTCACCCTCTCGCAGTCGGATTTCGTGTTGGATCGAACGGTTCGTAAATACCGGCAGGGAGACGCCGCCGATGGCACTGCTTCCGGCTGTAGCCTGCACCTGAACGAGCACGGTCATCGAGACCTCTCGGTTCAATAACACCCGGGGCGTGATATCGAGGTTGACGCCCACATCGATGTATTGGAACTGGACGACAGGGGTGCCGGTAGCACCCACGAATGCAGGCTGGAAACTTCCGGACGCGACGGGGACCCGGGAACCGATCCGAATCTGCGCGAGCTTGCCGTCGGTGGCCCGCACGCTCGGGTTCTGCACCAATCGGGTATTGGAGCTGCTTTCCAGAAAACGCACGACCGAATCCGGGATGACGAGATTGAAACTGCCGGAATTGATCGTGTCCAGATCACGGATGCTGATCTGGTTGTTCCCGGCCCCTGCCGCTCCACCACCTGCACCGGCGCCCCCGCCGGCAGCTGGAGCGGCGCCAGAGTCGAACCCGATGGTAGTCCCCTGAGGCGGCAGGATTCCCAAGTCCCGAAGGTCATTGCGGTCGACCTCGAGAACGGTCGCCTGCACCAGAACTTCCGCTTTGCCCTTGTCGATATCATCGATGATCTTTTCGGCGATCGCTACCTTGTCCGGAGTGTCGCGAAGGATGATGGCGTTCATGGAGGTGCTTTGGGCGATGAAACGCATGTTCAGGAGCGTTCGGATCACCGTGATGGCTTCGGTGATATCGGTCGGGTTGACGCTGTTGGTGAGGTAGATCGTTTTGAGTATGTGTTTCTCGTACTCCCGCCGCTTCTGCTGATTTTCCGGTGCGACGATAATCGTTCTCTGGTTGATGGGCTTCCAGAAAGTGCGAGTCTGGAGAGCCAGAATGTCCAGCGCTTCGAAAACGGTCAGATCGTCCAGCTCCACCGATATCCGTGTCGACCGGAAGTCGGGATCGAAGATGACGTTCAGACCGGCGAGTTCACCGATGGTTTCAAAGATCGCTTCCGCTTCCTGGGTGATACGGAGTGAAATCGGCCCCGTCAAAGTCGGCCGCAGCTGGGCTTCCATACTGGGGTCGGTTCGAGCCTGCTCCCGACGCTGGGAGAAGTTGGGAGTGATCTGAGCTTCAGCAGAGTTGCCGGAACGAATCATTTCCTCGACGCGTGCCAATTCCGCCTGGGCAAGACTGTGTGTCGGGTCCAGTTCGAGAGCTCGCGTGAACTCGGCCCGGGCGACATCCAGGTTGCCGGCCTCCAGCGCCCGTCGGCCGTTACTGAAGCGTTCGTAAGCGGAATTGAAGCGCGCGGTTTCGAGCTTCAGACGGAATTCGATATCGCCCGGCTTTTCAGCGAGGGCTTGTTCGTAATGGGCCATCGCCGTTTCATAGTCACGGGACAATTCTGCTTCGATACCGAGCTTGTAGGCCTGGCGGCCGGGTGCGCAGCCCGCCAGTATCGCAACCACAGTGGATAAGCTGATGAGAACCCTTAGTATGGACAGTCTGTTCATGGTAGCGTTCAATGAATGGATGGAAAGTGGGAGTCCTCCGGCTTTCGGGCGAGAGTTGCTCGCGTCCCGGATCCGTCGGGTTGCCCAGCACAACCGCTGAATCCGTATACCTCGGCATGATCCAGCAGAGAAAAAAGATCCTGGCGTTCATCCTGCTTCTGGTCGATCTGTTGTTGACCGCAGGTAGTTTCTTCCTGGCATACGCTGTACGAAGCCTGTTCACACTCGATGGCTTCACCGTGATGCCCGTTGGCATCTACATATGGCTGTTGTGGCTGATGTTGCCGATCTGGGCCATTCTGCTTCCCGCTTTCGGCGTCTATTCGTCGCGATTTCTTTCGCCGAAAGATCAGTTCGTTCAACTCACCAAGGCTGTGGGTTCCGCATGGGTCGTCATGGCCGCAGTACTGTTCTTTGTCGGCGGAGAATCGACGAGCCGCCTCATCGCGGTCTTCACCCTCGTCATCAACTACGTGGCCCTGGTCTCGTACCGGACACTCCTGTTCACTTTTCGGCAGCGCAGCCAGACGTGGTCCCGGCATGTCGTGGTCATCGGTCGGCCGGAGTCCGCGAAGGAATTGGTTGCCGCGATCGAGGCCCACAGGGAATGGGGGCTTCGGCCGGTAGGGGTCTTTCCCGAGGCCGAGGCAGCGGAAGTTCTGGAGCGAGGCGGCATCGACGAGGCGATTTTTGTCGTCGGTCGCGAGCGCCTCGATTCTTGCGAAGAACTCTTTCTGTTGTGTGAGGAACTTGGCGTCACGGCGCGTGTCGTGTTGGATCTGTTTCCTCATACGATTTCCCGGATGGAACTCCATGAACTGGACGGGTTTCCGCTGCTGACTTTCAGCCCCACCCCTTCGGACGAAGTCGTCTTGCTCATTCGGCGCGTCATGGACGTCCTCTTTTCAGGCCTACTGCTTTTGGCCGCGATACCGATCATGGCTGCGGCGGGGCTTGCGATCAAACTGACGTCACGTGGCCCGATACTCTTCAGACAGGAGCGATGCGGCCTCCACGGCCGACGATTCGTGATGTACAAGTTTCGCTCCATGGTCGACGATGCCGAGCAACGACGGTACGAACTCGAGGCCCTGAACGAGATGGATGGTCCTGTATTTAAATCTTCTCGCGACCCCAGGGTCACCAAGATCGGCAAATTCCTGCGACGATTCAGCATTGACGAACTGCCTCAGCTCTATAATGTCCTCAAGGGGGACATGAGCCTTGTCGGGCCCCGCCCACCACTTCCTCAGGAGGTCCAGCGATACCAACGCTGGCAGCGCCGCCGCCTGAGTATGAAACCCGGCATCACCTGCCTTTGGCAAATCAGCGGCCGGAATCAGGTCGGCTTCGAGGAATGGATGAAACTCGACCTGAACTACATAGACAACTGGTCTTTGCTTTTGGATTTGAAAATTTTAATCAAAACCGTTCCGGTCGTTTTGATGGGCAAGGGTGCACGGTGATCGGTGTTGCCAAGCAGCCCGTGGTGGAAGTCTGTAGGGTCGCGTTACGAGCGCCATGGGGCAAGATGTAAGGCGCCACGAAGACGTCGATGCTCTTCATCGGGCAATGTCCGGAGAGAGTGGCAACGCCGCAGCTGGCCCCATGCCGTCGTAACACTTAGGGCGCAGGGGTCTTCGGCCCACAGGCTTTGTCATTCGTCGGTCACGATGACAAAGCATCGTTCCGCTCCTCATTTCGCGCCTGTGACCCGAATACCTCTGCGCGCGACCCTACAGACTTCCACCACAGGCTGCTAGGGTTTCCCTGCGGGCGTCATCGGGTTATAATAAAAGTGACGAAATTGGTTTCCCGGGAGGACTGCTTTCATGAAGCGGTTGTTGGTGCTGACCTTGGTGCTTGTTTTCGCCCAGTGTGGCTGGGCTTCGGATAGCGATCGCCTGGAGATCACCGTGATCGATGGTCGTGTGTCGATGCACGCCGAAGCGGTTCCACTCGGTCGGTTGCTCGGCCTGCTGGATCGAGTCGCCGGCACGAATTCAACCGTTCCGGACTCACTCATCAATCGCAACGTCAGTGTTCAGTTTCGAGGTTTGGCCCTGGATCGTGCTGTGAAGAACATTTTCGAAGGATTGCCGATCGACTACTTCGTTCTCGAAAATACACGGATTGTGGTCACTGCGGTTTCCGGGACACTTTCAGGGGATGCCCGGCCCTCGACGCCGGCAAGAGCAGCCACCGCCTCCCCGCAACCTTTCGTCAACCAGAACCGGCCGCCGGCCGGGTCCGGACTAAATCGAGTGACGCCATTCCAGGCCAACCCGGCGGTGGGGGCAAACAACCGGGCCCCAGGGAATGCTCCCCAGCAGCCCGCGATCATTCAGACGCCTTTTGGGCCCCTGGTGAATCCCCGCGCGAATCAGAATTCCCAGCCGCAGCCTGGAACTCCTCTGGCTATGCCGGGACAGTCATCCTATCCGTTTGGGCTTCCCACTGGGTCACCCGGCATGCCCGGAACCACTCCGGGTGTGACGACCAGCCCGGGTGCCCCGACGCCTGGTTCCGCGCAACCCAACGTTTTCGGCAATACTTCGCCGAAGATACTGGATCTCAACAAGAAGACCCCGCCTCCGCCTGGCAAACTGTGAGCCCTGCGCTGGCCGTAAACCGGCAAGCCTTCCACAACTACGAAATCCTCGAGAAGTTTGAGGCCGGCCTTGTTCTGACAGGAACCGAGGTCAAGTCAGCCAAGGACGGCCGCATTAATTTCAAGGACGCTTACGGGCTTGTGAAGTCAGGCGAAGTCTGGCTCCTGAACTGCCACATCAGCCCGTTCTCCCATGGAAACATTTCCAACCACGATCCCGTCCGAGCACGCAAGCTCCTGCTGAAACGGTCCGAAATTCGACGATTGATCGGGCGTACGACCGAGCGTGGGCTGACGCTGGTGCCGCTGCGGATGTATGTTAAGAATGGTCGGGTGAAGTGCGAGCTGGCGCTTGCAAAAGGCAAGAAGACGTACGACAAACGGGAATCCGAGCGGCGTAAGACAATCGACAAGGAAGCGCGACAGGCTGTCGCCGAACGTTGATCTTGAGCGGGCTCTAGGAGCCTGCGCGGCAGGCTCCTAGAGCCGGGGTGTGAGGTGTCTGAAGACCTTCCAATCTATTCCGACATGCTTCGGCGACAACCGCATCCGTTTGCGGACCTTGAGGGTCTGGAGTCGGCGAACCTGGATCCCTGCTGGGAGCGTTTCGATCGTTTGATGGATTACGGCGAGGGGGGTGGGGACGTGGCGGGGGCGCGACGAGACTTGGGCGCGCCCACAAAGGAAGGCCTGCTGGGTCTTCACGCGCGGTTGTTTGCGGGTCAAGCGGGTGCAGGTTTGCCGAGACAAGTCCGGACCGGAGCGGTTTTCAAAGACCAGGACTACCCCGAACCGGAATTCATCGACCGGTCCCTGGACAACTTCGTGCGCTGGTTGACCGCGCCCAGTTTTTACGAGATCCATCCGCTGGAGCGGGCTGCGCTTGCCCTGACCCGTATCATCGACATCTGGCCGTTCGACTTCGGAAACCGCACGACCGCGGTGGTGTTTGCGAACCATTTCCTCTTCGAGGCACACCTACCTCCTTTCTTCCTGCTTGAAGGTCAACTTGCCGAATTCGATCAGATCCTCCGAAGCGCGATAACCATGCAGACCGAACCGTTGGTGAAAGCCATGTACTTGTGCATGCAACGGGAGTTGACGTTTGTCGGAGAGTGAGCGGTACTCACGCCAGGTGCGTTTTGCGCCCATCGGGGAAGCCGGGCAGGCTCGTCTGTCTGTCTCGTCGGTAGTCATCGTCGGGCTCGGCGCGCTGGGATCGGTCGTTGCAGATCAACTCACGCGTGCCGGCGTGGGGCGTTTGACGCTGATCGACCGGGATTTTGTCGAGCTGTCGAACCTCCAGCGTCAGACACTCTACGATGAAGAGGACGTTCGGCTGAATTTGCCCAAGGCCGTCGCGGCCGAGAAAAAGCTTGGGCGAATCAATTCCAATGTCGAGATGGAAGTCGTGGTCGACGACCTCAACCCATCGAATGTCGAAGAACATATAGATGGGGCCGACCTGGTTCTCGACGCAGTCGACAATTTCGAGACTCGTTTCGTCCTCAACGATGCCTGTCGAAAGCTGGGTCTGCCGTGGATTTACTCGGCGGCAGTCGGCAGCTACGGGCTGGTCCTGCCGATCTTGCCGGAATCTGCCTGTCTTCGCTGTGTGGTAGACGAGTTGCCGGCGCCGGGCTCCTCGCCGACCTGCGACACGGCCGGAGTGATCGCGCCGATAACGAACATGATCGCCTCGATCCAAGTGACCGAAGCCTTGCGAATTCTCGTCGGCGCGTTCGATCCCGGAGACGTTCGGTTGATCTCCGTCGATGTTTGGGAACGACGTTTCCACACGCTCCGCATGTCTCCCGACCTCAGAAAATCCTGTCCGCTTTGCGCCGACGGCCGCTTCGACTATCTCGACGGCAACCCTGTGCGCACGATCACCCTTTGTGGTCGGAATGCGGTCCAACTGATCCCCGGCGTGCGGGCGAAGCTGGATCTTGCCGAGATGGGGAAGACCCTCGAAGTGTTTGGCCCGGTCCAGACAAACGAGTTCCTCCTCAAGTGCCAAAACCCTCCTTACGAGCTGACGCTGTTCCGCGACGGTCGAGCGATCATCAAGGGGACCGAGAAGGCATCGACTGCCCGATCGGTCTACTCGAAAATGGTCGGGCTGTAGGTGCTGAATTCGAAAGGACGCTGGACGCGGCATGTCATGGTGTGGTAAACCCCACGCCATGAAATCTGTCGAAAAGGATAAAGGTGGAGCCCGTTCGATCGTGAGTGCCGGCGAGGCGCGTTTTGACGAGTTGCGCGCCAAGGTCGGCATCGTCCTGGCGCCGGGCCTCTTCATTCTGATGCTTGTTCTGCCGTTGCCGGGATTGTCGATCGAGGCGCACCGCCTTGCCGCAGTCATGGTGGCGGTTATCACACTCTGGGTCACCGAAGCCATACCGCTTCCGGTGACGGCTCTGCTTGGGCCGACCCTGGCCGTAATTCTCGGGGTCGCACCCGCCGGTCAGGCCTTCGCCCAGTTCGCAAACCCGCTGATTATCCTTTTCATAGGGAGTTTCATCCTGGCCCAGGCCATATTCGTTCACAGGCTGAATGAACGAATCGCCTACGGCGTGATGTCATGGAAGGTCATCGGCGCCCGACCGACGCGCATCATGATCGCCTATGGCGGTATCGCCGCGGTGACTTCGGCCTGGATGAGCAATACCGCCACCGCAGCCATGCTGTTGCCGATCGGGCTGTCGTTGTTGGCCTTCATGGAGACGGAAGCCGACATCAGTAAGAACTACGGCACCGTCCTGATGCTGGTCACAGCCTACGGCTGTTCGCTCGGAGGGATTGCGACGATCATTGGGACCCCGCCCAACGTGATCGCGGTCGGGATGATCGAACAATATGCGGGCGTCGAGATCACGTTTGTGGAGTGGATGATCTTTGCCGTCCCCATCTCACTCCTGATGCTCCTGTTCCTGTTCTTCTATCTCAACTGGGTTGGCGGAGCCGGTGTTACGGAAATTCCCGGAGCGGAGCGAATCATCCAGGAGCGCAAGGCGGCCCTGGGAGCATGGAAGCCTGGCGAACGCAACGTCTTGATCGCGTTTCTGGTGACCGTGGCGCTTTGGGTGATTCCAGGACTTCTTCCCCTGATCCCCATAAATTCACCTGCGTTTACATCCTTGGCGGACCAGGTGAAGGCTGCGGTGCCGATCTCCGTTGCCGCGATCGTGGGAACCACTCTGCTGTTTGTCCTGCCGATCAGCCGAAGCCAGCGCCAGACGATCACATGGAAACAGGCAGCTCAGATCGACTGGGGGACGATTCTCCTTTTCGGCGGTGGATTGGCTCTGGGTGACCTGGCACGCCAGACCCTTCTGGCTGAAGCGGTAGGACAGGGAATCACGGGAGTACTTCCCGTTTCATCTATCGTAGGACTGACCTTCGCCTCCGCCGTGTTTGGCGTCGTCCTTTCAGAAACGATGTCGAATACGGCGGCCGCCACCATCGCAGTTCCGATCATTATCTCGATCGCTCAGGCGGCCGGCGTGGATCCGGTTCCTCCGGCCATTGCCGCGAGCCTGGCCGCTTCGGTTGCGGTCGTGTTGCCGGTGTCCACGCCTCCGAACGCGATCGTGTACTCCTCGGGAAAGGTGCCGCTGATGCAGATGGTGCGTTACGGCCTGATCCTGGACGGCGTGGCCATACTTATCATACCCGCGGTCGTCCTGTTGATTATGGGTTGAGAACGTTGACACCGATGGCAGCGGAGTGTAAAAGGTAAGACGATCTTTCCCGGGATCCTTGTAGATGTAAGCCCGTAAGGAGGAAGTCTCTATGCCACCTGTGCTCGCAGCAGCATTGTGTTTTGTCACGTATGTGCTGTTTTATAGGTTTTATGCCCGACATCTCGGTTCCAAGGTCTTCAAGTTAGATCCGAACGCAATAACCCCTGCCTACGCGATGCAAGACGGCATCGACTACGTCCCTGCCAGGAAAGACGTGCTTTTCGGGCACCACTACGCTTCGATAGCAGGGTTGGCGCCGATGCTGGGACCCGCTATCGCGGTCATCTGGGGATGGCTGCCCGGAATGGTCTGGGTGGTTTTGGGCACCCTTCTGGTGGGTGCGGTTCACGATTTCAGTGCATTGGTCGTTTCGATGCGGAACAAGGGCATGAGCATCGGAAAGGTGGCTGAAGACCTGATCGGCAAGCGCGCCAAGTCGCTGTTCCTCCTGATCATCCTGTTTCTGATCTGCCTGGTCATGGGCGTCTTTGTCGGCGTCGTGGCAGATTTGTTTACTTCCGCTTTCTATCCGGAGGCTGTCTTTCCGACCTTCTTCCTGATGGCGGTGGCCATGGTGATCGGATGGCTCGTCTACAAGAAGGGTGCGAGCGTCTCCAAAACGACAGCGGTCGGTTTTACCCTGATGATGCTGTCGGTCGCCGTCGCCCTGAATATCGCACGGCCGGACCTCGCGCGCGAGACATGGATCATGATCCTGCTGGTGTATGCGTTCGCGGCCTCGGTTCTTCCGGTCTGGGCGCTCTTACAGCCGAGGGATTATCTGAACTCCCTGCTTCTTTACCTGGGTCTCGGTGCGGCGTTTATCGGGTTTTTCCTGTTACGCCCGGAGTTCGTCGCCCCGGTTCTCGACATGGCACCCGCGGATGCCCCACCCATCTTTCCGTTCGTCTTCATTGTGATCGCCTGTGGGGCGGCGTCGGGATTTCATGGGCTGGTTTCTTCCGGCACCACCTCGAAGCAGATCAGTAAGGAGACCGACGCGGTCGCGATCGGGTACGGTGGAATGGTGGGCGAGTCCCTGCTCGGCCTTCTCGCCGTGTTAGCCACAACAGCGGGTTTCCGTTCAACCGAGGCGTGGAGTGAGCACTATTCGAGTTGGACGGTCGCAAACGGGTTGGCTGACAAGATGGAGGCGTTTATCGACGGATCGGCTCTGTTCGTCACTACGTTGGGTGTGCCGATGCCGATCGCTCAGGCATTCATCGCCCTGGTCGCGGTCTCCTTCGCGCTGACGTCGCTCGACTCGGGCACCCGGTTGCTCCGCTACAATATCGGCGAGATCGGCAACTCGATCGGAGTACCGCAGCTTGCAAATCGCTACACCGCTTCGGGCATCGCCGTTGCTCTGATCGCGTTCTTCGCGTTTTACGAGGTCAACGGCCAACCCGCCGGCCTGGCGCTCTGGGCCCTCTTCGGAAGCACCAATCAGGTGCTTGCCGGTCTGACGCTGTTGACGGTTACCGTTTACCTGCGGCAGAAAGGGTGGAACTACTGGTACACGTTCCTGCCGATGGTTTTCATGCTGTTCGTAACGATCACGGCCATGGTCTACAACCTCTGGCTGTACTTCAGCGCGGGTCAGTTCCTGCTGACTTTCGTAGCAAGCTCCATCTTCGTTCTGAGCGTGTGGCTGGTGATTGAAGCCGTTATACGGTTCCGAAAAGGCCCCGTGATGGTTTCCGCTCCGGAAGCCGCCGGAGGAGACTAGGTCTAGGTTTATCCAAAAAAAGGGCGCTCTTTGGAGCGCCCTTTTTTTTGTGAGCTGTTAAGCGGGCAGCTTCGGAAGAGCGTCACCGCTCCCCGACCTCGGACTCCCCATCTGCGTAATCTGGGTAAAGATCTCGGCCCCCGCCCTTGGACTCCCATCTCCGCGTCAACTCTTCCCCCCAAACACATACGAAACAATCTTGTAACCCAGTTTGGCACAGAGGAAGTCCGACGAGGGTTGTCCCTCGATCGGCATCAACTCCACGATGTCCGCTCCGACGATCTTCCTGGTCTCGGCCACACGGCGAATGAGAGTCAGCGCCTCGTACCAGGAGAGCCCCCCTGGTTCGGGTGTGCCGGTGGCCGGCATTATCGCAGGGTCGAAGCCGTCTACGTCGATGGTCAGATAGACCTCGTTGGTCAGCGCGTCCACGGCGTCTTCGATCCAGTCCATCCTGCCGACGATGTCCTGGGCGTAAAACACCTTGGTCGGCAGGTTCCCGAGGTCGTCCCGTTCCTCCCTTGAGATCGAACGTATGCCAACCTGGACCGCCGGGCAGATCTCGACGACTCGTCTCATAACGCAAGCGTGGTTGTGCGGAGAGCCTTCGTAAGTTTCCCGCAAGTCGGCGTGGGCATCGATCTGGAGAACTGACAAGTCGCGATACTTGTCTTTTGCGGCGCGGATGATAGGCGTTGACAGGGAGTGCTCGCCTCCGAGAGCCAGAATGAACTTGTTGTTGGAGAAATGCCTGCGGGCCTGTTCGTAAAGTCGATCCAGACCGGCCGGCTCCGAGACTTCGGTTTCCGGCAGGGTATGAATGCCGACATGGAAAGGCTCCCAATCCAGTTCATCGTCGTAGTACTCGACGTGGGCCGAAGCGTCGAGGATGGCTTCGGGGCCACGACACGTTCCTTTCCCCCAAGTCGTTGTCTTTTCGTAGGGCAGAGGCCACACGACGACACGGCTACGTTCGTACTCGGAGTATTGTTCGGGGACGTCGAGGAACTGGGAGAACCCGCGTTTCATTCGGGGATGTAGATGGGATCGGGGATGAAGATCGCTCCCGCAACAACCGTGGTCCAGAGACCGTTCTTGTCACCGACCGCCGATTTCGTCACGTTCGTGCTCTTCACGATCTTGTTCGAAATTTTCCAGATTTCCCGTTTTTCGTCCCAGCTTCGGTCGGGATCGAATTCCACGCCCAGAGTGGTCGCGAGCATTTCCGCGGCCAGATCCTCCGCGTAATCACCGGCCACGCCCTCTCTCTCTCCGAAAGAATGGTGTTCCGACAGGTAGCCATAGGAATTTTGGTCCGCCGGTATCGCCACACCGATCGAAGCAGCGATGAGCCGATGTGGCTCCCTGGAGGCATTGGTGCTGATGACTGAAAAAACGATCTGGCCCGGATAGAGATGCTTCAGTCCCTGGGAGCGGGAGATTAACTTACATTTCGGAGGGAAGATACTCGAGACGTGAACCAGGTTAAAGGGAGCCAGTCCCGCGTTCCGGAGAGCCATTTCGAAACTCGGCAATTTCTCGCGGTGTCGACCGACTCCTTTGGTCAGGAATATCTTCTTGGCTACAAACACCCGGCCTAACCCTCCGCTCAATTCGTGAGCTGCTCAAACCACCACACACCGTACAAATTGCGAGCAAACCATCGGACATTAGCAGAACCAATCCGGGGTGTCAATTGACAGGGACTTCTGGCACAATTGTTAGTTTCTTGTCTGGGTGAGTGACACTCATGCCGCTGGTCATCAGCCATGAAATTCCTGGAGGTCTAATTGAAATTCAACGGAGTCGAAGTTCCCGAGCACGGTGGGATCATCACGCAAGAAGGGGATGGCTTTGTCATTCCCGACAAGCCGATTATTCCATTCATCGAAGGGGACGGAACGGGACGAGACATCTGGAAGGCTTCCCGCATGGTGTTCGACGCGGCGGTCCAAAAGGTGTACGGAGATACCAGGAAGGTTGTCTGGTACGAGGTGTTTGCCGGGGAGAAAGCATACAACCAGTTTGAGAGCTGGCTCCCCGACGACACACTCGGGGCGATCAGGCATCTGCGCATCGCGATCCAGGGTCCGTTGACCACACCCATCGGCGGTGGAATCCGCAGCCTCAACGTGACCCTGAGACAGCTTCTGGATCTGTATGCGTGCGTGCGACCCGTGCGCTACTTCGCCGGTGTTCCCAACGCACGGAACAGCGCCGAAGTATGCGGACAAGGACGTCATCAACCCCAGCAGTGTCATCCTGTCGGGATGTATGATGTTTGATTTCATGGGATGGAAACAGGTCGCTCGAACTATCGAACGGGCGTTTGGTGAGACCATCGGGCAGAAGCGTGTGACTTATGATCTGGAGCGCCTGATGGAAGGTGCAACGAAACTGAAGACCTCTGAATTCGCACAGGCGATTGTGGAGAATATGTAATGGGAAGAAGGAAAATTACCGTGGTGGGCGCTGGCAACGTCGGAGCGACGACAGCGCAACTGGTGGCCGAGAAGCAATTGGGCGATGTTGTTCTCGTCGATATCGTTGAAGGAGTGCCTCAGGGCAAAGCGCTCGATCTGATGGAAACCGGACCTGTCGAAGGTTACGATTGTCGGATTACCGGAACGAACGGCTACGACGAGACCACCGGTTCCGACGTCGTTGTGATTACCGCCGGAATCCCTCGAAAGCCCGGAATGAGTCGCGACGACCTCCTCAAGACCAATTACAGCATTGTCAAGAGTGTTACCGAGCAGGTGGTTCAGCGGTCGCCTGATTCCATATTGATCGTTGTCAGCAACCCCCTGGACGCGATGGTCCAGACGGCATATCGATGTAGCAAGTTTGCGAAAGAACGAGTCCTCGGCATGGCCGGAGTTCTCGATTCAGCGCGTTTCAGGTCGTTCATTGCAATGGAGTTGGACGTTTCAGTGGAGAACATCCACGCGTTTGTCCTGGGAGGCCACGGGGACACGATGGTTCCGCTTCCCCGGTATTCGACTGTCGCCGGAATCCCGATCACGGAACTGTTGCCGGCAGACACCATCGAGCGTCTGGTCGACCGGACCAGGAAAGGTGGGGCGGAAGTGGTCGGCCTCCTGGGTACCAGCGCATGGTACGCCCCGGCTGCGTCGATTGTCGAAATGGTCGACGCCATACTGAATGACCGAAAGAAAATCCTTCCTTGTGCGGCCTATCTGGAAGGAGAATACGGGGTCAACGGATTATATGTAGGGGTTCCGGTCAAGCTCGGAGGCAACGGGGTCGAGGAGATCATCCAGATCGAACTGACTCTGGACGAGCGTGCCGCGGTTCAGAAATCCGCGGCGGCCGTGAAGGAACTGGCGGAAGTGATCGGCGTTTGATGTGAGGAATTGGCTGTTGGCGATTGGCTGTTAGCTATTAGCTTTCAGCGGGGGGCTGTGGATCGAACCGTTGCTTCCCATCTGTGTAATTCGCGTAAAGATCTTCGGAGCCTCGGAACAGCCGGGTGTGGAAATGGACGTGAAGGAGAAATGATCATGCATGGACTCTCGGTTCGGGTGTGGACGATTCTGTGCGCCGCCTTGGTCGGAATGGTCGCCATTGTTGCGACCCCGGTCGAAGCCCAGGAGCAGGAGTCGATACTGGAGAGGGCGAAAACGATCGAAGTCGAGCCCTCGGAATTGACCCTCGCGGTCGGAGAGAAGGCGACTCTGACGGCGACGGTGAAGGACGAGGATGGGAATGAAGTCCCCACCCCGGTGATTTTTATTACGCGGGCACGGAGGAACGTGGGAGTGAATGCCACGGGTGAAGTCGAAGCCTACAGCCCGGGTGAGTTTACAGTTGTTGCCATCGTTCCGAGCGGCGAGGAGGGAGGCCGGCGTCGGGGTGCACGCCCCGGAGAGTTGAGCGCCGAAGTGCGCATTACCATACCCCAGCCCCCGCTTGACAGAATCACGGTGACAGGCATTCCGGAGAAGCTGTATGCCGGGAGTCTGGTCCGCGGGACCGTCAAAGTCTATGACACGAGCGATACGATCCGTCTCGATGAGACTGTGGAGTTTCGAAGCAGCGACTCGACCGTTGTCCGGGTCGACCGGTATGGTCAGGTGACTCCCCTGGCCGTTGGAGCTGCCACGCTGACGCTTACGGCCGGGTCCGTGACCGAGGAGCTGTCGGTCGCTGTCGTCGCGAATCCGGTTGTTTCGATGGAACTGACCGCCGACTGGACGGAAGCCCGGACCGGTGACGTCATTCATCTCAAAGCCGTGGCCAAAGACACGCAGGGGAACGTCATCTCTGACCTCCCGGTGATGTACTCGGTTCAGGCTCATCCAGACTACATGAACCCCGGTGCTTCGGCCACGGGTCAGGTGACACAGGATGGCCGTTTCGTCGCGGAGCAGCCGGGTCAGTACACGATCATAGCGAACTCGGCGGGATCGTTTGCAACTGCGATCCTCGACATCGAGCCGCGCAATGTTGGCAAGAGGGTCGAAGTCGTGGGACAGGCCCCCGTCCGGGACAGGCACACCTCCGACCTATGGGTCTGGGAAGGCGTCGACGGGAAAGACTACGCGATCACGGGGACCTGGGGTGCGGACGGCCACGCTTACGTCTGGGATGTCACCGATCCCGCGAACATGACGATGATCGACACCATCAGTGTCGATGCGCGGACGGTCAACGACGTCAAGGTGTCCGAGGACGGTAAGATTGCCGTTCTCAGTCGAGAGGGAGCATCGAATCGCCGCAACGGCATCGTTATTCTGGACGTTTCCAATCCCGCCGAGGTCACGAAGATTTCGGAATTCGACGAAGAACTGACCGGTGGGGTGCACAACGTCTTCATTTCGGACAACCACGTCTACGCGGTGAGCAACGGTCGGCGGTACGACATCATCAACATTGCCGAACCAAAGATCCCCTTCCGCGTCGCGCGCTTCGAGCTGGACACTCCCGGACATTCGATTCATGACGTCTGGGTGGACGACGGCATTGCCTACTCATCGAATTGGCGGGATGGGGTCGTCCTGGTAGACGTGGGCAACGGTGTGGCCGGTGGCACTCCCGAGAAACCGGTAAAGATTGGCAGCTACGCCGATCCGAAAGGCCGCAACCACGCGGCGTTTCCTTTCAAGAGCCAGTCCACGGGCAAGTCGTACGTCATCATGGGCGACGAAATCTTCCCGTATGGCATGAACACGAACGGGCGGAGCGTAGCCGCCGGCTATATGCACATCGTGGACTTCACAGACCCGGAGAATCCGGTTGAAGTCGCCCGGTACGAAGTTCCCGAAGCCGGGACGCACAACCTCTGGATCGAAAACGATGTGTTGTACATGGGTTTCTACAACGGCGGCGTGCGAATCGTCGATGTTTCGGGCGAGTTGATGGGCGACCTTTACAAGCAGGGACGTGAAATCGGTTGGTTCCATTCGAACGACCCGGAAGGGTATGTGAAGAATGCCACCATGGTCTGGGGTGCTCAGCCTTACAAAGACCTGGTTTATTTCTCTGACTTTAATAGCGGTCTGTGGGCGGTCCGACTTGTAGACCCTGAAGAAGGTGGTTCTCGCTGATCAAGAGAGGATTAACAAAATGAAAAGCCTCACGAAATCGATTTTTCTGACTTTGTGCGTAGTTGTTGCGATCGTTGCCACTGGGAGCCGTGCATATGCGCAGGACCCTGCCGCGACAGAGGCGTCAATTGTCGATCGAGCCGCGTCGGTAAGAGTGGAGCCGTCTTCGTTGACGATGGAGGTCGGTGACAAGACCAAGCTCGAAGCAACGGTGCTGGATGCGGATGGCAACGAGATCCCTGCTCCCGTCATCTTCATTTCGCGCGCTCGCCGAAACCTGGGAGTCCAGGCCACGGGAGAAGTCGAAGCCTACCGGGCCGGTGAGTATACGATCGTGGCGATCGTTCCGCAGGGTGAAGATTTCAACCCCCGCAATGCAAACCAGGATGGTATCCGTGCCGAGATAACCGTGACGGTGCCGCAACCTGCTCTGGATCGCATCGTTGTGACAGGGCTGCCGGAGAGGATGTACGAGGGTACGACGATCCGGGTCCAGGCCGATGTGTTTGACGTGACCGACACGATACGGCGTGACCTCGAAGCGACGCTCTCGGTCGTGGGAGACAACGGAAGCGTCGATCGCTTCGGTCAGGTGCGGGCCACTGGCACCGGCAGCTTCAAGCTGGCGGCTTCGATCGAATCGATAACTCACGAAATCGATGTGGAAGTGGTCGCAACTGCAATCAGTTCGCTCGATCTCAATCCGACGACGACTGATGCCCGGACCGGTGACGTGATTCCAATGAGGGGAGTGGCAAAAGACGCCTCCGGGAACGAGATCCCCGGCTATCCGATCCGTTATGCCGTCCAGGCACACGGAGTGGATGTGAACCCGGGAGCCGCGGCGCGAGCCCAGATCCTCGACGACGGCCGGTTCGTATCCGAGCAACCCGGGCAGTATACGGTGATGGCGCTGGCCGGCAACCTGTCGGCGACGACGACCGTTGAGATCTCGGAACGAAACGTTCAGAAGTCCGTCGAAGTTGTCGGGCGCGGCAAGGTCAACGACCGTCACACGTCGGACCTGTGGGTGTGGGAAGGTGTCGATGGGCGTGACTACGCCATTACCGGCACCTGGAGCGCTGCCGGGCACACGTACTTCTGGGACGTGACCGACGCCGGGAACATCAAGTTGATCGACACGGTCAATGTAGACGCCCGGACGGTAAACGACGTGAAAGTTTCCGAGGACGGCAGGATCGCGGTGATCTCTCGCGAAGGTGCCTCGAGCCGTAAGAACGGCATCGTGATTCTCGACGTGAGCAACCCCGCCGAGGTCAAGACGATCTCGACTTACGACGAAGAACTGACCGGCGGCGTGCACAACGTGTTCGTCTACGACAACCATGTGTACGCGTTGAGCAATGGCCGGCGCTACGACATCATCAACATCGCCGAACCCAAGCTACCCTTCCGCGTCGGGCGGTTCGAGTTGGATACGCCCGGCCATTCCATTCACGACGTCTGGGTGGAGGACGGCATCGCCTACTCCTCGAATTGGCGGGACGGTGTCGTCATGGTGGATGTCGGAAACGGGATCAAAGGCGGCACGCCGGAGAAACCCGTGGAGATCGGTCGTTACGCGGATCCTCAAGGGCGGAACCACGCGGCCTTCCCCTTCAAGAGTCAATCGACGGGTAAGAACTTCGTGATCATGGGCGATGAGATCTTTCCCTATCGCGACATTATTGGTGAGGATGACCCGGACAGAGCGGCCGGCTACATGCACTTCGTCGATTTTACGGATCCGGAAAATCCGATTGAAGTGGCCCGGTACGAGGTTCCCGAAGCGGGTACCCACAACCTGTGGGTCGAGGATGACGTCCTCTACATCGGTTACTACAACGGCGGCTTGCGAGTCGTCGATATTTCCGGTGACCTCATTGGAGATCTCTATCGTCAGGGTCGGGAGATCGCCTGGTTCATGCCTTACGACCAGGACAGCATCGTCCGCAATGCTCCGATGGTCTGGGGTGCTCAGCCCTACAAAGGCCTGGTGTATCTGGCGGATCACAACAGCGGTCTCTGGGCCGTGCGTCTGACGTCCGACGATGAGGAGTCGGGATCACGACAATGAAACGTACCTTGATTCTATTGCTTTCCGCGCTCACGGTGGCTTCGGCCTCCGTGAGCGCCCAGGGCCCAACGAAGAACTATTGGATCTACGTGGCCTCGGAATCTGAAGACGAGGTCGCCGTTGTCCGTTTCGGTCCTGGGGGAACGACCGTGGAGAAGACGATTCCGGTCGGTATCTGGCCCACTGAAGTCGAAGGTCCCCACGGCGTGAGGGTGTCGCCGAACGGGGAATACTGGTACATGTCTCTGGCTCACGGCAACCCCTTCGGCTCCGTTTATAAATATCGCACCGGTACCGACGAACTCGTGGAGACGGTCGAGGTAGGAATGTTTCCCGCAACACTGGACATTGCGAGTTCGACAGGTTTGCTTTACGTGGTCAATTTCGACCTCCATGGAGAGATGAAGCCCAGTACGATCTCCGTGGTTGAAACGCGGAGCATGCTGGAGGTGGCGCAGGTCGAAGTTGGAATCATGCCGCACAGTTCCCGGCTGAACAGGGCGGGCGACCGCCAGTACTCGGTCATGATGATGAGCGACGAACTGGTCGAGATGGACGCGTTCAAGTTCCAGGTTCGTCGGAGGCTCCCGCTTTCCGCTGTGGCCCGGGCGAGAGCGGCCGGCATGTCGGGGATGGACATGGAAAGCCATGACATGCTCGGGATGGGCACCGAAGCCGCCGAAGAGACCGAATCGATGGACATGTCGATGATGGCG
The DNA here is from genome assembly GCA_965247425.1 of Terriglobia bacterium. GTDB lineage: Bacteria > Acidobacteriota > Terriglobia > 20CM-2-55-15 > 20CM-2-55-15 > CAZOZZ01. Next base: position 999,360 of record OZ252023.1, read on the forward strand.
ACCGCGAAACCGACGTGGGCCCAGCCGGGCCCGACCGGAAAGTTCGTCTACGTGGCGTGTAATGGCAGCAATCAAGTCATGGAAATCGATATCGAAAAGTGGGAGATCGTCAGAACCTTCGAGACTGCGGCCGGCCCCTATAATCTGGACGTGACTTCCGATGGCAACCTGCTCGTGGTGAGCTACAAGGGCGACGGATCAACGGGAATCTGGAATCTCGAAACGGGTGAAGAAGTCGCCAAGGTGCGGAATTCACGGAAGGTCAGCCACGGTGTTGTCATCAGCCCCGACTCCCGGTACGCATTCATTTCCGTGGAAGGTATCGGCGGGGAACCCGGGGCCGTGGATGTCCTGGATCTGGAGACATCGAAACTTGTCGGCAGTGCGGACGTCGGCAAGCAGGCGTCCGGACTTTCTTTCTGGAAGGTCCAGTGAGGCAGGGCGAGCCCGCCCTGCCGTGTTTCTTCGTCGTAGCCCCTTAGGGCCCACTGCCGGCCCTTAGTGCAAAAAACATCTGAGCCCCGTGTGGACCATCGTCATCCCGTAGCGTTTGGCGGCTTCGGTCACCTCCTTATCCCGCAATGACTGACCGGCTTGTGCGATGTACTGGACGTTGCTGCCGTTCGCCCGGTCGATGTTGTCGCTGAACGGGATGAAGGCGTCCGAGGACAGGCAGCCCCCTTCAAACGCTTAGCGTTCATCGGGAGTGCCGAGCGATAAGGCGCGGTGGTGACGAGATCTTCGGGCACTTTCGATAACGACGTTTGAAGGAAGGCGCTGGCGTTTGCGGCGAACGCGGTGGGCTATGGAGAAAGTACGGGGTTGGGGGTTGAAGTTCTCACGAGTGAGACTCGACCAGCGAGTGTGGCCAGGCGGCGACAATGAATGTATGGCGGCCGATCGTCCGTTTTGGAGAGTTCACCGAGCAGGTCCAGGCCCGATCGGTACGAACTTTTGACATCAAGGCGCACGTGGGCGTTGGCGTGCACCAGCACGTCTGGAAGGCATGGATTTGGAATCCCTGTTACGACGTGTCTAAAAAGCATTTCGAAGCGAATCTCCATGCGAGTTCGGTCGCAGTGAGCCTCTCGATAACGGTCATCGGGGCATGACAGATTGGACACAGCCAGGCGGAGCTGGTTGACGGGACTTCCTCAGGAGGAGGGACCGGCGCCATTCCCAATAACCGATGACAAAGTTCCATGGATACGGATCGTTGGGAGTTCGCCATGAAACCGAAGTGCCGGATGCGGACAAAGCCTTTCGGCAGTACGTGGAGCAGGAATCGGCGGATGAACTCGGCGGCGGAAACCGTCATCGTCCTTGCTTTGTTACCGCGAGAGTAATCCCGCCAACGGAATGTGACATGGCTGCCGTCGAAGGAAAGCAATCGATGATTGGAGATGGCGACGCGGTGTGTGTAGCGTCCGAGGTATCGAAGAACCTGTTCGGGGCCGCCGAATGCCGGCTTCGCATAGACGACCCAATCTTGGCGGAATAACGGTCGCAAGAAAGCCGCAAAGTGCTTCGGTTCGGAAAGGTGCTGGATCTGTCCGGCGAAGGTCAGGCTCTTCTTGCGAAAAGCCTTCTGCAATCCGTCAACGAACTTGCCGCGGAATAGTTTTCCCAGAACCTTCACAGGTAGGAAGAACGGGTATCGCGGATGAATCCAACGCGCACGGCCCGGTGCGATTCCTCCGGCGGGAATGACGCAGTGGATGTGAGGATGAAACAGCACGTTCTGACCCCACGTGTGCAGGATGAGGAAGAAGCCGATTTTCGCGCCAAGATGTTTGGGATTTCGAGCGACCTCCAGAAGAGTCTCGGCCACAGTGCGGAACAGCAGGTTGTAGAGCTCGACCTGGTTCTGTCGGACGAGCGAATGCAATTGGTGCGGCAGGGTGAACACGACATGGAAGTATCGTGTTGCCAGAAGCTCTCGTTCTCTGGCCGCGATCCAACGCTGACGCGCCTGAGCCTGGCATTTGGGACAATGGCGATTACGGCATGAGTTATAGGAGAGGACCCGATCGCCACCACATCTGATTTCGCTACTCTAAATTGGCCCACTTTTGATCGTTTGATTTGGCCCACCCCTGACGACTGAACCGGAGAGGCTGTTCCGAACAAAGAGTCGGAATGGAGGGACCCGGTGTCAAGGAGATCGAAGGTGGAATTATTTGAAGAGATTCGGCGAGAGCACGAGTTTGGTGTGGGAACGATCCAGGGTGTGGCCCGGCGGCTGGGGGTGCATCGGCGGATGGTGCGTCAAGCGCTGGGAAACGCCGTGCCGCCGGCGAGGAAGAGCCCGGAGCGGAAGAGGCCGAGGCTGGAGCCGGTTATGGAATTTATCAACGGGGTGTTGGAGGCGGACAGGCAGGCCCCGCGGAAGCAGCGGCACACCAGTCACCGGATCTACGAACGGATCCGGATGGAATTTCCGAAACATCCGATTGGGGAATCGACGGTTCGCCGGTATGTCGGGCGGCGGAAGCGGGAGATGGGTTTCATCCGACAGGAGACGTTCGTGCCGCAAAGCTACGCCTGGGGTCAGGAAGCACAGATCGACTGGTACGAAGCCGTCGCGGAGTTGGATGGCGAACGGCAGAAGCTCCAGGTTTTCTGTATGCGGAGCATGGGCAGTGGTGGCGCATTCCATCGAGCTTATCCTCGGGCGACAAAACAGGCATTCCTGGAGGCTCATGAGTTGGGTTTCCGCTATTTTGCGGGGGTCTTCGGGGTGCTGCGTTATGACAACCTGACCAGCGCGGTGAAGAAGATTCTGCGGGGATACCGGCGTGTAGAGACCGAACGGTTCATCGCGTTTCGGTCGCATTGGAAGTTTCAAGCCGAGTTCTGCACACCCGGCGAGGGCCACGAGAAAGGCGGTGTGGAAGGCGAAGCCGGATACTTCCGGCGCAATCACCTGGTACCGGTGCCGAAGGCGAAGGACCTGGCGGATCTGAATGCGCAGCTGCTGGCCGGTTGCCGTGCCGATGAACGGCGCAAGATCGGCGATCGGGTCCAGACGGTGGGTGAAGGGATGCAGATCGAACAGCCCCATCTGCTCGCGTTATCGACCGAAGGGTTCCCTCTGGCCGAGGACAGCTTTCCACGAGTCGATGGTAAGGGATGTGTACGGGTGCGTAACAACTTCTACTCCGCCCCCGTCAAGGCCGGGACTGTGGTGCGGGCGAGCGTTTTTCCGGCCTACGTGGAGGTCTGGCACGATGGCGGATGCGTGGCGCGGCATGAGCGAGGATATGGAAACGGCCAGCACTTCTTCAATCTGGAACATTATCTGGAGGTGTTGGAGCGGAAGCCGGGCGCGCTGGCCGGGAGCAAGCCTCTGGAGCAATGGCGGCAACAGGGCCGATGGCCGAAAAGCTATGACGAGTTCTGGCAGACGTTGATCGATCGCAACGGAAAACAGAATGGGACCCGCGCAATGGTGGAGTTGCTCCTACTGGGCCGGGAACATGGCTATAGCGAGCTGGATTCCGCATTCCAACAAGCCCTGCGCCTGGGATGCTCCGATGCCGCCGCGGCGCGCTACCTGATGACCGAGGCCCGATTCGACCGGCCGGCGGCGCCGCGACTGGAAGTGGCCGCACTACGCGCTTATGAGCGGCCCCTGCCGGAGGTGAATACTTACGATGCACTGCTCACTGCGGAGGTGGTCTAGTGTCCGCCACAGCCGGCGGGGTCGAACAGGCGGCGATTCAGCAGTACTGTAAAGCTCTCCGGACGCCCACGATCGGAACGCAGTTTGCGGCCATGGCCGAGCAGGCCCAGCGGGAAGAGCACACCTACACACGGTATCTGGAAGCCTTGCTGGCGATGGAAGTTGAAGAACGCGAACGGAACACCGTGGCCCGGCGGATTCAAGCCGCACGTTTCCCTCGAATGAAGACACTCGAGGACTTTGACTTCTCGCGGTCGAAGGTTCCAGCCAACCGGATCCGTGGACTCGCAGACGGTGGCTATTTAGAACACGCCGAACCTGTCGTCCTGATCGGGGAGTGTGGAACGGGCAAGACGCACCTGGCCACAGGACTGTGCGTGGCCGCTTGTCGGCAGAAGAAGCGGGTTCGCTTTACGACGGCCGCCGGCTTGATCAACGAGTTGGTCGAGGCCCACCACAACGACCAGTTCCGCCGGGTTCTGGCCCGATGGTTCCGATACGAGTTGATTGCCATCGACGAAGTCGGCTATGTCCCGATGGCAGACCTCGGCGCCGAACTCCTCTTTCAAGTCATCTCGGATCGAGCCGAGCGGGCGACGGTGATCTTGACAACGAATCTGCCGTTCTCGGAATGGACCCAGGTGTTTCCCAATGTTCGGCTGTGCAAGGCGTTGCTGGACCGGATAACCGATCGCGCTCACATCATCGAGACCGGAACCGAATCCTTCCGGTTTCGGCGCACGTTGGAGAAACGACAGAAACCACGGCATCCGCCTGGAAAGGAGAAACCCGCGAAACAAACCACGTCCTGAGGGTCGGATCGCCGCGCGGTCGTCGATCCTGGGCGATCCTGGAAACGGAGTTTTTTCCCGAAAGAAAGAAAAAGAACCAAAAAGAAAGAAACGGAGGCCTGTGGAAGATGACGCGCTGTGGAAATCCTAAAAACCAGGATTTCCACAGCGCTTGGAAAAGCCTCGCCAAGGGCGCTCGGCTTTCCCACATCTACAACACAGGCCCGACGGTAATTATCACTACTCGGAATTATTAACAGGAGGGGGTGGGCCAAATCAGACGATCAAAAGTGGGCCAGACCGGGTGGACAAACCCACACATCGTGAGCAGGCATCGATATGACCGCCGAGAGCCGCTGTGCGGCAATGCTGGATGGCGTGCATCACCTTGAGCTGCTGGAAATGGATTCGTTTTCGATGGCGGTCGATAAAGTCGTTGCCCGCGGCGCGAAGGATGTCGGCCACCTCCACGGTGGGCCGGGTCATTGTTTCTGCTTCCTTCTTTTGGACCGCTTCACCGCATCGAGGCTGGAAACCGCCATGGTCTCCACCGGATTGGTGACCGCCTGCAGGTGACGTCGAGACAGGTGCAGATAGACGCTGGTGGCTCGCAGGTCCGCGTGACCCATTAACATCTGAATGGTGCGGAGATCGGTGCCATTTTCAAGTAGGTGAGTGGCCCAGCTGTGACGCAGCGTGTGCGGGGATACGCGTTTCTTGATTCCGGCACGTTTCGCCGCATCGTGTACGGCGGACCACACGCACTTGGGGGTGAGGGGTTTGTCGGCGCGCCAGTTGTTCACCATGCCCGGAAACAAATAGGTCTTGGGCTTCATCCAACACCAGTATTCTCGTAGCGTCTGCAAGAGCTTTGGTGTCAATGGCACGTCGCGATCACGATGACCCTTGCCCTGACGGATGTGGATGATCATGCGCTCGCTATCAACATCCTCGGCCTTCAACCGGATCAACTCGGCTCGGCGCATCCCGGTGGCGTACAAGGTCATGAGCATCGCGTAATCCAGCAAATTCTTTGCCGAGTCGATCAGTCGTGCGACCTCGTCCTGGCTCAAAACCGTCGGCAATCGTTTCGGGGTTCTGGGATATGGGAGATCCAGCTTCAGGTATGGACGCCGCAGCGTCTTTACAAAAAAGAACCGCAAGGCGGCAATGTACAAGCCGACAGTCTTGGCCGCGAGCTTTCGCTCCCGGATCAGATGTAGGTGATACTGCCGCAGGTCTTCCTGACTGAGACGATCGGGGCGCGTGCCAAAATAGCCCGCAAAGTCTTCAACGACTCGCAGGTAACTTCGGATGGTGATCGGAGAGAAATTACGACGCTGGAGTTCCTCCAGCATCCGTTTACGCAGGTCCGTCATGTAGGCCTCCTTTGAAGCCCACACTCTACAGTTTGCTTAGCACCGTTCGCTCAGCCCACGCGTAGCGTCCGCCGCGACAGCGGCTTCGTTCAAACGTCCCTATCCATTCCTGACGTTCCTGCTTGCTTATCGGGTCCGGCGGCTCGTTCAGCCCTTCGAGCATGGTTTCCCGTTCGGGCTCGGAAAGTTGTTCCCAGAGCAGGTACCGATCGACGGTGTTGGCACGCGCGGTCCTGTTCATTTGTCCATCGAACTTGAGGCCGAGTGTCTTCGGGTGTTGCTGGAGAAACCACTTGTCTGCTTTGTCACAGGCCAGGCGCGTGCAGTGGATTCTAGACTGCTGGCCTGCACCGACGCCGATAACCTGCCCGTCAAAGGCGACGCACACGGAGTTCGACTGCGTGTACTTGACGGCAATCGTCGCCACCATCAGCGTTTCGATCGCGTCGATTGGAAGCGGTGTTGAGGTGATGTCGTGCTCAAACAAGGCAGGACCGATGTCCAGGTTGTTGCGCTCTTGTTCGAGTCGAAATCCGAAGAGCTCCCGGTGCTCTGTTTCCGGCGGTACATAATCGGGATCCATCTGGAAAACGAGATAGTTTCCTTTTTTCTTGCTCTTGAGGATGTCGAGTGCGTCGGGTTCAAATCCGGGCGCGATGACGAGGTCGGAGACTTCGCGCCTCAGGACCTCCGCCATCGATCTGTCGACTGTGTCGCTAACAGCGGCAACATCTCCGAACGAGCTCATCCGGTCCCCCGCTCTGGCCCGTACATACGCCGTTGCAACCTCGGACAGGTCTTGATCTGCGAGGAACTGAGAGGCTCGGAGGGCGCTTGAAACCGGTCGGGCTATGGCGGCCCCCGCGGGACTGGTGTGCTTGAATGACGCTGCACCGCACCGTCCGGTTGCCAGTCGAAGCTCTCGGGCCAGTTGCCATGCTCCGAGCGCATCGAGAATATTGATGTAGCTGGGTTTCCCGTTCAACACCCTGAGCGGCGAAGGGTCCGGCAAGACGAGACGTGCGGGGATCTGATGAGGATTGCATCCGTACTTCAGTTCGAGAATCACTCCTTATCCTCCTGGAAAAAACACCACTTCAAAAAAGAAAGGCGTGGTTTGAACCACGCCTTTATCCGTTCAGACTGACACTTAGGGACCGCTCAAGAATAACTTCACATTTTGGCATCCCATCTTCGGCCGCTCCTCAATCGCAGATCCTCGAAATAGCGGGGCTATTCCTCCGGTCAGTTCAATCGGTCGCGACCGAATCTGACGCAAACCTGGGCGCCAATTCTGTGAAATTATTCTTGAGCGGTCCCTAGCCCTAAATAATCGTCTGTGCGATCTGCTGCACCATCTGGTCGTTGATCTGGATTTCGCCGTCCCGCTCCATCCTGTCGCGAACCCCCTTGTTGTAGGAGTCGAACAAACGACCCTTTTTCTGGTCGAGAAGTTGGGTTCGGAGCGTGTCGAGCTCGTTCTGCATCGCTTCGGGATCGACGTCTTCCGTGTCCGTCACGACGAACGCGATCGTCTTGCCCGCAATAGTCACCGGCTTGCCGGGAGTATTCAGATCGAGGCTGAAGATCTGGTCGTCAAGGCCGGCCGTCGAACCGAAGTCCGCTATGAACCCTTCACGTGTCAGCATTTCGCTGGACTGAACTTCCACGCCGACGGCCGTGGCGACCGCCGCCAGGCTGCTTCCGCCTCCTAGAAGTTCCTCCGCCTGGGTTGCTTTGTCCTGGGCCACATCGCGTGCCTTCTCCGCTCGCAGGTCATCATCCACTTGCTCGGTCGCTTCTTCGAAAGACGCGGGATGAGCGTCGACGATTTCGATGACGGTTGGAATCGCGTATCCATCCTTAACGGGCACGGAGGTTCCGATTTCGTTCAAGGCCATCGAGAAGATTCGGTTTTCGAAGTCCACCGTTTCTTCCAGTTGTTCGATGGTCTCGCCGCGACCCACGAGTTGGGTTTCACGAACTTCCGCATCGAACGTCTGGGCGACCGCTTCAAAATCCGGGTTGCCCACCAGTGCCACCGCTACGCTCTGGGCCAGGTCTGAAGCCTGCTCGGCGGCCTTTCGAAACTTCACGATCGAATCGATGCCGACGCGAACTTCCTCGAAAGGCCGTATCCGGGACTCTTCTTTCTCGTTCACGCGGATGATGTGTATGCCGAATTCCGTTTCGACCAGGTCGCTCGTGGCGCCCTCGCCGAGGCTGAAGGCGACGTTTTCGAATGCGGGAACCATCTGTCCCGGTCCGAAGTAGCCCAGGTCTCCCCCGACTGCTGCCGATGTGTCGTCGGAATACTCCCGGGCCAGTTCGTCGAAGTCCTCGCCGGCCTTGGCGCGCGAGAGAACACCCGCAGCTGTTTCCCGGATCGCGGTTATTTCTTCTGTTGTCTTTTCCTGAGTCCTGAACAGGATGTGTTGTGCCTTTATACGCGCTGGCAGCTCGTATTCCGGTTCGTGCTCCTCGAAGTATTCCTGAAGTTCTGCATCGCTGACTTCCATCTCGGTCCGGATCTTGATGGTGTCGATGAAAACGTAACGCGAGCGCCTCTTTTCCTGGACGTTGTATCGGGCGAGATTTTTCTCGTGATACTCGCGACGCTCCTCCTCGGTCATCTCGATTCCATCTGCAAACGCGGGACCGTCCGTGATGAAATAGTCCAGTTGGACTTTCTCGTTACGGTTTCTGTATTCCGTTTCGACTTCCTCGTCTGAAATAGTTGTGGCGGCGGTCAGAAAGCTGTACAGCTTCTGCATCATGATCTGGTTACGAACGCTGTCTTCAAACTCTGAAATCGTCAGATTGTTCTGAGCCAGCAGATTCTCGTAACTGGTGAGACCGATGAAGGCGCCGGCCTCCTGGAAGACTGGATTCTCCAGGATGGTCCGTTGAATTTCGGCGGCCGAAACATTCAAACCCAGCCGTTTGGCTTCGGCGACCATCACGTACTGGTCCACAAGCGCGTTGAGAATCTGAGTTTCGAACCGGAACGCCCGCAGCATTTCTGCCGTCATCTGGCCCTGGCTGCGCATCTGGTTTATGTAATTGCGATAGGCAGTCTGAAACTCGCGCGCCGTCACGACCTCGCTACCGACGTCCGCCACGTCGCTTGTCAGGCTCACCATGCCGGCGTCCCCGATCCCCGGTATGAACGCGATCACAAGCGAGCCGCTCAGAGCGAAAATAACGATGATCAGGATCCATTTCAGGCGCGACTTCTGCTGCCGGAAGAAACTCAGCATAAATACCCCTCCAACTCGAAATACAAACCACTTATGCTATCAAAACGGTCGACGACCTTGCATGGATTTATCCCTTTGCGGGAGGATTTCCGCGACTTCGACGTGAATCTGGTTCTGGCGTGCAAATAATGACGGGGTCATCCAAGATCGCTGTCTTCGGCTGCCCAAGTTGTCCTTCCACGTAAACAAACTGGCAATTACCGGTTCATTTTCACTATGATAGGTCCACTTCTCCGGTCAGTCCGGAGGTCCCGGCAGTTCTTTGAAGCGGTCTTTGGAGTCGCTTCGGGCAGCATGAGACGCAATTTATGCGCGGTTGAGGAACCGAAAGAGAGTCTATGAATTTCCGCCCGCTGTTCAGTTTCTTTTCAAGCGACCTGGCCATTGATCTTGGAACCGCCAACACGCTGGTCTATGCGAAGGGTCGCGGCATCGTCGTTAATGAGCCGTCAATTGTCGCCATTAACAAGGTCACGAACCAGGTTGAAGCCGTCGGTAAGGAAGCCAAGGACATGCTTGGCCGGACTCCTGGCAACATCATTGCAATCCGGCCGATGAAAGACGGTGTGATAGCCGATTTTACCGTCACAGAAAAGATGTTGACCTACTTCATCCAGAAGGCTCACGGACGAAAGGTGCTCGTGCATCCGCGGATCGTCATCGGCGTTCCAGCCGGCATCACACAGGTTGAAAAACGCGCGGTTCAGGACTCGGCGTATCGCGCCAAGGCGAGCGAAGTCCATCTTGTCGAGCAGGCCATGGCAGCCGCGATCGGTTCCGGATTACCGGTCACCGAGCCGTCGGGCAACATGATTGTCGATATTGGCGGCGGTACGACTGAGATTGCCGTGATCTCGTTGTCGGGAATCGTTCACAGTCGATCCGACAAGGTAGCTGGCAACGAGATGGATGAGGGGATCACGCAGTACATCAAGCGCAAACACAACCTGCTGATCGGTGAACGCACAGCGGAACGGATCAAGATGGAGATCGGGTCCGCGTACCCTCTCGCGGAGGCCCGGACCATGGAGATCAAGGGCCGGGATTTGATGGAAGGAGTGCCCAAGAGCATCATGATCTCAGACGAAGAGATTCGCGAGGCTCTCGACGAATGTATCAACGTGCTCGTTAACTCCATCCGCATCGTTCTCGAGCGGACGCCACCGGAACTCTCTTCCGACATTGCCGACCGGGGGATCGTCCTGGCAGGCGGGGGAGGGTTGATCCAGAACCTTGATCAACGGATTCGGGAGGAAACAGGACTCCCCGTCACCCTTGCTGAAAACCCCCTCTCCTGCGTGGTCATGGGTACGTCGAAAATGTTGAGCGACTTCGTGCTGCTGCGAAAGATCGCCCTAACGTAGGCTCCTAGTGCGGTGGTAGACATGGTGGTCTGCTTACCCTACTAGTCGGACTTCAGTCACCATGAATCTGGGATCGAACAGAGCGACAGGGACAGTTCTCATCACTGTCTTATTCGCTCACACCATGCTGATGGCCTTTCCCGCCAGCGACCCTTCGCGAACCGGTGTCGTTCGCACGATCCTGCTGGACGTCCTCACGCCGATCGAAATCCTGTTTGACAAAACGACTCACGGTGCCGTCTCCGTGTGGGGCAATTATGTGGCTCTCGTCGACACCCGCCGGGAGAACGCACGTCTGAGGGTTGAACTGGCGGAATTAAGGATGGAGATGGAGAAAAACCGGGAGGATGTGCGTGAAGCCGAGCGTCTCCGGCGGTTGCTCGGCCTCGATCCCTCCGGACCCGGCCGTCGTGTTGTGGCACGGGTGATCGGCGGCGACACTAGCCTGTCTCGCCGGACCATTACCATCGACAAGGGACGGACCGACGGTTTGTTTGCCGACGTACCCGTTATGACGACGGATGGCGTGGTTGGCCGGGTGATTCATACCGGGCACTTCTCATCCATTGTTCAACTGCTTTCTGATGCCGAAAGCGGTATTGGAGTTGTCGTGCGAGGAAGCCGGGTCCAGGGGATTGTCAGGGGGGACGGAAGCAACCAGCTCTTGCTCGATCATATCGACGACGACTCGATCCTTGCTCCGGGCAACGAGCTCCTGACCTCCGGCACCGATCAGATCTATCCGAAGGGTCTCCGTGTCGGTGTGATCACCGCCGTCGGACCGGCCGAGGCACTGAATAGAACGGCCCGGATCCAGCCGTCGGCCGACCTGGGCAAATTGGAGGAGGTGATGTGTCTGATCGAAACTCCCGGATCCCCGGAGGCGATCGAAGACCTCATCAACCGACTCCCGTCTCCTTAACCGCGGGGAATCTGATATGGACACGATAACCCGCTACGCCGCTCCACGCACCCTCGCAAAATTTGCGCTGATCGTCGTTGCAGTGGTTGTCGCTCAGGGCATCCTCTCTCTTAAATTACGGGTCTTCGCGTTTTTTGATTTGCCCCTAATCTATTCCATATATTATGGTTTCACCCTGGCAAACCCCGTTGGGTGTATCGCCATAGGGAGTTCCCTCGGGCTGATGCAGGACAGTTTGTCCGGCGCACTTTTAGGCACGAACGGCTTTACCAAGACGTTGATCGGGTTTCTGGCGGCCACGGCTGGATCCAAATTCGATGTCGAACAGCCGATCACGCGGGCCCTTGCACTGGTGTTGTTCACTTTTGTCGATCTTGGTTTGAAGGTCCTTCTCAGCGGGATCATACGGCCGGATCTTTCGGAGGGCTCCGGAGTATCGGTGGGTACATGGGTGATGTCTGTGGTGTTCAATTTGCTGCTGGGTATGATTTTGTTTGGTTATCGGAGCCGCGCCAATGCGACAACGTGAAGAGCTCGATCTCCTGACAGGGCGGATCTCGGTCATTTTTTTCTTGATCCTGGCCGCCTTCGGAGTTCTTGCGTTCGGATTTTGGAGCCACCAGATCGCCCGGTCGCCGTATTATCAACAGGCTGCCGAGAGGAACAGCATCCGGACCGTCGCCCTTGCCGCGCCTCGTGGCCGGATCTTTGATCGAGAGCATCGCATTCTCGCCGACAACCGCCCCTCCTACAACCTTGTTCTCACCCGCGAGGGCAGCCAGCGACCACCGGAGCAGACCATCGCGTTGTTGGCCTCCGCGATCCGGGCATCCGAAGAGGAACTCCTTGAACGACTCGGAGAACATCGAGACGAACCCGAGTACCGTCCGATCGTGTTGCAGGAGGATGTTCCTGTTGCCGATATCGCCTATGTTCGAGCTCATCAGTACGAGTTCCCGGAAATCAGTGTCGAGTTTCAGCCTCGCCGCCGGTACGAAGGCAGGGAACTGGCGGCCCACCTGCTGGGCTATGTGGGCGAAGTCACCCCGGCCCAGCTAGCAGAACCTCGGTTCGCGGACCGAAAGCCCGGCGACATCGTCGGGGTCGGTGGACTCGAATGGCAATATGATGCTTTCCTGCAAGGTCGTGACGGCATCCGTCGAGTGATCGTCAACAACTTCGGCCGTGAGATGAACACGCTCGGCGAACTCAAACCGGTTCCCGGGAACGATCTGTACACAACGCTGGATCTGGACATGCAAATGGCTGCGGAAGAAGCTCTGGGAGAGCGAACCGGTGTGGCCGTCGCGATGATTCCAGGAACCGGCGAGATCCTGGCCCTGGCGAGCCTGCCCGCGTTCGATCCGACATTGTTTGCCGGTGGGATCGGTGTGGATGAATGGGATCGACTCGTGTCGGATCCACGCAAGCCGCTTCAGAACAGAGCGATACAGAACCACTATTCACCCGGGTCGGTCTTTAAGATTTTCATGACCGCCGCGGGCCTCGAAGAGGATGCCATAGCGGCCGATCAAACCTTTTTCTGCCCGGGCGCGGCGAGCTTCTACGGAAACACATTCGATTGCTGGAAGGGTGGCGGCCACGGCGAAATTGGCCTGCACGACGCTATTGTCCATTCCTGCAACGTTTTCTTCTACAACGTTGGGGACCTGCTCGGTATCACTCGCATTTCGGACCACGCCAAGACGATGGGGTTGGGCCGAAGAACGGGTATCGATCTGCCGGGAGAAGACTCCGGTTTGATTCCGTCCGAGGAATGGCGGCAGCAGGTGTCCGATTCGCGATGGTACCCGGGTGAGACGATTTCAGTCAGTATCGGTCAGGGGCCCGTTGATGTGACGCCTCTGCAGTTGACGTGGGCCATTGGCGGCCTGGTTTCCGGAGGGGAGTTAAACCAGCCCCATCTGGTCGATCCCCGTTCACTTCGGGAAGTCGGAGTCGAAGCGTCCGATCTTCGCCGAGAACGTTACCCGCTCGGGGACGAGACGGTGGACGTCATCAGGCGTGCGATGTGGGGCGTGGTCAACGAACTGGGGACCGGCACCCGTGCCCGCATTCGAGGTTTCGAGGTGGCCGGAAAAACGGGTACCGCGCAGGTAGTCGCCAAGGACGCTTACGGTACCCGGGACGAGTTCGAGGATCATGCGTGGTTCATCGGCTTTGCTCCCTATGATGATCCGGAAATCGTCGTCGGTGTTTTTGTTGAGCACGGTGGACACGGAGGTGCCGCCGCGGCACCGGTCGCCCAGGCCGTTATGCAGGTGTACTTCGACAAGAAGGTCGGCCGCTTCAGCCGGGCGCCGGCGAACGAAATTGTTGGACTGAACAACTGACCGAGGACGATGATTGAATCTTGGAGGAACTCGCGTTTCTGGAGGGACTTCGACTGGCCTCTGCTGGCGGTCGCCCTGCTGCTCGGAGGGATCGGGCTTCTCGAGATTTACAGCTCCACTCTCAACATGCAGTCGGAGAATTTTTTTCTCCGTCAACTCGTGTGGTTCGGCGCCGGCGTGGTTCTCTTGTTCATCGTCGCTTCGATTGACTATCACGTCCTCGCCGAGAATGTCGCGCTGCTGTATCTCGGCGCTACCATAATCCTGGTCTACGTTCTCCTGTTTGGTCGGACAGTTGCCGGCTCGAAGAGCTGGTTGGGAATCGGATCGTTTGGACTCCAGCCTTCCGAAATAGCGAAAATGGTCGTGGTGATCGCCCTGGCCCGATACCTGTCCGGGCTGAAGCGACACTACATGAGTTTCACTGAAATCCTGACCGCGTTTGCTATCTGCGCGCTCCCCGTTGTTTTGATCGCTCTTCAACCGGATCTGGGCACTGCGCTGACATTCGTGCCGATCATCGCCTTCGGCCTCTTCGTTCGGGGCGTCCGGCCCGTGGTCCTGGTGTCCGGGGTGTTGATCGTGATCCTGATGCTGCCTCTTGCCTGGCTTGCTCTCAAGGACTACCAGAAGGACCGGATCATCACATTCCTTCAACCGGAAACCGATCCACTGGGGAGCGGCTACCAGGTTATTCAGTCCAAAATCGCCATCGGTGCCGGAGGCGTGTGGGGTAAAGGCCTCTTCGAAGGCAGTCAAAACCAACTCGGCTTCCTTCCGACGCGGCACACCGATTTTATTTTTTCCGTAGTTGCCGAGGAACTGGGGTTTGTCGGGGTGTGTATTACGCTGGGACTGCTTCTGACCCTGGTCTTTCGGTCGCTGTCGAGCGCGACGACATCGCGCGATACGCTGGGATTGTTCATCGTGGTTGGAGTGGTCGGCATTTTCGTCTTTCACATCCTGGTGAACGTGGGAATGGTGATTGGCTTCATGCCTATTACTGGAATTCCTCTTCCGTTCGTCAGCTATGGCGGGTCTTCCGTTTTGATGGCGTTTGCCGGACTGGGCCTGATCATCAGCGTAAGACGTTGTCGTTACGTGAATTGAATCGTGCTATAGTTTTTCTGCCGGAAGCGCGAAGAGTTTTCTGGGGCGGAATTCGCTTCACGGCCCATTCCTTGACGTCGATCGGTTGGGGCCGGAATTCGGAAAACCCCGTTTCCGCAATGGCATAGATAACGATTAAAGAAGAGTTGTTTGGTCGCCGAGAGAGCGATCATAGCCGGGTCTTGTTTTGTTCGGCCACCCGCATTCGAACCGGTTCAAACTAGTTGTCCGGAGTCGAGGTAGGAGCCTGCGCGACAGAAGGGATCGTGGCGAGAAAGTGGAGAATCGAGGTCAGATTTTCTCGACTTTGAGTTCTCGATTTGGAGGCGAATAGTGGTTCTATTCAACGAAAAATCGGGGAAATCTGGACCGATTTATACCGCTTTCGCACTAGATCTCTTCTGCCGCGCAGGCTCCTAGGGCAGGTATCACTGACCGATCCGGCTGACCGGGATGATGTCCGATGACGTGTCCCGGAGCTTCCGAGCGAGCTTGTTGAGCCACCCGGAGAGCGATGTCGAGGGGATTGTCCCCGTCGGAATCGTGATCGGCTTGATTGCCAACGCCGGATGTCGTGCACTCGAAAAAAGAGATGCCGCATAACATCGGCTGGTAGCCGGCCCGATTCTCACGATTTTAAGAGTTTTGTTGTTGGCGAGTGGGATGAACCCTTCGTCAAAAATTTTGAAGTTTTTGCCCGTGACGCCACGGCGTAAGAGTTGAGCTTCAACTCGCGTTGTGAAGCGGCGATTCGCGAGAGCAGCTGTGTAGGCTGCGATGTTGGGACATGGGTCGGTCCGGTGGTTTTTTCGTCTGCGGTACGAGAACTCCCGGATTCAATCCAATTGCAGGTTCGTTCGGGTGTCGGCAACGATGATTGTCACTTGCCGGCTATCGGCCTATGATCTTCCGGGCTCGGTCCGGACCGGCCGAACCCGTCCATTCGCGAATCAGGCGCGCACGACAACGCGTAGTCCAGCTCCTCCGGGCCAGGAGTTTCCATGACATTGTGCGAAGTTTGCGCTCGCGCATCTGCGTCGAGGAGTACCCCTGCGCGCCGCCGGCTCCGGGTGCCAAAAGGATGCCGAAAAATATCTGTCTTTCGGTGGCGGAAATTCGAGTGACAGTCACATTTCCGTCCGTCAGGGACTTGTAGTTTCGAGCAGCCACAGTTAGGAGCTTTGATGCGAAAAGAACTGGTCATTTCCTCGACCCGTCAGGAAACCAGAATCGCGGTTCTTGAGAACGACGAACTGGTGGAATTTCTGGTCGAGCGTCACCGATCGCAAAACATCGCCGGAAATATTTACAAGGGACGCGTTACTAAAGTGCTTCCCGGCATGCAGTCCGCATTTGTGAATGTCGGACTCGAACGCGATGCGTTTTTGTATGTTTCGGACTTTTTCGAAGACACCGACGAGTACGAACGTGTCGTCGCAACCGCCGAAAAAGAAGCTCTGGAGGTCCGGGCCCCCGGGGCCCCGCCCGTCCGACCCGAAAGCGCCCGTCCTTCCCCCCGGAGCCGCGTTCCCAAAGCGGAAAAACCAGTCGAAGTCGAGGCTCCGGAATCCGACGAGCCCGCGGCGAAAGCACCTGAGCGACGGGGTTCGCGCCGACGTGGCGAACGACGCGAGAAGAAAGGTCGAATACCTTCCTTTGAATCACCGGGTTCGGACGACGCCCAACCCCAGGACCGGCCCGAGCCCCGCGAGCGGCCCGAGCCCCGCGAGCGACCCGAGCCCCTCGACTGGCCCGAGCCCCAGGACCGGCCTGAGCCCCGCGAGCGATCCGAGCGCCGGAGCCGGAGCGGTGGTCGCAGCAAGAGCGGCCTCCAACTGCTGCCGGGTGAGACCCTCGCCAAGTACAAGGATGATGCAGCCGAGAGTGGATCCGACCTGTCCGAGACTGATGCTGAGGCGGACCTGGAACGTTTAATCGGCGAATTTCCGACTGAAGAACCGATGCCTGTTGACGATCTGGAAGCCGCCATAACGGAGAATGCGCTGCCTGAGGAGCCGGACTCCGGCGCGGACGCCGTCGATACCGCCGAAGAGGCTGCTTCTCCGGGGGAGCCCGACGATGCCGGTTCTTCCGAAGCAAGCGAAAGTGGAGCGGACGAAGGCGATCCAGAGCCGCCATCGTCCGAAGAAGAGGTCCCGGAAGTGGCCGAGTCGACCCCGGCGGAAGAGGCCGGCGTGGCGCGGGACGCTGACGGGGACGGCGCGGCGAGGGACGCCGACGGAGACGGCGCGGCGAGGGACGCCGACGGAGACGGCGCGGCGAGGGACGCCGACGGAGACGACGACAAAGACAGCGATGAAGGTGAACAGGCTGACGATCCGACAACGGGCACTGCGAAGATTACCGAACGCAAGGACGAGGGTCGGTTCACGCGCAAACCCCCGACGAGGAGACCCCGGAGGCGAGGTCCCGTCAAATCGGAATCGGGCCGCTCGGATGGGCCCAGAAGCCCCATGATTTCCGAGCTTTTGAGCGAAGGGCAGGAAATACTCGTCCAGGTGTCGAAGGAACCTCTGGGGAAGAAGGGCGCACGTATTACTTCTCACATCGCGCTTCCCGGACGATATCTGGTTTATATGCCCACGGTGGACCACATCGGCGTTTCGAGGAAGATTCCCTCCGACGACGAGCGAGCCAGATTGCGACGCATCATCAACGACAATCGAGAAGGCCTTCCCGGCGGGTTCATCGTGCGCACGGCGGGTGATGGAAAAGATGAGAAGGAGTTCATTCAGGACATTCGCTTTCTCGGCAACCTGTGGCGGGACATCCGTCTAAAAAGCGAAAAGAGCTCTGGCGGAACCCTGATCCATAGCGACCTGAACCTGGTTCAGCGTGTTCTTCGAGACCAACTTTCGGACGAGTTCAAAGCGATCCGCCTCGACAACGAGGTCGAGTACGCAAGAGTGCTGGAGTTTGTAAACAATTTCCAGCCGTCGCTTGTCAATCGCGTACGGCTCCATGTGAAGGACACCCCTATCTTCGAGGAGTTCGGCCTTCAGCAGGAGATCGAAAAGGCGCTGCGGCCGAAGGTATGGCTCCGTTCCGGCGGTTACATCGTAGTCAACCAGACGGAGGCGCTTGTGGCGATCGATGTCAACACCGGCAAGTTTGTCGGGAAGTCGAATCGCCTGGAGGACACGATTGTCCGGACCAACATGGACGCTGCACATGAAATCGTCCGCCAGGTCCGTTTGCGGAATCTGGGTGGAATTATCGTGGTCGATTTCATCGATATGGAGGAGCGCAAGAACCGGCAACGAGTGATGGTGGCGCTCGAAGAAGAGTTGCGGAAGGACCGATCGCCTTCAAAGATCCTCCAATTTAACGACTTCGGTCTGGTTGCAATCACACGTAAGCGGACCCAACCCTCCCTGGAGCGGATACTTGCTTCCGCTTGTCCCCGTTGCGGCGGCTCCGGCTACGTGAAGGCAGTCGAAACCATCTGCTATGAAATCCAGCAGGAGTTGAAGAAGATGCTGACGATGATCGACGGGGACGAGATCATCGTCAGAGCCAACTCAGAAGTGGCGAAGGCCCTGAAGAGCGGAGACTTTGTCGACCTGACCGAGATGGAGGAGGAGACGAGGAAGGACATCCTGGTCAAAGGCGATCCTCTCCTTCAAGCCGATCATTTCGACATTTCCTGAGGTTGAGCGAGCAGGAGCGGGTCCTAACAACTAGACGCAGAGACGCAGAGATCTGAGGGAGATTGTCGGAGACCTTTTAGCCCGGAACAAGAAAATCAGATCTTGCGCCGTTGCGTCGAAAATCCCTCTCTTACAATGTGAAGTGATTCAGGAGCGGACCCTGAGGTAGGGGGCGCTGGTCTCGATGCCAAGAAGCCGAAAGTGACGTCTATCTGTAGTGCTGCTGAAGGACCTTCAGCAGGCCTTCAATATCCTGTCCACTGTTTACATCGCCGTCGATGGTCTGGCTCAGCCAGCTCTGCAGGTGGTTGCTGACAACGATGTCTCCGACTTTCTTCAGAGCGGCCTGGACCGCGGAAATCTGTGTCACGATGTCCACCGGCATCCTCTGGTCGGCCGTCATGTTTCGAATACCCCGGACCTAGCCTTCGATCCTTGACGGGCGTGCCTCTAGATTTTGCAGTACCTTTTCGTCCATGACCTCGACATATCTCCGCGTGATTCCGCAACACTGCCCCATGCCCGATCATGGTTTTATTGTCAGGTCGTGCGGCGGTGCGACCTAACTCATTTTAATACGAAGCGCAACCTGCTTTGGTTACGTCCCCGGCGCTGCCGCGCTCGTTTTTTACAATAGCAGTCCACCGGATGCTACATGAGCCCGCCTGTTTGTTTGTGTTAATCTCCTTGTTCTAGTGGTCCCCGCCAGATATAGCGATACTATCTCCGAAGGAGGTTGCGAGCGGACTGATGGGTGAGATCCACCGTGTGGTGAGTGTGAGCTTTCGACAGGGTTTGGCGTTCGTGAGGGGCAACCTCCATCGGCCCTTCGGGTTCGGGCGGAACGGCACCGACTTTGGCGTCGCTCCTCCTCACAATGTCGAAGCATTGGCTCGTCGTCGCTCCCCCAAATCCGGTACCGTTGCACTCCGAAATCTAGTACCGCTATATCTGGCGGGGACCACTAGGCTGGCAGGAAAACCTTGAGGGAACATCAGTGGAAACACGGGAAGTATTTGATTTAGCGATCATTGGATCGGGTCCCGGAGGATATGTTGCGGCGATACGTGCGCACCAACTCGGACTAAAGACCGCGATTGTCGAAAGGGACGTCCGTATGGGAGGGACATGCCTGTTACGGGGTTGCATTCCGACTAAGGTGTTGTTGCATGATGCCGCTTTGCTCGGGAAGATCCGCCGAGCTTCAAAACACGGTTTCAATACCGGAGAAGTCGAAGTGGACTTTTCCAAGGTCCAGAAGCGGAAGAGTGTCATTGTTACCAAGTTGACTAAGGGCGTTGAATTCCTCATGAAAAAGAACGAGGTGGTCACCTACAAGGGCAACGCCACCCTGACGGGACCCGGTCACATTGCCGTGGAAGGAAGCGGTTCGACGACCCAGGTTCGGGCGAAGCACGTGATTGTCGCCACCGGATCCGAGCCCAAATCGCTGCCGGGCTACGATGTCGACGGTCAGTTCGTAATCACTAACAACGAGGCCCTGGATCTGGAATCGATCCCGAAGTCGATGGTCATCGTCGGCGCCGGGGCGGTGGGTGTGGAATTTGCTTCCATTTACTCGAGCTTCGGGACCCGCGTCACACTGCTGGAAGTTCTCCCGCGATTGGTTCCGATCGAGGACGAAGATGTCTCGAAAGAATTGCGTCGCGCCCTGAAGAAACAGGGTATCGACGTGCACACGGAGGCCAGACTCGAGAGTGCCAAAGTCCGGAAGGGCGCACTTGAAGTGGTGTTTCGGACCGCCAAAGGCGAGGAAAAGCGTGTTCAGGCCGAGAAGCTGCTCATGGCGACGGGTCGGGCACCGAACACCTCGGGAATCGGTCTGGAGAAACTCGGTGTGGTCACCGACGACAAGGGCTACGTGAAAGTCAACGACTATATGGAGAGCAACGTTCCGGGCGTCTATGCCATTGGGGATATCGTGCCGACGCCGTGGCTGGCCCATGTTGCCTCTCATGAGGGAGTCGTTGCGGTTGAACGAATCGCCGGACGGAACCCCGTGCCGATCCGCTACGACCAGGTTCCCGGATGTACCTACTGCGAACCTCAGGTCGCGAGCGTCGGTCTGACCGAAGCAGCCGCGCGTGCCGCGGGGCACAGTGTCAAGGTTGGGAAGTTCCCCTTCTCGGCGATCGGCAAGGCCATGATCGAAGATGCCACCGATGGTTTCGTCAAAGTTGTAGCCGACGAGAAGTATGGTGAAATCCTCGGCGTCCACATGATCGGAAACGGTGTCACCGAGTTGATCGCCGAAGCTGTTGCGTCGATCGGCCTGGAGGCGACCGCCGAAGACCTGATCCACACCATTCACGCCCACCCCACTCTCTCCGAAGCCGTTCATGAAGCCATGGAAGATGTCTACGGCGTGAGCATTCATATGTAGCTGATAGCGAGTAGCAGGCAGCCTGCAGCTGTCGGACCTGAGAAGGACGTTCTACTCGACGCTTGCGCCGCCGCGCCGCTAGCCCGGATGGATCACCAATCGGAGAATCGATCGGTGTTCGGATACGAGAAGCGATTTGCGGCGAGACTTGGAGCTGAGAGTGAGCGAGCCGTGGACATTGGCGGATTTTGAGCCTGTGACACGGCGACATTTGGCGGGAGATCGGCATGAATGGGCGAGTGCAGGCAGGCCTCGCCGGGAGGCAGATGAGAGGCGCTGTTTTTCGGATCTGAAGGTTCGGTGTCGTCAGCAACGAAGCGGAATTGATTGCAGGTTTCTCACTATGAGAGCAAAGACGTCGGCATAGGGATAGGCCTCCGACATCGAGATCCAGACGTTGCGGACCGTGAGGCGGATACGCGCACCGATCTTAAGAAGCTTCAGACGGATGGTTCCGCATTGGGCATGGGCCATCGCGGTATCTTTGAGACCGAGACGACGCAACGCCTGCATAAGCATGTAGGCGGCTGAGGACAGATACAGTCGGAGCTGATTGGCGCGCATGGTTCCCGCACTGGTGCGGTCGGCAAATAGATCCAGTTGCTGTTCTTTGATCCGGTTCTCCATGTCGCCGCGTGCGCAATAGAAATCTTCGTAGAGCGCTTGGGCTCCGAGTCGTTCCGGTGGCAGTGAGGTCACCACGAATCGGGGATTGGCGCCCTTGGCCAGGAACTCGGCTTTGCCAACAACGCGACGAGTGCGGCTCCAGCTCTTTCGAGTCCGGTACAGGAAATCCTTAAACACTCGTGCCGATTTCCCAGTGGTCTGAAACTCCGCTTCAGCCTGAATCATCTGGTCAGCGATCTCTCGCTTGAGGCGGTCGTTCTTGGCCAACCCCATCACATAATCGACCTGGTGGGTTTCACACCAGTCCAGTAATGCATCCCGGCAGAATCCGGAATCGGCCCGAATGATGATCGACACGTCCGGCCAGCTCTGACGGATCTGGCCGACGATACGTTCCAATTCATCGACTGATCCTGCCGCCCCATCGATATTGGACGGGCGCAGCCGAGCGCACAACAGATGCTCTCCACAGAAGATGTACAAGGGCAGATAGCAGTAGTTGCGGTAGTAGCCGTGAAAGAACCGGCCTTCCTGTTGACCATGGATCGGATCATCGGTCGCGTCCAGATCCAGAACGATCTCTTCGGGCGCCGTGTTGTCATGGGCTGCCACAAACGCATCGACCATCCAACGATCGATCTTGTCCCCATCCATAGCGATCTTCTTGTACCGCTCCTGGTCGCCGACTTCGGCGCCGGTCAACTCCAATCGGTTTAGCGTGCTCTTGCCCGCCAACGCCTTTCCCCAGTCGCCGGCCTGTCGTCGATTCGTTCCCAGCGGATCCGCTTTGTCCACCGCCAACGCAAGCATCGGGTCGGTCCGTAACTGATCGTGATCGTTCAGGTCTTCATATCCCAGGCACAGCCCGTAGACCCGCTGTCCCAACAGCTCCTTCACGGTGTGTTCGATCAACCGTTGGTCGCGATGATCGCTAAAACACCCCGCCAATCCATCGATCAAACCGGTCCGCTTTTCGACTTCACGCAGCAGCAGAACTCCAGCGTCAGACGTGATCTTGCCGCCGTCGAAACGCGCCTTCATTTTTCGTTGAAGAAGTCCGTGAAATTCGAACGTGGTTTGTTTACACTCTGTACTCATAAGGGCCGCCTCCGTTTGGTTTCTGAACCTGATTTCTCTAAATTGGCCCACTTTTGATCGTTTGATTTGGCCCACCCCTGACGACTGAACCGGAGAGGCTGTTCCGAACAAAGAGTCGGAATGGAGGGACCCGGTGTCAAGGAGATCGAAGGTGGAATTATTTGAAGAGATTCGGCGCTACTCTAAATTGGCCCACTTTTGATCGTTTGATTTGGCCCACCCCTGACGACTGAACCGGAGAGGCTGTTCCGAACAAAGAGTCGGAATGGAGGGACCCGGTGTCAAGGAGATCGAAGGTGGAATTATTTGAAGAGATTCGGCGAGAGCACGAGTTTGGTGTGGGAACGATCCAGGGTGTGGCCCGGCGGCTGGGGGTGCATCGGCGGATGGTGCGTCAAGCGCTGGGAAACGCCGTGCCGCCGGCGAGGAAGAGCCCGGAGCGGAAGAGGCCGAGGCTGGAGCCGGTTATGGAATTTATCAACGGGGTGTTGGAGGCGGACAGGCAGGCCCCGCGGAAGCAGCGGCACACCAGTCACCGGATCTACGAACGGATCCGGATGGAATTTCCGAAACATCCGATTGGGGAATCGACGGTTCGCCGGTATGTCGGGCGGCGGAAGCGGGAGATGGGTTTCATCCGACAGGAGACGTTCGTGCCGCAAAGCTACGCCTGGGGTCAGGAAGCACAGATCGACTGGTACGAAGCCGTCGCGGAGTTGGATGGCGAACGGCAGAAGCTCCAGGTTTTCTGTATGCGGAGCATGGGCAGTGGTGGCGCATTCCATCGAGCTTATCCTCGGGCGACACAACAGGCATTCCTGGAGGCTCATGAGTTGGGTTTCCGCTATTTTGCGGGGGTCTTCGGGGTGCTGCGTTATGACAACCTGACCAGCGCGGTGAAGAAGATTCTGCGGGGATACCGGCGTGTAGAGACCGAACGGTTCATCGCGTTTCGGTCGCATTGGAAGTTTCAAGCCGAGTTCTGCACACCCGGCGAGGGCCACGAGAAAGGCGGTGTGGAAGGCGAAGCCGGATACTTCCGGCGCAATCACCTGGTACCGGTGCCGAAGGCGAAGGACCTGGCGGATCTGAATGCGCAGCTGCTGGCCGGTTGCCGTGCCGATGAACGGCGCAAGATCGGCGATCGGGTCCAGACGGTGGGTGAAGGGATGCAGATCGAACAGCCCCATCTGCTCGCGTTATCGACCGAAGGGTTCCCTCTGGCCGAGGACAGCTTTCCACGAGTCGATGGTAAGGGATGTGTACGGGTGCGTAACAACTTCTACTCCGCCCCCGTCAAGGCCGGGACTGTGGTGCGGGCGAGCGTTTTTCCGGCCTACGTGGAGGTCTGGCACGATGGCGGATGCGTGGCGCGGCATGAGCGAGGAT
Organism: Terriglobia bacterium; assembly: GCA_965247425.1. Lineage (GTDB taxonomy): Bacteria > Acidobacteriota > Terriglobia > 20CM-2-55-15 > 20CM-2-55-15 > CAZOZZ01. Next base: position 1,023,414 of record OZ252023.1, read on the forward strand.
ATGGAAACGGCCAGCACTTCTTCAATCTGGAACATTATCTGGAGGTGTTGGAGCGGAAGCCGGGCGCGCTGGCCGGGAGCAAGCCTCTGGAGCAATGGCGGCAACAGGGCCGATGGCCGAAAAGCTATGACGAGTTCTGGCAGACGTTGATCGATCGCAACGGAAAACAGAATGGGACCCGCGCAATGGTGGAGTTGCTCCTACTGGGCCGGGAACATGGCTATAGCGAGCTGGATTCCGCATTCCAACAAGCCCTGCGCCTGGGATGCTCCGATGCCGCCGCGGCGCGCTACCTGATGACCGAGGCCCGATTCGACCGGCCGGCGGCGCCGCGACTGGAAGTGGCCGCACTACGCGCTTATGAGCGGCCCCTGCCGGAGGTGAATACTTACGATGCACTGCTCACTGCGGAGGTGGTCTAGTGTCCGCCACAGCCGGCGGGGTCGAACAGGCGGCGATTCAGCAGTACTGTAAAGCTCTCCGGACGCCCACGATCGGAACGCAGTTTGCGGCCATGGCCGAGCAGGCCCAGCGGGAAGAGCACACCTACACACGGTATCTGGAAGCCTTGCTGGCGATGGAAGTTGAAGAACGCGAACGGAACACCGTGGCCCGGCGGATTCAATCCGCACGTTTCCCTCGAATGAAGACACTCGAGGACTTTGACTTCTCGCGGTCGAAGGTTCCAGCCAACCGGATCCGTGGACTCGCAGACGGTGGCTATTTAGAACACGCCGAACCTGTCGTCCTGATCGGGGAGTGTGGAACGGGCAAGACGCACCTGGCCACAGGACTGTGCGTGGCCGCTTGTCGGCAGAAGAAGCGGGTTCGCTTTACGACGGCCGCCGGCTTGATCAACGAGTTGGTCGAGGCCCACCACAACGACCAGTTCCGCCGGGTTCTGGCCCGATGGTTCCGATACGAGTTGATTGCCATCGACGAAGTCGGCTATGTCCCGATGGCAGACCTCGGCGCCGAACTCCTCTTTCAAGTCATCTCGGATCGAGCCGAGCGGGCGACGGTGATCTTGACAACGAATCTGCCGTTCTCGGAATGGACCCAGGTGTTTCCCAATGTTCGGCTGTGCAAGGCGTTGCTGGACCGGATAACCGATCGCGCTCACATCATCGAGACCGGAACCGAATCCTTCCGGTTTCGGCGCACGTTGGAGAAACGACAGAAACCACGGCATCCGCCTGGAAAGGAGAAACCCGCGAAACAAACCACGTCCTGAGGGTCGGATCGCCGCGCGGTCGTCGATCCTGGGCGATCCTGGAAACGGAGTTTTTTCCCGAAAGAAAGAAAAAGAACCAAAAAGAAAGAAACGGAGGCCTGTGGAAGATGACGCGCTGTGGAAATCCTAAAAACCAGGATTCCCACAGCGCTTGGAAAAGCCTCGCCAAGGGCGCTCGGCTTTCCCACATCTACAACACAGGCCCGACGGTAATTATCACTACTCGGAATTATTAACAGGAGGGGGTGGGCCAAATCAGACGATCAAAAGTGGGCCAGACCGGGTGGACAAACCCAGAACCGTTCTCGACAAACGATTTATGCCAAACAGGGCGGCCTTTTCTGGTCCTTTCGGTGATTTATGCGGGCTAGCTGCTCGCTGCCAGCTACCCGCTTCTTGTATACTCTTCACATGACAGGTCGTCCCGACTGGTTGAAAGTGCGCATTCCGAGCGGCGAGAATTTTTTCGAAGTTCGCCGCATCGTGAAGTCGCACAAGCTGAACACGGTCTGTGAGGACGCCAGATGTCCGAACGTTGCCGAATGTTGGGGGAAACACCGGACAGCCACGTTCATGATTCTCGGTGATACCTGTACCCGGGCGTGTGCCTACTGCGCCGTGAAGTCCGGTCAGCCGACGGAACTGGACCTGCTGGAACCGATACGGGTCGCCGCCGCAGTGGGTGACATGAAGCTCAAGCATGCGGTCATCACTTCGGTCGACCGTGACGATCTGGCCGACGGCGGCGCGAACGTGTTTGCCGACACCGTTCGTGAGATCCGAAGGTTGGACGCCGATGTGAAGGTCGAGTTGCTGACGCCGGACTTCGGAGGATCCATGGATTCGCTCCGAACGGTGCTCGATGCCGGGCCCGACATCTTTTCGCACAATATCGAGACCGTCGAACGCCTCTATCCCACCATGCGATTCAAATCGGACTATACCGTTTCGTTTGGGCTGCTCGAGGCGGCAAGAGAAAGGTCGTCAGGCATCTTCACCAAGACGGGGATCATGGTGGGGCTCGGTGAAGACACCGCGGAGATCCACGAATTGATGGCTGACGCCGCAGGAGCCGGTGTAGACATCCTGACGATCGGCCAGTACCTCCGTCCCACGCCGAAACACGCTCGAATCAAGAAGTACTACACGCCGGAAGAGTTCGATAAATTTGCCGACCTCGGTCGTCGCATGGGGATCCGCTGGGTTTTTTCGGGTCCTCTGGTCCGCAGCTCGTATCATGCCGAAGACGTTTTCGACGACATGATGGCTGGTGCGGCCCGAGCCTGAGGCAGTCATGGGATTGCTCTCAAAGATTCTCGGCGTCGACATGAATTCCCTTCGGCAGCCGGCCGAGCCTCCCTCGCCGTCACGGGCCGAAGGCCATACCATGCAGCAGCGCGTAGAAGCTGTTCTCGAGGAGGTCCGTCCCGCCCTTCACGCCGACGGTGGCGACATCGAACTGGTGGAAATCGTGGGCAATTCGGCGAAGGTTCGCCTCGTCGGCGCCTGCGACGGCTGTCCCAGTGCCACGTTTACCCTGCAGTACGGAATTCAGAAAAGACTTCGCGACGCGATACCTGAATTTGAAGAGTTGATCTCCGTGTAGGTTTACAGTTCTCGCCGACCTTCCAGTGCTTTCGTCATCGTGACCGAATCTGCGTAGTCCAGGTCGCTTCCGACCGGCAATCCCATCGCAATGCGGGTCACTCGGATGTTGAGAGGCTTGATCAGCTTCGACAGGTACAGCGCCGTTGTTTCGCCTTCGACGTTCGGATTTGTCGCGATGATGATTTCCTCGACCGTTCCGGATTGGAGCCTTTCGATAAGCGAGACGATTGCGAGTTGGTCCGGACCGATTCCCTTTAAAGGAGACAGGGCTCCCAACAGGACATGATAACGCCCGTTGAATTCATGCGTGCTTTCAATGGGCAGGATGTTGTTTGATTCTTCAACGATGCACAGGAGGCGGTCGTTCCGGTTGGGGTGCGTGCAAAAGTGGCAGGGGTCGATGTCGGTGAGGTTGTTGCAGGTCGAGCAGCGACGGATCAACCTCTTCATTTCGACGATCGCGTCGGCGAGCTGTTCCGCTTCGCTGGCTTCCACCTTGAGCAGGTGAAACGCCATCCGTTGGGCGGATTTGGTTCCGATACCCGGCAGTTTGCGGAAATTGTCTATGAGTCTGGTGACGGGTTCTGCGAGGTCTCCCATATTCGAAGGCTCAGAAAAGACCGGGTATCTTCAACCCGGAGGCCATGCTTCCCAACTGGCCGGCAACTGCGTCGTCAACGTTCTTTGCTGCCGCCCTGAACGCGGCCACGATCAGATCTTCGAGCATTTCCTTGTCGTCACCGTTGAGCACGTCCGGTTCGATGTGTATCGAGAGCAGTTCCTTGTTACCGTTCATCTTGACCGACACCATGCCTCCACCGGCGTCGCCCTCAACGACAGTCTGCTCAAGCTTCTTCTGCATCTCCTCCTGCATCTTCTGAGCCTGTTTCATCATCTGCTGCATGTTCTTCATGAATCCGCTCCTATTCTCCCGATTCCTTCTTGGAATCCTCCGCACCCTTTACGTGCTTGATGTCACCGCGGAACACGTCGAGGAAGCTTTGCACCAGCGCTTCGTTCTTGACGGATTCTCGAAGTGATTTGCTGGAAGTGACTTCGGTGGCGCTCCCGGAGGCCTTGTCCATTATATGTGATACGGAAATGGCTTTACCAAGCAGTTCGCTCGCCGCTGTCTCGAGTACTTGTTTGTGTTCGGTGCTTGCGAGCGCATTGGCAACGGTCTTGGACGCTACTTCGATGACGATCCGGTTCTCTTCCTCGCGAACGGTTTCGACCCGTTCCAGATACACCGCCGTGGTTGGGGACTTTTCTTCTACCTTTTGTCGAAACCGTTCCTCGAGGCTTGACCTTGCAGGTGTCATGACAGCAGGCTTCGAGACTGGTGGTGCGATCCGCGGAGGTTTCGGCGATTCCTCGACACGTGGCCGAACCGGTGGCGCGGGAGCCGGTTTCGGCACCTCCTTCGGAGTCGGAGCCTTGGGTCGCGCGCTTTCGGTCGCCGATCGAATCTTAGGTTGCTGGATGTTTGGCTCGGGCTTCTTGGCCGGAGCTTCCACAGCCCGTCGGACCGGCGCCTTTGGTTCAGGCGCAGGCCTGGCTCTTCTCGTCGTTTTCCGAGTCGGTTCGGTTCGAGGTCCCTCTCCGTTCTTCAGTTCCCGTATGACTTCCTCGATGTCTCGCAGTTGTCCCACCTTTGCCAGCTTGATGCATCCCACTTCAAGGTGAAAGCGTGGCTCGGAAGTCCATCTCAGGTCATTTTCCAGGCGCAGCAACATGTCGAAGAACCGGATCAGATCCTGTTCGGAAAATTCTTCGGAGTCGGATGCGATCTTTTTTCGTTCTTCTGGCGTGCCCAGAATCTTCTCAGCTATTCCAAGTTTGGCCAACAGGAGATCCCGGATTCTGGAGAGAAACTCCCGCACGAACTGTTGCAGGTTGAGACCCTGATCCACGACGATTTCGACGATCTCGATCAACGCCTTCGAATCCCGGGCGATCAACGCCTCTGTGGAGCGGTCCAGGATGTCGGAGGGAATGAAACCCAGCACGTCTCGGACTTCCTCGTCCGTAATCTCCTGGCCGCCAAAAGCGATGATCTGATCGAGCAGGGACTGGGCGTCCCGCATGCTGCCTTCGGCGGCCTTGACCACGTAGTCCAGCGCGCCCTCTCCCAGTCGGATGCCTTCCCGTTCGGCGATGCTCTTCAGATGTTCCTGAATTTCGGCAGGAGGGATCGTCCTGAAAACGAACTGCTGACAGCGCGACAGGATCGTTGCCGGCAGCTTCCCCCGCTCCGTCGTGGCCATGATGAAAGCGACGTGTGAGGGCGGTTCCTCCAGGATCTTCAACAGGGCGTTGAAGGCCGAGGTCGACAGCATGTGGATTTCATCAATGATGAAAATTTTGTGTCGGTCGCGTGACGGCGCGTAGCGGGCATTTTCCCGGAGTTCCCGAATGCTGTCGACGCCGGTGTTCGAAGCGGCATCGATTTCGAGAACGTCAATGGACTGGCCCGCCGTTATTTCCTGGCACGACGGGCATTCGTTGCATGGTTTGGCAGTGGGGCCTTCGGCGCAGTTCAATGCCTTCGCCAGCAGTCGCGCCGTCGTCGTCTTCCCGACTCCCCTGGGTCCGCAGAAAAGGTAGGCATGCCCGGCCCGGTCCATCTCGATCGCATTCTGGAGCGTTCGAACGATCGGGCTCTGACCGACGACATCCTCGAAGGTCTGGGGGCGGAACTTACGCGCAATGACCTGATACTTCATTCGGGTCGACAGATGTTTTCTTCGTACCTGGTAAAAAGGGCCGGTGAGAAGGCCAGGCCCGGGGGATACTGTGTCACATCGGGTAACCCACTACCGTTGCTTCCTTCCGGACCTGGCGGGGTTCGCGGGCGCCGATTGCACAGCCCCCCTAAGGCCTGATAATGACTCGTTGCGCCCCAGGAGCAAATGAGCGGAGAGAGTGGGATTCGAACCCACGGTGAGGTTACCCCCACACACGCTTTCCAAGCGTGCTCCTTCAACCACTCGGACATCTCTCCGGAATCTTTAGTTCGAACAGGTTGGTCGGAGGTGCGGTCTCGAGACCAATTGTGCAGTGATCTGACCGAAGCGATCTGACATCCGACGGAATAAGTGACCTGTAATTGACTCCATCACGTGGTCAGGAACTCCAATTTCGCGAGTTCCGTGATGATTGTATGACGCAAGTCATGGAACCGCAACCCTGGAAGGCCCGCTGGCCTTCCAGGGGCGCTCCGTTTCAACGTCCACCCGACCGTGTAGCACAGATAGTTCAGAGTGTGCTACATTTACTGTATGAAGACATTCGTTCATGCGCGTCTCAGCAAGGGCGACCGGGATACCCTCGAAGATTTGATCAAATCGACCGGCCGCTCGGAATCGGAACTTGTTCGAATTGGGCTGCGATTGGCGCACAAACAGTTCGGCCGGAAACGAAGCGCGCTCGAACTGGCGGGCCGGAGCGTGGGGAAGTTTACGGGAGGCCCCAGGGATCTCGCGACCCACCGGAAGCATCTGGAGGGTTTCGGCGAATGAATCCGGCGGGAACTCTCCTGGACACCGGGCCTCTGGTTGCGTTGTTGTCGAAGGACGACGCCGAGCACCCTCGCGCCAAGAAACTGTTTTCCGAGTCTTTGACACCCTTTCGTTGCTGTGAAGCTGTCATCGCCGAGGCATGCTTTCTGATGAGAAGAGTCCATCCCGCAGGACCTCAGGAAGTCATTGCGCTCGGCCGAAAGGGAGTTTACGAGATTTCGTTTTCACCCCAGGATAACTGGACGCATATCGAACGGCTCTTGCGCACATACGCGAATCGGCCCATATCCCTCGCCGATGCATGTCTGATTCGTTGCGCGGAGATTTTTCAGGAGCCGCGTATCCTCACCTTCGATTCCGATTTCGTAATCTATAGATGGGCGCGAAACAAGCGGTTTCAGCCGGCTCCTAGCTGAAAATACCGTTATTCCCCGCTAGACAACGAATCTCCCGGTTGGATGTCACCGCTTATCTGCAGATCATATCCGTCCGGATCGTTGACGTGGAAACTGGCATAGATGCCACCGGGCCCCCGGTCCAGACTGGGTTCCAGGCCGCGGCTCTCCAATTCCTCCCGGACCCTGTCGGTGTCCCAGTTTTCGATCTTGTAAGAGATGTGGCCGATATTCGGTCCGGGATCTTCCTGTCCCTCTTCCAGGCGATGGTTCCTGGCGATCACGAGAGAATCGCCGAATTGGAGCTGACACTGATTCGTTCCGTTGTCGCCGGCGACCGTCATCCCCATCAGATCCGAATAGAAATCGCGCGTCTTTGTATAGTCCGCAACCGAGTAGGAGATATGATCCAGACTGATCGTTTTAAAACCCCCTGCTTGTCGGGCCGGTTCCACTGCGGCGCCGGCAGTGGATGCCGCCGTGGCGGCAAGAGCCAGACTTTGAATGAGCTGACGGCGGCTCATCTTTCCGTTTTCGAAATCCCCAAGCAGTTTGGCAATGATGTTTTCCATGATGTCCCCCGAAGTAGTTAATTGCGACTTTCGATGGCGTTATCCTGCACGATTATGTCTCATAACTCCAGACCTCAGTCGTAATTTGAAACTCTGTGGGTACTAGGAGCCCGTGGTGGAAGTCTGTAGGGTCGCGCGCAGGGGTATTCGGGTCACAGGCGCGAAATGAGGAGCGGAACGATGCTTTGTCATCGTGACCGACGAATGACAAAGCCTGTGGCCCGAAGACCCCTGCGCCCTTCGGGTTACGACGGCATGGGGCCAGCTGCGGCGTTGCCACTCCTAGATCGATGAAGAGCATCGACGTCGTCGTGGCGCCTTGCATCTAGCCCCATGGCGCTCGTAACGCGACCCTACAGACTTCCACCACGGGCTGCTAGAGTATTAAAGGGTGAGGAATGCCACACACCGAACCAGTTGGAACCCTCCGTCACGTCGGGGAGCACTCGTGAGGTCTTTGTTGCTTCGCGTCCTCTTCATTCCGGTATTCCTGACCTTGTCCGTTGTTGCTCCTGCAGGACCTCTTGTTGCTCCTGCAGCACCTCTTCAGGGCACGGCCGCGCCTATCGACGATCCCATTGTCCAGTTCCTTGCCGAATGTCCCGAACTGGGGCGGGTGATCGGTTCGGATGGATCGTTCGGCCGATTGGTCAATCCGATTCTTAGCTCGGAAGAGGAGGTGGATCAGGCCGTAAGATCGTACAAAGGCCTGGTCGACTGTTTGTCGGACTCGAAATCCGAGCTTCCCGCTTCCTTGGTGACCGCCGCGGATCTGGCCTCGCTCTTCCTGGACTTCGTGGACACGAGTGGGGACCCCGATTCGGTCCGACGCGAGCTTGTGATGCTGGCGACAACACGGGATCCCGCGATCGCCAGGCTGAGAGAAGAGGTTGGGATGCGGCCGCCGCGGGGCCTGGTTTACCTGAAGTACTATCCCAACCGCGACCTGATGCCCGAGGCGATTCGTTCGGCCTTCGACTCTCCATCCATCCGTGCGGTCACAATGTCTTGCCGGTACATAGCCGTTCTCGACCCACCCCAACCCACTCGGGACCAGGAACGGCTCACCGAAGAGTCTCTTGTCAGAACGGTGTCCCATGAGCTCGTGCACGCATTCCTTCAATCGACGCTGTGCGATCGGAATCCGAGGATGGATCTGCCGGCGTGGTTTCATGAAGGGTTCGCGATCTACTTCAGCGGCAGCGGCACCAGCCATGTCATGCTGGACCGGTCCAACAATACGATTTACAGGGTGGAGGCCACCGACGAATACGAGGAATATGAACGCACATTCCTATATCTGGAGTCCCGGTTCAATGAGCGTCGATTCTTCGAGCAACTGAGAAATACCGTCGATGAGGGCGACGTCACCGGCCTGATCGACGCGGTTGGCCTGTCCTCACACGAAGAACTGCGGCTTGTGGCGAATTTCTGGTGGCGGTGGTGGCCGATCTCTGAGATCACCGGTTGGCTCTACCTCTTGTGGCTGCTACCCATCCCCCCGGCCCTCTATTATTTGCTGCGGCGGCGCCAGAAGGCGCTCATCCCAGGCATGCATCGGAGTGCCCTCGACATCGAGTTGTTCAACGCGTCACCGGGCGGAGACCACGAGTTCGTACGGGGCCTCCTGGACATGGGTGCCGATCCGAACGCACCCGACCGGCACGGTTGGACACCCCTGATGTTTGCCGTGCTGTCGGACGACCTCGAGACCGTGGAGATGTTGCTGGATGAAGGTGCGGATCCCGAACCCGGAATTGACGTTGCCAATGGATTAGACGGGTGCGATCAGAATATTATCCGACTGCTTCTGGATGCCAGGCTGAGAAGGGAAGAGTAGGCAAGGAGCCTGCACGGCAGAAGGGATCGTAGCGAGAAAGTGGGGAATCGAGGCAAGATCTTCTCGACTTTGAGGCATCTTCTCGACTTTGAGGCATCTTCTCGACTTTGAGGCAAGATCTTCTCGACTTTGAGGCATTTTCTGGACTTTGAGGCATTTTCTCGATTTTGAGGCGAATAGTGGTTCTATTTAACGAAAAATCGGGGGAATATGGACCGATTCTACCGCTTTCGTAGCAGATTCCTTCTGCCGCGCAGGCTCCTAGCTCATGATGAGAGACGTCGAATCACCCTCCCGAGTCGCTTGGTGCCGGCACGGATTTCCTCATCCCCGAGACCGCCGAATCGCAGGATCAGTCCTGCTCGGGAGGGCGGGGTCAGGTAATTCGAAGACACCGTCCGCAGCCCGACGCCGGCCTTCGCCGCCGCCCGGACGACTTCCTCGGCTTGTTTTTCCGGGACGTGTCTGCACCAGATGAGAACGTGGAGTCCGGAACCATTGCCCGCGACCTGGACATCCGTCCCCAGGTTTTCGTCGATCGCATCCAGAAGAATCCTTCTCGATGTGTCGACACGCTGCCGAAGCTTTCGGACGTGGCGTTCGAAATGGCCTTCCTCGATAAACTCCGAGAGGGCTTCCTGCGTGAGAGTTGGTGACCCGCGATCAGCGAGCATCTTCGCCCTGGCCATCGGTTCGACCAGCGGCCCGGGAAGTACGACATAGCCGATCCGCAACGAGGGAAACAGAACCTTGGAAAAGGTGCCGACATACAGCACCCGGTCCCCGGTGTCGAGCGACTGAATGGCTTCGACGGATCGCGGGCCGTCTCGTAGCCCGCTGTCGTAATCGTCTTCGACGATCAGGGCATGATTCTGTTCGGCCCAACCCAGCAGTCGGTTCCTTCTGGTTTCGGGCATGACGACGCCGGTCGGATACTGATGGGAGGGGGTCACCACAACCAGGCGCGGCTCCTGGGCGATACAAGACAGTTGCCCGACCTCGAGACCTTCAGCGTCGACGGGGACGCCAATGATGTCCGCTCCGTGGGCTCGGAAACACTGTCGAACACTGACGAAGTGAGGTTCTTCGAATACAACCGCATCACCTGGGTCGATCAGGACCCGGGCTATCAAATCGAATGCCTGTTGCGATCCATCTGTGATCAGAATCTGGTTCGCCCCGCAGAGGACTCCCCGGTTGCGTCCGAGGTATCTGGCGAGGGCTTCCCGCAACGGCGGATGTCCCTGTTCCAGACCGTAGGTCAGGGACGTGGACCCGCCAGCGCGAGCCCTTCCCGCAAACAGACGCCGCCAGCTTTCGGGCAGGTTTTCGGAACTGAGGTCATGACGGAAGTCGTATGGCAGACGCCCTCGCGTGCGGCTCGGCAACTGAAGGTCGGCCTCGCTCAAACGTCGGCCGTATGAGGACAACCTGAGTTTCGCGGGTGTGGGACCCAATCGGCTGGGCTGTACTCTCCGGCTGGATTTCCATCGCAGCCCTTCCGGCAATTCCGACGAAACGTAGGTTCCCTAACCGGTGTGTCCTACGAGGTGGCCCTCCGCAACAAGTTGCTCGAACGCCAGCATGACAACGTTCCTGGATACGCCCAGCTCCCTGGCGAGTCCGCGCGTGGAAGGCAGACGTTCGCCTGCACGCAATCGTCCTTCAAGGATTTGATTTCGTATCGCGCGGTAGAGCCGTTGGTAGAGAGGGCCAGCGCCTTCCAGTTTGATCAGCACCGTCTTAGGTTCCTTATGTGAAGAAGTGGCACCAGTCATTCTACAGAAGTGGCTCTTGTCAGGTGGTGCCAGCTGTGTGAGAAAGGAGCGAGTAGCTTTCAGCGAATAAAGCTGGCAGCAACCCGCCCGGGCCGAATGTCGTAGGCTGCCCGCTGATCGCTACACGCCAGAGGAGGTTCGCTAATGCCGACACAGTCCAAGAAGACCACCAGTAAGAAAGCAGGGCCCGCACCTGTCACGTTGTTGATCGGAACCAGAAAAGGCGCCTTTACCCTGAAGGGAGACAAGCCCCGCCGGAAGTGGGACCTGTCGGCGCCGATGTTTCTCGGGCACATTGTTTACCACGTTGTTTTGGATCCCCGCGACGGAAAGACCTTGCTGGCCGCGGCGCGGACCGGCCACCTGGGCCCCACGGTTTTTCGCTCTTCGAATCTCGGCAGGACCTGGGTCGAAGCGGAAACCCCGCCGGCTTTCAAGAAGACCAGGTCACCGAAAAAACCCAAGGTGGTCGACCATGTTTTCTGGCTGACACCAGGGCACGTTTCCGAACCCTGTGTGTGGTACGCGGGTTCTTCTCCCCAGGGATTGTTCCGTTCCGAGGATGGCGGCAGGAACTGGGCCAGCGTCGCCGGGTTCAACGACCATCCCAAACGGTTCGACTGGGTCGGCGGCGGCCAGGACGGCACGCCCGACGGGCCGAAGCTGCACTCGATCCTGATCGATCCCCGCGATGCCAGGCACATGTATCTGGGCATGTCGAGCGGTGGCGTTTTTGAATCTACCGACCAGGGTGCGGACTGGCTTCCGTTGAACCAGGGTTGCGCTGCCGAGTTCCTGCCGGTCCCCGACCCCGAATACGGGCACGACCCCCATTGCGTTCAGTTGCACCCTTTGAAACCAGATCGGCTTTACCAGCAGAATCACTGCGGCATTTATCGAATGGAGCGTTCCAAGGGCCGATGGGAACGAATAGGGACCAAGATGCCCAAGAGCGTCGGTGACATCGGATTTCCGATCGTGCTGCATCCACGTGATCCGGACACGGTATGGGTTTTTCCGATGGATGGCACCTCCGTCTGGCCACGTACGAGCCCGGGAGGCAGGCCGGCGGCCTACATGACCCAGAATGCCGGTCGTACCTGGAAACGGCTCGACAAGGGGCTGCCCGCATCGAAGGCCTGGTTCACCGTCAAGCGGCAGGCGATGACGGCGGACGAGGGGGATCCGGTCGGGATCTATTTCGGTACGACGTCCGGCGAGGTATGGGGGAGCCGTGACGAGGGACGAAGCTGGAAGTGCCTCGCCAGCCATCTCCCGGAAATCTATTCCGTCGAGCCGGTCGAGGCGTCTTGATGAAGGTCTTCATTCCCGGCCCCCTCCGTTTCCTATACCAGAGAGGCGACCGTCGTCCGGGGGGAGGGGAAGACCATTGGACAGGTCCTGTCGAACCTCGATGATTCCTTTCCCGGTTTCCGGTTTCGCATCATCGACGAACAGGATTCTGTCCGGGAACACATCAAGGTCTTCGTCGGAGGCGAACAGGTCTGGGATCTTTCCTCTCCGGTTCAGCCCTCCGACGAGGTGCAGATACTCTGCGCTTTGAGCGGCGGTTAGCTATCCGAGAGGTCGTTTCGACTTCGAAAGCACACCCAGTCTCGTCGATGAAAAAAATCCTTTCCGCGTCTCCGAAGGTTGGGCCTGTTAACCGCCTTGGTCTGGGGCTGGCTAACTCTTTCTCCTTTAGGGCTTCTTGGACGGTTTTCGGCGCATCTCTTTCTTGATTTCCACGATGGCGCGCTCCATCTGCGGGTCGCGTCCGGCTGCGTAATCCTGGGGCCGTATGTTGACCACAATGTCGGGCTCCGTCCCGTAGTTCTCCACCCCGTAGCCGACGTCTTCGAACCAGCATGCGTATTCGGGCTGTGTCGTTACGGTTCCGTCTACGAGCGTGGCCTGGGGCCATATGCCTATCACTCCGCCCCAGGTTCGTTTCCCGATCAGGGGGCCCAGCCCGAACAGCTTGAAAGCGTGGCAGAAGATGTCGCCATCGGAGCCGGCGTGTTCGTTCGTCAATGCGACCATGGGTCCCATCGGCGCCGCATCGGGGTACGGCATCGGTTCGCACCATCGGCTGATGTCGTAGCCGATCCTTCGCCGGAGGAGTTTTTCGAGAAGCAATTGTGACACGTGACCGCCCCGGTTGTAGCGCACGTCGACAATCAAGCCATCCCGATCCGATTCCTGCCCGAAGTAACGATGGAACTCCGCGTAGCCGTGTGGTCCCATGTCCGGGACATGAAGGTATCCCACACGCTGATCGGTTTCGTCGTGGACGCGGCTCCGGTTCGCTTCGACCCAATCGCGATATCGAAGCGGGGTCTCATCTCTCAGGGCCTTTACCGTGACCGTCCGTGATCCACCCGAACGTCTACGGGGCCGCACCGTGATCTGAACCTCCTTGTCGGCCAGATGAATGAGGCGGTCGTAAGGAGATACATGTTCGCTGAGCGTTTCACCCGCGATCGCCACAATTTCGTCTCCGGCATGAATGTCGAGACCAGGCGCCGCCAGTGGGGAGCAGGATTCCGCGTCCCAGGAGTCTCCCCGGGGAATCCTTTCGATGCGCCAGCTCCGGGTCCTCCTGTTGTAGGAAAAATCCGCCCCGAGGTACCCCTGCCTCCAGTTGGGACGAGGCCGATAATCCCCTCCCATCTCGTAGCAGTGAGACGTTCCCAACTCACCCTGCATCTCCCACATCAGATCCGAGAACTCCGTGCGACTGCCGACCCGGTCCAGGATCGACAGGTACCGCTCGCGGACTTTCTGCCAGTCCACACCGGACATGTCCGGGGACCAGAACTGTTCGCGTTGGAGTCGCCAGGCTTCGTTATACATTTGCCGCCATTCCTCGATGGGGACGACCGCGGTCCGGATTCGGTCCAGGTCCACCCAACCCGACTGACGAGAACACTCGTCCTTGTCCTTTTCGGGATCTTCCTTGAAGGACGCCGGCAGGGCTCGAACGCGGTTTCCCGAGCGGACTCCAAGCACCTTGCGGTCCAGCGACAGACAGAAGTCCGTAACTCCGTCGGAGACACGCCCGGACCTGTTCTTCTTGAAGTCCCAGAATTCGATCGTGCCGTCAGATGCCGGCTCCCGGTCGTATTCATCTTCCTCGTCCAGACTGCCTTCGACGGGCTGTCGGCCGAACAGAGCCCTGCCTTTGGCTCCGAGAATGCGCCAGTAACGTCCCTCGCGTACCGGGAAGGCGACCGTGCGATCCTCGATCCCCTCCAGGTCGATCCGGATCTTCGTGGGTTCCCCGTCGGTGTCGTCGGTCTCCTCTTCATCGTCAGGAGAAGCTCCCGGCGGTCGAGGTGTCTGGGTCGCTGTCGAGAACGGGGAGACCGTTTCCTTTTCGAGCGTCACAAGGTACGGCCGGGATCCTTTCGGGAAGCCCAGATCGAAGTAGTGGCTGTCGTATACCGGATTGAAGGTGCGCCATGAAATGAAGTAGAGGTATGCACCGTCCGGGTCGAAGCTTGGGTCGGTATCGAAGAAGTCGGGCCTGGTGATGGAGGTGATCTTGCCGCTGTCCACGTTGCATAAGCGGATGCAACTGCTCCGCTGAGACGTCGAAAGGCCGTAGGCCAGCCAGAGCGAATCGGGTGACCACGCCACCCCGTCGATTCGTCGGTGAGGGCTGCGGTCGAGCACGCGGGATGATCCGTCCGTGAGGTTGACCAGAATCAGTTCATGCCGATTGTTCGTGAGCGCGACCAGGTCGGGTCGGGTCTTCCCGGCCTTGGGTGTACGCTTCTTTTTCCCCTTTGCTGCTTTCTTCTTTCCACGCTCCTTCATCGACGCCTGAACCGGCGCTGCAGTCAGGCCGGTCGCCCGTCCGAAGTCTCCCTGGATCTTCCTGGGCTCTTTGGATCCGTCCATCGTGAACAGAACGAGGCTCTCTTCGCCACCCTCGTCCGTCACGGCCACGACACGTTCGCCGTCGGGTAGCCAGGAGCCCAGACGGTAGCGTGCTCCCGATACTTGGCCCAACCTCCGGGAGGCTCCTTCCCAAAGACCCATCGCGTGCAGGCCTCCTCTGTGGACACTCAGCAGGGAATGGCCTTCCGGGTGGAGGTCGAAACCCTCCAGGTAACGGCTCGCACCGACGAACTTACGGTTCCTCTGGCCGAAGCTGCTGTGGATACCGATCTCCACCTTGCCCGACGTGTTTCCCTCCGGATCAAAAATAAAGACATCGGCGCCTCCGTGATAGACGACCCGCTGCCCATCGCTTGAGGGAAACCGGACGTAGAAGTCTTCGTGTTCCGTATGGCGTTTGAGGCCGCGGCCGGTTGGGGTGCACGAGTAGAGATTTCCGTGTCCTTCGTGGTCGGAGAGGAAGAAGATGCGACTCCCGATCCACATCGGATTCGCGAGGTTCCCCTCCAGCCGTATCAGTTCCGAGAATTTGCCGTCACCTTGCCGATCAATCCACAGCGTGCCGGCCGTTCCTCCCCGGTAGCGCTTCCAGCGAGACGGGTCCCCGGAGTTCCGGCCGATGACTACTGATCCAGGTTTGGGACCGAACGAAAGTGCGCGCGCCGGACCGTAGTCCAGGAACTCTGGCGCCGACCCGGTCGTTCGGACCGAAATCGGGCGCATATCGCCGGCGAAAGGCTGCTGCCAGTCTGTCGCGGCGATGATCCCGTGACCATCCCGAGTCCATCCGAGCGTCTGGGAACGAGCGCCCAGCCATGTCAACCGCCGGGGAATGCCCCCCTCGGCCGACATGACATAAGTTTCCGCGGGGCCGTCGTCGCGTCCCGTGAATGCCAGGGCTTGCCCGTCGGGGGAAAAAACAGGAAACGATGCCGCACCGGGATTTACGGTCAGACGCCGTGCGATGCCGCCGCCCGCCGCCACCGTCCACAGGTCGTCCTCGCAGACGAAAACGATGGTGTTGTCAGAGATCGTGGGATGCCGATAGTAGCCGAATTCCGATGACATGCGTTCACCTTAAGGCTCACGGAAGTTTGTATCAAGGGGCCTTCCAAGAATAAATAACGTCCTCGGGCAAAATAAAAATCCCCCTATTCAGAATCATCCGTCTAGCGTCGAAATCCGCGAAAGCCTGTTTTTGCAGCCACTAGGAAGACAATTCGTTCGAGAGGGAAACCCTTCAGAATAGCGGGGTGGACGCCCCCACCACAAGCCTTTTCGACTGCTCGATTCAGGTGCAATTTCTTTTACTTGTTTTTGACTATCGGTACCCGTCACAATTGTCGTAGATGCTTGCGCCTGCGTTCGGAGGTTCCGATGACGGGCGCTATTTTTGTGTCCCAGGGAGGGAGGATGAGACCCATAGAGTTTTGCGGCAGATGCCGCGGGATGGAGGTCGGCTGGAACAAGAAGTATTTGACCCACGGTTTGATTTGTGGCTCTCTAAGTCATTGAAAATATTTGTATATATGGTAACGACCGCTGTCATTATTTCCGTTTTCCCCGTTTCGAACCCCGTCGATTCCGAGCAACAGAGCGTCCAGGCCGCCGCAGTAGAGCCATCCGATGAGGTTGTGGGGCTCTTCGTGCCGATTTCCGATCCGGCTATCGATTCCATCGAAAGCCTCCTCGGTCGCCATTCTCGGGTGAGCCAGGTGCAGCGTGCAAGGATCGCCCGGGCTGTAGTGGCCAGCGGTCGCAAGCATGACGTGGATCCTCATCTGGTCGCCAGCGTTTTGCTCGTCGAGAGTTCCGCCAACCCGTTTGCGATTTCCGGTAAGGATGCCGTCGGAATCATGCAGATCCACGTGCCGACCTGGGGCTCCCTGGCCGACATTGAGGCGATCAACCTGTTTCGCGTCGAGGACAACGTGGATCTTGGGACCCGGATCCTGAAGGACTACATGTCCCGCCACGGTCTCTGGGAAGGCCTCGCACGCTACCTTGGTGCCGTGGGCGCGAGCGAACAGGCGCAGGCGTACGTGGCACGGGTTCAGAAGATCTACTCCGACCGCCAAGCAGATTAGCTAGCCCGGTCGAGCGGCGGATCCATGCTTTGCTTGGCGTCGGGCCCACCGTCCCCACGCACACACCACGTTAATGAGTGCGCATACCTTCCTGCTGTGCATGGGGTGACGGGAGCCCGAACGCCGGGCCGGTCCCCCCACGCTCGGGAGCTCTCTCCTGAGGTGCCGCTTAGGCTAATCCTCAATCCGTGTCAAAGACCTCCGGTCTCGGACTCCCACCCCACACATGCCATACTACCCATAATGTCAACAATATAGGGGCATCACGGTCGCAAGCTAACAACGCTGCTATAAGAATTAATTGACAACGATTGACTCAGATCCTATACTTTGGATTGGCAATCATTCCAGATCAATAGAAAAGATGTCCTGAAGAAGTGTTGCAGGAGAAGGAGTACAGATGAGCAAGATTGTTGGGATCGACCTCGGAACGACCAATTCGGTCGTGGCGGTCATGGAGGGTGGAGAGCCGGTCGTCATTTCCAATCAGGAAGGGGGGCGGACGACTCCGTCTGTCGTGGCGTTTGCGAAAGAAGGGGAGAGACTCGTTGGGCAGGTCGCCAAGCGGCAGGCGGTGACGAACCCGGAAAACACCATTTACTCGATCAAGCGCTTCATGGGGCGGCGACGCGACGAAGTGAGCGAGGAAATGAAAATGGTCCCGTACAAGGTCGTCGATGCCAAGAACGACATCCGCATTGAGGCTGGGGGGAAGCAATCTTCGCCACCTGAAATCTCGGCCATGATCCTTCAGAAGCTGAAATCGGCGGCTGAGGATTACCTGGGTGAGAGTGTCGAGCAGGCCGTGATTACGGTCCCGGCTTACTTCAACGATTCCCAGCGTCAGGCAACGAAAGACGCCGGCAAAGTTGCCGGTCTTGAAGTGTTGCGAATCATCAATGAGCCGACGGCTGCGGCACTGGCCTACGGCCTGGACAAGAAGACCGACGAGACCATCGCTGTGTACGATTTCGGCGGCGGCACTTTTGATATTTCCATTCTCGAAGTGGGAGAGGGCGTTGTCGAGGTCAAGGCCACGAACGGCGACACCCACCTGGGCGGTGACAACATCGACCAGGTCATCATCGACTGGCTGATCGAGGAGTATAAGAAAAAAGAGGGCAGCGATCCGCTTTCTGGGGACAAGATGGCTCTCCAGCGTCTGAAAGAGGCTGCGGAAAAAGCCAAGTGTGAGCTCTCCACGGCGCAGGAGACGGAAATCACGTTGCCGTTCATCACCGCTGACGCCACCGGCCCGAAACACCTGACTGAGAGATTATCGCGGGCCAAGCTCGAGGCGTTGATCGAAGACCTTCTCCAGAAGACCGCCGGCCCTTGTCGTCAAGCCTTGAAGGATGCCGGTTTGAGCCCCAAGGACATCGATGAAGTGGTCCTCGTGGGAGGCTCGACGCGCATACCCCGCGTGCAGAAAATTGTAAACGAGCTCTTTGAACGCGAGCCGCACAAGGGTGTAAATCCGGACGAAGTCGTGGCTCTGGGTGCGGCGATTCAAGCGGGAGTTCTTGGTGGAGAAGTCAAAGACGTCCTGCTTCTGGACGTGACCCCTCTTTCGCTGGGTATCGAGACTCTCGGAAGCGTGTTTACGAAACTCATCGAGCGGAACACGACGATTCCAACTCGCAAGAGCGAGACGTTCTCGACCGCTGCCGACAGCCAGACGTCGGTGGAAATCCACGTGCTTCAGGGCGAGCGCCCCATAGCGCGAGACAATCGGACGCTTGGACGCTTTCACCTGGTGGGCCTGCCGCCCGCACCTCGGGGGGTTCCCCAGATCGAGGTGACGTTCGACATCGACGCCAACGGGATCGTCAACGTGTCCGCTAAGGACATGGGGACCGGCACCGAACAGAAGATCACGATCACGTCGTCCAGCGGTTTGGGCAAGGACGAGATCGAGAAGATGGTCAAGGAAGCCGAGTCTCACGCTGATGACGACAAGCAGAAGACTGAGGAGATCGAGGCCAGAAACCGCGCCGATTCTCTGGTGTATCAGACTGAAAAGCTGATTTCTGAGAATAAGGACAAGCTTCCCGAGGCTGAAGTGAAGACTGTCGAAGCGGCCATCGCGGACTGTAAGAAGGCTCTGGAAGAAGGCGGAACGGAACGCATCAACAGTGCCACGGAAGCACTGACCGCGGCTTCCCATAAGATTGCGGAAACCATGTATGGCCAGCCTGGCGCCGGCGGCGACCCCGGCGCTGGCGCGGCAGGCGGGCCGGAACCAGATGCGACCTCCGGAGGAGATCAAGAGGAAGGAGAAGTGATCGACGCGGAATACGTCGATGTGGACGAGAAGAAGGCAGACTAACACGGCAATGACCTCGGAATTTTACGTCATCCTCGGGATCGGGCAGAGTGCTTCGGTAGTCGACATCAAGAAAGCGTACCGGAAGCTTGCCCGTAGGTATCACCCCGATATCAACCCGGGTGATCGCGCCGCCGAGGAACTCTTCAAGAGAATCGCCGAGGCGTACGAGGTGTTGAGCGATCCGGACAAGCGTGGGTTTTATGACAAGAACGGATACTACGTCGAAGGAGTGCTCGAGCCCCCGACGGCCTCCCGGTGGAACTTTGAGTTCGGGGGATTTGATTCGTCACGTTCCTCGGCCTCGGGTTTTGGCGACCTGTTCAGCCAGTTCTTCCAGGACGGACGAACCGGGAGGAAAGAAGAGGCCGCCGGCATTGATCTGGAATGCCAGATATCACTGACTTTCAACGAATCGATAGCCGGCGTCCGGACTCGCGTCAGCGTATACCGGAAGAGGTCCTGCGATGTCTGTGAGGGAGCCGGACGCTCCGCCGGCGCGAGTGATTCCGCTTGCCCGAGCTGCGGCGGCAGCGGGCAACTGATCAAGGCGAAAGGTCATTTGCGCTTTGCCATGACCTGTCCGGGGTGTGAAGGAACGGGGCGCGTGAGAGTCGTTTGCTCCACTTGCCGTGGGGATGGAAGGGTGGCCCGAAGCGACGAGATCGAGGTCGAGATTCCTCCCGGAGTCAGTACCGGGTCGCGAATCCGGTGTCCGGGTAAGGGCGATGCCGGTCGTCCGATGCGCCCGCCCG
Organism: Terriglobia bacterium; assembly: GCA_965247425.1. Lineage (GTDB taxonomy): Bacteria > Acidobacteriota > Terriglobia > 20CM-2-55-15 > 20CM-2-55-15 > CAZOZZ01. The sequence continues at coordinate 1,043,436 of OZ252023.1, forward strand.
GAGATCTCTATGTTGTAACGAACGTGGCTGCCCATCCGTTTTTTAAGCGTGTCGGTGACAACATCCACTGTGCCGTGCCAATCACGGTGACCGAGGCGGCTCTGGGAGCGAAAATCGAAATCCCGACGATCGACGGCCGGGCCAGGCTCAGAATTCCGCCTCGAACCCAGAGCGGACAAACGTTTCGCCTTAGAGGAAAGGGGGCTCCTTCGTTGCGAGCCGACGGTGTCCGGGGCGACCAGTACGTGGAGGTTCAGCTGGTGATACCCCGGATCGCCGATGAACGTTCCAAGGAAATCCTCCGGGAATTAGATCGGCTGAATCCGGACGAGGTTCGGAAGGATCTGGACCAGTATGGCCAGTAAACGAAAGGGCAAAGCGGCGTACATGATCAGTGCTGTCGCCGAGACCTATGGAATCCACCCTCAGACTCTGCGTCTCTACGAGAGGGAAGGTCTCCTGAAGCCGTCGAGGTCGGACGGAAACACCCGTCTCTATACCGCCGACGACCTGGAGCAGCTCGAACTGATACTCAGCCTCACCCGCGACCTGGGAGTCAACCTGGCAGGTGTGGAGGTTGTCCTGAACATGCGCAGGCGAATGGAAGAGATGCAGTTGGAGATGACGGAGTTTATCAAGTACGTTGAACAACAGATCGCGAACCGGTCCCCGGAGTTGAACCAGAAGATCCAACATGCGCTGGTTCGGGTGCGACCGGCCCAGGTCGTTCCCATCAAGACCGACGAAGTTTCATGAAGCGCCAGAGCTATCCAAAAATCGTTTCGTCTAACAGCCTTCGCATCTACCTGAAGGAAATTTCCGAGTTTCCCCAGCTGAGCCCAGCCGGGGAGAAGGAAATCGCCACGAAGTTGCGCGCCGGCGACGACGATGCGTTTCGGACACTGATCGAGTCGAACCTGCGGTTTGTCGTTTCGATGGCGAAGAAGTATGCCCGCTCGGGCTACCCCATTCACGAGCTGATCAACGAAGGAAACCTCGGCTTGATCGAGGCCGCGCGCCGTTTTGACCCGACCCGTGACGTACGTTTCATCACCTACGCCGGCTGGTGGGTGCGTCAGGCTATCCTGGCTGCCATCGCGCACTACGGGCAGGTGTTCAGTATCCCGCCGAAACTCAAACACGAATTATACCGTTTCGACACGAAGGTGAACCGGCTGACCCAGGAGCTGGGTCACCGCCCCAGCATTGAGGAGATCTCAGAAGAGCTCGAAATGAAGGAGAAAGAGGTCCGGGACCTGATGTCGACGGTCCCGGTCGAGGTTTCTCTGAGCGCTCCGCTGGGTCAGGACAGCGATTTTCACATCGAAGACCTGATCGAGGATCCCAACATCGCCCCTCTCGACAAGGCCTTGATCGCGCAGTCGTTTGAGGCGCAACTCCGTCAGTTACTCGACCAACTCGACGAAAAGGAACGGTTTATCGTCGAACGACGTTTCGGCCTCGGAGGCCGGGAGCGCGGAACCCTGGCCGAAGTCGGAGCAGAACTGAACCTTTCCCGCGAGCGAATCCGCCAGATCGAAGAGCGCGCCCTGTCCAAACTCCGCCGCTCCCAGCGCGCCAAACAACTGATGGGCTATCTGAACTAGACGACCTTCTTTTCGAAGGATTCTTTCGACGCAGAGGCGCAAAGGCGCAGAGAGGATATGTCTTTCTTTCGTCTCCACTCTCATTGATTCCCAGAGGTCCCGACTCTGCGCCTTTGCGTCTCTGCGTCTTTCTGTCAATAACCCTTCGTTTTGTACTCTTCTCACATTTGAGGCCGGAACTGATCAAAGGAAGAATCCAGGAGCCTGCGCGGCAGAAGAGATCTACTGCGAAAGCGGAATAATCGGTCCATATTTCCCCGATTTTTCGTTAAATAGAACCACTATTCGCGTCAAAATCGAGAAAATCTGGCCTCGATTCTCCACTTTCTCGCTACGATCTCTTCTGCCGCGCAGGCTCCTAGGGAGTGTTAAAATCAGGGCGATGACTACCGAAGCGGTCTGTCCACTGTGTCAGGGCACGGGGTGGCAGCAGGTTGAAAGGGACGGTGTGTCGGGTGTGGCGCGGTGCGACTGCGCGAAGCGGTCCCGGGGGACCCGGCTCATGGAGCAGGCCCGAGTTCCGCAGCGCTACGCTCACTGTGAGTTGGAAAACTTCGATCTGGTCCGGTCGAACCAGCTCATCGAAGCCGCAAAGGTCGTGGCCGAGAAATTCGTCCAGGAATATCCCATGTCCCCGCCGTTCGGGCTCCTTTTCATGGGGCCTCAGGGCGTGGGCAAGACCCATCTTGCCGTGGGAATCCTCAAACGGCTGATTCACGACAAGTCCGTGGTAGGGCTCTTTCGTGCGTTTCCCGAACTGCTGAAGGATATTCAGAACTCCTGGAATCCTGTGTCCCAGGCGTCGGAGTTGTCTTTGCTGGCTCCCGTGTTGGACGCCGAGGTGCTCGTGCTCGATGAACTGGGAGCGCAGACGCCGACGTCATGGGTGCGGGACACGCTGGCCTACATTCTGAACCACCGTTACAACGAGAATCGCGTGACTCTACTGACAACCAATTACTTTGATGAACCGAAAGGCACCCCGGGCCGTCGCGTTTCAGCCGATACCTACAGTCTTGTGGATCGTATCGGCCCACCCCTCCGGTCTCGCCTGTTCGAGATGTGCAAGACACAGGTGATGAAGGGCGACGATTTCCGTGAAGAAGTCAAACAGGCCCAGCATCATTTCTGATCCCCGATGAATCGAATGACAGCCACGACAATCCCGACCGCGACCCCGGCCCCGACCGGTGCGAGAAGGCGCCCGTCCGTTCGCTCCCGCCTGATGGCACGCATGTTGTGTTGTATGGCGCTGCACCTGTTCACGATGCCCCATCATGTATTCGCACAGATCCCGGTCACCGGCCTGGACTCGATCCGGGCGGAGGAACTTCGGGTCAAACTGTTCCACTTCGCGTCGGACCAGTTTCGTGGCAGGGGGAACGGAACGCCAGCGCTCGACGAGGCGGCCCGCTACATCGCCGGTATCTTTGAAGAGAACGGGTTGAAGCCGATCGCGCCCGAGGGTTACTACCAGGACTTCCGGGTCGAGCGGTTGAGCCTGGGCGAAGCGAACGCGCTCGAATTGGAAGGCGGATCTTCGACTACCCTGAAACTTGGCCGTGATTTCGTTCCTTTTTCCGGTTCCCCCGATGGAGAAGTCGTCGGTCCGATGATCTTCGCCGGGTATGGGATTCGAACACCGGCTCTGGACTACGACGACCTGGCGGCGATTGATGTGACGGGACATGTCGTCGTTGTCCTCGATGGTCATCCGGGAAATGACGATAGAAATTCCCCGTTCAACTTGCGCTCGGGGGACATTTCCGGAATTCGGACCAAAGCAAGAAACGTAGAACAGGCAGGCGGCATCGGCCTCATCGTGGTTCAAGGCCCACTGGATCGAAACGCGACGTCCATCGGAGATCTGGCCGACTCGTTGAAGCCCGGGCTGTCACCCCGCCGGAGCACAATAGATCTCGCACACGGTTTGAATACCCCCGGGATTCCGGTCGTCATCGTCTCCCGGTCGGCGGGGCCACGGGTGGTCCCGGGTCTCGAGTCCATGCAACGGTTCATCAACCGCAGTCTTGAACCCCGATTTTCGAGACTCTCGGCTGAAGCGATTCTTCGAGTGGAACTTCGACGTGACACCTACACCGCACACAACGTCATCGGGTGGATCGAAGGCTCGGATCCCGAGTTGCGAGAAGAAGTCATCGTGGTCAGCGCCCATTACGATCACGACGGCGAGGAGAACGGCACTATCTGGTATGGAGCCGACGACGACGGCTCCGGTACGACGGCATTGATGGAACTGGCCGAAGCGTTCAGTGGCGAAGGCCAGAGGCCGGCTCGCAGCATATTGCTTGCCGCCTGGGCGGGGGAAGAGAAGGGTATGTTGGGGAGCCGGTATTATGTCCGGCATCCTGTCTTGCCGCTTGAGAACACGGTTGCGATGTTCCAGATGGATATGATCGGCCGCAATGAGGATCATCGCGCGAATCGGGGCATTGGGGTTCCCGCCGAACGGGCTTCCGAGAACGGCAACACATTGAACCTCGTCGGATCGGTCTTCAGTTCCGACATGAGACGGATCGTGTCGGGAGCGAATGCCGAAGTGGGCCTCGAACTTCGGTTTCGTTACGATTACCGCGGGGACGATCTCATCAAACGAAGCGATAGTTGGTCGTTCCTTTCCGGCGGCATACCGTCCCTGTTCCTCTTTGCCGGCTTTCATGGCGACTACCACCGGCCGAGCGACACGGCAGACAAGATAAACTACCCGAAGCTCGAGAAGGTCGTGAAGCTCGTTTACCAGTCCCTGATGAATCTCGGTAATCGGAGTGTCCGGCCATTGTTCGCGAATCCTTCATCCCAACAGCGAGGTCCAGACCGATGAGCATGAAAGACGAAATGAGGCAACAAGGATACAGCAAGGAAGACGAGTACTTCTTCAAGAAGGATCAGGAACTGATCGAGAAGATGCGCCTCGAAGCGGACGCCAGGCACAAGGAAATGGAAGACAAGAACAAGGAACTGGGTCACTGGATGAAATGTCCAAAGTGCGGCACCCGATTGGAAGAGGAGAAGTATGGGAGGCTCGTTCTTCTCGACCGATGTCCGGGTTGTGGCGGTATCTACCTCGATAAGGGGGAGTTGGAGATCCTGCTGAAAGCGGATCCCAATGTCTTTCGCGGTCTCAGCCGGTAAGGCCTGCCCCGGGGCCCGGAACCGAAGAGATCATTACTGCGAGTGTTTTCATCATTTTACGTCAATCTTACCGTCCTGCCGAAACCCGCTATTGACACCGGGAAACGGTGTTTCTATTATTAGCACTCGGACCTAGTGAGTGCTAACCTACTGACGTAATCTTCTTAAATCGAGGAGAATGGAAAAAAATGAGTGTACGACCCTTACATGATCGGGTGCTGATCAAGCGTATCGACGAGGAAGAGACGGTTCGCGGAGGAATCATCATCCCGGACAGTGCCAAAGAGAAGCCCCAGGAGGGCGAAGTTGTTGCGGTTGGAAGCGGCAAGCGATTGGAAGACGGCACGGTTATTCCGCTGGAAGTGAAGGCGGGTGACCGTGTGCTGTTTGGCAAATATTCCGGCACCGAAATTAAGCTGGAAGATCAGGAGTATTTGATCCTGAAAGAAGACGAAATTCTGGGTATCACTTCGGGCGCCGCCGAAGCCGCCAAAAAGTAGAAGGAGACAACAAATGGCAAAACAGATTGTACATGGCGAGGATTCTCGCCAAGCCATCCTGCGTGGCGTGAATGCTCTTGCAGACGCGGTGAAGATCACGCTTGGCCCCAAGGGTCGGAATGCGGTCCTCGACAAGAAGTTCGGCTCCCCCCTGATCACCAAGGACGGAGTGACCGTTGCGAAGGAAATCGAACTGGAAGACCCCCTGGAGAACATGGGTGCCCAGATGCTTAAGGAAGTGGCGTCCAAGACCAGTGACGTGGCCGGTGACGGGACCACGACCGCTACGGTCCTCGCCCAGGCGATCTTCCGCGAAGGCGTGAAGACGGTCGCTGCCGGCGCCAACCCCATGGCCGTCAAGCGCGGTATTGAAAAGTCAGTCGTAGCTGCCGTCGAGGAAATCCACAAGCTCTCGACCGAAGTGAAGAAGGGCGAGATGATCGCGCAGGTGGCAACGGTTTCGGCCAACAACGATTCCACGATCGGCAATATTATCGCCCAGGCCATGGACAAGGTCGGCAAGGACGGCGTCATTACTGTCGAAGAGGCCAAGACGATCGAGACTTCTCTCGAGGTCGTCGAGGGCATGCAGTTCGATCGCGGGTACTTGTCGCCCTACTTCGTGACGGATCCGGAGCGGATGGAAAGCATACTCGAAAACTGCCTGATCCTGATCCATGAAAAGAAGATCAGCAACATGAAGGACCTTCTTCCGTTGCTCGAGCAGATCGCCAAGATGGGTCGTCCACTGCTGATCATCGCCGAAGACGTCGAAGGCGAAGCGCTGGCAACTCTGGTGGTCAACAAGTTGCGCGGAACGCTCAACATCGCCGCGGTGAAGGCGCCCGGATTCGGAGATCGCAGAAAGGCGATGCTGGAGGACCTCTCCATTCTGACCGGCGGCCGCTCGATCACCGAAGACCTGGGTATCAAGCTCGAGAACGTTCAACTGGACGATCTGGGAAGTGCCAAGAAAATCGTGATCGACAAGGACAATACGACGATCATCGAAGGTGACGGAAGTTCAGACGGCATCGAAGGCCGTGTGAAGCAGATCCGGGTCCAGATCGAAGACACCAGTTCGGACTACGATCGTGAGAAGCTCCAGGAGCGCCTGGCGAAACTGGTTGGCGGTGTTGCCGTGATCAAAGTCGGAGCGGCCACCGAGACCGAGATGAAGGAAAAGAAGGCTCGCGTCGAGGATGCGATGCATGCGACACGCGCAGCCGTTGAAGAAGGCATCGTGCCGGGCGGCGGCGTGGCGTTCATCCGTGCGTTGGCGAGTCTGGAAGGAATGAAGCTCGAAGGTGATGAGCAGATCGGGCTGAACATCGTGAGACGAGCCCTGGAAGAACCCCTGCGAATGATCGTCGCCAACGCCGGCCAGGAAGGCGCCGTTGTTGTCGGTAAGGTCAAGGAGGCCAAGGAGCCGAACTTTGGCTTCGATGCGGACGCTGAGGAGTACAGCGACATGATCAAGGCCGGAATCCTCGATCCGGCAAAGGTGGCACGTACGGCTCTGCAGAACGCTGCGTCGATCGCATCCCTGATGCTGACGACCGAAGCGCTGGTTTCGGAGATCCCCGAAGATACGCCGGCGGGCCCGCCGATGCCTCCGGGCGGCGGCGGCGGAATGCCGGGAATGTACTAGAACGTAAAAATGGCTCCCTTCTGTGGAAGGGAGCCATTTTTGCGTTTAGTTGTTAGTTGTTAGTTGTTAGTTGCTAGTTGTTAGTTGCTAGCTATTGGCTGTTAGCTTTCGGACCTTGGCCTCATCAGCGTAATCCGGTAAAAAAATCCTTCCGAAGCCAAAAGCCAACAGCTAATAGCTCACAAGCTCATCCGCGTAAGCGAACAGGGCGGGTACGCCGCCGGTGTGGACGAAAACCACGGTGTCGTCGGGCGTCAGTTGGCCTTGGCGAATGTGGGCAATCAGGCCTGCGACGGTTTTTCCCGTGTAAACCGGATCGAGTAGAAGGCCTTCCGTCCGGGCCACCAGTTCGATCGCCTCGCGGCAGGCGTCTGTCATGATGCCGTAACCTTCGCCGACGAACCCGCCGTCCATTTCGAACCCTCCGGCAGGCTCGGTTCCGACAAGCGCGGCCGTGTCGCGGAGCCACTGCTGGGCCATTTCCACGACCTCTGGTCCGGTCCGGTTGACGTTGATTCCGACCATTCGGATCGGTCGTTCGACGAGCGCCATGCCCAGAGAAAGAGCCGCGAGATTTCCGCCTGTTCCGGACGTGACGTAGAGGGCCGTTGGGTTGATTCCGGCCTCTTCGAACTGTTGATCCAACTCGAGGGCGCACCTGAAGTATCCGAGGCAGGCGAGGGTGGTCGTGCCGCTGAGCGGGACCAGGTACGGCTTGCGCCCTTGCTCCCGCAATCGTTCACATTCCTCTTCCATCAACGGTGCCAGGAGCCAGTGATCGTTGTCGGCGACCTCCTTGAAGTGAATCTCGGCTCCCAGCAAGCGGCTGATCAGCAGGTTGCCGGTATTCTGGCTACGCTCATCGACGGTGCACAACGCCACCGGATCCAGGCCTGCCTTGCGGCAAGCCGCGGCCGTCAGGCGAACATGATTCGACTGCGAGCTACCTCCGGTGACGACGGTGTCGGCACCCTGCCCGAGCGCGTCGGCGAGCAGGTATTCCAGCTTCCTCGGCTTATCGCCCCCAAGTGCCAGGCCGGTCATGTCATCTCTCTTGAAGTAGATCCTGGGCCCGCCGAGCCGCTCGCTGAGGTTCGGGGCAAACTCGAGCGGAGTGGGAAGGGTGGCCAGCGGAAAGCGGGGAAATTTCGTGTCCAGGTGATTTATCCAGTCTTGTCTTGTCATGGTGTCTAGAAGAAGTGGCCAGTTATCAAGAAGTGGTCAGTGGTCAGTGGTTAGTGGTCAGTTGAGGGACCTCGGACTTCGAACTTCGAATTTCATTATGCTCCGATGGTTGCCAGTGCGGGTCCCGCGTCAGGCGGCTTTGAAGACTTTTTCGAAGATCTTCCAGAAGAGGCTTTGCGGTCCGGCGGTGACGGGTGCGCGACTCACCTCGCCATACTGGGTGACCTTGGCCTCCGTCGGGGCTTCGGAAAGCTTGACCTCAACCGGCCTGCGAACGGATTCCACGGCTTTCTGCTCGACCGCAGGTTCCGGGACAGAGGGAGGGATGGGAGGCGGCAGGCGTCGAGGTACCAACTCCAGGGATTTGTTGTAGCAGACGTGGACGTCTCGGAACGCTCCTTCGACCCGATCTTTGAGAGGTGGATCCGTTGCGTTGTGCCATCGGTCCGGGTGGAACTGGCGCGCTTTCTTCCGATACGCGCGCTTGATTTCCTGAGTCGTTGCAGTCCGGGTGATCCCGAGGACCTGCCAGTAATCTCCCCGTTCGGTCGCGGTCCGAATCTCGACAATTTCTTCACCGATCGACTTCGGCGCCGGTGGTTCCAACGTGACGACTCCTGAAACTGCCAGCCGCATCAGACGTCTCAGTCGTCCGGGCCCCTTGGGCCAATGATCACTCACGATGGTGTTGTGGACTTCCGGGTCTTGAGGAAAGAGAATAGTCCAGTCGCCATATGGCTTCCAGACCCTTGCCACAGCTTCGAGGTCGATCGATTCCATCGCTTCAATGAGCAAGGCCGCTCCGCTCTGATGCTCGTCCGGATCCTGTACTTCCCTGGACTGGAAGTTGAAATCGATGGCTTCCTCTTCGAAACAGGGGAGCAGTACCTGTCGTGGTGACACGATTGTGCCGTCCGAGAAGTCTACGGCGGCCAGATGGTCCGAGAACTTGATGTCCAGACGCCCTGTCGAGCGGTTAACGATGAGGTGTCGAACTTCCCGGGCCAGTTCGAGGATCGTTGCCATACTTCACTTATCGGCCATACGGGCGAATGCCTTCAGTATTTTAGCGGCGTGGGACCGCTTGAGCAGGCGGCGTGGGCAGCAAGTAGCAAGTCCGGGCGACGTCGCGCGGCTACGACCCGTAAACCCCTTTCAATGTTGAAGTTGGGTCTGGCTCTGGGCTCGAGCGGGCAAACTCGATATCGGTTTCGAGCAAGTCCCCGATGCGGGACTCCATTTCTCTCCCGTCGGCATCGGAAAGCAGGCCGTTTTCGCGGAGCAGGCGTTCGAATCGCATGAGTGGATCGCGCTTCTTCCACTCTTCGATTTCGCCGGTGGGTTGATACCAGGTGTTGTCAGCGTCGGAGTGGCCCTGCATGCGCATGGTCCTGGCCTCAATGATCATCGGGCCTTCACCCCGTCTGGCAGCGTCCAGGGCATGGCGGGTGGTGCGGTACACCTCGAGCACATCGTTGCCGTCGATGGTCACGCCGGGGATTCCATAACACCGGGCCTTCACCGCCAGATCCCGAACCGCGGACTGTCGCGACACCGGGGTCGAGTATGCATAGCCGTTGTTTTCGATGATCAGGACGAACGGAAGATTCAATACCGAGGCCATGTTCATTCCTTCGTGAAAATCTCCCGTGCTCACGGCTCCGTCACCCAGGTAAGTGAGTGCCACGGCATTGCGGCCAAGCGAACGATTGGCAAGCGCCACTCCGGCCATGACCGGGATCATGTCGCCGAGTACGCTGAGAGAGGCGATGATGCCCCGGTCGAGGTCTCCGAAGTAGTGGATACGTTCCTTCCCTCCGGTCGGGCTTGTTGCCTTTCCCATGTACTGGGTGAAGATATCCCGTGGAGGGATGCCCCGGACCAGCAGGGTGCCCAGGTCTCGCGTAATGGCGCTCACTGAATCCTGGGCTTCGAGGGCGTAGGCGCTGCCGACCGATATGGCTTCCTGTCCGCGACCGCTGAAAACAGTCGCCGTGATCGTGCCTTGCCGATAGAGGGCCGAAAGCCGGTCCTCGAGGGCGCGCGTCAGCATCAGAAAGTATTGGATCCTCAGCAGGTCGGGTTCAGTCAGGGGTTCAGGGATCTGCATTTTTTCCTTTCGAATGAATCATCGAAGCCACGTATGGACCCATTATGTCCTCGGTCCGTCCGAAGATATTGTAAATGGCTGAGACCGCCACGCAAATGCGTTCCCTTTTTGACGTCGTCGAACCCGAACCGCAACAGCTTCGGACCAAGGCGATTTCAAGCGCCCAGATCGCGCGAACCTTCGTCCGATGGTGTTTCAGTCTAGGTGCCGACTTCAGAAACAGCCCTGATGTAACGAACCTGCGTGCCTGGACAGGCGGCAACGGGCTTCCATACAAGTCCAGTCAGGAAAGACAGATCCTCAAGAATGCCAGGGAACTCTATTCGCAACGAATCGCGAGTTCTTTGAAGAAGAGTACCGAACCGACCGTCCCCACTGATCCGTTTTGACTCGATGAACCGTTCGAACCCTTCGAGTCTTTCGACGCAAAGTCGCAAAGGCCAGAGATCTGATTTTCTTGTTCCCGGCCAATGGTCTCCGACAATCTCCCTCCGATCTCTGCGTCTCTGCGCCTCCGCGTCGCGCAGCCATTTCGGAAGAGCAGCTCGGTCGAAGTTGAATGAGGCCCGGCCAGCGGGCATTTGAGTCGAATTCAAACCCATTGTTAAGGAAGTTCTATTTTCGCATTGTTGAAATCGATATGGTGTCGGCGGTATCTTGTGGTATATATACCGTCAGATGAAGAAGAAAAAGATATGGCTTGAGTTGAATCAGGTAAAGGGAGCGGTTGCGTCGCGACTGCGACGGCGGAAGTACAGCCTGATCGAGCGCCATGAGATACCCGACGGTTTGCTGCCTGGCTCGGTGTCGATTAGTTACACCCGGTGCGGTAAGCCGACGTGCCGGTGTGTGTCGGGTGAAGGGCACCCATCCTGGTCCTGGACATTCATGATGGACGGGAAGAAGCATGTCGAACACGTTCCAGCTGCCATGGTTGAGGAGATTCAAAAGCGTGTCGGAGCGGGACGGGAGTTTCAGGATGCGATCCGGGAGGTGCTGACAGCGAACGCGAAGTTGTTGGTGCTGGAGCGCCAGCAACAACGTGAGAAGCGGAAGCGCCGGTGAAAGGTCCGTCGGCACGAGGGATACGACGGTACGCGCGAAAGTGTTTGCGGCTGAAGGGGTATTTGAATCACCCCGGAGATGGGCGGGTGCGACCGCAGATCGGAAGTGGGCATCTGATCTGGTCTCTGGTGATCGGGTATCTGCTGCGGGAATCGAGCTTCCTGGCCATCGAGTCGCTCGCACGATCCTCGGCGTGTCGGGCCTTGGGAATCGGACGCCGCTTTAGCGACGACACGCTGGGCTATTTTACCGAGAAGCTGAATCCGGAATTCACGCGCGGCGCGTTGACCACAGCCATCAAGCAGGCCAAGCGCAATAAAGCGTTCGACGATTGCCGATTCATCGGCCTGGCGCTGGACGGGACAACCGTGGGGCGTGTCGGTGAGGCCGGGTGTCAGTGGTGTCGACCCCATCGCAACGCCGAGGGGGAGGTGACCACCTACTTACACCACGTCGTGATGGCCACCATCGTGGGCACCGGGTTCACTTTACCGGTCGATGTGGAACCCTACGGTAGTGGGGATAGCGAATGGTCGGGGGGGCAACGACTGCTTCGTCGGGTGGTGGGGCAGTTGGGGCCGCGTTTTGCCGATTATGTTGTTGTCGATGGGGGCTATGCGTCGGCTCCGTTCCTGCACTTGGCCGACGAGTTGGGATTGAAGACCATCGTCCGTCTCAAAGCCAATCTTCCGAGCTTGTTCAACGCCGCCAAAAGCCGGTTTGCTTGTCAGCCGCCGTCCCGGGTTTTCAAGGATGGAGCCGATCGGGTGGAAATCTGGGATGCAGACGACTTCGATCCCTGGGGCCGATTGAACTGGCCGACCGTGCGCGTGATCCGCTACCGGCAAGAGAAACCCGATGGATCGGTGGTCGAAGCCTACTGGCTGACCAATTTCTCGATGAACCAAGTGGGAGCGCCCACTTTATTTCGCATGGCCAAGAGTCGTTGGGAAGTCGAAAACCAAGGTTTCAACGATGCCAAGAACCGTTATGGGATGGCCCATATCCCCCATCACCACGCCAACAGCTTGCTTCTCCACTGGCTCCTCATAAGCCTGGCTCTCACGATCGAACGTCTGTATCGATTGCGTCATTTGCATCGCGGGCGCCATCGCCCGCATACCTCCATCGAGCTTCTTCGTTTGCTTCGCCTCGCTCTGTCTGCCCCAACCCCAGCCGACTCCAGCTGAACTGACTCGTTTCCCTGGTCTCCACGCGCCTGCCTGACCCCAATCACCGGGCTGGACCCGCTACGGATACCTGTCTCTCGAAAATACCCCTCACTTCAAATTCCTCTCCCTCCTCGACCTTTTCCCTTCCAGAGCCCCTTCCAGACACTCCGTCCTCCCTGACTTCCGAAATGGCTGCGCGTCGCGTTCGAGGTTTGACTTCAGTTACCCGACCCGCTAATCTCGCGCGATATCAGTAGGAATTAGACGATGGAACTATCGACGATCGGCAGTTTGATTTCCGACCTTGCGGCGGCTCAGCCGGACCGCGATGCCCTGATCTTTCCGGAACTCGACGTTCGGCACTCGTTTGCCGAGATGGACGTCCTGTCGACGAACATCGCGCAGAACCTGTACGGGATGGGCTTCCGCAAGGGCGACCGGTTTGCAGTTTGGGCAAACAACATACCGGAATGGGTTCTGCTTCAGTTCGGCACCGCCAAGATCGGGGTCGTCCTGCTGACAGTCAACACCGGTTTGCGTCGAAAGGAATTGGAATACGTCCTGTCCCAATCCGAATCCAAGGGATTGGCGATGGTTCGAGAGTTTGGAGAAGTGAACTTCCACGAGGAATTAGAGGCGATTCGCGCCAACCTGCCGGAACTCGAGCATGTCTTCATGCTCCCCGACGACGGAGATCGATTGATGCGTCCGACGGCAGGAGCCCTGCCGGATATTCCACTGGACCCGGACGACTGCATCAACATGCAATACACGTCCGGAACGACCGGGTTCCCCAAAGGCGTGATGCTGAGTCACAACAATATCCTGCGGAACGCGATGGATCTCGGGGACCGGTTGGCGATGTCCTCCTCCGACATCCTCTGCCTGACAGTCCCGCTGTTTCACTGCTTTGGTTGTGTCATCGGGGTCCTGGGAGCCTACACCCACGCCTCGACGATCGTAGCCCTTACGAAATTTCAGCCGTTGGAGGTTCTCCGGGCGGTTGAGACTTGTAGCTGCACGATCCTCTACGGCGTGCCTGCGATGTTCATCGCGGAGTTGAATCATCCCGAGTTCGAAAAGTTCGACCTCACCACCCTGCGCGGGGGAATCATGGCGGGATCGCCCTGTCCCCGTGAGGTGATGAAAGACGTGATTCTTAGGATGGGTGCGGGCGAAATGACGATTGCCTATGGACTCACCGAAGCTTCTCCCGGTGTGACCATGACGTTTCCCGACGACTCGCTTGACCGGAGGGTGGGCACTGTAGGAACCGCCCTGCCGGATGTGGACGTGCGGATCGTCGATCCGTCCTCAGGAGACGACGTACCCACCGGTCAGGAAGGCGAGTTGATTACCCGTGGGTACCACGTGATGCTGGGTTACTACAACATGCCCGAAGAAACCGAACGTGCCATTCGCGAAGGATGGCTCTATACCGGAGACCTCGCTAGCATTGACGAGAACGGATACGTCCGGATTACGGGCCGGAGCAAGGACATCATCATCCGAGGTGGAGAAAATATATCGCCTCGGGAAATCGAAGAGATCCTGCTCACCCACCCGGCCATACAGGAGGCCTACGTTTACGGTGTGCCGGATGATTTCTTTGTTCAGAAGGTTGCCGTCGCGGTTCGTCTCCGTTCCGGCCAGTTGCTGGATACCGAACAGCTCCAGACCTTTTGTGCGGATCAACTGGCGAAGTTCAAAGTGCCGGAATTCGTCGATTTCGTCGACGGTTTCCCGACGACGCCCAGCGGCAAGATTCAGAAGTACAAGCTCCGTCAGATGTGGGTGGATAAGAACAGTGGTCAGTGATCAGTGGTCAGTGGTCAGACCGGACTGGAGCCGAACCGTCTTAACTGACCACTCCCCACTATGACTCTTCACGAACAAATCGAAGAACTACGTGATGAGATTCGCGAGCACCTTCACCGGTATCATGTTCTTGACGATCCGGTGATATCGGACTACGAATTCGATCAACTCCTTCGCAAACTGGAGGGGCTCGAGGCCGAGCATCCGGAGTTGATCACGTCGGACTCCCCAACCGGGCGCGTCGGAGCGCCGGCCAGCGGCCAGTTTCCCAACCACACGTTCGAGACTCCAATGCGTAGTCTCGACAACGCATATTCGTTCGACGAGTTGAGGGAATGGGATCGCCGCGTGCGAGGGTTGGCCGAGGTCGACGTCATCGGATACACCGCCGAATTGAAGATCGATGGTCTCAGCGTCGCTCTCATTTATGAAGGCGGAATCCTCCAGAAAGCCGTCACCCGCGGGGACGGCAAGACCGGGGAGGTCGTGACGGCAAACGTCCGAACCATTCAATCGATTCCCCTCCGGTTGCGCCAGCCGGACACCGTCGAGGTGCGTGGCGAGATTTTCCTGAGCCTCGAAGCATTTGAAAGGCTGAATGACGAACGTGATCGAGTGGATCGGGCGCGCTTCTCAAATCCCCGCAACGCCGCGGCCGGTTCCTTACGGATGCTGGATCCGGCGATCGTTGCCGAGCGCCCCCTGAATTTCTTTGCATACGCCCTCCTCCCTCATGAAAGTGGTCAGGGTGAGGACCTGGATCGTATGGCCGACCTGGGCCTCAAGGTGAATCCCAACTGGAAACGCTGTTCGTCCATGGAGGAAATCGTTGACTATTGTGAACGTTGGGAGGCCGCGCGTGACGAGCTGGACTATGAAATCGACGGGGTTGTTATCAAGGTCGATTCCGTCGCGATTCAGGAGAAGGTCGGGAGCACGTCCAAGGCCCCGCGCTGGGCGATTGCTGTCAAGTTCCAGCCCCGACAGGCTACGACCCGCCTTCTGGACATCCAGGTACAGGTCGGCCGTACGGGTGCTCTGACACCCGTTGCCCATCTTGACCCGGTCGAGGTGGGAGGTACGACGATACGCCACGCCACTCTGCATAACGAGGACGAGGTCGACCGGTTGGGTATTCAGATCGGTGACCGTGTCCTGATCGAACGCGGCGGCGATGTCATTCCCAAGGTCGTCAAGCTGGTCGAAGAAGGCCAGGATCGACGTCCGTTCCGAATGCCCGAACAATGTCCTGTGTGTGACAGCCCGGTGTTTCGGGCCGAGGGCGAAGCCGCCCGGCGGTGCGTGTCTCCAACTTGTCCGGCCCAGGTGAAGGAAGCCTTCCTGCACTGGGCGTCGAGAAGGGCCATGAAGATCGACGGTCTGGGAGAAAAGCTCGTCGATCAACTCGTCGACGGGGGTATCGTACGGGACTTTTCCGATCTCTACGAACTCCGGGTTGAAGCTCTCGGGTCGCTGGATCGGATGGGTGACAAATCTGCCGAGAACCTCATCAGCGAAATCCGTGCGAGCCGTGAGCTTTCGTTTTATCGAGTCGTGTACGGGTTGGGGATCCGCCACGTCGGGGAGAGGACGGCACAGATCCTGGCGGAGTACTTTCACTCCATGGACAACCTCATGAAAGCTTCCCAGGCGGAGTTGGAGCAGATCGACGAGGTGGGCCCAATCGTTGCCGAGAGCATCCATCGTTTCTTCCGGGGGCCGGAAAACGTCCGACTTGTGAATCGCTTGCGCGAATTCGGTGTGCCTATGGAGTCGGACGGTCCGCCGGTCGACCGCCCGGAACAAGTCTTCGCCGGTGAAACAATCGTTGTCACCGGAACTCTCGAGAACATGACCCGCGACGAAGCCAAGGACTTGATCGCGGCTCGCGGCGGAAGGGTCACGGCTTCGGTCAGCAAGAAAACGGACTTTGTTCTGGCCGGCACCGATCCGGGCTCCAAGATCGACAAAGCGCGAAAACTCGGAGTCCGCATCATCGACGAAGGCGAATTTGCCGCGATGCTGATATAATATACGTCTGTAAAAACACCGATTTCACGATGTCTATTTCGAGGGTTCTATGAAGAAATTCGTCATTTGCGCGTTTGCTTTGATGTGGGTGTTCGTGGCATCCAGTCGTGCCCAGGAGCAGAGCCCGGAACAGAGGGATCAGACGATCACGATCGACGTCGATCTGGTCGATGTCCACTTCACCGTAAGCGACAAGAGGGGGAAGCTGTTCACGGGTCTGAAGAAAGAAGATTTTCGCGTGTACGAGGACGGCCGACCGCAGCCGATCACGAACTTTAGCGCGGAAACGGACCTTCCTCTGACCATCGGCCTGCTCGTCGACACCAGCGGCAGCATTCGTGACAAGTTGCGTTTCGAACAGGAAGCTGCGATTGAGTTCTTCTACTCCACAATTCGGCGGAGGAAGGACCAGGGAATGTTGATCGCGTTCGATTCGGGTGTGGATCTCTTGCAGGACTTCACCGACAACCCGGAAACGCTGGCCGAAGCCGTTCGTAAGATTCGCGCCGGCGGCGGGACCTCGCTGTACGACGCGATATCCCTCGCGGTTACAGAAAAGGTTGCGGGTCAACCGGGGCGAAAAGTTCTGATCGTCATATCCGACGGTGACGACAATGCCAGCCGGGTTTCCTTGACCGAGACGATGGAAGTTGCCCAGAAGAACAACGTTTCAATCTACGCGATCAGCACGAATGCGACAGCGAACTTCGGAACCCGGGAGCAGCAGCGTGGAGACAAGACGCTCAAGACCTTCGCCGATGAAACCGGTGGACGCGCGTTCTTCCCGTTCAAGTTAGAGGACCTGGCGGTGAGCTTCGCCGATATCAGTGAAGAGCTGCGGTCCCAGTACACGCTTGCCTACAATCCGACCAACACGGCCAGAGACGGCACCTATCGTGAGATCCGGGTCGAAGCGCTGAACCGAGATTTCAAGGTTCAAGCGCGGAAGGGATATTACTCCCCTCGCGACACGCCACAAAACTGATTTTGGGGGAAGTGGTCAGTGGCCAGTGGCCAGCCGCAAATCCTGACGACTTTCCACCAAACCAATTCGTACACATCAGAACATCGGTCCCGTCGGAACCTCCAGTCGAATCCGGCCTCTTTCCCCAACTGACCACTGACCACTGGCCACTGACCACCTCCCCTATCCAAGCTTGCGTGTCTTGATACCCGCTTCATCGAACAATTTGAATGCGCTGTCGTTGAGGAGATACTCCATGTTGTAGACCACCTCGCTGATGCCGGAGTTGATGATCATTTTGGCGCAAAGCAGGCAGGGGGCGAACGTGCTGTATATCGTGGCGTTGGTCAGCGGAACCCCGTGGTAGGCGGCCTGGACGATTGCATTCTCTTCGCCGTGTGAGCAGAGGCATTCCGCGAGGGCAGTACCGGAGGGGGCCAGGCTGTTGCAGCGCGGGCAGCCACCTTCATTGCAATTTCGGGTTCCGCGCGGTGTGCCGTTATAGCCGGTGGATATGATTCGTTTGTCACGCACGATGATTGCGGCGACCTTGCGTTTGATGCAGTTGGATCGTGATGCCGCGACCCTGGCGATGTTCATGAAGTATTGATCCCAGGTGGGTCTCGGGACCTCTCTCAAGAGCTGGATGACCAGCGTGTCGACCCTCTCGTGCAATTCGGCCAGGGTGCCGTTGTTTTCGATCGCGTGGTCGGACAGTTTTTCGACCTGTATGAGGTTCTGGGAGTTGGAGTCCCCTTGGGCTTCCCGTTGTTCAAGGACCTCGAAGTCTTCATAGCTTTCCGGGTCTGCCTCCCGGCCCCGTTTCTGGATCCTCCGGAACCGAAGCTGTGGGTCCGCCTGGATACTGATCAGACGGAAATGTCCACCGGCGCGAAGCGTTTCGACCTCAGCCGGGTTTCGGATCGAATCGATCACGAAATGGCTGGCGTCGTCGGTGCTGGCCAGTATGCGTTCAGCCAGTATCGAGGGGCCGAACCGCCTTCGAAGGTCGTTGCCTGTCTCAATCAGGTTCTCCCGGGTCGGTTCGTCCCCACGGGATCGGATTTCGTTTCGGATGACGTCGGAGAGCGAGTGATAGTCGAAGCTTTTCGTTCGAAGGTGGTCCGCCACCGCGCCCTTTCCGCTGGCATTCGGTCCTGTCAGGCCGATCAACATATGAATTCTTTTCAACCTCTTTTTCTGAAGGTAATCGGACTCTCGAAGCATGAAAAATGGGGACACTGCGCTTCGCTTGCCGGAGGACCTTAAGATACTATGATTCCCGATCGGTGACACGGATGGATTGGTTTTCAACAGGCAGGCAACGGGGATGATCAAAATATTTAGACAACCAGCGCAGGGCGCTTTCGAAGAAACGACCGGCGTGGGAGCTCTCAACGACCTGCCCGGGGACAGTGACTACCTCTGGGTGGATCTGGACGACCCCACTGAGGAAGAAGCAGCGGTACTGTCGAACGTCTTCAACTTTCACCCGCTCGCGATAGAAGACTGCTGGCATGACCCGCAGTCGCCCAAGGTCGATGACTACAACGACTACGTGTTCATCGTCGTCCACGGTATCCGTTACGACGAGAAGAATCGCGGTTTCTCCTCACACGAACTCAGTGTCTTTCTTGGTCCGAACTACCTGGTGACGTTTCATTCCGAGGCCTCTCTGAGCATCCGGTCCGCCGAGGAGTACGTGCGGCGAAGTCCTGCGGTGTTAGAGCAGGGCTCGGATTTTCTTCTCCACTACATCGTAGACAGGTTGGTCGACAACTACTTCCCGAAACTGGAAATCATGGAGGATCGCATTGAGGAGATCGAGTCGGCGGTTTTCGACGATCCCAGCGAAGACGTCCTCAATGCGATTTTCGAGACACGCCGGCAGCTGACTCACATCCGCCGTGTGGTTGGCCATGAGCGTGAAGTCCTGGTCGCCATGAGCCGAGGCGCCATCCCTTTCGTCGGAGAAAAGGCGCGGTTCTACTTCCGTGATGTCTACGATCACATGTTGCGAATTACCGAAATGTCCGACGTGCTCCGGGACACGATCAATATCATTCTTCAGGCATACCTGTCGATGGTCTCGAACCGATTGAACAACACCATGCGGGTCCTGACCGTCATCGCCACCATGATGCTGCCCATGACTGTCATTACCGGAATTTACGGGATGAACTTTCGCAACATGCCCGAACTGGGTTGGGACTACGGCTACTACTATGTCCTGGGGGGAATGCTTCTGATATCCGCCGTGATGTTGTTTTTCTTTAGAAAACGGAAGTGGTTGTGAGGTATGCAGATTACGCAGATGGGGAGTCTGAGGTCCGGAGTCCGAGGTCAAGAAGCGAGCAGTTGCAGGGACAGGGCGCCAAAAGAGTTCACCGACCTCGGACTTCGGATCTCGGACTTTTCGCCCCCGTTCACGGCCGCCGATAAACGATCTCCCCCCCAACAATGGTCATCACGGTTTCCGCGTCTAGCTAGCCCGCATAAATCACCGAAAGGACCAGAAAAGGCCGCCCTGTTTGGCATAAATCGTTTGTCGAGAACGGTTCAGAAACCAAACGGAGGCGGCCCTTATGAGTACAGAGTGTAAACAAACCACGTTCGAATTTCACGGACTTCTTCAACGAAAAATGAAGGCGCGTTTCGACGGCGGCAAGATCACGTCTGACGCTGGAGTTCTGCTGCTGCGTGAAGTCGAAAAGCGGACCGGTTTGATCGATGGATTGGCGGGGTGTTTTAGCGATCATCGCGACCAACGGTTGATCGAACACACCGTGAAGGAGCTGTTGGGACAGCGGGTCTACGGGCTGTGCCTGGGATATGAAGACCTGAACGATCACGATCAGTTACGGACCGACCCGATGCTTGCGTTGGCGGTGGACAAAGCGGATCCGCTGGGAACGAATCGACGACAGGCCGGCGACTGGGGAAAGGCGTTGGCGGGCAAGAGCACGCTAAACCGATTGGAGTTGACCGGCGCCGAAGTCGGCGACCAGGAGCGGTACAAGAAGATCGCTATGGATGGGGACAAGATCGATCGTTGGATGGTCGATGCGTTTGTGGCAGCCCATGACAACACGGCGCCCGAAGAGATCGTTCTGGATCTGGACGCGACCGATGATCCGATCCATGGTCAACAGGAAGGCCGGTTCTTTCACGGCTACTACCGCAACTACTGCTATCTGCCCTTGTACATCTTCTGTGGAGAGCATCTGTTGTGCGCTCGGCTGCGCCCGTCCAATATCGATGGGGCGGCAGGATCAGTCGATGAATTGGAACGTATCGTCGGCCAGATCCGTCAGAGCTGGCCGGACGTGTCGATCATCATTCGGGCCGATTCCGGATTCTGCCGGGATGCATTACTGGACTGGTGTGAAACCCACCAGGTCGATTATGTGATGGGGTTGGCCAAGAACGACCGCCTCAAGCGAGAGATCGCTGACCAGATGATTCAGGCTGAAGCGGAGTTTCAGACCACTGGGAAATCGGCACGAGTGTTTAAGGATTTCCTGTACCGGACTCGAAAGAGCTGGAGCCGCACTCGTCGCGTTGTTGGCAAAGCCGAGTTCCTGGCCAAGGGCGCCAATCCCCGATTCGTGGTGACCTCACTGCCACCGGAACGACTCGGAGCCCAAGCGCTCTACGAAGATTTCTATTGCGCACGCGGCGACATGGAGAACCGGATCAAAGAACAGCAACTGGATCTATTTGCCGACCGCACCAGTGCGGGAACCATGCGCGCCAATCAGCTCCGACTGTATCTGTCCTCAGCCGCCTACATGCTTATGCAGGCGTTGCGTCGTCTCGGTCTCAAAGATACCGCGATGGCCCATGCCCAATGCGGAACCATCCGTCTGAAGCTTCTTAAGATCGGTGCGCGTATCCGCCTCACGGTCCGCAACGTCTGGATCTCGATGTCGGAGGCCTATCCCTATGCCGACGTCTTTGCTCTCATAGTGAGAAACCTGCAATCAATTCCGCTTCGTTGCTGACGACACCGAACCTTCAGATCCGAAAAACAGCGCCTCTCATCTGCCTCCCGGCGAGGCCTGCCTGCACTCGCCCATTCATGCCGATCTCCCGCCAAATGTCGCCGTGTCACAGGCTCAAAATCCGCCAATGTCCACGGCTCGCTCACTCTCAGCTCCAAGTCTCGCCGCAAATCGCTTCTCGTATCCGAACACTGATCGATTCTCCGATTGGTGATCCATCCGGGCTAGGATCTCGTCTTCCGGGACCGCCATGATGTTTTTCGAGAACACGGTCAGGTCGGCCAGCTTGCCGGGTTCCAGTGTGCCCTTGATGTCTTCCTCGAATGCGGCCGTCGCTCCCCAGATGGTGAACATCTTGAGGGCTTCCTCGCGTGAAACCTTCTGTTCCGGATGCCATCCTTCTCCCTGGAAACCCTGGAGGTCTTTTCTCGCAACCGCGGCATAGAACTCGATCCGGGGGTCCCCTCGTTCCACCGGGGCGTCGCTTCCACCGGCAATGATCACGCCGCTGTCTATGACGTCCCTCCAGGCATACGCGCCGGCCAGCCTGTCGAGGCCGAGTCGAGACGGGGCAAAGTGCAGGTCCGTGATTGCGTGTGACGGTTCCATCGAGGCGATGATCCCTGCGCCTGCCAAACGCGGGATATCGTCGGGATGGACAATCTGGAGGTGCTCGATGCGCAGTCGAGGTTCACCGACGCCGCGGTCCTGGGCCGGCACGGCTTCCTGTGCGCGTTCATACATGTCCATGACTTCGCGGTTGGCTCGATCCCCAATGGCATGGATCATCACCTGAATGCCTCTCCTCAGGGCCTCCTCGACCATCCGGCACACTTCGTCGATGTCCTGGGTCGGGAACCCGGAGGTGTCGTAGTCGGAATAGGGTTCCAACAGCCAGGCGCCTCTGGAGCCGAGCGCGCCGTCAATCGCTACTTTGATGGTTCTAATGGTCAGCCGGTTGTCGAAGAGACCGACCTCCGCTCCTTGTTCGAGCAGCCGATCGACATCTGCTCCCGGACCTCGGACGGCATAGTAGATTCGCAGCCCGGGAGCTCCGTTCTCATAGAGATCCTTAAGACGATCGATTTCCGCATAGGATCCTCCGGGAACGTGGATCGTCGTCCATCCTTCACCGAGAGCGGTCTCGATTCCCACTTCCAGATTTCCGATCGCGTCGGCTTCCGTGGTGGATGGAATCTGGTCCCCGATCAAATTCTGTGCGGCGTCAAGAAACATGCCGTGAGGTTCTCCGCGGCCGTCCTTCATGATCTGGCCCCCGAACGGGTTGGGTGTGTCCCGGGTGACACCGGCCAGTCGGATCGCCCGGCTGTTGGCGACTCCCGCGTGGCCGTCGGCCCGGGTCAGGTAGACCGGATTGTCCGGAGACACGCTGTCGAGGTCTCCCCGGGTCGGGAAGGTCGGCTCAGGCCATTGTGCCTCGATCCACCCTCTGCCGGTGACCCACTCGCCGGCGTCACGGAGCGCGACGGCCTCCTTCACCCGCTCCAGGAAATCAGCGAGGTTGCTCGTGCCTTCAAGGTTCAACGTGCGTTCGCGGTTACCCACCCCGCTGAGATGGTAGTGGCTGTCGATGAATCCGGGCACGGCGGTGTTCCCGGCGAGATCGATGACACGGGTTCCGGGCCCGACGTACTCGGCAGCTTCGGCGTCGCTGCCCACGAAGACGATCCGCCCGTCGGTGACAGCGACCGCCTCGACCAACGGTTGCGGGTCGTTGGCGGTGTATATCGTTCCATTTCGGATGACGACATCCGCGGGTGGCAGGGTGGGGACACAACCGAACGCGACCAGAACAAGCGAAACGGGCCAGAGCTGAAAGCGATGCATTTGGGTTTCCTCCACTTCCGACCGGGATTATCTCATCGGCTGGGTCGAAACTCACGTACATATCGGCTCCGCCTGCCTATCACGGGCGGGTTGCCCTTCTTCCTTGTTCTTGTTGCCGCTCATTAAGTAAAATGCAGCCACTCCCGTAAATCGTTTTCGATCATGTTTAAATTGCCGTCCTTCAATCCGATAGGTTGTTTTATGAAACTGAGAGTGTTCGTTGCCCTGCTGGCCGTTTCGTTGTCGGTGTCGGCGTCTGACATCCCGGAGGACCGGGGCATATCGGGCCTGAAACAGGCGCTGGAACGGCTTGACGTCGTTGGCAGCGTCTTGCACACCGGAGCCCACCCGGACGACGAGAACAGCTCGTTGCTCGCGTGGCTGTCCCGCGGGCAGGGTGCCCGGACGGCCTACCTGTCGACGACAAGAGGCGAGGGAGGGCAGAACCTCATAGGCACCCAGTTGTTCGAAGCCCTGGGTGTGATCCGAACCGAGGAACTGATGGCGGCGCGGAATTTCGATCGCGCCCAGCAATTCTTTACCCCCAATTACGAATTCGGATTTTCGAAGACGTCCGAAGAGACGCTGGAAAAGTGGGGTGAGGAAAGGCTCGTGGGCGACATGGTACGTGTGATCCGCAGGTTCAGGCCGGAGGTGATCATATCCCGGTTCTCGGGCACTCCCCGGGACGGACACGGCCATCACCAGGCAGCGGGAATTGCCACGCGGCAAGCATTCCGTGCCGCGGCGGATCCGGACCTCTATCCCGAATATGGGAAGCCCTGGCAGGCCAAGAAACTCTACATGTCGGCCGGTGGCGGTGGCCGGGGCGGGGGTGGAGGTAACACCGGGGACATTCGCATCAATGTCGGCGAATACGGAGCCGCCCTGGGGCGTTCCTACCACGAAATCGCAATGGAAGGCCGCAGCCTCCACCGGACGCAGTCGATGGGCGCGGCCCGACAGAAAGGACCTCGTTACACCGGCCTCACGCTGATCGAGAAAACCGTTTCCGGGACGTCGGACGAGCCACTCTTCGATCGCACAACGCACAAACTGATGGACCTGGCGCTTCTGGAGCCGGCGCTGGAGTCGGATCTTCGAGCACTCCAGTCCCAGATCGACGCCATCCGGGCCGATGCCCGACTGGACCGACCTGCCGACATTCTTCCCGACCTCGTCGAGGCCCTCAAGCGGTTTGCCACAGTTCGGGACAACGCCCGGGTGGAGCATGTGCAGTTTCTCCTCGATCTGAAGGCAGATGATTTTCACGTGGCCGCGGAACTGGCGGCCGGCATTACGGTCGAAGTGATCGTTTCCGACGAGAACGTGGTTCCCGGCCAGGAATTCGACTTGTCGATCGCCGTGGTCAACAACGGGCCTTACGAGTTTGAGACCGTCCGCACGACCACGGACTTCGAGGGATGGGATTTCGACTACGTGGGCTCGACCGGAGACCTCCGCTCCGGGGCACGTTTCGAACAGAACTTCAAGGTGCGCGTCGGGTCGAACCCGGAATTTACACAACCATACTGGCTGCGTGAACCGCGTCGGGACGATCGCTTCGTGTGGCCGGAAGGAAGTGGCGCGATGTTGCCTTTCGATCCGCCGCTGCTGGCGACCCGGGCGGAAATCGATTTTGAAGGCTCCGAAATTGTAGTGAACCGGCATGCCGAGTTCCTTCGGGTGGACCAGGTCTACGGCGAGCTTCGGAGCCTCCTGAAAGTCGTTCCGGACCTCTCGGTTCGATTGACGCCTGGAACGGCTGTGGTGCCGCTGTCTGGAGAGCGGAAGAAAGAGTTCACCGTGACCTTGCACAACGAGGGGCCTGAGGGTGGGACGGCCGAAGTAAGTCTGTCGATCCCGGACGGCTGGTCTGTGGCCCCCGCATCCCGGACGATCGAGTTTGCCAGGGCCGGCGAAACAGCGTCAGTTCAGTTCATAGTGGATGTTCCTGCCGAGACGGGAGAATTCGAGGTCTCGGCGATCGCACGAATGGGTGACGTGGAGTTTGATCGCGGCTACGACGTCATCGCCTACCCACACATCGAAACGCGACACATCTACTCGGATGCCGCGTCCGGGGTTCGCGTGTTCGAGATCGACACGCATGTCGAAAACATCGGTTACGTCGAAGGGGTCGGTGATCGGGTTGCCGAATCGCTCGGACAACTCGGAATCCCGATAACGTTCCTGACCGCCGACGATCTGGCGAGAGGAGACCTGTCGGTTTACGACACGATCGTGCTGGGTATTCGGGCGTATGCCGTTCGCGAGGACCTGAAGACCTACAACAAGCGGCTCCTTGACTACGTGGAAGAAGGCGGCACGCTTGTGGTTCAGTACAACACGTACCAGATTCTTCAAGGTGATTACGGGCCGTACCCGTTCACGATCAATCGTCCCCATGATCGCGTCACGGTCGAGGAAGCGCCGATGACGTTCGTCGATCCCGACCATCCCGCGCTCAACACGCCGAACAAGATTTCGGAGTCCGATTTCGAAGGATGGGTGCAGGAACGGGGCTTGTACTTCATGGGTGACTGGGATGAGCGCTACACGCCGGTCCTGGCATCCAATGATCCCGGAGAGGAACCGAAGCTGGGTGGCATGATGGTCGCCGAAATCGGACAGGGACGCTATGTCTACACCGGCTACGCGTTTTTCAGACAGTTGCCGGCCGGTGTGCCGGGCGCCTATCGGTTGTTTTCCAACCTGATCAGTCTGGGAAATTGACTGTCATTTGAGGGACGCACAACGTAGCGTCAACGACGTTCCGAGTGATAGACTTTTAGAGATGACCAAGAGATTCATTACGGCCGTGTGGCTGGCTCTTCTGTGGGCCAACCTCTCCTTCTCGCAGGTTTCGCAGCCGAACAGGTTCGAGATCCTCGGGACCGTGATCGCGGAGACAGCCGCTTCGAAGATCAGCATGCCGTTCGGTGACAACGGGGTGACGCTGTTGGCGACCGGTGAGATCGATCGGGTGAAGCTTCAGGAAGAGCTTGGAAAGGAAGGCCGTTCCGTCGAAGAAGGGCAGGTGGTTTCGGTGACCGCCATCAGCTTCAATGACGACAAGATCGAGATCGAACTCGACGGCGGCGGGAAGAACAAGAAGGGGATTCTGGATCGCCTTGAGGTTGGAGTCGGCGGCAGGACATCGCCGGTTCGGCAGACCGACACGGCAAATGCCAAAGGGTCCCGGATCGTCCTTCGTTTTGAGGACAAAGCCCCTGCCGATCTGACGCCGGACCGACTCAAGGAACTGCTCGCTCCCGTTCTCGATTTCAACAAGCGGAACTTCATGACCACCGGCATCGAGTCGCTGCCTGAGGAAATGCAAGAGGCGGTCAAGGCCAAGAAGGCCAGGATCGGGATGGACCGATCGACCGTTCTGCTGGCGAAGGGTCGTCCCGATAAGAAAGTCTACGAAACCGTTGACGGCGCGCAGCGCGAAGATTGGATCTACTTCAATAGAGGCATGAGGGCCGACTTCATCACTTTCGAAGACGGTGTCGTAATCCGGATCAAGCGCTACTGATGAATATTGTCGTCCTCGGGGCCGGCGCCGTCGGCTGCTACTACGGCGGCCGCCTGGCGGAAGCGGGGCACGACGTCACCCTGATCGGTCGTCCCGCCCATGTTGCCGCGATCGGCGAGCACGGTCTAACGATTGATTCCAGGATTTCCGGCATCAGTAAGTCCCGACCTTTCGTCGCGAAGACGTTTCCCCCGGACCTTCAGCCCGATCTGATCTTCATCAGCGTCAAAGCTTTCGATACCGAGACGGCCGCTCGTTCGCTACCCCCCGATCTGGGCTCCAGGACCGTTGTCCTGAGCCTTCAGAATGGAGTGGGTAATCACTCGGCGGCTCAGGGGGTGCTACCTCCCGGCGTCGCCGTGTACCCCACGGTGGTCTATGTCGCCGTCGGAATAGTCCGACCCGGAGTCGTCAGTCATCAGGGTCGAGGTGAGATTGTGCTCCCCGAAGAGCTGTCCCACCTTGCCGGGATGTTTGAGGAAGCCGGAGTGCCTGCCGGCACCACGACGAACATCGAAGGGATGTTGTGGAACAAGTTGTTGCTCAATGCCAGTCTGAATGCCCTGTCGATGATTACGGATACGTCGTTCGGAGCCTTAGCCGGGAGCCCGCACGGCCGGACTGTTGTCGAGCGTGCCGCGGCCGAGGTGATGGCCGTGGCGGAATCGGTGGGTGTGGACATCGGCATCAATGAGCCAGCACAAAAGGTTCTCGAGACAGCGGAGAGACTGGGCTCCGGAATGTCGTCGATGTGGCAGGATTTTCGAGCCGGCAAGCGGATCGAGATCGAAGCACTGAACGGAGTGGTCGTCACGCTCGGTCAGGAGAACGGAATAGCCACGCCGGTGAACGCCACGCTGCACGCTGCAGCCAGCCTGATGGAGCAACGGCGTGACGCCGCACGATCTGCCGTTGGAGGCTAACCATCTTCTCCTCGAGAAGCGGGTCCTTGTTATCGAGTACTGGGCGCCACTCGTATTTTGGGTGTCGCTCACGTATCTGTTCTCCTCGGATGCGTTCTCGGCCGGAGAAACTTCCAGGGTCCTCGGGCCGGTTCTGACTTTTCTTTTTCCCTGGATGTCGGACGATCAAATCTCGTTCGTCCACGTCGCTATCCGGAAGCTTGGCCACGTGTCGGAATTTTTCATCATGGCGGTCCTCGCCCGAAGGGCGCTCGGCATCATCAACCGGGGGACGCGAGCCGTTCTCTTCTCGGGTGTTTTCGTCCTGTCCGCGGCGGCCCTCGACGAGTTCCACCAGTTGTTGACCATGTACCGGGGGGCGTCGCCGGTGGATGTGGGATACGATTGCCTGGGCGGACTGATGGGAATCTGGCTGATCGAGCAGATCGAGCGGCGTCGGACATCTGCCAGGATGGCCACCGTCTGAGGGGAATCCAGAATTCAGGTGACTTACGGTCTGTACATCCATATTCCTTTTTGCGAACAGCATTGCCACTACTGTGCCTTTCCGGTCGCGGTGTTGCCGGGCGCCTCTCACGCACCTTACGTTCGGCGCCTGATCCGGGAACTTCAGCTTGGTGACCTGCCCGACTCCATCGACACACTGTATCTGGGCGGAGGAACCCCTTCGCTGGTAGACAGCGCCCTGATTACCGAACTCGTAGAAGCGACGCCGCCGGGTGCCGGCGAGATCACGATTGAAGCGAACCCGGGAACGTTGGATGGCGAGAAGCCCCGCCTCTACCGGGAACTGGGCATCAATCGCATAAGCCTGGGCGCCCAATCGTTCGACAGCGACGATCTTCGGCGAGCTGGGCGTCTCCACCGTCCGGAAGACACGATAGAAGACTTCGAAGCACTCCGAACGGCAGGCTTCGCGAACATCAACCTCGACCTGATAGCAGGCCTCCCAGGCCAGCAACGATCAGCCTGGCAAGACAACCTGGACTGGATCGAGCGACTGGAACCCGACCATGTGTCGATCTATCTGCTCGAGGCCGAGGATTCCTCGCTGTGGGGAAAGCGGAAGCCGGCGATGCACGCCGACGACGATCATGCCTGGTTCTATCAGGCGGCGGCGGACCGGCTGGATCGGGCCGGCTACGTACACTACGAAGTGTCCAGCTGGGCTTTACACGGGAAAGAAAGCCGTCACAATCGCTCCTACTGGACAGGGGATTCCTACCGTGGGTTCGGCCTGGGCGCCCATTCCTTCATTGCCGATCGCCGGTTCTGGAACACGAAATCCATGGATCAGTACGCCCGCCGACTGGATCGAGGCGAACTTCCTGTCGAGCAGGTTGAAGATCGGACGCGAACGATTCGTCTTGAGGAAGCTTTTCTGCTGGGCCTTCGACGCATGGAGGGTTTCAACACTCGGACCATCGCGAAAGAACTGGGGATCGATTATCCTCAGGATTGGTTTGAACGGATACACAACCTCCAGGAGGCGCGACTCGTGGAGTTTGACGGAACGATTTTGAAACTGGCACCCGCCGGATGGCTACTGGCCACCGGTATCACCGAGGAGCTTTTATGCCCGACCCTGTTATCGACCTGCGAAGCGATACCGTAACGAAACCTTCCCCCGAGATGCGGCGCGCGATGTCGGAAGCCGTCGTCGGCGACGATGTTTTCATGGAAGACCCCAGTGTCAATCGGCTGCAGGACCGTGCCGCGGAGATCTTCGGCAAGGAAGCGGGCCTGTATGTTCCATCCGGCACGATGGGGAACCTGACATCGATTCTGGCGCAGACCGAACGGGGCCAGGAGGTGATCTGCGAAGCACAGGGGCACATCTACAATTACGAGATGGCTTCGATGTCGGCGATCGCCGGCGTGCTGCCCCGAGTGATCGAAACCGCCGACGGCATCATGAACTGGGACCAGATCGAACACGCCATCCGTCCGAAGATTTACTATCGTTCTCAAACCGCGATGGTATCGCTCGAAAACACCCACAACATGGCTGGAGGAACCGTCTATCCGACAGAGTTGGTGAACGAAATCTGTGAGAAGGCCCATGAGCGGGGACTGGCCGTCCACCTGGACGGCGCGCGCGTTTTTAACGCCGCGACTGCCCTCGGGCAGGATGTCCGGACGATTACACGAAACGTCGATTCGGTCCAGTTCTGCCTGAGCAAGGGTCTTGGAGGGCCGGTCGGATCGTTGATTGTCGGTAGTCGATCCTTCATTGAACGCGGCCGGCGGTTTCGCAAGATGCTCGGTGGTGGGATGCGGCAGGCCGGTGTCATCGCGGCCGCCGGCCTTGTCGCTCTCGAAAAAGGTCCCGGGCGGCTGCATGAAGACCACGCGAAAGCGAAACATCTGGCCGAGCGCCTTTCCGCCATTCCCGGCATCGAAGTGGATCCCTCCAAAGTCCAGACGAATATCGTGATCTACGGGATTCGTGGAACCGGTTTCGATTCCGACATGTACCTCGACGAGTTGGAACGCCGCGGAGTCCTCGCCGTACCGGTCGATCGCGGGCGTGTACGGATGGTCGCCCATCTCGATGTGACCCTCGAGGATGTGGACAAAGCCGCGGACGTTGTAGGGGACTTGGTCGGAGAGAAGGTTCGATGAAAAAGATCCGGGTCGGGGTCCTGTTTGGCGGGCGGTCCGGTGAGCATGAAATTTCGCTCCGCTCGGCTGAGTCCGTCCTCGGCGCCCTGGATCGATCCAGGTATGACGTCATTCCGATCGGAATAACGAGAGAAGGGAAGTGGCTCGGGGCTCGAGATGCGCTTTCTCTGCTTCCCCCGCCCGAAGCCGTCAGCGAGACGTTCAGTTCGGGCGTACCTGTTCAAATGGCGGCTGAACCCCAGGGGGATCGTGCGTTCGATGTGGTCTTCCCGGTGCTTCACGGCCCCTTCGGTGAAGACGGAACCGTGCAGGGCGTGCTTGAACTGGCCGACGTTCCTTATGTCGGCGCCGGCGTCCTGGGGTCGGCCGTGGGTATGGACAAGGTGATCATGAAGCGTCTCATGGAGTCGGCCGGGATTCCCATTGTTCCATACTGGAGTTTCATCCAGGCCGACACCGACGCATTCGTCGCCGAACACGGAAAGACGCTCCCGTACCCGGTTTTCGTCAAGCCCGCGAACCTGGGTTCCTCCGTCGGAATCTCGAAGGTGACGAGTGAGGAAACCCTGGATGCCGCGATTGCCGACGCCGCGGAATACGATCGAAAGGTCATTGTCGAAAAAGGCCTCGATGCGCGGGAGATCGAACTCGGTGTCCTGGGTAACGACCGACCGATCGTCTCGGTCCCCGGCGAAGTGCGTCCCAAACGGGAATTCTACGATTACCAGGCCAAGTACGTCACCGACGATTCCGAGTTACTCATCCCCGCTTCCCTCGGCGAGGCCCAGATCCAGGAGGCACAAAGCCTCGCCCTCCGAACATTCAAGGTCCTGGACTGCTCCGGTCTCGGCCGCGTCGACCTTCTCCTCGAAAGAGGCACCGGAGTCTTCGTCGTAAACGAACTCAACACCATGCCCGGCTTTACCTCGATCAGCATGTACCCCCGCCTTTGGGAGGCCTCCGGTATCCCATACCCTGACCTGGTCGCCCGATTGATCGACCTCGCTCTTGAGCGCCATGAGCAGAAAGCGAAACTGCGTACGTCGTACAAGTAACTCGAATCTGGGAGATAGGGATTCGACGCAAAGGCGCAGAGACGCAGAGGTTTTTTTGTCTGCTTTATCTCGATTTCGCCTGACTGGCACTCCCGTCCGGTACAGCGGTCCGTCATTCCGACTCAGGACGTTTCGTTAGGCGTTGAATGAACAGGTCGAGCGAGATGCTTGGTCAAGCAGACAAGAAACTTTGCGTCTTTGCGCCTCTGCGTCGAGACTCCACTTTCCAAATAAAAAGGGCTGCAAATTTTGCAGCCCTTGTTCAAATGTTTCGGTCTTTTGCGCCTTGTTTGTTGTTTTATATGTCGGTCGTCTTAATGCGACCTTTGAGCTCTCTAAATCCTTATTTCTGTGTCTCCCTCCTCATTCGGAAGAATGAAGTGCCACTACTACCAGTTGGGGTAGCCAGACGGGCACTATGCCTAGTATTGTGGTGAAATTTTTTCGTGTCAAGCAAAAATTGCGCGTGCTCGGGGGCTAGGAGCCTGGGCGGCAGAAGGGATCGTAGCGAGAAAGTGGAGAATCGAGGCCAGATTTTCTCGATTTTGAGGCGAATAGTGGTTCTATTTAACGAAAAATCGGGGGAATCTGGACCGATTATACCGCTTTCGCAGTAGATCTCTTCTGCCGCCCAGGCTCCTAGCAGCCCGTGGCGGAAGTCTGTAGGGTCGCGCGCAGGGGTATTCGGGTCACAGGCGCGAAATGAGAAGCGGAACGATGCTTTGTCATCGTGACCGACGAATGACAAAGCCTGTGGCCCGAAGACCCCTGCGCCCTTCGGGTTACGACGGCATGGGGCCAGCTGCGGCGTTGCCACTCCTAGATCGATGGCCAGCATCGACGTCGTCGTGGCGCCTTGCATCTAGCCCCATGGCGCTCGTAACGCGACCCTACAGACTTCCGCCACGGGCTGCTAGGGTCAGGGGACCTGGTAGTAGCCCCTCTTGTGGAAGATCTCGTATGGCTTGTTGGGGTGGACCTCGATGGTGCGGAATATGATGTCGCCGGGAGGGGGCTTGTTGTTGGACACATACCCGAGGACATACTGATTGCGGGCCTGTTCGGTGATGTGGGCGTAGGACTGCTCGAGGGCGTCGCCGGATCGGGGAACGTATCGTTCGCCTCCGGTCCACGAAGCGTAGTCCCGCAGTTCCGAAAATACACGATCGAAGAAACCGGCAAGGCTGATCGCGTAGACCTGGATCTCGGACTCGACCAGCCGGTCGAGGTTGTCCGCAAATCCGTGCTCGCTGTCACCGGAGTTGCCGTCGGAAACCAACAGGATGACTTTCCGAAGCCCGGGGGCTCGATCCCTCAGATCGATTGCGGATTCGTAGATGGCGTCGTGGAGGACTCGCGCGTCGGACCGAAGAGGTGTTACAGCCGTGCTGACGGCAGGACGCACGCCGGTGGTCGGAGCAGGCTGCATCGCCCGTCCACCCACCGTGGATTGCGTGGGTCGGATCTCCACGAGCGTGTCGAGCGTTGCGCGGAGGACCTCGGGGTCATCGGTGAAGTCCCCGATCTTCACGACACTGTCGTTGTATTTGTAGACGACAACTTCGTCCAGACTGCTGAAAGCGGCCACGATGGCGGGAATCGACTTCTGAATGGAGAGCAACCATTTCGCTTCAACACCCGTATCGATGACCACCGCGGCCGACAGCGGTACCGGGTCGATGCTGAACTGCTGGATCTCCTGGATTTTATCGTCTTCGTAGACAGTAAAATCCGCTTTTGTGAGTCCGGTGATGAATTTGTCGTCCGACCCTTTGACAGTGAATGGAACCACGACCAGATCGACGCGCGTCCGCAACTGGAACTGTTGCCCGATGAGTGACGATGCCGGCACCAGCATCATCAAAAGCGCGCTAATTGTTGCCTTCGTCCGGCGCATAGTAGCCCCTTCTGGCACGGACCTCGAGCTTTCTATCTCGTGGAGTGATTTTTATCCGGCGATATTTTCCGTCGTGTTCGGGGTTTGAAGACACGTAGCCCAGGCTGTACTGCGTCCGGAGTTCTTCGGCGATCTGAGCGAAGATGTCTTCGAAGTTCGACTTGTTGTCGAGGATAAAGACCGCCCCGCCGGTTTCCTCAGACAGTTCCTTGAGTGTGCCCATATCGCCGCCCCGCCGGCCGCCGAAGAAGCCTCGCCGCAGCGGTGAATTCGATATCGAGTAAATGACGGCATCGCTCTGGTGAGCGGCAATCAGGGCTTCGGTACGCTTGACCCGGCTGGTGGTATCTTCACCGTCACTGATCAGGATGACGGCCTTGCGACCGGCTTCAGGCCGCAGCTTTTCTTCGTTGGCGAGGTAAACCGCGTCGTAGAGGGACGTGCCGCTTCCGATTTCCAGTGAAAAGATCGACTCTTCAAGGTCGAAGCTGTTCTCGGTGAAATCCTGGACCAACGTCACGGTTCGGTCAAAACCGATGACCAGCGCGAGGTCCTGCGTCCGAAGGATGGAATCGAGGAAGCTAACGGCCGTCCTCCTTTCTTCGTCAAACACAGGGCGGACGCTGGGGCTGGTGTCCACTAGAAGCGCAATGGTCAGCGGTAATTCGTTTTCTCTCGCGAAGTGCTGGATCTGCTGGCGCTTGCCGTCCTCTTCGACGATGAAATCTTCGGGGCCCAGATCCGACACCAACCGGCCCCTGTTGTCGGTGACTGTGAAGAGAACGTTGACCAGGTCCACACCGACTTTTATGGTGAACTGACTGGCCACGACAGGCTCGAAAACCAGCAGCACCAGGATCATGAGGACTGGGAATCGTTTCATTAGCGTCATGGTACCATGCTCATTTGGCAGACGAGAAGTTAGACGGACAGTGTCCGGCTTCGGTTCATTTTCGGTTCGGAAACCCCTGATCTCAACATGCTCAAGCTCACAAACACGCTGACCGGTGTCCAGGAAAAGTTTTCACCACTAGACGATTCCGGCGTCCGGATGTACGTCTGCGGCCCAACCGTTCACGACTTCGTTCACATTGGCAACTTTCGAACCTTCGTGTTCCAGGACGTCCTGAGACGTCAAATCAAGAGCAAAGGATGGAAGTTGCGACAGGTGATGAACATTACGGATGTGGACGACAAGATCATCCGCAAAGCGCTGGCCGCCGGCGTCGACATCAAGACCTACACCGGCGAATACATCCAGTCCTTTCTTGAGGACAGCGACAAGTTGGGAATCGAAAGACCCGAGGTGCTTGCCGTCGCGACCGACCATGTCCCGGAAATGGTCGAGCTTGTGAAGCGGTTGCTCGACAAGGGGCACGCCTACCGGGAAGGCGAGTCGATCTATTTCCGAATCTCCAGCTTCGCCGACTACGGCCGTCTGGCCCGTCTCGACAAGAGCAACTTGAAGGTCGGTGCGCGTGTCGAGGTGGACGAGTATGAGAAGGAATCCCCACAGGATTTTGTTCTCTGGAAGGCGCCCAAAGAGGAAGACGAGCCAAGCTGGGATACCGAAATCGGTGTCGGACGACCCGGTTGGCACCTGGAGTGCTCCGCGATGGCCATGAAGTATCTGGGCGAGAGCTTCGACATTCACTGCGGTGGCGTCGATCTGGTATTTCCACACCATGAGAATGAAATTGCCCAGAGCCAGGCGGCCACCGGCGCGCCATTCGTCCGATTCTGGATTCACAGCGAGTTTCTGAAGGTCGAAGGCGAGAAGATGGCCAAGTCCACCGGCAACTTTTACAGGTTGCGGGACCTGCTGGACAAGGGTTTTGATCCCCTGGCGATTCGGTATCTCCTGGTTTCGGTTCCGTATCGTAAGCAACTGAACTTTACGTTCGACGGGCTCCATCAGGCCAATCAGTCTCTGGGACGGATCAAGGATTTCCTGTTTCGCCTCGGCGAGACATCTGTCGGTGCAGGTGAAGGCACTCCAATACGGGAGGCGCTCGACCGGGCCCGGACCGAATTCGAGGCGGGTCTGGATGACGACCTCAATACGGCCCAGGCCCTGGCGGCCTTGTTCGACCTGATCCGGGCGGCCAATACCGCGTTGGATGGCGGGGAACTCAAGGAAGACAATCGTGACGCAATCCGGAGTTGGTTTGTCGAGGTCGACAGTCGGCTGGGCATCGTGCCCCAGACGGATGAGTCCCAAGGTCTCGACGAGGAGATCGGCAGTTTGATTGCGCAGCGGAACAAAGCACGTGCGGAACGCGATTTTGCGCTCGCAGACAAGGTCCGCCAGCAACTGGCGGACATGAATGTGATTATCGAGGATACGAGAGAAGGGACCAGGTGGCGGCATAAATAGAAGGGGGCCAGACCCTTCAGGCCGGTTATGTCCATGATCAAGCTTCCAAAACTCGTCACGGCGATTCCGGGTCCCAAAGCTCTGGAAGTCATTCGAAGGGACCACCGCTTCGTGTCCCCGTCCTACACACGGTCCTATCCTTTCGTTGCACGGCGTGGCGAAGGCGCAATCGTCGAAGACGTAGACGGTAACCGTTTTCTTGATTTCAACGCCGGCATCGCGGTCTGTTCGACCGGTCACAGCCATCCCGATGTTGTTCGGGCCATACAGGATCAGGCGGCCGACCTGATTCACATGTCGGGGACGGATTTCTACTACGCCCACATGGCCGATGTCGCGGCCACGCTCGAGTCTTTGATTCCGTACGGGAAGCCGTGGAAAGCCTACTACGGGAACTCGGGCGCCGAGGCCGTCGAAGCGGCCATGAAGCTGGCCCGCTACCATACCGGTCGGCAGCACTTCATCGCGTTTCACAATGCGTTCCATGGGAGGACGATGGGGGCGCTGTCGCTGACCAACTCCAAGCCCGTCCAGAGGAAAGGTTTTTCGCCCCTGGTGCCCGGCGTCACCCACGTACCGTTTCCGAATGTCTACCGGGATGGGGGCACCTGTGGGTCCGACGCGGTGCGCTACATCCGGGATGTCGTGTTCCACACGACCGTAAACCCGGACGAAGTTGCGGCGATCGTGGTGGAAACGATACAGGGAGAGGGCGGGTACCTGGTTCCTCCTCCGGACTTCTATCCGCAATTGCAGGAACTGGCGCGCGAGCACGGGATACTGATCGTCGCCGATGAAGTTCAGTGCGGGTCGGGTCGAACCGGCAAGATGTTCGCCTTCGAACATTTTGATTTCGAGCCGGACATTTTCGCGCTGGCGAAAGGCATCGCTTCAGGCATGCCGCTGGGCGTGACGATGGCGCGCGCCGAGGTAATGAACTGGAGGCCGGGGAGTCACGCTTCGACGTTCGGTGGCAACCCGGTCTGTCTGGCCGCCGCGGCGGCGACGCTCCGGTTGCTGGAGGACGAGTATCTGGACAATTGTGCCAGTGTCGGCCGCTTCCTCCTGGATGGTGCGCGCCGGCTGATGGATACGTTGCCCGTCATCGGGGACGTCCGTGGCCTGGGACTGATGATCGGCATCGAGTTCGTTCGGGACCGCGAGACCAAAGAGATGGCTCCGGCATTCCGCGACGCGGTTGTCGAGGAATGCTTCAAGCGCGGCCTGCTCGTTCTTGGCGCGGGGCCTTCAACGATTCGGCTGTCTCCGCCCCTGCTGGTCGATCGCGACCAGTGTCGCTTCGCCCTCGACACCTTGAGTGAGGCCATTTCCGCAGTCTCGGATTGAATCGATCGATCGCATGCCTTTGCCGACAATCTGGAGAAAGTTCGTCCGATTCGGGCGATGGGCCGAGATCACGGGTACGGAATATCTTCGCGCCCGGGGATACCAGATTCTGGCCTCTCCCTATCGTGTCCGTGAGGGCGAAATCGACATCGTCGCCCGCGACGGGGAATGCCTCGTGTTCGTCGAAGTCAAAGCGCGCCGGAGCGACCCGCATCCCGAGGACGCCGTCAACCCCGCGAAGCAACGTCGGATCATTCGTGCCGCCAGCCATTACCGCAGCCGACACCGCCTGGTCGATACCCCCTACCGTTTCGACATCTTGACCCTTGTTGGCAGTAAGGCCGCCGACCCCGAGTTTCGCCTGATCGAGGACGCCTTTCGAGAATTCCCCGAGCACTGAATTCCTTTCACAAGGTTGTCGTTCCCGAGGGAGGACTTCGGACCCCGGACATCTGGACTTCTCTCCAACATTGAACTTCTTTCTCCATGAACCTATAATTCTGTCTGACGATGCGGGAATAACTCAGCGGTAGAGTGCGACCTTGCCAAGGTCGAAGTCGCCGGTTCGAATCCGGTTTCCCGCTCTTTCAGATCAGCAACTTGGAACACATCCACAAGAGTTCACCGCATTTATACCGCGTTAGTGCAAAAGCGCGGATTCCAGCGCCTCCAGAGCTTCCAGCCTAATGCCCACCGAAGTCTGGCTATAAATGTTCAAATTTGTGTCCACTCCATGGCCCTGTTGGTCCGCTACGAGCTTCGGGTCTACCCCCCGTTCGTCATCAGGGAAGAGTGAGTTCGGTGCATTACCCTGTAATCTACCCACCGGAGACCTACCGCCTTCAGTTGCGGTCGCAAGTACCGCGCCATGAAGTTGTCGGACCCGATGGGTGTTTTCAAAGTCTCGGATGGGGATAGCCAGCCGCCTGTTCCCGTGTCCGGCGAGGCGTCCAGCCACAACCGCAAATCTTCCCGAATACCGCTTGCCGAGCAGCCTCACGTTCCGCCTTTGGCCCTTTCGGCTTATCGATGTCACGGCGACAAACCCTTTCGAGGATCTCGACGTGATCATCGTGGACACGCCCGCGTCGTAACCCAAAAATCTCAGTGCGCCGTGAAAAGGCGCCAATCTTCAGTGGTGCGAACCCCACCCGGCAACTGTCGCCCCAGCCGGTAGCAATCGGAGCGGTGATGGAGGTAACGAAATCACCGAAGCCTCTGGTGTAGAGGGTCGCTTTAGGCGACTTGGCGAACACACAGGCGGTAACGTTAGTAAACGTTGAGCAGGCCTCGAAATGGGCAATGCGTGAGCCGACCTGGCTGAGATTCAGGGAAGGCCGAAGTTCCCCAGACCAGACGAGCGAAGCGACTGGGGAAGACAGCCGGGGTAGTGGCGACGGCATGTATGGAAGAGGAGATTGAGCGCAACACGGGAAGCCCTACCGGTGAGAGGACTCAACCGGAAACCCGCGAGGGAGAGGCCGGGCCGGATAGGGTGGCGGACAGGCGCGTAGTACCGGAGAAGCCGGGTAATGCCGGCGGAGGGAAGGGGCCTGAGTTCAAGGCGAAGGGACGACCCAGCAAGAACCGGGAGATTGGCGATGAGCCTGACAACTCCAGAAAAGACTCGGAAGCTGCAGCGGACCTTCTACGTGAAAGCGAAGGAAGCTCCGAACTATCGGTTCCATCAGTTGTACGACAAGGTTTGGCGGGACGACATTCTGGAATTTGCGTACGCGGTGTAAAGCCAACAAGGGCGCCGCCGGCGTGGATGGCCAGAGTTTCGGTCAGAATGAAGAGTACGGACCGGACCGGTGGTTGGGAGAACTGAGGGAAGACTTGCGGCAAAAGGGCTATCGCCTGGAAGCGATCCGACGGGTATGGATCGAGAAAGCCAATGGGGGCCGGAAGCCAACGTCCGTAACCACTACTCTACGGGCCGATGTCTTCCGGTCTGAAAGCCTGGGGAGGTCTGTCTCGGCCAGAATTAGTCGTCAGGTGCCGCAACAGGTAAAAAGTAACGCAAGATCTCCGTCCGGGCAAGGTACCCGCCGCCTTGCTTCTTGATCAGTTCATCCTGTGCCAACGCGTTTAGATCTCTAATAATTGTCCGCTTTGTCTTGTTGGCATATGCCTGTGCCATCCTCGGACTGATCTCTGGAATGCCGGCAACTGAAACCGGCTCGGTATACCGAGAAATGTCTAACAATAGGTGCTTGCGGCGTTGTTGAGCTGTACTCGTCTGGTATCGAAACATGTCGTGCACGAAGTTCTCCCACACGACGTCCAATTGTTGGTTGTTGATGACGTCAAGCTGCGACCTAAGACCATCCAAAAACCCCTGTATGGCATAGGTTAGGAAAGGAATGATGTCCCCTGTTGGGCCAGATCGGCTGGATCGGTCGAGTTGTCGGTAGTACTCTGCCCGCGTCTGATTGTAATGGTTACTGA
The DNA here is from genome assembly GCA_965247425.1 of Terriglobia bacterium. GTDB lineage: Bacteria > Acidobacteriota > Terriglobia > 20CM-2-55-15 > 20CM-2-55-15 > CAZOZZ01. The sequence continues at coordinate 1,082,760 of OZ252023.1, forward strand.
GCAGGTGGGCGGCGGGGGATGGAATTCCCGATTCAAATAGGATCTGGAATTCGATGAGACGCGCTGTCCTGCCGTTGCCGTCACCAAACGGATGTATCCATGCGAGGTACAGATGGGCGATGATGGCCTTGATTATCGCGTAAACCCGTCTCTGCTCGGGAGGAGCACGAAAAGTTGGACCGCTCAGCCAGTCGCACAGTTCCTGGGTGAGCATCGCGCATTCCTCATGCGACGCACCTCGATACCTTGCAACCCCGACGGAATGAAGCCGAAACTGCCCGGGCACCACGTCTTCATCAACATCGAGCTTTTCAAGAGACTGAGCGTTGAGCCATTGAATTCTTGCACTGGTCAGTGTGGGCTGTCGTTCGCCTCTTGCCGCGCGCCCGACGATGTCGTTGCACTCGGTGAGGATGTTATCGATTTCTTGCTTTAAGTACGCCCTCGAGGGAGGGAGATCCAGTTTCCCGTCAAGATGCAGCAGGACATCGGCTTCTGACAGGGTGTTGCCCTCGATCGCCGTGGTTCCCAGAATGCCTTTCGCCAGATACATCTGATTCAATTTCTGGGCTGTGCCCGGCCTAAGGGGAACCGAGGCGATGTGTTCGGATTTTGAGGCACACTCACCCAGCGCGATCCAGACCGTTGGATCAAGCGACCTCAAATTGATGTGGAAGGTGAGCCACGGATGTGTCTTCTTATATGTCCCCCGATTTGACCCTTCTGTTGTCATTAATAAGTTACTTATTATAGATCTTTTATCATTGTTTTGACAATGTGAATGTCACACTTATTGTCGTAAGGAATGACTCATCAGAAATCTCAGAGGCGCTCAGATCTTCAAGAATTCCTATTGGTGTGAGCGGCACATTTGAAAAAGAAGAAGGCCCCCCGCCAGCCGTTTCGGGCTGGGACTTCCTTTAGTCGTCATTCAGCGTCTTCTCCCCGACCGCCCCAAAGCACTTCGGACTTTTCGCAGCTTCAGACAGCAATCCAGTTTCCGCCCTGTCCGTTCGCCCACGCCATCCAGAGCGACCTGGGAAGACATGAGTAGTTGTCAAAGCCCTGAGTTTTTTCTTGACCACATCCATTTATTCACTAACATTGAACAAATGAAGAAGCGCGACAACCTGGGGAACTTTGAACTCATGGTGATGCTCGCTGTAATGCGACTGGGCGAGCACGCCTACGGGGTTCCGATTTCACAGGAGATTGAGAACACTACCAGGCGCGAAGTCGCAGTCGGTAGTGTCTACGCTGCCTTGGAGCGGCTCGAAGACAAAGGTCTGGTTGCATCCCGCGTAGGAGAACCGACTGCGGAACGTGGAGGCAGAGCCAAGAGGTACTTCCGTATCACCAGGAAGGGTCTCCGGGTTGTGCGTGATACCCAACATGCATTAACAAAGCTCTGGCAAGGTCTTCCGGGACTGGAAGGAGAGACAGCATGAGACAACCGGTTTTGGCGACCTGGCTTCTCAGACATTTCGGTTCGGCTCGGATGAACGATCCGCTGATGGGTGATTTGATGGAGGAACGTCAGAGTGGCCGTTCCCGGTTGTGGTTTTGGAAGCAGGTGCTCGTTGCCGTCTTCACGGGTCTGTCAAAGGACATGTGGAACCACAAGATTCTCGCTCTGCGCGCCATCGCAATCGGCTGGGGGCTGAGTATCGCCGTCAACTCCGTATGGTTCGGGGTCTTGAGGGCCAAATACGAGATTACTGCGCCGTCGTTTTGGGTTGCCTGTTCGCTGTTCGCAGTGGCAAGCGGGTGGGTCGTGGCCCATCTTCATCGACCGTACCACGCAGCTATGACGTCCGTGTACATCTCGGCGACCATCCTGGCCGAACCGTTCACGATCTATAGCCTGACGCATAGATTCCTCAAGTACGGGCCTGAGTACTCTTACCACTTTCTGGAATGGGATCTCACTCATGTGGTCGCGGTTGCGGGGAGCATTTTGATCGGAGGATTGCTGGCGTTTCCCCGTGGTGCAAACTCGGCGCAGCCCTCAGCTTCATCGAAGATACCGGAAGCTGGCTGACCTTTGTTGACCGTTCGGGTTTCACGCAAACCTGAGATCTACACCGGACGCCTCCGGGTCAGTCGAGTCGAACCCAGCCTACCCCCACTCCTCAACCAGCGTCTCCTCAAATACCAGCCCACAACACCTCGGACACTTCGCCGGTTCTGACAACAAATAATCCGTCGTGGCCAGAGCCAAACCCCTTGCCCGGTCCAACAGCCAACAGAACGGAATCTCGCTGGTCTTGGAGGCACAGCTCTCACAGGTCATGATGTCTTGCTGGGCACGCAGCTTTGGGCTTTCTGACGACGATGGCCGTAGACCTTGTGAGTGGGCTCGCAGGTTAGATGACCGAAGCCAATCCGTGGTAAAACCAGGTTTCGGGGATTCCCCGTTGTCTTCATGCCTCGGACATCCGCCGGGTGAAGGAAAGGACGGTGAGTGATGGGCCTCATCAGACAGATCATGGCGCTTTGGACGATTGTTGTGTTGCTGGCCAGCTGCAACCGGGACACGATCCTCCACGGCGTGTCGTACTCGGAGGACAGGGAGAAGATCGAAATCTCGTCGGTGATGCCGAGGTGTGGATGCGTGTCCCTGGTCAAGAATTCGGACGAGCATCCCAGCATCGTGCTCAAGTCCAGTTTGCATGGTGATCCACTCGGCACGGTCGTACTCCAGAAGGAAGAGCGCGTGCAGTTTGATTGGGCTGATTCGGACAACGTCGACCGGTACGATATCCGGGCGTACACAGACAGCGATGAACTGTTGACTCCGATCGAGGATTACGTGACTTTCGGCGAGGTCACGCAGTTGTCTTGCCGCGAATCGCTTTGTGTTTTTGGAACGCTCGCGTTGAACCAGGCGTGGACTACTGCCGGAGTAGGCCAGGGCGAACAGGTGCCGGTGCGTGGGGTCAATTTCACCCGCAAAGGTCAGGTGCTGGCAGTCAGCTCATCCACCGGACAATGTGGATGCATGCTGTTGCGCAACGTTTCTCAGCCTCCAGTTTCAATACTTCTTATCAGCCAGCATCATCGCCGTCGCATCGGGTCGCTCGTGCTCAAGCCGGACGAGGATGTTGCGATCGGTTTTGACTGGGGCGGGGACATTGCTGAGGATCAGTACAGCATCATCGGCAGGGAGGTATTGGATGCGAACGGCAATGGTGAAGCGGACCCGGCAACCAGGGCGCCGATGGAGAGCGGCGCCGACCCGTCGATGGCGCTTACGCAGGGACTTATGACTCTACAGCTGACCGACTACATGGCGGTGGTCGGCCGTTTGGATGAGATGGAATGCAACAAAATGAGCGTCGCCGGTACGGTTCCGAGCACGTCGGGCGGCACCGAGGAGCTGATCTGCTCATACGGTACCCTGCAATTGCGCCAAGTGACCGATTCAGGAGGGAACTCAGAGGAATCCGGGCCGAAGAGGGCGATATCAAACAGGTAGACCGGCTAATCGCGCAAGGTGCGGCCCCGTGAACGCAAAAGGAACCGCTTCGGTCAGAGTGAGACCGCAGATCACGTTGACCGGAATCCGTATCACAATCCCGGAACCGGTGATCACGATCAGCGGAATACGCACCATGGGATCGTCCGAACTGTGACCCTTATTGGAACGGTGCACTATCGGCGATTGCGGGCTTCCCCATCTCAGATCTAATGACCCCGTCAGGACCTGTATACAAGTGCCTTCCACCCGGATCGTCGGGAGTTGCAACGGCTGAATATGAACCATTGGCGTTGTCTGGATGGAGTTCGTATGTGTAGCCAAGCGTGCCGTCGTCGCGAAATCGGGGATCCACGAGCCCTTTGTCTACCAAATCATCAAGGCTGTCAGCGTAGCCTCCAGTGCTGGAGAGGAAGGCTACCTGCGCCACGTTGATTGTCCGCAGCACGCTCACCGCTGCCCCCTCATATACGGCAGCAGTCTCTACCCCAACCTGCTCGGCAAGCCGGAGGGCATTCTGCCGGGCACTCGCATCGCTGACAGTCGTCGTCTCTTCGGCGCCGGTGCATCCAGCAACGAAACCCACCGTCAACCAAACTATCGTGACCCGAAACCGTCTGCTCATTTGTCCTCCAACTGGCTCTCGATCTGTAGTTTGGACAAGTCGAGAGTTTTCCTCAACACGAGATGATGTCACAACTTACAAGTAATCGTCGAATGGGAAGCCCGGCTCTGCCAAAGCCGCTGAAGTGTCCGAGGTGCATGGCATTGAGTGAACAAATATGAAGTGGGGTAGAACCGCTGGGTCATCCGGGACAGTTGGGACACTTTGGGCTAGACTGGCCAACAAGCATGCTGATACGACCAGCCGAAGAATCTGATGCGCCACACTGGCAACAAATGCGGCAGGCGCTTTGGCCGTCATCGGAAAACGAGCACGCCACCGCCATAGCAGCCTTCTTTCAGGGTGACCGACGGAATCCAGCGGAAGTATTCGTCGCGTTCGATGAGGAAGACCAACCAATTGGTTTTGCTGAAGTCTCTATTCGCAACTACGCCGAGGGCTGCGACTCAGACCGGGTTGCGTACCTTGAAGGCTGGTATGTCGAACTTCCTGCACGATTGAAAGGCGTTGGCGCGGCGCTCGTCAAGAAAGCAGAAGACTGGGGGCGCTCGCAAGGTTGCATCGAATTTGGCTCCGACACCGAAATTGACAACCCTGGAAGCGCTGCCGCCCACCGATCACTCGGGTTCAGCGAAACGGACCGGATCATTTGTTTTAGAAAGGTTCTTTGAGTCGGCCATGATCGCATGTCAATCGATCAACCTGCTCCTCATTGACACCCCGCCCCGCTGCCGATAATGCAGAACCCGATGACCGTTTTCCTTGACCCTGGCCGTCTATTTATCATACGGTGTTGGAGTAATGGGAAAGACCTACTCCCTTGGACAGTTCGAGCAGTTGGTTTTGACGGCGATTCTCGTGCTGCGCGACGGCGCTTACGGCGTGACTATTCATGCCAAGGTGGACGAACTCGCTGTGCCGAAACGGGGATCGCTCGGGGCGATCTACGTCACGCTAGACCGGATGGAGGACAAGGGCCTTATCTCATCGTGGATGACCGACCCCACGCCTGAACGCGGGGGACGGGCGAAACGTTGTTATCGATTGAAAAAGGCTGGTGAACGGGCGTTGCAGGAATCGGCGGCGACAGCGAAACGCATCTGTGATGTTGTAGCACAGGTCTGGGGAGAGGAGTTTAGCTAATGGAAGTTAATTCGCATCCGCCTAGACTTCTGGAAACAATCGCTGGACTTCTCCTCCCACAAGCTGTTCGCGAACAGGTGCTCGGGGATCTCCATGAAAGATACGTGTCTCCCCTTCAGTACATCTCAGATGTGATTCGTACAGTGCCGTGGGTAATGGCGAGTGGGTTACGTCGTAGGTTGAGGCAACCGATTCTATCTGACGGAGAACGAGCTATGTCTAAGTTTGCAGCAACGTTCTTGGTGTTAGGTCTGTTCATCGCACTCTCGACTGAGATGGCTGCGGATGGAGTCTTTACCCCTAATGGTCGATTTGCCATAACCAGAGTGCTGGAAGCCGCTCTTTTTCAAAGTGCGACTATCCTTGTGCTCCTTCGCGTCATCTGGTGGTCTTCGAACCGAGCGCTCGATCATCTGTATTGGCCAACGGCCATAGCAGCCTCTGCCGTAATGCTGTGGGGTATCTTGATGGCCGTGAACACGGCTTGGCAGGGGCGTCAAAGTGGCGATATGGATTTCTTCTTGATCCTTGCAGACGGGATGACAGTCCTCATCGGCCTCTTGATGACTTACACACTATGGCGCACCAAACCGCCGAGGCTGGCGAGTTCATAAGTAAAATCAATCACTGCCCATCGAGTCACCCACCCGAGCCACGACGGAGGCACCCGAGTCGTTTGGTTTGCCTGCCTCGACACCGCCGGTTCACCGCCTCGACTCACTGTCGATTTCAGGTGATGGCTATTTGCCAAGGTCGAAGTCGGCGGTTCGAATCCGGTTTCCCGCTCTTTTGAATCAAAAACGAAAGCCCCGGATCACTCCGGGGCTTTCGTTTCTTAAGGGTCTGGTTGACACTGGTTGCCCTGATCCTACCTGGCCAGTTTGGACTAGCAAGTGCTCCGAAAAGTCTCATGGAGGTGTCGATTGTAATCGGCCCAAGGAGTCTTCTCGTGCGTAAGCGCCACCTGGGCAACAGCTTCCGATATTGCAGGGCCACGTAGTGCGACTTATTTTCTGACAACGGCAGGCATGGTTCTGACACGCCTGAAGATCATGCCGATCGGGAACAAACGTGTTGAACTTAGGCGTCCATGATGGGATCTTCGATATGAACTCTGATGGCAAACCGGTACCGACACTTTCAGATGTCCCCGCAACAGCCGCGCAGGTGCCCGGTTCGGAAATCCACGCCGGGACCAGCAGCCAGGCGATACTTCGAAACGACTACACGACCTTGAAGCGGTGCCGTCATGGGCTGTTTCTTTTCAACCAGAACGACACCTTTATCGGACGGTCACTGGACCTCTATGGAGAGTGGTGTGAGACGGAGGTAGGCGCGCTCTCGAAGGTCCTCGCGCCTGGCCAGGTTGTCGTCGATGTCGGTGCAAACTTGGGAACCCACACGGTTCCTCTCGCGAACAAGGTGACCTCGACGGGTCTGGTTCTCGCTTTCGAACCCCAGCGCCAGGTCTTCAATTATCTGACCGCGAACATTGCGATCAACAACCTCCTGCATGTCGCAACCTTCCAGTTGGCACTTGGGAACCATCCGACTACGGTCCGTCTGCCCCTGCTCAATCCACGAGACGTCACAAATTTCGGAGCCGTCAACGCGGAGGGAGTTGAGGAAGGAGAACCGGTCGACGTGGTCGAGCTGGACAGTTTCAAACTCGAACTTTGTCACCTGATCAAGATCGACGTTGAAGGTCTGGAAGCAAGAGTCCTTGAAGGTGCCCAAGCCACCATCCGGAGAACGCGCCCTATTCTCTTCGTTGAAACCACCACCGAGAATCACCGGCAGGTCATCTCCAAACTCGAAGACTTCAACTACGCCGGCTGGTGGCACATCGCGCCTTACTACAACGCCGGAAACTTTTTTTCTAACGAACGGAACGTTTTCGCTGATATTCATCCGGAAAGTAACCTGCTCTGCTTCCCTCGCGAGGCGAATGTTCAGGTTGCCGGGCTTGAAGCGGTCGAAGGCCCCGAAGACACCTGGCAACGGGCCCGCGAACGCATGCAGTGGCGCCAGCAGAGCCGCGTGCACTAGCCCCTGGTCCGGACGAATCTTCCGATTCTCCGCCGTCCACCTATTCCAAAGTCCCACCCCCCAACTCAGGATCTCGACATGTTTGCCGAGCCTCTGTTTGAGGAGACGCTGGTTGAAGATGGGGGAGGGGATCGGGTCTTAGATTCTCAAGCGGACGTCTCCGACTTATCCCGGCGGTCCGATCAACGGCTCATTTGAACCTCTTGGCACGATCGAAGCCGTGGCGCTCGCACCTGAGAATACGAGAGCAGGACAATCATTCTGCTGCACGACCCAAGATGCCGCCCGCGAACTTCGTTCGAGCAGGCGCCGCAACTTGACAATACCCTTGAGGCCAGCGATCTATTAGGATAAACAACGATCCTGTTACATGTCCTCTCCGGAGGGAACCCATACCCCCGGGACAGGAACGTTCGGGGTGCCGTATCGCTGGCGGTAGGTCTGGTTTTCGGGGACGAAAGTCCCCCAAGTTTGAAAACGACTCACGTCAAAATCCAAGCGATTTAGGAAAGTGACTGAGATGGAAACGAAAAAAGCTTTATTGGTTCCCAGAACATTTGCTCTGGCTCTAGTCAGCGTATTGCTTGTCGCGAGTAACGCTGCCGCAGGACAAATCAGGGTGATGACGTCTGGCGGATTTTCCGCGCCGTATAACAAAGTCATTCCGGAGTACGAACTCGCGAATCAAGACACCATCCTGACTGCTTACGGGGCTTCAATGGGAGGCGCGCCGGACTCCATTCCGATGCGGCTCGAGCGCGGTGAGCCAGCAGATGTGGTGATCCTGGCTGCGAACGCGCTCGACGAATTGATCAAACAGGGCAAGGTTGTGGCCGGCAGCCGAGTCGATCTGGTGCGATCCAGCATCGGGATGGCTGTGCGGGCCGGAGCGCCGAAGCCCGACATCAGCACCGTGGAATCCCTCAAGCGCACGCTCCTCGAGGCGCAGTCCATTGCGTATTCTGCCAGCGCCAGCGGAACTTATCTCTCCACCGAGTTGTTTCCGCGCCTCGGCATCGCCGATCAAATCAAAGAGAAGAGCCAGCGCATCGAAAGCGAGCGTGTCGGCAACGTCGTCGCACGCGGGGACGCCGAGATCGGCTTTCAGCAGATCAGCGAGTTGCTGCCCATCGAAGGGATCGATTATGTGGGACGACTGCCGGATGAGGTTCAGCGCACGACGGTGTTCTCGGCTGGCATAGTCGTGGGCGCGAACAATCCGGATGGGGCCAAATCGCTCATCGAATACTTGTCATCGCCGGCCGTTGCCCCTGCCATCATCGAGAGCGGCCTGGAGCCGGCCGGACCGCGCTGAAAGCGTTACCCTTTTGGCGGGAGGTTTGTCGTGATCAGTGTCAGGGCTTGAGTCGTGCCGAAACATGTCTCACCACAGCAGGTCCGGCGATGGCTGCAAAAGCTAGGAACAGAATCACCGCCGATAGCGGACGGGTCAGAAAAACTGAGGGATCACCACTCGAGATTGCCATCGCCCGTCGAAATTCCTGCTCCATCAATGGACCCAGCACGACGGCCAGGATCGTGGGTGCGACCGGAAATTCGTACAGTCGCATGAAGAAGGCCAGAATCCCTAGCACATAGACGATCGCGACATCGAAGATGCTGTTGTTGAGCGTGTAGACGCCTAGTGTGGAAAAAGCAAGTACGGCGGCAAACAATAGCGACGTGGGCACTCGGAGCAGGCGGACCCATATGCCGATCAACGGCAAGTTTAGTGCCAGCAGCAATACGTTCGAGACATAGAGGCTGGCGATCAGTCCCCAGACGAGTCCGGAATTCTCTTCAAACAACAAAGGACCCGGCTGAAGGCCATACATTTGAAACGCGGCGAGCATGACCGCGGTGGTCCCCGAACCGGGGATGCCGAGGGCCAGTAAGGGGACGAGGCTTCCGCCGGCGCTGGCATTGTTTGCGGCTTCCGGGCCCGCAACACCTTCGATTGCTCCATTACCGAACTCTTCTGGATTCTTCGAGCAGCGACGTTCGACATCGTAGGAGAGGAAGCTTGCGACCGTAGCGCCGGCACCGGGAAGGACCCCAGTGAAGAACCCGACTACCGTTCCTCGTGTCCAGGCCGGGAACGACCGTCGCCACTCCTGTCGGGTCAGTCCCACCGGCCCCCCGACCGGAGCTCTATCTTCGACCTTGTTGCCGCGCGTTGCCGCGTACCAGAACACTTCACCGATGGCAAACAGCCCGACGGTGACGATGACGACGTTCACACCCCCAAGCAACCCTGGCGTCCCGAACGTGAAGCGTGCCTGGCCGGTTTGAAGATCGATCCCTATTGTTCCCAGCGCCAACCCAAGCAGGGTCGCGAAGGCACATTTTGGAGCCGACTTGCCGGATAATCCCGTGATCGCCGTCAACGCCAGGACCATCAACGCGAAGTACTCGGAAGGGCCGAAACCCAACGCGAATTCGACGAGTAGCGGCGCCATCAGCATCAGCATCAGCGTGGCAAACGTGCCGGCGATGAAGGATCCGATCGCTGCGGTCGCCAAAGCCGCTCCGCTCCGCCCTTTGAGGGTCATCTGGTACCCGTCGAGAGTCGTCATCACGCTGGATGCTTCGCCCGGCATCCTGACAAGTATTGAAGTTGTCGATCCCCCGTACATCGCCCCGTAGTAGATGCCCCCAAACATGATGAACGCACCGATCGGGTCCATGCCGAATGTCAAGGGCATGAGCATGGATATCGCGAGGGCTGGACCGATGCCTGGCAGGACTCCGACAGCGGTGCCCAGCGTCACGCCAATCAACCCGAAGAGGAGGTTCAGGGGCGCCAGCGCGGCACCGAACCCGACCCCGAGGTTGTTGCCTAACTGGGTTAGCGCGTCCATCTCAACCCATCACGCCCCCGGGCAACCGGATGTCGAGCAGCAAGTTGAAAACGCCGTAGACCGATGCCGTAATGACGACGCTGAGGATCAAGTTGCGAAACCAGTCGTGGCTTCCAAGCAGTCGCGCTTCGAGTGTGATGAGCCCAACGGTGGCCAGCACGTAACCGATAGGTTCGAGCAGTAGGATGTAAGCGAGGAATGTTATGGCACTGAGCAGGAATAGCCGCCAGTCAATAAAAATTGGAGCCACCGGCGATCTCGCTTCACTCAGTCCGATCCATATGGAACTGCTGATCAGTCCGATGCCTATCACGATCGGAAACGCACGTGGCCCGACCGTTGCATAGGCTCCACTGGGTTCGGGAATCAGGAGGGAGAGGGCCAGATAGCCGCTACTCAAGAGAACGAGGGACACGGCGAGCATTCGATCCAGTTTCACTATTGGATTAACCCGATCGCTCGCAAAATCACCTCCACTGTCCGTGCTTCTTCGTCGAGAAACTCCTCGAACTCTTCACCTGTCAGAAAACTGTCTTGCCAATCGTTGGTGACCAGGATGTCTTGCCAGGCGGAGGACTCCCTCATTTGGGTCAATGCCTGGACCAACCATTCCCTGGTTTCCGGATCGATCCCGGGAGGGGCGGTGATACCTCTCCAGTTTGCGAGAACGACGTCGAGCCCGCTTTCCCGGATCGTGGGCGTATCGCGGTTGTCGACACGTTCCGGAGACGAGATCGCCAACAAGCGCATTCGACCGGAATCCACATGAGCCTTCCACTCTCCCAGCCCGGACACTCCGGCCACCACGTGACCGCCCATCACGCCCACAGCGGCTTCGCCCCCGCCCGAGTATGCGATGTAGTTGACTTCACGGGGATCCACCCCTGCCTCCTGCGCGATGAGACCGACAAGAATGTGATCGATTCCGCCGGCCGACCCTCCTGCCCAGCTGACCTCGCGCGGGTTTCGTGTGAATTCCTGTATCAACTCCTCAAATGTCCGGTAAGGAGAGTCGGGAGGGACAGTCACGACCTCATACTCGTTCAGCAGCCGCGCCAGCGGGACCGTGTCTTCGATCGAGACCGCACTGTTATTCGTTCGCGTCGCCCCGACCATGACCTGGCCAAACACCATCAATGTGTACGGGTTGTTGCGCTGCCGCGAGACCAGATCCGCGAGTCCGATCGTCCCCCCGGCGCCGCCGCGATTCACCACCTCGACTGGGACCCCCAATGTTTGTATTTCAGTCCACACCTGCCGAATCTGGCGCGCCGTCTGGTCCCACCCCCCGCCTGGGTTGGCAGGAGCGAGAAGCGTGATGGGTCTTGCGGGATAACCCGAGGTTGTTGGCCGTAGCGCACCGGCCGGCCGCTCGGGTGCGACACTGCCAGTGCATCCGGCAAAGACAAGAGTTCCCAACAATAAGATTGAGCGAAAACTCAATGTCTGACGGTAGATGCTCATACGGATCCGTATTATCGTCAATTCATACCGCAAGAGTCGAGTTTCGCTCTCCAAAAAGGTGCGCGACCCCATGGATCTCCGCCACAGGCCGCTAACGGTTCTCCCCCGAAGGTCCACGGCTGTCTGGAAAGAATCCCCGATTGAGGTGCTTGGGCGGCGACCAGCCAATCTCAGGTCCGGGCCGGATGAACCGTGGTTCGCCAAGCCCAGAACTACGGCCAGCAGCATTCATCCTGCCCGGGTCGACGATATCGTCCCACGTGCCCCGTTCGATGCGAAGGAGGAGGGTCTCGACCGCCGCCGCCATTTCGGCCGTATTGAAGGTACAGTGCCCAGGCGCGTCAATGAACGCCTGACGGTAGAGGGAGTTCTTTCCCGCCCGCGTGACTAACTTTTCGTGAGAGGACATGTTCGCGGCCGGGGTTCCCGCGTCTCCGATGTTCGAAATGTGCAACAGGGGCACTCCAATGATGCCGGTATGAGTCCGGGACCTCCAGTAGTTCACAGCTTCCGGAGTCGCTTCGATCCGGGTGCCGGCGTTGATGCGATCGAGGTCCGCCTCGATGTGCAGCCCGGCTTCGGCGTACAAGTCCCGAACGATCTGCTTGTGATCCGGATCGGCGTTGGCGTAGAACTGCCTGTAGTCGACGCCGGTGTTCCATGACATCAGGCCGGCAGGTTGGTCCCACTGAGGACGTGAAGTCACTGCCCGTCTGGCGCCGTCGACCACCGCTTTGAGCAGGGCCTCCCGGACACCTGCCTTATCCTCGGGCCGAGGCTTTGGAACGGCGTCAGATTGACTGCCCCAGGCCGGGTACTGAGCGAGTACACCCGCCAGGGCCATCCGGGCACGCCCCTCGGCCGTTTCCTCGGCCGCAGCGAGGAAGTTGACCCAGGCAGTATCGGCCGGGCCTGTCGGTCGAGACGTGACGATGAGGGGCAGTTGGCCGTCGGAGTCGAGCAGGGTCTTAAGCGCGAACGTCAGGTCCAGCCGCATGTTGGCAAGCGAAATCGGGCTGGTCGCATGCATCGCAATGGCCCCGTCGAATCTCTGCGGGTGGTCTTCAGCCACGCTCAGAGCAACCGAGCCACCTCCGGAACATCCGAATTGAATCGTATGCTCGGGTCGGCCAAACTCCGCTTCGAACAGGTCCAGGATCCTTACCATGTTGTTGGACTCAGCGCGTGGGTCCCAATTGCTGCCCCGATCAGGATGCCGTCGCGTGCCCGTGTAGGCATAACCGCGCGGGAGGAAGAAGTCGGCCCGGCCCGAGCGGCCCGACATCCGGTCCAGGTCGTTGATGACCGTCCCGTTCCAGTTCTCCGGCACAGTGATCTGCCACTCCTGGCCATCCGGGAAAACGCCTTTGCGATCAGCAAGTGGCAAGTGGGATTGGGCGGACGCTCCAAGGGTAGCCCCAGCGACCGTCGCCGCTATTACTACCGCTGAGAGCGCGAGGCCGGTCCGCCCACCGGTAAACACAACGTTTCTCATGATCCCTCCTGCACCGACCGCGGAAAAGCTTCGCCCGTCGCAACCCGCGTGATCAAGCAGAGGGAGAAAAGGCCGGCTACCCGCGATCGGTGTTGCACAAACTCCCTCCCGTTCGGTTTCAGCTTTTGGTCGGAAAATTGGCTCAAGCGTACAGGAGACCGGGAAGAGGGTCAAACCGTACTCCGTCACGGTAGTGTCTCATTCAAAATGAGACACTACCTCGGTCACTCTCTCGTTTAAAGGGGCAACTATCCAGGGTTCACGGCTGCTTCCACTTGCTGTTCGATCTCATCAGACAACAGCAAGACCGCTTCATCCACTATAAGCCCTATTAATTCTATATTTTAACTGTTCAGGTCCAGCACAGATCCAGTCAAGGGACAATCCATACCCAGTGCATTGATGTCAACGTTCGCCCGTTGCAGAATCGGCACCATGATTCAGTCTGCTTATGCGGCGACGGGGAATGCCGACATCGTTCGGCAAAACAACAGTGTGCTGGCAGGTGCCGAGCACCGATGTCTTTTGTGGCTGGCCGATCGGATGCCTTCGTGGGTCCATCCCGACCACCTCACGTTCATTGCGCTGGCTGCAATGTTGCTTGCGGGCATCTCATGCGCGTGGGCGCGAGCGTGGCCGGCGGCCCTGCCTCTGACAATCGTCTGGTTGGCGGTGAACTGGTTTGGGGACAGCCTCGATGGAACGCTGGCCCGGGTGAGAAAGCAGGAACGACCCCGTTACGGCTACTATGTCGATCACATTTCCGACTCCTTCGGTGTACGTCGAGGAACAGGTGGTCTGTTCCGAGGACGCACACCGTGGGACGCTGCCACGCAACGACAAAGCCGATTGAAAACAGGATCCGCAGTTCGGTTGGACCCACCTTCCAGAACGACATTTGAAATATTCCCAGCGAATACGCAGCGAGGTACGAATTGATTGCGAGGAGGAGGTAGATGACCAGTAAGCTCAGGGCAACCAGAGGACTCAGGTAGCCGGAACACGCCAGGCCGCCGAACAGGAAAAGCATGGCCAGTGTGGTCGCGATGGTCGCTATGGCGACCACGCTGGTTGTTTCCGTAGCGCACAACACGATGAGGCTCTACCTGGAGGAGAGAATATGACGCGCTGGCTCAGATTCAATGCAGTCGGCATCATGGGCATGGCCGTCCAACTCATCTTGATTGCGGTGCTCGTTCGTGTCTTCAAGATGCATTACCTGCCCGCGACAGCCCTGGCGGTGGAGGCCGCAATCCTTCACAACTTCCTGTGGCACGTGAGGTGGACCTGGCCGGATCGCCCGCTCGTTGGATTGTTCACGTTTGTCCGTTTCAACGTGGCCGTCGGAGTAGTCTCCATAACCGGGAATGTCTGGCTCGCTTACCTCCTGGTCTCGATCGGCTCATTGGATCCGGTCCTGGCTAATCTTGTTTCGATCATTACGCTGTCGCTGATCAATTTCCTGGTTTGCGACAACTTAGTGTTTTCCTACGGTAACGGCAATGCGGAACACTCCGAATAGAGGCATAAAGGCGGTGCCTCTGGTCCTGCTGACTCTTCTGGTCGGCACGGCTTCCCTGACGCACTCTCAGAGTGTGGCACCCGTGACTGGACCACTGGCAGGCGAATCCCTCTTCGAACCCGCCATGCAACTGCTTCTGGGCCCGTATCACGGTATCGCGCAATACGACTACATCATGACGGCGAAAGTCCGCCTTCTTCTGTTCTGGGTGGGCGCTGACGATGTAGGCGGAGGCTACATTCGCCGATCCGTAAGTACGCTTGATCCTTCCGTGCGGCTCATTCAGGTCCTCTTTGGTTCAGATCCGGCCAAGGCACCGAGGGGGATCAACAACTGGGGCGCGGCGACCGAAGCGGTCGGCCCCGGGGGAGGCGCCTTGTTCGGATTCAGGAAATCGGTGAACACCGACTCTGCTGATGACGCGCAAGCTGAAATCCGGAGCCAGTCAGCGAAAGGGCAGCACGGGTTTGAGGGCATCATCACCGTGGCTGAGGGCGGGGGTGCCTTCTCACGCGTCGTCCCGGTTCTTTCGCAGGTCGATTTCACGCTCCACCAACTCGATCAAGGACAGGAAATGTTCTCCCGGCGCTTGACGGGCGGCGGCCCCATCAAGGAACTGAAGCGTTCGGACCTGAGGTGCGAGCGCGTGCGGGGGTTCCTCGATGCCACCGATGAATTGATCGAACA
This sequence comes from Terriglobia bacterium, assembly GCA_965247425.1. Lineage (GTDB taxonomy): Bacteria > Acidobacteriota > Terriglobia > 20CM-2-55-15 > 20CM-2-55-15 > CAZOZZ01. The sequence goes on from OZ252023.1 coordinate 1,098,084, forward strand.
TGCGCTGGTTGGCGAATCCGCCAGGACGTCTCGCTGCTATGTGCACAACGCGCGGAACTACACGGTGACGCTCGAGAGTCGGTCCACGGTCCCGGCGAGAAACATCCGGGTGAAACGCAAGAACGGTCCACCGCTCGAGAGATCCTACCGAGATCTGCTGGAGACCCGGTTCTCGGTCCTCAATCGTCAATCCGGTAAACGCAGTTCCTTCGAACTGTTGCTGGGGACTGTCGGCGACTTGCGTGGCGTACCGGTACAGATTGTCCATCAGCCGAACTGGTGGTTCCGGGTCGTGCTCAATCTGGATCCCGAATCCGAAGTACCCGGAGCTGGTCAGGGAACTTCGGTGACTGAATGAGGATGAAGGCGACCAGACAAGCAACGACGTTCAGTGTGTTCGCCACAAGGGTCGCACTGGTGTGGGTATCCCTTGCGGTCTTCGTCCTGCCCGCAACCTCGCAGGGGACGGTGAGGCTGAAACCACAAACCGTCAAAGCGTTTGATCAATTCATCGCGCGTTCTGAAGAATCGATGGAGAACAGACAGAGTAATGACTCTGCTTTTCTATGGCTCGTGGGCGAACCTGAGCGTCTGGAGACCGCGTTGGACGGACGTATCGTCGTCGAGCGCCTGGACGATGATGTCGAGATGGACGGTGGCATGACACACAACTGGATCGCCGGAATGTTTATTCCCGGTGTAACGATTGATGACGTTCTGACGGTCCTTAAGAACTTCGATGAGTTCCCCGATTTGTATCCCGAGGTTGTCGACAGCAGGCTCATGGGCAGGGATGGCGACACATACGAGTTGTACCAGAGGTTGCGCAAAAAGAAGGTGCTGACTGTTGTGCTGGACACCTGGCATGACGTTTCCTACCGCACGCTTGACGAAGACCGCGCCGTCGGCTGGTCCAGGTCCACGGAAATTAGGGAGGTTCGGAATGCGGGAACGCCTGATGAAAAACTGCTGCCGGAAGGAGAGGACAGTGGCTTTGTGTGGCGCATTTACCTGTACTGGCGGTTCGAGCAGACCGACGACGGTGTCCTTGCCGAGTGTCAATCCATCTCGCTGAGCCGGAAGGTCCCGGCGCTTCTCAGGTGGTTCGTCGACCCGTTCATACGCAGCATCCCGCGCGACTCGCTCGAACGGTCACTCGAAGCGACGCGGAGGGCGGCAAAGCGAACTGTACCGAACTGAGGATCTCGATCGAGTCTGGACCTTGCGCGCGGATCATGGACTGAGGGATGACGAATCTGCCTCTGTTTCTCCCGATCTGGTTGCAAGTCCACTCCAGAAATGGTTCAATCTTGCTTCACGATGCGGCTGGATGAGAAATCAGTCATCCCCCGTTTAGAAGGAGCTTGAGATGAGTGTAACGCTGTCGGTCCGCGAGATTGGAGATGTCACGGTGCTGGATATCGCGGGGCGCATCACGGCCGGTGAGGGTTCCAGTATTTTTCGCCAGGCGATTCGTGACGAAGTGGCACAGGGACACAAGGACATCCTTCTGAATCTCCAGGATGTGACCTACATCGACAGCAGCGGCCTCGGTGAACTCGTCCTCGGTCATGGTACGGTGACGCAAAACATTTGCGACTCGTGTGGCACGTCGGTTTTCCAGAACGATCAGGCTGGCTGGGACCCGTGTCAGCAGTGTGATGGGACCGGCCGGACCTCCTGGGGCCGGCTCAAGCTGACGAACCTAAACAGCCAGGTGCGCGAGTTGCTCGAGTTTTCCCGCCTGAACACCGTGTTCTCCATCCACGAGAGCGAAGAGTTGGCTGTCGAAAGTTTCGGTGGCTAGACAGGAACACTTCCCTGCCTAAGGGAATGCGCCCATGAAACCCACCGCCGGAAACACGTCCACCGTACCCGCTGAATTCATCGAGTCGTCTCGAACGCTGCTGGGGCGTGACTACATGCCCAAGCTCAGAAGGATCGTCGAGATGCTCTCGGAGGACGACATCTGGTGGCGCCCGAACGAAGTCTCCAACAGTGTCGGGAACATGCTGTTGCATATGTGCGGCAACCTGGGCCAGTGGGTCGTCAGCGGTGCGGGTGGAGCGCCCGATGATCGGGATCGCCCTCGGGAGTTCTCCGAGCGAGGTCCAATTCCGAAGGCGGACCTGATGGGAAAAGTCGAGTGGGTTTGTCCACCCGGTCTGGCCCACTTTTGATCGTCTGATTTGGCCCACCCCCTCCTGTTAATAATTCCGAGTAGTGATAATTACCGTCGGGCCTGTGTTGTAGATGTGGGAAAGCCGAGCGCCCTTGGCGAGGCTTTTCCAAGCGCTGTGGGAATCCTGGTTTTTAGGATTTCCACAGCGCGTCATCTTCCACAGGCCTCCGTTTCTTTCTTTTTGGTTCTTTTTCTTTCTTTCGGGAAAAAACTCCGTTTCCAGGATCGCCCAGGATCGACGACCGCGCGGCGATCCGACCCTCAGGACGTGGTTTGTTTCGCGGGTTTCTCCTTTCCAGGCGGATGCCGTGGTTTCTGTCGTTTCTCCAACGTGCGCCGAAACCGGAAGGATTCGGTTCCGGTCTCGATGATGTGAGCGCGATCGGTTATCCGGTCCAGCAACGCCTTGCACAGCCGAACATTGGGAAACACCTGGGTCCATTCCGAGAACGGCAGATTCGTTGTCAAGATCACCGTCGCCCGCTCGGCTCGATCCGAGATGACTTGAAAGAGGAGTTCGGCGCCGAGGTCTGCCATCGGGACATAGCCGACTTCGTCGATGGCAATCAACTCGTATCGGAACCATCGGGCCAGAACCCGGCGGAACTGGTCGTTGTGGTGGGCCTCGACCAACTCGTTGATCAAGCCGGCGGCCGTCGTAAAGCGAACCCGCTTCTTCTGCCGACAAGCGGCCACGCACAGTCCTGTGGCCAGGTGCGTCTTGCCCGTTCCACACTCCCCGATCAGGACGACAGGTTCGGCGTGTTCTAAATAGCCACCGTCTGCGAGTCCACGGATCCGGTTGGCTGGAACCTTCGACCGCGAGAAGTCAAAGTCCTCGAGTGTCTTCATTCGAGGGAAACGTGCGGCTTGAATCCGCCGGGCCACGGTGTTCCGTTCGCGTTCTTCAACTTCCATCGCCAGCAAGGCTTCCAGATACCGTGTGTAGGTGTGCTCTTCCCGCTGGGCCTGCTCGGCCATGGCCGCAAACTGCGTTCCGATCGTGGGCGTCCGGAGAGCTTTACAGTACTGCTGAATCGCCGCCTGTTCGACCCCGCCGGCTGTGGCGGACACTAGACCACCTCCGCAGTGAGCAGTGCATCGTAAGTATTCACCTCCGGCAGGGGCCGCTCATAAGCGCGTAGTGCGGCCACTTCCAGTCGCGGCGCCGCCGGCCGGTCGAATCGGGCCTCGGTCATCAGGTAGCGCGCCGCGGCGGCATCGGAGCATCCCAGGCGCAGGGCTTGTTGGAATGCGGAATCCAGCTCGCTATAGCCATGTTCCCGGCCCAGTAGGAGCAACTCCACCATTGCGCGGGTCCCATTCTGTTTTCCGTTGCGATCGATCAACGTCTGCCAGAACTCGTCATAGCTTTTCGGCCATCGGCCCTGTTGCCGCCATTGCTCCAGAGGCTTGCTCCCGGCCAGCGCGCCCGGCTTCCGCTCCAACACCTCCAGATAATGTTCCAGATTGAAGAAGTGCTGGCCGTTTCCATATCCTCGCTCATGCCGCGCCACGCATCCGCCATCGTGCCAGACCTCCACGTAGGCCGGAAAAACGCTCGCCCGCACCACAGTCCCGGTCTTGACGGGGGCGGAGTAGAAGTTGTTACGCACCCGTACACATCCCTTACCATCGACTCGTGGAAAGCTGTCCTCGGCCAGAGGGAACCCTTCGGTCGATAACGCGAGCAGATGGGGCTGTTCGATCTGCATCCCTTCACCCACCGTCTGGACCCGATCGCCGATCTTGCGCCGTTCATCGGCACGGCAACCGGCCAGCAGCTGCGCATTCAGATCCGCCAGGTCCTTCGCCTTCGGCACCGGTACCAGGTGATTGCGCCGGAAGTATCCGGCTTCGCCTTCCACACCGCCTTTCTCGTGGCCCTCGCCGGGTGTGCAGAACTCGGCTTGAAACTTCCAATGCGACCGAAACGCGATGAACCGTTCGGTCTCTACACGCCGGTATCCCCGCAGAATCTTCTTCACCGCGCTGGTCAGGTTGTCATAACGCAGCACCCCGAAGACCCCCGCAAAATAGCGGAAACCCAACTCATGAGCCTCCAGGAATGCCTGTTGTGTCGCCCGAGGATAAGCTCGATGGAATGCGCCACCACTGCCCATGCTCCGCATACAGAAAACCTGGAGCTTCTGCCGTTCGCCATCCAACTCCGCGACGGCTTCGTACCAGTCGATCTGTGCTTCCTGACCCCAGGCGTAGCTTTGCGGCACGAACGTCTCCTGTCGGATGAAACCCATCTCCCGCTTCCGCCGCCCGACATACCGGCGAACCGTCGATTCCCCAATCGGATGTTTCGGAAATTCCATCCGGATCCGTTCGTAGATCCGGTGACTGGTGTGCCGCTGCTTCCGCGGGGCCTGCCTGTCCGCCTCCAACACCCCGTTGATAAATTCCATAACCGGCTCCAGCCTCGGCCTCTTCCGCTCCGGGCTCTTCCTCGCCGGCGGCACGGCGTTTCCCAGCGCTTGACGCACCATCCGCCGATGCACCCCCAGCCGCCGGGCCACACCCTGGATCGTTCCCACACCAAACTCGTGCTCTCGCCGAATCTCTTCAAATAATTCCACCTTCGATCTCCTTGACACCGGGTCCCTCCATTCCGACTCTTTGTTCGGAACAGCCTCTCCGGTTCAGTCGTCAGGGGTGGGCCAAATCAAACGATCAAAAGTGGGCCAATTTAGAGTAGCGAAATCAGTCGAGCGTATGGCCGACCAGGTCGACCGCGTTCTGGCCGACCTGGGAGAAGCCACCCTTCTAGATCGACTGACAGTCCAGAAATTCGACGTCAGCCGCCTCCACGCCATCTACCATTCCATCGAACACTTCGGATACCACCTCGGCCAGATCGCCTACGTCGCGAAGCTACGGAATGGTAAAGATCTGGGGATATTCTAAGTCGCGTGCAGCAAGCAGCGAGCAGCGGGCAGCTCCGGATCGCGCCGGTTTCGGGCTTCTCAAAAATTAAAGAGGTTGGTGAACTTGAAGATGATCGCCCGGTCCAGAAGTTCGCCTGTCTGCGTGTCCCGTCTGTCGTTGTAGACGATGAACAGGTCGCTGAGCGGGTGGTGGATGAGGCGGAAACGGATGTTCGAGCTGAACTGTTTGGCGTCCGTGTTGTACTGCAGGAATGCGTTCAGAAACATTCTCGTGTTGAACGAATACTTGATGCGGGATCCCACCAGGTCGGTTACGAACGTCCCGCCAACAAGATCCACCTTGTTCCGGTTGTAGTTGACCTCAATGTTCAGCCGGTAGTTCGGCTTTAAGGCCAACTCGCCCCCGATGGATTTCCGCGTCCCGTTCCAGAAGTCAGCCATTTCGGAAGAGCAGCTCGGTCGAAGTTGAATGAGGCCCGGCCAGCGGGCATTTGAGTCGAATTCAAACCCATTGTTAAGGAAGTTCTATTTTCGCATTGTTGAAATCGATATGGTGTCGGCGGTATCTTGTGGTATATATACCGTCAGATGAAGAAGAAAAAGATATGGCTTGAGTTGAATCAGGTAAGGGGAGCGGTTGCGTCGCGACTGCGACGGCGGAAGTACAGCCTGATCGAGCGCCATGAGATACCCGACGGTTCGCTGCCTGGCTCGGTGTCGATTAGTTACACCCGGTGCGGTAAGCCGACGTGCCGGTGTGTGTCGGGTGAAGGGCACCCATCCTGGTCCTGGACATTCATGATGGACGGGAAGAAGCATGTCGAACACGTTCCAGCTGCCATGGTTGAGGAGATTCAAAAGCGTGTCGGAGCGGGACGGGAGTTTCAGGATGCGATCCGGGAGGTGCTGACAGCGAACGCGAAGTTGTTGGTGCTGGAGCGCCAGCAACAACGTGAGAAGCGGAAGCGCCGGTGAAAGGTCCGTCGGCACGAGGGATACGACGGTACGCGCGAAAGTGTTTGCGGCTGAAGGGGTATTTGAATCACCCCGGAGATGGGCGGGTGCGACCGCAGATCGGAAGTGGGCATCTGATCTGGTCTCTGGTGATCGGGTATCTGCTGCGGGAATCGAGCTTCCTGGCCATCGAGTCGCTCGCACGATCCTCGGCGTGTCGGGCCTTGGGAATCGGACGCCGCTTTAGCGACGACACGCTGGGCTATTTTACCGAGAAGCTGAATCCGGAATTCACGCGCGGCGCGTTGACCACAGCCATCAAGCAGGCCAAGCGCAATAAAGCGTTCGACGATTGCCGATTCATCGGCCTGGCGCTGGACGGGACAACCGTGGGGCGTGTCGGTGAGGCCGGGTGTCAGTGGTGTCGACCCCATCGCAACGCCGAGGGGGAGGTGACCACCTACTTACACCACGTCGTGATGGCCACCATCGTGGGCACCGGGTTCACTTTACCGGTCGATGTGGAACCCTACGGTAGTGGGGATAGCGAATGGTCGGGGGGGCAACGACTGCTTCGTCGGGTGGTGGGGCAGTTGGGGCCGCGTTTTGCCGATTATGTTGTTGTCGATGGGGGCTATGCGTCGGCTCCGTTCCTGCACTTGGCCGACGAGTTGGGATTGAAGACCATCGTCCGTCTCAAAGCCAATCTTCCGAGCTTGTTCAACGCCGCCAAAAGCCGGTTTGCTTGTCAGCCGCCGTCCCGGGTTTTCAAGGATGGAGCCGATCGGGTGGAAATCTGGGATGCAGACGACTTCGATCCCTGGGGCCGATTGAACTGGCCGACCGTGCGCGTGATCCGCTACCGGCAAGAGAAACCCGATGGATCGGTGGTCGAAGCCTACTGGCTGACCAATTTCTCGATGAACCAAGTGGGAGCGCCCACTTTATTTCGCATGGCCAAGAGTCGTTGGGAAGTCGAAAACCAAGGTTTCAACGATGCCAAGAACCGTTATGGGATGGCCCATATCCCCCATCACCACGCCAACAGCTTGCTTCTCCACTGGCTCCTCATAAGCCTGGCTCTCACGATCGAACGTCTGTATCGATTGCGTCATTTGCATCGCGGGCGCCATCGCCCGCATACCTCCATCGAGCTTCTTCGTTTGCTTCGCCTCGCTCTGTCTGCCCCAACCCCAGCCGACTCCAGCTGAACTGACTCGTTTCCCTGGTCTCCACGCGCCTGCCTGACCCCAATCACCGGGCTGGACCCGCTACGGATACCTGTCTCTCGAAAATACCCCTCACTTCAAATTCCTCTCCCTCCTCGACCTTTTCCCTTCCAGAGCCCCTTCCAGACACTCCGTCCTCCCTGACTTCCGAAATGGCTGTCCAGAAGTCTCCAAAGTTGACAAAAATGTTGCCGCCGATAGTCTTGCTGCGATCCGAATTGTAGAAGATGTTGATGTCGTTGAAGTGGTAATCCCCGGCAGGTATCTCGATGTCGTCGCGAATGTCGAAGGGCTCGGCCAGGCGTTCGAAGCCGCGATTCACGTTGAAGTTGAAAAAGGCGTTGTTCAGGAATCCGATTCCGCCGTTGAAGGTCTGGCGGCGAGTTTCCATCTCGTCGAGACTACTGCTCTCGAAGTAATCGACACGACTTCCAAAGAAGACGTTCCGAATCCCGTGGCTGTTGATCCGAGGGCGCCAGTTGATGTTTCCCGAGTACTTCTCGATGTCGCCGCGAGACATGAACCCCATTTCAGGGTTGAAGTTTTTCTGGGCCTCGAAATAGCCCGCGGTGACAGTCAGGTCATCACCCAGCCACGCGGTTTCGAACTGTTGCGCCCGGTTCTGACCCTCTTTTCCGGGTGTGTCGCTTTCGAGCAGGTAGGAGCCGATCTCCAACTTCTGAAGCAAACGGAAACGGGAGTCGATTCCGTAGAGTCGGTTGTAGTCCTCTGGATCCGCACTGTCGCGACTCGTGGCGATGGCGCCGATCCAGGAGTTACCGAGGATGTTCTTCTTCAGTCGCCCGACCAGAAAGTTGTCCGATGGCGTGCCGTCCAGCGATTCGGTCTTCATCACGAGCGTGCCAAGATCGTAGCTTCCGACCTGGCCCGTCAGCCGCGCTCCCCCCACGATCGGAACGAGATTACCCGAATCCAACCCTATTCGTCGGCTGAAGAAGGGGATCAGGTCGCCTCCCCCTCGGAAGCCACCGCCCCCGAAACGGTTCAGTGGCTGTCCGAACGCGAAGATGCCGGCGTTTTCGAGAAAGAACTCCCGCTTTTCAGGAAAGAACAGGCTGAACCGTGTCAAGTTGACCTGTTGCTGGTCGGCCTCCACCTGAGAGAAATCCGTCCGGTACGTCAGGTCGAGCGTCAGGGAAGAGGTGACGCCATACTTGACATCGAGGCCCCCGTCGAAATCCGTATCATTGTCCAGGTCGCCGTCCCGCCGGATCTGGCTGAAGGCGGTCGTGGCGAACGGTTTGACTTTCAGGTTGGGTCCCAGCGAACCCACTTCGACGCCCTCGAGCGTTCCCGTCATCGAGATCCGGTTGACCCTGTACCGTCGGGGCAGGGGAGACCAGTGACTGTCCTCGCTCTTTCGGCGCACGCGCCGAACCATGTTCAGGCCCCACTCCTGTAGGCCGTTCCGTGCGAACCGCAGGGTCTTGAGAGGGATGACAAACTCGGCGATCCATGCTTCACCGTTAGAACGAAGCCGCTGTCGCGGCGGACGCTACGCGTGGGCTGAGCGAACGGTGCTAAGCAAACTGTAGAGTGTGGGCTTCAAAGGAGGCCTACATGACGGACCTGCGTAAACGGATGCTGGAGGAACTCCAGCGTCGTAATTTCTCTCCGATCACCATCCGAAGTTACCTGCGAGTCGTTGAAGACTTCGCGGGCTATTTTGGCACGCGCCCCGATCGTCTCAGTCAGGAAGACCTGCGGCAGTATCACCTACATCTGATCCGGGAGCGAAAGCTCGCGGCCAAGACTGTCGGCTTGTACATTGCCGCCTTGCGGTTCTTTTTTGTAAAGACGCTGCGGCGTCCATACCTGAAGCTGGATCTCCCATATCCCAGAACCCCGAAACGATTGCCGACGGTTTTGAGCCAGGACGAGGTCGCACGACTGATCGACTCGGCAAAGAATTTGCTGGATTACGCGATGCTCATGACCTTGTACGCCACCGGGATGCGCCGAGCCGAGTTGATCCGGTTGAAGGCCGAGGATGTTGATAGCGAGCGCATGATCATCCACATCCGTCAGGGCAAGGGTCATCGTGATCGCGACGTGCCATTGACACCAAAGCTCTTGCAGACGCTACGAGAATACTGGTGTTGGATGAAGCCCAAGACCTATTTGTTTCCGGGCATGGTGAACAACTGGCGCGCCGACAAACCCCTCACCCCCAAGTGCGTGTGGTCCGCCGTACACGATGCGGCGAAACGTGCCGGAATCAAGAAACGCGTATCCCCGCACACGCTGCGTCACAGCTGGGCCACTCACCTACTTGAAAATGGCACCGATCTCCGCACCATTCAGATGTTAATGGGTCACGCGGACCTGCGAGCCACCAGCGTCTATCTGCACCTGTCTCGACGTCACCTGCAGGCGGTCACCAATCCGGTGGAGACCATGGCGGTTTCCAGCCTCGATGCGGTGAAGCGGTCCAAAAGAAGGAAGCAGAAACAATGACCCGGCCCACCGTGGAGGTGGCCGACATCCTTCGCGCCGCGGGCAACGACTTTATCGACCGCCATCGAAAACGAATCCATTTCCAGCAGCTCAAGGTGATGCACACCATCCAGCATTGCCGCACAGCGGCTCTCGGCGGTCATATCGATGCCTGCTCACGATGTGGTGGCGATCGGGTCCTCTCCTATAACTCATGCCGTAATCGCCATTGTCCCAAATGCCAGGCTCAGGCGCGTCAGCGTTGGATCGCGGCCAGAGAACGAGAGCTTCTGGCAACACGATACTTCCATGTCGTGTTCACCCTGCCGCACCAATTGCATTCGCTCGTCCGACAGAACCAGGTCGAGCTCTACAACCTGCTGTTCCGCACTGTGGCCGAGACTCTTCTGGAGGTCGCTCGAAATCCCAAACATCTTGGCGCGAAAATCGGCTTCTTCCTCATCCTGCACACGTGGGGTCAGAACGTGCTGTTTCATCCTCACATCCACTGCGTCATTCCCGCCGGAGGAATCGCACCGGGCCGTGCGCGTTGGATTCATCCGCGATACCCGTTCTTCCTACCTGTGAAGGTTCTGGGAAAACTATTCCGCGGCAAGTTCGTTGACGGATTGCAGAAGGCTTTTCGCAAGAAGAGCCTGACCTTCGCCGGACAGATCCAGCACCTTTCCGAACCGAAGCACTTTGCGGCTTTCTTGCGACCGTTATTCCGCCAAGATTGGGTCGTCTATGCGAAGCCGGCATTCGGCGGCCCCGAACAGGTTCTTCGATACCTCGGACGCTACACACACCGCGTCGCCATCTCCAATCATCGATTGCTTTCCTTCGACGGCAGCCATGTCACATTCCGTTGGCGGGATTACTCTCGCGGTAACAAAGCAAGGACGATGACGGTTTCCGCCGCCGAGTTCATCCGCCGATTCCTGCTCCACGTACTGCCGAAAGGCTTTGTCCGCATCCGGCACTTCGGTTTCATGGCGAACTCCCAACGATCCGTATCCATGGAACTTTGTCATCGGTTATTGGGAATGGCGCCGGTCCCTCCTCCTGAGGAAGTCCCGTCAACCAGCTCCGCCTGGCTGTGTCCAATCTGTCATGCCCCGATGACCGTTATCGAGAGGCTCACTGCGACCGAACTCGCATGGAGATTCGCTTCGAAATGCTTTTTAGACACGTCGTAACAGGGATTCCAAATCCATGCCTTCCAGACGTGCTGGTGCACGCCAACGCCCACGTGCGCCTTGATGTCAAAAGTTCGTACCGATCGGGCCTGGACCTGCTCGGTGAACTCTCCAAAACGGACGATCGGCCGCCATACATTCATTGTCGCCGCCTGGCCACACTCGCTGGTCGAGTCTCACTCGTGAGAACTTCAACCCCCAACCCCGTACTTTCTCCATAGCCCACCGCGTTCGCCGCAAACGCCAGCGCCTTCCTTCAAACGTCGTTATCGAAAGTGCCCGAAGATCTCGTCACCACCGCGCCTTATCGCTCGGCACTCCCGATGAACGCTAAGCGTTTACGGTGACGCGCACGTCCCAGACACCGTCCCAGTCCTGGTTCATGGCAAACCCGTCGTTCGCGATCTGCATGTCGCGTTTGGCCCCCGCCGGGTTCGTCCCGAAAAAGAAGCCGGAACGCTCGTCCTTCAGTGTGTCCAGCGTGATGCCGAATCCATCGTTTTCCGTCCCGTTGAAGTCTTCATCAAGCTCCGTGATCCGGAGGTTGTCCACATCGGACTCATAGCAGATCGCTCCGATATACAGGTTGTCGTCGTCATACAGGAACCGAACTTCGGTCGGTTCGGTCGCCGCCTGACCCGGCCGTGGTTCCCATTGAATGAACTCGCCCGCAGGGGGCGCCGCCTGCCACACGGCCTCATCCAATCGGCCATCAAGGACGATTTCCTCATGTGTGCGGACGGCTTGGGCGATTCGCGAAAAACGAACAGTGTTGTAGTCGATCGGGGCGACGATGATTCCGGTCGAGTTGTCGTCAGTTTGGAGCTGCGCCAGAGCCGCGGACGAGGTCAACAGGAAGCAGGCCAGCAGGAGAAGACGGTGACACATAAAACTCTAGAATAACAGAGGGGCGAGTTTTCCAGAATACCCGTGTCCAGTGTTTGGGGCCTGGCAGGTTGATTTTGCCGTGAGGTTCACGACAGGTATAATATTCATCCCGCCTGATAGGGCGCCGTACCCAAGTGGCTAAGGGAGAGGTCTGCAAAACCTTTATGCATCGGTTCGAACCCGATCGGCGCCTCTACAGAATCAGTGAGTTAAAGGCCTGGCAGCTTGCCGGGCCTTTTCCTCTGTAGTGGAAACTGTAGGGACTCTTTCGGGGGTGGGCTGTTTCTCGCTGCTTTTCTGCCGTTCGACCTCCGCAATCTCCTTGGCTGCGTTAACCGCCTCCAGGCGCTTCACGGCGTCCGCCTGGTGCCGTGCCTGCGGGTGGACATACCGCAAGACCATATTCAACTTGGAATGCCCGAGGAGCGCGGCCAGCGTAGGCATGTCCATGCCGGCCTCGGCTGCTCTGGTCGCCCAGGTGTGCCTCAAATCATAAAGCCTGAACCGGGGCTGGATCTTCGATGCATCGAGGGCTCGTGAGTGGGCGTTGCTTGCCTTCAGCGTCGGCTTGTTCGGGTCAGACCGGTGAGGAAACAGGTAAGTCCCTTTGGCGGCCTGGACGCGGCGTTTCACGACTTCCAAGGCTGCGGAATTCAGCGGAATCCGCCGGCGAGCAGCGGGGGTCTTGCCGAAGTGCACGAAGAGATGCCCCTGCTCCAACGACACATTATCGGCCGTCAACTTGTAGACTTCCTCGGGCCGCATCCCTGTTTCAACGATCAGCCGGGCGATGTCTTCGAGAGAGGGGCCGGCTGCGGTCAGGTAGCGACGTTGCTCCTCGAAAGTGAGAATTCGGTCCTGTTCGTTGTTTTCAGGAAGGAAATCGACATCGCATACCGGATTCCTGAAGTCATGTCGATTCTTCAGGGCGTGATTGAACATCGCCTTCAGGCACGCGAGTTCACGGTTCACGGTCGCTGGCTTTAAGCGCCGATTGGTGTGCTTCCCCTTCTGTCGACCTCGCCGCGTCTTGTATTCCTCGAGCGCCCCCGGCGTGATCTCGTCGATGGTCTTGGTCTTGAATCCGAGAAACGCGAGGAGCGGCTTACTGGAGACTTTGTAGCGCAGATAGGTCCCAGGATGTTCGCGATGTGCTTCCTCGGACCAAGCCAGGAAGGCCGTCATGGCGTCGGTGAACAACGGCGCCGGCTTACGCTCAACGATTCCTACGCATCGGTTTGCCAGGGCGGTTCGGAAAGCCGCAGCGATACTTTCGGCTTTGACTTTGTTTCGTTCCTTTGTGCTTTTCTGGTAACGCTTGCCTTCGAATTGAAGGTCGTAGCACCAGACCTTTCCGCGTTTGAAGAGTCTCATTTCTTTTTTCCTTTTTGGGCCTTCTTGATTCTTTCGTTACGTCGCTTCCACCACTCCCGCTTGGCAGCCTTCTGTGCCCAGTGGGCACAGACGTCACTGCAATACTCTTGGTGCATGTGCGTAGCGACGAAATAGGGCGTGTCGCACCCCTCCTCCCGGGGCCGGCGGCATTTCTTAAGCCGCTCAAGGGGAAGCAAGGCGAGGAACAACTGTAAGAACTTGAGCAGCGTTGGCAGTTCTAGAATCACACGGTCGCCTTCAATGTGGATCTCATCGCCGCCGCTGGCTTCTACACGCACGCCGCCCCTCAATTCGAGTCGCGACAATTTCTCCCACTTGTCGCGCAACGTCGCTTGGTGAATACCCCAGGTCTGAACGTCGAAGCTCCAACGCACACTTGCGCGATTCTTGAATGCATCCCGGATGGCCTGCCCATCCCACGTATGGACGAGGGGGCCGTACATTTTTGTGAAACGAAGGATGCTTTCTTTGTCCCCAGGCCAGTTGAGAAATTCAGTGAGGAGCTTCGGTAGTGATTTCTGCTCTACCTTCCCGGTCTCACCCTGGATGGAATCACCGGAGACCCGCACGGACCTGGCCTTCGCCACTAGAACACAAATCTCAAACCGGGAATTTGGCTTCCACCGGCCTGTATGTGTCGTTGACTTCAATGGGGCCTCCGTCTTACGATTGGATTAGAGTATAAACATTCTAACACCACTCTAGAAATACTGATTCTAACCAGTTCAAGTGAGTGGGTCAAGGAGGTTCTTAGTGGCAATCGAGAAATTGTATCCAGTCAACGAAGACACGGCCGAGACTATCGCGCTCACGCTGGGGACGCTGCGCCAGTACGTCTCGAACGGCGTCATTGAGGCTGTGTACCTTGGACGGAAAAGGGCAATCAAGGCGTCCACGATCGAAAGAATTTGCAACGAAGGTTTGGTGACGAAACGAAAAGACACGGAGAAGGTTGAGACCGCATGAGCTACGACAATTGGCCAATCGACGACAACCACCAGCTCGCCTGTGCCATGCGGAGTGACGGCGGGCTGATCGTTCGAATACTGAACGTGGTGTATCGAATCCACAACCGAATCCTTACGACCGCGATTCGGTGGAAGAGATGACGGTGCTCCAGGAGCGTCGAAGGAAAAAGGAAATGAGGGAGCCCGCGGCATGAGCAAAGCCACATGCATGGACATCGCGGAAGCGGCCGGCCTGACTGGCAGAATCCAGAAGGGCGGCGAATACTACTTCAACGCCCCATACCGCAAGGACGCCAACGGGAGCCTTCGTATTAACCCCGGAAAAGATTTATGGCGCGACGATCCTGCCAATATGGGCGGAACACCCTGGGGGTTGATGGCTGTCTACGTCGGGGCCGACCCTGGGGACAAGGAGAGGGTCAAGAAAGGCTTCAAGGACCTCGGTCTTCTCAACGGCGGTAAAGGTTCGAATGGAAACCGGCGAGTTGTCGCCACCTTCGACTACCGGGACATCGAGGGCAACCTGGTGTTTCAAGTGATCCGCTATGACCCGAAGGGATTCACTCAGCGCAGGCCGGACGGGCACGGAGGGTCGATCTACAACCTGAAGGGCGTCGACGTCATTCCTTACCACCTGGACCGTTGGCACAAAAAAGAAGCGGTTGTTATCTGCGAGGGCGAAGCGAAGGCGGATTTGCTGTGGAGTTGGGGAATCCCGGCGACCACCGCGCCCATGGGTGCCGGAAAATGGCGCGAGTCCTACAACCAATATTTCACCGGCAAGCGCGTCGTGATCTTGCCCGATAACGATGAAGTGGGCCGGAAGCACGCTCTCGACGTCGCACGCCACCTGTTGCCGGTCGCCGCCGCCGTGAAGATCGTCGAGCTGCCAAGGCTCCCAGAGAAAGGCGACACCATCGATTGGGCCGCCGCTGGTGGCACCAAGGAAGACCTTTTCTCGCTCATCAAGGAGACTGAAGCCTTAACCACAGAATCGATCCCTGAAGGCGAAGCTACACCCAAGGACGATGAGCCCTATCCGGTCGTTGTTCGGCTGTCCGACGTCGAGCCCGAAGAAATCGAGTGGTACTGGCAAGACCGTTTGGCGAAAGGGAAGCAGAGCCTCATTATCGGTGATCCCGGTCTGGGCAAATCGACCATCATGATTGATGCGGCGTGCCGGATCTCGACCGGCTCACCGTGGCCGGACGGTTCACCAGCCCCGAAGGGGAACAGCATCCTACTGAGCGCCGAGGACGGTATAGCGGACACAATCCGCCGGCGCGTGGACACGCTCGGCGGCGACCCCTCCAGGATCCATGTCCTGACGGCAATCAAGCAAGGGGACGTCGAACGTCCGTTCTCGCTCGTGGCAGACATCCCGTTCCTGGAGAGGGCCATTCTCGGCGTGGGCGATGTACGGCTGGTGGTCGTGGACCCGATCAGCGCCTACCTTGGCACGAAGGACTCCTACAAGGACTCAGAAATCCGTGGCGTCCTGGCCCCGCTCGCGGCGCTGGCTGAAAAGTACGGTGTCGCTGTCGTCGGTGTCATGCATCTCACGAAGTCTGGGCAGCAAAAGGCTCTTTACCGGGCAATTGGGTCCGTGGCCTTCGTCGCTGCCGCCCGGACGGTGTTCGCGGTCGGGCAGGACCCGGATGACCCCGACAAACGAATCCTTGTAGGCGTCAAGAACAACCTGGCCCGGATTCCCGAGGCGCTGGCCTTTCGAATCCTCGAGGATGGTTTGCTGACGTGGGAGGGATCAGTAGACGAAGCGGACGCCGAGTCGGTACTCACTGGAGGCACCCCAGAAGAACGAACCGAGCGCAAGGATGCTACGAAGTTTCTGGAGGACATCCTGGCCGATGGGGAGGTGGCTTCGAAGGAGGTTTTCAGGGCCGCCAAAGAAAACGGCATTACAGCAATAACGCTGAAGCGGGCCAAGTCGAAGCTAGGTGTCGACAATCGCCACGAGGGACAGCCCGGCAAGCCTCAGAAATGGTTCTGGTCTCTTCCTGAGGATCTTCCTGAGGACTCCCCCAAGGGGATTAACATCTCTCCCAAGGGGCTCACTTCTACAAATATGATCCCCTTGGGGCAACCAAATGAAACAAAACCAATTAGCTCAAACACTTCCCCCAAGGGGATCATTTCTACGGAAGTGAGCCCCTTGGGGGGCGTTTCTGGCGAAAGTGGCACCCTTCGGGAAGAGACGACGGAGGACCTGCCAGCCGTGAATTCGGGTTCTGCTGAGATACGTGCAGCAGGCGAAAGGGGGGGTTGGGAGGACCAATTATGATGACGGCCCAGGACGTGTTGAATGCGATCGAGGCTGCCGGCGGATCGGTCGCTGTCGCGGGTGACAAGCTGAAATTCCGTGCCCCGGTACCGCTGCCGGCCGACGTCATGGCCCTGGCTCGGGAACACAAGCCGGAACTGCTCGCGCTGCTCTCAGAAAACACACATTCCGACCTGAAAGGATTGACCGAGGAATTCAACCGGACCGGCCGAATCCGCATCGATTCTTGGTCCGGGTCTGTCGCGTGGCTGGTCCTTGATTACGCCGTCGCCATCGACATCAGCGTAGGGGCAGTCTACGACGCGAAGTCCTGGCCCGACTTCCTGAGGCTGGATCCTGCACATCAGTTCCAGGTCCACGAGTTTCTATGTGGGCTCGGTGGTGGGCAATTCGATCATACGGAGGAAAGTGAAAATGCCATAGAGGAACTGAAGGTTTCCGATGAAAGGGGCACCGTAAAGAGAAGCCGTGAGATCGAGCAAGGGCTGGCGACCGCGTTTGGCCAGCTTCACGGGTGGGCGTTGTCTCCGACCAGGTTCACTTTGACTCAGCTCGCCCAGCAGTCGAACCAGCGGCGCCATCGATACGTTGATGATCCAAACGGCGTCATGGATCATCCCTACTACTACCGAGAAACACAACGACCCTACCGCCCTGCCGGCCTTGCGGCTCACCTGTACAACTGGCCCTACTGTGGCCCGCATGTGGAGTTTTACTGTCTCAAAATCGGGTTGAGGTACGAGTCAATCATTGATTTTCCGTCCTGGTGGGTTCCGGGACAGACGACCCTGATTCTCTACACCCCAAGACCAGTCCAGGCGAAGCGATGATGACCAAATGCGCCAGATGCGACGAGAAGCGGACCTGTTCCCTGTGGGCCACCATCTGGGTGTGTCATCCGTGCGTGGAACTGATAATTCGAGAGTGGAATCTAAAGCGGCAAGAATACGCGGAGCTGGTGAAGTCATGAACAAGACAAGCGACGTCGCCCAAACGGTGAAGTATTCCGACGATGCTTTATCGGACCTGTTCTCTACCCGTCACGCAAAGGACTTTCGATACGTGGAACGTGGGTGGTGGAAGCGAACGGGAACGCAGTGGAAACAGGTCTCCGATGTTGTCGTTATGGATGCTGCTCGTCAGATTTGCCAGGAGGAGTCCGAAGTTTGCCTGAAGGATGCGGACCTTACTTCCGGAATGCGGTTCAGCCTATCCCGGAGCATCGCGTCTGCCAGGGCGGTAAGGGCGGTGATAAGCCTGGCCAGGGGCGACTCGAGACATTATCGGAACGCTTCCCAGTTCGAGGCCGATCCGACTTCATGAGAGCAAAAATCGTCAGCGGCCACCGTCGCAACGTCAGCCCGAAGGAGGACCGCACAGCCGACAATATCGTTTTCGACAGCCGAGCGGAAATGAAACATTACCTGGATCTGAAAACACTTCAGCGCGGCCAGGTGATTCGAAAGTTGCAGTGCCAGCCGACGTTTCGTTTCGAGCACAACGATGTGGTAATCGGCAGCCACAAGCCGGACTTCAGCTTCATTGAAAATGCCGACGACAGCCTGCATGTCCAGGACAAGAAAGCCTGGGTGGACGATCCGAAGAACCTGGGCCAGAAAATGCCGATTGTCGACGGCGATTATCTGCTCCGGTGGAATCTCATGAAAGCGTTCTTCGGGATCGAGGTGGAGCTGGTTTGAAGGTGGGTAGATGAGAATGTTCTGTGACTGCGGCGATGAGATGCTGATCTTCAGCAGTGAAGACACCCCCGAGCTTTCGCTGCAGAGGTGGCGATGTGGCAACAAGAATGGCTGTCCGGTGATCACAACCCGAGAGGATCCCGATGAGCCAGCAGAGGTCGGAGGCACGCAGGCGGGAGGGGCCGCTTGAGAACGTTCAATTCAGGCTTGTACAAGATCAAGACCACGAAATCCACGGAAGGTAAGCCTGTTTACGGCCACATCCACCGTGACCGCTTTCTGGCCACCCACAAGGGCGCCGACGGCATGTGGCACGTTGATGATCACAAGCCAACCGGCTGTCAGATCATCGCGGTCGTGGGCTTCAACGAGGCAAAGCGATTCATCAAGAGCGTTGCGCACCTGGATTGGGACTTCGACTCGATCGAGAGCGCGGCGTTCTTTCGGACTACGGCTGCGGTAAAGCAGATTTGCGGGGTGAGATAAACGGGACCGAGCATTCTAGGTGAATGAAGCGGAAGGGAGAAAGAAAAGTATGACTGAAGAGTTGAAGAATCGAATCGCAGCTCTCGTGGACGAAAACGGCCTGGAATTCTGGCGAGCGGCTTACGAGCTACTGGAGCACTCGGTTTGTGAATGCGGCCGACTACCGGAAATCTTCGACGGTGAGGCTTGGGCCACCTGTAACCGGTGCCTGACCTGCTGGCCCATCGGAGACGCGGCCACGGCCATGCCGGCGGACCTGACGAACTATCGGCTAATCGAGCCGGTCCTGCCGATATACCGGATTCGTGAAAAGCGCTTACACGCGGCCACTTCGGACGAATTTCTTGACCTTCAGCGCGACACGATCCGCGAATTACTTCAGGATCCGACCGAGCAGGCGTGGGTCATTCAGCAGATAGCCCAGGACGTCGTGGAAACCGAAGGCTGATGGCAACAAAGCGGACATCGAAGCTGACCCCGAAACAACAGCGGTTCGTCGAGGAATATTTGCTCGATTTGAACGCGACCGCAGCAGCGCGCCGGGCAGGTTACAGCGAAAAGACGGCAGAACAGCAGGGCCCGCGGTTGTTGGGGAATGTTGGGGTAGCCGCGGCAATCTGCGACCGAAAGGCGAAGCGCTCGCAAAGGACTGAAATCACGGCGGATTGGGTTCTCGAACAGTACGCCGCAGTGTGGAACGCGAAGATCACCGACATCTTGGAGGAGCGGGAACGGTTCTGTCACGACCTGACGACCGGCAAAGTGCTTGAAAATCCGGAGACGAAAGAACCCCTCATTGCGTCGGTCGATTGGGAACTTAAGCCCTTAGACGAGTGGCCCGAGATTTGGCTGAAGATGACCACCCCGGCTGAATTGAAGCGACTGAAGCAACGCTCCAGGGACGGCAAGGACGCATCGTGGGACGATATCGGTCAGCAGATCAAGTTCAACATGTTCCCCAAGCGTGATGCGTTGCAGAAGATTGGCGAACACGTCATGGTCAAGGCCTTCCCGCAAAGGGGCGACCTGAACCTGACATTGAATATCGACGGGATCCGCGAAGAACTGGCGGCAGCAAGGGAGCGGGCACAGGCCCCCGAGCGTGTAATGTGAGCACTCATCCGGACATACAACGAGAAGTCGCACGGTTCGTGGGGCAGTACTACTCGGATCCGCTCGGGTTTGCGAGGAGCTGCTACAAATGGGACACAGGACCGCTCAAGGGGTTCCCGGGGCCGTGTTCGTGCCAGGTCAAAATCCTCGCCATTCTGGGCGAGGAGATCAGAAAGCGGAAGTTCGACGGGGTGAGCCCAGTTAAACCGATTCGGATAGCGGTGAGCTCTGGGCACGGGATAGGCAAATCGGCGCTGGTGGCCATGTTGGACAATTTCATCAAGTCCACGCGGCCGGGATCGATCGGCACCGTCACGGCCAACACATTCAGCCAGCTCGAAACAAAAACCTGGGCGCGGATCCGGGAGTGGACGAAGCGCTGCCTTACGGGCCCTTGGTTCACAGTTACGTCCAGCTCGAGCTACGTCGAAGGCGAGAAGGAGTCCTGGTTTTCGGCGCCGCAGTCCTGCAAGGAAGAGAATTCAGAGGCATTCGCCGGCCAGCACGCCGTAACCGCTACCAGTTTCTACGTCTTCGACGAGGCGTCTGCGATCCCGGACTCAATCTTCGAGGTCGCCGAAGGCGGATTGACGGACGGGGAGCCGATGATCTTCCTTTTCGGCAACCCGACTCGATCGACGGGGAAATTCTTCAGGGTCGTGTTCGGTTCAGAGAAGCACCGCTGGCGCACGGTGATTATTGATTCCCGCGACTGCCCACTTTCGAACAAGGAGCAGATAGCGGAGTGGATCGAAGATTACGGGGAAGACTCCGACTTCGTTAGGGTTCGGGTCCGTGGGCTACCGCCGAAAGCATCGGACTCTCAGTTCATCCCCCGTGATTGGGTAGAGGCAGCGCAGAAGCGACGGGCTGCGGTGTTGCCCGACGAGCCCCTGATAGCGGGTTGTGACTTGGCGTGGGGTGGGGCTGATTTCAACACGATCCGCTTCCGGTGTGGGCATGACGCACGCAACATCCCGCCGATACGGGTTGCCGGGGAACTGACGCGGGATCCGTCGGTCATGGTGATGAAGCTGGCGGAAGTCCTGACGCAAAAGTGGAACGGGAAGAAGGTCCACACGCTCTTCCTGGATTCCGCCGGCATCTGCGGTCCTGTAGCCGCCAGATTGCGCCAGATGGGCTACAAGAACATTGTCGAGGTCAACTTTGGATCCCACTCGCTGAATCCGAAATATGCCTTCCGGCGCTCGTACATGTGGGGCCAGTTGAAAGAATGGCTCCCGCAAGGCTCGATCGACAGGGACACGAATCTCGAAGAAGATCTGACCACTCCAGGGTACAAGTTGACCAACAAGACCGAGATTCTGCTCGAAAAGAAGGACCAAATTATCAAACGCATCGGGCACTCGACCGACGACGGAGACGCTTTGGCGCTGACGTTTGCAATGCCGGTTAAGGCGCCTGCAGCACAGATCCCACGCCGACCGCGACCAGCACTGGGGCCGTACTCATGAACTTGAGGCTCGTCATTATTTTGACCGACTACCATATGTTGTGGTCGGGGTAATCTGATAATAAATTCAGGTGTAAGTTGTTGATTCCACGAGACGCCCAATGTCGCACAAGAGACATTATGTCAACTCATTTCGTTGCTTCCCGGAAGGAGAGAAAATGCCGTTCACGATGACACCTTTTGAGCTGTTTTCATTCATCGGAATTCCCCGGGGCCCAAGACCTGGCCGCGAACCTCCTCGCCGCAAGGCGCCCGATGGTACCGGAGCAGGGATGTTGCCCCCAGTGCGGATCGGACGGCGATGTCTTGCATAGCGACGACCGCCGCATTGCGTATGCCGCTTTTTGCTCCAGATGCAAGACCTGCTGGCCAGCCTTTTTCGATGACTTTTTCAGCCTTCCGGTCCTAGAGGGCTACCGAAATGTCAAAGCATTGCGGCCGGACAAGCTACTTAACTGACGAATTCGAAATTCACAGGAGAAATAAAAATGCCTATCAATCCAGCGATTCCATTATCAGTCCAACCGCCCAAGCAGAGTCGGAGCCCCATTTCCACGTTTAGAGAATTGTCGCAATTGAAGAACGTTCAGCGGCAGGGCAAAATCCAGGAGATGCAAATCGACCAGCTTGAGCGGCAGAAACAGGGCAACGAAATCTTCGCCCAGGGCGGCACCGATCAGGAGTTTTTGGACCGTCTCCAGGGAGCCGGGCTTCAAGATCAGTGGTTAATCTTCCAGGAACACGTCGGCAAGATGGACTTGAACCAGCTCCAACAGAATAAGGCGCACATGACGGTCGTAAACGCCGAACTTGAGGGCATGGGAAAGCTCGTGGATCAGGTCATGCAACTCCCAGAGGAGGCCCGCCCAGCCGGATGGGAGAGAGTGAAACGTATCGCGACCGAGAATCGCTTCAGCATCGCCGGAAAACTAAGCGACCAGTGGGACCCGAATTCGGCGGCTATGTTCCGAGACTTCGAAGCGGAGTCGAAGCGTGTCGGAATCGAGCTCGACAACCAACTCAAGCGGTTGGACGTCACCGGCAAGGAAGGCGAGATCGCGGGCGAAGGCGAGGATCGATGGCTCTCCCTGATCGGCAAGAACCTTGGGAGCGCGAAAGACGCAAAACAGTGGAAAGCTGGACAGACGTTCCTTCGAACACGAGGTATCCCGCCCGAGTATCTGGCCGGCATTCCTAAGCAGTTCTCCCAAGAAGCCGCTCGCCGCGCACGGGACATGGCCGTTGATCCCGGGAAGTTCATTGCATCACCGCGAGCTCCGGTCACCGGGACTGATGTTCCGCTACCTCCAGACGTTGAAGCGCAGAGAACTCGAATGAACCAGCCGACCCTCACGCCAAACGCATCAATCACGGCCGTCCGACAGTTGGCAGGAGATTGGCAGAAAGCGACCGGCGACGTGCAAGAACTCTATCGAGCCAACACGATCATGGATGCTGGGATGGAGGCAGCCAGGGCGGGCGATCTGAACGCCGGATCTCAGGCAATTTTGATTACGTTTCAGAAGTTTTTGGATCCGACATCCGTTGTCAGAGAGTCGGAGTATGCGCGTTCCTCGGAAGGCTTGGCGATGGGCGACCGCGTCCGAGGTTTCATTGACCGACTGCAATACGGCGGTGCGGGAGTTCCTGTTGAGGAGTTGGAAGCTTTCGCGAAACTGGCCCGTGAAATCAACGGCCGGCTGACATCGGACGTGGACAGCCTACTTGCCGCTGAGCGGGGACGAATCGAAAGGGTTGCCGACCAGTACAACATACCCAAAGACCAGATTTTTCCCGCCTATGACTACGGATCAGTCCCGGGTCAATCAGCCGGCCCGGCCGGTTCAAACCGCATGACATCGACAAACCCGCAGACGGGCGAACGCATGGAAAGTATCGACGGAGGTAAGACATGGCGCAAAACACCGAACAACTAGATCCGGCCCGTAATCTTCCACCAGGGTTCGTCTTAGATGCACCACAGGATCCGAGCGCAAACCTCCCGCCGGGATTCGTTTTGGATCGACCGCAACCGCGACACGGCGACCCCTCAGGAGCCGCGACAGTCCAGCGGTCCACAATGGGCACCCGAGCCCGTGAAATGGCTCTTGGTGCCGTCGAAGGGCTCGGACTCGATCCTGCCAAGCCGGTATCGAGCGCTCTTTCTGGGCTGTGGAATCTCGGGAAATCCATACTTACCGGCGGCGAGAATATCGAAATCGACCCCGTTACACTAAAGGCGACCGGGGATGATCCGATCATATCGCCGATTGTCGCGGCTTCGAAGCAGCAGCTTGCGGAGTCGCAGCGCCGATTCGATCAAGGCGACTTGGCTGGCGCCACCGTGTACGCATATGCGGGACTTGTTCCGCTGATCGGTCCGACAGCCACCAGAATCGGTGACGGAATCCGGGAGGGTATGGAGACTGGCGACTACGACAAGATGGCCAACAACGTCGGTCAGGCCATCAGTTTTATCGGCGCACTGGAGACGGGAACCAAGGGCGGTCGAGCGGCAACCGCTGGCGCAATCGAAAAGACAGGTGGCGCGGTCGTTCAGGCGGCGGAAACAACGGCGGCAAGAGCCGGCCAGATCGCCGAGAAAGGCAAGCAGTTCATAACGGGGAAGGGTGGCGACCCGACCAACCTGCTCACTCGAGCGCTGAAACCAAAGTCTACGAACATCCGTTTCGAGGCGGACATGAACCGGGCTATTCCGGAGATCAAGCTCACTGAAGCGGAACTCGGCCGTCCGATCGGTGGGCTTGATGATCTGGTAGAAGCCATTCCGCTGGCAAAGAAGAGGGTTCGGGCTCAATACGATGATATCGCCGGCCCTCAGAGAATGCGCCAGATCGACGGGACACCGATAGCGGAAGCGATCGAGGCGAGTGTTTCCCGAAAGCTGAAGTTCACGAATCCAAAAAAAGCCGCTGCGATCGTGGAAGAGGCGGACAAGTACCGCCGATCGTTTGCCGTCGAAGAACTCGAAGACTTCCTGAAGACGACGAATGCGGAACTCGACGCCTATTACGGGAAATATCCGGCCGCTTCGAGAGTGGCCAGGACAGCCAACCCCGACACGGCCGTGACGGTAGCCGAGGGAAAGGCTCTCCGAGACGTCATATACGGAGCTCTGAACGAGGGCACACAGCCCGGAATTCCCCGAGAACTCAACCGGCGATACGGCGCCTTACTGAACCTGGAGAAAGAAACCTTCCGGCGCCGAAATGTCGCCTTGAGGCAGCAGGCGGAAAGCCTCACCGAACAACTTGGCAAGGTCGCTGCGGCGTTCGAGGTTGGCAAGGCAGCGCTTGAGGCTCCTATTCGACCTTTCCACGCTGCCCAACGCTTGGTTGGGGCATACGCCGGCCGGAAAGTCGCCACGATCATCAAAGAGCGCAATACCGCTGATGCGTATATCCAAAGAGCACTGGAGAACTATACTCGACGGCCTGGCGGGGTTCCTCCAAGCTCGAGCAAACCTCCCACGCCCAGAAAGCCGCTTCCTCCCGGCCCAACGACAACACAGTCTGGAGGAGTCGCGCCGTCCAGGTCCACATCGGTAACGGTCAGCCACGCGCCACCGGTCGAAACGGCGAATCTCTACAAGCAGATTGTCAATGATTCGGTTGAAGCCCGACTCAAGAACATACTCGCGGAGCAGCGTAGCGGCGCAACCGAAATGACCGGCCGCGCCCGGATGGAAGTAGATCCGAACAACCCTCACAACGTGGCAGAGATCACTGCCAGGCACGGAGGCGGGTTCAAGGTTGCGTTTCCCGAACTTGGCCGACTGCCGGACGCGCCCTCGAGGATCGCGGCCGCAATCGAAAAAGGCTCCGGCGTTCTGTATGAGGAAGTCAAAAAGGCCGTCAAGCGATTCATTGAAGACAGCGAAGGCGAAGCGATCCTAAGCTTTTTGGAGGACACACCATAAAAAAGCCCGACCTTCACCGGAGATACAAACCCACGAACCTAGCGTTTCGGCTGCCGGCTCCATGCATGGTGGTCGGTCGGGATCGCTAAAAACCAACCAAAGTCCCGGTGTATTTACGGGTTGAGCGCATCAGTCACCCCCCAATAAGTGATCGTGTCCATCCCAAGTGACATGTGTTCGTAATAGAGCACGCCATCAGCGAGGCTGGTCACCTTGACGTAGCCAGCACCTTTCGGATCTATAAAGTAATGGAAGATGCCGCTCTCGGAGTGAAGCAGTCGTCTCCCGTCGCGACTTGCCCAGAGGTAGTCATTTCCACGTTTCGTTATCAGGATCCGAAACTCGAAGCGTTCGCTCTCGGTCAACTCAGAGTGACCAGCCTCGCCCGCACTGGCGGTGACCCGATACGATGGGAGACCGTTGAGTACGACCGGCTGAGTCTCCTCGCTCGCACCAACTCGGGAGACCACCCCATGCATAAGGACGACTAAAGCCAGCGCAATGATTGGTCGTGTCACTTTCATCTGTTCCTCCGGTCGGAAAATTCCCACGCACAACTAAGTGCAGTTTCATTAAGCTGTCAACCGTTTCCAAGGTTCCAAGAAAAGGCGATATCGCCACCACACCCACCTGTCCCGGAATTTTCCTCCATCCCAAAAAAAACGCCTAAATCCTGCGCCCAGGCTTCGCCCTGAGCGCGTTTCGCCCCCTTGCAGGTATCCCACACCCCTTTGAAACGTCCCGCGAAGCTTCCGGTTTTGAAAGCGCCCCGATTCGGCGCTTCATGAAACCGCTTCAACGTAATCGGCCGTAGTCGTCGGTTCCGGGATATCTTCGCCGGCCTCGCGCATTCCTTCAAGGTGGAATCCGATCGCTTCATGGATCAAGGTCCGGACCTCGGTTTCGGATTTCCCAGCCGCAACACAGCCGGGCAGGTCCGGAACGTGCGCACCGTAGCTCGTCGGGCCTTTTTCGATGACTACCAGGTATTTCATCGCTTAGCTGGGCCGAACAATCTTAGTGATTTCGAATTCAGGCGGGTTGACGCCCTGATCGAACGTGACGCGGAAATTATCGAAGAAACCGTTACGGCCCAGTATGCCGCCCACAGACAGATTCTCCATGAAGCCAGCCGTGACAGTGATCTTCCAATTCGATTCAACGTAAATCTGGACGCGGTGAAAATACGCCGACTCTTGAAGGTTCGCGATCACGCCGCCCATCGGGCTCGCCTTTCCTGATTCGATATCGAGCCCGATAGACCTTCCCACGTCCGACCTGAACAGGCAGTACGGCGACCCTGAATCCACGACAGCTTGAAACCGCGGTGTGGATGCGTGCCTTCGGCCAACGCTTACCAGCAGCACCGGCAAGCGCATGATTTTTTCGTTGGATGCTGGGTTCGGATGGTCGAGCGGTATCTCGGTGTATCTCTTACGCACACACCGGACCGAAGTAGACGGAAGGCACCCATTCAGCCGGCGCCCACAGTAGGATCGGATCTTCAATCCCGCCCTCGACAGCTTCCCTCGAGGCTTCTTCCATGGTCTTTCCGTGGCCGACAACTCTCGTCTGTTCCTCGTCGAGTGCAAGCCAGCATTCCCTGGGAGCTGACGACAACTCTTCCGCGAGACTCTTGTCTGTCATTTGGGCCCTACCTCCGAAACTGAAGTTCCGTCTCTTATTATTATCGACGGAACGGGCTGATTAAGTTAGTTTTTCGGTTGAACTTCAGCCGTTACCAGACTATCGTAGCAATCCCTTTGAAATTAAGCGGGCCGACCCGGAGTGTAAAGCTCTGAGCCGACCCTTACCAAAAACCGAATAGGGCTCGGCTAATGGCTTCGCAAATTCTACCTGAAATCCCTTCCAGTTCAACCCTGGATTTTCGCCATTTTTGCCTACCTGGTTCTTCAGGCACGCGTACTTCTGCCTTTACAGCAAGTGAGCGTTTGCCGAAGGAAAAAATACAATCAATGATGGAAACCACTAACGCAGTTACCGCTGTTTCAGGTAACGGAAGAATCAAATTCACGGGTGCCGACGATCGCAGGTTCTGCTTGCTCGGCGATCAGGTGCGAGCCCTGAAAACGTTATTGGACTATGCCGCCGGAGCGGCCAAGCCCGAAGGAGACGATAACCCACACTTCGAGCCGGAGCGGAGCGCCCTGGCGACGATTGAAAAGGAATTCGATCTACTGCTAGACCGCGAACCGTTCGGTCTCTCTTATCAGAGGGAAAAGCAGATACCACGTTCCACGGTTGAGGCGATGACCATCGTTTCCGACCTCATGAAAGCCCTTTACGACGTCACCGTTGATAGGGGCAAAACGGTGGCCGCACACGTCGAGTTTCTGTCCAAGGAATTCGAATCCTTTTTTGCGGACCTGCTGAGCCGTAACTCGGAGGCCTCCAAGGCACCCGAGCCGCCGTGGGACAGTTCCCGCCCCGAACTGCATTCGCTGCTGGAAACCCTTCTCGCCTCTGGTGACACTGACGGGATAGAGACGATTGAACTCTTGTTGAGGAAGTTTGTCGACTTCCTGGAAAAGAGACAGGAGACTATCGCAGACGGGGGTGCAGCATGACGAAGCAAGTCACTCCCACCTTCCGGATTGATCGGCGTGAGAATCTTCGTCGCAAACTCGACGTCCTATTGGACCTCGAAGCGGCCGGTGTCCAGATGCTGGACTCTAATTATGGGGACGATGGTTTTTCAAGCTTACTGGATCACGAATATGGCCAAGTGGCATGCCCCAGTCGACCGCGATCCAATATCGTGTGTGAATCCGAATCCGGGATCGCCTGCCCCTGGAGCGGCCCGACCCTCATCCTTTCGGCAACCCGACTCAAAGACATCCTGTCCAGCCTTGATTCTGAGCGCCCGCCGATCCAGATAGGGCTGTCATGGAAGGTCGGCAAACGGGAGCGCGTCTACACCGAGGCAAGAATCGAATACCTGGATTTGTGGCACGCCGGCCTGTCTGTGGTTCGTCGATATTATGACAATGACAACAAGCCCGAGCTAGGGTATCCGGAGGAAGACCGGTTCACAGTCCTGACAACCGGCAAGCCGCGATTTGTTTGTCCGTACACTTCTTGCGGGGCCTTAGTCACCGAACTCTACCTTAACCGTTATGCTTTCGGTTTCGGGTGTGCCGATTGCTCGGCCTACAACTACCTCAAGCCACCGATGCCGGTTGTTGAGGTAGCGGGCCGGCAAGCGAAGGGGGCCGCATGAAAACCCGAAGACAATTTCTCGGTCTGTTCGCTGCGGTGGCAGCGCTATCGATCGTGCCGAAGCCTGAACCGACCAGTAGTTTTGCAGGCGACTGCAAAACCTGTCATGGCCCTCTTCACAGAGAGTGTATCCGTCGCTATGTGCGTTGTCCCGGACACGATCTCGGGCCCAATCGAGGATTCATTCTTCATGGCCGGCCGGGTCAGAAGATAAGCGTAAGCGGCGTCGAAGTCCACAGGACGCGACCCACCGTACACGTCGATAAGCTGTCGGATTGGGCGATGAAGGTCCACAAGGAGGTAATCAAACGCGAGTTGTCCAGGTCCAGGCTCGTCTTGAGTGTCGAGAAGGGGGCAGGTTGACAGCGAAGATAATCCGCTTCCCCGGGTCGTGGCGAATCTGGACGTATGAGCCCGGCCCGGGGCGATCCGGCAGTGGATTGCACGCGATGTCGCCACGGCTGGTTCAGGAGTGCACGACAGTGCAGCAACGTACCCACCGACGAATACGACGGACTCCCCGTCTGCGGGAGAATGTAAGCGATCGCTGGAGAGCCCCCTCCCAGAACGATAAAGATTCGTGGGCGCGATAGGGGCAGACGGTTCTCAAGCCGCTGCCCCTATCTATCTTGGCGTCCAGAATTCCAGCGCGGCCACCCTCTCTGTGGTGGGACCAGCTGAGTTTGTTGCGACGTCGCAACAACTTCAATTCGGCTAGAATATCGTGGCCTAAGATGAAAGAAGGTGAACTGATGGACCATGATCTAAGTATCAAAAAACTGACGACGGAGGAGGGTAGATGGGGTACGACTTGATGCGCTCCCCGCCGACTGTAGTGATTTTTGCAGTAACCACTCGTTTAAATCGGCTTCTACCGGCTTTGCGGCTCGGCAACGGAAATGCCTAGTTTTAAAGCCCATTCAAGCCCACAGGTAGTCCAGGCGGAACCCTCCAAGAGGTCTGCAAAACCTTTATGCATCGGTTCGAACCCGATCGGCGCCTCTACAGAATCAGTGAGTTAAAGGCTCCGCACCTTGCGGGGCCTTTTCCACTGTAGTGGAGTTGTGTGGACTCTTTTGACGGTGGGTTTTTTCTCACTGCTTTTTCTGCCTCTCGACCTCCGCAATCTCCTTGGCGTTGGCCGCCTCAAGCTGTCTCACGGCGTCTGACTGGTGTCTCTCCTGGGGGTGGGCGTATCTCAGGACCATGTTGAGCTGGCTGTGGCCCAGCCGGGCGGCCAGCGTCGGCATATCCATACCGCCTTCTGCGGCCCGAGTCGCCCATGTGTGCCTTAAATCATAAAGCCTGAACCGCGGCTGGATCTTCGATACGTCCAGTGCGCGTGGGTCGGCTTGTTCGGATCAGACCGGTGAGGGAACAGGTACGTGCCATTGGCGGCCTGGATGCGACGTTTGACGACCTCCAATGCTCCGGAGTTCAGTGGAATCCGCCGGCGTGCTGCTTTGGTCTTACCGAAGGGGATAAAGACGTACGAGTTTGCTCGAACAGGCCAAGCCGGGGGTCATCGAGAAATATCTCTCACCAGAAGGCGTCGAGAGGATCAATCGCGTTTCTGCCGCCCTGAAGGGGGTGAGGAATACTTCCCTCGTATCATGCAGCTTTCCTGACCGACGCTGCTACCCGGTGCAAAGTTCATTTTTGCGAAGAGCGGGTTTGGAATCGTTGGGTCGCTAGGACGTTTCTCTAGAAAACTGGCCGCCTTCGAATCGTCAGGTCAACTGGGACGTGCTCCAGGTCGTGCCTGAGAAGTCGGCGAACAACAACACGATGTTCTGATGCCTCACGGCAACCCTTCCACCAACGTCCCTTCCGTACCTCCCCTGAATCTTCTTCCCATCAGCAACGGATCCTGTCCGCTGACACGATCGAGCGTCCAGGTGAACGGACGATCTGCCTCTTTAGAGCAGGCTTCACATGCCAGGAGTTCAGATTGGGGCGCGGAGGAGGCTGGCACGGGAGACGGAGATGAGGGTGATCATGGGAAGGACAGCATGCATATTGAGGACCAATCGAAAACGTCGGGAACGTGAGGAACTTCGGTCGGGCGGATTTGGGATTGTCGCGGGAAGTGCGGGGAAGAGTCGCGGCCTGCCACACCTTCCCTGGCGATAGGAACACCATAGCGACCACGTTGTCCCACGGAGATTCCGGTTGACTTCGCTCTGACGCGGTCTTACTTCTATAAACACTACCTGAACTTCATGAACAAGACCAGGAGGGGAGAATCATGCCGCAAGATGAAGAAAGTGTCAAACAGCTGTGGGCCAAACTCGTTACCCAATCATGGACAGACGAGAAACTCAGGCAGCGTTTGCTGGAAGAACCAGCGGCGGTGCTGAAAGAGAATGGAGTGGAAGTTCCAGAAGGCGCAACAATCAAGACATTTGAGGATGATGGAAACACAATCATTCTGCCAGTGGTTCGAAACCCTGCTGACAGAGAGCTTTCCGAGGTGGAACTGGGATCGGTCGCAGGAGGGATTGACTCGTTCTTCAATAAAGTCTATGGATCAGGCCTGAAGAGCTTCGGGGCGTTCTCCAGCCTGAAGATCGGCGACAAAGACGACGGATTGGGGTTGAACACTGAGCCAATACCCTGAGTGCGCGCTGCGGTCGGTGTCCGAGCCCTCGTCAACCGGACGTCCCCGCCTGGACGACCCGTCCGCCGGCCGACTCTATCAGGCCGCAGCATTGCATGGTTAGCGTCTGATACACTGGCGCATTACTATTCGCACATCGTGGTCACGTTGTCGCCCTCTGTTTGCATCCGAATCGAGCCACGGACTGGAGTCGGACCTAAGCTCGGGGGAAGGTCACTCTCACTCCGGCCCCTTCTTCCTCAACACGTACACCTGCCCCTTCTCATCGATCGAACAGTGTGGGGGCCTCCCGCCGACTGTAGTGATTTTTTGCAGTAACCACTCGTTTAAATCGGCTTCTACCGGCCTTGCGGCTCGGCAACGGAAATGCCTAGTTTTAAAGCCCATTCAAGCCCATAGGTAGTCCAGGCGGACCCCTCCACGGGGTCTGCAAACCTTTATGTATCGGTTCGAACCGGATCGGCGCCTCTACAGAATCAGTGAGTTAAAGGCTCCGCACGTTGCGGGGCCTTTTCCACTGAAGTGGGGTTTGCGTGGAGTTTTTCAGACTCTACGATTTTCTTCGCCGATTTGAACGCTTCCATCTTCTCCATCGCATCGGCCTGGTGCGCTTCCTCTGCTAATTCGGGGACGGAGGAACAACTCTGGTAAATCTCGCGTACTGAGGGTTGAGAGCAATTGTGCCTCCGTCCCCGAATTAGCGCCGCGAGTATGAAACCTCTGCTACGCTCGATCGGCATGGGTGGAGGAGCGGTGTGTTCGGGCCGTCGGTCAGGGGACATACCGAAGCCCGGACGACAACTCTGGAGGGACACATGTCCATGGATCGACGACGCTTCCTGAGGAATTCCACCGCGGCTGCTCTCGGGCTCGGCACCCTTCCGGCGGGCTTCCCTCCGGCGGGACGGGGTCCCCGGCAGACCCCTGCGCCACCGGGGATCATGACCGTCCAAGATTGGCTGGACAACTTCTTCAGGGCCTACCACAGCCGAAGACCGGTCAACGCCACATTCATCGGGGTCCACGACCACGATCACGTCCTGCCGGACTTCTCGGAGCAGGGTGCCGGGGACACGCTGGCCGAGATGGAGGAGCTGTTGAGAGGGGCGGCGCGTCTCGATTCTTCAACATCAGGCGAGAGCGTGCCCACCGAAGCCATCGACAAGCGCCTCGCCGAGGGCTTCCTACGCATCCAGATCTGGGAGCATGGCTCGCGCCATTTCCGCCTTGGCAACCCGACGCTGTACACGGGCGAGGCAGTCTTCGGCACGATCTCGCTCTTCCTCGCCGATTTCGCTCCCATGTCGGAACGCCTCGAAGCTGCCACGGCGCGAATGGACGGTGTGGCGGCCCTCCTCGAGCAGGCACGGGAGAATGTGCGGCGCGCCCCCGCCGAGTGGACGGTCCGGGCCATCCGGGAGTGCGAGGGGGCCCGTGTTTTCTTTACCGAAGGGATCGACATCCTCGCCGCCGAGAATCAAATCCGGACGCCCGGCTTCCAGGCCGCGGCGGCGCGTGCGGCGACGGCCTTCGCGGATTTCGAGACCTACCTCGAAACCGACTTGCTCACGCGGACCACCGACGAACACGCCTGCGGCGAGGAAGCATTCCGTCTCTATCTGACGGACGGCCACTTCGTCGACACAGAACCCGAAGAGATCGTCCGCTTTGCCGAGGAACAGGCCGCCGAGACGCGGGCAGAGCTGGAGGCCGCCGCTCGGGCGCTCGGAGCCGTGAACTCCACGGAAGCTCTGGCCGGTCTCAGATCCATTCACACGACCACCGAGGCCTACTACGAACGCTTCGACGAGATCTGGGAGACGATCCGGAGGGTGGCCGAAGAACAGGAGCTTCTGACCTGGCCCGACCTCCCCATGCGCTACGTGCCCCGCCCGACTTGGGCGCGGAGTGCGGCGCCCTACTTGTACTTTCTCTCCTACCGGGCGCCGGCGGTCTTCGGTCGGCCACCCGTGCACGACTACCTGGTGAGAGCGATCGACGCCAGCCAGCCGACGGACGTCCAGGAGGAGTTACTCCGGGGTTACAACGACGGCGTCATCAAGCTCAACCATGTCATCCACCACGGGCACATCGGCCACCACGGACAGAACTGGCACGCCTACCGAGCGGCATCTCAAGTCGGTCAGATTGCTGCCGTGGATTGCGCTTCCCGCATTGCTATGGTCTGTGGGGGCACCATGGCCGAGGGCTGGGCGTCCTACTCCACTCACCTTATGCGCGAGGCCGGCGCTCTCACCCCTCTCGAGGAGCTGTGGGAACTGACCGACCGACTGCGCATGTACGCACGGGCGGTCGTGGACATCCGCCTGCACCAGGGTCGGTACACCCTCGCCGAGGCCATCGAGCACTACGAGCGGGAGGCGAACATGACCCCCGGATCGGCCCGGGGCGAGGCGATCAGAAACAGCATGTTCCCCGGTGCGGCCATCATGTACATGCTGGGGAAGGACGAGATCCTTCGATTGAGGCGTGAGATGCAGCAACGCCGGGGAGACCGCTTCAGTCTTCGACGCTTCCATGACGACCTCTTGTCGTACGGATCCATCCCGGTCTCTTTGATCGGAGCCTCTATGAGAGAGAGGGAGTCAGCCGCGGGTTGAGCTACGGCCCCGGACCGGGCTTCGGGACACAAGGAGGCTCCCGCGTACGCGTGTAGAGGCAAGCCCTCCACCGTCCTCCAAGACCCGA
Source organism: Terriglobia bacterium (assembly GCA_965247425.1). GTDB lineage: Bacteria > Acidobacteriota > Terriglobia > 20CM-2-55-15 > 20CM-2-55-15 > CAZOZZ01. Next base: position 1,131,837 of record OZ252023.1, read on the forward strand.
GACGGCTCAGTCGATGTGCCGCCGTTACGGACCCCGAGGTTTTCCGGAGAAGATGAGCACAGGAACCTGGAAACCAGCGAAACTGCCGGTCGAGCCAGCGGTCGAGCCGAGAGGACAGACCTGTCTAAGCGCTGTTTCAGATGCCCGTAGAGTCGTCTACTCGTCCCGGCGTTCCCTCCCGACCCGCCTCTTGTGACAGAAGAGAAACCGTCACAGTCAGTGGCGCCGGCTCTATTCGCTGGCCTCATACTGCACTTGTCGTGAGCCCGAGACAGCCTGGGGCAGGATTCAACGCTGGCGCTCAGGGGCGGAAGCGGGGCCGGCGTCTTCGGGCTGGAGGCCGACCGGCAGGTTATCAACAATTGGCATCGAAAGGAGGCTCGACATGAGCTCAAATGAGGAATTGTTCGGTTTCGTGAAAGAGGCGATGGCGCAGGGCGTCTCCCAGGAGGAAATCCGGAATGTTCTGCTTGGCGCTGGCTGGGGGGCACCGCAAGTCCGACAGGCCCTCGCGGGCTACGGTGAGAGCCCCTACGGAGTGCCGGTTCCAAAACCGCGAAGGTCGGAAGCACGTGAAGCGTTCATCTATGTGGTTCTGTTCGTCACAATGTACTTGAGCGCCTTTAACCTTGGAAACCTGGCATTCCAATACATCAATCGAAGCTTCCCCATCCTCGGCCAACAGGGCGTACCGATCGACGAGGCCATTCGCTGGTCGACTTCCGTTCTGATCGTCGCGTTACCCGTGTTCTTCGTTCTGACGCGAATGACAAATCGTGCGATCCGACGCGACCCCTCCCGGCCGCCATCCGACATGCGCGGAAGACTGACCTATTTGACCATGGTCGTGTCGTCCTTCGTCCTGCTCGGTGTGTTCAGTACGGTTGTGTATAACTTCCTTGGCGACGCGCTGACGGCTCGATTCGTTCTGAAGGCGCTTTCAGCCGGGCTGATTGCAACGGGGGTATTCGGGTACTACCTGATGGATGTTCGTGAGGATTCTGCCTACTGAGCAGTTTCTTGAAGACTCACTTGTTTTCTTTCCTCTAGAGGCGCTGCCTCTTCCGAACAGACATCAGAAAGGCCGTGACGACCAGGTACATCATCACACCGTAGATGCCGGGCGTCACTGCCAGTTCGCGTCGACCGAGGATTGTCGCGGCGACAACGATTGCGACGGCGACGTTCTGCACGCCGACCTCTATCGAAATGGTGACGCCCTGTTCCTTGTTCAGCCGGAACGCTCGTGCCAGCAGGTAACCCATGGACATCGTGATGACGGCGAGCCCCAGTGTGGCGAAGACCATTCCCAAGAAGTTGCTGGCCAGGAAATCGACCGACGTGAGCGTTCCCACCGAAACCATCGCGATCATGATGATCAAGGTGAACATGCGGAGCGAGCGTCGCCACGCCGCTTCGATCGCCGGCGCCCATCGTTTGAGCGACATTCCGATCGACATGGGCAGGATCGTGATCAGAAACAGACGGATCATCGTATCCAGAACCGGCATCGAAAACTCCTGTCCCGCACCCGCGTGAAGCCGCAGGCCTGCCGAAACGATCAGCGGTACTGTGACGGTCGTGAGGGTGCTCGACAGGGCCGTCAATGTCACCGACAGGGCCAGATCGGCACGGGCGACGAACACTATCGCATTCGATGTCACGCCGCCGGGACAGGCCGAAAGTATGATCAGGCCGATTGCCACGGCGGGATCCATTGGGACGACAAGAGTAAAGAGGAAAGCAGTCGCCGGCAGCAGGACCCTCTGGCCGACGAGCCCCAGGAAGACGGGCTTCGGACGGGAAACCACGCGCTTGAAATCGCCGCCTTCGAGCGTTGTGCCCAGGGCAAACATGATCGTGATGATGCAGAAGGGGAAGAAGATCTGGCTGACCAGGGTCATCGTATCCATGCCGAATCACATCCCCTGCTAAAGAGTGACGGTCGCATGTGTCGCTATCGGCTTACGGCGCGAGGCGCGGACCGCGCACTCCAGATAGCTCGGCACCTGGCGCGCTGGGTACGTATCGCTTACACCAGCAAAGCGACTGCAATCGCGGCAATATCGCTTACACCAGAAAAGCGACTGCGATTGCGACTATCACCCCACCGGCCAGGACCAGGTTCCACACGCGTTGCACTTTCTGCATCTCTAACAACATCTCGTGTTGCGCATTGAGTGTTTGAACCAGCATTTCTATGTTGCGGTCCAGGACATTCAACCGATCTTTGAGAAACGCCTTCACCTCGTCGATGTTTGTCATCGGTGTCAGGTCTTGTTCCCGAGTCTTGAACGCGTTCGACCGGATGTCGTTGATGATGTCCTGACCGATTTCAGTCGCGGCGGCCTCCTGGACTAATCCCAGGGCCAATCTAAACCAAGTCATTGTCGTAAAACTCCAGGGGATCCACCCGGTACTGTTCCCATTCCCAAGGTTCGTCCCGGTCTTCGAAATAGCTCGTGATTTCGTCTCCCGAGACCTCCATCTCGAGCGGTACGACCCGCATCAGGCTGGCGATCAGTTCACGGTCTTCGGGTTGGCGAAAGTGGGCGAGCAAGGTCAGCAGGTGTCCCCGCAGTGTGCTGCTTTCATTCGAAAGGCTGATTCGTTCGCGAAAGGTGGCGAGGACCTTGTCCCTTTCGGCTGGTTCGAGGACCGCGATCCCTTCGAGCGCCGAGGCAGCGACGGCTCGGGCCGTCGTGTCCAACGTAGAATCTTCGAGAATCGATCGCAAGGCGGGCGCACCCGAGGGGCCGATTCTCGACAGAGCGATCGGCAGTTCGTCCAGGACATCTTCGTTGCTCGTGCTGCATGCTAATAGGATGGCGTCGGCCAATGCCGGGAGCGAGGGTTCGAACTTCAAAGCGCCCAGCAATTTGACGGCGTGGAAGACTGCGACCCGCCCGGCATCTTCAGTGTGCCAGAGACGGACGTTCCGCAGCATCTCAACGAGTTTTTCAGCAATTTCGTTTCCCCGTCCGACCACCTCTGCGACCGTCTGCCGAGACAGTTGCGGTTCGCCCTTGAGAAGTTGGGTCAGAAGTTCCCGGTCGTCCATAGCTCTAATATAGTAGACGATGATGTGATGTGAACACCCAGAAGGATGATGTCGGTCTGCTGCTTCAAACCGGCTCGGCAAGCCAGAGTTCAGTCCAGTACTGAATGTCGATCGAGGTTTCGCACCGTTCCAGCGCCTCTTCCAACTCCCGCTCGAATGCCTCGAGTCGTTCTTCTCCGATGCTTCGGATGTAGGAAGTACTGCGCGCCAGGCCCTTCCAGCGTTCGATGGTCATTGATTCGGAGTGTTCGAACTTCCTTTGCTCTACGGTCCGGAAGAGGCCGTCCCCTTCGAGGATTCGTGTCCAGTCTCTGTCCCGGTATCCGCACACGTGATCCGGATTGAATTTCCGGATCAGACGCTCGTACTCCCGCTGGTGGATCGGCTCGGTCGCCCGCGTGTTCCAGAAGAGCGCCAGGCTGCCGTTGGGTTTGACCAGGCGAGCGAACTCCGCCAAGGTGCGCGACGAGGCAAACCAGTGGAAGGACTGGGCGCAGAGAATCAGATCCGCGATCGAGTCCCCCAGGGGAATCTGTTCGGCGCTCGAACACACCATGTCGCGGCGTTCGTTTCCTTTGTTCCGTCCGGCGCCCAGCATCTTCTCACTGAGGTCGAACGCCACGACGCGGAAGCCCCTCTCAAGCAAGCGAACCGACCCTTTGCCCGTGCCGGCCCCGATGTCGACTATCGTGGAATCAAGATCAAGGGAACAGCGCGCGGCCAGAAAATCGTACAATGCCGTCGGGTAGCCCGGACGGAAGGCCGCATATTCGTCGGCGCAATATTCGAAGGGGATCTTCATCGCCTAAAACCTGTTCTCATGGAAGATACGGACATACGTCATATTATCCGAATTCTCAAGAGGGAGATCCGACAGTGGCCGGTCCCCGCGCTAGGGCACTACACGGATTCACCATTTACGGTCCTCATCTCGTGCATCCTGAGCCTCCGTACGAAGGATCAGACGACCACTGCCGCCAGCGAACGACTGTTCGAAGTTGCCGCGACGCCCGAAGCCCTGATCGAGATTCCAGCCTCCGACATTGAGCAGTACATCTATCCGGTTTCTTTCTACCGGGTGAAGGCGAGGACGATCCGTGAAATATCGGCCCAACTTCTGGAGAGGTTCGAAGGCCGGGTGCCCGACAGCCTTGACGATTTGCTCAGCCTGCCCGGCGTGGGGCGCAAGACCGCGAACATCGTCGTCACCCTGGCATTCAGCAAGCCGGGGATCGCAGTCGACATCCACGTGCATCGAATATCTAATCGTCTGGGGTATGTCTCGACGAAGACTCCGGACGAAACGGAAATGGCATTGCGAGCCAAGCTGCCCCGGCGCTACTGGCTCGTCCTGAACGATCTGCTGGTCACCTTCGGTCAGAACCTGTGTAAACCCGTCAGCCCGCACTGTTCCATCTGCGCCATACGGCCATATTGTGACCGCGCGGGTGTCGAGCGGAGCCGCTGACACTACTTGCCGTCGCGTATCAGCCTTGCCAGTCGCTCCAGCATCTCGACGGGCAGTTGCGTGTAGGAGGAGACCGCTTCAAGATCGGCGCGTTCGCATCCGTCCAGGGAAGTATCGAGGACGTGACGGCAGGAGTTGCAGCCGTCGGTCGCGTAGATGGTCCGTGGTCCGGGCGAGTAAGCCATCAGGCGGATGGTGTCGCTGTCACGAAGAACGTGTCCCTGGTCCTCGTAGCCTCCCGGCTCCGCCAGCCAGAACTCGGGTTCCGGCTGGCGTTCGGCCGCCACAACCAGCAACAGGGAACCTACGTCGAAGTTGACGAGTTCCTTCGCCGAATCCTGAAGCTTGCGCTCGTCGGTGTAGTGGACTTGCATGGCTTGGAGTTCCGTGACCGATCGCCGTCAGATCATTTCTCCAGTTCTCCGGCAACAATGTTCAGCGAACCCAGGGCTGCTATCGCGTCAGAAATATACCCGCCCTTGATCATTTCGTTGAATGCCTGGAAAATGTAGAAACAGCTGCCGCGGCACCGGAGTCGGTACGGGTTTTTCCCCCCGTCGCTGACCAGGTAGAAACCCAACTCTCCGTTTGCCGCCTCCCAGTAGGAATAGACTTCGCCAATCGGTGGCAGGATGCCGTCCTGGATCAACTCGAAATGGTTCATCAGGTCTTCGATGTTGGAATACACACCCTGCTTGGGTGGCAAGCTGATCCGGCGGTCGTCGATCTGCACCGGCCCTTCGGGCAAGTTGTCCAGAGCCTGCTCGATGATCCTGATGCTCTGGCGGATTTCTTCAATTCGGACGAGGTACCGATCGTAAATGTCCCCGTTCTCCCCGACGGGAATGGAGAAATCGAACTGGTCGTAGTCGTAGTTGGGGAACCACTTACGGATGTCGTAGGGCACTCCACACGCACGAAGAGCCGGCCCGGTAAAGCCCCAGTCGATGGCGTCTTCGGCCGAGATTCCGTTGACCCCCTGGGTTCTCGCCTTGAATAGAGCATTGTGCCGGTTCATGCGTTCGATGTCGTCCAGGTACTTCGGGATCGACTTGAGTACTTCACGTGCCTTCGTGACAAAATCGGCGGGCAGATCTTGTGAAACGCCGCCGATACGCACATAGCTGACCGTCAGCCTGCCCCCGCAACATGCCTCGATCAGGTCGTAAATCTCTTCCCGGGGCCGGAAGGCATACCAGAAATTCGTAATCGCTCCCAGGTCCACCAGATTCGTTCCGATGCACACAAGATGATCTGCGATTCGGCTGAACTCCGACAGGATGACGCGGATGTACTGCGCGCGTTTGGGAATTTCGACACCGAACATCTTCTCCACGGTCATGGCGTAGGTGACGCCGTTCATCATGGATGACATGTAATTCAAACGGTCCGTGAACGGGATGACCTGCCAGTACGTGTGGGTTTCCGACATCTTCTCGAAACAGCGATGGAGGAAACCGATCTCGGTGTCCGAATCGGTGATTGTCTCGCCCTCGGTTGCGACCTGCAGACGGAACGTTCCATGCATGGCGGGATGTTGCGGCCCGAGGTTCAGGATCATCGGCTCCGGCTGATCGTTCGCTTCGGCATGTCGTCTGGAGCGCTCCACTACCGGCAGGTCGATGGTTTCCGTGCAGAGGGTTCGTTGTCCGGCAGGGAAGTCCCGTCGCAGCGGATGTCCTTCAAATTGGGAATGCGTCAGGAGCCGCCGCAGGTCCGGATGCCCTTTGAAGTCGATACCGAACATGTCGTAGGCTTCACGCTCGGCCCAGTTGGCGGACTTCCAGACGTCTACTGCGGTGTCGATTTCGGGAGCCTCGCCCGGGACGGGAACCTTCAATCGCAGGCGGTGCTTATTCGACAGCGACAGCATGTGGTAGACGACATCGTAGCGCTCGGCTCTCTGGTCCAGATGATCGACCGCGGTGACGTCCAGGAGCATCTTGAAATCGAAATCCGGGTCGTTCTTCAGTCCACGGAGGACATGCCTGATGTTGTCCCGCTTGACGGAAATCGACAGGTCGCCCCGGAATTCCTGCATGCCGATCAACTCGTCCGGGAACTTTTCCCTGAACGTGCGCGCGATCGGCCCGTCGGGTTCCTGGTTGTCTTCAAGAAAGCGAATCAGCGGGCGAGACGGCGGGTGCAGCCCATAGACGGTGGCGTCGACTTCGGGAAGCTTCAGAACCTGATGCGCGGGATGCCGTTCGTAGGATTGTCGCTTGTCGGTGACGATCTGTTTCTGCAGCTGGATGATACCGTCGAAAACGGCTTCGGGCACCGGCGGGCATCCTGGAATGTAGACGTCGACCGGGATGATTTCGTCGATACCCTGCATGACGTGGTAGGAACGGTAGAAGCCGCCGCACGTCGCGCACGCGCCCATCGAAATAACCCACTTGGGCTCGGCCATCTGGTCGTAGATCTTCTTGAGGACCGGCCCCATCTTGTCATTGATGGTTCCCAGAACCATGAGGACGTCCGCCTGGCGCGGAGAGAAGCGGACGACTTCGGAACCGAAACGCGCGATGTCGTAGTGGGCGCCGGCGACAGCCATGAACTCGATGGCACAGCAGGCCGTCCCGAAGGGATATGGCCAGAGCGAACTCTTGCGGGCCCAGTTCGATAGCGCGTCCACCGTAGTGGTGAGAAAGTTGCCGTGTTCGACCTCTTCTACCTCTGTCAGCTCACGCATAAGCAGTCAATTCTAGCACAGCGCTCGAGGTGCAATTGCCAGTCCCGGCCTGCCCGGTTGAACGCATCGAGTTTCGGTTTTCGACCGAGAGGCGCTAAGACGCAAAGGTCATTATTGTTGGTATTTCGTCGGTGATGGCTGGTACTTCCGAACTGACAAGGATGTCCCCCGGAGACACGGACCGGCCTCGCCACTCCCGTCCCAAAAAAATCCTCTGCGTCTTTGCGTCTCTGCGTCAAGCTTCCTGCCGGCGGCTCTTAGGAGCCCGTGGCGGAAGTCTGTAGGGTCGCGTTACGAGCGCCATGGGGCTAGCCCGCATAAATCACCGAAAGGACCAGAAAAGGCCGCCCTGTTTGGCATAAATCGTTTGTCGAGAACGGTTCAGAAACCAAACGGAGGCGGCCCTTATGAGTACAGAGTGTAAACAAACCACGTTCGAATTTCACGGACTTCTTCAACGAAAAATGAAGGCGCGTTTCGACGGCGGCAAGATCACGTCTGACGCTGGAGTTCTGCTGCTGCGTGAAGTCGAAAAGCGGACCGGTTTGATCGATGGATTGGCGGGGTGTTTTAGCGATCATCGCGACCAACGGTTGATCGAACACACCGTGAAGGAGCTGTTGGGACAGCGGGTCTACGGGCTGTGCCTGGGATATGAAGACCTGAACGATCACGATCAGTTACGGACCGACCCGATGCTTGCGTTGGCGGTGGACAAAGCGGATCCGCTGGGAACGAATCGACGACAGGCCGGCGACTGGGGAAAGGCGTTGGCGGGCAAGAGCACGCTAAACCGATTGGAGTTGACCGGCGCCGAAGTCGGCGACCAGGAGCGGTACAAGAAGATCGCTATGGATGGGGACAAGATCGATCGTTGGATGGTCGATGCGTTTGTGGCAGCCCATGACAACACGGCGCCCGAAGAGATCGTTCTGGATCTGGACGCGACCGATGATCCGATCCATGGTCAACAGGAAGGCCGGTTCTTTCACGGCTACTACCGCAACTACTGCTATCTGCCCTTGTACATCTTCTGTGGAGAGCATCTGTTGTGCGCTCGGCTGCGCCCGTCCAATATCGATGGGGCGGCAGGATCAGTCGATGAATTGGAACGTATCGTCGGCCAGATCCGTCAGAGCTGGCCGGACGTGTCGATCATCATTCGGGCCGATTCCGGATTCTGCCGGGATGCATTACTGGACTGGTGTGAAACCCACCAGGTCGATTATGTGATGGGGTTGGCCAAGAACGACCGCCTCAAGCGAGAGATCGCTGACCAGATGATTCAGGCTGAAGCGGAGTTTCAGACCACTGGGAAATCGGCACGAGTGTTTAAGGATTTCCTGTACCGGACTCGAAAGAGCTGGAGCCGCACTCGTCGCGTTGTTGGCAAAGCCGAGTTCCTGGCCAAGGGCGCCAATCCCCGATTCGTGGTGACCTCACTGCCACCGGAACGACTCGGAGCCCAAGCGCTCTACGAAGATTTCTATTGCGCACGCGGCGACATGGAGAACCGGATCAAAGAACAGCAACTGGATCTATTTGCCGACCGCACCAGTGCGGGAACCATGCGCGCCAATCAGCTCCGACTGTATCTGTCCTCAGCCGCCTACATGCTTATGCAGGCGTTGCGTCGTCTCGGTCTCAAAGATACCGCGATGGCCCATGCCCAATGCGGAACCATCCGTCTGAAGCTTCTTAAGATCGGTGCGCGTATCCGCCTCACGGTCCGCAACGTCTGGATCTCGATGTCGGAGGCCTATCCCTATGCCGACGTCTTTGCTCTCATAGTGAGAAACCTGCAATCAATTCCGCTTCGTTGCTGACGACACCGAACCTTCAGATCCGAAAAACAGCGCCTCTCATCTGCCTCCCGGCGAGGCCTGCCTGCACTCGCCCATTCATGCCGATCTCCCGCCAAATGTCGCCGTGTCACAGGCTCAAAATCCGCCAATGTCCACGGCTCGCTCACTCTCAGCTCCAAGTCTCGCCGCAAATCGCTTCTCGTATCCGAACACCGATCGATTCTCCGATTGGTGATCCATCCGGGCTAGATGCAAGGCGCCACGACGACGTCGATGCTCTTCATCGATCTAGGAGTGGCAACGCCGCAGCTGGCCCCATGCCGTCGTAACCCGAAGGGCGCACGGGTCTTCGGGCCACAGGCTTTGTCATTCGTCGGTCACGATGACAAAGCATCGTTCCGCTCCTCATTTCGCGCCTGAGACCCGAATACCCCTGCGCGCGACCCTACAGACTTCCACCACGGGCTCCTAGCCCAGGTCGTAGCCGAGATTCTGCCCGAGCCATCGCTCGACGGTTTCCACCGGGAGACCCTTGCGCCGGGCGTAATCGACGACCTGGTCGTGGCCGATCTTTCCGATGCTGAAATACCGGGCAAGAGGGTGGGCGAAATAGATGCCGCAGACCGAACTGCCCGGGACCATCGAATAGGATTCGGTCAGCCAGACGTCCGTTTGCGCTTTCGCATCCAACAGATCGAAGAGGATTCGCTTTTCAGTGTGATCGGGTTGAGCCGGATATCCGGGAGCCGGTCGGATTCCGCGGTAGCGTTCCTTTATCAGGTCTTCCGGCTCGAGCTCTTCGCCTTGTCCGAAGCCCCAGTCTTCTCGTGCCTTCTCATGAAGCCATTCCGCGAATGCTTCCGCCAGGCGGTCGGCGAGCGCCTTCGCCATGATGGAACTGTAGTCATCGTGGTCGGCCTCGAACCTTTCGCACAACGGGTCGAGACCATGACCCGCCGTGACGACGAACGCGCCGATGAAATCGGTCATGCCGGTCGTTCGTGGTGCGACAAAGTCCGCCAGGGCCAGGTTCGGTTGCTCCGGGCCTTTGGCCAGTTGCTGTCGCAGCGTGTGAAAAGTCGCCCGGACGTGCGTGCGTTTTTCGTCGAAATAAACTTCTATGTCGTCGCCGGTGCCCGAGGCGGGGAAGAAGCCGTAAACGCCGCCAAGCCGCAGCAGCCTCTCGCCCACAATCCTGTCGAGAAGAGCCCGGGCGTCGGAAAACAGTTCCGTGGCTTGCTTGCCGAGAGCCGGATCGTCCAGGATTCGAGGGTAAATGCCCTTCAGCTCCCATGCATGGAAAAGAGGCGACCAGTCGATGTAGGGGATGACGTCTTCGAGCGTTACCCCTTCCACAGCCCGCGTCCCGATAAAAGATGGCCTGGCGATTTCGGTGGCGTTCCAGTCGATGGGCGCGCCACGCTTGCGGGCATCGGCTAGCTCGAGAAGGGTGTCTCTCCCTCGGCCCGCCTCATGCGCCTTCCTTGCCGATTCCTGCTCGCTCCGGACTTTCTCAATGAAATCCACTTTGAGGTCTTCACCGAGCAGGCTGGCGACGGTTCCGACGGCTCGGGAGGCGTCCAGGACGTGAACGACCGGTTGAGTGCGGCCCGGTGCAATCTTGACGGCGGTGTGGATTTTGCTCGTCGTGGCGCCCCCGATCAGCACCGGCATATCGATTCCCTCTCGTGCCAGTTCTTTCGCGACGTGGACCATTTCGTCAAGCGAGGGCGTGATCAATCCGCTCAGGCCGATGATGTCGACACTCTTCTCCACTGCCGTTTGCAGAATCTTGTCGCTTGGGACCATGACTCCCAGGTCGATGACCTCGTAGTTATTGCACCCCAGCACGACCCCGACGATGTTTTTCCCGATGTCGTGGACATCGCCCTTGACCGTAGCCATCAGCACCCGACCCTGGAAGAGGCTTCCCGTCTTGTCCGCCTCCATGAAGGGCTCCAGGTACGCCACCGCTTTTTTCATTACACGGGCGCTCTTGACCACCTGCGGAAGAAACATCTTTCCCGCACCGAACAGATCACCGACGATGTTCATCCCTTCCATGAGGGGGCCCTCGATGACCGATAGCGGCCGGTCGTAGTGCCCCCGGCTTTCTTCGGTGTCGGCCTCTATGTGTTCGACGATACCGTGGACCAGCGCGTGTTTGAGGCGTTCCTCGGCTGATGTCTGTCTCCAGGCGTCGATCTCGGCCTCCGACCTCACGGTTCCCTCTACGGATTCGGCGAACTCGACCAGGCGTTCGGTCGCGTCGTCTCTCCGGTTCAACAGGACGTCCTCGACGCGATCCAGCAGATCCTTCGGGATGTCCTGATAAACGGCGAGTTGGCCCGCGTTGACGATACCCATGTCCAGGCCGGCCTGGATGGCGTGATACAGAAATGCCGAATGCATGGCCTCCCTGACGGTGTCGTTGCCGCGGAAGGAAAACGATACGTTGCTGATCCCGCCGCTGACCCTTACGGAAGGCAGCGTGTCCTTGATCCTCCGCGTGGTCTCGATAAAGCTGACGGCGTAATCGTTGTGCTCATCGATGCCGGTCGCTACGGTGAGGACATTCGGATCGACGATGATGTCTTCGGGTGGGAACCCGACGTCCTCGGTCAAAATGCAGTAGGCGCGGCGGCAAACCTCCAGACGATGATCGGTGGTCACCGCCTGGCCGTTTTCGTCAAAAGCCATCACGACGACGGCTGCGCCGTATTTCCGGATCGTCCTGGCCCGGTCTCTAAAGACTTCCTCGCCTTCCTTGAGACTGATCGAATTGACGATGCCTTTACCCTGGACGCACTTGAGCCCCGCTTCGATCACCGACCACTTGGAGCTGTCGATCATGATCGGAACTCGCGCGATATCGGGCTCGGCCGCGATCAGGTTGAGGAAGTGAACCATGGCGGCCTCGGAATCGAGCATCCCCTCATCCATGTTGACGTCGATGATTTGGGCTCCGTCTTCCACCTGCTGTTTGGCGACACTGAGGGCGCCCTCGAAATCTTCTCCCAGGATCAGTTTCGCGAACCGCCGGGAGCCCGTCACGTTCGTACGTTCGCCGATGTTGACGAAGTTGATGTCGGGTTCGATCGTCAGGGGTTCCAGGCCGCTCAGACGCATCTTCGGCTGCGGCCTCGGCCGTTTCCGGGGAGGGAAGGCCAGCGCCGCCTCTCCGATCTGCCGTATGTGATCCGGGGTGGAGCCGCAGCAGCCGCCGACGATGTTGAGCCAGCCGTTTGAAGCGAAATCCCGGAGCGTCGCCGACATGTCTTCCGGTGTCAGGTCGTACCCGCCGAAGGGGTTGGGCAGCCCAGCATTCGGGTAGCAACTCAGGTAGACCGGGGCCAGAGAGGAAAGCTCTTCGATGTAAGGCCGCATCTGCTTCGGCCCGAGTGCACAATTGATACCCACGCTCAGCAGGGGCGCATGTGAGATCGAATTCCAGAAAGCCGCCACTGTCTGGCCGGAGAGTGTCCTGCCGCTGTTGTCGGTGATCGTGACCGAAACCATGACCGGGACGCGGAATCCCTTCTCGCTGAAACATTGCTCGAAGGCAAACAAAGCGGCCTTAGCGTTCAGAGTATCGAAGATCGTCTCGGCGAGCAGAACATCGACGCCTCCGTCAAGAAGGCCACAGGCCTGTTCAAGGTATGCCGTGGCTAAATCCTCGAACGTCGTTGCTCGGAACGCCGGGTTGTTCACGTCGGGCGAAAGCGAGGCCGTCCGGTTGGTCGGGCCGACCGCGCCGGCGACCCAGCGCGGCCGCGACGGATCCTGTCGGGTCGCCCGATCCACCTCTGCCCGGGCCAGTGTCGCCGCGGTCTTGTTTATCTCGTACACCACCCCTTCCATGCTGTAGTCCGACATCGAAATCGCATTGGCGTTGAAGGTGTTGGTTTCGATGATATCGGCCCCGGCTTCGAGGAACTCGCGGTGAATCGAGCGGATCAGGTCGGGCTGGGTGAGGCACAGCAGATCGTTGTTTCCTCTAAGGTCGCCGGAGTGTTCCCGGAAACGGTCGCCCCGGAACGCCGCTTCATCCAGTTCATGACGCTGGATCATCGTTCCCATCGGTCCATCCAGGGTGACGATTCGCTCCTCGAGCAGCCGTTCCAGCATGAGTGCCCGCTCCGAGCGATTTTCCAGCGAAATCTCCATCAGGCTATTGTAACGAATTTCGATCTGGACCGGCGGGAGGTGGGCCCGACGCTAAGAAAAGCTCCCGGTGTGGGGGGACCGTCCCGGCGTAGAAGCTCCCGAAGAGCTTCGCATCGCGACAGGGTAGGAGCTCTCATAAAAGGAAGGGATGGGGGAGGGACGGTGGGCTCGACGCTAAGAAATGCTACATTGGTCAATCAGGAGGAGAGATGACAGACCAGCCGCAGCGCCAGACGCCTTCAGCCGTGTTGATGGTCCGTCCGGCCGGTTTTGGATTCAACGAGGAGACGGCCGGTACGAATGTGTTCCAGACCCGTGACCCGGACGCCACCGACGATCAGTTGCAGGTACTTGCGGAGCAGGAATTCGACGGCCTCGTGACCGTACTGCGCGATGCAGACGTGGACGTGATCGTCATTCAGGACACGCCCGACCCCCGGACTCCGGATGCGGTCTTTCCGAATAACTGGGTTTCGTTTCACGAGGACGGAAAAGTCATCCTTTACCCCATGTTCGCCCCGGTGCGACGGGCCGAACGGCGCAGGGACGTCATTGAAACCCTCGAGACGACCTATGGGTTCGAGGTGTCACAGGTGGTTGACTTGACCGCACACGAAGAGAAAGGGAAGTTCCTCGAGGGTACCGGCAGCCTCATCTTCGACTACCCGAACCGCTGTTCGTACGCCAACCTTTCCCCGCGTACGGACCGGGACGTACTCGGCGAATTAACCGGTCTGCTGGGTCACGACCTGGTGACGTTCCACGCCACCGACGCCCAGGGAATCGACGTCTATCACACGAACGTTGTGATGAGCATCGGTGAGAAGTTTGTCGTGATCTCGGCCGACGCGATCGATGATCCCACCGAAAGAACAGCAGTGCTCGATCGCCTGCGAAGTACAGGGCGCGAGTTGGTCTTGATCGACCGCGATCAGATGGGTCATTTTGCCGGCAATGTGCTGGAGGTCGAGAACCGGGAAGGAACGAAGGTGCTGGTCATGTCCAGTCAGGCACGTGCTTCGCTCGATGCGGGCCAGATCCGTGCTCTCGGCAAGCATGCCCGCATCGTATCGGCGCCGATCCCGACCATCGAGCGTGTGGAAGGCGGCAGTGCGCGATGCATGCTGGCCGGGGTTCACTTGCCCCGCCGCCGGGTTCTCGATTGAACCCGAAGGCGCCCGTTTGTCTTATCTCAACGCAGCGTAGGCTGTCTCGGCCCCCTCGAACCGCCTGTTGCACTCATCCCAGTTCACGTTCCGCATGAACGCGTCCACATAAGCTGCGGCCCTCGAGCCGTAGTCCATGTGGTAGGAATGCTCGAACATGTCGTTGACCAGTACGGGCCGACCGAACGCTACGTTGTCGGTATGATCGAACGCGATGTAGTTATGCAATCGGCCGTCGTTAAAATTGAAGCTGAGGATGGCCCATCCACTTCCCCCACCCAGAGAGCCCGACGTCGCCCGGAATTCCTGCTCCCAGGCGTCGAAGCTGCCGAAATCCCTGGCAATGGCGTCGGCGAGCGTTCCTGATGCGCGCCCGTCCCCTCCCAGCGTCGCAAAGTATTCTTCGTGAAGGATCACGGCGTTCGTGGCGGTGAGCTCTTCCATCATGAGGCCCTTTCGCAGGAATCCCGGTGCATCCGACCTCAGGCCGGCGATCTCGGATCCGATTGCGGCGACACGCCTGAAAGCACCTCCGTAGTTGTTCTGGTGATGCGAGGTGATGACTCGTTCGGAAATGCCATCCAGGCTGTTGGCCTCGAAAGGTAAAGGCTTCATCTCTCGTTGGGCTCGTTCCTGTGCTTTGAGTTCAGAGACGCTTCCACCGACGGCTGCGGTTCCACCGACGGCTGCGGTTCCACCGACGGCTGCGGTTCCACCGACGGCTGCGGTTCCACCGACGGCTGCGGTTCCACCGACGGCTGCGGTTCCACCGACGGCTGCGGTTCCACCGACGGCTGCGGTCCCACCGACGGCTGCGGTCCCACCGACGGCTGCGGTCGCGAGCAACGTCGTCAAGAGTTCACGGCGATTCATTGGACTCTCCTTTGTCGATTGTTCGATCAGCTTATACCCGAGATGAGAGGGAAGGAAGGTCAGACTTCCTTCAAACCCTTCCGCATACTGGCCCCACAGACATTTGGTCTGACAATCCGTCCATCCTCAAGCCGGGGAGTTGGCCCTCGGCTGTCCCGGTCGCGTCTTAGCCTTGTGCCAATCGGAAAATTGGCGGGAACCGCGTTGTACCAGCGAAGCGTACGCTGCGATTTCTCGTTTCATGGTTTGTCGCTTTTGTCGGAGGTGCCTGATGTCGTTCGCCGAGGAGAGAGAAACTACACCGTTCGACCGTGCCCGATTCATTCTGTACGGGGTTCTCTGTGGCTCCGGGACCGATGCGGTCCCGTCATCCCGCTACTCCCTGGATGGCCAACCCATTTCTCTCCACCGCTTCGGAGAAGAAGACATGTTCAGCTCTCGAGCCCGGGAGAGCCAGGCGTTTCTCCTCGATGAGCAGGGTTGCGACGAGCAACTGGTCCTTGCCGGCACCCTGCTGGTGGCGACATCGTTGGAGGATTGGGTGCTTCCCGCTCCGGTGCCTCTCGTTGAAGATCTGTCGCTGATCGAGTCCGCCGCCCGTGTCATTCGAAACATCAACGCCCGGATGTCCGAAGAACCGGGCTCGACGCCCGTCGAGGCGACGGAACGAGACATGGACCTTCGGCTCCCAGCGTTACTCGAGGACTATCGGAATCACGTTTCCGCCCGGCTCCTTGAACGCAAAGCGAACGAACAACAGCGCGGAAGAGAATTCGAAAGAACGCAGGCACTTGTTGTCTTGAGCGATCACATCCTGGCTCGATCCGGTGTCCGGCATTGGAATCACCTTTCCGCCATCATCATGGGACTGGGAAGTGAAACTACCGCCGACGAACTGGAAAGTATGTATGGCGACCGGAAGTCCTCCTTCCTCCGCGCCTCGATGGGGCAAGCTTCCTAAAACGGAGGCTTGTCCCTCCCCGCCGAAGCGGATTGTCTCGAACCACGAACTGGAAAGGTTTGGCAGGGAATCTGTCGCTGGTCCGGGATCACCCGCCTCGAAGCGTCCGAGCTGTTCCCGGGTCTGTTGGCCAGGCGCTTTTCTATGATTTCGGTCTGGATGAGCTGGGGCGGAAGGCCGTGACCGAACTGCTATGAGAGGTTACAGTCTTCGGATATTCAAAGACATGGACCAAGCCATATCATAGCTCACGGGGGGGAATCCTCTGGCCTGTCGATGGGACGCCCGGACTGAAGTCGGAGCGCCCCCACAGCTCCACCAACGTCTTCTCCTTCAACTTCCCCAAAGCATTACCGTCCGCTAGTCACCGGAGGTCGCCTTTGCCCGACCCTCATCCGCCGCATCAATCCGTTTCGGCGTGATGCTCGGGATGATCATCGGCACAGTCTGCCTGTAATTCGCGTAGCGGTCTCCGAGGAAGTGGACCAGGTCCTTCTCTTCGAGTTGGATCGCGATCATGATGTACGCCGTCGTGGCTATGGCGAACACGAGGTGAGCCCCGGTCATCGTCGGCGTCGCCCAGAAGGCGATCAACCAGCCGACATAGAGGGGGTGCCGGACGTGCTTGTAGGGTCCCGGCGTCCGAAAACCGAGCGGCTTGTATTCCTCGCCCTTAAGGTGAATCCAGACCTGGCGCAAACCGAACAGGTCGAAATGGTTGATCAGGAACGTCGTGATCAAGACGATGCCGAAACCCACCAGCAAGAGCCCGGAAATCGCCATTCTCGCCGTCGGATTCTGGACGTCCCACAGCACGCCACCCATGGGCTGCCATTGCCAGAAAAGCAGGATCAAAGCCAGGCTCGACAGCAACACATAAGTGCTGCGTTCGGCCGGATCGGGAATGATCCTGGTCAATGCGGCCTTGAACGAACGCCGCGCCATCCAGCTGTGCTGGACCGTAAAAATGCCAAGCAGGGCCGCGTTGATCGCCAGCGCCTGCAGGAAGGGTCCCTGGGTCCCAGAATCCATGCTCTTCGGTACCACCCAATTTCCGATGAAACCGATCGCATAAAGAAAGGTTCCGAAAAAAATCACGTAGCAAATGGCCCTGTAGGCGAAGATGATGAACCGCATACGCGTCTCCTTTTCTCAAAGCGCCTGGCTGCGTGTAAACAGGCGCAAGTTGAGTGCCTCGGACGATCACGCAGATCGTAGTCGTATCGACAGGAATTCAATGGGGACGCAGTTTACCAAGTCGGGGTGAAAAGTTGGAAGCGGATTCAGGAGAACAACGACACGGTCCGAATTGTGGATCAACACCGTAAAAGTTCCAACGTACAAGCTTCGGGGCTCTGGAGCCAGACGATCATTCGTGTTCGGCTGGACGTGTTTGAACGGTTTCTCGAGGCGAGTATCACATGGTGTGCACACACCCGATCCCCGAATATCGTTTAAAGGACTTATGGGACCGTGAAAACTTCATGGAGAAAGTTTCGGCGTGACTGTAACCTCAACAAGTGGAATACTTAACACTCGTTGCCTGGGTGGCGGAATTGGCAGACGCACCGGACTTAAAATCGGAAGTTTGCACCCCTCTAACTAACTCATTCCAAACAAATCTAAGCTCCACTGTAGTACGAAAATGTAATACGGAGGCCTCCTGATGGGCCTCTACCGCCGTAAGGGTTCCATTAATTGGTGGATGTGCTACACGGTCCGGGGGCGGCAGATCAGCGAGAGCACCGGAACGCCCGACAGGAGCACGGCCGAACTCATCTTCGGTAATCGGTCAGGCACCAGTCGGGCCAAGCCCCTCCGTGTCAGTTCATCGCTTTGCGCCTCTGGCATCTACGTCGTAATTTCACCTAAAGCGAAGCTCGTCAAGATCGGCCATAGCGGCGATCTTGAAGACCGCATTCGGCGAATTCAGACAGATTGCCCTGATCGCGTCGAGGTTGTGGCGATCATTCCGGTCGTTAAGCCGGCGCCGGTAGAGAAGTGGCTGCATCAGCGTTTCAAGGCGCAGCGGTCCCATGGCGAATGGTTTGCTATCGGTTGGGTTGATATCGCCCTGGCCCTCCAGGAACACTTTGGGAACGGCGAGGTCAGTCGTGTTGGGTAGCCGTAGCCTGAAGCCGCTGGCGCAGCATCGCCCCTGCTTCACGGAGTCGCTGCTCCCGGGTTTGCGCGTACCGCAGGATCATCTGAACCGTCTTGAACCCCGCGATATCCATGATGACGTCGATCGGGATCCCCGCATCCAGCATGTTCGTCACGGCGGTTCTGCGGAAATCGTGCAGGACTTTTCCGGCCAGGCCGGACTCTCTCCGCGCTTTTTCCCACGAACCGCGCCACGACTTCACCTGCTTTCCTTTGCGGTGAAAGACATAGGGGATGATTCGGCCGGCTTCGCGTTGGAGGGCTTCGGTTTCTTCACGGCGCCGGACCAGCATGGCTTTGACGTCGGGGAATTCGGCAAACGGGAAGCCAACCCGCTTTTTGTTCTTCTTTTGTATGCCGTAGATGACTCCGGTCCTGAAGTCCACCTGAGACCATTCGATCTCAGTCAACGAGGTTTTTCTCCATCCCGAGTAATAGGCCAGCGTGATCAGGTCGGCCGTGAGCGTGTTGGCTTTAGCCAGAAGCGCTTGAAACTGGTCTGGGCCGAACAACCCCTCCCTCTCGTTGTCTTCGGGCAACTTCTCGATGAACGGACGAACCAGGACTTGCCCACTTCGCATTCCCAGAGTGTAGGCCCGCTTGATTGCGGCCATTTCTCTGTTGATCGTCGCATTCGCCGCGCCTTCTTTCTGTCGAATCTGCGTGTATTCGCTGAGGGTGGCCGACGAGATTCGGTGCGCCAGAAGATGGCCGATCAGGGGGTTGATGTGGTTGTCCAGGCGACATCTCAGATCAGGAAGGGATGCGAGTTTCTTGTTCGCGTAGTCGGTTTCGACACCTTCGGCGAGCGTTCTGAACAGCACGCGGTTTGGGCGGGCGGAAATTGGAATTCCATCCGCGGCTTTGCCTTCAAGGCTGTTGAGTTGTTCGCGGGCTTCGGTGTAGTCCTCGGTTTTTGTCGATTGTGGGGCCTGTCGTCCGCTGATGACTGGAGCAATCCACCAAAAGCGGCTCCCTTTCCGCTTATAGGGTTTGGCCATACCGGACATCTTACTACGGGAGAGGCATGAGCTACGATGGCAGAATTCAATGCGACTCCCGGCAACTGCCGATCGCGGACGAATCCGTGCAGTGCTGCGTGACTTCTCCGCCGTATTTCGGTGGCATTCGAGACTACGGAACCGCCGCACAGATGGGACTTGAACGCGAACCCTCGGCCTACGTTAACGAGCTAGTGGTGGCGTTCTCTGAGGTTCGACGGGGTCTTAACTTTTGATGGGGCGGCGTGGCTCAACCTTGGCGATGTTTACGCTGCATCGGGAAAGGGTGGCGGTGGAACTAGGGGGAAAAGAACGAAATCCTGGGCGTCTATACGTGACCGCAAGGGTTTCAGGATGCCCCCGCCCGGATACAAGATGAAGGACGTCACGCTCACCCCGTTCTTGGTCGCCGATGCTTTGCGACGTGATGGCTGGTACGTTAGGTCGACCATTATATGGAGTAAGCCTGTCGCGGTTGAGCCGCCCCGCCTAGATCGTCCATCTTCCTCTCACGAATACCTGTTTCTGTTGGCGAAATATGAACACTATTTCGTGCGAAACCCCGAGGAAGACTGGTGGCATTCGACCGTATGGGATATCCGCCCTGAATCGTCAGTTAAGCGAAAAAAGGGGGTATCCGGTGACAAAATGCGCCAGATGTGACGAAACGAGGATTTGTTCCCTCTGGGCTGCCATCCGGGTGTGTCATCCGTCCGTGGAATTGATAATTCGAGAGTGGAATCTAAAGCGGCAAGAATACGCGGAGTTGGTGAAGTCATGAACAACAAAGAGATGGTAAGGACATTGGCGGTCGATGTGATGTCCCCGTACATGGCTGTATGCGTGAGATCCAAGCTGCTGGATGTGCTGTCGTCTCCGGCGCACCGCCGAGCTATGGCGGGGAAGTTTAATGTGTTGACCGCGGGTAACGAATCTTACGAGCACGCTTGGACAACTGGAACCGGCCCGGAGGATGGCGAGTTCCATCTGGGCTATCCGCCGGCAGACATTCAGTTTGATTGGATGGTTGAGACAATAAGCAGAGCAAGAACCATAGTGTGGTCGGAATGGATTTGGTGTCAGGCAGTCAACGGGATGGACAATTTCCGGTCTGTCCAGAGGAAAACGCATGGCAGTGATCTGTGGCTCCTCAGCGGTGGCATTCCTTTTCCTCCAAAATGGTATGACGTTTTTGAACTGGACGCGCCGTGTCGGCTTTGTGCGGTCCTAGTTGACTCGGATGAATCTCGACTGGACACCGTCTGGTGTTTTCTCACGGAAGACGCATAAGGTTCTCGTAGTCGATGCCGACTCCCAAGGCACCGCAACACGCTGGGCAGCGGCTGCGCCTGATGAAGCACCGTTTCCCGCCCCGATTGCCGGTCTTGGCAATGCTGAGGCCCGGCTACATCGAGAAGTGAAAAAGTTTCTTTTCGATTACGACTTCATTGTGATCGACTGCCCGCCCTCGGCGGCATCGCCCGTCTCGCAAAGCGCCTTGCTGGTGGCTGATCTTGCCTTGGTGCCAGTCATTCCCTCACCCCCTGATCTTTGGGCGGGCGTGGCGATTCGCCAAGTGATTCAGAATGTGTCGGGAATCAATGAGCGGCTTCAGTCCCGCTTGCTGATCAATCAACGAAAGCCCAATACTCGCCTCGCCGCTAAGACCCTGGAGCTTTTGCCCGAGTATCGTATCCCGCTCTGCACAACCCAAATTGGTGATCGAGAGGCTTACCGTCACGCGGCGGCTTCCGGGCAGACCGTTCATGATCTGCCTAGAGCGCGAGCAGCGGTTCGTGAAATCGAAGCGCTGACCAATGAAATTTTAGCTATCGTGCAATCAGGAGAATCTAGCAATGAAGAAAGACCCGCTAAGCGGTCTCGCTCAGTCCTTGCAAGATGAAAATATCGCTGTCGAGAAACGCTTTGAACAAGCCAACCAGCTTGTTGAAGCCCAGAGAAGCCCGCCCCAGCGTCAAGCCCTCGATCATCAGGCGGCGAAGAAAACCTTTCTGATCCGCGATACCTTTTCGTTCCCTGAGTTTGATCATGCTCTTTTGTTCCAGCTTCAGGCCCGTTGCCTTGAAGCTGGACATCATGCTTCTAAAAGTGAACTGGTTCGGGCGGGTTTGAAAGTCCTCATTCAAATGAACTCTACAGATTTATTGAGCGCGGCCAGGGCCGTCGAGAAACTAAAGCCGGGGCGCTCGACCCCAGCAGCTTCCCCAGACATTGGTTAATACGGTATAAACCATATTAATCATATTAACCATATCGATATTTTTCGCCTGTGTTTGCCTCCCGCCGCTCGACTTGGAAGGCGCGTTTTGCCCTTTCCTAAGTAATCGGCTCATCCTTGCTGTTGGAGAGCGTATGTGTAGCTATTTGATCGACTATACTTCTTTCACCAGCACGCTCTCTGCGCGTTTTCTGTCGCTGTAGGTTCGTGGTTCGGTTTCCTCGTGCTTCGGTCGCCGTTTTGCTATCCAAAATCGAACCTGGACCCTCCCGATGCGGAGGCTGGGGTTTTCCGATTACGCCATGGTGTCGCTGGCCGCCACGGTCCCGGTTTGTTCCGGCGCAAGGGTCGCGCCAGAGCGGTCCCCTCGCCCCCATGGGGCGTCTGTCACTCCCCCTTGCTCTTTGCCGGACCTGCCCGTTACCGTGGTGGCTGCGCTTTATCCTCCCGTGTCAGGGTTTGGACGTTGCCGCCTGACCGGTGAGCGGCAACGCTCACAAACCCTTAACTTTTTAGGAGGCAACACAATCATGGCTAATCACAAGAAACCCGTCGCTGAAGTCCGAATCGGAAGCGTCAAGGCTGCGATTTGGGAAAACGAAGCCGGAGGCCGCACGAGGCACAACGTCACTTTCTCGCGCCTCTACAAAGACGGCGATCAGTGGAAAACCACGCCGAGCTTCGGTCGTAACGACCTGCTGGTGCTCGCCAAGGTCGCCGATCAAGCTCACTCGCGCATCTTCGAGCTCCAGCAGCACGAAGAGGATGACCCTGATGACGAGTCCTAGGTGCGACGCGCCTTCCAAGTCGAGCGGCGGGGCTTTGGCCCCGCCGTCGATTCTTGACCGAAAGGAGAGATCAACATGAGCTATATCGTTAGTGAAGTTTACGATGCATTTGTCTCTAGTGGCGTCGCCCGAAGAAAAAGCCAAGGCCGCCGCTGCGGTGCTTGCGAACAAAGAGACCTTGGCCTCTAAGCAAGACTTGCAGAAAGAAATTGCCGAACTCAAGGTCGAAATCGCCACTGAGTTCAAAGCGCTCTATCGCTACCTTTGGTTGGTCGGCGCAGGCATCGTTGCGATGGTCGCCGCCCTCAACGCCATGCTAATTGCCCTCAACAAGCTCTTCTCTTGAGGGGCGCAGCGGCGGGGCTTTGGCCCCGCCGCCGTCATCCTAAGCCTGATGACAAAAGGAGACATGAATATGAGTGGAGAAATCGTTGCTATTCTGGCCGTAGGCGGCGGGCGGGCTGGCATCATCCTCACCGGTAATTATGCACTGCGCGGTGACGTAACCGAACTGCGCGAGCGCATGGCGCACCTGCAAGGACTATTAGAAGGGTTGCGGGAAGCCATTACTGTGCGGGAAGCGTCTGGCTCATGAAACAGGACGTGTCGTGGCCGTGATTGATGGTGACACCATTAAGGTCCGCATGGGTTGGACTACCCAAACCGTTCGTCTTATCGGCGTCGATGCTCCTGAAACCAAGCACCCCCTCAAAGGATCGGAGGCGGGCGGTAGACGCGCTACCCGATTTGCCCGGCGGCGGCTTTTTGGGCGCAAGATTCGCCTTGTCAAAGATCCCGTCGCCGATACCCGCGACCGCTACGGGCGGCTCCTGCGTTACGTCTACCTGGAGGGCGAAAACTTTAATGCGACCTTGATTCGCCAGGGCTACGCTCGCGCCTACCGCCGGTTTCCCTACTCTCGAAAGCGGAAATTCTTGTGGCTCGAAGGGCAAGCAAAACGCGCCGGAAGGTCACGCCTCCGGCGTCCTCGTTTCGTCGGTGCAAAGCGAATCCTATTCTCTAAGATTCTATTTTACTGCGCTCAGCTTCTTGTCCTCACGGTTGGGTTTACTTGGGTCTGGCGCTCTACTCTCGGACTTCCGACTTCTCAGAGTCATCTTGCGCTGGCTGTTCTGGCCGGGATCATGCTGCTCGTCAGTTTCGTTTTGCGCTCTCGCTGATGCTCCTGATTTGGCCCCTTCGCCTTCGGCGCGACTCTCCCTTAGCTCGATTCTCATGGCCCAGACCCATTCAAATCCTCATTCACCATATGGGACACTCATCGTGCCTCCCTATATCACCCTAACCCATTACCTCGGGGGTCACCCAAAAGCGGCCATTAAAGGTCACCTGAAAACCGGCCAACGGAACTGAGGCCCGGGACATTGACAACGGCGGTAAGCCGAATAGGCTTCCGTCGGTATGAGCAATGTCTTGAGCGCCGAAAAGAAACAACAAGTTATCGCACTGGGACGGCTCGGATGGCCGCTACGGCGGATCGAGAAGGCGACCGGTGTACGTCGGGAAACGGCAGGGTCCTACCTTCGAGCGGCCGGGATCGCGGTGCGACCACCCGGGGGTTGGGGTAAACGGGCACCGTCAAAACCGGCCAACGGGGTGACCACCGACTCTGCTGGCCTGGATTTGCCCGGTCTGGACCTGCCCGCCGCCCCAGAACCGCCTTCGGCTAGCGCCTGCGCACCGTATCGGGAGATCATCGAGTTGGGTTTGGGCCGTGGCCGCAACGCCATGTCCATCTGGCAAGATCTGGTTTCGGATCACGGCTTTACGGGAAGCTATCAGTCCATGAAGCGCTTCGTGCGCAAGCTGCGTGGATCCCAGCGTCCCGGAGCGGTGGGAATCATCCAGACCCAGGCTGGGGAAGAAGGCCAAGTCGACTACGGTGACGGACCGATGGTGCGCCATCCGAAGACGGGCAAGTACCGACGCACGCGGCTGTTCGTGATGACGTTGGGCTACAGCCGTAAAGCGGTTCGGCTGCTCCGGTTCCGCTCCAGTTCCCGAATCTGGGCCGAGCTGCACGAGACCGCGTTTCGCCGGCTTGGAGGCAGTCCCCGGTGCATCGTTCTGGACAACCTTCGCGAGGGCGTCATTGTTCCGGATTATTACGATCCGACACTGAATCCGCTGTTTAAGGATGTGCTGGCTCACTACGGCGTGGTGGCCCTGCCCTGCCGGGTTCGGGATCCCGATCGAAAAGGGAAGGTCGAGGCCGGCGTCGCTCACGCACAGAAAACCCCTCTGAAGGGAGTCCGCTTCGAGAGTCTGGAAGAGGCGCAGGCCCATCTGGACCGATGGGAAACGCGCTGGGCCGATACACGCATCCACGGCACGACCAAGCGGCAGGTCGCCGCCATGTTCGCCGAAGAGAAGCCGTCACTGCTCCCGCTGCCGGTGGAACCGTTCCGCTACTACCAATACGGGGACCGCGTCGTCCACCTGGACGGTTGCGTGGAAGTGGAGGCCGCCTATTATGGTTTGCCTCCCGGTTGGATCGGACGCATCGTCAAAGTGCAGTGGGATACACTCCACGTCCGGATCCTGGATCCGGAGACCCATCAGTTACTACGCGAACATGTCGGCCAGAAACGGGGCGGGTACCGTGTCCGTCCCGAGGACAATCCGAAAACGACGCCGGTGACCACCGTCCAATTGCTTGCCCGGGCGGATCGTGCCGGATCTCACATCGGCGAACTGGCCAAAGCCATCCATCTCCGCCAGGGCGAGGCGGCCATCCGCCGTATCCTGGGCCTGTTCTCCCTGGCCAAAAAATACGGTGTCTCCGCCGTCGAGGATGCCGCAGCCGCGGCACTCGAACTCCACGTCCATGACTACCGTTTCGTTCGCCGCTATCTGGAGCGGCGGCCACCACTGACTCTCCGCCAAGTCGACCCCTTAATCCGCGAGCTGACCCACTATCGCGATCTCATCAACCTCAAAATTCAGGAGCCAGAACAACAATGAACCTCATCGAACTCCAAAAAGCGCTGCGCCAACTCCGCCTGGGCGGCATCGCCGAAGTCCTCGAAACCCGTCTCCATCAGGCACAGGCCGAAGCCATGGCGCCCATCGACCTGATCTCCTCTCTGGTCTCGGACGAGTTGGCCCGCCGCGGCACCCGACTGCTTGAACGGCGCCGAAAACAAGCCCAGTTCCGCGATCCCCAGAAGACACTCCAGGACTTTGACTTCACATTTAACAAGAAAATGAATCGCGGTCTGGTCTTCGATCTCGCTACTGCCACCTTCATCGCCCGCCACGAAGATGCTCTGTTTCTCGGTCCACCCGGCACCGGCAAGAGTCATCTGGCCCAGGCGATCGGACTGGCCGCAATCCTCCAGGGCTATCGGGTCCTCTATCGTGAAACCCACGCCCTGCTCGACGACATCGCCGAAGCCACTATCGACGGCAACCGCAGGAAACACATGGAATCGCTCGCGACCGTGCCGCTGCTGATCATCGATGATCTGGGAATGCGCAAGCTCCCCCCGACCGCCGCCGAGCAACTCCTCGAGATCGTCATGCGACGTTACGAACGGACCAGCACCCTGCTCACTTCAAATCGTCCGGTTGAGGATTGGGGGAAACTATTAGGGGATAGTGCCGCCGTGACTGCCATGCTCGACCGCCTCCTCCATCATGGCCACATTCTTAAGTGTGGCCCACGGAGTTGGCGTACTAAAACAGGCTTGCCCGATCACGGCAACTCGCGGTAAAACAACCTGGTCCCGGGCCGCCTTCATTGGCCGGTTTTGAGGTGACCTTCGTTGGCCGGTTTTGGGGTGACCCTTGAGGGTTATAATTACAGCAGATATAATCTATGAAAGAGGGCAAGAAATGGCTAACCCAAGGGGTGAAGGTGTGAAGCTTGGTTTTGATGGCAGTCTGAGGCTTGAATTTCATGGGGTAAAGGTCACATCGGATGCCGGACTTCTCGCCTATCGTGACCTGGACGAGGCGTTGGCTTTATTCGATAGTGTACCCTCAGTTTTTGACGATTCGCGGACCGGGCGCAACATCCAGCACCACCTCGCGTCGTTGCTGCGCCAATCAGTATACAGCCGCCTGGCTGGCTATGAAGATGTCAACGATGGTCATCGTTTATCGGTGGATCCGACTATGCGGAGGATCACTGGAAAGAAGATCGACAAGAAGAATGCCGCCAGTGCCAACACAATGGGTCGATTTGAGACCCAGATGCTGTCTGTTAAGGACAACCTCAAAGCCCTTTCGGAAGTCAATGCCCAATGGGTGGAACGAGCACTGGAGAAGACCGCTCATCGACGAATCATTCTGGATATGGACAGTTCAGCCAGCCCGGTCCATGGCGAGCAAGAAGACTCTGCCTACAACGGCCATTTTGGATGCACCTGCTACCATCCCCTGTTTTGTTTTAACCAGTTCGGAGATTGCGAAGGTGCAATGCTTCGCCCCGGCAACGTTCACAGCGCGGATCGCTGGAAGGAGCTACTGGAACCAATCGTGGCTCGCTACGAGAAGAAGAAAGTCCGCAAATACTTTCGGGGGGATGCCGCCTTCGCCAAGCCGGAGATTTATCAATACCTGGAGAAGAGAGGCTTTTTGTATGCCATCCGGCTTCCCGCCAACCAGGTGCTTCAAGAAAAGATTGAACACCTGCTGACCCGGCCAGTGGGTCGTCCACCCCGAAAACCCGTCGTCTGGTTTGCCGATTTCAGCTATCAAGCCGCCAGTTGGGACCGGCCTCGACGGGTGATTGCCAAGGTCGAGTGGCATCGCGGCGAACTCTTTCCGAGAGTCGGTTTCATCGTGACCAATATGAGCGCGCAAGCTCCAGGGGTGGTTCACTTTTACAATGGGCGTGGCACCGTCGAGCAGTGGATCAAGGAAGGGCAAGTATGCGTTGAACTGGACACGACTCTCCTGCCAGCGCTTTGTCCCGAATCAGGTGAGGTTGGGTCTGTTCGTTTTGGCCTATAACCTGGGCAATTTCCTGCGGCGGCTGGTCCTCCCTAGAAGCATCAAACACTGGTCCCTTCGCAGCCTATTGACTAAGCTGATCAAGATCGGAGCGAAGGTAGTTTGGCATAGCCGGATCGTCACATTTCAGATGGCGGAGTGTCTCGGATTGACCGATTGAGATGGAGTACAGCTTAGCGTTCAGTGTTTCTGATCGAGCAACTGGAGAGGTGTCTCCGATTATCAGATTTTGCCAAAAGCATCTTGAAAACCAGTGATCACAGGCCCTTTTCAGCCGAAGGATGGGGGAAGGAACGGTTGATTCAAGGTTGGGGGACTGATAGGTTTTGATCATTCATCATGTAGAGGTCAGAGGAACTCACATCCGAAGTTGATATGAGGAATGTCGGTTTCATCTACTTGTTTTGGGTTTAGTCAGGTGCTACGAATGTGCCGGAAAGCCGGGATGGTGCGGATGGGGCATGTGGCGCTAGACGGAACGAAGATGCGAGCCAATGCATCGCGGCATAAGGCGATGAGCGACGGGCGGATGAAGAAGGCGGAGACAGAAATCGCCCGATTAGGAGACGAAGACCTATGAATAAAATCAACACGGGCGGTTCCCATTCGGAGAAATTTTTAACGACCTGGAGTGACCCTGGAAAGGTAAGGCGGCTCACCGTTGACATTGGGTCGAATAGAACATGCTTCATCGTGGTCATTGCACTGATGCTCGGTGTCTGCCTGGCAGTTCCAGCGTTTTCCAGCGTCTTGGCTGTCAGTATCGAACAACTGTCCCAATCGTCTCAGCTTATTTTTGAAGGTGAAGTCATCGGCATGACTTCCAATTTCAACGCCAATCGAACCAGCATTCACACCACTGTGACGTTCCGCGTGGTGGACGTCATCAAGGGAGCCTACAGCCAAACCGAAATCGCGTTGCGGTTTCTGGGAGGCACGGTTGGCGGAATCAGGCTGAATGTTTCCGATTCAACGCTTCCCGAAATCGGGGAGGCGGGCATCTACTTCGTGGAATCCCTGGAGCGTTTTCAAGTCAATCCACTCTACGGCTCGGACCAGGGCCACTTCTTGATCGTCGAATCGGGCCGTCAACGAATCATGGCCGCTCGGAATGGACGTACTGTCGCCGGATTGCCCGCCGTTGATCAGCCGCGAGCCACAGGACTGAGTGATGGAGTCGCGCGTGGGCTGTCTCTAAGAGAAGCTGGCGGGGCTACTGCCGGCGTAACGGTATTCGAGTTCAAGCAGGCGATCCGTCAGTACTAGTGGCAACTACCATGAGGAAACCGTCCGTACTCCTGGCATGGCTGGTGTTCAGTTTGGTCGTCATGTTTTCGATGTCGGTCGAGGCCTATGAGTTCCTCAAAGACGAACCCAAATGGCCCTCCCCGGCGGCGACCTTTAGGGTCGACATATCCGGTGCCGGTGGTGCCGATGGTTTGTGGAATACGGCCTTCGAAACTGCGATGGCGCGCTGGAACGATGCAACCATCTTCGAATTCAGAATAGTGCGCGACACTTTCGAGGATCCGTGCGACGGCGTGCCCAATTTAATCAGCAACGGAGATGATGAGAATGGAGTGGCGTTTACGGACGATATTTGTGGGGACGCCTTTGGCGCCGAGGCCCTAGCCTATACGAAAGGGTGGACGATAGAAGATTCAATCACCCAAGCGAATATTTTCTTTAATAAAGCAGTTGACTGGGACGTCCACGGGGAGGTCCACGATGGGAATATTTTCGGGCCAACCTCGGCAAAGGACTTCCGCCGTGTTGCGGTACACGAACTCGGCCATGCGCTCGGACTGGACCACGAGGACGATGTCCCGGCCATCATGTCCACGGATTATTCCGGCATTCAAGTCCTCGTAACGCCACAATGCGATGATATTGCGGGCGTCCGGGCGCTGTACCAAAACGAAGACGAAGATTGGCCCTGTCCGATTAATTACAGTTCTTCGGATGCGACATGGATTTCCGGCCCATCGGGGCGGGTAACGGGCAGCAATGTCAACGCCACCGACCAAACCGATGAACCCGCGGCGCTCGGGAGCCGGTCGGTGTGGTGGGAGTGGAGACCCCCTTCGGACGGAACGTTGACAGTCGACACCGCTGGCAGCAGTTTCGATACGACCCTCGGTGTGTACGAGCTAACTTATGTTTATGCTGCGTTCGACAAAACGAGACTTGCGGAAAATGATGATGCTGCCGGAAACCAAAGCCGCGTGACTCTCTACGTGACAGAGGGGAAACCCTACATGTTGCGGGTCGCCGGATACGGTGGCGCCACGGGCGACATCGTCCTCAACTGGGACCTCTCACAGGCTCCGCCACAGTCGTCTGAATCCGAATCGTTCTCAATCCCGAATCTGGGAGGGTGGTCCGTCACGAGCGACGGAACGGAAGCGGCCACGAAGATGGGCTATGGGCGCATCCGTGCGGACGCGGGTTCGACCACGCCTTCCGGGATCGCCATTTTCGGACTCAGGCAGGGCGGCGTGCTCGTTTCCGAGGCGGGCGTCCCGGCAACCGAGGCTGTCCGGGAAGGGCGGATATTTGCCGAAGTGAACGGCCCGGTCAATACCGGATTGGCCATCGCCAATCCGAACGACGCCCCGGCCACCATCGACTTCTATTTCACCGACACCGGCGGCAACCGTTTCGGCGAGGGCCGCTACGAGTTGCGTGCGCACGAACAGATTGCGAAATTCCTGAGTGATGCCCCATTCAACAGTGGAAGCGCGGTACTGGGAACCTTCACGTTTACCTCATCCGCGCCCATCGCCGTCGTCGCTTTACGGGGATTGACCAACCAGGCCGACGAGTTCCTGATGACGACGCTCCCGGTCGCGCCCCTGTCGTCGGCCGCTACGGCCTCTACGGATACGGTGTACTTCCCTCATTTCGCCGATGGTAGCGGATGGGCGACCGAGGTCATTCTGGTGAACCCGACGGATGCAACGATCACGGGAACGGTCCGCTTCCTTGGACCGGGCAGCGGGGCGATGACGGCTTCTCGTGCGACCCTCACGCTTGACGACGGCCGGACCGAATCGGACTTTGCGTACTCGATTCCTCCCCGCAGTTCCCAGAAATTCACAACCTCGAATCCATCGCGCCCGGTATCCAGCGGCTCCGTGCGCGCGATTCCCAACCAGGGGAGCGCCGCACCCTCCGGTCTGGTTGTCTTTTCCTATACTACCCCGGGTGGAAAGACCGTTTCGGAATCCGGCGTGTCCGCGCTGCCGGCGGGATCGGCATTTCGTGTCTATGCCGAATTGTCCGGCACGCCAGGCCGGATGGGCTCGATAAGAACCGGACTGGCCATCGTCAACACGGCCGATACGTCCACGACGGTGACTCTGGAGCTGACGGAGCTGGATGGAACCCTGGCGGCCCCGCCGGCCACGCTGTCGCTTCCACCGTCGGGTCAGGTGGCCCTTTTCCTGGACGAGATCATCGTCTCGCGGCCGGGCCATTACTCCGGAGTGCTCCGGGTCACTTCGACCGCCGATGTCGCCATCGTGGGACTGCGGTTGCGCATCAACGAAAGGGGCGAGCTCAAGATGACGACCACCCCGCCATCGGAGGAAACGGGCGCGTCGACCACGGCGGACAGATTCTTCCCGCATTTCGTGGACTCCGCGGGGTGGTCCACGCAGTTCATACTGTTCAGCGGGACCGCGGGCGGGGCCTCGTCCGGAACATTGGGTTTTATCGATCCCCAGGGGGCGCCGCTGGATCTGCCCGTTGCGCCGACTGAGACGGTTCCCCCGGCAGAGGTTCCGGATGCGGAAACGGACCGCCAGGCGCTGGAGGCGTTGTACGACGCGACCGGCGGCCCGACTTGGACCCGTAGCGCGAATTGGAAGACGGAGGCGCCACTGCGCCAGTGGTACGGCGTGACAACGAATGCCGATGGCCGGGTTACCAAGCTGATTCTCCTCGACAACGAGCTGAGCGGGACGATTCCGGCCGAGCTGGGCAACCTGACCAACCTCCAAGTTCTGGCTATCGCCATCAACGGGCTGAGCGGGACGATTCCGGCCGAGCTGGGCAACCTGACCAACCTCCAGTATCTGGATCTCAGACTCACCGGGCTGAGCGGGCCGATCCCGGCCGAACTGGGCAACCTGACCAACCTCCAGGAGCTGTTGCTCTCATTCAACCAGCAGCTGAGCGGGCCGATTCCGGCCGAACTGGGCAACCTGACCAACCTCCAAGTGCTGGATTTGACCGACATCGGGCTGACGGGCCAGGTTCCGGCCGAGCTAGGTAAGCTGACCAACCTCCGAGAGCTGGCATTGAGCAACAACCGGCTGACGGGCCAGGTTCCGGCCCAGCTGGGCAACCTGACCAACCTCCAAGTGCTGAGATTGAGCTACAACCGGCTGACAGGCCAGGTTCCGGCCGAGCTAGGTAAGCTGACCAACCTCCGAGAGCTGGCATTGAGCAACAACCGGCTGACGGGCCAGGTTCCGGCCGAGCTAGGTAAGCTGACCAACCTCCGTAAGCTATTTCTCTACAACAACGAGCTGACCGGGACGCTGCCCTCTTCATTGATGAACCTGGAAGGGATTTCGGCTTTCTGGTTCGACGGGAATGCCGGGCTGTGTGCGCCGTTGACCGGGGTGTTCCAGGATTGGCTGTTCGGGAATTATTACACTCCCCGCGGGCGCGGCCCCATGTGCGAACCAGAGAGTGGGGGGAACCGCCCGCCTAGAGCGGTCGGGACCATCCCGACCCAGACGCTGACGGTGGATGGCCCGCCTGCGAGTCTGTCGTTGGGGCAATTCTTCCGCGACCCAGACGGAGACCAGTTGACCTACTCGGGGTATTTCAACTTCGGGTCCCGGGTCACGGCGCAGCTGTCCGGCGAGACCCTTCTGATCACCCCCTTGACCGCCGGAAAGGCAGTCATGTTGATAATCGCCCGGGACTCGGAGGGCCTGAGGGCTGAACATAAGATTAACGTGGTTGTCTTGCCCACGCCGCCGCCGGGTATCGGTCCGGATTTGGTATTGGGGCCGGATTTGGTGGTTCAGAATCCTTCCTCCAGCGATAGCAGCCTGACCGTGGGGGCGTCCTTCACGTTCGGCGTAACGGTCCGCAACCAAGGCACTTCGCAGGCTGCCGCCACGATATTGCGCTACTACCGGTCGTCGGACGACGCGATTTCGGCTAACGATACGGAAGTCGGCACGGACGCCGTCGGGAGCCTGCCCGCTTCCGGCTCCAGCGATGAGTCGATTAGCTTGACCGCGCCGTCGAGTGCCGGGACCTACTACTACTATGCTTGTGTCGATGAATCCGATAGGGCAAACAACAACTGCTCCAGCGCTGTGGAGGTGGTGGTCATCGGGGTTAGTAGTGGCGCCGGCAAGATGTACTGGACGGACTCGTTGCCGGGCAAGATCCAGCGGGCCAACCTGGACGGCAGCGGGGTGGAAGACCTCGTCACCTCGGGATTGGGCCGTCCCGGCGGCCTGGCGCTGGACCCGGGCGCCGGCAAGATGTACTGGACGGACTATGGGACGGACAAGATCCAGCGGGCCAACCTGGACGGCAGCGGGGTGGAAGACCTCGTCACCTCGGGATTGAGCCTGCCCAGCGGTCTGGCGCTGGACCCGGGCGCCGGCAAGATGTACTGGATGGACGACAGGACGGACAAGATCCAGCGGGCCAACCTGGACGGCAGCGGGGTGGAAGACCTCGTCACCTCGGGATTGAGCGGGCCCTACGGTCTGGCGCTGGACCCGGGCGCCGGCAAGATGTACTGGACGGACTATGGGACGGACAAGATCCAGCGGGCCAACCTGGACGGCAGCGGGGTGGAAGACCTCGTCACCTCGGGATTGGGCACGCCCTTGCGTCTGGCGCTGGACCCGGGCGCCGGCAAGATGTACTGGACGGACTCGTTGACGGACAAGATCCAGCGGGCCAACCTGGACGGGAGCCGGGTGGAAGACCTCGTCACCTCGGGATTGGGCGGTCCCGCCGGCCTGGCGCTGGACCCGGGCGCCGGCAAGATGTACTGGACGGACTTTGAGACGGACAAGATCCAGCGGGCCAACCTGGACGGCAGCGGGGTGGAAGACCTCGTCACCTCGGGATTGGGCGAGCCCACCGGTCTGGCGTTGGACACCTCGGGCGCCGGAGGAGGGGGGCTGTAACCGCTCGCTCCAACAAGCCAGGGGGCGTTCGCCAGCCTCGTCGTCTGGAAGGTTATGGTCTTCGAAATCCTTACCTCGACCCCCCCCAGGCGCACCGGACGAGTTGCGTGTTTCATTCCTCTCCCTCGGACATGCTCGCGTTGACCATATCGGCCATTCCGGTGGGACCTATGAGTACGAGAGCACCGGGCTGAACACGGGGACACTCAGGATGGAGACCAGCCGGGATGCCCCGCACGACGCGATTATCGCCGCTGGTATCTTCGCGATCCCGGTTCTCATCGCGCTCTGGATCGTTAACCGCATGCGCCACCCGGAGCGCGGCTTTCTACACGCGCTTGTTATCGCCAGCGTGGGATTCGTTCTTGTGCCGTGCGTATCTAGCGCCGTCCTCATCCTCTGGGTCCGCACCGGCTGACCCTCAAAGTTATTGGCTTTACACCTCTTCCCCGACAGACGCCCAAAGAAGGGCTGAGATGGTCCATCAATACGGCTTGGAGAGCGCCCTTGAACGGTTGGCCGGTCAATGAAGATGAAAAGCGGTATGTTAGCGGCGGCGCTTGGGCTGATGGCGGCTTCGCCGCCAGGGGCCGCTCGGGACGGGGCGGTCCTGCGGGTCAGCGGCGAGAGCCAGGAACAAGACCGTATCATCGAGGTTCGCGCCCGAGTGCGCCACACCACCGTGATCGTCTTGCCTCCCACCGAAAACATTCTCGATTTCGTGGTCGGCGATTCCGAGTACTGGCACCTCACGGGAGCGGCCA
Source organism: Terriglobia bacterium (assembly GCA_965247425.1). Taxonomy (GTDB): domain Bacteria; phylum Acidobacteriota; class Terriglobia; order 20CM-2-55-15; family 20CM-2-55-15; genus CAZOZZ01. Next base: position 1,166,141 of record OZ252023.1, read on the forward strand.
ACCTTGCTTTTCTAAAGCCTCTGGCAACCGGCAGGCAGACAAACATCGCCCTGATTTGTACCTCCGGCACCATCTACTCGTTTCTCGTGGCCGAGCGCGGCGGTGAGGACAACCACCTGATCGTTCGCGTTGAGCCGAAGGCCGAAGAAAGTTCTCCCCTCGTGAGCACAGCCCACAACCCGTCTTTCGTCTCCCGCGCCGAGGTAGCGGCCTATCAAGAAATGGCGCAGCAAGCCACCCAAGCCTCGCGCACGGCCAAAGAAGACGCCGAGGCGCGGGTCTCCCAGGTCCAGCAGCAGGCCAAGGAAGAAATGGAGCGCTATCGCTCCGACTACTCCACCCGCCTGATTTTCCCGTACCGGCTGCAGCGAAAGGCTTTTGAGTGGCCGTTTTTGGTCACGGCTATGTGGAGCGACGGACAGTTCACCTACCTTCGATCCCGCGCCCAGGAATCTCCAGCCTTGTATGAGATCAAGGAGGGACAACCGAGCCTCGTGGCCTACGACCTCACCCAAAATGGCCTTTACATTGCCCGCCGCCTCTTGGGAGACGGCTGGCTGCAAATTGGAAAGGAAAAAGTGCAGTGGCGCTTCACGCCGCCATCGCCGCTCCCTTAAAACCGATGCCTCTTTGGAAACGAGTCCACACCGAACCCGCCGGAGCGCAACCTGCCAGCCTGATCACCAAAATTTGCGTTCTCCTGCTAACCGTGCTCTTGGCGGCTTTGATCATTTCCTTGTCTCTCACCAATGGCAGCCAAGACCCGGCTGCCCTCAACGAAGATGCGCAACAGGTTGCCGACCCCGTGAAACAACGGCTTGCGGCTCAGGTCCGTCAAGAGTCCCTGCGGCAAGAACAACGCCACGCCGCGCAAGCTCGTGACGACCTGCGCCGCCAGCAGGACGAGCAAACCTCTCTTTCGGGAGCACAGATTCAACCCGCCGGCGACGAAGCGGCGGGCGATCTCGCGGATTTGCTTAGCGAAGCGGAGCAGACCCTACGGGATACCTTGCGCCTGGAAGAAATCGAGCGGCGAACCCGTTCGCTCCGCTCCTTGCCGGTGGCCCAATCCTACCGGGTTTCCGACGAGGGATTCGCCGGTCTACTGGCCCCTCCATCGAGCGGGCCAACAGCCGCCGCGCCCGCTACTCACCCTCCTCTTAGTGGTGTCGCTCCTACTCCCTCTGCTGAAGCCGCCCTTACCAAGCCCGCCGCGCAAGACCCCCAGCAGTTAGCCCAGAGTCTTGCGCTGGACTACCAACAGGCGTTGGCGCTCCTTCAGCAAGCTCAGTCAACCCCGGTTCCGCTGGCCGCGACCGCAGCGCCAACCTCAACCGACCCCTTCTCTGAGGCAGTCGAGGACGCTTCACCGCCCCGGCTTTCTGAACCGGACGATCCTGAAGACTGGGAGAGGATCTACGAGGGGTCGTTTTTGGAAGCCGTCTTGGTGACCCAACTCGCGGGCGATTTTCCCGGCCCCGTCTTGGCTTCCGTCTCCGTCCCTTTTTACTCGCGCGACCGGCAGCGCATCCTGGTCCCTCGCGGCGCACGAGTGCTGGGAACCGCCCAAGCCGTGAGCAATCAAGATCAAGAACGGCTGGCCGTTTCGTTTCACCGTTTGCTCTTCCCCGATGGAACTTGGATTTCCCTTCAGTTTCACGGGCTCAACCAAGTCGGCGAGGGAGCCCTAAAAGATCGCGTCAACCGCCGTTACTTCTCGATGTTCGCAGCCGCCGGGGCCGTGGGCGTCCTCAGTGGCCTCACCCTGCAAGGCAGCAATCCCTATGCCGGAGGCGGGGCGGGCTTTCGGGCGGGAGCCGGACAAGGACTCGGGCAAAGCGCCATGCGAATCATGGACCGATTTTTAAACCGTTTCCCCGCCATCACCATTCGCGCCGGACACCGGCTGAGAATTTGGTTCACCTCCGATGTCCTGGTGCCTAAGTCCACCTAAAAGGAGAACGCCATGCGAATGAAACTACTCGCCACCTTCATGTTAGTCCCGCTCATCCTTTTCGTGAGCATCGCGCCCACCCACGCCTTTGTCGGCGGCATCACCGGCGCGATCCAACGCGCTCAGATCATCGCCAATCAAATCACCCAAATCGCCGTTGAGGTTTCCGAGGTCGCGGCGATGGCGGACCAACTCAATGAACTTCAGGATCAGCTCACCCACATGAAAGAAGCCGCCCTGGGGCAAGTCAACGCCCTGACTCAGCCCTTTGCCGACCTGGCTTCCGCTCCCGCAACGATCGTTAGCGACGGCATCAATTGGGGGTCCGATTTTACCGGCGAGTCCCAGCAACTCGTCTCCGCCGTCACCGACATGGGCCAAAACGGAACCTCGATCACGCAACTCTGGCGCAACCGGCTCGCTCAGGCCGACGTGGTGGGCGAGCAGGATATCCTCGCCCTGTTTACCAACCATCCCCCCGAGGCCGCCGGGCGCGTCTTGGAGAACTACCGGGCAACCCGCCAGCAGGCCGATAACCGACGGGTTTTGGACTACACGACGCTCGATGCCGCCGCCGCACTCACGCAGGCCATTCAAGACGCCCAAGGTTCCTTTGCCACGCTGCGCAATAACACCAACATCTCCAATACCGCGCTTCAGCAAGCTCAAATTTCCGGCCTGATCACCCAGGGCGAAATCAACACAGCCGGGGCCCAGCTTCTTGCCTACCAAGCCGTTCGAGAAGCCACTGAGAACCAAGAGGCTGAGGTTCGCCGTCTAGAGGACCTGGCCGCCTGGCGAGCCGCCGAGGAACGGGCGGAAGCTGTATTTCAAGCTCAACAAGCCGCGACGGAAGCCCGCCGCGAGCAGAAGCGCCAAGGCTTGCTCTTTCCCACGTCCTAATGCCCTTCTCTTTTCTTTTTTAATCGGAGTTGGTGCCAACTAAACTAACATGCAACTTCAGCCGATCAACCCCAATCCCCCCCTATTCCCCCGGAAGAGCTGAGTAACTACAAGGGCATTCTAGATCAAGTCCTCGAAGATTTGACCCGTGGCTTCCCGCTCATTAACGCAGGTGAAGCCCTTTGGGGGAGCCTGGCGACCATCATTGTTGTCTGGACGGGCCTGCGTATCGCCTTCTCGGGAAGCTTTCACCCTTGGGAACTGATACGGGCCTTCATCGGGCTGTGGATTCCCTGGGTCATCCTCCATTTCTACGAGACCCCCATTCCCGGCGTCGGCTTTAGCTTCCCTTTTATGGTCTCGGCGGGGGGCAACTGGGTGGGCAGTTTTTTTCTCTCCGACATTGTGGACGTTATGGAAAACCAACTACGACGCCTGATCAAAATGTACCTCACTAATATCACCGCCGCCTGGGCGGATACGAGTATGTGGAGCCTCGTTCAAAGCGGCGGCCCGGCGGCGTTCACCCTGCTCGGCGTTGCGGTCGCCATGCCCCTGCTTATAGCGGCGCTCCTGCTTATTTTTTGCACATGACGACCCACAGTGGCGCTTCCGAGCCTCTGGGGTGAGAGTGTTCGGAGATGAGGCTACAGTTGGGGATGCTGCGGTTTGTGCGGCCAGTGCTTTTCTTCGGTTGGAGTTGGCCGCAATTGTTCCGCACGTCATTAGAAGCAGAAGCCAGTTGAAGCGCCTTAGAAAGACCGCGTCCGGCATCCCAGAAATCAAAACAGTTCAACTACGAAAGAGAGCCAAGGGCGACTCCGCAACCGGGAAGCCCGGCAATATTGACTGGTCTTGTCGGTGGGTTGTCTCGGGACACTGGCGAAATCAGTGGTATCCGTCTACCGGCAAACATGAGCCGGTTTACGTTGAGCCCTATCTTAAGGGGCCAGACGAAAAGCCCCTACGAACACACAAGGAAACAATTTACAGGGCAGTTCGTTAGACATGAGCTTGGATCCGACTTCATGAGGGCAAAGGTCGTCAGTGGCCACAAAAGAAACGTGAGCCCGAAGGACAAGAGAACGGCCGACAATATCGTTTTTGCGAGCCGAGCGGAAATGAAACATTATCTCGATTTAAAGGCACTCCAGCGCGGGAAGGTGATTCGAAAGCTGCAATGCCAGCCGACGTTCCGCTTCGAGCACAACGGCGTCGAGATCGGAAGCCACAAGCCGGACTTCAGCTTTATCGACAATGCCGACGACAGCCTGCACGTCCAGGACAAAAAGGCCTGGGTGGACGACCCGAAGAACCCGGGCAAGCAGATGCCGATCGTCGACAACGACTATCTGCTTCGGTGGAACCTCATGAAAGCGTTCTTCAATATCGAAGTGGAGCTGGTTTGACGGTCCCGGATTCGATCTGAACGCTACACAGGCAGCGATTCGGGCTTTACGAACTCGTAACAAAAAGTAACATCGCCGCCATTTACGGGGGATGAAGTAAGGACAAAAAGGGTGACGGGTGACGCGAGGTGACGGGTTTTACGTTTTAGCCCGTATGTGCGCGGGCGGGTGTAACGGGTATAACCGGTAGAAGCGTCACCTCGCGTCACCTTTTCCGGCAAGTCCTTTGTTTTCAATCAAACAGTGGAGAGAAGAATGAACGAGCAGCAGATCATAACGGAAATGACCGATTACATCGTCCACCAGGCGAAGTCGACCGGCGGCGCCGACCCGGCCGACACGATGGTTGTAATGGTCGAGAGATATCCTTACGTGCTGCTTGACGATTTGCCGGACCTTGTGATTACGGCCTCTGAGAATGCCGTCACGGTCTTGGTGGGTTTGTCCACCCGGTCTGGCCCACTTTTGATCGTCTGATTTGGCCCACCCCCTCCTGTTAATAATTCCGAGTAGTGATAATTACCGTCGGGCCTGTGTTGTAGATGTGGGAAAGCCGAGCGCCCTTGGCGAGGCTTTTCCAAGCGCTGTGGGAATCCTGGTTTTTAGGATTTCCACAGCGCGTCATCTTCCACAGGCCTCCGTTTCTTTCTTTTTGGTTCTTTTTCTTTCTTTCGGGAAAAAACTCCGTTTCCAGGATCGCCCAGGATCGACGACCGCGCGGCGATCCGACCCTCAGGACGTGGTTTGTTTCGCGGGTTTCTCCTTTCCAGGCGGATGCCGTGGTTTCTGTCGTTTCTCCAACGTGCGCCGAAACCGGAAGGATTCGGTTCCGGTCTCGATGATGTGAGCGCGATCGGTTATCCGGTCCAGCAACGCCTTGCACAGCCGAACATTGGGAAACACCTGGGTCCATTCCGAGAACGGCAGATTCGTTGTCAAGATCACCGTCGCCCGCTCGGCTCGATCCGAGATGACTTGAAAGAGGAGTTCGGCGCCGAGGTCTGCCATCGGGACATAGCCGACTTCGTCGATGGCAATCAACTCGTATCGGAACCATCGGGCCAGAACCCGGCGGAACTGGTCGTTGTGTTGGGCCTCGACCAACTCGTTGATCAAGCCGGCGGCCGTCGTAAAGCGAACCCGCTTCTTCTGCCGACAAGCGGCCACGCACAGTCCTGTGGCCAGGTGCGTCTTGCCCGTTCCACACTCCCCGATCAGGACGACAGGTTCGGCGTGTTCTAAATAGCCACCGTCTGCGAGTCCACGGATCCGGTTGGCTGGAACCTTCGACCGCGAGAAGTCAAAGTCCTCGAGTGTCTTCATTCGAGGGAAACGTGCGGCTTGAATCCGCCGGGCCACGGTGTTCCGTTCGCGTTCTTCAACTTCCATCGCCAGCAAGGCTTCCAGATACCGTGTGTAGGTGTGCTCTTCCCGCTGGGCCTGCTCGGCCATGGCCGCAAACTGCGTTCCGATCGTGGGCGTCCGGAGAGCTTTACAGTACTGCTGAATCGCCGCCTGTTCGACCCCGCCGGCTGTGGCGGACACTAGACCACCTCCGCAGTGAGCAGTGCATCGTAAGTATTCACCTCCGGCAGGGGCCGCTCATAAGCGCGTAGTGCGGCCACTTCCAGTCGCGGCGCCGCCGGCCGGTCGAATCGGGCCTCGGTCATCAGGTAGCGCGCCGCGGCGGCATCGGAGCATCCCAGGCGCAGGGCTTGTTGGAATGCGGAATCCAGCTCGCTATAGCCATGTTCCCGGCCCAGTAGGAGCAACTCCACCATTGCGCGGGTCCCATTCTGTTTTCCGTTGCGATCGATCAACGTCTGCCAGAACTCGTCATAGCTTTTCGGCCATCGGCCCTGTTGCCGCCATTGCTCCAGAGGCTTGCTCCCGGCCAGCGCGCCCGGCTTCCGCTCCAACACCTCCAGATAATGTTCCAGATTGAAGAAGTGCTGGCCGTTTCCATATCCTCGCTCATGCCGCGCCACGCATCCGCCATCGTGCCAGACCTCCACGTAGGCCGGAAAAACGCTCGCCCGCACCACAGTCCCGGCCTTGACGGGGGCGGAGTAGAAGTTGTTACGCACAGACGTCAAACAAATCGTCTGCACCATCAACGCTCCAAAGCCAGCCAGGCCGTCCACAGGAGCAGCACCCCCGACGCGTAACGGAGCTAAACAGTGCGTTCCAGAACTCATTTCCAAACCGATGGAGGAGCTTTGGGACTTCGACCCGTACATCTTGGGCCGCAGGAATTTCCACAAAGCTGAGCAATTCAGTGGTCGTCATGTTGAATGGCATTAGCGCCTCATGTCGAAGACTTTGGAGTATCCATCGCCGCCAGATCCCCCAGCACCACCCGTGCCAGCGCCAGCGCCTCCAGATCCTCCCGCTATGGTCAGCGTTCCAGTGTTTGCTACGAGTGTGCGGTAGCCCACAATAATCGGACCGCCACCGCCACCGCCGCCACCGCCAGTATTTCCGCCCGATGCGGCTGCCCCATCATCGCCCGCTACCGTTATTGTTCCGGTCAAGTCCAGTTTGTCACAGAGCAGAATGAAACACCCACCCCCGCGAGCGCCGAGGCCACCTCTGGCGATCCCGTCGCCAGCTCCGGAACCCCCTCCGGAGCCCCAGCCGACGAGTTGATTCCGCTGTAGAGCCCAGAGCAGATTGAAGACGTTGGCGTCGATCTGGGCCGAGATAGCAGGGGAGGTCGCACCGACCGCGTTGACCGTACCGCCTTTCATGGAGCCCGAGGTTCCGATTCCGGTCGTCAACGCGCCGCGGTCCCCGCCCACTCCGGAACAGTCGATCGTGCCGTAGATTCTTGCCGTCCCTTGAACCGATATGATTAGTCCGCCTGGGAACTGCTGTTTTGCGGTCCAGGTCTTTCCGGAATCTACCGTGAGGTTCGTCAACTGGTAGATAGGGATGTCCTCGGTGGCGGTCGTATCTGAACTAATTTGCAGATGGCCGTGCCTGCCGTTTCCTAGAACCCCGCCAAACGGAAGCCCTGCGAACTCTCCGGTCAAAGACTCAATATCCTTTGCGTTCTGGTCCAGCAGGATGGAAAGAGAGCGCAATCTCCTTTGCCACTCTTCCGTAAAAAAGAGACCGCTACTGTTTTCACCACCACGCCCTGACTGATACTGCGAACCCCGAGACGAGCTGACGGCCGGCCCATTGAAAGCATCATCCAGCCTCCATAGATTGTCTTTGGCCATTAGTGAACCCCGGCGCGTGCTGCAATGCTGGCCCAGCAGGGGATTTCGATAAATTCAAATTGCATTCTCTCTCCTTTCGGGAAACAACGAATTTAGTTGACATAACACTTGTAGTGCGACATTGGGCGTCTCTTGGAATCAACAACTTACGCCTGAATTTATTATGGGGCCCCTCCTGGGCGTGCGCAGCATTAGCAAAGCTAATTTTATCCGCTCTTTCTCGTCCGGCTTTTCAGTCTGCCTTGCGGGAACAATTCCTCTTTCGCCCATTCTTTCGGAGGCCCGTCTGGGCAGATCCCTTTCACTGAATACTTCGCCCCCATCGCCCTCCACATCGCGGCTTCCTTTGCATTCGCGGCTCGACACTCAGCCTGTAGCCGTGGCGATCGGAGGCCGTCCTTCCAACTGGCCTTTCGGATCGCCTGGATTCCTTGGGCTGTCTTCGCGCCGGTGCTCTTGCCGCCATGCAGCCGACATCGACGCTTGCCACGCATTGCGGGGCACTGGCACGGGTTCCCCGGGCGGTTCTTCGCGCCACACCGGGGAGCCTTCCAAACGTCGCCCCCGACGTTGCCGTTTCGGAGTCGACCACGGTTTTTCGGCATTGTTACTTTTTGTTACTCCGTTTTTCGCTGTTCATGGGCTGTCGTGTGAAATCTCTCTGGAAATGTCAACTTTTACCAGGTAGTCGAGCCCGCAGTAACTAGCATTTCCTAGCATTTTCCTTGCCCGGGCTACCAGCCGCGACCTTAGCAAACCTTAACAACCTGCCCCCCAGCGATACCGTCATTTACCGTCATTCATTCCGCTAACAGTTGAACTTCTTGGGCCTTACCGTCCGGCCCGACAATCCGCGACTGCCCGAGAGACTTGCGCTCTCGTTCTTTCAGAACTGGGCCAACAAGCTGCTTCCCTGCCCCGCCTTCGGCGAAGACCCTCTCCGTCGCTCCGACCTTGAGCGGAGCTTTCCCCTTCAGGATGTCTTCCGACTCCCGGGAGAGATCGGCAAGAAGGTCAACGTCCGTGTCGGTCCACTCGTAAGTGTCGAGCCGGTCTGCGAATCCAGAATGTCCAACACTGCGAAACATGTTCGAAGCGGCCCGACCCATCGCTTGCCGTTCCTCTTGAGTCGCGCCTTTCATGCTCGCGCCGATCCCGCTGAGGATCTTGAGCTCGGCCATTCCTTTTTGCAGTTGGTCCTGCTGGAACTTCGCCGCCGCGTTTGGGTCAGCCTGAAGCAATTGCTGATATGCCTGCTCTGGGTCAAGCCCTTGACTGAGGATCTTACGGACCGCATCTGCCCGCCCCTGCGTGGCCTCCATCTGACCGATCTGCATCCCCTGGATTTTGCCCTGCTGCTGGACGTTCTTCAGTTGCGAGAGTTCTCGAAACGTGGAGATGGGGCGCTGCCGCTGCCTGGGCGGTTGGACTGATAATGGAATCGCTGGATTGATAGGCATTTTCTATTTCTCCTGTGAATTCAAATATTCGAGTTCTACTTGCGCCACCTGGTCGACAATCCGTTGGCGCTGCTCCGGATCGCGGATTCTTTCTTTTAGCCCGGATGGATCACCAATCGGAGAATCGATCGGTGTTCGGATACGAGAAGCGATTTGCGGCGAGACTTGGAGCTGAGAGTGAGCGAGCCGTGGACATTGGCGGATTTTGAGCCTGTGACACGGCGACATTTGGCGGGAGATCGGCATGAATGGGCGAGTGCAGGCAGGCCTCGCCGGGAGGCAGATGAGAGGCGCTGTTTTTCGGATCTGAAGGTTCGGTGTCGTCAGCAACGAAGCGGAATTGATTGCAGGTTTCTCACTATGAGAGCAAAGACGTCGGCATAGGGATAGGCCTCCGACATCGAGATCCAGACGTTGCGGACCGTGAGGCGGATACGCGCACCGATCTTAAGAAGCTTCAGACGGATGGTTCCGCATTGGGCATGGGCCATCGCGGTATCTTTGAGACCGAGACGACGCAACGCCTGCATAAGCATGTAGGCGGCTGAGGACAGATACAGTCGGAGCTGATTGGCGCGCATGGTTCCCGCACTGGTGCGGTCGGCAAATAGATCCAGTTGCTGTTCTTTGATCCGGTTCTCCATGTCGCCGCGTGCGCAATAGAAATCTTCGTAGAGCGCTTGGGCTCCGAGTCGTTCCGGTGGCAGTGAGGTCACCACGAATCGGGGATTGGCGCCCTTGGCCAGGAACTCGGCTTTGCCAACAACGCGACGAGTGCGGCTCCAGCTCTTTCGAGTCCGGTACAGGAAATCCTTAAACACTCGTGCCGATTTCCCAGTGGTCTGAAACTCCGCTTCAGCCTGAATCATCTGGTCAGCGATCTCTCGCTTGAGGCGGTCGTTCTTGGCCAACCCCATCACATAATCGACCTGGTGGGTTTCACACCAGTCCAGTAATGCATCCCGGCAGAATCCGGAATCGGCCCGAATGATGATCGACACGTCCGGCCAGCTCTGACGGATCTGGCCGACGATACGTTCCAATTCATCGACTGATCCTGCCGCCCCATCGATATTGGACGGGCGCAGCCGAGCGCACAACAGATGCTCTCCACAGAAGATGTACAAGGGCAGATAGCAGTAGTTGCGGTAGTAGCCGTGAAAGAACCGGCCTTCCTGTTGACCATGGATCGGATCATCGGTCGCGTCCAGATCCAGAACGATCTCTTCGGGCGCCGTGTTGTCATGGGCTGCCACAAACGCATCGACCATCCAACGATCGATCTTGTCCCCATCCATAGCGATCTTCTTGTACCGCTCCTGGTCGCCGACTTCGGCGCCGGTCAACTCCAATCGGTTTAGCGTGCTCTTGCCCGCCAACGCCTTTCCCCAGTCGCCGGCCTGTCGTCGATTCGTTCCCAGCGGATCCGCTTTGTCCACCGCCAACGCAAGCATCGGGTCGGTCCGTAACTGATCGTGATCGTTCAGGTCTTCATATCCCAGGCACAGCCCGTAGACCCGCTGTCCCAACAGCTCCTTCACGGTGTGTTCGATCAACCGTTGGTCGCGATGATCGCTAAAACACCCCGCCAATCCATCGATCAAACCGGTCCGCTTTTCGACTTCACGCAGCAGCAGAACTCCAGCGTCAGACGTGATCTTGCCGCCGTCGAAACGCGCCTTCATTTTTCGTTGAAGAAGTCCGTGAAATTCGAACGTGGTTTGTTTACACTCTGTACTCATAAGGGCCGCCTCCGTTTGGTTTCTGAACCGTTCTCGACAAACGATTTATGCCAAACAGGGCGGCCTTTTCTGGTCCTTTCGGTGATTTATGCGGGTTAGGAGCTCGTCCAACATAAATTCAAACGTTTCGTTTATGACGGACTCGCGGTCGATTGTGTTCCATCCGGCGATGACGACAGGGCATGTGGGCTCAATCATCTGGAACTCGCCGAACGTCTCGGCGGATACGGTCGGACTGAGAGACTCCAGGTCATCGACCGTAGCTGGATCGATAAGCCAGAAGGTTTTACACACCATACAACTTGGCTGAGGCAATCGGGGAATTGCAGCGTGAGCAGGAAAGAAGAAGGTTCCGAGCCCTGGTGGTGGGATTTTTGAAGATCGAAGGTGGAATTATTTGAAGAGATTCGGCGAGAGCACGAGTTTGGTGTGGGAACGATCCAGGGTGTGGCCCGGCGGCTGGGGGTGCATCGGCGGATGGTGCGTCAAGCGCTGGGAAACGCCGTGCCGCCGGCGAGGAAGAGCCCGGAGCGGAAGAGGCCGAGGCTGGAGCCGGTCCTCGAACCAGACGGAAAGACGATTACGCGAGAACCGATCGGCGCGACAGCGCCAACACCGCGGGCTCCAGAGATACTCCTCCCCCCAGAGGTCGAAGCACAGAAGGCCCGCCTAGCCGAAGCCAGTGCTTCTGGTATCGCCCAGTCCATGAGGCAGGAAGACGCGCAGTCGATCGCGGACGCGGTGATGCAGGGAGATCAGCCGCCTACGTTTACCGGCATGGCGCGGGAAGGTCTGATCGGTCGAATCCGGGCAATTTTCGCCGACAAAGACTTCGACTTTGCCACAGCGGAAAGAGACTGGAAAGCCATTCAGAGGCACATGTCCACGCTGAACGGACCGCAACAAGTACGGCTCAGACAGGCGGTGGATTTCACGTATCACTCGCTCGATATCGTCGAGAACATTTTCCAGGAATGGAAAGACACCGGCCTGCCGAATGAATTTAGAGCGTACAACCGGGCCGCGCTGGAGGCTGCAAAGCAGCTTCCAGGACAAGCCGGCGCGAGGGCCCAAGCGCTCGAAGCACAAATCAACGATCTCGTGTCAGAGTTGGCCGTTGTGTACCGAGGCGGGAACGCATCGACGGATGAATCTCTGAAGTTGGCCGCGGAGAGCCTTGGCGCGAACTGGAACGAAGCCACCATGGAACGGGCGCTGAAACTCCTACGCAAGAATCTCCAGGTCCGGCAAAACTCGATTCGACAGACCGGCCCCGCCGCCATAAGTCCGGGATCGCCGTATGTGCCGCCGACCGGAGGAGCTGAGACAGGAACCATCATCATGATTGGCCCGGGAGGAGAGGAATGGGATGTCCCGGCCGACAGGGTGGATCTGTTCAAGGCAAACGGCTACAAGCCGAAGCAGTGAAATTCGGCTCTCAGTCGACCCATTCAGCCCGAGCCGCTCGACCGCCCCTCTGGAGGTTGCAGTGATCCATACAGTATGAACCTGCATGTCCAGAGTATCGGAGGCCCCAGAAGGAAGGGTAGGAGTATGAGTATGGACACCACAAAGATAGCCGCCCACAGCGGCTGAGATTGGGGCACGGACACCTCACTCACTCGCAGCTTAGCGCCATGAGCTTCAGGGTTGAATCTCGGCCCTACTCCGCCGTCGTCGGCCGAGCCAAACTGTTGCTCGAAATTCAGCGAGGCGCCGCCTTGATACAGGGATACCGCATTGGGCCACAGAAGGAGCCCGAACCCGACGGCCCACAATACCGACACCACAATCCATGCACGTTTAAGCATGGGTACGAGTGTAACCACCCATCGAATAGGAGACAAGAAGAATGCCACAGCAGTCAACATTTGATCCCGTGAAGCTCGGAGCAAGGCTAAGGAGGTTCGACCCGGCCGCCTACGGCGCAAAACCGGTGCCGGGCCAGGCGCGGCACCTTACCCCCGGCGCTGCTACCGTCCAGCACTCCACTATGGGAACCCGTGCTCGTGAAATGGCCCTGGGTGCTGTGGAAGGACTCGGGCTGGATCCCGCCAAGCCGGTATCGAGCGCTCTCTCAGGCTTGTGGGATCTTGGAAAGGCCGTACTTACCGGTGGCGAGAATATCCAAATTGACCCCGTAACGCTAAAGGCGACCGGTGACGATCCGATCATTTCGCCCATCGTCGATGCTTTGAAGGAGCAGTTTGCGGAGTCCAAGCGCCGATTCGACCAAGGAGACAGCAAGGGCGCGGCGGTGTACGCATTGGCGGGCGCGGTCCCGCTCATAGGGCCGACATCTACCAGAATCGGTGACCAGATCCGCGAAGGCATGGAAACGGGCGACTACGACAAGATGGCAAACGGAGTGGGGAAGGCCATCAGTTTTATCGGCGCCCTGGAGGCTGGCACTAAATCAGGCCGGGCGGCAACGTCCAGTGCAATCGAAACGACGGGCGGTGCAGTCGTTCGAACTGGTGGAGCGATCGCTGAAAAGACGGGTCAGGCTGTCCAGAAGGGTAAGCAATTCGTAACGGGAAAGGGTGGGGATCCTGTCAACCTGTTCACCCGGGCCCTTAAGCCACGAGCCAGGAATACGCGGTTCGATGCGGACATGGACCGAGCACTTCCGGAAATTAAACTCACCGAAGCGGAACTCGGCCGACCGATCGGCGGCCTTGATGATCTGGTGGAAGCTATTCCACTGGCAAAGAAACGGGTCCGGGCGCAATACGACCAGATTGCTGGACCCCAGAGAATGCGTCAGATCGACGGTACGCCAATCGCCGAAGCCATCGAGGGCAGCATATCGCGGAAGCTGAAATTCAAGAATACCGAGAAAGCGGCAGTGATCGCAGAAGAGGCTGACCAGTACCGGCGATCGTTTGCCGTGGAAGAACTTGAGGATTTCCTGAAGACGACAAATGCCGAACTCGACGCCTATTACGGGAAATATCCGGCCGCTTCGAGGGTGGCAAGGACAGCAAATCCAGACACGGCAGTCACGGTAGCGGAGGGTAAAGCGCTCCGAGACGCGATCTATTCCGCCCTTGACGACGGGACCCAGCCCGGAATTCCCCGTGAACTCAACCGACGATACGGGGCGTTGTTGAACCTGGAGAAAGAAACCTTCCGGCGTAGAAACGTTGCCCTGAGGCAGCAAGCGGAAAGCCTGACGGAACAACTCGGGAAAGTCGCCGCGGCTTTCGAGGTGGGGAAGGCAGCGCTTGAGGCTCCTATTCGACCTTTCCACGCTGCCCAACGCTTGGTTGGGGCATACGCCGGCCGGAAAGTCGCCACGATCATCAAGGAGCGGAATACCGCCGACGCGTATATCCAAAGAGCGCTCGAGAACTATACTCGACGGCCTGGCGGGGTTCCTCCGAGCGCGAGCAAACCTCCGGCGCCCAGAAAGCCACTTACTCCAGGCCCAACGACAACGCAGTCTGGAGGCGTCGCGCCGTCCGGATCCACATCGGTAACGGTCAGCCATGTGCCACCGGTCGAAACGGCGAATCTCTACAAGCAGATCGTCGATGATTCGGTTGAAGCCCGACTGAAAAACATTCTCGCAGAACAGCGTAGTGGCGCAACTGAAATGACCGGAAAGGCGCGGGTCGAAGTGGATCCGAGCAACCCCCACAACGTGGCGGAAATAACGGCGCGGCATGGTGGCGGGTTCAAAGTCGCATTCCCAGAGCTTGGCCGATTGCCTGACGCGCCCTCGAGGATCGCGGCGGCGATCGAGAAAGGTTCGGGGGTTCTATACGAAGAGGTTAAAAAGGCTGTCCGGCGATTCGTTGAAGACAGCGAAGGCGAAGCGATCCTTAGCTTCCTGGAGGACACACCATGAAAAAGAACTGGAAGACCACAGCAGCGGGACTCGGAGGCTGAAGTGACAATATCTGAGTACGGATTCATCGTTAGCACCAGAGAGTTTGTGATCGACCACTTCGACAAGCTCCTTCTTACATCCATCCTCCTCGGCTTGATGCTGTTCGCGCTGTTCGGTACTGAATCTGTTACGTCCTGGTCGTTACAACAAGCAGGAGTGGTCCTGGGCGCCCTGGTGGGATTGATCACGGGCCGTGCAATGAGAAGCGGCAAAGGTAAAGGTCCAGTTGACGACAAATAGCACATGCCCACGGAACATGACCGGGGGAACCCGAAAGCAGCAGTGAACCAACAGGAGCTTTCTGATGGATGAACAACTTATCTGGATAGTCCGGGCGCTGGTCCTGGCGGGGATATTCGCAATGTTTAAGATCTGGGACAGACAGCGGGAGCTCACAGTCAGGCTCGAAGTCGTCGAGAAAGCGGGCCAGGCGGCGACCGAGCAAGCCAGGATCCAGCTGAAGTCGATAGGTGCGCTCCGCGATGTGGTGTCGGCTCAGAGTGGTCAGGTCGACCACCTCGTCAAAGAGTCGGCGCGGTCGTTCAAATATCACGAGCAACATTTCGGGAAGATTGAAGATATCCAATTGAAGATGGCCGAGTCAGGAGGGAACACTTGAAGCAGAAAAGATTGCTAGTGGCAGTTGCGGCCATGATTGTCCTAACATCCTGCGGTCGCAACGCGGAAGTCCGCTCGCCCGAACTGGTCCTGCAAGACCTAAAGACAGGCTTACGGGTAGCGGAGATCAGCATCGTCGAAGCCGGATTCGTCCTGGGTGAGTTGGTCAAGAGCGGGAACATTTCAGAGTCAAAAGCTGACGGGATATACGGTTATGGTGGACAAGTTCTGTCCGGTATCCGTGTCGCGTTGATCGCAGCGGACGAAGCGGAGTCGGTCGAAGCCGGACAGCGGACATTGCTGGCGGCGATCACTGTCGTAGCGGGTTCCATCGGCGATGCCCTAGACCAGTTCGATTTACCGGAAGAGGTGCGGCTGGCGATGGTCGCGGTCCGCTCTGGGCTGGTGATCGCATCGTCATTGGCTGGCGTCCGGTAAGATGGCCCGCTTTGACGTCTGCGTGGAATTCGTCCTCGAGAAAGAGGGCGGCTATGTCCACGATCCGAACGACCCGGGCGGCGAGACGAAATTCGGGATCTCTAAACGCTCATACCCCAATCTGAACATCAAGAACCTCACCCGGTCTGGTGCGATTGATCTCTACCGATTTGATTACTGGCAAGAAGCGCGATGTGGCTACATGCCGAAAGGCGTCGACTTGCTCGTGTTCGACACGGCTGTCAATAGGGGCCCCGCCAGAGCCATTAGGCGGCTCCAGACTGCCCTACGGGTGAAGCCTGACGGAATTGTCGGTCCTCAGACACTGCACGCGCTCCAGATCAAGAATACCTTCGATCTGATCGATGAATTCACCTCTCGCCGAATGGTGGCCTATGCCAGATTGAAGAACTTCTCCCGTTACGGACTCGGGTGGACTAGGCGAATCATTTCTGCACACAGGAGGGCGCTAGTATGAGTCAAAAGTATTTCGGAATGCCTTCGGCAGCCTGGGTAATTGTCTTGCTGTTGCTTCTTGTCGCTGCGATGGCGCTCACCGGTTGTGGGAAGAACGTAAAAGTCCCGGTCGGCCAGTCCGTTAACCGCGGCACATACGTTTACATCGAGATGGAGCCGAACCGCTACCACGTCGCCGTGACGGTGAACAGCAGCCTGGACGTGCTCAATGTGGCCTTAGATGAACTTGGGTGCAAGGGCGAGGCGGTCTGTGTGGTTTCTAAGTTTGGGGATCTGTTTGTCGTGGAGAAGTATCCGCAATAGATGATTCCGGTCAGGGCGGTGAGGCAGCAGTTATTGAGGAATTACTGGATTGCGTTCTGGATTAAAGGCCGGAGTATTTGCATAGCCTGATTGATGAACCAGACCACGATGCCGGCGCCGAGAGTCACCGCAGCGGCTCCCACGTATAGGGCTACTTTAGCCACATGTACGTCCTTCTCAATCTTGTCTAGCTTCTCACTGTGAGTCCGCGAGGCTTCCCTTAGATTGTCGACCCGCTCTGCGATCACTGCCATAGAAGCTTTGACGGAGAGGACGGTTTCTAGGCTGAAGAAGTCTTCTCCTCTGGAGCGGGGGGGATTACCCTCGAAAATCTTACCAGGGTCAGGGTTTGACCTTTCGGTGTCGGGCCTGTCTGACATCTAATCGTCCCTTGAAGACATCCAATCCCACAGATTGCTGCTAGCCAGCCCGTAGTAGCCGCCAATTGAAAGCACCACCACAGTTCCAATATCCTCAGCGTCTTCGTCCCCGGCCAGTTTGGCGTAAACCGCCGTCGCTGTGCCTTTTCCCGCTATGAACCACTGACCATCATCAAAGTCGTAATGGTTGTCCGGAAAATGCTCTTCGATCGCCCGAACTAAGGCTTCATTGTTTGGGTCACTGAGGATGGCGTAAAGTTTCATTGAGTTCATGATAATACGCTAATGCCAGGATCTTCTCTTCAGAAAGGGTCGAATGTTGGTTGACCGAATTCCAACGGTCACCGAGAACCGGACGTCCAAGCTTACATCCTGATGGGTATGCCTTCGACTTGCGGGCCAACCAGATGGTCAGGCGCACGCAACAACGGGTCTTAGAGAGTCTCCGATTCGGGCTCGGTAAAGATTGGGACGTGATCCTGCATGGCAAAGGCGCTTCAATCCACTTCCACTGTGAGTATCAACCGAAACCAGACGAACTGCCGCAACCGCGGTAAAGGAGTAAGTATGGACTGGGGAAGCTTTCTGAAAGACATGGGCAAGGCTACGCTGAAGGTAGCAACCGAGGCCAACCCGGCACTCGGGATGATAGCGCCGTTAGTAGACATCGCCGAAGACATGTTCGGCCACGGGTCAGGACCAGAAAAGAAGGCGTTCGTGTTCAGCACTATCAAGGGACTTCTGGTCGCCCTCGACAACAACGAAGAGGCCGAGTTCGGCGTGAAGGATTGGGCGATGTCCCTAGAGGGTGTGGAGAGCGCCATTGAAGCGCATGTGAAGATTCGGAATGCAACAAATTGGTGGCCAACGGAAGGGTAGGCCGCTGAAGGGGCGTCAACCTGCGTCTTGACACTCTCGCTCAAATCGGCGATACTTGCGATCGCATATGAACTATCCGGGCGGAAAAAACGCGTCGGGCGTATACCACACCATTATCAATCAGATGCCACCGCACGACACCTATATCGAACCGTTCGTCGGCTCTGGGGCGGTCCTCCGCATGAAACGCCCAGCTCGATACAGTATCGCCGTGGATCGCGATGCTGCAGCGGTGCAGGACCTCATCGCCGAAATTGGCGATACGGGATCTGGCCTCGCCAGTTCTGGCGAGGCTGCCGGCGCCGCCGTCAACCACGGCGATGGGATATCGTTCCTCCAGAAGCGACGGTGGGCGGGAAACGAACTCGTCTACTGCGACCCACCCTACTTGCTGTCAACCCGGACCAGTGGGCCCATGTACCGGTACGAACTGACCGAGCGAGACCACGTAGAGCTGCTCGGTACCCTCAAGACGCTTCCGGCGATGGTGGTCCTTTCTGGATACGAGTCCCCGCTGTATCTGGAGATGCTCGAGGGCTGGCGATTGGTACAGTTCACCGCTATGACGCGAGGAGGCGGTCCTAGGACCGAGTGCCTCTGGATGAACTTTCCAGAGCCCACCGCGCTTCACGACTACCGTTTTGTGGGGAAAAACTTCCGGGAAAGGGAGCGCCTTAAACGCCGCGCACAGCGATGGGCCGCGAAGTTCCGCCAGATGTCCAGCATGGAGCGCACTGTAATCTCCGGAGCCCTCGCCAATGCCGCCGATGAACGATCGGTCCTCGCCGGACCTGGTGGTATCGCCGATCGGGGCGATGCCGGATCCGGCATCGCTGTGCAGTGCGATGGGATCCCACCGCCGAAGGTGACGAGCGGCGCCGCCGCCGGTCGCTGAACTCGGCGATGATGGCCACCCTCGCTAGAGCGGGCGAGTATCGAGGCTCGCCGCACCTGGCGATTGCGGCCCGGAATCGCCAGCCTGGACGATGAAGTACTCCGCCATCACCACACGTCAGTCCTGGCGATGCGAGCAGCTGATCAAAACGCGGCCCCGGCTGTAATCTGCTTCGTCATGGCTGTGCTCGAGCGAGCCCTTGAAGAGATCGGATGTGGGGGCGACGGAACCGTGTGCGTGGTGTCGAAGGAAGGGGAGTTTTTTATTGTGGAGAAGTATCCGCAGTAAATTTCCCCCGAAACGCTATCTGCTTCTCGATCTTCAGCAGTTCCATGTACGCTCGCTGGAGGCTGTCAATGCCAGGTCTAATCGCACTGTCGTACTCGCTCTGACAGCCGGGGCATGAAGCTGGAGTAAACGCGTTCGCGTACTTTCGGGCCACTTCGGAGGGGTCGGCCATATCCAAAATAACCTGCGTATTGCAGTGTTGGCATTTGATGCAGACATACCTTAAGTCCGCTACTGAAATCACGACTTCCTGTTCCATGGTCGTCATTGTACCCTACCCATAGTCCACATGCTCCTCGTCGGCCTGCTGGTTTTCCTTGCAGGATTCACAGATCCATTTGTGGGTGTGCTTCGGTTTTCCTTTCCTGTCCTTCCCGGTAACGGCAAAGTAATGATAGCGGGTCTTGGCCGGCTGATCACATAGCTCGCACGTCACAGGCTGTGCGCTGGCTAGGCGATCCAGGAAGCCTTCGACGATGGATCGCTGGTACTCCTCTCGGGTGATCACCCCGCGTCCCTTACCTCGACTCCCTTCCCGAGCAATTCGGCCATGTCCTCAGGGGTGGCAAACGTCACACTGACAATCTCCATGATGTGAGCCGCGGCCTTCGCCTTACTCTCGGCGCGGATCAGATGGGTTTCAACTTCCATCGGATTTCCGTCCGTGTCTTTCGGGGTCACTTCGACCTTGCAAATTCGCATTGAAGTCTCCTTAGTTATTTGTTGATTTTCCAATCACGCGGCCCCGCTGTAATCCGCCTCGTTGGGCAACGGTATGCTCACCCCGAACACCTCCATAGCGAACGGCCCAACCCATTCGATCAAGTGGGAGAATTCGTCCACGGTCAGCTTGCGACTTGACGACACTACCGGAATCTCCCGCCTCAGCGCTTCAGACGGCTTCCACCCCCAACACGCGCCAAGCAGGGCATAGTGAACCGCGTCGGGATCCTCTCCGGTTTCCATGGCAATCATTCGTACAGGAACAGCCCACCAATACGCTGATTGGTCCAGGCTGCGCTTTGACTTCCTTTTCCTTAAAACCAGTTCAACCGGCTCACCCGCGAGCCTCTTCGCGTAGGCGTCGAAGGTGAGCCGGTTGTCCAGCTTCAGCTTGCCGGCTTTGGAAACGTGACCGTGGAATGTGGGCGTGATGCTCACTAGATTGCCTTCATGTATTTTTGTTCCGTGACCCGCTGCTTTTCGTCGAGAAAGGCTTCCAGACCGTCCTTTGTCTGGACGTAGTTGAAGAAGTTGCGGACCATTGTCAGGCAGTCCTGGTGGAGTTCCGGATACGGATACAGGGTGAAGGTTTCGATCGACTTCAGGCTGTACGTGCCGTCTTTGCTGTCTTCCCTCAGGCAGAAGATGTGATACGTGCAGCTGGTCGATCCTTCGAACATGTCGAGCATGAAGCGCCACTGGTAGCTGTGGGCGTACTTGTCGAAGCTGAACTGCGACAGGATCGACTTGTTTTCCTTGATGGCCGTGCCGATCAGTTGGTCGGCCCGGGTGGCGACTGTAATGCCGTTGCCGTAGTCCTTCGTTGCGGCCGCTTCGAAGACGCCGCGGCGGTCGAAGACTTTAAGGGCCTCCTGGACCATTTCGTAGCTGAACACGTACACGATCGGGCCGGCCTTCGTCCGGACCGGAACACTGTACGTGTCGTCGTTGGCAAGGTACCGAGTCGGATCCTCCAGGCACTTTCCGAAGGCTGTTCCTAGCAGCATTTTCCGGTTCGGTATCGTTTCGCCCTTGATCGACGCCAGCAGGTCGTCTTCGGCCATCCAGGTCTGTTCCGGCTGCATGAACAGCCGGAACGATTCGAAGGTCGTTACACCAATACGCATCAGAGTACGCCGGCCGGTTCAGTTTTCTTTTGTTCAGCCGGTTGAACGAAGATCTTATTTTCCTTGTCGAACGGAATGTCCTTCGTCTTGGCTTCATCCATCAGCAGTTTCGAAACCTGCGATAGCATCATCGGAGGGAGGGCTTTGATTTCAGGAATGGCGCGGTTGAAGTCCTCGGCTGTCTGGAAGGTCTGAATGGCTGACCGCCAGTCGTCTACCTGTTGGGCGATCTTTGCCGATTCCTGGCTGACGTTGCCGAGGGCTTCGCGTCCGAGGTTGGCAAGATCGGCCAGAAACGACTGCGCCTTCTCGACTTTCGGAACCTTCAACGGTGTCCAGCCGGCCGGATTCTTTCCGACCCATCGATCGGTAGGATTGAAGTCCAGGACCCGGTTCTTTCCGGACATGTAGACGTAGCCGACGAAATCGGAAACCTTCATGACTTCACCGTAGGATCCGCCGATAACTTCCGGCCGGACTATGCGGGTGTCGCCGTCCTTTTCTTCCTTGTCGTGGGCGATCAGCAGGACGTCCTTGCCATGGCTTCGAAGAAGGGAAATCCAGTTCCGGAACCGGTTCTTCAGCACCCCCCATCCTTTCAGCGTCGGATTTCCGGCCTGTACATGCTTCGGATTCGAAGCCATGTCGGCAATGATGCAGTCCAGGCACCGTCCGACCGTATCGACGACGACAGACGAATACGGATCCAGGACTTCGGTCGTTATGGCTTCGACGTCGTCCCAACTGTCGATGACCAGGGTGTCTCGACGGTTGGCGGCACGGTGGGCCCCCTTGTCGAAGTCGAGTGTTAACGGTTCGGCCATCGAATAGCCAAGCGACGACTTACAGATTCCCGGCTGACCGAAGATCATGAAGACGGGGTGATCTACTGGAATGATGTCGGTGGATTTGATGATTCGTAGGGTCACGTAGCCTCCCTCGGAAAAATGCGGCCCGGGCTCATTCGTCCCGGGCCGTTTATCCAGACAGCGACCAATAATGGTCACTGGTTTGCGTCCGTAGTCGGGACGCGCCATCCGACTCACAGCGAGCCGGAATCTTCAGCCTACTCGGTCGCACGATTCAGCGACTTTCAAGTTAATGGACCGCACCAGCTCGTCCTGCATGATTGCCCGGGACACCTCGTCGCGCTGTGCCTGCGCCTTACCGATCAGCATGATCAGCGTATATTCCAACGGCGCTACGGATTCGATTGCCTCAGCCAGAGTGTCCAGCGTTTTCGCCAGTTGGCCGACCGCGAACGCGGGACTGCCCTTGATTGCTTCGGGTGTCGTGCTCACCTGACTTTCCGTTCCTGAGATTCGCAGGGAATCAGGGTTTCTGTCGGGTCATAGCCGTCGCCCATGCAGGAGCCGCACCGAGTCACTTCTACGGCTTGGTCGCAGACTTCATCGGTACAGCCAAGTGAGCCGCCACAGATACACGGATGCAGGTGGGTGGCGATTGATTCGTAGGTGGTGGTCATTCGCTGCTCCTAATACTTCGGTATCCCCGGGTCGTTACTGTCCGCAAACGGCTCCGTCTCGCGCTGGTTGGCTGCTTCGTCCTGCGCTACTCGTTCTTCGCAGAGAGAGCAAAAGTACTGCTCGTCGGAAGGGTCGCGCTGGGTGCAGACGGCAGCAGAAGTTGAGATCGGGCGGGCGACGGCTGAGGTCGTTGCAGGGGGCGCTGCCGCGATCAGTCGGCCGTTATACTCCGACTCCGGAAAGTCTTCTTCGTGTTTTCCCCACAGTTGAGCTACAAGTGTCTTATCGGGCGCCTCAATCCAGTTGATGTCAGGAATGTATATCCACGGTCCCGGCGTATGGCTCACCCTGTCACCCCCGCAAGCTTCTCAACTGCCTTCTTCGTAAAATCGCACTCGTGCAACTTCTCAAAATCCTTGTCGTACCAGTCGATCCGAACCTGATAGCCGCAAAGGCATAGCGCATAATGGCAACTCCCCTTGTAAAAGAGGGTGAAGCCCCGTTCCACGAGAACCTTCACGGCTTTCTTTTTCCTCTCCTCCAGCCTCGCCTTGATTTCCTCAATGTCGCCCAAGCGAACCTGGCGCGGTAAGCCGAAGTGATCGGAGAGCATGTCGGCGATTTCCCGCGTCTTAGCTTGCAGGCGCTCGTTGGCCTCGTCTTTCCCGCATATGTCCCCTAGGCCGTTTGTATATCTCCAGATCATCGAGTCGATTCCGGCTAATTTGTTTCGGGCTTCACACATGATCTTTTGGTCTCGCGTAAGTTCCAATGTCCCGCCTCCTGCGAGTTACTGAGCGTTCCCCAACACTCAAATCAGGTGGGCTTACTGCCCGGTAAAACGTCTATCGTCAGCGTCCGTTGCAACAGGCTTCTCGATCCTTCGAGAATTGGGGTGCGCGGTGGCAGGATTTTGGGCCTGCCTGGTAGCATCTCAGGCCGAACCCGACGAAGGGTGGCCTAGCCGGGTGCGCCCGGCCCGCGCCCGCGCATAACTTTCTAACTGGTGGCCGTCTCCGCTACCGTCACGAATGAAGAACAGGCATGGACGACCGCCCTGAACAGGTGGTCTTTGAGTTGCTGATCTTCCGGGAGTTCTTCGAATGGAACGAAGCACGGATGTGTCCTCGCTTCGGCGTCCTTGATTTCACCGTAAACCCAACCAGCCGCTTCTTTCTCTTTCAGCCAGTTTTCATGGCTGTGGGAAGGAGATGCGTCCGGGTTGTCCAAATGGAACTTCACGCCGTTGATTGCGCTCTCCACCTGCCAGGCAGGCGCTTCTCCCCACGGCGGCTGAGAGTCGTCTCCGTTCATCTCACACCACGTGCGATTGACGTTGTGGCAAAGCTTGGCTACTTGACTGATATCCACAGAACCTCCTAGATCTTTCTTTTGTCACGCCCCGAAAAGTGCCTTGCGGCGGTCTCGGTGGCTACCCCGTTCAATGGCTCTAATCGCTTGCCTCGGGGATTGACTGACACTATATATACGGGATGCCTGATATATCATTCAATAATATTATTGTAAAAAGCGGCATTTTTGGGGTGGGTTAGGCAAGGGCGGGCAGGGGGGCTTGGCTGGCCCCCCCTTCTTTTGGAAGGCTATTTACTGGCCTCTTCCTCTTCCTCTTCGTCGGTCAGTATTATTTGATAAATCCGCTCAATGTACAGTTCCAGCGCCCCGCCAAAGTCCTCCGGTCCGTCGTCAAGAATGGCGGCGAGCTTCTCGTACAGTGCTGCGCGTTCTTCGGTCACAGGTCCCCCCCGTAAGGAGATTTTGTCTGAACGTAATCATTGTCTGGGGTCAGGCCGAAAGCAACGGGGGGCTGCTGATCAATTCTTAATCAGGGTGATGGAGGAGTCACCGGGGTTTTAGGAGCTTGTAGTGTGCGTCAACTAGGCCTGCTATGGCGGTCTCGTGATTAGCGTCGGCCGTCAGGACCGCATCTAGTTGCTCATGAACGATCTCGTGATCCGGGTCTTTGTGCCAAGCAGGTTTCTTAATCTCTAGAATTGCCCAAATATCTGAGTCAAGCGCATCCAGGATCTTCACCAGCGACAGGATCTGAAAATCCCGGCTTGCGTTTTCAATATCACTAAGGACCTGCCTGCCAACCTTTGCGTTGACGGTAATCACCTTTTGAGGAACGTCGCCACGTAACGCTTTCACCCTCACGGAGATTCTCTTTAGTAGTTCGGCTTGTTTTTTGGTCACGTACCCAATTATTGGCGGAATTTGCCCCAATGTTCAAAAACTTACTTGACCGAAATATCAAACATAGCTTATAAGTAGGGGCGATGTACAACGTTCAAAAATACGACAACCTAAGAATCAAACAGGCGCGCACCGAAAAAAGGTGGAGCCGGTTGCGACTTGCGGAATTGGCATCAGTCCACGAAACCACCGTCTATCGCCTCGAAAAATTGGGTCAGGGGCGTATCGAAAACGTAGGCCGTATCGTGGACGTTCTGGGCTTGGAAATGCGGGATGTTGTAGTCGGGCAGCTACCGGAAGACGAACCCGTAGGTGCAGGGAAGTAATGCTGCGTCGTACCTTCCTTTTGATGCTGTCGTTAGTGTTGTTCAGGCGTCAGCGGGTTTTTGTGGCAACCGTAACGTCAGAGAGCCTGATTTATCGACTAGAACCCATTCAAGTGCGCGAAGGAAAGTCATGGTCCGGTCGGCTGGGCCAAGGTTTTCTTGTCTGCGTACGCGGAAGATTCAGGCTTGAGGAGGATGTGTGCCTAGGTCAATCTTCAGGATTCGTTCTGGGTCCTTTTTTAGGAGCCCAAACGATTCAAGGAGAAATACGGTGTTATGGGCTCGCCCAAGAAAGCGAAACGTCGGGTTCTCGACCGTGAGCCCCCCTTCGAACCGACAATCGCCACCCGAATAACGAAAGAGACAGTTCTTGAAAATGAAGCTTACGAACACACGGTTGTCTAATTCGATTTCTTGGTTTTCGAAGGTCTGCTTTTTGAAGGTTTTCATAGTGCCGAAACCGTATTACGAACAGCGTTTTCAGTCAACGGAAGACGGACCAGCAGGGGTGGGCCGGTGAGAACGCCCGTGACGCCGATCAGAACTCCATGGACAGCGCGAGCCTTGGCCCGTCATGGATGGACGAAACTGCGCCAGTGGGCGGGCGAGTTCCTTAATATGGCCGGTGCTCCCGGGTTTGTCCGAGAGTGCGACTACAGTGCTGGTATCTGCGAGGCAGAGATCCGCGTCCGAACATCCGGCCTTTTCACCATCATTACGGTGAACGGGCTGGATATCTATTTCTACCGATTCAGCGGAAAGATTGACGGCACAGGGTATGTCGTCAACGGTTGCAAATCGGGTTCTTCGTCTGTCTCAGGTGAGTCTCCCGTATTCTCCGGGCGTTTTCCCCCTCCACCAACTCAAAGCTGAAGCCCGTGGGGTTCTCGCTCCAGATGCGAACGGATTGATCGGAGGTTCTATTGATTAAAGCGGGAGGAACAATGACCCTAGATACTGCACTTGAAATCTTGTCGCTCGAAGACCTCGGCGACCTCGTGATAGCCGACGGAGCCCACGACGAGCGTGGTAAGGAAATGTGCGCAATGGAGGCCGTCGCCTGGCTGGCAGGTGAAGAGCACAGCGACAGCCCACAGTGTACGTGTCCGGTTATCGCATCATTCGTTCGCTCGTGGAACGACGGACTCCCGGACGAGTCAAGAGACAGGCTGCTTCGCCCGATGCTTCCACGTCTACTGAACACGCGCTCCACGCCGGCAGTCGAAGAGCAACGCTCGTACATGGCGCTGGACTGGCTGATCCGCGTTCATACCCCAGAATGGCTCTCGCTACGCGAGGAGCTAAAAGAACATGCAGCCACGCTTCGCGGGCTTTCTCCTATTGTTGATATGAGAACAGCGGAAGACGCGGGACAGCCGGTTCGTGCGGCGTGGGATGCGGCGTGGGCTGCGGCGTGGGATGCGGCGCGGGCTGCGGCGTGGGATGCGGCGGGGGATGCGGCGCGGGATGCGGCGGGGGATGCGGCGTGGGATGCGGCGGGGGATGCGGCGTGGGATGCGGCGCGGGCTGCGGCGGGGGCTGCGGCGTGGGCTGCGGCGTGGGATGCGGCGCGGGCTGCGGCGGGGGCTGCGGCGGGGGCTGCGGCGGGGGCTGCGGCGGGGGCTGCGGCGGGGGATGCGGCGTGGGATGCGGCGCGGGCTGCGGCGCGGGCTGCGGCGTGGGCTGGGTTAAAACCGACAGTTGAGAAGCTACAAGTCAGCGCCTTGGACCTGCTTGAGCGAATGATTGCCGTGGGAGCGGAGGAGAAAGCGTGAGCCATCCAGCCTTGACCGTGCCGCAGATCGCTAAGAACTTGTCCGTAAGTGAGGACACGGTGCGGAAGTGGATCAGCTCTGGTGAGCTACCGGGCTTCAAGCTCCCCGGCTCAAAACGGCAACCTATATACAGGGTCGCCCGGAGTGATTACGAGCGGTTTCTGGACTCCAGACGGACAGTCCCGCGGCGAACTTTGCGAATGGCCTAACTGTAATGGAAATGACATACGGACCACTACAGCGCATCGGTTCTAAAGGGTTTACGGGCACGATGAGAGAGCAAAAAAACAAACCGCGTGACACCGATTACGCTCGCGTTTACAATGGCTTACAACCACCAGCCTGGGTGGCGGAACTGGCAGACGCACCGGACTTAAAATCCGGAGTCCTTTGCGGGACGTGCGGGTTCGATTCCCGCCCCAGGCATTTGGTTGCAATCAGTTAGCCGCATGACGTTTTGCGTCGCCAAAATCACCAACTTTGCCCGAACTATGCCCGTGGACTCGTTGAGGTAGGATTCCACTGCCAGGCATCCCTCTCGGTTCCTCGCTCTGTCAATCCGGCCGCAGACTTTCTATGAGAGGATCGTCCCGCCCGGCCCTGTCTCCTCCTCTGTCGGATCCTCGAACCTCAAGGGCATAGTCTCCGTAAAAGGAACGCACACCCGTTCTTGGGTACTCCCTCGGCGAGAGGAAGATGCGGTAACCGAGTTCGGCCATGTCGGTGTCGAACCTATACCCCCTCGGCCCGTCCAGCTCCAGCTTGGTCGGCAGGTAACCGTCGTCTTCCAACGTCGCAATCGGCAGGTAGGAACCCGTTCGCACTTTCGCCGCCACCTGCGCAGTCTGTACGAGCCGGATGATGTCGATGGCGCCTTGCTCGTTTTCAGCCCGAAGGTGCAGAACGTGGTCCTCTACCGTGAACTCGATCCTTCCGGATTGGACGACGCCCCGCCAGGCCCATTCGTCCTCGCCCCCTTCAAACCGCAGGTCCAGCAGTTCGTCCTGGAGACGAACCGACGCGATTTGCGATCCGTCGGATCGCTCTCGAGTGCCGAACACGGTCAGATCAATAGACTCCAGGCCGAGGTCCTCGAACAATCTTTCCCGGACGATCTCATGAACTTCATCGTCCGGGATTGAGGGACGGGGGCGGGACCACAGTGTGCCGAGAATCAAGAGCAGGGCTACCGCCCCGAAAAACGGCCACTCTTTGATCCAGCGAGACAAGTAGGAGCCTCGAACCGACATCACTAGACGTTCACTTCAGCGAACCAGCCATGACGGTCGATGCGGGTCCCATAGGGTGCGGAAAGTGTTTCCAACTCTGTCATGATGCGCACCCCCTCGTCGGAGTCGGCAAAGAAGGGGTTGCCGTCCTTATAGATGTCGACGGTCACTGGCAGCAAATCCAGGCGCCGGACTCCACTCTCGCCGACCAACATCCTGGCAACAGCCGTCATGCGGTGCTCGGGGGTGTTGAAGCCACTCTCGATAAAACGGACCAGTGACGGCGATTGCGTGAACTGCGGCAGGGATTTTCCGTTCTGAAGAGCCTGGAGGTAGAAGTGTCCGAGACTGTACAGGATAGGCTTGCCGCGGTGAATTTCGATGGCATTCAATACGTGCGGACCATGGCCGACGACCAGGTCCGCGCCGGCGTCGATCGCCGCGCGGCAGATGATCTTCCTCCCCTCGGCTACCTCCCGCCGATCGGCTCTGCTCCAATGCATGTGGAAGGAGACCATCAGAAAATCGACCTGAGTCCGAGCACGCTCCACCGCGTCGATGAGCGTGGCAAGATCTGATGCCCGGGGCAACAGCATTGAACTGCCGCTGCCTCCGGGTATCGTGACCTCATGCCCCGAAATGACTGCGACGCCGGGCTTGGAGTCTGTGGCTCGAGCTCGTTCGATGTAGCTTGTGCCATCCACCGTCGCCGCCGCGCACCAAAACGCCAGGGTGCCTACGCGGCGACCCTTAGCAGTCGCAATCCCTGGGCTCAAAGCACCTTCCAAGTCTTTTCCGCCACCGGCGACGACGAATCCTCGATCGCTCATCTCTTCGAGCCCCTGTAGCGCGGCCTCCTCTCCGAGGTCCATGTAGTGGTTGTTCGCCAGGGCAAGGATGTCGAGACCGGCAGCTTTGAAGTCGTCGAGAATCGACGGCCAACCCATTGCAGACGCTTTCGGCTCGATGTAACCGACGGACGCGATCGCCTCCTCGCAATTACCGAACGCGAGGTCGGCCTCTCGCATAACCCGGTACATCTGCCGCGCCTGAGGCTCGGGGCGGGTGCTCGCGGGGGAACTTATGATCATATCTCCCACGGCCGTGAGCACAAACTCGTCGGGGCTGGGCGCTTCCAACTGCCCGACCCGGTCGGACCACAGCCCTTCGATCTCTTGAGGCGGAACCGCGGCAAGCGGGTTCGCCCATCGGGGTGAAGCAACTGAAAACGCCGCGACACCGCCTATCCATTTCAATGCTTCCCGCCGACGCATACACACCTCCCTTGGAATTCTAGGCGACAGCTTTACGTTGAACTCGTGTTTTCATGATCGCATAGCGAGTTTGACCCGAAAGCTTTTTTCCCCTCCCTCTCCGCAACGTCCGAAGTAGGTTCCACGCCACACCTCGCCCATGCCACCCTTGCCGAGGGCGGACTTGATCTCGTAGTGGTCAACTGCGTGCCAGGTTGCATCGTTTAGGTGTCTTGGAGCGATCCGTGAAAAACTCCGTAAATACTACGGCAGGAGGGAGTTGGGGTCAACTAACAACCACCCGGTTGTAAAGCCCGACAGGACAGGTGTACCGAATTAGCGGGGTTCAACCACCGCACCCCGTCGCGATCGCAAGAACCCGGCACACCTCATTCATTTTTTTCGACCCAATCGTGCCGACAAAACGTTCGAGGCGTGCCTTGTCGACAGTTTGGACGTGGTCCAGGTTGATAGCAGAGTCGTGCTTCAGGCCTTCGTCGACCCCGACGATGACTTCGCTCGGTGCTCCCCGAATCGCTGATGTGATCGGAGCTATCATTAACGTGGACTATATATGTGGATCAAAGGGTAATCTGTAATGACCCCGGGTGCGGTATGAACCGTAAGGCCTGTAAGCCACAGTAGAGAAGGGAATTACGAGGGGCACCTCCATTCCCGCTCGAAGGACTTAAGATCCGGAAGTCCTTTTCTCCGGACGTACGGGATCGATTCCCACCCCGGCCCCTAAAATCCAGCCAGCTTGCCGCGCGACGTGTTTTTCAGTTCATCGTCGAAATCGGTTGAACAAGGGGGGTGGATTCTCCTTGCTCAGATTGCCGTATAGTGATAAAAACGCTAGAGATCTAGCAATGTCCAAAATCTTGAGAGAACCCCTGAATCAACGGGAGGCCCAAGTAACAATGATAAGGCGCAGCACTGTCACCCTGGCTGCAGTATTCGTGTGTCTGATCGTCATGGCGGGGATCAATCTTGCCGGACAGCAGACGCCGAACACTGCCGTTGGCATGACCCGGGCGAACGACGTTCCATTGTCAGCCGAATCCCAACAGGCGATCATCGACCAATATTGCGCGTACTGTCACGACGACGTTGAAATGGCGGGCAATATGAGCATGTCCGGTCTGGACTTCACACACGTCGAGGACAGTGGCGAGCTGGTTGAAAAAATGATCGGGAAGCTGCGTCTGGGGATGATGCCGCCTGTCGGCGCCGACCGCCCTGATGCAGACACCCTCCTGGCCCTGGTCGAGACCATGGAGTCGACTGTCGACGAGGCGGCCCGGGCCGCTCCCGACCCTGGCGGCCGTCGGTTCCAGCGACTCAGTCGGGCCGAATACGAGCGCGTGATCTACGATTTGCTGACACTTGATGTCGACGCGGGGAAGTGGCTCCCCGCCGACCTGTTCATGGGCGCCTTCGACAACCAGTCGGCCGCCCAGCCGTTCTCACCGACCGTCCTGGATGCGTTTCTGAGGGCCGGCAGCGAGGTTGCCCGCCTGGCGCTGGGTAACCCCGAGGCGGTGTCCTCGACGACGAAGCATGTCAGCCCGGAGCGGGTTTCTCAGCACTCCTGGGATCGGCTCGACGGCGCGCCGTTCGGGACTCGGGGTGGCACGGTCGTCACGCACGACTTTCCCGCCGATGGAGAATACGTCTTCCAGGTGAAGACCAGCCAGGGGAGTGGGAATCAGACGGCGGTCGAGGATCTCGACATCTCCATCGACGGAGAGGGAGTCGCGCTCCTGATGCTCCAGCACAACGCTGGAGGGCGCTCACGGGATGGCGTGGGCCAGAGGCTGGCCGACTTCGAGGCCCAGGTCGGCGGCAAACGGACCGAGCCGATTTTCGTCCGTGCCGGCCAGCATAGCGTTTCGGCGGCGTTCGTCAACCTGATCGACGGTCCGTACGAGGACCGGTTCAGTCCCGTCGAGTGGTCGGCCACGCATCCAATAACAAGTGCGCAATACGGAATCACGGGGCTGACGCATGTGACCGAGCTGTGGATCACGGGTCCCACAAACGTTTCCGGAGTTTCTGAGACCCAGAGTCGCGAGAAGATCTTTACCTGCCATCCGACGTCGCCCGAGCAAGAGCGTTCCTGCGCCGAGGCGATCCTCACGAAGCTTGCGACTCAGGCGTATCGGCGTCCCATGACCCAGACCGACGTGGCGGACCTGCTGTACTTCTACGACGAGGGAGCCGCCGCAGGGGAGGGCTTTGAGATTGGAGTCCGCATGGCACTGCAGTCGATCCTCGTGTCGCCTGAATTCCTCTTCCGACTGGAGCGGGAGCCTGTCAACACCCGGCCGGGTGAGAGCTATCGACTGAGCGATATCGAGCTCGCGACGCGTCTCTCCTTCTTCCTCTGGGCCACGGCCCCGGACGAAGAGCTCCTGGAGGTCGCTGCGAGCGGTCGGCTTTCGGATCCCTCAGTCCTCGAGCAGCAGGTTGCGCGGATGCTCGAGGATCCACGCTCGGAGACGCTGGCCTCCCGCTTCGCCCATCAGTGGCTGAGGCTGCAGGACGTCGGGGAGATCTGGCCGCAAGCCTATCTCTATCCGGATTTCACCGGACAGCTCGCCGACGCTTTGGTTCGGGAGACCGAGCTGCTTTTCGAGTACCTGGTCGAGGAAGACCGGAGCCTGTTCGAGCTTTTCGAAGCCGACTACACATTCCTCAACGGGCTGTTGGCCCAGCACTACGAGATCGAGGGCGTCTACGGGGAGGAATTCCGCCGGGTCGATTACCCGAACGACCGGCGTCGTGGACTTCTCAGCCACGGGAGCATGCTACACCTGACCTCCATGTCGGACCGGACGTCTCCGGTGCTTCGCGGCAAGTGGGTCCTGGAGGTGCTACTGGGGTCGCCGCCCCCGCCTCCACCGGAGAACGTGCCGTCCTTCGAGTCGAGCCCGAGCGTTGCCGGAGGCCGCCGTCTGAACACCCGCGAGCGGATGGAAGTACACCGCGAGAACCCGGCGTGCAACTCCTGCCACCGGTTCATGGACCCCATCGGCCTGGCGCTGGACAACTTCGATGCCACAGGCAGGTGGCGGGTCCGTGAGAACATGGCCCAACTCGACACGAGCGGCGACTACTACGACGGAACGCCGATCGCCTCGCCCGCCGAACTCGTCGACGCTCTACTTAAGCGTCCGATCCCGCTCGTGCGGCACTTCACGGAAAACCTGCTGGCATATTCGCTCGGCCGTCCCGTGGAGCACTTCGACCAGCCGACGATCCGTGCCATCGCCCGCGAGGCTGAAGCTAGCGAATATCACCTGTCGTCTTTCATCATGGGAGTGGTGAAGAGCGGCGCATTCCAGATGAAGCGGACGGCCATCACCGACGACTCTGGCGGCGACCATTAAACAGACCCAACGGTTCAGGAGACTCCAACTATGTCCTACATCACTGGAAAATACATACCTCGACGGACCTTTTTGCGGGGCGCCGGCGCCATCGTGGCGCTGCCGTTCATGGAGGCGATGGTACCGGCCGGGCGAGCTTCGCAACGCCCAGCGGCGAAGCAGTTCACGCGCTTTATCGGCGTTGAGGAGTCGATGGGCTGCGCGGGCGGCAGCGACTGGGGCAACCAGCGACAGCTTTTCGCACCGGCGAAGATTGGCCGCAACTTTGAGTTTGTGACGGACAGCCATCTGAAGCCCCTCGAGGCGTACCGGGACTACCTGACCGTCGTCAGCCAGACCGACGTCAGAATGGCGAGTTCCCTGACGCCCGACGAGATCGGCGGCGGCCACGATCGGGCCTCTGCGGTGTTCCTGACCCAGGCCCATCCCCTACGCAAGTCGGGCGAGGTCTACCTTGGGAAGTCACTGGACCAGGTCCATGCGGACCGCTTTGGACAGGATACCGTGCTGCCCTCGATCGAGCTCACCACCGAGTTGGGCGGGCCCGGCGGGTGCGAATACAGCTACCACTGCGCATACGGGACGACGATTGCCTGGGCGTCTCCCACCGAGCCGCTTCCACCGATCGCCGATCCGAGGGCGGTCTTCGAGCAGCTCTTCGGCGTCGGGGACTCGGCGGTGGACCGTGCCGGCCGGCGGCAGACGAACGGGAGCCTGCTCGACTGGGTCGGGACCAAGCTGTCCCGGCTGAAGAGCGAGCTGGGGGCAGTCGACCGCATGGCCCTGGACCAATACACGAGCCACATCCGCGAGATGGAGCGGAGGATTCAGCTCGTCGAGGCGCAGAACAACAGCGGCGAGGAGCGGGCGATGCCGGAGGCGCCGGCGGGCGTTCCCGACCGGTGGGAAGATCACATGGAGTTGATGTTCGACCTCCAGTTGGTGGCGCTCCAGGCGGATCTGACGCGTGTGATCACCTTCAAGCCAGGGGCGGACAGGTCGAGCATGACCTTCCCGGAGAGCGGAACGAGCAAGCCGTGGCACTCGGCGTCCCACCACGGAAACACGCCCGACGGCATCATGGCCTACAACATGATCAACACGTACCGCCTCGGCCAGTTCACTTACTTCCTGGAGAAGATGAAGAACACGATGGACGGGGACGCTTCTCTTCTGGACAAGACCGTCATCGTCTGGGGTTCGGCGATGGGCGATGGGAACGTGCACAACAACATTCGGTGTCCGCTGCTCCTGATGGGGCACGCGAACGGAGCGCTGGAGGGCAACGTCCACGTGAGCGCCGAGAAGGGGACGCCGATGGCGAACGCGTTCCTGAGCCTGATGCATCGAATCGGACACGACGACCTGGAGTTCTTCGGCGACAGCACGGGCGAGTTCCCGCTGACTGTGTCGGATTCGAGTTCGGAGGGGGCACTGTGAATTCAAGAACAGGCACGTGCCTGACTGCTGCGGTCCTCGCAATTGCGCTGATGGCCGGGTCGGTTGCGGCGGCCGACGTGGCGCTTCTGGATGCGACGAAGCGGAGTGATTTGGCGGCCGTACGGTCGCTTCTCGCCGACGGTGCGGATCCAAACGTGGCTCGCGGGGACGGGATGACCGCGCTTCATCTAGCCGCCGAGGCCGGGAGCGTCGATATCGCCAGGCTCCTGATCGATGCGGGAGCCCAGGTCTCGGCGACGACGAGAATCGGCGGTTACATGCCGATCCATCTCGCCAGCGGTGCCGCCGCCTCCTTTCTGGTTGACGCGCTCATCGAGGCCGGCGCCGACCCGGATGCCGTGACGACGGCCAGTGGTGTGACGCCGCTCCACCTTGCCGCCAAAGCGTTCAAAGGGGAGAGCACGGTCCGGGTACTGATCGAGCACGGCGCGAGTTTGAACGCGTTGGAGGCTTCAGCTGGGCAGACACCGTTGATGTTCGCCGCGTCGTTTGGCCGCACGGGGGCGGTTCGAGAGCTCCTGGGCCACAGCGCCGACACCGCGATCAGGACGGAGGTCGTCGATGTCCTGAAGCGAATGGTCATCGACCAGGAAGCGCAGGACCGCCTTCAGGAGGCGCAGCGGGAGATAGGGGGAAACTTGCCGGAGGAAATCGGCCCGGCCTTAACCCCGACCCAGGCTCAAGCGGCCATCGCCGTCCAGCGCGAGTTCCTGCGTTCGGACGAGGCGATCGCGGAGTTACTCATGAACTTCCATCCTGACGACCTGGCAAACACGCGGCTCTACAGGGGGACCGAGGTCGAGTATCTGACGCGCCCCTGG
This sequence comes from Terriglobia bacterium, assembly GCA_965247425.1. Classification (GTDB taxonomy): domain Bacteria; phylum Acidobacteriota; class Terriglobia; order 20CM-2-55-15; family 20CM-2-55-15; genus CAZOZZ01. Next base: position 1,200,817 of record OZ252023.1, read on the forward strand.
TTTGAGACGCTTGTCGGGAAGACGGGCGGGATGACAGCGCTGCTGCATGCGGCCCGCGAAGGCCATATAGACGTGGCGGAAGCTCTCCTGGAAGATGGCGCCGACATCGATCAGGTCAGCGGCGACGGAAGCAGTCCCCTCGTCAGCGCCGTGCAGAACGGTCACTTCGATCTCGCCTTGATCCTGATCGAGCGCGGCGCCGATCCGAACCTGGCCACGAACACCGACCGGGTCGCACCGCTCTTTGGTGTATTGCAGACCCAGTGGGCAAACTTTACCAGTCACCCGCAGCCCAGAGCTCATGAGTACCAGCAGAGCACATACATGGACGTGCTGACGGCGCTGCTCGAGGCCGGCGCTGATCCGAACGTGGCGATCAAGAGACACCTGTGGTACTGGGAGTTCACAGTCGGGCGTGTCGGACTCGATGTTAACGGTGCCACTCCGTTCTGGCGGGCATCGTTCGCCCTGGATGTCGAGGCGATGAAGTTGCTGGCGTCTTACGGCGCCGATCCCAATGTTCCGACCCGGTGGGACGAGGTCGGTATGAGAGGGACACGGCAAGAGGACGGACGAAGCGGGGATGACTCGGGGTTGCGGCCGCTTCCCAAGGGAACGGCCAACATGTATCCCATACACGCTGCAGCAGGTGGCGGTTGGCTCGGGTTCGTAGCCGTCGACATGAGGCAGGTGCCGAACAACTTCTTCAATGCGGTGAAGTACCTGGTCGAGGAGCATGGTGCAGATGTCAGTGTGCCCAACTCCTGGGGCTACACGCCGCTCCATTACGCGGCGGCCAGGGGCGACCACCAGCTGATCGAATACCTGTTGGCGAACGGTGCTGACCTGAAGGCAGTCAGCCGGCTTGGACAGTCGACGGTCGACTTGGCCCGAGGTGGCGGAGCCGGATATCACAAGCGTGCCGGGTTCCCCGAGACAGTGGACCTGCTGTTAGGTCTCGGTGCCGAATTGAAGTGCATCGATACTCACTTTCGAGGCACCGGTGCCTACTGCGCGGGTTCCGGCGTGCCGCCGTTCGAGGGAGCGATAATACCCGCGCCATAGGTCATTTTGATCACTGGTAAACGGGTGACATGAGCGCTGCGGTCAGGGGCCCGGAGTTAAACTCCCCGGGCCTGATGCCTGGCAAACCGCGGGATTTCCAGCCTTCACTTCCTCAACCATCTGCACAATTTCGACGATGGCTCCGGGCAGCCTTTGGCCGACGGTTTCGTCGTTCTCTGGCTTTCGTTCACGCTGAATCTCATAACGGACACTGCTTCCCGGGGATGCAGGCCTTATACTGCTTTCCTTGAACCAAACCGACAGACCAAAAGGTTCTTCCGGTTGGGCCGGACACCGGGGAAAGATTCTGATTGCGGTTGGAATGCTGGTCCTTTTAGGCTTGGGCGTACCCATCATGACCCACACTCCCCGAACCGGGACATCAAACGAAATAGAACCGTGCCCGTCGAGTCCGAACTGTGTTTCGAGCCTGGCCTCGGACGAAATTCATCAGATCGAACCCCTGCGATTCACGGGGCCGGCCAACGAAGCCTGGGAGAGTCTCGAAGCGGTCCTGCGGGACTTTCCCCGCACCACGATCGTCGAAAAGTCGGATACCTATATACATGTGGAGGCCCGGAGCCGCATCTTCCGCTTTGTCGATGACGTGGACTTCGTTCTCGACGTTCGGGAAAGTGTGATCCATGTGCGTTCGGCGTCTCGCGTCGGGTACGGAGATCTTGGAGTCAACCGGCGACGGGTCGAGCAGATACGGTCCGCGCTGCCTGGCGATGTTTAGAGGCGCGTGACTTGTCGATAAATTCCGAGTGCTGGATCCAGCCGGGTTCGTGGCAACAGTGGACGAACCGGCTTCCCTTGCCCGGGTCGGCTGTAGGGTTGTTCCGGGTTTTGATTTTGAGGACTTTGAAATCGGTCGAATCCATGATTTGATACGAAGTTCCCAAGCCACACGCAACTGATCCATGACCTGACCTGATTACGGAGGTATTTCGCATGACCGGTTCGACACTGCTGATCGTAATCGCCGTTGTTGCAGGGGCTGCCGTAGCTATTCAGGCACAGTTTATGGGCCAGTTGGATCATGGCATCGGCACTCTCGAAAGCATGTTTATCACCTACGGTGGTGGCGGGTTCTTGATTGCGATCGCGATACTGGTTCAACGCGGCGGCAACCTTGCCGCCTGGCGAAGTGTCCCCACCTACTCGCTGTCTGCCGGAATCCTGGGCTTGTTGATCGTGGGCGGGATCGGATACGCGGCTCCGAGGCTCGGCCTGGTCGTTACCTTCACGATCATGGTCACGACGCAGTTCATCGTCAGTGCACTGGTCGACCATTTCGGTTTACTCGGGACTACGGTTCAGATGCTGAACGTGTCGCGGGTGGCCGGAATGGGGTTGTTGTTAGTTGGGGTCTGGCTCATCATCCGCTGAGGCGATCGTGTCCGATACCACACTGCTGACCGTGGACAATAAGCCCCGCTTCTCTGCCGGGAAGGTCGAAGAATTCGTCCGTGAACACTACGAAATGGAAGGCACCGCGGAACCCCTGCCTTCGGAATGGGACCAGAACTTCAAGCTCAACGCCGGAGAGGATGAGCGTTTTGTCCTGAAGGTCGCGAACCGTGGAGTTCCCGCCGAGGTTCTCGACTTTCAAAACAAGGCCATGAAACTGGTGGCGGTGGGCTGGCCCGACGGGACATGCCCCCGGGTTGTGCCACCGCTTTCAGGGGAGTCCAATCCGCGGATCACGGATGCGGATGGAAGCGGGTTTTTCTTCCGGGTTCTGACTTTCGTGGAAGGCCAACCCCTGTCAGAGATCACACAGCGCAGCGCCGGCTTGTTTGAAAGCGTCGGGAGTGCGCTTGGTAACCTGGATCTGTGTCTGCGCGACTTCGAACACCCGGCGATGAAGCGTTCGATTCGATGGGACCTGGCGCGAGCCGCATGGATCAGTGCCTATACCGGAACCATCGGAGATCCATCTGATCGGAGGCTTGTCGAGGATCTGCTGCTCCAATACCGTGGGCGTGTCGCGCCGTTGATGGCCGATCTGCCAATGAGCGTCATCCACAATGATGCGAACGACGAGAACCTGCTGGTATCGGCTTTCGGTCAGGAGTGGAGGGTTTGGGGCCTTCTGGATTTTGGCGACCTCGTGTGGACCCAGACTGTAAATGAACTGGCGATCGGATGCGCGTACGCGGTTCTCGGGGTGGATGATCCATTGGATGCGGCTGCCCATGTTGTTGCCGGATACAATGGCGCTCGCGGGCTTTCCGACGACGAGATCCGCGTATTGTTTCCCCTGATCTGTATGCGACTGGCGGTCAGCGTGACCTCGTCCGCCATCGCCGCTCGCGAAGATCCCGACAATCTTCATAAGCAGACGAGCGCCGCGCCCGCCTGGGCGATGCTTGAGCGTCTGGCCGCCGTAGACTGGGACAGGGCCGAGAACCGGTTTCGGGCGGCCTGTCAGATGGGTTCGCTTGCGACCGAGCATGTCGGGAATCGATCACGGACGAAGCGGGAGCTACTGGACGAACGAAAGCATCGGATCGGGTCTTCGGTTGGCCTGGCCTACGACACTCCTCTGGAAATCGTCCGTGGGCGGGGTCAATTCCTGTTCGATGCGGGTGGACGCGCGTATCTGGATTGCGTGAACAATGTCTGCCATGTGGGACACAGCCATCCCAAGGTTGTCGCGGCCTTGTTCCAGCAGGCACTGGTCCTGAACACGAATACGCGGTATCTACACCCCCATCTGGTCGAGTACGCTAAGCGACTGACCGATACGCTGCCCGATCCCCTGAGCGTCTGTTTCTTCGTCAACTCCGGCAGCGAAGCCAACGAACTGGCGGTTCGGATGGCTCGAACGCACACGGGGCGTCGTGACGTGATCGTCCTCGAGGGTGCCTACCATGGAAATACGGCGACGCTTGTGGACATGAGTCCGTACAAGTGCGAGGGACCGGGCGGTCAGGGGTTGCCCGATTGGGTCCACAAGGTAGAGAAGCCGGACGCCTACCGCGGTCGTTTCGCGGGCAATCGGTCTGCGGGCCCTGCCTACGCCGAATCCGTACGGGAAACCTGTCAGGGTCTTGTTGCCGGGAACCGCCCGCCCGCCTTGTTCATAAGCGAGTCGATACTTGGATGCGGCGGGCAACTCGTACTGCCGGAAGCATACCTCGAAGAGGCCTTCTCTCATGTTCGTGCGGCCGGCGGCGTGTGTATCGTGGACGAGGTTCAGGTCGGGTTCGGGCGCGTGGGGAGCCACATGTGGGCTTTCGAAGCCCACCGCGTGGTTCCCGACATTGTCACCCTGGGGAAACCCATCGGCAACGGGCATCCGATCGGAGCCGTCGTCACGAGCCCGGAGATCGCAGAGTCTTTCGCAAACGGGATGGAGTTCTTCAGCTCATTCGGAGGGAATCCCGTTTCCTGTGCCGTGGGTATGGCTGTTCTGGATGTGGTCAAGGAAGAAGGGCTGCGGGAAAGGGCGCTTCGCGTCGGGCGTTATCTGACGGAAGGATTCAATCGTCTGGCCGAGCGGCACGAGGCGATCGGTGACGTGCGAGGCCCCGGTCTGTTCATGGGTGTCGAACTGGTCCGAGATCGGGAAACGAAAGATCCGGCGACGGATGAGACCGCCCGTCTGGTGGAGCAACTGAAGTCTGATGGCATTCTCATAAGCGCCGAGGGGCCATTCCAAAACGTCCTGAAGATCAAGCCGCCGTTGCAGTTCGACGAAACCGACGCGGACCTGTTGCTGGGAGCGGTGGACAGAGCGCTAGGAGCCTGCGCGGCAGAAGGGATCGTAGCGAGAAAGTAGGGAATCGAGGACAGATTTGCTCGATTTTGAGGCGCATAGTGGTTCTATTCAACGAAAAATCGGGGAAATATGGACCGATTCTACTGCTTTCGCAGTAGATCTCTTCTGCCGCGCGGGCTCCTAGCTCATGGTTCATGACGTCCTTCTGAAAAACGGAACCGTCATCGATCCCGCCGAGGATATTCATGGGCGATACGACGTGGCCATTCATGATGGCCGGATCGCCGCCGTCGAGCCCGAGCTGGGCACGTCTTCGGCGACAAAAGTCATCGATGTCGAAGGCTTGATTCTGACTCCCGGTCTCGTCGACATCCACACCCATGTTGCCGAGGGGATCATGCCGATCGCGGTTGCTCCGGACGAGGCGGGGGTCCGCTCCGGCGTTACCGCGGTGTCGGACGCGGGCAGCGTGGGCTACGCCAACTACGATGCGTTCAAGCGCTTCGTCATTCCAAAGGCTTGTACGGACATCTTCTGCTTTCTTCACCTCTGTCCGACCGGGCAAGCCGTCTCTCCCGAAATCGGATGGAAGAGCCTGGATCCGGAGCGGGTGATCGGTCTTGTGGAACGGGAACCTGACGTCATCCGGGGCATCAAGATCAGAGCGAACGGGCCCGCCGTGGTGAATCCGGATCTCAAGATCCTGAAGCTGGCTAAAGCCGTCTCCGCCCGCACGCAGCTTCCGTTGATGACCCATGCGGGCCTGAATTCCGAAGAGACCGTCGGGTCCGATGTGCTGACTGCGTTCAACAGGGATATGCTCTCGATGCTGGATCCTGGAGACATACTGACGCATGCTTTCACCGGGAGGCGCGGCGGGCTGGTCGGAGGCGCGGATAGCCTGTTGCCCGAATTAAAGGCCGCGAGCGACAGAGGCGTCGTGATCGATGCCGCTCCGGCCAAGAGCCATTTCAGTTTTGAATTGGCGCGGACCGCTTTCAAGGGAGGCCTCTACCCGACCACGTTGAGCACCGACATCACGCGGACGAACTACCTGGGACCGGCCCTGTTCAGCCTGCCCGTCGTCATGTCGAAGTTTCTGGCTCTGGGTCTGACGATCGACGATGTTGTCCGGAAGACCACTATCGTCCCCGCGCGGATACTCAAAGAAGATCACCGCCGAGGACGCCTCCGTGTCGGTTTTCCGGCAGACCTCACCGTGTTCGAACTGAGAGAGGGAAACTTCTTGTTCTCCGATGGCATTGCCGGCGAAACGCTCGGGGGAAGCCGGCTCCTGGAACCGAAACTCACCATAAAGGACGGGGAGCGGATTCCCGCGAATTCCCGGTTCAGAAACCACGTTCCGGGAGAACCGGTAACCCTGACCAGAGGAGCATGAATCCGCCCGCCAGCATGTGAGGTGCGGGGCCCTTTTGACGTTCCGCGCATTCGGTGTATTATGGCTGGCGTTTACTCCAACGTGCATTGGAACCGCACTCGAAAACAATAGAGCCTCGAAAGCAACAGGAGCATAGATGAGCACCGAAGTCGGAACCCCCGGAATGGTCGTTGACGATGCGGAAACGGGCCTTCGCAAATTTCTAAAGAGTTTTGGTCCCGGCTTGTTGTGGGCCGGCAGTGCCATTGGCGTATCGCATCTGGTTCAATCGACCCGGGCCGGTGCTGTTTCGGGTTTCGCGCTGGCAGGTGTGATCGTCTTCGCGCTGGCGTTGAAGTATCCCTTCTTCGAGTTCGGTCCGCGCTATGCCGCCGCGACGGGCGAAAGTCTGGTCGAGGGCTATCACCGGGTTGGGCGATGGGCTGTCTGGCTTTACTTCGTCATCATTCTCAGCACGGTTGTCATCACGAACGCGGCAATCATCCTGTTCACATCGTCCCTGTTTCAGTATGCGCTGGGGACCAGCATTTCCCCCGTTCTTGCTTCGGCGATCGTCTATGGCGGCTGTGGGATCCTGCTCTGGATCGGCCACTTCAAGGCGCTCGACATGTCGATAAAGATCGTTCTCCTGTTGCTGGCCATATCGACGCTCATCGCCGCGGCCGTTGTCATCCCCAGGGCGGATTTTTCCAACTTCAGCCTTATCCCGATGGCGCCGGCAGGCAGCACGGTGGGGTTGGCATTTCTTCTGGCCCTGGCCGGTTGGATGCCGTCCGACATTGCGATCTCTGTTTACAGTTCTCTTTGGACGCTGGCCAAGGACAAGGCCAGCGGCGTTCGGGCCACCGTGGCGACCGCGCGTCTGGACTTCAAGATCGCCTACGGCGCGACCGCTGTCCTCGCGTTTGCGTTTCTGACTCTGGGCGCGGGCGTCATGTACGGTTCGGGTGAGACGTTCAGCTCCGCCGGCGCAGTCTTTTCGACCCAGTTGATAGACCTGTACGTACGGACCCTGGGGGATTGGACCCGGCCGATCATGATCATCACCGCGTTGACCGCGATGTTTTCGACGGCGCTGACCGTCATGGACGGCTATCCCCGCGTTATCGACCGGACGATCAAAGTGATCATGATAAAAGACCCGGCTAAGACGGCCAATGCCCCGATTTCACGGCCGTACTGGATCGCCCTTGTCGCCATCGGCGTCGCGATGACCGCCCTGCTGGCGGTGTTCGTCACCAGCCTGACGCAGATGGTGGACTTCGTGACGATCGTTGCGTTTCTGACCGGGCCGATTCTGGGTTTCCTGAACCTGAAAGTGATCACTTCTCCGGCCGTTCCCAAAGAACACCAGCCTGGCAAAGCCATGCTGGCTTACGCCTATTTTGGCCTGGCCGGGATGGGTGCTGTCGCCGTGATTTTCCTGGTGAGCCTGGCTTCGTAAGAAAAAGCCATCAGCAGGTAGAGGCACCTCCGAAGCTACCTGCTACCTGCTAAGTTCAATCGATCAGTTTCGTGCTCATGACCAGGATCAAGGCACTGTCGCCCACCGCCGCCTTACCCACGACGGCCTGCTGACCTTCGGCGATTTCGATTGATGTCGTGATCTGAATGTTGTGGTTCTCGGCGCCCACCGTGATTTGCGACGTGAACGAAAAACGGTCGAATCGAACGACTCGCGAGTCATCCGATCCGGGGGTGACGTGCAATGTCCCACTCATCTGGTACTCAGGATACCGTAGGCCCTCAATTTGGAGAGGAAGTACGCCAAGGACAGACACCCCTTCGCCATCGATGCCGCGGACGATCGATGTTTCCAGGAGGCGAAAGGAGCGATACGCAAAGACACTGCGTAGCTGCTCTGTCACTGCGTCGAGCATCGGCGGGAGTGGTTCCTGTCGCTCTTCTTCCGTTGCCAGTAGGATGTGCATCGTTAGCTCGACACTGGGAGTTCGAGGCGCAGCGACGTCGAAGCGTTCCACCACCTGCGCGATCGCCGGCATGATGTCTCGAGGTGCGCGGACCAACAGAGTCTTCAATCGCTCGTCGAACGTCCAGCGGACCTCAAACATGTTCATCAAAGGCCGGAGCTCTGTTTGACCGGCGTGTTGTATCTCGAAGACCCGTGTTTCCAGCCGTTGGCCCTCGTCCTCCTGTTCCTGCTGCTGCGCCGCGCTTTCCGGCGGGTACCCGGCGGTCAGGATGATCCCAAGCAGCACGATTCCAACCGAACGCCAGAGTCTGGCCACATTCATCATTGTTCTTGTCCTCCGTCTTGGTCGACGACCCAATAGATGACTATGTCTGGATCGTCAGTCAGTAGTTTTACGACGAGCTGTGCCTCGACGTTTGATGCGGGTTCTTCGGGCCCGATCCCGGTGTCGGGTCCCGCCGGTGTCGGTTCGGGAGGTTCCGCGGCCGCGATTACCGGAACCGCCGCCTCCGTCGATCCCATCTCCCCAGGCGTAGGGGTGGAGTCGACGGGTGCGGGGGCCTGTGGCGTGGGTGAGACTTCAGCTTCGACGGGTTTGGGGATCGCCGCACGTTCGAGGGGGACTTCCGAGAGAGGCGATTCGCCCCGCAACCCCCAGAGAGCCAGGGACACCACAACCATGGCGGCCACACCGGCCAGCGCGTACGTCCATTTCGGAGTCCACGTAACCCACGGCAACACTCCTGTTCCCTAATCCGTCCTTACAGTGGTCATCACCCGGTCTCGCACGAGTGTCAGCGAGTCGTCTCCCACGGCGTCGTCCCGCAGTCCCTTGAACAGCGCCTGCGTGTCCACGAGCTCGTCCCGGAACGAACGGCAGGCGGGACACGACCGAAGGTGCTCTTCGAGACGGCGTGATCGGGGTCGAGGCAGGTCCTCTTCGACATGGAGAGCGATTTCCGATTCCCACTTCTCGCAATTCATCGTTGCCTCCGCGGCGCATCCGGCATTTTCTCGATCTCTTTCTTGATTCGGACCCGGGCGCGGCTTACCTGAGAACGAACGGTGACTTCGGACGAACCGAGTATCCCGGCAACTTCCGCGGTCGAAAAACCTTGCAGATCCCGCAAAACGATCGCCGTTCGTTCTTTTTCCGGAAGCGTTGCCAGTGCCCGGTACAACAACTGTTTGTCCTCTTCCGCACGCAGGCTCCGGTGTGGGTTACCTGTGGACTGGACATCCGCTATCTGATCCGGCATTTCCGATCTCAGGGAAGTCCCGGTTTTCCTGCGGCGCCAGGCATCCCGGCATACGTTTACCGTCACCCGATAGAGCCAGGGTTCGAATTTTCGATTCTGGTCGAATCGCCCCAAATGACGGTGAGCTTTCAGGAAAACCTCCTGGGCGGAGTCCTGCGCATCTTCGAGGTTTCCCAGCAACCGCAGTGCGGTTGTCAGAACGCTTTCGCTCGAAGCGGCGGACAATCAATTCGAAGGCATCCGTATCGCCCGAAGATGCCTGACTTATCAACAACGACAGATCGTCGGAGGCCTCACGGGCCGCTCTACCATCTTTCATCGTTAGAACCAGTCCGGCCTCCGTCATGTCGCTTCTCCGCAAGTTGTCGAACCTCATTGATGGATACGCGTCGAACTCTGGATTCGTTGATTTCTTTGCTACTTCCAAGCACGCCCTTCTCAAATGACGTTCCCCGACAATCGAATCGTTCGCAACTTTTAATCTTATAGCAACAGCCGGTGGACCTGATCTGACACTGCGACAGACGACCATAGATTGGGAAGTGGTCTCCTTATGCGCCTTGCGAAAGGTTGACGCATTGTTGCGCCTGCCTTCCGCCAGTGACCACGTGTAGGAGATAACCGATGAAAGTACTGGACTTTGAACTGGACTACGAGGCGTTAGCCCCGTCCCCGAAGACTCGCGTGGGCCGAGACTTGACCCTTTGTACCCGATGCGGCCATTCCTGGGGGTTTGAGCTCGTCGAACGAATTGAAATGTGGTCCTGCGACCGCTGCGGCTACGAAGCTCGGGAAAAGTCAGCACACTTCTTTCGTATGCAACTCGCCGAACAAGACTCGATCCTGAGCTGAAACCAAATTAGCTCAAAACCACCAGGGCGCTGGACTGCCGCCGGGGCCCAGCCCTCGATTTACCGCGGAAGGTGCTGACTCACAGCAGCCTGACGTCTCAGCTTCACACCCCATTATCTCGCTTCATTGAAGATTCGCTTTTACGACTTGCGGTTTCAATGCCCGACCCGCACAATCAAAAAAGAGCGCCTTCCTCAAAAGAGCGTCTTTCTGGGCCGCTTCAGCCCCAGTTTTCCCCAGATTTGAGTAACAAATGCAGTTCGATGACACCCTGACGAGACTACAAGGTTGGTACGCCCAAAAGTCCTTTCGCCTCCAGCTTCGGAAACTGGCTATTCAGATTCGACACCAGGAAGACAAGCTGTTCCTCGTGTTGACGCTGGTGATTGGAGCGGTCGTGGGTCTGACCGTGGTTGCGTTCATCGTTTTGACCGAAAACCTGGGCTCGCGGATGTTCCCACTTGGGGCCGGGTTGCAGCTGAGACGTCTGGTCGTCCCGGTCATCGGTTCCCTGGTGACCGGGTTCCTGATCTACAGATTTTTCCCGGATGCCCGGGGCAGTGGCATTCCTCAAACCAAGGTCGCGTTGTCGGTCCATGGTGGGCGCATTACGCTGCGGACGGTCCTGGGGAAATTCTGGGTTTCAGTGGGTGCGCTGGCCAGCGGGATTGCTCTGGGCCGCGAAGGACCGTCGGTGATGGTCGGCTCGGGCATCGCATCCGTCATGGGACGTGCGCTCGGCCTCAAGAGGGAGAAGGTGGAGGCGCTGGTTCCCGTGGGCGCAGCGGCAGCACTGGCGGCGGCGTTCAACACGCCGATTGCCGCTGTTCTGTTTGCGCTCGAGGAGGTTCTGGGCAACCTCCACGCTCGCCTGCTGGGTTCTGTGGTCCTCAGTTCCGCAACGGCCTGGATGGTGCTGCACCTGTTGCTGGGAGATGAACCCCTCTTCAGCGTCCCCGAATATCAGCTCGTGCACGCATCCGAGCTGGGGTTCTACCTCATCCTCGGAGTTGTCGGGGGACTGGTGTCCGCGGGATTCGTAAAAGCCCTGTTGTGGATCCGGCAGCGTTTTCTCGACATGCCCCAACGGACACGGTGGCTTCAGCCGGTTGCCGGTGGGCTCACCGTTGGTGTGCTGGGCTTTTTTGTTCCCGAGGTTCTGGGTGTCGGCTATGGTCGTGTGAACGACGCTTTGAACGGCAACATGGCCTTTCAGGCAATGATCCTGCTGGTCGTCCTGAAGTTCGTGGCCACCGCGACCTGCTACGGGTCAGGAAATGCCGGGGGGATCTTCGGTCCGAGCCTGTTCATCGGAGCCATGCTCGGCGGGACAGTGGGAAGCGTCGCGCACTTTCTTCTGCCCGAATACACGGGTACCCCCGGAGCCTATGCACTGGTCGGGATGGGGACTGCTTTTGCCGGTATCATCCGTGTCCCGTTGACGTCGGTGATCATGATTTTTGAACTCACCCGAGACTACTCGATCATCGTACCTTTGATGGTCTCGAACCTCGTCAGCTTCTTCATTTCTTACCGTTTACAACGGCAACCCATCTACGAGGCGTTGGCTCATCAGGATGGCATCCACCTGCCGACCGCCGAAACACAGCAGCCACAGGGACGGCTCCGTGTTCGGAGGGCCATGAGGGTGCCCCGCGATGTGATCGATGTCAGCATGACGCCGTCCGAGGCCCTGGAGCGAGTCCAGGACAGTCGATGGGAGGCCTGGCCCGTAGTCGACGAGAGAGGACTGGTCGGTATGATCACAATCGGGGAACTACTCGAAGCCCCCGACCCCACGGGCAGCACACCGCTGGCAGAGGCTATCGACATCAAGGACACCCCACACCTGCACGATGATCACCTTCTGGACATTGCCCTCGAACGCATGGGTTCGGCCGGAGCGAACATCCTGCCCGTGGTCAGCCGGCTCGACATCCGTAGCCTGGAGGGGATCGTTACACTCCAGGATGTAATGCGGGTCTACGGTTTCGCGAAGAAATAGCGTGTAGCGAGCAGCGGGCAGCCGCGAATCCGTCCCGCCCGAAAGCTGCCCGCTGCTCGCTACCTGCTAAAATACCCTGCATGCGTAACCGAAAACCCTATCCCCGATTGACACAGCCGTTGGTCCGTCAGAACGGGGCATTGCGTCCCGTCGACTGGGACGAGGCTATGGATCGGGCGGTCCACGGGCTCGGGGCTGTGGTGGCCGAACAAGGTCGTCAGGCTTTCGGGCTCTTCAGTTGTTCCAAGAGCACGAACGAAATGAACTTTATCGCTCAGAAGTTCGCTCGCGTCGTGATCGGAAGCAACAACGTGGACAGCTGTAACCGGACCTGACATGCGCCGAGCGTCGCCGGTCTGGCGGCTGTCTTTGGAGCGGGTGGGGGTACGACTTCCTACCAGGAGATTGAAGACACCGACGTCATTCTCCTCTGGGGATCGAATGCTCGGGAAACCCACCCGATCTTCTTTCATCATGTCCTCAAGGGATTGCGGAATGGAGCGCGCCTCTACGGGATCGACCCGCGGCGAACCAGTTCCGTTCGGTGGGCAGACGTCTGGGCCGGTCTGGACGTGGGTACGGACATTGCTCTGGCCAACGCGATGGGGCGCGAGATCATCGCCGCCGGCCTGGAGTCCGAACAGTTCATAGATAACGCGACGACGGGGTTTGACCGGTACCGAAACGGCGTCGAATCCTATACGCTCGAACACGCCGCCCGGGTGACGGGTGTTTCCGCCGACGTCATTCGCGACATGGCGCACGGCTACGCTTCGGCGGACAAAGCGATCATTTGCTGGACGCTCGGGATCACCGAACACCACAATGCCGTCGACAACGTTCTGGCGCTCATCAATCTGTCCCTCTTGACCGGTCACGTGGGCCGGTATGGTAGCGGGCTGAATCCCCTAAGGGGACAAAACAACGTTCAGGGTGGTGGCGACATGGGCGCTCTGCCCGATCGTTTGCCCGGGTTCCAGCACGTGGAGAACGCCGAATTCCGATCGAAGTTCGAGGGTCGCTGGGGCGTGACCATCCCGCCGGACAAAGGGTGGCACCTTTCAGAGATGTTCGAGGCTATGGACCGCGGTGATCTCGGCGCCCTGTATATCATCGGCGAAAACCCGCTCCAGTCTGAAGCGAACCAGACTCATACACGCCGTCTGCTCGAAGGACTCGATTTCATGGTCGTCCAGGACATGTTCCTGACGAAAACCGCCGAACTGGCCGACGTCGTTCTCCCGGCCGCGGCCGCCTGGTGCGAGACCGAGGGGACGGTGACCAGCAGCGAACGACGCGTTCAGCGTGTCCGGAGGGCCCTGGATCCGCCCGGTGGGGCTCGGGACGACGTCGGCATCCTGTTCGACATGGCACGACGAATGGGCCATGACTGGGGAACGCCTGACGCGGAAACCATATGGAACGAAGTGCGTGATCTCAGTCCCGCTCACGCCGGAATGAGCTATTCGCGCCTGGAAGCAAACAATGGGCTTCGCTGGCCCTGCTACGATGAGGATCATCCCGGCGAGCTTTTCCTTCACAGCCGCCTGTGGGAGTTCCCTCTGAAAGGTCCGCGGGCTCCGTTTTTTCCGGTCGAGCACGATCCGCCGGTCGATGTTCTGACGCCGGAGTTTCCGCTGCGTCTTACAACAGGCCGCCGCCTGGACGATTACAACACCGGGGTTCAGACGTCCGCCTATCCTTCTCCGCTGCGACGTGGTGAAACCCTGGATCTTTCGCCCGAGGATGCCCGGCAACTGGGAGTGCGGGATGGAGACCTGGTCCGCGTGCATTCCCGGCGCGGCGCCGTGGAAGTGCCGGTCCGTCGGGACGAAACACTCCGTCGAGGGCTCACGTTCATGAGCCTGCACTTTCCCGACGACGTCGCAACGAACCTGCTCACGATCGCCGCGACGGACCCGAAATCCGGCACCTCGGAGTTTAAGGCCGCGGCGATTCGAGTCGAGAAGATCTGAAGAAATGGATATCCGTGTTCCCCAACCTGAAGCTGACGCCATGGAACGAGCCGCGGTCGATTCGGTTCTTGGCCCTCCGGCGCCGGTCCGGGCGGCAGACGCGAGGGAGCAAGATGCCGCAACCTCAGGGACACCTGGGACCCGGGGGAGGCGAGATCTTCTTCTCCCGGCGCTTCATGGGGTCGAGGCCCGATTCGGCTGGCTGCCCCCCGGTGCGCTGAACCACATATCGAGGAGACTCACGATTCCTCCTGCCGAAGTTTACGGAGTCGCGACGTTCTACCATCTTTTTTCGCTCACTCCCCGTTCCCCGCGTTTGATCCACGTCTGCGACGACATCGCTTGTCGTATCCGGGGAGCCGGACGTCTTTGCTCGGATCTGGAAACGACGTTGGGCCCGGAGGGTACAGCGGATTCGGAGAAGCCAGTGGCGTGGAAGCGCAGCCCGTGCCTGGGGCATTGTGAACGTGCGCCGGCGACTCTGATGGTCTCGGCGGGCGCCAACCCTCAAATGTCGTCCCACGCCCCGGCGGAGACCGGGAACGACCTCGTCCGGGCCTTCGAGGCACCTGCGGTCGAAGAAGACCGACTCGAAACTCTACGGCGGTCTGTTCCCCAGTCGGGTCAGCCCGGCCTTCGCCTCCTCAGTAGAATCGGGCGAACCGACCCGGAAAGTCTCCAAGCCTATCGAGGGGAAGGCGGCTATCGAGCGTTGGGGCGGGCGATCGAATTGGGGCCGAAAGGAGTGATTGCGGAAGTCGTCGCCTCGAAGCTGCTTGGGCGGGGAGGTGCGGCTTTTCCCACCGGACGAAAGTGGGAGGCGGTCGCCCATGCGTCCCGGAGTCCCCATTATGTCGTCTGTAACGCCGATGAATCCGAGCCCGGCACGTTCAAGGACCGGCTCCTGATGGAAGGTGATCCGTTTGCCATCCTGGAAGGAATGACGATCGCGGCGTTCGCGACCCGAAGCGAACGAGGGTATCTCTATATTCGAGGCGAATATCCTCTGGCTGCCCGCCGAATGACGACGGCAATAGAAGCCGCCAGAGGGGCCGGTCTGCTAGGGCAGGACATTCTTGGTTCCGGACTGGACTTCGATATCGAGATACGTCGTGGCGCCGGAGCCTATGTGTGTGGCGAAGAGACGGCGCTTTTCAATTCGATCGAGGGCAAACGGGGGGAACCGCGGAACAAGCCGCCGTTCCCGGTCGACGTCGGTCTGTTCGGTAAGCCGACGCTGGTGAACAACGTTGAAACGCTCGCGAACGTTCCCTGGATCGTCACGGAGGGCGGGGACTCTTTTTCCGGCGTCGGGACGTCGGAATCGGCAGGTTCCAAGCTGTACTGTGTTTCCGGACACGTCGCCCGGCCCGGCCTTTACGAAGTCCCATTTGGGCGGACTCTAGGCGAGGTAATCGAGTTGGCGGGTGGTGTTAGAGGGGCAAGGGACATTCGTGCCGTTCTGCTTGGGGGCGCTGCGGGGACCTTTGTGGGTCCCGACAAGATGAGCATGCCTCTCACTTTCGAAGGAACCCGGTCGGAGGGGGCCTCTGTCGGTTCCGGTGTCGTGATGGTTCTGGACGACACCGTTGATATCGGTGACATTCTGGCCCGTATCGCGGCTTTCTTCCGTGATGAAACGTGCGGTCAGTGCGTGCCCTGCCGCGTCGGAACCGTGCGGCAGGAAGAGCTACTGGCACGGGTGAGAACCGGTCGGACCATCGGCGGCCGGTCCGATGAACTCGCGCTCCTGGCCGATATCGGACAGGTCATGCGCGACGCATCCATCTGCGGTCTGGGCCAGACGGCTTCGAACGCGATCGAGTCGGCTTTCCAAAGCCTGGATCCTGTGCCCGAGCGGAGTACCAAAGCATGAGCAAGTCCGATCCCATCTGGTTCCGGCCCCCTCCCCGCGCGAGCCGAACCCCGGAGGCTCCGGAGGAGGCGCCCCCACGGAAGATCGAAATCGTGATCGACGGCCGTGGGATTTCGGTCGATGAGACCTCGACGATACTGGAGGCCTGCCGGTCGGCCTCGATCGACACGCCGACGCTGTGTTATCTGGACGGCCTCACTCCGGTCAATGCGTGTCGGGTTTGCGTCGTCGAACTGGAGGGCTCTCGCACACTCGTGCCATCCTGTTCCAGGAAGGTCGAAGCCGGAATGGAGATCCGGACCGATTCCGAGCGGGTCCGGCTCTCCAGAAAGATGGTGCTGGAGTTTCTGGCCTCGTCGGTGGACCTGTCCACAGCGCCCCAGGTCCAGGGCTACATGGAACGCTATGGTGCCCTCCCGGATCGATACGGCCCACCCGCCCCGTCGGATCCCGCCGTCGCTCGGGACGCTCGAGAGCCCGGACATCATTCTCTACCCGATGGGAACGCCGCCGAAAACGCCGGGCAAGCCGTCAAGATCGACAACGAACTCTACGTTCGCGACCTCGGCAAGTGCATCCTCTGCTACAAGTGCGTGGAAGCCTGCGGCGAGGACGCGCAAAACACGTTCGCTATCGCCGTTGCCGGTCGAGGCTTCGATGCGAGAATCTCGACTGAAGCCAACGTTGCTCTGCCCGATTCCGCTTGCGTCTTCTGTGGAAATTGCATCGGCGTCTGCCCGACCGGCGCGCTGATGTCGAAGAGCGAGCACGACATGCGCGAGGCTGGAAGCTGGGACGAATCCAAACAGGAAGAGACCCGCACCATCTGCCCATATTGTGGCGTCGGCTGCACCCTCACCCTCCATGTTCAGGACAACCGGATCGTGAAGGTGACCTCACCCCTCGATGTTGAAGTGGCCAACGGTCAGCTCTGCATCAAAGGAAGGTTCGGGTTCAAGTTCGTGGGAGATTAGCAAACAGCGAGTAGCGGGTAGCGGGCAGCTTTGGGGCGGGAGCCAATCTCAAGCTGCTCGCTACCCGCTGCCGGCTGCCCGCTCATTCCCATGCTACGATTGCGCTGATGGGGAAACACCGAAGATTACGGCTGGCCATGGCCCAGATCAATGTGGTCGTGGGCGACCTGGACGGGAATGCCGCGAAGATCATCGAATGGATGGACAAGGCGCGGGCGATCGAGGCCGACATCGTCACTTTTCCGGAGCTCGCCCTGACCGGATACCCCCCCGAAGACCTGCTCCTGAAACCGCGGTTTGTCGAGGCGAACCTCGAAGTTCTCGAGGAGGTCCGTAGATCGGCGACCGGATTGACTGCCATTGTGGGGTTTGTGGATCGCCGGGATGACATCTATAACGCCGCGGCCATTCTCAGCGACGGCCAACTGGCGGGCGTCTATCACAAGGCGTACCTGCCCAACTACGGAGTCTTCGATGAGTTTCGTTATTTTCAGGTCGGCAGGCTTTCCCCTCTGGTCCAGATCGGCGATGTCTGCATCGGCCTGAGCATCTGCGAGGACATCTGGTATCCGGACGGTCCGGTTGTCGATCAGGTTCAGGCAGGCGGTGCCGAGGTGCTCATCAACATTTCATCCTCCCCATTTCATGCCGGGAAGCGGCTCTGGAGGGAGAGGATGCTGGCGACCCGTGCCAGTGACAATATCGCAATCGTGGCCTACAACAATCTGGTCGGCGGACAGGACGAACTTGTCTTTGATGGAGACAGCCTCGTATACGACGAGACCGGCGAGTTGTTGGCGCGGGGTCCCCAGTTCGAGGAGGACCTCATCGTTGTGGATCTCGACCTGGATGCCGTATTCCGCCGCCGGCTCCACGATCCACGCCGCAGACAACTGGAAGTTGAAACCGAATCCGAAGTGAGCGTTGTCTCGTTGCCCCAGCCGACTGTCGAGAAAGTGCCGTTACCGAACAGGGAAGTGGTCGAACCGCTCTCCGAATCGGCGGAGATTTATGACGCACTGGTTCTGGGTACGCGCGATTACGTTCACAAGAATTCCTTCGAGAAAGTCGTTCTCGGCTTGAGCGGTGGCATCGATTCGGCTCTGACGGCGACCGTGGCCGTCGATGCGTTGGGGAGTGAGAATGTCGTGGGTGTTATGATGCCGTCCGGGTTCTCATCCGAGGGCAGCGTCACCGATTCGGTCGCGCTCGGCGGGAACCTGGGGATCCGGCTGATTACCATTCCGATTTCCGAGATCATGAGCGCGTATGATGCCGGCCTCGGTGACGTTTTCTCCGACTGCGATCCGGACGTCACCGAGGAAAACGTGCAGGCACGGATCCGTGGCAACATTGTCATGGCGTTGTCGAACAAGTTCGGTTGGCTGGTCCTGAGTACGGGAAACAAGAGCGAGGTCAGTGCCGGCTACTGCACCTTGTACGGAGACATGGCAGGCGGCTTTGCGGTCCTCAAGGATGTGATGAAGACCACGGTGTACCGTCTGGCGACCTACTCGAACGTTACCGCCGGACGGGAGCGGATCCCGAAAGCCATCGTGGAGAAACCACCGTCGGCGGAGCTGCGTCCGGACCAGAAGGACACGGATTCGCTCCCTCCGTACGAATTGCTCGATCCGGTCATCGAAGCCTATGTGGAGAAAGACCGAACTGTTGAGGAGATGCTCGATATGGGCTTCGACGCGGAGATCGTTCGCCGCGTCGTCGGCTTGGTCGATCTGAGCGAATACAAGAGGCGGCAGGCCGCACCGGGTGTGAAGATCACGCCGCGAGCGTTCGGGCGAGATCGGCGGATGCCGATAACGAACAGGTTTCGAAACTAAGGGTCCGCTCAAAAATAACTTCACAGAATTGGCGCCCAGATTTGCGTCAGATTTGGTCGCGACCGATTGAGCAGACCGGAGGAATAGCCTGCTATTTCGAGGATCTGCGATTGAGGAGCGGCCGAAGATGGCGTGAAGATGGGATGCCAAAATGGTTATTCTTGAGGGGACCCTAAGCGATGCACCGACCTTTCACAGTACTCGAGGGAATGATCAAAGAGGGTCGACTCCGATTGTCGGAAAGCGACGCCAAGCATCAGGAACCGGCCCCTCCCAAGCTTCTACGTCAGTCGCCGGACCTTTCCGACCGGGAATTGTTCGAAGCTGCAATGTCGGATGTGCGCCCGAGCGGATGGGAAGAGATCCCCCTGCGACTTCCCGCCCCATTCGAAATTCAGCCGAACGATGATGAAGCCGATGCGTTGAAGGTGCTCGAGGAGTTTTGCCGAAGCGGAAACGTAGCGGTCGAACACAGCCGCGAATATGTCGAGCACACCGTAGCCCCATCCGGGCGGTTGTATCTCGACGACCTTCGATCCGGTCGGTTTGCCATCCAGGCTCACCTGGACCTGCACGGTCTGGGCGAAGGGCAGGCCATGGAGGCCGTTCGGGAGTTTCTCAGGTGTTCGGTCCAAGCCGGCTACGCCACGGTGCGTATCGTCCACGGGAGGGGCCGCCATTCCCCTGGCCACCGATCCGTCATCAAAGAAAGTGTCCTCCGCTGGCTGCGAACCCGGCGAGCCGGCCGATACGTCATCGCCTACACATCGGCAAGGATTGTCGACGGCGGTGGCGGTGCGGTCTATGTTTTGTTGCGTGGGTGAAGGGATCGGTCCGAGGAGTCCGAGGTCCGAAGTCCTTTATGCAGATCGGGATTCTCTCTGCGTCTCTGCGCCTCTGCGGTGAGAATCAACTTGTCACTGAGACGAGGCCTCCCCTTTAGAATCGCATTACCCCAACCACTTTGCCCACGATCCCCACCGATACGTCTTCTGACGATTCGATCCGGATGGGTTCGTAGGCCGGGTTTTCGGCTCTGAGTTCCACCCGATCTTTCGTCTTGTGGAAGCGTTTGACCGTGGCTTCGTCTCCGATCAAAGCGACGACGATCTCTCCATTAGATGCTGTTTTTTGAGGCCGGACCAAAACAAGATCTCCGTCGAGGATGTGCGCGCCCTCCATGCTGTCGCCCTCTACCTTGAGGAGGAACGAACCATCGGCAGCCCAACCCTCAGGCAGTCGGACGACGTCCTCGATGTTCTCTTCAGCCAGTATAGGCGCTCCGGCCGCGACTCGGCCGACGACGGGCACGTCGGTCGGAGTGGTGTGTGCGACCCGGTGTTCAGCCACCACCAGCGATCGGGACCGGTTGGCCGTGCGTTCAAGAGCCCCTTTTCTCTCCAGGGCCTTGATGTGGTCGTGAATGGTAGCCGGAGACAGGCCGAAACGCTCCCCGATCTCCCGAACCGATGGCGGAAAACCGTTGTCCCGGCTGTGGTCCCGTATGAAGTCCAGGATCTGTTCCTGCCGTTTGGTCAGCATATGCGAACATATGTTCGTATATTTTGGCAGCCAAGTCAAATTACGATCTGAGGAATTTCGACGCAGAGGCGAGAAGCGCAGAGTGCCTTGTGGAGGGAACATGTTTGTCCTGCTCTTGCTGCCAGCCGAACTTCCCGCGTTCGGCGACATCGTTGCTCGAAGAACAGGCGTCGACAACAAAAACACTATGCGTCTCTGCGCCTTTGCGTCGAGAAACGTCAAAGAGATCCCCTAAAAGTCTGGTAAGCCCAAGGCGTGAGTTTGAGAAACCTTGCGAGTGAAGTTGTCCCGGGAGTATGGTGTGGTCAATGTCGATGCAAGGGAGGCAGTGGTGAAGTCGCAGAATGGAATGGCCTTGATCACGGCGCTTATGTTGCTGGCTTTTCTGACAATCGTCGGAGGGGCATTGTTGACGTCTACAACGATCGACGTCAAGATCGGCGATAACTACAAGACGAACACACAGTTGCTGTTTCTGGCCGAAGCCGGGATCGAGGCGGCCCGCGAGACCCTCCGTGCCTCCGCCAACACGCTCGACGTCGATTTGCTGGCGGCTGCCGGTGGCACCGCCAACGATCTGGCGACTTCGACGGACTTGACGACGCTCCTGGCAACTGATGATGCTCCGATCCTTCCGGTGGCTGTCGGATCGAGAACTGCCGGCGACACGCTGACCGACCCGGACGGAAGGACCGTCGGCACGTACCACGTCTTTATGCGCAACGACGCGGCCGATGGCGCGACCAGTACCACCGACACCAACAGTATCGTCACCTTCGTAAGCATCGCCCGGATCGGAAGCGCGACCAAAACGCTGGAGGTCGATGTCAAGAAGGGCAGCTTCCCTCCCATTCCTTCGGCTCTGACGCTGAACGGTGGAGTCGGAACGTTCGACGCGACGAACTCCAACATCTTCGACATCTCGGGTTTTGACGATGCGGGTAGCGGAAATGATGAGAGCGCGATTGGTGTGATTTCATCCGGGGACGACACGACCGTGACGAGCGAGATCCAGGGCCCGCCAGACCGATCGGCCAACTACACGGGTGACACGGGCGGGGCTCCGGATGTCGAAGACATCAGTGGAGACCTGAATTCAACCTTGTCCACTGTTGCCGGGCTGGAGAGCGTCGCCGACAGTATCGCTGCGGCCGCCACCGATTCGTACACGCCGGGCTTCGGCAACACCACCGCGCTTGGCAGCTTCGGTTCGTCATCCGATTACCATGTCGTGGCCGTAAACGGTAACGCCACGATCGGCCCCGGGACTGGATACGGCATTCTCATGGTTCGCGGATCGCTTACGGTTTCAGGTAACTTCAGCTGGTATGGCCTGATACTCTTGATCGGTCAGGGCGAACTGTATTGGAATGGTGGCGGTAACGGGGCCGTCGAGGGCGGCATTTTCATCGCGAAGACCCGCGACGCGCAGACTGTATCCGAACCGTTGGGTCCCATTCGGGCAACCCGTGGCGACATCATTGCCGACTTCAACGGTGGCGGCGGCAACGGCATCACGTACGACACCGGGGAGATCAGCAAAGCGAACTCCAGCTTCCCGTACTCGCCGATTTCGATCAGAGAATATTAGTTTTGTCGACTCCGGCCATCAACTGACCACCGCCGACTTCCCCAACCCTACCTCTTCTTCTTCGGTCCCGACCTCGGATCCTCATAGAGATACTTGATCCGCTCCTTGTAAATGAACAGGTTGGCTTCCTGGTCCCGTGTCAGTCGGATGATGTCGCGGTCAAAGTACTCGATCCAGCCTCGAAGTTCCTCTCCATCAACGAGTGTCACGACGATAGGAATCTTGTTCGCTGACAGCCAACCGATGTATTCGCCCTCCCGGTAGGTCGACTCGACCGGTGATCCTCGTGTTCTCCGTCGCGGGGAGTTCTCACCGCGCCTGCCAGACTGCTTTGGTGATGCCATTATTCTCTGTCGGTTCACTTTGGAAGAAGCGCAAGCGAGGAGCGACACACGACAGGTGGGCTACCGCGTTACGGATCACTCCCCGCTGGCCATTTTGTCACGGCTTCAGTTCGTTGGATCAAGAGTATACACGGCGTTAGAATGCTTGCGTGGGAATCGAGGCCATTCTCTTCGACCTGGGGCACGTCATCGTTGACTTCGAAATGAGCGACTGTGTGGGGACGATGACGAGTCGTTGTGCTCTCGGACGGGAAGAATTCGAGAAAGTTCTCTGGGACACCGGCTGGATTCGCCGGTACGAACGGGGGGAATTGTCGACCCGGGATTTTCACGCGTTTCTTTGTCGCGAAGCCGGCCTTCGAATGGACTACGAGGAATTTCACCGCTGCTGGTCCGACGTGTTCGCGCCGGAGTTGATCGTACCTGAGCGCCTCCTCTCCCGGTTGAGGGATGGATATCCTCTGGTCCTCATTTCGAACACGAACGAGGCCCACGCGGAGCACATCCGGCGAAACTATCGGGTATTCGATTTCTTCGAGCATCGGATTTTCTCTTACGAGGTCGGTTCCCTGAAGCCCGATCACAAGATCTTCGAGTGCGCCATTCGGGCGGCTGGAAGAAGGCCGGAATCCCTGTTGTTCATTGACGATCGGGCCGAGAACATCGCTGCAGGTCGTGAGCTGGGGATGCGCACCCACCTGTTTGAATCACTTACGGGACTGGAAAGGGCTCTCCAGAAAGCCGGGGTCGAGGTCGGGGATCTCGCTCATTTCGACACGGACTCTCTCTAGACCGGTTTCTTCCATGAACAAACGGTTGATTGCGGCAAGTTTGACGTTCAGGGTTTCGATGTCGAGAATACCTTCGGCGGGTAACGTGAAATCGGAATCCGTTTCGGTGAAGTTCAACTCGCACCAGTCGACGACACCACGCTGGTCGGAGGGCAGCCGCGCCGGGAGTCCGAAGGTTCTGCAGATCACCGGTCGATTCGGGTAGATCGAGCATTCCCCATCCAACAGGAAAGAGCAGGACTCCTTCGGTCGCCGCACCTCGATCTTCGCTTGCCGCGACAGAGTTTGAAACCCTTCTGCAATCGAGTAGGCTTCTACTGCGGAAACGGAAAACCGTTTCTGGCAACACGCATCGCACTTCTTTCGGCAGACCACATGTTTGCCGAATCGCTTTGTGGTGGCCGAAACCCAACGGTCGACCTGTTCCTTGAGCCGGATGTAATAACGGAATGGCATCGTTCGTCAAAAAGATATCACAGCGCCTGAAATGGTTCACTCAGCCCGGTCCACCGACTCGGTTATTCATCCTTTCCATCGTCGGATCGTCAGCCCTCGGGTACTCCCTTCTTTTTGCCGTCTCCCTGGCCCTGGCCTATTGGCAGGGGCGTCTGGACGACATATCCCAGTTTCCGGGCTGGCCCAGATTCGGCGGGAACGCCCTGATCGGGGTTCTGCTTGCCACGGCTGTCCTGTGCGCGGGACGGGCATTGAGGGGGACGTTCCGCTGGGCGCGGGAACTCGATCAGGAGTTTCGAATCATACTCGCGCCGCTAACCTTCAGTGGTGCCCTGGTCATGGCCGTTGCAAGCGGCATTGCCGAGGAGACGTTTTTCCGTGGTGTCATGCAGCCGGCATTCGGACTCTGGGTGACGAGTTTGGCATTCGGGTTGCTGCACTATCCGATGAATCGTCGATTGATTCCCTGGACCGTCATGGCCATCGCCATGGGCTTCGTCTTCGGCCTTGTCTATCAGACGACCGACAGCCTGTTTGCCGTAGCCCTTGCCCACGGACTGATCAATTTCGTGGAATTAGCCGACATCGCTGCCGCTGGGCCCGACGCCAATCAAGAGCGTGGGGGGACCGGCCCGGCGTAGAATCTCCCGACCAAGTTCAGTTCGCCAACACGTTGGAGCTCTCATCGAAGTCGGGGATAGCGCGGGGACGGTGGGCCCGACGCCAATCAAGAGCGTGGGGGGACCGTCCCGGCGTAGAAGCTCCCGGCCAAGTTCAGTTCGCCAACACGTTGGAGCTCTCATCGAAGTGAGGGATAGCGCGGGGACGGTGGGCCCGACGCCAAATGTCACTATTTGTAAAAATTTAACGTATTGAGGGGGTTAGAGTCTAATTCGCACCATTCACCGCTTTTGTTGACGTTGGTTTCCAAGTAGAATGGAGCCGACTACAACCATGAAAAGATTGTTATTGGTCACGTGCTTAGCTCTGCTGTTCATGTCTGAAAGCCCCGCGCAGTTCCTTATGCCGGACAGGGTTGCCGACACGGATAACGATGTGGATGGATCGGAATTCGTCTTCGCCAGACTGGCTTACGGGTCGGGAATGGCAGGATACGGCCGACGGGGCCAGTCCTGGCGGACCGACTGGCCCGCAGCGGATGAAACATTCATGTTCGGCATCGATCGGTTGAGCAACATCCGGATCGTTCTGGATGATTACATCTCCGTCCGAATCATGGACCCCGCGCTTTTCAGTTATCCGTTCGTCTATGCGGTTGAAGTCGGGCACATGGAATTGACGCAGCCCGAGGCCGATCAGTTGCGTGAATACATGCTGCGCGGGGGGACCCTGGTGGTCGACGACTTCTGGGGAACCCGGGAGTGGGAGAGTTTTGCCCGGAATGTCAGGAAGATCTTTCCGGACAAAGAAGTCGAGCAGATCCCGATGTCGCATCCCATCTTCCACACTTTCTACGACATCGACCACATCATGCAGATTCCGAACATCAGGAACGGCCAGTCGGGGTACCAGACCCATGAGCGAGACGGTTACGTGCCCTATTGCCTTGGGATTTTCGACGACGACCGGCGTCCGATGATGGTGGTCAACTACAACACCGACCTCGGTGATGCGTGGGAGTGGGCGGACGACCCTTACTATCCGAACGAGTTTTCCGGGATGGCGTACCGCATGGGCATCAATTTCATCATCTATTCAATGACGCACTGAATAGATGAATCGATTGATGCACTCGTTGTTTGATGGCAGCCGCTGCCGTCCCAAACTTCTGACAACTGATTCAGTTGGATCCAGTGAGAATCGATGACCTGGTTTGAGACATTTTTCAAGTATAAGCCCATCGTTTACGAGAAGGGATCGCTCGGCTTCCAGCTGATCGACAACCCTCTCTTCTTTGTCGTTTTTGCCATTGGAGCCGTTGCCGGCGCTTACTTCCTTTACCGTGCACTCGGGACTTCCCGGGTGTCGTGGGGAATGATCGTTCTAAGAGCCGCAACCTTCGTGATCCTTGCGTTTGTCCTGCTGCGACCTGTCCTGAACATTTCGACGGTTCTGCCCCAGGAGAGTTATGTCGCGGTCGTCGTCGACAATTCCGAGAGCATGCAGATCCGGGATGACGGTGGAGAAAGTCGCGCCGACCTGTTGATGGCACAGCTCGAGTCGACCGAGTTTTTCAGGCGACTATCGGACAAGTTCAAAGTTCGTGTCTATCGATTCGATCGTGAGGCGGAGAGAATCGAGGACCTCGATCGAATGACGTTTTCGGGAACGCGCACGCGGATGGAAAGCGCGATGGAGCTGTTGTACCAGGAATTGGGAACGGTGCCCCTGTCGGGGATCGTTTTAATAACCGACGGCGTGGACAACGCATCGGAAGAATGGACTGAGGCCGTTTCGAGGATCCAGAACCGCGGTATCCCGATTTACACGGTCGGTGTCGGTGCGGAAGCGATCGATAGGGACGTGGAGTTGATTCAAACCACCGTGCCGCGGACAACGCTGAGCGATTCCACGGCCGTCGCCGAAGTGTCCTATCGAAGCCATGGACTGGCGGGGCGAAAGGCCACGCTTCAAGTTCGCGAAAACGGTGTCCTGCTCAAGTCCGAAGAGGTCACGCTCCCCAGGGATGGAGAGATCGGAGAAACAGCGATCGACCTCCCCGTCAAGAATGCGGGGTCCCGGGTCTTTTCGTTTTCGATCGAGGCTCCCGACGACCGTATTTCCGAGAACAACTCGCTGGGAAGCCTGATTCAAGTCAAGAACGATCATCCCCAGATCCTCTATGTCGAAGGTGAGCCTCGCTGGGAGTACCGCTATCTGCGACGGGCCGTTGAAGACGACCCGAACATCCGGCTGGTGACCCTCCTCCGAACATCTCCGAACAAGTTCTACCGACAGGGGATTGACTCGGAAGAGACGCTTGCCGATGGCTTCCCAACCACGAGGGAAGAACTGTTTGCCTATAAAGGCCTGATCCTGGGCAGCATCGAATCGACGTTCTTCACGCAGGAACAGCTTCAGATGATTGTCGATTTCGTCAGCCAGCGCGGCGGGGGATTCCTGATGATCGGCGGTCGGAACTCGTTCAGCGGAGGCCGTTACCAGAATACGCCCATTGCCGACATCCTTCCGGTACAGTTGACCGACGACGAGTCCAACTTCGTGGTCGAGAATCTCACAGTCAGCGTCTCCGACTATGGCCGATCGCATCCTCTCATGACGTTGCGGCCGACCGGAGAGGAAATTGTCGGAGAGTGGTCAGACCTGCCTCCATTGACCGAGTTCAATCGCGTGAACGAAGCGAAGGTCGGCGCGATCGTACTGGCAAACGTCGAGTTGGAGAGTTCAAGCCGCGATCGACCTGTTCTGCTGGCTTACCAGCGATACGGGCGCGGGCGTACGATGGCCTTCACGACTTCCAGCAGCTGGCGATGGCAGATGGAGATGGATCACGAAGACATGACCCATGAGTTGTTCTGGCGCCAGATCCTGCGCTGGCTTGTGAGTTCATCGCCGGACCCGGTCATGGCGAATGCGGAGAAAGACAGTTACCTGCCAGACGAACCCGTCCGCTTGTTTGCCGACATTTCCGATGACAGTTTCGACCGTATGAACAATGCCGATGTCGTCGGCCGTGTGATCGACCCGGACGGCAACATTCAGTCGGTGACGTTCGAATGGACCGGACTGCAGGACGGAACGTACCAGGCGAAGCTGGCGGGCAGCATACCTGGGATCTATACGGTCGAAGTCGACGCGAGCTACGCAGACAAGCAGATCGGGAGCTACACGAGCACCTTTCAGGTACGCGATCGACCCGTCGAGTTTTATGACGCCGCGTTGGACGGCCGGTTCCTCAAGGCAATAGCCGACCAATCCGGTGGACGATACTATCCCCTCGCCGACCTGGGCGACCTTCCCGACGACGCGGTCTACGTCGAAGGGGAGTCCTCGATTATCGAGCAGCGCGAGCTGTGGGATGTCCCCTTGCTGTTCATGCTGCTGTGCATGACCCTGGCAGGGGAGTGGTTCTGGCGGAAGAAGAAGGGGCTGGCGTAATGGTCCGTTCGGCTCTGATCTTGATGCTGCTGCTGGCCCCTACCCTTGCGGCTGCCGATTCGGTTGTCCTGATCCTGAACGGTGTGCCGGGAAGTCCCGAACACGCGGAGCGTTTCATCGAATGGAGCCGGGCCACCCGAGCCGCCATGATCGATACCTTCGGTTTCGTCTCAGAAGACGTGATCATGCTTTCCAACCGCGAAGCTCGCGCCGACGACATTCGAAATACGTTTGAAGGTTTGAAAGAGCGCCTGGGTCCGACCGACGTCTTCTTCGTCTTTTTCATCGGTCACGGAAGCTTCGACGGCGCCGATTACAAATTCAACATCATGGGCGCGGATTTGACCGCCTCCGACTACAACGATTTGTTGTCCTCGCTGGGCGCCGGGCGTATCGTCATCGTCAACGCAACGACCTCGAGCGGGGGTTCGATCGAGGCCCTGGCAGGCCAGAACCGCATCATCGTGACGGCGACGCGGTCCGGCACGGAACGTAACGACACGATCTTCTACGACTATTTTCTCGAAGGTCTTACCGAAGAGACCAGCGACGAAGACAAGAACGAACGGTTATCGGTATGGGAGGCCTTTCGATATGCGACGCTTGGCGTCGAGCGTTTCTACAGCGAACAGACTCGTCTGGCGACCGAGCATCCGCAGATTTCAGACAACGGAAGCGAGAAGACCGGTGTCGAAACGGAGAACATGCCCGTCCTGGCTCGCATGATCCACTTTAATGTCGAAGAAAAGATCGAGACCACCAATCCGGTCCTGCGGGCTTTGCTCGACGAGAAACGCCAACTGGAGCAACAGATCGAAAGTCTGCGTTTGATCAAAGACACTTTGCCCGAAGACGAATACGACAAGCAGTTGGAAGAGCTGATCATCGAACTTGCGTTGAAGAATCAGGATATCCGTGCACAGGAGCCGAAACAGTGAATCCGTGGATGCAACGTTCGACCACTGCCAAGAGATGGCCACAGGCGTCTCTCAGGCTCGTTCTGTCGCTGTGTCTGACCGGATGTGGAGCTCTGGGGCAAACCGAAAACATCACGCCACTCGAACAGGCACGTCGTGGGGGGTACGCCGATGCCTCCGTCTCGCTCGAGGCGATGGTCGCGGGCGGCGACACATCCGCCGAGGTCGTCGAAAGCCTTTACTATTCCTGGATTCGGCAAGGCGAGTACAGCCATGCCCTGGACCGATTTGAAGATCTGGCCACCGGCAATCCGAATGCGGGGCCGATCCGCCTGGCCGCCGCTCGGGCAAACCGGCTCACCGGCAACTACGACCGGTCGCTGGCTCACCTGGAGGCGATACTCAATTTCGCCGATGTCGGTGTTGCCGCCCGCGTCGAGCGCGCCGAGGTCCTGGATCAAACGGGACGCCGAGATGAAAGCCGCCAGATCTACGCCGACCTGATTGAGGGCTTCCAGGACGGAATCATCCGGGCCCCGGCAGAGATGATTTACATCGCGCGGACGATGTGGGCCGAAGAGTACTTCCAGGACGCGAACGATGTTTTTAAGCTGATCGCGCGGGCAAATCCCCGGGATGCGGAAGCCTTCCTGGCCTGGGGAGACTTGCTCGCCGAGAAGTTCAACGCGCCCGAAGCCCTTTCCAGTTACGAAGACGCGTTAGGTATCGATCCGAACATGCCCGAAGCACATCTCGGTGTGGCCCGCGTCCACGACGATCCGGAGACGGTCGGCACCGCGATCGAGCGTGCCCTGGAGGTCAATCCGAACTTCATCGAGGCCCACCTGCTCCGTGCCGAACAGCGCATCGATGCGGAGCAATACGATGAGGCGGACGAGGAAATCGAAAAGGCCCTGGCCATCAACCCCCGGTTGCCGGCCGCGCTCGCGCTTGCCGCGACGACTCATTTCCTGAGGAACGAGACCTCCGATTTTGATCGGTCCGTCGCCGAGGTCCTCGAGATCAACCCCGAGTACGGGGAGATGTTCTATATCCTCGCCCAACGCTGCGTCAATCTCCGGCTGTATGAGCAGGCAGTCGCTTTTGCGCGCGAGGCCATTCGTCTGAATCCGAGATACTGGCTGGCGCACAATCTTCTGGCGATCAATTTGATGCGCATCGGCGAAGAAGTGGAAGGAAAGGCCATCCTGGAAACCGCCTACGATAATGACCCGTTCAATGTCTGGACGGTGAACACGCTCACGCTGCTCGACAGCTTCGACAACTTCGACCGGTTCGAGTCCGAGCATTTCCGGATCATGCTGCACAAGGAAGAAAGCGGGGTTCTGGAGCCTTACGTTCGCGATTTGCTCGAGGAAGCCTACACGACGCTCAGTTCGAAATACGGCTTCGAACCCGATTTCCCCATCACTTTCGAGATGTTTCCCGATCACGAGGACTTCGCGGTGAGAACGTTGGGTCTTCCAGGCCTGGGCGCCCTCGGTGTTTGTTTCGGCAAGGTCGTGGTGATGGATTCCCCGTCGGCGCGTCCACCGGAAAGCTTCAACTGGGGCAGCACCCTCTGGCACGAGTTTGCGCACGTGATCACCCTGCAGATCACCGACCACAAGATCCCCCGCTGGTTTTCCGAAGGGATCTCGGTTTATGAGGAGCGCAAGGCGGTGCCGGGCTGGGGAGACGATCTCCGGATGGATTACCTGGTGGCCGCCCGAGACGGTCAGTTCCTGCCGATCGCCGATTTGAACAACGGCTTCATCCGACCGAAGAACCCGGGCCAGGTTTCGCTCTCCTACTACCAGGCTTCGTTGATCTGTGATTACATCGAAGAGAAATACGGGTTCGGAGCGATCCGGCAGATGCTCGCTCTTTACAAGGAAGGCGCAGATACCGCGGAAGTCTTCGAACGGGCACTGGCGACGGGTCTCGCCGCGTTCGATGACAGTTTCCACGACTGGGTCAATGAGAGGATCGCGGCCATCGATCTGGAAGAGTTTCAGAGATTGATGGCCCGGGGCCAGGAGGCTTTCGAAGCGGAAGATCTGGACGGGGCGATCGAGGCTCTTTCCAGTGCGGTGGAGGCCTATCCGGAGTACTCGGATGAACACAACCCTTACGAGACGCTTGCCGAGGCGTACATCCGGAAGGGCGACACGCGGTCCGCCATAGAAACGTTGACCCGCTTCCTGTCCTACTCGGAATCCGCCTACGATGCCTATCTGAAACTGGCGCGCCTCATGATAGAGGACGGCGACCCGGAGGGGGCCCTCGGGATCCTCGAGCGGGCTCTTTTTATTCATCCGTTGGATCTGGAAGGACACCGCGAGCTGGGAGCTATTTTTCTCGAAGACGAGCGGTTCGACAGTGCGGCGCGGGAGTATGAAGCCCTGCTGGCGTTGAATGCGCCGGATCAGGCGGACACCTATTTCAGGCTGGCCTCCGCCCAGTATGGGGACGGGAAGCTGGCTGAGGCCAGAAAGAGTATTCTCAGATGTCTGGAGATTGCACCGTCATTCGAAGCGGGGCAGGAGTTGCTACTGAAAATTGTGAGGTTTAATTGAATGAGTCAGAGCGTGGACCAACAGGAACTTGAGACGGTAGAGAAATTTCATTCCGACATCGCGGCAATCACGCGCGAAATTCGAAAGACGATCGTCGGTCAGCAGGAAGCGGTGGACCAGGTACTGGTCTCGTTGCTGACCGGCTCTAATTCGATGATCACCGGCGTGCCGGGTCTGGCAAAGACCCTGCTGATCTCGACCGTTGCCGAAGTCTTGCACTTAAAATTCAACAGGATTCAATTTACGCCGGACTTGATGCCCGCCGACATCACCGGTACCGAGATAATCGAAGAAGATCGGGCGACGGGGCGTCGTGAGCGCGTGTTTGTCAAGGGGCCGATTTTTGCCAACATCATCCTGGCGGACGAGATCAACCGGACGCCGCCCAAGACCCAGGCTGCATTGTTGGAAGCCATGCAGGAACGAACCGTGACCATCGAAGGGAACACCTACCCGCTGGAGCCGCCGTTCTACGTGCTGGCGACGCAGAATCCTATCGAGCTTGAAGGAACCTATCCGCTTCCAGAAGCGCAGCTGGACCGCTTCATGTTCAACATCATCATCGACTACCTGAACGAAGCCGACGAGATCCAGGTCGTCAGCCAGACGACTTCTCTTCGCGAGGTCACCTACGAGAAGACGATCGGCGGACCGGAGATCATCGAGTTTCAACGCCTCGTGCGAAAGATGCCCGTGGCGGAACCGGTCATGCGTTATGCCGTGCAGTTGGCCCGCGCGAGCCGGCCAAGCCGGACCCAGGGTGAAGCCGGACCGGAAGTCCCGGATTTCGTTAAGAAGTACGTCAACTATGGAGCGAGCTTGAGAGCTTCTCAGTTCCTGATCCTCGGCAGCAAGGCCATGGCGCTGATCAACGGCAGATACAACGTTGCAATAGAAGATATCCAGAAGCTGGCATACCCCGTGTTTCGCCATCGGATCCTGACGAACTTCCACGCGGAGTCGGAAGGCATCACATCCGAAGAGATCGTCAAGAATCTTCTCGAGACCGTGCCGGTGCCGGAGTCCGGAATGAAGGAATGAGCACAGCAGTTGCACCCGGACCGTCCAATCGTTTTATCGATCCGACGGTTCTATCGAAGATCGAAAACCTGGAGCTGTTGGCTCGTACGGTTGTGGAGGGCTTCGTGCAAGGTCTTCACAAGTCGCCCTATCTCGGCTTCAGTGTTGATTTTGCCGAATACCGGCCCTACCAGCCGGGTGACGAGATCAAGCGCATCGACTGGAATGTTTTTTCCCGGTTGGACCGCCTGGTCGTCAAACTGTTCGAAGGGGACACCAATACCCAGGTAAACCTGCTGATGGACGTCAGCGGTTCGATGGGTTACACATCGGGCTCGGTCACGAAGATCGATTACGCGCGGTTTCTGACGGCCGCGCTGGCCTACTTTGCGTACGGCCAGCGTGATGGTGTGGGTCTGGTGACTTTTGATCTGGAGGTGTCGGGCCATATACCCGCCGGTCGCCGAAGCGGCCAGTTGTTCAGTATCCTGGCCGAGCTCGACAAGGCAGCGGCCGGCAAGGTGACCGAGTTTCGGAAGCCACTGGACTACATGGCCGGGTTTCTCAAGAGGCGGGGAATCGTGGTGCTCGTGTCGGACCTGTATGACGAAGTCGACAACATCATGACCGGGATCAAGCACCTCCGGTCGAAGGGGAACGACGTCATCGTGTTCCACATCATGGACGACTTCGAACTCAACTTTCCTTTCGACAAGATGACCGCGTTCGAGGATCTGGAGACGATGAAGAAGTTGAACGTCATCCCCCAATACCTGAAACGCGAGTACTTACAGTTGATCCACGGGCACATCGCAGAACTCCGAAAGGAGATGGCCGCTGTGGGTGCCGACTACACATTGATGAACAGCAGCAAACCGCTCGACGTCGGCCTGTTTGCCTATCTGGCGAAACGAGCGAAAACGAAAACGTGAGGGGAAGTGGTCAGTGGTTAGTGGTCAGTGGTCAGTTGCCGGAAGGCTGGAACTGGACAATGACAACTAACAACTGACCACTGAATTATGTCTTTTTTAAACCCACTCTTCTTCATCGGATCCCTCGCACTGGCGGTTCCGATACTGATCCACCTGGTGCGCCGTGATAAATCCGAGATCGTCCGGTTCAGCTCGCTGATGTTCCTGCTTCGGATTCCCCGGAAGACGATTCGGCAACAGAAGTTGCGCAACCTCTTGCTGATGGCGCTCCGGTTGTTGCTGCTGGCGTTGTTGATCGGTGCTTTTGCCAGACCGTACCTGGTGGAATCCAATGCAGCCGTGACTCCGGACTCTCAATCACGAGGTCTGGTTCTGCTTCTGGACAATTCCTACAGCATGACGTATGGAACGAACTTCCAGCGGATGCAGAGCGAAGCCAGGGACAGGGTCAGCGGGATGGTTTCGGGAGACCGGGTCGCACTGATCGCTTTCAACGAGAAAGCGACGCTGTTGACCATGCCTTCGGACGATCCGAATGAGTTGAATGCCCTCATCGGGGCCCTGGAACCGTCTTCGGACCGGACCAGCTACTACGAGGCGTTTACGCTGGCGGATCGAGTGTTCGGACAGTTGGAAGGTTACGATCAGGAACTGGTCGTCATATCGGACTTTCAGCGCAACGGTTGGAACCGTTCGTCCCGTGAAAGCGTCATCGACGCTTCGGTCCGCACCGAGCTTGTCGATCTCGGCATCGACAATCCCGAAAACGTCGGCATAGACAGCGTTGGAGTGGATGCCGCAGTCTTCACCCGGACTTACACGGGACAGGTCATGGCCAGGATCAACAATCATTATCTGGCGGATCCGGTTACGGTACCGGTTACGATCAGCATCAATGATCGAGAAGTCGGGCGCAAGAGCATCACTATTCCCGCCGATTCCAGCACGCTGGTCGAATTCACCGGGTTTGACCTTCCGCTCGGATATTCTCGTGGGTCGGTAAAGATAGACGCCGAGGACCCACTGATGGTCGACAACCAGTTCCTGTTTGCCATTCAGCGCAGGGAGAAATTGAGGCTCCTTATCGTTGATGCCGGACGTACCCAACAGAGTTTCTTCCTCCAGCAGGCCCTGACTTCCGCTCCGGATTTGCCCTTCGACGTCACGACAACTCGCGTGAACAATGTCACCGCGGATCAGCTGGAGAACTACGAGGTCGTGATCCTGAACGACGTTCCACGTCTGTCGGCCCCGATCAAGACACGCCTGGACGAAATGCGGTTGGCCGGCCAGGGGCAACTTGTCCTTCTGGGAGACAATGTCGACCTGGACTGGTGGAATGGATTCGAGCAACTGCCGGTCCGTCTCCTGGATAAAGTGTTCGTGGAGAGAGACCGCGACCAGCCTTTCTACTCGTTGACCACCTACGACCGCAACCATGAAATCTTCGTGCCTCTGGAGAGAAGCACTCGCTTGACTCTGAATACCGCCCGGTTCTTTGCCTACCTGGAAATGGAAGTCAAGGACGACACGACGGTGATTGCCAAACTGGAGAACGGCTCGGTGGTCATCGCGGAGGCGTCGGGCGAGGATCGAGGACTGCTGGTGTTCGGCTCCTCCATGGACAACAAATGGAACGATTTTCCGCTGAAACCGTCGTTTCTACCCGTCGTTCACGAGATCGTCCGGTATCTGGCTCGATATCGGGAGACCGATGCGTGGCACCAGTTGGGCGAAGCGGTCCCTGTGTTGACCGCTGAAGATGAGAGTGTGGCGCTGATCATGCCGGATGGGGCAAGACAGACTCTGGGCGAAGCCGCCGGTATCGGACAGCGGTTCTTCACCCCCGAAATGGTTGGTTTCTACGAGGTTCGCATCGGTCCTGAAACCGCGCATGTTGCCGTGAACCCTCCGTCGAGCGAAAGCTTGCTGGGGAAGATTCCGGCGGACGAATTGATGTCCAGCGTCCAGCGTCTTCCCGGCGAGGTTCGGCGCGGGGCATTGCTGGCCGAGGGGGAAGAGGACAACTCTGCGGGACGGCAAAGTTGGTGGTGGTACCTTTTCTTGTTTGCACTTTTGGTCGGTATAGGCGAAATTTATTTAGGAAACCATGTTACGGCAGCGATGAGTGATCAAGCCCCAGCCGGGAATCTGTCGATTTCCGGTTGAGAGTGACACCATCTGAGAACTTGTTTCGACGCTCGTTTAATTAAGGAGCCGCAATGGAACCCAGACAGGAACTGCTTCGAAGAATCCAGAAGGTCCGCGGAAAGTGGAATCGCTTTATATGGTTTCGGGGGCTCGCCTGGGTGTTGGGGGTCGGTGTTGCGGCCCTGGTCCTGGCAATGACCATTGCGGAGTCGACCAATGTTTCCTCGTGGATAATAGTGGCGATGCGGGTCGGCCTTTTCCTGGCCCTTGTGGCTGCAGTCGTGAAAACTCTCGTGCTGCCGCTCCGCCGGAAACCGGATAATGAGCAGTTGGCACGCTTCGTCGAAGAGAAGCATCCAGGTCTGGAAGATCGTCTCACCAGCGCCGTCGAGCTCGTAAAAAAAGCGCCATCCGAACACGGTCCCTTCGGAATTCTCCTGATCCGGGACGCCCTGGACAGAACCCGGCGCATCCGTTTTGACGACCTGGTGAACCGGACCCGGTACAACACTTTCGCGACGCTGTCCGGGGTTTTTCTCGCAGCGCTGCTGATTGCCATATATTTCTCGACGTTCTTCTTCCCTTATGGAAGCGCACGCTTGTTCGCGGGTTTCCTCGAGCCGCCTCCGGCGCCCGCCTTCCTGATTGAAGTCACTCCCGGTGACACGACGGTTCCGCGGGGCAGCGATGTTGTCTTGTCGGCGATTACTCCGGGCTTCGATCCCGAGCGTGCCGAAGTACATCTGCGATACGACAACAGCTCTCAGTGGGAAGCTTCCACGATGGAGGTCACTCCTCAGACAGTTCCGACCTGGAGTCATCTTCTCTTCAACGTACAGGAGCCCATTCGCTACTTCGTCGAGGCCGGCGGCCACCGGTCGTCGGAGTTCGTCATCTCCGTCGCAGATCTGCCGCGAGTCGAGAGTCTCGACTATACCTACAATTTCCCTCGTTACACCCGCCTGGCTTCCAGGACTGAAGTGAGCGCCCTGGACATGGTGGCGCTCAAGGGAACCACGGTCGACATGATCGTCCATGCCAGCCAGGAGGTATCGGCGGGGCGTCTGGTGTTCGCCGACGGCCGTGAGATCGCACTCGAGCCGGGAGCGGAGCAATCTGCCACCGCCAGGGTAACGGTAGACAGGAGCACGACCTTCCGAATCGAACTGACCAACACCAGCGGACAGAAGTATCTGGGGCTCGAGGAGTACGCGATGGACGCACTCGACGATCAAAAACCACTGGTGGAGTTCACCGAGCCCGGGCGGGATTTCAAGGCGTCGACTGTCGAAGAGGTGTTTACTGAACTACGGGCCGAAGACGACCTGGGCGTCAACACGCTCGATCTCTATTTCTCGGTCAACGGTGGTGACGAGCACAAGATAGATCTGTTCAGCAACAACGGGACCGCACCGAAGGACATCTCGGGCAGCTACACATTCTTCCTGGAGGAATACGAAATCCAACCCGGAGACTTCATCACTTATTACGGAAAGGCCGTCGATTCGGCCAGACCGGCGAACTCCGTGATGACGGACATCTATTTCATTGAAGTTCGCCCCTTTGGTAAGGAATACACACAGGGCCAGGCCGGCGGTGGCGGAGGCGGCGGAGGCGGCGGAGGTCAGGATGATTCCGCCGAAGCACTTTCGAAGCGGCAGAAAGAGATTATTTCGGTCACGTTCAATCTGATCCGGGATGAGGAGAATTTCGAAGCCTCCGAGTATTCCGACAACATCCAGGCGATTGCCGAGAGCCAGAGCAAGCTGGCCGAGCAGACCCAGACCCTGATGACTCGCCTGACGCGACGTGGTCTGGCGTTTCAGGACAAGATCGGACAACTGACCGAGAACATGCAGACGGCTCTGGAGCAGATGGGGCCGGCGGCCCAGCAGTTGACCGAAGAGAAACTCGAGGACGCCCTGCCTTTCGAGCAGAGGGCCCTGCAGTACCTGATGCGGGCTGAGGCCTTGTTCAATGAGATTCAGGTCACGATGGGAGGTGGCGGCGGTGGCGGCGGTCAGAGCGCCGAGGACCTCGCCGATCTCTTTGATCTGGAACTGGACCAGAACAAGAACCAGTACGAGACGCTTCAACGAGGCGAGCTGTCCCAGAATCAGGAACAGGAGATGGAGGAGGCCCTCCGCAAGCTGCAGGAACTTGCACAGCGCCAGCAGAGAATGATGGAGCAGCAACGTCGCCAGGCCGCGGCCCGTGGCGGTGGAGGCGGGGGCCAGCAGATGACCGCCGAGGAACTGCGTCGGGAGACCGAACGGCTCGCTCGAAATCTGGAGAGGCTTTCCCGTGAGAACAACGACCGGCAGATGGCCAACGTGAGCCGGGCATTACAGCAAGCCGCACGCAACATGCAACAGGCAGCCAACGGTAGCAGCCAGGAGCAACAACAGGCTTCCGAGCGTGCCATGGAACAGCTGGAACGAGCCCAGCGTCTTCTGGCGGATGCCCAGGGCGGAAGCCTTGAGGAAAGGCTGGCCAACCTGCAGCAACAGGCGCGCGAACTTTCCGGCAAGCAGGGCCGCATTGCCGAGGAGACCGAGCGGCTGGCGGCAGATCCGCAGAATAACCCCGGTCAACGTGCCAACCAGATTGGCGAGCAGAAGAAAGAGGCCCTGGATGACCTCCAGCGCCTCGAGAAAGGTCTCGAATCGGTACAGAACACCTCCGAAAGTCGTGAGACCTCCGCTAGAATTCGATCCGCGGCGAACGCCATCAAATCCGGCCGCCTGGTTGACAAGATGAACCAGGGCCAGGAACTGCTCGACAACGGCTACTTCGAATATGCAGCCCAGCGGGAGCGCGACATCGAGCAGGCGGTAAATGACATCGAACGACAGCTCGGTGAAGCTGCAGCCAACGCGGCCAACACAGAGGAAAAGCAGCTTCAGAATGCCCTGAACCAGACCAGTGAAGCGATTCGCCGGCTCGAGTCCATGCAGCGGCGCATGGAGAACGAGCAGAACGGTCGGCAGGGTCAAAAGGGTCAGGAAGGTCAGCAGGGCCAAGAAGGCCAAGAGGGCCAGGAAGGACAGCAAGGTCAGGGCCAGCAGGGGCAGGGACAGGAAGGTCAGGGCGGTGAGGGCCAGCAAGGTCAACAAGGTCAGGGCGGTCAACAGGGCCAGGGTGGTCAGCAAGGTCAGGGCGGCCCTCGCGGTGGAAGGTCCGGAGACGGCTTCCGGGGTGGGGACGGTACACGTGGGCCACTCGGCGGCGATGTCCGTCAGCTTGCACGGGAGTGGGAAGAGCGGTTGAGGGACATTCAGGAGATTCGCGATCAACTGGGGCGTAACAATGACCTGACAGGCGACCTGAATCGGATTATGGAAGCCGTCCGACGCCGAATGGATGGCCGCTACAACGGGGACCCCGCGGAGATCGAAGCTCTTCGACGTGAGGTCATCGATCCGTTCCGTTCCATCGAACTCGAACTGAGCCGTGAACTGCAGGTCTTGATCGGCAAGGAGAACATCCGATCGGCGGCCGATGAGGAAATTCCCGCGGGGTACAAGAAGCTGGTCGAAGACTACTACAAGAAGCTTTCCGACGGTCCCGGGCCAAATAATTAGCGGTCGGTTGATACGGACAGTTGGCGACCATCAGGCGTTCGTTATGGCTTCGAGCGAAGGACCTTATTTCGGTTGGTTCCTGGTTGGCCTTCCCATCGTCGACTCTTTCACCATTAAAACGGAACTTTTGCCGGAGGTTTATACGTACCTCACTGCAGGGCGCCACCACATTTGCGTGTATGTGGGTGCGAAAACGAGTTGGAGGTGAGGAGTAATGGGTTTACGTACGGCAGTAGCGTCAGTGGTTCTGGTCTTTGGCCTCTTTGGCTGCGGGGAGCACTTGCATTCGGGAAGTTTCGAGCAGGGAGGTCGCTCCGACTGCAGGTTCGACGCCGAGTATGAGGTTTCGGTAGCTGCCTCGGTGGCAGACAGGCTTGAACTCAGAGCAGGCGCGGGTGGGCTCAAGGTGGAGGGTCGCGAGGGGCTGGACCAGGTGCGGGCAACGGCACGGGCCTGTGCCTCGGACATGGATTACCTCGATGAACTGGAGGTCACCCTTGAGCGTGAAGGCGACGAGGTCATCCTCACGACTCATTACCCCGACTTGTCCGGTCTCCGTTTTGGCAACGATGTCGCTCAGATCGACCTGGTCGTGGAGATACCCCTGGATATGGTGGTCGAAATCGAAGACTCTTCTGGATCCATGGATGTTTCTGGCACTGGCGCCCTCCGCATCGAAGACTCTTCCGGCTCCATTGATGTGGCGGACATCAGCGGGGCGGTGGACATCGACGATTCTTCAGGAAGCCTGAAAGTCGAGGATGTCGCCGGTGACCTTGCCATCGAGGACGGCTCGGGATCGATCGAGGTTCGCAACATTCAAGGTACGGTGCGACTGCGCGATGGCTCGGGGTCCATTGAGGTCGTGGGTGTGGGCCAGGAAGTCGTGGTCGAACGTGACGGCTCGGGTTCGATTAACGTCCGAGACGTCCGGGGTGACTTTACGGTCCGCCGCGATGGAAGTGGCCGTATTCGGTACCGTAACGTCGAAGGGAACGTGCAGATCCCCAGGCGCAAGAGTTAATCAGCGAGTAGCATGCAGCGATCGGCTTTCGATTTCCGGCTAGGAGCCCGTGGTGGAAGTCAGCCATTTCGGAAGAGCAGCTCGGTCGAAGTTGAATGAGGCCCGGCCAGCGGGCATTTGAGTCGAATTCAAACCCATTGTTAAGGAAGTTCTATTTTCGCATTGTTGAAATCGATATGGTGTCGGCGGTATCT
Source organism: Terriglobia bacterium (assembly GCA_965247425.1). Classification (GTDB taxonomy): domain Bacteria; phylum Acidobacteriota; class Terriglobia; order 20CM-2-55-15; family 20CM-2-55-15; genus CAZOZZ01. The sequence goes on from OZ252023.1 coordinate 1,240,932, forward strand.
TGTGGTATATATACCGTCAGATGAAGAAGAAAAAGATATGGCTTGAGTTGAATCAGGTAAGGGGAGCGGTTGCGTCGCGACTGCGACGGCGGAAGTACAGCCTGATCGAGCGCCATGAGATACCCGACGGTTTGCTGCCTGGCTCGGTGTCGATTAGTTACACCCGGTGCGGTAAGCCGACGTGCCGGTGTGTGTCGGGTGAAGGGCACCCATCCTGGTCCTGGACATTCATGATGGACGGGAAGAAGCATGTCGAACACGTTCCAGCTGCCATGGTTGAGGAGATTCAAAAGCGTGTCGGAGCGGGACGGGAGTTTCAGGATGCGATCCGGGAGGTGCTGACAGCGAACGCGAAGTTGTTGGTGCTGGAGCGCCAGCAACAACGTGAGAAGCGGAAGCGCCGGTGAAAGGTCCGTCGGCACGAGGGATACGACGGTACGCGCGAAAGTGTTTGCGGCTGAAGGGGTATTTGAATCACCCCGGAGATGGGCGGGTGCGACCGCAGATCGGAAGTGGGCATCTGATCTGGTCTCTGGTGATCGGGTATCTGCTGCGGGAATCGAGCTTCCTGGCCATCGAGTCGCTCGCACGATCCTCGGCGTGTCGGGCCTTGGGAATCGGACGCCGCTTTAGCGACGACACGCTGGGCTATTTTACCGAGAAGCTGAATCCGGAATTCACGCGCGGCGCGTTGACCACAGCCATCAAGCAGGCCAAGCGCAATAAAGCGTTCGACGATTGCCGATTCATCGGCCTGGCGCTGGACGGGACAACCGTGGGGCGTGTCGGTGAGGCCGGGTGTCAGTGGTGTCGACCCCATCGCAACGCCGAGGGGGAGGTGACCACCTACTTACACCACGTCGTGATGGCCACCATCGTGGGCACCGGGTTCACTTTACCGGTCGATGTGGAACCCTACGGTAGTGGGGATAGCGAATGGTCGGGGGGGCAACGACTGCTTCGTCGGGTGGTGGGGCAGTTGGGGCCGCGTTTTGCCGATTATGTTGTTGTCGATGGGGGCTATGCGTCGGCTCCGTTCCTGCACTTGGCCGACGAGTTGGGATTGAAGACCATCGTCCGTCTCAAAGCCAATCTTCCGAGCTTGTTCAACGCCGCCAAAAGCCGGTTTGCTTGTCAGCCGCCGTCCCGGGTTTTCAAGGATGGAGCCGATCGGGTGGAAATCTGGGATGCAGACGACTTCGATCCCTGGGGCCGATTGAACTGGCTGACCGTGCGCGTGATCCGCTACCGGCAAGAGAAACCCGATGGATCGGTGGTCGAAGCCTACTGGCTGACCAATTTCTCGATGAACCAAGTGGGAGCGCCCACTTTATTTCGCATGGCCAAGAGTCGTTGGGAAGTCGAAAACCAAGGTTTCAACGATGCCAAGAACCGTTATGGGATGGCCCATATCCCCCATCACCACGCCAACAGCTTGCTGCTCCACTGGCTCCTCATAAGCCTGGCTCTCACGATCGAACGTCTGTATCGATTGTGTCATTTGCATCGCGGGCGCCATCGCCCGCATACCTCCATCGAGCTTCTTCGTTTGCTTCGCCTCGCTCTGTCTGCCCCAACCCCAGCCGACTCCAGCTGAACTGACTCGTTTCCCTGGTCTCCACGCGCCTGCCTGACCCTGATTTCGCTACTCTAAATTGGCCCACTTTTGATCGTTTGATTTGGCCCACCCCTGACGACTGAACCGGAGAGGCTGTTCCGAACAAAGAGTCGGAATGGAGGGACCCGGTGTCAAGGAGATCGAAGGTGGAATTATTTGAAGAGATTCGGCGAGAGCACGAGTTTGGTGTGGGAACGATCCAGGGTGTGGCCCGGCGGCTGGGGGTGCATCGGCGGATGGTGCGTCAAGCGCTGGGAAACGCCGTGCCGCCGGCGAGGAAGAGCCCGGAGCGGAAGAGGCCGAGGCTGGAGCCGGTTATGGAATTTATCAACGGGGTGTTGGAGGCGGACAGGCAGGCCCCGCGGAAGCAGCGGCACACCAGTCACCGGATCTACGAACGGATCCGGATGGAATTTCCGAAACATCCGATTGGGGAATCGACGGTTCGCCGGTATGTCGGGCGGCGGAAGCGGGAGATGGGTTTCATCCGACAGGAGACGTTCGTGCCGCAAAGCTACGCCTGGGGTCAGGAAGCACAGATCGACTGGTACGAAGCCGTCGCGGAGTTGGATGGCGAACGGCAGAAGCTCCAGGTTTTCTGTATGCGGAGCATGGGCAGTGGTGGCGCATTCCATCGAGCTTATCCTCGGGCGACAAAACAGGCATTCCTGGAGGCTCATGAGTTGGGTTTCCGCTATTTTGCGGGGGTCTTCGGGGTGCTGCGTTATGACAACCTGACCAGCGCGGTGAAGAAGATTCTGCGGGGATACCGGCGTGTAGAGACCGAACGGTTCATCGCGTTTCGGTCGCATTGGAAGTTTCAAGCCGAGTTCTGCACACCCGGCGAGGGCCACGAGAAAGGCGGTGTGGAAGGCGAAGCCGGATACTTCCGGCGCAATCACCTGGTACCGGTGCCGAAGGCGAAGGACCTGGCGGATCTGAATGCGCAGCTGCTGGCCGGTTGCCGTGCCGATGAACGGCGCAAGATCGGCGATCGGGTCCAGACGGTGGGTGAAGGGATGCAGATCGAACAGCCCCATCTGCTCGCGTTATCGACCGAAGGGTTCCCTCTGGCCGAGGACAGCTTTCCACGAGTCGATGGTAAGGGATGTGTACGGGTGCGTAACAACTTCTACTCCGCCCCCGTCAAGACCGGGACTGTGGTGCGGGCGAGCGTTTTTCCGGCCTACGTGGAGGTCTGGCACGATGGCGGATGCGTGGCGCGGCATGAGCGAGGATATGGAAACGGCCAGCACTTCTTCAATCTGGAACATTATCTGGAGGTGTTGGAGCGGAAGCCGGGCGCGCTGGCCGGGAGCAAGCCTCTGGAGCAATGGCGGCAACAGGGCCGATGGCCGAAAAGCTATGACGAGTTCTGGCAGACGTTGATCGATCGCAACGGAAAACAGAATGGGACCCGCGCAATGGTGGAGTTGCTCCTACTGGGCCGGGAACATGGCTATAGCGAGCTGGATTCCGCATTCCAACAAGCCCTGCGCCTGGGATGCTCCGATGCCGCCGCGGCGCGCTACCTGATGACCGAGGCCCGATTCGACCGGCCGGCGGCGCCGCGACTGGAAGTGGCCGCACTACGCGCTTATGAGCGGCCCCTGCCGGAGGTGAATACTTACGATGCACTGCTCACTGCGGAGGTGGTCTAGTGTCCGCCACAGCCGGCGGGGTCGAACAGGCGGCGATTCAGCAGTACTGTAAAGCTCTCCGGACGCCCACGATCGGAACGCAGTTTGCGGCCATGGCCGAGCAGGCCCAGCGGGAAGAGCACACCTACACACGGTATCTGGAAGCCTTGCTGGCGATGGAAGTTGAAGAACGCGAACGGAACACCGTGGCCCGGCGGATTCAAGCCGCACGTTTCCCTCGAATGAAGACACTCGAGGACTTTGACTTCTCGCGGTCGAAGGTTCCAGCCAACCGGATCCGTGGACTCGCAGACGGTGGCTATTTAGAACACGCCGAACCTGTCGTCCTGATCGGGGAGTGTGGAACGGGCAAGACGCACCTGGCCACAGGACTGTGCGTGGCCGCTTGTCGGCAGAAGAAGCGGGTTCGCTTTACGACGGCCGCCGGCTTGATCAACGAGTTGGTCGAGGCCCAACACAACGACCAGTTCCGCCGGGTTCTGGCCCGATGGTTCCGATACGAGTTGATTGCCATCGACGAAGTCGGCTATGTCCCGATGGCAGACCTCGGCGCCGAACTCCTCTTTCAAGTCATCTCGGATCGAGCCGAGCGGGCGACGGTGATCTTGACAACGAATCTGCCGTTCTCGGAATGGACCCAGGTGTTTCCCAATGTTCGGCTGTGCAAGGCGTTGCTGGACCGGATAACCGATCGCGCTCACATCATCGAGACCGGAACCGAATCCTTCCGGTTTCGGCGCACGTTGGAGAAACGACAGAAACCACGGCATCCGCCTGGAAAGGAGAAACCCGCGAAACAAACCACGTCCTGAGGGTCGGATCGCCGCGCGGTCGTCGATCCTGGGCGATCCTGGAAACGGAGTTTTTTCCCGAAAGAAAGAAAAAGAACCAAAAAGAAAGAAACGGAGGCCTGTGGAAGATGACGCGCTGTGGAAATCCTAAAAACCAGGATTCCCACAGCGCTTGGAAAAGCCTCGCCAAGGGCGCTCGGCTTTCCCACATCTACAACACAGGCCCGACGGTAATTATCACTACTCGGAATTATTAACAGGAGGGGGTGGGCCAAATCAGACGATCAAAAGTGGGCCAGACCGGGTGGACAAACCCAGCATACCTCCATCGAGCTTCTTCGTTTGCTTCGCCTCGCTCTGTCTGCCCCAACCCCAGCCGACTCCAGCTGAACTGACTCGTTTCCCTGGTCTCCACGCGCCTGCCTGACCCCAATCACCGGGCTGGACCCGCTACGGATACCTGTCTCTCGAAAATACCCCTCACTTCAAATTCCTCTCCCTCCTCGACCTTTTCCCTTCCAGAGCCCCTTCCAGACACTCCGTCCTCCCTGACTTCCGAAATGGCTGCTCCCTGACTTCCGAAATGGCTGTGCGGCGGCCCCTGTGCTAGTATATGCTGCTCGAGTAGTATACTCTGGCCGAGCGAGAAGGTAGTACTCCGGCCGAGACGTTGACAGTCCAACCAGTAAATAAACTGGGTTCACTGTGAGATGTGGGACACATATTGTGTGAGTTCCGTTTTGGTGAATTCCACATATAGAGGGGGCATCATGGAGAGGTTAAAACTGCAGTTCGTCCGGGAATCGCTTTGGGCGATGTCTCTGGTGATCTGCATCAGCATTATGTCGTTTGGCCAGGTGTCCGGAACGATATCCGGCACCGTCGCGGACGTGACCGGAGCCGTTCTGCCGGGAGTCGAAGTCACCGCCACCAATGCTGGCACGGGTCTCGCCCGTACGGTAATCACGAACGAGAATGGTGTCTATGTCATCCCGGTGTTGCCCGTCGGCGGATACCGGGTAGCGGCGGGCCTGCCGGGGTTCCAAACCGGAGTCCGGGAAGGTCTCGAGCTGAACACGGACGATCGCATCGTGGTGAATTTCGCGCTCGAGGTCGGCTCGATAACTACGGAGATCCTCGTGACCGAAGCAGCGCCGCTGATCCAGTCGGAGACTTCCGAGATCGGCGCCGTCATCGAAAACCAGCGGATCATAGAGCTACCGTTGAACGGCCGTGAGTTCCAGCAACTGGCGCTGCTGGTACCGGGCACCTTCACGCCGCCCGCAGGGTCCTCGAACGGCTTCCGCGGAGGGATCTCGATTGCCGGTTCGCGGGAGAGGGACACGGGTTACTTCATCGACGGAATCAACATGGTGGATACGATCACCAGCTCGGTGATCTTCAGGCCGTCCGTCGACATGATCCAGGAATTCAAGGTCCACACGAGCCGGTATTCGGCCGAGGTCGGGCGCAACGCGGGTGGGCACATCACCGTGACGACGAAGTCCGGAACCAACCAGGTTCATGGCGCTATTTTCGAGTTCGTCCGCAATGACATGTTCGACGCCAAGAACTTCTTCGATCCGCACGATGAGCCGATTCCCCCATTCACGCGGAACCAGTTTGGCGGGACGGTCGGTGGGCCCCTCATACAGGACAAGACATTCTTCCTCTTCAACGTCGAGGTGCTCCGCCTGAACCAGGCGATCACGAGGACCGCAAGGGTACCGACTGTGGCCCTGAAGCGAGGAGATTTCTCCGGGCTGAGTAAACCGGTAATCGACCCGTTCACCGGTCAGCAGTTTCCGGGCAACATCATCCCTGCAGATCGGATTTCCGCGATCGGTCAGAAAGCCGTCAACTGGTATCAGGACCCGAATCTCTCCGGCGCGCGGAACTTCGTGTCGACGCCGAGCGACACAAGGGATATCGATCAGTACACGATCCGAATCGATCATCGCTTCTCCGACAGCAACAACTTCTTCGGCCGGTTCTCCCGGAACGTCGACCTGGAACTGGATCCGTTCGATCAATACAGCGGCATCACGAACTTGCCGCAGTTCGGGCGGTTGGACGATCAAACCGCCATCAGTATTTCACTGGTGGACAACCATGTATTCAATCCGAACCTGGTTGGGGAATTCCGCCTCGGTTACAACCGTTTCCACCAGTTCCGGTCGGTATACCCGGAGGAACAGCGAAACCAGACGTTGGAGCTCGGCATCACCGGAACGACCACGAACCCGGTCAATTTCGGTTTCCCGACCTTCAGCGTGAATGGGTTCGATACTCTCGGCAAGAACGGCAATCCGAGCGATCGGGATGACAATCACTACCAGGCGGTCGGCAACCTGACGTGGACGCGGGGCAACCACACCTTCAAGTTCGGCACCGATATATCCTGGCAGCTGAGCGACCGGATCAACAACAGCAACAGCCGCGGCGTCTTTAGGTTTGACGGGCGATACACCGGGCACCCGCTGGCGGACCTGCTGATGGGATTCCCCCGCCAGACCTCGAGAAGACTCGGGGAAAGCAAGGCGTATCCGTCCACCTGGGTCTTCGGCCACTTTCTGCAGGATGACTGGAAAATCACGCCCAATCTCACCCTGAATCTCGGCGTCCGCTACGATTGGCAGACGAACCTCGTCAGCGAAAACAACCGGTTTAGCCGTTTCAATGTGGCAACCGGCAACATCGAGATCGTCGGGAAAGCGACCGATCTCCGGGATATTTCGCGGCCCGATAACCCCCTTTCCACTAACTTCAGCCCGGCAATACAGGCTCTGGCCGGGACCGTGACCTTTGCCGATCTCGGAAGGCGGCACATGACCACGCACGACCGCAACGACATCGCGCCTCGGATCGGTCTGGCCTACAGCATGTTCAATGATCGTGTGGTGCTCCGTACCGGATACGGTGTCTATTTCAACGAGTACGAGCTGGGCGCCTGGAGCCGGATCGGCAACGACACGTATCCTTTCAAGGTCGACCAGTCCTTCAATGGCCACGCGACAGTTCCGAATATCACGCTCGACGATGCCTTCCCGGACTCCATATCCAGGGCCACGATCTCCCCGAAGAGCATCCAGGACGCTCTTCCGACGATGTATGTCCAGCAGTACAACTTCGGATTGCAGATCCAGGCCATGTCGGACCTCATGATCGATGTCGGCTACGTCGGGAGCAAGACCACCAATTTGCCGGAAACGCGAAATCTGAACCAGGCGCGTCCGTGCGACCCCGCGGATTCGAACTGCGGTTCCGTCGCTTCGAGACGCCCCTTCCTGGGCTTTGGCAACATCAATCATTACGAAGGCACCGGCCTTGCGAATTTCAATTCGCTCCAGATGCGAGTCGAGAAACGCTACGTCGAGGGCCTGACATTGATGGGTGCCTACACCTGGTCCAAGTCCATCGACCTCAGCTCGGCCGGCGCTTCCGGAGGTCGGATCAGCATACAGGACCATTACAACATCCGGGAGGGTATGCGCGGCCCGTCGGGCTTTGATGCGCGTCAACGCCTCGTCATTAGCTACGTCTGGCATTTACCGTTCGGGTCGGGTGAACGCTTCCTGGGGAACGTCAATGGAGCTGCCAAATACGTCGTGAGCGGCTGGGAGATCTCCGGCATCCAGACATTCCAGAGCGGCCGCCCCTTCACCGTCCGGATACCCGGCGACAACAGCTATACCGGCGCCCGAAGGACGGATCGCCCCAATCAGATCAGCGATGCGCATCTGCCGAAAAGTCAGCAGACGATCGATCGATGGTTCGACACAGACGCCTACACCCTTCCGCCGCGCGGGACTTTCGGGAACGCCGGCCGGAACAACATCGAGGGACCCGGTCTGAACAACCTCGATTTCTCGATCATCAAGAACAACCGGTTTGGCGAATCGTACAACGTCCAGTTCCGTACGGAGTTCTTCAACACGTTCAACCACCCGAACTTCGATTTTCCGAATCGTGACTTCGGCACCAGCAACTTCGGTAAGATCTTTACGGCTCAGTTCTCGAGGCAGATTCAATTCGGGTTGAAGTTTATCTTTTAGCTCGACGGGCCATCGGACGACGGGCGCCAGCCCGTCGTCCGATGGTTGCAGAAACTCTTTTGTAGGTCATTCCCATCCCTGCACTGCGGACCCCTCGTGTTTTACCGATCGGCCCGAGTCATGGCCGCCATGGAAGCAGCGGACTCCGAGGGCTGCGAAACCGAACCACTCCAGAACGCCGCCTGCGACGGCAAGACTCTGCGACGAAGTATTTCGGAGGGCACAGCGACGTAGCCGGCGGTTGCCTGGTCTTTGCCAGACGGGATGCGCTATTCGCACGTACCGAACGAGCGCGGCACATCCTTGGAGCGTCGCTTGCCCCCTTCAACTCGCGGCTGATCCCTCGTGGCCTTCGTACGCTTGCCTGCCGGATCGAGGCTCAGAGCGCCAACGCGCTCGCCGTGGCTCGAATGTTGGAAGGGCATCCGAACGTCCCTGCGGTCCACTAGCCGGGTCTCGAATCCCATCCCGGTCACGAGATCGCGAAGGATCAAATGTCGTCGTTTGGCGCCATGCTGTCGTTCCGGGTCCGGGAGGGAAGGGAAGCGGCGCTGGGTTGGAGTTCAGGAACGGCCAGGATAGAGGCGGTTCTTCCCAGGAAGAATGCGTTTTCCAGGCAGGCGGCCGGAGGACGGGCCGACGAACAAGTTCTGGCGGCGAACCTCGACATCGTCTTTCTGGTGACCTGTCTCGATGGTGATTACAACCCCCGGCGGATCGAACGATACGTCAACCTTGAATGGGAGAGTGGAGCGACACCGGTTCTGATCTTGAACAAAGCCGACCTGTCGGTCGACGTGGAGGCCGTCGTCCGTGAAGTGGAGCAGGTGACGTCTGGAGCCGCGATCCATGCCCTCAGCGCGAAAGAAGAGATCGGTCTCGACGTTTTCGAGGCCTACCTGACCCGGGGTCGCACGGCCGCTCTGCTGGGTTCATCGGGCGTGGGAAAGTCGACCATTGTCAATATTCTACCTGTGGAACAACACGCCCGACGGGAGTGGTCGCGGAGCTGCAAGGGACACCGTCAGCCGGAATATCGGCTGGCAGGCGCGATTCCGCTGGATCCTGAAACCCGGGAACGACATCTTTGTGGTGCTGAATCAGAATTGGGTCGACAACCCTCTGCTGCCCGACAGAATCCAGGCACTGAACCGTCAGCTTTCGAGCAAGCTGGTGTTCACACGTCGGTTCTAGTCGCGATTTGAAACGCTGTTGCCAAAAGCGTACAGTGGGTCGCGTGGCCGTGACGTCGTCGTAAGTTGCCAGATGCCTGGCCATTCAGGGGATTCCCTCTGATCAGCGGCTCGAGATCGTGCGGTTGTTCGGATGGGTCAGCGAACCGAGGAGTTTGGTTTCCCGTTGTCTTACCAGAGAATCACTTCCCAACGAAGCGGTGTTCCTTTGTGCGGCATGGTGGAGAGCTTCGGCCACACCGGCGTGTCGGCTGCCATCGTGCTTCTTTGTTCCTTCGCCTTGTCCGGGAATGGGGGCGCCCAGGCCCACCTGCCCCCCGAATACGAAGATCGCCGAATCGTTGAAGCGATCCTGCTGGGTGAGAATGAATCCATCGACCTGGACGGTTTGCTGGACGAGGCCGTGTGGGATCGGGCAATTCCTGCTGTCGGTTTCATGCAGCAGGATCCCGACAACGGCAGCCCGGCCACGGAACCGACCGAGGTGCGCGTCGTGTATGGCGGAACGAGCTTGTATCTGGGGATCCTCTGTCTAGACTCGGATCCGGCGGCGCTGCTGGGCAACCAGATGCAACGGGACCAGCCGTTGGAGGCCGACGATCGCTTTATGTGGGCGATGGATCCGTTCCTCGACGAACGAAGTGGATATTTCTTCGAGATCAATCCGTCGGGGGCGATGGGAGACGGTTTGATCAATGTGTCCCCCGGGGGCGGCTTCCGAGCCAACAAAGCTTGGGACGGGATCTGGACCGCCAGGGTCCGACGGACGGACATCGGGTGGCAGGCCGAGATCGAGATTCCGTTCGCTACGCTGAATTTCGATCCGAACGTCTCAGCCTGGGGCGTGAACTTCCAACGGACCGTCCGACGGAAGAACGAAGAAAGCCGCTGGAACGGGTACTCGCGGAACCAGGGATTGATGCAGATGAGCGCAGCGGGTCTCGTGGTCGGACTCGAGGAACTCGACCAAGGCCTGGGTCTCGAGCTGAAGCCCTACCTGACGGGCAGCATCACCGACGGGCCGGTCTCGGGCGCCGCCCCGGTTTACCGGGGTGACGCGGGTTTCGATCTCTCTTACAGCGTGACGCCTGAACTTCGAGCCAAGTTCACGTTGAACACGGATTTCGCCGAAATCGAAGTTGACGATCGCCGGATCAACCTCACGCGTTTCCCGCTCCGGTTCCCCGAGAAACGTGATTTTTTCCTGGATGGGTCCAACTTTTTCGATCTTTCGACGGCTGGCGTTACGCCGTTCTTCAGCCGCCGAATCGGTCTCGACGCGGACGGTAACCCGCAACGAATTGTGTATGGAGTGAAGCTCACGGGCAAGGTCGGCGCCCAGGACATCGGTGTGTTGCAAGTACGAACGGCCGATTCCGGCAACAATTCGGGAGAAGACTTTTCAATCGTTCGCCTGAAACGCCCCTTCTGGGCAGAGTCTCATGTCGCGATGATCTATACGCGACGATCTCGGCTGGTGACGGGCGCGGCTGTTCTCCAGACGGCGGGTGCGGAAATTCAACTCTCGACCAGCCGCTTCGCTGGGGACCGCAACCTGTCTCTTACCGGATTCTACTTCTGGAACACCACGCCCGAGGGAGGCGGCAACGGAGCTGCCCGCGGCTTCCGCCTCCACTACCCGAACGACACCTGGCAGCTGAACCTCTCAGTCCGCGAGCTGCAAGACAATTTCGATCCTGCAGTGGGATTCACGCCGCGTCGCGGTTTCCGGCGTGCGAACCCGGAGGCGTTCTTCGCGCCTCGGCCGTCCGACCATCCCTGGATCCGACGATTCAGGTTTGGATCCGACGCACAGTTTTTGATGGACACCAAAAACCGTCTGGTTACACGCATCTTTGACGTGACGGTATTCGAGATGGAGTTGCATTCACAAGACACTTTTCTCTTCAAGGCTGTCCCCAGCTTTGAACGGCTTGAAAGGGATTTCGAAATCAGCCCGGGTGTGGTTTTGTTTGAAGGCGCCCAGTACAACTTCACCAGATACAGCGTGGAGATCGACAGCGCCGATCGTCGAAAAGTGGCAGCCTCCGCCGTACTGGAATGGGGCAACTTCTTCTCCGGAACGCGCCGTGAGTTTTCTCTGGACCTCAGGATCCGACCCCGTCCCGGCCTCTTTGCCAGCGTCGGCGGGGAATTCAATCGGGTAGAACTGCCCGAAGGAAATTTCTCGACAAGCCTTGTTCGATCCGAGCTCAACACGCAGTTCGGACCGTGGGTCTCGCTTGCTAACCGATTGCAGTACGACACGGTCAGCCGGAACATCGGCTGGCAGGCTCGATTCCGGTGGATTCTGAAACCCGGGAACGACATCTTTCTCGTCCTGAATCAGAATTGGGTCGACAATCCTCTCCTGCCGGACAGAATCCAGACCTTGAACCGTCAGCTTTCCAGCAAGCTGGTGTTCACACGTCGGTTCTAGTGGTCCGCGCCAGATATAGCGGTACTAGATTTCGGAGTGCAACGGTACCGGATTTGGGGGAGCGACGATGAGCCAATGCTTCGACATTGTGAGGAGGAGCGACGCCAAAGACGGTGCCGTTCCGCCCGAACCCGTAGGGCCGATGGAGGTTGCCATTCACGAACGCTAAACCGTCGAAAGCTCACACTCACCACACGATGGATCTCACGCATCGGTCCGCTCGCAACCTCCTTCGGAGATAGTATCGCTATATCTGGCGCGGACCACTAGAGTAAGCTAGCCGAGATGAAATTCGAGACACGCGCCGTGCACACGGGTCTGACCGTCGATGAAACCACCGGCGCCATCGCACCCCCGATTCATCTGTCAACGACATTTGGCCGTGATGAGGCGAGTCAGCCGATCGGAGGCCATACCTATATTCGGGAGTCCAACCCGAATCAGTCACGTCTCGAGCAGACGGTCGCCGATCTGGAGGGCGGGGAGGCCGGTCTTGCCTTCGCGTCCGGAATGGCCGCGGGTGCGGCGGTCTTCCAAGCGATGGAGCCGGGAACACATATGGTGATGCCCGACGATGTGTACTACGGTTTCGGCATCGCCGCTCGGGAGTTCTGCTCGAAATGGGGGATCGCCTCCGACGCCGTACCGATGGACGATCTCGATCGGCTCGCCGCCGCGATTCGTCCCGAGACCGGTTTGATCTGGATCGAGACGCCATCGAATCCACTCATGAAGATCGTCGACATCCGCAAGATCGTCGCGCTGGCCCGCAAGGCGGACGCGGTCGCTATTGTCGACAACACCTTTGCCACACCTGCCCTTCAGCGTCCAATCGAGTGTGGCGCGGACATTGTCCTTCATTCGGCGACCAAGTACTTCGGCGGCCATAGCGATGTGGCCGGCGGTTGCCTGGTGTTCGCCCGCCGGAGTCCATTGTTCGAGGCGACCGAGCGGGCGCAACACATCCTCGGAGCGTCGCTGTCTCCGTTCAACTCGTGGCTGATCCTTCGCGGCCTGCGGACTCTTGCATGCCGAATGCGGTCTCAGAGCGCCAATGCGCTCGCGGTGGCCCGCATGCTGGAAGGGCATCCGAATGTCCGTACGGTCCACTATCCGGGCCTCGGATCCCATCCGGGCCACGAGATCGCGAAGAATCAAATGTCTTCCTTCGGCGCCATGCTGTCGTTCCGGGTCCGGGAGGGAAGGGAAGCCGCCCTGGCTATTGTGGGGCGTTCGTCTCTTTTTGTTCGCGCGACCTCGCTCGGTGGCGTGGAAAGCCTGATCGAACATCGGGCAACGAGTGAAGGAGCGGATGCGATCAGTCCGGAGGATCTCATCCGCTTGTCGATCGGACTCGAACACCCCGACGACCTCATTGAAGATCTCGGTCGCGCGTTGTGTCCGGTGTGAATACCCGACTCCCCCTTCCGGGGTGTTTTCGTGTTACCGTTGCTTAGGGGACAACGACACTTCGTTCCGTTCCCACCACTTTATGACTTCAGCCATTGCCCTCTAAGAAGGAAACAGTCTCCAGGACGGTCCGGTCTTGCCGGACCCGTGTGTGTGGAGAGTCGTTTCCTTCCCCACTTCTTCTTTCCTGAGCCCGTGTTTGTTGCGCGACGTCAGCCGCGGACTCACGCGGTCTTACCGAATTCCTTACTTCTGATCGTTTGGTGGGAGAGATGCGGGTGAACCTCGAAGACATAGGCTGGAATTCAGTCTTTAAATCTCATTTTGAAAAATTGGAGCGGGCGGAACTCACGCCGGCTCGCGTGGTCCGTCAGGACCGGCATCGCTACCTGATGTTTTCCGAGGCCGGAGAAGTGATGGCGGAGGTGTCGGGCCGGATGCGACATGACATCCAGAGAACAACGGAGTTTCCGGTCGTCGGAGACTGGGTGGTGCTTGAATGGACCCCCGAGTGGGTCCGGATCGAGGCGGTGCTGCCCAGGAAGAGCGCGATCTCCAGGCAGATGGCCGCGGGAGGAGGCAGAGAACAGATTCTGGCGGCGAACCTGGACACGGTATTCCTGGTCTCCGGACTCGATGGTGACTACAACCCTCGCCGGATCGAACGATTCGTAAATCTTGGATGGGAGAGTGGAGCGACTCCGGTTCTGATCCTGAACAAAGCTGACTTGTCGGTCGATGTCGATGCCGTGGTCCGTCGAGTGGAGGAATTGGCGCCTGGAGTCGCCGTTCATACCCTCAGCGCGAAAGAGCGGATCGGTCTCGACGCCTTGGAGACGTACTTGACGCGGGGCCGCACGGCCGCCCTGCTCGGATCATCGGGCGTCGGAAAGTCGACCATCGTCAATTGTCTTCTCGGAACCGACCGACAGGAGGTGTTTGAGGTTCGCGAAGACGATTCCCGCGGTCGCCACACAACGGTGCGACGGGAATTGTTCGTGCTTCCCTCGGGCGGGGCGATCATCGACACACCCGGCCTGCGTGAGGTCCGTCTGTGGGGGGAGGAAGAAACTCTCGCGACGACTTTCGCCGACATCGAAAAATTGGGTATCGACTGCCGGTTCGGGGACTGCCGTCACGACGCGGAACCCGGATGCGGGGTCCTGGCCGCGCTCAAGCGGGGAGACCTGGAGCCCGGCCGGTACGAAAGTTACCGGAAGATGCAGAAGGAACTGGAGCATGTCGCAAGTCTCGAGGTCCCACACGAAGTCCGTGATCGAGACCGGCGCTTCTCTAAGATGGTGCGGAACGTCATCCGTGAGAAGAAGAAGGATTAAATCCCTCAACGCAAAGGCGCGAAATCGCAAAGAACGCAAAGTTGTTTATATGGGATCCCGGAGTCCCGAAAAACGAAATGTGCGACATTTGCGTCTTTGCGTTTTTGCGTTGAACTCCCCCGTCGGGGTACGACTAGCTGGTCTCGGCGGCTGGAAGGCTCAGGCGGCGTATGACGACGATAGCCACGATGATGGAGATGACGACTCCCGCAACCAGGGGCCAGACCAGCCATGGGAAAGCCACGAAGAGTTCCACCGAGATGTACGACTGGACATAGGCTATCGGGGCCATCCCAAGCGCCGTGCCCAGCATCACCGCGGACACGGGAATTGTCGTGATGCCGGCGGCGTATGAAACGATGTCGGACGAAGTGAGAGGATTGACCCGCAGGAGAGCGATCATGATGAAACCGCGTCGGCGCAGCAGGTCTTCGTACCTGGCCAGGCTTTCGGGGCTGAAAAAATCCCGGGTCCAGTTCCGGCCGACGAAGGTTCGCATCAGCAGGCAGGCGATGCCGGCGCCGAGCGTGTTTCCCAGTAGCGTCAACGTCCCGCCCCAGAAGCCGCCGAACAGGACGCCCCCGGGCAGATAGAAGATCGTTCCCGGGATTGGAGCCACGACCACCTCGACAATGACGACCACGAGGTACAAGAGCGGACCCACTGGCCCCCAGCTTCTGAAGAAGGTCTGAAGCGCCGCCAGCTTGGATTCGGCCTCCATGTCGAAGTCCAGCATCAAGCTGACGATACCGCCGTTCCAGTACGACCAGGCCAACACCGCAGCGACGAGCGCGAGGCCCGCAACACCTAAAAGTCCAACCTTTCGCTGCATGGCCCTCCTTCGAAGCTGATCAGGAACGATCTCAGAAAATCACACTGCGATCTTCCGAGCAAAGCTTTTGAGTCCGATTACGAATAAACGCGTTGTAAACGTCGGCTCGTGTGATCGACGACGACAACTATCGCAAAGATGGCCAGAATCAACGTCGCTACACGCTGGTACTGAAACAGGTTGGTCGTCGTGTAGATCATCTGCCCAAGGCCACCCGCTCCGACAACGCCCACGATCGTCGCGCTTCGTATGTTGGTCTCCCAACGGTACAGCGCAAACGAAATGCATTGGGCCCACGCCTGGGGAACCACCGCGTAGAGCGAGACGGCACTCGGGGATCCGCCCGCCGATGCGACCGACTCGACAATCCGGGCATCGACGTTTTCGAACGTGTCGCCGAACAGTTTCCCAAGTACACCGGAGGTATGAAATGCGAGGGCAAGAGCCCCGGCGGCCGGGCCCAATCCGGCCACGAAAACGAAGATCAGGGCCCAGAGCAGATCCGGGACAGCCCGTAGCAGGACAAACAGGCCGCGTGAGAACCAGCCGAGGCCCCGACGTGCCGTTGACAGCCAGGCGATCGAGAACGAGAACAGAAAGGCGAGTGCCGTGCCCGCGATCGATATCGCCAGGGTCTGCAGGGCGGCCACTCCGGTTTGTCTGAGAAATTCCGGATCGACGGCAGGCGGAACGAACTCACCGAGTAGAGCGAGGATGCTGGATCGAGTCCAGCCGGCATCGGGCCAGGTCAGCCAGAACGATGCGAGGACACCGGCGCCACCGAGCGCGATCAGAGCCGTCCGTTTCGCCAAGTTCACGAAACCCTCCGAACCAGGGCGCTGATACGATCGATTCCGATGACGATCAGAATCAGGGCAAGGATGATCGTGCTGACTTCCGAGTACTCGAACATCCGCATGGAGATGTCAATCTCCTGACCCAGTCCGCCGGCGCCCACGATGCCGAGCAGTGCCGCCGAACGGACGGCGCATTCCCACCTGTACATGGAATAACCGACCAGGTCGTGCCAGGCCTGGGGCAGGATCGCGTACACGAACTGTCCGGTCCGGCCCGCACCCACTCCGGCAATGGCCTCGATGGGTGCCCGAGGCGCCGCGTCGAGGAGTTCCCCGTACATCTTGCCCAGGATGCCGCCGTAGCTGACACCGATAGCCAGGACTCCGGCGAAAGGGCCAAGCCCGACGATCCGGACGAAAAAGACCGCCCAGACCAGATCGGGAACGCTGCGGACAAAGGAGAGGAGAAAGCGGGTGGGCGTCGTCACCGTCCGGGTTCCCATCACGCTCGATGCACCGAATGGCCCCAGCAACGTACCGAAAGTGATCGCCAGAGTTGTTCCCGCAATTCCGATTGCAATCGTCTCTAATGTTGCCCGCGCCACCAGGCGGAGGAAATCCGGAGAAGTGTTGGGCGGGAACAGGCCGCCGAGAAACTCGGCGGCGGCCGCGATTCCGGCCATCGAGAAGATGACGGAGGGTCGGAGTTCGGAAAGGTACAAAGATGCGGCGATCATAACTGCAAGGACCATGGACGTCCGTAACCCGGACGGTTGTTCCCGGGACGAATCGACTTCCAGGTGTAGTTGTTCGTATGTCCGCATGTTCCCTTGTTGCTTTTCACCGGGTGAAACGAATCAACCCGTTTGATGCGCCGATCTTTCCTTCGCGTACAAGTCGTCGAGCATGGCGTTGGTAACCCGTGATGGCGCGGTGTCGAAGAGTATCTGTCCATCCCGGAGGCCGATGAGGCGTCCGAAGTTGTGTCGGGCGAACTCGACCTGGTGGAGGTTTACGATCAGCGTCGCTCCTTTTCTCTCGGCCCAGGCGTTCAACGTGTCGATGGTCATTTGGGACAGGCCCGGATCTAACGACGCGATGGGTTCGTCCGCCAGCATGATCTCCGGGTCCTGGAACATCGCACGGGCGATCGCAACCCTTTGCTGCTCCCCGCCGCTGACTTGTTCGGTCCGTTCGTTGAGCTTTTCCTCGATGCGGAACTTCCGGAGGATCATGGAGATCTCGTTTGTGTCGGGCACCACGAACTTCAAGACGGACCATAGGGGCGAGAGCTGCCCGAGCCTTCCTGCCTGGACGTTTCGGGCGATGCTCAGGCTGGGGACCAGATTGAAATGCTGGTACACGATCCCGATTCGGGCACGCATCTGTCTGTCTCGCCGGCGGCTGTTCCCCCAGCGGTGTCCATCGATTTCGACCCGGCCGGAATCCGGATCGAGGGTTCCGTTGATGAGCCGCAGCAGGGTTGTCTTGCCCGCGCCGCTTGGACCGATCAGGGCGACACGTTCGCCGGTGCGGACCTCCAGGGTCAGGTCGCGGATAGGAACGAGGGCGCCGAAAGAGCGCGTGACGGTCTGGAGTCGGATATTGATGGGACCTGCCTTTGGACCGAAACCCGTGTTCTTGTAAGCCGGCTGCTCTGGCTGGCATCGAACGACCGATCTGACCGGTGGTAGCGAAAATCTCGGAGATGGCTAACGTTTGGGAAACCAGGAACGTCTACCTGACATTACGGGCGGGCTCAGGTGAAGCCGGCCGCGGTAGAGGCCCCGTCCTCGGGGTCGATGCTCGAACGCATTGGGCGACTATAGCAAAGGCCTCTGGAAAGACAAGACACAATTGCCGGGGGGGCCCTTCCGGCCCTCGAAGGCCGGGGCGGGCGGTCCCGGCCGGTTGTCCCACCGAATGAACGGTTTGGAGCAGCGGAACGGCATACAACTTTTTACAACATGCCCGGGAGATACTCGGGATCGGTGAGAGGTATATTCTGAAAACCATGTCGTCGAGAACCAAGTTGATCGCGCTAGCCGTTGTCGCCGTCATGTTGCCGACAATGATTCTCTCGGTGATTCAGTATCGCTCGTTGCTCCAGCTTCAGAGCACGACGAAGCTGGCGGCTCAGGAGAGTCTGAGACAAGTGTTGTACGGCCTGTCGGGCCGGGCCGAAGAAGAGTTGACCTGGATCGCCGAGCAAGCCCTCGGAACCCTCGACACCGAGTCTCTGTCCAGGGAAAACATTCTGGAACTCGAGAGGCACTTCGAGGCGGTTCGGACGGCGAATCCGGCAATCGACAGGCTCTTCCTTTCCTTCGTGTGTGGCTGCGAGAGTTTCGGTGTGGTCACCTCCGCGAACGGAAGCCGAAGGTTCGAGAACGAGAGAGCGGCCAGGAGGCTCGAAGTGGTCCAGGTTCAGGACCTGTTCGAAAGTGCCCGCACGGACGCCTATCCGGACGGACGGGTGGGCAGAGACTTTCTGTTCGCACACCTGTCCGATTGCAGAGGGCCATCCTGCCGTCAGGGCGACGATTTTGAAACATATGTGTTCTACCCTTTGATCAATCAGGGTGGGGAAGAACTGGGCTTCGCGGCCATGTCGCTGAAAACGAAATACATCACCGATGAGCTGTTCGCCCGCGTTCTACCGGCAAAGCTTGATCGCGACCTGGCCATCGGGATCTTCGATGAGAACCATTCCGAACTCTATGCCACCCAGAAGGCACGTCAGACGTGGGAAGTCACCGTGCCCCTGGCACCCGTGTTTCCCCGGTGGAGCCTGGGAGCAGGCTTCAGGAACACGACGATCGAGGGCGCGGCGCAGCAGCAGTTCCAGGAGAGCCTGGCCCTGTCCTTGTTCGTTCTGTCATTGCTGGTTCTGGGCATTATCCTGACGCTCCGTGCGACAGCTCGAGAGATCCGGCTTGCCGAAGCCAAGTCCACTTTTGTGTCGAATGTCTCCCACGAACTGAAAACTCCCCTGGCCCTGATCCGGCTGTTTGCAGAGACGCTTGAACTGGGGCGCGTGCGGTCGTCGGACAAGGCGCATGAATACTATCGAATCATCAGCAACGAAAGCAGACGACTGACGCAGTTGATCAACAATATCCTGGACTTTTCACGAATCGAAGCCGGTCGCAAAGAGTATCAGTTTGAAACGACCGATGTCGCCCAGGTCGTGCGGGAAGTCGTCGAGACGTATCAGTATCCCCTTGAAAACGCCGGTTTCAAAATAGTCACCGTAATTGAATCCGACCTCCCGCCCGTCAAGATCGACCGGGATGCGATGTCGCAAGCCGTCCTCAACCTGGTGAACAATGCCGTCAAGTACTCCGCTGAGATCAAACGGATCGACATCCGCGTACGTTCAGCCGAGGGCCACATCGCCGTTGAGGTGGCCGACCAGGGCATCGGCATTCAAACCTCCGAACAGGAGAAGATTTTCGAAAAATTTTACCGGATCAGTACCGGTCTGGTGCATGACCGGAAGGGGAGCGGTCTGGGCCTGGCCCTGGTCGACCATATCGTCAAGGCCCATCGTGGCGAGATTGTCGTAGAGAGCAAGCTGGGCAAGGGGAGCCGTTTTACCGTCCTGATTCCGCTGGCCGCTGACGGCTAAGCAGCCTGTGGCGGGACTCTTGAGGGTCGCGCGCAGGGGGATTCGGGTTTCAGGCGCGAAGAGAGGAGCGGAGCGATGCTTTGTCATCGTGACCGACGAACGACAAAGCCTGAGACCCGAAGACCCCTGCGCCCGACGGGTTACGACGGCATCGGGTCATCTGCGGCGTTGCCACTCATCATCGATGGGTAGCATCGACGTCGTCGTGGCGCCGGATATCTGGCCCGATGACGCTCGTAACGCGACCCTCGAGAGTTCCGCCACAGGCTGCTAATAAATGGAGGAAGAGAAGCCAATGCAGAAAGTTCTTGTTGTCGAAGACGAGCCCGACATGATCCTGGGATTGAAGGACAACCTGGAGTACGAGGGATACGACGTGGACATTGCGAGCGACGGAGAGGCAGGTATCGAGCGGGCGAGTTCGGGCCGGCCGGACCTGATTCTGCTCGACGTGATGCTTCCCAAAATGAGTGGGCTGGATGTGTGCCGGAGCCTTCGAACCCAGGGTGCGGACATGCCGATCATCATGTTGACCGCTCGCAGCCAGGAGGTGGATACCGTCGTGGGTCTGGAAGTGGGTGCGGACGACTATGTCACGAAGCCATTCAGTATCAAGGAATTGCTGGCGCGCGTTCGAGCTCATTTGCGCCGTCGGTCGAATCAGGTGATCGAGGTCGACAACTACTCGTTCGGCGACGTCCGGCTGTTCTTCAAGAAGCATCAAGCGTCGAAAGCGGGCGTGCCGATCGATCTGTCTCCACGCGAATTCGACATGATGAAGTACTTCATCCAGCGCAAGGGAGAAGCCATCACCCGTGATGAGCTGTTGAACGACGTCTGGGGCTACACAAATTTTCCGCTGACACGTACCGTGGACAATCATGTTGCGAAGCTGCGCCAGAAGATCGAAGACGTTCCATCGGAGCCGAAGCATGTGATCACCGTCCATCGGGTGGGTTACAAGTTCGTCGAATAAACCGAGGTGAACACCATGTCCAACTTGAACCGCACCCTTGTTGCGACGATGTTGCTGGTCGGTCTATCACTTGTTGTCATCGGGCAGAGTGCGAGAGATCGGAACCGCGACCGCTGGCAGCGTCCTGACGAGGTCATGGACGAGTTGGGTCTCGAATCGGGCAGTGCTGTTGCCGACATCGGTGCCGGTCGCGGCTATTTTACTTACAAGTTTGCGGAGCGGGTCGGCCCGGCGGGCCGGGTGTACGCCGTCGACATTCAGCAGGAACGGCTCGATCAGATCCGTCGTGGGTTGTCCCAACGGGGTTTTCGGAACGTGGAACTGATTCACGGCGAGCCGGACGACCCCGGTCTGGCTCCAGACTCCGTGGAAGCCATTTTGATCGTCAACGCTTATCACGAGATGCGCGATTTTGATGAGATGCTGCAGGCGATGCACCAGGCCCTGAAACCCGGAGGCGTGCTCGGGATCATTGACGCGGAGGCGACCGAAGGACGACAACGCAGCCGATATCAGCGCGATCACGAGATTCCCGAATCACTCATCAAGGAAGATGCCGCACGGAACGGCTTCGACTTTCTACGGAAAGGTAAAGGCTTCGTTTCAAGCGGTGACGACTGGTATTTTCTGATCTTCGAGGCACTCTCCCCTTGACCGGTTTCGCTCCGCCAATCCCACAAATGAACACGAGCATCCGCTCGCTGGTCGCCCCCTGAACTCATAAGGCCCAACACAGCAATAATTTACGTCCTGTTGGGAATTGGTCCGAGACTTGCGCCTCTAAGCTAGGAGTCAGCGCTGCAGACAAGTATGACTTCCTGGCCATCCAAAAGGGGACTGAAGAACATGATCGATTTGCTCCAGGACATCCGATACAGCCTTCGCGTACTCGCCGCCAGGCCCGGTTTCACCCTGGTCGCGGTCCTGACTCTCGCACTGGGAATAGGCGCGAACACTGCGATTTTCAGCGTGATCAACACGGTCCTGCTTCAACCGTTGCCCTTCTCCGAGCCCGACCGCTTGACCCTCATGTGGACCATGACCGAGGAAGATCCGGAGTCGGCGGTATCCTGGCTGGACTTCGTTGATTGGAAAGATCAGAGCGAGGCGTACGAGGCCATGGCGGTGTACCGCCGCGAGAATCCACCCTGACAGGTGTCGGAGTCGCCGAAAGGCTGCTCGGAGCCAAGGTGTCGGCTGGCTTCTTCGGGCTCCTTGGCCAGTCGATCGAGCTCGGGCGACCCTTCACGGCCGGAGAAGACGAGGATGGTGCCGAGAGGGTCACGGTGATCAGCCACAGTGTCTGGCAGACCCGTTTCGGCGGAGCCGCCGACGTCATTGGCCGTTCGATCGGGCTGAACGGGGAGCCGACTACAGTGGTGGGCGTCTTGCCGGTGGGCTTTCGTTTCCCCGCGGACCTGGGTGACACGGAGATCTGGACGACAATGGCCGGGGATTCGTTCAAAACGGAACGTGGAACCCGGACCCTCCGAGCCGTGGGCCGATTGAAGGCCGACGTCTCGATCGAACAGGCTCAGGCCGAGATGGATGAGATTGCGGGGCGACTGGAGGAGGTTTACGAAGGAAAGGTCGGACGGGGCATTTATGTTGTGGGTTTGCATGACCAGTTGGTGAGCGACTCCCGGCCCGCGTTGTTGATCCTGTTTGCGGCCGTGGGAGCCGTCCTTCTGATCGCATGCGCCAACCTGGCCAACTTGCTTCTGGCGAGAGGCGCGGACCGGCAACGCGAATTCTCGGTTCGGGCGGCACTTGGCGCGGGTCGCTGGAGAATTGCCCGCCAGTTGCTCACCGAGAGTACGGCGATCGGCCTGATGGGAGGAGGGTTGGCTCTCCTGTTCGCACTCTGGGGCCTGGACGGGCTACAGGCCATGATTCCCGAGGAACTCGTCGCGGTTGGGAACCTCCAACTCGATCGAACCGTCCTGGGTTTCGCTCTTGGCCTGTCCCTGGCGACGGGACTGATCTTTGGTTTGTTGCCTGCGCTGGCCGCTGCGAATCCCGATCTGATTCAAGGACTGAAGGAAGGAATTCGCGGGACGGATGGACGCTCCCGTACTCGTTTGCGCAGTGTCCTGGTGGTTGCCGAAGTCAGCATGGCGGCTGTCCTTCTGGTCGGCGCGGGCTTGCTCCTGCGTAGCTTCTGGGTTCTGACATCGGTGGAACCCGGCTTTGATCCGAACAATGCGCTGACCTTCCAGATGTCCATGCCCTTTGCCCTCGACACCATCAATGACGAGCGAGCGGGCTTTTACGACGAGGTTTTGGCCACCATCGGGGAGATTTCAGGCGTGGAGTCGGCCGCGGCCATCACGATCCTTCCAATGGAAGGCGGCGAAATCGGCGCCGGTCTGGAAATCGTCGGCCGGCCGGTTCCGGCCGGTGATCGTCCATCGGTCCGATACAATTCGGTCACACCCGGCTACTTCGGAACGATGCGAATACCTCTGGTACGGGTACGTGACTTCGAAGGGAGCGACTCCCGCGGCCGACCCGGTGTCGCGGTGATCAACCGTGCCCTGGCCGATCGATTCTGGCCCGACGGGGATCCGATTGGTGAGACTCTGGATCCGGCGATTTCCTTCGACCTCGAGGGCGAACCGGAAGTATTCGAAGTGGTGGGCATCGTCGAGAACGTCCACGAAAGGGACCTGGCTTCGGAAGCTCGGCCGCAGATGTATTTTTCATACCGGCAGCACACCTTCCCGTTCATGAGCTTTGTCGTTCGGACCCAGACGGACGCGGCGTCGTTGATCGGTCCAATCCGGGACGCCGTGGGAACGGTGGACATGGACCAACCGATTTTCGACATCCGGACGATGGACGAATACCTGGCCCGGACGATGACTTCGCGCCGCTATCCGATGATCCTGCTTGGCATGTTCGCAGGCCTCGCGCTGCTGCTGGCGCTGGTCGGTATTTACGGGGTGATCTCTTACTCGGTCGGGCAGAAGACGCATGAGATCGGGATTCGCATGGCGTTGGGTGCGGCCCGGCGCGACATCCTGACGCTGGTTCTCGCCGAAGGCCTGCGCCTGGCGCTTGCAGGAGTCGGCATCGGCGTCGTTTTGGCGCTGGGACTCACCCGGTTCCTGTCCAGCCTGCTGTTTGGCGTCGGCGCAACGGATCCGGTGGCGTTCACCGGCGTGCCGGTCATCCTGGCGGTCGTGGCTCTGATCGCGTGTCTGGTCCCGGCGATTCGGGCCGTTGGCGTCGAGCCGATGGTTTCTCTCAGAAACGAAATAGGGATCAATCAAGGAGCAGCCGGTGGGTTTCATACAGGACATCGATACGGTCTCCGCGTTCTGGCTGCCCGTCAGGCTTTTACGCTGGTGGTGGCGCTGACGCTCGGTCTTGGCATCGGGGCCAACACCGCGATCTTCAGTCTGGTCAATGGGCTCTGGCTGCAACCGCTCGAGTATGAAGATCCGGACGAATTGGTTCACCTGTGGAAGATTCGCACCGAAGGCGGCCTGGAAAGTACGACTCGATTTTCCGAGCGTGACTTCTATGAATGGCGTAGCCGGAACCAGTCGTTCGAAGACCTCGGCGTCTACGATTTCACGAGCGTGAACCTGACCGGCCTGGACGAACCCGAGAGGATCCGGGCCGCGCGGGTCTCAGTCGGTTTCCTTCGCGCACTGGGCGTCAGGCCGGCCATCGGCCGGCTGTTTCTTCAGGAAGAGGAAATGCCCACCTCAAATCGAGTCGTGATCTTGTCTGACGCGTTCTGGCAGAGTCGATTCGGATCGGACGAGAGCGTTCTAGGCCAGGAAATTACTTTAAGTCAAGCCCCTCACACCGTAATCGGTGTTCTATCGGCCAATTTCGACTTCGCCGGTCAGGATGTGGGCCTCTGGCTTCCGATCCTGATGGATCCAGCAGCCCTCGGAGTCGGCCAGCGTTTGCGTGCCGTTGGACGGCTCAAGGACGGCGTGTCGATCCAGGAGGCCGAGGCCGACATGCAAACGCTCGCCGGCCCTATTGCGGAGCTGTTCCCTGAGACGAATACCGACTGGACCATCATGCTCGTGCCGCTCTACGACGAGATCGTGCGCGAGGCTCGGGCCCCGTCGTTGATGCTGCTCGGGGCTGTCGGTTTCGTCTTGTTGATCGCCTGCGTGAACGTCGCCAACCTGATGCTGGCGCGGGGGGCGACCCGGCGGCAGGAGATCGCGGTCCGTGCCGCTCTGGGCGCAGGACGTGGACGGCTGATCCGACAGGTGTTGACCGAGAGCAGCCTGATCGGCCTGCTCGGTGGCGCCGTGGGTTTCATCTGGGCCTTGTGGGCCGTCGACTTCATGGTCGCCGCTCTCCCGGCCGGGACACCGAGACTCGACGAAGTCCGAATTGATTTCACGGTCTTCATGTTCACTCTTGGACTGTCTCTGGCGACGAGCCTCTTCTTTGGCATGGTACCGGCGCTGCAGTCTTCGCGAACAGGGCTGACTGATTCTCTCAAGAACGGGCAGTCGCGGATGGTGAGCCCGGACAAGCATCGCTTCCTGCGCGTTCTGATCGTGGCCGAGGTTGCCCTGGCCCTGGTCCTGCTCGTCGGCGCCGGCTTGATGACTCGCAGCCTGATTACCCTACTCCGGGTCGATCCCGGATTCGACGTCGAGAATACGATGGCCATGGAGATCTCCCTGCCGCAAGCCTCCTATCCCGATGGGGCGTCCTGGAGACAGTTCTTTGGGCAATTGCAGGAACGAGTCGAGAATATTGCGGGGGTGTCATCGGCAGGCCTGGTCCAGTTTATTCCCCTTGGGTCGAGCTGGAGCACTGCGTCCTTTGTCATCGAAGGACGTCCCGCGCCTGTAATGAACGACAGGCCTTCGGCGATCATCAACAGAGTCAGCTCTGGATACTTCGACACGTTGCAGGTCCCGCTTCTTCGCGGCCGACTCTTCGACGCGCGCGACAACGAGGACGCCGAGGCCGTGATGATCATCAGCAACAACCTCGCCCAGCGTTTCTGGCCTGATCAGGACCCCATCGGAGAAAGGATCGAATTTGGGGGCACGGGAATGCCGATGACGGTGATTGGCGTTGTGGGCGACGTGCATGCCCGGGGAATCGACAGAGATTCGCCGATGGTCACTTATGATCATTTGCGTCAGTTGCCTTTTCCCAGGATTGTTCTTACCGCTCGCTCGAACATGGACTCTGCCGGGCTGGCTTCGGTCATGCGTCGCGAAGTCCTGGCACTCGATCCGGATCAATCTGTCTTCAACGTTCGGACGATGGGAGACCTGCGCGAGCAAGACTTGATGGGCGCGCGACTGATCGTCAACCTGGTTGCGGGCTTTGCCGTGCTGGCGCTGGTTCTGGCCGTGGTCGGCTTCTATGGCGTCCTGTCTTATATCAACGCCCAACGTTTCCGCGAAGTCGGTGTCCGCGTGGCCCTTGGAGCGCACCGTCGCGACATACTCCGGTTGCTGATCGGCGAGGGACTGCGGTTGACGTCGATCGGCGTCGGTATCGGGTTGGTCGGTGCTTTCGGCCTCGGCCGACTTCTGGTCAGCCTGCTGTTTGGAGTCAGTCCGACCGACCTGGTCACCTTCATTGGCCTTCCGATTCTGATGATCACCGTCGCATTCCTGGCCAGCTACCTCGCGGCCCGCCGAGCCACACGATTGGACCCCATGGTCGTCCTCCGAGCCGACTGATTGGCGATTCCAGGTAGGGAGTCGTCAACGCAAGGACGCAAAGAACGCGAAGTGTGATTCTCCTACCTTGCTACGTGGCCTGCGTTTTCGCCGCATTGAAACGACAACCTGCGCATGGCAGGAAGGCACAGGCCAATCGGACATCTCCAAAGACAAAAGACTCTGGCCCTCTGCGTCTTTGCGCCTTTGCGTTGAAAAAAATGTGTCAGTTTCTCTGTCCTTCACCTTCAGGGCGTCCCTATCCGGTGACCGGAAACGCTACCTGGAACCCAGCGGTTATTCGCCCGAGCAGGGCCGTGGGTTCTATCGAAGGTTGCTCGATCAGGTGCGAGCACTTCCCGGAGTCGTCTCGGCAACCTACTCCCGGCGGCCCCCACTGTCTATGAGAGGCGGCAGCATCCTCGGCATCAGCGAGATCGAGGGCTACCGGTTCGGACCGGACGAGCGAATGGTGTCCCTGTATGACGCGGTCGGTCCGGCATACTTCGAAACAATGGAGATCCCGTTACTTTACGGGCGCGACTTCCATACCGGAGATCGAGACGGCAACAGCGAGATCGTCATAGTCAATCAGATGTTCGCCGAGCGTTTCTGGCCGGGGGAGAATCCGGTGGGCAGACGGATTGTGGCCAACGGAGCGCCGCTCGATATCGTCGGCGTCGCCGGGAACGTCAAGCATCGAACGATCGGTGAGGACAGCGCCTTCTTTCTTTACGGAACGCTGCAGCAGGTGTACCGGCCCGACACGACGCTGATCGTACGGACGACAGGCGATCCGACCCTGCTGACGGCCGCGTCGCGAGCCGAGATCCGGAACCTGGACGCGAACCTCCCGGTGTTCGGAATCGTCACGATGGAGGAGCACGTCGGCCTGTCGATGCTGCCTCAGCGCATGGCTGCAGCGGGGGCGGGTGTGTTCGGCCTGCTGGCGCTTGGACTGGCCGCTCTGGGCGTCTATGGTGTCGTCTCGTACGCGGTCGGTCTCCGCATGCGGGAGATCGGGTTGCGAGTGGCTCTCGGAGCAAAGAATGCCGATGTCTTCAGCCTGATTCTCAGGATGGGGCTGATACCGACGATGATTGGAACGCTCCTTGGTGGGATCGCCGCCTTTGGAGTCACGCGGTTTATGGAAGGCCTGCTCTTCGGCGTATCCCCCACGGACCCGGTGACGTTCGTCGTCATCGGCACGCTCCTGCCGGTGGTGGCAGCGGCGGCGTCGTTCGTTCCCGCGCTGCGGGCGATGAGGGTGGACCCTCAAATCACGCTACGGCACGAATGAAACAACTCCTGGCGAACCATGGAGCGTGTCTCTTCCTCACGGATTGACCGACAAAGGGGATTCGGACTACCATCCGCTTTCCGATATTCCCCGGAGTTGGACTTCCGAAAGGGACACGCGTCATGTTTGAAACCAGAATACAGACCTATTGGGCGGATTCCGATGCCGCTGGCATCGCTTACTTCTCACATTTTTTTCGATTCGTAGAGTCTGCTGAAGAAGATCTCTTCCGCGCGGCCGGCTCGGACCGGCAACTCGTTCTGGATGAGCAACAGGTTTGGTTGCCGCGAGTGGAGTCGTTTGCGAAGTTCCGGAAACCGATCAAGGTCGGTAGCGCGATTCTTGTGCGCCTCCACGCGGAGTTCCAAGGCTCGAAGACCGTCAAGTGCCGTTTCGAGATCTTCGAAGCGGAACAGCGCGAACTACTGGCGGAAGGATACGTCACCGTCGTCTGTGTCAGTCGCAGTGGGTTCAAGGGCATCCCGATGCCTCGGCCGATCCGGCGGGTATTCGAGACGGCCAACCTTTCCTGATGCCGAGCAGGCTCCTAGCCCGAAGTTCCGGAACGCCAGGGACGTAAGTATCCGCAGCGATTTGGGTTTCGCGGAATCAGAGTGTGCGGGACTGGGAACAGCCCGATCAAAGAGCCAGCTTAACGCCCAGTAGGTCCAGGGCCCGCTGCTGTAGGGATGTAGGTCGGGTGGTCTTCTGGAACGAGGGCGCGTCGATCGTTGTGTGAGTGCAGGTGTTGCGAACGATCGATCCGAGGTCGGCGAGTAGTGTTCGGAAGCTGTGAACGGGCTGGCCGTCGTGGGTCCGCTTGGCGCGGCTTTGGCGCGGGCCATGGAGGCGACTGCGGCTGATTTCGAAGGCGTCTCCCGGGTTGGTGCCCGCGGGAGCGCCCTGGAGCACGGCCCGGAGCGCATCGATCTTTCCCTGAGGCCAATCACTCAGATTAGCGAGCGTCCGTTTGCGACACACGCTGCCGGATGCTCGCTCGTTTTTGATGGATAGGGAGACGTTGGGCGCTTACAGCTTACTCTGGGGCCAGGAACCTCAGGAAAAGCGGTATACCGGCGAGCCCTCCCGGCTTAGTCCGGATGAATATGCTCTCTTCGACGACCTGCGCCATAACCGGATTGGCGAGCGGGTACGCCTAGAGCAGGAACGGATAAGCTATGGCTATCTCGAACGAGTATTGCGGAACATCTTTCGTCAGACAGGATCCACATGACCCACCTCATCGACGACACCAACGTATGGCTTGTTCGGATGCAAAGTCCCGACGGTAGGGTCCACGCTTTTTCGGCATCTGCCATATAATGGATTGGTGCTGGCTCCGCTTGACGGGCGCTGCACCGATGCTAACCTAAGTCCAAGGAGGTGCTCCTTGAAAAACTACGCTTTTAATGTCGTCGTGGAGGATGACGAGTACGAGGATGGGCGCCCCGCGTTTCGGGCGTACTGTCCCGCGCTTGAATCCATCGGGGCTTCAACGTCGGGTGACACTCGCGAAGAAGCAGTGAAGAACATCCAAGAAGTTCTCCGGATGATCGTGGACGAACTCGCCGAAGAAGGGAAAGAGATCCCGCCAGACGCCCTCTCATCTGATGCCGTAGTGGTGAGCGTTTGAAACGGGGCATTACCGCCCGCCTCCTTATCAAAGCTCTCAAGAAAGACGGATTCACTCACGTCCGAACGGACGGGAGCCACCGCAGGTTCCGACATTCAGACGGCCGGAGAGTAACCGTTTCCTACCACAAAGTATCCTCTACTTTCACGATCAAGACGCTACGCAGTATTGTCTTCAAGCAAGTCCGATGGAACGATGACGACTTACGACGACACAATTTCTTGTGACCGGCTGTCAGGCGTTTCTGCTCTACGGCAATCATGACGCGAAAGTCAGATCACACGTCGTCTGAGCCTTCCGACTAGCCCTAGAATGACCTCCAGCGTTTCGATGGTTGGCAGGAACGACCGTAACTCGGAGACTGCGTTTCCGACGGGCGCTTCTCTGCCGTTTGGGTTGTACCAGACGGGACGGATGCCCGCACCCATCGCGCCCACGACGTCGACCTCCCAGGAATCCCCGACCATCACTGCCTGTTCCGGTGAAGCACCCGCCATTCGAAGGGCCTGGTCGAACATCTCCGGTGCCGGTTTCGGGTGTTCGGTTTCCTCGGACGTCACCATGAAGTCGATCAACGGGTCGAGTTTGCAGTGGGCGAGTTTGGAGCGCTGCTCGATGACGAAATTGTTCGTCACGATGCCTATGGGGACCCGGGTCCCCAGACATTCGAGAAGTTCGATAGACCCGGCCATGGCGCGCCTTGAGGCGCGATAGACCTCGCGGTACCGTCCGGCCGCAGCCTCCACCTCACCTGGAGCGAGTGACGCCCCACACCATTCGGCCAACAGGCGGAATCGTTCAATGCGACCCTCAGCCTGGGTCAAGAGGCCGGCCAGCACCTTCCGGTGAGTGCGGTTCAAGATTTCAAAAGCCGCACTTTCAAGTTCGTCGACTCCCCGCGCCCGGAAGGCGTGGTATTCGTTCCGGAGAGTGACGAGTCCGCAACGACTGGCATGCCGGTGGTCGAAGAGCGTGTCATCCAGATCGAAGAGCACCAGGCGCGTTTCATTCATTCCCTGCATTATATGGGAGCCGTCCGAACGGCTGCGATGTCTCACCCGCGGAAGACGGCGACAACCTCGTTGCATGCGGACGGCGAACATGCGATTCTAACGACCCCGTAAGGGTGAATCATGCCGCGCAAGAACTCCATCGAAAGCATTCGCGAGACACTGGATCTGGCGAGCCAGGAACTGAAGATCCTTCAGCAGATCAGCCACTCGATCAGTTGCAGCCTGGATCTGAACAAGGTGTTGAAGGAAATCGTCGACCTCGTTGTGGAGGTCACCCGGTGTGATTCGTGCTTGCTCTATCTGTTGGATGAGGCGGAACCTTACCTGTTTCTTCGGGCGTCGAAGAATCCGCATCCCCGGCTGATCGGGCGAATCACGGTGAAGGTGGGGGAGGGCATCACGGGATGGGTGGCCGAGAACGCGGAACCAGTTGCCATTTCACGCAATGCCGGCAAGGATCCGCGTTTCAAGGTGTTCAACAACCTTCCCGAAGATCGGTATGAATCATTCCTGTCGGTACCGATCGTTGTCCCCCCAGACAACGTCATCGGCGTGATCAACGTGCAGCATCGAAAATCCCATCGGCACGGCGACAGGGAACAGACCTTGATCTCCATCATCGGACATCAGGTCGGCGTCGCGATCGAGAACGCGCGGTTCTATGAGGAGACCAAGCGGCGCGCCCAGCAGCTGGCCACCCTTTCACAGGTAAGTCAGATTGCGGCGTCAGGCCGATATCTGGATGAGATGCTGCAACTGATCGTCAACATGATCGCCGAGAGCATGCAGGCGCGCCTCTGCTCGATCATGCTCGTGGACAAGAAGAAGAACGAGCTGGTTCTGAAGGCAGCCAAATGCTCGAGCGAGGAATACTGGCAACGGCCGAATCTGAAGATCGGTAAGAGTCTTGTAAGCCGGGTCGTTAAACAGGGGAAACCCCTGATGGTCAAGGACGTGATCCGGGAGGCGGGCTACAGGTACACGGAACTGGCAAAGAAGGAAGGAGTCCGCTCGCTCCTGTCGGTACCGATGATCGTCAAGGACCGCGTGATCGGCGTCGTCAACGTCTATTCGGATGAAGAAAAAGTGTTCTCCAAGGATGATCTGGGGGTGTTGTCCACTGTCTGCGATCAGGCCGCCCTCGCCATCGAGAACACGAACCTGGCTGTCGCCGTTCAGGAACGCGAGGAAGCGCTCGAATCGAGGAAAAAGGTAGAACGCGCAAAAAGCATCCTCCAGGAGCAGTCCGGGATTTCCGAGGTTGAGGCCTATCGGCGGTTGCGTCAGCAGAGCATGAAAACGCGCCGGACGATGCGGGAGATCGCCGAGGCCGTGATCTTGTCGAGTGAAATGCAGTCCGGGTCAGTCTAGTGCAGATTGACCGCCTGAGAGGATCTGGAGCTCTTCTTCGTAGTACTTACGGTACAGAATGTCCCATTCTTCGCCGCCTTCCGGAATCTGACGGACCTGAGACTCGATCTTATGCCGGGCCGCCTGATCGATTTCCTCTTCCTTCCGCAGCCACTTTGTGAGAATTTCCAGGGCCGCAAGCCGGACCGTATTGCGGTCTTCCTTGAAGACCACCTCGTCGATGTCAGCGACGGCGTCCGCGACCCGGTGCGACAGAAGGTTGATCTTGTCTCGTGACAAACGCATCTACAGCACCAGCTTCCGTTCTCGAGCGAGCTTCTTCTTGATCAGCTTGAACATTTCCTGATACGAAGCGCCGCTTTCGCGCATCTGGTTGGAATACTCGTTGAGCATCGTGCGTACTTCATCGTTCAAGCGGTCCTCGACGGTGACCTCTTCCTGAATGGCCTCGTACACCTCCTCGGTGATTGAGAAATCACTAGGGAGTTCGATCAGCTCGCGGTCGACGAGTTCTTCGGAGACTTTGTCTGCCAGGATTGCTACGAATTCTTTGCGAAGTGCCATAAGTCAATGAGTACTCTTCGAGCCTCGATCGAACCATCTAATATCCCACAACTCGATTGGTTTTTCAACAGCGCCTCTACCAGAACCGGCCTCAATACACCGCGAATCCCACTATTTACGGGCCTTTCGGCACTTCTGGCGTCGGAGTGAGGTTTTTCCTTCGGACAGCCGAGCCTTGAACCGCACCGCGTAGGACCCTGTTGAATCTATGCCTCGGCGCTCTCGGCTGCGTCCACGAGTATCTCGTTTTCACCTTCGCTGGTTCCGATGATCACTGCCCCGCAGGAGTCGCTGAATACGTTGATGGATGTGCGAACCATATCGAGTAAACGATCCGTTACCAGGATCAACCCGATGGCCTCTACAGGGAGGCCGATCGAGGTCAGAATGATCGTGATCGCGACGAGGCTGGCCGCGGGAATGCCCGCGACACCGATCGACGTGACCAGGGCAACGAATACAACGGTGAACTGAGTCACGAAGCCGAGTTCGAGCCCATAGGCCTG
Source organism: Terriglobia bacterium (assembly GCA_965247425.1). GTDB lineage: Bacteria > Acidobacteriota > Terriglobia > 20CM-2-55-15 > 20CM-2-55-15 > CAZOZZ01. Next base: position 1,273,726 of record OZ252023.1, read on the forward strand.
GGCGATGAACATCGCCGCGACACACTCATACAGAGCTGTCCCGTCCATGTTGACCGTCGCACCGAGGGGCAATACGAAGCTCGTAATCCGGTTCGAGACACCCGCCTTCTTCTCGACGCACTCCATTGTCAATGGAAGCGTAGCCGATGAGGATGCCGTCGAGAAGGCGGTCAGCATCGCCGAGGACATAGCTCGATAGTGGCGCCACGGATTGACTCCACCAATGAAATAAAGCAGGAGCGGAAGCGTGATCAACGTGTGCCCGAGCAGGCTGAACAGAGCCGTGAAGAAGAACGTCAACAAGGGTCTGAAAGCCTCGAAACCGGTTTGCGTGACCTCTTCGGCAACCAGGCCGAACACACCGAGCGGCGTGAACATCATGACCCAGAGGGTGATACGCATCATCGTTTCGAACACACCGTTTGCGAAACGTTGCATCGTTTTGGATAAATCCGTCTGAATCTGATTCAGGAAGTAACCAAAAAGGATGCTGAAGAAGATCAGGCCCAACATCTGGCCCTCGGCCGCGGCCGAGACGATGTTTGTCGGTACCATTCGCAGGAACAGGCCCGCCAGATCACCCGCGCCGCGGCCTTCGAACCGCGCCGCCAGGTCTCCGGACTCGTCGACGAGGCCGAGTCGCTGACCAACGGGTTCTCCGTCGATGATGCCTGGTTGCACGATGTTGACGACTGCCAGGCCCAGAAAGATCGCCAGGAGGCTCGTTGCCACATAGTAGGCGGCCGTCTTCAGGCCCAGGCGGCCGAGGTCACTCCCGGAGCCGAGGCCGGCAACCCCGCTGATAATCGAGGACATGATCAGGGGAACGATCAGCATTCTGAGAGCGTTCAGAAACATGGTCCCCATGAAATCGTAAACGCTGAGGACAGGCAGTCCCAGGAGGCTCGTCTCCGGGGTGGTCCAGATGCCGGCCAGAGCGGCGAGTCCTATGGCGATCAGGATTTGCCAGTGCAGCTTCAGTTTTCCCATGGTCTTGTCCCTGCTCCTGTGGGTGTGGTCTGTAGAATGGAAACGGTCGAATAGTATAGGAGAACCGAAGGAGGGTCAATCCGCAGCGGAAGGATCAAATAAAAGGGAAGGGGGATGGCCGTCTATGAGTTCCCGGCGATCGGAGGCTTCGTCGGAGAATTTCGTTCCGAATGCTTCCCTTCGAGTTCGGACACCGATAGCCCTCCCGCTGAACAGCACCCCGCCGAATGATCGTAATAGTCCGTCAGGAAGACGTTGATTCTTTCGATAATCCGGCGCAGCCTGGCCAACATGCTCGAAGTGTATCACAGCGCCCTGCGCGCGGCCCCAGACGCTACGGGTCCCGGTGTGCGAGGGGCCGTTCCGAGCCCCCCGCGGTTCACAGATCTACGTGACCCTATTTGATCTTGTGGTGACCGCCGTGGCCACCGCCGCCATGGCCGCCGCCGTTGCCACCGCCGCCGTTGCCGCCGCCACCATCAGGGTCCCATCTCATGAACGGGAACACCGTATCGCTGGGTGCGATCTTCTGTTCAAGCTCTTCAATTGTGGTTTCGAGTTGGAGTTCGAGTCCTTCGATCTTCGGATCCATCCTGTTGTCCTCCATGACAAGTGAGAATTCCTCAGTGCTTATCCTACGGGGACACCCGAAATGTAAAGGGATTTTCTGATAAACATACGGATTGTATACAAATAGGAGCGAGCGGTAACGACTTGGAAAACCGGCGGATTAAATGGGAAAGGGCCAACTTCTCGCTGCATTCACTTAGCCATGGCTTCCATGAATGCGCCAAGTTGGTTATCGGCCAAACCCTCGATCGTTAGGTTCTTTTTCAATGTCTGGCCAGACTGCGGGTTGCCCCACATTCCGCCCGGACATCGTGCCGTTAATCGACTTGGTTGCGGTCAATCGACCCCTTCCACGAAAGAGATAATGCGCCTTTGATTTGCGTCTGTCAACGCGAAAGATTTGCAGGATCTGGGCGCGAAATCTGCGTCTTTTCTTGCCTCGAAAACCGGGGTCTTTTGCCTCTAATATTTACCCTCTCGAGGTGTCTGTCGAAGATGACATTTGATGTCATACCGCTAACCAAAGCCTTCTGGTAATGTCCAAGTTTTAGAGAGCGATCCGCGCTCATTCACCATTGGAGGTCCCTTATGCGACATGCTCTGATCGGTCTGGCAATGACGACGATCTGTGGTCCCTTCCTGTCGTCCGCGATGGCACAGGAGGAGACCTCAAACCCAGAGTACGAATACCGCGTCCTGGCGACAAATAAGACCTCGACGATGCAGAGGGAATTGAATCAGGCGGCAAGATTCGGATTTCGCCTGGAGTCGGTCATGGGCGGTCAAACTTCCTTCGGAGGAGACGAGACCGTCGTAGTGATGTCCAGACCGCAGCAGATGTCGGCCGATGCGCGTTACGATTACCGGCTGCTGGCCACGTCCAAGACTTCGACGATGCAGAAAGAGCTACAGGAAGCAGGTGACGAAGGCTTTGAATACGTTGGGCAGACGGTTTTTAAAACAGCTTTTGGCGGTAAGGAGGTCGTCGTGATCCTGGAGCGGGACCCCGAGGCCGCCTCGGTGCGATATGAGTACAAGCTCCTGGCCACATCCAGAACGTCGACGATGGAAAAGGAACTGTCCGATCCCAGACTGAATGGATTTGCTCTGGTCGGTTTGACCGTTGCCAAGACGAAATTTGGCCTTGGAAAATCGGAACTGGTGACGATACTTCGCCGGCCGGTACCGGAGGCGAAGTCCCTCGCGAACAATCATTAACCGGCGGGGACCCGGGAGGACAGGTTAACGTGAAAAAGCCCGGGGATTAACCCGGGCTTTTCGCATTTCGAGATGGCAATTAGGGACTACTTCCGGCCGCCCCGACCGCCACCACCACCGTCGCCTTTGCCGCCCTTGCCGCCTCTTGTGGTGTCCGTATCGTCTGTGGAGTCCGTACTATCGTCCGGCGTCGTGGTGGTTCGGCCTCCGTACGGATCGTAGATTGCCGGGAGCACTGCATCGATCTTACCCGGTGCGATCTTTGGTTCTAATTCTTCGATTTCAAGTTCAAGCTCAAACGTTAGAGTTTTCGGATCCATCCTATCTGTCCTCCTGACAGAGCTGCCTGTGGATGTTTGCCGCTGTTACCTTCTTGGTACCGGCCGTCCGGAGCAATGCCGCCTGAAAACCGACGACCTGTCGCAAAGTGCAAGGTCTGATTTTCCGCGGTGATTCAGTCTCAAGTCCTTTGAAAATCGGCTCCATCCGAGTGTCATCCTTGACAAGTAGCTTCCGTGTCTCGGTGTTTATCCTACGGGGACATCCTATCTGTAAAGTCATTTCTGTCGATCGCCAGCCAGGTGTGCGATCATGGTGTTCTTTCCGAACTCAAATCGCCAATCCCAAGCCCCGGTCTGGCCCGGAGGCCGGCCAGTGCATTCGAACATCTATCAGTGGAGAGCCTCAATGAACTTCCGTCACAGATACTCCATCGTCTTTCCGGCCTTGCTCGGCCTGGTATTTCTCGTCGCTGGTCTCAGCGCGGACCCGGTGGTCCCGACACGGCAATCCGTCGCCGAGGAGATGGAGGACGACAAGGACGAGGATGAGGTTCCTCTCCCGATCGAAGACGCCCGCCGGCTTACCTACACCGCGGATGAAGTGTCCTGGATGTCGGTGGACGTCAGCCCGGACGGGGAAACAGTCGTTTTCGACCTGCTCGGCGACCTCTACACGATGCCGATGTCCGGTGGCGCGGCAACGCGACTGACCGACGGCATGGCCTTTGACGGCCAGCCTCGCTTCAGCCCGGACGGAAGCGAGGTGGTCTTTACGTCGGACGGCAACGGCGGTGAGAACCTCTGGATCATCAATCTCGAGAGCAATGAAAGCCGCGCTGTGACCGAGGCGAAGAGCCACCGGTACCAGTCCCCGGAGTGGACGCCCGATGGCGACTACATCGTGGTGTCGCGGGCCGGCGTGCGTACGGGCAACCATAAGCTTTGGATGTTTCACAAGGACGGGGGCTCGGGCGTCCAACTGGTCAAAGAACCGGACAATTTGAAGACGATCGGGCCGGCGTTCGGTTCCGATTCCCGCTACATCTGGTATTCCCAGCGCACCGGGGACTGGCAGTACAACGCAATATTTCCGCAGTACCAGTTGGCGGTTTATGACCGCGACTCCGGGAAAAGACTGACGAAATCTTCCCGATTCGGTTCCGCGTTCCGGCCGACGCTTTCCTCCGATGGGCGATGGCTTGTTTACGGAACCAGGCACGATGCGCAAACCGGGTTGCGCCTGCGCGACCTGGAAACAGGTGAAGAACGATGGCTGGCCTACCCCGTCCAGCGCGACGACCAGGAGTCCCGGGCGACGCGGGATGTCCTTCCGGGCATGTCTTTCACTCCCGATTCCACGGAACTGGTGGTTTCCTACGGTGGAAAGCTATGGGCGCTTCCCGTCAACGGCACAGCGGCACGCGCGATTCAGTTCACCGCCGACGTCGACATCGGGATCGGTCCAGAACTGGACTTCGATTATCCGGTCGACAGCGCTCCGACGTTTGTGACTCGGCAGATTCGTGATGCCGTCCCGTCACCGGACGGCGAGCAACTGGCCTTCGTCTCGATGGATCGGTTGTATGTGATGGAGTATCCGAACGGAACTCCGCGCCGCTTGACCGACATGGACGTTGTCGAAGCGCAGCCCGCCTGGTCTCCCGACGGTGGTGCCCTGGTCTATTCCATCTGGTCGACCGATGGCGGGCATCTGTATCGGGTCGCGGTGAACCCACCCGCCGCCCCAGAGCGCCTGACCGGGATCGCGGGACTCTATAGACAGCCCGCCTGGTCGTCCAACGGCGACAGGATAGCCTTCATCCAGGACACTTCACAGGCCTTCCGGGACAACACGGGATCCAGAATTTCCGGGGCCACCGCGGAGCTGGCCTGGATCCCCGCAGGCGGTGGAGAAGCGACCCTCATCGGTCCGGCTGAGGGAAGAAGCGCACCCCACTTTACGAGCGACGCGGATCGGATCCACCTCTACAGTTCCAGCAAGGGTCTGATTTCAATCCGATGGGACGGAACCGACGAACGCGAGCACATCAAGGTGACCGGCGTGAAGCCGCCGGACGCAGAGGATGCCCCCGCGGCTTCGCTCACCTTGATGAGTCCGGACGGCAAACAGGCCCTTGCCGAGGTGAACAACGAGCTCTACGTGGTGACCGTGCCATACGTCGGAGGGGACACGCCCACCGTTTCGGTTTCCGACCCGGAGAAGGCTGCTTTTCCGGCGACGAAGCTGACCCAGATTGGAGGACAGTTCCCGGTCTGGAGCCCGGACGGTACCCGGGTGCAGTGGTCGATCGGAAATGCGCATGTCGTTTACGATCTGGGCGATGCGAAGGAGTTTGAAGTCCAGCAGGCTGCCGATCAGGAAGCCGAAGAGGAAGGGGACGCCGCCGCAGATGGAGACGAGGAGGAGGCCAGGTACGAACCAGAGGAAACACGCATCCTGATCGAGACCCGGCGGGACATTCCCGAGGGTGTCGCCGTTCTTCGTGGAGCGCGTGTGATCACCATGCGCGATGACGAAGTCATCGAAAACGCGGATGTGGTGGTTCGCAACAATCGAATCGAAGCGGTCGGAGTCCAGGGGAGTCTTGACGTGCCTGATGGAGCCCGAATCATCGATGTCGACGGCAAGACGATCATGCCCGGCCTGGTCGACACCCATGCCCACATGTGGCCCAACTGGGAGATCCACAAGTCCCAGGCCTGGATGTATGCCGCGAACCTGGCCTACGGCGTGACGACGACTCGAGATCCTCAGACTGCGACAACGGACGTTCTGAGTTACGGCGACCACGTCGAAGCCGGCAACATGCTGGGCCCCCGGATCTATTCAACGGGCCCGGGCGTGTTCTGGAACGACCAGGTCCAGGATCTGGATCACGCCCGGCGAATCATGCAGCGCTACAGCAAGTACTACGACACGAAGACGATCAAGATGTACGTGGCGGGGAACCGGCAGCAACGCCAATGGATTCTGATGGCGGCCCGCGAGCAGGAACTGATGCCGACAACCGAGGGCTCGTTGAACCTGAAGCTGAACATGACCGAGTTCATCGACGGCTACCCCGGTCAGGAACATTCCTTGCCGATTTTCCCGCTCTACAGCGATCTCGCAAAGCTGGTCGCCGCCTCACGGACGGTTTACACCCCGACACTCCTGGTCGCGTATGGCGGCCCCTGGGCCGAGAACTACTTCTACACCCGGGAGCAGCCACACAACGATCCCAAGCTCGCTCATTTTACGCCTCACGAGGAACTGGACCGCAGGACCCGGCGCCGAGGCCAGGGAGCCGGCCCGGGCCCGGGTGGCTGGTTTATGGACGAGGAGCATGTTTTTAGTGGGTTGGCGGCATTTGTCCGAGATCTCGTGGCCGAAGGGGGCCGCGCGGGTATCGGCAGCCACGGCCAACTTCAGGGTCTGGGTTATCACTGGGAACTGTGGGCGATGCAATCGGGTGGACTGTCCAACCACGCCGCGCTGCATCTGGCTACGGACGTGGGCGCCGACGCTATCGGCCTGGACAACGACCTGGGCTCGATCCAGGCCGGCATGCTGGCGGACCTGGTCGTGCTGGACGCCAATCCCCTCGACGATATCCGGAACAGCAACACCGTTCGATACGTGATGAAGAACGGTCGGCTGTACGAAGGCGACACGCTCGATGAGATCTATCCCCGGAATCGGTCGGCAGCGCCATTCTGGTGGCAGATGGAGAAGTCTCCCGACGGCGTGCCCGGGTTGGGGTCGGACCGCTAGGACGATCCGGCCAATGGTAAAGTGGAACCATGAATTCGGTCGTCTGTCGAATTTGTGGGAACCACATCAGCCCGCGGGCCCGAGCGTGCCCACACTGCGGATCCGTGGTAGGTTCGGGATCGGTTCCGGGTCGGCGCGAGAAATATCGCACAGTCAATCTGAAGGCCGATTTGCCCACGGTTGACGAATGCTGCCGTAAGCTGCGGCTGGAACTTCATCAGGCTCGGGCAGACGGTCTGAAGGCCGTGAAGTTCATTCACGGGTACGGTTCGAGTGGTGTCGGTGGCAAGCTCCGCCACGCGGTACGTGAATCACTAGATGGACTTTCCAGACAGGGACAGCTGGGCCTGGTTGTATACGGCGAAGACCTTCGGGAACAGAAATCCACGCTGATCAAACGGCTCCCCCTGCTCAAGCAGGACCTCGATCTCAAACACATGAACAAGGGCGTGACGCTGGTGATCCTGAAATGACGGGAAGTGGCGAGGTCAGCCGACAAAGCCACTTTGCCGTCTGGGAGCGGCGCACGCGTCTCTGGGCTGTCGTCTTCGCGGTGTTGACCCTTGCGGTGTCCTCGCTGGTGGTCTTCCTGCTCGTCGGCTTCGGCGGTCCGGCAGGGATCGTTCTTGTTTTAGCGCTAACGTTTGGAATGTATGCCTGGGGGACCGGAAGGATTCGCCGCCGTCACGCGGTCCTTCGTGAACCTTTTCCGCCGGAATGGGAAGCGATTCTCCAGCAGGACGTCCTTTTCTTCCGAGTCCTCGATCCGGCAGGTCAGCAGCTCTTCCGTCGTCAACTGCAGGTTTTTCTGGGAGAGAAACGTATTGTCGGCATCCGGGTGGAAATCGACGCCACGACTCGAGTTCTGGCGGCAGCAAGCGCCATTATCCCGATCTTCGGATTTCCTGACTGGGAGTGGGATGAGATCAACGAAGTGCTGGTCTACCCGACGCGGTTCGACGGCGACTTCCAGTTCGGCGACTCGGCCGGTCAGAACATCCTCGGGATGGTTGGGACCGGGAGTATGAACGGGCTGATGATCCTGTCGAAGCCGGATCTGATCAGGGGATTCCGAAATGCGACAGACAAACGGAACGTGGGCGTCCATGAGTTCGCGCACCTGGTCGACAAGTCCGATGGGGTGATCGACGGCGTGCCCGGCGTGGGCCTCGACCGGCAGGCGATAGGCCCCTGGATTGAACTGGTGCGCCGCAAGATGGCTGAAATTGAGGCGGGGACGTCCGACATCAACCGCTACGCGCTGACGAACGAGGCGGAGTTCTTCGCCGTGATGTCGGAATACTTCTTCGAGCGCCCGGGTGTGTTGGAACGCAAGCACCCCGAGCTCTACGCGGCGCTTGAGGGTGTTTTCAACCAGGATCTCGGCTCGCGCGCGGTGCGATGGCGGCGGGAGTTGAAGCGCGGTCGCCCGAAGTTCGGTCGGAATTCGCCGTGCCCGTGCGGTAGCGGGTTCAAGTTCAAGAAGTGTTGTCTTCAGTGATCTTCAGGGAATCCGGAGATTCCCGCACACAGGAGGAAGTGATGGGACCGTCCGTCTCACGTCTCTCAGATAACATCGCCTTTCTGCTCCTGATCGCGTCACTTTTCGCGGCGCCGGCCTTAGCACAGGAAAAGCCCAGGGACCGAGACCTCGGTGTTCCATTCGACGGGGAGCCTGGACCGCTTAATGCAATCACGGATGTCGCCGGCGTGCGGGTGGGCCATACGACCTTGATTCGCGGTGAGGGCGTTCTGCGAGTGGGCGAAGGACCGGTTCGCACCGGAGTGACCGTCATCCTGCCACGCGGAGACGATCCGGGAGATCCCGTCTTCGCGGGTTGGTTCGCTCTGAACGGGAACGGGGAAATGACCGGAACGACCTGGGTGGAAGAGTCGGGCTTTCTGGAAGGGCCTGTTGCCATCACCAACACGCACAGCGTGGGTACGGTTCGCGACGCGATCATCGGGTGGCAGGTCGGCAACGGTACGGCATTCCAGAACTTTTCGCTTCCTGTTGTCGGAGAGACTTACGACGGCGCCCTGAACGACATCAACGGCTTTCACGTCAAGGCCGAGCACGTCGTCTCCGCTCTGGACACCGCTTCATCCGGACCGGTGCCCGAAGGCAACGTGGGTGGCGGAACAGCGATGCGCTGTCTGGGATTCAAGTGCGGCATCGGAACGTCCTCGCGGGCCCGATTGGGGGCCGACAACTACACGGTGGGCGTTCTGGTACAGGCGAACTTCGGCGCCGGGGTCGCGACGATCGCCGGAGTTCCTGTCGGACGGGTGCTTCGCGAGGAGGGCAATGCCCCACCGCAGGAGATGGAAGAGGGTGGACGAGGCTCGATCATCATCGTCGTCGCTACCGATGCACCGCTGCTCCCCCACCAGCTCAAGAGCGTTGCCCGTCGCGCATCTCTGGGCGTCGCTCGGACCGGTGGGATATCATCGAACGGATCGGGCGACATCTTCATTGCTTTCTCGACCGCTAATCCCGGTGCGGCAAGCGCGCGTCCGAGGGCGGACGTCAGTTTCGTGAGCAACTTCGAAATCAGCCGTCTCTTTGTGGCCACGGTTGAAGCCACCGAGGAGGCGATCGTCAACGCTCTGGTCGCCGCGGAAACGATGGTCGGAAGAGATGGAAACCAGTCCGAGGCGTTGCCGCACGACCGGCTTCGGGAGATACTGAGGCGATACAACAGATTGGTTAATTGAGGAGGTGTGCGGCGTAGGAAATGGAAATGGTGACAGTGATTTGAAGAGACGCCTGCGTCTTTTCGAGAAGAAGTCCAGCCCGCCGCCAGAACTAGATAAATCGACATCTTTCATGGTGTTTGGGAAGGCGATTCAGGCAGGCGACCTGGCAACGGCCGGCCGGCACCTGGGCACGCTGATGGATCTTTCCGAGAAAGATGGTCTGGCCGCGGCAAAATTCTTTCAGGAACGAACTCAGAAGGATCCTGAGACAACCCCGAAGACGATGCAACTACGAGGAGCGATTGCCGAAGGGAAGACGAACGAGGCGATGGCGAGGCTGATCGAGTGTTTTGGCCTGGATGGCCTGCGTGCGGTCACGGCGGTAGAAGCAATGCGGCGGATGTTGGTAGGCGGGCCGCACTTGAGGAATCACTTGAAGGCAGCGGTGGCGATCCGGCATGAATCTCAGGCCCCTTTCTTCGTGTTCTGTTCTCTCATCCAGATAGTTGCGCGAACGGCCTGAACGTGCGGGGGTATAATCACTACCATCACATTATCGAGGTGTATGCATTGAGCCAACCAGAAGAAGATTTTGCTGCGATGTTCGAGGCGTCGGTCGGGGCCAAGAGGTTCGACCGGGGTCAGACCGTCGAGGGCACGATCGTGGCCATCGGCGACGAGGTGGCCCTGGTCAGCGTCGGCGGCAAGAGCGAGGCCCAGATCGACGTCGCGGAACTCAAAGACGCCGACGGCAGTCTGGAAGTCTCCGTTGGCGATGACATTCAGGCCATAGTCGTCTCCACGACCAGAGGCCTCATGCTGTCGCGCAGGGGCGTGCGCAACGCCGCCACTCAGCGCGAGATTGAAGACGCATTCCAGGACGGCATCGCCATAGAAGGTAAGGTCGAGAATGCGATAAAGGGAGGCTATGAGGTGCGCATTTCCCGGGAGCGCGCGTTCTGCCCTCTGTCGCAAATCGACATCGTCCGCACCACCGATCCGGCCGTCCACGAGGGGCAGGTCTACAGCTTCCGAGTCATCGAGTACAAAGAAGGCGGCAGGAACATCGTGGTCTCGAGGCGCAAACTGCTCGAAGAGGAGCAACGCGCTGTGGCCGCCGAGGTCCGCAAGTCCATCGTGCCCGGCGCCGTGCTCGCCGGAAGGGTCGTCTCGGTGCCCGAGTTCGGCGCTTTCGTGGATTTGGGTGGCGGCATCCAGGGTCTGCTGCATGTGTCCCAGATGAGCTGGTCGCGCGTGACCAGTCCCAGCGCCGTCGTGGCGGTCGGCGACCAGATCACCGTACAGGTGCTGCGCGTGGACGCGGATGCCGACAGAATTTCGCTCGGACTGAAACAGCTCCAGGATGATCCGTGGGCGGGTGTGGCGACCCGATACGAGGTGGGTCAGGTGCACACGGGCCGCGTCACCCGCTTGATGGAGTTCGGTGCCTTCGTGGAACTGGAACCGGGCATCGAGGCGCTGGCGCACAGCTCGACATTCGCCCCGACGGGGCGCGCCGGCGGGTGGGCCGAGGCCGTCGCTGTGGGCGCCACCGCTCGGTTCGAGGTTTTGCGCATCGACCCCGAGCAGAAGCGGATGGGTATCGCAATGATAGAGGAAGGTTCCACCCGCGACTCGGGCGTCCGCGCACCGCAGGGTGGCATCGTCCCGGGTTCGATCCTGACCGGCAAAGTGGAGCGGCATGAGAAGTTCGGTGTCTTCGTGTTTCTGGCGCCCGGCAAGACCGGCCTCGTTCCGTTTGCGGAAACAGGCGTGTACCGCGACCAGGACATGCTGAAGGCGTTTCCCCTTGGAAGCGAGGTTGAGGTGATGGTCCTCGATGTTGATCCGGACGGCCGCCGGATTCGTCTCAGCAAGAAGGCGGTAGCGGATCAGCGGGAGCAAGCGGAACTCCGCGAGTACTCGGACCGACAGGACGCCGACACGCCGGCATCGTTTGGATCACTAGCCGACAAATTGCGAGGGGCGCTCGACGATCCTTGAGCCCAACCACGGAATTCGAAATTGTTCCTTACCGGATTCAAGGACTCGAGCCGGAGATGTGGAGGTCGACCCGGCCGAACAACCTCGAAATCCGCACCCTGTCCGAACCCAAACAGCAAAGCCCGGGATCGCTCCTTTCTGCTTCTAAACGGGGCTGACGAGATTCGAACTCGCGACCTCCGGCCTGACCGTTCCCGGTCAATCCCGCGTTTTCAATAGTTTCATGGATTGGAGTGGCCATCTGCCACTCATACGCAAAGTAAGTCTTTTATCAAGCCATTGACTGCGAAAAGCCTAGCCTAGGATTCGTGCAGTTGCATCTTCACCCGGACCGATCGAACAGTAGGTGACACTCGGGGTATCGAGGTCTCTGCTCCCTAATTCATAATTCAAGCTTGATGGAACAATTCCTGACGCGATCTCGTTGCTTTGGAGTCGGTCGGAGGAAGCGGATGCTATCGCCAGGAGGAATCGTGACATGAGCTTGGGTCAAGACGTCCGGTACGGCTTACGAATGCTGGCTCGAAAACCGGGTTTCACGGCAGTTGCTGTGATCACTCTGGCGTTGGGCATCGGGGCCAACACGGCCACGTTCAGTGTCGCGAACACCTTGTTGCTGGGCACCTCGCGGCAGGTCGAAGATCCGGCGGAGCTCACCCGCATGCATATCACATGGGCGAGCGGGCTCGAGTTCGGTTCGTTTTCCCACCCGGATTTCATCGACCTCCAGGAAAGGAACGACGTCCTGACCGGCTTGATAGCGTCGTCTATCCGGCCCTTCCATCTCTCGGATGGCAATAGCAATGATCGGATTACTGGATCGATCGTTTCCGGCAACTACTTCGACGTGCTCGGCGTCGCGCCCGCTCCAGGTCGGGGGTTCCTGCCAGAGGAGTACGAGACCGCGGGAACTCACCCGGTAGCCGTCCTTAGCCATGGTCTCTGGCAACGACGTTTCGGGGCAGACCCCGGCGTCATCGGTGGCACCGTGTCCTTGAACAACTACTCATTCACCGTCATCGGCGTTGCCCCGCGCGGTTTCGCAGGCGTGAACGCCGGGATCGCCACGGACCTATGGGTGACGCTGAAGATGCAGGACATCCTGTTGCCCGGCCCTTCGCTGATGGAAGCACGCGGGAGTCACTGGCTGAATTTTGTGATCGGCCGGTTGAAACCGGGAGTCACCCGAGCCCAGGCCGAAGGCTCTCTGAACGGCATCATGGCGCGGTTGATCGAAGAGTATCCGAACACCAACGAAGGCAAGAGTGTCACGCTCTACCCCGAGAGTGGCCTGCCTCCTTTCATTCGTCCGGCGTTTGTCGGTTTCATGGGTCTGATGTTCGCGGTGGTCGGATTCGTTCTCCTGCTGGCCTGCGCCAACGTGGCCGGCCTGATGCTGGCACGGCTGTCCGCCAGGCGGAAGGAAATCGGCGTCAGACTGTCGTTGGGGGCAAGCCGGGCTCGACTGATCCATCAGTTGCTCGCCGAGACTATTCCCCTGTGCCTCCTGGCCGGCGGTGCCGGATTAGCCGTCGCCCTGGGATTGCTCCGGGCGATCCGCACTATGGTTCCATCAGCGAGCTTTCCGATCGACACGAACATCTCGCTGGACTGGTCGGTGCTGGTCTTTACTCTCTCCGCATCCATACTGACGGGTCTGCTGTTCGGACTGATGCCGGCCCTTCAGGCGACCCGCCGCGACCTGGTGTCTTCGCTGAAGGATTCCGGGGCGTCGTTGGAAGGGAAGAGATCACGAACTCGGCAAGTCCTGGTTGTCGGCCAGGTCGCAATATCGGTCGTCCTGCTGGTTCTGGCAGGCCTCTCTGTAGGCAGCCTGAGCAATGCCCGAAACCTCGATCCCGGCTTTGCTCCGGACAACATGCTGACGGCATCGATCGAGCTGGGCCTTCAGGGCTACGACGAAACGGGAGGAAGGGCGTTTCGCCAGTCCCTGATCGAACGGGTCGAACGTGTCCCGGGAGTAGCTGCGGTGGGACTCACCAACACGATTCCGCTGACTTTCTCGACCTCGGATCGTGGTGTCATCCCGGAAGGCTTCGAGGTCGCCGAAGGGTCCGACAGCCCCAACGTTCTCGAGGCATTCGTCGATAAGGGTTACTTCGATGCGATGGGCATCACGATGCTGGCGGGCCGAGCCTTCGACCGAAGGGACAACAAGAATGGTCCTGCAACGTTGATCATCAACGAAGCGTTTGCCGAGCGATTCTGGCCGGGCGAAGACCCGATCGGAAAGTACGTGGAGACCTTGCGCGACAATCATGTCGTCGTCGGCATGGTCCGCACAGGAAAATACCGGACCCTGGGCGAAGCCCCCGAACCCTACATGTATTTCTCTGCGTACCAGCAATACAGAACTAATACGGTTCTGATGGTCCGAACGGCATCGGATCCGTCATCTCTTGCCGGGTCATTGCGTGAAGAGATTCGGGTACTGGATCGCACGTTGCCGGTTTCCGGCCTCACGACGATGCACGAAGCGATGGGCTTCGCCCTGTTCCCTGCCCAGATGGCGGCAAGGGCGGTTTCAGGATTCGCTCTCCTGGCACTCATCCTCGCCGCGGTCGGTCTGTACGGACTGATTTCTTACTCGGTCAATCAGGGGATGCGCGACATCGCGATCCGTATGGCCATCGGGGCCCGTCCCCGGGATGTCCTCGGGCGGGTGTTGCGGGGCGGCATGACGTTGACTCTGGCAGGACTTGGTGTCGGATTGGCCGGGGGAGCAGCCCTGGCCATGGTTGCCGGCACCCTGATGTACGGCGTGGGTGCGACCCAGATCGGCCCATACCTGGCAGCGGTCGCATCGCTGTCGTGGCCACCTACGTTCCAGCCCGCCGGGCCTCGCGGATCGATCCTATGGCAATCCTAAGAGGCGAATAGGCGGAGCAGCTTTCCGCGACGAAGCGGGAAGCAGCATGAATGAGATCAGGAGGGATCTCAAGATCCTTTCGTTTGACTCTTCTTTGGCTGATCAGCTGCCGCGGCTCGCTCCCTCATTGCTTTCCGAAGTTCGCGGATATGTTCTCTCATCCGAAACTTTGCCTTTCGCAGACGGTTATGACGCGACTTATCACCATTTCTTTGGGACATTGTTACCTCACAAGACAAAATAGGGTCGGGGCCACATTTCTACTAACTGATCATAATACACGACTTGACCGAAATGTGCGCCCGTCCCTGTTTTCTGGCGTGGTGATCCGGGGAATACAAGACCGCATGGCTCGGGCTTCCGAGACCCCCTAGGAGCCTGCGCGGCAGAAGGGATCGTAGCGAGAAAGTGGAGAATCGAGGCCAGATTTTCTCGATTTTGAGGCGAATAGTGGTTCTATGTAACGAAAAATCGGGGAAATATGGACCGATTATGCCGCTTTCGCAGTAGATCTCTTCTGCCGCGCAGGCTCCTAATCCAGGACGGTTCCCTTGGCGATCACGACGATGCCGTCGTCGGAAATGGTGAAACCGCGCTCGAGGTCTTCCTTGTAGTCGATGCCAATCTCGTAGCTTTCCGGGATGCGGACGTTCTTGTCGATCACGGCGCGGTGCACTACTGCGTGGCGGCCGACCTCGACATTGTCGAACAGCACGCAGTCCTCGACCTCGGAGAAGGAGTTGAGCCGCACCCGCGGTCCCAGGATCGACCGCCGCGCCGTGCCACCGGAGACGACCACGCCTCCCGCCACTAGCGACGCCAGGGCCCGGCCGCGGCGTTCCCCTTCCTCGTGGACGAACTTGGCCGGCGGATGGGGGTACTGCCAGGTGAGGATCGGCCACTCGTAGTTGTAAAGGTCGAAGACCGGCTGGGCAGCCACCAGGTCCATCGACGCTTGAAAGTAAGCGTCGATCGTCCCGACATCGCGCCAGTAGTCGCGTTCGCGTTCGACCTGACCCGGCACCTCGTTCTTCCCTAAGTCGTAGACCCAGGCGTCGCCCGAGTCGACGAGAGTCGGGATGATGTTCGCGCCCATGTCGTGCTTCGTATCCTCGGCGGCGTCCGCGGTCACCACTTCGCGCAGAATGTCGGTGCTGAAGACATAGTTGCCCATCGAGGCGAAGGCCCGCGTCGGATCGCCGGGCAACGGCGTCGGCGATTCGGGCTTCTCGACAAAGGAGCGCATGCGCCCGTCCGCGGTGGCTTCGATGATGCCGAAGGAACTGGCTTCCTCAATCGGTACCGGAATGCCGGCGACTGTGACCCCGGCACCGCTCTCGATGTGCTGGAGGACCATCGGCTCGACGTCCATGCGGTAGATGTGGTCGGCGCCGAAGACCGCGACGTATTCGGGCTGCTCGTCGTCGATGATGTTGAGGTTCTGGTAGACGGCGTCGGCCGAGCCGGCAAACCAGTGGCGTCCGGTGCGCATCTGCGCCGGCACCGTGACGACATAGTAGCCGAGCAGTGGCGAGAGCCTCCAGGTCTTCTCCATGTGGAGGTCGAGGCTGTGGCTCCGATACTGGGTCAAGACTACGATGCGCCGTATGCCCGAGTTGACAAGGTTCGAAAGCGCGAAGTCGACGAGGCGATACAGGCCGCCAAAAGGCACGGCCGGTTTGGCCCGCTCCTGGGTGAGCGGCAACAGCCGACTGCCCTCACCGCCGGCCAGCACCATGGCGAGAATTTTCTCGCGTAAGGGCATTCCTCTTCCTCTACGGTTGTCGGTATCCGTCCCGGGGATCCGGTTTCATAACCCCCGGAATGCTATCATACGCCCGTATCCACCGACTGACGAATCCATCACCTAGCGAGTTGTGTCGCACTGAGGCAATGAGACCGAAGCCCTTCAAAATCCGGTACGGCGAGCGGTTACCCGCGGGTGCAACAGGCGGCGTGGGCGGCGTCAATTTCTCCGTCTTCAGCCGGCACGCGAGCGCGATGTCCCTGCTACTGTATTCCGACGACCAGTCTCTCGATCCGATTCAGGTGATCGACCTGGACCCTGTCGGAAACCGCACACACTTCTTCTGGCATGTCTTTGTCGAAGGAGCAGGTCCCGGCCTGTACTTTACCTGGCGGGCGGGCGGACCCGGTGACACTCGAGCGACCGGGTTTCGCTTTGACGCCCGACACGAGCTTCTGGATCCATGGGCCAGGGTCGTGAGCGACGCGCTGTGGAATCGGAGTCGAGCAACAGCCGGTGGAAGTGGCCGGAATGCCATTCGTGGCAAAGTCGACGACGACGCCTATGACTGGGAGGGGGACCTGACGGTGGACCACCCCGTCGAGGACAGCATAATCTACGAAGTGCATGTGGGTGGTTTCACCAGCCATCCATCGGCCCGCGTCCGAAACCCGGGAACCTTCCACGCTCTGATCGACAAAATCCCCTACCTCGAACGGTTGGGCATCACCGACGTCGAGTTGATGCCCGTCATGGCTTTCGATCGACAGGATGTGCCACCCGCCGCAGCGGCAAAAGGCCTCTCGAACTTCTGGGGTTACAGCCCCTACGGATTTTTCGCCCTCCATCCCGCCTACTGTTCCACCGCGGACGGTCGAAAGGAATTCCGCGACATGGTGAAAGCGCTGCACCGCGCCGGCATCGGTGTGATCCTGGACGTGGTGTTCAACCACACGGCTGAAGGGGGGGAGGATGGTCCCTCCATCCATTTCAAAGGCCTCGCCAACGAAACCTTCTATCACCTCGATTCCGGTGACCGGAGGAAGTATCGTGATTTCACGGGATGCGGCAACACGGTCAATTGCAATCATCCCGTGGTCACGCATTTTCTGTTGTCGTGTCTGGAATACTGGGTCCGGGAGATGCACGTGGACGGCTTCCGCTTCGATCTGGCGAGTGTGCTGGGACGGGGTGAGGACGGGGAGCCCATGTACCATGCGCCGCTGATCTGGGCGATCGAGTTCTCCGAGGTACTATCCCACACCAAGCTGATCGCCGAGGCTTGGGACGCCGGAGGGCTTTACCAGGTCGGGGACTTCCCTGGATTTCGCTTCATGGAATGGAATGGGCAATACCGGGACACTGTGCGGCGTGTCGTGCGTGGCGAGAACGGACTGATGAACGAACTCGCCTCCCGAGTGAGCGGGAGCAGCGATTACCACAAAGAAAAAGGCAAGCTTCCAACCAACAGCATCAACTATGTGACCTGCCATGATGGATTCACGCTCTACGACCTGGTCAGCTACGACAGGAAGCACAATCAGAACAACGGGGAAGACAATAGGGACGGACCCGCCGAATCCTTCAGTTGGAATTGTGGGCACGAGGGTCCCACCGACGATCCGCAAATCGAGTCGCTGCGTGGCCGTCAAGCACGGAACCATATGGCCATACTGCTCTTGAGCCTCGGCTTGCCGATGTTGCTGGCTGGCGATGAGGTTCTGAGGACCCAGCGTGGCAACAACAACTGTTACTGCCAGGATAACGAGTTGAGCTGGTTCGATTGGACGCCCACCGACAGTAACGCCGGCATGCTTCGCTTCACCCGGGAAATGATCGCCCTGCGCAAGCGGCACGCGTCTTTGCGACGGAGCCGATTCCTTACCGGTCGGCCGACTGCGGGAAGAGCCGGAATGCCGGACATCGAATGGCACGGAGCTCGACTCGGCGACCCGGAATGGGACAATCCCGAATCACGGATGCTGGCCTACACACTTGCCGGGATAGAACAGGACGAACCGGACATTTACGTGATGCTCAATATGTCACCCGAAGGCAGAGAGATGGCAATTCCCGCAGTCCCAGGGCGGAAATGGCATCGGGCCGTGGACACGTCGCGGATCTCGCCTGAGGACATCGTCGTGCCAGCGGAGCAGACGCCGTTAGGCTCGCATGCCTACTACGTCGCCGGGAGAACGGTCGCGGTCCTCGAATCGCGCTAGCAGCCCGTGGTGGAAGTCTGTAGGGTCGCGCGCAGGGGTATTCGGGGCTCAGGCGCGAAATGAGGAGCGGAACGATGCATAGTCCTCGTGACCGACGAATGACAAAGCCTGTGGCCCAAAGACCCCTGCGCCCTTCGGGTTACGACGGCATGGGGCCAGCTGCGGCGTTGGCACTCCTAGATCGATGGCGAGCATCGCCGTCTTCGATGGGAACCATCGCCGTCTTCGATGGGCACATCGACGTCGTCGTGCCGCCTTGCATCTAGCCCCATGGCGCTCGTAACGCGACCCTACCGACTTCCACCACGGGCTGCTTGGAGCCTCGATCATACTTTTTCCAGGATAATGCCGGCCAGGGGAGGTAGCGTCACCACAATCGAGTAGGGCTGATCCATCGCGGGTTGGTCTTCCGCGGGCATCTCCGACGGGTTCCCCACGTCTGTCCCTCCGTAGAAACGGGAGTCGGAGTTGAAGATTTCCCGGTAGGCGCCCTTTTCTGGCACGCCAATCCGGTACCCGTGTCGCGGGATTGGCGTGAAGTTCAGGGCCACGCTCACACGATTCTCGTCCGCGCGGCGCAGGTAAATCAAGACCGAGTTATCCGCATCTTCCCAGTGTAACCACTGGAAACCCCGGGCGGCAAAATCGTACCGGAAGAGCGCCGGCCGGCTTCGGTATAGACCGTTGAGATCCTGGACGAGCCTATGAACGCCTCGGTGTGCGGGCACATCCAGCAGATGCCAAGGGGTGGTCTCGGCGCTGTTCCACTCGTCGGGCTGTGCCAACTCCGACCCCATAAAGAGAAGCTTCTTCCCCGGGTAGGTCCACTGAAAAGTATAGGTCAAGCGCAGGTTGGCGAAACGCTGCCAGTCGTCCCCAGGCATCTTGCCCAGGAGCGACTGCTTCATGTGCACGACTTCGTCGTGAGACAGCGGGAGCACAAAGTTTTCGCTGAAGGCATACATCGGGCCGAAAGTGATCTGCTGATGATGCTGCCGGCGATCGATCGGGTCTTTTGACATGTACAACAGCGTGTCGTGCATCCACCCCATGTTCCATTTCATACTGAAGCCGAGCCCGCCGGCGTGGGTCGGCTTCGTCACCCCCGGCCACGCCGTCGACTCCTCGGCGATGGTGAAGCTGCCGGGGACCTGCCCGTGTGTCACCTCGTTCAGCTGTTTTAAGAAAGCGATCGCCTCCAGGTTCTCGTTCCCGCCGTGGACATTCGGCATCCACTCGCCTTCCTGGCGGGAGTAATCCAGATACAACATGGCTGAGACGGCGTCCACGCGAAGCCCGTCGAAGTGAAAGTCCTCGATCCAGTACAAGGCACTGGAGATGAGGAAACTTCTCACTTCGTTCCTGCCGTGGTTGAAGATCAGCGTACCCCATTCTTTATGCTCGCCCTTCCGTGGATCCGCGTGCTCGAACAGGGCGCTCCCGTCGAAGCGGGCGAGACCGTGCTCGTCGCGCGGAAAGTGTCCCGGGACCCAGTCGAGGATCACACCGATTCCGTTGCGATGCAGCGCGTCGATGAGATGGCGGAGGTCGTCGGGTTCGCCAAAACGACGCGTGGGTGCGAAGTAACCCGTCGTCTGGTAACCCCACGATTCGTCAAGAGGATGCTCGGTCACCGGCAGCAACTCGACGTGGGTAAACCCGAGTTCGCGCACATAAGGGACCAGCTGCTCGGCCATCTCCCGGTAGGTCAGGACTCCTCCAGCCGAAGTTCGTCTCCAGGAACCCAGATGTACTTCATAGATCGACATCGCTCGGTGCATCCAATCCTGCCGCACCCGCTCGTCGATCCAGGCCGTGTCGCCCCACGCGTAAGTTGTGCTTCGAGTCGTGACGGATGCCGTTGCCGGCCGATACTCGTGCTTTTGGGCGAACGGATCGAACTTGATCCGAACCGATCCGGTGGACCGGTTGCGGATCTCGTACTTGTAGAGTTGTTCGGGGGCAAGCCCTGGGATGAACAGTTCCCAGACTCCCGAGCGGTTCCGAACCCGCATCGGATGACAACGGCCGTCCCAGTTGTTGAAGTCCCCGATGACGCTCACGCGTTCGGATTCAGGCGCCCAGACCGCAAAAAGGAAGCCGTCCACACCATCGACCGCTTGTCCATGTGCCCCAAGGAACCGATGCGCGCGAAAGTGATCCCCGCGACCGAACGACTCCAGGTCCGCGTCCGAGAGCTGCGGGCAGAAGGCGTAGGGGTCGAAGCGTTCGATCACCTTTCCGTCGATCCGCCATCGGATACGGTACGGGAGCGGGAGGGATTCTTCCGCGCCGCGCCACTCGAACAGATCGCCGTTCTCGAGGCGCCGCATCGGCTCGCCCGTTTCAACGATTTCGGCCTCGTGGACTCCGGGGAGGAACGCGCGAACGACGACGCCGTCATCTCCCAATGGGTGTCGTCCCAACACCCGGAAAGGATCGTCGAGGCGACCCTCCAGGAGACGCGCTTTGTCGGACGGATCGATTTCGGTACCGCTCTTCATAACCTCAACATGCTATCAAAATAGGCCTAGCAGCCCGTGGTGGAAGTCTGTAGGGTCGCGTTATGAGCGCCATGGGGCTAGATGCCAGGCGCCACGACGAAGTCGATGCTCTTCATCGATCTAGGAGTGGCAACGCCGCAGCTGGCCCCATGCCGTCGTAACCCGTAGGGCGCAGGGGTCTTCGGGCCACAGGCTTTGTCATTCGTCGGTCACTATGACAGAGCATCGTTCCGCTCCTCATTTCGCGCCTGAGACCCGAATACCCCTGCGCGCGACCCTACAGACTTCCACCACGGGCTGCTGGGAGTCTGCGCGGCAGAAGGGATCTACTCCAAATTTGCATGTTAGCAGCAACAGCTGCAAATGTTAGATTCAGACCCGCGCAGGCTCCTGTCAG
Organism: Terriglobia bacterium; assembly: GCA_965247425.1. GTDB lineage: Bacteria > Acidobacteriota > Terriglobia > 20CM-2-55-15 > 20CM-2-55-15 > CAZOZZ01. The sequence continues at coordinate 1,295,024 of OZ252023.1, forward strand.
ACTGTGGTCGGGAATGGGGGTGAGGGTATCGAACAAGAAAGACATCATGTTCTCGACCGAAGACGGGCCGGCGTCCTGCTCCACCCCACTTCGCTCCCCGGCCCTTTCGATCATGGCGTACTTGGACCCGACGCGCGCCGATTCATCGACTTTCTCGGTTCAGCTGGATTCACCGTCTGGCAGACGCTGCCGCTCGGCCCCGTCGACGTTACTCTTTCGCCCTATCGGGTGAAATCCTCCCGTGCCGGGAACCCCCGTTTGATCGCGCTGGATCTGCCCGACGATGCCGCCTGGCGTCCTTCTGCCGCGGCGTTGGACGGGACAAGGAACTGGGATTCCCGTCGGAAACTGATCCGGCAGTCCTGCGATCAGTTCTGCCGGCTGGCCTCGGAGGCGGATCGACGGCGCTTCGCATCGTTCATCAGGTCCGAAAGGGCATGGCTGCGACCGTTCGCGCTCTTCGAGGCGCTCCAAGAGCGGTTCGATGGCCGCGCCTGGTGGGAATGGCCCGAGCGCTTGCGGAACCGTGATACGGAGGCCCTCCGGCGGGTCAGGATCGAGGAGCGTCGAACCATCCGTCACATCGCATTCGAACAGTTTGTGTTCGCGAACGAGTGGCAGGCATTGAAGAAGTATGCCAACGACAGGGGCATTTCTCTGTTCGGCGACCTGCCCATCTACATCGACCTGGACAGCGTTGACGTCTGGTGGAAGCGTGAGTTGTTCTTCATCGAGGAAAACGGCAGACCGATCCGGGTTGCCGGTGTACCTCCCGATTACTTCAGCGAGGATGGGCAACTCTGGGGAAACCCGATCTATGACTGGGAACGCATGCAGTCGGACGGGTTTCGCTGGTGGATCGATCGAGTCCGCGCTGAACTCGATCGGTTCGATCTGGTTCGAATCGACCATTTCCGTGCGCTGGAAGCCTACTGGGAAATACCGGGAGGGGCGACAACGGCGAAAGACGGCCGGTGGACGGCGGGGCCCGGCGCCGATCTCCTCGAAGCGCTCAGCAAAGAGGTCGCGATAGACCGTCTTGTCGCGGAAGATCTGGGCACCGTGACACCCGCGGTGTACGCACTACGGGACCGATTCGGCATCCCCGGTGTGCTGGTGTTGCAGTTCGCGTTCGATGGCTCTCGGGACAATCCATTTCTCCCATCGAACCATTGTGTGCACACCGTCGTCTATTCGGGGACTCACGACAATGACACGACTGTAGGTTGGTATGCCTCCCTCGACGAGAGGACTCGGGAGTTTGCGAACCATCAACTGCAGTGTCGGTCCGAAGAGATTCCGCGTGCCCTGATTCGCGCTGTTCTGGAGTCACCGGCGAAGCTGGCCATCCTGCCAATGCAGGATCTATTGGAAATCGGGTCCCAACACCGCATGAATACGCCCGGAACAACCACAGGAAACTGGGCGTGGCGCTTCAGCTGGGAGGCACCGACCTCGTCACACGTCCGTCGGTACCGCGATCTGCTCGAACGCTTTGGGCGCTAGTGTCCCCGCCAGAGATTACACGCCCGAACCGTCCCTGCTGGTAATTGCGGTCTCAAATACCTTGAGATAGCGCCGTGCTGAGGCTGCCCAGCTGAAGTCCTCGTTCATGCCGTTCCTCATGAGCCGCTGCCAATGGGTCTTGTCGCGCCAGAGTGCGATAGCTCGATCGATCGCTGCCCGGAATTCGTCCGGATCGTAGCGGGTAAACCGGAATCCCGTGCCGGTACCTGCGTCTGGATCGAAATCCTCAACGGTGTCGGCCAATCCTCCTGTAGCACGCACAACTGGCGCTGTCCCATAACGGAGAGCATACATCTGGCTAAGTCCACACGGTTCGTAACGTGACGGCATCAGGAAGATGTCGGCGCCAGCGACGATCCGATGGGCGAGGTCGTCGTCAAACGTGAACCTGACGGCGGCTTTGTCGGGATGACCCCGGACGATGCTCTCGATGGACTGCTCGGTTGCGTGGTCTCCGGTCCCGAGCAGGAGGAAATAGAGCGGTTCGGCCAGCAGTTTGTCCAGAATCGGGAGGAGAAGGTCGAATCCCTTCTGGTAGTCAATGCGCGAGATCATCGCCAGTACGGGATTCTCATCACGACTGTCACCAAATCCAAATTCACGGAGCAGGCTTCTGCGGTCGTTCTGTTTGCCGGAAAGGTCGTGGGCACTGTATCTCGAAGCAATCCGAGGGTCGGTCCCGGGGTTCCAGACACGATCATCGATGCCATTGACGATGCCGAATAGGTCCCCGCGCCGAGCGGTGATGATCGAATCGAGACCACAGCCGTACTCTTCGGTCTGGATCTCTTCGGCGTACGTGGGGCTGACCACCGTGAGTGCGTCGGCGGCAAGGATTCCGGTCTTCATCAAGTTGATCTGCCCGAAATGTTCGAGCCGGCCGCCGGGCTGGACTTCCTGCTGGTCCAATCCAACCGTCGGCCATTGATCTGATGGGAACACTCCCTGATACGCCAGGTTGTGAAGAGTCAGGACAGTCGCCGCCTTCCGGAGCGAACCCGATGGACGGTACAGGGCGTCCAGGAAAATCGGAACGAGCGCGGTCTGGTGCTCATGACAATGGATGATGTCCAGGTCCGGACAGTCGCGGGCCAGAAGCGTCAGCGCGGCGTGCTGGAAGAACACCCACCGGTCGAGTTGATCGTGATAATCCTGCCCTGTCGAAGGATCGACATAAACGCTTGCCCGGGGAAAATACTCCCCGTCCTCGACGAGAAACACGCGCACACCCGATCCCGGTAGACGGACCGTGTGCACCTGGGCGACTCGGGTTCCTTCTCCACAGGGCACTGTCAGGGGAGGGACGGATTCGATAGGGCCAAACCGGTCACGCTCCAGGTTGCCGAAACGGGGAATCACGACCTCAACCCGAGCCCCCTGCGCATCGAACTCGAGCGGCAGTGACCCCACGACGTCCGCCAGGCCGCCAACCTTGACGAATGGAAAGCATTCAATTGAGATGAGGGCGACGTGAAGCGATCTGGTCATGGGTGCTGGCTGTCCATAGTCGACCCCGCTCGAATCCATGGCTGGAGTCGATTTGAAATCGAACACGTAAAATGGAACACTGACGTTCGACTACCGTCGACTATTGGATCATTTGTGATTCTGTTTTGAAAGTCGAGAAAGGAACTTGGTATAAATTCATGAGTCCGATTCACGTCTGGATCCATCGTTGGAGGACATGGTAGAAACTCGAGCCCAGGAACATCTCATCACGTCCACGGGTCAAAAGCTCTGGTCGTTGGCTCGTAATCTCTGGTGGAGCTGGGACGACGGTGCGACCAGCCTGTTCCGGGACCTCGATCCAGAACGATGGCGCGAAGTCGGACAGAATCCGATTAAGCTCTTGTCTCGAATCCCCTCGAGGGGGCTGGAGAGCCGGGCGAGCGAGTTGGTCCTCCACAGCCGGATCAACGACACCTACCGCCGTTTCCAGGAGTATCTCAAAGAGAGGGAGACCTGGGGGACGACCCACGCCGGTGTGCTGGGGCGCCAGCCTGTGGCCTACTTTGCCTCGGAATTCGGACTTCACGAGTCGATCCCGATCTATTCAGGCGGCTTGGGTGTTCTGGCCGGAGACCACATCAAGAGCGCGTCGGATCTCGACGTCCCCCTGATCGGGATCGGGCTGTTCTATAGCCATGGATACTTCCGGCAGCGACTCGACACCTCGGGATTGCAGCAGGAGGAATACATCAGGCTCGAACCATCCCAATTGCCCCTAGAACCCGTCCTGGGCCGGAACCTGGAACGGCTGATCGTCTCGATCGACACCCGAACCGGCGTCATCCATGCGAAGGTCTGGCGACTCGCGGTCGGCCGTCGCCTTCTCCTGCTCCTGGATTCCGATGTTGAAGGCAACGCCCCCGAGGACCGGGAGCTGACAGCCCGACTCTACGGTGGCGACCGCCGGGTCCGGATCCGGCAAGAACTCCTGCTTGGCGTCGGCGGGGTTCGGGCATTGAGTGCGATGGGAATCTCGCCGGGCGCATACCACCTGAACGAAGGTCACAGTGCGTTTGCTGTTTTCGATGCGATTCGTGAACGCATGATCGAGGACGGCCACGATTTGGCCGGCGCGATACGGCGAGTGAGCCGGACCGTCGTTTTCACCACCCACACGTCGGTACCCGCGGGACATGATCGGTTCAGCCCGGAGCTGGTGGAGGAACACCTTGGGCCCATGCGCGATGCGCTCGGTCTTTCTCGGAGAGACTTCCTGGCGTTCGGGCGTGTCGATCCGAGTGACGACCATGAGGAATTCTGTATGACCGTACTCGCCCTGAAGCTGTCCCGCAGGGCCAACGCTGTCTCGTCCCTGCACGGCGAAGTTTCACGAGCGATGTGGACTCCGTTGTGGCCCGGCCGGTCCGAGGATGAGATACCAATCGGGCATATCACCAACGGCGTTCACGGGCCGTCCTGGTTGGCGCCACAGATGGTCCGGCTTTACGGACGCCACCTGGACGGGGAACAGAATTGGATGCAGCAGCGTGGCGAAGCGAAAACCTGGAGAAATATCGAGAACATCGACGACGGGGAACTGTGGGAAACGCACCTCGCTCTGAAGTCCCGGCTTCTCGAGTTCGCCCGCCAGCGCTCGATGCGGCAGGCAGAGCGGAGGGGCGCATCGACCGGGGAATTAGAGCGGCTGTCCCGGGTTTTGAGCCCGGATGCATTGACGATCGGCTTCGCGCGTCGATTCGCGACGTACAAGAGGGCCGAACTCATTCTGCGCCACATGGATCGGTTCGTCGAACTCGTGAACGATTCCCGGCGCCCGGTCCAATTCATTTTCGCGGGAAAGGCCCATCCATTGGACGAGCCTGGCAAGAGAGTTCTTCAGCGAATCGCCGAACTGACCCGTGATTCCAGACTGGCCGACCGCATCGTCTTCATCGAGGACTACGACATCAACGTCGGGCGGTTCCTGGTTCAGGGAGTCGATGTCTGGCTCAACACACCGCGCAGGCCGCTGGAAGCTTCAGGAACGAGCGGTCAGAAAGTAGTCTTGAATGGCGGCCTGAACCTGTCCGTGCTCGATGGCTGGTGGGTGGAAGCCTATGACGGTTCCAACGGATTCGCTATCGGGCCCGACCGCGCACACGTCGATCCGGAACTGCACGACAGGCGCGACAGTGAAGACCTGTATCGGGTTTTGAACGAGGAAGTGATCCCGTTGTATTACCAGCGCAACGCCGACGGTTTGCCTCTGGGATGGATCCAGCGCATGAAGCGATCGATTCGTACCCTGGGATGGCGCTTTAACGCCAACCGGATGGTCATGGATTACACGACATACTGTTATGTGCCAGCCGCCGGTGGGAGATCGAGCAACATGTCGCGGTGACGAGTGACGAAGTCGACCGAAGGTTAGCGGTGAGTTATTCAGGAGCGGGCCCCAAGAACTCGACGCAGAGACGCAGATCGGAGGGAGATTGTCGGAGACGATTAGCCGGGAACAAGAAAATCAGATCTCTGCGTCTCTGCGCCTTTGCGTCGAAAATCCCTCTCTTACAATGCGAAGTTATTCTTGAGCGTCTGGGAATCGGTGTGGGTTCGCACCCGATTCTCGTGGTTTATATCCTTGGCCCAGCCGACCTTACCGCTTCGCCCACGCCCTGCGCATAGCTGGCAAAGTTGTCTCGGAAAAGAGTAGCGAGCTTTTTCGCAGTCCTGTCGAAATCGGCGGGATCGGTCCAGGTCTTACGGGGAATCAGGACCTCGTCGGGAACGCCCGGGCAGGCGGTGACAACGGAGTACCCGAAAACCGGATCCTCTTCAACCCTCGAGTCGGCTAACGCTCCCGAATGGATGGCATCGATGATCGCCCGGGTGAACGCAAGCTTGATCCGCGATCCGGTGCCGTAGGCGCCGCCACTCCAGCCCGTGTTGACGAGCCACACGTTGGCCTGATGCGTGCGGAGTTTCTCTGCGAGCAGTTCAGCATATTTCCCTGGATGCCATACGAGGAAGGGACCCGCAAAGCACGGTGAAAACGTAGCCTGCGGTTCGGTTACCCCCACTTCCGTTCCCGCAACCTTCGCGGTATAGCCGCTGATGAAGTGGTACATCGCCTGTTCCGGAGTCAGGCGACCGACGGGCGGCAGGACACCGAATGCGTCGCACGTCAGGAAGATGACATCCGAGGGGTGGCCCGCGACGCATGGGATCCGGGCATTCTGAATGAACTCGATCGGGTAGGCGCCTCGTGTGTTTTCAGTAATCGAGATGTCGCTGAAATTGACAGCGTGGTCGGTTTCGTCGTACGTGACGTTCTCCAGCACGGCCCCAAAACGGAGAGCACTGAAGATGTCCGGCTCGAGCTCCGGGGTCAGGTAGATGGCTTTTGCGTAGCAGCCGCCCTCGATGTTGAAGATGCCGTTGTCGGTCCAGCAGTGCTCGTCGTCGCCAATCAGGTTTCGTTTGGGGTCCGCCGACAGCGTGGTCTTTCCCGTTCCGGACAGACCAAACAGCACGGATGAACGTCCGGTCTCTTTGTCCGAGGTTGCAGAACAATGCATCGAAAGCACGCCGCGCTTGGGCATGAAGTAATTCATCAGGGTCAGGACCCCCTTCTTCATTTCTCCCGCGTACTCGGTGCCGAGGATCACCATCTCGCGGCTTTCGAGATTGACGTCGACGCTGGTTTTAGACGTCATACCGGTCGTGTGCCGGTTTGCCGGGAATCGACCGGCGTTGAAGATGACGGCGTCTGGTTCGCCGAAGTCCTGGAGTTCTTCGCGTGTGGGACGAATCAGCATCGTGTACATGAACAGTGCGTGATACGGTCGCGTGCATATGATCCGAACTTTCATTCGGTAATCCAGGTCCCACCCGGCAAACGCGTCCACCACGTAGAGCAGGCTTCGGGTGTTCAGATAGTCGGTGGCCCGTTCCCGATTCACGCCAAATGTAGCTTCCGGTATCTCAATGTTCACGGGTCCCCACCAGACGTCGTCCTCGGAGTCCGGATGTCGGACGACATGTTTGTCCCTGGGCGACCTGCCCGTCTTTACCCCGGAGTAGGCAATCAGTGCACCGGAACTGGCGATCACGGAGTCCTTTTCCATCCGAAGAGCGTCTTGATAGAGGATCGGCGGCGTCTGATTGCGCCGAACGTCGGTCACGGTGATGCCGTATTGACTCAGATCTAGTGCCATTGTTCTCCTCTTGGTTTCCAACCGCGCGGTTCCGACTGAACCGGCCCCAAACACGGACAACTACAGTCCGGGAAGTCGTGCGCCGCGGACCGGCCGACCGTGCTTCTCGGTCGCCCTGTTTTGGGGAAAACTGGTCAATTGCTACGGCAGCGAACTAGATACTACGGCAGCAAACGGTTGGGGTCAACGAACTCGCGGTCGACCGAGAAATGAGGTGTGTCCCGGTTCGCGCCGAAGAGCCAGGCTGTTGATCCTCGAACCAGATCACTGGCGAGCACAAATCCGGTGGACTCAAAGATTCGATCCCCCACCCAATCCGCACCACACAGCAAAGCCCGGAATCGCTCCCGGGCTTTCTTCTAAACGGGGCCGATGAGATTCGAACTCGCGACCCTCCAGTCCGGCCCATCGTTTCGAAACACGCAGTCGTCACCGCCTGTGGCGTCATGTCCTGCTGGCGCTACTTGCCATTCCACTTCTCCGAGTAGGCGGTTAGAACGAAGCGGCCTACGCCTGCGGCTTGGCGCGCGGACGCTTCGCGTGGCTTGACTGCGACGTAAAGCTAAATGAGGTGAGAGAGCAAAAGTAAAATGTGGGTCATAAGGAGGCCACCCTATGACCCACTTGAAGCAGCGGATGCTGGAGGAACTCCAGCGCCGCAACTACAGCGAGAGTACCATCCGGGGCTACCTGCGGGTAGTGGCGGATTTCGCCAAGTATTTCAGCACCTCACCGGACCAACTCGGAGGCGAACACCTCCGGCAATATCACCTGCATCTGATCCAGGAACGGAAACTTTCCACGGGAACGGTACAGGTCTACATATCGGCGCTACGTTTCTTCTATGTGAAGACGCTGAAGCGTCCGGAACCGGAACTGGACCTGCTGAATCCGAAACGGGCCAAACGGTTACCGGTCGTGTTGAGTCGGGACGAGGTTGCGTCCTTGATTGGGGCGGCCAGGGATCTGTTCGAACACACGATCTTGTGGCTGTGCTATGTCACCGCGGTGCGCCGAGGAGAACTCTGTCGGTTGACGGTGGATCATATCGACAGCGCTCGCATGATGATCTTGGTGCGTGTCGGTAAGGGCCGTCGCGATCGGAATCTACCGATCGACTCCAGACAGCTTCAACTGCTCCGGGACTATTGGTGTTGGAAGCGACCTCCAAAGTATCTGTTTCCGGGTGGATTCAATCACAACCACTTCGATCAGCCCATCCACTCCAAAAACCGTTTGGAGCATCGTGCATTCGGCGGCCGCAGGCGCAGGCATCAAGAAACGCGTTTCACCCCACACGCTACGACACAGCCGTGCGACTCATGGGCTGGAAGCCGGTGTCGACCTGCCAACCATTCAGCGTCTGCTGGGCCATACCCGACTCGAACACACCATGGTCTATCTGCATCTGTCGGACCGACACCTGCGGGCCCGTACCGAACCGCTCGAGGTGATCCCGGACTTTGGATGGCGGAAGCCTTTGAGGCCGAGATCATGAGCCGCCCGAACGTGGAGGTGGCCGACATCTTTCGTGCCGCCGGAAACCACTACCTGGAGAGTTGCCGCCAGTTCACCGACCGCCAACAGCGCAAGGTCATGCGTGCCATCACCGGTTGCCGCACCGCCGCGCTGGGCGGTCATATCGACGTGTGCACCGGTTGCGGCGAGGAAACGGGGCTATCGTTCAACTCGTGCCGTGACCGCCATTGTCCCAAGTGTCAGGCTCAGGCCCGCCAACGATGGTTGGAAGCGCGCCAGAGTGAGTTGCTTCCCATTCCGTATTTCCACGTCGTGTTCACTCTGCCCCATCAGTTGCATCCGCTGATCCGCCGCAACCAGGCCGCACTCTACACCGTGATGTTTCGCACCGTGGCCGCGACCCTGAAGGAAGTGGCCGCCAATCCGAAACGTCTCGGCGCTCAGATTGGCTTCTTCGCTATCCTCCACACCTGGAGTCAGAATCTGTTGTTTCATCCCCATCTCCACTGTGTGGTTCCTGCCGGCGGTCTCGATGCCGACCACACGCGCTGGGTCCAGGGATCAAAGAAGTTCCTGTTGCCCATTCCCGTACTCCGCGACGTGTTCCGTGGCAAGTTCGTCGATGCTCTCGAGGCTGCCTTCGACAACAACGAACTCCGCTTTTCCGGATCCATTCAGTTCCTCAAACTCCCGCGCTGCTTTCGCGCCCTGATCCGCAGCATCCATACCCACCATTGGGTCGTCTATGTCAAACCTCCCTTCGGTGGGCCCAAACAGGTGCTCCGTTACCTGGGCCGCTACACCCACCGGGTCGCCATCTCCAATCATCGATTGATTTCCTTTGATGACAACCAGGTCCAGTTTCACTGGAGGGATTACCGCAATGGCAACACGACACGCAAAATGACACTCACTGCCGAAGAGTTCATCCGGCGTTTCCTCTTGCATGTGTTACCGAAACGCTTCGTCCGCATTCGCTATTTCGGCATCATGGCCAATGCGCACCGCAAGCCCTTGCTCGCGCTCTGCCGAGAGTTCTTGTCCCCGGTCCAACAACCTTCAGAGAAAGCCATCCCTGAACCATCCACTCTGACAACGAATTCCACTTGGACCTGTCCGAGTTGTGGTGGGCTCATCCGGATCCTCGAACGACTATCCGCACTCCAAATCGCTTTACGAGAGAGACGATCACTGTGTACCGCTTTCAATACGTCATAGCGCACGAAGAACAATCCCAACACACGGGCCTATTCACACAGGCCGACGCACCGGTGCGTTTACAGACAGAAGATGGACCCCCCAACGGATTTTTCGCCCCCCTATGTCACTTGAAAGTCTCTTTTTCTCTCCATTGTCGGCACCCAGGCTCGACCCCTCATCCTGCCAGAGCCCCAACTTCAGCTCGATATCGACCCCTCGGAGCCTACCTTCTCCATAGCCCTACCATGCCTGCCTGATTCCGGCCCCTTCCTTCAAACTTCGTTATCGGAATTGCCCGGTCCGTGGGTTTTCGCCCGATCCTGCAACCGGGTCGACGCCGGGCAATTCCGATCAACACTAGCGGTTAACCAACCGACTGGTTGTTTGATTGACCCCAACTCCCGCCTTTCGTATCATCTACGGAGTTTTTCACGGACCGCCCAAGAGACACTAAACGATGCAACCTGGCACGCAGCTTGGCCACTACGAGATCCAATCCGCCCTCGGCAAGGGTGGGATGGGCGAAGTGTGGCGTGCGCGGGATCAGAAACTCGGTCGTGAAGTTGCCATCAAGACGCTTCCTGAAGAGTTCGCAAAGGATACTGATCGCCTCTCACGGTTCGAACGCGAAGTCAAGGCCGTCAGCAGCCTGAACCATCCTCATATCTTCACTTTTCAAGGCGTTTGCGAAGTTCGACCGAGGCTCGCCGCTCTGCAATATCGGATGCCTTTTGAGGCTACGGGGAGCATGGCTCAAAAACACCCTGACGAAAAGCATTGTGAGCTCTCTTTCAATGCCTCCCGCTACAGCGGAGTTACGACCACGTTTGACGCGCAGACGGGGTTGAAAGCAGAATTTAATCTTTTTGGCTGCGTAAGTACTGAATTTGGAGCCTTCTACAAGAAGTCGCGTGTCCGTCTCCGTGGGTGTTTCATCGCCTCCTGACCGTGATTGGTTGGTGGAGGTCCTCGGTCCTGCCGATGCCGCAAAAGCGTGCGGGCTTTCTTGAAGTCAGGCCCGGAGTCGAGCCAGAACGATTTAAGGATGACAGTTTTGAAAACGCCGCTATAACCGGAATATTGCAAGTAGATTCCGACGCATTTGAAACGCTTCGCAGTCAGGTGGCTGATGCTTTTAATCACGGCCGGGGGGTGTCAGTAAAGGTTGCACTCATTGGGCAATCATTGCCCGAGAAGGAGGGCCGCTTCTTCTTGGACGATATTGATGTGTCGGTCCGTCGGACCTATGCCGTCAGCCACTTCGAGATCAACACCGGCGGCCCCAATGATTTGCTTCGTGACTTTCTTATAGAGCCTGAGCAAGATGAGGGAAAAGGCACCAGCATTTCAATCAAACTCCTGAAGGCAGTCCGCCGGTATTCTTCCTTCATCTGTTCGATGCCTCCAAAGCTGCGGATCGCGGCATGACGCGCCTCTTCCGGCGTCATGCCCTTCGAGACGTTCTCTTCCTCCTGCATCTCCAGATGGAAACGCAGTTCATCACTCATCTCCTTTTCGAGGCCGCGTCTTCGAAAGACACCGAACAGACGCGAGGTCATGATGTGAAGCCATTGTCATCGATTCGAAAGCCCCAGACCCCACACGGTCGGGCGCGCTACGGGGGCCATTCAGTCAGCCCGAAGTGTGATCATCGGATCGACTTTCATGGCCCTGCGGGTTTGACATAACACCCACACGACGACATTGTCCGAGCGGTCATAAGCCGCAGACCCTGCTTGAATCGCTTATCCGCGGCAGGCCTCGGTATGGTGTCTGTGGCCACAGAAGCCTTGGTGGACTTTGGCGAGCAGGCGGTCCCGGTGCTCCTTGAAGTGGTGACTCCGGAAAACCGCCGAGGCAAAGCCACCACCGCGTGATGGCCCTCAGGTTCATCGTCGAGAGAGCCGGGACGAATCCGCTTTCGGCGGGCACGTTCGAAGAGATCCGGAGCGTAATCGAGCGGCTCCTGACCACAGGGACGGATCGGCTCGGCACAGGCAGGCTGTTGCGGATGGCCTTCGATCTTGCCGTGGCCCTTCCCCCCCGGTCATCACAGCAACAGCTCGCCGTTCACCACCATGTCCTTGAGCTTGAATTTCTTCTTCACCTTCGATCGGACCCAGATCGAGGACGACTTCGATGTCCTTGTCGTCCAGGGTGATCGCGTCTTCCCGGCCGAAGTAGAAGTACAGGTCCACGAACTCGCAGCGCTGCACCGCCTGAACGTCCGCCGCCGGGATCGGTGCTTCCTTTCGTCGAAGCGTCGTCGCCGCAAGTAGGCGCTCGGTATCGCTCATCGCCGCTGCCATCCGGGCGGGGAACCCCGTCATCGAGACGATGTAATGCTCGCCTGTATTGTTGAGGAACTCCGGCGCGCCCTCTGGCATCTCGCCGGAGTCACCCATACGTCTCCGGATGAGGGCCTGCTTGACAGGAAGGGCGCTTCGCCAGGAAATCGTCACCTTCAGAGAAGGTCGCCGCGCTATCGCTCCAGCCCCGCGACCGCCTCCGCCCCCGCGGCCCCCGCCGCCAGAGATGCCACCACCAAGTGAACCGCCTCCCCCACCACGCCTGCCGCCGGCCATCGAACCCCGACCGCCTCCCATGGCCAACCGCAGGTTCGTTTCCTTGGCCCAGGGGGAGTTCGACATCATCTTTTCGACGTTTTTCTCGCTCCACTCGGTAAAGTCCTTGTCCTCCCAGAAATCGCCGGCCCAGACGAAACTCCCGGTCAGGAGCAAGAAAGTGCCCACCCGAAACAGTTGCTTCATCACAGATTCTCCTCCCTCGATACACATTGGCCGGACGGCGCCGAGGTGCGCCTTCGAGCGTGAGCGAGCCATCCGTCGCAGGTTTCCAGTGCAGTCTATTGGACACTCGCTCAGGGGTCGTGTAAAGGATTTTTAAACGGAGGGGGCAGCCTGGGTCGTGGAACAGACGCCAGCAAATCAGCAGCCCGCAACAATCCACATGACTGTAATGTCGCAGACTCGGAAACGTGAATCGCTTTCAGAGAGCCCCGTTTCATGGGGTTTCCAGTTTCCGAGTACGCGGTAAAACAGCCAGGTGGTTGTTTGGATTGCTACGAACTCCTTCCTGCCGAATGCGATCTCGGTTTCCTGCGGCCGCCTACCATTATCTAGACCCTGATGCCGCCAAAACATTGCCAGAAATTGCAGTACCCTTGCATGTCAACGATCAATGATATAATATAATGCATCTCTTACAATAAGTAATTGATAGTTTACTTATTGACGGGGTCCCGATCTCCGAAGGAGCGAGCGCCATGACTAACGTACAACTGCCATCCGAGCGTCACTTCAGGTACCACAGGCACCACATGCTCCTCTACCTGCTGTTGTGCACGGTCATGGCGGTTGGAACCGTCGTTGCCGTGCTGACGCCAGGGGAAAACTCTGAATTCGCCCTGGTCCCGGAGGTCATAGTCCTCGTATTCATGACCGCCCTCACTCTCGTTGTTCGCGGGCGTCGAGGAAAGGATCACAAGCGAGAGATGAGGCGGATCATGCAGGACGAGTGGATCATTCGCTGTCAGGCTCGCGCCCGACACACGGCCTTGTTGACCGTGATCTTGGTCCAGGTCCCGTTGATGCCCTTCATGGCGTACGTCCCACCGGAACCGTCCGTTTTCGGCATGGGATCGATGACGGTAGCGGTCGGATGCGGGGTCTTCGCAGCAGGCTACCTGTACCACAGCCGCGCGAATGCCAATGAATGATCACGCGCTTCGGAATTCCCTCAAGGTGCATCGTGCGATGAACGACCTGACACAGGCCCAGTTGGCCGGGCTCGCGGGAATCACACGGGCATCGGTCAATGCGATCGAAGGAGGGCGGATGGTCCCATCCGTGCTGTTGGCCCTGAAGCTCGCTGGGGCGTTGGGGGTGACAGTGGACGAGCTGTTCCGGATCCCTTCCACGAAGGACGAGGAGAGCGCGTCAGATTGAGTACCTGCTGAAGCAAACATTTGACCGGAGGAAGGGGGCCGGCAAGCGCCGCCCTCCACCCCGGAGGGAAAGCCGTCTTAAAGAGTAGGCGGTACATTCGGAGGAGCTATGAAGAATCGTAAGTTGCTAGTGTGCGTATTTGCAATCATGTCGTGTTCAGTCCTCGTTACGGCACAGTCGACTTCAGAGTCAACCGTTCCTTCCAACGACGCGATCCGCCAGATCCTTGTCGAACGCGTTGCGGACCGACAGGGCAACGTCGGGATCGTCGTGGGCGTCATCGAACCCACAGGACGCCGGACTGTTTCGTACGGAAGTGCTGGAACTGATGCTGGACGTCCGTTGAACGGTGACACCGTCTTCGAGATCGGTTCGATTACAAAGGTGTTTACGTCGCTGTTGCTGGCGGACATGGTCGAGCAGGGCGAAGTCACGCTGAGAGATCCCGTTGGACATTTTCTGCCACCGGACGTGACCTTACCCGAGCGCAGTGGTCGTGTGATTACGCTGGAAGACCTGTCCACCCATAGATCCGGACTCCCAAGGTTACCTTCAAACCTGGCAGCCGGTTATAATCCCGAAAACCCCTATGCAAGTTATTCGGTAGACCAGCTATACGAGTTTCTGTCGCATTACGAACTACCGCGGGTCATCGGTTCCGAGTTCGAGTATTCGAATCTCGGAGGCGGTTTGCTCGGTCATGTGCTTGGCCTACGCGTGGGTGAGGAGTACGAAACGCTGGTGACGACGCGTATAGCCGCACCCCTTGGGATGACCGACACGGCTATCACATTGTCGGCGGGGCTGGAGCGGCGCCTGGCTCAAGGACACAACAACCGGTCGGAACCGGTGTCGAACTGGGATTTGCCAACGCTGGCAGGCGCGGGCGCGTTGCGCTCGACCGCCAACGACATGCTTTCGTTTCTGGCGGCAAATCTGGGGTATACGGATTCCTCGCTGGCGCCAGCGCTGGCTTCGATGGTTTCAGTTCGAGGGCCGGCCGGTCCTGCGGGCGAAATGGGCCTCGGTTGGATCGTCAGCACGCGCGACGAGCGTCAGACAATTTGGCACAACGGTGGCACTGGCGGATATCGAGCGTTCGTGGGTTTCGACCCCGGGGCGAACGTCGGCGTTGTGGTCCTCACCAACATTTCCACGGTGGCGGGCGTTGACGATATCGGGCACCACCTCATCAACGCTCGGTTTCCATTGTTGCCTCCAGAATCACCGTTGCTTCAAGCGCCCCGGGAGCGCACTGAAATCACTATCGATCCCGATCTTCTAGACGAGTATGTCGGCCGATATCAGTTAGCGCCGAACGTCTTTTTCACGGTAACGCGCGAGGGCAATCAACTTTCGACCCAGCTGACCGGCCAGGGCCCAGCGGAAATATATCCCGAAACGGAGCGGGATTTCTTCTTGCGGGTCGTGGATGCACAGATCACGTTTGAAACCGACAGTCAGGGGCGGGTCAATGCACTTGTTCTGCACCAGCTTGGCCGGGACCAGATCGCGCAAAAGCTCGACACCGAGGCGGACCCGGTCGAGGAGTGGTTCGGACACACCGTGACCGCGGTGGATGCAAACCTGTTCGACGGCTACATCGGTAAATACCAACTGGCTCCTGCCGTCACGATTACTGTCACGCGAGAGGGCGATCAGCTCTTCGTACAACTGACTGGACAGCCCAGGATCGAGGTATTCCCTGAATCGGAGCGCGATTACTTTCTTAAGGTTGTGGACGCACAAATAACGTTTGAAACCGACGCCGATGGATCTGTCGTGGCACTAATTCTGCATCAGGGAGGGCGGGACCAGCGGGCCGAGCGAGTCGAATAACTCCGAAGAAAGCCTCCAGACTACGAGTCGCCAAGATGAGCACGATCACGTGGACGTATGGTCGTCTTCACGTAGATGTGACGGGCTCGGAGCCCGCCACGTCGTCTCAAGGGCGAGGTTCAATGCCAATCTGGTCGTTCACGGCTTCCCGAAGTCGCTGTCGACAACCGAGGTGCCGCTCCGTCGTTTGCACCGAGACGTGCCTCAAGAGAAACTGAATTTGCTCAAGCTCACCGCCGGCCACATGACAGAAGCGGGCGCAACTGCGGCTAAGATCATGAGGTGCGACCCGGGGTACTCCGAGTATAGCCGCGTACTCTTTGACAACATGCCAGGCGACCTCCTCGGTGATGTGTCGCCCCACGCTCGGACTGCTCGGCACATGCAACGGAACAGCCTGCCACTCGTGACTCCAGCTCCAGCGGCCCATTCGTCAATTGTTTGCTTCACCCAGCCCGGAACCGGAACGGTACGAATGTGGTCGCCCTTCCCCACAAGGTCCACGATCGCCCAATGGTCTTCACGGCGTTGAAGATGGTCGAACGTCAGGTCGGCAAGCTCACGTCTCCGCAGCCCACATCCCAGCAGTACCGCCAAGAGGGCACGGTCACGTTTCGCTTTCGTCCTCTTCTTGGATTTCGTTCTCATGGTTGGCGACACATGGTACCTGGACGAAATGTTCGTCTCGATCAACGGCCAACGACAGTACCTCTGGCGCGCCGTCGACCAGGACGGCGATGTGCTCGACATCCTCGTCCAACCGCGTCGTGACGGGCGTGCGGCGCGAAGATTCTTTCGGAAACTCGTTAAGAGTCAGCGACGAGAACTTTTTCGTCTCGTTACCGACAAGCTGGGAAGTTACCGTGTTGCACATCGGGAAATCATGCCCTCGGTCACCCATGTCACCAGTCAATACGCGAACAATCGGGCCGAGCTATCGCATCAACCAACCCGACAACGAGAGCGTCACATGCGACGCTTCAAGTCACCAGATCAGGCTCGGCGATTCTTGCATGTTCACGGGGTTATTCAGAATCTGCTTCGACTGGGTCGGCACCGATTGCGGGCCGCTCATCATCGGATGCTGCGAGGACGATCTTTCGGCGTGTGGGCTGCGGCGACCGCAGCATGATACTGCCGAACTCCCCCGCGTTTTGACCCGCGTCTGTTAAATTGAAAGTGCGGCGAAACTGGGTTCACTCTCGATAGGAACCACCGTCAGCCCCGTATTACTCCGGTAGAACAGCTCCTGTCCGTCGGGTGCCCACAAGGCTTCGGTTCCGCCGCCCGTTGAGATCTGCGAGAGCCCTTGTCGGGCTCAGGGCTCGCCCGACAGCGGCCCGAAATCGGCGGGCGGCTCGCGATGCCGCGTCGCGGCCTCGTAGGCAACCGCGATTCTGAGGATCGTCGGCTCGCCGAAAGGCCTCGCGATGATGTCCATGCCTACGGGCAGACGCGCCGGCACAGGACCAACGATCTCGGTCTCGCTATCCTCGTCGCTCGAGGCAGACTCAGGCGTCGACGGCACACGGATTCGATCGTACATCACGGTCGTGAACCCGACCGGCACCGTGACCGCGGGAAAGCCGTTGCGGCCGAGGAAACGCCAGACGCCGTCGCCGGCACGGCCGTTGATCTCGGGCCCGCGCGGCGAGCCGAGCTTGACGGGCGGAATGTTGCTCGTTGGGTAGACGACCGCGTCGAGCTCGAGCTCGGCCATGCAGGCCATGACCATCGTCTGCGCGGCGAACCGGTTCTGCATGCGCGCGACCATGTCGAGCTCGTGCTGTTCGAGCGCGCGCTCGTGCCGCGCCCGGTGGTCGGGAAAGTTCGGATCGTCGTAGAAGTTGGCCTTCTCGAGCAGGTCACCGGTCGAGCGGATGTTCGCGTCGCCCCGCTCGCTCAGGTAACGGTCGAGCCAGTAGCGGCCCTGCCCCGGCGTCGGCGGATTGCCGAGCGTTCGGAAGTCGATCTCCTCGGGCATGAGATCGGGATCGGCTGCGAGCTCGATCAGTGTCGCGATGTGATTCCCGTAAGGCGTGCCGTCGGCCTCGAACGGAAAGCGGTCGGGATATTCGGCCGTGAACTGCTTGTCGTGCAGCAGCGGATGCCAGCGGCGCACGCACTGATCGAACAGCGCCCCGCCCGGACCTGGGTCGACGAGCGTCGCGCCGAGACGTCCGAGCTCGGCGGCGGCCGCGCTGACGAGATCTATCGTCTCCTCGTCCTCCTTCGTGAAGGCCTCCTTGTCCATGTATTCGCGTACGACGCCGATGCGCAGGCCCACGAGCCGGCCCGGCTCTGCATGGCTCGCATAACCGTCCGTAGGCAGGCGCCCCACGCTGAACGCCGTGAGCTCGTCCTTCGGATCGTAGCCCGCGATGACGTCGAGAACGCGCGCGGCGTCCTCGACCGTGCGGCAGATCGGGCCGACGCGCGTGTTGATGCCCTGCTGGATCATGCCGTCGCGGCTCACGAGCTCCTGCGTCGGCGAGATGCCGACGCTGTTGTTCGAGTACGCCGGGCTCCGGATCGACGAGCCCGTTTCCTCGGCAATGGCACAGGTCACGAGGTTTGCGCCCACGGCCGAGCCCGATCCCGCGCTCGAGCCGCCGGGACTGCGCTCCGTATCGTAGGGATTGCAGAACGTGCCGCCGAACGCGCTGCGCGGAATGGCCGAGGCGAACTCACCGAGATTCGACTTGGCGATAATGATCGCACCGGCCTCACGGAGCCGGCTCACGAACGTCGCATCGTCGGGCGGCCGATCGTCGGTGTAAAAGGCGTCGGCGCCCGACGTCGTGCGCATGTCGAACGTGTCGTACTGGTCCTTGATCGCCATGACGACGCCGTGTAGCGGACCTACGAACTCGCCCGTGGCGGCGAAGTGCGCGTCGAGCGCGCGTGCCGTTTCGAGCGCGTCCGGCATGGCGGGATCGTCGTCGGCGGCGTCCGTCATGCTCCGGGCCTTGCGCGAGTCGAATCCCCAGCGCACGCGCGTCGCGGGCCTGAGGTTCAGCGTCGCGAGCGCATTGATCTGTCCGGCGTCCGGTATCGTCGTAACCGGACCGAGAATGCCTTCGGGCTGGTTGACGCAGGTGCCGTTATAGGCCTTGATGCGCGCGAGATAGAGCGCGACGAGCTGCTCGGCCGTCAGATCACCGGCGCGGATCGCGCCCTGAATGTCCGCGATCGTCGCTTCTTCGAGGTGGAACTCTTTCTGTGCAACCGCGGCCTCGGCCGGTGCGACGATCTGGCCATCCGCCTCGTCAGGGCCGGCCAGCGCGAAGAGAAAGAGCGCAGGAATCAGTGTCAGGGTCTTCAGCGAAAATCGCGGCATCGATCGGACCTCGTGCAATCGCGTTAAGTGGGTTCGCCGGCGGCTCGTGATGATCAGTAGAACTAGTGCGGAGACGACTACGGCGATCGTGAACCCAAACGAGCGCCCAGTTCATGCCTAGATTACATCACAGGATTGGACAGGATTTGCACATAAAGTGGGCGAGACGGTTGAGATCGCCTGTGAACGCTTGCGGTAAGACCTTGAGCGCCACGTCCCGGTCGAGCTTGGGTCTGTCACGCCTCTGTTCCGGATGCCGGGCATTTTCTACAATGGGTTTTTCCCGAGAGTGTACGACGTCGCACTGGACGACCAGAGCTTCCTGACGACCCGGCCAGTCGACACCGAAACCGGTGCGACATCCGTGATCCTCGTCCTGAACTTCCTCGAAGAGTTGAAACGTCTGGTTCCGACGGAGTATGCGGTTTCACGTCCGAGTGGTTGTTTGGATTGACCCCAACTCCCTCCTTTCGTATGCTCTACGGAGTTTTTCACCTTCGTTCCAAGAGACACCTAAACGATGCAACTTGGCAAGCAGCTTGGCCACTACGAGATCCTCTCGGCGCTCGGCAAGGGTGGGATGGGGGAAGTGTGGCGCGCCCGGGATGCCACGCTCGGGCGCGAAGTCGCCATCAAGACCCTCCCGGAAGAATTCGCCAGAGACGAAGAGCGCCTCTCGCGGTTTGAGCGCGAAGCGAAGCTTCTGGCTTCGCTGAACCATCCGAACATCGCTGCGATTTACGGTCTTGAAGAGCACGACGGCACACGGTTCCTTGTTCTTGAACTGGTTGAGGGCGACACGTTACATGAACGGTTGAAGCACGGTGCCATCTCTGTTGAAGAGTCTCTCACACTCGCCCTCCAGATCGCCGAGGCCCTCGAAGCGGCGCATGAGAAGGGCGTCATCCACCGCGATCTGAAACCGGCCAACATCAAGATCACCCCGGACGGCAAGATCAAGGTCCTGGATTTCGGACTCGCCAAAGCGGTCGTCGGCAACAGCGCCGACACGAACCCGGCCCACTCCCCAACGATCAGCATGACGGCGACGGGCGAGGGCGTGGTCCTGGGCACCGCGGCCTACATGAGCCCCGAGCAGGCGCGCGGGCAATCCGTCGACAAGCGGGCTGACATCTGGGCGTTCGGCGGCGTCCTCTATGAAATGCTCACCGGACGGCAGTTGTTCGGCGGGGCGACGGTGACCGACATCATCGCGGCAGTCGTGCGGCTGGAGCCGGACTGGGACGAGCTGCCCGCCGACACGCCTTCGGTCGTCCGTTCGCTATTGCGGCGTTGCCTGGAAAAAGAGAGCGACCGCCGATTGCGCGACATCGGCGATGCAAGGATCGAGCTGGCCGACTTGGCCGAGGCGAGGCAGACGCGGGTCATGGCGGTTCCTGCTGCGGCCGCTCCTGCCCCGCGAGGACGAGAACGCTTCTTCTGGGGCGTCGCCACGGGACTACTGGCTGCGGCTCTCACGCTGTCGATGGTCCTTCGGCCCGCGCCCGACACCAACGCGTACCGTTACCTTTTGCCACCGATGGAGAACGCAAGGGCCTTCGAGCTTTCTCCCGACGGGCGATACGTGGTCCGCTCGACCGCGGGTGGCGGACTCTGGCTCCGGCAACTGGACCAGCTCGAATTCCGGATGGTGCCGGGCACCGAGAATGGACGGCAGCCGTTCTGGTCCCCTGACAGCCGCTGGATCGGTTTCGTCGCCGACGGCGAGTTGAAAAAGGTCGCGCTCGCGGGAGGACCAGCGCTGCGCTTGTGTGACGTCGCCGGCGTGTTCATCGGTGGCACGTGGAACCGAGACGGGACAATCGTCTTCGCCGATGCTGCTGACTCATCGTTGTATCGGGTCGCAGACGCGGGAGGGGAGCCGGTCCTTTTCATTCAAGCCGAGCCCGAATTCCTGAATATCCTTCCACGATTTCTACCGGATGGTCGACATCTCCTGTTCGTCGAGTTCCATCCAAATGGTGAGGGCAGCCGGGTGCTCATCGGCTCCCTCGACTCCACCGATGTAACGCCACTCGTTCAGGGAAACGGCAAGTTTGCCTACTCCTCCGGTTATCTCCTGTTTCTGAGGGAATCGACGCTGATGGCGCAGGCTTTCGACAGCGGAACGCGAACCCTCTCGGGCGACGCGTTTCCCGTGGCGGACAATGTCCAATCGTTCTCCACTGGCGGGGACGGCCAGCTCATCTACCGTCTGGGCACCTTCAGGGCTCGTACACATGAAATCCGGTGGTTCGACCGGAACGGGCGGTCCGAAGCTGTGGCACTCGGGTCGGGACCGCTCGACGCTACAGCGGGGCCGCAACTGGTCATGACACCGACCGGCGACCGGATCGCGTTCGTCCGAGACAGGCTTAGGGACGTCTGGGTCTATGACATGGCACGGGGCATTGACACGCGGTTCACGTTCGACGAAGCGCAGGACCAATATCCGATCTTCTCGCCGGACGGCGACCGGATCGTGTTCTCGTCGCTCCGAGACCCGGAAGCACCGCTGCCCTACGGCAACCTCTACGTCAAGTCGGTCGGCGGCACCGAAGAGCCCGAGCTTCTGCTCACGATCGAGGACAGCGTCGCCGCGACCGACTGGTATCGAGACGGTCGCTACATCATCTACACAAGGATCGCGCAGGGAGAATCCGGCCAGGAACGTAGCCTCTGGGCGTTGCCGCTCGAAGGGGATCAGGAGCCGATCCTGATTGCCGACGTCCCGTTCGACATGCGACACGGCAAGATCTCCCCGGACGGGAACTGGGTCGCGTACGGTTCCGGAGAGTCGAGCCCCAACCAGGTCTACATCGCGCCGTTTCCCGGGACGGGGCGCACGGGCAAGTGGCAGATTTCCGCCGACGGCGGGCAGCAACCCGTTTTTTCGGCGGACGGGCGTAGGTTGTACTTCCTGGCCCCCGGAGTCACCTTGATGTCGGTCGACATTACCCTGGGCGATACCGTGGAAGCCGGCGTTCCCGATACCCTGTTCGACCTCCCTCGAACGACAATTCAGTCTCGGTATGCCGTCACCGACGATGAAGAACGCTTCCTGTTCCAGGTCCTGCTGAGGGCGGTCGAGAGTACATCGTCCCTGGTCGTCGAGACCAACTGGCTATCCGGCCGGGTGGATCAGTGATCGGAAGAGCACCCGCATGGACGAACCCTGTTTTTCTGGGACGGCCAGCGTGTTTTCGGCCCGTCAATAGAAACGGAACGCTCTTTCCGCCTAACAGGAACAGAATTGTTGTTCGAAGTTGCCGGCTATTTCCGGCCCGGCGACCTTCATCCCGACGGCGAGCGGTTCGCGATGGTTCGGAGTGACTCTGCCGGCTCCGGCATCAACGTGGTCCTCAACTGGTTCGAAGAACTGAAAGAACGGAAGTGAGGAGCAACAATGAAGACCGCTAGAGCGCTGGCATACGTGCTTCCAATCGTTATTGGCACGGCAGGTTATCTGCATGCGGATGACGTCTTCAAGAAGACGGATGAGGGTGAGGAGGTGCTGGCCCGAAACGTCGTTATCTACAGCGTCGATCAAAGGGGAGGCCAGCCCACGTGGATTGAGTACTACCATTGGAACTCCAGCGCGGATCTGCTTGCACAGGCTGTCATCGACTTCGGCCGATACGACATGAACAGCGTCCGCATGGTCCTTGGCGACCGAGCGGAGCGGCAAGCTCTGGTGGCGTCGATCCAGGAAAAGGGAGTCCGTGCGCTGGTAGTGGACGTGAACTTTGTCGCAACGGAGATCTATTGCCTGAAGATGAACTACGGAGCGGATCCCGCGATGTCCAGGCTGGGAATTCCTTTCGATGACACCAAGCTCTTTGTCCAGCCTCTTTCGGGCGGTCAGCGAATTCTCGACCTCGGAGACATCTCCCTTTTGGATTTCGAAGGCGAGGCCGCCAGGATCATTCTGAAGAGTGGGGGTGGTGTCAGCGGAAGAGTCGAGAGGATGGGGACTGCTTTCGGAGCGCCACTTCCCCTTGTCATGAAGTTCACCGGAATCGACCGACGCGGCTACATTGTGTCCCTCCCGATCTCCGAGGTCGCATCAGTCGAGTTCCTTAACTGAACGATAGAAAATGGGCACAGGCCCTGTCCCCATTTTTCCGATCCATCAGCAGCTTCCGAGACTGTAGGACGTCGCACGGCACGACCAGAGCTTCCTGACGACCCGGCCAGTCGAAACCGAAACCGCAGCGACCTCCCTGATCCTCGTCCAGAACTTCTTCGAAGAGTTGAAGAGTTTGGTTCCGACGGACAATTAGCAGCAATGCTACGGCACAGGGATTCCACTTGTCTGGATAGTCGAAAGCGTAGATCTGGATTTTCACGAAGACCCCGCAATCAAGGCGTTTCAGATCTCCGGGTAGGCGGTTAACCAACCGAGTGGTTGTTTGATTGACCCCAACTCCAGCCTTTCGTATCATCTACGGAGTTTTTCACGGATCGCTCCAAGACACCTAAACGATGCAACCTGGTACGCAGCTTGGCCACTACGAGATCCAATCCGCCCTCGGCAAGGGTGGGATGGGTGAGGTGTGGCGTGCCCGCGACACAAAGCTGGGTCGTGAGGTTCGCTGCCGGAAGAGTTTGCCAAGGATGCTGATCGGCTGGCTGGGTTTGAACTAGGCGTTGGATCGGACGGCGAATAGCGTCCGTCCTGCTGGCGGCAAGTGTCGCGCCGCCGGTGAATTTTTGACGTTCGGCGCTACTCAGTGCCTTAAGCAGCAAAGAAGGTAAGTCAAATGAAAGCAACAGTCATACACGAATTTGGCGATTTCAACGCGCTCAAGCACGAAGACATCGAACGGCCAAGCCCAAGACCTGGCCATGTATTAGTCAAAGTACTCGCGGCTGGGGTCGAGCGTTTGGATCATTATATCCGTGAAGGATCAATCGTACCGGAACTGCCATTCCCTCACATACTAGGGGCAGATGCTGCTGGCGAGGTGGCTGATCTTGGAGAAGGAGTGACCGGCCTTGAAATCGGTGAGCGAGTGATTGTAGCTCCGGGATATCCGCAAAAAGAAGAAGAGACCAGTATTCGTCCTACAGTTACCGCCCCAAGCTTTGCCCTACCAGGTTTGCACATTTCAGGAACTTATACTCAGTTCATGGAAGTGCCTGCCTACGCCCTTATCAAGGATGAAACTGGGCTAGAGCCCGAAGAGGTGGCCACATTCCCAGTGCCTTTAGCGACGGCTGTTCATTCTCTCAAGGGGATTGGCGAGGTGAAAGCTGGTGACAAGGTTCTGATTCATTCAGGCGCTTCCGGTTCTGGCAGCATGCAAATCCAGGTCGCTAAAGCATTGGGCGCAGATGTTGCTACGACTGTTCGCAGCGATACCAAGGGCGAATTTGCCAAAACGCTCGGTGCAGACCTTGTGATCAACACACGCAACGAGGACTTCGTCGAGCGCGTCAAGTCATGGACGGGCGGGGCCGGTGCTGATGTTGTGGTCGACAACTTGAGCGGAGATGTTTTGGCCAAGAGTATTGAAGCCACAAAGCCAATGGGCGTTGTTGTCGCCTTTGGCTTTTCGGCCGGTCCTGAAGTCACGTTCGACATTCGAAGCTTGTTCTTTGCTCAGAAAGAGCTACGCGGTTCCATGGCTAGCGATATTGAGGATCTCAACTGGGGACTGGAGCAAGTCCGTGTGGGTCGTATCAAGCCACTACTCGACCACGCGCTGCCGTTGAGCAAGGCGGCCGAGGCACACCGCCTGATCTCCATCGGCCAGGTCACTGGAAACCTCGTGTTACTACCGTGGACTTGACACCTTCGCCTGGTACGCGCATGCAACCGCCGCTGTAAACGACGCGGCTGCAACTCAGATACTGTGACGAGTTGCCCCTATAAAGGGGACGCGAATCACTACTCGATCAAGACCGGCGACAAACTGCACAAGGAACCTAGCTAGCGTGGTTCTACCGCTACCCCACGTCGACATGCTCAAGAATCCAAGGGCTTCTTGGCTTCCTTAACGAAAAGGTCGGCGTTTACGAGGATGACAAACTACTACCCCGACCAAAAACGCCGTGGTCATGAGAGTTATAGGGAATGAGGATTGTGAATAGGAACTTTACCGACCTGCGACTTATGGGGAGGTTTGTATGAGACTGAATAATGGTGAACGACTTCCGAGTGTGAGCGGTCTTACTGGGGGCGGTGGGAGTTTGACCATCCCCGAAGATTTGAAACAAGAATGGAATGCTGTGCTTTTCTACCGGGGTCATTGGTGACGCTTCTGTAATCTGCAGTTCGCAGACTTCGGTGGACACCAGGAAGAGTTTAGAAAAGCAGATATCGGTATCGTGGCATTGTCGGTCGATAAAGAGGAAGACGCTCGAAAGATGGTTGATAACCACAAAATCGGATTTCCAGTCGTCTACGGGCTGGATGTGAGGAAAGAAGCCGAGAACATTGGTGCTTACTTTGATAGCGAGAACGGTTACTTTCAACCAGCCAATTTTATTTTGCGCAATGAGAAAGTGGTCCAAGCAACATATTCCAGTGGTCCTTTAGGGCGCCTTCAGGCCCAACATGTACTAATGCTTGTAGGCCATTATCGCGAGGAAGAAAAAGCGCAGCAGAGTTGACTTTCGTCGAGAATTGGTTCGCCGAACTCGAACGCCTCGTGCCGGTGCCGTAGTTTTTCGTGGTCAACTCCCGATAAATCATCTTGTCGGACGTTGACCTTTCCAAAGTAGAGAAAGAGTCGTTCATTTCTTCGATTTTGGATGGAATTGGACCGGCAACTAAGGCCCCCAGCCTTCCGAGGATCAACCCAGCAATTCCAGTTTGATGTATTGTCGCTAGCGTTCATCGGAAGTGCTGCGGCGCGAGACTGCACAGGACGGGCGAAAATGTGAACCCGCAGCAGTTCGGATAACAAGACTAGAAGGAAGGCGCTGGCTGTTTGCGGCGGACGCGGTGGGCTATGCAGAAAGTAGGGGAAGGAGGCCGGATCTGGAGCCCGTTAGGTGGTGCGGAACGGGACCTGCGGTCGATGACCGCGTCGATGGTGCGAATCGGAATGCGTTTAGGTCGGCGGATTGGTGGGCTGGAAGGACGGGATCTAACGGGATTTTGGGGTAGAGGCAGACTCCGGCGCGGACGTGTCTGAAGCACACGTCGGTATTCGGGATGTGAAGTCGGATCAGGACGTATCGCATAGGAATGTGAGCCTCGCTAGTTGCTGGGCGGTGAAGCGTTGGATGAGAGTCATCGGTCCCTGACAGTGAGGACAGGACCAGGAGGAGTCCGACGAGGTTGTGGGGTCCGGTTCGTCGATGGGTACCGTATCGAGAAGTCGGCGGCAGAGAGCAAACGAGTCGCTTCGTCGGTAGTTGGCCATGAATCCGAAGTGGCGGATGCGAACGAAGCCTTTTGGTAGAACGTGTAACAAGAACCGCCGGATGAACTCGTCTGCGGCGAGTGACATGATGCGGCTCTTGTTGTCATGACGATAATCCCGCCAACGGAACTGAACCTGGTTCCGGTCAAACGAGACTAATCGATGATTGGAGATGGCGACCCGATGGGTGTAGCGGCCCAGGTAGCGGAGCACCTGCTCGGGCCCCCCAAAGGGACGTTTGATGTAGACGATCCATTTGCGGGAATGCATTTGGCGACGGAACCGAGCGAAGTGTTTAGGTTCACCCAGGTGTCGAATCGATCCGGACAGTTCGATCGAACCGCTGGCGATGGCGCGACCGAGTCCCTCTAGAAACTTGCCACGGAAGACTCGGGCGAGCACGTGCTTTGGCAGGAAGAAGCGTGGAGAGCCTGGAATCCATCGGGACTGATCCGGAGCCAGTCCGCCAGCCGGTACGACACAATGGATGTGGGGATGGAACTCCAGGTTCTGCCCCCAGGTATGGAGGATGCCGAAGAATCCGATCCGGGCACCGAGTCGTTTCGGATTGGCCGCCACCTCGAGCAAGGTGTCGGCGACCGAGCGAAACAGCAGGCTGTAGAGTGCGGCGGGGTTCTGGAAGAAAAACGGATGGAACTGGTGCGGGACGGTAAACACGACGTGGAAGTAGGGGCTGGGTAGGAGTTCAGCTTGCCGCGCTTGGAGCCAGCGTCGTCGGGCCTGGGCCTGACACTTTGGACAATGGCGGTTGCGACAGGAGTTGAACGAGATTCCGGACTCCCGGCCACAATCCCCACAGCGGTCGATGTGACCGCCCATGGCCGCGGTACGACAGTTGATGATCGCGCGCAGGACTTTGTGTTTCTGAATACCGAGGCGGTGATGTCGGAGGAAACCGCGAACCCGAGCGCGAAAGATGTCGGCCACCTCCACGGTGGGCCGGTTCATTCGCCTTTCGGCTTTCTTAAACGGGGAGACGGGCCCAGATCGGGAACCGAAAGAGAGTCCACCGGGTTCACCACCCGCTGCATGTGCGCCTGGGACAGATGCAGGTAGAGGCTTGTGGATTCCAGATCGACATGACCGAGCAGGAGCTGGATGGTTCGCAGATCCGTTCCCCGCTCCAGCAGGTGAGTGGCCCAGCTGTGGCGGAGCGTATGCGGAGATATTTTCTTTTTGATGCCGGCACGTTGGGCGGCCTGTTGAACCGCATACCACACCGTCTTCGGGTCGATGGGTTTTCCAGGGCGGGTGCGGAGCAAACTGGGGAACAAGTACTCTCCGGGCTTGCGCCAGCGCCAGTAGTCCCTGAGGACTTCCAGCAACTTCGGCGACAGCGTCACGTCGCGATCGCGATCGCCTTTCCCCTCCCTCACATGGACCACCATGCGTTCGCTGTCGATGTCTTCGACCTTCAGACGACACAGTTCGCCCCGCCGCAGTCCTGTGGAATACAAGGTCATCAGGATGACGAAGTGATAGGAGCTGTTGGCTGAGGCCAACAGTCGGGACACTTCCTCTTCGCTCAGAATCGTGGGCAAACGGAACGGTTGCTTGGGATAGACCAGATCGACCTGCCGGTAGGGTCGGCCAAGCACCTTCACGAAGAAAAACCGAAGTGCGGCGATCCGTCCGATGATGCTGCCTACCGCCAGTTTCCGATCGTGCAGCAGATGCAGCTGGTACCGCCGCATGTCTTCCTGTTTGAGCTTGTCGGGCGACTTACCGAAGTAGCGGGAAAAGTTTTCGACCGTGAGCAGGTATACCCGGGTGGTCTCGGGTGAGTAGTTCCGGCGCTGGAGTTCCTCCAGCATCCGCTTTCGTAGTTTCGACATGTGAGCCTCCTTGAGGCTCACACTCTATGGGACCGCATTACTCTTCAGTCAGCACACGCGTAGCGTCCGCCGCGCCAGCGGCTTCGTTCTTGTCGCCATCACGGACATGTGGAAAAGACCGGCCATCGCCTCGGTCCGACTACAGGCAGATGGAAGAGTAGGCGGTTTTACGACCGAGTGACTGATTGATTGCTTCCACCCCCTCCCTTCCGTAATACTTAGCCAGCTTTTCACGATTCGTTTCGACAGACAAAGGTATGCAACCTGGCACGCAGCTTGGGCACTACGAGATCGTTTCCGCCCTCGGCAGGGGCGGCATGGGCGAAGTGTGGCGCGCGCGGGCCTCTAAGCTCGGGCGCGAGGTCGACATCAAGACCCTTCCCGAAGAGTTCGCACAATGAGTGAAGACAATCCAACAAGGTTGAGAATAATAGCTTCTGCCTTGGCCGTGGTATACGTAATGACGTTCTTGAGTGGTTTTCTGCAGGACACCCAATACAATTTTGTCAATTACATCTTCTTTTCCCTCCTATTTCATAGGAGGGATTGGTTTGATGAGTGTGACTGTCAAATCAGAGGCAACCGGAATGCCAAGGGGATTTTTGTTTCTGACGGGAATCACCACAACACTGCTGCTCATATTCTTTATCGGTTACGAATGGTTCAGGCTTAACGGTTATGGGGATCTTGAAGTTTCCGTAGAAGCCCTCCTTTATGGGACGACTTTGTTCTTTTGGGTTGGAGTAATTGGAAGCCTGGTTTTGATTAGGAGACCAAAAGGTCTCGATTCCTCCCAATCTTGAAAATCCCGGTACTCGCCGGAGTGTTCGCGCCGTTATCCCAACTCCCGATAAGTCGCTAGCGTTCATCGGAAGTGCTGCGGCGCGAGACTGCACAGGACGGGCCAAAATGTGAACCCGCAGCAGTTCGGATAACAAGACTTGAAGGAAGGCGCTGGCTGTTTGCGGCGGACGCGGTGGGCTATGGAGAAAGTAGGGGCAACGGGCCGGATCTGGAGGCCGTTAGGGGGTGAGGAAGGGTACCGGCAGTTGATGACGGCGTCGATGGTGTGAATCGGAATGCGTTTGGGTCGGCGGATTGGTGTGTTGGAAGGACGGGATCTAACGGGATATTTGGGTAGAGGCAGACTCCGGCGCGGCCGTGTCTGAACGACACGTCGGTATTCGGGTTGTGAAGTCGGATCAGGACGTATCGCATATGAATGTGAGCCTCGCTAGTTGCTGGGCGGTGAAGCGTTGAATGAGAGTCATCGGTCCCTGACAGTGTGGACAGGACCAGGAGGAGTTCGACGAGGTCGTTTCGTCCGGTTCGACGGGTACCGCATGGAGAAGCCGGCGGCAGAGAGCGAACGAGTCGCTTCGTCGGTAGTTGGCCATGAATCCGAAGTGGCGGATGCGAACGAAACCTTTTGGTAGAACGTGTAACAAGAACCGCCGGATGAACTCATCTGCGGCGAGTGTCATGATGCGGCTCTTGTTGCCATGACGATAATCCCGCCAACGGAACTGAACCTGGTTCCGGTCAAACGAGACTAATCGATGATTGGAGATGGCGACCCGATGGGTGTAGCGGCCCAGGTAGCGGAGCACGTGCCCGGGACCCCCAAAGGGACGTTTGATGTAGACGACCCATTTGCGGGAATGCATTTGGCGACGGAACCGACCGAAGTGTTTAGGTTCACCCAGGTGTCGAATCGATCCGGACAGTTCGATCGAACCGTTGGCGATGGCGCGACCGAGTCCATCCAGAAACTTGCCACGGAAGACTCGGGCGAGCACCTGCTTGGGCAGGAAGAAGCGTGGAGAGCCTGGAATCCAACGGGACTGATCCGGAGCCAGTCCGCCAGCCGGTACGACACAATGGATGTGGGGATGGAACTGCAGGTTCTGACTCCAGGTATGCAGGATGCCGAAGAAACCGATCCGTGCGCCGAGTCGCTTGGGATTGGCGGCAACTTCCATCAACGTATCGGCCACGCTGCGAAACAGCAGGGTATAGAGTGCGGCCGGGTGCTGGAAGAAGAATGGGTGGAACTGGTGGGGGAGAGTGAACACAACGTGGAAGTAGGGGCTGGGCAGGAGTTCCGCTTGCCGCGCTTGGAGCCAACGTCGTCGGGCCTGGGTCTGACACTTTGGACAATGGCGGTTGCGATAGGAGTTGAACGAGATTCCGGATTCACGACCGCACTTGCCACACCGGTCGATGTGACCGCCCATCGCAGCGGTGCGACAGTGCATGATCGCGCGCAGGACTTTGTGTTTCTGAATACCGAGGCGGTGATGTCGGAGGAAACCGCGAACCCGAACGCGAAAGATGTCGGCCACCTCCACGGTGGGTCGGTTCATTCGCCTTTCGGCTTTCTCAAACGGGGAGACGGTCCCAGATCGGGAACCGATAGAGAGTCGACCGGGTTCACTACCCCCTGCATGTGCGCCTGGGACAGATGCAGGTAGATGCTTGTGGATTCCAGATCGACATGACCCAGCAGGAGCTGGATGGTTCTCAGATCCGTTCCCCGCTCTAGCAGGTGAGTGGCCCAGCTGTGACGCAGAGTGTGCGGCGAAATCTTCTTTTCGATGCCGGCACGCAGGGCGGCCTGTTGGACGGCATACCACACCGTCTTCGGGGTGATGGGTTTTCCCGGACGGGTCCGGAGCAAACTGGGGAACAAATACTCCCCGGGTTTGCGCCAACGCCAGTAGTCACGCAGGACTTCCAGCAGTTTCGGCGACAGCGTCACGTCGCGATCGCGATTGCCTTTCCCCTGCCTCACATGGATCACCATGCATTCGCTGTCGACGTCTTCGACCTTTAGACGACACAACTCGGCCCGCCGCAGTCCCGTCGAATACAAGGTTATCAGGATGACGAAGTGATAGGAGCTGTTAGCCGAGGCCAACAGTCGTGCCACTTCCTCTTCGCTCAGAATCGTGGGCAACCGGGACGGCTGTTTCGGATAGACCAGATCGATCTGGCGATACGGTCTGCGAAGCACCTTCACGAAGAAAAACCGGAGTGCGGCGATCCGTGCGATGATGCTGCCTACCGCCAGTTTCCGATCGTGCAGCAGATGCAGCTGGTACCGCCGCATGTCTTCCTGTCCGAGCTTGTCGGGCGACTTGTCGAAGTAGCGGGAAAAGTCTTCGACCGTGTAAAGGTACGGCCGGATGGTCTCGGGTGAGTAGTTCCGGCGCTGGAGTTCCTCCAGCATCCGCTGTCGTAGTTTCGTCATGTGAGCCTCCTTGAGGCTCACACTTTATCGGGACCGCATCACTCTTCAGTCAGCACACGCGTAGCGTCCGCCGCGCCAGCGGCTTCGTTCTAGTCGCGAAACCGGACTTGTGGAAATGTCGGTCATCGCATCGTCCCGACCGATGGCACTAGTCCGGTTACGGGGTTTGAACTAAGCCGCAGGCGCTCGGATGCTACATGTGTGATATTGTGCAGTTGATTCGAGGATGAAAGTGTTTGCCACTCAGGGAAATGTTGCTGGACTGATGGATCGCGCTTTGAAGGTAAATCCTCATTAGAAAAGGGTTAAAATTGAAAACCCATAGGGGTTGGCCCGCATCCTCCTAAACCCGCCTGCGGTTCACTTCAAATCGTTCTATCCGACATGATCCGGAATCATTTCTGTCGCTGTCGGTACCGGACCATCTCCGATAGAAACCTAGCGTTATCCAGGCATGTGCAGCATGTGCCAGCCATTTCGGAAGAGCAGCTCGGTCGAAGTTGAATGAGGCCCGGCCAGCGGGCATTTGAGTCGAATTCAAACCCATTGTTAAGGAAGTTCTATTTTCGCATTGTTGAAATCGATATGGTGTCGGCGGTATCTTGTGGTATATATACCGTCAGATGAAGAAGAATAAAGATATGGCTTGAGTTGAATCAGGTAAGGGGAGCGGTTGCGTCGCGACTGCGACGGCGGAAGTACAGCCTGATCGAGCGCCATGAGATACCCGACGGTTTGCTGCCTGGCTCGGTGTCGATTAGTTACACCCGGTGCGGTAAGCCGACGTGCCGGTGTGTGTCGGGTGAAGGGCACCCATCCTGGTCCTGGACATTCATGATGGACGGGAAGAAGCATGTCGAACACGTTCCAGCTGCCATGGTTGAGGAGATTCAAAAGCGTGTCGGAGCGGGACGGGAGTTTCAGGATGCGATCCGGGAGGTGCTGACAGCGAACGCGAAGTTGTTGGTGCTGGAGCGCCAGCAACAACGTGAGAAGCGGAAGCGCCGGTGAAAGGTCCGTCGGCACGAGGGATACGACGGTACGCGCGAAAGTGTTTGCGGCTGAAGGGGTATTTGAATCACCCCGGAGATGGGCGGGTGCGACCGCAGATCGGAAGTGGGCATCTGATCTGGTCTCTGGTGATCGGGTATCTGCTGCGGGAATCGAGCTTCCTGGCCATCGAGTCGCTCGCACGATCCTCGGCGTGTCGGGCCTTGGGAATCGGACGCCGCTTTAGCGACGACACGCTGGGCTATTTTACCGAGAAGCTGAATCCGGAATTCACGCGCGGCGCGTTGACCACAGCCATCAAGCAGGCCAAGCGCAATAAAGCGTTCGACGATTGCCGATTCATCGGCCTGGCGCTGGACGGGACAACCGTGGGGCGTGTCGGTGAGGCCGGGTGTCAGTGGTGTCGACCCCATCGCAACGCCGAGGGGGAGGTGACCACCTACTTACACCACGTCGTGATGGCCACCATCGTGGGCACCGGGTTCACTTTACCGGTCGATGTGGAACCCTACGGTAGTGGGGATAGCGAATGGTCGGGGGGGCAACGACTGCTTCGTCGGGTGGTGGGGCAGTTGGGGCCGCGTTTTGCCGATTATGTTGTTGTCGATGGGGGCTATGCGTCGGCTCCGTTCCTGCACTTGGCCGACGAGTTGGGATTGAAGACCATCGTCCGTCTCAAAGCCAATCTTCCGAGCTTGTTCAACGCCGCCAAAAGCCGGTTTGCTTGTCAGCCGCCGTCCCGGGTTTTCAAGGATGGAGCCGATCGGGTGGAAATCTGGGATGCAGACGACTTCGATCCCTGGGGCCGATTGAACTGGCCGACCGTGCGCGTGATCCGCTACCGGCAAGAGAAACCCGATGGATCGGTGGTCGAAGCCTACTGGCTGACCAATTTCTCGATGAACCAAGTGGGAGCGCCCACTTTATTTCGCATGGCCAAGAGTCGTTGGGAAGTCGAAAACCAAGGTTTCAACGATGCCAAGAACCGTTATGGGATGGCCCATATCCCCCATCACCACGCCAACAGCTTGCTTCTCCACTGGCTCCTCATAAGCCTGGCTCTCACGATCGAACGTCTGTATCGATTGCGTCATTTGCATCGCGGGCGCCATCGCCCGCATACCTCCATCGAGCTTCTTCGTTTGCTTCGCCTCGCTCTGTCTGCCCCAACCCCAGCCGACTCCAGCTGAACTGACTCGTTTCCCTGGTCTCCACGCGCCTGCCTGACCCCAATCACCGGGCTGGACCCGCTACGGATACCTGTCTCTCGAAAATACCCCTCACTTCAAATTCCTCTCCCTCCTCGACCTTTTCCCTTCCAGAGCCCCTTCCAGACACTCCGTCCTCCCTGACTTCCGATATGGCTGGAACCGGGGCTCTTGTGTTGAAATAGATCGTTTCTGGTGATACATAAAGGAACTGGCGAGCAGTTAGAACTCCAATTCGTTCTGGTGTGGCCTCACATGGAAGAACCCGTCGTACGATTACCTTCCCGTTACAACATGGCGACGCATTTCGTCGACCGGCATATTGATGAAGGACGGTCCGACAAAGTGGCCATCATCTCGGAAGGTCGCCGGGTAACCTACGGTGGCCTCGAGGAGATGGTGAACCGTGTCGGGAACGGCTTGAGAGGTCTCGGGGTGGAATCGGGTGACCGGGTGCTCGTACTCTTGCCCGATTGCCCGGAATTTGCCGCTGCCTACCTTGGAACCGTCAAGGCCGGCGCCGTGGCTGTCTTGACCAACACCGCGCTGCGCGCGCCCGACTATGCCTACTTCCTGGACGAGAGTGAGGCGAAAGTGCTCGTCGTCGATGCGGCCTTCTGGGCCGAAGTGCAGCCGATTGTGTCCGGGCGGAAAGCCCTCGAGCACGTCATCGTTCGAGGAAACGTCGCGGGTGAACATTGGATGTGGAGCGCTTGGATCGAGGGGCAATCTACAGATCTGGACGCAGCCGATACGCATCGTGACGACATCGCTTTCTGGCTCTGGACTTCCGGCAGCACCGGGCTTTCGAAGGGAGCGGTGCATCGTCATCGGGATTGGAATTACTGCTCGGAGGGCTTTGCCCGGTCGATCCTGGACATCGGCCCCGATGACGCCACGTTCTCTTCGTCAAAACTCTTCCATGCCTACGGTCTGGGAAACGCGTTGATGTTTCCTTTGCACGTTGGAGCGACGACGGTCCTCTATCCGGGCCGGCCGACTCCCGAGATCATCCTCGCCTCTGTGCAGCATCACCGCCCGACACTCTTCTATTCGGTGCCGACACTGTACGCCGGGATGCTGGCGGCTACGGATGGGGACAAGATGTATGACCTGTCGAGCGTCCGCCATTGTGTGTCCGCGGCCGAGCCGTTGCCGCCGGCGATATTTGAACGATGGCAAGAGCGCTTTGGTCTGGAAATCCTGGACGCGATCGGTTCGACCGAAGTCCTTCACATGTACGCGTCAGCGCGACCGGGCCGCATCAAACCCGGAAGTACGGGACATCCCGTACCCGGCTACCAGGTGCGCATTTCCGACGAGAGCGGTAATGATGTAGCGACGGGCCAGATTGGCGATCTGTGGGTGCGGGGGCAGAGCACCGCTCCGTACTACTGGAATCGTGCGGAGCTGAACCGGGAGCGCTGGAAGGACGGCTGGTTTTCGAGCGGCG
Organism: Terriglobia bacterium; assembly: GCA_965247425.1. GTDB lineage: Bacteria > Acidobacteriota > Terriglobia > 20CM-2-55-15 > 20CM-2-55-15 > CAZOZZ01. The sequence continues at coordinate 1,330,200 of OZ252023.1, forward strand.
ATAAGTACTATCGGGACTCGGAGGACTTCCTTTTCTATGCCGGCCGGTCCGATGACATGTTCAAGGTGTCGGGCCAGTGGGTTTCGCCGATCGAAGTTGAAAACTGCCTCGTCGAACACCACGCGGTCCTCGAATCGGCAGTCGTTCAGTGGGAAGACGAGAACAAACTGCTCAAGCCGAAGGCATATGTGGTCCTGAAATCGGACGTCAACGGCGACGATCACCTGGCCCACGAGTTGCAGGATTTCGTCAGGCTACGCCTGACGCCTTACAAGTATCCCCGCAGGGTCCATTTTGTCTCCGACCTTCCAAAGACGGCTGCGGGTAAGATTCAACGTTTCAAGCTGCGGGATGAACAGTGACCGAGACGAAGCACCTGGGTGAAGTGGGGTCTCATCTGCTCGGGGTGGGCGCTTGTGGCTGTGTTTTCGGCCAGCCAGGCCGTCTTGTCCGGCGTTGCATGCCCAGCCTGATCGGATTCCGGGACAGAAGCGCCGCGGTTGTTTTCGCGCGCGCAAATGGCGGTTCGATCCGGACTTACGACCAACTTCTCGACCAAGCTTACAACTGAGCGTCGGTTTCGGTCATCTCGATCAGTTGACGCTGTGCCACATCCGTTCTATCGTTGAAAAACTCGAGTTGTCTTTACGAACAGATCGGTCAGAGATTGTGCGACCTGGTGTCAGGGAGGTTATGGTGTTCAGATTGTTTGTGAGCTTGCTCGTCGCGATGATCGCGTCGACCGGTGCCGCTGCTTCGGCTCAGAGCTTCCCGGAGTTCGGTCCGAATGTCTCTCAACCTCAACTCCAGGCCATAGGGGACGAAGGTTTACTCCTTGTGTGGAAACAACGAGGCCCGGACGGATCGGATCTGTTTGTTTCTTATTCTGATGGCGGTTCGTTTTCCGCGCCCATGCGCATCAACGATGTTGCTGGTTCCGTCAACCGGAGCCCGATCGACGAGATGCGTGCCTCCGTATCCATCGGTCCCGGTGATAAAGTTGCAGTCGCCTGGACCGACCGCGGGTTCGACATACGTGTTGCGGTAGGAGACATCGGCGGAAGGTTCGCGCCTTCGGTGAAGCTGAACCAGACCGAGGGACGGGTGCTTCAGGAATTTCCGTCGATCTCGTTCGACGCCGCGGGCGTTCTTCACGCCGTGTGGCTCGATCCACGGGTCGCCGAACGAGAACGCGCCGAAGAGCCGGCCGACCTTTACTATGCACGTCTCGAAGACGGAGTAGTCACTGAACGGAACCTGACCGCTGACCAGGACAGTTCCGTTTGCGGGTGCTGCCTTCCGGACATCCGGGTAGAGGACAACGGGAGGCTGACCATCACTTTTCGGAACACGACGGCGGATGGCTATAGAGATCCATTCAAGATCGTCGGGACCCCCGGCGGCCGGTTCGGAAGCCCCGAACCGGTGAGTCCTCCAGTCTGGAAAATCAATGCCTGTCCGGTGGCGGGTCCGATTTCCGTCGGTGAGAGGATCTTGTGGTTCGACGGCTCGACGGGCCGCCGCAGGCTTCTTTCATCCTCAGACCCAGATGAAGCGCCTGCAGTCGTCATCGAGGATTCCGATGACTGGTCTCTGCGGTATCCTCCCCGCATCGTGTCCGGAACGGGTGGATCGACGGAGCTACTGGTTCCAGGCCGTCCCGGTGGCTATCTCCTGACCTTGAACAACGGTTCGTGGCGCGTACGCTTTGACGATCTGCCGGGATGGGCTACCAGCGCAGTGGTTCACGACGGAAAGTTGATCCTGGTTGGTTCGGATCAGGGTGCTTTCAAACATGAAATTCGCGACTCGATCCGTCCGAAATGAGTTGGTAGGTGGATGGGGACTGGGGTAAGATCCAAAAACTCCATGCGACAGCTACGACAATCGACGTGGGTCCCGGCTATCGTCTCGGCCAGCCTTTTGCTGGGGGTAATCTGTCAATGTTATATGCAGATGGCGGTGGCAGCTCCCACCGCAAGTCACTGCGCTCCTGAAGAAGAGAAAGCTCCGGTCGAACCTTGTTGCCGCGTCATGCAGGCGGCGGAACCGCGCGCCGCGGTCGTTATCGATATGGTACCGGAGGCGATCGACGACGTAGTGTTGGAGATGGTCGTGTCGAGCCCGCTCCAGGCCCCGCTGCTCCCGGACCGGCTTGCCCAGCCACCTCCTCAAACTCTTGCCGTTTTGCATCAGACCTGCGCCTTTCTGATCTGATTCCTCTTTGACAAGTTTCGGTTTCGCCGGGCGAATTTCGTCATTCGGAAGTCCGTCGCTCGGGCGTTCGGTTCGCTCGCCCAGTTGCCAAACAGACTATTAGAGAGGTTTCGATGAAAAGGTTCGACTTAACCGCATGCTTTCTTAGCCTGTCGGTGCTCGTCGTGATGAACGCCGGCTGCGTCTCCACGTCACTCCATCTGGCTTCGAATCACCCGGCCCGCATCGACGCCCCGAGTGGTCCGGCACATTCCGAACCTGCAGCCATTCTGCACCCGGATGCGCCTCTATACCCTTCGGAGGGATTCTCTCCACCCGTGGCGGGCGAGAAACACCAACACGAGCAGGCTGAGTCGCCCAACGCCAAAGACCGAACGCCCGACGGGACGCGTGAAGCGCCATATGTCGGTCAAGGCGTCATTCAGGCAATCCGGGACGGCCAACTTGAAATCCGGCATGGTGAGATCCCAGGCTTGATGGGTGCGATGCAAATGATATTCCCCGTCGCCCCAGAGGCGATGAACGATTCTCTCGAAGTCGGCAATGAAATTCTTTTCAGGATCGAAGTTCTACCGGAAGGGGGACCTCAGATTTTCAGCATCGAGGTCCTTCCGGTCGACCAACCCTGAGGATTGAGGATGCGAAGAACAAAACCAGTCGTTTCCGCCTGCATGCTGCTTCTGATTGGCCTTCTGTCGGCGTGTGCGCCCCGGGATGCGGGGTTTGGGTCCGTCCAGGTCCTGCTCGAGCAACGGGCGGGTCTCGACCCGCAGTGGCGGCAGCTCTCGGGGGACCCGGCTGCGGATCAATTGGCCCAGGAGTTGCTGGCCCAGCCCGTCGGTCCAGACGAAGCCGTTGAGATCGCCCTTTTGAAGAACGCCGATCTGCAGGCACGTTTTGAAGATCTGGGGATTGCGCGGGCTCAGCTCGTCGCCGCCAGCCTTCCGCCGAACGTCGAGTTCCAGGGTGACGTCGGGTCCTTCGCCGACGGTCGCCGTTCCGATTTCGGCTTCGTCGCGACCACGGATTTGACCCGGCTCCTTCTCCTTCCCATGAGGCGGGGAGTGGCACTCGCCGGGTTCGACGCGGCCCGTGTCGAAACTGCGGGGGCTGCGCTGGAATTTGCATACGAGGTCCGCAACGCCTTTTACGACTACCAGATGGCCGAACAGTTTCTGGAGTTGGAACGGACCGTTCTCGAGTCCGCGGCGGCGTCCTACGACACCGCCCAGCGTCTGTATGATGCGGGCAACATCACCGCGTTGGAACTGGTGAACGAACGTGTCTTCTATGAGCAGGCGCGAAGTGAGACGACCCTGGCGGAGGCTGCCGCGGTCGGCCGTCGTGAGGGTCTCAATGTGTGGATGGGACTTTCCGGGGGCGACACTGTGTGGGAACTGGCAGGGCGGTTGGCCGAACCGGAGGATGAAGGGGAGTTGCCCGACCTCGAAGCGCTGGAAGTGCAAGCCATCGAAGACAGTCTCGACCTGCTCGGCCTCGAATACCGGTATACGTCGTCAGCCCGACAGGCGAACCTTGCCCGGGCCGAAGGGCTCCTGCCGTCATTGCGCGCCGGGGCCCAAGTCGGGCGTGAGGAAAGCATCCGGCAAACCGGCGCCGTCGTTTCTCTGGAACTGCCCCTCTTCAATCGAGGACAGGGGCGAGTCGATGAGGCACGTTCCCGGATGCGGCGTCTCGAACAGAAGTATCTGGCCCGGGCGGTTCAGATTCGAGCGGTTGTCCGGGCGTCCCGAAACGAATTGGTGATCGCGACGCGGCGGGCTGCCCATTTTCGTGAGGTCCTTCTTCCACTCTGGGAGCAGGTCGTTCACGAAACCCTCCTGCAGTACAACGCGATGCAGGTGGGTGTGTTCGAGCTCCTTTCGGCGCGTCGGGAACAGGTCCGTACGGGACAGGATTACGTAACGGCGCTACGAAACTACTGGCGTGTGCGGTCCAGGCTGGATCAGATCCTGGCGGGTCGTCTGGTGTCGATGCCGGACGTCATGGGTATGCCCAAATAGGGCAAGAGGGGGAAGCGAGATGGTGTCGCGAAGAAATTTCATGACGGGTTCCGCGATGGCGGGAGGCGCCTTTCTGGTCAGCCGCTCCACACTGGCCAGGGCACAGTCCGAGGCTGCGGCGCCAAGGGCGGACTCCGCCAGCCAGGGCGGAAACTCGGATGTCGGTTCCGTCGTGACGCCGAACGGCGTCTCGCTCCCGTTTCGAGTCGTCGAGGGTGTGAAAGTCTTTCATCTCGTCGCCGAGCCTCTCGATCACGAGTTTGCCCCGGGATTGAGGGGCGAGTGCTGGGGGTACAACGGCAGGACATCGGGGCCGACAATCGAAGCCGTGGAAGGAGACCGGGTGCGCATCTATGTGACCAACCGTCTTCCCGAACCTACCACGGTCCACTGGCACGGAGTCATACTGCCAAACGGAATGGACGGCGTCGGCGGTCTCAACCAGCCGTACATCCGGCCCGGAGAAACATTCCGGTATGAGTTCACCTTCCTCCATCCCGGAACATACATGTATCACCCTCACGTCGACGAGATGACGCAGATGGGCTTGGGACTGATGGGCATGCTTGTGATCCACGAACGGAACCCGCAAAACCGGGTTGATCGCGATTTCGCCATCGTGCTGAGCGAATGGTTTGTCCCCACCGGCACCCGGCGCCCCGACCCGCGCGAGATGACGGATTTCAATGTCCTGACGATGAACAGCAAAGCCTTTCCGGGAATCGATCCGCTGGTCGTCCGCACGGGTGAGCGGGTTCGGATCCGATTCGGCAACCTGAGTGCGATGGACAATCATCCGATCCACCTGCACGGCTATTCCTTCATGATCACGGGAACCGACGGCGGCCACATCGCGGAAACGGCGCAGTGGCCCGAAACCACCGTCCTGGTGCCGGTGGGCTCGACACGGGACATCGAATTCGTTGCCGACGCACCCGGCGACTGGGCGATGCATTGCCATTTCACGCACCACATCATGAACCAGATGGGGCACGAAGGGCCGAACGTGCTCGGTCTCGACCCCGGCAACCTCGACAGCCGGATTCGTCCGTTGCTGCCCGGATACATGACGATGGGCCAGAGCGGCATGTCGGGAATGAGTCGCATGGGCATGCCCGTTCCCGACAACAGCATCCCGATGAAGGCAACTCCCGGCAAATACGACGACATCGACATGGGAGGGATGTTTACCGTACTGAAAGTGCGCGACGACATCACGAGCTACGAGGATCCGGGTTGGTACGAAACCCCGCCGGGGACGTTGGCACGGGAAGCGTCTGCCGAGGAATTGGCCGAGGACGGTATCGATCCCGCTCTGTGAGTTGACCAACCCGAGCCCAACTGAGGAGCGTGCGACAGTTGGCCTGAAGCCCTATGGCGCCGCCCGCACCCGCGTGGCGGGATTCCATTCAGAGTCACTGCCGTCGGCGTAGGTTTGCCGGACGGTCCATTCCAAAGTGGCGGCCTCTGGCGGGTTCCGAGCCAGGAAGTTGAATTCCGCGAACTCGTGCTCACCTATGGAACCCCCGCTCCACACCACTCCGACAATCCTTCCGTCGGCATCCATCTTGTGCTCGATCGTCCAGCCGGCTTTGGTTTCGAAATACGCCACCGTTGCCTCGGCGGGAAAATCCACTTCGATGCGAACCGTCGCGCCTTCCCGTTCGTGTGGGACTCGCATCGTGTACTTCTGGGTTCCGCCAACGGTCACTTCGGTCGGTGAAATCGTGACGTGGGCGAACGATGTGCCGATCCAAAGCACGGTCAACGCTACTGTGAAAGTGGCTATCCTGCTGCTCTTCATGATCTTTCTCCTCCGACTCTTTGTCGAGTTAGCGCAGGGTCACAAATTCTCGACGAAGTGAGTCATAATACAATATATTGAGAGGTTCCTTCGTTTGAAAGAGAAGGGCGTTGCCTTATCGAATGCCCTACGGTTTTGGCTGTTGCGGATAGTCACCGTGATATGATTCCAGGAGCAATGCGAAGGCTTTCCAAACCCGTCGCGGCAACGCTGCTCCTCGGTTTCCTGGGAGTTAACGTGTTCGTGACGCTTTGCGTGATGGGGGCCACGGGAATGCCGGAGTGTCCGATGCAGACAGCGGATTCCGAAGGGCCTGGATGGAGTGCCGGTTACGACTGCTGCGTGTCATGTCTGGCAAGGGCGACCCTGCCGACCAACGTCGGCTTTGGCGCACCGATTGGCCTTCCCGCTCCTCCATCGTCCAACATCGATTCTTTCTCCGCCGACAGCCTCGCGTTCGAGTTCGACAGGGAAATTCCACAAGTATCAGCTTCAGCCTCTCCACCCGTTTTCCTCCTGAACAGCACTTTCCTGATTTAGTACCGGCACACACGTCCTTTATCGTTCCGACACTCTTTCTGTCTTAAGACGTGAGGTTAGGTGCTTATGCCTGGATTCATTGCATTACTACTTCTATTTGCCCAGCCCTCGCCCCCGATGGTCGACGATCTCGGCAACCTGGTGCAGATCGCGCTGGAGCAGAACCCCGAAATTCAAGCTGCCCGTCGGCGCTGGGAGGCAGCATCGGCGCGTCCATCGCAGGCACGCGCGCTGCCGAATCCGACCGTCATCTTCGCGTACTGGAACGCCGGTAGTCCATTCCCCGGAACCTCTCTTGGTGAGAATCCGATGAGTTTCGTGGAACCGATGGTCACCCAACGTATTCCTTTCCCGGGCAAGCTCGGCTTGCGTGGGGAAATTGCTCAGGCCGAATCTGACCGCGAGGGCCGGATATACGTTGCGGTGAGGCTCCGTGGGTTTGTCCACCCGGTCTGGCCCACTTTTGATCGTCTGATTTGGCCCACCCCCTCCTGTTAATAATTCCGAGTAGTGATAATTACCGTCGGGCCTGTGTTGTAGATGTGGGAAAGCCGAGCGCCCTTGGCGAGGCTTTTCCAAGCGCTGTGGGAATCCTGGTTTTTAGGATTTCCACAGCGCGTCATCTTCCACAGGCCTCCGTTTCTTTCTTTTTGGTTCTTTTTCTTTCTTTCGGGAAAAAACTCCGTTTCCAGGATCGCCCAGGATCGACGACCGCGCGGCGATCCGACCCTCAGGACGTGGTTTGTTTCGCGGGTTTCTCCTTTCCAGGCGGATGCCGTGGTTTCTGTCGTTTCTCCAACGTGCGCCGAAACCGGAAGGATTCGGTTCCGGTCTCGATGATGTGAGCGCGATCGGTTATCCGGTCCAGCAACGCCTTGCACAGCCGAACATTGGGAAACACCTGGGTCCATTCCGAGAACGGCAGATTCGTTGTCAAGATCACCGTCGCCCGCTCGGCTCGATCCGAGATGACTTGAAAGAGGAGTTCGGCGCCGAGGTCTGCCATCGGGACATAGCCGACTTCGTCGATGGCAATCAACTCGTATCGGAACCATCGGGCCAGAACCCGGCGGAACTGGTCGTTGTGGTGGGCCTCGACCAACTCGTTGATCAAGCCGGCGGCCGTCGTAAAGCGAACCCGCTTCTTCTGCCGACAAGCGGCCACGCACAGTCCTGTGGCCAGGTGCGTCTTGCCCGTTCCACACTCCCCGATCAGGACGACAGGTTCGGCGTGTTCTAAATAGCCACCGTCTGCGAGTCCACGGATCCGGTTGGCTGGAACCTTCGACCGCGAGAAGTCAAAGTCCTCGAGTGTCTTCATTCGAGGGAAACGTGCGGCTTGAATCCGCCGGGCCACGGTGTTCCGTTCGCGTTCTTCAACTTCCATCGCCAGCAAGGCTTCCAGATACCGTGTGTAGGTGTGCTCTTCCCGCTGGGCCTGCTCGGCCATGGCCGCAAACTGCGTTCCGATCGTGGGCGTCCGGAGAGCTTTACAGTACTGCTGAATCGCCGCCTGTTCGACCCCGCCGGCTGTGGCGGACACTAGACCACCTCCGCAGTGAGCAGTGCATCGTAAGTATTCACCTCCGGCAGGGGCCGCTCATAAGCGCGTAGTGCGGCCACTTCCAGTCGCGGCGCCGCCGGCCGGTCGAATCGGGCCTCGGTCATCAGGTAGCGCGCCGCGGCGGCATCGGAGCATCCCAGGCGCAGGGCTTGTTGGAATGCGGAATCCAGCTCGCTATAGCCATGTTCCCGGCCCAGTAGGAGCAACTCCACCATTGCGCGGGTCCCATTCTGTTTTCCGTTGCGATCGATCAACGTCTGCCAGAACTCGTCATAGCTTTTCGGCCATCGGCCCTGTTGCCGCCATTGCTCCAGAGGCTTGCTCCCGGCCAGCGCGCCCGGCTTCCGCTCCAACACCTCCAGATAATGTTCCAGATTGAAGAAGTGCTGGCCGTTTCCATATCCTCGCTCATGCCGCGCCACGCATCCGCCATCGTGCCAGACCTCCACGTAGGCCGGAAAAACGCTCGCCCGCACCACAGTCCCGGTCTTGACGGGGGCGGAGTAGAAGTTGTTACGCACCCGTACACATCCCTTACCATCGACTCGTGGAAAGCTGTCCTCGGCCAGAGGGAACCCTTCGGTCGATAACGCGAGCAGATGGGGCTGTTCGATCTGCATCCCTTCACCCACCGTCTGGACCCGATCGCCGATCTTGCGCCGTTCATCGGCACGGCAACCGGCCAGCAGCTGCGCATTCAGATCCGCCAGGTCCTTCGCCTTCGGCACCGGTACCAGGTGATTGCGCCGGAAGTATCCGGCTTCGCCTTCCACACCGCCTTTCTCGTGGCCCTCGCCGGGTGTGCAGAACTCGGCTTGAAACTTCCAATGCGACCGAAACGCGATGAACCGTTCGGTCTCTACACGCCGGTATCCCCGCAGAATCTTCTTCACCGCGCTGGTCAGGTTGTCATAACGCAGCACCCCGAAGACCCCCGCAAAATAGCGGAAACCCAACTCATGAGCCTCCAGGAATGCCTGTTGTGTCGCCCGAGGATAAGCTCGATGGAATGCGCCACCACTGCCCATGCTCCGCATACAGAAAACCTGGAGCTTCTGCCGTTCGCCATCCAACTCCGCGACGGCTTCGTACCAGTCGATCTGTGCTTCCTGACCCCAGGCGTAGCTTTGCGGCACGAACGTCTCCTGTCGGATGAAACCCATCTCCCGCTTCCGCCGCCCGACATACCGGCGAACCGTCGATTCCCCAATCGGATGTTTCGGAAATTCCATCCGGATCCGTTCGTAGATCCGGTGACTGGTGTGCCGCTGCTTCCGCGGGGCCTGCCTGTCCGCCTCCAACACCCCGTTGATAAATTCCATAACCGGCTCCAGCCTCGGCCTCTTCCGCTCCGGGCTCTTCCTCGCCGGCGGCACGGCGTTTCCCAGCGCTTGACGCACCATCCGCCGATGCACCCCCAGCCGCCGGGCCACACCCTGGATCGTTCCCACACCAAACTCGTGCTCTCGCCGAATCTCTTCAAATAATTCCACCTTCGATCTCCTTGACACCGGGTCCCTCCATTCCGACTCTTTGTTCGGAACAGCCTCTCCGGTTCAGTCGTCAGGGGTGGGCCAAATCAAACGATCAAAAGTGGGCCAATTTAGAGTAGCGAAATCACTCCGCGTGCTGGGCGATCTCAAGCGCGCGTACTTCGATCTGTATCACGTGGAGCGGGCGATCGAAATCGTGGAACAGAGCCGTGTTCTACTGAACCGCTTCGTTAGTGTGGCCACACGCCGCTATGAAGTTGGGTCAGAACTGCAGCAGGATATCTTGCGGGCGCAAGTGGAAGAAACGCTGCTCGAAGACCGGTTGGCGGTCCTCACCGAGCGGTCCGGTTCGCTCTCCGCGCGCATCAATCAGCTGCTGCATCGGCCACCGGACAGAGTGGTACGCACCTCACCGGACGTGAGTCTGTCAGTTCTCGACTACTCGTCTGAACAGCTTTATGCGATTGCCGAGGAAGCCAATCCTATGCTCGATGCGCGCCGGCTCAATATTGATCGGGATGCCAGCGCTCTGGCGTTGGCCGAGAAGGACCATCTTCCGGATTTTGACGTTAAGGTCGGTCGAATGTTCATGGGGTCTTTCGACGACATGTGGGAGGTATCGATTTCGGCCGAGGTCCCATTGTTCTTCTGGCAAAAGGAACGGCGAGGAGTCGAGCAGGCAGCATCGACCCTCCAGAAGTCGCGAAATGAATTTGAGGCATCGGGCCAGGCGCTCTTTCGTCGAGTGACCGACCTTTGCCTTCTTCTCGAGAGGACCGATCGTCTTGAAAGCCTGTATCGGGACGCCGTCATTCCGCAAGCTTCCCTGGCATTGGAGTCGTCGCTCACGGCGTACCGAGTGGGTGATCTCGATTTCCTCGGTGTCTTGGACAACTGGTCGAGGTTGCTGGACTTCGAGGTTGAATACTACGTGCAGCTCGCCGAACACGAGAAGGCGCTGGCGGGTCTTGAAGAACTGACGGGCCTCGAACTGATTCAGTCAGGAGGCTCGGAATGACAACGTTGCTTTGGTTGCTATTGACGGCGCAGTCGGCCGGGGCACCGCAGGGATGGACTCTCGATGTGAGGCATGAACACGCGTTTGGTGCATGTGAAGGCCGGTTGATTGTTTCGGAGGAATCAGTTCGATACGACACTTTGAACGAAGATCACGCGCGGCACTGGAGCTATCCGGACATCGAGTCCTTCGAAATCGTATCGATCAGTGAGATGCGGATTCACACGTATGAAAGCGAAGGTGCCATGAAACTCTGGCGTGACCGGGACTTCAGGTTTCAACTGGAAGACGAGTCCCTCGGAGGTGCTGTATTCGCGTTTCTGGAACAGCGCAGTCCGCGGCCTGTACGTACCCGGATCATTCCCGACTCGCTTGGATCCGGGGGCGTAAGCAGAACTTCCCCTGCCGTGGCCGTCCGAACCCTGCAGGAGCTTCCCGTACGCCACGACCATCTTTTCGGCGGTTGTGAGGGGACACTCAACATCACAGAGAACGCAATCATCTACGTCACGGAAAACCCGAACGATTCCCGCATCTGGCGCCTGGCCGACGTGGAATCGTTTGCGTCGACTGGCGATTTCGATTTGCGAGTCTCGACTCGAAACGAAACCTTCCATTTCGATCTGAAGCTTCCCTTGAACAAGGCCACCTACCAGCACATATGGAACAAGGTTCACGAGCCTCAGATTCAGACGTATCGGGGGAATGTCCAGTGAAGCACATTCTATTGAGGGCTGGTGTCATGATGCTCGTGGCGCTGGCTGCGGGATCGGTCTATCTCTACCGCGATGTGTATCGCCAGTACCTGCCCGGAAATAACGCGTCGGAGTCGAGCGGGCCTGCGAACGCAACTATCTCCAATCCCACGGGAACACGCGAGAATCCTTATAGGGGCCAGGGCGTGATTCAGGAAATTCTCGCCGACGAACGCCAGATCGTTCTCGCCCACCAGGAAATTCCCGGGCTCATGGGAGCCATGACAATGGGGTTCCCGATGTCCGACGACCTTGCAATCGATGCCCTGACGATTGGCGAGGAGGTCGAGTTCCGCATCGAGACCATCGAAGGCAGTGGGCCGACGCCCACCTATCAGGTTTTCGTGGTTTTGTCGCGCGATGTCCCGAATGCGCCGACTGCAGGCGATAACAGTCAGGCGATCTTCACCGTCGATCCAGGCCGTCAGCAACTCATCGGTGTGCGGACGGCTCCGGTAACGTTTCAGACGTTCGACCGGACGCTACGCACGATAGGCACGGTGGCGCTGGACGAGACGCGGATGAGCGAAGTGCATCCCAAGGTCGCGGGATGGATCGAGGATTCGTTCGTGGATTTCCAGTACCAGCACGTGGAGGAGGGCGATCCTCTCTTCACGCTGTACAGCCCTGAACTGGTTGCCACACAAGAGGAGTACCTGTTGGCCCTCCGGGCTCTGGACATGCTGGGCGAGAGCCGGTTTCCGTCCGTGGCCTTGGGTGCCGAAGACCTGGTGAGGGCGGCACGGCGGCGGCTGGAATTGTGGGACATCACTCCGGAACAGATCGCGCAGTTGGAGCAAGCCCGAGAACCACTCCGGGCGATGACGATCTATTCGCCCGTCATCGGTCATGTGATGACCCGAAACGCCTTCCCCGGACAGCGCGTCACGCCGGAAACGATGCTGTATGAAATCGCGGACCACTCCGTCGTCTGGGTCAAGGCGATCGTGTACGAAAACGACATCGCATGGGTCCGGGAAGGACAGCGCGCGGTGATGCGTGTCCAGGCGATTCCGGGGCGAGAGTTTACTGGCCGTGTGACGTTCATAGATCCGCACGTGAACGCACAGACGCGGACGCTGACGGTTCGTGTCGAGTTCGCGAACGTCGATCTCGCACTCAAGCCGGGCATGTATGCCGATCTCGAGCTTAGTGCATCTATGGGACGTCGGCTGATGATTCCTGAGTCCGCGGTGTTGCCGACTGGATTGCGCAACGTCGTGTTCGTCGACCAAGGCGACGGGCGCATGGAAATCCGAGATGTTCAACTCGGAACGAGGGTCAGTGATCACTACGAGATACTTGGAGGTCTCACCGAGGGCGAGCGTGTCGTCACCTCCGGAAACTTCCTGATCGACGCGGAGAGCAAGCTGCAAGCGGCGGAACCAGTCTCACGCGGAGAGAACCCGCAGTGATCGAGCGACTCATTGATTTTAGTGCCCGTCAGCGCTTCCTCGTCTTCGTGCTGGTTGCGTTCGCTTTTGCGTGGGGACTCTGGGCACTGCTGAATGTCCCACTCGATGCGGTGCCCGATCTTTCCGACACGCAGGTCATCGTTTTTACCGAGTGGGCTGGACAGAGTCCGGATCTGGTTGAAGATCAGATCACCTATCCCATTGTCAGCTCGATGGTCGCTGCGCCCGATGTCAGTTTGGTGCGGGGTCTTTCCGACTTCGGCTTTTCGTACGTGTACATCATCTTCGAGGACGGAACCGACATCTACTGGGCACGCAGCCGCGTGATGGAATACCTCAGCAAGATTAGCGGTCAACTCCCCGACGGAGTCAATCCCACGCTCGGCCCCGATGCCACGGCGGTCGGTTGGGTGTACCAGTACGCCCTGGTGGACGAGACCGGGCAGATGGACCTGCAGCAGCTACGCAGTTTTCAGGATTGGACGCTCCGCTATGCTCTGGAATCCGTTGACGGTGTCGCCGAGGTGGCCAGCGTCGGTGGATTCGTCAAGCAGTACCAGGTGAATGTGGATCCCAATAAGCTACTGGCCTACAACATTCCCCTCAGCCGGGTTATCGACCAAATTCGGCGCAGCAACAGCGACGTGGGCGGTAGGACGTTAGAAATCGCGACGACCGAGTACATGGTGCGGGGCCGGGGCTATGTGACTTCGACCAAGGACCTGGAACTGGTCCCTGTCGATGTGAGTCCGTCGGGCACGCCTATCCTCGTACGGGACTTGGGCACCGTACAACTCGGTCCAGACATGCGCCGCGGTGTGGCCGAACTGGATGGCCGCGGTGAAACAGTGGGCGGTATCGTGGTGATGCGCTACGGCGAAGACGCGATCGACGTGATCGCGGGCGTCAAGCAACGCCTCGCTGAAATCGAACCGACACTCCCCCCAGGCGTCGAGATCATCACAACCTACGACAGGTCGGAACTGATTCTCGACGCGATCGACACCCTTCGCAACGCCCTGACCGAAGAGATGATCGTCGTCAGTATCGTCATCATTCTCTTCCTGCTGCATCTTCGGACTTCGCTGGTGCCGATCATCGTTCTCCCGATTGCCGTTACTCTCTCGTTCATCCCGATGTACTACATGGGCTTGACCGCCAGCATCATGTCGTTGGGCGGGATCGCCGTCGCCATCGGCGCGATGGTCGACGCCTCGATCGTTCTGGTCGAGAACGCGCACAAGAAATTGGATCACTGGGAGCGGGAGGGCCGGCCGGGCGAGCGACTCGAAGTTCTGATCGAATCGTTCAAAGAAGTGGGGCGAACGATCTTTTTTGCTCTGCTCGTGATCACCGTATCCTTCCTGCCGGTATTCACACTCCAGGCGCAGGAGGGGCGCCTCTTCAGGCCACTCGCCTACACGAAGACGTTCTCAATGGCCTTCGCCGCCATTCTGGCACTGACACTGGTTCCGGCTCTTGGGGTCATTCTGATTCGGGGACGCATCCGATCCGAAGACAGGCACCCGATCAGCCGAGTCCTGTTCTGGTTCTACCCGCCGGTCTTGAACTTTGTGGTGCGCCTTCCCAAGACGGTCATCACCGTGGCCTTGCTGCTGGGACTGTCGACGATTCCGGTGTTCCAGAGGCTGGGATCCGAGTTCATGCCTCCCTTGAACGAAGGCACGATCCTATTCATGCCGACGGCAGTACCGGGCATGCCGATCGCCGAAGCAGGACGAATTCTCCAGATCCAGGACCGGATTCTGGCGGAGGTGCCGGAAGTCGAACGAGTATTTGGAAAGATCGGGCGATCCACGACGTCGACCGATTCTGCGCCCCTGAGCATGGCGGAAACAACAGTGTTGCTCAAGGACCAGAGTGAGTGGCGCACCGTGCGTGTCGACCGCTGGTACTCGGAATGGGCTCCGGAATGGCTGCGCTCCCCTCTGAACCGGCTGTGGCCTGAAGAACGGCCCATGTCCTGGGACGAACTGATCGCGGACATCGACCCGCGAGTCAGGATGCCGGGCATGCCCAATATCTGGTGGATGCCGATCCAAACACGGACCGAGATGCTCAACACTGGCATCCGCAGCAACCTGGGTATCAAAGTCTTCGGCAGCGAACTCGGCGAAATCGAACGCGTCGCAGTGGACATCGAACGCGCCCTGGCGAACGTCGAAGGCACCCGCAGCGCGTTTGCGGATCGTATCACCGGTGGATACTTTCTCGACTTTACAGTGCGCCGCGACGAAGCCGCTCGCTACGGTCTGACGGTTCAGGATGTTCAGGACATCATCGAATCCGCAGTTGGCGGCAAGGATGTATCGACCGCGATTGAGGGTAGGGAGCGATATTCCATCAATGTCCGTTACCTCCGGGAACTGCGAGACGATCCAGACCAACTGGGGCAGGTCCTTGTTCCGACGCCAACCGGCGCCCAGATTCCCATATCTCTCCTGGCAGACATCGCCTATACGACCGGCCCGCC
This sequence comes from Terriglobia bacterium, assembly GCA_965247425.1. Taxonomy (GTDB): domain Bacteria; phylum Acidobacteriota; class Terriglobia; order 20CM-2-55-15; family 20CM-2-55-15; genus CAZOZZ01. Next base: position 1,345,524 of record OZ252023.1, read on the forward strand.
GATGATCCGGGATGAGAATGCGCAACTGGTGGGATACGTATTCGTGGACGTGAGCGATCCCGACTATGAAGGCTATGTGGAGCGGGCGCAGGAGGTCATCGGAAACGAGGTTCGAATGCCCACCGGATACCGTCTGGAGTGGGCCGGCCAGTATCAGTACCTGCAACGAATGGAGGAGCGGCTGACCGTCGTCATCCCTCTGACGTTGTTTCTGGTGTTCTTTCTCATGTATCTGAACTTCAAAGACTGGCGAAAAACCCTCATCCTCCTGATGGCGATACCCTTTTCGCTGATTGGCGGTTTCTGGCTCCTCTATCTACTCGACTACAACCTGAGCATTGCGGTTTGGGTCGGTATGATCGCCCTTGCTGGATTGGCAGCCGAGACAGGCGCTGTCATGTTGCTGTATTTGGATTTGGCGTATGAGAAGGCGAAGGCCGCGGGACGGATGCGCAGCTTTATCGACCTGAAGGAAGCGATACACGAAGGCGCCGTCGGGCGAGTGCGTCCCAAAGTGATGGCGGTAGGAACAACCATGATCGGACTGATGCCGATCCTATTGGCCAGTACAACCGAAATTGGTGCCGATGTCATGAAGCGTATCGCCGCGCCGATGGTCGGTGGGCTGGTCACGTCCTTCCTCCTCACACTGACCATCTATCCCGCGATCTTCGCCGTTTGGAAGCGCGTGGAAATGGAAGGCTGGTCGGCGATCCTGACACGACCCGCCCTGCCGGAACCGATGGGGCCACCGGCGAAACCTGCCGTGGCTTCGGGTTGGAAGTGGGCCGCAGTAGTATCGGTCTTCGTCCTTTCGTCGACGCTGGGATTAGCCTGGATCAGCCGTCCGGCGGACACCGGCGTCCTTTCGGCCGAGATCTTCCACCAGGAGCAACAGAATGGGTTGGAAGTGAGGCTGCGCCATTCGGCCGGAGCGTTTCGTTCCGGCACCAACCAGTTCGGGATTCAAATCATCGACGCCGGCACGGGCCAGCCGGTTGCAGCTTCCGATGTTGGCGTCCAGCTGTTCATGCCCGCGATGGCGGCGATGCAAGCGATGACCGCCACCGCCGATATGGCCCCGGCCGGGTCCGGGCAATGGACCGGCCAAATCGAGTTGCCGATGTCAGGCGAGTGACAGGTGACCGTCACCCTCGACAAGCCTTCAGGGGCCTCGGAAGTCAGTTTTTCGACTGTGGTGAGGTGACTACCCTGCGAAGGCACGTATCAATCGTTTGAATTCCGGAGGTGTCGTTTTGAAGGTTCTATCACCAAACTGCCCTCTCGAACGGCTCGCCTATAGACGCCATCCTGCCGGGTCAGAAGCTTTTCCCCGACCATCTCTCGCCGCAACGTTGCCGTGTCCTCATGGAAACGAGAGAGAATCCTGTTCACTCGCTTTTCCGAGTAGCGTATCCCGCTCTTGAACGATCCGGCCAGGTGACGGAGCACCGCGGACCGCTTCTTGCGCTGTGCGGGAATAGTTTTCAGACGGCCATCGGGAAGGGAAAAGTTGGCCCACACAGTTCGGTCAAACGCACCCAGGTCGACGTTCACGGTATATGCGGTAAAGGTTTCGAGCGCCGCCAGGCGTTCGGACATCGCTTTGATCGCGTCGCTTTCGAGTCGGAAAACGCTGTAGTAGCCCTCCGCTCTCGCGCTGACGAGGCCGGCCTCGGTGAGCTTACTCAAATGATGAGAGGCCGTCGGCGCCTTTATATCCAGCATCGCCGCGAGCTGCTCGACGGTAAGTTCCCTCCCGGCGAGCAATCCGACGATCTTCAACCTGTTACCGTCGGCAAGCGCCTTGAAGAATCTGAGAAGTTGCGTTGGCTCGGACTGGTCCATGACACACCTCAAACTAGTTAGATATTCATCTAATTAGTTTGAGGTGTCAATTGGAAAAGTGGCGATGTAGCCCCCTGTCCCCACTTTTCACTCGTAACGTAACGCCACGATCGGGTTGACCTTGGTTGCCCTGCGCGCCGGCACATAGCAGGCGGAAGCGGCGGTCAGCATCAAAATGAGGGTGACCGTGATGAACGTTGCGGGGTCCAGGGCTGTCAGGCCGAAAAGCATGCTCTCAAGGTAACGGGTCGCGACAACGGCCCCACCCAGCCCGATGGCGATTCCGATCGTGATCAGGATCATGCCCTGAGAGACAATCAACTTGAGGACGCTTTCGCTCCTGGCGCCGAGTGCCATTCGAATCCCGATCTCCCGCGTTCTCTGGCTGACCGAGTAAGAGAGCACACTGTAGATTCCGACAGATGCCAGGACCAGGGCGATCGCCGCGAAGACTCCAAGAAGGACCGCGTAGAACCGTGGCTCGGCAATCGAACTGTACAGCAGGTCTTCCATCGTCCGCACGCTGTCGATCGTCAGCGATGAATCGAGATCCAGAACCGTCCGGCGAATCTCCGGGACCAGGATAAGGGGATCGCCGGCCGTGCGAATCGCCAGGGTCATCGGCATGTTCCCCATCCCACCTTCTGACTGCTGTTGACTGAAGTACAGTTCCGGCTGGACTTCACTGTCCAGACCCTGGTGATGCACGTCTCCGACGATGCCGACAATCAGGCTCGCTCCGCCCATCGATGCTCCGAACTCGCGGTTGATCGGGGACTCATCCGGGTAATAGCGTTTGGCGAACGTTTCGTTCACCAGGAGGACCCTCTGCTGGCCGTCCCGGTCCTGGTCGGTAAACAACCGGCCATCGACCAACGGGATCTTCATCGCTTCGAAGTATGCCGGGCTCACAATCCGGACATCGGCCGTCACGCGTTCGGCGGAGTCCCCGTCGCCGCGCATCAGCGCCATGATTCGCATGTTGTTTTGCGACAGGGGCAGGATGTTGACGAGGCCGGCCGCCGTCACGCCACCCATCGTCTCCACGCGCCCTAGAAGCTGTTCGTAGAAGAGTCGTTTCTGGATGATGTCCGAGTATCGCGCCGCAGGTAGATCTATACGAAAGGTCAGAACGTTTGAAGGATCGTACCCGGGATCGATGCCCGAAAGGTTGGCGAAGCTGTTGATCATCAACCCGCCACCGACCAGCAGAACAACGGCCAGGGCCACTTCTGTGATGGCCAGCAGGCTGCGCGTCCGATTCCGACGGAACAGGCCGAAGCCCGACGAGGCGAACATGCCGCCTTCTTTCAAAGCTTCCATCCGCTCGCTACGGCTCAAGCGGAGTGCCGGCGCGAGACCGAAAAGAATGCCTGTGATGACCGACATGCCGAGGGTGTAGGCCAGCACCGTTCCATCGAGGCTGATCTCATCAAGCCGTGGAATGGTGCCGGGTCGAAGCGCCTGAAGGAGGTTGACGCCCCAGTAGGCGAGCAGAGTTCCCAGCGCACCGCCCAACACCCCGAGCATGACGCTTTCTGTCAGGACCTGCCGGATCAGCCGAACCCGTCCGGCGCCCATCGCAGCCCGAACCGCGATCTCCAGTTGACGCCCGCTGGCACGAGTCAGCAACAGATTGGCAACGTTTGCACAGGCGATCAAGAGGACGAAGCCGACGGCGACCACCAGGACCATCAGAGCGGGTCGCACCGGAGCCACTGTTTCTTCCTGAAGCGGAACCAACTCGAGGGTCGAAGCAGCGAACGGGTCGCCGCTCATGAAATTTCCGCCGCGTCCACCGCGGGCGACCACTCGCCGTTCACCCACCGCGCCTTCCGAGGCCGGACCCGGTCCGCTGCGATCGACCATTTGGATCTGATCACCCGGTTCTTCCGGCCCAGCGGCGGGTCCGTCGCGCATGACCATTCGACGCGCCCCACCCTCCGCCTCCGGACCGGGACCAGGCCCGCCACGGCCGACCATGACGCGTTCCGGCCGTTCGCCAGGCTCGGGACCAGGTCCCGCAGAAGGACTATGTTCATCGACCTCCTGACCGTCAGGGGGCTCGGGTCCACGCGTGATCTCGAACCCTCCCGGCCCCTCGCCGGACGGATGCAGGCGCCTGAATATAGTATTCGCTTCAGCGGCCGCGGTTTCGAGCGAGACACCGTCTTTGATCCGTGCCAGTGTGTTACCGGCCAGTTCGATACGGTGTGCCGCACCTGGAGGTGCAGGGGGCTGAATCGCCAGCGGCACCCAGTAGTCGATGTCTTTGTCGGGGAATTCGAAGCTCGCCGGCATGATGCCGACAACCGTGTACGCGTTACCGTCGAGCGTGAGAATACTGTCGAGAATGTTCGGGTCGGACCCGAGGTAGTTTTCCCATGTCCTTTCGCTGAGGATCGTGACCCGTTCGTTACCGGGCGTTTCCTCCGACCGATCGAAGACGCGCCCACGGATCGGTGACACGCCGAGCAACTCGAACATGTCCGAGGAGACAGTCGATCCATTCAGGCGGACCGGTTCTTCGGGTCCGGTGAGTGTCATCGCGTTGTTCGAGTAGAGAGCGACCTGGGACAGGGTCTGCGACTGTTCACGGAATTCCTGGAAATCGCTTGTGGTGATAGACGGTACGAACCTCGGGCCGCCTTCGCCGGCCATGGGCGGCAAACTCATTCTGAACCGCACGATGTTGTCGGGGTCCTTGTAAGGCAGCGGTCGGAGCAACACGGCGTTCACGACACTGAATATCGCGGTGTTGGCTCCGATGCCGAGCCCCAGCGTGATCACGGCGACCGCCGTGAACGCGGGTTTCTTCACAAGCATCCGTAGTCCGTACTGCAAGTCCTGCCACAGAGTTTCCATTTTTGTATTTACCTACTCCTTAGGGCACAATTCAACATGGTCTGTTAGAAAACGGAGGCTCCGGGAATCCTGGTTCTGGGTGAATTTGGATTCCCGGAGCCGCCGTGTTCATTCGTAGCGCAGGGCCACGATCGGGTCGACTCTGGTGGCCCGGCGTGCCGGCACGTAGCAGGCGGCCACCGCCGTCAGCGTCAAAATCACGGTCACCGCGACGAAAACTGTTGGATCCAAGGCGGTCAGCCCGAAGAGCATGCTTTCCAGATAACGGGTGACGGCAAACGCGCCGGCCAGGCCCGCGACGATTCCGATTGTCGTGAGGATCAGGCCCTGGCCGAGGATCAGGCGCAGGACGTTCCGTTTTTCCGCCCCGAGCGCCATGCGGATACCAATCTCGCGCGTCCGCTGACTCACCGAATAGGCGAGGACACCGTAGATCCCGACCGACGCCAGGATCAATGCGATTGCCGCGAACACGCCGATCAGAACGGCGTAGAACCGTGGTTCGGCGACCGAGCCGTACAGGCGGTCTTCCATGGTCCGGATATTGTCGACCGTCAGCGACGAGTCCAGGTCCAGCACGTCGTGCCGGACCTCCGGAACCACCGCCATCGGATCGCCCGTCGTTCGAATCGCGAACGTCATCGATAAGTTCCCGAACAGCTGGGTGGCTTGCATGAACGCGAAATACACTTCCGGCTGAACGTCGCTGTCCAGGCCCTGGTGTCGGACGTTGCCCACGATGCCCACGATCCGTTGCGAGCCCGACGGACCGGCTCGCAACTCCTGGTTGACCGGCGAGGCATCCGGGAAGTAGCGGCTGGCAAACGTCTGATTGACCAGGAGGACCGCCTGTTGGCCCTCCCGATCCTGATCCGTAAAGGCCCTTCCTTCCACGATCGGGATGCCCATCGCGTCGAAGTAATCGGAACTCACGATCCTCACGTCCGCCGCGGCCCGCTGCTGGTAGTCGCCTTCACCTGGAATCGCGAAGGCCAGGCGTATGTTGTTCTGCGTCAACGGAAGGATGTTGACGACGCCGGCCGATCGAACGCCGGCCATCATGTCGGTTCTTTGAAGTACCTGCTCATAGAAGGTCCTCCTTTGAGCGACGTCGGGGTATCGCGTCTGCGGCGGCAGGTTGACCTGGAACGTCAGGACGTTTTCCGGGTCATAGCCCGGATCGACGTCCGTCAGGTTGGCGAAGCTGTTGATCAACAGGCCGCCGCCGATCAGCAGGACGACCGCCAGGGCGACCTCGATCATGGCTAACAGGCTGCGGGTCTTGTTCCGGCGGAAGAGATCGAATCCGGACGTGGAGTACGCGCCTCCTTCCTTGAGGGCTTCCATCTTCTCGCTGTTACTGACGCGGAACGCAGGAGCCAAACCAAATAGGATCCCTGTAAAAACGGAGATGCCCAGGGTGAATGCGAGGACGGTCGGATCGATGGCGATGTTCTCGATGCGTGGAATCGATCCGGGCTCGAGCGCCTTCAGGGCACCGACACCCCAGTAGGCCAGCAAACAACCCAAAGCTCCACCGACTACCGCCAGGGTGACACTCTCGGTCAGAACCTGCCGGACGAGTCGAACGCGACCGGCGCCCAGGGCGGCCCGAACTGCAATTTCCAGCTGTCTCCCGCTGGCCCGGGTCAGGAGCAGGTTCGCGACGTTTGCGCAGGCGATCAGCAGAACGAATCCGACGGCCACGAGCAAGACCATCAGCGCCGGTCGTACCGGCGCGACGAGTTGTTCCTGAACCGGGATCAGGCCTATCGTCGACCCGGCCAGCGGATCCCCGCTGGGTCCTCCCGGTCCGCCTCTTCCGCCTCGACCCCCCGGTCCGGGTCCGCCGCCGGGTCCTGGCGCTGGTCCGCCGCGAACGACCCGACGTTCACCGGCGTCGTCGCCGGGGCCCGGTCCCGGTCCGCCGCGAACGACCCGACGTTCACCATCTGCACCCGGTTGACCGCCACGTGGCCCATCGCGAACGACCTGGCGTCCACCGCCGGTTCCCGGTTCGCCCCCTCCTTGCTGGCTGGACCGGCCGATCCTTCCGCCCCTTTGCCCCGGTCCCGGTTCCTCCGACCTCCCAGTCCCTGGCTCCGGTCCGGGTCCGCGGGTGAAATTGGTACCGTTAAAGCTCGCACCGGCGGGGTGCAGGCGAGCGAAGATCGTATTGGCTTCAGCCACGGCTGTCTCGAGTGAAACACCTTCTTTCAGTCGGGCCATTGTCGAGCCGGAAATTTCGATTCGTCCGACCTGGCGTTGGACCGCCGGTCGAACCGACGCCGGTATCCAGTACTCTGTTCCCGGGTTGGGAAACTCGAAGTCCGCGGGCATGATTCCGACAATGGGATACGGGTTGTCGTCCAGAATCATGGTGCGGCTCAAGATGTCGGGGGCTCTGCCGAAGTACCGTTCCCATGCCGTCTCGCTCAGTATGACGGCTCGATCGTTACCCGGTACTTCTTCGGCGGCCTCGAAGACCCGTCCCATCATCGGCGATGCGCCCAGGAGCTCGAACATCGCCGGGGACACGCGCCCACCACTGAGGCGGACCGGCTCTTCCAGGCCCGTCATCGTAGTCGAATGGGTGCTGTAGATACCGATCGCCTCGAGCGTCTCCGACTGGTTGCGGTATTCCTGGAAGTCGTCGGTCGTGATGGAATTGATGCGGCGTGGCCCACCCTCACCCGGTATCGGCGGTCGATCCATGACAAAACGAACGAGCTGATCCGGGTCCTTGTAGGGCAGGGGTTCGAGCAGCACGGAGTTGACGACGCTGAATATCGCCGTGTTTGCGCCGATCCCCAGCGCCAGCGTCAGTACCGCAACCGCCGTGAAGGCCGGCTTCTTGACAAGCATCCGGATCCCGTACCTAAAGTCTTGCCACAGAGTTTCCATTTGTGTGTTCACCTCAAGCTTGATTCTGGCGATGTGGGCCGAGGGGCCGTCCACATACGTAAAGCATAGACGAATCAATGGCATAAGCGTTGTTAAGGGAGCAATAAATGATTGTTAACGATGTAAAGGGGGGAGGGAAGTGGTCAGTGGTCAGTGGCCAGTGGTCAGTTGAGGAGGGGACAGGAATTCAATTAGGGGCTGGAGCGCACCTAAATCAATGTATTGATACCAGGGATGTTGCATCTAATTCGGGGACGGAGGAGTAATTAAGTCAAAGCATTGATACTAGGAATGTTGGTGATTAATTACGCCTCCGTCCCCGAATTAGAATTGACTTGGAACGGGGGGTGTCATAGGGTCCGAACACGTTTTCAAAACCGTTTTCCGGGAAGGATGGTCGTTGTGAAGAAAGCTGCTTTTCTGGTCGTGATCGTTGCCCTCGCGTCCACGGATCTTGTTGCTCAGGAAGAGAATTGGGACGTGATTCGCGAGAAAACGCATGCCCGTCTTGGCGAGATTGCTTCAAGTACAAGGGGTGCCGCCGGTGTTGTCGTTCTTGATCTGACCAGTGGCGAACGTTTTGGCGCCAACGACGATTTTGTTTTTCCGCAGGGGAGTGCGATCAAGATTCCGATCTTGATGGAAGTTTACAAGCAGGCGGGGGAAGGGCGGTTTCGGCTGACAGACAAGATGGAAGTCAGCAGCACCCACCAGGTGGGAGGGAGCGGCGTACTCAAGGAACTGGGCGACAGCACGTCGGAACTGGCGATCGGTGACCTGGCCGTCCTGATGGTTCTGGTCAGCGACAACACGGCAACGAACATCCTGATCGATCTGGTCGGGATGGAAAACGTCAACCGGACGATGCAGTCGCTTGGGCTTGAAAAGACTCGACTGCGGCGCCGGATGATCGACCAGGCGGCATCGCTTCGCGGAGACGAGAACACCTCCACACCGGCCGAGGCTGCCCGTATCATGGAGATGCTCCACGAGGGCGAGTTTCTGGGAAGAAACGAATCCGACGAGATCCTGTCGATTCTGCGGAAGCGCAAGAGAGGTGGTGTCAACTCCGTCCTGCCGGGTAACATCCCCGTGCCGTTCAAGCCCGGTGGAATTGCAGGCGTATCCACCGAATGGGCCATCGTCGAACTGCCCGAACGTCCCTACATCGTTGTCGTGATGGAGAACTTCGGTCTCGACGATGAAGCGTCCGAGTTGATCGCCGAGATTTCACGTACAGCGTACGAATATTTCAACCGCATCGGCCGGGCGACGCGCTATGGCACTTACGTGAATCGTCCCCGGCCGTGAAATTCCAGATCCTCTACAACCTCCTACCCCAGCGCAGCTTCAAACAGGACGAGTAACCGGCTCCACGCGCGTTCCGCCTGGGCCTGGTTGTACACGGCCGAATCCGGCGGGCACCAGCCATGTAGCGTGTCCTCGTAAACCTCGATTTCTGCCGGGAGCTCCGCGCTGGCGTAGGATTCCCGGAGCACATTCTTTGCTTCCGGATCGCGTTCGTCATCATTGGCGGCAATCGCGAACAGAAAGTGCGCGTTCATCTTCGGAACCAGCGAGTGCGGACTATCGGGCGCGTCGGTCACCAACCCGCCACCGTGGAAGGACGCGCCGGCCCCAACCCGCTCGGGGACTGCGCCTGCGGTACGCATCGTGATCGGACCGCCCATGCAGTAACCCATCGTGCCGATTTTCCGGTTCGTGTCGACGGCATCCTGCTGGTCCAGGAAACTCACAAAGGCTCTGGCATCGGTCGTGTGCGTTTCGGGGTTCAGCGCCCGCGCCATGGGCAGGACGATGTTGCGAGTCTCGTCGTCCTGGAAGCTGGCACCCTCGGAAACAACCGGGGCCTTGGCGCTACGGTAGAACGGGTTGACGACCAGGACCGAATAGCCCGATTCGGCGAGCCGCCGTCCCATCATTCTGAAGGCGGGGCGTAAGCCCAGTATGTCCGTCCAGATAATGACGCCGGCATGCGCCCCGCTCGACGGATGCACGAAATAAGAATCTGCGGTTCCGTCCGGAGTCGGGACATCGACATCCACTTCCGTCACGGCTTGCGCATGGGCGGCCTTCGGCAGAAGCATGGACAACCCCACGCCGACCGACAGCGTGCTGAACTGTCGCCGTGTCAGACTCCCGGTCCCTCCGAGGAACTTGTTGGCATCCTTAACTGTCATCTCATCGCACATGATCTTCTTCTCCTTCTTTGACGGCCGGAGCCTCCATGTCCGTCTGGGTAGGCCCACCGGTCCGACTTGTTTGGTAGGCTGGGAGCCTACGCGGCCACCCACAATAAAGCACAGTCCGGGAGCCGAGATCAATTGAAGAACGATGGATAACTACTCGGCTCGGAGGGCCTCCATAGGATTGATGGCCGACGCTCTCCTGGCCGGCACGTAGCTGGCCAGGAAGCCCACCAAGAGCAGGACTCCGGAAGTGGCGACGAACGTGAGGGGGTCGTTCGGCGCGGTTCCATAGAGCAGGCTTTCGAGGACCCGGCCGAGGTACAGCGATGCCGCGACACCCATGACCAGTCCGGTCCCGACCACCATCATGCCCTGGCGCACGACCATCCAGAGGACCTGTCCCGTTTCGGCTCCGAGAGCCATCCGAACACCCATCTCCTGTGTCCGTTGGTTCACTACGTATGAGAGGACTCCGTAGAGCCCGATGCCGCCCAGAAGCAATGCCACGGCCGCTGCGATAGCCAGGGAGATCATCGTGAAGGATAGTCTGGCGGTGGAGTCGGCAACGATGGTTGCCATATCCTGCATTTCCGCTATCGGCAGATTCCGGTTCATAGCCCAGACTTCGGCCCGTGCGGGGCCTGCCAGCGATGCCGGCGGCCCCGACGTGCGCACCACGTAGGTCATGGACCGTGTCACCCAGCCGTCATCTCCCTGGGGGCTCACCATGGAATAGTAGATGAGTTCCCGAGGCTCCTCACGGAGACCCTCATCGGCAACGTTTTCCGCCACTCCCACCACGGTGAACCAGAATGGGACAGTATCGCCATCGTTTCGACCCAGCCGTTTGCCCAGTGCGCCCTGTTCGCGGCCGGGCCAGAGGCGGTTTGCCACGACCTTGTTGATGACGATGTTCGGGAGCGCTTGCTGATGATCCGCGCGGTCCAGAGAGCGTCCGGCGATCAGGCGCGTCCGCATCGTCCGAAAATAGTCCGGAGCCACGTACTTGTACCAGAGCATGGGCGGCAGTTCGTCTGGACTCAATGGGATATCTTCGGCCTGGACTGCGGTACCGCTGCCTCCGCCCGACAGTGGTGCGTAGTTTGCCGCGCTCACAGAGGTGACACCCGGCAAACCGGACAACCGATCGATGAGTTCCTGGTTGAAGTCGGCCGCCGCGCGGGCACTCGGGTAGCCCTCCCTGGGAAGGTTCACCTGGAATGTGAGTACTCCTTCCGGGTCAAATCCGGGATTGAGGCTCTGGAGCTGGTCGAAGGATCGAAGCATGAGGCCCGAGCCAACCAGCAGGATGAGCGCCAGGGCCGCTTGCCCTGCCACCAGCAGGTTCCGAACGCGGTGTCGATTCCGGCCTGCGGTGGTCCCGCGGGAGGAGCCGAGCGCCGGCTGGTAATTCCCGCCGAAGAAACGCAGAGCCGGAGCCGTTCCGAAGACGAGCATGGCGAGGAGCACCAGACCGCCTGTGAATGCCAGGACCGGGGCGCCGATGCCGATCTCACCGGCACGCGGGAGCCCGTCGGGCGTCAGAGCGAGCAGGGCAGGCACACCTGCCCAGGCGAGAAAAATCCCGCCGACACCGCCCAGCATCGCAAGCACCGCGCTCTCGGCCATGAAGTGGCGGAAGATGTCGTTCCTGCCGGCCCCCACAGCCGCTCGTACCGCGATCTCTCTCTGCCTGGATTCCGCCCGCACCAGTACCAGGTTCGCGACGTTGGCGCACGCGATCAACAGAACGAAGCCGACGGTGCCCAGCAGGATCCAGAGGGGTTGGGTGAGGTCGCCGACGACAGCCTCTTTGAGCGGGTTCACCAGGATACCGAGCTGCCCTGTGCGGATGAAGGCGAGATATGTGTCCGCGCCCTCGTTGCTTTCCACCAGGCGATCGATCAGCGGCGCCAGAAGGGTCTCGGCCACGTCGGCGGTTCGCCCGGGAGCGAGCCGAGCAATAGAATCGAGGCCGAAGCTTCCCGTAGTGGGGTTGTCGGGATCCATGGCAAGAGGGAGCCACAGAGCCGCATCGTTCAGGACATCGAATTCGCGGGGAAGCACCCCGACGACTTCCCGGGGTGTTCCATCAAGATCGATCGAGGTCCCAAGGATGTTCCGGTCTCCACCGTAGCGGTTCTGCCAGAGGTCGTAGCCGAGGATCACCACCTGAGGCCCTCCCGGCCGGTCTTCCTCCAGGGTGAACCCCCTTCCCAAAGGGAAGTCCAGCTTCAGAACGTCCGCCAGCTCACGGGTGGTAGTCAGCGCGGAAACCCGCAAGGGGTCGCCGACCCCGGTCAGGTTGACCGTGTCAGAGTTGAACAGGGCCATTTCCGAAAACACGTCGTTCTCGTTTCGAATCAGGGTGTACGTGTCCGGTGAGAGGTCGAACTGGTCATAACCCAGACCCGGGGCGGTATGGTAGACGCCAACCAACTCGTCGGGCTCGTCAAAGGGCAGAGGTTCGAGAAGCACTCCGTTGACCACGCTGAAGATAGCCGTGTTGGCCCCGATGCCGATGGCCAGCGTCGCCGCCGCCACCAGGGTAAACCCAGGCGCGCGAATCAGGGACCGGACCGCGTATCTCAGATCACTCCACAACTGGTACAGCATCGAGTCTCCTCATCTCTCTTTGGATTCCGGCATGGACACCAAGCAGCCCGTGGTGGAAGTCTGTAGGGTCGCGTTACGAGCGCCATGGGGCTAGCTGCAAGGCGGCACGACGACGTCGATACTCGCCATCGATCTAGGAGTGCCAACGCCGCAGATGGCCCCATGCCGTCGTAACCCGTAGGGGAGGTATCATCCTCGATCAGCAATATCTTGATCATGTCTTTTGATCCAGCCTTGACTGTGCCAAGTTGTCGGTCTGTTGTTGATGCGACAGTGGCAAAGAAAGTGTGAAAATAGAACCCTGCCCATCTGTACTGTTCACAGACAAGGCGCCGTTGTGTTCTCGAACGATTCCATAGCTGATCGACATACCCAGTCCAGTGCCGGCCCCTACCGGTTTTGTCGTAAAAAAAGGATCGAATATCTTGTCGATGTGGGCCTTTGCTATTCCACAGCCCGTATCTATTACGTCAACACAGACAGATTCATTCTGCCGGTAGGAACGCACCCGTATTTTCTTTTCATCACTGTGGTGGACGGCGTCTCTCGCATTCGTTAGTAAATTGGTGAGTACCTGCTCGATTTGAATGTAATCACACCACACCTCTGGCAATTCCTTCGCTAATTCAGTCGTGAGTTCGATGCCTTGAAGTTGTAGCGTACTGCTCAGCAAGACAAGGGATTCGTCGATCAGCCAATTCATATCGATGGCACTGTGACTCCCCGGTAACTCTTGCCGACTGAAGGTTTTAAGGTGCGAGATGATTTTCGACGTACGCTCTATCTCGCCGAAGATTTCCACGAGGTGACTCGCGATTTTGACGCTGCTCGCTGATGGATTGTGGGTCAGTAGTTTCTGGATCATACCGCCTCGCAGCTGTATGACACCGAGCGGTTGATTCAGCTCATGGGCTAAGCCGGCAGACATTTCTCCCAAGGACGCCAACTTAGCGGAGAATATTAGTTTGGTCTGTGTTTCGTGGAGCACTGTCTCGGCCCGTTTACGCGCCGTCAGATCTGTGGCGACACACACAATTCCCAGGATTTCCCCATCCTCATCGTGCATGACGGCACCGGAAAACAACATCGACAGCAGAGCACCGCGTTTGGTTTTGTACCGGGTTTCTATGCCCTGCACGCCGCCCACTTTGATCAATTCCTGAAGGGGTGTCCCCCGGAATATGCTTTGCTCTTCTACTGCTTCTACTGCCTCGACTACCTCCACTACCTCGACTATTGATTTGCCAACCAAGTCCTCTTTTTCATAACCGAGTAGATCCAGAACAGAACGATTGACCGTTTGAATGTACCCGCTCGAAGACAACACCAATAAGGAATCCTGCATGGACTGGAGAATGTTGCCGAGGTAGTCCTTGGAGACAGTGGATTCCTGTAACTTCGAGACCATGCTGTTAAAAGACGCCGCCAGGACCCCGCTCTCGTCTCTTGTCTCGACACTGGATCGAGCGGACATATCTCCATCTGCCAATACTTTGGTTGTCCGTTCCAAAGCTCGAATCGGCGACGATATCGATCGAGAAACGACGACCCCTAGGAAGATGCTGACAATACTCGCGACCGACACCAGGAACAAGGTGATGCTGGATCGCCGGTTCAGCTCGGCCCTGCTGTCTTGTATTGAATCGGAGATAGCAACCAACCGACTAAACTCATCCGTGGACTCAACCTTCCTACTGAATGAATAGCTATTGATGAAAGTCGAAATGCTCTTGTCTAGCTGCTGGTATTCACTGCTCTCGGAAAGAAACTCGTACGCTCCCGGCTGATCTGCACTAACCAACACCATGAATTGCTTTTCGAATTGCGCCAGTCTATCCGTGGATCGTTGCAAGTTTCGAAATATCGTGCGCTCGTCTTCGCTGATTGATTCAAGACTGATTTGGTCAAAGACGCGGTCCAATTGACTCGCGGCTCTTTCATGATTCAGCTCGTGAGCTGGATCCTCAGTGAAGTAAAATTGCGTCGCCTCATGCTCTAATTGAGATCTGATCAGTACGATCTGGGAAGTGAGATCGGCGAAAGTGAGGGCTAGGTTTAGATTGTTTACTTCGTTGTTCAGTTCCTCGACTACGGGATTGAGTACTGAAGAGGTTCGGACGACCAGCACGGCCATCGCAACCAACAGTATTGAAATCGCGAGGTATCCACTCAATATTTTGGGTGCGATCTTCATTTGAACGGCAATGCCCGAACAAGATCTCGGGCATGCAGCTCCTCCAGGTTTACTGGAGAGCTTATGACTCCCTTGTCCACAAAGAATTCCGATATGATCGTGCCACTGTGAAACAAAGACAGCGGATCGTCCGATTCTTCGAAGGATTTCTTAGTCTGCTCCAGATCAGGAAATATGTTACCGAGGATTGTGCCTCTTAGACTCCCGGCAGACACGCCTGTCGCCTTAGCCATGATGCCGTAAGAAGCCGTTGGATTCTCGGTTCTAAATTGTAGGGCTTTAAACAGGGCATTTAGAACCTTCCCAACATCCTCCGGCCTTTCTTCTATAAAGCTCTTTTTGAACATTAAGACATCCGTGACAATGCCTGGCGCATCCGCGGTGCTCGACAACAACTGATAGCCTGCCGCAAGTGCCTGGGATTGGTACGGTTCTCAGGTCTGGCCGGCATCGATTACTCCGCGGGACAGCAGTTCGGGAACGTCACTGGCAGGGTAGGGCACAATATTTACATCGGACTCTTTCAGGCCACTAAGACCGAGTAGTTCTACAATAAAGATGTGATTGAAACCATGCAGTTTGTCGACACTGATCGTTTTTCCGCGCAAATCCCCAACGCTTTCGATCGAAGGCTGACTGATCACCACATCGCCTCCATTGGAGAAATCGGCGATGTAAGCGATTTTTAGCGGCACTCCTCTTGCAAACATCAGCATGGCATCGGATTGCAACGCAAAGGCGGCATCAACTGTTTCATTCTCTTCAAAATTCTTCAAACTGTCGTCAATCCCTTCGAGGAGTTCGAGCTTTACATCGACTCCTTCTTCCTCAAAATAGCCTCTTTCCTCTGCAATGAAGGCGTGAAAATATCCTGGCCAGTTGTGCATCGTGATATGAACCTGTGGCTCCTCTACTTGCCAGGCATAGAATGCTCCTGCGGCCACAAGTACCAACAAGGTGAGAGAAAGGATGACTCTGGAGTTCATTTTCCATCTCCTCTTTTTGCCTCGGCCATCGGAATTTTCCCTCGATGGTCCTTCGATTTAACGGCTGTGCAGTACCTGTTTTACCTTACGGCGAAGGTCGGCTGGGGTGAAAGGCTTCTGCAACAGATGGCTCTCCTTGTCAACGGGTCGAGCCGCCAGAGCGTCATCGGTGTATCCCGACATGTAGAGCACCCGCACATCCCGATCGTTGGCGCGAACCCAGTCGACGAACCGAGGGCCGCTCATGTCGGGCATGACCACGTCGGTCAACACGAGATCGATGGAGCATTCCGCCCGAAGTACCCCGCGCGCTTCCTCCACGGTGCCGACTTCGAGGATTGTGTGACCGCTGTGGCGTAGGACCTCGGAAGCCAGCACACGGACATCCTCGTCATCTTCGAGCAAAAGAATAGTTTCGTCCCCACGGTCTTCTTCGGTCGTCTCATTGGGAGCCTCCGAGTCGACCCGAGAGAGTTCGGTTTGTGGGAAAAAGATTCTGAAGGCCGTTCCGTGGCCCGGTTCGCTTTCGACCTCGATGGCTCCACCACTCTGTTTGACGATACCGTAGACGGCCGACAGGCCCAGACCTGTTCCTTCGCCTTTGCTCTTCGTGCTGAAAAACGGTTCGAATATACGATGCCGGCGAGCTCCGTCCAGCGTTCGTTGACGTAGATATAGCGTCCCTTTTCATCGGTCTGGAAGATCCCGACAGGTGCCGCTTCGGTCAGCGATTGATACTTGTTCTGACTTTCCCGCAACGCTACTTCGGCGACCTTGCGTTCATGGATGTCTTTCACCATGCCCAGGCCGTAGAGAGGAGCGCCGGACTCGTCCCGTATCATGGTCGCTGTCAGGTGCCCCCAACGCATGCTGCCGTCCTTCCGTATATAGCGCTTTTCGATATGGAAGAAGGGGATCTCTCCCCGAAACACCTGTCCGGCCAGTTCCACGTCGATGTCGGCGTCTTCAGGGTGTGTGATTTTGTCGAACCCGAGACCGGTCAGTTCCTCTTTGGTGTAGCCGGTGATCTCACAGAGGGCATCGTTGACCCTGCTCATTTTGAGGTCTGGCCCAACCAGGGACATTCCGATGGGGCCCGCCTCGAACACTCGTTCGAACTGCTGGATATGTTCGTGCCGTAGCGACGCCTGGATTTCGAGTTCCTCATTCGTCTGACGAATCGTCTCTTCGGCGCTGACTTTCGCTTGCTGATATCCTCAATCATTCCCAGCGCGTACACGGGCTGGCCGCTCTCATCGCGTACCAGGGTTCCCGTTGCAAGCGCCCACAGCACACTGCCGTCTTTGCGAAGGTATTTTTTTTCTCGCCGAAAGGTAGGGATTTTGCCGTCGAAGAGCTGCTGGGTCATTCGGGCGCTGATCTCGACTTCATCCGGATGACTTAGATCGGAGGCCTTCCTGCCTGCCAGTTCCGCATCCGTGTAGCCGAACATGCGGCATAAAGCCTGATTGGATTTGATGATTCGACCGTTCAGGTCGACCAGTGCCATTCCGGTGTGACCCTCCTGGAACACACGCTCGAAGCGTTGCTCGTCTTCGTAATGTCTTGCGATCTCTTCGCGCAGCTCCTGGTTCGTCCGACGCAGTTCCTGTTCGGTTCGCTTCTGATCGGTCACGTCCCGAGCCGTTCCCATGACTCGCATCAGACGTGCGTCTCTGTCAAACACCGGTACCAGTGTTTCGTTTATCCAGCGTCGAACGTCCTGTTGTTCAACGAAGTTCTCGAATTCGACAACCGCGCGCGTTTCCGCGCATCGTTGGAGGGCACTCAACCGTCGGGCGGCGAAGTCGGGATCCAGCACGTCTTCCAGGCGGCGCCCCGCAATCTCCTCCTGTTTGAACCCCATCATGCGCTCTTCCGATTCGTGCACCCCAAAGAGCGTGAACGAGCCGTCGGGATCGACATCGACCACGTAGACTGGTGTTTGGATCAGATTGATGGTTGAACGAACCGTTATGAGGTCGTCGCTCGCCAGTACAGAGATCTGTTGGTCCATGCTTTTTCTGGACTTCCGATGCGGGGATCACATCGGGTCGTGGGAAACCAGCGTGGGGGCACCGGCTTGTCCCATCTGCGAATTCGGGCTCGAGGCCCCGCAAGTCTTAATAGCCGATCGTCGGCCATTTCGCCAGAGGTTCCATATTAACAATAGAGCAATGTGTTGTTGAGCTCATCTAAAGGTGAGGGCGAATTCCGGAATCGACCGCCGAGCCGTCCTGCCGAGCAGCCCGTGGTGGAAGTCTGTAGGGTCGCGTTACGAGCGCCATGGGGCTAGATGCAAGGCGCCACGACGACGGCGATGGTTCCCATCGAAGACGTCGACGCTCCCCATCGGACAATGTCCGGAGAGAGTGGCAACGCCGCAGCTGGCCCCATGCCGTCGACACCCGTAGGGCGCAGGGGTCTTCGGGCCACAGGCTTTGTCATTCGTCGGTCACGAGGACTATGCATCGTTCCGCTCCTCATTTCGCGCCTGTGACCCGAATACCCCTGCGCGCGACCCTACAGACTTCCACCACGCGCTGCCAAGGCAACTTGCACCGCGAACCTCTTTTTGTCTTACTTATCGCCAATGGCCGGGGTAGACTGCGGTCCACTCGGTCGTGGGGTTGCTCTTGCCGATCAACAATTTCTCTACACAATCGACTGGAAAACCTCAATTTTCCGATACAAACGTCGTGCCACCCCCATCAAACAAGGAAACCCGTAATCATGAACAGCCTTCCAATGTATTTCCCTCCGGCGTTCGACATGGACGTCGCCAAACTTTGCGGCCGGCTATCCGCCTCGGCCTACGATCAATATTCCCAATGGGTGAAACAGGGAAGGCCGCGCAAGGAAGGCGGCTTCACCTGGACTGCACCGATCGACACGGGGCTCTCGTTCTCCACGCCCATCTGGAGCGCGGAAAAGTGGTGGGGACTTTTCGATCAGTCTGAGCCTTTCGGATTCGTCGCGCGTGGGGGAGACGGCAAGGGCTATCTGGTGTTCCGCGGGACGTCGTCGGCGAGCGACTGGGTCACCGACGCCGATGTCGATCATGCGCCCTACGATCTCGTGCCCGACTACGGCAATGTCCACGATGGTTTCATGAAACTTTATCGGGACATGCGGGCCGACACCCTGCGCGCCTTCGATGAAGTGGACGCCATCAGCCAGCTGTGGGTGACCGGCCACAGTCTCGGCTGTGGACTGTCCACACTGGCCGTTCCGGATGTCATGACCCAGCGAAAATTCGATCGCGTCGAGCACTACAACTTCGCCAGTCCGAGAGTCGGAGGTCCCGCTTTCACCGACAGATACAACAACAACGGCGTCCTGACATTTCGGGTCGTGAACACCTGCGACCTGGTGCCGGAGGCGCCCACCGCCGTGCTTGGGAAATGCCTCTACAAACACATCGCTACCGTCGTCAACTACTCGGCCCAATACGGCTCACTCGCCGACAACCACAGCCTGACTGGATCGTACGAATATGCGCTCAACAATCCGAGCGACCCCGAGGACGCGACACGAGCGGCGGGCGTCTGACTCTCCGCCGGCCATTTCGCCGCGATCTCTTCGTTGAGCCTGTCGTGGTGACTTGAACCGTAAATCCTGTCGTTCTCGCCGAACGTCGAACCGCACAAGCACCGGAGGAAAAATGAAAACGTACCCACCTGTCTCTCAAGTTGTTTCGGATCGTTGGATCGACCTGCGCTCTCGGACGTGGGCACAACAGGAGGGAAGCAAGACTACGTTCAGACAGCCGTGGTTTACGGCTGTTGTGGTCGCCCTCCTGCTGGCCGCACCGCTCGATGCCCAGGAGCCGGTCGCCTGGGGACCCGATCTCGAGTTCCACACGTTCTCGATCGTGGCGGTCGATCCCGCTACCGGAGAAACCGGTGTGGCGGTCACGACGCGGAATCCATGCGTGGGTAACGCCGTGCCCTGGGTGCGGGCCGGTGTCGGAGCGGTCGCGACGCAGGGTGGGACCCGGGTCGAGTACGGTAACGAACTGCTCGACCTGCTGGCGGCCGGCGTCTCTCCCAAAGACGCACTGGACCGTCTGGTTGAGGCTGATCCCGGCAGGGAACGGCGTCAGGTCGGCGTGATTGGAATAGACGGACGCTCGGCTCAGTGGACCGGGTCCGGACAGTATGGCTCCGAGGAACAGGGCGACTGGGTGGCGGAGCGGACGGGCGCAACCTTCGCCGTTCAGGGCAACTCCCTGGTCAGCCCGGATGTTGTCGAGGCGGTCGCGGCAACATTCCAGGCGAGCCAGGATTCGCCCCGACACCTTGCGGACCGCCTCATCGAGGCCCTGTACGCGGGTCACGTGCTTGGGGGCGACGGTCGCCACGGAGAGACCCAATCGGCCGCCGTGGTCGTGGCCGATCCCCGGCCGGGGATGGCCCGGCGACCGGACGGCCAGACCGTCCGCATTCACGTCTGCGAGCATGCCGAGCCGGTTGGAGAGCTACGTCGGATCTATAACACGGCCAGCGAGACTCTCGGCTTCAGGAAGCTCGAGCAATTCATGGGGCGCGACGTTCTGCAGCTCAAGATGATGCTGCACGCTCTGGGCTACTTCCGTCCGAACGAGACGGAGTTCGACGTCGAAGCGGAGCAAGCCCGGTTTTACACCCAGGAGGCCATCGAGGCAGTCGATCGCTTCCGTGCCGCGGAAGGCTGGCAGACCTCGGTCCCGGGTCACGTCGACACCCGCGAGATCGAGCGCCTCTGGGCCCGGTTGGACGAGGCTGGCCGTGCGGACGAAGTTCGACGGAGGCTGCTCGAGATCCTTCAGATCCGCCGCTGAGCCGGCTTTCAGTACCGGGAGGACCGTATTCGAGGGGAATCGAAAATCGGGGACGGCCGCGGCCGTCCCTGGACGTCCAGGGTGGCCGCCAGGCCGCCCTCTTCCCGGCCCCTCCCACAAGGCACCCACCTCAGAAAAAAACCTCAGACCTTGCAGTTTTGAGCTCCTGTTGTCGCATCTACAAGTGAGGCCGTTCGGCAGGTAATGTTCCCAGCCCGCAGCCTCAAGAACGAGCGTCAAAACGACCGACTTCAGGAGGGATTATCATGACCGTACTTCGAACCCGCCTTGTCACTGTGATGGCCTCGATCGTGGCCGCCGCCTCAACACTTGGGGCCCAGACGCCCGAGACCGCGGGCTACCAGGGGACCCAGCTCGAAACCTTCCTGAGGGAAGCTAAGATTACCGCGATGGCCGAAACCGAAACAGGTATCACGCGGCCCTCGAAGTCCACCCTCGAAACCAGCGAGTTGACGCATCCGGCCCTGTTCAAGACCGTCGATTTGTTTAAACGCGGGACCACGCGTTTTCCCGATGGCAGCACCGAGTTCAATTTTCAAGACAGTTGGAAGTTTGAAGTTGCCGCATACGAACTCGACAAGATGATTGGCCTCGACATGATCCCCGCAACGGTTGAACGCCGCCACAAGGGTGATCGGGGGTCGATGCAGTGGTGGATCGATGACGCGAGGTCGGAGCTGGACCGTGCCAACGACAGAATCCCGTACCCGGATCCGAGCGGCTGGTCCAAGATGCTCTACAAAATGCGTCTGTTCGACGCCCTGATCTACAACGTGGATCGAAACGCTACAAACATCCTGATCAGCCCCGACTGGCGCATCTGCCTGATCGACCATTCGCGATCTTTCCGTGACACCAAGGAATTGCGCGCGCCCGAAGGGCTGACCCGCTTCTCCAGATCCCTCCTCGATGGAATCCGCCGGTTGGATGAAGATATGTTGAAGGAGCGGTTGAAGGATTACCTGACGCCCTTCCAGATCCGAGGCATCCTCGCCCGCCGGGACCTGATACTGGAACACGCCGCGAAGCTCGTCGCCGAGCGGGGCGAGGACGTTGCCCTGTACAACTAATCCAATTCGGGGAGGGAGGCGAAACTATCTTGCTTGCACAAGCCAAAATCATTCCGCCGAAGGCATTGTCAACTGAGACCCTGCCTGCCACACTGACCGGATGAAATGCACTTGAGCCCGCTGTCACGGACACCGATTCCCGCCCGAGATCAACAGTAATGCAGTCTGGCTCCATTACCGATTCGGTGTCTTCCTATTTTCCCTATCTGCTGTACACTGTCGGCAGCAACGAAAGCGAAACCCCGGAAGCCTATGACAAACCCGAACGAGGGCGCTCTGCGCCCTGAGAAGAGGAGCTTCCTGGAGAGGGTTCTCTCCCTTTTCAGTGTCGTCAAATTCGGCGAGGGCGGCACAGTATTACTGCTGACGCTCAATGTCTTCCTTCTCCTCGGTGCGTACTACTTCCTGAAGATCGTTCGCGAAACACTCATCCTTGCCGAATCCGGTGCCGTCGCAGCCAGCTACGCCGCGGCGGGTCAGGCACTACTGCTCCTTCTTGTCGTTCCGGCATATGGGATCCTCGCATCCAGAGTGGATCGCATCCGCCTGGTGTCCTGGGCGACGTTGTTCTTCGTCTCGCACCTGGTTGTGTTCTTTCTGGTGGGCAGCGCGGGATTCCGGATCGGTATCGCGTTTTACCTCTGGGTTGGCATCTTCAATGTGTTCGTCGTCGCGCAGTTCTGGGCGTTTGCAAACGACATCTATTCCCAGGAACAGGGGAAGCGGCTGTTCCCGATCATCTCGGTTGGCGCCTCGCTGGGCGCCTGGATCGGATCTTCCGTGATTGAAGTGTCGTTCGAGAGTCTGGGCGCATACCTGCCCATGATCATCGGCGGCGGGATTCTGATCGTGTGCGTGTTGATCACCATCTGGGTCAACCGGCGCATGCTGGCACGAGGCGGAGTCGCTGAAGAGAAAAAGGCGAGCGCGCCACTGAGTGATGAGGGTCCGTTCCAGCTCATCCGGGGCAGTCGCTACCTGATGTCGATTGCCGCCCTGATTCTGCTGTTGAACCTGGTGAACACTACGGGAGGATTCCTGCACAACAGCCTGGTCGAATCGAACGCCGATGCCCAGGTCGCAGCGATGACGGATGCGACCGAAGAGGAGCGCGACGAGGCGCGCACGATATTCATCGGAGAATACTTCGCGGACTTCTTTGGCTGGGTCAACCTGATGGGCCTGTTGATCCAGATGTTCCTCGTCTCCCGGATCTTCAAGTTCCTCGGCGTTCGCCTTGCCCTCTTCATTTTGCCGTGCATCGCAATCGGTGGGTACGCCCTGCTGATCGCCTTGCCGATGCTGCAAATCGTGAGAATCGTCAAGATTGCCGAGAACAGCACAGATTATTCGCTGATGAACACGATCCGCGCCGCCCTGTACCTGCCGACCAGCCGTGAGGTCAAATACAAGGCGAAACAGGCCATCGACACGTTCTTCGTCCGACTGGGCGATATGTTGCAGGCCGGCATCGTTTTCGTGGGCACATGGCTGGGCTTGTCACTGGGTAGCTTCGCGGCAGTGCTCGCGTTCTTCTGCGTCTTGTGGATACTGTCAGCAGTCTCGATCTATCGAGAGCACAAGAAGTTGACCAGAGAGGCGTGATCATCGCCCTTGACGCGAGGCGTATCAGACAAACGGTCAATCTGTGCGGATTCAAGATCTCCTAACCAGGCTTTCGCGGTTTCGACTCGATACTGATCGCCGGATGATTTCCCTGCCAGGACCAGGAACCTACGAAGCTCAGCTGCTGCTTCGGCCGTCATTGCTTGAGACCGCTCCAGCACACGGGACTCGCGAGGCTTGGGGGATCCGCTGCTTGCATTACGCGGCATCAACCACATACCCTACACGCATTACTTCAACTTGTGACTTTCAGGAAAAGCGAGGTGTCGTCATGCGTGTTTTTGCTTTGGGGCTGTCGGTCTTACTTTGCACCGTCGCAGGGTTCAGCCAGTCCACGTCCGTCATGATCGAAGAGCTCACCACCAACGAAGTGGCCGATGCAGTCGCGGCCGGCAAAACGACTGCAATCTACTATGTCGGCGGGGCACATCAAAACGGAGATGCGGTGGCCATCGGCAAGCACAATGCGTTGGCCGGCCATCTGGCCAGGCGGGTCGCCGAGGAACTGGGTAACGCCTTGAGCTATCCCGTCAATCCGTACGCACCCGCCGGAGATCCTGTCGAGAAAACAGGCCATATGCGTTTTCCGGGAACCACCAGCGTGAGCGAGGAAACGTTCCGAGCCGTTTCGAAAGACGTGGTCCGGAGTGCGATCGCAGCCGGCTTCACGCATGTGGCGCTCATGGGTGACCATGGGGGCGGTCAGGGGACCCTGGAGGAAGTTGCCTCAGAAATGGATGCCGCGGCCCCGATGGGAGTGCACGTGTTCTATGTCCCTGTCTACGAGATGGGTGAAGAGCAGATGCAGCAGCATCTGACTCGATTGAACGTGGAGCCGGAGCGTCAGACTCCGATTGACGACGTTTCCGAGATCATGGCGATCGATCCCGAAAACAAGCTGGTGCGCCCGCAACGCATACCGTCCGAAAACGCCGGAATCGTTTCGGCCGAGCTGGGACGGACGTTTATCGACAACAAGGTTCGTAGCGCTGTCGATCACATCCGCCGGGAGATCGAAGGTCCTTGACCGAAGTCCGCTCGAAGATTGGACTAATTCGGGGACGAGGCGTAATTATCCTGGGTGCTCACACAACAAAGGATACGAAAGTTATGCCTCCGTCCCCGAATTAGCGCCTGCACGCGGCAATAGCAGTACAATAACCCTCCTATTTCTCTTCACGACAAACAACTGCTGGAACTCATTGGCGAGTGTCCCGGGGGAGCATCTCATGACGATTAAAACTTATATCGTTCTCTCAGCTTTCGTAGGCGTACTGGGTATGTCCGGGTGCAGCAGCCCGGCAGTCGAAAGCGAACAGGGGGAAGCCGCTCGGCTACTGGCACAGACAGGCGCCATCCGGCGCCTCGCCGAACGCTCCGCCCTCCGGGCTCCAGGGGATGCATCGGCCCCCAGCTTCGTCGTGGATCCCGGTTGGCCGAAGCCTCTGCCCAACAACTGGCGGATCAGCCAGGTGGGGGGAATCGCGGTCGACCAGGACGACAACATCTGGGTGTATCACCGACCCCGGGCTTTGGACGCAAGCGCCAGCGCCGGTCTGGGCGTCGCCGGGATGAACGATGATGGCGTACCGGTGGATGGGCTGGGCAACCCGAGGCCTTTCGCCGAACAGAGGGCCGGCTGCTGTGTGCCCGCACCCTCCGTGCTCAAGTTCGACACGGAAGGGAATCTGCTTGACGCCTGGGGCGGACCCTCGGATCCTGGTTTCCTCGAAGGTAACTGTCGGGAAGAGGACGGATGCTTCTGGCCGGGCCGCGAGCATGGAATCCTGGTGGACCACAACAACTTCGTGTACATCTCCGGCAACGGACAGGATTTCACCGGTCAGTTTCCGTGTGCCGTCAGTTATGGAGATGATTCCCACATCCTGAAGTTCACCGCCGAGGGAGAATTCGTCTACCAGATCGGATATGCGGGTATGGAAGCTCCCGACAGTGAAAATATAGATGGAGGTCCGGACCAGACCCCGCAGCCCTACCTGGTGGCGGACATGAGCGTCGACCCGGAGACGAATCGCCTCTACGTGGCCGACGGTTACGGAAACCGTCGGATTCTGATCGTGGATGCGGAAACAGGTCAGTATGTGGGTCACTTCGGCGCGTACGGACAAAACCCGGTGGATGATCCCGAGGGCACGGAGATAGACCCCTACGACGCCGGTCCCTGGTCCGCCGACTACCTGGCGGGCGATCTGAAGCCGATGTTCTTCCGGAGCCCGCTCCACTGCGCGACCATCAGTGCGGACGGTTTGTTGTATGCCTGTGACCGCGGCAACAACCGCGTTCAGATCTTCAACGTCGATGAAGTGGGGGGACCTTGCAGCAACCCGAACGCCGAACCCGGCAAATGCGGCTTCGTCGGGGAGGTCTACATCGCCCCGCAAACCGTAAGCGGCACCGCCGGCACGGCCGCGCTTTCGACCGATCCGGGGCAGACATGCCTCTACGTCGGGGACTTGGCAAACGGCACGTTTTACGTTATCAACCGGGAGAACCTGCACGAGTTGCATCGGATTGGCCGGTCTGGCCGCCAGATCGGCGAGTTCCACTGGCTTCACGCTCTCACCGTCGATTCGGCGGGAAACATCTATACGGGAGAAGTGGACAGCGGGCAGAGAATTCAGAAGTTCCTGCGATACGGGGAGAGCGGATGTAGCGGTAGGGGGAGCGCGGAGGTGGGTCTCTATAGTCTGAACAGGTAGGGGCAGGGGAGTGGGCAGAACATCTCATTCAGTGAATCCAGAGCGGAGGACTCGATGTTCGAAACAAGAGCAAGTCGGCTATTTATCGTAACTGCGGTGCTCGTGGCCGGGGCGGTGGGACTGGCTGCGCAGAACAGAAACGCGCCCAAGACACGGTGGTGGGAACCTAACAACGACAGCCCAAATCCCTGGACCGCCGGGCAGGTGCTGCCCCTCCCGGACGGTCGGGAGTGGGGTTCGACGGCCGGCGTCGACGTCGACCCGACGAACGGGACCGTCTGGATTATCGATCGATGCGGTTCGAACACCTGCGTGGGGTCGGATCTGGACCCGATCCTCCAGTACGACGCGGACGGCACGTTCCTCAAGAGCTTCGGGGGCGGAATGTTTGCCTTCCCCCACGGCATACACGTCGATCCCGAAGGGAACGTATGGGTGACCGACCCGCTGCCGGCGGATGGGAGAGGAGCCGGCGGGGCTGTGGGTCAACAGGTCACGAAGTTCAGTCCGAACGGTGAAGTCCTTATGGAACTGGGGACAAGGAAGGTGACAGGCAGGGGCACGAACACGTTCAGCTCGCCCTCCGATGTGGTTGTCGGGAGAAACGGCGAGATCTTCGTGGCGGACGGACATGCCGAAGGCACGAACGAGCGGATCGTGAAGTTCGATCGGAACGGAACATACATCATGGAGTGGGGTGTACCGGGCTTCGGGCCTTGCGGGACCAACCAGTTCTCGAGTCTTCACGCGTTGGAGCTCGACTCCCAGGGCAGGCTCTTCGTTGCGGATCGTGACAACAACCGCATTCAGATCTTCGACCAGGAGGGCAACTTCCTGGAATGCTGGTTCCAGTTCGGACGCCCGAGCGGGATCCACATCGACGCCAACGACACCATATACGTGGCGGACTCCGAATCGAGTACCGAACTTCCCGAATATGGCGGTCCCCCGAGCCCGTTCATGCGCGGAATCCGGGTGGGAAGCGCGAGGGACGGCTCCGTGAAGTATTTCATTCCGGACCCAAACCCCGCTGGCGGCAGCAGCGCGGCGGAGGGGATCGCCGCGACTGACGACGGCATCATTTTTGGAGCAGAAGTGGGCCCCCGCCAGGTAGTGCGCTACGTGCGACGATAGGGTGAGGAACCGCTGTAATCTAAAATAGGGACAGGCACGTGTGTCCCTCTTTTATTTGGCTTGAATTCAGTGACTTAAAAGAGGGACACACGTGCCTGTCCCCATTTTTACGGCACCGGCACAAGTTCCGCCAACGCTTCAAACCAGTTCTGGATGATATTGATTCGTGTGACCTGTTCCTGCACTCGAGCAGCAAGAGTTTCTATAACGAACAGGTCACCGTCGGGGGCAACGTCGTAGCCTCTGATTGGAGTCGAATTCGAATTCAGGTAAGGTCCCTCAAACAGCACCCGTGGGCGGCTACGCGCGGAGATAGATCCTCCAGGAACCTCCACCACCATGACCCCCCGGCCCGCACGGTAGAACAGTTGATCTCCATTCGGCGACCATACGGGCGCCCTACCCCGGCCAATCAGATATGCGGGCTCTCCAGCGGGAAAAGGACGCACGAGTACTTCGCCTTGACCGTTTTCGTCGGACGTGTACGCCAGCCAGTTCCCGTTCGGCGAGAATGCGGGGTGCATCTCCTCGAAAGGCGTTTCCCGATGAAAAGGCGTTGGTTCGCTGTCCCCGTCCATCGGAAGAATCAGGATGTCGCGAGACCCGTCCGTCCGTTCCTCCACAAACGCAAGCACACCGTTCGACGACCAGGACCCCGGTTGTTGCCTCGTCTCGCTTTCGGTTAGACGCTCCGGTTCACCGCTGCCGTCCGCCGCCGTCACATACAGATTCAGTGGACCGCCCTCAATCCCCGAGGAAAACACAATCTCCGTGCCGTCCGGACTCCAGTCGAATGGCCCGTTTTCGTTCTCGGGCAAAGGCTTTGGCAGCCTGGTCGAAATCTCGCGGGCGATGTCGTAAACCCATGTCGAATTGTCCTGCCCGGGGTTCCCGTCGTTATAAGCGAGCCTGGTTCCGTCCGGGGAAAAGCGCGGAAGGTGATAGATGCCTGGAGGCAGAGGAACCGGTTCGGCGTTTCCATCCATATCCACCATATTCAACGCTGTCTGCTGGTCCGGAATAACGCCGCCTCGAACGTACGCCAACCTTCCAGAAGCCGAAATGCTGTACTGTCCGGGTCGCCGGCGAGATGTTCTGGGAGGACTTTGATGGCGACAGCGCGGTCCAGACGCGTGTCGATGGCGGCGTACACTTCTCCCATCCCGCCGGCACCAAGCGGGTCGCCGATTTTGTATGGGCCTAAGCGAGTTCCTTCCGCCAGAGACACACGACACCCCTTCACTTCCGGCTTCTTTCCGCGCGCGATCAACCGCGACGATTACTTCACGGCAGCAGATCGAACTGCTGGACATACTTGATGATGAACGCGCGGTTGACCGGGCCCATCCCGTCCATGCTTTCGGTGTCGTTGTAGACGACGAACAGTCCCGTGCCCGCTGTCCACAACCAGTGGAACCGCACGTTCGTAGACAATCGTTGGGTCCGGTCGTTGTACTGAATCAAGCTCTGCGCGAAGATCGACGGCGTGAAGTTGTACGTCACCCGCATTCTGCTCAGGTTCGTCTTGAACGAGCCCTGTGGCAGATCGATCGACCGGTAGGTCCACTGTGCGTCCAGCGCGAACGTGCCACCCTGCCGGACGATCGTCTGGAATGTATGGCTGTTCTGATTACCGTTGAGAAACCGGCCGACATCCCATTGATGGCTTCCGTACAGCCATTTCCTCTGGTCGCTGCGTGCACGCCACGTGAGCCGGTAGCCCCCGTGATCGCCCTCCGGGACGACGATGTCCGGGAAGATTTCAAACGGTTCCCTAAGCCCTTCCCAACTTCCATTGAGTGCGGCGCTCAGGAAAATACCATTCTCCCAGTCCCAGTGATTGTCGACGTGGAGATCGGCGCTCTGCATGCCCCGGCCGTCCAGGTCGTCGTAGCGGGTGTAGTTGATGTGTGGCAGGAACTCGCGGAACCCCCAACTCTTGATCTTTTCCTGCCGCATCGTCTCCTGAAAGCGGAAGTACCAGCGCCTGTACCCGAGCGTGTTCTGGAGGAAGCCGACCTCGGGGTTAAAATCTTCGCCGGTGATTCCGTAATCGAAGTTGATCCGGGTTTTTCCATCGTCATATTGCGAAGCTGTGTTCCACGTATACTCTCGGCCGGTCAGTCCGGGAGTTTCCGTTCTGGCCAGTACGCCACCGATGGACACCTTTTCGCCAACACCGAGCCTGCCGTCGACGCCCCAGGTACGGTTCCAGTCGTCGGTCCCGGAAAATTGGCCGGTCGCGCTGCGGTTGATGAAAATTGCCCCGAGCCCGGAGCGGTTCGGCAGGTCGCGGCTCACGCGCAACGTGGTGAAGTTGTCCCCGGGGTTCTGGCCGACGTCATCGGTCTGAATGTTCAGCAAGCCAAGGTTATAGCCACCAGCTTTGCCACTGAGCCGGGCCCCGCCCATGATCGGTACGAGATTGCCACTCTCATCGAGCCCGATGCGCCGGCTGAAGAACAGGTCGACGTCACCGCTGCCGCCGAATCCGCCACCGCTGGCTCCCACCGCAAAGAGTTGCGAGTTTTCGAGGAAAAACGGTCGTCGTTCCGGAAATCGAAGATTGAAGCGCGTGAGGTTGATCTGCTGTGTGTCGACCTCGACCTGGGCAAAGTCGGTGTTGTAGGTCAAGTCCAGGTTCAGGCCTCCGGTAATGCTGATCTTGGAATCCATTCCCCATGCACTGTCAAAATCGGTCTCCACATTCGACCCGAAATTGCGGTTGGCCGATGCGACCACGTACGGCAACATCTTGACGCTCCTCGGCGTCGGTAGTTTCAGGCCGCGCAACTCTCCCGCGGACGACAGGCGTGACAGGCTGTACTGGCGAGGCAGCGGCGCCCAGTAGGTCGTCTCCCGCCGCCTCTGGATGTTGCGCGTGAAGTTCAAGCCCCAGACTTGAGGAGGTGGCCCGTAGCGAAGAGTGCTCAGCGGGATTCTGAACTCGGCCGTCCACACGCCCTCACCAAGCTGGCACATGACCTCCCAGCTTCCGTCCCAGCTCGAGCTCAGGTTCCCTTGATTCCGGACTTGAGCGTCATACTGAATTCCAGAAGCGTTCGTGCCGAACGCAAATCCGTTCTGTTGGTCGTGAAACGTGTCGAAGATGATCTGGAAGGAATCCTGGCCTCCGAGGCCGGCATCGCGGCTCGTGTCGGTGATTACGATCTGTGACATGTCGGAGTCATGGAGCCACACTCCGATGTAGATCGCCGCGTCGTCATAGAGAAGACGAACCTCGGTCTCCTCGCTGGCGGGTGCGCCTTCCTGCGGATCAGCCTGGACAAAACCGGTGAGAAGGGGAGCGAACTGCCACAATTCCTCGTCGAGATACCCATCGATGACCGGCGCTTCAACCACCTCGGCCGCGTTGGCGACAGGGCGGGGCCTGGCGACAACACCGTTGTCTGTGGGTGCGGCCGGCTCCTGAGTCAGAGCATTTCCCGGGGATGCGAAGGCAAGGATTCCGGCCCAGACGAGCGCGGCGGTTCTGACAATTTGTGAGTCCATGGCCATGATCTAACGATGACCCGTTTCCGAGTCCAACTCAAACGTCACAGAGTGAGGTGACGACCCCCCTGGGGACTTGATGTTCAGGGCTGAGTCACCGCTTGAACCAAAAGCCCCCCGCGGAGTGACCGTCAGTTCAGAACAGCGTGTCGGGGCGTCCCTCTGTGGGCGCCCGCCTGGTTCGCCGAAATGTCCGGTCAGGCACTTGTTCCGAATGCTTTTCCTGTTGCTCTTTATGCTCGCCCGCGGGTGGCCAGGGACGGCCACCCCGACACGCTGTCCCGTTACACTTCTATTGGGGCACGTCGGGCCGTGGATCGCCGATGAACGCATCTCGATTGGGCATCATGATTTTAGGCAAGGTCGTCCGGTCAATGATCGCGTTCTCCGGGATGATGTCGTTCTTCCAGAGGAGCCACGCCGTGACGGCATAGACTTCGTCGTTGGTCAAGGATCCGGGCTCATCGAATGGCATCGTTCTCCGAACGTAATCGAACACCGTTGTTGCATACGGCCAATAGCTCCCGATGGTCTTTGTCGGTTTTTCCCCTCCGACCAGCCTGTCGTAAGGGCCTAGAACGCCCTCCACACCGTGACACTCGGCGCACTTTTCGCCGTATACCAGCGCGCCGTCGTCGACGCTGCCTCCTCCCGACGGAAGACCCTCGCCGTCGGGGGCGACGGCCGTGTCTATCGCTTCAATTTCGTCGTTCGTCGGCCGGTTTCCCAGACCGAGTCGCTGCTGGCCGGCCGAGGCTCCTGTGGGCCCCAGTGAAACCAGGAGGCCTATACCGACACCAGCTACAGAGAAGAGTCTTGAGGCACGCTTATGCATGAACGTTGTGGATACTCCCATCGGCGGCCACTCTCCAGCTTTGTATGGCGTTGTAGTGATAGAACGAACCGAACGTGCCGTTCAGGCCTCGAACGCCGACCAGAGCGGCCCGTGTCGGCTGGACGTAGCCTGTTTCGTCGGTCGAACGGCTCTGGAGGATCGTTTCGCGACCATTCCAGGTCCAGGGAAAACGAAACGTCGTCAACGATTTCGACATGACAGGTTCCTGTAGTTCCGCCTCTTCCCATCTTTCGCCGCCATCCGTGCTCACCTCAACCCGTGTGATCTTGCCACGGCCACTCCAGGCCAATCCCCGGATCTCGACGAAACCCGCCCCGTCGATCGGGAACTGTGCGGAAGGGAAGTTGATCACCGACTTGGCCTCCATGACGAACGTGAACTGGCGCGCGACGCCGTCGGCCATCAGGTCCGTGTACTTGGCGGTCTCCTCCCGCGTGTGGAAGGGGCGGTCGGTGACCTTGAGCACCCGCAACCACTTGACGTTCGAACTGCCTTCCCAGCCGGGCAGGACCAGTCGCATGGGGTAGCCCTGTGCGGGGCGCAGTGCCTCGCCATTCTGGCTATACGCAATGAACGCGTCATCCTGGGCCTTTTCCAGGGTAATACTCCGGTTCATCAGGGCGGCATCGGCTCCCTCGGCGATAATCCAAGTGGAGTCCGGGCGGACTCCCGCCTCGCGTAACAAGGTGGATAGCAGCACTCCGGTCCACTCGGTACCGCTGATCAGACCATGAGTCTGCTGGACGTCGGCCAGCGTCGGTTCCACCCACTCGGTCAGGGTATTTCCCGAGCATTCCGTGAAGCAGATGCGCGAAACCGACGGAAAGCGCATCAGGTCCCGGAGCGACAGTTTGAGGGGACGGTCCACCATGCCGATCAGGAACAACTCGTGGTCGGCGGGATCGATGTCGGGTATTCCTGCGTGGTGTCGTTCGAAGTGAACCGCGGATGGAGTGATGATGCCGCGCTGGTCGTGCAGGGGAGACATGGTCCAAGAGGACTCGTCGGTAGGCGTCGGGTATTGCCAGCGCCCGACTCCGGTTTCATGGTGTGATCGTTCACCATATCCCGAGACGGGCTGACCCAATTGCCTGCCGGTGCCTCCCCGCTGGGGACGCGGTTCCGCCCCGGCCGGCCGAGAGCCAAGGCCGTTCAGCGCTAGACCACCCACCAGTCCGGCCACTCCTTTAAGGGCTCCCCGGCGAGTCATTCCCAAGTTTCGGGGCCGTTTGAGGGAGTCGCCTCCCTCCGTTCGGATCTCTCTATTCGTCTTTTTCACATTTGCATCCAATTTTGCTTGGCAGGGGCAACCATCGGGCGTTGGTCCCAGCGCCCGCGCAGTGTCAGCCGGCGTGTTCGTGGTCGGTATGTTAAGTGGCAAAGCAACCTAAGTCAATGATCGTGAAGAGACTCCCAAGTGTGTTTGCCACCCACGTCGCCCGCCCACGGACTCGGCGATATGAAAGAAGATTGAACCTCCGGCGCTGTACCGTTAGAATCGTATGTTTTGCCACGCTACGGCTCCCCGACCGATGGTTCCGGTCATTCCCGAAGGCGACGAGGAGATTCGATGAAAATAGGCGTCCCGAAAGAGACTATCGATTACGAGTGCCGGGTGGCCCTCGTGCCCGACATGGTGAAGAAGGTGCTGGATGCCGGCTTTGAGGTTCAGGTGGAATCGGGCGCCGGTGAACGGGCGTCCTTCACCGACGATGCTTTCCGCTCAGCCGGCGCCGGTATTCTGGACAGCGCGTCCGCTCTATTCGGGCAGTCGGATGTTGTCTTGAAGGTTCAGCCGCCCTCCATCGAAGAAGTGTCCATGTTCAGGGAAGGGTCGCTCCTGATCAGCTTTCTGCAGCCGGTTCGTGATCGAGTCATCGTCGAAGCGCTGAATGCCCGCAAGATCACGGCCGTCAGCATGCACCGAATTCCGAGGATCACCCGGGCACAGACGATGGACGCGTTGTCGTCCCAGTCGAACATTGCCGGATACAAAGCGGTTCTGGTGGGGGCCGGGGAATTGGGAAAGTTGCTTCCGATGATGGTGACCGCGGCCGGGACGATCCGACCTTCGACGGTCTTTGTGCTGGGAGCGGGTGTTGCCGGGCTCCAGGCGATCGCGACAGCCAGACGACTGGGTGCCGTGGTTCTTGCCTTTGACGTCCGCCCGATCGTCAAGGAGCAGGTCGAAAGTCTCGGTGCGAAGTTCCTGGAGATTGAACTCGTCGAAGAGGACACCGAGACGGCTGGCGGATACGCCAAGGAACTCTCCGAGGAGTCCCATCGCAGAGAGCAGGAACTTCTGAAAGAAACCCTTAAGAAGACCGACATTGTCATCACGACTGCTCTGATACCGGACAGGCCCGCTCCGAAGCTGATTTCCGAGGAAATGGTCCAGGCCATGAGGTCCGGTTCGGTCATTGTGGATCTCGCCGCCGAAACCGGGGGCAACTGCGATCTGACAGAACCCGGCCAGGACGTCGTCAAGCACGGTGTCACCATCATCGGACACTTGAGCCTGCCTTCGACCGTGGCGGTCCATTCCAGCCAGATGTATGCGCGAAACGTCAATACCCTGTTGGCGGAGATGCTCGATGACGGGCAACTGAAGATTGACCTCGACAACGATGTGGTGGGGCCGAGTACCGTCACTCATGCCGGGGAGATCCGGGTTTAACCCAGGAGATAAAAGTCCATTATGGAAGCTTTGATCGGATCGATAGTGGTGTTCGTTCTGGCCATGTTCGTTGGTTTCGAGGTCATCACGAAAGTGCCGCCGACGCTCCACACGCCGCTCATGTCCGGGTCCAACGCCATTTCCGGTATCACCGTCATCGGGGCGATGATCGTTGCCGGTGAGGGATACAGCCAGGTTGGAACAATCCTCGGCATCCTCGCCGTCGCCTTCGCGGTGACGAATATCGTCGGCGGTTTCATGGTGACCGACCGCATGTTGCAGATGTTCAAGAAGGACAAAGGCGGGAACCGAAAATGAGTGCATTAATGGAACTCGCCTACTTACTGGCGGCCGTGTTCTTCATCGTCGGACTGAAGTGGCTTTCATCTCCCGCAACCGCCCGCAACGGCAATGCGCTCGCCTCGCTTGGCATGCTCATCGCCATCGTCGTGACCCTGTTCGAGCAGCGGATCGTAAGTTTCTCCGGAATATTGATCGGCATCATTATTGGTGCCTCGGTGGGCGCGATTTTGGCGCGCACGATCAAGATGACGGCGATGCCGCAGATGGTCGCGGTCCTAAACGGTTTCGGTGGCGGGGCGTCGGTTCTGGTCGCCAGCGCCGAATTTCTGCGCCTGAGCGGCCAGGGTGGAGCTCCCGTCGATGTGTCCTTCAGCGTTCAGTTCAGCGTCCTGGTCGGTGCCGTCACGTTTTCAGGGAGCCTGGTCGCCTTCGGGAAACTCCAGGAGTTGGTCACCGGTCAGGCCGTGACCTATCCGCTGCAGAAGCCGCTGAATGCACTCCTGCTGCTGGCCATCCTGTTGACGGCGGCATACCTGGTTGTCGGAGGTCCGGAGGGGGCTTTGTCCGGAGTGTTTGCGGGGTTGTTTGGGAACTCGATCGTCTTGCCCCTGATCACGCTCGTTGTTCTGTCTCTGATTCTGGGCGTGCTCACGGTTCTCCCGATCGGCGGGGCAGACATGCCGGTCGTGATTTCACTTCTCAATTCGTATTCCGGAATCGCGGCGGCATCGACCGGCTTTGTCATCTCCAACAATGGTCTGATCATCAGCGGCGCCCTTGTCGGGGCGTCGGGGATCATCCTGACGATGATCATGTGCAAGGCGATGAACCGGTCGCTCGCCAATGTTCTGTTCGGCGCCTTCGGCGCTGGAGGCGGCGAATCGGCCGCGGCCCAGGGCGGACCCGTCGGAGCCGGAGGATCCGTCCGGCAGGTGAGCGCCGAGGACGCGGCGATCATGCTGGCGTATGCGAAAACGGCAGTCGTCGTGCCGGGATATGGACTTGCCGTGTCCCAGGCGCAGCATACGGTTCGGGAGCTGGCGACGCTGCTGGAGGAACGCGGGGTGGATGTCAAGTACGCGATTCACCCGGTTGCGGGCCGAATGCCCGGGCACATGAACGTCCTGCTCGCCGAAGCCGATGTCCCTTATGAGCAACTCTGGGAAATGGAGCGAATCAACCCGGAACTGGAACGGACCGACGTGGCCCTGGTGATCGGAGCCAACGATGTCGTCAATCCGGCGGCGCGCCACACCGAATCGAGCCCGATATACGGCATGCCAATTCTGGACGTCGACCTGGCCCAGCAGGTCATTGTTTTGAAGCGCAGCATGAATCCGGGCTTCGCCGGAATCGACAACGAGTTGTTCTACAATCAAAACACGTCGATGTTGTTTGGAGACGCGAAGGCGTCGCTCACCAAGCTGATCGCCGAGGTCAAAGAGGCATAAGGAAGTCGCTCCGGCGAGTTGAGGAGGGACCTATCCGGCTCGTATTTATCACGCTGACCTCCGTATTGTTCGCCGGATGCGGACTCCTGGATTACCAGGCGCCCGAACTCATCCGAGCTCCAACGGTTCGGCTGAACCCCAACCTGACGACGCCCCTTGTCGCCATTGTTGATCTCGCTACAGACGAGCCCTCGCGAGTGGTTCTCAACGTTCATGCCGGTGGGCTGGACCGGGAGATCGAATTTCCCGGATTGGCCACCGGCCACTCGTTGACCGTACTCGGCCTCGGGCCGGCAACCGAACACACCATCAACGTCACGGTCATCGACGGCAACGGCAACGCATTCGACTGGCCAGACCCACTCGCGCTGGTGACCGAGCCCCTGCCTGACGATTTCCCTCCCTTAGCGGTGAACACGAGCGAGCCGTCGCTGTTGGAGCCCGGCGTCACGCTTTTCAGCGTCAACCGAACCGGCTCCGATGCCATTTACAGCTTGTTGATGGCGCTCGACGCGGCGGGCGACGTGGTCTGGTTTTATCGAACCGACCATTCGATTGCCGATGTGCGACGGATCCAGAACGGCCATCTACTCTATGAGGCGGGCGTGGGTGCGCACGCCGAGTTTTTCGAGATCGACATGGCCGGAAACGTCGTCGAGAAATGGCATGGTTCCAGCCGGACCGAGCCGGACTCGGGTGGCATTGCGATCGATGTCGAGCGTCCCCATCACGAGATCTTCGAGATGCCGACAGGCAACCTGCTCACGCTGGGAGCTGAACTCCGGCAAGTCGATAGCTACCCATCGAGCGAGGCCGAGCCCGGCGCACCCCTCGAGACGGCGAACGTCGTTGACGATTTGGTCGTAGAGTTCACGCGCGAGGGTGAAGTTGTTCATCGGTGGTCGATGCTGGACGTCCTCGACCCGCACCGTCTCGGATACGGTTCTCTGTCGGAAGGCCGTAATTCAATTTTTCCCGAAGTCGCCGTTACCAGGGACTGGGCGCATGCGAACTCGGTGATTTACGATTCGACGGACGACACCTATATCGTTTCGCTTCGACATCAGGACGCGCTCGTCAAGATTGGTCGAACGACCGGCGAACTGGTTTGGATTCTCGGGAACCTCGAAGGGTGGCGCGGTGACTGGTCTGCTCATCTCTTACTGCCTGAACCGTTCAACATGCCCTGGCCTTACCATCCGCACGCTCCCGCACTCACCCCGACGGGCAACGTTCTGGTCTTTGACAACGGGAACTTCCGGGTACGGCCTTTCCGGCCGAAGCCACCGGTGGGACAAAGCTACAGCCGGGTCGTGGAATATGTTGTGGATGCGGAAGCGAAAACGGTGTCTGAAGCCTGGGTCTATGGGGGCCCCGGCGACGAAATGTTCTACTCCCCCTTGGTCGGCGACGCGGACCCGATGCCCATAACGGGCAACGTGCTGGTGACCGACGGTGGCCGTGTCACCGACAGCGAAGGACGCCCCACCAACGATCTCCAAACCGGCCTCCGCTGGGCCCGCATCGTCGAGGTGACCCACACGACACCCCCTGAGAAGGTGTTCGAATTGATCATCCGCGACGAATCAACCCCCGAAGTGGGCTGGATAGTCTACCGCGCCGAACGCCTGCCTGGGTTGTACCCGTGAGGTGACACGGGTCCCCACTCAGCTCTTAGAAGTCGACCGAGAGGCGCAAAGACGCAAAGATTACCGGGTGGATCTTAGGAAGGCTTGACGGTCCGAAAGAAATCATTTTCTCTGCGTCTCTGCGCCTTTGCGTCTTTCGGTCGATCAGTCCTTCAAGCGGAATGTGAGAGGAAGTCCATTCGCCCGCCGTCGATCGTCAGGATCTGGGCGGTGATGAAGCCCGACTCGTCGCTTGATAGGAATAACGCGCCCGCGGCGATGTCCTCGGGCTGACCGACCCGTCCCAGGGCGGCTTTGCCTGCCGGG
The DNA here is from genome assembly GCA_965247425.1 of Terriglobia bacterium. Taxonomy (GTDB): domain Bacteria; phylum Acidobacteriota; class Terriglobia; order 20CM-2-55-15; family 20CM-2-55-15; genus CAZOZZ01. The sequence continues at coordinate 1,383,295 of OZ252023.1, forward strand.
GCGGCCAGGCTGGCAGCCAGTGCCTCGGCCGAACCGGCGATGGACGCCAGCATGTCGGTCTGGATAAAACCGGGGCAGATGGCGTTGACGTTGATGCCCTTCGGGCCCAGTTCGAACGCCATTCGTTTGGTGAGCGAGATGACGGCGGCTTTGGTCAAGCCATAGGGCGTGGTTTCGGGGACGGCCGTCCCCAGCCCGGCGAGCGAACTGATGTTGACGATCTTGCCGGAACCACGTTCGACCATGCCGGGGACGATCGCCTGCACGCAGTTGACGATGCCCTTCACGTTGACTGAAATCATCTGGTCCAGTTCGTCGTGATTCATGGACATAACGTTGCCGCCGATCAGGATACCCGCGTTGTTGACCAGGATGTCGATGCGTCCGAAGTCATCGAGAACCCCGGACACCATCGAGTCCACTTGTCCCCGATCCGACACGTCCGCCTGAATGGCGACGCCCCGCTTCCCGGCCTGTTGTAGCTCCGCGACGACCTCGCCGGCGGCATCGGACCGTGCCGCATAGTTGACGATGACCGAGGCTCCTTCTCGTCCGAACAGGGCCGCCGTGGCGCGACCGATTCCACGTGAAGCCCCCGTGATGAGCGCTACTTTCCCGTCTAGTCTTCCAGCCATGGAAGGCAGTATAGGGAACCCGGCCCATGGCGACAACCTTCCTGCTCGCTGAATTTACCGATCCTGCTTCGGAGGGGGAGGGAAGTCAACCGCTTGCCGCTAACGGACCGCGAGTGTCGGTTCCATCGAACCATGTCGCGCCATTCGGCCGACACCATCATTTCAGGAGGTTGTAGAAAAAGTAAGTGGGAGTGAATGTTTTGTCATGCAGAGTGCTGGTAACATAGGCGCCTATGCGAGTTATCTACAACTTTTGCGGTCTCGCGTGTCTGGGATTGGCATTTATCGGAATCTTCCTGCCGCTACTGCCCACGACCCCCTTTGTCATTCTGGCAGCCTTCTGTTTCTCGAAAGGATCGGCCCGACTGCATCGGTGGCTGCTTCGGCAGTCGGTGTTCGGTCCGATGCTGGTGGACTGGCAGACTCACCACGTCATCCGATTCAAGGTGAAGTGTCTCGTCACTACGATGATCGTCGTTATGATCGTCGTTATGATCGGCTACCCCGTCCTTTTTGGGCCTCTCGGGTTGTTACTGAGGATCATGATGGTCGTTGTTGCCGGCAGCGTCCTCTCCTACATCTGGAGTTTCCCTTCGGGTGTTCGTCCGCTCGAATCGGGTGATCGTCCGCTCGAAGCGGATGATCGTCCGCTCGAATCGTCCCGGGGTGTTAGCCGCGCCGCGGCGGATTAGGGCGAGTCCCAGCAGGGGCTTCAAGAAAATCCATCCCAGCTGAAAATTCGCGTCCCGGCCCTTTCTCAAACCAACAAGCGTTCTTGACAGCCAACTTCCGGGCGGCTACAGTTCAGCAGTTTCTCTATTCGAAGGAGATGTCCATGGCACTGTATGCGCTTGTCGCATTGCTCCCCGTTCTGGCGGTGATGTTCTTTCTGGTGGTGCTTCGATGGCCTGCGGTCCGGGCGATGCCGGTGGCTTACGTGTTGACCGTGATCGTCGCGTTGTCGGTTTGGCAGGTGCCGCTGGTCAACGTGATGGCGGCGACCCTGCGTGGAGGCATGATCGCCCTCACGCTTTTGTGGATCATATTCGGCGCCATCCTCCTGCTGTTCACTCTTCGTGAGAGCGGGGCTGTGACGACGATCCGCCGCGGTTTCATGGGGATCTCAGAGGATCGACGCATCCAGTTGATCATCGTGGCGTGGCTTTTCGGTGCGTTCATCGAGGGTGCGGCAGGATTCGGCACACCTGCCGCGGTGGCTGCTCCGTTGCTGCTCGCGCTGGGCTTTCCGGCTTTTGCGGCCGTCATGGCGACGTTGATCATCCAGAGCACACCGGTCAGTTTTGGATCCGTCGGTACGCCGATCCTGGTGGGTATGGGGCAGTCTTTGAACGTGCCGCTTGTCGAAGATGCGCTGGCGGCCAGCGGCATCCCTTACGCGGATTTCATCTATCAGCTCGGCATATTTGCGGCGATGCCTCACGCGGTAGCCGGCATCCTCATACCGCTGATCATCGTGTGCATGATGACACGGTACTTTGGCGAAAAGCGATCGTTCCGGGAAGGTCTGGAGGTGTGGAGGTTTGCCCTGTTCGCCGGTTTAAGCTTCGTCATTCCGTACATTCTGGTCGCCGTGTTTCTCGGGCCGGAGTTTCCGTCGCTCCTCGGAGGGCTCATTGGGCTGGCCATTGTCGTGACGGGAGCTCGCAACGGCCTGTTCATGCCGAAAGGAAAGCCCTGGGATTTCCCGCCCCGGGACAAGTGGGACAAAGACTGGGTGGGAAACATCACCGCCGACGCCGGAGAAGAGCGTCACCACATGACGTTGTTCAAGGCCTGGACCCCTTATCTGCTGGTCGCCGGTCTACTCGTGGTGACGCGCCTGCCCTTCCTCCCGTTTAAAGCCTGGATCCTGTCCGTCAGCTTCACCTGGTCCAATATCCTCGGGACCAGCCTGTCCCAGAGCGTTGAACCGCTGAACCTTCCGGGGACCATTTTCATGGTGGTCGCGCTGATCACGATACTGCTGCATCGGATGACGAAAAAAGAGGCGATGTTTGCATGGTCCGATGCGGCCCACAAAATGGCCAGTCCCGCCCTGGCTCTCCTGTTCGCCGTGGCGCTTGTCCGCGTGTTCATCGATTCCGGAGAAGCCAATCTCTCGGGCCTGGCCAGCATGCCCCTGGTTCTTGCCGAATACGTGGCGGGGATCGCAGGCGCTACCTGGCCGTTCTTTGCGCCGGCGATCGGCGCCATGGGGGCTTTCGTGGCAGGGAGCAACACTGTCAGCGATCTGATGTTCGCGCTTTTCCAGTACGGCGTTGCAGATCAGATCGGGACATCGCGACTCGTCATCCTCGGTCTCCAGGCCGTGGGCGGAGCCGCGGGTAACATGATTTGTGTCCACAACGTCGTCGCGGCGAGTGCGACCGTTGGGCTGGTTGGAATGGAAGGTGCCCTGATCCGCAAGACCATCATGCCGATGCTGTACTATCTGCTGGTCGCCGGCACGATTGGCGTTCTGTTCTCCTACGTCTTTTTTACGGACACGTTTTAGTGTCCTGCCGGAGAACTGTTCTTGAGGCGTCTGCCCGGCCGACTTCCGGGCGGAAATCGGAGGACATATGAGAAGAACAGCGAGCCTCGCTTTTCTGTTGGTGGTACCGATCCTGTTTGCATCCCCGGTTTCGGCGCAGGATGGTCGCGGAGAATGGGTCGTGACGGTGGATTCGCCTCAAGGGCAGCAGGAGTCGAACCTGACCTTGTCTTTTGACTCCCAGGGCTACCTGACCGGTAGGCTGAGCAGTTCTCAGGGCGAGTTCACGGTGACTGGAGAGGTCGTGGACGAAGAAATCTATTTCGGTTTTACCATCAACGCGGATGGGCAGAAGATATCGATCAGCTTCGAGGGGTTTTGGGACGAATCCGAGATGGAAGGTGCCGTCTATTTCGGCGAGTTTGGCTCCGGGGAGTGGTACGCCACGCGAAAGTGACCGCACAGGCTCCTAGCCCGCGATCTTGAGTTGATCCCCGTCGATCACAATCCGGTAGCTCCCGGTGCCGATGGCGGTCGGGGCTGAAAGGGCGTTTCCCGTTTTCAGGTCGAACTCCGCTGCGTGAAGGGGGCAACGGACTCTGTGTCCGTTTATCGTGCCCTGGCACAACGGCGCGCCGTGGTGGCTGCAGGCGTTTCCGATCGCAAAATATTCGCCATCGACGTTGAAGATCGCGACAGACGTGCCGCCGACGTCGACCGATATTGCCGTTCCCGGAGTCACTTCCGATCGCTTCGCCACTTGGACCAATTCCGCCACTTCTTCCTCCCTGGATTCGAAAAGAACTTATCCCCACGTCCGCCAGAGTGTTTAGATAGATAAGCTTTGCCGGCATTGTATCCGGCAAAGGGTCCAAACCGGGCACGAAGACTACGATGTCAACGTACGCGAAAACTTATAAGACAATCGACGCTCAGGCCGGCGGAGAGCCGTTGCGTATCATCGTTTCGGGAGTGCCGGACATTCCGGGATCCACGATGCTCGAAAAGCGCCGGTACATGCAGGAACATCTCGACGAGATCCGAACCACATTGATGCTCGAACCGCGCGGGCATACCGACATGTACGGTTGTGTGATGACGGCACCGGTTTTGAGCGGGAGCGATATGGGTGTCTTGTTCATGCACAACGAGGGGTACAGCACGATGTGCGGCCACGGTGTGATTGCGCTGGTGACCGTGGCGGTCGGGAAGGATCTTTTTTCCGATCCTTCCTCGATCACGATCGACACTCCGGCAGGCCCTGTGCGAGCGCGTGCAGACATGAAGGATGGTCGCGTCGAGGGCGTCAGTTTCCGAAACGTGCCATCGTTTGTTTTCGAACGGGGTCTCAACGTCGAGGGCTTGAGGGTGGACATCGCCTTCGGGGGTGCGTTCTATGCAATCGTCCAGGAGGCTCCGCTGCCGATTGACCGGTCGCACCTGACCGACCTTCGAGCGTTAGGAATGAGGATCAAGCATGCGATTGAAGGCACGCGTCAGGTCGTTCATCCACTAGAACCGGGTCTCAACGGGATCTACGGCACGATATTCTGCGGTCCCGCCGCCGGCGATGGCGCGGCCCTGCGCAACGTTACCATTTTCGCGGATGCGGAGGTCGACCGCTCCCCGTGCGGAACCGGGACGTGTGCGGTGATGGCGCTCCGCCGTTCTGAAGGAACATTGGCAGCAGGGGAACCCTTCGCCAATGAGAGTCTCATCGGAACAGTTTTTGTCGGTCGTATCGTGGACGAAACCACGGTTGGAGAAACCCCGGCCATCATTCCGGAAATCACGGGCAGTGCATACGTGACGGGCTACCACACGTTTGTCGTGGACCCGTCCGATCCGGTGGGAGAGGGCTTTCGGGTTTGAGCGGCTCCTAGCCCGCATAAATCACCGAAAGGACCAGAAAAGGCCGCCCTGTTTGGCATAAATCGTTTGTCGAGAACGGTTCAGAAACCAAACGGAGGCGGCCCTTATGAGTACAGAGTGTAAACAAACCACGTTCGAATTTCACGGACTTCTTCAACGAAAAATGAAGGCGCGTTTCGACGGCGGCAAGATCACGTCTGACGCTGGAGTTCTGCTGCTGCGTGAAGTCGAAAAGCGGACCGGTTTGATCGATGGATTGGCGGGGTGTTTTAGCGATCATCGCGACCAACGGTTGATCGAACACACCGTGAAGGAGCTGTTGGGACAGCGGGTCTACGGGCTGTGCCTGGGATATGAAGACCTGAACGATCACGATCAGTTACGGACCGACCCGATGCTTGCGTTGGCGGTGGACAAAGCGGATCCGCTGGGAACGAATCGACGACAGGCCGGCGACTGGGGAAAGGCGTTGGCGGGCAAGAGCACGCTAAACCGATTGGAGTTGACCGGCGCCGAAGTCGGCGACCAGGAGCGGTACAAGAAGATCGCTATGGATGGGAACAAGATCGATCGTTGGATGGTCGATGCGTTTGTGGCAGCCCATGACAACACGGCGCCCGAAGAGATCGTTCTGGATCTGGACGCGACCGATGATCCGATCCATGGTCAACAGGAAGGCCGGTTCTTTCACGGCTACTACCGCAACTACTGCTATCTGCCCTTGTACATCTTCTGTGGAGAGCATCTGTTGTGCGCTCGGCTGCGCCCGTCCAATATCGATGGGGCGGCAGGATCAGTCGATGAATTGGAACGTATCGTCGGCCAGATCCGTCAGAGCTGGCCGGACGTGTCGATCATCATTCGGGCCGATTCCGGATTCTGCCGGGATGCATTACTGGACTGGTGTGAAACCCACCAGGTCGATTATGTGATGGGGTTGGCCAAGAACGACCGCCTCAAGCGAGAGATCGCTGACCAGATGATTCAGGCTGAAGCGGAGTTTCAGACCACTGGGAAATCGGCACGAGTGTTTAAGGATTTCCTGTACCGGACTCGAAAGAGCTGGAGCCGCACTCGTCGCGTTGTTGGCAAAGCCGAGTTCCTGGCCAAGGGCGCCAATCCCCGATTCGTGGTGACCTCACTGCCACCGGAACGACTCGGAGCCCAAGCGCTCTACGAAGATTTCTATTGCGCACGCGGCGACATGGAGAACCGGATCAAAGAACAGCAACTGGATCTATTTGCCGACCGCACCAGTGCGGGAACCATGCGCGCCAATCAGCTCCGACTGTATCTGTCCTCAGCCGCCTACATGCTTATGCAGGCGTTGCGTCGTCTCGGTCTCAAAGATACCGCGATGGCCCATGCCCAATGCGGAACCATCCGTCTGAAGCTTCTTAAGATCGGTGCGCGTATCCGCCTCACGGTCCGCAACGTCTGGATCTCGATGTCGGAGGCCTATCCCTATGCCGACGTCTTTGCTCTCATAGTGAGAAACCTGCAATCAATTCCGCTTCGTTGCTGACGACACCGAACCTTCAGATCCGAAAAACAGCGCCTCTCATCTGCCTCCCGGCGAGGCCTGCCTGCACTCGCCCATTCATGCCGATCTCCCGCCAAATGTCGCCGTGTCACAGGCTCAAAATCCGCCAATGTCCACGGCTCGCTCACTCTCAGCTCCAAGTCTCGCCGCAAATCGCTTCTCGTATCCGAACACCGATCGATTCTCCGATTGGTGATCCATCCGGGCTAGCCGACCACTTCAGCCGCCACGTGCATTTTCTTGATCAGCCGCTTCAATCCGTGGATCTGCCGGCGGACGTTCTTCAGGCCTTTGTGATCCTTGGATTCGATCAGATTGCTACGTTGGGCCTTGAGCTCCCGGATCTTTTTCTTCAGGTCGCCCTTGTCATGAACCACTGTCTGGCTCATGGCCTCGTGAGGCTTCTCGATTCCCAGAACAGCTGCCAGTTCCTCGATCAGCACCGCCTTGTTCTTGCCGCTAACACCTTTGATGCCTTGATCATGGGCCTGCTCTCGCAACTTAATGACTGTCGTTTTTTCTAGATCATGCCATTCCATCTTCGTAACCTTTCGGCCGGGGAGAAGGTTTCCTTTAAAGTAGGGCTACCCGGGCACAAAGAGCTTATACAAGATTGCCGGCGGAGTCCATGCCTCTGTCTGGGAACTCTCGGAACCACCGGCCGCCGCATCGTTCGCCCGTCAACTGAATTTAGTGTCCACTTAAACCGGTACCGGTCGTCTTACATCTATAGATGCGACAGGACGTCGCGGAAGTTTGACGCTCCCGCAAGCGGGGTCTAAGATGAATTGAAAGCGTTCTCTGGTTCACAGGTTCAAATGATCGGAAAACTGGTTGGCCATTATCGGATTCTAAGCGAGCTCGGCTCGGGCGGGATGGGTGTGCTGTACAAGGCCGAGGACACGCGTCTCCATCGTCCGGTCGCCCTGAAGTTTCTTCCTCCCAAGTTCACCCAGGATTCCCAGGCATTGGAGCGTTTTCGGCGCGAGGGGCGAGCCGCGTCCGCTCTGAATCATCCCAACATCTGCACGATCTACGGAGTCGACGAACACGAGGCCCAACCCTTTATAGCAATGGAGTACCTGGAAGGGAAGACAGTCAAGGAACGCATCGCCGAAGAGCCTTTTTCCACAGACGAGATTCTCGAAGTGGGCATTCAGATTGCCGACGCCCTCGATGCCGCCCATTCAAAAGGGATCGTCCACCGGGATATCAAGCCCGCCAACATCATGATTACCGATCGAGGTCAGGCCAAAGCCCTCGACTTCGGTCTGGCCAAACTCACCTCGGAAGATCTTCCTGACACGTCCCAGACGAAGGATTCCGCCACCGAGGACCCGGACCTGACGAATCCGGGAGCGGCGGTGGGCACGATCGCCTACATGTCCCCCGAGCAGGCTCGGGGGGAGAAGGTGGACTCCCGTAGCGACCTGTTTTCACTCGGGGTCGTTCTCTACGAAATGGTAACGGGCCGTCAGGCTTTTACCGGCAGCAGCACGGCCGTGCTGTATGACGCGATCCTCAATCGGATGCCGGTTGCGATTACCGAGATCGATCCGAATGTCCCTGCCGAACTCGACCAGATCGTCCAGAAGGCCCTCGAGAAGGACCGACGTTTGCGCTACCAGCACTCTTCAGATTTCCGGACCGACCTGCTGCGCTTGAAACGGAGTTCCGACTCCGGACGTTTGGCGGCCGCGCCGAACCGGTCCACGTCCAAGGGGCTGGGAAGCAAGATGTGGCTGGGTGTGATCGGCCTTGCCTTGGTGGCCGTGCTGGCCTCCATTCTCGTCCCCTCGACCGGCGTCGATTCTTTACCCCCGGCCTCACCCGTTGCGGGGGGCGCGCTTGCGGTCATGTACTTCGAAAACCTGAGTGATCCTGATGACGCCGAAGGGATCGGCCGAATGATGACCAGCCTGTTGTCTACGGAACTATCCGGATCTACCGGCGTGGATGTCGTCAGCCGTCAGAGACTGAACGATCTGGCCGGGCAACTCGGTCAGGAAACAGGTCCATTGGACAGCTCCCTTGCCACCGAAGTGGCGCGGATGGCCGGCGTCAGCACGATGATTCTGGGACAGGTCGCCACGGTCGGAGATCGTGTTGTGGTTACGGCCGACCTGGTCGACGTCGAGAGCGGCCGCCTGCTCGCCTCACCGCGGGCAGAAGGTCAGGGAGCTTCGGACGTATTTCAGATGGCGGAGCGGCTCGGTGTCGAGGTGAGTCGTGAAATGGCGAGCTCGACAGCCGGAACCGAGGTGAGCCTCGCGGATGTGGACGTGTCCCTGACGTCTTCGGTCCAAGCCTATCGGGCATACGCTGAAGGCGAGGCCCTGTTCCAGGCGGGTGACTTCGACGAAGCTGCTCAAATGTTCAGCCAGGCCGTTCGGGAGGACCCCGGATTCGCCATGGCGGATTATCGTTTAAGCGCTGCTTCGTTCGCCGCAGGTCGGGAGGCCGATGCCCGTTTGGCGGCCGAGCGTGCCCGGGCCGGGAGCGATCGGCTACCTGTGGAGTTGCGCCGCCTCGTCGAAGCGAACGCCCTCGTGGTGGGTGGCGACTGGCATGGTGCAGCCGAGCATGTCGAGGCGGGGCTCGAGGCGGATCCTGAGGACAAAGAAGCCCTCTGGTTGCTGGGAGCGTTGTACCTGTACGCTTCGAACGGCGCCGACGAGGATCATGCCGCATCGCTTGAGGAATGGGTGGAGATTGTCGACCCGAATTTTGAGGTCGTATACTCGCCTCTGTCCTGGGCGTATGCGTATCAGGGGTTGAGTTCGACGACGATGGAGTCCATGGAACCATGAAGATCGACCTACGATGCGAAATGGAGAGGTGGAACACGATGACCAAGAAGAGTCGTTCAGTTGTGCGTCGGGTGGGTGTGGGCGTGGCACTCACGCTTGTCCTTGCGGCGTTTCCGACTCCGTCGAGGGCTCAGGATGAGGGGTCTGAACATGTGATTCGCTTCAGCGATCCGGGGCGTCCCGGTCTGCTCCGGCTGAACCTCTTGCACGCCAATGCCGAGGTGATCGCTTATGACGGCGATGAGGTGATCATCGTGAGCGAAGGCGGCATCTTCTTACCCGTTCCGCCGCGGCCACCCCGCGGGCCGGGCCGGGGGGCTCGGGGCGCGGCTCGCGGACGCAGGCCGGAAATTGGGCCCGGGCTGTCGGTTTCGGAAAGAAACAATGTTCTGACAATTCGTTCGATGGCCTTTGAGGAGGAGATATCGATCCGGGTGCCCCGCGGAACGTCGATCAACTTCAACGGAGCTCTCGGAGACCTGACAGTCATCGGTGTGTCCGGCCGGATTACCGTCAATAAACAGGCCGGGGACGTTGAATTGCATAACATCAGTGGCGCCGCCACTGTCCAGACGTTGGCTGGCGATGTATTCGTTTCCTTTTCCGAGGTCGATCCGAGTCAGAGAATGTCGTTCACGACGTTGACTGGAACCATCGAAGCCGAATTTCCTGAAGGGGCTGAAGCCACGTTGAGGGTTGAAAACTTCGTTGGGGAGATCGAGAGTGAATTCGAAATCGTGGAGATGAGGCCGCGGAGGGACCGGCCGGAAAACCGACCGCGACCCGACTTGCCTCGCCGCAAGCTGATGATCGGGGAACTGAATGGGGGCGGCTCCAATGTCATTCTCCTCCGCAACACATCGGGTGACGTGATTCTTCGCAAGAGGGAGCCGTAGGAGCATGCGCGGCAGAAGGGATCGTAGCGAGAGAGTGGAGAATCGAGGACAGATTCCCTCGACTTTGAGGCATTTTCTCGATTTTGAGGCGAATAGTGGTTCTATTTAACGAAAAATCGAGGGAATATGGACCGATTATACCGCTTTTGCAGTAGATCTCTTCTGCCGCGCTGGCTCCTAGTCTCAGGCCGTCCTGCCTTTGTATGACACTTCCACTCGAAAACAAGACAGTTGCCGTCACCGAACACCGCTTTGGGCCGGAATTCGGGGAGCTCATCAAACGGCACGGCGCTCGCGTGCTGGCGTGTCCTTTGCTGGAAGAAAGGCCGGCCGACGACCGTGGGAAGGTCCAGGAATTCATATTGGCTGTGATCGACGGGGGCGTCGATACCGTCGTGTTCTTCACAGGAGTCGGAGCACGTTTTCTGATCGAAGAGGCGGATGCGATGGGCGAAAAGGCCCGCTTTCTGGCCGCCGTTAACAGGGATCGAGTTGTCGTGAGGGGACCGAAGCCCGCCGTCGTTCTGAGGAGAGAGGGAATCGGGCCGGATGTCATTCCGACGACTCCGACATCCGCCGGTGTCCTGAATGCCTTGCGTTCGGGGGACCTCGGATCTCGTTCTATTGGCGTGCAACTCTACGCAGACCAGAGCGGTGATTTCTGTTCGGAACTGGAACGTGCAGGAGCGCGTGTGTTGCCGGTTGAGGTTTACACCTATGGCGAAGTCTCCGACCGTGCGGCCGTCGGGCGACTCATTGATTCGCTACTGGACGGATTCATCGACGTGATCACTTTTACAAGTGCGCCACAGGCAAGAATGCTGTTTTCGGCGGCGTCCGAGAGCGGACATCTTTCGGCCCTTCAAACAACGCTCCGTGACCACGTCACGGTGGCGGCTGTGGGCGGCGTGACCGAACAGGCACTCGGGGAGTGTGGCATTCGAGCGGCGATCCGGCCCGATGTGCCGAAGATGGGGCCGATGGCTCAGGCTATCGCGGATCATTTTGCACGGGACTGATGGACTACTTCCCCATAACGCTCAACCTGGCCAACAAGCCCACAACGGTGGTGGGTGGCGGTTCCGTAGCCGAACGACGGGTGGAATCGTTGCTCGAATGCGATGCGGTAATCACGGTGATCAGTCCGACCGTCTCCGACCGTTTAGGGATTCTGGCCAGTGAAGAAAAGATCACGCTGCATAGACGTGCTTACCGGAGCGGGGATGCACGCGGTGCTTTGATGGTTCTTGCCGCGACCGATGATTCCGACGTGAATGCTTTGGTGGCAGCGGACGCCCGAGATGCCGGAATCCTCGTGAATGTTGCGGACGACCCATCCCGGTGCGACTTCATCATGCCGTCGGTCGTTCGTCGAGGAGATCTCAGCGTCGCGATATCGACGGGTGGTAAGAGCCCCGCGCTGGCGGCGCGACTACGTGAGAAGCTTTCCGCCGTCCTTGGCCCGGAGTACGGGAGACTGCTCGACATCCTCGGAGGCCTGCGGGGGAGCGTGCGGGGTCGGTTTGAAGATCCGGCCGAGCGGAAGGCGGTTCACTACCGGCTTGTCGATTCTGATGCTCTCGGTCTGATCCGGGACAAGGACGAGATGGGCCTCGAGCGTTGTCTGGATGAGATTGTGGGTGAGACCTCCGATCAGAGCAGCAAATGAGTCGATCTGGAATTGTGTATATCGTGGGAGCGGGACCCGGAGATCCCCGGTTGATCACGGTCCGGGGTCTCGAGTGCCTTCGTCAGGCCGACGTCGTTCTGCATGATCGTCTCATCGACGCTCGCATGCTGGCTGAGGCGCAGCGTGATGCCGTTGTGATCGATGTGGGCAAGCGGGTCGGGGACGGTGGGAAGATGCAACGGCTCATCCACGACCTCATGGTGCAGCACGCAGGCGAAGGCCGGAAGGTCTGTCGTCTCAAGGGCGGAGACCCGTTTGTCTTTGGACGGGGCGGAGAAGAGGCCCTGTTTCTTACCGAGGCCGGCGTCCCCTTTGAAATCGTTCCGGGCGTGAGCAGCGCCATCGCCGCCCCCGGAGCCGCGGATATCCCCATCACCCATCGGGAACACGCACACTCTTTCATGGTGATGACCGGGTCGCGCGCCGCCGATGCGAGTCCCGAAGAGTGGTCCGGAGCCCAAAGCCTCATCGCCGGAGGCGGCACCCTGGTCGTTCTGATGGGCCTGTCCCGAATCGACGCGATCGTGGCCCGCCTTCGAGATCGAGGCTGCCCCGACCGAACCCCCGCCGCGGTCGTTTCCCGGGCCACTTTCCCCGATCAGGAAACCCGCGTAGGGACCCTGGCCGACATTGTCGACCGGACAGAAGGGATGGAGTCTCCCGCTGTCCTGATCTTCGGCCCCGCCGTCCTCGAACGAGCCCGCCTCGCCGCCGCCGCCAAAATCAGCTAACGCCACCCCACCTCGCTCCATCTCTAATTCGGGGACGGAGGCACAATTATGTAAGTCGTTGCCGACGTGACGGTTATGAGACCTATTACGCCTCCGTCCCCGAAACTCTTAAACTCCCGTCCCCTTCCTCAACTGACCACTGGCCACTGACCACTTCTCCTCCCCCAACTACCCACCGGCGATTGCGGGAATGATGGACACTTCGGAGCCTGTCTTTACCAGTGTCGTCAAGTTATCCAGGAAACGAACGTCTTCGCCGTCCACGTAAATGTTGAAGAAGCGGCGGAGTTTGCCGTTGTCTTCGCACAGACGGGAACGGAATCCGGGGTATTTTTCGTCGAGTTCGTCCAGGATCTCATTGACCGTATCGGCCTGGACCTCGACGAGCGGGTCTTCGGCTGTGAATCTTCGTAGTGGGCCTGGAATGGTGATTTGAATGCTCATGAGGCTCTCCTTATTTCCTTTGCATGGTTCGTTGTCTACGCGGTCAACTCGAGTTCGCCGACCGCCGCGTCGAAGGCCGTGAGTTCTGGTTCGATCGAAGTGGGTGGGGCCAGCGACAGGGCTTCCTGTGTTTTCAGGCCGTTGCCCGTGATTGTGATGACGGTCAGGTCGTCGGGTCGGATGCGGCCCTGTTCGATCAGCTTTTTCGTCACCGAAACGGTGACGCCGCCAGCGGTTTCGGTGAAGATGCCTTCGGTTTCCGCCAGTAATCCAATGCCGTCGACGATTTCCTGGTCGGTGACCTCGTCGGCCCAACCTCCCGAGTTGGCGATGACTCCTGTTGCGTAATAGCCGTCTGCCGGGCTTCCGATGGCCAGGGATTTGGCAATCGTTGCCGGCTTTACCGGCTGGATGTCGCGGCTCCCTCGTTGTACGGCGTCGACGATAGGGTTGCAACCGGCGGCCTGGGCGCCATAGATCCGGGTGCCCACGGGACCTTCGAGCAGATCGAGCCGCTCGAACTCTTTCAGCCCTTCGTAGATCTTGGTGATGAGCGAGCCTCCGGCCATCGGGGTGACGATGGCATCGGGAGCGCGCCATCCCAGTTGCTCGGCAATCTCGAAACCGACGGTTTTGGATCCCTCGCCATAGAACGGTCTGAGGTTGACGTTGACGAACCCCCACTGATAACGGTCCGCGATCTGGCTCGACAGACGGTTCACGACATCGTAGTTGCCGTGCACGGCAAGCACGCGTGCCCCATAGATCGAAGTCGCCGTGACTTTGCTGGGTTCGAGGTTGTCGGGAATCAGAATCCAGGCCGGCAGGCCAGCGGCCGCGGCGTGGGCCGCCACGGCGTTTGCGAGGTTTCCGGTCGAGGCGCAGCCGACGGCCGTGAGACCGAATTCCAGAGCCTTGTTGATGGCAACCGCGGCGACGCGATCCTTGAACGACAGGGTCGGGGAGTTTACGCTGTCGTTTTTGATATAGAGACGCTTGAGGCCAAGGACACGGGCGAGCCCTTCGGCCCGAACCAGCGGAGTCCACCCGGTGGCAAGCCCGATCGTCGGATCGTCGTCGAGGGGCAACAACTCGCGATAGCGCCACAGTGATGGTTCCCTGGACTGGATCGTCTCCCGCGTGAATGTTCTCCGTATCGCCTCGTAGTCGTAGCGGACCTTGAGGGGAGCGAAACATTCTTCGCAACCCGCGACAGGACGTTTAGTTGGGTTTGTCCACCCGGTCTGGCCCACTTTTGATCGTCTGATTTGGCCCACCCCCTCCTGTTAATAATTCCGAGTAGTGATAATTACCGTCGGGCCTGTGTTGTAGATGTGGGAAAGCCGAGCGCCCTTGGCGAGGCTTTTCCAAGCGCTGTGGGAATCCTGGTTTTTAGGATTTCCACAGCGCGTCATCTTCCACAGGCCTCCGTTTCTTTCTTTTTGGTTCTTTTTCTTTCTTTCGGGAAAAAACTCCGTTTCCAGGATCGCCCAGGATCGACGACCGCGCGGCGATCCGACCCTCAGGACGTGGTTTGTTTCGCGGGTTTCTCCTTTCCAGGCGGATGCCGTGGTTTCTGTCGTTTCTCCAACGTGCGCCGAAACCGGAAGGATTCGGTTCCGGTCTCGATGATGTGAGCGCGATCGGTTATCCGGTCCAGCAACGCCTTGCACAGCCGAACATTGGGAAACACCTGGGTCCATTCCGAGAACGGCAGATTCGTTGTCAAGATCACCGTCGCCCGCTCGGCTCGATCCGAGATGACTTGAAAGAGGAGTTCGGCGCCGAGGTCTGCCATCGGGACATAGCCGACTTCGTCGATGGCAATCAACTCGTATCGGAACCATCGGGCCAGAACCCGGCGGAACTGGTCGTTGTGGTGGGCCTCGACCAACTCGTTGATCAAGCCGGCGGCCGTCGTAAAGCGAACCCGCTTCTTCTGCCGACAAGCGGCCACGCACAGTCCTGTGGCCAGGTGCGTCTTGCCCGTTCCACACTCCCCGATCAGGACGACAGGTTCGGCGTGTTCTAAATAGCCACCGTCTGCGAGTCCACGGATCCGGTTGGCTGGAACCTTCGACCGCGAGAAGTCAAAGTCCTCGAGTGTCTTCATTCGAGGGAAACGTGCGGCTTGAATCCGCCGGGCCACGGTGTTCCGTTCGCGTTCTTCAACTTCCATCGCCAGCAAGGCTTCCAGATACCGTGTGTAGGTGTGCTCTTCCCGCTGGGCCTGCTCGGCCATGGCCGCAAACTGCGTTCCGATCGTGGGCGTCCGGAGAGCTTTACAGTACTGCTGAATCGCCGCCTGTTCGACCCCGCCGGCTGTGGCGGACACTAGACCACCTCCGCAGTGAGCAGTGCATCGTAAGTATTCACCTCCGGCAGGGGCCGCTCATAAGCGCGTAGTGCGGCCACTTCCAGTCGCGGCGCCGCCGGCCGGTCGAATCGGGCCTCGGTCATCAGGTAGCGCGCCGCGGCGGCATCGGAGCATCCCAGGCGCAGGGCTTGTTGGAATGCGGAATCCAGCTCGCTATAGCCATGTTCCCGGCCCAGTAGGAGCAACTCCACCATTGCGCGGGTCCCATTCTGTTTTCCGTTGCGATCGATCAACGTCTGCCAGAACTCGTCATAGCTTTTCGGCCATCGGCCCTGTTGCCGCCATTGCTCCAGAGGCTTGCTCCCGGCCAGCGCGCCCGGCTTCCGCTCCAACACCTCCAGATAATGTTCCAGATTGAAGAAGTGCTGGCCGTTTCCATATCCTCGCTCATGCCGCGCCACGCATCCGCCATCGTGCCAGACCTCCACGTAGGCCGGAAAAACGCTCGCCCGCACCACAGTCCCGGTCTTGACGGGGGCGGAGTAGAAGTTGTTACGCACCCGTACACATCCCTTACCATCGACTCGTGGAAAGCTGTCCTCGGCCAGAGGGAACCCTTCGGTCGATAACGCGAGCAGATGGGGCTGTTCGATCTGCATCCCTTCACCCACCGTCTGGACCCGATCGCCGATCTTGCGCCGTTCATCGGCACGGCAACCGGCCAGCAGCTGCGCATTCAGATCCGCCAGGTCCTTCGCCTTCGGCACCGGTACCAGGTGATTGCGCCGGAAGTATCCGGCTTCGCCTTCCACACCGCCTTTCTCGTGGCCCTCGCCGGGTGTGCAGAACTCGGCTTGAAACTTCCAATGCGACCGAAACGCGATGAACCGTTCGGTCTCTACACGCCGGTATCCCCGCAGAATCTTCTTCACCGCGCTGGTCAGGTTGTCATAACGCAGCACCCCGAAGACCCCCGCAAAATAGCGGAAACCCAACTCATGAGCCTCCAGGAATGCCTGTTGTGTCGCCCGAGGATAAGCTCGATGGAATGCGCCACCACTGCCCATGCTCCGCATACAGAAAACCTGGAGCTTCTGCCGTTCGCCATCCAACTCCGCGACGGCTTCGTACCAGTCGATCTGTGCTTCCTGACCCCAGGCGTAGCTTTGCGGCACGAACGTCTCCTGTCGGATGAAACCCATCTCCCGCTTCCGCCGCCCGACATACCGGCGAACCGTCGATTCCCCAATCGGATGTTTCGGAAATTCCATCCGGATCCGTTCGTAGATCCGGTGACTGGTGTGCCGCTGCTTCCGCGGGGCCTGCCTGTCCGCCTCCAACACCCCGTTGATAAATTCCATAACCGGCTCCAGCCTCGGCCTCTTCCGCTCCGGGCTCTTCCTCGCCGGCGGCACGGCGTTTCCCAGCGCTTGACGCACCATCCGCCGATGCACCCCCAGCCGCCGGGCCACACCCTGGATCGTTCCCACACCAAACTCGTGCTCTCGCCGAATCTCTTCAAATAATTCCACCTTCGATCTCCTTGACACCGGGTCCCTCCATTCCAACTCTTTGTTCGGAACAGCCTCTCCGGTTCAGTCGTCAGGGGTGGGCCAAATCAAACGATCAAAAGTGGGCCAATTTAGAGTAGCGAAATCATTTAGTGTACTCCCGGCCGCACTCCCGGCATTTCAATGCATGAACAAAACTCATATCCGTTTCTCCTCTAGCCCGTTCGACAAAAAGAAAAGGCCCCGCGCTTTGTAGCGCGGGGCCTTTTAACAGTCCGCCGGGCTGTTTAGCACATTTTTACGTGGAGCAATTCGCAATAAATCACCACGTTCAGTTGTAAAAGAACTCTAAATCAAAAAAGCCCCGCGCCAAACGGCGACAGGGCTTCGGAACACACCTGAACTGTTTAGCACATCTTTAACGTGGAGCAATTTCGCAATAAATCACCACGCGGACTTCAATGCCAAAGTGTGCGGCATCGTCCTGGGCCCGTCAACCCCTTTCGTGCCACCCGACCATGGGGAACCTTCTCGGTTTCAGAAAGCAGCGGCCGGAACGTGGTCGATTGGTGTTCGAGCGAAGGCGGGAGTCGGCAGAACGGGATGGGCTGGCTTGACCGAAGAGCCTGCCTGTTCCATCAGTCGACTTCCTCTTCGCGGAACCCGATGCGTTCGAACGGGTTGACGATACTCGAAGAGATGTTCATCAAGTGGGCTGCGATTCTCTTCAGGTAACGGGTGTATAGAGCTGTCGTAATGGCGTCGTTCGGACTCAAGTCCGGATCTGGCGCCGTGATCAAGTCGGTGACGATTTCGTCGCACTTTTTCAGAATCCACCAGTTGCTGCTCATTACGCTGCGAGCCGCATCCGCGTCCGACGCCTTCAGGGCGGGAAGAACGCGCCGATAAATGTCTCCCACCCCCGCCTCTATTCGTTCGATCTCGCTGTTGTACCGACCGCAGTGCAGGCGTTCCGGATGTGCGACCGCCAGGTCCTTGATGTTTTTTGCATAATCCCCGATCCGTTCGATGTCGATCACGATGCTCGTGAGGATCAGGCCCGGAATCATGTTGACCCCTCCGGTTATCGCAAGGTGTTTGAGTACCTTCCGGCGAACCTGCTGTTCGTACTTGTTGATGGTCTGATCCATTTTGTGGATGTCCACCGTCAAGTCCGCGTTGTCGCTGTGGCGCAGAGTTTTGACAGACTCGGAAAACATCTCATGGGTGCTTTGGAGCATCACGTGTGAGTCCTCGAGTGCTTGAGTCAGCGAGTTCGCTGTCTTCCACAACTCAATCAACTCTTTAAACCTGAACATTTGAAATCACCCCATTAGATAGATTAGTCCGAGAGGAATCAGAAAGAACATGGTGCCTATATACGCAACCGGGACCAATCTCGACTTCAAGGTCTGGTCCGCCAGCGTGGTCGCCAGATAAATCGGAAGCGCGCGGATGGGCCAGACGATGACGATGCCGAACACGTTAAACAGGACGTGGGCAAACGCAACGGTGACGGCGGACAATTCGCCGGTGACCAGGGCGGCCAGCATCGCGGTGATCGTCGTTCCGATATTTGCACCCAGGGTCATCGGAAAAATCTGCTGAAGAGTCAGGATTCCCGCGCCCGCCAGGGGGACAGCCAGAGAAGTTGTAATTGAACTGCTCTGGACCATGACTGTCAGGACCAGCCCGAACATGAGAGCCCGAAAGGACGTCTTGAAGATGACGCTGTCAAAGAATGCCTCGACCCGCCCGATCACGAGGACCTTCAAGTGTACGACGATGTAACGGAGGGCCGTGAACAGAAGAACAATCGCCAGGATCAGCAGGATCGTACCGGACTCTCCGGTCAGCCTCGCGATGAGATCGGCCACCGGATCGACTACGAGCTTGATCGGATTGACCAGCGTCATCCCTCCGGAGTTCTGGAGCTGTTTGCCCAGGAAATCCGACGCGATGCCGAGGAAATTGGTCGCCAGTTGCAGGGGGAAAAGGATCGCCACGGCGATGAGGTTGAAGAAGTCGTGAACCGTTGCGGCCGCGAAGGCTCTTCGGAATTCCGCGGGTCTGGAGATGTGTCCGATCGAGACGAGCGTGTTCGTAACGCTCGTTCCGATATTGGCCCCGATGACCAGCGGGATCGCGCCGCTGACTTCAAGGCCCCCTCCGGCGACAAGAGCCACGACCATCGAGGTCGTCGTTGAGGAGCTCTGCACGAGGCTGGTGGCGAGAATTCCGACAAACAGCCCGACGAAAGGGTTGGCGGTGGTCGCGAGGAGTTGTTCGGCGAATCCGCTGCCGAAGAATTTGGAGGAATCCCCCATCAGCGTGATGCTGAGGAAGAACGTATACATCATCAACAGCAGCAGAAGGGCTCTGAGGGGACCCGGTATGGTTCGTCCGTCAGGAATGGCGCACCCCTTTCCAAGACGCGACAGACTTGGATTTCGCGAAGGGACTAGCAGCCGAGGCCGGGAAGCATCCGGCCGGATGCTTCCCGGCCTCGGCGTTCTTTCCGAACTACTGGTTGCTTGAGGAAGTTCCGAGTATCCGGCGAATCGCCTCCACGGTGGCACTGGCCCGGATATCGACGAGTTTCTTGCCGTTTGCGATCGTTCGTTCCTTCGGAGCGATGCTGATGCCGTTAATCGACGCCTTCCCGGCAGCGACGCGCTGGTCGTATCGTACCGCTTCCGGATCGACCGTCATGATGATCGAGTTGACGCTGTAGTCGTCGTGGATGCCCTCGGAAACTTCCGCCTGTCCGGTGACTTCCTCAATGGCCCCATCCGAGGCCTGCCAGCTGTCGTAGTACTCCCTGACGAAATGAATCGATGTCGGTCCGCCGTCCCATTTCGCGGTCAACTCCTGGGACACTTCGTCAAGGCCACGCTGGTTCCCGCCGCTGTCTCCGATCAGAATGATGTGCTCGAAGCCATGAGCTTTCAAGCTTGACGCCACGTCGGTGAGGATCGCCTTGTAAGTTTCCATGCGAACCGGAATCGTCCCGGGGTATCTCGGGCTATCCGGCGACCCGGGTTCGTACCGAACGATCGGTGCGATCAGCGCGTTGCCGAGTTTTCGAGCGGTCGCTTCCGCCGTCGCACGAAGGACGTAGGCATGCTTTGCCGTGGGAACGTAGGGTCCGTTCTGTTCCAGGCTGCCCGCGGCGATGATGGCGGTCGTCTTGCCGGCAGCGAGTTCATCACGCACCTCCATCCAGGTCAGCTCTTCAATCCAGACACTATCGAGAGCATCGATCGGACGAGGCGCTTCCATGTCGTTCTGGGCCAGTGCCGGTACCGCGACTGCGACCATCATGGTCAGAACCAGCAGTCTCGTAAATTTCATCACTCGAAACCTCCTAACCAGTCGTCTCCCGTCGAGACCCGGTTGCCGATAGAATAGCATTCGCGCCGAAACCAGCCCGGCCATGCAATCACGGATCGATTCTACCTGATTAACCCGGATTTCACACCGGTTGTCGTCCTGAAGATCCCGATTCAGGCCGAGAGAGACCTGCGATTTCAGGTGACACAGAAGAACTGTCACGGTATATGATCGGGCGAACCCGGTTTTTAGAAAACTGTCTGCGCCTCCGGTCCCCACGGTCACTCGGCCGAACGGATGGTCGGATCAGACCATCCCCATCAGGAAGGCCGACATGAGAACCAAAACCAGGATTCTTTTCACAATCGCCGTCATGATCTCGTCGGCCGGTAACGGGGCCGCCCAGAGGCTCCAGATACCGGCAGAGAGCGTGGACTAACAGCAGGGAGGGACGTTGTACGAGCCCCTGATGGAGTTTGTCTACGATCTTGGCGTTGAATCGTTCGGAGAAAATACTTAAGGTGAAGAGGGCCGGGGCGAACCGGCCCGGCTTCAACAATTCTGACCTTTAAGAGGAGCATCCAATGAACTATTACGGAGCCAGGGAACTGGCTGCAAGCTTTCGAACGGTTCGCGGCAACACGATCCAGATCGCCGAAGAGATTCCTGAACACAAGTACGGCTTCGTACCGGCGGACGGTACCAAGAGCATCGCCGAATCGCTGGTCCACATCGCTCTTTCCTACGGGTTCAATTACCTGGTACATGCGGAAGAAAAGAGAGACACCCTCGAAGGGATCGATTTTCCGGCATTGATGGAAAAGATGGGTGCGGAAGCGGCCAAGCCGAGAAACAAGGCCGAGATCATCGAGCTGCTCAAGTCTGAAGGGGAAATCTGGGCCACCTTTGTCGAGGGAGTGACCGAAGACTTCCTTGCCGAGCCCGTCGGCATGCCCCCGGGCGCGGAGCCTGCAAGCAAGAGCCGCTTCGAGATGATGCTGTCGGTGAAGGAACACGAAATGCATCATCGCGGTCAGCTGATGCTTGCCGAACGCCTGGTCGGCATCGTGCCCCACCTGACGCGCCGTATGCAGGAGCAACTTGCCGAGATGCAGGCCGCCAAAGCCAATGGCTGAGACGACGAGCGTGGTCGATTACGATCGGTTCATGTCGGGGTACACGTGGGAAGAGTATCTTGAGCGCACCGAAAGGAATCGCGATCAGTTCGTCGCGGCTTATGAGGCGCTCGAGTTCACACATGCCGAACAGGAGTGGATTCGGAGCCTCGATCGGAAGACGTACATCCTGGGCATCGGTGAAGACTGGTGCCCGGATGTGTTCACGAACCTTCCGGTCGTTCCGAAGATCGCATCGCTGAATCCCGAACACCTCGTGGTGCGAATCTTCCCACGTGACGAGCGCGCCGACGGGAAGTCCACCCCGTACCAGGAAGTCGGGAAAACGCCGGATGCCCGGTTCAAGAACCACGATCTGATGAGCCTGTACCTCTACGGAGAAAGGCAGAGCATGTCTATTCCCGCTTTCGGTTTCTTCGACGAAGACTGGAACGAGTTTGGCCGCTTCGTCGGCGGGCGGCCCAGATTGTACTGGTACTGGATCGAGAAGATGGGTCAGGAACGCGCCATCCAGGAACGAATGGGCGAGTTCATGCGACACAACCGGGGCCGGGAAGTCTTCTGGGAAATAAAAGAGATCCTCCTGTCCCGGTAAGCGAACCCGTGCGTTTAAGCGTGTCGGGGTGGCCGTCCCTGGCCACCCGCGGGCCAGCGATCCACTCTCGAGCTGCTGCAGGCCGGCAAATCCTATCAAGCGACTCGAACGCGGGGCGCAGCACTGTCAGGTTCGTCATTCCCGCGGGCGCCCACGGAGGGACGCCCCG
Source organism: Terriglobia bacterium (assembly GCA_965247425.1). Taxonomy (GTDB): domain Bacteria; phylum Acidobacteriota; class Terriglobia; order 20CM-2-55-15; family 20CM-2-55-15; genus CAZOZZ01. The sequence goes on from OZ252023.1 coordinate 1,405,471, forward strand.
ACACTCTGTCCGCTACACTACTCTGCCCGTACGACTCTATTGCGGCCACTCCGAACACCACAACGCGGAACCGTCGAACCAGTTCAATGCCGGATCGCCAATGGGCGCTCCCGGAGGTGCCGCCGGCGTGTCCGGCTGCTGGAACGTTTCAGCGGGTCGAGTCAGGAAGCGCTCGATATCGGTTGCGAGCATGGCGTAGTGGGCTTGATCCGATGTTTCTCCACCCTCGCCTGACGCCAGACGACTGTTGATCTCCCTCAGTCGGAGTGTTGCGATCGCTCTAGCCTGTGGCATGTTTGCTCGCGCAGCCAACCGAGTGAGTCCCTCGACGACGCCACGCTCGACGGCCCGGCTCACTTCCGCTTCGTAGCTGTTGGAAGGTCGAATACCGAAGGTCCCTTCAAGCAGTCCGTCGATGATGTCGTCGAGTCCGGGCAAAGACGAGTTCAGGGCGTGCTGTTCCACCAGCCGCGCGGCCCGTTCGGAATTCAATATGTGGCCGACAGTGATTTCGGCCAGTACCACAGCCGGTGAAATCACATCGAACATCATTCCCGTGTAGCGCGGGAACAGTTCCCGGTGCCGTCCGTAGCCGGACGGTCGTGGCGGAAGGTTGTCGATGACGGCATCCGGCAGGACCAGTTCTCCCGGATGGATCGTTTCCACCAGCGTCGCGAGAATATCACGCTGCTGGGGACCCGGTATTCGCTCCAGAGGTGTCTGACCGTCTCCCCGGAGTGCATAGCTGTAGTTCAGACCTCCAAGGCCAGCCGCAGCCGCCTCGATCTGGTATCGGTGGTGCAGATACAGAGGAACCAGCGCCTCCTCCATCGTTGCCAGCGGCATGCCGGTCTTAATCGCCGTTTCGCCGAACTTGTTGAGTCCGGCGCGTCGCAGATCCATCAGGCGCTCCAACTCCGCAGTCGGATTCCTTCCGTTGGCCCACTGGTGGACCAGGGGACTCACGGCGACGTCCTGGTTTGACATGTAGAGCAGTCCCTGTTCCCGTGCCTCGGCCAGCATGTCTTCGAGTGCGGCCTTCTCATCGGTCCCGGCTGGAAAATCCTGATATGCCCACCGGACCGAGATTTTGTCCCACTCTCCGATTCCTACGTCATAGGCCTCGTCCAGGTTCATCGTTCCGTCCTGCTGCAACGTGATCAACGGATGCGGATAGTCCAGGACCGAGATCCGGCCGGCCGGACTTGCGTAGTAGTTGTGACCGAAGCCCAGCGTGTGCCCGACTTCGTGAGCGGACAACTGCCGTATGCGGGCCAGGGCAAGCGCGGCCAGTTCGGGCGGCGCCTCGTCGCCATTCTCGTATGGTGAGAGCAGGCCTTCGGCTATCAGGTAGTCCTGACGGACTCGCAACGATCCCAGCGTGACCTGGCCTCGAATGATCTCTCCGGTTCTTGGATCGGTGACCGAACCTCCCGAACTCCAGCCCCGGGTCGAACGATGGACCCAGTTGATGACGTTGTAGCGCACGTCCATCTTGTCGGCGTCTTCGGGCATGACCTCGACTCGAAATGCGTCGCGGTAACCTGCGGCCTCGAAGGCCTGGTTCCACCATCGTGCCCCATCGAGCAGGGCCGATCGCACCGGATCGGGGGCTCCCCGATCGAGGTAGTAAATGATGGGTTCGACCGGCTCGCTGATGGCGGCCGTCGGATCTTTCTTCTCCATCCGATGACGCCTGGCAAACCTCTTCCTCATGGGCTCGCCGAGCGGCGTGGAATAGTCCAGGTAAGTCAATGCGCCAACGCCGGACCGGGGGTCGGCTACCCGGGGTTCAAAACCCGGCCCCGGCAACTCGACCAGGGAATGATGGAGCCGCAGCGTGACCGCGCCGGACGTGGGTGTGACGGTGCCCACCAGATTCGATGGCTGATCCGAAGTGTAGGTCAACGTGACGTCCATTTCCGTATTTTTCGGAAAGCCCTTCGTATTCGGCAGATATACCGCGCTGCGGGTCTTGTCCAGGCGGTAAGTGGACCCCTGGCGACGGAGGCGGCCGATCACGTTGTGTGCGTCACGGAGCAGGAAGTCGGTTGTGTCGACGATCACCCGGCCGTCCGTTTCCGCACCGACAACGAAACCGAAGAGCACGGACTTGGCGAAACCTTCCTCCACTGCGCGCCGCTCATCCAGGTTGTCACTCGAGGCCCGGTACCGGTAGTTTGGCTGGACCATCAGGATCTTCGGCCCGACCCGCTCGAAAGCCACGATGCGCGTGCCTCCCGACTGACCCCGGTCGAGCCCGATGTCGTTCGAACCCAGGCCGGCCGACAGACCCCGAACGTAAAGAACTTCCGTATCGAAACGGGAGATCTCCAACCAGAGTTTTCCCTCTTTGTCGTCCCAGTACATGGGGAAGTAGCCGTCTATCTTCCGCATGCCCTCGGTCTTGTCGTCAATGGTCGGCGTTTCGCCATCGGTGGATCGACCTTGCGCTCCGAGCGGCGAGATCGAACCCACGAGCGCAACTACGGTCAGTACCGCCACCAGGCAGGTCGAAAAGTAGCGCGTGGTTCTAACGGTCATTGAGCATCCTCCTTCACCGGCTTACTTTTGGACCGGCGTTCGGTCATCATATCGTGGTAGAACTAGAATGGTTTGCAACAGGATTCGGGAAGCTTATATTAGTTTCAATAGGGCCGTCAATTCGATCGCGGCAAGGACCGTTGCCCTGCCTCCGAGTCGCCTTTGATGGACTCCTGAAGGTCGGGCGGCAGGGGCATCGGGTCTCAGCGCGGGAAGATGGTCCGATCATACCGCTTTCGCAGTAGATTCCTTCTGCCGCGCAGGCTCCTAGGTTCGGTGACTTGAATGGGGCGTGCGCGCGTGTTAGCGGCCGACGACCATGGCGTTGTCACCGCGGGAGTTAAGGCGATACTGGAGCCCGAGTTCGAAGTTATCGAGACCGTAGAAGACGGACGGGCTCTGGTCACAGCCGCGGATCGATTGCGCCCGGACATCATCGTCGCAGACATCTCGATGCCGTTGCTCAACGGGATTGAAGCGACTCGTCATATCAAAAGAGCCGATCCGAAGGCGAAAGTCATCATCCTGACCGTCCATGAGGACGTGGCCCAGATCGTCGAGGCGTTCCGGGCCGGTGCATCCGGCTACCTTCTCAAAAAATCTGCTGCCCGCGAACTTTTAATTGCCGTACGGGCGGTGCTCAAAGGTGGGGCCTACGTCACACCACTGATTGCCAAGGACATGCTCGACAGTTTGCTTCTCTCTTCCAACCCCATGAAGATGGTGCGGGAGCCTACAGACCGGCAAAGAGAAGTCATTCAACTCGTTGCAGAGGGGAAGTCCACAAAGGAGATCGCCTCCGTGCTCGGTATATCGGACAAGACCGTTGAGTTTCACAAACGGAAGATCGGCGAGGACCTCGGCCTCCGTACCACCGCCCAGATCACCCGATTCGCTGTAAAGCACGGGATCGTATCAGGTTGACTCCCCGACCCATTTCGGCCACTTAAGTGGTCGATATGGATCTTATTAATGGCCAATAGTCGGCCTCCTAGCCCGCATAAATCACCGAAAGGACCAGAAAAGGCCGCCCTGTTTGGCATAAATCGTTTGTCGAGAACGGTTCAGAAACCAAACGGAGGCGGCCCTTATGAGTACAGAGTGTAAACAAACCACGTTCGAATTTCACGGACTTCTTCAACGAAAAATGAAGGCGCGTTTCGACGGCGGCAAGATCACGTCTGACGCTGGAGTTCTGCTGCTGCGTGAAGTCGAAAAGCGGACCGGTTTGATCGATGGATTGGCGGGGTGTTTTAGCGATCATCGCGACCAACGGTTGATCGAACACACCGTGAAGGAGCTGTTGGGACAGCGGGTCTACGGGCTGTGCCTGGGATATGAAGACCTGAACGATCACGATCAGTTACGGACCGACCCGATGCTTGCGTTGGCGGTGGACAAAGCGGATCCGCTGGGAACGAATCGACGACAGGCCGGCGACTGGGGAAAGGCGTTGGCGGGCAAGAGCACGCTAAACCGATTGGAGTTGACCGGCGCCGAAGTCGGCGACCAGGAGCGGTACAAGAAGATCGCTATGGATGGGGACAAGATCGATCGTTGGATGGTCGATGCGTTTGTGGCAGCCCATGACAACACGGCGCCCGAAGAGATCGTTCTGGATCTGGACGCGACCGATGATCCGATCCATGGTCAACAGGAAGGCCGGTTCTTTCACGGCTACTACCGCAACTACTGCTATCTGCCCTTGTACATCTTCTGTGGAGAGCATCTGTTGTGCGCTCGGCTGCGCCCGTCCAATATCGATGGGGCGGCAGGATCAGTCGATGAATTGGAACGTATCGTCGGCCAGATCCGTCAGAGCTGGCCGGACGTGTCGATCATCATTCGGGCCGATTCCGGATTCTGCCGGGATGCATTACTGGACTGGTGTGAAACCCACCAGGTCGATTATGTGATGGGGTTGGCCAAGAACGACCGCCTCAAGCGAGAGATCGCTGACCAGATGATTCAGGCTGAAGCGGAGTTTCAGACCACTGGGAAATCGGCACGAGTGTTTAAGGATTTCCTGTACCGGACTCGAAAGAGCTGGAGCCGCACTCGTCGCGTTGTTGGCAAAGCCGAGTTCCTGGCCAAGGGCGCCAATCCCCGATTCGTGGTGACCTCACTGCCACCGGAACGACTCGGAGCCCAAGCGCTCTACGAAGATTTCTATTGCGCACGCGGCGACATGGAGAACCGGATCAAAGAACAGCAACTGGATCTATTTGCCGACCGCACCAGTGCGGGAACCATGCGCGCCAATCAGCTCCGACTGTATCTGTCCTCAGCCGCCTACATGCTTATGCAGGCGTTGCGTCGTCTCGGTCTCAAAGATACCGCGATGGCCCATGCCCAATGCGGAACCATCCGTCTGAAGCTTCTTAAGATCGGTGCGCGTATCCGCCTCACGGTCCGCAACGTCTGGATCTCGATGTCGGAGGCCTATCCCTATGCCGACGTCTTTGCTCTCATAGTGAGAAACCTGCAATCAATTCCGCTTCGTTGCTGACGACACCGAACCTTCAGATCCGAAAAACAGCGCCTCTCATCTGCCTCCCGGCGAGGCCTGCCTGCACTCGCCCATTCATGCCGATCTCCCGCCAAATGTCGCCGTGTCACAGGCTCAAAATCCGCCAATGTCCACGGCTCGCTCACTCTCAGCTCCAAGTCTCGCCGCAAATCGCTTCTCGTATCCGAACACTGATCGATTCTCCGATTGGTGATCCATCCGGGCTAGGGTTGTTTACCTGTAATTCCAGGGTTTTCCCTAGTTACGGCGGCACCCTTTCGATGTTGTAATTGGTTCATGAGTACCGAAACAGCTTCGGCCCGGTTTTCGATTAATGCTCTCTTTGCCGGCGGCGGGGAAGACAAAGCCCGGCTTCTCGGAGGATTGCTCCAGGGTTCGACAGGGAACGATTTCCTCATCCACCACTGTGTGGGGATCTCCGATGCGCCGGCGCGAGCTGAGCAGGTGGATGCCGACATCGTTTTCCTGGATGTTCCTATGGAGAACGACGGTGGCAGCGACTCATTCCGAGATGTTGTCGAGAGGCTGCCTGGGGTTCCCGTTGCCATTCTGGATCCCGGTCTGGATTTCTGGTTTGACCAGTCCAATGGGCCTGATGGCGGGACGGGAGGCTCGGAGCGTTTTGGAAACATCCCTCTGTTTCATGCCGTTCGTGTCGCCGTCGAGCAGAAGAGGGCTAAGATCCGCCTGGCCATGTTCAAGGCTGCGCTCGAAACTTCGGCGTCAGCCCCTGGTGGCGCTCCTTCCGTAGAGATGCCCGGACCAATGGTCGAGGGCCGAAGTGAGCCTAATCGAAGCCGGATGCTTCTTGAGCAAAGCGAGCGGACCACCCGGGTGGGCAGTTATGAAGAAGATCCCGAAACCGGTCGATTTTATTGCTCCAAGGGGATGCTGTCCGTTCTTGGTCTGGCGGGGGAGGAGGGATTCTACGCACGCAAGGCCCTCATACTGGCCATTCATCCTGAAGACCGGCACAAGGTCGATGAAGCACGGGCCAAACTGCTTGAGCAAGGTTCACACAAGACAGAGTACCGGGTGTTGAAACCCGACGGTACGATCAGACACCTGCGACTTCGAGCCGATGTGAAGCTCGACGAGCATGGAAAGATCTTGAAGCACACGGGCAGCGCCAGGGACGTGACAGAAGAAAAATGGACCGAACGCGCCTTACTGGACAGCGAGAAACGTTTCGAGTCCCTGGCTCGAGTGTCTCCCGTCGGTATCTTCGAAACGGACGGAGCGGGTCAATTCACGTACGTCAACGAACGCTGGTGTGAGATTGCGGACCTCACCCCCGACCAGGCGCATGGTGGCGGCTGGGCCACGGCCCTTCATCCGGATGATCGCGAGCGGGTTTGGGCGGACTGGTCCGAGGCGACTCGAAAGCAATCGCCGTTTCGGGCGGAATATCGATTTCAAGGGCGTCGCGGTCGGACAAAGTGGGTCCTTGGGCAGGCTGTTGCGGAGACCGATGATTCAGGGCGCGTCATTGGGTACGCGGGAACGACTACCGACATCACGGAAGCGAAGATGGACGAAGCTCGTTTGCGCCGAAGCGAGGAACGCTACAGGCACTTGTTCGATCACGCTCCCGTCGCCATGTGGGAGATCGATTACAGTAGCCTTTCGAGTTGGTTGGAATCTCTCAGGAGCAAGGGAGTCGAAGATATCGTTTCCTACGTGGCGGCGAACATGGCCGAGGTTTCGTCGCTCCGGAAATCGTTCCGACCCAATCGGGTCAATGAGGCCGCACTGAAGCTTTTTGAGGCCGAAAGCGAGGACGATCTGCCCGAGGGCCTACCGACCCCGGAGGAGCCCGATGACACCCGGATCGCCCAGGAATTTCTCCTGGCAATGTGGAAGGGTCGGCGGCACTTACAATCCGAAGTACACACAGCAACCCTGCGGGGTCGGCCCCTGGATGTTGTAGTGAGCATGAATCTCACCGCTGGGGACCTGTCACACACCGTGATCGCGGCGGTGGACATTACGGAACTTAAGCAGTCGCAGCAAGCTCTCGAAACCAGTGAGTTGCGTTACAAGGAGCTTTTCGAATCCGCCCCGGTGGCCATGTGGGAAACGGATTACTCGGGTCTCGCCTCCTGGCTGGAAAGGGCCCGCGCTACCGGCGTCACAGATATTCGCAAGCACTTCGATGACAGCTCCGACGAAATAGCGGAGGTGATGGGAACGCTACATCATGTGGCCGTGAACAAAGCCGCCGTGAAGCTTTTCAATGCCCGCTCCAAGCAGGAGCTGCTGGACAACTTTCCCGGGGCGAGAGATTCCGGCTCACCGCGAGTCTTAAAGGAAATTCTGGAAGTGATGTGGGATGGTAAAACGAGCTACGAGGCCGAAATACCATCCTTTACCCTCGATGGGCAAGAGGTTGAAATCTACGCCCGCTGGTCGGTGCCGGCTGTCGACGGGAACTCCGATTTCACCCGCGCCATCATATCGGGAACCGACATTACCGCGCGGAGGCGAGCCGAACGGAAAGTTCGCGAGCAAGGACGTCGGCTCCGTCTGATCACCGACCACGTCCCCGCCCTGATCTCCTATGTCGGCGCCGATCGCCGCTACAAGTTCGTGAATCAGCGCTATGAGGACTTGATGGGGATTCCGGTCGAAGACATCGTTGGCCGCAATGTAGCGGACGTCCTGGGCGAAAATTACGACGACGAGAACATCGAAAAGGTCCTGTCGGGTCAGCAGGTATCCAGTGAGTATCGGTTCATCCGCGACGGGAAGACCCTCTGGCTTCAGCTCAATTTCGTTCCGGACTTTGACGACGACGGCACCACCCGAGGCTTCTACGCATTGATAACAGATCTCACCGAGAGGAAGACGGCCGAGGAAGTTCTCGCGAATCGGGAAGAACAGCTTCGCTTGATCAATGACCATGTGCCGGTGATGATCTCCCGGGTCGACAGGGACCGGCGGTACCAGTTTGTCAACAAGGGTTACGAGGAGTTCTTCGGCCTCCCGAGGGAAGAGATTGTCGGCAAATACGTGTGGGAGATCATCGGGAGAGACAACTACGAGCAACACAAGGCGAAGATTGACTTGGTGCTGGAAGGTCAACAGGCATCGTCGGAGGGATCGATTCGGACCGCAACGGGGCAGCGGCGCTGGGTCATGGTCCGATACGTACCCGACACCGTGCCCGACGGCCAGGAGGCGGGCTTTATTACGATGGTGTTGGACATAACGGACCGCAAGAACGCTGAGGAACAGCTTCGGACAACGATGGCCCGGTATCAGCACCTCGTCGATTTCGGGCCGGCGATGATCTATACGGCGAAGGCCGACGGAGATTTCGGTTTAACGTTCGTCAGTGAGAACGTTGAGGCGAATCTCGGTTACGAGGCTGCGGAGTTTCTGGCCGTTCCGCGATTCTGGATCGACCACATCCATCCCGACGACGTCGACCGTGTGATGGGGGATCTCCCGGCTTTGCTCGAATCCGGCGCTCAGTCCTGCGAATATCGCTTCCGGCACAAAAATGGAAGCTACCGGGTGGTCAATGATGCGGTCCAAGTGGTTCTGGACGACGAAGGCGAACCGGTAGAGCTGGTGGGTTGCTGGGTCGACGTGAGTGCACGTCACGCGTTGGAGGAAAGGATTCGTCAGGCCCAGAAAATGGAATCGGTCGGCCGTCTCGCCGGGGGTATCGCTCACGACTTCAACAACCTGCTCACCGTTGTCGTCGGGTACGTGGATCTGATGAAAGAGCGGTTCGACGGCGATTCGACGCCCGAGCTTGACGGCATCGACAAGGCGGCCCGGCGAGCGACTGACCTGACCAGGCAGCTCCTGGCCTTCAGCCGTCGCCAGCGTCTGCGGCCGATTGTCCTCGATGTGAACGGCGTGGTCGAGGACAACCTCGATCTTCTGAAGCGGCTGATCGGAGAGGATGTGGAATTGCTCACAAACCTGGCGCCACGGTTGTTGAGAGTTCGGGCGGACAGGATCCAACTTATACAGGTTTTCATGAACCTCGCCGTGAATGCCAGGGACGCCATGCCCGATGGCGGCCTGCTTCAAATCGAAACGTCCAACGTGGAACTCGACGATAAGCAAGCGGCCGACCTCTCGCTTTCACCGGGCCTCTATGTCCGTTTCTCCGTGACCGACACCGGAACCGGAATGGACGCCGAAACAAAGGCTCAGGCTTTCGAGCCTTTTTTCACGACCAAAGATCAGGGCGCGGGAACGGGATTGGGTCTGTCGACCGTCCTGGGTATCGTCAAGCAGAGCGGTGGCTCGGTCGGTATCGATGCGTCGGCCGGCCGCGGGACGACGGTCACTGTGTATCTCGAGGGAACGACCGAAGGTGAGGCCGACGGCTCAGTGGACTCGAAGGATGTTCCGGCATATGGCAGAAACGACCAGACGATTCTGGTGGTCGAAGACGATGAGTTTGTCCGGGCATTGACTACCGAAATACTGAGACGGAAGGGCTACAGGGTGCTCGAGGCAGTCGACGGACGAGCCGCTCTGGAGATCATTTCGGACAACGCCGTAGATCTGGTCCTGACCGATATTGTAATGCCTGGAATGAGAGGCACGGAACTGGCGAGGAAGCTCAAGGAAGAGGGAGTGGATAGCAGGGTGTTGTTCATGTCCGCCTATGCCGAGGACCGGATTGATGCCCTTGCCGTGAGTCCCGACGCGGCGTTCATCGCCAAACCCTTTACCCCGGACTCTCTTGTCAACAAGGTACGCGAACTATTGGATTCGTAGAAACAAACTTCCCCCGCAGCGAGGAAAAATCTGGCGATGGCGAGTCAAGATCAGAACCCCGATCAGTCACAAGGGGTGGACAGACCGAACAGCTTCCGCTCTTCGGAACGAAAGATGCTGGAGCGTTACCGGCAAATTGTAGAGACGAGTGAAGAAGGCATCTGGGAGATCGACTCCGACAACAAGACGACCTTCGTGAGTCCGAAGATGTCGGACATGTTGGGTTACCATGTGGCTGAGATGGCGGGAGTTGGGCTGTTGCAGTTCGTAGACGACGAGGGAAGGCAAATTGCGGCGAAGAAAGTCGAACGCCTCCGCCCGGGACTTCGCGAGACCCACCAGTTCAAGTTCAAGCGAAAAAACGGGAATCTCCTGTGGACGCTCGTTGCTATAAGTCCATACTTCGACGAGCAGGGAACGTACCGGGGCGCCCTGGCCATGGTTACCGACATGACGCGCCAGAAGGAGGCCGCCGAGCGATCGCAAGATAAGCGTCCTCTTCTGGCACTGGTCTTCCAGTACACGCTGAGCCAGGTTGCGGTCCTGGACCCGGAGTTCAATTACGTGCGTGTCAATGACGCTTATGCAAGGGCGGCAGAGCGAGATGTCTCCGAATTCCCCGGCAACCATCACTTCGACTGGTATCCCTCGGAGGCCAAAACTATTTTCGAAAAGGTCGTTCGGACAAAGGAATCACACCGCGCCTTCGCTCGTCCCTACGTCTTTCCCGACCATCCGGAACGAGGTGTCACATACTGGGATTGGACCCTCGTCCCCGTCTTCGATGACCGTGGGGAGGTGGACCTCCTGGTTTTCTCTTTGAACGATGTGACCGATGGCAGGAAAAACGCGGCGCGCCTGGAGCAGGCCCAGCGGGCCGCTCACATCGGCAGTTGGGAGTGGGATCTGCGGTCCGGAGAGTTCTACTGTTCCGATGAGATGGGCCGTCTGTTCAGCAGCTTCGAACAAGAGCAGGTTCACATAGAGGCCGACTTTCTTGAAGCGATACATCCGGACGACCGTCAGGTCGTCCGGAAGGCGCTTGAAGAGGCTTTGAAGCATGACATCCCAGTCGATCTCGAGTGCCGAAATCCGACACGTTGGTAAGGCGCCGCGTTACGTCTACCTTCGTGGCGATCATGCGAAAGCGGAAAGCGAGAGCCTGAGGATCGTCGGCATCGCTCTGGACATTACCGATCGGAAGGCAGCCGCGAGACGGGACAGCGACCTTCGCCTGGTCACCGACAATCTGCCGGCGCTGATCTCCTACGTCGACACGGACCTCTGTTATCGCTTTGTCAGCAAGGGATACGAACGTGCATTTCACAGTTCGGCGTCCGACATCGTTGGCCGGCACGTCCGGCAGTTGATGGGAGACGAGAATTTCAATCGTCTCAAGGACAAGTTCGACACCGTGTTGTCCGGAAAATCGATTTCGTATGAATCGGTTCTGGATCTGCCGGACTCCGGATTGCGGGATATCCACGCCAGTTATGTTCCCGATGTTGGAGAGGACGGCAACGTGAGGGGATTCTTCGCGTTGGTTACGGATGTGACGGAGCAAAACCGGGCCGAGCGGAAATTCAAGATGCTTCTGGACTCCGCACCCGACGCGATGGTCCTGATAGACCAGGAGGGTAAGATAGTCCTGGTCAATAACCAGACGGAAAGAATGTTCCGATACTCGCGAGAGGAATTGGTCGGACGGTCCGTCGAGACGCTCGTTCCTGAGAAGTTTCGGGTAAGCCATAAGAACCACAGGGCCGAGTATTCCAAGAGACCGACGACCCGTTCCATGGGCGACGCCATCCTGGAGGCCTTGCGTAAGGATGGAAGCTCTTTTCCCGTCGAGATCAGCCTCAGTCCGATCGACACGGAACAAGGTGTGTTGTTCTGCGCGGCAGTCCGGGATGTGACGAAGCGCTGCGCATTGGAGGAACAGTTTCGACAGTCCCAGAAAATGGAGTCCGTGGGACAACTCGCCGGTGGGATCGCACATGATTTCAATAATCTGCTTACCGTGATCCTGGGGTATGCGGATCTGCTGAGAAGTGCAGGCGTGGCGGATGTCGGGACCCCCGAGTTGGATGGAATCGAGAGGGCGTCGCGTCGGGCCGCGGACCTCACGGGCCAGTTGCTGGCATTCAGCCGTCGTCAGGTGCTGCGGCCCGAAGTTCTCGACTTGAACGGGGTGATCGAAGACAACCTGAAGATGCTGCCGCGTTTGATGGGCGAGGACATTGAACTGACCACGCGTCTAGCCCGCATAAATCACCGAAAGGACCAGAAAAGGCCGCCCTGTTTGGCATAAATCGTTTGTCGAGAACGGTTCAGAAACCAAACGGAGGCGGCCCTTATGAGTACAGAGTGTAAACAAACCACGTTCGAATTTCACGGACTTCTTCAACGAAAAATGAAGGCGCGTTTCGACGGCGGCAAGATCACGTCTGACGCTGGAGTTCTGCTGCTGCGTGAAGTCGAAAAGCGGACCGGTTTGATCGATGGATTGGCGGGGTGTTTTAGCGATCATCGCGACCAACGGTTGATCGAACACACCGTGAAGGAGCTGTTGGGACAGCGGGTCTACGGGCTGTGCCTGGGATATGAAGACCTGAACGATCACGATCAGTTACGGACCGACCCGATGCTTGCGTTGGCGGTGGACAAAGCGGATCCGCTGGGAACGAATCGACGACAGGCCGGCGACTGGGGAAAGGCGTTGGCGGGCAAGAGCACGCTAAACCGATTGGAGTTGACCGGCGCCGAAGTCGGCGACCAGGAGCGGTACAAGAAGATCGCTATGGATGGGGACAAGATCGATCGTTGGATGGTCGATGCGTTTGTGGCAGCCCATGACAACACGGCGCCCGAAGAGATCGTTCTGGATCTGGACGCGACCGATGATCCGATCCATGGTCAACAGGAAGGCCGGTTCTTTCACGGCTACTACCGCAACTACTGCTATCTGCCCTTGTACATCTTCTGTGGAGAGCATCTGTTGTGCGCTCGGCTGCGCCCGTCCAATATCGATGGGGCGGCAGGATCAGTCGATGAATTGGAACGTATCGTCGGCCAGATCCGTCAGAGCTGGCCGGACGTGTCGATCATCATTCGGGCCGATTCCGGATTCTGCCGGGATGCATTACTGGACTGGTGTGAAACCCACCAGGTCGATTATGTGATGGGGTTGGCCAAGAACGACCGCCTCAAGCGAGAGATCGCTGACCAGATGATTCAGGCTGAAGCGGAGTTTCAGACCACTGGGAAATCGGCACGAGTGTTTAAGGATTTCCTGTACCGGACTCGAAAGAGCTGGAGCCGCACTCGTCGCGTTGTTGGCAAAGCCGAGTTCCTGGCCAAGGGCGCCAATCCCCGATTCGTGGTGACCTCACTGCCACCGGAACGACTCGGAGCCCAAGCGCTCTACGAAGATTTCTATTGCGCACGCGGCGACATGGAGAACCGGATCAAAGAACAGCAACTGGATCTATTTGCCGACCGCACCAGTGCGGGAACCATGCGCGCCAATCAGCTCCGACTGTATCTGTCCTCAGCCGCCTACATGCTTATGCAGGCGTTGCGTCGTCTCGGTCTCAAAGATACCGCGATGGCCCATGCCCAATGCGGAACCATCCGTCTGAAGCTTCTTAAGATCGGTGCGCGTATCCGCCTCACGGTCCGCAACGTCTGGATCTCGATGTCGGAGGCCTATCCCTATGCCGACGTCTTTGCTCTCATAGTGAGAAACCTGCAATCAATTCCGCTTCGTTGCTGACGACACCGAACCTTCAGATCCGAAAAACAGCGCCTCTCATCTGCCTCCCGGCGAGGCCTGCCTGCACTCGCCCATTCATGCCGATCTCCCGCCAAATGTCGCCGTGTCACAGGCTCAAAATCCGCCAATGTCCACGGCTCGCTCACTCTCAGCTCCAAGTCTCGCCGCAAATCGCTTCTCGTATCCGAACACCGATCGATTCTCCGATTGGTGATCCATCCGGGCTAGAGTCCCTGCCGACCCGGATAAAGGCCGACCGGGGCCAGATCTGCCAGGTCATTTTGAACCTGGCTGTCAACGCCCGTGACGCGATGTCCAACGGCGGGAAACTGACGATTGAAACCGTCAACACTTACATCGACAGTGACTTCGCTCGTATGCACGCGACTCTCGATGAAGGCCACTACGTCAGGTTCAGCGTGTCCGACACGGGTGTCGGCATGGATTCCGTGGTCCGGGGGAGGGTGTTCGAACCATTTTTTACGACCAAGGACACGGGTAACGGAACCGGATTTGGGCTCTCTACGGTGCACGGTATCATCGAATAGAGTGGCGGCGCCATCATGGTCGAAAGCGTTGAGGGTGTCGGGACGACGTTCTCGATGTATCTTCCGACAACGGTCGAGGGAATGAAACCCGGGTTCGGTGGAAGCACGCTCGTCCTTCGCGAACTTGGAGACCAGACCGTACTGGTGGTCGAGGATGAGCAGTTTGTACGTCAGTTGACCAGTGAGGTGCTTCGGACGAGAGGCTATCGGGTGCTGGAAGCGCCCAATGGCGAGAAGGCTCTGCGGGTGGCGTCGGAACACGCCGAGCAGATCCACCTTCTTGTGACCGACGTCGTCATGCCACGGATGAGAGGTCCGGAGTTGGCTCGAAAGATGTCGGTACTTCGATCCGATCTGAAAGTGCTGTACATGTCCGGCTACACCGACGCCGGAGGAACCCAGGTGACCCTGGATCCGGACACGCCATTCCTTCAGAAACCGTTCACGCCAACCGCATTGATGAACAAGGTGCAGGAAGTGCTGGAGAATCCCGTGGGCCACGTTTCGTAGGGAAAATCAACGGCGAATGGACCTCCGGATGGCGCGCCCCGGAAAAACGTCTTCCACGAACTCGGTATCTCTGACAATAAATGTGCCGTCGACGATGACGTGGATGACGCCACGGGACGCTTGGGCGGGTTCTGCGAACGTGGCCCGATCCAGGACCGTGTTGGAATCGAAGATCGTGATGTCGGCGTCCGCGCCAACCCGGATGCGGCCCTTCGTACGCATCTGGGGAACGGCGGCTTCGAGTCGTCTGGCCGGCATGATCGTCATCTTTCCGAGGGCGTCCATCAACGACAAGACGTTCCTTTCCCGGACATAGCGACCCAATACACGGGAAAACGATCCGGCGCCGCGCGGATGCGCCCGCCCGTTGACGAATCCGACGCCGTCGCTGGCCACCATAACGAGCGGGTGCGCCAGGGCCGTTTCGACCGTTTCTTCGGGTATGATGTGAGCGATTATCGTCCCACCCTGTGCGCGATATTGGTTGAAGGTTTCCTCGGTCAATCGCTCCCCAGTGGCGACCCATTCGATGTCGCCGTAGCCGGCGCCAAGCCGCTCTCTCCAGCCTGGATCGAAGATTGCCGCCTGGATTCCCGTGGAGGCGGCCGTGTACGGATACACCTCCGTTGTGACATCCAGGCCTCTCGACTGCGCCGTTTCGATCATGTCGAGCAGGAGCGGAACTTGCCTGAGGCCACTGCTGCCGATATGGACGATGTGCACAGCCGCGTTGGCCGCCGCCGAGTTTGCGATCATCTCCTGAACCGCCTCGACGGCGCTGCCGGGTTCGATCTGGCCGGCGAAACGGATATGGACAAAATTGACGGTGCCTTCTTTAGCGGCAACCTTGAAGATCCGATAGATCTCTTCTCGCGAGGCTCCCGGCGTGTACTGGATTCCGAATCCTATCCCGAGCGATCCCTCGTCGAGTCCTGCTCCGACACGCGACTCCATCTCCCTCATCTGGTCTTCTGAAGCCAGTCCGTAGACGGCTCTATCGTCGCCGAGGACACTCCTTCGAACCCTGCCATGGGAGACCGTCGCACCGAAGTTGATGGCGGCGCGACCTTCCCGGTCGGCATACCATTGGGGGACAGGGAACACGCCCCCTTCCAACTCCAGCGCCGTCGTTACTCCGTCAAGGGCCTGCAAGCGGCTGCTGAACGGATCCTGTCCGTGAGCGTGCAAGTCGACGAAGCCCGGCGCAACGACCAGACCGGCCGCATCGATGGTTTCTCGACCCTCAAGCTCGACTGCGGAAATTTCCTCGATCCGCCCGGCCCGGACCCCGATGCTTCGGATGGCGTCGAGTCCGGACTCCGGATCGATCACACGACCGTTTGCAATCACAAGATCGAAGGTCTCGGTCTGGCCGGCGCGAACAGGATTTGTTGGCAGGGTGAGCCGGCCCGCAACAAGGACGACGAAAATCCATATGAGAGTTCGATGAAAGGTTGCGTGTGTGAACTGGTGCAGCACGATGCCTCCTGGACTAATGGTCCCCGCCAGAGATAACGTTACTATCTCCGAAGGAGGTTGCAGAGCGGACTGATGAGTGAGATCCACCGTGTGGTATGTGAGACTTTCGACGGTTTTGAGCGTTCATGAGAGGCAACCTCCATCGGCCCTACGGGTTCGGGCGGAACGGTACCGTCTTTGGCGTCGCTCCTCCTCACAATGTCGAAGCATTGACTCCTCGTCGCTCCCCCAAATCCGGCACCGTTGCACTCCGAAATCTAGTAACGCTATCTCTGGCGGGGACCACTAGTCGTTGGCCCCAGAGGCCTTGATCTGGTTCTTGTATACTTTGCCGCCCTTCATCACGAACACGACCCGGTTGACGGCGCGGATGTCTTCGAGTGGGTTGCCGTCGATGGCAATGATGTCGGCTTCAAATCCTGCCGAAATGTGGCCGATCTCGTCGCCCAGATTCAATGACTCGGCGGCCAGGGACCCGGCCGATATCAGTGCCTCCATCGGGTCCTGACCGGCATCACGGACGCGGTAGATGAGTTCTTCCTGGTTTCGGCCGAGCGCCCCGGCGACGGCGTCGGTTCCGTAAACGATTCGGGCGCCGCCCTTTGCCAGGGCCCGCTTCATCGTATCGATGACCACCGGCACGAGACCGCTCATCGAGGTAAAGCCTTCCTCGGTGAAATTGCCGATGCCCAGGTACCGGTCCTTGTTGCTCATGTAATTCTCGATGACCAGCCCGAAGTGTGGATCCCAGTAAGTTCCGCGGGAAATCAGAAGGTCGATGACCTCGTCGCTCATGCTGGAGCCATGTTCGATTCCGGTGCAGCCGGCCAGAATCGCCGATCGTATCGATTCGGAGCCGTGGGCGTGGACGACGGATCGAAGTCCCAGCTCGGCTGCGGTTCCACAGGCGGCTCCCATCTGCTCATCGGTCAGAGTCGGGTCTCCGCCGTCCCGGTCACTTTCCGATCCGAACACTTTGATTACATCCGCGCCGTCCCCAGCCAGTCGACGGACGAACGCCGCGATCTCTTCCGGGCCTCCGGTGGCCGCACTGACGCTTTGGATCGCGGTCAGGATGCGAGGTCCGGGCAGCCTTCCTCGGGCGATGGCATCACGGGTTACGACGTCATATGCACTGGCGACGCTCTGGGCGGTCGTGAAGCCGGCCATCAGCATGGAGTAGGCGTTCTCCGCGGAATAGAGGACCAATTCTTCGGCCGTTTCGTCTGAATCCGGGCCGTGGGCCCGTCCGTCTTCTTCGAAGTGGCCGTTGAGATGGATGTGGGTGTCGATCAACCCCGGCAGCACGGTCAGGCCCCGAAGGTCATAGGTCACGGGGCCGGCGCCTGAATCGGTGCCCACGATCTTCGAGCCCTCAACAACGATGTTCGTGTCTCGAACGATATTGCCCGCACCGTCGAGGATCAGGTCGGTTTTGAGGACGATTCTGGCCTGTCCGGCGAAGGCCGAACCGGTGATGACCGCGGCTAAAAGTATGGCGAAGAGAACGCGTTTCACGATGCCCCCTTGATGAGTTTCATTCAGCCAGACCGCTCAACGGTCCGGACGAACGGCCTTCTGAAATAGTCGATTAGGTTTTAGATTATAGTGAAACTCGAAGTGAACCTGGTCGTCCATTTGAGAATTGTGTTTGTATGCGTATCGCGGAGTGGATCAACCTCATTTTCTTTCTGCTTCTGACCGGCCTCGCGTGGATTCGTCCTCTGACGCTTGTTCGCCGGGGGAAGATAGCTCTGTTGGGTGGTATCGGTGTCGGCTGGACTCTGGCGAGCTGGCGATCGGATCTTTTCCTGGCGCCGTCGTGGAGTACGTTCGTGAGAGACTGGTCTCCCGTGCCCATCCTCCTGATCGCATACTGGCAGGCCGGAGGATTTTTCGTCGAGCCCCGGGTAGCATTCCAGGAACGGTTGAGCCGGATAGACTTCGTCGTTGGCCAGGCCCTCGGTGTCTTCAAAGGGCTGTCATCCTCCCGCTGGTTCAGGGTCTATCTGGAAGCGGCCTATCTGCTGGCTTATCCACTCGTGCCATTCGCCCTCGTCGTGTTGTACCTGGGTGGGCGAGCGGGCCAGGCGGACCTCTTCTGGGCCGTCGTGCTGCCGCCATCCTACGTCTGCTACGCGATGCTTCCGTTCATACAGACCCTCCCTCCTCGTTTGCTGCACACGAACGGTGTCGATTCCGTGCAGGGAACCGAGCGTGGTGTTCATCGGTTGCTGAACTTGTGGATCCTGGGATACCTCGGTATCGGAGCGAATACTTTTCCCAGCGGACACGTGGCCGCGACGATGGCCGCATCGCTTGTCGTGTATCAGTTCCTTCCAATGGTGGGCATGGTCTTTCTCTGGGTAGCTCTGAGTATTGCCGTGAGCGTTGTCGTCCGCAGATATCACTACTTCGTGGACGCGGTTCTCGGTGTCGCACTGGCTCTGGGCGGATGGTTTCTGGGTAATGCGCTCCGGATGTAGGAAGAAGAGCTATCAGGTTTTCCCGACCTTGGACTTTGAATTTCCGACACCTCGTTGCGGCTACAGGGCTCCGGCGATGACGCCTTTCACCATCTGGAGTCCGATCAGGAGGATCATCGGTGAAAAGTCCAGACCTCCCATATCCGGCAACATACGTCTGATCGGGTCCAGCACCGGTTCGGTGAGGCTGTTGACGAACTGGGAGATCGGGTTGTTGTGTGGAAGCCGTATCCACGAAATGATGACCGCCCCGAAAACGACGAAGGAATACATGTCGATGATCGTTAGCAACAGCATCTGTTCATGATACGCGATCCGCTTGGGGGGAGGACTTGCAAATCCATCCGTGATTCTGTGAACATGGCCATTCGATATCCTGACGCGGTCAGCCAAACAAACTTGAGGAGCATCCATGCCTGAACTTCTGGAATCCCGAAACCCGTCGACGGGTGAAACCGTTGGCACCGTACCGATGACGCCGGTTCGAGAAATTGCCGGGATCGTTGCCCGGGCCCGAGAGTCGCTCGCGTCATGGCGCGGAATTGGTATCAGGGAGCGGGGTGAACTCCTCAAACCTGCGGGCGAACGGTTGCTGGCCGAAGCGGAAGAGATCGGCATTCTCATCACGAAGGAAATGGGCAAAACGAAGCGGTCCAGTGTGGCCGAGGTGACCAATTGCGGGAAACGGTTTTCCCGCGCCGTGGATGAGATCGTAGACGCTCTCCGGCCTGAGGAAATCGAACATCGGCACACCCGATCGACCATCTACTACGACCCTTTCGGTGTGTGCGCCACGATCGCTCCGTGGAACTACCCGGTTTCCATGGCGCAGTGGATGTTGTTGCCGGCTCTCATTGCCGGCAACACCATCGTCGTCAAACCATCTGAAGAGACACCCTTGAGTGGTCAGGCCTATTTCGACACCCTGAGCGCGTTCCTTCCTCCAAACGTGCTCCAGATCATCCAGGGTGCCGACGAAGCAGGAAAAGCCCTGGTGGCCTCGGATGTCGATTTGATCGCCTTTACCGGTTCACGCGCGGCGGGCAAGCACATCCTGGCTGCTGCCGCGCCGGGACTGAAGCGCGTCATCTTGGAGCTCGGTGGAAAAGACCCTCTGGTGGTCCTTGCCGACGCCGATCTGGACGCCGCCGCCAAGTTCGCTCTCGTGAGCTGTTTCGAGAACGCGGGACAGATGTGCATTTCCACCGAGCGTATTTATGTGGCGGAAGAGGTTGCCGGGGAGTTCGAACAAAAGCTGGTGGCGCTGACTGCGGATTGGAAGGTTGGGGACGGCCTCGAAGAGGGTGTCCGAATGGGGCCGATGGTCCACGGCCAGCAACGGGACCACGTGTTGTCACATATCGATAAGGCCCTCGAGCAGGGTGCGAGAGTTGTCGCCGGAGGGGAAGGACATCATGACGGTTTTGTGATGCCGACGATCCTTGTCGACGTGGCTGACGATATGGACGTCATGCAGGAGGAAACGTTCGGACCGGTTGCCTGTATCCGACCGTTCACCAATGTGGACGAGGCCGTCGAACTCGCAAACAAGAGTCCCTACGGTCTCGGCGCCGTGGTCTTTGGCCGTGACGAAGACAACGCCATGGCCGTCGCCCGCCGCCTCGATGCCGGGATGATCGGCGTCAACCGGGGCTGCTTCGGCGCCTCCGGAGCGCCGTGGGTCGGAGCCAAAGAAAGCGGTTACGGTTTCCACAGTTCCGCGCAGGGCCACCGCCAGTTTGCCCAGGCCAGAGTTGTGAGCCGAGCGAAATAGCCAGGATAGCGTGTCGGGGCGGCCGTCCCTGGCCGCCCGCGGGCTTGAACTTCGCGTGGGTAACGAGATTTACTGTCAGGCGTTCTCTTTCCCGCGGGCGGCCAGGGACGGCCGCCCCGACACGGTGTTACCTAGGAGCCTGCGCGGCAGAAGAGATCTACTACGAAAGCGGTATAATCGGTCCATATTTCCCCGATGTTTCGTTGAATAGAACCACCTCAAAATCGAGAAAATACCTCAAAGTCGAGAAAATACCTCAAAGTCGAGAAAATGCCTCAAAGTCGAGGAAATCTGGCATTCTCCACTTTCTCGCTACGATCCCTTCTGCCGCGCAGGCTCCTAGACGTCGTCTCACCCCACAGTCTGCAGGAACTTCGGCTTTTGCCGATGCTTTGTCGCCTGCTCAAACGCGTAAGCGAACTTCAGTATCACGGGTTCGGTCCAGGCGCGGCCGAAGAACGAAATACCGATGGGCAGTCCCGACACGAAGCCCATCGGTACCGTGATGCTGGGGTATCCGGAAACGGCCGCCGGCCGTGAGCTAAAGCCGGTTCCGGTGTCGCCGTTGACGTGGTCGGTCATCCAGGCCGGTCCTCCCGTGGGTGCGATGATCGCGTCGAGGTTGTGCTCGTCCATCACCTGGTCGATGCCTTCCCGCCTCGAGTAGCGATGACCGTTGGCCAGAGCATCCAGATATGCCGGGTCGGTAAGCGGTCCCTTTTCCTGGGCGGCGATCAGGATGTCCTGACCGAAGAATGGCATCTCGCGGTCCCGATTCTGTTCATTGAACTCGATGATCTCGGCCAGGCTTTTCACTCTTGCTCCCGGCCCGAGACTTTCCAGATAGGCGTTGAGATTCGCTTTGAATTCGTAGAGAAGAACCTCGAACTCCGAATCGCCGTACTTGTCCAGATTCGGAACGTCGGCCGGATCGATGATCGTCGCGCCGGCATCCTTCGACGCAGCAATGGCTTCGTCAAAGAGCGCCACCACGTCGTCGCGGAAAGGGAAGTTGCGCGCGACACCCAGGCGGGCTCCCTCCAGCCCCGCCGCATCGAGAAACTGCGTGTAGTCGGTCTGGGAGTTGCCGTCGCTGGCTCCGGTCATGCCGTCACGCGGGTCGATTCCCGTCAGAGCACCGAGCAGGATGGCGCCATCCCGCACCGTTCGAACCATGGGCCCCGCAGTGTCCTGGTTGTGAGCAATCGGGACGATTCCAGAGCGGCCGACCAGACCGACGGTGGGTTTGATTCCAACGATACCCATTCTTGTGGAAGGACAGACGACCGATCCGTCCGTTTCGGTTCCGATCGCCAGAGCCGTGAGATTGGACGACACCGCCGAGCCGGAACCGGAACTCGACCCACAGGGGTTGCGATCCAACGCATAGGGATTGCGGCATTGCCCACCGCGCCCGCTCCACCCGCTTGAGGAGTCGTTGGACCGGAAATTTGCCCACTCGCTCAAATTGGCCTTTGCCAGAATGATGGCGCCTGCCGCCCGCAGCTTCCCGGCCACGAACGAGTCTTCGGCGGGGATCGACCCTTCCAGAGCCAGTGAGCCTGCGGTCGTGGTCATCTGATCGGCAGTGTCGATGTTGTCCTTGATCGTGACCGGAATACCGTGAAGGGGCCCGCGCGTCCGGCCCTCGGCGCGTTCGGCATCGAGTTGGTCGGCGATCTCCAGGGCCTGGGGATTGGTTTCGATGATCGATCGCAGTTCCGGGCCCTGACGGTCCAGCGCTTCGATTCGGGACAGGTAAAGCTCTGTGATCGACCGGGCCGTCCAGCGTCCGGACTCCATGCCCTCCTGGAGGTCCGCGACGGTGGCTTCGTCCAGTTCGAACGGCGCGGTCGCCGGGTCCCCGGCCTCCGACTCTGTTTCCGTGTCTCCGACGCGCCCGCATCCTGCCGGTCCGGCGGCGAGCCCGGCTCCGCCGAGGATCGTGTATCCGATAAAACGCCTGCGATTGATCATTTGATTGGTCCTTTAAGCTGTGGATTCGGAAACCTAGGAGCCCGTGGTGGAAGTCTGTAGGGTCGCGTTACGAGCGCCATGGGGCTAGATGCAAGGCGCCACGACGACGTCGATGCTCTTCATCGATCTAGGAGTGGCAACGCCGCAGCTGGCCCCATGCCGCCGTAACCCGTAGGGCGCAGGGGTCTTCGGGCCACAGGCTTTGTCATTCGTCGGTCACGATGACAAAGCATCGTTCCGCTCCTCATTTCGCGCCTGTGACCCGAATACCCCTGCGCGCGACCCTACAGACTTCCACCACGGGCTCCTTGAACCTATTCGAATTCAGACGTCGAGTGCAAATGAAATGAAGGTGAGGCGCGAACGAGCGAAGGGTTCAGCCGGCCGCGTACTGCAATTTGGCCGAGAGGCCTTCCAGGCAGTCGACGGCGCTGCAGTGGATGATGAACCCATAACGACGCGTGGGATCCGACTGCCGGATGATCATGTAGGAACCGGCGCCCAGAAGTTCATCCAGGGCTCGGTCGACCGCGGGTCGCAGCAGTCGATCCGTCGTCTCGGTGTTGGGCAGATCCAGACGGTCGTTGAAGGTCAGCTCCCAGAAGCCGGCGCGGGGCTTGAATGCCGCGGGATACTCGGGCTGAACGATCAGTTCACGGGCAAGTTCCGTACACCTGCTGAAGGTTTCGAGAATCCGGTCTTCGATGGTTCCTTCGAGATCCGTCTTGTTGGAGTAGAGGATTCCCGGACCGGGATCGGCCAGGTCCAGAGCCAGGTTGCCAGGGTGTCCGACAAGCATGACTCCGGGGCCCTTTCGGACGTGAGCGTAGTCGGCCATGTCCACCCAATCGGCCAGGTGGTTCTTTTCCTGACGCCATCGCGCGAAAATCGCCAGGACAGGGTCCAGCGAAGGGTTTGGAGGAGCGTCGGTGAAGAGCTTGGTCGTGATTTTTTGAACGTCCATCGCGCTGTTATCAGATTTTGCTGTAGACCGTTTGGGCGGCCTCGACAAAAAGTGCGGCTTCTTCGACCCGTCGTCTGGAATCCTCACTCTCGACAGGATTACCGTTCGCCTTGTCAGCGCGGAAAAAATTCTCGGCGAAAGGTCTGTAGAACTCACCGGTCTCGTGGAAATGTTTTCTGAATTCCGTCACCGTGTCGTAACCGTCTGAAAGCAGGAGCCCGCGTGTCGAGAGCAGGGCATCGGCGGCTGCCCTCGTGGCTTCGAGCGCACCGCGCGCCGCTTCCTTATGGCGTCCTTCATCGTGCGCGAGCGTTGCCTCAAAAGACAGGCGGTCGGCTTCATCGAGCATGAATTCGGCCTGATCGACGACTTCGCCGGCACACTCTCCCACACTGGTGTCTTTGCGGTATTCCCACGTTTGGCGATTGTCGAGATAGTGTTCCGGTGATTCGTCGGGAGGGGAAAGCGCGGTGATGTCTGCCAGCTCCGCCTTGAGACGGGCTTTGCCGAGTCGTTCGACAAACATCGGGAAGGTTTCACCCGTGCCCTTTTCCGCCGAGTAGAGGGCCGTCAGTTTCCGCACGACTTCCGGCGCGTTTTGCGCCGGTACTTTGCCGGTGACAAGGCCGAACGCGGAACCGTTGCCTTCGGTTGTTCCACCGAGAACGACCTGGAACATAGGCGCCGTCTTGGAACCTTTTCGTTGCACCGAACCCAGGAACCCGATATCGGCGACATGGTGATGTCCACACGCGTTGAAGCAGCCGCTGATCTTGACCTTGAGGTCGGGGCGGTCCGCGATCGTACCCATACCATTGTTGAACTTTCCGTACAGGCGGGCGGCGAGGCCGCGCGACGACGTGATACCCAGCTTGCAGGTGTCGGTTCCTGGACATGCCGTGACGTCCGCCATCCGGTCGGCGCCCGCCTCGGCCAGGCCGATACGATCGAGGTCCTGATACAGGGCCTCGAGGTCCTGATTCGAGACCCACCGGATCAGCAGATTCTGGCTGGCAATGGTCCGGATCGTGTCTTTCACATAGCTGCGGCAGGCGAGTGCGAGCTCCCGTAGCGGCCCGGCGGCAATGTCGCCCAGCGGAAGGAACACCTCAACCAGCGAGTATCCGTCCTGGGCCTGTGGGCGGACGTTTGTGTTCAGCCATCGCAGGAACCCGGGGGCTCCGAGTGGGTCGGCCTCGAATCGCGAGCCGGGTTTCAGCGGTTGTTCGGTGGCGTCTCCCCGTTTCGGGAATCCGGCGGACCATTCCGGATCCCTCGGTAACCTGGCCCGTTCTTCTTCCACCAGTCTTCGAAACTCCTCGATTCCGAGTTTTCTGATCAGGAACTTAAGGCGTGCGCGTGCCCGGTTCTTCTTTTCACCCAATCGAGCGAAGACCCGATATATGGCCTGAGCCAGTGGCAACATTTCTTCCGCTCGAACGAAGTCCGAGAGGATCTCCGCCTGCTGGGGCAGGGCGCCGAGTCCACCGCCAACGTACACTTTGAAACCTTCGACGCGTGTGCCTTCGATTTCCCTGACAGTCGCAACGGCCCCAAGATCATGAATTTTCGCCAACCCGCAGGGCTTGTCGGCACAGCCGGAGAACGAGATCTTGAACTTCCGTCCGAGATTCTGCGTGTCGGGGTGTCGAAGCAGGTAATCGGCCATGGCCGACGCGTAGGGCGTGACGTCGAATCCCTCGGTGTTGCAAACGCCGGACTTTGAGCATCCGGTCACGTTTCGGACGACGTTGCCGCAAGCCTCACGCGTCGTGATTCCGACTTCGGCCAACCGTCGCATGATGTCCGGCGTGTCTTCGAGGCTGACGAAGTGGAACTGGATGTCCTGGCGCGTTGTGATATGGCTGACGCCGTCCGCATGTTCTTCCGACAGGTCCGCAAGAAGAATCATCTGCTCGGTGTTGAGGATGCCAAGGGGAATCTTGATCCTTAGCATCTGAACGCCACTCTGACGCTGGCCGTAGACGCCATAACGGAGCCGGGACTCGAGAAAGACCTTCTCCGGCATCTGGCCCAGCTCGGTTCTCCGTATCTGGGCCTCGAAAACGTCAATTTCGTCACGCTCTACTGCCGGCAGGTGTGCCCACCGATCGTCGGGCTTCTGTTTTGCCGGTTGTGCGGTCACTCTGAACATCGTCTTTCCTGTAACCCTCTTAAATTAGGCTAGATACAAATTCTATACTAACTTGATTGATATTGTATAGAATATTCGTGCACTTCGCAAGATGCCGCACGAAATGCGCCCCAAGAGCTAGTCCTTCAAATGAGAATCAGAGAATTTCTCGGGAGAATCCCGACACACGACGGCCGCCCGGGTGGCAAGTGCGGGGTTCCTACTTAAACTTCCGGAGGACCGCATCCAACTCGACCGGATCGATCGGTTTCGACAGGTAATCGTCCATCCCCACCGCCAGACATTTTTCCCTGTCGCCTTTCATTGCGCTTGCAGTCATGGCGACTATCGTCGGCTGGCGATCGGGAACGTTGTTCCGACGTATCTCGGTCGTGGCATCCAACCCATTCATCACCGGCATCAGGACGTCCATGAGAATCAGATCGTAGGGAATTGCACGGATGGCGTCCACTGCTTCCTGGCCGTTCGCGACAGCTTCCGCCCGGCATCCGAGCCTGTCGAGCATCCGTAGGATGACCTTCTGATTGACCGCGTTGTCGTCGGCGATCAGGACTCTTGCGTGGTGGGTCCCTTCTTCGGATCCGATGATCTCAGGCGTCGAATTCGGATGTCGGGCGGTCGTCGTCCCGGCCGAAACCGGCCCGGATGGCCTGCCGAAGACAGCGGTGAACCAGAACGTGGAGCCCTTTCCTTCCTCGCTGTCGACGCCGATGGATCCACCCATCATCTCGGCGAGTTGCCTGGAGATCGCCAGGCCGAGACCGGTTCCCCCGAACTGCCGGGTCATGGAGGTGTCTCCCTGGGAAAATGACTGGAAGAGGTTTCCCTGAACCTCTTCTCTGATGCCGATGCCGGTATCTGTCACGGAAAATCGCTGACAGACTTGACCTTCAGTCTCGCTCTCCAGTTCGACCCGAACGAAGACTTTCCCGCTGTTGGTGAACTTGATTGCGTTGCCGATCAGGTTTGTGAGGATCTGACGCAGGCGTCCCGGGTCGCCCTGGAGTAACACCTGCGTGTCCGGTTCTATGGAGCTGCTGAAGTGGAGGCCCTTTTCCTCCGCCGACAACGCGAGCAGGTCTGTCACCTCGCCCATCACGGCCCTGAGATCGAAATCGATGTGTTCCAGGACCAGCTTGCCCGCCTCGATCTTCGAAAAGTCCAGAATGTCGTTGATAACCGACATCAGAGCGTCGCCCGAGGTCCGTACGGTCTCGGCGAAATCGCGCTGTTCCTCCGTCAATTCCGTGTCCAGGATCAAGCCCGTGAATCCGAGGATACCGTTCATGGGAGTTCGGATTTCGTGGCTCATCGACGCAAGGAAAACGCTCTTCGCTTCGGTGGCTTCCTCGGCCCGGACGAGAGCCTCAGCCAGTTCCTGCGCTTGTAAGGCCAGCGTGTCAGTCTGCTGTTCAAGCTTCGTCTGGTCCGATTTCATCTGGCTGATGTCCTGGATCAAGCCGATGAAGATTTCTTCGTTTCGGGTCCGCCCCTGCGAAACGGCGAGCCGCGCCGGAAAGACATGTCCGGATTTGCGCCGGCCCATGACCTCACGTCCGATCCCGATTATCTTGGCCTGGCCCGTGTCGTTGTAGTTCTTAATGTAGCCATCGTGCTCCCGCCGATAAGGGTCGGGCATCAACATCTTGATGTTGTTTCCGATGATTTCGTTCTCGGCGTAGCCGAACATTCGGCATCCGGCGGGGTTCACCGACCTTACCAGGCCGTCTTTATTGATCACGATCAATGAGTCCACGATGCTGGTCGTGACGGTTTCGAGGTACTCCTGCGCTTGCCCGAGGACTTCAGCCGCTTCGTTGCGTTCAAGAACGCGGCCGATCTGTTCTCCCAGCACCTGCATCGTCTGGAGTAGCGAGCCATTCGGAGCGGCGGCTTCGATTGTAAAGAACTCCAGGACCGCAACCACCTTTCGCCCCAGTGTAATCGGGAAAGCGAACGCTCCCCGGATGCCGATGTTGTGGCACGCCCTGGCCCGCGAAAAATTGTTGTCCTTCTGGACATCGACGATCCAGGCCGCGCGTCCGGTGGCCAGGACTCTTCCGGGCAAACCGGCTCCCTTTCGGAAGGACGTCTCCTGAGTCACCTGTCGGAACTCGGAGTGGGCCAGGTTCTCCGGGACGTGCCACATCTGGGTGGGTCTGAGATGCTCGCTATCGACAGGATCGGGAACATACGCGTGACCGATGGGCCATCCGGTCATCTCACACACCATGTTGATACATTGCTGGATCGCCTCGTCGACATCTTTCGTGTCAGCGACCATCGTCGTGGCGCCATGGAGCAATGAGATTTCCCGGACCCGCCTGGCCGAATCCACGTGGGACTGCTCGGCAATCTTGAAGGTTTCGCGCGCATTGATCATCAGGCCGGTCAGAACCGACATGTAGCTGAGGTTCTTAAGGATGTGCGCGATGTTGAACTCCAGATCGTAGAGTTCGGCGGAAAAAGGCATGTATACGATCTCGGCGATCGCGTTGATCATCAGTGCGACCAGCAGCCAGTGTTCGAACGATTCACGCCGCCAGGCGCCTTTGCGGTAATAGGACACGAAGGCCATGACAAAGAAAAGGGCGGGCAGGAACTCCTCGGGTCGGTGGAAGACCGTCGCAAAGTAGGCCCGTGGCAATGGAACAAAGGCAAAGAAGAGAAAGCTGGCCATGGTGAGTCCTGCAACACCGACGTAAACGCTGCGAGCATCGAGTTCGCCACGGGATCCCAGCCTTTCCTCCCGAAGCCAGGCCAGATAGCTTAGAAACAAGAGAACGGACAGAAACAGGCGGGAGGCGACCCAACTCCACGGGACCAGCGTGTCGAGGTCGCTCGGGAGGAATTGGGCAAAGAATGTCGTGGAGACGACGGCATGATAGCCGTCCAGGAAGCCGGTTCCGAGGAAGGCGGCCCCGACGAGCAGGAAGGTATTGTCTTTGCGGCTGTAGAATCGAACCAGCGCCATGGTCCCGACAATGAGCGCCAGGAAAGTTGCAAGCGTCTCGGTCAGACCGTGAAATTCAGCGCTGCTGATCCAGGGAGTACCGCGAAGCACCAGGTAAGCCAAGGTCGGTATGGCTGCAAGTGCCGCATAGGTCCGAGTTCGGATTCGTGCCTGATGGTCTGTCGGTGTCGGTTCTTGACTCACTGATCGTCCAGGGTCCCGTCCGGGCGTTCGTTGCGGGGGTGGACAATCCATCTCGTCCCGCTTCTCAACGGTCTATCTTAGTCTCGAATGCGGTATTTTGAACCTAAGCGGAGAAGAATGATTCGAACAACAGATTTTGTGCTCGAAACGGTCGGCCATTGCGATGTGCATGACATCACACAAAAACTTGGTGCGGCGATAGAAAACAGTGGGCTCCATGAAGGTCATCTCCTTGTCTTCGTGCCAGGTTCGACGGCGGGTGTTACCACCGTCGAATTCGAACCGGGTCTGGTCCGGGACTTGAACGAGTTCTTCGAAAAGCTCATTCCTGAAGGCCGCGACTACCATCACCACGCCACTTGGGGAGACGACAACGGTTCCAGCCACGTGCGTGCGGCGCTGCTCGGGCCATCTCTCATGATCCCGTTCCGCGAAGGCCATCTGGTGCTCGGCACCTGGCAACAGGTCGTCGTTGTGGATTTCGACACGCGTCGGCGCCGACGGAGCGTGGTTCTTCAGATCACTGGCGAACCGGCCGGTTGAAACGGAGAACGACGTAGAGTTGATCTCAGAATCCTCCCTTCTTAGCAGGTTCTTCTTAAAGATGGACTCTCGCCGCCCAATGAATAAAATGGAGCGATGAATTCCACTACAAGCCAAAAGTGCTCGTCGAGCTTCCTCGGGCATACGCTGGTTGCCTGGAAGGAAGGTCAGGAATGGCGGGCTCGAATCGAGGGAGAGAAGCCGCTGGACGTTCACGATGTATTCGGGTCACTCCACGAGGCGCAAATCGACCTCCATCTGCGCGCCCACTGGCAGATCGACCGCAAGCCGGAATGCGATTGCAAGCGGGGTTCCGGGCCGGTCTGGAGCGAGGGGTAATCCCGTTGTCGGCCGCGGGATAGGGCTACTTCTTCAACAAGGCAATCTGGCCGGCGTGGTACAGGTTGTGTTGCGGAACTCCGTGAAGAAGTGTGTAGGCGGAAAACGTCTTGCCGGGGATGGGCAGGTCGAGCCCCTGATCGTTCAGGGTCAGGATCACATCGCCCAGTTGTCGGGCGCTGTGGACCATGGAATCCCTGGCCGCTTTCCAGGCGTCATCGCTATGATTCGCAATCGGCGGAAAGTCCTCCTCGTCGGAGAGATCTACGGCCTTCCCCGTCACGTAACCCACTGCTGCGTCTTGCCAGGCCTTGATGTGCAGGACGAGTTCCCACATCGTATGGCCTCGGGTGAGGGTTCGCGCCGCCGCCCGGTCGGCCGTCACGCCGGCCAGCAATTCGAGCAAGGCCGGCCCGTGCCAGGCCGGTCCTTTGATGGACCGGATCAGTTGATCCCGGATGCGTTCGGTTTCCTTCATGGGTCCATTCCTTTTCAGGTGGTTGATCTCTTCAGGGTTTCGCCGTCCGCCACGGCTTCTCGTGTCTGGCTGTCAAGCTGGAGTCCGAACCCATCGGCCAGGCGAGTCAGGTAGTTGAAGATGCCCACGACATGGGCGACCTCCAGGCACGCGCGGTCCCCGAACCCGAGGTCCCGCAGAGGCTGCCAGTCGTTCCGAACCATCCCGGTCGGGTTTCCGCTGAGCTTTTCCGCGATCCCACAGAGCGTTCTGTCCCGTGGCGTGAGGGTTTCGAGGTCGCGCCATCGATGTTGTTTGATTGCCTCGATCATTTCGTGGTCGTCTCCCTCGCCTTCGACACGCAGAACCTCTGCGTGAGTTTCCGTTCAGTAGAAACAGTCCTGGGCCGAGGCGGCCACGGTGGCGACAAGTTCACGCTCGCGGCGTCCCAGATCCCCCGGGACGAACATGATTTCGCGAAACAGTTGCCTGAACCGCGGACCGATGCGCTCGTGAGCCATCAGCAGACGACTCATTGCCGGAAGAAATCCGAAGTCATAGGGGTGCGTGGCGCCCGCCGGCATCTGCGCCCGCATGTCCTGTTCACTCGGGATATCGACCCACGCCGGCGGCAAGGCTGTGTCGTCCATCTGAATCTCCTTTCTCATCTAATTCGGGGACGGAGGCGTAATAGTTTTCTTATATCGTTGAAAGCAAGTTAGTTGCCGATATACGCCTCCGTCCCCGAATTAGAGGCGTGAGTTTGTCATATCGTTGGGAACAGGCTAGGGAATATACGTCTCCGTCCCTTAATTAAGTTCGAGAATGTTGAGGACCGCGTCGGCAACACTTGGCCATGCATCGGAGCGTGGGTCTATCAGTTCGAAATGGCCCGCACCCTCTATTCGAACAAGTCGCGCGTCATCTCCTTCTTCCTGTGCCCGGAGGGTGTAGCTCTCGCTGATTTCGAAGGGGACGATCGGGTCGTCGTTTCCGTGCACGAGGTATTGGGGGAGACCAAGCGGTAAACGTTCAATCGGTGATGTCAGCCGATAGCGCTCGGTCACATCAGCCGGCGATCCACCGAGCAAGTCGGCGACCACGGTGTTGCTCAATTCCAATTCCCAGGCCCGGCGAAGGTCGGCGACGCCCGCAAGGGATACAATTCCGCTCAAAGGAAGTGGATCGTTTACGGCCAGTGGGATCCCGCGGGGCAGTTCGGAGCGGCTGGCCAGCCACAGGGCGAGATGTCCGCCGGCCGAATGACCGATCGCCGCAATCCGGCCGAGGTCGAGAGCCGCCGACTTGGCCAGTTGACGAACGAAATCAGCACCGGCGCCGACGTCCTCGAAGGTTCCCGGCCATCCTCCCCCAGGATCACCAATCCGACGATATTCCAGACTCCAGGTCGCGACGCCTGCTTCGGTCAACGCCGTCGCCAGATGACCTATGTGATCCAGGCTGTATGCCGCACGCCAGAACCCACCGTGAATGACCACAGCGACAGGGTGCGGCCCATCACCGGCCGGTAACCGCAGTTCCCCGAACTGCAGCGAATCACTCCCGTAGGAAATCCTCTCGTCCGCCTCCGGGGCCGGCATGGTGAGGATGTCGCGAGAGTTGATTTGAGACGTCATAGCCCAGGCATGAGGGATCAAATTCGGCGTCAAGCTGGAGAGTGCCAGAAATTGTCTCCGATTCATCTAATGGGTCCCCGTTCCCGTTTCATTTTCCACGGAAAATCGCAGGGATTGACACGCTTCCGAACCGGCGTTACCATGCGGTTAGAAGGCTGCCGATTAGGAGGACCTGTCAGAGCTCTTGCTCCGACTGGCGAATCAAACAAAAGGACGCTGCTATCGACGCCTTCTGAAACGGTCGGCACCAGCCGGCCGTTTTCTCTTGCCTGCCTCGCCCCCTTTCCCCCTCTCCCAACTGACCACTGGCCACTAACCACTGACCACTTCCTAGGGCCCCATCTCCAGGTGATTGATCGCCACGCGCCCGTTGGTGACCACGACGACGACGTCCTGTAGGGCAACGATGTCATCGAGTGGATTCAGGTCGACGACAATGAAGTCGGCTTCCATTCCCACCTGGATCAGGCCGGTCCTTTCTTCGATTCCAAGTAGTTCGGCTGCGGTGGTCGTCGCCGACTGGATGGCGACCATCGGCGGGAGGCCGGCCCGCACCAGCTCTTCCACTTCATGCTGGACTCGGACAACGCTACCGGGTTGGTAGCTCGTGTCGGTTGCCGCGACGACTTTCACACCTGCCTGGTGAGCCTTAAGAGCGGCGGCCTGCAGACGCCGGTACATGAATCTTCCGCGAATCTGGAGAGTTGGGGAGTCGTAGTCTCCACCCGGCTCCATCAGGTCGGTCACGATGGCGATCGTCGGGACGTAGTACGTCCCGTTTTCGCGCATCAAATCGATGGTTTCGTCGGTGATGTAGGTCCCGTGTTCGATACTTCGGACCCCCGCCCGAACCGCAGCCCGAGCGCCTCCATCCCCGTGGGCGTGAACCGCGACCGGGACTCCTCGCTCCGATGCGGTCCGAACCGCTGCCTCAATTTCTTCCTGGGTGAAAATCTGGCGGCGCGGGTTTGTGTCGGGCAGTCCGGCGCGGTCAGTTGCGACCAGCTTGACGAAGTCGACATCGTGTTCGAGTAGTTTCGCCACTATGCGCCGGACGTTTTCGGGTCCCCGCACCCCATCCCGCCCCATCATGTCGGCGAGGGAAGGCTCGTTCAGAAAGAAGTTCTCATCCACGGTGGGCCGGACGTGGTAGCCGGTCGCGAGGATCTCGGGCCCGTCGAGGTGTCCACTTCTCGACAGTTCGCGCAGTCCGGTGTCGGCAAAATTCGATACACCCATGCTGCGTGCCGTCGTTACGCCGGAGATCAAAGCGGCCCGAGCCTGTGCGGTGCTGGAGATGTGCACATGGGCATCGATCAACCCGGGGATCAGATATCGCCCCTCGAGATCGATCACCCGTGCATCCGCCGGGACGCTCCCGCCAGGTGTAATACTGTCGATCTTCCCGTCCCGCACGACGAGTGTGGCGCCCTCGATCGGGGGACCGCCGGTCCCGTCGATGACAACGGCGTTTGTGATGACCAGATCTCGATCCCCGCCCTGGTGCACAGCAACCGAAGTCAGCGGCATTAAGGCGACGACGAGCGCCAGAGCCGGTGCGAATTTCAGCAGTCGGGCTATTTCAGACACGGAGCCTCCGTCGAAGAAACTTTTGGAATGCTTACAGGCTCGGCAATTGTACTCTCAAGATGTTCTTTAGTCATCGGTGTTGATTCTTCTTGACTCGCGTACCCTGCTTGCGCCATCACGGAATCAACATGTTTGCGGTACGAAGTCGAAATGTGGGTGGAGTCACGGTGTTGGACGTGTCGGGTCGGCTTTCATCGGGGGCTCCGGCTGAGTCATTCCTGGCCGAGGCGCGAGAGGCGGTCGGTGACGGGAAAGCCCGTCTCCTGATCAATCTTGAGGAAGTTCCCTATATGGACAGCATGGGACTGGAGTCGCTGATCGAGGTCTACAACGCCGTACGGGCCACGCACGGGGACGTCCGATTGCTTAACCCCAGTGCCAAGGTAGCGGAGTTGATGCGCCTGACAAAGCTTTCGTCCGTGTTTGACGTTTACACCGATGAAGCGACGGCGATCGAGGCACTGAAGGGCCCGGCAGCGGCGGCTACAGACTGAAATACCCAACTCCGGACTACGCAGTAGATCTCTTCTGCCGCGCAGGCTCCTAGGGCAGGATGACGACTCGCGGGCCGGAGTGGATCGCAAAGCGCAGGGTCGATCCCACCCGAAAATAGAATCGAAGCTCGTAGGTGCCGACTGGCGCATGCATCTGGGTTCGCCTGGTGGGCTCGGGTCCGAAAACCCGTCGGTCCTCTTCCTTCGACCACAGGTCGAACATCTCGGGTCGTCCGATCCGGCTGCTGTCCGCGGCGATCGAAAAATTCGCCATGCTGCCCCACGGCATGGACTCCGGTACGGGATCCGCTGTGTAGGCCGCGACTTCGGCAAATAGTTGAGTCGCCATGGTCTGCCAGGTCATCACTCGCCGTCCGGGTCCTCTGGTGACGCCGACTCCAAGGTGTGTCAGTTTTTCAGTCAGAATATTCGCGCGATGGCCCGGACTGTTCATCAGGCCGTTCATGATCCGACCTGCCAGTTCTTCGGTTTCGATGATTTCGCTTCTGATTCCGGTCCACACGTTTTCGGAAGTTCCGCCGATAAGCCTCCGGTGTGCCTGGGCGACTCGATCGGCCGGGCCGTCACCATCGGGATTGACGTGGTCAAAGAACCCGCGATCCAGCATGTCGGCGCTGTGGGTGCGCGCTATCCGGACCAGAGCCGGATCGAGGAGCAATTGAGACATGTCGAGCTTGGCTCGTTCCTCGTTAACCAATTCGAACACCCGTTGTTCGACATCCAGGAGGGGAACTTGCGGCCACTGACCAGTTGGACCAGATGGAAGACCCAGACTCGTTTCGATTCCCAGGCTACCGGTGAGATCGGCCGTTGGTCGTTCCAAAGCCACAATCGTAGGCTCAATCAACATCGTGGTGGCGAGGAAAAGGGCGAAGAAAGTCAGAATGAATTGAAGCGGTCGCATGTGCCCTTCATTTTACACGTCGGGTCCGGACTTGTTGTCGCGGTCCGGTCATTTGATCTCGACCCGCGGTCCGAAGTGAACCGCGTACTGGTGGCTGGTTCCCAGGCGAAAATAGAATCGGATCCGGTACGTCCCCTCACGCGCAAGCATCCGCGCGATTCGAATGGGTGCGGGGCCGAAGACGCTTCGATCCTGTTCGGCCGACCAGAGGTCGAACAATTCGGCCTCACCCTCTCGACCTCCTGAGGTGACCGAAAGATTCGCTGTCGCTCCCCAACCGTAGGATTCCGGAACAGGATTTCTGGTGTAGACTGCGACCTTTGCGAAAAGCTGGGTGGCTTTGGTTTCCCACGTGTCCACCTTGAGGCCGGGTTCCCGGGACACTCCGACGCCCAGATGTGTCAGATCCTCAGCCAGGATGTTCGCGCGATGACCCGGGCTGTTCATGAGGCTGTTCATGATCTGTTTTGCCGTTTCCCGGTCTCCGGGGATGTCGCTACGGGATCCTCTCCAGATGTTTTCGGCACTGGTGCCCACAAGCCGTCGATGCGATCTGGCTACCCGATCGGCTGGCTCCTCGCCGTCGGGATTGACGTGAGCGAAAAATCTCCGAACCATCATATCCGTGGTGTGGGCACGTGCGATTTCTTTCAACTGGGGCTCGAAGTCGAGAGAAGCGAGTCCTCGCTCGGTACGTTCTTCGTTGACCATCTCGAGCAGGAACCCTTCAACCCCGACCAGGAAGACCTGTGGCCATTGAGCGGACGGTTGGACGGGTTGTCTCCCGGTCACGATGCCGGACAAGAAGATGGCGCCGCCGACCAGAATGGGGAGCGGTCTGAACAGGGCGAGAATGTTTTTGATCGAGGTCATTCCTGCCTATTCTTACATACGGGACGAAGAGTTCGAGAGGGAACAAGGAGCCTGCGCGGCAGAAGAGATCCACTGCGAAAGCAGCATAGTCGGTCCATATTTTCCCGATGTTTCGTCAAATAGAACGACTATTCGCCTCAAAATCGAGAAAATCTGGCTGGGACCACCTAGCAGCCCGTGGTGAAAGTCTGTAGGGTCGCGTTACGAGCGCCATGGGGCTAGATGCAAGGCGCCACGATGACGGCGATGGTTCCCATCGAAGACGTCGATGCTCTTCATCGATCTAGCCCGCATAAATCACCGAAAGGACCAGAAAAGGCCGCCCTGTTTGGCATAAATCGTTTGTCGAGAACGGTTCAGAAACCAAACGGAGGCGGCCCTTATGAGTACAGAGTGTAAACAAACCACGTTCGAATTTCACGGACTTCTTCAACGAAAAATGAAGGCGCGTTTCGACGGCGGCAAGATCACGTCTGACGCTGGAGTTCTGCTGCTGCGTGAAGTCGAAAAGCGGACCGGTTTGATCGATGGATTGGCGGGGTGTTTTAGCGATCATCGCGACCAACGGTTGATCGAACACACCGTGAAGGAGCTGTTGGGACAGCGGGTCTACGGGCTGTGCCTGGGATATGAAGACCTGAACGATCACGATCAGTTACGGACCGACCCGATGCTTGCGTTGGCGGTGGACAAAGCGGATCCGCTGGGAACGAATCGACGACAGGCCGGCGACTGGGGAAAGGCGTTGGCGGGCAAGAGTACGCTAAACCGATTGGAGTTGACCGGCGCCGAAGTCGGCGACCAGGAGCGGTACAAGAAGATCGCTATGGATGGGGACAAGATCGATCGTTGGATGGTCGATGCGTTTGTGGCAGCCCATGACAACACGGCGCCCGAAGAGATCGTTCTGGATCTGGACGCGACCGATGATCCGATCCATGGTCAACAGGAAGGCCGGTTCTTTCACGGCTACTACCGCAACTACTGCTATCTGCCCTTGTACATCTTCTGTGGAGAGCATCTGTTGTGCGCTCGGCTGCGCCCGTCCAATATCGATGGGGCGGCAGGATCAGTCGATGAATTGGAACGTATCGTCGGCCAGATCCGTCAGAGCTGGCCGGACGTGTCGATCATCATTCGGGCCGATTCCGGATTCTGCCGGGATGCATTACTGGACTGGTGTGAAACCCACCAGGTCGATTATGTGATGGGGTTGGCCAAGAACGACCGCCTCAAGCGAGAGATCGCTGACCAGATGATTCAGGCTGAAGCGGAGTTTCAGACCACTGGGAAATCGGCACGAGTGTTTAAGGATTTCCTGTACCGGACTCGAAAGAGCTGGAGCCGCACTCGTCGCGTTGTTGGCAAAGCCGAGTTCCTGGCCAAGGGCGCCAATCCCCGATTCGTGGTGACCTCACTGCCACCGGAACGACTCGGAGCCCAAGCGCTCTACGAAGATTTCTATTGCGCACGCGGCGACATGGAGAACCGGATCAAAGAACAGCAACTGGATCTATTTGCCGACCGCACCAGTGCGGGAACCATGCGCGCCAATCAGCTCCGACTGTATCTGTCCTCAGCCGCCTACATGCTTATGCAGGCGTTGCGTCGTCTCGGTCTCAAAGATACCGCGATGGCCCATGCCCAATGCGGAACCATCCGTCTGAAGCTTCTTAAGATCGGTGCGCGTATCCGCCTCACGGTCCGCAACGTCTGGATCTCGATGTCGGAGGCCTATCCCTATGCCGACGTCTTTGCTCTCATAGTGAGAAACCTGCAATCAATTCCGCTTCGTTGCTGACGACACCGAACCTTCAGATCCGAAAAACAGCGCCTCTCATCTGCCTCCCGGCGAGGCCTGCCTGCACTCGCCCATTCATGCCGATCTCCCGCCAAATGTCGCCGTGTCACAGGCTCAAAATCCGCCAATGTCCACGGCTCGCTCACTCTCAGCTCCAAGTCTCGCCGCAAATCGCTTCTCGTATCCGAACACCGATCGATTCTCCGATTGGTGATCCATCCGGGCTAGAAGCTGAACAACTGCGTGAATTTTATAACGAGTGCCCTGTCGAGTAACAGCCCCGTCTGCGTGTCGCGTCGTTCGTTGAATACGATGTAAAGATCGCTCAAGGGGTGGTGGATCAGGTGGAATCGGATGTTCGAGCTGAACTGCGCCGCATCCGTGTTGTACTGAAGGAAAGCGTTCAGGAACATCTTGTTCGTGAACGAATAAAGGACCCGCGATCCCACGAGATTCGTTGTGAACGAACCATTCGACAGCCGGACCTGGTTCCTGCTGTAGTCCAGACTGAAGTTCAGATGTGGACTCGGCTTGATGGCCAGGCCGAAACTTTCCGAGTCCCTCCGTCCGTCCCAGAACTCACCGAATTGATAACTTGCGTTACCTGAAATCTTCCGGCTTCGGTTCGAGTTAAAGCGGATCGAGTACGTATCGTACTGATAGTCGCCCACCGGGATCGTGATATCGGAGCGAATCGGGAAGTCACGCGTCAGTCGGTCGAACGTCCGTGTCGCCGCGAGATTGATCGCCGAACCGCCGTAGAAAGCGACACCGGTCCCGACGGTTTGCTCGCGTGTCTCGATCTGCCCGTTATTGTTGGCGATGTAGTCGATGCCGGTTGAAAAAGTCAGGTTGCGGATGCGGGCGTTTCCCTCCAGGCGTGGCCTCCACGAGACGATTCCGGATGTTTTCTCGATGTTCCGCCGCCGGATAAATCCCACCTCCGGATTGAAGTTCTCCTGGGTTTCGTGAAAGGAGGCCGTCATCGTAAAGTCGCTGTCGATCCAGCCGGTTTCAAACTGGCGTGCCTGATCGTTTCCGGAGACGTTCGGAGTGCTGCTCTTGAGCACGTATGCGCTGGTCTCCCACTTCTGGAACAGGCGCAGACGGGCGTCCACGCCCGCAACACGGTTGTAGTCCCCGTCGGTGGGCGAATCACGATTCGTGACCAGGGCTCCAATCCACGAATTCTGCAGGAAATTTCGTTTGATCCGGCCAACTGTGTACGTGTTCGACGGCAGGGCGTCGAGCTTCTCGGTCTTCATCGTGAGCAGGCCGAGGTCATAGCTCCCGGCCCGGCCCGACATCCGGGCTCCGCCGATGATGGGCACGGGTGTGCCGCCCGACAATCCAATTCTACGGCTGAAGAAAGGAATGACGTTCGCCCCGCCTCCTGACCGGCCACGAATCGGTGCGCCAAAACTGAAGACGCCGGAGTTTTCTATGAAGAACTCCCGCTTCTCGGGGAAAAAGAGACTGAACCGCGTGAGGTTTACCTGTTGCTGATCGGCCTCCACCTGGGCGAAATCCGTCCGGAATGTGGCGTCGAGCGTGAGCGATTGAGACAGGCCGAACTTCAGGTCGACACCGCCGTCGAAATCCGAATCGGTGGGGATGTCATTGTCGTTTCGAACGTGCCGGAATCCCCCTATGGCAAACGGCTTGACCTTCAGATTCCGTCCCTGCCGGATGTTCTCCAGCCCCTTGAGCGTTCCGGCCATTGAAGCCCGTGTGGCGTTATAAGGGCGTGGGAGGGGCGACCAGTGGCTGTCCTCGTTCTTTCGACGGACCCGCCGGCGAAGCTGCAGGCCCCATTCCTGAGAGCTTTCACTGGTGAATCGCACCGTCTTGAACGGTACGACGAACTCGGCAATCCAACGGTCTTCTTCGATGGTCACCTCGACTTCCCAGACGCCGTCCCAGTCGACGTTGATGACGCCCCCGTCGTTATCGGTCTGCGCGTCGTATCGGGCGCCGGCGGGATTGGTGCCGAACGCAAAGCCCGAACGGCGGTTGTGGAGCGTGTCCAGGAGAAAAATGATCCCGTCGTTGTCGGTGGATCCGAAGTCCTCACGCAGCTCCGTGACAACGATATGGTCCGGCTCGGACTCGTAGTTGACGGTCCCCACGTACAGGTTCAGGTCGTCGTAGAGGAAGAAGGCCTCGGTCGCTTCGGTCGCCGGCATCCCGGGACTGGGTTCAAACTGAATGAAGTCCCCGGCCGGTGTCGCCGTTTTCCACGCCGCCTCATCCAGCTTCCCGTCGATGACGATTCTTTCGTCGGTCCGGGCCGCGTTGACAATGCGGCTGAACCGCGCCGTCGCATAGTCGATCGGATTGACCGGGGCGACGTTGTCCTGTGCCTCGCCCGCCTGTCCGAAAGCAAGAAGGACGGAAATCACCGCAAATAAATGTTTTAAAAGGGATTTCCGTTCCATCGTGACTCTGCCACCGGGTGTCGGTTCAGAGACAAGAGCCCACCGCCAACTCACATGAACGCCTTCAACAGATCCGTCTGGATCGATTTCAAATCCGAATTCGCAGATGCCAATTCCCGGATCTTCTCCTCGACGGTACGAATCAGGGCGCGCTTCTCCAGGCCATTTCGCACCACGGTCCGCACGAAGTCGTTGTCCCACGGCTTTTCGATGAACTGAAACAGGCCGACTTCGTTGATGGCGCGGACGGCGCTGTCCTTGTCCGAGTAGCCGGTTAAGAGAAGGCGAATCGCATGAGGTTGGAGGTCCTTGAACGCTCGGAGGAAGGTCAGGCCGTCCATGGACGGCATCATGTAGTCGCTGATTACCAGGTCGACCTCCCGTTGCTTTCCCGCTTCGAGAGCGTCCTCGGGGTCCGTGTATGTCAGCAGGTGGTAGTCGGCGCTCAAGCGGAAAAGGTTCTTGAGGGAGATCGTGACCATTTCCTCGTCGTCGACAATCATGACAGTGGGTTTTCCGTTCTTTTCGCTCAAAGTTTCCCCGTCCTCGGCAGAATGATCGTGAAGGTCGCTCCCTTTCCGGGTTCGCTGTCCACCTCGATCCTGCCTCCGTGATTCTGAATGATGCTGTTTGAGATTGAAAGTCCCAACCCCGACCCCAGGTCCGAGGCTTTGGTCGTAAAGCCGGTCTCAAAGATTCGTTTTTTTATGGCGTCCGACATGCCTTGTCCGTCGTCGGAAATGGATATCCGGGCGGTGCCGTCTTCGTCCCATGTGCGGATTCGGATTGTTCCGCTCCCCTCGATCGCTTGTGCGGCGTTGACCAGGAGATTCAGGATCACCTGGTTCAACTGGCCCGGGTAGCAATCACATCTGGGGAGGGGGCCGAATTCCTTCACGACCTCGATCCGTCCCTTCAACTCATGGGCTGCAAGCGTCAGAGAGCTTTCGATTCCCTCGTGGATATCGGCCGACTCCTTCTCTGCCGTGTTGGTGCGGGCAAAACTTCGCGCGCTCTTGACGATTTCGAGAAGCCGATCACTGGCAATGCGGTTCATGCGAAGCGTGTCATCGAGGATCGAACAGGCATCTTCACATTCCGAGGCGATGTCCGGACTCTCCGCAGTCAGATCTCGAAACTTCTCTTTAATCTGGTCCGAGGCCATATCGAGGACGTCACTGTTCCCCTTGATGGCGCCCAGAGGTGTCTTGATCTCGTGAGCCAGGCCGGCGAGCATACTCCCCAGTGTGGCCATGCGTTGAGCTTGAATCAACCGGGCTCGGGCCTCACCCAACTCTGTTTCCATCGTCGCCTGGTCGTCGTTTACCCTGGCCACACTCAACTGAAGTTCCCGGAACCGGGTCGCGCGTTCAAGGGAGCCTTGAATGGCCCCATCGCCATCCACGTCGCCGATATATTCCAGGTACCCGGTCCAGTCCGACCGGGCGGCCTGGTCGGTCGGTTCCGATCGGGCGATCAAAACCGGAGGAGGGGCCGGGCAATCTGCCAGGTCGTCGAGAAAGGTTTTCTCAACGTTGTCAGGCTCCAACCCAAGGAGCAGGACCCCCGGTTCGAGATTCCGGTAGGCATCCAGGATCTCTCGAGTGTCCTTGAACTCGATGGGCACGAACCCACACCGGCTCAGAGTCTCGCTCCAGGACCGACGGGTGGTGTCATCGAAGCCGACAACGATTGCCCGTCTGGTCAAACTCAATTTGCTCACCGTTCCAGCGCCGAGGCCAGTCGACGCAACCTCTGTACCAGTTGTTTGAACAGTCCCTCGACGATGTCGACGTGATCGGAAAGCATCTCGTAGAATGCGTCGCGTGAGACGAACAGGACCTGTACCTCATCCTGCGCCTGGGCCGTCGTCAGCCGCGGCTCGTCGTCGAACAGGGCCCAGACTCCGAATGCACCGTTCACGCGGATCGTGTCGATCGAGGTTTCTCCACGTTTCATCTCCACGCCGCCCGAAATGACGGCATAGAGACCGTCGGGCGCATCCCCTTCACTATAAACGCTTAGCGTTCATCGGGAGTGCCGAGCGATAAGGCGTGGTGGTGACGAGATCTTCGGGCACTTTCGATAACGACGTTTGAAGGAAGGCGCTGGCGTTTGCGGCGAACGCGGTGGGCTATGGAGAAAGTACGGGGTTGGGGGTTGAAGTTCTCACGAGTGAGACTCGACCAGCGAGTGTGGCCAGGCGGCGACAATGAATGTATGGCGGCCGATCGTCCGTTTTGGAGAGTTCACCGAGCAGGTCCAGGCCCGATCGGTACGAACTTTTGACATCAAGGCGCACGTGGGCGTTGGCGTGCACCAGCACGTCTGGAAGGCATGGATTTGGAATCCCTGTTACGACGTGTCTAAAAAGCATTTCGAAGCGAATCTCCATGCGAGTTCGGTCGCAGTGAGCCTCTCGATAACGGTCATCGGGGCATGACAGATTGGACACAGCCAGGCGGAGCTGGTTGACGGGACTTCCTCAGGAGGAGGGACCGGCGCCATTCCCAATAACCGATGACA
The DNA here is from genome assembly GCA_965247425.1 of Terriglobia bacterium. Taxonomy (GTDB): domain Bacteria; phylum Acidobacteriota; class Terriglobia; order 20CM-2-55-15; family 20CM-2-55-15; genus CAZOZZ01. The sequence goes on from OZ252023.1 coordinate 1,447,739, forward strand.
AAGTTCCATGGATACGGATCGTTGGGAGTTCGCCATGAAACCGAAGTGCCGGATGCGGACAAAGCCTTTCGGCAGTACGTGGAGCAGGAATCGGCGGATGAACTCGGCGGCGGAAACCGTCATCGTCCTTGCTTTGTTACCGCGAGAGTAATCCCGCCAACGGAATGTGACATGGCTGCCGTCGAAGGAAAGCAATCGATGATTGGAGATGGCGACGCGGTGTGTGTAGCGTCCGAGGTATCGAAGAACCTGTTCGGGGCCGCCGAATGCCGGCTTCGCATAGACGACCCAATCTTGGCGGAATAACGGTCGCAAGAAAGCCGCAAAGTGCTTCGGTTCGGAAAGGTGCTGGATCTGTCCGGCGAAGGTCAGGCTCTTCTTGCGAAAAGCCTTCTGCAATCCGTCAACGAACTTGCCGCGGAATAGTTTTCCCAGAACCTTCACAGGTAGGAAGAACGGGTATCGCGGATGAATCCAACGCGCACGGCCCGGTGCGATTCCTCCGGCGGGAATGACGCAGTGGATGTGAGGATGAAACAGCACGTTCTGACCCCACGTGTGCAGGATGAGGAAGAAGCCGATTCTCGCGCCAAGATGTTTGGGATTTCGAGCGACCTCCAGAAGAGTCTCGGCCACAGTGCGGACCAGCAGGTTGTAGAGCTCGACCTGGTTCTGTCGGACGAGCGAATGCAATTGGTGCGGCAGGGTGAACACGACATGGAAGTATCGTGTTGCCAGAAGCTCTCGTTCTCTGGCCGCGATCCAACGCGATTACGGCATGAGTTATAGGAGAGGACCCGATCGCCACCACATCGTGAGCAGGCATCGATATGACCGCCGAGAGCCGCTGTGCGGCAATGCTGGATGGCGTGCATCACCTTGAGCTGCTGGAAATGGATTCGTTTTCGATGACGGTCGATAAAGTCGTTGCCCGCGGCGCGAAGGATGTCGGCCACCTCCACGGTGGGCCGGGTCATTGTTTCTGCTTCCTTCTTTTGGACCGCTTCACCGCATCGAGGCTGGAAACCGCCATGGTCTCCACCGGATTGGTGACCGCCTGCAGGTGACGTCGAGACAGGTGCAGATAGACGCTGGTGGCTCGCAGGTCCGCGTGACCCATTAACATCTGAATGGTGCGGAGATCGGTGCCATTTTCAAGTAGGTGAGTGGCCCAGCTGTGACGCAGCGTGTGCGGGGATACGCGTTTCTTGATTCCGGCACGTTTCGCCGCATCGTGTACGGCGGACCACACGCACTTGGGGGTGAGGGGTTTGTCGGCGCGCCAGTTGTTCACCATGCCCGGAAACAAATAGGTCTTGGGCTTCATCCAACACCAGTATTCTCGTAGCGTCTGCAAGAGCTTTGGTGTCAATGGCACGTCGCGATCACGATGACCCTTGCCCTGACGGATGTGGATGATCATGCGCTCGCTATCAACATCCTCGGCCTTCAACCGGATCAACTCGGCTCGGCGCATCCCGGTGGCGTACAAGGTCATGAGCATCGCGTAATCCAGCAAATTCTTTGCCGAGTCGATCAGTCGTGCGACCTCGTCCTGGCTCAAAACCGTCGGCAATCGTTTCGGGGTTCTGGGATATGGGAGATCCAGCTTCAGGTATGGACGCCGCAGCGTCTTTACAAAAAAGAACCGCAAGGCGGCAATGTACAAGCCGACAGTCTTGGCCGCGAGCTTTCGCTCCCGGATCAGATGTAGGTGATACTGCCGCAGGTCTTCCTGACTGAGACGATCGGGGCGTGTGCCAAAATAGCCCGCGAAGTCTTCAACGACTCGCAGGTAACTTCGGATGGTGATCGGAGAGAAATTACGACGCTGGAGTTCCTCCAGCATCCGTTTACGCAGGTCCGTCATGTAGGCCTCCTTTGAAGCCCACACTCTACAGTTTGCTTAGCACCGTTCGCTCAGCCCACGCGTAGCGTCCGCCGCGACAGCGGCTTCGTTCAAACGATCTTGCCGGGGTCGAAGGTCAACTCTTCGGCAATCGTCGCCAGGAACGACAACTGCTCCGTCGTCACGTCCGCGAATAGATCAATTCCCTGCAGCAGGAGTACACGTTCGATGATCGTCATTATCTTCGGGAGATCAATACTGGCCGGGTTCCTCTAAGCACTGGTGTTTGCCGGACTGGGATCCTCACCCAGTTGCCGGAGGGCCATTTGGGCAGTCTCTCGCACCAACGCGTCGCCGTCAACGGCCAGGTGTCGGCAGGCGTCCGCCAACTGACCCAGGCCCCGCGTGCCGATTTCATACAGGGCGCAGGATTTCAGCCAGCTGTCGGACCGTTCCAGTAACAATCGCAACGAGTCCTCGACACTGGTGACACGGATGCCGAAGCGCGTGGTGGCGCGATCGATCAGGTGCTCGGTCGATGCTTCTTCGAGCAGCGGCAGAATGACGGACTTCAGGTCGGGCCGCAACACGTTGTCCATGAACTCGAGTGCCGCGGCCCGGCGGTCTGACTGGGTGCCACGGAGTGCAGTGTACGCGTGATAGATGTCTTTCTGGGGATACTGGAGACCGATCAGGCGGAAAATGATCTCCAGGTCCTGGTCAAGCCGCTCCTGGATCGCTCGAGACAGGAGCCCTTTTGGCTTGTCGGCCAGCGACTGGCTGATGGCCAACGAATGGCTGATTGCGAGCGACTCGTAATAATTCCGGGTCTCAATCCGAAGTTGGTCTCTGACGGCTTTACTCGACCTCAGTGATGCCGGTTCGTGTTCGTGAAGGGGGTTCAGAGCTTTCACCATGCGGTATCTCAACGTGCGATCGTCAGTGCCGATGTGGTCGAGGAGTGGCTGGGCCGCGTTTTTGCCGCCTATGCGAGCCAGGATCCAGGGGATTTCCCGTCGCACTGCCAGGTCGGTCCGTCCGCCAGCAGTTCGGATAGGGTGGGAATGAGCCGTCGGCCGAAGAGGACCAGAGCAGTCTTCGCGTGTGTCCGCATGGCCGGCTTCGCCAACATAGCGAAGACAGGTTCGGCCAACTCCAGGTTGCCCAGCGAGGCGGCGGATCTGGCCGCCATCCCGGCCACCTCGGGTTCCGGGTCCCCCAGGAGCTCCGCGACAACCTGGGTCGCCTGCTCGGTGGCCAGTCGTGTGGCCAGTTCTGCACCCGCAACCCGAGCTCGGACGCGGGACTCGGAAAGCAGTCCGTCGACGACGTCCGGAGACACCTCAAAGTCCGACGGTGCGTTCTGGGCGGCCCAGGACGCTGAAAGGTGCCGAATGTGCTGGTCCTCGTGACCCAGCATTGTTGCCAGCGGCGCGGTAAGGTTGCCTTCCTGGCGTCCGAGGATGTAGTCGAGAGCAGCAAATCGCACATTGTCGGACGGATCCATTAAAAGGCCCTCGGCGACCTGGGTGAAGTCGGAGCCGAGAGCCGGCAGAGTTCGGACCGCCTCGCCGCGTACGTAAGCCGACGAGTGGTGGAACAGAGGCAAGAGTTGCTCGCCGAAGTCGACGCCCCGGGTCGACTGCAGCAGCTTGAGGGCGTACAAGGTCTGTCGTTCCTGCCCCCCGCCAAGAGCATCGATAAGCATCTGGACCGATGCGGGATCGGTGAGGAAGTTCGGGATTTCCGAAAGGTCGACCTCGCTCTTGTCCAATTGCTGCCGAAATTCGTTGACGTATGTCCTTCGAACGGCAATCGCTGTCGCCACGCCGATACCCGACACCACAATGATTGCGACGGCGGTCCCCCGGAGGCCGACCGAGAAGTAGGAGCTTGTCAGGACCAGGACGACGATGCCGGCGAACGCACGCCCGAGGCGATCTATGAAGACATCGACAAAGACCTTCAGGCGTTCCCGTACCGTCGGAGACAGAGGAAGATACAGTAGCTCCAGCCCCGTACGGTTGATCGAGTAGCGAAATGCGGCGTCGTTTCCCCGGGTCAGGGTCGCCGCCGAGAGGCCGGGTGCGACGAGGATGCCGAACGCGCCGAGCATCAGGCCGAAAGGGAGAAACAGCATGGCCGCCAGTATTCCAAGGTGGCGAACGACGAAACCGGTTGCGGCGATCTGAAGCGTGATGCCCACTATGTTCGTGGCCAGGTAGAATCGACCGAAAAACTGGTTGATCCGTCGGCCTTGCTCGGCCTTGTCCAGGTTGTCGTAGGCCGTCTGGACCGAGTCGTTCAGTTGCCATTCCGCCAACTGTGATCCGACGACGGTGAGGAGAATCAGCCCGACCATCAGTTGGAGGTGTCGTGATCCGGTCACCATGCGGCACAGGCCTGCGAATCGATCCCGTGTCACGTCGCGTTCGCGATCATCTCCGCGTCTTGCTGAAGTCGTCATTCGGCTCCGCCAGGCGACCTGGCCCAGCAGGATCAGTCCGGTACAGATCGCGATACAGATCAGGAGCATCGATTCGGTCGACAGCCGGTCTGCAAGAAATCCCGGCACGAAACTGCCTGCCATGGCACCTGCAATTCCTCCCGCAACGAGAAGGCCATATATCCGCTTTGCCTGACGCGGATCGTAGATGCGGCCGGCAAGAAGCCAGAACTGGGTGGCGGCCAGAACCGAAACAATCTGCACGTATACGTAGTACACATACGGAAGCATGGTGAAGTCTCTTGCCATCGCCCAACGGAAGTAGATCAATGTTCCGATGATGCCGAGGTTTGTGACCGTCATCAGTTGGATCAACGACACGCGTTGACCATACTTGAAAATGAGCGTGGCAATCGTGCCCGCAAACAGGGCCGTGAGCATATAGGCGTACGGGAGGTCCTCGGACGGAAAGTTCTGAAGAAAAAGACTGGCCCGCAGTGGTTTGAGGATGTAGTAGAAGATGAGGACGCCGAATATGTAGAGGAACATGATCGACGTGATCCACACCTCCGAAGCGCGAACCTGTAGTAGCTGGCTGATTCTAGAAAGAATTGAACAAGGAAAGTTCCGGTTGACTCGACATTAACGATGAATCCATTGTGACATAATTGATCGAGACCGATGAAACACGTCCATGAACTTGAGAGTCAGATTCAGTTGCTCGACGAGGAGGGCGGAGAGGAGACCCTGAAGGTCGACCTGCTCAGCCGCTTAGCCTACGAACTTGCGTCCGAGGAGCCGAAACGGGCGCTCCGACTCGCCGGCGAGGCACGTGACCTTGCCATTGGACTTTCATACGAGCGGGGTGTTGCCTACAGCTTGCTCGGGATTGGTTTCTCACAGTCCATGCTATCGGACTACGGTGCTGCCCTTCCGACGTTGTTTGAATCGCTCCCGCTGTTTGAAAGGCTCGAAGATCGGTTCGGGCGCGCGCGAAACCTGCTGGCGATCGCCCTGACACAACTGAGTATGGGGGACTACTCACAAGCTCTGGGCAACGGATTCGAAGGGTTGAGGACGTTCCGTGAACTCGGCAAGAGAGCGGATGAAGCCTGGGCGATGTACGGAATCGCTGTCGCCTACCACGAGCTCGGCGACTAGGACGGGTCGCTCGAGCAACATCGAAAGTCGATGGAGATTTTCAAGGAACTCGACAGTGGTGTGGGCCAGGCACGGTCACTGACCGGGATCGGAACCGTTTATCAGAGTCAGGGGGAACTCGAGAAAGCTGCCGAGCATCAGAGACGGGCGCTGGAGATCTTCCGGCAAGAGGGAAACAAGATCGGGGAGTCCCGCGCCTTGAACGACATCGGGACCGTTTATCAACAGCTCAGAAAATTCGACAGAGCGCGGGAATTCCATCTGAAGAGCCTCGAGATTCGAAGGGAAACAGGAAACCGGCAGGCGGAAAGCACGAGTCTCTTGAACCTGGGGACCCTGGACATGGAAGAGGGCAACCTGCAAGAGGCGTTAAAGACGCTGCTCGAGGCCCTTGAGATCGCCAGGGAGGCCGGAGCTACGCCTCGGATCTACCAATGTCACCATGCTCTCGCCGAGGTTTACAAACGTCAGGGGGACCTCCGACGCTCCCTCGAACACTATCAGCAGTTTCATCGACTCAAGGAAGAAGTAGCGGGCGAGGAGGCGGTTTCGAGGATCAATAACCTTCAGATCGGACACGCCATTGAGAAATCCGAGCATGAAGCCGAGATCACGCAGACAAAGAACAGGGAACTCGAAGAAAAGAACCAGCAGCTGAGGAGCCTGCTCGAAGAGCTCAAGGCCACGCAGGCCCATTTGATTCAATCGGAAAAGATGGCCGCGCTTGGCGGACTCGTCTCTGGTATCGTTCACGAGTTGAACACGCCCGTCGGCGTCATCAATAGTGCAACCGACGTCTCCTCGCAATTCGCCACCGACATCATGACCTCCTTGAGGGCCGGCCGATCGATCGACGAAATTCGTGACGAGGGCGCGCTGGAGTCGGCGTTGGATGCCCTGGGCGAAAACAACCGTGCCACGCGGTTGGCGACGGCGCGGATCGAGAAATTCGTCAACAGCCTTCGGAGTTTCACCCGTTTGGATGGGGCTGTGTTTGAACAGGTGAACGTCCATGACGGGATCGAGACGACGCTGGACCTGCTCGAAGGCCGGCTCCGGGATAAGATTTCCGTCGTCAAAGACTTCGGCGAGCTTCCCCTGGTGTCCTGCTATTCGAGCGAGCTGAACCAGGTGTTCCTGAACCTCCTGACGAACGCCATTCAGGCCATCAATCGAAAGGGGACGGGGCCGGGAACGATCACGATCCGGACGCGCCTCGTGGCCGGACGGGTAAAGATCGAGTTTTCGGACACGGGTCCTGGAATTCCCCCCGACGAGATAGGACATCTGTTCGACCCCACCTTCACCCGAAAGGGCTCCCGCGTGAAAGCCAGCCTGGGACTGGTGGCCTGCTACAACATCATGGAGAAGCACGGCGGCGAAATACTGGTCGACAGTCAGGAGGGGCAGGGAAGCACGTTCACTCTGGTTCTTCCTGTCAGTCGCCAGATCTGGCCGCAGATGGCGTAGGGGAAGTGGTCAGTGGTTAGTGGTCAGTTTGGGAGGGGGGAGTGGTTTCTTGAATATGATGACGTCTTTGTCGGGGAACTTGAGGTCGGCGCTCCATCTTGTGGCGAGCCACTCGAATGTCGTTCTGGAGAAGAAGCGGATGTGCGTCACGTCGTCCTTGTAACGCCAGCGGGCGAATCTGTTTCGATCGAGAACCAGTTGGGTCATCAGACCCAGGTAGCCTCCCGGTTCCAGCTGTGCCCAGAGCCTTTCTAATTCCTTCCCTGGATGCTGCAGGTGTTCCACCACCTCGGTTGCCGTGATGAACGTGTACTTGCCTTCCAGAACCGATGGATCCGGGGCATAGAACCGATCGTAGATTGCCATCGAGTGCCCAGCTTCGGCGAACATGACCGACAGGGTGGGCCCGGGGCCGGATCCAAAATCCAGCCCCCGGCTTCGACGGCCCAGCCGTTGCTCGATCGGGTCAAACAGACGTCCCAGGAACTGTCGGTACGCGGGATCCTCCGGGGAATTCCGGTGCGTGTCGTAGCGGGCTTTTTCCTCTGCCGCCGAGACGACTTGACCGCGTGGCACGAATACCAGGTTGCAGGTTCCGCAGCATAGGTAGTCGCGCGTCTGATCGTGCCAGTACTCCCCGGAATTTCCTGAATCACAGAGCGGACAAGCCTCGGCAGGACGTGTTCTATCTGGCATATCATCAAGTCTCATCAGAGCGTTCTAGGAGCCCGTGGTGGAAGTCTGTAGGGTCGCGTTACGAGCGCCATGGGGCTAGATGCAAGGCGCCACGACGACGTCGATGTGCCCATCGAAGACCTCGATGCTCTTCATCGATCTAGGAGTGGCAACGCCGCAGCTGGCCCCATGCCGTCGTAACCCGTAGGGCGCAGGGGTCTTCGGGCCACAGGCTTTGTCATTCGTCGGTCACGATGACAAAGCATCGTTCCGCTCCTCATTTCGCGCCTGTGACCCGAATACCCCTGCGCGCGACCCTACAGACTTCCACCACGGGCTCCTAGGGCACCGGGAAGCCCCGGCGGCAGAAGAGAGTCCATGCGAAGGCGGTATAATCGGCCCATATTTCCCCGATGTTTCGTTAAATAGAACCACTATGACGCCTCAAGGACAACAGGGATGACGATATGACGACGAGACGAGCCAGTGGACAACTTATTCACGAGGACGCTATCCAGAAGCCGCTTTATGGTCTCAGCGTCGAGCTATGGGATCGCGATACGCTCGTGGACGACCGCCTGGGGGCGGCGTCAACGGACCGCGACGGCCGCTTCGACATCGAGTACAACCCCGCGGACGCAGGACGGCTGGAACGGGGCTTGCCGGATCTCGAGCTACGTGTGTTCGACCGTGCCAGGGAAAGTGCAGACGTGGCCAAGGCTCGACTCCTCATCAAGATCGCCGGTCCGGACAATGTCGACGCTGCGGCGTTCAACTTCGGAAGAGTTCGGGTGCCGCATTGGGAGTATGACCATAGCTTTCCATTTCCGTCGGTTCTCAAGAGCTCCTACACGGACGAGCTTCCGCAGTCGTTTGCGAAGGGGTATCTGGGGTATCTGGCGTGTCACAACGCGGGTGTTTTGCTCGAGTCGGTGGCTCTTCGAGCGCGGGCGATGCTTGGCGGCGGGAGTTCGCCGTCTCTGACCAAGATCCAGGGGAAGTTTGCCCGCACGTTGTCCGAAGAACTCTCGGCGGACAAGAGGAACAGCGACGAATTTCTTGTATACCGTACGCTCAACGGCTTCAATCCCGCCATGTTGTGCGTCGATGGCAACGACGAAAACAGCTATTTTGTCGAAGTCAACTGGGACCAGGACGAAAGTGACCACACCCACGATATCTCGAACGTGAAGCTCTATCTTTCGTTGCGCGAAGGCACACTGGCGCCAACCCGGATCAGCATTGCGATCCGCGAACAAAGCGAGACCGCTCCCGGTTCCCCAATCGGGAAGACTTACGACCTGAGCCCCCTGGATGCTGACTGGGAAGCCGCCAAGAGGGTCTTTCGCAGCGCCTGGGCCGCTTCGGGGGAACTCGATACACACTTGTGTGCGGGTCATCTCAACGTCGGTCAGTACGCCATCGCAGCGTTCCGGAACTTCGAACAGAGTCCATTGTGTGGATTGCTGTTCCCCCATCTTAGATCTGTGGTCAACATCAACGATGTCGGGAAAACCGAGATCTTCGGTACGCAAGGCGTACTGACGACCAACACACCGTTGACGACTAATGCGGCCTGGACACGGCTCGCTCGCCATCTGGGCACCCTGGACTGGTCGACCTGGTAGCCGCGAGCGCCACGTTACGACGGACACACCTATGCAAAAGCAGCGAACATTTTCTGGAAGGTTGTTTCGGAGTACGTGACGGAGTTCTTCGAAGATAACCTTCCAGCGATCACAGAGTACTGGTACGAGGTCGAGTGGGTTTGTCCACCCGGTCTGGCCCACTTTTGATCGTCTGATTTGGCCCACCCCCTCCTGTTAATAATTCCGAGTAGTGATAATTACCGTCGGGCCTGTGTTGTAGATGTGGGAAAGCCGAGCGCCCTTGGCGAGGCTTTTCCAAGCGCTGTGGGAATCCTGGTTTTTAGGATTTCCACAGCGCGTCATCTTCCACAGGCCTCCGTTTCTTTCTTTTTGGTTCTTTTTCTTTCTTTCGGGAAAAAACTCCGTTTCCAGGATCGCCCAGGATCGACGACCGCGCGGCGATCCGACCCTCAGGACGTGGTTTGTTTCGCGGGTTTCTCCTTTCCAGGCGGATGCCGTGGTTTCTGTCGTTTCTCCAACGTGCGCCGAAACCGGAAGGATTCGGTTCCGGTCTCGATGATGTGAGCGCGATCGGTTATCCGGTCCAGCAACGCCTTGCACAGCCGAACATTGGGAAACACCTGGGTCCATTCCGAGAACGGCAGATTCGTTGTCAAGATCACCGTCGCCCGCTCGGCTCGATCCGAGATGACTTGAAAGAGGAGTTCGGCGCCGAGGTCTGCCATCGGGACATAGCCGACTTCGTCGATGGCAATCAACTCGTATCGGAACCATCGGGCCAGAACCCGGCGGAACTGGTCGTTGTGTTGGGCCTCGACCAACTCGTTGATCAAGCCGGCGGCCGTCGTAAAGCGAACCCGCTTCTTCTGCCGACAAGCGGCCACGCACAGTCCTGTGGCCAGGTGCGTCTTGCCCGTTCCACACTCCCCGATCAGGACGACAGGTTCGGCGTGTTCTAAATAGCCACCGTCTGCGAGTCCACGGATCCGGTTGGCTGGAACCTTCGACCGCGAGAAGTCAAAGTCCTCGAGTGTCTTCATTCGAGGGAAACGTGCGGATTGAATCCGCCGGGCCACGGTGTTCCGTTCGCGTTCTTCAACTTCCATCGCCAGCAAGGCTTCCAGATACCGTGTGTAGGTGTGCTCTTCCCGCTGGGCCTGCTCGGCCATGGCCGCAAACTGCGTTCCGATCGTGGGCGTCCGGAGAGCTTTACAGTACTGCTGAATCGCCGCCTGTTCGACCCCGCCGGCTGTGGCGGACACTAGACCACCTCCGCAGTGAGCAGTGCATCGTAAGTATTCACCTCCGGCAGGGGCCGCTCATAAGCGCGTAGTGCGGCCACTTCCAGTCGCGGCGCCGCCGGCCGGTCGAATCGGGCCTCGGTCATCAGGTAGCGCGCCGCGGCGGCATCGGAGCATCCCAGGCGCAGGGCTTGTTGGAATGCGGAATCCAGCTCGCTATAGCCATGTTCCCGGCCCAGTAGGAGCAACTCCACCATTGCGCGGGTCCCATTCTGTTTTCCGTTGCGATCGATCAACGTCTGCCAGAACTCGTCATAGCTTTTCGGCCATCGGCCCTGTTGCCGCCATTGCTCCAGAGGCTTGCTCCCGGCCAGCGCGCCCGGCTTCCGCTCCAACACCTCCAGATAATGTTCCAGATTGAAGAAGTGCTGGCCGTTTCCATATCCTCGCTCATGCCGCGCCACGCATCCGCCATCGTGCCAGACCTCCACGTAGGCCGGAAAAACGCTCGCCCGCACCACAGTCCCGGCCTTGACGGGGGCGGAGTAGAAGTTGTTATGCACCCGTACACATCCCTTACCATCGACTCGTGGAAAGCTGTCCTCGGCCAGAGGGAACCCTTCGGTCGATAACGCGAGCAGATGGGGCTGTTCGATCTGCATCCCTTCACCCACCGTCTGGACCCGATCGCCGATCTTGCGCCGTTCATCGGCCCGGCAACCGGCCAGCAGCTGCGCATTCAGATCCGCCAGGTCCTTCGCCTTCGGCACCGGTACCAGGTGATTGCGCCGGAAGTATCCGGCTTCGCCTTCCACACCGCCTTTCTCGTGGCCCTCGCCGGGTGTGCAGAACTCGGCTTGAAACTTCCAATGCGACCGAAACGCGATGAACCGTTCGGTCTCTACACGCCGGTATCCCCGCAGAATCTTCTTCACCGCGCTGGTCAGGTTGTCATAACGCAGCACCCCGAAGACCCCCGCAAAATAGCGGAAACCCAACTCATGAGCCTCCAGGAATGCCTGTTGTGTCGCCCGAGGATAAGCTCGATGGAATGCGCCACCACTGCCCATGCTCCGCATACAGAAAACCTGGAGCTTCTGCCGTTCGCCATCCAACTCCGCGACGGCTTCGTACCAGTCGATCTGTGCTTCCTGACCCCAGGCGTAGCTTTGCGGCACGAACGTCTCCTGTCGGATGAAACCCATCTCCCGCTTCCGCCGCCCGACATACCGGCGAACCGTCGATTCCCCAATCGGATGTTTCGGAAATTCCATCCGGATCCGTTCGTAGATCCGGTGACTGGTGTGCCGCTGCTTCCGCGGGGCCTGCCTGTCCGCCTCCAACACCCCGTTGATAAATTCCATAACCGGCTCCAGCCTCGGCCTCTTCCGCTCCGGGCTCTTCCTCGCCGGCGGCACGGCGTTTCCCAGCGCTTGACGCACCATCCGCCGATGCACCCCCAGCCGCCGGGCCACACCCTGGATCGTTCCCACACCAAACTCGTGCTCTCGCCGAATCTCTTCAAATAATTCCACCTTCGATCTCCTTGACACCGGGTCCCTCCATTCCGACTCTTTGTTCGGAACAGCCTCTCCGGTTCAGTCGTCAGGGGTGGGCCAAATCAAACGATCAAAAGTGGGCCAATTTAGAGTAGCGAAATCAGTCGAGCGGTTTTCAGAAGACGTGGTCAAGCACAGCGTTTCTTACCAACCCGCGCTCAATTACGCGTCATGGTACGACCGTTCGGAAGGGGACAATTCCGAGGCGGGCCGCGAAACGGTGGAGGGAAAACTACGCGCCGTGCGGAGGATCTCGATGAACCCCAAGGAGCCGGAGGCCGGCGAAAGCGACAAGCTGCGACAGGCCTGCTGCTACATGATCTTCCATGCAAGGTTCTTGCACACCTGGGCGAACGACTTGCAGCTTACTGATCTTGGAAATATAGGCCACACCAGCCTCGGTCTGCGAAACGGATCCATGGGGCCTCTAAGCGACCCCACCATCCTCCCGCCGCCCCTGGAGTCTATCGCCCAGCTGAAGTTTTGCCAGGTCCTGTCCACGTCGAAACGGGGAACTCTGATCTCCAACGAATACGGAGACGTGCCCCAGGCGTTTATCGACAAACTAAACGCCGTGGGGGAGGAGTACGCCGCGCTCGGAAACGAATTTGAACTGAAGGAAACGTTCGATGTCGATACGATTCGTTCGAGAATCAATATCTGAGCCAACCTTCGGGCTGGCGGGGACCATTAAGCCGCGGCCGCGTGATTCAACCCGCCGGCGACGGAACTGCCCGGCGCCCGAACGGCTCGTCGGCGTCGGAGGAAGAACTTTCAACTGAAGACCGCCGTCCGCCGCCGTTGGTCGACGTCGGATTTTCTACATCCGCATAGACGACCAGGTCCCCCTCAAACGACTCGCACTGCACGTGGGTCAATCGGCCGCTCCCCGGAGTTTCCAGCAGTGAGGGTTGGACCGCCGACAAGCCGCCGACGAACTGCGGCGTAATCGTGATGACCACCTGGTCGACCAACTGGCTGGCCAGGAAGTCGGTGATGACCCCGGCGCCCCCCTCAACCATCAGCGAGTGGATACCCAGTTCATACAGATGCCGAAGCAACATGTGGAGATCGACCAGGCCGTTAGGTTGGGACGGCATACGCACGATGTGGGCTCCGGCCGCTTGAAGCTCCTTTTCGAGTACGGCGCTCGCCACGTCTGTGGTCGCGATGATCGGCGGTACACATGGGGGGTGGAAGAGTTTGGCCTCGAGGGGCGAGCGCAGGCGCGAATCCAGAACGATCGGCCGTGGGTTCCTTCCGGAAACGAGGCGAACCGTCAGGCGCGGGTCGTCCGACAAGAGTGTGTTGACACCCACGAGTACCGCATCGTGCATCGAACGCAGTCTGTGGGTCAGGGCCTGCGATTTGGGGTTGCTGAGCTGGAGCGGTTTGCCGGGCTCAGCTGCGATCGACCCATCGAGGCTCTGCGCATAGCTCAATGTAACCGATGGCATTGAGGCCTGGTGTCGACGTTCCCCGGCTTGCCGCAGGCTCTCGTGCAATCGGGACACTGCGCCGCTCTTTGCCTGATCCAGCGCGTTTTCAAGGAACACGGCTGGGACACCGTGGTTTGCGCGACCCTGGTCCGGCTGGGAGGGTACCCTCGGCAGTGGCTTTAGAAAATGGCCCATCTTGGAGGCCTTCGTCTGTAGGTAACCGTAGTTTTCCGGCCGAGGTGGAATTTCGTGTCGCACCCGTTCTATCACCTGGATACCGCAAGCCTCCAGCGCCTTCACCTTCTCGGGGTTGTTCGTGGCAAGTCGAATGGAGCAGAGCCCCTGATCCTTGATCATCGCGGCGGCGTGCGTGTAGCTCCGGACGTCCGCGGGGAATCCCAAATGCAGGTTCGCTTCCACCGTATCCATCCCCAGGTCCTGCAATGCGTAAGCGTGTATCTTGTTGTTCAGTCCGATTCCGCGACCCTCCTGTCTCAGGTACAGGAGAAGGCCCCGGCCTTCCTCGGATATATAGTGCAACGCAGCCTGTAACTGTTCCCCGCAATCGCAGCGGACTGAGCCGAACACGTCCCCGGTCAGGCATTCCGAATGGATGCGAACCAGTGACGGTGGTCCGCCGAGTTCACCCATGCGGACCGCCAGGTGCTCCTTACCTTCCCGGTCCCGGTAAACGGTAACCGTAAATTCACCGAAGGCCGTCGGGAGACGGGCTGACCTTGATCTTTGAATCGTATCGTTCATGGCTGGTTCAGTTTCCATATCCATCTCCGAGGGGCAATGCCAGTTTCGAAACCCCGGCTCGTCGGGTCAACGTGCACGTACAATGGTGGGGATCCAGCGACGTCATGATTCGATTTGCCACAAAACTGGAGAAGGGTGTCTCGCCCGCGTCCGAGCTAAACACAAACACGCACCTCGGTCAATTACTTCGTTTTAGAACACGCGTCCTTCCGACGGCTCCACGGGGGACCTGTTGATCTCGGAAGAGCAAACCCCGGCCCGCCTCTTGCTGGTTCGTCATGGCCAGGATCTGGACAATGCGCGTTCACTGATCAACGGCAGACGAGACACTCCGCTGACCGATCTGGGCAGAACCCAGGCGCTTGGGGTGGCCGAGCAGCTTCGATCCGAAGTGATCCGCTGCATTTATTCGTCACCACTCCAACGAGCGAGACAGACGGCTTCAATAATTTCCGAGAGGTTGGGTATCGCCGAACTTCAAGTGGATTCGGGCCTCATCGAGAGGGATTATGGAATTCTTACCGGAATGACGCCCGCGGACATTCCTGAACACGCCACCCGAACAGTCGTGTTGAACGATTTTCGGTACGTCATCGAGTCACCCGGCGTGGAAGCCTACACCCAGCTTTGGACGCGGGCCCGAAACGCTCTCCGGAGAATCCATCATCGCCATCTCGGTCAGTCGGTCTTGGTCGTGGCCCACAACGAAGTGCTCAAGATGATACGGGCCAATTTTCATGGGAAGTCCTGGGAAGACGAACTGCGGCTTCCTCCCTTGAACAACTGCGAGGTGATCATGTTAGGCCCTTCGCCGAAGCCACGCGATATCGATCGCGAACGACCCGGTGAGTAGCACGAGACTGGTCAGTGCGACAACATCGCTGACAGGTGAGGCGAGCGGGGGCGCGAGACAGCCGATCAACGAGCATGTCTGCACGACGCAGATCGTCTTGCGCCGTTGACTTTCCGGCAGCGTGCGCCTCATCCACGGCAGTAGATAGCTTGATGCGATGAACGCGTAACGCATCAGGCCACCGGCCAGGATCCAGGGCCCGGCTTTACTGTACTGCCAGGCCAGGGCGGTGGCCGTGAAGATCAGTAACGCGTCGGTCTCCATGTCGAGTCGTGCCCCAAATTCGCTGGCATCTCCACGACTGCGTGCCAGCCACCCATCGACACCATCAAGACTCGCAACAACCGACGCGACGATCACTACAAACCAGGCGCTCCGAGAAGTTACGCCCTCTCCGATCAGTGCAATCAACATGGCGATCATCGCGCCGCGCACCAGCGTGACATGGTTCGCAGGACCGAACGAATGTGAGGTCCCGTGCTTGTCGGCAAGCACCACGATCAGCGCCGCCCCGAAGCCGAGAATCAACATCACTTTGATGGGGAAGAGTGGGCCGAGCTCAAGGAGCCAGGTTGCGATCCACGATCCCGCCGTCACTACGAAGAACGAGGCCGCGGCGCTCCATCGGACGCTTTCGGCCACAGCGCGTCGACGGTGAACTCGGTTAACATGGATCGACATGATCTCGGACGATTCCTTTTCTGGTCTCTAAGAACCCCGCCCTTTGTATAGTGTAGAGGGCCTGTACTTGTGCGTTGTCAAACGCGTACCTTTCAAGGGCCGTCGAGTTCCAGATGTCAAAGAATCTTTGCATCTTTGGTTTCATCCAGCAAGTACCGCTCGCTGCCGGGAGAAGAACCTGATGACCAATGCCAGCGTTGACGCGCGATCCTACTGGGTTGTCGGACCGGGCCGCGGAGAAATCCGCACCGAGACGTTGCGGGAGCCGACCGCCCGGGAAGTTCTGGTCCGGACGCTGTACAGCGCCGTCAGCCGTGGCACAGAGGCCCTGGTCTTTAATGGCCGCGTACCCCCAAGCGAGTTCCTGCGGATGCGGGCGCCGTTTCAAGCCGGCGACTTTCCGGCCCCCGTCAAGTATGGATACATCAATGTCGGGCAGGTCGAACAGGGCCCGCCCGGACTGGCCGGCCGCGCCGTCTTCTGCCTCTACCCTCATCAGACTCGATACGTCGTACCGGCCGAAGCCGTGTATCCGGTGCCTGACGACGTGCCTGCCTCGCGCGCGGTACTCGCGGCCAATCTCGAAAGCGCGGTCAACGGCTTGTGGGATGCGAGTCCGAGGATCGGTGACCGGATTGCGATCGTTGGCGCCGGTACGCTGGGTTGTCTGATCTCGTGGTTGGTTCGACATATTCCCGGCTGCAATGTCGAACTGATTGACATCGACCGTCGGAAAGCCAGCGTTGCCGCCGCCCTGGGCGTGGATTTTCGATCCCCAGGGGAAGCAACCGCCGAGGCGGATCTGGTTATCCACACCAGCGCAACGGAGGACGGGTTGTCCACGGCTCTCCGTCTCGCGGGTTTCGAGGCGAAGGTGATCGAGTTGAGCTGGTATGGGGACCGACAGCCGGTAGTGGCCCTGGGAGAGGCTTTTCACAGTCGTCGCCTGAGTTTGCGTGCGTCGCAAGTTGGCGTCATCACTCCCGCCCAGCGCGGCCGATGGACGCCGAGGCGTCGCATGGAACTCGTTTTTCGATTGCTCGGGGACTCGGCCCTGGACGTAGTGATCACCGGCCAAAGCAATTTTGACGAGATGCCGACGCTGATGCGAACCCTCGCGACGACTCCCGGGCAAACGTTATGCCATCGGATCGTTTATTAGCAACCTGTGGCAGAAAGGACTCCCATGTATAGTATCTCGGTTCGCGATCACTTCATGATTGCCCACAGCTTCGAAGGTGACGTCTTCGGCCCCGCCGAAAGGCTTCATGGTGCGACGTATGTCGTCGACGTCGAATTGCGCAGACCGGAACTGGACGAACACGGCGTCGTCGTCGACATCGGTCTGGCAGGCCAGGCGCTCGGATCCGTGCTGTCAAAGCTCAACTACCGGAACCTGGATGAGGAGCCTGCCTACACGGGCCAGAACACGACGACGGAATTCCTGGCACGAATCGTTTTCGATCGCCTGGCGGAACGGATACGGGGTGGCGAACTGGGCGAGGGTGCGCGCGGACTTGTCTCGATGCGCGTGGCCCTGCACGAATCACACATCGCATGGGCGGCTTACGAGAACGAACTGGTGAACCTGGGCTGATGTTCAGTCCCGCGACAGCCTCGAATAATCAATCGTCGGGCGCGCTGGCCCTCCTGGTGCCGGGCGATCTCGAAACCCAGACCGGCGGTTACATCTACGATCGGCGCGTCGTCGAAGGTCTGGCCCACCTGGGCTGGCAGGTCCGGGTACATTCTCTTGATTCGAGCTTTCCGCTCCCGACGGCGGCAGCGTTAACTCATGCTCGGAGTGTGCTCGCCGGCATTCCGGACGGGTGCATCGTCGTTATCGACGGCCTGGCGCTCGGTGGCTTGTCGACACTGTTGGAGCCTGAAGCGACCCGCCTTCGCCTGGTTGCCCTGATCCATCATCCCGTTGCCATGGAGACCGGCCTGGATGCGGACACAGCCCGAATCCTTAGAGACATGGAACGCGCTTCGCTGAGGTTCATGCGGCGAGTGGTCGTCACGAGTCCGTGGACATCGCGCAAGCTCGGTGATTCTGGCGTCGCCACCGATCGAATCCGTGTGGTGGTACCCGGTGTGGATGTCGTGTCGGGCCGAACCGGACAGCAGGAAGCTCGAACCAATCCCCTGAACCGCGACGAAGCCGGTGTGCCGTCGTTGAATCTTCTCTCGGTCGCAACCTTGACGCCGCGCAAGGGGCACGATGTCCTCTTTGACGCGCTGGCCGAGCTTGGCGACAAGCCGTGGCATCTGTACTGCGCGGGCAGCATGACCCGTGACCCCGGGACGGCCGATCGGTTGCGCCGGCAAATCGACCGGCTGGGTCTCGGTTTGCGAATCAGCTTGCTCGGAGAAGTCGATCGGTCCGAGCTGGACCGCCTGTATGCGTGCTCCGATCTGTTCGTTCTTGCCTCTCATCTGGAAGGTTACGGCATGGCGCTGGCCGAGGCGATCGCTTGCGGCCTGCCGGTCGTCAGCACGCTTGCGGGAGCGATCCCCGAAACCGTTCCCGGGAATGCAGGGGTGCTGGTGCCCCCGGGCGATGTCCGGGTGTTGGCGGAAGCATTGGCAAAGCTGATGGACGATCCGGATGCGCTGGGTCGGCTCGCCTCAAACGCCCTTGCGGCGCGCAACCAGTTGCCGACTTGGAGCCACGCCTCGGGGCTGTTTGCCGCGGCGATTGAGGACCTGGTGAGCAGCGAGTCGTGAACGGTTTTCGACACGAGTGGCTGAGCTTGCGCGAGCCGGTCGATGTGCGATCACGATCCGGCGAACTTGCGGCGACCCTCGCCGAAGTGGTTAGTCCAACCGAATCGCTGACCGGGACGATACAGGTCGTCGATCTCGGCGCTGGTACAGGCGCCAACCTGCGCTATCTGGCGCCGCTGATCGGCGGTTCGCAGGCCTGGCTGCTGGCCGACCGGGATCCGTCTCTGCTGGCCGCCGTAGAGGACCGGATGCGGATCTGGGCAGGTTCGATCGGCGCACGGGTCTCTGAAGGCGACCGGAAGTTGATCGTCATCGCGGACTCGTTCGAGTGCAGCATCCGTTCGGTGAGGGTTGACCTTGCGACGGAACTCGATCGAGTGGACTTTCGAGCTCCATGTGTGGTCACCGCGTCCGCTCTGCTGGATCTGGTATCGGAAGATTGGCTGGCGCGACTGGCCCACCGCGCGATCGACGCCGGAGCGTCCGTGTTGTTCGCATTGAGCTACGACGGGCGCATTGGATGCCTCCCGTCGGAACCGGAAGATCAGGAGGTACGTGAACTTTTTAGCAAACATCAGATGGGAGATAAGGGTTTCGGTCCGGCGCTCGGTCCCTTTGCCGCCCGAAGGGCTGCCGAAATCTTTGAGGACTGTGGCTATCGCTCCAGCGCTGAGGCGAGCGATTGGCGGCTCGACCACACCCATCAGGCGTTACAGCGGGCGCTGATCGACCAATGGTTCAACGTCGCCGTCGAAGTGAGCCCCGAGCGGGCGCCGGAGTTCGGAAAGTGGCGTGAGGGACGGCTAGTTCACATCGAGAGCGGAAGATCCGAGCTGATCGTCGGACACACGGACCTGCTGTGCTGGCCCGTCACGGACGGCCGAATCCGGGGTTGATTAGGTTTGATCCTTGTCTCCGGTCGTAGTACCTTCGAGAGAGCCATGACGTTCCGGACCGAGACGAATTCGACCCCCGGTCTTCCCGCCGCTGCAATTCTCCTCGTATTGTTTTTTGCGGATGTGATCCCGGCTTGCGGACAGCCCAACCCGCGCCCCCTGGTGAGAAACGAGATTAGAGTGGGAACCCTGAAGGAGGAGATCAAGGCTCATTGGGAGGGCATCGAAAACGGCCTGGGACTTCGCGACCCTGTAGCTCTCAGACGGCTGGTCGAACCCGCCGGGCGTGCCGCGCTCATTTCTCGTCTTCGGGATTTTTATGGAGCGTCCCGCAACATGCTTTCTTACCGATTCGCACCTGAAGGTCCGGACTGGGCGATTCAGGGTGTCGGGCGGGCGGCCGAGGAACTGGAAGAGCGGCTGGACCGGGTGTTGTCACTTCTGCCGGATCTTCAAATGGCTCCGCTTCCTCTGCCCGGAAATCTGGCAAGGCTGCCCCTCGATCGCAGGCTGGCCGTGATGTCGAGGCTCTTGAGCCGCGTTCGAGGGAGACTCAACCAGGTGGTGGGCGCCTCCGACATCGTCGACATTCCACTGCTGCGCATGATCGACGGTGAGCTGCGAACGATTCGGATCATTGCCGAACAGTTTCGGCGATGATCGCCTGCGGTGTGACGAGGCGAGTATTGAATTCCTGACCGGATTTGAGCAACGCACCGGCCGCCACCGACGGGAAACATCAGTCAATAACTAACCGCGGCGTTCCTATTATTCTGGATAGGTAGCGGTAGGTTATTCAGGAGCGGACCCTCGGAACTCGACGCAAAGACGCCGAGATCGGAGGGAAATTGCCGGAGACCTTTGGCCGGGAACAAGAAAATCAGATCTCTGCGTCTCTGCGTCTTTGCGTCGAAAATCCCTCTCTTACAATGCGAAGTTATTCTTGAGCAACCCTAGGGGACGAGCCGGACCTCGACCTCGAATCGTCGAAAGTTCGTATACATCGCCAGTCCGTCGACTTCATGGCCGTTGCTGCCGGTATATCTCTCTTCCATTCTGACCGGCACCCAGAGTCCCAGGCGGGTGTCTGGCAGATACCGGACGACGATCGCAGCTTCCAGCGTTTTCTTTTCCGTATTTATCTGCACCTCGGTCTGGAGTACGCGTCCGGTGAGGGGATCGACCCAGAGCCGCCCGCTGAGAATGGTCTCGTTTCCGGGCGATCCACCTAGAAACGGAGGGCGAACCGTCTCTTTGAAGCCCAGGATCCAGGCCGGTACTCCCTCGATGGTGTCCTCACCGATTTTGATGAAGCGAAATCGGAACGTATTGCCCGGGCGCAGGACCATGAGCGCGAAGGTCGGCAGGTTGATGTTCCGTTCCACGTCTCCGATGTTGTATTTGGCGCTCGCGTTGATGAGGTCTCTCAATTGAGCTGTTGTCAGTTCGCTGGTTTCTCGAAAAGATTGCTCGAACTCCTCTCGATTGTCCGCAACTTCCTGCCCATCGACCTCGAGCACATTACGGAAGCCGAGCCACAGCCCACCGGCGCGCAGTATCAGGTAATCCGACCGGAGTTCCCGTGCCGTCTCGTCGATCCGCGGGGAGCCACGGCGTCCTCGGGCGGGGCGCAGCCACCGCGCGCCCTGAGTGTACTGTTCCTCTGCGATGATCGAGCCGAGTTGCTCTTCATAATCGAGTACATAGCGGCTCGCACGGGCCGTCACGGCTTCGAGGTCTTGTGCGTGGCCCGGAATGGCCCCGATTAGGGTCAGGACACTTGCGAGGACTAGGAGCCTGCGCGGCAGAAGGGATCGTAGCGAGAAAGTGGAGAATCGAGGCCAGATTTTCTCGATTTTGAGGCGAATAGTGGTTCTATTCAACGAAAAATCGGGGAAATATGGGCCGATTATACCGCTTTCGTAGTAGATCTCTTCTGCCGCGCGGGCTCCTATCGTCGTTGTGTGGGGTGTGTGCAAATCAGGTTTCCAATACGGCTACTGTTCTTGTCCCACCGCAAAGAGGCTTCGGGAGGAACGTACGTACATGACGCCGTCGGAGAGCGCCGGCGTTGCCATCAAAAGTTCCCCCATCGAATTTGTCGCGATGTGCCGAAGCTGGCGGCCGGCGCCGATGACCAGCATCTCGCCGTCTTCGCCCGAAAGGTAGATCTTGCCGTCGGCGGCCACGGGCGATGCACTGAAGCCGCTGCCGAGATGCTCGAGGCGCTCCCGATAGACTTCCTCTCCGGTCGCGAGGCTATAGGCGTCGAAGATGCCGTTGTTCGCGAGGACGTAAAGCAGTCCGTCGTAGATCAGGGGCGTGGGCATGTAGGAGCCCCTCCGTGTGTGGCTCCAGGCGATCGCCTCGTTGCTCGTGTCGCGACCCGACAACGTCAGATCGCCGCGGGCGTCCGAGCGAATGGCGAAGATCGGTCGCTCGGGATTACGACCGCTCGCCACGACGAACAGGTCGTCACTGTAGACCGGTGTCGGAGCGGTGATCTTCGAGCTGCCTCCCAACTTCCATAGTTCCTCTCCGGTCCTGGGATCGTATCCCCGAATGAAGTTGGACGCGTTGGTGACCAGCTCGGGTCCTGCCGACGTCATCGCAACGTTCGGTGTTCCCCATGAGGGAAGTTCGTCTCGTTCGGTTTGCCAGACGGTTTCGCCGGTCTCGGCGTCGAGAGCAAGGATGAACGACTCTCCCTGCGTGTCGCTCTGCACAATGACGAGCCCATTCCAGATGATGGGTGAACTGGCCGGCCCCCATTCAAAGGCCGGGATGTCGTAAGCTCCGACGTCGACTCGGCCCAGGTCGACCTTCCATAGGAAATTGCCGCGGACATCGTACGCATGGACGCCCTGGGATCCGAACGAGGCGACTACGATCCGGCCGTCGGTGACCGGAGTCGCGCTGGCATACGTGGACTTGATGTGGCGTTTGTCGACCGGTGTCCCTTCGTAGGCGGCCCGGTCCCAGAGGATTTTGCCGCTGGCTTTGTCGATCGCATAGAGCATCCAGCGATGGCGCGAACGGTCGGCGGATGCGTCACCATCCCCGTACAGGCCCGGACGAAAAGTGGCGTCGGGGTCGCTGCTGATAGCCGTTGTCACGAAGATGCGATCTCCCCAGACGATAGGGCTGGAGTGTCCGAGGCCGGGTATGGGCGTGCGCCAGAGTATGTTCTCGCCCGTTTCGCCGTTCCATTCGTCGGGAAGCTTTTGTCCGTCGGCAGAGCCCCCCGCCCGGGTTCCCCGGAAGGACGGCCAACTGCCGACCGCGTTAGCGGGAGACGGGAGCGCCGACGAGCGCTCGGCCGCGGTCCGAACCACATGACGCTCCGGTACGATCTCGTCCTCGCCGGCAGGCCGCCAGTTGCTTCCGTCGAGAATCATGCGTCGGGGCGTACAGTCGTCTGAAGCCAGTTCCAAATGCAGGCGGGTACCTTCGGTCCGAAACCCGTAGCGACCGGTACCGTCACAGCCGGGTCCTCCCTGGGTCGAGAGCAGGCCGATCTGCGCGCCATCGATGTTCCATGTCCCGATGAACGTGGGCCAGCCATTGCCTTCCAGCGTGAACGAGTGGTCGGAGTCGAACTGTGCGAGGAAGTCGCCGAACGCCAGGCGAGTGGAAGGGAGTGGAGACGCTACATCCTGCGCCGTCCCTGCCGAGCCCGGTATGTTCGATGCGAGGACAACGGCGGCGACCGCCGCCGCGAGTCCGAGGATCATCCACTTTGCGTGTCGTTGCCTCTCCATATCCGATGTCTCCAATCCCTGACTTTTCTAGATACTAATATACAATGGCGCCCTCGAAGAAGCGCTTCGGTGGGAGACACGGTCACGGAGTTCAAGTCATGGACGGACACCTGAACATGTTAGAAGTGATCATCGGGTTGACGATCGTCCTGGGAGCCATCCAGTGCTTCTTCGGCTACAGGATTTTTAAATTCGTCCTCGGGTTCACCGGTTTCATACTCGGCGGTATTCTGGCTGGCGCCATCGCTTTCAGTCTGTCGGGAGAGGAGCTGGTTGCCCTCCTGGCGGGTCTTGTCGGAGGCCTGGTCGGTGCCGGGCTGCTGGCGGCCTTGTACGTCCTCGGCGTCTTTTTCATCGGCGCCCTGCTTGGCGTGACCCTCGGTGCCGCCCTGCTCGCCCTTGCGGATGTCAGTCCCGGGCCGGTCTGGCTACTGATTTCGGGAGTCCTCGTCGGCGCCCTGGCCCTGGTCTTCCAGAAGTTATTGATTATCGCTTCGACGTCGTTCGTCGGGTCGTGGGGCGTCGTGACTGGAGTGGCCCATTTCATTTCCAGCGACATCGACCTTCTGAACCAGGATCCGCTGTTCCCCTCACCCGACACCCGGCTCTACCTGATCGTCGCTTGGATCGTCCTCGCTCTCGCCGGGGTGCTGGTCCAATACCGGGCCCCGCCGTCCGGTGGGCAGACACAACAAACCGGACCCGCAGCCGCAAACGACGGCGCCCCACTCCGACGATGCCTCACCTGTGGTGGCCGGGGAGTCACGTTCTGCCAGGACTGCGGCCAGAAACTACCCGCGTCTTGAATAGGGACGCAGGCGTAACTTCCTTGTACCATTTGTGATCATTTGGTTTGCGGGAGTTTCGCCTCCGTCCCCGAATTAGGTTGCTTGCAATTCTGGTGTATGAAAGGCAGGCTATTGGGGTCGTCAGCATCTGGAGATCACATCGTGAAGACATTCCTCTCGTTCGTAGCGTCTGCCCTGGTACTGGTCAGTTGTGGAGGAGCCGAATCAGGCGCACCGTCCCCGTCCGGCGCCGCTTCAGACGCCGAGCCGCAGTACGGCGGGGAACTGGTCTACGCGATGGCAGCCGAAACCTATTCGCTGTTCCCGGGCCGACAGCCCAGTTCGACGGCCCAGGACGCCTGGCTGTATGCGCTCGAAGGCCTGGTCGAGATCAACGAGGACAACGAGGTCATTCCGTGGCTGGCGACCGACTGGGAGTTTTCCGAAGATGGCCGCAACACCACCTTCCAGTTAAGGGAAGGGGTGCGGTTCCATGACCGAACGCCCTTTAACGCCGAAGCGGTCGCCTTCGTCTTTAATGAGGCACTGGCGAAGAACTTTATCTATGTCCACATGCTCGAAGGGTTGGAGCAGGTCACGGCCGACGACGAGTTCACCGTAACGTTTCATTTCGAGAGTCCTTTCGCGGCCTTGCTGTCGAATCTTTCCCACCGGTCCATGGTGATATTCAGCCCGACCGCCTATCGCGAAAACGGCGAAGACTGGATGGCCACAAACCTGGTTGGAACCGGCCCGTTCATACAGGAAGAGCTGGTTCGTGGAGAGTACCTCAAGTACACGAAGAACGACGATTACTGGCAGGCAGGGAAGCCGTATCTCGACCGCGTCACGATACGGATCGTCACGGACGTTTCGGTCCGGTCCGCCATGCTTGAAGCGGGTGAAGCGGATCGTACCGTTTTGATCAATGACTTCGACATTCCTCGCTTGCGGGCCGACCCTCGCGTGAACGTTCGTGTCATACCCAGCACCCGCCAGTTCTATGTCGTGCTCAACCACACCGTGCCGCCGCTCGACGACCCGGATGTGCGCAAGGCCTTTAACTACGCCATGGACAAGGAAGGCATCATTGGGAGCGTTTTTGCAGGGACCGGCGCCCTCCTGTCAAAAGCGCCGGTGCTCTCCGAGGGCGTCGTTGCTTTTACCGATATGCGCCAGCGAGGAGACAGCACGATTTACCCGTACGACCCGGACAGGGCCAGAGCTCTGCTGGAAAGTGCCGGCTTCATCGACCGGGATGGCGATGGTGTTGTCGAAGATGTTTCCGGCTCTCCGCTCGTGCTCAGCCTCTGGTCTCCCAGAGCTTCGGCGAAAAGCGACGAAAAGGTCGCGCAGCTCATCCAGAGCCTGCTGGCTGAAATCGGCGTTGACGTCGCCATCCGGTTGTGGGAGAACTCGGCGTTCGGATCGGCGACGAATCTGGGGCCCGAAGAAGCCCAGTATCAGATGGCGCTGCTGTCGTGGGGCATTCCGACGGCGGACCCGGACGAGCCGATGATGATGATGACCTACAGCAAGGCCTGGAAACCGATGGGTGCGAACCGAATGTTCTACGCGAGCGACGAAGTCGACCGGCTCACCCTGCTCGCCCACCACGAGGTGGACCCGGTGAAACGCAAGGAGTACGTGCGCCTCTGGATGGAGGAGCTCCTTGAGGATGCGCCGATCATCTTCCTCCCGACGCTGACGCTGAATCTGGCGACTCGGTCGTACGTGCACGGCGACCGCATCCTCAGCATCGACCAGTATCCGGCCCGTTTTTCCTGGATTGATCAGGAGGAAATGGCGCGCCAGGGAGCGAGGCGCTGAGGGTCAACCATGCTGAGACTGATTCTCGGCCGACTGCTCTTCATGGTGCCGGCCGCGCTGCTCCTGGTCACGTTTCTCTTCGGCCTCTTTCATGCCATCCCCGGTGACCCCGCCCTGTTGCTCGCGGGCGACAATGCGCCCCTCGAAGTGGTCGAGGGCATCCGGGAAGCTTACGGCTTCAACAAACCGTTACCCACGCAATATGCGACATACATGGCCAGGGTCCTCACGGGCGACCTGGGCGTTTCCAACTACTCGCGCGAGCCCGTGACTTCTTTGATTCTTCCGCGGGTCTTCAACACGGCGCAACTTGCGTTCCTGTCGACGGGACTGGCGATGATCGTCAGCTTGATCCTCGGTTGTACGTCGGCCATGTTCTGGAACACGAAAGTCGATAGGATCGTGACCATCGGCGCTCTACTCGGCATCTGTACTCCCGTGTTCGTGTCGGGACTCTTCGCGATCTTCCTCTTTTCGGTCCGGCTCGGCCTGCTCCCTACCGGAGGTCTGGAATCGTGGAAGGGCTTCGTTCTTCCCGTGATCACTCTTGGGGCTTTCGAGGCGGCGGTGCTCACCCGGATGGTGCGGTCGACGATGGTGGATGCATTGGGTCAGGACTACATCCAGACCGCTCGTGCCAAGGGGGTCGCCGAGAGTGTCGTCGTGTTCAAACACGCGCTTCGGAACGCCTTGCTCCCGATCATCACGCTGTTCGGGTTGGGGTTTGGTGCGACGTTAGGCGGCTCAGTTGTGACCGAGACGATCTTTACGTGGCCGGGCCTGGGCCGGATGATGGTGGATTCCATCCTGACCCGGGACCTGCCGGTCACCCAGGGCTCCCTGCTCCTGTTTGCCGTGATGTTCATCGCCGTCAACCTGGTCGTCGATGTGCTCTACGCCGTCGTCGATCCGCGAATCACCTATGACTAGGAGCGTCTTCCGTCGTTTCACTCGTGACCGGGTGGGTGTTTTGGCCGCATTCGTCCTGCTGGGACTGTACCTGGTTGCGTTTGCGGCGCAATGGATCACGCCCTACGACGCGTTGGCAACCAGCTTGCGTGAAGGGTTTCGGCCTCCCTCGATGGAACACATCCTCGGTACGGATCAATTCGGTCGTGATGTCCTGTCCCGTGTCATCCTGGCCACACAAGTGACGGCGAGGATCACGGCAGGGGCGATCGTGCTGGCCCTCGCGGTCGGTACGGCGGTGGGAATGTATGTCGGATACGTGGGTGGCCGCGTGGAATCGATCGTGATGCGCTTGACCGACATCATGCTGGTCTTCCCGACAATCATGCTCGCCATTGTCATCGTGACAATTGCCGGCCCGTCCGAAGCCGGTGTCATCGTCGCTCTGGCTTTGTCCCAGATCCCGAAGTTCGTCCGCATCGCCCGCGGGGTGACACTCTCGGTCAAAGAGGAGCTTTATGTGGAAGCCTCCATCGCGGTGGGCGGGGGGAGATGGCACATCCTGCGAGGTCACATCTGGCCGAACATTTCCTCACCGATCATCGTGGCTGGAACCGTGACCCTCCCCGTCCTGGTTCTGTCGGCGTCGGCTCTCAGCTTTCTCGGCCTGGGGGTCCAGCCGCCGACTCCGGAGTGGGGCGCCATGCTGAATGAGTCCAAGGACTTTCTTCGCACATCCCCCTATCTGATCCTCGGACCCGGCATCGCGCTTTTCCTCTTTGTTCTTGCATCCAACCTTGTCGGTGACGCACTGCATGAGGCCCTAAACCCGCGCCTCAGGGGCCGGAGATAGGTAGATGTCCACTACCGCGCCGCTGATTGAAGTGAAGGACCTCCGGACCTACTTCCACACCGAGGACGGAATCGACCGGGCGGTCGATGGCATCAGCTTCGCCATCGCGGCCGAAAAGACGCTCGGGGTCGTTGGCGAAAGCGGTTGCGGCAAGTCCGTCACGGCCCGCTCCATTATGGGGCTGGTCGAGCCGCCCGGACGGATCGAGTCCGGGGAAATTCTGTACGAAAAAGACGGAGAGGTAATCGACCTGGCCCGGCTCGATCCCAGGGGCCGCACCATTCGTAAGATTCGCGGCAATGACATCGCGATGATCTTTCAGGAACCGATGACGTCACTGAACCCGGTCTTCACGATCGGTGACCAGATCATGGAAGGCATTCGTCTTCACCAGGGTGTCGGCCGGAGCGAAGCCCGCCAGAGAGCCATGGCGATGCTCGAAGCGGTCGCGATCCCCTCACCGGACCAGCGAATCGACGAGTACCCGCATCAGCTTTCGGGCGGGATGCGCCAGCGGGCGATGATCGCGATGGCCCTGTCCTGTAATCCGTCCCTTCTGATTGCCGACGAACCCACGACCGCGTTAGACGTTACGATCCAGGCCCAGGTCGTGGACCTCATGCGCCAACTGCAACGGGAGTTCAGGGCCGCGATCATGTTTATCACGCACGATCTGGGGGTGATCGCCGACATCGCCGACGATGTTATCGTGATGTACCTGGGTGAAATCGTCGAACGGGCGCCCGTTCGAGAGATATTTCGAAACCCGAAGCACCCGTACACCGAGGGTCTGATGAAGTCCCTCCCTTCACTGACCCTGCCGCGAAAACAGCGACTCGATGCCATCGAGGGAAGTGTCCCCAGCCCGTTCGCGATTCCCTCCGGCTGCCGTTTCGCGCCGCGGTGTCCTCAGGTGATGGATCTCTGTCGGGGCAAATTACCCGTTCTCACGAACGTCGGGCCCGGACACCAGGCCGCCTGCTTCCTCCATGAACCTGGATGACGAGGCAGATGAAACCGGACGCCTGAAACCTGTGATGTCTTCCTGGCGGGGTCCACTACAGGGAGAACTCGTAACCGGGATTGATTCCCTGGTGAATCAGAAGGATTTCGTGAATGTCGTAGGGGTGCGTCGGTCTTCCTGTGAGCGTGTTTCGGGCCACCTGGAAGACATGCTCCAGGTCCCCCGCGTCGTCGATGTCGATGTCGGCTCGCCACTCGCCTTCTTTAGCGAAAAAGGACACCTGAAGGTTTCCATAGCGGTCGTCGGTCTTGAAGCTCCCCTTCTTGTCGAAACCTTCGGGTGGATCATGAAGGGCGTCGGACGCTTCGTGGAAGAGATCGTCGGCAACGCTGTTCTTGATATCCACTTCGAGTTCCTGGTCTACGACCGCAAAGAAGCGGTCTCCCCGGAGTTCGGTCAGTTGCAGGATGTAGTCGAACACCGTCTTGCCGTTCGAAAAGAACGTGTTTTTCGCTTTTGCGACGATGTTGAAGAAACCGGCCTTACGTGGATTGTCGAGCAGTTTGTAAAGCTTCGCTCCGCTGTTTGTGCCGTACGGTCGGACGCTCTTGCTCGCGGCGAGCAGGGTCTTGATCTCCGGTGCGAGCGTCGTGTACTTCGGAATGTTGACTTTGACGACCTTCTGGGGGTCGACCGCGAATGAGATCGTGCGGGTTGTCTCGCCACTTGGGGGCATCTGAATGAACCGGTGTATCGGGAGGTAGGAGGGCGGATCGATGTGCAGCCTATAAAGACCCTGCGGACGGGATATACGAAGCCTTTTCTTGGCATCACGACCTTTGAAGAACCGCTTCTCGCCCGGGCCCTGGGGTTTCAGTGAGATGTCGACGCTTTCCTCGAGGTTCCTGCCGTAGGCGTCGACAAGGTTCAGAACAATTTTTCCGCTCTTTGGCATTTGTGTAGTCTCCCGAACGCCTGGCAGAGCGCATCGGCTGCGCTTCGACGGTGTTCACTCTCAGCACATATCGAGCCGCGTGGTTCCGTGGTCTGGCCGAGACATGTTAATCGATCCGATCAGAGCGCGACATGATGAAGCGGTTTGGCTCGTTCGCTTTCGATCTTGAATTCGCCTTCGAATGATGGTTTCGTGCTCAAGGCGCTCCTCCCGGAGGGGTTGATGCACCGGGCGCAAGACGAACCGGGGTTCCTTTCGATTTTCCTTTCTTGTTTGGAGCCTCTTATCCTAAGAGGTGTGGAGATCCTGGATAACCCCGTGGGGAAACGGCCACCCTGGTCGA
The DNA here is from genome assembly GCA_965247425.1 of Terriglobia bacterium. Lineage (GTDB taxonomy): Bacteria > Acidobacteriota > Terriglobia > 20CM-2-55-15 > 20CM-2-55-15 > CAZOZZ01. The sequence continues at coordinate 1,477,514 of OZ252023.1, forward strand.
GAGAGGCCGGTTATCGTGTCGAGTCTAGGAGCCTGCACGGCAGAAGGGATCGTAGCGAGAAAGCGGGGAATCGAGGCCAGATTTTCTCGACTTTGAGGCATTTTCTCGATTTTGAGGCGGATAGTGGTTCTATTCAACGAAAAATCGGGGGAAGATGGACCGATTATACCGCTTTCGCAGTAGATTCCTTCTGCCGCGCAGGCTCCTATGTGTGATCTGACTTGATCGACTGTATTCCAAACGACTTTCAGATGCAAGAATCCGAAATGTCATGAATCGGATGGACAACATGCTCCTCGAGGTCCGAAACCTCAAGAAGTCCTTTCCTGTCCGGAAGGGCTTGCTAAGCCGTGTTGTCGATCAGGTCCGAGCGGTGGACGGGGTCAGTTTCGACATCGGCCACGGCGAGACGTTGGGTCTGGTCGGCGAAAGCGGGTGCGGCAAGACGACGACTGGCCGTGCGATCCTGCGTCTTACCGAGCCTACCGGAGGAGACATCATCTTCCGCAGCAGACGACAGGCCAGGGCCGGTGAAAACCACCTTGAGATCGATGTGGCAGCGGCGTCACCGGAACAGTTAAGGGCACTGCGGTGTGAAATGCAGATCATCTTCCAGGATCCGTTCTCGTCTCTCAACCCGCGGATGAACATCGGTGACATCGTTGCCGAGCCGCTGAAGGTACAGGGCGTGTCCAACGTGTCGGCGCGTCGGGACCAGGTCGCCGGTCTGTTGGAATCCGTCGGCTTGAGGCGGGACCAGATGAATCGTCATCCACACGAGTTCTCAGGTGGCCAGCGACAGCGCGTCGGAATCGCCCGAGCGCTGGCCCTCGAGCCGCGGTTGATCGTCGCCGACGAGCCTGTCTCGGCCCTCGATGCGTCCGTACAAGCCCAGGTCTTGAACCTGCTGATGGACCTCCAGGAAGAACGGGGCTTGTCCTATCTGTTCATCGCACACGATCTGTCCGTGGTCCGGCACATCAGCGACCGGGTTGCCGTTATGTACCTGGGCCGCCTGGTCGAAATGACCGGGACCGACGAACTGTTTGCCAACCCCCTTCATCCCTACACGGAGGCCCTGATGTCGGCTGTGCCGATTCCGGATCCCGACCGCCAGGCTGAACGTATCATTCTCAACGGCGATGTCCCCAGCCCTGTCGATCCCCCTTCCGGATGCTATTTCCATCCACGATGTCGCTACGCCGAGGACATCTGCCGAACCGAAACCCCTCCATTCAAAGATGCCGGTGGCGGCCACTTCGTCGCATGTCACCTCGCCGACTCGTTAAGTCTGCGCCCGCTCAAGATAAATTAACTGGTCTGGCCCCGGTTGGACTGCCGGTGCGTTCGACACATGGTCTTCGAGGTGCGCAGTCCAGGTTGCCGGTTCAGTAGAGTCGCCGCTTATCGAGAACGTTACGCATATCCGCCCGACGGTCCTCGATGTAGCAGCGGAGGTTGTGGCAGAAGATGTCGGTGATCTTGCGGTTTTCGCTTTCCGCGGTGCTGGCGGAATGAGGGCTGATGAGGACGTTGGGCATGTCCCAGAGCGGGCTGGCTGGGTCCAGTGGTTCGACGGCGAACGGATCGAGTGCGGCGAAGCCGAGTCTTCCCGACTCGAGGGTCCGAATCATCGCTTCATGATCTACAACCTGTCCTCGCGCGATGTTGATCAGTATGGCGCCGGGCTTGAGGACCTTGAAGGCCGCTTCGTCGATCAGGCCCTCGGTTCGAGGTGTGTGGGGAACCGCGAGGACCAGGGCGTCGGTTTCAGCCAGCATGTCGTGCAGTCTTTCTTGGGGAAACAGCGCGTCGATTCCAAGCTCTGCCGCCGTCCGGGTTGATCCGGCGCGCGCCAGTGCGACGACCCTCATGCCGAAACTGGGACCGACCGAGGCAACCTGGCGGCCGACTTCCCCGATACCGATGATAGCAAGCGTCTTTCCAGTCAGTTCATCGGAACAGAATCGAGCCCAGTGGTGTGCCCGTTGTTCGGCTTGAAGATGAGGCAATCGCTTAACATGGCTGAGCAGCACCATAAAGACGAACTCGGTGAGCGGGCCCGCGTGAATTCCGCGTGATGTTGTGATCAGGATATCCGAATCCTGGATACCCAGACGTTTGACGTACTGCCCGACCCCGGAACTGGAGGTTTGAATCCACTTCAGGTTCGGCGTCAGTTCGAGTCCCGGTGTTCCATCCGAGGCGGCGGGCGGAAAGTCCCACAGGATGTCCGCGCGTCCGATATGGCCGCGCCAGTGGGACTCCTGTTCCGGAGTCCATCGAAAGTCGGACCGTCCCTTGTGGTCGGCGACATATCGGGTGGGAGGCAGCAGGTCCGGTTCGAATACGACCTCCACCTTGTCCGGAGCGACGGCCTGGATCCGATCCACCTGCTCCTGTTCCAAGGGCGTGGCGATGAACACCACCAATTTTGTTTTTTTGTCGTTCATTTGGCGGACTAATCCCGCATCACCCGCCCGTGCAGTGACTTCACCGTCCTTCCAGGCGGCCTGAATGGCCCCTCCAGCCAGGCCGGAGCCGATTTCCGGACGATAGTAGCATACCGTGTGGCAACCCACCCGATAGGCGCCGTAGAGAGGTGGCTCCTCCACGAACCGCGTACCTTCGTGCCTTCAACGGCGAGCGGAACAGCTTTCGTGGGAACCCTGGACGGTCAGTTATCTGGCGCATGTCTTCGCCCACGGAGCGTGGGACCCATTCCCAATGCGCAGACGACGGCAACGGGCCCATCTGCTTGATTGCCATATTGTTGAGACCCTTCAGGCTTTCCTCGAATTCAATTGACCGGGAGTACACCATATGGAATCATCGAAGCTCTACCATAGTTGGAAGCCAAGCATCTTATTAGTTGGAATCTAAGCATCTTAGACGACAAAGACTGCTGTTTGCGGTTGGCAGCACGACGCTCTTAGGATAGGAGATTCTGCCGGGAAACCACCGTGAGCCTACCCCCCAACGGTCGACTGGATCACTACGAGATTATTGTGCGCATGGGTGCCGGTGGCATGGGCGAAGTCTACCGTGCGCGCGACACCAGGCTAGGCCGAGAACTGGCTATCAAAGTTCTTCCCCAGGAAATCGCGGCTCACAAAGAGGGCTTGAACCGATTTAAAAAGGAAGCCCACATGGCTTCCTCGCTGAACCACCCGAACATCGTTACCATCTACGACATTGGCTGGGTTGACGGGACCCCATACATCGCGATGGAACTGGTCGAAGGCAGGACTCTCCGAGAGATCCTGAAACTGGGTCCCATGTCGATCGGCGACGTCATCGATGTGGCGAGGCAAATGACCGATGGTTTAGCCAAGGTTCATGAGGCCGGAATCGTTCACCGGGACTTGAAGCCGGAAAACGTGATGATTACTGACGATGGTCTCGTCAAGATACTCGACTTCGGGTTGGGTAAGCACATCGCACCGATCTTCGAAGCCGCCAATGGGGCGACGGTCTCGGCGCCTCTGACGAGCCCTGGAACGATTCTCGGCACTGTGGAATATATGTCTCCGGAGCAGGCCGCGGGTCGAGAAGTGGACTTTCATTCGGACCAGTTTTCGTTTGGTTCAATGCTGTACGAAATGGTCACCCGAAGTCGTCCGTTCCATCGCGATACCCCGGTGCAAACGATGTCCGCGATCATCGGGGACGAGCCCCAGCCGCTGTTCGGTCTGACGCCGACTGCTCCGGCGCCATTCCGACAGGTCGTTGAGAGATGCCTTGCGAAGGATCCGGAGAATCGTTTTTCCTCGACCCAGAATCTCCACAGAGAAATCCGCGATTTGTCGTCTGTTCACTATCAATCGAAGGAGGTTCCGTCTCCAGGAATTCTGATGCGGGAGAAGCGTTGGATGTTTGCCACGTTGATGAGCGTGGTTGCCGTCGTTGCGCTGGGCCTGGCTTTGACTGGAGTTGTCACGACGGAGTCCCTTCGCCGGCTCTGGTCTGGCCCGCTGTCGACTGAAACTACCATTCCGGATCTCAAAAATCTGGTGATCCTGCCTTTCCGCGCCAGCGGTGGCGAACCGTCGAGCCAGATTTTCGCAAATGGCCTGACCGAAGCGCTGACAGCCAAGTTGACCCAGTTGACGATCCTACCAAACCTCCAAGTCGCTCCCGCCAGTGAGGTTCGGAGGCGCCAGGTCGAAAGCGCGGATGAGGCCAGGAAATTTCTCGGAGCGAATTTAATCGTCGTGGGAAGCATCGAGCAGTCGGGTGGTTCAGCCCGCGTGAACTGCAGTCTCATCGACGCCTCGACCGGGCGGGAGTTGGCGGCGAGGACGATTAGCGCGGAGAATTCGGACCCGCTGACCATGCAGGACCAACTCGTTGCAGCCATTGCACAGATGCTGGGGCTCGAGCTCCAACCATCAGCGCTCCAGGTTCTTGAAGCGCAGGACACCGAGGATGGCGCCGCAAAGGAGTTGTACCTCCAGGCGCGGGGTTACCTCCAGGATTTTGACAAAGCGGAAAACATCGATCGAGCTCTCAGCGGCTTCGAAGACGCGCTGGAGATGGATCCCAGCTACGCCGCCGCCGCTGCGGGCATCGGAGAGGCTTACTGGAGAACATTCGAATCGAGCAAAGAAACGAAGTGGGTGGAGGAGGCCCAAACGGCTTGCGAACACGCGCTGAGCCTGGATCAAAACCTGGCGGCGGCTCATGGTTGTCTTGGAATCGTTCACCAGGCCACCGGTCGATATGATGAAGCGGTCAGCGAATTTCAGGAAGCGCTTGAGGTTGAACCGACCAACGATAACTTCATTAGAGAACTCGCCGGAGCTCAGGAGAGCCTCGGCAGGCCCGAGGAAGCGGAAAACACCTACCAGAGGGCCATCACGTTCCGTCCCCATTACTGGGCAAATTACAACGGGTTGGGCGCGTTCTACTACGGCCAGGCGCGTTACCGGGAGGCAGCCGAGATGTTCGAGCAAGTGGTCAGGCTGGTTCCTGACAACGTGTTTGGATACAGCAACCTTGGTGGGACATACGTTCTACTGGGTCAGTATGGCGACGCCATCCCCATATTCGATCGTTCCGTCACCATTCGCCCAACGGCGGCGGCCCACTCAAACCTCGCGACCGCTTACTTTTTCCGGCGTCGATTTCTGGAAGCAGCGCAGAGCTTCGAGCAGGGTGTAAAGCTCAACCAGGAGAACTACACGATTTGGGGGAATCTTGGAGATGCTTATTACTGGGCGCCGGGGAAGCGCCCGCAAGCCGCCGACGCGTACCGCCAGGCGATTTCACTCGGGGAAGAAAGACTGACCGTAAACCCCCGCGAGGTCACTGTCCTCGGCCAGGTGGCCGGCTATTACGCGATGATCGGCGAAAAACAGCCTGCACTCGATCTACTGCAACGAGCACTTGAAATTGCACCGGACGATGCCGGAGTCCTCTTCAAAGCAGCGATCGTCCACGTTCAATTTAACGAAGTGGACGAAACTCTGAACTGGCTTGAGAAAGCTGGTGAGGCTGGATACTCCTTGACGACTGTTCGTGATGCACCAAACTTCGATCACCTGTGGGGCAACCCACGGTTCCAACAACTATTGCGCGGGCAATGATTTAGATATCGGGAGGGAAACCTGAAATGGGAACAAAGAAGGTCAAGATCAGGAAGAACGGCATGGTGGCGAATAGTGACGCCCGATTCAAGAGGAAGAAATCTGCAGACGACCGCGTAAAATGGGAATCATCGAACAACAGTGGTCCATGGATTGTCCAGTTTGGCTTCACAGGCAGCCCGTTTTCCAAAACCTCCTTCACAGTTCCGAAGGACGGCGGCAGCGTTGAGTCCGGCCCAATTGGGAAAGGGCCAGCAGGCGAGACGAAATATACCTACTGCGTCAAGGACGCGAACGGTAACCTTGTCGACGATCCCGATATTATTATTGAAAGATGAAGCGTTACTGCCGCCATCACCGTGCGGCCCCGGACTCTTAGCCGATAGCTCACGGGCGGTCAAGCAAAGGCTGGGTAACACTCGCTTCGCCAGAGACGTCGCTCAGGGCTCCGGTTCCGTTTCCACGGTCTTGACGACACAAGTGGATGCGCGGCAGTGATTGGAGTTCTCGGAACCCAGAGATTCGAGAAACTTCACCGTCTCGGGATATTGCATGTTGTGGGCTTTCGGACCGTTCGCCATGTCCGCAACCGTATCCCCGGTTTCCTCGTCCACGTCCTGGTCGGCCCGGCCTCCGTCACCAAAGACCTGCGATGCCCGGGCGTGGACATCGGCACCCATCGCCAGGAGATACAGGATCACATCGTCCTCGGTGGTCAGCGCAGCGCCATGCAGGGGCGTGTAGCCCTGGTTGTTTCCGAGATTGACGTCGGCGCCAACGATTTCCACCAGGTACCTCACGGCTTCCAGGCGTGCTTCCGGAGCGAAGTTGGTGACCTGCGGTTCGTAACCGTAACCGGCGGCAGCCAGTAGTGGCGATGCACCCCCTTTGGTGGGGATCGATGGATTGGCCCCGGCAGCGATCAGTAGCTTCATTGCGGCGACGTCGTTAGCTTTCGCTGCGAGCCAGAAGGCCGTCGCGCCTTCAGGGCGGATCCAATCCCCATGGTTCGTCCGGTAGGCCGGCTTCTTGATCAGTCTCGGGTCAGGGTCCGCTCCAGCTTCTAAGAGGGCTTCGAGGAGGTCCAGGTAGTCGGTGGCCTCCTCTTCGATACTCGGGGCCGGGTACCACGTGCGCTCGGCCCAACGCGCATCGATCGTCGCATACAGTGGGGCCACCCCATCCTTATTGGCAAGATTTGGATCGGCCCCCTGATCCAGCAGGAAACCGGCAACATCCAGATTACCGTTGATGAGGGCGGCGTTCATCGGGCTGGCCATATCCGAGGTGGCTACAAGATCGACGTCGGCCCCGGCCGCGACCAGTTCTTTCGCGACTTCCAGGCGTCCCTCGCGTGCTGCGAAGTGAAGGGCGGTGAATCCGCCGGAGGACGCCTCTGCCCGGCTCTCCCGGACCGTTGCATTACCGTCTTCGTCGCGGTACCGGTCTCTCCAGCGAATCACATCGGATAGTTTCGTCAAGACGTTGGGGTCCGCCCCTGCCGCACCCAGCATGCGGACAATTTCGGCCCGTCCCCGGGCCGAAGCGAACATCAGAGCGGTCTGGCCGTTCGTCTTGTCGGTCGCGTCGACGTGGGCGTCGTGATCCAGCAGCAGCTGAACGGCATCGGTGTCGCCTGATGCCGCCGAATACATCAGCGGCGTCGTGCCATTCGAGTCGGAGAAATTCGGATCCCCCCCGGCCTCGAGCAGCAGTTCGATCACCGCGGCATTCCCGTCTTTTGCGGCCAGCAGAAGGGGGGTGAGCCCTCCCAGACGCGTCATGGCCCGGACATCCGCGCCCGCTTCCACCAGTAGCCCGGCGAGTTCCGTATCGTTCCGGTACGCCGCCCAGTGAAGCGCCGTCGAGCCGTCGCCTTGCGCCGCATTGACGTCCACACCCCGGTTGAGCAGTAATTTGACGGCGTCGGCGTCACCCTGCATCGCTGCATCCGCCAGAGGAGCATCCGCAGCCGCGTATGCCAGCAACTGCGTACCCGGAGACACGGCCAGGATGGCGATGAAGGATCCGACGACTACGAATTTGCGGAACATGTCGTGTCCTTTTCCTAAATTGAAAACGTTCCCGTGCTGTCGCCAATCGTTGCGACATCGACTCCAAGCGCATGCAGGGCCGTCAGCAGCGCGTTGGCTTGCGGTGTATCGTCGTCCGCCCGGACGTGCATGTTGCCCCGGACGCGTCCGGATGCATGACCGGCCAGGAGCACCGGTACTCGCTTGTGGCCATGGATGTTCCCGTCGCCCATCGGGCTGCCGTAAAAGACCAGCGAATGGTCCAGCAGGTTGCCGTCACCATCGGGGGTATTTTTCAACTTGTCGAGGAAGTACGTCAGCACTTCGACGTGATAGTGGTTGATCTTGGCGAAGTCCTCGATCATCTCCGGCTTCTGCTGATGGTGCGACGCCGAGTGGAACCCCGTGTCGCTGCCGCTGATGGGGAATGTTCGCGGGCTGACGTCGCGGCTGAGCTTCAACGTTGAAGATCGTGTCACGTCTGCGGCGAAAGCGAGCGCTTGCAGATCGAACATGATCTTCACATGCTCTTCCCAGGAATCGGGCACACCGATCGGCGCATCGGGTAACTCCCGCTCGACACCGGACGCGTTGTACTCCTCGATCTTCCGGATTCGGCGTTCGATCTCCCGGACGTTTTCCAGGTAGTCGTCCAGCCGATTGCGGTCCGCGGTTCCGATGTCGTTTCGCAGCCGTGCCACCGAACTCGTGATGCGATCGAGAACGCTGCGATTAACCTGGCGCCGCGACGAACGCTCTTCTTCCGTACCGCCCTTGCCGAACAGCTCTTCGAATGCCAGAAGCGGATCCTGAATCATCGGCAGGGGATTGGTCGGCGATGCCCAACTCAGGGTGTCCATGTAGACGCAACTGTAGTGATAGCCGCACGCTCCGGTCGTGTCCTGGTTTTCGATGGAGAGCTGAATCGATGGCAGAGGTGTGTCCTGTCCAAACCGCTGGGCGTAAAGCTGATCGACCGAGGTTCCGTTGTATACGTCGGAGCCTTCGGTTTGTTTAGGATGAGCTCCCGTCAGGAAGACCGCGCTCGAACGGAAATGGTCGGCTCCGACCTCTTCCGCCGTAGCGGGATCCGCCTGCCCGCAGTCGGTCTGGCTGATGATCGTCGTATAATCCCGGAACGGTTCCATGGGTTTGAGGATCTGGGTGAATTCGAAATCCCGTCCTTCGGCCGCGGGCGCCCAGAGGTTGTTCTCTGTGCCGTACATCGTGCTGCCCGAGTTGCCGTGGACAATCTCGATTCCGGCGAAGCGGGTGACCGGCGCGGCCGCGGTATTGCCGATCGGAGTCTGTGCGGGGACCATCGACTCCAGGAAGGGCAGTGCGACTACCGCTCCGGCGCCTCGCAGCATCGTCCTTCTTGAGATGTGCTTCTTTGTGATGAACATGAATCCGGTTCTCCTCTTCTAACCAATAGTCGTCACACACTTCGAAAATTACAGCTATCTTATCCTACCTGCGTCCAGCCTCCGAGGAGGAATTCGGACTCTCCTGTCGCAACTGGAACGGAGCGCTCGTCACGATATTCATGATGAACGCCGAAAATCGGTTGTCATCTGCCCGAGCCTGACGGGCGATAGCGCGCACCGTCGGCATGTCCCGATAATCGAGCACCCTGCCGACGGCATAGGACAGCAGGTTCCGGGTAAAGGTTCCCAGGAAGGCGTCGGAGCGTCCGAGGATGGCCTGGCTCAGGCTGTTGGCCCCGTCGAGCCCTGTCCCGTCATACATCTCCGAGGTCGGATCGATCGTGAAGCCGCCGTCGGTGGAGCGTCGCCGCCCGATCGCGTCGAAATTCTCCAGCGTCAGGCCGATGGGGTCCATGATTTTGTGACAGGCGTTGCAGACCGGGTTCGCCCGGTGGGCAATCATGCGGTCGCGGACAGTCAGCACCGGCTCGTTGTTGACGGACTCTTTGAACGGCGGCACGACCGGAGGCGGAAGCGGTGGAGGTGATCCGACCAGGACTTCGAGGACGTACTTGCCACGCGCCACCGGTGAAGTCCGATTCGACAGCGAGGTCACGGCCAACACCGCTCCCTTGCCCAGCAGACCGAAGCGGTCCGGGTCCTCCAGGTCAATTCGGCGAAACCGGCTTCCGGAGATGTCGGGAATACCATAATGGGTGGCGAGCGCCTCGTCGACAAAAGTGTAGTCTGCGGTGATCAACTCCAGCACGTCGCGATTTTCGCGGACGATCGTGTCGAACAGCAGCTCGACCTCGCGCTTCATCGAGCGCGCCAGGTTTTTCGTGAAGTTGGGGAACAGCCCGCCTTCGGGATGAACTTCCTCGATTCCCGTCAGACGCAACCACTGCATCGCGAAGTTCGACGCCAGTGTCCGGGAGCGGGGATCCGCGATCATGCGTCCAACCTGCTCCTCGAGGTTGTCCCTCAGGCCGCCCCGGGTAGCCATGTCGATCAGTTCGTCGTCCGGGGCGGAGTTCCACAGGAAATACGACAACCGGGACGCTAACTCCAGTTCGCTGACCCGGAAGCTCTCCCCGGGTGCAAGACCCGACGGTATGCGCTCGAAGCGGAACACGAACTCGGGCATGGCGATGAGGGTTTGAACCGCTGTGCGGACACCGGCATCGAAGTCGCGGCTCTCGCGGCCGATCTCATACATCAGCATGAGCCCTTCCAGATCCTCGGCGGTTGCCGGCCTTCGAAACGCGCGGGTGGCCAGTTCCGTGATGATGTCTCGCGCACAGGGTTCCTCGGCCTCCTGGTCCGTCGGATAACAGGTGAAAATTTTCCGGCGGCTTGCAGTGTCGGATACTCCTGTGATTTCGAGCGGCCCGGTGATCATGAAGGTTCTCAGATGGGGTGGCAGGGAAGTTCCCGAGTTTCTCCCATAGTCCAGATCCACCAGGGTTTGCTCGGTGACCCGATACGGGTCTTCGCCCGGACCTTCGTACATGGAGACGAAAGACGCCGCCACGCGGCGGGCGCCGGCCTGGATTCGGATGGGATCGGTCACCATGATCCCGTCGGCCAGTTCGTTCATCAACGGGTCCACGGTGAAAACTGCGACCCGCTCACCGTCGATGGAGATCTCCAACTCCTGGTATTGCAGAGATTCCGGCAGCTCCCTGCCGATCAGGTCTCCCGTGTCCACATACCAGAGCTGCATCCTGAAGGTGTAGTCTCCGTCCGCCGGGAAGTTGTGCGTGACGGCCAGTCCGCCCCGGGTTCCGAATGGGGTTCCCTCGACATGCCGCATCTGGTTGACGACTTTCGGGACATCGTATTGTTTGACGGCAACCGCGGCCTCCGGATCACCGACTGCCAGGCGTGCGATCGTGTCGGCGGCACGGACATAGGCCTGCATGAGCGCCGGCGTGACAGTCAGGGCTTCAGACATGTTGTCGAAACCCCCGGTCCGGCCGTCTGGGGGGAGTAGCGTTGAAACATCCACGTCGATGCCCAGCAGGTCCCGGATGGAGTTCCGGTATTCTTTGCGGTTGACGCGGTGAAGGTCCGGTGCGCTGACGTATGGGCTGTCGGCAGCATCCTGATCGATGCGGGCTTCAAGCGCCGCGGCAAGTTCGCGCAGGGCGCTCTCATCGGGGCGGGGCGCACCGGCCGGAGGCATCATGCCGGCCCGCAGTTTCCTTATGACTTCTTCGGCCTGCGCGGCGTTGAGCTCTGGATGTTCGACATCCACCTCAGACCAGGAGAAGCCACCTTCCTTCAAGCTGTCGTCGTGACAGTAGGCACAGTAATCGTTCACCAGCTCCCGTTGTGCCTCGATCGCGGACGGATTGCCGGCCTGGCCGGGCGAAGCCACGCCCGCCTGGTCGAACAGCCCGCACATCAGAACGAACAGACCGATCGAAACCCACGTCTTACTTACCGCCAAAACTCCCACTTGCCGATTACCTGGACTCATCGTTCCTGCGACCCTTCCTTCGTCCGAACCACGCACGTGGAGGCCCGACAGTTATTCGAGTTCTCCGAGCCCAGTTCCTCGAGAAACCGAACTGTTTCCGGATATTGCATGTTGTGGGCCCGGGGGCCGTTCGCCATGTCCGCGACCGTGTCTCCGGTCTCTCCGTCGACGGTCTGGTCGCGACGCCCCTGCCCACCGAAGACGTTGCTGGCCCTGGCATTGACGTCGGCCCCGGCGGCCATCAGATAGAGCATCACTTCCTGATCGGTTGTCAGAGCGGCGCCATGCAGGGGCGTGTAGCCGCTTCTGTCTCTCGCGTTCACGTCGGCCGAGAGCACCTCGACCAGGTAGCGGACGGCTGCCAGCCTCGCACCCGGCGCGAAGTTGGTCACCTGGGGTTCGAGACCCCAACCCGACGCCACCATCAGGGCCGTCGTTCCCCCGGTTGAAGCAATCGAAGGGTTCGCACCCGCGGCGACAAGAAGGCGCATCGCCGGAACGTCATTTGTCTTGGCCGCGAGCCAGAATGGCGTGGCACCCGAGGGCCGGGCCCAGTCTCCATGTTCGGTGCGGTACCACGGCTTCGCAGTCAATCGCTGGTTGGGGTCGGCTCCACTTTCGAGCAGCGCCCGGGCGAGATCGAGATAGTTGGTGGTTTCCTGTTTGACGTTCGGCGCCGGATACCATGTGCGTTCGGGCCATTGTGCGTCGATGGTCGCGTACAGGGGCGCCTGCCCGTCCACACTGGCCAGGTTGGGGTCGGCTCCGGCTTCGACCAGAAAGCTGCCGATGTCGAGGTGGGCGTTGATGATGGCGGATGTCAGAACGCTCGTCTGATCGGCCACCGATACCTGGTCGATGTCGGCGCCGACTTCGACCAGTGCCCGGATTGCGTCCATGTGTCCCTGGCGAGCCGCAAAGTGAAGAGCGGTCATGCCGCCCATGGGAGTCTCTTTGTGATTGTCCCTGACGACAATACGGCCATCCTCGTCGCGGTACCGATCCCCCGATTTGATGACTTTGGTGACCTTTGTGACCGCGTCGAGATCCGCCTCTGCCGCGGCGAGCACTCGTATGACTTCGTCTCGACCGAGAGCCGAGGCGAACATCAGTGCCGTCTGCTCGTTCGTCGTGTCTTTCGCGTCCACGTCCGCGCCATGATCCAGCAGGACTTTTACGGCATCGGGCTGACCCGCGGCCGCAGCGTACATGAGCGTTGTGGTGTGGTTGGAGTCGGCATAGGACGGGTCGGTTCCTGCATCGAGCAGGAGCTCGATCATGGCCGAGCTGCCGTTCTTGGCGGCCATCACGATCGGAATGATATCGCCCACACGAGTCTCGGCCCGGACGTCTGCGCCGGCCTCGAGCAGCAACCGTGCCATTTCCAGGTCGTCCCTGTACGCGGCCCAGTGCAGTGCCGTGGATCCGTCGCCCTGCGCCGCGTTCACATCTGCCTGCAGGTCCAGAAGCGATCGGACCGTTTCGCGGTCCCCCTGCATGGCCGCATCAGCCAGGGGCGCGTCTACCGCCGTAGCCGCCGCGGGTTGTCCACTCGCGGCCATGAGCAGAACGGTCACAATACTCACCGGAATTACACTCTTGCCGAACATCGCTTGTCCCTCGAAAAAAACTGTCAGCTACTTCAAATCGAAAATGTCCCGGTACTGTCGCCGATCGACTCGGCATTCACACCCAGGCTGTGGAGAACCGTCAACAGGGCATTGGCCTGCGGGGTATCGTCCGGGGCCCGAACGTGCATGTTGCCCTGGACCCGTCCCGACGCATGGCCGGCCAGGACGAACGGGACCCTCTTGTGGCCATGGACGTTGCTGTCGCCCATCGGGCTGCCGTAAAGGACCAGGGAGTGGTCCAGGAGGTTACCGTCGCCATCGGGCGTGTTCTTCAACTTGTCCAGGAAGTAAGTCATCATCTTCACGTGATACCGGTTGATCAGGGCGAACTCTTCGATCTGGTCCGGATCCTGTTCGTGGTGCGAAGCCCCGTGGAACGGCGCCCTGCTGCCGCTGTCCGGGTAGGTCCGCTGGCTTGTGTCCCGGCTCAATTTCAACGAGGAAGCGCGCGTCACGTCCGCCGAGAAGGCCAGTGCCTGCAGATCGTACATGAGCCGGACGTGCTCTTCCCAGGAGTCCGGCACGCCGACGGGTGCCGACGGGAGTTCTCTCTGGACGCCGGAGGCGTTGTATTCCTCGATCCGCTGGATGCGCCGTTCGATTTCCCGGACGTTGTCCAGATAATCGTTCAGGCGGCCTCGATCCACCGGATCGAGGTCATTACGCACGCGAGCCACCGAACTGGTGATGCGGTCGAGAATGCTTCGGTCGATCTCCCGCCGTGATGCCCGCTCTTCGGGCGTTCCGCCGGACCCGAACAATTGCTCGAAAGCCAGACGGGGGTCGGCGGTCATCGGCAGCGGAGTCGTTGCGGAAGACCAGCTGAGCGTTTCCATATAGACACAGCTGTAGTGGTAGCCGCATGCGCCCGTGGTCTCCTGGTTCTCGATACTGAGCTGGATCGAGGGGACCGGCGTGTCCTGTCCGAACTTTTGAGCGTAGAGCTGATCGACCGACGGTCCGTTGTAGACATCGGAGCCCTCGGTCTGCTTGGCATGCGCCCCGGTCAGGAACACTGCGCTCGAACGGAAATGGTCGGCGCCGACTTCTTCGGGGGACTGCGGGTCCGCCGGGCCACAGTCGGTGTGGCTGATGATCGTCGTGTAGTCGCGGAACGGCTCCATGGGTTCGAGGATCTTGGAGAACTCGAAGTCGCGGCCTTCAGCGGCCGGCGCCCAGAGGTTCTGTTCGGTTCCGTACATCGTGCTGCCCGAGGACCCGTGGACGATCTCGATACCGGCAAAGCGGGTTTTGGGCGTCGCCGCCGTCTGCCGGAGCGGAGTGCTGGCGGGAACCATCGATTCCAGGAACGGCAGTGCGAGCGCGACTCCCGTGCCTCGAAGCATCGTTCGTCGTGAGATGTGTTTCTTAGTGATGAACATGAACTCTCCTCTTTCTTGTCCGGTAATGCTACCTTCGCCCGGCCTCTGGGCCGGAAGCGGACCTGAATTGTCTCATCTGGAACGGCGTACTTTCGACGATGTTCATGATGAACGCCGAAAAACGGCTTCCATCCTCGGCCGCGTCCCGTGTGATCGCCCGAACGGTGGGCATGTCCCTATAATCCAACACCCGGCCGAGGCCGTAGGCCAGGAGGTTTTGCGCGAAGCTGCCGAGGAACGCGTCGGAGCGTCCCACTAATGCGCCGCGCAGGCTGCTCGGCCCGTGCAACTTCGTCCCGTCGTACATTTCTGAAGACGCATCGACCCGAATGCCCCCGTCTGTGGGACGCCATCGGCCGATCGCATCGAAGTTCTCCATCGTCAGTCCAATGGGATCCATGATCTTGTGGCAGGCGTTGCAGACCGGATTCGACCGGTGCTCGACCATCCGCTCCCGCACCGTCAGCACCGCGTCGTTGTCCCCGGCCTCTTTAAAGGGGGGAACGACCGGCGGCGGCAACGGCGGCGGCGAACCCACCAGAACCTCAAGGACATACTTGCCGCGCGCGACGGGCGAGGTCCGGTTCGCAAGCGACGTGACGGTCAACACGGCGCCCTTGCCCAGCAGTCCGAACCTGTTCGGATCGTCAAGCGTTACGCGCCGGAACCGGTTTCCGACGACGTTGGGAATTCCGTAGTGCGTGGCCAGGGCCTCATCGACGAAGGTGTAGTCTGCCGTCAGCAGGTCGAGAACGCTACGATCCTCACGCTTGATGCTGTCGAACAGGAGCTCCACTTCCCGCCGCATCGACCGTCCCAGGTTCCGCGTGTATTCGGGGAACAGCATGCCCTCCGGATGCACTTCTTCGATGCCCGTCAAACGCAACCACTGCATCGCGAAGTTCGTCGAAAGGGTCTCGGAACGCGAATCGGCCAGCATGCGCCGGACCTGCTGTTCGAGAACACCGGGGGCTCGAAGTCGGCTTTGGCCGGCGATGTCGAGCAGCGCGTCGTCCGGCCCCGTACCCCACAGGAAGAACGACAAGCGCGATGCCAGTTCCAGGTCGCTGATGAGATACGTTTCTCCCGGCCCGATGCCGTCGGGAACGCGTTCGAACCGGAAGACGAAGTCGGGCATCGCGATGAGCGTCTGAACCGCGGTTCGAACTCCGTCCTCGAAATCGCCGTTCTCGCGGCCCAACTGATACATCTGCATCAACCCTTCGAGATCCTCCGGCGTAGTCGGCCTCCGAAACGCCCGTGTAGCCAGATTGGTCATGATCTGATAGGCGCAGGATTCCTCTTCGCCCGAATTGACGGGATAGCAGGTGAAAATCTTCCGGCGGCTTGGCGTCTCGGACACGCCGGTAACCTTCAGGGGGCCGGTCACCGTCATGGTTCTCAGATGGGGCAGCATCGTGTTCGGGCTCTTCAGCGCCCAATCCACGTTCACCAACGTCTGTTCCCAGAGCACGAACTGGTCTTCGACAGGACCTTCGAACTTCGAAATGAACGAGGCCGAGACCCTGTGGGCACCTGCCTTGACTGCCACCGGGCCGGTATCCATGATCCCGTCGCCCAGTTCGTCAAACAGAGCGTGGATCGTGAACAGGCCGACCCGTTCGCCGTCGATGGAGACCTCCATCTGCTGGCCCTGCATCGACTCGGGCAGATCCCTGCCGACCAGCTCGCCCATCGTGACGTACCAGAGTTTCGACTGGACCGAGTACTCCCCGTCCGCCGGGAAGTTATGCAACACCGATATCCCGCCACGTGTCCCGAACGGCGTGCCTTCGAGGTGCCGCATCTGGTTGATGACTTTCGGGACATCGTACTCGGTCATGATGGCCGGCGCCTCGAGGTCTCCGATCGCCAGGCGTGCGATCGATCCGGCCGCCCGAACGTACGCCTGCATGAGTCCCGGTGTGACGGTCAGAGCCTCTGCCATGTTGTCGAAACCCCCGGTCTTGGCGTCAGGAGGCAGCAGGGCGGCCACATCCACGTCAATGCCGAGAAGGTCCCGGATCGAGTTGCGATATTCCTTACGGTTGACCCGATGCAGATCGGGCGCGTCCACATTGGGCGCCGCGGCTGCAGCCAGATCAATCCGAGCCGCGAGCGACGTCCGAAGTGCTTTGAGTTCGCTTTCATCGGGGCGGGGCGCACCGGCCGGCGGCATCATGCCGGCTCGCAGCTTCCGTATGATCTTTTCCGCCTGTTCCGCATTCTGGTGGGGGTTCGCGACGTCGACTTCGGACCAGGAGAAACCGCCCTCTTTCAAGCTGTCGTCGTGGCAGTAGGCGCAGTAGTCGTTCACGAGCGCACACTCGGATTCGACAGATGCCGGGCTGCCACCCTCCTGGCTGTGGGCAACCAGGACCAAGTCACCGCCGCCACCGGCGAAGAACAGGAGGACAAACACGCCCAGGCACGTAATAACTAACGTCACTCGCATGAAGAAAGACCTTTTATCAAGACAGTATTTTATAGCCAGGGAGCCCACTTCCGGTCCACACCACCTCGATGTGGTGCCATCGTATCGGCGGCGGCGGCGACCAGAAAGCGGGTTTCCAATTGTCGGCCGCCGCAAGTTCGTAAATGATTCCGTCAGAGAAGGTTAGGGCTCCAACAGACTAGACTAAAAGGGGACAGGCCGGATGTCAATCGGTTTCAACAATGCTATAGGAGGGGATTCGCGAATTTCCTGTCTCTCTCGATGCATGCCTCAAGCGTCACTGTAGGGGAGGTGTGTACGGTCGCGGCCGTCCCTGGCCGCCCGCGGGCCTGTAAAGCACTCTCCCTTCTTGCGCCCGCCAACCCCACTCCCCCCTCTTGGGACAGCACCCTAACCGGGCGGGTGGCCAGGGACGGCCACGTCTCGTTCGAATGCCATATTGCTATATGGTCTTGATGCTGGTATCTTGCTTTCTATGAGTTCGAACAGAAAAGTTACGGTCCATGTGCCCGAAGAACTGTTGAAGAAAGCTCAGGAGGCCACCGGTGAAGGTGTGACCGCCACCATTCGGAAAGGACTTCAGTTAGTCTCGGCAGCGACGGCTTACGAAGAGGTGCGGAAGTTCCGCGGTAAGGTGCGCTTCTCCATCAAGCTCAAGGAACTTCGCGAGGATCGAGGGTGATCGCGGTAGACACGAGCGCATGGATCGATTACCTCTCCCGGGACAGGGACAGTGAGACCTCCCGTCAGGTCGATAATGCGCTCACCGACAAACTGGCTGTGCTGCCGCCCGTGGTCCTATCCGAACTCCTGAGTGACCCGAAGCTTCCCGAAAGCCTCAGGGAATACTTCGTTCAGTTTCCTCTGCTCGAGACAACAGATGGCTACTGGGAGCGAACCGGCATGCTTCGTGCGGAGGTGCTCAAACGAGGGAGGAAAGCCCGGCTTGCGGATGCTTTGATCGCACAGACGTGTATCGACCACGACATCGGGCTGATCACCTGCGACGCCGATTTTCGCTCGTTTGCAAAGTACGGCAATCTGAAGCTGCTTTAAGTTATTCTCAAGAACAACTTCACAGAATTGGCGCCCAGATTTGCGTCGGTCGCGGCCGTCCCTGGCCGCCCGCCAGGCAAGCAAGACTTTCCTCTAATTGCGAAAGCTGAACCCGCGGGTGGCCAGGGACGGCCACCCCGACACGCTGTCCTGGGATTCGTTATCGAATGCCGACAATACCTTTTATCGAATCGTACAGCTTCCTGGCATCCCAGCCCACCCCGTGTCGGAATACGATTCTCGTGTCCCGGATGTGGCCGGCTCGTTCGATGTCGCCTTCGATGACGACCAGGTCTGCGAGCTTGCCGGATTCGATCGTGCCGACCTCGCCGTCGATGCCGAGAACCCTGGCGCCATTCGCGCTCATGATCTGCACGACCTCGGGCGGCGTGAACCCGGCCTCGAGGAGGAGTTCGTAGTTGCGTTGATCACCCAATCCCGGCGGCGCGGCTCCATAGCCGGTCGGATCCACGCCGGCTGCCAGGAGGCCACCGGCCTTCATGAAGGCATACTCGTATTCCATCGCCTTCTTGAGCAGGTCGGGATGGATTCCCCGTCCCGATTCGGGATCTGCGCCACGTCGCTCCTCAGAGATCTCGCGGACTTCGGCCGCGATTTCGGGCGCGAGGACCTCGAAGACACGCTCGTCGATTGGCGCCCGGCCGGGCACCGAAATCTCATAGACAACGAGCGTGGATGTCATCGCCACGTCGTTTTCGATCATGTCGCGGAACGTGGCCTGAACTTCTTCGGACTCGATATCCAGATCCACGTAGCCGGCGCGGAAGTTCTGCGGACATTCGTCCGGCTCTTTATCGGGCGCGTATTCGCTGTTGGCGAAAAGGCCGTGCTCCAGATTATCGATTCCCAGGGCCACGGCCTCGCGGTAACCGATCGAGCACAGGTGCGCGGTGACTTTGACGCCGTTGGTATGCGCGGCCTCGATCGCGGCGCTCAATTCGGCCTGGGAGATCCAGGTGTACGCCTTGAACCAACTGACGCCCTCTTCGGCCCAGTACTGGACCACCCGTCGCGCTTGTTCAGGGCCTTCGAGCCGCGTCATCGTCGTCGAGCCCTGTTCGCCGGTGAGGTACGGGCCGGTCGTGAACATAGTGGGTCCAATGACGAGGCCGGCATCGATCTCGCGCTTGAGGTTGAGTTCCTCATAGGGCGCGCGGGCGCCAGTGGTACGAATGGTTGTGACGCCGGACGCCAGATAGAGACGCGACCCAGAGAACGAGAGTTGCGCCGCCCGTCCGCGTCCACCCGTGTAGTAGCTGTGGTTGTGGAGGCCGACCAGGCCGGGGATGACGGTGTGACCCGCGAGGTTGACTACCTCGGCGCCGCTTGGTATCGCCACGTTGCGCGTCGCGCCCACAGCGGTGATCCGGTCTCCCTGAATGATAATCGTGTGATTGTTCCGCGCCGGACCTCCCGTGCCATCGAGCAGCTTGACGTTCGTCAGCGCCACTGTCGGCGCCTCCACTGCGACGAACTCCTGGAGTTGATCCGGTCTTTCGGTTTGGGCGACCGCCGCGATCGTAGACAGGGCCACGATTACGGTGAGAAGAAAAGTCTGATAAACGTGTTTCGTCATTGTCCTTCGACCTCCATCACGAATTTCATTCCAGATTCAAGGTGTTCTGCGATATGGCAGTGAACCATCCACCGCCCGGGGTTCGACAACTCGAGCAGGATGTCGGTTGTCGACCCGGTGGGCAGCAGTACGGTGTCCTTCCAAACGAGGTTGTCGTTTTGAACGCCATCCTGTTCGAGGACCAGGAAGCGTTGTCCGTGGATGTGGAGCGGATGCTGCATCGCATGGAACGAATCCCGGTCGTTGACGATCCGGATCTTGACGACGTCGCCCACACGAAAGCTCCAATCAATATCCATGTTCTCCAGACCCGTAGCCGGATCGCGCAGTATCCAACCGACCTCCGTGCCACTCGATGCCCAGTTCATCATTGGCATCGTTCCGGTCCATTCCACCGGGTTGAAGTAAATCCAGTCGTAGAGCATCGACTGTTCGACCGGAGCCGGCAGATCGCTCACTTCGAGAGTCAGTATCAGCTCGCGATCCACGGCTTTGTCGAACAACGGGCGGTAGGCGTCGATCTCGCGGACGACGTCTTCGTGTTCGCGCACGGTCCTGAAAGTGTCGGAGTAGTCGGGCTCGGCATCCCGTTCCGAGACCCTGATGCTGCCCAGAAGCGTGGTTTCGGGCAGGAAGACACCCCGGCGGTGGTTGATGCCCTGGACGTGGTTGACCAGGCTGTACCGGCCCGACTCCGGGAACCGGACCTCCAGGACGTAGCGTTCCGCCGTAGCGATCACCGCGTTGGTCACGATCACCTCGTGCTCGAAACGACCGACGTCCGAACCAACCACCTTGATGGACAAGATCCCGTCCGGATCGACTACATCATCATCGGACGACTCTTCCGGTTCCGACCGCCGAAACGACACGTTGAACGTACGCGTGTTCGAGACGTTGGTCAGAAAGAAACGGACCACCTCGCCGCGATCGACGTCGAGTTCGAATTCGGGCTCGCCGTTGACCAGCATCAGGTTGCCGAAGCGGCCCATCAACATATAGTTGGCCGACTCGTCCCCAAAAGGCACGAGGCCGTTTTCCGACAACAGGATGTCGTCGAGCATCAGGACTTCTTCGCGGTTCACGCTGTTGTAGTAGTCGTCGGGAATCGGGTCGACCAGCATGTTGCCGTATAACCCCATCTCCTGCTGAACATCCTCCCGGTGATGCGGGTGGTACCAGTAGATACCGGCGTCGCGAAAGAAAATCCGGTATTGAAAAGTTTCGCCGGGTTGAACAGGATCCTGCGTGACGCCGGGAACCCCGTCGAACCGGTTGTCCAGCCGCACGCCGTGCCAGTGGACCGCGGTCGGCAGCGACGTCCGATTCGTGAAGTTCACGAAGATCGTGGACTTCTCGCGTACCTTGATAAGTGGGCCGGGATGCTGGCGGTTGAACGCCATCATGACCACGTCCCGGCCCCGGAGTTCGCGTCTAACGAATCCGGCTTCGAGATCCAGCGTACCTCCATCGGGAAGCTCGACAAGTTCCTGGGGCATGACGGTGGGCGGATCGCCAGCATCAGTCGGTGCGGGAACGAGCGGAGAAGACCGGGGCGAAAGTCCCATCAGGCCCGGAAGCATGCGGACCCCCGGATACACGGGCGGCATCATCCAGTTGTTCGCATCCATCGCCGCACCACTCGACATGGGCGGCGCCTGGGCGGCCGAAGGCGCCTGTGCCAGCATGTCGTGCGCCTCCATCAGGCTGGAGGGAGAACGGCCCCGCAGGACCAGCCGGCCCTCGCGCCCTCGAACGTCGGCGGACGCCTCGGCACTGACCATGATCAGGAACTTGTTGAGCGCGACTTGGCCGAGCACATTGGTTCCGTTCGTCACCTCGCCGAGCTTCGTGATCTGGTCGAAGACCGGCGTGGTGGCCCAGGCCACGTACGCGTTGAACGGACCGAGCGACGCCGGCGGGGGCAGGTCTTCGATCCAGGCCGTTAGTGCGTATTGATGGTGTCCCTCAGGCGTGACCGCTACACCAAAGGGTGTGGTGACGCGTCCCATTTCCACGACGCCCCGGGCCTCACCGCCCAGGGCTGTCGAGAGCAGATCCACACAGTAGAGGTCCGAGGCCGGCCTGTCGAGCGGATTGGGGTCTGATGCCGCGGCGATTGAAGGGTTCGTAATGGCCCGATCGGCGCAGAGTCCCGATACGCCGGCCACCTGCGCGCTCCGAGGCTCCGTTCCTAGAGCAAGCGCAGCGAACGCTACGGTCATGGTCCCGCCGATGACCCACCCCATCCGGACATAGACACTGGTTGAACGCCATGACCTCAAGGTCCATCGCCTCCCGATTCGGAAACGACTCTCCGTTTACACGGGGTCGAATGGGAAAGTTTTGGGAAGTCTATAAAACCAGCCGGATAGACGCAATCAAACTCGAATGCTATCAGCGAAAACGCCTTGCATTTTTCCTATGCCTCATCGAGGCTGGGACAGTACAATCCCCAGCGAAGACACACTGCGGCAGAAAATGGAACCCATTTGCTGCAATCGTGAGGAGTGCAAGAGTTCTCTCGCCGTACGCCGTCAGATTCGGCCGAGGTGAGGCGTTCTTTATTAAATTGGGATAAAGCCCCGAGCGCACCGAGTGGCTAGGAGTAAGCTTCGGTCAGACGCTCGCCTCTCGGAGATGAAAATGAAAACGACAATTCTGGCCCTCGTAGTAGTGCTTCTTGCCGGCATGCCGGCGATGGCACAGGATCGGCCTGCCCCGGACCCGCGTTCGATGGGCGGCGGTGCCTGCGACGCGAACGTGTACAACTGTGTAGACACGCCAAATCCCCTTCCCGCGCCCGACACGGTGTGGCTTGAAGAGATGACGTGGATGGACGTCCGGGATGCTTTGAACGCAGGCAAAACGACAGCCCTCATCCCGACCGGCGGCATGGAACCGAACGGCCCGTGGCTCGTGACCGGCAAGCACAACTACGTATTGCGCGCCAACTGCGACGCTATCGCGCGCAAGCTCGGCGACGCGATCTGCACGCCCATCATAAAGCTGGTTCCCGAGGGTTCGATCGACCCACCCAGCAGCCACATGACCAGTCCAGGTACCTTGAGCCTCCGCCAGGAGACGTTTGAGGCGATGCTGACCGACGTGGCGCACAGCTTGAAGATGCACGGCTTTCGCAACATCATCTTCATTGGAGACAGCGGTGGAAACCAGGGCGGACAGAGAACCGTCGCGGAAAAGCTGAACGCGGAGTGGAACGGTGCGGCTGTCGTGGCGCACGTGCAGGAATACTACGATTACGGAAGCGTCAGTCGGTTTATGACCTACAAAGGGCTGGAAACCGGAGAAGGTGACGGCCTCCACGACGACCCTATCATCACGCTGAACATGTTCTACACGGACCCAAACTCCGTGAGATACGACAAGCGAGTTGCGGCAGACAAGGCGACCATCAACGGGTTTTCCCTCGCTGACCGTGTGAAATCGCTCGAGCTTGCCAGAGAGGTCGTCGAATTCCGTGCGACCCATACAGTTGCGGCCATCCACAAGGCGATCGCGAACAGGGGCACGTTGCCCGCTCCGGAGCGGCAGGCCAGAGGTGGCCGTGGTGGTCGCGGTGGCCAGCAAAGGGAACGGCCCGAGCCCAACCCGCGTGATATGGGCGGCGGCAACTGCGACGCGAACGAGTACAACTGCTCCGATACGCCGAACCCGCTGCCGCCGACCGATACGGTGTGGCTGGAAGAAATGACGTGGATGGACGTTCGCGACGCCCTGGATGCCGGCAAGACGACGGCCATCATTTCGACAGGTGGCATCGAGCCGAACGGTCCGTGGCTGGTCACAGGCAAGCACAACTACGTCTTGCGCGCCAACTGCGACGCGATCGCCCGTGACCTGGGCAACGCGATCTGCGCTCCTGTCATGGAACTGGTTCCGGAGGGCCGGATCGATCCGCCCAGCGGTCACATGCGCAGCCCCGGCACGTTGAGCCTCCGTCAGGAGACCTTTGAGGCGGTCCTGACCGACACGGCTGAAAGTCTCCAGGCGCATGGCTTCAACAACATCATCTTTATCGGAGACAGCGGCGGCAACCAGAGCGGAATGGAGAACGTGGCCACGGCGCTCAGCGCGAAGTGGGGCGGGGAAGCGGCCGCCATCTTCATTCCCGAGTACTACCGGACGCCTCCGGGCACGCCGAACGTGCTGCGTGATCTTGGTGTTGTGACCGAGAACATGCCACGGGACGGCCTGCACGACAGCCCGGGCATCACGCTCAACATGATGCTCGACGACCCCGATTCGGTTCGATGGGCGGCGCGGGTGAAGACCGGCCAGGCGGTGATCAATGGTGTTTCGATCGCCGGCCTGAATAGGTCGCTGGAACTCGCAAAGGCCATTTCCGACGCGCGCGCCAAGCGCACGGCGGTTCTGATCCGCGAAAGGATCGCGAGCCGGTCGGACCAGTAAGCAGACCGATAAAGGCGGCGCTGGAGGTGCCGGCGCCGCCTGTACTCGAACCGATGTGTTCGAGCTCCCCGCCTGACTCCACCGGGACATTTCGGAAGTACCTCGCCTCTTTCTCCCTGCGTCTGCCACTAGCCCGGATGGATCACCACTCGGAGAATCGATCGGTGTTCGGATACGAGAAGCGATTTGCGGCGAGACTTGGAGCTGAGAGTGAGCGAGCCGTGGACATTGGCGGATTTTGAGCCTGTGACACGGCGACATTTGGCGGGAGATCGGCATGAATGGGCGAGTGCAGGCAGGCCTCGCCGGGAGGCAGATGAGAGGCGCTGTTTTTCGGATCTGAAGGTTCGGTGTCGTCAGCAACGAAGCGGAATTGATTGCAGGTTTCTCACTATGAGAGCAAAGACGTCGGCATAGGGATAGGCCTCCGACATCGAGATCCAGACGTTGCGGACCGTGAGGCGGATACGCGCACCGATCTTAAGAAGCTTCAGACGGATGGTTCCGCATTGGGCATGGGCCATCGCGGTATCTTTGAGACCGAGACGACGCAACGCCTGCATAAGCATGTAGGCGGCTGAGGACAGATACAGTCGGAGCTGATTGGCGCGCATGGTTCCCGCACTGGTGCGGTCGGCAAATAGATCCAGTTGCTGTTCTTTGATCCGGTTCTCCATGTCGCCGCGTGCGCAATAGAAATCTTCGTAGAGCGCTTGGGCTCCGAGTCGTTCCGGTGGCAGTGAGGTCACCACGAATCGGGGATTGGCGCCCTTGGCCAGGAACTCGGCTTTGCCAACAACGCGACGAGTGCGGCTCCAGCTCTTTCGAGTCCGGTACAGGAAATCCTTAAACACTCGTGCCGATTTCCCAGTGGTCTGAAACTCCGCTTCAGCCTGAATCATCTGGTCAGCGATCTCTCGCTTGAGGCGGTCGTTCTTGGCCAACCCCATCACATAATCGACCTGGTGGGTTTCACACCAGTCCAGTAATGCATCCCGGCAGAATCCGGAATCGGCCCGAATGATGATCGACACGTCCGGCCAGCTCTGACGGATCTGGCCGACGATACGTTCCAATTCATCGACTGATCCTGCCGCCCCATCGATATTGGACGGGCGCAGCCGAGCGCACAACAGATGCTCTCCACAGAAGATGTACAAGGGCAGATAGCAGTAGTTGCGGTAGTAGCCGTGAAAGAACCGGCCTTCCTGTTGACCATGGATCGGATCATCGGTCGCGTCCAGATCCAGAACGATCTCTTCGGGCGCCGTGTTGTCATGGGCTGCCACAAACGCATCGACCATCCAACGATCGATCTTGTCCCCATCCATAGCGATCTTCTTGTACCGCTCCTGGTCGCCGACTTCGGCGCCGGTCAACTCCAATCGGTTTAGCGTGCTCTTGCCCGCCAACGCCTTTCCCCAGTCGCCGGCCTGTCGTCGATTCGTTCCCAGCGGATCCGCTTTGTCCACCGCCAACGCAAGCATCGGGTCGGTCCGTAACTGATCGTGATCGTTCAGGTCTTCATATCCCAGGCACAGCCCGTAGACCCGCTGTCCCAACAGCTCCTTCACGGTGTGTTCGATCAACCGTTGGTCGCGATGATCGCTAAAACACCCCGCCAATCCATCGATCAAACCGGTCCGCTTTTCGACTTCACGCAGCAGCAGAACTCCAGCGTCAGACGTGATCTTGCCGCCGTCGAAACGCGCCTTCATTTTTCGTTGAAGAAGTCCGTGAAATTCGAACGTGGTTTGTTTACACTCTGTACTCATAAGGGCCGCCTCCGTTTGGTTTCTGAACCGTTCTCGACAAACGATTTATGCCAAACAGGGCGGCCTTTTCTGGTCCTTTCGGTGATTTATGCGGGCTAGGTCCGCGCGAGGTCCAGCGTTCCCGTACTGTCTCCAAAGCTCACCATGTCGCCGAGTCCGAAGCTATGAAGCACAGTCAACATGGCGTTTGCCATGGGCGTCCCGTCGGGCGTCTTCACATGGAGGTTTCCCTTGATACCGTCACCGGCCCGTCCGGCCAGAAACAGCGGACAGCGCTTGTGATTGTGGAAGTTTGAATTTCCCATCGGTGATCCGTAGAGCACCAGCGTCTTGTCGAGAAGGGTGCCGTCCCCCTCCCGGATGCTCTTCAACTTCTCCAGGAAATAGGGCACGTGGCTGACGTGGTATCGGTTGATCCGGGCGAACGTTTCGATCTTGCCCTCCCGCTGGGAGTGATGCGAGGCCGCGTGAAATCCCTCGTTGACGCCGCTCCCCGGATACACGCGCGGCGAACCATCCAGTCCCAGCTTGAGCGCTGCCACCCTTGTCGTGTCGGCGGCAAACGCCTGCACCTGGAGGTCGAACATCAGCTTCACATGTTCTTCGAAATCGTCGGATACGCCGGCCGGCGCATCGGGCAGAGCTCTGGGTTCACCGCTCGTGTTGAACGCTTCGATCTTCTGGATGCGCCGCTCGACCTCCCGTATATCGCTCAGGTATTGATCGAGCCGGCTTTGGTCGGACGCTCCCAGACCCTGCGCCAGGCGCCGTGTCTCATCCACGATCCAGTCCAGGATGCTGAGGTCGGTTTTCCGATTCGCCGCCCACCCTCGAGGGGGTGGAGGAGCCTCCAAACAGTCGGTCGAAAACGGCGCGGGGATCGTTGACCATCGGAAGCGGCCGAGTGGGGCTGGCCCAACTGATCGTGTCGCGGTACAGGTTCGAATATCCCCGGTTGAACGGGGACTGCTGTTTGGTCACTTTTTCGATCGACAGTTGCAGAGAAGGGATCCATGTGTCTTGACCGATCCGTCTGGCCACAAGCTGATCCAGAGAAGTCCCGGCGCGCACGTCAGGCCCGTCGGTTCTTTTCGGACGGGCCTGCGTCAGAAACGTGGCGCTGGATCGGATGTGATCGCCGCCGAATTCGGCCGATTCGAACGTGTCGGCGTTTCGGACGTCCGTGTTGCTGATGATCGTCAGGTACTCGCGAAACGGCTCCAGCGAACTGAGGCTGGTCGGCGACAGGTCGAACGTGTTCCCGATAGCGCCGGGAGCCCACATGTTCTTCCGAACACCGTAGTCGGTACTTCCCGCGGCACCGTGGACCATCTCGATACACGACAAGCGCATCGGACCGGTCGCCGTCCCTCGGGGCCCCGACGACGCGGATGGCGCCATCGCTTCGAGAAGAGGCAGGGCGAAGCTCGCCCCCAATCCCCGAAGCAGGTGACGCCTGGAAAGAGGCCGCTTCATTATCTATTGTCCTTCGACTCGCTGTGCGGACCACCCCATTTCGCCGATGTCGCCGCTGAGGTTTCCGATGATGGTTCCGTCGGCTTCGACCTGACCCTCGATTGTCAGGGCCATGTAGCTGCCCTCGACCGACTGAAGCCACAAGGCACCTTCACTGAACTCTCCGGCCACGAAAAGGTCTCCATGGTTCGGGATCTGGAAGTTCCCCGAAACCTCATGACCTTCCTGCTCGAGCACGAGGTGGGCGGTGAGGTCGTGGTCCGGGACCCACACTTCCCAGTTTCCGGCGACGCCGTGTGCCTGGTGTTGCGCGTACACCGATCCGGCCACCATGAGTGCGAGTGTCAGCGTAATTCCGATAATTTTCCTGTTCATGCGAGCTCTCCTCTGATTCGTTCGATTCATGCCGTTATCCTAGGCGGGACGTGCTGAACGTTCTTTGAATGGCTTGTTCAGGTTGTGTTCAGGTTCGTCTGGGTTATAACAGGCCTAGGAGCCTGCGCGGCAGAAGGGATCGTAGCGAGAAAGTGGAGAGTCGAGGCCAGATTCCCTCGACTTTGAGGCATTTTCTCGATTTTGAGGCGAATAGTGGTTCTATTCAACGAAAAATCGGGGAGACCGATTATACCGCTTTCGCAGTAGATCTCTTCTGCCGCGCAGGCTCCTCGGCTGTTGTCGATGGAGGGGCGAGGTGCGGGTTCTTGTAGTCGAGGACGAGATGCAGTTGTCCGGCCAGCTCGTTCGGGCGCTGGAACAGGCCGGCTACGCCGTGGACAGCGCCGCCGATGGCGAGCGTGCGGACTTTCTCGGTCAGACCGAGCAGTATGATGCGGTCGTGCTCGATCTCGGGCTGCCGAAGATCGACGGCTTGACGGTTCTTGGGCGATGGCGTGAGGCTGGCGTGTCGGTGCCCGTGCTGGTGTTGACCGCCCGGGGTAGCTGGCATGAGACGGTTCAGGGGATGGACGCCGGAGCGGACCGCCCGGGGTGACTACGTGGCCAAGCCTTTTCAGATGGAAGAACTGCTCGCCAGGCTCCGCGCCTTGATCCGGAGGGCCAGCGGTCATGCCAATCCCCGGTTTCGCTGCGGTGGGGTGACGCTCGATCCGAGGCTTGCGCAAGTGACCCGGGACGGCGTGGCCGTGAAACTGACCAGCCACGAATTCCGCGTCCTGTCCTATCTCATGCATCAGGGCGGACGGGTGGTGTCCCAGAGTGAATTGAGTGAGCACATTTACTCGCCAGACTGCGCCGGAAGCTGGGATCTTCGATCATTGATACGGTTCGGGGACTGGGCTATCGCGTGGGAGCGTCAGAATGAGCCGTCCCTCCTTCCGCCTGCGGTTGCTCTACGGCGTAGCGCTGTGGACGCTCGGGGCTCTCGGCGTGGCTCATGTGGTGTCGGCCGCGCTTCTGAACCGTTTTCCCGGTCTGGCCGAGATGGCACACGGTGCCGGATTGGTGGTCTTCGGCGTGGGCTTGATGGTGGTGGGCTTGACCTACGCGAGGGGCGGCGTCTCGCCCTTCAAGTATCTGCGCGAAAGTTTGTCCGCGGTACGTGACGGCCGGTCTCCCCGGGTCGAAGGCAGCTATCCCAACGAAGTGCAACCCCTTGTGGATGACCTGAACGCGCTCCTGGATCATCGCGAACACGCCGTGCGACGGGCGCAGGCCAAAGCCGGCGACCTTGCCCACGGCCTCAAGACTCCGCTGTCGCTTCTGGCCCGGGAGGCAGATGAGGCCGCCGCAGAGGGTCACCCGGAACTGGCAGCCGAAATCAACCGCCAGGTGAACCGGATGCGGCGTCAAGTGGACTATCACCTGGCACAGACACGTGCCGCCGCCTCGGGAGCGTCGGGAGGAGCAAGATGCCTTGTTCTGGAATCCGCGGAAGGGCTTTCACGAACGTTGCGCCGCCTTTATGTCGACCGGGAGCTGGAGATCGAGGTGAGTGTGCCGGCGGAGCACGCGGTTCAGTGCCAGCGAGAAGACCTTGACGAGATGCTCGGGAACCTCCTGGACAATGCCTGCAAATGGGCCGGATCGCGAGTCACGGTCGCATCGTCGCTCGAGGACGGTGGCGTGTGGATCACCATCGACGACGATGGCCCCGGCATTGAGCCATCCAAACGCTCTGTTGTCCTCCAGCGAGGCGTTCGTGCCGACGAAACAGAGTCCGGATCGGGACTTGGCCTTGCGATCGTTCGCGATCTTGCAGAGCTTTATGGAGGTTCGATCTCGCTGGACGCATCACCCATCAACGGTCTGCGGGCGCGGCTACGGCTGCCAGCCTGTTGAGGCCGAGCACAGGCCGAGACCGAGCCAGCCATTTCGGAAGAGCAGCTCGGTCGAAGTTGAATGAGGCCCGGCCAGCGGGCATTTGAGTCGAATTCAAACCCATTGTTAAGGAAGTTCTATTTTCGCATTGTTGAAATCGATATGGTGTCGGCGGTATCTTGTGGTATATATACCGTCAGATGAAGAAGAAAAAGATATGGCTTGAGTTGAATCAGGTAAAGGGAGCGGTTGCGTCGCGACTGCGACGGCGGAAGTACAGCCTGATCGAGCGCCATGAGATACCCGACGGTTTGCTGCCTGGCTCGGTGTCGATTAGTTACACCCGGTGCGGTAAGCCGACGTGCCGGTGTGTGTCGGGTGAAGGGCACCCATCCTGGTCCTGGACATTCATGATGGACGGGAAGAAGCATGTCGAACACGTTCCAGCTGCCATGGTTGAGGAGATTCAAAAGCGTGTCGGAGCGGGACGGGAGTTTCAGGATGCGATCCGGGAGGTGCTGACAGCGAACGCGAAGTTGTTGGTGCTGGAGCGCCAGCAACAACGTGAGAAGCGGAAGCGCCGGTGAAAGGTCCGTCGGCACGAGGGATACGACGGTACGCGCGAAAGTGTTTGCGGCTGAAGGGGTATTTGAATCACCCCGGAGATGGGCGGGTGCGACCGCAGATCGGAAGTGGGCATCTGATCTGGTCTCTGGTGATCGGGTATCTGCTGCGGGAATCGAGCTTCCTGGCCATCGAGTCGCTCGCACGATCCTCGGCGTGTCGGGCCTTGGGAATCGGACGCCGCTTTAGCGACGACACGCTGGGCTATTTTACCGAGAAGCTGAATCCGGAATTCACGCGCGGCGCGTTGACCACAGCCATCAAGCAGGCCAAGCGCAATAAAGCGTTCGACGATTGCCGATTCATCGGCCTGGCGCTGGACGGGACAACCGTGGGGCGTGTCGGTGAGGCCGGGTGTCAGTGGTGTCGACCCCATCGCAACGCCGAGGGGGAGGTGACCACCTACTTACACCACGTCGTGATGGCCACCATCGTGGGCACCGGGTTCACTTTACCGGTCGATGTGGAACCCTACGGTAGTGGGGATAGCGAATGGTCGGGGGGGCAACGACTGCTTCGTCGGGTGGTGGGGCAGTTGGGGCCGCGTTTTGCCGATTATGTTGTTGTCGATGGGGGCTATGCGTCGGCTCCGTTCCTGCACTTGGCCGACGAGTTGGGATTGAAGACCATCGTCCGTCTCAAAGCCAATCTTCCGAGCTTGTTCAACGCCGCCAAAAGCCGGTTTGCTTGTCAGCCGCCGTCCCGGGTTTTCAAGGATGGAGCCGATCGGGTGGAAATCTGGGATGCAGACGACTTCGATCCCTGGGGCCGATTGAACTGGCCGACCGTGCGCGTGATCCGCTACCGGCAAGAGAAACCCGATGGATCGGTGGTCGAAGCCTACTGGCTGACCAATTTCTCGATGAACCAAGTGGGAGCGCCCACTTTATTTCGCATGGCCAAGAGTCGTTGGGAAGTCGAAAACCAAGGTTTCAACGATGCCAAGAACCGTTATGGGATGGCCCATATCCCCCATCACCACGCCAACAGCTTGCTTCTCCACTGGCTCCTCATAAGCCTGGCTCTCACGATCGAACGTCTGTATCGATTGCGTCATTTGCATCGCGGGCGCCATCGCCCGCATACCTCCATCGAGCTTCTTCGTTTGCTTCGCCTCGCTCTGTCTGCCCCAACCCCAGCCGACTCCAGCTGAACTGACTCGTTTCCCTGGTCTCCACGCGCCTGCCTGACCCCAATCACCGGGCTGGACCCGCTACGGATACCTGTCTCTCGAAAATACCCCTCACTTCAAATTCCTCTCCCTCCTCGACCTTTTCCCTTCCAGAGCCCCTTCCAGACACTCCGTCCTCCCTGACTTCCGAAATGGCTGAGACCGAGCGCCCCGCGTTGACCCTGTGGCGTTTGTCAGATAACCTGAATCCGCGATGCCCGAAGGGGGGTGCACAACCCCATTTTTTCTGACGTGGCCTTTCAGGTCTTTGGCTTTCGTCCTGTCAACCCGCCTCAATCGAAGGAGTCCGCCCGTGGTGAACCGAACCGTCGTCGTCGTTTTGTTTTTAGCAGCAATGATACTGTCCGCCCTTCCGGCCCTGGCGCAGTCGGCCAGGCCCGGTGATGCGTATATCGCGCCGAGCGGCACGGTACTGCGCGTTCTGCTCGATGAGGGGAACCTCGGCAATAAAGACATCGAACTCGGCGAAATGGTTTTCCAGTCCGGGACCGAGTCTATTTCCCACGCTCACGGGTCACTGGAGATTTTCTACGTCGTCGAAGGCGTCCTGGAGCACATCGTCAATGGCGAGAGTCACATCCTCGAACCGGGAATGGCTGGCTTTGTTCATGCCGGTGATCAGGTTGTCCACAAGACTCCTGAAGGCGGACCGACAAGAGTGCTCGTGATCTGGGTTCCCGGTGGCGAGTCGGCCGGGATCCGGGCAAGCTGGCGCCACGAGCCAGTCCCTCAAGACCGGGACCACTAGTAGCACTCGCAGAACTCGCAGACTGTGCGCTATCCAATAGAGTCTCCTGATGGTATGCTCGCGCGACCTGATGTCCTTATCTCGGCAACCTTCCAGTTCGATGCCGCGGGCTCCGTTCGAGCGCTGTGGCGATACCCGGTTAAGTCGATGTGTGGCGAAGAACTGGATGAATGTCGGGTCACCGAAGGCGGTATTCTCGGCGACCGATCTTTCGCCGTGATCGACAGGTCGAACGGCAAAGTCGCCAGCGCGAAGCTCCCCGTCAAGTGGGCCGCGTTGCTTGGGTGCAGTGCGTCTTTCGTCGGGGGGGCCGAACCGGACGGCATCGAGTCTTCTGCGAAAATCACGCTGCCCGACGGTACGGTGGTTTCGAGCGCTGACCCGGATCTCGCCTCCCGATTGTCGGACGCCCTCGGCCGGCCGGTCGACCTGGCAGCAACCCGGCCGGAATCCCCGAGTGTCGAACGGCTGGATCCGTTTGAAGAAGAGGAAACTATCGTCGACATCGGTGGCCTCATGATGGCGGGCCGGTTTTCTGACTACGCGGCCGTTCACCTCGTGACGATCGCAACGCTCGAGCGGCTCGGAGAACTGTACCCGGAGGGACGGTTCGACCTGCGGCGGTTTCGTCCCAACATCGTCGTGGCGACATCTCCCGGAAGTCCGGGCTTCGTCGAGAACGACTGGGTGGGACGGACGATCGCCATCGGCGACCAGGTTCGCTTGCGGATCAGCGATCCAACTCCCCGGTGCGCCATCCCGACCCTGGCTCAGGGCGACCTTCCGGCCGATAGAGGAATCCTGCGGACGATCGCCCAACACAACCGAGTGCCCGTTCCCGTACTGGAAGGAGAAGCGCTGCCGAGCGTCGGGGTTTACGCGTTTGTCGTTCGAGATGGGATCGTGCGCCGGGGGGATGCCGTGCGGGTGGCGCAGGCGTGACACAAAACGGCCTGTCCGGTGGCCCGCCTTACCGTGCTTCCTGTCGAAATCTCTTTCTATTGACACGCCGCGACAGGCCGGATAGCCTTTTGCCTGCATTTAACAACTGTACGAATCCGAAGGAGAAGCTGAATGAGACGTGATTTACTGTCGATCTGTCTGATCGCTGCGATGCTGGTGCTTTCGGCCTGCGCCGCCGAGCCTGAGCCCGAGCCCGAACCTGCAGCGGCCGAGCCCGTCGCTGCCGCCGTCGAACCCATGGCCGCGGACCCCAGCGGAATGTGGGCGGGTGACTGGGGAATGACCCCGACTCACCGCAACGACGTCACGCTGGAACTGACGTGGGATGGCACGAGCCTGACGGGAACGGCCAACCCGGGCACGGAACCGGTCGAGATCCACGCCGCAACGTTCGACCCCGCCACTGGTGCCATATCCCTGGAAGCGGATGTGGGCGAAATCCATTTCGTGTTCGAAGGCGAGATGGACGGGGACTCCATGACGGGAAGCTGGAATCACGACGACCGCGAAGGAGATTTTCTGGTCACCAGGAGCGAGTGACCGCCAGCGGGAGTAGATGTGATAGGGGCAGGCATCCGCCTGTCCCTTTTTCTCATTCCGGCAACTGCAGCGCGTACTGGACCGCCTCGTCGAGGTCGCGCTGCTTTTCCTGGGACAGGCTGGCTACAAAGTGCGTCAATTTTGCCTTGAACATCAGGGACAGAAAGTCGCATCGGACTGAACTGTCCTGCGGAAGCCCGTCGTCGGGTCCCAGGACAAACTCACTTCGGATCCCCAGGATGTTGCGATAGACCGGCGCGCACACGACGGTCGAGACATCGTCGTTGCCGGAAATGAAATCCCGGGAAACAACGACATAAAAACTGGGTTTGTGACCGCGTTCGGGAACTTTCTCCCGTGTCTTGTAGATCTCGCCGCGCTTCATTGTCTGGCCTGTTCCCGTACGAGGGCGGTTGCCTGCTTCCGAAGTTGTGCCCGGTTCCGCCCGAAGATTTCTCGTTCCCTCTCTTCTTCGATGAGTCGCTCCATGCGCGCCACATAGTCCTTCATCGCCTCACGGATCAATCTGGATCGGTTGGAGCCCGTCTCCCGGCAGTCATCGACGAGGCGGTCGAGTCGGACGAGAATGTCTTCATCCACAGTAATCGAAATAGTTTTCATATTGTAAAGCATAGCACTATCTACAGTAGGTACCGGCTCCGCTTAGGTAGTCGTGAAGGGACACAGTGCGGGTTCCCTTGTTACAGAGCAAGCGGCGTTCCACCCGACCGAGATCGAATGATGGCACTTCCCGTGAGATAGAGGAGAAGCTGAAATCCGTGTTGACCTTGTGGCTCCTAGCGCACTATAAAGAGCTCAATCCCGACTCAAGCTGAGGCCGATCGCCTATAGGAGAAAACGATGATCGCCGTTTGCAAAAGCTTCCGAACGAGGTTCCAGCGAAGTGTTTTCGCAGTTTCCATCTCCGTCGTGATTCTGGTCACGTCATCCACGGGCGCCATTGCGCAAGGTGCGGAGCCACCCAGCGAGCCGCCCCCCGCATGGGGGCCCATCTCTTCCACGATGAAGGAAATCCCATATCCACAGTCAGTTCAGTATCTTGAGATACATATATTCGGGCAAGACTTGAAGATTGCTTATATGGATGTCAAGCCCCAGGGGAGTGCGAACGGCCAGACCGCCATGCTTTTCCACGGCATGAATTTTACCGGCAAGGCTTTCGAGGTGACCATCGACGCCCTGACCGCCGACGGCTTCCGTGTCATCGTCCCGGATCGGATCGGTTACGGTCGTTCGTCAAAGCCCGACATTCCCTATAATCTCCACGTCTTTACGTCGAACGCCAAAGCCCTGCTCGATCATCTGGAGATTCCCAACGTCGCCATCGTCGGACACTCCATGGGAGGAATGGTCGCTACTCGATTTGCGATGAGCTATCCGGACACGACCACCCACGTGGTTATGGCAAACCAGATTGGGATGACCGACCAGCGCCAGGGTCGGACCTGGCGGGACATCGAAGACGTCTACCGAGGGGTTCTCGGTACAAGCTATCAGTCCATCCTGCGCAACCACATGCGCTACTACCCGACGTGGAAACCGGAGTATCTGGAGTGGGTCCGGCTACAATACGGTCTTACGCTCACCAGCGAGTGGCCGTTACTGGCACGGATTCGGGCCTGGCAGACGCAGATCCTCTTTTTCGATCCCGTGGTTTACGACTGGCAGCACATCGGGACCAAGGCATTGGTCATCGGGGGCGCGGCCGATGCTCTCACCCGCGACTACGCCGGTGCGGCTCGTCACGTTGCCGAAACTCTCCCCAACGCCGAGCTTGTTCTGTTTCCGGGTATCGGACACAACCCGCATTTCGAGATTCCCGATGAGTTTCACCGGGAGTTGATCCGCTTCCTCCGTTCGGACCCGAACGAACCGGCGAAATCGAATTGGTAAATCGGGGAAGGAGGCAAATTAACCACAACACCCGTTATCAGTTCTTTGTTTGAAATGTGTCCCCGCCCCTAATGTCGATGACGACCGGCGGCGGAGGTGGCCGTCGCGGTCGCCGACGGGGCCGGGGAGGCCCCTCCCCCGAGCAGCAGGAAGCCGGAGAGCTGCTCGGGAAACTGGGCGCAACGAACCAAACAGGGAGGAGGTTCCCCCGTCTTGTCTTGAATAACGCCTTCGTCCCCAAGTTAGTTTCGAAAGATGTCCTTTGAAATGAGGGCGTGGATGCCCTTGGTGCCGTCCACCACTTGAGTCACCACCAAATCCATCGCCACGCTACACAGCAGGACGGCGGTCGCGTGATCGATGTCTTTTGTTTCGACCAGGAAGTCGATCATGTCGGCTCCGGCGATCCGGGCGGCTTCATCCAGGTCTTCGTGGAACCCCATTGTCATGTAGTGGGTCGGTGTTTCCGCGCGCGGCCGCTCCAGTGTCCGGTCCTTATGGAGGAACACCTGGATTTCGCCTTTGAGTGATGTTTCCACGGCGCCACCGGAAATCTCTCCGTATCCCTGGACGGCGTGGCCGTCGCCAACCGAGAGCAGGCCTCCGGTGTTGTAGACGGGGAGATAGATCACGCTGCCCGGACCCAGATCGCGGTTGTCCATGTTGCCGCCGAAGAAGTTCGGCGCGATGCTGTTCACGCGTCCCATTTCCGCGGGCGGCGCCGTGCCGATCACCCCCCAGAACGGGCTCGTTGGAACCACGACGCCCGGCGCGTACTCCACCGTCTCGTTCTCCAGGTCGATCCAGAGAACCCGGGACACATTTCCGAGGTCCGGGTGGAATCGGCCGGCCACCCCCTGACCGGAGATTGACATTCGCAGTTCGACCGAGAGAATTCGAACCTCCAGAACGTCCCCCGGTTCGGCGCCCCTGACGAAGATCGGACCGTTCAGGGTATGATCGCCGCGTCCCTCCGAGTCGTAGTCCCGGTAAACGTCGTAAAGTTCCTGCGGTATCTGGTCGCTCGGCACTTCCAGGGCTTCGAACCAGCGGGGGTTGCCTGTGGCGGTTTCCAGCCGAATCCGGTCTCCAGACTCGATTTCGAGGACCGGTTCGAGTGAAGCGTCGAAGAAAAAGATGTGGGTCGTCTCCGGTGAGGCCAGTAGCTCGTGGACCGTCGGCTGTTGAGCGGATGCCGATAGTGCGGAAAGGAAGACGATCACCGGCGCGATCGGGCCAAAACTCTTCATATCACCTCCTCCTGTCTAATTCGGGGACGGAGGAACAATTATTGAAGGTCCTTCGGCTACACCTGGGCCTAATTGTTCCTCCGTCCCCGAATTTGGATCCTTACCGGCGCACCCGGACGTACTTCTGCAATCGCCGCGGGCGTGGCTCGCCCCCGTACATGTTGCCGGCTGCATCGACCGTAACGAACTCGGCACCGTTGCCGGCGGTCTCGCGCGGGTCGCCCCATGGATACAGAATAAACTCGCTAACCCAGCCGGAAAGCGCATCCCCGACCCGGATACCCATCTCGAAACCGGGATTCTGGACGTCGTCGGATTCGGAGTCGGCAACATAGATGTGGTCGTCCCTGTCGAAGAAGATTCCACTGGGCCGTCCGAACTGGTTCCAGGATGCGAGGAAATCCCCGTCCTGGTCGAAGATCTGGATGCGATTGTTCGACCGGTCGGCGACGAAGACACGGCCGCGGGAATCGATGGCGATCGCGTGCAAGGTCCGGAATTCACCGGGACCATAGCCGGTCTGTCCCCAGGACTTGATAAAGGTTCCATCACTGGAGAACTTCATCACCCGGTTGTTCGTATTGTCACCGTGCCCATCGGTAACGAAAATGTTGCCGTTGTCCGCCACCACGACGCCACTCGGCGCATTGAACTGGTTCGGACCGCTTCCGGGAGTCCCGGGCGTCCCCAGCCGCATCAATATCTCGCCCTCAGCACTGAACTTGACGACCTGGTGCCCCCGGGATCCCTCGGGCGTGCGTGCGGCGGCCACCGCATCGGTCACCCAGACGTTACCGTCCGGGTCCACGTCGATTCCGTGCGGCCAGATGAACATGCCGCCCCCGAAGCTTTCTACGACGTTGCCATCCTGATCGAACTTTAGAATCGGATCCAGGTCCGAGTCCAGACACTCGTTCCCGAACCGTTCAGGTGCGGTCGCGTCACACCGGATCACAGCCCAGACGTGTTCGCCGTCAGGATCGATGTCGACGCCGCCAACCGCGCCCATCTGCCTGCCCCCGGGTAACTGGGCCCAGCCATCAGCGGCGCGATATGGATTTGGAAGGGCTTGCGTGAACGCATCAAAGCCAATGAAAGAGACCAGGATGACGGCACAGCATACCGAGAACGCCAGTCGGTTTGAATAGGACATGGTCACACCTCACTTCTCCCCGAAAAAACTCACCCCAACGAATCCCGAGACCGCCCGATCTCCCGGAAATTCGTCTGGATGAAAGTACTCGCAAGAGGATATACGAGAAGCCGGACTTCAGCACAATGAAACCCGTAACCGCCGGGACAACCCGTTAAGGTCTACCTGTTTTTTTCAGCGTGGCATGAGAGGGACCTACCTCGCCTAATTCGGGCACCTAATTCGGGGACGGAGGAACAACTCTCACACGTTCCTTCGGTATTTGAAAGCTTGTGTGAATTGTTCCTCCGTCCCCGAATTAGCGTTTCCGAATTAAGAGTTCGTACCCGGCTTGCCGGGCGGGTGGCCATGGACGGCCACCCCGACACGCTGAATATGTCAGGTCCTGCAAACCATTTCCGGGAACGAGTGTCGGGGCGTCCCTCTGTGGGCGCCCGCGGGCTTTGTCGACGGTTCCTTAGACTCGAGACACCACCCAGCCTCCTCTTCCGTTGATACCCCCACGAATTGTCTCTCCTTGACATTCCGGTAAAATTGTATCAGTATACGGGTACACTGGAACTGCGGTCGACACTTTATGGACATCACGATCAGCGTTGCCGACGGCGTCCCGATCTACCGGCAAATTTCCAATCAGATCCGGTACATGGTCGCGTCGGGGTTGTTGGAGCCCGGAGAGGAACTTCCTCCTATCCGGACGATGGCGCTGCAGCTCAAAGTGACGCCGAACACGATCGTCAAGGCCTACGACGAGCTGGAGTCGGCCGGTATCGTCCGGAAGAGACGTGGCGCGGGCACCTACGTGTCCGACGGAGGGCCGTCCCCTCTGGCGAGGCGGGAGAGGAACCGAATCATCGAGCAGCGGGTGGACGCGTTGTTGGCCGAGGCGCATCAATTGGATTTTACGGCGGATGAAGTTTTGAGCGCGTTTCGCAGAAGGCAGGCCGCAATGGCCGGAGAAGACGGACAGGGAGAAGAGCGATGACAGAAAACGTGGTTGACGTCAACGGCCTTTCGCGTCGGTTCGGGCAGCGTGTCGCCCTGGATGACGTGAGTTTCGAGGCTTCAGAAGGTCGCATATATGGGCTCGTAGGGGCGAATGGCGCGGGAAAAACGACGCTCATCAAACATCTTCTGGGACTGCTGCGTTCCAAATCGGGTTCGGTTCGGGTCTTCGGTCTGGATCCGGTGCGGAATCCGGTAGGGGTGCTCCGGCGCGTCGGATATCTCTCCGAAGAGCGGGAACTCCCGGAATGGATGTCTGTCGACGAGCTGATGCACTACACCCAGGCGTACCACCCGAACTGGGACATGGACTACGCTCGGGAACTGCTTACCACATTCAACCTGGACGGTTCAAAGACGGTGAAGGAACTCTCGAAGGGCATGCGTGCACAGGCCGGTCTGGTGGCGGCGGTCGCACACCGTCCGGATCTGTTGATCCTGGACGAACCTTCCTCTGGATTGGACGCAGTGGTGCGAAAGGACATCCTGGACGCGATTGTGCGGACGGTGGCTGACGATGGTCGAACCGTGATCTTCTCGTCCCATCTGCTCGAGGAGGTGGAACGGATGTCGGACCACGTAACCATGATTCAGGAAGGCCGGGTTGCGATTGCCGGGGAGCTGGAGACGATCCGCCACTCCCATCAACGGACCAACGTTCGATTTGTGGAAAGATTTGAAAAGGCTCCGAACATCGACGGGGCATTGTCGATCGATGGCGGCGGCCGGTCCTGGAACGTCGTTCACAACGGTTCGATCGACCCGCTCCGAGAGTCGGTGGAGCTTCTGGGTGGAGAGGTCGTCGGGTCGCGTGACGCGACGTTAGCTGAAATCTTCGTGGCCCGTGTGGGACGTGGCAGGAAGAGCGGGGAGGTGATCTAGGACATGAGAGCCGAAACGACAGCGATGTTGTGGGAGTCCTGGCGTCTGACGCGGCGTGTCATGGCGTTCGGGGTCTTGATCGCTATCACCGGTGGTAGCGCCATCCTTCTTGCGGTTGCGGAGCCAGACCTCGGTGCGACCCTGGTGTTGCTCTTGATTGGGATCCTGAGCCTTCCCGCATCTCGCTGGGTGGGACTCGAACGGGGGGGATTCCCGTTTTATCTGGGCTACGTCCGGCCGGTGCCGACCTGGTTGCTTGTGGGTGTCCCGATGGCGTACCACGCCGCTTCGTGCGCAGTCCTGTATCTGATTCCAATGATCGTCCTGCGGACCGCATTCGGCATCCCCTTTCCGCTGCTGCCGGCCGCCGCAACGCTTGCAGCCATAAGGCTGGTCTTCACTGCGTGCCTCTGGTGGACCAAAGATACGACGATGCAAAAGGTCGGGTTGGTCTCGGCGGCAGTCCTTGGCTTCTCCGTGATGCGGAGGCTGAACCCGGTGAACCTTCCGGGCAACGACTTCCCTCCGGATCGTTGGGCGGATATGTTTGCGTTTTCGCTGGCGGACTACGGCCTGATCGCGTTTGTGATGGCCGCCGCCATCGGGGTGACCATCGTGGGTGTCGAGCGGCAACGTCGCGGTGATGATCAGTTTTCCTTGTTACGAAGCGGAGTCGACGTATTCCGGTTTCCGGCGATTCCGCGCTGGGTCGGGTTCTGGTTTCAAGCGCCGTGTCCCACATCTTCCCCTATGAGGGCACAACTGTGGATGGAGATGAAAAGCACGGGAGTGCCGGTCTTGTCGATCGGAGCCATGCTCGCAATGGGGATTCCGGTGCTCTTGCTGGCCGCGAATGCCTCTCAGTGGGATCTCCCGGTTCTTTTCGCAATGCTTTCATTTTTGCCGCCGGTGAAGATCGGACTTTTGTCGATGTTCAGGATCCAACGCAAACAAGGGAGCGCATACCTCAGCACGTTCGACGCGACACGCGCACTCGGAACAGCGCAACTGGTCGGGTTGAAGATAGTCGTGACTGTGCTATGCATACTCGGCGCATGGATCGTGATCGGGACGAGCCTCTGGTTTTCTCTTCCGATAGTGAGTGACTTTGCCGACTTCGGTCCCAGACAGAGTGCCCTCGCCGGCGCCCTCGCCGCTCAACCCGCCTACCGGCTTGCGGCCCTGGCGGCCGTTGCATCGATTCACCTTTCGGCGGCAGCAGCGTTGCTGGCGTCGGTAGAAGTCTTTTTCGTCCTGCATGCGAAGCGCCTGATCATCGGCGTGCTGGCTCTAGCCCGCATAAATCACCGAAAGGACCAGAAAAGGCCGCCCTGTTTGGCATAAATCGTTTGTCGAGAACGGTTCAGAAACCAAACGGAGGCGGCCCTTATGAGTACAGAGTGTAAACAAACCACGTTCGAATTTCACGGACTTCTTCAACGAAAAATGAAGGCGCGTTTCGACGGCGGCAAGATCACGTCTGACGCTGGAGTTCTGCTGCTGCGTGAAGTCGAAAAGCGGACCGGTTTGATCGATGGATTGGCGGGGTGTTTTAGCGATCATCGCGACCAACGGTTGATCGAACACACCGTGAAGGAGCTGTTGGGACAGCGGGTCTACGGGCTGTGCCTGGGATATGAAGACCTGAACGATCACGATCAGTTACGGACCGACCCGATGCTTGCGTTGGCGGTGGACAAAGCGGATCCGCTGGGAACGAATCGACGACAGGCCGGCGACTGGGGAAAGGCGTTGGCGGGCAAGAGCACGCTAAACCGATTGGAGTTGACCGGCGCCGAAGTCGGCGACCAGGAGCGGTACAAGAAGATCGCTATGGATGGGGACAAGATCGATCGTTGGATGGTCGATGCGTTTGTGGCAGCCCATGACAACACGGCGCCCGAAGAGATCGTTCTGGATCTGGACGCGACCGATGATCCGATCCATGGTCAACAGGAAGGCCGGTTCTTTCACGGCTACTACCGCAACTACTGCTATCTGCCCTTGTACATCTTCTGTGGAGAGCATCTGTTGTGCGCTCGGCTGCGCCCGTCCAATATCGATGGGGCGGCAGGATCAGTCGATGAATTGGAACGTATCGTCGGCCAGATCCGTCAGAGCTGGCCGGACGTGTCGATCATCATTCGGGCCGATTCCGGATTCTGCCGGGATGCATTACTGGACTGGTGTGAAACCCACCAGGTCGATTATGTGATGGGGTTGGCCAAGAACGACCGCCTCAAGCGAGAGATCGCTGACCAGATGATTCAGGCTGAAGCGGAGTTTCAGACCACTGGGAAATCGGCACGAGTGTTTAAGGATTTCCTGTACCGGACTCGAAAGAGCTGGAGCCGCACTCGTCGCGTTGTTGGCAAAGCCGAGTTCCTGGCCAAGGGCGCCAATCCCCGATTCGTGGTGACCTCACTGCCACCGGAACGACTCGGAGCCCAAGCGCTCTACGAAGATTTCTATTGCGCACGCGGCGACATGGAGAACCGGATCAAAGAACAGCAACTGGATCTATTTGCCGACCGCACCAGTGCGGGAACCATGCGCGCCAATCAGCTCCGACTGTATCTGTCCTCAGCCGCCTACATGCTTATGCAGGCGTTGCGTCGTCTCGGTCTCAAAGATACCGCGATGGCCCATGCCCAATGCGGAACCATCCGTCTGAAGCTTCTTAAGATCGGTGCGCGTATCCGCCTCACGGTCCGCAACGTCTGGATCTCGATGTCGGAGGCCTATCCCTATGCCGACGTCTTTGCTCTCATAGTGAGAAACCTGCAATCAATTCCGCTTCGTTGCTGACGACACCGAACCTTCAGATCCGAAAAACAGCGCCTCTCATCTGCCTCCCGGCGAGGCCTGCCTGCACTCGCCCATTCATGCCGATCTCCCGCCAAATGTCGCCGTGTCACAGGCTCAAAATCCGCCAATGTCCACGGCTCGCTCACTCTCAGCTCCAAGTCTCGCCGCAAATCGCTTCTCGTATCCGAACACCGATCGATTCTCCGATTGGTGATCCATCCGGGCTAGGGCTATACGTCCTTGCTTCCGTGTTCGCAGTGACGGGAGACTGGGTGGGCCCATCATTCGTGGAGGCGCATGCCTGGATCATCGCCGTCCTGATAGCCATGGGCGCCGTGTATGTGCATCGGCGTGCTCTAGCAGACCGAATCTTCACCTTGCGTCAAACGGGCGGTGCCGTACTGATGTGGGTGGCCTTCGCAACCGTTTACCTGGCCCTTCTTCGAGGTGCCGGAATGTTTCAGTCCAACATGGCATCGGCGTTCATCGCGCTGATGGTTTCATTGAGCCTCGGTCCGCTTGTGGCCCTCGCCCTGGCGCCCTGGTCGTTCGGACTCATTCGTCATCGTTAACATGAGAGGTGAATTATGAAGAACATTACTTTCTATCACTCTGTAATTTGACCGCGTTGTCAGGTGGCAGGTTTGTCACTTTCACAACTTCTTGCTGAGTTCCCGGATGTCAAAGTGAACAAGGTCGAATATCTGACCAACCTTCGACGTTCACGTCGAGAAGGAGTTCGAATCATTCCCACCTTGATGTCGGGAGACAAGAAACTGAGCGGCATGATTCTGACTAAAAAGAGAATCCGACGTTTCCTCGAGGCTCTATAGACGGACCCATCCCGATCCATGCGGGCGTAAGGCCCGCTCCGTTTCTTGTGACCCGCCTCCCTGTCTTCTATAATATTTGACCGGACTTCAACCTTGGCGAAGGAACGCCTGCGAGGCAGCGCGGCAAATGGCTCTTGCGGCAGGAACCAAACTCGGTCCATACGAAATCACCGGTCAACTTGGCGCCGGTGGCATGGGTGAAGTGTATCGAGCCACCGACACCCGCCTGGGCC
Source organism: Terriglobia bacterium (assembly GCA_965247425.1). GTDB lineage: Bacteria > Acidobacteriota > Terriglobia > 20CM-2-55-15 > 20CM-2-55-15 > CAZOZZ01. The sequence goes on from OZ252023.1 coordinate 1,521,275, forward strand.
GGACGGTTGCCATTAAGGTTCTTCCCGAACATCTGGCAGGCCGCGCGGATCTGCGTGAACGTTTCGAGCGCGAGGCTAAAGCCGTCAGCAGCCTGAACCACCCACATATCTGCACGCTCCACGACGTCGGAGAACAGGACGGGACTCACTACCTCGTCATGGAATACGTGGAAGGCGAGACCCTCGCAAGACGTTTGAAAGACGGGAAGCTCCCGATCAAGGAATTGCTCCGGTATTCGATTCAGGTGGCCGACGCTCTGGATAAAGCGCACACAAAGGGCGTCGTGCACCGGGACCTGAAGCCGGCGAACATCATGCTGACGCGCACCGGGGTGAAGTTACTCGACTTCGGTCTGGCGAAGTTGAGGCCCGATGCCGCGACCACAGGGACTACTTCTTCGGAATTCCCTACGGTGGACTCGCAGTTGACCCAGGCCGGCACCGTTGTAGGAACGCTCCAATACATGTCGCCGGAACAATTGGAAGGCAGGGACGCGGATGCACGAAGCGACATCTTTGCTTTCGGCCTGATCATGTACGAGGCGACTGCAGGAAGGAGGGCCTTCGAAGGGAAGAGCCAGGCCAGCCTCATCGGTGCGATTCTGCATCTGGATCCCACCCCGGTTTCGGGACTCTCCGACGTTACACCTGAGCTCGAGCACATCATCCACAAGTCCCTCAGCAAGGATCCCGGCGATCGCTGGCAGACGGCACAGGACCTGTGCGGCGAGCTGACCTGGGTTTCCCAGGGAGGAGGGGCCAGACCCCAATCGGGCAAGTCCAGAGCGATTGGACAGAGTTTGTGGATTGCGGCGGCAGGTGCGGTTGTCGCCCTGTTGGTTCTGATCGCTTTGGTGTACTCCCCCCCGTCGGAGGTGGAGTCCTACACGACACGCTTCTTCGTGAACGCACCCGCGGGAACGATGATCAGCCCGGCGCCGGCCGATCTCAGTATCTCGCCCGACGGACGCAAGATCGTGTTTGCGGCGCTCAAGGACGACGACACCAAGGCTCTGTGGGTTCAATCGCTGGATTCTTTCAACGCGACCGCACTGGCCGGGACCGAAAACGCCTTCTCTCCGTTCTGGTCTCCAGACAGCGAAGAGATCGGCTTTTTCACCAAGGGGACGATGCAGCGCATCTCAATTTCGGGAGGCGCGTCGTCGATCATCTGCGATGTCCCGGACGGCCGCGGCGGAACGTGGAATTCGGACGGCACCATCGTGTTTGCCCGAAACCTCCGAGCTCCCCTCTTTCGGGTGGCGGCGATCGGCGGCGATCCGGTCCAGCTCACGTCACTGGATCCGTCGAGGACAGAGACCGCGCACCTCTGGCCGCAGTTCCTTCCCGACGGCCGGAGCTTCCTGTACCTGGCATGGAGCGATGAACCCCGAAACCGAATGATCCGGTCCGGCTCGCTCGATCGTGGCGACACTCGAGAGTTGTTGAGAGCCCAATCCAACATCGCGTTGACGGCCGGCCATGTTCTTTTCGTCCGGGACGGGCGGCTCATGGCACAGGTTCTGGACACGAACGCAGTGGGTGTCCTCGGAGAGCCGTTTCCGGCGGCACAAGACGTGTGGCTGAATCCCGCGACTGGCCGGGCAACGTTTTCCGCATCCGGAAACGGGGCCATCGTGTATCGCGCCGGGGTCAACTGGGGAATTGGTCAATTGGCCGAGTTCGACCGTGACGGTGTCCGGGGGGAAGTTTTCGGCGAAGAGAGTTCACTGGGCAATCCGGAACTTTCTTCTGATCAGAGCAACCTGCACGGTTTGAAATCCTTCGAGGAAGGTCACATCGTCCGCCTTCCAATCCAGACTTTGCCTGTGCCGCTCCCAGCGTACCGGCAGTCTCCCAGGTCGACGGCGGTGTGACTCCCGAAACAACCCCTTAATTCGGACTCAGAAATGAAGGCTCTCCCCTGCTGCTGGCAACGACGAACCAGATGTCTATGGACATCGCTCGACGGTCGGGGAACTTGCAATAATTGTGCCTCCGTCCCCGAATCAGGACTCACCGCTTTCGCAGTAGAGGTCACCCGCGGCCGACATACGGCATCTTCGTTGCCATCACTGTCATGAACTGGACGTTGGCGTCCGGCGGGAGACCCGCCATGTATACCACGGCGCGGGCGACATCATCCACGGCCATCCGGGGCTCAACCGCAACGGTCCCATTCGCCTGCGGAACGCCCTCGACCATCACGTCGGTCATCTCCGTGGCGGCGTTGCCGATGTCGATCTGGCCGCAGGCGATGTCGTACTTCCGCCCGTCCAGGGACGTGGATTTTGTTAGGCCGGTGATCGCGTGCTTGGTCGCCGTGTATGGCGCGGAATCGGGCCGAGGGGCGTGAGCGGATATGGATCCGTTGTTGATGATGCGGCCGCCCCGGGGGGCCTGGTTCTTCATGACCCTGAAAGCTTCCTGTGTGCACAGGAAGGCGCCGGTTAGATTGATGTCCACGACCGCTTTCCACTGCTCGTAGGTCAGGTCCTCCAGAGGGATTGCCGGCGCGCCGACGCCCGCGTTGTTGAACAGCACATCCAGCCGCCCGAAGGCCTCTTGGGTCCGGTCAAAGAGCGCCCGGACCGAGTCCGGGTTCGCGACATCCGTGGGTACGGCCAGCGCGCTCGCTCCGGCCCCGGCTTCGGCACCCGTCGCATTCAGCGGTTCCCGGCGGCGGCCTGCCAGGACAACCGAATATCCTTCCCGCAACAACGCGAGTGCAGTCTGCCTGCCGATGCCGGATCCCGCCCCCGTAACGATGGCGACCTTTCGAGTTGAGCTCAATGACCCTACCTCCTGCTCCGGGTACTAAACGGGCGGTCTGCCGATCAGATAGGCTTCCATATCGCCCCAGGAGCCTGCACGGCAGAAGAGATCAGCGGTGCAAACAACTTGACAGGACCCCGGCCGAGGCTCCTACGGGGTCTCTGCCAAACGCCGGTAGATCGCATGACCAAATGTATGCCATTGGTCGCCCTGCAAAACTGAATCCTCCACCTCGAGCCGGCTCTCGTCCTGCAAATGGTACACCGTTCGACCCTGCTCGGTCTCCGGCGTTCCCCAGAGTGTCGTTAAAGTAGTCTGCTCGGCATTTCCCTCGAGCGGCAGAACGATCCCTCGAGAATCAAACCAGGTCCCGTCGAACCTTCCTGGTTCGATCAGTCTATAGAAAGCCTGCGCCTTGAGAATGCGTTCTGTGCCATCGGCGTCCTGGATTCTGTTTTCGAAGGTCAGACGCACGAATTGCTGCTCGAGTACCCATTCCCACTCCATGCTGAATTCCGCATCGGCCCCAAAGAGTGTTCCACGCCCTTCCCATGCACCGATAAATTGATCGATCACCGGGAATTGTTGCACCAGAGCCTGCAGTGTACATAGGGGGGCCAGCAGGATGATCAGGAGGGTAATAGCCGGGCTTCTACAAGTGGATACGGCAGAGCGACGCACGTTCATGGCTTCCTCCCATTGCGACCGCTGCTGAACACCTGACAATTTTTTGGATTCTACCGCCGGTCCCCAGTTGTGGGCCGCAACCTCAACTTCAAAAACGACCGATTGGCCGAAATAGAGTCAGCGTTCATGGACGAGCGTCTTGACGCCATCTTCGAAGACGACCTCGATCTTGCTGCCGGCTTTGACAATCGTCGTCACGCCGACTCCGAAACGGAGGTGATCCATTACGTCACCCTGGGCGAAAGTCTCCTCGGGGGAATAACGTTTTGCCTGCGACACGTCTTGCCCGCTCAGGAGCTTTTCGTACTGGCTCACCCGCGGCTTGCGTGCTCGAGGTGTGCCCGAGGCCGCCGCCTTAGTCTTGCGTGCTTTTTTGGGAGCCTTGCCAGGCTCGTAAGGTTTGTATTTGTGTTGCTTTTTGCAAGTGTTGCAATTCACTCGCGCCGGAGTGTCGTCGGTCATGGCCTCGATCGTGTGCGCCAAGATAAGTTTGCAGGTACCACACCAACTATCAACATCATCGCCTGGCTTTAACATCGTGTCTCCTTATTTCAGCTCACTGGACCCTCCCGCGTCGAGGGTCTCTTACATTATGCCCGACTGCGACCGTCCGTGGTCGAACCGAATGCTTTAATGTCCTGTTTGTCCTCAATCGCAGAAGGCGGGTAGTTTCGACATTGTCCGGGGAATCGAATTCCAGATGGCCAAGTGAAGCCAGGTGAAACTGATTGATTGACCCTCGATCCTTTCTCCCATACCATTTGCCGAGATTGTTCAGTCTTGCTCAGAACTCCCGACGGCTTATCCTCCGATTCTCTATGAAAAACGAAATTCCTGCGCGTAGACGACGGCTGTTGATGCAGCATTGGATTCCGTTCCTTATTCTGCTGTTCGTTGGGGGTCCGGACGCTCTCGCTCAGGCCGGAGCGGACCTGGCGGAATCAAATGATGCCACCATCGCCTTCGTGAATGTCGCCGTGGCGTCGATGCAGGATGCAGCGTTGCTCGAAGAACAAACCGTGGTCATCCGGGGAGACCGGATCGTATCGATCAGCCCGGCGGATGGGGCGGCGGTTCCGGACGGCGCCATGATCATCGACGGGTCCGACCGGTACCTGATACCGGGCCTGGCAGACATGCACGTTCACGTCCGGGTCCCGTTCGACAACGGTCCCCTCTTTCTCAACGCGGGCATCACGACGGTTCTCAGTCTGGGCACTCGGGCTGCCGACGATGACGCCAAGCTGCAGGAGCGCGATCGCAGCCGCACACAAGATTTCGTGGGACCGACGTTGTATACCGTGGGGCCTCAGATCACAGTTGGACTAGCTCCCGACCAAGCGGAGCGGATCGTTCGCGAAAACTTCGAACGCGGCTTTGACCTGGTAAAAGTCTACGACACGGTGTCCCCCGCAGCCTTCGCCCGGCTACACGACACCGCGAACCGGTTAGGCATCAAAGTGACCGGGCATGCACAACGAGAACTGTATGGTTCCGGTCTACACACAGAAACAGGACCTGGCTCATGTCGAAGACCGTTGCAAGCTGCCATCTGGCAAACCTGGAACGATTTGATGTCCCGACTGGTCGGGCATTTACACGCAGCCAACGTACCGCTCCTCGCTGCGAGTGACGCGACCGGCGCCGACGGCGTGTTGCCTGGATCTTCCCTGCACGAAGAATTGTACTTGTTCGTCCAGGCAGGTCTGACGCCTTACGAGGCCCTCGGGACCGCAACGGTAAACGCCGCGACCTATCTGGACGCCGCACAGGAATTCGGCAGCATCGCGACGGGGTTTCGTGCCGACCTGGTCTTGCTCGCCGACAACCCGTTCGACGACATCCACAACATCAGTACCCGGGTCGGCGTGATGAAACGGGGACGATGGTTCCCTGCCGATGAACTCGAAGCAGCCCTCGAACAGTTGGCGGAAGAGAGAAAGTGAACGCTGCCACATCCACCTTCTGTCCGTATTGCGGCGAGGCAGTGGAGTTGTCCGTCGATGTGGGCGGAGGTAGCCACCAGGAGTACGTGGAAGACTGTACGGTATGCTGCCGACCCTGGGAGGTTGAAGTCATCCAGGAGCGGGACGGCGAATGGAGTGCGACGCTCCGAACTTCGGACGAGTGACAACGGCACGGCCTTCTTATCCCGATTATGGGACGGGCAATTGCCCTTTCAACTCTTCAAACCAATTCAGGACGACGCTGAATGGCTGTTCGGTGTCCACCATCGAGTTCACGATGAAAGATTCGCCATTTCCCACAACGACAGAGTTGTTCCGGGAACGCACGACGCTCGGACCATAGACGGAAGTTTGAAACAACGCTTGCGGCGGTTCGGCCTCGAAGGTCGACTCACTGCTGACGGTAACCGACATGAGTTTGCGGTCCGGAGCAAGGTAGAATAGCTCTCCCCCGTCCGCACTCCAGCGCGGCTGCATGCCTCCTTCGATCGAAACAGTTTGCCTGCCCCCGCCACCGGGAAAACGCTGGACGTATATTTCGTATCGGCCCGTCTCGTCCGACGAATAGGCGAACCACAACCCATTGGGTGATACCTGGACGTGAATCTCGTTGTCCTCGGTCCGGAGCAGCGGTTGAGGTTCCGCGTCGAGGGTCGGAGGGAACATCCAGAGATCCCACCCCGTGCCAGGACCAGAGGAATCATAGATGACGAGCCGTTCGTCATCGGACCAGTCGTGGAGGAACCGGACGTTGGGAGGCGTGAGCAGCGAGACGATGGGCGCGTCCGCGCTCCTCGAATAAATCTGGTTGGACACCGTGTCGCGGTCCGAAACAAACAGCGTCTGAGTGCCGTCCTTCGACATCAACGGCGCAGTGTCCTCCGCCCCGCCGAAGGTGAACGGGAACGATGACACCCGCGCCAGGTCCCGCGCCCAGACCGCACGGCTGCTCTGGCGGACGTCCCGGATGTCCATCAACAGCGTTGCTTGATGGCTGTGGTCAACGCGCCGCGCGTGAATTCCGGATTCAGCTTCTCGGTAAAATAGCCCAGCGTGTCGTCGCTAAAGCGGCGTCCGATTCCCAAGGCCCGACACGCCGAGGATCGTGCGAGCGACTCGATGGCCAGGAAGCTCGATTCCCGCAGCAGATACCCGATCACCAGAGACCAGATCAGATGCCCACTTCCGATCTGCGGTCGCACCCGCCCATCTCCGGGGTGATTCAAATACCCCTTCAGCCGCAAACACTTTCGCGCGTACCGTCGTATCCCTCGTGCCGACGGACCTTTCACCGGCGCTTCCGCTTCTCACGTTGTTGCTGGCGCTCCAGCACCAACAACTTCGCGTTCGCTGTCAGCACCTCCCGGATCGCATCCTGAAACTCCCGTCCCGCTCCGACACGCTTTTGAATCTCCTCAACCATGGCAGCTGGAACGTGTTCGACATGCTTCTTCCCGTCCATCATGAATGTCCAGGACCAGGATGGGTGCCCTTCACCCGACACACACCGGCACGTCGGCTTACCGCACCGGGTGTAACTAATCGACACCGAGCCAGGCAGCAAACCGTCGGGTATCTCATGGCGCTCGATCAGGCTGTACTTCCGCCGTCGCAGTCGCGACGCAACCGCTCCCCTTACCTGATTCAACTCAAGCCATATCTTTTTCTTCTTCATCTGACGGTATATATACCACAAGATACCGCCGACACCATATCGATTTCAACAATGCGAAAATAGAACTTCCTTAACAATGGGTTTGAATTCGACTCAAATGCCCGCTGGCCGGGCCTCATTCAACTTCGACCGAGCTGCTCTTCCGAAATGGCTGTATCCACAGGTCGAGGGGCCAGCGGGGGAGGCCGCATATTGCCACAAAGATCTTCGATGAAGTAGGACCAGAAGTCGTCGCCTACCTGACAGCCAAAGCCGTTATCGATTCTCTGAGCAAGCAAACCGCCACGAAAGTCATTCTCCAGATCGCCGGTTATCTGGTGGATGAACTGAAATACCGAAAGTTTCATCGGGAAGCCCCGCATCTCTTCGAGTGGAAACTCCGGCAATTCAACACCACGTCCTACGACCACATGCGAAAGAGCATGAATGCCACAATATTGTCCGTAGGCGTGGACTGTTCTGAGTTCGACCTCGATCAAACCCAGAGAGTTCACGTCGGGTCTAAGGCGTTAGACATTTTCGTAGAGACGACCGGGTATGTCGAAATCCTCAAGTCCGCCGGCAAGAAATCCAGAAAGACTCTTGTTGTGCCGACCGCCGAAACAATGGCCTGGGTCGAGAAGTGTTCCGAGTCTCTCAAGTTCATGTCCCCGGTGTTCATGCCAACCTTGATTCCGCCGAAGCCTTGGTCTAATACCAGGGATGGGGGGTACTGGTTCGCCCTGGCTGGTTTCTTCCCTCTAATGAGGACGGAGATGAAAGCACAGCTTCAGGATCTCGACACTACGGAGATGCCGGAGGTGTTTGCGGCCATCAACACGCTCCAGGAGACAGCCTGGAGGATCAACGAGAGAGTCTTCGAGGTCATCGAGAGGATGAAGCTCCTAGGCAGGACTGAGGCAGGCATCCCGAGCTACACCGATGAGCCTATACCGCCGAAGCCGGAGGACATTGCGGAGAATGAGGAAGCAAGAAAGCAGTGGAGGCGGCGGGCACACAAGACACATGAACGAAATCACGTGAGGAAGATCAAAGCGATTGCTTTCACCAAGACGATCTCGACTGCGAATATGATGCTCAAGGAAACTGATGGCGAGGGCAACCCCCTGCCGTTCTGGTTTCCGCACACAATGGATTTCCGTGGGAGGACCTATGCAATTCCAGCCTACCTCCAGCCCCAAGGAGACGACGTCTCCCGAGGTCTCCTCCAGTTCGCCTCCGGGAAACCCTTGGGCACACCTGAGGCTGCCGATTGGCTCGCTATACACGGTGCCAATTGTCTTGTCGATGCCCCCGATGGAACGAAGCTAGATAAGCTTCCGTTCGGGGAACGCATATCTTGGATAGAGGCAAACACCGAGGAGATCCAGGCGGTAGCCGTTGACCCACACGATCACAACTGGTGGGTGTCTGCGGACAAGCCGTTCCAGTTCCTTGCCTTCTGTTTCGAGTGGGCCGGGTACCAGGAGCAGGGTCTCTCCTTCGAGTCGGCTCTCCCGGTTGCGATGGACGGATCTTGCAATGGTCTTCAGCACTACTCGGCTCTCCTTCGAGATCCGATAGGCGCTAAGGCTGTCAACCTGGTTCCATCCGACAGGCCGAGGGACATCTATGAGCATGTAGCCAACAAGGTAGGCCAAGCGCAATAAAGCGTTCGACGATTGCCGATTCATCGGCCTGGCGCTGGACGGGACAACCGTGGGGCGTGTCGGTGAGGCCGGGTGTCAGTGGTGTCGACCCCATCGCAACGCCGAGGGGGAGGTGACCACCTACTTACACCACGTCGTGATGGCCACCATCGTGGGCACCGGGTTCACTTTACCGGTCGATGTGGAACCCTACGGTAGTGGGGATAGCGAATGGTCGGGGGGGCAACGACTGCTTCGTCGGGTGGTGGGGCAGTTGGGGCCGCGTTTTGCCGATTATGTTGTTGTCGATGGGGGCTATGCGTCGGCTCCGTTCCTGCACTTGGCCGACGAGTTGGGATTGAAGACCATCGTCCGTCTCAAAGCCAATCTTCCGAGCTTGTTCAACGCCGCCAAAAGCCGGTTTGCTTGTCAGCCGCCGTCCCGGGTTTTCAAGGATGGAGCCGATCGGGTGGAAATCTGGGATGCAGACGACTTCGATCCCTGGGGCCGATTGAACTGGCCGACCGTGCGCGTGATCCGCTACCGGCAAGAGAAACCCGATGGATCGGTGGTCGAAGCCTACTGGCTGACCAATTTCTCGATGAACCAAGTGGGAGCGCCCACTTTATTTCGCATGGCCAAGAGTCGTTGGGAAGTCGAAAACCAAGGTTTCAACGATGCCAAGAACCGTTATGGGATGGCCCATATCCCCCATCACCACGCCAACAGCTTGCTTCTCCACTGGCTCCTCATAAGCCTGGCTCTCACGATCGAACGTCTGTATCGATTGCGTCATTTGCATCGCGGGCGCCATCGCCCGCATACCTCCATCGAGCTTCTTCGTTTGCTTCGCCTCGCTCTGTCTGCCCCAACCCCAGCCGACTCCAGCTGAACTGACTCGTTTCCCTGGTCTCCACGCGCCTGCCTGACCCCAATCACCGGGCTGGACCCGCTACGGATACCTGTCTCTCGAAAATACCCCTCACTTCAAATTCCTCTCCCTCCTCGACCTTTTCCCTTCCAGAGCCCCTTCCAGACACTCCGTCCTCCCTGACTTCCGAAATGGCTGCTGTGGATAAACTGTGCTATTCCTTTTGAAACTGGTACGATAGACTCCAGCAGGAGCCTATGACCAGGCCCGGAGGATGACTCCCGGTGTTGCTCTATGTTCCGACAAAGTTGAGCCTCGGTTCTGGTGACCCCACGGGCCACCGACCGGTGTTCAATCTCATGTTGTCTGTGGATAAGTCGAGCTTCATCGTCAACAAGGCCTGACGTACTTCTGATTTCCATTTGAGCTACTACCTCACTTGGAATTTGAATGTTAGGTTGTCTGGTCGCCGCTAGGCCGATGCTGGTTGGCGGGAATTCCAGGGGGAGAGAGTTGGTAGCTCTCTTTCCCCTGCCCCCAACGTTTACATCAGCAAATCGTTGAACCGCCCCGGGTTTTCCGGAGACGGTTTTAGTTGAGTCCGGCCTCTACGAGACCGGACGGCGGATTCTGATAATACATCTGCTCAAACTCGGCTGGAGGAATATCTCCGATCGGTTCCAGTAATCGTTTGTCGTTGTACCAGCAGACCCAATCCAGCGTCGCGAACTCCACATCATCCAGCCCCTTCCAGGGTCCCTCCCGGCGAATGACTTCGGTCTTGTACAACCCGATGACGGATTCGGCGAGAGCGTTATCGTAGGAATCTCCGATGCTACCCACCGAAGACTCGATGCCGGCCTCAGCCAGGCGTTCGGTGTAGCGGATCGACAGATACTGCACCCCGCGATCGCTGTGATGGATCAGACCGTTGGTGTCGGATCGCGACCAGAGCGCCTGTTCCAGAGCATCCAGTGCAATGTCCGTCTTCAGCGAGTTCATCGTTCTCCAGCCGACGATCTTCCGGGAGAACACGTCGATGACGAAGGCCACGTACACGAATCCACGCCACGTCGCCACGTAAGTCAGATCCGCGACCCATAGCTGATTCGGTCGGGTCGCCGTGAAGTCCCGATCGACAAGATCAGGCGGTCTCAGCGCAGCTTCGTCCGCTATTGTCGTCTTGAACTTCCGGCCGCGAACGACACCCTGTAGGCCCAGATCCCGCATCAAACGGGCCACCGTGCAGCGCGCCACCTGCTGTCCCTCACGGTTGAGTTGCTTCCAGACTTTCCGGGCGCCATACACCTGGCGGTTCTCACGCCAGACCCGATCGATCTCCACACAAAGCGAAGCGTCCCGCTTTGTCCTCGCCGGCAATCGATCCGGATCGCGTCGTCGTGCCGCGTGCTCGTAATACGTCGACGGGGCGATGTGCAGCATGCTGCACATCGACTCGACCCCATACTGGCTCCGATTTCGTTCGATGAACTCGGTCACCACTTTCCTCGGCGGTCGAGTTCCGCCTGCGCGAAAAATGCCGATGCTTTTTTCAGGATCTCGTTCGCACGCTTCAGCTCACGATTCTCCCTCTCCAACTCCTTGAGTCGTTGCTTCTCGTCTGTGGTCAGGCCCGCTCGCTGGCCTGTGTCCCGTTCAACCTGCCGAACCCACTTCCTCAACGTTTCAGCCGTACATCCAATCTTCGAGGCGATCGATGCTATTGCGGCCCATTGCGATTCGTGCTCTCCCTGGTGCTCGAACACCATCCGCACTGCCCGCTCTCGAACTTCAGGTGAATATCTGCTTGGTCTTCCCATGATGACTCCCATCCTCTCAAGTAATGGTGTCTCCGGGAAACCCGGGGCGGTTCACGTCTTCATCTGTGGTCTCTGGTGCCCCTGTTTCCTCCCTCTATTATTGGAACGCCTCCCCTCGACTGATACCCATAAACTTTCTTTTATAAATATCATCTGGACAATGCTTCAAATAATATTTGAGTCTTCCGTAGTCTTATCGGCATCCCTACACAAAACATTTAAGCCTTTCTGCAATATTAGTTGGTTAAATACCTTAGTTCACCCGTGGGCTACCCCAAGGCAACCTGTAGTAGGGCCTGTGGACCAAGGGAACGGGGAAGAGAAATAAAGATATCTAAATATCATATAACTATAGAGTTATGTCTATCTCGGGAGGACCCTCGACAGACGGGAACAAGAACACTTAACGTAAAACCAACGGTCCACTACCGGAGAAACTATCGAAGAACCTTAGGTGAACCCATGGTCTACCTCTAGCCCGGATGGATCACCAATCGGAGAATCGATCGGTGTTCGGATACGAGAAGCGATTTGCGGCGAGACTTGGAGCTGAGAGTGAGCGAGCCGTGGACATTGGCGGATTTTGAGCCTGTGACACGGCGACATTTGGCGGGAGATCGGCATGAATGGGCGAGTGCAGGCAGGCCTCGCCGGGAGGCAGATGAGAGGCGCTGTTTTTCGGATCTGAAGGTTCGGTGTCGTCAGCAACGAAGCGGAATTGATTGCAGGTTTCTCACTATGAGAGCAAAGACGTCGGCATAGGGATAGGCCTCCGACATCGAGATCCAGACGTTGCGGACCGTGAGGCGGATACGCGCACCGATCTTAAGAAGCTTCAGACGGATGGTTCCGCATTGGGCATGGGCCATCGCGGTATTTTTGAGACCGAGACGACGCAACGCCTGCATAAGCATGTAGGCGGCTGAGGACAGATACAGTCGGAGCTGATTGGCGCGCATGGTTCCCGCACTGGTGCGGTCGGCAAATAGATCCAGTTGCTGTTCTTTGATCCGGTTCTCCATGTCGCCGCGTGCGCAATAGAAATCTTCGTAGAGCGCTTGGGCTCCGAGTCGTTCCGGTGGCAGTGAGGTCACCACGAATCGGGGATTGGCGCCCTTGGCCAGGAACTCGGCTTTGCCAACAACGCGACGAGTGCGGCTCCAGCTCTTTCGAGTCCGGTACAGGAAATCCTTAAACACTCGTGCCGATTTCCCAGTGGTCTGAAACTCCGCTTCAGCCTGAATCATCTGGTCAGCGATCTCTCGCTTGAGGCGGTCGTTCTTGGCCAACCCCATCACATAATCGACCTGGTGGGTTTCACACCAGTCCAGTAATGCATCCCGGCAGAATCCGGAATCGGCCCGAATGATGATCGACACGTCCGGCCAGCTCTGACGGATCTGGCCGACGATACGTTCCAATTCATCGACTGATCCTGCCGCCCCATCGATATTGGACGGGCGCAGCCGAGCGCACAACAGATGCTCTCCACAGAAGATGTACAAGGGCAGATAGCAGTAGTTGCGGTAGTAGCCGTGAAAGAACCGGCCTTCCTGTTGACCATGGATCGGATCATCGGTCGCGTCCAGATCCAGAACGATCTCTTCGGGCGCCGTGTTGTCATGGGCTGCCACAAACGCATCGACCATCCAACGATCGATCTTGTCCCCATCCATAGCGATCTTCTTGTACCGCTCCTGGTCGCCGACTTCGGCGCCGGTCAACTCCAATCGGTTTAGCGTGCTCTTGCCCGCCAACGCCTTTCCCCAGTCGCCGGCCTGTCGTCGATTCGTTCCCAGCGGATCCGCTTTGTCCACCGCCAACGCAAGCATCGGGTCGGTCCGTAACTGATCGTGATCGTTCAGGTCTTCATATCCCAGGCACAGCCCGTAGACCCGCTGTCCCAACAGCTCCTTCACGGTGTGTTCGATCAACCGTTGGTCGCGATGATCGCTAAAACACCCCGCCAATCCATCGATCAAACCGGTCCGCTTTTCGACTTCACGCAGCAGCAGAACTCCAGCGTCAGACGTGATCTTGCCGCCGTCGAAACGCGCCTTCATTTTTCGTTGAAGAAGTCCGTGAAATTCGAACGTGGTTTGTTTACACTCTGTACTCATAAGGGCCGCCTCCGTTTGGTTTCTGAACCGTTCTCGACAAACGATTTATGCCAAACAGGGCGGCCTTTTCTGGTCCTTTCGGTGATTTATGCGGGCTAGACCACCTCCGCAGTGAGCAGTGCATCGTAAGTATTCACCTCCGGCAGGGGCCGCTCATAAGCGCGTAGTGCGGCCACTTCCAGTCGCGGCGCCGCCGGCCGGTCGAATCGGGCCTCGGTCATCAGGTAGCGCGCCGCGGCGGCATCGGAGCATCCCAGGCGCAGGGCTTGTTGGAATGCGGAATCCAGCTCGCTATAGCCATGTTCCCGGCCCAGTAGGAGCAACTCCACCATTGCGCGGGTCCCATTCTGTTTTCCGTTGCGATCGATCAACGTCTGCCAGAACTCGTCATAGCTTTTCGGCCATCGGCCCTGTTGCCGCCATTGCTCCAGAGGCTTGCTCCCGGCCAGCGCGCCCGGCTTCCGCTCCAACACCTCCAGATAATGTTCCAGATTGAAGAAGTGCTGGCCGTTTCCATATCCTCGCTCATGCCGCGCCACGCATCCGCCATCGTGCCAGACCTCCACGTAGGCCGGAAAAACGCTCGCCCGCACCACAGTCCCGGCCTTGACGGGGGCGGAGTAGAAGTTGTTACGCACCCGTACACATCCCTTACCATCGACTCGTGGAAAGCTGTCCTCGGCCAGAGGGAACCCTTCGGTCGATAACGCGAGCAGATGGGGCTGTTCGATCTGCATCCCTTCACCCACCGTCTGGACCCGATCGCCGATCTTGCGCCGTTCATCGGCACGGCAACCGGCCAGCAGCTGCGCATTCAGATCCGCCAGGTCCTTCGCCTTCGGCACCGGTACCAGGTGATTGCGCCGGAAGTATCCGGCTTCGCCTTCCACACCGCCTTTCTCGTGGCCCTCGCCGGGTGTGCAGAACTCGGCTTGAAACTTCCAATGCGACCGAAACGCGATGAACCGTTCGGTCTCTACACGCCGGTATCCCCGCAGAATCTTCTTCACCGCGCTGGTCAGGTTGTCATAACGCAGCACCCCGAAGACCCCCGCAAAATAGCGGAAACCCAACTCATGAGCCTCCAGGAATGCCTGTTGTGTCGCCCGAGGATAAGCTCGATGGAATGCGCCACCACTGCCCATGCTCCGCATACAGAAAACCTGGAGCTTCTGCCGTTCGCCATCCAACTCCGCGACGGCTTCGTACCAGTCGATCTGTGCTTCCTGACCCCAGGCGTAGCTTTGCGGCACGAACGTCTCCTGTCGGATGAAACCCATCTCCCGCTTCCGCCGCCCGACATACCGGCGAACCGTCGATTCCCCAATCGGATGTTTCGGAAATTCCATCCGGATCCGTTCGTAGATCCGGTGACTGGTGTGCCGCTGCTTCCGCGGGGCCTGCCTGTCCGCCTCCAACACCCCGTTGATAAATTCCATAACCGGCTCCAGCCTCGGCCTCTTCCGCTCCGGGCTCTTCCTCGCCGGCGGCACGGCGTTTCCCAGCGCTTGACGCACCATCCGCCGATGCACCCCCAGCCGCCGGGCCACACCCTGGATCGTTCCCACACCAAACTCGTGCTCTCGCCGAATCTCTTCAAATAATTCCACCTTCGATCTCCTTGACACCGGGTCCCTCCATTCCGACTCTTTGTTCGGAACAGCCTCTCCGGTTCAGTCGTCAGGGGTGGGCCAAATCAAACGATCAAAAGTGGGCCAATTTAGAGTAGCGAAATCATAACGGGTTGACTGGGGCAAGCGAGGGCGACGCGAAGATCGGGGGCATGTTGAAGACGCCTATGTTCAGCGCCGTGCGGACAACACGGACTTCGTGTACGACGCGATCAACGGGTGGATATTCTACATTCACACGAAGTCCCGGAAATCGGAGGTCGGGGGGTGGGCGGTGCGGCAGTAGCGAATAGCGCATGAGAACGGAATGCCGTGATCCGCTCACCTATCCACTTCATTGAATGATCGTGCTCAGCGCCGACTCGTGGCCCACCGGAGAACCCTTGAAGGCAGGATCCCTAGGTACAGCGTCAGCATGGCGGTATCGATCAGGGCCGCGCTCAGGCCGGGAGCGATGTCGAGGTCGTTGAACTCTTCGGCAGGCTCACGCATGTACATCTGAACGATGACCTGCAGGGCTCCCCGTGTGCCTGACCTCGTCTCGTCCAATTTCGAGACTGACCCTCGTGTCGGCCGGTTTCCTCATTAAAGCCAGATTTTCGGTGATCCGGTCTCGTGGAACCGTGGCGAGGGCGTTGCCGAGTTCCCGGGCGAGAGCATTTTTCGATCAGGCCCTCGAAGACCGCCTCCCCGGCGAACGTTCCCAGCGCTCGCGCTCGGTGTCGGCCTCTTCGACCGTTCTGTACTTGAAGACTCCGGGCGGCAATGTTCTCTTTGGGGCGAACAGGGAAACCAACCTGAAGACGGCCTCGACGGAACGGTGGTGTTCTTCTGTTCCAGGGTCTACCCAGGACACTTCCATGTCCTCCAGGGATCTATACTTGTGAACGGGCACAATCAGTCCTTCAGGTTAAATCGTTCCTTAAGTTTTTCAGCATCCAGACGATCTTTCCAACGGAGCGTATCCTTTTTCATACGGTACAACGTTTCCGGCGTAGCCACACGAACGGGAATGCCCTCGAAGAGCCTATCCTGGTATTGGATGTCGTCGTAAGAAAGCGCTTCACCCAGTCGAGTCAGGATATCGATTCCGAACGAACCATCGGGCGTGTTGTATCGCACGGCAGGGTACTCACCAAGCAGATCCGCTTCCGAAATCTCGTCAATCGATCCATCACTCGGGTAGACACGGCGTAGCGCCACTCGTAGACGTTCAATGTTAACGGCGCTCGGACGTACAAAGAAATCGAGATCCTCGGTGCCTCGAACCAGTCCGTGGACCATCATGGCTACAGCGCCAATGATCACATACTCAACTTGCTCATCGTGCAGAGATTGCAAGATCTTCGGCAGCTATCTCAAGACCCAAGAGCCAATCATCCCATGAAAGTACTCCGACCCGAGAGAAGTCCAGTGGGTTTCCTGACCATCCGCCCGGATTCCACACGCACGAAAAATCTCTTGAACTGAATGCCGTGCCCCGTTTGACACATCCACATCACTGAATGATCGTGCTCAGCGCTGACGCTGTAGTCCATTCGAGAACCCTTGAAGGCAGGATCCCCAGGTAGATCGTCAGTATTGCGGTGACGATCAGGGCCGCGCTCGAGCCGGGAGCGATGTGGAGATCGTTGAACTCTTCGGCAGGCTCACGCATGTACATCTGAACGATGACCTGCAGGTAGTAATAGAACGAGACGACGGTCGTGACGAGGCCGATTATCGACAGCCAGATGAGCCCCGATTCCACTGCGGACTGAAATATGAAAAACTTGCCCGCGAATCCGGCGGTGCCCGGGATTCCTGCCAGAGACAGAAGGAACAATGCCAGTAGCGCGGCCAGCCCCGGGCGTCGGGCCGCGAGCCCCGCGTAATCGTTCAGTTCGACCCGGTGATCTTCCTTCCGGCTCAGAATCGTGACGATGGCGAACGCTCCCATGTTCATCACGCTGTAAACCAGCAGGTAGAACATGGCCGCCGTGACGCCCGCGTCGCTCCCAGCGGCGAACGCGACGGCGACGTATCCCGCATGGGCGATCGAAGAGTAGGCCAGCATCCGTTTAATGTTGGTCTGTGCGACGGCGACGACGTTCCCGATGACCATCGTCAGAGCCGCCCCGACCCAGATCACTAGAATCCACCGATCCTGGATGTCGGGGAACGCGGTCAGAAAAACGCGTAGCAGGACCGCGAATCCGACCGCCTTCGGACCGACGGACATGAACCCGGTCACCGGCGTCGGCGCGCCTTCATAAACGTCGGGAGTCCAGACGTGAAACGGAGCCATCGCCACTTTGAAACCAAGCGCGATCAGGATCATTGCGGCTGAAATGTACACCAGGCCCATCTCGGGGACGCCGGCGCGGATGGCTGCGGCGATCTCTCCGAGATTCGTGCTTCCCGTTGCTCCGAAGATCAGGGCGACCCCGTAGAGAAAGAATGCCGAGCCGAACGATCCCAGAAGGAAATACTTGATGGAGGACTCGTTCGACTTCAGATCTCCCCGCCTGTAGCCTGCCAGAACGTAGGTTGCGATCGACAGGATTTCGAGACCGATGAAGACCATCATCAACTCGCCGGCGCCCGACATCAGCAGCATCCCGCTGGTTGCGAACAGAACGAGGGAGAAAAATTCCGACGGTGGTGCGTGCTCCCTGCCGAGAAATTCTATAGAGGTAAGGATCGTCAGCGCCGCGATCAGCAGAAATGTGACGTGGAAGAAGACTGTGTAATCGTCTACCAGCCACAGGTCGGCGTACCATGCGCCGGATTGATCGGACATCGGTGCCAGGGTGAGAAAAGCAACCAGGACTCCCGCGAACCCGAGCCATCCCAGTTTCAGCTTCGTTCGACGTCCAACGAACGGATCGATCACCATGATCGCGATCCCGAACAATGCCAGCACAATCGCGGGAAGGATCGACAGGACATTGATTTCCGGAAGGTTCATCTGTAAACCTCCGGTCGGCCTTCGGCAACCTGTGCGGTCACCTGCGGGGACACCTGTCCGGACGTGATGACGGGTACCGGCAAGGTAGCCGAGAGCGGCCCGAGGGATAGGGTTCGGCTTTCGATTCGGATCGCCAATTCCACCTGTCGTTCCTGAACCTGGCTCACCAGTCTGGCCACGGATTCGTCCATCGGCCGCAGAAACGTGTTCGAATACATGCCCATCCAGACGATCATTACGACCAGTGGCGCCAGCATCGCCAGTTCCCGCCCATTGAGGTCCGAGAGCGTTTCGTTTGCCTTGTGTGTGATCTCGCCAAAGATCGTTCGCTGATACATCCACAGCATGTAAACCGCGGACAGGATCACTCCCAGAGCCGCAAACGCCGCGTAGGCGGGACTGACCCCGAAGGTTCCCAGCAGTATCAGGAACTCACCGACAAAGCCGTTCAGCCCCGGCAGGCCGATCGACGATAGAACGACGACCAGGAAGATGGCTGCATAGACTGGCATTCGATGCGCCACCCCGCCGTAGTCGGCAATCATGCGCGTGTGCCGCCGCTCATAGAGCACCCCGACCAGGAGGAAGAGCGCTCCGGTGGACACGCCGTGATTCAGCATCTGGTAGACGGCGCCTTCGATGCCGATCATCGTGAATCCGAAAATTCCCAGGACGACGAAGCCCAGGTGACTGACCGAGGAATAGGCCACCAGCTTCTTGATGTCGGGCTGCACCATTGCCACCAGAGCCCCGTAGATGATGCCCACGATCGCAAGAACGGAAATCACCGGCGCCAGCAGGTGGCTTGCGTTTGGGAAAAACGGCAGGCTGAATCGGACCAGCCCATATGTCCCCATCTTCAAGCATGACTCCAGCCAGCAGGACCGAACCCGCCGTCGGCGCCTCGACGTGGGCATCCGGCAGCCATGTGTGTAGCGGAAACAGAGGGACTTTGATCGCGAAGGCGACGAAGAATGCCAGGAACAGCCAGAATTCATGCTGGGGAGTAAAGACCAGACGCCCGGAGAAGATGGCCTCGGCGATATCGGGATAACCAAATGTGTACAGCCCGGTCGAGCTTCCGTGCAGAAAATACATCGCGAGGATCGCCACGAGCATGAGGACCGAACCGGCCATCGTGTAGAGAACGAACTTGGTCGCCGCGTAAATACGCCGTTCACCACCCCAGACTCCGATCAGGAAGTACATCGGAATCAGCATGACCTCCCAGAACACATAGAACAGGAACAGGTCCAGCGATACGAAGACCCCAACCATGCCGGTCTCGAGCAGGAGCATGAAGATGAAGTACTCCTTGACCCTGTCGGTGATCGACCAGGAAGCCAGCATGGCCAGCGGCGTCAGGAAGGTCGACAGCAGGACCAGAAACAGGCTGATGCCGTCGACGCCCAGTTGATAACTGATTCCGAACGACGGAATCCAGGGAGTGTCGGCCACGAACTGAAAATCCGACGTCGTGGAATCGAAGTGCCAGAACAGATGGAGGGAGAAGACGAAAGTCAGAAGCGTCACCCCAAGGGCGATGATGCGGGCCGTCTGTTGCTGGTTTCTCCTGAGAAAAAGCAACAACAATGCCCCCACTGCCGGGGTGAAGGTCACGATCGTGAGGATTTTTGTGTCCAGCAGTTCCTGCATCATCGGAGCATCCACGCCATCACGAGGACGCCTCCCACGAGAATCCAGCCCGCGTAGGTGCGGACGTATCCGGTCTGCATGTGTCTCAATCCGCCTGCCAGACCTCGAACCGCGCGCCCCATTCCGTTCACACCGCCATCGATCATCGTCGTGTCGACGACCTTCCAGAGAAAGTCTTTCGAGACGCGTACCAACGGCCAGACCATCGTGGCGTCATAGATTTCGTCGACATAGTACTTCCGTGTGAGCACGCGGTACACGCCCGGCACGGCGCCGACCATCCGGTCCGGCAGTGTGGGTCTGGCCGCGTAGAACATGTATGCCAGGAACAGGCCCATAAGACCGACTCCCACCGACGCTCCCATCACCAGTGCTTCGGTCGTATGCGAGGCCGGCTCGGCTTCCTCGATCGGAGAGGGGAGTGTCGAAGCCAGATAGTGTTCGATCTGGTTGCCTCCGCCGAGGAACTCCGGTACTCCGACGTAACCGGCCAGCAGCGAGAACACGGCCAGAATAACGAGCGGTATCAGCATGCTCGGTGGGGACTCGTGGACGTGATGGACGTCTTCGTCCGTATAGCGGGGTTTTCCGAAGAATGTCAGGATCACGAGTCTGAACGTATAGAACGAAGTGAAACCTGCCGCAAGGACTCCTGCGCCCCACAATACAGGGCCGAAGTGCTCGCTCGACCAGGCGCCCCAGAGAACCGCGTCCTTGCTGAAGAAACCGGCCAGACCCGGGATACCCGCCAGCGCCATGCTGCCGATGAGAAACGTTCTGAAGGTCCACGGCATCTCGTGCCGCAAGCCTCCCATCTTTCGCATGTCCTGTATGCCGCCCATTCCATGGATGACACTGCCCGCTCCCAGGAATAGAAGCGCTTTGAAGAAGGCATGTGTCATCAGGTGGAAGATTCCCGCCGCATAGGCGCCGACGCCGCAGGCAAGGAACATGTATCCCAACTGACTGACCGTCGAATAGGCCAGGACACGTTTGATGTCGGTCTGAACCAGTCCGATGGACGCGGCGAACAGGGCTGTAAAGGCTCCCAGAAAGGCGATCACGGCCATCGCGGTCGCGGCATGATTGAACAACGCGGCCGACCGGGCGACCATGTAGACGCCCGCGGTGACCATCGTGGCGGCGTGAATAAGCGCGCTGACCGGTGTGGGCCCTTCCATCGCATCCGGCAGCCACACGTACAGCGGAAACTGGGCGGATTTTCCAGCTGCGCCCACCAGCATCAGGAGACAGATCGCCGTGATTACGCCGACTGTTCCGAGGGCTTCGACCGGAAAGAGCGTCGCGTTCTGGACTCTCAGAAAAACGTCGTCGAAGTTGACGGTTTCAAATGTCCAGTAGATGAGGAGAATGGCGAGCAGGAAACCGAAGTCACCCACGCGGTTCACGATGAACGCCTTCTTCCCCGCATCGGTCGCCGAACGCTTCTCGAACCAGAAGCCGATCAGCAGGTAGGAGCAAAGCCCGACACCTTCCCAACCGACAAACATCAAGAGATAGTTGTCGGCCAGGATGAGGGTCAACATCGCGAACATGAACAGGTTGAGATAGGCGAAATATCGGTAGAAGCCGGCCTCGTGTTCCATGTACCCCGCCGAGTACACATGGATCAGCAACCCCACGCCAGTCACGATCAGGATCATCAGGCCCGACAGGCGATCGATGAGGAGACCGAACGAAGCCTCGAACGCCCCCGACTGGATCCAAGTGAAGTAGGGATCGGGTGATGGGATGTCGGCTTCCGGCATCCCCCACATCTGGAAAAAGACGCCCAGGGAGATCGCAAAAGAGATGCCCACCGTTCCGCAGGCAACGGTCGCAATCGTGCCCCTGTTCCACCTCTTGCCCAGGACACCGTTGAGCAGCGCGCCGGCCAGTGGCAGTACCGGTACGAGCCAGATCAGGGTGATGAAGTCGAGATCCATAATTACTAGCTATTAGCGATTAGCTGGCAGCGAGCAGCTCCGAGGCGGCCCGCTGCCAGCTGAGTGCTGCCAGCCATTTACCATTTGAGCAGGTCGACGCGATCTACATCGAGCGACTCGCGGTTTCTGAAAAGTGCGATGACCAGAGCCAGGCCAACTGCCGCCTCCGCTGCGGCAACGACCATGGCGAAGAACACAAACACCTGGCCACCCACCTGTCCCGAGGCACTTGAAAACGCAACGAATGTCAGGTTCACCGCGTTCAACATGATCTCAATCGACAGCAGAAGTGCGATGATGTTCCGTTTCAGGAAGAACCCGAACATTCCGGTCACGAACAACATCGCGCTCAAGACCAGGTACCAGTGGAGTGGGATCATACGTCTCTCTTCGCCAGGACGACGGCGCCTATGATTGCGATCAGGATCAAGAGAGAGGTGGCTTCAAAGGGCAACAGATAATCGGTAAACATACTCGTCCCGATCGCCTCGGGAGTGCCGACGAGCCCGGCGGTGTCCACACCCTCGACCCCGGTCCGCCATACGACCGAAGAGATCATCGCGAGCAGGAAAAGGCCGGCCGGGATTCCAATGAATTTCAGCCACTTCATCGGGTCCTCGACGGCCTCTTCTTCGGACGTGACGTTGAGCAGCATAATCACGAACACGAACAGGACCATGATCGCGCCGGTATAGACAAGGATCTGAATCACCGCCAGAAAGTCTGCACGAAGGAGCACATACAGACCGGCTACCGAGGCTAGCATAATGATGAGCGACAGCGCGCTGTAGAGGACATGCTTCTGGACCAGGACGTTGATTGCTGAACCCAGGGCCATCGCCGCGAACAGAAAAAATAGAACTTCGATCATAGGATGGCCACGAAAAAGCTGGTGATCACGACGTTGGCCAGGGCCAGAGGCAACAGGACCTTCCAACCGAAGGCCATCAGCTGGTCGTAGCGGATTCGAGGCAGCGTGGCCCGCACGAGCATGAACCCAAAAACGAAAGCAAAAATTTTCAGAACGAACCAGAAAGTGGGTAGCACGTAGAGCTGCATCAGGGGGGGGTCGAACATCGGGCCGTCCCATCCGCCCAGGAACAGGATTGTCGCGATCGCCGAAACCGTGATCATATTGGCGTATTCAGCCAGGAAAAACATCGCAAACTTCATCGAGCTGTATTCGGTGTGCCATCCGGCGACCAGTTCCTGTTCGGCTTCAGCCATGTCGAAGGGCAGCCTGTTGGTCTCGGCGATCGAACTGATCACGAAAATCCCGAACGCAATCGGTTGCAGGAATATGTTCCACCGCGGAATGAATCCGAGCCATGTTCCCTGTTGCGAGACAACCAGTTCGGAAAGGCTGAGGGTGTTGGCGATGATCAAGACCCCGATGACGGAAAGCGTCAGGCTGAGCTCGTAGCTGATCATCTGTGCGGACGCACGTAATCCTCCCAGCAGTGGATATTTCGAGTTGGACGCCCAGCCGCCCAGGACGATTCCATACACGCCAACCGACGTCACCGCAAACACAAAAAGAAGTCCGACGTTGAGGTCTGCGATCTGAAAGTGCGGACCAAACGGAATGACCGCAAAAGACAGGAACGCCGGTATCAACGACATGGCCGGGGCCAGCAGGTAGATCATCCTGTTGGCGCCGGTCGGAACGACTTCTTCCTTGAACAGGAATTTGAGTCCATCGGCCAGTGGTTGGAGCAGGCCCAGCGGGCCGACGCGATTCGGCCCCGGTCTCATCTGGACCCAGGCCATGACCTTGCGTTCGAGCAGTGTCATATACGCGAGCACGCCCAACAGTCCCCCGAAAATGACCAGCATTTTCGTCATCAGAATAACGAGGGGATTGCTGAGATAGTCGATCATGAGTTCTTGCGCAACTCGTCGAGCATGACTCTGGCTTTTTGCGAATCCAGGTTCTCGCGGAATTCTCCGTTGACCTGGACCACGGGCGCGGTCGTACAGGAGCCGAGGCATTCCGCTTCAATCAGAGTGAACATGCCGTCGGAGGTCGTCTCTCCGACCTTGATGCCTAACTGTTCTTCAAGTGTTCGTTCGATGTTGTCGGAGCCACACAACATGCAGGAAAGGTTCGTGCAAACCTGGATCACGTGTTTCCCGACCGGATTCCGGTGCAGAAGCGTGTAGAACGACGCAACGGAATCGACATCGGACGGTGTCATGTCCAGAACCCGGGCGACGTAGTCGATGGCCTCCGGCTTTACCCAGCCCTGCTCCTCCTGCGCGATCAAGAGCATGGGTATCAGCGCAGACCGTTTCCGTGGGTATGCCTCCACGAGTTTCTCGAATTTCGCTTCTGTCTGATCTGAGAACATGGAGTCAGTCGGTCCGGGGAAGGAGCGTCGGTGTGATTGCCCGATTAATTCTCCCACTCGAGTGCGCCTTTCTTCCACACGTAGATGTATCCGGCCAGGATGACACCGATAAACACCAGCATTTCCCAGAAGGCGAACAGCTTGAGGTCGCGGAAAACCACAGCCCACGGGAAGAGAAATATAACCTCGATGTCGAAGAGCAGGAACAACATTGCAACGATGTAGAACTGGATCGAAAACCGATCCCGTGCCGTTCCGATCGGGTTCATGCCGCTTTCGTAAGGAGTGAGCTTCGCGGGTGTCGGATTGCGAACGCCCAGGACCCATGACATGATCAGCGAGGTCACGGCGAAACCAGTAATGAGGACCAGGAATATGAGAATCGGCAGCCAGTTTTCAAGCATGTGAAAGCGGCGTAACCTCCGATAAGAAAAGGACTTCGAGCTACAGCCGAACCCATCATTATGGGAGTCTCCGGCTTCATGTGTCAACAGGGAACTTGGACCGGAAACGGGTAGACATGCCTGTCCCGAGCTTGTTTTCCCTGACAACTCCTGGGTGAGGATCGAATTGCCGCGTGCGTTCCTAAACGCATTGGGCTTCTGCTAACATGTGGACTGGTATGAGCGTCGAAATCCAGCTGAACGGAGAGCCCCGGCAAGTTCCGTCTGCCCTGAACATCCGCCAATTGCTCGAGCACTTCGATCTGCCGACGGATCGGATTGCCGTCGAACGGAATCGCTCCGTGGTCCCTCGTGGGAACTGGGACGAAGTCACCGTCGAAACCCACGATCAGATCGAGGTGGTGCACTTTGTCGGCGGAGGATCCGAAGACACGGAGCTCGTCATCGCGGGACGGCGGTTTGGCTCACGCTTGATCGTTGGTACCGGCAAGTACGCGAGTAACGAAGTGATGGTCGAGGCCCACACCCGGTCGGGCGCGGACATGGTGACCGTTGCCGTTCGGCGAGTCGACCTGAACGCTCCTGAAGGCGAATCCCTTCTGCACCATATCGACACCTCGAGGTATATGATCCTGCCGAACACGGCAGGTTGTTACACGGTCGATGACGCCGTTCGTACCGCTCACCTTGGCAGGGAGGCCGGTCTGTCAGAGTGGGTGAAGCTGGAGGTGATAGGCGACGAACAGACCCTGTTTCCAGACACGGCCGGGTTGATCGAAGCCACGAAGATCCTGGCATCGGAAGGGTTTATCGTTCTGCCCTATACCAACGACGATCTGATTGTGGCGCTTCGTCTCGTCGATGCCGGGGCGGCTGCGATCATGCCGCTTGGCGCTCCGATCGGATCGGGGATGGGGATTCAGAACACCGCCAACATGCGAATCCTGCGAGAGAGGATCACCGAAGTCCCGCTGATCGTGGACGCCGGCGTCGGAACGGCATCCGATGCGGCGCTGGCGATGGAACTGGGAGCTGACGGCGTTCTGATGAACACCGCCATAGCAGGAGCAGAAGACCCCGGCGCGATGGCTGAGGCAATGAATTTGGCCGTCAGAGCCGGCCGTCTCGCTTATGTTTCGGGTCGCATTCAGAGGAAACTCTACGCTACAGCGTCATCCCCGTTGTACGGAAACATCCGTTAGAGTCGCTAGATAGAGTCGCGAGAGTAAAGCCCTCCTCTCCTTACGCCAACAAACCCGGAAAGGTGATGAGATGGAATCGAAACTATCCGACGAGCAACAAGAGATTCTGCTTGCCGTCCGCAGCTTTGTCGATCGTGAAGTCATTCCCGCTGCCAGGGAACTGGAACCTAAAGACGAGTACCCGTTCGAACTCGTAGAGCGGATGAAAGAGTTGGGCCTGTTCGGCGCCAACATACCAGAGGCTTACGGAGGCCTGGATCTCGACTATGTGACCTATGCCATGATCTTCGAAGAAGTGTCACGGGGCTGGATGGGGGCCGCCGGAATACTGGGCACCCACTCGGTGATGTGCGATGTCCTGGGGCGATTCGGAACAGAAGAACAGAAGCAGCGGATTCTGCCGAAACTGGCAACCGGGGAGCATCGCGGAGGCCTGGCCCTGTCCGAGCCCGACGCCGGAAGCGACGTCCAGCGGATTCGAACCATTGCGAAACGTGACGGCGACGACTACGTTCTGAACGGCTCGAAGATGTGGGTGACGAACGGCCGCTACGGCGACACGTTTGCTCTGCTTGCCAAGACCGACCCCGACGCCACGCCCCCATATAAGGGGATGACCGCCTTCATCGTCGAGAAGGGAAATCCCGGCTTCAACATTAGTCGGGACATCGAGAAGTGCGGCTACAAGGGTGTGGAGACGTGCGAGATTGTTTTCGAAGATTTCAGGGTTCCGGCGAAAAATCTGATTGGCGGCATAGAAGGTCAGGGTTTTAAGCAGATCATGACCGGCCTGGAGAGCGAACGGATCAACGTGGCCGCCCGCGCCCTGGGGATCGCGCGCGCCGCTTTCGAGGACGCCATCCACTACTCCCAGCACCGCGTCACGTTCGGGAAACCGATTTGTCAGCATCAAGCCATCCAGGCGAAGCTTGCCGACATGGCAACCAAACTGGAAGCCGCCCGGTTGCTCACCTACAGCGCCGCCGAGAAGAAGAACAGTGGCGAGCGTTGCGACCTGGAGGTGGGAATGGCCAAGCTGTTCGCAACGGAGGCTGCCCAGGAAATCGCCCTGGATTCAATGCGCGTCCACGGCGGCTACGGCTATGCCAAGGATCTTGCGGTCGAGCGTTACTATCGTGATGCGCCCCTCCTGATTGTCGGTGGCGGGACCAACGAGATACAGCGGATACTGATAGCGAAGGGGTTGGTTGCGAAGTATAAGGTCGATTGAGGAATGGCATGGGGAGTCCGAGGTCCGAAGTCGATACGCAGATTACGCACATTGGGACTAGAGTCCGGGGCCGGAGGAGCAAGCGGCCGGCTGTACGCTATGGGGGGCACGTGCTCGTTCCGGCCAGTATTGATTGACCCCCACCCCTCCCTTTAATAACATCTCCATCACTTTCGGGAACACCTGCAAAATCTGAGGGGGTGCGACGTGGCCAAGTGTTTATTGTTCAAGCATCCGAAGGTCGTGGTGCCTGGTATCGCGTCCACTCCTGCCTACGGGCGCGACTCGGATGGGCTCTCACTTGCCGCCGCATACGACTGCATCAAGGATGATTTCGAAGGCGTTCGACAGCGTGCGGGCGGTTGAGGCGCAAGAAGGCGCTGGGGATGTGGACGTGCCTCGCGCTGGTCATCGGCAACATGGTGGGCGCGGGCGCCTACCTCGTGCCCTCGGCGCTGGGCGCGTACGGCGCAATCTCCCTGATCGGATGGTTCGTTACCGCGGGTGGGGCGGTGTGCCTGGCTGCGGTCTTCGCGCGCATGGCTCGCATCATGCCCGCCGAGGGTGGACCGTACGCATATACCAGGGAGGCGTTCGGGGATTTTCCGGCCTTCCTGGTCGCCTGGGGATACTGGGTCTCGGTGTGGATCGGCAATGCGGCGATCGCCACGGCGTTCACCAGCTATCTGACTCCGTTCTTTCCAATGATCGAGCGATCACCTCTGCTCATGGCTGGGGTCGCGCTGGGCGCGGTCTGGCTGCTGACGGCGGTCAACGTATGGGGATTGCGGGAGGCAGTGATCGTGCAGGCTGTTACCACGCTGCTCAAAGTCCTGCCGCTGATCGTGTTCGCGACCGTGGGTCTGTTCTGGGTAGACACGGCCAACTTCACGCCGTTCAACACCAGTGGTGAGTCGAACCTGTCGGTGGTCATGGTCACCGCGGTACTCACTCTCTGGGGGTTCCTCGGGATCGAGTCCGCGACGATCCCAGCGGACGAAGTGAAGGACGCCGCTCGTACGATCCCGCTCGTGACCGTTTGGGGCACCGTGGCCACGGCGGTGATCTACGTCGCGAGCACGGTAGCCGTGATGGGTGTTCTGCCCATGAACGAGCTTGCGGCTTCCGCTGCCCCGTTCGCGGATGCGGCAGCGCGCATGTGGGGGGCCGGCGCAGACAAGCTGGTCGCCGCGGGCGCGGCACTGGCGGGCTTTGGTGTTCTCAACGGCTGGGTGCTCATGCAGGGTCAGATGCCGCTCGCCCCGGCACGCGACGGGCTTTTTCCTTCGAGCTTCAGTCGGCTGAACGCGCGTGGGACACCGGCCTTCACGCTGCTTCTCTCCTCCTCCCTCTGCACGGCTCTCGTCATGGCCAACTACACGCGGGGGCTCGTCGGTCTCTTCACCTTCGCCCTGGTGTTGGCGACGGTGACGGTACTGCTTTCCTACGTACTCACGCCGCTGGCCCAAATCGTCCTGATCGCTCGCGACCCGGGGCGATGGGGCGGCCAGGGTGCGCGTTTCGCCGTGGTCGTTTCGGCACTCGCCGCAGCGTACTCGGTCTTTGCGGTCGCCGGGGCCGGTCTTCGTGAGATCTTCATGGGGGCGCTACTCTTCGCGGCAGGCGTCCCGTTCTATCTCTGGAGTACGCGCGAGCGTACCGCGTCGGAGGTCCGCTGATGTTTCCGATATTGACCGGTCCGGCCGCGTCGACCAGTATCCGGCAAATCCACAGCGGGTAGCCGAACATGGAGAAACAGACCCCAAGACCTCGTGCCCGACGAGTCCTTCCAGACCTGGATCATTGAGGATGCGCTTGCTGCTCCAAAAGCTAAAGAAGCGAAGAACCCGTCGTGGATTCGCGCGAGCCTGCCTTCGCTTTTCGGCAGGCATGACGATCGCCGTTGTCGCGGTGACATTCATGCTTGTCCTGCCGTTGCGCTGGATCGATCCACCCATTACGGCGTTCATCCTCCGCGAACGCCTGACTTCCGATCAGCCCGTCTACCACCACTGGGTCCAATGGGAAGACATCGCCTCCACGCTGGCTATCTCGGCGGTCGCTGCGGAGGATCAGAAGTTCCCGGATCATTCCGGCTTCGACTGGGCAGCTATACAGCGGGCTCTGGCCGAGAACAGGCAGGCTCGCCGAACACGTGGAGGTAGCACGATCTCACAGCAGTTGGCCAAGAACCTGTTCCTCTGGCCCGCCCAGAACTGGATCCGCAAAGGCACGGAAGCCTGGTTCACGGTGTGGATCGAACTGCTGTGGCCGAAGCGACGGATCATGGAAGTCTATCTGAACGTCGCTGAGTTTGGACCCGGTGTGTTTGGTGTGGGCGAGGCGAGCGAACGCTTGATCGGAAAGTTGCCATCCGAGTTGACCGCGCGTGATGCAGCGATCCTGGTCGCGGTTCTTCCGAATCCGAAGCGCATGTCCGCATCATCCCCATCCGACTACGTCCGGACTCGGGCCGAGCAGATCCAGACTGAAGTCCGTCGGCTTGGCGGACCGGGATACTTGACCGGCATGTAAGGTGCGTTTTAATGCTTGCGCCGTGCATGATCAGATCTGGAAGGTGCCAGCGCGGCCCAACTTGACTTTGCCCCTGGCTGTCGGATGAGCCGGTCCGGACGGGCCTGCCGGTCCGATGGTTTATCTGGCGATTTGCAGATAGCGACCGAGATCCAAGAGGATGTTCAGGCGGGACACGATGGTGTTCTGTTGCGTGATGTCGATCACCCCGGTCTGTAGCGTCTGCAGAATCTGTACCCGCACCCGTGCCGCCAGAGTTCCGATCATCGTCAACTGCTCCTCAAGTGGCCTTGCCGCGAACCGTTCTCGCTCATACTCGAACGTTTCGGGTGTGGTATCGGTCATCGAACCGAAGAGATCTCGTGAAATGTCTTCCAGCCTCTTCGACCTCGCGCGGATGTCCCGCTGAGCCCACCGTTGCTCCAGTGGCGCGAACCTGAAGGACTGAAATGCGATGGAAAGGCGGTGCAGGCCGGCAACGTTGTCGAGCAGGGCCTGGAACCTTCGGACGAGCTCCGCCGAACGAGCGCGCGGCCCGGTCGCCGCAACCCGTTCGCCAGGCGGCCGGGCTTCATCAATCATTCCGCGCAAATCGTAATGGATTCCCGCCAGCATGTCCGCGCCGGTTCCGACCTCTCGCTCCTGGGCCTGCTGGGCCTTGCGAGCCGCCAGGACCTCCTCCAACCAGGTTTGCGCGAGGGCCGGTTCGGAAACCATCAAGGTGGAGAAGACCACGGCGCCCATGATGCGTATCATCGGGTTCCTCGTATACCTGGCGACCGAGACGCACGATGAGATCCGCTGGCATCTCCCAAGGTCGTCGGCACTGATGATTGTGTGAACATTGTGCCTGAGGTTACTGGCTCTCTTCGGGCCAGTAGTTTTTCCCTTCATCGAAAACCCTCTTTGGGATCAGCACTCGCCTGCGATAAGTCAAGATCGTCTCGCCGTTCTGGTTGATGCCGCGCGTCGCCACGTAGACCTTGCCGCGATCGGACTTGGACTTGGATTCTTCCTTCTCGAGAACCGTTGTTTCGGAGTAGATGGTGTCGCCGTGCCAGACCGGGCCGGTGTGTTTGATGGCTTCGTATTCAAGGTTGGCAATCGCCTTCAGGCTGATGTCGGCGACCGACATTCCCACAACCAGGCTGAACACGAAGGTTCCGTTGACCAGGCGGCGGCCGTGCTGGAGCTGTGAACAATAGTGTTCGTCAATGTGCAAAGGGTTCTGATTCATCGTAACCAGGCTGAACCAGGTATCATCCGCTTCGGTTACAGTCCTGCCGGGCCAGTGTTTGTAAATCTGCCCCACTTCAAAATCTTCGTAATATCGCCCTAAATTCACCGTTTCTCCCTTTGTCGTCATTGAGCAAGCACGCTTGTGTCCGGACAACCGACCACTGGCCCCTGCCCTCATTCCCCCTTACCGATTCCGTACGCCTTCATCTTCCGGTAAAAATAGCTCCGTTCCAACCCCAACACCCGCGCTGTCTGGGAGATGTTCCAGCTATTTTCTTCGAGCTTGGACACGATGAATTCGCGCTCGTATTGAACGCGTGCTTCCTGGAGCGTCGGCCCTGGACCAGAAGTGCGTCCGTTCGGCATGGACAGATCCCCGACGCTGATTTTTTCGCCCGGCAGCATGATCACCAGGCGTTCGATTTCGTTGCGGAGTTCCCGCACATTACCTGGCCATGCATACTGGGCCATCGCTTCGAATACATCGGCGCCAAACTCCTTGACGGGGCGCCCGTGTTCGGCTGAAAAAATGCCCATGAAATAGCGGGCGATGACCGGGATGTCTTTGTGCCTTTCCCGAAGGGGAGGGACGAAGAATGGGATCACGTTGAGTCGGTAGAAAAGGTCTTCGCGAAATCTGCCGGCCTTGATCTCATTGGCCAGGTTCTTGTTGGTGGCGGCGATAATCCGGACGTCCACGCTGCGGGTCGCTTGCGCGCCGATCGGTTGGAACCGCTGCTGTTCGATCACCCTCAAAACCTTGGCCTGGGTCTTGAGGCTCATGTCCCCGACTTCGTCCAGGAGGATCGTGCCTCCTGCCGCAAGCTCGAACTTGCCCTTCTTGTCCTCGTTCGCGCCGGTGAACGAGCCCCGGGTGTGGCCGAACAGTTCGCTTTCGATCAACTCTTCGGGAATAGCGGCACAGTTGACTTCGATGAAAGGCTGGTCGATGCGGTTACTCTGGAAGTGAATATTCCGGGCGACCAGCTCTTTTCCCGTCCCGCTTTCCCCGTAGATCAGGACGCGACTATTCGTAGGCGCGACGACCGAAATCTGTTTTCGCAACGCCTTGACCGGGATGCTTTCGCCGACGATGTTGTACCGTGCTTCGATCTGGCGGCGCAGGTCGGAATTGGTGCGTTCGAGTTGACGATGTGACATTGCGTTCTGAGCGACCAGCAGGGTGTGGTCGATCGACAGCGGCTTTTCGATGAAATCGAATGCCCCGAGCTTCGTTGCTGTTACAGCAGTCGCGATCGTAGCGTGTCCCGAAATCATGATGACGGACGGGGATGAGACTTTGTGGCGCATACGCCGCAGGGTTTCCAGACCGTCGATGCCCGGCAGCCAGACGTCGAGCAGAACCAGGTCATAGTCCCCCCCCTCGAGCTTATCCAGGCACTCTTCTCCGGTAGCGGCGACATCGGTGCTGAAACCTTCGTCCTCAAAAACCCCCTTCAGGGATTTGCGGATACCGCTCTCGTCGTCGACGATCAGGACTCTTGGCATACGGGTAATTCAACGACGAACTTGGCGCCGTGAGGTGTGTTTGGTTCCGATCCGATGTAGCCGCCATGGTCCGCGACGATTCGGCTCGAGATCGCCAGCCCGAGCCCCGTGCCGTTTTTCCGCGTCGAGAAGTATGGCGCGAACAGTCGGCTGCGGTCCTCCTGGTTTATTCCACGTCCCGTGTCGGTCACGGTCAGCCGGGCCATCGTTCGATGGCGCACGAGTTCGCATCCGATCGTCAGCTCCTTGTCGGTCTTGCCCGACATCGCTTCCAGGGCATTGTCGATGAGGTTGATGAGCACGCGTTTGATCTGCTGGGAGTCCATCAGAACCGGCGGCAGGTTGTCGGGAACCATCGATCGTACCGAGGTGCCGTTGAACCGATCCTCGTAAAGGGCCAGCGTCATCTCCACGAGGCTTTTCATTTCGGCAGGTTGCCTGGATATTGCCGGGAGTCGTGCGACACATGCGAACTCGTTGACCAGGGCCTTGAGGCTGCCGACCTCGCCGATGATTCCGTCAACGCACTCCTGGATGACTGCGGCAATCTGGGGGTCCGTCGTCGGGATGCGTTGGACGTTGCGGGCGATGCGCTCGGCAGACAACTGGATTGGCGTCAGCGGGTTCTTGATTTCGTGGGCGAGACGGCGGGCCACCTCTCTCCATGCGGTGGCCTTCTGTGCCTTGACGACTTCGGTCAAATCTTCGACGACGAGGACGAAACCACCCGCCCGGAGGACGCTTGCGGTGACGGCGCTGTGGACGGGTCCTTCGTGGGCGCTCAGGGTCAGTTCGCGGGTAAGCGTCTCCTCTTGCCGGGAAACGCGCAACAACTCGGCGATCTGTTCGAGGTCCTCCCTGGTGAATATGTCGTTCAGGGTTTGGGCCGCCTCGATCGAAAACATCGTTCGGGCCGCACGGTTCATCTTCGTGACGCGGAAGTTGTCGTCGATCGATATGACACCGGTCGGGATCGCCTCGAGGATGATCTCGGTGTAGCGGCGTCTGGTTTCCAGTTCCTCCGTGGTGAATTGCAACTGGGTGGCCATGTCATTGAACAGGCCGACGAGCATCCCCAGTTCATCGTCCGCCTGGACCTGAACGCGATACCCCAGGTTGCCGGCGGAGATCTCCCGGGTCGCCCCCGACAGGGCTTCGATGGGAATGGTGATGCGTTTCGACAGGTAAAGACCCGTCCACACCGCGGCAAAGAGAACGAGAATGGTCATCAAGACCAGAATGTAGACATAAGTGTCACGATAAAGCCGCTGGTTTTGAACCAGTTCGATGTACCCCAGGCGTTCGGCTGCGATCGCGGTTGTCAGACTCTGGAAGTGCTCGGGCGTGTGGAACACGGCGACCATGAATTGCACGTCGCCATTACTGGCGACACGTTGTGCTCCAACCAGTAGACCTTCGAGGGTCGTGAGCGCCGGGTTCTCTTCCTGGAGAGCCACGTTCATCTGCCGGGCGAACAGTTCCCGGTACTGGCCGGCGTTTTCGGATTGCCGAACGAAGCGCCCGTCGGCGTCCATCAAGGCGATGGCCTCCAACCTGAAATTTCGTTTCGCCGACTCAAAATCGTCTGGAGGTTGGATGGAGATTTCGGCCAGGATGCCGCGAGCTACAATTTCATGCTCCGCAGTGAACTCCCTGTCGATTTCCTCGGTGATCTGAAAAATCGTGTCCACCGGTACGCTGAACCATTTGACCATGCTTCGATTGACCAGGCCGAATGAGAACAGGAAAAGGAAAGTCGCGGGTACCAGGGTCAGACCGATCATGGAGAGGACCAGGCGTGTCTTGAACTTTGCCCCGGGCTTTTCCCTCTTGTGCTCGACCCACAGTTTGAACAAGCTCCGGAGCAGAACAAACCCAAAGACGATCAGGACCAGGAAGATGAACGTCGAAAGCGTGTAGAGTAGGAGTATCTCGCCGGGAGCGGTCGGGCTGATGTTGAACGGTCCGAGGTTGAAGGCCGCCTGCACAAAGACCAGCAGGGCCAGCACCAGCAGAGCCAGGCCCGCCAGGTAGAGTTTCGTAGCCGGTGTCGATGCCTTCATACCGTCACTTATGGTAACTTACGCACCGACACAATTATACGCGTATACGCGTTTGGTTTGGAGGTTGGGTGTCTCTAGAAGTGCATGACAACCTCTTCCACACAACCCACCATCGAGAGGTTGCCGGATAGATCCGCCGAAAACAGGAATCTGTAAGATGTCCAGGCTCGGGGAAATTTTGATCGGTGAGGGCCTGGTCTCGCAGGACCAGTTAGCGGCGGCGCTGGAGTCCCAGAGGACCGACGGGGGCCGTCTGGGCAATTGCCTGGTCCGTCTGGGCTTCATGACCGAGGACGCTCTCACCTCCATGCTGTCCAAGCAGTACGGCGTCCCCTGCATCAACCTGTCCCATTTCGAAATCCAGCCGGAGATCGCCGACCTGTTGACCCGGGAGGTGGCGAAAAAGTACCAGGTGCTGCCCCTTTCCCGAATGGGATCGACGTTGACGATTGCCATGGCCGACCCGATCAACGTGATCGCGCTCGACGATCTGAAGTTTATGACGGGCCTGAGCATCCAACCTCTGATTGCTTCCGAATCCCAGCTGATGGAGGCGATCGAGAAACATTTCGGGGCCATGTATGACTCGCAGTTGAAGCAGGTTTTCGAGGATCTGGCGGACACGACCGCGGATACTGACGTCGAAGTGATCGACCTAGAGGAGGAGACGAAAGTCGACCTGCTGTCCCTCGAGAAGGAATCCGGGGAAGCTCCTATCATTCGACTGGTGAACCTGATTCTGCTCGATTCGGTGAAGAGAGGAGCCAGCGACGTTCATCTTGAACCCTACGAGAGGGAACTGCGTTTGCGGTTTCGCGTCGACGGCACCCTTCGATCGGCTATGAGTCCTCCGCTGAAATTGAAGGACGCGATTGTGTCCCGGCTGAAGATCATGGCCAACCTGGACATTTCCGAGAAACGGCTTCCTCAGGATGGGCGGATCCGGCTCCGTCTGAGGGTTGACGGAAAACCCAGGGAATTGGATTTCAGGGTATCCACGCTTCCGACGGTCTTCGGAGAAAAAATCGTGATGCGGCTTCTGGATCGCGACAACCTGATGTTCGATATGCGTGGTCTGGGTTTCGAGGCGTCATCGCTGGAACGTTTCGAGCAGGCCATTGATCAACCGTTCGGGATGGTGCTCGTGACCGGCCCGACCGGTGCGGGGAAGAGCAACACGCTGTATTCGGCGATCACGAAGCTCAATAAGCCGAATGTAAACATCGTCACCGTCGAAGATCCCGTCGAATTCAACCTGCCCGGTATCAACCAGGTTCAGACCAAGGAACAGATCGGCCTCAGTTTTTCCGTCGCACTTCGTTCTTTCCTTCGGCAAGACCCCAACATTATCCTTGTAGGTGAGATTCGGGACGTCGAGACCGCGGAGATCGCTATCAAGGCGGCTTTGACGGGTCACATGGTGCTGACCACCCTGCACACCAACGACGCCCCGAGTGCGATCTCTCGGTTGATTAACATGGGGATCGAACCGTTTCTGGTTGCAACGTCTCTTCACGCGATCTGTGCCCAACGTCTGGTGCGACGCGTTTGTCAAGGGTGCGTGGAGGAAGTCGCGACCCCGTCGGAACTTCTCCGCGGGATCGGGTTCACGCCGGAAGAAGCGGAGCAGGTCAAACCCGTTCACGGCACAGGGTGCGAGTTGTGTCAGGGTACCGGATACAAGGGACGGATCGGCCTTTACGAAGTGATGGAAATCACAGATGATGTTCGCGAATCGATTATCCAAGGTGGATCGGCCATCGACTTGAAACGACTGGCCATCGAAAACGGCATGATCACGTTGCGACGGAGCGGCCTGATCAAGGTGCGTGACCAGCGAACGACCATAGAGGAAGTCGTGAGAGAGACGGTAAGTTGAGCGGGCGCCGGACTGCGAGGTCGTGCGCCAGTGATGGATCCTGACGATAGAGGAAGAGGACAATGCCAAATTTTTCTTTTAAAGGTAGAAAGCGTGGCGGCGAAGAGATCAACGGAACCCGAAGCGCCGATAGCGCCCAGGCCCTGGCCGTTGCCTTGCGACAGGACAACATCATGCTCATCGAGGCCAAGGAAAAGAAGGGCTTCAGTTTGAGCGACCTCGAGTTCGGCGGCGCTCCCACTGCCAAGGATGTGTCGATCTTTACCAAGCAGTTCTCGGTCATGATCGATGCTGGACTTCCCATGGTTCAGTGCCTGCAGATTCTAGGCGGCCAGCAGGAGAACAAGAAGTTTGCCGAAGCCATCAACGGTGTGTTGCGTGAAGTCGAGTCCGGCAACTCTCTGGCCGACGGCATGGCGAAGTATCCGAAGGTCTTCGACAACCTGTACACGAACATGGTGGCGGCCGGAGAAATAGGCGGCATCCTCGATACGATTTTCCAGCGCCTGTCCGTTTACATCGAAAAGTCGGTGAAGCTGAAGGCGGCCATGAAATCCGCGATGATCTATCCGATCGCCATCATAGTCATCGCCGGCGGCGTCATCACGTTGATCCTTTGGAAAGTGGTACCCGCGTTCACGGAGTTGTTCAACAGTATGGAGGCCGAGCTACCCCTGCCCACCCGAATCGTGATCGGGGCGAGCGAGTTCGTACAGGGGTTCGGGTTCTTCATTCTTATCGGGATGGGTATCTTCGGCTATCTTTTCAAGTCCTACTATGCGACGCCGAAAGGCCGCTACAATGTCGATAAGGTTGTCCTGAAGTTACCGGTGTTCGGACCTCTTGTTCGAAAGATCTCCGTCGCCCGATTTACGCGCACGATGGGAACTCTCATCGCCAGCGGTGTGCCGATCCTGGATTCTCTCGAGATTACAGGTAAGACATCCGGAAACGCGATTGTCGAGGAGGCCATTTTTAACGTCAAATCCGCGATTGAACAAGGCCGAACCATCGTCGAGCCGCTGGAGGAATCCGGCGTGTTTCCGAGCATGGTGATCCAGATGATCGGTGTCGGCGAGGAGACGGGCGTCCTTGAAACCATGCTGAACAAGATTGCCGATTTCTACGAAGAGGAGGTGGACGTGGCTGTCGGCGATCTCATGACGGCCATCGAACCCATGATGATGGCCACCCTCGGCATCGTCGTGGGCGGCATCGTGATTTCAATGTACATGCCGATCTTCAGCCTCGTCGGCCAGTTGAGCGGCTAGAAAAGGCTTAGGTTCCAGATGCAGGAATCACGGACGGTCATGGACCGGGGAAAATGGCTTCTGCGCCTGATCTGGGTCCGGGCGGGCATTTTTACCGTATTCGTGGCCGCCCAGCGTTCCGTGGACATGCTCGTCCTGCTGGGCGCCGTCTACGCGCTGTCGCTGTGCTGGGTGGCGTTCATCCGTCTGAACAAGTCGTACGTCGCCCAGGCCTACGCCCAGATCGCCGTCGACCTTCTCCTGATCACATGGACCGTCAACCGGACCGGTGGTCTCGACAGCTACTTTTCCTCTCTCTATTTTCTTGAGATCGTGATGTCCAGCATTCTGCTGGAGCGCCGTGGCGCATACCTGACCGCGATCGCCAGTTCGCTTCTGCACGGCGTCCACATCGATCTTGCGCACTTCCAGGTCATTCCGTCGACGACGGTCAGCTTTCCGGAGTTTGTGGAGTTGCAGTACATCGTCGGCGTGACGATCCTGGGTTTCAGCGCGGTGGGCTTTCTGGCGAACGTTCTGGCCGAAAACTGGCACATTACCGACGCCGCGCTGGAAAAGTCAACCGGAGAGGTGGCGTCTCTACAGGCGCTCAACACGCGAATTGTCGAGAGCCTGGGAAGCGGGCTTATTACGACCGACCTGGACGGTAAGATAGTTCTGTTCAACCCCGCTGCGGCTCGCATTTCAGGCCGAAGCTCCGCCGAAGCCGTTGGACGCCAGATTCAGGAGGTGCTTCCTGGTCTCGAACCTGACGCGGGTCCGGGACGTCTGGAGGTGTCGATGAGAGGGCCGAGCGGCCGCTCCGTGTGCCTGCAGTTCTCGATTACGCCGCTGGCAATGGATCCGGATCGCATGACGGGCTATGTCTGGAGCTTCGACGACGTGACCGAACTGCGCGAAATGGAACGACAGCTTCGCCATAAGGAACGGATGGCCGCGATTGGCGTCATGTCTGCAGGCATCGCGCATGAGATCCGCAATCCCCTGGCTTCGATTACCGGTTCGTTCGATCTGCTTCGATCCGAACTCGATCTCGGTTCGGAACAGAGGCAGCTGGCAGGAATCATTGCCAGGGAGACGGAACGGCTGAATCAAACGATCAACGATTTCCTTCTGTATGCCCGGCCGGTCGTTCCCAGAAAAGATCGGATTCGGCTGGACCGTGTTATTTCAGATTCCGTTCAGCTCATACGAAACAGCCCGGATCTAGGCCCCGACCACAAGATCGAGACCGACTTGGGGCCGGTTTCGGCCGAGGTTGACGAGCGCCTGATGCGACAGGTGTTTTACAATCTGGCTTCAAACGCGTTCAAGGCGATGCCGGATTCGGGAACGCTTAACATTCGGTTGGAAGCCCATCATGGAAGCGTACACATTCGGTTTGAAGACTCCGGGGTCGGCATGACCGAGGGCGAAATCGATCAGTTGTTCCTCCCGTTCAACTCGTCGTTCAGGACCGGCACAGGCCTTGGATTGTCTATCGTCTATCAGATCGTGAACGCCCACCAAGGTTCGATCACGGTTCGTTCGAAGCCCGGAAAGGGAACTGTGTTTGAGATCGAACTGCCCGAGGAACAGGGAACCGAGGTGGGCGACAGCAGCAGGACCTTCGAGAATGCCGATATCTGACCTGTTCATTGGCTGAATCCCATGTCGAATCCAATATGAGCCAGAGATCGAAAATTCTTGTCATCGACGACGAGCTTTCCATACGGGAAATGCTTCAGATCTTTCTGAAGAGAGAGGGCTTCGAGGTGACGACCGCCGGGAGCGGCGAGGAGGGGCTGGAATACATACGACAGGATGCTTACGACGTCGTCGTGTCCGACATCAAAATGCCGGACATGACCGGGATCGATCTTCTCCGCCTTGTACGATCCGAAAATGTAGCGGTGACCTTCATCCTCCTGACCGCATTCGCCACGACTGAGACGGCCATTCAGGCTCTCAAGATGGGAGCGTTTGACTACATCCTGAAGACCGATAATTTCATGGAGGAGTTGCGCCACATCATTGAGAGGGCGCTGGAGGAACGGCGTCTCCGCGAGGAAAATACCTATCTCAAGCGGGAGTTCAAGAAACAGCACGGCATGGGAAGCCTGATCGGCCGGAGCGAAACGATGCAGGAATTGTTTCGCATGATCGGGGTCGTCGGAGAGACCCACAGCACGATCCTCATAACGGGGGAAAGTGGTACGGGCAAAGAGCTGGTTGCCAAGGCGATCCACCTGGCCAGCCCGAGGGCAGAACGTACCTTCACGTCTGTAAACTGCGGCGCCCTCACAGAGACCTTGTTGGAATCCGAGCTGTTTGGTTACGTCAAAGGCGCGTTCACGGGTGCCGACCGTGATCGCAAGGGGCTTTTCGAGGTCGCGACGGAGGGTACGATTTTTCTGGACGAGGTAGGCGAAACCAGTCCCGCGATGCAAGTCAAGTTGCTACGGGTTTTGCAGGAGAGGACGATTCGCCGCGTCGGCGGAAACGACGAAATCCCGATCGATGTCCGGATCATATCCGCGACGAATCAGGACCTCTCGGCCATGGTGTCGGAAGGTCGGTTCAGAGAGGACCTGTTCTACCGCATCAGTGTCATCCCACTCGAGGTCGCACCTCTCCGGCACCGGTTGGAGGACATACCGCTTCTCGCCAACCACTTTCTCGATCGGCTCAACCGGTCGATGGGAAAGAAGATTGAGAGTATCGCCGAAGGGGCGTTTCGAAAACTTGAAGCCTATGATTGGCCCGGCAACGTGAGGGAACTCGAAAATACGATGGAACGCGCGTTCATCCTCGAAAGTTCCAACCAACTATCGGCAGAACACATCTTGAGCCGGTTGTCGGGAATCTCCCGCAACAAGACCGCTCCGGTGATACCCCCGGGAGGATTGGATCTGGAGTCCTACGTCGAAGGGCTCCAGAAAGACTACTTCGAAGAAGCCCTTCGCAGGACCAACGGAGTTCAGGTGAAAGCCGCCGAATTGCTCGGCATACCCTACCGCTCGTTCAGACACTATATTAAGAAGTTCAATGTGAAG
Source organism: Terriglobia bacterium (assembly GCA_965247425.1). Lineage (GTDB taxonomy): Bacteria > Acidobacteriota > Terriglobia > 20CM-2-55-15 > 20CM-2-55-15 > CAZOZZ01. The sequence continues at coordinate 1,561,720 of OZ252023.1, forward strand.
ACGAATGGGAAGTGATGGGGGATGGGGAAGTGGTTAGTGGTCAGTTGGCGGCTGCGCCGCCGGGGGGGTAGGCATGCGACTCGGGGCGTCCCTCCGTGGGCGCCCGCGGTGTCGCGGAATACTCGCACGGACGCCTGTTCCCGATACCTTCGTCGCCTACCCGCGGGTGGCCAGGGACGGCCACCCCGACACGCTTTTATGCTACGTTCTTCCCTACTCCGCCCTCCTGTGCGATGCCTTGTAATGCATGGACAGGAGATCGGCGCCGAAGTCGTTTGTCAGGTCTCGCCAGACCGAATGGATGTGGTTGGCGCTGTTCTGAATGTTGTCGTATTCGATGATGAACGTGGGACCTTGTACTCGGTAGTAGTGTCCCTCGCCACGCATGTTGCTGCCCGCCCAGGCGAAATGGATTTGGTCGACACCTGCTTCCCGGATGGTCTCGACGGCCTTGGCGGCCTCTTCGGGTGACATGTTGCTCGTGTATTCCCTGACGATGTTGAACAGTATTTCCCTCTGATCCGGAGTCATGTCCGCAGCCGCGACACCTTTGGGCGGTTCTGGCTCGGACTGTTCCGGCCGCATCAGAATGTCGTCGGGAGCTTCGGGCGCGATCATGACCGATTGCCTTTGATTTGAATCGAGGGCGGCCAGAAGTTCGCGGCCCAGATCCTCTTCGCGGCCCAGTGGGCGCAGGCCTTTCAGGGGCCCTTCCTTGACCTCGGCCGGGTTTGCTCCAAAGAACGAGGGGGTCGAGGCGGCCACCTTGCCATCATCGATGGCGAAGTTCACCGAGAGGTGATGCCCCTCGACTCGCCAGGCCCAGGTTCCCGTGTCCGACGGCGTGCCGAAGACGCTGAAATAGTAGTCCTGGGGATCCCGTGTCCGTCTTCCGCCTTCCAGGTCATAGAGCACCTTTTCCAGGCTCATGATCGTGGTTGCCTTGATGTAGCCCGACTGGCTGAGTCCGGACACCAGCATGCCCTGGGCAAACTGCCGCTGGTAGGGTTCCATCTCCTTCAACGGCAACCCGTTTCGTACGCGGGGGATGAAATGCCAGTTGAGGCGTTCTTCGTCCGAGAATTCGAATGTCGCCTGATTTCGCTGTGCTGGGGACAGCGATGCGAGGAACGCGTTCACCGTGGTGGTCATCGCAGGCACGCTTTGTGCCTGGTAATAAGCCGTCGTGCCCGATGCGAGCAAGCATACGAGTACCACTGCCAGTCTTTTGCTTTGCCTCATGTTTTGCCTCCGGATGGAGAACGAATATACTCGAAAACCCATGCGATGCTCAACCCATGTCTAAACCTCCCAAGATCAAAATCCTGCATCTCATAACCGGATTGGACCTTGCGGGTTCGCAGATGATGCTCGTGAACCTGCTTCGGAGCATGAACCGGGAACGTTTCGAAAGCGTCGTCGTTTCCCTGCAGGACGGGGGCCCGAGGAGATCCGAAGTGGACAGCATGAGCATCCCGGTGTTTTCGCTCGGAGTAGGTCGGGGCGTGCCGAATCCGGCGGGGTTGGTTCGCCTTCTGCGCCTGGTCAGAAGAGAACGACCCGACGTTTTGCAGAGCTGGTTGTACCATGCGGACCTGTTAGGCCTGGTGGCCGCCAGGATGTCTCGGGTTCCCGCATGTGCGTGGAACATTCGGACTTCGGAAATGGACATGACCCGGTATTCGACGATATCCAGGCTCGTGTTCGCTTCACTGCCATGGCTGTCACGCTACCCCGACGTCGTCGTGGTCAATTCCGACGCCGGCCGGAAACTGCATGAGAGCCTGAAGTTTCGGCCCCGTCGCTGGAGGCTGATTCCGAACGGTTTCGATCTGGACAGGTTTCACCCCGATCCGGGGGCGAGAGCTCGGCTTCGGCGCCAGATTGGCGCCCCGAACTCGTTCCTGATCGGTCTGGTCGCCAGGTACGACCCGATGAAGGACCACCTGACGTTTCTGAGGGCCGCCGCTCGATTCAGGAAATCGTGGCCGGATGCCCGCTTCGTCCTTGCCGGGGGCGACATCGATTCGGAAAATCCGACCCTGGTGCGGATGATTACCGACCTGGGCCTGTCCGACGCGGTCGATCTTCTCGGAGAGCGGGATGACATCGAATCCGTTATTGCTGCCTTGGATATCCTGTCTCTGTCTTCGACCGCCGAAGGTTTTCCCAACTGTATCGGGGAAGCGATGGCGTGCGGGGTGCCCGGGGTGACGACCGATGTCGGCGATGCGGCCATCCTCGTGGGCGATACCGGACGTGTGGTGCCGGTCCGCGATCCGGACGCGCTGGCCGACGCCTGGAGCCAGCTGTACGAAATGGGCGAGGAAGCCCGGGTTGAATTGGGCATGGCCGCACGTCGGAGGATCGAGGAGTCCTTCAGCCTGGCTTCGATCGCCAGGCAGTATGAGGACTTGTACGAAGGGCTCGTGTCGGTTTGAGTGTCAGGTCGCGATGATGCTCTTCTCCCGGATTCGAGCCCGAATGTGTTCGGCAGCGTCCCGCCCGCTCAGGATCGAGTCTTCCATCGAATAGTAGTCCCACTTTCCGTAGCGGCCCGCTGTGAAAATGTCCAATGATTCCAGGTGCCCGGTCAGGTCCTCCAGGTGGGTCTGACGGTGCGTGTCGAAGATGACGTAGGCGCACGGGATGTCGATGGTGTGGCGGGTCAGGATCCTGTCGCCCGGCTGGAGTATTCCACATTTCTCGAGGTCCTCCAGGACCCGTCCGTAAGCTTGCTCCGTGTCCGGGATGTTGCCCGGCGCGTACGTAATCTCGACATACATGGACGACGTGCCTTCCGGTGCGACCGCGGCTGAAAAATTCGCAGGGAACCCGACCCGGGAGAAAACGAACTCGTCTTCGGGGAAGTAGATCCAATGCTTTTCCGAGAGGTTCGGCCGATCGACGCCAATGTTGATGTCCAGGACCGAAATCGCCCGAAGTCGTTCGGCGGCAGCGGCGAGCTTGTCGGGGCGGTCGCTCAACAGCCCGTAGACCATCGGGAGCGGGATTGTCGTCAGCAGGTAATCGTAGGTTTCCTCCCGGTCGCCGGCAAATCGGACGACCTTGGCCAGTGGATCGATCGATTCAAGCCGGCATCCGGTATGGATGTTACCGAGAGGCGCCGCGAGAGCGTTGGGGAGACAATCGATGCCGCCGCCCTTCGGGTAAGAAAAACTGGGGTTATACCCCATGCGTTCGTTCGTCAGTCCCAGCGCTCCGTTGACCACCTCTTCGAGGCTCGGCTTGGGGATCGACCAGCTCACCCAATCGGAGGTGATCCCGGCCAAGTCTGTCTTCCAGAATTTCTCGTTGTAGGGAAGCATGAAGTGGTTGGCGATGCCGGTCCCAAATGTCTTCAGCGTCCATTCCTTGAAGTTGTCCGAAGCAATCGGAGTGCTGCCGATGCTTTCGATGAAGCCCATCAGGCATTCTTTGACGACTTCCGTGGGGAGTCCGTGCGTGTTCGCCTGAAATGGATAGGGTGTCAAGGTGGCCTTCGAGTAGATCGCGGCCCGCCGTTCCATCTTGGTCAGCGTGTCGGGAAGGATCCGGTCGATGAGTTCCTGCGTGTAGGGGTCCTTCAGATGGATCAGGTGGCCCGTGACGTCGAACGTAAACCCGTCTTGAACGAAGGACCTGCAGATTCCTCCGATCCTGTCCTCTTTCTCGAAGACCAGCGGTTCGAATTCCTGGAGATGAAAGCCGCCGCTCAGGCCAGCCAGTCCTCCACCGATGACAACGATCTTTTCCATGGGTTCAGGTGGATGGGTTTCTGGAACCTGGCGCGCCGGGATAGACAGGTTTCGGCTTTGTCGAGGGCGTTGGCCTGACATCCACTTTGATCAGCAGGTAGGCCGAGATGAGTCCGGCCGACATGGTTCCCAGCAGTAGCGTCAGAGCCCAGACAAGCTGGAGCCGGCTCATCAGGAGAGCTATGGCGCCCAGAGCTGCTGTGGCTGCGTACGTGACGATGGCGGTCTGCCGGACCGAGAGGTTCAGCTGGCGCAGACGCAGCGCGAAGTGATCCGGGCTGCCCCGGGTTATCGGCAGGCCTTTTCGCCACCGGATGAACATGACCAGCGCCGTATCGAACAGCGGGACACCCAGGATGAGTACGGGGCTGATTGTGGCCAGTAGATTGATTCTGGTGTAGCCGGCGTTCATCGAAAGCGAAGCCAGCATGAAGCCCAGGAACAAGGCGCCCGCATCACCCAGGTAAATCCGCGCAGGATAAAAATTGTGTCGCAGAAAACCCAGCGTCGCGCCTGCCAGAACGAAGCACAGCAGGGCAAACGAATCCCGTCCGGCCATGAGGTTCGCCACCCCGATGACTGTTGACGAGATCACCGCAACTCCGGCCGCCTGGCCGTCGAGAATGTCGATGATGTTGAAAGCATTCGTCACGGCCAGGATCCAGAGAACGGTGAGCGGGAGGGCGACCCACAGTGGTACGAATTCCAGCTTGATAAAGATACCCGACTTCACCAGGACCAGAGCCGCCAGTGTCTGGCCCAGAAGTTTCTGGGACACCGTGATCACGCCAAAGTCGTCGATCAGTCCGACCATCAGGACGATTGTTCCGGCAAGCAGGAGACCCAGGATTTCCTGCTCAAACTCCGTGAGAACGCCGACGGTCAGCAGGAACGAGATGAAGATCGCCAGGCCGCCAAGGTACGGGATGGCCGACTCCTGTTCTTTCAGCTGGCCGTCGGGACGGTCGACAATGCCCAGTTGAAGAGCCGCCTTTCTCATCACGGGTGTCCAATAGAGGCCGAACACCGAACTGAGCAGAACTGCAGCGAGCAGGGTCATCATAGGGCCGCCAGACATTCCCGGTATGTTTCTTCAAGCTTGGATTGAGAAGTACCGATTTCGAATTCGACCACCCTGGACCGGCCCTCTTCTCCCATCGATCGCCTTTCCTCCGGCGTGGAAACCAGCCTCAGGACCGACCGGGTCATGCCTTCGATGTCGTGCGGCCGGTGAAGGTATCCGGTTTTTCCATCGATGATGGCTTCGCTTGCGCCGTCGACATTCGTGGCGACGATCGGCAGTTCGTTGGCCATGCCTTCAGCGAACACACGCGGTAGGCCTTCCCACAATGATGTGAGCACAAGCACGTCCAGGTTCCGATACACCTCCGGCATGTCCCGTCGCCACCCGAGCAGGGTGATGTCGGTGCCGATCCCTCTTTCTGCGATCTTGCCCTCGATTTCGTCCCGGAGCTCCCCGTCGCCGATCATGACGAAGTGGACGTCGTCCCTTTCCCGAAGAACTCCGGCCGCGACCTCCACGAAATCTACAGGAGATTTCTGGGGCTTGAAACAAGCCACCATTCCCACGACGACCTTGTTCGGGTCGATGCCCCACTCGGCGAGGCTGGCCCGCCGGGGAGCCGGGACCATGAACTCATCCAGAGAAATAGCGGAACGGCACAACACCCATTGACCTGCCTTGAAAATCCGATACGCTTCGCCTGTTCGTGCGTTCGAGAGCGAAACGACGACGAACCGGGTCGTCACATAATAAGTTGCTCGTTCCAGCCAGACATAGACGTTGCGTACCAGCGCCCTCTGTCGATCGTTGAATCCGAAACCATGCGCCGTGTGAATGATGACGGGAACTCCGGCGACCCATGCGGCCCAGCGTCCCAGAATGCCGGCTTTCGAACTATGCGTGTGAATGATGTCCGGCCGCTCCTTGCGCATCACCGAATAGAGCTTCCACAGTGTCTTGAGATCTTTCCATACGCGGACCTCGCGAACCATCGACGGCACCCAGTACACCCGAACGTCGGGAAGGCGCTCCGCATCCTCGTCCATTGGCCCGTCGCATCCCGATATCAGGCCCAGATCGTAGAGACGTCGCGGCAGAAGCTCCAGGGTCATCAGCGTATTCTTCTGGGCCCCGCCCAGTTCCAGTTTGGTGATGATGTGAAATATCTTCTTTTTCGCCAAAGTAGAGTTCCACTACAGGATGCTTGATCACCTGACTTCTACCACGAGTCGCCGGACAACTATCATATTTTGAACACGGGACAATGATTCATCCAGATATTTTGCTCTTTCCTTCGCTTTGTCGATGTGCCAGCGTTGCCGTTGGAGCGAGTAGAAGGCGCCAAAAGCCAGCTTCTCATAACAACCATGTGCGGCATTAACGGCAAAATACGATTCACTTCCCGTCCTGTCGAAGCGGAGGACATCGCTCGGATGAACCTGGCGATCCGCCATCGAGGTCCCGACGATGAGAGTGTTTTTGTTTCGGCCGACGGCGCGGTCGGGCTCGGATTGGCTCGCCTGGCGATCATCGACCTGTCTCCACTGGGTCGGCAGCCGATGAGCTATATGGACCGCTACTGGATTGTCTTCAACGGCGAGATCTACAACTTCCAGCAATGCCGTGCCGAACTCGAGCGGGACGGATACACGTTTCGGTCGAAGACGGACACCGAGGTCATCCTCGCTCTCTATGACAAGTACCGGGAAAAATGTCTCGACCACCTTCGGGGAATGTTCGCGCTGGCCATTTACGACAAGAAAGAGCAGACGATGTTTTGTGCCAGGGACAGAATGGGAAAGAAACCCTTCAAATACTACCTGGACGACGATGTCTTCATTTTCTCTTCCGAATTGAAGGCCATACTCACTCAAAACGATTACGAAAGAAAGCCGGACTACACGGCATTGCACCACTACCTGACTTACTTCTACTGTCCGGCGCCTTTCACTGGTTTTCGGGGAATCCGGAAGCTGGAGCCCGGTCACTATCTTCGCATTCACATACCGACCCGGAAGATTCACAAGGAGCGCTACTGGAAGCTGGACTACTCCCGGCAGTTGCAGTTGACCGAGGACGAATGGTGCGAGCGGATCCGCGACAAGCTGGAAGAATCGGTTCGGCTTCGGATGGTGTCGGACGTTCCGGTGGGCGCTTTTCTTTCGGGCGGCGTTGATTCCAGTGCCGTCGTCGCATTCATGAGCCGCGCATCCGGTCAGCGCATCAAGACGTTTTCGATCGGATTTGACGATGCCGCTTTCAGCGAAGTGGAATACGCCCGGATCGTCGCCCGCAAATACGACACGGATCACACCGAATTCGAGGTGAAATCAAGATCCATCGACGAACTGCCCCGGATCGTCCGGCACTTCGAGGAACCCTACGCCGACGACAGTGCGTTACCGACCTATTACCTGTGCAAGCTGGCACGGGAACATGTGACCGTGGCGCTGAACGGGGATGGCGGAGACGAATGCTTCGCCGGGTACCGGAGGTACAACCTGTTGCGTATGTCCCTCTGGTACGACAAGCTCATGCTGCCTCACAAGTACATCGGACTTCCTGCCGCGGCCTTGCTCGCCTCGACCACAAAGAAGGCGTTCTTTCACAAGCTGTACCGGTACGGGCGAAAGCTGACGGCCAGCCCGATCGACAGGTACATCAACTTCGTCAACTGCTTCGACAACGAAACCAAACCCCAGCTCTACAGTTCAGATTTTCGCGATTTTGTCGAGACGACGGACAGCTACGACCTGGTTCGGAGCCAGTTTGAGGCAGCCGGCGTGGGTGAAATGATGGATCAGATGCTCTATGCCGACTTCGGGACGTATCTGCCCGACGACCTGATGGTCAAGGTCGACATCAACAGCATGTCCGTGTCGCTCGAAGGCCGTTCGCCCTTCCTCGACCACGAGTTCGTGGAGCTTGCAGCCCGGATCCCGTTTCAAATGAAACTGCGGGGCGTCAACACGTCCAAATACATCCTCAAGAAGGCCTTGAAGGGTCTTGTTCCGGACCGGATCCTCGATCGACCCAAGATGGGGTTCGGGACTCCGATGGCGCCGTGGCTTCGGACCGGCCTGGCGCCCTTTGCCAGAGACACCCTGCTTTCTTCGACGGCGTTAGGCCGGGGTCTGTTCGAGGGCAGCTTCGTCCGGTCCTTGATCGAAAGCCATGTGTCCGGACGTCGGGATCACTCCCGCCTGATCTGGGCGCTGCTGACTCTGGAAATGTGGTTCCAGGAGTACTTCGATCATCCGGGTGCGGAAGGGTCGGAAGATTCGTTCAGGTGGGAGAGCGAGGGTCACGGCGCCCGAACGGTCGCCCGATGAAGATCCTGCTTTTTCTGCCGAACCTGGGCGGTGGGGGGACCGAACGCGCCGTCGTGAACCTGTCGAAGGAATTCCTCCGGCGCGGCATTGAGGTCAAGCTGGTGACGCTCGAGCCCACAGTGGATCTGGAGACCGATCCGGATGGGGTCGTGTGTCTGGGGGTTCCAAAATCGACCCTGCGTGTCAAGCGACCGTTGTATTGGTATGAGAGCGTCCGCCGGTTGGTCCGCCTGACCAAGAGGGAGCAACCCCAGGCTCTGGTCAGTTTTCTGACCGGACCCAACTACATGGCCGGAATTGCCCGCCTGTTTTTCCGCGGCCCGCGGCTCATCTTGAGCGAACGGACGGTGGTGTCGGACTATCTCAAGGGCTGGGTCTGGCGGTTTGTGAAAGTATCGATGCGCCTGGTATATCGTATCGCGGATGGGATCATCGTGAATTCCGGCGCCATTGCCAGCGACCTTGAGGCGTTGGGTGTCCGGGGACGAAAGATAGCGGTCATCCCCAATCCTGCCGATCTAGAGGAGATCGTCCGGCTCAGCGAAGAACCCCTGGGCGAACTCGAATCCTTCTTTCGAGGACCCGTTATTTGCGCGGCCGGTCGACTGGAGGAAGACAAGGGGTACCCTTATCTTCTCCGGGCGCTCCAGTTGCTTGGAGACGACGTGCGCCTGGTAATTCTGGGCAAGGGGAGCCAGGAGGGGGAGCTAAAGCAATTGGCGTCCCGGTTGGGCGTCGAGGGGCGTGTGCTCTTTGCGGGATTCCGGACCAATCCATATAACGTCATCAGCCGCTCGGGCGTGTTTGTGCTCTCGTCGCTGTGGGAAGGTCAGCCCAACGTGCTGATTGAATCGCTGGCGGTGGGGACTCCGATTGTGGCGTCCGATTGCTCGAGTGGTGTTCGCGAGGTGCTGGATCATGGAAAGTTCGGTGTGATCGTTCCAAGCCGGGATTCCGATGCGCTGGCCCGGGGTCTTCGTGAGGTCCTCGAAGGGGAGAGGCGTTTCGAGAAAACAGACCTGATCGGGCGGTCCGGCGATTTCAGCCTGGAGAAGATCGGTTCCGAGTATCTGGATGTCATCCTGGGCCGACCCGATGCCTGAGCCATCGGTCCCGCCTGCCACCGGTCTCGAAACACTGGCTCGACGCCTGGTTCGCTTGCTCGATTGGGCCGAGATCGATTACGCGATTTTCTTTGCGCTGTTGTCCAAGGCCTGGCAGGTTCTGGCCGCCCCTGTCACCATTCTGCTCGTTGTTGCCTACCTGTCGCCCGAATTGCAGGGCTTCTATTACACCTTTTACAGTCTTCTGGCGCTGCAGGCCTTTGTCGAGTTGGGTTTGTTCACCGTGATTATCGCCGTGGCGAGTCACGAGTGGGCGGATCTCGAACTGGATGCGGGTGTTCTCACCGGCCGTCCCGAGGCACTTTCGCGTCTGGTCAGTCTCGGAAGATTCGCGTTCAAGTGGTACGCCCTGGCGAGTGCCGCGTTGATGCTGGGGGTCGGGGTGGCGGGCTACGTTTTCTTTTCGGGGGAAGGAAACGCGGAGGTGGCCTGGCAGACGCCATGGACCGTTTTCATTATCGTCTCGGCACTTGTGTTGTGGACACTGCCGTTCGTTTCACTGCTTGAAGGTTGCAACCAGGTTGCCACGATCAACCGCTTTCGCGTGTCGCAGGTTATTTTGAGCAGTCTGGCATTGTGGGTGACTCTGGTTCTGGGAGGAGGCTTGTGGGCGGCCGTAGCGGCTGCCAGCACCAACCTGATCCGGGATCTGTATCTCCTGTTCGTCCAGTATCGCGGTTTCTTCAGGCCGTTCTTTTCACCTCCCTCCTCAGACATCGTCGACTGGAAGAAAGAGGTGTGGCCGATGCAATGGCGCCTGGGGGTTTCAGGAATCGCGACGTATTTCAGCGCGTATCTCTACGCACCTGTGATTTTCCATTACTACGGGCCTGTTGCCGCCGGGCAGATCGGAATGACCTGGACGCTGATTATCAACCTGGGTTCTATCTCGTGGGCCTGGACGGCCACGAAGGTGCCACGGTTCGGCATCCTGATCCAGAAGAAGGACTATCGAAGCCTGGACCGCCTGTTCTACGTGACCACCGGCGTGACCACGGTTCTGATGATCGCCGGCGCCATGGGGTTGTGGGGTGTCGTTATGATCCTGCATTGGATCGGCCATCCGCTTTCGGACCGCCTGCTGGGCCCGTTGCCGACCGCGCTGCTTTCCATCGGAGCTATCCTGTTGCATATCACCCGATGTCAGTCGTCGTATCTTCGTGCTCACAAGATAGATCCCCTGGTCGTCTTCAGCGTGGCCTCAAACGGCTTGATCGGCTTGCTCGTATGGGTGTGGGGGAGTCGGTATGGACCGATGGGCGCGGTCCTGGCATTCCTGGTCGTTCAGGCGATCTTTATCGGGCCCTGGACCCTGATCTGGCGGAAATACCGGAAACAGTGGCATCAGGAACCCCCTGTCGAACCACTCAGTTCAGCGAAAGGTTCAGCCGGGTTCCCGCCTGGTTGAAAAACCGGATGTTCCCGACCGCGGTCTGACCGGCCGCTCCGCTGAACAGAATGATCTGGGTGGTGTAGCCGCCGGAATCGACCAGGTGGGGGAACACCATCTCGTTGGTCGATGCCGGGGTCGCTTCGTCAACAGGTGAGGTCGTCGTGATCAGGAAATCTCCACGCTCGTTGTAGCGGCCGCGCAAACCGACGACGTTGATCGGGGTCAGGCTGGAGATTCGGAGGACTCCCTGAAAGGGCAATCCGAGCGCCTCCAGTCCGTCGATCTGGTTCAGAAACATTGCGACCTGACCGTTGTTGGGGACCGTAACGCTCCCGGTCAAGCCCGTGCTCGCTCCGGAGAGACTCGTCAGTTCGAATGTTACCGGAACTTCCGAGGGTGCCGTGTTGGCGATCGCGATTCCAGTCTGAATGGACCCGACGGCGGATGCGGCGAAGTCGCCGGACGCTTCTGCGTAAACCCGGAATGCACTACCGGCCGCGAGTGCGGGCACACCCGCCTGGGCGACGGTGAAACCGCCGGATTGGAACGAGAAGACACCCAGGCCGGTTGACCGGCAGCGTCGTGATCAGGAACTCCGAGCGCTCGTTCGAGAAGCCTCTCAGAGCTACGACCGAGACGGGACTCGATGCGCTGAAGAAGAAGGTTCCCTGGATTGTCGAACCGCCGTTTGAATGGGCTTTCGTTGAGGAACGCCGCGATCTGGCCATGGGCGGGGATCGTCACCTGTCCCTGCCCGAAGTCGACGCCATCCGCATCCGTGAAAGAGAAACTGATAGTCGCGTCCGAGGCATTCGGGTTCGCGCTCGCAACGCCGGTGTTGACCGGGCCATTGACCTCCGCGTAGATCCGGCCGGTCTGAATCAGCGGTGAGACCGGGACGGCCGCTTCGGTCACCAGAACTCCCCCCTCGGTCAGTCCGAATATCGCCAGACCCGCCGGCGTCGAGTTCGCCGAGACCGGCTGGATGCGGCCGTAGGCGATCGTCGGGGAACCGGCCCCGCCGGAGGTTACGAGTGAAGTGCCGCCAAGGCTAGAGATCGAAAAAGGTGTTGGAGCGATCGTGTCCAGGCTGAGTAACTGCCGGTCGTGCAGGACGACGTGTCGCGCCCGATGAGACGGCTGTCCCTGGGCGTCGGTCCCGGATGCGAACAGTGTCACGGTGACCACGTCCGAGCCGTCCGCATCCAGGTTCGGAAAGTCCGACATGAAGGTGGAGGCATTGAAGGCGTACCCGAAGCTGTTTCCGGATGCCGCCAGCGTCTTCCCCCTCGAGAACGAAGCCCGGCATCATGGTCGTCACCTGGGCGCTCTGCAAGGTGAGGTCGGACGTCGCCGAGATCGAGAGTTGGACCGGTGCGCCCACGAAACCGTCCGAGACGTTCAGGCTGAGCAGGTCGCTGCCTGCCGGGACGACGTAAACGGAAAACCGGCCGTTTGTTGTGCCCAGGACGTTTCCCGTTGGAAAAGGCGTGGTGACGATTCCGGCGGATGTCGCGCCCTCATACGCCACTGTCACATCGACCGTATACACACCGGATTCCGCCACCGTGAAGTCGTCTCCGGGCTGATGGTAATAGCCGATGCGACTCGCCTGTCCGGACGTTTGAACTACCTGACCGCCTGGCAGCGTGATCGTCGTCGAGACCGTAGCCGCAACAGTCGGACCCACGGCGCCGGAGATCGAGAACGTATCGCCGACCTCCAGAATAGTTCCCGGCCGAACGCCGGTCAGGTGGATGAAGAGGTCGATGTTCTCTCCCTTGAGCGTCATGATCGGACCACCGTCGGGCCCGCCGCCGTTACCCTGGAACGGCGGAAACGTCCGGCTGCCGCCCTTCGCGTCGCCAGCTTCCGGGATCAGGACGAACAGCGAGCCGTAGGCGGCGTATTGCGGAGCGGACAGCGCGGAGCCCCGAACGACGACGCCACCGTACTGGAACTTGATGTCGTTGGGCAGATCGCCTTCCCGCCCCACTCCAAGCTGCGACCCGTACTGGTCGTTGAACCGCCAGTACTGACCGCTGACACGATCTTCCGCGATCTGTTCCCGAACCCGTACGAGGGGCCTCTGGATCGACCGGTAGCTGTATGCCCAGAGATCGACCCGGTCCGGAGAGATATGTGGATCCCAACCGTTTGGCATGCTCGAGAACAGGGGGATTTCACCTACCGCAAGACGTTCCTCGAACGTGGCGGATGGCCAGAGAGCGGGGATCGTCCGCTGGCTTATGATGGATGAAATCTGACCGTCCGGATCCTGGAACGTGACGACGGGAACCACGGCGTCGTTGTCCTGGAGCCACGTGACGTCGCCGCTGTTGAAGGGCAGCATCAAATGACTGCTCCCGGTCTCGATCCCGGTGTCGGTTCGGAAGAACCATTGGTTGCCGATAGACGTTTGCTCATCGATGCCGCGTCGACCGTGGGCCACGATCGACGGGTTGACCGGTGCGACCACACCTCCCCATGTCCGCGAACCCATCCGGAGATTGCCTGCGTCGTCTTCGAACGTGGCCGTGATATCGACGCGGTACTCGCCGGTCTGATCGAGCGCGATACCTGCCCCGGAGGGATAGAAGTACCCGAACCGGTTGGCTGTTCCGGCGGCCCTGGTTTCGACGATCCTGGAGGCGTCCGAGTCTGGCGCCAATCGGTACCGGACCTCCACCGATGCCGGTACTCCCGGCGTGATGGTCACGCCCGGGCTGAAAATATCACCGACCTCAAACGGGGTCGAAGGTAGAACGGCTGTGTCGAGCGACAGTTCCCGGGCCACCCAGACTTCGTAGACTCCGCCTCCGGTCCATGTGTTTCCCCAGATGTCATCGATCGTTCCGGTGAGCGTGATCGTGTGCAGGCCATCCTGGTCGAAGGTGGCTTCCATGACCGTGTTCATCGTGCTGAGCTGATAGGCATCGGTGATGTGCCCCCCGCCGTTGCCGAGTGTGAAAACACCGGAGTCCACCAACCCACGCATTCGCGACTGCACGAACGGGAAAGGACCGAACGTCTGGCTTGTTCCATCGGGGCGCGAGATGGTGACCGCGAGGCCACCCGAGGGGAAGCTGAAGGGTATCAACGGGATTGCCGGCGGCGTTCCTCGGTCGCCGACCGAGACGTTGAGCGCGAACGGCTCGAGCCGGTACGTGATCGTTTTGCCTGTTTCCGCGTCGACACGCGGGATGACGAAGGTTTCCGACTGCGTGAGGATGCGAGAAGCGATGCCGAAGCGCGATCAGCCACCGCCCGTGTCCCACGCGTAGCGTTGCTCGATGTGTCGACGAGCAGGGCCCACGGAATCCGGGGTGCGGCCGGGCTCCCGACCTTCGCGACCGGAAGATACAGACTCTTCGGTCCAAACTCCGTGAAATTCATCGGCCGCCGATCCGCGCGGTCGACCAGAAGGATGTCTGCCTGTTCGGTGGTTGTGGCTGTCAGGTGGAAGTCGAGTGTCAGGAATGGCCGGTAGTAGCCGGCTGGAAGATCCGCGGGAAGCGTGAGAGTCAAATCGACCAATCCCTCGATGTTGCTTCCAGACTGCGTCATCGAGACGTCAGCGGTGGCGGTCAACGCGGTCCCGGTGTAGGTTGCGGGCCTTTCGAGAGGCAGCCCCGTAGGAGTGAGGATCGTCGATGCGTACAGACTCTGTCCAAAGTTCCCGGACCCGTCCGTGTTGGAAAGGCGTTCGAGACTGAGTCGAACGTCCACCGCGCCGGTCTGGTCGAGCGTTGCGGCCAGGACAGAGAGGGTGCCCTGAACCCGCAGACTGCCGCCGGGCGCAACGGACGTGGAATCCAATGTTCCTCCGAGCGTCCAGGCCGGGGGCAGGCGGGGCTGCTCGCTCCGGAGTAGTCCGGCGCCGGCGAAGGCGACCCCGGTTCCACTGGCGGCCGGGACCGGCACACCGAGGATCGTGCCGGCGAGACCAGTGAGGAGTTCGTCGGCGACAGGGTCGTTTTTGAACGACCGTAGGGTTCCGCCGAAAACATCGGCTTTGACCATGATCGAGGTGCCAGCCGGCGCGAACAGGGATGCCGTGAAGCTGCCGTCGGCCGCGGCGTCGGTCGTCACGTAGTGCCCAGTGTCGAGTGTGACGAGTAGGAGGGAAGCGCCGGATGTCGTCGCCCCTGCAGCTCCTCGAACCGTCACCGTGCCTCCTGCGCCAGATGAGATCGTGATCAAAGAAGCCACGGGTGGGGAGTCCGGGTAGAGGGGGCTTCCGCCTTGTGGAAAGCTCACTCCGGGATCCTGACCCGTCGTGCAAGTTGGAATGTTGCTTCCCGCGGGCATCAGAACCGGATCGGTTTCCGGGGGCAGGCAATTGGGAAGAGTCGACTGGGCAGTGCCCGAAGCAGCCGAACCGAGCAGCAGGCCGGCGAGCAAGAGAATTCGGAACACGTGTCCATGTGTGGTCGGTTGCATGGCTGCTATCGACACGGAGTCTATAGAGAAAGCAGGAACGCGATCAAGTCTGTCCGCTCGCCTCCAGCCATATCGGAAGTCAGGGAGGACGGAGTGTCTGGAAGGGGCTCTGGAAGGGAAAAGGTCGAGGAGGGAGAGGAATTTGAAGTGAGGGGTATTTTCGAGAGACAGGTATCCGTAGCGGGTCCAGCCCGGTGATTGGGGTCAGGCAGGCGCGTGGAGACCAGGGAAACGAGTCAGTTCAGCTGGAGTCGGCTGGGGTTGGGGCAGACAGAGCGAGGCGAAGCAAACGAAGAAGCTCGATGGAGGTATGCGGGCGATGGCGCCCGCGATGCAAATGACGCAATCGATACAGACGTTCGATCGTGAGAGCCAGGCTTATGAGGAGCCAGTGGAGAAGCAAGCTGTTGGCGTGGTGATGGGGGATATGGGCCATCCCATAACGGTTCTTGGCATCGTTGAAACCTTGGTTTTCGACTTCCCAACGACTCTTGGCCATGCGAAATAAAGTGGGCGCTCCCACTTGGTTCATCGAGAAATTGGTCAGCCAGTAGGCTTCGACCACCGATCCATCGGGTTTCTCTTGCCGGTAGCGGATCACGCGCACGGTCGGCCAGTTCAATCGGCCCCAGGGATCGAAGTCGTCTGCATCCCAGATTTCCACCCGATCGGCTCCATCCTTGAAAACCCGGGACGGCGGCTGACAAGCAAACCGGCTTTTGGCGGCGTTGAACAAGCTCGGAAGATTGGCTTTGAGACGGACGATGGTCTTCAATCCCAACTCGTCGGCCAAGTGCAGGAACGGAGCCGACGCATAGCCCCCATCGACAACAACATAATCGGCAAAACGCGGCCCCAACTGCCCCACCACCCGACGAAGCAGTCGTTGCCCCCCCGACCATTCGCTATCCCCACTACCGTAGGGTTCCACATCGACCGGTAAAGTGAACCCGGTGCCCACGATGGTGGCCATCACGACGTGGTGTAAGTAGGTGGTCACCTCCCCCTCGGCGTTGCGATGGGGTCGACACCACTGACACCCGGCCTCACCGACACGCCCCACGGTTGTCCCGTCCAGCGCCAGGCCGATGAATCGGCAATCGTCGAACGCTTTATTGCGCTTGGCCTGCTTGATGGCTGTGGTCAACGCGCCGCGCGTGAATTCCGGATTCAGCTTCTCGGTAAAATAGCCCAGCGTGTCGTCGCTAAAGCGGCGTCCGATTCCCAAGGCCCGACACGCCGAGGATCGTGCGAGCGACTCGATGGCCAGGAAGCTCGATTCCCGCAGCAGATACCCGATCACCAGAGACCAGATCAGATGCCCACTTCCGATCTGCGGTCGCACCCGCCCATCTCCGGGGTGATTCAAATACCCCTTCAGCCGCAAACACTTTCGCGCGTACCGTCGTATCCCTCGTGCCGACGGACCTTTCACCGGCGCTTCCGCTTCTCACGTTGTTGCTGGCGCTCCAGCACCAACAACTTCGCGTTCGCTGTCAGCACCTCCCGGATCGCATCCTGAAACTCCCTTCCCGCTCCGACACGCTTTTGAATCTCCTCAACCATGGCAGCTGGAACGTGTTCGACATGCTTCTTCCCGTCCATCATGAATGTCCAGGACCAGGATGGGTGCCCTTCACCCGACACACACCGGCACGTCGGCTTACCGCACCGGGTGTAACTAATCGACACCGAGCCAGGCAGCAAACCGTCGGGTATCTCATGGCGCTCGATCAGGCTGTACTTCCGCCGTCGCAGTCGCGACGCAACCGCTCCCCTTACCTGATTCAACTCAAGCCATATCTTTTTCTTCTTCATCTGACGGTATATATACCACAAGATACCGCCGATACCATATCGATTTCAACAATGCGAAAATAGAACTTCCTTAACAATGGGTTTGAATTCGACTCAAATGCCCGCTGGCCGGGCCTCATTCAACTTCGACCGAGCTGCTCTTCCGAAATGGCTGGCTCGCCTCCTGTGAGATGCGAGGTCCGGCCATGCCGGTCTTTCGTTCTTATCACCTCTTCCAACGTTGCCGCACTGCCGTCATGAAAGTACGGTGCGCTGTCCCAGAGGCCCTTGAGGGTGGGTGTGTCGAACTCCGGTCCGAACCTTTCGTCCGCACCCCCGCCGGTGCCCACGTCGTGCCGGACGAAGGACGACGTTTCCATCGTCGAATCGGTGTAATGGGGCGGCGGGTGGCAGCGGGCACAACCGATATCGGGCCGCATGAACAAGTCGCTGCCTCGATTGATCGCCTCACGTCTTGCGGATCCGAAGGTGAAGGGGCTTCTTTTCGGCTTGAGCTGATTCACATATGCGGCCATTGCGTCCAGGTCGGGGGACCGCCCCCGGTTCGGAGACCCGATGGCGGGGTGCGGGGTTCCATCGACGAGAAGCCCGGTTCCCGCTTGAAGATCTCGAATGGTGTGCTCGAAATCCTGTACTTCGTCGCGGTCCGCGCTCCAGTGCAGGGGGCGTGTCTGGCCGGACCCGCCGAGGCTGGTGGTATTGCGCGGGCCCAATTCCGTGAACCACGTGCGGCCGTCGTGTTCGGCTTCGAAGTGGCAGGTGGCGCAACTGATCCAGCGGTCCCTGGAGACATCGGGAGACTGGCTCGAGAAGAAGACGATCTTTCCACGTTGAACGTCCTTGGGCAGGGGGATGTCCGTGATACGGATGCGCGCGGTTTCCTTGAACTGGCGCAGGTCCAGAATGGAGACCTCCCCCGTCATGGAACTATTGACATAGCCCGTGGTCCCGTCCAAAGACACGGCGATACCCCGAGGGCCATGTCCGACGTCGATTCCGGCCATTCGTCGACCGGTTTCGATGTCGTGAATCATCACGTCACCGCTGCCGAGGTTGACGACGTAGATCTGCTTTCCATCGGGTGAAAACTGGACGTCAAAGGGCAAGTTGGCCACCGTGAGCCCCAGCGCCAGATCGATCCGCTCCCGGATGAGATGTGTCCCCGTTCTCAGATCGAGAACCGAGATGACCGGAAAGACCGTAGAGTCGAACAGGCGAAATCGGTTAGTGACGTTCGATCGGATGTGGGGAAGGTAGGCGCGTCCGCTGTCGGGGTGCAAGGCGATCCGCTGGGTCATGTTGCTGTCGCTTCCGGTGCCGACCACCTTGACGACGGCCTGCCGCCTCAGGTCGATCACCGAGACGCGGCCGGTGCGCAGGTGCGTCACGTACAACCGTTGCCCGTCCGCTGAACGCGCCAAGCCGGCCGGCTTGGCCTCGACCCGAATGCTTCGAACGACTCTGTTGTAACTGGCGCGGACCCGGTCGGGCTTTTCTTCGAGCAATTCGACATTGTCGAAGGTTTCAAGACTGAGGCTGTCCCCCGCGAAGTGGATGACGTCGACAACTCCCAGCGCGGAGGAGGTCACGTAGGCGTAGTGTCCCCGAGAGTCGGTCACAACGCCATAGGGTTCGGCGGAAACATCGATGAGCTGGCTTACCTCGAAGGTCGACGTATCCACGACGGCAACGTGATTGCTTTCCTGGCAGGTCACCAGCAAGCGTCGGCCGTCGGGGGAGAGAGCCATGGTCCGCGGTGTCCGTCCCACTCGAATCTCGGCCAGTTTGATGCTTGAGCCCACATCGAGGACAGATATGGATGCCGAGTCAGGATTCGCGACGAACAGCGTCTTCTGGTCCCGGGCAAGCAGGATCGTTGTGATCGAGGCCGGCCGGTAGCGATCGTTCCCAGCCCCGGTCGTGCCCGGTCCAACCACGGATAAAAGAAGGAAGGCTACCGCTGCCGTTAGATATGCGCCCGGTAATCTCATGTGTGCTGCGGCCAGTTTATACGAAGAGACACCCACCGGGTTTGGTTGCTTCAGGGACGTCAACTGCTGGGAAGCGGGGACCCGAAGGTCTAAACGAACTGCTTGCTGACGGATCGCGCTACCGAGGTCGCAGCGGCCTCGACCTGGTCGGGTGTCATCGATGGATACAGCGGGAGCGTCAGTTGTCGGGCCCCGAAGGCCTCGGTGACAGGCAGGTGCACGTCTGGGAATCGTGTCTTGATAGCTGAGAAGTCGTGGATCGGCCTGTAGTGGATGCTCGTCTGGATCCCCTCTTCCTTGAGTTGCGCTTCAAGTGCATCGCGTTCGTTCCGGCTCGGCAACACAATGGGATAAATGTGATAGGACGGGATGAGGTCGGCTCGTAGGGTCCGGAACGGAAGGACAACATCCGGACGCGTTCGAGAAAGTCGGTCGTTGTACCTGGCGACGATTCGGGATCGCCTGCTGTTTATCGTATTCAATTTACGAAGCTGGGCCAACCCAAGGGCGGCCCGAATGTCGTCGAAACGGAAATTGAAACCCAACTCGATGACGTCGTAGCGTGCCGGACGACCCTTGTCCCGGTCCCAACTGTTGGTTGTCATTCCGTGGGAACGCAACAGGCGAAGGCGTTCGGCCAGGCGTCGATCGCTGGTCGTGATGACGCCTCCTTCTCCCGTTGTGATGTTCTTGTTGCCGAAGAGGCTGAAGCAGCCCGCCGTGCCGAGACTTCCGCATGGCCTGCCCTTGTATACCGCTCCAGGAGCGTGCGCGGCGTCTTCGACCACCAGCAGGTTGTTCGACCGTGCCAGCGTCGCGAGGGAAGTCATGTCGCAGGGGATGCCGGCGTAATGCACGGGAAGGATGGCCCGGGTGAGCGGTCCGACCTTGCGAGCCGCGTCTGCAGGATCCATCGTGGGGTCTTCCAGACTCGTGATGTCGACGAAGACCGGCTTCGCTCCGCAGTGGAGGACGGCGGCCGCGGTGGCCACGAACGTCATAGATGGGACCAGGACTTCGTCGCCCGGTCCGATACCCAGCCCCTTCAGAGCCAGGAAGAGCGCCGCCGTTCCGTTAGAAACCGCGACGGCGTCTTCGGTCCCGGCCGCATCGGCGAAGGCCTGCTCGAACGCCTTCGTCCGAGGTCCCGCCGTAATCCAGCCTGACTCGATTGCCTCGAGGGCGCCGGCGAGTTCGTCGCCGTCAAATTCTAGTTCCGACAGTCTCGTATTCCACATGAGGATTCAGGAAGTCATGTTCCTTCATCGGAAAATCTTCGTTCGCTTTCTCGTAATCGGCGGGCCGGCCGACATCCATCCAGTAGGCGTTGCTTTGATACCCGACGATCCGGGCGTCTTGTTCCAGTAGCCCTGCAAGGAGGTCCGGAAAATCAAATCTTACCGATCGGGGTATGAGGTCCAGAACCTTTGGCGCAAACACATAGATACCCATGCTGACCAGGTACCCCATGCTGGGCTTTTCACGGAAATCCGTAATCCGCCCATCCGCGTCCGCTTCGATCACGCCGAAGTCCACGGTCTCGATCCGCCGGGTCATTCCCACCGTCGCGGTCGCTTCGTTTTCATAATGGAATCGGACGATCTGTCCGAATTCGACGTCGGTCAACAAATCGCCGTTCAGCACCAGAATACTGTGGTCCGGGCGCTCTATCCTGGCCAGCGGTCCCGCGGTTCCTAACGGTGTCGTCTCATAGGAATAGCTGAGGTTCAATCCCAGCTCCTCGCCGTCTTTGAAATAAGCCTGGATGAGTCCGGCCAGATGACCGACCGCCAGCGTGACATCGCGAAACCTGAATGCCGCCAGCTGTCTCAGCAGTATCTCGAGGATCGGGTAGTTACCGACCGGCATCAGAGGCTTGGGGAGGGCCGTCGTGTATGGCAACAGTCGCGTGCCCCGGCCTCCGGCCAGGACGACAACCCGTGTCTGTTTACACAGCGTGGACATGGATGATGGAATGCTCATAGCCTCATATCAGTCGATGACTGTGGTGTCAGATTCCAGACACGCGGCCAAAATATTGGCGCTTTCCGGTACGTTGGCCTGGACAAAGCTCCAAATCAGATGCCCGATTAACCCTTGTGGCTTCAGCTTCGAGGACCGTCTTTCCACAATTCAACAAAGCCTGCCTTCACGGGATGTTGTATGCAAACCCGGTGCCAAAAAGCCCTACAAAACGCCTGCATATGCCTGCGGCCTGGCAAGTGATGTGTTGCTAATAGTTTAGGCGGCTGTGGATCGCAGTGAAGCTTCAGCCGTGAATCTCAATCAAGCTCGCGACCCACGGCCTGCCTTCCCCCTCCAGCGCACCCGACGATCAAGTGCATTTGACTGACCTTTCGGTTCGGTGTAGCGTGGCTCGGAGCCCACTTCCAGGAGCGTAACTTGATGATGACGGATTTGTCTCTTAGTGCGATCGTTTTGGCCTGGACGCTGGCCGGCCCGCAGATGCCAGCGCCGTTGAACTCGGCCGATGCAGCCCTCCTCGATGCCGCACAACAGAACGACATGTCCGGCGTTCGCCGGGCCCTGGATCAACGAGCCGACGTCAATGCGAAGAAGTTTTACGGCGGGCGTGCCCTGCTGTTCGCGGCGACCAACGCCAATCTCGAAATGGCGGAACTTCTGGTTAAGAGCGGGGCGGACCTGATGGTCGAAGACACCCCCTATCTCAGGGGCGTCGTCGGTGGGGTCATGCGCAGCGGAAATCTGGAGATGACCACCTACCTGATCGAGAACCTCAAGGAAGGGTCGGCAGGGATCTCAGCAGTGGTCCTGTATGCCGTCGAAAGGAGAAATGGTTCTCTGCTCGAGTCAGCGCTTGCCCGTTCCGACATCCCCGATTCCGTTGTTGCGGCCAGCCACGCGTTTGCAGTCCGGACTCTCAACACCGGGATGGCAGCCGTCCTGGATGCCGAGATGGATCGCCGCCCGGGCCTGGCCCGGCTTGTTGTGGAGCTCTCCGAGACGGACCTCGCACCGTTCGTCGGCTCGTATCTGGACCTGAGTACGGGCCAGACACAGAGGCTGACCTTCCGGCTGGGGGAAGGGGGCGAGGACTTCACAGCTACGGTAGGGGGCGCCACTCGCGAAGTATCCCTGATGCTTGTAGCGACATCGGATTCCACCTTCGTCGCGCCGCAGATTGCCGATGCCGAATTCAGGTTCGAGCGAGAGGACGATGTTGTCGAGCGGGTAGTATTCACCAATCCCACCAACGGTAAGAACCCGCGGGTCGCCTATCTCCGGGTTTCCGACGAGGCCGAAACGCTGGCGGCGGCGTCGGTACCAAATGCGGAACCGGGCGACCTGTTGACAGTGCCGCGCGACAGTCCCCGGCCGTGGCCGTCGTTTCGCGGATCCGGTGCTTCGGGTGTTGCCGAGGGGCAGGGAGCCGTTGTCGACTGGGACGTCCAGACAGGTCGGAACGTTCGCTGGAAGACCCCTATCCCCGGCCTCGCCAACGCGAGTCCCATCATATGGGGAAATCGTGTCTTCGTGGCGACGGCGGTCAGCACTTCCGGTAACGATTTCTTCCGAACCGGTGACTACAGCGGCGCATCGTCGGTCGACGATCTTTCTGTTCACAGCTGGAGACTCTACGCGCTGGATATCGAGAGCGGTCGCATCGTTTGGGAGAGGGAAGTCCATCAGGGCGTACCCCGGACGAAGCGGCACATGAAAGGGAGCCAGGCCAGTTCGACACCAGTCACCGACGGAAGCTATATCGTGGCCATATTCGGTACCGTTGGCATTTTTGCCGCCTACGATATGGACGGAGAGCCGCTCTGGAAGAAGGATCTGGGGCTCCTGGACAACGGTTCCTACTATGATTCCAACGATCAGTGGGGTCACAGTAGCTCGCCCATTATTTACGGTGACACGGCCATTATCCAGGTTGATCGTCAGAAGGACTCGTTTGTGGCGGCCTATGATCTGGCAACGGGTAACGAGTTGTGGCGGAACAGCCGGGACAATGAAATCTCCTCCTGGGGCACCCCGACGATCGTGGCCGGGTCCGCCGGCGATGAGCTGATCACCAACGGCACCTCGATAAGGGGGTACGATCCGAAGACGGGCAAACTGCGCTGGACACTCGGGCCGAATTCCGACGTCGCCATCCCGACCCCGGTGGCCGGCCCCGAATTCGTGTACGTGACCGCAGGCTATCCTCCCCTGCGTCCGATTTACGCTATCCGTCCGGGATCTTCCGGCGACATTTCCCTTGCGGGCCGTGCCACTTCGAGCGACGCCATTGCGTGGAGTTCGCCGCGCGGCGGTTCCTACATCCCGACGCCGATCTTCTATCGGGGCGTACTCTACACACTCAGCAACAATGGGGTCATCGCCGGCTATGACGGTCAGACCGGAGAACGCGTCTACCAGGCGCGTGTGGGTCGAGTAGGAGGCGCCTTTACGGCCTCGCCCATCGCCGCGGACGGACGGCTGTACCTCATCAACGAAGACGGTGACGCGTACGTGCTGAAAGCCGGCCGCGAGTACGTTCTGGTCGCAAGGAACGACATCGGCGAAATCGTTATGGCCACACCCGCCATTTCCGATGGCCTGATCGTCATCCGTACCTTCGGCCACGTCTATGGGATCGGAGAATCGGGGAGGTAGTGGTCAGTGGTGAAGAGCAATGAAGGGGATCGCGTGTCGGGGTGGCCGTCCCTGGCCACCCGCGTGAATGCCCGCAGCGAACGGAAAAAGCCGCAACTCGAATTTCCCTGGCGACTGCCCGTCAGGCCCGCGGGCGCCCACGGAGGGACGCCCCGACACGCTCTCTCGAACGCCGTGCCAGCCGCCAACTGATCACTGACCACCGCCTCGCCCCTCGATCAGGCGGCGGACCGCGCTGACGTGTCTGCTGTAGGGGTGCATCAACTGGGCGATCTCCAACTGTTCGAGTGCTTCGTCGAGTCTCTCTGCGCTGGACAGGCACAATCCCAGGCCCAGGTGAGGCCCGACTTTGTTCGGGCTCAGGGCCACGGCCTTCCTGAAGTACTCCGTGGCCTGCCTCAGAAGGGACGGATCCTGGGTCTTCTGGTGCAGTTCGAGCGCAAGCTGACCCGCCTCGTGGAGGATGCTGGAGTTAAAGGGGTTGATCATCATGGCGTTGGCCAGCGTTTCAGACGCTTCCACCAGCTTCTGGTTCCCTAGTTCAATCCTCGCCCGATGCAGCAGCTCGCCCGACACGTAAATGATCCCAGACGACAGAACGACGGCCATGGCCACCAGGCCGATGATCTGGATCAGTCTCCGATCCGTCGGATTCCCAGGGCCCGTCGGGTCGGCAGGCCGGGACTGAGCCACCAGCAAACCGATCAGCGCCACTCCCGCCGCGCCCACGCTGGCGAAGGAAATGTTGATCTCGATCAGATTGTGAACCGTCCAGACCAGCAGACCGAGGAGCAGATAGCGACGGGGACCGGTCGTGTCGAAGAGGATTTTTCGTCGCCCCATCACGTAAATACCGAGAGCCGCCATCGCGGCGAAGGCGACCCAGCCCATCTCAGAGAGAAGTTGAACTGGAGTGTTGTGCGCAAACTGTGTTTCGTTTGCGCCGGGCTGCTGGTGTCCCAGGTAGGCGACGGCATACCCATTCAAGCCCACGCCCAAAGGGTATGACGCGAACATTTCCCACCCGGTCATCCAATTCTGCAAGCGCAGTGAAACCGGGTTGTGGGTTTCGGAACGGATCAGGAAGATCCCGCCGGCCAGCACGGACATCAGAAGCGTCACGGCTGCGGCGGACCTCCAGGGTCGCGCTCCGGGTCTGGTGAACAGCCAGCCGAGGACAAGGACGAGCAGACCCAGGGCGAAGCCATACGACCGGGTCAAGGCGCCCGTCGCCAGCAGCAGTACGGCGCTCACGATGAGAAGTGAATTTCCGAACCGGCGTCCCGGCTTCCAGAGAATGCCGTGCAGCGGCAGTGACAGCAACAGGTACCCCCAGAGAGTTCCGGGCAGTGCAAAGGTTGAAAAGATCCTTCCCGTTGCCAGTTGGTCCAGCATCGGCACCCGGACCGGTTCGGGCGCGCCCGAATAGAAGACCAGGCCGTACATCGCATCGATGCCCCAGAAAAATTGGTAGATTCCGTAGATCGAAACCACCCCGGCCAGCGCCACCAGGGTCCCGGCCACCCGGTGAAGGGAATTCATCCTCGAGTAGACCAGGTAACCGAACAGGCAGTAGTAGGCCCAGACGATTCCTACAAACTCCAGGGATCTGTAAAAATCGATCGAGATCCACAGGGAATGTGCCACGAGCACAACCATGCCGACCAGTCCTCCCCGCAGGTATCGAGACTCAACCTGGCCTTCGAGAATCAGAAGCAGAAAAGCAAAAGTCGAACCCACAACCAGGATCATGCGTCCTGAGCCAAAGGCTTCCGGAGGCGCAAGTATCACTCCGGCGAGAGCCGACAAGGCGAGCAACTGGGCCGCGTTCTCTGTCTTGATCATGATCCCGGGCTCCCGGCCGGTCGGCCCAGAATGATGGCTTCATAATCGGTGACGTCCGTGACAGCGCTGTAGGTCAGCTCGATCGAGCCCGCCCTGTCCAGAAACGCCCGGCTGCGTTCGACGTTTCCATCTGCCTGGTACCATTCCGCCAATTTGGTGAATCCGGGCACATAATTAGGCTCCAGTTCAACGGTCTTCAATAGTTCTTCGTATGCCTTGGCCCGGTTTCCGGATCGGTAGAACGCTTCTGCAAGGTTTTTGCGGATGAACGGCAGGAAGGGGTCGAGCTCCAGGACGGCCTGGTTGGCCTCGATCAAGCGTCGATGGATCTTCAAGTCCCGGCCGGCGTTGCCGGTCAGCCGGAGCACCAGCGTGTCGGCGCGCTCTTGTCGTGCCTGAAGGTAGAAGGGATTGGCTTCGGCTGCCCGGGTGAAAAATGCGTCGGCCACATCCAGCATATGGGGGTCTCCCGTCTGGAGATACAGAAGTTTGTGTGTGACTCCCAGGTTGGTCAGCAAGACGGAGTCGGTGGGCCGGAGGCTGACGGCGAACCGATGGTCCAACTCCGCCTCGCCGAATCGCTGGGCCATTTGCTCCTGGTTTCCTGCGTCGTTGTAGTGGTATGCAACGCCCGGGATCAGAGTGGAATCGAAGTAGAGAGCCACGATCAGCACACCAAGCCCGGCCATGCCCCGGGTGGAAATTGGAAACCGGATCGGAGTGGACCGGGTCAAAGGTGCCGAGGCCAGCGATAGCGTCGCCAGAAGAGCCAGGACAACCGGTACCTGAAAATTGTTGTCCACCGCCGCGTGGATGCCGACCCCGACGATCGCGAGCAACGCAGCCTGTTCGAGGAACAGCACCGGAGAAGCTGGCTGAGCCCGGCCGAGAACCCGTGCGAAGTAAGCGATTAGCCCAATGAGCAAGAGGGCCATCGGTATTCCTGATTCCGCGGCATAGTGCAGATATTCAGAATGCGCGATGGACTGGCGCTTCATGAATCGACCGATCGTATCTTCGACAGGGAACCGGAACCGTCGGGCGACGTGCTGGTACCTGGCCGGTCCGACACCGAGCACCGGTTGCTCCGCGATCATGTCGAACGTGCTCATCCAGATCTGGGTTCGGGAGTAGTTGTACGGATTCACTTCGCCCTGGTCGGTGAATTTCGTTACCAGTTCCGGGTTGGCCAGCCCGATCAGGACGAGCACGATGGCTGCCGCCGCGAGGGCGCCACCCAGGACGGCCCACCGTCTCAGTTGCCAGAGTCCAACCAACACCACGGCGACCGCCGCAAGCGTCGCGCCCCTCGATACGGTTTCGGTGATTCCATAGAAGAGGAGTAGGGCTGTCACCATGGTACCGACACGCCAGTACACATTTTTGTGGAATAACAGAACGGCGATTGAGGCCGCGAAGCCAATCAACATATACGAGCCGAGGTAGTTTCCGTTCAGGAAAGCCCCGGTCAGTGGCTCGCCGACTACCATTCCAATAGCCAGATGGAGCAGACCTGCCCCGATGACCGAAGCGAGCATCAGGCTTTTCCATTCGAGGGACTGCCGTGCACTGAATCGAGCGACAGCGACGAAGAAAGCTGCCCAGACCAGGTGCTGATACCAGAGCGCATAGCCATCCGCCCTGCTTCCCGTGCTGGTCCAGACCGATAACAGCATCGTTCCCAGAATCGCCCCGGTCGCCACGTAGAAACCCGGGTGAAAGTCCGGGCCCGATTCCTGCCTGGATTTCCAGAAGCAGGCCAAAGTGACCGAGAACAACAGGGTCCGGTACACAAGGAAGATGAAAGGTTGGGTTGCCTGGCCCCCGAACGGAGTCATGATGACGAGGGCGGTGATCGCGATCAGGATTCCCATGTTCGAATCGCTACTGCTCCCCGGCCTTCGAAGATGGTGGAACTTCCGTGAAGACCCTGCACCACAGTTCGTTGTTAACAAATTTTGTCAGTAGAGTGACAAAATTTGTCACATCCAGGCTTTGGTTGCACTTGTAAGTATCTCATTCTAATCTTACAGAGTGTCTGGACCTGCAATTGCTCTTCCCTCGTCGACACTGGCGTCGCTACGCTGTCCATGTGGTGCATGCGATTTCGCTGGATCTGTCAATGATGACAATGGCCGAGAGTGGTTGACAGCTCCATGTCGCCTTTGTAGGATTCATTAAATTGATTGTTCATTGAATCACGTTAGTACGAGTCAGGGAGGAAAATAACTGATGAAAAAGAGCCGCGGCTTTTCGCTTTTAGAACTCTTGATCGTGGTAGCGATCATTCTGATTATTGCCACCATCGCCATACCGAGCCTGCTTCGTTCAAGGCAGGCTGCAAACGAGTCGGGCGCAGTGGCCAACCTCAGGACGATCAACACCGCGCAGGTGACATACATGTCGGGCGCCCAGGGCAGCTACGGCGCCCTCAGTGATCTGATCACCGCGGGCCTGCTCGACACCCGCTTCAACTCGGCCGTTTCGGGGTATTCCTACACCGTTACCACAGCGAGCAGCAACACCGACTACACGGCGCTCGCGTCGCCGAGTTCTGCAAACACCGGCAGGTTCGGCTACTACAGCGGGCCGG
This sequence comes from Terriglobia bacterium, assembly GCA_965247425.1. Lineage (GTDB taxonomy): Bacteria > Acidobacteriota > Terriglobia > 20CM-2-55-15 > 20CM-2-55-15 > CAZOZZ01. Next base: position 1,589,682 of record OZ252023.1, read on the forward strand.
ATGGAGTCGTGCGTTACTCCTCCGGGTCGGGGGTGACTGCAGGAGCGCCTGTCCAGTAAACGTTTGTCTTTTGAAGTGTGGCGGCCTTGGCCTGGTCGAAGGCCGCCAGTTCCCCTGGGCCGGTCCACCATACGCCTCATCCTTCTCCACCACGGGCTGCTAGATGGCCAGGGAAAGCTGTGGGTGATTTTATGAAAACCGACCGCGGTTTCTCATTGCTGGAGTTGCTGATCGTTGTGGCGATCATCCTGATCATCGCTACAATTGCGGTCCCGAGTCTGCTCCGATCCCGCCAGGCTGCGAACGAGTCCGCTGCGGCGTCGAACCTGAAGTCCATCAACGTTGCCCAGAACGTGTACCAGATGACCAATCACGCGTACGGGACCATGACCGAGTTGATCGCCGACGGCTTGCTCGACACCCGTTTCGAGGGCACCACGTCGGGCTACCAGTATGGAGTTTCCGTGTCCACGGATCGGCTCGATTACACCATCACGGCGACAGCGGTCAACACCACGACCGGTCGCTACGATTATTATTCGACACCCGAATACGTGATTCGTTTTACGACTGAGACCACCCGGGCGCCTGCAGGGCAGGCCGGTCTGCCGGTCCAGTAAGGGCCCACTCAATGTCGGCCCAGACTTTGGCAAATCATCACCCCCGTCCTCCCTTCCCTGAACTTCTTCCCGATACCATCGTCTAACAGGATTAAACTGTTTCCTTGAGGCGTATCACCATGAGAAGAACACTCTTGCCGATACTACTGGCTGTCCTGACGGTGCCATCTGCGACCGCAGGGCAAGGGCCCGGCCTGGGGGCCCTGATCGACGGCGTTGAACGCAAACTGGAGCGCATGCGCGATCTCTCCGCTCATTTTGTTCAGATTTCTGAAGATGCTTTGAACCGAATCCAGCGTCAGGGGGGTCATTTATACCTGAGACGCCCGCGAATGATGCGCTGGGAGTACCAGTTGCCCGAGGAGTACCTGTTCGTTTCAGACGGTCGGACCGTGTATTTTTACGTCCCGGCTGAGAGGCAGGTGAGCCGGGAGAGCGTCGGCGACGCGATGGACGACCGAATTCCGATCATGTTCCTGCTGGGGCGATCGGATCTCGAGAATGAGTTCACCCGAATCGAGCAATTGACGGAGCTTCCCAAAGTCCCTGGAATGAGGGTCTTGAGGATGTACCCGCGGCGCCAAAGTGATGTAGACGAAGTACGGCTCGAGGTCGACCCGACGTCGTTCGACATCCGACGGCTCCGGTTCACCTACATCGACGGTTCGACCATGGAACTCGTGCTCGATCAGATCGAGACCGACGCCGAACTGGATGAATCGATTTTCGATTTCGAAGTACCTCCGGGAGTCGACGTGATCGAGGGTATCGGACCCTAGGAACATGGAATTCACCTGCAAATACGCAAGACCAAGCGGCGAAGTTGTCCGTGCGGTCCACGTCGGGCAAAGAGAAGAAGAGATCCGGGACCGTCTGCAGGAACAGGGACTCCTGGTGCTCTCGATTCAGAAGAGGACCTGGTCGTTGGTCCCCGGCGGCGGAAGGAAGAAGACCTCCTTTCGAGCCGAGGACTTCATCCTGTTCAACCAGCAATTTGTTGCCTTGATACGCGCCGGTCTACCCATTCTTCGCGCGCTCGATCTGCTGAAGGACCGCATCACGAACCCGCAACTTCAAAAGCACATTCAGGCTGTGCGCGAGAAGGTCGTTTCGGGCACGGCTTTGTCCGATGCGATGGAGGAGGAGCGCGTTTTTCCGAGGGTCTATACAGCCTCGGTCTTCGCCGGGGAACGCAGCGGTAACCTCGTCGAGGTCCTCACCCGATACATTCACTATGAAAAGACGATGATGACCGTCGGAAAGAAATTTCGTAATTCGTTGATCTATCCGGCGTTCCTGGTTGTCCTGTCTATAGTGATGGTTGGGGTGATTCTCGCCTTTGTGATCCCGCGCTTCGCGGAACTTTACACAGGCCTGAACACGGCTTTACCGCTACCCACTCAGGTGCTGATCGCGGTGTCGACAACCATCCAGGACAGTCTGATCCTGATCGTGCCCCTGGTCGTCGGTGGTCCGATACTCTTCAACCTCTGGTCGAAATCGGTAGGGGGGAGAGTCAAGATAGACGATTTGAAGCTCCGGTTGCCGGTATTGGGCAACGTCTGGTTGATGTTTGCGATTGCGCAACTTTCACGAACGTTGTCGACTCTGCTTAAGGGGGGGATACCGCTTGTGACGGCTCTCCAGGTGGCGCATGAAGCGTCAGGTAATCGCGTCATCGCGGATGCCCTGGCCGACAGCACCGTCCGTGTTCAGGAGGGCACTTCGCTGGCCGACAGTCTGGAGGCCACCGGAAGGTTTCCGCAACTGGCGCTGGAGATGATCCGGGTGGGGGAAGAAACCGGCGCGATGCCCGACATGCTCAACCATGTCGCGGACTTTTACGACGAGGACGTGGACTTACGTCTGACGGCGCTCTTGAGCTGGGTGGAACCGATCATTTTGATTTTTGTGGCGGGTTTTGTTGCCATGATCCTGGTTTCCTTGTATCTGCCGATCTTCAGCATCGGATCCAGGGCCGTGACTTGAACGCGTGAATCGAGCGTATGACTTGAATGAACGATGAACACTGAACCTTTGATCCCTACCGAGGGGGTTGATGACCAACCCCAAGTTGACGATCGGGCCCGGGCCGCGGAACTCGCCGAGCGCTATCATTATGATCTGGTGGACCTGAGCGACACGCACCTGGACGTCGAGTTGCTTCGTTCGACCCCGGTCGAACTGATGTTCCGATACAACTTCGTGCCTCTCGGGGTCGAGGCCGATGCGCTCGTGATCGCGATGGCCGACCCGAGCGATCTCGTCGAGGTGGACGAGGTGTCGGCGTTGCTGGACCGTTCGCTGGTCATCAAGGTCGCGGCGCAGTCGGAGATCTCCGACCTGCTCAAGAAGTCTGAGTCCTCTCAGCGCGTCCTCGACGAAGCGACCGAAGGGTTCAAGCTCGACCTGATTCGCGAGGACGACAGCGGGGGCGAGATCATCACGATCGAGACGATCACCCAGGACGAATCCAGCCCGATCATCCGGCTGGTCGATACGATCGTTTTTACCGCCCTGGGTCGTCGGGCCAGCGACATCCACATCGAGACCGGCCCTTCCGAACTTGTCGTGAAGTACAGGGTGGATGGAAGGCTGGGCATGGCCATGGACCCGATAGCCAAAGAACATCACTCGACCATCATTTCCAGGATCAAAGTGATGTCGGAACTGGACATCTCTGAGAAAAGGATCCCCCAGGACGGCCGATTCAAGACGCGGTACAAAGGCCGATCGATAGATTTTCGTGTTTCGATCATGCCGTCGATCCACGGAGAAGACGCCGTCATCCGAATCCTCGACAAAGAGTCGATCAGTGAGGAATTTCGAACTCTGAACCTGGACGTTGTGGGTTTCTCCGCCACCGACTCGCAGAGGTTTCACCGGTTCATCAACGAACCGTACGGAATGGTGCTGGTGACCGGTCCTACGGGAAGCGGCAAGACGACGACCCTCTACGCGGCTTTGATGGAAATCAAGAACGATGAAGACAAAATCATCACGATCGAGGATCCCGTCGAGTATCAGATCAAGGGCATCACACAGATTCCGGTCAACGAAAAGAAAGGGCTGACGTTCGCACGCGGCCTCCGGTCCATACTGAGGCACGATCCCGACAAGATCATGGTCGGGGAGATACGTGACAACGAAACGGCGCAAATTGCGATTCAGTCCGCATTGACGGGGCATCTGGTTTTTACGACCGTTCATGCGAACAATGTCGTCGACGTTCTGGGCCGTTTCCTACACATGGGAGTGGACCCGTACAACTTTGTGTCCGCGCTCAACTGCATTCTCGCTCAGCGCCTGGTCCGGCTGATTTGTCTGCATTGTAAGAAACCGGTGCGCTATTCCACGGACCTGCTCCGGGAGTCGGGGTTAACCCCGGAGCAATATGCCGACTTGACGTTTTATGAAGGGGAAGGGTGCCTTGAATGTAACGGGACGGGGTTTCTCGGGCGAACCGCGATACATGAGTTGCTCGACCTGTCCGATCACATTCGCGAAATGATAGTCGATCGAAAACCGACCTCTGAAATCAAGCGGGCGGCCCATGAAGAAGGTGTCACTTTCCTGAGGGAGTCCGCGGTTGCGAAGGTTGTGGCTGGAAAAACGACGTTGAAGGAAATCAACAAGGTGACGTTCATTGAGTAGTCGGTGGACCCAAAGCATCCCGAGGCTGTTTGGACCCGATGTCCCCACATGGGCATGTGAGTTGACGGCCCGTCACGTGATCGTCGTGGGTGCGACGCCGGATCGGCGCAACGCCGAAACCAAAGCCGTTCTCGATTTGCCCGCCGGGGTGTTGAACGCGGATCTGAAAGCTTCCAACTTCGACCGGGCGAAGTTGGCTCCGGTCGTCCGACAAGCTCTGGATCTGGCGGGCTTTTCGGGCTCGGAAATCGTCCTTGTCATCCCGGACGACGCGACGCGGGTTTCCGTTCTGAATGTCGATTCGTTCCCGGATGAGCGGGCAGCGCAACGGTCGTTCATTCTTTGGAAATTGAAGAAGAATGTCCCTTTCGATGTCGACACGGCTCAGCTGGCCTACAAGAAACTTGGAGAGAACGGAACTGTCGGGTTGCTGGTTGTTCTCTCACCCAGTTCTGTGACGTCTCAGTACGAGGATCTGATGGAATCGATGGGGCTGCATGCTGGTGTTCTCGGCCCCTCGACGACGGCGGCGTTTAATCTCCTGGACCTTGGGTCCGGCGACACTCTTTTCGTGAAGCTCGGTCCGAGTTCGATAGCAACGTCGGTGTTTGTGGAAGGCGAACTGAAATTCTACCGCAAGGTTCCGTCGCAGTCCGTCTACGAAGCCGTGTATCCGACCATCATGTATTATCAGGACAAACTGGGCGGCAGCCACATCCGACAGCTCATCGTTTGTGGTTACGATGGGGATTCACCCTCAGTGGACGTGGAACTTCGGAAGCTGTCGGTTCCGATTGGGCATCTTCATTCGTCCGGTCTCGAAGACCTGTACAAACCGGCATTGGGAGCCCTGCAGTTGTGACGGATCGATTCCAATTGAACCTTGCATCCCGCCCGTTCCCGCGGTATCGAACGACAAATGTTGTTTTGACTGGTGTCCTGGTAGCGCTCCTGGCTTTTTCGGCATGGGAGGGCGCCGGTTTTCTTCGTTATACGGAGATGGCGGAAGGACTGAGGGTGATCGAACAGGAGGCCCGGGTCGAGTGGGAGCACCTGGGAGATCGGGTCGAGACGGTAGAGGAACGCTTGAACCGTCCGGAGTCCGTCGCACTATTAGAGGAGATCGAGTTCCTGGAACAGGTGATCGATCGCAAGGGCTTTTCCTGGATCGGCTTGCTCGCCGAGATCGAGAACGTGATTCCTCCCTCCGTGTACCTGATGAGCCTGGTACCGCAAATTGACGCGTCTCAAAACGTCCTGGTCGCGATGGAGGCGAGAGGAAAGAGCATCGATGATCTCAGTGCTTTCATTGCCGGTCTGGAGGAAACCGCGGCTTTCAGGGACGTCAAGGTGTCGATCGAAGAACGGGGTGTGGTTGCCGGAAGACCCGAGATTCGCGTCCTGATGGATGTCCTGTACATGCCGGCAACCCACGACCGGGCGAGTGCGCCATGAAGCAGGTTCTTCGAAGACAAAAGAATCAGATCCTGTTCGGAGGCTTGGTCGCCGTTAGCGGTGTGGTGTCGTTGATGTTTTTTCTGATCCTGTATCTGCCGGCCAGATCGGACTATCTGGAACTGCAGGCATCGATAGCACGCCTGGGCACCGAGAGCGAACAGCGTGGCCGGGACCTCGAACGTCTGGAAACCATCGGCGAGCAACTGGATGTGGCCAGGCAGGATCAATCGAGCTTTGTTGCCGCCCGTTTCATTTCCCGTGAGCAGGGATTCGCTGCGATCATGCCGGATCTGGAGGCATTGGCCCAGATCGCCGGAATCGATCGTAACCGCGTCCAGTACGTAATTGACGATCAGCCCCGGTTTGGTGTCTATTCCGTCCGGGTCAGCCTGCCGGTTAGTGGGGACTACACCGCGGTGACCGCTTTCATTCGCGAGCTGGAGAGTTCCAATACGTTTTTTATCCTGGATTCGATAGGTCTGGCTGCCGCGAGCTCGGGTGTGCCCGGTGAATTGACTCTGTCCCTGAACTTGACGACTTTTTTTGCTTATGACGGCTAGCGATAGACGACGGCTGAAAATACTGTCGATCCTGTTGATCGTCCTGGCGACGACGTTATGGGTCGGCGGTCAGATCCGAGGGACGCCCACCGCTCTGGCGATCGAAACCGCCGAAGCCCGAGAAGCCCAAACTGATCGGTCGGACGCTTTGTCCTGGGCCCAGGTGTTGTCGAGCCGCTTGGTCGTGTTGCCTGATCTGGACAGAGAGCTGGGGCGGCGGAACTTGTTTGAGTACGGATCGGAGCCTGTCGCCCAACTCCCGGCCCTCTTGCCCGACGAGCCGGACCAGACTCCTCCGGCTGCTGCCGCCGCACCGACTATGACGTCTTCTCAGCCGCCCCCGCCCCCTCCTCCGCCGATCCCGTTCAAGTACAGTGGCTACGCGATCGTCGACCTGGATTCCGGACGGATGCAGGCGTTCCTGTTCGACGACGACAGGTCCTTCTCCGTCTTTGAAGAAGAGGTCTTGATGGGGCGTTACCGTATCAATGAAGTCACTCTGACTTTTGTAGAGGTGGAAGATCTGGAGTTCGGACGCCGGCAGAGGCTTCCGTTGATAGTCGAATGAAACAGGAAGAAGGCTTCGCGCTTGCGGTATTGATCATTTTCATCGCGGTCCTTTCAATCATGATGGCCGCTTCGGCGCCGTCCTACAAGATGCAGGTCCAGCGCGAACTCGAAGAGGAATTGATCTTTCGTGGAGAGGAACACGTGCGGGCGATCCAGAAGTACCAGCGCCGCTTTGGAATCTATCCCCCCAGCCTGGAGGCCCTGCTCGAAACCAACGGAATCCGTTTCTTGAGACGCCAGTATACCGACCCCATCACGGGAGAGGGATTCCGGCTGCTCACGATCAATCCGGACGGGAGCATAAACGGCTCGACGCTCTATCAACAGCAGATCAACAATGCGCCGCTCTTCCAGGGAGGAGCCGGTGGGGCATCGATAATCGGTCAGCCTGGATTTGGGCAAGCTGGCCCATCCCAGGGCCGAGGCGGTGGTCAACAGAGAGGTTCGGGGCAGCCCGGCGCTGGCCGTGGCAGCGGGCAGCAGGGTGGCTTTGGCCAGGGAAACGAACAAGGGGGACGTGGCCAGCAGTCCGGATTCGGTCAACAATCTGGCTTCGGATTTTCCCTGGGCGTTGGACAGCCTGGACAGAACAACCAGCAGACTCGGGGGCAGCAATCCGGAACCGGTCAACAACCGGGTTTCAGCCCACAATCTGTTGGTCAACAGCCCGGATTTGGTCAGCCGTCCGGTTTTGGGCAGCAACCTGGATTCGGCCAACAGTCGGGACGTGGTCAACAGTCCGGTTTTGGCCAGCCGGGATCGAATCCACAAGGTAGAGGCCAGCAATCCGGATTTGGACAGCCCGGATTTGGTCAGCAGGGGGGCCGCGGCCAGCAAACAGGCGGCCAGCGAGGTGGAGGCTCGGGCATTGCGGGGATCCAGCAACCCGGCGGTTCGGGAGGTGGCGGTCAACGAGGTGGCGGTCAGCGAGGGCCCCAGCCGGGTCAACCCACCCCCTTCGGCTCTCAGGCTCCACCCATAGCCGGCGGAGGAATCATCGGCGTCGCCCCGGAAAACGAAGACAAATCGCTGAAGTCGTACAACAACCGCGAAAAGTACAACGAGTGGGAGTTCATCGCTATACTCGGTGCCGGAACCAACCCCGGCGCCGTCCCGGGCGCCGGCGGACAAACCCCCAACGGCCAGCTCCAGCAATTCCAGCAGAACCAGACCTCCCCCTTCTCCGGCGGCCAACCCAACCCCTTCGGCCAGCAGCAGCGCGGTGGACGCCCGCCCGGTCCTTGAAGTTCATTCCTATCGAAAATCTGGATTTTCAACGCGGAGAGGCGAAGTAAGAATTCTTACCGCAGAGGCGCAGAGACGCAGAGGGTAAAAGACAGAGAAGAAACCTGCGCCCCCCCTCTGCGGTGAAAGATCCCCCCCGTGTTTCCGCGTCTCCGTGCTGAATTCTGCTGTGAACCCGTCACTCGACTTTCAAGGCGTTCGCTTTGGGTATGACTTTATGTCCGTGCCGTTCGGCGTAGATGTGCGTGAATTCGGCCCCCAGGAGCAGGATCGAGGTGGAGAAGTAGACCCAGATCAGGATGACCATAAGGGATCCTGCGGCCCCGTAAACCGATTCGATCGCGCTGGTTCCCAGGTACAGGCTGAAGAGGTACTTGCCAGCGGCAAAAAAAACCGATGTAACGAGGGCTCCAACCCAGACATCGCTCCATACGATTCTGGCGTCCGGAAGGAATTTGAAGACGAGCGCGAACAACAGCGTCACGACCGCGAACGAGATGCCCAGGTCGACGTAGTGCCATATGAATGCGACGCCGGGCACAAGGCGGTTCACGTATACGCTGTAAACTCGAATGAACGTACTCAGCAATAAGGATGTGAGGAGCAGGATGCTGACAACCATGACCATCGTGAAGGGCCAGAAACGATCCCTCAGCACGCCGGCGATCCCCCTGCCGGGTTGGGCCGCGACCCTCCATACCTTGTTCATCGCCGCCAGGAGTTGACCGAATACGGCCGATGCGCCGATGAGCATTGTGGTGATGGCGAGGAGGGTTGCGAGACGGCCGCCTCCCATGCCCTCAGTCGTGCTGGACACGGCCCGGGCTATCAGCCGACTGGCGTCTTCTCCGACATATCCGGAAATCTGGGTCTCGATATCCGCAGCCGTGTCACCGCTGTAGATGAGTCCCACCAGAGCCACAACAATCAAGAGTCCCGGCGCCATCGAGAAGGCAGCATAGAAGGCGATCGATGCGCTCATCTGGAACGCATTGTCGTCGATCCAGCGGTGAAACGATTCCCTGATCAGATCCCAGACCGCCCGCATTTTTAGTGTCCTCGGTCCGAAGGTAACGTCACTATCGCTGACCGGTGTTGCTGGCAGTATCTTACTCGAATCCCGGGTTTCAGTGTTTACAGGAGCCCCACATTCTGTTACCAAACGGACCATGGGCTACGAAACAATCCGATTCCATCCCGGACCCCGGACCTCGACGATCGTTCTGGACAGACCGCCCTTGAACGTCATCAACATCACGATGATGGAAGAACTCGATCAGGCCTGGCAGGAGATAGAGCAACGCGAGTCACCGCTCGTCCTTCTTTCCGGCCATGGCGCGAAGGCTTTTTCGGCAGGGGTCGACATCGCCGATCACACTCCGGAACGCGTGAGAGAGATGCTCGGGAAATTCCATCGCACGATCCGTCGGATCTACGACTCGGACCGCATCAGCGTTGCGGTGATCCATGGACACACACTGGGAGGAGCTGCTGAACTCGCCATGGCATGCGATTTCGTCGTTGCGGCCGACAACCTCCAACTCGCCCATCCGGAGATCGACGTCGGCTGCTATCCCCCCGTGGCCGCTGCACTGTTACCGTCGATGGTCGGGATGCACCGGGCGTCGCAACTGGTCCTGCTTGGCGAAACGGTTTCGGCGGAACAGGCGATGACGATGGGCCTGGTGAATTCGGTCGTGTCCGGCGAGGAGCTCGACCATGCCGTCGACGAATTGGCCGATCGAATTCTGACCAAGAGCGCGGCCGTCCTGAGCATCGCCAAGAAAGCCCTCCGGGAGGGGGCGGGGAATACCTTCGCGGCTCGGTTGAAACGGATCGAAGCACTTTACCTGGATCAATTGGCCCACACCGAAGACATGAAGGAGGGCGTGGAGGCTTTCATGGCGAAACGTGCTCCGGTCTGGAAAAATAAGTAGCGGGCAGCGAGCAGCGTGGCTTCAGTTCGGCCTGATCAAGCTGCCCGCAGCCCGCTGAAATCTGCTCGCTACTATATAATCGACCGCAATGTCTCGGGATACCGATCAGGTTTCGGTCTGGAAGAGCGATGCGTCCGGATTGCGGGCGTCGTCTGATCACGTCGTCGTCGAAGAACCGATGGAGATTCGGGTGAACGGCGAGAGCCTGGTCGTGGCGATGCGCACGCCGGGCGACGACCTGGATCTGGCGGCGGGATTTCTTCTGACCGATGGCTGGATTCGTTCGATAGGAGATGTCGGAACGCTGGCTTTCTGTCCGAACGAAGATCACCCGGACCTGAAGAATATCGTGGATGCTCATCTGGTTGATGAGACCCGGCCGGTTCGGACCGACCGTTCCGTCTGGGCCAACTCGAGCTGCGGACTCTGCGGTAAGGCAACCCTGGAATCCATCCGTCAGAATTCGGTACCGATCGAATCGCATGTTACCGTCTCGCGCGATCTCGTTTCCGCCCTTCCGGAGCGCATGTTGAGGCGCCAGGTCAATTTTGGTCAGACCGGAGGGATCCACGCGGCAGGACTCTTCGACGTGACCGGTAAGCTGTTGTTCGTCCGGGAAGACATCGGTCGTCACAACGCGGTCGATAAGGTCGTCGGTGCGGCGTTGAGAGCCGAGACCCTTGGAGACGCCTCCACGATGATGGTCAGCGGGCGTCTCGGGTTTGAAATCGTGCAGAAGGCACTGGTCGCCAGGATCCCCATTGTGGCTTCGGTATCAGCGCCTTCCAGCCTGGCCCTTGAACTGGCGCGGGACTTCGGCATGACCACACTCGGGTTCGTCCGTGGCGATACCATGAACATTTATACCCACCCCGAACGGATTGTTCATCGGAAGGAGGGGAAGGGAATTTCGACGCAGAGACTCAAAGGCGCATAGAGGCAAAGGAACTTTGGGGGAGATGTCCAGCTATTTGCCGGCCCTCAAGGCCTGTTGGACACTGAATCGCAATCCAAGAAAAAAGCTCTCTGCGCCTCCGCACCTCTGCGTCGAAATTCTGACTCTCAAACAATAGTATGCAAGACGCATTTATCAATGAAGGGGCTCGATTATGGAATACAAGAACATATTGCTCGAAGCTGAGGGCCGGGTTGCCGTCCTGACGATCAACCGGCCCGAGAAGCGCAATGCGCTGAACCAGGCCACGCGTGATGAAATCCTCGATGCCCTGGACAATCTTCATTCGTCCGACCAGCGTGTCCTCGTTATTACCGGAGCGGGAGAGAAGGCGTTTATCGCCGGCGCGGACATCACGGAGTTCGAGGGAAGAACGGCGCTCGACCAACGTGGGGTCATGAAGCAGCGGCGTGTCTTCGATGCTATCGAGGACTGTCCTCTGCCAGTGATCGCCATGATCAACGGCTATTGCCTCGGCGGTGGAATGGAGCTGGCGCTGGCCTGCGACATTCGAATTGCGGGAGAGAACGCGAAGCTCGGCCAGCCGGAAATCAATCTCGGCATCATTCCCGGAGGCGGGGGAACACAACGTCTGACGCGTCTCGTCGGGGAGGGAAAGAGCATGGAGTTGATCCTCACCGGTGACATCATCGATGCCGGAACCGCACACGGCCTCGGTCTGGTGAACCACATATTCCCGCCCGCCGAACTTCGCGCGGCGACCATGTCGATCGCCGGCCGGATTTCCGACAAGAGTCCGGTAGCGCTATGCCTGGCCAAGGAATCGATCAAGAACGCAGGCCGGATGGGCGTCCGCGAGGCGATGGAACGCGAGACGGATCTCTTCTGCCTGGCCTTCACGAGCGAAGACAAGAAGGAGGGCGTCAGCGCCTTCCTGGAGAAACGCAAAGCGGAGTTCAAGGGGCGGTAGAAGTGGTGGAGAAAGCAGGGAAGAAGGAATTTAACCGAAGAGGCGCAGAGTAGAAAAAGGAGTTGCTGGGCAAGCTGGCTGACTCACCAGTCCGAGAAACAAACCTCTGCGCCTCTGCGGTGAAAAACTCCGATGCCTCCGCGGTGAACGTCCTAGGTTTCGTTATTGCTGGACGTGGCTGCTACGCTCTGGGTTCCAGAATCAGCTTCCCGAACACCTTCCGCCCTTCGATCAACTCGTGCGCCTCCTGCGCGTCCGACAACGGCAGGATGCGGTCGACCACCGGTTTCAACTGGCCTCGGAACACGCACTTCATCACGTCTCGAAAGTCGCGCGGGCTACCCATCGTCGATCCCAGAATCTGGAGCTGTCGGAAGAAGATGTGGCGGAGGTCGGTTTCGGGCGTCGGGCCCGTTGTTGCGCCGCATGTGAGGATGCGCCCGCCCCGTCGTGCGGCCCTCAGGCTGCGAACCCATGTGTCGGCCCCGATGTAGTCGATGACGACGTCGACACCACGTTTGTCGGTGAGTTTGCGGATTGCGCGATCGAACGGCTCCTCCGTGTAATTGATCAGGACGTCCGCCCCGAGTTGACGGGCGTGTTCCAGCTTGTCGTCGGAACTGGCAGTGGCGAACACCCTGCAGCCGACCATTTTCGCGATCTGGATTGCCGCGGTTCCCACGCCCGCTCCCGCCCCAAGGATCAGGATGTCCTCTCCCGGCTGGATTCGGCCTTTCGAAATCATCATGCTCCACGCGGTCATGAAAACCAGCGGAGCCGCGGCGGCATCAGTAAAACTCATGTCGTCGGGAATCGCCAGGACATTGTGTTCGGAAATCTTCAGCAGTTCGGCATAACTGCCGTCGATGTTCTCCCCGACCATGTGATAGGTGAGGCATTGACTGCCAAAACCGGCGGCACAGAACTCGCACCGTCCGCAGCTGATTCCCGGGTTGATGGTCACGCGCTGGCCGGGGCTAAATTGCTCGACTTCGGGCCCGGTGTCCACAATAACGCCTGCCGCATCGGCTCCGGGGATGTGTGGCAGGGGCAACTTGACGCCCGGCATCCCTCTGCGGGCGAAGATGTCCAGATGGTTGACCGACGCCGCATGGACCTCGATCAAAACCTCGCGGCCCGCGGCGCCGGGGTCGGGAACTTCCTCGGTTCGAAGGACCTCGGGCCCGCCGTGTTCGTGGAAAAGGACAGCCTTCATGATTCGGCTAGTGTATGTGCTAAATTGACTCTTTTCAATCGGAGGACTCATATGGACATCAAAGTGATTACCGTCATTGGCGCCGGAATCATGGGGCGCGGGATTGCCCACGTGGCCGCCCTCGGCGGTTTTCGGACAATCCTCAATGACATTTCGCCGGAGCTGCTCGAATCGGCTCGAAGCCGGATTCAAAGCGACATGGAAAAGGGTGTTGAACGGGGCAAGCTGCATGCGGATGCGATGACGGCTGCCCTGGAACTCTTGAGCCAGACGACCGATCTTGCAGATGCGGCATCTCGCGCCGATCTCTTGATCGAAGCGATTCCGGAAATAATCGATCTGAAAATCGATATTTTTTCGCGGTTGGGCGAAATGGCGCCGAAGCACGCGATCCTGGCATCGAACACATCCGGCCTGAGTGTCACCGAGATGGCCGCTCCGAGCGGGCGCCCCGGGAAGTTCATCGGAATGCACTTCTTCAACCCGGTCCACAAGATGAAGCTTGTAGAGATCATTCGCGGCCTGGAAACCGACGACGTCACTTTCGAGACAGTTCAGAACGTTGCTGTTCGGATGGGCAAGGAAACCGTCGAGATCAACGAGTCCCCGGGTTTCGTAACATCTCGAATCAACGCCCTGATCGGTAATGAAGCCTTTTTTATGTTGCAGGCGGGCGTGGGCAGCGCAAGGGACATCGACAAGGCGCTGAAGCTGGGCTTGAACCACCCGATGGGTCCGTTCGAGATGATCGACCTGGTCGGCCTGGACACGAGGTTGAGCATCCTCCGGTTCCTCCATCAGACGCTCGGCGAGAAGTATCGCCCGTGTCCTCTTCTGGTCAAGTACGTGAAAGCCGGCAGGCTGGGCCGCAAGGTGGGCAAGGGCGTTTACGAGTACTCACAGGACACTTGAGCGCATGCAGATCGAAGGCTCCATCGCATTGGTCACCGGGGCGGCTCGCCGGATCGGCCGTGAGATCGCTCTGGAACTGGCGCGACGTGGAGCGCGGATCGCCGTGCACTACCGTTCGTCTGAAGCAGAGGCAAGGGAAACCCTCGAGCAGGTTCGAGAACTAGGTGTGGAGGCTGATCTTTTCACGGCCGAACTGATCGACGAATCCGAACGAACGCGCTTGGTCGCCGAGGTTGTCGCGCGATTCGGAGGTCTCGAGATTCTCGTCAACAACGCTTCTGTCTTTGCGCCCGGAACGATAGCCGACAGCACGCCCGAACTGTGGGACGAGCAGATGGACGCCAACGCCAAGGCTCCGTTTTTCCTTGCTCAAGCAGCGAGCAGAGAGATGTTGACCGCAGGTACGGGAAAGATCGTCAACATTGCGGATCCGGCCGGTGAGTCGATCTGGACCCAATACTTTCCCTATAGCGTTTCGAAAGCCGCTCTGCTGGCGGTCACGCGCGGCCTTGCCCGATCCCTGGCGCCGGCGGTCCAGGCCAACGCCGTTTCTCCCGGCCCGGTTCATTTTCCCGACCACTATTCCGAAGAACAGAAACAGGTCGCCATCGAACGCACCCTGCTGAAACGCGCCGGCAGCATGGAAGACGTCGTCCGTGCTGTGATCTTTCTGATAGAAAACGATTACATCACCGGCGAAGTCATCCACGTCGACGGGGGCCGCCACATCCTATAGAGAACCTGCAGGAGGAAATTTCAACGCAAAGACGTCAAGATCGCAGAGGACGAAATGAAGATATTTATTTTTTGCGCTTTTGCGCTTTTGCGTTGAATCCGAATTCCTCAGATGCCGCCGCAAAGGCGTTTGCGCCGCATCGCGCCAGTTCTGACCCTAAGGTGTTGCACTTGACTTGCCCTATACCCTATGGTAAAAACCGCGGCGACAACGGACGGACAGGTTGTTGACCAACCGAGGAGGCAGCAATGAACAAGGGCGAGTTGATTGAACGCATCTCGAAGGACACTAAGCTATCGAAATCGCAAGCTACCGCAGCGCTCAACTCGACCCTGAACTCGGTTCAGGCTGCGCTCAAAAAGGGTGGCAAGGTCACATTGGTTGGCTTCGGCACGTTCTCGGTTGGAAAGCGTAAAGCCCGTACAGGACGGAATCCTCAGACCGGCGCCAAGTTAAAAATCGCGGCTCGTCGTATTGCGAAGTTTTCGCCCGGTGCGGGCTTGAAGAAAGCTGTCAACAGAGGGAGATAGTGCGCTTCGGACCGGACAACCGGATGACGGACCGAATGTCGCGCTCTGGAATCGCAGTGGAGACCGGTCGGGTTGCGAACGCCAAATCGTGCCCCAACGCAAAGAGTTATATACCTGAGGTAGTGAAGTTTACTAGAATAGGTGGCTCTGGCCCGGTCGAGGCAGACGGTGAAGCCCAGTGTCGGGGTGTTCAGAGTTCGAAAAAAGAGTTGTTGCAGTCAAACTAATACTTAATGTCCGAGTGTGACGAGTACCGAAATCAATTGAATTCAGAAGGGGGAGGCAATGACTAGTTCAAATCGACGATTCTCAATCCTGGGGGTTCTCATCCTGGTTGGAGGGGTGGCCCTTTCCGGTTGTGCGACCAAGAATTTCGTTCTCGAGGAACTCGCTCCGGTACAAGCGCGAGTTGCTGAACTGGAGTCGACGACCGAGGAACATGCCGAGCGGATCGATGCGGTCGACGGCCGTGCGCAGGATGGCATCAGCCGGGCGAACAACGCCGCCCAGGCCGCCCAGGCTGCCGACTCAAGGGCTGAGAGTGCCGGCGAGGATGCTGCGACTGCGGATCGGAAGGCGGAGTCGGCCCAGCAGAGCGCCGACCAGGCGATGAACCGTGTCGGTACCGTCGAAAATCGTTTCGGTACGATCTTCGACTATTCCGTGGCCCAGACTGTAACGGTGACGTTCAGCCTCAACAGTTCGTCTCTTTCCGGCGAGGCAAACTCCACGCTGGATGGCATTGCGGGCCAGGTTCGGGACGGAGACTTCCTCGAGGTTCAGGGTTACACGGACACATCGGGCGAAGACAGCTACAACGTTGCCCTGAGCGAACGGCGCGCCGACGTCGTGAGGCGGTATCTGGTCAGCAAGAACGTCACGTTGTTCCGGATCACCGTCATTGGGCTGGGCGAAGCCAATCCGAGCGCGGACAACGGCAGTCGTGAAGGCCGGGAACAGAATCGTCGCGTGGAGATTCGACTGATGCGATCCGGCCTGGGATCGTAGCTTTTTCGGCACCCTACAAACAGGAAGGGGGGCGAACTGGTTCGCCCCCCATTTCTTGTTCTCAATCCCGCTGGCGACCTAAGGTTTCGCGTAGTAGCCTGCCCTCGACTGACGAATCCGATATTGTTCGTTGCCGACCTTCACCACGATACGCCGCAGCCCTTCATCGGGCCGGGCCTCCGCCGGGACATAGCCCAGACTGTAGGCGTGACCGAGATCTCTGCCGATTTCCTCGTAAAGGGGAATCACATCTTCTATCGTTCGCGGAAACAGCACACGCCCTCCTGAAGCTTCGGCGACCTTTTCCATCCTGTCTCGCACTTGTTCCAGATATCGTTCCGGCATGGCCGAGTTCTTATATATGAACTGGAGGTTACGATATTCGTCGGCGCCTTCCGTGTTCTCCTCTAAGTTCCGGTCCGTGTTTACCGCGATGAAGTGGACGGGGATGCCTTCCTTCCCGGCGGCCTTGTAGAGGCCTCGGAAGCCGCGGTCCTCCCCGGAGTCCATAACGCGGTTTCGACGGATGATTTCCCGGTACAGCGAAGTGTCCCGGCCATCTGTCAGAACGATGATGGCCCGTCGTTCCCGAATGCCCTTGAACGATTTCTCGAGGGCCTTCTCCAGCGATTTGTAGAACTCGGTCGTGCCGCCCGATTCGCGTTCGGCGATCAACGGATCGAGCGCTGCCAGCGCCTTTTCCCGCGGATCGTCCCAGTCTGTAAGCGTCTTGAGACCGGCATCGAATATCCCGATTGAGATCCGGTCCTGAGGCTTGATGAAACCCAGGAACCCTTCCACCGAGCGCCTCATGAAGTCCCACTTGTGTCGGGTGCTACCGCTGCTGTCGAAAAGGAGATAAACATGGTAGGGCGCCGTGCTCGATCCGAAATAGCGAATGTCCTGCCGGACATCATTCTCGTAAACTTCGAAATCTTCGGGCGCCAATCCCTCCACCGGCTGTCCCGTGGCAGTCGTCACCGAAACATCCAGGCTGACGACGGGTACGTCGACTCTCAACGTAAAGTCTTTTGTCTGGGCCAGGACTAAAGTCGAGCAAACGAAAATGCCGAGAAGGGGTCTAAGGACTGAGAACATGGTTGTATGTTATCGTAGCACAAGACCCCGTATTTTCGGCCCAGCCGGGCATCTTGTGAACCAGATGTCGGTGCCAGCGGGAGTGCGACCCTCCGGAGGGCTATCATGAAGAAACTACTGCTTCTAGCATCCATAATCGGCGCGCTGGCTCTGGCATGGACGCCTCAAGCCAGTGGTACTCCGGAGTTTGCCAAGAAGGAAAAGAAAAGCTGCCTGACCTGCCACACGGCTCTGGGGAAACCGGACCTCAACGATGCCGGTAAGTACTACAAAACCCACAAATACTCGCTTGTGGGCTACAAGAAGAAACCCGGCGGCATGGCGTCTAGCAGCCCACGGTGAAAGTCTGTAGGGTCGCGCGCAGGGATATTCGGTCACAGGCGCGAAACGAGGAGCGGAACGATGCTTTGTCATCTTGACCGACGAATGACAAAGCCTGTGGCCTGCGCCCTACGGGTTACGACGGCATGGGGCCAGCTGCGCGAGATGTCGGATGAAGAGCATCGACGTCTTCGATGGGAACCATCGACGTCTTCGTGGCGCCTTGCATCTAGCCCCATGGCGCTCGTAACGCGACCCTACAGACTTTCACCACGGGCTGCTGGCGTCGGGCCCACCGTCCCTGTTCAACCCTGAGTTGGAAGAGACGAGGGTCAAGCCCGCCACGTCCTACTGCAACGCCCTGTTGATGGCGCCGTCCAAAACCTCTTTTTCCTGGAAGTTGACGAAGTGTTTCACGACAACGCCCTGACTGTTCACGAAGAACATGGTCGGGAATAAGTTGATGCCGCCGTACGCGTTCTGCATCTCGGTGTTCAGGTGGGCAGTTTTGAATTCGATGCCCAGCTTTTCGATGTACGCGGCTCGCATTTCGTCGTCATAGGGTAGTTCGAGCACCTGGTCTGCATTGGCCGCAACGATCTCGAAACCCTTTTCCGCGTATTGATCGTACAACTCGACCAGTAGTGGAGCTGTCTTGACACATGGCGGGCAATTCGTGAACCAGATGTAGACCAGGTGAGGCGATCCGGCAACCATCTCTGAAGTCAGGGCACTGCCGTCGAAGGTCTGGATGGCGAACGGTGGCACGGGTTTTCCTTCCCAGCCGGCAATCGTCCGTTCGACGGCTTTCCCGAACTGGGGGTGTGCACGGATCGGCTCAACGTCGATGCTGGTGATCTCACCGGTTGCGGAATCCCGTTCGAAAAATTTTGGGACTCTCGGATCCGACTCCATGATTCGGAGGATTACGTCCGCCTCACCTTCAACCTTGAAGCTGAACTGTTCCGAGATTTGCTGCAGGGTGGGTATTTCACCGGTACTCGTGTTGTATTGAACTAGAAACAGCGGGATCTTGAAGAATGTGTTGAAAAGTTCGCTCAGTGCCAGCTGCTCTTCGGGCGAAGTGAATACCTCATTCGCCAAATCGGACACGACTACTGCTTCACCCGGTTTCAAGTTCTCCTGCAGGTACTGGATGATCCTGGTCTCCGCGTCTGGCTGTTGAAATGTCAGGCCCATCAGGGCCACGGCTATCCACGTTTGCATTTACGGCTCCTCTTGTTCATGATTCGGTTAAGAAAATTACTACTCTGAGGGGATTGTGTCCAGTTCTATGTAGGCCTTACATGGAGGTCAAAGGTGATTGGACGTTGGACGTTCAAAATCGTTGGAGAAGTCTTCGTTTTCTACCGTTTGCTGAGAGCGGCGTCGGTCAGACAACGACGTTCTGATCGATCGAGAGTGAGGCCCGCTTCCCAGCCATTTCGGAAGAGCAGCTCGGTCGAAGTTGAATGAGGCCCGGCCAGCGGGCATTTGAGTCGAATTCAAACCCATTGTTAAGGAAGTTCTATTTTCGCATTGTTGAAATCGATATGGTGTCGGCGGTATCTTGTGGTATATATACCGTCAGATGAAGAAGAAAAAGATATGGCTTGAGTTGAATCAGGTAAGGGGAGCGGTTGCGTCGCGACTGCGACGGCGGAAGTACAGCCTGATCGAGCGCCATGAGATACCCGACGGTTTGCTGCCTGGCTCGGTGTCGATTAGTTACACCCGGTGCGGTAAGCCGACGTGCCGGTGTGTGTCGGGTGAAGGGCACCCATCCTGGTCCTGGACATTCATGATGGACGGGAAGAAGCATGTCGAACACGTTCCAGCTGCCATGGTTGAGGAGATTCAAAAGCGTGTCGGAGCGGGAAGGGAGTTTCAGGATGCGATCCGGGAGGTGCTGACAGCGAACGCGAAGTTGTTGGTGCTGGAGCGCCAGCAACAACGTGAGAAGCGGAAGCGCCGGTGAAAGGTCCGTCGGCACGAGGGATACGACGGTACGCGCGAAAGTGTTTGCGGCTGAAGGGGTATTTGAATCACCCCGGAGATGGGCGGGTGCGACCGCAGATCGGAAGTGGGCATCTGATCTGGTCTCTGGTGATCGGGTATCTGCTGCGGGAATCGAGCTTCCTGGCCATCGAGTCGCTCGCACGATCCTCGGCGTGTCGGGCCTTGGGAATCGGACGCCGCTTTAGCGACGACACGCTGGGCTATTTTACCGAGAAGCTGAATCCGGAATTCACGCGCGGCGCGTTGACCACAGCCATCAAGCAGGCCAAGCGCAATAAAGCGTTCGACGATTGCCGATTCATCGGCCTGGCGCTGGACGGGACAACCGTGGGGCGTGTCGGTGAGGCCGGGTGTCAGTGGTGTCGACCCCATCGCAACGCCGAGGGGGAGGTGACCACCTACTTACACCACGTCGTGATGGCCACCATCGTGGGCACCGGGTTCACTTTACCGGTCGATGTGGAACCCTACGGTAGTGGGGATAGCGAATGGTCGGGGGGGCAACGACTGCTTCGTCGGGTGGTGGGGCAGTTGGGGCCGCGTTTTGCCGATTATGTTGTTGTCGATGGGGGCTATGCGTCGGCTCCGTTCCTGCACTTGGCCGACGAGTTGGGATTGAAGACCATCGTCCGTCTCAAAGCCAATCTTCCGAGCTTGTTCAACGCCGCCAAAAGCCGGTTTGCTTGTCAGCCGCCGTCCCGGGTTTTCAAGGATGGAGCCGATCGGGTGGAAATCTGGGATGCAGACGACTTCGATCCCTGGGGCCGATTGAACTGGCCGACCGTGCGCGTGATCCGCTACCGGCAAGAGAAACCCGATGGATCGGTGGTCGAAGCCTACTGGCTGACCAATTTCTCGATGAACCAAGTGGGAGCGCCCACTTTATTTCGCATGGCCAAGAGTCGTTGGGAAGTCGAAAACCAAGGTTTCAACGATGCCAAGAACCGTTATGGGATGGCCCATATCCCCCATCACCACGCCAACAGCTTGCTTCTCCACTGGCTCCTCATAAGCCTGGCTCTCACGATCGAACGTCTGTATCGATTGCGTCATTTGCATCGCGGGCGCCATCGCCCGCATACCTCCATCGAGCTTCTTCGTTTGCTTCGCCTCGCTCTGTCTGCCCCAACCCCAGCCGACTCCAGCTGAACTGACTCGTTTCCCTGGTCTCCACGCGCCTGCCTGACCCCAATCACCGGGCTGGACCCGCTACGGATACCTGTCTCTCGAAAATACCCCTCACTTCAAATTCCTCTCCCTCCTCGACCTTTTCCCTTCCAGAGCCCCTTCCAGACACTCCGTCCTCCCTGACTTCCGAAATGGCTGCCCGCTTCCAATAACACTTGAAAGTGTGAATAGTAGAGGTTAATCTACGCCGCGCGATCATATTGAGCTATTTGAAGGAGGCTGAATGAGTCTATCGATAAAAACCCGGAAGATGGATGGGGTGACCCTGCTGGATCTGTCCGGGCGTTTGACTATCGGGGAACCGGTTCTGTTGCTCCGAGACAACATCCGCACATTTATCAACGACGGTGACATGAAATTCGTCCTGAACCTTGGCGATGTGTCCTACATCGACAGTTCCGGACTGGGGGAGCTCGTTTCGACTTACACCACTGTTCGCAATCGCCAGGGCGACGTCAAGCTCTTGAACCTGACGACGAAGGCCAAGGATTTGCTCCAGATGACGAAGCTGCTGACGGTTTTCGACACCTACGAGGACGAGTCCAAAGCCGTGGCGTCCCTGGCAGGTTAATAGACGGAGATGGGGGAAGCCGGTTCGGACTGGATTTTTGGCGGAAGTGCGTGGGAGTCGAACCCACCGAACGCCGGTTCCCCGACGTCCCACTGGCTTTGAAGGCCAGGAGAGTCACCGGACCCTACTCACTCCCACAGGCGATTATAAACCAGCCGGGCGCTTCGTTCGAGCCGCGGCTCGAAAAAGATTGCCTGCCGCTACCATCTTTTTCCTATAATCACATCGTTTCAACAGCTATTTGTTATCCGGGAGACCGAACTGCCCGGGGCCGACACTCCGGGTGATCGGGTGCCGGCCCGCGTCAGGGGAGTCGTCAAGAACCAACAGCTATCAACGAAAGGAGCAAATATGAGCGACCTGAATCGCCGTGGTTTCTTGAAAGGAGCGGTCGCCGCGTCGGTGGCGGGCGCTGTGGGGCCGCTCGAATCGCATGCTCAGTCCCTAGCGGATGACCGCCCCCCGAGGCCCATCGTGATATCCAGCGCGAACGGGCGAAGGGCCGTCGACAAGGCGATGGAGATGATGCGCTCCGGTGAAGACACCCTCGACGCCGTGATTGCGGGTGTGAACATCGTCGAGGACGATCCGAACGACCGCAGCGTGGGTTATGGCGGGTTGCCGAACGAGGACGGAGTCGTGGAACTGGATTCATGCGTGATGCACGGACCTTCGAATGGAGCCGGCGCCGTCGCATCGATCCGGAACATCAAGAACCCCTCCAAGGTAGCCAAAATGGTGATGGAGAGGACCGACCACGTTCTGATCGTAGGGGAAGGCGCCCTTCGATTTGCGAAGGCACACGGCTTCAAGGAAATGGACCTCCTCACCGACGAGACCCGGGAGCGCTGGCTCCGATGGAAGGAAAACCTGAGTGATCGCGACGACTGGATCTCGCCGTCGGAAGGATCCGAGAACGCCGCTTTGTATGAGCCCGAGCTCATTTACGGGACGATCAACTGCAACGCCGTGAACGAGAGGGGCGAGGTATCCGGCGTCACGACGACGAGTGGTCTGTCCTGGAAAATTCCCGGCCGAGTCGGTGATTCCCCGATTTTCGGTGCCGGGTTGTATGTGGATGGGTTGGTCGGTGCCTGCGGGTCGACCGGACGCGGAGAAGCGAACCTGACGACCTGTGCCAGTTTCCTTGCCGTCGATAGCCTGAGACGTGGGATGTCCCCCGAGCAGGCCGCGCTGGAAGCCTGCAAGAGGATTGTCGAAAAGACGACGAATCCGCGCTTGCTCAATGACGAAGGCCGGCCGAACTTCAACGTCAACTTCTACGTGGTCAACAAGCGAGGCGAGCACGCTGGAGCTGCTATCTACAGCGGTGGCCGGTATGCTGTCCACGACGGAATCGAGTCGACGATCAAGGACAGTGCGTACATGTTCGAGCGAGCGCCCCGGGCTTGAGGGCCGTACATTTCGCAGTTCCGTAGCACGGACGCCGGATCCAGGAGCCTCGGCGGCAGAAGGAATCTACTGCGAAAGCGGTATAATCGGTCCATATTTCCCCGATTGTTCGTTCAATAGAACCACTATCCGCCTCGACAAAATCTGGCCTCGATTCTCCACTTTCTCGCTACGATCCCTTCTGCCGTCGAGGCTCTCAGGGTAGAGGTATTCCGAGCCTGGATCCGGCGTTTTTACGTTTGAGCATTCGAACACGTTTGAGACGGCGCATGGACTATGAAGAAGCAGTCTTGGCACTCCAGTCCGGAGATTACGACCGGGCTGTCGGGCTGTTCGCCCCTGCTGCCCGGGACGCGGACTACCGCTCCGATGTGATCAACCACTTCTACACGCTGGCGCTGCACCATGCAGGAGAAAGCGGCAAACTCGCAGAGGTCGCTTTCGACGTAGGAAACCGAATGCTATCCGACGATGCCGCTTCGGCGCTCGACTATTTTCAGCGTGCTCTGGTTGCCGGGCTGAGCGCTCGGGAAACCCGACAGATCGGGGCCGTGTTCGAACAGTGGGCCTCCCGGATCGGGGGTGGCGGAGAAAAACCAGCCCGCCCCGAATCGATCCGCAGGGTGGCCCATGTCGTCGGCGGGTTGGCGCCAGGCAGCACGTCAAGCAGGTATCTTCAGACTTTGACTCGCGGTCTGAAGTCTCACCGGATCGAATCGATCGTGTTTACAACCGAATGGGCCTCGTCCTGGTTCTTCAATCCGACCGGCCCGCACTCCGAACGGATCGACATGGAGGCTGAAGTCCGAATTGCATCGGTGGAGGGCGATTTCTGTGAAAGGGCGGATCGCATCGCTCGATCGATTCGGGAATCAGACTGCCAGGCGGCTCTATTCCACGCGAATTTGACGGAGCAGATCACCGCACGAGTGGCTGCAGGGAGACCCACCCCCGTTCAGGTCCACGTGAACCATGAAGGTGAGATGGACGCCGACTTATTCGATGGCGGCGTTCACTTATTCCGCGACTCGCTGGAGCGAACTCGTTTTTCGGATCGGCTCAACCGGTGGATACCGCCGGCTTCCGACATCGAGTCCCGGCTCACCCTGGTCCGTTCTGAAAGAAGTGAGATCGGGGGGGCCACTTCGATCTCCGCGACATTCGGAACCCTCCCAGCGATTTCCCGAGAACCTTTCCTGGACTCGTTAAGGGAAATCCTCCGCCGTTTTCCGAAGCATATCCATCTGTTTGCCGGAATCGGTGACGTGCGGGAGGCGAGAAACTACTTTCGACAGGCGGAGGTACTACCGCAGGTCCGTTTCCTCGGACATGCAGCCGATTCCCATGACAGCTCCGGCGCGGAGCTTGTGGGTGTGGATGAACTGATTGCCTCCGACCCGGGCCAGTTTGTGACCATCGCAAGCCAGTTGATTCGCGACGCCGACTACAGGGATGCGCTAGCCCAGGCCGTCCAACTCCGCTTCGGGCGGGAATTTCGTCCCGACGACCTGGGACGAAGGTACGCGGAGTTCATGGAGGAGCTGAGTCACAGTTATTCTTGAGCAACGCACCCGCCGAAACCGACGGGAAACGCCAGACAACTGACCGCAGCGTTCCTATAATTTTCAAAAGGCAGCGGTAAGTTATTCAGGAGCGGGTCCTAAGAACTCGACGCAGAGACGCCGAGATCGGAGAGAGATTGTCGGAAACCTTAAGCTGGGAACAAGTAAATCAGGTCTCTGCGTCTCTGCGCCTTTGCGTCGAAAATCCCTCTCCTACGATGCGAAGTTATTCTTGAGTGGGACCCTTGGGGTTCAATCTGTTTCCGCTTCCTTCTTTCCGTTCAGCATGTCGATATACCAGCCCGTCATCTTTCGAGCGAATTTCTCGGTCACGTCCGGGCAGCCGATCGGTGTGCCGGCGAGCGCTTCGATTGTCCCTCGACAATCGAAACGGGGTTCTGCCCTCAGGTACTGGTTGTAGAACGCCATTTGACGGTGAAACAGGGCTTCCAGCTTCGTCATCGGGTTTTCGGTAAAGCTTTCCTCATCGACGAAGCGGATGCCTTCGACCCCGAGCTGATCGCAAACGATGCCGAGCCAGAGACGGTTTTCCGTCGACTGTGGATTGGCGAGGTGATAAGTCCTGCCCGCGCTGCCTGCTTGCTTTGCGATCGCCACCATGCCGGCGGTAACGTAGTCGATCGGGACGAAGTTCAGGGTGGTCGATTCCGACCCGAGCACGCGCAGTGGAAGTTCGACGGTACCGGACCCGCCCTGCCTTCGCCGCAGCCGTCGAACGGCGGCCCACAAACCCCTGATGAAAGCATATACGCCATGGAAATGTGTGGCGCGGCCGGATCCGGAGGTTCCGATGACTATGCTCGGACGATAAACCGATACGACGACCCGTCCATCCCGGTGTGCCTGTTCGAGCGCCAGCTCGGCCCGGCATTTCGATTCTTCGTACGGGTTCTTGAATTCCTGACCCACGTCGATTTCGCTCTCGAGAACGATACCTGTTCTCTTGCCCGCGATGTAGGCTGTGCTCACATGCTGCAAGCGCCTGCCTGGCGTTCCCGCTGCCAGGTCGATGATGTTTCGTGCCCCGTCCAGGTTCATTCGAAAGATCTGTTCGCGTTCATCATCGAGAAAGGAAAGCGATGCCGCACTGTGCCAGACTTCATCCGTGGACGCTTCAAGCTCCGCTAATTCCGATCGGTCCAGTCCTAGACCGGGAGCGGCGATGTCACCTTCGACGACTTTCAGTCGATCTAATTGTTCGGCGAGAGCTTCGGTACCCCCGGCGACCTGGCCCAGAGTGTCGGCGACACGATCCTTTGCGCTCGTGGCTTTTGAGCTTCGTGCCAGGGCCGTCACGTGGTGACCTTCCAGGAGCAGCGCCCAGCACAGGTGGCTTCCGAGAAAACCGGTGGTGCCGGTCAGGAATATTTGTTTACGTGCGGACATGAGACGGTTGAATCCTTTCAATGATTTCCTGCGCTGATCCCGGGCGGTAGAAGTCTCGGATGGCGTCACGTTTTCCCCGCCATCCCCCCAATCCTTGTCGTATCACTTCGCCCAACTCCTCGAGCGTCTCGACCGCGAAGCCGAAACCACATCTGGTCGCCGCCTTGAACAGTCCCGATTCCTGAGGCATCAGGCCGCCGACAGCGGTCAGCGCCACGGGCACCTCGGACGCCAGCGTTTCGTAGGTGGCCAGGGCTCCGGGTTTCGTGATCACGAGGTCTGCGGCGCCGACCAGGTCGTGAATATCCCGGACGAACCCAAAAGGTCGTATTCTGGCATCCCGCATAGCCTTGATTGTCTCCAGGACATGCTGGTTGTGCCCGCAGACGACGATGATGTTGGCATCCGGAGCGGCTTCTCGAACCGTTCGGACCAGGTCGGGGAGAGGCCCACCGCCACGGGCCCCTCCGTTCAACAGGATCGTTGTGCCATCGACGCCGAGCCGGTCCCGAAGTGTTCGGACTTCATCCGGACTTCGTGGCTTGAATCCGTTCCGGACAGGCATCGTCACCCGTTCGATCCTGTCGGCTTCGATCCCGTCGGCTACCAGTCGGGCTCCCGCATCATCCGACAGAACAAAATAGTTTCGAACATAGGGGGAACTCCAGCCTTTCCAGAAAGGGGGGAACGGATCCGTGACGAACGTGATGCAACGGATATCCAGTCCCTGTTCCCCCACCCACCGCTGAATCAGGTGATTCAGCATCGGATGCACGGAAAGCAGAACGTCCGGCCGTTCGGATTCGATGAACCGCTGAATGTAGCGCCGAGCCCGTCGGTAGAAGAAGTCGGCCTCGTTTGGCTTCAGGAAGTCAATGGTCTTCAGGAAACCACCGACCCAACCCGGGCGATGCGTCAGGAAAAGGTTGTAAAGATGAGCCATCGAGCGATTTGCCGCGGAGGATTCTTCCAGCGGTTTTCGAAGTGATACTGGGAACCGGACGGCTTCCGCCGCCGACTGTATCGCCCTGGCTGCGGAATTGTGTCCCTCCCCCGTGTCGGAAGACAGGATCAGCAGTTTCGTCATCACGAACAGGCAACGATAGCACATTTGTTCTACACAACCGGCCCGTTCCGGCCGATGAGAAAGGTGACGGCGGACGCTTGAGATTCGTGACGGGGACGACCCGCGTCCCGGCATCCGCTTTTAATGGAGAACCCATGAATGCAAACGATCACCGAACGGCACTGATCTGGATCTACCTTGGGCGTAATCCGTCCGAAAGGCTTGAAACGATAGGGTCCATTGATGGCCGTCGCCTCGAGTTGATCGCAGTCGGTAACGTCGAAGTCCAGAAAGCCGCTGAACTGTTTGCGTTCTCTCGACCTGATATCTCTCTGCGCACAGTGGACTCGGTTGCGATGGAGACCATCTGGCAGGCCGTCCCGGAAGATGCATCCGGAATCGTTTTCTGGATGGACGACGAGAAACTCGTCAACAGGGAATTCCCACTGGAAATGGCTGCGCCGGTCGAGGTCGAAGACCCGTCAACCAGGCACCATCTCCATTACTGGGACGGCAACGCGATGGCTGTCTCGCGACCCGCGGCCGAAGCCCTGACGATTCGGGACCTGAATATCCGAGGCGGCTCCCTGATGCCCCTCGTTTCCGACATCGTCGAACGAGGCACCCGCCTTTCCGACGAACGCCTGAAGCTGCGATTCTCCCCCGTGGAGAGATTCGCCGCGATATCTACGGAACCCGTTGGGGCAGTGTCTTAGGAAGTGGTCAGTGGCCAGTGGTCAGTTACCGGAGTGTTCGCGGCCTTTAGCTCCGCCGCCTCGAACTCCGAATCCCCCTCCGACTCTTCTTCCTCAACTGACCACTAACCACTTCCCCTTGACCACTTCCCCACTACCTATTCTCCGACAAGGCCCGATACGTTCCCGAAATACACCCTTGCTTCAGAAAACCATAAAAGGGCATCTCGGAAAACTCTCCCAGGTCGCCGTCGATTTCGGCCAGCGTCTTTTCGAGTGAGTCTCCGGCCTCGACGTGCTTGAGGACAGCGTCGTGAATTGTCTTTACGTTGTCGTAGTAGCGTTCGGCGCCCGCCCGGAGCTCGGATGCGTCGAGACCGTCGATGAATCCGTGTCCCGGAATGAACCATTCCGCATCCAGTTCGAGCGCGCTTCGGAGCGTATCCAGGTGCTGGCGGGCATATCCTTCGCTGAGCGACGCCGCGATACCGTTGAAATACAGCTCGGTCAGGAAAGCGACTCCGTCGTCGGGCAGGTAGACAACCGTGTCGCCCCGAGTGTGGCCGAATCCAAAGTGGTGGAGTTCGATCGTCTTGCCGCCGACGTGGAGGATCATCTCATCGTCAAAAGTGATGTGGGGGAGTGTCGGGCGGGGAGCGTCGCCTGTGGCATTTGCCGCTGAAGCAGCCACCGCTTCTCTGGCGTTGCGGTGAGCAATGATTATAGCATCCCCGAATACCTCGTTGCTGTCGACATGGTCCCCGTGAGGCGACGCGTTGATCAGGTAACGGATGGGCTGGTCGGTGACTTCTCGAATGGCCCGAATCATTCGGCGTCCTTCCTCGGGGTTGTCCTGGCCATCAGCGACGACCACGCCTTCGTCAGTCACGATGACGAGTGAGTTCGTTCGGACGATTTCCGCTTCGCCCGGTAATTCAAGGGGTCCTTCGTACGCATATATATTCTCTACGATCGGAATGAGCTTTGGCGTGAAGGTGTCGCCCAGCCGGCCTTGCGCGACGGTGAGAATCGGCGAAACGATGATTGCTGTCGCCAGGGCGACCACACGAAACCTGAACATAGAACCTCCATTGAAACTTTTCAGTTGGTTGTTTGCACCTGCTTTTCCCGGACACCTGTCTTCAATTCAGATGTCCCCGGTCTTGTCGTCCATGGTGCCGAGCAGGAGCAGGCCGGCCGGTTCCGGATGCGCCGGCTGATCATCGACATGTTAACCTGAGTTGTGGATTCCGTATACAAGAGCGAGGTTAACCGCACTGTCGGGCTGGCAGCTCCGGGTGAGTTTCGACCCCTGTCGATCGGCAACCTGACCGTGTGGCCGCCGGTCGTGCTGGCGCCCATGGCCGGCGTGACAAACTATCCGTTCCGCTCGATTTGTAAGAAATTTGGGGCAGGTCTCTACGTCAGCGAGATGGTCAGCGCGCGTCCCCTGGCCGATGGGCAGGCCCGGACCGCGAAGCTGGCGGATTTCGGTCCGGAAGAAAGCCCGCGGAGTCTCCAGATTTATGGCACGGACCCCTATTACGTGTCGTTGGCCGTCAAGCGGTTTGTTGGGGAAGGCAGAATCGATCACCTGGACCTGAACTTCGGTTGCCCTGTGCGTAAGGTCACCCGAAAGGGTGGTGGGGCCGCGATTCCTCTCAAGCCGAAACTTCTTGGAAGCATCGTGCGGGCCGCTGTCGGTGCGGCGGGCAGCGTGCCGGTGACCATCAAGTTCAGGATGGGTATTGATGACGACCATCTGACTTTCCTGAACTCCGGAAAGGTTGCTGAAGAAGAAGGCTGTGCTGCGGTCGGGTTACACGCCCGCACGGCCGCCGACCTGTATTCCGGTGAGGCACGGTGGGAGGCGATTGCCGAATTGAAGAGTGCCGTTTCGGTTCCGGTACTTGGAAACGGCGACGTTTGGGAAGGCGCGGATGCCCTGCGCCTGATGAGAGAAACCGGATGCGATGGTGTGATCGTAGGGAGAGGGTGCCTGGGTCGCCCCTGGTTGTTCCGCGACCTGGCGGACGTCTTCGATGGTCGAGAGCCTTCCAATCCGCCGGTCTTCGGCGAAGTGCTCGACATCATGTTCTCCCATGCCCGCCGCCTCGTCGACTGGTTGGGCGAGCCGAATGCCACGAATGCGTTCAGACGTCACATCACCTGGTACACCAAGGGTTTTCGTCTGGCCCCCGAGTTGCGGGCGCCGATGATGCGGGTCCGTGCGTCCGAACTCGAGAGGGTGTTCGATGGTGTCGATCGCGATCAGCCGTTTCCACCTTCGGTGATGCGAGTCAAGCGTGGGAAGCGTGGGGGAGGCCAGCGGGTGGCGCTTCCGGAAGGCTACCTCGAGAACCTCGAGGACGAGACGCCGCCCGGTCTCGAAGCCGAAGGCGTGATCTCTGGTGGATAACCGGCCGGCGTCACTCCTGGTCTCTCGATAGCCCGAGATGAAATCCAACCAAGAGAATTCTTCAAAATCTGCCCAGTTCCGAAGCCTGTCGGTTCTCATCGCGGTTGCCTGCATCGATATGCCCGGTTTCGCGATGATCTTCCCGTTGCTTCCTTTTTACGCGTTGGAGATGAACATTTCACCGCAGTTCATCGGGGTCATCATCGCATCGTTTTCTGTTGCTCAATTGCTGGCTGCGCCGTTGTGGGGCCGTGTCTCAGACAGGTACGGACGCAGACCCGCGCTGCTGATCGGCCTGACCGCTTCGACGATCTCCTTCGTCGTCTTCGGGTTTGCGAATTCATTCTGGCTTCTGCTTCTGTCCCGGATCATCCAGGGCGCCGGAGGGGGTACGACCGGGGTGCTCCATGCCTACGTGGCCGACACCATCCCCGCTGAAGACCGAGCCCGATCACTGGGCTGGCTGTCGGCGGCAACCTCCGCAGGGACCATGATTGGTCCGGTCATAGGGTCCACGGCGGCTTACTGGGGGCAAGCCGCACCCGGTCTCGTCGCCGCCAGTCTATGTGCGGTCAATATCGTCTTCGCCTGGGGGTGGCTCGAGGAGTCCTCAAAGGTCGACGACGACAGCCGCAACCGAAAGAGAAAGCCAGTCTGGCACTCTGCCTGGACAATCGTGCGACACCCGGCCCGGACCGTGTCCCGGCTGGTATGGATTTACGCGATCGGGATGCTGGCGTTTTCATCTTTTACCTCGGTTATCGCCTTGTTCCTCGGTTCCGAGTTCGGTGTGAACGAGCGAAGCATCGGGTACGTTTTCCTGTATATCGGGTTTCTGTCGGTCGTGATGCGGTCCCTCCTGCTGGGCCCCACCGTCAACCGGCTCGGCGAGACATGGTCGATGCGCCTCGGGTCGATCGCATTGATAGCCGGGTTCATCACATACACCATGGCCACCGGATTCTGGACTCTGGCTCTGGTGATGCCCCTGGTGCCGATCGGGACCGCGCTTCTGTTTCCCACGACGACGGCTCTGACCTCACGCTGGGTTGAGAAGTCGGAACTTGGGACCACGATGGGAACCGCCCAGACCTTTGCGGGGATGTCCCGGACCATCGCACCATTGATTGCCACCACTCTGTTTCAGCGCGTTAGTCCCGCAATGCCCTTATATGTCGGCGCCTCGTACATCGTCGTGGTGTTGTTCCTGTCGCTGCGCGTTCAGGACGGGGAAGCATCAAAGGAAGTAGATGACGAGCCTAAGTCCGGAACACTCAGGGAGGAGACGGCCGAAAGCGGGTAATTCTGGGAGTCCGAAAGTCTTGACGCAGAGCCGTCAGGCCTCAGGCCGCACCAGGGTGGACATCACTTAGCAGAGTCGATGACGACCGTTCGGTCCAATTCCTTGACCGTTTTCACGCCGACCAGAAACATCGCTGTTCGCATTTCCCGAATCAGACGCCTTCCGGTAGAAACGACTTCGTCGGCTGATTTCATCGCCGAAAGGAGGAATGGACGGGCTACCGAAACGAAGTCGGCGCCTAGCGCGAACGCCTTGACGGCCTGGATTCCGTTGCGAATTCCTCCACTGGCGACCAGCCTGGCTTGGTGGAGTCGATCCCTGCGGACCCGTTCTAGAATCCACTTCGTCGGGAGGCCAAAATCGCTGAAGAGCTCCCCGAGCGCCGGGTCCCGGCTGAGAGAGGCTTCCACGCTCGCCCAACTGGTTCCGTCGTTTCCGGAAATGTCTATGAACTGGACTCCTGTTGCGGCGATCGTTTCTACCACTTGCGGCGCAATCCCTCCGCCGCACTCCTTGACGTAGACCGGCAATTTGCTGCGGGCCACGAAGTCTTCGAGACGGGCCTTCAGTCCTCGAAAGTCCGTATCGCCACCTTCCTGGATCGACTCCTGGAGTGCATTCAAATGCAGGCCGAATACGTCCGGCTGCACACGCTCCACAATGCGGGCCACATCGTCCCAGCCGATGCCATAGTTGAAGCTTACCAGACCGAGATTGGCGATGATCGGCACGGATGGTGCCAGGTCGCGGATCAAGAAGCTGTCCACGGCGGTCTCATCGCGCAACATCACTTTCATAGAGCCCAGTCCAAGAGGGATCTTCAGGGTTTCTGCTCCGAGGGCCAGGTTTCGGTTGATCCGGAGGAATTCATCGCCGACGCCCCCGGTCATCGATGAGATGATCAGGGGGGCCGCGATCGTTCGCCCGGCGAAATCCGTCTCCATCGAGACATCGTCGAGGGCGATTTCGGGAAGGGCGTTGTAGAGGAGCTTGACGCCGTCAAAACTGTCCAGCCCCAGGTCCACCGAAGAGTCCAGACAGGCTTCGATGTGACCTTCTTTCCTACGATTGAGATCGCCCCTTGGGTCCGAGTTGGATGCGTCGTGCGAGTCCCGCATGACGGTCATTCTAGCACCCCACGTGTCCTGTCCCGGCAAACGTGAAAAACGGAAACTGTTAAACCATCATCCTCTGGACAAATCCTTCGAAACCGGGGCTGCCTGGCTCCGGTGTTTTTCTGGAGGGTTGCTCTTAACTGCGAAATTGACTTCGCTTCCAGGAAAAGCTAGGCTCTCGCCATGCGGACCCGATCGACCCTGTTGTTGGCGGCGATGAGCCTTGTCGGTTGCGGTGGAGCGGGGCTTGATGAGAGTGCTTTCAAGGTCGATGCCGGAGCGATCGCCAACCATATCCAACGACTCGCCGCCGACGAAATGGAGGGCCGTGCTCCCGGCACCGCTGGAGAGGAACTGGCCACGAACTACATTGCTGAATACTTCCGCTCCATCGGCCTCGAAACGTCTTTCCAAGATGTCCCGCTCGTCGGCACCACCGGCACTCCTACCGAACTGACGCTGACCAAAGGCACGGAGTCCCGCACACTGGCATACCGGGACGAATTCATGGCCTGGACGACTCGCGAGACCGCCTCGATCGCGCTGGACCCGTCCGAGATCGTTTTCGCCGGCTACGGCACCGTGGCTCCGGAGTACGACTGGAACGACTTCGAAGGCTACGACGTGGAGGGTAAGGTTCTGCTCCTGCTCGTAGGCGATCCCCCACTCGAAGACGAAGACATGTTCGGCGGCGAAGCGATGACCTACTACGGTCGCTGGACTTACAAGTACGAGGAGGCGGCTCATCACGGCGCACGGGGTGCGTTCATCGTCCACGAGACGACGCCTGCCGGCTATCCCTGGGATGTTGTCAGCGGTTCCTGGTCGGGTGAGCAGTTCGACATGGTGAAGGCAGACCAGGGGGCTTCAGAGACCGGTGTGCAGGGTTGGATTACCCTGGAGATGGCCGAGCAGCTGGCCGAATGGGCAGGGCACTCGTTCGACGATCTGAAGAAGCAGGCGCTGGCCCCGGATTTTACGCCGGTGCCGTTAGGCGTCGAGGCTTCGCTCGAAATCCGAAACACACTACGCCGTATCGACTCCAAAAACGTGGTGGGTGTTCTGGAAGGTGACACCGACGAATACATTGTGTTTTCTTCCCATTGGGATCACATCGGACGGGACGACGCCCTGGAAGGCGATCAGATCTATAACGGGGCCGTCGACAACGCATCCGGTATTGCCGTCATGATGGAGATTGCACGGGCTTTCTCTGAAATGGAGACGCGTCAGCGTCGCTCCTTGGTCTTTCTTGCGTTAACAGCCGAAGAACAGGGGTTACTGGGTTCGAAGTACTATGCCGAGAATCCGCTCTTTCCACTCGACAGGACTGTTGCGAACATCAACATCGATGGCGCGAACGTCTATCGCCGGGGCGACGAGATTGTCGTGGTTGGCCCCGGCTACACGTCGATCGAGGATACACTTCGGGAGGTCGCGGCCGAGCAGGGACGGGCCGTTGTTCCGGACCCGGAGTCCGAAAAAGGGTTCTACTACCGTTCCGACCAGTTCAATTTCGCAAAAAAAGGCGTACCCGCGCTCTATATCGATAGTACGAGCCTCGAAGACAGCAATCGTTACACTGCCGAGCGATATCACAAACCGTCGGATGAGTTCGATCCATCCTGGAATCTTGAAGGAGCCGTCCTGGACGCGCAAACACTGATCCGGATCGCTCTCAGGATAGCGAACAGCGACGAATGGCCCGAATGGATGCCGGGTACGGAGTTCAAAGCAGTTCGAGACGAAATGCTCCGACGATGAGAATCAGCTGAGGCGCGTCAAAGCCCGCCGCCTGACCCCCGGCTTTCTCATGGAAGCCGAGGGTATGGAGATGTCGTTCTCTTGACCTTAAAATCCAACTTCCATCATAGGAATGAGGGGCGGTGGTGACCGAAAAAAACGACGACGTGCTTCAGGACACGGGATTTGCGGACGAAAACGTTTCGGCAGGTTACGGGTTTTCGATTTCCCAGCGCTTCCTCGTAATCTTGCTGTCGATTCTGGCTCTGGCCCTTCTGCTATGCCACGCTGCGTTGACCATTTATCATTACCAGGTCAGCGAACTTCCCTGGCTTCCCTGGCGCCAGCTCTTTGATGTCGATGAAGAAAACAACCTGCCGACATGGTTCTCCGAGTTTCTGCTGCTCACTACCGCCGTTTTGCTTTGGTTGTGTGCCGATAAGAAGCGCCGCGACAAGGACCCGTCGGTCGATCACTGGTACACGCTGACCATCGGATTCTTGCTGCTGGCCATGGACGAGATCGCGGGATTCCACGAGACCATCAACAGCCTGATCGATCCAACGTGGGCGATCGGCGGTGGCTTGCTCGCCCTCGGTATTGGCATAGGTTTCATACCCTTCCTGCGGCGCCTGCCAAAGCGGACGGCAATTCTGTTCGTCGTCGCAGGCGCGATCTACGTCGGTGGTGCGGTCGGTGTGGAGATCATCGGAGAACCGCTCGACAGCGACACGATGACGTACAACCTTTTGACAGTCCTGGAGGAAGGTATGGAGATGTTCGGCGTCATTTTCTTCATGTACGTTCTACTGGGGTATATGCGGGAGTCCGACGCGGGGCCGGTGAGGGGAGCATTCGAATTGGCGTCGTAGTGATTCCCGTCCATCGAAGCCTAATCGATTTCGATCTTCGGATCAGCAAGGCTCCCGGCCACTCCCAGGCGCTTCGAACGTCGGTGTCGCCGGTGTGCCGAGGACCTGAATGTACACCCCTTCTCCAGAATCATTCTCTATTGCTTCGGATTATGCGTATAAACCAGCGACATGATCCGCCACTCCCCATCCTTCTTAACCAGATGGAATGCATCTACACCGTCGGCCTCATACTCTCCGATCTCGAGCGTATACCGGGTCCAGACAGCGGCGATGTTGTCGTCGACCTGAATCATGGGGTCTGACATCACCTCGTTGATCAGGCCGGCGCCGTCCGCCAGGCTATCGGCCCATTCGGCGGCAAGAACGAAGTTCTGTCGCCGTCCGTCGCTCTCGTCCGGCCGATCCGACGCCAGCATCGCCCCGGGCCAGAACAGTGTTTTCATCTTCTCGCTGTCGCGCGCCGCCAGGTAATCGAACACGTTCTGGACGACATCGATGACTTGCTCCCGGTCGGTTCGTTCGTCAGCAGCCGCCACTCCCAGGACGTTCTCCGAGAAGAATGAATATTCCCGCCGCATCTTGTCCAGCCGGTGCATGGGCTCCCTCAATCCGTGGGGTTCTCGAGGGTACCAGACCATCTGGACCGGAACGTCGTTCTTCTTGAGACCCATGTATAGCTCCTGGGCCTGGCTTTTCGGTACACGCGTGTCTTGTTCCCCGTGCATGATGAGCGTCGGTGTCTTCGCGTCGTTGATGAAAGTCATCGCGGAGGCCCGTCGGTATTCTTCCTCTTCGTTGAACGGCGTGTCGCCGAAATAGCCCTCGAGGACACGCTGGAGGTCGTTCGTCGAGTACATGCTGAACATGTTGGTCAGGCCGGCGCCGACCATCACGGCCTTGAAGCGGTCGGTCTGCGTCAACGTCCATGCCGTCATGTATCCGCCATAGCTCCATCCGGTCTGGCCCATTTTTTCCTCATCGGCGATACCCCGCCGAATCAATTCATCGAGGCCCGACTGGACGTCTTCGTAATCTCCACCGCCCCAGTCTTTCAGGTTCGACAGTTGAAACTCCTCGCCGTAGCTCGAGCTGCCTCTCGGGTTGGGCAACAGCGTGATCCAGTCGCGCCCGGCCCACACGTGCGCGTAGTTGCCCCAGCTGCCGGGGAAGCTCTGGGTCCAGGCGCCGGAAGGGCCGCCGTGGACGTTCATCAGGACCGGATACTTCTTTCCGGGTTCATATCCGACTGGATAGATGACGACGCCTTCGATTTCACGACCATCCTTGCTCGTCCAACTGATGAGTTCGCTGTCTCCGACCGCGATGTCCACCAGTTGGGGGTTGTGATTCGTGATCTGCTTTGGATCGAAGCTCGGCAGGGAAGCGACGTAAACGTCGTTGGGGTGCTGGACGTCGGTCCGCGTGAACGCAAACGTTTTTCCGTCGGCGGACATCGTGAAGCCGCCCACCACCGCGTCGTAATCGGTTATCTGCTCGACGTCACCACCCGCAGCCGGGGCGCTGAAGATTTGTCGGGTCGTTCCGGCACCGGCCTGGAAATAGATCGTTTCGCCGTCCGGCGAGAAACGAACGTTGTTGGCCGGCCCGTCGAAATCCGGAATGACGGATCGAGGGCTTCCGCCGCTTGCCGGGATTCGGTGGAGTCTGGAGAAGCCAACCGGTCCCTGAGAGGCGGGACGAGTGCTGAAGAGGATCGTCTGGCCGTCGGGCGACCAGACGGGGCCACCGTCGGCGCCTTCGTTCTCGTACAGTTTTCGGGGAGCGCCGCTACCATCCGTGTTCGCGACCCAGATGTCGCTGAGGCTTCCATCATCCGCTCTGGATGTGGGCCGTACCGAATACGCGATCCGGGTTCCGTCCGGGGACCACGCCGGCTGCCCGACGACGAAGTCTCCCGCGACGATTTCACTCGACTCTTTGGAATCCACGTCGATCACATGAAGGCTGGAATAGCGGAAGTCCTCGTCGATCACCTTCGTATCGTCCCCGTCCCTCCTCTTCTCCTCTTCCTCTTCGGTCAGCGGAACCTGGGCCGTATAGGCGATCTTCCCTGAATCCTGCGACCAGATGAACCCCCCGGCTCCGGATTTCGAGTCGGTCAGCTTCATGGCCTCGCCGCCGTTTGGAGAGATCAGGTAGATCTGGGGACGGTTCCCGTCGTTTCCCCGGTCCGGCCCATCGCGTGAGGGTCCTCCGGGCGTCGGCCGGCTCGATATGAACCCGATCCATTCTCCATTGGGAGACCAATTCGGCGAGCGATCGTTGTTGCCTGACGTAAAACGTCGCACGTCGCCACCGCCCGAAGACACCATCCAGATTTCCGACCGTGTCTCGTTGTCGTTCATCGATGCGTAGGACACGGTGTACACGACCCGCTCACCATCGGGAGATATCTGAGGTGAGCCGACGTTCTTCAACGCCATGACGTCGTCGAACGTCATGGGCCTGCGGCCCTGGGCTCCGGCGACGATTGCTGAAATCAGAACGACACAGACACCCAAAAAGGCACTCGATCTCCTCATCACTCTCCTCCCTTCGCTCACACCAGCCGGGTCTGGATATTGATTTCGGACTTCAGCGTCCGGTGCACCGGGCATTTGTTGGCAATTTCCAACAATCGTTCCCGTTGTTCGTCGCTCAGTGGCCCACCCAGTTCAATCGCCGTATCGATGCGGTCCACCCGACCGTCTGTACTTTCGCAATCCTCGCAATCGCTTGCGTGAATCTTGCCGTGCCGCGCCAGGACGGTGATGCTTTCCAACGGCCATTGCTTTCTCTCGGCATACAGCGTCAGAGTCATAGACGTGCAGGCTCCAAGTGCGGCGGCCAGCAGATCGTAAGGCGTCGGACCCGTGTCTGTTCCAATCGGCGTCGGTTCGTCCGCCGTCAAATGATGGGCGCCGACGATGATCTTGTTCGCCAGGCCACCTTCTCGCCGAACCATGACCAGTCCGGGATCGACTGCGGCTTCCTGCTTTTTCTCGCTCAACTCGTTCATCCTCTGCCCTCCGATCGAAACGTGTTGCCATCTGTGGCGTCGATCTTATACCAAACCATGGTCCTATCTCAGCATAAGAAACGTGGGATTCGAGGTGCCCATCGGGTGGGGCCTTCGTCCCGACGGGTGATATACTTAGCCGCCCAAAGGCCAGCCAGGCCGGTCCTGACTTTCGATCCTAGTGGAGGAGTTCTGATGAACAGATTACTGTGGCTCGGCATCCTTCTGTCGGTCCTTGTTGTTGTCCTCTGGACGGCCGGCGACCCCGTCCAGGCTGGACAATCCGGTTCCTACCATCTGGTCGGCGAGTGGGCCACGTTTCCTTCCGGTATCGAATTCGGACCCGTCGCCTCGGTGGCTCACACGGCCGATGGGATCATGCACGTTCTCCGGCGTGGTGAACCCGCATTCTTCACGCTCGACCGGAATGGAAAGTTCCTGCGGTCCTGGGGAGAAGACATCTTCGACTGGTCCCACGGACTTCGGGTCGATCGCGACGGCTTTATATGGGCCACCGACGGCAGGGCGCATGAGGTCATGAAGTTCAGCCCGAGCGGCGAACGCCTCATGACGCTGGGGAAACGCGGCGTGGCGGGTGACGGTCCGGACACGTTCAACCGTCCGACGGATGTCGTTGTCGCGCACAACGGCGATTTTTTCGTCACAGACGGCTATGGAAACTCCAGGGTGCTCAAGTTTTCAAAGGACGGGAAGTTCATCAAGACCTGGGGCACCAAGGGGACTGACCCGGGACAATTCAACCTGCCCCATACGATCGTGATGGACTCGGCGGGCATGTTGCTGGTTGGAGACAGAGAAAACCACCGGATTCAAATCTTCGACCAGGACGGAAACTTCCTGGATCAGTGGACGCATCTGGGGGCGCCCTACGGGTTATACATGGCGCCGGACGACACTCTTTTCATGGTGGAAGGCGAGCTTGACGACTTGCTGGTGGTCGACGGCCGTACCGGCGAACTCAGAGAGAGAATAGACGGGCTGGAACTTTCGCACTGGGTCTCGATGGATCCAGAAGGAAACGTGTATGTAGCCGAGGTTCACGACGGCCTGAGCGTCAAAAAGTTCGCGCCCCGCTGAGTTCTAGTTTGTGGTGAAATAGGGTCCTCGACGCAGGGAAAGCTGTTTTCAAGAAAAACGCCCTCCCGGTCGAATCTCCCTACCTGTACCCGATCTCTTCAGACAGAGGCATATTGCTGCGGCTGAACACACCCGTTCCGCGGGCGATTTCTTTGCCGTTGTCGGAGGTGACGACGGCGTCGGCGAAAAACAGCGTCTTAGAGGCGCGGACCAGCGTCCCGGTGGAGTGGAGTTCTCCAGAGGATACGGGGCGGAGCAACTGGGTGTTGAACGAGACTGTCAGGACGAAGACATCCTCGACCGTGGAGTTCACGGCGAAGAACGCGGCGTCATCGAGCAGCTTGAAATAGTAGGCACCGTGAACGGCGTTTGCCGCGTGAAAGAGGTTTCGGCGGATCGGCAGATGGATGGTGGCCTTGCCTTCTTCTATCGTCACTCCGAGATCCAGTCCCTGGTTGCAGGGAGCCAGACCGTACATCCGTTCGAGTTTTCGAAAGTGCTCGTCCGTCATAAAGGCGGGAATGTTATCATAGCCGCACTTAACGCGCAGTACCACGGACAGGGGGAATTGTCTTGGCTGACAGGGGACACTGGGGATCGAAGGTCGGGTTTATTCTCGCGGCGGCCGGGTCGGCCGTCGGGCTCGGAAACATCTGGAAGTTTCCATATATCACCGGCGTCAACGGCGGCGGCGCGTTCGTTCTGATCTATCTGGTTTGCATCGCCCTGGTGGGGCTTCCCGTGATGACTGCCGAGGTCCTGCTTGGACGCGCCACGCAGACATCCGCTGTCGGCGCCTTCCGAAAGCTTTCCAATGCCGGTAGCGGGTGGGTCGCCTTTGGCTGGCTGGGTGTGGCGGGTTCGTTTGTCATTCTGTCTTACTACAGCGTGGTTGCCGGCTGGGCGCTCCATTACAGCTACCTTTCGCTGTCCGGCCAGATCGTCGGGTTGGGACCCGACGGTGTGGGACCGGCCTTTGATGCGCTCTTCGCTTCGAACGGCCTGAACCTCTTCTGGCACTTCGTGTTCATGGCCCTGACAGTCGGCGTCGTGATCGGCGGCGTCAGCAAGGGCCTCGAACGCTGGGCCCGCATT
The DNA here is from genome assembly GCA_965247425.1 of Terriglobia bacterium. Classification (GTDB taxonomy): domain Bacteria; phylum Acidobacteriota; class Terriglobia; order 20CM-2-55-15; family 20CM-2-55-15; genus CAZOZZ01. The sequence goes on from OZ252023.1 coordinate 1,630,021, forward strand.
CTGATGCCGGCCCTTTTCGTCCTGATGCTGATCCTGCTGGTGAATTCGTTCACGCTGGACGGGTTTTCCCGCGCACTGGATTTTGTCTTCGGGTTCCACACCGAGCAGTTGACCGCCGCTGGTGTTCTCGAAGCTCTTGGCCACGCCTTCTTCACGCTGAGTCTCGGAATGGGCGCGATGCTGACGTATGGGAGCTATCTCAAGAAGACGGACGACATCATGTCGGCCTCAATCACGATTTCAGTCCTCGACACCGTGATCGCGCTCACCGCTTCGATGGTCCTTTTCCCGATCATTTTTACGTATGGCATGGAACCGGGTGCGGGGCCGGGTCTGGTGTTTGTCAGCGTTCCCATTGCCATGAGCCAGATGGCCGGCGGGAGTTTCCTGTCGTTCGCGTTCTTTGCCCTCCTGGTATTCGCGGCATTGTCCAGTTCGATTTCCATGCTCGAGGTGATTACCTCCTATTTGATCGATGAGGTGAAATGGCTGCGCTCCCGCGCCACCCTGGTTTCGGCTGGAATCATCGCTCTGATTGGCATTCCCTCGGCGCTGAGTGGCGGAACCCGGTTGTTCGGAGATTCGTTTGCCGGGGTCTTTGGCCGGAACTGGTTCGACACGTTTGATTATCTTGCCTCGAACTGGATCCTGCCGCTGGGCGGTCTCGGCATCGCATTGTTTACGGCCTGGCGTGTGGATGACGCAATCCGACATCGAGAGTTCCTGGAAGGCACGAAGCTGGCGTTTTTCTACAAGGCGTGGTTGTTCCTGCTCAAGTACGTCGTTCCGGTCGCCATCACGTTCGTGTTCCTTCACGCGATCGGAGTGATCTGATCATGGACACGCAAATCGCATTCGACATCGCCTGTGCCGCAAGGATTCTGGCATCCGAGGGCCTGTCGGTGTTGGTAGCGGGTCATCTGAGCGTTAGTGTCGACGGTCAGATGTACGTGAATCGTTTCGGTCCGTCCTTCTCCCGCGTGACGCCCGACGACATCATCCTGGTCGATTACGACGGAAACGTCGTGGAAGGGGAAGGGCATACGAACGACACGATTCGCCTTCACGGCGTCCTGCACCGGATGGTTCCCGAAGCCCGGGTCCTGATCCACACGCATCCGAGCTCTGTGGTCACTTTGAGTTCCTTTCGAATCATTCCGGAAATTTATGATCAGGAGAGCTGCTTTCTCGCCGGAGATATAGCCATCTATGACGAGGACTACGAGGGCCTCGCTTCTACGGACGACCGAATCGGCCCGATGGCCGATGTTTTGAGGAAAGCACGCAACCTGATCATGCCCAATCACGGGGCGTTGACTTCCGGTGACAGCCTGGCCGGGGCGACGATTCGGATGATCCTTATGGAGAACATCGCGCGTCGATTTCTGGAGGTGTCCCAGACGAAGTCAACGCTCGGGAAGACGCCCCAGGCCATCTCATCGGACGTCGCAATCCAGACCCGTAAGGAACTCGAGGGCCTGAAGGCCGAAGGTCTGGTCTGGCAGGATTACGTCAAGAGACTAGGTTTCGATCAACCGGACGGCTTTCACTGATTCGTTCGGGATAGAGTGTCGGGGCGGGCGTCCCGGCCCGCCCGCCGGGCACGCGGAATCCACCAGTGGAGCCATGCCCCCGGACGAATGGCCGTAATGTTCCAGCCGGAGTCGCGTTTGGGCTCAGTATCGGAGTATTGCGGTGTGCCCGCGGGGGGCCGCCCGCCCCGACATTCTATCCTGTCAATTTGCTTCTTTTCCCAATGCGATTTCGAAGACTTCTCCAACGTTTTCGACCAGGTGGATTTGGATATTCCGGCCCACGTCGTCCGGTATTTCGGTGACGTCGCTCTCGTTCGCCCTGGGCAGTATGACGTGGCGTATGCCGGCCCGGTAGGCAGCCAGGATTTTTTCATGGATTCCTCCCACTCCGAGGACCTGGCCGCGCAGGGAAATTTCTCCGGTCATGGCCATGTTGCCTGGTATCGGCCGACCCGACAGGAGAGACGCGATCGCCGTCGCGACGGCGATTCCTGCCGAGGGGCCGTCCTTTGGGATTGCTCCTTCAGGAAAGTGAACGTGCAGGTCTTTCTCGTTGAGGATACCTGCGGGAATGTCGAGCTCGTCGGCTCGGGAACGCACGTAGGACAAGGCGGCCTGTACCGATTCCCGCAAAACTTCTCCCAGCAGTCCTGTGACCGTCGTGATGCCCTCTCCGGGCATCAGCAATGCTTCGACTGGCAGCAGATCGCCGCCGGCTTCGGTCCAGGCCAGGCCGTTTGCGGCTCCAATGACCGGCTTGGCTGCGCTCGAACGCTGCTTGAAGGTCGGGGGACCCAGGTGTTCTTCGAGATTGCGCAGGCTGACCGTGTAGCGACCGAGTCGCTCGGTCGTCAACGCCAGCGCGATTCGCCTGCACAGCGTTTCGAGCCGGATCGTAAGACCTCGGACTCCAGCTTCTTTCGTGTATTCGGAAATGACCTTACCCAGGGCGGCGGGAGACAAACGAATGTTGCGGCCCTCGAGTCCGTGGTGGCGGACAACCTGCGGCCAGACATAGTCACGGGCAATGGCCAGCTTGTCGGCGTCGGTGTAACCCGACAGTGTGACGACGTCCACACAGTCCCAGAGGGCGTACGGGATCTCTTCTTCCACGTTTGCGGTGATCACAACCAGTGCTTCGGACAGATCGAAAGGCACGCCGAGGTAGTGATCCAGGAAACGGCTGTTTCGTGCGGGGTCGAGCGCTTCGAGCATCGCGGGCAACAGGTCCTCGCCGAGGAGATGAATGTCGTCGATGAGAAGAAGTGGATTTCGCACCCCGGTCTCTCGCAGGCCATCGAGAATTTGACCTGGTCTTGCCGCCACCTCAGTTCGGCGGCTTCCGCGGATGTGGGCTTCGTCGTGAATTCCGCTGACCGGAATTCTCAAACAAGGGCGATCCAGCACTTCCCCGAGCGTCCGGGCCAGGCTGGTCTTGCCTGTGCCGGGCGGCCCGACTATGGCGAGCAAGGGTTTGGTCGTCCCGCCGAACTTGCGCACCGCGAGAAATTCGAGCAGACGATCGCGCGCGGCTCCGAGGCCGAGATATCGCTTGTTAAACAGTCGTCGCGCTCGCCCGAGGTTGATCGACTCTTCCTGGGTTCGGTGCCACGGTAGAGACAGAACCCATTCGACGTATGCCCGTATCGATGTTTCTTCGAGCACGTGAACTTCGCCCTCTCGCAGACGCTGGATGTCGCGCTGTGCCTCGGCAGCCACAGGAGAAGGCAGCGTCGCTTCCCGAACCTTCTCGCCGAGTTCCACGATCTTGCCTTCGGCCGGGTCCAACTCGATCAGTTCGCGGTGGATGATCGAGAGTTGCTCACGGAGAGCTTCTCGCCGATGCGTTCGGTCGATGGCGCCCTCGGCTTTGATTCGGACTTCTCCGGCGATCTGTGCCCGCTGAATCTGATGCTCGAGAAGCTTTGCCAGGAGTTCCAGCCGCGTGGACACTTCGATTGCTTCCAACGCCTGACGCTTTTCCGAATAACTGAACTGAATCGTATCGGCGACGAGATCCGCGCATCGGGAAGCATCCTCGACATTGAACCGAACCACCCGGACGAATTCGTCGGGATAACGTTTGTCTACCCGAACGAGAGTCTCGACAAGGGAAGTCACCCGTTCCACGAGAGCTTGAACCGCCGGCTCGTCGCCATCCGTCACGGCAGGGCGATCGCTCTCGGCCCGGAAATACGGTTGTGAGGGCGCGATCTTGTTCAGTCGGACTCGTCCGAGGCCTTGCAGCACAACCTGGGTCGTGCCGTGACTCATCCGGATCCGACTCAGTATCCTCGACGCTACGGCGAACCGGCTGAGGTTTCGCTCCCGATACGCACCGTCAGGATCGATGAACACACCCGCGGCCACGATGTCTTCCGAGTCGGAATGGTCATCGAGAAGCCGGAGATTCTGTTTCATTCCGATCTGGACGGAAGCCACCTGCAAAGGAAAAAGAACCGTGCTCTTGAGGATCAACACCGGCACACTCTCCGGGAGCGTCCATTCCAATTTGACGTGTGGACTCATGCCATGACCTTGGGTCCGTCAATACTATCAGCAATCGGCATCAGGATTTTCAATCGAAAGACGCAAAGGCGCAGAGACGCAAAGGCTATTTTATGGGACCCAAAAGACCCGGTCTGAGTTCTAAGGCAGCGAAGTATGTGGAAAGGAAACATCTCAATGAGTCGAGAAATTCCTTCAAAACTCACCTCTGCGTCTTTGCGTCTCTGCGTCGAAGGGGCTTCTCATTACCTATATCGCTAACAGGTACCCCTTGGCAGGCAACCCCGTGATTTGTGCCATGGCGTGCATGTACCAGCCGAGTTGGAAGCGGTAGTGTTCCATTCGGGCCGTGAGGTCCGCGTCGGTTTTGAAGTCGACGACATACCAGGTATCGGTTTCGAGAAAGGCGAGGTCGATGATGCCCTCGAGTATGCGGTCGTCTTCGACCTTGAGAGTGACAGGCAGTTCCCGGTGGCTTCGTTCGGCTGCCTGGACCCGCTTCATGAAAGGGTGCCGGAGTGCCCCGGACGTGGCCCGGACGGCGGCGCGGACCTCTTCTTCCGGCGCGTCGATCAGGCGCGCGTGCATCTTTGCAAGCGAGGCGATGTCCTCCGGTGATGCATCGAGGGACACATCCCGCAGGACGACATGGACGAGGGTTCCGAACCGGGGTCCGGATGGTCGGTCGGCGGGTTTTTCGAGCTGCACGATCTGGATGGCTGATGCCGACACGGGCGCCGCGGTGAGCGCCTCGGTCGCGGTGAACACTTCGAATTGTGGCCGGCTGCCTTCTTCGATGAGCGCCTCACGCTGCCGTTTCCATTTCTCATAGTCGACGGTCGACTGTTTATCCGAGTCTCCGTCCTTGTCTTCGGCGAGGATTTCTGCCTGGCGAAGCCCGAAGTTCCCTTCCACGTCGAGTCGGAGCCCGGCCGGATCCCACCACACCACATCTATTTCACCTGTCTCGGGCCGATGCAGACCCGGTCGAACGGAGTACTCTTCGTGACCCATGAGATTGGCCGGACGGTCGAGCACGGACCTGGCTCCGAATTCCGGACAGCCTGGAGCGGCCTTCGGGGTGCGCCGGGTCGAATTGGCCGGATATAGCGCCCTATTCAGGCAGCTGAGCCATCCGTCAATCGGTTCGTCGCCGACGGTCGGAACCACCAACAGGTCTCGGGCTCTGGTTGCGGCGACATAGGCGACCCGCGTCCCCTCGGCCTCATCACGCCGGTGCTCAATTTGTGCGTGGTCCTGGAGCTCCCAGGGAGAACACCCCAGGAGTCTCATCGCACAGAGTCCCTTTTCCCGGTCCACGTGCTTATCCGCCGCGGCAGCGGCCAGGTTGGCCGTAATGTCTGCCAGGACTATTACGGGGAACTCCAGTCCCTTGGCCGCATGAACCGTCATGATCCGAACTCCTTCGGCGCCTTCTTCGAGGACCGGAGATTCCGCGGCGTTGTCCGTCTCCGCTTCTCGGGTCAACAACTCCACGAACCCCCGGAACGACGAACCGCCACGGGCCTCGAACGCCCGTGCCATATCGCCCACCCGGTACACGTTCGCCAGGACCTGGTTACCGGCCGGCCTCAACGCAAAGGCCGCGTGTGCACGGGTTCGATCCAGCAGTTCGTGGATCGTTTCGACAAACGGCTGCCAGTTGCGCCGCCGGTGGAGTTCCCCAAGAAGCTCCAGGGCTTCGACGACAGGAGCAAAGTCGGGATCGATATCGCCTGGAGGCTTCCGGAAGGGATGCAACTTTCCAATCGAGTGGACGTATCGCAGCAGGACGCTGTCGGAAATTGCAAACAGCGATCCCCTCAAAGTCGCGTACACGGACAGCTCGTCGTCGGGCCACTCGACGGCACCGAGCGCGGCACGGATGGCTTCGACCTCCTCGCGCCGGTGGAAAGACTTGGCGCCCCAGAGCAGGTGGGGGAGATTGCGGCTCTCCAGCGCGTGGACGTACGGCCGCGTGACGTCGTTTCCCCAGGACATGAACCGGCGGAACAGAATGCAGACGTGACGTGAGGAAATCGGGATGTCCTCCCCGGATCCATCTGGATTTCGAATGCGCCAGCCACTTTCGTTCAGAAGCCATTCGATAAATGCGCCGACCGTATCGGGGGTCCCTGCTTCGACGGCTTGCTTCGTGATGCGATACCACCCATACGGGCGCGGAACGGGAAGCGCGACCAGGGAAGGCTGTCCCGATATGCCCTCTGAATACCGGTCGAGTGGAACATATGTGGGCTGGCCGGTGGTGGGATCCCCGTCCATAACGGGTCGAAAGGCCGCATTGACCGCGTTCTGAATATTCCTGACGGCTCGGAAGCTCCGGGTCAGGTAAACCTCGACCACACCTCGTGAGGTCAATATCCCCCGCAACGATTGATAGAAGACGACGTCGGCGCGTCGGAACCGGTAAATAGACTGTTTGGGATCTCCAACCAGGAAAAGCTTTCCGGCCGTTGGTTGCGTTTCGCGCCAGTCTGCTTCGCCGGGATCGTCCGCGGCGAGCAGCAACAGAATTTCTGCCTGGAGAGGATCCGTATCCTGAAATTCGTCTACAAAGATGTGAGTAAAACGCCGTTGCAGGAAGCCTCGAACGTCCACGTTGTCCCGAATGAGCTCTCTGGTCGCCATCAGGAGATCGCCGAAGTCCAGTTTCCCGGCCCGTATCTTGGCCTGGTCATAGCGTTCGACCAGTTCCCACAGCTCGTCCCTCAGCCGAGCGGCGAGATCGGCCCCGGCCCGGCCCCGGAATCCTTCCAGCGTCCCGAGCAGCCGTTCTCTATCGTCCAGAATCCGCTGACGGGGGTATTCGTCGGAAAACTTGCCGCGGCCCTTTTTCCTGTTGCGCTTCAGATCCCTCTCAAGGCTGACGAGGACTGCCTCGATCTCGTCGTAGTCCCGCCCGCGTACGGCCTCGGTCCGCTCGATCCGGTTGCTGAAATCGATCGTCGGCCGGAGCGCCTGTCGGAGTGCGTCTCGATCATTCCGACACGTCGATACTTGCACCGACAATGCCACCACGTTCTTGACAATTCCGTCGATTTCTTTTTCGCGCTCGTACGGCTCCCTGCGCCAGGATGTCGGAAAGTCCCGCCACTCGATCAGATTCCATGCCGCGTTCCGGATTTGTTCGAGCGGGGACGGCCCTCCACTCCAGGAGGCGGCCCGCGACAAGGCGCGCCGCAGGCCGGGCGGGGGATTGTCGAGGCTTCCCTGAATCCACTTGTTGAACACACGCTCGAACAGGCGGGGTGCCTCCTTCTCATCGAGCTCTTCGAAGCCCGGCTGGATCTTCGCCTCGACCGGCCGTTCGTGCAGGATGTCGGCGCAGAAAGAATGGATGGTACCGATATGCGCTTCCTCCAGGCGTACCATTGCCTGTTCGAGTGCCTTTCGCTCGACCGGATTGTCCGTCCCCGTCCTGGCGCTGTCTAGCTCCTGTCGTAACCGGAGCTTCAATTCTCCGGCGGCCTTTCTGGTGAAAGTGACCGCGACGATGCGGTCCACCGTTGTGCGGTCCTTTTGAAGGACCGCGACGATGCGCCTCACCAGTTCCGATGTCTTCCCGGTCCCCGCCGCGGCCTCGACGAGCAGACTCTCGTCAAGCGACGTGCGGATACGTTCCCTTGTCGGTCGATCGTCTCCTCCGGGTTGGCTTGTTTCGATCATGGTATCTGGCGGAGCTGTTCGATGTGCTCGAGACGTCCCCTGTCTTTTCGGGCGGTCCGCAATTGCTCGTATGGGCCACACACGATCCGGTAGTCGCAGTACATGCAGGCTTTCTCGCGTGGCGCCGCCGGCAGAAAGCCTTCCTGGAGACTTCGGTCGATCAACTGCATCGCTCTTTCCGTGTGCTTCCTGGATTCTTCATTTACCGAAACCTCCACGCGCCGGTAGTCTCCCCGCTGCGTGCAATAGGAGAGTTCCGAAGTCCCGACAGGTTTGCCGAGGAGGTTCTCGGCCGCCAGCGCGTAAAGCATCGGCTGGAGTATCTCGCCCCCTCCGAGTGTTACCGGTGGCTGTGAGGGAGCTCTTCCGGTCTTATGATCAATGATGCGCAGGCTGTCCGTACTTGTGTCTTCCTCGACCAGGTCGATTGAGCCGCGGAGGCGGATCCCGTCGAGGATGAGTGCTTCTTCTTTACGGCTTTCCGGGTCCCGGTCACCGGAACGAGTCAGGCCGAACGAGAACTCGAAATAGCGGGGCTGCCATTGTTCGCCGTCGGCTGCGAGCTGCGCCCGTTGCCGGAGCCAGCCCCTGAGGTCGGTGCGGAGGTCTTCGATCTCGCTGTGCCAGATTCGCGATATTGCGGGGACCAACTCCTCCTGGTACTCCCGAGCGACCTCGTTCAGAACCTCATCGGCTATGCGGGTGGCCGCTTCCAGGTTTGCCTCCCCCATCGGGAGCCTGTGTTCGTCGCGCAAGCGGGTCAGAAGGCGGAACTGCACGGCGTGGAAAAGGCTGCCGCGAGTCAGTGGATCCATTTGCTCGATGGCCACGATCTCGTCCCGTTTGTGAAGCCTGTGGATCGAATAGAGAAGGAATCGATACGGGCATGCGGCAAACTGCTGCAACGAGGTCGGGGAGTAGCTTCGGGATTGCAGTCGATGGGATGCCAGGATTTCGAGAGTCGCGGGGTCGGGATCGACGATGCCGTCCGCGACGGACCACGATGCGTGCCACCGCAGCCACCTGGTGCGTAACGACCGTGCCAGATGGGAGTTCGTACCCAGAAGGTAGCGGCCTCGTCCTCGCAAATGGGAAGCCGGAAGGTGGAGCAGCCGGCCGATCGTCGCCAGATCGTACTCGGTGTCGTCGATGGCGTCGGCGGCCCGGCGGGGTGAGGGCCAGCCGAGTAACGACCCGGACGTTTCAGTCGCGCGATGTTCCAGCTCTCCCAGGTCGGGGATCCGGCCCTCGGCGGCGCGAAGGACGTCAAGGGCATAGAAAGAGGGAACCCGCGGCCGGCCCTGGCCGATGTCCATCCGGGGATATGAAACGAAGAGCTTCCTGCGTGCGGCCCCCGCCGCCGTATGAAGCAGCATTCTTTCGTCAAAGACCCGTTCTTCCTGTAACGCCAGCCCCAGGTCGAGTTTCTCTCGAAGCTCGTCGAGCAGCAGAGGGTCCTCCAGGGATTTTCGGGGAAAGGTTCCTTCGGCAACGCCGGGCAGGAAGACCAGCTCGAACGAGCGGCCGGCGGCTTCGGTTATCGTTCCGACAAAGACCTTCCCGTAAGGCTGGTTCGACGGGTCGTTTCTCAGGAATGTCAGGCGGTGAGACAGGACCTCGCGGACTTCTTCGAGTTCGACCGGGCCCACGTCGTCCATGGGGCGTAGCTCTCCGAGCAGGGAGAGGACGTGCGCGGGTTCGGACAACGCACGGATTGCCAGACTTTCGAGATGGTCGATCCACTCTCCCCATGATGCCGACTCTGGAAATTGATCCAGGCCTTCCACCACCGGCAATGCAAAGCGGCGGAGGTGTGCCAACCGGGCCAACTGTGACTGCACATACTCGCGGCGGGTTTCGTCCTCGCTACCCAGTTCGGCGATCTGTTTTTCGAACTCTGCATGAAGTCCCGCCAGACGTTTCTTCCAGCGGTCCTTGCCCCCGATCACGGCGGCGTCGACCAGCAATCGTTCCCATCGAAAGGGAGCCCGCAGATTTCCAGCGACCACGGGCGAGTCATCGGCCCCGGGATCATCGTCGGTCCGAGTCTCCGCGTCCGGGCCCGCCACCGGTAGTTCAACATCCGGAAACAGCTCACCCTGTACGGGCGTGAACTGCGGCGAAGGCTTTGGCGGTTCGCCCTTTTCATCAGGCTCGGGGACCTGTCCAAGCGACAGGTATTCGGCAAACCGGGATGCGGACAGGCCCTCGGACCGACATGCGAGCAAGGCCAGAAACGCCCGACCCGTGGGGTTGGGACGCACGCTGCCTCTTGTGTAATGACCCGGAATGCCACTGCGGTGGAAGGCATCCTCGATAAGGGGCTGATACATGTCCGGATTTCGAACCAGGACGGCGATCTGGTCGAATCGAGTACCGGCCTTCGCTGCCGACTGAATGTAGCGGGCGATCTCGACCGATTCACGGCCTTCGTCCGTGGAGGAAAAAAAGACCAGGCTGTCATCGGAGGCCGTAGGTTCCGGGGTTTCGGGCAAAAACACGTATCGTCGCAACCGGTCAAGCGACGTGACGTCTTCCGGGCCTTCGAGAGCCTCGGCCCAGACACCGAGCGCGGTTTCGAGGTTGGCGATGCCGTTCCGGTCTTGCGGCAGCGCGACGCCCGCGACGGATGGAGACACAGACGCGAGGGCGGTCACGAACTCCGTCTCCGTCCGTGTGTGCGGGAGTACGTCGAGAAGGATCGCGGGTAGCCCGCCGAACCTGTGCGAGGGAGCCACCACGGCTTTCGATGCCGCCTGGAAGACGGCGCGGGGATCGGCCAGGCCGGCCTGTTCCAGTTCCTGCCCGTAACGCGTCAGAAGCCTGCTCAGATCGAGTCCTGAAGGCTCGACCTCTTCGAGAGTCTGCGCGGCGACGCCGGCAAACCGCAGCTCGGAAAGGGTTCGGCCCAGGGCCCGGGTGAAGCCCACCGTGTCGGCGACCGGCTTGAAGTAGCCGAGTTCCCCAGCCCGGAGGCAGCGATGTATGGTCCTGGCGGTCAGTGCCTCGACGGCGAGTCCGCTGATCGGCGACAGGTTCTCGCGGGCCAGTATCTCCACACCGATCTCGAAGGCGAGTTGGAACAGCGTCACCCTGTGGAGTCCGATGCGGCCGGTCCCGTCGAGGCAATAGGTCCGGACGAAATTGCTTCCTGCTCCCCGTGTCGAAGAGATCACAAGGACTTCCGGGAAACGGGCGAGCTGCTCCAATTCCCGGGCCGCGAACCGGAGCCGTGTTTCGGCGGAGGTGGATGTTGCCAGACGATGCATTGTCGCAGGGGCCTAGACTAGGAGCCTTCGCGGCAGAAGAGATCTACTGCGAAAGCGGTATAATCGGTCCATATTTCCCCGATTTTTCGTTAAATAGAACCACTATTTGCCTCAAAATCGAGAAAATCTGTCCTCGATTCTCCACTTTCTCGCTACGATCTCTTCTGCCGCGAAGGCCCCTAACCCGGATGAAATGTTACAGGATTGTTTCTCTCCGGCGCATGAACTCGTCGAACCGCGCCAGAGCGGAGTTCAGTATTTCTTCCGTCGATGCGAAGCACAGGCGCAGGTAACCTTCGCCGCCCTGGCCGAAGGCGGACCCCGGGGCGAGCGCCACGCCTGTCTCGTTGACGAGCCGTTCGGCGAAAGCCAGCGAGTCGCTCAGGCCTTCGACCTCGATGAACGCGTAGAAACCGCCGTCGGGCGGCGGCAGGGACACTTGCGGGACGCCCTCGAGCCGCTCCATCACAAGGCTTCTCCTTTCCGAGTACAGGGCTCGAATTTGCCCGACATAATCCTCGCCGTCCCGCAGGGCAACGATTCCCGCTTGTTGCACCATCGCAGGTGGCGAAGAAGTCATGAACTCACCGGCCTTGGTCATGAGCGAGATCAAACGCTCCCCCGCCAGGCCGTAACCCAGTCGCCACCCGGTCATGTTATAGGACTTCGAAAATCCGTTGACGACGATCAGGTGGTCTCGATCGGTCGCAACCGTTGCAAAAGACGGCGCGACTGGTCCGTCGAATACCAGTCTGTCGTAAACCTCGTCGCTCAGAATCATGAAGTCGTGTTCGGTCGCAAGAATCCAGAGCGCCTCCTGCTCTTTCCGGCTGATGACCCAGCCCGTCGGGTTGGAAGGACTGTTGACGACCAGCATACGCGTGCGGGAATCGACGGCGCTTCGGACTCGGTCCAGGTCCAGGCAAAATCGGTTCCCATCACGCAGCAGGGGGAGCTGGCGCGTCTCTCCGCCCGACATCGTGATGGCCGACGTGAATATCGAATATGCGGGGCTGATGACAATGGCGTTATCACCGGGTCCCACCAGCGCTCTGACGGCGAGAAATATCGCCATTCCCGCCCCCACCGTACAGACGACCTCGTCGGTGCCGTACTCGACTCCGTGAAGCGTCTGGAACTTCTCTCGTATCGCTTCCCGCAATTTGACGTACCCGCCCGGGTAGGTATAGAAAGTGTGTCCGGCCAGGGATGCCTCGTAGGAGGCCCGACAGATGAACTCCGGCGTCGGCATGTCCGACTCGCCATAACACAGTTTGTGAGAGTCCGGCCGCTGTTCAGCCGCCGTGGCGATCCGGACGGAGGGGATTCCTCGACGTTGAGAAATTCAGGTCTGAACTGCATCGTCAATAGAGTACGACTCTAGGAGCCTGAGCGGCAGAAGAGATCTACTGCGAAAGCGGTATAATCGGTCCAGATTTCCCCGATTCTTCGTTGAATAGACCCACTATTCGCCTCAAAATCGTGAAAATGCCTCAAAGTCGAGGGAATGCCTCAAAGTCGAGGGAATGCCTCAAAGTCGAGGGAATGCCTCAAAGTCGAGAAAATCTGGCCTCGATTCTCCACTTTCTCGCTACGATCCCTTCTGCCGCGCAGGCTCCTAGGTTAGTTGATCGGTGTCTGTGTTTTTCTTGCCGGGTTGAAGAACGGTGTCTCGACAACTGTGGCTTCCACACGATCGCGAACCGCTTCGACCGTGAACTCCATTTCCAGGCGGCTGCCGACCTGGGCGTGCTCCCGGCTCACCGTTGCCAGGGCGATGAGTTTCTTGAGCGTTGGAGACCAGGTCGTTGAGGTGGCGCGGCCGACCTGTTTCCCGCCGCTGTAGACCGGCACGGCGTCACGGGATGCGGTCGACGACATCGCCGCAGGCAGGCCGAGATCTTCATAGACACGTTCGACATCCGACCACCCGATCTCCAGCCCCACGACCTGTCTTGGGTGGCCCCGCTTCTTCTCCTCGATCAATGCCCGTTGGCCGACGAACTTTCCCTTATCCAGGTGGACCAGCCTGCCCAGGCCCATTTCAAACGGTGAGTACTCCTGGGATGCGATCACCGCCTTCTTGCTGCTGTTGAAATCCACTTCGATCAACAGGAGGCCCGCCTCGATACGCGCGACGTCCAGGGCCAGCATCCCGGCGGCCTGAATGCCGAAGTCGCGCCCGGACTCGATCAGCGCGTCCCACACCTCTAGAGAATGGTGCCTGGGGATCCAGATCTCATACCCCAGGTCGCCCGTATACCCCGTACGCGAGATGTCCACGCCTACGCTTGCAATGCGGCCCGGTGTGACGCTGAAATACCGCAGGTTCGGGATGTCCGCACCATCTACGACCGTCTCGAGTAACCGTCCGGAAGTCGGGCCCTGAAGCGCGAGAGCCGAAACCTCCTCCGAAATGTCCTCGATCCGGACGTCCAGGCTGCCCGAGTTTTGATGAAACCACCGGTAACTCGGATCAGCCGCCGTCCACCGGTAGGTGTTTTCCTCCAACCGGGATATGGTCCCATCGTCGATAACCTTTCCTCTCGGGTCGCACCACGGGGTGTAGATCACCCGGCCAACTTTGACCCGCCCGATGTCCCGCGTGATGATGCGGTCTACCAGTCGCGTGGCGTCCGGCCCGCTGATCCGGTACTTGAACAGGGGAGAAACATCGATGACGGCCGCGGCGTTCCGGATTGCGTTGTACTCATGCTCGTGATGGGTCTCGTAGGCGCCCACGGCGTAGTAGCCGGCCCATTCCCGGTAGTTGAGGCTCTCGCAGAGTGACGATGTTCTTTCGTGAAAGGCTGTCGGGATAGGCATCAGGACCTCAAATTGTTGTGCATCAAGAATTCTCTCGCTTAAGGTCGGACACAATTTCCCGGCTCGCGTTCAGACCCGGAAGCCCGGTCACTCCTCCGCCGGGGTGCGTCCCCGCGCCACACAGAAAGAGCCCGTCGATTGGAGTGCGATACCTCGCCGAGCCGAGAATCGGCCGAAAGGCGAAACTTTGATCGAGCGACGGCTCGCCGTGAAACATGTGGCCGCCGGTCAGTCCGTACGTGCGTTCCAGATCGACGGGTGTGATGACCTGCCGGTGCAGGATCAATTCGCCGATACGGGGTGCGTACGCCGATAGAGTGCCGACGACACTATCGCCGAACTCATCGCGCCGAGAAGACCAGTCACCGGACTTGAGGTCGTAAGGCGCGTGTTGCACGTAGATCGACATGACGTGTGCGCCGGACGGAGCCAGAGTCGGGTCCGTTATCGAGGGGATCGTGATCTCCATATAGGGATTTGGAGAGTAGTCTCCGTATTTGGCCGCGTCGAAAGCATGCTCGAGGTAGTCGGTTTCAGGCCCGATGTGTATGCGACCGGCCAGGGAGTCGGCACCATTCGACTTGGCCGCGTCGAAGTCGGGCAGCCCGGAAAGGGCGAGGTTGACCTTCGCCGCCGAACCCCGGCAGCGGTAGTTGCCGATCTTCACCAGGAAGTCCGGATCGAGGTCCACCGGATCCACGAGTCCAAGGAGCGTGTGGCGCGGATCCGCGTTCGAGACGACCCCCAGGGCGGGGATTTCCTCCCCCGAAGCCAGCACCACTCCGGTTGCCCTGTTGCCTTCGACCTGTATTTGCCGGACATCGGCATCGGTCCGAACTTCTACTCCTGCCGACAGGGCTCGGTCCCGTAGCGCTTGGGTCAATGCGCCCATCCCACCCTCGAGGAAGTTTGCCGGGGCGATGGCGTGACCGCCACTCGTCGCAGCCTCGAAGAGAAGACCGAGACCCGTGCCCGCTGAATGTGGGCCTGCGAATGTGCCATGGAGGGCTCGTGCCTGGACCGTTGCTCGGATCAATTCGGACGAGAACCATTCCTCGGCCAGATCGGCGACCGGCATGGGGCCCCAGCGGAGCAGGCGAAAGGCGTCTTTCTTGCTCAATCCGCGGAATCGCAGACCGAGCTTGCCGAAATCCCACAGGGCTCCCGCCCCCGGACTGTTGATGTCGGGAGGCGTCATCGTCATCAAGGGCGCCAGGACAGCACTGATACGGTTGAAGCTTTCGACAAACGCCGGATAAGATGCCGAGTCGGCCCCCGATAGCTGTTTCAGCTCCTCTGTGGTGCGTACAGGATCTTCATATATGCGGAGGGCACGCCCGTCCAGATCGGGCGCAAACACCCGAACGGCTGGCTTCCGGAGCGCCATAAATCCGTATTTGGCAAGGTCCAGGTCATTGACGATGCCCGGCGACAGCCCACCGGCCGTGTGCGCCAGCGTGGGACAACGAAAGTCCGGATAGAGTTCCTCGGTTATTGCCGTGCCGCCGACGATTCCGCGACGCTCGAGGACGAGGGGCGCCAGGCCCACCCGGGCGAGATAACAGGCCGTGACCAGGCCGTTGTGGCCGGCCCCGATGATGACGACCCGTGCATCGGAACGGGTCACTACAGGTTGCCCCATTTGGAGTCTTTGAGGATCTTTTGTGCCGCGTTATAACCCGGTGCGCCCATGATGCCACCTCCCGGATGCGCGGCGGACCCGCACATGTAGAGGTTTCGGATGGGCGTCCGGTATTGCGCCCAACCCGGCGCGGGCCGAAGGAAGAAGAGTTGCTCCACGGAAAGCTCGCCCTGGAAAATATTCCCTTCCGACAGACCGAAAGTCCGTTCCAGATCCAGTGGCGTGACGACCTGCTGGTGGAGAATCCTGTCGCGGATGTTCGGAGCATGTTCGGCCAGCGTGTCGATAACCGTCTCGCCGAACGCGTCGCGCGCGTCGTCCCAGGTCCCTTCCTTCAGATGGTAGGGCGCGTATTGGACGAAGCAGGACATGACGTGTTTTCCGGGAGGGGCGAGCGAAGGGTCGGTCAGGCTCGGGATAACGCAGTCGATGTAGGGGCGGCGCGAGAAACGACCGTACTTCGCGTCATCGTAGGCCCGTTCCATGTATTCGATGCTCGGTGAAATGGAGATCGCGCCGCGCAGGTGGGCGCCAGGTCCCGGCATGGACCGGAAGTCGGGCAGGCCGTCGAGGGCCAGGTTCACCTTGCCCGACGACCCCCGGTATTTGAAGCGCCGGATGTCGTCGACGAAATCATCTGGAAGATGTTCGGTCCCGACCATCTTCATGAACGTCAATCGCGGGTCGACGCTCGAGGAAACAATTCCGGCCTGGATCTCGTCGCCGTTTTCGAGCACGACACCCTTCGCCTGGCCGTGGCCGACGAGGATCCGCTCGATCGGCGCTTTGGTCCGAATCTCGGCGCCCGCTTCGCGGGCGGCATACGCGATGGCGTTCGAAATCGCGCCGGTTCCGCCACGTGCAAAACCCCACGACCTGAAGGCGCCATCAATCTCGCCCATGTAGTGGTGCAGCAGGATGTAGGCCGTGCCGGGTGACCGGATTCCCTGAAACGTGCCGATGATGCCCGATGCCGCCATGGTGGCCTTGAGCACGTCTGTTTCGAACCAGCCGTCGAGAAAGTCGACCGCGCTCATCATCATCAACTGGACCTGATTGTATTGGTCCTGCTCCGGCAGTTTCTGAAAACGCCGGCCGAGAAAGAGGAGATCCCGCAATCCTTCGAAGTTCAGTGAGGTGGGGTCGGGCGGCGTCATGCTGAGGATGGGTTTGACGAAACGACCCATCTCCACCATAGCCTGGCCGTACTCATCGTATGCGTCGGCGTCGAGTTTCGAGTGTCGGGCGATTTCGCGCCGCGACTTTTCGTGGTCGTTGACCCGCCAGAGATAGTCTCCGTCGAGCATTGGAGTAAACGTGCCGTCGAGCGGCAGGATCTCGAGGCCATGCCGGGGTAGGTCCAGATCCCGGATGATCTCGGGGCGCAACAGTGACACGACGTAGGAAGCGACGGAAAACTTGAATCCGGGGAAGACTTCTTCGGTGACCGCGGCGCCGCCCAGAACGTATCGTCGCTCCAGCACCAGGACCTTCCGGCCGGCCCGGGCGAGGTAAGCGGCGTTGACCAGGCCGTTGTGGCCTCCGCCGATGACGACGACATCGTATTGTGATTTCGGCATATAGAGCGGGCAGCTTTCAGGTCAGCCTTACCTGGCTGACGGCAAAATACGGTGGCTTAACACGCTGAATCCAAGGGCGGGCTCCAAGGTCAGTTCTGGTTCCCGGCTTCATCTTCAGGGCGCGGGTAATAGACGCTGTCGATGGGAAGGGGTTCGGTGTTGTAATCCAGCTCCTTGAACGGATACGACGGACGCTGTTTGGAATTGATAAACGCGGAGATGTGCTGGGCTTCTTCGTCGCTGAACTTGCCGGGTTCCAGATAGGGCATCATGTACCGGATGATGCCGGCCAGCGTATAGATTCTGGCAGCCCCGGCGCCGTCGTTCCAGGAGTCTGGTCCCCAGAGGGGCCCGGCCTTCTTGTCGCCGATCTGGACTCCCTGCCCGTCTTTTCCGTGGCAGTTGAAACAGAACTCCAGAAAAATCGCTTCTCCCTTATCGGGCTCCAGTTCATCAAGCGGTAACCGGTTCTCCTCCGGGATCACGTTCCTTTTGCGCCAGGGCGCGCGTTCCCCAGGTTCGTATCCACGGGACAGCCATCGAAGGTACGCCGTCAGAGCGAGGACTTCCGGAGTCTCCGGCGTTGGCAGGACCGGATCGTCGATACCGGATTCGCTGTCCGGACCGACGTGCCCGGTGGCGTTCTGACTTCGGAAGAAGCATCCGACGACACGGTCTTCGAGCGTGAAGTCGCGGCCCGCTCGCCGGTTGTACTCCGGAAACATTGCGGCCACACCGACCAGCGGAAGAGCCAGCTCACGCTGCCCGGCATTGATGTGACAGTTGTTACAGGACATCCCGCCGCCCGACAGTTGAGGCGCTTCTCCCGAGGTGTTCCGGAACAGCTGGAACCCCCGGCGTATCTGGTCCGCCATCTCCGAATCGCCCAGCGCCGGATCCTCCATCGGGTTGTTCGGGACCTGCCACGCGGTCACCATGGTCGTCTTCGACGAGATCAGCGGCCCGGGGAGCTTGCCGAGATTCGGGTTGAGCGGGTCCACAGGCGGGGCCGCCGGCGTGCAGGCTGCCGATGCGAAGCCGATCATGATAAGTACGGAAATACGTAGTCGACCCATCATACTCACTACGAACTCACGAAAGAATAACCTCGCTCCTGCGCACGATTCACAGCGAGGATACCCGCGGTCATCATGTGTGCGTTCTCGACGAGGTTGTTCCCGATCTCTTCATTGATGGTATCCGCATCGCCGCCGGTCGAGCGGGCCAGCCCGCCCGCAATCGCCCGGGAGGCAAACCCGCAGACGGCGAGATGAGCGCCCCGCCCGATCAGGGTTGGAAGCGTCGCGCCGCTCCCCTCGCGGTTTTGAGGATTCCGGGTCGGCGTTTCCCCTTCCAGGCTCATTCGCTCCGCGAGAAGGGCTCCGTAGCGGGACCAGATCACGTCGTTGAAGGCATACGCCGTCGACAGGTGCCGGGCCACGATGACCACTGCCGCATCGGAGTCCTCGAGACCATACCCCTGCTGGTTCGCGTTCAGGTAATTGTTTGCAAACCTCAAGGCCCAGACGAAGCCGTCCGGCTTGGTGGTATCGAAAACAAATCGGTGCTGCCCGGGCACTTGATCCAGCCAGTCATCGGCTTCGTGCCGGGCGGGCTGCCACACGCCGTTTCTCCTGGACTGGGCTTCGGCCCGCGGTACGACGACCGCCGTGGCGGAGAACGCCGCTACGCCAGCCCAGACCCTTCCCATGAACGACCGGCGTGCCAGCGGAGATTGCATGTCCTGTCGCTTCATCGTTTCCTCGCTTTCCAGTGTGCCGGACCCTTCAGTTCGACCCGGCGAGTCCACATCAGTCGAACACTGTGTCCGATCCGCGAGCACAATCATCCAACATCGAGAGAGAACAATGAAGCTTTAATTTGACCGTTACAAAACATGAGGCTTTTCGGGGGAAGTTCGACATGGGATGTCAGGGAAGGGAATTCACCACGAAGGCACGAAGAACGCGAAGCAAGGCATTGGTTCCAGCCCTGCCGCTCCACCCTTCGTGGGCTTCGTGTCTTCGTTGAAAGAAATCGATGGCAAACCGAATCTGATGTTGTTAGCGATCGGCTTTGTTGTTCAAGCCGCCCGCTGCTCGATGAACGAGTCGCCGGGTTTGCCCCAGAGCCAGCCCTGGCCGTATTTGACGCCGTAGTCCTTGAGCAATGCCAGGTCGTCACGGGTTTCGATTCCCTCGGCGACGATTTCGGCGCCCAGCGTTCTGGACACTTCCACGAGTCGGTTCAGCAATCGGGCCTTGTGAGGGTCCTTTGAGGCACCGTCAACGTAGCAGCGGTCGATCTTGACGACATCGGGCTCCAGCATGATCAGGGTCTCGAGACAACTGCGGCCGAAACCGACGTCGTCGATAGAAACCTCGACCCCTCTTTCCTTGAACGCCGCGACGTGATCCCGCAGGCAGGCCGGATCACCGATGAACTGTTGCTCGCTGATCTCGATGCAGAATGTGACTTCATCGTCGGTGAGCTGTAGCAGGTCCAGCAAGCGGTCGCTGGGCGTTCCGAGGATGGTGGAGGGGAACAGGTTCAGGTGGAACTTTCCTTTCGGGGTCAACCGCTTGCTGGCGTCCACACAGGCTTTCAGACACGAGAGGTCTACAGTCGTCAGCATGTTTGCTTCAAGCGCGATACGGAAGAAATCCACGGGCATTTGCAGCGCCCCTGCCGGACCACGGCTCAACAGTTCATGGCCTACGACTTCCTCGTGCTCCAAATCCAGGATTGGCTGGGAGACGGCGTGGAAACTGCCATCCTCGATCGCACCCGTCAGGTCCATCAGATTCGGGATCCTGGGAACTGCCGGGGGCTGGACTGTCGAAGGTATCGATCCGGATCGGTCGGCGTGGGTCCTTCGAACGGAATGACGCGCGACTTCCAGAATCTCACCGATAGAACAGGTTTCCCGGTCGACCTGCACCACGGCCACGCCCATTTGAACGCTCAGGGGCTTGGGAGACAGAGCCAGGGGTGAGCTACCGACCGCGAACCGCAGTTTGTCGGCCACCTGGCTGCCCTCTGCATGTCGGGTATCGGGCAGAAGGACGAGAAATTCGTCGACACCGATTCGCGCGACATGGTCGGAGGGTCGAAGCGCGCCCTTCAATCGTTCTGCGATGGCCTTCAAGAGCACTTCGCCCGTGGCGTAACCGAGGTTGTCGCTATGTTCCTTCAATTCATCGCAGGTCAGCAACACGGCCGACATGCGTGCGCCCGAGCGACGTCCTCTGGAAAGCTCGCGCCATAACGTCGTTTCTATCCCCCGACGGTTGAGTAATTCGGTCGACGGATCGACTGTGGCCAGGCGCTCCAGCTCTTCATTGGCCTGATCGAGCTCCTCGGTGAGCCCCTTGAAATTAGCCTCGGCCTCGACCCGCTCGGTCACTTCCCGAAGGGACGCGACACACACGGGCCGTTCCCCCCACACCGTGTGAGCGGCCCGTATTTCGACCTTGTGAGCTCCCATGTTCAATTCCGTGGGTTCGGTTGCGAGCAATGGCAGAAGGAACGTCGTGCCCTCCAGTCGGGAACAGGACTTGTCGAACAGGTCGGCGGCGGCCTGGTTCACAAAAAGAATTGTCCCGGACCCGTCAACAACGACCACGCCGTCGGGACTTGCTTCGGTGATGTCTCTAAACAGCCCTTCGCCCAAGGGTTGATGGTCTCCGTCCATTCTCATACGCCCCTCCCCGATTTCGTCCTTCTCAATCAGTCTTATCGGTCGAGTAATGTCCGCTCTGTAGTGCTTTGTCGTGATGGTCGAACCACTCGACGCGGCATCCGAAAGTCAATCGGAAAAACCGACTCCACTTTTCTTGATTTATTTCTTTTTTGGAGAAAGACCCCAAATTAGGATCAATGAGAATCTACTTGAGGTTGCCGGGAGGAACGCGAAGCGATTTCTTCCTGCAATCTAAAATGCAAACAGACCAGCTACACATTTCACGGAGGATATATCCCATGGCTTCTGCTATAGAACATCGACTCAGGATCGTGGCGAAGGCGCTGAAAGACGACGGGTTCCGCAAAGATTTGATCGACGACCCGAAGGGCGTCCTTACCAGGGAGACAGGGTGCGAGCTTCCGGACAATCTGGAGATCAAGGTCATAGAAGAGGCCGAGAACCTCGCCTATCTTGTCCTTCCGCATATGCCGAGCGATCTCTTGAGTGATGAGGATCTCGATGCCGTGGCTGGCGGCGGGGGTATGACCATGAAGGCCAAAATAGGCGGCATGGACCAACTCCCCGGCACCGGTCTGGATCCACAAGCAATCGAAGCCATGGGCACCCATTCAGCCATGACCGACAGTGCGTTCTGCTACAGTGCGTTTGGCGGCGGATGCACCGCGTTCGGGTGTGACGACTTCCGGCGTTAGCTGTCGTCGCGGGATTTCATGAGGGCTTTCTCAAGGTTCGCCTGCGGGATCCGCAACGCCGGAGGGTTGCCCCATACGGGTGCAATCGCGAGCCTGTCCGAGAGCCGGCCATGAAGATCTCCCAAACGGACCTCGCCACCATGGCCGGTCGGGCAAGCACCTTGTTGGAGCGGTTCGGTGCTGAATTCCGGCCGGTCGATGGCACTGAATGTGTCGCTGCCGCCGAGGCTCGCCTGGAAAGGTGGGTCCGAAACGTCGGTGTCGGAGACCGCGAGCGATGGAAGAAAAGGCTTGTCTGGGACCACCTTGACGAAGCCCGGGCGCTTAAGCTACTGGGTGCCGTCAAGATGGAGGAAGGCGTAGAACTTCCCACCTGGACATCGACCCTCAAGGAAGTTCTCGATGAAGTGGATCCGTCCCTGGAGGAGAAGCTCACACGTGAGGACCCCGGAACGGCCCACCTCCTGTCACCCGACGCGCCCGTTCCTTTCCAGGAACTATTCTTGCCCTTTATCGGTGTGGCCCGGCGTCGATTGCGGGAACGGGCGGGGCTGCCCTATGGCCATCTGACACTCCAGGCCCGTGCGGACCTGGAGCGCGGTCTTTTGAAATGGCTTTCCTACTTCTCGGCCCCTTCTCTGCAACTGGAGTTCTCGATCTTTCTGTCCGTCCGACGATCCTCGGCCTTTCGGAGGTTAGTTCGGACCGGGGGCCCACCATCACGGGTCCTATATGGGGAGTACCTCTCGAACCTGAAGGAGGGCGGGCTTGGAGGGTTCTTCCTGGAATATGCCGTCCTGGCTCGCATGTCCGTCGTCTTAATGGAAGCGTGGGTCGATGCGATGAGCGAGTTCCTGCTTCGTCTGGCGGAGGATTTACCCGAGATCGGGGAGGTCTTCGGGAACGGGGAGGCCAATCCAGGAAGTGTCGAGGAGATCGGGCCTTTTCTGTCGGACCGTCACAGGGGTGGCCAGGCCGTGATCGGCCTGACGTTCTCGGGCGGGCTCAAACTGATCTACAAGCCGAGAGGGATGGGTTCCGAGTCGGCTTTCGGGGACCTGCTCGATTGGGTCAATGCCCGGGGGGCTTTCCCGGAACTCCAGCACTTGAAGGTTGTGAGCCGTCCCGGACATGGATGGGTCGAGCACGTGGACCACGAACCCACGAATGACCGGTCCGAGCTTCAGGAATACTATCGGCGTGCCGGGATGCTTTTGTCACTGGCATACGTCCTGCACGGCTACGATCTCCATTTCGAAAATGTGATTGCCAGCGGCTCACAGCCGGTTGTGATCGACTTCGAGACCTTGATGCGCCCCCGGCCCGGCGCCGACCCGAACCAGAAGAACGATCTGGGAGCTTACGGCTTGGCGAAGCAAATGCTTCTGGATTCGGTTCTTGAAACCGGTCTCTTGCCCTGGTGGCACATCGGTCCCAACGGCGAAAGTTTCGACATCAGTGGTTTGGGGAGCGTGTCTGACCAGGAAACCGATTTCCCTCACCTGGACTGGCAAGAAGTCAACACCGATGCCATGGCGCTTCGGTATCAACAGCTGAAGCGACCACCGTCGAACAATGTCCCCTTCACCGCAGGCAAAGGGTACTCTCCCGGACAGTTTGTGTCCGACATCGTGCTTGGGTTCCGCTCGATGTACAAGCTGTTGATCGCCGAGAGGGACGAGTCGTCGGATCTTGAAGGCTGCCTGAGGCAAGTCGCTCAACATGAAGTCCGGTTCATCGTCCGGCCGACGAAAGCCTACGGTACGCTCTTCATGAAGACACTTCACCCCACATATATGAGGGACGGCGCGGACCGCAGTATCGAGCTGGAGTCGCTTGCACAGGATCTTACCCGGTCGGAATCAAAGCCGCTCCTCTGGCCGATTCTTGAGAAGGAAATCCGTGACCTGGAGAACCTGGACATCCCCTATTTCTCGGTCCTCCCGGAAGGCCGGACCCTCCAGGTGTTTCCGGGCCGAACCATTAATGAATGCTTTCGAGAATCCGGATTTGAACGCGTGGCTTCTCGAATCCAGGCCCTCGACGAGACGGACATGGAACGTCAGGTCGACCTGATCCGTCTCTCATTCCACACCCGAGCCGACCCCGTGTCCGCGGCTCCCCGTCCCGGGATCAGGCCAGAGCAGTCTCGTGAGGCCGCTCCGCTGCTGGCGTCGGAGACCGCGATCACCACGGCCATCGACATCGCTTCCGACCTGAAGAGAAGGGCGATCATGGCGCCCGACGGCAGCGCTACATGGATTACAGCCGCTCCCGTGCCTCCTTCGGGCCGGTTTCGCATTGAACCCATGGGTCTGGATCTCTACGGCGGTGTGTGTGGGGTCGCTCTTTTCCTTGCCGCGCTGGAAAAAGCAACGGGAGGATCGGGATTCCGGAAGTTGTCGCTGGCGGCTCTCCAACCGGTTCGGGAGTTGGTGGGTCACACGGGGCGCGCCCGGGCTCTGGCCGAGAGCGCGCCGATCGGCGGGCTCACCGGTGTAGGCGCGATCGTTTTCACGCTGGTTCATGTGGGTCGGTTTCTGCGGGATCCGGATCTTACGTCGGACGCCGTGCGCGCTGCATCATTGATGACCCCGGGCCGGATCGCGGCCGACAGTGAGCTGGACATCGTGTCGGGGGCCGCCGGTGCGATTCTGGCGCTGCTGGCCCTGTATGAGGCTTCCAATGACGGCAGTACGTTGCGCCAGGCTGTGGATTGCGGCCTGCACCTCAGAGCCAATCTCGTCAAGACTACCGGGTCGGATGCCGGACTGTCCGGGAAGATGGAGGGCGTACTGTTGAGCGGTTTTTCCCATGGCGCCGCGGGTATGGCCTTCGCCCTGGGTCAACTACACGATGCGACCCGCGACGCCCGCTTCCTCGACACCGCTGAAGAATTGCTGGCTTACGAGCGAACCCTCTTTTGCAGGGAAAAGGGCAACTGGAAGGACTTGCGCAAAAGGGAGGACGCTCTTCGGGAACCCTCCTTCATGACCACCTGGTGCCACGGCGCACCGGGAATCGGACTGGCCCGCCTGGGAGGAGTCTCGCCAACCCGTCCCGGCCCGGTCCGGGACGAGATCGAGATCGCGTTGAAGACCACCCGCGACTTCGGCCTGGCAGGTGCAGACAACATCTGCTGTGGGATTTTTGGCCGGATTGAGTTCCTGTGGACCGCAGGACACCGTCTGGGGCGGCCGGACCTGGCGAATCTGGCGCTCAGACAAGCAGCCTCGCTCACGCGCCGGGCCAAAGAGTCGGGGAGCTTTCACCTGGTGACAGCCCTCCCTGAAGGCGCCTACTCGCCGGGCTTCTTTCAGGGCGCCTCCGGCATCGGATATCAGCTGTTGAGGCTTGCGGATCCCGGGTCGATTCCCTCGGTTCTGTTGATGGAGAGTGGTGCGCGGTCCCCGTGGTCTTCACTCGCCTCGAAGCCGGGTCCCGGGCCGGCAGTTACGTCCGGGAGGTATCCCGGGTAGCGGGCATCCAGCGGAAAGGGATACAGGGTTCACGAAAGAGTTCCGCGGGTATCCTGGCGCGAATTTCATGGTGCAGCCGAGGGAGCAGAGACCAATGGAGGCCACCACCCAGATGGTGGGCGGTGTGGTAGCCGAGGTTGCCCGTCAGAAGGTTGTACCATCGGTGTTCGATGTTGAAGGAGGCTTCAAAGTCGTCACCGGTGCCCAGTCCCGCATGATGGTAATAGGTGTGCCAGCAGGTGATGTAAAGAGAAATAGCCATGGGCAGCAGGAAGAGGAGCAAGGCGTTCGCCCAATTGACAAAAAAGAGCAGGGACAGAAGGGCCACCTGTAGAAGAATCATGGCGACAAATATCCGACGATGCCGGGAAAAACGAGCGCCGGCCATGTAGGCACGGAAGTAGCCGGTGCCAAACAGGACAGCGGCATACTCCAGCACCCCCATCGTCGACCCATCCTCACGTTGCCACCGAGATTCATCGAGAGCCTGATCCTTATAATGCTGGTGATGGCCAACAACGTGATGGAGAAACCAGGCATGACCGGTAATCCCGGTCTGAAAGCCAAGGATGACTTCCAGGCAGCGATTCCAGATCGGACGGTGAAACGTCGGCAGGTGCTGATGATGATGGCCGAACGAAGAGATACAGGCCTTGGGAAATATGCCTATCACCATCCAGGCTCCCACGAAAGACAGGCTCTCGACGAAGAAGAAAACAAGAAGATCGAGCACGAACAACAGGGTAAAAAGTAGGACGGGAATCCGGTCGGCCTGATAACGAAGCAGTGTCAAACAGTTTTCTCCTCACTCACATATTCACAGGACAATTTCTGATTAATACAGAGGGGCGCGAAGAATGCAATACATGCAGGATAAAAGCCCTTTTTGTCGTGACGGCTGCCAATGAGGTCCTGGATAAGAATCGGACCCGTCGAGACGGGCCGGACTCCCGAACGTCGATCCAGACGGCGCGTCGGGGTCGATTGCACTGGTTCACCGCATGACCAGGATCGGACACTCCAGACCGGACAGGACTTCTTTGAAACCTCTGTCAGAAACATCCGTCGCGGGAATTATGAGAATGCCGGCATCTTCCTGGTGCGTCAGTTGTCGCAACCACGCGGCGTCGGTCCGGGGTACGATCCTGTAGCGAATCGGCGGTCGGGCTCCAATCGCCTGAACTTCACCATGCTGATTCACCGATCCGATGACAGCCAGAGACTGCTTGATCGGAACCGTGGAGATCGCCGAAAGCAACGCATACAGCTCTGTCGAAGAGGCACTGTCGCCGTCGACCCCGCTGTAGGATTGTTCAAACACCAGGCTTGCAGACACACCCCATCCAGCTCCGTGTTGTCAATCACGACATTGACCTGGTAGCGTCGGGCCATCGGAGAGCCCTCCCGTGGCCTGCCCGCGGCCTGAACAGGTTGGGCGACTTGTCCGGATGATTTCCTTTGCGTGTAGAACCAGGTCTTGCCGAACAGCTTCCAGATATGTCACGACTTCGGAAATTCGGAGTACTCGTCACGCAGTTCTTCGACAAGGTGACCGAGGGCGAAGTCCGTTATCTCCTGCTACGTCCCGGCTCTCCTCGCGGCTGGTCGCAGGTCCAACACAGTGCGCACGGCAGCAAGCAGAGCTTCCTCCGTAAACGGTTTTTCGATGCGGTGGGTGTCGGTCCCGGGCGTTGATTTGACACCGCTCGGGGACGCCGAAGGGCTCGACATGAAAACGATTCCGAATGAGCGAAGTTTGGCTGCCCTCCGGGTCAGTTCGTACCCGTCCATCCCGGGCATCAGGGTCTCTGTCAGCATCAGGTGAATTGGACCGTTGTGATTCCCGCAGATCCGAAGCGCTTCCGAAGCGCCGTTGACCTCAAGCGTATGGTATCCGGATCTCTGGAGAATACCGATGATGAGCTGGCGAACCACGTCCTCGGTTTCTACCACCAGTATCGTCTCCGATCCAGTGGCCGAGCGGGCTGGTTCGGCTTGCTCGCTCGTTACCCCGTTCTTCGCAACGGGCATGTAGATTCGAAACTCGGCTCCACTTCCAGGGGTGCTGTCCACCAGTACGTTTCCTCCGGCGTGGCTGACCATGGCGTAGACGGATGCCAGGCCGATCCCGGTACCCTTACCCGGTTCTTTCGTGGTGAAGAATGGTTCGAAGATTCGAGATTGGGTTTCATCATCGATGCCACCCCCGGTGTCCCGAACCGTGAGCATCGAATAGGAGGTCCTGCGAAGACCGGCCGGGACGACGGCAGACGGGCTGCGATAGTCCACACTGGCGGTCTCGATGAAAAGCTTTCCACCGTCGGGCATCGCGTCCCTGGCGTTGGCGACCAGGTTCATGATCCCCTGTTCGATTTGGGAGGGGTCGGCCTTGATGAGTCCTAGCTCCGGGTCTGTTCGGATCGACAACACAACGTCCGCGCCGCCGAGCCTCTGCATCATTCCGTCCATACCCAGCACGAGTTCATTCAGGTCCATGATGGCCGGAGGCTGTATCCGCTTACGGCTGAAGGTCATCAACTGTTGGGTCAAGGCCGCCGCACGCTCGGTTGCGCTCCGCGTGTGTTCCAGGTTTTCCCGAATGTCTTCCACCGGATTGAGATGGTCCAGTGAGAGCTTGGTGTAACCGAGGATGACCGTCAGAAGGTTGTTGAAGTCGTGAGCGATCCGCCCAGCCAGCCGTCCGACGGCTTCCATTTTGTGCGAATGCCGCAGTTGTTCTTCAAGTTGCCGGTGTTCGGTCTCGTCCTGACCGATGCCGATACTGGAACCGTCGGAGAGGTGAACGTTCGCCCACATCGTATCCAGGTATTGACCGTCTTTGACCCGCGTCTTGAATAGCTTCCATCCGGACTGCCCGGCGCCCATGTGGTCGATCACTTTCGTCCTGTATGCCGCATCCGGATAACACTCTGCCAGGAGATCCACTCGATTCAGATCCTCGAGAGTCCAGCCCATGACCTTTTCAAACTCCCGGTTGATCACGTCCACGTCTCCGTTCCGGTCATGCAGAGACACCATGACCGGAATGTGATCGAAAATCTTCTGGAACCGTTCCGTTTGTGTTCTGAGAGCCTGCTCGGTCTGTTGCCGTTGTTCGGTCAACACAGCCAGGATCAACGAGGACAGGATCGCCGTAGCTAAATAGATTTGAAGATAGATGACCTGCTGATCGACGCTGTTTCCGATAACCCTCATCGGCCCGAAATCATTCGCCGTGTACGATACCGACACCACGGCCACCAGCAGCAGTGCAGTTGAGGTTCCCGCGGTTCCAAACCGCAAGGCAGCCCAGATCAGGAACGGGAAAGTTACATACAGTAGCGAAAGCAAGAGCCCGGAACCGGGGTTGGTCACGCCGAAAATGAGAGCCGTGCTCAGAGAGAGCCCCGCGAACAGCACTGCCGCTTCTGCAAGCCGTGCCCAGGAAATTTTCAGGGACGTCATCGCCGCCCAGTTCAGTACGAGCGGTGCGCCGACCATCACACCGACCACATCTGAGGTCCACCACAGTCGCCACTGCCTCATGTAGGCCGCTCCGAATGCAAAATTGATCACGGCGGCTGCAAGGAACCCGGTGATTGCAATCGTTACCGTTGAAGCGACTCCGAGCGCCACGATCTGTTGAACGCTGTTGCACCGGATCGGTTCCCGGCAAAGACCTTTCAGGACCCAGGCTCCCAGAGCGGCCTGCAAGCAATTGATTGCGGCCACTCCGGAACTTGCGAGGGCCGGATAACCCGCACCAAAATTGGCAAGCATCTCTCCAACGAACGCCGCAACAAGGATTGGCAGCCACGATCCGCGGCTCAGCACGAGAATCGCCAGGACGATTCCGGCGGCCGGCCAGATCGTAGCGTTTCCTTGAGGTGGCACGGTCAGGGCTAAGCCGAGTCGGACGCTCAAGAACTGGACAGCTGCAACCATACCCAGAGTGAGGGCCAGGCTGGACGATTGGCTCATGCTGCCCAGACGCATGAAACCGAAATCTTTTTGCTGCTTGGCGGGAAGCATCGCCCAATTATCATCCTTTGTATGTGATGCGTCGACTATAGAATTCACGGATTTCGACGAGTTGAACAGGAAAACAGGATTTTGTTTCCGAAGTTGGATCGCGCCGACAATGCTTTACGGGAGAAAGTACTTGTTTGCGACGCCGGGTATCGCTGGTCTACTCGCGCTGGGTTCGTTTTCGGCCTGTTACTTCTCAGCTCATCGCGGTCGAACCTCGTCACCCCGGATGCTGTTACTCTCCATGGAAGGCCGAAGAGTTGCGGGATAGAGTGTCGGGGTGGCCGTCCCTGGCCACCCGCGGGAATGCTGCGGCTGAGAAAAGGATCTCTCTGCCCGGGCGGCCGTCGAACCCCGCGGGCGCCCACGGAGTGACGCCCCGACACTCGTCATTAAACGTTTCGGCTAGGAGCCTAGAATAGCGGCGCCGCGAAGTACAGGACGTTTCGGTCCAGCAAGTCGATTCCCATGAAGTACAGGCTTCCGTCATCGAGAAGATCCAGCTCGAAGTTTTGGTAAGGCCAGAAGCGGTCGCCTTCCGGCGTCGCTTCGCCCGTTCGATAGACCGTGCGTATTGTTCCGTCCGCCGTGCGGAGAACCAGTTCGGTCCCCCCGTTGTTGTTGACGACGAAAGCGACATCTCCTCGTCGGTTGACGTCAAAGTCCCTTGAAATGTAGAAGACCTGAGATCCGTTCGGCATCCTGTCTCCGTTCCCAAAGATCGGGGTCCACTGTCCGTTCTCGTAGGACGCCAGGACCGAGCCGCCGTTGGTGCGGTTGAACACGGCGTAGAACCGTTGACCTGCCACCCGCAGACCGTCAAGCCAGTTGATGGATTGACCCCCGACCTGGGTCGTGCCGAACAACGCTGCCGTCTCCCAGTTCCCGTTTTCAAAAAGGTAGACACCGTCCGGTCCGTTTTCGACGCGCGCGCTTATCATCACCCTACCGGCATCATCTACCGCGATGGCGTTACCCGTGCTGCCTCCGGAGAAAAGGTCGGCGAAAGCCCCCCCATCCGGCGCCACAGTCTGGTCCGAACCTCCAAAACTGGCCAGCATCGCCATCCTTCCATTTTCGATCGAGACCAGTCGGCTCTCGTTTTCCGACCACGCGTTCCAGACCAGAAGGCCCGCGTCATTGGCGGCGAAGTAGTTGGACCCGTCAAACCAGCTGGCCGTCCAGTTTAAAGTGAACGTTGAGAAAATGCCGCTTCCGAGCGTGACCGGGTATTCGACCAGCGTTTGGAGTGTCGACCCGGTCTGCCGGAAAACGCCGGAGCCGACTGCGAGATAGAGGTCGCCCTGTGGGTTGCGAGTCGCACTGGACATGGTTCCGCTCGAAGCGGTCTCTGGTCGACCATCCCCGGTGACCCACACTGCTTCGGGTCCGCTCGACGTGACCTTGAAGATGCTGACCGGATTGCCGCCGGTGTAGATGTGGGGCGGGCCCGACGCCGCGCCCGGAACGAAACCCATGAAATCGGTGTTTGCCGTGACGTTGATCCGCTCGCCGGACTGGAACAGAACACGACCGGAGCCCGATTCCACCAGAACCATCTCGTTTTCGGTCGTCCCGACAAGGCTGTAGACAGTCCCGGTCCGGGTGATGACCGCCTCTTGAAACTGACGGACGTTGCCTCCGCCCACGGATTCACCCCAGACGATCACCGGGGTTGAGGCCGTGCCGTCCCATCGGTTGAATCCCCACCCGTTGCCCGTGTCTCCGGTGAAGACGACTTCGCCCCGATCATTGATCGAGTGAATTCGGTCGAAAGATAGGATTTCGAGCATTGTCAGACCGCTTGCCATGTCATAGCGTGCCGGACCGCGTGCGTCGTCAGCCAGAACGATTCCGAAGGCCAGTGAGCCGTTTTCGGCCACCCCAAGCCCTCGAATGCGTTCGATCGTGGAACCACCGAGCGAATCACCCGTTGCGACCACCTTCCGCGGTGCCGAGAGTCCGTCGGCGCGGTATATCCCTTGCGATCCGTCGCGTGACACCTTGAAGTAAACGTTTCCGCCTCCGTCGATCCCAAAGTCGCGATCGATGCTGAAACCGTCCGGGAATTCCGCCAACGGCAAGGTCGCCGCCCACACCACTCGGAGGTGGCCATCGGCCAGAAGGAAGATTCCGTCACGATCCACAATCCCGTTGGGTGAGTCATACGTACCGCGGAACACCACGTCGGCGTCGTCGTTCAGCGAATACCGGGTGATGGACAAGTTTCGGATCCCTTGAAAGACACCCTGTGTCTGTCCCTCAGCCAGGATGGGCACCGTGCCCGAGGTTGAGGACAGCCACAGGCTCGACCGATTGCCCCGGGTCCACGAATCGGAAAGGACCTGGCCCGAGCGGTTTATGGAAGTGTTTCCAAAGGCCCAGACGTAGCTTCTGGGGAAGACGCCCGGCGTACCGGCCGAGGTCATCAGATCCCACTTGCCGTTGTCGTAGCGCAACACGCCGGTGGCGAGTCCATCCAGCGGAGCGATGAACGCCAGCTGACCGACGTCGTTGGCCGACAGGCCGGGTTGAGAATTCGGACGCAGTTCGAAGGATCCTTCGATGGGGTCGGTCGCCAGCAGACGGCGGAGTCGGAAATCGGGATTTCGTCGGATGACAACGTCCGACGTGGTGACAATGCGTTCCACCTGCACCTGGGATGCGCCGAAGATCGGCAGGATGGCCTTGATCGTCACACGCCCGGCAGCCGAGGCACGCAGGAGCCCGGTGTCGCTGATGGAGGCCACCTGCGTGTAATAACCGTTGGGGCCTGCCACAGCCCATTCGAAATGGACGCCGGGAATCGGGTTGCCGTTGGCGTCCAGGGCCGTAGCCGAAAATTGCAGGCTGCCGCCGACAAGGATTTCAGTGAGCGGGGCGTCCAGGGCGACGCTGTTGGGGAGAACCACAAGAGTTAACGAGGTCCACGCGTGGTCCAGCGCAACCCACACCTCGGTTGCGCCGACACCGCGAGCCGTGACCACACCCTGACTGCTCACCGTTAGGACGTTGTCGTTGTGGCTACCCCAGTTGAACCCGTCGGTTCTTGAAGCGCCAAACTCGTCCCGCGCCAACGCCGACAGCTGTAGCTGTTCACCTGCGATCAGTGTCGAACGAGAGGCGCTGACGATGATGCGACGGGCCTCGAACTGCGCTTGGGCCTGAGCTCCGACGTTGTCGGCAAGCGCCAGAACACCTATGACGAGACCGAGCAGCACGTTCGGGTAGTTCGGTCTCATCGGAACACTTCCTCGATCGACGTATACAGGCCGTTGCCCGCGCTGGGAACGTACTCGAACTTTCGTCCCGACGGAGTGTCCAGGATGCTCTTGGTCGGGTCGATTCCAAGCGCGGAATAGATCGTCGCGGCGATGTCTTCCATGACGATCGCCCGGCCCCGACTCCAACCCGGGTCGGTCATGAAGGCGCCTGTGGAATTTGTGGCGCCGATGACCCGATTGCCGGCAACGCCACCGCCCATCATCACGACGCTCATGGCGTTCTTGTGGTGATCGCGTCCGCCCTGCACGTTCAGTGCGCCCGGAGTGCGACCGAATTCGCCCATCATCACGATCAACGTCTGATCGAGGTCTCCCGAGGTTTTGAGGTCTTCCACCAGGGATCCGATGGCCCTGTCGAGTTCATTCGACAGGGAATACATGTTCGGGTTCGCGTTCCTGTTGAACATTTGCTGGTGTGTATCCCAGCCTCCCTGCGACAACGCGACGAACGTCGTTCCGTTCTTCGCCTGGACGGCATTGCGCGCGACACGTGCCGCGCGACCCAGTTCGGTATCGCCATAACGCTGGTTTTCGTCCTCGGAAAGACGGAACACCGAAGCGATGGATTCGTCGAACATCATCCTTCCGGCCGATTCGTAGTGGGCTGCATGCGCGGCCATCTTCGGGTCCGGCGGCGCGCTTCGCAAGCGCTGGTCCAACCGTGACAGCAAATCGAACCGCTGGGTAAAGCGTGCCTGGCTGTCGCCCCCGAAGTAGTTATGCTGGATGGCCGAAAGCCCGTTTCCTTCGGTCGGCGCGGCAAGCGGAGCCACCGTACCGCCCAGGAAAGTGGATCCCTGAAAAGTGCCACCCTGGTTCAGGGACAGAAAGGCGGGCATCGGCCCGCTGCCACCAAGTTCGGTCGCGATGACCGCTCCCATGTGCGGTGTTTCCGCCTGGAACGCGGGGTTGGACGGGTGCGCGGTCTGCATGTAGAAGGTCCCGCGTTCGTGAATCGCTTCCCAGCTGCGGACCGACCGAAGGATGCACAGGTCGTCGGTCAAAGTCGAGAGTCTCGGAAAGAGCGTGTTCGACAAAGCGATGTTGCCGTGTTGCTGGATGTCGATGTCGTCCGGGTTCCAGGACGCATCCTTGACGTCGAACGTATCGAGGTGAGAAGGCGCACCGTTCAAGTAGACGAAGATGCAAGCCCGTGCCGTCCCCCGGACCTCGGGGCCGGCTGAGATCACCTGGGCATCGCCTCGACGCGCCAGAGTCGCAAAGGCGGCCCAGGAGGCCGCCCGGGCGAGCCACTCCCGCCGAGTCATTTTGCTACAACTGGGACATCCGAGCATTTCTTGTGCGAGGCTGCCTTGCTACTTTCTAATGATTAAATACAAAGTCCAGTTTGTTCAGGAGCACCCACTGGCAGTCGGTCAGCCACTGTTCGTAATCACCCCCCTTGGCGCTCAGAAGTATTTCGAATTCTTCGTCCGTGGACCATCGACCGAGGGTCGCAAGAAACAGCCGGTCGACGGCCTCGCGATCGCCCAGGTTCGCCTGCGCCACCCGGGTGACGTGGGTCAGGACTCCACGGTTCGCGAACGCGCGGTCGTTGATCTGGCCGTCGTTCATCATGAACAGGGCATGGAGAACGGTCGAATCCTTGCTGCCGGGTGTCTGCCACCAGTCGCCCCGCCCTAACTTGTCCAGAAAATTCATGAGCTGGTAGTTGCTTCGCGGTTCGCTCGGGTCCGGAAGCTGTCCCGCGTAATAGAGTGGACGATCGAAACCTTCAACCCACATTGGGGTCTCGGTTCTCGTTGCCGTTATGACGGCATCGTAAATTTCTTCAGGCGTCATCCGCCTCGGAACGTGTTTGGCAAAGAACAGTTCGTACTCCGGCTTCCATTCTCCGGGATAGTTGCTGGAAAGCTGGTAGGCCCGTGATTCCGAGATCAGACGAATGATGCGGTGAATGCTGTAGTTACTGCGGATGAACTCGTCGGTCAGCGCCTCCATCAGCTCGGGATGGGTGGGTTGAAGCGCCCACGGAGCGGGCGGAGGATTGTCTGGATCGATTCGCGCCAGGTCCCAGCCGTTCGGCGGATCAACGATTCCGGCCCTGAAAAAGTGCGCCCAGATGTAGTTCACGGTTGCGCGTGCAAACTGTCGGTCGGACACGACCATCCGCGCCAGCTCCGAGCGCCAGTTCGCTGTCCCCGGTTCTTCGCCGGTAAACATGTAAACCGGTGTTTTTGCCACGCTCGTGCGAAAGGGACGGGGCCCCGGATTGTTCGGATCGACGACGCCCGTGTAAACGCCTGTCGGCCTGTCGGCGATTATGAAGTGGGACTGTTCCTCGAAGGCGTCGACCGGCAACTGGATGAGGTTCGTCCGCGCGAGGAAAGCCGACAAGCCCCAGAACTCCTCACGGCGGCGCTCGGAGAGGTAGAGGTTGATTTCCTCCAGGTGATTGGCGCCGTCATGGCACGACACACACTCGGTCCGGACCCCGAGAAACTTCGAGGTGATACGGTCCGCGAGGACGTCCCAGGTGTCTTGGACCGGATCGCCTTCCTGCACTCCGCGGACCAGGAAGTTCAGCGGCCCCTGTTCGAGTGAATCGCCCGACGTCGCGATGAGCTCGGTCACGACTTCCGAATAGGACCTGTCCCCCTCCACAAAGTCGCGAAGGTAGTTGTAGAAGAGATTCCGTCCCGGTATGCCGATGAAATAGTAATACTGGCTGGTGACCTCGAAGTGGTTCGCAAAAAACGAGGTCCAGTTGTCGACGAACGCTTCAGAACTCATCAACTCGTCGATCAGCCTGGCTCGCTTGTTTGCACCCGTGTCCGCAACAAAACTCCGTACTCGCGCCTCGGAGGGGATACGCCCGGTCAAGTCCAGCGACAGGCGCCGAAGGATTTCGACGTCGCTGGTCAGCGTCGCGGGTTCGACACTCGCCACAGCCATCTTGCGAAAGATTTCGTCGTCGATAATGTTGTTTCCCGGCGGGGTGACGTCTCTCGGTCCGGACCACATGAGGACAGGCCGGACAAGATTCGTGCTCATGGCCTGGGAGGTCCGTTCCACCTCCAGCCGTGCGCTGTATATCTGCCGTTGGGGCTTTGGATAAGCCGGGCAGTACGGGTCATCACCAGCCGCCAGTGAGGCCAATAATGCGAGCACGATGGGTATGCGAATCATGGCTGTTAGCGAGCCGTACGCGCAGTCTGCAGCGAGCAGCTCTCAGTGCGGGTTTGACAGGATTGTTTGTCGGCTACCCGCTTGTTTAGAAGAACTTAAGTAAACACGCTGGTCCTGAGTGTGACATGAGGCCATCAATTTGCTATTGGAAATGTGTAAACATCCGGGGCTGGACGCTTTCAGGGACCACGTTGTTGCGATCAGGAACGCCGTTTACCGTGAACAGATACTGAGGTTGGAGGCTTCGAGGAGGAGTTCGGCCATCTGGGCCAAATGTCAGGAAAGCGTGTCGGGGTGGCCGTCCCTGGCCACCCGCGGAAAAGACGAGGACTGACACAGGATCTCCCTGCCTATTCGCCGCTCAAACCCCGCGGGCGCCCACGGAGGGACGCCCCGACACTCATTCCCGGACTTTTCTTCTATCCTGCGGGTGTGAGGGTGAACGTCGCTTCGGCGCCCATGCCACCTCCGCGTCTGCCGCCACCACCACCGCCGCCGCGACCGCCACGTCCGCCGCGACCTCCGCGACCACCACGTCCGCCGCGACCACCACCGCCGCCTTCGATGGTACGGGTCAACTTAATTTCGCCGTCTGTGAACGTACCGGTGTAAGCGAGCGTCAGGGTCCTTTGCCCGCGCGTCACAGCATGCTTGAACGAGATCTTGTCGCCGTCGATACTTCCGTCCTGGATTTCGGCCTCTCCGGTGAATTCGCTGTTGACGCTTCCGGTAAGCGAGTCGCCGTCGACCTCGAAATTAAATGTCATTTCCTGGTCGCCCTGTGGGCCCGGGACATTTGCCTTCCACATACCGTCCTGGCCGTAGCCGGGCAGGGCGATCAGTATCACCGACGCGAGGATCAAAAGTCGGAACCTCATGGGTTCTCCTCCTGTTTACTATTCGGGTTCGAAAACGACCGGACAAACCGATCTCTTTACGATTACTACGGTGGTTAGACGATGGAGGTTACGGTCCGCGGCCCCATTAGCGGCCATTTAACATGACTTAACGTCTTGCTCCGGGCTTCTCCGTCAGCGTTTCGAGCAGTTCCCCTGACGGAGTGACGACGACCAGTTCCACCGATTCCCATTCGTCTTTTCCGGATTTGGCGAATCGAACGAACTGGTATCCCTGGCGGGTCGGTTGGACGGTGACCGTGTAGATGTTGTCTTTCCGGACGACAGACAGGACTTCGTGGAAAAAGGACCAGAGTTCAAGGAAACGTCCCTGTTCGATCTGTTCCATCCACCAGGCGTCGTTACAATGGCGAGTGGTTTCCTTCGCCGCCCAGGCGCCGGAGAGTTTTTCAACGTCGACCTCCGCGCCCTCTCCGTCTTTACCCTGGTAAAAAATGAAGTCCCGGACCCAGACGTATGGCTCCTGTCGGGAACGGTCGCGCAGGCGACGTTGCTGGACCTCTTCGGTGGGCCGTGTCCAAAGTTTCGATTCCAGACAGACAAAGACGTCGAGTTTCTCGCCGTCCTGCGCCGAGGCCAGTGGGGTGGTCGAGTGCAGGATCAGACCGGCAACCACGAGGTTCCTCACCATCGACGCGAGGCAAACGTTCAGTCGGATGTTGTCCATTGCTTTAAGCCCGATAAATCGTCTATTTATCGTACTCCCCCAGGAGGGTGCCCGCCAGTTTTTGCGGGTGACGATTAAGCTGCTGGGAGCTGGCTTTCACTCAGCCCCACCCAAACCCGGCAAGTGAGACGACACCGGCAAGAATCATAGCGATGCCCGCGTAACGCCCCCCTCTGGCGCCGAACCGCATCACTTTCTCCGACAGGACGAACAGAGTGATCAACGCAATCCACAACAGGTTCATCACGCCTCCGAGGAACAGGAGCCCCATCAGGACCCAGCAACATCCCAGGCAGAACGCCCCGTGGTGCAGCCCCATGCGAAACGCTCCGCCCACTCCCTTCCGCCAGTGTTGGGCAAGAAAATGCGCAGGAGCGCGGCAGTGGTCGAGGCAGGAATTCTTGAGAGGCGTCCACTGGTAGAGGCCGGCTGCGATGAGAAGGACCGCGCCGAACTTCGGGCTGGTGGTCACCATCATCGGTGAAAGAAGGGCCGCCTGGTCGAGCAGCCACTGAGCCGCAGTTGCGCCGACACTGAAGAGGCACCACATGGCGACGTATCCGGCCACGAAGATTCCGGTTGCGGGAAGCGGCGTGTTCTGGTTGGCCGCTTTCCTCGCAACCGCCGCGTACATCAGGGTCATGGGCACCGCGGTGGGAACCATCATCCCCACCATCATCACCGTCCACATCAGAAACATGAGGAGGAAGTCGACTCCCCCCCACGGCCGGATCCGGACCAGATCGGCGGCCCCGGACATCGGCATGTCGCCCATGCCCTCAGCCATAAGGAAGAGGTAGATCCACGCCAGCAGCGTCACGCCGGCCAGGGAGGTGAGTATCGCGGTCCGGTCCCGTTTCGGCAGGGAAGCAGCTGGCGAAGCGGGCTGAGACATGCCGCTCATTCTTGTTTCCGAGCGGATGGGTCCGCCACTGGATGTGTCAGCGGATTACGCCGTCCTGGTTCATGTGGAGCAGGTTGAACTGGCCGTAGCTTCCGGAGAATTCCAACTCGATGCTCCCCTTCACGCTTGTCGTGCCCGTGCCCATTTCGGCGTAGGTGTATTCGAACCCGTTGGGAAGATGAATCCTGGATCGGGCTATGCTCCCGTCGATCGGATTCGTAATCGGCGTGCCTGTCGATTCGATCATGTCCGGGATCTTGATACTCCCCGTTCTTGCTTCGACGTCGATCGACAGGTCGATCGGCTTCGACAGCGTCTCGAGGACCTTCGACATCGTGCTGTTGTAGACGAAGAAGTGTGTGGCGCCCGGGGCAGTGGATTCCCCGTGAAGGATCTTGCGGAGAGCTTCGCGTTGATCGTCATCGGCGCGCTCATCGATAATCACTTGCTGTGTGCCGTTGCCTTCAATGATTTCGCCCGGCCACTTCACGAGTATCACCCAGTTCAGACCGCCCAGCCGCGTGTCGTTGAAGTAGCCCTCCTCGATGATGCCACTCACGATAGCCTCACATTTCCCATAGGTGCTGGGGGCGCTGAACTGGCACGGGCAGCCCCAGTCGCAGTTGCAGTTACCGTATTCTCTGCCGCGTAGCATCCACTTATCCGACATCTAGGGGCCTCCTGTTTCTAAACGGGCACATCATACACGCAAGTCCGCGCTATACACTTAGGGTTTTGGACTTCAGATTTCCCCGATTTTTCGTTGAATAGAACCACTATTCGCCTCAAAATCGAGAAAATGCCTCAAAGTCGAGGGAATCTGACCTCGATTCTCCACTTTCTCGCTACGATCCCTTCTGCCGCACAGGCTCCTAGCCAATTATCAAATTCCCGGCGATCACGAGCACGGGCACCAGGATGATCGTTCTCTGGATAAAGATCAGAACCAGGTCGATGAACGTAAGTGGAAGGATCGACCGCAGCAACAGGATGCCGACTTCGGACATATAGATGAGCTGACAGACCGAAAGCCCGGCCAGCACGAACTTCGTCAACTCGAAATCGATGTCCGCGGCCATGACAGCCGGGAGGAACTGGTCGAGGAAGCCGACCAGCAGCCCGGGTGCGGCCGCACCGGCTCCACCCACACCCATCAACTCCAGCAGGGGCACCAGTGGAAGCGCCAGCCAACCGAAGATCGGTGTGTGCAGGGCGACAATCATGACAAGGACAACCATTCCCATACTGGCGCCGATGACGCCGAACACCGCGTCCGCCATCGAACGCCCGGAACTGGCGGCATATCCCTTCATTCCCGGAGCTCGTTCGGCTCTCTGGACCGCACGTGTCAAGGCCAGCCGCGGGATGGAGATTCCGCTGGGACGATCTTCCTCAGGCGATCCGACGGCGCCCGGGAAGACGGTGTCGGGCTTCCGGGACAGCGGCGGAATGCGCGGCGTAATAATCGCGGCGATGATGCACGCTATGGCGACCGTAATGTACCAGGGGAAAAAGATGTGGTCGATCCCGGCCACCGAAGCGATCAGCACCGCGAACGGAACCGAGACCACCGAAAAATTTGTAGCGACGGCTGCGGCCTCGCGTACGTTGTAGGAGCCGTTCCGATACTGCTCGATCGTGATCAGCAACCCGACGCTTGCCGCGGCCACGAACGACGCCGTGGCATCGATCGCCGCACGGCCCGGGAGCCGGAACAGGCGAATGAACACCGGCCGCACCAGAGTCCCGATGAACTCCATGGCCCCGTAATTGGTCAGCAGCGGGAGAAACATGCACGAGGTGATGAAGATCAGGAACATTTGCTCGCCGATCTCCACGTATGCCGTGCGACCGGTGTCGTCGCCGATGATCAGCTGCGGTCCGCTCTCCATCAGGAACATGACGCCGAACACGGCGCCAAGAATACGAAGCACGGTCCAGAATGGGGTGGTTTTGAAGATCCCGACCACGAGCTGGTTCTTGGGTAACCAGGGGAACTTGAGCCAACTGTAGGCGACACTGGCCAGCGCCGTGACCACGCACAACGTGACCAGGCTCTGAAGAACCAAGCTGCCCATTGCCCCGTGAAGCGTGGACACGATGACCGCGATCGGGATGGTCAGGTTGCCCCCGACCTGCACCGGCGCCAGGAACAGGAAGAGTCCAAGCGCCGAAGGTAGGGCGAACCGGGCGATCTTCGCCCAATCCATGGGTTGGTCCGATGTTGATTCTGGCGCCGCGTTCTGTTCCAACTCGCTCACGTCGGTTTACCTCGGGAAGATATGCTTTCGGTCCGTGTTCCTGTCGATGGTCCCGTTCCGTCGATTCGAAGGCCTGGTTCAAAACCAACGTGACACGATGTAGGCTTTCTTGTTTTCAACAACTTAGCTGTTTATTCGCAGGATGGTAAAGAGTAGTCTTTCCGGCACGTCAGGTCAAGGGTGTGCGGTGTCGGGAGTTAACGCCTTCCTATCAAGGATTTCCGGTGATGGTGCAGCGCTCGGAGACCCTTGAAGTATCAAGCTTGACTATCGACGCTGAACTTCAGAGAATGCCGTTCCCTGGATTTGATGACACGAGTTCTTGTGAGTTGAGAAGTCGGACCGTCGCTCCGTTCGCTTTTCGGGGAGGCGGGCGTTCTATCGGCGGCCTGTAAGATTAAGAAACCGAGAAGGAGACTGACATGAAGAAGATCCAGTTTGTGCTCGTAGTTATTGCGCTGCTGACGTTCGCCGCAGACGGCTTGGCGCAGCGCGGACGTGGTCGCGGCCGAGGTCGTGGCGGACCGCCCCCGGCGATGAGTTTCTTCATTGACGAGCGTCGGTGGCGGGAACGGCGCCGACCTGGGTGGCCTGGCAGGCGCGGACCGCCATTGCCAGGAACTCGCTGAAGCAGCGGGCTCGACCGGCAAGACATGGCGTGCCTACCTCAGCACGAGCGGCTCCGGCGGCGTGAACGCCCGCGACCGTATCGGAGACGGCCCGTGGCACAACGCCAACGGCGAGATGGTCGCCGCGACCGTTGCGGATCTTCACGGTGACGTCCAGCGCGATCGCAACAATCTGACCAAGATGAGTGCGCTGAATGAAAAGGGCGATGGCGTCAGCGGAAGAGGTGACGATGTCAACCGGCACGACATCTTGACAGGCTCGAACTCCGACGGCCGGGCTTCCGATCAGACGTGCGACAACTGGACAAACAGCGGAGAGGGCAGCGCGATGATCGGCCACCACGATCGTACCGGTGGCGGGAACACATCGTGGAACTCGGCCCATGCGACCCGGGGTTGCGATCAGGAGTCTCTGGTACGGACCGGCGGCGCGGGCCTGTTCTATTGCTTCGCGACTAACTAAAACAGGCTTCGGTGCAGGTGCGTTTAGGACAGCACACCTGCACCGAATCCTCCGCTGTCCTCAGGAGTCGGGATCTTTCTGATCGGGCGATATCTTCTTGCCGCCACGAACGCCTTTCCTCTTGTCCACCGCCTGCCTCAACAGGTATTCGATCTGGCCGTTCACGCTGCGCAGGTCGTCCTGCGACCACTTCATCAGGTCTTCCCAGAGCTTCACATCGATACGCAGGAGAAATGCCTTGCGTGACACGATTCGATCCTAGTTATACAGGGAGCCCGTGTTGATGACCGGGTGTGCCTCTGTCTCTCCGCAGAGAACGACGAGCAGGTTGCTGACCATCGCGGCCTTGCGTTCTTCGTCGAGTTCGACGACGTTCTGCTCGGCCAGAGTCTTGAGCGCGATGTCCACCATGCTGACGGCGCCGTGGACAATTTTCTTTCGAGCCGCGATGATGGCTTCGGCCTGCTGGCGCCGGAGCATCGCGCTTGCGATCTCCGGAGCGTATGCCAGGTGGTTGAGGCGCGCCTCTTCGACTTCGACGCCGGCCCGTCGGAGACGATCCTGGACCTGTCGGGCCAACGCCGCGCTGACTTCCTCCATACCGCTTCGAAGCGTCACCAGGCCGTCGTCTTCATCCTCGCCGTGATCGTAAGGATAATCGTTCGCCATCTGACGCAGTGCCGACTCGCTCTGTACCTTGACAAAGTGCACGTAGTCATCCACATCAAAGACCGCCTTGGCGGTGTCGGAGACTCTCCAGACGATGACCGCGGAAATCTCGATGGGGTTTCCCCTCTTTTCGTTGACCTTTAATGTCTCGCCATCGAAGTTTCTGGAGCGCAGTGAAATTCGCGTCTTGGTGTAGAGCGGGTTCGTCCAGCTGAAACCGGCCGTACGCGCCGTTCCCTTGTACTTGCCGAACAGGATCAGGACGCGCGCTTCGTTCGGCTCGAGAGTGAAGAATCCCGCCATCAGAAACGCGCCGAGGGCGATCATCGGAAACGAGAGCAAAAGGACCACCTTGGGGCTGCCACCCGCGGCGACATTGATCGTCAGAGCGATTCCACCCAGCAGGATCAGGAGATTCACGCCGAGCATTACCCACCCGCTTGGCACCTGGATCAGTTTTTCGTTGTTTGCCTGCATGTTCCCTCCTGTGATATTGATATGATATCATAGTCATATCATATTTTCCAGCCTCGAGTGGACCCAGACGTTGGGAAAACAATGACATCTCATTATTTCTGGCGGACACCAGTGTCCTGTGGTGGAACTATCGAGGGGCGCGTCCGGAGCGCCATCCGACCAGATGCAAGTCGCCACGAAGACGTCGACGCCCGAAATCGACCGAAACCAAGCAGGCAACAAGGGCAACAAGGGCAACAAGCAGCCATTTCGGAAGAGCAGCTCGGTCGAAGTTGAATGAGGCCCGGCCAGCGGGCATTTGAGTCGAATTCAAACCCATTGTTAAGGAAGTTCTATTTTCGCATTGTTGAAATCGATATGGTGTCGGCGGTATCTTGTGGTATATATACCGTCAGATGAAGAAGAAAAAGATATGGCTTGAGTTGAATCAGGTAAGGGGAGCGGTTGCGTCGCGACTGCGACGGCGGAAGTACAGCCTGATCGAGCGCCATGAGATACCCGACGGTTTGCTGCCTGGCTCGGTGTCGATTAGTTACACCCGGTGCGGTAAGCCGACGTGCCGGTGTGTGTCGGGTGAAGGGCACCCATCCTGGTCCTGGACATTCATGATGGACGGGAAGAAGCATGTCGAACACGTTCCAGCTGCCATGGTTGAGGAGATTCAAAAGCGTGTCGGAGCGGGAAGGGAGTTTCAGGATGCGATCCGGGAGGTGCTGACAGCGAACGCGAAGTTGTTGGTGCTGGAGCGCCAGCAACAACGTGAGAAGCGGAAGCGCCGGTGAAAGGTCCGTCGGCACGAGGGATACGACGGTACGCGCGAAAGTGTTTGCGGCTGAAGGGGTATTTGAATCACCCCGGAGATGGGCGGGTGCGACCGCAGATCGGAAGTGGGCATCTGATCTGGTCTCTGGTGATCGGGTATCTGCTGCGGGAATCGAGCTTCCTGGCCATCGAGTCGCTCGCACGATCCTCGGCGTGTCGGGCCTTGGGAATCGGACGCCGCTTTAGCGACGACACGCTGGGCTATTTTACCGAGAAGCTGAATCCGGAATTCACGCGCGGCGCGTTGACCACAGCCATCAAGCAGGCCAAGCGCAATAAAGCGTTCGACGATTGCCGATTCATCGGCCTGGCGCTGGACGGGACAACCGTGGGGCGTGTCGGTGAGGCCGGGTGTCAGTGGTGTCGACCCCATCGCAACGCCGAGGGGGAGGTGACCACCTAC
The DNA here is from genome assembly GCA_965247425.1 of Terriglobia bacterium. Classification (GTDB taxonomy): domain Bacteria; phylum Acidobacteriota; class Terriglobia; order 20CM-2-55-15; family 20CM-2-55-15; genus CAZOZZ01. The sequence goes on from OZ252023.1 coordinate 1,673,620, forward strand.
TTACACCACGTCGTGATGGCCACCATCGTGGGCACCGGGTTCACTTTACCGGTCGATGTGGAACCCTACGGTAGTGGGGATAGCGAATGGTCGGGGGGGCAACGACTGCTTCGTCGGGTGGTGGGGCAGTTGGGGCCGCGTTTTGCCGATTATGTTGTTGTCGATGGGGGCTATGCGTCGGCTCCGTTCCTGCACTTGGCCGACGAGTTGGGATTGAAGACCATCGTCCGTCTCAAAGCCAATCTTCCGAGCTTGTTCAACGCCGCCAAAAGCCGGTTTGCTTGTCAGCCGCCGTCCCGGGTTTTCAAGGATGGAGCCGATCGGGTGGAAATCTGGGATGCAGACGACTTCGATCCCTGGGGCCGATTGAACTGGCCGACCGTGCGCGTGATCCGCTACCGGCAAGAGAAACCCGATGGATCGGTGGTCGAAGCCTACTGGCTGACCAATTTCTCGATGAACCAAGTGGGAGCGCCCACTTTATTTCGCATGGCCAAGAGTCGTTGGGAAGTCGAAAACCAAGGTTTCAACGATGCCAAGAACCGTTATGGGATGGCCCATATCCCCCATCACCACGCCAACAGCTTGCTTCTCCACTGGCTCCTCATAAGCCTGGCTCTCACGATCGAACGTCTGTATCGATTGCGTCATTTGCATCGCGGGCGCCATCGCCCGCATACCTCCATCGAGCTTCTTCGTTTGCTTCGCCTCGCTCTGTCTGCCCCAACCCCAGCCGACTCCAGCTGAACTGACTCGTTTCCCTGGTCTCCACGCGCCTGCCTGACCCCAATCACCGGGCTGGACCCGCTACGGATACCTGTCTCTCGAAAATACCCCTCACTTCAAATTCCTCTCCCTCCTCGACCTTTTCCCTTCCAGAGCCCCTTCCAGACACTCCGTCCTCCCTGACTTCCGAAATGGCTGGGCAACAAGTTGTTTGGTTGACCCCAACTCCCTCCTCTCGTATCCTTTACGGAGTTTTTCGGGGTTGCCCAAGTTCACACAAGCAATGCCATCTGGCATGAGACTCAGCAGCTACGAGTTCCCTTCGCCTCCGGGCAACGGAGGCATGGGCGAGGTGTGGCGCGTTGCCGACACGGCGGTAGGCAGCCGCTCCCGCTTTTCTAAGCTGCTCTTAACTTAAAGGAAGGCAAAATGAAAGCCTTGACGATTCTAGTTGCTGTTGCAGCGGTTCTCTTCGCTGGCCGGGCCGGGGTTTTGTTGCTCGAGTCGGGTGTACACGCGGCGGCAGAAGCTGGGGCTTCCACGGTCCAGTCCGAAAGCCGTTTCAACTGGCCGTCGTTCCGGGGGCCTAACGCTTCGGGGATCGCCGACGGCCAGGAACCGCCTATTCGCTGGAACGCCTCCACGCAGCAAAACGTCGCATGGAAGATGCCTATCCCGGGTCTCGGCCATTCGAGTCCGGTGGTATGGAACGACCGTGTGTTCCTCACCGGTGCCGTCAGCTCGGACCCGAATTCGGTTTTCAAGTTCGGTCGTGACGGCAGCATCGATCGGCGCACCGACACCTCCGAGCACATCTGGACGGTATATGCGTTGGATCGTTACAGCGGTGAGGTCGTGTGGCGACACGACGCCTTTCAGGGCGTGCCGCGAATCCAGCGGCATCCCAAGAACAGCTACGCCTCGGCGACACCGGTCACCGACGGCACACACCTGGTTGTGATGTTCGGGTCGGAGGGGCTGTATTGCTACGACCTGAACGGTGAATTGCTGTGGAGCCGGGATCTGGGACCCATCGATGGTGGCGCCTCATATGACGATACCTATCACTGGGGGTCGGCGAGTTCGCCGATCATCTACCAGGGCCTGGTCATCGTGCAGGCCGATCAGCAACAGGGTTCGTTTATCGCCGCCTACGACGTGGCGGGCGGTAAGGAGGTGTGGCGCACGGCGCGCGATGTGATCTCGTCATTCTCCACGCCGACGGTGTACGAAGGTGACGACCGAACCGAGCTGATCACTAACGGTCCCGAGAGGATTTACGGCTACGACCCGCAGAGCGGCAAGCCCCTCTGGATGCTGCGCGGCAGCTCGTTCAACACCACACCGACGCCGGTCATCGGCGACGGCCTGTTCTTTGTGGCGAGCGGCTATCGGATCCGACCGATTTTCGCGATCCGCCCCGGTGCCAACGGCGACATCTCTCTGCCGGAGAACGAAACGTCTAACGACTTCATCGCCTGGAGCTCGGCACGCTTCGGCCCTTACATGACCACGCCGCTGGCGTACCGCGATCATCTGTACGTGGTTTCGGATGGGGGTGTGGTGACCGCGTTTAAGGCTGCCAGTGGCGAGCGCGTGTACCAGGCACGGCTCGGCAACGTCGGTGGCGCCTACAGCGCTTCTCCGATTGCGGCCGATGGCCGGATCTATGCCGCCAGCGAGGACGGCGACGTGTTCGTTTTTAGGGCCGGCGAAGAGCACGAACTGTTGGCGGTAAACCCCGTCGGCGAAGTGATCCTGGCGACGCCCGCCATCTCGGAGGGGCAGGTCTTCGTGCGCACGACGCGGCACCTGTTTGCCTTTTCCGAAAGCGCATCGTCGCCGCCGACGGCCGTCGAATCCGATGAACCGCCAACCTACCTCGCCTACGATCAAATCGGCATCCACGAAGAGAGGTCTGCATCACTCAGTTTCGGCGATATCGACGGTGATGGAGATCGAGATCTCGCCGTTGCCAACGGCCGCCACTGGCCGGGCCAGAACCGCATCTTCGTGAACAACGGCGCCGGCGGCTTCACCGTCGAGCGCCCACTCAGTGAGGATTCCGCCACCAGCTACGCAACGGCGCTCGCCGACCTCGACTACGACGGTGATCTCGACGTGGCCGTCGGCAACGACCGCGCTCCGAACCTTGTGTTCTGGAACAACGGCGACGGCCGCTTCACGCCGGGTTCGACCTTCGGTGGGATCGACAGCACCCGTAGCATCTTGCTGGCCGATCTTGACGGTGATTCGCGAATCGACATCCTGGTGAACAATCGGGGCATGGAAAACGGTATCTACTTTAACGATCGGGGGCCGATCTTCGATCGGCGCGGCTCGTTCGGCAACCGGGCCGACTCGACGATCGACGTTGCCGCCGCCGATCTCGACGGCGACGACTACCTGGACCTGGCGCTGGCCAATCGCGACGGCCAGCCCAACGTCGTGTATTTCAACGACGGTGAGGGCGCCTTTCCGACATCACGACCGTACGGCACCGGAAGCGACGAGACCCGGGCCGTGGAGGTTGCCGATCTCGACGGCGACGGCCATCTCGACATCATCAACGGCAACATCGATGAGGCCAATGCGGTCTATTTCGGTGATGGAGCGGGGAACTTCGAGCGTCGGGTGACGTTCGGGCGCGACGACGGCCGTACCTACACGCTGGCAGTGGCCGACATGGATCGGGACGGTGCGCTCGATATCGTCGTCGGCAACGCCGGGCAAGCCAACACGATGTTCCTGAATCGTGACCAGGGACGCCGGTTCGAGGCCGTCACGATCGGTGCTCCGGAACTGGTGACCTACGGCATCGCCCTGGCCGACATCGATGGCGACGGTGTTCTGGAAATCGCTACGGCGAACTCCGACGGTCCTAATATGTTGTACCGACGGGCACCTCGCCGGTGACCTTACGCCAAGGTTAGTTCTGCGGTGGCTTCCAGGCGGGGTGTTCCGTCATCACCTTCACGATACACGCGAACGACGTAAGTGCCCTTGTGGTCTGTCCATATTTTCTTGTCCACATCCCAGAACGTTCTCTGGACATCAGCTCGCTGGACAAACCGGTAATTGGGGTTATCCCGATAGCTCGTCAGATGAACCTCATCACGCTCCTCGCTGCCGTCAGGAATCAGTACAACTTCGAGCAGATAGTCAAACGGGGTGATGTCAAGCAAGCGCGAGTCGACGGTTATGGCCAGCGTTACTATTACCAGGCCGCTCTCATCGTCCAGACGAGTCAGTGGAGGTGCACTCCACGGCGTCTCACCTTCGCGTCGCCGCACGATCTTAACCGCTACTTCGTTTTGACCGGCGTCTCCGTCGGAGGCGAGTCCTACGTTCTCAAGGCGGTTCTGTGGCTTTTCAGCGGGAGATGCCACGTCGACCGGGGGGGCGTTTGCGGGAATCGGCGAGCTGTCGGGAGCCGGGGTAGTCTGCGTTACGACCCGAGGATTTCGATCAATGAACGGTACGTGGAACGCTACGGTCGCAACAAACACGATGGGGCCTATCCACCTGAGTCGAGCGCGTATGTCGTCGGGAAATGTCGGAATCTTGATCGTTCCGAAACTAACGCCGGGGAAGTATGGAGCTAGAAGCAGGATGAGCCCTAGACCGAGCAATGTCCCACCGAACGTCGTACCCACGTCAAGGTAGTCCCGGAGATTCATAAAATCAGACATCACAGAAAATATAACCAACACGCAGGGATTCACACAGGTAAATCCGGTCGGCAACCAACCACACTCGGCCAGCTAAGGGTCCGCACAAGAATAACTTCACGTTTTGGCATCCCACTCTTCGCGGGACCTTCGCGCCATCTTCCCGGGACCTTCACGCCATCTTCGGCCGCTCCTCAATCGCAGAACCTCGAAATAGCCGGGCGATTCCTCCGGTCTGCTCAATCGGTCGTGACCGAATCTGACCGAAACCTGGGCGCCAATACTGTGAAGTTATTCTTGTGCGGACGCCAAGCGTGGCTGCTAAACGAGTCGAGCGCCCAGAAGATGTTTCCGTTTGTTTTGTCGGACTCAACCATCGCCCACTGGCGTAGTTGACTTTGTCCATCTGCTCGTTGTCGACCGGGATATCAGGCTTGCGAGGCACCAATCATGTCTACGACCACAGACATGGGTATCGATCACGTCGCCGTCTTGATCGACGGCACGCCAAAGGGATTGCCGTTTGCCGAGGATCGTGACGAAGACTTCGTCCAGAACTATGTATCTCCGAGACGACGCTGAGTCGTTTCAGTTTTTCAGTCCAGCAGGGCTTCGACATCGATTGTAATAACAACCTCATTGCCTACCACCAGACCGCCGTTGTCCATCTGACCGTTCCAACTCACGCCAAAATCGTGTCGGTTGATGGACGTGGACGCATAAAAGCCGGCACGCATTTTAGGTCCCTTGTCCACCCCATCTTCCCAGAATGGCGTGGGCCACTGGCCAAGATATCGAACGTCCAGCGTCGACTTCTTCGTGACGCCACGAATCGTCAGTGCGCCGGTCACCCTGAAGTCGTTCTCGCCGTCCAGGGAAACCTCGTCGCCTTTGAACGTGATTTTCGGGTGATTGTTGTTACGAACCATTCCCCAGCTGGGGCCGATTCGGTGTGCGCTGATTGTGGCGACCCTGGACACACCGCACCGGTTCCGCACCAAGCGTCAACTCTGGAACTACAGCGGACTGGCAGTGGTGACGCACATGAGTTCGGAATACGAGATGGTTGAAGGGCGCGCGGTCCGTCGCCGAAAGCCAATTGCGACGCGGGGACTGAACCGGAACGGTAACCGGCGCTTAAAAGATGTTTTCATCGGTGCGGCGACCGGGGGCATGCAGGCCGAACCGTGGAAGAGCTGCTTGGAGCGACTCGCCGAACACGGCATACGTCGGACGGCTCACAGTGGCGCGTAAGATTGCAGCGATTGCGTTAGTCATGTGGAAGAAAGGAGACACCTTTAATCCGAAGAAACTGAACTTGGCGACATAACCGTTTCGAGACTTTTGCCGGCAGCGCGATGAATTCGACAGCTCGTCGCTGGTGCGTTTCGAAACAATACTCTCGAGGGTGAGGATCCGATAAGCGGTTGGCACACGGCTTTGGCCCAAGGCCCAACTAATACTCTATCCCCCCTCGCACGACCTGGAAAAGCGATAGCCCTCGAGGCTCAGATAGAACCGTGGTCGGCAACGAACGACCCCATTACGCTTTTCAGTTTCTCGAAACTTCACCACGTTGTGACGGTTGATCAAAATCTTTGCGACGCAGGGTCAACAGTTCGTCTCAACGGAGACAGGGGCTGGTTGCCACGACAGTGTCTCGGTACTGGCTGCCCGCTCGCCGGAGAGGTGTTTCTCTTGACCACCCCTTCCATAGAACCGCTTATCCGCTGGAAGCGCTCTCGACGGTTGACGCTGTGGTCTGTCCATCGGGCGGCCCTCCCACGCCTGCTCCCAAGATCTACGTTACGGCGGCTTGGGTGATTTTGCCCCAGGGTCGGCGCCTACCCGGTTTCGGTTCACGTTACCCGCGAACTGGGCGGGTACACCCACGATCACTGTCCCTTGCGGGGCGACTGACAGAGGAGCCCCCTATTCGATGCAGTTCATGGGTAGTCGCCTTAGCGAACCTCTGCTGTGTCGGATCGCGCACGCTTATGAGCAGGCCTCAGAGTGGCATATCAGGCATCCCGCAGTGTGAATCATTCCAGCCCTCCACAGCGGCGTAAGCTGGTCGCGGCCTGGCAATGTGCCGAATTCAGATTGAGGGTTCGACGGAGGGTGAGTTCGTGCGTAAGTCCGACGGGTCCATTGGGTGGCTGCGGATTGGCGGACGAATCCACGTCAAGCAATAGGGATCAAAGATCACGAACGCTTCCAGAGAAGCTCCTCACCTTGCTGAGTGGGTGACAACACCTCCCAGACCTCTTTCGATACACGGTTCACGGCACGAATGCCGCCTGCATCGTTGTATACCAGCGTCCGGTCACTGAGCCACCGAGTCATCTGCAGGGGGAGGTAGCGGATGGAACCGGGGATGCCCGTCCCCGTCGGCCGCATAAACGTCGTCCAGCGCCAGCATGTGGAAATGGGGCCAGGCCAAGACCTCTATCTTAAACCTTACGTCGTGCCCTTGTTACCTGAAAGATTCCGGGCCAACAAGTCCTCAATGGCTTCCTTATGAATAGATGGGACAGGCAAACTTAGATGTCGGAAAACGGATAAGCGCCCTTGGACCTCCAATGTGAGAGTAAGGCCTCCTTCTCCCTCCCATGCGTAGGACTCAACTCGCACCCATTTGACAAAACGATCCGAATAGAATATTCCACGCTCTCTGATCTCAACGTGGCTCAATCCAAGAACGAGAAAGAGTACGCCCAAAGAGATCCCGAAAAGAAGTTGAGAGATATCTACTCCCATGGCGTCTTCCGTTCCCAGGAGTCTACCCACCAGAACGAGCATATTTAGCCCGGCAATAAAACACCCCGCGACTAACTGCATCTTCTGAAGTCTCGACCGACCAAGATCCAGCAAGACCCTGCCTCCCTGCCTCTTGCGCCATGACAACCAGGCTATGGAAGCCCACAACGGCGCTGCCAGGAGAAAAAAAAGGAGACCTCGCTTCGATGGATCTCCCCAGAGACCTGGCAGGAAGCGGTAGAATCCGACGCCAAGAAGTAAGGTTATTCCTATGACCGCGATACCTCGACGGGCATCTCTCGTTGCGGCTTTGCTGCCCACCTCACGCCTTCGGGCTCCGTGCCCTAGGGCGAAAACCATCGCCATTATTCCGATGACGACGATGAAGACGATATTGGTCATCACACTTCCAATCCCTAGGCGCGTTCTTGACTTGCGATCCTTTGGCCCGCCATTATCAACAAAAGTGGTATACGTTGGCGCCGCTGATGCGTGTCGTGTTTTGAAGTCGCGGACATGGATGCTTTTGCCGCCCCCCTGAGGTCCGAGGGGGTATCCTTCGACGTCGAACGTCGCGAGATAGCCCGGATCGGCCTGAAGATTGCGTTCTTAACCGACCCCATCGGGACTTACATCGAAATCACCGAGGGCCTTGCAGGAAAGTAACTCATCGTGAGCCCGGTTTGAAAACCGCAAAGCGCCGGGCTCAATCAATTGCCGCGATGGACATGAATCGACCGTAGCAGTCCGGCTATAACGCCTGGGGACGCGGCGGGTGCCCATAACGGTCCTCCGAGGTGGCAGCCGATTTGACCCCTGAAAATTGTGACCGTGAACCAGGTGCGATAAGGTGCAGAGTCTTCGTATCGATTGCACCCGGCCCCAGAGCGATGGGGGCATTCGCGGGGTAGGTTTCAGCGCGAAACTGAATCGGTCCGATCGAAAGCACTCGGCGCAGAATCTCGACGAGAGGAGGATTCGCGTTGATGAGCTCGGCCAGGCGTACGGGATCCGACGATGACTCGACCACAATCTCCTGGCCATTGCGCTCGAAGATTGCTTCGAACGGTGTGCCGGGGGAGAACCGCGCCGCGAAAAGCGCCTTGGCGAGTTCGACTTTTGCTTCGAACAGGACATTGCCTTCATCGATCCGAAGCGGGCGCCCCCCATCGAGCTTGCCGATGACCGCCTGTGCTCTCGTTTCGAGCTGGGTGATGGTCTCGGGGTCAGGCTCGATCTGGCGTGGCGCAGTCAGGCGTGGCCTGCCTTCACCCAAAAAACTCTCGGCCAGCCCGACCGCACGAGGGTTCATGGTGCCAATATGCTGGGCCCAGTACGGATCATACCCCTGGGCTTCCTCGCCGACGACGAGGTCTCCGGTGGCGTAGTGGGTCGCAAAGACTCCGCCGAGATAGACGTCTTCCCCCGGCACCTTTCTGCCCACAAACGTCGCCTTCTTGTCGCCATGCAAGGAAGCACGAATCCTAGGGAGCTTCGCACCGTGGTGGTCCGAAGCAAGAAGAGGTCGGAACATCGCGTCGTTGTACGATTCGCTCCCGATGCACAAGACGACGCGATCCACTGCGAGCCGCTTTCGTCTCCCGGCCTTCAACTCGAGCTGAACCTCGAGTCGCCTCCGGCCCCCCGGCTCGATCCAACGAAGGCTGGTCACGCGACCGGGCTGCAAAAGTATGCTGCCCCTGGCCTGCTCGCGCTCCTCCGCCGCCGAATACTCGGCATTCTCAAGCTCGATGATGAGGTCCGCGTAGTACACGGCAGTGTAACGAACGTCGAATGTCGCCGACGGGAACATGGATAAGAACTGCTCCACGTTCTCAGGGCCGTTCCAACCCACGACATAGTGGATGCGGCCCACCGCACCTCGATTCACCGCGTCCAGTTGGCCCTTTCCCTCGTACGCGCCGGGCCCTTCCAAGCCTACCAGCCCCCGACATGTCGCAATTCCGGCATCGCCCCAGCCGACAACCAAGATGTCTTCGTCCTCGCGGAAAGGGTCACGCGGGTGGTCATGGTCGGCCATCAACGCCCGAAACTGTGATTCGAACATGACCTTAGGGTACTGCCCTGGTGCGAGGGTGGCCGCACTCGACGTTTCCTGCAGGAGCAGGGCCTGCGGCGGCTCATCGAAGCCCACGAGATTGGGCTCGCCGAACCCCGTGAACAGTCCGACTCGATCCGTGTCGACCCACCGGCCATCCGAGAGGACAACGCGGTATCTCGCAGGCGCGCCCGCCCCGCACCGTTCGACCCGCTCGACGGTCGCGTACATGACATGCGCGCCCGAAGTGGCGAGCGTAATCGCCGCCGCGTCTGCAATGTCCTGGACGGGGCAGAATAGCAAGGGTGACAGATCGCTGACCTGGATCGGTCCGCAGGTGGGCATTTCGGGCACGTGCACGTTCTCGTGGGCGAAAAAGCCGTTCCTGTCGGTGGCCCGCGCTGGGTAATTAGCCGAATTGCTCCTCACGAATCCGCCCCGCGCCAGGTCGGGCGCCAGGAGCTCCGACGCGTCGATAACGAGTATTGACAGATCCGGGTTCTTCAGTTTGAGCGCGCGCGCCGCCGCGGCTCCGCACACACCTCCACCGACGATCACGCGATCCCAAGCGGCGCCGCCAGAATCGAGGGCCTGGTGCAAGAGGTCCGACCGGCGCTTGAGCTCCGAGTGAATCGTTCGGATCACGGCGCGCCGGAGCGCCCGGAAGGCGACCAGGGGCATGAGCTCCTCACGCTCCCGACGCAGCGCGGGGCTCATGGGGCCGATGCCGTCGATGGCGCGCGACGAATCGTGGAGGACTTCTTTGATCCTGAATCCCCACTCGACATCGCCTTCGGCGATCTCCCGAAGCTGCTTCAGGTAACCACTCCGGAAAAGCTCCAATATCGCATCGAGGCTCGCCTCCGGGATGGTCGATGGTGGTCCCGCGATTGACAGAAACTCCGCTGCAAGCTCCGGATACGCCTCCCCATAGTAATGGGCGCACGCCGCCGGGCTGAGGCCCATGTCGTACAGAACATACAAGACCCCTTCTGCCAGGGTCCTCTCGGTGTGCCCCTGACATAGGAGCGCGCTTTGGGCCTCCGAGCGCGTCCCCGGGTCTGAGGCGCTCTCGAGCCGGCGCGCAAGGACCTTGGCGTAGCTGGCCGAGATAACCCCCCCGGCGCGAAGCTGCGCAACCCGAATTGCTTCTACGAGAACTGTGAGCGATTCATGGATCCGAAGGCGCTCGATGGCCCGTAATTGAACGGGCGTCATCCGCTGAAGGTGTTCCTCGGTCACTTTGAGAATCCGAAGCGACCAGCCGTCCTTGCCGAAGAGCTGAAGACACGGCACTCGAGCCGTGACATCCGCCTTTTCCGTGGGTGCGTCTCGCGTGACACGGAGGTACCGTTGCAGGCCGTCGGGCAGCTCGTCCAATCGTATGGTCTGGGTGACGATCTCAACCCTATCCGCCTCGCGCTCGATCCACTTGAGCGTGTGCTTTTGCATCGACGCATGTTTGTTCCTGCCGATGCTTCGGAGCTGCTTCTGTAGAAATCGCCGGGCTTTGACCGCCGCCGGGGGGGGCTGCCATCGCGATCGGGCCCCATCGATCCCCTCGAAGTTCTGCTGCTCCCCCTGCCGGACCTCCCGGCTTTCCTGCAGCTTGTGCACAGTAAAGTTGTGCTCACGCACCTCGAACGGGATGACCTCTGTGGCTCGTGTTTCGATGGTCATGGTCTACCCTTGGCCGGCAAGTGCCTGCCAGCCTTTCTCTGCTGTCGCCGCGCCGCCATCGGGCGTAGATCCGGACCGATGCTCGTACATGCGCGCGTAGACACCGCTCGCGGCGATGAGCGCCTCGTGGGTGCCGTTTTCCACGATCTTGCCTGCGTGCAAAACCAAGATGCGGTCGGCCCGCTTGGCGATTTTGAGGCGATGGGAGACCACAATCACCGTGGGGGCCGCGCCCTCGATGCCTTCGATGATCTCGGCTTCGGCGGCGGGATCCAACGACGAGGTCACCTCGTCCAGTATCAGCACGGACGGGCGCCGCAAGATCGCTTGCGCGAGAGCGAACCGCTGCTTCTGGCCGCTGGACAGGATGTGACTGCCTTCCCCGAGCCACGTGTCGAGGCCCTCGGGCAGCTCCTTCACGACTTCGTCCAGATCGGCGCTGGCTATCGCGTCTTCCAGGTCCTCCTCGCTCGCCTCGGGGCGGCCGACGCGGAGCACCTGGGAACTGGGTCCTCCGATCAATAGCGGTTCCTGGAAAACGACGCCGAGTTGCGAGCGCAACGACGTGCGTGAAACCTCGGACACTTCGATGCCGTCCCACGTGATCCGCCCCGCTTGCGGATCTTGGAATCGCATCAGCAGACTCAGGAGCGTGCTCTTTCCCGCGCCGCTTCGCCCGACGATCGCGACGGTCTCGCCGCGCGCGATCGTGAACGAAAGGCCTGAGAGCACGGGTTCGTTGTCTCCGTACCCGAACGAGACGTCCTCGAATCGAATGGCGTGTTGAAGGGCGGCTACCCGGGCGGCTGGATCACCTGGATCTTCCCTCTCGATGGCGAGGAACGCTCGTATCCGGGCCATCCCGCCGGACGCCCAGAGCAGTCCGCCCCCCGCATAGGCGATCTGGTACGCGGCATCCTGGACGTAGAAAATCAACATGAGTACCGCGGCGAAGGCCCCCGTGGTGATGTCGCGGGCGACCGCGAGCCATGCAGCGCCCCCGATGGCGACCACGGCCAAGAACATACTGCCGTGCATCGCGAGCATCTCCCATATCTGCACCAGGAAAGACGCGCGCACTTGTCTCGAGAATTGGTCGTGGGCTGCGGTTTGGAAGCGCGCGGTGAAGAATTTCTCGATGCCGAACGCGCGGATGAAGGACTCGTTGCGGACGGTGTCCTGCGCGGCTGCAAGGACCCGACTTTCCGCGGTCTTGAAATCCTTCGTCGCCTCGGCGGCGCGGCGCGCAAGGCCGCGCCCGAGCAGGGCGACCGGGAACATGAGCAGCGTCAAGAGCGCGGCCCGGCCATCGATCCAAGCCATTGCGCCCATGCACGCCAACAGAACGAACGAATACATCACCAGGTAGGGCCCGTAGCTGCCGACCACATAGGCGATGGGCTCGAGGTCGGTCGAGAACGAGGCGATGATGGATCCCGGGGCGGTCTTGGTGAAGTAAGAAGCGGGCAGGTGCAGCACTTGGTCGATCAACCGGCCCTGGATGTCACGAACCACATTCGCGGTGAGCCTCGCCGCCAGCTTTGCCTGAAAGTACGCCACCACGCTGGTGCCGATCAGCAACACCAACAGCGTTCCGATGACGATCGCAAGTTGTGTTGCATCCCTGGCGGGGATGGTTTCGTCGAATAGAATCTGAAGCGAAAGCGAGAATACGACCGATACGATGACACTCGCCGCGAGCGAGGCGATGAGAAGACCGGCACTCCACGGATATTTGCGCACCGATGGCCAGAGCGCCACGATGACGCCGAGGAGATCCTCATTGCGACCGCGCCCGCTCACGGGCACCAATCTCCGGGCGGCACGAAGTCGAACATCGAAACGCGATAGTCGACGAGAAGCACGCCGGCCGCGGCGATGTCCCGGCAGGCGCGCTGCTGTACGGACCACACGGGTTGATCGTCGGCGTCAAACGCGATCCCCGACGCGGTCCAATCCAGGGCCATGTTCGGATCGCGGGAGTGGCTCGCGAGTCCGTCGAACCCCATCATGAGAGTGCCCCGGGCGCCGTATTCTGTGATGTGGTCGAGGATGCCGATCGGCGACGGATCTGCCAGGTCGTAACGCTGCACGATCGATCGGCGCACCTGCTCCGGCCAGAGCTCGATCAAGGGGGTGTGAAGCGAGTACCCCAGCGACTCCGCGACTCGAACGCACTCTCCGAGGTCGGTTTCGACAATGAACTCCGTTTCCCAAGGGGATAGTGTAGCTGTAACTTCGTAGATCGCATCACCGCAGCAAAAGTCTCGGGTGGCGATCAGGCCGAGCCCGCGCTCCGTCGAGCGGCCGAGGCGCACGCCGCCGGGCAACTGCGGCGAGCGGAAGTCGACTCTATGCGACCCAACCCGGCGGTGCCCCTGTACGCACATCGTGTTCGTGCCCGCTAGCCCGCGGCTCACCAGGACGAGCTCGGAGGCTTGGGCCCCGAGTGCTTCCGTGAGCACGGCGTGGGCGCGGTGCGGATCGCCGGCGGCGCCGGTCAGGATGTCCACCGCCGCGTATTTGTCCTCCGGCCAGGTGTGGACGGACAGGTGCGACTTGTCAGCCATGACGAAGCCTGTGACACCTTGGGGGAGGAAGCGATGGAACACGCGTGCGACAACGATTGCGCCACTCGCCTGAGCGGCCTCCACGAGCATCGACTCGACGGCGCTCTCGTCGTCGAGGATGCCTGGTTGGCATCCAGAGTACTCCGCGATGAGGTGGGTCGTCGCCACGGCCGGATCTCTGTTTTTGGCGTTCATGGCAGCCACTCCCGGGGCGGCACGTAGTCGAAGAGCGTGCATCGGTAATTGACGAACAGCTCTTCGCCGGCTCTGATCGACCGCTTTGCGCGCAGTGCGACGGTCCAGGCCGGTAGATCGTCTTCATCGAAATAGATGGTGACGGTGGGCCAGTCGAGCGCTGCGTTGGGATCGCTGGCGTGATTGATCAGCCCGTCGAACGACGTGATCATGGTCTCCCGCTCGAAGTTCCCGGTGATGGCTTCGAGGATCTCCTCCGGCTCAGGATCTTGCAGGTCGTAGTGAAGGGCGATCGCCCGATGTACGTGCTCCGGCCACATTTCGATCACTTCGGTATAGAGTTCGTAACCCAACGATTCCGAGGTGTGGACGCTCCTTCCGAGATCGGTTTCGAGAATGAACTCGGCCCGCCAGTTCGCCAGCCGGACGGGCGCCTCGTAGATGATATCGCCGGCTGCGAAGTCGCGAGTGGCGAAGAAACCGAACCCGCGACCGGGCGAGCGACCGACGCGCACAGTGTCGGGGAGCTGGGGAGCGCGGCAATCGAGCGTGATCGACTCGACTCGCCGGTGATCCCGCACGCGCATCTTTTCGGGTCCGGTCAGTCCGCGGCTCACGGAGATGACCTGTGAAGCCTGGGCGCCCAGTTCCTTGCCGAGCACGGCGTGCCCGCGATGCGGGTCGAGCGCGCCGCTCGTGTAGATATCGGCGGAGGCGCACCCCGCCTCTGGCCGGGAGTGGATCGTCACATGCGATCCCTCCGCCACGACACCGAAGGTGACTCCAGTAGGCCCGAAGCGACGAAAAGCGGGGTCTACGACAGCGGCGCCTGCGGCCCCGGCCGCCTCCAGGAGCAGCGATTGGAGCGCGGCTTCGTCATCGAGGATCCCGCGGTCGCAACCGGAGTACTCGACGACGATATGGGTGCCGGTCGTATCGACCCGTCCTCCCGGCTCGCGGCTTTCGACTCTCGAGGTGGCCCGCTCGCCCTCACGAACGGACTGAGCATCATTGACCGGGTTGGACTGGGTCTCTTTGCCCCACTCGCTGAAGAGCTCGTCGCCGGAAGCGATCGGCTGCGTTGCGATCACCCGGGCGCTCCAGACGGGTTCGCTCCCGTCGAAGGTGAGCGTGGTCGGTGGCCACTGCAGCTCCACATTCGCGTCCCGCGCGCAGTTGATCAGGGCGTGGAACGTTGTCGCCAGCACCTCGCGGGTGCGCGAACCCGTGACGCGTTCCCGAAGCATGATCGGCGAAGGAGCATCGAGTCCGTAGTGGTTCGCGACGACCACGAACATCGACTCGGGAAAGCGCAACACTCCGGCCACGGTCAGCTCGCGACCCAAGTCCTCCGCGACGAGGACGACGTCTCCGATGTCGGTCTGTAGGGTGTACTCGGTGTCGTTGCTGACCAGCCTCATCGGCGTCTCGTAGATTAGCTCGTCCGGGTCGAATGCGCGCGTGGCGAACAGACCGAGGCCACGACGGGGCGAGTGATCCAGGCGAATGGTGTGCGGCAGCTTCGCGTCGCTGCAATCGAGAGTGATCGATTCGAGCGGATGGTGAGCGAGCACCCGCATCTTCGGTGCGCCCGGCAGGCCGCGCTCGAGCTCGACGATCTCCGAAGACTGAGCTCGCAAGCCTTCGAAGAGCACCGGATGGGCGGCCCGCAGGTCGCTTTCACTGGACGTGAACAGCCCTACGGACGCATGCTCTGCCTCCGGCCACGTCTGAACCGACAGGTGCGACGCCTCGAGCACGATCACGCTCGTGCGCCCGCGGCGACCGACCCCATGCGCCGTCGGTGCGACGACCGTCGCCCCGGCCGCCGCCGCCGCTTTGACGAGCAAGGCCTCGACGGCAGCGGCATCATCGAGGATCGCCGCATCGCATCCCGAGTACTCCGCGAGAAGCTGCGCGCCGGTCATCGCGGCCCCGACGCTCGCGCGAAAGTCCAGGGCGCTTCCTGAAACGACGGGATGACCACGGAGTTGACCTCGACGGTTTCGAACTGGCGGGCGATGGCCTCGACCATCTCTTCCGTCTGCCAGATCTCTGCGTGTGCGGCCAGCGTGCCGGTTTCGGTGAGCACGCGACTCATCAGTCCGATCTGGTCATCCAGTGAATGGTCCGCGATCGGCACATCCGGAAGATCGGACAGCACGAGATCGAAGCGTTCCTCGCACGCGGCCAGATAAGCGAAAGCATCTTCGAACCGCATCTCCACCCGGGGGTCGTCGGGTGCACCGTCAACGATGGCCGGAAAGTGCTCTTCGCAAAAACGCACAACCTCACGGTCGAGTTCGACCATGACCACGCGCTCCACCGGGAGCGCGAGCACCTCGCGAAGGATCCCGCAATCGCCGCCCCCGAGGATCAGCACGCGCTTTGGGCCGCTCGAGGACGCGTGCGACACGAACGAGCTGCTATAGAGGCGCTCATCGCTTTCCGCGAGCTGGATCTCGCGATCGAGAGAGAACCCGCGACCGTAGACCGGGTGATCCCACAGGTTGATCGTTTGCACGGGCGTCTTTCGACTTTCTATAACCCGTCCGAAGATGTGCCGACCCTCGTGGTGCACGAAGGGTCCCGCACTCTCATCTGGCATCACGCGGATGCGGCTCCGAAACCCGCCGTAGACGTTATCGAGGAACTCACAGAGCCGCGCTGCGGCGCGCGCGTCTTCGAGGACTTGCACCGAAATCGAGGTTTCAGGTAGGTCTACGCGCACGTTGAATTGCGCGTCCGGGCTGTCGATGGTCATCAGCATTCGACCGTCGCTGAGGGGCCGAAACGCGAATTGCGGATCGCGGAGTAACATCTGCGCCGACTCCACCGTGTACTCGCGAAGGTCGTCTTCCGTTGGAATCCAGTCGGTTTCGGTGCCCTCGAGCTCGAGCAGGAACCAATCGGCCTCGAACTCCATGTCGTCGCGCCAGAGCCGCATCGTGTTCACGAACGCCAACTTCGGGGGACGTTCCCGCCAAAGTCCGTATAGTCCCAGAAGAGCTCGTCCCCGGCGGCGATCCAGCGGACCGCGTCGAGCCGCATCATCCAGACGGGGTCTTCGTCTTCGAAGGTTAGACCGGCCCAGTCCGCTTCCACGTTGGCGTCTTTGGAGTGGTTGATCAGGCCGTCGAACCCGGTCACCATGACGCCGCGCTCCCCTCCGTCGGTCATGCTGTCGCGAAGCGCGATCGGCGAGGGGGCCTCGATCCCGTAGTGGGCCGCGATCTTGGCGAGCATGGGCTCAGGAAAGGTCGAAACCCCATCGATGGTCAGATAACAGCCCAGATCGTCGGCGAGGATGACGCTTGTGCCGACATCGGTCTGAAGGCTGTACTCGATGTCGCAGCTCGCTAGCCATACCGGCGCCTCATACAGCGATTCGCCCGGCTCGAATGCGCGTGTGGCGAACAGACCGAGGCCACGCCCCGACGAGCGCCCCGCCCGCACGGTCGGCGGAAGTTGGGAGCTGCGGCAATCGATGGTGATGCGCTCGACCGCACGGTGACCGAGCACCCGCATCTTCGGCGTGCCCTCCAACCCGCGCTGGATCTCGACGATCTCGGAGGACTTCGAACGCAGGCCTTCCAGGAGCACGGTGTGGGCTCGGCCGACCTCGCGTTGGCCGCATGTGAAGAAGTCCGCTGACGCGTGCCCGGCGGCCGGCCAGCTGTGCAACGACATATGCGACTCCTCGAGCGCGACCATGCTGGTCAGCCCACTTCCGTCGGAGCGATGTGACCTGCGGGCAACGACCGTCGCCCCAGCCGCTGCCGCTGCGTTCACTAGCAGCATCTCGATGGCAGATGGATCGTTCAGGATCGCTGGATCGCAACGCGAGTATTCGGCGAGAATGTGGGTGCCTCTGGTCACCGCGCCCCCCGGAGTCGGCAATGGTGGCACGGTTTATTGTCCGCGAGTTTTCGTCTTTTTTCCGCCGTTATGTCCCCTGCAAGTCAACATAACATCCCAACGACGACATGGCTGCCGTGCTGGCCTCCCCCTCCACTGCAAATCCCTCTTGTTTTACTTATCGGCATCATGATGTTGCCGTTAGACGGATGGTAGAGCCTGGACAAGGTGTTTGGGGGCGTGAAACTCTCAAGGAAGGCCGTGCCCGCCTTCTACGGCGCCCAGCGTAAGCGTTACGGGGAAGCGTTTGAAAGGCTCAACAGGCAAGCTCGAAAATGACGGCAACCCGCTTGTCGGCACTTGAGAGTTTGTAAAGTGCTCCTGTTTTGACTATCCTCCTCGGCTACGCACCACAATCCGTCGGTCTTCTTGCTGAAGTGTGCCATGTGAGTTCCGACATGGAGGAAATCCGCCAGACGGCCAGCGGCCGCGAGCGGGTTGACATAACGCCCATACGACACTATCCGTACTGCCATAGTCGTCAGACCCTGCTTGTACGCTATAAGGAAGGACGCCCCTTTGTAGGCTGTTGTCGAGAGGAGAATCTCACGACAACAACCCATTCAACGTTGGCGCGTTGAATACGACTACAAAGGAGGATGTAAATGAATCAGGCGAAGTATATCGGCATGGATGTGCACCAATCAACGACTGTGTTCGCGGTTCTCAACGCGGACGGTCGAGTGGTGTGGGAAACCATCGTGGCGACCGCAGCACGCCCGATCATTGATTTGCTGGAGAGTCTGAGTGGTTTGCTGCATGTGACGTTTGAAGAAACCACCCAGGCCGGGTGGCTCTCGGACGTGGTCCGGGGATACGTGACCGAAGTGATCGTCTGTGATCCGAGACGGAACAAGCTGCTGGGAGAGGGGTCCAAGACCGACAAGATCGATGCACGGAAGCTGGCCGAGTTGCTGCGAGCCGGATTGCTGCGATCGGTCTATCACGGACACGATGCGACCCGGAGGTTGAAAGAACTGGTCCGTGGATATGAAACTCTAACCGAGGATACGCTGCGAACGATGCTTCGGATCAAAGCCATGTATCGGGGGCGTGGCATCCAGACACCCGGTCACGGAGTCTACCAACCGTCCCAGCGCGAGCACTGGCTGGGTCAGCTGACCGAAGCCGGGGCCCGGCAGCGTACCGACTGGTTGTATCAGGAGCTGGATCATCTCAGGAAGTTGAGGAAACAAGCGAAGCGGGCGATGTTGACCGAGAGTCGCAAGCATCGTGCAACCCGACTGCTACAAACTATTCCCCAACTGGGACCGATTCGCTGTGCGCTGATTGTGGCGACACTGGACACACCGCATCGATTCCGCACCAAGCGTCAACGCTGGAACTACAGCGGACTGGCAGTGGTGACGCACATGAGTTCGGAATACGAGATGGTTGAAGGGCGCGCGGTCCGCCGCCGAAAGCCAATTGCGACGCGGGGACTGAACCGGAACGGTAACCGGCGCTTAAAAGATGTTTTCATCGGTGCGGCGACCGGGGGGCATGCAGGCCGAACCGTGGAAGAGCTGCTTGGAGCGACTCGCCGAACACGGCATACGTCGGGAAATGGCACGGCTCACAGTGGCGCGTAAGATTGCAGCGATTGCGTTAGTCATGTGGAAGAAAGGAGACACCTTTAATCCGAAGAAACTGAACTTGGCGACATAGCCGTTTCGAGACTTTTGCCGGCAGCGCGATGAATTCGACAGCTCGTCGTTGGGGCGTTTCGGAACAATACTCTCGAGGGTGAGGATCCGATAAGCGGTTGGCACACGGCTTTGGCCCAAGGCCCATCTAATACTCTATCCCCCCTCGCACGACCTGGAAAAGCGATAGCCCTCGAGGCTCAGATAGAACCGTGGTCGGCAACAAAACGACCTAATTACGCTTTTCAGTTTCTCGAAACTCAACCACGTCTGACGGTTGATCAAAATCGTTGCGGCGCAGGATCAACAGTTCGTCTCAACGGAGACAGGGGCTGGTTGCCACGACAGTGTCTCGGTACTGGCTGCCCGCTCGCCGGAGAGGTGTTTCTCTTGACAACCCCTTCCATAGAACCGCTTATCCGCTCTCTGTCAGTCCCGCGGTGCTTTTGCGCACGGATTAGACACCCGTTCCTTGGTCCAGTTTCCTTGCCAACGGCTGCCGCACAGTAGATTCTATGTAGTTGAAGGTGATCAGTGATTCAAGATGTGATCTGTGCGCTCCGAGCTTTCCAACGAACACCGATCCTGACGGCAAACGTTATCGTTTGCCTAGGCTAGACTAGGTGCCGGTTCCTATTTCAAGGTCGCCAGCTCTTCGAGCGTAAGACGGGTCAGCCGGGAGATCACCTGCCCTTCGTTCTCTGCGTTCGGGGGGGCCATGCGTTCCAGATTCCTGGCGGCTTCGACCACGAGCGACTGCATCACCCGGAAAGCGCCGTCACCGAGGCGCGGATTTCCCCGGTAGTAGTCCAGACGACCATCGGAGCGGAAGTCCGGGTAGTCCTCCAGCCCCATGAAACGAAGAAACCAGTCCACTCGGTAGTGTCCGAGTGCGTGGACGATGCCGATGTAGTCCGCTACGATTTCATCCACGACGTTGTTGCCCGTGGAATCGAAAACCCGTTTGGTGAAATAGTGCGTGCACTCGTGGTGGAGGCGGATCACTCCCGACAGACGGAGCCACTCGTCTTCCCCGAGGTCGAGCTCCGATGCCGCAATTCCACTGTAGGGGCCCTCACTCAGAAGGATGAAGCGGTCCTGGTAAAGATCTCGCCGATCCTTGACCCTTTTGAATTCTTTGCTCCATTCCCCACCCGGGTTGCGTTCCTCCCAGGCGTACCGGTACCGATGCAACCTGTCCCAGTTGTTGAATCCGGAGACGGTCATCGCTCCGATCGATCCCGGGATCGAAACCGGTTCGTTCCGTCTGGTCGCCGCCCTCAGGATGTTTTCGAAATCGCCTCGATCGGCGATTGTGAGCACGGGGATGCGCCCTGCCGCGGTGGTTTCGAGGGACAACCGAACATCGTCTGGACGGTCGAGGTGCAGCCCTGTGGCGAGCGGGCAGGACGCGACAGGGTCGCCCCGCCGGATCACGGCCCGGTAGTCCGGGTCTTGACTGATTCCCTGACGGATCGGGAAGGCGAGTTGGCGAATCGGAACCCGCATGGCCGCAATGGCGCCGTTGTCCCCCGCCATTCCGCAATAGGTTTCCCAGGATTCTACAAACGGTTCATCTTCGAGCGGCAGGTTCAGGTCGTCTTCGACTTGGTGGAGAATGCGCGTTTCGTATGCCAGGAGTTCGGCGACTTCAGATGACGTGGCTCCGAAGGAGGTGAGGATGTCGTTCCTGTCCACAGGGGCATGGTAGCTCGTTAGTTGACACCATGGGCAGTAACTATAGATAATCCCCTATCAGATTGTCCCCCGATCCATTTGCACACGAGGTGAACTGTGAAGAAGCGTTATTTCATCCTGGTCCTTGCGTTCGTTATTGCAGCGGTCCTTCCAATCCTCCATCCGGCTCTTCTCGGCCAGGGGGTGGCCCTCTGGACTCCCGAGAAACCAGGAAGTGACAACATCCAGGTGCTTGGCCACATACCGCTCGGTCCCAGGCTCAGCGTGGCCGACATGGACCTGGAGCAAGAGCTTTCACGGCCTTACGCCTACGTGGCCCGCATGGTTTACGGTGAAGAGGGTGACAAGGGGACCGACGTGATCGACATCTCGGACCCGTCGAAACCGAAGGTGATCTACAAGTGGCGGATCGAGGATCAGGATCTCCATCTCGGTAACGGCGGCATGGACGTCAAGCACTTCAAGTGGAATGACCGCTACTATTTTGTCCAGTCGTTGCAGTTCGGCCAGGGTGGTCCCGACAGCGACATGGGCGCGGTTATCGTCGACGTGACCGATCTGCCGGACACGAGCAAGGTGAAAGAGGTGGCTCGCCTGCGTGAGCCGGACAACCCCGGCGGCTTCCACAACATCTTCGTCTACAAGCACAGTAGCGGCCGGGTCCTGCTTATTGCGACCATCGGAGCCCCGTACGCGGCGGTGTACGATCTGGGCATGGTCGTCGAGGGTCGGGTCGAGGGGGCGATGATCGCCCGGATTCCGGCCGGCGACAACGAAGGTGGTCGGCGTGGCTATCACGACTTCTACGCCGGGTACCACACCGATTCCGCCGAGGACCGGTTCTACGGCGGCGGTACCGGTGGCTACTACGTCTACAACATCACGGATCTGGAAAAACCCGAACTGCTGGTCACCTTGACCGGCATCAGCGGCGTGCGGAGCGGTCATACCTTTACGCCGACATCCGACGGTCGGTATGTCATTGCCGAGACCGAGTATCAATACGCGCCGCTGCGGATTTTCGATCTGGAGCCCGGCCTTTCCGGCGAGGTCGAGAACATCCGGCGGCCCATTTCAGGATGGACGGCAGACTGGAAGAACCTGACGCACAACCACGAGGTGCGTTATCCCTATGTGTTCGTGTCGGGATACCTGGACGGTCTCCAGGTGTTCAGCATGATGGACCCCCGTAATCCGGTGACCGTCGCCTACTACGACACGTATGTCGGGCCACCGAACACGCGGCGTAACGCGATGTTCAACGGCGCCTTTGGCGTGGACGTGCGAAATGCCGACGGCCTGATCGCGATCAGCGACATGACGACCGGGTTCTGGACTTTCCGCATGGAGGGCTTCCTGGGCTGGAATGGCGAGGATTGGGGCATGCCGAATATTTCCAGCGCGCAGGATTGGGATTCGGAAGGTCCGCAGCAATGAAAAAGGGACCACAGCTGGTCGGCGCGGTGGTCGTCCTGGTGGGCCTGTCCGGGTTTGGGGTCCCACTCCTGCCGGTCCTCGCGCCTCTTGGGGCGAGTGCTGCCGTGATTCCGAGCAGCGCGCCTGCTCTCTGCTCGGCGCCGGCGCTCCCGGGGCCCAACCTGCCGTATTACGCAATCGACCTTGTAAAGACGGGACGGGTGCCGGGGACCGGGCGTTCCCGCGGGACCGCCGAAGCGGCGTTCGCCAGGTCGCCGTTCGGCGTCTCGATAGCGCGTGACGGCACCTACATCTACGATCTGACGATTGGCTTCGAGCGTCTGAAGGCGCCGAAACAGGGTTATTACACCGTCTGGCTCACGAACTCTCAGGTCGACCAGGTGACACGGCTCGGCGTCCTCGACCAGACCGACTCGGTTCACGGCCGGGTCGCATGGAACAAGTACCTCGTCGTGATGACGCTGGAGCCGACGGACGATCCGGCGGCGACGAAGTGGAGTGGCCCGATCGTGTCGCGAGGCATGTCCCGCAGCGGTATGATGCACACCATGGCCGGTCATGGGCCCTACGAAAGCGAGCCGTGCGCGAAATACGGTTTCGGCGAAAACCCCACACGCACCTCCCCCGAACAATGACGACTCCAAGTCGTCGGATCGGCACCCTCGGTATGATCCTTCCGGTAGCTGTGGGTGTCGCCCTGCTTGCCGCCGGCCTGTATGGCCAACCTCTTGAACCCCAGCAAAGCCCTCCCGCGTCCCCACAGATGCCGGAAATGCCCCAGATGCCGGGCATGCCGCAGCCCGGGCAACAGATGGAAGGCATGCCGGGAATGGAGGGTATGTCGATGGGGGCGGATCCGGCCGACTGGCGTATGCCGCCGATGGATCGGCCGATGCCGATGCTGCCCGGTCTGATCGGCACGACGCCGATCGTCGATCCGTTCCTTGCCGGAAGCGATCTGGATCTGATGTCCTTGCCCGAGGCTGTGCCTGGTGTGATCGTGGACATGGAAGACGGCGACGAGATGGACATCCGGGCGTCGCTGGTGCGGCGAACGATCAACGGCAAAATGCTTGTGATGTATGGGTATAACGGGATGTATCCCGGCCCGCTCATCCGGGCGCCTCGCGGCGCGACCATCGTCGTCAACTTCCATAACGAGATTCCCGACGAGACGACAGTGCACTGGCACGGCATCCGGCTGGACAACCGTTTTGACGGAGTCCCGAACGTGACACAGGCCCCGGTCGCCTACGGGGAGTCGTTCCGGTACGAGATCTTCTTCCGCGACTCCGGAATCTACTGGTACCACCCCCACGTGCGCGAAGACATCCAGCAGGACCTGGGCCTCTATGGGAACCTCCTGGTCGGTGCGCCCGAGCCGACGTACTACAGCCCGGTCAATCACGAGGAGGCGTTGATCCTCGACGACCTGCTGATGGACGACCTCGGGCCGATCCCGTTCGGCGAGCAGGCCGCCACGCACGCCCTGATGGGTCGCTTCGGCAACGTGATGCTCGTCAATGGCGAAACCGATTACAGGCTGGACGTGGCCCGGGGCGACGTGGTGCGCTTCTACCTGACCAACGTCGCCAATACCCGGACGTTCAACGTTGTGTTCGGCGGGGCGCGTATCAAGATAGTCGGTTCGGACGTGAGCAAGTACGAGCGAGAGGAGTGGGTCGACTCGGTCGTGATTGCACCGGCGGAGCGCTATATCGTCGAGGTGAAGTTCGACGAGGCGGGCGAGGTGCCCATGACGAACTCCATTCAGGCGATCGACGATTTTCGCGGCGAGTTTTATCCACACACGGATATGCTGGGCATGATCGTGGTGGCCAATAGCGCGACTTCCGACGACCACACCGAGGCATTCGACATCCTGCGCGAAAACCTGGACGTCTCCTCCGACATCGACGACTATCGCCAGTATTTCGATCGCCCGGTCGACCACCGCCTGGAGCTCACGCTGGAGATCGAGAACCTGCCGCTCCCGATCGTGCGCGCGATGGAGTTCGAGGCCGGCCTCTACGCGCCGCCGATGGAGTGGAACGACGCGATGCCGATGATGAACTGGTTGTCGAGCTCCGAACAGGTGCACTGGACCTTACTCGACACCACCACGGGCCGCGAGAACATGGACATCGACTGGCAGTTCGAGGTCGGGGACGTGGTCAAGATCGAGCTGTTCAACGATCCCGAGACCATCCACCCGATGAATCATCCGGTGCACATCCACGGCCAGCGCTTCCTGGTCATAAGCATCGACGGCGTACCCAACGAGAACCTCGTCTGGAAGGACACCGCCATCGTGCCGGTCGGAACGACGGTTCAGTACCTGGTCGACATGTCCAACCCCGGCGACTGGATGATGCACTGTCACATTGCCGAGCACCTGGAGGCGGGCATGATGCTCGGCTTCAGCGTGCGTGAGCCAGGTCAGTAAGAGCTCCCACATCCTCCTAGCCTTCCAGGCTCCCAATCACCGTCTCGACCGCGTCGAGGATTTCACACGATTCGACCAGTTCCTTCATCCGATTGTGGTCGGGGTAAAGGGGCCGGTCCACTTCCAGGTGGTCCACGTATTTGCGGATGACATCATGGGCGGTCCGGGTTCCCCGCCCGGGCGTGAATTCCCGGAAATCCAGCGCTTGCGCCGCGGCCATGAACTCGATTCCAAGCACACCGCGGGCATTGTCCAGGATCTGTCCGTTCTTGAGGGCTGTGTTCATGCCCATCGAGACGAAGTCTTCCTGGTCAGCCGCGGCCGGAATGGATTGAATCGAGGCGGGGGCGGACAGGATTCGCTGCTCGACAATCAAATGGTCGGCCGTGTACTGACTGAGCATGAGGCCCGAGTAAAGACCGGGCTCGTGTGCAAGGAAGTCGGGTAATCCCTGGGACAGGGCGGGGTTCGTCAGCCTGTTCATACGACGTTCCGACATCACTGACGCCATCGTGATAGCGGCTCCCACCATGTCCATGGGCAAGGCCACGGGGGTTCCCTGGAAGTTGGCGCCCGTCAACGTGGTCTTCGTCTCGGGTATGTAGATGGGATTGTCCCCGACGCCGTTCAGCTCGATTTCGACCTGCGAACGCCCATATGCCAGAGCGTCCCGCACCGCCCCGATCACCTGTGGGGTGGAACGCATCGAGTACGCGTCCTGGACCTTGGTCTTCATGTTGCCGGTTGTCAGGTCGGAGCCCCCGATGATTTTTCTCAGGTTGTTCGCCGAAGCGACTGCTCCGGGAAAACCTCTCAGTTCGTGCAGTTTTGCCATGTACGGCTTCATGTTGCCAAGCAGCGCCTCGATCGACATGGCGGCGGCGATCTCGGCTTGCTTCAGCCAGCGCTCCATGTCGAAGACGTGCAAGGCCGACATGGCGGTCAGGAAGTTGGACCCGTTGATGGCCGCCAGCCCGTCGCGCGCCTGTAATCCCGGCACCTCGATCCCGGCCGCCCCCATGGCCTCGGCCCCCGCCATCCGCCGGCCCTGGTAGAAAGCTTCCCCCTCCCCCAGCAGCAACAGCGCCATCTGGGCCATCGGCGCCAGGTCGCCGCTGGCTCCCACGGATCCCTTCTGGCAGACGACCGGCGTCACGCCCCGGTTGAGCATCGCGACCAGCGTCTGCGGAATCTCAGGCCGGCAGGCGGAATTACCGTGCGCGATGACGTTGGTCCGTGCGGCCATCGCAGCACGGACATGTTCAATCGGCGCCGGATCCCCGATTCCAGCGGCGTGGTTGTAGATCAGGTACCGCTGAAACTGCTGGACCTGGTCGTCGTCCAGCACCACCTCGGCAAACTCGCCGATGCCGGTGTTCGTACCGTACATGATCTCCCTGTTGGCGAGCTTCTCCTCGATCATGGCCCGGCAGACTTTGATCCGGTCCAGCGCATCCGGTGTGATTTCAACGCTCTCTCCGGAGCGTACGATCGCGACGAGTCTTCGAACGGTCAATCCTAAACCGTCGATTGCAATGGTCATGAGGTTCCCCGGTACAACCAGATTTCACCGACTCCTGGACCCCGCTCGACAAGTCTCAAATGAGAGGAAGAGAGACGAATCAGGGCGTGGAGGGCTTCCTACTTCTTCTCGACACGGCTGAAGCGCATGTCGTAAACGCGGCCTAGGCTCAAGGATAAGGCGGTGACGCGACCAGTGCCGTCCCGACGAAAGCGAACGATGTTTCCGCCCATACGAAATGCGTCATTGTAGACTGGCACCAGCTTCCGGGTCCGGTTTGGTCGCTGCCAGGTGGTGAGCTCTCCGTCATCAATACGGAGCACGTAGGTCGTCTCCGCATCCTCACTATGGTATGTGCCGGTGAACGCTCGCAGGTCTGCCGCTTTCGGCTCCCATGGCTCGACGGGCTCGAAGCGATGGTCCGTGTACTGCCAGTCTTCAATGCTGAAGGCACTCCGGCCGGCGGTGTCGAATACATATCGCCGTCCCGCGTTGCCTACCGCAAATTCGCCCCCGGACAAGGGAATCAGCCGGGCGTTCCCGTCTCGGAGCTGGCCCTCAACGATCCGTAGCTCTTTTGTGTTGCCGGTGACCGGCTCCGTGTACAGGCCCGCGAAGCCTTCGAGCGCGGCGGGGGATAAGCGGATCCCCTCGGGAGGCTCGGGATCAGCAGCGGCCGCACCCAGGAAGACGCGCGCGACGCGGCCCCCGGTCCCGCCCGTCGATACATTCGATGCATTGCAGATCATCGCCACCGACAGGCCCTGGTCGGGGAACCTGCCGAGGTAAGCCCGATAACCGGCCGTCGATCCCGTGTGCGTGATCGAAGGGACCCCGGCGAACTGTTGGACCTGGAGCCCGGAGGCATACACAATCTCCGAACCATCGTTCAGGCGGCCCTGCCGGTGCATCATCCGGAGGAACTCGGCGCCACCCAGCCGCCCGTCCGTCAGTGCCTGATTCCAGATACCGAGATCGGCGACAGTCGTCAGGATTCCGCCGTTGCCGTGGACGTCTTCGATGGGCCGGTTGATCTCCCACTCCTCTCCCGTCCGCGGGGAATAAGCCGTGCTCCTGCCCGGCACGATTCGGCGATAGTCGTCGCGCCACTGGGTATTCCTCATGCCCAGGGGCTTAAAGATCCGGTCCCTGGAGAATTCGGCGAACGAAGTCCCGCTGACGCGGCCAACGATCACCGCGAGCAGGTTGAATCCTGTGTTGCTGTAGGAATACTCGTGGCCCGGTTCGAAGTTCGGCGCGGTCTGCCGGCTGACGATGTCGACGACATCGTCATGGTCGTGACTGCGGGCCCCCCGCCCCCAGCCGGAGATCCCCGCCACGCTGCCCCAGTCCCGAAGACCACTCGTGTGGTTCATCATGTGTCGGAGCGTGACGATTGGACCATAGTCGGGCACTTCGGGAACGTATTTGCGCACATCATCGTCGAGGGAGAGCTTGCCGTCCAGGACGAGCAGCACGACCGCCGCGGAAGTGAACTGCTTCGAGACCGAGCCTCCCTCGAAGATCGTGTCGGGAGTGTTCGGAATACCGTGTTCGAGGTCGGCCATACCGTACGCTCGTTCCAGGATTGTGAGGCCGTTTTCCGTGACGCCGACAGCGCACCCCGGGGAGTCAGCCGAGTCCCATCGTGCGAAGATTTCATCCAGACGTTGCCCGGCGTCTCGCGGGACCTGGGCGTGGAGCGGCAATAGCAGGGCCGCAAAGACAAAAATCGCGGCCGCGGTAAATCTTGGCATCCTCATCTGTATTGTCCTTATCGAAGGTTTGATACAAGCGCACAAGCGGAACAAGCTTCTTCGCGCCGGAGAGGAAGTGTATGGCGATTTCCACAACTTCAGCAAGAGAAATGGGGGCAGGGAATTGAGTACTCTAGGGTTCTGCCCCTGATGATCAGAGCGAATTCTGAACGCGGAACTTGCCGGCTTCCTAATCGGTCGTGACCGCCTTTTATGAGGAGCCTGGATCGGGTGAAGTGTTTCCTGCCTGATCTAATCCGGTATACCCTTTACCCCATGTTCGAAATGCGAACGATTGCGTGCCTGGGTGTGATGTCGATTCTGGTGTCGGGTTGCGCCGAGGAACCGGATCCGCCTGAAGATTCAGCACCGGTGGCAGGCCTGGAGTTGGCCCAACCGGACCTGTTTGACGTCGGAGGGGCGTACACGAACGCCTGGGCGGACTTCGATAACGACGGCGACCTCGACTTGTTTGTCGGGTTTGGGTGACGGCATCCCGAACCGGTTGTACCGGAACGACGACGGCACCTTTGTTGATGTCGCGCTCGAGGTCGGCGTTGCCGACCGAGAGCGGACCCGCGGGGCTTCGTGGGGAGATTTCAATGCCGACGGGCGCCTGGATCTGTATGTCGGCTTCGCTTTCGATGCACCGACGGGGAACCGTCTCTACCGCAACGATGGCGAGAGCGGCTTTACCGACGTCGCTCCCGCCCTCGGTCTCGATCGGTCGGGGCAGACCCGGCAGATCAGCTGGATCGACTACGACATCGATGGTGACGTCGACCTGTTTATCGCGTTTCGCGATCAGGCGAACCGTCTGTATCGGAACGATGGCCCGACGTTGACCGATGTGTCCGAGGTGACGGGACTGGCCGACCCGCGAAAGGCCGTCGGCGCCGTCTGGTTCGACTTCGATCGGGACGGAGACTTGGACGTGTTCATCGCGAACCAGGAAGACGACCCCAACGCCCTGTACCGTAACGATGGCGGAAGCTTCCTCGACGTCGCCGATGAACTTGGCTTGAGGGAGGTGGACCGTCGCGAGGGTGACGGCAGCGTCGGTCCCTGCATCGCGGATTACGACGGTGACGGCCGTCTCGATCTGTTCGTCGCCAACTACGGGCCGAGCGCCCTCTACACGGAAGATCCATCGGGGCACTGGACGGACGTCGCGCCCGGGTTGGGCCTCGATGTGGACACGCATGCGGTTTCCTGCGCGTGGGGCGACGTCGACAACGATGGTCGCCCCGACCTCTACATGAGTGCATACGTCAACGGGGAACTGCACTACCCGGACCACCTCTTCAGGAACGAGCCGACCGGTTTCACCGATGTCATCACCACGTCGATCCAGCAACACGACGCCGACCATGGCGTCCAGTGGGCGGACTTCGACGCCGACGGGGACCTGGATCTGGCGCTGGCGGACTTCCAGTCCGACGGGGGTCATCACCTGTTCAGGAACACGCTCACCGGAGAGGCTGCCGGTCGTTCGATACAGGTGCTGGTGCTGGACCAGGACGGGCATTACACGAAGGCCGGCAGTGAAGTACGGGTCTACCGGGCGGGTACCCGATAACTCCTCGGTACGGGCTTGGTCGATACCGGGTCGGGTTACTGTTCCCAGAACGCGTCGCCGGTGCATCTGGGTCTGGCATCATCCGGGACGGTCGATGTCGAAGTGATCAGCATGACGAAACAGGGACGGGTTGCGGCCCTGGTTTCGGCTGTCTCTCCTGGTCCGCATACGATCGTGGTTCGTGTCGGACCGGATGGCACGCTCGTTTCAGTTGCCCCGGGGGAGTAATCGATCCGGATGCGCCCATTCTTCTGGGAACGCGAAAGAACTACCGGAGGGATTTCAGCGCGGTTCAACGACCGTGACCTGAATGTACGCGTTTTCCGGCATCTTTTCACCCTCGACAGTGCAGATGGTTTGAACCCGGATGTGGAAATCGCCGGCCTTAAGGGGAAACATACGGCCAGCGGACAACGTGTCGGAGTTGAGACTGAGAAGTTCAGCGGCTGCAGAGTCTGTTAGCAAGGAGATCGGTACTGGGCCGATCGCTTGACCTTCCCGGTCGATGGCGTGAATCGTGAGGCGTTCGACCGCGAACGACTCACCGACGACGAGGACAAGTGGCGTGGCTGAAACCCTCAGCTTTTGAACCTCCATGCTCGGACAGATTTCCTCGAGCTGTGGCGCGGTAAACATACGCCAACCGAAACGGATGCCTTCACCGCCCAGCGCCGAGGTCCACCCCTCGCCGAGGCCGCCATACTCCCGTGTCTGCGAGTACAAGGGTGTTACGAGCAGAGATGCTCCAACGAGCCAGATCGTGATCGCCGTCTTCATTGAGATGCTTAGACCGTCTGGTTGGGGAAAGGTAATGAGTGGGGCAGAGTCGGCATGCCGCGCAC
Organism: Terriglobia bacterium; assembly: GCA_965247425.1. GTDB lineage: Bacteria > Acidobacteriota > Terriglobia > 20CM-2-55-15 > 20CM-2-55-15 > CAZOZZ01. The sequence continues at coordinate 1,704,126 of OZ252023.1, forward strand.
ATTGGATGTCGCAGGTTCGATCCGCGCCTTCCGACGTTAGGTTGCTCAAGAATAACTAGCCGCGGCGTTCCTATTATTTTCAATAGGTAGCGGTAAATTATTCGGGAGTGGGTCCTAAGAACTCGACGCAGAGACGCAGAGACGCAGAGACGCAGAGATCGGAGGGAGATTGTCGGGGACCTTTAGCCGGGAACAAGAAAATCAGATCTCTGCGTCTCTGCGCCTTTGCGTCGAAAATCCCTCTCTTACAATGCGAAGTTATTCAGGAGCGGACCTTTGAAAACCCGTAGCCAAGGGATCCAAACCTGACTTACTCTTTAGGTGACGCGGCAAGACCCGCCGACGACAGACGAGATGAGGATGTCGAAACAGATTTGTCGATAAACGCTACCGCTACCGGTTCTTTCCTGACGTTGCTTTCGAGTCTTCGCCCGTGTCGGCTGACCAGCGCGTGCCGTTCGGGCGGCACATCTTTGAGCTTGCTGTCCTTCATTCTGCTGACCTTGATCCCTGTCGCGGCTACCGCAGCACCACCCGATGTCGCCACGGCCATCCCCATCCGGGAAGCCCCAACAATCGACGGTATCCTCAACGAACCCTTCTGGGACGGCATTACTCCAATCACGGACTTCAAGCAGCGGGAGCCCCGAGAAGGCGCCGAACCCAGCGAGCGGACCGAGGTGCGAATCGCCTACGATGACGATTTTATCTATTTCGGCCTCAAGATGTTCGACTCCGAGCCCGACAGAATCCGAAGGACCATCCTCCAGCGCGAAGGCCGCATCGATCAGGACGATCGCGTCATAATCGGGTTGGACACTTACTTCGATCGGCGCAACGCCTATATTTTCGAACTGAATCCCTTCGGAACCCAGGGCGATGCGCTCGTCACCGACGAGAGCCAGGTCAACTGGAACTGGGAGGGCTTCTATTCGAGCGAGGGCAGAATTACCGATTTTGGCTGGGTCCTGGAAGTTGCCATTCCTTTTACGACGCTGCGATACGGCGAGGCCGCAGAACCCCGGATGGGAGTCGCGTTCTACCGATCGATCCGTCGCAAGGAAGAAGAGGTGTTCTGGCCGCTGATCGGTGTGGATTTTCGCCGGCATATCTTTCAGGTGTCGCAGTATGCCGAACTGCAAGGTCTCCGGGATCTCAAACGCCAGCACCACATCGAAGTGAAGCCGTATGGACTGCTGGGCGCCACCCGGCCCGGATCCGCCGGTCCCGACACCGACGTGTTGAAGGATGTCGGTGTAGACGTCAAATGGGGACTGACTCCCAACTTCACTCTGGACCTGACAGCCAACACGGATTTCGCCAGGTCGAGGCCGACACCGTCCAGATCAACCTGAATCGCTTCAACCTCTTCTTTCCCGAAAAGCGCGAGTTCTTTCTCGAGCGCGCCGGCTTATTCTCTTTCGGAAACCCATTCGAAGCCGCAACGTTCTTCAGCCGCCGCATCGGTCTTGATCAGGGCATCCTCGGGGGCGCCCGCCTGGCCGGGCAATCCGGCTCGTTTTCGCTCGGGCTCCTCAACATTCAGACCGAAGACGATGGCGAGAGGCCGGGGCAGAATTTCAGCGTGGCAAGGGTTCGCAAGGATGTCGGCGGGCGTGCCACGGTAGGAACGATTCTGACGAACGTCCAGGGAGGAGGGGTTTACAACCGGGTCCTGGGGGGCGACGTGGCGTTCCGTTTCTTCCAGAGCAGCGCCCTCAACGCATGGGTCTCGAAGGTCTGGACGCCGGACAACCCGGATTCGTCCGCCTCCGGAAGTGTGGCTCTCAACCTGACGAACGATCTGCTGGCGTTCGAAGCGGATTACCTGAACGTGGGACAGAATTTCAATCCCGGGATCGGTTTCGTCAGGCGGCGTGACATGATTCGCTACCAGACAAGCGCCGCTTACACGCCGCGCCTGGGTTCAGGCGACAGCCTCATTCGCCAACTGAGGTTTAATGCCGGCACTTCCTATATCGAAGGGCAGGACCACGAGAAACAAACGGCAAGACACTGGGGTGTTGCGAGCGCGAGGTTCGAATCCGGCGAGCAGTTCGGTGTCGACGTCAACAGGGAGTTCGACCGCCCGGAGACGGCCTTTCAGTTGTTCGACACCGTCACGATCCCCGCCGGGGGCTACACTTACACGGATGCACGTGTGTGGTTCCGTTCGAATGTCAGCCGGCGGCTTCAGGGAACCGCAAGCATTAGTGCCGGCGGTTTCTTCAACGGCGACCGGACAAGCTATGACGCCAACGCCTTCTACAAGTTTTCCGAATACCTGTCGCTGGGTGCGAACGTCACCCACAACGTTTTTTCGTTTCCGGACCTGGAGGATGTGTCGAACACGGTCCTGGGCATCAACATCGGCGCAGCTGCAAACCGAGACCTTTTTTCCAGTGCCCTGATCCAGTACGACACGGTTTCGCGCAACCTTCAGGCCAACATCCGGGTGAACTGGATTCACACTCCAGGCAGCGACCTGTTCGTTGTGTTCAACACCGCACACCACTTCTTTGAAGGTCCCCGTCCCTTCAGTGCGCAGCCCGACACGCGAGCCGCCGTCGTCAAATTGACGTACTTGTTCGCTTTCTAGGCGAAAACCCGCCCCACAGCGTTACTTCATTTTGCCCAGAACTTCAGCCCGGACGATTTCTTCTTTCTGACCCCCGAACAGCCTCATGGAGGCGCACTGGCAAGACTCTGCCCACCTTATTTCAATCGTGGCGCAGAGCGTCGATCGGGCTTATCCGGACGGCCCTCCAGGCCGGGACGATCGATGCCGCCAGCGCTACAAGGACGAGCAGGGCGCCCGATGCCCCAAATGTCAGCGGATCCGTCGGTGTGACTCCGTACAGGAGACTGGAGAGTAATTGCATCAGGCCCCCGGCAATCAACCCTCCGACGAAGACGCCACCGAGTGTCATCGTCATCCCGTTCCCGAGCACCTGACGAAAGACATTCTTCGATGTCGCGCCCAGAGCCATTCGAACGCCGATCTCCCGGGTCCGCTCGGTCACGGACAGAGCGACAACTCCGTAGACGCCCATCGCCGACAGCAACAGGACCAGCAACCCCATGCTCCCGGCGACGTTTCCGGCAATCCGTTGCGGGAGCAAGGTAAAGCCGACGTAATCTGCCAGCGGTTGAACGCCGGCTATCGGGAGACCTGCATCGAGCTCGCGGACAGAGGATCGGATTATTTCCGAGGCACCCGCCCGACCGGCGCGGCTGCGTACAACCAGCTTCATCCCTGCTTGATAGTTTTCGGAGAAGGGGACATAGACGAAACTTGCAGGATCTTCATCGATCGATCCGTACTTGCCGTCTCGCGCGACGCCGATGACCCGGTGGGCTCTATTGTTGCCTACGTAGAACACTTGTCCGATTGGATCCTGTCCCGGCCAGAGACGGCCAGCGAGCGTTTCGTTGATGATCGCGACACGATTCGCCGTATCGCCGGGAAGTAAGGAGAAGTCTTGACCGTCGACAAGTGGGATGCCCAGGGTCTCGAAGTACGCTGGAAACACGATGTTGAAATCGGCATCGCGATAGGACTCCGGGCCGGGAGTGGGGGACACGCCTCCCAGGCCGATCGCCGCCCCGTCCAGTGGCAGATCCGCTGCCAGGGTTGCCGCAACGACATCCGGGACGGATCGAACACGTTCGAGCAGCCGCCGGTAGAAATCCCGTCCCTCTGCCTCCGTGTATCCGTTCTTCGACAGGTCGACCTGGGCCACCTGGACGCCTTCGGTCGTTATTCCGGTGTCTACCGAACCGGCTGCCGACAGTGCCCGAAGCAGCAGACCCGCACTGACGAGCAGGACCAGAGACAGTGCCAACTGGCCTGCGACCAGCACCCTGCGCGTGCGCGAACCGCCATGCCCGTAGGACGCGGGCAGGTTCTTCATGGCCGTAACCAGTGAGACACTCGAGGCCCTCATTGAAGGCAGGAGACCAAACAGCAGCGCGCTCAGCAGCGAGACAGCCAACGCGAAGAGGAAAACACGGAAGTCGATGGGAATGTCGAGGTGGACGAAGGCCGGTATCGGCAGCGCTGCCTGCATCGACTGCACCGAATCGACGGCCCATACCGACAGGAGTAACCCGAGGGCTCCCCCTGCGAGGGAGAGCAACAGATTTTCGGTCAGCAACTGGGCCATGACCCGGCGTCTGGTAGCGCCCAAAGCCATCCGCACCGCGATCTCCCGTTGGCGCTTCATTCCGGCCGAAAGAACCGCCCCGGCCAGGTTGACACATGCCACCAGAAGCACGAGTCCGACGAGGGCCATCAGGAGTGCCATGAACCCGGCGACGATACCGTCGAGATCGGCGATGATACCGTCCGCCCGAACGACTCGAACTCCGGTTCCGGGACGGATTTCGGGAAAGTCCGCCTCGAGCGTCGCTGAAATCCGATCCAGGTCGGCCTGAGCCTCGGCTCGGGAAACTTCCGGCCGCAGGCGTCCGATGCCCTGAAGCCAGTTCGCGCGCCGGTCCAGGATGTTGTCCCTGCCTGGTTCGGCCCACTCCCGCATCATCACGGGGATCCAGACGTCACCCACCATCATGTTGAGCGTCCCGACGAACCCCTCGGGCGCGACACCCACCAGGGTGAACGGCCGGCCGTTTATCCGCACCTCCCCGCCCACGACACCGGGATCCGCATCGAATCCCTGTTCCCACATCCGATAGGAGATGACTGTTACGGGATGGGTGCCTGGCGTTTCATTCTCTTCGGGAAGAAAAAAACGGCCGGAGGCCGGATCGATGCCCAGGACGTCGAAGTAGTTGTCCGTGACAATATGGGCAGCCACGTGGGACGCGCCCGCCGTGGTCTCCAGACCGACCTCGATCGGCGTCCACGCGGCCAGGCCGCTGAATGTCGTGTTTTGTTCCCGGTAGTCGACGAAATTCGGGTATGAAAAATTGTCGAACGTCGTGCCGTTTCCGGATCGGCCGATTTCAACCAGCCCGGTCGCGTCGCCCACGCCCGCCATTGGGCGTACGAGCAGAGCGTTCGCCACACTGAAGACCGTCGTATTCGCGGCGATGCCGACGGCCAGTGAAAGAACGGCGGCCACAGTGAAGAGTCGGTTCTTGCCGAGGGTTCGGAATGCGTATCGGATGTCTTGCCGGAACAAATCCACTAAGTAACCTCCATATAATGAGGAGAATAACGTGTATTAGTGAAAGAATAAGTTAGATTTATGAATAAGTCTTATGACGGTTGTGCGTCGATCGTCACGCCCCTGATACGGGCAGACCGACGTTCATGTTCCGTATTTCTGTCTCAACCCGTCGTCTAGGAGCCTGCGCGGCGGAAGGGATCGTAACGAGAAAGTGGAGAATCGAGGCCAGATCCCCTCGACTTTGAGGCATTTTCTCGACTTTGAGGCGAATAGTGGTTCTATTCAACGAAAAATCGGGGAAATATGGACCGATTATGCCGCTTTCGCAGTACATCTCTTCTGCCGCGCAGGCTTCTAGTCGTTAGTCAGAGCGTCGATCACGCGTTGCCCCCGCGGTGACAGGCGGTAACCGGTCTCCAGGCTTTCGGTCAAGCCAAGGTTTTTCAGCTGGACATTGAGCTTGAACTTGTCCTTTTCCTGGCCGACACGCGGCGCGAGATCGGCCGCCCGGACTCCGGGTTCAGCACAGATAACTTCCAGTGTTGCAGCCGTCCATGGACCGTGCCGGCTTGCCCGGTCGAGTCGGTCGAGCCGTTTCTCGATTTCGGCCAGATCGAGGGCGGTCAGACGGGCCTGGTTTCGGAGAGCGATTCGGGGGTCCTCACCGGCATATCCCACCTCGATCCGGTAGACATCTCCGATGGACCGGCGGTCCAACTCCTCGCGCAGATCGTTGACCGAGTCGTAACCGGCCGCTCGGGCTTCCCGACCCGTGATGGACGATTCCACGACCTGTTTTACAGTGCCGACTCGGACAACACCGATGGCGGTGTTCAGTGTTCCGCCCGATCGCACGGACGGCCGTCGCCAGCGTCGAAAGGCGAGCGTGACCTCTCCCCTCTCTATCCCCTGCAGTACGTGGTTGCGAAAGAGCATCTATGAGTCCCGGGCAAGTCGTCAGTGTGTCGTAGTGGACGACTCGGTTGTTCGAGGAGGACAAACAAACGGCGGGTTCGGGCCCGCCGTCTTCCAGCTTCTGAAGGCACCGCCTATTCGTAACGCAGCGCCGCGACCGGGTCGATTCGCGTCGACCGCAGCGCCGGCAGGTAGCATGCGAGCAGCGCGACTACCGACAGGAGCAGAACAACCGCGGCGATCGTCACCGGGTCCGTCGCCGTGACTCCCCACAGCAGCGTCCCGAGTGCCCGGGTGAACCCCACGGCGATGACGAGGCCGACGCCCAAGCCAACTGCGACAAGCTTGAGGCCCTGGCGAACAACCATCAGCTGCAAGTCTCCTGCCTGTGCCCCCAGCGCCCTGCGAACGCCGATCTCCTGGGTTCGCTGGCTCACAGAATAGGACATCACACCGTAAATACCGGCCGCGGCCAGCACAACGGCAACGCCCGCGAATATGCTGAGCAACAGCATGGAAAAGCGTTGTGGCGTGATGAACCCGCCCTTGATCTGGTCCAGCGTGTTGATGTCGTTGACGATCATCCCGGAGTCCAGATCGGCAGCTTCCCGGTGAATCGTCTCGATCAGCGCCAACGGGTCGCCTTCGGTTCGAATCACCAGCATACGGGGCTGACTCTCGCCGAGGAACTGCCGGTAAGGCACGTAGAACAGAGGATTCGCTTCGCCGTCCAGGGTATCTTTTACATCGCCGACTACTCCGACGACTTCCATAGACAGGCGCCGGGCGGCGATGCGGCGCCCAATCGGATCTTCCCCTGGCCAGAGCAGTCGGGCCAGCAGTTCATTGATTACGACGACCGACGGAGCGGCCGCATTGTCCCGCTCTCCGACGTCCCGACCTTTGAGCAGAGGGATGCCCATCGTTCGAAAGTAGCTGCCTCCGACCAGCTTCAGGTCGGACTCGTACTCCTGCTCCGTACCCGCCGCTACCCGCTCCTCGGGCCGAACCGGCCAGCCCCCGAACCGGCCCCTCATCGGAAGACGCGAAGTCGCGCCGCTTTCGACGACACCCGGCAGGGCGGCCACACGTTCGAAAAGCAGGCTGAAGAAAGCCGGGTCCGGCCGGCCATCGTAGAGAGCCCAACTCGGCCGGACCTGCATCGTCAGAACGTTTTCGGTCTCGAACCCGAGATCGACCGCCCGCATGTTTACGAAGCTTCGCATCAGGAGTCCCGCACCGACCAGCAGGACCATCGCCAGCGCTACTTCCGACACGACCAGGAGTCGTCGGAGTGTTTCGCGGCCGCCGAGCGCCAAGCGTCCGCGGCTGGCATCGGTCAGACATGCCGAGATGTTTCTGCGCGAGGCATGAACCACGGGCGCCAGTCCTACGACAATCGCTGTCAGCAGCGTCATGGCCGCCGCGAACAGGAGGACCCGTCCGTCGATGGGAACGGCCGACACTCCGACGACGTCTTCAGGAAACAGTGGAATCAGCGCTTTCATTCCCCAGAAGGCCAGCGCCAGGCCTCCGATGCCTCCCACGAGCGCAACCAGCGTACTCTCGGTCAGGACCTGACGGCCCAGCCGACCCCTGCCTGCGCCCATCGCCGAGCGGACGGCGATCTCCCGTTCCCGGGTTACCGCCCGGAACAGGAAGAGGTTCGTTACGTTGGCGCAGGCGATCAACAGGACGAGGAACACCGACCCGAGCAGCACATAGAGCAGCGGACTCACTTCCCCGGAGAGCAGCGGTCGGAGCGCAGCGACGGTGGTCGTCCAGCCCTCGTTTCGGTCCGGGTACTTTTCTTCGACGCGTGGAGCGATCAGGTCCAGTTCAGCCTGCACTTGCTCCATCGTGACGCCCGGCTTCACACGAGCGACGACCGTCAGCCACCGCGCGAGCAACGCCTCGCTGTTGTCAAGCGCTATCGGAAGGAACACATCCGCATTTTCCCCTTCCACGTGGGTGAAACCCGGATCGAGGACGCCGCCGACCGGACTATCGTTGCGGCCGAGTCTCACGCTCTTTCCGATCGCGTTCGGATCCGCGCCCAGGTACCTTCGCCAGAACGTGTCACTCACGACGATGGTGCCCCGGCTGGACCGGTTTTCGTGCTCGCGACCGAACGTTCGCCCCAGCGCAGCCTCGTAGCCGAACAGGCGGAAGAAGTCGGAGGTGACGCTTGCGGCGGCAAGCGTCACGGGTTCATAGCTGCCGCGATAGTCCAGCTCCCGGTTGCGGTAGCCGGCAACATATTCGAACACCGAATTCTGGGACCGGTACTCGATGACCTCGTTGCCGGTGAGCCTGAACGTGGGCGCATCTTCGGAGACCGGACCCGAACTCAGGATCTGAACCAGGCGGTCCGGTTCGGCATAGGGCAGTTTGGCGAAAGCGACGGCGTTCAGCGTGCTGAAGATCGCTGTGTTGGCTCCGATCCCCAACGCGAGCGCCGTGACTGCGACCATCGTGAACCCCGGACTCCTGGCCAGGGCCCGAATCGCGTAACGAATGTCTTGTATCAGCGTTTCCATCGTTCCTCCCGACCCCCACCCGAAGGCACTGTAATTACGCTTTCGCCCATGCACGAAGCAGTTTTCGAAGGGGATGAGCGAAGTCCGTCAAACCTGTCAGTGCGCTTTGATGAACGCTGCGATAGTCTTCATCGCGGTGTCGTCTGGTTCGCCCATCTTCGACATGATACTTCCGTGAGTGCGGTTCTCGATCTCGATGGTTGCGACCTTCGAGCCTGCCGCCAGAAGCTGGCTCTTCAGCCGCTCGTTCTGTTCCCGGCGCCAGCCCTCGTCGCCGTCGGCATAGATCAGCAGCATTGGCGGTTTGCCGGAGCCGACATACGGAGCCACGGACGCCCTCAACCAGACCTTCTCATCGGTGCCCCACACTGTCTTGGAACGGTCCCTGGCCGTTTCCTCGACATAGAGGAAAGGGCTTACGGGCAACGTCCCCCGGATCGCCGAAAGCTCCATCTTATGGGCCTTCAGGTAGGTCGGGTCGAGAGATATCAGTGCGGCGAGATAAGCGCCGGCGGAGTGTCCCCCGACAAACACCCGGTCCGGATCGCCGCCATACTCGGAGATGTGCCGCTTCGTCCAGGCAAAGGCTGCGGTCGCATCCTCCATGTGGGCCGGATGCATGACTCCGGGTGAGAGGCGGTAGTTGGCGGTGACGACGCCGATGCCTTCAGCCACGAGCGTTGAGGCCAGCACCTCACCGACCTGTTTGTCTCCGCTCATCAAGGCGCCGCCGTGAAAGAAGACAACAACTGGAGCGTTCACCGCGCCTGCCGGCATCAGGACGTCCAGCTTGTCCTTGTCGTCAGCGTAGTCGACGCCTTCGATGTAGTCGACTTCCCGATGGGCGGTCATCCCTGTCTGGCCGGATAGGGGACCCACCGCAAGCGCCGGCAGGACTCCAGCCAGAAGAGCGATTCGGAAGCGGGTTGCCAGCGTCATTTGGATTGTCCTCCATTTGTTTGATTGAACTTTCGAGCATTTGGAGCATCGACGATTGGGGCCGGGACGTCATGATGATGTCCGCTAATGAACCAGTTTGAGAGATTATCTTGTGTCGCCGCCCTTTCATCAACAGAATCCGATGGGGGCCGAAACCGGGATCGCGGCGGTGATTGGGCGACGACCTTGCTTCAGGACCGTTCCGCAAAGCGAGGCCGTTCAAAAGTTTGAACGCAGGCGTGTCAACGCGGATAGAATCGCTTTCGGTCTGCCGAAACCTGCGGAGTGCGGGAACGTGCGGACGGCGGATCGCAACTTTCGTTATTTTATAGGGAAGCATTCATTGAGATTTTGCGTTTGTTTGCGCCGGATTGTCGGGATTGGACTCGTGTTGGTTCTGATCCAGGAGACGGGTGTGGGAGCGCCCGGGGCGCAGACAACATCCGTCCCGTTCCTGGTGAACAACGGCGGTTCCGATTCGGAAACGACGGCGGGTACCGCTGATGCGATCCTGGTGGGATTCGGGAGACTTCGACCCGGCACGGGCCGGGCGACACCAGCCGGCGTCGCCATCTTCGGGTTTCGAGAGAACGATGTCCTGGTCAGCGAAACAGGCGTTCCGGCTTCGGCAGCCACTATGGCCGGGCGTATCCGGGCGGAGGTCGACGGGCCGGTCACGACCGGCCTGGCCATCGCAAACCCGGGCAGTACCGACGCCGTTATCACGTACTACTTTTCCGACCAGACCCGCAGCAGTTTTGATGCCGGCACGACGATCATTCCTGCGGGCGGTCAGGTTGCCAGATTCCTGAACGAAGCGCCGTTCAATGGGGCGTCATCGATCGACGGAACCTTCACTTTCAGCTCCAACATACCCGTAGCCGCCGTCGCACTGCGCGGCTTTACAAATGAACGTGGCGAGTTCCTTCTGACGACCCTGCCTGTGAGCCCGCTCGCCGCCCCCGCTGGGGAATTGGTCTACTTTCCGCACTTCGCTGACGGCGGCGGATGGATGACCGAAGTGATCCTGGTCAACCCGACCGATGACACGATCAGCGGCACGGTCGAATTCGTCGAGCAGGGAACAACCGGGACGGCCTCGCAACCCTTGTCGCTCGCGATCAACGGCCAGACCGCCTCCGCTTTCAGCTACACCATTCCCGGCCGCAGTTCCTCCAGCTTTCAAACGGCCGGCCCAAGTGGTGCGATCCAGGCGGGCTCGGTTCGTGTGACCCCATCGGCGGGTTCGAACACACCGTCGGGCCTGGCGGTTTTCTCTTTCAGGAGCGGAAACGTGACGGTGTCCCAGGCCGGGGTGCCGGCATCGTCCACCGGGCAGGCATTCCGCCTGCACGTCCGAGCGACGGGCGTGACGGACGGGACGATTCAGACGGGAATCGCGATCGTGAATCCGTCGAGCAGCGACATCACGGTGGCGTTCGCAATTTTGACGGCGGGCGGCGGTTCCACCGGGTTGACGGGGTCGATCACGATACCGGCCAAGGGTCAGATTGCCCAGTTCCTGAACCAGGTTCCAGGCCTGGACTCCCTGATTACGCCATTTGAAGGCGTTCTGCGGATTTCGACTGACGCGACGGGCGGAATTTCGCTTGTCGGTTTGAGAAGCCGTGTGAACGAGCGCGGAGACTTCCTGATTACGACGACCACACTTCCCGCACCTGGTCGACGGAGGTGGCTACACGACCGAGTTCATCCAGTTGAGCGGTTCGACGGACAAGGCGATGGTCGGCACGCTCGGGTTCTTCTCCCAGTCGGGGGCGCCGCTGGACCTTCCTCTATCGGAACCGGACCAGGTCGCCTGGCAACATGACGGCATCGCGTGGTCGGCCTCCGGAACTCCGCCGAGCTGCGAGAGCCCGTTGCTGTTTCCCACTCCAGTATCTCTGTCGAACGCGACTTCGGTTCTGTTTCCGGGCCAGCTTCGGGGTGGCGACTACAAGCCCCACGGGGGACTCCGATTCGACGGCACCGGTCAGGGTTCCGGGGTGGAAATATTCGTGCCGATGGACGCCACGCTCCGGAGCGCCGCGCGATATCTGGAGTCGGGCATCGTGCAACACGTGTTCGAGTTCGTCAACGAATGCGGAATCATGTACAGGCTCGACCATCTTCTGAATCTCTCATCCCGGTTCCAGCAGATCGCCGACACGCTGCCCCAGGGGGCAGAAGGCCAGAGCCAGGGCACGTTCTTTCCACCGGGCACCCGCGTCCGTGCAGGCGAGCTCATCGCTACGACGATCGGAGTGCCCGGGAACGTTTTCTTCGACTGGGGCGTCTACGACCTCCGGTCGATGAACGCAGTCAGCAGCGACGCGAACTGGCTGCTCGCGCACCCGGGAGACCAGGCCCCTTACGCGATCTGCTGGCTGGAGTTCCTCTCTCCGACAGACACTGCAGCCCTCACCGCCCTGCCGCTGCCCGTGGCCGAGAGCGGGTCGATGAGCGATTACTGCAACTGAGGCTGTCCGCGGCAACACTCGGGCCGGTCCTTGTTTCATGGATGTCTTAAATGGTTCACAAAATCGTATCCGGAGGACAAACTGGAGCGGATCGGGCGGCGCTTGACGTTGCGATCCGTCTGGGCTACGACTGCGGTGGGTGGGTCCCGAAAGGTCGCCTGGATGAAGACGGCGTCATTCCCGAGGGCTATCCCAATCTTGTGGAAACCGACGACGAACACCCCAGAACTCGGACTGCCCTGAACGTCCGGGACTCCGATGCGACGATCATCCTTTCCCACGGCCCACTCCATGCCGGCTCGGAATACACCAAGGCCAAAGCCGACGAACTGGGGAGGCCCAACCTCTATATGGATCTCGACAGGGTCACCGTGCCCGAGGCGGTCGATCAACTTCGCGAGTGGCTGGCGGAAATTCGACCGCGGGTATTGAACGTTGCCGGTCCGCGCGCGAGCGACGACCCGGGAATCTATGACAAAACCCGCCTGATTCTGGAGTCCATATTGCGGGAACTTCCGGAAACGCATCCGTAAACAACGGCAGTCGGGACTCCGAGCGATCGTTCCTGTGCTACTATTATGCAAACAGCATAATAAAGGCATGGACCGTGGCAAGCGAAGACATTCCCCTCAAACCGGCACAACACCTGATCCTGCTCATCCTCGCTGAAGAGCCGACGTACGGGGTGGAACTGCTGGAACGTCTTGACGCCTCCTCCGAGGGCGCCATTCAGCTCAATGCGGGCTCCCTGTACCGTGTGATCGCGCAACTGGTCCACGACGATCTGATCGAGCCGGTGAGCTCGACCGCCGCAACCAGAGGCATTGGCGCACCGCGGAAGCTCTATGCCGCGACCGAGGCAGGACGTGATGTCCTGCGAGCCGAAGCGGTTCGACAAGCCAAGATGCTCGAGATGGCGCGGAACCTCAATCTTCTGGAGGATGCCTGATATGCCGGAACGACCGCTCCCGCGAGGCTATCGCGTCTGGATCTCGCTATTTCCCGCGGGGCACCGGAAGGAGTATGGGCACGAGATGGTCGAGGCACTCGAGCATCGCTGGCATAGGCGGCGGATGGGCCGCGTCGGAGAGCTGATCTTCGCAATGGGTACGGCTGTGGACATGACCTGGAATGCGTTCCTGCTCCGGGGCACGACGATCGGGAGGACGACGATGAGGTTCTGGACCGGGATGGGGCTTGAGCTGAGAGTGATCGGCAGAGGGCTCGGAAGATCACCCGCCTTCACCTTCATGGTGCTCGGCGTGCTTGCGGTGGCTGTTGCGGCGAACGCGGCCGTCTTCAGCTACGTACGGGGGACACTGTTCGACCCGCCGCCCTACCACGAGCCTCACGATGTCGTGATCGCCTGGGGCAGTAATCCGACGAACGGCCAGACTCGTGACGTGATCTCGGGGTCGGTATTCATCGATCTCGCGCGGGCGACCCGTTCGCTCGCGTCACTCGCCGCGGTTCATGGCGACGAGGTTGTGCTGATCGAGGACGCCAGGCCCGTTGTCGTCGATGCGATGGAGGTCACCGTGGACTTTCTCGATGTTCTCGGTGTCGAGCCTTTCATCGGTCGCGACTTCGGCGAGGTCGACCGTACTTCGGGTGGCCCGGCAACGGCGATCGCGTCTTACGCGTTCTGGCGTGACCGTCTTAACAGCGATCCAGATGCGGTTGGCTCGGCGCTGGATATGGACGGGAAGCTGACAACGATCATCGGTGTTCTTCCCGAAGAGTTTCGTTTCTACGCGCCCGTCACACTCCTGGTTCCGCTCCGTGACGACCTGCTGGCGGCCGAGGATCGGACACACTTCCACTACAACGTGTTGGGTCGGCTTCGCCCAGATGTCACACCGTCGGATGCCACCTTCGAGATGTCTCGTATCCTGGCGACCGTGGCCGGGGAGGATCCTCGATTGAAGAACTGGACCGTCCTCGTCGAGCGCATGGCGCAGGTCTCGGTTGAGGCGGTGCGTCCCGCGCTGTGGGTGCTCTCGGTAGCAGTCACGCTCGTTCTCCTGATTGCCATCGTGAACCTCGCGACGCTTTTCAGGATCCGGACGCTGGACCGGATGGGCGAGCTGTCGCTCCGTTCGGCTCTCGGCGCCGGTCGAGGAAGGGTCATTCGACTACTCTTGGCAGAGGCCATTATCTTGTCGCTGATGGGCGGTTTTGCAGGCGTCACTCTGGCGCCGGCACTTCTTGGCGCCCTGGCAGGTATCACCCCTGCGGCAATTCCAATTCCGGAGTCGGCTGCGGTCGTCACGAGCCTCCGGGCAATGCTCGATGGTTGGGTGCGCCTCACCGCGGTCGGCATCGCCGTGATCAGCGGCGTTCTCCTGATGCTGCCGTCTCTGTTGATCGTGTCGCGAGGGAGTACTGGATCCACGTTGGTGCGAGATCGCAAGCAGGCGCCGTCAGGTGTCCGGGTCGGTTGGCTTGTCGGTGTTGAACTGGTGCTGGCGACACTGCTCCTGGTCGGCGCTGGTCTGACAGCACGGAGCGCCGGATATCTTACGAGCCGCGATGTAGGAGTCGTTCCCGACGGACTGCTGACCATGTACTTTGGAGACGTCGAAGCCCGTCGGGTCGAGGAGCGCGTGCGGTACTTCCGCGCCGTGCTCGATGCCGTCGGTCGCGTACCGGGCGTCGTCGTTGCGGGTACAAACGACTACCTGCCCTTCGAGGGCGAAGACGACTTCACGGGGGTGCGTTTCCCGGAGCGCCCGGTTCCGGCGCCGGGCGCGGGGGTTCGGGAGGAGTGGCGGAGAGTCAGCGAAGGGCTTTTCGAAGCTGCCGGGATGCAGATTCGCGTGGGGCGAGGCTTTGTGACGGATGACTACCGAGCGAAACCCGCCGTCCTGGTCGTCAATTCGGCCTTCGCCGCGAAGCACTATCCTGGAGGGAACCCCATCGGCCGTCGACTCTCTCTATCGAATGGCGCCTATCGCGACATGGAGATCGTCGGTGTCGTCGCGGATGTGCTCGCCCGCGGTCCGTCGCTGCCGGCGCCCCCGGTCATCTATGCCCCTTATCCGGGCAACCCCCGTGGGCACGTCGGGCTCTATGTACGAGTCCATGGAGATCCGCTCGACTACACCACGACCGTCCGTGACGCGATCTGGTCGGTTGAAGCCACGCAGCCCGTCTTACAGATCCGGCCCCTCGGAGACCTCGTTCGCCAGGCGACCTCGGTGCCGCGGATGATCCGGGAACTCGTGATCGGGCTTGCCACGATCGCGCTCCTGCTGGCAGGGATGGGTGTGTTCGGAGTCGTTCACTACTCGGTTCGGTCTCGCCGTCAGGAACTTGGCATCCGCCTCGCATTGGGAGCGCCGCCGCTGCGGCTGGTGCGGGACCTGCTCAGACAGACCCTGCCCATCGTGGTAGTCGGCATCGGAACCGGGCTGGGCTTCGGCGCGTTCGTCGGTCGCGCCCTCGGGGCGGTCCTTTATGGAGTGGCGCCGATCGACTCGTTGTCGATGGTGGGAGCCGCGGCCGTCATGGCGACCGTTACCCTGTTTGCAATCTTCGTACCGCTTCGGCGCGTGCGGCGGATCGATCCAATCGAAGCAATTCGGGCGGATTAGTGCACCGCGAGTACCTTCGACTCCTTGCCGCGCAGGCTACTTAGGCCTTTCCAGCCTGCAGGACTGTTCCCGGGACGCATCTGGCCAATTTGTTAGGGTGTGCGCTGCGGTGCAGGATAGAATTCCATCATGGACGGAGCCCGAATACTCCGCACTGCCGCGGTTCTCTGCCTTCTATTCGTAGTCACGGAACCCGCAATGGCCCGACGACAGACTGTTGTTGTCACGCCTGAACATGCCCGGTCCACTGGGGCGGCCGTCCGGGTCCTGGAGCGATCGGACGTCGTTATTGAGGAACTCGCCGGTTCCAAAGTGACGGTTCGAGAACCGAAAAGCGAACAACCCGGCACACGACAGGATTCGAACATGCCAGAGATGGAGTTTCTTAGAGCGCTGATCGGGAAATGGGAAGGTATCAGTCGAACCTGGTTCGAGCCGGGTAAGCTCGCTGACGAGTCCAGGATTACCGGGGAATTCGTCGACGTGCTGGATGGCCGTTTCGTTCGGCACACCAACGAAGGCACGATCCAGGGAAAACGACGCCGCGGCGAAGAACTGATCGCATTCAATTCGGTGACCCGGTCGTTCCAATCATCCTGGGTAGACGACTTTCACATGAGCGACGCAATCATGTTCTCACAAGGCGAATCGACCGAACGCGGTTTCAAGGTTCGGGGTGAATACGATGTCGGCGAAGGTCAACCCCAATGGGGCTGGCGAACCGAGTATGAACTTGTTGATGAGAGCCATCTGACGATCACCGCATACAATATCCATCCCGAAGGAATGGAAGCCAAGGCTGTCGAAACCATATATCAGCGCGCAAAATAGGTAGTCGTCACCTGTAGCGATACTATCTCCGAAGGAGATTGCGAGCGGACTGATGGGTGAGATCCACCGTGTGGTGAGTGTGAGCTTTCGACATGGTTTAGCGTTGATGACGGGCAACCTCTATCGGCCCTATAGGTTCGGGCGGAACGGCATCGTCTTTAGCGTCGCTCCCCCAAATCCGGTACCGTTGCACTCCGAAATCTAGTACCGCTATATCTGGCGGGGACCACTAGTGTGTGAGATCCGCTGCGGCGCAAAAGATCCGGAGGTGTTCTATTGACGGGTACCGTAATTGGAGCCTTGATGGGGATCCTTGGGACGCTTCTCGGCGTCGCGTTAGGGGCCTATCTGATGTGGAAAATCCAAGAGCGCCAGGTAGAACACAACGATACGACCTCGACCCCTGAGGCCATGAAACCCACGCTGATGGCGCCTGCCGCATTGGCTGACACGCCAGAAGCCTCTGCGGTCTATAAATTTGCAGAAGCCGATCTGGTTGAACTTCGGGAACAGCTTTTGGGGCGCACCCTGACTGATTCCCAGCAAGACTCCATGATCGCGGCTCTTGCCCAATTCGGTGGCCAGGGGTTGGAACTTGAAGCAGCAACGGGGTCGGAGGAGGTCGATCGGTTGGCACGCCAGCTCCAGTCTGTTTTCGAGAGTGCGAGTATCGAAGTGAGTCTTACGTATAGCCCGATATTCAGTGCGGCAAGAAGCGGGATAGTGGCGACAGTTGGATCAAACCGGTTCGACTTGATGGAAGCCGTTGCCAACCAACTATTGCTGCTTGGGGTAATAACAGCACCGCTTCCGATCATCCGGTCGGAGAATCCGGACTACCTTAGCCTTTCAGTATGGCCGAAAGGTCAGTAGCAGAAGCCCCAGCCCGAGGGGACGTCCCTCTGGAAGCCGGGCGCTAATTCGGGGACGGAGGCACAACTCTCGTAACCTTTGCGTTTTCTTACCTACCCCCGGGTTCTGCTCCAGAAACGCGCTAAAACCCTCGTTGATGAGCGTTTCAACGATACCCTTGACCTCCCTTTCTCGCTACGATCCCTTCTGTCGCGCACACTCCTGGCAGGCCCATACATCGGGACCTCACCCCAACTCATACCACGATCCTCTCGCTCGCCCCTGCAGCCTCAACCGGCCGGCCTCGACCAGGTTCCTCAAATGCAGCTTCAGCGTGTTCCGATTTGCCTTCGTCGTCGCTACGGCTTCAGACAGAGTCAGACGGCCGTGTTGACGAGTCAGTTCGAGGATCTGCTCGTCCAGACGCGACAACGTCGTCATCAGCCGCTCGCGCTCGACCTTGCGCGCCAACGCGTCCTTCTGCGACACCAGGCAGAGCAGGAAGAACCGGACCCAGTCCATCAGCCTGGATTCGTCCCGGTCCAGGGTACCCTGTGCGCTGCGCAGCGCGCGGTAGTACTGCTCCCGGTTTTCTTCCACCACACGCTCGAGAGAACTGTAAGGCATATAGGTATAACCGGAGCGCATCAACAGCAGGTTGGTCAACACGCGCGCAAGCCGGCCGTTGCCGTCTTGAAACGGGTGGACCGCAAGAAACCGCACCACGAAGGCGGCGATCACCAGAAGCGGATGGTGCCGGTTGTCGGTGAGTTCGCGCCCGGTCCATTCCACCAGTGCGGCCATCATCAGCGGGGTGTCGAACGGCGTCGCCGTCTCAAACACCACGCCCACGCTCCGACCGTTCTCATCGAACGCTTCCACGTTGTTCACAACGGTCTTGTAGTTGCCGCGATGGTGGGCATCTTCGGAAGAAAACTTCAGCAGCACGCCATGAAGCTGCCGGATGTGATTCTCGGTGAGGGGAACCTCCCGCCAGGAATCAAACACCAGATTGGTCGCTGCCGCATACCCGGCCACCTCCTGTTCGTCCCGGTTCTTGAACGAACCCAGATCCAGATTCGATAGCAAGAGGTCCACATCGCGGTCGGTCAGCTTGGCCCCTTCGATCCGGGTCGATGACCCCACCGACTCTACGGTGGCCACACGCCGCAGCGTCGCGAGACGATCCGGCGCCAGGCCGCCCAGGGCCGTCCACGTCCCCTTGAACTCGTCGATCTCGCCAACCAGCCGGAGTAGATCCGGCGTCAGCACTAGATTGTTGAAAGGATCAAGCATCCCACCCATAATCATACCCGATAATACCCGAAACAGTGTCGGGTATTATCGGGTAGTCTTTCGGGTAGCCTCCACGCCCCTGCTGCGCAGGCTTCTAGCCAATCGGTCGGCCAGATGCCCGACCGATATCGCAGTGCGGAACAAAGTGCGACGAGGTTCCGTACTTCGACAACGACCGGCAGAATGATTCCCGCGCTCTGGCCGACAGGAGACAGAAAAGATGATGGATTCATTGTTTCGAGATGTTAGATTCGGCGCCCGGATTCTGTGGAAAGATCGTGGCTTTGCAACCACGGCGGTCCTGACCCTCGCGATCTGCATCGGCGCCAATGCAGCCATCTTCACCATCGTCAACTCTGTGCTCCTGAGTCCGCTGCCGGTTCCGGAATCGGACCAGATCCTGCTGGTGGCGAACCAGTACCCGAACGCCGGCGTGGGCAACAGTCGCAACAGCGGCGTGCCGGACTACTACGACCGACTTCGGGATGTGACCGTGTTCAACGAACAGGCTGTTTTCCGAGGGCAGGGCAGTACGCTGGAGATCGACGGCACTCCCCAGCGCTTGCGGGGGATGCGAGCAACGCCTTCGCTGTTTCGCCTGCTGCGTGTTCCACCCCAGATCGGCCGGACCTTCACCGAGGAAGACGGCGAGGTGGGTAACGACCAGAAGATCATCCTGAGCGACGGGCTGTGGAGGGACCTTTTCGGCGGTTCCCCTGAAGCGTTGGAGAGCGACGTCCGCCTCAGTGGCCGTTCCTACACCGTCGTGGGTGTCATGCCGGCAGATTTTCTGTTCGTCGATCCCGAAGTGCGCTTCTGGATTCCGGTCGCCTTCAGAGATGAAGACCGTTCTGACAACAACCGTCACAACAACGGCTGGAGCAACGTCGGACGTCTGAAACCGGGTGCGACCATGGAACAGGCGCAGTCCCAGGTCGACGCCCTGAACGCGGCAAACATGGAACGCTTTCCGTTCTTCAGAGAGCCTCTCGAGAACGCCGGGTTCTACACGAGTGTCGAACCGTTACAGGAAATGCTGGTCCGTGATGTGCGTTCCAGCCTTTACCTGCTCTGGGGTGGGGCGTTCTTCGTCCTGCTGATCGGCGCGGTCAATATCGCGAACCTCGCGCTGGCCCGGTCCGGGCTGCGCCTGAAGGAACTCGCGACGCGACTGGCTCTGGGAGCGGCCCGCGGACAGGTGGCGCGACAGCTGATTACCGAAAGCCTGATCGTGACGGTGCTGGGTGGTGTTGCGGGTCTGGCGTTTGGTTCCTGGATTCTGACTGCCTTCGGCACCGTCGGGCTCGACCAAATTCCGCGTGCTGGAGAGATCCAGATGACCGGTACCGTCGTCGCCTTCACGCTGGCGATCGCGGTTTTGGCGGGAGTCCTGATCGGCCTGGTGCCGGTGGGGTATGTGCTTCGATCCAACCTGAACCATGTGCTCCACGAAGAGAGCCGGAGCGGTTCGACCGGACGTGGCGCAAGGGCAATCCGCCGCGGTCTCGTCGTCGCTCAAGTTGGTTTCGCCTTTGTTCTGCTCATTGGGGCCGGCCTGTTGCTGGCCAGTTTTCGGGAACTCCTGGGAGTGGACCCCGGTTTCCGTCCCGAAGGCGTCCTGACGGCCGCAGTCAGTCCACCGACGGTTCGTTACGCGGGCGCGGACGAACTGCGGGCCTTCACGAAGCGGACTCTGGACTCGATTCGCGCGCTGCCGGGTGTCGAGGCGGCCGGCGCTACGAGCAACATCCCATTCGACGGGACGTCCAGCGACAGCGTCATTCTGGCCGAAGGTTATGCCATGCAGCCCGGGGAATCGCTGATTTCACCCCGGCGCCTGGTCGCCTCACCGGGGCACTTCGAGGCCATGGGGGTCCAACTGCGCCGGGGGCGCTTCTTCGGACCTGAAGATACCGAAGACAGTCTCGGAGCCGTCATCGTCGACGCGCGCCTGGCGGACAAGTTCTGGGCCGGCCAGGATCCCATCGGCAAGCGAATGTACAGGCCCTCCGACCCGAGCGACATGCTCAAGACCGACGAGAACACGACGTGGCTGTCCGTCGTCGGTGTTGTCGATGAGATCCGGTTTGATGATCTCGCGGGTAACCGCAACCAGGCCGGCGCCTATTACTTTCCCTACACGCAGAACCCAACCCGGACGGTGAACTTGACGGTCCGGACTACCATGGATCCGGAGTCGCTCGTCCAGACCCTCCGGGCGGAAATCGCGGGAATTGACCCGCAGTTGCCGGTATTCGACGTTCGAACGATGTCGCAGCGGATCGAACTCTCATTGATGCCTCGACGAGGGTCGATGCTGCTGGCTCTCGGATTTGCCGTCATCGCCCTCCTGCTGTCGGCGATTGGAATCTACGGCGTGCTCGCATACCTGGTCACGCAGCGGACAAAAGAGATCGGTATCCGGATCGCCCTCGGCAGTACGGCTCAGCGGATCTTTTCCCTGGTGCTCCGGGAAGGAGTTCTGCTTGTCGGCGCCGGCCTAGTGCTGGGGCTCGGAGGAATGTTTGTCCTCCGCGGGACCGTGCAGAACCAGATTTACGGAGTCGGTGCCACCGACCCGATGGTGATCGGCACCGTTCTGGCGACACTGGGAATCGTTGCTGTCACTGCTTGCCTGTTGCCTGCTCGTCGGGCGACCCAGGTGGATCCAATCACTATCTTGAATGAGCAGTAGGGTGGGGCCGGCGGCGAGCCAGGTGATCTTCGTGCCGCGAGACACATGAAAACGACTAGCCCGCATAAATCACCGAAAGGACCAGAAAAGGCCGCCCTGTTTGGCATAAATCGTTTGTCGAGAACGGTTCAGAAACCAAACGGAGGCGGCCCTTATGAGTACAGAGTGTAAACAAACCACGTTCGAATTTCACGGACTTCTTCAACGAAAAATGAAGGCGCGT
Organism: Terriglobia bacterium; assembly: GCA_965247425.1. GTDB lineage: Bacteria > Acidobacteriota > Terriglobia > 20CM-2-55-15 > 20CM-2-55-15 > CAZOZZ01. The sequence goes on from OZ252023.1 coordinate 1,725,628, forward strand.
TTCGACGGCGGCAAGATCACGTCTGACGCTGGAGTTCTGCTGCTGCGTGAAGTCGAAAAGCGGACCGGTTTGATCGATGGATTGGCGGGGTGTTTTAGCGATCATCGCGACCAACGGTTGATCGAACACACCGTGAAGGAGCTGTTGGGACAGCGGGTCTACGGGCTGTGCCTGGGATATGAAGACCTGAACGATCACGATCAGTTACGGACCGACCCGATGCTTGCGTTGGCGGTGGACAAAGCGGATCCGCTGGGAACGAATCGACGACAGGCCGGCGACTGGGGAAAGGCGTTGGCGGGCAAGAGCACGCTAAACCGATTGGAGTTGACCGGCGCCGAAGTCGGCGACCAGGAGCGGTACAAGAAGATCGCTATGGATGGGGACAAGATCGATCGTTGGATGGTCGATGCGTTTGTGGCAGCCCATGACAACACGGCGCCCGAAGAGATCGTTCTGGATCTGGACGCGACCGATGATCCGATCCATGGTCAACAGGAAGGCCGGTTCTTTCACGGCTACTACCGCAACTACTGCTATCTGCCCTTGTACATCTTCTGTGGAGAGCATCTGTTGTGCGCTCGGCTGCGCCCGTCCAATATCGATGGGGCGGCAGGATCAGTCGATGAATTGGAACGTATCGTCGGCCAGATCCGTCAGAGCTGGCCGGACGTGTCGATCATCATTCGGGCCGATTCCGGATTCTGCCGGGATGCATTACTGGACTGGTGTGAAACCCACCAGGTCGATTATGTGATGGGGTTGGCCAAGAACGACCGCCTCAAGCGAGAGATCGCTGACCAGATGATTCAGGCTGAAGCGGAGTTTCAGACCACTGGGAAATCGGCACGAGTGTTTAAGGATTTCCTGTACCGGACTCGAAAGAGCTGGAGCCGCACTCGTCGCGTTGTTGGCAAAGCCGAGTTCCTGGCCAAGGGCGCCAATCCCCGATTCGTGGTGACCTCACTGCCACCGGAACGACTCGGAGCCCAAGCGCTCTACGAAGATTTCTATTGCGCACGCGGCGACATGGAGAACCGGATCAAAGAACAGCAACTGGATCTATTTGCCGACCGCACCAGTGCGGGAACCATGCGCGCCAATCAGCTCCGACTGTATCTGTCCTCAGCCGCCTACATGCTTATGCAGGCGTTGCGTCGTCTCGGTCTCAAAGATACCGCGATGGCCCATGCCCAATGCGGAACCATCCGTCTGAAGCTTCTTAAGATCGGTGCGCGTATCCGCCTCACGGTCCGCAACGTCTGGATCTCGATGTCGGAGGCCTATCCCTATGCCGACGTCTTTGCTCTCATAGTGAGAAACCTGCAATCAATTCCGCTTCGTTGCTGACGACACCGAACCTTCAGATCCGAAAAACAGCGCCTCTCATCTGCCTCCCGGCGAGGCCTGCCTGCACTCGCCCATTCATGCCGATCTCCCGCCAAATGTCGCCGTGTCACAGGCTCAAAATCCGCCAATGTCCACGGCTCGCTCACTCTCAGCTCCAAGTCTCGCCGCAAATCGCTTCTCGTATCCGAACACCGATCGATTCTCCGATTGGTGATCCATCCGGGCTAGAGCAGCGCTAATTCGGGGACGGAGGGGTAATTGCCCTAATTGTTCATGATCAGACGGTCACGAAAGTTGTGCCTCCGTCCCTGAATTAGCTGGTCTGATCTTCGAGACGGTCGAGACGCCGAGACTGGTGAACCACCAACTCCGTGATCAGCCGGTGGGACTCGACCAACTCGTTCTGCGTTTTCAAGAGATGGCGGCTCACGCCTACCAGATCGGTGGTCGTCGAGATCAGACTGTCGGTCTTCGAGGCCAGATCGGTGAGCTGCGATGCCGTTCGATCCTGGCTCTCCGCAAGACGATCCATTCGGAGGTCGAAGCTAGCCTGATTCTCGTCGAATCTAGCCTGGTTCTGGTCGAACCTAGCCTGGTTCTGGTCGAACCTAGCCTGGTTCTGGTCGAACCTGGCCTGGTTCTGGTCGAACCTGGCCTGGCTCTGGTCGAACTTGGCCTGGTTTGCTTCGAATCTGGACTGGTTCTTCAGGATGAACTCTATTGCGCGATCTAATTCGTCAGGGGTCATTCGTGCACCTGTCGTGGTAGAAAAGGGCTGGCTGTAGTCTATCGGAAAAACTCGAGCGAAACCATATCGAGAAAATCTGGCCTCGATTCTCCGCTTTCTCGCTACGATCCCTTCTGCCGCGCAGGTTCGTATCCCCGCTGACCCGTTTGGGTCGCTTCTTCCTGTTCGGGCGTGAAGTCCTCGCCGGGGTTGATGAACTGATTGGTTTCGAACTGATACTGCCGGTCGTGCAATTCTTTATAGCGGCCGTTGACCGCCATAAGGGTCTCGTGACTGCCGTGCTCGACGATCTCGCCTCCTTCTATCACCAGAATCTGATCCGCGCTGCGGATCGTCGATAGCCGGTGAGCGATGACAAAGCTGGTGCGGCCGCGTCTCAACGCCCGCAGCCCGTCCTGGATCATCGCCTCGCTCTCGGAATCGAGACTCGAGGTGGCTTCGTCGAGAATGAGAATGCGGGGATCGGCGAGCACCGCCCGGGCGATGGCCACCCGCTGCCGCTGGCCGCCAGAGAGCTTCACGCCCCGCTCGCCGACGATTGTGTCGTAGCCGTTTTCAAAGCGGTCGATGAACTCCGCGCAATGGGCGATGCGACATGCGTGGGCGACCTCTTCTTTGTTCGCTGACGGGTTTGCGAAGGCGACGTTCTCGCCAATGGTTCCGTCAAACAGGAAGTTGTCCTGAAAAACGGCGCCCAGGAGCGAGCGGTACTCACGCAACTTCAGTCCCGCGAGATCCCTGCCGTCGATTAACACGTGGCCTTTCTGTGGCTGATTGAAGTTCAGTAGCAGGCTGATGAGCGTGCTCTTGCCCGAGCCGCTCGAACCTACCAGGGCCGTGGTTGATCCCGCCGGAGCTCGAAAGGACACATCCTTGAGCACCGGCACACCCGCTTCATACTCAAACCATACCCCCTCGAACGCGATGTCACCCTTCAGCTCTCCCACCGGAGCGCGATCGGCGTCTTCGTCGTCCTCGGTTCGCATCTCCATGATTTCCCGGATGCGGTCCAGCCCGGCGAACGCTTCGGTGATCTGGGTGCCAATGTTGGCCAACTGCACGACGGGCATTGCCATGATACCCGTGAAGGCGACATACATGAACAGGTCACCCAATGTCATGTCGCCGCGCAAGACGGCCTGCCCGCCAACTATAAAAATCACCAAGCCGATCGAACCGATAACGGCGGAGGAAAACGCCATGACGAATGACGTGCCGGTCATCGATTTGGCGATGTTCCGGAAGAGCTTGTGCACGTGTTGTGCAAACACCAGATCCTCGCGACGCTCGGCCGTGTACGTCTTGATGACCCGGACGCCTGCCAGGGACTCTGAAAGGCGTCCCGTAACCCGTGCGTTCAATTCGCCTCGCATTCGAAACAAGGGACGCAAACGCTTGAACGTGACGGCCAGCACGGCGCCAAAAAGTCCCAACACCGCCATCGTGATCAGCGTCAGGTACCAATTCAGGTAGAACAACACCGACAGGGCCAGCACCGCCGTCAGAACGCCGCCCGTCAGTTGTACAAGCCCTGTACCCACGAGATTGCGAATACCCTCGGCGTCGGTCATGATCCGTGAAATCATCTCGCCTGTCTTCATGGAGTCGAAGTAACCGACCGGCAATCGGCTGACATGTTCAAACACCCGTTTGCGCATTTCGGTGATCGCCCGCTGCGCGGCCACGCCCATGATTTGCGACAGCGCAAATGTGGTGATCGCCTGGAACAACACCGCAACACCGACGACCAGGGCCACGATCACCAGCAATTGGGTCCGTCCGTTGCCAATCACGTCGTCAATGACGTATTTGGTCGATGCCGGCATGACCAGACCCAGCAGCCTATTGATCAGCATGAGGCCCAGGCCAAACAACAGACGGCGCCGGTGCCGATGCACAAGGGCCCTGGCTTCGATCATCGCGCTGGAGTACTGGACCTTCTTTTTCGGCTTCTTTTCGCTCATTGCTCCACCCAATAGTACACTTCGCCGACTGTTACGAGCAAAGCACAGAAAATGATGTGCCGTTTTGTCACGGCCCCGAAAATCAAGACATCCCGGTTCTAACGAGACTGAAGACCGGTCTCTCGGATGCTGACACTTCTGGACAACCATCTGAGGAAACCGATGGCCAGTCGCTATGGGCGCGTCGATCTCGTGATCACAGACCCGGCCGTTCGCGGTCCTGGCGTTGGCCGACTCCTCGTCGCCTGTGCGCTCCTTCGGCTTTTCGATCGCAATCCGGGCTGTATCGATTCGGTCAGTTGTCTCGCAGCTCACGCGGCAATTGCAACGGTCCTTAAGAAGATCGGATTCCAACACCGGCACATGCCTGAACGGAACTACTCACATGAGGAATACCGGTTGCGAACCCCCGATGAGGAACGCGAGTTCCGGCGCCGCGTGTGGAATCTGGCTCGGGAGTGTGTCCAGTCGGTAAACTACAGGCTGATTCAGCGACGACACGCAGCGTAACCTTTTGCAACCCTGCGCACTGACTCTCTTTTTCTCCCTTCCTTGCAACTGAAGAAAGTGAACAATCCAAGGTCATCCGCGTCATTGGCGTCACGGTTTCTTCTCGTGATACCTTACCGAGTAGCCTTTGAGTGCCGCCAACACAGGAGTTTGATCATGTGTCGGAAGATCTGGAGTATCGGCGTTTGCTTGAGTTTCCTGCTTACGTTGTCTGCCTGCCAACGGAATACAGCCTTCCAAAGAAGAGTGCGCAATAGCCGTATCGCTACAATGCGGGTTGTGAGTGTGTCCCTCAGCGGACTCGTCCTCTCCCTCAAGGGTCACCCCAAAACCGGCCAACGAAGGTCACCTCAAAACCGGCCAATGAAGGCGGCCCGGGACCAGGTTGTTTTACCGCGAGTTGCCGTGATCGGGCAAGCCTGTTTTAGTACGCCAACTCCGTGGGCCACACTTAAGAATGTGGCCATGATGGAGGAGGCGGTCGAGCATGGCAGTCACGGCGGCACTATCCCCTAATAGTTTCCCCCAATCCTCAACCGGACGATTTGAAGTGAGCAGGGTGCTGGTCCGTTCGTAACGTCGCATGACGATCTCGAGGAGTTGCTCGGCGGCGGTCGGGGGGAGCTTGCGCATTCCCAGATCATCGATGATCAGCAGCGGCACGGTCGCGAGCGATTCCATGTGTTTCCTGCGGTTGCCGTCGATAGTGGCTTCGGCGATGTCGTCGAGCAGGGCGTGGGTTTCACGATAGAGGACCCGATAGCCCTGGAGGATTGCGGCCAGTCCGATCGCCTGGGCCAGATGACTCTTGCCGGTGCCGGGTGGACCGAGAAACAGAGCATCTTCGTGGCGGGCGATGAAGGTGGCAGTAGCGAGATCGAAGACCAGACCGCGATTCATTTTCTTGTTAAATGTGAAGTCAAAGTCCTGGAGTGTCTTCTGGGGATCGCGGAACTGGGCTTGTTTTCGGCGCCGTTCAAGCAGTCGGGTGCCGCGGCGGGCCAACTCGTCCGAGACCAGAGAGGAGATCAGGTCGATGGGCGCCATGGCTTCGGCCTGTGCCTGATGGAGACGGGTTTCGAGGACTTCGGCGATGCCGCCCAGGCGGAGTTGGCGCAGCGCTTTTTGGAGTTCGATGAGGTTCATTGTTGTTCTGGCTCCTGAATTTTGAGGTTGATGAGATCGCGATAGTGGGTCAGCTCGCGGATTAAGGGGTCGACTTGGCGGAGAGTCAGTGGTGGCCGCCGCTCCAGATAGCGGCGAACGAAACGGTAGTCATGGACGTGGAGTTCGAGTGCCGCGGCTGCGGCATCCTCGACGGCGGAGACACCGTATTTTTTGGCCAGGGAGAACAGGCCCAGGATACGGCGGATGGCCGCCTCGCCCTGGCGGAGATGGATGGCTTTGGCCAGTTCGCCGATGTGAGATCCGGCACGATCCGCCCGGGCAAGCAATTGGACGGTGGTCACCGGCGTCGTTTTCGGATTGTCCTCGGGACGGACACGGTACCCGCCCCGTTTCTGGCCGACATGTTCGCGTAGTAACTGATGGGTCTCCGGATCCAGGATCCGGACGTGGAGTGTATCCCACTGCACTTTGACGATGCGTCCGATCCAACCGGGAGGCAAACCATAATAGGCGGCCTCCACTTCCACGCAACCGTCCAGGTGGACGACGCGGTCCCCGTATTGGTAGTAGCGGAACGGTTCCACCGGCAGCGGGAGCAGTGACGGCTTCTCTTCGGCGAACATGGCGGCGACCTGCCGCTTGGTCGTGCCGTGGATGCGTGTATCGGCCCAGCGCGTTTCCCATCGGTCCAGATGGGCCTGCGCCTCTTCCAGACTCTCGAAGCGGACTCCCTTCAGAGGGGTTTTCTGTGCGTGAGCGACGCCGGCCTCGACCTTCCCTTTTCGATCGGGATCCCGAACCCGGCAGGGCAGGGCCACCACGCCGTAGTGAGCCAGCACATCCTTAAACAGCGGATTCAGTGTCGGATCGTAATAATCCGGAACAATGACGCCCTCGCGAAGGTTGTCCAGAACGATGCACCGGGGACTGCCTCCAAGCCGGCGAAACGCGGTCTCGTGCAGCTCGGCCCAGATTCGGGAACTGGAGCGGAACCGGAGCAGCCGAACCGCTTTACGGCTGTAGCCCAACGTCATCACGAACAGCCGCGTGCGTCGGTACTTGCCCGTCTTCGGATGGCGCACCATCGGTCCGTCACCGTAGTCGACTTGGCCTTCTTCCCCAGCCTGGGTCTGGATGATTCCCACCGCTCCGGGACGCTGGGATCCACGCAGCTTGCGCACGAAGCGCTTCATGGACTGATAGCTTCCCGTAAAGCCGTGATCCGAAACCAGATCTTGCCAGATGGACATGGCGTTGCGGCCACGGCCCAAACCCAACTCGATGATCTCCCGATACGGTGCGCAGGCGCTAGCCGAAGGCGGTTCTGGGGCGGCGGGCAGGTCCAGACCGGGCAAATCCAGGCCAGCAGAGTCGGTGGTCACCCCGTTGGCCGGTTTTGACGGTGCCCGTTTACCCCAACCCCCGGGTGGTCGCACCGCGATCCCGGCCGCTCGAAGGTAGGACCCTGCCGTTTCCCGACGTACACCGGTCGCCTTCTCGATCCGCCGTAGCGGCCATCCGAGCCGTCCCAGTGCGATAACTTGTTGTTTCTTTTCGGCGCTCAAGACATTGCTCATACCGACGGAAGCCTATTCGGCTTACCGCCGTTGTCAATGTCCCGGGCCTCAGTTCCGTTGGCCGGTTTTCAGGTGACCTTTAATGGCCGCTTTTGGGTGACCCCCGAGGTCCTCTCAGACAGAGACCAGCCCCTGCGAGGCGTTACCGTGACCGCAATCAACCTCTTTGACTACGCCGAGAAATCTGCGACCAGCGACGAGTTTGGGAGTTATAGGATAGACGGGCTGCGCGCCGGGGAGTACCACGTCTGTGCAGAGATGTACGCCTCCATCAAAAACTGTGTCACGGACGACCCTTCTTGGAACGGCATCGACACGGCGGGAGAGGGCATTCTTCTCGACCGCGACCGCACGCTTGACATCAAGCTGAAGCTACGAGATTAGAGCTAGCGGCTGACTCCATGTACCAACAACAGGACTGAGGCAGGCGAGTGATCGGCCAGACCATATTCCACTATCAAAGTATGATCGTTTTTTCATCCTTGTCAGGGCGTTCTTTCTGCCTCTCCTGTGCCTGATTGCGTCCCCATCGCTGGTGATCGCGCAGACGGAGGATGCTGAGAGAATAGAAGTTTCCGTGAGTGCGGGTTGGAGTCGTCTGTCCGACCAGGAGGGGTTTCTGGGCACAGACACGGACATCTCGGCCGGGTTCGCCTTCTTCGTCACCGACCGAATAGCGGTCGGAATGGAAGTCAATCACACCAAACACACGGGCGTACTCCCGCTACAGGACCACAACAGGCGCAGCAGCGGACAGGCAACTTTCGTTTCCGGCAACGTGAAATATCGGTTCGGAAACCCATCGGTCAGCGGACTGAACCCTTACCTGGTTGCAGGTGTGGGAATGCTGCGGTTGAAGCGGTCTGATCGATTGGTTCGGAGTGTGGCACCCTGCTTTCTTTGCCTGGGAGGCCCGAGATTCCGTGAGGAGACCCTTAGTCGGAACGATTTTCGCAGGGCAGAGATCGCTTTCAACGTTGGCGGAGGCATTGATTTCAAACTGGCGACCCTTGGCATCGACCATGGCATTGCGGACAGGTTCTCTATTCGGCCGGATTTCCGACTGTTCGTGGCTTCCAGCGAACGTATGATTCGTAGCTCCGTCGCGCTTGTCTATCGGTGGTAAAGCGTCCGGGTCACATTGATGCAAGGAGCCTTTCAAAACAAAGAGCTGTGGCTGCGGCTTGCTGAAGTTGAACACCCTATACAGATAGAAACTGTCGGGGTACTGGTCCGAGAAATCCAGTTCGTTTGCGGAAAGCAGGAATGGCGTGTTCCTACGAAAGCTCCATCCGATGCCGTTTGCCGGTCCCCACACATGTCCCCTCACGCACAAAGCCCCGGCCAACCGACCGGGGCTAAGTTCTTTCTAATCAAGTGGACCTGACGGGGATCGAACCCGTGACCTCATGACTGCCAGTTCCAGTCATAGCTCTTCCTTATCAACAAGTTCAACCACTTAGGGGGTCCAAGATTTCTTAAATTCTAATAAGAATCGGCGCTTTCCGCACCCTATACGCACCCGGCTTCCCACGACAGCAACTATCCGTATTCGGTGCTGGGCCCCGTCAACGGTTGGATTGAGCTGCCTGGACATCTCCGGGCGTTTCTGCATTTGGCGGTCAAGCCAGGAGCATGGACGTTGGACCGTCTGTACAAGGACGCCGACAAGACGTTAATGCATGCCACGACGCGGGCGGAACTCAGATCAGCCATGGGGATGCATCCGTAGAGCCACCCTAACCAGGGCTTGCGCAGCCCACGGATTCACGCTTTCCGCCACCCTGGGCGCACGTTCAAATAGAAAGAAGCGTCAGGCAGGGGCGACAAATGCTAGACTCCCTGGAATTCGCGGGGGGAGGAGGTCTGGACGAAAATGCCAAACTGGTTCGGTCCACCCGTCCTCATTCTTGCCGGAGCCGTCCTTGCCGCCTTTGGCGCACTCTGGGCATCACAGCAGCAGACTCAGTTTGAGCGAGAACTTCGACAAAAAAGTGAGGAGATAACCAACCTAAGCCGTAAGACTCTTGGTGCCGTCACGGGAGGTGACAGTTTCCCCTGGAGTCTTCCTATGATTGATCAGTCCGCAAACCCTGCAAACTTATTAATCACAACGGAAGGCGAACATCCGCTCTTCGACCTTCAAGTCAGAATAGTGGATGTCGAGAAGATAGCAGAGCTTGGGGCTAACAATATGATGTCGCGACTGGATGAAGCAGAAACGATCCTGAAGATAGGCACCCTCGGCGGACAACGCGGAGTGTCGCCGATCAGAATCGAATTAGGGGATGGAAACCGCAGAGGCTTCAATCTATTTTTTCTTGCGCGTAACGGCAGTTTTATTCATTTCTTGCGATTCGCAAGGGTCGACGGGCGGTGGCTGACTGCCAGCAAAGTCACTGGGACTACTGACGACCAGATTCTACTGGAGAGGATACCGGAAGGGTTTCCGAAATTGGCTTCTGGCGAAGTCGATTGGTAATCCCCCCCCTCAGTCCAAGAGACGATTTCAAACTTGAGCAAAGAATAGCAAATGTTTGTTTTTTGTTCGTGAGTGGACCCATCCTGTCCCAGAGTTAAAATCGGGATGCCGCTTGATGTGTAGAGTTTCCAGGGGCTTTTGCATTTACGCTGCTACAATCTTTCCACTTGATTTTCCTTATTCGTGTGCCCGGCGGGGGCTGACACTGGAACATATTCGTCGCCGCTGAGCCGTCTACTTTTTCCCCATTTCGCCCCACCTGCCCGGCGCACTCCAACAAGAAACCAACCACAGGGAGTGTGTTGTCATGGGTCAAGACGCCCACAAAGTCTTCGACGTCGAAAACGACCGATACCTCGATAAACGCGATGCCGCCCGGTTCCTGGGCGACATCAGCCTAAGTAACCTCCAGAACCGTCTCCGCGAGCTTCCCCACTATCGGCTCGGCGGGAAGATCCTCTTCAAGAAATCAGAACTGATCCAGTTCATGGAACAGCACGCCGTCAGGCAGGCCGATCTCACGTCGATCGCCGACGATGCGGTTGCGTCCGTGTTGGGGCCTGCGCAGTGAACGTTGTCTCCATGAAGCCGGCGCCCGCATCATCGGACCGAGGGATTTATCTGGCCAGCCCGTTAAAACGCAAACGTCGGACGAAAGCACAGATAGAACAGCTCGATTCCCAGATCATCGATGCTCTAGAACAAGATCATCCTCAGAGCGTCCGACACGTTTTCTACCTGATGACCAACCCCCGCTTACCGGAGCCGGTGGACAAATCAGACCGAGGATACAACCAGATCCAAGACCGCGTAACGAAGCTTCGTCGCAATGGCCGGGTTCCGTATGGTTGGGTCACGGATGCAACGCGACGCGGGTATTTCGCTAACACGTACACCGACGCGGCTGGCTTCATCATCGCCATGAAAAGCCTCTACCGTGCGGATCTCTGGTGTGACTCGGAGTTCTACTGCGAGGTCTGGACCGAATCTCGTTCCATCGCCGGCGTCATCGAATCCGATTGCCGGGAGCTGGCTGTTTCCCTGTATCCGGCAGGTGGGTTCACCAGTATCTCCCTAGCTCATCAAGCTGCCGGCTACATCGAGCAGGAGTGTCGAGACCGTGGAGTCGTTGTTCTGTATGTCGGCGATTTCGATCCTGCCGGCGTACTGATTGACGTGAAGGTTGAAGAAGAGCTCCGGCGCCACCTTCCCGACACGATCGAAATCGGTATCACGCCTGATCAGATCATCCAGTACGACCTACCGACAAAGCCACGAAAGAAGACTGACCGGCGCTCCCTTCACATCCGCGAGACCGTCGAGGCGGAGGCGATGCCGGCCGCCGTCTTGCGGGGACTCTTGAGATCGGAAATTGAGTCGTTGCTGCCACCGCGTGCGCTGGAGACGGCGAGAATCGCCGAGGAATCGGAAAGGGAAGCGCTCGACATGGGAGTCGGGGAAGCATTCTCGATGTTCTTCCTTTCTGGAGCTTTTTGTGAGAGCGGTTACAGCCGCGCTGACGGCTCGTCACGAGCGTTATCAGCGTCGCCACCAATTGCGATCACGACCGCCCCCAAGCGCTGCTCGGTCTCGACCAGGCGATGCGCGTCGGCCGCCTGCTCCATTGGAAAGACCCTGTCGACGATCGAACCAATTCTCCCGCCTTCGATCATCTCTTTGAGCGCCAACAGCTCCTCTTTCGTCTCCCGCGCGAACGCGAACATGGCGGTCTTGCTCGTAAACCGGGTTGTGACCGGCGAGCGCAGCATGACCGACAGGCGGGGATTTCCGGAGAGATAGCGCCCGTTGGGACTGAGAGCGTCGATACAAGCGGTGTAGGAGCTCCCGGGAACCATGTCGAAAATGACGTCATACAACTGTCCGTTGCCCGCAAAATCTTCCTTCGTATAGTCGACGAAGTGATCCGCGCCAATGCGACGCAGGATGCCCTCCTTAGTCGTGCTGTCTACAGCCGTGACTTCCGCGCCCATGGACTTGGCGATCTGCACGGCATGCGCTCCGATGCTGCCGCCCGCGCCGTTGATCAGCACCTGCTCGCCAGCGCGGATTTTCGCCCGTCGCATGAAGTGCAGCGCGTTCAGCCCACCCAGCGGTACCGCAGCGGCTTCAGCGAAACTCATATTGTTGGGCTTGGCGACGATCGTGTAGCGTGCCGGCAAGGCGACATACTCGCCATAGGCGCCGAGCCGCAGCCCGGCCGTGCCGAACACTTGGTCGCCGACTGAGAAAGTGGTGACGTCTCTCCCGAGCGATTCGATCTCTCCGGAGAAATAGCCGCCTAGGATTTGGCGCCTTGGTCTTCTCACGCCAAGTGCAATCCGCAGAGGCAGCCAGAACCACTTCACCGAATACCTAAAGCTGCGCATCTCACAGTCGGATTTCGTCGCTTCCGCCGCCCGCACCCTGACCAGCACTTCATCGTCTTTCGGCACAGGTTTTCTCACTTCACTGAGCTGCAGAACGGCTGGTGGCCCGTACCTTGAGTATGTGATCGCTTTCATGAGTGTGGGGCCACGTCGTGAGCGAGCTCGAGCCCGAAGCGTACCATTGTCGGCATCCCCAGGGACGAACGGGCATCAAGCAAACGGATGAGTGCCTCGGGCAAACAGTTTATAAGTCGCGACTAGTCGCCAAGGTCCGACCAATCTCTCCCCCAAATCGGTGGAGCATCGACCGCTTCGAAGCATCCTTCTGGCCGCAAACGACGATCATCAATACAGCGCCCAAAGGGTGAGGCCGATGGGCTGCCTGATGACACCTCGGCGTTCTACGCCCGCGGCTCACTCAAGTTTGGCCTGATCGAGCTCAAGGATGCGGCGAAGCTCGGATAGGCTGCCGGACAGGATTCGTTCGGCGAGTTTTCCATCCGGATAGTTGCGTCTCAGCAATCGGGACCCTGAAATGTGCATTTGAAGCTTGTAGTAGGCCAATCGCCTTTCGTCTAGATCACTGCAAGCGAGATATTCGTAGTCCTTCTCTGAGAAACACCATTTCAGGAATGTGTGCTCGCTTTCGAGATCGCCGAACCCGATACCTTCGATGTCGAGAAGGTAGACGGCGTCATCGGATTCACGAACGAGAATGTGGCTGGGATGGAGTTCGCCGTGAAGGAGTCGGTATGTCTCGCGAGGCGTGACGGCCGCTCGAAGAGCTCCGAGGGCCTCGCGGATGAGGTCATGAGTCTCTGTGATGAACGGCTCCGTCTGGGCGGCCGCTCGCAGTTCCACGAGGGATACATCGAATGATTCATCGAGCGGGGGCAGGGGTGGCTTGGATACGAGCACGCCGCCTGGGTAGCCACGCTCGACTGCATGTACCACATGGACCTGTCGGGCGAATTCGCGGAGCACACTCGCTCTCGCGTCTGGTGATGCGTCAACACGAAGTCGGTTGTAGTCGGATCCCTCTATGTGCTCGACGAACGCGAAATGATGACCGGACTCGAGTTGACCGAAATGGAGCATCCTGGGGACATTCACGTCCAAGTTCGCGAGGTACTCGGTGTGCGCCCGGAAGGCGTGTGGGGCAATGGCGTCGGACTGTGACTCTTCAAAGCCTGCTTCTTCTCGTTCTGCAGAAATAGCGGATGTCGCTGGCCCAGACGATGAGCAGACACCGAGTAGAGGGGCGTCGAAGCTGAACGTGGAACGTTCGCTTGTAAGCACCCCCAACGAATCTCTCGAGCCTCTCGAGTTCACAAGCGGACCCGAAGCAAGCTCGTGCGTGTGACAGGACTTCGTGCTGAGTAACTGTTCCGTTCTGCGTCACGTCACTGAGAGCCGCTGGGTTTCATTGGTCTGTCGAGGCGTCTCGCAACAATTCTTCGAGCTCATCAATATGAGTAATATGTTCCAACACGACCGTGGCCGCCGTCTGGTGCAGCGCTCGTTATCCAACCCTCAAGATCTCCTGAATATCTAAGACACTGGCGATGCGTTCGCTGTCTGGGATAGACTGCCTCCGTTCTGGATCCACGAGAAGGCACCGCATCCCAACGTTTCTTGCTCCGGTGTAATCTGCATCGAACGAATCTCCCACGTAGACCGCCGTATCATGCCGCCCAGCCGTCAAATGCAAAGCCGATTGGAATATCGAAGCGTCCGGCTTTCGTTTTCCGTGCTCCACCGATGTCACTACTAACGAGAACGTCCCCGCTAAGTCCATCCTTCGCAGATGAGCGTGAATCAAATCCGCACTATGGGTATTCGTTACTAACGCCAGTGTGTACTGACCGGCGAGCTCGTGCAGCATGCTCGTCACGCCGTCGATGTACCGCACGCCTTTGTTCCATTCCTGAATGTACGCATCCTGAAAGGCTCCCACCAGTTCAGCGGCAGGATCGTCACGAAAGACTTCCTTCAAGAACTCGATGACAACATCGTCCATCGAGAATTCGTTGTGGTCGACTCGTGACTGAGCGTCGAAATCGCTGAACGTTGCGGACCACTTTTCAAGGAACGCCGGGTACTCCAGACCCGACCCGTTTGACCGTAGGATCGCGTGAGATTGCTCATAGCCCTGGTCTGTTCGGCTTTCCGAATACTCTACCAAGGTTCCAAAGAAGTCGAAGAGAACGTGGGTAACATTCATCGTTCAGATGTCGGCATAACGGTTCGACAATAAGCTGCGTGCCCAGTGAGGGGCATTGTCAACCCACAACAGTTCAAAGAACCGGCGGTGCCCAGCGCGTTCACGGACTGCCAGCTTCATTGCCCCGTTATCTGGCCCCTGCCTGCCACCCAACTTCTGGGTTGGGGTTCGGCCGAGATCTTGATTGCTGAGTACCGTCCGCCATCAGCGAGTCATCCGGCGGCCTACTCCATAGCTTCGCGCACAGCCGCTAGGACGTGCTCAGCGGTTGGCCAGGGTCTGCCCAAGAGCTTGGCGAGCAGTCCGCACTTTCGGGAAACCACTGGTCGGTCGACGACGACGATGTCGAACTGTCCCCGTCGACCCTTTTCGAGTTCGACAGGAGTCCCCAGAGTGTCATGGATGAGAGCAGCGAAACTCGCTGCCTTTGTGGCGATCGTACCTCAGGTGTCGCAGTGGACGATCCGGATGCTCATAGCGACGGTAGTCCTCCATGGGTCTTGAATGTTGAAATCGTGACCTCTCCCTTGTGCAGATAACTAGTGATTACGCAGAACCAGATAACAACGAAACAGTGCGCCAATTCGCAAGATATTAGCAGTACAGGAGGAAGATGACCATATTCCTCCGTTGTTCACGCGGTCCAGACTCGGAGCGACTGCAGCCAGCGCACACCCCGCAAGAATACTCCGGCGATCTTGGGGACGCTGAGTTGCATCGGGCGCTGGTCGAGACAATTGAGGACATGTCCGGCGGCAGCGGTTGGAGTAATCATCAGCGGCTTTCTCGAGGCTTGAGCCATTTTCGTATCGACGAAGCCGAAGCGAATATTCGTCACGCTCACGCCGTCCCGGCGGAGCTTCAGGGCCATTGCAAGCAGATAGTTGCTGAATCCTGCCTTGGACGCCGAGTATGACGGCGCGTCGACACCGTAGGCGTCGTCGGCCAGGCTCGAGAGGCCGATGAAGTGACCCGCTCTTCGTTCGAGCCAGTCCGGCACGAGCGCCGCCATCGTGCGCACCATTGCCGTGAGGTTGACCTCGACCACGTGCGCTTCGTTCGACAGGTCGGGAAGCTTCAGCGCCGAGCCGATACCCACGCAGTAGATACAGGCATCGAACGGTCCCTCTTCGGCCACAAGGCGCGTCAGCAGGTGCGGATAGCCAGACCCGGACACATCCTGAATCTCGTGGCGGGGGCCGTCAGCACCGAGGGGACTCGGACTTCGTGACACGCCGACCACCCGATCGCCGCGAGCGATGAGCTCTTTCGTCACCGCTGCCCCGATACCGTCGGAATTCCCGATAATGAGAATATTCTTCGACACAGTAGAAGCCCTCCTGCGCTTTCTGAGTTCGGAGTCGTTCTCTAGCTCCATTCTCCTCGCAACGCTGCTGTAGACACTTTCTATGTAGCTACAGCCCGTTGACATCTGGACATGAAGCCCTCGATCACACTAATTCTACAACTGCCACTCACCACTACAGATCCTGTTCGACACCTGATCTGCAAGAGACCGCGGCAAGCACGTTCCTACCTCCGTCTTTGACATCGCTATTGTCGGGTGCTTTACTCGAGACAGCAGGTGAGTACGCGACTATCCACTGAGCCTAGGGGCCATCCCCAGGAGGATGACGTGAAGAAATGTCTAGTACTAACAGCAATCGTGTTGGTCCTCAGCCCTACTGTTGCCGCATACAGCCAAGCTGCCCAAAAGACCGACGCTGAATTGCTGGCCGCCGAAGCGACCAAGCGCGAGGCACGAGTGGCGGCCGGAAAGTCGGATTACACCGCCGAGCGGCTATTCGGTCTGGGCCAGTTTTACTTGGCTTTCGAGAAGTATGGCGCAGCGCGTGAACGTTTTCGCGAAATCCTAGAAAAGCACCCAAACTTTGAAGAGCGGTCAGAAGTAATTGATTTCCTCGTCGAGTCGGTTCGTTTGGAATCCCAAACTCCGGGCCGACGCTGAACCTTCCGGGGGAACGGCTATGACCAAGTTAATCCTGGGTTTGATCATCTCCCTTTCATCCATTCCCAGCATCCACCAGCAGCGTAATCCCGGCACATTGATCATCGGTGGGGTGAGAGCACCGGAGGTGCTATCGGAAACGAAACCTACCTTCACGATGGACGCGATTGGGAGGAGGATCGAGGGGGCGGTTGTTCTGGAAGGCTTCGTCCGAAAAGACGGCCGCTTCGAACTCTACCGGATCGTTCGCGGCCTCGGCTTTGGCCTCGATGAACAAGCAGCCATTGCCGTCCGAAGCTGGCTCTTTCGACCCGGCACGAAGGACGGGATCGCGGTCGATATGCTGCATACGGTCGAGGTCCTTTTCAGGCGTGCTGATGCGAAAGCGCAGTTAAGTCTGCCCGTCATTGGCAACTGGATGAAGCAATTTGTCGAGGAGGCAAAGCAAGCGGGCCTTGAGGGTTGGATCGATGCGGATTTCACGATAAGCCCAACTGGGAACCTGGTCCGGGTGAGTGTGGTGAATGATGGATCACAACCTTCGGCTGGCCTTCCCACAGCCGGCGCCGAGCTAATCCAGCATTTCATGGACGCCGCACGACAAGCGAAGGTCACACCCGCAAGAATAAGGGGCACCCCCGTTGAGAGCAACTCGCACGTCCAACTGAACGTGAAGCCATAGACGACTTTCCTGATGGCCTCCGGCCGTTCTCGCGCACGCCTTCTCGCGACGATCATGTTCTTCCAGTGGTTACACGAACTTTAGACCTACCTGTGGTCGTTTTGACTGTTACAGCCGAATACACTAGCGGACGGAGCGCCGGTGCGATGAACGGCAAGACGACGGGGTTAAGACATCACCGACCAGGAGTCAGAGGCTACTCGGCCCAGCGCATCACCAGGGACCGAACCTTGAGGGGCTAGTAGCTGATTATTCTACCGACACGCAAGTTCGATGGTGTTGACCGGGCATGGGAATCGATGACATTGAGATCCGCCTAATCCGTGACACGGATTCCATCGCGGAACTGACGGACCTCCTTCATAGAGCCTATAAGCCGTTAGCCGATGCGGGAATGCGTTACTTCGCAACTCATCAGACTGAGGACCAGACGAGAGAAAGAATTGCGGGAGGACAATGCTACATCGCCATTCTCGAAGGGAATGTCATCGGCACAGTGACCCTCAGGTTTCCGGCGGTATACGAGGGCCGTCATTCATCTCGTTGGTATAGTCGTCCTGAAGTCGCCAAGTTCGGCCAATTTGGTGTCGAGCCACGCCTTCAGGGGCGGGGCATCGGTAGTCGAATGTTGAATCAAGTGGAACGGAAAGCTCGGGAAAGCGGAGCAACAGAACTCGCCTTCGATACGTCCGAAAACGCCACCCCTCTCATCGAGTATTACTCCAAACGCGGATTCAGGTTCGTTGAGGAGATCGACCATCGACCTCTTGTGAACTACAAGAGCCTGATTATGAGCAAACCGATCGTTGCAAGAAACGTCTCCGAACTGCAACTAGGACGCGACACGATCATACGGGAGATTCAAAGGGTCAGAGTCAATCAACCTACCCCAATCCTCGTAGCACTCGACGTAAGGAGCGGTTCCGGGAAGTCCGTTTTGGCTTCGTTGATCCAAGAAGAGATAGACATCGCACCAATACAGAGCGACGACTTCTACGCAGCCCACATTCCCGACGCAGAGTGGGATCGTCGCACGCCGGAAGCAAAGGCAAAAGACGCCATCGACTGGCGACGTTTGCGGGCGGAAGCCCTGGGACCTCTCCTTGCGGGAAAGTCCGCAAAGTGGCGAGCGTTCGATTTCACGGCCGGCCCATCTGCCGACGGTACCTACCCGATGCGTGCCGACCACAGCGAGCGTCAGTCCGCCGCAGTCATTGTGCTCGACGGAGCTTACTCAACTCGGCCGGAACTCGCCGACCTGATTGATCTGTCGGTGCTGATTGATACGCCGACAAACGTATGTCACCGTCGGCTTGCCGACCGCGAGGAGAAAAGTTTCTTGGCCGCCTGGCACGCTCGGTGGGACGCGGCCGAGGCACACTACTTTTCGCTTGTGCGGCCGCCTGCTTTGTTTGATTTGGTTGTGACCACAAGCGCTATTGGCCTAGTGTGACGTGAGTTAATCGTTCAGAATTCGTGAAGCACATCTAATGTAGCCCTACCTCCGATATCGCGGACACTTGGAAGAGAGTGGTACTGAAATGTCTGATCTCCAGATCAAAATACGGCAGGCGCAGGAGAGTGATGCGTCCGATGTTTCGGCCATACTGGCGGAAGCCGCGTCTTGGCTGGACTCAATCGGTCAGCCCTTATGGAGACAAGATGAAATCACGCCTCTCGGCATCGAACGCGACATTCGCGCAGGCCTCTACTTCTTGGCATTGGCCAGCGGCGAGCCTGTAGGGACGCTGAAATTTCAACTAGAGGATAGGTTGTTCTGGCCTGAGGTTCGCGAAGGTCAATCGGCGCTTGTTCACAGGCTGGCGGTCAGGAGGGCCATGGCCGGTAAGGGTCTCTCGAGTCTGTTGCTGGACTGGGCGAAACGGCGAGCCGGAGATCTGGGGCGTAAGTTTCTGAGGCTGGGCTGTGCGATAAGGCCACAGTTGTGTGCTCTTTACGAATCCAATGGCTTCGTAAGGCACAGTGACAAGCAGGTTGGGCCGTATCATGTCGCGCGATATGAATACCGAGTGGACTGCGCTGATTCCTGAAACGAGAACGCCAGCGACGAACATCGCCAAGCCTCGACTCGCACGAACGGCACCGACTTCCCCGAATGGCGTTTGAACGGTAGCGGCCTGCGGCCGCGGACGCTGCGCGTGAATGAACTGGAGGTGGGTGGACAAAAGTAAAGTGGGTCATAAAGGAGACCAATCCCATGACCCACTTGAGATCGCGCATGCTGGAGGAACTCCAGCGGCGCAACTATGCAGACAGTACCATTGAGAGTTACCTCCGTGCGGTGGAACATTTCGCACGGTACTTCTGTACACCGCCCGATCAACTCGGAGCGGACCATCTCCGTCAGTATCAGCTACACCTGATCCGGGACCGTAAGCTGGCCGCCCAGACCGTGGTCAGCCACATGTCCGCCCTGCGCTTCTTCTACGTGAAGACACTTCGGCAGGGGTACCCCCAACTGGATATTCCCAATCCGAAGCGCCCGAAACATCTGCCGACTGTCTTGAGCCGGGAGGAGGTAGCCCGCCTGATCGGAGCCTCCAATAACCTGTACCAGTATACGTTGCTGATGATCCTCTATGCCACCGGGATGCGGCGCAGCGAGTTATGCCAGTTGAAGGTAAGCGACATTGACAGCCCACGCATGATCCTCCATGTGCGCCAGGGCAAAGGGCGCCGCGATCGGGACCTGCCCCTGCGGCCCAAACTGCTGGAAACCTTGCGCGATTACTGGCGCTGGATGCGACCGGAAACCTATCTGTTTCCCGGCGGCCGTTATCACTCCCAAACGGACCGGCCGATCAGTCCGAAAGCCGTCTACAACGTCGTGCGCGATGCCGCGGCCCGAGCCGGTATCACCAAACAGGTCTCTCCCCACACCCTACGCCACAGTCGGGCCACCCACCTGGTCGAAGCCGGTGCGGACCTTGCCACCATTCAACGTTTGCTCGGTCACGCCGATCTGAAACATACCACCGTGTATCTCCACCTCTCGGACCGTCACCTGAAGGCCGCCTCGGATCCCGCCGATGACATGCCCGGTATCCCGTTCGATCCCCCGACGCTTCGGCCGAGGCCACGATGACGCGGCCGGCTGTCGAAGTGGCTGACATCTTTCGTGCCGCCGCCCCCGGGTTTCTGGGTCGACACCGCGCCAGCTCCCAGCAACGGAAAGTGGTCGGCGCGATCACCCGCTGCCGCACCGCCGCCCTGGGCGGTCACATCGACTACTGCACCGGATGCGGTAAAGAGTGGGGCTTGTCATTCAACTCCTGCAGGGATCGACATTGCCCAAAGTGTCAGGCTCAAGCCCGCCAACGCTGGCTCGCCGCACGGCAGGGCGAGTTGCTGCCCACTTCCTATTTCCATCTTGTCTTCACCCTACCCCACAAGCTGAACACACTCATCCGCGCCAATCCGGAGGTACTCTACAACCTGTTGTTTCGCGCCGTTGCCGATACCCTCATCCAGGTCGCCGCCAATCCGAAACGGCTCGGCGCCCAGATCGGCTTCTTCGCCATCCTCCACACCTGGACTCAGACCCTGGTGTTTCATCCCCACATTCACTGTGTGGTTCCCGCCGGCGGCCTCCACCCCGATCACTCCCGCTGGATCCCCACCTCCCATCGATTCTTCTTGCCGCGCCGCGTCCTCCGCTCCGTCTTCCGCGCCAAGTTCCTCGACGGACTCCATCATGCGTTGGCCCACGGCCGGCTTCGCTTTCCCTATCCGATCCAGCCCCTCCAGGAACCGAAACGTTTTCGGAAATGGATCCGTACCCTTCACGCCCACCCATGGATCGTCTACACCAAACCCCCGTTTGCCGATCCCGGCCAGGTCCTGCGCTATCTCGGCCGCTATACCCATCGCGTCGCCATCTCCAACCATCGGCTCGTCGCCTTCGACCACCACCAGGTTCAGTTTCGATGGCGGGATCGCAAAGCCGGCAACACGTCGCACACGATGACGCTCTCCGCTTCCGAGTTCATCCGACGCTTCCTGCTCCATGTCCTTCCGAAGCGCTTTGTCCGCATCCGACACTTTGGATTCATGGCCAACTTCCGTCGCAAGTCTTCGCTCCAACTCTGCCGCCAACTCTTGCGGTGGGTGCCGCCATCAACCCAGGAAACCTCTTCGACCACCGTCTCGACATGGACCTGTCCGGACTGTCAGGCTCCGATAAAGGTTCGTCAACGCCTCTCAGCAGTCGAGATCGCTCGACGACCGGGACTCCGACTATGCGCGGTTTTCGATACCTCGTAGCGACGATCCTACAACTTCAACATGCCGACCTGTTCGCGCAGGCCATCTCACCCGTGTGTCTGCCCGGCCGGATGCGTTTCCAATCGGGCTTTCTGGGACTCCAATTCATGCCTTCACTCGATGCCTCGGCAATCGCGATCCGCCCGAGAGCGTCCCCCTCGATTCCACATCGACCCGCTGTTTCGCTTCCCATCGGCGCCGCGAAACATACTTTCTCCATAGCCCCCACATTGCGGCTTCGCTCCACCCGCTCCCTTCAAACTCCGTTATCGAAATTGCCGCGGTAGACACAAATTCGCTTGTCCTGTGGCATTTCGAGCCGCGGTAATCCCGATCAACACTAGGCGTTTCTAGCAAGGGACTGCGCCTTTGTTCGAAAAGCCGGCACTCCTGCGAGGCCCAAGTCCCAGCCGCAACTCTTGGTGTTGTCTGGGCAAGTAGTGCAAGATATCGTGAAGACAGTATCACTCTGTACGCAGGGCGTATAAGGCCGTGCAGCCTCTTGCGCCGCTGGCCATACACCACACCTTTGACCTTGGTATGGCGCTATCTAATTCTGGATAATTCGTTAGGTGGTACGTGGACGGACGGCTTTCGCGATCCGACATATGGAAAACAATCTCGCACTTTATCTACAAGATCTGGTCCGCTCGATCCGGTCGATTCTACACGATGACGTAAACACTATTGCGGTAGGCGGGTCGATCGCGTTCGACGATTTTCATCCGGACATGAGCGACGTTGATGTCGCCCTCTTTCTGCGCGATACCCCGACAACGGCACAGTTATCGACGCTCTCGGTCCTCTTGGACAATGAGGAATTGCCGTGTCCCGGCAAGGGATTGGATCTGATCGCATTCCATGGAGAGTCTGTCGGGGCGACGCCGCCATTGCCGCGAGCAATATTCGGCTTCGTTACAGGGCCGGCGTGGCGGACAGAATTGACCGGTGCCGAGAAGAGTGCCGATCTTCTCGTCGATCTATTTGTGTTGCGTCATTATGGTCGAACCGTGTTTGGGCCAAGTCCACGGCAGATAATTGGATCAATCGACAAGGGTGCATTGCGTTCGGTGTTGGCAGACGTCGTAAACTGGCATCGAACGCGGATTCATGATCCCTTTCATGATCCGACGGGAGCTTTCGCGGTGTTGAATGCCTGCCGTGCCTGGCGCTTTCTGGCGGAAGGTGTCATGGGGTCAAAGACGGCGGGTGGCCAATGGGCTATCGCTCGTCGCGGAGGCATGCCGGTGATCGAGGCGGCGCTGGCACTTCGCTGCGGTGGTCAGATCGATCGCCTGGATCAAGGCGAGGTGTTGCGGTTTTTGGATGTGGTGGACGGAGAGATTGCGTGATGCGGCTATCGAAAAGATGAGCGTCTACTCAAACCTCAACCGACCGCTTATCGTTGAGGACTATGACACAGCGTGGCCGGCCTTGTATGAGGCAGAGCGGAACCGCCTAACACTGGCGGTGAATGAGCGGATAGTTGACATTCAGCACATCGGGAGCACATCCGTGCCCAACACTCGTGCTAAACCCGTGATCGACATTGCCATGGCGATCGAACATCTGGATGACGCCCTTGCTTGCGTCGAGATGCTCCAAGAGAGCGGCCATGAATACGTGCCCGAAGCCGAAGCAGCGTTGCCAGACAGACGTTTTCTTTGGCGGGTTGCACCTGACGGACAGAGATATCACGTTCATCTGGCGGAAGTCCGCAGTGATCTGTGGAACGATCCGATCGCGTTTCGCGAGTACCTGCGCGTGAATCCAGCGGTTGCACGCGAGTACGGAAAGCTGAAGGCTGGGCTAGCGGACCGCTGTGGCTCCGATGGGGAACCTATATTGTCGGTAAGACAGCGTTTATCAAGCGAGCACTCAGTGATGCAAGACCAGAGCCTTCGGATTCTGAATGAGTCTGCCGTTTGTACCGCGGTCGCTGCCCCAATCTAGCCCGCAACTCAGCGTCAAGACCAAGACAGCTACAACAACTCCTACCAGCGCAAGTCCCGAGAAAAGAGCGTTTAGCCCCCCGAACATGTCGCCGAAAAGGCCTCGCTTGTCCCATTCGTCGAACCCCCACAAAACAGCAGCCCAATAGAGCACAGCTGTGAGAATGGCCGCGAACATGATCGTCCTGATCGGGATCTTGAAGGGTGGGCTGGATTCGTTCTTCTGCATGATTCCCCGTGTTGATTTCGCTACTCTAAATTGGCCCACTTTTGATCGTTTGATTTGGCCCACCCCTGACGACTGAACCGGAGAGGCTGTTCCGAACAAAGAGTCGGAATGGAGGGACCCGGTGTCAAGGAGATCGAAGGTGGAATTATTTGAAGAGATTCGGCGAGAGCACGAGTTTGGTGTGGGAACGATCCAGGGTGTGGCCCGGCGGCTGGGGGTGCATCGGCGGATGGTGCGTCAAGCGCTGGGAAACGCCGTGCCGCCGGCGAGGAAGAGCCCGGAGCGGAAGAGGCCGAGGCTGGAGCCGGTTATGGAATTTATCAACGGGGTGTTGGAGGCGGACAGGCAGGCCCCGCGGAAGCAGCGGCACACCAGTCACCGGATCTACGAACGGATCCGGATGGAATTTCCGAAACATCCGATTGGGGAATCGACGGTTCGCCGGTATGTCGGGCGGCGGAAGCGGGAGATGGGTTTCATCCGACAGGAGACGTTCGTGCCGCAAAGCTACGCCTGGGGTCAGGAAGCACAGATCGACTGGTACGAAGCCGTCGCGGAGTTGGATGGCGAACGGCAGAAGCTCCAGGTTTTCTGTATGCGGAGCATGGGCAGTGGTGGCGCATTCCATCGAGCTTATCCTCGGGCGACAAAACAGGCATTCCTGGAGGCTCATGAGTTGGGTTTCCGCTATTTTGCGGGGGTCTTCGGGGTGCTGCGTTATGACAACCTGACCAGCGCGGTGAAGAAGATTCTGCGGGGATACCGGCGTGTAGAGACCGAACGGTTCATCGCGTTTCGGTCGCATTGGAAGTTTCAAGCCGAGTTCTGCACACCCGGCGAGGGCCACGAGAAAGGCGGTGTGGAAGGCGAAGCCGGATACTTCCGGCGCAATCACCTGGTACCGGTGCCGAAGGCGAAGGACCTGGCGGATCTGAATGCGCAGCTGCTGGCCGGTTGCCGGGCCGATGAACGGCGCAAGATCGGCGATCGGGTCCAGACGGTGGGTGAAGGGATGCAGATCGAACAGCCCCATCTGCTCGCGTTATCGACCGAAGGGTTCCCTCTGGCCGAGGACAGCTTTCCACGAGTCGATGGTAAGGGATGTGTACGGGTGCGTAACAACTTCTACTCCGCCCCCGTCAAGACCGGGACTGTGGTGCGGGCGAGCGTTTTTCCGGCCTACGTGGAGGTCTGGCACGATGGCGGATGCGTGGCGCGGCATGAGCGAGGATATGGAAACGGCCAGCACTTCTTCAATCTGGAACATTATCTGGAGGTGTTGGAGCGGAAGCCGGGCGCGCTGGCCGGGAGCAAGCCTCTGGAGCAATGGCGGCAACAGGGCCGATGGCCGAAAAGCTATGACGAGTTCTGGCAGACGTTGATCGATCGCAACGGAAAACAGAATGGGACCCGCGCAATGGTGGAGTTGCTCCTACTGGGCCGGGAACATGGCTATAGCGAGCTGGATTCCGCATTCCAACAAGCCCTGCGCCTGGGATGCTCCGATGCCGCCGCGGCGCGCTACCTGATGACCGAGGCCCGATTCGACCGGCCGGCGGCGCCGCGACTGGAAGTGGCCGCACTACGCGCTTATGAGCGGCCCCTGCCGGAGGTGAATACTTACGATGCACTGCTCACTGCGGAGGTGGTCTAGTGTCCGCCACAGCCGGCGGGGTCGAACAGGCGGCGATTCAGCAGTACTGTAAAGCTCTCCGGACGCCCACGATCGGAACGCAGTTTGCGGCCATGGCCGAGCAGGCCCAGCGGGAAGAGCACACCTACACACGGTATCTGGAAGCCTTGCTGGCGATGGAAGTTGAAGAACGCGAACGGAACACCGTGGCCCGGCGGATTCAAGCCGCACGTTTCCCTCGAATGAAGACACTCGAGGACTTTGACTTCTCGCGGTCGAAGGTTCCAGCCAACCGGATCCGTGGACTCGCAGACGGTGGCTATTTAGAACACGCCGAACCTGTCGTCCTGATCGGGGAGTGTGGAACGGGCAAGACGCACCTGGCCACAGGACTGTGCGTGGCCGCTTGTCGGCAGAAGAAGCGGGTTCGCTTTACGACGGCCGCCGGCTTGATCAACGAGTTGGTCGAGGCCCAACACAACGACCAGTTCCGCCGGGTTCTGGCCCGATGGTTCCGATACGAGTTGATTGCCATCGACGAAGTCGGCTATGTCCCGATGGCAGACCTCGGCGCCGAACTCCTCTTTCAAGTCATCTCGGATCGAGCCGAGCGGGCGACGGTGATCTTGACAACGAATCTGCCGTTCTCGGAATGGACCCAGGTGTTTCCCAATGTTCGGCTGTGCAAGGCGTTGCTGGACCGGATAACCGATCGCGCTCACATCATCGAGACCGGAACCGAATCCTTCCGGTTTCGGCGCACGTTGGAGAAACGACAGAAACCACGGCATCCGCCTGGAAAGGAGAAACCCGCGAAACAAACCACGTCCTGAGGGTCGGATCGCCGCGCGGTCGTCGATCCTGGGCGATCCTGGAAACGGAGTTTTTTCCCGAAAGAAAGAAAAAGAACCAAAAAGAAAGAAACGGAGGCCTGTGGAAGATGACGCGCTGTGGAAATCCTAAAAACCAGGATTCCCACAGCGCTTGGAAAAGCCTCGCCAAGGGCGCTCGGCTTTCCCACATCTACAACACAGGCCCGACGGTAATTATCACTACTCGGAATTATTAACAGGAGGGGGTGGGCCAAATCAGACGATCAAAAGTGGGCCAGACCGGGTGGACAAACCCACGTGTCAGGCCGACCAAGGATCAAGTCTCTTTCTGTCCCCCAAGAAGCTTCTCTTTCAGGTCCAATATCGACTGACGGCTTTCTTCCTGGACCGCCGGTTTAACGTAGATCTCCTCAAGGATTTCACTCAAAGTCGCTAGTATCAGCGTCAGGTGTGACGACTCCCATCCGTCGTAGGAATCTTCGTGAACCTTTTCGCTGGTTATTTTTTGAATTGCGGCAAGAGTGTCGAAATACTCAGGCGGCACCCGAGTGAGTTTTTCCTTCAACGACTTGATGCGATCTTCGTAGCTGTCGCCCGTCGCTTTTTCAATTCGGGCTAGCTCATAGACAACTTTCCGAGCGCAGGCAGACGCACCCGTCAAAAGATTACTCTTTTGCGACTGCTGCGCTTCGGCCAAGACCTCGCGCAGAACACGCGGTATGCGGGAGTCGATGGTGTGGAATGAAGTTGGGACGGAATAGAAAATCTTGTCGTCAATGGCGTTGGTGGTGAATTGGAGACCTGTGGTGGTGTGTATCACGAGGTCTGAATCGAACGTGAGATGCATGGAATCGTTCTCGCAACCCCCGCAACGGACAGAAACTGCGTCGCAGGTTTTGTTGTCGCTCCAAATCAAATCTCTTTTTCCCGCTGATCTTATACACGACGTGATTCCGATTGCAGAAAGGACAGTTATATCTGTCCGCGTCGACGAAGTACTTTGAGTCTAGATGTGATTGATCCGACATTTCCGCACCCTATCCGCACCCAAAGAGAAATGCCCGACCTTGCGGCCGGGCTATCTCATTGATTCTAAAGTGGACCTGACGGGGATCGAACCCGTGACCTCATGACTGCCAGTCATGCGCGCTCCCAGCTGCGCCACAGGCCCACACTATCCAACTCATCGTAACGAAAAGGGAACAGCGGGTCAATTGAACCTTGGCGTGGTGACACGTCGTCCTCTCCGGGTTGAGAAATGAACAGAAAGGACCGACGGTGCCGCTCTATAACTGTTCTTCCTCTTCGGCATGTTCGCCGCTCGTGCTGATGATCGACGAGTGGTGCAGGACCATCAGCCACCCTTCCTCGGCAGACCTGAAGACGTTCGTGGCGGCGGCCTGAGCCAGGCGTGTCTGGTCTCCGATCGTCGTTGTGATGTTTTCCCGGCAGGTGATCCACGCAACGTTGCCGTGGGCTTCAACGACAACGTCGGTGACGGAGATCCGCATCTCGGTCGTCAGCTCGAAGATTCGTTCCCAACTCTCCCGGACATGTTCCCAGCCGATCAGTCGGCTCCAGCCGGGGTGGATGCAGACGGCACTGGCGTCGGTCGCCCACACCTCGTCCATCAGCTTGATGTCGAGGCTCTCCAGGGCGAAGTAGAACTTGAGGTTGGCTTCGATAACTTGCTCGAGATCTGGCATAGGGTTCCTGTGGCGGGTCATATCTTAACAGGCATCGAACAAGACCGTCTGTCGGTTTGCCCTCCTTTCGGCTCCCGGAGATTTCGTGTTCACTCCAACCTGATGCGACCTCCCCGACTGACGATGATTTTCCTGCGATCGCCGGATTCGTTCCAGACTGTGATGCTCGCCATCGGACCGACGTTTCCCATCGGATGGAATTCAGGTCGGTTGTTGGCCGAGATCGACACGCCAACGGGAACGTAGATGAGCCGAACCGACACCCAGGCCGGCGTCTGACATTCCACCAGGTACGTGTTCGGTGAGGTGACTCGCAACCGGCAGTCCTGATTCCTGGTGATCGCGAGGATTCGGGCTCGATGGAGTTCTGAGCGAACCTCGTAGGCAGTTGATGAAAGCACGAAACGCTGCTGGGCACGGACGAATGAGGGAACCGAAATCACCGAGAGCACCCCGATGACGGCGGCAACCATGCAGGTTTCGAGCAGGGTGGCGCCTTTGGCGGTAGGCATAGCCCTTCCTCGGCCGCATTTCTGCGGACCAGCAATGAAAGGGTGTTTCCATGTTATCGGTTTGACGCCGGAGAGTGTAGGGAAATAATCTAGGAGCCTGCGCGGCAGAAGTGATCTACTGCGAAAGCAGTAGAATCGGTCCATATTTCCCCGATTTTTCGTTAAATAGAACCACTATTCGCCTCAAAATCGGGAAAATGCCTCAAAGTCGAGAAAATCTGTCCTCGATTCCCCACTTTCTCGCTACGATCACTTCTGCCGCGCAGGCTCCTACCTGCCACCATGTCCCTAAAAATCGGTGTTTGCACTATTATTTGCTAGAATACTCGTCTCTCCGCGTCTTCTGCGCCGTCGCGGTGATGGGTCACCCGAAGTGGCTCTCACCTGTGTGTATCTATCTCCAGGCGGACGGACGGGGGTCTTTGTTGGATTTGAAGCATTTCTTGAAGGTGACGGCAATCAGCCTGGGTGTGGCGCTGCTTGTCCTCCTGCTGTCCTGGCAGACCTACTTCAACCAGATCAACGACGTTGCCTACGATTTTACGATGCGGCTTGCCGGTCCCATCGCCCCGTCGAGCCCGGTGCTCATTGTTGCCGTTGATGAGGAGAGTCTGGACAGGGTGGAGGCCTGGCCATGGTCACGGGCAGTGCATGCCGATCTGGTCGAACGGATCGCGAGCTACGGACCTCTGGTGATCGGAATCGACTTCCTGCTGGACGACGTGACGGATGAGAAGTCCGATGGGGCGCTTGCCGGGGCTTTCCACGAAGCCGGCCGCGTCGTGCTGGCGACTCGAATCGACGAGACGCCGGGTGACGTGACCCGGTGGAGGCGGCCGGCGAATGTCTTTACCGCCGAGAACACCCGGTCGGGTCACGTTCACGCCGATCCGGACCTGGACGGCGTCATTCGGAGGATTGTATCGGCCAAGCAATCCGAGGGCAGGGTTGTGTCGGCGCTTTCGGTGGAACTCTTGCGGGCGGCCGGAGCGGATCTTTCCGAATTCGAAGATCAGATCGGCGAGAGCGTGCGCGTGCGTCCCGAGTCTTTGATGATCCGATTCGCAGGCGACCGTCAAACCTTCGAGCATATTCCAGCTTGGCAGGTATTGGAAGGAGATGTCGACCCGTCCAGGTTCAGGGATAGCATCGTCCTGATCGGTGTCACGGCCGAGGGCCTCGGCGACGATTGGATGACGCCGTTTTCTCTCGAAGGGCGGCGGATGAGCGGCGTTGAAATCCACGCGAATGCCGTCGAAACCATTTACTCGGGCCTCCGCATCCAGCCCGTGGCCGACGTGGCTATCCTTGTCGGTCTGGCTCTCCTGGTCATGCTGTTGTACGGGGTCGATCGCTGGTTTGAGGGGAGACGTTTTTATGTGGTGTCCCTCGCCCTGCTTCCTGTTCTGATAGCGACGTCGTGGGTTTTGATGAGCGCTTTTACCTTGTGGTTGCCGTTTCCCACTTTCTTCGTCACATTGGGACTCGTGGTGCCGGCGCTCGAAGTCCGGAAACTGGTCCGCGTTAATCGGGATCTGGATGAAAAAATCGAAAAGCTGTCGGTATGGGCTCGAGAGGGGCCCACTTCCGAGGGCGCCGAGCCCGGCGTGCGTGCTTCGCTTGTGGACGAACTGGAGGCCGGCGAGGTCCGGGACCTGTGGATCGCCTTGCTCGAAGCTCATGAAGACAAAGTGATCGAGACAGCCGGCAACCGCGAGCGCTTGTTTGGTGTAGAGCGTCGCAACGCACGATGGAAGCTGGAAGCGGTTGATTTCTTCAACGAACAGCTCTATCGGTTCGTTTCCTTCAACAACGCCACGCTGTCGAGTATCGAAGACGTGATCATCGTTTGCGACCCCGCCGGACGTGTCGTCTATCAGAATTCGGCCGCAAAAGACGTGTCCGGATACATGGCGGCCCCCCCCATTGCATGGGACTACCTGTCGAGCCTACTGGATGGCCGGAAATTGCTACAGGACTTTGGCGCCGTCTTTGCGCATGGCGAAACACGTCGGCTGGAGTTTGTTGCGGGTGCAGATCGGGCTTGTTTCTACACGCTGACGCTGTCTCCAATATCTGATGTCGGCGCTGTCGCCAGCATGCACGACGTGGCGGCACAGCATGAGCTGAACCAGGCCAAGAACGACATGGTGTCCCTGGTCTCGCACGAATTAAGGACGCCGCTGACGTCGATCCAGGGATACAGCGACATGCTGCTGAAGTACGGGTTGGTCGAAGAAAAAGGGGCGGAGTATCTGACGTCCATCGTCGACGAGAGCCGGCGACTAAACCAGTTGATTCAGTCTTTCCTTGACATCGCCTATATCGAGTCCGGCCGCCAGAAATTGAACGTGACAGAGTTCGAGGCGGGCCCCGTGCTGGACGACCTGTTGCGGACGCACCGTCCGATAGCCGACCAGAAAGGGATATTGGTGGAATCGAAGCCGGCGGGCGACACGCTCGTTCGGGGTGACCGGATGCTACTGTATCAAGCGTTGGCAAACCTGGTTTCGAATGCCATCAAGTACAGCCCCGAGGGCACGTCCGTTATGATCGGTGTGTCGAACGGCGCCGGGCGGGCCCGGTTCGAGGTGAGCGATCACGGGTATGGTATTCCCGACGAGGACGCCACGAAAATCTTTGAAAAGTTCTACCGGCGCGGGAACGTCGAGACACGGGACGAAACCGGTTTCGGCCTGGGACTGGCCTTCGTCCGTGAAGTGGCCCAGCTACACGGCGGGGACGTAGCGGTGGAAAGCAATACGGGTACAGGATCGGTGTTTTCGTTGTGGATTCCGAATTAGTCACGCAGATGGGATCGGATTGATATGCAGATTACGCGGATTACGCAAATGGGGCGAAGCAAGATTGCTCTGAGCCAAGAGCTACTAGCCAAGACAAAATGTCATCAAAGTCGAACATTCTGGTAGTCGACGACGATCGGTCGATCTGTAAGCTTATTGGGTCTCTTCTCGAAATGGAGGGGTACCCGCATCGGATCGTGCGGCAGGGTGAAGCGGCGCTCGAGGCCATCGGTCAGGACCGCTACGACATTGTCATCAGCGACATCTATATGGGGGATGTCTCCGGACTGGATGTTCTGGATGCCGTGCGGAAGTCGTCATCCGAGACCGAAGTCGTCATCATGACTGCCCACGGATCGGTCGAGACCGCGGTCGGTGCGGTGCGCGCGGGTGCGTTCGACTACATAAGCAAACCTTTTGCGGTCGACGAGATTCTCGGGGTCATTCGTCGGATTGAAGAGAAGGGCCGCCTGCTCGAAGCCGCGACCGTGGGGCCGGAGATGGCCGAAGATCTTCCGGAGACGGAAATCGTCGGCACGAGTCCGCAGATGGTGGACATTTATAAAAAGGTGGCCCGCGTGGCCGCCATCGACGCGCCGGTTCTCCTCCTGGGAGAGAGCGGCGCCGGTAAGGAACTGGTAGCTCGTGCCATCCATTCGAACAGCCCTCGTGTCCAGGCTCCGTTCGTTGTCATCAATTGTGGCTCGCTGACCGAAACCCTGCTTGAAAGCGAGCTCTTTGGTCACGAACGTGGCTCGTTTACCGGAGCCGTCGGCGCGAGGAGGGGGCTGTTCGAAAGCGCTACCGGAGGCACAGTGTTTCTGGACGAGATTTCGGAAACGTCTCTCGGCTTCCAGGTGAAACTGCTCCGGGTGATCCAGGAACACGAGATCCGGCGCGTCGGTTCAAATGACACGCTGACGGTCGACATCCGAACCATAGCGGCCACGAATCGCGATTTGAGGGAGATGGTTCGGACCGACCTCTTTCGTGAGGATCTGTTTCATCGCCTCAATGTGTTCACGATCTCGATCCCACCCCTGCGCGACCGTCTCGGCGACATTCCGATGCTGGTCAGTTACTATCTGAAGCAATACAACGAACAATATGGACGGTCCACCCGACTTCTTCCCGAAGCCCTGGATCAGATGAAACGCTACGAGTGGCCCGGCAACGTCCGGGAACTCAAGAATGTCCTGGAGCGAGCCCAGACGTTCTGTGACAACAACGTGATTCAGCCTTCGGATCTGGAACTTGGAATGCCAGACGTCCCGGCCGGTCCGCCGAAAGGGTCGTTGGACGAGATGGAGCGGGAGCAAATCATCCGTACCCTCCGGGAAACGGGCGGAAACAAGAAGAAAGCGGCCGAGATCCTGGGGATCGAACGGCGGACGTTGTACAACAAAGCCAAGCGCTTAGACATTGATTTAAGAAGTGTTTAGGGGTAAGATCCGCACGAGGGGCCGCTGTGCCCCGACGATGATTTGCCGCCTTTTTTGAGGGCGGGTGCACGAAGATGAAAAGGCATTGCGGCATCTCGATCGGGACGCTGATCCTGACGTTGGTCGTATCCGCGTTGGTTTTCGCCACCGATGACGTGACGGGCTTCGAAACGAAGGTTGGTCAAGTGGTCGAAGGTCTCGACGCGGAGGTAGCGACGGATCGCTACCTGCCCGCGGTATTTCAAGAGATGCTGCGCACTGAATACGGTACATCGCAAGCGGAAGTGCGGTGGGCTCTGGATCAGTCGATTTCCTGGGGGCGGATTGCAGTCCTGTCCTACATTCAGGCGACGACGGGCAGATCGTTTGAAGAGCTAACGGCTGAGCAAGCGTATGCCGATATATTGGGATTTACGGCCAAAGCTGAGATGAGTCCCGACAAGTTGATCGGGTCGCTCGAGGGTTTCCGGAAGCGACTTCGAAGGGAAAGGAATTCGATGATCTTCGACCGACTGCGCATGGCGCGTCGGATTGAAGCGCTTCCCGATTTGGGGAGCGGTTTTGGTCTCTTCCAGGAGTCTCTCGATTTCCGACGAATCGAAGCCCAGCGTCCCATCAAGATTCACGGTGGCAGCGCGGGATTGGCCGGGGGTGGTAAAGGAAACTAATGAGGAAATACTTATTTGTAGCGGTCTTGCTTCTGCTGCCTTCGCTGGCGTTGGCGCAGGGGAAGGTGCAGGTGACTTCGTCATACGGACCCGTGGAAGTGATATTCGCTTCGGGCAACCAACTCGTGCCGACTCGAACGGCACTGCCGACGCTCGACATTGGGGACGAAATCCGAACCGGACCGGGTGCGCAGATGACGCTCGAGTTGCCGGATGGCTCCTACATTGTGGTCAACGAGAACACGACGCTTAAGATCGACAAGTTCTGGGGATCGGAAGTCCGTAACCTGGTTCGGGTGATGATGGGAAAGGTCCGTTTTTTCATCCAGAGGCTTGGAGGTCGACCGAATCCTTACAGGGTCAACACCCCGACGGCCCTGATCGCCGTGCGGGGAACCACGTTTGAAGTCACCGTTGGAGAAGCTTCCGCAACGGAGGTCCTGTGCTTCGAAGGGCGGGTCACGGTCGAGACGGCCGGCCTGCCGGACCGCGAGGTGATCCTCGATGCGGGCAGGAAGACCATGGTCGTGCCCGGGCAGTATCCCATGAAGCCCGTCGAAATGAACGACATCTTTGCGGGTTCCAGAGTGCTCCGGGTCGTTCGCAAGAGCGAGGACGAGGTTCCGGGATTTAATGACGTCCGGGCACTCGAAGGCCTCGCCCGAGACAACGACCGCAGGATGAGAAACGTGGATCCGCTGGGGAATCCCACCGCCGCCAGACCCGGCCTCGGCCAGCAGA
This sequence comes from Terriglobia bacterium, assembly GCA_965247425.1. Classification (GTDB taxonomy): domain Bacteria; phylum Acidobacteriota; class Terriglobia; order 20CM-2-55-15; family 20CM-2-55-15; genus CAZOZZ01. The sequence goes on from OZ252023.1 coordinate 1,759,453, forward strand.
TCCGCAGAGGAAAGCTGACTTACCCGAAACCGTAAAGTCCGTTGAGAATCAAAAGGGGTAGAGATAGCAATCTCTGCCCCTTTTAGATTGTGTAGCCCCATCCTATCGGCGAAATCCGCGTAATCTGCGTACAGACCTCGGACTCCCCCGGCCCTCCGTTAGCTTACAATGATCAGCATCGTTATGAACCTCAAACACCATCTGGATCACTTCCTGGATACCTTTCCCAGGGAAGACCACGTTCAGAAGGATCCGGTGCAGTTTGTACACCGGTTTTCCGAGCCTGCGGATCGCGAGATAGTGGGGTTTGTGGCTGCGGCATTTTCCTACGGCAATGTGACGAGCGTCATTCGAAGCGTGGGCGCGATCGTTGAACGAATGGGCTCCCATCCCGCTCGCTTCGTCTCGGGTTTTGAACCACGACGGGACGCCGGACTCTTCCGGGGATTCTACCACCGCTGGAACACCGAGCGAGACCTGGTCGTGCTGTTGTGGATTCTAAAAAGGATGGTTGAGGAACACGGTTCGCTCGAGTCTCTCATGGTGGGGGGAATGGACGACACCGCCGGGGGTACCGGGGCGGCGCTGGACCGGTTTTCCGCGATCGCGCTCGGCTTTGGGCATGAACGGTTCTACAAGAAAACAGAGCTCCAGGGGCGACGCGGCGTGCGGTACTTCTTTCCGAGGGTGTCGGAGGGCAGTGCGTGTAAGAGGTTGAACCTGTTCATGCGATGGATGGTGCGGGCCGATGACGGTGTCGATTGTGGTGTGTGGCCGAGGATATCCCCGGACCGGCTGGTGATTCCGCTCGACACCCACATCACCCGGATTTCCAGGTACATCGGATTGACAGAGTTGCGAAGCCCGAACTGGAAAATGGCACTCGACATCACCGAAAGCCTGCGTCGATTGGATCCTTCGGATCCGTTGAAGTACGACTTCGCTCTCTGCCACCTTGGAATCGCTGGTGATTGCCCCAAGAAAAGAGATGAGGTCAAGTGCTGGAAATGTCCGATTCTGGCGGTCTGTCAGCTTTAGTCTGAGATGTGTGAGAAAAAATCCCAGCTTTATGTATTTTTTTCTTGCAAAAAACTCGACCACGAATAAGAATCTCTCCAGTCGTTTTGTAAGCAACCCAGGAAGGGGGATTGAGATGACCAAGGATGGTACGACGCTCGCCGTTGACCCTGCAAACCTCGTAGGCAGTCTGTTCGCTTTACTTCCGACCCCGATCGCCATTATCGATGCCGAGGGACGAGTCGTCATGTCGAATTCGACATTCAACGACTTCTTCCCGAACACCGACAACGTCAATCGGATTCCTCGTCACGAGGTTTCGATTAACGGGACATCGACGTTCGACTTTGAAGCCGTGCCGCTGACCGATCAGGGCCTGTCGATATTTATCGGACGGGAAATCACGAACGAAGTACAGCTGCGCCAGCAACTGGTTCACATGGAGAAAATGGCTGCGATTGGCCGCCTTGTTTCCGGTGTGGCTCACGAGTTGAACAACCCGCTGGCGGGCATCGTCGGTTATGCCCAGTTGCTCGGACGGTCGGATCTTGATCCTTCCGCAGCTCGCATGGTGGATGTGCTGAAGAAGCAAGCCGAGCGGGCTGGCCGTATCGTCCAGAATTTTCTCAGTCTGGCGACCAAGACGGAGCCCGAGAAGTACTCGTTCGACCTGAACAAAGTAGTCGAGAACGTCCTGCTGTTGCGCGAATACGATCACAGTGTGGGAGACATCATCGTTTCCCAGGAATTGTCGTCGGGTTTGCCGATGGCATTCGGTGACGCGAGCCAGGTCGAACAGGTTGTGCTGAACCTGTTCATCAATGCCGAGGATGCGGTCCGGTCGGTCGCCGGCCGTGTGGCTGAAATTCAGGTGAGCACTTTCGTACTGAACGAAAGGATTCGCCTGGAAGTGTGCGATAACGGCAGCGGCATTCACTCCCACGACATGAGTCGGATTTTTGAACCCTTCTATACCACCAAAGGCAACCCGAACGGTGGCGGTGGAACAGGACTGGGACTGAACATCTGTGCCGAGATCGTCAAGGATCACGGAGGGGAACTCTACGCCTGGAGCAATTACGGGACCGGTTCCACTTTCACCATGGAATTGCCGATGAAGGCCGTGGAGCCCATCCCACCTGTCGTTAAGAAGAGGCCGACCGGTGTTTCGCTCGAGGGTAAGTCGATCATGGTGATCGATGACGAGGTGACCATCACCGAGTTGATCGACGAGCTCCTGACTCGACATGGCGCTAACGTCGACTTCTTTAATTCCGGCGCGGAGGCCTTCGATCAGTTGTGCGTGAAGTCCTACGATGCGATCGTCTGCGACCAGCGGATGCCGGGCGTGAATGGGCAAAATTTGTATCGGATGGTGGAATCACTGAATCCCGACATGGCCCGACGATTCCTGTTTGTGACCGGCGACGTCCTCAACGATCGCACCAAACAATTTTTCGCCCAGACAGGAACACGTTATCTCCGAAAGCCGTTCCGGCTGGATGACCTTCTTCACGCGGTTGAAGGTGTGCTAGGAGCCCGTGGTGGAAGTCTGTAGGGTCGCGTTACGAGCGCCATGGGGCTAGATGCAAGGCGCCACGACGACGGCGATCGTTCCCATCGAAGACGGCGATGCCTTCCATCGATCTAGGAGTGGCAACGCCGCAGCTGGCCCCATGCCGTCGTAACCCGTAGGGCGCAGGGGTCTTCGGGCCACAGGCTTTGTCATTCGTCGGTCACGATGACAAAGCATCGTTCCGCTCCTCATTTCGCGCCTGTGACCCGAATACCCCTGCGCGCGACCCTACAGACTTCCACCACGGGCTCCTAGGTTCCGCTCCTGAATAACTAACCGCTACCTGCTAACCAAGTTTCTCAGCGTACCGACACCTTCCAGGTCGATTTCAACGACGTCTCCCGGTTTCATGAATACCGGCGGTTTTCTGGTGAACCCGACTCCCGCGGGCGTCCCGGTGGCGATCACGTCTCCGGGTTCGAGTGTCAGCACACGGGATGTGTAGGAGACCAGCTCGGCAACCTTGAAGATGAGATTGCTGGTGTTGGAATCCTGCATCGTTTCCCCGTTCAGCCGAAGAGAGATTCCGAGCCCGTCCCCGTCTCCCAGGTCGCTTGTCGTGACCAGGCACGGGCCGATCGGCGCGAATGTATCGAACGATTTCCCGCGAATCCACTGATTGTCCGAAAACTGGAGATCCCTGGCGGAAACATCGTTTACGATCGTGTAGCCCGCGACGTGCTCGATAGCCTCCTCCTCGGGTACGTGCCGGCCTCGACGGCCGATCACGACTCCCATCTCGGCCTCGAAGTCGATCTGGTCGCTCATCTCCGGGATGATGATCGATTCGCCCGGCCCGATGATCGTGTTCGCGAACATCGCAAACAGGAGAGGCTGTTCCGGCCTGGTCATAGCGACTTCATCGGCGTGGTCGTGGTAGTTGAGGCCGATCCCAATGATCTTTTCGGGATGGAAGACCGTTTGGCGCAGTCGTAGTTCCGAGGCGGGGAGCAATAAATCGGTGCCCAGACCTGACAGGTCACTTTCCAGGCCGTGCAGCTGTTTCTCAAGAACCCCGATACCGCCCTCGATCCGGAGGGCCTCTTCGATCGAAGACACCTCGTTGAACCGGATGTGTCCGGCCGTGATCGCCCCTGTGACATCCAGGCAATGTTGTCCAAGCTCGCAGCCCAATCGGACAGAGGAGTCATCCGCTCGGGAAAAGTTCATGAATTTCAATCATCCCTCCTGTTTCGACTACATCGAAGGCCAGCAGTTTAGCCCTATTTCTGGGGTCACGACTGCGTTTTCTGTCCGAAATTTCCAACTACCTGCATATTCCTAACCCGCGACAGCCGAATTGAGATAGGTTTAGAAATTCGGCGCGCCACGGTGGGTGTGCGTTGGTTGTGTGAAGGAATCGCTGACGAGGGTCCGGGTCCCGATTGATGTCCAACTACATCGAGTTTACAGACGTCCACAAGGCGTTCGACGAGAAGGTCGTCCTGGACGGTGTCTCTTTCGGCGTCGAGCGTGGCACGACCTTCGCGATCCTCGGTCCCAGCGGGGTAGGGAAGACCGTTCTGTTGACCCATGCCGTAGGCTTTCTCGTCCCGGATGCCGGTCGGGTGCAGATCGATGGGCAGGACATTACAGGGATGACGGAGCGTCAACTGGCCGTTCTTCGTCGAAAGGTCCAGCTGGTGTTTCAGTCGGGCGCACTCTTTGATTCGCTTTCGGTCTGGGAGAACGTTGCCTTTCCGCTTCAGGACATCGGCCTCACCACCATGGAAATCGAGGATCGTGTGATGGAGAAACTCCAACTGGTGGAAATCGAAGACCTGGCCGACCTCATGCCTTCCGAACTGAGTACCGGGACGAAACGCGCCGTGGCTATCGCCCGCGCCGTGGCTGCCGAACCCGAAGCAATCCTCTACGATGAGCCCACGACCATGGTCGATCCGCTTCTCTCCCAGACTATCAACGACCTGATCAACAAGATGTCGGACAGGCTTGAGATCACTCAGATGGTCGTCACCCATGACATCGCCAATTGTGCTGAGAAGGTTGCTGACCGGGTCGCCCTGATGGACCACGGGAAATTCGTCTTTAACGGAACTGTTCGGGAGTTGTACGCCAGTGATCTTCCTGTCGTTCGTGAGTTCGTGGATGAAGACCACTTCCGTTTCGAGAATCGTTAGGAACCTGAGCGGCAGGGCATTCTTACCGCATGTGAACTTCGAGTCTTCGCGGTGAAAATACCCGCATCCTACTTCTTCGCAATCAACAACAACGCGCCTGCGGCCTGGAAGCCTTCCAGATCCTTGCGGCTGGGGTGCCATCGTGATGGTTTGAAGTCGTCGGGTATTGGCGTTGGATCGCTGATCCGGCGATGGGAGACCTCGCTGAAGCCGGCCCGTCGAAGCAGCTTTTTGTAGTCGTCGGCCCCGAGAAGGTGGACCGGAATGTCCAGGTACTTCGACCACACGTGGCTGTACGGGTTTTCCTTGAAGTAGTTAATAAGCAGGTACCCGCATCCGCCCGGCCGTAAGATGCGGCAAACCTCCCCGAACGTGGTTTCGAGGTCCGGATAGTAGTAGATGGATTCGACGCTGAGGAGCGAGTCGAAGTACGCGTCACGGCAGGGAATACCGGCCGCGTCGGCTACCAGGAAGAAGGTGTTGGGTGGGTTGGGGTATTCCCCCACCGCCTCGCGGATCATGTGGTCGGCCAGGTCCGCGCCCACGATGACTCCTTTCGGGGCCATACCGGCCAGGACTCGGGAAGCCCAGCCGCTGCCACAGCCAAGATCGAAAATGTTGTCCTCCTGCCGGACCCCCATCAATTCGATCGTCAGACGAGTGATTTCCCAGTGGCTTTCCTCCATGCCGCGTCCGCGGCCCTCATCTGCCCAGCGGTTGAACTCACGACGTACCTGATCTTCGCTCATAGTGCGTTTGATCCTTTTGAGAGGTTAGTTTCAGGGGGATTGTCTCGCCTGATACCATTATCGTTCGGTGGGAGCCGACCCGGGTCCGCCTGGCGCACATTAATGATCATTCAGTTTCTTACTAGGAGCCCGTGGTGGAAGTCTGTAGGGTCGCGCGCAGGGGTATTCGGGTCTCAGGCGCGAAATGAGGAGCGGAACGATGCTTTGTCATCATGACCGACGAATGACAAAGCCTGTGGCCCGAAGACCCCTGCGCCCTACGGGTTACGACGGCATGGGGCCATCAGCGGCGTTGGCACTCTCTCCGGACATTGCCCGATGGGGAGTATCGACGTCTTCGATGGGCACATCGACGTCGTCCACGCGCCTTGCAGCTAGCCCCATGGCGCTCGTAACGCGACCCTACAGACTTCCACCACGGGCTCCTAGATGAACCCCCTCATCATCTTCGATCTCGACGGGACGCTTGTCGATTCCAAGCGAGACTTGTGCGCCTCGGTGAACTTCGTTCGTCAAAGGTACGGGCTGGCTGCTCTCGCCGACTCCGTCATAGCCGGCTTGATCGGTGATGGGGCACACAAGCTCATCGAGCGCGCGCTCGAGGCCCACGGTTCGGAACGGAAGGTTCGGGACGGCCTTCGAATGTTTCTCGACTACTATCGCGAGCACATGCTGGATGAGACCGATCTCTACGACGGGGTGCGGGAAACCCTGGCGGCCCTGGCGGATTGCCAGATGGCCGTGTTGACCAACAAACCCTATCTTTTCAGCTGTGCGATGCTGGACGGGCTGGGGATTTATGATTATTTTTCGGCAATTTATGGGGGGAACAGCTTCCGGCAGAAGAAACCGGACCCCGTCGGTGTGTTCAGGATCCTGTCCGATACCAGAGCGGATCCCGAGTCGACCTGGATGGTCGGCGACTCTGCCGTCGATGTGATGACAGGTCGCAATGCGGGCGTCACGACATGCGGTGTGACTTACGGATATGCCGCGGACACTTTCGAAGACACTCCGCCTGACTTCCTGATTGACAAATTTCATCACTTGGAGGATCTAATAAGGCACCGATAGGTGCGTTCTGATTCGAGGAGGCAGGTCCCGTGCTGGAGGTCCGAAACTACATCCGAGGCGAGTGGTCCGCCGTCGGGTCCGGTCGTGAGATCGAGATCCGCAACCCGGCAGATCAAGAACAGGTGCTCGGACGAGGTTACCTCGCGGGTGTGAACGAAGCAGAGGCCGCTATCACGGCGGCCGCCGAGGCCTTACCCTCCTGGTCCTCGATGCCCGGACCTCGGCGTGGCGACCTCATAGAGCGGGCCGCCGACATCCTTCGGGACGAGCAGGACGATGTCGCGCGGCTGCTGACCGAAGAAGAAGGCAAGCCGCTCGCCGATGCGCGCGGCGAGCTCTATCGTGCCTGCAATGTTCTTAACTATGTCGCAGGCGAATGCCGACGACCCGATGGAAGTCGAATCCCCTCCGAGCTACCCAAGAATCTGACTTACACGATCCGGCAGCCTCTCGGTGTCGTTGTCCTGGTTACGCCGTGGAATTTTCCGATCGCCATTCCGGCGTGGAAGATCGGGCCTGCCCTGGCAGCCGGCAACACCGTCGTTTTCAAGCCATCGTCGACGACCCCTCTGACCGCCGCTCGACTGGTGGAGATTTTCGAGCGTGCCGGCATCCCTCCGGGTGTTTTGAACCTGATCGTGGGCGCCGGCCAGGTCGTCGGAGATCGGCTGGTCGCCGATCCGCGCGTCCGGGGCGTCTCCTTTACGGGGTCCACCGATAACGGCACCCGTATTTACACGGCTTGTGCCTCCCGTGGGATCAAGGCGCAGTGTGAGATGGGTGGCAAAAATCCGGCGGTGGTGCTGGAGGATGCGGATCTGGATCTGGCCGCCGACGGAATCGTCGCCGGGGCCTTTGGATCGACCGGCCAGAGATGCACGGCGACCAGCCGGGCGATCCTCGACGAGGGTATTGCCGACGAAGTTGTTGAAAAAATCGTCGACCGGGTTTCGGATTGGAAGATGGGCAACGGGTTCGATCCGGACACGGACATGGGTCCGCTGGTCAACGAGCAGCAACTCCGGACGGCTGAAGAGTACGTGAACATCGGGCGAGAGGAGGGCGCGAACCTGGTCTGCGGGGGCAGCCGGATCGAGGACACACCGACGCCGGGATTCTTCTTTCAGCCGACGGTGTTTGATCGGGTCGAGACGGGATTCCGGATCGCACGGGAGGAGATCTTCGGCCCGGTTCTTTCGGTCATCCGGGTCCGGGGCTATGAAGCGGCGCTCGCGGCCGCCAACGACTCCGATTACGGCCTGGCCTGCTCGATCTATTCAAACGATGCCGGCCATGTTTTTGATTTCAGCGAGCGCGCCGAGGCGGGTATGATCCACATCAATTCGCCGACGGTTGGAGGAGAGGCTCAGGTCCCGTTCGGCGGCATCAAGGGCTCCGGCATCGGAGATCGCGAGCAGGGCCCCACGGCCCTGGATTTCTACTCCGATTTGAAGATCGTTTATGTGGATTACACGGGCCGGGCGCGGAAGAGCAAGTTCTACTGACGAGGAGAATCCAAGATGAAAATGGCAATGGCTGAGAAAGGGGGAAAGGGATGGATCACGGTGTCCCTGGTTCTGGTCGCCGGGCTGTTGATGATCCCAACTCCCAGCCGCGGTCAGAGTGGCAGCGGCTCCCCTCGGGAAGGGCTGCCGATCGATGCTCTTGCAGCCACGGTGTGGGTTGAGGAATTCGATGTGTCGCCCGATGGGAACCAGATCGTCTACAAATCCGCGAAGGCCGGGACATACGATATCTGGATAGCCGGGACAGCTGGCGGTGAACCCATGAGGTTGACCGACATGCCGGGGCGGGAAATGCTTCCGAAGTTCAGCCCCGACGGTCGATGGATCGTCTTCGAGGCGGATCGGGGCGGTGTCAATGTCCGGGATCTGTATCTTGTTCCATCTGCCGGCGGCGACGTCGTGCAACTGACCGATAACCCGTTGAATGACGGCGGAGCGATGTGGTCTCCCGACAGCGCGAAAATTTATTTCTCGACCGGCATGTTCTGGGATAGTTCGATCGCCGAGGTCGACATCGCGACCCGTGAAATCCGACGCGTCCGATCCGGCGGCGGCGCCACCCTTTCGCCCGACGGAAAGATGCTGGTGTTCACAGGAAATCGCAAGCCGGATGACGACGATCAGAGCAACCGCGATATTTACGTGGCCCCTCTGGGGGAGGGCGAAGCTCGGCCGCTCACGCCCGACACTCTGAACTCCCTGGATTCGGCGCCGGCCTGGTCGCCGGACGGGACGAAGATCGCTTTCATCTCGGATCGAAACGGTTGGAACAACCTGGGCGTGATCGATGTTGAGACCGGGCGGACGCGTATGCTGCTCACCGAAGAGATCGAACACAGCGAGCCGCGATGGTCTCCCGACGGCGCATGGCTTTCCTTTACGAAGAACCTGGACTACCAGTACCACATTTTCAAGATCCCGGCCGAAGGCGGAGAGGCGTTGCAACTCACCCAGCGGGGTGGCGTCAATGGCGGCTCGTCCGCCACAGGCCAGACCCGCGGAATGCACCAGTGGCATCCCGATGGAAAGCAGATCGTCTACTACCATTCCGATCCCACCATGACCGGCGACGTCTGGATCATGTCCGACTCCGGCGACAATGCCCGGCAGATCACGAACCACCAGCCGGTCGCGCTGGGCGACCCGGACCTTTTTGTCTGGCCCGAGTTCATCGAATACAAGAGCTTCGACGGGCGCGAGGTGGCAGGCCTGGTCTACAAGCCGAAGGGGAGTCGCGCCGGCGACCGGTTACCCGCGCTGTTCTTCTTCCGTGCCAATTCGAACGGACAGCACCCGGTTCAATGGCATCCTTACATCCAATACTTCGTCAGCCGCGGGTACCTGGTGTTTGCGCCGAATTTCAGAGGGAGTACGGGGCGGGGAAAGGACTACCGTCAATCGGTGTTCACCCACGGAGGGGACCACGACCTGCGGGACGCCTTCCTGGGTATGGACCGGCTCGCCGCTGAAGGATGGGTGGATACGGAACGGGTCGGCGCGTTCGGCGGGTCCACGGGCGGTTTCTTCACGACGACGGCAGTGACGAAGGATCCCCAGCGATTCAAGGTCGGTGTGGTCTGGTACGGGTCCACGGATCTGGTGACGCTATCGACCTACGCGGGCATGGAAGGGTGGAACAAATTTCTCATTGGAGACACGCCGCTCGAAAACCCGGAAAACTACTACAACAGGTCGATCATGTACCACGCCGATCGGGTGAAGGTCCCCCTGTTGTTTCTCTACGCGCAAGGAGACTCCGCCGCCCGCTTTCAGCAGATCGAGCAGTACGGCATGCAGGCCCTCATCCACGGAAACTGGTTCGACTGGGTCGTGTACGCGAAGGAGCCGCACGGGTGGTACCACTGGAGACCCGATAGCGTCGGAAACTCCCTGACCGCCATGAGTCAGATGTTCGACAAGTTCCTGCTCGGGGCGGAACACGATGTGAAAGGCCTGGCCGCCGAGCAGCGTGAAGGAATCCGTATCCTCCGAAACCCCACGATAGAACTGTGGAACTCGTTGAGGAACGGTGGCCCGCGGTAGGGTGGCTTGACCTGGGGGGGTGTCGCGTACCGACAAGTTGACTCGACGCAGAGACGCAGAGACGCGGAGAGAGATTTGTGTGGGAAGTGTTAGAGCAGTCGATGCGAAAGTGACTTGAGCTCACGAAGAGATGTCCCCCGAAAAAAATTCTCTGCGTCTTTGCGTCTCTTGTCCCTGCCGTCCTTTGCCCATTGACAAGGTTGCGGGGATTTCTATAAATGAAATATGGGAAGTAGGTCGGCGGCCGCGCCGCCGGGTGTGCGCGAGTCATTATGAAAGATACAGCGGAAGTCGTAATTATCGGGGGTGGAATTGTCGGGGTGAGCATCGCTTACCATCTGGCCGCGCGCGGGTTGAAAGATGTCGTTGTTGTCGAGAAGGAGGACATGGTCGGAACCGGGTCGACGGGGCGTTGCGCCGGTGGGTTTCGGCATCAGTTCTCAACGGAAGCCAACATCCAACTCTCGCTTCTCAGCGTGGGTAAGTTGCTGCGTTTCAAGGAGGAGATGGACCAGGAACTGGACTTCCATCAGGATGGGTACATGTTTCTTCTGAACAATCAGAAAGATGTCGATGTCTTCAGCAAGAACATCGAGCTTCAGAAGACATTCGACATTCCGGTGGAGTTGTTGAAGCCCGAGGACATTTCCCGTGTCCTGCCGGATACCGAAATAAGGTTGGACGATGTGATTGCGGCCTCCTATTGCGGCAAGGACGGGGTGTCGGATCCTGCCGGCGTGACCGAGGGTTTCCGTAAGAATGCCACTCGTCTGGGAGCCGAAATCTACACCGATCAGGAAGTTATCGGCATCGATGTATCGGGTGGACGTATCACTGGAGTGCGGACGAAGGATCACAGGATAGCCACGCCGATCGTTATCAACGCCGCCGGCCCTCACGCCGGTATGATTGGGAAAATGGCCCATGTGGAAGTGCCCGTCGTGCCATTGCGCCGTTTCATCTGGACGACGAAACCCTTCGACAAGGTTCCATCCCGCTGGACTCTCGTCATCGACTTCAGCACGGGATTCTATTTCCACCGGGAAAGTGGAGGCGTCCTGTTCGGCATGGGCAATCGCGAGGAAGGCCCAAGTTTCGATTTGAGCGTCGACTGGGAGTTCTTCGAGGATGTGATGGAGATTGCGATCGATCGATTCCCGCCGATCGCGGAAACTGCCATCCAAAAGTCCTGGGCCGGCAGTTACGAAACCTCACCCGACGCCAACCCTATCCTGGGGCGCGTCCCCGGTGTGGACGGGTTTATCGTGGCAAACGGCTTCAGCGGCCACGGTTTCCAGCATGCGCCGGGGGTCGGCCAGTTGATCGCCGAAGAGATTCTGGATGGGAAGGCCACGACGCTGGACATCTCGCCATTTTCGATCGAGCGTTTCTCGTCAGCTGAAACGGAAGTCGAACACGGGGTGGTTTGAGGAGTAGGATTCAACAAGGAGACACGGACGCGATCCTTGTGTTAAGAAATTACAGCTCGTCCGGCCTTCGTGACTTCTCCCCACCGGGTGTCAGCCCAGAATCCCCTTTAGTTGAGCCATCGTCAGGTTTCCACCGCTCAGGTCCAGTGCGACCTTCTTCCCCGCGAGTTGATCTTTCAACTTGATGCAGGCGGCCAGGGATGCCGCGCCGGCGCCTTCTGCGATGTTGTGCGTGTATTCAAGAAGGATCCGGATTGCGTCGTGGAGTTCCTCCTCCGACACGAGCACGAAATCATCGAGGTATTCGATCAGCATATCGAGGGTCATCCTGAACGCCTGGCGGGTTGCCATTCCCTCGGCGAATGTGTCGCAGCGATCCGAGGATAGAAGCTTTCGGGCTTTCCAGGACTCTGCGACCACGGGCGCGTGTTCGGACTGAACGCCGATCATGTGGATCTTCGGATTGATCGATTTCGCGGCCAGTGCGACTCCGGAAGCGCCACTACCGCCTCCAACGGGAACGATAATGACGTCGATGTCGGGAACTCTTTCCAGAATTTCCAGGCCCATGGTTCCGACTCCGGCAATCAGCAGCGGTTCGTTCGCCGAGTGGATGTAGCGATACCCATGGAGCCGGGTTTGTTCCTCGACCCACTCGCGCGCTTCGTCGAAGTCTTTGCCCTCGAACCGGACGCTTGCGCCGAGCGCCTCCATCGACGCGACCTTGTCGGTGTTGGCTCCGTCGGGAACGGCGATGATCGCCCGAACGCCGAACAGACGGGCCGCATACGCCACCGACTGCCCGTGGTTGCCGGTGGACGCGGCTATTACACCGGCCTCTCTTTCCCCGGCGTCGAGGTGGGAGATGAGGTTTATGCCGCCGCGGACCTTGAATGCTCCGATCGGCTGGTGGTTCTCGTGTTTGATGTGGATTTCCACGCCTGTCCGCTCCGACAGGCGAGGATAGTTGTGGAGCGGTGTGGGCTGGAGGTACCGGTCCACGACCTTTCGGGCTTCAAGTATGTCGACGAACGTTGGTGTTGTCATTTCTACATGCGTCTGGGCACGACGATTCCCATCAAGTCGAGTGCCCGGGTAAGAGATTGTCTCGAGAAGTCGACGATCGCCAGATAGAAGAGTTGGCGGTCGCGATCCTCTTCGGTAAGTATTCGATGGTTGTGATAGAAGAGGCTGAAGCGCTGGGCCAGCGTGAAGGCGAACTTGGCCAGCGTCGCCGGTTCCATCGTGGACACGACCTGTTCCACAATTTCATCGAGTCGCGACGCCGTGTGGACGAGTTCCCAAACGTCGTCGGACTCGGACAGAAACGCCGCCAGCCGGTCGCTTTCCAGTATCCGGTAAACTTCGTCCATCGAGAATCCGGAGTCGGCCTCCCGGACGCGATTGAAGATATTGTTGGCGCGCACGGCCGCGTACTGGATGTAGGGCCCCGTCTCTCCGTCGAAAGCGAGAGCCTCGCTGAAGTCGAAAGCGATCACGGCGGTTCGTGTGAAGCGCAAAAGAAAGTAACGCAGGGCCCCCACGGCGATGTGGTGCGCGATCGACCTCTGCTCCTCGGCTGTGAAGTCCGGATTGCGTTTCTCGACTTCTCCCAGAGCCTCCCGTTCGAGTGTGTCGATCAGGTCGTCCGCCTTCACTCCCTGACCCTTCCGGCCGGACACTTCGACATAAGGTTTGTCGCGGTCCTCATCCGACAAATTGATGCCCAGTTGTTCCGCGCACGCCGGAGTCAAGGCGACCATTTCGTATGACAGGTGAATCGAGTTGTCGGATTCTTTTACGAATCCCAGCGCACGAACTCCCTGCCTGACGACCGCCTGGGGGTAAGACTGGCGAACGTCGATGACGTTGTAGACCGACACGCCGCCACCAAAGCTTGGGTGGTCCGATTCTCCAGCCGACGACGCGCTGACCCATACCTTCGATCCGTCCTCGTAGGTTTGGAACACGTCGTAGTGGAAGTCGCGGTCGAGCAGCCCGAGTTTCCACAGCTGGTAGGCAATGTCCTTGCCGACATAGGTCACCGTTCCGTTCGACCGAACGATGACCTTGTCTTCGTCTCCCGAGTCGGCCGTGAGCCTCATGACCCAACATCCCTTGTTCTTGCCGTCTGTTTCGAGAAAGATCGCCTGTCGATCCTTCAGCATCTGGAAGGCGCGATCCCAGAACCGCAGATGCAGGATGTCGCTTTCCCGAGGCAGCACCTCGTAGCGGACGTTGACACGTTCCATCGTTTCGAGGTGACGCGCGACGATCTTCATCCCGACAGCTTCGGCCATCTCCGCAATCTCGTTGTCTCCTTCTTCCATGGCCCGCAGAGTGTCGGCGCGGGTTTCATGGTCCGGGTCCCGCTCGGTGTAGTAATCGGCCGCCTTGGCGTAGAGATTCCAGCAGTAAAAGTCGAATCTTCGCCCGGGATGGGTGATGAGTGCCCGGACTTCTGCTAACGAGCGATTCTCGATGTGAACGAATCCGACGATGACATCGGCGACCTGGACGCCCGTGTCGTCGATATAGTTCTGAACCTCGACGTTGTGGCCGGCGAACCGGAGCGTTCGCACAAAAGTGTCTCCGATCACCGCGTTTCGCAAGTGGCCGATGTGCGCTGCCTTGTTCGGATTGATGTTCGTATGCTCGACGATGTCTTTCCCATCGTGCGGCCCGAAGCCTCTGAATTCGCCTGCCCGGAACTCCGTCATCCATCCTCCGAACATGGAAGGCCGGTTGACGTAGAAGTTGATGTAGCCCGGCCCGGCGATGGCGATCCGGTCGATCCCTTCGATTTCGAGCGTCGGTGCCAGTTCTTCTGCGATGGCCCGCGGAGCCCTTTTCAAGGTCCTGGCCAGGCCCAGGCAAAGCGGTGTCGCCAGCTCGCCGAACTCCACCTTGGGAGTCTGATTGAGGATGATCGGGGGTGGATCGATCTGCCAGAGGCTACGGACAGCGGCCTCGACGCCGGCCCTGATACGGGCATGAAGTTCCAATTGCATCAGGGCTCATGATAGAAAAAAGTGGGTCCAAGTATCAATTTTCTTACCGGAAAAGGGCTCTGCCCCGCACCGGTGGATCACGCCCCGTTCACCCCCCCCGCCGCTTCCTAATTCGGGGACGGAGGAGTAATTGCATGTGCAATTACTCCTCCGTCCCCGAATTAAAAGCAGGTCTGCGAGGCAGCATGATTGAGCCGGGATGTTTGAACGAGCGTGTACGGTCGCGGCCGTCCCTGGCCGCCCGCGGGCAAGCCGGGCCCTAGCCAAATCAAGCCGTGCCTCCGGCCCGATGTCCATTTCCATCAGGGCTCATGTACCCAAGTTAGAGGGGGATACGATATTATGTTAGTTTTGGCTTGGGAGTGGAATGTCCGTGAAGACCCTTTACTTTGATTGCTTTTCGGGAATCAGTGGCGACATGACGATCGGGGCTTTGCTCGATGTGGGTGTCGATTTCGATTTCCTGAAGACGGAGTTGGGCAAACTTCCGATCGACGGGTTTGAGGTCCGGCTGTCCAGGGTCGATCGGGCCAGCATCAGTGCGGCGAAATTCGACGTTCTTGTGGCGGGCGAGGCCGAGCACGACCATGAACACGATCACCCGCATGTCCATCGAAAGGCCTCCCAGATTATGGACATGATCAGGGGGAGCCGTCTGCCGGCACCGGTCCGGAAAAGGGCGGTCGACATATTCGAAAAACTGGCTGTTTCAGAGGGGCGTGTCCACCAGATGCCGCCTGAAGAGGTCGAGTTTCATGAGGTCGGGGCAATTGATTCCATCGTCGACATTGTGGGAACGGCGATTGGCCTCGAGGCGCTGGAAGTCGATCGATTCGTCTGTTCGCCCATAAACATCGGTAGTGGCTTCATCCGCTGCCAGCATGGCGTGTATCCGGTTCCGGCCCCGGCCACAGCGACGCTGTTGTCGAATGCGCCGGTGTACTCCAAGCACGTCGAGGCCGAACTGGTGACACCCACGGGCGCGGCGATTCTCGCCGCCACCATCGACCGGTTCGGGCCGATGAACGGGTTCGAGATCGAGGGTGTCGGCTACGGCGCGGGTAACAAGAGCTTCGATCGGTTTCCTAACTGCCTCCGTTTGTTCCGGGGAAGAGAGGAAGGTAAACAGGATTTCGATCCGAGAGACGAGGTCTTCGTGCTCGAAGCGAACATCGACGACATGAGCGCGGAGAACCTGGCATACGCGGGAGAGAGGTTGCTCGAGGTCGGGGCCCTCGACGTCCTGACGATTCCCGCCATGATGAAGAAGGGTCGCCCGGGCCACCTGCTTCAGGTTATCGTTCCAGCCGGCCTCGAAGACGATCTCTCGAAGACGATGTTCGAGGAAACGACGACGATCGGCGTTCGGATGCACCCGATGTCTCGACGGGTTCTCGACAGGGAACTGGTGCAAGTGGAAACACCGGGCGGGCCCGCGGCTGTGAAGGTGTCGAGCTTCCGTGGAAAAATCGTCAACGTGAGCCCGGAATATGAGGATTGCGCGCGACTGGCGAGGACTGCCGGCCGCCCCTTCAAGGACGTCCAGGCTGAGGTCTTGAAACTGTATTCGGAACGAACAAACAGGTGAATCAAACGAAAATGGCTGAGACTTTCTACATCACAACCCCACTGTACTACGTCAACGCGGCGCCGCATCTGGGTGGCACCTACACAACGATCGTGGCCGACACGATCGCGCGGTACAAGCGGATGACGGGGTTCGATGTGAAGTTCTTTACCGGTACCGATGAGCATGGCCAGAAAATCGAACGGTCCGCCAGGGAACAGGGAATAGAACCACTGGAACTGGTCAACCGTGTCTACACACAATACGACGACCTCTGGAAGAGCATCGGCATCGAGTTTGACGAGTCGATCCGGACGACCGATCCGCGCCACCACAAGGCGGTCCAGGAAATCTACAGTCGCGTGAAGGCCAACGGCTTTATCTACAAGGACGAATATTCGGGATGGTACTGCGTGTCGTGCGAGGCGTACGCGCCTGAGACGGATCCGGAAAAGCCTGCCGCCTGTCCGGACTGCGGCCGGGAGACCGAGTGGTTTTCCGAGGAAAGCTATTTCTTCAAGTTGTCCGAATTCCAGGACCGGCTTCTGGAGCATTATGAGAAGAACCCGCATTTCATCCGCCCCGAGACACGGCACAACGAGGTCACATCCTTCGTCAAGGGCGGCCTCAAGGATCTGTCGATCAGCCGGGCGACGCTCAAGTGGGGTATTCCTTTTCCCGACGATCCGAGTCATGTGTTCTATGTCTGGTTTGACGCCTTGACCGGTTACATGAGTGGCATCGGTTACCTCTCCGATGACGCCAGGTACGAAAAGTACTGGCCTGCCGACGTGCACCTTGTCGGCAAGGATATTCTGAGGTTCCACGCGGTGTATTGGCCCGCTTTTCTGATGGCCGCGGATCTGCCGGTTCCGGGAACCATATTTGGTCATGGGTGGTGGCTCTTCAAGGATGAAAAGATGTCCAAATCGCGCGGCAACGTGCTGGACCCCGGCCTGCTTCGGGATGTGTTTGGCATCGAACCGTTGCGGTACTTCCTGCTGCGGGAGATGGTGTTCGGCCAGGACTGCAACTTCAGTTTCGATTCCATCATTCAGCGGGCCAACAGCGATCTGGCCAACGATCTGGGCAACCTCCTGAGCCGCACGGTAGCGATGGTGGCGAAGTATCGGGACAGCGTCCTCCCGTCTCCGGGGGAGGCCAGGGGCGATGCTGAAGTACAGGCGCTTGCGGCACGCGTGGTGTCGGACTTCAGGAAGAATTTCGACGACTACAACCTGTCCCGTGGACTGGAGAACATTTTTGAGCTGATCGCCAGGATGAACAAGTACATCGTCGAGAATGAGCCCTGGAAAATCGCCAAGGACGAATCCAAGGTGGGTATTCTCGACAGCGTCCTGTTCCATTCCGCCGAGTCCCTGCGGATCGTTGCTGCGCTGCTCGCGCCGACGATGCCCGAGACCGCCCAAACCATGTGGGAACAGTTGGGCCTGGATGGGAAAGTTGCCGAAGTGTCTCTCGCCGAACTGGGTTGGAGCGATGTGCTGGCCGGAAGGAAGCTCCCCGGTGGACCGTCGCTGTTTCCGCGCGTCGATAAGAAAGCGATCTACGCGAAACTGGAGGCTGGAGCGGTCGGGGCGGAAACACCTGATGAGGAACTGCCCGCCAGCAGCGGCCCTCCACCCCTCGCGTCGCCCATCACGATAGACGATTTTGTGAAGCTGGACCTCCGTGTCGGTACTGTTGTTGAAGCCGAACGTGTGAAGAAGGCTGACAAACTCCTCCGGATCGTCGTGGACCTTGGATTTGAAAAGCGTCAGGTCGTGGCCGGCATCGCAAAGGTTTACGACCCGGAGAGTCTGATCGGGCGTCAGGTCGTTGTCGTCGCGAACCTTGCACCCCGGAAGCTGCGGGGCCTGGAGTCGAACGGCATGATCGTGGCCGCTTCGGTTGGCCCCGACGACAAGCCGGTGCTGGTCGGCTTCCATGAGGACGTCTCTGACGGCGCCCGGCTGAAGTAATCGCACGTGCTGGTCGACTCACACGCTCATCTGGATGACCCACGGTTTGACGAAGACCGGGCCGCGGTACTCGAACGTGCCTGGAACGCCGGAGTCCGGACCATTCTGACGATTGGCAACGGGACCGGTCCGGACGATATGGGCTGCGGCCTTCCGCTTGCCGACGAACACGACTGGATCTACACGACCCTCGGAATACATCCGCATGATGCGGCCAGGGCAGAAGATCGCCATCTGGTCTTGATGGAGGATCTGGCGAGCCGTCCGGGCGTGGTGGGGATAGGAGAGACGGGGCTCGATTACTATTACGACAACTCTCCTCGTGAGGTCCAGAGGGATGTCTTTCGTTCCCAACTCGCACTGGCGAATCGGCTGAACTTACCGGTCATCATACATACTCGGGACGCCGACGCGGA
This sequence comes from Terriglobia bacterium, assembly GCA_965247425.1. Taxonomy (GTDB): domain Bacteria; phylum Acidobacteriota; class Terriglobia; order 20CM-2-55-15; family 20CM-2-55-15; genus CAZOZZ01. The sequence goes on from OZ252023.1 coordinate 1,777,985, forward strand.
TACGATCGAAATCCTCGAGCAAGAACGTCCCCGCCAGGGAGTCGTGCACTGTTTTACCGGTGGAGAGGCGCTGGCAGACTGTGCGCTCGAACACGGCCTCATGATCTCGTTTTCGGGGATCGTCACGTTTAAGGGATCCGAGACGTTGAGGAAGATTGCATCCCGTGTACCCGACGACCGATTTCTGGTCGAAACCGATTGCCCCTATCTGGCGCCGGTGCCCCATCGCGGCAAGCGGAACGAACCGGCATTCGTGGCTGAAACCGCGCGAGCCCTCGCCGCGCTGCGCAGCACGGACGTCGAAAAACTTGTTTCCGATACAGGACATAACTTCCGTAATATGTTTGAAGTAAGCTGAACGAAGGCCGGACTTTCCTCGCCACCGTTAGCTTCTATATCCAGACATGTCGTACAATGCCCAATCGATGAAAACCGTTTTGACACAGCAGGAAATCTACGGTCTGATCGACCCGGACCTGGTCCGGGTCGAGGAGGAGCTGAAGGCCTACACCCGCTCTTCGATTAAGCCGATTTCCGAGATCGGTCGTTACCTTATCGATTCCGGAGGGAAGCGCGTTCGTCCGGCCTTGCTGCTGCTGACCGCGCGCATGCTCGGGTCCGCTTCGAACTCGACGATCCGGCTGGCCGCCGTGATGGAACTTATCCATAACGCCACCCTCATCCACGACGATGTCATCGACGAGTCGGACACCAGGCGAGGACGTCCGTCGGCTAACGCAAATTGGGGCAACGCGATGACCGTGCTTGCGGGAGATTGGCTTTATATGGAGTCTTTCGCTGTCGCGCTGGGAGAGCGTAACTTCGACGTTCTCAATACGCTCATCGGAATAACCCAGAAGATGGTTGAGGGCGAGCTGCTTCAACTGACTCTGGTTGGACAGAAGGATGTCAGCGACGAGCAGTTGCTCGACATCGCCCGATGCAAAACCGCGCACCTGTTCTCGGGATGCATGCGTCTGCCGGCCATCGTGGCCGGTTCTAACGATGGCTCTGTCGAAAAGCTCACCCGGGTCGGTATGAACCTCGGAATGTCTTTTCAACTCGTCGATGATCTCCTCGACCTGACCTCGACGAAGGAAGCGATGGGTAAACCCGTGGCGAACGACTTGAAAGAGGGAAACGTCACAATGCCGGTCTACTACGCCCTCGAACAAGGTCGGGCAGAGGATCGGCGGCAGGTCGAACTCGTCCTTGAGGAGAGAGCCTTTCGATCCGTCCAGCCCGGCGACATCCTCGAAATGGTCGAGCGTGCGGATGGGGTGAAGCGAACCCGAGCCTTAGCCGCCGACTACGCCCGCCAGGCGATCTCAGATCTGGAAACTTTCCCGCCAACCGCCTACCGCGACGCGATCATCAGCATCCCCGAGTTCATAATCAACCGTCAGGCGTGATCGGGCGAAGTCCGAGGTCGTTACGCAAGTTAGCAAATTACGCAGAAGGGGAAGTGGGGACCACTAGAATGGGGCGTACCGAGCGTATGTGGCCACGATGTAACTCTTGATCTGTTCGATGGAACTGCCGTCCTCGTGCATCTTACTCGCGTCCAGCGAGATATCCTGGCAGATCGCTCAGCCGGCGGCGTGGTTGTCGATGTAGCAGTGCAAGTTGTGTTCGTGGCCGGCGGTCCTGTCACACCCGCAATAGCAGGGCAGTTCGGCCAGCACTTCAGGGATGTCCCGGGCGGCCTGATAGGCATCCCGGGTAGGGCCCTGGAACAAGTCGGGCGAAAGGGTGGCAACCAGGACCGGCGGGCTCATTCCGGCTTGGCCTTGTGGGTCGGTCAGCCGAATCGAATACCACGTGACGGCGCCGAGAAAGACGATGGCTCCGATGAGAAGCCATGTCTGGCTGCTGGAAGTTTCCTGTTTCTTCTTCTGTTTCTTCATTGCTTCAACCTTCGTGTCATTGCCGTGATCACGGTCTTCATGACCAGAAACATTGTACCCTTTTCTTCCTCGCTCGGTTGTATGCGATCTTCGAGCGCCTCGTTGATTTCGGACACAACAAATCCCAACAAGTGTGGCTCCTCACCCACGTCCGTAAACGAAACGGATTCGATTTCCGACTCCTTGATTCGGCCCATGTGTTCCATCCAGACTTCGCTTTCACGATAGGCCTCTGTGATCGCTTCCGGCGTGATGGGTTCTAAGTTTCCGCCTTCCTCGACGACAGTTTTGTAGGTCATATAGGTCAGGAAAAGAATCAGTTCCTGGACCTGCTGTCGGCTCTCGGACGTCAGATCCATGACAAACTGGCATACCTCGGAGTGAGTTTCAAAGAGCTCCTCGAACTCCTGCTCGAGCGTTTCGTCGGAATAGTCGGCGACGTCAGAGCTAACCTTTTCAATTGTTTCCCGGCTTATCACGGCACCCTCGACCGAGTGAAGCGGTGTATATCGAATGTTTGGCCCATCGCTTGCAATCCCTATCATCGGAGAGGTACCGGCAAGCGAGGTCTTATGAAGACACGTTTGATAGCGGCAACAACAGCGATTTCCCTCCTGCTCGCTGGGTGGATATGGGCGAGAGAGACCGTGCCGGCGTTTGTCGGCACATATGAGGATATCCGATATCTGGGTGAACAGGGTCGTCAAGACGGCGGCTTCACGTTCGCCCGCCTCGTCTACAACGGCCACATCCGGGGCTACTACAAGAACTGGTACACGGATTTTCCCAAAGGCGACCGCCAGCTCATCGGTATCCTGTCACGTTTGACAGGCGTGGATGTTGCGGCTGAAGAACGCGCGATCCCCGTCCGCCATCCCGATCTGTTCAACTATCCGTTTGTGTATTCGGTAGAGGGCGGGCAGATGTCATTGGAGTGGAGCGACGCTCGAATCCTCCGAGAGTATCTGGACCGGGGTGGCTTCTGGATGATCGACGACTTCTGGGGTCAGGCGGAATGGGGCCAGTTCGCGCTGGCCATCGAGAAAGTGTTTCCCGATCGACCGATCGTGGATATTCCGGTGACTCACCCGATTTTTCATTCTTTCTTCGACGTCGACGAGATACTGCAAGTGCCGAACATCGGATACGCATACTGCCATGCAAACTGCAGCACCGTCGAGCAGGGCGGAACAAAGCCGGCCGTCCGCGGCATCTTTGATGATGATGGCAACCTCCGCGTTCTGATCAACTTCAACACAGACCTCATGGATGCCGCCGAGTGGGCTGACGATCCACGGTATCCCCATCGTTTTTCAGACTACTCTTACAGAATGTTTTCGAACGCAGTGATATACGCCCTGACGCACTAGGTAGAGTGTCGGGGTGGCCGTCCCTGGCCACCCGGGGTCAAGCGACGAACGTATCGGGGGGAGGCTTCAGTGCGTGTATTCCGCGGACCCCGCGGGCGCCCACGGAGCGACGCCCCGACACGCTTCCACGCAACGTCGAGGCAGACCGGGATAGAGTGTCGGGGTGGCCGTCCCTGGCCACCCGCGGTCAAGCGACGAACGTCAGGGACAGGCTTCAGTGCGTGTATTCAGCGAACCCCGCGGGCGCCCACGGAGGGACGCCCCGACACGCTATCCTGAACTTTCTTCCCCCATCGCCCACAGCACAGCTCCTTTTTCGGGTGTGTCGATCGGGGATTCGAACGGTAGCGAAATCAGTTCCTGCATCAAAGGGTGCAGGGCCACTCCTCCGGATGCTGTCGTATAGGGGGCGTCGGCTCCAAGTGCGGCAACCGAGCGCTGGGTCAGGACCCTCAGGTGTTTGGCTGCCTCGTCCAGGATGGCTTTTGCGGGCTCGCGGGGATAGTACTCTGCGATGATGGGAAAGAGGGCCGCCACGTCCGGAACGGTGAGTGTCCCGTCCGCCCATGTTGTAACCGCAGCCTCGATGGAGTCGAGTCCCAGTGCCTCGGCGATGTGGCTCCGGAAGCGTGCGTTCGAGCCGAAGTCGACCGAACGGAGCGAGACGTGGATCGCTTCGCGACCGATCCAGAACCCTCCGCCATCATCACCGAACTGGGGGCCCCAGCCGCCCGCACGAAACGTTGTACCGTCGTCGCGGCGACCCACAACGATCGCACCGGTTCCCGCGATTAGCAGGACCCCCGGCCTGATACCAGCTGCGCCGATATACGCGATGAACGCATCTGTTTCGATGAGGACCCGGGACTCGGGCAGGAGCGATTGTAAAGTTTCGTGATAGTAGGCGCGGCCGGCTTCCCGTCCCGCCCCGGCAAAACCGCCGCAGATCAGTTCGGGTTGAGAAGGCAAACCTCGAATACCCTCCTGGATCGCTTTTCGAGAGGCTTCCTTACCGACCGAGATGTAGTTGGAAGGACCGGTTTCAAGGCGGACAAGTTCCCGGTCGCCGTCGACCATCAGGAATGTGGTTTTGCTACCGCCACCGTCGATTCCGAGGACCTTCATGAAGAAATCACTGACGGCGTCCCCAGCCCGCCGGGGCGCCCGACCGGCGTAGCTCGTTTTGAAGATCGACGACAGCCTGTTCGGCCGACGTGACCCTGTTTCTCGCTACCTCGAGTTCTTCCGAAGCACTCTGAATCAGGGGAAGGAGCTGGCCTTCACGGTTATACATGTCGCTCTGATTGAGCAATTGGCGGTTCATTTCGTTCAACTGCAGTTCGAGCAGCGCCACCCGTTCCTCGGCGCGGGGCACCGCGGTACGGAGCCGCTCGAATTCCGCGCGCCACTCTTCTTCGGTACGCCCGCCTGATGTTGGCGCCGGGGTTTCCTCACCTGCCGGGGCAGCGAGTGCCGCCTCCGGTCCCGGCGCGGTCGTGGCGGGAGCCAGGGTCATGTCGGCGTTAGTGAAAACGTACTTGCTTACGATCTGCTTTTGACGCTGACGCTCCTGCCGCGCCACCTCCGGCAAGGACTGTGCGCCACACTCGAAGGTGAACACTCCGACAATCAAAAGGACGGGTATTCTCAGAGTCATGGGCTCCTCCTCTCCGACGTCTCGGTGGTGCCGCCGCCAAACGGTGCACGGCTGAGCACGGGAAGGACTTTCGGAAACTCTTCGACCGGCTGATCTTCATAAACCTGGTCGATGAAATCTATCCAGATCGGTAATGCGGTCCTTCCTCCTGTTTCGGCTCTTCCCAGCGTGACCTTCCGGTCGAAGCCCACCCAGACGCCTGCTGTCAGGGATGGAGTGAAACCGACGAACCATCCATCGGTAAAGTCATTCGTCGTTCCGGTCTTCCCGGCAACCGGGCGGCCCAGCGCCTGTGCGCTGGTAGCGGTGCCGGTCCGAACCACTTCTTCGAGCAGATCGACCATCACGCCTGCCGTCTCGGCGGAAAACACGTCACCGAGTTCCGGAAAGTTCTCTTCGAGAATATCACCATCATAGTCGGTGACCCTGTTAATCAACCGGGGCGCGACGCGAACGCCGGCGTTTGGAAAAGTGGAATAGGCGGAGGTCAGTTCGATCAGAGATACGTCGGTTGCTCCCAGAGCGATCGGCAGATACGGCTCGATTACCGACGTGATGCCGAGTCGACCGACGATGGGGGTCAGAGCATCGAAGCCGATCTCGGCCAGGATCTTGACTGCGGGGACGTTTCTGGACAGGGCCAGGGCTTCCCTCAACGTGAGCTCACCTTTGAACTCACCGTCGTAGTTGCCGGGCGTGTAGCCGTCGAAATCAGTAGGCTCGTCCGTGATCATCTGTTCCGGTCTGAGGCCGTAATCGAGGGCCGCGGCATACAGGATTGGTTTGAAGGCGGAACCGGTCTGACGAAGCGCTTGCGTCGCCCGGTTGAACTTGCTCGTATTGAAATCGTAGCCCCCCACCATGGCCTTGACTTCACCCGTTGCCTGGTCTATGGCGATGACCGCCCCCTGGACTTCAGGCTCCTGTTCCAACGACACTTCGATCGTTTTCTCGGCCGGATCGATCGACTGAATCTCGAACAGGGCCACATCGCCCGGTTGGAGCACACTGGAGGGAGAACGACTTCGGGTCCAGGCGATCTCGCGAGATCCGATCGTGTCGGTGTAGTCCCCTAACCGGATCGTGGCCGTTCGTCGGTCTGAAGCCAGAACGATGCCCCGGACGATGTCTCCGGCACGAAGAGGTTGCTTCCAGTCGTCGAGCGAATGGTTCTCCAGGTTCTCGATGCCTTCGGCGATCAGGTTGGTCTCCACACCCCTCCATCCATGCCTCCTGTCGTAGGCGCGAAGGCCGCCACGCAAGCTGGATTGCGCCGCGCGTTGCATGTCCCCATTCAACGTGGAGTACACCCGCAGACCACCTTCGTGAACCGCGAAGGTTCCGTATGTCTCTTCGAGGTACTGCCGGAGTTCCTCGACGAAGTATGGCGCTAGTTGATCGGGCACTCTCTCCTGGCTGAGGCGGATCGGTCTCTGTTTTGCCTGTTCGCCCTCATCCACACTTATCTTGGTTTCGGCCACCATGCGGTCGATCGCGTAATTTCGTCGCATCAATGCCCGTTCCGGATTCAGAATCGGTGAATAGGTTGCGGGTCCTCGCGGCAGTGCGGCGAGCATGGCGGCTTCCTCGATCGCCAGATCCTGGATGTTCTTCCCGAAGTAGTACTCTGAAGCGGCAGCAACTCCGTACATGCCATGTCCCAGGTGAATCTGGTTGCAATACATCGTCAGTATTTCTTCCTTCGTGTAGCGGCGTTCGATCTGGATCGAAAGCATCGCTTCCTTGATCTTCAAGGCCCAGAGACGATCGTGGGTGAGGAAAAGGTTCTCGCTCAGGACCTGCGTGATCGTGCTCCCACCTTCGACAACCCGGCCGGCCAGGATGTTGCGCAGTGCGGCTCGGGAGATCCCATAGAAATCCAGGCCCCAGTGTTCAAGGAAGTTCTTGTCCTCGACCGAGACAATCGCATCCTTGACGATCTGGGGAATTTGGTCAGACCTCATGATGACGCGGTGTTCCAGGGCGAAAGAGCCGATGACCTGGCCGTCGTCCCCGTACACCTCCGTGATCACATCGGGCCGATAGTCTTCTAGGGACTCCACCTGAGGAAGTTCGCTGTTGTAGACGAAAAGAACACCACCCGTTGCGCCCAGTGTGATCGACAACACAAGGAGTGACGCAAACAGGAAAGTACCGAAATATCGGCGGATCTGGAAATGCATCCGTTTAAGTATATCTCAGATGGCTGTTTGGCCATTAGCCCGGATGGATCACCAATCGGAGAATCGATCGGTGTTCGGATACGAGAAGCGATTTGCGGCGAGACTTGGAGCTGAGAGTGAGCGAGCCGTGGACATTGGCGGATTTTGAGCCTGTGACACGGCGACATTTGGCGGGAGATCGGCATGAATGGGCGAGTGCAGGCAGGCCTCGCCGGGAGGCAGATGAGAGGCGCTGTTTTTCGGATCTGAAGGTTCGGTGTCGTCAGCAACGAAGCGGAATTGATTGCAGGTTTCTCACTATGAGAGCAAAGACGTCGGCATAGGGATAGGCCTCCGACATCGAGATCCAGACGTTGCGGACCGTGAGGCGGATACGCGCACCGATCTTAAGAAGCTTCAGACGGATGGTTCCGCATTGGGCATGGGCCATCGCGGTATCTTTGAGACCGAGACGACGCAACGCCTGCATAAGCATGTAGGCGGCTGAGGACAGATACAGTCGGAGCTGATTGGCGCGCATGGTTCCCGCACTGGTGCGGTCGGCAAATAGATCCAGTTGCTGTTCTTTGATCCGGTTCTCCATGTCGCCGCGTGCGCAATAGAAATCTTCGTAGAGCGCTTGGGCTCCGAGTCGTTCCGGTGGCAGTGAGGTCACCACGAATCGGGGATTGGCGCCCTTGGCCAGGAACTCGGCTTTGCCAACAACGCGACGAGTGCGGCTCCAGCTCTTTCGAGTCCGGTACAGGAAATCCTTAAACACTCGTGCCGATTTCCCAGTGGTCTGAAACTCCGCTTCAGCCTGAATCATCTGGTCAGCGATCTCTCGCTTGAGGCGGTCGTTCTTGGCCAACCCCATCACATAATCGACCTGGTGGGTTTCACACCAGTCCAGTAATGCATCCCGGCAGAATCCGGAATCGGCCCGAATGATGATCGACACGTCCGGCCAGCTCTGACGGATCTGGCCGACGATACGTTCCAATTCATCGACTGATCCTGCCGCCCCATCGATATTGGACGGGCGCAGCCGAGCGCACAACAGATGCTCTCCACAGAAGATGTACAAGGGCAGATAGCAGTAGTTGCGGTAGTAGCCGTGAAAGAACCGGCCTTCCTGTTGACCATGGATCGGATCATCGGTCGCGTCCAGATCCAGAACGATCTCTTCGGGCGCCGTGTTGTCATGGGCTGCCACAAACGCATCGACCATCCAACGATCGATCTTGTCCCCATCCATAGCGATCTTCTTGTACCGCTCCTGGTCGCCGACTTCGGCGCCGGTCAACTCCAATCGGTTTAGCGTGCTCTTGCCCGCCAACGCCTTTCCCCAGTCGCCGGCCTGTCGTCGATTCGTTCCCAGCGGATCCGCTTTGTCCACCGCCAACGCAAGCATCGGGTCGGTCCGTAACTGATCGTGATCGTTCAGGTCTTCATATCCCAGGCACAGCCCGTAGACCCGCTGTCCCAACAGCTCCTTCACGGTGTGTTCGATCAACCGTTGGTCGCGATGATCGCTAAAACACCCCGCCAATCCATCGATCAAACCGGTCCGCTTTTCGACTTCACGCAGCAGCAGAACTCCAGCGTCAGACGTGATCTTGCCGCCGTCGAAACGCGCCTTCATTTTTCGTTGAAGAAGTCCGTGAAATTCGAACGTGGTTTGTTTACACTCTGTACTCATAAGGGCCGCCTCCGTTTGGTTTCTGAACCGTTCTCGACAAACGATTTATGCCAAACAGGGCGGCCTTTTCTGGTCCTTTCGGTGATTTATGCGGGTTAGCTGTTCGCTGGGCGTCGAAGGTTGGTAGAACCGGATTTTCGCTGTTTGGGGACGGCGGGTACAAAGTTCCATCTGAACCGAAGGCGCCGGTGTGGAGAATGATTCGTGTTGAAAGAAATTTTCGGGTCGTGGCGCTGTAGGGTTATTAGCTTCCCACTTTCAGGACAGCAAGGAACGCTTCCTGAGGGATGTCCACTTTCCCAACTCGTTTCATTCGCCGCTTGCCTTCTTTTTGCCGCTCCAGCAGCTTGCGTTTTCGGCTGATGTCCCCGCCGTAGCACTTGGCGGTGACGTTCTTGCGAATAGCTGGGATGGACTCGCGGGCGATTACTCGATTTCTGACAGCGGCCTGGATTGCGACCTCGAACATCTGGCGGGGGATGAGTTCTTTCATCTTTTCGACGAGCGCGCGGCCGCGGTCGTAGGCAAAGTCTTGATGGACGATCCAGGACAGGGCGTCGACCGACTCGCCGGCCACCATGATGTCGAGTTTCACAAGCTTAGAGACGCGGTAACCCGACAGGTGGTAGTCGAACGACGCGTAACCCTTTGAGACGGACTTCAGCCGATCATAGAAATCGAGGACGATTTCGTTCAGCGGCATTTCATAAGTCAGCAGGACCCGGTTGGATGAAACGTACTCGAATCCCTTCTGAGCTCCCCTCTTATCCTCGAGCAACTTGAGTATGGGGCCCAGGAAGTCATCGCGCGTCATCACCAGGGCCGTGATGATCGGCTCTTCGATCGAGTCGATATCCTGAGGGTTGGGAAACTTGGTCGGGTTCTCGATCTCCGTGATCTCACCGTCGATTCCGAGAATCCTGTACCGGACACCGGGGGCCGTCGAGATCAGGGAGAGCTCGAATTCGCGCTCCAGGCGTTCCTGGACGATTTCCATATGCAACAGACCGAGAAAGCCGCAACGGAATCCGAACCCCAGCGCTGTCGAGGTTTCCGGCTCGTAGAAAAATGACGAATCGTTGAGCCGGAGCTTGTCTAACGCATCCCGTAACCCCTCGTACTGATTCGGCTCCACCGGATAGAGGCCGGCGAAGACAAGCGGTTTGATTTCCTGGAAACCCGGGAAAGGATTGACGGTCTGTCGGCTTTCCTCCGTGATCGTGTCCCCGACCTGCGTGTCGCCCACCTCCTTGATGTTGGCGATGACGTAGCCGACTTCTCCAGCCGTCAGTTTCCCGGTCGGTGTCATCTTTGGGGTCAAAGTACCGATCTCTTCGGCCTGGTACACCTGGCCGTTCGACATCAAGCGGACCTTCATCCCCTTTTCGATTCGTCCGTCGACCATCCGGACCAGGACGATGACGCCGCGGTAATTGTCGAACCACGAATCAAAGATGAGGGCTTTCAGGGGGGCATCCGGGTCGCCCGTCGGTTGAGGAACGCGAGCGACGATGGCTTCGAGCACCTCATCGATTCCCAGCCCTTGCTTCGCGCTGATGTGAAGCACGTTTCCCGAGTCCAGACCAATGACGGCCTGAAGTTGCTCTTCGGCTCTTTCGACCTCCGCGCCGGGCAGGTCGATCTTGTTCAGGATTGGAACGATTTCAAGATTGTTGGCCACGGCAAGGTATGTGTTGGCGAGCGTCTGCGCTTCCACACCCTGAGACGCATCCACGACGAGCAGTGCCCCCTCGCAGGCCGCCAGGCTCCTGGAGACCTCGTAGCTGAAATCGACATGTCCCGGCGTATCGATCAGGTTCAGGATGTAGTCCTTGCCGTCTCGTGCTTTGTAGTGGAGGCGCACCGACGTGGCCTTTATCGTGATTCCACGCTCCCGTTCGAGGTCCATGCCGTCCAGGACCTGCTGGGACATCTCCCTCTCCGACAGCGCTCCGGTGATCTCGAGCAACCGATCTGCCAGCGTCGATTTACCGTGATCGATATGAGCGATGATTGAAAAATTCCGAATGTGGTCCAAAGCCATAGACTCTCAGTATAAGCGATCGTCAGCCGACAAGATCTCTGGCGAGCAAGGCCGCGCCGATGATGCCGGAGCCGGTGCCGAGTTGGGCCGGGACGATGTGGCAGGCTTCAAAAGTCTGAGGATAGCTGTGTGCACGGGCTTCGGCAATGGCCGGTTCGAGAAGCAGATCTCCGGCATCGACCACACCGCCGCCAATGACGATCATTTCCAGGTTCAATATGTTCATCAAGTTCCCGCACGCGATTCCCAGGCCACGTCCCGCCTTGTCGAATACACGCTGGGCCGACGGATCCCCTTCGACCGCTGCCTCACAAACCTGCTTACCCGTCAGTTCGCCGCCTGCCTCATGGAGCAAACTCTCCGGGTCTTTCCGCATCGCCTCCCGAGCCAGCCGGACCAGACCGGTCGCCGACGCGACGGTTTCCAGGCATCCCCGGCCCCCGCAACCGCACTGTGCCCCGCCCGGATCCACAACCATGTGTCCGACTTCAGCCGCGTAACCGCGAGCGCCGCCGAAGAGAGTCCCGTCTAGAATCAGGCCGGACCCGACCCCGGTTCCGAGCGTCAGGCACATCATGTGCCGGGTCCCCCGGGCGGCTCCCTTCCTGAACTCGCCCCAGGCATGCATGTCGGCGTCGTTCCGGCCGGTCACGGGGATCTTGATCCGGGCTTCCAGGAGTGACTCCAGGTTCACCTGGTCGAGTGCAGGTATATTTGGGGATGTCTGAATCTGCCCTGTGTCCGATGATCTCAGGCCCGGGATTCCGAGGCCGATCGCACGGACGTCGGCGTGTCTCTGGTACGTCTTTACGATCGACACAAGTTGATCGACGAGAAGGGCATGACCGGCGGTTACGGTGACGTGTGAATCGGAATCGAGGATCAGTCCGTCAGGGTCCACCAGGCCGCTCTTGATGCTTTCTCCCCCGACATCGATTCCGACATAGAGCATGCGCCCGATTAATATACTATAGTGTTGTTCGTCACCGGTGTCAGTCCCCCTAGCCTGTCAATTTCTTTCTTGTTGAGGTTTGTCTTATGAGCGTCAAGCAGATCAGTCCCGAACAAGCGAACGAACTCATGCACGGTGCCGGCGATGTGGTTTATATCGACGTTCGCAGCGAGCCGGAATTCGACAACGGACATCCACCTGGAGCCATCAACATCCCGGTCCTGTTCCCAAATCCCGCGGGGGGACCGATGACTCCGAACCCGGACTTCATCAAGGTCGTTCAAGCGCACGTTCCGAAGGATAAGTGCGTGATTGCCGGCTGTCAGATGGGAGGCCGATCGCAGCATGCGGGAGAGCTGATGGTCGGGGCGGGGTACACGGATGTGTCCAACATGCAGGGAGGCTTCGGCGGCGCGCGCGATCCGATGGGGCAGCTGGTGGCCGCGGGCTGGGTCCAGATGGAGTTCCCGATCGAGACGAATGTCGACAGCTCGAACGGATATCAGGGCTTGAAGAAGAAAGTCGACTAGCCCGAGTCACCCTTCTCCAGGAATCGTCGCAACAGCCGGCCTAGCGTTTCCTCGGCGAGTCGACCCGCGTCGAGAACTTCCTGGTGTGTGATTGGTTTGCCTCCGTGTTGTGCGGCGGCGTTCGAGAGGACGGAAATTCCAGCCACTCGGACTCCCATGTGACGCGCGACGATGGCCTCGGGTACGGTGGACATGCCGACCGCGTCGGCGCCCAACGTCAAGAACGCTGCTATTTCGGCGGGGGTTTCGTATGTCGGCCCGGAGACGGCGGCATACACGCCTTCCCTCAGCCCCACCTCCTCTTCCGTTGCGGCCTCCAGGAACCGTTCACGGAGGGCGACATCGTACACTTCGGTCTGGTCCACGAAACGCGGGCCCCAACGTTCGTCATTGCCGCCCCTCAACGGGTTTGCTCCCGTCAGGTTGATGTGATCCCGAATCAGCATCAGTTCCGCCGACTTGAAATCGGGGTTGATCGCCCCGGCGGCGTTGGTCAACACGACTTCCTTTGTGCCGATCTGCCCGAGAAGGCGGATGGGAAAGGTCACCCGGGACATATCGTGGCCTTCGTAGTAGTGAACGCGTCCGGACAGGATCCAGACGGCCTCACCACCGATGGTCCCCGTGAGGATCCGTCCCTCATGCCCTCCGACCGCGGTCTCTGGAAAATGGGGTATGTCTCCATAATCCACAACGGTTGAAGGCCCGAGCAGCGATTCCAGGCTCATCAGGCCGCTGCCGAGAACAATCGCTGTCGTGGGAGGCTTCTGAATGATGTCGAGTAGGTACCGTCCAGCCTCCTCGACCTTCGCAAAAGTCAATTCCAAAGTGCCTCTACAAAAGGATCCCTGCGATCGATGCCGTCATCAACGTCGCCATCGTTCCCGCCATCAATGCCCGCAGGCCCAGGCGTGCCAGGTCCTGCCTTCGATCGGGCGCTATGCCGCCGATGCCGCCGATCATGATGCCGATGGAGCCCAGGTTGGCGAACCCCGCGAGCGCGAAAGTCGAGATCACCACGGATCGGGGGGCGAGCGCGTCCGGGGTTCGCAGGATCTCGGTAAGGCTGCTGTAGGCAACAAACTCGTTCATGATGATCTTTTGTCCCAGAAGGCTGCCGACGGTGGTCACATCCTGGAGCGGCACGCCAATGATGAACGCAACCGGTGCGAAGACGATTCCCAGTATCTGTTGAAGCGTCACTCCGACCATGCCCAGGATTCCGTTTAGAAGCGCGATCAGCGCAACGAAGGCTATCAGCATCGCCGCTACGTTGAGAGCCAGGCGAAGACCGTCCGATGCGCCGTGGGCAACAGCATCGATCACGTTAACGTCTCCCTGATCGAGATCGAGTTGGAGTTGGTCGCGTGTCATCGGGCTCTCGGTTTCCGGGTTCAACATCTTGGCGATCATGAGTCCGGCCGGCGCCGCCATGACGCTCGCCGTCAGCAGGTGTCCCGCGCTGACTCCCATCCGAATGTACCCCGCCATCACTCCGCCGGCGATCGTGGCCATCCCACAAGTCATCAGGGACATCATTTCAGATTGAGTCATCTTGCTGACGAAGGGCTTTACGACCAGGGGCGCCTCAGTCATGCCCATAAACACATTCGCGGCGGCCGCCAGCGACTCCGCGCCGCTGGTCCGCATCGTCTTCGACATGATCTTCGCGAAGACCAGAACGACCTTCTGCATAATCCCGAGGTGATAGAGGACCGTGAACAGGGCAGACGTAAAAATGATCGTCGGCAGGACCTGGAACGCGAACACGAACCCGAACGTGTCGATGTCGGTTGCCAGTGAACCGAATACGAAGGCCGCGCCAGCGTCGGCAAACCCCAGCATTCGGGTGATCGCCCGGCTGATGTTGTCAAAGACGATGACACCCGGCGTGGTCTTGAGAATAAACAGAGCGAAAGAGAATTGAAGCGCCAGACCCCAGGCAACAATCCGAAAGTCGATCGCCTTACGGTTGCTCGAGAGACCATAAGCCACCACGAGCATCAGGAGGAGTCCTCCAACACTGATGACATTCGTCATTTGAACCTCGCTTTCATGAACAGGGTTGCCGGAACCATCGGCGGCCAAAGGATTGTATCTCTTGTCGGTTATAATCTAGGGGTCCGCTCAAGAATAACTATTTCTGGATAGGAGTTGTTCATGTTCTGTCCGACCTGTAGTTCGGAATACCTGGAAGGAATAACCCGTTGTGCGGAGTGCGATGTCGAACTGGTGGTTGACTTGCCGAGTCCCGATCACGATGGTCCACCGCTAAGAGTCGCCCGTGTGTGCGGCGCTGTCGATGCGGACATGATCCAGGAGTTGCTCGAGAACAACGGAATCGATGTGGTCCTTCAGGGGAAACGGACCGCGCTCACTATACCCGCGGCAGGAATGCTGACCGATGTTCGGGTCTGGGTGCAGGAATCGGACATGAGGAAGGCGGAAGAGTTGATCGAGGCGTTCTTTGAGAGCTCGGACGAATCGATCCCGGCTGATCCAGAAGGGGATGGAGAGTTATGACGCATCCAGCCCTCGGTCAGACCTTGTACGTCCCGCTTTTTGTCCGGCGAAGGTTCCCCGCCTGTGACAGGTAATAGAGGGAACTGCCCACACCCCTCTTGTCTAATCCTGTCTTGCCCGCAACGTCTTCCACCGTCGCCTCGCCTATCTTCGCGACGGCATCGATTATGAGTTTGTTGCGCTGCGCTCGAGCAGCCCCGGCCGTTCGGGATCCTTTTTGGTCGAGCGGCGTTTCGGGGTGGGTGCGGTGGCGCCACCCGGTGTCCCTTCACCGACGATGTACGCTTCAATCGCATCCCGAATCGCACTGTCGAGTGTGCGTTGTACCTCGGTGGAAATTCGACGAGTCAATTCGTCTATGAAGGACATGGTTCCTCCAAATCATTCACTTAAATGGACCAGAGATTCAGTTCAATAGTGTAAGGTTAACCTATATGGACAGTTTTACATTAGCAGTTGTCATCGGTATGGTCGCCGTGATGCTGATGCTGGGTTTCTTCGTCCTGGTAGACAAGGGCGCGCCGGAGCCGGTCGCAACCGGAAAGCAACGAAAGCGATCTTCCTGAAGCCCTCCCAGTATTAGGAAACCCGGACACGTGCGTTCCATGAGCGCCAGTGAGCCTGCCCCCCCAATGCCGGAACACCTGCGGTCGCCGACCGAACGGCTCTTCAACTATCGTGAAGGTCGCTTTCTTTGATCAACGAACGTAGCTCCTCGATCCTGCGGTCCAGGTCTTTCTGCTTCCTGGACATCATCAAGGTGTAGGCGAATATTCCGACAAAAAAGACGCTGTAAGCTGCGACGAGCCAGTTCATTGCGAGTGCACCAGTTGTTCGAAGTATTCCACTTCCTCATGGGTCCGCTCGACGGCGAGCCGCTGACCGAGCAGGTATGTGTAGAGAAGCATGAACGCCGTCAAGGTGATTATCAACGCGATATACATATCGACATCCAGGCCGGAGCCCTCGCCGCCGAAGATCACGGGCGAGGGATGTTGCGTTCGCCACCAACGGATCGCCATGTAGTTGATCGGTACGTCGATGAAGGCCAGTATGCCGAACACGGCCTGAAGTGCGGCCCGTTTCATCGGTTCAGCGATGTAAGCGCCGAGCATGATGTAGCTGATGAAGAGAATCCAGAGCAGCAGTTGCAAAGTCAACCGCGCGTCCCAGGTCCACCATATTCCCCAGATCGGCTTCGCCCAGAGGATGCCCGTCGCGAGGTTGAGGCTCGCGAACAACACGCCGATTTCCGCTGAGCAACGAGCAATACGATCCCATGCTAAATCACGTTTCAGCAGAAAAACGATGCTCGAAACGAAAACAACGAAGAAGGCGAAGTAACCCATAAAGGCGGCGGACACGTGGAAATAGAAGATGCGTTGCACGATGCCCATCGTGGCTTCCGTGGGTGCGTAAAGGAAAACCGCCCAAAGGGCAGTCAGCATACCCACCAGGCTTGCGACGCCGATCATCCTGTTGGTCATTTTATTTCTGCCCCTATTCTTCGACGACATATTCGAAGACAAGATACGAAACGATCAGGAAGATGATATCAAAACCGATGATCAAGTTCACCCAGGAGCCGAAACCCTCGCTGTCTTCGCCAAGAATCAGGGAGGTTGCTGCGACCGCGGCGATGATCATCGGAAGGGTCAGCGGGATCTGCAGCATTGGCAGCATGACTTCCCGCATCCGGGTGTTTGCCGATATTGCAGACAGGATCGTGCCTACGGTCGCGAAACCGAGGGTCCCGAGAAAGACGACCAAGATGAGCCAGAGTAGCTCTCCTCCCAGGCGCAGGTCGTTGAAGATGATGAAGAGTGGCACAATGACCAGTTCCGCGATCAACATGAACAGGAAGTTGCTCGCAACTTTTCCGACATAGAGGCTCCCGCGACTGACCGGCGCCAGAAGCAGCCCCTGAAGACAGTCGTTGTCCAGGTCGATTGCGAGGGAGCGGTTGAGTCCGATCACTCCCGCAAAAGTGAGGGCCACCCACAATATTCCGGGTGCGATCAGATCTCGTTCCGCGCCGCTTGGCTCGAAGGCAAAGCTGAAGATCACCGTCACGAGCAGCCCAAACATCATCATCGAGATCACCGATTCCCGCCGTCTCATTTCGACTGCGATGTCCTTGAGAATGAGAGTAGCGAGGGGCCTCATTTCGTCGCTCCAACCCGAATGTACCTGGCATAGGCATCCCGTACGCCCGGATCCGACCTGGCCGCGGAATAAACGATTTTCCCACGGTCGATGATGTGAATGTTCGTGGAGGCGCGCAGGCCGAGTTCCAGGTCGTGCGTGGTCAGGATGACGGTTCTCCCCCCGGCCACAACTTCATCGAGCATCCGGTTCAGGATTTCGACGGCGCTGGCGTCGAGGCCCGTGTACGGCTCATCGAGAAGAAGCAGTGCTGGATCGTGCAGCATCACGCGCGCCAGGCCCACCCGTTGATGCAGGCCGCGGGAGAACGCCCGGACCGGATCGTTCTTCCTCCGCCCCAGCCCGATCCTCTCGATCAGTGCATGAATGTGTTCGTCGGTGTGGCCTACGCCGTACAGGCGGGAGAAGAAGCGGAGGTTTTCGAGCGGTGTCAGATCCCGATATACGGATGTGCTGTGTGACAGGAAACCGATCTGCCTTCGGACCCGTTCCGGTTCGTCCTGAATGTCGACCCCGTGGATTCGCAGGCGACCTCCTGAGGGCCGGGCGAGTGTTGCGGCAATCTTCAGGAAAGTGGTCTTGCCGGCGCCGTTCTTGCCGAACAATGTGACGAATGCGCCCTTCGGCACCTGGAACGAGACTCCGCGCAGAGCTCGGAAGTGACCATAGGTCTTGGTTAGTCCTTCCGCCTCCATTGCATATGCATAGGTGTCGGGCGTTTTAGCGTCGGGGGCATTCATTTAGCGTCGGGCCCACCGTCCCTACTCAATACCATGAATCTATGAGAGCCCTTGCATTTACGTTTGTCATCGATATCGGGAGCGCGGACGCCGGGCCGGCCCCCCACGCCGGGGGAGCATCGTAGTCAACCTAGCGTCGGGGCACCGTCCTTGCTCGGTTCTGGGTCCAGCAGATCGGTGGTCGCACACAAACTTGGGCAGTGTCAGGCGGGTTTCTTCTTCTGGACCCTTCTGGGCTGGAGCTTGCCGATCACCCGTGCCAGCTGACCCCGCATTTCCTTCATCCGCCTCTTGTACTGGCCCTCACTGATGGTACCCGATTCCATGGCCATTTCCAGTTCCGTGATCTGGTTCAGGACCGATTCTTTGCGATGGAGGAGGGCCTGGCGGCCCTTCCGCTGGGTGTGGCGTTCCTTGATCATCTGGACCGAGAAACTCGCGGCCCAGGCCAGGAAAGCGGCCGTGATGAGGATGATGAAAACGGTGTGCGCCGCCATCGGGTTGGGGACTCCGATCGGCCGGGACTGGGCCAGCGCCGGTGCGGCAAGGGTCAGGACGAATATCAGAGCAAGGAGTGTTCGACGGCGCATCGACGTTACAACTTCGCTCCGCATTCCGCGCAGAACTTGTTGCCCGCCACGTTCTGGTGGTTGCATTCCGGGCATGTCCCGGTGTCGACCGTCTTTTTCTTTCGGGAAGAAACCTCGCGGCGAATCAAGGCATCCAGATCGTGGGAGGCTTCAAGCTGGTCAATCTGATCCAGGACAACGCCGACCTCCCCGGCCATTTCTTCGCGAAGGGACTGGTAGTCTTCATCGGAGAGCTTTCCACACTTGTGCTCGAAATCCAGATCCTGGATGTTGCCGAGCATGACCTCCTTCCGACGCTGCAGGAGATCCCATTCAGTCTCTTCGAGAATTGTGGATTCGAGGGAATTGTCCTTGGCGAACAGGGGCCAGCAAACCGCCGTGAGAACGCCGCCAGTCAGTAGGCCGGACAATAGATAAATCATCTTCGATCGCGCCCGATCAGTCTTCCGGTGTGTAATCGGCGAGTTCGTCCGCCAGCCGCTGTTGGAAGTCGCTGCTGCCGGTGTCGGCGACCGCTACGGGTGCGGTCCAACGAGCGCGGAACCTTCGTGCATAGTAGGTCACGAAACCCACACCCAACAGTAGTGCCACAAAGGGCATCGCCCAGGCGGATATGTTGAACCACCCGGCGGTCGGTGGCGCCGAAAGGACGGTCAAACCATATTTGTCGACGAAGAGATCCACGATGCTTTTTTCGTCCTTGCCCTCGTCCAGAAAGGCAGCCACTTCGGCCTGCATCGGCCCGGAATTCGAACAGCCGATCATGTTGCAGGAACTCAGGAGTTGCCCGCAACTACAGGTGCAGATGAAGTTCTCGCTGACCCGGTCGATCTCACCCGGGTCGGCTGCTCTCAACGGGAAAGCAGTTCCGCTGGCGAGCAACAGAGGGAGGAACAGTCCAATGACCTTATGCGTGGACCTTTTCGTCATCTTTCGTTTTCTCCGAACGTTCCGGCTGCTGATGCTTGGACGGGGAAGTCCTCTTATTCGGTAGCATCGCGATCATGGTGCCCAGCCCAAGTACGATTCCCCCAATCCAGACCCACATCACAAGCGGGTTGAGGTAGACCTGCATGATCACCCGTGTTCCGTCCCTGGAGGTCCCGGCGAACACGACATAAAGGTCTTCCTTGAGCGTCGACCGGATGGAGGGCTCTGTGGTTTGTTGCTCACTGGCAAAGTAAAACCGTTGTTCCGGGTACATGACCGCGACCTTTTCGCCGTTTTCATACAATCCCACGATCGCCTGACGGCTGTTGTAGTTGGCAAGGTCCACGGAGCGAAGGTTTTCGACGCGGAGCGTGTACTGATTGAGCGTCATCGTATCGCCGATGCCGACTTCTTCCTGGACATCGGTGTTAAACGCCTGCCCGGCAAAACCGACGAAGATCAACACGATTCCGAAGTGAACCACATACCCGCCGTATCGTCGCGTGTTCCTCAGCGTGAGGTTGACGAGGGCTTCCGCGAAGTTCTCCCCCAGACTCGCACCCCGCGCCCTTGCGCCCTTGAAGAATTCCTGGAAAATGGTCAGGGCGACAAACGTCGACAATGCCAGCGACATCAGCGCGTACGGGTGGGTGAACCCCATCAAGAAGAAAACGACGCCACCGGCGAGCGCGCCGGTGGCAGGAATAGTGAACGCCCGTTTCAACGCATTGAGCGACGTCCTCCTCCAGGCAAGCATCGGCCCGATTCCGGTCAGGAAAAGGAGCCCCAGACCGATCGGGACGTTGACCTGGTTGAACCACGGTGGGCCGACAGTGATCTTGGTTCCCTGGATCCATTCGGAAAAAACGGGAAGCATCGTGCCCCAGAACACCGCGAAGCACGAGGCGATGAAGAGCAGGTTGTTGAACATGAAGGCGCTCTCTCGAGACACCACCGACTCCATGCTGTTCTCGCTCTTGAGGTAGCTCATCCGGGCCGACATCAGGTAGAAAGACCCCGATACGACGATGACGATAAAGGCCAGAAAGTATCCGCCGATAGAGGACTGGGCAAACGCGTGCACGGACGACACGATCCCGCTACGTGTCAGGAAAGTTCCGAACACCGACATGGTGTAGGCCATGATGACCAGGACCATGTTCCAGACCTTCATCATGCCTTTCTTTTCCTGGATCATGACCGAGTGCAGGAAAGCGGTCCCGACCAGCCAGGGCATCAGGGAAGCATTCTCCACCGGATCCCAGGCCCAATAGCCACCCCAGCCCAACTCGACGTATGCCCATTTTCCGCCCAGCAAGATACCCGTACCGAGGAAGAACCACGCAACCATCGTCCAGCGACGGGTCGTGCGGATCCAGGTGTCCCCCAGTTGCCGGCTGGCCATGGCGCCGATGGCGAACGCGAACGGGACGGCGAAACCGACGAATCCCGTGTAGAGGATCGGCGGGTGGATCACCATCAGGACATACTGCAGCAGGGGATTGAGGCCACGACCGTCAGCGGCGGCGAAGCCGATCCTTGTTCCATCAGCCAGGACCGTGACAAGTTCGTTGAAGGGGTTGGCAATGAACAGGTCCATGGCCACAAAAAACAGGGCGCTGGCCATGAGCACCGCGGTCACGTAAGGCATCATCGCCAGATGTTTCCGGCGGTTCTGGATCATGACGAGAGCGGAATAGACGCCCAGGACCCAGACCCAGAACAGAAGTGAACCTTCCTGTCCGCCCCAGATGGCCGATATCTTGTAGAAGATCGGCAGATCCCGGTTGGAGTTCGCGGCGACGTATTCGATTGAGAAATCGCTGACCAGGAACAGGTACCCGAGGGCAAACAGAGCGGTGGTCAGACATGCCGAGACTCCCAGCGCGGCGTTCCGCCCGCTGGCGATCAAGCGATCATTCTTTACACGAATGCCGGCCAGAGAAGTGACGATGGAATAAATCGCCAGGACAAAGGCCAGGGCAAGGGAAAATTGCCCGAATTGTGCCATATGTTTAGGATCCGTTTGGGGGAGCTAGAGCCGTCACTCCGGGGACTACCCCGGCTTCGAGCTCGCGTTCATACTTCGAAGAACACTTGGCCTGCAATTTCGTTCCCGTGAAGAGGCCATCTCCACTGTACTGGCCGTCGACGACGGCCTCGGCGTAATCGCGGAACGTGTCCGGCAAGGGGTCCTTGCCGACGTAGTGGATCGCCATAGTCTGGTCTTCGAACCCGATTACGAAGTCCGTGAAATCGTCTCCCCGATTGATCGACCCGGGGAGGACCTCCCCAACCACTTTCAATCGTTTGCCTTCGAGAGTGCCTTCCTCGGCCATCTGGTAGAGTTCGGGAATGGTCTGGAAGTAAGCCTTATTGTCGTCGAAGGCGGAGAATGCGATAAACGCAAGGGTCATGACAACCGCCACCGGGCCGACAACGAACTTAAGTTGCTTGCGCTTCATAGTCTTAGCCTCTCCTAATAAGTTGCTGGTATTATATCAGCCTTATCTTTAGAATGACTCACGAATATATTCTGACGATCAGTTTCGCCGAACATGTAGATTTTCTTGAACTTGCGGGGAGGAGAGCATGAACCAGAGCCGAGGCGTGTCGCGCCGAAAATTCATGGGTGGCGTTGCAACCGCCCTGACCTATGTAGGAATGAAGCCAGCTATCGAGTTGGTAGGGGCGCCGGCCCAAAGAACGGCAAGACCGGCGGGTTACGTCAAGATCAGTAACAACGAGAATCCCTACGGGCCCTCCGAAGGCGTCCGGGAAGCGATGACGAAAGCTTTCGAAGAGTCCCATATGTACATCGGCTCGAATGGGATTATGAATGCGATCGCCGAGCACCACGGTCTCGAAACCAACAATATACTGCTCGGTGCGGGATCCACGGAAACCCTCAAGACCATCGATGACGCCTTTCTTCAAGGCGGTGGAAACATCATCGGCGTCGAGCCGACGTACGAGACCACCTACCGGTACCTGACCAACACGCATGCGGAAGGCAACATCATCCCACTGACGTCGGACTATCGCCACGATCTGCACGCCATGGCGCATGCAGTCAACTTCGACACGCGGTTCATCTATATCTGTAACCCGAATAACCCGACCGGCACGATCGTCAGTGACGCCGAGATCAAGGAACTTCTCGACAGCATTCCCGAAAACATGATTGTCGTGATCGATGAGGCGTATCACCACTTCGTCGAAGACCCGGCCTATTCGAGCGCCATCAAGTACGTCAAGGAAGGCCGCAACGTCATCGTTACGCGGACCTTCTCGAAGGTTTACGGGATTGCCGGTCTGCGTCTCGGTTACGGAATCGCGAAACCGGAACTGATCTCGCGGATGCGTCCCTTTAACCTGGGAAGCATCAACGTGATCGCGAAGTCCGCGGGCGTTCGGGCTCTGGCCGAGCCCGAGACCGAGGCACACGTTATTCAGTTGAACAATAGCATCAAGAAACGCGTCATGGGACAGTTGGGCGATCTGGGTTACGAAGTGATCCCATCCGAGACCAACTTCTTCATGGTCGGCGTCAAACGCGACATCGACCCGATCCGCCGTGCGTTCCGCGAGCGCAACGTCGAGATTGGCCGGCGATTCCCGCCGATGACCGAACACCTCCGCATCTCGGTGGGTACCGAATCCGAGATGGATCGGTTCATGGAAGTCTGGAACGAAGTCATGGGCCCGGCCGACTCCCAGGCCGCCGGCGCCTAGTATCAATTGCATGAGCCAGAGAGCGGTTGACCGCTCTCTGGCTTCACGCCACTCCCTCCGTCGCTCATCCCGCCACCTGTGTCTGTAGTACACTGACCCCTCATGCGCAGATATCCAATGTTCGACCCTGAGGAATATGTCGATTGGCAGCCTGATTCGGCAGTGATGGAGGAGTATCACCGAACTCTCGCAGCCGATCCAGAGCGTCAGGGAATCATCAAGGGAATGAGTGAGGTCACCCTGCTCGATCTCTACTCTGGGATGCTGCGGTTCCGTCTCCACGACATCACGCTGAGGCGTTGGGTGAAGCAGGGCGTTCTTTCCAAGGCGTGGCTTGGAACAGGGGAGGAAGCGGTTACGGTCGGAAACGTCCATGCGTTGGACCGAAGCTGCGACCTGGTAGGGCCGATGATTCGGAACGCAGGCGCCTGCCACGAAATGGGCATGCCTGTCGCCGACATGTTGCGGGAATACCTGGCGACCGAGGATTCCCCCAGCCGGGGAAAGGACGTTCACGTCGGAGAACTGAAGTATGGTGTGATCGCCCCGCCCAGTCAGGTCGGTTCGCTCGGAGCGGTGATTCCGGGCGTCGGGCTGGCTTTTAAGAATCGCAACGAACGCCGCGTGGTGTTGTCCTGGATCGGCGACGGGGCGACCAAGACCACGGCCTGTCATGAAGGCGTCAACATGGCCGCGGTCCTCCGAGTTCCCGTCCTGTTCGTCTTCCAGAACAACCAGGTCGCCCTCGGAACCCGATTCGATGCGCATCAGGTGGGTCCCTTTCGGGCGTGGAGCAAAGCATACGGTGTGGCCGGCTTCGCGTGCGATGGCAACAATGTGCTGGATACCTACGCCGCGACGAAACTCGCCGCCGACCATGCCCGTAACGGCGGCGGCCCCGCCATCATCTTCGCCGAAACCTTCCGCATGGGTGGACACGCCACGCACGATGAACGTGAAGCCCGGGATACTTTCGGAAGCGCCGTGTTCGA
Source organism: Terriglobia bacterium (assembly GCA_965247425.1). GTDB lineage: Bacteria > Acidobacteriota > Terriglobia > 20CM-2-55-15 > 20CM-2-55-15 > CAZOZZ01. The sequence goes on from OZ252023.1 coordinate 1,801,985, forward strand.
GACCTGGGGCAAGCGGGATCCCATCGGCACATTCGAAGCCTACCTGGAAAGCACCGGAATCAACCAATCCGTCCTCGAATCCGCCGAAGACCGCGTGATCGAGGAACTTGCCCAGGCCGAAAAGGAAGCTCTCGAAAGCCGCGACAACTGCATGCCGGCCCCCGAATCCGCCCTGACCGGAGTCTACGCGGATACGTAAGTCCCTCACCGGGAGAAGAAAGGACTTCGACGCAGAGGCGCAGAGTTGGATGTCTTGCTTTCCGGCAGACTTTGCCTGGCCTGTGGGTTTCCATAGAGCGCGAGGATTTTGGGATTCACCTAATCGACGCGGAGATAGAAGAAAATAGACTTTTCTCTGCGCCTCTGCGCCTCTGCGTCCATGTCTCTACTCCCCTTCCCCATGAAATTACAAGCCCCCGGAATTACCGTGTGATAGAGTGCCGGCCATGTTGATCAAACCTTTTGTCTATCTTGTCTGGCTGGCACTGGGCTTCCAGAACGCCAACCCGGCACTGGATGCGCGGGCGGCCGAGTTACGTTCAATTCTCAGTCAAACGGAAAAGCTGCCACTCGAAGCGACCGAAATCCTGGCCACTCCTCCATCGGATGGTTGGGAGATGGGGATGGTGTCGTGGGTCGCGGCTGACGACAAGCTGACCTACCTGCTCCAACGGGGTGACGCCGCGGACCCGGTCGTCGTGCTGGATCGCGCGGGGCATGTCGTGAGGTCCTGGGGCAAAGGCCTGTACCAGACACCCCATGCCATTCGTATCGGTCCGGAAGGCAACATCTGGACGGCGGACGCGAAAAGTTCCATGGTGATCAAGTACAGTCCCGAGGGTGAGATCCTGATGGAGATTTCCGTAGGCGGGCAGCCAGAAGATTGCCTCGGCGCGTTCTGCGGAACCAGCGACGTCGCCTTCGGTCCCAACGGTAGTATTTTCATATCCGACGGTTATCGGAACGCGAGGATACTGGAATATACCGCCGACGGCAGAAAGGTCCGCGAGTGGGGGAGTGCGGGGAATGGTCCCGGGCAGTTCCGTCTGCCGCACTCGATCGCTGTCGACGGCGGTATCGTTTACGTCGCCGACCGCGAGAACGGCCGGATCCAGCGCTTCGACCTCGGTGGGAAGTTTCTCGGCGAATGGACCAAATACGGCAAAACCTTCGGGCTGTATCTGACACCCGGATCCGTCTGGCTCGCCACCCAGCACAGCAACGAGCGGAACATGTCCCCCGGCTGGTTGATGAAGATCGACCGCGCCACCGGGGACCTGCTCGGCTATGTGGAAGTCACCGGTGTTCACGGCATGGCCGTCCTGGACAACGGCGAATTGATGGTCGCACCCGGCCCCGACGCAGCGCACCCCCAGTGGTTCCGCTCGCCCCAATGAAGAAAGGGATCTCGACCGAGAGGCGCAGAGACCCAGAGTTTTTTGTCTTGCCTGGCCGTTGGATTGAGGTTGGCCTGTAGTCTTCGTTGGAGCGAGAAGGGTCAGGGTATCAAAGCGGAGACGCGAAGGACGCGGAGTTGGCAAGAATTGTCTTTGCGCCTCTGCGTCTTTGCGTCGAAGTCTTACTCCGTGGCCCTCGGTCCACCCCGCGAACTGACTACCAGAAAGAAAATTCCTGTCGATAGGGCAGCCGAGCCGAGGCAGTACTCGCAGTAGGCTTCGAGGACAAATGCCTGGATGCCGGTCAGGGTGGCGGAGGCGATCAGGGCCAGGGTCGCGGGCCAGAGGAGTAGGCGGATCGAGCCGGTGTTTCCGGATCCTTCGAACACGGCTGCGCCGAACACCGTCAGATAAAACGCCAGGCCGAACCAGGCGAGGGGAATTCCGGCGACCGTGGAGTACACGCTTGTCACCACGTCCTCGCAGCCGCTTGTGATGTGGCATGGGATGGGCCCGGATCGTCTGGAGATGGAGAGGTAGAGCGTGTCGATCATGCCGAGGAAGGCGAGGGCACCGATGGCCCCGACCTTCATCGGACTCGCCGTCATCGGCTTTCGAGGGCCGTGTGGATCAGTCGTTCAAATTCTTCGACAGTCGGTGGAAGCGGAACCGGACGGCCGTCCAGGAAGAACGCGGGCACCGCGTCGATCCTGAGCTCTCGCGCCCTGTTGACGTCCTGGAGAACGCGCGATTCGATCTCATTCGCTCGCAGAGACCGCATGAACAGATCCTGATCCAGTCCCAATTGGGCCGCGAAGCTGATAAACAAAGATTCCGGGTTGGGGCTGTTGGCCCATAGATCCTGGTTGGCAAAGAGGAGATCATGCATTTCCCAGAAGCGGTTCTGTTCACCGGCGGACTCCGCGGCGATAGCGGCAAAAACGGAATTGGGGTGGATGCTGGCAAGAGGGAAGTGATGAAACTCCAAAGCCAGTTGGTCAGGGAATCGCCGAAACAGTTCCGTCACGATACCGTGATAGAACCTGCAACTCGGGCACTGGTAATCTCCAAACTCCACGAGCTTGAGCGTCGCGCCTTCGGGACCACGAATCCTGGCCGATGCGGACGGTATCGTCTGGTCGGGGCCCGGAGTCGCCGGTGATTCCCCGGCCCCCTGGGTAAGGAAGACGGCAACAGCCAGCGCGGCCAGCACACCTGCGGCCATGATCGTCAACGACTTCGCCGTCGAGGCCCTTTTCCGAGCTTTTCTTTTCGATCTCTTCGCCATGGGCAACATATTAGTGGTGGATTCTTCAAATATCAATCAGTGAATGGGGGGCGCTTATTCGCTGTCAGCGCGTGGTTCCCGGACCGAACCGACCGTCTAAGAACCACAGCAAATGCCGCCTCCCGACCGAAATCACGCCCGAGAGGAATGCCGTCGGCAAAAAATACATGAAAATGCAAAAAGCTCTTGCAATCTTTCTGTCACCGGATAAGAATGCCTGTGTCTCTTTTATTAGAGACCGTATCTTCTAGTTGGCAACAGGCTACTCCAGCCAGGGACGGTAGTCGGCTACATGAGGTTACAGGACGGGCTGAGACGGGACGGACCCCGAACGAAACGGACTTCGTAATCAGAGCCGGAATGTAGACGGTGAAGGAGACTAGAGGAAAAGGCCTCGGGACGTAGGATGCGTTCCGAGGCTTTTCTCATTTTAGCGAGTAGCCTGGAGCAGACAGCGTGAAGCCCCGAAGCTGCTTGCTTCCTGCTACTCGCCGCTCGCTGCTTGCTGCCCGCTCCATGCTATATTCACTCCCGTGAGCGAATACACTGACGAACATGCAGAGTCCGGGATTGACGCCCGGTTGCCGTCGATCGAATGTTGGCCGAACCAGTATCCAGGTTATGAGATCAGTATTTCGATGCCGGAGTTCACATCGATTTGTCCTAAGACCGGCCTGCCGGACTTCGGACTGATCACGATCCGCTATCAGCCCGACGGCCAGTGCCTGGAGTTGAAATCTCTGAAGGAGTATTTCGGCTCGTACCGCAACCTGGGTATCTTCTACGAGAACGCCGTCAACCGGATCCTCAATGACCTTGTTGAAGCGTGCGCGCCGGTGAAGGCGGAGGTGGTGGGAGATTTCAACACGCGTGGTGGAATGCACGCCGTCATACGTGCCAACTACGAACGTCCTTAGGGTCCGATCGAGAATAACTTCACATTTTTGCATCCCATCTTTTACGCCATCGTCGCGGGACCTTCGCGCCATCTTCGGCCGCTCCTCAATCGCAGATCCTCGAAATAGCCGGGCTATTCCTCCGGTCTGCTCAATCGGTCGCGACCGAATCTGACACAATTCTGGGCGCCAATTCTGCGAAGCTATTCTTGAGCGGACCCTTAGCGTGGGGAAGCGTCAGGACGGTCGTTTCGTCCGTTTCTTCCGTTCCGAGGCAAAGACCTGCCACTCTTGCTCCAGGTCTGTCACGTCCCGGTCGCTGAGCAGGTAGTCCCAGAAGAAGTTCGTGAAGTCGGTACGGGTGCCGCCCGTTTTCGACAGGAGCGTCTTGATTTCGGCGGAAGTGCGACCCAAGGCCTGAGAGGCCGCTTCCATCCGGAGGTACAGGTTTTCGACATCGAGCTCGGCGCGGACCATTTCATCGCCCAACCCCTGATACAGCCGTCCTTCCAACCGTCTGATGAAACGGTGCAGCACCGTGGCGCTGGTCAGTGAATCGAATTCCCGCTTGCTCACCCAGTCGATGGTGAGGGGATCCCTTTTCCGATGGTTGATTGCCGGCCACAATCGTTCCCAGTCCAGGTCCAGTAGGCCCACGGGGTTGCCATCGACTTCGACAACCACCTGAACCCTGGATGTCTTTGGCCGGCGCGCCGCCGGGGTCCGGGAATCTGCTTTTATCTTTTTTCCGGGCATGGGATCCTCACTGACACGCCGTCACCGGGGTGACAAGTTATGTGATCGATCGAACTTTCTGAGCGATCTGCTTCGCGCTGATTCCGAATGCCTCGATCAGTTCGTCGGGTGTCCCCGACCTTGGAACATCCCGAACCGCCATCTTGTGAACCTGGGCCTGGTTGCCCACGGCGTTAAGCACGGCATCGCCCAGGCCACCGTCCCAGTAGTGGTCTTCGACGACGATAAGCTGTCCGTCGGTTTCACGCGCGGCCTGGAGTAGCGTTTTCTGGTCAATCGGCTTGATGGAGTACGCATCGATGACGCGAACCCGGCAACCTTCCGCCTCGAGTGTGTCGTATGCCTTCAGCGATTCGTGCAGCGTTATTCCTGCCGCGACGATGCTGACCCTATCGTTGTCGGACCGCCGGACAACCTTCGACCCTCCGATCTCGAAATCTTCGTCCGATGCGTATATGACGGGGGTTTTCGGGCGGCTCGTTCGAATGTAGGAGATGCCTTTGCGATCGCTGATCGCTCGGACCAGATGTTCGGTGGAAACGGCGTCACTCGGGTAGAGAACGACCGAATCGGGAATCGTGCGGAACATCGCAATGTCTTCCAGTCCCATCTGCGACGGTCCGTCCGGGCCGATCGACACCCCGCAGTGAGACCCGGCAAAACGAATATTAGAGTAGGAGATCCGTGCCATACGCACCTGATCGAATCCACGAGTCAGGAAGGCTGCGAAGGTTGAAACGAACGGGATCTTGCCGCAGGAAGACATACCCGCCGCAACACCCACCATGTTCTGTTCGGCAATGAACATCTCGAAGAAATTGTCTTTGTGCGTCTTGAGTGCTTTGTTGGAAAACGTCGAGTTTTTCGTGTCCCCGTCCAGGGCCACGACGCGGGCATCCTCGGCGACGAGCTTGGCCAGCGCGTCGCCGTAAGCTTCCCGGGTCGCGACCAGATCACCGAGCTCTCTTGTCACGCTGATTCGGTGCGGTCCTGCCGGAGTTTCCCTGGGAGGCTTCGGCCGGGGCGAAGCCTTAAAACCGTCGCCGGAACGGGGACTGGCGAGTTCCGCCAATACAGCATCCAGTTGTGCCCTGGGCACAGGCTTGCCGTGCCAGTTTTCGAGGTTCTCCATCAGCGACACGCCCTTGCCCTTAAGAGTCTTGGCGATGATCGCCCGGGGACGTGGTCCGCCCTCCGCTCTACATTTTTCGAAAGCGTCGGAGATCTCCCGAACGTTGTGACCATCAACCGTCACCGCATACCAACCGAAAGCGGTGAAACGATCGGCATAGTGATCGACGTCAAACCCGTACATCGTGCGCTGGCTTTGTCCTATGCCGTTGACGTCGACGATAGCAATCAGGCTGTCGGCTTTGTAGTGGCTGGCGAGCGCCGCAGCTTCCCAGACCGAACCCTCGGCGCATTCGCCGTCGCCCATCAGGACGTAGGTGTTGTAGGGGAGCCTGTCCATTCGAGCCGCCAGGGCCATGCCAAGACCTGCCGACAACCCCTGGCCGAGCGAGCCCGTTGCGACACCCACCCATGGAAGCCGGGGTGTGGGATGTCCTTCCAGATCACTGTCGAAGTTCCGCAGGGTCAACGTCTCCGACTCCTCCACGATTCCCGCTTCGGCCCAGGCGGCATAAAGAAGAGGGGCCGCGTGTCCTTTCGACAGGACGAACCTATCGTTGGCGGCGTTGTTCGGGTCCAGCGGGTCATATCGCATTTGTTGAAAGAAGATCACCGAAGCCAGATCCGCGGCGGACAGGCAGGAGGAAGGATGTCCTGAGCCAGCTTCGGTCGTCGCGCGGAGCGACATGACGCGCATGCGCCGCGCCTTTTCTTTGAGAGTGTCGATTGATGTAGACATGTTTCGAGAGCGTTTCCTTAGGGCCCGCTCAACAATAACTTCACATTTTGGCATCCCATCTTCGCGCCAACTTCGGCCGCTCCTCAATCGCAGATCCTCGAAATAGCGGGGCTATTCCTCCGGTCTGCTCAATCGGTCGCGACCGAATCTGACGTAAATCTGGGCGCCAATTCTGCGAAGTTATTCTTGAGCCGACCCTTAGTCTGAGGGGTTGACGACAATTACCGGCAGCAAGGTGGGATTATACGATGTCCCGAGGGCCAGAAGCGGGGTCTATTTTCCAGCGTTCAGGGATTAGTTTGACTCGGGAGATTCAGGAATTAACGGGGAGACGTGGAGAACACGGGGATCGGCGAGTTTGTTTTACGAAGCCCTCCATTAACCCCCGTGTTCGGAGTTTATGCGCGTGGGATTTTCGTGATGTTCTTGGTAGCCTAAAAACAGCCAAAGCCCTAATCTGTTGCGAGATTGGCACGCACGCGGGTTTTCGGAGTTTGCGGTCAGCGCCGTTAAACTGTAAAAACTATAACAAATGTATTGACAGGGAGGCGTCAACGGCGGAGACTGAGTCAACTCATTAATTTGAGCGTTCCCCACACTCCGGGCCCTGCGAGAAGCAGGGTTTTCTTTTCGTGAGCCGCCGCCGATGGCGTGCCAGCAGATGTTCGCCGTTGCTCCTATGGATTGTTGTGGTTTGATGATCCCGCAATTTCCCTTGCCCAACGAGGAGTTTCGCATTACGCCGCCTGGATCAGCTTGTGTCGGATGGGTGGCAATCGCCCGATCGCGGTGAAGAAAACCTGAAAGGAAACCTTTCCAACACTCGTATTTGTATGCAAGAAGGCGAGATCCAATTGAACCGTACGTTCCGCGAACAAAGCGAGGTGTGATGATTGAATTGAAAGCCAAAGACGACGTTTCGCCCCTGTGTCCGAGTTGCTCGGAAACCATCAGACAGGTCTGGTTCCACGAGATTCGAGGCTTCCTGGGCCGCCGATATATCTATTTCTGTCCCCATTGCAAAAGGGTGCTCGGCGTGACGCACCGCAAAGGCCTGTTCATGGGCTGAGTTACTGCGCCGACGAGCTCCACTGGAGAGAATATCGATTAGGCTGCCGGCTCTGGTCGGTGACGTCGCGGTGCCGGGACAGCCCCTTTTTATCGCTGAAAACACCCGCCAGGATCCTCGTATCATCGTCGGACGAGCCATGGAGTCACTTATCGGCCCGATCTGCGCCGAAGAGGACCTGCGTGGCGTCATCACGTTTTCAATGAGGGGATCAGAGCGCCGTCTGATTTCGCTACTCTAAATTGGCCCACTTTTGATCGTTTGATTTGGCCCACCCCTGACGACTGAACCGGAGAGGCTGTTCCGAACAAAGAGTCGGAATGGAGGGACCCGGTGTCAAGGAGATCGAAGGTGGAATTATTTGAAGAGATTCGGCGAGAGCACGAGTTTGGTGTGGGAACGATCCAGGGTGTGGCCCGGCGGCTGGGGGTGCATCGGCGGATGGTGCGTCAAGCGCTGGGAAACGCCGTGCCGCCGGCGAGGAAGAGCCCGGAGCGGAAGAGGCCGAGGCTGGAGCCGGTTATGGAATTTATCAACGGGGTGTTGGAGGCGGACAGGCAGGCCCCGCGGAAGCAGCGGCACACCAGTCACCGGATCTACGAACGGATCCGGATGGAATTTCCGAAACATCCGATTGGGGAATCGACGGTTCGCCGGTATGTCGGGCGGCGGAAGCGGGAGATGGGTTTCATCCGACAGGAGACGTTCGTGCCGCAAAGCTACGCCTGGGGTCAGGAAGCACAGATCGACTGGTACGAAGCCGTCGCGGAGTTGGATGGCGAACGGCAGAAGCTCCAGGTTTTCTGTATGCGGAGCATGGGCAGTGGTGGCGCATTCCATCGAGCTTATCCTCGGGCGACACAACAGGCATTCCTGGAGGCTCATGAGTTGGGTTTCCGCTATTTTGCGGGGGTCTTCGGGGTGCTGCGTTATGACAACCTGACCAGCGCGGTGAAGAAGATTCTGCGGGGATACCGGCGTGTAGAGACCGAACGGTTCATCGCGTTTCGGTCGCATTGGAAGTTTCAAGCCGAGTTCTGCACACCCGGCGAGGGCCACGAGAAAGGCGGTGTGGAAGGCGAAGCCGGATACTTCCGGCGCAATCACCTGGTACCGGTGCCGAAGGCGAAGGACCTGGCGGATCTGAATGCGCAGCTGCTGGCCGGTTGCCGTGCCGATGAACGGCGCAAGATCGGCGATCGGGTCCAGACGGTGGGTGAAGGGATGCAGATCGAACAGCCCCATCTGCTCGCGTTATCGACCGAAGGGTTCCCTCTGGCCGAGGACAGCTTTCCACGAGTCGATGGTAAGGGATGTGTACGGGTGCGTAACAACTTCTACTCCGCCCCCGTCAAGGCCGGGACTGTGGTGCGGGCGAGCGTTTTTCCGGCCTACGTGGAGGTCTGGCACGATGGCGGATGCGTGGCGCGGCATGAGCGAGGATATGGAAACGGCCAGCACTTCTTCAATCTGGAACATTATCTGGAGGTGTTGGAGCGGAAGCCGGGCGCGCTGGCCGGGAGCAAGCCTCTGGAGCAATGGCGGCAACAGGGCCGATGGCCGAAAAGCTATGACGAGTTCTGGCAGACGTTGATCGATCGCAACGGAAAACAGAAGGGGACCCGCGCAATGGTGGAGTTGCTCCTACTGGGCCGGGAACATGGCTATAGCGAGCTGGATTCCGCATTCCAACAAGCCCTGCGCCTGGGATGCTCCGATGCCGCCGCGGCGCGCTACCTGATGACCGAGGCCCGATTCGACCGGCCGGCGGCGCCGCGACTGGAAGTGGCCGCACTACGCGCTTATGAGCGGCCCCTGCCGGAGGTGAATACTTACGATGCACTGCTCACTGCGGAGGTGGTCTAGTGTCCGCCACAGCCGGCGGGGTCGAACAGGCGGCGATTCAGCAGTACTGTAAAGCTCTCCGGACGCCCACGATCGGAACGCAGTTTGCGGCCATGGCCGAGCAGGCCCAGCGGGAAGAGCACACCTACACACGGTATCTGGAAGCCTTGCTGGCGATGGAAGTTGAAGAACGCGAACGGAACACCGTGGCCCGGCGGATTCAAGCCGCACGTTTCCCTCGAATGAAGACACTCGAGGACTTTGACTTCTCGCGGTCGAAGGTTCCAGCCAACCGGATCCGTGGACTCGCAGACGGTGGCTATTTAGAACACGCCGAACCTGTCGTCCTGATCGGGGAGTGTGGAACGGGCAAGACGCACCTGGCCACAGGACTGTGCGTGGCCGCTTGTCGGCAGAAGAAGCGGGTTCGCTTTACGACGGCCGCCGGCTTGATCAACGAGTTGGTCGAGGCCCACCACAACGACCAGTTCCGCCGGGTTCTGGCCCGATGGTTCCGATACGAGTTGATTGCCATCGACGAAGTCGGCTATGTCCCGATGGCAGACCTCGGCGCCGAACTCCTCTTTCAAGTCATCTCGGATCGAGCCGAGCGGGCGACGGTGATCTTGACAACGAATCTGCCGTTCTCGGAATGGACCCAGGTGTTTCCCAATGTTCGGCTGTGCAAGGCGTTGCTGGACCGGATAACCGATCGCGCTCACATCATCGAGACCGGAACCGAATCCTTCCGGTTTCGGCGCACGTTGGAGAAACGACAGAAACCACGGCATCCGCCTGGAAAGGAGAAACCCGCGAAACAAACCACGTCCTGAGGGTCGGATCGCCGCGCGGTCGTCGATCCTGGGCGATCCTGGAAACGGAGTTTTTTCCCGAAAGAAAGAAAAAGAACCAAAAAGAAAGAAACGGAGGCCTGTGGAAGATGACGCGCTGTGGAAATCCTAAAAACCAGGATTCCCACAGCGCTTGGAAAAGCCTCGCCAAGGGCGCTCGGCTTTCCCACATCTACAACACAGGCCCGACGGTAATTATCACTACTCGGAATTATTAACAGGAGGGGGTGGGCCAAATCAGACGATCAAAAGTGGGCCAGACCGGGTGGACAAACCCAGCCGTCTGACCGAGCCGGATCGAGACCTCGTAGCCGCCGTGGTATCACATGCGAGTCTCGTGATCCGAGGCGTTCAGAAAATGGAAGCGTTGGGACGGCTTGCAGGAGGAGTCGCCCACGACTTCAACAACCGGCTACCCATCTCACGACCCGCGGAGCGCCTCGGTGACCTTGCGCAAGAGATCGGCGGGCGTGAAGGGTTCGAGTCGAGAATTAGGTCAAGCGTAGAGCCCGGTCAGAATTGTGGGTCAAAGTGTGGAATAGAAGGTCAACCACGGACCGGTCAGTCCTGTGATCAGGTAGCTACAAAGATAGAAAACGGAGAGGGTGGGATTCGAACCCACGGTGGAGTCACCCCCACACCGGTTTTCGAGACCGGCCTATTCAACCGCTCTAGCACCTCTCCTGTTCAAGACAGAGTGGCCTGGCGGCCAGCCCCTCAAACCCTTCTATTATTATCATCGTTGTTGCGGGGCGGCAAGTGGGCTCGCGGACATTCAGAGGGCCGGCTGCGCACCGTCGCCGTCTAGCCCGCATAAATCACCGAAAGGACCAGAAAAGGCCGCCCTGTTTGGCATAAATCGTTTGTCGAGAACGGTTCAGAAACCAAACGGAGGCGGCCCTTATGAGTACAGAGTGTAAACAAACCACGTTCGAATTTCACGGACTTCTTCAACGAAAAATGAAGGCGCGTTTCGACGGCGGCAAGATCACGTCTGACGCTGGAGTTCTGCTGCTGCGTGAAGTCGAAAAGCGGACCGGTTTGATCGATGGATTGGCGGGGTGTTTTAGCGATCATCGCGACCAACGGTTGATCGAACACACCGTGAAGGAGCTGTTGGGACAGCGGGTCTACGGGCTGTGCCTGGGATATGAAGACCTGAACGATCACGATCAGTTACGGACCGACCCGATGCTTGCGTTGGCGGTGGACAAAGCGGATCCGCTGGGAACGAATCGACGACAGGCCGGCGACTGGGGAAAGGCGTTGGCGGGCAAGAGCACGCTAAACCGATTGGAGTTGACCGGCGCCGAAGTCGGCGACCAGGAGCGGTACAAGAAGATCGCTATGGATGGGGACAAGATCGATCGTTGGATGGTCGATGCGTTTGTGGCAGCCCATGACAACACGGCGCCCGAAGAGATCGTTCTGGATCTGGACGCGACCGATGATCCGATCCATGGTCAACAGGAAGGCCGGTTCTTTCACGGCTACTACCGCAACTACTGCTATCTGCCCTTGTACATCTTCTGTGGAGAGCATCTGTTGTGCGCTCGGCTGCGCCCGTCCAATATCGATGGGGCGGCAGGATCAGTCGATGAATTGGAACGTATCGTCGGCCAGATCCGTCAGAGCTGGCCGGACGTGTCGATCATCATTCGGGCCGATTCCGGATTCTGCCGGGATGCATTACTGGACTGGTGTGAAACCCACCAGGTCGATTATGTGATGGGGTTGGCCAAGAACGACCGCCTCAAGCGAGAGATCGCTGACCAGATGATTCAGGCTGAAGCGGAGTTTCAGACCACTGGGAAATCGGCACGAGTGTTTAAGGATTTCCTGTACCGGACTCGAAAGAGCTGGAGCCGCACTCGTCGCGTTGTTGGCAAAGCCGAGTTCCTGGCCAAGGGCGCCAATCCCCGATTCGTGGTGACCTCACTGCCACCGGAACGACTCGGAGCCCAAGCGCTCTACGAAGATTTCTATTGCGCACGCGGCGACATGGAGAACCGGATCAAAGAACAGCAACTGGATCTATTTGCCGACCGCACCAGTGCGGGAACCATGCGCGCCAATCAGCTCCGACTGTATCTGTCCTCAGCCGCCTACATGCTTATGCAGGCGTTGCGTCGTCTCGGTCTCAAAGATACCGCGATGGCCCATGCCCAATGCGGAACCATCCGTCTGAAGCTTCTTAAGATCGGTGCGCGTATCCGCCTCACGGTCCGCAACGTCTGGATCTCGATGTCGGAGGCCTATCCCTATGCCGACGTCTTTGCTCTCATAGTGAGAAACCTGCAATCAATTCCGCTTCGTTGCTGACGACACCGAACCTTCAGATCCGAAAAACAGCGCCTCTCATCTGCCTCCCGGCGAGGCCTGCCTGCACTCGCCCATTCATGCCGATCTCCCGCCAAATGTCGCCGTGTCACAGGCTCAAAATCCGCCAATGTCCACGGCTCGCTCACTCTCAGCTCCAAGTCTCGCCGCAAATCGCTTCTCGTATCCGAACACCGATCGATTCTCCGATTGGTGATCCATCCGGGCTAGGAGCCCGTGGTGGAAACGAGGACTATGCATCGTTCCGCTCCTCATTTCGCGCCTGTGACCCGAATACCCCTGCGCGCGACCCTACAGACTTCCACCACGGGCTCCTAGTTATTCCAGGTGGACGACCACAGGGGGAGCCGCAAGCGGGCTTCGCAACCGCGTCCTTCGTTACGGTTATCCAATGTCAGTGTGCCTCGATGGGCTTCGGCAATCTGCCGGCTCAAAACGAGTCCGATGCCAGAGCCACCTTTCTTGGTTGTAAAGAAGGGTACGAACAGATTGCTGGTGTTTGCCAGACCAGGCCCTTCGTCTTCCACCCAGATGTCCAGGTGAGCGGAGGATCGGGTCCAACCGGTGTAGACCGTTCCCCCGGTTTCCAACGATGCATCGACCGCGTTCCTGAGAAGGTTGATCAGGAGTTGCTCGATCTGGCCCCCGTCGGCGTCGATCGTTACGGGCGGCCCGGGAACCAGGTGTACCGACAGACGCGTTTCCATTCCGACGACTCTTCGAACGAGTGTGTCGACTTCGACCGGTTCCGGCTTGGGTTGGGGCAGTCGCGCCAGTTTCGAGTACGACTCCACGAACCGGCCGAGCGATTGCGACCGAGAAGATATCACCGACAGTCCGTGGAGGACGTCCTCCTCCCAGTCGGCAGGCTTGTCGGCTCGATTGAGCAGGCTTTTGAGGCTGCTGGAAATCGAACTGATCGGAGTGAGGGAATTATTCAGCTCGTGACCCAGGACGCGGACGATCCGCTGCCATGCACGTCTCTCTTCCTCCCTGAGGGCTCGGCTCAAGTCCGAGAGAACCAAAAGTTGATGCGGCAGGCCGCCCTGCCGGAAATTACTTCGGCGAATCTCCCATCGCCCGCCTCCACCGGGAAACTCGAATTCGATCAGCCGTGGTGTTTCGCCATCGAGGCAGTCTCCCAGGCCCAACTCGCCGGCACTTACGCCCAGCAGCCGCTCCCACGGCCGATTCAGGAGGCGTTCTCCGGCGCGATTCACCAGCCTGAGTTTCTGGTCCTCGTCGAAGGAGAGGATCGCGACGTCGATCTCCTCCATGATCTTCTGCAGCAGCGCCGTTGCCTCCAGCGCGTCCATTCTCTGCCATCGTAGCGTATCCGCCAGCGCGTTGATCTCACGCGTGACTTCACCCAGAGCATCGTTTTTGCGGGCGCTGCTGCCTCGGATCGAATAATCACCCTCACGCAGGGCAGCCAGCAGGTTGGAGAGAGTCTGGAGAGGGAAAACGACCCTCTGGCGAACTCCGAAAGCCGCACCCAGCCAAACGGCCAATATCAAAACGGACAATGTCCATTGGACCTTGGCCGTATGGTCACCCGACCACAGCATGATCAAGGCGATACCGGATCCAGGAATACCGGCGACCAGAGCCAGCCAGAGTATGCGTTGTTCGTGCCGCATGTGTTATTAGCTGTTAGCTTTTTACGGTTAGCTTTTGCCCGGACTCCGAACCCCAACTAACCACTGACCACTAACCACTGACCACTTCCCCACTCATATATCGTACCGCTGAATTCGCCGATACAGGGCACTCCGGCTCAGGCCCAGGGCCTTGGCTGCAGCGCTGACGTTGCCATCGTAGTGTGCCAGGGCCTTGCGGATCAGAAATGCTTCGACTTCTTCCAGGCTCATGTCTTCGACCCGCCCCGCGCCGTCACGGCCCGTCTGGAGGCCCAGATCGACCGGTGTCACCATGTCTCCCTGTGCCATCAGAACGGCTCGTTCGACGGCATGGTCGAGTTCCCGTACATTTCCGGGCCAGGGGTGGCTGGTCAGGATTTCGAGTGCCGCCGGGTCCAAGCCGCGAACGGTCTTACGGTAACGCTTGGCGTAAAGATTCAGGAAGTGCAGCGCCAGGGGCTGGATGTCCTCGCGTCGATCGCGCAGTGGAGGCAGGCGAATCTCGATAGTGTTCAGGCGGAAAAGCAGATCCGGGCGGAACCTACCGTCGGCGCAGGCGTCCAGCAGATTTGCGTTGGTGGCGGAGAGGATCCTCACGTCGACCTTGCGAGTCTTCGACGAACCGACCCGTTCGAGTTCACCCGCTTCGAGGACGCGCAGAAGCTTTGCCTGCTGCGCAAGAGGCACGTTGGCGATCTCGTCGAGGAAAAGAGTGCCGCCGTTGGCCAGTTCGAACCTGCCAACCCGATCGGTTTTGGCGTCGGTGAAGGCTCCCTTTACGTGGCCGAACAGTTCGCTTTCAAAGACGCCCTCCGACAGGCCTCCAACATTGACCGTGACCATCGTGTTGGACGACCGATCCGACAGAGCGTGGATGGTTCGCGCGATCACTTCCTTCCCGCTTCCATGTTCGCCGGAAATCAGAACATTGGCGTCGGAGGGGGCGATTCGAGTGACGAGCTGCAGAATTGGCTGCATCGCCGCCGCTTCGGCGATGAACGTTGGCCGTCCCTCGGCCCGCAGCAACCGGTTTTCCGCTTCAAGCCGCTGCTCGCTCCGTAGCGTTCTACAAAGTTCGATCTGGGTACTTACAATCGCGAGAAGTCGCGGGTTCTCCCACGGCTTCTGAATGAAATCCCGGGCGCCTCGGCGCATCGCTTCGACGGCCAACTCGATGGTTCCCCACGCCGTCATGACGACAACAGGCAACGTCATGTCGATACTGCCGATCTTCGTCAGCAGATCGAGCCCTTCCTGGCCGGAGGTGGTATCGCGAGCATAGTTCAGATCCATGATCACAACATCGAAATCCCTGGCCTCCACGGCGTTCAGAATGCCGGCCGGCGACGAAGCGGATTCGGTCCTGTAGCCCTCGGCTTTCAACAGCAACCGGAGCGCTTCGAGAATGTCGGATTGGTCATCCGCAATGAGGATGCTCGGTGTCGGTGCGTTTCGTCTCATGTGTGTCGTGTGAAAGTATGGAGGGACAAGTTGAGTGGTCCGTTGAACAAAATCGAACCCACCGTCGGAAAGGGTACTGACAGCCTGATACGACCCACTCGTCAACTGACCACTGACCACGGGCCACTGACCACTTCCCCTTCTATTCCGGATCCCGGACCCAACCGTCAAACAGTTGGATGATCCTGTGTCCGTATGCCGCATTGGCTTCGGAGTGGGTGACCTGAATGATCGTCGTACCTTCGTCATTCAGCTTCTTGAACAGTTCCATGATTTCCCGGCCCTGACTGGAATGAAGATTCCCCGTCGGCTCGTCGGCCAGAATGACCTTGGGATTGGCGATAACGGCGCGTGCGACGGCAACCAGCTGTTGCTGGCCGCCGGAAAGCTGATTTGGGAAGAGATCCTTTTTCCCGACCATCTGGAACCGATCCAGTGAGTCGGCCACGATGGCCTGTCTCTCGCTTCGTTTGATATTCCGGTATGAGAGAGGGATGTCCAGGTTTTCCGCCACTGTCAGGCTGTCGAGTAGATGATACTGCTGAAAGACGAAACCGACATATTCCTTGTTCAGTTCCACCCGATGCTTTGGTTTCATCCGGTGAACGGCATTTTCGACAAAGAAAAATTCTCCCTGCCAGGCGCTGTCCAGCATCCCGATGATCGCCAGGATGGTGGATTTTCCGGCTCCGGACGGTCCCATGATCGTAACGAATTCTCCCTGGCGGATGTCCAGGTTGATCCGACGCAGGACGTAGGTTCGGCCGGCCCGGGTGTCGTAAAACTTCTCGAGGTTTCGTAGTTGAATCATCTCTCACACTCCGACGAATGCCAGTAAGTATACAGGCTCCGAAAGTTTTGCCAATCCGGAAACAAGTGTTGATTCGCCAGGCAGACACACCCTCAGCGTAGAATCTCGGGTATCTGAAGTCTTCGGGATCCACCGCCGGGGTTCGAGACGTCCGGATGCTTCCCGCCGGGAGGCAGAAAGGGATGGACCCTGGGTGTGGGTCCACCCCGAACGAATGTCTGTTCCGTATCTATAAGTCGGCGCCGGCTGCCACGCCGTCCTTCACGATGGCACCGTCGAACAGGTGGATCGCCCGCTCGGCGTATCGTGCATAGCGTGGGTCGTGTGTGACGATGCAGATCGTTGCGCCTTCCTGGTGCAGACCGCGCATCAGGTCCATGACGGCCTCGCCGTTCTTTGAATCGAGGTTTCCGGTCGGCTCATCCGCCAGCAGGATCGACGGTGAACCGCCGAGAGCGCGCGCGACGGCAACCCGCTGCTGTTGACCACCCGATAGCTGCGATGGGTAGTGCTTCATCCGGTGCGCCATCTCGACTTTTTCCAGGGCTTCCTGGACCGACTTCTTGCGCTCGCTGGACGGCATGCCTCTGTAGGTCAGCGGCAGCTCTACGTTTTCGTAGACGGTGAGGTCGCCGATGAGGTTGAAGGCCTGGAAGATGAAGCCGACTTCGCGGTTGCGGATCCTCGCCCGTTCAGAAAGCGACAGATCCGCGACGGATTTGCCGCTGAGCCAGTACTCTCCTTCCGACGGCGAATCCAACAGGCCGAGGATTGAAAGCAGCGTCGACTTCCCACAGCCCGAAGGGCCTGAAATCGCCACGTACTCCCCCCTGTTGATCGTCATATGGATTCCTGCCAGTGCGTGAGTCTCCACTTCGTCGGTGTAGAAAATCTTTTTCACATCCTCCATCTGGATGACCGGTTGCGGGTCTGTCATTCGTTTTCTCTCCTGCTGTTATTCTCAGATTTTGATTTCCAGTAGCCGACGTTCCATCGTGCTAAAACATCAACCGCGAATGACGGCTGACTGGATTTTTCATGGTTCAACTAGTTCAACTGGACGCGGTCGAAGGCATCCCAGGCGGACATGTCCGAAAGGATGACCTCGTCTCCGACGTTCAGGCCCTCGACGATCTCCATCGTGCTCACCGAGGTGCGCCCCAGCCGCACCTGTCTGCGAATCGCTTCGCCTTCGAGGTTCAGGACGAAGATGCCGACCAGGCTGTTGGCCTGTCCGTATGCCGGTCGTCCGACGTAAAGGACGTCGTCGAGTCGTTCGATCTCGACCGTGCCATCGACGCTCAGGTCCGGTCGAGCTCCGCGAGGCAGCTCCCCGTCCAACCGAACGTCCACCAGAACGGTTCCGTTCAGGACGGCGGGATCGATCCGGATGACCGTTCCTAGAATGATCCCGTTCCTTGTATCTATTGATGCAAATTGACCGGTTTGGATGTCCTTGGCCTGCGTTTCGGCGATGCTCAGTTCGGCCTTCAGTCTTCCCGGTTCGGCCACGCGGGCAATCCGGGTGCCGGGCGAAAGCTGATCACCGACTTCGATCGGGACCTGTTGCAGCACACCGAAGATTCCTGCCCGCACCTTCAACTTATCAAGATTGCTCAGACGAAGTGCGTGCAGGGCCGTCAACTGGTTGATACGAGCCTGTTGCGCGACGATCTGGGCGTCAGCCGCTTTCGAGGCAATCTCGAGTCGTTTCTGTTCCAATGCCGACGCTTCCGCACCCTGCTCGGCGCGGACTCGCGAGAGGTTCAGATTCAGCTCGGCGATGAGTCCTTCCTTGGCAAGTTCCGCATCGGCTTCATACTGCAGCCGGGCAGTGGTGGCGTTCGCCGCCACGTTCGCGGCGCCTGCCTGTTGATTCAGTAGATTGCTCTCGAGCTGAACCCGAAGGTTCGCCAGGTCCGCCTCGGCAGCCTGGATCTGAAGTTCGACGTCCAGTGTGCTTTGTTCGAGATCCGGGTTGCTCAGTTCCACCAGGACCGTGTCGGGGGTGACGTCCACTCCCGGCAGAACAACGATCCGTTCCACCAGCCCTTGAGTCGTGGCTGCGATCCAACGGATCTCTTCCGGTACCAGCTTTCCGAGTCCGCGTACCTGGCGGAGCATCTCGCCCCTCTTGACCGAGTCGATGTAGACGGTCGCCCGGTCGACACGGGGTGCCGCTGGTTTGAGCCTGGACAGGCCCAGTGTGATCAGCAAACCCATACTGAGGACGAGCGTCCCGTATATCACGCGCTTGATTCGCTTCTTTCGGGCTTGTGACGGGCGTGGTTTATCCATGTTTCCTCCAATGTCCAGTAAGCGTGTGGCGTTCCAGTTTCGCCGTGACGCTAAGTCTCTGTATCCTCAGAAGTTCCCTTAAATCAGCAGGATCGGTCGACGAGTGATGTGTTCGTTTCTGGGACGAAACGTGCCGAAAGCGGACGGCAAACACCCGTCTGAACTACCGAATGCCCGATGTTTCACTGCTGGCCCACAACGTTTGGCGACCCAGTACTGGCGATCGACTGTCGGAGTTGCTGTTCGATCTGTATGTTGTTGCGCTCCAACGTCCGGCCCATTGCGCGGTCATAAGACACAATGGCCTTGACGTAGTCGACAAGCGACCTGATTTCCGTAGTTTGGGCCTGCGTCAGGTTGCGCTGTTCCTGCAGGACGAAACGGATGGCCGAGGCGCCCAGGCGGAATTTTCGCTGCTCTGCGTCCAGCCGGCGTACTGCAAGCTCGCGTGCGATCTCGGCTGCTTCAATACGCGCCAGGTTCATTTCGATCTGGTTGAACGCGTCGCGGACTTCCGTCGCAATCGCCTGTGCCGTCGCCGCCTCGCGGGATTCGTTCAGGCGTTTCTGAGTGATCAATCGAGTGTGGTTGGCCTGCGCCGATTTGTTGCTCAATGGAATCTGCAGCGAGAATCCGACCTGATATCCCGTGAAGTCGAAGCCGAATATGTCGGAAAATGCGCCACCGATGCCGCCCGGTATCTGCGTCACCGATGAGGCGCCAAACTCGCGTATGTTCTGCGTACCGCCGAGACCGCTCTGCGTATAAGAGGCCGTGATGTCGAACTGCGGCAGGAGCTGGTTCCTGGCAAATTCGAGATCGAAGTCGTTGTTCTGGACCTGGATCGCAAGCTGCCGCATCTCCGGCCGATTCAAGAGTGCCAGCCGGATCGCTTCGGCAACCGGAACGATCTGATCGTTCCCCCGGCCGCGAACGTCGTCGGTCGGGTTCAGCGACAGCAGGACGAGCGCCGGATCCGGAACACGGCTGATCAGTCGCTTGACGCTGTCTTCCAGACGGGTCTTGCTGTAGTTGGCCAGGACCAGGCCTTCCCGCCTGCTGGCCACTTCCGATTCGGCCTGCACGACTTCGATCGGAGCGAGCGTGCCGATCTCCACCTGCTTCTGGTTGTCTTCGAGCGTCCTCTGAGCCAGTTGCAGCGACTCCTGCTGAACCTTGATGTCCTCGCGAGAGAAAACCAGGTCCCAGTAGAGGTTGTGGGCTTGCGTCACCATATCCATCATCTGTTGTTCGAATTGAATTTCCGAGATGTTCAGGTTGTTGCGGGCAATTCGAATCTGGTTGGTGTTGATCAACCGGCCGTAGTTCCGCAGGAGTGGCTGTGAGACCGAGTACACCAGGCTGCCGTTGTAGGATGGGTTGACCGTGCTGAACGCACTGTTGGTCGAACTGCGGTTGACCTGGAAACGCACCGAATAAGCAGTACCGGTCTTGAGCTGCTGGCTGTAAGTTGCCGTGTAGAACCCGCTGAGCCTTGAATTGGATGTGGCGCCATCGAGCTGAGAACCCGACGGGGTTGTGCTTCTGTTGACGTTTGCCGAAAGCGTCAGCGTCGGCTCGAAGCGGCCGAACAGCGTTTCGATCAGGTATTGCGACGTCATGGGAGAGAAACGACTGACCCCGATGTCGAGATTGTTTTCCAACATCAGACGGATGACATCATTGACGCCGAGCGGCAGTCCGCCGTCCTGCTGCGCCATCGCCGTCAGCGCCGCCGGCGGGGAGTCCGACGTTTCGAGAGCCGCAAGGTCGAGTTGGGGGGGCTTGTAACGATCCAGGAAGTTGCGGAAAGGGTTCTGTGCCGAAGCGGTGGCACTCGAAAACAGTCCGCAGAGGGCGACCATGATCACGTACTTCTTCATTGAGATACTCCTAGAGACTCAGCTATGAGTGGAATTTAAGGGCGTCTATCTGACTATATGATTCTACGTCTTGGATTCGCTTGCCGTTACGATCCAAAGTGCCTTCTTAAAGAAGTTATCAGCATTTGCGACCGAATTCCACCGATGCCGGCAGTCACGAGGAACGGCGAAGGCGGATGCGGCCGTTTACGGTCTTCAGGCGCAGGTCCTTACCGCCACTGCCGATCCTTCCATTGATCCGGCGGCTGCCGAATCTTCCCGACAGCGTCAGCGGGAAGTCGGTCGTAATCGATCCGTTCAAGGTTTCGGCCCGGACATCGGCGTTCGTCGAAGCCGGCATTTCCACCGTGATCGTTCCGTTCACGGTTTCGAATTCCAGTTCATCTTCCCAATCAGACCGGCCCATGGACACTTCGATCGAACCGTTGACGGTTTTCGCCCGGACCAATCCGTCGGCGCTGACTTGGACGTTGCCGTTGACGGTGTAGGCTTCAACGTTGCCTCCAATCGAACTTGCCTCGACCCGTCCGTTGACGTTGCGTCCGGTGAAATGCACTCCAGTGGGAACCCGGACCGTAAACTTCACCTCGACGTCGTTGTCCCGAACGTTCATTCGGCCTTCCGACCCGGGTTCGCACTCGTTCGGGCGGTCCTGATTGCGGCTGGGGTAGACTGCGCAGATCGTCACGCCATCGTTGTGCTCGATCACCTCGAACCCAACGGTGCTCGTATCGCTTCGTCGTGCTTCTTTGACGGCGACGACCTCCACCCTGTTTCCGGAACTCGATTCGGCTTCGATAGAGCCGTTGATCCCCTTGATTTCGATCGTCTTACCGGCCGCGAGCACACCATCCCACTCGAAACGGTCCTGGGCCCAGACCGAGGGGGGGCCCATCAATATCGCTACTGCCACTGCGAGGGCCGCTTTCACGAATCTGAATTGCATGTTGGTCTCCTTTGTCATGTTGAAGTCAATTACGGACGCGGTTGCACGTTTGTTCATACCGGAGACCCAATCGATGGTTACATCCTGACTGACTTCGACCGTGTCCAATCAGTCTTGACGGTCCCAATCACCGTTTCTTACATGTCTGGAGAGTTCCTCAGGCGCTCATCCTGCCGGGAAAGAACATCGCAGATAAGGTGCCATCTCTGGCCGAACTCTATATAACTGAATACACATCGGATAGGGGGGATTTAAGGGGATAGAGGTCTTCAGGGTTTGCCCGTCTCTGGGATAAGAGTTTCAAAAACGGACACTTCCGTTCCATACTTCACCGGTCGCTCGGGATTGATCGAATCCGGTCAGCAGGGTGCGATGCTTCGGTTGGCGAGAGTGTGGTCCCCTGTTTGCAAGACCGAATAAGCGGATACAATGACGTCTGAAAGCCTGCCGAACCCATCCATCCTTCAAAGCCCTCGCGAGACGCTGTCCCGCGTATTTGGCCATTCGGACTTCATCGGCCTCCAGGCAGAGATCGTCCGGCATGTTACCGATTCCGGCGATGCACTGGTCCTGATGCCGACCGGTGGCGGCAAGTCGATTTGTTATCAGGTGCCGGCCCTTTGCCGTCCGGGCATGGGCGTTGTGATATCTCCCTTGATTGCGCTCATGGAGGACCAGGTCGCGCAGCTGCACCAGGTGGGTGTGCGTGCTGTCGCCTACACTTCCAACCTCAGTCGAGCTGAAGCCGCCAACGCCTGGCGGGCCATCGAACGGGGCGAGCTCGACCTTCTGTACGTTTCGCCCGAACGGCTTCTTTCCGAAGGTTTCCTGGATCAGCTCGATCGTCAGGAAATCGCGCTTTTTGCGATCGATGAAGCGCACTGTGTCAGTCAATGGGGTCACGACTTCCGTCCGGAGTACCGACAACTTGCCGCGCTGGCCGATCGGTTCGGTTCCGTGCCGCGTGTGGCGCTCACGGCGACCGCCGACGAGGTCACTCGAAACGATATCGTCGGGCAACTCCGTCTGGACGGGGCCCGGGTTTTCGTCGCCAGCTTCGACAGGCCGAATATTCGTTATCGCATTCGCGCAAAGGACAACCCGAAACGTCAGATCCTGGATTTTATAAAGAGAGAACACAGCGCCGAGGCTGGGATCGTTTACGCCATGAGTCGCAAACGTGTAGATGAGATGGCAGCCTTTCTGGATGGGGAAGGGGTCCGGGCCCTGAACTACCACGCTGGACTGGATGCCCGGACCCGTGCTCGGCATCACGAGCGTTTCATTATGGAAGAAGGCCTGGTGATGGTTGCAACCATCGCCTTCGGGATGGGAATCGACAAGCCGGACGTCCGCTTCGTTGCTCACATGGACATGCCGAAGTCCTTCGAAGCCTACTATCAGGAAACCGGCCGTGCCGGTCGAGACGGCCTGCCTGCTGACGCCTTCATGGTTTACGGTCTTCAGGACATGGCCCTGCTCCGTCGGCTCATGGATGAGTCGACGGCGTCGCAGGATGTGCGGCGCATCGAGCGAAAAAAGCTCGAGGCACTTCTGGGCTTCTGTGAGACTGCCCGCTGCCGGCGCCAGGTCATGCTCGAATATTTCGGTGAAGAAATGGACGCGTGCGGCAACTGCGACACCTGCCTGGAGCCGGTCGAAGTCGTCGACGGGACGGAGGACGCCCGACTGGTGCTCTCGGCGATTCACCGCTGCGGCGAGTCGTTCGGTACCGCCCATATCATCGATGTTCTCAGCGGGAAGAACACCGAAAAGACGAGCCGCCGCCGCCACGACCGACTCAAAGTTTTCGGACTCGGCCAGCACCTGAACGCGAGGCAGTGGCAGGGGGTCTTCAGACAAATGGTCGCTCTGGGCCTGATCCGCGTCGACCTGGAAAACCACAGTGTCCTGCGGCTGGGTCCGCCCGAGCGGGTCCTGCCCGTCCTGCGGGAAGAAGCGGGTGTCACGCTCCGCCGGGAACCGGAAGCGCGCCCCCGCACACGAAAAGCCGCCCGTCAGACCGGCTCTTTCGATGCCTTCGTCGGCGCCGACCTGGAGCTGTTCGAGGCGCTGCGCGCCAAGCGCCTGGAACTGGCACGCGCCCAGAACGTACCCGCCTACGTGGTTTTCAACGATGCGACACTCGTCGAGTTCGTGCGCCGACGCCCTGGTTCTCCCGAGGAGTTCGCCGAGGTCCCCGGAGTCGGAAGCGCCAAACTGGAACGCTACGCCACCACATTCCTCGCCGTGATAGCCGGGTAGTGGTCTGAGTCAAGCGATTCGGAAGATCGGGAGATCCGTTGGGAGTGGGGGGGAAGGGATGAGGTCGCGTCTTGCCCGCGGGTGGCCAGGGACGGCCACCCCGACACGCCGTCCCGAACTGCGTCGGCGTTGGATAGAGAGTGTCGGGGCGTCCCTCCGTGGGCGCCCGCGGGATTGTGACCCTGTCCCGGCAGGCCCCGAGGATAGGCTGGACTTTTACCGGGGACCATCACCGCCGACGCTGAAACGATAAAGATGGTCCATGCTGCGGAGGAAGATCGATCCGTTCGACACGGCCATGGAGGCGAGCGTCCATCCGTCGATCGAGTTTGTCGCAATCAGGTTGAATTCTTTTCCGGGCGCGATGACGGTCGTGACTCCTTCTTCGCTGAGGAAATAGATTCGGCCGCCCACGTAGAGGGGCGACGCTGAAACATTGCCGACGACGCGGTGTTGCCAGCGTGTTTCTCCTGTTGCCGCGTCCAGACAACTGAGCACGCCGAGGTCGCTGACGATATAGAGTTCTTCTCCCACCAGGAGTGGCGACGGTGTCAGTGGTACCGACCGTCGCCGAATCCATTCGACGTGTGTCTCGGTGACGTCACCCTCGCCGTCCACTCGTACGGCCAGCAGGGAAGGTTGCTGGAATCCCGTCGCAATGTAGACGAGTCCATTACCGTAGACTGGGCTCGGCACGTTGGAAAAGCCGTCCGGATAGTTCACCGACCAGATCTCATCGCCGGACTCCGGGTCGTAGGCGGTCGCTCGGAAAGCGCCAATGCTGATGATCTGATCCCGGTCGCCAACCCGGATTACGACAGGGGTTGTGTATGCCTGACTGATGGGCCGGCGCCGATTGGTTTTCCATCGGACCTTTCCGGTGTTCTTGTCCACTGCGACGACGAAGGCCTCGTCGAAGCCATCACAGTTCAGGATGAGCAGGTCTTTGTACAAGACGGGAGATCCACCATTCCCATGTTGGGATATGTACGGGAAGCGGGTCTTCCAGACGATCTCCCCGGAAGAGGTGAGAGCGGCCGTCCCCTCGGCGCCGAAATGGGCGTAGATCCGGTCGCCTTCCACGATCGGAGTGGGAGAGGCATGTGTGTTTTTGAAATTCAGCAGGCGTGCGTCCGTCATGCGGAAGACTTCTGAGTTGACGAGTTCAGAGCCTGTTCGAGCGTCGAAGGCGAGGGCTCGAAGCGAAGCCCCTTCATCATCGATTGTAGCGGTCGTCAACCATATCCGTCCTTCCGATACCGCCGGGGAAGACCAACCCTCGCCGGTAACCGGGACCTTCCACATCACGTTGTGATCTTCGCCCCACTCAAACGGCACTTCGTGCTCGGCGGAATGACCCTGACCGGTGGGTCCACGGAATTGTGGCCAGTCGTCGGCATGGGCCGCGAAGGACGTGAGCAGAAACAGCAGCGGAACAACAACTCGACGTGGCATTCGGGATATCATCTCATGAAACGCCAGGCTCAGCTCTGCGCGCGGCGGCGCGCAAGCAATCCATCCAGCGACCACGGGTCCTGGTCCTGGTCCACCTCGAACACCCAGGTCGGAATCAGCAGCAGCAACCTGGGAAGAATGTGGTCCGTGATCACGAACAGCGGGACCAGAAGCAGGTGGCCGTAGGTCACGAGCAGCAAAAGAAACCCGAGTACGATCGCCACCGGACGCCTGAAAAGTCCGAGAACCAGGAGCCATCCGCCCGTCAACTCCACGAAAGGGATCGTGACGCCCATCACCCATAACAGCCAAAAAGGAATCCAGCTCTCGGCATAGGGTCCGGTAAAGAATATTTCGGTATGTCCCGCCGGCGTCATGACGAATACCTTGTGCCAACCCGCCATGCCCCACATCAGTCCACCGGTGACCCGCGTAAAGAGGGTCAGCCAGCACCAGGTGATCCTCATCCGGCGATCGACTCCAGAATGGACTCGGCGCGCTCCCGGATGGCCTGATCTTCGGTCAACTCGAGCACCCGGGCGAGGACGCTGCGCGCGGCGTCCGGAGCGTCCTGGGCGATCAAGAGCCGGCTCAGCGTGATGAGGTAGACCGGCTGATCGGGCGAAAGCGTCAACGCCTGATCCAGAAGCCCGGCCGCTTCATCCAGGTTATCGCCGGCATCGACATAGTTTTCTGCAAGACCATGGTGCGCGTCCGGAAAAGTCGGCCTCAGGCGAATGGCTTCACGGAGTTGTTCCCGGACAAGGGTCCGCTGTTCGGCGGTCAACTCGGGATTCACCCGGTTCAAAGACGTTGCGTAGTAGTAGTGGGTCAGATAGTTCGGTCCCTGACCCGCGACCGCCTCCTCCATGATGGCGAGGGCTTCGGCGTATCGTTCCTGCTGAATGCGCAACCCGCCAAGCGAGGTGTGAGGTGCCGCGATTGTACGGTCCCGGGCAACGGCCGCTTCAAGGCGACGTTCCGCTTCTTCGATGCGTCCTTCCTTAAGCAAGAGGTCCGCGAGGTAGGTTTCGCCCAGGCCCGGCGGAAACGGTTCGTCATCGATCGACACGAAGTCCTCCCCTATTCCATTGACCTGCATCGTCAGGAAGGGAAAACTACGATCGTCGACGTAGTCCTCGAATTCTTCCCGAAGGGCTTCGAACGTGGTTCCGAACGCCGATTGGAAGGCTTCGTCGAAGGAAAGACCGGCAGCCGTAGAGTGGACGAAGACCGCTGTTTGGGCGAGACCCGGCCCCCGATTCCGCATCATGAGAAAGTGAATCAGAGCCCACGACTGTGCGTAAAAGATCCGGTCGCGGTCCGCTTCGCTCAAGAAATCGGAGTCGCTGTCGGTTTCGAACAACTCCTGATAAGGAAGGCGGTCGTCGTCGTCGCGGGCAAGCCGCACGTGGCCTTCGATGTTGTTTCCGATCATCAACAGGTCGTCATCAAATTCGATAGTGCTATAGAACTCGGCCAGACCTTCCCTTATCCATATCGGAAGATTCGGCAGGTTCTCGGCGGCGATGGCGTGGAAGTAGTCGTGGAGGATCGGGGCGAAGGGCTTGCGATTACGCGATTCCGGAGAGAGGATGATGAAGTTGTCATTGGCGCCCGACAGGAAGTAACCGTCGGCTTCGGGAGTGAGGCCGAGCGCCTCGACGTCGTCATCATCATCGAGAACGATCACCGTTGTCGCGGCCGGCCGTCGGAACTGCTGCCCACTGAAGAGGGAGTTGATAGCCGCATAAAAACCTTCCAGCCGAGCACCGATTTCTTTCAGATCATCATCGTCGGCTGTGCCCACGATCCTGTAGTGCTGAGAACGGGCACCGAGCCAGTCCTGCGCGGCGGCGGGGTTGGCGTTCGAGCCGATCAGGACAATGATGAGAGTCCAGATGAGTCGGAGCTGAATGCTCGCACATCTCATGTTTCACCTGCCTTCCTTGTAGGGTTCTGTTTACGTTTCGCCATTCTACAGAACTGGGTGTCAGGTGCAATGTAAAGATCAGCAGGTTCGGATCCGCCCTATCGCCGCTCTCGAAAGAAGCGCTGGAGCAAGTCGCCGCATTCTTTCCGCCGGACTCCTGCGGTTATCTCTACCTGGTGGTTCAAACGTGCGTCGGTCGGAACCCGGTACAGGGAACCGGCGGCGCCGCTTTTCGGGTCGGTGGCTCCGAACACCAGCCGCTCGACGCGTGCGTGGACGATCGCCCCGGCGCACATGACACATGGTTCCAGCGTCACATACAGCGTGCAGTGGGTCAGGCGGTAATTTGTCTCGGCGTGGGCTGCTTTTCGGATCGCGTTGATCTCGGCATGAGCCGTCGGGTCGCTCGACTCTATCGGACAGTTGTAGGCCTTCCCGACCACCTGTCCATCTCGCACCATGACGGCGCCGATTGGTACCTCTCCAGCCTCCCGGGCTTCCCGGGCGAGTTCGAGTGCCAGGCCCATGAAATGATCATCGTCGGATTGTTGTCTGGCTTCGCCCATGTGAACTACACTTAAACCAATGCGGAAGCTTCTGACGACAAGCATAGTAGCACTGGCGTTCGGGGTGCCTTCCCTCACGGGGCAGGGTATTAAGATGTCTGCGGATTTTCTCCCCCTCGAAGTGGGAAACCTGTGGCGTTACACGATCACAGACAGCACCGGGGCGAAGGTTGACGAATTCGACATTCAGATCGAGCGTCACACCATTCTCGATGGTCGGAGCATTTACCTTTTCACGCAATTTCCGATAGCCCCGGGCATCGACGGGTCCCGCCCGCTCGGGATCCGCTACGATCGCCAACTAAACCAGTACATGCGGTTCGACGGTGAGTTCGAAGACGACCTCTTCCCGTCTGTTGGCGCAATCGTCAAGGTGTTGGAGACTGATGCGAACGATCTGCCTTTGAGAGTTCTCTTCGATTTTCAGCCGCTCAAGCTGACGTTGGAGCGGAGCGTTGGGATTGTCGAGGCGACCTTCGAGACACAGGCCGGACTTCAGGTTGCGACGCTCATCACAGCCCGTGTGGGGGCGACAGTGATCGGAGAGGCGTTGCCCGAGGAGGTGCCTCCCGCCGAGAGAATCGCGAATGAGTTCAACAACGTGGCGGACGTCTCTGAAGCAAACCCGATCATCGAACTCGAGGCGACCGCCGAGGGTGACGGCCACCGGTTCGCGCTACGGGTGTCAAATGTTTCCGACAAGCTTCTCGCTTTCGATTTCGTCTCCAGCCAGAGCTTCGACTTTGCAGTGGTCGATCCGCTGCACGGCCAGGAGATCTGGAGATGGTCCCGGAGAATGTTTTTCTCGTCCGTCATGAGGAGCGAAGCGATCCGCATCCGCGGGGAATGGCTCTTCGAGGCCGTCTGGAACCACCGTGACGACGACTTGAATCCCGTTGAACCGGGCACGTATCAGGTCATCGCGTTCCTGACCGCCGAGACTCCGATCGAGTCGGAGCCGATCGAGATCCAGGTTCTAAAGTAACCCGCGCCGCCGCGAAACCGGACGCGGTTGACTGTTTCTCCCGCCCAGGAGCCTGCGCGGCAGAAGGGATCGTAGCGAGAAAGTGGAGAATCGAGGCCAGATCCACTCGACTTTGAGGCATTTTCTCGATTTTGAGGCGAATAGTGGTTCTATTTAACGAAAAATCGGGGAAATCTGGACCGATTATACCGCTTTCGCAGTAGA
The DNA here is from genome assembly GCA_965247425.1 of Terriglobia bacterium. GTDB lineage: Bacteria > Acidobacteriota > Terriglobia > 20CM-2-55-15 > 20CM-2-55-15 > CAZOZZ01. The sequence goes on from OZ252023.1 coordinate 1,830,744, forward strand.
TCTCGTCTGCTGCGCAGGCTCCTAGGGCAAACTCATCGCGCAAATGAAACAATCCGAGTCCATTGATATCCGGTCACTCCGGTCGAGACTCCAGGAGATTCGATCTGACCCCGGGGTCCGGGCCGCGATCCGGTTCTGTGCCGACGGGGAGGGCCAGATCCTGGAGGACCAGGTTCGGTTGACGCTGATTCCGGCGCCTCCTTTTGCAGAATCGGAAAGGGCCGCCTCTTTTTCGAGGATGCTGGCCGACGCCGGTTTCGATCCCACTATCGATTCGTTGGGCAACGTCGTTTCGGCATATGAACATTACGGCGAGAACCCGTTGCTTGTCGGCGCCCACCTGGACACGGTTTTTCCCGAGGGCACCCCACTCCATCTCGACCGCAAAGCCTCCGTTCTCAGCCTCCCCGGCATCGCCGACAACGGCGCCGGCCTGGTTGCGGCGCTCTGGCTGTTTAAGGCTGCACGCGCGGCCGGGTTGAGATTCAAAAGGCCTCTGGTCCTGATCGCCAACGTGGGAGAGGAGGGGATTGGTAATCTGCGAGGTGTCCGCCATGTTTTCGAGAATCCTCCATGGACTGGAAGCGTACCGGAGTTCGTCGCTCTGGACGGATGCGGCATTCAGCGAATAACCAACCGGGGTCTTGGAAGCCGCCGTTTTCTGGTCCGCATGACCGGGCCGGGAGGGCACAGTTGGGCCGATTTTCCGCGTCCGAATCCGATCAACGGTCTGGCGGACGCAATTCAAGGGTTTTCCTCCTCGATGGTCTCCGTTCCAGATGGCATCGCCTACAACGTTGGCGTCATTGAAGGCGGGATTTCCGTCAATGCCATTCCTACCGAAGCCCGCATGGAGGTGGACCTGCGTTCTGGCGATGAGGGCCTTCTCGATGACATGGAGTCACGCCTCCGCGGGTCGGTGGCGACCGCAGCGAGACGAATCGGGGTAGGCGCCAAGATCGAGATTATCGGAGATCGACCATCCGGGAGCACCTCGACCGACACGCTGCTGGTTCGGACGGCGATCGAGACAACTCGCCTCCTGGGTGTCGATCCCATTCTGGGCATGGGCTCGACCGACGCAAACGTGCCCATGGCCATGGGCCTCCCTGCGATTTCGATAGGCGCCGGAGGGACGTGTGGCCGCATTCATACCGAAGGGGAATGGTTCGATTCCACGAATCGCAACGCGGGATTGGAACGCCTGCTGGTCCTGGTTGCCGCGTTGGCGAAGTTGGGTCCATAACGGCTGTTTTAGCTGGACCACCATGGCGCTGTAACCGATAATCTTCATCGAATCGCAAGCATACCAAAGGAGACTCGATGAATCGTTCTGGCTGGTTTTCGCCGCAAATCTATCTTCCCGTCCTGATAGTCCTTCTCCTGACCCTGCCCATCGCGGCCCAGATCGAGGAACCGGTGGACCTGGATGCGATCTATAAGATCAAGGACGAGGGATTGAACCGCTCCGAGGTCATGGAGATCATGAGTTATCTGACCGATGTCCATGGTCCGCGGTTGACCGGGTCGCCCAACATCAAGGCCGCCGCGGAATACGCGCGCGAAAAGTTGACCGGATGGGAGCTCGTGAACGTCGACCTGGAGAAGTGGGGGCCGTTCGGTCGCGGCTGGACGAACGACCACTTCTCGGCGCACATGACCAGCGGCGGAAGTTCCTTTCCCATAATTGGATATCCGAAGGCCTGGACTCCGGGAACGGAGGGGAAAGTGTCGGGTGAAGCAATCATAGCCAACATCCAGAGCCCGGCTGATTTCGATGAGTACCGGGGCCAGTTGGAGGGGAAATTCGTTCTCGTTTCGGTGATGCCGGAGGTTCCGGCTCTTTTCGACCCACTGGCGGTGCGTTTCAGTGATGAGGCCTTGGAAGCGCGAGCCATGCAGTCGGCTCCCCGAGGTGGTCGAGGTGGTCGTGGCGGTCGTGGACGCGGTGGTCGGGGCTTCGCCGGGCAGCGGACGCAGTTTTTTCTGGATGAGGGCGTGGCTGCCCTGGTGGAGCCGGGCAGGGGCTCGGGCGGAACGGTGTTCGTGGGCGGCGGCGGTTCGAGGGATATTGACGGCGACCCGGTTCCTCCACAGATCGTACTGGCCGTTGAACACTACGGCCGCATCATGCGAACGCTCGAAAAAGATGTTCCGGTGACCCTCGAGATGGATGTGGCCAATACCTTCTATGACGACGATTTGGATTCGTTCAACGTCATCGCGGAGATTCCCGGTACGGACAAGACGGACGAGATCGTCATGCTCGGGGCTCACTTTGATTCCTGGCATGCCGGTACTGGTGCGACCGATAACGCGGCCGGGTCGGCGGTGATGATGGAGGCCGTCCGGATATTGAAGGAAGCGGGACTTCGCATGCGCCGGACGGTACGAATAGGCCTCTGGACCGGCGAGGAGCAGGGACTGCTGGGATCCCGCGCGTACGTCACCGAACACTTCGGCGATCGCGCGACGATGGATTTGAAAGCGGACCACGAAAAATTCGCCGGATACTTTAATGTTGACAACGGAACAGGCGCTATCCGCGGTGTTTATCTGCAGGGTAATGAAGTGATCGCGCCGGTCTTTCGAGCGTGGATGAAGCCGTTCGAAAATCTTGGCATGACCACGCTGAGCATTCGCAACACCGGGGGAACCGATCACCAGTCCTTCGACGCGGTCGGTCTGCCGGGATTCCAGTTCATTCAGGATCCGGTGGAGTACAACACCCGGACCCATCATTCCAGCATGGACGTTTACGAAAGGATTCAACCGCTGGACATGATGAAGAATTAGGTGATCGTCGGCTCTTTCGTCTACCATGCCGCGAATCGCGACGAGTTGCTTCCGCGGAAACCGTTGCCCAGACCCCAGGGCCGCCGAGGCCGCGGCGGCCGGGGGCAGTAAGGTTTGTTGTCAGAAGGAAAGGCGGCTGCGGAAGCCGCCTTTTTTCTTGTTCGCTTGCGAGGCGGGACTTAAATTGGATACTGTGGAGATGTTGAGGCGTAACTAGAGGAGCCTACGCGGCAGGCTCCTAGCTCTTGAACGAGCGAAAGGGGACCAGATGAGCGAGCAGATCAAGATTTCGCGCGAGTGTGAGGTCGTCGAGATTCCCGGTGGCGGCACGCACAAACTGGCGGCGGGAACCGTCGTGTCGATCACCCAGCAGTTAGGCGGATCCTACACGTTACTGGTGCCTTCACATGGAGGTCTGTTCCGTCTGGCAGGGCGGGATGCCGATGCGATTGGCCAGGAAGCAGGTGATGTGGAGTCGCCGCCCGACGAGGCAGGCGAAGTCCGCAGCACTGAAGAACTCGAGAAAGAAGTATGGGCGCGACTCAAGACGTGTTTCGATCCCGAGATCCCCGTCAATATTGTCGACCTCGGCCTGATATACGGAATGAAAGTGGCGCCCATTCCTGAGGGTGGCAATCGCGTGGATATTCAAATGACCCTGACCGCCCAGGGCTGCGGCATGGGACCTTCAATCGCTGCCGACGCCAAGCACAAAATTGAAGAGATTCCCGAAGTGGCGGATGCCGACGTGCAGGTTGTCTGGGACCCACCATGGAGCCCCGACAAGATGTCGTCCGAAGCCAAATCCACCTTGGGGATCGGCTGAGGAATGGGGCGGGGGCTCGAGCCTCCGTCGTCCGGCTTTGAGGCTCCTGCGACTCCTGATCCTGCCGGCTTGCCCCTTATTCGTTTCTCACAATGAATCGACCCGAGTTCGTTCCCTCAAAATATCCCATTTCCAGACGCGTCGACCAGGTCGATGACTATCACGGAAAGCTCGTTGCCGATCCCTATCGATGGCTGGAAGATCTGGAGTCGGAGGAAACCCGGCAATGGGTCACCGACCAGAACGAGGTGACGTTCGGCTACCTGTCCGGGATTCCCGATCGCGAGCGAATTCGGCGCCGAATCACCGATCTCTGGAACTACGAAAAGTTTGGGATTCCGTTCAAAGAGGGGAATCGGTACTTCTATTTCCACAACAGCGGCCTGGAAAATCAGTCCGTCCTTTACACCATCGCCGACCTGACCGACGAACCCCGTGTGCTGCTGGATCTCAATTCGATGTCCGCTGAGGGTACCGTCGCCATCGGGGCCTACCGGCCCAGTCGGGACGGATCCTTGTTCGCCTACGGTGTCACCGCCCAGGGATCCGACTGGCAGTACATTCGGGTGCGTGACGTTGCCAGTGGACTGGACCTGGACGATCGTCTGGACTGGGTGAGGTTTTCCAACATCTCGTGGGACCGAGACAACCAGGGCTTTTTCTACAGCCGTTACGACGAACCCGTCGGCGATCAGTTTGCGGTGGCCAACTATTATCAGAAGTTGTACTACCACAGGATGGGAACTCGGCAGGACGACGACATCCTGATTTATGACAATCCGGACGAGAAGGAGTGGGGGCCGTGGGGGGAAGTGAGCGAAGATGGCCGCTACCTGGTGATTCACATCCGGCAGGGCACCGAACCCAGGTCCCGGATCTACTACAGGGACCTGGAAGCGAACCCGGTTTCGGCAGATCGCCACATCGTCAAGCTCCTGAACGGCTTCGATGCGCGCTATGAGTTTGTCGGCAACGACGGCACCGAGTTCTGGGTCCTGACCGACCTGGATGCGCCGCGTGCCCGACTGGTCGGAATCGATCTTTCCAGGCCGGGTCAACCGGACTGGAGGGAGATCATTCCCGAGTCGAGCCGAACACTCGAAACTGTCGTTGTTGCCCATGATTGCCTGGTGGCAGGGTATCTGGAGCATGCCTACAGTCGCGTGGACATGTTTCGAAAAGACGGCCGGCATATCCGGACATTGGATCTTCCCGGTATTGGAACCGTTGCCGGTTTCAGTGGGAAGGTCGGAGAGAGGGAATCCTTCTACGCCTACACCGGATTCACAACGCCGACGACAATCTACCGTCACGACCTGGAAACCGGTGACAGCGAGGTCTTTCGTCAACCGAAACTCCATGCCTCCACGAAAGAGTTCGAGACCCGGCAGGTGTTTTACGGAAGTCCGGACGGGACCCGGGTCCCCATGTTCCTGGTCCACCATCGCGACATCGAGCTGGACGGGACTCACCCCACACTGCTTTACGGCTACGGGGGCTTCAACATTTCAGTCACGCCGTCGTTTTCGGTTCGCAATCTGGCATGGCTCGAGATGGGCGGGGTGTATGCGGTCGCCAACATTCGGGGTGGGGGAGAGTATGGAGAGGAGTGGCATCAGGCTGGAATCGGTCCAAACAAACAGAACGGCCTGGACGATTTCATTGCGGCCGCCGAGTGGCTGATCGAAAATCGTTACACGAGTTCTTCCCGGTTGGCGATCCACGGCGGCAGCAACGGTGGAATGCTGGTCGGGGCCTGTATGACGGCGCGCCCCGAGCTTTTTCGGGCGGCGGTTCCTGCGGTCGGCGTCATGGATCTGCTGCGCTTCCACAAGTTCACGATCGGCTGGGCCTGGACATCCGACTACGGATCACCCGACAATCCGGACGACTTCGACGTGCTCTATGCCTGCTCGCCGTACCACAACCTCAAAGAAGGGGCCCGCTATCCTGCGACGCTGATCACTACCGGCGACCACGACGATCGCGTCGTCCCTTCGCACAGCTTCAAGTTTGCGGCAGCCATACAGGCCGCCCAGGCAGGGCCCCACCCCGTCCTCATCCGAGTTGCCGTTTCGGCAGGCCACGGCCTTGGTAAGCCGACCTCGATGCAGATTGAAGAAGCAGCGGACGTGCTTGCGTTCTTGAAGCAGGAATTGGTTTAGCGGGTAGCTTGTAGCTGGCAGCGAGCAGCTTCGGGCGATGAGCGGTCGACTTTCGTCCGACCCTTCCTGGCTGCCAGCTAAACGCTGCCAGCCACCCGCTCGCCGCTACAGACCGCTAAGCCACGCGTCAATGGCCTCGAGCGCCGAACGATTCTCTTCCACCGCAAGTTGGCTCTGATAGCCGAAGTCGTCCCCGGCGGCTTCGGCTATCCGCTCGATTGCTTGAGTTCGGGCGAACCCGGCATCCTCGTCGCCCAGGATCTCGAGCATCACGCGGAATCCCTCATTGTCATCGCAGGCAACAAGTGCTTCGGAGATGGTGAGCTTCAGGAACGGATCGTAATCCCGTCCGACGGCGTTGCGGAGAGCAGGAGCCGCGGCGGGATCCCCTCTGTTGGCAAAGACCTCGGCAATCGCCTCGACGATCTGCTCCGAGGCGGTCTCTTGCAACAAGACGGAAAGCGCCGGAACGACACGCGGGTCGTTCACGTCGACGAGGAGCGAAATCGCGTCGAGCTGCCCGGAAATACCACCGTTCACGAGCTCGTCGAGGAGAATGTCCGCCGGCGAATCCAGGCTTTCGACCTGCGGCTCGACTTCCTTCCGGAACTCCGACAAAGCGGAAACGAACAGGGCCGCCGACACAACCATCACTGAAACCCACCCCACGGCCCGGACACGGTTTCGAGCCCGATAGACGAAGTAGACAAGACCCGACAGGATCAGGATAGCCGTGAGTGCAAGCACGATCGTGGGACCCGTCGGGTAGTCGGAATAGAACGACCAGAGGATGCCCGCGATACTTGCCAGTACGGCCACGATCCACCCCGTCAGAAGTCGTCCCGACATGCTCTCAAACCACATCTGGCCGACGACGGCCGGTATGACCAAGTAGGAAAACACCAGAAGGACGCCCCCGATGGCGACGGACTGGGTGACCAGGATGCCCATGGTCATGTAGAAGAGGAAGTCCCAGAGACGAACGTTCACACCGGCCGCCTCGGCGGCCCCGAGGTCGAGCGACATCGCAAAGAAACGATGTCGAAAAACGACATGGAACACACCGACGGCGGCGTAAATGAGGCCGACGTTGGCGATCGTCCGCAAGGACACGAGCAGGATGTCGCCGACGAGCATGTGTTGAAGCTCTGCGCCCCCTGTGGGCGACTTGGACAGTATCAAGACGGCTGCGGCGGAAGCCGCGACATACACGATCCCGATAAAGGCTTCCTGGGGCACCTGTTCCTTGCGCATGCGTGCGACCGAAATCACTCCCGCTCCCACGATGGTGAAGGCCATCGAAAAAAGTGCGATCGCAAAAACGTCGTCGGGTTGGTGCAGGTCGTAACCGAGAGTTGTGGCGTATGTGGCGCCGACAGCTGCGATCTGCGCCAGGGCGAGGTCGACAAAAATGACCTTACGAGCGACAACGTGCACGCCCATGTAGACATGCGACACCGACAGGATCAGGCACGCGAGAAACGGCGCGATCATCCATCTCCAATCAGTCAGAATTTCCATGCGTCGCTATTCAGGCTGTCAGTTGGAGGGCTCCAGCCCCTGGGTAATTCTGGAGATCAAATAATCGATCAACTCAAAATACGTGTCGATGCCGGGTTCGCCCTCGACCTGATTGGGCAGGACGATGACTCGCGCCCCGGTTTCCCGCGCGATGTGGTTTGGGAGTGCGGGATCGTAAAAGTTGTCGACGAGAATCAATGGAATGTTCTCCGCCTTGATGCGCATTGTCACCTGCCGCGTCTGCTGCGGCCCGGGCGGAATCCCGGGTCTTTCTTCGATCGTCCCTGACAGTTCCATCCCGAAGAGTTCGGCGAAGTAAACCCACACCTTGTGGAACTCGTAAATCTTCGTTCCGTTGAGCGCACGGGCCTGGGCGAGCCAGCCCCCTGCCATTGCCAGCAGTGGTTCGCCGCGGAACTTGTTCGATTCGAGAAACTCGTGAAGTTGTCCGGTCCACGCCAGTCGGGTCAGTTTGGAAATTCCCACCAGATTCAGAAGCTCCTCTCCGAACAGCGCTTCGTCGATCCGGCCGTGAAAACTCTCTTTTCGGCTTTCGTAGTAGCCGGCGTTCTCCGGGTCGACTCGTTTGAGCGCGTCGGCGATATTGGTGGCTTCGATCTTTGCGCGCAGTGGATCCAGCCAGACGTGCGGGTTGCCCTGGGGATGGATGTCGCCCATCTCCCGCGACAGGATGGAAGGGATTTCCAATGCCGCGATTCCTTCGGCGGCGGTGACCCGCCCCGATGTGCCGCGGAAAATTTTGGAGTTGCCCGAGCCGTTGACGACCTCGTCGGCCCACTGTTCCAGCGTGAAACCGTTCTCGATAAACAGATCGGCCTCTCGCGTCCGCCGCATCAGGACGGGGGTCGGTGTTACGAAGTGCGGGTCCTGATCTCCCCTGGAGAGCGCGACCACGTCGACGCGATCGCCGCCGACCTCTTCGACCAACGCCTTGAGCGTCGGCAGCGTGGTCACGACCTTGATTGTTTGGGCCTCGGCGAAAGCGGAGCAGGCAAAAAACACAAACCAGGCCAGTATCAAATTTCGGCGGCTTGGGACCATCGTCTGCTGATCTCCTTACTTGTTCACCCAGAAGGGCTCGGGCGGATGCCCTCCGAAAATCCAGCTGAATTCCAGGAAAACCGAGTCTCTGCCGTTTTCGGCAAGGATGTCGCTCCACCGGTGCTCGTAGTTGAGCCGTAATCTGAAGAATTCGCTCACATAGTATGACAGATACGGCGTCACCCCACGACGCGTCTTTCCGGGATCAGACAGGGTCTTGGTGTAGTCTCCACGGACCCCCACATACTTTCGACGGTCGAGCTGCCATTGCGTAAACACGCTACCACCCCACGGACGGCGCGAGGGCGAGCCCGGATCGATTGAAGCGCGCGGGTCGGTGAACATGACCTCTCCGCCCAGCAAGTAAGACTTCGATTCCCCTTGCCGGAAAGGCTTCCACTTGTACATGAAATCGACAGCATGCAATCGAGTTGTGGACTTGTCCTCGCCGCCGGGATGCCAGTAGCTGGACCACCCTAGTTCCAGGTTATGGGTTCCATCGAAAGTATTAAACCATAGAAGCTTTCCCAGGTAGGCTTTCTTGCCGTTTGACTCGGGTGACACGGCGATGTCGCCGCCGTCGATGATCTGCAGCTTGGCGGTGAGCGAGTCCTCTCCTTTCCAGGGTTTGGGGACGTAGAACTCCGCGGCCACGCCCTGCTGGATGAATCCTTCCTCTCCCAGAAGCTCTTCGGTCGACATCGACCGGAACGATTGCGGGAGAGCGTGGGTATGCAAGATGTTGAATTTTCCGAAATCCGGTCGAAACCGGCCGACCTTGAAGCGAAGCCCCAGCGGATTGGGCATGAATGGCAGTTTCTTGATGTTGATGTAACCTTCTTCGATACCTGCCTCGAAGTTCCCCGGGGTTTCAGATTCGAACGAAGCGATCAAGACCGCATCGGCAAAGGGATCGACCGGAACCCGCATGTCGATTTCCACTTCACGCAGATTCAGGTTGTTGTCGATCCGATCCCCGTCGGGTGAAAATATCCGGTCGCTGTCGCCGCGGGCGAGAAAGTTGCCGATCACCGATATCGACGGATTCAGTGTGTTGTAGGCACTCTGCGAGGCCGACGTCGTTGGGGCCGGAAGGGCCTCTTCGGCCCCTCCGCGCAGCATCTGAATCTGAAGCTCCTCCAACTGCGTTTCGAGAGACGCCATTCGCTGCTCATACTCGTCCCGGAGGCTCGCGAGTTCATCGCGAATCTGAGACAGTTGTCGAGCCGACGTCGGATCGGCACCGGACCGCCCCGGAACCTCCGAAGATCCTATTTCGCCGATTGCCTGCGCGGGAGCCGAAGTGCTCCAGATCCCGATCAAAAAAAAGATGACGACGACGGCTTGCTTCATAGGACACCTCGAAAAATAAATTGATCCTTCAAACATCGAACCTCATGCGGCTCTCACATCGATATGGATCCGTACAGGAGAGTCCGATAACTATATCAAACCGTAGCAATCGGGCAGGCAGCTACCTTCCGAATCCCCATCCGTCAACTGACCACTGACCACTGACCACTTCTCCCCCCACTTCCCCCAACCCTTGATCCCCAAACCCCTGCATGATAGCTTTCCCTATCGATCGTCGTTAACGGAGAAAGCCATGGAAAGCAGTCGGTTCGCCGTGCGTGTGTTCATCGTCCTCGTCATGTCGGTGGCTGTTGCTGCCTGCAGTGGGGTTTCGGCCGATTCGGAATATTTCGGCAGGGTCCAACCTCCCGAAGGTCAGGTCATGCGGTACATCTCGGGATCGGAACCCGAGTCGCTGGATCCACCCGTCTCGTCGGGCCAACCCGAAGCCCGTCTCTACATGGCGCTGTTCGACGGGTTGACCGACTACGACCCGAAGACCTCCGTACCGATTCCGGGAGTTGCGGAGAGTTGGGAGGCCAACGAGGACAATTCGGAGTTCGTCTTCCACCTGCGCGAGAACGCGCGCTGGAGCAACGGCGAGCCTGTGACCGCCGGGGACTTTCTCTACTCCTGGCGCCGGGCGTTGTCGCCGGAGCTGGCTTCAAGAAATGCATACCTGGCTTACGACATCAAGTTCGCCCAGGCTTATAACGAGGGACAGGTGTTCGTCGGCGACCCGGAGACAGGAGAATTTTTACTGGAAGCCGGTTCATCCGAACAACCGTCCGTCGACGCGGATGACCCAGCGCCTGGAGACTTCACACCTTTTCGTTCATACATCACGGGCCCCGAGCGTCTGACGCTGCCCGGCGACGAGGCCGGCCGCGAAGCGTTGTTTGAAGAGAACCCGGAACTACGCGATCGCGTGGCCGGCCTGGAGTTCGTTCCCGTCGTCGGAGAGGACATCGGAATCGAAGCCGTCGACGACTACACCTTCAGGGTGACGCTTGTCCGTCCGGCGCCTTATTTTGTCGGCCTTGTCGCGCACCAGACCTTCAAGCCCGTTCTCAGGTGGCTTGTTGAGCAATACGGGGATGCGTGGACACGTCCTAGAAACATCATCACCAACGGCCCGTTCAAACTGGAATCCTGGAAGCCGTATAACGAACTCGTGATGGTCCGGGACCCGATGTACTGGGACGCCGAGGCGGTCCGTCTGGACAAGCTCATTTTCTACCCGATGGAAGATGCGACGACGATGATGAACCTGTACAAGGCGGGGGAGGTCGACGCGGTTTTCAACCATGTTGTACCCGTCGCCTGGCTCGACCTGATTCGTCCGTTACGCGACTACATGGACGCGCCCGAGAACGCCATCGGGTACTACATGTTCAACGTGACCCGGGCACCGATGGACGACGTGAGGGTTCGGAAAGCGTTCAATGCTGCGATTGACAAAGAGGCCCTGGCCGACTTTCGCCGTGTGACAAAACCTCTGACTGCCTTCACGCCCGAGGGAATCTATCCCGGTTATCCCCAACCCGGCGGGGATCCGTTCGACGCCGAACGTGCGAAGCAACTGCTCGCGGAGGCCGGTTACGCGGATGCCGACGGCAACTATGATCCGGAGACCTTTCCGATCGGGGAGGTCGAGTTGACCTATAACACCTCGGAGGCCAACCGCCAGGTGGCCGAGTTCGTTCAGGCTCAGTGGAAGCAGAATCTGGGATTGACGGTTCCTCTCAAGAACATGGAGTGGAAGACCTTCCTGGTCACCCGGGCCGAATTGGACTACAAGGGCATTGGTCGAGCCGGCTGGGTGGGCGACTACATGGATCCATACAGTTTCCTGAACCTGTTTTACACCAAGGGAGGAGACAATGGGACAGGCTGGTGGGATCCGGAGTTTGTCCGTCTGCTCGATGAAGCCAATCGCACTCTGGATTCGAGTGTCCGATATGAGTTGCTGGCCCAGGCCGAAGCTTACATGCTGGAGGCCCAACCTGTGATCCCGCTCGACACCGCCGCAACGAACTGGATGAAGAAACCGTACGTCAAAGGGATGTACCCCAACCCGGGAACGCTTCATTCCTGGAAATTCGTTTACATCGAGCACGATCCCACTAAATGGGATCGCGGTGTTCCGGACATGAGTAACTAGGGGAGTCCGAAGTCGGGAAGAGCAGTGCACGCCTGTCCGGCTTTGGTGCTTAGACCTCGGACTTCGGGACCTCGGACTTCGAAAACAAATGTTCCGTTTTATAATCCGGCGATTGATCGTGACGATCCCCATGATCCTGGTGGTGGTGTCGCTGACCTGGGCCCTCATCCGGCTCGCCCCGGGCAATTTCTACACCGGCGAGAAACCTATTCCCCCTGCCATCGAGGCGAACCTGCGCGCAAAGTACGGGCTCGATCAACCCTGGTACGTGCAGTACGGAAAGATGCTGGGCAACACGTTGCGAGGGGATTTCGGAAACTCCCTCCGTTACCAGGGCCAGTCGGTCAATGAAATCCTGTTTATCTCGCTTCCGGTGTCGGCGGCCATCGGGTTTGCCGCCTACCTGGTGGCCGTGTTGATTGGAGTCACCGTTGGCGTCATTTCGGCGGTGAAGCAGAACACCCGGATGGACTACACGTCGATGGGGTTTGCGATGATCGGGATATCCCTGCCCAACTTTGTCCTGGGCCCGATCCTTGTCCTGGGATTTGCGCTGACCCTGTACTGGCTGCCTCCCGCACGCTGGGAAGGGTTTTGGAGCGTGCACACGATCCTGCCGGTGCTCACGTTATCGGCTGTCTACATGGCTTACATCGCCCGTCTTGCCAGATCCGGCATGCTCGAGGTGTTGGGATCGAACTACATCCGAACGGCTCGAGCGAAGGGGTTGGATGAGACCCGTGTGATCTTTCGACACGCGCTCCGTGGCGGATTGCTGCCGGTCGTATCCTTCTCGGGTCCGGCCCTGGCGTTCTTGATTTCCGGCACGGTCGTGGTCGAACGCATCTTCGCGTTGCCCGGGTTGGGGAATTACTTCATCAACGCCAACCTCAACCGGGATGAACCGTTGATCATCGGCATCGTCGCGTTCATGTCGATCTCGATACTGCTGTTCAATTTACTGGTCGATGTTGCTTATGGGTTTCTGGATCCCAGGGTGAGGTATTAGGGGAAGTGGTTAGTGGTCAGTGGTCAGTGGTCAGTTGGGGGAGCGGGAAAGCCCAACGGATTGGGGAGACTGTGAGAAGCGATTCGGGATTATGACACAGGCTGATGAAACAGAAGTTGTAGTCGGAACGTCTTTGTGGCGGGACGCGTGGCGGCGGTTGCTGCGGAATCGTCTGGCGGTTGTGGGGATGGTTTTCGTGGTTCTGATCACGATGGCTTCGATCATCGGTCCGCCGGTCATCGAAAGTGCGACCGGGTTTACTTACGACTATATTCCTGCGGATTCGTCCCTGATCCGATCGTTTCCGCCGTTCACTGCGCCCGATGGGTCTTTTTCCTGGATCCATCCCATGGGAACCGACGAGGCTGGGCGCGATATCCTGGCGCGGGTCCTGCTGGGCGGTCGGATTTCGCTGATGGTCGGAATCATCTCCACCATCGTGTCGCTGGTAATCGGTGTGACCTATGGCGCTACCGCCGGGTATCTGGGTGGTGGTGTCGACGACGCCATGATGCGGATCGTGGATGTGCTCTATGCGATTCCGTACATGATGGTCGTTATCGTTCTGCTGGCTTTTTTCGGCGGCCAGTCGCCTCTGGGGCAGTTGTTCCTGCTCTTCCTGGCACTCGGCGCCGTTTCCTGGTTGACCATGGCCCGGATCGTACGCGGACAGGTGATGTCGCTCAAGAATCAGGAATTCGTTCTGGCCGCGCGGGCGACGGGCGTGCCGACGTGGAAAATCATTTCGAGGCACCTGGTACCCAACACCCTCGGTCCGGTCGTTGTCTACGCCACGTTGACGATTCCATCCGTCATGCTTCTCGAGGCGTTTCTGTCATTTCTCGGGCTCGGCGTTCAGGCCCCCCTGGCGTCCTGGGGCAGCCTGTCCGCCGACGGAATTCGCAACATCGCGGTGTTCCCGTGGCAGCTGATTTTCCCGGGCGTTACCATGGCCGCGACACTGTTCTCTTTGAACTTTATGGGTGACGGCCTCAGGGATGCACTGGATCCCCAGACGAGGAAAATGTAGGACGGGTAGGGATGGGGAAGTCCGAGGTCCGAAGTCCGAGGTCCGGGTTGAAGAGTTCAGCATGAGTTTGCGAGATGACCGTCCAGTGTTTCTTAATCAGTTTTTTCGTCCTCGTCTCGACTTTGGACCTTGGACTTCGGACACCGGACCCCGGACTTCTCCTCCTGCAAATGGAATCCGCGTATGAGTAGCTCCACACTATTGTCCGTTCGGGGACTCCAGACCTATTTCGAAACCGAAGATGGGACGGTTCGGGCGGTCGACGGAATTGATTTCGATCTGGAGAAGGGGAGAACCCTCGGGATCGTGGGTGAATCCGGGTCGGGTAAGTCCGTCACCAACCTGTCGGTGATGCGCCTGATCCCACAGCCGCCGGGTCGGATTGCAGGGGGAGCGATCCATTTCGACGGAAGCGATCTCCTTAAGTTATCGAACGAAGAGATGCGGCGGATTCGAGGGGACCGGATCGCGATGATCTTTCAGGATCCGATGACGTCGCTGAATCCGTTCATGCGCATCTCCCAACAGTTGATGGAAGTCACCCGGCTTCATCGCGGATATGGGAAGCAGCAGGCTTACGATCATGCGATCCGGATGCTGGATCTCGTAGGAATTCCGGACGCTCGCGATCGCGCCGCCAGTTATCCTCACGAGTTTTCGGGAGGAATGCGTCAACGTGTCATGATCGCGATGGCCCTGTCTTGCGAGCCGGAACTGTTGATCGCTGACGAGCCGACGACAGCCCTCGACGTCACGATCCAGGCACAGATCCTGGAACTGATACGGAAGCTGAAGCAAGAAACCGGGACCAGCGTAATCTTGATCACGCATGACCTGGGGGTCGTTGCGGGAATGGCCGACGATGTCATCGTGATGTACGCGGGCAAAGTTTTTGAGCAGGCCTCGACCTCCAGGTTGTTTGCGGCTCCCGGAAATCCTTATACACAGGGACTGCTCCGGTCCGTGCCGGGTCCGACCTCGAACGGGCGCGAACTCTACCAGATTCCCGGGCTGCCCCCGGACCTGGCGCACCTGCCGTCCGGATGTCCGTTCGCTCCGCGATGCGAAAAGGTTCGTGACATCTGCAGGAACGAGTTTCCGCCTTTTGTCGAAGTAGAGCCCGGACACCATTCACTCTGTCATTTTGCCGCCGAAGTTTTCACCGGCGCTGGTGGTTCCTGAGAATGGTTGTGGATCACCATAGTTCACCCGACGCCTCGTCTAACGACACGTTGTTGTCGGTGAGGGACCTGAAGGTCCATTTCGACTTGGGTGGCGGTACGGTGTGGGATCGGATGACGGGAGGCAACCCGCTTCCGCAAGTCGTCAAGGCTGTGGATGGCGTGTCTCTCGAAATCCGAACGGGTGAGACGCTCGGACTGGTGGGTGAATCGGGTTGTGGCAAGTCGACGTTTGGCCGCGCACTGCTGATGTTGAACGAACCGACCTCCGGGCAGGTCTTTTTCGAAGGGATCGATCTAGCGAGCCTGTCCACCAGGCAGATGCGGAGCCAGCGCCGTCACCTGCAGATGATCTTTCAAGATCCATACGCGTCGCTGAACCCCCGGATGACGGCCGGCCAGATCATAGCCGAGCCCGTCGAAACGTTCCGTCTGGCAGCCGGAGCCGAGAAGGAGAAACGGATTCGTGAGCTGATGGAGACCGTCGGTCTCAGCCCGCGGTTCATCCAGCGATATCCGCACGAGTTTTCAGGCGGCCAGCAGCAGCGGATCGGGATCGCTCGTGCACTGGCCGCCAATCCGGACTTCATCGTGGCGGACGAACCCATATCGGCGTTGGATGTTTCGATCCAGGCGCAGATCATCAACCTGATCGAGCGGCTGCAGCGCGAGCGAAACCTGACCTACCTTTTCATTTCACATGATCTGCGGGCTATCCGGCACACATCAGATCGAGTGGCCGTGATGTACCTCGGCAAGCTTGTAGAGGTCGCCGGTGCGGACGTCGTGTATCACGAGCCCCTGATGCCGTACACCAAGGCCCTGATCTCGGCCGTTCCGTTTCCCGATCCGGTCGCCGAACGGTCGCGAAAAAGGATCGTTCTCGAAGGCGACGTCCCGTCGCCGATCAACCCCCCATCCGGATGCCGCTTCCACACCCGTTGCCCCTACGCCGTCCCCGAGTGCTCCGAACGCGAACCCCACCTGGTCGAAATCAAACCCGATCACCTGGCCGCCTGCATCAGAATCAGCCCGGACCACCCCGACGTCGACAGTGTCGCCTCCGGCGCAACACCGGGGCTTCGCTGAGCATCGTTTTCAACGCAAAAACGCAAAGACGCAGAGTACGCAAAGTAGAACAGTGCGGGTTGATTCCGGACCAAGGCCCTATCTTTTTGCGTCCTTTGCGTCCTTTGCGTCTCTGCGTCTTTGCGTCTTTGCGTTGAGTCCTCTTTAGATCTAGCCCGGATGGATCACCAATCGGAGAATCGATCGGTGTTCGGATACGAGAAGCGATTTGCGGCGAGACTTGGAGCTGAGAGTGAGCGAGCCGTGGACATTGGCGGATTTTGAGCCTGTGACACGGCGACATTTGGCGGGAGATCGGCATGAATGGGCGAGTGCAGGCAGGCCTCGCCGGGAGGCAGATGAGAGGCGCTGTTTTTCGGATCTGAAGGTTCGGTGTCGTCAGCAACGAAGCGGAATTGATTGCAGGTTTCTCACTATGAGGTCAAAGACGTCGGCATAGGGATAGGCCTCCGACATCGAGATCCAGACGTTGCGGACCGTGAGGCGGATACGCGCACCGATCTTAAGAAGCTTCAGACGGATGGTTCCGCATTGGGCATGGGCCATCGCGGTATCTTTGAGACCGAGACGACGCAACGCCTGCATAAGCATGTAGGCGGCTGAGGACAGATACAGTCGGAGCTGATTGGCGCGCATGGTTCCCGCACTGGTGCGGTCGGCAAATAGATCCAGTTGCTGTTCTTTGATCCGGTTCTCCATGTCGCCGCGTGCGCAATAGAAATCTTCGTAGAGCGCTTGGGCTCCGAGTCGTTCCGGTGGCAGTGAGGTCACCACGAATCGGGGATTGGCGCCCTTGGCCAGGAACTCGGCTTTGCCAACAACGCGACGAGTGCGGCTCCAGCTCTTTCGAGTCCGGTACAGGAAATCCTTAAACACTCGTGCCGATTTCCCAGTGGTCTGAAACTCCGCTTCAGCCTGAATCATCTGGTCAGCGATCTCTCGCTTGAGGCGGTCGTTCTTGGCCAACTCCATCACATAATCGACCTGGTGGGTTTCACACCAGTCCAGTAATGCATCCCGGCAGAATCCGGAATCGGCCCGAATGATGATCGACACGTCCGGCCAGCTCTGACGGATCTGGCCGACGATACGTTCCAATTCATCGACTGATCCTGCCGCCCCATCGATATTGGACGGGCGCAGCCGAGCGCACAACAGATGCTCTCCACAGAAGATGTACAAGGGCAGATAGCAGTAGTTGCGGTAGTAGCCGTGAAAGAACCGGCCTTCCTGTTGACCATGGATCGGATCATCGGTCGCGTCCAGATCCAGAACGATCTCTTCGGGCGCCGTGTTGTCATGGGCTGCCACAAACGCATCGACCATCCAACGATCGATCTTGTCCCCATCCATAGCGATCTTCTTGTACCGCTCCTGGTCGCCGACTTCGGCGCCGGTCAACTCCAATCGGTTTAGCGTGCTCTTGCCCGCCAACGCCTTTCCCCAGTCGCCGGCCTGTCGTCGATTCGTTCCCAGCGGATCCGCTTTGTCCACCGCCAACGCAAGCATCGGGTCGGTCCGTAACTGATCGTGATCGTTCAGGTCTTCATATCCCAGGCACAGCCCGTAGACCCGCTGTCCCAACAGCTCCTTCACGGTGTGTTCGATCAACCGTTGGTCGCGATGATCGCTAAAACACCCCGCCAATCCATCGATCAAACCGGTCCGCTTTTCGACTTCACGCAGCAGCAGAACTCCAGCGTCAGACGTGATCTTGCCGCCGTCGAAACGCGCCTTCATTTTTCGTTGAAGAAGTCCGTGAAATTCGAACGTGGTTTGTTTACACTCTGTACTCATAAGGGCCGCTTGAACGAAGCCGCTGTCGCGGCGGACGCTACGCGTGGGCTGAGCGAACGGTGCTAAGCAAACTGTAGAGTGTGGGCTTCAAAGGAGGCCTACATGACGGACCTGCGTAAACGGATGCTGGAGGAACTCCAGCGTCGTAATTTCTCTCCGATCACCATCCGAAGTTACCTGCGAGTCGTTGAAGACTTCGCGGGCTATTTTGGTACGCGCCCCGATCGTCTCAGTCAGGAAGACCTGCGGCAGTATCACCTACATCTGATCCGGGAGCGAAAGCTCGCGGCCAAGACTGTCGGCTTGTACATTGCCGCCTTGCGGTTCTTTTTTGTAAAGACGCTGCGGCGTCCATACCTGAAGCTGGATCTCCCATATCCCAGAACCCCGAAACGATTGCCGACGGTTTTGAGCCAGGACGAGGTCGCACGACTGATCGACTCGGCAAAGAATTTGCTGGATTACGCGATGCTCATGACCTTGTACGCCACCGGGATGCGCCGAGCCGAGTTGATCCGGTTGAAGGCCGAGGATGTTGATAGCGAGCGCATGATCATCCACATCCGTCAGGGCAAGGGTCATCGTGATCGCGACGTGCCATTGACACCAAAGCTCTTGCAGACGCTACGAGAATACTGGTGTTGGATGAAGCCCAAGACCTATTTGTTTCCGGGCATGGTGAACAACTGGCGCGCCGACAAACCCCTCACCCCCAAGTGCGTGTGGTCCGCCGTACACGATGCGGCGAAACGTGCCGGAATCAAGAAACGCGTATCCCCGCACACGCTGCGTCACAGCTGGGCCACTCACCTACTTGAAAATGGCACCGATCTCCGCACCATTCAGATGTTAATGGGTCACGCGGACCTGCGAGCCACCAGCGTCTATCTGCACCTGTCTCGACGTCACCTGCAGGCGGTCACCAATCCGGTGGAGACCATGGCGGTTTCCAGCCTCGATGCGGTGAAGCGGTCCAAAAGAAGGAAGCAGAAACAATGACCCGGCCCACCGTGGAGGTGGCCGACATCCTTCGCGCCGCGGGCAACGACTTTATCGACCGTCATCGAAAACGAATCCATTTCCAGCAGCTCAAGGTGATGCACGCCATCCAGCATTGCCGCACAGCGGCTCTCGGCGGTCATATCGATGCCTGCTCACGATGTGGTGGCGATCGGGTCCTCTCCTATAACTCATGCCGTAATCGCCATTGTCCCAAATGCCAGGCTCAGGCGCGTCAGCGTTGGATCGCGGCCAGAGAACGAGAGCTTCTGGCAACACGATACTTCCATGTCGTGTTCACCCTGCCGCACCAATTGCATTCGCTCGTCCGACAGAACCAGGTCGAGCTCTACAACCTGCTGTTCCGCACTGTGGCCGAGACTCTTCTGGAGGTCGCTCGAAATCCCAAACATCTTGGCGCGAGAATCGGCTTCTTCCTCATCCTGCACACGTGGGGTCAGAACGTGCTGTTTCATCCTCACATCCACTGCGTCATTCCCGCCGGAGGAATCGCACCGGGCCGTGCGCGTTGGATTCATCCGCGATACCCGTTCTTCCTACCTGTGAAGGTTCTGGGAAAACTATTCCGCGGCAAGTTCGTTGACGGATTGCAGAAGGCTTTTCGCAAGAAGAGCCTGACCTTCGCCGGACAGATCCAGCACCTTTCCGAACCGAAGCACTTTGCGGCTTTCTTGCGACCGTTATTCCGCCAAGATTGGGTCGTCTATGCGAAGCCGGCATTCGGCGGCCCCGAACAGGTTCTTCGATACCTCGGACGCTACACACACCGCGTCGCCATCTCCAATCATCGATTGCTTTCCTTCGACGGCAGCCATGTCACATTCCGTTGGCGGGATTACTCTCGCGGTAACAAAGCAAGGACGATGACGGTTTCCGCCGCCGAGTTCATCCGCCGATTCCTGCTCCACGTACTGCCGAAAGGCTTTGTCCGCATCCGGCACTTCGGTTTCATGGCGAACTCCCAACGATCCGTATCCATGGAACTTTGTCATCGGTTATTGGGAATGGCGCCGGTCCCTCCTCCTGAGGAAGTCCCGTCAACCAGCTCCGCCTGGCTGTGTCCAATCTGTCATGCCCCGATGACCGTTATCGAGAGGCTCACTGCGACCGAACTCGCATGGAGATTCGCTTCGAAATGCTTTTTAGACACGTCGTAACAGGGATTCCAAATCCATGCCTTCCAGACGTGCTGGTGCACGCCAACGCCCACGTGCGCCTTGATGTCAAAAGTTCGTACCGATCGGGCCTGGACCTGCTCGGTGAACTCTCCAAAACGGACGATCGGCCGCCATACATTCATTGTCGCCGCCTGGCCACACTCGCTGGTCGAGTCTCACTCGTGAGAACTTCAACCCCCAACCCCGTACTTTCTCCATAGCCCACCGCGTTCGCCGCAAACGCCAGCGCCTTCCTTCAAACGTCGTTATCGAAAGTGCCCGAAGATCTCGTCACCACCACGCCTTATCGCTCGGCACTCCCGATGAACGCTAAGCGCTCCGTTTGGTTTCTGAACCGTTCTCGACAAACGATTTATGCCAAACAGGGCGGCCTTTTCTGGTCCTTTCGGTGATTTATGCGGGCTAGATCTCAGTCTCGATACTCGCTCTCTTCGAACTGAATAGGTACGCGATGTAGCCGATGGCGATGGTGGCCAGGCCGGCCAGGGTGGAGATGGGTTGGGACTGGATGCTCCAGATTGTGATCCACACGGCGAAGACGAGGAAGATCAGGGGCGGGATGGGGTAGCCGATGCAGACGTGGTGAGTGCTCTTCCCAGACTGTCTGAGGCGGATGAGGCTGATCACTGTGAGAGCGGTCGAAATGTTCAACGTGAAGCCTATATAGATCAGGAGAGCGGTGAAGGACGACGTGAGGGCGATCGCGATCGACAGTGTTGCCTGGAACATCACGGCGTAGGAGGGGACTCTCCTTTTGTTGAGGCGGGCAAAAATCGGCGGGAGGAAACCGTCTCTGGCCATGGCCTCGGCGACGCGTGGGCCGATCAGGAGCATTGCGCTGATGGGCGCGATGAGGGTCAGGGAAATCAGCGTCGACACGAGTTGGCCGCCTCCCGGTCCCCAAGCGGCCGTCGCGACGACGTAGCCCACCTGTTCAACGCCTGACAGGTCTCGAAGAGGCACCGACCGGAGATATGAGAGGTTAACCAGGAAGTAGGTGCCGGCCACGATCAAGGTGCCCAGAAGCAACGCGCGGGGGAGGGTCCGCTCCGGCTGGCGCACCTCCGTTGCGATGTACGAAGCGGCGTTCCACCCGCTGTAGGCGAACGAAATGAAGACCAGAACCACCGCGAATGCCGAGGAGGTCCAGAAGTTCGGATTCAGGCTGAAGGAATCTCCGGTGCCCGGTCCAGGCCCGCCAACGAGAATCGTCGACACGAAGGCTCCGAGCAGGAGAAGCTTGACAGCAGTCAAGACGGTCTGGAAACGGCTGCCAAGATTCAGGTCGTAGGCATGCAGGAGGGACAGAACCAGGATCGTCCCAGCCGCCATCGTCCGCACGGGCCAGCCTGTAATGACCGTCCCCACGTACAAGTGCATGGCCATCGCCGATGCGGCTATCGGAGCCGCGAAGCCTACGATTAGCGAGACCGCTCCCGCGATGAATCCAGCGGCCGGGTGGATCAGCCGGCTCAGGTAATAATACTCCCCCCCGGACTGCGGGAAGTTCGCGCCGACCTCGCCATAGCAGAGTGCCCCGCAGAGGGCTATCAATCCACCGATGAGCCATCCCAGCAAGATGTCTCCGCCACCGGCCCCCATCGAAACCATGAGGCCGGTGGTTGTAAAGATACCCGTGCCGATCATGCTTGATATGACGATCGCCGAAGCCGGTACCAGTCCGAGAA
This sequence comes from Terriglobia bacterium, assembly GCA_965247425.1. Taxonomy (GTDB): domain Bacteria; phylum Acidobacteriota; class Terriglobia; order 20CM-2-55-15; family 20CM-2-55-15; genus CAZOZZ01. The sequence continues at coordinate 1,852,623 of OZ252023.1, forward strand.
TCCTTCTGTCGGGAGTGTCTTTCAAGAACATGGATGCTAGCAGAGTCTCAGGTCGCGGGTCTTCCGCGGGTTGTGAAATGATGTAATGGTCCGAGGTCCGAGGTCGGAAGAGTGCCTCTCGATTCCGCTCTCCGACTTTGGCCCTTGGATCTAGCAGCCCGTATCTGGACTCCTCTGTCAATCGAATACAACTCTCCTGTGTTGTTCTCCACAGAATCTTTTCAGCCGGACTGATCGGACCCCTGCTGTAGATGGCTGATCGACTGCATCCGTATCTCCGGCCTCGTAATTGGAACCATGTCGTTCCGGGCCATGATGAAAATTCGCGCACGGGAGGCCGATCGTGGTTACGGCCACAAAAGGGCCAGGGCTGCTATCGGCGTATTCCCGCGCCGGTCCGACCGGTGCGCCATCAGACGGAGGTCATGCAGTCAGGCTGAAGTGCTTCGACTCGCCTGTCAGACCGCTTTGTAGTGGTCCTGATAGTCCGAATTGCGTTTCCAGACGGCCCATATGCGTCGGGCCAGTTTGTTCGCTAGAGCAACGGATGCCTTGTTGTACCCGCGTTGTTCGTGGACATTGAGGACCCATTGCTGGAGGGGCGATGGTGTGATGCCCTTCCGGTGCGCCGACCACAACGCCGAGCGGGCGCCGTGGACTAGTAAGGTCCGCAGATACACATCACCGCGCTTGCTGATCCGTCCCAGTCGTCGGGTGTTGCCGCTGGAATGTTCCCGCGGCGTCAGTCCGAGATAGCTGGCAAAGTGACGTGAAGAGCGAAACCGCGTGACATCCCCGACGAAACCGACCATCGCAGTCGCCGTTAGTAATCCAATGCCGGGAATGGATCGAAGACGTGCGACCACCGGTGTCTGGGCCGCCAGGGCTTCGAGTTGCCCATCGACGGACTGAAGGTGGGCTTCCAGTTCCCGAATCTCGGTGCACATCTCGTTCAACATTTCCCGGAGTACATCCGGCAGATTGACTTCAGCGTCCTCAATCAGCTCCATGGCACCCGGGATGACATGTCGAGCACCCACCGGAATCACCAACCCAAACTCCCGGAGCAATCCCCGAAGTGTGTTCATGCGTGCGATCCGTGTCGCCATCCACCTGGATCGAATCCGGTGCAGTGCCGTCAGTTGTTGCTGGGCCAGTGTCTTCACCGGAACCGAATGAATGTCGCTGTTCCGGTCGGCCTCGAGCAAGCCCTTCACATCCGCACGGTCGGTCTTGTTCCGCAGCACGTACGGTTTGACATACTGTGGTGAGATCAACCGGACTTCATGGCCAAGCTGTCTGATCTCCCGTGCCCAATAGTGCGAGGAACCACAGGCTTCCATTACCACTCTCGATGGCTCCTGGTTGACGAAGAACTTCAGGAACTTCGACCGGCTCAACCGGTGCGTCTTCTTCACGTGCCCCGCACGCTCGGAGACGCCAATCTCAAAAACATTCTTTGCCAGATCCACTGCGATCGTTCTAATCTTCATTCGGACTCCTCCTTGCAACACTTGAATGTGTTCAGCCCGCTCTATTGCGAGGCTCCTATGACTTTGGCACGCTGATGCCGTTCAAGTCACAGGGAGGAGTCCATCTCATCATGGCGGAAGTCTGTAGGGTCGCGTTACGAGCGCCATGGGGCTAGATGCAAGGCGCCACGACGAGGTCGATGCTCTTCATCGATCTAGGAGTGGCAACGCCGTAGCTGGCCCCATGCCGTCGTAACCCGAAGGGCGCAGGGGTCTTCGGGCCCCAGGCTTTGTCATTCGTCGGTCACGATGACAAAGCATCGTTCCGCTCCTCATTTCGCGCCTGAGACCCGAATACCCCTGCGCGCGACCCAGCAACTGATCGACGACCTCCAGGCGAAGCTCGACGAGAAGGAAAAAGAACGGAAACAATCGCAAGAAACGCTGGAAGAGGAATTCGATTCGGCCCGCCAGAGCTGGCGCGAAGAACGCCGGCGTTTGAACTCCGAAATCGAACGGCTCGAAGAAGGGGCAGTCGATGCAATGGAGACGGCTCGTGGCCAGGTTGCTGAGGAGCTTCAAAAGCAGGGAAGGGTCAAGCAGGAATCCGCCGACACCGCGCGGGAGCAGGCTGAAGAGGATTTGAGATCCACGCAGGAGCGTTTCGAAGCGGAACGCGTCATGCTCAAAGCGCAGATCTCAGGTCTCGAAAGCAGACTCGTGGAGTCCATGGAGCAGGCCAACAACCCGACGCGGACTGCCACGCTGGTTCGCGAGCAGGTTCAGGTCCGTCTGGAAAAGGCCAAGGAGGAATGGCGTGTCCAGGCCGACGCCGAGAAGAAGCGACTCGAGGAACAGATCGAGCAGGCAAGGAATGCCGGCCCGAAAGACCCGATGGCTGAAGCTCGACGCATGATGATGGAGCGGATGAAGGCCAAGCAGGAGGGACGAGAGCCCGGTACCCCCGGCGCGGAGTTGAAGGCCGAAAAGGACAGGCTTCAGAAAGAGCGCGACGAACTTCAAGTGCGGATCAGCGTTCTCGAAAAGGAAGTACAGAACACGGCCGAGACCGTCCGCGGCGAGGTCTATGACGAGTTACGACATCGCTATGACCAGAAGCTGGAACATTCCGACCGGGTGAAGAAGCAACTGGAACAGGAACTAGCGTCGCTTACCAGCCACCTCGACGGCGAGCGGGAGTCTCTGGCGACCAGGATCAAGCAACTCGAGGACGATGTCGTGGCGGCCGAGAAGGCCGCCCGGGTTCAGGCCTCCGCGGAAGTCAAGACCGAGTTTGAACTGAAGCTGGAGGAAGCGGAAAGGCTACGGTTGCGACTCGATCGGCGCCACCGGCAGTCGGAAGAGGAATGGCAGGTCGAAAGAGAGCGTTTCGAAAAGCAGTCCAGGGAACTCGAGGCGCGAGTCAAACAGGCCCGTGAGGCCGGCTTCAAGCGTTCGAGCGATCCCACCATCGAGGAACTCAACAGACTACGCCACCAGATGGAAGAGGAATTTGAGGAGAAGTCCGCCGTCTGGGAAGAAGAGAAGAGTCGTCTCACCGAAAAGATCGCCCGCTTGGAAAGTTCTTAGGACTTTCGTGCCGGACTGGCCACTGATCACAATCTGACTAGCGCTCAGCTCAGGTATTCCGCACACCCCGCGGGCGCCCACGGAGGGACGCCCCGACACTCTATTTTCAACGCCGACGCCGTTCGGGAGGGCGTGTCGGGGTGGCCGTCCCTGGCCACCCGCGGCCCAGCCTCGAGAGTATCAGGCAACCCCGGCTCCTGAACCGCATTCCTGCAGTGGGTCCACGGCGACCCACACGTTTGTTCCAATCCGATTTCCGTTTTCGACCGTCTAATTTCAGAGGCGGCTAAATCCATGGTCAACAACTTCATCCCAAACTGCGACCTTTGCGGCAAGGAAATTCCAGAGGGGCAGTACACTCAAAGAAGCGTTCGGGGTGGAGGTGTTGAATTCCTGATGGTCCTGCTGGAGAACCCGGACCCCGATCTGCTGTTTTCAGAAAAGGACGATGGGACAGTGGACCTGGACACCTGTCGGGAATGCTATTTCCGAATGGCCTTCAGCCACAGCGACGCGGTCAACTGAAGAAGTGGGTCCCTTCCTCAACTGACCACTGGCCACTTTCTGACTCACGGCCCCTTCCGTATATAAATATTTCCGTTGAATGTCGTTAACTGAATATCGGGGCCGCCGCCGTTGATGTTGCCGGTGATCGTCTGGTCGATACGGATTCGGTTGCGGTTTCCTCGAGAGTTGTTGACGACGTTGGCCGGGGTCGGCGACTGCAACTCCACCTCGAAGTCGCTGTAGATTTCTCCGTTGTCGGTTTTCATCTTGACTGTTGCGCGGACGTCGGCCGGTAGCGTGACGTCGATCTCGCCGTTGAGGGTACTGAACGACATCGGGCTATCTCCGTTGACTTCCGTCAACGTGACCGTTACTTCTCCGTTCAGCGCGTGAGCCACGACGGACCCGGAGATGTTTGTCAGACGGACTCCGCCGTTCGTGTTGTTGACCTCCACTTCGCCGCGCACGTTGTCGACCTCGATGTCGCCCCCGCTGACGGTGTCGAGGTTCAGCGACGTGTTGAAGGGAACCCGGATCATCAGGTTGGTTATCCTCGACAGGACACTGGTTTCGATCGTCATGACGTTGTTTCGTTCTTCCACGCTCAGGCCAGTCGACGTGTTCACGATCCGCCTCAGCCCTTCCGCCCGGTCCGGGTTTCTTTCGGTTCGAGACCCGCGGCCATCGCTGATTGCCCGAATCACGACCTCGGTTCCGTCATAGCCTTCGACTGTGATTCCGCCCATCAGGATATCGGCGCGGACGGTTCCCGGACGCGATGGATCGGAAAACGGTACGGTGACTTCCTCTTGCGCGAAGGCCGGCGCCCCCGATACCCCAACCAGGGCGAAGATCAGGCCAACCGACAGGATGATTGGATAGGCTTTCTTCATGACTCGTTCCTCTTTACAGCGCCAGTGCCGGTACTACAGTCAGTCCGACAGATTTCTTCTTCATTGTTCCTGGCGGATGATATGAATGTCTCCATTAAAAGCATCAAGCTCGATCTCCGGGCCTCCACTGCCAACCCGGACTCCGAAGAAACCCTTGTTCGTGTAAGCGAATCGGCCATTCCTTCTTTCAACCGGCTGCAATGGGTTCGGTACCTGACTGGTGTCAAAGTCCGTAAAGGCTTCTCCGGTGAACGTTTTCAGGCGAAAGTCCGCCGAGAGTCCTTCGATAAACCGGACGTCAATGTCTCCGTTGAGTGACCCGAAGTAGCTGTCACGATCCGGATTTCGATCAAAGGTGACATCCAATCTCTCCGTTCAGAGCGTACGCGTCGCCGGAGCCCGATATCCCGGTCATTTGTACGCCCCCGTTGATCGTCTTGATGTCGTAGTCCCCGGCCGTTTCTTCGACGGCGATGTCGCCGTTATTAACTGCCCGCAAAAAAAGTTCCATCTCGCGTGGCACCCTTAACTCGAAGTCGAAGCGAACTTCGTAGCCTTCGTTCCGGCCCCCACGGTAACCGTCGTCCCTGAACGGGCCGTCGACGTACAAGCGCCCCAGGTTCTCCCGTTCAGAAATGTCCAGCCCGATGTCCTGGCGCGCGACCTCCAGCCTGTCGTCCGACCGGGCTCTAATCCGTCTTGTGAACCGAAAGCTCGACGCTCGTCCCATCGTATCCGACGACGTCGATCGTGCCATCGACGTTGTCGACCTCCAACCGGGACGTGGACGGGTTGACGATCTCGAAGGTTCTCCGGATCGTTTCTTCTTCCTTGTTCCGGCAGTCTGCGCCTTTGCGCCTCGGTCGATGTCGTCCCGAACAGGAGCGCTGCCGTTAGTGCGACACAACCGAGCTGAACCGATCTGGATCCCAGGTAAGACCCCTTTCTATTCGAATTCACCGCTATCCCCCTACAAGCTGAGTTGCTGCAATCCCCACTCGGCGCGTTCCCTCACGCTTTCGTGAAGAGCGCCGTTTTCTTTCAACTGCTCAAACACCAGAACCGCCCGCTGTTCCCGAAGCTCGACCAGTCCGTTGATGATCGAAATCTGGACGAGAGGGGAGTCCTGTTGACCGAGCGCTTCGATGATCCCGTCACGAACTCCCGGCGCGTTGCTCGACTGCATGAGGGCATCGATGACCGCAAGCCGGACGTTGACGTTCGGGTCATGGTTGAGAGTGCTCAACAGTGTCGACAGGACCTCTGGAGCTGGTTGCGTGATCTGAGAACTCCAGTTCACTCCGCGAAGCCTTTGGGTTGCGGACTGCTGATCGAGCATCGACAGCGCCACCAATTGGCGGAGGCTCTGGACCTCGCCCTGCAATGCGATGAGGTCTCCTCCTCCAGGTGGTTCCGACCCGACGAACTGTGCGCCCGCCACGAGGCCGACGATCAGAAGCGCCATGGCCGAAGCCACCTGAACCAGTGGCTGTCTGGGCCACCAGCCGGCGATCCAGTCGTTGAGTGCTTCGTGCCATCGCGGTCCCGGGTGCGCGTTTGCCAGACCCTCCTCGTATGCTTCGAGCATTGCTTCGAAACGCGCTCGAACCCTGGGAGTTGGTTCTTCAGAGGGAAGCGTTCCGAGCTTCGCCCAGACGCCTTCCAGGCTTTCGGCTTCCTCCCGGCAGGACTGACAGGTGTTCCAGTGTGACCGAATGGCAGTCCCGGAGAGTTCGTCCAGGCTGTCCATCAAATAGTCAGGCAGCTTTTCTCTTACTTTTTCGCATTCCATGACGCTTTTTCACCTGAAATCTTGAAGTAGACTTTTCTCAATTCCTGGACGGCTCGAAACACACGAACCTTGACCGTCCCCGTCTCGCAACCCATGACTTCGCCGATCTGGTCATACTTCATATTCTGAAAACGGCTCAGTATCAGGACCTCGCGCTTTTCTTCCGGCAGCTGACCGAGCGCGCGTCGTAACATCACCGCCTGTTGCTTCTTTCCAAGGTCTTCAGGAGCAACCGAGGGGCTCATCGCTTCAAGCAGCGTGTCTTCGAAGTAGTACTCGCGCTTGTGCTTGTGGAGGTGATCGATCCGAGCGTTCCGGGCGATGTGGTACATCCAGGTCGTCAATCGGCTACCGGGTCGGAACGTGCCCCGGTACTTCAGAATCCGAAAAAACACGTCCTGGACCAGGTCTTCGCTGACCTCCCGACTGCCGGTCATCCGGATGAAAAAATCGAACAGCTTCCGGTGATAGCGGTCGAAGAGCAGGCCGAGCTTACGAACCTCCCCTCTGCTGACCTCCAGCATCAGGTCGTCATCGCTGACGGAACTGATTTCCTGTGCCTCCATAATGCCGATTCCACCCTTGAAAACCGATCGGTGGACAAAAGGTTACAGAAAATTGCAGTTCGCAGGAGAAGGGAATTGGGATCGAGGGACGAATTTGCTTGTGATCTGGTATAAAGCTAAATGTATCTATAGGTTAGCTCGACACCCGAGCGCGATGCGTTCGCGATCGCTTGCACGACGCCCGAATATCCGTAGTTTAATTGAAGGTGAGGCCCGGGTCTTTTGTCGGCCTTCTCTTCGAGTAAGATCAACGTACTTCTATTCGTCGAATCCTCTTCGTCTATCTCGAATAACCCGTGCTTCGAACTCGAATGCTTTCCGGCTTCCAGTCCAGAGATGAAAGTGTCCGATCGGTGCCTCGGACAGTTCCTAAAAAGCTGTTAAGAAAAAGCTTGCAGTGCGCGCACACAATCAGTATACAGGTGGCACATAGGATACCCGGCTAGCTAGGGTATCCAGGTGTGAAGCAAGTTCGACAGCAGATACCCGGTGAGGGTACTTGCGATGGGATAGAAGTCCGGCACCACTGTTTGACCGGACGATCCCGATTGACACTTGTATGCGGGTGAGACGCTGCATACACAATCTTGCATAGTGGGTGACTTGCAAGGGAGGTCAGATGAAATTGGGTAGGGGAAATCTTTTTGCAGTCCTCGTTCTTGTCGTGGTGTTGGCCGTACCGGCGTTCCCTCAGGGAGCGACGAACGGAACGATCACGGGAAGAGCCGAGGACATCTCCGGGGCGTTGATCCCAGGAGTGGAAGTGACGGTATCCAGCTCGGTCATGATTCAGGGCTCGCGAACCGCCATTACAAATGAGACGGGCAGCTTTCGCTTCACGCAGCTGCCAGGCGGTGACTATACGGTCAGCTTCTCGCTTCCGGGTTTTGCGACCTTGAACATCGAGGGCGTCACCGTGCGGGTCGGCGCCACGGCGACGGTCAACGGAGCGATGGAAGTCGCGACGGTGGCTGAAACGATCACGGTAACCAGCCAGGAGCCGACGATCGATCTGGAGCAGGCGACTGTGGCTGTCAACTTCAGCGACAAGGAATTTGAAGACGTTCCTTACAGTCGGAGTTTGCGCGGGCTCATGATGATGATCCCGGGCGTTTTCGCCACGCGTTTTGACGTCGGCGGATCTTCTTTCGGGACCGGGTCTTCGTCGGGTGGTCAGGCGTTCGGCAAGAGCGGCGACGCACAGGTGGTCATCGACGGGATGGTCTGGGACCAGCACTACGAAGACTTCGGTTCGTTCGACGAAGTCCAGGTGACGACGGCGGCCAAGAGTGCCGAGCAGTCGAACCCGGGTACGAGCCTGAGTTTCGTGATCAAGGGTGGAAGCAACGAATTCCACGGCGAGGCGTCGGCCGACTGGTCCGACTCCAGCTTCGTGTCGAAGAACGTCGACCAGGATCTGCTCGACCGGGGCTTCAGCCCAGGTTCGAACTCCTTCACACGATACAACGACTTCTTCGGAAACATCGGCGGGCCGATCATCAGGGATCGGGCGTGGTTCATGTTCTCCCATCGGGATGGCTACGGCGGGCGGTTGATCCCCGGGTTCGTAGACGACCGGAACGGAGCGGACCCGCAAACCGGTCCGGCGGCAACGTTCTGGACGAAGTTGAAAGATCCGACCTTGAAGCTGAACTTCCAGTTGACCGACAGCCTGTCGTACGAAACGATGGTGCAGTTTGGACGGAAGTGGCAGGCGTACCGGACCGGCTCGCGGACGGTGCCGTTGACGGCGACGCAGAACCAGGACTCCTGGTCTCTGGTCGGCCCGACGTTCAAGTTTGCCTACATCATCAGCCCGACGATGACGCTGGACTGGAGCGCGAACCGCGGTGGTTACTGGTGGCCGTCGATTCCCTACACGGAAGACGTTCGGATTACAGACCGGAACTCGGGTGAAACCCGGGGCGGATACTTCCACTCGGTGCGCCGTCCGGTGCGCTGGCAGTGGGGTACGAACTTCAGTTTGTTCGCCAACCTCGGCAACACTTCGCACGAGTTGAAAACTGGTTACCAGGGCACCTGGGGTTACCAGACGGTCACGGACCAGATCGGTTACCAGGGCCACACCGAGTACCGGTACCGGTCGACGGACGCGGAAGAAGCGGCTGGAAACTTCTTCTCGAACCCGAATTCGGCTCGCATTCAGGACACGCCGACGTTCGTGAAGAACGGTGAGAGCTACGACAACATGTACATCCAGGACAAGATTACGATCAACCGCAACTTGACGATCAATCTGGGTATGCGGTGGGATCGGTACACGTCCTGGGTGCCGGAGCAGGGGAACAACGGTTCGGGCACGTTCGCGACGGAGAACCTGTACCCGGCGCGTGGACCCGGCGACTTTCCAGTCTACAACAGCATCGTGCCGCGGTTGTCGATGGTCTACGACATTACGGGCGAAGGCCGCGTGGCGTTAAAGGCCAGCTATGGCCGTTACGCCGGCTCCGACTCGGGAACCGGTATTCTCCCGGGAGCGACGGCTGGAACCATCAACCCGGCGTCGACGACCCGGTGGACCTATGCCTGGGACGGCTCGATTCCGTACTTCCCGAATAAAGGTCCGGATGGGCTCTTCGGAACGTCCGACGATCCTGATTTGCAGTCGGTGAGCGGCGGCGGTGGCGTGATCACCGAGACGCTGGCAGCCGACCTGAAGGCTCCGAAGACGGATGAGTTCACCTTAGGCATCGACTTCGGAATCAGCCGCGATTACACCTTCCGAATCAACGCGGTCCGGAAGATCGACTTCAACAACCAGAAGACGATCGATCCGAAACTGCCGTTCTCAGCGTACACGGGGTACGCAGAGGGTAATGATCCAGGTCCGGACAACATCGTCGGGACTGCTGACGACCAGGTCGTCAGTGTCTGGTCGGTGCCGCGGGACAATCCGAACTTCGGGACGGACTTCGAGCACAGGATCAATACGATCGGCAAGGAAGGAGAGGACGTCTACACCGGCTACGAGTTCACGTTCAACAAGCAGTTCTCCGACGGCTGGTCGTTCATGGTCTCCTACACAAATTCCCTGAGGAAGCTGCGGGACAACGATGCGATCACACCGAACGAACTGCTCTATGAAAACTCACAGAATTTCAGTGAGTGGAACGGCGCGCTGAAGATGAACGGCATCTACGAGTTGCCGTTTGGCCTTCAGTTCTCGACGTCGCTTCTGGGTCAGAACGAAAACTACTACAATCGTGAGATCCGGATTCGGAATGCCTTGCGCGACAACATCACGATCGACATCGAACGTCAGATCGGCCGTCTGCCCTGGGTGAACATCTGGGACAACCGGCTTTCGAAGACGTTCGAGCTCACCGATCGGCAGTCGGTCGAAGCCACCTTCGATCTGTTTAACACGATGAACTCGAACAACGTGCTCGGTGTCCGGGAGCGCGTGGGTTCCCGGTTCCTGGAGCCGAGTTCAATCCTGTCGCCCCGCATTTTCCGCCTGGGGGTGCGGTATCGGTTCTAACCTGACAAGCAATCGGAGCGGGTGAAAGCCCGCGATGACCCTCAAAAGGGCGGCCCCCGAGGCCGCCCTTTTTTCATCCCACCGAAACCCCCAGGACCGCGTGTCGGGCCGCGGCCGTCCCTGGCCGCCCGCCGGTGACTCAACCACGCCACCCAAGCACTTCTCCCTGCCCTCCTGCGACAATCGAATAGTCCAGACCACAGACCTCACGAATTTCCACACAAGCCGTACAACCGCCATAATATCAAGTATATACAAAGTGTAGTCGCTCCGGATTTCCATATTTATTCTGTGAAATATCGTATTGGGAAGGCTTCAAGTTTGCTAAGCGGCACATTCTCTTAAGCGATCCGATTTGGTACAGGAAGTGCCACCTCTAAAGCACTGAACACCACCAGATAGACCATCGGTGGGTTGCTCAAAGCGTTTATTCAGATGGATGGGGTCCCGATATGATGGGAGAACAGGGACATGCAAATTTCCGTCGTCACTCCGAGGGACCTCAAGCGCCTCGGAAGGGAGTTGGACCCGCTTCCCGGGACGATCGCTATCCCCGTCACGCCGCTCGGCTCCTGGGCTGCCAGCCCTTACATCCGGGATAACCCGACGTCGTCGCCCGCCACCGGCGGGTCCGCCTCGCCATCGGATTCCTCAGTGATTGCTTCCAGGGCTTGTCGCGCCATACGTGTGAGAAAAACAGCGATGGCTACGGTTGCGACCAGACCTGCCCAGTACATGATGCTTTCACCGGTAGAGACCTCTCGCTGGCCTGACAACAACTGGGCGATGGAGTAGCCGACCGAACCGATGTAGGCATACATCGCCGTTGCGGGAAACATGCCGATGATCGAGGCCAGAACGTAGTCTCGAAGCCGGACGCGGGTCAACCCGAGGGAGTAGTTGAGGAAGACGAACGGAATCAAGGGCGAGAGCCGGAGCAGCATCATCAGCTTGAACCCCGATCGCTCAACAGCCAGGTTCATGTTGTGAAGGAAGGGGTGTTTCTGTATGCGCCGTTCTATCCGGTGTCGGAACACCGATCGCGACAGGGCGAACGCGGCTGTTGCCGCAATCACGCTAGCCGGTGAAGCCAGGGCAAGCCCATACACCGGGCCGTACAAGAAGCCGGCGATCAACGTGAGTGCTGCTCCCGGGAGGAGGGCGACGGTCGTTGCGACATACAGAAGCGTGAATAGAATCGGGCCGATCCAACCGAGGTTTCGGATCGTTTCAACCGCGAGGATGATCCATTCATTCATTAGGACGGCGTCCCTGGAGTTTCTAGCAGCACTGTCCCGTTTCGCCGCAAGCGACTTCCGCCAGCGACGCGTCTCCTGCCGGTTTCAGGACCAGGAACGAACCGGCGTAAGGTGGCTGGCTGAGCTTTGCGGCCGTGTCCGTGCAGATCCCAACGGGTTCGTTGCGCGGGAACAAGTGGCCCTCTTCATCAACAACGGCTTTGTGCGGTCCCAGGTAGACGGCGCGCTGTCCTTCAAAATTACAGACGCCGTTCTTGCCGAACTTGAAGCCGCGGATGATGAGCGAATAAAAGCGATGTCCTTCGATCTCTTTCCAGAACGATTTTTCTACAAGCGACAGTCCGTAGAAGCCGACCTGCTCGAGCGTCGCAAAATACTCGTTTTCTGTCAGGGCGCCTGAAACACATTCGCCCCAGAGCCTCGGGTTCGCCTTCATGCGCTGGGGAATTTCCGATTCCGAGACCGTGTCCGAGATGATCGCCCGGCCGTGGTTCTTGAGAACCCGCCACATTTCGGAGAGAACCCTGCGCTTGTCCGGAGAAAGGTTGATGACGCAGTTGGAGGTCACGATGTCGGCGACGCCGTCGTCGAGGGGAAGTTGTTCGAGGTATCCGCGCCGGAATTCGACGACGTCGTATCCGAGGGATTCGGCCACCACAGGCCTGTTGCGTTCGGCCCGTTCCACCATCTCCGGCGTCATGTCGACGCCGATGACTCTCCCGTTCGGACCCACCCGCCGAGCCGCGATGAAGCAATCGATACCGCCGCCCGAACCGAGATCGACGTATGTTTCGCCGCTCTCCACGCCCGCGAAACGGATCGGACTACCGCACCCATAGGACACTTCGACGACCTCCCTGGGCAGGGCCTCGAGATCCTCCCTGTCGTATGCCGTCGGGCAACACAAGGCCTCCTGAGGTTCGACCGCGGCCTCGGCGTAAAATTGTCGAACCTTCTCGCGGGATCGTTCCAGGTCGACCGACAGGACACAGGTTGATCGGGATACGGCGATTTCGAAACCGCCGGCCTCGACTGTCTCCATTTCCGACAGCGACTCGCCCATTGCCGCGACGACGGTCGGCGAGTCGTATCCGGAGCGGCCTTGATGGGCTTTGTTCTCCGAGGCTATCTGTTCGATGGCGCCCAGCAGCAACCACTCGTGAACCGGTGAGAACGGATCCTTCCCCAGCACGTTCCCGGAGTAAAAGAAGGAATGCTCGATGTCTCCACCACCACATATGTACTCCAGGTAGCATTGGCGGCAATCGTCCTTGTCGACCACGCTCGAGCGCCTGAGCGACTTAGCCTCACTCGATTCCTTCCAGATGTCGCCGAGAGACTGTTCGTCCACGTGTCCCATTCGGAGCTCGGGTACGCCGACAAGGGCGGCCGAGGGATACACAGTGCCGTCTGCGTACACGCAAAAGCTACTCATACCCGCGACCGACAGATCCATCTTCACACCGCGTCTGCCCTGCACACGTTCCCGAGCCACTTCGTAGTTGTCCAGTTCCACGCCGCAGGATCTGGCGCTCCCGAGGTAGTCGTCGAGTGTCTCGATGATCTCGTCGGTGGAAGGGGACTGCATCTGCTCGTCGTCGATTGCACGTCCCTGTTTGTGATCCCACAACAGGTGATGACGCCGGACTCCGAGGTCGCTGAGGAATCTGGGGAACCGACCCAGCGCAGCGATGTTCGATCGGGTGACGACAGTCGAGACCGTTGGGTCAAATCCGGCTTCAAGAAGCTCACGGGTTCCTTCGAGCGTCCGTTCGAATCCGGATCCACGGATCGCATTGTGCGTGGCGGCATCCGGGCCATCGATGCTGACCTGCAAGGTGAGGCGCCCACCCGATACATCTTTCAACCGTTCCAGCGTGTCCGGGCGGAAGAACATGGCATTGGTGAGGATCACAAGTTCGCTGTCGCTACTGATAGCTTCGACAATGTCCAACAGGTCCGAGCGCAGAAATGGCTCCCCCCCGGTGATGTAGAACTGTCGAACCCCGAGCTGCCTCGCTTCTTCCACGATGCCCACCCACCGCTCGGTTGAGAGTCCCTCGATTCCTTTCGGGGAGGAATCGACCAGGCAGTGTGCGCAACTGAGGTTGCAGCGGTTCGTGACGTGAAGCCACAGCTCTTCCGGGGCATGTTCCTTGATGAGCTCTCCCCTGCCGGGATAGTTCGGACGGTCAAACGGCTCGGTACGAAGAAAGTCTGTGCGGAGAGCATGGTTCAGGAACGTGCTGACGTCCAACCACGCTTCTGCCCAGTCTTTGCCCGCGTGAGTTCGATATTGACCTACAAGATCCGAAACGGTGCGGTGCCCGTCGACCCACCGTAGGATCTCGGCGCCGGATTCATCCGTGGCAATCCAGTTGGGGGCCTCGGGATCGAACAACAGGCCGAACTTTCCACGTGTCCGCTCTTGATAGCGCGGTGGGGAGTGAAGGACGTGGTCGGGTAACGTCGTCATCTGATCTTCTCCTGATTCCAATCGGGGTCGAGTCCAATCGAACCATTGTAGATCGGATTCACCGACGGCATGGTAAGCCATGTCACGGTTGGGGGGAGGGAGTCCGAGGTCTGTACGCGGATTACGCGGATTTGGAGTGTGCCAATCCGGAAGCTGCCCGCTGAAGGCTAACGGCTAATATATTCAACGAAAAATCGGGGAAACATGGACCGATTATACCGCTTTCGCAGTAGATCTCTTCTGCCGCCGAGGCTCCTAGCTATCCGCGGCCGCCTCGGCCGCGGCCTTGCCTCATTTCTTCCTGCGTGACAAACCCGTCGCTGTCGGCATCCAGTTGCTCAAACATTTGGGGCTGCCTCTGCCACTCTTCGCGGGAAATCTTGCCGTCACCGTCGGCGTCCATCTGGAGAAGGTTCGCACCGCGACCCCTTCCACGTCCGCCACCCAGTGCACGTCCCCGACCTACTCCACGGCCGCCCTGGCCGGCTTGCATTTCGTCGAGGGTGACGAAGTCGTCGCGGTTGGTGTCCATCGTGTCGAACATCTGGGCAGGGCCGGGGAATTCGGCTCGCGACAACTTGCCGTCACTATCGGTGTCCATGCCGCTGAATCGGGCCTGGGGGTCTTGACCGCGGCCCCGTCCGCCTCTGCCGCCGCGTCCGAACGAAGTCTGGACTTCGCTCGCCGTCAGGAAGCCGTCGCTATCGGTGTCGAATCGATCGAAGCCAGCGTCTTCGCCGGTCCATTCCTCGCGTGAAATTCTGCCGTCTTCGTCGGTGTCCAGTGCGCCCAGGGCTTGTCCGGATCCCTGTCCACGCGCCCCGCGGCCGCCCCGACCACGACCCAGTCCGCGCCTCTCGCCAGGCTGCTGTCCGTACTCGGTGATTTCACCGGCCAGGGCCATCTCCAGGGCGACCTTGGCATCTGGAACGTTGAACCCGGCAGGTCCGGGAAGTCCCTTGTATGCGACGTTGCCATCGGCACCGATGATGTAAATCCGGTCGGGAAAGGCCGAGTAGGCGTTCGCGACGCGATCGTCGATCTTGTCGAGGACTGTCGGCAGGGAAATCTTGAGCGCCGTCGTGCAGAGGTTCGCCGCTGCCTGGCGTTCGTCATCGGTGGTGGGTTGCTCGATCAGAACCCCATCCATGATGTTGGCCACGCCCAGATTGCCGTCGGTCGGGTGCGCCTCGCGGATGTAGACGAAGAGGAAATTGGCCTTTTCTTTCTGAGACTGGTACCAGTTTTCGATGTCACCGACATCGCGACGAAACGGGCCTCAGGTGTAGGACGCAAAAATAAGGGCGGTCGGCCGTCCCGTCAGGTTCGAGAGCGTGACGTTACTCTTCCCGTCTTTCGTGTTGAGCGTGAAGTCGGGAGGCGTATCCCCCGGGTTCGGCCCACCGAATCGTCTCTGGGCCTGAATCGGGCTGGCCACGGCAAGAACCAGCAGTGCTGTCGCGAGTGTTTTCATGAAGTTGTCCCCTCTAAGACTTCAGACATTATAGTGGGGGAGAAGGTTTAAAGCGAGATGTACGCTTGCGGAACCGCGGAACCGCGGCGGACCGGCTAATTTCAGCCACCACCGCCGAGGAGGATGCCGCCAACCGCTCCCATCGCCGTTCCTGACGCAATGTCTCCCAGCAGAAAGCCAGCCAGAGCACCGATTGCCGCGTAAATCGCGATCGTTGCGACCCGGCTTCGCCGGGGCTTTATCTCGCAAGTCGTTTGTTCTTCTTCATGCATTCAAAAGGCCCTCGCATCTACGTCTATCAATGATAGCGAATCTTCCTCGATCCTGTCATGATCGAACATCATGACCGATCTGTCAGTATGGTCGATCACAGTATGGATGGACTCGATCTGCGATGATTAAAGCATGGAGCGTTGCGTATGAAAGCGATCTGGAACGACACGGTTCTGGCGGAGAGCGACGAGACTATCGTCGTCGAAGGCAGTCACTATTTTCCACCGACCTCGCTCCACAAGAGGCACTTCGAAACAAGCGAGACCCGCACCGTTTGTGAATGGAAGGGCGAGGCGAGTTACTATGACGTCGTAGCAAACGGCAAGTCAAACACCGATGCCGCCTGGTACTATCCCGAAACCAAGGAAGCCGCTGACAACATCCGGGGCTATGTCGCGTTCTGGCGCGGCGTAGAGGTCATCCCGTAATCTTAAGTTCAACAAGAGATCGGATTTACCGCAGAGGCGCAGAGAAGAAAGGGCTGTTCTTAGAAAACTCCTTCTTCTCTGCGCCCCTGCGCCTCTGCGGTGAAAAAACATCCCCTCCGCGTTGAATTCCCCCGCTTTATTCCCGTCCTCCGACACGAAAAGGCTTGACTCTGAGGCACCCTATGTAGAAATCTATATTGATGCCCAAGATGTACATGACCTATTCGTCGGGCCTTGTCCTCGGTGCCATCGCGAACGGCTTTCGATACGGTTTTGACGTGATGGAGGCCACAGGTCTGGCCAGCGGGACGGTCTATCCGGCGATGAGGAAGCTGGAGCGTGTAGGTTACGTTCGATCCGACTGGGAAGGCGAGGACGAGGCGCATCGGGCCGGACGGCCCGCGCGCCGGTACTACGAGATCACGGGTAGTGGGGCGGCAACTCTGTCGGAGTTGGTCAAACGATTCCCCGGGCTCGAGCGGGCGTTGACGGGAGCGGAGGCGTGAGGGGGATCGGAACCCCGAATTCGTGGTTGCGATGGTCTCTCAATTGGGTTCGGATGCTCGCCGACCTGGTGCCGTCGCCCCGGCGGCAAGCCTGGCTGAAAGAGTGGGAATCCGAATTAACCTGGATGGAAGTCGATGGCGGAAGCGCGGTTCCGTTGTCTTCCAGATTGGACCTCATCATCGGTGCCCTGGCGGACGCACTGTGGATGGCGGGTCAGGATTGGAGGCTGGACATGTTGAACGCGGATCTCAGGTATGCGGCGCGCACTCTCGGCAGGAATCCCGGATTTACGCTGGTGATCGTGTTCGTCCTCGCGCTCGGTATCGGTGCCAATACCGTCGTGTTCAGCGTCGTGGATGCTGTGTTGTTTCGACCGCTGCCGTTCCCAGCGGCCGACCGTCTTGTTGCGATCTGGGATGAGAACATCGAGAAGTCCCTGGTACATCAAGGTCCCGCACCGGGGAATCTACCGGACTGGCGGGAAAGATCTCAAGCGTTCGACGGGATCGGCGCATGGTACGCCGGCGAGCCGCGCACTGTGCGTGACGAAAGCAGTGCCGAAAAGGTGTCTGCGGCCCGCGTGACCACAGATTTTTTTCGGTATTCGGCCGCGAACCCCTGATCGGCCGGGCCTTTGACGCCGGCGAGGTGGAAAGGGAAGACGAAGTCGTCGTCCTCAGCCACGCCTACTGGACGCGTCGATTTGCGGGAGATCCGGGCGTTGTCGGGTCGAACATTCTAATCGATGAGGAACCTCATCGGGTGCTGGGCGTGATGCCTGCCGACTTCGTCGTTCCGAACCGTGACGTGGGGTTCTGGTTGCCGTGGGATTTCAACCTCAGCTATGCCCATCTGCCCGAGGTCCCGCGCGACTACCGTTTCCTCAGCGTGGTTGCGCGCTTGAAGTCAGACTTTGGCATCGAGCAGGCACAGACGGATTTGGATCGGGTGACGTCGTCGCTGGCCAGCGAGTACCCGACGATTAACGGTGGCTGGCGGTCCAGACTCGTGCCGCTCGATGAAGAGATGGTCGGCGACATTCGGCCTGCCCTGATGCTGTTGTTCGGTGCCGTGGGTTTTGTTCTGATGATTGCCTGTACCAACATCGCCAACCTCCTGATGGCCCGGACATCGGACCGGCAACGGGAGATGGCGTTGCGGTCGGCCATCGGCGCGTCGCGGTTGCGACTGTTCCGACAGTTGCTGACCGAAAGCGTCATGTTGTCGGGTCTTGGCGGCACTCTGGGAATTGCCGGCGCCTTCGCCGGTCTCAGTCTGCTGGTCGGGTGGGCGCCGGCCGACCTGCCCCGGTTCGACGAGATCGTCCTGGACGCTCGAGTCCTGCTGTTCGCTGTCGGGCTGGCCGTTGCGAGCGGTGTGATATTCGGATCGCTGCCTGCTCTGCACTCGATCCGAACCGACCTTTCTTCCTGTTTGAAGGACGGATCCCAGGGGGCCGGGACTACCGGTGGACGTCGTCGTGTGCGTGACGTCCTGGTCGTTGCCGAAATTGCAGGCGCGATGGTTCTCCTGATAGGAGCGGGTCTGCTCATGCAGAGTTTTGTTCGAATTCTCGAAATCGATCCCGGATATGACCGGGAAAACGTGCTCGTCGCGCGGACCTTCCCGGATCCGGAGAAGTACAGTGGCGCCGACTCCCGCCTGGGCTACTTCGATCAATTGCGTGAGCGATTGGCTGCGCTGCCTGGAGTGATATCGGTGGGTGCTGCAACCGGCCTGCCGTTGAACGAGTTCAACAACACGCCGACCCGGCCGTACTGGCGTGAGGGAACCTCGACGCTGGCCGAGGATGCCGCCCAGGCGGATGTCACGATGGTGACCGGAGGATTCTTCAAGACGATGAGGGTCCCGCTGGTATCGGGTCGGGACTTTGATGAGCGCGATACCATCACCGCCGCTCCCGTGGTCATCGTCAACCACGCGCTCGCATCGTCGCTCTGGCCCGGTGAGGAGGCCTCCGGGAAGTATCTCGTGGTCGACTACAGCCGGAGGGCCGCCTATCCTCACGAAGTGGTTGGGGTTGTGGGGGACATGCGAACGGGGGGGATGAGGACCGACCCGCGTCCGGAGATCTTCATGCCGCACCGGCAGGTGCCCTATGTGACGATGAACGTCGTCGTGCGGAGTTCGACCGATTCGGCGCTTCTGGTCGCGCCGGTGCGAGCAGTGATACTGGACATGGATCCGACGCAGCCCGTCCACAGCGTCACGACCATGGAAGACTTGATTGCATCCGCGGTAGCCGGTGACCGTTTTTCGACCTACCTGCTTGGCGTCTTGTCCTTCCTGGCTCTGGTGTTGGCGGCTTCGGGCATCTACAGCCTGATGGCCTACAGCGTCAGCCGGAGACACCACGAGATCGGCGTCCGGCTGGCCCTGGGCGCGAACCGTGGGAACATCCTTCGAATGGTCGCCGCCCAGGGCAGTCTGCTGACTGTTTCCGGGATCGCGATCGGGATTGTTCTGGCACTGGTTCTGGCCCGAGGAATGTCGTCGCTCCTGTACGGAATCAGCGCGGCCGACCCGCTCACGATCGCCGGTGTCTCCATGGTCCTGGCCCTTGCGGCCGCCGCCGCGACCGTTGTCCCGGCGTACCGCGCCATGAGAGTCGATCCCATCCAGACATTGCACCATGAATGAGGAGGACGGAGTCGTCCCCGAAAGTTGTTTTTAAGAACTTTGTTTAAGAAGAGGAGAAGCGGCATGAAGAAGATCTCACTGTTACTGTTTGGATTTTTGTTTCTGGTCGTCGGTTTGCTGGTCTCGGCCCAGGGGAGGGAAATAACCCTTGAAGGGGAGGTCATCGATCAGCATTGCTACCTGGTTGAGCATGGCACAGGCATGGATCACGCCGGTTGTTCCAACGCCTGCCTGAGCCGCAACGTGCCGGCGGGGTTTCTGACGAAAGACGGAGAGTTCTATATTCTACTGAGCGAGCGAATGGTGTCCGTCAATGAGCAGGTGGCCGGTTGGGCCGGAAAACCCGCCCGCTTGACCGGAACGCTCGTCGACCGCGGCGGCGTTCTGGCTGTCCACCTCAAAGAATTAGTTGAAATCCAGCAGTAGTTTCGGGGACGGAGGCGAAACTCTTCGACGAACCTAAACGCTATGAATTAGATAGCGAATTGTTCCTCCGTCCCTGAAACCTTCTTTCCACTTGGACGTGAGCTGGGATTTCACCGCAGAGGGGCAGAGAAGAAATGGGCTGTTCTTAGAAAACCCTTTCTCTGCGTCTCAGCGCCTTTGCGTTGAATCCCCGATTCTTTCCTATTCGACGTTCGGGTCCCGAACCACGCCAAAGAAGATACTGTTGAGCAGCAGGCGGGTACCGCCTTCCCAGAACGAACGAAACGCCGGCATGTCGGCGTAGAGGACGACGCTGCCCTGGCCTACTCGCTCGCGGACCAGGTATGCCGTGTGCTGCAGCTTTTCTTCCTTGTCATCCCGCATGAAGCCGCCAAGCCGGAAGCCGCTTTCAGGATAGTAGACGACGTTGTCCCCCTCCTCGGTCAGATCCAGGATGATGCTGTTCTGGTTCAGGAGCGTCACTTCGTTGCCGTAGCCGATGGCGAGTGGATGCGAAACGTCCACGCGGAGCTTCATCGTGGCGCCGGGTATCGAATCGGTTCTGCGCTGATCCTCGCGTTCTTCATAGGGCGTCAACAAGGTCTTCAGTCGTTCCTCTTCGGACAACTCTTCGGGTTCGACGTCGTCCTCACGCTGGGCGCGCCGTTCCTCGGCATCGTTGCCCACGTAGTGGTATCCGATCGAAGCAAAGCCGGCCTGGTTTTTGGTAGCGAACATCGCGCCCGACTTGATTCCAATGAAGGTCCCTCCGCTCTGGATCCAGGATTGGATATCATCGCGCGTGCCCTGACCGACGGCACCCATATAGCTGCCTCCGTCAGGGAAGATCAGGACATTGTAGTCGGCAAGATCGACCCGACCCAGCTCAGAGGTTCGGATTGCGGTGAAATCGACATCGTTTTCCTGTTCGAACAGGTGCCACAGCGTCCCGAATCCGTAGCCGCTGGTCGGGTTGTCGGCGACGATTGCGATCCTGGGCTTCTGAACCGTGCGAACGCGGTTCGAACCCAGGTCGATTCCATCCTCGGTCAGGTAGGACTGGAAAGCATGGACCTGGACCCCGTGTTCGTCTCCCAGTCGGGAGACGACGTCGTGAAGACCGTCGCCGTTCCCTTCTATCGGGATGATGATGGTGCCGCGCGGAAACGGCGTGTCGTTCATCCGAAAGTCTTGCAGGATGACCGTGGTCCGGACATCCTCCTTGAGGATCGCATTGAGCAGACGGGCCGAGGAGTTCGTTTCCATCGTAAACGCATAGGCCGCCCGAGCCGGTCGGTCGGGGGCCCCGCCCAGTATCAGAGCGGGAGCGTCCTCGAGAGACACCCCGGAAACGTCGGCTCGATCCGCCGACGCATAAGCTTCGATTCCGTAAGCCAGGGGCAACGACCACGACGTGATGTCGTAGAAGAAGTAGTCGGTGATCTCCGGGTCCGGCTCAAGCAGGGAGTGGGCCAGGATCCCCGCCGGTTGTGCCAGATCGATCACATAGGTTCCGGCCGGCAGCGTGGATTCATCAATCGACCGGCCCGATAATTCCGTTCGGTTTGGAGCACTGAACTCCGAGCTCGCGACGCGGACTTCAATGCCCTGGCTGGCGAGCAGTTCCGCCAGTTCCCGAGCGCGTGCGACATCCTTTCCGGGCACCAGGTAATACTGCTTGATCTCGCCATTCTCTCCCCGTTCGACTGCCTCCTCGAAATAGCGGTAGAAGTCCATGAGCTTGTCGCGGCGGTTGTCGGCCGTTGTTTTGAGCGTGGCGATCGAAGTCGTGAAGTGGTTCAATGCGCGGTCGCGGAGCGTCAAGGTCGTACCGTCACCACGGGCGATGGCAAGCGCGCCGGCGCCACCTCCCCCTTGCTCGTAAGTCATTCCGATCGCGCCGTGGAACGATGGCCAGGAGTCTCCATACGAAGGATAGAAGAGGTCGTAGCCTTCGGTCGTAAAGTATCGGCTCCCGATCGAATCCATCGCCTCGGCGTTCCCGTCACCGTACACCGCGAACCACTTCACGAGAACTTCCGGAAGATTCTTGTTGATCGGCGCGTACGGGGGAGGGAAGAAGTACGTGCTGCCGCTTCCCATCTCGTGGTAATCGACCAGTACCTGAGGGTTCCATTCCAGGTATGTCTTGATCCGGCCCTGGCTTTCGATCTGTGTCTGCCACGCCCAGTCCCGGTTCAGATCGAAGAGGTAGTGGTTCGTCCGTCCCCCGGGCCACGGTTCCCGGCGTTCGATTGCGTTTGGGTCGGAATTGGCGTCGGCAACGACGAAACGGTTGACGTGGGACGTGTATCGTTCGTGGCCGTCAGGGTTGATCAGCGGGTCGATAATGACGATCACGTTGTCCAGGATGTCCAGTGTCTGGGCGTCGGTGCCGGCAGTCAATTGGTAGGCCACTTGCATCGCGGCTTCGGAGCTTGCGGCTTCGTTCCCGTGGACGTTGTAGGCAAGCCACGCAATCGCGGGTGTCGATTCCGCCAGCTGTCCGGCTTGGGCGGCGGACGTGGTCCTCGGGTCTTTCAGCCTGGCGATCGCAGAACGAATGTCGTCAAGCCTGGCAAGGTTCTCGGGAGTGGAGAATATCAGGGTGTAGAGGGTCCGGCCTTCATAGGACTTGCCGTACGGAACCATCTGCATGCGATCGGACGTCTCGGCGAGTGTTTCGTAGTAGTTCTCAAGATTCGAATAGAGCGTGAACCTCTCGCCGATGCCATATCCCAGCTCTTCGGTGGGAGTGGGGATGTCGGGGTTGTATGTACCCCCGGCATAGAACGGGTGATCGTTCAGCTGAGGTGGAAGCATCAGCGCCATGACGAGCATGAGAGATGACATTGGGATCCTCCGGAAAAAGGCAGCCCGGCGACGACCCATGCCGGGCCGGGTGTAATCAAGTTACGTGTGAGCGTTCGAGCCGATCGACTTCCCCATGTTACATCTCATACGCTACCTTCAGGGTAGAGTTGAATGTGATCTCTCTACAAATTAGAAGCTCTTCGGTTGCGCCCCCGATCCTGTCGTGGCATAAGTCCTTGTTGCCAGACCCATTGGCCGAAACACAGACGGAGGCGTGAATGCCGCACAACATGAGCGATTACGAGTCCACATATTGAAGTTTCGAATTGAAGGCACCGAAGAAGTTCAACTTCGCAGGGGATGTCTTCGATCATTGGGGTGGGGACAAACTGGCCATGCTTTGGGTCAACGACGACGGACGCGAGGTTCGGAAGACCTTCGGCGACCTTTCCCGCGAGTCGCAGAAAGTGGCCAACCTCCTGACGGATGCCGGTGTCTGTCGCGGGGATGTGGTCATGGCGATCCTCCCGCGCCTGGTCGAATGGTGGCTCATCAACCTGGACTGCATCCGTATGGGTGCGGTCCTCAGTCCCGGGACTCCACAGTTGACCGCGAAGGACATCCGATACCGGATCGAATCGGCCGAAGCGCGGTGTGTCATCACGGACGAAGCCGGAGCGGTCAAGACCGATGAAGCGGCGTCCCGAATGTCGACACTGATCAGAATCCTTGTGGGCGGCGGCGGGAGAAGTGGGTGGGTTGGCTTCGAAGACGCATTTCGATCCTCATCCGACAACTTTCCGACTGCCGACACGAGCGGTGATGAGAAGGCCATTCTTTACTTCACGTCGGGGACGACGGGCGCCCCCAAAATGACGGTCCATACCCATACCTCCTTTCCCCTGGCTCATCATATTACGGGTGAGTTCTGGCTCGACCTTAACGCCGACGATCTCCATTGGAATCTGAGCGACACGGGTTGGGCCAAGGCGGCCTACAGTTCGCTGTACGGTCCTTGGATGATGGGGGCCGCCATATTCGTCCATCACACCGCGAAATTCGACGCGAAACAGACGCTGGAAGTGCTTAGCCGACATCCGATCACGACCTTTTGTGCGGGCCCGACGTTGTTCCGTCTCTTCGTAATGGAAGATCTGGGATCGCTGCGATTCCCCAACCTGCGGCACGCGGTTGCGGCGGGGGAACCGCTGAACCCCGAGGTGATCGAAGCCTGGAAGAAGGCGACCGGGATCGAGATACAGGACGGATACGGCCAGACCGAAACCGTGCTTCTGGTTGGAAACTATCCCTGTCTGGAAACACGTCCCGGGTCGATGGGGAAGCCGACCCCCGGTTTCGACGTCCGGGTGATCGACGAACACAACCAGATCGCGCCCGTCGATAAGGAAGGTGACATCGCGGTCCGGGTCCGGCCGGACCGCCCCGTCGGCTTGTTCAAGGAATACTGGAAAGACCCGGTCCGAACGGCCGGCGTCTACAGGGGCGACTGGTACATCACCGGCGACCGCGCCTACCGGAATGCGGACGGCTACCTGTGGTTTGTAGGCCGCGCCGATGACGTGATTCTCTCGGCCGGCTATCGTATCGGTCCCTTTGAGGTGGAGAGCGCGTTGCTCGAGCACGGGGCCGTCGTGGAATCGGCCGTCATATCCAGCCCGGACGATGTCCGGGGCGAAGTCGTCAAAGCCCTGGTCGTCCTGGCCCCGGGGTGTGAGGCGAGCGACAGGCTGAAGAGCGAACTCCAGAACCACGTCAAAGAGACGACCGCCCCGTACAAATATCCGCGTAAGATCGAGTTCGTTGACAGCCTGCCCAAGACCGTGAGCGGCAAGATCCGCAGGAACATTCTGCGAGAGAGAGAGTGGGGAGAATGATTAAACTGATCTGGTTTTGAGCTTGTCTCATCAGGGTGACGCTCGAAGGAGGTTTCTGTATGTACCCGAGAATCGCAACACTGCTGGTTCTGGCATCGACAGCCCTTACCGGAAGTGCGCAGGATACTGGAATCGCCCGCCCAGAACCGGGTTCGCCTGTGTTGCCTGCCCAACTCTACAGGTACGCCGATGCGGACATCGACTTGCCGCCCCATTTTACGAATCGTGGCGGCAGGCGTGACCGTGGCGGGGTGGCCCGCACCGACACCACTCCGGCGGACAATCCCGTCACGAACGCGGGCGCAACCCTGGGCCGTGTCCTCTTTTACGACACACGACTTTCAGCGAACGACACAAAATAGTGCGCGTCGTACCACATCCAGGAGTACGGCTTCTCGGATCCGGAGCAGTTCAGCGAGGGGTTCGACGGAGGACGCACCGGGCGTCATTCCATGGGCCTGGCCAACGCCCGCTACTACAACAGGGGGCGCTTTTTCTGGGACGAACGTGCAGCCACGCTCGAAGATCAAGTCCTGATGCCGATCGAGGATAAGGTGGAGATGGGCATGACTCTGGAGGCTCTCGAGACAAAGCTGGCGGTGACCGACTTCTATCCGGATTTGTTCGAAGCTGCGTTTGGCAGCCAGGAGATTCACCGCGACGGTATTTCCCGGGCCCTCGCGCAGTTCGTTCGATCCATGGTTTCCTACAACTCCAGATACGACCAGGCGTTTGACGGTACCCGTCCCGACTTTAACCGCGTGTTTACCGCGGAAGAGCAACTCGGAAGCCGTCTGTTCGGCGGTGACGGTCGCGGTGGCGGTGGCCGAGAAGGTGGCCGAGATGGCCGAGGGGATGGGCGAAGGGGCGGTCGAGGGCCTGACCGTGTCCGGAGCGCCGGCTGTGTTCGCTGTCACGGAACTGCGGTCCAGGTCGGCCGATTGTCGAACAACGGCCTGGACCGGGACACGAGCGAGGACCAGGGAGCCGGCCGCGGCCGCTTCAAAGTCCCGTCCCTCAGAAACATCGCCGTCACCGCCCCCTACATGAACGACGGCCGTTTCGCCACTCTGCGGGAAGTCGTCGAACACTACAATTCCGGCGTCCAGCCCCATCCGAATCTGGACCGTGGACTAGGAGGCAGAAACCGCCGGCCCAGACGTCTCAACCTCAACAACAGGGAAATCGATGCCCTCATTGCCTTCATGACAACGCTGACCGACGAGACCTTCCTGACCGACCCCAAGTTTTCCAACCCGTTTGAATAGGAGGGGAATTTCACCGCAGAGGCGCAGAGGCGCAAAGAAAAGCGGAAAGTTTTGATTTCCAAAGGCCAGCTCCTTTCTTTCTCTGCGCCTCTGCGCCTCTGCGGTAAAAACTCCCCACGTCGTCTTCGAGGTGAGCTTCCTCACTCGTAACGCAACGCCTCCATGGGATCGACTTTCATTGCTCTTCGCACAGGAAGGTAGCTGGCGATGGCGGCGATCGCGATCAGGATAGGAACAATGAAGGCGAAAGTTATAGGGTCGGTCGTGCTGACATCGAACAGCATGCTTTCGAGGAAGCGTGTCAGGATGAGGGCGCCGAGGATCCCGATCCCGACACCAGCCAACGCGAGGGCCACCCCCCGGCCGATGATCATGCGAAAGACCCCGTTCCTCGAGGCTCCCAGGGCCACTCGGACACCGATTTCACGGGTTCGCTGTGCGGTTGAATAGCTGATCAGTCCGAACAGGCCGATCGCGACCAGCACCAGGGCGACGACCGCGAAAATAGAAAGAAGAAGCGTCGCAAAACGAGGTTGACGGAGGGATTCGGACACCATCTGATCCATGGTTCGGATCCCGGAGATTGGAAGTTCCGGATCGAGCTCTCCGACACGCGCTCTCAACGATGGAACCAGGGCGGTCGGGTCGCCGTCGGCATGGATGACGAGAGTCATGAAGCTGTAAACGAATTGCGGATGGTGCCAGTAGAGCTTAGACCGTGGAGCCGTATCCAACCCTCCGTGTTTGACGTCGCCGACTACTCCGACGACCTCGGCGTGCAACATCTCTCCCCAGCTCATTCGAATTGTCTTTCCAATCGGGTTCTCGTCGGGCCAGAACGTGCGGGCCATCGTGTTGTTGATGACGACCGGGTTGTCCCGAGAGTCGCTCGCTTCAAACACCCGGCCACGAAGCAATGGGATGCCCATCGCCCGAAAGTAGTCGCGCGTGACAGAGCGAACGTCCGCAACGGGCCTTTCGCCATCCGGCGGTTCCGGCCGGTCGTCGACAACAAAGGAAGTTCCGGCGCCTGGTCCGTCGAGCGGCAGGAACGAGATGGCACCGACCGAGTTCACCCCGGGAAGCGCTTCGATCAGCTCGATGGCACCCTCGAAGAACGCCGTTTGTTGTTCTTCCTCACCATATTTAGATCCGGGAAGAGACAGATCCATCGCGAGGACGTTGTCGGGGCGAAAACCGGGATCGACGCTGGCCAGGCGCAGGAAGCTGCGGCCGAGCAACCCGGCTCCGATCAGCAGGACAAGAACAAGCGCGACCTCGCCGACCACCAGCAGGTTCCCCGCGCGATGGCTTGCGGGACCGGCGGTGCGATTTCCTTCTTTGAGGGATTCCGCCAGATCGGGTCGCGACGCCGCTACCGCAGGAAACAGGCCGAACAGGACACCGGTTCCGAGGGAAACCAGCAGCGTGAAGACCAGGACGTCGGGGTTGACTTGGACAGCCACGAAGCCGGGCATGTCGGCCGGTGCGATCGCGAGCAGGGCGTCCACCGCCCAATAGGCCAGGGCGACTCCAAGGCCGCCGGCTGCGACCGCCAGAATCAGGCTTTCGGCCAGCATCTGTTGAATCAGCCGGGCCCGTCCTGCTCCGAGCGCTCCCCGGATGGACACTTCCCGCCTACGGCCCGAGGCTCGGGCCAGCAAGAGACTGGCCACGTTCGCACAGGCGATCAGCAGGACGAAACCGACGGCGCCGAACAACACGAGGAGCGCGGTCCGAAGGTTGCCTGTGAGTTGCTCGCGAAGGGGCACGATGTTCACGCCC
Organism: Terriglobia bacterium; assembly: GCA_965247425.1. GTDB lineage: Bacteria > Acidobacteriota > Terriglobia > 20CM-2-55-15 > 20CM-2-55-15 > CAZOZZ01. Next base: position 1,880,211 of record OZ252023.1, read on the forward strand.
CAGCCCGTGTCAAAGTCCGGCAGTTCGGTCTCGATCTCGGCGGTGATCGTGTCCATTTCGGCCTGGGCTTCCCCGAGCGACACCCCGTCGGCGAGCCGTGCGATCACCACCAGGTATCGACCCCGAAACGTACGTACTCTTCGGTGATCACCATCGGAGCCCAAATCTGGTTGTCATCTGGAAACGAGCCGGTGTCGGGTACGACTCCAATGACAACCTGCGGCAACCCTTGTAACCTGATCGTGCGACCCAGGATTTCAGGATCCGATCCATACTGGTTCTGCCAGAAACCGTGGCTGATGACGATGACGCTGTCTGCTCCGGGTTGGGCGTCCTCCATGGTGAAGGTGCGGCCCAGTAGAGCTTCGGTTCCGATAATCGCGAAAAGGCTGGGCGTCACCATGGCGACATCCACCAATATCGGATCCCTCTCCCCGGTCAGGTTCCAGTCGCGGTAGGAGATCGCTGCCATGTCCTCGAACGAGCGGTTGCGTTCTTCCCATCGCACGTAGTTGGCCGGACCTACGACGTTTTGCATCTGGTTCCGAGGCCGATTGTGTTCCCAGACCATAACCAGGTCGTCGGGATCATCGAATGGCAGCTCCTGGATCAGAACCGCGTGCACGAGCGTGAAGATCGCCGTGTTGGCCCCTATCCCCAGGGCCAGTGCCATCAGCGCGACGGCGGCGAATCCCCGGTTCTTGACGAGCGTTCGAACACCATATCGGAAATCCTGCAGAAGACCGTTCAACGGAACCTCCTATTCGTATCGCAGCGCGACCATCGGATCGACCCGCATCGCGCGGTGTGCCGGAACGTAGCTTGCGACGAGCGCAACCACGGCCTGGACCAACGTGACGACAAGGAACGTAGCGGCGTCGGTGGCTTCGACGCCGTAGAGCAGGCTCGACATGAGACGCGTCAGTCCGTACGCGGCGCCGAGACCCAGAGCTGTTCCCGCCGCCGTCAGACCCAGCCCGCTCCTGAGGACCATGCCGGCCAGGTCGGAACGCGCTGCGCCCAACGCCATGCGCACACCGATTTCGTGGGTCCGGCGAGACACCGAATAGGCCATGACCCCGTAGACGCCGATTCCCGCCATGGCCAGCGCCACGCTGGCAAAGGTTGCCAGAAGCCACATGTTGAATCGGGGGCCAGCCACCGTGTTCGACAAGAGTTCGTCCATACTTTCGATCTGGTAGACGGCCAGTTGCGGATCGATTTCCCGTGCCTGGGCCCGGACGGCCGGAATCAGTTGGGCGGCATCCATTTCAGTTCGAATCAAGAGGCTGAAGAAACCGAACGGAAACTGATTGATGTGGGGGTAGACGGCCGGGGCCACCGCGCTTCCCAGACCCATGAACTTGACGTCGCCGACGATTCCAATCACCTGATAGGGGCGTCCGAAGATCTGGACGTGCTTGCCGATCGGGTCCTCGTCGGGCACGTAGCGGCGGCGGAACGCCTCGTTGACCATCATCACGTAAGGTGCGTCGGCGTGATCGCGCTCGTCGAACCCCCGTCCCCGCAAGAAGGGAATGGCGAGCGTACGGAAGTAGTCCGCGCTGACGGCACGGACGCGAACCTCTTCCTGCTCTCCCGGAGCCACGGCGGCCTGGCCCTCGACCGAAAACCGGGTCGTGAAGCCGGTGGCCAGCGGATGACTGTAACCGAGCGCCAGTTGATCGACGCCAGGCAGCGGGCGTACGCGGTCCACCAGCTCGGTTTGAAATTGAACGACGGCGTCCCAGTTCGGGAAGTTCGCGAAGTCCTGGGGATAGCGTCCCGGTGGTAATTGAAACTGAAACTTGACGATGTTGTCGGGGTTGAATCCGGGGTCCACCTGGAGGAGCCCCGAGAAGCTCCGGATCAACAGGCCCGCGCCGATGACCAGCAACACCGCCAGGGCGATCTCCCCAACGACCAGGACGTCACGCATCCGAGCGTGTCCGGGAGAAGATCCTTCGGTGCCCCGACCACCTTCCTTGAGCGACGCGCTGGTGCGGTTCCTGGCGATTGCCAGGGCCGGAGCCAGACCGAACAAGAGGCCCGTACCGAGGGCAACGAGCAAGGTAAATAACAGGATCCGTCCGTCGACGGTCAGTTGTTCAACACGTGGAAGGTTGCCCACATCGAATGCCACCAGAATTTGGATCGACGCATAGGCCAGCGCCGTGCCGGCCATGCCACCGATCAATGACAGCAGGACGCTCTCGGTCAACAGTTGCCCGACCAGTTGGGAGGTGCGTGCGCCCAGGGCCCTTCGAATCGCGACCTCCCGGGTGCGGCCGGCGGACCGTGCCAGTAACAAGTTCGCCACGTTCGCCGTCGCGATCAGCAGGACCAGGCCGACTGCCCCGAGAAAGATGAGTAATGCTGGCCGCACGTCACCGGTCACGTCTTCCAGCATGGACACCACTTCGACACCCCGCCCCAGGTTGTCGTCGGGGTACTGTTCCTCGAGTCGGGAGGCGATCGTGCTCATCTCCTCCTGAGCGGTGACGAGGGACACATCTGGTTTTAGCCGGCCGTATACTCGAAAGTCGTGCCGGCCCCTGTTGGAGGTCTCGCGGTCGGCGCGGGTCGGGACCCAGGCATCCACCCCGGGGAGAGGGAAGCCGAATTGTTCCGGCATCACGCCCACAACGACGACGTCGATTCCATCCACTTCCACGGTATTGCCAATCAGGTTCGGGTCACGTCCGAACCTGCGGACCCAGACGCCTTCGCCGAGTAGTGATTTCGCTACTCTAAATTGGCCCACTTTTGATCGTTTGATTTGGCCCACCCCTGACGACTGAACCGGAGAGGCTGTTCCGAACAAAGAGTCGGAATGGAGGGACCCGGTGTCAAGGAGATCGAAGGTGGAATTATTTGAAGAGATTCGGCGAGAGCACGAGTTTGGTGTGGGAACGATCCAGGGTGTGGCCCGGCGGCTGGGGGTGCATCGGCGGATGGTGCGTCAAGCGCTGGGAAACGCCGTGCCGCCGGCGAGGAAGAGCCCGGAGCGGAAGAGGCCGAGGCTGGAGCCGGTTATGGAATTTATCAACGGGGTGTTGGAGGCGGACAGGCAGGCCCCGCGGAAGCAGCGGCACACCAGTCACCGGATCTACGAACGGATCCGGATGGAATTTCCGAAACATCCGATTGGGGAATCGACGGTTCGCCGGTATGTCGGGCGGCGGAAGCGGGAGATGGGTTTCATCCGACAGGAGACGTTCGTGCCGCAAAGCTACGCCTGGGGTCAGGAAGCACAGATCGACTGGTACGAAGCCGTCGCGGAGTTGGATGGCGAACGGCAGAAGCTCCAGGTTTTCTGTATGCGGAGCATGGGCAGTGGTGGCGCATTCCATCGAGCTTATCCTCGGGCGACACAACAGGCATTCCTGGAGGCTCATGAGTTGGGTTTCCGCTATTTTGCGGGGGTCTTCGGGGTGCTGCGTTATGACAACCTGACCAGCGCGGTGAAGAAGATTCTGCGGGGATACCGGCGTGTAGAGACCGAACGGTTCATCGCGTTTCGGTCGCATTGGAAGTTTCAAGCCGAGTTCTGCACACCCGGCGAGGGCCACGAGAAAGGCGGTGTGGAAGGCGAAGCCGGATACTTCCGGCGCAATCACCTGGTACCGGTGCCGAAGGCGAAGGACCTGGCGGATCTGAATGCGCAGCTGCTGGCCGGTTGCCGTGCCGATGAACGGCGCAAGATCGGCGATCGGGTCCAGACGGTGGGTGAAGGGATGCAGATCGAACAGCCCCATCTGCTCGCGTTATCGACCGAAGGGTTCCCTCTGGCCGAGGACAGCTTTCCACGAGTCGATGGTAAGGGATGTGTACGGGTGCGTAACAACTTCTACTCCGCCCCCGTCAAGGCCGGGACTGTGGTGCGGGCGAGCGTTTTTCCGGCCTACGTGGAGGTCTGGCACGATGGCGGATGCGTGGCGCGGCATGAGCGAGGATATGGAAACGGCCAGCACTTCTTCAATCTGGAACATTATCTGGAGGTGTTGGAGCGGAAGCCGGGCGCGCTGGCCGGGAGCAAGCCTCTGGAGCAATGGCGGCAACAGGGCCGATGGCCGAAAAGCTATGACGAGTTCTGGCAGACGTTGATCGATCGCAACGGAAAACAGAATGGGACCCGCGCAATGGTGGAGTTGCTCCTACTGGGCCGGGAACATGGCTATAGCGAGCTGGATTCCGCATTCCAACAAGCCCTGCGCCTGGGATGCTCCGATGCCGCCGCGGCGCGCTACCTGATGACCGAGGCCCGATTCGACCGGCCGGCGGCGCCGCGACTGGAAGTGGCCGCACTACGCGCTTATGAGCGGCCCCTGCCGGAGGTGAATACTTACGATGCACTGCTCACTGCGGAGGTGGTCTAGTGTCCGCCACAGCCGGCGGGGTCGAACAGGCGGCGATTCAGCAGTACTGTAAAGCTCTCCGGACGCCCACGATCGGAACGCAGTTTGCGGCCATGGCCGAGCAGGCCCAGCGGGAAGAGCACACCTACACACGGTATCTGGAAGCCTTGCTGGCGATGGAAGTTGAAGAACGCGAACGGAACACCGTGGCCCGGCGGATTCAAGCCGCACGTTTCCCTCGAATGAAGACACTCGAGGACTTTGACTTCTCGCGGTCGAAGGTTCCAGCCAACCGGATCCGTGGACTCGCAGACGGTGGCTATTTAGAACACGCCGAACCTGTCGTCCTGATCGGGGAGTGTGGAACGGGCAAGACGCACCTGGCCACAGGACTGTGCGTGGCCGCTTGTCGGCAGAAGAAGCGGGTTCGCTTTACGACGGCCGCCGGCTTGATCAACGAGTTGGTCGAGGCCCACCACAACGACCAGTTCCGCCGGGTTCTGGCCCGATGGTTCCGATACGAGTTGATTGCCATCGACGAAGTCGGCTATGTCCCGATGGCAGACCTCGGCGCCGAACTCCTCTTTCAAGTCATCTCGGATCGAGCCGAGCGGGCGACGGTGATCTTGACAACGAATCTGCCGTTCTCGGAATGGACCCAGGTGTTTCCCAATGTTCGGCTGTGCAAGGCGTTGCTGGACCGGATAACCGATCGCGCTCACATCATCGAGACCGGAACCGAATCCTTCCGGTTTCGGCGCACGTTGGAGAAACGACAGAAACCACGGCATCCGCCTGGAAAGGAGAAACCCGCGAAACAAACCACGTCCTGAGGGTCGGATCGCCGCGCGGTCGTCGATCCTGGGCGATCCTGGAAACGGAGTTTTTTCCCGAAAGAAAGAAAAAGAACCAAAAAGAAAGAAACGGAGGCCTGTGGAAGATGACGCGCTGTGGAAATCCTAAAAACCAGGATTCCCACAGCGCTTGGAAAAGCCTCGCCAAGGGCGCTCGGCTTTCCCACATCTACAACACAGGCCCGACGGTAATTATCACTACTCGGAATTATTAACAGGAGGGGGTGGGCCAAATCAGACGATCAAAAGTGGGCCAGACCGGGTGGACAAACCCAAGTAGCATCACCACTGGCCCGCCGGGTACGTCTTCTTCTTCGAGAAAGCCGCGTCCAGCAATCGGTCGAGCTCCCAGCATCGGAAACAGGTTGTGGGTGACCGAATAGGCGACAAGAACGAAGCCGCTGGCGCGGCGGACGCTACGCGTGTGCTGACTGAAGAGTAATGCGGTCCCATAGAGTGTGAGCCTCAAGGAGGCTCACATGTCGAAACTACGAAAGCGGATGCTGGAGGAACTCCAGCGCCGGAACTACTCACCCGAGACCACCCGGGTATACCTGCTCACGGTCGAAAACTTTTCCCGCTACTTCGGTAAGTCGCCCGACAAGCTCAAACAGGAAGACATGCGGCGGTACCAGCTGCATCTGCTGCACGATCGGAAACTGGCGGTAGGCAGCATCATCGGACGGATCGCCGCACTTCGGTTTTTCTTCGTGAAGGTGCTTGGCCGACCCTACCGGCAGGTCGATCTGGTCTATCCCAAGCAACCGTTCCGTTTGCCCACGATTCTGAGCGAAGAGGAAGTGTCCCGACTGTTGGCCTCAGCCAACAGCTCCTATCACTTCGTCATCCTGATGACCTTGTATTCCACAGGACTGCGGCGGGGCGAACTGTGTCGTCTGAAGGTCGAAGACATCGACAGCGAACGCATGGTGGTCCATGTGAGGGAGGGGAAAGGCGATCGCGATCGCGACGTGACGCTGTCGCCGAAGTTGCTGGAAGTCCTCAGGGACTACTGGCGCTGGCGCAAGCCCGGAGAGTACTTGTTCCCCAGTTTGCTCCGCACCCGCCCTGGAAAACCCATCGACCCGAAGACGGTGTGGTATGCGGTTCAACAGGCCGCCCAACGTGCCGGCATCAAAAAGAAAATATCTCCGCATACGCTCCGCCACAGCTGGGCCACTCACCTGCTGGAGCGGGGAACGGATCTGCGAACCATCCAGCTCCTGCTCGGTCATGTCGATCTGGAATCCACAAGCCTCTACCTGCATCTGTCCCAGGCGCACATGCAGCGGGTGGTGAACCCGGTGGACTCTCTTTCGGTTCCCGATCTGGGCCCGTCTCCCCGTTTAAGAAAGCCGAAAGGCGAATGAACCGGCCCACCGTGGAGGTGGCCGACACCTTTCGCGCTCGGGTTCGCGGTTTCCTCCGACATCACCGCCTCGGTATTCAGAAACACAAAGTCCTGCGCGCGATCATCAACTGTCGTACCGCGGCCATGGGCGGTCACATCGACCGCTGTGGGGATTGTGGCCGGGAGTCCGGAATCTCGTTCAACTCCTGTCGCAACCGCCATTGTCCAAAGTGTCAGGCCCAGGCCCGACGACGCTGGCTCCAAGCGCGGCAAGCTGAACTCCTACCCAGCCCCTACTTCCACGTCGTGTTTACCGTCCCGCACCAGTTCCATCCGTTTTTCTTCCAGAACCCCGCCGCACTCTACAGCCTGCTGTTTCGCTCGGTCGCCGACACCTTGCTCGAGGTGGCGGCCAATCCGAAACGACTCGGTGCCCGGATCGGATTCTTCGGCATCCTCCATACCTGGGGGCAGAACCTGGAGTTCCATCCCCACATCCATTGTGTCGTACCGGCTGGCGGACTGGCTCCGGATCAGTCCCGATGGATTCCAGGCTCTCCACGCTTCTTCCTGCCAAAGCACGTGCTCGCCCGAGTCTTCCGTGGCAAGTTTCTAGAGGGACTCGGTCGCGCCATCGCCAGCGGTTCGATCGAACTGTCCGGATCGATTCGACACCTGGGTGAACCTAAACACTTCGCTCGGTTCCGTCGCCAAATGCATTCCCGCAAATGGATCGTCTACATCAAACGTCCCTTTGGGGGGCCCGAGCAGGTGCTCCGCTACCTGGGCCGCTACACCCATCGGGTCGCCATCTCCAATCATCGATTAGTCTCGTTTGACCGGAACCAGGTTCAGTTCCGTTGGCGGGATTATCGTCATGACAACAAGAGCCGCATCATGTCACTCGCCGCAGACGAGTTCATCCGGCGGTTCTTGTTACACGTTCTACCAAAAGGCTTCGTTCGCATCCGCCACTTCGGATTCATGGCCAACTACCGACGAAGCGACTCGTTTGCTCTCTGCCGCCGACTTCTCGATACGGTACCCATCGACGAACCGGACCCCACAACCTCGTCGGACTCCTCCTGGTCCTGTCCTCACTGTCAGGGACCGATGACTCTCATCCAACGCTTCACCGCCCAGCAACTAGCGAGGCTCACATTCCTATGCGATACGTCCTGATCCGACTTCACATCCCGAATACCGACGTGTGCTTCAGACACGTCCGCGCCGGAGTCTGCCTCTACCCCAAAATCCCGTTAGATCCCGTCCTTCCAGCCCACCAATCCGCCGACCTAAACGCATTCCGATTCGCACCATCGACGCGGTCATCGACCGCAGGTCCCGTTCCGCACCACCTAACGGGCTCCAGATCCGGCCTCCTTCCCCTACTTTCTGCATAGCCCACCGCGTCCGCCGCAAACAGCCAGCGCCTTCCTTCTAGTCTTGTTATCCGAACTGCTGCGGGTTCACATTTTCGCCCGTCCTGTGCAGTCTCGCGCCGCAGCACTTCCGATGAACGCTAGCGACCATTCGCTCGGGCACGTCTTCGGGTCCTGTGAACGTCATGACGGCGTTGGTGTAGCCGGCCAGGTCTTGAAAAGAACGGCTCTGGTCCTTGAAATCGAAGTAGTCGGGGATCGACGCCCATTCCCGGGTCGTTTCCCGGAAACGATCGTTCTCCCAAACCCGCACGAGCCGTCCAGGATCCGTATAGGGCAGGGGACGCAACAGAATTGCGCCTACCACGGTAAAGACGGCCGTGTTGGCGCCGATCCCCAGTGCCAGGGTCACGACGACGCCGAGTGTAAACAGGGGTTGTCTTGCCATCAGGCGAACGGCATATCGGACGTTCTTGCTCGTGGTTTCCATCGGGCCCACTCCACCCGTGTTCGCCTGATAGGGGCGAACCGGTAATCATCCTGTGTGTCGAAATGTCTAGTGGTTAGCGGTTGAGGATCTCCTGGATCGCGCTCGCGGCCGCCACCCGCACGTCCTTGTCCTCATCGCTTAACGCCGCCTGAAGCCGGTCGATCGCCCGAGGATCGCCGATCTCCCCGAGCGCGTGGGCCGCGTATTGGCGGACATCGGGGTCTTCGTCGTCCATCGCGCCGATCAATCCATCGACCGATTGCGGGTCCTCCAGTTCTCCAAGCGCGGCCGCTGCATACCGGCGGACTTCGGAGTCTCGGTCCCGAAGCGCATCCAGGAGCGGCCCGGTGGCGCGTCGGTCCTCGATCTCACCGAGTGCGGCTACAGCAAAACGCCGCACGTCTCGGTCCGGATCCGACAGCATCGGGATCAATGCGTCGACCGCCCTGGGATCCCCTGCTTCACCAAGTGCCGCTACCGCATAACGTCGAACGTCGACGTCGTCGGCGTTGAGTGCTCCAAACAACGCGTCCATGGCCGCCGGAGTGTCGATTTCCCCCAGCGCCCAGGCCGCCGTGGTCCGGACGTCGGAGTCACTGTCGGTCAGGGCACGGCTCACCGCGTCGACGGCCTCGGTCGCCTCAAGTTCCCCCAAACCCCGGACAACGGCCCCGCGTACGTCCGCATCGATGTCTTCGATAGCCCCAATGAGGGCGTCGACGGCCGTTAGATCCTCGATTTCCGCCAGGGCCCACGCCGAGTAGGCACGCACTTCGGCGTTCTCATCCTGTAATCTCTCGATCAACGGTGGTATGGCCCTGGGATCCTCGAGTTCGCCCAGTGCCCATGCGGCATACCGGCGGACCTCCGCATCGTCGTCGTTGAACGCTCCCACCAGGAGATCGAGCGTGGCTGGATCTTCGAATTCTCCCAGAGCCCAAACCGCATGACGCCGGACCTCCGCACTGGAGTCATTGAGGGCAGAGGCAATCGAATCCAGTGCACTGGGATCCTCGATCTCCCCAAGCGCCTGGACGGCGTCGCGCCGGACCTGGGCATCTTCATCCTGGAGCAGTGCGGTGAGGGGATCGACCGCCTGGGGGTCTTCCAACTCGCCGAGCGCCCATGCGGCCGCGCGCCGGATGTCCGAGTCGGTGTCTCCCAGTAGGCCTATCAGAGGTTGGACCGAGCGGGGATCCTCGATGTCCCCCAGCCCGTATATGGCGTCGCGTCGCACGCCGGGGTCCGGGTCCACCAGCGCACCGATCAGCGCATCGACTGCGACTTCATCGCCGAGTCGGGCCAGGGCCATCGCGGCTGCCCGCCGCACATCGGCCTCCTCGTCCTGGAGTGCCGCTCGCAGGGATTCCTGTAGAGATTGTCTTTGTTCATCGGTCAGTTGTGCAGCCGCTTCGCGGCGCTGCAATCGCGACTCGAAGCCCTCACGGATTTCGATCTGTCTTAGAATCGTTCGTTCGAGCAAAGGTCGAACCGAGGCCTCTATTTGTGGTCGGAGCCGGATTATGCCCTGCTCCAGCGCCTCTTTCAGTGGTTCGGGCATCGCTTCGGCCAGCGGTTCCGGTAACGCCAGTTCGAGCGGTTCGGGCAATGCCTCTTCAAGGGCATTGGCCAGAGGATCGGTTGCTCGGACCGGTTCGACGACACCCACGGAAATGGGTTCTAGAGAGACGACCGGTTCGGGCGCGCCGGCCTGCATGGTTGCAAGAGCGACCGTCCCTGAAACGACGGTCATGGCGAACACGGACGATGCGATCCGTCCCCAGGCGGCGCGGTGGAGTCGGGGATCCAGAATGGCGAGGAGCCGTGTTTCAAAGTGAGACCGATGGGCCATCGCCACGGTCGTCAATGCCGACAGGGGCGCGGCCCGCAAGGACTTGGCGATATCGAGGAGGTGCTCGGCGTAATCGCTCCCTTGAAATCCTGAGTCCAGAACCATATCGTCGCAGGCGCGTTCTCGTTCGATGTTCATCTTGCGAACCGCCATCCATACGAACGGATTCATCCAGTACAGACTGCAGGCCATCCACACGACGAACTGAACGAGGCAGTCGCGGCGTTTCACGTGAGCCAGTTCGTGCAGCAGGATCATCCGTCGACGTTCGTCGGACCATTCGGTCGCGTCTCTGGGAAGCAGGACGGCCGGCCAGGTGATTCCCCACGTCATCGGGGTGATGGAACGATGGCTGAGGAGCAGACGAACGGGTGTCTTGAGCCCGATGTCGTCGGAGAGGTCGCGGGTGAGCTCCAACAGTCGCGGGTCCACAACCGGCTTCGCCTGTCGGGCAATCCACCAGATACCGAGGAAACCGAAGAGCAGGCGCGCCAGTACGGCTGCCGTTCCGGCAATCCAGACTCCGAGCGCGATCGCGTTGGCCCTCCTGAGGCGTGTAATCGCTCCCGAGGGCGCCGGGTTCGGTTGCACTGACCCGGCGCTCTCGGCGTTTTGTGGCGTGGGGGGAGTCATCTGGGCCGTGGTCGCTTCGAACGATTCGGCCCCTGGGTTTTCGCTGATCCCGCGTGGAGTCGTTTCGGGCAGATCCGCGGCAGATTCCTGGGTGTCGTTCTGAAATCCAGGATTCAAGTCAAACTCGAAGAATGATGTGTCAACTGGAAGATTCCATGATGGTAACAAAGTAGGTACAACAGGCAAAGCGATAAGGATGACGAGCGCCGTGCTCCAGATCAGGTAGCGGGCTGACGCCGATCCGCGGCGCAGCACCAGACTCGCTCCGGCAGCGATGAACAGCACCAGGGTACCTTTGATTAGAAGTCCCAGCATCGCGGGCTGGAGCGCCGTGACCCACGAATTCATGCCTCCTCCTTTCGAGCCTTCTCAATCAATGTCGACAGACGGTCGAGATCGTCGTCGGAAATCTTCGATCCGGAGCTGTCCAGGAGCGTGGCCACCGCCTGGGCCGCCGAGCCTTCAAAAAACGTGTCGAGGAGGTGATCGAGAGCCGAACGCTTGGCTTTGTCGCGGGCGACAGTCGGGAGGAAGACGTATCGGGGACCGTCCTGCTCGTGCCGGATATGTCCCTTTTCTTCGAGAATCCTCAACATTGCGCGCACCGCGGAATAGCTCGGAGGTTCCGGAATATTGTCCATGATTTCGGCAGCCGTCGCACGGGTCCTTCGAAACAGGACGTCCATGATCTGCCTTTCGCGCCGACTGAGGTTCTGATGTGATGATTTGATCATTAGCAAGCCCTTTGTTCTGAAGTGATGCTAAGAAACTAGCATCTCGTCTCACACCCTGTCAACGATAATGTGCTAAGTTTTTAGCACGCGCGCTCCGGAAAGGACTTAGGGTCCGCTCCTGAATAACCTCGCATTGTAAGAGAGGGATTTTCGACGCAAAGGCGCAGAGACGCAGAGATCTGACTTTCTTGTTCCCCGCTAAAGGTCTCCTACAATCTTCCTCTGATCTCTGCGTCTCGGCGCTCTGCGTCGAGTTCTTATCCTGAATAATGATCGCAGCGTTCCTATTAGTTTCAATAGGTTAGCGGTTAGTTATTCAGGAGCGAGCCCTTCAGTCCCAGAAGTCTTCGAGGGGAACGCCCAAACCGTCGGCCAAACGATTGACGAAGGCGTAATAGCCGGTCACCAGGTTGATGTCCAGGATGCTGCGGTCGTCGAAACCGGCATCGCGCAGGCGTCCGACATCATCCGCGCTGAGCGATGCGGGATCCTCCGTCAACTCGAGGGCATAGTCGAGCATGGCACGATCGGCGGAGGTCAGGTCGACCGTCCGGTGGTCTTCGATCAGCTGATCAATCCAGGGAGCATCCTGGGTCAGTCGACGCAGGCCCGCTGCGTGATGGCGTATTCAGTAGTGACACTCGTTAGCCGCGGACACAACGACCGCGATCATCTCCCGCTGAATGCGGGACAGACTCGAACGTCCGTACATGACCAGCTTATAGAAATCAAAGTGGATTTTCAGGGACTCCGGATGCAGGCTGTGGATCTTGAGGATGTTGTCGACGTGTCCCCTGGGGTCCCGCATTTTCCCGTACAATTCCGCCAGACTCGGGTCCATATCCGCCGCATCTTCATCAACCACTCGTATCCAAGGCTTTGCCACGACAATCCCCCTTAAGGCCCGCTCAAGATTAACTTGACGTCTCGGCCGCTCCTCAATCGCGGATCCTCGTGCCCCGAAATACGGAGGGCACTTCAGACGGCATGTATAACCATATACGTCCACATCCACAACAGGCGCACAAAAAAAAGGTCGCCCGTCAAGGCGACCGAAGTTTAAGGATGGAAGCTGATTAATTCGGTACTAGTGAGTTACGTACAGCCATTTCGGAAGAGCAGCTCGGTCGAAGTTGAATGAGGCCCGGCCAGCGGGCATTTGAGTCGAATTCAAACCCATTGTTAAGGAAGTTCTATTTTCGCATTGTTGAAATCGATATGGTGTCGGCGGTATCTTGTGGTATATATACCGTCAGATGAAGAAGAAAAAGATATGGCTTGAGTTGAATCAGGTAAAGGGAGCGGTTGCGTCGCGACTGCGACGGCGGAAGTACAGCCTGATCGAGCGCCATGAGATACCCGACGGTTTGCTGCCTGGCTCGGTGTCGATTAGTTACACCCGGTGCGGTAAGCCGACGTGCCGGTGTGTGTCGGGTGAAGGGCACCCATCCTGGTCCTGGACATTCATGATGGACGGGAAGAAGCATGTCGAACACGTTCCAGCTGCCATGGTTGAGGAGATTCAAAAGCGTGTCGGAGCGGGACGGGAGTTTCAGGATGCGATCCGGGAGGTGCTGACAGCGAACGCGAAGTTGTTGGTGCTGGAGCGCCAGCAACAACGTGAGAAGCGGAAGCGCCGGTGAAAGGTCCGTCGGCACGAGGGATACGACGGTACGCGCGAAAGTGTTTGCGGCTGAAGGGGTATTTGAATCACCCCGGAGATGGGCGGGTGCGACCGCAGATCGGAAGTGGGCATCTGATCTGGTCTCTGGTGATCGGGTATCTGCTGCGGGAATCGAGCTTCCTGGCCATCGAGTCGCTCGCACGATCCTCGGCGTGTCGGGCCTTGGGAATCGGACGCCGCTTTAGCGACGACACGCTGGGCTATTTTACCGAGAAGCTGAATCCGGAATTCACGCGCGGCGCGTTGACCACAGCCATCAAGCAGGCCAAGCGCAATAAAGCGTTCGACGATTGCCGATTCATCGGCCTGGCGCTGGACGGGACAACCGTGGGGCGTGTCGGTGAGGCCGGGTGTCAGTGGTGTCGACCCCATCGCAACGCCGAGGGGGAGGTGACCACCTACTTACACCACGTCGTGATGGCCACCATCGTGGGCACCGGGTTCACTTTACCGGTCGATGTGGAACCCTACGGTAGTGGGGATAGCGAATGGTCGGGGGGGCAACGACTGCTTCGTCGGGTGGTGGGGCAGTTGGGGCCGCGTTTTGCCGATTATGTTGTTGTCGATGGGGGCTATGCGTCGGCTCCGTTCCTGCACTTGGCCGACGAGTTGGGATTGAAGACCATCGTCCGTCTCAAAGCCAATCTTCCGAGCTTGTTCAACGCCGCCAAAAGCCGGTTTGCTTGTCAGCCGCCGTCCCGGGTTTTCAAGGATGGAGCCGATCGGGTGGAAATCTGGGATGCAGACGACTTCGATCCCTGGGGCCGATTGAACTGGCCGACCGTGCGCGTGATCCGCTACCGGCAAGAGAAACCCGATGGATCGGTGGTCGAAGCCTACTGGCTGACCAATTTCTCGATGAACCAAGTGGGAGCGCCCACTTTATTTCGCATGGCCAAGAGTCGTTGGGAAGTCGAAAACCAAGGTTTCAACGATGCCAAGAACCGTTATGGGATGGCCCATATCCCCCATCACCACGCCAACAGCTTGCTTCTCCACTGGCTCCTCATAAGCCTGGCTCTCACGATCGAACGTCTGTATCGATTGCGTCATTTGCATCGCGGGCGCCATCGCCCGCATACCTCCATCGAGCTTCTTCGTTTGCTTCGCCTCGCTCTGTCTGCCCCAACCCCAGCCGACTCCAGCTGAACTGACTCGTTTCCCTGGTCTCCACGCGCCTGCCTGACCCCAATCACCGGGCTGGACCCGCTACGGATACCTGTCTCTCGAAAATACCCCTCACTTCAAATTCCTCTCCCTCCTCGACCTTTTCCCTTCCAGAGCCCCTTCCAGACACTCCGTCCTCCCTGACTTCCGAAATGGCTGAGTTACGTACTGTGTTCTTTGAGGATGAAGGCTGAAGGTTCGGCTGTTCCCGACGGCCAACGCCTGATCGACAGTGAAATCCGAGTGGGACAGGATGACCTGTCTGCCTAGTGCCTCTGCCGGGTTGATGATCAGCGGTGCGAGGAAATTAGCCGTGCTGGACTCCAGCGATTGACCGATGGTCGCGATGGCGAAAACCTGCCTCGCCAACGGGTCCGGAGAACCAATACATTCCCAGTCCTGGAAGGAGATCGCGTGATCGTAATCCGAGACGACCCATGTCGGATCGAGGACCAGGAACCCGACCTCGGACCTGTGCACGCAGCGCAGTTCCTCGAACGGTTCCAGTTCTGGCGTGGATCGCAGCCGGAAGTCTTTGCAGTTAGAAAGACCGATCAGGCCTTCGGGAAAGTGGATGCGCTTTTCCCGGGCCCTGATTCCCATGTCATGGACCGCGTCCATGTCGTCCAGAAGTCCGGAACGTCGTCGCCGTCCAGCATCGTTGTCTAGCGAGTTTGTCGTCATGTTGTTTTTCCCATCACCTTTTCGGGAGCACCGAATCGTCTCTGGCTCCCGTGATAGTCAGTGCAATTGGAAAGCCAGAACGTCATGATTACTGTAAAATCTTCAATACATGTAAATTAGGGCTCTACGGCCGTTGACCCACTGGAGTGAATTCGTCAAGGGATTCAACCTGAGGTGTCAGCGATTTGACTCCTTAAGAAACGTGCCTCGTCAGATCGAGCCGAAACGTCCACGCTTCCGCCCCTCCACACGTCACGCGAATCCGCTTTCCACCCCAGGCGGGGGGTGAACCGGGGCAGCCATTTCGGAAGAGCAGCTCGGTCGAAGTTGAATGAGGCCCGGCCAGCGGGCATTTGAGTCGAATTCAAACCCATTGTTAAGGAAGTTCTATTTTCGCATTGTTGAAATCGATATGGTGTCGGCGGTATCTTGTGGTATATGTACCGTCAGATGAAGAAGAAAAAGATATGGCTTGAGTTGAATCAGGTAAGGGGAGCGGTTGCGTCGCGACTGCGACGGCGGAAGTACAGCCTGATCGAGCGCCATGAGATACCCGACGGTTTGCTGCCTGGCTCGGTGTCGATTAGTTACACCCGGTGCGGTAAGCCGACGTGCCGGTGTGTGTCGGGTGAAGGGCACCCATCCTGGTCCTGGACATTCATGATGGACGGGAAGAAGCATGTCGAACACGTTCCAGCTGCCATGGTTGAGGAGATTCAAAAGCGTGTCGGAGCGGGAAGGGAGTTTCAGGATGCGATCCGGGAGGTGCTGACAGCGAACGCGAAGTTGTTGGTGCTGGAGCGCCAGCAACAACGTGAGAAGCGGAAGCGCCGGTGAAAGGTCCGTCGGCACGAGGGATACGACGGTACGCGCGAAAGTGTTTGCGGCTGAAGGGGTATTTGAATCACCCCGGAGATGGGCGGGTGCGACCGCAGATCGGAAGTGGGCATCTGATCTGGTCTCTGGTGATCGGGTATCTGCTGCGGGAATCGAGCTTCCTGGCCATCGAGTCGCTCGCACGATCCTCGGCGTGTCGGGCCTTGGGAATCGGACGCCGCTTTAGCGACGACACGCTGGGCTATTTTACCGAGAAGCTGAATCCGGAATTCACGCGCGGCGCGTTGACCACAGCCATCAAGCAGGCCAAGCGCAATAAAGCGTTCGACGATTGCCGATTCATCGGCCTGGCGCTGGACGGGACAACCGTGGGGCGTGTCGGTGAGGCCGGGTGTCAGTGGTGTCGACCCCATCGCAACGCCGAGGGGGAGGTGACCACCTACTTACACCACGTCGTGATGGCCACCATCGTGGGCACCGGGTTCACTTTACCGGTCGATGTGGAACCCTACGGTAGTGGGGATAGCGAATGGTCGGGGGGGCAACGACTGCTTCGTCGGGTGGTGGGGCAGTTGGGGCCGCGTTTTGCCGATTATGTTGTTGTCGATGGGGGCTATGCGTCGGCTCCGTTCCTGCACTTGGCCGACGAGTTGGGATTGAAGACCATCGTCCGTCTCAAAGCCAATCTTCCGAGCTTGTTCAACGCCGCCAAAAGCCGGTTTGCTTGTCAGCCGCCGTCCCGGGTTTTCAAGGATGGAGCCGATCGGGTGGAAATCTGGGATGCAGACGACTTCGATCCCTGGGGCCGATTGAACTGGCCGACCGTGCGCGTGATCCGCTACCGGCAAGAGAAACCCGATGGATCGGTGGTCGAAGCCTACTGGCTGACCAATTTCTCGATGAACCAAGTGGGAGCGCCCACTTTATTTCGCATGGCCAAGAGTCGTTGGGAAGTCGAAAACCAAGGTTTCAACGATGCCAAGAACCGTTATGGGATGGCCCATATCCCCCATCACCACGCCAACAGCTTGCTTCTCCACTGGCTCCTCATAAGCCTGGCTCTCACGATCGAACGTCTGTATCGATTGCGTCATTTGCATCGCGGGCGCCATCGCCCGCATACCTCCATCGAGCTTCTTCGTTTGCTTCGCCTCGCTCTGTCTGCCCCAACCCCAGCCGACTCCAGCTGAACTGACTCGTTTCCCTGGTCTCCACGCGCCTGCCTGACCCCAATCACCGGGCTGGACCCGCTACGGATACCTGTCTCTCGAAAATACCCCTCACTTCAAATTCCTCTCCCTCCTCGACCTTTTCCCTTCCAGAGCCCCTTCCAGACACTCCGTCCTCCCTGACTTCCGAAATGGCTGAGCATGTGCCTGTTTGATTGCGAGCAACCCCCACCTAATGTAGTATTTACCGAGTTCTTACGGCGGTAGCTCAAGACATAAGAAAAGGGGCGCGAGCAGGCGTCATCTACCGCGACCTGAAGTCTGCCAACGTCAAGTGCACCGATGACGGCAAGAGAAGGTGTTGGATTCTCGCCTGTCAAGCAGAAGCGGGGTAAACGCGCCGCCTGTTCGGGCGAAAGGAGAAGAAAATGGCGGAAAGTGTTTACAAGGTCATCGAGTTGGTCGGGAGCAGTTCCGAATCATGGGACAAAGCGGCCGCAGCCGCCGTCGAGTTGGCCTCAGAGAGTCTGCGGGACTTGCGTATTGCCGAGGTCTCGAAGCTGGATTTGCAACTGAAGGACGGCAAAGTTCGTGCCTACCGGGCCAGAGTGAAAGTCTCTTTCAAATACAAAGGTGGTGACTGAGCCGATGAGCTCATAGGTCGAGGCGCCCGGGCAAAACCCGGCTCGGGCGCTGGGCCGGCCCGAAACGAGCTCATGTTTGTCGCAGGCTTCGACAGGAAGCGCCACCGCACTGGTGCGGTATCGGCCAACTCGATAGACTTTGGGAATCGTTGGCCACGGGCGCGGCTCAGACAATGATTCGGATACGTCGTTATCAAGATGCGCGAGCGTTCCTGGACCGAGCCAGGGATTGGCTCCTTCTGGCGGAGGCGGAGAACAACCTCACCCTCGGAATTGCCGAGGGACTGATCGAATCGACTGAGGGATTCGAGCCGCCGATCTATCTCGCGACTGTCGAGGTGGAAGACAGTGTTGCCGGATGCGCGTTCCGAACTCCTCCGTTCCAGCTCGCAATGACACGCATGCCCAACGACGCCGTGTCGCCTCTGATCAACGATGTGTCGCTGGTCTATGTATTCGCTTCCCGGTGTCGCGGGCGTAGAGCCACAGCTATCCCTGCTAGCGGATCTGTGGTGCGCGAGTCACAACACGTCCTTCCAGCTTGGAATGAGCCAACGAATCTACCAACTCACTTATGTAACGCCGCCCGTCCCGCCGGCACCGGGTTCCCTGCGACCTGCCGGTCCAGAGGACGTCAACCTGGTGAGCGAATGGGTTGGGGCGTTCACGGCCGAAGCCGGGGCGAACGTCGGTGCGATTCGATCCTACGTTGAAAAGGGGATCGCTCAGAAAGCCATCTACCTGTGGGACGACAAAGGGCCGACCTCGATGGCGCGGTGGACCGGTCGGACGCCACACGGCGTGCGCGTCAGCCTCGTGTACACCCCTCCCGAACAGCGGCGTCGAGGATATGCTTCAGCGTGTGTGGCGGGGCTGAGCCGAAAGCTTCTGGATTCAGGGTTGAGACTACTTTTCTTGTACACGGACTTATCGAACCCGACCTCGAACAGCATCTATCAGCGCATCGGATACGAGCCCGTATGCGATGTGGCACAAATCAAGTTTGTATCGCGACAGTAGCGGCCTTCGTCACATCCGACGCGCTTAACGCAACGCCAGCATGCGAGCGACATCACGGAGATGACGAGTCGTTCCTAGCTTCTTGCAGGCGGAGGTGAATCGTTGATGACACGCTATGACGCAATCGGCGGCACAGGACACCGGCCTGACTTATCGGCGATCGAACTAGTCCAGAACCCGCCGCAGTCGCAACCGTCTCCGCCTGCCGCAAGATGGGAGAGGGGTGGGATGCGCAGCCGGGATGGCCTGTTGCTGAAACTGACGTGACTGCTAAACACTTGGCGACAAGAACGAAGCGGCCTCCGCCTTCGGCTATGGCCGCGGACGCTTCGCGTGTGCATCCCGTGGAATCTGGCCATACCCGAACTTGGTCTCAGACCGACACGAACGTCGGCCCTCTGGCCAACGATCTCCCCAAACTGCGAATCGCGGCAGGCCATGCCGGGGAACGTGATATCCTAGCTTTTCATGACGGTTCCGAGCACCTCTTGGGCGTTCAGCCCGAAGCACCAACATATTGATTCCAAAGAGACTGCATTACTTTCTCCATAGCCTGCCCCGAACAGCGGCAAACCTCGGCCGCTTCCTTCAAGTTCCGTTATCGAAATTGCCGCGGTAATAACAGATTCGCGCGTCCTGACGCGTTTCGTGCCGCGGCAATCCCGATCAACGCTAGCGACTACTCGTTACTAATTGGCCGCCTCGACATGCCCCCCATAAATTCCTAAGCAAGCCGCCAGAGGTGTGTAGAAACAATCTCGGGCTGAAAACACATCTGCTTCTGAGTGACTGAAAGTGAAATGGCAGAGGCGCTCACTCCCCGCCTTTGGCTTCAATCGGATCTATCGTTCGGAAGAGACGCCTCCTTCCGCTGTGATCTCAAAGAACGGCCTTTTCGCGTACTCGCTAACTCATACCGGCACTACTCCGGCCTGCGATTCCCGGCGATTCGTCCAACTGCGCCAGATTCGGAAAGCCTCCAATGCCCCTAGAACGCCCAGATGGATGTAGCCCGGTACGGGATTAAAGGCCGCGAGGATCCAGTGCGTGTAGGTCAGCACGGCCACGACGTATACCGCGCGGTGCAGCGTTTTCCAGCGGCGCCTCATGAAGCGTTCCGAGGTGTCGTTGCTGGTCACGGCCAGTGCCAGCATCAGGGCCAGTGCCAGCCAGCCGGTCCACATCGCGATCGCCATGGCATCCTCGGCGATTCTGGTGAATGGCTGGCGAACGATGTAGGCCCCGGCATGCAACAGCGTGTAGCCGAACGTGGCCACACCCAGGTGGCGCCTCCGGGGCAGCAACCATCGGGCCAGAGCGGTGTTCGGGAAGGCCAGCCGGACCGGCGTCACAGACATGGTGGCGATCAGCAACTGGGCGGCCCATGCCCCCGTGGCATGCAAATATTCCCCGTAGAACTGCGTGCCCTGCCAGTAGGCGTACGTCCAGTAGGTGCCCGGAAGTGCCAGGGGTATCCACAGAAACCCGTAAGCGTTAACGAGCCGTACCCATAGAGGCAATATCGGGACCGTATCACTCACGATCCGCTTTCAGTCCAACGAGACGTAACTTTCCAGGCGAGCCACTTCCTTCCCGTCGACGTACTTGCCGATCTCGCGTCGAAACTGTTCCATGCTGGTGTAGGGCCGGTACTCCTCGAACTCGCGGACCATGCGCTGGGTCATGCCGGGAATGGTCATGAAGTCCTCGGAGGACGCGTCGTTCAGGTTCATGGGCGCGAAGACGTACTTCTCCAGACGCGCGACTTCGTCCTGATCGACGTACTTGCCGATTTCACGACGGAACTGCTCCATGCTCGTGTAGGGTCGGTACTCTTCGAATTCATGCACCATGCGGGCCGACATTCCGGGAATGAGCATGATCTCCTCTTCGGTGGCCGTATTGAGATTCATAGGGCGGGACAGCCGGCCGTACAGCTCGCGGCGCTGCGCCTCGCGAAGAGATCGAGCCAACACCCGGTCCAGCTCGATGGCAGAGAGAAAGGGCCGATTGCTTTCGATAGCTGCGGCTGCGGTTTCGGTCACATGGGGCAGGGCACGCAGTTCCGACGCCGTTGCCAGGTTGGGATTGACGAGTCCCTGATTCCGGCCGACCTGGGCGTTGACGGCGCCGCCGGCTACGAGGCCAAGGCACAATGTGAATAGCGTTAAGTTGCGCATATCAATTGGCTCCTTGATCGATAAGCGGGATGCTCAGTTTCACTAAAAGTCTCGTTGGTCTACGGCGTAGCGCTCGACAACTCCTTCGTCTGCTTCAAATCCCCGACCGCGCCATACCCAGGGGTGCTGTTGCTTCCGACACCGTACCCTTTTTCGTTACAGATCCAATCCCGGACCTATTATTCGTTCGCCATACGTGTGAGTGTCAACATGAAAATGAAAATCATTTTCATTTAGCAATCCCCTATACTGTAACGCTTAGCGTTCATCGGGAGTGCCGAGCGATAAGGCGTGGTGGTGACGAGATCTTCGGGCACTTTCGATAACGACGTTTGAAGGAAGGCGCTGGCGTTTGCGGCGAACGCGGTGGGCTATGGAGAAAGTACGGGGTTGGGGGTTGAAGTTCTCACGAGTGAGACTCGACCAGCGAGTGTGGCCAGGCGGCGACAATGAATGTATGGCGGCCGATCGTCCGTTTTGGAGAGTTCACCGAGCAGGTCCAGGCCCGATCGGTACGAACTTTTGACATCAAGGCGCACGTGGGCGTTGGCGTGCACCAGCACGTCTGGAAGGCATGGATTTGGAATCCCTGTTTGAAACCCGGCAACATCATGATCACCAAGTCGGGGACAAAGTTGTTGGACTTTGGGTTGGCGTAACTCAAGGGAGGCGCCGCTGAAGTCTCACCACTTTCACAGAGGTCAACACAGAACGCTTCGGCACCGCTTACCGCCGAAGGCACGATACTCGGCACGCTTCAATACATGGCTCCCGAGCAACTAGAGGGCAAGGAGGCTGATTCCCGGACGGACATCTTTGCGTTCGGTGCGGTCGTCTACGAGATGGTGACGGGGAAGAAAGCGTTTGTAGGAGCGAGTCAGGCGAGTCTGATCGGGGCGATCATGAATCATCAGCCTGCGCCAGTTACCGAGGTTCGCTGTTGGGTACGCGCTGAACCGACGTTCTCCGGTTTGAGGCAGACACTACTTGAGCCAGGCACGCGGTCCTTCATCGGGCCAGAGCCTCCACCAGGGCCTGCCGCAAGGGAGCCGGGGTCTCAACCTCACCCTACGACGGCACGGTCTCGCCGTGCGCCTGCAGCCAACCCGTGAGCTGCGCGTTATCGCGCGCGCTCGCTTCGGCAGCACCTTCGCCGTAGAGGTACAGCGTGACGATCGCGGTCATGTTGCCCCCGATCGGTCCCACGCCGATCCAGCCCGTACCGGCGAATGGTTGCTCGAGGCGAATCATGATCCGGTTGCTGCGGCCGCGGACGACGTCTTCAATCTCACCGGAGAAGGCCGGGACCCCGTCCACGTTGCAATCGACGGACGCTCCCTTCGCGATCTCTCCCACGCCCAGTGCGCCTGTGAGGCGCTCGAACGCTTCGTCCTTCGAGCCCGGCACCGGGCCCATGGCTTGGACGACACCGCTCGGCTCTTCGGCGTGGCGCTCGACGTAGTTGCGCAGCACGTGAAAGAATGCAGGCCAACCGGCTTCGGTGTCCCCGACCTGCGTATCCCACGAGTCGTCTTCGGCAAAGAGCGTCTGCACGAGCCGCACGACGCACTTGCCTCCTCCCTTCGCCTCGACGGTCCATTCGTACGCGATCTTCGGCGACCCTGGGCCGAAGGCGTTGTCTCCCTCGGTGGCGAAGTGCTTGGGCGGATCCCAGGCCGTGAGCTTCGCGACGGGCACCATCTCGTCGCCCATCTTCGTGCGGACCTCTCCGCCGACGCGCTCGTCGAACTCCGTCTCCATCGCCATGAAC
Source organism: Terriglobia bacterium (assembly GCA_965247425.1). Lineage (GTDB taxonomy): Bacteria > Acidobacteriota > Terriglobia > 20CM-2-55-15 > 20CM-2-55-15 > CAZOZZ01. The sequence goes on from OZ252023.1 coordinate 1,903,021, forward strand.
CAGGATTTGACCCCGGGCCCGGTTGCGATGGCCTTCCAGACAGCCTCGGGTGAGGCCTGAATCTCGACCTCCGTCTCCACGCGGCGCCGGCCTTTATCGTCCTTGTTGACGCTCATGGTTTTTCTTCGATTGGATGGGCGAGGACGACCAAGCGGTGCACGCGGGCGTCCGACGCCGAAGGGTTGTGGTAACGGGCGACGAGGTTCGTGATCGCCTCGCCGAGCTCCTGGGTGAAAGCCGAGCGATCGACCGGTGTGGCGAAGCTCACTTCGGTGTCGAGGGACAGGGTCGCGAGGTGCTTCTTCTCTGCGCGCGCCCGCCGCACCAACCGCCCGACCTCGCGCACGGCCCGCGCCGCGAGAGCGATCAGGTAGCCGGCCGACAGCCGGTCGGCGGTGCGATCGGGATCGCTCGCCACCGGCCCGAGGGCGTCGGGCGACACGACGTACGAGGCAGCCGTAGCCACCAGTCGTCGCTCGGTGATCCCGCCCCACTTGCGCTTCTCCGCCACGCGGGCGAGCCCACGTTCCTCGAGCGCGCGCAGGTGGTAATTCACCTTCTGACGCGGCAACCCGAGCCGCTGGGCCAGGGTCGCGGCCGAGCGTGGCTCGATCAGCTCGGAGAGGATCCGGGCCCGGAGCGGGTCCATCAGCGCCGCGGCCGCGGCGGGGTCCTCGACGGTTTCGATGTCCAGCACGGAGGGATGAGAGCATGGACAAGAATTATTGTCAAGGCCCCAAGAAACCTGAAACTGCCCCCTTCGGGGTGCGAGAAAGGCCCCAAATCCCACGGCAGAACCCAGGAGCGGGGCTTCGATGTCCCGCCCCATGCCCTCAGTCCATCGGTGGCACGTCACTTGTGCACCGCCTCCAGCGAGGTTCAGCAGGGGCCTATTTGGGACTACCTACGGGCGGCGCCTTCCAGGATCCCGAGCACCTCTTGCTTGTCGGGTGGAAGATCATGTTCCGAGTACTTGGACGGATCGCGCACCACGTTTCTCTTGGACGAGAAGAGGATGAGGTGGTTCGCGACTCAATGCGGTGCATATTCGCCGCCCCGGAGGGTGCGGATGGCGAGTAGGCACGCAGCCGCCACCTTGGTATAGCGATCGTGGGCGCGCCATGGAGCAATGCCGTCGCGGGTGCGGCCCACGTATTCCTTCTGAGGAATGATGGCGTGTTTGCCGGGACCGAGCTGTTCCCGACGGACTCCACCCCCAATCTTCGTTTTGGGCGGTCGGTGGCGATCGCAGGCGATGGCTGCGCCGCAATGGGCGGCGAGTGCACGGCTGTTGTCGGCGACCCTTGGTTTCACCACTCGGCCTACGTGTTCGATCGCGTGGCGGACAACGTTTGGGGTGTTGACAATAACTCCAATGGGTCCGCGGACGAAACGCAGAAGTTCCCGTCTCCGAGGGCAGACCTCGACCTCTTGAGTGGGTTCGGTCAGTCCGTGGCGATGAGCGAGAGTACGGTCATCGTGGGCGCCCCGTTTCACGATTTCGATGCCTCCGCGGGTCCCTACGTCGACAGAGGGACGGCCTTCGTTTTTACTCCGGACGCGATCACCGGGATCGACGCGATGTGCGTTGTCGGGAACTTTGTCCCGAAATCCAACGCGATCGTCGCCTTGTCAACGGACGATGTCGGAATAACGAGTATTGCGCAAGCGCTCCTGAACGCAGGCGCGGCCTCTGTTAGCTTGTATAGCCGAGCCGACATTGCTGCTCGCCGTCCCATTGCCGATGGTGCGAATGTTCTGGTCATACAACTGGTTGCAACTTCAGGGCCGGTAACGCAGGGCTACATCGATGGCGTCCGCGATCTGATCCAGTCTGGCGCCAGTGTGATCGCCAGCTACGACGGTGCTGCAATGCTGTTCGATGAGTTTGCACCCGACATCGTTAATCCGCCGATCCCTTCCTTCAATCCGGCAATCGCTCTCTTTTCAGGAGCTGTGCACGGGGGTGGCGTTCTCATTCCCTCCCCACCTGCGGCCGACATGCATTTCGTGGATCCGGCGCATCGGCTGGCTCTGGTTATGGGCGCTACGTACGAACAAGGTCCGCGTCTCGCCTTCTCGATCGATAACTTCAACACGCAATGGCTGCACACCGTTGCGACCTTCACGTCTCAAGGCTTCGGTGGTCTCAACCCGGCTGGAACCTTTCCGGCCATATTGGCCGGCCGCTGCGGAGCAGGACGTGTCGCACTTCATAACTACTCCAGACCTGCAAACCCTCTTACAAAAAACCCTTCTCCAATGGCTCCTGCAGCGTTGCAGGAATTCCACTCGTCTGGATGGTCGCCATACCGGAGAAGTGCCTAACGGACTTGCCCGTAAGCTGCGGGCGATTTCTGGCGACCGCAACCGGAACTGAACGGGTACAGGGTGACGAGTGGGCCTGGGATTGACATGCGCTCAGGGTCGCCACTGCTACTGTAAACCAAGGTGCCCATGTCAACATTGGCGATGTCCCGGTTGGGGGTACCCGACGATGCCTCGATCCTGGCGGCACCTCCGAAAGTGCCGCGTAACGCTTGAGCTTACCCGCTTGCGGGTGGGCGAGATCACTTACATTTTACATAAACTTGGCTAGCAATACGTGGTTGAACAACGGTGGTTGAACAACGGCCAGCACAGCAAGTCGGGTACAGCAAATTGTTAGGCGTGATCTCCATTGTCATATGCGAACCATACAGACGCTTTCTCGAAAAGCAGACTTGGTTTTGGCTCAAGTTCGCTTTTGATGTCATCCACTAATTACAACTGGCAGGTTGTCCAATCCTGCTTTAAAGATGCCCTGTACCAGTTTCTTTGTTGCGGCATCATCTTGGCCCGGCTGGGGGTTCTGATCAGGTCGCCGGAACTGCGCCGACCACAGCACCACCGAGCCGCCATCGTCCGCTGGCACGACCTGCATCTCACCGACATAATCACGCATCGGAGCATTGGTCTTGATAATGCGGTACTTAAACCACATCTTTGCCTCGTCGTATTCCAACAGTTCGCTAATTACAAAGCCGCCATCAATGGTCTGGAACTCCCTGACAGCCAACGGCTGGTTGTTTTCACCAACCAGCAAGACGGTGCCTTCGGCTGCTGGATGCCACGTGTGAATGCTGTCGAACTGCTTGATCGTGCCCAGACTTTCTGTGGAGATTCCTTTAGGGTGATTTGATCTGTGTGATGCAACACTGGACGATCTGTAGTGGACATGTGAATTTCCTTTGATTGCGACTGACATTAAAGTCATGTTTTGCCGCCTAACGACTCTGGCGTTCAGCTGCTGATTTCGCTACTCTAAATTGGCCCACTTTTGATCGTTTGATTTGGCCCACCCCTGACGACTGAACCGGAGAGGCTGTTCCGAACAAAGAGTCGGAATGGAGGGACCCGGTGTCAAGGAGATCGAAGGTGGAATTATTTGAAGAGATTCGGCGAGAGCACGAGTTTGGTGTGGGAACGATCCAGGGTGTGGCCCGGCGGCTGGGGGTGCATCGGCGGATGGTGCGTCAAGCGCTGGGAAACGCCGTGCCGCCGGCGAGGAAGAGCCCGGAGCGGAAGAGGCCGAGGCTGGAGCCGGTTATGGAATTTATCAACGGGGTGTTGGAGGCGGACAGGCAGGCCCCGCGGAAGCAGCGGCACACCAGTCACCGGATCTACGAACGGATCCGGATGGAATTTCCGAAACATCCGATTGGGGAATCGACGGTTCGCCGGTATGTCGGGCGGCGGAAGCGGGAGATGGGTTTCATCCGACAGGAGACGTTCGTGCCGCAAAGCTACGCCTGGGGTCAGGAAGCACAGATCGACTGGTACGAAGCCGTCGCGGAGTTGGATGGCGAACGGCAGAAGCTCCAGGTTTTCTGTATGCGGAGCATGGGCAGTGGTGGCGCATTCCATCGAGCTTATCCTCGGGCGACACAACAGGCATTCCTGGAGGCTCATGAGTTGGGTTTCCGCTATTTTGCGGGGGTCTTCGGGGTGCTGCGTTATGACAACCTGACCAGCGCGGTGAAGAAGATTCTGCGGGGATACCGGCGTGTAGAGACCGAACGGTTCATCGCGTTTCGGTCGCATTGGAAGTTTCAAGCCGAGTTCTGCACACCCGGCGAGGGCCACGAGAAAGGCGGTGTGGAAGGCGAAGCCGGATACTTCCGGCGCAATCACCTGGTACCGGTGCCGAAGGCGAAGGACCTGGCGGATCTGAATGCGCAGCTGCTGGCCGGTTGCCGTGCCGATGAACGGCGCAAGATCGGCGATCGGGTCCAGACGGTGGGTGAAGGGATGCAGATCGAACAGCCCCATCTGCTCGCGTTATCGACCGAAGGGTTCCCTCTGGCCGAGGACAGCTTTCCACGAGTCGATGGTAAGGGATGTGTACGGGTGCGTAACAACTTCTACTCCGCCCCCGTCAAGGCCGGGACTGTGGTGCGGGCGAGCGTTTTTCCGGCCTACGTGGAGGTCTGGCACGATGGCGGATGCGTGGCGCGGCATGAGCGAGGATATGGAAACGGCCAGCACTTCTTCAATCTGGAACATTATCTGGAGGTGTTGGAGCGGAAGCCGGGCGCGCTGGCCGGGAGCAAGCCTCTGGAGCAATGGCGGCAACAGGGCCGATGGCCGAAAAGCTATGACGAGTTCTGGCAGACGTTGATCGATCGCAACGGAAAACAGAATGGGACCCGCGCAATGGTGGAGTTGCTCCTACTGGGCCGGGAACATGGCTATAGCGAGCTGGATTCCGCATTCCAACAAGCCCTGCGCCTGGGATGCTCCGATGCCGCCGCGGCGCGCTACCTGATGACCGAGGCCCGATTCGACCGGCCGGCGGCGCCGCGACTGGAAGTGGCCGCACTACGCGCTTATGAGCGGCCCCTGCCGGAGGTGAATACTTACGATGCACTGCTCACTGCGGAGGTGGTCTAGTGTCCGCCACAGCCGGCGGGGTCGAACAGGCGGCGATTCAGCAGTACTGTAAAGCTCTCCGGACGCCCACGATCGGAACGCAGTTTGCGGCCATGGCCGAGCAGGCCCAGCGGGAAGAGCACACCTACACACGGTATCTGGAAGCCTTGCTGGCGATGGAAGTTGAAGAACGCGAACGGAACACCGTGGCCCGGCGGATTCAAGCCGCACGTTTCCCTCGAATGAAGACACTCGAGGACTTTGACTTCTCGCGGTCGAAGGTTCCAGCCAACCGGATCCGTGGACTCGCAGACGGTGGCTATTTAGAACACGCCGAACCTGTCGTCCTGATCGGGGAGTGTGGAACGGGCAAGACGCACCTGGCCACAGGACTGTGCGTGGCCGCTTGTCGGCAGAAGAAGCGGGTTCGCTTTACGACGGCCGCCGGCTTGATCAACGAGTTGGTCGAGGCCCACCACAACGACCAGTTCCGCCGGGTTCTGGCCCGATGGTTCCGATACGAGTTGATTGCCATCGACGAAGTCGGCTATGTCCCGATGGCAGACCTCGGCGCCGAACTCCTCTTTCAAGTCATCTCGGATCGAGCCGAGCGGGCGACGGTGATCTTGACAACGAATCTGCCGTTCTCGGAATGGACCCAGGTGTTTCCCAATGTTCGGCTGTGCAAGGCGTTGCTGGACCGGATAACCGATCGCGCTCACATCATCGAGACCGGAACCGAATCCTTCCGGTTTCGGCGCACGTTGGAGAAACGACAGAAACCACGGCATCCGCCTGGAAAGGAGAAACCCGCGAAACAAACCACGTCCTGAGGGTCGGATCGCCGCGCGGTCGTCGATCCTGGGCGATCCTGGAAACGGAGTTTTTTCCCGAAAGAAAGAAAAAGAACCAAAAAGAAAGAAACGGAGGCCTGTGGAAGATGACGCGCTGTGGAAATCCTAAAAACCAGGATTCCCACAGCGCTTGGAAAAGCCTCGCCAAGGGCGCTCGGCTTTCCCACATCTACAACACAGGCCCGACGGTAATTATCACTTACTCGGAATTATTAACAGGAGGGGGTGGGCCAAATCAGACGATCAAAAGTGGGCCAGACCGGGTGGACAAACCCAGCTGCGGGCTCCGCAGGGGGTGCCCCCGGAGGAGATCCGTCAGCTGCAACGGCCTGTTAGACGGCCTCCCCGGTCTTATCGAGTCCTCTGCCCCGAGTTCAAGGATGGCCAAGTTATCCCGTGACCTACCAATCGAATTGCAGACATTCTGTACCGACAGTACCTTCGACCTTGGGAATTTCCCCCATTGAGAGTTTGGAGAGAAGATCAATGAGAAGCAAGTGCGAACCAGATAACTCTGCGCGACCTCTGACTATGACAGTCGAACGACTCATGAAGGCAGACCCGAGTGATATCTACCAAGCATGGACCCAGAAGTTCGATTCTTGGTTTGCACAGCCGGGGGAACTACTCATGACCCCTGAGGTTGACAAGCCATTCTTCTTCTACAACCGGAAGGATTGGGGACGACATCCTCATTACGGTCGATTCCTGGAGTTGAAGAAGGATGAGTTGGTGGAGGTGGCCTGGGTGACTGGGGAGGGAGGAACGGAAGGCGCTGAGACAGTCATTCGAGTCGAGCTGTCGGCAGGGGAAGAGGGGACACTACTACGGCTCACGCACTCAGGCTTCTGCAATGAAGAGTCCCGAGATGGACATGCGGAGAACTGGCCCGAGGGATTAGAAGTGTTGGACAAGGCCCTGTGTCCGGAGAAATAGTCTCCAACGGAACACCTCAGTCCGTCTAACACTGTCGTCCATAAGCTGCGGGCGAATGCTGCCCAGTGGTCCGTGCAGCTACGCCGTCATGTTGCGCCTGCGGCGCGCACAAATCTATCGCTTCGCCTTGAAACGCTCGCTGTACTTGTTCGTCGTTCTCGGACCCGGTTTAGTCTGGACTTTTCACCGATGATCCTCCTGATCGGACTCCAGATGGTGAAAGGCGTCATCGCCGGAGCCCTGTAGCCGCAACGAGGTGTCGGAAATTCAAAGTCCAAGGTCGGGAAAACCTGATAGCTCTTCTTCCTACATCCGGAGCGCATTACCCAGAAACCATCCGCCCAGAGCCAGTGCGACACCGAGAACCGCGTCCACGAAGTAGTGATATCTGCGGACGACAACGCTCACGGCAATACTCAGAGCTACCCAGAGAAAGACCATGCCCACCATTGGAAGGAACTGATACACGACAAGCGATGCGGCCATCGTCGCGGCCACGTGTCCGCTGGGAAAAGTATTCGCTCCGATACCGAGGTATCCCAGGATCCACAAGTTCAGCAACCGATGAACACCACGCTCGGTTCCCTGCACGGAATCGACACCGTTCGTGTGCAGCAAACGAGGAGGGAGGGTCTGTATGAACGGAAGCATCGCGTAGCAGACGTAGGATGGCGGCAGCACGACGGCCCAGAAGAGGTCCGCCTGGCCCGCTCGCCCACCCAGGTACAACACGACGAGGGCGAATGGCACGAGTGGATAAGCCAGCAGATAGGCCGCTTCCAGATAGACCCTGAACCAGCGGGAGGATGACAGCCCTTTGAAGACACCGAGGGCCTGGCCAACGACGAAGTCTATCCGGCTCAACCGTTCCTGGAATGCTACCCGGGGCTCGACGAAAAATCCTCCGGCCTGCCAGTATGCGATCAGGAGGATGGGCACGGGAGACCAGTCTCTCACGAACGTACTCCACGACGGCGCCAGGAAAAGATCCGATCGCCAGCTCGCCAGAGTCCAGCCGACACCGATACCACCCAACAGAGCTATCTTCCCCCGGCGAACAAGCGTCAGAGGACGAATCCACGCGAGGCCGGTCAGAAGCAGAAAGAAAATGAGGTTGATCCACTCCGCGATACGCATACAAACACAATTCTCAAATGGACGACCAGGTTCACTTCGAGTTTCACTATAATCTAAAACCTAATCGACTATTTCAGAAGGCCGTTCGTCCGGACCGTTGAGCGGTCTGGCTGAATGAAACTCATCAAGGGGGCATCGTGAAACGCGTTCTCTTCGCCATACTTTTAGCCGCGGTCATCACCGGTTCGGCCTTCGCCGGACAGGCCAGAATCGTCCTCAAAACCGACCTGATCCTCGACGGTGCGGGCAATATCGTTCGAGACACGAACATCGTTGTTGAGGGCTCGAAGATCGTGGGCACCGATTCAGGCGCCGGCCCCGTGACCTATGACCTTCGGGGCCTGACCGTGCTGCCGGGGTTGATCGACACCCACATCCATCTCAACGGCCACTTCGAAGAAGACGGACGGGCCCACGGCCCGGATTCAGACGAAACGGCCGAAGAATTGGTCCTCTATTCCGCGGAGAACGCCTACTCCATGCTGATGGCCGGCTTCACGACCGCCCAGAGCGTCGCCAGTGCATATGACGTCGTAACCCGTGATGCCATCGCCCGAGGAAGGCTGCCCGGACCTCGCATCCTGACCGCGATCCAAAGCGTCAGTGCGGCCACCGGAGGCCCGGAAGAGATCGCGGCGTTCGTCCGTCGACTGGCTGGGGACGGCGCGGATGTAATCAAAGTGTTCGGATCGGAAAGTGACCGGGACGGCGGAGACCCGACTCTGACCGATGAGCAGATGGGAGCCGCCTGTGGAACCGCAGCCGAGCTGGGACTTCGATCCGTCGTCCACGCCCACGGCTCCGAATCGATACGATCGGCGATTCTGGCCGGCTGCACCGGAATCGAACATGGCTCCAGCATGAGCGACGAGGTCATCGACCTTCTGATTTCCCGCGGAACTTACTGGGATCCACACTTCGGGCTGGTCATCGAGAATTACATGAGCAACAAGGACCGGTACCTGGGCATCGGCAATTTCACCGAGGAAGGCTTTACCTCGATGAGCGGTCTCGTGCCGGTGGTCATCGATACGATGAAGCGGGCCCTGGCAAAGGGCGGCGCCCGAATCGTTTACGGAACCGACGCCGTCGCCGGGGCGCTCGGCCGAAACCAGGAAGAACTCATCTACCGCGTCCGTGATGCCGGTCAGGACCCGATGGAGGCACTGATATCGGCCGGGTCCCTGGCCGCCGAGTCATTGAATCTGGGCGACGAGATCGGCCACATTTCGGCAGGATTTGAAGCCGACATCATTGCCATCGACGGCAACCCACTCGAAGACATCCGCGCCGTCAACCGGGTCGTGTTCGTGATGAAGGGCGGCAAAGTATACAAGAACCAGATCAAGGCCTCTGGGGCCAACGACTAGTGGTCCCCGCCAGAGATAGCGTTACTAGATTTCGGAGTGCAACGGTGCCGGATTTGGGGGAGCGACGAGGAGTCAATGCTTCGACATTGTGAGGAGGAGCGACGCCAAAGACGGTACCGTTCCGCCCGAACCCGTAGGGCCGATGGAGGTTGCCTCTCATGAACGCTCAAAACCGTCGAAAGTCTCACATACCACACGGTGGATCTCACTCATCAGTCCGCTCTGCAACCTCCTTCGGAGATAGTAACGTTATCTCTGGCGGGGACCATTAGTCCAGGAGGCATCGTGCTGCACCAGTTCACACACGCAACCTTTCATCGAACTCTCATATGGATTTTCGTCGTCCTTGTTGCGGGCCGGCTCACCCTGCCAACAAATCCTGTTCGCGCCGGCCAGACCGAGACCTTCGATCTTGTGATTGCAAACGGTCGTGTGATCGATCCGGAGTCCGGACTCGACGCCATCCGAAGCATCGGGGTCCGGGCCGGGCGGATCGAGGAAATTTCCGCAGTCGAGCTTGAGGGTCGAGAAACCATCGATGCGGCCGGTCTGGTCGTTGCGCCGGGCTTCGTCGACTTGCACGCTCACGGACAGGATCCGTTCAGCAGCCGCTTGCAGGCCCTTGACGGAGTAACGACGGCGCTGGAGTTGGAAGGGGGCGTGTTCCCTGTCCCCCAATGGTATGCCGACCGGGAAGGTCGCGCCGCCATCAACTTCGGTGCGACGGTCTCCCATGGCAGGGTTCGAAGGAGTGTCCTCGGCGACGATAGAGCCGTCTACGGACTGGCTTCAGAAGACCAGATGAGGGAGATGGAGTCGCGTGTCGGAGCAGGACTCGACGAGGGATCGCTCGGGATAGGATTCGGAATCCAGTACACGCCGGGAGCCTCGCGAGAAGAGATCTATCGGATCTTCAAGGTTGCCGCTAAAGAAGGCACCGTCAATTTTGTCCATATCCGTTTCGCCGGCCAGATCGAACCCGGCAGCGCCGTCGAGGCGGTTCAGGAGATGATCGCAAACTCGGCGGCGGCCAACGCGGCTGTGCACATCGTCCATATCGGCAGCAGTGGCCTCAGGCAAGTTCCGCTCCTGCTCGACATGATCGAAACGGCGCAGTCGAGAGGCCTGGATGTCACAACGGAGGTGTATCCGTACACGGCCGCCTCCACGGGAATCCAGGCGGCAATCTTCGATCCAGGCTGGAGAGAGCGGCTTGGCGCCGGCTACGGCGACATCGAATGGGTCGCCACTGGGGAGCGATTGACCGAGGAAACCTTCAACCAATATCGCGCACAGGGTGGGACGATAATCGCTCACATCATACCCGAAGAAACGGTCGAAACGGCCCTGGCGCACCCGCTCGTTATGGTGGCCAGCGACGGCGTCGGATTCGTCAACGGGCGGGCGCATCCGCGCGGCGCCGGATCGTTTTCCCGTGTATTGGGTCGCTATGTCCGGGAAAGGAACGTCTTGTCGTTGATGGACGCCCTCGGAAAGATGACGATCATGCCGGCCAGACGACTCGAAGCCGCCGTTCCCCAGATGCGTACGAAGGGCCGCATCCGGGTTGGCGCGGACGCCGACATCACGATCTTCGATTCCAACACGGTCCTGGATCGGGCCACGTTCGCAGAACCCGCCCAAGCGTCCCGTGGCGTCATCCACGTCATCGTCGACGGCACATTTATTGTCAGAGATACCGAGTTCGTGGAAGACGTTTTTCCGGGGCGCGCCATCCGGAGGTCCATTCGCCGTTGATTTTCCCTACGAAACGTGGCCCACGGGATTCTCCAGCACTTCCTGCACCTTGTTCATCAATGCGGTTGGCGTGAACGGTTTCTGAAGGAATGGCGTGTCCGGATCCAGGGTCACCTGGGTTCCTCCGGCGTCGGTGTAGCCGGACATGTACAGCACTTTCAGATCGGATCGAAGTACCGACATCTTTCGAGCCAACTCCGGACCTCTCATCCGTGGCATGACGACGTCGGTCACAAGAAGGTGGATCTGCTCGGCGTGTTCCGACGCCACCCGCAGAGCCTTCTCGCCATTGGGCGCTTCCAGCACCCGATAGCCTCTCGTCCGAAGCACCTCACTGGTCAACTGACGTACAAACTGCTCATCCTCGACCACCAGTACGGTCTGGTCTCCAAGTTCGCGAAGGACGAGCGTGCTTCCACCGAACCCGGGTTTCATTCCCTCGACCGTTGTCGGAAGATACATCGAGAACGTCGTCCCGACACCCTCAACGCTTTCGACCATGATGGCGCCGCCACTCTATTCGATGATACCGTGCACCGTAGAGAGCCCAAATCCGGTTCCGTTACCCGTGTCCTTGGTCGTAAAAAATGGTTCGAACACCCTCCCCCGGACCACGGAATCCATGCCGACACCCGTGTCGGACACGCTGAACCTGACGTAGTGGCCTTCATCGAGAGTCGCGTGCATACGAGCGAAGTCACTGTCGATGTAAGTGTTGACGGTTTCAATCGTCAGTTTCCCGCCGTTGGACATCGCGTCACGGGCGTTGACAGCCAGGTTCAAAATGACCTGGCAGATCTGGCCCCGGTCGGCCTTTATCCGGGTCGGCAGGGACTCTAGCCCGGATGGATCACCAATCGGAGAATCGATCGGTGTTCGGATACGAGAAGCGATTTGCGGCGAGACTTGGAGCTGAGAGTGAGCGAGCCGTGGACATTGGCGGATTTTGAGCCTGTGACACGGCGACATTTGGCGGGAGATCGGCATGAATGGGCGAGTGCAGGCAGGCCTCGCCGGGAGGCAGATGAGAGGCGCTGTTTTTCGGATCTGAAGGTTCGGTGTCGTCAGCAACGAAGCGGAATTGATTGCAGGTTTCTCACTATGAGAGCAAAGACGTCGGCATAGGGATAGGCCTCCGACATCGAGATCCAGACGTTGCGGACCGTGAGGCGGATACGCGCACCGATCTTAAGAAGCTTCAGACGGATGGTTCCGCATTGGGCATGGGCCATCGCGGTATCTTTGAGACCGAGACGACGCAACGCCTGCATAAGCATGTAGGCGGCTGAGGACAGATACAGTCGGAGCTGATTGGCGCGCATGGTTCCCGCACTGGTGCGGTCGGCAAATAGATCCAGTTGCTGTTCTTTGATCCGGTTCTCCATGTCGCCGCGTGCGCAATAGAAATCTTCGTAGAGCGCTTGGGCTCCGAGTCGTTCCGGTGGCAGTGAGGTCACCACGAATCGGGGATTGGCGCCCTTGGCCAGGAACTCGGCTTTGCCAACAACGCGACGAGTGCGGCTCCAGCTCTTTCGAGTCCGGTACAGGAAATCCTTAAACACTCGTGCCGATTTCCCAGTGGTCTGAAACTCCGCTTCAGCCTGAATCATCTGGTCAGCGATCTCTCGCTTGAGGCGGTCGTTCTTGGCCAACCCCATCACATAATCGACCTGGTGGGTTTCACACCAGTCCAGTAATGCATCCCGGCAGAATCCGGAATCGGCCCGAATGATGATCGACACGTCCGGCCAGCTCTGACGGATCTGGCCGACGATACGTTCCAATTCATCGACTGATCCTGCCGCCCCATCGATATTGGACGGGCGCAGCCGAGCGCACAACAGATGCTCTCCACAGAAGATGTACAAGGGCAGATAGCAGTAGTTGCGGTAGTAGCCGTGAAAGAACCGGCCTTCCTGTTGACCATGGATCGGATCATCGGTCGCGTCCAGATCCAGAACGATCTCTTCGGGCGCCGTGTTGTCATGGGCTGCCACAAACGCATCGACCATCCAACGATCGATCTTGTCCCCATCCATAGCGATCTTCTTGTACCGCTCCTGGTCGCCGACTTCGGCGCCGGTCAACTCCAATCGGTTTAGCGTGCTCTTGCCCGCCAACGCCTTTCCCCAGTCGCCGGCCTGTCGTCGATTCGTTCCCAGCGGATCCGCTTTGTCCACCGCCAACGCAAGCATCGGGTCGGTCCGTAACTGATCGTGATCGTTCAGGTCTTCATATCCCAGGCACAGCCCGTAGACCCGCTGTCCCAACAGCTCCTTCACGGTGTGTTCGATCAACCGTTGGTCGCGATGATCGCTAAAACACCCCGCCAATCCATCGATCAAACCGGTCCGCTTTTCGACTTCACGCAGCAGCAGAACTCCAGCGTCAGACGTGATCTTGCCGCCGTCGAAACGCGCCTTCATTTTTCGTTGAAGAAGTCCGTGAAATTCGAACGTGGTTTGTTTACACTCTGTACTCATAAGGGCCGCCTCCGTTTGGTTTCTGAACCGTTCTCGACAAACGATTTATGCCAAACAGGGCGGCCTTTTCTGGTCCTTTCGGTGATTTATGCGGGTTAGCCCGGATGGATCACCAATCGGAGAATCGATCGGTGTTCGGATACGAGAAGCGATTTGCGGCGAGACTTGGAGCTGAGAGTGAGCGAGCCGTGGACATTGGCGGATTTTGAGCCTGTGACACGGCGACATTTGGCGGGAGATCGGCATGAATGGGCGAGTGCAGGCAGGCCTCGCCGGGAGGCAGATGAGAGGCGCTGTTTTTCGGATCTGAAGGTTCGGTGTCGTCAGCAACGAAGCGGAATTGATTGCAGGTTTCTCACTATGAGAGCAAAGACGTCGGCATAGGGATAGGCCTCCGACATCGAGATCCAGACGTTGCGGACCGTGAGGCGGATACGCGCACCGATCTTAAGAAGCTTCAGACGGATGGTTCCGCATTGGGCATGGGCCATCGCGGTATCTTTGAGACCGAGACGACGCAACGCCTGCATAAGCATGTAGGCGGCTGAGGACAGATACAGTCGGAGCTGATTGGCGCGCATGGTTCCCGCACTGGTGCGGTCGGCAAATAGATCCAGTTGCTGTTCTTTGATCCGGTTCTCCATGTCGCCGCGTGCGCAATAGAAATCTTCGTAGAGCGCTTGGGCTCCGAGTCGTTCCGGTGGCAGTGAGGTCACCACGAATCGGGGATTGGCGCCCTTGGCCAGGAACTCGGCTTTGCCAACAACGCGACGAGTGCGGCTCCAGCTCTTTCGAGTCCGGTACAGGAAATCCTTAAACACTCGTGCCGATTTCCCAGTGGTCTGAAACTCCGCTTCAGCCTGAATCATCTGGTCAGCGATCTCTCGCTTGAGGCGGTCGTTCTTGGCCAACCCCATCACATAATCGATCTGGTGGGTTTCACACCAGTCCAGTAATGCATCCCGGCAGAATCCGGAATCGGCCCGAATGATGATCGACACGTCCGGCCAGCTCTGACGGATCTGGCCGACGATACGTTCCAATTCATCGACTGATCCTGCCGCCCCATCGATATTGGACGGGCGCAGCCGAGCGCACAACAGATGCTCTCCACAGAAGATGTACAAGGGCAGATAGCAGTAGTTGCGGTAGTAGCCGTGAAAGAACCGGCCTTCCTGTTGACCATGGATCGGATCATCGGTCGCGTCCAGATCCAGAACGATCTCTTCGGGCGCCGTGTTGTCATGGGCTGCCACAAACGCATCGACCATCCAACGATCGATCTTGTTCCCATCCATAGCGATCTTCTTGTACCGCTCCTGGTCGCCGACTTCGGCGCCGGTCAACTCCAATCGGTTTAGCGTGCTCTTGCCCGCCAACGCCTTTCCCCAGTCGCCGGCCTGTCGTCGATTCGTTCCCAGCGGATCCGCTTTGTCCACCGCCAACGCAAGCATCGGGTCGGTCCGTAACTGATCGTGATCGTTCAGGTCTTCATATCCCAGGCACAGCCCGTAGACCCGCTGTCCCAACAGCTCCTTCACGGTGTGTTCGATCAACCGTTGGTCGCGATGATCGCTAAAACACCCCGCCAATCCATCGATCAAACCGGTCCGCTTTTCGACTTCACGCAGCAGCAGAACTCCAGCGTCAGACGTGATCTTGCCGCCGTCGAAACGCGCCTTCATTTTTCGTTGAAGAAGTCCGTGAAATTCGAACGTGGTTTGTTTACACTCTGTACTCATAAGGGCCGCCTCCGTTTGGTTTCTGAACCGTTCTCGACAAACGATTTATGCCAAACAGGGCGGCCTTTTCTGGTCCTTTCGGTGATTTATGCGGGCTAGGTTTACGCCTCGCGCATGGCAGACTCCCGCCGCCGGGTTTCCATCAACGCCGAGCATGTTGTAGTCGGCGTAGCTCCCGCTTGCGTCCTCCATCTCGACGTCCTGCGTAGACCATCCAACGACCTTTTGGTAGAAGTCACGGGTTGTCGAAGCGTTTGCGACCGTCAGGTCGAGCCAAGAGATGCAACCGATGCTCGCCGCCAGGTCGCGGGACGCGGCGCCCTCCCGTGGGGGGACCTCGTCCTCAGAAACCACTGGGATAATCCGGAAAGCTGCCCCATTGGGGTCGAGGAGCACCGCCCACTGGCTCGTTCCATCGTCGCCCCTGGCATGCACAACCTCGCTCCCGCCCAGCTCGACGAGCGCACGTGCCACACTTCGTGCGACGTCGGCGACCTGAATGTGCGGCATCCATTGGAGCGGAAGGTCGGCATACTCCGCGCTGCGCGCTCCCAAGCCGATGACTGGCATGCCACGGTTGTTCATGAGATCCTCGCGCCAAAGCGGATTCTCGCCGGTGCTGAGTACACGTGCGTAGAAGCGCACGACACGCTCGTGTTGGGGAACGGCGATGTCTGCGCTCAGGATTCCGCCGACACGTGGGACAAATGGGCCAATCATGGTTAGCGTCCTCGTTACATCAATTTGCTTGGCGTCGAAGGTCGTTTTGCCAGCTATCCAGCTTCAATGGGCTCGCGTTCGCGGCAATCCGGAGGCGGCCTAACTCCTAATTAGACGGAACTTCGTAGCAACACCTACCACGCGATTCCGCTGCCTAGCAGCGCCCTCCCAGTTGAGGGTAATCCCATGGAGAGCGGTGCTTTCATCAACAGATCAGTCTGAGCGTTATGCTGACCGACCCGACCATCTAACCCCACGCCCCGCCTGCGCGGCACATGCAACGGAACAGCCTGCCACTCGTGATTCCAGCTCCAGCGGCCCATTCGTCAATTGTTTGCTTCACCCAGTCTGGAACCGGAACGGTACGAATGTGGCCACCCTTCCCCACAAGGTCCACGATCGCCCAATGGTCTTCACGGCGTTGAAGATGATCGAACGTCAGGTCGGCAAGCTCACGTCTCCGCAGCCCACATCCCAGCAGTACCGCCAAGAGGGCACGGTCACGTTTCCCTTTCAGAGTTTGGGCGTCTGGAAGCTGTAAGAGGTTCCGAGCTTGCGTTTCAGTCAGCCAATTTCCAAGCCGTACTCCCCGCTTCTTCGAACCTTTGACGCGGCGAATTCCTGCTGCAAGTTCCGCTCAGCAATCCTGAATCAGCTGCTTCGTAAGCAAGTCTGCGCACAGCGGCAAGTCGCACGTTGATGGTTCCCGGGGCCAAACCTCGATCTTCGAGATAGATCCGGAAACGAGTGACGACTTTCTTGTTGAATGCGAGGCGTGGTTCGGAGCAGTACCAGTTGATGAACTCGTCAATCGCGGTCGAGGCCTACTTGACTACGACGGTTGCCCACCAAGAAATGTGCCCGGATGATTCCACGCATCGGCCCGACTAGTGTCAGATGGAAGAGTACAAAGTAACAGGTCCAGGTGACTGACTGATTGCCACCAACCTCTGTCTTTCGTGGTATTTACCTAACTTCTAACGATTCGCCTTCGACAGACGCGGAAACAAGACCTCCGGAACCAAAGTCGGCCACTTCTGCACTTCGGGGCGACCTGAAAAGAAGCTTGGACAGGCGGGCTTTGGAATGCTATACGGAACTAGCCAATACTTAGTGAGGCGGACATTTAGCTCAGCCGACGAGCCGTATATGTAGCGTCGGAGGGCCGGGCACGGGAAACAGACATGACGTGTAAGTACATCCTAGTTGTCGCGGTCGCACTATTGCTCGCGCCCATCTCCGTTGTAGCGCAGTCCGATCGAACGGACGACTTCATCCGGACCGAGATGGAGCGCCAGAACATCCCGGGCCTCTCGCTCGCTGTGATACGGAACGGCGAGATCATCAAGGCGTGCGGCTACGGCCTCGCGAACATCGAGGAGCAGATCCCGGCGACGCCGAGCACCGTATACAAGATCGCCTCGGTCAGCAAGCAGTTCATCGCCTCTGGCATCATGCGGCTCGCCCAGGACGGCCGGATTGCCCTGGATGATTCGATCCGCGAGCACCTCGACGATGAGCCGGAGAGCTGGAACGGCATCACGATCCGGCATCTCGCGACCCACACGTCGGGCCTAGTTCCCGAGGCTCCCGGCTTCGATCCGTTCGAGGTCCAGACCGATGCTGAAGTCATCGAAACGGCGTACCGTCTGCCCCTGCGTTTCGCGGCGGGCGAAAAGTGGGAGTATTCGAATCTAGGTTACTTCGTGCTAGCTGAGGTGATCAGCAGAGTCGCGCGCAGGCCATGGACGGAATACCTGAGGGACACGATTTTCGAACCGCTTGGCATGACCGCGACGCACGCGACGAACACAACGGCTGCTGTCGTGGATCGCGCGCGCGGATACGTCGACAATAACGAGCGTCGGAGAGCCCCGGAGTGGCCAGCCTTGCGACCGAGCGGCGCGTTTCTGTCGACAGTGTTGGATCTCGCGAAATGGGATGCCGCCCTCTATACGGACCGGATCCTCAGCGACGCGACGCGACGATCCATGTGGACTCCAGTTACCCTCAACGACGGAAGTACCGAACCGTACGGGTTTGGATGGATGTTCGCCGAGCCCGAGGATCGCAAGCTTGTGTACCACACGGGAGGAATGCCTGGAACCCGCGCTGCGTTCGCACGATTTGTGGATGAAGAGCTGACGATAATCATTCTCATGAACTTGAATGACGTTGACATTGGCACAATTATGTTCGGCGTAGCGAGGCTGTATCCTCCGGTCACGCCTGAGACAAATGCACGGACCTGGGAGAGCGCGCCGACTGCCCCACTCGAGGATCGTCCAAGTGCCCAAACACGGCGCTGCACCTGACGGTGGCCTTTAGGCGCCCGCAAGTGAGCGCCAAGGCGTTAGCTAGGCTTCCCCGTTGACTCCCCGATTCGCAAGACTGTTTCAATCCACTCGGCTGGATGGTCGCCGACTCGTACATGTGGATTCAAGGACTCGATCCACAGATGCGGATGTCGAACAGTGCCCTGAATGACCTCGAAATCCGCACCCTATCCGCACCCAACAGCAAAGCCCGGGATCGCTCCCGGGCTAACTTGCTGCTTCTAAACGGGGCCGACGAGATTCGAACTCGCGACCTCCGGCGTGACAGGCCGGCGTTCTAACCAGCTGAACTACGACCCCGTAAGACAGTTCAAGATGATAACCGGTCGGGTTGGGTTGTTTCAATAGGGTTTGAACGAAGCCGCTGTCGCGGCGGACGCTACGCGTGGGCTGAGCGAACGGTGCTAAGCAAACTGTAGAGTGTGGGCTTCAAAGGAGGCCTACATGACGGACCTGCGTAAACGGATGCTGGAGGAACTCCAGCGTCGTAATTTCTCTCCGATCACCATCCGAAGTTACCTGCGAGTCGTTGAAGACTTCGCGGGCTATTTTGGCACGCGCCCCGATCGTCTCAGTCAGGAAGACCTGCGGCAGTATCACCTACATCTGATCCGGGAGCGAAAGCTCGCGGCCAAGACTGTCGGCTTGTACATTGCCGCCTTGCGGTTCTTTTTTGTAAAGACGCTGCGGCGTCCATACCTGAAGCTGGATCTCCCATATCCCAGAACCCCGAAACGATTGCCGACGGTTTTGAGCCAGGACGAGGTCGCACGACTGATCGACTCGGCAAAGAATTTGCTGGATTACGCGATGCTCATGACCTTGTACGCCACCGGGATGCGCCGAGCCGAGTTGATCCGGTTGAAGGCCGAGGATGTTGATAGCGAGCGCATGATCATCCACATCCGTCAGGGCAAGGGTCATCGTGATCGCGACGTGCCATTGACACCAAAGCTCTTGCAGACGCTACGAGAATACTGGTGTTGGATGAAGCCCAAGACCTATTTGTTTCCGGGCATGGTGAACAACTGGCGCGCCGACAAACCCCTCACCCCCAAGTGCGTGTGGTCCGCCGTACACGATGCGGCGAAACGTGCCGGAATCAAGAAACGCGTATCCCCGCACACGCTGCGTCACAGCTGGGCCACTCACCTACTTGAAAATGGCACCGATCTCCGCACCATTCAGATGTTAATGGGTCACGCGGACCTGCGAGCCACCAGCGTCTATCTGCACCTGTCTCGACGTCACCTGCAGGCGGTCACCAATCCGGTGGAGACCATGGCGGTTTCCAGCCTCGATGCGGTGAAGCGGTCCAAAAGAAGGAAGCAGAAACAATGACCCGGCCCACCGTGGAGGTGGCCGACATCCTTCGCGCCGCGGGCAACGACTTTATCGACCGCCATCGAAAACGAATCCATTTCCAGCAGCTCAAGGTGATGCACGCCATCCAGCATTGCCGCACAGCGGCTCTCGGCGGTCATATCGATGCCTGCTCACGATGTGGTGGCGATCGGGTCCTCTCCTATAACTCATGCCGTAATCGCCATTGTCCCAAATGCCAGGCTCAGGCGCGTCAGCGTTGGATCGCGGCCAGAGAACGAGAGCTTCTGGCAACACGATACTTCCATGTCGTGTTCACCCTGCCGCACCAATTGCATTCGCTCGTCCGACAGAACCAGGTCGAGCTCTACAACCTGCTGTTCCGCACTGTGGCCGAGACTCTTCTGGAGGTCGCTCGAAATCCCAAACATCTTGGCGCGAGAATCGGCTTCTTCCTCATCCTGCACACGTGGGGTCAGAACGTGCTGTTTCATCCTCACATCCACTGCGTCATTCCCGCCGGAGGAATCGCACCGGGCCGTGCGCGTTGGATTCATCCGCGATACCCGTTCTTCCTACCTGTGAAGGTTCTGGGAAAACTATTCCGCGGCAAGTTCGTTGACGGATTGCAGAAGGCTTTTCGCAAGAAGAGCCTGACCTTCGCCGGACAGATCCAGCACCTTTCCGAACCGAAGCACTTTGCGGCTTTCTTGCGACCGTTATTCCGCCAAGATTGGGTCGTCTATGCGAAGCCGGCATTCGGCGGCCCCGAACAGGTTCTTCGATACCTCGGACGCTACACACACCGCGTCGCCATCTCCAATCATCGATTGCTTTCCTTCGACGGCAGCCATGTCACATTCCGTTGGCGGGATTACTCTCGCGGTAACAAAGCAAGGACGATGACGGTTTCCGCCGCCGAGTTCATCCGCCGATTCCTGCTCCACGTACTGCCGAAAGGCTTTGTCCGCATCCGGCACTTCGGTTTCATGGCGAACTCCCAACGATCCGTATCCATGGAACTTTGTCATCGGTTATTGGGAATGGCGCCGGTCCCTCCTCCTGAGGAAGTCCCGTCAACCAGCTCCGCCTGGCTGTGTCCAATCTGTCATGCCCCGATGACCGTTATCGAGAGGCTCACTGCGACCGAACTCGCATGGAGATTCGCTTCGAAATGCTTTTTAGACACGTCGTAACAGGGATTCCAAATCCATGCCTTCCAGACGTGCTGGTGCACGCCAACGCCCACGTGCGCCTTGATGTCAAAAGTTCGTACCGATCGGGCCTGGACCTGCTCGGTGAACTCTCCAAAACGGACGATCGGCCGCCATACATTCATTGTCGCCGCCTGGCCACACTCGCTGGTCGAGTCTCACTCGTGAGAACTTCAACCCCCAACCCCGTACTTTCTCCATAGCCCACCGCGTTCGCCGCAAACGCCAGCGCCTTCCTTCAAACGTCGTTATCGAAAGTGCCCGAAGATCTCGTCACCACCGCGCCTTATCGCTCGGCACTCCCGATGAACGCTAAGCGTTTGTGAGGACCTGATGTTCAAAAGGGCGTGTCGTGGCGGCCGTCCCTGGCCGCCCGCGGGGTTGCCGGGTTTGTCGGGAAGAGGGTGATTTTGGGCGGAGGGCGGTGTGAGGTTGGTCTTGGTTTTCAGGACGGACACGGCGCGTCCTGCAGGGCGGGTGGCCCGGGACGGCCACCCCGACACGCTGTGCCGGACAAGTTGCAAAGAGAAACGGCGGTCCGGGGGGACCGCCGTTTCGAACAATCAGATGACTCGGGTCTTTAGAAGGGGCCGGGGCCTCGGCGACGTTTCAGGCGCGGGCGTTCGTCGTCTTCTTTGACTTCCGGTTTCACTTCCTCTTCCGGTGTCTCGCCCTCGCCAGACGTCCGTCGCAAGACCGGGCGGTCGTCGTCTTCGCCCGGGCTCTCGGTGACGACCTGCTCGTTGTCTTCCTGTGCTTCGGTCTTCGGTCGTGCGGTTCGACGTCGGAGGCTTGGCCGGTTGGCGTCCTCTTCGTCACCGTCGTCAGGTTTCCGGTTTTCCCATGCGATCAGTTGTTCCTGAACGTCGTTGAACTCCGAAGTCGTCAGGACATACTGTTCCTTCTCGGGGAGCACCAGTCCGATGTTCCGGGTTGTTTTCCGGATCCGTTCCTCGGTCGGAGGATGGGAGGAGAACAGCTTGGACATCGTGCCCGGCTTTGCCGTCTCACGCGCCTGAACTTTTTCGAAGAACGTGATGGCGGACGTCGGGTCATAGCCTGTTCGGTAGGCGTACTGCATGCCGAGATAATCGGCTTCTTCTTCCGCCTTTCTGGAGAATCTCATGAACTGCATCGGGATGGCGAAGCCGGCAGCTTGACGGAGACCAAAACCGGCGAGGCCACCCATGAAGATCAGCGGGATCGTCGCCAGGTTGACGATCTGGCCCTTCGTCGCATTCTCGGTGCCGTGCCTTGCGGTGACGTGAGCGATCTCGTGGGCCATCACGCCGGCCAGTTCGGATTCTTCGTCAGCGGTCAGGATGATGCCGGTGTTGATGAAGACGAACCCACCCGGCAGCGCGAACGCGTTGATGCTGTCGTCTTCGATCACCTTGAACGTGAAAGGGACGAGCGCGTCGGAATTCCGGACGATGTTCTGACCGACCCGGTTGACGAATTCGTTGACCTTCGGGTCGGTGACGAGCTTGACTTGACGCTCGACCTCGGCCGCGAGTTGACGTCCGAGCGCAATCTCTTTTTCGAGAGACGTGAAATTGAGATTGCCCAGACCCTTGTTGATGTTGCGGTTGCCGATATTATCGACATCGGAGTTCTTCGGCTTTTTCTGTTCTGCCGCGACCATCGGGCTCGACGTCGCCACGACAAGAACGATCGCCATTACGATCCGGGTCAGCTTGTCAATCATATTCAATTCTCCGGAAACCTTTGTTATTCAATCGTAATTACCGCGACTCCCTGCTGTCAAGAAATTTGACGGAGATAAACTCCTTTTGGGAGAAAGATTTCCATCAAAAATAGCCAATTGTTCAACACCGTGGGTCTAAGTGAACTGGGTCTCAGCGCTTAAATCGACGGCGCGGGCATGTTGACGACGTCGTCAATGACCACAACTTCTTTAACCACAAAGGGTTCGGCGTACTCCACGCCAACCTGGTGGCCATAGAACTTGCACTGGGTGCGGATACGGTCGGTCAGGCGGCCCCAGGCGGGAAACAATTTCATAATTTCCCCCATGTCGCCCTCGAACTGTGACACGAAGCAGTCGACCGCTTCCATCTTCCTGTCGAAGTGACTACTGATGTCCACCACGAACGACGGGTCGACATCCCAGTAGATGGTCGAATACAGGATCTTATGGGGGCGGTGAGGCTCGCCGTCGAGGTCGAGCTTCTTCAGGCCCGCCGCGTAGCAGGCCTCGTATCCCAGCGTGGCGGCGGTGTAGTGATCGGGATGCCGACCCTCCCAGTAGGGGAGGATGATCGTCTTCGGCCGCGCCAGTCGGATCTGCTGGGCCACGGACAATCTGTTCTCGATCGATGTCGTCAGCCGGGAGTCTCCGAGGTTCATGCGCTGCCGGAACCGGGAGCCCAGGACTTTGGCTGCGGCTGCGGCTTCTTCGGCCCGAAGCTCCGGTGTTCCGCGAGTCCCCATTTCGCCTCGGGTGAGGTCCAGGATGCCCACTGAATAACCCGCATCCACCATCTTGAGCAGCGTGCCGCCGCACGTGAGTTCCACGTCGTCGGGGTGGGCGGCAATGGCGAGGATGTCTACGGGTTCCACAATCGTTCGAGTTTCCTTTCCAGTTCCGCGCGATCCACCCGGTATTTGAAAGCTCTATTGCCGTTGATCCGGATCACGGGAATTTCGGTGCCATACGTCGCCTCCAACGCCGGGTCTTTGTCGATGTGGACCACTTGAAAGTCGAAAGCGTAGCGGCGCTGTACCTGTTCGATGACTTCCCGTGCTTCGTCGCACAGGTGACAGCCGGGCCGGGAAAACATTTCGACGCGGACCCGCTGGTCAGCCACTGGCGCCCGCAACGCTCCCTTCGGCAACCGGTCGGCACGTTGAACGATCGAACCTGCGGAAGAACTTGTGTGCGGTGGCGATGTCGCGCTGAATCTGATCCAACAATTCCTCCGGGCCGGCAAATTTCCGCTCGTCACGCAAGCGACGAAGGAAGCGCAGACGGGGGTGATTGCCTGCCATGGGAGCCGTACCGTCGAGGATGTGTGTTTCAACGGTCCTTTCGGTCTCCCCGAAGGTGGGGCGCACGCCGACGTTGGTCACCGCGGCCTGGTACGGGCCGCCGTCCGGAGTGATGCGTGTCAGATAGACCCCGTTTCTGAGGATCGCTTCGTTATCGGGCTGAATGTTGATCGTGGGAACCGTGACGTCTCGTCCGCGTCCGGCCCCGGCCACAACATTTCCTTCCATCTCGTAGCATCGCCCGAGCATCTTCCTCGCCAGGCCGACCTGTCCCTCGGCCAGCAGGTTGCGAATCCGGGAACTGCTGACCGACTGGTTCCCTGCGGCGACCGGTCCTATTTCGATCACTTTGAAGCGGTCCGCCCATTGGCTAAGGGTGTCCACGTTCCCTCGATGCTTGTGACCGAATCTGAAGTTGTGACCCACACAAAGGGCCTGAGTCCTGAAGTGACGGATGAGATAAGAATCTATGAACTCCTCGGGAGACAGGCGGGAGAAGTGCTCATTGAAGTCCTGGATGAGCAGTAGATCGATGCCGGATTGTGCGATCAGAGCGATCCGTTGCTCCAGAGTCGCGATCAGTCGAGGAGCCCGCTCTGGATGGAGGTGTTTGAGCGGGTGGGGATCGAACGTGATGGCGACCGCGATCGCACCGAGCCGGTCGGCGCGTTCGCGGACTGATCGTAGGATCGAAGCGTGTCCGCGATGCAGGCCGTCAAAGTTCCCTATGGTCACCACACTGGTGGCGCCGGATTGGGCCTCGGACAATGAACGGACAACTCTCATTTTTAGTTCTTCGTCTCTTGATTCAAACAAAGGGGTGGCACAGGCTGCTGGACCAAACAGCTATAATAACCGCTTTTGCGATTGGAGGCAGAATGACCGGGGCAAAGTTCGAGAAGCTGGTCGGGATCATGTCGACGCTGAGAGGGCCGGACGGGTGTCCCTGGGACAAGGAACAGGACCTGGATTCACTGAAGCCCATATTGATTGAAGAGGTGTACGAGGTGATCGAGGCGGTCGACGATCGGGACTATGAGGGCCTCAGCGAGGAACTGGGTGACGTCCTGCTTCACGTTGTCTTCAACGCCCAGCTTGGCGCTGAAATCGAAAAATTCACGATCGACGACGTGATCGACGGTATCTGCGACAAGCTGGTTCGCCGTCACCCTCACGTCTTCGGGGACGAGAAGGCGGAAAGCGCGGAGCACGTGGTTGAGAAGTGGGAGGCCATCAAGGTGCGTGAAAAGCAGGACAAAGACACTGGAGTGTCTGAACAGGCGAGTTCGATACTCGAAGGCATCCCAGCTAAGCTCCCAGCACTGCATGAAGCCCACAAGATTTCCTCCCGCGTGGCCCGTGTCGGTTTCGAGTGGCCCGACATCGATGCGGTCTTCGACAAATTGCAGGAAGAGATCCAGGAGTTGCGCGAGGCGATCGCGATGCCTGAAGCCGAGCGGTCTCGTGACGACCTGGAGAATGAGATCGGCGACACGATGTTCGTACTGGTGAACATTGCCCGCTTCTTGAAGCTCGATACCGAATCATCTCTCAAACGGGCGAATCGGAAGTTTCGAGCACGATTCAATTTTGTGGAGCATGACTTGGAAAGCCAGGGCAAGACGCTGGAACAGGCCTCTCTTGGCGAGATGGAGGAGAGCTGGCAACGGGCAAAGCGGCGCGTTCCCGAAGGCGGTTAGGAATTCGAGATGGTAATCCGGGAATTGACCACGAAGAGCGAATTCGAACGCTGTGTCGAGATTCAGCGCACAGAATGGGGCTGGGGAGACCTGGATGTGATCCCGGTTCGCTCGTTCATCGTGATCACGAACGTCGGGGGGCTTACCCTGGGTGCTTTCGACGGGGAACGGGTGATCGGCTTCATCAACACCATGCCCGGAATTCGTGAGGGTGCGCCTTACTGGTTTTCCCGAATGTTAGGTGTCGAGCGGGAATATCGCGGCCGCGGAGTCGGCACCCTCCTTAAGCGAAAGCAGAGAGAATTCGGCTTAGCCAGGGGCATTCGCCTGATCGAGTGGACGTTCGATCCCCTCGAGTCCAGGAACGCGCACCTGAATCTCGAAAAGCTGGGCGTTGTCGTCCGGCGCTACTATGTGGATCATTACGGCTACACCTCATCTCACCTGCAACGGAGCATGGAAAGTGACCGGTTGATGGCGGAATGGTGGTTGGATCAGGAGCGACCGGCTATGGCCGGAGAGTGCCGCCGGATCCGAATCCCGTCGGACATCCAACGGGTCAAGGACCGGGGTGTCGACGAGGCCGTCGACGTCCAGCGGCGGGTCCGTGCCGAGTTTCAAAAGCACTTCGAGGATCACTACATGGTGGTCGGTTTCGAACGTTTGGGTGAGTATAGCGAGTACGTTTTGTGTTCGAGGGAAGGGACCGCATATGAAGATTGAGAGAGTGGAGCTTCGAGAGGTTCGGATGCAGTTGCTGCATCCGTTTGAAACCAGTTTTGGCGTAACCAGAGAGCGACGGATCCTGATCGTCAAGGCGATAGACGGGGATCACACCGGCTACGGGGAGGTGACTGCGGGCGAGGGGCCGTTCTACAGCCACGAAACCTCGGAGACCGCCTGGCATGTGCTGTGTGATTTCGTCATTCCGTGGACTGTGGGTAAGGATTTTGAACGCGCTTCGAACTTCATGCCTCTAGTTGGCTCTATTCGCGGCCACAACATGGCCAAGGCGGGGATGGAGAACGCGCTCTGGGACCTGGAAGCCAAGCAGAAAGGATTGCCGTTGTGGAAGTTGTTGGGCGGGGAACGGGAACGTATCGAGTGTGGCGTGTCGATCGGCATCCAGCATTCGATCGATCAACTGCTTGAGAAGATCGACACCGAAGTCCGGGCGGGGTACAAGCGGATCAAGATCAAGATCAAGCCAGGTTGGGATCTCGATGTCATTCGAGCAGTCCTCCAGGCCTTTCCGAAGATTCTCCTCATGGGCGATGCGAACTCAGCATACACTCTTGACGACATCGACCTGTTCAAACAGATGGATCGCTTCGACATCATGATGTTTGAGCAACCCCTGCACTGGGAGGACATCATCGACCACGCCGAGCTTCAGAAACACATCGAAACGCCGGTGTGTCTGGATGAGTCCATCCATTCCGAGGAAGATGCCCGAAAGGCCATCGACATCGGTGCGTGTCGCATCATCAACGTCAAGCTTGGTCGCGTGGGGGGACACAGCCACGTTCGTGCCATCCATAACTTGTGTCGGGAACGGGGCATTCCGGTGTGGTGTGGAGGCATGCTGGAATCGGGAATCGGCCGCGCGCACAACGTCGCTCTTTCGAGCCTCGGTAACTTCTCCCTGCCCGGGGACGTCTCCTCGAGCAAGCGCTATTGGGCCGAGGACCTGATCTCACCCGAGGTCGAAGTCAGTGCCTCCGGCGAGCTCACACAACGAATGGAACCGGGTATCGGCTTCGAACCGAAAGAAGACTTCATCGAAAGTATCACCAAACGAGTCCGTACGTTCCCCGAATGAAGGTCGTTCAAGCCGACTGGGTGTGTCCGGTGGCAACGGCGCCCATACGGAACGGTTTCGTTGTCATCGACGGCGGGAGGATCGTCGATGTCGGTTCGACCGCGCCGGACGGTGTCCCCGTGGAGTCGTTCGCGGGCTGTGCGCTGCTGCCGGGCTTTGTCAACGTACATACACATCTGGAGCTCACCATCCTGCGGGGTTTTCTCGAGAACCTCCCGTTCGCCACATGGATCCGTCGACTCACCCGGACGAAGTACGAACACCTCTCACGGGATGAGTTGCTCTTGTCGGCAAGGCTCGGAGCGATGGAGTGCCTTCGAGCCGGCGTTACGACAATCGGGGAGGTGATGGACATTGGCACCGGTTGGGAGGCGATGACGGAGTTCGGCCTGCGGGGGGTCGCCTATCAGGAAGTGTTCGGGCCTTCCGAAGAGGCGGCCGGGAACGCCTCGCGTGGCCTCGAGCAGAAGCTCAAGGCATTCCGGATGACCGAAAGCGACACACGTCGCATCGGTGTGTCGCCGCACGCCGTCTATTCAGTTTCGTCTGCCCTCTTCGGCCTGGTTCGGAACCTTGCGGAAAAAGAAAGTGTCCGGGTGGCGATCCACGTTGCGGAATCCCGCGACGAGAACCGTTTCGTACGGAGTGGCGAAGGACCGTTTGCCGACTATTGGCGGAGCAGGGAGATCCCTGTTGTCGCACGGGGCGAGTCTCCAATCGAATACCTGAACCGGCTCGGCATGATCGGTCCCGAGACACTGGCGATCCACGCGATCCACGCCGACACGGGAGATGTCGCGATTCTGCGCGACCGCGGTTCCGCGGTCGCCCATTGTCCTAAATCGAACATGAAGCTTGGGCACCAGACCGCTCCGGTGCGGGGGTTCGTCAAAGCCGGTGTTCCGGTCGGTCTGGGTACCGACAGTGTCGCCAGCAACAACGTGGTCGACATGTTCGAGGAGATGAGGACGGCCCTGTTTCTTCAGCGTACCCTGTCGGGAAGGCAGGACTCCGTAGTTGCGCACCAAGCGCTTCGCATGGCAACTCTCGATGCCGCCCGTTGTCTCGGAATGGACAGCCAGGTCGGTAGCCTGGAGCCCGGCAAACTGGCCGACATAACTGTCGTCGACCTGAACGATCCCGCCTTACAACCCGTCTACGACCCGGTCGAAACGCTGGTCTATTCGGCCTGCCGCAAGAACGTCAAAGCCACGCTTCTGGCCGGGGAACCGGTGACGGTCGATCCCACGCCCTTGATCCGGGAGGCCCAGTCTGTAGCCGAACGCCTGAAGTCGGTAAGTTTTGAGTAGGTCCTAAGAAGTTCGACGCAGAGGCGCAGAGACGCAAAGGGTTTTTTCTGTGGGATTCGATCTTTGTGGCGGGTTACCAGATTGTCTGGATGTGAGAAGTGCTCCCAGAAAGTCCCTCTCTGCGCCTTTGCGTCTCTGCGTCTCTCCGAGAAAAACTTCGTTAAGAAAAGGCGGTGAGCTCGGGCCTTGATGCCCCGTCTGTTACAGTTCAGTCAAAAGGTGCCCGAGTTTGTCCTTCTTCGTTCGCAGGTAGGATGCGGAGCTGTCTGAGGGCGGGATCTCGATAGGGATTCGTTCGACCAGGCGCATACCCGCGGCTTCGAGGCCGGCGAGTTTGCGGGGGTTGTTCGACATCAGCCGGATCTGATCGAGTCCGAAGTGGCGCAGGACGGCGCCGCAGAGCTCATAGCTTCGGGGGTCGGCTTCGAAACCGAGTTGATGGTTCGCCTCCACCGTGTCGTGGCCGGAATCCTGGAGTTGGTAGGCCAGGAGCTTGTTCATCAAGCCGATGCCCCGTCCTTCGGCAAGCTGGTACACAAGGATGCCGTGGCCCTCTTCCGCGATTTTTCGGAGAGCAAGCTCCAACTGTTCCCCACAGTCACATCGTGCCGAGCCGAAGGCCTCTCCCGTCAAGCACTGCGAGTGAATACGGATCAGGGGTTTAGGTACCGAAGCCGGATCACCCATGACCAGGGCGAAGATGTTTTCGGAGGTCGAATCGCCTTCGAAGCCGAAAAGGCGGAACGTTCCGAACTTTGTGGGGAGTTTGGCTTCGGCGACTTTACGTGCGTTCATCCGGGGAATTGTAGCACGTGAAGCTCGTATCTACGGGGCCACGACGATGTCGTCACTGCTGCCAGGTGTGCGGTCCGGACCGGTTGAGAGGAGGCGAAAGCCGCCGTCGCCGGTGACCTCGTACTGAATATCCTGCCCCCAGGAATCCTGTCGAATGAGCTCTTCCATAAAGAGGGGATGGAGCGTGTCGGAAAGATTCGAGTCGGGATCGGGAAGAGATCCGTTCTCTTCCCGGTATTCAGAAATTCCATCCGCCAGCTTCCGCAATGCGGCCGTTGTGTCGTCGCTCCTCTGGCGGTCGAGGGCGGCAAACAGCGTCCCGATGTCGACCCACTGTCTGTCGCCGAGCCGGGCGGCGGCTATTCGCCACTGGCCGCCGGCCTCCCGTTCAAACTGGAACGCCATCTTGACATTGGTTTCGGCGATTGCCCGCGTCTCGGAGTCGATTACGATGCGCTGAACCTCTATCTCCGAGGGGACCAGGGAGGACCCGCCCAACTCCGCGATCTGTTCCCGAACGTTGTCTTGGGAGAGGCGCCCCGAACAGCCCGAAAGCACGAAAACAGCTGCCACAAGCACCGTTGGAACGACGTATCGCATGGGAAAGCTGAGTCTATCACGTTGTGGTATCATCCAATCAATTTGGTGGAATGAAGGGAGCGTTCCTGCCGGAAAGTCCCCTCGGTGAAGCGGATCAGGAGTGCATCGAATGAAGGTGAACGTTCTTTTTTTTGCGTCTCTTGTCGATGTCATCGGCTCTCGACAGTTGAGTTTGGAAGTGTCGGAAGGAGGGACGGTTTCGGACCTGCTTGGAGCACTCGAATCAAGTCACCCGCGGATCAAGGCCTACCGACCGGTTCTGCTGACCGCCGTCAATGAAGAGTATGTGCAGCAGACACACGAAATCGTCGAGGGCGATGACGTCGCGATCTTTCCACCCGTCAGTGGCGGCGAGGTGTCGGAGGTACTGACGGTCGGGTCTCCGCACGGCTTGTACCGGATTACCCGTGAAACAATTGATGCGCAACAAGTTTCCCGGGAGCTGCTCCGGGACGAAGACGGGGCAATCTGCGTCTTCGAAGGTGTGGTGCGAAACAACTCCAAAGGCAAGTCCACCGAGTACCTGATTTACGAGGCCTACGAGGCGATGGCCTTGAGGAAGCTCGAGGAGATAGGGGAATCGGTGCGGCAGCTCTGGGAGATCGATTCCATCGCCATCATACATCGTCTGGGCCGGATGGAAATCGGCGAGACGTCGGTTGCCATTATCGTCACGTCCGCCCATAGACGGCCGGCGTTCGATTCCTGCCACTACACGATCGACCGGCTGAAGAAGATCGTCCCCATCTGGAAAAAGGAGTTCTTCGACGACGGCGAAGTCTGGGTCGAGGGACAGTCGTAACCAACCCGTTGTGAACATGAACAAGATCGCTCTCGTCGTCCACGGTGGAGCGTGGGAAATTCCAGACAGCAAGATCAAGGCGTGCCGCCGGGGAGTCCGCCAGGCCCTCACTGAAGGCTGGGCTGTCCTCCAGCGGGGTGGGTCGGCGACGGATGCGTGCGAGCGAGCCGTCATCGAGCTTGAGGATGTTCCGGTGTTCGATGCCGGACTGGGCTCCCATCTGAATCGTGACGGGCAGGTTCAGCTCGATGCCGTCCTGATGAACGGTTCGAACCTGGAGGCGGGCGCCGTCGCCGCAGTTGAACATCTGAAGAATCCGATCCGAGCGGCCCGCCTGATCCTCGAAAAGAGTCCCCACGTGATGCTTGTGGGTAAGGGCGCCGAGCAGTTTTCAACCGAGAACGGATTGGGCCTGTGTGAGCCGGAAGAACTGGTCACCCGAGAGGAACAGGAACGATGGGAGGAGTGGAAGGCGGGAGCGTCGGCGAAGGAAGCCGACACCGGTACGGTCGGCGCAGTGGCCATAGACATTCACGGCAATCTGGCCGCTGCCACCTCAACCGGGGGCCCCTTCGCCAAATACCCGGGCCGCGTCGGTGATTCTCCCATCATTGGCTGCGGTTGCTACGCCGACAACGCCAGCGGCGCCGTCTCCGCAACCGGGGAAGGCGAGGCCATCATGAAAATCGTTCTGTCAAAGATGGCCTCCGACCTCCTGGCTTCGGGAAGCGAAGCCCAGACCGCCGCCGAAACCGCCCTGAGCCACATGATGCAACGCACCTCCGGTAAAGGCGGCCTGATCCTTCTGGACCGCCTTGGCCACGTAGGCGCCGCCCACACCACTTCGCGAATGGCGGCGGGGTACCGCACCACGGACTCCGAAGACCTGACCATCCTCATCTAGCCAGACTGCTACGGTCCGTTGTCACGAAACGTTTTTTGACGCAGAGGCGCAGAGACGCAGAGAATTTGTTCTGCGGACAGGTTGTGTGGCCTGGCAGTTGCCCCCCGCCTGTCAAAGGGCTCGAAACCTGAACCCAAAGACTCTGCGCCTCTGCGTCTCTGCGTCGAAGAACCTGTCAAGATGGGTTGGCGGCTCGTTCAAGCCTCGTCGTTGGTCTCGGCCGGTAACCAGCGGAGGATGGGTTTTCGGGCGGCGGCGGCTTCGTCGATGCGGCCGATGCGGGTCGTGTGGGGGGCGGTTCGGACCAGGTCGGGGTCTTCTTCGGATTCCCGGGCGATTCGACGCATGGCATCGATGAAGGCGTCCAGCTCCTGCCGGCTTTCGGTTTCGGTGGGCTCGATCATGATGGCACCGGGGACGATGAGGGGAAAAGAGACCGTTGGGGGGTGGAATCCATAGTCCATCAGGCGTTTGCCGATGTCGCCGACGTGGACACCATGGCGGGTCTGGGTGAGGTCGGAAAAAACGACCTCGTGGAGGGTGGGGCCATCGTAGGGGAGGTCGTAGACGTCTTCAAGCTTTCGGCGGATGTAGTTGGCGTTGAGGACTGCGATTTCGGAGGTCTCACGAAGACCGTCCGGCCCATTGGCCAGGATGTAGCAGAGCGCTCGGACGTGCATGCCGAACTGACCGTAGAAAGCCTTGACCTTACCGATCGACTGGGGACGTTCGTGATCCACATAGAAAGCGCCGTCGTCGGTCCGGCCGAGGGTGGGATAGGGAAGAAACGGCTCAAGAGCCGCCTTTACCGCAACAGGGCCGCTCCCGGGGCCCCCTCCGCCGTGCGGCGTCGTGAAGGTCTTGTGGAGGTTGATGTGGAGGACATCGATACCGAAATCTCCCGGCCGCGTGATTCCCATCATCGCGTTCAGGTTGGCGCCGTCCATGTAAACCAGTGCGCCGTGGGAGTGGAGAAGATCGGCGATCTCGGCGATCTGGCTTTCAAAGATGCCGAGAGTGTTGGGATTCGTGATCATGATGCCCGCGACGTCCTCGTCGATCATTGTGCGCAGGTGGTCGATGTCGACGGTGCCCGAGGCGTTCGAAGGCACGTTTCCAACCTCGTAACCCGAGATCGTGACGCTGGCCGGGTTGGTGCCGTGGGCCGAGTCGGGGATCAGGATCTTCTTCCTCGGGTTTCCCCGCGCCTGGTGGTACGCCCGGATCATCAGCAGCCCGGTCAGTTCCCCGTGGGCGCCGGCAGCCGGTTGAAGCGTTACGGCGTCCATTCCCGATATTTCCGAAAGGCATTCCTGTAGCATCGACTGAACGGCCAGCGAACCCTGAACCAGCTCGACGGGCATGTAGGGGTGGCTGAGCGCAAAACCATCCAGGCGGGCCATCTTCTCGTTGATCTTCGGGTTGTACTTCATCGTGCAGGAGCCGAGGGGATACAGCCCGAGATCGATGTGGTAGTTCCAGGTCGAGATACGGGTGAAATGGCGGATCACGTCCAGTTCGCTCAACTCGGGCATGCCCGGGACGCCGTCCCGCAACAGTTCTTCGCCGATGAGGCTTCCGACATCCTCTGACGGTACGTCGAGCGCGGGCATGTCGAAGCCCTGGCGTCCGGGAGATCCTTCCTCAAAGACGAGCCGTTCGTTGAGGCTGAAGTGCGTGTCGGATCGCTTGTGTTTGCCTCTCATGACAGTCCTCGCACCAGGGAATCGATATCGTCCCGGCCGTGCACCTCGGTTACGCATACCAGCAACGCCCCGGCCAGTTCCGGGTAGAAGCGACTGAGCTCGACGCCGGGTATGATGTCGGCCTCTCTGGCACGTCTTACAACCGTGGAGAAATCACCCTCGATTCGAACCACAAACTCGTTGAACCGGGGACCGGGGAACAAGACTTCGTGAGGCGTTTTCTCCCCGATCTGTTTGACGGCATACGCGGTCTTCAGGACATTCTGGCGAGCGATCTCTCGCAGCCCGACGGGCCCAACGGTAGCGAGGTAAATTGTCGTCATCAGGGCGCAAAGGGATTGGTTCGTGCAGATGTTGGAAGTGGCCTTCTCCCGACGGATGTGTTGTTCCCTTGTGGCCAGCGTCAGGACGAAGCCGCGCTTCCCCGACTGATCCTGTCCCATACCCACCAGCCGGCCTGGAATCTGACGCTGGTATCTGGAACGAGTCGCGATGAACCCGACGTGGGGGCCGCCGAAGCTCATCGGGACTCCCAGTGACTGGGCCTCGCCGACGACGATGTCCGCCCTGCCTTCATCCGAATCAGCGATTCCAGCTGGCTTCAACAGTCCCAGAGACATGGCTTCGGATACGTTGACGATCGCCAGTGCTTCGTGGCGATGCGCCAGCTCGGCAATCGGGGCGGTCGCTTCGATCGTGCCAAAGAAATTCGGTGACTGAATCACGACTCCGGCGACGTCCTTGTCGAGAGCCGTTTCCAACTTGTTCAGATCAAGCTGGCCGTTGGCGGTGAAATCGATGGTTTCCATCGTGACGCCAAGCTTCGTCGTGTACGTCTCGACCACAGCCCGGTACTCCGGGTGGACCGAACGGGCTATCAAAATTCGACTCTTGCGCGTGATCCGTTGAGCCATGAGGATGGCTTCGGCCAGGCCCGTCCCACCGTCATAAAGCGATGCGTTGGCTACGTCCAACCCAGTCAATTGCGTGATGTAGGTCTGAAACTCGAAAATGGCCTGAAGCGTTCCCTGGGCGATTTCTGCCTGATAGGGCGTGTAAGCGGTGAAGAACTCCGAACGGGAAATGAGGGCGTCGATGATCAGGGGAACGTGGTGGCGATAGACGCCGGCCCCGATGAAGGAGCATAGATCGACGCCGTTTTTCGAGGCAATCTTTTTGAAGTAGTCCAGCAGTTCCGGCTCGGTCATTGCTGCCGGGATGTCCAGGGGACGGCGGAGCCTGAGGTGCTCGGGGATTCCGACAAAGAATGCCTCGATCGAATCGACTCCGATTTCGGCGAGCATCCCCCGGCGATCAGCGGGGGAGTTGGGAATGTATCGCAAAAAGCTACTCCTCCGTGTCGGCCGTGTAATCGTCGTAGGCTTCGGCAGACAGGAGGCTCTCGATTTCCGATGGCTCGGTGATACGGATCCTTACGAGCCATCCTGCTCCGTAACAGTCGTCGTTGACCCGTTCGGGGTTGTCCTCCAGGCTCGTGTTGAGCTCTGTGACTTCTGCTGACAGAGGCATGAACAACTCCGACACCGCCTTCACGGATTCGACAGTGCCGAATGAGTCATTCATGTCGGACCGGTCTCCGACTTTGGGTAGCTCTACATAAACGACATCGCCGAGTTCTTTCTGGGCGAAGGCGGTGATCCCCACTGTTCCAGTATCGCCTTCGATACGAACCCATTCGTGTTCTTTCGTGTACTTCAAGTCCGGTGGGGTCATGCGGTTCGTCTCCGTTTGTAGAAAGGGGTTGCGACAACCTGTGCATCGCACAGGCGCTTGCGAACCTGGACCTGGAATGCGGTCCCGACGGCAGTATGCGCCACCGGCAGGTAGGCCAGGCCGATGTTCTTGTTGAGGGTGATCGAAGGGCTCCCGCTGGTGACTTGGCCGACCTCGGCTCCATCGACCAGGACGGGATAGTGTTCCCGTGCGATGTCGCGGCCGAACATTTCGAAGCCTACCAGTTTCCGTTGAATCCCTTCTGCTTTCTGAGTTTGTAAGGCCTCCCGGCCAATGAATTCACCTTTGTCGAGTTTTGCGATCCACCCCAGGCCGGCTTCCAGCAGGGTCGTTGTTTCATCCATGTCGTTGCCGTAGAGCAGCAGCTTGCCTTCAAGTCGGAGGGTATTTCGGGCGCCCAGGCCGATAGGCAGTATACCGTGGCTTTTTCCGGAAGCGAGTATAGCCGTCCACACGGGCTCGGATTCCTTACAATCGAAGTAGAATTCGAAACCATCTTCGCCGGTGTAACCGGTTCGGGACAGGAGGCCCTTCACGCCCGCCAACGTGCCCGTCACGAAGTGATAGTAGGGAATGTGACCGGGTTTGAGGCTCGTCAACCCAGCCAGAGTCTCGATTGCGTTCGGTCCCTGTATGGCAAGAAGCGTGGTGTCGGAACTGACGTCTTCGACCGTGGCGCCGGTCTTGTTGTTGGCCGCGATCCACTCGAAATCCTTTCCGATGTTGCCCGCGTTGACCACCATCATGAAATTCTCGGCATCGATCCTGTAGACCAGCAGGTCGTCGACGAGGGTTCCTTCCGGTCGCGCCATTGCGGAGTATTGGGCCTGGCCGTCCTCGAGCCGGCGGACATCGTTAGTCGTCATGTGCTGCAGGAGTTCGAGTGCGCCCGGACCCCGCACAAGGAACTCCCCCATGTGGCTGACATCGAAAAGGCCCACAGCCGAGCGGACGTTGACGTGTTCGTCCCGAATGCCACTGTATTCGACCGGCATCTCCCAACCCCCGAAGGGCATCACACGAGCGCCAAGCGCCTTGTGGACATTGAAAAGAGCGGTTCGTTTGTTTTCAGCCACTGTCAGAGCTTCTCTAATGAAGGGACGGATGCGTGATTATACGAATTCATTGACAACGATAACGTTAAGGTCACGCGAGATGTTCCTCCGTCCCTCTGATAGATTTTGCCAGCGTGGGCTTCTCGCTGTGGGTGGCCACTTCGATTCAATTCTCCTTTGTCGCACTTCGTTCGGTTGGAGTCAAGAGTGTCGCCCGGACTGATTCCGGAATGGGGGAATAAAATAATTCTGGATGGGGTTGTGATGGAATTTCGGGGACGGACGTGAATTAGTGCCCGGTCCCCCGAATCGGTTCGCAGGATGCCGGCTGCCCGGCACCCTGCATCAGCCTATTGAGAAAAACTCAAGATGATCGCGGACCGATCGACCTGGAGCCCGCCCTGAAAGACCTCCGCGATGTCTCGTGTGTTCAGGATGTCTTCCATTGGATCGCTGGGCATCAGGAGGAAGTCCGCCTGCCGACCCGGGGCGAGAGTGCCCGTTGTTTCGGCAACGCCCAGGATCTCGGCTGAAACCAGGGTCGCGGCCCGGATCGCCTGCTCGGGCGTCATTCCGGCATCGACCATCAGTTTGAGTTCCCGATGTTCAAAATAACCAGGGAACCGGTTCATGGCTCCCGAGTCGGTGCCCATGCCGATCTTCACGCCGGCATCCGCCAGTGTCTTGAGGTTGCGAAGCGCTGTTGCATACTGGCGGCGCGACAGACCGGAGTTCGGATCCTGCTTGGCCAGTCCTACGGTGCGCGGGCTCGTCAGGCGTGCGCTCGAACTGGCGCTGACCGTTTCGCGCATCGCCTGTTCGCCCACCCAGTCGGGTTCGTCCCCATATATGAACGCGGATTCGTGCCCGGTCAGGGTCGGAACATAGAAGACGTCGTTTTCCAGCATGGCGTCTATGAGCGCTTGATCAACGTTCCGGTCCCGGATGCTGTGTACGAGACCGTCGACTCCGGCTGCAACGAGGCTCTTGGCGTCGTTCAGATAGAGAACGTGGGCAACCACCCTAATGTTGTTCTGATGGGCCTCGTCGATAACTGCCTCGTAGTATTCGGAACGCATTTTGGGAATCGTGGAATATTGGTCCGTCAACCTGCCGCCACGGTAGATCTGCCCGGTCACCGAGCGGTTGTCGTCCACCCAGACCTTGATGAAATCCACCTGTTTGGCAGCCATGTCTCGAACCGCCTGTCGCGCTTCATCCTGGCTTGTGACCTGGATCGGTGCATCCGCCAGGGCCGGGATGGTTGTCGGCCATCCGCCGCGTCCGGTGATGCCCCGGCCCGCGGTAAACAGCCTGGCGCCTCCAGCGGTTCCGGCTTTCTGGTCTGCACGGATCTCGAACGCCACATCGCCCGTGTCACTGCCGAGAACGGCGACCGATCCGATGCCGTAATAGAGGTAACGGTTCAGATCTTCCAGTATGGATTCCCGGGAGTAGAGAGAAGCCGAGAAAATTGCTCCGCCGCCGTAGCCTACATGGCCATGGAGGTTGTGGAGAAACGGCATGACGGTGTGATTGCCCAGATCGAAGCGATCGGAGCCAGCCGGATGCGCGACCTCCGAGGCCGGTCCAATCGCGGTAATAATTCCGTCTTCAACGACGAAAGCGGCGTCTTCGATAACGGTTCCGTCGCCAACGAGCACACGCCCGTGCTCGAAATACGTCACCAATTTTACGGCTTCATCCGACTCGGATTCTGCCGGCGCACATGCGCTCATTACGAGCAAGGTCAGGGCCAAAAACGAGACACGATTCATTCCAATGCTGCTCCTGTAAAACAAAGTTCTAAAAAGGTTCCAAAGTATAACATACGCTTGACATTCGACGTGTCGCGACGGAGGGTTGTGGGCGCACACAAAATCCCAACTGCCCGAAGGTCGATCCGTACAGGGAGGTGCTGCTGTGGCTCGAAAGGTCTTCGTCACAAGACGTGTGTTCAGTGAAGCAATATCACGGCTTGCCTTGCATGTCCAGACCGAGATGAATCCGACCGACCGGGTTTTGACGCCCGATGAACTGGCCGAAAGCATCAGCGGGGTGGCCGGAATCATGTCTATGGTGACCGACAGCATTGACGAAGAGTTGATGGATCTCAGCCCGGACCTCAAGGTCGTGGCCAATTTTGCCGTCGGCTACAACAATATCGACCTGACGGCCGCGACGGATCGGGGGATCATGGTGACGAACACACCTGGAGTCCTGACCGAAACAACGGCCGATTTCGCATGGACCCTTCTGATGGCCGCGGCCCGGCGGGTCTGTGAGGGCG
Source organism: Terriglobia bacterium (assembly GCA_965247425.1). GTDB lineage: Bacteria > Acidobacteriota > Terriglobia > 20CM-2-55-15 > 20CM-2-55-15 > CAZOZZ01. The sequence continues at coordinate 1,941,556 of OZ252023.1, forward strand.
ATCGGTTCGTCCGGGATGGCCGGTTCGAGGCATGGGGACCGCAGATGTTCCTGGGCCACGACGTCCACCACAAGGTGTTGGGGCTGGTCGGCTTCGGCCGAATCGGCCAGGCAATGGCACGGCGTGCCACCGGTTTCGGCATGAAGGTTCTTTTCCATGATCCGATGGAGGCCCCGGAGCAAGTCGTTTCGAAGACCGGCGCGGTGCGCGTTACGCTGGATGAAATCTGGGAAACCTCGGATTTCGTCAGTCTCCATGTGCCGTTGCTGGCTGAAACCCGGCACCTCATCAACGACACGACGCTCGGGAAGATGAAGACCCGTTGCATTCTGATCAACACGTCTCGCGGCCCGGTGGTCGATGAAGCGGCGCTGGTCCGGGCTATAGAATCAAACCAGATCGCCGGTGCGGCCTTGGATGTTTACGAGAGGGAACCGAATATCGAAGAAGGGCTGCTTCGTGCAGACAGTGTCGTTCTGGCGCCCCACATCGCCAGTGCGTCACACGAAACGCGTCTGGAAATGTGTATGATTGCTGCGGACAACCTGGTGGCCGGCCTCCGTGGTGATCGGCCGAAAAACCTGGTAAACACCGACGTATGGGAGTGACGCCGTCGATGATTCCAGTCAAACCGCCCGCCCTTCGACCCGGCGATACCGTGGGGATCGTCGCCCCGGCGAGCAACGTCAAACCGGACCTGCTGGCCGCCGGATGCCGGGAAATTGAGGCCCTGGGTTTCAAAGTCCGACATCGGGAAGACATCCATTCCTCCTTTCGTTACCTGGCAGGCGATACCACGCGCCGGGTCGCCGAATTCCGTGAAATGCTTAACGATCCTGAGGTGCGCGCGATCTTCTGCGCACGAGGAGGCTACGGCAGCGTTCACCTCCTGGCCGACATCTCTCCGGAGGAGATTCGGGCAAATCCCAAGATCTTCTGTGGCGCCAGCGACATCACGATGCTTTTGAATGCGTATCTCGGGGCCGGCGTGGTTCCTTTCCACGGGCCGATGGTGGCGACTACGATGAGACAGGGCCCCGGTGCATACGACAGGGATCTACTTTTGCGTACTCTGGTCGGCGCCGAAGCGGTTCGGTTTCCGACCGACGGCACCGAAGTTCTGCACAACGGGCATGCGGAAGGTCGTCTGACCGGTGGGTGCCTGTCGTTGCTGGTATCGACTCTGGGGACGGCATGGGACATCGACACGGCAGACACGATTCTTGTCGTCGAGGACATCGACAGCCGTCCTTACCAGATCGACCGGATGCTGACCCACTTGAAGCAGGCCCGGAAATTCGAATCCGTACGAGCCGTTGTCTTTGGTGAAATGCTCCAGTGCGAGCAACACCCCGAGCAGGGATATTCCCTCGGTGAAGTGATTTCGGATGTGCTTGGCGATCTCGGCGTTCCAATTCTGTATGGATTTCCGACGGGACACACGTCGAAGCCGAACCTGCTGGTTCCCTTTGGCGTCCGGGCCCGAATCGCCCTCGATCGGACAACCGTATTTGAACTACTCGAACCCGCCGTGGATCCAGCCTGAGCGCTTTTCCAACGATGAGCAAACACTACACCCGCATTTTTCTTTCCGGCATCTGCGGGACGGCCATGGCCTCGCTCGCCGGGATGTTGAAGGCGAGAGGTTACGAGGTTTCCGGCTCCGATGCAGCCGTATATCCACCGATGTCCACGTTCCTCGACGAACTTGGGATCCCGGTCTTCGAAGGATTCAGTGAGCGGAACATCGAACGGTCTGGTCCGGACCTGGTCGTCATCGGTAACGTTTTGTCCCGCGGGAACCCCGAAGTGGAACATGTTCTGGATTCGGGGATACGCTACGCCTCGATGGCCGAAACGGTGAAGGAACTCTTCATCAGGGACAAGCGATCGATCGTCGTGACCGGCACACACGGAAAAACGACGACGACGGCGATTCTGGCCTGGATCCTCGAGTCGGCCGACCGGGCCCCTTCCTTTCTGGTAGGCGGCATCACAGGGAACTTCGGGAGCAGTTTTCAATTGGGAGAGGGGGACGACTTCGTCATTGAAGGCGACGAATACGACACGGCGTTCTTCGACAAGGGGCCGAAGTTTCTGCATTACCTTCCGCGAATCGCATTGATCAAGAACATCGAGTTCGATCATGCCGACATCTACCAGGATCTCGAGGCGATCAAGCTGTCCTTTAAACGCTTCATCAACATCGTGCCCCGCGCCGGCTTGATCGTGGCAGGCGTTGGGAGCCCCGCCGTGGCTGAATTATTGGCCGCCGCCCAGTCCCGGGTGGCGACGTTCGGCCTCGAGCAAGGGGACTGGCAGGCGAGGAGGATCGTGCCCGAAGGGGGTGGAACCCGGTTCGACGTGCTGCTTCGGGGTGAGTTCTGGTGTAACTTTCACATCCCTCTGATGGGTCGGTTCAACGTACTGAATACACTCAGCGCCATTGTGGCCGCGGATGAGGTCGGCGTATCGCCAGATGAGATTCAAACTGCGTTGACCGGTTTCAAAAACGTTCGTCGGCGGCTCGAGGTTTGCGGTACAGTCGGTGGGATTACCGTTTACGACGATTTCGCTCACCACCCAACTGCTGTCAGGGAGACACTCGGAGGCGTGAGAGCCCAGTTCCCCGACGCCCGCATATGGGCGGTCTTTGAACCGCGGTCCCAGACATCCCGGCGTCGGATTTTCGAAGAAGAGTTCGTCGACGCGCTCGGCCTGGCCGATGTGTCGATCATCGCCCCGGTGCACTCCCCGAAGCATCTGGAGTTTTCCGACGTCCTGTCGCCCGAACGAGTCGTTCGGACGGTGAGTGAGAATGGAGGCCAGGCGCACACGTTTGGGTCAACGGAGGAAATCGTGAATTTCGTCGCAGCGAATGCACGAAACGGTGATCATGTGGTTATTATGTCCAACGGCTCGTTCGACGGGATTCACAAGAAACTGATGGATTCTTTAGGCGCGGCCAAAAGCCAGTAGCTAACAGCTAACAGCCAACAGCCAACAGCCAACAGGCAACACAGACGGAACATGAAGAAACTACTTGTCCTCCTTCTCCTATCGGCAACGCCGGCGTTTTCCCAGTCCGTCCAGTACACGGTCGGCATGCCGGACCCGTCGAGCCACCTGTTTCATATCGCGATGACGATTGATGATCCGGGAACGGCATCGGTGGATCTGGGTTTGCCGGCCTGGAACGCAACCTACGTGATACGGGACTTCGCCCAGTATCTGCAGGCGTTTGATGCCAGTGTGGATTTCAAGCGAATCGACAAGCAGACCTGGCGTCTGGAACCGAACGGGACCGACAGGATTGAAGTTCGATATACCATCTATGCCGATCAGGCCAGCCCGTTTTCGAGCCAGTTGAACGAGAGCCATGCGTTCTTTAATAGCGCGAACTTGCTGTTGCTGTGGAAACAGCAGCGAGACCTGCCGTTAGTTCTCGTGATTGAGCCTGCCCGAAACTGGACGATCGCGACGGCTTTGCCCGAAACCGAATACCGTAATGTGTATCGGGCCGACAACTACGATCACCTGGTGGATTCGCCCGTGGACGTGGGCAACCTGGATCGCCACAGGTTCACGGTAAACGGGATTCCGATACACATCGTCGTTGATGGCGCACATCGGGACTATGATGCGGACGAACTGGTATCGGTCCTGCGGCGGGTTGTCCAAGGGCATGTGGATCTCATGCAGGATGTGCCATTTGAGCAGTATTACTTCCTGTATCACTTTACTCGGGAACGTAGCGGTGGAGGGATGGAGCACCGGGACTCCACCGCGATCAACCGGACCTTTGGAGCCGGCGACACGTCGGTTCGCGGCATCGTCGGAGTCAGCTCTCACGAGTTCTTTCATCTCTGGAACGTGAAACGAATTCGACCGCGGAACATGGAGCCCATCGACTATTTCGCTGAAGACTACAGTACCGCGTTGTGGTTCAACGAGGGTTTTACCAGTTACTACGGTGGACTGGTCCTGACGCGAATAGAGTACCAGACCCGCCAGGAATATTACCGATCGCTGGCAAGACAGGTGCGGACGCTCCAGAGTCGGCCGGGCCGCCATGAACTGTCGGCTGCCGACACCAGCCTTCTAACCTGGTTCGACGGTTCGTTCTTCAATCAGGCCGAGAACAGCTTCTCCTACTACAACAAGGGCTTGCTCATCGGCCTGCTGCTGGACCTCAAGATCCGGGATGCCACCGACAACCGCTTCTCGATGGATGACGTCATGCGCCATCTCAATGAAAACTACGCCCAGCAGGGGAGGTATTTTGAGGATGACTTCGGCATCGCCGTTGCGATTACCGAAGTCACCGGGCTCGATCTGGACGAAGAGTACGCGGATTTTGTCCACCGCCGGACAGAGCTGCCGTATCAGGAATATCTGGGATTCGCCGGCCTCGAGCTGATCGAGCCGTCCGCCGAGGTGCAGGATGAAAGACTCGAATATGAAATTCGGGAAATCGAAAACGCCACGCCAAAACAGCGGCGGATCCGCGACTCATGGCTGAGTGGAAATTAGGTGACGAGGCAGGCCAGGCCTCGCAAATCCCGGAAGGAATCAACAACGATGGCTGAAGCGAGTTTGGGTTATTCACTGCTGTGCGACGACGTCCGTCTCGAGGTTGGCAACAAACTTTCTCTCATGGGGGTTTTTCAGAACGTTTTTCTCCCGGGCTTCCCCTCGACGGTCGTCAAGTTCGCCGTTGTCAACCACTGGGAGGGTGAAGGAGATTTCGAGACCCAGGTGCGGGTGCTGGATCCTCTGCGGAAGGAAACCGTGATTTCGACGCCCGGCTCGTTCTCGATTGCCGCACATGGGCACGCCGACAACATCACATTCTTTACGAACGTGACGCTCACCCAGGCGGGGACGCACACCGTACAGGTCTATCTTTCCGGTCAGGTCGTCAGTGAAAGCCCCTTGTTCGTCCATCAGGTTCAGGACGCCGGTCCGGTGCATTGATCCGGGCGACTGTTGCGATGAAAACCGAACGCCTCTACTATAGCGATCCTTACCTGTTCGAATTCGACGCTGAGATCATCGACCGGTTTGCGGTTGGCGACCAGCAGGGCGTCGTCCTCGACCGTACCGCGTTCTATCCCACCTCCGGCGGCCAACCCAATGACACGGGCACGCTTGCAGGTAAGCGTGTCGTGGACTGTTACGAAGACGAATCGGCCCGTGTCATTCACGTCCTCGATGAGGAACTCGGTGCGGGGCCGGTCCAGGGGATCGTCGATCAGGAGAGACGACTGGACCACATCCAGCAACACTCGGGCCAACACGTTCTCTCGCAGGCCTTCGTCTCTCTTTTCGGCTGGCAGACCGTCGGGTTTCATCTGGGTACAACCGCCTCGACGATCGACCTTGACGTGAGATCGGCCGAGCGCGGGCAACTCGATCAAGCCGAGGACCTGGCGAACCGTACGATCCAGCAGAACCGGCCCGTATCGGTTGAGTATGTGGCCTCGGACGATGTCGGGGATGTCGCCCTACGCAAACCGACGAAGCGGCAAGGTGAAATACGCGTCATCGACATCGGCGGCTTTGACCGCTCGGCCTGTGGTGGCACGCATGTCCGGGGAACAGGCGAAATCGGTCCGATCCTGATCACCCGGCAGGAACGGGTGCGGAAGCACGTCCGCGTGGAGTTCCTATGTGGGTTACGAACGTTGCGTTACGCCCGCGGTGCGAACAGGGTATTGGATGAGATTGCCCAGATGACATCCGCACCGCCCCTCGAATCGGCGCCGGCCGTAGCAGCGATGCGCGAAGAACTGCAGCGTCGGAAGAAGAAGATTGAGGAACTGGAAGGTTCGCTACTGGCACATGAGGCCGAGTCGTTTCCCGTGGATGAGGGTTTTGCCGTAGAGGTCTTCGAGGGGCGGACGCAGGAGCAGATTCGAGGTCTGGCACAAGCGATCTGCGGCAGTCGTTCCGCGATCGTTCTCTTTGCCGTGACCGGCGATCCTGTGAAGTTGATTTTTGCGCGTTCGGAAGATCAGGAGATCGACGTCGGAGCCCTGTTGAAGGCAACGGTCCGGGAATTCGGTGGTCGGGGTGGAGGGCGCCCGACGATGGCCGAAGGCGGTGTGCCGGCAGATGTGGCTCCCTCCAAGCTGCTCCACTGGGCCAGGCAGGCTGCTGGCAGCTAGGAGCCCGCGCGGCTCCTAGCCAGCCAGCGCCGTAGCCACGGCCTTGGCGAAAGCGCCCGAGTCCTCGGGACCTTCCGCCATGATGATGTTCTCGTCCACGATCACCTTGTCTTCAACGTATGTCGCCCCGCCCTTTTTCAATTCCTCAAGGGCTTCAGGAAGAAAATAGACCGTCGCCCTTCGACCCTCCAGCAGACTGGCCTTGGCGAGAACTACCGTAGAGAGCGAGATTGCAGCAACGATCTTCCCGGCTTCCGCCATCCCGGAAACCAGTTCCTGAAGTTTCTTGTCCTTCCAGAAAAGTGCCGGAACAGAGGACCCACCGGCAAGGACGACGGCATCGTAATCTTCCCCGTTGGCTTCTTCGATTGCGACCTCTGATTCCAGGATGCCTTCTCCCATTCCCCGACAGGTGCGGGCAGCCGTCGAGGCCACGACGACACGGGCACCTTCCTTCTCCAGAATCCGTTTGGGTTCAAACACTTCCTCCTCGCGGAACTGGGTCTGCGGGATCACCAAAAGCACGTTCTTGCCGTCAAGCCGGTTGTCTGCCATCCGTTGTCTCCTCCGTTGTAGCGGATGATTATACCTAATCTCTTCATGCGACCCTTGATGAACCGCCGGCCGACAAGGGTCGCACAAAGTTCCACTACCGGAGCGAAAAGTCGATCGACTTCCGCGTCCCATCATCCAGATCCACGAAGATACGGATAGGTTGCCGGCGCCTCAAACCCTTTCGTGGACAGGTTGAAGATGTATTGTTGGCCAATCGGGTCGAAGCGGAATTGATTCCCGTCGTCGTTGGCCTGGCCGGAGTCACTTGTCAGGTCGGTGATGTCCACCGCACCGGTGGCAGTGCTCAATAGCTTGAAGACGGAAATGGTCGCCACAGCATCTCCAGCCGCCACCCCGCCGCACAACAACTGGAACTTTACCGGGATCGTTCGCCCCGACTTGTTTTGTTTGATCGAGGCGGAGCCGTTCATGCGCAGTGGCGGACCAAAGCCTCCGAAGTCGTAGAGGACCTGCACGGTTCCTGGTGTCTGGGAGAATTTTTCTGCGGCGTCGGTAGCCGTGAAGCTTACAGTCGTCCCGCCCATCGGGTATAAAGCGGGCGCATCGGGGGTGATGCTGGGCGAGGCATCACAGGCGTCCGAAGCGGTCGGGGATGCGAGCCAGGTGGCAATGGCGGGGCGGTTTTTCGAAAATGAAAGGGCGAAAGAACCCGTACATCAAGTACCTGAAGCAACCGGTGACGATGCGACTGGACCGGGATACCGTTTCGTACTTTAAGGCCATGGCAGAAGAAACAGGTATTCCCTATCAGAGCTTGATCAACCTTTACCTGGGGGACTGTGCGGTTCATCGGCGCAAACTGAAAATCAAGTGGGCGTCGTAGTTTTCCGATAGCACCTCCGACTCTGCCCCCAAACCTTTCGTGATGGCGCCTGCCTTATACCCTGTTAGAATCGATGGACACCGGATTTGAGGAGAGGCAACCGGATGATTCAGCTGAAAAGTGCGAAAGAGATCGAAAGGATGAAGGCGCCGGCCGCGATCAACGCCGAGGTGCTGGAGATCGTGCGCGAAAATGTTCTCGAGGGTGTGTCCACTTACGACCTGGACAGGATTTCGCTCGAAGAAACCGAAAAGCGCGGTGGGAAGACGACGTTCAAGGGATACCGCGGGTTTCCGGCCTCATTGTGTACGTCGATCAACCATGAAGTCGTTCATGGGATTCCGTCGAAGAAGCGGGTGTTGAAGTCGGGTGATGTCATCGGGATCGATTTCGGCGTGACGTACGACGGGCTTATTGGCGACCATGCGATGACGATTCCGGTCGGAGAGATTTCCGACGAGTTGCAGCAGTTGCTCGACGTGACGGAGTTGTCGCTGTACAACGGGATTAAGCAAATGCGGCCAGGGAACTTCCTCGGCGATATTTCTGCTGCGATCGAAGGGACGATCACTCCCTACGACTACGGAATCGTCCGAGAGTTTTGCGGGCACGGTATCGGGCGCGCCCTGCACGAGGATCCTCCGGTGTTGAACTATGTCCAGAACGGCCGGGGGCCAAAGCTCAAGGTTGGAATGGTCCTCGCCATAGAGCCGATGGTCAATCTCGGGACTGAAAAGGTCAAGACCCTGGACGACGGCTGGACCGTCGAGACACTGGACAAAAAGCCTTCCGCCCACTTCGAACACACCATCGCCGTCACCCCCGACGGCCCCGTAATCCTAACGAAATTGTAGAGTCAGAGTGTCGGGGTGGCCGTCCCGGGCCACCCGCGGGACAACGGCGACTTACGGCTTTGTGGCCACGCCCGCGCTGATACGGCGGGCGGCCAGGGACGACCGCCCCGACACGCTGTATTTTGAGCTTCGGCGCTTGAAGAGAGGCGGCGATCGAGGCCCGGCGCGGCGGGATAGGCGCATTCGTCTTACAGCAGGGAAGTTTCGAGCGAGAGTGTCGGGGTGGCCGTCCCGGGCCACCCGCGTGACAGCGGCGGCTTACGGCTTTGTGGCCACGCCCGCGCTAATACGGCGGGCAGCCAGGGACGGCCGCCCCGACACGCTGTATTTTGAGCTTCGGCGTTTGAAGAGAGGCGGCGATCGAGGACCGGCTTGGCGGGATAGGGGCATTCGTCTTACAGCAGGGAAGTTTCGAGCGAGAGTGTCGGGGTGGCCGTCCCGGGCCACTCGCGGGACAGCGGCGGCTTAGCCCGCATAAATCACCGAAAGGACCAGAAAAGGCCGCCCTGTTTGGCATAAATCGTTTGTCGAGAACGGTTCAGAAACCAAACGGAGGCGGCCCTTATGAGTACAGAGTGTAAACAAACCACGTTCGAATTTCACGGACTTCTTCAACGAAAAATGAAGGCGCGTTTCGACGGCGGCAAGATCACGTCTGACGCTGGAGTTCTGCTGCTGCGTGAAGTCGAAAAGCGGACCGGTTTGATCGATGGATTGGCGGGGTGTTTTAGCGATCATCGCGACCAACGGTTGATCGAACACACCGTGAAGGAGCTGTTGGGACAGCGGGTCTACGGGCTGTGCCTGGGATATGAAGACCTGAACGATCACGATCAGTTACGGACCGACCCGATGCTTGCGTTGGCGGTGGACAAAGCGGATCCGCTGGGAACGAATCGACGACAGGCCGGCGACTGGGGAAAGGCGTTGGCGGGCAAGAGTACGCTAAACCGATTGGAGTTGACCGGCGCCGAAGTCGGCGACCAGGAGCGGTACAAGAAGATCGCTATGGATGGGAACAAGATCGATCGTTGGATGGTCGATGCGTTTGTGGCAGCCCATGACAACACGGCGCCCGAAGAGATCGTTCTGGATCTGGACGCGACCGATTATCCGATCCATGGTCAACAGGAAGGCCGGTTCTTTCACGGCTACTACCGCAACTACTGCTATCTGCCCTTGTACATCTTCTGTGGAGAGCATCTGTTGTGCGCTCGGCTGCGCCCGTCCAATATCGATGGGGCGGCAGGATCAGTCGATGAATTGGAACGTATCGTCGGCCAGATCCGTCAGAGCTGGCCGGACGTGTCGATCATCATTCGGGCCGATTCCGGATTCTGCCGGGATGCATTACTGGACTGGTGTGAAACCCACCAGGTCGATTATGTGATGGGGTTGGCCAAGAACGACCGCCTCAAGCGAGAGATCGCTGACCAGATGATTCAGGCTGAAGCGGAGTTTCAGACCACTGGGAAATCGGCACGAGTGTTTAAGGATTTCCTGTACCGGACTCGAAAGAGCTGGAGCCGCACTCGTCGCGTTGTTGGCAAAGCCGAGTTCCTGGCCAAGGGCGCCAATCCCCGATTCGTGGTGACCTCACTGCCACCGGAACGACTCGGAGCCCAAGCGCTCTACGAAGATTTCTATTGCGCACGCGGCGACATGGAGAACCGGATCAAAGAACAGCAACTGGATCTATTTGCCGACCGCACCAGTGCGGGAACCATGCGCGCCAATCAGCTCCGACTGTATCTGTCCTCAGCCGCCTACATGCTTATGCAGGCGTTGCGTCGTCTCGGTCTCAAAGATACCGCGATGGCCCATGCCCAATGCGGAACCATCCGTCTGAAGCTTCTTAAGATCGGTGCGCGTATCCGCCTCACGGTCCGCAACGTCTGGATCTCGATGTCGGAGGCCTATCCCTATGCCGACGTCTTTGCTCTCATAGTGAGAAACCTGCAATCAATTCCGCTTCGTTGCTGACGACACCGAACCTTCAGATCCGAAAAACAGCGCCTCTCATCTGCCTCCCGGCGAGGCCTGCCTGCACTCGCCCATTCATGCCGATCTCCCGCCAAATGTCGCCGTGTCACAGGCTCAAAATCCGCCAATGTCCACGGCTCGCTCACTCTCAGCTCCAAGTCTCGCCGCAAATCGCTTCTCGTATCCGAACACTGATCGATTCTCCGATTGGTGATCCATCCGGGTTAGTGCTTTGTGGCCACGCCCGCGCTAATACGGCGGGCGGCCAGGGACGGCCGCCCCGACACGCATTCCTGTGCTTCTTTCTAATTGTCGGGGGCGTAGTAGCCGTGGCGGTAGTTTGTTTTGTAGCGTGGGGTTTCCGGGGGCTGGATGACGTTGATTCGGACGGATCGCCACGTGCCGTCTCGCCGGGCGTTTGTCGGGGAGTAGCCTACGGTGTAGAGCTCTCTCAGCTCCTGGGCGACGCGCTCGGTCAGTGCGGGGATCTCTTCGGCTCTTGTCGGAAAGAACGAGCGGCCTCCGGTGATCTCCGATAGTTCTTCCAGGCCTTGGCGCGCCTTCCGTCCCACTTCGGAGTCGCTCAGGATTCCGATGGAGTAGATTGCCACTCCGGCCTTTCTGGCAGCTTCGAGGACTTCCTCGAAGACATGGGAACTGGCGTTGTCGGAGCCGTCGCTGACCAGAAGAATCGCCTTCTGATCGTACTTGCCCTCTCCTATTGTTTCGATCCCCAACATGATGGCATCGAACAGGGCGGTCTGGCCGTAGGGACTGATCGACGCCAGCGTGGCCTCGATGGCTGTGATGTCTCCGGTGAAGCCTTGTGCCAGACGCACCTGATCGTCGAAGTGAATCAGGAAAGTTTCGTCCTGGGGGTTGCTGTGCTGGACGAACGACAGGGCCGCCGTGTCCACGCGTTCCTTCTTCCGTTCCATGCTCCGGCTGTTGTCGATGATCACACCCAGACTGACGGGCTTGTCATCATTTCTGAAAAGGGAAACATCCTGTTCAATCTGATCCTCCGTTATCTGGAAGTCCTCCCGGGTGAGCCCCCGGACATGGCGGTCGTTTTCATCCAGAACGGTGATCTGCAGCTCCACAAGATCCACGTCCACGGCCAGCGTAAAGTCCGCCGGCGTCTGGGCAAAGATGGGGGGCGTCGAAAACAGGAGGAACAGACAGCCGCCGAGAGTGAGAATGACGTGCTTCACAGTACTATGAGGGTGCCACCTTGAAGGGCCACGTGTGGTCCGGGTAACCGTCACACGCCGACACGTGGTTGTCAACGCAAAGACGCGATGACGCAAAGTCTTTGAATTTCGAAGAAAAAATAAACCGTTGCGCCCTTTGCGACATTGCGTCTTTGCGTTGACCAGAATGTAGCAAACGCGCGGAACTTTCCAGGTCACGTTGGTGACACGGGCTTCCTACCTAGTTATTCGGCCTCTTCGAAAACTTCTCCCACAGCTCCGTGTGCTTACTGGTCAGGTCGACCGGCTGACCCGCGATGAACAGGTGCCGGAGGTTGGTCATGACCTCCAGGGGATCGCCTTCGGTCAACATGATGTTGGCAACCTTTCCTTCGGCCAGGCTGCCGATCTGGTCCGAGACGCCCAGGATTTCGGCAGGGTTGATCGTGACCGCTTCGAGGGCCTCTTCCTTGGACAGACCGAACGCCGCTGCCATTCCAGCCAGGAAGGGGAGATCCCGGACATGCGCCGAATCCCTGGTCGACAATGCAAACTTGACGCCAGCCGCGGCAAGCTTCGCCGGCAACGAGAGCACCGAATCGTAGGGATCCTCATCGTTTTCGGGCAGGTCCGTAATGGGGCCCACTATGACGGATGCATTCTTGCTCTTGATCAGATCGACGACAGACCAGGCCTGGGTGCAGCCGCTGAGGATGGTCTTCAGTTCGAATTCCTCGGCGATTTCAAGGGCTTCCCGAACCTCCTCGGCGGTGTCGACGGTAAAGATGGCGGGCATTTCGCCGCGAACGACGGGAACCAACGCCCGCTGGATGAAATTACCGGGATCATCCACACCGGCGTCCATTAGCTTCGCGAAGGCCTGCGCCTCGCGCAGAGTCTGACGGAGGAGATCCAGTTCCTCCTCTCTTGCTTCTTCGCGGCGACCGCGCTGTTGTTGCGATGTGTCGGCATCGAAGGTCAACTCGCCGGGGAAGTTGATGATCATGGCGGCGCCGTCTTGAAGGAGCATCTCCCCGGTCACCCAGCCGTTCAGGTTGATGATCGCACCCTGACCGGCGAACAGGCCGCCGCCCGGGGCCGACATCACGGTCGTGATCCCGTTGACCCTTGCAACGGGAATGTGCTCGCTGTGGGGGCTGATCGCCCCCGATGCCATCATGTGCGGATTCAGGTCTCCCATTTCATTGGAGTCGACTGTGGCGGCAACGGATCCGATTTCCCGGAGTCCGACCGATGTATGCGGGTCGATCATTCCCGGGTAGGCCGACAGGCCCTCTCCGTCGATGGTCTCGGTCCCTCTTGGAATGGATATGTCCTCACCGATGGCTGCGATCCGGCCGTCCTGTATCAGGATGTTCCCGTTGGGAATGGTCTCTCCGGATCCTGTGACGATCCGAACGTCGCGAATCGCGTACGTCTGGGCCGAGGCAATCTGTGGAATCGCCGCTATCAGAAGGAGGATCAAGAACCTCTTAGTTATTCTCATTGGTCGCTCCTTCGGTCCGGGTCGCGATGTCCTGCTCCCTGTCAAAATAGACCTGGCCTTCGATCAAAGTCATTTCCACGTTGGTGTAATTGCTGAGCGGGTGCTCGCTGAAGATGGCGATGTCGCCGTCCTTGCCCACCTCGAGGCTGCCGACCCGGTCGTCGATTTCCAGTTGGATGGCGGGATTGATCGTCACCATCTTCAGTGCGTCGTCATGGGACACGTTTCCGTACCGAACGGCCTTCGCCGCTTCCTGGTAGAGCCGTCGCACCCGTTCGTCGCTGTCGGAATTCAGCGAGACGAGCACGCCGTACTGGGCCATGATGGCCGGGTTGTACGGGATGGCGTCCCAGGCTTCCATCTTGTAGCTCCAGAAGTCGATGAACGTCGAACCTCCCGCGCCGTGGGCGGCGATCTCCTGTGCCACCTTGTAGCCTTCAAGCACGTGCTGCAGTGTCTTGATCTTGAAACCGAACTCGTCGGCGATGTCGAGCAGCATGACGATTTCGTCGGCGCGGTAACAGTGCGCGTGGACCAGTATGTTGCCCCTCAAAACTTCCGCCAGCGTCTCGAGCTTGAGATTCCGCCGTGGCTGGACAGGGTTCTCGCCACCGCCTTCGGCGGCTTCATACGCATCCCACTTCTTCCTGTACTCGCGGGCGAGGGTAAACGATTCCCGCAATGCCTGCTGGACACCCATCCGTGTCGTCGGGTAACGCCGTACTTGCTGGCCTGCGCCACGGGAGCGTTTCGGGTTTTCGCCCAAAGCGAACTTGATACCCAGGGGCGCTCCGAAGAAGAGATCCTCGACCGGTTTGCCCCACTTCAACTTCAAGACGGCGTTCGTACCACCAATCACGTTGGCACTGCCGTGGAGAACGTTAACGATCGTCGTGCCGCCGGCCAGTGCACGATAGATAGAAATGTCGTCCTCACGGATTACGTCGGAGATGCGAACGTTGGGTGTGATCGTCGAGGCTCCTTCGTTCCCTCCTCCTTCGATCGCCATGTGCGAATGGGCGTCGATGATGCCGGGCATGACGAACTTGCCGGTCGCATCGATCACCCGAGCGTCTGCAGGGGCTGCGAGGTCGGGTCCGATAGCGACGATCTTGCCGTCCCGGATGAGGACATCCCCGCCTTCGATTGTTCCGTTCGTAATAGTAAGGACGGTGCCGTTCGAGATGAGGGTCTGGTTCGGGCCTTCGGTGAGGTAACTCCCGGGCTTGTTGATCGCCCGCCGTTCGTTCGCCGCCGTCGCTTGCGAGCCACGCCCGCCACGTCCTCCGCGTCCTCCGCGGCCGCCGCGACGTGCACCGGCCTCGTTGCCATCAGCGGTTTGGTTGGCCGCTGCACGGGTCTCCGGAACGTCATAGGCGCGCCCGTCGACAAAGACGCTTTTCAGCTCGGTATCGCTGGCAAATGGATCGCCGTTTGCGAGGACGAGGTTTGCAATCTTGCCCGCCTCCAGGCTTCCCAGAGTGTCGCCGACTCCAAGAATCTCGGCTGCGATCAGAGTCGTGGCCCGAAGCGCCTGGTCCATGGAAAGGCCATTTTCGATCGTCAGGCGGATATTCGAAATGAAATCCGCAGGGGCGTCTCCGAAGCCGGATTGAAGCGCAAACCGGACGCCGGACGCGGCCAGCAACGTCGCGTTCGTCTGGAAGCGTTCCAGGTCCTCGGCGTCATACTCGATGTCCCCGCCCGAACCTCCAAAACCGCCCTTCGGCTTCATGTTGTCGTAGTTCACGCTGAGGAGGATCGGGATATTTTTCTCGCGCAACAGATCTGCTACGTTCGACGCTTCCATGCCGCCCGCGATGATCGGACTCAGATTGAGTTCGTCGGCAAGGGCGACCGCGCGTTTGACTTCATTTGTCCAGTTGGCGTGGATGATCGCTGGAAGCTGCTGCGCAACGACGGGAACCAGTGCCGCCAGCGTCGGGTCGAAGACGGGTCGTTCCATGCCCCTGGGGCTCATGTTGAACCGGTCCCATGCCTGACGGTACCAGACGCCATCCGCTAAGGCCTGTCGTATGACGGCAAAAACGCCCATCAGCGTGGATGGGTATCCACCCCCGGATCTCTGTATGTTCACGTGCATTCCAACCGGGGTTTTCACGACGATGTTGTCTTCGCCCGTGTTGATCAGAACGCTCTGTCCGGTGAGAATACCGTCGCGGGAGACGACCAGCGCGCTGGTCACACCCGCGTTTCGAGCCGCCTCGACATTCTTTCCGTCCGGGCTGACCATCGTTGCCAGTTGCCGGTCCGGACTGAGCCCACGCGGTTCTTGAAAGATCGATTCAAAAGCGTCTCGAGGAGGCGTCTGTTGCGGGCCGCCACGTCCTCCACGTCCCCCCCGTCCTCCACGCCCGCCGCCTCCGGTGGGTTCGGCGGCTTCCGCGGTTCCGATGTCACTGAACGCATCGATCAGCCCAGGGAAGACGGTCAGGCCACTGCCATCGATGACGTTGGCTTCAGGCGGAATGGATATGTTCGCGCCGACGGCTTCGATCAGACCGTCGCGGATGACAATGCTTCCGCGCGCGATCATCGGTCCCGAAACAGGGTAGATTCGGGCGTCGGTGATCGCGTAGACACTGCGGCTCTGTGCCGTCGCGCCCGGGGACGCGAGAGAAACGAGAATCAGTGCCACGAGAACCGTGAAAGCGATTCGCAGACGATGGCGTCTCATAGACCCTCCTGTGGGCAAGTGAAGACAAGGTAAAAAGTTGCAAAATAATGTAACACACCCTCGTCGGAGAGAGCCACGAGGGGGTGGGGAAAGCGGAGGAGAGCCCGCCGGCAGTCACTACAGAGGGAGGTAAATTGACAGTAGTGGAAACCTAATGCTTTAATTCTTCTGAAGCCCTTGGGCGGTTAGCTCAGCTGGGAGAGCGCGGCGTTCGCAATGCCGAGGTCGAGGGTTCGAGCCCCTTACCGTCCACTTCTTTGAGTTCCGATGAAATCCAATGAAGTCCACAATCCCCCGTACAATCGGACATTTTATTTGATTTGAGGCCCTATACGGGGTCAACACGTCCGTTGACATCCAGGGTCTGATGGGGGCAAGATTGGGGGCAACTAGACTTATGTGGAAAGGAGTTGCCCCCAAATGTCCCTGACCGTGACCAAGATCCGGAACGCGAAGCCAGGCCCACGAACGATCAGGCTCTTCGATGAGCGGGGGTTGTATCTGGAAATTTCTCCGGCCGGCGGGAAGTGGTGGCGTCTCAAATACCGTTTCGGAGGGAAAGAGAACCGCCTTTCTCTGGGCGTTTATCCGGACGTCAGCCTGAAGGCCGCGCGCGAGCGACGGGACGCGGCTCGCCGGCTCGTGGCCGAAGGGGTCGATCCGAGTGAGAACCGCAAGGCATTGAAGGCCGCGCGGGCGGATCGAGAAGCGAACAGCTTCGAGGTGGTTGCGCGGGAGTGGTTCGCCAAGCACAACCCATCGTGGGCGGCAAGCCACAGGGACCGGACGATCCGCCGGTTCGAAAGGGACATTTTCCCCTGGATCGGAAGCCAGCCGATCGTCGAGGTCCGTGCGCCGGCGCTACTGGAAACGCTGAGGCGGATTGAGAAGCGGGGCGCGGTCGAGACGGCCCATCGCGCATTGGGGAACTGCGGTCAGGTCTTTCGATACGCGATCGCTACGGGCCGAGCGGAACGCGACATATCCGCCGATCTTCGGGGAGCGCTTTCCCGAGTGAAGCCAGGGCACTTTGCGGCCGTCACGGACCCCCGACAAGTCGGGGCGTTGTTGCGCGCGATCGATGGATACGAAGGCACTTTGACGGTACGTTGCGCCTTGCGGCTCGCGCCGCTGGTGTTCGTCCGCCCCGGAGAGTTGCGGATCGCGGAATGGGAAGATCTCGATTTGGACAAGGCGGAATGGCGATTCACGGTGACCAAGACGGCTACGCCACACATCGTCCCATTGGCTCACCAGGTGGTTGAGATTTTACGAGAGCTCCACCCACTGACTGAGCGGGGACGCTATGTTTTTCCCGGAGCCCGAAGCCCCGCCCGGCCGATGAGCGACAACGCGATCCTGGCGGCGATGCGGCGCATGGGAATCGAGAAGGATGAAATGAGCGGGCACGGCTTCCGCGCGATGGCCCGGACACTGCTGGATGAGGTCCTGGGCGTCCGACCCGACTTCATCGAACACCAACTGGCGCACGCGGTGCGCGATCCCAACGGGCGGGCTTACAACCGGACAGCGCACCTTGAAGAACGGCGGCGCATGATGCAGATTTGGGCCGACTATCTGGATAAGCTGAAGGCGGGCGCCGAAGTCGTTCCGTTTCACCGTCAGGCTTAGTTCTCGGACCGAAGCAGCGGTCGTGGCGGGGCGGCGGATTGGCCCGCCACGGCACTGGTCTTTCCGGGGGGGCTCTGGTGCAGAGGAAGGTACTAAGTTCACCCAACCGGCGTTTCCGAGGAGTCCCCATGGGGAAGCCGTCTTTGTTTGACTAGCCCAACCCGCAGAAATAACATCCCTTCACACAATGACAGCGCTCCTGCAAGACGTCCGATACGCGGCGAGAGGACTGGCGGAGAACCCTGGATTCAGTCTCATGACGGTTCTGATCCTGGCGCTTGGAATCGGTGTGACCACGGCGGCTTTCAGTTTCATCGATGCAGTCCTATACCGGCCCCAACCGGCATTAGAGGATCTTGAGCAACTGGTCGCTCTCTATGCCGATCACCGCGACACGCCGGAACATGATTACCGCGGAATCAGTTACCCAGACTACCCCGCATATAGAGATCAAGCAGTCTTTCAAGGCCTTGCCGTGTACCTCCGTTACCCGGTCATCGCGAAGACCCCTGTCGACAACGTCCTGGCTACAGCGGAGATCGTAACCGGCAACTACTTTCAAGTTGTCGGCCCTGAGATCATTCACGGACGGGCCTTGCAGCCTGACGACGACGTAGCGGGCGCGCCGATGGCCGTAGTCATTAGCGAACGAATCTGGAACACGCACTTCGCCAGGGATCCGGCAGTGATTGGACAGACCCTGTCCATCAACTCGAATTCCTTCACGATCGCCGGTGTCGTCGAAGAAGAATTTCGCGGAGTCCTCCTGGACTGGATCGATATTCCGGACGTGTGGATCACGACAAGTTCTATCCCTCAAGTGACAGGAACCGACACGCTGCTCCGTCTCCGGCAAGCGTTTAGTTATATGTCCGTCGCGCGACTGGCGCCCGGCGTCGGTATCGAACAAGCCAGATCCGCCACTGCCGGTATTGCTGCGGGACTGGTGACGCAGTACCCAGGCACCCATGAAGGATGGAAGATCGACCTTCTGCCCGTTTCCTACGCACGTTTCTGGCCCGGACATCGGCGCACGATTGTTCCGTTTCTGATAACCAGTTTTTCCGGTACGGCAATCCTGCTGTTGGTCGCGTGCTTGAACGCGGCGGGATTGCTCGTCGCGCGCAATGCAGGCCGCAGGAAAGAGGTTGCACTGCGCCAGGCACTCGGAGCGAGCCGTGCGTGTCTCATCAGACAGAATGTCGTGGAGGCTCTGGTCCTGGTGGCCGGTGCGATGGGGTTGGGAATCTGGATCACCCATGCCCTTCGAGTGTTGCTGGTCTACTTTCCCCGACCGGCCATGATTCTGTTCGACGTCGACCCGCGGATCGACATCCGTGTGCTCGCGTTTGCAGTGTCGGCATCCCTGGTTTCGGTACTACTCTTCGCTCTCGCACCAGCGTGGAGAGCCACGAAAACTTCCACCAACGAAGCCCTGCGGAGCGGAGCCAGTCTGGCTCGTCCCGAAAGCGTTTTCTTTCGTCAACTCCTGATCGTCGGGCAAGTCGCCCTAAGCCTTGTACTTGTTATTGCCGCTGGCTTGTTCAGTCGGAGTCTGAACCAGATGACGGACAGAGATCCCGGTTTCGAAACCGACAACCTGCTTCTGGCGACAATCGATCCAAGGGGGGTGGCTGACCAGCCGCGGTGGTCCTGGACGAGGGTTCTAGAAGAGATTCGGTCCTTACCCGGTGTTGAGTCCGCCAGCCTTTCCAGCCATCGGCCACTTGGGCGGGTTGGGGCCAGAAATGTGGAGATCAGGGTTCCCGCAAATGCAACCCGTTCCGTGTTCAACGTATCCATCGCCCCGCGTGTCACCGCCGGTCATTTCGACACGCTGGGCATCCCGCTATCGGGCACGGACTTTGGCGTTGACGCGTCGGAGAAGCGAGAGATCGTAGTCAATGAGGTGCTCGCGGAACTCGTCTGGCCAGGGGAGGATCCGGTCGGCAGACATCTCCGGCTTCCCATTGAGGATCGGGATCACCGCGTCGTCGCCGTTTCGAAGAATCGCAACTGTCTGAGTGTTCTCGATGCCCCAACTCCCTGTCTGTATCAGACTTTTGGCTATCTACCGATGCGATCAGCAGTGTTGGTGCTCCGCATGTCCGGTCCGCCCCTGAGTATCTCCTCGACGCTACGCGAACGAATACGAAGGGTTGATCCCGCTGTCGCCCTGTACGACGTTCGCTCGATGCATGCGCACCTGACCGAGCTACTCTCCGGTCCCCGCCTGATCGCTTTCTTGAGCAGATCATTGAGCATGATCACGCTCGTGCTCGTGGGCGTTGGCGTATTCACACTGATCTCCTTCACAGTCGTCCAGACCACGAGACACATCGGAATCCGCATGGCGCTCGGCGCCGACTCTCGCCGATTGCTTGCTCCGTTGGCGAAACAGGCACTTCTCGTAACCTGCATCGGGGTTGCGCTTGGACTTGCGCTCTCGGTCGCGGCGAACCGATACATCGCCAGCCAGCTCTTTGGCGTGACGGCAAGCGATCCCCTCACTCTCGTTCTTGCGCCGGTCTTGCTAATTTTCGTGGCCGTAGTCGCCTCGTCCATCCCGGCCATCCGGGCCACCAGGCTCGATCCGATGATTGCGCTGCGACATGAGTAGAGCGTCAGCCGCGCCTCGCAGCTCTGGCCTCAGTTACGACTTCGGGACCGTTACTCCCCAGAAACGCCGTGTAGTCCGTCAGCCCATTTCGGGCAGAAATCCCTAAAGGACTAAGAGACACTTCCCGGATCGGAACGATCGGAGGAGGGTCGATGAAAGAGAAGGTGTCTGCAGCGGAACGTGTACGGGAGATCGGTCGGAAGACGCTAAAGAAGAACTCGGCTGATGAAAGAGTGCGGATCGTGCTGGAGGGTCTGGGAGGGACAGAGAGCGTCGCAGCGCTATGCCGACACGAACCTGTGTTCCCGGTGGAGCAAGGCGTTCCTCGAAGCCGGCCAGAAGCGCCTGGCCGGCGGGTGTTGTCGTGTCGATGGCTTCCTGGAGAGACCGTAATCTGACCCCGCGGTCCTGGAGCGAGTTCACCACATCAATCAGATCGCGGAGGGAGCGCCCAAGGCGATCGAGTTTCCACACCACGACGACATCGCCCTTGCGCGCGAACGCGAGGAGCTTCTCTCTGGCCGGGAGGGTCGTGCTGGTGCCGGAGAGCTTCTCGCAGCCACCGGCGGTGAGCGCGTCGTGCTGGAGTCGCAGCGCCTGGTCTTGGGTGGAGACCCGTGCATACCCAATGAGCATCATCACCCCCCTGTCGGGGTGTCGCAAAAGGCCCACAACCCCGTAGAATTGCAACAATGACTTATGCGACAGGGTTTTGCAACGCAATTCGCGTCCTGATCCTGCGTCGTGAGCCTTCCCCGTTACCTGTCGCGGAACCGACCGGTTTTACGACGGTCGCGCTCACGACCTTAGCGTGCAGAATCGCACCGATCTGCCTGATACCCTAAGATCCAAGGGTCTGACCTTTCTCGACTTCCGCTACGTACGTTGAATAGAGTCCCCTTGCATCCAGTAGTCTTGGGAATGAAGGCATCCCCATCGTCATCACTCAATTCCGACAGTATTCATCCGACCGGGGCGCCCCCGGGCGGCAGAGGTTGCACAAAGGAGCGGTTGTGCAACGAGTCGGCCCTCGACGTGCTTTCAAAGGCTCCGGCGTTGTGAAACGGTATTGCGCTATTCACTCAGATGGCGACACCTTTGTGCAACGCTGGTCGGTTCTGCCCGCATCTTCCCACAGCCGCCCAGTCCTCGCAGCTTAAGGTAGCGTGGCGGAAGCGGCGGGTGCGAACACATCTTTCGCGAGAAAGGTTGGCGGACGTGGGGTTCAGCCCTAACTCCACTGACTCCTCGATCAACTGCATGCTGGTGATGTCGTCGTTCTAGTCAGCCATTTCGGAAGAGCAGCTCGGTCGAAGTTGAATGAGGCCCGGCCAGCGGGCATTTGAGTCGAATTCAAACCCATTGTTAAGGAAGTTCTATTTTCGCATTGTTGAAATCGATATGGTATCGGCGGTATCTTGTGGTATATATACCGTCAGATGAAGAAGAAAAAGATATGGCTTGAGTTGAATCAGGTAAGGGGAGCGGTTGCGTCGCGACTGCGACGGCGGAAGTACAGCCTGATCGAGCGCCATGAGATACCCGACGGTTTGCTGCCTGGCTCGGTGTCGATTAGTTACACCCGGTGCGGTAAGCCGACGTGCCGGTGTGTGTCGGGTGAAGGGCACCCATCCTGGTCCTGGACATTCATGATGGACGGGAAGAAGCATGTCGAACACGTTCCAGCTGCCATGGTTGAGGAGATTCAAAAGCGTGTCGGAGCGGGAAGGGAGTTTCAGGATGCGATCCGGGAGGTGCTGACAGCGAACGCGAAGTTGTTGGTGCTGGAGCGCCAGCAACAACGTGAGAAGCGGAAGCGCCGGTGAAAGGTCCGTCGGCACGAGGGATACGACGGTACGCGCGAAAGTGTTTGCGGCTGAAGGGGTATTTGAATCACCCCGGAGATGGGCGGGTGCGACCGCAGATCGGAAGTGGGCATCTGATCTGGTCTCTGGTGATCGGGTATCTGCTGCGGGAATCGAGCTTCCTGGCCATCGAGTCGCTCGCACGATCCTCGGCGTGTCGGGCCTTGGGAATCGGACGCCGCTTTAGCGACGACACGCTGGGCTATTTTACCGAGAAGCTGAATCCGGAATTCACGCGCGGCGCGTTGACCACAGCCATCAAGCAGGCCAAGCGCAATAAAGCGTTCGACGATTGCCGATTCATCGGCCTGGCGCTGGACGGGACAACCGTGGGGCGTGTCGGTGAGGCCGGGTGTCAGTGGTGTCGACCCCATCGCAACGCCGAGGGGGAGGTGACCACCTACTTACACCACGTCGTGATGGCCACCATCGTGGGCACCGGGTTCACTTTACCGGTCGATGTGGAACCCTACGGTAGTGGGGATAGCGAATGGTCGGGGGGGCAACGACTGCTTCGTCGGGTGGTGGGG
The DNA here is from genome assembly GCA_965247425.1 of Terriglobia bacterium. GTDB lineage: Bacteria > Acidobacteriota > Terriglobia > 20CM-2-55-15 > 20CM-2-55-15 > CAZOZZ01. Next base: position 1,964,007 of record OZ252023.1, read on the forward strand.
CAGTTGGGGCCGCGTTTTGCCGATTATGTTGTTGTCGATGGGGGCTATGCGTCGGCTCCGTTCCTGCACTTGGCCGACGAGTTGGGATTGAAGACCATCGTCCGTCTCAAAGCCAATCTTCCGAGCTTGTTCAACGCCGCCAAAAGCCGGTTTGCTTGTCAGCCGCCGTCCCGGGTTTTCAAGGATGGAGCCGATCGGGTGGAAATCTGGGATGCAGACGACTTCGATCCCTGGGGCCGATTGAACTGGCCGACCGTGCGCGTGATCCGCTACCGGCAAGAGAAACCCGATGGATCGGTGGTCGAAGCCTACTGGCTGACCAATTTCTCGATGAACCAAGTGGGAGCGCCCACTTTATTTCGCATGGCCAAGAGTCGTTGGGAAGTCGAAAACCAAGGTTTCAACGATGCCAAGAACCGTTATGGGATGGCCCATATCCCCCATCACCACGCCAACAGCTTGCTTCTCCACTGGCTCCTCATAAGCCTGGCTCTCACGATCGAACGTCTGTATCGATTGCGTCATTTGCATCGCGGGCGCCATCGCCCGCATACCTCCATCGAGCTTCTTCGTTTGCTTCGCCTCGCTCTGTCTGCCCCAACCCCAGCCGACTCCAGCTGAACTGACTCGTTTCCCTGGTCTCCACGCGCCTGCCTGACCCCAATCACCGGGCTGGACCCGCTACGGATACCTGTCTCTCGAAAATACCCCTCACTTCAAATTCCTCTCCCTCCTCGACCTTTTCCCTTCCAGAGCCCCTTCCAGACACTCCGTCCTCCCTGACTTCCGAAATGGCTGCGTTCTAGTGACAGTCATTGTGCGAACGCATATTTATGAATATACTTCCACACATGAGAACGACGATAGATGTTAATGAGGAGTTGCTTCGGGCAGTCAAGGCCTATGCGGCGTGTGAGCGCAAAACCTTAAAAGTAACATTCGAGCAGGCTCTTCGCGAGTTCCTGGCGGGCCCAGATCGCGCCGTTGCCGATGCTCCGCCCATACCGGTGTTTCGTGGACAAGGGGTGCAACCCGGCGTGGACTTGACCGACAACGCGGAGCTCGAAGCCATCATGAATGCAGAGTCCTGATGTCAATGTCCTGGTGAACGCATTCCGCGAGGACGCAATCCATCACGAACGCTGCCGGATGTGGCTGGTCGAAGCTTTAGCGGGCCGGGATCAGGTCGGGCTGTTTGAACTCGTGCTCAGCGGCGTGCTCCGCGTATTGACGCATCCCCGGATATTCCGGCCGCCCACGCCCGGCGGGGCGGCCGGCGCCTTCATCGATGCGTTGCTTGCACAGCCCGCGAGCACGGCATTGCGTCCCGGCAGCGGTCATTGGCGCATATTTCGTGGCATGTCTGAGACGCTCAAACTGACGGGCAATCGAATTCCAGATGCCTATCATGCAGCCTTGGCAATCGAACACGGCTGCGAATGGGTGACCCTGGACCGCGGTTTTTCGGCATACCCCGGGTTGCGCTTGATCAACCTTCTGGATGACTGACGAACCCTGTTCCGTCTCGCTTCGGCCGGTCAACCCGTTGTTTTCCGAGGATATTTGTAGTATCGATTATGCCATTCCGCTTCGTTCACACCGCCGATATCCATCTTGACTCCCCGCTGCGGTCTCTCGCCCTTCGAAATCCCGCACTTGCCGAATTAATTGGTGGCGCGACCCGGCTGGCCTTCGAGCGAACCATCGATCTGTGCCTCGACGAACAGGTTGACGCCCTGATGATCGCCGGCGATCTCTACGATGGCGATCAGACGTCGATGAAAACCGCCCTCTTTCTCGCCGCTCAACTGCGGCGGCTGGATGAGTCCGGAATTCGAACATTCATCGTGCGGGGCAACCATGACGCGGAATCGCGGATCACCAGGGAACTCGTATTGCCGGAAGGCGTGAAGGTCTTCGGAGGGCGAGGTGAAGCTGTCGAGTTGGCACGGCCTCATGGTGAGACGCCCGTCGTCGTCCACGGAATTAGCTTTGCGAACCCCCACGCGCCGGAGAGCCTGGTCCCGAAGTTCAAGGCTCGAGTCGCGGACGCGCTCAACATCGGCCTGCTTCATACAAGCCTGGCCGGCGACACGCAGCACGACGATTACGCGCCATGCAGCGTGGCTCAACTGGCCGACACCGGTTTCGATTATTGGTGCCTTGGCCACATACACAAGCGGCAGGTGCACAGCCATGATCCGTTCATCGTCATGCCCGGTATGCCGCAGGGACGTGACATCAACGAGGCCGGCCCTAAATCAGTGACGATGGTCACCGTCGCGAATGACGGCTGGGTCGAGTCCCAGCCGTATCCGACGAGCATTGCCCAGTTCGAACGTGTTGCGGTCGACCTGACCGGCATCCAGGACTGGCGTGGCATGGTCGAGCGCGTCGGGGCGAGCCTCATGCAGGCTCGGGACTCCGTCAATTCGGAGCATCTGGTCGTCCGGCTCACGTTGCAGGGTCGTACTGATTTAGCATGGCGTCTCCGCCGCGACCTAGACGTCGTAAAGGCCGAGGCGGACAGCCGCGCCGCGCCGCTTGACCGCACATGGGTTGAAAAGGTCGAGTTGAATGTAGGGCCGGGGACAGATCTTCACGTTGGACCGGTGAGCGAGCTTGCCGCGAAGATGCTGGGGACAATCACCCCGTCGGATGAGTTCAGGCAGGCGGCGAACAACCTCGCGGAAGAGCTGGAGCCGAACTTGCCGCCCGAGGTGCGCGGCGTTCTTGGAGACAACGAGACATCGCGCATTGAAATCATTGAGACGCTGACGGCCGAAGGCTGCGAAGCGGTGCTTGCCCATTTGAAGGAAGGCGTACCTGAGGGAGAGGCGAACTGATGCGCTTGCGCCGACTTGGCTTGTCGCGTTACGGCATGTTCACCGACCACACCATCGACTTTGGCGAGCGGATCGGTGACAGCCCCGATCTGCATATTATCTATGGTCCGAACGAAACCGGAAAGTCAACGGCCTTGGCAGGCTTTCTCGACCTGCTGTTCGGGATTGAGCTGCGGAGTCGATACAGCTTCCGGCACGGCTACGCAGCCATGCGGATCGAGTCCGATCTTGCGATAAGCGATCAGACACACCGGTTGGTGCGGGTTCGCAAGACCACGGCCAGCCTGCTTGATGAACATGGCCAATCTGTTGCCGACGGCGTGATTGCCAACGCGCTCGGCGGCATGGATCGCGACGCCTACAAGGCAATGTTCTCACTGGATGACGATACCCTGGAAGGAGGCGGCGAGGAAATCCTCAGAAGCGAGGGTGATCTGGGCCAGTTGCTTTTTGCGACCAGCGCCGGACTTATTGAGCTGAGTAAGACCCTGAAGCAACTTCGCAAGGGCACCGAGAATTTTCATAGGGGCCGTGCCCGAAACACGGAACTTTACAAGTTGAAGGCGGAACTTTCTAGGCTAGACAAGGAAAAGAAGGCGCTCGACACCGTAGCGAGTGCCTTTACCCGCCTCATCGCGGATCGGGATCGGGCGACATCGGCCTATGACGAGGCCATCTCGGCACGGGCCGAACTGGAGACCGAGCGTGAAGACGCTGAACGTCGCATTCAAGGGCTACCGTGGCTTGGTGAAATCCATCGACTGCGCGGCGAGGTCATGGAGCTCGAATCCTTGCCGGAAGCTCCGCAAGTCTGGTTCGAGCAGGTCGGCAGTTTAATTGACCAGGAACCCCGGCTGACGACTCGACTCGACGGCCTCAAGCGCCAGAAACAGCAACTCACCGAGAAGTGTGCGGCGTTGGTCGTCGACAACGCGATCCTCGGTCTCGAGAGCCGCATCGCCCAACTTGATAGAGCGCGGGCGCGCTATTTGACAGCGGCGGCCGATCTGCCCGAACGGCGCTCCAGTCTCAGCGAATACGATGGGACAATCAGGACCATAACACGTCGTTTGAGTGAAGCGCCCGGTATTGATCCCACTTCTCTGGTCGTTCCCGCCGGGGCAGTGGGCTCATTAAATGACTTGATCGAACAGCGATCCGGTCTTGATGAGCGGTTGAAGACGACGGCAGCCGAAATGGAGAAGGCAGAGGCCGCCGTCGGCACGGCACGCCGTGCTGTTGAAGAAACCGATACGGAAGCCGGCGAGGATGAAGATAGCACCTTTGATCGCCTGAATGCTGCGACCAAGGCCGTGCATGCGGACGACTACCGTCTGCGTATGGCGATGCACATGCGACACCGGAACGAGCTCAAGGCAGGACTTGCTACGCAGATAGACCAGCTTCATCCGTGGGAGGGCGCCGCCGAAGTCCTTGCCGGGGTTCGCGTGCCGGAGACGGAAGAGATGGATGCCTGGGGATCTCCTCTCGACCACGCCGCCAAGGACATCGACCGACTTGAACGCGAAGAGGCGCGGCTACTGGCCGACAGGAACAAGCTCTCCAACCTGATGGATGCGAAGAGGGCGGAAACCGGGGTTATCGGCGATGAAGAGGCCGCGCGATTGCGCTCACTGCGGGATGAGGCGTGGCAGACTCATCGCGAGACACTCGATGCCACCTCCGCCGATACCTTCGAGGAACGGATGAAGGCCGATGATGACGCAACGGCCGCCCGTATCGTGAACTCGACAGAACTCGCCAATTTGAGGCAGGCGAGTGAGGATCTGCGGGAGAAAACCTCGGAACTCAAGCGGAACGCGGGAGAGCTCGCTCTGGCGCAGAAGCAGCAACGGCAGGTGCTGGATGAAGTGGCCGCCGCCGTTCAGGTCATGGCGGAGACAGGAGCGGAAGGTCTGTCGTCCGCCGTCACGCTTCCCAAACTCACAGCCTGGATCGATCGGCGCGCGGAAGTCCTTAAGACGCTGGAAGAACTCGGCAGCCAGGACGTTGAAATCGAGCGGGCGAGAGAGGATGAAAACCGACAGCGTGAGCGGCTTGCGCAAGCCATGACGACCGCTCGTGTCGCGCATGATCCGGCGTTAAACATCGAGGATCTCGTCGAGGTCGCGCATGCGGCCGTCGAGTCGGACAAAGAACGGCGTGTCGCATCGAGAGCCGCGCGACAAGAGCTTGAGCGGGCGCGGGCCGAGTTGGAGCGCCGTCAGCGCGAGGCGGGACAGGCGGGTCACGCCGACGCCAGGTGGCATGCCGACTGGACCGCATCTCTGTCCCGTTGCTGGCTCGGGGGGGCTGAACCGGAGCCTTCCACCGCCGCGGCTAGGCGTATTCTCGAAGACGTGGCGGTTCTGGAGTCGACTCTTGAGAAACGCGCCGCGATGGCCGATCGTATCGAGAAGATGGAGCAGGATCAGGATGCCTTCACCGCCGCCGTGCGTGGCCTCGTGGAGCAGTTGGGCGATACGTTCGACGCCGGACAGGTCATCGCGGTCGACGCCGGCTTGGGCGACCGCCTCAGCAAGGCAATCCATGATCGAAAAGCGCGCGGCAACTGTCTCGAGGAGATTGCAAGCGTCGCCGAAGACATTGCCGAAGTCGAGAATAGTCTCGTCGAATTACGCGCCGTCGCCGACAAGATGTTCAAGGCATTCGGAGTGGATTCCCTCAGGGAGGTGGACGAAAGACTGAAAAATGTGGCGCGCCGGACTACGGTTCGCGAGGAACTAGCGGACCGCGAAAGCAAGCTGGTGGAGTCGATGAAGGCGAGATCGTTGGAAGAGGCAGTATCGGCTCTCGAGAATACTGGCTCGGACAAACTGGAACGGGAAATCGCCGGAATCAAGGCTCGGCTCGGGGACGCATCCGGCCGCACGAATGAGCTCTATCTGGCGCTTGGCCGCGCCGAGGATGCGATCAATGCGGTGGGCGGTGACAATGCAGTGGCTCGGCTTGAAGCACAACGGCGCACAGCTCTTCTCGAGATCGAGGAAGGGGCGCTCGCTTACCTCCGGACACAGCTTGGCATCGAGGCTGCGGAGCGCGCCCTGAGCGCGTACAGGGACGAGCATCGCAGTTCGATGATGAAACGCGCCTCGGAAGCTTTCCGAACGATCAGTCGCGGTGCCTATTCACGCCTGGATACGCAGTTGACCGACATGGGCGAGGTGCTTCTGGGCATCGGTGCTGGCGGCGCGAAGGTCGCTTCTGAAATGTCGAAGGGCGCTCGCTTCCAGCTCTATCTCGCATTGCGTGTCGCCGGCTATTTCGAGTTCGTCGGCCAGCATGGCCCGGTGCCATTCGTGGCCGACGACATTCTGGAGACCTTCGATGACTTCCGTGCTGAGGAGGCGTTTCGTCTGTTCACCGAAATGGCCGGAGTGGGGCAGGTCATATACCTGAGCCACCATCGCCACCTATGTGAGATCGCGCGCACGGTTTGCCCCAACGTCACGATCCATGAGCTTCCCGCGCTTGTGTCGCCGGTGGCCACGACTGGGGCTGATCGTGACCGGCCCACCTGACACGCTGCTGGCAAGGAAGAGGTCAAGAAGCGCCGCGCCCAGAAAGCCGGCCGTGAACACGGCCAACACCAGCATCCTCTACCCCACGGGGATTATACGTCTGAAGCGACTGTACGCATCCGTCAGCTGGGTGCGCAACTGCCCCTTTGTGAAACCCCGTCCGCTGTTGGGTAGCCGCGGCGGTTCACCGCGTCCGGTGTAGACCTGTGTAGCCAGTCAGTGATCGGACGCTGATGTTCTTCACAAAGGAGGTGTTAGAAAATGCCGAAAGGAAAAGGCTCTCGAAGTACTCTCACCGTCAACAAGAGCGCCACCACCGGGCGATTCGTCCAGAATCGGCGGTCAAAGGCAACCCGCCGACCGTCTACAAGCAGAGCGTTAAGTAAGAAGTGATGGTCGGGCATTGTCAGAGAAAAACGGGCTTGAGTTGGGGCGATGGGTCTTGTAAGTGTCTTCGGATGAAGAATCCATTTCGCTATTTCAAGACTTCGCCCGAAATCATCCGTCTTGCCGTGATGATGTATGTGCGCTTCCCGCTGTCGCTACGCAATGTCGAGGACCTTCTCCACGAACGCGGGATCGAGGTGAGCCACGAGACGATCCGGTTCTGGTGGAACCGTTTTGGCCCGATCTTTGCCGCCGAGATTCGCAAGAAGCGGACGGATCGAATGCGTGCGTTGTCGGGTTGGCGGTGGCACCTCGATGAGGTGTTCGTGAAGATCAATGGCCAACGCCATTACCTCTGGCGTGCCGTGGACCCGGAAGGCGAGGTGCTGGAGGCCTTTGTCTCGAAGACGAGAGACCACAAGGCCGCCTTGAAATTCCTCAGGAAACTGATGAAGCGCTACCCCAGGCCGGATGCGATCATCACGGATCGGCTAAGGTCTTATCGTGCGGCATTGCGTGAGGTGGGCGGATCCGGTCTGCATCAGGCCGGCCGCTGGCTGAACAATCGTGCGGAGAATTCACACCTCCCGTTCCGGCGACGAGAACACGCGATGCTCCGTTTCAGGCGGATGCGAAGCCTCCAGAAATTCGCCACCGTCCATGCTTCCGTCTACAATCACTTCAACCTGCGACGACCCCTCTGCTCACGGGACAATTTCAAGCTCAACCGCGCCGCTGCACTCGCCCAGTGGCGTCAACTCGGGGCGGCCTAATTCCCTATCCTCGGTGGAATCACTCAGACCTGCGACTTTACTCTGACAGTGCCAACGAAGATGTTCTTCGTTCGGTAGGCCGGGGTTGGATCTCTTGGACCCTGGCCGGACGAATTGGACCTAATATGGCCGGAATCCGGGCTTCGATAGAACATGGCTTCCCAATATTCCCACCGGCAGTTTTTTCGCCGGGTTCCGAACGAATGGCTCGGACGCTGCCTTCAAGAGAAGTACGGAGTCTTGGAAGACGTTCCCTTCTCGGACCTCCGGAATACGGATGTGGAGCCGATCTTCGAGGCGTTCACGGCTCTGCCCGGGGAGAATCAAGCGGCCATCGAAGCCGCCTTTCAGGAAATCAACGCGATGGCCTGCCAGGCCGGGATGAGTGCCCTGGCGGACGAAGCCGCATTCCATGGCGACGCAGATTTTCCTTCGCGGCTGTCCCGCTTCGACGGGTTCCATGAGGCCGTGATGTGGGCGTTCCTGGAGCATCCGCGCTACTGGGACGGCGCGACTCTGTTTCTGCGCTCCGACAATATTTCCGACACCCTTTGGAGGAAGCGGAACGACCTTCCACATGTGCCGCCACAGGTCCACGAAAACGACCGGGACCGACTGGCCGACGCCATCAGCCAGTACTTTCACGCCAAGGAAGGGCGAGGCCGAAACTGCAAGGTGGAGGTCTATCGCCGCTATGGGAAAGAGTATTTCTTCGCCTATCCGGAGGACTACGCGCAAACCGCAATGGAGTGGATCCGGAACGCTTTGTCGAGCCAAGCCAGGCACCCAGCATTCGAGATCATCTTCGTATACTGCCAGGACGAAGGCTCGTTGGACATCTACGCCCCGCGGAATACCAAATCCGTTCCAGACCTCCAACGGATCTTCGCGGCCACGATTCTCAAGCTGGACGAACTCGACGGCCAAGCTGCAGACAACCGTGTCTACGCACTCGACGCTCTCGCGAACCGGGATTTTACTTTTCGATACCCGCCCGAGAGCGGCATCGAAGCCGTGTCCATCCGACTACTGCAATTGACCTTACTCACACGCGAGAAACGAAGATTGATCCTAGAGGCGGACTCCAAAGTGAACCCTAAAGCGATCTATGACCTTCTCGATCAGGTCGATCCGCCGCCGTTTTCTGTCACGAAGGCCGAGATTAAGGTGGTGTTCACACCGCGGGCCGGGCGCTCGACGGCGCACGCGCCGGTTCAAGATCAGCTACCCCAATTGGTGTGCGCTGCGTCATGACGAGAAGGACATCGTCATTCGCAAGATGCTAACGGATTCGGGCATTGAACCGATTCGGGTCTGAAGCGGAACGCGACGACGAATCATGACGCTGGACGAAACACTCTACGAGTTGATCGGGCGCCTGGAGCCGGATTCGGACCGTATCGTAGCCTCGGAACACTATCGACGGTGGCCGGCGGAAGCGGTCGAAATCTTCCATCAAGCTGGCTGGATTGCCGAAGCGTCAGACGCGGCGATGGCGGAGTGCTCCGGATGCGAGGAGAGCTGCTTCATGCCCGTAACCGTTCGCCCGCCGGGCGCCGATGGCCGAGACGCAAGAGTTCAGATCGACTGCGACCGGCGCGACGATATGGGACGGATATCGATTCCGATCTCCCGGTTGAAGCGGTGGCAAGTCACGGGGAACCAGATTGCAGGGTGGCTCGCCTCGAGGCTCGGCTTGAGGGCCAAACCGAAGGGGAAGAAGGTCGGCGTGGCGATTAGCATCGGCATCATCCAAGGCAAGAAACGCTCCGGCGCCCTGGCACTGATACCCGGCCGACCGCCATCGCTCCGGGTATCCGATCGGATGCTGCCACTGAGCGAGGCCGTCTTTCTTCAGGACGGTAGCCTGGAGATCGATCGCGCCGCAATCATCGGCCTCGTCGACCGGCCCGCGCCGGGAACCTCGAAGAAGAAACAAACCCAAGAACTCTACGAAGGGTGGCAAAAGCGATACCGGGCGTTGAAACGAAAGCATCCCGGAATGTCCGACGTTTGGTATTCACGGCAAATCACCAAGACGGACCTTGCCGCGGGCCGAAGCGCGGAAACCATTCGCAAGAACATGACGCGATAAACGCGATAAAAAAGTTGGGCGACGAAATTTCGCCCAGCGCACTCCACTGAAAACACGGAATTTACAACGCCTGCGAGGACGTTCACCACAGCTGGCTGCGTAGCCTAACCGACTGATTTTACGACCGCTTCCTTTCGAGTCACCTCCCCTTCGACCTCTTGAATCGCCCAAATCGCCCAACTACCGTGGGTCTGATCCATTCCGAATTGGAACACGGAGGTTTAATGATGGCCCATTCGATACTGAGACTTCCCGCAGTCAAGGCAAGCACGGGATTGTCACGAAGCACGATCTATCTTCGGATTTCCGAAGGCACTTTTCCGAAACCGGTGAGCCTCGGCGGACGGGCCGTGGGTTGGCTGGAATCTGAGATCCAGGACTGGCTCGTCCGTCAGATCGAAGCGAGCCGCAAAGCAGAGTCTGGCGGGGTCCGTCATGCATAGTCCTTCGACGAGCAATTCCGGGCGGCCATGCGAACCGCCGCCGGCCCTCGGTGGAGCCACCCCCGATGACAAGGGGTTGCGTCATGACCGCTGAGACCATCGCCAGGGCACTCGGCGGGCGAAGGGCCGGACAGGGTTGGACTGCGCGATGTCCAGCCCATGACGACACGACCCCAAGCCTGAGCGTCGCTGACCGCAACGGAAGGGTGCTGGCCCACTGCCACGCTGGTTGTTCGCAAGAGCGCGTTCTGGCCGCCCTGGAAGCGCGGGGACTGGATATCCGCCTGCTCCGGGGCGACACGCCGGGTCATGTCGATGTCGAGGACTACCGTCACTCCGGTCTCGGTAAGCCGTCCCGCCTCTGGCCCTATCACGACGATCGAGGACACTTGGTCGGATACGTCGCGCGGTTCGAGCCCAAGACGTTCCGGCCTCTTGTTCTCGACGGCGGCCAATGGCGTACGAAGGGCTTTCCCAAACCCTATCCGCTGTTCAATCTGCCTGGGATTCTCTCCCGTGCCGGCGCGACCGTGCTGGTATGCGAAGGCGAGAAAACGGCCGAAGCCGCGTCCACGCTCTTCCCCGACATGGTGGCCACCACGCCCATGCACGGCGCCAAATCGCCCGCGAAGACCGATTGGGGGCCTGTCCAGGGCCGAGCCGTCACGGTATGGCCGGACGCGGACGAAGCTGGCGCGGGTTTCGCGGTTGCGGTGGCGCAGCTGGCCCGTGAGACTGGCGCGGCATCAGTGCGAACCGTCAAGCTGCCCGACACCCTGCCGAAAAGCTGGGATCTGTCGGACGAAGCGCCGCCGGGGCTGGACCTGGACATCCTGTTGGCCGGCGCCTCGGAGCCCGACGAACCCAAAACCGGCGCCGGCGGTGCGCCGGTTTTGACGTGTCTGGCCGACGTGACCCCTGAACCGGTGACGTGGCTTTGGCGCGGTCGGGTGCCGCTCGGCAAACTCACGATCCTCGACGGCGACCCCGATCTCGGTAAGAGCCTGATCTCCCTCGATCTCGCCGCACGCGTATCCAAGGGCGACTCGATGCCCGACGGCCAGCCCGGACTTCACGAGCCGGCGGGAGTGGTTCTGCTGACCTGCGAGGACGATTTAGGCGACACCGTGAGGCCGCGTCTCGATACGGCCGGCGCCGACGTGGCGCGGATCGTTCACCTGACCTATGTGCGCGGCGCCGAAGGCGAAACCCTGCCGACGATTGCCCATATTGCCGCGTTGTCCCAAGCCATCGAAGAGGTTGGCGCGCAGCTGATCGTGATCGATCCTTTCATGGCCTACATCCCGGCGAAAACCAACTCGCATCGGGACCAAGATATTCGCGGCGCGCTGGCGCCCTTGGCTGAGCTGGCAGCCAGAACGCGAGCGGCGTTCCTGATCGTTCGGCACCTGAACAAGGCGCCGGGTGGCAACCCGCTGTATCGGGGCGGCGGTAGCATCGGCATCATCGGCGCCGTGCGTAGCGGCTTGCTCGTCGCGCCAGACCCGGGCGATGACGAACAGCGGGTTCTCGCGGTCTCGAAGGCGAACCTGTCGAAGAAACCCGAGTCGCTGACCTACCATGTTGCGGTTGCCGATGAGGTGCCGTTCGTCGCCTGGGGCAAGGCCAGCGAGCATACGGCCGCGACACTGCTTGCTTCGTCGGGTGACGATGGCGAGAAACGATCCGCCGTTGCCGACGCGGCCGACTTCCTGCGCGATGTTCTGGCCGCCGGCCCGGTGCCCACCGAGGCTGTCAAGCAGCAATCACGTGACGCCGGAATCGCGTGGGCGACCGTACGGCGCGCTAAAGAGGGGCTGGTCAAGCCCAAGAAACCGGGCGGGCCGGGGACGCCTTGGTACTGGGCACTGATTAAAGATGCTGAAGGCTCGGCTAAAGGTGCTCAACCTGACAATGATGAGCACCTTAAGCTAACCGCTTGTAAAAACACCATTTATTGCAATGACTTAGCTAAAGGTGCTCAAGCTGCAGGGGTTGAGCACCTCAAGGCCAGCGATGAGCACCTTACCGACGCCGACCTGCTCGACGAATACGAGGAACGCGCCGCCATCATGGAATACGACGGCGGACTGACACGCGGGGAAGCCGAGCTCCGTGCGGCACCGGTCGCGCGGGGACCCCTGAGCGCGGCAATCTCATGGGATGCCGGAAGCGTGGTCGGGAGTGCCGAACGCCATCAATGACCATCTCGGCTACCTGAGCGCCCTTGAAATCACGCAGGGGCGGCTGGCGGGGCAATCCTCCGCGGTCCTGCAGTGGCAGCGTCGTTTCGTGCGCGGCACGTTCTCGCGGCCTGGCAACGCGGCCCTGAGCGTCGCAAAGGGAAAGGGCAAGACGACGCTGGTTGCCGGGGTCGCGGCGGCGGTGCTAGCTGGCCCGTTGACGCGGGCGCGTGGCGAAGTGGTGATTGTCGCGGCCAGCTTCCAACAGGCGCGGATCGCCTTCGAGCAGGTCATGGCGGGCGAGCCGGAAGCCATCGCGGACCTGTGGAACAGCGACTGGCTATATTGCCAACCGTTTGACCGAGCCAGAGCACACCAACAGCGGCTGCTCAAGTCCGGTAAGGGCTGATGCAACGAACGGTCAAATTCCTTAATGATTTCGGAAAAATCCGGTAGGCCAGTATGGGCGGAATGGGTAGCGGACGGCACTGGTACTGGGGCGCGAAAGACACTACCGGCGATTATCGGGCAATCGACGTTCGACGCTGGCAGCGCGATGGACTGATTGCCCCGTACCAGTCATTTGGTTGGCAGTGGTCGGGCGATGGTGAAGAAGTGGTTGCATCCATACGCGTACGCACCGAGCCGAGGCGGGTTGTTCTCACCTATCGCCACCGAAGCGACGGCGCGGACTGGAAAGACGAAACCTATCCCGTTTATCTCGACTGGACACCCTGCAACCTCGGCGGGGAACGCCCCTGGTTTCTCTGCCCGGCAATGGGTTGCGGCCGACGTGTGGCAATCCTCTACGGCGGCAGCATCTTCGCTTGCCGTCACTGCCACCGGTTAGCCTATCTCAGCCAGCGGGAAGCCCATCACGACCGCGCGGCAAGGCGGGCGGACAAAATCAGTACACGCTTGGGCTGGGAACTGGGCATTTTGAATCCGAAGGGGTGGCGAAAACCCAAAGGCATGCACTGGCGTACGTTTGAGCGATTAAACGAAGAACATGATGCTTCGGTTACAATATCGCTTGCGGGCTTGGCAGCACGATTAAGGATACTCGGTCAATCGCTGGGTGATCCAGAGTTAAGATAGTCACCAATTAGCGGCAGTGACACTTAACACGCGGGGGCAACTTTGGGGGCAACCGTAAAGCTCATAAAAGAGAATTCTCTTTTCTATCAAATGGTTATGAATTCTTTTCGGTAGTCTTACCGCACTTGGATGATAGCGAGTAGCGGAAAGCATGCAGCCGGCAGCTTTGGGTTCACTGGATCCAGCTGCCTGCTGCTCGCTAGCTGCCCGACCGAATCAATCCCTCGATTCGGACTTTGCCTTCCTCAAGCCGGCTTGTGGCCTCGTCGAAGACGCCCAGCACTTTCTCCCTTCCGGCGCTCGTGAGCTTTTTTCCGCGACTCAGTCCGTCCTCGACTGCGTCTGAAACGTCACCTACCCAGTCGTTCACGTGTGATCGGACGTAGTCCTGAATATCGTCGAGTTGCTCGATGCGTCTCCGTGTCTCTCTCTGGATCAGCTTGCGTGTACGGATTCCGCTCTGTGGGGCGTAGAGCAGAGCAATGACGGCGCCCAGTGTGACGCCGGTGATCAGGAAGCCAAGACATTCGGCTTTGTTGTCTCGCATGCAGCACCTCCAGTTGTGGTTACTCTTAATTGGTTATTCATAATGGTAACATCGGGGACCCCGCCGGGGCTCCTAGATGACAATGTGTTCGAAACGGGTTATCGTATTTGACTAATAGGAAGCTCATCCGATCGAAGATCATGAAAAAGAAATCAAGTAAGAAGAAGCAGACAACCAGGGTCAGTCCGAAACCCGCAGTCGCGAAGAGGACCAGCAGCACGAAGTTGTGGGCGACCGTGGCTGTCGCGGCGCTGGTTTTCGTCCTTGTCTACGGTTTTGGGCGAGGCGAGGCAGGGGGCAGCGAATCCGCAGCGGAATCTGCTTTCGATGCCGATCGCGCTTTTCGTGATCTCGAAACGGTCGTCGGTTTCGGTGCCAGACCGGCTGGCAGCGAGACCATTGGCAGGACACGCGACTACATCGTTGCCGAGCTCGAAAAGGCTGGTTTCGAACCCGAACTGGATGAGTTCGTGGCCACGACGCCGACGGGTCCGGTCGATATGGTAAATATCCGTGCCGTCAAAGAAGGACAGAAACCGGAAATTATCGCCGTGGCAGGGCATTACGACACAAAGCTCTTCGAGTTTCCTTTCGTTGGCGCCAATGATGGGGGGTCGAGTACCGCCATCCTGCTCGAGATGGCTCGTGTGGCGGATAGCGTCGAACTGGAGCACACCCTCGAATTCATTTTCTTCGACGGCGAGGAAGCCGTCCGGGACTGGACAGCCGAAGACAGCGTTTATGGAAGCCGCTACGATATCGATCGACGTTTCGAAAATGGAACGCTTCGCCAACTCCAGGCGCTGGTCCTGGTCGACATGGTGGGTGACCGGGATCTCCGCGTCCTGAAGGAAACAGCCTCCACCGATTGGCTCAAGTCCATCATCTGGGACGTGGCCCAGTCGATGGGTTATGGCCGTCATTTCGGCAACGAACAAATCGCAATAGAAGACGACCACGTCCCCTACCTCAACGCCGGCATCCCCGCCGTCGACCTCATCGACTTCGATTATCCCTACTGGCACACCGCCGCCGACACCCTGGATAAGACCAGCGCCGAAAGCCTGAAAGTGATCGGCGACGTCGTCCTGGGCTCGTTACCGGAAATCGACGACTATCTGAATCAGTAGACTCAAACCTGAGAGTAGGTTGCTCACGCACGAGAGGTTTGTTTCAACGCAAAAACGCAGAGACGCAAAGGCCGGAAGGGTTTGTTTGACCGAAGAATGCCGAAGAAAACTAGTCTAGGCTTCCTTTGCGGCCTTGGCGTCTCCGCGTCTTTGCGGTGACATTTCTACTTACGCTTTCCGTTTCTTACCGAACACAAAAGCGACGCCCACGCCCACGAGGTAGAGCAGGATCATGGGGCCGGCCATGATCATCATGTTCGGGATGTCCGCAGTTGGGGTAATGATGGCGGCCACGACGAACGACATAAGAACGGCGTACTTCGTGTTCCGGAGGAGGAAGCCTGGAGTCACCAGGCCGATGCGGCTTAGGACGAAGATGATCGGCGGGATCTGAAACACGATTGCCAGTCCGACCATGATCGTGAGGAAGAGGTCGAAGTATTTCGTCGCATCGATCATTGGCTCCAGGTTGGCGGATTCGCCCCAGCCAATCAGGAAGTCGAGTGCGAACGGGAACGCTATGAAGTAGCCGAAAGCGACGCCGCACCCAGCCAGCAACGTTGTGGAGAGGACGAATGGGATGGCATAACGCCGTTCACGCTTGTAGAGGCCTGGGGCGATGAAGAGCCAGACCTGAGCAAGGAGAAAGGGCGAAGCCAGTAAAACTGCGGCGACGAAGGCGACTTTCAGAAAGAGATTGAACGGTTGAGTGGGACTGATAAAGACAAGTGGCTGATCCCCAAGCGCTTCGAGAATCGGTTGCGAAACGATTAAGTACAGCTCCTGGACGAAGGCCCAGCACGCCACGAATGTGACGGCAACCGCGATCAGAGATCGTATGATCCGGGACCTCAGTTCTTCGAGGTGATCCAGGAAGGACATCGAACCGGAAGTGCTCACCTTCGGAGATTCTTCGACTGGGGGCGGGGCTGACATCTATGCTTGGTTCTCAGGCTGCTTCTCGAGGTCTTTGTCAGGCTCTTTTATGGATGGAGACGGGCTCTGTGAGGAATAGAATGCCTCTTTAGCATCCGTCTCGGGCTTGGCATCCTTGGAGGGTTTGGCATCCTTGGAGGGCTGATCAGCGGCATCGAGGTCTGTCTTGAGGTCCTTTTCGAGATCTTTGAATTCCTTGTCTGCGTCACGGACCTGCTCGTCAAACGTGGACTTCAATTCGTTGGTCGCGCGCTTGAATTCCCTGAGGCCCTTGCCCAGTGACTTGCCTAGCTCCGGAAGTTTTTTCGGCCCGAAGACGAGGAGCGCGATGATAAAGATAACCAGAAGCTCCTGAAAGCCAAGCTGTCCCATGAAGAGTCCTCCTTTAAACCGAATCCAGTTCAATGATAGCGGGAGGTGTGAAATCCCGTCAACGCAAAGTTCACTGAGCCCAAGGGTGTAAGGATGTGGTTTCGGCCCGCTCTATCAAGGTCTTAGCGCTCGTATTTCCCTTGGTCCTTTTGCTATACTACTCGTAATTATTGCGAAAGGGGTTTACATGAAGCTAAAGCCGTTGCGTGCGATAGTGGTCTGGGCCATCGTGCTGACGGTTGTCGCCCTTTTTGGGGGTCTGCACGGCACCCAGGTTCAGGCGACGACCGGGGCAGAGGATGATGTTGATGCCGGATTGAAGGCGTTCACCGCCATCCTGAGTATGGTTGAGCGAAATCACGCTACTGAGGTCGACCCGGAAACTGCCGTGTTCGGTGCCATCGATGGAATGCTCCGGACGCTCGATCCACACTCCAAGTTTTTCACCCCCAAGGACTTCACGCGTCTTCGCGAAGACCAGCGCGGCAAGTACTACGGTCTGGGCATCACCGTGACCAGCCGGTTCGGTAAGGTGACGGTCGTTTCCCCACCGTTCCCGGGCGCGCCGGCCGAGAAGGTCGGGTTGCGCGTGGGCGACGTTCTCAGTCATGTGAACGGAGAACCGACCGAGGGAATAGACCTGAACATCGTCGTCGGCAAGCTCAAGGGCCCCAAGGGTACTCCGGTCCGAGTGACCGTTTCCCGCCCCGGCGTCGATGAGCCTTTTGAGATAACGATTGTTCGCGACGAGATCTCGAAATTCACGATCAGCAACGCGTTTGAGATTCGAGAGAACATTGGCTACGTCAAGATCGAGAGTTTCGCCGAGACGACCGCGGCTGAGCTTCGGGAAGCGATTCGGAAACTCGAAGCAGACAGCCTGGACGGGCTGATCATTGACTTGCGAAACAACCCGGGTGGACTGCTCCAGGAGGCGATCGCAATTTCCGAGATGTTCCTCCAGAAGGGGCAGTTGATCGTGGAGACGCGCGGACGTGCACGCGGTTCGAACCGCCCATACACCTCCCAGCGGGTGAACAACGACAACCTGTATCCGGTCGTCGTCGTCATCAACAAGTCGAGTGCCAGTGCTTCGGAGATCGTGTCCGGAGCGATTCAGGACCATGACCGCGGCTTGATCGTCGGAGAGACTAGTTTCGGCAAGGGGCTTGTGCAGTCGGTCTACCCCTTGACCAAGCGCGCGGGCCTGGCTTTGACGACACAGAAGTGGTACACGCCAAGTGGGCGCCTGATCCAGCGGGATTATTCCGAGATCTCGCAGTTCGACTACTACAACCAGCGGGACGAGACGGAGGAGGAGAACCTGGAGATCAAGCATTCCGATCTGGGCCGTGTCGTTTATGGGGGCGGGGGCATCACGCCCGACCACATCGTTGCGACTCCGAAGTTGAACGATTTCCAGGACAGGATGGCGAAACGGTTCGCCTTCTTCACGTTTGTTCGTGACTTCATCGCCGACAAGCCGACGATCGAACCTTCTTTCGAGGTGTCGGATGCGATCGTCGCGGACTTCACCGAGCATGCCAGAGAGCGGGAGATCGAGATCACGGATCAGGAAGTGAGCGAGAACCAGGACTTCGTCAAGAGAATGATCAAGTATGAAGTATTCTACAACCGCCTTGGAGTCTCAGAAGCCGCCAGAGTCTTGCTGAACGGCGACGAACAGATTCTGAAGGCGCTGGAGCTCATTCCCGAGGCGAAGGAACTCTCCGAGCGCGCGCGCAGTTCGATGGCGCGACGGCAATAAAGCAATTCGTTCGAACAGACAAGCATTTCACCACGGGCGGCCATAGGAGCCTGCGCGGCAGAAGAGATCTACTGCGAAAGCGGTATAATCGGTCCAGATTTCCCCGAGTTTTCGTTAAATAGAACGAGTATTCGCCTCAAACTCGACAAAATCTGGACCGATTCTCCACTTTCTTGCGACGATCCCTTCTGCCGCGCAGGCTCCTAAGGGTCGCCCGTTTCGTTCTCATGAAGCGAATCCGGTTAAAGCTCCGCGGATCGTCATCGGACATCATCGTCGGCCTGGGATCCTACCGATCGATCCAGGACCACCTGGATCAGGCCGGCCTCACGGGTTCCTTATTGATCGTTTCTCAGTCCAGGATCCTCGACGCAATCGGACTCGGCGGTCTTCCGGATGCCCCCGTCGAAACCATTCCAGATGGCGAGCGCGCAAAGTCAGTCAGGACCGTCTCCCGGCTGATCGACCGGATGGTGGCCCGACGACTGAATCGAGAGTCGATCGTGGTGGCCGTGGGTGGCGGGGTTGTGGGAGACGTTGTCGGGTTTGCGGCCTCAATCTATCTTCGAGGCATTCGGGTCGTGCAGGTGCCGACGACATTGCTGGCGCAGGTGGACTCGGGGGTAGGCGGAAAGACCGGAGTCAACCATTCGGCCGGGAAGAATCTGATCGGTACGTTCCACCAACCCCGTCTGGTCATCGCGGATCCGCTTCTCCTCGAATCCCTGCCAAAGCGTGAGTATTCCAGTGGGCTATACGAAGCGTTGAAGTATGGAATCATAAGGGACCGGAAGCTCTTCGACGAGTTCGACCGGGACCGGAAAGCGATTCTCGATGTTCAGCCCGAGGCCCTGGAGAATCTGGTCGCGCGTTGCCTTCAGTCAAAAGTCGCCGTCGTGGCGGCCGATGAGCGGGAAGGAAACATCCGACGCATTCTGAACTTTGGCCATACGCTTGGACATGCCATTGAGACTGCAGCGGGTTACCGTCGGATCCGGCACGGTGAGGCCGTAGGATACGGGATGATCGGGGCGACTCGCATTGCCAGCAAGCTGGGACGAATATCGGGAAGACAGGCGGGCCGGATCGAAGACGCGGTCGTTTCCCTGGGGAGTCTGCCCAGGCTCGGCAAGATCAGCGCTTCAGCGATTACTGAAGCCATGCAGCACGACAAGAAAATTCGGGACGGCCATGTCCATTTCGTGTTGCCCCGCCGTATTGGCAAGGTGGAGATCAATCCGAACGTGCCCCGACCGATAGTAGAGGAAGTGCTTGAGGAGATCCTTTAGGCCCTTAGCGAGATGAGTGATGAAACCGTCAAGAGCGAAACGCGGGTGGGCCCGGACTCCCGCCTGGTTCGACAGATGTTTGCCGACATCGCCGATCGGTACGACTTCCTGAACCACTTCCTGTCTCTCTCAGTGGACCGCTACTGGAGACGTCAAGCGGTGCAGATCATTGCGGCCCGAAACCCGTCGCCGGAGGAAGTTTGTCTGGACCTCTGTAGCGGTACGGGGGATTTGGCTCTCGAAGTCCACCGCAAGTTGAAACTGTCGGTCGTGGGGTCGGATTTTTGCCATCCGATGCTGACTCGCTCGACCGAGAAAATAAGAAACGCCGGTCTCAGCTCCTCGATCCGATTGACGGAGGCCGACGCCCTGGACCTGCCGTTTCGGGACTCGATCTTCGGGTTCGTAACCGTTGCCTTCGGACTGCGCAACCTGGAACACCTGGACCGGGGCCTTTCAGAAATGAGTCGTGTCCTCGAGCCCGGGGGCCGCGTTGTCATCCTCGAGTTTTCCCGACCCGTGGTCCCTGTCTTCCGAGAACTGTTCGGCCTCTATTTCTCGTACGTCCTCCCAAGGCTGGGCGCGCTGATCTCGGGCAAGAAGGACCCATACAAATACCTTCCGTCCTCGGTCCGTCGTTTTCCGTCACAAAAAGAACTGTCCGGCCTGATGCGGACCGCCGGCTTCGAAGAGGTTGGGTATAAGAATCTGACGGCGGGCATCGCAGCGCTGCACTGGGGGCGAAAACGTGAGTCGTAAAGGTCGCCGATAGCGAGGGAATTCACCGCAAACGTGAGACGGACAAAGTGGAGATTTTTACCGGCAGAGGCGCAGAGAGTCTTTTTTATTGTCCCTCCCCCTCTGCGCCTCTGCGTCTCTGCGTCTCTCCGGTGAAAAGATCCCCTCCGTGCCTTCCTCGCTTTCACCCGCTCAAAACTAATTGATGGCCAGATTCCTCGGGTAAACCTTGAGCGTCACCGCGTAGGACCGGGTCGCGCCGGTGGAGGCCAGGGCCTCGGACGTTTGGGCGGCCACGGTGACGTCAACCCGCCGGACGGTGGCACGAACCGCCAGGGTGCTGGGCGTCACTGCGGTTCCCGAGCTGTCGTAGTACGCAAACGAGAGCGTTGTGAAATTGTCTCCGACCGTGCTTTCCGTGAAGGTCGGCGTCGTCCCACTGGAGAAGTCGGTTGTGGTTCCCCTCAGAACCGATCCACTCGACAATCGGTAGGAGATGCCTTCCTCCAGGCTGAGCTTCGGAGTTGCGGAGAAGGTGCCGCCCTCACCACTGAGTTGCCACGGAGTTATGGTCAGCTGATCGTTCGCGGCGTCGATTGCCGGGCTCGTCGCGATCTGGGCCCTCAGCCAGGTCCATCCCGATGCTGTCGGTCCCCACAGGAAGACTAGAACGAAGCGGCCTCCGCCTTCGGCTATGGCCGCGGACGCTTCGCGTGTGCATCCCGTGGAATCTGGCCATACCCGAACTTGGTCTCAGACCGACACGAACGTCGGCCCTCTGGCCAACGATCTCCCCAAACTGCGAATCGCGGCAGGCCATGCCGGGGAACGTGATATCCTAGCTTTTCATGACGGTTCCGAGCACCTCTTGGGCGTTCAGCCCGAAGCACCAACATATTGATTCCAAAGAGACTGCATTACTTTCTCCATAGCCTGCCCCGAACAGCGGCAAACCTCGGCCGCTTCCTTCAAGTTCCGTTATCGAAATTGCCGCGGTAATAACAGATTCGCGCGTCCTGACGCGTTTCGTGCCGCGGCAATCCCGATCAACGCTAGCGACGAATCGGTTGCTGTTGGTTCCGACGATCGTGCTGATAGCAGCCACCTCGGCGACCGTGACAAGGGCTGCCGTGGAGGCCGTGTAAACGAGGGGAGTCGTCACGGTCGAGAACGCGTTTCTCACGCCTGCCCTGAAGCGGAGCGTGCTCGTGTCTGTTCCGTCCAGAAACGTCTGGATCTCCTCGATACCTGAATCATCCTGGCTCGCTGCGTATATGGGAACGCCCTGACCGGCCATCCGCAACTCGTCGCTGATCATCGAAGCGATGGCCCTGGCGCTCTGCTGCATCTCGAGCACCAGGTTCTGGTCTGAGAAAACCTGTTGGTTCTGAATAAACATCTGGAAGACGACCATGCCCATTCCGAGGGTGATCGTCATGCCGAACATCAGCTCGACCAGTGAAAACCCTCCAGGAGTCTCAGCTTGTCGTTTCTGTTTGATGGTCATCAGAATGAACTCGTCATGGATGTTGAGGCCCGGGCCAGTTCCAGTTGGCCACCGGAAACACCACTCCGCTGAGCGAACACAACGACCGTGATGGTCAGGGGGTTCGTGCCGGTGATCTGCCAGAGGCGGAGGAAACCGGCCGTCGTGACTTCAGCCGTGGACGAGGTTACGGCTCCGTTCGTCGCGATCGTCACCCACTCCCTGAAATTGCTGGTCGGGTTCGTTTCATCCAGGCCCCCTCCAGCGGTCAGGCTCCCGAACGATGTCGCTTTGAGCTCTTCCAATTTGTCGTGGACCAACATCGTTGCTGACGTCATCTGCTGGGTCGTGAAGTTGGTCTTGACCGAATAGGAAAACATGTAGGCCACGGCAACCAGTCCCGAAACCAGAATGCCCGTGGCGATCATCGTCTCGATGAGCGTGAAGCCCCGCTTACTGGACATAAGCCCGCCCTGAAGTTTCCACGACGACCGTTTTGACGAGGCCGTTCGGGTTCGTGATCGTAAAAGTGGTCACGGGCGTCGCGTTACCACGGTAATGAAACTCGGCATACGTGCTCGCCGCGATCGTATACCCGGTCGGCAGGTCGTGGCTCTCTTCGGTCGTCCAGGAGCCCGTGTCTTCCTGGAGCTCATAATTGCTGGAACTCACGATATAGACACGGACGTCTGCGTTGCGGGTAATCGCGAGGATACGGGCACTCGATAGGTTCAAGGCGAGATCGCTGGAAACCGCCGTCAGCCGGTAGTTGTCTCGCGCTTCCATGAACGAAGGCAGGGACACGGCTGCGATCACCATGATGATCATCATGACGATCATCAGTTCGAACATGCTCATGCCTTTCTCGCCAGGAGCTTGGACTGCGACCAAATGTGTCATCAGTTTGGGTTCAGACTAGCACGAAAATACCCTAGGAACGGACTCACAATCCCCCGGGCCCCTCCACATCCACAATCAGACCCCGCGGCCATCCGAAGCGCAAGTGTTTCCGACAGGTAGGAAAGTCGCAGGCCGGGTTGACACCAGTCGTTAATTCAAGACGGGTTAAGAAGATGCAGGGAACATGAGGTCCAGATACAAGCGTACGAGATCGTCACCGTATATCGCTGCGAGGATGGCTCCCATGCCCAGAAACGTGCCGAATGGGAGCTCATAATTCCTCGATTTGCCGAAAAATCTAATCACCGTCAGGCCAATTACCGACCCCACGACCGACCCCAGGAGAATCGTCAGGAGGGTCAGAGGAAGTCCCAGAAACGCCCCGACCATCGCCATCATTTTGACGTCGCCAAAACCCATCCCCTCGATGCCCCGGATGCGAAAAAATGCCTCACGTACGACCCAGAGCAGGCCCCCTCCGAACGCGACGCCGACCAGGCTGGCCGTCAAGGCTTCCACTCGCGGGCCGCTGCCCACGACACCGAAGACTCCGAGCAGTCGCGAGGCGAGCGCGCTGGGCTGGGCGAGAGCCACGCTGGCCAGAACGCCGACCCAGATGCCGTTCAACGTGATCACGTCGGGCAGAATGCGGTGGTCGTAGTCGATCATTACGAGGACGATCATGGCACAGGAGAAGGCCAGGTAAACACCCCACTGGAGGGTCCGCCCGTATTGGAGGATAAGCAGCACACTGACAACGGCGGTCAGGGCCTCGATAGCCGGATACCTTACCGAGATCGCCGTGTTGCAGTGGCGGCAACTGGCGCCCAGCCAGAGGTAGCTGAGAATCGGAATGTTGTCGTACCAGACGATGAGCTTCTTACACTTCGGACAACGAGAGCGGGGATGAACAATGGATATATCGAGGGGGAGCCTGGCGATGCAAACGTTCAGAAAGCTTCCTATGCTCAGGCCGAAGAATAGGGCGATCGCCAGATCCATTAGCGAAGTATACGGAACTCCTTGAGGAATACATAGCGTGCCCCCATGTATGCAATCCGCGCCCCTTGCCTCCCGTCAAGAAATCCCCTCTGGATCAGGAATGTCTTGACGAAGAACAGGACCGGCCCGAGGACAAGCTTCAGAGGGTTGAACCGCCGGTGGTTGCTCCTGGCCTGCGCGGCGGACAGGGCCGTGTAACGATCGATTCGCTCGTGATGGTCCTGGATGGACCGGTAGGGGAAATGAAGCAGGTCGCCGTCGAAGCGTTCGACCCTACCCGTGAGACGGAGCCCTTCGTGAACAAAGTCTCCCTCCCATCCGCCTCGCCGCCGGTCGTAGAGCCGAACCTTCCGGTCAGGATACCATCCGGAGTGTCCTATCCAACGGTCCAGGTAGAAGGCTCGACGGGGCATCGAGACGCCTGCCAGGTCCGTCCCAGGCATTGTTTGCTTCCATCTGACGATCTCGTTTCCCAGTTCGATGCTGGGCCGTTCGTCCGCATCGATGCTGAGAACCCAATCGTTCGAGGCTTCCCGGGCGGCATGGTTCTTCTGATCCGAGTAGCCCTTCCATTCGCGGGTCACAACACGGGCGCCCTTCCTCCGGGCGATCTCCCGGGTCTGGTCCGCACTGCCCGCATCGACCACGACGATCTCGTCGCAAAAGCCAAGGCTAGCGACTGTTTCACCGATGCGGTCGGCTTCGTTCAGGGAAATGATGATCGCGGTGATCGGAGTCATACTGCTTCGGGTCGCCTTGACCGGCCTCTATATATGTTATAGTCCGTCGCCGTGATCCGATGCGGAATCTGAAATTGACTCTTGCCTACGACGGGACACCGTACCATGGCTGGCAGATTCAGTCCGGCGTACCTACCATACAGGGCGAACTCCACCGGGCGCTTGAGAAAATACTGAACCATCAGGTTACAACGCACGGTTCCGGCCGTACCGACGCCGGAGTCCATGCGCACGCTCAGGTGGCCAGTGTGGCGACGTCGGTTTCAATGGACATCGACGCTCTTCTGCGCGGAGTCAACGCGTTGCTCCCGCATGAAATCCGTCTGATGTCGATTGAAGAAATGTCTCCGGATTTCCATGCGCGGCGCTCCTCTGTAGCGAAGTCCTATCAATACCATCTCTGGCGTCTGCCGGTGGTCCCCCCCTTTCGACATCGATACGTTCATGGTGTCGGGTATTTTCTGGATCAGGAGGCCATGGATCGGGCGACGGTCCAGTTTTGCGGCGAGCACGACTTCACCTCTTTTTCCGCCACGTCTGCAAAAAGCACCGACCGCGTCCGGACAGTCTACGCGGCATCTTGGGAAAGAAACGATCAGGAGTGGGTGTTCCGGATTCGTGGCAATGGCTTCCTTCAATACATGGTGCGAACGATTGTCGGAACCATCATCGATGTCGGAAAGGGGCGGATCGATCCCGAGGAAATTGAGGCTATCTTTTTGGCGAAGGATCGATCTCGAGCGGGCCATTCCGCCCCCGCCCAGGGACTCCATCTGACCGCGGTCGAGTATTAGAAGGATGAACGACTTCCGGCGGGTCCACTTTTCGATATAAAGTGTTAAGATAGGCGACATGTCGAGGATGAAACAGGACGTTGCCGACCTGATCGACCCGAAATCACTGCCCGCCCACATCGCGATCATCATGGATGGCAACGGGCGGTGGGCTCGAAAACGCAGTTTGCCTCGCGTGGCGGGGCACCGCGCGGGGATTCGTTCGGTTCGAGAGGTCGTAGAGGGATCGGCCGAGCTCGGGGTTGAGGTTCTGACGCTCTACGCTTTCTCGACGGAAAACTGGAAACGCCCCAGAAGCGAAATCCGGACGCTCATGGAACTCCTGAAGGAGTATCTGGCCAGGGAACTCGACAGTATCCACAAGAACAACATTCGCTTCGGCACTCTGGGTGACACCTCGCAGCTCAACCCACTGGTTCAGGAGGAACTTGAGAAGGCGATACGCCGAACGAGTGCGAACACCGGGTTGCGCTTCAACGTGGCCTTGAACTACAGCGGTCGAAGTGAACTCATCCATGCCTTCAACCAGATTCTCCGTGAGGCGAACGAAGATCCCCGGGTGCTCTACGGCATCACCGAGGAGGACCTCCGCAGACATCTCTATACACGAGGCATGCCCGATCCCGACCTGCTGATTCGGACCAGCGGCGAGCTGCGGATCAGCAACTTCCTCTTATGGCAGATCGCCTATTCGGAAATCTGGGTTACCGAAACGCTGTGGCCCGACTTTCGCAAAGAACACCTCTACGAAGCGATCGTCGCGTTCCAGAAGAGGGAACGGCGCTACGGAGGCTTGGTCTCCGCGATGGCCGGCTCGAAATGAAGAGAGTTCTGACCGCCGCCGCCGGCATTCCCCTGGTCCTTGTCATTACATACTGGAGTCCCCCCTGGCTCTTCGGCCTTGTCCTCGCACTTGTTGCTGCCGTTTCACTGGAGGAGTTTTTTGGCCTTATGACCGCCCGTGGTCTGGATCATCCGGGTCGGTGGTTCCTGTTTGCCGGTGCAGGCGTGACGTGGTCGTTCGTTAACGGAGCGGATTGGGTCCTGGCTGCGCTGGTTCTTGCCGTGATGCTGGTCATGTCCGTATCGATTTTCACCGGAACAGTTCGTACTGCTCTGGAGCGTGCGACCACCGGAGCCGCCGGCGTCGTCTATGCCTGCCTGTTGCTGGGATTCCTGATCCTACTGTCTCGTCCGGAAGTGTTCGTCCTGCTCGGCATTGTCTGGGTTGGAGACACCGCAGCCTTCTACGGGGGGCGGGCGATGGGCCGACACCTCCTGGCGCCCGAGATCAGTCCCGGCAAAACGGTGGAAGGGGCCGTGGCAGGGGCCGTGGGTTCGGTCGTCCTGGGGGCGGCGCTCGGTGCGGCGGTGCTCGGATTGTCCGTTCAGTGGTTGATGGTCGTGTCCCTGGTCACCGCGATAGTCGCTCAGATCGGAGATCTGGTGGAGTCCGCTCTGAAGAGAGGCGCGGAGGTGAAGGACTCTTCGGGGCTGCTTCCCGGGCACGGCGGCATTCTCGATCGTGTTGACAGCCTCCTGTTTGCCGCCCCGGTCTTCTATTCCTTGCTCCGAGTATGAAACGACTGACGATTATCGGTTCAACCGGATCGGTCGGGAAGAACACGCTGAATGTGGTCGAGCATCTTGATGGCCGCTTCGAGGTAGTGGGCCTGGCTGTGGGTTCGAACGTGGAGGAACTGGCCCGTCAAGTCGAGATTTTCAATCCACCGGCCGTCGCCATCGCCGATCGGACCCGGGTCGACAGTTTTGTTGAGGCGTGCCGCGAGATCCACACGCCCTGCCCGAAGATCCTCGAAGGCGACGAAGGGGTTCGCCAGCTTGCCGGCTCCCCGGATTCCGACGTGGTCGTCTCCGCGGCCGTTGGCGCGGCCGGCCTGGCCCCAACCTACGCGGCCCTTCAGGCAGGGAAGCGTGTGGCGCTGGCGAACAAGGAGGCGATGGTCATTGCCGGAGAACTGCTGAGAAAGACAGCGGCCGAATCCGGTGGGCTGCTCCTGCCGGTAGACAGCGAGCACAACGCAATCGATCAGTGCCTGCGGTCCGGTAACCGAAGCGAAGTCCGGAAGCTGATTCTGACTGCTTCCGGCGGTCCTTTCCGGACCACGCCGGCCGAAAACTTCCCCGAAATCACTCCAGAAGAGGCATTGAACCATCCCACATGGAAGATGGGACGGCGGATCACCATCGACTCGGCCACGCTCATCAACAAGGGTTTCGAGGTCATCGAGGCCCGGTGGCTCTTTGACATTCAGGCAGATGCGATCGAGGTCGTCGTTCATCCCCAGTCCGTCGTGCATTCGATGGTCGAGTTCGTGGACGGATCCATCGTGGCGCAGCTCGGCACGGCCGACATGAGAATGCCGATTCAGTATGCGTTGACGTATCCGGAGCGGCTGGCGTCCGCCGTCGGGTCTCTGGATTGGACCACTCTGAAACCGCTCGAGTTCTCCTTGCCCGACAGGGACAAGTTCCCGTCCATCGGGATGGCTTACCAGGCGCTCGAAACGGGAGGGACTGCGCCGGCCGTCCTGAACGCGGCCGATGAGATAGCCGTCGGGGCATTCCTGGACAGGAAGATTTCGTTTACCGATGTGCCCCGCATCATTCGAGCCACCCTGGCGGCACACGATCCCGGTCCGGCCGACTCGGTCGAAGCCGTGCTTGAAGCCGACGGATGGGCTCGCCGGTACGCGACGGCTGCCGCGGGCGGGTAGCCGGAATCTTGCCTGTGAGGCACACCGGATTTACAATCCAACCATGGGCTTGGTAAGGTTCGGCCTGGCCGAGCTATGGATCATGTCGGTCGCTCGTCTCCTGATTTGCTCTGGGCCGACCCTCCATCGGCTCCTGGGTCTCCGAATCCTCACATTCCATCGCACCTCGGATGTCGCGTTTGGGCTCTTCATTGTCACGGCTTTCCTCGGAATGATCCTGCTGTTTGGACCGAACTGAGTTCAACCGTCCCCTCGAACCCTCCTTCTCACCGGTTGCAAGGCCCCGGAGCTTCCATGTTAGAATTATGCAAGCTGTCTGACCGGCAACAAGGGGGACTATGGGCGCTGTTTTTTCGAATATCGTGGTCGCTTTGTTCGTTCTTGGCATAATTATCGTCATCCACGAGCTGGGCCATTTCCTGGTGGCAAAGTACTTCCGGATTCGGATCGAGACTTTTTCCGTGGGATTCGGACCTCGACTGGTTGGATACCGCTACGGAGATACCGACTATCGAATCAGCGCGTTCCCGCTCGGCGGATACGTCAAGATGTCGGGGGAAAATCCTGGCGATGACGTTACCGGAGACCCTGACGAGTTCCTTTCGAAGCCGAAGTGGCAACGCTTCCTGGTCGCGGCGGCCGGGCCGGCCATGAACATCGTTCTGGCGGTCGTCCTTCTCGCCGGTCTTTACATGTATGGCAGCGAAGTGCCGGAGTTTCTGCAGAATGAGGCTCGCGTCGGCATCGTCGAGAGTGATTCTCCCGCTGCCGCCGCCGGCGTCCTTCCCGGAGATTTGATCCTCGAGTTCGATGGAGACGAACTTCCCAACTGGCAGCAGGTCGAAACCGACATCATCATCAGCCCCGGACGTGCCATCCCATTGATCCTCGAACGTGCGGGAAGAGTCATTCGAACGACCGTGACGCCCGTGAAGCGAGGGGTCTCGGAAATGGGCTACAGCGGTATGGGCCCGCATGTCCGCGTGGTCGTCGCCGCCGTCGAAGCAGGTTCGCCGGCAGAGCAAGCCGGCATCCTCACCGATGATGAAATCATAGCGGTTGGCGAAACCGATCTGCGGCTGGCCGGCAGGTCGATTCAGGAATTGATCCAGCAATATCCGGCGGATGTCTTTCCCGTGACCGTGCAGCGGGGGGAACAGACCCTGAACTTCGAAGTCGAACCGATCGTCAGGGACGGACAGCGGATGATTGGGATTCAGATCCCCATCCCCATGGTAATGATCAAGCTGGGCTTTGTCGGCGCCATCCAGCGCTCCATCCAGACCAACACCACGAACGGTCTCCTTATATTCGAGGTTCTGGGAAGGCTGTTCAAACGTGAGACTTCGATGAGATCGCTGGACGGGCCGATCGGCATCGTTCGCGTGTCCGGGCAGGCCTTTCAGGCCGGTTTCACGACCCTGATCAGCCTGATGGCTCTGATCAGCCTGAACCTGGGAATCCTGAACCTCCTTCCGATTCCGATACTCGACGGCGGCGTCATGTTGCTGCTGCTCGTCGAGGGCGTCATCAGACAGGATTTGAGCCTGGCCATCAAGGAACGGATCGTCCAGGTGAGTTTGGTATTCCTTCTGTTGGTCACGGCTTTCGTTCTCTACAACGATATCGTCAAGCTACTGCCTTCCAATCAGATCTCTCCCTAGGAGCCTGCGCGGCAGAAGGGATCGTAGCGAGAAAGCGGAGAATCGAGGCCAGTTCTTCTCGACTTTGAGGCATTTTCTCGATTTTGAGGCGAATAGTGGTTCTATTTAACGAAACATCGGGGAAATATGGACCGATTCCTACCGCTTTCGCAGTAGATTCCTTCTGCCGCGCAGGCTCCTAACAGCCCATGAAGAAGATCTCGCCGGAAATGCAGGTCTTCTCCGAGTATCTGGAGAGCAAAAGACTCAAGCACACCCCGAATCGTAAGTTGATACTCGAGACCTTCCTCAATGGGGAGGGGCACCGCAGCGTCGAAGACATCTACCGAACCGTTCGTCAGGAGGACGTCCGCGTCGGGTACACGACCGTGTACCGCGCCATGAAACTGCTCACCGAGTGTGGTCTTGCCCGGGAGATCGATCTGGCCGACGGAATCACTCGATACGAACACCTCTACAATCACACCCATCACGACCATCTCATCTGCACCGCCTGCGGAGACTCCATCGAATTCTTCAACGCCGAAATCGAACGAGTACAGGATGCCGCATCCGCCAAGCTGGGCTTCAAGGTCCTCGACCATAAACTCCAAATCTACGGCCTCTGCGAGAACTGCAGGTAAGAGAAAGAGAGGGGGGCTTCGACGCAGAGGCGCAAAGACGCAGAGTTTCTTTTGTTTCATGGTAAGCGATCTCACCAGACTCGTTCATCAAGTTTGGAGAAACGACCAGATGGTTAACGCGGAGACTCGGAGAGCACCCACGAGTTGACCCGTCAGGTTCTGGGAGTCGATGAAAAGAAACTCTGCGCCTTTGCGCCTCTGCGTCGAGGTTCCTCCCTGATCAAGACTGAGAAGATTTCGTTCTCTGGACCAGGTCCACGGCCCGGGTCAAGGCGGTCTTCATGCCTTCGGGGTCGGCGACTCCCCGGCCGGCGATGTCGAAGGCGGTGCCGTGGTCCGGAGAGGTGCGGACGTAGGGGAGGCCGAGCGTGACGTTGGTTGCGGCACCGTTCGAAATGAGCTTTATGGGTATCAGGCCCTGATCGTGGTAGGGCGCGACGACGACGTCGAACTCGCCGCTATGGGCGCGGAAGTAGAGGCTGTCGGCGGGGTGGGGGCCGGAGACCGTGATTCCGGAGGCGCGGCATTCCTCGACGGCCGGTTTGAGAATCTCTTCGTCCTCACGACCGAACAGGCCTTGCTCCCCGGCATGTGGATTAATGCCGGCGACGGCTATTCGTGGGCTGGGGTAGTGCAGCCGTCGAAACTCGTCGTCCACAAAGCGGATCAGGTCGATGTAGCTTGCCGTTGAGATGGCTCGAATTGCCTCGATCAACGGCAGGTGCGTGGTGGCGAGGACGACCTTGAACGTAGGGGCAAAAAAGGACATGGCGAAGGGTTTGACACCCGCCTGTTCGGCCAGGAATTCGGTCTGTCCGCGAAACCCTCCCCCAACAAGCCGCTTGTTCAGCGGAGCGGTCACGATCGCATCGAGATGCCCGTCGAGGACCGTTCGGCCGGCGGTCTCCAGGGCGAGGAGCGCGCTCCGGCCCGTATCCCGGTTGCCCCTGCCCCACTCTGTTGATCCAAGATTCGAGCGGAGATCGTGAACCCACAAACGGGACTGGATGTCGCTCGCTGTTTCCGAGTCCGGGGACCATGGCAGGGATGGTTGAAAGTGTTCGAGGTTAGTCAGGAAGGATGCCTGGTCCGCGAATAGAACCCAGCGCGCGACGTCGAGCAGGGAGGGAATCGCTTTCAGGACCACCTCGAGCCCGATCCCGGCCGGATCTCCCGCGGTGATCCCAATCGTAATCTTCATCGACCCTTAGGAGCCTCGGCGGCCTTCCTCTTCTTCCTTGTACATGTACTTGACGTAGTGCTTCAGGATCAACAGGTTGGGTTCCGACTCCCGATTGACTTTGATACAGCCCTTGTCATACCACTCGATGATGCCGTGAATCTGTTCACCGTCCTTCAGGACGACCACCATCGGTGTTCGGTTCTGCATCTGCTTGACGTAGTAAAAATTTTCAGCGTTCGTCTGGTCGGTGGGAGCTAGCTTCCTCCGTGTTTGACGGACTGTGAGCTGTTCCTTCAACTCCGACAGGCTCGGCCTGATTAGCTTCCGATTTGACATTTGTTCCTCTCTACGATCCTAGGCTCTATTATTGGGAGAGACTTACTCGAAGCCTTGCGGGCACACCGAACTTCACTGGCACAATCAAGATAATGGCGAACTTCGGGGCAAGTTCAGAGCTGATCGTAATCAGTCTTCTGGTCCGTTTCCGAGGTCTTGCTCGTTCTGATCGACGGTTGAATTTACCTGGATCGGATTGGACCACCGAGAAGGTACGCGTCCCACGTCTTTGAACTTATTCTAAACGACTACTCCATCAATTGTCATTCAGTATTTCGGCTGTGGAAGCGTTGAGGGTCAGGGCCAGGACATCGGTCATCATCTGGCGGTTCACGTTGTACTTCAGGTTGGATTCGATGAACTTGAGGCAGTCCCCGATCTCGACCAGACGCTCCACTGTCACTTCGGAAGACAGGCCCAGAAGCTGATCCTCAATGTCCACGTTAACCAGACGCGTTTGAATGCCTTCCTTCAAAAACAGGAGATCGGAGATCAGGACACCGAGGATTCGCACGCGTTCGCCGTAGTCGTCTTTGGATCGGCCGAGTTCAGCGCTTGCCGCGAGGAGTGAGGCCAGTCCTGTCTCGGACGCCGTCAGGGCATGTTCCAGGAACTCGATCATGGCGTCGCGGCCCTCACGGAGCGCTTCAGAGTCGGTCGCAAAGGCACGACCGATGCTGCCCTGGGACCAGCGCACCACCAGTTCGTCGTCGACGCCTGCGCGCCGGACCTGTTCGAGCGTAAGGGGGGAGAAATGATAGACCTGACTGCGAGATCGAATGGTCACGAGCAGGTCATGGACGTTCCGGGTGATGAGAATGAAGAACGTGAGGGGCGGCGGTTCCTCCAGGGCCTTGAGCAGCGCGTTGGCGGCGCCCGGCGTCATCGATTCCGCGGGATCGATCAGGAAGATTTTGGCGGATCCTTCCATGGGCCGAAGCGCGAGCATGGTGAGTAGTTTTCGGATTTGCTCGATCTTGATTCGGGTCGCGTCGGCTTCGACGCTGATGAAGAATATGTCGGGATGGGTGCCGGCCGAGACCTTTTCACACTGCGTACAGGAGTCGCAAAAGGGCTCCGTGTCTCCGATGCAATTGAGTGTTTTGGCAACCCGCAGAGCATAGGTTCGTTTGCCGATCCCCTCCGGCCCTGAAAAGATCAGAGCGTGAGGCAGACGGCCTTCCCGGAGTTTCATGTTCAGTCTCTCGACGATGTCGGTGTTGCCAAGGAAGGAGGCCATTCAGTCGACCTCCAGGACACATCTAATCTGCTTGCCAACCTCTTCGATCGACCGACCGGCGTTAATCACTCGCATACGTTCGGGGTTCTTCCGGGCCAGTTCGAGGTATCCCTCCCGGATCCGGCCGTAGAATTCCAGGTCTTCCGCCTCAAAACGTCCCTCGTCGGCGACCCGCAGACTGTTTCGAGCCCTGGCACGTTCCAGGCCGGTTTTAGGGTCGATGTCGAGGAGGATAGTGACATCGGGACGATAGTCCGCGCAAACCAGGTCGGTGAGCCTTTCGATGAAGTTGAGCGGCACTCCGCGACCGTAGCCCTGGTAAGCCATCGAGGCGTCGTAGTACCGGTCGCAGATGACGGTCTCACCCCGTTCGAGCGCCGGGCGAATCTTTTCCTCAATGTTCTGACTTCGGGAGGCATAGAAGAGGAGCAGTTCGGCCGGGGTCGTCAGGTTGATCGTGGCGGAGTCGAGTACGATTTTTCGGATTCCGTCCCCGACGGCAGTCCCGCCGGGCTCGCGGGTGATGGTGTGGGGAATCGACCGATCCGTGAGCACGCGGGAAAGGGCGGCGATCTGGGTGGTCTTGCCGCACCCTTCGATTCCTTCAAAGCTGACGAACAGGCCCGGCTTCATAAGCGGGATATTGTACCAGAACCTCCGAGGAGGCTAAGGCTGCGGCGCACTCTTCGGCCACATCCAGATCTTCCTCCAGCGCTTCGATCCTCTTGAGGTTCGCCCGGGTTTCAGGATGCTTGGGAACGAACAGGGAACAACAGTCCTGGTCCGGCAGAATGGAGATTTCAAAGGTGCCGATTCGCTTCGCCACCTCGATGATCTCTTCCTTGTCATTGCCGACCAGGGGCCGCAATACCGGCATTCGAATCGAACGGGTGATGACATCGATGTTCTCCAGGGTCTGCGACGCCACCTGCCCCAGACTGTCACCTGTGACCAGTACCCGTGCCTTTTCCTTTCTTGCGATCTTTTCGGCCAGCCGCATCATGAATCGCCGGTACATGATCACGCGGGTTTCCATCGGTGTTTCCACCATGATCTTGCGCTGGACGTCGGCGAACGGCACCATGTAGATCCGGGACCGGAACTGATGCTCGGCCAGGAGCGTCGCGACCTGTTTCGCTTTGTCCTGGGATTCCCGGTTCGTGTGGGGAAAGCTGTGAAAGTGGATGAGCACCGCCGTGCAGCCGCGGCGGATCATTTTCCAGGCCGCAACCGGAGAGTCGATGCCGCCCGACAGGAGGACCGCAATCTTCCCGCCTGTCTGGACCGGCAGGCCCCCCGGCCCCTCGAGGCGGTCGAAGAATATGAGCGCTCGACCTTCTACCAGTTCGATCCGGCAGGCCATTTCACCATGATCCAGATCCACGCGGGCCCCACTCCGCTCCTGGACGTAGGCCCCGACGACCCGGTTGACCTCCATGGAGTTCTGGGGGAACCTCTTGTCGGCTCGACGCGTGTCGATCCGAAAGGACTCGAACGGCACCTCCTTCAGGACTTCCCAAACCGTCACGCATAAATCATCGATGTCCCAGACGCCCGTCCAGGCCTGGGCGTAGTAGGCGATGCCGAAAACCTTTCCCAGTCTTCGTTTGATCTCGTCGATATCCGAATCAGTCTGGAGATCGACGAGAAGACGACCGGAGATTCGTCGCGTCTTGCCGGCGCCACAACCCTTCAGGGTCTCGTCGATGTTCCGGCAGAGGCGCTTCTCGAAGTAATCCCGGTTGCCTTTCTTGAGCCCCAACTCGCTGTAGTGAATGACGATCAAGCGTTTCATTTATGTGAATTATGCACCAAATATGGTAAGAAAGTTAATTCGTGTCCCGGTATGTTGGGGTTTAACTCCAATCCTGCCGGAAAATCCGGATCGGCCCGGAATGAGGCCGCCACCCATGTGGTGCGTCCATCATAAGGCCCATCCCACAAAAAGGAATTCGAGATTATGAGAGCGATTTGGAAAGGCCATCTCAGTTTTGCGTTGGTCACCATCCCCATATCGGTTTTCAGCGCAGCGCGCGGCAGCGATGTTTCGTTCAAGTATCTGCACAAGAAAGACCTGAGCCCGGTTTCCTACAAGCGCTTTTGCGATGCCGAGGGAACCGAGGTGGTGTGGGACGAGATCACCCGCGGTTACGAATTCGAAAAGGGTCGCTTCGTTGAAGTGACCGATGAAGACCTCAAGTCCGTGAACACCGAGGTCACCCGGACGATCCAGATCATCGAGTTTGTCGATGAGTCCGATATCGACCCTTTGTATTTCGACAAACCGTATTACCTGGAACCCCAGAAGGGTGGGGAACGTCCCTATGCCCTGATGCGGGAAGCCCTTCGGAACGCCGGCAAAATTGGTGTTGCGCGCGTGGTGCTCAAGACGAAGGAACACCTCGCGGCCGTTAAGGCGGTTGGGAACATGCTCACGCTTCAAACCATGCGTTTCGCGCACGAAATAGTCGATCCGAGTCAGCTGAATCTTCCGGACGTGTCCGATGTGACCGACAAGGAGATGGCCCTGGCGAATACCTTGATCGCCACCATGTGTGACACGTTCGACCCGACCCGGTACAAGGATGAGTATCGAGTGCAGCTCCTCGACATCTTACAGAAGAAGGTCGAGGGGGTCGCGCCCGCCACCGCCGGTCCTCAGCCGACGGCACCCGGGCAGGTGATCGACCTCATGGAGGTTTTGAAGCAGAGCCTGAAGGAAAAGAAGAAAAAGCCCGCCAAACCGAAGATTCAAGAGAAGACCGTGGCGACCGGGTCCGGAGGTGGGACCAAACGGGCAAAAGAAAAAAAGGCCAAATGAATCCGATCTCGGAGAACTACCGACGCCTCCTCGATCGGATCGGGCAGGCGTCGCTGCGTTCGGGGCGAAGTCCCGAAGCGGTGCGACTGGTCGGAGTGACCAAGCGAGTTGCCGCCGAACGTGTCCGCGAGGCCGTGGAGTGCGGCTTGACCGATATCGGGGAGAATTGGATCCAGGAGGCCGAGGAAAAATTTCCTTTGCTCGAGGATCTGGATGTCACGCGGCATTTCATTGGCCACCTCCAGTCGAACAAGGCCAGGAAGGCCGTCGGGATGTTTTCATGGATCCAGTCCATCGACAGCCCGGGCCTGGCCGAACGTATCGGTCGACTGGCGACCGAACCCATTCCGGTAATGATTCAGGTCCAGGTGGCGCCCGAGGACACTAAGAACGGCGCCGATCCTTCCGAGATCGGGACGATTATCGAAACCGTCCGAGC
The DNA here is from genome assembly GCA_965247425.1 of Terriglobia bacterium. Classification (GTDB taxonomy): domain Bacteria; phylum Acidobacteriota; class Terriglobia; order 20CM-2-55-15; family 20CM-2-55-15; genus CAZOZZ01. The sequence goes on from OZ252023.1 coordinate 2,000,120, forward strand.
CAACGAAGGACTGAACCTGAGGGGCCTGATGACCATCCCTCCTTTTTCATCCGATACTGAGGCGGTCCGACCCTTCCTCGCCCGGCTCCGGTCTCTGGCCGATCAGTGGGATCTACCTGACGTGTCCATGGGTATGAGCCACGACTTCGAGGTCGCCATCGAAGAAGGGGCCACGATCGTTCGCGTCGGCACTGCACTTTTTGGGGCCAGGCAGTGATTCTGGAAGTCCGCGTGATTCCCAACGCATCCCGAACCGCGATCACCGGGACACGCGGGGACGAGGTCGTCCTTCGCGTCAACACCCCCGCGATTGAAGGCAAGGCCAATCGCGCCGCCCTCGGTTACCTGTCGCGCGCCTTCGGCGTCCGGTCCTCCGCTGTTCGACTGGTGGGCGGAGAAAAGAGTAGACACAAAAAAATCGAAATTGTAGGCTTGGATTCCGGCGAATTTAGGAACAAACTCGCAGACCTTCTCGGTTCCGGCAGCAACAACCCTTAATGACAGACACGATAGAGCAACAGCAGGAGGCCGAGCCGACACCGGTTCCGACCCAGGCCCTCCTGGAGCCCAAGAGCCTGGCTAAGAGCCTCGTGATCTGCGCTTCCGGGTGGCTCGTTCCCGGTGGAAGCCATTTTCTTCTGGGGCGTTGGGGGAGAGGTTTGATGTTCGCGATGGCGGTGTTGGCCATGTTTCTCTTCGGTGTCGCGATGCACGGGCGTCTCTATGATTTTACCCCGGAACAACCCCTCCACATCTTTGCTTTCCTCGCGAACGCGGGCATTGGATTGCCGTACATCCTGGCGCAACGGATGGGATGGGGCGTCGGCATGTTGTCGAGCCCCACCTACGACTACGGAAACACCTACCTCTGGGTGGCGGGTCTGCTGAACTACCTGATCGTCCTCGATGCCTTTGACATCGCACAGGGCCGGAAGCCATGAACCTCTCCCATTTCGAGGCGCTCGCCCTGTTTGGTCTGCTCGTGTCCATCGTTTTCGCTCTGATCAACAAGACCGGCCCGAAGGAACAACTGAAGTACGGCAGCCTGGTCTTCCTCTCTTTCCTTGCCGTCGCCTTCGTCGTCGGCTGGCTGATGTTCCCGTTTCCGACCTGAGCTTCCCAGAGCAAGTCTTGAATTGTCCTGACAAGGATCTCGACGCAGAGGGCAGAGACGCAGAGACGCAGAAGTCCTTTCGGGGCCGGAAGCGTTCTCGTTTCGGCAGTTTGGGCTGTTGCGTCGGGGTGTGATCGTCGGGACGCAGGAAGAATCAACCTCTGCGCCTTTACGCCTTTGCGTCGAATCCTTCTCTTACCCCCTCAGCTTTCCGTCTTGAACCAGCGTTTCGTCTCCTACGGTTACTGTCGCGTTGGTGATGAAGTTCCAGTACACGCCGCCGCCGCGGTTGGCGCCGCCCATTTCGAGGTTGTCGCCGAGGCTCAAGCGGACGACGCCGGCGCCGTAGCCGTAGTAGCCGATGTAGGGTTGGGTGGGGTTGATAGCGAGGACGGGGTTGAAGCCGAGAGCGAATTCCCGGAACGTCTTTGCTGCTCCAGCCGCTTCGGTCAGGGCTCGATCGACGGCATCGCCGGCAGGTCCCTGAATGTCAACGACGACGCCATGCTCGAATGTCAGGAGGAGGGCGCGGGTGTCGATGTCCAGATGATTCCACACGGGGAGAAAGATCTTTCCGTTGGCCGATGTCTCGATGGGTGCGACCCGGAGGACGCCGGACGGCATCTCGACATCCCGGTCGATTCGCAAGGTCCAGGTCGTGGCAGCCTTGGGGCTGGCATCGCCAGTCTGTTTAGAGAACGGGCGATCGCCCACGGAGAAAGTGAGATCGGTCCCTTCAGCCGTTTGGATCCGAACGGGAGCCGTCCGTAGCAGCGATATCGCTCTTTCGTGCATGGTGTCCAGGTCTCTAACGGTTACATCGAGAGCGGCAAGGTAAGTCCGATCCACAAGATCGGGCCGGGGGGGCGCCAACCCGGGAAGGGGATAGGTTCCGCTAGCCCAGTGAAAGTGAACGGACCGGCCTCGTTTCCGGTCGAGCCACTCGTCAAGAGCGCGTCGGACCGCCGGCGTGTTGCCCTGGTGCAGTTCCGGAAGCCATATGAAGACATCGGCATCCTCGAACAGGCGTCTCATCGACTCCAGTTCCGCCTCGGAGCCCTCACGGGCGTCATCGGCTAGAATCGTTCCGGACACATGAGCCCCAGCGTGCCGGATCTCACTTCGAAGAGGTTCGACGATCTCCGTAAAAATCCGTGGATCTATTTTCAGAAGAACGCTTTCGTCCGGCTGGAAACAAAGTGCCCCGGCAATCCGTCTGGCACATTGTTCATAATCCAGGTTGGTCAAACTCATAGTTGTTCGTAATGGTTCCGGATCGCTTCGACCAGATCCGGAATCGTCGTTGTTTCGGCCTGGATATCGACATCAAGACCGAGCCGGGCCGCACTGTCGCAAGTTACCGGTCCGATGACGGCAACGGCGATTCCGTCCATGGCTTGCGACAAATCCGAGACGCCGAGCATGTCCGCCAGGTTGTGAACCGTGGAACCGCTGGTGAACGTGATGCAGTCCACTCGCTCGTCTCGAAGAACCCGACGGAGTTCCGTGTCGGCGTCTTTCGGGCGCTGGGTGCTGTAGACGGTCACAACGTCGACCCTGGCGCCTCTCCCGCCGAGAGCCTCGGGCAGGCGAACGCCTGCGATCTCGGCCCGTGGAATCAGGATGCGGCTTCCGGTCAGGTCCTCGGGGAAGGCTTCGATCAAGCCCTCGGCACGGAAGTCATGGGGTACGAGATCGGGTCGGAAGCCCCGCGCCTCCAATCGTCGAGCGGTCTCGGATCCTACCGCGGCGATTTGAATCCCCTCAAGGGCTCCCGCACGTGAAAGAAAGGCTTCGACTGCGTTGGCGCTGGTGAAGATGACCCAGTCGTAGTCCAGAATACGTCTGATCGCATCATCGACCGGTTCCCAGGACTCCGGCGGAACTATTTCGATCGTCGGGACTTCCAGGACACGGGCCCCAAGAACTTCCAGACGTTGGCGTAAATCCGCTCCCTGGTTCCGGGCGCGCGTCGAGAGGATCGTTTTCCCTTCAAGTGCCATTGGCGCTGATCTCGTCCAGGATGGCGGCGCCCCCGGCAGCAAGCAGTCGGCGCCCCAGCCGTGCTCCGATCTCCTCAGCCGCGTCGGCACTGCCGGTGACGGAATCGGTGATGATTTTCGTCCCGTCCAGGCTTCCGATCAGGCCCTTCAATACGAGTCGATCGCCATCCAGTCGCGCATTGCCCCCGATCGGAACCTGACAACTCCCGTTGAGGCACGCCGACAGACTCCGCTCAGCCAGGACGGCCGTGTGCGTGTCGGAATGATCGAGCGTTCTGAGGACTTCCGCCGTCAGGCGGTCGTCGGACCGGCAGACGAGCGCCAGCGCGCCCTGCCCGATCGCTGAAAGCATCACTTCGTCTTCGAGGAGTTCGGTGATCCGGGATCCGTGGCCGAGCCGTTCGAGGCCCGCGGCCGCAAGAATGATTCCGTCGTACTCCCCGGCATCGAACTTTCCGAGGCGCGTGTCGACGTTGCCGCGCAGTGGAACCACGTCGAGTTCGCCGAAACGATGCTTCAACTGGACCTGCCGTCGCAGGCTACTGGTTCCGATCCGGGCTCCGGCTGGTAAAGCTGTCAGCTTTCGGCCATCCGAAACCAGTGCGTCTCGCCGATCTTCCCGTTCCGGGACAGCCGACAGGAGGATACCCGGCGGCAGTTGGTAGGGGAGATCCTTCATGCTGTGGACCACCAGGTCGACCCGCCCGTCCAGAAGCGCCTCGTCGAGCTCTTTGGTGAACAGGCCCTTGCCCCCAACCTCGGCGAGAGGGACATCCAGGATCTTGTCCCCCGTCGTCTTGATCCGCACCAACTCCACGTCGATATGGTGATGCCGCTCAATCGAACTCTTCGTCCAGTTTGCCTGCCACAGGGCCAGCAAACTGCCACGGGTTCCGAGCTTCAACGTCCGCTTCCTAAGGCTTTTTGACATTGAAAATCTTTCGGACCAGCTCGATGTACTCCGGGCCCCTGGTGTCGTGGGTCATGTTTTTGAGTTGGGATATGGGGTGATGCAGAATCTTGTTGATCAGGGCCTGGGTGATGCGGTCGACCGCCTCCTGTTGCGACTCGGTCATCACGCCCAGGTGTTTGCGGTTCCGCTCAATCTCGTCCCGTCGAAGTTTCTCAAGAGTCTCCCGGAGTTGGACGATCGTGGGAACGACCTCGCGCGACCGCATCCGGTTACAAAACGCCTCCACCTCGTGGTCGACGATTTCCTCCGCCCGAGACGCCTCGGTCATTCTCTCTTCCATATTCACATCGACGACCTGCTGGATGTCGTCGATGTCGTAAAGGAAGACGTTGTCTATATCGTTCACTCCGGGATCTATGTCGCGAGGAACAGCGATGTCGATAAAGAACATGGGTCGGTTCTTCCGGCGGCGGATGATCTGTTCGGCGTTGGGTTTCGTAATAACGAAATGCGGCGCGCCGGTGGAACTGATGACGATGTCGGCGCGGTCGATATGATCGTTGAGATGCTCAAACGGAATGGCCGCCCCCTCGAACACGCGAGCCATCCGAGCGGCTCGTTCGAAGGTGCGGTTCGTCACCAGAACGGTGGATACACCCGCCCGTTTCAGATGTTTTGCGGCCAGCTCGCCCATCTTGCTGGCGCCGATGATCATGACGCTCTTGCCGGACAAATCCCCGAAGATTTTGCGGGCCAGTTCCACGGCGGCATAGCTGATCGAGACCGCGGACTCGGCGATCCCCGTGTCGGTACGGATTTTCTTCGCCACGGTCAGTGCACGTTCCATCAACGATCCCAGGTGTGAGCCCACCGTGCCGGCGTCGCTTGCAACCCGGAAGGCCTCTTTGACCTGACCGAGGATCTGGGGTTCGCCTACAACCATGGAGTCCAGGCTCGAAGCGACCCTGAAAATGTGACGGATCGCGTCGTTGTCTCTCAGCGTGTACAGGTGGCTGGCGATGCTGTCGCACGGGATACGGTGGTAGGAACAGAGAAACTCCCGGACCAGCTCGTCGTCGGGTGCCTCGGCCACGACTTCGACGCGGTTGCAGGTCGACAGGATCATCGCCTCGGAGATGCCATCGTACTGGACAAGCGATCTCAGCGCGTCCTGAATGTCCGTGGCGCTGAAAGCCAGTCGCTCACGGATTTCGACCGGTGCCGTCTTGTGGCTCAGTCCGACGAGAGCTAACTGCATATTGGTCCGAAGCAGAGGCCAGCCTCAAGTCCCTGGCCGCGCTCAATTCTCCTCATTGGGAAAACGTGTGGAGGCCGCCGAAATAGGTGGCTCCCAGAAAAGAAATCAGCACGCTGATGAATCCGGCAATTCCCAGATATGCAGCCTTCTTGCCCCGCCATCCGGCGATCAGCCTGTAGTTGATCAGCAGCAGATAGATGAACCAGGTGAACAGCGACAGTTGGATTTTCAGGTCGCCTCCCCAGACCGTTCCCCACGCCGATTGAGCCCACAATGCCCCGGAAATGATACCCAGGGTAATCAGGGGGAACCCTATCGCCAGCGACCGGTACGACAGGTCGTCACAGATTGCCAGTGCCGGCAGGCGGTGAAAAAACGATGAATGGTGTTTCGACTTCAGCTCCCTTTCCTGGATCAGGTACATCACCGCCCCTGCAAAACTGATAAAAAGAGCCGCATAGCCCAGGAAGATCAAGGGGGTGTGAATATAGATCCAGTTGCTCTGTAGAGCCGGGGGTATCGAGTTCGAGGGGTCGTAGACCACGTTCGCGATGAACGTCAGGATGAAGATGAGCGGAAAAACAAAGACGCTCAGGGAAGTGATCCGATACTTCGCATAGGCGATGAGAAATCCCAGAGCGCCCAGCGCGGCGAAGAAAGAGAAGGCTTCGTGACGCTGGGTGAGAGGCATGTACTGAAGCTCCAGCGCCCGCACGACGATCGAGCCGGCATGGAACATGAAACCGGCAATCACCGAGTATAGACTGGCTCGGAACAGGGTGTGTTTCTTGTTGAGGACGGTGAGTATCGAGTGCAGCAAACCCACTGAATACAAAGCCAGTGCGACTCGTAGAAGCACGACGTGCATGGGCGGATTATAGCATGGAGCACGCTTCGCCCGATGGCGTCGGCATGGGGAACTGTAGCACTACCCATGGGTTGGATGCCGGGTGTGCTAGCATGACGGAATGGGTCCCGATCTGTTTTCGATCATTTCTTCCCTGGTCGTTCTGTTGCTTTCGCTGAGTGTTCACGAGTCGGCGCATGCCTGGACCGCGGACCGCCTCGGAGATCCGACCGCACGCTACTTGGGACGGATCTCCCTGAACCCCCTGGTGCACGCGGATTTCTTCGGAACGTTTCTCGTTCCGCTGATCGGATTCTTCAGCGGATTCATTTTCGGATGGGCCAAGCCGGTTCCGGTCAACACGGCACGACTCCGTAACCCGAAAAGGGATTACATGCTGGTGGCGGCGGCCGGGCCTCTGAGCAACCTGGTGATGGCGTCTACCCTGTTTGTCTTCCTCCTGATTCTGAAGTCCTCATCCGGGTCGAGCGAGCTACTGGTCAACCAGGTAGTGCGAGGTGTGGCGAGAGGGGATTCACTGCTGGTGGCTATTGTTTCGATGGCGTATTTCGGTGTGATGATTAATTTGATATTGGCCATCTTCAATATGATTCCGGTGGCCCCGCTCGACGGTGCGGCCGTCCTTTCCGGGTTACTACCGACCCCGCTGGTCCGTCCCTACGAACAGCTGCAGAAGTATGGCTTCATGATACTGATCGGTCTCCTCTATCTCGGAGTTCCGTTTTACCTGTTCAGCCCCGTCATGGGCGTCGTGCAGTCCTTCCTGGTCTATTGAAGGAGCCTGCGCGGCAGAAGAGATCGTAGCGAGAAAGTGGAGAATCGAGGCCATATTTTATCGATTTCGAGGTGAATAGTGGTTCTATTTAACGAAAAATCGGGGAAATATGGACCGATTATACCGCTTTCGCAGTAGATCTCTTCTGCCTCACAGGCTCCTATTTAATCAATGAAGAAAAAGCGAATCCTGAGCGGGATGCGGCCGACCGGCAGGCTCCATCTGGGAAACTACGTCGGCGCGCTCGAAAACTGGGTCCGTCTCCAGGACGAATACGAGTGTTTTTATTTCATCGCCGACTGGCACGCACTCACGACCGACTATGACAGGGCGGGCGATCTGGCCGGAGACTCCGTTCAGGTGGCCATCGACTACCTGGCGGCGGGCCTGGACCCGGAAAGATCCACGCTGTTCGTCCAGTCGAGTGTGCCCGAGCACGCCGAGCTTCACCTGCTCTTTTCGATGGTGACGCCGTTGCCCTGGCTGGAGCGGGTTCCGTCCTATAAGGACCTGATCCAGAATATCGATCACGACATCAATACCTATGGTTTCCTCGGGTATCCGGTCCTCCAAACGGCCGACATCCTGATGTACAAAGCCGACGCGGTTCCAGTCGGAGAGGATCAGGTGGCCCACGTCGAGTTGACCCGGGAAATCGCGCGTCGATTCAACCACCTCTACGCTCCCGTCTTTCCCGAGCCCCAGTCACTCCTGACCTCCACTCCGAAACTTCCCGGAACCGATGGACGGAAGATGAGCAAGAGCTACGGGAACACGATTGCGCTTGGAGCTCCACCGAAAGAGGTCCGTCAGTCCATGATGACGATGATGACCGATCCCGCGCGAAAACGCCGCAACGATCCCGGCAATCCCGACGTCTGCCCGGTCTTCGACTACCACAAGGTGTTTTCGGACGAAAAAACGCTCGAGGAGGTGGACCAAGGTTGTCGCTCGGCGGGCATAGGCTGTGTCGAATGTAAGGGGTGGCTTTTCGACAAGCATCAGGCGAAGTTCGGACCGATTTACGAGCGCCGCGTTCACTACGAGAACAACCAGAGGAAGGTCGAAGACGTTCTCGAGGCGGGGGCCGAACGAGCCAGAAAGTGCGCGGTTCAAACCATGTCCGAGGTTCGGGAGGCGATGAAGCTGTAATTGGGAAGATGTCATGGCCGAAGACTTAAAGATTTCGCTCGCGCTTTACGAGGGACCGCTCGATCTTCTTCTGGATTTGATACGGAAGCACAAGATCGACATCTATGACATCCCCATCGCCGAGGTGACGGCCCAGTATCTGGACCACCTGCACATGATGCGAGAAATGAACGTCGACCTCGCCGCCGATTTCCTCGTCATGGCCGCCCAGCTGATCTACATCAAGTCGCGGATGTTGCTGCCGCCGGATCCGGATGCGGTGGACGAGGAGGACGACCCGAGAGCCGACCTGGTCGAGCGCCTGCTCGAGTACGAAAAGTTCCGGAATGCCGCCGAGATGCTGTATCAGAAGGAGATGGTGGAGAAGGCCGTCTGGACACGCCCGGGCCGACTCGAGACGGACGGGGAGGACCTGGAGCCGCAGGTGACGGCCACGCTGTTCGATATGCTCTCTGTGTTTCGAGACGTTCTCACCCGGTTTGAGGAACGGCCGCCTCTGGATGTCTCGCGTGAAGAGTTTTCGGTCGAACAGATGATGGTCTTTGCCCTGTACGAACTTAAGAGCTCTCCGGATGGTATGCGGTTCACCGAGTTGATCGAGCAGTTTTCCACGCGTCGAGCCTTGATCACGCTATTTCTGGCCTTGCTCGAGTTGGCTCGGGTACGGGCGATCTCCATGGCACAGGAAGGGGCATTCGACGCAATTACCTTACGCGCCAACCCGAACTATGACCGATCCCAATCTTTCAGCATTGCTTGAGGCCATCATTTACCTGGCCGACGAGCCGATCCGCCCGGAGCAAATACGTAGAACTCTACGTCGGGGCATTTCGCTGAAAACACTTAAGCAGGAGATTGAAGCGCTCCGTGAGAAGTTCAGTCGGCCCGAACACGGGATCGAGCTTCGTGAGATCGCCGGCGGCTATCGATTTTCGACAAAACCGGAACATCACGATGCGTTGAAGAAGTTTGCAAGGAGTCTGGTGCCGGCGACACGATTGTCCCTGGCGGGACTGGAAACGCTGGCCGTCATTGCCTACCGTCAGCCGATCACGGTGCCGGAAATACTGGAAATTCGGGGGGTTCAGGCGAGCGGGGTCATCAAAACGCTTCTTGATCGAGGTTTGGTGACCGTGGCCGGCCGCAAGGAAGTGATCGGACGTCCGATCCTGTACAAGACAACCCGCGCCTTTCTCATCTATTTTGGCCTGAACAGTCTCGATGAGCTCCCGAGTGTCGAGGAGTTTGAAGAATTGATCAAGACAGAGCACTCCGCCCAGGCCGTACTTCCTCTTGAGGCCCCCATCGAAGAAGAGGACGACAAGGTCGAGGAGGACGACAAGGTCGAGGAGGTCGACAAGGTCGAGGAGGTCGACAAGGTCGAGGAGGTCGACCAGGTCGAAGAGGTCGACCAGGTCGAAGAGGTCGACCAGGTCGAAGAGGTCGACCAGGTCGAAGAGGTCGACCAGGTCGAAGAGGTCGACCAGGTCGAAGAGGTCGACCAGGTCGAAGAGGTCGACCAGGTCGAAGAGGTCGACCAGGTCGAAGAGGTCGACCAGGTCGAAGAGGTCGACCAGGTCGAAGAGGACGAAGAGGCTATTGGCGATTAGGTGTCCGCCGGCTTCTGGCTCCGAGTTCGTCCGATCGCCCGATCCTGTCTAACCAGGGAACAGCCAGACAACACGCTATGGAAGAACGTTTGCAGAAAATTCTTGCCCATGCGGGTATCGCGTCCCGCCGCAAGGCAGAGGAAATGATCCAGCAGGGACGCGTGGCGCTGAACGGCAAGATCGTACAGGACATGGGCGTCCGTGCCGACGCAGCCCAGGACGTGATATCCGTTGACGGGCGCAAGATTCCGGCGCCGAGGCTGCCGGTCTACATCCTGCTCAACAAGCCCCGGAACGTCGTGTCGACCCTGAGCGACCCGGAGAAGCGGCGAACCGTCCTGGATCTGTTGGGTGGACGTGTTCGAGAGCGGGTGTACCCGGTCGGGCGCCTCGATTTTGCGTCCGAGGGCCTGCTGATCCTCACCAATGACGGTGAGTTCACGCGCTTCATGACGCGCGGGGGCAGGGTTCCGAAAGTTTATCGGGTCAAGGTATCCCCTCCACCTGCAGAAAAGGATCTGGATCGACTTCGGAGAGGCATTCGGATGGAAGGGGTCCGGTCTGCACCCTGCGACATCCAACCGTTCAAGTCCGGCCCGAATCCCTGGTATGAGGTCACGTTGCATCAGGGACGGAACCGGCAGATTCGGCGGATGTTCAGTGCTATCGGACATCACGTATTGAAACTGCAGCGTGTGAGAATCGGTTTCCTCGACGCGCCGAAGCTCGGGACCGGGGAGTGGCGTCTACTGACGCCGGTCGAGGTGCGGAAGTTCTACGGCAGGTACGGGGACAAACAAGTGAGCGAATCTAAACTCGAGCGAGCACGTCGCCCCCAGCGGACGGATCGGAGAGCTACATGAACTTCGTGGACGTCATCCCGGAACACATTCGGAAGATTCAACCGTACCAGCCGGGAAAACCGGTTGAGGAAGTCGAGCGGGAACTGGGAATCTCGGCGATCAAGCTCGCATCGAATGAGAACCCCCTGGGGCCATCCCCCAAGGCGGTCGAGGCCGTCCGGTCGTTTCTCGAAGATTCGGGCCGCTACCCCGAAGACACGGGGTACTACCTTCGTCGCGAGCTGGCCGGGCGCTATCAGGTCGAGATGGACAATGTCATCGTGGGCGCGGGTTCCAGTGACATCCTTGCAATGGCCTTTCATTCGCTTCTGGACAGTGAAGCCGAGGTGTTGACATCTGAAGGTTCGTTTGTTCTCTACTACCTGTTCTGTCAGTCGGTTGGCGCGAAAATGGTCACGGTGCCTCTCAACAACTACACGTTCGACCTTTCCGCCATGGCGGGTGCAATCGGCCCGCGCACCCGGCTGATTCTTCTGGCGAATCCAAACAATCCGACCGGTACGATGATCGGCAAGGACGACGTTCGTCGATTCATGGATCAGGCTCCTGAAGACGCCCTCGTCGTTTTCGACGAGGCTTACTTCGAATATGTGCGGGATGAGAGTTACCCGGACTCGTTCGAGTATCTGACGGAAGGTCGCCCGGTTCTGATCTTGAGGACGTTCTCGAAGGCCTATGGTCTGGCCGGATTCCGAATCGGCTACGGGATCGGGAGGCGTGATGTCATCGAGACGCTCAACAGGGTTCGCCCCCCATTCAACGTGCCGAGCGTCGCGCAGGTCGCTGCGCGAGCCGCATTCGACGATGTCGATCACGTCGGCCGGAGCGTGGAGAGCAACCGCCGGGAGCTGGATTTTCTCTGTCGGGAGTTCACGGCCCGATCCCTTCGATTCGTTCCTTCGGTCGCAAACTTCGTTCTTGTCGACCTCGAGATGCCGGCCGCCGAAGCCTTCGACATGCTTCTTGGGCTGGGCGTCATTGTTCGACCGATGCAGGGCGCCGGATTTCCGACGATGGTCCGCGTGTCGGTCGGAACGCACGAAGAGAACGTGAAGTTTTTGACCGTACTCGACCAGATTCGATGACGATATCCGAAATTCTCGAAAACTACCGGACCATCGCCGTCGTGGGGTTGTCCTCGCAACGGTTCCGACCCAGTCATTCCGTGACGGCGTACATGCAGAGCCACGGATACCGGATCATTCCGGTCAACCCTCACGAGACCGAGGTGCTGGGGGAGCGCGCGTATGCCCGGCTGCAGGATGTCCCCGGGCCGGTCGAAATCGTCGATGTGTTTCGCCGCTCCGAACACGTGGCAGGAGTCGTCGAAGAGGCGATCGAGGTTGGAGCAAAGGTGCTGTGGCTTCAGGAAGGCGTCGTGGACGAAGAAGCGGCGGCGCGTGCGCGCGGAGCGGGCATGGAGGTTGTCATGGATCTTTGTATTCTAAAGGAACACATGAAGAGATAGCGGTACACTGCTGACATCATTCAGGCTGTTGTTTCTTCTTCCGTCTCTCGACCTCATCCAGCCGTCTCTTGACTTCTATCTCCGTTCCTGCATTTTTAGGCCGATAATACCGGTGACCGGCGACGCTTGCGGGGAGGCACTCCATGCGGGCAACTTGCTCCTTGTTGTCATGCGCGTACTGGTAGCCTTCCCCGTAGTGCAATTTCTTCATCAGCCGGGTCGGAGCGTTGCGAAGATGGAGAGGGACGGGTTCGGCCCGACCGTGGCGAGCGTCCTCGAGGGCGGCCGAATACGCCGTGTAGACGGCATTCGATTTCGGTGATGCGGCCAGATAGATCACGCACTCCGCAAGCGCAAGTTGACCTTCGGGCATTCCCAGAAAAGCGACGGCCTCCTTTACGTCCAGGGCAATACCGAGGGCCGCCGGATCTGCCAGGCCGATGTCTTCGGAGGCGAAACGAACCAGCCGCCGGGCGACGTACATCGGATCTTCGCCGGCGTCCAGCATTCGCGCGAGCCAGTACAGGGCTGCATCTGCGTCGGAGTTCCGGATCGACTTGTGGAGCGCGGAGATGATGTTGTAGTGCTCTTCTCCGGCCTTGTCGTAGATAAGTACCTTCTTCTGTGCAACTTCCTGAAGGGTCTCCTTTGTGATCATCGCGTCGGCCTCGACCGACTCGGATGCGAGTTCCAGGATGTTGTACGCCGTCCGCGCGTCCCCGTTGGCCAGTTCGACGATGGTTCGGGCAGCGTCGGGGGCCATTCGATAATCGAATCGCTCCGACGCCCTTCCGATCAGGGACAGGATCTCGTCGTCGTTGAGGGGGTTGAGAACGAAGACGCGAACACGCGACAGGAGAGCCGCTATGACTTCGAAGGACGGGTTTTCCGTCGTCGCTCCGATCAGGGTGATGCTGCCTTTCTCCACGTAGGGCAGGAAGGCATCCTGTTGCGCCTTGTTGAAGCGATGAATCTCGTCAACGAAAAGGATGGTACGGCGGCCATGATGGCGTGACCGCTCCGCTAAGGCCATGATGTCCTTGATTTGCCGGATTCCAGACATCACCGCGCTGAAGGTCAGAAACTCGGCCTTCGTCATGTGGGCGATGATCTGGGCCAGCGTCGTCTTGCCGACGCCAGGTGGGCCCCACAGGATCATGGAGGGGATCTTGTCGTGCTCAATGGCCAGGCGCAGCGCCCGACCCGGTCCCAACAGGTGTTCCTGCCCGATGAAGTTCCCGAGGATTTCCGGGCGCATGCGCTCGGCGAGTGGACTGTCTTCCGGATCGCGATCAGGTTTTGGCTCTTCGAAAAGGGAATCCATTGTGTCAACTTCTCCGTTGTTTCCAGGCCTCGTAGAGGATTATTCCTGCCGCGACTCCTGCATTCAGGGACTCCACACGCGGATCGTTGGAGATTCGGACGACCGTGTCGCAGAGTTCGCGATGGGGCGAACCCAGCCCGGCTCCTTCGTTGCCGAAGAGGACGGCCGAGGGCCGGCGCCAGTCGTGATCCTCCATGGCGATCCGGGCGTCACCCGCTGTTCCGACGATGTCGATGTTTTTGGATCGCAGCCGATCGGAAAGTATGGTCAGGTTCATACCCCAACAGTGGGGGAGACGGAGGATGCTTCCGGCGCTGGCACGGACCAGCTTGTCGTTGTACACATGGACCGTACCTTCGGCTCCGATACAGCCCGTCGCATCGAAAGCGTCGGCCACGCGGAAGATGGTGCCGGCATTTCCGGGGTCCTGCACCCCGCTGAGAACAACGAGGAGCGGACACTCCACAGAGAGCATCTCGTCGATGTCCGAAGGCGAGAGGCGGACCAGGGCAATCATGCCTTGAGAAGTTTCCGTGGCTTTCAGGGACCGAAACACCGGTCGATCGACCACGTAGGTCGTCCCGGCAGGTTCGGGTGGAGGATCGGTGCCACTCTCGAGGAACAGTTCCGCGACCTCGATGCCTGCGCGCCGGGCTTCGGTGATGAGGTTCGGACCCTCGATCGGAAGCAATCCGTCCGGCGTCCGCCCCCCTTGCCGGAAGGCCTGGCGGATCTCGAGCAGGCGTCGGTTGTTCTTGCCGATAGGCTGTGGTCCCATGTCAGCGCTATTATGGCAGTAGTGGGAAACTTGATCCTCAGGAAACATTTGAGGCGCTGATGCGACATTCCTGCTTTAAAAATGCATGCGAGTTGTAAACGCTGACGATTTCGACGATGAGAAAGCTCGGGATGTGGTGCGAATTCTCGAGCGGGGTGGGGTTATCTGTTTTCCGACCGACACCTCGTATGGTTTGGGGGTCGATGCGGCCAACGAGTCGGCGGTGGAACGGCTGTTCGAGGTGAAGGGACGACCCGAGTCCAAGCCCATCCTGCTTCTGGTGAACTCGATCGAGATGGCGTCAGCCGTCTCGCGGCCCACTCCCGACTTCGAAGCGGTGGCCTCTCGTTTCTGGCCCGGTCCGATCACGCTGGTCGTTCATGCCGGTCGGACCCTTTCGGGCCGCGTTACCGCGGGCACGGGAACCGTCGGTCTGCGTTGGCCCCGGATGCCCCTGGCGCTCGACCTTGTCGAGCTGCTGGGTAGACCGCTGACCGCAACGAGCGCCAACCGGAGCAATCGGCCGGTTGTCGGTTCGGTGTCCGAGGCCGTCGAGCAACTTGGCGAAGGCGTCGATGTCTATGTCGATGCCGGGCCTCTTCGAGGGAGCCCGGTGTCAACGGTGCTGGACTTGACGGAAAACCCTCCGGTCCTCCTGCGCGAAGGGCGGGTATCCCGCGCGGAACTGACCGAGTTCTTTGGAAAAGTGATTGGCAGGTCTTCGGAATGAGACCTTAGGACAACGCCACGACGACACGATGAAACGACGACTCATTAAGCTGACGGCGGTTCTACTGCTGGGAATTGTCCTCGCCACCGGCGTCTACGTTGCGTCATTTACTCCCGGATTCGGACTGGCGCCGTAACCGATGAGGCCAGGCAGGCAGATGCGATCATCGTTCTCGGCGCCGCTCAGTACAACGGCAAGCCGTCACCGGTTCTCCAGGCCCGCCTCGACCATGCCTACGACCTGTTCGAGCTCGGCTACGCCAACGTCATCATCACGACCGGCGGCTTTGGGCCCGATCCAAATTTCTCCGAAGCCCATGTAGGCGCCCGCTACCTGTCGGAGCGGGGCATCGATCCCTCACAGATCATTACCGAACAGGGAAGTGGAACCACCTATGACACCGTCCAGGCATCGGCCCGGCTGATGCACTCGAACGGATGGAAAAAGGCCCTCGTCGTCAGCGACGGCTTCCACCTGTACCGGGTCAAACAGATCTTCGCCGACAGCCGCGTCGACGCGTTGACCTCGCCGGCACCGGGGAGCCCCATCGAAGTCGCGCCTTCCAGCCGGCTATGGTACAGCCTGCGGGAAGTCGTCCTGTTGTCGGCCTACCGCCTCGTGCGACTTGTAGGTTAGCCCGGATGGATCACCAATCGGAGAATCGATCGGTGTTCGGATACGAGAAGCGATTTGCGGCGAGACTTGGAGCTGAGAGTGAGCGAGCCGTGGACATTGGCGGATTTTGAGCCTGTGACACGGCGACATTTGGCGGGAGATCGGCATGAATGGGCGAGTGCAGGCAGGCCTCGCCGGGAGGCAGATGAGAGGCGCTGTTTTTCGGATCTGAAGGTTCGGTGTCGTCAGCAACGAAGCGGAATTGATTGCAGGTTTCTCACTATGAGAGCAAAGACGTCGGCATAGGGATAGGCCTCCGACATCGAGATCCAGACGTTGCGGACCGTGAGGCGGATACGCGCACCGATCTTAAGAAGCTTCAGACGGATGGTTCCGCATTGGGCATGGGCCATCGCGGTATCTTTGAGACCGAGACGACGCAACGCCTGCATAAGCATGTAGGCGGCTGAGGACAGATACAGTCGGAGCTGATTGGCGCGCATGGTTCCCGCACTGGTGCGGTCGGCAAATAGATCCAGTTGCTGTTCTTTGATCCGGTTCTCCATGTCGCCGCGTGCGCAATAGAAATCTTCGTAGAGCGCTTGGGCTCCGAGTCGTTCCGGTGGCAGTGAGGTCACCACGAATCGGGGATTGGCGCCCTTGGCCAGGAACTCGGCTTTGCCAACAACGCGACGAGTGCGGCTCCAGCTCTTTCGAGTCCGGTACAGGAAATCCTTAAACACTCGTGCCGATTTCCCAGTGGTCTGAAACTCCGCTTCAGCCTGAATCATCTGGTCAGCGATCTCTCGCTTGAGGCGGTCGTTCTTGGCCAACCCCATCACATAATCGACCTGGTGGGTTTCACACCAGTCCAGTAATGCATCCCGGCAGAATCCGGAATCGGCCCGAATGATGATCGACACGTCCGGCCAGCTCTGACGGATCTGGCCGACGATACGTTCCAATTCATCGACTGATCCTGCCGCCCCATCGATATTGGACGGGCGCAGCCGAGCGCACAACAGATGCTCTCCACAGAAGATGTACAAGGGCAGATAGCAGTAGTTGCGGTAGTAGCCGTGAAAGAACCGGCCTTCCTGTTGACCATGGATCGGATCATCGGTCGCGTCCAGATCCAGAACGATCTCTTCGGGCGCCGTGTTGTCATGGGCTGCCACAAACGCATCGACCATCCAACGATCGATCTTGTCCCCATCCATAGCGATCTTCTTGTACCGCTCCTGGTCGCCGACTTCGGCGCCGGTCAACTCCAATCGGTTTAGCGTGCTCTTGCCCGCCAACGCCTTTCCCCAGTCGCCGGCCTGTCGTCGATTCGTTCCCAGCGGATCCGCTTTGTCCACCGCCAACGCAAGCATCGGGTCGGTCCGTAACTGATCGTGATCGTTCAGGTCTTCATATCCCAGGCACAGCCCGTAGACCCGCTGTCCCAACAGCTCCTTCACGGTGTGTTCGATCAACCGTTGGTCGCGATGATCGCTAAAACACCCCGCCAATCCATCGATCAAACCGGTCCGCTTTTCGACTTCACGCAGCAGCAGAACTCCAGCGTCAGACGTGATCTTGCCGCCGTCGAAACGCGCCTTCATTTTTCGTTGAAGAAGTCCGTGAAATTCGAACGTGGTTTGTTTACACTCTGTACTCATAAGGGCCGCCTCCGTTTGGTTTCTGAACCGTTCTCGACAAACGATTTATGCCAAACAGGGCGGCCTTTTCTGGTCCTTTCGGTGATTTATGCGGGTTAGCTCTTGTCGTAGGGTGTGTTTAAATCTCCACTCTTCTCTTTTTTCCGCTGTTGCCAATCCGTTCTCACCCGCTCCTACTGTTAGGGGACTGAGCTTGCTTTTGTTTGGGGTTGCTTAAATCTCCACTCCCTCTTCTTTTCGTCACAAGCTAACGACGCACCTGGCAAGAGCCTGGCGATGTCAACGAAAGGGGGACGGAGCAAGCTCCGTCCCTGCTGCTACAACGGGTCGATCCAGATCTGGTTCAGGAATTCATAGTCCCCCGTCGGCGACAGCTTCATTCCCTGAATCCTCGTGTTAAAGACACACACGGTGTTGGGGTACCAGAGGCTGACATAGGGGAGGTCCAGGGCAATCGTCTGCTGCACCAGGGCATAGTATTCCTTCCGTTTTTCCTGATCGACTTCGCGCCGGGCCAGCTCCACCCAATTGTCGATGTCCGGGTTTGAATAGCGGCCACGGTTTCGCCCGTTTGGCGGCACCATTTCCGAGTGGAAGATGCTGTTGAAGATGTCCGGATCGTTGTTGCCGCCGATCCAGCGCAGGGAATAGATCTGAAAATTGCCGGCAAGGACATCCGCGAAGAACGTCCCGAACTCGTTGGACCGGATTCCCATGCTGATTCCGACGTCCTTCAGCTGCTGTTGGAGGACGGTGGCGACCAGGAGGCCGGTTTCGTCGGTCGAAGTCCTGTAGGTGAAAGACAGATCCTCGTAACCCGCCTCCCTGAGCAGCTCCCGGGCGCGTTCCGGATCGTAGTCGTAACGATCCACGCCATCGAAATAGGCCCAGTTTCCCGGAGGAAGCACCGAGTCGGCCCGACGCGCCTGGTTTCCGAGGAGGTCTCGAATGATGGAATCGCGATCGACCGCATGGGCGATGGCGCGCCGGACGTTCACATTGGCGAACGCCGGATCCTCGAGGTTGAAGGCGAGGTACTGGTAGTTGGTCCCATCTTCGTTCATCACTGCCAGTTCCGCTTCATCACCGAGAGCCTCGACCATGTCGGGAGGCAAAACGTTCAAGGCGATGTCGACTGTTCCTTTTCTCAATTCCAACGCCCGGACGATGGCCTCGGGGACGATCTTGAAACGCACGGCCTCAATCCGGGGTTGTACGCCGTAGTAATCCGGGTTGCTTCGGAGAAAGACTTCTTCGTCCCGTCGGTAGTGTTCGAAGACGAACGGGCCCGACCCGATCGGGTGTTGGGCGAGTTCGGAGCCCGCCCCTGCCGGCACGATGCCGATTGCGCCTGAAGTCAGGTTCCACAAGAATGGGGCAAACGGCTCCTTCAGGCTGAAACGCACCGTAAGGTCGTCCACCGCTTCGATTTCCTCGACGAGCAGGTAAGTGCCCAGCTTGGGCGTCTCGACCGAGCGATTGAGGATGGAACGAAACGTGTAGATAACGTCCCGCGCCGTCAAGAGGCGTCCATCGTGAAAGCGGACCCCCCTGCGGAGATGGAAGATGTAGGTTGTGGGATCGGGTATATCCCAGCTTTCGGCCAGATCCGGAACAATCGCCGACGATTCGTCGCGTCGGACCAGGGAACTGAAGATCAGTGACCCTATTCGCTCCGAGGAGGCGTCCAACCCGATCCGTGGATCCAGGTTCAACGGAGGGTTCTCGATCGCAAGCGTGACAGCGTCGGGCGTCGGCGGGGCGACGCAGCCTGACAAGAGAACGGCCAAGAGGATCAGGAGGAGATGGCTTAAAGAACCAAAAGTCACGATGTCAGGGTATCACCGCCTGGTCCGCCCGAGGTCCCCTGGGGGACAGCGTGTCGGGGCGTCCCTCCGTGGGCGCCCGCGTTAATGACGAAACCCGACAGGGCTGCTCTTATTCAGGATGACTAACGGGCTGGCACTTTTTCGACTGCTGCGATGGAGTCTCTGAGTTTTACGATCTGACGGCTGAGGCGGGCCTTCATATGCGGCCGATAACGGAGAGGTGCGAACTCGATGCGCTGCTTTCGGTCGAGAATGCGTTCGACGGACTCATCGACCCGTTGCCTTACTTTGGCTTTCGAACGGGCCGCACTTACCAGGTGGTCGAATGCGTTTTTGAGAAGGGGCGTGGTCTGGGAAAACAGGAACATGTCGTTGCCCGCGTCCAGTGCGCGGAGGAATGTGGCCGGCGTCAGACCGGTGGAAGTGACCGCGCCCATCGTGAGGTCGCCCGTCACGATTACACCCTCAAAACCAACGGTTTTGCGCAACAGTCCGTCGACGACCCTTTTGGAAAGGGAAGCGGGCACCGGCCGGATGTCTCCCAGGCCGGGGTAATGGCCGTTCGACACCATGATCAGGTCGAGTTCGCCGGCCAGGGAGTCGAAGGGCACCACGTCCTCGACGAGGATCTCACGCCGGGTCCGTTCGACGCGTGGCAGAACGAAGTGTGGGTCCCGCGCTGCACCGCCGAGGCCGGGAAAATGTCCCCCGCACGCAAGGATTTTCTTTCGGCGGAATTCGTCGAGAACGACTCGCCCGAGGCGGGCGACTTCGGCCGCGGCGGCGCCCATCGTCCGGTCTCGCACGATGGACTGAGGCAAGCCGAGGTCCAGTACGGGGGCCAGGTTCATGTTGAAGCCCGCAGCTTCGAGCTCGGCGGCGATCAACCGTGCTCCGGACCTCACCGCCGCCGTTCCCTGGTCGGCAAGTTCGGCAACGGATGGAATCGGCGCGATAACGTGTTTGAGACGGTCCAGCGCGCCGCCTTCGTGGTTGATGGCCAGAAAGAGAGGAAGGTCGGCCTCGCCCTGGAGCCGGAGGTTGAGATTGTATATCTGATCCAGGCTCTCGATGTTTCTCTGAAGAAGCAGGAAGCCGCCCGGACGGACGTGCTTCAGAATGCCGGTGGATTCGGCATCGGGTTCGGTCCCCTGGAAGCCGACAAAAAAGAGCTGGCCGACTTTTTCTTCCAGTGTCAGTCGCGCGATATCTTTCATGTGCTGAGGCACCGACAACGATCCCCCTGCCGCCCTGTCCGGATTTAACCAGAACAGTATCGGGAGACTCCTCGCTCAGCTCTGGTCCAACTTGGCTCGCAGCTCGGCCAGAATCTGGAGGGCTTCAAATGGCGCCACATGATCCAGATCCAGCTCGCGTACGCGAGTCCTCAACTCTTCCTCCTCTGGAGAAAAGAGCGAGAGCTGATTGATAACAATACGTTTCTTACGTCTGGCTCGAAGTGTCAGATTATCCGACAACTCGTGCTCGGTGTCTTCATGTTTTTTTAGAATCTCTCGCGCGCGTCCGATCACGGAAGCTGGAATTCCGGCCATCCGGGCCACTTCGATGCCGTAGCTGCGGTCCGCCGCTCCGGCTTCGACCTTGCGCAGGAAGATAATCCGGTTGTCGACTTCCTTGACCGTCAGGTGGAAGTTCTGAATGCCTGGAAGCAGGTCCGCCAGCTCGGTCAGCTCATGGTAATGTGTTGCAAACAACGTCTTTGCGTGGATGTGGGACTGAATGTGTTCGACCACCGCCCAGGCGATCGACAGGCCGTCAAAGGTGGCCGTGCCCCGGCCCACTTCATCGAGTATGACCAGGCTCTTCGCCGTGGCCGAGTTCAAGATGATGGCGGCTTCGGTCATCTCCACCATGAAAGTCGACCGACCGCGCGCCAGGTTGTCGGAAGCCCCGATACGCGTAAAAACGCGATCGATGACTGGAAAACGGACCAGCTGAGCGGGGACGAAGGATCCCATCTGGGCCAGTATGACGATCAACGCGTTCTGGCGGAGGAACGTCGATTTGCCTCCCATGTTCGGCCCCGTGATGATCTGGATCCGGTTGTCGGCATCGTTCAAGAACAGATCGTTCGGGACAAAGCGTTCTGCGCGGTGGTCCTCGGCCAACGCCTCGAGAACGACGTGTCGGCCCTTGCGAATCAGGAGGGCGGTGTCGGTGGAGATTTCCGGCCTGGAATAGCCGAATTTGCGGGCCAGGAGGGCGAAACCCGACAGGACGTCGCACTGGGCCACGACGGATGCAGACATGCGAATCCGGGAGGAGCCTGCGGCGATTCGGGCCCGGACGTTTTCAAAGAGTTCTTTCTCCAGGGTCGTAATCCTTTCCTCGGCCGTCAGGATCTTCTCTTCGTATTCCTTGAGTTCCTGCGTGATGAACCTCTCGGCTCCGACCAGGGTCTGCTTTCGAACGTAGTCGTCGGGAGCAAGGTGCAGGTTGGCCCTGGAGATCTCGATGTAGTACCCGAAGACCCTGTTGAATCGGACCTTCAGTGATCCGATTCCAGTCCGTTGTTTCTCTCGTTTTTCGAGAGCCGCCAGGTAGGACTTGCTGTTCCGTGAGATCTGTCGCAGTTCGTCCAGAGGCTCGTCGTAACCATCCCGGATAACCCCACCATCCGCCAGGGTGAGGGCCGGTTCGTCCTTGATAGCCTCGGAGAGAAGACCGTGGAGGTCTTCGAGCAAGTCCAGTTCTTCGAAAAGCTGATCGAAACGCGCGGACTCCGACCGGTCCAGCAGGGCGCCGATGCCGGGCAATCTACCAAACGAATTTCGGAGGGCGACCAACTCTCTCGGTGTTGTCGTCCCGACGGTGACCTTGCTGAGCAACCTTTCGATGTCGGACATACCATCCAGGCTGTTCCTGAATTCTTCGAGCCGGGCGCTCGAAGAGACCAACTCGCCCACCGCGTCCTGCCGCAGGACGATCTCGGCGGGTGTGATTGAGGGCCTCAGCAGCCAGCTCCGTACGAGGCGGGCGCCCATGCCCGTGGACGTACGGTCGATCACGCCAAGCAGCGTCTCGCTTCGTGCTCCGCTGGCGGACTCCACCAGATCGAGGTTTCGAATCGACGACGCGTCGAGGATCATGTAGTCGGCCGACTCGCTGCAGGTCAAGCTCGTGATGTGTTCGAGGCCGGTCTTCTGGGTTCTGCGTGCGTAGTGGATCAGTGCTCCCGCCGCGCCGACCGCCAGAGGCTTGTCGGTGCAGCCAAAGCCTGTGAGGTCTGTCGTAGCAAATTGATCTCGCAAGATCCGCGTGGCGGCATCTTCGTCGAAGATCCATTCGTCCAGGGGCGTCCGCACACAGCCATCGAGACTCGGCAAACCGGCTTCGCCGTCTCTGGGGAAGACGACCTCACGAGGGCTGAAGTGCTCGACATCGAGGAACAGTTGATCCCATCGATCGGGCGCGTCCGATTCGGATATTCGAAACTCCCCTGTCGAGACGTCGAGGAAAGCCGTGCCGAGGGAGCCCTCACGGTCGACGAGGGCAAGGAGATAATTGTTTTTTCCCGGCGTCAGGACGGTCATGTCCGTGACGGTCCCTGGCGTGATGATGCGGGATATCTCTCTCGGGACCAGCTTCACGCCTTTCCGGGGTGGGGCGGTCTGATCGCAAATCGCGACCTTGTGTCCTTTTCCGAGGAGTTTCGCGATGTAGCCTTCGGCCGCATGATACGGAACCCCACACATCGGTACCGGGGATCCGCTGTCCTTATGACGTGCCGTCAAGGTAATCTCAAGGTCTCGGGACGCCGTGACCGCATCGTCATAGAACATTTCGTAAAAATCCCCAAGGCGGAACAGCAGAAGCGTGTCCGGCACCTCCTCCTTGATGGAGAAGTACTGCCGCATCATCGGGGTAGGTTCCTTGTCTTTGGGCATGGAGTCTCTACGGTACATCTGACGATTCACCACATCATACGGCATGCCAAGGCATGTCGGGTCCCATCGGGTCTTTCGCAGCCCGTGGTGGAAGTCTGTAGGGTCGCGTTACGAGCGCCATGGGGCTAGATGCAAGGCGCCACGACGACGTCGATGTGCCCATCGAAGACGGCGATGGTTCCCATCGAAGACGTCGATGCTCTTCATCGGACGTCACGCCGCAGCTGGCCCCATGCCGTCGACACCCGAAGGGCGCAGGGGTCTTCGGGTTACAGGCTTTGTCATTCGTCGGTCACGATGAGAAAGCATCGTTCCGCTCCTCATTTCGCGCCGGTGACCCGAATACCCCTGCGCGCGACCCTACAGACTGCCACCACGGGCTGTTATGCCTTTTGGATTTTTCCATCCGGGCTGGTTCGCGTAAGATTCTATCCGGAACGTAACAATGAACGTGCTTGCCGTAGATACAAGTTCCGACCATGGAAGCGTTGCCGTCACCGCGGACGGTGAGCCTTTGGGTGAAGTGCGTCTCATCTCTTCGATCCAGCATTCAGAGCGGCTGTTCCGGTCGATCGACTTTCTCTTCGAACACGTCGACTTGACGCTGGACCACATCGATTTGTTTGCTGCCGCCCGCGGACCGGGTTCGTTTACCGGATTGCGCGTCGGTTTGGCTGCCATGGCAGGGTTTGCGTTTGCGAACAACAAACCCAGTGCAGGCATTTCCACCCTGGCGGCCGTCGCATGGCAGGTGGGTCGGACCGATTCTTCGATCGCCCCGGTACTCGATGCACGTCGTGGAGAGATTTATACAGCGTTGTTCCGGCGAGAAGGCGAAGCACTTGTTGAACTTCACCCTGCAGCCGTGCTAAAACCCGCCCAATGGATTTCCATTTTGCCGGAAAGCGAGATCTCTTTTTGCGGAAACGGAGTGATGAAGTATCGGTCTATGTTCGACGGTAAAGCGGACTCGAAGGTCGTCGCTTCGGACCCGTACCTTGCCGTGACCATCGCTCGGATGGTGATGACATCGAATCGGCAGGATCTGGACCCTTTCTACATCCGCAAGTCCGATGCGGAAGCAGGGAAGGAGATCTGACATGAAAGCGGTGTCGGTCAAAGTCCGGGGAGCCCGCAGGGAAGACATCGATCGAATCGTCGAGATCGAACGATCCTGGGTCCACCTGTCTCACTGGTCGATCGACGCGTACCGGCGCCTCGTCAATGAGGATAGTTTTACCTCCAGTTTTGTCGCCGAATCCGAAGACCCGGACGGGAGCTTGTCCATCGTAGGTTTTGTGATCTTCCACCTGGCGGAGAACATCTCTGAAATCTACAACATCGCAGTGGACGAGGGCCACGCCCGCTCCGGCATCGGAACGTTCCTCCTGCAGGCCGTCATCGAGTCCGTCCTTGTGGATGGAGCACGTAAACTCATGCTGGAAGTTCGGAAATCGAACGCGGGGGCCATCAAATTCTACCGGCGATTCAAGTTCATGATCGTGGGCGAACGGACGGACTATTATTCCAATCCGGTCGAGGATGCGTTCGTGATGGAGCGGGATCTGAGGTTGTGATTTAGTAGGTCGGCGTAAGAACTCCTGTTTGTCGATAATGATTCGGCTCGTGTGTCCGATAAGATAGTTGACTGGCCCCCGCCGGTCTTCCGATACGGACATCGGAAAACCAACGTCATTGAGGACGAAACATGAGCTTTTCGGTAGTTACCAACCTCCCGTCGATCAATGCGCAAGCTCGGCTGATCCAAACAAGCAATGGCCTGCAGAAGACGCTGTCTCGACTCAGTTCCGGTCTCCGGATCAACAGTTCGGCCGATGATGCAGCCGGATTGTCCGTCGCCAACCGACACCGTCTGGACAACACGGGCCTGACGGTCGGCATCCGCAGCGCGAATGATGCCATCAGCAAGCTACAGATCGAAGACGGTGCGATGAACAACATCTCGTCGCTGCTGGACCGTGCCCTGACCCTGGCCAGCCAGGCGGCGTCGGACACCTTTACCTCTTCCCGAAGCAGTCTGGACACCGAGTTCAGCTCTGTTCTGGCGGAAATCACAAGAAACGCGAAAGCCGCAGGGCTAGAGACCGGCAATGCCAACCTCAACACCCGGTCCGTCTTCGTTGGAAACACGCAGACCAACACGACCGCCGCGGTCAGCTTTGTTTCGTTCGCTCTGACGACAGCGATCGATGACGAAGGACTGGGCATCAGCTCCCAGAACATCACGAGCCAGTCCAACGCCGCTGCTGCCATCACCGCCATCCAGGCCGCGGTCGGCACCCTGGGCACTGTTCAGGGACGAACTGGCGCGGCGATGAACCGGTTGCAGTTTGCCATCGCGCAGGCCCAGACCATGTCTGTCAGCGTGCAGGCGTCCGAATCCCGGATTCGAGACGCGAACATCGCCGCGGAGGCCGCAGCTCTAACCAAATTCAACATCTTGACTCAGAGTGGTTTGGCCGCACTGTCTCAGGCGAACCAATCCGCGCAGTCCGTCTTGACGCTGTTGCAGTAGCAGGTTTTAGTCACGGTACTCTTTTCTCTACTGGCTCCTCACCGTTGAATCGAACCGGGGCGTGTGGTAGTGTGGCCGCTGGATGAGACCTGAACCTTCTAGCCGCCAGGGAGGACCGAACATAATGACGAATGAGGAGGAGATCAAAGAGTATCTGCTCTCCAACAATCCGGATTTTCGTAGCCTTGTTGAGAAACATCAGTCTTTCAAGATGAAGCTCCGGGAACTGGCCGACCGTCCCCACGTAACAAGTCACGATCAGCTCGAAGAAATCGATCTCAAAAAAAGGAAACTCCATTTGAAAGATCAGATGTCTCGAATGATCCAGGAGTTTCGTCAAGGCCAGGTGAGTCACCAACATCCGTAGAAGAAACTGCGGGAGAGGCTCGATTTCGTCTTTCCCGCAAGCTTCGACCTTCCATCAACACTTTCGATTAGAAAAGTATCAAATAAACTTCAAGTGACTTCCGTTTCCAAATAGGACAAGGACCTCCACCTGCCCGATGGCACGAGACGCATTCCTATTCCTGGTCCCCCTGCTGGTGGCGACCGTAACGGCGCTCTGGCTTGGGTGGACGACGATTGCCGTGGTAGTGGCGATACTGGTCCTCTTTGTCGCCTTTTTCTTCCGTGATCCGGAACGCCCCATCTCTCCGGACCCATCCGTTATTGTGTCTCCAGCCGATGGGAGAATCGTTAGAATAGAGAAGGATGGGGCCGGGAACCGAATCAGCATTTTCCTGTCGATCTTCAACGTCCACGTAAACCGTTCTCCGTTGGCGGGCGAGGTGATCGATGTTCGGTACAAGCGAGGTCGTTTTCGGGCGGCCTTTAATCACCTTGCAAGCGTCGAGAACGAAAAGAACACGCTGACGATCAAGGGCGACGAGGTGACCGTGGTGTGTTCTCAGATTGCGGGTCTGGTCGCGCGAAGGATCGTTTGCTGGAAGAGCCCGGGAAACCGGGTTCGGAAAGGGGATCGGATCGGACTGATCCGTTTCGGGTCCCGCGTCGATCTGACCGTCCCGGAACGTGTTACGATCGCTGTCCGGATTGGTGACCGTGTCAAGGGCGGAAGTTCGACGATCGGCACGATCAAGACACTGCCATGAAAACGATATCGAATCGGAAGAAGCGCTTGCGAGACCGGCCCCGGTTTCGAACGGGTCTGTCTGTAATCCCAAGCCTGTTCACGATCGGAAACATGTTTTGCGGCTACTACGCGATCGCGTCGACGCTTCAGGAAAACTACGACTATGCCGCGATCGCCATCGGCGTCGGAGCCGTCCTCGACACGCTCGACGGCCGCATCGCCCGGTTGACCGGGACCGCCAGTCAATTTGGGCTCGAACTGGACTCTCTTGCCGACATCCTGACCTTCGGTGTCGCACCGGCCGTTCTCGCCTTGAACTGGGGTATCGCTTCTCTTGCGGGTATTCCGGCTGAGTTCGCGCAGGACGTGTACCAGTTCGGTTGGTTGGCAACGTTCGGTTTCCTCATCTGCGGCGCGCTCCGGCTGGCTCGGTTCAACGTTCTCGCGCATAAGCCCGGGGGGTCCTCACGTCATTTCGTGGGGTTACCGATTCCAGCCGCGGCCGGCGTGATTGCCGCGATCGTGCACTTCCGTCAACGCCCGATAGAACTGGTGGGATCTGCGGGTTTGTGGTGTCTCCTGGTGGCGTTACTGGCCTTTCTGATGATCAGCTCGGTCCGGTATCCGAGCTTCAAGGATCTGGACCTGAAGAAGCCTCTTCCAAGGACGGCGATCGTTGCCACCGCGATGCTCATCGGCCTGATTTTTTATTATTCGGGCATCGTCCTCCTGTTGATGGCGACCACGTATCTGGCATCGGGCCCGGTGGCCCGGCTCGCCCAGACCGTACGCCGCCTGATGTCTCCGGATGAACAGGAGACGCCGGAACCTCACCCCGAGGATGGGATTTGAGAAGTGGCCAGTGGTTAGTGGTCAGTTGGGGGGGTGGTGGCACTCAGCGCACAGTGCCCCAACCCGGACACATCGTGAGATGCGGCGGGAGAACACGGCTGTCATGACGGTTTCCGAATGCCTGGAAGCGGGCTTTGGCCTGGCTACGCGAAGACTCCACCTCGTTCTGCTGGACATGTGTTCGAAGCTGCTCTGGCTGGCGGGCACACTTTTTCTCTTCTGGTTCTCGGGTATCTGGTTCCTGTCTCGGATCCTCCTCGACACCCGCGAGCTTCAGGCACTCCAGAGTGGCGTGCTGCCTCTTGCCCTGGCGACCCTGGCCCGCTTGCTGGTCGCTAACGCCGCCAATCTCGGCTGGGTCCTGCTGGGGGCAGCGGTCGTTTCAGCGGGGGCCTGGATGTTGCTCGAAGCCTTCATTCATGCCGGGACTTTGAGCCCGGGTGGCCGAAGTTTCTCCAGCGACGCGTTTGGTAACTTCGTACTATTCCTGCTCTCGGGTTTCGCTCGTCGCGCTGTTCTCGCCTCGGCGGGAGTTCTCGTCGCTTTCGTCGGCTTTGGACCTCTCCTGACAACTCCTGTCGGAGAATGGAGTCAGGTCTGGCCGGACATCCGGTGGCCTGTTCTGGCCGGGTCTGTTTTTATCACTCTTCTGGCGTTCCTGCTCCTGGTTCTCGACACGGTCATTCGGAGTGGTGCGGTGGAGAGTTTGGGTTTCCAACTTGCAGAGGTGCTTGGAATTGTCGGTGCCATTGCCTTGTTCGAGATGTCTCTGGTCGCTTCCGTTGTGGTCGGGATTTGGACTGCCTTGGCACGCAGTGCCGGGCCCGGGGACCTGCTTGGCTCCGCGATCATGACTGTTTTGCTCGTCGGCGGTCTGAGCCTCATACACAGCTATCTGCTGCTGGCACGTTATTCATCGGTTGCTATAATGCGAAGATCAGCGACGGAGTAAATCGCAAGCTATGGGCGCGACTTCTGAAGAAATCCTGATTCTGGATTTCGGTTCCCAGTACACACAGTTGATCGGTCGCAGGGTTCGTGAGTCTCACGTCTATTCGGAGATCGTTCCGTTCCACACCCCTCTGGAAGTTCTCCGAGAGCGCAGGCCGAAGGGAATCATCCTGTCGGGAGGTCCCGGTTCCGTCTATGAACCGGACGCACCGGTCTGCAATCCCGCGCTGTTTGACATGGACATCCCTATCCTGGGCGTGTGCTACGGCATGCAGTTGATGGCCAGGGACTTGGGGGGGAAAGTCGAACAGGCGAAGGAACGGGAGTTTGGCCATGGCGAATTGCAACGGAAAGGGGAGTCTGTCCTGTTGAACGGCCAGAAGCGCGTCTGGATGAGCCACGGGGATCGGATTCTGGAGCCGCCACCCGGATTTGTCGTGACCGCGACGACGGATACCACGATGGCTGTGATCGAGAATCCGGCCAGGAAAATGTTTGGAGTCCAGTTTCATCCAGAGGTCGTCCACACGGAGAATGGCTCCGAGCTCTTGCGGCGTTTTGTCTTCGATATTTGCAACTGCTCGGGAAACTGGACGCTTGGCTCCTTTCTCGAAGAGGAAGTCGAACGAATACGGCAGCAGGTGGGAGACGGTCGGGTCATTTGCGCCATCAGCGGTGGCGTTGATTCCACGGTTGCCGCCACGCTCATCGCGCGCGCCATAGGCGATCGTCTCCATGGGATATTCGTCGACACAGGCATGCTCCGGAAGGACGAGTTTCGCAAGGTACTGTCGATGCTCCAGGAGAACCTTCACCTGAACGTGCGGGGTGTCGATGCTTCCGACCGATTTCTCGGCCTGCTCAAAGGCGTGACGGATCCGGAGAAGAAACGGAAGATCATCGGGACCGAGTTCATACGTGTTTTTGAGGAGGAGGCCAGGAGCCTCGGCTCGGTCGATTTTCTCGCCCAGGGGACGCTGTATCCGGACGTCATCGAATCGGTGTCGGTTCGGGGCCCATCGGAAACGATAAAGTCCCATCACAACGTCGGCGGACTCCCTGACACCATGCAGTTGAAGCTTGTGGAGCCGTTACGCGAGTTGTTCAAAGACGAAGTCCGGGAGCTCGGCGCCGAACTGGGTTTACCCGAAGATATGGTGTGGCGGCAGCCCTTCCCGGGCCCTGGCCTGGCTATCCGGATCATGGGAGAGATCACGCCTGATGGTATCCGCATCCTACAGGACGCCGACGACATCCTGGGCCAGGAGATCAAGGAGGCCGGGCTCTATCGCGAGATCTGGCAATCGTTCTGCGTGTTGCTGCCTGTCAAGAGCGTTGGGGTCATGGGTGACGTGAGAACGTATGAGTACACCATCGCGATTCGAGCGGTTACGAGCATCGACGGCATGACAGCCGATTGGGTCCGTCTGCCCTACGATCTGCTCGGCAAAGTGGCCAACCGCATCGTCAACGAGGTTCGTGGCGTCAACCGAGTCGTCTACGACATCACATCAAAACCCCCAGCGACGATTGAGTGGGAGTAGATGAGGAAGTGGTCAGTGGCCAGTGGTCAGTGTTCAGTTGCCGGAAGCCGTGTCTTTCCCGCAACTAACCACTGACCACTGACCACTCTTTCATAAACGTCCGAGGTATAACAGCCAGCTGCCAGTGCATAACTGGTCGCTACACTAAAAACAATGTCTTCTTTCGTCCACTTGCATCTTCATTCCGGATACAGCCTGCTCGATGGGGCTTGCGGTCATGACCAACTGGCTGCGATGGCAACAAAATACAACATGCCCGCCGTTGCCGTGACCGACCACGGGAATCTTTTCGGCGCGGTCGGGTTTCATAACGCAGCGGTGAAGGCCGGGGTCAAGCCCATCATCGGATGTGAGATGTATGTGTCGAAAACATCTCGACACGACAGGGATCCGCGAAAAGCCCGCCCGAATCATCTGATCCTTCTCTGCGAAAACGCCCGGGGCTATCAGAACCTCATCAAGCTCGTGTCGGCCGGCTACCTGGAGGGTTTCTATTACAAGCCCCGCATTGACAAAGAAATTCTGGCCGAACACAGCGAGGGCCTGATCGCGCTTTCGGGCTGTCTTAATGGGGAAGTGTCGGCGAACCTGCTCGCCGACCGCTACGACGAGGCCGAAGAGGCGGCTGGAGTGTTCAAAGACATCTTCGGAGCAGAGAATTTCTTCCTGGAAGTCCAGGATCAAGGCCTGGCAAAACAACGACAGATCATTCCCGACATGCTTCGCATGGCGGACCGGACGGGAATACCCGCCGTCGCGACGAACGACTGTCATTACATGTGTCAGGACGACTCCCGCGCCCACGACATGCTGCTGTGCATACAGACCGGCAAGGGTGTCAACGATCCGAACCGGATGAAGTTCTACACGGATCAGTTTTATTTCAAGTCATACGATGAAATGAAAGAGGTTTTCGGCCCATATCCGGACCTTCTCAGTCGTACCGGGGAAATAGCCGCTCGGTGCGACGTGGAGATAAAGAGTATCGACAACCCGTTTCCCGACTTCGACGTTCCGCCGGGCTTCACCGTGGACTCGTACTTCGCGAAGGTCAGCCGGGACGGATTCGCCGAACGCATGAGCCAGCTAAAAGGCCTGGCCGATGCGGGGTCGCTTAAACATTCGATATCCGAGTACGAGAAGCGGCTGGAAGATGAGATCTCGATCATCCAGGGGATGAAGTATTCGGGTTACTTTCTCATCGTCTGGGATCTGATTCGCTACTCCAGAGACAACGACATTCCGGTGGGGCCCGGCCGAGGATCCGCGGCCGGCAGTCTGGTCTCATACTGCATGAAGATCACAGACCTCGATCCCCTCGAGTACGGGTTGCTCTTTGAACGGTTTCTGAACCCAGAGCGGGTGACCCTGCCCGACATCGACATCGACTTCTGCATGAATCGGCGCGCCGACGTCATCGACTATGTCACCCGGAAATACGGCCGTGAAAACGTGTCTCAGATCATCACTTTCGGAACGATGGCAGCCCGAGGCGTGATACGCGACACGGGACGGGGCATGCAGATGCCCTACTCGGAGGTGGATCGCCTGGCCAAGATGATTCCAGCGGAGCTGAACATTACGCTCGATAAAGCCATCAAACAGAACAAGGAACTCAAATCGCTTGTTGCCGGGGACCCTCGAGTCAAGGATCTGATGGAGATCGCCAAGCGGCTGGAGGGGTTGGCGCGGCATGCGTCGATGCATGCCGCCGGAGTCGTCATATCACCCCGGCCGCTGACAGACCTGGTACCGCTCTACAAGTCCAGTAAAGACGAGATCATGACGATGTATCCGATGGCGGACGTCGAAAACATTGGCCTCCTCAAGATGGATTTTCTGGCACTGACGACCCTGACCATCATCGACGACACGGTCAAGATGCTGCGTCACCAGAAGGGAATCGAAGTAGACGTCGACAATCTTCCTCTCGAGGATGCCGAGACGTATCAGTTGTTTACAGCCGGCCTGACCAGCGGGGTCTTTCAGTTTGAGAGCTCCGGGATGAAAGACATCCTGAGACGGTTCAAACCCTCCAGTATCGAGCACTTGACGGCGTTGAACGCCCTCTACCGCCCCGGCCCGATAGGCGGTGGGATGGTCGACGATTTCATCAAGAGAAAGCACGGGACCAAGAAGGTCGATTACCTGCTTCCGGTACTGAAGCCGATCCTCGAAGAAACCTACGGGGTGATCGTCTATCAGGAACAGGTCATGCAGATCGCCAATATCGTAGCCGGCTACTCGTTGGGTGAGGCCGATTTGCTGCGGCGGGCGATGGGCAAGAAGAAAGTGGACCAGATGGCCGCCCATCGTCAGAAGTTCGTCGATGGCGCCCGGGAGAAAGGCTTCAAGGATTCCAAGAAGATCACCAAGATCTTCGACCTGATGGAGCAGTTTGCCGGCTACGGGTTCAACAAGTCCCATTCGGCGGCGTACGCCGTGTTGGCATATCGGACCGGGTACCTCAAAGCCCACTATCCCAATTACTTTATGGCCGCGGTCCTGACCAGTGAGCGGGGCAACACCGACAAGATCGTCAAATACATTAACGAATGCCGCGGAATGAACATCCCCATCCTGCCGCCTGATGTCAACGTCAGCGAGGTCAACTTCACGCCGACCAGCAACGAAATACGCTTCGGTCTCGCGGCCATCAAGAACGTGGGTGAGACGGCCATCAGCTCGATTGTGGAGCGGAAGCCGTTTCGATCTCTGTTTGACCTGTGCGAAAGAGTCGATCTGCGAACAGTCAACAAACGGGTCGTGGAGAGCCTGATCAAGGCGGGAGCGTTCGACAGCCTCAACCTCGAGCGAGCATCGCTGTACAACAGCGTGGATCGCGCCATCGAGTGGGGACAAAGGAAGCAGCACGAAACTGAGGTGGGCCAGGGAGGTCTGTTTGCGATGTTCGCGGATCCGGAGTCCGATGACAGCGACATGATGATCGCCGCCGAACCCTGGCCGGAAGAGCTGAAACTGGCTCACGAAAAGGAAACCCTGGGTTTTTATATTACCGGCCATCCGCTACGCAAGTACCAGGCCGAGCTGGACACGTATGCCAATACGACCACCGCGACACTGGCCGACAAGACGTCGGGCTCGGAAATCGTAATCGGCGGCATTGTCGCCGGCATGCGTGCCATGCGGACGAAGAAAGGGGATCGAATGGCGGTCATCCTCCTGGAGGATCTTCATGGCGTCATTGAGGTGCTCGTCTTTCCGGAAGCCTTCGGCCGCACCGAGAACCTTCTCATCGCCGACTCTCCTGTGTTCGTCGTCGGGAAGCTGGATAATGACGAGTCTGCAATGCGGCTTCTCGGTACTGACGTCATCCCGATCGACCGGGCGCCTGAAAAACTCAGCAAAACGGTGACCGTGGCCATTGACGCCCTCTCAGCCCCCGCGGACGTCGCGGAGCGACTTCGGCCGATAATCGAGGAGAAGACCGGGACGGCCGAGCTCGTGTTCGAACTGCGATACCCGGGCCGGTACACGGCATTCGTCCGGCCAAATCCGTACCTGAAGATCCTTCCGGACCGGGAATTTATCAATTTCGTTGAAGAGATCTGCGGTCGGGATACGGTAAGCTTCAGCAAATGAGCGATCTGTCTGCCAACGACGCCCTGCTCGAGCTGGAGCGTGAACTCGACGAACTCGGGAACCTGCCCGAATCGAACGACACGGGAGATCGAATCCGGCGATTGGAGTCCCAAATCGTCGAGCTGCGCCAGGACATTCTCGGAAACATGAGCGCCTACGAGAAGGTTCAGCTTGCCCGGCACCCGCAGCGCCCTTATTTTCTCGATTACGTGGACCTGCTTTTCAGCGAGTTCGAAGAGTGGCGGGGGGACCGTCATTTTGGCGACGACCCGGCAATCGTAACCGGTTTCGCGTTTTTTCGGGGGCAGCCCGTGTGCCTGGTCGGTCAGCAGAAGGGCCGGGACACCAAACAGAAGTTGCACCGAAACTTCGCCATGGCCAAGCCCGAAGGCTATCGTAAAGCTTTGCGGATCATGAAGCTGGCCGAAAAGTTTCGAAGGCCGATTCTCACGTTCATCGATACGCCGGGGGCCTATCCGGGAATCGATGCCGAAGAGCGGGGCCAGGCCCAGGCGATCGCCTTCAATCTGCGTGAGATGGCGAGCCTTCAAGTGCCGATCATCGTGACGGTGACGGGAGAGGGCGGGTCGGGAGGCGCGCTTGCGATCGGCGTGGGGGATCGGGTCAACATGTTGCAGTTTTCGATTTATTCCGTGATTGCTCCAGAGAGCTGCTCTGCGATTCTCTGGCGGGACCAACTCCACGCCGCTGAGGCGGCGGAGGCTTTGAAACTGACGCCCGAACACCTGCTCAAACTGAATCTGATCGACAGGATCATCGAAGAGCCGACCGGTGGTGCGCATCACGATCCGCCCGAGGCGGCGAACAGGCTGGGCGCGGCCATCGAGGGACAGTTACGGGAGTTGGAGGAGACCCCTACCGACGAAATGCTGGAAGCGCGGTATCAGAAGTTTCGGCAAATGGGAGAGACCGGCGAGTAGGTGGACTCTAATGATCTCCGCCATTGAGATTTTCCTCGCCCCTTTTGACGGCAACAATCGAGACAACGATCGTCAGAATCACGATTGGAGTCAACAAGAGCGCAGCGGTTCCCATCGCCATTAGAATTTCAGCCATTTTTCCTCCATTGCATTGGAACAGACAGTGTCGACAGCAAGATCCGAAGAAGCATGATCCCAGAAAACGGCACAACCGACAACCCACATTTTCGAGAACTTCGGGAGAGATTGCCGGAATGTGGCGCAAAGGCTTTGTTGTGTAAAGTGCTTGACTCAGACAAGAGGCGGGGGGTATTTTGGGCTTGATGTCGACTCCTTTCCGTCAGCGCGCGAGTTCCCCAGAACCGGCGCCGATCGAGCAGAAGGCGGCCGCGGATCTCCAGTTCATCCGCACAACGATGGAACGGGCGACGGCATTTACCGGAGTGCCGGGCTGGGGCGGAGTTGGCATGGGGCTCACCGCCCTGGCTGCCGCCAGTGTCGCCCGGTTGTGGCCGACGTCCGAAGCCTGGCTTCTGACATGGATCGTAGCCGCGGGCATCGCGACGGGGATCGGAATCTGGACGATGGTGCGGAAGGCAACCGACGGTAGTATGCCCCTCCATGGCGGCGCGGGCCGGCGATTT
This sequence comes from Terriglobia bacterium, assembly GCA_965247425.1. Lineage (GTDB taxonomy): Bacteria > Acidobacteriota > Terriglobia > 20CM-2-55-15 > 20CM-2-55-15 > CAZOZZ01. Next base: position 2,035,156 of record OZ252023.1, read on the forward strand.
GTGCTGAGCCTGTCGCCCCCGATGTTCGCGGCTGTCGCACTGACTCTGGCCATGTATTTCGGCGACCGCATCGAACTGCTTCCCGGTCTGTGGCTGCTGCTTTACGGTGCCGGGGTGGTCACGGGCGGAACCTATTCGGTGAGGGTTGTACCCGTCATGGGCGCCTGTTTCATGGTGCTTGGCACCGTGGCCCTGTTCACCTCCTTCGAGGTGGGCCAGTGGATGATGCTGCTGGGCTTCGGTGGTCTGCACATTGTATTTGGATGGATTATCGCAAGGAGGTACGGTGGCTAGACGCAGCCTTTCAGCGGCACGAAAGCCCCGCCCGAGTCCGGGAAAATCCAAGACTCCCGAACGGCTTCGGGCCCAGAGTCAGGCATCTCGGCTGGATCGTGTCATTCACGAACCCGTCCGCCTGGGAATTGTCAGTGCCCTTGCCGTGAACCGATCGCTTTCGTTCCGGGACTTGAAAGATCTCCTGGAGACGACGGACGGGAACCTCAGTGTTCACGCCCGCAAGCTCGAAGAAGCGCGTTACATCAGTTGCACGAAGCACTTCGAGGGACGGACGCCCAAGACCGAGTTCAAGATCACTGCAGCCGGGAGAAGGGAACTTGAGAATTACCTCGACCATATGGATGCGTTGATCCGAGCGACACGCAAGAGGGATTGAGGGAAGTGGTCAGTGGCTAGTGGTCAGTGGTCAGTTGAGGGCCAACCGGATCGTCCCCCCCGCCCGCCAAACCCATAGAGACGGGGGCGTACTCCCCAGAACTCCCTCGAAATCTACACTTTGATCGTTGGTTCTGCCTCCGTCCCTAGTTAGGAAGTCTTCGTTTCCTTCACGCGTTCGTGGTAAAAACGACCATCGTTTCAGTCCCCGCACACCTCACTGTCAGGTCAACTGACCACTAACCACTGATTACTAACCGCTGTTCCAATCTCCCGTGGTACAACCTGGGCATGGAACTCGAGATTCGGAATCCTGTTGACGGGAAGGTCGTCGGGCGAGTTCCAGTTTCGAAGGAACAAGACGTTCGAGAAGCGTTCATACGCGCGCGTGTCGCCCAAGGAACGTGGCGCCAACTGCCCGGGAAAGATCGAGCGGGGATCTTGATTCGGTTTCATGACCTGATCCTGGATCGAGAGGATCTGATCCTGGACACGATTCAGTCCGAGACAGGAAAAAACCGGCGAGACGCTTTTGCCGAAGTGTACAGCCTGGCTGGAACGGCTCGCTATTATGCTTACCACGGCCTTGGCTTTCTACGAGATAGACGGCGACGGGGTGCGCTTCCCGCACTCACCGGCGCGCGGGTCGTTCGAAAGCCATGGGGTGTCGTTGGCTCGATCACGCCGTGGAATTTTCCATTCCTCCTGGCAATGGACGATGCTCTTCCTGCCTTGCTCGCCGGTAACGCGGTCTGGGTTTGTCCACCCGGTCTGGCCCACTTTTGATCGTCTGATTTGGCCCACCCCCTCCTGTTAATAATTCCGAGTAGTGATAATTACCGTCGGGCCTGTGTTGTAGATGTGGGAAAGCCGAGCGCCCTTGGCGAGGCTTTTCCAAGCGCTGTGGGAATCCTGGTTTTTAGGATTTCCACAGCGCGTCATCTTCCACAGGCCTCCGTTTCTTTCTTTTTGGTTCTTTTTCTTTCTTTCGGGAAAAAACTCCGTTTCCAGGATCGCCCAGGATCGACGACCGCGCGGCGATCCGACCCTCAGGACGTGGTTTGTTTCGCGGGTTTCTCCTTTCCAGGCGGATGCCGTGGTTTCTGTCGTTTCTCCAACGTGCGCCGAAACCGGAAGGATTCGGTTCCGGTCTCGATGATGTGAGCGCGATCGGTTATCCGGTCCAGCAACGCCTTGCACAGCCGAACATTGGGAAACACCTGGGTCCATTCCGAGAACGGCAGATTCGTTGTCAAGATCACCGTCGCCCGCTCGGCTCGATCCGAGATGACTTGAAAGAGGAGTTCGGCGCCGAGGTCTGCCATCGGGACATAGCCGACTTCGTCGATGGCAATCAACTCGTATCGGAACCATCGGGCCAGAACCCGGCGGAACTGGTCGTTGTGTTGGGCCTCGACCAACTCGTTGATCAAGCCGGCGGCCGTCGTAAAGCGAACCCGCTTCTTCTGCCGACAAGCGGCCACGCACAGTCCTGTGGCCAGGTGCGTCTTGCCCGTTCCACACTCCCCGATCAGGACGACAGGTTCGGCGTGTTCTAAATAGCCACCGTCTGCGAGTCCACGGATCCGGTTGGCTGGAACCTTCGACCGCGAGAAGTCAAAGTCCTCGAGTGTCTTCATTCGAGGGAAACGTGCGGCTTGAATCCGCCGGGCCACGGTGTTCCGTTCGCGTTCTTCAACTTCCATCGCCAGCAAGGCTTCCAGATACCGTGTGTAGGTGTGCTCTTCCCGCTGGGCCTGCTCGGCCATGGCCGCAAACTGCGTTCCGATCGTGGGCGTCCGGAGAGCTTTACAGTACTGCTGAATCGCCGCCTGTTCGACCCCGCCGGCTGTGGCGGACACTAGCCCGCATAAATCACCGAAAGGACCAGAAAAGGCCGCCCTGTTTGGCATAAATCGTTTGTCGAGAACGGTTCAGAAACCAAACGGAGGCGGCCCTTATGAGTACAGAGTGTAAACAAACCACGTTCGAATTTCACGGACTTCTTCAACGAAAAATGAAGGCGCGTTTCGACGGCGGCAAGATCACGTCTGACGCTGGAGTTCTGCTGCTGCGTGAAGTCGAAAAGCGGACCGGTTTGATCGATGGATTGGCGGGGTGTTTTAGCGATCATCGCGACCAACGGTTGATCGAACACACCGTGAAGGAGCTGTTGGGACAGCGGGTCTACGGGCTGTGCCTGGGATATGAAGACCTGAACGATCACGATCAGTTACGGACCGACCCGATGCTTGCGTTGGCGGTGGACAAAGCGGATCCGCTGGGAACGAATCGACGACAGGCCGGCGACTGGGGAAAGGCGTTGGCGGGCAAGAGCACGCTAAACCGATTGGAGTTGACCGGCGCCGAAGTCGGCGACCAGGAGCGGTACAAGAAGATCGCTATGGATGGGGACAAGATCGATCGTTGGATGGTCGATGCGTTTGTGGCAGCCCATGACAACACGGCGCCCGAAGAGATCGTTCTGGATCTGGACGCGACCGATGATCCGATCCATGGTCAACAGGAAGGCCGGTTCTTTCACGGCTACTACCGCAACTACTGCTATCTGCCCTTGTACATCTTCTGTGGAGAGCATCTGTTGTGCGCTCGGCTGCGCCCGTCCAATATCGATGGGGCGGCAGGATCAGTCGATGAATTGGAACGTATCGTCGGCCAGATCCGTCAGAGCTGGCCGGACGTGTCGATCATCATTCGGGCCGATTCCGGATTCTGCCGGGATGCATTACTGGACTGGTGTGAAACCCACCAGGTCGATTATGTGATGGGGTTGGCCAAGAACGACCGCCTCAAGCGAGAGATCGCTGACCAGATGATTCAGGCTGAAGCGGAGTTTCAGACCACTGGGAAATCGGCACGAGTGTTTAAGGATTTCCTGTACCGGACTCGAAAGAGCTGGAGCCGCACTCGTCGCGTTGTTGGCAAAGCCGAGTTCCTGGCCAAGGGCGCCAATCCCCGATTCGTGGTGACCTCACTGCCACCGGAACGACTCGGAGCCCAAGCGCTCTACGAAGATTTCTATTGCGCACGCGGCGACATGGAGAACCGGATCAAAGAACAGCAACTGGATCTATTTGCCGACCGCACCAGTGCGGGAACCATGCGCGCCAATCAGCTCCGACTGTATCTGTCCTCAGCCGCCTACATGCTTATGCAGGCGTTGCGTCGTCTCGGTCTCAAAGATACCGCGATGGCCCATGCCCAATGCGGAACCATCCGTCTGAAGCTTCTTAAGATCGGTGCGCGTATCCGCCTCACGGTCCGCAACGTCTGGATCTCGATGTCGGAGGCCTATCCCTATGCCGACGTCTTTGCTCTCATAGTGAGAAACCTGCAATCAATTCCGCTTCGTTGCTGACGACACCGAACCTTCAGATCCGAAAAACAGCGCCTCTCATCTGCCTCCCGGCGAGGCCTGCCTGCACTCGCCCATTCATGCCGATCTCCCGCCAAATGTCGCCGTGTCACAGGCTCAAAATCCGCCAATGTCCACGGCTCGCTCACTCTCAGCTCCAAGTCTCGCCGCAAATCGCTTCTCGTATCCGAACACCGATCGATTCTCCGATTGGTGATCCATCCGGGCTAGACCACCTCCGCAGTGAGCAGTGCATCGTAAGTATTCACCTCCGGCAGGGGCCGCTCATAAGCGCGTAGTGCGGCCACTTCCAGTCGCGGCGCCGCCGGCCGGTCGAATCGGGCCTCGGTCATCAGGTAGCGCGCCGCGGCGGCATCGGAGCATCCCAGGCGCAGGGCTTGTTGGAATGCGGAATCCAGCTCGCTATAGCCATGTTCCCGGCCCAGTAGGAGCAACTCCACCATTGCGCGGGTCCCATTCTGTTTTCCGTTGCGATCGATCAACGTCTGCCAGAACTCGTCATAGCTTTTCGGCCATCGGCCCTGTTGCCGCCATTGCTCCAGAGGCTTGCTCCCGGCCAGCGCGCCCGGCTTCCGCTCCAACACCTCCAGATAATGTTCCAGATTGAAGAAGTGCTGGCCGTTTCCATATCCTCGCTCATGCCGCGCCACGCATCCGCCATCGTGCCAGACCTCCACGTAGGCCGGAAAAACGCTCGCCCGCACCACAGTCCCGGTCTTGACGGGGGCGGAGTAGAAGTTGTTACGCACCCGTACACATCCCTTACCATCGACTCGTGGAAAGCTGTCCTCGGCCAGAGGGAACCCTTCGGTCGATAACGCGAGCAGATGGGGCTGTTCGATCTGCATCCCTTCACCCACCGTCTGGACCCGATCGCCGATCTTGCGCCGTTCATCGGCCCGGCAACCGGCCAGCAGCTGCGCATTCAGATCCGCCAGGTCCTTCGCCTTCGGCACCGGTACCAGGTGATTGCGCCGGAAGTATCCGGCTTCGCCTTCCACACCGCCTTTCTCGTGGCCCTCGCCGGGTGTGCAGAACTCGGCTTGAAACTTCCAATGCGACCGAAACGCGATGAACCGTTCGGTCTCTACACGCCGGTATCCCCGCAGAATCTTCTTCACCGCGCTGGTCAGGTTGTCATAACGCAGCACCCCGAAGACCCCCGCAAAATAGCGGAAACCCAACTCATGAGCCTCCAGGAATGCCTGTTGTGTCGCCCGAGGATAAGCTCGATGGAATGCGCCACCACTGCCCATGCTCCGCATACAGAAAACCTGGAGCTTCTGCCGTTCGCCATCCAACTCCGCGACGGCTTCGTACCAGTCGATCTGTGCTTCCTGACCCCAGGCGTAGCTTTGCGGCACGAACGTCTCCTGTCGGATGAAACCCATCTCCCGCTTCCGCCGCCCGACATACCGGCGAACCGTCGATTCCCCAATCGGATGTTTCGGAAATTCCATCCGGATCCGTTCGTAGATCCGGTGACTGGTGTGCCGCTGCTTCCGCGGGGCCTGCCTGTCCGCCTCCAACACCCCGTTGATAAATTCCATAACCGGCTCCAGCCTCGGCCTCTTCCGCTCCGGGCTCTTCCTCGCCGGCGGCACGGCGTTTCCCAGCGCTTGACGCACCATCCGCCGATGCACCCCCAGCCGCCGGGCCACACCCTGGATCGTTCCCACACCAAACTCGTGCTCTCGCCGAATCTCTTCAAATAATTCCACCTTCGATCTCCTTGACACCGGGTCCCTCCATTCCGACTCTTTGTTCGGAACAGCCTCTCCGGTTCAGTCGTCAGGGGTGGGCCAAATCAAACGATCAAAAGTGGGCCAATTTAGAGTAGCGAAATCAGCGGTCCTGTTGAAGCCGTCTGAGCGGGCTCCCCTTTCCGCGATTCTCGGTCGCCAACTCCTCCTCGAAGCGGGGTTGGATCCGAACCTCATCATCCTGGTCCATGGTGGGGCGGAGACAGGCGCCGCCGTGGTCGAGGGTTCGAATTACATGGCGTTTACAGGTGGAAAGGAAGCCGGGAAGGCCGTGGCGACGCTGGCCGCGGGGCGCCTCATACCATATTCACTCGAAATGGGAGGCAAGAACGCGATGATCGTCACCAGCGGGGCCAGACTCGACGATGTCGTCGAAGGCCTGGTCGCCGCCGCATTCGTCAACTGCGGGCAGGCGTGTCTGTCGGTCGAACGTGTCTACGTCGAAAGTCCTCTGTACGACGAGTTTCTTGAACGTGCCGCAAGGCGGATCCGAAATCTCAAAATGGGAGGGTCCGAGCGATGGGACCTCGACATAGGGAGCCTTATCGGGGCCGACCATCTCCGGAAGGTATCCGGCCACATTTCAGATGCCGTGGAGAAAGGCGCCAGGGTCATCGTCGGGGGCCGGCCGAGACCCGACCTCGGCCCGGCCTTCCTCGAACCCACGATGCTCGCTGATGTCTCTCGGGATGCCCTGATTTCAAGAGAGGAGACCTTCGGCCCCGTCGTTACCGTCCACCGGGTGGCGGACCGGGAGGAAGCACTTCGGAAGGCGAACGATTCGCCGTATGGTCTGAACGCCACGGTGTGGGGGGAGAAGGGAGGCCGATCCGTCGATCTGGCCCGGCGGCTCGATGCCGGATCGGTCGGGATCAACTCCACTCTTCAGATTTACAGCTCATTCGATGTCCCGATGGGTGGCACCAAGTCCAGCGGCATCGGCCGGCGTCATGGAGCGGAAGGTATTCGACGCTTCAGCCAACTCCAGAGCATCGTCACGGGTCCATCTCGCTGGGGAGGGTACGATTCGATCCTGACCCGGCTTCGAAGCGATCAGGCGGCGAGTTTGCTCCGCCTGATTCTCAAAATCTGGCGACGGCTCCCGGGTATTCGGTAGGACACTCGATGACATCGCCGCCAAGTGTGTGACAGCATTGCGGCTGTCCGGGTTGGATGACACCGATCGGCTACAAATGAATCCAGCTCGCTCCTAGTTCTGGGCTGACGGCCTATCTTGGTGATACATTGGCCTTGCTCAGCCTTCTTCACGTCAGGAAGGACCGCAGATGGACGGTTTTGAAGCCACCGCCCAGATTCGACGGAAGGAGGAAAGCCTGGGTGGACGCATTCCCATCGTCGGTCTGACGTCGAACGCCATGAAGGGTGACCGGGAGAGATGTCTGGATGCCGGTATGGACGACCACATCGCCAAACCGGTTCGGATCGAGAAATTGATCAAAGCCGTCGAAACGTATGGGCGCAGGCGTTTCGCCGACAATTCCGCGCCGGAGACGCGCGAAGACCGCGACGATGTTTTTGACAGGGCGGAAGTGTTGGAGAGAGTCGGCGGCGACAGAGAATTCTTCAACGAGCTTGTGGCGTTGTTCCGGACCGATTGCCGGAAATTGTTGTCCGAGACTCGGGAAGCCGTTTCACGGAAGGGCTGCAAGGCACTGGAAATGGCCGCTCACACCTTGAAAGGTTCGGTGAGCAACTTTGGGGCGAAAGACGCCTTCGAGGCGGCACATAAACTGGAAACCATAGCCGTTAGCCGTAACTGGATCGCAGCGGAGGAATCCTGTGCGGAACTGGAAAAAGAAATCGAGCGCCTCGAACCATCCCTGGTGGCTCTGGGGACGGAAGAACCATCGCAAGATTCCGGTGGGAAGGACTAAGGGTCCGCTCAAAAATAACTTCACAGAATTGGCGCCCAGATTTGCGTCAGATTCGGTCGCGACCGATTGAGCAGACCGGAGGAATAGCCTGCTATTTCGAGGATCTGCGATTGAGGAGCGGCCGAAGATGGCGTGAAGGTCCCGCGAAGATGGCGTGAAGATGGGATGCCAAAATGTGAAGTTATTCTTGAGTGGGCCCTAAGGATCAGAATTCCCTCTCGAGAGTTGCCCGTTTTCGCTGACCGCAGCCCGCGGCTTTCGGCCGGCCTGACCTTGGCTGTCCGATCCCTTCCGACTCGCACTCCCCAACCCGATCACTAGTGTTCTAATCGAGCTTTGGGTGGTAACATATCCCGCAGATTACCTTTGAGGAGAGGACATGCTCATCAAGCGGCCAGAGGACGTCAAATCGTCAGAGATCACAGACGAAAAACTATACAGAGATCGACGGCAGTTTCTGAAAGCGGCCGGTCTGGCGACCGTCGTTTCAGCGGCGGGTCTGATCCTGCCCCAGGGTTGCGCCGGACCCACCACGGAGGCGTCGGGCGGAACCGCGCAAAAGGGTCCATACGACACCGACGAAAAGCTGAACCCGTACGAGGACGTGACGACGTACAACAATTTTTATGAATTTGGCGTCGACAAGTCGGACCCCGGGAGAAACGCGGGAACGCTCCGCCCCAAGCCCTGGAAGGTGAAGGTGGAGGGCATGGTCAAGAACCCGGCGGAGTACGATCTCGACGATCTGCTCTCGGGCTTCACGATGGAAGATCGCATCTACAGGATGCGGTGTGTTGAAGGGTGGTCGATGGTGATTCCGTGGCACGGATTCCCGATGGCCGACCTGATTCGCAAGCTGGACCCGTTGCCCGGGGCCAAGTACGTCAAGATGGAAACGCTTTACGATCCCGAACAGATGCCCGGCCAGAGACGCGCTGTTCTGGATTGGCCATACGTTGAAGGCCTCCGGATGGATGAAGCGACCAATCCGTTGACGTTCATGGCCGTCGGTGTGTATGGCAAGGAGGGGCCGAATCAGAACGGCGCGCCGATTCGGCTGGTGACTCCCTGGAAATACGGCTTTAAGGGGATCAAGTCCATCGTCAACATCAGTTTCGTCGATGAACAGCCGCGAAACACCTGGCAGGTCCAGGCGGCTAACGAATATGGTTTCTTTGCCAACGTCAATCCGAACGTCGATCATCCGCGCTGGAGTCAGGCCAGGGAACGCCGCCTCGGCGAACTGGTCAAGAGAAAGACTCTGATGTTCAACGGATACGGGGAACATGTGGCCCAGATGTACGAGGGCATGGACCTCCGGAAGTTCTATTAGTAAATGACCTCGGATCGGTTCCTGAAATTCGTCGTCAAGCCGATCGTCTTCCTGCTTTGCCTTGTCCCGTTGACTCTCCTGTTTCATGGAGCGTTGACGGGCGGGCTGAGCGCCAACCCCATCGACGACATCACCGACACGACCGGTCGGTGGACCCTTCGCTTTCTGCTGATCACTCTCTCGGTTCGTCCGTTGCGTCAGCTTACCGGATGGGCGAAACTGATCCGCTTTCGCCGCATGCTGGGACTGTTTGCCTTCTTCCACGGCATATTGCACTTCACCACATACATCTGGCTGGACCAGTTCTTCGATCTTGCCGAAATCCTGAAGGACATTCCCAAGCGCCCATTCATCACGGCCGGGTTTACCGCCTTCGTCTCGATGATCCCGCTTGCCGTGACCTCGACTAAGAAATGGATCGGCCGGATGGGAGGGAAGAGATGGCAACTGCTCCATCGATTGATTTACCTGAGCGCGATGGCAGGCGTGGTTCACTATCTGTGGATCGTAAAGGCGGATACTCTCCGGCCCTTGACGTACGGTGCGGTTCTGTCCGTTCTCCTGGCCTACCGGCTCATCGTGCGCTGGAAACCGAACATCGTCCTGAAGTCTCGAGTAGCCGTATCCTCGACCACGCCGGATGCCTGAAGAGTGGACAACTTCGTGACGAAAAATTCTCCAGATCGCCGGCAGTACAAATACTACGACCTCGTGATGGCGATGTTCGTAACCGTGCTCATATGCTCTAACGTCATAGGAGCAGCCAAGGTCAGCACGGTTTACGGGATGACCTTCGGCGCGGGCGTCTTGTTTTTTCCCATCAGTTACATCTTTAACGACGTCCTGACCGAAGTGTATGGCTACGCCAAGGCGAGGAAAGTCGTTTGGGCCGGTTTTGGCGCCTTGATCTTCGCTTCGCTGATGGCCTATGTGGTCGTGGCTCTGCCCCCAGCCGCCGATTGGGAAGGCCAGGGCGCCTACCAGACCGTATTCGGACAGACGCCCCGCATCGTCCTCGCCTCGATGGCGGCCTTTTTCGTCGGAGAGCTGTCAAACTCCTACGTCCTGGCCAAGATGAAAATTCGGACGAAGGGCCGTTTCCTCTGGTTACGAACGATTGGATCCACCATCGTCGGTGAGGGCGTCGACTCGGCCGTCTTTTACCCGGTTGCGTTCTTCGGTGTGTGGTCCAACAGTCTGTTGGTCGAGGTCCTCGTAAGCAACTACCTGATCAAGGTCGGCTGGGAGGCCCTGATCACGCCGATCACGTACAAGATCGTTTCTTTCCTGAAGCGTGCCGAAAGCGAGGACTACTACGACTACGGCACCGACTTTACGCCGTTCTCGATTGACGTTTGAAGCTCGCTATTGCGACCTGCGCGTTTATGCTATTTTGCGTTTAACCCAGTTGTCACATAGCCAACTAGGTTAATAGTCAACGGTTTCCATTTGCTAACTTCAAAGATGCGTTCATTCCGCGCAACTTTCCCATGGCCACGATCCCCAGGGCCGGTCCGATCGCCAGAAAGGCAAACGCATACCGCCAGGTAACGGCCTCCACCAGGTAGGGAACCAGATGGATCGTCACCATCGTCAAGAGGAACCCGAGGCTGGTTTGAACCGTGAGCATGGTCCCGACGATGCCAGGATCCGACAGCTCCGCGATGCTGGCTGAAAACTGGGCCGAGTCGGCGACGATGGCGATGCCCCAGACGACACAGAATGCCGTCAGGAGCCAGGGGTTGGATCCATGGAGAAATCCGGCGACTACGCAACAGGCGCCGCTGACCCCCATCGCGGCCATTGTCACCGTCGTCCGTCCCCAACGGTCTGCGATCACACCTGCCAGCAGGCAACCCACCGCGCCGCTTCCGAGAGTCAGGAAGGTAGCAAGCCGCGCAAAATATGAAGCAGGCCCGGCCGCCATCGTCGTCGCGAAGCTGGACTCGAGGAAAAGTCCCACCCAGGCCCACATCGCGTACAGTTCCCACATGTGGCCGAAATAGCCCAGGTTCGCGAGACGGAGCGGCCGGTTGGTCCAGGCACCCAGAGCGAGCGACGGGTTGAACGGTGGCGCCTTGGATCGGTTCGGACCCACCGCCACCAGGTTGATGAGCAAAGCGGCCGCCAGAGCGCATATCGACGCTACTGCGATGGTGAACCGCCAGTCGACGCCTCCGAAGGCGTTGATCAAGTGGGGCGATGCCGATCCCAGCGTCAGAGCGCCGACCAGCAGACCGACCATCAGCCCCATGTCCTGTTTCGCCCAGCTTGTGGCCATCTTCATGCCAACCGGGTAGATGCCGGCCATGCACATTCCCGTGACGAAACGGAGTAGCGGAACGGTAATTGTTCCGGCATCTTGCGTGAGGATCAAGCCATTGGCCACCGCGGCGACGACCGACGCCGCCATGAAGAAGCGCCTGGGGTCTAACCGGTCTGCCAGTCCGAGAAGGGCACTGATCAGCGTACCGGCGACGAAACCGATCTGGACGCCACTGGTAAACAGTGAAGTCTGGAAGGAATTGAGCTCGAATTCAAGCTGAAGGGAAGGCAGAACGGCAGAGGCCGAGAACCAGAGCGTCATCGCCAGAACCTGGCACACACACAGCAGTGTGAGGGCGAGGACCCTTGTCATCTGTTTCCTGTAGAACGGCTCTGATCCACAAAGGCCTCTGACGACGAACTAGGAGCCTGCGCGGCAGAAGAGATCTACTGCGAAAGCTGTATAATCGGTCCAGATTTCCCCGATTTTTCGTTAAATAGAACCACTATTCGCCTCAAAATCGAGAAATGCCTCAAAGTCGAGAAGAACTGGCCTCGATTCTCCACTTTCTCGCTACGATCCCTTCTGCCGCCGAGGCTCCTATACTTCGAAATCGAAGCACGATTATGGCTTAACCGCCCGGACGAATGCACTCATGAACTTACCATCGAGTCGCTCCAGCGTCGAAGCGGGTACGTTCTTCTTGCGGGCCAGTTCCCGGGCGTCTTCGTCATTGTATATTCTTGTGGGCTCGATTCGGATGTCGTCGAACCCGGCCGCCTCGAGTTTCGCCCGGTACTCGTTCTCGCCCAGCGCGCCGGCCACACAGCCCGTCCACAAGTCTATACTTCGCATCAGATCCTCCGGAATCGTCCCCTGGCTGACGATGTCAGACACGGCAAATCGCCCACCCGGCTTGAGGACACGGAACGCTTCGCCGAGGACGCGATCCTTGTCGGCCGAAAGGTTAATGACGCAATTGGAGATAATGACGTCCACGGAAGCGTCGGGAAGCGGAATGTTTTCGATCTCACCCCGGAGAAACTCAACATTCTCGATGCCGGATTTCGCCTGATTGGCCCGTGCCAGGTCTAGCATTTCGTCTGTCATGTCCAGCCCATAAGCCTTGCCCGTGGGGCCGACACGTATGGCGGAAAGCAGTACGTCGATACCACCGCCGGAGCCGAGATCGAGCACCGTCTCTCCGGTATCCAGGTGAGCCAGCGCAGTCGGATTGCCACAGCCGAGCGATGCTCGAACCGCCCCGGCAGGAAGGATTTCCGTATCCTCGACACTGTAGAGGTTCGCCGTGACGGGATCCGAGCAATCCGGGGTCACCGGGCCACAGCAGGAAGATCCCCCCTCCGCGGCGGTTCGGGCCGCGGCACCGTATCGTTTCTTTACGTTATCTCTGATCTCCTCTTGATTCACTTCAATCATTTCGTCTCCAGTTCCACCAGGATGTTTTCAGGTTTGACGACTTTGTTTCGCGAACAACACTCGGAGAAGAGGAACCGGGTCAGGGCCTCCAGGCTCTCGGTGTTCGCGCTATACCAAAGAAACTGCCGGTCGCGGCGGACCCGGACCAGGCCCTCGTGTTTCAGCCGCTCCAAATGGTGAGAAAGCGTAGAGTTCGGAATGCCCAACTCGGTTTGAATCTCCCCCACGACCATCCCTTCCGGATGCGCGGCCAGCAGCAGACGCAGGATCCGCAGTCGAGCCTCGTTTCCCAACGCCGCAAACATGTCCGAGTAACCAGCGATCTGCCGTGCCGTTGGTGTTTCCATGTTTCTACAATAATAGAAATATAGAAATAAGGCAAGGACAAGAAGATGGGAACGGGGGAGTTCGAGGTCCGAAGCCGGGACGGATCAGCGGCATCGGACTTCGGACGTCCGATCCGCGCCACTGTCAGTTCGTTCTGTAATTCGTGAATTCGATGTGAACGCCGAAATCGTCTTCTTTGATCAGTTGGATTGCGTCCTGGAGGAGATCCCGGCTCTTTCCGCTCACTCGGACGAGATCTCCCTGGATCGACGCCTGCACTTTCAGCTTGCTTCCCTTGAGCTTCTTGACGATCTCGCGGCACTTCTCAATCGAGATCCCGGCCTGGATGCTGATCTCCTGGCGCACCGTCGAGCCGGCCGCGGGTTGGACGGCGCCGTAAGAGAGGCCCTTCAGAGGAACCTTGCGCTTGACGAGTTTCTGTTCGAGAACGTCGTTCACCGCTTTCAACTTGTAGTCGTCGGCGCTGGAGATGACGATCTTGTGTTCGCTTTCAAGAAGTTCGATCGTCGAGCCGGACCCTTTCAGATCGAATCGTTGAGAGAGTTCCTTGCGTGCTTGCACCACGGCATTGAGAACCTCGGCGAGGTCTATCTTGGAGACGATATCAAACGTGTTCAGTGGCATTGGATCCGATAGGTTCGGGCGTTTCGGGTTGAAGTTCGACCGACACTCACCATGTCGGCATCACTGGGAGTGTATTCGATGGGAGCATCTTTTCCAAACGCAACGGGCTCCTAGGAGCCAGCGCGGCAGAAGGGATCGTAGCGAGAAAGTGGAGAATCGAGGCCAGTTCTTCTCGACTTTGAGGCATTTTCTCGATTTTGAGGCGAATAGTGGGTCTATTCAACGAAACATCGGGGAAATATGGACCGATTATACCGCTTTCGCAGTAGATCTCTTCTGCCGCGCAGGCTCCTAGCCCGGAACCTCGCGGTTGGGAATTGGCGGCAGGAAGAGCGACAGCAGGAAGGCCGCGACAGGCATCAGGGCGCAACTCCACAGAGCAACGGTGACGCTCCAGTGATCGGCGATCCACCCCAGGGCCGTGACGCCAAATCCGGCTGCACCCATCGCGAACCCCACGACCAGCCCGGACGCCATGCCGAGATTGCCTGGCATATAGGCCTGAGCGAGGACGACGGTGACGGTAAACGCTTAGCGTTCATCGGGAGTGCCGAGCGATAAGGCGTGGTGGTGACGAGATCTTCGGGCACTTTCGATAACGACGTTTGAAGGAAGGCGCTGGCGTTTGTGGCGAACGCGGTGGGCTATGGAGAAAGTACGGGGTTGGGGGTTGAAGTTCTCACGAGTGAGACTCGACCAGCGAGTGTGGCCAGGCGGCGACAATGAATGTATGGCGGCCGATCGTCCGTTTTGGAGAGTTCACCGAGCAGGTCCAGGCCCGATCGGTACGAACTTTTGACATCAAGGCGCACGTGGGCGTTGGCGTGCACCAGCACGTCTGGAAGGCATGGATTTGGAATCCCTGTTACGACGTGTCTAAAAAGCATTTCGAAGCGAATCTCCATGCGAGTTCGGTCGCAGTGAGCCTCTCGATAACGGTCATCGGGGCATGACAGATTGGACACAGCCAGGCGGAGCTGGTTGACGGGACTTCCTCAGGAGGAGGGACCGGCGCCATTCCCAATAACCGATGACAAAGTTCCATGGATACGGATCGTTGGGAGTTCGCCATGAAACCGAAGTGCCGGATGCGGACAAAGCCTTTCGGCAGTACGTGGAGCAGGAATCGGCGGATGAACTCGGCGGCGGAAACCGTCATCGTCCTTGCTTTGTTACCGCGAGAGTAATCCCGCCAACGGAATGTGACATGGCTGCCGTCGAAGGAAAGCAATCGATGATTGGAGATGGCGACGCGGTGTGTGTAGCGTCCGAGGTATCGAAGAACCTGTTCGGGGCCGCCGAATGCCGGCTTCGCATAGACGACCCAATCTTGGCGGAATAACGGTCGCAAGAAAGCCGCAAAGTGCTTCGGTTCGGAAAGGTGCTGGATCTGTCCGGCGAAGGTCAGGCTCTTCTTGCGAAAAGCCTTCTGCAATCCGTCAACGAACTTGCCGCGGAATAGTTTTCCCAGAACCTTCACAGGTAGGAAGAACGGGTATCGCGGATGAATCCAACGCGCACGGCCCGGTGCGATTCCTCCGGCGGGAATGACGCAGTGGATGTGAGGATGAAACAGCACGTTCTGACCCCACGTGTGCAGGATGAGGAAGAAGCCGATTCTCGCGCCAAGATGTTTGGGATTTCGAGCGACCTCCAGAAGAGTCTCGGCCACAGTGCGGAACAGCAGGTTGTAGAGCTCGACCTGGTTCTGTCGGACGAGCGAATGCAATTGGTGCGGCAGGGTGAACACGACATGGAAGTATCGTGTTGCCAGAAGCTCTCGTTCTCTGGCCGCGATCCAACGCTGACGCGCCTGAGCCTGGCATTTGGGACAATGGCGATTACGGCATGAGTTATAGGAGAGGACCCGATCGCCACCACATCGTGAGCAGGCATCGATATGACCGCCGAGAGCCGCTGTGCGGCAATGCTGGATGGCGTGCATCACCTTGAGCTGCTGGAAATGGATTCGTTTTCGATGGCGGTCGATAAAGTCGTTGCCCGCGGCGCGAAGGATGTCGGCCACCTCCACGGTGGGCCGGGTCATTGTTTCTGCTTCCTTCTTTTGGACCGCTTCACCGCATCGAGGCTGGAAACCGCCATGGTCTCCACCGGATTGGTGACCGCCTGCAGGTGACGTCGAGACAGGTGCAGATAGACGCTGGTGGCTCGCAGGTCCGCGTGACCCATTAACATCTGAATGGTGCGGAGATCGGTGCCATTTTCAAGTAGGTGAGTGGCCCAGCTGTGACGCAGCGTGTGCGGGGATACGCGTTTCTTGATTCCGGCACGTTTCGCCGCATCGTGTACGGCGGACCACACGCACTTGGGGGTGAGGGGTTTGTCGGCGCGCCAGTTGTTCACCATGCCCGGAAACAAATAGGTCTTGGGCTTCATCCAACACCAGTATTCTCGTAGCGTCTGCAAGAGCTTTGGTGTCAATGGCACGTCGCGATCACGATGACCCTTGCCCTGACGGATGTGGATGATCATGCGCTCGCTATCAACATCCTCGGCCTTCAACCGGATCAACTCGGCTCGGCGCATCCCGGTGGCGTACAAGGTCATGAGCATCGCGTAATCCAGCAAATTCTTTGCCGAGTCGATCAGTCGTGCGACCTCGTCCTGGCTCAAAACCGTCGGCAATCGTTTCGGGGTTCTGGGATATGGGAGATCCAGCTTCAGGTATGGACGCCGCAGCGTCTTTACAAAAAAGAACCGCAAGGCGGCAATGTACAAGCCGACAGTCTTGGCCGCGAGCTTTCGCTCCCGGATCAGATGTAGGTGATACTGCCGCAGGTCTTCCTGACTGAGACGATCGGGGCGCGTGCCAAAATAGCCCGCGAAGTCTTCAACGACTCGCAGGTAACTTCGGATGGTGATCGGAGAGAAATTACGACGCTGGAGTTCCTCCAGCATCCGTTTACGCAGGTCCGTCATGTAGGCCTCCTTTGAAGCCCACACTCTACAGTTTGCTTAGCACCGTTCGCTCAGCCCACGCGTAGCGTCCGCCGCGACAGCGGCTTCGTTCAAACGCTTAGCGTTCATCGGGAGTGCCGAGCGATAAGGCGTGGTGGTGACGAGATCTTCGGGCACTTTCGATAACGACGTTTGAAGGAAGGCGCTGGCGTTTGCGGCGAACGCGGTGGGCTATGGAGAAAGTACGGGGTTGGGGGTTGAAGTTCTCACGAGTGAGACTCGACCAGCGAGTGTGGCCAGGCGGCGACAATGAATGTATGGCGGCCGATCGTCCGTTTTGGAGAGTTCACCGAGCAGGTCCAGGCCCGATCGGTACGAACTTTTGACATCAAGGCGCACGTGGGCGTTGGCGTGCACCAGCACGTCTGGAAGGCATGGATTTGGAATCCCTGTTACGACGTGTCTAAAAAGCATTTCGAAGCGAATCTCCATGCGAGTTCGGTCGCAGTGAGCCTCTCGATAACGGTCATCGGGGCATGACAGATTGGACACAGCCAGGCGGAGCTGGTTGACGGGACTTCCTCAGGAGGAGGGACCGGCGCCATTCCCAATAACCGATGACAAAGTTCCATGGATACGGATCGTTGGGAGTTCGCCATGAAACCGAAGTGCCGGATGCGGACAAAGCCTTTCGGCAGTACGTGGAGCAGGAATCGGCGGATGAACTCGGCGGCGGAAACCGTCATCGTCCTTGCTTTGTTACCGCGAGAGTAATCCCGCCAACGGAATGTGACATGGCTGCCGTCGAAGGAAAGCAATCGATGATTGGAGATGGCGACGCGGTGTGTGTAGCGTCCGAGGTATCGAAGAACCTGTTCGGGGCCGCCGAATGCCGGCTTCGCATAGACGACCCAATCTTGGCGGAATAACGGTCGCAAGAAAGCCGCAAAGTGCTTCGGTTCGGAAAGGTGCTGGATCTGTCCGGCGAAGGTCAGGCTCTTCTTGCGAAAAGCCTTCTGCAATCCGTCAACGAACTTGCCGCGGAATAGTTTTCCCAGAACCTTCACAGGTAGGAAGAACGGGTATCGCGGATGAATCCAACGCGCACGGCCCGGTGCGATTCCTCCGGCGGGAATGACGCAGTGGATGTGAGGATGAAACAGCACGTTCTGACCCCACGTGTGCAGGATGAGGAAGAAGCCGATTCTCGCGCCAAGATGTTTGGGATTTCGAGCGACCTCCAGAAGAGTCTCGGCCACAGTGCGGACCAGCAGGTTGTAGAGCTCGACCTGGTTCTGTCGGACGAGCGAATGCAATTGGTGCGGCAGGGTGAACACGACATGGAAGTATCGTGTTGCCAGAAGCTCTCGTTCTCTGGCCGCGATCCAACGCTGACGCGCCTGAGCCTGGCATTTGGGACAATGGCGATTACGGCATGAGTTATAGGAGAGGACCCGATCGCCACCACATCGTGAGCAGGCATCGATATGACCGCCGAGAGCCGCTGTGCGGCAATGCTGGATGGCGTGCATCACCTTGAGCTGCTGGAAATGGATTCGTTTTCGATGACGGTCGATAAAGTCGTTGCCCGCGGCGCGAAGGATGTCGGCCACCTCCACGGTGGGCCGGGTCATTGTTTCTGCTTCCTTCTTTTGGACCGCTTCACCGCATCGAGGCTGGAAACCGCCATGGTCTCCACCGGATTGGTGACCGCCTGCAGGTGACGTCGAGACAGGTGCAGATAGACGCTGGTGGCTCGCAGGTCCGCGTGACCCATTAACATCTGAATGGTGCGGAGATCGGTGCCATTTTCAAGTAGGTGAGTGGCCCAGCTGTGACGCAGCGTGTGCGGGGATACGCGTTTCTTGATTCCGGCACGTTTCGCCGCATCGTGTACGGCGGACCACACGCACTTGGGGGTGAGGGGTTTGTCGGCGCGCCAGTTGTTCACCATGCCCGGAAACAAATAGGTCTTGGGCTTCATCCAACACCAGTATTCTCGTAGCGTCTGCAAGAGCTTTGGTGTCAATGGCACGTCGCGATCACGATGACCCTTGCCCTGACGGATGTGGATGATCATGCGCTCGCTATCAACATCCTCGGCCTTCAACCGGATCAACTCGGCTCGGCGCATCCCGGTGGCGTACAAGGTCATGAGCATCGCGTAATCCAGCAAATTCTTTGCCGAGTCGATCAGTCGTGCGACCTCGTCCTGGCTCAAAACCGTCGGCAATCGTTTCGGGGTTCTGGGATATGGGAGATCCAGCTTCAGGTATGGACGCCGCAGCGTCTTTACAAAAAAGAACCGCAAGGCGGCAATGTACAAGCCGACAGTCTTGGCCGCGAGCTTTCGCTCCCGGATCAGATGTAGGTGATACTGCCGCAGGTCTTCCTGACTGAGACGATCGGGGCGCGTGCCAAAATAGCCCGCGAAGTCTTCAACGACTCGCAGGTAACTTCGGATGGTGATCGGAGAGAAATTACGACGCTGGAGTTCCTCCAGCATCCGTTTACGCAGGTCCGTCATGTAGGCCTCCTTTGAAGCCCACACTCTACAGTTTGCTTAGCACCGTTCGCTCAGCCCACGCGTAGCGTCCGCCGCGACAGCGGCTTCGTTCAAACGTCGATATCAGGACGAACCCGAACAATCCCAGCACAACGAAACTCCACACGCCCGAGACGAAGAAGAAAGCGACAGCCAGCGGGGTCGACAAGAGGAAGACAACGATCGTGAACCGGCGCACTCCGAATCGGTCGGCGATCGGGCCAGCGGTCAATCCACCGAGCGCGCCACCTCCGATAAAAATCCCCAGGAGCGTCCCGACCATGCGTGGATCGCCGCCCATGACGTCCAGGTAGTAGAAGGGCAGGAAAGTACTGAAACCGATCTGTGCCCACGACCGAATACCGACAACCGCGATTAGAACCACCATGCCCCAAACCAGTGTTACAGAGCTTGAAGAGGCTGTTTCGAGCTTCGGGGCCACGGGATCGGGGGAGCGCGCCGGCATTCCACTGGTCAACAGCGCGGCCGCAAGCACTCCGGGAATCAGCATTCCCAGCGTGCCCGCCAAGCCGTACGTCGTGACCAGGAGCGTGATTATCGGTGGCCCAATGGCAAATCCGATGTTCCCTCCGGAGGAAAACAGGGCGATGCCTGTGGCCTTCCGCGCCCCGGATGCCTCGCTGGCGCCTCTATAACCTTCGGGGTGGTAAAGAGCTGTACCAAAGCCGGCAAGCGTGACCAGCAAGAGGACCGTTCCATAAGAAGTTGCCAACCCTGTCAGGGCGATTCCCAGAGAGGACAAGAGGACTGCGATTGGGAGAATCCACGGCCGGCGGCGTTGATCCGCAAAGTAACCGAACAAGGGTTGGATCAGTGAGGATGTCGCGGTGGCAACGAGAATGATCATCCCGGCAGCAGTGTAAGAAAGAGACAGATGAGTGCGTAGAAAGGGAAGAAGGGCAGGGATGGCGCCCTGTCCGATGTCGATAACCAGGTGGCCCGCGGTAAGAAGGCCGAGAGACTTGAAATGGATGCCGCGGGACCCTCGAGCTTCTGCCGCGCGGGCTCCTGGTGAGATGTCTTCCGAAGGCATTGCGGTGATAGCTATTGGCTAAAATGAGGGTACGGGACGGCCGGCTGGCCGCCCCGGAGAAAGAATCAGAATGGGATGTCGTCGTCGGTGATCGTCGAGCCACCTGAGGCAGGCGTGGTGGTCGCTGCCGGCGCCGGCGCCGGGCGTTGGCCTCCGTCGCCTCCCGGGGAGCCGAGCAAGACCATGTCCCTGGCCTTGATGTCGAAGGAGGTACGCTTGACGCCATCCTTGTCCTCATACTGACGTGAATTAATACTGCCTTCGATGTAGACCAGGCGGCCCTTAGCCAGGTACTGTCCGCAGATTTCGGCCAGCCGGTCCCACGCGATGATGTTGTGCCATTCGGTTCTTTCCTGGCGTTCTCCCGTGTTTCGATCGGTCCACTGATCATCCGTTGCCATGGAGAATCGGCAATAGGCCGTTCCTCCGGCAGTGTACTTGAGCTCGGGGTCCCGCCCGAGCCGTCCGATAAGGGTCACTTTATTAATACTCTTCGCCATTTCTAGTCCTCTTTCGCCGCCTTCGGGCGGCACGCCTTGCCCCTACGGGTCAACGTCTCCCGGATAGATCGTCTATCTTCTGCTGTGCGCTCGTCGCTTCGGTACTGTCCGGGTATTCGGAAACGACGCGTCGAAGGTAATTCAATGCATCCTGGGTTTGGTTCATTTCCGCTAGAGCAAGGCCTTTCTTATACAGGGCAGTGACATTTTTATCGCTGTCTGGATATTTCTGCAAGAGTAAATCGTACTCGATGATGGACTGCTCGAATTCTCCGTCGTTGAAGTAGGAATCACCCAGGTAAAGTTGAGACTCGGCCGCCCTGGGACTTGCCGGGAAATTGTCCAGATATTCGCGGAAGCCTTCGATCGCAAGATCGTAGTTCCCGGAGAGAAAGTCGGTAACAGCCATCCGCATCAGGCTCTGGGGCGAATCGAGCTCTTCGGTCGTGGTCTGGAACGTCGTCAGTTGCTGGGCGATGCCGTTCATGTCCGTCCGGAGGTTACCAAGACTCCTGTCCATGATTTCCACGTCGTCCCGCAGGTTGCCCACCAGGACCCGCATTTCTCCGCCGAGTCTTTCGTTACTCGCCCGGACCTCGTTCAGCGTGTTGTTGATGCGCCCGACGGTGTCCGAGAGGGTGACGACCTGGTCGTAGAGTTGCTCGACAAGATTCTGGACCACCGTGTTCCGCTCATCCAGACTGCTTTGGATCTCACCGACCTGTTGCGACAGACGAATGATGTCCGCCTGGAGCTGTACGATCTCCCTCCTCTGACCCCATGCCGGGCCCGCCGAACCGACGCCGGCCATCACCAGCATGATGAGGCCGACAAGAGTCTTTTTCATGGTGACACCCTTTGTGAATCGGGACCGGCAGTCGAACCCTATTGACGTGTAACGAGTTCCGCTCTCCGGTTCCGTTGGTAACAGCGCTCGGTGGTATCGTTACAGACAGGACGCTCTTCTCCGAAGCTGACTGTGTTGATTCGAGATTCGCTGATGCCTTGCCCAACAAGATACTGCTGGACCGCATTGGCCCTCCGGTCCCCCAGCCCGATGTTGTATTCCTGGCTCCCACGCTCGTCGGCATGACCCGTGATGTTGAACTGGACACCGGCATTCTGCCTGAGGAACCTTGCATTGTTCTGCAGGGCCCCAACCTGGTCCGATCGGATCTCTGCCTGGTCGTAATCGAAATAGATGACCTGGATGTTGTCCCTGAAGAGTTCTTCGATCGTCAATTCCGGTGTGTCCGGCAGCGGCGGCGTCACAGGCGGCGGAGCCGCGGCACGAACCGTAACGCGCACGATATCGGTCGCGGTCCCACCGGGCCCCGTGGCGGTGGCTGTGTAGGTCACCGAGGACGTCGGGTTGACGCCTCGATTGCCGGAGGTGGCCACGCTACCTACGCCGGGCTCGATTCGAACCGAGGCGGCATTTTGTGCTTCCCATTGGAGGGTCGCCGAATCGCCCCGTTCGATGTTCGCCGGGCGGACGCTCAACGAAATGGTCGGTTCCGGAGCCGGTGGCGGGGTCTCCTCGACCACAGGCGCCGCCGGTGGTGGCGGAGGCGCTGCAGGCTTTCTGCATGAGAACGAAAACAGGCTGATCACCAGGAGGAAAACGACTGGTGCGGACCGTAGGATCGAGTGGGGACGGGGTGACAACGCTGGCTGCGGACCGGTTCCCTTCCTTCCTGTTCGATTCCCAAATTTCATTATCGAGCCTCCTTGGTTGTGAAATGGGTCCGTGACCCGGTTCCCGTCATTGTCCAATATAGGGGGACCAGGCAGGTCCTTCGTTTTTCCCTTCGCGAGTCAACTGGCGGACATCGGTGCCATCGGCGAGCATCGAGTATATCTGCTTCTTGCCGGTTCGGTCGGATTCGAAAACGATGTGGCGTCCGTCGGGCGCCCAGTTCGGGCGTTCGTTGTCGCTTCGGTTCTGGGTGAGCTGCACGTTTCTGTTCGTGGCAAGGTCGTGCAGGTAGATGTCGAAGTTCGGCGATCGACGTCGTTTCCACGCGAACGCGATCGTTTGTCCGTCCGGCGACCATGCCGGGTTGACCGCTTCTCCTCCGCCACTGACGAGTTGGCGAAGGTTACCCCCTCGAGCGTCAATAGTATAAAGCTGCGGCGAGCCGGACCGATCCGACAGGAACGCGATTTCCCTCCCGGTTCTTGGATTCCAGACCGGAGACATGTCCACTCCATAGGAGGTCGTCAACCGGCGCGGGTTGCGCCCGCGCGAGTCCGAAACGTAGAGCTCCAGATCATGGACATCGCGAACCTTGTTCATGCTCGACGAGAATGCGATCTGGTCGCCGTCGGGCGACCAGCCGGGTGTTGTCGTCGTACCGTCCAGCTCGGGAAAGGGGAAACCACGACGATCGATTCGAGAAATGATCGCGATGTCCGGGACATTTCTGGCATACGTCGTATAGGCGATGCGCTCACCGTCCGGCGCCCATGATGGAGTCAGCGCCAGGTTCCGGACGGTCGTCAGCTGGTATTGGTTGTGTCCGTCGTAGTCCATGACCCAGATTTCTTTTTCGCCGCTCCGGTCGGAAACGAAAGCCATCTTCGTCTGGGACACGCCGCGAATCCCGCCGCCAAGCAGTTCGATGATCATGTCCGCGAACTTGTGGGCGCTGCCGCGAACCGATGTCTCCGAAGTTGTGGTTCTGAATCGCAGGCCGATCTCTTCACGGTCCTGGATGCGGGTCTTGAGATCCCACAGATGGGCCTCGACGGCAAACTCCCCGCCCCGGACCTCCCCATTGCCGAAAGCCAGAAACTGCGCATCGACATCGGGAGTGGTCCAGGCGGCCGTGTCGATGTCGATTGCACGTCCAAACTGGCCGAGAGGATAGAAGCTCCGGCTCACCAGGGTGAGGACTCCGGAGAACTCCAGATCGTCCCAGAGAGTTTCGTTGAAGGCGTCGATCAGCTCGGTGGCGCCCGGACGGTTCACCCGAAGCTCGAACTCCGGTACGGCCACCCGGATGGACATGGCGCCGGTCCGTGTTCCGGTCACGATCTGAGGCTGTTGCGAAAACAGGGAACCCGAGGGTGCGAACAACGTCACGGCGAGAAGTGCTACGGCAAGCTTAGTTAGTCTCATCTTTGATAATCAAACCAGAAACTGACATTTATGGACCGTCCCCTGAAATCTGACGGCAGCGGACCCAGTGGATTGGATGCCAGTACGGCTCTGCGAGCCGATCGATCCAGGGAAGCGATGCCGCTGCCGGTCGTGATTTCGACGTTGGTGATGGTCCCGTCTCGAAGAATATCAAAACTGATGTAGATCCGTGGTGCGTTACGAACATTGCCGCGCACCATCCCCTGCAGCCAGTTTTGGGAAATCCGCTGTGAAATCGACCGAACGTAGCTTCCGTAAAGCTCACCAAAGGTGCCTTCTCCCACGGCGCCCACTCCACTGCCTTCGTCACCGACCTGGCCATAGTTGATCGAAGGCCGACCACCCTGACCAAAGGGTATGGCGTTGGTGGGCTCGGGTGGCGCTTCGGGTTCGGCCGGCGCGGGGGCAGGCGGCGGAGTGGGTGGCGCAGGCGGTGGAGGAGGCGTGGTCTCGACGGGAGCCGTCGTTTCGGGAATCGGTTCGGCTTCCACGACCGGAGCTTCCGGTTCCGGCTCCGCTTCAGGGGGACGTTCGGATTCTGGCTCGTAGAAGCCTTCCGATTCGTTGGCGGCGGCTTCGTCGTTGACAACGGCAGGGGCAGGTAGAGGCACCCCGGAAATGCTCGCGACGATCGACACGCTCATCCCGTCACCGCCACCCCGGTCTCCCCAGCTGGAGTCACCGTAAGCAGGGAACAGGACAGGTGAAAACAGGACAACCAGCGCCAGGACGAAGTGGAGGCCCAGAGAGATCATTACGCCGCGGTCGAACCGTTCCCGGTCTTGCCTCATGGTCAGTTTGCGTTCAACGGTTGGGTGACGACAGTGATGTTTTCTATGCCGGCCTCGGTCAGACGGTCCATCACCACCGCGATCGTCCCGAACGGCACCGACTCGTCGGCGCGCAAGTAGACACTGCGACGGACCGGGTCGAGGACGCGCTCGGTGATCAGGCGTCCCAAGTCGTTGATGTTGACAGCCTCGTCCTGCAGAAAGAGGTTTTGCTCACGATCCACCGATACGATGAGCTTTTCCTCCGCAATCTCACGGACGACCTCCGTTCGGGGCACGTTTATCTCGATACCGGACTGGATGATCGGCGCCGTCACCATAAAAATGATCAGCAGGACCAGCATGATGTCGATGAACGGAATCATGTTGATTTCGGATAACTCCGACTGTGTCCTGCCGTCACGCGTGGTGAATGCCATTATATGCTCCCGGGCAAGGTCATCCTAATGGATGCCTCTTCGCTCGGCCAGCGCCAGAAATTCCGCTTGAAGGTCGTCGAGTTGACCTCCCAGGCTTCGGATTTCCGCCACGAAATGATTGTAGGCCACTAGTGCCGGTATTGCCGCAAAAAGCCCGAAAGCGGTTGCGATCAGTGCTTCGGCCATCCCTGGCGCCACGGCCTGGAGCGTGCCGACCGAGGCGTCGGCCAGGCCGGAAAAGGCGCCCATCACACCCCACACCGTGCCGAACAGCCCGATAAAAGGGGTAACGCTGGCCGTGGTGGCGAGAAAGGTCATCCGGGTCTCCAACTCCGTCAACTGAGCGGCTGCGGCTCGGAACAGGGCTCGCTGAACGGTGGCTTCACTTGGCAGCTGGGTGCTTTCCTTGTCGCCTTCAACCGGTGCGATCATCTCATAGCCACAGTCAAAAACCGGCACCAGAGGGGTAAAGTGCAACATTTCACACGCAGCGCTGATTTCCGACAAGCTGTGTCCCTTACGAAAAATTCGCCAGAACACCTTGGATTCCTTTCGAATCTTCCGGAGCATCAGTCCTTTGGACAAGATGACACCCCAGGATGAGACAGAGAACAGCAGCAGGATCAGGAGGACGACCCGAGCGAGAGGACCCGTGGTCAGAAGCAGGTCAAACACATCGGGAGCGCCCTGCAAGATCATTGTGGCGGGGTATGCCAAGTCGGCCAAACTTAATCCTCCTTCATGTCACAGACGCCTGAGCCCAAATTCCGTTTGCTGGTCATCTCAGCAAACTTTCGCTGGGCAAGTCCGTGGTCCCGGTCCGATCAGGCGCATTCTCATTCCGATGAGACCGCATTCTCATTCCGATGAGACCGCATTCTCACCAGTTGCCCATTGAAAGACGACGGTGGTTGTCATATAAACGGCCAGTATGCTCCGGCTTCTCCGCGTGCGGAATTTTGCTCTCATCGATCAACTTGAACTGGAGTTTGAACCAGGCTTCAACCTTTTGTCCGGCGAGACTGGCGCCGGAAAGTCGCTCGTCGTGGACGCGCTGTCGCTCCTGGCGGGCGCCAAAGCCACCACCGACCTGATCCGTTCTGGAGAAAACAGGGCCATCATAGAAGGTGTTTTCCAGGTTTCGACCCCATTGAATGTCGAGTCGATCGGCATCGATCTTGAAGACGGGGAAGTCGTCCTCCGTAGAGAGATTTCGGCCGACAACCGAAACCGTGTTTATATCAACAGTCAACCCAGCACCGTATCCGCGCTTCGCTCCCTGGCACCCGACCTCCTCGACATTCACGGCCAGCATGAACAGCAGACTCTGCTTCGGACCAGCACTCAACTGGCGCTGATAGATCGAGTGGCCCGGGCCGCGTCGCTCCGGGAGCGTGTCCGTACTCTCTACGACGCGATCGGCGCTCTCGAAGACGAGATGACCCAACTCCGGACCGCGGAATCAGAGGTGCTGCAACGCACGGATCTGCTCCGATTTCAGCGCGACGAGATCGAGCGGACCAACCCTCAAGCCGGGGAAACCGACCAGGTGAGAGAACGGGTCGAGATCCTCGAACATTCGGGCCGGCTCCTGGAGACGGCCACCGAGAGCTATCACTCACTGTACGAGGCCGAATCATCCGTTCTGTCCCTTCTTGCAGCAGTCGAACGGGCCCTGGGCGATGTGAGGGCCCATGACTCCAGGCTCGGCGTCATCGCCGATCAATCCGAGTCCGCCCGCGCTCTGGTGGAAGACATGGCGTTCAGCCTCCGGGCCTACGTCCAGAAACTGGAAGTCGATCCGGGGGAACTCGAACATCTTCAGACCAGGCTCGCCGACCTGGAGCGGCTGAACCGCAAATACGGTCCCGACCTCGGTGCCCACCTGGAGAAAGTAATCCAAGAGCTGGACAATATAGGTCTTACAGAGACTAAGAAAGCCGAGATCGAGAAACGGTTGGCCGAACTTCGCGATGCTTTCACCGAAAGTGCCGGAAAATTGAGTCGGCTTCGACGATCCTGCTCAACCACCCTGGAACGATCCGTTACGTCGGAAGTGCAGGCGCTGGCCATGCCGGCGGCCGAATTCTCGATCGACTGGGTCACGCTCGATCCTCCCAGAGCCACGGGCATCGATCTGCCCCGGCTCATGCTGGCTGCAAATCGTGGGGAGGACAAGGCTTTGCTGTCACAAGCCGCATCGGGAGGGGAACTCTCGCGAGTCATGTTGGCCCTCCGGACCGTGATGGCGGACGACGGTGGGGGAAAGTCGCTGGTGTTTGACGAAATCGATGCGGGCATCGGTGGGGAAGCAGCCGAAACGGTCGGTCGAAAGCTGAAGGAACTATCGGCGTCCTATCAGGTGCTCTCAGTTACGCACCTGGCCCAGATCGCGCGATTCGCCGATCATCACTACCGAATCGAAAAGCTGGTCGTGGACTCCCGGACCGTCACCCGAATCGCACCGCTGACGGGTGACGCCCGGATCGAGGAGCTCGCACGGATGATGAGCGGCCCGAAAGTGAGCGAGGCGGCACGAAAACATGTCCAGGAGCTATTGAAACGCCAGTAGGGAATTTCGAGCGGTGACCACATTCGCTTGCAATTGGACTACTTTGGTATATACATTGCAAAAAGTAACGAGGAGTCGATTTTGGAAGTCGAGATGAAGATCCGGGGCCTTATGATGGACCCGATCACCAATATGCCGATCGTCATCCTCAAGGAGGCCGCCGGAAACGCGATCCTTCCCATATGGGTTGGCGTTTCCGAGGCGAACGCGATCGCACTGGAAATCGAGAAGGTCGTCACGCCCCGCCCCATGACCCACGACCTTCTGAAGAACGTGCTCATTGGCCTCGAAAGCCATGTCCAGAAAATTGTCGTCACGGCTATCAAGGACGACACGTTTTACGCCGTCATATGGATCCAGCAGAACGGCAAGCTGATCTCGATCGATTCACGGCCGAGCGATGCCCTCGCACTGGCTCTCCGAATTGACTGTCCTATACTGGTTCGTGATGAGGTACTCCAGACCTCGAAAGGGAAGGAGTCGGGTAGCGAACAGATGCCAAACGAGGACCTGAAGCGATGGCTGGACATGGATGACGAGGACATGGGCAAGTACAAGATGTGAGCGGGCCGTTGTTTTTCATATTGCAAGAGAAGGATTTTCGACGCAAAGGCGCAGAGACGCAGAGATCTGATTTTCTTCTGTCCCGGCTAAAGGTCTAGTCTCCGTCTGCGTCTCTGCGTCGAGTTCTCTCGTCGGTTTCGGCGGGAGCGTAGCTCGCCCTCAGCCGCCAATTCCCAAAATTTTCAGCCCCGCATTCTTGATCTTATATTGTTTATTGACCGCGATAAGCAGCAGGGTCATCTGTTCCAGATGCCGGGCTGAGGCGAGCGGCCCGGCATACACCGGGTTTACTCCCAGACTCCGGATCAGGGCCATGGCCTCATCCTTCCGGGCCACGTCTCCAGCCACCAGGATGTCGGTCTCGATTTCGTCCTGGCGCAGGGTATGGAAGGAGACAGTCTGGAAGGCGGCGAAAACAGAGGCGTGCCCACCTAGAATTTCGTGAGTTTCTTCCGAGGCGGATCGGCCACTTTCGGTCCGAAGCTCGGTGGGCTTCGCCGGGTTGATCGGCACGGTGGCGTCGATCACGAGTTTGCCGGCTAACAGATCGCCCATCTGTTCGATCGTGTCTCGATGCGCAGAGTAGGGCACGCTGAGGATAGCGGCTTCGTTGGCCCCAGCGGCATCCCGGTTGGACAGTCCCTTTATCCGAGAGTCGAGTAAGAGGGCAACTTCCCTGGCCCGGCCGGGATCACGAGATCCAATGGTCACTTCGTGGCCGGCCCGGACGGCTCGCAATGCGAGGCCTTTTCCAAGCTTTCCAGTGCCTCCCAAGATAGCAATTTTCATCTAAATAGATCCTTTTGTTTGTCCCGAATCAGATTTCGGGATGTCTGGTCGGAGGGTTCCCATTCATAACCCCGAATGAGGACGGCTGGGATCCCCTCGGTTTTGCCCATCGCAAGGCCGGCAATCGCGGCCAGGGCATCTGCGGCGGCCAGCAGGCTCGCACGGAGTTGATAGCCGTGCCCGTCGACCTCGCCCCGCAGATCGACGAGAGCCGGCACGCGGGAGATTCCGATCCCCACGTCTACGAGGCCTTCTCTCCAGGGCCTTCCGAAAGTGTCGGTGACAATGACGCCACAATCAAGCTTGTCGGCGAGCTTGCGGGCCGATAGATCCGGATCCAGCGGCAGCAGCGTCACGACGTCTTCGCCACGAACATTCGAGAGGTCCACTCCGGCATTGGCACAAACGAAGCCATGGCGTGTTTCCGTAATCAGGACATCCTCCCGATGACGGACGACACGACGGCTTTCCCCGAGAATGACCTCGATCAGCCGAGCATCTTTGGTGCACGTCTCCGCGATGCGCAAGCTCTCGGGCGACGGATCGACTTCCGCCAACCGGACGATTCTGTTCTCTGCTTTCGAAACGATTTTTTGCGTGACCGCGACGACGTCACGGGGGGCAGGCGTCAATCCGGCCTGCTCCAGCGCCGTACTTATCAGAACGATCAGATCGTCCCCGGGTCGGACTTCCGGTATACCTCGAAGAGGGTGGATTGTGAGGGTCATTCCGTCAGTGCATCGAGGACTCCGAGCGCCGTCGCACACCTCCAGGTCTCCCCGTTACGGGGCGCTGCCTGAATCAGATGGGCGAGGTCATCCGATGTATCCACATCGAATCCGAAGCCGGGGATTTCGAGGACGTCCACGGCCAGCCCGTTCGCGCGGGCGAGCGATACATGCCGGTTGAGGCTGTGGGGTCCATACTCCATTTCAATCGTCGCTCCGGGGCGCATCAGCACCCCATTGGTTCCGGTTCCATCGCGGGAGGACATTAGAACAATCCCGTCACCCCCGGAATCGAGGACCTGGTCGATGTCCTCGCCCGTGAGCGCGGGAAGATCTGAGGCGATCGCCAGGAAAGCGGAGGCTGTGTCGCCCAGCCGGCGGACCATATAGTTCACGGCGGCGCTGTGGCCATTCACACGCGTCTCGTCTACCACCTCCAGGCCATGCACGCCGGCAAGCCGACCTACCTCATCGCTGGCTGTTATCACGATCGCCCGTTCGACGGAGTTGGAGGAGGTGATGGCGACCAGAACGTCCAAGAGCATCGCTCGTGCAAGGCTCTCCCGCTGATCGGATGTCAGTATTCCCGTCAACCGCTGCTTGGCGTTACGAAACCCCTTTACGGGTAACAGGACGGTCTTCATTGGTTACGCGTTGAGCGAGCCGACTGGCGTCATCGACGCTGTTGATGAGGATGTTCTCGATCCAGACTCCCACGCCTGCGCCCCGCACTTCCTCGAGAAGCGGGAGGTCCGTGGTGTGAATGACGATCTGGTCCAGGAAATCACGATAGCGTTCCGCCACGGCCCTGGCGGACACCCCGCTGGACCCTGTGGCTTCCATCAGGATCCCGGCCGGCCCACTCACGGGTTGGGAACCGATGATGGGGCTGATCGCCACGATTCCGGCTCGGGTGTTGACCAGTGCCTCACGGATCCCCGGAACCGCCAGGATCGCCCCAATACTGGTTACCGGGTTGCTCGGCGCCAGGATAACCCTCGATGCGTTCAGGATCGAATCGACGACCGGCGACGATGCTCTGGCCGCATCGGCGCCTTCATAGCTGACGCCTTGAACGTTCGGCGCGCAGTTTTCGCGGACGAAGTACTCCTGAAACGCGAGTGTTTGTTCAGGGGTGTGAATCCGTGTTCGGACCGGGCTGTCGGTGGCCGGCATGATGACGGCGCCAATGCCAAAACGATCCGCCAGTTGTGCCGTTGCTTCGGTCAAGTCGGCTCCATGCCGCAACAAGTCGGACCGGACCAGGTGGGTCGCCAGGTCGCGATCGCCCACACGGAACCAGGAAGGCATCCGCAGCTTCTTGATGGTCTCCAGACATCGGAATGTTTCGTCCCTGCGCCCCCATCCCCGATTGGGATCCAACTCGCCTGCCAGCGCGTACAGGATGCTGTCGATGTCGGGGCTGACATAGAGTCCCCAGACTTCGTGGTCGTCACCCACATTCACCACAACATGGACCTGCTCTTCGGGAACTACATCGACAAGCCCCAGCAGGAACTTGGCCGCTCCGCTTCCTCCGGCCAGGACGGTGACGTGGCTCATGATTGCGATCCGCTCCTTTGTCGCACTGATATTTCGTACATGGTGTCCATGCCTGGTGGGTTGGAACCCGTAGTTCAGGCGTTGTCCACCCTACAGTATACCGTTCCGGACAAGGTCCCCACGTCCGGCACTTATGCGGGGCTCGGTTCCGCCACCTTCGTTTCGGGAAGCACACCGTCGAGAAAATCGAATACGGCTCGGCGATACCCCTGGCGGTCCTCCCTGAAAGCCCGACCATGCGCCGCGCCCGGGACGATCAACAGTTTTCGATCGGGATGTGCGGAAGCGTCATAGAGTTGCCGTGCAATTTCCGGAGGCATGCGAACGTCTTGGTCACCCGCGATGAACAGGATGGGGAGGTCGGGACTGGACTGGACCACCCCCTCGACGTCGCCCTCGGCCAAGTCGAAGCCCGCTCGAAGGCGGGTCGTGTGGATCAATAAATTGGCGATGGGAAACGACGGAAGACCGAAGAGGAGGCGGAAGTGATGGGAAACCGTGTCCTCGAGTGACAGGAAGGAACTGTCGGCAATGACGGCCCCGAAGCCCCTGCATCGACCTGACGCGAGCAGGGCGGTCGATGCGCCGAGGGACACACCCCACAGCACAACCTGACGATTGGAGGCGTCACGCTTGACATAGGCCCTGGCCGCGCAGACATCCCGGCTTTCGTGAACTCCAAGTGTCATCTGGGCGCTGTCACTTTCTCCATGATTGCGAAGGTCGAAAAGGAGCACGCCGTATCCCCGGAGGTGCGATTCCACTGCCCGCTCCAGCAGCTCCAGGCGAGACCGATTCAGGCCGTGAACGAAAACGATGACCGGACGGTCCGGTTCGCCCGGGTTCCACCACCCTTTAAGACCCACACCGTCTTCGGAGGTAAATTCGACCGGGGTCACGTCAAGGCCCAGCGACTCGGGATCCGTGGAACCGAGATCTGGAGATCGGACCGGCATGTCTGTGATGAGAAACGAACCGCCAACGGGAATGACGACCAGAAGGACAAACAGTACGAGGGCAACCCCGAGCACAAGAAGGCGCTTCAACCACTTGATCACGGCGAGCCGCCCGGATGGAGTCGTGCGACCGGGCCACCCGGTTCTACAGGCGGACGCCGTATTTCAGCTCTCAAAGTGGCCAGGACATCGGAGGTGTCCTCCCCCCGAACCTCATAGGTGATCTCGGCCGGGGCCTGGGTCGTGACAATGCCGTCGATCGTATACCGCCTCTTTTCGCCGACATCGAGTGCGTCGGTCAAGACGACGATCAGCGGTATCTTCACGCCGTCCCGCATGATGACCAGTTGCCTTCCAAGGAAGTCGTAAACAATTTCCGCTGCTTGCTCGGGTTCGAGCCGCGCGGTCAATTCCACCGGAATTTCTCCGATCGGCTCGTCGCTGAGGTTTTCGAGAATCAGGCTCATGTGATGACGGAAGATATTGTCTTCCGGGTAGCTGGATTCCCCCTCCAGCTCCAGCTCCCATCCAATCAAGGAGTAGTCCGCATGGCGCTGACGGGGTTGTACGCCCCAAATGACGAAAGCCAGGACCAACACGCCGAAATATGGGTAAGGCGTCTTGAGCTTGAGTTTCGCCACGACCGCTTCCCACCTGGGGGAGCCTTTGGAAAACAGGGGCTTTCCGCACTTGGCACAGTATTGACTGTCGGGCGCGAGCGTCGTTCCACAATGCCGGCAAAACATCAGGCCCAGTCCCTCGGTTGAAAATATCCGGCCGCCTGTTCCTCGGCACTGGCCGGCTCCGGAGTGTAATCGTAAACCCAACTGGCGATGGGAGGAAGGCTCATCAGGATGGACTCGGCGCGCCCGTTGGTTTTCAGCCCAAAAACCGTGCCGCGGTCGTAGACGAGATTGAACTCGGCGTAGCGCCCGCGTCGCAGCATTTGAAATTCCCGTTCCCTGGCGCCGTAGGACTCGGATCGACGTTTCTCAACTATCGGCACATACGCCGGCAGGAACGCTTCACCGGCGGAGCGGACGAAGGCAAACGTGTCGTCGGGATCGTCTTTTAGATAGTCAAAGAAAATTCCGCCGATGCCGCGCATCTCTCCGCGATGACGGATCATAAAGTATTCGTCACACCACTTCTTGAAGCGGGGATAGTACTTCTCGTCGTGCGAATCGCAGGCGGCCTTCAACGTTTGATGAAAATGCGTGGCGTCTTCAGCATAGGGGTAACAGGGAGTCAGGTCCGCTCCTCCCCCGAACCACCTGGCGTCCCCCTTCTCCAGATACCTGAAGTTGGCATGGACGATAGGAGCCTTCGGGTTCCGGGGATGGATGACCAGCGAGATCCCGGTCGCAAAGAATTCGGTTCCCGACCCCATCGGAATCTGATCGGCAAACTCTTCAGGCAGGTTTCCGTACACACGCGAAAAGTTCACGCCGCCTTTTTCAATGGTCGCCCCGTTTTCGATCACGCGCGTCCGACCGCCGCCGCCACCCTCTCGATCCCACAGGTCCTCTCGAAACGGTTCACCTTCGAGAGCCGACAGGGACTCGGTGATACGGTCCTGAAGCGATTTGAAGTAGGCCTCGGCCTCGTCACGCATTGCCATTTTGAAATCATACCGCATCGTTCGCTATTCGAGGGGGATCCACTCTTTTCGTTGTAAGATTGCGGCTCTGCGAAGAACGCTGCAGGGAGTGAAGAATGGAAAACATGATGACGATGGTTATTGTTTCGGACATGACCCGGTCGGTGCAATTTTACCGGGACACGCTCGGTCTGAAGCTTCGTTCGGACAGCCCGGACTGGAGTGAATTCGACGTGGAAGGCAACACGCTGGCTCTTCACGGAGACGGCAAGGTTGCCGATGGCAAAGCCGACCCGAATGCTGCGGGGACCGCGTCGATCTGCTTCGGAGTGAAGGATGTTGACGCCGCCCACGATGCGCTGACCGAGAAAGGGCTAAACTTCGTGATGCCTCCCACGACCCGGGAGCAGGAGGGGATTCGGTTGGCATCCCTACTCGATCCGGACGGGTTTCCGATTTCTCTCGTACAGATGATCGGTCGACCGGCCGGGACAGCTCCGGACGCCTCATGAGCGACGCCAAGCTTGAGGCCTATATCGAGTCTGTCCGCGGGGAATTCGAAGCCAGGCTGGAGGCATGGGTCGGCATCCCGACGATCAGTGCGTTCCCGGACCGGCGCGGTGACATCGATCGAGGAGCCGCCGCTGCAGTCGAGTATCTCAAGAGCCTGGGTGCCCGGGCGGACATCATGCCCACGGAGGGCAATCCGGTCGTGGTCGGAAAGTTCCTGAGCGATCCGGCCCATCCCACCGTCACAGTTTACAACCACCTTGACGTCCAGCCGGCCGACGAGCCGGAATGGGAAACCGAACCGTTCGTCATGCGGAACGAGTCGGGAACCTACATCGGGAGGGGAACCACCGACGACAAAGGACCGGCGCTGACTGCACTGATGGCCGCCCGGTACGCGCGTGACACCGCCATCCCGCTGAATGTGCACTTCATCTGGGAACTGGAAGAGGAGATTGGCAGTCCCAGTTTCGAGTCCTTTGTGGCCGAGAACGTAGAGGAGCTATCAACCGACTCGGTCGTGATTTCCGACACCATATGGGTCTCGCGGTCCAGACCCGCTATTCCCCGCGGGTTGAGAGGTCTCTTGTCGATACTCGTATCGCTTGAAACCGGAACCAAAGACGTCCATTCCGGTTTGACGGGGGGTGGGGCGCGGAACCCCCTTGCGGAAATTTGCGCACTGATGGCTCGATGTCACGATGCGTCCACTGGCCGGGTTCGGATCGACGGCTTCTACGATGACGTGGTTGCGGCAACCGACAAGGAAATCGAGGGCTTTGTGGCTTCCGGATTCAGCGCGGCTCTGTTCAAACAGGCTCACGAACTGAAGTTGATTCGCTCGACGGACCCGGCCGAACTGGTGCGCCGGATCTGGACCGAACCCACGTTTGAAGTCCACGGGATCCTCGGCGGCTACACCGGCCCGGGCGTCAAGACCGCGATACCACCCAGAGCCGAGGCCAAAATCAGCATGCGGCTCGTACCGGGTCAATCGCCGCGGAAGATTTTCGAGATCGTTCGGGCCTTCATCGAGAAAGAGAACCCGGACGTCAAAGTTGAATTGGATTCGACTCTGGAACCCTTCCTGGGACCGGACACCGGTCCCTATGCCGACGCAGCTATCGACGCCATGAAGACCGCTTTCGGCACGACACCCGCTCTGGTCCGCGAAGGGGGCTCGATAGGCGCCGTCGTCACAATGGAGCAATTCCTCCAGGCCCCTATTGTCTTCCTGGGCTTGAGCCTCCCCGAACACGGCTACCACGCGCCAAACGAGAATTTCGACTGGCAGCAAGCGTCCGGAGGAATTCGAATGTTCGTCCGCTACTTCGAAAATGTGGCGGAGATGCAATCGAACTAGGAGCCTGCGCGGCAGTTTCGGGAGCGCGTGTCGGGGCGTCCCTCCGTGGGCGCCCGCGGGCCAGCCGAAATTGTTCCGCAGGGCGCCTTCTCTGATGCTTCTGATCTTTCCCGCGGGTGGCCAGAGACGGCCACCCCGACACGCTGTCGTGTTTCATCCGCGCTTGGACTGACCACTTCTTAATTATTCCGCCCGACGACGTCCCAGTAACTGATTTGCCTTCCAGCGTCGGCGTCCTCGAGGAAACCGAGGATGGGCTGGATGAGGCTGGTTGAACGGTGGCCACGGACGTTCAGTGGATGGGACCGTCCGAACGTAGGGAAGTAGGAGCGTATGAAGACCGCATCGTCCCTCACGGGAAACGCGCGAACGTTGTCCACATAGTCCTTCCATTGGGGTCGGTTGAAGAGGTAGAACTCGACGTTCGAGGCGTAGAAGACCGACACTTCCAACCCTCGCTCTTTCAGGAACCCCGCAACGGCCCGAAGTGCCTTCGGACCGGCAAAGTCACCCACAATGGGAATCAGCCGGTTCTGTTGCTGAAACCGCTTCAGCCTCGAAAACAGCTCCTCGTTGGTCAAAAAGTTCTGGTGCGCCCCGTCGATGGGTTTGTCCACCCGGTCTGGCCCACTTTTGATCGTCTGATTTGGCCCACCCCCTCCTGTTAATAATTCCGAGTAGTGATAATTACCGTCGGGCCTGTGTTGTAGATGTGGGAAAGCCGAGCGCCCTTGGCGAGGCTTTTCCAAGCGCTGTGGGAATCCTGGTTTTTAGGATTTCCACAGCGCGTCATCTTCCACAGGCCTCCGTTTCTTTCTTTTTGGTTCTTTTTCTTTCTTTCGGGAAAAAACTCCGTTTCCAAGGATCGCCCAGGATCGACGACCGCGCGGCGATCCGACCCTCAGGACGTGGTTTGTTTCGCGGGTTTCTCCTTTCCAGGCGGATGCCGTGGTTTCTGTCGTTTCTCCAACGTGCGCCGAAACCGGAAGGATTCGGTTCCGGTCTCGATGATGTGAGCGCGATCGGTTATCCGGTCCAGCAACGCCTTGCACAGCCGAACATTGGGAAACACCTGGGTCCATTCCGAGAACGGCAGATTCGTTGTCAAGATCACCGTCGCCCGCTCGGCTCGATCCGAGATGACTTGAAAGAGGAGTTCGGCGCCGAGGTCTGCCATCGGGACATAGCCGACTTCGTCGATGGCAATCAACTCGTATCGGAACCATCGGGCCAGAACCCGGCGGAACTGGTCGTTGTGGTGGGCCTCGACCAACTCGTTGATCAAGCCGGCGGCCGTCGTAAAGCGAACCCGCTTCTTCTGCCGACAAGCGGCCACGCACAGTCCTGTGGCCAGGTGCGTCTTGCCCGTTCCACACTCCCCGATCAGGACGACAGGTTCGGCGTGTTCTAAATAGCCACCGTCTGCGAGTCCACGGATCCGGTTGGCTGGAACCTTCGACCGCGAGAAGTCAAAGTCCTCGAGTGTCTTCATTCGAGGGAAACGTGCGGCTTGAATCCGCCGGGCCACGGTGTTCCGTTCGCGTTCTTCAACTTCCATCGCCAGCAAGGCTTCCAGATACCGTGTGTAGGTGTGCTCTTCCCGCTGGGCCTGCTCGGCCATGGCCGCAAACTGCGTTCCGATCGTGGGCGTCCGGAGAGCTTTACAGTACTGCTGAATCGCCGCCTGTTCGACCCCGCCGGCTGTGGCGGACACTAGACCACCTCCGCAGTGAGCAGTGCATCGTAAGTATTCACCTCCGGCAGGGGCCGCTCATAAGCGCGTAGTGCGGCCACTTCCAGTCGCGGCGCCGCCGGCCGGTCGAATCGGGCCTCGGTCATCAGGTAGCGCGCCGCGGCGGCATCGGAGCATCCCAGGCGCAGGGCTTGTTGGAATGCGGAATCCAGCTCGCTATAGCCATGTTCCCGGCCCAGTAGGAGCAACTCCACCATTGCGCGGGTCCCATTCTGTTTTCCGTTGCGATCGATCAACGTCTGCCAGAACTCGTCATAGCTTTTCGGCCATCGGCCCTGTTGCCGCCATTGCTCCAGAGGCTTGCTCCCGGCCAGCGCGCCCGGCTTCCGCTCCAACACCTCCAGATAATGTTCCAGATTGAAGAAGTGCTGGCCGTTTCCATATCCTCGCTCATGCCGCGCCACGCATCCGCCATCGTGCCAGACCTCCACGTAGGCCGGAAAAACGCTCGCCCGCACCACAGTCCCGGTCTTGACGGGGGCGGAGTAGAAGTTGTTACGCACCCGTACACATCCCTTACCATCGACTCGTGGAAAGCTGTCCTCGGCCAGAGGGAACCCTTCGGTCGATAACGCGAGCAGATGGGGCTGTTCGATCTGCATCCCTTCACCCACCGTCTGGACCCGATCGCCGATCTTGCGCCGTTCATCGGCCCGGCAACCGGCCAGCAGCTGCGCATTCAGATCCGCCAGGTCCTTCGCCTTCGGCACCGGTACCAGGTGATTGCGCCGGAAGTATCCGGCTTCGCCTTCCACACCGCCTTTCTCGTGGCCCTCGCCGGGTGTGCAGAACTCGGCTTGAAACTTCCAATGCGACCGAAACGCGATGAACCGTTCGGTCTCTACACGCCGGTATCCCCGCAGAATCTTCTTCACCGCGCTGGTCAGGTTGTCATAACGCAGCACCCCGAAGACCCCCGCAAAATAGCGGAAACCCAACTCATGAGCCTCCAGGAATGCCTGTTTTGTCGCCCGAGGATAAGCTCGATGGAATGCGCCACCACTGCCCATGCTCCGCATACAGAAAACCTGGAGCTTCTGCCGTTCGCCATCCAACTCCGCGACGGCTTCGTACCAGTCGATCTGTGCTTCCTGACCCCAGGCGTAGCTTTGCGGCACGAACGTCTCCTGTCGGATGAAACCCATCTCCCGCTTCCGCCGCCCGACATACCGGCGAACCGTCGATTCCCCAATCGGATGTTTCGGAAATTCCATCCGGATCCGTTCGTAGATCCGGTGACTGGTGTGCCGCTGCTTCCGCGGGGCCTGCCTGTCCGCCTCCAACACCCCGTTGATAAATTCCATAACCGGCTCCAGCCTCGGCCTCTTCCGCTCCGGGCTCTTCCTCGCCGGCGGCACGGCGTTTCCCAGCGCTTGACGCACCATCCGCCGATGCACCCCCAGCCGCCGGGCCACACCCTGGATCGTTCCCACACCAAACTCGTGCTCTCGCCGAATCTCTTCAAATAATTCCACCTTCGATCTCCTTGACACCGGGTCCCTCCATTCCGACTCTTTGTTCGGAACAGCCTCTCCGGTTCAGTCGTCAGGGGTGGGCCAAATCAAACGATCAAAAGTGGGCCAATTTAGAGTAGCGAAATCACGTCGAGGTCGGTTTCGAGGATCAGCTGTCCGAGCGTCGGGTATCGGGCGGACGATCTTCCGATCGTTGAGAACCTCAGGTTGAGGGACTCATTGAAGAAAGTACTGTAGACATAACGAATTTGCTCCAGATCCTGAACTGTGAGCGGCAGTTCATACTTTTCGAGGAGGGTTTGTTCCACCATCCGAATGTTGTCCTGGTACAAATCCTCGTCCGGGGGGGTCGCCCGGATCAGTTCGAGCGTGGCTTCCAGCGTTCGATCGGACTCCCAGGCCCGGCGAGGCCTTGAGAAGAGACGGCAAAGGAAGTCGTATCGGTCCGAGGCTTCTTCCATCAGTACCTTGAACAACAGGTGCAGCAGCATGTTCTGACGACGAATGTCCGTGATGATGGCCAGTGTCGGCTGCTGGTGGGCGATGTAGCTGAAATTCTGATCGGGTCCCACACCGAAATAGACGCCGCCGGGATCTACTTCGCGGTTCAGTTTCCCGATGACATGCAGATATGAGGTTTCGTTCGTGATGAAGTTGTCGGTATCAAAATAGCCCTCCGGTTCCGACAGCCGGTCGATGATGTCGCCGAACTCAGTCGGCGTGATTCGGATCTGGGTAGCCGGGACACTTCTCTCGACCTCGGTTGGCGCCGCGGCCCAGCGGGCGAGGGTGAAAGCGACCGCCAGACCCACAGCCAGACCCGCACTGCGGTACCTTCGAGAGTGCCGGTCACGTTTTTTCGGATCCGTCATGATTCGATCCACCAGCGGGCTCAATCATGTCTCAGTTGACTGGTCGTTTCAAGTGAATCGGGGGGAATGGTGGGGGAACGAGAACAATGGTCAGGACTTGTTTGAATGACGAGGGACAAGGCTTGCCCGTTTACCAAGCAAACGGTCGTTGATGCGACTGACCTTGCAGGCCCAGCTGTGGCCATTGTTGAGCCGTAACGTGAGGTCGGCATCCTGGAGTTTTAACGGCCAGAGATCGATCTCCGGCGCCTTGATGTCCGCTCGCGCATCACTGGACTCGATAAACTCGACGTCATGTGCAGTGCTGAATCCATACACCACCTGGCCGAGATAAGTATCGCCGCGATGCAACTCACCTTCGCCGGCAATGGCCTGGATCAAGCGCAAATCTTTCGCCATCTGTGGAGCCCTCCTTGGTCTGTCGTAAATTTTGCGCCGGCTGCGGGTCAGATCGGGTCCACCTCGACTCGATTCGAGTCGTCAAACGACGGATGGTGCACTATGATATTCGCCGACAAAGGACTGAAACGAATGAACCAGACGCTCAGTTTCGAAGGATCCAGCATCGTCGTTGACAAACCCTCCGGTTGGGATGGGGAGCGGGCGTTCATTCTGGGGCATGGCGCTGGCCAGAGCATGGACTCATCCTTCATGTCGTTCTTCCACTCCGGTCTTGCCACGTGCGGATTTCTCTCCGTCAAGTTCAACTTTCGCTACATGGAGCTTGGACGCCGTCCTCCGGACCGGGGGCCCAAGCTACAGGCGACGTATCGCGGTGTCATCGATCTGATCCAGACAAACTACGAGCCCCGAACCCTCGTGATCGGTGGCAAGTCCATGGGAGGACGAGTTTCATCCTATATCGCAGGCGAAATCAGTGAAATCGGCGGTCTGGTCTTTCTCGGTTATCCTCTGCATCCTCCCGGCCAACCCGACAAAATGCGGGACGATCACCTCTACGAACTCGACAAACCCATGCTCTTTATCAGCGGGTCAAGGGATTCGCTGGCAAAACAGGACTTGCTGGACGGAGTCGTCAAAAAGATCGGCGAACGGGCCACTCTGTTGTGGATCGAGGGAGGGGATCACTCCCTCCGAGTCAAGAAATCCGACAAGGACTCCCTGCCGGCCGCCCTGGAGGCGATCCAGGGATGGTCCGATTCACTCTAGCTCGACCGGGAGACGGTCCTAGGAGCCTGCGCGGCAGAAGGAATCGACTGCGAAAGCGGTAGGAATCGGTTCATATTTCCCCGATTTTTCGTTAAATAGAACGACTATTCGCCACAAAATCGAGAAAATGCCTCAAAGTCGAGAAAATGCCTCAAAGTCGAGAAAATGCCTCAAAGTCGAGAAAATGCCTCAAAGTCGAGAAAATCTGTCCTCGATTCTCCACTTTCTCGCTACGATCCCTTCTGCCGCGCAGGCTCCTAGGAGATTATCATGTCTACTCAATTGCTCTATCTCACGGATGCGTCTACGAGGGAGTTCGTTGCAGAGGTCGTGGGCGTCGACAATGATGCGGTTCGACTGAACCGTACCGCTTTCTATCCTGGAGGGGGAGGCCAACCCGCGGATCAGGGTATCCTTCGATGGGAGGGCGGGGAAGTGGCCGTGGTGTCCACTGGAAGGAAATCGGGCGATGTCGTTCACATGGTGGAGGGAACACCACCCGAGACCGGCACCCGGATCGAGGCAGTACTGGACTGGGAGCGCCGGTACGCGCTCATGCGCACGCACACGGCGCTGCACATCCTGTGCGCGGTCGTCTATCGGGACTTCAAATCGTGGGTGACGGGAAGCAACATGAAGCCGCTCGAAGCCCGAATGGATTTCGAGTTCGACACGCTGTCGGCCGAGTTCTGCGAAGAAATCGAAAAACGGATAAACGTCGAAGTCGCCGCGGCTCGACCGACACATGTACGAATCCTGCCACGGGACGAGGCCTTCCAGATTCCCGACCTGATCCGAACCAAGGTAAACCTTCTGCCCGAAGGAATCACAGAAGTGCGGACCGTCGAAATCGAAGGGCTCGACTTCCAGGCCGACGGCGGCACGCATGTGGCGAACACCGCGGAAGTCGGCCACATCCATGTCGTGGGCCACGAGAGCAAAGGGAAGATCAACAAACGCCTGCGGATCAAGCTGGACCCTTAGGGCCCGCTAACTTTATCCGGTTTCGGCCGCCAGCGCCTTCTCGAAGCTCTGCAAAAAGTAATCGACCTCGTCGTCGGAAACCTGGCCGACGTGACCGATCCGGAACATCTTGCCTTTGAGCGGGCCCAGGACGCCGGCAATCAGGATGGAATAGTCCACTTCCAGCCGCCGCCGAAATCGGTCGACATCCATGCCGTCGGGGGCCAGCACCGCAGTAATACCGTTACCCTGTCGCCTGGCGTAGATCTCAAGACCGTTCCGCTCTACCATGTTCCGAATCATTCCCGCCACCTCGGCGCGGCGGGCGTAAACACCACCCGGTCCCAGGGAATCCATCAAATCCAACGCGGCATCGAGTTGAAACATGATCGACAGAGGTGGTGTCACGGGAACATTTTCCCTGTGAGATTCCCAGTCCCAATAAAAACGGGGAGTCGTCGACAGCGCCGCACGCTCCCAGGCTCGAGTGCCCACCGCGATCACCCCCAACCCGGGAGGCAGCATGAGCCCCTTCTGAGAACCGGCGACGACGGCATCCACCTTCCAGTCGTCCATCTGCATCGGAGATACGGCAAGCCCCGACACGGCATCGGTGACGAGGTACTTGTTCCGTCGACGGACAGCCTCGCCGATCTCATCGAGTTCCAACAGGACACCGGTGGAACTTTCGCTCCACGTCGTGAACACCACCTCCGCGTCCGGCCAACGATCCATTGCCCCGGTCACGTCTTCGAGCCGGGCGCCGGTTCTCCAGTCGACCTCGACCACGCGAACAGTCAAACCGTAGGCTTTCGCTATCTTCGTCCAGCGCTCTGCAAAGGTACCACCGACCATGACGATGATCTCCTCGCCAGGCGACGTCAGGTTGACGACAGCCGATTCCATCGCGCCGGTACCGGAAGCCGAGAGAAACAACACGTCCGACCGGGTTCCAAACAGCGGCTGCACGCGTACCGAGAGTTTCGCCTGAAATGCATTGAACTGCTCCGAGCGATGAAAAAAGAGCGGCCGCTTCGCGGCTTCCGCCACAGCTTCGGGAACCTGCATGGGACCCGGTATGAAGAGCAGTAGTTTATTCACTGATAGGGACTCCTGATGATGCTAGCAGCCCGTGGTGAAAGGCTGTAGGGTCGCGTTACGAGCGCCATGGGGCTAGATGCAAGGCGCCACGACGACGTCGATGCTTCCCATCGATCTAGGAGTGGCAACGCCGCAGCTGGCCCCATGCCGTCGACACCCGTAGGGCGCAGGGGTCTTCGGGCCACAGGCTTTGTCATTCGTCGGTCACGATGACAAAGCATCGTTCCGCTCCTCATTTCGCGCC
The DNA here is from genome assembly GCA_965247425.1 of Terriglobia bacterium. GTDB lineage: Bacteria > Acidobacteriota > Terriglobia > 20CM-2-55-15 > 20CM-2-55-15 > CAZOZZ01. The sequence continues at coordinate 2,078,490 of OZ252023.1, forward strand.
TGTGACCCGAATACCCCTGCGCGCGACCCTACAGACTTTCACCACGGGCTGCTAAGGTTCGCGACAACACAGTGGAAGACCAACCGGGGCGGTCCTGTGTACTGATACATGATATCGATCGATGCCCTGAAGAGCACCAGAAGTCCCGAGTGACAGATAAATTCAACCCCGTGACGGGCCGTAACCTCCCGCCTTGCAGTCCGATGTGCCTGAACGTACCGTGTCTGCCTACTCACGCCACCTCGCCGAGTAAGGCCGGTTGACCTCCCGATTCGGCATCATCCGGCATTTTCTCCGTTTTCGTTTCGAAAGCGTTAGTATAGATGGCCATGTCTTCCACCGAACAGCCCAGACCCCTCGAACCGCCCAGCGCGGCATTGATATGCCGTCTCTTCGGCATCATCTTTGTTCTCCTGATCGCCAACCAGGCCATCTCCATCTACGTCGAGACCTTGTGGTTCGAAACAGTCGGGTACGAATCCGTTTACTGGTACAGGTTGACGATGCAGGTCGGGGCGTTTGCCATCTTTGCGGTGGCCACGGCGCTGATACTGTGGTTTCTGCTGCGATTTATCACTCCCCAAGTGGACGCAAGCCGTTCGGCGATTGAATTCGCCGGCGAAACCATCGTCATTCCGCCGACGGAATTCTTCAGGCGTTTAGGTGGGGCGGCTGCGGTAGGGCTCGGTTTTCTCTTCGGATTGGCCTACAGCATCGAATGGCCCCGATATGCGTTGTTCCTGAACCAGCCAGCGGAGTCGGGCGTCACCGATCCTATTCTGGGGATGTCGCTGAATTTCTATTTCTTTTCGCTTCCGGTCTTTGACATTGTCTCATCGTGGTTTCTGGCCATCACCGTCATCTTCCTTTTTGCGGCAGGTTTGGTATCCCCCCTGGATCGAACGGGACGATTCCGCGGCCTTTCGCTCGCATTGGCACTCCTGGCGCTGGCCGTTGCGGCGAAGGTTTACTTGTACCAATTCCACCTCATGTATCAGCCCCACACCTTCTTTTCAGGTGCGTCCTACGTCGATGATCATGCCATCATTCCGGGCCTCTGGGTCATCGTCGGATCTCTCTTGATCGGTAGCGCCGTCAGCGCGTACAACCTTTACGACTGTCGCGTCCGCAACCTCGTGGCCGCGGCTGCGATCCCGGCGATCAGCTACGTTTTCGCCTGGGTCCTCATACCCGGATACATTACAAACTTCGTTGTGCGACCGAACGAACTGGTACGGGAGACGCCTTACATACAACACAACATCGAACACACCCGCAGGGCGTTCGGGATGGCCGACATCGAGGAAATCCCTTTTGAGCCGACCGTCACCGACGCACTGTTCGATCCAGCAGCGCACGCCCAAACACTCGAAAACGTCCGGCTCTGGGACTGGCGGGCGCTCCAATCGACGTTGCGTCAGGTGCAGGAAATACGAACATACTATGACTTCGCCGACGTCGACGTGGACCGCTACGAAATAGACGGCGAAAAGCGGTCGATGATGTTGGCCACAAGGGAACTGAACCTGGCAAACCTGCCGGCCGGGTCGAGCAACTGGATCAACGAGCGGTTGATTTATACGCACGGCTACGGCGTCACGATGAACCCGGTCAACCGGTTTACGGCGGAAGGCCTTCCCGAATTCATTTTGTCGGACATGCCGGTGAAGAGCACGACCCCTGATGTGCGGGTCCTGCGGCCCGAAATCTACTTCGGAGAACGGACCAACTGGCCGGTGTATGTCAAGACACGGCAGCCGGAGTTCAACTATCCGGAAGGGGAAAGCAACAACACCAACACCTACGAAGGCGACGGCGGCATTCAGGTCGGCTCGCTCTTCCGCCGTCTGATCCTCGCGTACGAAACCGGAGAATTGACCACGCTGCCCTTTGCCGAGGACGTGGTGCCGGAAAGCCAACTCCTGATGCGGCGCAACATCCAGGAGCGGGTCGAGAGCATCGCACCGTTCCTGATCTATGACGATGCGTACATGGTCGTGGGTAGTGACGGATCGCTCTATTGGCTCATGGATGCATTTACCGTCTCCAACACCTACCCGTATTCGAGGCAGGTTGCGCTGGGGCGCGGGCAGGCGAACTACATCCGCAACAGCGTCAAGGTCGCGATCAATGCCTACGAGGGCACGACAAACTTTTATGTCTTCGAACCTGACGACCCGGTTGTCCAGGCCTACCGGAACACCTTCCCGGACTTGTTTCTCGACGCCGAGGAGATGCCCGAGGCGATCCGGTCCCATGTGCGTTATCCCGAACTGCTGTTTCGCACGCAGGCGTTGATATATGCCACATACCATGTAGAGGACGCGCAGGTCTTTTACAACCAGGAAGATCTCTGGACAGTGGCCCAACAGGGACGCTCTCAATCCGGATCTGACGAAATCGAGCCGTATTTCGTCCTGATGCGCTTTCCGGGAGAGGAAGAGGTGGAGTTCGTCTCGATCCTGCCGTTCACACCGGCGAACAGGAACAATCTGATCGGCTGGATGGCGGCGCGTAGCGACGGTGAGGCCTATGGAAAGCTTCGCGCTTACCAGTTCCCGAAGACACGGTTTGTCGACGGCCCCTTGCAGATCGAGGCCCGCATCGATCAGGACCCGGAGCTGTCTTCGCAATTGAGCCTGTGGAATCAGCAGGGATCAACGGTGTTGCGCGGGAACCTTCTCGTGATTCCCCTCGAAGAGACACTTCTGTTCGTGGCGCCGATCTACCTCCAGGCCGAGCGTAGCCCGATGCCGGAGTTGCGGATAGTGGTCCTGGCAACGCAGGATCGGATGGCTTACGGCGCAAGTTTTGAGGAAGCGCTGGAGGGATTGATCGGCAATACGGTGTTCCCGACGTCGGAGTTGACCGGCATTTTTCCGGGGACGGGTCCAGACGAACCTGTTTCGGACATCACAAGTGACCCTACTGACGCGCTCATCCGGCGTGCCGGCCGTGCGCTGTCGGAGTACCAGCGGCTGACAGCCGAAGGCCAATTAGCGGATGCGGGCCGCAGTCTGGAAGACCTCAAGCAGGCTCTGGATCAGTTGGGGCGGATCGTGCCGCGATAATGCACCCATGATGTCGTCTCATGGGTCTGTACGCCTGCTGGCCATTGATTTGGATGGCACCCTTCTCGATTCGGGCCAGAAGATCAGTGATCGCAACCTCGGGACGCTCGAACGGGCCCACGAGCGTGGCATACAGGTCGCGATCGTCACAGGCCGGCGCTATTCAGCCGCGCGCGGCCTCACCTCATCCCTGGACTTTCCCTGCTTCCTGATTACCAGTGCCGGCGCTTTGATCTCATCAAGCATGAACGGCACGCTGATGGCAAGCTTCTGGAATCCGAAACGGCTGGAACGCTTTCTGGCGCACGTCGTCGCCTTCCGCTCCCACACATTCCTGATCGCACAGGCAGTGGGTAGAGGCGAAATCCTCTGTCAAGGACCGGACGGGGAAGACCCCCAGGTCAACCGCTATCTCCGTCTCAACAGGGAATTCATTCTTCGGTTGGAACGGCTGGACGGCCCGGCGCCCCGCAACATATTGCAGGTTGCGTTCCTGGGAGGGCTCGAACGCATGGAATTGCTCCGGAACCGTCTGGCCACCTTTCCGGACGTTCGGTCCGTGTCGGTTGCCGAAACACGCTATCCCGAACGGGACTTCGAGTTGATCGACGTCGTTGAGAGAGGCGCCAATAAGGGACATGCCCTCGGGTGGTTAGCCCGTACCCTGGATATCGAATCCGGCGACGTCATGGCAATCGGGGACAATCTTGCGGACCGCAGCATGATGGAATATGCCGGGATTGCCGTCGTGATGGGAAACGGCCATAACGACCTCAAAGCGCGGTGGCCGGTCACCTCGATCAACGATGCGGACGGGGTGGCCGAAGCCGTCGAGAAATGGGCCCTCGAGTCACTGTAAGGTCGATCAGTATTCCACCTAGGGCTCTCGTACCTCACCCTAAGTCATTGATAGATTCTAAAAAACTGCGTATTTCATGCAGCGAACGGAAGTCTCCTGAGTTATAAGAAGGTGTCCTAGCCCGCATAAATCACCGAAAGGACCAGAAAAGGCCGCCCTGTTTGGCATAAATCGTTTGTCGAGAACGGTTCAGAAACCAAACGGAGGCGGCCCTTATGAGTACAGAGTGTAAACAAACCACGTTCGAATTTCACGGACTTCTTCAACGAAAAATGAAGGCGCGTTTCGACGGCGGCAAGATCACGTCTGACGCTGGAGTTCTGCTGCTGCGTGAAGTCGAAAAGCGGACCGGTTTGATCGATGGATTGGCGGGGTGTTTTAGCGATCATCGCGACCAACGGTTGATCGAACACACCGTGAAGGAGCTGTTGGGACAGCGGGTCTACGGGCTGTGCCTGGGATATGAAGACCTGAACGATCACGATCAGTTACGGACCGACCCGATGCTTGCGTTGGCGGTGGACAAAGCGGATCCGCTGGGAACGAATCGACGACAGGCCGGCGACTGGGGAAAGGCGTTGGCGGGCAAGAGCACGCTAAACCGATTGGAGTTGACCGGCGCCGAAGTCGGCGACCAGGAGCGGTACAAGAAGATCGCTATGGATGGGGACAAGATCGATCGTTGGATGGTCGATGCGTTTGTGGCAGCCCATGACAACACGGCGCCCGAAGAGATCGTTCTGGATCTGGACGCGACCGATGATCCGATCCATGGTCAACAGGAAGGCCGGTTCTTTCACGGCTACTACCGCAACTACTGCTATCTGCCCTTGTACATCTTCTGTGGAGAGCATCTGTTGTGCGCTCGGCTGCGCCCGTCCAATATCGATGGGGCGGCAGGATCAGTCGATGAATTGGAACGTATCGTCGGCCAGATCCGTCAGAGCTGGCCGGACGTGTCGATCATCATTCGGGCCGATTCCGGATTCTGCCGGGATGCATTACTGGACTGGTGTGAAACCCACCAGGTCGATTATGTGATGGGGTTGGCCAAGAACGACCGCCTCAAGCGAGAGATCGCTGACCAGATGATTCAGGCTGAAGCGGAGTTTCAGACCACTGGGAAATCGGCACGAGTGTTTAAGGATTTCCTGTACCGGACTCGAAAGAGCTGGAGCCGCACTCGTCGCGTTGTTGGCAAAGCCGAGTTCCTGGCCAAGGGCGCCAATCCCCGATTCGTGGTGACCTCACTGCCACCGGAACGACTCGGAGCCCAAGCGCTCTACGAAGATTTCTATTGCGCACGCGGCGACATGGAGAACCGGATCAAAGAACAGCAACTGGATCTATTTGCCGACCGCACCAGTGCGGGAACCATGCGCGCCAATCAGCTCCGACTGTATCTGTCCTCAGCCGCCTACATGCTTATGCAGGCGTTGCGTCGTCTCGGTCTCAAAGATACCGCGATGGCCCATGCCCAATGCGGAACCATCCGTCTGAAGCTTCTTAAGATCGGTGCGCGTATCCGCCTCACGGTCCGCAACGTCTGGATCTCGATGTCGGAGGCCTATCCCTATGCCGACGTCTTTGCTCTCATAGTGAGAAACCTGCAATCAATTCCGCTTCGTTGCTGACGACACCGAACCTTCAGATCCGAAAAACAGCGCCTCTCATCTGCCTCCCGGCGAGGCCTGCCTGCACTCGCCCATTCATGCCGATCTCCCGCCAAATGTCGCCGTGTCACAGGCTCAAAATCCGCCAATGTCCACGGCTCGCTCACTCTCAGCTCCAAGTCTCGCCGCAAATCGCTTCTCGTATCCGAACACCGATCGATTCTCCGATTGGTGATCCATCCGGGCTAGTTGGCAAGCAAGGAGCGAGCCAGGTTCACCGCTCAAGAGCGGAGCAACAGACAAGTGGCTGGAAGCCTTAGCGCCGTCGGCTTACCCTGCCGCTGACGGTCGAATCAACCCGGCTCTTAAAGCTTTCCATCTGTTTTCCACGGGGTCGTCCCGGTGGATATGCAACGTCTGTTAGCCCCTTAGAAGAATGAGGAGACTCTAGATGTTCAGTTCAAGACGAACTACCGTGATGGTCGGTTTGCTCGCGCTGTTTGCGTCGACGACGGCGTCGACCGCGGCTCAACAAGGCGACGCGACCGAAACCGTGTTGATCCAAACCTCCAATGATGGGGATGCCCTGGCCGCTGCAATCGCGGAACTCGGTGGCACAATCATCCGGACTTACGACTATCTCGACGTCGTCGCCGCGGAGATACCACTCGACGCCCTCGACGACTTGAGCGCGATAGTAGGCGAAGATGGCACCGTAACAAAGGATCCGACAGTTCACCTTCCCGACACGGTCTTTCCGTTCTCCGGAAGAGGGATCGTGACCGATGCGGCAAACAACCTGGTCGAGAACATTCCCGTCAAAATGGTGACCACGATAGGTAATGCCAAGAAGGTTAAGGACTTCGCTCGGAAGAAGAGTAGTAAGGGCGCCTACTTGATGAACCATTCGAAAACCAATGTCCAGGCGCTTCATGCGGCGGGGATCACTGGCGAGGGTGTCGTCGTCGCTACAATCGATTCCGGAATTCGCCCGGGTTTCAAACAACTCGCTAAGGGAACGGTGATCGGCTGTGAAGACATACTGAACCCACCGAAGTCTTTGAAGGGACCGAAGAGGGGAGCCCGGATCGATCAGACTTGCATGGCCAATTCGAATTTTGGTCATGGGACATTCGTGGCGGGTTTGATCGCAGGGAACGCCGTTGCCACCTTCAACAAGAACAGTTTCTTTCTGCAGTCTGTTGCGACGCATGCTCCAGGCGCGGTCATCGGGAAGAAAGACACCGTCGCCATGATCGGAACGGCCCCAAACGCGACGATATACGCCTTCCGTGTGTTCGGACCTTCGCTGGTTGGGAACTCCTTCGACATCCTGTCGGCCATCGACCGGATCGTTGAGTTGAAGGAAAAAGAAGGCGTCAACATCGGCGTGGTCAACATGAGCCTGGGCAGACGGACTTTGTTCGCCGGAGGGAATTTTGACCTCTTCGTGGATGTGCTTCTCGATCACGACATACTGCCCGTGGTCGCCGTGGGAAATTCAGGCAACTCGTCGCTGACGATCGCAAGCCCGGCCAGTGCCCTCGAGAGCCTCAGCGCAGGGGCCGCCAGCGTCGTACACCAGGAGCGGATTGCCGCCGATCTCATCTTCAACGACTTTGGAGTGGGGATTGGGAGCTTCGTGCGGCCGTTTGAAGGAACGCAGACTGCGAGCTTCAGTTCTCGAGGCCCGAACGCCGATGGCAGGATCGATCCCCTGGTCATTGCGGATGGTTTCGGTTTGTTCGGACAGGGTCTGGCGAACGGGGTGGGTAACGCGAGCGTCGCCAACGGCACCAGCTTCAGCACCCCTCTCATTGCGGGTATCGCCGCTTTGCTGCGGGGAGCGGTGCCGGATGCCACCGCGCGGCAAGTACGCGACGCGATTATCGAATCCTCCGACCCGACGGTCATCGAAGACGGATCCACCGAACTGGACCAGGGTCAAGGCTACGTCAATGCGAAAAAGGCTCTCGATGCGCTCAAGCGTCGCCGTGGGTCCGATCTTCCGAAGCGTCCCCGCAGGCCGGAGGACAGTGTTGGACGGAATGTCGAACAGAATACGAATCTGGACGTCGTCGATTCATTCAACGCTCGGCTGAAGGACCTGAGGCCCGGCCAGCGTTTCGACATCCTGCTCGATATTCCAGCCAACACGAGGGATGTGTTCGTGTCCCTGTTCGACATCGATGCCAAACTGCCGTTCGCAGGGTCCTTCGAAGAGTGCGGACCTGCCCGCCAGAACTGCTTCTTCGGTGGCGACGCGATCATGCTCGGCATTCACAGTGCAAAGACGTCTTCGATCCAGACCCCGGTTTCGGCCGGTGATTACTTCGATCTGAACACCAGCCCGTCGGCGACTTCGGCGTTTCTGGGCGAAGGGTCCGCCGCAACCTTCACCATTGCCGATCGCGATTCCGAGACCACCTACGATGCTTCCGCGGTTGTGATCCATGACGACCTGGAACCCGGACTTCTAAGAATCACGGTCTCCGGCGATGTGGTCAACTCGGGCAAGATGTCGGCCGGCGTCGCGGTGTACTCCACGCAGTTGTCCAGAACGGGGAACACGGAAACGGGAGAGGTGACCAGTTCGATTCCGGCAACGAATCTTATTCCCATCACCATCCCCTCCGGGACCGAGGTTGCCCAGTTCCGGCTCAGTTGGACAGGGGACTGGTCCCACTTCCCGACTAACGATCTGGACCTTTTCATCTTCGACCCGAACTTCAACCAGATACTCGTCGATCCAAACGGCGATCCGGTCGGCAATCAGCCGATCGTCCCGCAGGGTTTGACGCTGGACGCACCGGAAGTCGTTCGTGTGAACAACCCGGTCCCGGGCGTCTGGCATGTCGGCATCCTCGGCTTTGAACTCAACACGGAGTTGAGACGAGGCGGGTTGGGTGACAAGTGGATTCTGCGTGTCACCGCAGACGGACAACTGTTAGGAACAACTACGCTTAGTAACGATTAGGCCCCTCCGAGGGGGGCCCTTCGCCCCCTCGGTTTCTCCCCCTCCTCTTCCCGGTCAAGCGAACTAGGAGCCTGTGCGGCAGAAGCAATCTACTGCAAAAGCGGTAGGAATCGGTCCATATTTCCCCGATTCTTCGTGCCCGTGGCCGACCGCCGTCCAAGAATCTCCACAGAACACTAAAGAAATCCTGCTGAATGCCGAAAAGGTGGAAGACAGCCGGAACTGCCGCCGGCCGATGTGAAAACAACAAGGCAGTCACATGCTATTGCAAGGAGATTTCAAGGTGTTCAAGATCAAAACAGTTCGCAACGCAGTCATTTTGGCGATATTTCTCATCCAGACCGTCCCTGGCCTCGGACTCCGGTCGCTGCAGGCCGAGTCCAAGAGAGAGAGAGAGAGTACTCATTCGTACGGGCGCCTCGAAAGACGCCGTCCGCACGAGTATCCACACCCTCGGAGGGGAAATCACGCACGAATTCAAACACCTTGACTTGATCGCCGCCGAAATACCGGCGGCGGCGCTCTCTTCACTTCGGGCCCTGGTCGGCAACGATTCGATCAGCAAGGACGCCCCGATCCCATATCCTGACACCGTGTTTCCGTTCCCTGGACGTGGCATGGACACTCCCCAGGGAAACCCGCTGGCGAACATACCGGCAGCAGGTTTTGAACAGATTGGTGATTCTGACGCCATCGAGAGCTTTGCCAACACGAACCCCAATTCGTATCTGATCAACCACACACACACGAACATTCGGGCACTGCACGCGATGGGATTCACCGGCGATAATGTGGTCGTCGCGGTCATCGATTCCGGCCTTCGTCCGGGCTTCAGCCACTTGGCCGACGGAACAGTCGTGGGTTGCGAGGATATGTTGAATCCGCAGGCGAGAGGTCGCAAGAACCTTTGTTCCAACGACGCGAACTTCGGCCACGGCACGTTCGTGGTGGGTCTGATCGCATCGAATGCTATCGTATCTTTCGACGAAGGCAGCCTGTTTCTGGATTCGGTGACCCTGAACGCCCCGGCCGCGGTCCTGGCACCTTCTTCGGGTGGCTCTGGAAACGGCAAGGGCAAGGGCAAGAATCCGCCGTCATCTCCCGCGGGTCGCGTTGCCATGCTTGGCAGTGCACCGAATGCAAAGATTCACGCCTTCCGCGTCTTCGATAGCCAAGCGCTGGTCGGAAACTCTGGAGACATCCTCGCGGAGGTCGATCGCATCATCGAACTCAAGAGTCAGGGCGTCAACATCGGTGTGGTCAATATGAGTCTGGGCCGCCGCTCCCTCTTCGCGGGAAACGGAGCCTTTGAACTCGCAGTCGACGCCCTCCTGGCCAACGACATCGTACCCGTCGTTGCGTCGGGTAATTCAGGCCCATCGTCCATGACGGTGGCCAGCCCCGCTACGGGAAACGCGACACTTTCAGTGGGTGCCGGAAGTGTTGTCCATCAAGAGCGTATCCTGGCCGACGTTCTCTTCGGCGCTGCGGGCTTCGGCAGCTTCCTCCGACCATTCAACGGCACTCAGATCGCGAATTTCAGCTCGCGGGGACCCAACGCCGACGGACAGATCGACCCCAACGTTGTAGCCAACGGCTTCGGCGCTTTCAGCGCCGGTCTCTCCGATCGGGACATTGACCGTGATCATGGGATGGCCAGCCTCGGGGCGGGAAGCAGTTTCAGTTCGCCCCTCACTGCCGGCATAGCCGCGGTGTTGCGCGAAGCCTTCCCCGGTGCACCTGCGGTCCAGATCCTGAACGCCATCAAACTTTCCGGCCGGAGCGACATCGTTGGTGACGGCTCCACTTCTCTCGACCAGGGCAGCGGCTGGGTCGATGCGCTTGCCGCCTACAATCTCCTGGCAGTGCCCGGTGCGGTTTCCGATCTCCTCGACGTGCCACCCACGCCGACAGCTTCGGTCCGGACCAACGTCGAAAGCGCGACGGATCTGACAGTACAGAGCGGATTTGTCCACGAACAACTCGGTATGCTGCTTCCCGGGCAGCGGACCGACATTCTCTACCAGATTCCGCCCCAGACAGCCGAAGTGACGATCCGGGTCCACGGTGTCGTAGCCCAGCTTCCTCCGAACCAACAGAATGCGTTCTTCGGCGACAACATCATGCTGGCTGTTCACAGCGCGAAAACGTCGTCGATCGTGACGGGAGATTACTTCAACCTTAATCCAGATTCAGCCAGCGACTTCGCCTTCATCGGCCAGAGCGTTCAGTGAACCTTCGTCCTAGTCGACCAGACCACCCAGGGCGTGGTCGATCCGTCGGCCGACATCGTGGTCTTCGACAACCTGGAACCGGGAATCCTCCGGATCACGCTTAGTGGCGACGTGCTTAACGCCGGCGAAGTTTCGGCCAACGTCAAGATCTCATCAACCGCCAAACCGGCCAGTGGCATGCTCACGGCACAGGGCACATTGAATGGACCCGAAACCGTCTGGGCACAGGTTGAAATGCCTCCCGAGACCTCCCGGGTGGAGTTCCGGCTTGCATGGGACGGAGACTGGTCGCACTATCCAACCAACGACATCGATCTGTTCGTCTTCGACCCGGACCAGAATGCGATCGGAGACGGGTTTACTCTCGATGCACCCGAACTCATCCTGGTCGACAACCCGACCGACGGTCTCTGGACGATCGGAGTCTCGGGGTTCGAGATGAACACGGGCAATGACAACTGGAGGCTGCGGGTCATTGCTGACGGTGTGGTCCTGTCCGAAGCCAGTCCGCCGACATCGAACTAAATTCGAACGAGTCACCGGAATAAACGACCGAACCTCATCGGGTGGCTGTCCGCAGCCACCCGATTCTTTTGGCGTGACGAGGTAAGAGAGGGATTTTCGACGCAAAGCCGCAGAGATGCAGAGATCTGATGTCTTTGTTCCCGGCTCAAGGTCTCCGACTATCTCCTTCCGATCTCTGAGTCTCTGCGCCTCTGCGTCGACTTCTCACAGCCCCGCGGCAAAATCCTGCGCGATCCGGGGTGCGTCGGGATTGTCATCGTGCTTGATGAAGGCGAAGACCTCCACGCCATCTTCGTTCCATGCCTTCAGACGTTGCTGCCACTGTCTGAAATCGTCGGCGGAGTACACGGACTTTCTCAGTCGAACGTAGGTCTTATCCGACGTCAGACGGATCGGTGTGGTGTGGTCGTCTGCGTCATGAATACACAGAGCGACCTTGTATTTCTCAAGCAGATCGTAGACGGCGTCCGTAAACCAGGAGTCGTGACGGAACTCGAAGGCACAAGCCATTTTGGAGGGGAGCCCCGACAGGAATAACTCCAGCCGGTCGATATCGCATTTGAAGTTCGGAGGAAGTTGGTAGAGCAGTATTCCGAAACGCTCCTCGAGGCGGGGAAGTACACCAAGGAGATAATCAAGCGCGTCAGACGGAACGCGTAACCGCTCGAAATGGGTAATCTTTCGCGAGGCCTTGAGCGCGAAGCGAAAACCGGGGTGCGTCGTTTCCTTCCATCCCTCCAGAGTCTTAACGGTCGGCATCCGGTAGAACGTATAGTCGATCTCGACCGCATTGAATTGGGACGCGTAATAGTTCAGAAAACTCCTCTGCGGAACCTCTTTCGGATAAAAAGACGGTTTCCATTCCTTGTAACTGAACCCGGAGGTGCCCGTCCACACATTGTCCATCGTCGCTCTATATCTCCCAACCGGCACCTTGCGCAAGAGATTTCTTTGGGAGATGATACGCCGATCACCCGAGGAGGAAGAATAAAATGACGCGCCTTCTGTCGAGCCTGTTGCTCGTCTGCCTGTTCGCTCCCGTAGCCCTCGCACAGGAACACTTTGACGTCGTCATCCACGGCGGGCGGATCGTCGACGGTTCCGGAAACCCCTGGTTCAGAGGGGATGTCGGAATCCGCGATGACAGGATCGGGCGGATCGGCGACCTTTCCGAGGCCACGGCCGAAGAAGTGATCGATGCCACCGGGCTGGTCGTGACACCCGGATTTATCGATCCACACACTCATGCCGTGAGAGGAATCTTCGACGTGCCAACGGCCGACAGTGCTCTTCTGCAGGGAGTGACGACGCTGATCGAAGGCAATGACGGAAGCTCCCCATTTCCAATTTCCGAGCATCTGGAGAATATCGCCACAACCCGAATCAGCGCGAATTGGGCCCTGTTCGTCGGGCAGGGAACTATCCGCTCCACGATCGTGGGTACCGAAGACAGGCCTGCCACCGCGGGTGAACTGGAATTGATGAAACAGATGGTGGAGCAAGCGATGGAGCAAGGCGCGCTCGGACTCTCGACCGGGCTCTTCTACGTACCCGGAAGCTTCACGTCGACCGAAGAGGTCATTGAACTGTCCAAGGTGGCCGCGCGTTACAGCGGCACTTACATTTCACATATGCGAGACGAGGTTGCCGGCCTGCTCGATTCGGTACGTGAAACCATTCGCATCGGTGAAGAAGCGGGCCTTCCGGTGCAGATGACCCATCACAAGGTGGTCGGAAAAGACATGTGGGGCGCCAGTGTGGACTCGCTTCGACTTGTGGACGAAGCGCGAGCCCGTGGTGTCGACATCACGATGGACCAGTATATAACCGCCCTGGTGCCCCAGTGGGCCCAGGAGGGTGGCAACGACCGGTTGGTCCAGCGGATGCAGGATCCTTCAACCCGAGGAAGGATCAAAGCCGAGATCGTTGACAAGATTCTGCACGACCGGGGAGGAGGCGATCCCAGGAACGTCTTCATCTCGTCTTGCACGTGGGACCGTTCGCTCGAAGGGAAGAACCTGGCTGAAATAACCCGGGAACATGGAATGGACCCCACGCCGGAGAACGCCGCCGAGATGGTCATGGACCTGATTCGACGAGGTGGGGCGAGGGCCGTCTTTCACGCGATGTCCGAGGAGGACGTCGAACGCATCATGCAGCATCCCGCGACCGCCATCGGCTCCGACGGTCCGCTTTCCGTCTTCGGCGAAGGCGCACCGCACCCACGGCAATATGGGACTTTTGCCAGAGTCCTGGGCTACTACGTTCGTGAGCGTGGTGTGCTGACGCTCGAGGAGGCGGTCCGGAAGATGAGCAATGCCACGGCGCAACGTCTGGGGATTCGAGAACGAGGGTTGCTACGCGAGGGATACTTCGCCGACATTGCCGTGGTGTCTCCAGAACGGGTTCAGGACATGGCCACCTTTGAGGCTCCCCACCAATATGCGGTCGGGGTCGAATATGTGCTGGTCAACGGAACCGTCGTTGTAGAAGAAGGCAAACACACCGGCAATAGACCCGGTCGCGTGATCCACGGACCTGGTTTCGATGGGGGAGACTCGCCCCAGTGACACCGAGATACGGCCGAGCATATCAAGTGACACATTAGAGTACTTCCCATAAAGCGTTGACCCTGTGTCAACATCCGGAAGCTGGGGCGGCACGGGTTCAATAATTGTTCAAGAACTCGAAGAGACCTAGGTCACTGTCGGAGGCCCTGCAGAGCAGTCGCCCGGCGGCTTACCTGGCCTGGACGCCCGGTCTGACGCGCCTTCCATTCTCACGCCCCTTCGGAGACACGTAATTGCAGGGGTGTCGCGCAGGTGACCTGCACGGTAACTCTGTCCTTATTGGGCCAAATGAGGGGCGACTTTTCAACAAGCACGTAAATGACCGAATTCGGTGCAAAACGCTACAAACGATAGTGTTAGTACCGTTTAAGTGACGAATTCAAAGGTTTTCCACAGGATTTTCCACATCTTCTGTGGAGGCGACGATGACACACCAGTGAAGAGGGAACGAGGAGCGTTTCGAAGGAACGCTATGTTCAGACCACGGCCATTAAAAAGAGTTGACATAATATTCATTATGCGACATTTCGCATCTTCGTCTTTTGTTGAAGAAATCGGCCCGGACGGGCGATAATGGGTCGAATGTCGGTAGTTGACCAACTTGAACGGTCCCTCCGCGACCTGCGTATCTCCGTTACCGATCGCTGCAACTACCGTTGCAACTACTGCATGCCCTATGACGAGTACGTCTGGATCGAACGGGATGCCGTACTTTCCTTCGAAGAGATCACGCGACTGGCTGGAATTTTCGTCGGTCTGGGTGTGGAGAAAATCCGCCTGACTGGAGGTGAGCCGCTCGTGCGTCGGGACCTTGAGGAACTCATCTCTCAACTGGCGTCCCTCGGCGGTCTCAAGGATCTGTCGCTGACGACCAACGGTTCCTTGCTTGCCGAGAAGGCTTCGGGTTTGCGAAAGGCGGGTCTCGACCGGATCAACGTCAGCCTGGACACGCTTCAGCCGAAGCGGTTCGAGACCTTGACGCGCCGTGGCGAACTCGATCAAGTCCTGGAGGGTATTCAGGCCGCGGCCGCTGCGGGACTGACTCCCTTGAAGATCAACACCGTCATGATGAAAGGCTTTAACGACGATGAGATTCTGGATCTCGTCGATTACTGCCGTACCGGTGGATACGAAATACGTTTCATCGAATTCATGGATGTCGGTAACTCCAACGCATGGACCCCGGGTCGCGTTCTGCCGAAACAACTCATTCAGGAAACCATCCACGCGCGCTACCCGATCGAAGAGCTTGGGCGCAGCGACGGCCGCGCCCCTAGTGTCGACTACCGCTACAAAGACGGCAAGGGCAAGCTCGGAATTATTGGTTCTCTCACTGAGCCTTTCTGCTCCGACTGCACACGCGCCCGTGTTACCGCCGACGGTCGACTCGTCACCTGTTTATTTTCCGAAAGCGGCTTCGATCTGAAATCGCGCTTACGGGCGAGCGACGACGATCAGGAAACCATACAGGCGATCCGCTCAGTCTGGAGCGGCCGCAGAGATCGCTATTCCGAAGAGCGATGGAAAACCCTGAAGGACGGTGGTTATCGCAGCGGCAAGAAAATCGAAATGATCACGCTCGGCGGGTGACACCGCTGGCCCAGTTTCAACTTCCCTTACTCACCTGAAATATTTTTCAACGCAAAAACGCAAAGACGCAAAAGTTGTGGTCTTCTGTCTTTCGTCCATGTGAAAGCACTTGGGCGCAGAGGAAAACAAATTGTTTGCGCCCTCTGCGTCTTTGCGCTTTTGCGTTGAAGATCCCTTCTCAAAATGAAAAAGGGGTTTGTGGCAAACCACAAACCCCTACAGATAGTGAACACGTTTCTTCGTGTGAGGCGTGCGCTGGAATCCTGCAGCAACATGAACATGAGCACGGCGATCACCCAGCGCTGGCGTCGGGATCAACTGTCATCCCGAAGTGATCGCCCGGATCCACAAGGAACTGGAACTTGAAAAAACTCAACGCCGACCACATGAATCGGCCCGATGGCCATTTAAGTAACCATTGAGCTGCGGGCATCGCACGTCGATGCCCGCAACCGATTCCGCAAAGCGAATCGTGTTCGGACAAACTCGAAGACCGCAGCTGCTACTTTTTCTTCTTAGCTGCCTTCTTCTTGGCTGGTGCTTTCTTTTTGGCTGCCTTTTTTGCCGGCGCTGCTTTCTTTGCCGGCGCCTTCTTCTTGGCTGCCTTCTTCGCCGGGGCTGCCTTCTTCGCTGGCGCCTTCTTCTTAGCTGCCTTCTTTGCCGGCGCCTTCTTCTTGGCTGCCTTCTTGGCCGGGGCCGCCTTCTTGGCTGCCTTCTTCGCTGGCGCCTTCTTCTTAGCCGCCTTCTTGGCCGGGGCCGCCTTTTTGGCTGCCTTCTTCGCTGGCGCCTTCTTCTTAGCTGCCTTCTTTGCCGGCGCCTTTTTCTTAGTTGCCATAATTGAAGCTCTCCTTTTTTTCTTTCTTAGTTATTGTTATTGTTCGCGCACTCCAGAGTCATACATGAAGCGCACCACAATACTTTGCTACAATCGTGCGGTTGTTTTCCAGTCTAGAATTTGACCGACACCTGACACGACAGCTTATTATTCTAGGCTGTTTTTCCAGATCAGGTCCCTCCTATGAATGAATCGTGAGTATGAATAGGGGTTTCTCGCTGTTGACTCTGAGGCTCACCGCTGCAATCTTCCTCGTTTTGATCGCGGGATGCTCGCGTCTTGAAACGTTGACCGAGGCCCATTTGATCGAGGCGGAAGAACTCTGGGAGGAAGAAAAAGCCGGCTTCTACACCATCATGGTTCGCATGAGCGGCGCACGGTTGGAGACAGGAATGTTTGAAGCGCTCGTGCGGGACGGGCGCGTCGTTGGCCTCAAGCGTAACGGCCAGGTCGTGCTGCCAGCGCGAGCCCAGGATTATTCGATGGTCGGATTGTTCGGCGTCCTCCGACAGGAACTGGCGCTATCGGAACAGCCGGCACTGCTTGGAGCGCCGCCGGGATTTCGAGCTCATCTGCTCGTCCGATTCGATCCGGAAACCGGGCGACTCGTGCGCTACCGCAGGACCGTCGGAGGCGCGAACAGCAATATCGAAATTGAGGTGCTCGAATACCGCCCCGAGCCGTAACTAAGGGCCCGCTCAAGAATAACTTCACAGAATTGGCGCGCAGCTTTGCGTCAGATTCGGTCGCGACCGATTGAGCAGACCGGAGGAATAGCCCGGCTATTTCGAGGATCTGCGATTGAGGAGCGGCCGAAGATGGCGCGATGGTCCCGCGAAGATGGCGCGAAGCTGGGATGCCAAAATGTGAAGTTATTCTTGAGTGGGCCCTAGGAGCCCGTGGTGGAAGTCTGTAGGGTCGCGTTACGAGCGCCATGGGGCTAGATGCAAGGCGCCACGAAGACGGCGATGCCTTCCATCGATCTAGGAGTGACAACGCCGCAGCTGGCCCCATGCCGTCGTTACCCGTAGGGCGCAGGGGTCTTCGGGCCACAGGCTTTGTCATTCGTCGGTCATGATGACAAAGCATCGTTCCGCTCCTCATTTCGCGCCTGTGACCCGAATACCCCTGCGCGCGACTCTACAGACTTCCACCACGGGCTCCTAGACAACAACGTGGGTCGGCGTGCCGGACAGGAAATCGAAAACGTTATCGATCGTCATCGCCAGGCCCGCTTCCGTCGTTTCTGGTGAAATGCCTGCAGAATGGGGCGTGAGCACAACGTTGGGTAAGTCCGCAAAAGGAGTCCTGGCCGGGAGAGGCTCCTGCTCGAAAACGTCCAGCCCGGCCGCTGCGATGGATTCGGTCCGGAGCGCCTCGATCAAAGCATCCTGGTCGACGATCGCACCACGGGCGGTGTTGATGAAGATGGCGGATCGCTTCATCATCCCAAAGTGTTTGGCTGAAATCATCCCGATAGTGTCCTCCGATTGACGAACGTGAATGCTGACCACATCGGAAGACCGGAGCACATCATCGAACGAAACGAATTCGAAACCGATTTCCGCCGCGAGGTCCCGCGAAGGGTGGAACGTCCACGCAAGTACGTTCATCCCGATTCCCTTTCCGACTCGCGCAACCTGGGTTCCGATCGCTCCCAGGCCGATCAGACCGAGCGTCTTGCCGTGCAACTCGGTGATCATGGCCCGGGGCCACTCCCCCTGACGCACACGCCGATCCACTTCGATGATCCTCCGGCCCGCCGCCAGCATGAGCATGAGTGTGTGCTCGGCGACGGCATTCTTTGCGACGGCCGGTGTATGGGTGACCCGCACTCCCCGTTGCTTCGCGTGATCAAGGTCGACATTGTCAGTTCCCGTTCCCCAGATTGAGATCATCCGGAGCGACGGGCAAGCTTCCAGCACCGCTCTGTCGAACCGGCAGCTCGAACGGATGTTGATGACGATCTCCGCGTCACGGATCCGCTCGACGAGTTCATCGCCTGTGGCGGGTCTCGTGTCGTAAGCCCGCACGTCGTGACCGTCGAGCTTGCGATAAGCCTGACTGGGTACCAGCACTGCGGGTTCATCGTCAGGGATTACGATTCGTATCATGGAAAAGACACGGAATGGGAACCGGGGTGTCGGCTTACTCCAGCCCGTAGCGTTTGAGCTTGTTGATCAGCCCTTGATGACTCAAACCCAGCAGTTTGGCGGAACGTCGGCGATCGCCCTCCGTCTGCTGCATGGCTTCACGAATCATCTGCACTTCCAACGCGGTCACCCGGCTCTTCAGCAATTTCCCGCTCTGTCCGGTCACGGGCGGCGGCGGAGCCACGGCGACAAGGCGGGCCTCGCCAACGGTTTCGGACAGGTCCGATGCCAGGATGGACACTTCCGTGGAGAGGACCAGGGCGCGTTTGACTTCGTTTTCGAGTTCACGGACGTTGCCCGGCCAGTCGTAAGACCCGAGTGCCGTCAACGCTTCAGGTGAAAACCCCTCCGCCCGGCTGCCGAGTTCCTTCCTGTACTTTTGGAGGAAATGAGCCGCAAGCAACGGAATGTCCGCGCGAATCTCTCTGAGCGCCGGCATCTTCAAGTGAACGACGTTCAATCGAAAGAAGAGGTCCTGACGAAACCGCCCGGCTTCGATCTCGCTCTTGAGATCTTTGTTCGTGGCGGCCACCAACCGGATGTCCACCTTGACCGGTTGTCTTCCGCCGACCCACTCGACTTCCCTCTCCTGCAAAACGCGAAGAAGTTTAGCCTGAGCGCTCATGCTTAGATCGCCGATCTCATCGAGGAAGAGGGTTCCGCCCGACGCCGACTCAATGCGTCCGATGCGGCGATCGACTCCGGTCGCCACTCCCTTTTCTATTCCGAACAGCTCGCTTTCCACCAATGGCTCGGGCAAGGAGGCGCAGTTGACCGCCACGAACGGGTTCAAAGCCCTGGAACCGCTGTAGTGAATCGCTCGGGCGGCCAACTCCTTTCCGGTTCCGTTCTCGCCTGTGATGAGGGCGGACACCGTTGTCGCGGAGATCTTGTCGATCAGGCTCCGGATCTCATCGATACGACGGGTCGTACCGAGAATCTTCCGCGTGGAGAACCGTTCCTCCACCTCTTGACGCAGACTCCGATTCTCTTCGATCAACTCCTGCTGCTTTTCTTTGAGGTCCATCAACTGTCGCGCGTTTTCCAGCGCGACGGCGGCCTGCGCGGCGAGTGCTTCCACGAATTGATCGTCCTCAGTTTTGAATCGGCCGTCCCGCTTGTTCAGAACCTGAAAGACACCGATGATCGCATTCCTGTAGTTTCGAATGGGTACGCAGAGGATGTTGCGAGTCCGGAAGCCTGTCAACGAATCGATACCGGAATAAAACAACGGGGAGTTGTAAGCGTCGTCCACAATCATCGTCTTGCCGGTTTTCATCACCGCGCCGGCAATACCCATCCGCGCATCGAATCGAATGACCTCTGAGGTTCCGAGGGCCACCTTCGCCCAGAGTTCGGACTTTTTTTCATCCAACAGGAAAATCGTTGCCCGTTCCGCGTCGATCAGTTTGGCGGCTTCACTTGTAATGATGTTCAACAAGTCGTCGAAGTTTTTTTCCGAATTGATGCGCTGACAGATGTCCAGCAAAGTGACGAAGCGGTCGATGATGAGATGAGGTGCGTGAAAGTCGGCTTTCATTCCGTTGTAACGGTAGACATCCGCTACGCTAATGTCAATAATACGCGGCATGAAACAGAGGTATTTCGAAGGTTTTCCAAAAGAAGGGATTCGCTTTCTTCGCTCTCTCAAGCGAAACAACAGGCGAGAGTGGTTCGATGCTCGTAAGGACAAGTATCTGACGCTGGTCAAGGCACCGATGGAGTCTTTCATTCTTGCAATGGCTGAGGAATTCCGGACCCTTGCACCCGAACTGCTAGCCACCCCTAAGAGTTCGGCCTATCGAATCTATCGAGACACCCGTTTCTCCTCCGACAAGAGTCCGTATAAAACCCAGGTCGCCGCTGTATTTCCCCCACGTGGCCTGGGAAAACACGAAGGGGCCTGCCTCTACGTCCACATCGCACCGGATGAAGCCTACGTCGGTGGCGGGCTCTACATGCCGACACGCCAGGATCTTCAGGCTGTTCGCGAGCACCTGGCCGAAAACCATCGCCGGTTTCGATCCAGGATTCGAGCCCGTGCCTTTCGCGATTCCTTCGGGGAACTGGGTGGAGAGCAACTGTTGCGAGTTCCCAGGGGCTTTCCGTCCGACCATCCGGCGGGGGACCTCCTCCGCCACAAACAGTTTCTCGCTTCGAAACAGTTCGAGCCCGGCCTGGCCATGACTCCCGAATTTCAACCTGAAGTCGTGCGGACCTTTAAGGCCTTGCTACCGATCGTCCGGTTCCTGAACGAGCCAATCATGGAACGTAAGGCGAAGAGCCTCTAGTGTCCTGTCCCGTAAATACGGTTGCTATATTTCGGAGCGCAACGGTGCTGGATTTGGCGGAGCGACGACGAGGCAATGTTCTTCATTGTGAGGAGGAGCGACTCCAAAGACGGTGCCGTTCCGCCCGAACCCGTAGGGCCGATGGAGGTTGCTGGTTGCGACGACCGAACCGAGCGGACGTGCAATGACGTTTATGGATCGACCGAACGCCCACGCTACCTCTGGCAACGTCCATCGGAGATAGTAATCGTATTTGCGGGACAGGACACTAGCGGGATTCGGGAACAGGCGACTCGCTCCCCGAATCAATGAGACCGCTGGATCAGCGAATAGTAATTCCGTACGCCGCCCTCCTGGAAGTCGGCGACAAGGTTTGGGATGCTGTCGAGAAGGGTGACGGAAAAGTGGCGGGACTCTTGAGACGGGTGCCTGTAACCGTAATTGTTGAAGTAGGCCCGGATGAAGGTGCTGTTTGAATTTATGGGGAGTAGGGACACGCTGTTGAAGAAGCGGCGCCAGCCTTCACCCTGGAAGAGATAGTACTCGACGTTGGACGTGTAAAACGTCGAAACCGTCATGTCGCGGTCTCTTAAATAGTCTCCGATGGCTACGAGCGTTTTCTCCCCCGCAAAATCCCCCACCAGCGGAATGATCCGGTTCTCGTCGTGAAGCCGCTTGACGAACTTGAATTCTTCTTCGGTGACCAGATAGTTGTGGTTCTTGCCGCTCGCGTCTGGATCGAGAACCAGGTCGCCATAAGTGGGAAACCGACGCCATCCGAAACGACTTCGGGAGGAGTAGCGTAGACAGCCATTTCGGAAGAGCAGCTCGGTCGAAGTTGAATGAGGCCCGGCCAGCGGGCATTTGAGTCGAATTCAAACCCATTGTTAAGGAAGTTCTATTTTCGCATTGTTGAAATCGATATGGTGTCGGCGGTATCTTGTGGTATATATACCGTCAGATGAAGAAGAAAAAGATATGGCTTGAGTTGAATCAGGTAAAGGGAGCGGTTGCGTCGCGACTGCGACGGCGGAAGTACAGCCTGATCGAGCGCCATGAGATACCCGACGGTTTGCTGCCTGGCTCGGTGTCGATTAGTTACACCCGGTGCGGTAAGCCGACGTGCCGGTGTGTGTCGGGTGAAGGGCACCCATCCTGGTCCTGGACATTCATGATGGACGGGAAGAAGCATGTCGAACACGTTCCAGCTGCCATGGTTGAGGAGATTCAAAAGCGTGTCGGAGCGGGACGGGAGTTTCAGGATGCGATCCGGGAGGTGCTGACAGCGAACGCGAAGTTGTTGGTGCTGGAGCGCCAGCAACAACGTGAGAAGCGGAAGCGCCGGTGAAAGGTCCGTCGGCACGAGGGATACGACGGTACGCGCGAAAGTGTTTGCGGCTGAAGGGGTATTTGAATCACCCCGGAGATGGGCGGGTGCGACCGCAGATCGGAAGTGGGCATCTGATCTGGTCTCTGGTGATCGGGTATCTGCTGCGGGAATCGAGCTTCCTGGCCATCGAGTCGCTCGCACGATCCTCGGCGTGTCGGGCCTTGGGAATCGGACGCCGCTTTAGCGACGACACGCTGGGCTATTTTACCGAGAAGCTGAATCCGGAATTCACGCGCGGCGCGTTGACCACAGCCATCAAGCAGGCCAAGCGCAATAAAGCGTTCGACGATTGCCGATTCATCGGCCTGGCGCTGGACGGGACAACCGTGGGGCGTGTCGGTGAGGCCGGGTGTCAGTGGTGTCGACCCCATCGCAACGCCGAGGGGGAGGTGACCACCTACTTACACCACGTCGTGATGGCCACCATCGTGGGCACCGGGTTCACTTTACCGGTCGATGTGGAACCCTACGGTAGTGGGGATAGCGAATGGTCGGGGGGGCAACGACTGCTTCGTCGGGTGGTGGGGCAGTTGGGGCCGCGTTTTGCCGATTATGTTGTTGTCGATGGGGGCTATGCGTCGGCTCCGTTCCTGCACTTGGCCGACGAGTTGGGATTGAAGACCATCGTCCGTCTCAAAGCCAATCTTCCGAGCTTGTTCAACGCCGCCAAAAGCCGGTTTGCTTGTCAGCCGCCGTCCCGGGTTTTCAAGGATGGAGCCGATCGGGTGGAAATCTGGGATGCAGACGACTTCGATCCCTGGGGCCGATTGAACTGGCCGACCGTGCGCGTGATCCGCTACCGGCAAGAGAAACCCGATGGATCGGTGGTCGAAGCCTACTGGCTGACCAATTTCTCGATGAACCAAGTGGGAGCGCCCACTTTATTTCGCATGGCCAAGAGTCGTTGGGAAGTCGAAAACCAAGGTTTCAACGATGCCAAGAACCGTTATGGGATGGCCCATATCCCCCATCACCACGCCAACAGCTTGCTTCTCCACTGGCTCCTCATAAGCCTGGCTCTCACGATCGAACGTCTGTATCGATTGCGTCATTTGCATCGCGGGCGCCATCGCCCGCATACCTCCATCGAGCTTCTTCGTTTGCTTCGCCTCGCTCTGTCTGCCCCAACCCCAGCCGACTCCAGCTGAACTGACTCGTTTCCCTGGTCTCCACGCGCCTGCCTGACCCCAATCACCGGGCTGGACCCGCTACGGATACCTGTCTCTCGAAAATACCCCTCACTTCAAATTCCTCTCCCTCCTCGACCTTTTCCCTTCCAGAGCCCCTTCCAGACACTCCGTCCTCCCTGACTTCCGATATGGCTGTAGCGTAGATTGAGGCCTTCTCGATAGAACGCTTCATAGATATACTCGATCGTCGCCAGGTCGGCTGGTTCGAGCTCAAATTGATGATGGTTTTCCAGCCGGTCCAGAACATCGTCCAGATTTGCCCCAAACAATTCCGGATCCGCTGGTGATTCACGGAACTGCCCGACAATTTTCTCGATGGCGGAAGCGCCGTCGAGCCCGTTTGGAACCGATCGGGAAAACAGGCGGGAAAGAAACTCCACGCGGTCGGCGGACAGCTCGAAGATGGACTTATACAGGAGATGCTGCAGCATGTTCTGCCGTCGAATGTCCACAATGAAGGCTAGCTCCGGGCGAGTCGCTGCAATGTAGGTGTAGTTCTGATCGGGTCCCACACCCACGTACACACCCCCGGTACCGACCCAATTCCGGAATGACACGCTGGTACGGAACTTCGTTCGAAACGAAATTGTCCGACCGGAAAAATCCTCCGGGTTCCGAGAGGTCTTCGACCAGAGCCCAGAAATCCGAGTCCGTTTGCCGGAGCTGCCCCTCAGTGCCAATCGGGTTCTGGGGCGCGATCAGATACACCAAAAGGGTTATCCCTGTCAGCAGCACCGCGGCCATGACGATTGCGTTTCTGGATCGAAGCATTCTTCTTGCCTTTCAGGCCCTCTTCACATTTTCACCCGGATGCTAGTGTCCTGTCCCGTAAATACGATTACTGTCTCCGATGGACGTTTGCCAGATGCGACGAGGTCATTGGGGCATTCTATAAACGTGAGTGTGAACCCGATCGGCTCGGCCCTCGCAACCAGCAACTTCCATCGGCCCTACGGGTTCGGGCGGAACGGCGCCGTCTTTGGAGTCGCTCCTCCTCACAATGAAGAGCATTGCCACGTCGTCGCTCCGCCAAATCCAGCACCGTTCGCCTCCGAAATATAGCAACTTGCTGCCGTCCCAACGAATTCTCACAAGTTCCTCCGCGGGTGGCTCCTAGATTTCCTTTAAACCCGAACCGCGGGAAACGATCTAACTTTGCTAGGATGGAGTCACCTTACGTCCCCAGGGTAAAGTAAAGACATGAAACGGTTGGACAGTTTGTGGCGATCGATGTTGTGGGTCTCTGCGGGTCTGATTCTCGCGATGACGGTTTCGACAGGGGTTGCCCAGCAGACCCGGGTTGGTGCGAATATCAGCCCGTTCTCTAATGTGGCCGCATCGAATGCCGCCCATTCCAGTTTCCCGTCCAACTCTTCCCTTCTGGTCTCTTCCACCGATCGGAATCAGGCTCAGGTTTCGGCGCTGACCGAGGCGGTAGCGCAGGTTGTCCGGCCCGTCATCATCCGAAGCGCCATCATGCGGCCCGTCCAGCGCAACAACTTCATCGACGAACATATTTTTGGGCAGATCGAAGCGGCGGGTATCGAGGCGGCCACGCTCGCGTCCGACACGGAGTTTCTCAGACGCGTGATGCTCGACCTGACCGGACGGCTGCCTTCTGCCACCCAGGTCGTCGATTTCGTCAACGACATGACGCCCGGAAAGAGAGAAGCCTGGATCGACACTCTCGTGGCGTCTCCGGAATTTGTCGACAAATGGACCCTGTTTTTCGGCGATCTTCTGAAGTTGAACGGCCCCGCTTCGAATGTGAATCGATACACGCAGGGCCGCGATGCCTTCTATCTATATCTGAAGGACTCCCTGAGCCAGAACAAGCCATACGATCAGTTGGTCCGTGAGCTGATCACGGCGACCGGGGATAATCATTCGAACGGCGCGGCGAACTTTCCCGTTGGCGGCATCGTCCCGATGGGTCCCATCCAGGACACCTACGACGGACAGGCCGTGCAGGTCGCTTCGATGTTCCTCGGGATTCAGGTGGTCGACTGTCTGCTCTGCCACGATGGGGCCGGACGATTGGACACCGTCAACCTCTGGGGGAGCAAGCAGACGCGGCTCGACATGTGGGGCCTGTCGGCTTTCTTCGCGGAAACTACGATTTCCCGCCAGCGTATCAGTACTTCGCCGACGTTGCGTATCTACACCGTCCGCGATCAGTCCCGAAGACCGGGTTACTTCCTCGACACTGACGACGGAAACCGCAGCACGCGTGCGCCGCAGGGTGAAATCGAACAAGTTGAGGCCCGTTATCCATTCGAGGGGGCAGCCTCCGGTGATGGAAGCGTCTCCTCCGGCCAGTCCCGACGCGCCAGTCTGGCAGGCTACGTCACCGGGGATTTCCAGTTTGCCCGAGCGTCGGTCAACTACATCTGGGAAGAGTTGATGGTCGAGGCCTTCGTGACACCATCCAATGTATTCGATCCGGCACGTCTCGATCCGGACAATCCACCGCCCGAACCGTGGACGTTACAGCCCACCAATGCCCGGCTCCTCAATGCTCTGGCGTACTGGTTTTCACAGAACAATTTCGACCTGCGCCAGCTGGCCAGCCTGATTACCAAATCCCGTGCCTACCAGCTCTCGGCAGCCTACCCGACAGGGTGGAAAACGGAATATGTGCCTTACTACGCGCGCAAGTTCGCACGGCGGCTCGATGCGGAAGAGATTCACGACGCCATCCTCCAGGCCACCGGAATCCCGGCCAACTATCCGATCCGATCGCGGACGGGAACGGTGCTGCCGCCGGTGCAGTGGGCGATGCAACTACCCGACACACGCGGACCTCAGAGCAACCGTCGCACACGCCAGTTTCTGGATTCGTTCGGCCGCGGCGACAGGGATCAAACCGTTCGCTCCTCGGAAGGCTCACCGCTGCAGGCGCTGAACCTGATGAACCACGATTTCGTGACCAGCCGCATCAACGCCAGGAACCGAAATTCGACGATCTTTAAGATCCTCGGCGAGACGACCGACCCTGCCCAGATCATAAAGCAGCTTTACCTGGCCACGCTGTCGCGCTTTGCCACGGACCAGGAAGTCGCGCTGCTGCTGCCGATGATGGTGCAGTTGGGTAGCACGGATGGCGCAGAATCACTGCAGTGGGTCCTGATGAACAAACTCGATTTTCTTTTCAACTACTGATGAGACAGCCTCAGATCATCGACAGAAGGATTTTCTTTAAGACGGCGCTAGCCGGCGTCGCCGGCTATTTCGCGTCGCCCTTGAGACTTCCGGCTCAGACGTTCGCCAGCGTCCCGGATCCTCCACTGCTGGGCACTGCGAAAAATGTCATCTTCATCCTGATGGCCGGTGCCCCCAGTCAGGTCGACACCTTCGATCTGAAAGTGGGACCTTGGACCCCGGACAACTTCAACCCCACGACAATCAACGGGATCGATTTTCCGGTGGGCCTGTTGCCCGGCATTTCCCAACAACTCCACCACATATCGGTCGTCCGGAGCATGCAAAGCACGGCCCTGGTTCACCCGCTGCTTCAAACATGGACCCAGATCGCCAGAAATCCGACAAGCGCCACTGGAAAAATCGCGCCGAACATCGGCTCCATCGTTGCCCTTGAAACCGAACCGGAGCGTCGGAGCGATCAACCGCTGCCCGGCTTCGTGTCGCTGAACACCGGCGGGCGGGTTCACAAACAGGGTTATTTGCCGGGACGATATTCTCCCTTCGACACTGTCGCCGAACAGGAAGGCCTGTCCAACTTGATCAACCCGGCCGGCGAAGATCTCTTTACAGCCCGTTCCGAAATGCTGCAGCTGCTCGATGCACGCAATCGGCTGCAATCGCAATACGGAACCACTCTGGACGAGATGCACGACTTCTACTCGAGTGGCCGCCGCATGATGTACGAGCCCCGTGTCAGCGAAGCCTTCCAGTTTTCCGATACCGAGGCAGAACGGTACGGTGGCACGGGCCTGGGCAACTCCTGCATCGTGGCCAAAAACATCCTCAAGGGTGACCTGGGGACACGCTACATCCAGATCAATTCCGGAGGTTGGGACAACCACCAGGACATCTACCTGGAGGGCGCCGGCCTCTATGCACGTGCCGCCGAAATGGACCCGGCTCTGTCGACACTCATCGACGACCTGGCGAACACTCCGGGATCGGCCGGTAAGACCTTGCTCGACGAAACGCTCATCGTCGCGAAGGGCGAATTTGGCCGGACCGTCGGCACGCTCACAAGCCGCGCGGGTCGGGATCACTATTTCGTCCACTTCGCCCTGTTCGCCGGCGGGGGCACCGTGGGGGGGCGAATCGTTGGACAGACCACCGCGGACGGACGGTTCATCGAGAACCCTGGCTGGTCGGCCAACCGACCGGCCACCGCTGAAGACGTTGCAGCGACGATCTACTCGGCAACCGGCATCAACTACAATACTGTCCGTACAGACGACCCCCTGGGACGCGGATTCCCCTACGTTCCGAGCATTCCCTGGCAGGGGACGCCTATCACGGAACTATTCCAATAGGATTTCCTCATCATCCGCGAACAGGAAGTCGTCGTAGATGATGGCACCCTCGCCCTTCTGCATCGCGCAGAGCGGGCAATCGTCGTCAAAATAGTCGTCGGGATCGAATTCATCAGTTCGGGCGCAAATCGTTTCGAGCGTGGGGTGGTCCAGGTGGACGAGAACATAGGAACCCTTGCGCGAAATGGTAACGTCAGCGCCATAGCGCGAACGCACTTCTTCGTCTGAGAGCATGTTGTCAGGTGATCCAAAGAAAAAGGAAAAGGCGGAAGTAGTATAGCAGCGAAAGTGGTCAGTTGGTAGGGACCTGGAACGAGATCTTGGTTCCCCGGCTTGGCCGCTCCGGCAACTGACCACTGACCACTGACCACTGGCCACTTCCCCTTCACCTTTCCCCACGCCCGTAATCGTCTTCCAGGCGCTCGATATCGTCTTCTCCGAAATAGCTTCCCTGCTGGATCTCGATGAAAACCAGTCGATCTTCGGTGGGGTTGGCGATGCGATGAGCGGATCCCGCGGCGATGTCGACTGTGTCGCCGCAGCCGAGCGGAATGTCGCGGCCATCCAGCGTGACCAGAGCGGAGCCATGGACCACTATCCAGTGCTCGGATCGTTTGGTGTGCTTCTGATAGCTTAGACGGCACCCTGGAAGCACCTCGATCCGCTTCACCTTGTAGCCGGACCCGTCATCGAGGACAGTGTAACTTCCCCAGGGCCGTTCCTCGTGCGTCAAGGCCAGACTCCTTTCCTTCGATTCAAGATAATATTACAAGCCCTCCGGGAATTGCAGAGAATCCTGTTTGGCGTGCGGCCCGTGCCCCGCAGAAGGGTCTTGACTCCCCGACGACATGCAGTTATCAATGTCATAGCTGACGACATCGAAATGCCAGTTTGAGAAAGGACACTCATGTTTGTTCGGTTCTGGGGAACACGTGGATCCATACCCACCCCGGGCGCGGGGACCGCGCGATACGGTGGCAACACCTCGTGCGTCGAGCTTCGAAGTGACGACGGGAACCTGTTCGTCTTCGATTGCGGTACCGGCATTCGGCAACTTGGCATGTCGCTGCTGGGCCGCACGCCGGCACCTCCACGAATTCACATTCTGATCGGCCACACGCACTGGGATCACATCCAGGGATTCCCCTTTTTTACGCCGGTTTTTCTTCCAGGCACGGAAATCAACATCTATGCCCCGCTCGGGTTCCAGAGGAGCCTTGAGGAAGCGATGTCGGGACAGATGCAGTACTCCTATTTTCCGGTGAAGCTCGAGGACCTGTCGAGCCGGATCCATTACACGGAACTGGATGAAGGTTTCTTCCGAATCGGTGACTGCCTGGTCGAAACGCAATACCTGAACCACACCGCACCGACTATCGCCTATCGGCTCACTGAAGGAGCTACCAGCGTCGCATACGTGACCGACCACGAACCGTTCTGGAAGTCTTCCGGAGCCGATTTCGAACACCCGGGAGATCAACGACACATAGAGTTCATTCGGGATGCCGACCTGGTCATTCATGATGCGCAATACAGTGAAGAGGAGTACCGGACGAAAGTCGGCTGGGGACACAGCCCGGTGAGCTACGTCATGGACGTGGCGGTTTCAGCGAATGTGCGGCAACTGGCTCTGTTCCACCACGACCCGACTCATGACGATAACTGGATCGATGAGATGCAGAGTGCCTTTCGCGCCGAACTGGCGGAGCGTAACTCGTCGATGAAAACCTTCGCGGCGGCCGAGGGGATGGAGCTCACGGTTGAGGGGCAGGGATCGCAGCACGCCATTGCCGGCGACTCGGCACTGCGTCAACGATCCATCCTCGGTGAGCGTGTGCTGGTCATCAGCCCGAACGAGCATGACTTCACCCTTATCGAACACATGCTCATCGAGGATGGATTGATCCTCATGCCCGTTGCCGACCCGGAGGGTGTCGAGAAGAGGGCGGCGGAATTCTCTCCTGATCTGGTCATCCTCGACTCGTCCCTGAGCGTCACAAACGGGCGGCAGGTGGTCCAGCAACTGCGCGACGCAACCGGTGAGCCGGCATTGCCAATCATCCTCCTGACCGACGGTCGCCACGAGATTCCGGACGGCGAAGCGGCCCAGGGGGAGGCGACCGATTACCTGGAACGCCCGTTTAGCCCCCCGATGCTCCGGTCGCGCGTCCGCGCCTGGCTGGCGCGTACACTCTCCGCCAAAGTCCAACAGAAACAAGCCAGAGTCGAGCCCGTCGAAACAGACGAACCGTTCGACGGCACCATGGGATCCTCCGATTCCAGGCACGCAGAGGCATTGTCGAAGACCAAGCTTTTCCGGCACCTGGAAACGGACAAGCTCCAGGGGCTGGTGACCAGCGCGAGCGAGCAGGTATTTCCGCCGGGGTTTTCGATCCTCCGTGAGGGAGAGACCGGGACAAGCGTGTACATCATCCTCTCTGGCAGGGTCCGCGTCATGGAGACCGTACCCGACGGGCCCACCGACATGTTTCTCGGGGAGATGGGGCCTGGAGAACTTTTTGGAGAAGTGGGGTTTCTCCGCGAAACCCCACGCTCGGCAACGGTTCTGACGCTCGAACGGACCCGCTGCCTGGTGTTGTCACAAGAGGAATTTCTAGAGACCCTCAACTCTTCACCGGCCTTGTGCATCGCCCTGCTTCGCGTCATGGCGGGACGCCTGGCCGATGCCGACCGGCTCCTGGCTCGATACGCGCCGGATCCCCTGACGGGCCTGCCCGGCAGGCGTGCTTTCCATGATCTCTATTTCAGGTTGGCTGCGGGGGCCAGGCAACGGGACAACAGCGTCATACTGATCCTCATGGATGTCCATAACCTTCGTTCGATCAACACCGAGTTCGGATACGCAATTGGGGACGACGTTCTGAAAACGATGGCGGAGTCTCTAATGGAATCCTCCCGAGCCACCGACCTGGTCGCGCGCTACGGAAGCGACGAATTTGCTATCTTGCTCATCGATGCCGAAGCGTCCGACCGCGACATCATCGTAGAACGCGTCAATGAGAAGCTAGGGCAACTTGTGACCCGCCGATCTCTGCCGGTGGCCGTCCACTACGACATTGGAATGGCGGTAGCAGACGAGGCGCCCGAAAGCGTCGAGGTCCTGCTGCGGGCGGCGGATCGTGAGGTCCAGAAGCTGAAGAAGTCCAAGACCGCCGGGTGACGCAGTCCTTCCCTGAACCCGGCCTCCTGAATGACAGCTGCCGACCTGCGAGCACGCCTGATGCACTATACTTAAAGCATGAGTTCCACAACGAGCCTCTTCACCGAATACGAAGCTGGCGTCCTGGCCGAGATCGCGCTCCACCAGGTCCGTCCGAACGCAGTTGAAAGGCTACTGGAAGGACTTGGACGGCCGGTAGGGAGCCTGCTCAAGGCCGGGCGGGAATCGAACAATCGGCTGATCCGGAGCGTGTCCGATCGCGTAGAGGGGCTGATTGAGGAAAGCATCGTCGGAACGATCAAGATCGGCCGTCGTTTGACGGCCGAGGAGCCCGTTATCACGGCCTTCCGGCGACGGGGCTATGAGCTCGAGGACATTTCCGGCGCCCGTAGGCTCCCCCTCGAAGACCTGGACCGCGTTGCGGATTCGTTCCACGTCGGCAGTGCCGTCCTCCTCGGAACAGAAGGCGCCGCGCTGGGAGCCGCAACGACGATCGCATATTCACTGCCGGGCACACAGGTGCTCGTCCCCTCCCTGATCTTCGCCGACGTGTCGTCGTCATTGACACTCTTATCCCGACATGCGTGCAAGATCGGAGGTGCGTACGGATTTTCTCCCGGGGTTCCGGAAACCCTGCCTCACATCGTGGCCGCGATGGCGCCCCCGACCCGAACCAACGATGAAGGCTATCTGGCATTGAAGACCGTCGTCGCCGGTTCGATCCGGGAGGCGAGCCAGTTTCTCTCACGCTCCGGAGTCGTCGCGATGGATCGACACATTCTGGAACGAGAAGCGCCCCAACTGATCCGCCTCATCGCGTATGTCGCCGAGCGCCTTGGCGTCGTCGTGACCCAGAAAAATCTGAGCATTCTCGTTCCTGTCGCCGGCGCCGTTCTCAACGCCAGCGTTAACGTGGCATTCCAGCAGGTGGGCCACCTGACCGCGAAGGATTACTTTCGAAGGCTGATTCTCGACGAACGATATGGATCGGGTCTCATAGAGGACGCCCTTCAGCAGGAACTTTCCCGTTTGAAGTGATCTTGCGGCAGATTCCTGCGGACTACTGACACCAACTTTCCCCGTTCACATCCAACGAACTTCGACTATCCTATTGGCCTTGAGGAGGGCCTTAGGAGGAGTGTCGATGCCGAATCCGTCCGATCGAGTGGAGCACAAGCCCTATGTTCCCGCCTCGACCGTGCTGCCCGAAATTACCGTCAAGTCGATCGGACTGAGCATCGTGCTGGCAGTCGTCCTCGGTGGCGCCAACACGTACCTGGGGTTGTTTGCGGGAATGACCGTGTCGGCATCGATTCCTGCCGCCGTCATTTCAATGGCCATCCTCCGGCTCTTCAAAACATCGAACATCCTGGAGAACAACATCGTCCAGACCGCGGCATCGGCCGGCGAGAGCGTCTCGGCGGGAGTCATTTTCACGATACCGGCGCTGGTCATCCTGGGTACCTGGAGCAGGTTCAATTACTGGGAGACCACGATGATCGCGGGGTTTGGTGGAATCCTGGGTGTCCTCTTCACGATACCTCTCCGTCGTGCGCTCGTGATCGAAAACCCCCTCCAGTTTCCCGAGGGAGTCGCTACCGCGGAAGTCCTGAAGGTCGGAGAATCCGGTGGATCGGGGATCCGTTACGTTGTCTCCTCCGCCTTGATTGGAGCGATCTTCAAGCTCGGAGAGACGGGCTTTCGCCTCTGGGGTGGAGTTGTCGAGATGGCCACCTACGCGGGCGGTACGATCGCCTATGTGGGAAGCAATCTCTCTCCAGCCCTCATCGGGGTGGGGTACATCGTCGGCTTGAACATCGCTGTCCTGGTGTTCATCGGTGGAGCATTGAACTGGTTCGTGGCGATACCGATCGTGGCGGCCATCCAGGGGATCTCTCTCGACCAGCCGGCGGTCGAGGCTGCCGGAACGATCTGGTCGACCCAGACGCGTTACCTGGGTGTTGGCGCGATGGTGATTGGAGGATTGTGGGCGCTGGTCCGCCTACGTTCAAGTCTGGTTCAGGGAATTCGCTCTGGAGCAGAAGCGTACCGGAGGTCGCGTGAAGGCGGTTTGAGCAGTACGCTCCGCACGGAACGAGACGTACCGATGCAGTGGATTGGAGGAGCTCTGGCCCTGTCGGTGATACCGCTCTACTTCATATTCGAGCACATCACGGGGCGTCCCGGAATTTCCGCCATCATGGCCGTCATCATGCTCGTGGCCGGATTTCTCTTTTCCGCCGTCGCCGCTTACATGGCCGGACTGGTCGGATCGTCAAACAATCCGATTTCGGGAGTGACGATCGCCACAATCCTCAGCTCCTCTCTGCTGCTCCTGGTGTTTCTGGGAGCGGACAGCCCGATCGGGCCAGCGTCGGCGATTCTGATCGGATCGGTCGTCTGTTGTGCTGCTGCGATGGCCGGAGACAACCTGCAGGATCTGAAGGCCGGGCACATCGTGGGAGCCACGCCGTATAAACAGCAGATCGTTCAGGGCATCGGCGTTATTTCAGCAGCCCTGGTCATCGCGCCAACGTTGTCGTTGCTCATGGAGGCCTATGGCATCGGTGTGCCGACCGAGACACACCCGAACCCTCTCGCCGCACCACAAGCCACACTGATGGCGTCGGTAGCCCGTGGGGTGTTCGAGGGAGGCCTGCCGATAGGAATGGTAGGAATCGGCATGGCCATCGCCGTCGCCGTCATCGGGCTGGATCTGTACCTTGAGAGTCGCCAGAGCCAGTTCCGCACGCCGGTCCTGGCGTTAGCTGTCGGGATTTACCTCCCCCTGGAATTGTCGGTTCCAATCTTCATAGGTGGACTGATCGCGCACAGCGTGCGCCGGGGGTCGGCTCAGGCCGCCCGCACGGGAGAGTCGGTCGGAGACAACGGCTTGCTGTTTGCAGCAGGCCTTATCACCGGTGAAGCACTGGTTGGTATCGGTATGGCGATACCAATCGTGGTCTACGGTCGGGCCGATATCCTGGCCTTCTGGGGCGTCTACGATGGAAACTTGCCGGGCATCGCGCTGCTCGCTCTGGTTGCCTTCCTGCTATATCGAGCCGGTGTTGCGCGAAACGAGTGACGCTGGAGCCGCCACGTTTCCATTAGCGTGTCGGGGCGTCCCTCCGTGGGCGCCCGCGTGTTTTCGACCCAGCTCGTGTCTCTGAGGCCAGCAGGGCTATTGCACAAATTCGAATAGCTCGTCGGGTGGCGAGGGGGTTGACCGGGACGTTTCTCGGTCCCGCGGGTGGCCAGGGACGGCCACCCCGACACTAGATCCTGCTCTTTTTTCTCAGGTCAACGCAGGGCTTCTTCAAGGAGGACGGAGGCGTCCGTTTTTTCGTCCCGATACTTCACAATAACAGGCGCGTAGAGGCTCAGACCGTGCCCTTCGGCAAACGCGCCTCCGGCGGGTCTCGAACCGGGAACGACGACCGCTCCAGCGGGAATCGTGAGCGGGCGATCGCCGGACTTCCGATAGATCGTCTCACGGACCGTGTCATAGACGGCGACCGCACCGGTCAGCAGGACGCCGGGAGCGAGCACGGCACGTTCGGAAACGATGACACCTTCGTATACGCCACAATTGCCGCCGACAAACACATCGTCCTCGACGATCACCGGAAGAGCGCCAGGGGGTTCGAGGACACCGCCGATCTGCGCCGCCGCGGATAGGTGCACCCGCTTTCCCACCTGGGCGCAGGAACCGACCAACGCGTGGGAGTCGATCATCGTTCCGTCGTCGACCCAGGCTCCGATATTGATGAACATCGGGGGCATGCAAATCACCTCGGACCCCACATAGGCGCCGTCCCGGATGCTGGACCCACCAGGAACGACACGAAGATTGCCACTGGCCTTGCCGCGCATCGGCAGGGTGTCTTTGTCACGAAAGTAAAAGTCTTCGGAAAGGGGACGGTCGCGGCTCTCTCCCAGTCGGAACGCCAGAAGGATTCCCTGTTTCACCCATGCGTTCGCCTGCCAGATGCCGTCGATCCGTTCGGCGGCGCGATGTTCGCCGCGGTTGAGACCGTCACGAAACCGACGCACCAGATCCAGCCCATCCCGTCGCGCTTCTTCGACGGGAACAGTCAGCAGACGGGCAATCTCATTTTGCATTTCCATGACCGACCTCCGCTGGCGTGAGGAGTCCCATCTCGTGTGCAATCCCCCGCAGTGTTTCCCGGTTGTCCGAAGAGGGAGGCACCAGTGGAAGCCGATAGTTCTCATCGATGAGCCCCATCATCGCCAGGACGGCCTTAACCGGAATCGGATTGGACTCGATAAAATTCGCATTCATCAGTGGCAGGATCTGGTAATGCAGTTCCCTGGCCCGATCCCATCTACCTTCCATCGCGGCATCGACCATTTCCCGCATCGTCCGGGGAACTTCGTTGGCCACAACCGACACGACACCATCCCCGCCCAGAGCGATGACCGCCAACGCGGCCCAATCGTCACCGGAAAGCACATGGAAACCTTCGGGACGGTTGCGGATGATCTCCATCACCTGGCCGAAATCTCCCGAGGCCTCCTTTACCGCAACGATCCCCGGGACCTCTGCCAGACGCAGCATCGTCGAGGCATCGATGTTGCTGCCGGTGCGGCTTGGGACATTGTAGACGAGAAGGGGGATGTCGGCGGCTTCGGCGATGGCCTTGAAGTGCTCGAAAAAACCAGACTGCGTGGGCTTGTTGTAGTACGGACCCACCGAGAGGACCCCGTCCGCGCCCAGTTCCCCGGCCCGAACGGCGGCCCTGACGGCCCGCTCGGTCGAGTTGTTCCCTGCGCCCACGATCACCGGCAGGCGACCCTCCACCCGTTCGATAACGAC
The DNA here is from genome assembly GCA_965247425.1 of Terriglobia bacterium. GTDB lineage: Bacteria > Acidobacteriota > Terriglobia > 20CM-2-55-15 > 20CM-2-55-15 > CAZOZZ01. The sequence continues at coordinate 2,114,317 of OZ252023.1, forward strand.
GCTGAGAACCCGTTCGTACTCCACAGTTTCGAGCGTGGCACCTTCCCCGGTTGTCCCGCAAGGCAGGATCATGTCGATGCCGGCATCAATCTGGAAATCAACCAACCGGGCCAGGGATTTTTCGTCGACCGCACCGTCCGGACCGAACGGGGTGACGATCGCCGTTCCTGTACCCTGGAATCTTTGCTTCGTCATTCTGATCTCCGGGTCGTTAGGAGCCTGCGCGGCAGAAGGAATCTACTGCGAAAGCGGTATAATCGGTCCAGATTTCCCCGATTTTTCGTTGAATAGAACCACTATTCGCCTCAAAATCGGGAAAATCTGACCTCGATTCTCCACTTTCTCGCTACGATCCCTTCTGCCGCGCAGGTTCCTCGCCCCATTATCCTCGATCGGCCCCCTCTACAGGTCCACGTCGTCCATGGTGTAGACACCCTTCTTCCCGATCACCCATCGAGCCGCCTTGAGCGCGCCGATCGCAAAGCCGGCCCGATTCTTCGAGGCATGACGTAGTTCGATAATGTCGGCAGGAGAGTCGAAGCCGACCGTGTGAGAACCCGGCACGGTACCCGCGCGGAGCGAGGAGAGTTGCAGAGAATCGGGAGAAATGCCGCCTGCGGGGGAACCGGTGTGGGTCTGTTTCTTGCGGTCCACCTGTTCCAGCAGAATATCTCCCAGGCGCAGCGCAGTCCCGCTGGGACTGTCCACCTTATCGCTGTTGTGATGCTCCTGAACGTAAACATCGTACTCCGGTGCTCCGTTCATCAGGGCTCCCATCTGCTTCACAGCCCGGAAAAAGATGTTCATCCCAACGGAGAAATTGTGCGCGTACAGCATGGCGGAGTCGCCGAACAAACCCCGAACCTGATCGAGGTGCTGGTACCATCCGGTCGTTCCCACAACGATATCGATTCCCGATTCCGCAGCCAGCTCCATGTGCTCGATGACCGCTGCGGGTGTCGAAAAGTCGATACATATCTCGGCCCGGACCAGCGCCCTCCTACTGGCCGGGCTCGAAGAATCGAAGCAGGCGACAACGGTATCACCCGACTCGCTTGCGGCCCGTTCCACCTCGCGGCCCATCTTTCCGAACCCGATCAGAGCAATGTTCATCTTTGTAATGCGGCCATGTGTGTACCGCGGCAAATCGGCTACAGCACTAGTTGACGTACGAGCCTGTCGTAAAGGTCAATCCCATCCAGCAAATCCTGTCTGTCGATCTTTTCGTTCACCGTGTGCGCGTCCAGTATGGAGCCCGGACCGACCAGGATCGCTTTACCCAGATTCCCAAGATACGGGACGTCGCTTCCGAACGAAACAACGGTCTCGGCGAACCCCTTCTCCACGTGCATGAACTGCGGGTCCGCCGCGCTGCGGATGTCGATTTCCGCTCGCCCGGCCACGACCGATCGAAATCGCCTCTCCGCGGCTTTCTTATCCTCGACCGTGCGCAACATGACCGAAGCCGTTGCTTCGGCGGCCAGTATATTGGCCCTTTCGCCGGCGCGTAACACACCAGCGTTGAACGTTCCGTCTCCCAGAGTCGGATCCACTCCCCAATCGGCGCCGATGCAATCGGCCAGTACATGAATCAAGGGATCGGTCGCCGCAACTCCCATTGACGGATAGCCGGAATGAGCCGCTTTTCCGACAACTTTAAGGTCCGCCAGCAGCGTGCCTTTCTGCGCGCGCGCGAGTTTGTTTTCCGTCGGCTCCCCTACAATCACGTAGCGACTTCCCCACTCTCGGGTGTTTGCCGCCTTGGCTCCATCCCCCCCGGTTTCCTCACCGACCACAAAGAGGTAAGCGAAGTTCGAAATTCCATCCCTCCGCAGACGCTTACCCGCTTCCAGCATCGCTGCGATGATGCCCTTCGTGTCGCAGGCGCCGCGTCCATACAGAGACTTCTCGTCTTCGGAAACGGGTAAATCGGGAGGCACCGTGTCGATGTGAGTACAGAAAACGATGTCCGGATTCCCTTCGAAGGCGAGGACATTCGACCGGTCGCCCGACACCGGCTGCGTCTCGACGCGATAGCCGGCCGAATCCAGGAACGATGCCAGAAAGCGGCCCACCTCTCCCTCGTTACCGGTTACCGACGGAATGGACATCAACCGTTTCGTCAACTCAAATGGGCTCATCTCATTCATGTGGCGTCCGCAAGTCTGCCGTTTCCAAGAATAGAAGGCTCATTATAGATCGGTATCGACTAAAATCTGAGCCATGATCAGCGATTCCGACTTCAAGACCGCCGCCGAAGAAACTCTGGATGCCCTGAACCGGGCGATGGACATCGTCACAGAGGAACACGACGTCGAGGTCCTTTATCAAAGCGGGGTGCTCTCGGTGGAGATCGAGGAGCCCAAGCCCTCAAAAATCGTGATCACGCCGAACAGCGCGGCCGGTCAGATCTGGATCTCGGCCCAGTGGACCAGCTTCAAACTCGACTGGTCCGACCAGAAGCGTGCCTTCGTCTACCCTCCGACCGGTGAGAGTATCCACATCCTCGTGGGCCGTCTGACGGGGGAAGAACTGGGGGTCTCTCCAATAAATTTATGAGTCGCCCGGTCCGGCCACGGACCACCCACCAAACCCATGCAGATAGACCACATCACGCACAATATCTCCCGTTCAAACGTTCGATCAGCCCGACGGTTCTACGGAGAGTACCTCGGCCTGGTCGAGATTCCCGCAGTCCTCGATCCCACCGGAAAGAGACTCATCTGGTTCGAGGTCGGCAACCAGCAGTGCACCTGTCCATCCGTGACTCAGCCGACCAGACCTCCTCCCGACACTTTGCCGTGGTGGTTGAGGATTTCGACCAGGTGGTTGAGGCTCTGAAGACAAGGGGGGCGCGAATGGAGGACTGGGAATCCGGGAAGCTCTGGAGAGTTCGCCCGGACGGAATCCGATCAACTTTCTGTTACGACCCGGATGGGAATCGGATCGAACTACTCGACGGCTAGTAGCCCGTGGTGGAAGTCTGTAGGGTCGCGTTACGAGCGCCATGGGGCTAGATGCAAGGCGCCACGACGACGTCGATGCTCTTCATCGATCTAGGAGTGGCAACGCCGCAGCTGGCCCCATGCCGTCGTAACCCGAAGGGCGTAGGGGTCTTCGGGCCACAGGCTTTGTCATTCGTCGGTCACGATGACAAAGCATCGTTCCGCTCCTCATTTCGCGCCTGTGACCCGAATACCCCTGCGCGCGACCCTACAGACTTCCACCACGGGCTGCTAGTGGTCCTATTTAACGAAAACTCGGGAAAATATGGACCGATTACACCGCTTTCGCAGTAGATTCCTTCTGCCGCGCAGGCTCCTTGTTGTTACGGAACGTTACCGCTGACCTCTCGGAACAGGCTCTGGATTTCAGATTGATCCATCCCTGCACCCAGCGCCAGCATCAGGACAATGCGCGCCTTCAGACCATCCAGGTCTTCGCCCTCGATCACTCCGGCTTCCCTCAAGCGGGATGGCAAGGCAACCCGCCCCTCGGTAGTTCTCGAAACAACGACGACGGCCTGTCCGGCTTCCAGGGATTCGGTAACGGCCTCGGTCACCGGGCGGGGCATGTTTCCTCTTCCAAACGCCTCGATAACGATTCCGCGAGCGCCGCTCTCGGCGGAGTACTTGATAAATTTACCAGTGTCGCCGGCAACGAGGCGGACGAGATCGACAGAGGGTTCGACCCTTGAAGCCGGCACCAGCGTCCGATTCAACGGCCTCGAGTAGAAGATCACTTGTCCGCGGTCCACCGACCCGACCAGCCCCTTCTTTCCCGACTTGAACGACTCCACGGCAAAAGAGTGGCTCTTGGTCACGTAACGGGCCGCATGCAGATCTTCGTTCAATGATACCAGGACACCCATGTCCCGGGCCTTCGGCGAAAAGGCTGTCCGTATCGCGTTTTCGAGGTTTCGAGGCCCGTCCGAGTCGGAGACCCGCGGAGCGCGCTGCGCAGCGGCAAAGACAACCGGCCGGGGATCGTCGTAGAGCAGATCGATCAGAAACGCCGTTTCCTCCAGAGAATCCGTACCATGGGTGATCACGACCCCGGAAAGATCGGACCGGGTACGCATCAACTCACGAACCCGCAGCGCCAGGCGGAATTGGATTTCGGGCGTCATCGACGAACTGCCGATGCGCGAAAAATCTTCTTCCTCGATTTCGACACGATCCCTCAAGGAGGGCACCAGATCGACCAGGTCCGTGGCACCGAGACTCCTCGGTCGACCGGTCTCGGGATCCAGCCCCCCGGAGATCGTCCCACCGGTGCCGATGACATACACGACGGGCAACGTTTCGGACTGACCGAAGGCAGGGGAACAAAGTGTCAGAAACAGAATCGCGGAGAACGCAAGGGTCAGGGATCTGATCATGGTTCGAAAATTCTACCCGCACTCCCGATCAAAGTCCAAAAGCGCCTTTGCCGGGACCAGAGGAACCTGAAGGGTCAGGCTTCCCGGTGCAACCAGAAGGCAACGAAACCACCGAGGCCTAATTTGATGAGATCGAGCAGCGTGTAGGCCGCGTGCAGGATGCCGAATGTAGCCAGAGCGGCCGGCGCCGGGTCGCGTGGCACGAAATCGAGTGACCGGCCGACGGACAATATTCCCGGAGTCAGTCCGAGGGTCAAAAGCACGACCAGGACCAGCATGGCCAGGGCGCCCCGGCGGATTCGTCGAGCCGGCGTCATCGGGTAGACCAACCACAATAAAGCTGCTCCGATCCCGATCTGGGCAAGGCCCCAGGACACGAAGAACAACCGGTTCAATTCCGATGACAGGTAGCGCATGAACTCGCGGGATCGGGCGGCGCCGACACCGTCGACCACTTGCCCGAAGGTCTCGTTCGGAACGCTCTCAAGGAGGCGATCGATCGTGTAGAAGTTCTGGGTGGCGACGACCCCCATGAACACGGTCCCCATGATCCAGGCCCCTAGGCAGAAAATTGCGGCATCGCGTCGCATCGTTTTAGCCGGTAGCGGACAGCTACGATCCCTTCTGCCGCCGAGGCTCCTATCTCCTTCGGATTACCCCTTTCGAACTCAAACCGAATCCGTCGGGCAAGGTTTCCTCTATCTTGGGCCGGTATCCTTTGACCGCCCATCCCTTGTCGGCGAACAACTCCGCGATACGGATCCGGATTCGTGGTCGGTCTTCGACGTCGAGGAAGGCTTCCAGCAGTTTTTCGCGGGCGGATTCTCCCGTCTGGGCCAGAGCCTCGATGGCGGCGATTCGAACGTCGTCATCCGAGTCGTCGAGAAATCCCGAAAGCATCTCGCTCATGTCCGGCGTCACGTAGTCGTGAACCGCCCGAAGCAGGCTGACACGGTGGTCCGGTGCCGCGAACTCACTCAATGCGACGGTCTCGATGATGTCGACGAGATGCCGGACCAACTCCTCTTTGGGAACGATCTGGGCCAGTGCCCGAACCGGCCAGTCGACCTGGTGATGGAGCTTCATGAACTGAAGAATGGGGGCCACCGCGGCGTCGCCCTGCCCCACCAGCATGCGGACGACGAGCCTTTTTTCCTCGATGTCCTGCGTGATCACCCGGCTCGACATCGTAAAGCGGCGAACGAGGCCGAGCAGCGCCTCGGGTGTCCCCCAGTCCACCAGCTTTTCCGCAGCTTCGATCCTCGGACCCTCTTCACCGGCGGGTTCGGTGAGTTTCTTCACCGTCCTGGCAATCTGCTTGGGTGTGGGTTGATTTCGGCTGAAAAAGTCAAACATACATTCCTGTCATTCAGGGCACTATTCAACAAGCCGAGTCAGTGAAAACGGATCGATCCTGGCGTTCTGAATACGGAAGCCCCAGTGTAGATGCGGTCCTGTCACCCGGCCCGTCGCCCCGACCAGTCCGACCGAATCTCCCTTTTCCACCATCGCTCCCTCTTCGACATCGATCCGGGAAAGATGGAGGTAGACCGAGTAGATGCCCAGCCCGTGGTCGACAATGACCGTGTTTCCGTTAAAAAAGAAATCGCCGGTGACGACCACTCGGCCACGGTTGCTGGCTCCGACCGGAGTGCCCTCCGTGGCAGAGATGTCCGCACCGGAGTGTGGATTCCGGGGTTGATCATTAAAGACGCGTCGGTGGCCAAAGTTGCTCCCTTCCCTGCCGGCTATTGGCACTTCGAACGCTTCGTCCCAGTAGATCTCCGACGTGATCTTCCTGAAGACGACACCCAGCCGCCGGCTTTCGCGATTGGCCCTTTCCAGGTTTTCGGGACTCAGTTCGACGAATCTTGGTTCCACCGTGAGGCGAGTCTCAGGAAAGCTCTTATCGAGAACGCGGATGACTTCGTTTCGAACCTCGGTCCGGCCATCCGAATATTGGAACGACACGTTCGCCGGATGATCTCCGGCATTCGTATCCAGGTCCGCGCCGATGATGGTGATCCACCGTTCTCCGGCGAGAATCAACGGCACGGTTCGGTCTCGCCACTGAACTTCGACTTTGCTCAAGCCACTTTCATCGGGATATTCCAACTGCAGGGCATCCCCCTGAACCACGGAGAACACTGTCAACATGAGTGCCAGGATTGTCATCTCGCCTCCACTGGAATCATCAAGTTGACATTAACACACGGGCCTCGCGGCGCGCAGCTTCGAGGCTGCCTCCGGTAACCCGGAGCTCGCCGCTACCCGCGGCCTTTCCTGTAGTTTATTATCAACACGTGCCGCCACACCGAAAACACCTGTCGCTCGATGAGCTTTATCATCCGGACAGGAAACTCGATTTCGAGCCCAAACCTTCCGAGGGATTGAAATGGCTGGGCGAGGAACACTATCTCCAACCCGATTCCGGCACAGGAAGTGTCGGCCCCCTCAAAGTGAACGTGGGGACGGGCGAAACCAACCCACTTTACGATGTCGGAAAGCTGGCGCAAGAGCTGGAGCGGGCGACAGGGTTGTCTGCCTCAGCCGCGGGGAAGCTGGCAAGAGGCTCCGAACACCGCATCAACGCCGATCAGACTGAAATCCTGATCCAACACGAGAGGCATCTGTTTTCCTGGAGTCTCGACGGCCATTCACTCAACCGGCTGGCTGAGGGCGTCGACGAGCAGGTCGGGGCAGACTTCAGCCCGGACGGACGATGGGTCAGCTTTATCAGGGACAACAACATTGGTGTCGTCGATGTGCGGTCGCAGCAGGAGCGGATGCTCACAATCGAAGGAGGGCGTGACCTGCTCGTGGGGCGCCTCGACTGGGTGTACCAGGAGGAACTCTACGGTCGGGGAAAGTTCAAGGGCCATTGGTGGAGCCCGGATTCAAGCCGAATCGCGTTTCTCTGTCTGGATGAATCTCCGGTCGAAAGATTCACCCTCACCGATCACGTACGTTCGGACCTGGGACAAGAAGGAGTCCGGAAACTTCATGACGAAGTCGTCCGCTACCCCAGGGCCGGACAACCGAACCCCACCGTCCGGCTGGGCGTCGTCGACCGCGACGGGGGTTCGATCCGATGGATCGATACATCCCGATACGATTCGGTCGAACATCTGATCGTCCGGGTGGACTGGACACCCGACGGAGCCCGGATCGCCTATCAGGTGCAGGATCGGGAACAGACGTGGCTCGATCTGAATTTCGGGGATCCGGATTCCGGCCAGTCCGCCACGGCCTTTCGTGAAACCTCCAGGGCCTGGGTGAGCGTGCTGGGCCCTCCTTGCTGGCTGACCGACGGCGGCTTTCTCTGGCTGAGCGAACGCACGGGCTGGAAGCATATATACCGCTACGGCGAGGATCATCTCCCGGTTTCCCAGGTGACGTCGGGTTCATGGGATGTCCGGGAACTCCACGGAATAGACGAATCGAATAAGGTTGTCTTCTTTTCAGGAACAAAGGACAGCGCTATCCACACCCACGCTTACCGGGTCCACCTCGATGGCACCGTGTCCACGCGCCTCACCGAACAGGAGGGCACCCATCAGGTCTCCTTTTCTCCGGCCTTCCGCCACTTCGTCGACCGATGGAACAGCCTGGCGACAACGACCCGGATCCGGCTCCATGATGGGGATGGCCGACTGGTCCGGGTCATAGACGAAACCCGAGTGCCAGCTCTTGCCGAATACGAATGGGGGGCGACTGATTTTCTCGAGGTCGAGACCCGGGACGGCTTCGTGATGAACGCGCTGATGATCAAACCTCCCGGCTTCGATCACGACAGACGATACCCTGTTCTCACTTACACCTACGGGGGCCCCATGGCACAGCAGGTCCGGGATGCGTGGGGCGGGCCCACTTATCTCTGGCACCAGATGCTTGCACAGAGGGGCTATATCATCTGGATCTGCGACAACCGCACGGCGAGCGGCAAAGGGGTCGAATCAGCCTGGCCGGTCTATCGAAACTTCGGAGAACTCGAGCTCCGGGACCTGGAAGACGGGCTGGACTGGCTCAAGGTCCAACCGTATGTCGATAGTGACCGCATCGGAATATGGGGCTGGAGCTTCGGCGGTTACATGACGGCGTACGCGATGACCCACAGCAGATCTTTCAAAGTGGGAATCGCCGGGGCGCCGGTCACCGACTGGCGCCTGTACGATACGATCTACACCGAGCGCTACATGGCCACCCCCCAGACCAACCCGGACGGCTACGAGAACAGTTCCCTTCTAAGCGCCGCCAAAAACCTGCACGGCAAACTCCTCCTGCTCCACGGCGCAATGGACGACAACGTTCATCTCAACCACTCCATCGAGTTCATTTATGAACTCCAAAAAGCCGGCAAACACTTCGACTTCATGCTGTATCCGAAATCAGGCCACCGCATCGACGACCCCGCGCAGCTCTACCACCTGCGTACACTGATGACGAATTTCATCCGGACTCACCTGTAGGAAGGACGGGCGGGATTTCAACGCAAAAACGCAAAGACGCAGAGTTGTTCTTTCTTCGGAGGCGGGGTCACTGGCGAAAATTGTCGGGACCCGGGTGGCCAAGATCAAGACCAACAGCTTTGCGTCCTTGGCGTCATTGCGTTTTTGCGTCGAAACAGCTTGTCGACCAGATGGCCTCCTGCCCTACGAACAGAAGTCTCTCACCAATTCGACCAGGGCGGCCTGGCAGACGAGGACGTCGTCGGCCACGACATACTCCTTGATACTGTGGAGGCCTTTGCCGGTGGGACCAAAGATTACGGATGGAATCCCGGCTTGCCCCAAAACGCCCGCATCGGTCCAGAAGGACATCGCCGAGCGGCGGGTGGGTCTGCCGATTCCTTCCATTGCTTTTTCCAGGTCGGAAGCGAGGGGGTGGTCCGGAGGTGTTTCGTAAGGTGGCTGACCGAACACGTATCGTGCTTCGGCGCGAAACTCCGGGTCTTCAGCCCGTAGTTCCCGGAGTATCGTTTCCACTTCGACCAGCGAGATCTCATCCGATTCACCGGCAACGGTTCGCCGTTCCATTTTCAACGTGCATCTGTCCGGGTAGGTGCTCCACTCTTTCCCTCCTTCGATCAACGAGGCGTGCAGGGATGCGGTGCCCATCAGCGGGTGGGGCGCGTCGGCCTGCAACTTCCGGTCGAGCCCTTCGAGGCGAGACAGGACACGACCCATCCGTAAGATCGCGTCGAGGCCGTCGACGGGACGGCTTCCATGCGCGGCCCGGCCCTCGACATCGATCTCGACCCATTCGAATCCTTTGTGACCGACCGCGACCGACATGTCCGTCGGCTCTCCGACAACCGCCGCATCCGCCGTCCACTCTTTTACGAGAGCCCGGGCCCCTATACTCGAATACTCTTCGTCGATCACCGCGGCGACGATCAGGCGTCCCACCCGAGGCCCGCCGGTCTCGGCAAGAGCGCCGGCCGCCCCCATCATGGCCACCAGGCCACCCTTCATGTCCTGTGAGCCCCGACCGTAGATTCTGCCGTCCGTGTATTCCGGGTCAAACGGTCGATCCATACCCGTGACTCCAACCGTATCGGTATGGCCGCAGAACATCATCGAGGGACCCGGCTTGCCGCTGTCGAGGACGCCGATCACGTTCGGGCGTTCGGCCGCGGCCTCTTGAAACCCGACGTCCAGCCCCATTTTTCGAAGATCGGCAGCCACGGCCTCGGCCACGCTCCCCTCCCCCGAGTGCCCGGCGTCGAGCGAGGGGTTGACCGAGTCGATCGCAATCAAGTCACGCAAAACGTCGATGGTGTCTCTAGGCATTGTTCCTCTCCAGAGTCGAAATAGGACCTTATTCTTCAACTACGTCGTCTTGAATATATGCCCTACCTCACCGAACTTTCTGGCTTTTTTTCGATTCAAGTGGCAGGACTTAAAACCAGGGACCACTCCACTTTCGTAGTGTCAGATCTGACGCGAAATGAGAACATAGAAATGGCAACCGTCCTGGCAGCTTCAATGCGTGAGTTTTTGTCTCAAACCGCTACATAGCTCCAGAACGAATCAACAGCAACACCGAGGACGAGCTTCTGATCGATAATGTTTCAGTCCCATTCGCGTTCTTAGCAGGAATTGTCTCCTTTCTGTCGCCCTGCGTCCTCCCCCTGGTCCCCGGCTATATTTCAGTCGTTTCCGGTATCTCGCTGGATCGACTGCAGGCCGCAGACCGTGATTCCGGACTGATGAAGGTCGTGGTCTTCAATTCGTTGTTCTTCATCGTCGGGTTCTCGGTGATCTTTATTTCCCTGGGCGCCTCGGCCACGTTTCTGGGTCAGTTCATCAAGGAATGGATGTCGATACTCTATCGTGTGGCTGGAATCGTCATTATCATGTTCGGGCTCCATCTGACGGGACTCATCAGGATCCCGTTCCTCTACCAGGACAAGCGTTTCCACAACCTGGACAAGCCACGCGGAATGTTCGGCGCTTTCGTTCTCGGGCTGGCGTTTGCCTTTGGCTGGACTCCGTGCATCGGCCCCATTCTGGCAGGCATCCTGACCTTTGCGAGCACGAAAGAAACGGTGGGCGAAGGGATCCTGCTACTGACGGTCTACTCGGCGGGGCTGGGTCTGCCTTTCCTCCTGACGAGCCTCGGCCTGAACAAGTTCCTGACCTTCTACGGCCGCTTCAAGAAGCATTTCCACACCGTTGAGGTCGTCAGCGGCGTTCTTGTCGTCGCCGTCGGGGTGCTCATCCTGACGGACAACTTCACACGGCTTTCCGGGTATCTTGCTTTTCTGAATCGTTTCGCCCTGTAACGGTCGGATTTAAGAACGGTCAGGAAGGATTCTCGCCCTCCCGGAGCATGACTCCCTTGTCCAGCTGGCGGACGATGGTCGCATGCTGGGCCGCGCGCGGGTCATGAGTTACCATGATCACGGTCTTTCCGAACTCCCGGTTCAGCTTCTCTAGAATCGCCAGGACGTCTTCGGCCGACTGTGCGTCCAGATCGCCGGTGGGTTCGTCCGCGAGGATCAGGGTCGGGTCCGTCACAATCGCGCGTGCGATGGCAACCCGTTGCTCCTGGCCCCCGGAGAGCTGCCGGGGATAGTGGGTGACTCGATCCTCCAGACCGACGAGCTTGAGGGCCGTGGCGACGTGCTCGCGCCTCTCGGATTTGGACAGCCGGGTCAGCAGGAGCGGCAGCTCGACGTTTTCGTCTGCCCGGAGAACCGGTATGAGATTGAATGTTTGGAACACAAACCCGATGTTGCGGTTACGCCAGATGGCCAGCCGACCTTCGCTCATGCCGGCGATGTCGTCACCCAGCACTCCAACCCGTCCGGACGAGGGTCGATCAATCCCCGCTATCAGGTTCAACAAAGTGGATTTGCCCGACCCGGAAGGCCCCATCAAACACAGGAAGGCGCCCTGCTCGATGTCGAGACTGACCTCGTCGAGGGCGACGACCTCCGAGGCGTCCTTCTTGAACACCTTGCTCGCGTTGTGGATTTCTACTGCAACCATAATAGCGATGTCCGGCGGGCCCGAGCCGGCGCCTGGACTACTCGTTTCTCCGTTCGACCCGATCGCCCGGCTGGAGGGTTGTCAGTTCTTCCCCCACGATGATGGATTCGGTTCCCGTCAGACCGGCCGAGACAAACGAGACCGCGCCGACCTCCCGGTCGATCGTGATCGGCCGAACCTGAACTTCGCCGTCCACAACGACAAGCACCGTCGTCCCCGACCCTCTGTCGACGATCGAGTTTGACGGAATCGACAACTGTTCTCCGGAGTCCGCTGTCGTCGCCACGTCGGCATCTAAAAATGTCACCCGCGCGTTCATCTCGGGCTTGATCAGCGTATCCGGTGCCAGGATTTGAACCTTTACCTGAATGGTTGCGCGCTGGCGATCCGCTTCGGGAGCGATTTCAGCCACCACGCAGTCATACACCCGGTCCGGATATGCATCGGTCACGGCCCGGCATTCCTGGTCCGCCTGAATCCTGTTGAAGTCGTTCTGGCTGATGTCTAGCTCGACCTGAAGGTCGTTCAGATCGGCCAGTGACACCGTGGATGACTTGGCGCCGCGCTCTCCCACAAACGACGTCGTGACCATCTCACCCGGCTCCACGATCCGTTCCAGAATCACGCCGTCGATCGGCGCCCGTATTTCGACGGCGTCGAGCAGTGTCTCGCTGTAATCCAGGTCTGCCCGGGCCCGGGCGACTTCGGCGCGGGCCGCGTTGATCTGCTCGATCCGTGGTCCCAGCCGAACCAAATCCAGCGCCCGGGCGAGCGCCTCCAGGTTTGCGCGCGACACATCGCGCCGCCCCAATGCCTCGTCCAGGTCCCGAGTCGTAAAAATTCCTTCTGTGACGAGACCCTCGACACGATCGAGATTGGCTTCGTCCGTCCTCAACTGCGCTTCGGCCCGTTCCATTTCAGCGCGAGCTTTCTGGATTTCTTCGGGGCGGGAGCCACTCTCCAACTCGGCCAGGCGCGCACTCGCACCTTCATGCACGGCGAGAGCCCGATCGACCTGGGCACGGTACTCCCGGTCTTCGAGTTTGACCAGGAGCTGTCCCTTCCGGACCCGATCGCCCTTCTCGACGCCAATCCATTCCACGCGTCCAATCACCTTGGAGCTGAGATCGATCTTGTGATGCGCGACCACATAGCCGGTTGCCACCAACACCGGGGCTTCGCGGTTCTCGAGATCCGGACGGACTGTCCGGACGGTCAGCGCCTCGGCCGGTCCGCTGAAGATGAAAACCCCCGCCAGCACCAGGGCAAAGATCACGACCAGGAAGAGGATCCAACTCTTCGACGGTCCCTCTCGGCGAGAGTGTCGCTTCGACTGGTCGATCTTCAGCTTCTGGAGTTCATTCGAAAGATCGTCCATGGCCTACACCTCCGTCCTCAGCGCCCGAACCAGCGGCAACCGCGCTGCCAGTCGAGCCGGCAGGAGTCCCCCGACGATACCCATGATCACCGCGAATGCCATTCCCTCCATCAACAGGCTCCGGGTGATCTGAAATTCGAACATCACTTCCGAAAAGCTGGCAAAGTTCAAGGTGCCGGTCGAAATGCCGTTGACCGGCAGGGCCATCAGGCAACCCACCACGCCGCCGACGATGGCGAGAATCAATGATTCGACGAAGAAGGATCCCATGATGTCCCGCCGGCGGAACCCCAGAAGCCTGAGCGTCGCGATTTCGCGTGTGCGGTAAGCGGTGGCCGCGTACATGGTGTTCATGACGGCGAAACTCGAGCCGATCGCCATGATCACCGCTATGAAGGTCCCGATGATCTGAATGGGCAAGGCGGTTGAAGTCTGCGCGCTGAAGTATTCGATCTCTCCGAACACGTCGAGTCGCAACCGGCGATCGTCGAGGATTTTCTGCCGCAGTCCGGGAATCGTCGTTTCGTCCGCTGCCTGAATCAAAAGCGACGAATAGATGGGCCGATCGAATTCGTCCGACACTTCCTCGTACGCCGCCCAGATCTCGGAATCATAAGCGGTTCTGTTGGCATCGAAAACGCCGACCACCTTCCAGTCGGTCGGGCCTATCCGGATCGTGTCGTCAAGGCGCGCATCCGCGAATCTCCCCGAAACGGATCGGCTCACGATGACCTCCCGCAAGCCGGACCGAAACATACGCCCTTCGACTATTTCCATTCCGGGCCGCAAGCCCATGGATCCGTCGGAAACGCCTCGAACCACGACGTTGGCCTCGCCCTCGGTCACGCGGGCATGATTGATCAGGACGATCACCTCACCCGATATCGCGGCCACCCCGTCCATGGTTTCGACAATCCCCTTGATGTCCCTGTTGAAGTAGCTATTGGTTTCGGCCTGAGAACCGTCGCGAATCGCGATGAGGTTCAGGGGGTGACCCGTTTCCGTATACGTGTTCTGCAACCCGTGGACGAGCGCCAGAACCGAGACGAACACGGCCACGGTCAAGGCCACGCCCAGAACCGTCATGGCGGTCCCGACCCGTCGAACGACCAGGCTCCGTATGTTGTACTTGACGGGTATCAACTAACCACCATATGTTTCAATGACTTCAATCATATGCGGTACGCGTGCCACTTCGTTGTTGTCAGAATCGCGATACGACACTGCCTGACCGTAAGGTGCAAACTTCGAGGAGGAAATCATAACACCTCACCCCTCTTTGGATTGCTCAATCCGCCATATGAGCAAAAGAGACTTGAATACGAAGTTTTGTGAACAAAAGGACCCCTGCTGTCCCTTCATAGAGCTCCGCCATGGTTTGAAAATGCTGTGCCATCACTGGTCGACAAGTATGTTTTCCGTTTCGGGTCGAGCGTTCGAGATTGATCGGGCGCCCGCTGTTCCGATCCGACGCCCTGCTGTCTAGCGAAGCAATTGAAGCTGATTCGTTAGGAGGCGATACCCTCCCCCTGAATCTTCTTCCCCTCCGCACGGTCTCTCGGGATAATTACGTCCTGTTAGGGAGGAACGGACATGAATATCTCAGTCGAACACAACGCGAGTTTGAATATCTGTTGCGGACATGTGACAGGAACTGTCTCGGGCCGGTCAGATGTGCGGGGGATGCTTGATGAGATTCTTCCGGTGGCAGCGCAACACAGTTGTACTCGGTTTCTGTTTGATCTTCGAGAGGCCAAGATCACGGCCGGAACGACGGAGGTGTTTAACACAGGGGCCGATTTGACTGCCTTGGGGTTCGACCGATCGAAAAAGGCGGCCATCGTATATTCTCAAGACGACTCAGAACATAGATTCCTTGAGACTGTGGCTACCAATAGAGGTCACGGTCTTCGGATATTCAAAGACGTGAACCAAGCCATATCATGGCTCACGGGAGACGAACCCTCCGACCAGTCGTTGGAGGGGACACGCTAACTCAGAGTAGAAGGACCATATGGATCGGCACTCGATAGTCCTAAGGGCCGCCAACCCCACATTCGATGAAGGTCTGGCATTTGCCCGCTACCTTGACCAGGCAGCCGAGGGGTTCTTTCGTTTTATGCTCGGTCGACGCGCCGGGCACATAATCGCCACGGCGTTCGCCCAGCCCGACCACGCCCTCTCCTACCAGACTGTGACTTTCGCAGAACGTGAAAACGCCATCGTGGGAATGTTCTCGGGGCACACCGCGGAACAGCATCGCCGTTTCCCACGCCAACCCCTGAAGCGGGCCGCTGGAAGGCGTAATCTACGAATGAGGATCGTGCTCATATTGTTTGCTCCACTCATGCCGATTACCGATTCGATCGCCGATGGCGATTTCTACCTCCAGGCTATCGCTGTTGATAAGGAACTTCGCGGCGATGGCGTCGGCTCCGTCTTGATGGACTCCTTCGAAGAGCGGGCTCGCGCAAGCGGTTCGACCCGACTATCCCTCGACGTTTCAGCTCGGAATGAGGGGGCCCGCCGATTCTACGAGCACCGCGGGATGAACGTCGAGTCGCAGTGGCCGAAGCGATTGCCTATACCGGGATTGAAGTTCTATCGAATGACAAAAGGGCTTTGAGCCTTCAATCCCCGACCAGCGTCCCCTCAAGCACCGGTCGCTGGCATCGGGGCACTTTCCCTGTTCGTTCAGGATGTAATCCGTAACAGTTTGATCCTGTCCGATGGCACGGCCCAGCACCAGATGAATAGCATGTCGGCTTCAGGGTTGCAGGTTTGGCAGGACGTGACATCCGTTGGGCTCGAAAAGGGGGATTGCGGGAGACGGAGATGAGACAGTTGACGAAGGCGGCCGGTTGAGAGCCGGTACTCTTTGTCGGCGCAGCAAGCGGGGGCTCGGCCCCCTCTCCCATGTCAGCAAGAATCGCAGCGTGTCTTACCTAGCAACGCCTGCCTTCCTTCATCTGCAATGATCGGGACCATAACGAGAGCCGCCACTGGATCAGCCCACCATAGCCCCCAGACGGCGTTCAGGAGCAGGCCGCCGAGCAATATCGCAGACAGGTAAGCGCAAATCTCTGTCTGCTTCGAGTCCGCATGTAACGCACGACTCTGAATCTGAGCGGCCACACGGCGCTTGGCTCTGGCGAGGACAGGCATCACGAAGAGCGACAGCGCGGCCAATCCGATTCCCGCGTAACTCGCCGAAGGCGGCTCACGGTTCCACAAGGCCCCAACTGCCCCCAGGGCCACGTAGCCCGCCAACAAAATGAACGTGGTTCCCAACGACTTTCAAGGTCACAGCCTCAATCCGGTCGCGCCTCTCAAGATCAGAGTCGAGGGACAGTCGCCACAACAGCGCGGCTCCGGACGACACCTCAATTACGGAATCCAGGCTGAAACCGACAAGGGCTGTACTGCCGCTCAAGAGTCCGGCAACACCGGCAATAACCGCTTCGAGGCTGTTCCATCCGATTGTCAGATATTCCAGCCCACGGGCCTTCCTTACGTTCGACTCGCGCACGAGGGCCTGTCCGATTGCTTCCTGCACGATCTAAAATTCTCGTTCGAAGAGTTTCGGGCGCCGCACACGACCTACCCGCCCGAACAGGTCGACATCTCCGGATGGGCGGTCCAGGTCTCGAAAGCCTCTGCGGACGTCGGCAACTTCACGACGGTCGTTTCCCCGGACGGAAGATCCGTTCGTTCCGTTGGCCCCAGCTCGGTACCGGTAGACAGGTGGACCTCCACTCGAACGGCACAAAGCGTCTGATCCGTTGTATTCTCGACCGTCCCGACGAAGGCGTTTGACGTTGGATCGAACGACAAGACAAGCTTCGCCCCTCTACGCGTGACGTCCCAGGCGTCCTCGATCCCAATATACACGCCGGACTCTTCTCCTTCCTCTCCGCCTTCACCATGTTCGCCTTCGCCTTCAGAGCCGCTGTGCTCACCTTCCTCCCCGTGCTCTCCTTCTTCGTCGTGCTCCCCCTCACCGCGCTCACGTTCCCGCCTGGGACGTTGCTCCTCGGCGACACCGGCTCGTTCGCCCGCAGCACTTGAATCAATCGCCGCCCGGTCCGTCGCCGCTTCGGCCGTCGGTTCCTCCGAGCATGCCGCCATTCCGAAAGTCAGGATCATCACCGCGCTCACCGCGAGCCACCGATACGTTCGTCTATTCAAATCTTCTCCTCTCATGTATGCTCCTCCAATCTCTATATATTCTCCGTCATTCTCCCCGCCGGCGAACCGCGTCCACGATAGCAAGACGCGAAGCGTTGTAGGCCGGTACGGCGCTGCTGACGATGCCTACCGATAGCGCGATCACGATCGCCAGGCCGACCGTGTCCCAGCGCACGACGAACTCGGGTATAAATCCGAGAGTCATCGCATTGAAATCGATGAATCCATAAAGATAGCGCGCCCCCAGGGAGCCGATCAGGCCTCCGGCCAGAGCAATCACGGCCGACTCGACAATGATGAGGGACAGAACTTGCCCGCGCGCGAATCCCAAAGTCTTGAGGATCGCGATCTCCCCGGTCCGCTCCCGGATCGACATGGCCATGGTGTTGGCTGCGACCAGAATGATCGTAAACAAGACGACGGTTGAAATGCTCACGATCAGGGCACGGATGTTGCCCCACATTTCCATGAAGCCGACGATAAAGTTTTCTTCGCTCTCGGTCTTTGTCGGCGCGTTGGTGTTGGTGAACTGCGCATCGACGGATTCAATAACGGCCGGAATGACTTCGGGGTCTGAGACCCTCATGATGAAGGTTCCCGCAACGCCCGGGCGTTCCAACATTTCGTCGAAGTAGTCCCAGCGAAAATAGAAGGTGTTCTCGCTGTTGGCGCCTGTGACCAGTCCGCGAATAGTCGTTTCCGCATCAAAGGCGAAGATGGATCCTTCCAGCGTTACCCGATCCCCCACCTTCCATCCGAACCGCTCCGCCAGTTTGACACCCGCCAGAGAAGCGGTCCGTTCAGCTTCGAATGCGGCCCGGGCCTCCGGGCTCAGTTGGATATCCGGATAGACGTCGAAGAAAGTGTCGTGTTCGATCGCGAAGTTGGCAAAGAAATTTGCGGGATCCTTATAAATGCCGCCAAACCACTGCGTCGCGGTCACCTGCTCCACTCCTGGAATCTGCTTGATGCGGCCGCCGTAGGCAATCGGCATGATGTTCGCCAGCGACACCTTGTGACGGGTCACGACGCGCAGGCCGGATTCCGGCGTCAGGTTGGCATTCTCCAGGGAGGTCAGGAGCGTTCGAAGGGTGCTGATCAGGAACAGGGACATGCCGATACTGAGAATCGTCAGGATCGTGCGCCGTTTGTTCCGGAGCGTACTCTTCAGTATCAGCGGGAGGAATTTCATGACGCCATTAGATCATATTTCCATCCACTTTCGCGTCGCCGTGTGGGGAGCCCCGATCGATCACCTTGCGAGCGGCTGATACACTATTATGATGGTTCGTACATCAAAAGCACTGGCACCGCTCAAGGTGCTGATCACCGCAGCCTGGGCCGACTCCAAACTCTCACAGTCCGAACTCAACTACATCAAGGAACTGGCGCGGCATTTCGGCCTCAACGATGATGACTGGTTCGAGTTGCAGCCCTATATCGAGGATCCGGTCTCGGACGAGGAGCGGGAAGCCGTTCTTCGGGACCTGCTGGCGCGTGTCTCAACCGCATCGGAGCGAAACGCCATCATCGGGCATCTGGAGCAGATCATCCGTGCGGACGACACGATTTCCGATGACGAAAAGGAACTTTTGAGGAGATACGAGGAGATCTTGCTGGAGCCGTCTTCTCTGGACTTGATGATGGGAAGCATCAAGGCACTGTTCGGGAAGCCGAGACGCGAGTCGACAATCGACGTCGATGAGTTCCTGCGCAACAAGATTCTCTTCAAGCTTCGGCGGCGAATCGGCAACGATCAGATCACTCCGGACATGCACAGAATGGCATTGCTGGGCGGTTTGATGGGAATCGTTGCACATGCGGACCACGACATAGACGGGCGCGAACTCGAGGAGATCCGGCATCAGCTATCACGCATGGGCGACTTCGACGACGATGCGATGGATCTTCTCATGACGATCATCGAAGAAGAATCCGTGCGTGGGTTGGACCGGTATCAATTAATCACCGAGTACACGGGAGGCGCCGGTCACGAAGCCCGAACTGAAATGCTGGACCTGCTTTTTGGGGTCGCCGCCGCGGACGGCGCGCTGAAACATCCCGAACTGGAGGAGTTGCGATCCATCTCCTCCTCGCTCGGTCTGAGCCACAAACAGTACATCGCGGCAAAAATAAGGAACAAGCCCTAGCACTATCTAGACCTGATCAGTCACCCGCGACCGCGATGGGAATCGATTCTCCGACAATATTGACGATGCGGTCGATATCGTCGTTCTCGGTGACGAACGGCGGCGCTATGACGTAAATGTCGTTGCGGAAACGACTGAAAAGGCCTCGACGGACGCATTCGGCATGCAACTTTGCTCCGACCTTGCGCTTGGGATCGAACGACCGTCGGGTGGCCTTATCCTCGACCAGTTCGACACCGGTCATCAACCCCAGCCCTCGAACGTCTCCGACATGATCCAACCGAGCGAGTTCCCGCAGCCCGTCCAGCAAACGCTTCCCCTTTTCCGCTGAGGCCTGAACGAGCCCTTCGCGCTCGAGAATCGCGATGTTTTCCAGCGCAACCGCCGAGCAGGTCGGATGTCCAGAATAGGTGTAGGCATGCATCCATCGGTTCGCCGGGGAAACCTCCGTGAGACCGGAAAAGACGCGGTCCGACAGTCCGATCCCTCCCAGCGGCACGTAGGCCGAAGTGATTCCCTTGGCCATCGAAACGATGTCGGGCTCGACGCCCCAGTGTTCGAGAGCAAACCATTTGCCCGTCCTGCCGAAGCCTGTGATGACCTCGTCGGCGATCAGGAGGACATCGTACGTGTCGCAAATCTCCCGAATCCGTGGAAAGTAGGAGTCTTGAGGAACGATCGCACCGCCCACGCCCTGCACCGGTTCCGCTATGAAGGCGGCGACGGTTTCCGGTCCTTCCCGCAAGATCGCTTCTTCGAGGCCGTTCGCGGCCGCGACTCCGGGATCCGACGCGGACCCTGTCGTTTCGAACCGATACGGATAAGGGGCTGGAATCCGCAGGAAGCCCGGCATCGGCGGTCCGAAGCCGGGTCGGTACATCTCCAGACCGGTCGCGTTCATCGCTCCCAGCGTGACGCCGTGGTACCCCAGATTGAGGCTGATGATCTTCTGCTTGTCCGGCTTGCCTCTAGCGTTCCAAAAGAAGCGTGACGTCTTGAACGCACTGTCGTTCGACTCGGCGCCGCCCGAGGTGAAGAAAAAGTGGTTGATGGAAGGGTAGCACCGCTCTGCCAGCTTCTCGGCCAGTTTGATGGCAGGGATGTTAGTGGTTCCGGTATAAGCCGATGCATAGGCGAGCTTTGTCATCTGCCGGGCCGCGGCCTCGCCCAGTTCAGCCCTGCCATGGCCGACGTTGACATTCCACAGCCCGGAGAGGCCGTCGATAAATTCCCGACCGTCGGCGCCCCGGATCATCGCTCCGTGCCCTTCCACCCAGATCATCGGATCGGTGTGATCGGTGGGGTGAAACAAGGGATGCACCAGGTGCCGCTGGTCGATTTGGATCAAACGTTCAATGTCAAACATATCCGCCTTCCTAAGTGTCCTGAGTCCGAAATACGGTCACTATCTCCGATCGATGTTGCCGAACACAGGATAGACTTTGAATCGATTCATAACCTCATGTGTCCCTCGGTCGTTTTAGCAATCACAACCGGCAACATCCATCGGCCCTACGGGTTCGGGCGGAACGGCACCGTCTTTGGAGTCGCTCTTCCTCGCAATGAAGAGCATTGGCTCGTCGTCGCTCCTCCAAATCCAGCATCGTTGCGCTCCGAAATATAGCAACCGTATTTCGGACTCAGGACACTGGATGATGAAACGTATAATACCGCAATGCGTTTCGGCGTCACACTACCGCATTTCAGACACCTGGCCTCCCCTGAGGCAATCCGCCGCATCGCCGGTCATGCCGAAGAACTGGGACTGGATTCATTGTGGGTGACCGATCACGTGATCCTGCCCGATTCGGCGATCCCGAAGTTCGGTAAGACCTTCTACGAACCCCTCACGGTGCTGGCTTATGTTGCCGGCTTTACCTCGAAAGTGGCGATAGGGACCAGCGCAATCATCCTCCCCTACCGAAACCCGGTTGTAACCGCCAAGCAACTGTCGACGCTGGACGTCCTGTCAGGCGGCCGTCTCATCTTCGGCGCCGCGGCCGGTTGGGCAGAGGAGGAATTCAAGGCATTGGAGGTGGGCTTCGCCGACCGCGGGCCGCTTTCGGACGAACACCTCAAGACGATCAAGGCACTCTGGACCCGGGACCATCCCGAGATCGAGGAGCACGACAGCAGGTTTTTCCGTGTCCACTTTCACCCCAAACCGATTCAGACCCCTCACCCTCCGATCTGGATCGGCGGCAACAGCAAGCGGGGGATCCGGCGGGCTGCGGAGCTTGGGGATGTCTGGCACCCCACCCGGCCAAGCGTTGAGGACATTCGGGTCGGCAGGCAACATCTGTCAGAGGCGGTCCTACGTGCAGGCCGCAAGCCTGAAGATGTCGGTATCGCGGCACGGGAACCCTTCAAGCTCGATGAGACGTTGCCGGCCGATCCACGAAAGCCTCTAATTGGCCCTCGGGGTCATATTCTGGATTCACTGGGAGCGTTTCGAGAACTCGGCGTCTCTCATTTCGTTGTCGATCTGTTCTACAGCACCTCCGTCTTGAACGAGACGACCGTGGACTCGGTCATGCTCGCCATGGAGACACTGGCGAACGACATCCGTCCGAGCATTTGACGGACCCGAGGTAAACCTCTATGCGCGCATATCTGGCACGCCATGGCAAAGCAAAGTCGGCGATGGACGATCCATCCCGCGGTCTGAGTCTGGTCGGGGCAGGCGAACTGGAGAAAGTCGCCCGACTTCTATCCTCTGATCCGCCCCCGGTGTCCGCCATCCTGCACAGCGGGAAGACGCGCGCCCGGGAAACCGCCGAAATTCTCGCCAGGAGCTTTCGAACCGAAGCCATACTTCGACCGGTCGCCGACCTCAAGCCCGAAGCCGATCCCGAGGAGATGGTGCAATTCTTGGACGCCGCCTCGGATAACATTCTGGCCGTCGGACATCTGCCGAGTATCGAGCTGATCGTATCGTTGCTTCTGACCCGCAATCGGGACCACCATCCAATCCAGTTCAACCCTGGGAGCCTGGTGTGCCTGGAGAGACACGGGGACGACGAGTGGACACTGGTGTGGGCAATAGTTCCGGATTTGCTCTAGCTAGCAGGGATTCAACGCAAAGACGCAAAAACGCAAAGGGTGTTTTTCTTTGGGGGGGGCCACCCGTTACAACCGTCCAGCTCTACGGACGTTCGACTCTCTTCAGGCCAGGCACACACCGGTCAGACACATATCTTTTTGCGTCCTTTGCGTCCCCTTGCGTCTTTGCGTTGAAAATACCGTTTAGACGAGGACCCGTTGATCGTGAAGTGAAAACAAACCGGCCACTGGCTTAAACGTTCTCTGTGCGAAGCGCTTGAAAGTCGCCGGCTTCATCTGGACCAGATCCGCCTGATCGATTCGGCATCCGATGACGAGCTGACCATCCCGTCGTCGCGTTATCTCATGTCCCAGGGCCTTGATCTGGGCCGGTGTCCAGCTTTTCAACAAGGCCTCGGGATCTTCGTTGTGTTCGTCTTTGAACCATCCGAGCTTCTTGTTCGAACCGACGGCCTCGACGATAGCCTTGATGTCCCGTCTCCACTTGAGTGCCCATTCCGTCTTATCGTAGTACTCTGGACCGACCTCGAACAACAGCCGCACGCAATGACGCGACACGGCGATTTTGAAGTGGACGTCTTGCTTGTAGCCCCGTTTTCCGGCTCCGATGGCCGCCCATGTGTCGTTGGGAGGATTCACCGTGCGACGCTGGTGCTTGGCGACATGGACGAACAGTTCCTGGTCTACCAGCCCGGACAATGCCGGCAGGAGTTCCCGACCGATCTCTCCGAGCTTAGGCCGGACCCTCCCGGCGATTGCCTCCATCCGGTCATGAAACCCGGGAATATCGAACACCTTGAAATCTTTTGCCGTAAACAGTTCCATTTTTGTCTCCTCCGGGCTGCGACCTCCGACAGGTCATTCTAAAACAGATGTCGGAAAAACGACGGACCGTATAAGATGTTTCGAACTTCTTGAGGATTGATAGAAGGGGAAAGTGCTTGTGATTCGAAAGACCAACTTTAGAAAGAGAGGCTCCGGGGGAACAGCCGCGAGGCTGACTCTCCTGCTTATCGCTCTGATCGGCGGAGCCTCACTTTCGGCCTCGGCCCAGGTCATCTACGCAGAAAACCGGATTCCTGCCGACGGAGTCCAGCTTGAGTACCGCCTGACCATCCGCGACCCGAACACTCACATTTACCTGGTCGAGATGGACATTCGGGGAATCGTCGGAGAGGAACTCAGCGTGTCGATGCCCGCGTGGTCCCCCGGCGCATACCGGATTCGGAATTTTGCACGCGACGTTCAAAACTTCGAGGTACGCACACGGTCTGGGCGTCGCCGTCTCGCATGGACGAAAACGGACAAACTCACCTGGAGGGTTGCGAAAGGTGCCGACGACGACGTCGTCGTCACCTATCAAGTCTACTCCAACGGTCTGACGTACGAGATGGCGGATATATCCGGCCCCTCGACCTACATGTACGTCGTCGGAAACAAGCACGTCCCCGTGGCCCTTCGATACGAAAAGCCCCGCGACTGGGATGTCTATTCCGGTCTGGCTCGCCGTCGGGGAGCCTACCGCGCCGCGGACTACGATGTCTTCATCGATGCACCGGCCTTCGTGGGCGAGTTCAAGATTCTCGAGTTCACTTCCGATGAGATTCCCTATCGGATGGTCTTCAGCGATCCGGACGTGGAATTCATTGAAGAGCAGGTCATCGGCGACATCCAGAGCATCGTCGATGCCGCCGTCGCGATATTCGGCCGGGCGCCCTACCCGGACTACACGTTCCTGTTCAAGGTCCAGCCCGGGGCGGGAAGCGGTGGACTCGAACACCTCAACTCCACGCGAATAACGGTCGGAATAAATGACTTTTCCAGCGGGACACGATACGAACGCTTTCTGTTCGTCGTCGCCCACGAGTTTTTCCATCTGTGGAACGTCAAGCGAATTCGCCCGGAGGGTCTTGGTCCGTTTGATTACACCCGGGAAGTCAGCACCCGTTCGCTCTGGATATCCGAGGGTCTCACCAGTTATTACGGCCGCCTTCTGCTCGCCCGCGCAGGGATATATACACCCCGAGGGTACCTCGACAGCGTGGGCCTGGAAATTGACAAGCATCAGGAGCTGCCGGGACGTCGCCTGATGAGCGCTGAGGAATCAAGTTGGGAGACATGGGCGCGGAGCGACAACAGTGACAACAACACGATTTCCTACTATACGAAGGGGGAGATCGCCGGAATGCTCCTTGACATCGAGATCCGGGCCCGCACCCACAGCGAAAAGAGCCTCGACGATGTGATGCGATACCTCATGGTCAACTATGGGGCCAAGGGCGTGGGTTTCCCCGAAGACGCTTTTCTTGAAGCCCTGAACAGCGTCGCCGGAACCGACTTTGGTGAAATTTACACGCATCTGGTTCAAAGTCGGGCCGAGCTGAATTACGACCGGTACATCGGACAGGCAGGCCTTCAGATCCAGGCCGAACGTCAGCCTTCCGCGTTGTTCATGGGCGTGCAGGTGGAGGAAGCCGACGGCAACACGGCGCAGGTCGTCCGGGTCATACAGGACAGCCCGGCAGAACGGGCAGGCGTTGACGACGAAGACATCCTGGTTGCGTTCGATGATCAACGGATCACGTTCACGAACTTCGAGGGACGCTTCAGGCGACGGAAGCTTGGGGAAAAGCTGGACCTTACTGTGCTCAGAGGAAACAAGCTACTTCACCTGGAGCTCGAACCCGGAGAGATTCAAGCGACACGCTGGGTCATCAACGAAGCCAATACGGTGACACCCGAGCAACTCGAACTCCGAATTCGTTGGATCGGCGAAATCAACTAGGAGCCTGCGCGGCAGATCTCTTCTGCCGCGCAGGCTCCTAGCAGACACTCTCAAATCGAAAGGAAGGATCATGGAAATAGAACTCATCTACTGCCAGGCTTGAAATTACGAACCTCAAGCGGTCAGTTTGACCGACAAGTTGATCACGGAATACAAAAGCAAAATCAAGAAGCTCGTTCTCGTCCCGTCTGACGGCGGAAGGTTCGAGGTGAGTGTCAATGGCGGGCTGATCTATTCGAAACTCGAATCCGGACGCTTCCCCGAGTACGACGAAATCCGCGACCAGCTACCCTCCTGACTATCACGTGTCCTCCCGGACTCCGAGTCCCAGTGGATCGCAAGGGCCGGATCCCTGTCCTATCCGGAGGGATCTCCGGATCGCTTCGGTCACAAAAGTCTTTCCCGACGAAACGGCAGCCTCTAGAGCAAGCCCCCGGGACAGGTAGGCCGTGATCGCCGCCGAAAGCACGCAGCCGGTCCCGTGAGCGTCCGGCGTCGGGACACGCGCCGCGGCAAGCTGCACAATCGCCTCGCCGTCAAAAAAAATGTCTACCGCCGGTCCCGAATTCAGATGTCCCCCTTTCACCAGGACGTTCCGGGGCCCCAGGTCGAAGATTCGCCGAGCGGCCTCTTCCATGTCGGAAAGACAACCGATCGTCCGTCCGATCAATTCTCCGGCCTCCTCGAGGTTCGGGGTGATCAGAAATGAGAGTGGGGCCAGATGCTCGCGGAGCGCCTCGATGCCGTCCGAGCCCAGCAACGACGTGCCGGAACCGGAAAACATGATGGGATCCACGACCAGCGATTGAACACCATAGTCGCGCATCTTTTCGGCAACAGTTTCAACGATTTCCCGATTCGCCAACATGCCGGTCTTGACGAATTCGGTCGGAATGTCCGTCATCACGGCGTCGATCTGGGAAGCGACGACACGTGGTGCGACGTCGTCCACCTCCAGCACCCCAACCGTGTTCTGCGCGGTGATCGCGGTCAGGGCCGACATACCATAAACCTTCAACGCCGAGAAAGTCTTCAGGTCGGCCTGAATCCCCGCGCCGCCACCCGAGTCCGACCCCGCGATCGACAGGACGCGGGGAGTCACGCCAGGGCCTCGAGTGTCTCCACGACCAGATTCCGGCCCGCGGCATGCGGTACGGCGATCACCGGAAGGGTCGCGCCGACGCGACGGTACTCCTCGATCCTTTCGCGGCACTCGTCGGCTGTACCCACTGCTGCCAGTTGATCCACCATTCCGTCGGACACTGCCGCCACAGCCTCTTTTCGCCGCCGTCCCTGCCAGAGGGTGTGGATGCGCGTCGCCTCTTCCTGGAATCCGAACCGGGCCACGACGTTTCGGTAGAAGGTTCCCATCGCTCCGACATAATAAGCCACTTGCGGACGCACCATATTGCGGAGCGCGGCGCGATCGCTGCCAACCGCGGCCATGATCGTCGGTGCGACCTCGGCCACCGGTCCAACCTTCTCGAGGGCTTCCTCGAATTTCTGCCGGGGCAGCCAGATCGGATGCCAGCCGTCACCGATTTCGCCGGCCAGTCGATTGTTCTTCGGACCGATCGATGCGATGAAGATGGGCACGCGGGCCCGGACGGGCTTGAAGCCCAGACGAAATTTCTTCAAGTTGAAGATACGTCCCGAGTAGTGGACCGGTTCGCCCCGGAGAGCCATTCGGACGATGTCGACGGTCTCACGAGTCCTCTGCATCGCGTGTTCAAACCGCATCCCGTGCCAGTTTTCTATCACGAGAGGGCCGCTCATCCCCAGCCCGAGGACGGCTCGTTCCCCGGAAACCTCATCCAGGGTCGCGATAGACTGAGCAATCAGGGCGGGAGTTCGGCTGAACACATTCACGATACCCGGGCCAAGGCGGATCCGTTCGGTTTGCACGGCGAGGGCTCCCAGCGTCGTAAAGGCGTCCCACGTCCAGGACTCGGGAACCAGCAGGGTGTCATAGCCGAGCTTATCGGCAATCACGCCGAAGCCGACAATTTCCGCCAGTGACGCCGGACGATCGTGTGGAAGCTGAAGAGCGATCCGCCTGGGCTCGTTCATTGCTCGAAGTCCGATCTGGTTGGAGTGACTTCAGAGGGACGCCATCGAATCGCCCTCTCGTATCTCACCTGGAGAAACCACTCGCGCAAAGCGCCCTCTCTTTCCGTCGATGGCGGACCGCAGGCCTTCACGGACGCGATCCATAAGTGAACACGGCTCACACGGAATCGTGATTTCGACCGTCGCAGTCCCGAGTCGAAACTGTAGACCGGCGGCCAGTGCGTTCACTTCGAGACCTTCGATCAGTACGTTCTCGAAAACATCTCCCGGCTGAAGTTTGAAGCCATGGAGGATCTCCTGGGATTGCAGCAGGATCTGCCGCGGGCTGTCCGCACGGGCATGACGATCCCCCTCCAGACCCGCCTCGATTACGTGGACCCGCTCCACACGCTCGTGTCCGGTCTCACCGGTGCGACTGAGAAACAACGCGATGACGCGGCCTTCCTGCATCCCTGTATTATATCCGAACTCGTGTACTCCCCAATTCAGTCGCAATTTCGAGGGGCGGACATTACAATGTTCAGATGATCCGACGAGCCATCTTCTACATCCTTTGCATGTCTGTCGCCGCCGTTGCCCAGGTTCCAGTCGGCGAACCTTTCGACGCCAAAAAGCATCCGAACCCGATCCTCACCTACGTCGAGCTCGACGATTTCAAACAGACGACGTACGACGGGGCCAGGGCGCGAGCCAACATCGAGCTGATGGGCTTGTCGCAAGACGAAGGCCAGAGGGAAAGCCTCGAAATCGCGCAGGGTGACGCCCGCAAGGTTAAGATCCTCGGCAAGAAGACCGAGACGCTTTTCTACCCGGTCGTCCGGCAGACTTTCAGCCTCACTGACGGCGAGTCCTTCTTGTTGTATTCCTTCAAGGACCCGCGCCCCGACGTCCCATCGGAATACAGAGTGTCCATGCTGAACGAGCATGCGTTCAGGGAAGAGAAGAAAGTAAAAGACCGGCGATTCGGTGCCAGCTCGTCCCCTGAAAAAATGGAGATTCGCGGTTCTCCGGCGCTACTTTTCGACAACGGTGGCGAATTGGTCCTCTTCTGGCAAGGTCGACGAGTCGCTCACGTCGCCGTTGCCTCTATCGACCGCGAAACGCTGTTCCGACTGGTGGAGAATCTGCTTTAGTCAGAATTCATGGACCTATACGGACCGAAGATCTATTCGTGAAAGTTGCCATCACCGGAGCTACCGGCTTCGTCGGACAACGCTTGATCCGGGAGCTCGATAAACGCGGCATCGGGTACGTGGTCTTCAGTCGCTCCCCGTCCCGTGCCCGTCAGGCTTTTCCGGGAGCGTCCGACATAATCGGCTGGAGTCCTCCCGAAGACGCTCCGAAACCACAGGACCTTTCAGGCCTTGACGCCGTCGTTCACCTGGCCGGTGCAACGGTCGCCCAACGTTGGACCACCCGTGTGAGAAACCAGATTCGATCCAGCCGCATTCAGTCCACCCGTTGTCTGGTCGAAGCGCTCTCCCGGGCTGACAGGCCTCCCGCCGTGCTGGTGAGCACGTCCGCTATTGGATACTACGGTCCCCGAGACGATACGAAGTTGACCGAGGACGCGGCGCCCGGTTCGGATTTTCTTTCAACCGTCTGTCAGGACTGGGAGGCTGAGGCGCAGAAGGCCGGCCAAGCCGGCTTGCGTGTCGTCACCGCCCGACTGGGAATTGTGCTCGGCCCGGGGGGCGGCGCGCTTGGGAAGATGCTGACCCCCTTCAAAATGGGCGTGGGCGGCCCCATCGGGAGCGGTACCCAGTGGATGTCCTGGATTCACATCGACGATGTTGTCGGATTGATCTGCGAAATGCTGACGAACCCGGACTTGGCCGGAGCGATCAATCTGACGGCGCCGGAACCAGTGACGAATCGAGAGTTCTCCAGGACCCTCGGACGTGTGCTTCACCGTCCCGCAGTGCTGCCCACACCCGTTTTCGCGCTAAAATTGGCTTTTGGGGGGTTTGCCGACATCCTGGCGTCCGGTCAGCGTGTTGTTCCCGACAGGGCGCAGAAGTCCGGTTACGGTTTTCTTTTTCCCAGACTTGAGGCGGCCTTGCTTGATATCCTCGGAAAACAATGAGGCCGACCCCGATTAAAGAAATTCCGTGAAGATACTCGACAGGTATATCTTTCGTGAGGTCTTGACACCGTCGCTCATCGCCCTGATGGCGCTGACTTTCGTCATGGTGGCGCGAAGAATCGGGACCCTTCTCGAAATGATCGTGCGTCGCTCCGCAAACTCCGAAGAGGTGTGGGCGATTATCTCGGCAATCATTCCGAGTGTTTTGATGTTTACGATCCCGATGGCGCTCCTTGTCGGGGTGCTGATCGGGTTCGGACGGATGTCCTCCGACAGCGAAAGCGTGGCGTTTCGAGCCGGCGGCCTGTCGACGATGTCGATACTGCATCCCGTCCTGACGCTGGCCATCCTTGCCTGGGGGCTCAACCTGGCTCTCTCTCTCTGGATCGCCCCTTCGGCCGCCGCACGGCTGGATGAACTGACATACTCGATCGGCGTCAAGCAGCTTCCTGTCGAATTGCAACCCCGAGTTTTTAATGAGGATCTCGGGGACCTCGTCCTCTATGTCCAGGACATCTCTCCGGA
Organism: Terriglobia bacterium; assembly: GCA_965247425.1. Taxonomy (GTDB): domain Bacteria; phylum Acidobacteriota; class Terriglobia; order 20CM-2-55-15; family 20CM-2-55-15; genus CAZOZZ01. Next base: position 2,144,439 of record OZ252023.1, read on the forward strand.
TGGAACCGAATGGAGGGGAATTCTGCTGGCGGATCTCTCGAATCCGGATCAACCGATCCTGACGCTGGCACAAGCGGGACGCTTTTCGGCCAGCCCTTCCGAAGAGGGTTACGAGGTAACCCTCTTCAACGGCACCGTCCACATCGTCTCGCCATCACTGGATCCGGACCAATACGAGTTTTCGCAGTTCGAAGCCCACACGATCCCCATACCCGTGCCTGCCCAGGAGCCCGCCCCGGAAGAACCCGCCCTGGCTCAGGCGACCACGGCCGAACTGTGGGAGAAGAGCCGCGCCGATCGAGCGACATATGGCGAACAGGTCGAGTTTCAACGACGTGTCGCACTTCCATTCGCCTGCATCGCGTTTGCGTTGATCGGCGTACCGCTCGGTCTGTCGACAAACCGGGGCGGGCGCCCGATGGGTCTGGTCATCAGCGCGGTCCTGATGCTTGTGTACTACATGGTCTTCATCGGAGGGACCCGGATCGCCGGCAACGCCCAGCTATCCCCTTTCATAGGAACCTGGGGTGCGAACCTCGGATTCCTTGCCCTGGGGATTTTCCTGCTCGTTCGTTCCGAACGCGAACACGAAAACCGTCTGCTCCTCTTCCTGGTGGACGGTTTTGACCGGATCGGAAAGACGATTTCATCAGTCGGAGTCGTCAAGGGCCGCCTTGCCAAGTGGGCTTATTCCCTGACGCACCATCCCTCCTGGTTTCGGACACTGGATATCTATGTTCTGAAGGGATTCTGGTTCTTCTTTCTCCTGGTCCTTCTGATATTCGTCACCTTGTTCGTCATCGTCACGCTGTTCGAGCTTCTTCCCGAGATCGTTAAGAACGACGCGAGCGCCGGTGTGGTTGGCGGCTATTTCTTTTACCTGATTCCGCAGATCCTCTACTGGGTCCTGCCGCTTGCCGTCCTGCTCGCGGTCCTGGTCAACCTGGGGACCCTCACGAAAACCAATGAGACCCTGGCGGTCAAGGCGGGTGCGGTCAGCCTGTACAGGATGTCGATCCCGCTTCTCCTGATGTCCCTCATCCTGTCGCTGGGTGTCTACGCCATGCAGGACTTTCTCCTGCCCTACTCCAATCAACGTCAGGACGAGTTCCGAAACCGGATCAAGGGCCGCGCGCCCCAGACCTACCGCGACCCTTTACGAAAGTGGATGGCGGGGTCGGACAACCGGATCTACCACTACAATTATTTCGACCCGGATCAAAATGCGTTCGCCGGAATTTCGGTTTTCGAATTCGACCCGACGAACTTCGCACTGCTCCGGTGGACGTTCGCGGCAAGTGGCCGCTGGAATGGTTCGTCATGGACCTTCGAAAACGGATGGCTGAGATCGGTCAACCCCAGCGGTGCGCCGGATTACGAACCATTCGAACAACTGGACTTTAAAACGATGAGTGACGGTCCGGAATACTTCAAGAAAGAGGTCCTCACGGCGTCCCAGATGACCTATCCCGAACTCAGCCTCTATATCGACGACCTGAGTCGAAGCGGCTTCGAGGTGAGCGGCCTGACCGTCGACCTGTACAGAAAACTCTCGTTTCCCCTCGTCTCGGTCATCATGGCCATCATTGCCATCCCGTTCGCCTTCACCACCGGCCGCAAAGGTGCCTTCTACGGCATCGGGATCGCGATCGTCATCGGAATCAGCTACTGGGCCGCCTTCGAATTGTTCGATAAGCTAGGGGGCATAAACCGCCTCTCCCCCCTGATCGCGGCGTGGTTTCCCAACCTGATCTTCGGTTTCAGCGGTTTCTGGATGTTGTTGAAAGTGAGAACGTAGGGAGAGGAACAGGGAAAAATCGACGCAAAGGCGCAGAGACGCAGAGTCTTTTCTGGGGCGGATGTTTTGCGCGACCTAACGCCAGGGGGACAGGACCAGGCGGGCCCTGTCCCCTTCACGTTTTGGGTTTGTAAGTCTCGCGACAACCGAAAGGTCGAGAAAGGATGAACGTAGGAACCAAAACCCTCTTTGCGCCTCCGCGTCTTTGCGTCTTCCGGCCCCCCTATGCCTGCTTCCGCAATGTGTCGGCTTTGTCCGTGGTTTCCCAGGAAAAGTCGGGGTCTTCCCTGCCGAAATGGCCGTAGCTGGCTGTTTTCTTGTAGATCGGACGGCGAAGTTCGAGCGACGCCATGATGCCGCGGGGCGTCAACTCGAAGGTGTCCCGGACCAGGTCGGAGATCTTGCCGTCCGAGATGTTGCCGGTGCCGAACGAGTCGACCAGGACCGAAACCGGGTCGGCGACGCCGATTGCGTAAGCCAGCTGGATTTCGACCCGGCTGGCCAGGCCAGCGGAAACGACGTTCTTGGCGACATAGCGCGCCATGTAGCAGGCGGAACGATCGACTTTTGTTGGATCCTTGCCGGAGAACGCGCCGCCGCCGTGACGGCCCATGCCGCCGTAGGTGTCGACGATGATCTTGCGCCCTGTCAGGCCGCAGTCGCCTTGCGGGCCACCCACGACGAAGCGGCCCGTCGGGTTGACATGGTACTTCGTCGCTCCGTCCAGCAATTTCTCCGGCATGATGGCCTTGATGACATGGGTGATGACTTCCTCCCGAATCTGCAACGGCGTGGCATCCGGATCGTGCTGTGTGGATATTACAACTGTATCTATTCGTACTGGCTTAGGGCCATAATATTCAACTGTTACTTGAGATTTACCGTCCGGTCTCAGAAAAGGCAGGAGTCCCGATTTTCGCAGCTCCGCAAGCCTTGCGGTCAATTTGTGTGCCAGCAGAATCGGCATCGGCATCAACTCGGGCGTCTCGTCGGTTGCGTAACCAAACATCATGCCCTGGTCTCCGGCCCCGCCGGTGTCCACCCCCATGGCAATGTCGGGGGATTGCCTTCCGATCGTGGACATCACGGCGCAAGTCTTCGAATCGAAGCCGTACGCGGCGTCGACATAGCCGACGTCTTTGATTGTGTCCCGAACGATGCTTTCGTAGTCGATATAACACTTCGTCGTGATCTCGCCCGACACCATTGCGAAGCCGGTTGCGACCATGGTTTCGCAGGCCACCCGGCCCATCGGATCTTCCGCCATGACACGATCGAGCACCGCATCTGAAATCTGATCGGCCAGTTTATCGGGATGACCTTCGGTCACCGACTCCGAGGTAAATAACTGTCGCGTATCGCTCACTGAATTCTCCTTCCAGTTTCATGACTTCGACCCGGCAATCGGACGGGCCGTCTTCTAAACAAATGAGTTCGAATGATATTCTCTCAGGCCCTGGGATGATGAGTTCGGTAAATCTGCTTCAACCGCTCCCGGACCACATGCGTGTAAATCTGCGTCGTCGATATGTCGGAATGACCCAGCATCATCTGCACCGACCTTAAGTCTGCCCCGTGTTCGAGCAGGTGTGTGGCGAACGAATGACGCAGCATGTGCGGTGTAATTTTCTTTTCAATTTTTGCCCGTTTGCCATAGGCCCGTAAGATCAACCAGAAGCCGGCCCGCGTCAACCCCTTGCCCCGATAATTCAGGAACAGGTAAGGGCATGTCTGCTTCGGCCGGCCCCGATCCAGATACGCGCGGACCGCCTCGACCGCGGCCACTCCAAGCGGAACGATGCGCTCCTTGCTGCCCTTGCCCATACACCGGACATACCCGCTGTCCAGATCGAGCGTGTCTGTCGTCAGCCCCACCAACTCGGAAACACGGAGGCCCGTCGCGTACATCAGCTCGATCATCGCCCGGTCCCTGAGACCTGACCGTTCCGACTCGTTCGGAGCGGCCAGCAACCTGTCTATCTCCTCAAACGTGAGGAAGTGAGGCAGGGGTGTCCAGGACCTTGGAACATCCACCGCCGAAGTGGGGTTGTCAACGGCTGCCCCATCGAGCATGAGGAACCGGTACAGCCCGCGCACGGCCGCCAGCGCCCGTGCGGCGGAACGCGCCTTGAGCCCCCGATCGTAAAGGAACGTGAGAAATGCCGATATATCCGCCGGCCGCGCCGCAATGAGATCGACTCGCTTCAGGTGCTCCGAATACAGCGCCAGGTCCCGCCCGTACGAATTGAGAGTGTTGGGCGACAGACCCCGCTCGATCCGAAGATATTGAAGGAATCGATCCACCCATTCATCATTCGTCATCGACAAGGGGCGGCTTTGAACCATTAACCGGCAGTCCTGCGTTAAGAAAGATCTCGCGAACTTCCCCTACTTCGCGACATCTCAGCACAAAGACCGCCACAAAGTATACAACGGCTGAGAGCCCAATCGTGGTTCCGAGTGCAAATACGCGCTGGGTCAACGGTTGCTCAAAATAGAAGCCGGGCCAGTGGATCAGAGTCGACGCCACAAATCCGAGCGGTATGGCGGCCAGTCCGAAACGCGCCAGGGAACCGAGTATCGAACGAACCCCAAAGGATCCTTCCCTCCGGACGAAAATAAACATGAGTGTCGCGGCATTGAAGAAACCCGAAAGAGTTGTTGCCAGGGCGGGACCCCCAACCGCGAGAGGACGGAAGAAGGCAAAGTTCAAAGCGACGTTCAGGAACATGGCCGCGAAAGCGACTTTGACCGGTGTCTTCGTGTCCTCAAGCGAATAGAAGGCGGGCACGATCACTTTGACCATCGAAAACGCGGACAGGCCGAGGGCAAAGAAAAGCAGGGGCCAGGCAGTGAGCTCGGTGGATGCCGGACCGAACTCCCCGTGCTCGAACAGGACCTGGATGATCGGTCGCCGCAGGACCACCAGACCGACGGTCGACGGCACCGTTATGAACAGGATGATGCGGGACGCGAAGTTCAGAGTCGACTTCATTTCGTCCATACGCTTGTCCGCTGCCTGGCGCGACATCATGGGAAGGATGACGGTCGCGATAGCGATCGCGTACCCCCCCAGAACCAGTTCCATCACGCGGTCGGACAGGTGGATCGCAGTGACAGCGCCATCACCGAGAAAAGACGCGAAGAGGCTGTCCACGACCACATTCACCTGGACTACGCCGACCCCCAGGGCAACGGGCGCCAGCAGTCGGCCGGCCTTGCGCACGCCGGGATGGAAAAAATCCAGGAGCGGTCGAAACCGCCAGCCACACCGCCTTAACTGTGGCACCTGTATCAGGACCTGTGCGACACCTCCCACCACAACGCCCACGGCGAGGGCCATCTCCGGCCGAGGAAACAGATCGGAAGCAAACGAAAAACCGATGATGCTCAGGTTAAGTAGAACCGGCGCGAAGGCCGGGGCCGCGAATTTGTTGAAGCTGTTCAGAACCCCCATCGCCAGAGCCGACAAGCTGATGAAGAGGATGTAGGGGAAAATGATGCGGTTCAGCAGCGTTGTCAATTCGATCTTGCCCGGGGTGTCCAGGAAACCGGCCGCCAGAAGCCTCACGATCCAGGGGGACAACAGGACGCCGAGAACCACGACAACCGACATGACCGAGGTCGCGATCGTAATCATCGCGTTCGCGAAGGACCAGGCTTCTTTCCGGTTTTCCGAGCTTAGATATCTGGAGAAAATGGGAATAAAAGTGGCGCTGACCGCACCTTCACCGACAAGGCGACGGAGCAGGTTGGGAATCCGGTAGGCGATGACGAACGCATCGAAGCCGACTCCCGCTCCCAGCAGGAAGGCGAAACGAAGATCACGGAGATATCCCAAAACCCGACTGAGAAGCGTGATGACGGTGATGAGGGATGCAGACCTCAGGAGGGTGCGGTGTTCACTCATTTACCTAAGAGGGTTATACTAGCATGTAAAGCCAAGGGGCACAGAGGCTTAAAGGAGAGCAAGGCCGTGGAATTGAGGTCAATTGCAGAGAAACTTGGATGCACCCTCCGTGGAAACGGCGACACCGACATCACGGGCGTGTCCGGCATCGAAAAAGCGGCCCCGGACCAACTGACGTTCGTTTCGAACCGAAAATATGCAGCAAGCGCCCGAACGACTCTGGCCGGAGCCATCCTGGTTGCCGACGACTTCCCTGAAGTCGACACACCTACTCTCCGCACCGCAAACCCCTATCTCGCCTTCGCGCGTTCGATCGAGTTGTTCTATCGATCTCCCGAGCCCCGAAAAGAAATCGATGAGACCGCCCGGATCGCCACGACCGCCAGCATTGGCGAAGGAGCGTCCATCGGGGCCTATGTCGTCATCGAAGACGATGTTTCGATCGGCGACAACGCGACGATCCAGGCCTTTACCCACATTGGAAGGGGGGTCCGGATCGGCAACGACTTCCGGACCCACGCACACGTTTCCGTACGGGAATACTGCATCCTTGGAAACAACGTCATCCTCCAGGACGGCGCGCGGATTGGATGCGACGGTTACGGTTATGCCAAACAGGATGACGGCAGCTACTACAAGATAGTTCAGTCGGGGATCGTGGTCCTCGAAGATGATGTAGAAGTCGGCGCCAATGCAACGATCGACCGCGCCACCGTCGGTGAGACCCGCATCAAGCAGGGCGCCAAGATCGACAACTTGGTCCAGGTCGGCCACGCGTCCACGGTCGGCGAAAACACGCTTCTCTGCGCCCAGGTCGGACTGGGAGGCAGCTCGAAGATCGGCCGCGACTGCGTCCTGACCGGACAAGTAGGTGTCGCCGGCCACCTCGATATCGGCGACGGCGTCGTCGCAACGGCCCAGACCGGCATCCCAAACTCCGTCGAGACCGGCAAGATGATCTCCGGCTACCCCGCCATCGACAATCGCCTCTGGCTCAAGTGCTCCGCCGTCTTCAAACGCCTCCCCGAACTGCTGCGGCGAGTGGCGGCTCTCGAAAAGTCGAACCAGGACTGAGAACGGACGGGAACATCAGACAATAACTAGCCCGGATGGATCACCAATCGGAGAATCGATCAGTGTTCGGATACGAGAAGCGATTTGCGGCGAGACTTGGAGCTGAGAGTGAGCGAGCCGTGGACATTGGCGGATTTTGAGCCTGTGACACGGCGACATTTGGCGGGAGATCGGCATGAATGGGCGAGTGCAGGCAGGCCTCGCCGGGAGGCAGATGAGAGGCGCTGTTTTTCGGATCTGAAGGTTCGGTGTCGTCAGCAACGAAGCGGAATTGATTGCAGGTTTCTCACTATGAGAGCAAAGACGTCGGCATAGGGATAGGCCTCCGACATCGAGATCCAGACGTTGCGGACCGTGAGGCGGATACGCGCACCGATCTTAAGAAGCTTCAGACGGATGGTTCCGCATTGGGCATGGGCCATCGCGGTATCTTTGAGACCGAGACGACGCAACGCCTGCATAAGCATGTAGGCGGCTGAGGACAGATACAGTCGGAGCTGATTGGCGCGCATGGTTCCCGCACTGGTGCGGTCGGCAAATAGATCCAGTTGCTGTTCTTTGATCCGGTTCTCCATGTCGCCGCGTGCGCAATAGAAATCTTCGTAGAGCGCTTGGGCTCCGAGTCGTTCCGGTGGCAGTGAGGTCACCACGAATCGGGGATTGGCGCCCTTGGCCAGGAACTCGGCTTTGCCAACAACGCGACGAGTGCGGCTCCAGCTCTTTCGAGTCCGGTACAGGAAATCCTTAAACACTCGTGCCGATTTCCCAGTGGTCTGAAACTCCGCTTCAGCCTGAATCATCTGGTCAGCGATCTCTCGCTTGAGGCGGTCGTTCTTGGCCAACCCCATCACATAATCGACCTGGTGGGTTTCACACCAGTCCAGTAATGCATCCCGGCAGAATCCGGAATCGGCCCGAATGATGATCGACACGTCCGGCCAGCTCTGACGGATCTGGCCGACGATACGTTCCAATTCATCGACTGATCCTGCCGCCCCATCGATATTGGACGGGCGCAGCCGAGCGCACAACAGATGCTCTCCACAGAAGATGTACAAGGGCAGATAGCAGTAGTTGCGGTAGTAGCCGTGAAAGAACCGGCCTTCCTGTTGACCATGGATCGGATCATCGGTCGCGTCCAGATCCAGAACGATCTCTTCGGGCGCCGTGTTGTCATGGGCTGCCACAAACGCATCGACCATCCAACGATCGATCTTGTCCCCATCCATAGCGATCTTCTTGTACCGCTCCTGGTCGCCGACTTCGGCGCCGGTCAACTCCAATCGGTTTAGCGTGCTCTTGCCCGCCAACGCCTTTCCCCAGTCGCCGGCCTGTCGTCGATTCGTTCCCAGCGGATCCGCTTTGTCCACCGCCAACGCAAGCATCGGGTCGGTCCGTAACTGATCGTGATCGTTCAGGTCTTCATATCCCAGGCACAGCCCGTAGACCCGCTGTCCCAACAGCTCCTTCACGGTGTGTTCGATCAACCGTTGGTCGCGATGATCGCTAAAACACCCCGCCAATCCATCGATCAAACCGGTCCGCTTTTCGACTTCACGCAGCAGCAGAACTCCAGCGTCAGACGTGATCTTGCCGCCGTCGAAACGCGCCTTCATTTTTCGTTGAAGAAGTCCGTGAAATTCGAACGTGGTTTGTTTACACTCTGTACTCATAAGGGCCGCCTCCGTTTGGTTTCTGAACCGTTCTCGACAAACGATTTATGCCAAACAGGGCGGCCTTTTCTGGTCCTTTCGGTGATTTATGCGGGCTAGCCGCGGTGTTCCTATTATTTTCAATAGGCAGCGGTAGGTTATTCGGGAGCGGGTCCTAAGGACTCGACGCCGAGACGCAGAGATCGGAGGGAGATTGTCGGAGACCTTTGAGCCGGGAACAAGAAAATCAGATCTCTGCGTCTCTGCGTCTTTGCGTCGAAAATCCCTCTCTTACAATGCGAAGTTGTTCAGGGGCAATATCGTGACCGGTCGACGAGGAGTCTTGTGCCTGGTTCGTTCACGCTGGCGCCCATCGAGAAAAGGAGTTGGATCAACCACGCCATCGACAGCTAACATGAAGGTCACGGCGCCGCGTTGGGCATTCGATCCCGAATGGCCCCGGTCCGCCGAATCAGGGAACCGAAAACAGCCCGGGTGAAGATGCCGAGAAATCCGGCAGCCCCGGCACCGCTTGAAACTGTGATGGCCGTTCTCATCAGCCGCGTTGAGCTAAAGCAATCCCGAATGTTACTAATGGAAGAATACCTGCTCCTTTTGGTTTGGGTGAACAGCTTCAACCCGCATCTTGATACGCCTTTCTTAACCAGTCGATCAGTTGGTCATCGACGTCCTGTACATTGGACAGCCGAATTCGATGACTGACCATCGCATTGAAACTACCCGACTTCTCAAGACGTTTCGTTGATTTCGCGCCCGGAAGATTTAGGCCAACGTCGACGCGGGTCTTGGTTGATGGTTGGATTAGACCGAATTGTTTCTTTCTACGGAGGCTTACGTACGCCTTTTTTGGTGCAAGCTCCACGTCCTTGCCAAACTGCTTAACGGCCTGCACCAGCGCATCGTAGGTCGGGCGGAGGTCCGCTTTTCCTGCGGAGTACTGCTGTGCAATCAAATCGGCCTCGGTTCCCGAACCCGACTCACGGAACTTGGTTACAATTAGATTGGCGAAACCGTGCGTCACGCCGTGATCTTTCTTTAGAATGTTCACGAGTTGGCCGTGCTTCTCGAGGGAGGACTTTTTGAGGACGCTGTGCCATTCCGTCAGCGATTTACCTGTTTTGCCCGGCAAGTTTTGTAGCATGGTCGCAGCCATTTCTTCTGGAGAGGGCATTTTTTCGCTCCTTAATATGATTGCCGCTACATTAGTCCTCTCGGGTAATCCGATATAGAACAAAATTAACCATCACGATCCAGCGGAAAGAAATTGGTCAGGTCATCCCGCACACTAAACCGTCCGGGAACGTTCGGCTTGATCCGCGATGACGGCCTGCGCGGCCGCGAGGCGGGCGATGGGGACACGGTAAGGGGAGCAACTCACGTAGTCGAGGCCGACGTTGTGGAAGAATTCGACCGACGAGGGGTCACCGCCGTGTTCACCGCAGATTCCCAGCTTGATGCCGGGACGGACGCTTCTCCCTTTTTCGCAGGCGATCCGGATGAGTTCTCCGACGCCGGATTGGTCCAGTTCCTGAAATGGATCGGCCGGCAGGATGCCCCGGCGGACGTAGGTGTCGATGAACTTGCCTGCGTCGTCTCGCGAAAATCCGAAGGCTGTCTGCGTCAGGTCGTTCGTTCCGAATGAGAAGAATTCCGCCGACTCCGCGATGCGATCCGCAACGATGGCCGCTCGAGGCAGTTCGATCATTGTTCCGACCATGTATTTCACTTCCATCCCCTGCTCGGCGAACACTTCGCCGGCCACGCGGTCGATAATGGTCTTCTGTTCTTCCAATTCGCGCTCGAGGCCGACCAGTGGGACCATTATTTCGGGTTCCACAACGACGCCGTCTCGTTGAACCGTGCAAGCCGCTTCGATGATCGCGCGGACCTGCATCTCCGATATCTCAGGATGGGTTATTCCGAGACGACAGCCGCGGTGCCCCAGCATCGGGTTGAACTCGAACAGATCCTCCACCCTGGACAGTAGGTCTTCCTTTTCCTCGATCTCCTCCCCCGGGGCGTGTCGTTCACGAAGCAACGCCACTTCGACCATCAACTCTTCCCTTTTCGGCAGGAACTCATGGAGAGGAGGGTCCAGCAGCCGGATCGTGACCGGGAGGCCATCCATGACGCGGAACAGGCCTTCGAAGTCCGAACGCTGAAAAGGGAGCAGTCTCCGGACGGCGGCCCGTCGCTCGCTCTCGGTCAACGCCAGGATCATCTCCTGAACGATTGCGAGGCGGTCCTCGGCGAAGAACATGTGTTCGGTTCGGCACAGGCCGATTCCCTCGGCGCCGAATTTGCGCGCCACCGAAGCATCGCGCGCGCCATCTGCGTTCGTCCGCACCTTGAGGCGGCGGATGCGATCAGCGATAGCCATGAACTCTGCGAAGTCACCGGTGGTCGGGTCGGGATCCACGGTCTCGATCCGGCCTTCGATGACGCGCCCGCTTGACCCGTCGAGGGTAATAAAATCGTCCCCACCGAAATCCTGGCCATCGATTCGCAGCACACCTCGATTCTCATCGATACCCAACGTCTCGACACCGACGACGCAGCACTTGCCCATGCCCCGGGCAACAACGGCGGCATGGCTGGTCATACCGCCCCTGGCTGTCAAGATGCCGGCAGCCACCTCCATGCCGTGAATGTCGTCGGGTACGGTTTCCTTTCGAACGAGGATCACTCGTTCCGTCTTTCCGCGCACCGCCGCCTCATCTGCCGAGAAGACGATTCTTCCCGTCGCGGCACCTGGCGAGGCCGGCAGTCCCCTGGCCAACACCCGACATTCCACACGGGTGTCGAGTTGAGGGTGGAGCAGTTGATCCAATTGGGACGGGGCAACCCGCATGATGGCTTCTCTCTCGTCGATCAGACCTTCCCGCATCATCTCTGCGGCAATTCGAACAGCCGCCGGGCCGGTGCGCTTCCCGTTACGCGTCTGAAGCATATACAGCTTCCCCGTCTGGATCGTGAATTCAAAATCCTGGATGTCCCGATAGTGGCGTTCCAGACGGCTGGTGATGTCGCGCAACTGGTCATAGACTTCGGGCATTACTTTGGAGAGTTCCTGAATAGGAACCGGCGTTCGTATCCCCGCCACTACATCTTCGCCCTGCGCGTTCATCAGGAACTCGCCATAGAACTCACGGGCGCCCGTAGACGGATTGCGCGTGAAGCCCACGCCGGTCCCCGAACTCTCGCCCATGTTGCCGAAGACCATGGCCTGAACATTGACCGCCGTACCGGCATCCCCCGGGATTCCGTTCATTCGACGGTAATGGAGGGCGCGGGGGTTGTTCCACGAGCCAAAGACAGCGGTGATCGCAAGACGGAGCTGTTCGGACGGGTCGTCTGGAAAGGGTTTCCCTGTTTCGTCCGTGGCGGCCCCTTTGAACTCGCCGGCAACCTGTTCGAGAACATCCGCTCCCACGTCCGTGTCCAGGTCGGTCCCGGCCGCTTCTTTGGCCGCGTCGAAGATGTCATCGAATGTCTCCTTCGGAACACGCAGGACAACATTGCCGAACATCTGGATGAAGCGTCGATAGCTGTCCCAGGCGAAACGCGGGTTGTTTGTCCTTTTCGCCAGCGCCCGGACCGTCGTCGGATTCAAACCGAGGTTGAGGATGGTGTCCATCATTCCAGGCATGGAAAACTTCGCCCCCGAACGGACCGATACCAGCAAAGGATTTTCTTCGTCGCCGAGTTTCTGCCCGCTCAATTCCTCGAGGCGTTGGAGGCTGGAATCGATCTGCGCGTACGCTTCCGGACTGATGTTGTTGTCGGAAGCATAGTAAAGCCGGCAAACTTCGGTGCTGATGGTGAAACCCGGAGGCACAGGCAAACCGGCGTGGGTCATCTCAGCCAGTCCCGCGCCTTTTCCGCCGAGGTTGTCCTTCATTTCCCCCTTGCCTTCCGCCTTGCCATCTCCAAAAAAATAAACGTACTTGCTCATTGCCGAAACCCTCCGTCCCGATTCATCTCTCAAAGTAACGTTCAATCCAGAGCTTGTTCAATTGTCGCAAGTGCCCGAGCCCCACAGCTTCCGGACCGGCGACCTCACTGTTGAGAGGGGTCGTCAATATCCAGTGCAGCGCGGCAATTGTCGTGGGGGGCACCTCGGTTCCCTGATTTGCCCCACAGGGCCCGCAGGCTACGGAAGTCAACCCCGACAGCAGAACCCGATGTTCACCCGCCCGTAGTTTTTCCCCACAGGTCACGCAGGTGAACATCTCAGGGAAGACGCCGGCCAGGCGCAGCATCCAGACTTCGAAATACGACCGCACCAGTTCCAGCTCACAGCCTGAAATCAAGTTTCGTCGCGCCATCTCAAACAGCCGGAAGACGGCGTCCTGAACCTCGTGGTCGGGCAGAAAACGGTCGACCAGTTCCGCCACGTGACCGGCCATGACGGCCCGATCATAGTCCTCGAACAGTTTCATCGGAGAGTCGATCAGCTCCGAGGAACGGATACGAACCAATTCACGGTTTTCCTTCTGGAAAAAGGCCACCTTCGATCGGGCTAACGGTTCCAGGGAGGCTCCGAAGCGGCTTTTGAGGCGGCGAACGCCGTTGGCGACCCCGCGCAGCTTGCCGTAATCCCGGCTGAAGAAAACGACGATACGATCAGCCTCTGCGAGCGGATAGGTCTTTAGTATGATGGAATCGCTCTCATGAAGAGGCATAACGCAGCCTGATGATGGCACAAACAATCGTCAGAATGGGGCCACCGACATCCATCAGACTCCTGATTTAAACATGCCGAGCCGAGCCAATTCCACCCTGATTCCCCTCCCGGAGGTCGATGTCGTCGGCGTCGGGCTGAACGCGATGGACTACATCTCGGTGATGGGCGAGTTCCCGCGCCCGAACTCGAAACTGGAGCTCCGCCAGGTACGGCTCGAGCCCGGCGGACAGGTTGCTACTGCTCTGACCACCTGTCGCCGGCTGGGTCTCTCGGCCCGTTACATCGGGTCGGTCGGATCCGATGATCTGGGCCGCCTTCAAATTGAGAGCTTACGTTCCGAGGGACTGGACATGGACTTCCTCAGGGTGGTCGAAGGGGCAACCAGCCAGATCGCGTTCATCCTGGTTGAAGAAGGCGTCGGAGAGCGGACGATCCTCTGGCACCGCGACGCCCGACTCCGTTTCCCCGCAACCGACCTCTCGCGCGAAGCCATCTCGACGGCCCGACTGCTGCATCTCGACGGTCGGGACAGCGAGGCCGCTCTGGTCGCGGCTCGGTGGGCGAACGAGGCAGGCGTGCCCGTGGTCATCGATATCGACCAGATCTACGATCCGTCTACTGAAGAACTTCTTAGGAGCGTGGACTACCTGATCGCGGCGGAAGACTTTGCCACACGGGTTACCGGCCGGACAGATCCGGAATCTGTAGTCCGGGCCCTGGGGGAACGCTATGGAGCCAGGGTGACGGGCGTGACTCTGGGGGAGCGAGGTGCCGTCTTTCTCGAAGAAGGACGGCTCGACGAGTCTGCGGCTTTCGACGTACCCGTGGTGGACACGACCGGGGCCGGGGATGTGTTTCATGGTGCGTTTATCTTTGGGGTTCTGGAGGGCTGGGGGTTGGAGGAGGCGGTCCGGTTCGCGCACGGAGTTGCGGCCATGAAGTGTATGAAGTTGGGGGCGCGGTCCGGGATTCCGGGATTGGAGGAGGTTCGGGGCTTTCTGGATGGGGCGAAGGAGAGAAAGTAGGGACCCGACGCGGGTGGGGTGCGGTTCGGTGTGCCCGGCGGGCGGCCAGAGACGGCCGCCCCGACACACTCAATTCACGGGCTGGCGTGTCGGGGTGGCCGTCCCGGGCCACCCGCGGGAATGCGTCACTTCCATCCATCCCGTGCGACCCCGCACCCACGAGGCTCATCTCAGCCCGTAAATGGGGTTTTTCTGAACTTTCGGGCGTCGCGTTTGAGGTCGTCGGAGCAGTCGAGGAGGAGGATGGCGTTGTATTGGGCAATGGCATCGCCACGTTCCTGTCGGGAATCGTAAATCTTGCCCATCCAGAGAAACGAGCGGCCTTTCAGATCGTCGCTCGCTGTTTCACTTCCGACCACCTCGAGAAAAGCCGCCAGAGCCTGGTCGTTCTGGGAGCTGTGGACGCTGGCTTCACCAATCTTGAAATGTACGGATTCGGCTTCGAGACGATCGTAATCATCTTCACCGGTGACGACCTTCCGCACGACGGTTCGATAGACGTCAATGGACCGACTCCAATCTTCCATCCGTTCGTAAACGGAGGCCTTCGCCAACTCGAGCAAGAAATTACGAGGGTAGGTCGAGTGTAAATCTTCCAGGTAGGCCAACGCTTTCTCATACTCTTTTTCCCGGTTGTAGACGACCACGAGCACCATTTTGGCGTTTGCGCTCGCACGGTCGCCCAGTTGGGCGGCGTACTCCAACTGCTCGATGCCTCCCTCTTTGTTGCCCCCGCTAACCCCGATGAAGCCCAGAAGGAACCGAACAAACCCCGGGATCACGCCCAGCGCATAGTCGTAGGTACCAATCGTCAGGCGTGCATCGGCGTAAGAAGGATCGAGCTCAAGCACCCTCATGTGAAGGTTTCGTGCCTCTTTGGCTTCGCGGTTTGCTTTCAGATAGGCACGCTTGATCGTGGCCTCGAAGCTGGCAAGCGTTCCGTGCGCGGTCCCGAGGGCGTACAGGGCGTCCACATCGTTCGGTTCCCTCTCCACGGCCGCTTCTCCCGCGGCAATGGCTCGGCCAAGCACTTCCCGGAGCCTGGCCTCGCGCCCGGAGTCGACAACTTCGACCGAATCCCTGCCGCCAATCCGGGCGCCTGAAAAGGAATCCAGGTTCATCTTTTCCTGTTCGTAGACGATTTTCAGCCAGATCGACGAGGCCAGAAGATTCCAGTAAGTCGGGTTGTCCGGGTCGTCCACCGTCAGTTGCTGGAATTTTTCCTCCGCAACGTCAAAATCGAGGTTGTACAATGCTTCGAGGGCCTCTGGATCGATCGTTTGGCCCAGCACCGGTCCCGCATCAACCAATCCAAACGATACAACCAGAAGCATTACAAGTATCCGAGGCGCAATGATCCCGTTTCGAGACAACATCCAGTCCCGGACCTTTCCGTTCGTTACCATCGCCCTAATTGTCATCAATTCTCTGGTCTTCTTCTACGAACTATCGCTCGGACCGAACCTTCAAGCATTTCTTTACGAATTCGGGGTCGTACCTACTAATGTATTCCAATGGCCGGGATCGGGCCAAACACTCTCTTCGATCACCGTGCCTTACTTCACTTCGATGTTCCTGCACGGCGGTTGGTTTCACTTGATCGGCAACATGTGGTACCTCTGGATCTTTGGTGACAACGTCGAAGACAGACTCGGACACGGCCGATTCGTCCTGTTCTATCTTCTGGCCGGCCTCGGCGCAGGTCTCGTCCATACGGTACTCAACAACTATGTGACCATCCCCACCGTGGGCGCCAGCGGTGCAATTGCGGGCGTGCTGGGCGCCTACCTCATTCTCTATCCATTCGCCCGCGTGTTGACATTGATTCCATTCTTCGTCTTCTGGCAGATCATCGAAATTCCAGCCATCATCGTCCTCGGAATCTGGTTCGTCATGCAGTTTCTATCCGGAGCCGGTTCCCTCGCCCGCACCGATCCTTCCGCGGGAGGCGTTGCCTGGTGGGCCCACGTCGGAGGGTTCATCATTGGCATGCTCCTCCTGGCAGTCTTTCCCCGCCGCCCCGGGAGCGACACGCCACGCACCAGGCCCTCCTATTCATAGACGGTGTTGGTTAGCCCACAGCTATGTATCGAACCAGAAACAAGGCGGTAAACAGCCAGATCATCCAATGGAGTTTGCGGGAGCGACCCGACGACACGCTTAGCGCAACGTAGGCGATGAAGCCAAACGCGATGCCGTCGGTGATGCTGAAAGTGAAAGGGATTATTGTGATCGTGATGAACGCGGGAATGTACTCGTGAGGGTCGTCCCAGTCTATAAGACCGACATTGCGCATCATGAAAGCCCCGACAATGATCAGGGCCGGCGCCACCGTTGGATAGAGAGTCATGCCGGACTCGGACACATGCCCTTCCCCGATCATACGGGCCAGAGGCGCAAAGAAGAGTGCCAGCAAGAAAAGTCCCGCCGTCACCATATTGGCCAACCCGGTCCTGGCGCCTTCGGCGACGCCGGTGGCGCTTTCGATGTAGCTGACGACCGTGGAGTTTCCAATCGCTCCGGCCGCCGTCGTACCGATCGCGTCGGCCATCAGCGCCTGCCTGGCGCGCGGCAGCTCTCCATCACGCATGAAGCCGCCCTGCTGGGCGACCCCGATCAACGATCCTATGCTGTCGAACAAGTCGAGGAAAAAGAAAGTAAAGATCACCGGTACGACGCCGAGGCTGAGGGCACCGTACAGGTCCAGCTTGAGCAGAACCGGTGCCGGTGAGGGAGGCGCCGCGACAAGGCCATGAAAGTTGACCACGCCCAGAAAGAGGCCGAAAACGGTACTCGTCAGTATGCCGACCAGAATGGCGCCCTTCATCCCTCGCGCAAGCATGACGGTCGTGACAAGAATTCCAGCGGTAGACATCCAAACGGCAGGCTGAGCCAGATCTCCAAGCGTTATCAGGGTGGCCGGGTTCGAGGCGACGAAGCCACCCCACTCCAGACCGACCAGCGTAATCAAAAGTCCGATTCCGACACCAATTCCATGCTTCAGTGAGTTCGGAATGGCCTGGATCAAGGCCTCCCTCAGCCCCCAGATCGAAAACAGCAGAAACAGGACACCGGAAATGAATACGGCACCGAGCGCGACCTGCCAGGAATATCCCATCGCACCGACAACGGTGAAGGCAAAGAAAAAGTTGTGTCCCATCGCCGGGGCGACGGCGATCGGATAGTTTGCCAGCAGAGCCATCAGGACCGTTCCGAAAGCACTGATCAGACAGGTCGTCGCCAGGACCGCATCGAAGTCCATTCCGGTCGTGCTCATCACCGCCGGTTGGACGAAGATGATGTAGGACATCGTCATGAATGTCGTCAGACCGCCCAGAACCTCGATCCGAAAGTTCGTACCGGCATCCGAAAGGCGGAATGTGCGATCGACGATGTTCATCTGCTAGTGTCCTGAGTCAGAAATACGGTTGCTATATTTCGGATCGCAAGGGTGCCGGATTTGGCGGAGCGACGACGAGCCATTGCTCTTCATTGCGAGGAGGAGCAACTCCAAAGACGGTGACGTTCCGCCCGAACCCTAAAACCGAAACTTCAGGCCAAGCTGGATCTGACGCGGCGCGAAGGCCGAGGTAAACCCGAGCGGGTCGGTCGGCCCCAGACTCCGACTGCCCTCCACGTCAAACGTGGACAGAGGCGTCGTGCCGACGATGTTGTTCATTCCCGAAAAATTGACTGTGTTGAAAAGGTTGAAAGCTTCCGCCGTGGCCTCGATCCGGTGATCACGATCACCAAACACGAAGGCTTTGGTCACCCGCAAATCCAGGCTCGTGAACGAGGGACCCCGGCCGGTGTTCCGACCGGCGAGCGGAGGACGATCCGTGTTTGCGTTCGTGTCGCCATTCGCGTCGAAGCCCAGCAGGAGGTTGAAGGGATGGCCGCTCGCAACGGTCAGAATAGGTGACACCGTCAGGTCCGCCAGTGCCCGGCCTGCTCCAAACCCGCGATCGAGCGGGGACATGAACACCCCACTCACGACGAAACGCTGTCTCTGGTCAAAGGAGGACAAGGACCTTTCGGCAGCCAGATCCAGTTGGTTGGCGGCTTCAAGATCGGTGATGAAGTCGACGGTGTCGTCGATCGCCTTCGAAAACGTGTACGACACCTGAAACTGGTGAAAGTTGCTGAAGCGTTTCGAGAGGGTCGCGGTCATCCCATGATAGATCGACTTGCCGGACGATTCCACCTGGTTACTCTGAAGAATTCTCGGATCGATCGGACCGAAAGCAGGTCCAAATGCATTGCCGCCCACAATCCGGAGGTTTGTGTTCCGTGCCCTCAATAGCTTGGTGCCGCTGTTCATCAGGTAACTGACGCCGCCGCTCAAGTGCGGTGTCAGTTCGCGTTCGATACCGAAGCTCGCCTGCTGGCTGTAAGGGTTGATGATGTCGGGAGCCGCTCGAAGAAGGATGGGTGGCGTGATCCCGGGGCGCAGGCCCAACGGCGCTATGTCCGACTCGGTAATCTGTCGAGTCCCCAGAACGCCCTTTTGCTTCAAAAGTCCCCACACCTGGGCGGAGGTGGCGGCGATCCCCAACTGTGGAAGCCCCGTCAAGGGAACGAACAACTGGGAAACTTGCGTGCCATCCAGAACCTTGTCGATGAAAGCGACGGCCTGAAAAATAGGAGAGTAGAACACGCCATACCCACCACGCATGACGGTACCGTCACCAACCTCCCAGGCAAACCCGACTCTCGGCGCGACGTTGTTCCCGTCTCGATTCAGAGGCTTTGCCTGCAACTCGAGGTCGTAGCGGAACCCGAGGTTCAAGGTCAGACGCGAAGTCACGCGAAACTTGTCCTGGATGTATCCGGCGATCAGCTTGTTTGTGACATCCGCTTTCGGGTCTCCGAACCCCTGCTGGTAAAAAAGCGGCAGTCCGAGGTTGAACGCCTGCAGGGATGTAATCGGCTCCGACAATGCGGGGATCAGGGCTGCCTGGCCCAGGGAGCCGAGAGCCGCACCCACACCCGCCGCCGTTCCCGGCCCCCCGACGTTGTCGATCAGAAGACCCAGAGGGACTGCTTCACCGAAAGAGAATCGGCCACCAAAAAACACCTCGGTTTCGGTCGCGAGCGGTAGGTAGTGCACATCACCGCCGAACTTGACTTCGTGGGACCCGGTGACCATTGTGACGTTGTCGACCCACTGGAAGCGCTTCTCGTTTCGAACCGACGGGAGAAAGAAATCGCGACCGACCAGTGCCGTCCCATTGATATTGATCTCCGGGCCAAAAGCGTCGGACGGCAGAGCGTTGAAGTCGCGGTTTGCAAACTGGAACCGAAACTCGTTCACCAGGTCCGGGCTGAAGAAGTGGGAATCGCCGAAAACGAAAGAGTAGTCCTGGATCTGGAAGTTCGCGCCCCGGGACGGTCCCTTCAGGCCTCCAGACGATCCTCCGACGGTGTCTATGTCGGTGAACGCCGTCCTCAGAAACATCTGGTTACTGGCCGAGGTCTGATGATCGATCCGCAGGGAGGTGGTGTTGTCGTTGTTGCTGAAGGGAAACACGCCACTGTTGGATTGCAACAGATCGATCGTGTCTGGAAAAGTCGAGGGCGAGGTCGTCAGCGACGCGGCGAGCGCCCCGCCGAGAAAGTTCAGCGACGGTATTGGAGCGGCTCCGAGCACGCTGATCAGGGCCTTCTGCGATGCCGTGGGCTGGAAGATTTCCTCGTTCTCCAGAAAGGTCGAAAAACTCGACTCGCGGCGGCGGGATCCTTCATAGGAAAGGAAAAAGAAAGTCCTGTTTCGGACGATGGGTCCGCCGACGGCGAATCCGGCCTGAAGCCGGGAGAAAGGCGGATCGATGTCGGTCCCGCCCGGTCCGAAGGCAAACGCGTTTCGGGCATCCAGGGCCTGATTGCGCAAGAAGGCAAAGACGGTACCCGACAGGGCGTTGGCGCCCGACTTCGAAACGATGTTGATGAGCCCACCCGATGCCCGACCGAACTCGGCCGTATAGTTCGAACGGTTGATCTGGAACTCCCGTACGGCTTCCTGGCTGATCGTCGACCGCACTGACGCTACCGCATTGTCGTTGTTGTCGCCGCCGTCGATCGTCACGCTGTTGGACCGGCCTCCCTGACCCGCGAAGGAAAGCCCGGAAGTTGGGGTCTGTGGCAATGTGAACGAGATCAGCGCCCTGGCATCGGTCACGCCAGGCGTGAGAAGAGAGAAATCCAGAAAGTTACGCTTGTTGATCGGCAGGTTCTCGATTCGGAGTTCGGTGATGGTGTCCGCCTGTTGAGTCTTCTCGGGTTCTACCAGGGGCGCTTCCTCAACCACGAGGACTTCCTGTTGGAGCGTGGCGGGACCGAGCTCTGCATCGATGTCGAGCGCCCCCCCGATCAATACCTGGATAGGCCGTCGAGTCAGGATTGCAAATCCCGGCAACCGGAAGCGTAGCTCGTAGGAACCCGGGGCCAGAAGAAAGAATCGGTAATTACCGCTCCCGTCCGTGACCGTGTCGCGAACGATTCCGGTATCCAGGTTGGTGATCTCGACCGACACCGACGGAAGCACGGCCCCATCGGAATCATGAGCCATCCCGCTGATGTTTCCCGACGACATCTGGGATTGGGACCAGGCGACCGGTGCGAGCAAAACAAGCAACAAGAAACAACGAATCGCGCTCATTGATCCTCCTGCAGTCTTTCGTATTCCTCTGTCAGACCCTCGAGGTGGGACTGTTCCTCCCGGGCAAACTCCCGAAACACTTTCCTTGCCCGCGGATCTTCGAGTTGCCTGGCAAAATTGTTGAAGAAGAGGTGTGAACGACGCTCCAGATCGATGGCGATACTGAGCGCCTCCAGATGCGTGGTGTCCTCCTGAACCTCCGAGCTAAGCAACGTTCTCTGAGGAAAGATCTGTGCTGCGATCTTCCGGCTTACCGGAAGTCTCGTCGGTTCCCTCCGCAGCCAGAGGTTTTCTTCAATCAAGGTCTTGTATTCCGCCTGCAGCCGAGCCATGTGCTCGGACTCCTCTTCGGCGAGCTGTTTGAACATCATTCGCCCATGACGATCCTGTGTCTTTTTCGCAGCGTTCGTGTAGAAGCTGTACCCCCGCCGCTCGACGGCCAGGGTCAACTCCAGCGCGTCGCGTGCAAGGATCTTCTGCTCTCGCCGGCGCTCGCTCAGGCCGGACTCCCGCGTCTGCTTGTCTGCACATTCCCGACAGAGACCAAAAATTGCATATCGGCTATAGCGCTGCTGGAACCCGTTCCTGTCAGTCTCCTCACGAATCAACCTCTCCAGTTTCCGGGACGGGAACTCTTCGGTCTTGCCACACGCGTTACAGATAAAGTGGATGTGGTTGGGTTGACTTATGAGTGGTTCGTACAGCGTGGTGCCGTCAAGCATGGACTGACGAATCATTCCCGACTCGAGCAGGATCTTCAGCGTCCGGTAGATCGTCGACAAGCCGACGCGGTGCCCCCGCTCCAGTAATCGTTCCCGGATCTGCTCGACCGACGGGTGGTCGTCCGATGCCAGCAGCGCCTCCCACACAACGGCGCGCTGGGAAGTTTTCTTGAGTTTCCTTTCCTCGAGAAAACTCTGAAATCGCTTTGTTTGCTTCATGGGTTTCCGAATTATATGGCAAGGCGGAAGTCGGAATGAAGGAGAACGGTAAATGACCTCACTTTTGTCCTAGGGTCCGCTCGCAGAGTTGGCGCCCAGATTTCGGTCAGATTCGGTCGCGACCGATTGAGCAGACCGGAGGAATAGCCCGACATCTGCGATTGAGGAGCGGCCGAAGATGGCGCGACGGTCCCGCGAAGATGGCGCGACGGTCCCGCGAAAATGGCACGAAGATGGGATGCCAAAATGTGAAGTTGTTCTTGAACGGGCCCATTAGGACTCGGCGCAGAGGCGCAGAGACGCAGAGATCGGAAGGAAATTGTCGGAGACCTGTAGCCGGGAACAAAGACATCAGATCTCTACCTCTCTGCGTCTTTGCGCCGTTGCGTCGACAACCCCTCTCTTACACTGAGGCAAACCTCATCAAACGTAGGCCTGCTTACGTTCGCCCGGACGGAATATGATATAGTTTTTGCTTACAACCCCTTGAGAGGACACCAAATGAAAAACACACTGTTCCTGATCTTCCTGGCACTTGCGCTGACAGCTTGTACCGCTGTCGATACAGGCGTCACCGCCGAAACCGGAACCGCTGTGGCCGCCGAATCCGAGCCTGTAGATGAGCTGAAGGCGGCTCCGGAATTTGATCTTGCTTCCCTGCGAGGCGGAACGATCAACTCCGCGGACCTCAAGGGTAAGGTGCTCGTTGTGGATTTCTGGGCCACCTGGTGTCAGCCCTGTATTCAGGAGATCCCGAACTACAACACCCTCAATGCCGACCAGGACAACGACAAGTTCGTGATGCTCGGAATCACGGTCGAATCCGGTGCCTTCGAGGATGTGGAACCCTACCTGGAAGAACTCGGGATCGAGTACCCGCTGGTGATGGGCGACGACGATGTCGTCGCCGGTTTCGGCGGCCTCATAGGATTCCCGACCACTTTCGTCGTGAGCCCGGACTGGAAGATTTACAAGAAGTATCTTGGAATGCAGCCCGACAAAAAGGAAAAGATCGAACAGGATGTGCTGGACCTGACCGGCGCTCCCGCCGCGGAAACAATTTCCTAAGAGCCTGCGCGGCAGAAGGGATCGTAGCGAGAAAGTGGAGAATCGAGGCCAGATTTTCTCGACTTTGAGGCATTTTCTCGATTTTGAGGCGAATAGTGGTTCTATTTAACGAAAACTCGGGGAAATCTGGACCGATTATACCGCTTTCGCAGTAGATCTCTTCTGCGGCGCAGGCTCTTAGCCTCAGGCAACGACGGGCAGTCGAAAGGTGGCGTCATGAGCGCCACCTTTTTTTGTGCCGGTCCGCCGGAGGAAACGAATCGACAGCCTCTGTCTATAGAGGCAGGGAGAGCGAAAACAGCAGGAACTTCGAGAAGAACTCACCAAACAGCAGCGCCACGACCGCCACGTAGAGCAATCCGGTGGCGGCCTGCGTGTGGCGGATCTGGACGGTGTTCCAGATCATAACTCCCAGAACGATCGGCACGACAACGCCGAACAAAATCCTTGGCCAGAAGAACAACCCCTGCCTCAGGAACAACTCGGAAGCCACGCTGGCCAATGGAACCGCCCGATAGATCATCAACGCCGCGACGGTCCCGATCAGCGTGAACACACGCAGGCCGATGGTTCCCATGTACACCTTCGTCAGCACGCGGAGCGGATCGATCGAGAGGTTAGGAACGATCAGATACCAGTGACCGAAGACCATCGTGAGCATCACCGAACCGAGCAGTGCCGTTGCTCCCAGGTGGTTCACGACCAGCAACCAGCCCTCCCATCCCCCCAGTTCCATTAATCGGGTGAAGGCCAGTGCGTCCAGGGCGATCGATATCGTCCCCATCCCCGTTGCCCCAATCAATAACGCCTGCGCCGGACCGTACATGTCCAGGTGGACCATCCTGTTGTAGAAAATTATCAGGACGGTGGCGACAACCAGAAAAATCACCGGGAGTGACCCCTCACGCACAGGGGATGGAAACAGCATGTCGAATCCCAACGTGATGCCCAGGAGAACCGCGGACGTGAGGCTTGCGAATTTGAAGAAGCTGTTTCCGATCGTCCGCGGCGATATGAACAGCAGAATCCACATCATGCCGACGCCGAGTTGAGAAAAGAGGAAAAAGAACGTAGATGAAATCATACTTCGATGTACTTGCACGCGCGCCGACGACTGCCACCGTCCTGCCCGAAAGAAACAATATAGCATCGAAAGCGCGTGGGGATGCGAGCCGGTCCTTACCGTTCAGAAGGAATCCGAAAGTAATCTTGGGCGGCTCGACCCGCGGCGTCGTGACAATCCCATTCGTCGCGATCGATCAAGACGAGAAATTGCCACAAGGCCTGATGCTTTTCCTTGAGAATCCGGATCTCGCTGTTGTTGCTCCCCGACAGCGGTAGCACCTTTCCTCCCTCAAGGCGCGCGGGCACCTCGGCCTCAGGCAAGGACATGCCGATGGATGGACAGTAGACGATAACCTGACAGTACTCCAGGCCCACCACGTCGGCGATGGTCTTTTCGGCCGCTTCCCGGCTGGCCGCGCTATAGTGAAACCGATCGACAATTTCCTTCTGCCGGTCTTCCCCAATCGCCGCGGTCAGGACGTAGCAGGGCTTGTACAACTGCCGCGCCCCGAGCCGGCCGAGAAGATGTTGAATCCCCGAATGATCCCGGAATCGCTCGGCCAAGACCCACATCAAAGTGTCGTCCTTGAGCGTTCTCAGGTCCTCGGCAGTGAACCCGGCAGCCAGGGCCAGTTCCACGGCCTTCGAGATCATGGCTCCGGACGCGAGCTTGGTGTGGTGAAAATAGACGCGCTCCGACAGGGTGTAGCGAATCCGCAGGAGGTTCACCAGTTCCGACAATGCGTCCCGGCGCAGCATCCCGTGTTTTTCCAGGTGCATGACCAGCCGGCCGTCGTTCTCTGAGAAGGATTGGAAGATGCGATCGTCATAATTCTGCGACAACCCACAGAAGTAGGTGTCACGGCGAATGTAATCCAGAAGGTCCGCGCTGATCGCGCCGCCCACGATGTCGGAACGAAGGCCGGAATCCCCATTGATGATGGCGGGAACCTCGGTGTCCATACCCGCCCGCTTGAGGATCCGGCCCAATGAAGAGTCCTCCAGAAAATACCGGAATCGGTCGGCATCCTTGTCGTGACGCGGCAACACCCGTCTCTCATCTTCAAGCGTATGTCCAAACGGGATGTGGGTGATGTCGTGAAGCAGGGCGGCCACGCGAATCAATAACTCCTCTTCCCGGGATACCGAACAGCTACGACGGATCGCCTCTACAAACAGGTGAGCGACCCAGGAGGCACCCAGGGAGTGTTCGAAACGCGTGTGCATGGCCGACGGATACACCATGTATGCCGTCCCCAACTGCTTGATCCCACGCATCCTCTGGAATTCCGGCGTATCGATCAGCTCCATTTCGAGCGCGCCCAACTCGATGTCGCCATGCACGGCGTCGCGTATCAACTTCGACATAGGTCTGGATTATGCCGCATTTCGGGTCGGCTTCGGAAGACGCGGAACCAGGACTCCGGCCGGGGAGCCTTTACAACTGGATACACCCACAACCTCGCTGGGCTGGACCCGCCTTCGAAACACGATATAATGCGACGGCAATCTCATCTGGTTCAATTGGGAGGTCGTTTTGAGAGTCATTCCTGCACTGGTCGTTCTGATGTTTGTGATGGTGTCCTGTGGTGGCGCGGAGCCCGAACGGGTTGCCGCCCCCGAGGCGGAGCCGGCCGCCGCCACCACCGTACCGGAAGGCACACGAGATTATCCGTTCGTCGGGACTGGAACCGTGATGGAAATCCAGGCAGACACCGGCACGCTGGTCATAGACCACGGCGACATTCCCGGGTTCATGGCCGCCATGGCAATGCCCTACCCGGTTGCGGAGGGCGTCGAAGCCGTCGAAGTCGGCGACGAGATCACCTTCAGCATTGAAGTGCTCGAAGAAGGGTACCAGATCTTCAGCCTCGAAAAGGAAGGTGGCGAAGAGTCCGAAGAGGTGGATCACGAAGAAGGGGAAGAAGGCGACCACGAGGAAGGCGGCGACGACCCGACCACTTCGGATTGAGACGGGCAGGTGACTTCGGAGACATCGCGCCCTCCTTGAAAGAAACAGCAAAGAAACAGCGCCAGGCGCCCTTGCAAACCGTTTCGCCCCTCTGTTACGATTTTTGACGGTACGCTTGAGGCGTAATGGGACGTCGTCTAATGGTAGGACTGCAGACTCTGGCTCTGCCTGTCGGGGTTCGAATCCCTGCGTCCCAGTTACTCATTCCACACAAGTTAGCCCTCTCGTCCGACATCCGCGAATTCCCCTTGTGGGGACGTACCCTAGCTGCGTTTGCCCACGCCTTTCACCGGCCCACAACACCTCGGGCTCGGCCATCAGGTAGTCTGTCGTCGTCTGATCGCATCCCGTCACGTCGTCGAGTACCCACGTGAACGGAATGTCGGCATCGGAGTTGCAGGCTTCACACGAGCCGATCTCAGACTGGGCACGCAGTAGCGTGGCCTTGCTGATGGCCATAGGTGTTATTGGCAAGGCGACCGACGATGCAGGTGGAGTGACGAAGAGCGCTGGAGCCTCAGTCAGTGGTTCGTATCCTTGAATTCATTTCCAAAAACCGCCGTCCTTATGATCGAAAATCATGATCAACACGAAAATCACAAACACGACGCTATATTCAGTTGGCGTCACTGCGTATTCCTCTGATCGATCACCAGCTTCCGACACTGCCCATGCTAGCTGCAACGCCGCGCCTGTTGCACAGGATTCTCAGGTTTACCAACGAGAGACTCTATCCCTTCCTCCCTGACCGTCCTGTGAACTTCATCCAGTGCTTGTTGATCGGTGTCAAACTGATCATCTCAGACCGTACGGTTACCGAACTGATCCACAAGTTCCAGAATCCACTTGCCGGGATCGTCGCCCTGATAGATTTCAATCTGCACGGTGTGGCCATGTCTCGTTAGGGATTGGCACAAAGGGGAGATTGCGAGGGATAGATCAATGTTGCTCATAGTGTTCCCTCCCTGCTGTCGGGGTTGGTGACATGATACAGCGTATCAACAACGTCGGTGATCGTTTCGACGCGGTAACAAGAGCCTTGGAGATGACGATGAGCGATCAGAATTTCGGCGCTTA
This sequence comes from Terriglobia bacterium, assembly GCA_965247425.1. Classification (GTDB taxonomy): domain Bacteria; phylum Acidobacteriota; class Terriglobia; order 20CM-2-55-15; family 20CM-2-55-15; genus CAZOZZ01. The sequence goes on from OZ252023.1 coordinate 2,171,387, forward strand.
TTCAGATTCATTCACTTTCTGGTGATCGCTTGCGTGAAGTGTCCTAGGTGTCCTAGCAATTCCTATCCCGGTGAAGTTCAGTAAGCAAGTATTGAACAGAGTGGAAATCACTGGGTCATCTAGGACACTTGGGACACTTTGGGCTGACTAACCTGACGGCCAATCCCGTTTGAGCGTAGAGTAGACCGCGAGGTGAACGTACCGACCACTAACACACTCTGCTTCGCGCGTGACGCCCTCGAACTGGAATCCCAGCCGCTCGGCAACAGCCCGACTCTTAACGTTGGCTTTACCGGCCTGAATTGCGACTCGATTCATTTTCCACTCGGAGAAGGCGTAGTCGGTCAACGCTCGAACAGCTTTTGTGATGATGCCACGCCCTTGGTGTGAGGGGGCGATCCAGTAACCTATTTCTGTCTTTCGGTTGGCTCGATCCACGAAACTGAATCCGATGATGCCGACGATCTTGCCCTCCAGACGGATGCAACTTTGGACGCCATCTTTCTCCTCGTCCTGCTTCCGGGCACGTTCGGCGAAAGCCAGCGCGTCCTCTACGCCCTTGGCGAGGTCAACCCACGGGAACCATTCCCGAAGGTAGTCACGGTTGCTGTCGATCAGAGCGAAAATGCCCTCGGCGTCTTCGGGCTGAACCATTGTCAGGGTGATGCCGTCGCCGATGTCGAGTGTGTCGAACGCCATTCTTCGCTCCAATCTGGCTATGATCGCACAACGACGGGAAGGCTCGCCTTCATTGACACCCCGCCCCGCTGCCGATAGCATGCGCTCACAACCGATCCCATTGGAGGAGACGATGAAGAGATCAATCTGTGCGCTCGTCCTGCTCCTTGCACTGCCAACCCTTTCCCTAACCCAGGAAGCCCCCCAGTCGCCCCTCACACGCCTTCTGGAGGCCGAACTTGCCAGGTTCCCGGCGAAGGTCGGTGTGTACGTCAAGCATTTGGAGACGGGCGAAGAGGCAGGCGTTCTGGCGAACGAGGCATTCAACTCGGCAAGCGTCATTAAGATCCCAATCTTGATTCGGGCGTTTCAGATGGCTGGGGAGGGCGAGTTGGATCTGAAAGAGCGCTATGAGATCACAAGGGCCGATCTCGTTCCGGGTTCAGGAATCTTTCAATTCCACGACCTCGGTGCGACGCCGACCTTTCGAGACTTGATCACTGAGATGATCATCACAAGCGACAACACGGCGACCGTGATCATGCTCAAGAGAGTTGGCGGAATGGATCGGATGAACGAGTGGCTTGCAGAGAACGGTTATGACGGCACGCGGTTTGGCAATCTAGCTGATCCGTTCAGACCAGTCTTTGAGTTGCTCGATCCCGAGTTCGAGAACCTTACTACGGAAGAGTTGTATGGACTGGCGTACGCTGGTTCGCCGTTATTCGCCCTGTACGAACCATTATTTGCTGGAGACGGGCAGAAATGGTTGGAACGGTTCAGAGCGATCACGCCCAGCCAATTCGAAACCGCGTCCAAAGCATGGGCCGAGGACGAAGAATTGTGGATTGGGGCCATGACGCCGCGCGAGACAGGCGCAATGCTGGAAGCCATCGCGCAGGGCACCGCCACATCGACAGAAAGTAGCGACCGAATGCAAGCCATCATGCGGGCACAGCAGTCGGGTGCGCGGCGGATTCCGCACTTCCTCACCTCACAGGTCGCACACAAGACTGGTGATCTCCCACCTAACGTTGCCAACGATGTGGGGATTGTCTACGCCCAGTCGGGACGAATCATCATCTCGTTCTTCACGGCCGAGATCGAGGGACCATATGCCGAGTTGGAGGACCGCATCGGTCGTGTATCGAGAATGATCGTGGACTATTTCGATGGTGCTGGAGGGGCAAATTAGCAGGCCGCTGGTCAAGTAATCGAGTTAATCGAGTTCAACAATAAAATCAATCACTTCCTATCGAGTCACCCACCCGAGCCACGACCGAGGTGCCCGAGTCACTTGGCTTGCCTGACTCAACACCGCCTCGACTCTACACTGTTGATTCCAGAGAATGACTCGACGGACTCGGCATACTGGGGTTCGACGGGGAGTTCGATCATCCAGATGTCGGACTCCAGTCTCACATTTAGGCCCACCGGCAGGCTTAACGAACCGCTTCGAGTAAGGACTCCTCAGCGAGTTGGAATAGTCGCTGCACGTCGGCCAGAGTTGTCCTTGGGTCGTTGTTGAAGTTCATCAGCCGATGATCGACGATTCGCTCGGGCCACTCCGACCTGATGATGCGGCGGACGGCCTGCATTGCTGGCTGCCTATGCTGATAGACTCCCATCTCCTGACGAGTGGCTTGAGCGAGAGCACAGTACAGGCTGATGCGCGTCGACGAGTCGTTCTCGCAGTTTCGGTCATCCTCACGGTCCCACATCTCCTCGTCGCTAAGGAGTACGCTGGCCGCGCGAAGAATTGCCAGATCCTTCTGCGAAGGTGGAGCTTCGACTGCTTCATCCCAGGCAACGGTCAGTCCCGTTTCGGAGAAGGTGAACTCCATGACGGAGTGCCAGGCCCCGGTCCGTGCGACAATTCGCGGGCCAGCGGAATACTGATAGGTGGCTATCTCAAGCGGCAGGGTATTGCCTCCTGCGGATAGTGTGCCGGTCCAAAGCGCGTCAGAGGCCGAAACCGGCCGAGCCAGCTCGATCTGGAGAGTTCCCGATTGCCCGGTTTGGCACTGGCCCGCGAAGGAGCCTGAAGGCGTGGCCTCGAGGCGGCAGGCTACTGGCCGCGCACCTGCCTGTTGGGTCACCACCGTAGTGCCATGCGCCTGAACCACCACGCCATAAAACAAGAGAGTGAGCACACTTATTCTCATCGCTGATCGCTCCTGAGTCGTCCTGCTTGATGCCGACTACAATTCGAACCGCGTAGCACTATCGTCACAGGAGTAGTTCGAGAACCTTGTAGTGGGATATGGTCTGGCCGATCATGTTGCACGCTCTACTGGATTCGTCTGAACCGGGCCTCGGCCTCGTTGGCCTCTTGGGTAAGTATCAGGAGATCGCCCTCGAATCTAAACTGCTGGACGGTGGGATTGCCTTGTTGATTGGGATTCGCGGCGATCACGTCCGTCCGTGTTAACACATTGCCGGACACGGTGTAGGTACCTCATCTACCGTTGAATTGTTGATAGCGGTCGAGCAATTCTTCCCGTGTCATCTCTTCGAGAGGTTTGGCCACTTTGCCGCGTCCCTGACGAGCCACAACCTGAGCATAGTAACCGTTGGGCGTGAAAATGAGTTTCGCCGATCCGGCAGGGGGTTGCGTGGTCACACCCTCTGCGTTCTTCAACGATATTCGCTCCCATGGACCAACAAACCTGTCGTTAGCCTGAGCCTCTGCGACCACGCTGACAGAGACCACCAACACTAGAACCATACTCGCAATTATGGTGATTCTCACTGCTGCCTCCTTCGCCTCGATTGAGACGCTCGCTTGTTTGACGTCGATCAGGGCACCGGCACCCGTTCCTTCAGTTCTTCAAACCAGTTCAGGATGATGTTGATCTGGTCGGGCGCGGACTGCTCACCCGCGTTTATCACCTCGGCCATGGATACGACAACAAATCGTTCCCCATCGGGCATGATGTCAAGGGGCCTGCCACCCACAACCAGCCTTACTGGTATTGGCTGTGGGCCGCCAAATGTCACGGCTGGAGTAGTTTCAATGTCAACGGCGTTCAGTCGGTTTCCCCGTCGAAAGAATAATTGGCTGCCATCAGGCGACCAGATCGGCCACGCTCCTCCTGTCTGCGTAATCTGGCTCTTGGCTCCCGTCGGGGGGAATGGCTGCACATAGATCTCAACTCTGTCCCCAGATTCATCGTCGGAGTGGTAGGCGACCCAGGCCCCGTCCGGTGAGAATACAGAACCCAACTGATTTGATTCTGGCAGGTCCACGAAAACCTCCGGTTCGGCCCCATCTTCACTTGAGAGGGTCCAAACGTCAGTCTGACCGACCGCTTGTTTCCGGAAAGACAGCCGTCCGTCGCCAGCGTATGACTCTGGAACATGGACGTGTCCGCCTTCCGCCGTCGTCAGCCGTTCGGCCACCCCGCTTCCGTCCGCAGGTGTCCGATAAATGCTGGCGGTGCCGGGCTGTTCTGCATCTCTGTTTGAGACGAATGTGATCCACTCTCCATCCGGTGTCCATATCGGACCCATGTTGCGACCGTCGAACGTCAGTTGTCTGATGGCGGTGGGGCCGGAAAGGGCATATACCCAGATGTTAGCCAGTTCACCGTCATCCGACACGACCACCACCTGAGTTCCATCTGGAGAGACACGGGGAGAGTTGTAGAACGCCGGAGGCACGTTCAGGCGCTCTGCCACACCTTCGCGGTCTACCACTGCAAGGACGAAGCCGTCTGCGGCGTCGCCAGTATCCAGAGAATGGATGAACGTACCCTGGTCGGAAAAACTGAAATTCGCTGAGCCTGTGAAACCCGATGAAGCCCGTAACAGGCCATCCATGAGGGGAACTGCTCCGCCACCTACTTCAAGACTGGCCACGTCAAATCGGATCGCAAACAGTTCGTCCTCAAACGCATAAACAAGGTGTCCCGTCGGCACATATCGAGCGTCGCTCCCGCCTTGAATCAGAATCTTGCGTTAGTCCGTGTCGAGTGATTGCACGACAATCTCTGCCTCGTCCCATCGATCAGCGCCGGGCGTGTTGGTGACGGCCAACGTGAACAACACCCATTCCCCACCCGGCAAGAGAGTCGGACCTTGTACCTGCTCGCCCGCTTCTGTTTCAATCAGGAGGGCTGGCGTCCCACCAGTCGCAAGAACCCTCGTGATTCCGCTGGGCTGCCCAAGAAGGATCGTGTCGTCCTCTTCCCAGGTCATGCCGAACGGGTTCAAGGCGGAGCCTAAGGTCACGGGCGCGCCCCCACTGATTGCAATCTGCTTCAGTTCGCCAGCAAACGTCGTGTACGCAACAGATTGCCCATCGGGCGAAAAGGTTGGGCTGTTAGGGTCCTCCTCGGTTCCCTGAATCGGCCTGGCTTCCAGCTCATCCAGATTGCGCAAATAGAGTTGGCCGTTAGCGACATAGACGATTCGTGTTCCATCCGAAGAGATGTCCAGAGAATGACGACCTGTTCGGGTGAATGATTGGTCCTCTGGTAGAACGTGAGAGAAGCGACTAATGAGACGAGGTTCCGCTGGTTTCAGGTTCCAGACCGCCACGCTAGCAGCAATTACGCTTATGGCGGCTGTAACTGCGATCCACGGCAGCATTGGTCTCGGTGGCGCTTGAATGACATCGGCAACCGGCTGGACGATCACACCGTCTGGATCGGCCATCACCTTCTGGATATCCACGCGAGCATCGGAGATGTCACCGTATCGGTCTTTCGATTCCTTCTCCAGGCAGCGTTCCAGGAGGAATCTGATTCTCGGGTGTAGATTGGGAGGCAGACTATTCCACTCTGGCTCTGCCCTGAGAACATCGGCAAGGACATGCGACACCGTTTTGCCATCGAAGGTCTGGCGGCCTGTCAGCATCTCGAACAGGACGACACCAAAAAACCAGATATCCGCACGTTTGTCCGTAGCCGCTCCACTTGCCTGCTCGGGGCTCATGTACGCGGCTGTCCCGAGGATCACTCCCTGTTGTGTTGCGGCCATGCTCAATGTCGGCGATTGCGACAGGTTCGCTTCTGACCCATCCCCCGCGAACGCCTTCGCCAACCCAAAATCCAGCACCTTGATCTTGTCTTCGGGTGTGACCTTGATGTTCGCGGGTTTTAGATCCCGGTGAATGACACCTTTCTCATGTGCGGCTTCGAGGGCTTCGGCGATCTGCAATGCGAGTTTGAGGGATTCCTCGACAGGGATCGCCCCACGTTTCAACCGCTCAGCTAACGTGTCACCTTCAACAAGTTCGAGAACGAGGAACCGGGTGCCGTTGTCTTCTTCGAGACCGTGGATGGTTGCGATGTTCGGGTGATTCAGGGATGCCAGCAGCTTGGCTTCCCGTTCAAACCGGGCCAGCCGTTCTTCGTCTTTGGGAACTCTTCGGGGAGCGTCTTGATGGCGACTTCACGCCCGAGCTTGGAGTCCTTCGCACACCACACCTCACCCATTCCACCCTTACCAAGCGGGGACAGGATTTCGTAGCTGCCGAGTTGGGTGCCGGGGTTCATTGGTTGTTGTCTGTCGGAACAAGGCGTTTCAATTCCTCGAACCAATTGAGGACGACGTTGAGACGGGTCACTGGTTCGGGTTCGGACGCTTGCCCCTGTTTCATCACAAACCGCTGCCCATCAGGGGCTATGTCATAGCTTCGAACCGGAAAATTGCTGCCGTAAGGTCCTTCAAAGAGAAGACGCGGGCGGCTCCGTTCGAAGCCGGAATCTGTCGTCACGTCTACAACCATGATTCTGCTTGCGTCGCGGTAAACAAGCTGCCGCCCATCAGCGGTCCATAATGGTGCCGTGCCACCACCGGGTGAAATCGGAAAGACCGGCTCTCCCGCGGGAAAAGGCCGAACGTAAACTTCCTTGCGGCCGGTTTGGTTCGAGCTGTAGGCCAGCCATCTTCCGTCTGGCGAGAAGGCCGGATATTCCTGGCTGAAAGGAGCGTCAAGGAACGACTCGGGCTCACTGGCACCGTCCGTCGAGAGGGTCATAATGTCCCACTGCAACCCCTCAACGTGCTGAGTAAACGCCAGAACCCCATCCCGCGACCAGGAAGATGGTAGCTGAAGCCGATCACTTTCGATCAATCGCTCGGGATCGCCGCTGCCATCCGCAGCCATCGAGAACAGATTTACGGGACCACCGTCTCCTCCATCCGATGCGAATGCCACTCGAGTGCCGTCCGGGCTCCAGATCGGTACGGCATTTTCTCCCTGAAAGGTCAGTTGCATGGGCAGTTCCAACTCGATATCGTAAACCCAGATCTGCTGTTCTCCCTCAGGCCCCTGAGAGTAGACGAGTCGTGTGCCATCCGGTGAGACGCGCTGGAAAGAGGTACTTGCTGGAGGTCCGGGCAGGGGTTCGACCTCCCCGTCGCGATCCACCCAGACCAGCATGTTCTGGCCTACTGGATAGACGCCACCCGGGGCGTAGGCCAATGTCCCTGAGCGTGACACGGCAAACTGCCCATCACCCATCCTCCTGTAGCTGTTCCCACCGCGTTCGGTGTGCATCACATCCTCAAGGACCACGACGGGGTCGCCGGTCACCTCAAGGCTCCGAACGTCGAAGGGGACTGCCATGAGTGTCCCCGCTCGGGCAAACACGATGTGACCGGACTCGACGTAACGGGGGTCGCTACCGCCTTCGACAAGGAGGTGTTGTTCTCCCGTTTCCAGCGACTGAGCCACGATGTTCCACTCACTCGGTGTCTCGCCGTCCCAAATGTTGAACAGAATGGCCCGACCTCCCGGCAGCATTTCTGGATAGAGGTGGAAGCCTCCACTCTGGCTGGGGTCGACCCTGGTCAACTGGTTCGGGGACCCTCCATTGTCGGAGACTTGAAACAGACCGTCATCATATACAAGCAATATGTTGCGGTCACTTGTCCAACTCGCCCAAGCGTTATTGAAACCCGGCATCGAGACCGAAACTGTACGGGATTCTCCTCCTTCCGTAGAAACCCGCATCAGTTGCCCCTCCACGCCCAGATCCCCCACAAAGAATCCGATCGATTCACCATCTGAACCGCCCCGGGTTTTCCGGAGACGGTTTTAGTTGAGTCCGGCCTCTACGAGACCGGACGGCGGATTCTGATAATACATCTGCTCAAACTCGGCTGGAGGAATATCTCCGATCGGTTCCAGTAATCGTTTGTCGTTGTACCAGCAGACCCAATCCAGCGTCGCGAACTCCACATCATCCAGCCCCTTCCAGGGTCCCTCCCGGCGAATGACTTCGGTCTTGTACAACCCGATGACGGATTCGGCGAGAGCGTTATCGTAGGAATCTCCGATGCTACCCACCGAAGACTCGATGCCGGCCTCAGCCAGGCGTTCGGTGTAGCGGATCGACAGATACTGCACCCCGCGATCGCTGTGATGGATCAGACCGTTGGTGTCGGATCGCGACCAGAGCGCCTGTTCCAGAGCATCCAGTGCAATGTCCGTCTTCAGCGAGTTCATCGTTCTCCAGCCGACGATCTTCCGGGAGAACACGTCGATGACGAAGGCCACGTACACGAATCCACGCCACGTCGCCACGTAAGTCAGATCCGCGACCCATAGCTGATTCGGTCGGGTCGCCGTGAAGTCCCGATCGACAAGATCAGGCGGTCTCAGCGCAGCTTCGTCCGCTATTGTCGTCTTGAACTTCCGGCCGCGAACGACACCCTGTAGGCCCAGATCCCGCATCAAACGGGCCACCGTGCAGCGCGCCACCTGCTGTCCCTCACGGTTGAGTTGCTTCCAGACTTTCCGGGCGCCATACACCTGGCGGTTCTCACGCCAGACCCGATCGATCTCCACACAAAGCGAAGCGTCCCGCTTTGTCCTCGCCGGCAATCGATCCGGATCGCGTCGTCGTGCCGCGTGCTCGTAATACGTCGACGGGGCGATGTGCAGCATGCTGCACATCGACTCGACCCCATACTGGCTCCGATTTCGTTCGATGAACTCGGTCACCACTTTCCTCGGCGGTCGAGTTCCGCCTGCGCGAAAAATGCCGATGCTTTTTTCAGGATCTCGTTCGCACGCTTCAGCTCACGATTCTCCCTCTCCAACTCCTTGAGTCGTTGCTTCTCGTCTGTGGTCAGGCCCGCTCGCTGGCCTGTGTCCCGTTCAACCTGCCGAACCCACTTCCTCAACGTTTCAGCCGTACATCCAATCTTCGAGGCGATCGATGCTATTGCGGCCCATTGCGATTCGTGCTCTCCCTGGTGCTCGAACACCATCCGCACTGCCCGCTCTCGAACTTCAGGTGAATATCTGCTTGGTCTTCCCATGATGACTCCCATCCTCTCAAGTAATGGTGTCTCCGGGAAACCCGGGGCGGTTCAATCGGGGGAGAAGAAGGGACTGGAAGCGCCCTCTGTGCCCGACATCGGGGTCGCCTGATCCTGGTCCATACGACGCAAATAAAGCTGGGAACGCTCACCATCGGTCGCTGAATAAACGAGGTGCGTCCCGTCCGGTGATAAGGCAACGTTCTGTCTGGCCGGGCGTTGGAGTGTTTCCAGGCTCAAACGAGAACCCTCGGTCACTTCGAGGAGAAACCTGGTCACGCCCAACTGCGGTGACGAGGCGGGGTTTCTGAAGGCGATGGCCCCAATCAGTACGCCTACGATCAAAACACCTGATACCACCGGAACCATCTTTGCCCATGGGACGGGGGGGGACGTTTGAACAGGACCAGCGGGCTCGGTGTGGGACACCCATTTCAACTCGCGCATCAGATCGGTGGCGGTTTGGCATCGATCTTCAGGACTCTTGGCAAGGCATGCCCCGATGACGTGATCGAGCATGGGTGGGGAGACCGGCCGAACCTCGGTGACTGGCTGCGGCGTGTCCTTCAAAATCGCGCCAATCAAACTCGCCTGACTCGTACCCTCAAATGCCTTCTTGCCCGTCACCATCTCGTACACGACTGCACCGAACGCAAAGATGTCCGTTCGGGCATCGGCTTCCTTGCCTTCCAACTGCTCGGGGGCCATGTACTGGAGTGTGCCGAGGATTGTGCCTTCTGCCGTCAGGGGGGCCGGGTCGTCTTGCGTGGACATCTGGGAGAGCGGTGAAACTTGCGAGGCATCGCCTTTGAGCTTGGCCAACCCAAAGTCCAACAACTTCGTGCCTGACTTCATGACCATGATGTTGCCGGGCTTGAGGTCTCTTGATTTCGCTACTCTAAATTGGCCCACTTTTGATCGTTTGATTTGGCCCACCCCTGACGACTGAACCGGAGAGGCTGTTCCGAACAAAGAGTCGGAATGGAGGGACCCGGTGTCAAGGAGATCGAAGGTGGAATTATTTGAAGAGATTCGGCGAGAGCACGAGTTTGGTGTGGGAACGATCCAGGGTGTGGCCCGGCGGCTGGGGGTGCATCGGCGGATGGTGCGTCAAGCGCTGGGAAACGCCGTGCCGCCGGCGAGGAAGAGCCCGGAGCGGAAGAGGCCGAGGCTGGAGCCGGTTATGGAATTTATCAACGGGGTGTTGGAGGCGGACAGGCAGGCCCCGCGGAAGCAGCGGCACACCAGTCACCGGATCTACGAACGGATCCGGATGGAATTTCCGAAACATCCGATTGGGGAATCGACGGTTCGCCGGTATGTCGGGCGGCGGAAGCGGGAGATGGGTTTCATGTATCTTTCGGCTAGGAGACACGATGTCTCAATTCAAGATTGGAGACCGGGTTCGGGTACCCCACAACGGCTTTGGATTGCCGCCCCCCGCAGGCACTGTGATCGATGTTCCAGATAGCCGCGTGCCGGATCAGGAATCACGCCTCGAGCCGGTTCGCGTTTACGTAGTACGGCTCGAGGACGGGTTGGTTCGCCGATTTACGGGCGTGGAAATCGAAGCCGAGTAGAGACGCCCACGCGGCTCGCTCACCAATCGCCCGCATCACGGCTAGTTCGAGGTCGCCACCTCCAGCACCGTCCGATACATGAACTCCACAAGAATCCCAAGGCCCTCGATTGGTATCCGTTCATCGTTGCCGTGAGCCCGCGTGTCCTGGTCGTCGGAGGCGGCTCGACCAATGCCGTAGGTCGGGATCCCCGCAGCGCGGAGTTGAGCCGAATCCGACGCGCCCGTGCTCATAGTCGGCAGGGTGATCGCCTCGGGGAACATGTCGTCCTGAACCTTCTCGATCGCTCGAAACAGATCCGTTCCCAGGGGCGAGGGAGGAGCTGCCGGACGGCCGCTCGATGGCGGGACGATTTCAATCGCCGGATCGTTAATGATCCGGGCAAGCGTGGAGAGAAACTCGTCCTGATTTTCGTCAGGTAATGCACGCACATCGAGGGTCGCCTCGGCATCGCCCGGAATCACGTTGTAGCGAAAGCCACCGCTGATGATGTTGGGCGAGATGCCGGTTCTCAGGTACGAGTTGGCGTAGAAATCCTCGTTCCTCAGTTTCTCCTGGATCATCGGGCTGAGAACCGGGTCTTCGATGTTCGCATAAAGAAACGCCTGTTCGGGTTCGCTGATCTCCGCTCGGCGTCTGAAATACTCCCGCGTGGTTTCGTTCAGGCGCATCGGCATCTGAAACGCCCCCAACTTGGCCACCGCTGCCGCCAGATGCACGACCGGGTTGTCGGGACGTGGCCTGGACCCATGACCGGACACCCCGCGCGCGATCAGCTTGATCCCGCGCCAGATCGCCTTTTCCGCGGTCGTGATCTGGACGAGGTCCACTTTGCCATCTTTGATGTGGATGTTGCCGCCCTCGTTGAGAGCGAACTCGGCCTCGATCTTGTCACGGTGGTTTGCCACCATGTAGTCGATGCCCCACTTGGTCGTTCCTTCCTCTCCGGCCTCGATGAGCAGGATGATGTCACGGTCCAGTTCGATTCCGGACCGCTTGATCATCAGCATGATCTGGAGAGCCGCGGCGATCATCCCCTTGTCGTCGCTCGATCCCCGACCGTAGACGTAGCCGTCCTGGATCGTTGCCGCAAACGGGTCCATGGTCCACTGATCCCGGTCCACACCGACCACATCGGAATGCCCCATGATCAGGATGGGCCGCTTGCTGCCGTTTCCGGCGAGACGGGCCACCAGGTTTCCGCGTGCCGGGTCCAGAGCGTAAATTTCGCCCGGGATTCCTTCGCCTTCGAGCAACGATTTCGAGTACTCGGCAACCAGCGTCTCGTTCCCCGGCGGGTTGGACGTGTCGAGGCGGACAAGATCCTGGAGAATTGCAACCGTCTCGTCGCGAGCCTGGTCAAAGTCCGGGACCTGCGCTTCGGCCGGAACCACGACCCAGAGGACCACAAGCAGGAAGGACCATCGGGAAATCATCAAGAACCTCCAGGAAAATAAGAAATAAGACTCCCCTCCCTAAGCGCCAAACAAGGGGATCCGGAACACCCGGGCCATGATCAGGATGAAACTCATCCCCGCGAACACCGCCATGCTGAACCATCCGAACCAGGTCGCGAAAACAGATGGATAGAACAGGCGATCCGTCTTGGGAATGACGGTAAAACAATAATAAAGATTCAGAAAGTAAATAACCGGCGCCACGAAGAACGCAAGGGCCGATGCGGAAAGGACCAGGAAGACGGGAGCCGTGACACCCGCAATAAGAGAGCTCGCCGTGATCAGCGAGAAAAGCATCGTCATACGATAGATGTTGAACTCGGAATACCACGTCGTCCGATGTTCATCGCTGAGATCCTCGGCCGAAATTCCCTGGAGACGCGCGGTCCCGCGAAACAGGTTGCGACAACAGGCTCCGACCACCCGTGGCCACCCGTCAAAGTAGTTCAGTGCCGTTGAGAACGTTGCGGCAAACGATCCCAGGATGAAGACGATCATCATCGAAGGCCCCACGCTGTCGCTGAACACCCGGCCGATTTCACCGATCACCGCGTTTCCGGCAACCTCGCTCGGATAGAGCCAGACCGCGGCTAACAAAAGAAAGATGCAGGCCATCAGAAACGAAACGACATGCCCGATTCTGAAATCCCAGAGTCCGATGTGAAACCATCGCCGGCAGTATTCGAGCGCGTGAGGCGACAGCTTGCGAAGATCCACCGCAAGGTCTTCTTTGCCTGACTTGAAGGGATCGAACGGACGGGCGATTCCCTGTTCTTCCAGCGCGCTCCGAATCCGCCCCATCCCGACTCGCTTTGCCTTTCCCCATTCCGAGGCCTGCAACGAAACGTCGATGCCGGTTGGCAACAATCCAAGAAAGGCGGCGATTATCAGCCATGATCCGCCGGGGATCTGGACTCTGAAGAAATTTCCCATCGCCGAAAGCGGCGCCGGCTCGACCAGATAGACTCCCACGCTTGAAACGAAAAGCATGCCGGCGAGCATCTTCGAAACGATCTCAAGAACGTGGTACTTGCCTGCAAGAATGATCCCGACCGCAATGATTCCCAGCACCAAACCGTGCACCGCGATCGGAACGAGCAGACCCAGATATTCGGCAAAGAAATAGTAAAGGACGGCCGAGGCGGCGATCAGACGGCCCGCCTGCCCCACGACGCACTGCAGGAGCGTCGTCACAAGCACATACCACAGCGGCCATTTCTTCCAGGCGGTTGAATAGGCGTCCAGCATGCTGCGGCCCGTCGCATGCGTGAACCGGAACGCCATCTCGAAGCCGTAGTACTTGAAGATGTAAGCGACCGGGATGCACCACAGCAGGGCGTATGCGAAGCGGCCTCCGGCCACCGGAGCGCTGATCAGGTGGCTGGTTCCGATTCCCGTCATCATCAGGATCATTCCGGGGCCGAAATGGCGGAACAGGCCGCGGATAGATGTTTCCGGCAGCGTCAGGTTTTCGAGTGGCTCGTTCTTATCGGACATATGGTGTGGCCATCCTATAGGACGCGAACGGGCCGGTCAATCGGGAGAGTGGCTCGCAGTCGGCGGCAAGTGGAGAGGCTGAGAACCGGGATCAATTGCGATAATCGTCAAACGCCGGATTCAAATGTCGGGGCGGTGGAAACGGCCCCCTGTCCACGGGCACTCCGCACTCATGGTATAAAGTAGGGAATCGCCGCAGAGACCAGGAATAACCGATGTCATCTCCGACACATTTATACGACGAACTGGCACGAACCGTAGACCGGCTCAACCGCATTGTCGAAGCGACCCAGGCGTTGAATTCGACGCTGGATCTTGCCGAACTGACGCAAATCATTCTCCAGATCGTTCGCGACGAAGTCGGCATCGAGCGCGGGACCGTGTTCGTCATAACCCCGGACCGGCAGCATCTGCGGTCCCTCGTCGCCCAGGAAGTCGATGCTGAAATCGAATTGAAAGTCGGCACCGGAATCGCGGGCACAGTGGCGAAGGACGGCGAGGTCATCGATATTCCGGATGCCTACCAGGATGATCGCTTCGATCGAAGCTTCGACGCCCAACTCGGCTTCAAGACCAGGGACATTTACTGCATGCCGATCCGGAACCGGACGGATTCAATCGTCGGAGTGCTGCAGTTGCTCAATCGCAGCCGCGCCTTGACGAAAGGTGACAAAGATTTTCTCGCGGGCATCTCGGTGCATATCGGCCTGGCGCTGGAAAATGCTTCGATGCACCGGGAGATCCTCGAAAAGAAGAAAATCGAACAACAGCTCGATCTTGCCCGCGAGATCCAACAGGCGTTCCAACCGGAATTGCCCGACTCGCATGGAAACGTGGAGATCTTCGGTTCATCCGATATGTGCCACGAGGTCGGTGGCGACTACCTGTCTTTTTTCCCTCTTTCCGACGGCCGTTTCATAGCCATGCTCGGAGATGTCTCCGGAAAAGGTATCGGCGCGGCTCTGGTAATGACGTCGGTTCACGCAATGTGTCGCGCCCTGGTGCGCCACGTCCATTCGCTGGAACGGATCACTTTTATCCTGAACGAGATGCTCCTTGAAACGCAAAATCGGAGCTACCTCACACTCCTGATCATGCTGGTCGATCCGGTGAAGAGCCGTATCCATTTCATCAACGCCGGCCACAACCCTCCCGTGATGGTCGATGCTCGCGGCATCGTGCGTATGCTGGATGAAGGGGGAGGGCCGCCGGTCGGTCTCTTCCCTTCTCTCAAACACAACCGCGAGATCATCGACATCGAACCGGGTTCGGTGATTGTGATCTACTCGGACGGCGTCAGCGAGGCCGAAGACGCCGACGAGGAGCAATTCGAGATGGACCGCTTCTCGATCGTCCTCCGTAAGCATTACAAGCAGTCCGCGAAACAGATCCACACCGCTGTTCGCGCCGCCCTCGAGGACTTCGTCGGCGAGAACCCGGCCAACGACGACAGCACCATGATGGTGCTGAAGTTCTAGCAGCCCGTGGTACTAAATGGTTCTTCCGATTCAACAACTGCTCTCGTCCGTTTTGAAGTTGATGTGCCCTGTCTGCCTGCAGGGACGGGTGTTCACCGGTCTGTTCGACACGAAACACCGCTGTGACAACTGTGGCTACTTCTTCTCTCGTGACAGCGGCTACTTCTCCGGCGCGGTCATCTTTGGCTACGGCGCGACGATCGCGCTGTCGCTGGGATCCTGGCCGTTCCTGAAGTACGTGCTTGGTATCGAATCCGATCGCGTGATTCTCGCGCTGATGGTCGTTCTCGCGCTTGGCTTCCCCCTGTGGTTTCTTCGCTACGCAAGAATGCTCTGGATGGCTCTCGACCTTTATCTGAACCCACCGGTAACCGAGGACTTTGAATTGCGAGGGCGGCCGGCAGGCCGTTAGGAAGACTCTGGTGGACTTGCGGTCCGCAATGGGGGGAGCTTACAATAGCTGATCCGGTGTGGTGAAAACGCGCCGTCAATACCAAGGCCCCATCGTCTAGCGGCTAGGACGTAGCCCTCTCAAGGCTAAAACACGGGTTCGATTCCCGTTGGGGCTATTCCCTTTCCATCCGACCTGGTCCTAACCTGTCCCACTACCAACGTAAAATCATAATGTTAGGAGTGTTTCTTGGTGCCATGTCGTCTCGCACAGCACCACACCATCCCACCAATATTGGCGGGAGAAATGGAGGGATAAACCGAATGGCGGGAAGGCGTCAGGAAAAACGGCTGGTTGCAGCTCAGCTAAAGAGGCTACTGCCTGGAATCCATGGAGATGGCAACGGGCTGTATCTACACGTCAAAGATTCGGGCTCCCGATCCTGGATCCTCCGCACGACAGTCCGGAGCAAACGTCGGGAGGTCGGCCTCGGCGGGCTCTCAATTACGTCGCTGGCCGAAGCTCGTGAGGAATCCGCCGCTCTCCGAGCTCGCGCTCGGAAAGGCGAGGACATCCTCGAAATCCGGCGAACGCAAAAGCGGAACATCCCGACGTTCGAGCAGGCCGCACGGGGTTTCCACGAAATCATCAGCCACTCGTTCGACAGCGACCAACACGCGCGGAATTGGCTACGCTCTCTCGAACGGTACGTGTTCCCTTCGATCGGATCCAAGACCGTCGATGCGATCGATTCGGCAGACGTGCTCGGCGCAATCGGTCCTATTTGGAATACGATTCCCGACACCGCGAGACGGACCTTGCGCCGCATCAAAGCTATTTTCGAGTATTGCCAGGCTGCCGGTCACCGAAACGTCCTGGTGGACAATCTCACCGTTCCGATGAC
This sequence comes from Terriglobia bacterium, assembly GCA_965247425.1. GTDB lineage: Bacteria > Acidobacteriota > Terriglobia > 20CM-2-55-15 > 20CM-2-55-15 > CAZOZZ01. The sequence goes on from OZ252023.1 coordinate 2,187,649, forward strand.
GAACCCATGCGACGGCCTTAAGACATCATTGCCAAACAGCCGGAATTCCGAAAAACACCATGGAGCTCTGGACTACCGGGAGCTGTCGCACTTCGTCGAGGACATGCGGGCGACGCACTCTTCGTTGTTCGTGAAACTGGCTTTCGAATTTTTGATCTTAACGGCCGCGCGGACCTCTGAAGTCTTGATGGCCAGATGGGATGAAATCGACCTGGATGAGAAAACGTGGACGGTTCCGGGTGAGCGGATGAAGATGAAGCAGCTTCACAGGGTGCCGCTCTCCAGCCGCGCCGGGGAAATCCTGGATCTGGCGAAACAATTCGGCAACGCCGGCGAGCTCGTCTTTCCTTCGAAACCGGACAGGCCTCTCTCGAACATGTCGCTCGCGATGGTGCTCCGTCGCATGGATTTGGACAGCATCACGGTCCATGGATTCCGATCGACTTTTAAAACTTGGGCGGAGGAGCGGACGAAGTTCGACAGCCTCGTGATAGAAGCGGCGCTGGCCCATCAGGTGAGAGGCATAGAACGCCACTACCTACGGACGACGTTTTTTGACAAACGGCGCGCGCTGATGGATACCTGGGCTCGGCTGGCCACGGCGGCTCCAGCTAAGAAAGTTGTCAGGATGCGCAGGTAAATAGCACAGCCTCGGCTCATACGCGCCGATCCGGGACACAAAACTGGACCACTTCCGTCCCATCGAATGGATAAACTCTGGCTGAGAGCGCAGAAACCCCGGCGGGCCTTGGGACACACAGGTGGCAACTGCCTGCGTCCCTGGGGTTACAGACGACCGGCACGCGAGCAAAAAGCGGCGCTCCCCTGATTCGCACCGGAGGCTCCCAGCTTCCGCAATTCTGGGTGTATGACGTGCACTCGGAGACCGCCATCGGTCGAAGGGTAGTCAACCCCGTGGTCACAGGCCGCCACCGGCCACCTGAACGGGCGCTGCACTAACCTGAACCACTGAGGCAATAGGCGAAATCCTTGATAGGAGGATTTTGTTCGTGTCTCAAACTCAATCTCAAAGTTTATCCAACTTGCCGGCCGAGGGATTCGTTCGCATCGGTACTGTTCTTGCCGTGATGGGAACATCTCGGTCAACTCTCTGGAGATGGATCGCCGCTGGCACATTTCCCAAACCTTTCAAGCTCGGTCCTAAGACAACCGTCTGGGACTCGGCGCAGCTTCGCGCACACATGGCCCGCGTCCGTGAAGGGGCAACAACGGGATGACGTCTTCGCGGGTCGCCAGCTCCAAGCAAACTGCGTCGTCGGGCTATTTCGAAGCAATGGCAGCCAGGCTGCTCATACGGGCAGAGACCCTCCTGGTGTCTTGGTTCCCCGCCGGCAAGCGGCGCGGTCGCGAGTTCGTCGTCGGTAACCTTGCCGGCGCCGCCGGCGACTCCTTATCCGTAAACCTCGACTCGGGACGTTGGGCCGACTTCGCGACCGGCCAGAAGGGCGGCGACCTGGTCTCCCTCTTCGCCGCGATCCACGGGATCTCGCAAGGTGAGGCGGCCAGGCGCCTCGACGACGGGACGCCGCAACCGAAGAGGCAAAGACGACCGACGGCGGACCGTGAACGGAAGAAAGTCGTCGCCCCTGTTCCGGACTCGGCGCCGGCGTGCTCCGCGGTTCACTACAAACACGGGAAGCCGGTCAAGATCTGGTCCTATCGCGGCATCGACGGCAGTCTCCTCGGTCACGTCGCCCGATATGAGATCGAGGACGGCAAAGAGATCCTTCCGTGGACCTGGAGCGGGGAAAAGTGGCAGCTCGGCTCCTGGCCGGCGCCTCGGCCTCTCTATGGCCTCGAGACGCTGGCTCAGAGACACCCGGAAACGCCGATTCTCGTCGTCGAAGGCGAGAAGGCGGCCGACGCCGCCCGTTCGATCGCCGGGAAGCTCTATATCGTCGTCACCTGGCCGAGCGGGGCGCTCTCGTGGAAGTTAGCCAAATGGGATCGCGTGCACGGCCGCCACGTCCTCTTATGGCCCGACGCCGACGAGCCAGGCGTCAAGTGTATGTGGGAGATCGGACACTTTCTCCTCGAGCACTGTCCCGAGGTCAAGATCATCCTCCCCGGGGAGGACCTGGCCAAAGGTTGGGATGCGGCCGACGCTCTCAAGGAGGGCTGGACCTGGGAGAAGCTCGCCGCCTGGGCGCGGCCACGGTCCAGGAGCGTCGACGGATCCATTCGCGCAGAAACGGCGCCGATGTCGCCGGCCGAACCGACTCCCGCCAAGATCGAGGATGCTCCGGCTCAAACTCACAACAACGGCGCCGGCGGCCAGGTCGCACGGTGGCTCGCATGGGGCCTCGACCAGAACGGCCGCGGCGAGCCACTCAACACGCTGAAAAACGCAACCCTGGCGATCGAGAACGACGACGCCGCCCCGCCGGTCTGGTACGACGAGTTTATGGGGCGCGTCCTGACCGGAGTCCCACCTCGAGCTCGAGAGTGGACCGACGCCGACGACCTGGCGTTGACTTACCGGCTCCAGGACTACATCGGAATGACGAAGGTTAGCCGGGAGATCGCCCAACAGGCCGCGATGTTGGTCGCCTTCCGTCGTGTCCACAACTGCGTCAAGGATTGGTTGAATTCTCTCTCCTGGGACCAAGAGACCCGCCTCGATCATTTTTTCGAGGATCACTTCGGCGCCGAGGCCTCGGAGTACGCGCGGGCCGCCTCGAGGAATTTCTGGTTGTCGATCGTCGCTCGCGTGTATCGCCCAGGCTGCAAGGTCGACAACATGATCGTGCTCGAGGGCGCCCAGGGGATCCGGAAGTCGAGCGCACTCCAGGCGATCGGCGGCGACTGGTTCACCGAACAACACGAGACGGTAACGGGCAAAGGCTTCTTTGAAGTACTCCAGGGGAAACTCGTCGTCGAAATCGCGGAGTTGGACTCCTTCAACAGGGCCGACATTACCAGAGTTAAACAGGTCGTCAGTTGCCCGTCGGACCGGTTTCGGGAAAGCTACGGCCGCTATGCCAAAGATCATCCTCGCCAGTGCGTTTTTGTGGGAACGACGAACAAGGACGATTGGAACAAAGACGAGACCGGAGCTCGCCGGTTCTGGCCGATCGCCTGTCGGGGAGACATCGACCTCGAGGAGATCAAGAGATCTCGAGAGCAGCTCTTCGCCGAGGCCGCGGCCCGGTTCAAGGCTGGCGAGACCTGGTGGAACATGCCGGCGGATGAGACCCGGACGGAGCAGGAGAAACGTTACGAAGGTGACGCTTGGGAAGAATCGATTGCTGAATTTTGCAAACTCCGGACGAACGTTAGCGTCAAGGAAATCTTGTTGGAGTGCCTCAAACTCGATGAGGCGCGGATTGATCGGCTGTGCCAAATGCGAGTGTCGAAGGCGCTGAAACATCGAGGTTGGGTACGCAAAAAAAAACAGTCAGGATGGCGGTACGAAAAAGATGAAAAAGAACACGAATGAAGACGGCGTTTAGGTTGGGGACACCCAACCCCGCGGGCCGAGGTTGGGTGTTGATATTTTGCCGTTCTCAAAGGGTTTACCCAACCTACCCAACCTACCCAACCTATCCAAGAGTTATTGGGTACAGAAAGAGTAAAAGAGTGGGGGTATATGGGGGACTCTAAGGAGAACGTTGGGAGGTTGGGAGGTTGGGAATCATCCCCTCCTGGGGCTGGGCCCGAGGCAATGGTGACGAAGTGCACGCGTTGCGATGAGCTGCGGAATTGCGCGAGGTTCACGATCAACGCGGTCCCTATCTGCGAAGTCTGCTTGGGCCTGATCGTCGCCGAGTGGGCGATCAAACGCGAAGAGATCGGGGAGCTGATCGAATCATAGGAGTGAGACGCATGGCAGACAAAGCAGTGGAACAGATGAGCCAGGACGAGCGGAACCGGGCCGCGGCCCAGGTCGTTGCCGAGACGGTCCTGTACATGCAGGAAAAGGGCTTCACGTCCGCCGAGGCGGCCGCCGCTATGGCCAGCCTTTTTGTCACAGGCATGATCGCAGCCCGCGGCCGACCAGGCGCCGCGGCCGACCTGAGACAGATGGCCTCTGATGTCGAAGCTGGGAGCAGCGTGGTGGTGCACTGACAGAAAAAGTGAGTTTCTTCTTCCACCCGGTCTCAGATGACCGCAGGTCCGTTCTTTTTATTATGTACGGGTCTGGGAAATTTTTTGGAAAGTGGTCGTTTTTGCAAAAACCTCTGTTTTTGTTGGGAAAAACCACGCTTTTGGGGCCGCGAGGCAGGGGAAAAAAAGTGCAAAAAACGGCCTCTAATCGTGAATTGGACCGAATGTGTCCCGACTCGGGTTGAGAATCGGAATGCCCTCGTCACGGTCCCGGCGCTTGCCGGCAGCCCGCGAGCAGCATAGCCGACGCGCAATCTGCCACCGTGCAGACCCGCACCTACCCGGCATTTGTTTCCAAACAGCAAAACTAAACAACACTGCATGCCGAAAGGGAGGGTGTTTCTAATGAAAGTGGATGACGTGAAGTTCGTCGAATTGCGCAATCAGTTCAACGAGCTCGAAGAGACGATCGAAAATGTTATGGAGCAAATGGGCGAAGACGGCGACATGGCCGGGGTTGCCCGTATCGGCGAGAAAGTCGTTTCCGGCTGGAAGAATTCCGACAAGGCGAACTTGCTGATCGGCTTGCAGGCCAAGCGGAACGAGCTGGAGACGCGGTGTCTGCGCCTCGCCAGCGAGGCACGCGGAGGTAAGCCACCGTTCAAAATGATCCACGCCGGCCCCGGTGGAATCGGACCGAACGGGGGAGCTACGGCCGACGGCAAGAGCTTGGGCGAAAACGTGATCGGGGACAGCGGGTTTAAGGCCTGGATCGATTCGGGCAAAGCGGGCACTTGGGGCAGTAGATTCGATGTTTCGCCGATCGCCCACTTCCGGAAAACTTTATTCGAAACGACGGCCGGCTGGGCGCCACAATCGGTGCGAACCGGAGTGGTTACCGATGCAGTCACCCGCCCGATCCAGCTCCTGGACATCATTCCCGTTCAGCGAACGTCCAGCGAGAAAATTCTTTGGATGTTAGAGACGACGCGAACCCACAACGCGGCGGAAAAGGCCGAAGGTGCGGCTTTCGCCGAGTCGGTCTTCACGCTCGCCGAACAGACCTCGACCGTCCGAAAAATCACCGACAGCCTGCCGGTGACCGATGAGCAACTCGAAGATGAGGGGGCGGCCGAGAGGTACATCAACGGCCGGCTGATGTTCGGCGTCAAACAGCGACTCGACGCTCAGATCATGAACGGTTCCGGAACTGGAGTGAACCTCGAAGGCATCCTGAACGTGACAGGGATTCAGACCCAGGCACTCGCGGCCGACAACGTTCCCGATGCGATTCACAAGGCGATGACGAAAATCGCGGTCACCGGTCGGTCGGCGCCTTCCCATATCGTTCTGCATCCCACCGATGCTGAATCGATGCGACTTTTGACCACCGCGGACGGCAATTACCTCATGGGCCGACCCTCGATGACCGGTCCGCCGACGCTGTGGGGACTCCCTCTGGTCGTTGCCGATGTGATCGCCGTCGGGACGGCCCTGGTCGGTTCGTTCATGCCCGAGTGGGTCACTTTGTGGGAAAGACGGGGCATTGATATCCAGATCGGGTATACCGGCACGCAGTTCATCGAAGGCAAGCGGACCGTCAGAGCCGACGGACGATGGGCCTTGACGGTTCAACGGCCGGCCGCGTTCTGCACGGTCACAGGATTGTAATCGGGTTTTGCTGCGGCGCGTGTTCGGAATCCGCGTGCCGTAGAGCCGGCGGGGTCTCTCCAGCCCGCGGTCGGCCCTCAACTGACTGACATAGGGTTGGGCGTGTCGGGGCGAGCCCGAGATCTCGACACTCGACGAAGAGCAGTTTCGGCAGAAGATGGAGCGTCCTAATCGCTGGGCCACGTCAAGCTGACGAGGACCACCATACCTTCAGTTTGAGGCTCCCCGCACTGCTTGGCTCCGTATCTCTCCAACAGAGCCCCAACTCCAGGAAGGCGCACAGCTTGGGGGTTGAAATAGACGTACATTTTGTTCTCTTCAATTGAATCGCGAGAGTATACGACGGTGCCGTCTGCGGCGCGTCCAGCCAATGTGATCAGTGCCTCGACCTCGTCCGTAACTTCCTTCGTGACCACATGCCAGTCGAGGTTGCTGTTGTCGTGTTCAATCACTTGCCAGTTCATTTCCCTTGCCCTCCATAGTTGTCCTGGCCCATCATAACTCTGCTTGCCGGTCGTCGGTGAGCGGCCCGACCCGGAAGCTGGAACTTCCGAGGCCGAGCCTAACCACGGAACCATCGGAGGTGGCTCACATGGCTAAGACCAAAGTATCTCTCTCCCCGTCAGATCAGGACCCTCCCATTTCGAAACGTCTCAACGCGCAGATCGAGCGTGCGGGTCGGGATCTCAAAACATATGCCCGCATCGACCCGGATGTAACGAGGACCATGTGTCGTGTTATCCGCAAGTTCGTAGGAGACGTCATGGCGGAGCGGCGAGGAGGGCGAAATGGCTAACACTCTACCCAGCCCCGGATCCGAGGCGGATCAGGGCACCCACACTGACTCAGAACACGAAATTCCCGATGATCCCGGCTTCCGAAGAGCGATGCATAGCGCCCTCGACGAGATCCTCGCGTTGCCACATCACGGCGATCTACCACATCCAGTCTGGATGATCACGGTCCAGGTACTCGTTCAAGGCAGGCGGGCCGGCCGAGGGATCGTAGACAGCAATGAAGGGGGGTGAGGCATGACCGGCCGCGCCCTTACGGGGCCGCGTGCGCCGAGTCGGGGAGTTGAGCGCACAAAAGGGTGGCGGTTCCGTTCAGGCACCAATGCTCGCCTAGATGCGGTTCTTCTCCACGAGTCTCCGATAGTGCTCTCCGAGCGCCGTGAGTTTGCACGAAGTGCTCCCCATGGCAGCATTCCACATGTGGGGAGCGTTCACTGGAACAAGTAGATTGAGCCGATTATATCTCTGGAGTATTGCGAACGTCCTCGTATTCTCCGGGTTCGGATCGGGCATTCCAGGATCCCGGCCCTTCATTTCAGGTTCGTAGGTCGGATCAAGAGGGAACTCAAGGCCAGGTGATGGGAAGAACTCCGTAAGTCGACGCAAGTCGGACGTTGGGATCGGAGGCGACACTTTTCGCAAGGATACAAACTGCTTCACATTGGTCTTGAAGACCGGTCTTTGCTCCCACCCGCCGAGTGCTTGATCTATGTGAGCGTAGATGCTTCCTGGAGTGATGTGGCCAGTGAGGTTGGCCGCGCCCCCATTGAGCGCGTCGACGAAAAGAGTAGTAAAAACCCCCCTCCCATTCTCTTCCGTCGCGTATTGGTCTTGGGTCGACGCAGTTAGCACGGTTAGCCCCTCGGACAGGGCTGCCAGATCTCCTCCGGTCGGTGGGGTTCCAGCAATCCCTGAATGACAACTATCCAAAACGATGACTTTGTTTTGGGCTGGCGATCCATTTGCAAAGGTCAGAATGTCCGAAAGCGAGACCCCTTCGTCTCCGCGCTTTGAACCTGTGGCAAGAATATACCCGCCGGTCTCCTCGATGTGTCCGTGCCCGGCGAAGTAAAGCAGAGCGATATCCACATCATCCCGAAACAGCGTCTCGATATTGTCCTTGAGATCGCCTCGATCTACGCGATCGTTTGGACCAGTCCCTGCACATAGAAGGCAATCAAAGTTCACCGTGCCGTCATCATCACGCTCAAGAATCTCCTTGACCGCATAGGCGTCATCAACACACCCGAAGAGCGGATTGCCATACTCGTAGTAGTTGATGCCAACGATTAGTGCTCTTCGCATCGCATCTCCCCCTTACGTCAGAGGCTGTCGATAAACGTTTCGATTGCCGCCCACTCCCACCAGGTTCGTTCGGTCACCTGTGTATATCCAGATACCACGGATCCTCTTCTTTTCTTCACGGGCGCAGGTGATCTCCCACTTCTGACCACTCGAGGTTAGCGAGTTCTTGCTCACCAGAGCAATGACACCATCTGAGCGCCGAATCCTGGTGCGCACCCGCGCCTTCCAGTCGGAATCATATGGCTCTTTCACAGACATATCGACGTACTCAAACGGTGATTCCGTATTCAGAGATTGACCCTTGAGGAGATTCCTCTGGCTCTTATCTTCGATGGCGAATGCAACGAACACAACTTTCTTGTTTGCCATTTGCTTCTCCCATTTTCGCGTCAGCTCGTGTCGGGCCCTAGCAATCAACGATTGTTACCCGGCGTCACCCTGACTTCCCTTTGTATGTCGTGACTCCACTGTTGGGGGTGCAAGGCGCACTCCCATTATCCCGAACTCAGGATGCCTTGACACCTGGCCAATTCTGGTCCCATACCGTCCTATACTATCCGGTAAGAATTGGTGGGAGGAACGGCGGGAAATTCTGGACGGTCGGATTTACAGTAATTGTCTCAGCAGCTTGCAGGCCTGTTCGATTCCCGTTGGGGCTATTCCCTTAGCATCCAATACGGTCCAACTGCGTCCAGAAATTCGTCATAACCCCAACAAAAACATGCTAATTTTGCTCCGAAGTGGTCCAGTGCTGTCCAGGGACATCCAGATAATATTGAGGGGAAAGAGGTGGGGAAAATATTGGCGGATTTCGAAAGACGGGAAAAAAGATGGGAAAGCGACTTGAGAAACGGCTGAATCCAATCGAGCTTGTGCGACTTGGAACGGGTCGACACGCGGATGGCAACGGGCTTTACCTCGATGTTCAAGAGTCAGGCTCCCGCTCCTGGGTTTTGCGGACAAGGGTTCGCGGCAAGAGGAAGGACGTCGGGTTGGGCGGACTATCGACGACATCGCTTGCAGAAGCCCGACACGCAGCCGGCCTGCTCCGGGCACGAGCCAGAAAGGGAGAAGACATCCTCGAAACCAAGCGCATAGAGAAGCGGATTATCCCAACCTTCAAGGAAGCCGCCATCATCTACCACGAACAAATCAGCGAAACGTTCGACAGCGACCAGCACGCCCGCAACTGGCTTCGCTCCCTGGAGCAATACATCTTCCCCGTCTTTGGTTCACAGACCGTAGAGGCGATAGACACGGCAGACGTCCTCCGGGCTATCGGACCCATCTGGATCACAGTACCGGATACGGCACGTCGCACGCTGCGGCGCGTAAAGGCGATTTTCGATTACTGTCAAGCGTCCGGCTACAGAAGCGTCTTGGTGGGCAATCTCTCGGTCAGGCTCCCGAATCCTTGTGATGGAATCAGGACTGCATTGCCGAGCAATCGCTCTGGAGAAAAGCATCACGAGGCTCTTCCCTACCAGGAGCTGCCGGCATTCATCGAAGCCCTGAGGAAGACGGGCTCTTCCTTGTCGGTCCGGTTAGCGCTTGAATTCCTGATCTTGACCTGTTCGAGGACCTCGGAAGTGTTGAAGGCCCGGTGGGAAGAATTCGATCTGGATGGAGGCGTGTGGGCGATTCCTGCCGAAAGAATGAAGATGAAAGAGCCGCACAGGGTGCCGTTGTCAGCCCGCGCCATAGAGATCCTCAATTTGGCAAAGCAATTCAACGACGGCGAGGTTGTCTTTCCTGGTCGTCCAGGTCAGCCCCTATCCAACATGTCGATGCTCATGACCATTCGGCGCATGGATTACGAGGACATCACGACACCCGGCTTCCGCTCGCTCCCTGAATCTTCTTCCCCTCCGCACGGTCTCTCGGGATAATTACGTCCGGAAGAATTGTAGCGAGCCTTCGGACACGCCGAGGACTAGCGAGCTTATTTTCTGGAGAAGCATCTTGACGTTTCAGTGGCCTGAGCCCTTCGAGCGCATCCCTGCCAACCCCTGGGTGAAGGAGCCGATAGAAGGACTGGCATTGAACTACGATACAGTCGAGAACCACGGCTGGTACTCGAATCTCGATTATACGGTCGAGCAGATTGGGGAGTACGCTCGGAAGGGCGACATTCTAATTGACTATTCCGGTGGCACTGGAATCCTGGCAAAGCGCCTTTTGGACCGGCTCGGATCAAAGGACGTGGGAATCATAATCGTAGACTCTTCTCCGAAATTCCTACGCTTGGCTTTGGAAAAGTTTCGGAACGAGCCGCGTATGGCGTTCCGGCGGATCCGTTTTCTTCGCGATGAGGGCCGTTTGGAGCGGGTCGACGAGGTATTAGGTGCGGAGATCCTGCAGCGGGGTGTTGACGGAGTAGTCTCCACGAACGCCATCCACCTGTACTTCGATCTGGCGGAGACACTGAGGGCTTGGAGTTCCATTCTCCGCCCTTGGGGTCGGGTGTTCATCCAGTCGGGGAACATCAAGAACCCGGAACTCCCCGACGACGAGTGGATCATCGACGAGACGGTCGAGGTGATTCACCGCGGAGCGATGGGCATCGTTCAGGCACAGGAGCCCTTTCGACAATACCGTCCGGTAATCGAAGATGGGGCATACATGTCCGCCCATGACGCACTGCGTAAGAAGTACTTCCTACCTGTTAGACCCCTGGAGTACTACCTCGACTGCTTGCGGGCCGAGGGTTTCGAGGTAACCTCGGTTCGCCATCGGCGCATCCCGGCACGAGTGTCGGAGTGGTTTGACTTTCTGAGCGTCTACCACGAGGGGGTGCTAGGCTGGGTCGGAGGCGCCGAGAAGGTAGTCGGAACTCCAGCATCGGAAGAAGTGATCGCAGATCGCCTAGCGATCATGCGTCTTGCCATGGACCAGGTTTTCGACGACGCGTTCGAGTTCGGCGCTTCGTGGACCTACATCACATGCGAGCATCGGGCCTGATCCGTTGTCTTCTTCGTACCCGTCGTCTTGCGACGCCATACTCGTTCCGATGCCTCGTGGCTACCCCTCCACCAACGTCTTCTCCGTAACCTCTCCGTTGAAAACTTTGCCAGCCCGAGCACGGTTTCAGCCGGAAACTACGTCCTATTTAGATAGGGGAACGCTCCAGGAGCCAAGCTATGCGACTACTGGAGTACCTGCAGGAACAGTTCGGAGGTGGAGCCGGCAGGCCCGCTCCCATCCTCGCCGATCCTGCCAATCGGCAGACGGGTCAAGACTTTCGTCTGCCCGACGACCCTCCTCACGTTATCCGAATCCACGAGGATTCTCTCGAATACGTCGCCTGCAAGTTGTTCGACAAGATCACCGTGGAAGAGTACTCCGATCCACGAATCACCGTAGCTGCAGACTTGTTCGTTGACGGCAGTAAACGCGAGATTCAGCTCCGGCGTTATCTCAAGAATTCAGCCGATCCATACGCCACAGATGTCATCGGACTGTGGGAAGATCGGAGCCGCGTGTTGCACCGGAAGAGAATCGGATGGCTTCCTCCACGGGTGGCTAAGGAGATAGCCGAGCGGCACAAAGGCGTTCAACTCACGGCGAGAGTTCATACGTTGTATAGACCATATGAATCTGCTGGCAGTTTGATCCGGATTGAGATCTGGAAAATCGGACAGGGTGCTCTCTCTGCTGGAGCGTAACCTCTCCAAAGCATTTCCAGTAAATCGCTGGCTCCGGGAGTTGGTATTTAGCCTGGCCTCTTCGGCGGCCGGTTTCGATCAAGGATCCGGTTGAAGGGAATATCCGCTTTATCGGAACAGGCTTCGCAACCGAGGAGTTCAAATTGGGCGAGAAAGAGGGGGGCACGGGAGACGGGGATGAGGGTGATCAGGCAGGTGTGCATGGCAGTTGGACGGCCGACTCGGAAGGGCTAGGAAAATCAACATCTGTGCTAATAAACAGGTTCGCCTTGTTTGCGGCAAGTGCGGTGGGTCAGGTCCGTGAACGGATCCACCTGGAAGAGCAGGCGAGCCGGGACACGAACGACGTGGACTCGAAGGCTGAAGTAAGGCATGGGGAATGAATCCGCCGGTCGCGTCGATCTTTCGGCGTCGTTCGTCTGCTGGGAGCGGCTTGTTAGCCTTAGAACAAGAATGCCTCTGTTATCACGATCAATACGAAACTGAGCAAGACACTCCACACGCACATAAACAATTTCAATATGCTCTCTTCACCAACGTGCGCCGCCTTCTCATATATCAATGACTTATAAGGGTCGTTGGACTGCTTACGGATCTCTAGGTACTTCTTGATGATGACATCGCATTTGTTATGGAGAGCACGTCGAACTGTTCTTTATACGTGGAGAAAGGTCTCTTAGTATCGATCGTCCGCCATTCGAGCTCGATAAGGAGCAATTTTGCCTTTACGGTGTCCACATAAGCCCTGGCCCGTCTATCCATGGATACGAGGAAGTGGGCGATCAGGAGAGGCGGAACTGATATCAAAGCTAGGCTAGACAGCCTTACGATGCTGGGGTCGGACCAGGCATCCCTGGCGATCAATCCGAAAAAACCGATAAATACAGCCTGAACTGTCAGAAACTGGGCGAAACGCTTCTGCTTCAACTCCTCATGGAACTTGAATAACTCGTTGTTCGCCTTCCATTCTTCCAACAAGGACTCTTCTTCGGACATCCGACTCACCGCCCGTTCTCCTGATCTCGCTAACAATAATTCTAGGCCTACCTAACTACTGGGTTTGTCCACCCGGTCTGGCCCACTTTTGATCGTCTGATTTGGCCCACCCCCTCCTGTTAATAATTCCGAGTAGTGATAATTACCGTCGGGCCTGTGTTGTAGATGTGGGAAAGCCGAGCGCCCTTGGCGAGGCTTTTCCAAGCGCTGTGGGAATCCTGGTTTTTAGGATTTCCACAGCGCGTCATCTTCCACAGGCCTCCGTTTCTTTCTTTTTGGTTCTTTTTCTTTCTTTCGGGAAAAAACTCCGTTTCCAGGATCGCCCAGGATCGACGACCGCGCGGCGATCCGACCCTCAGGACGTGGTTTGTTTCGCGGGTTTCTCCTTTCCAGGCGGATGCCGTGGTTTCTGTCGTTTCTCCAACGTGCGCCGAAACCGGAAGGATTCGGTTCCGGTCTCGATGATGTGAGCGCGATCGGTTATCCGGTCCAGCAACGCCTTGCACAGCCGAACATTGGGAAACACCTGGGTCCATTCCGAGAACGGCAGATTCGTTGTCAAGATCACCGTCGCCCGCTCGGCTCGATCCGAGATGACTTGAAAGAGGAGTTCGGCGCCGAGGTCTGCCATCGGGACATAGCCGACTTCGTCGATGGCAATCAACTCGTATCGGAACCATCGGGCCAGAACCCGGCGGAACTGGTCGTTGTGGTGGGCCTCGACCAACTCGTTGATCAAGCCGGCGGCCGTCGTAAAGCGAACCCGCTTCTTCTGCCGACAAGCGGCCACGCACAGTCCTGTGGCCAGGTGCGTCTTGCCCGTTCCACACTCCCCGATCAGGACGACAGGTTCGGCGTGTTCTAAATAGCCACCGTCTGCGAGTCCACGGATCCGGTTGGCTGGAACCTTCGACCGCGAGAAGTCAAAGTCCTCGAGTGTCTTCATTCGAGGGAAACGTGCGGCTTGAATCCGCCGGGCCACGGTGTTCCGTTCGCGTTCTTCAACTTCCATCGCCAGCAAGGCTTCCAGATACCGTGTGTAGGTGTGCTCTTCCCGCTGGGCCTGCTCGGCCATGGCCGCAAACTGCGTTCCGATCGTGGGCGTCCGGAGAGCTTTACAGTACTGCTGAATCGCCGCCTGTTCGACCCCGCCGGCTGTGGCGGACACTAGACCACCTCCGCAGTGAGCAGTGCATCGTAAGTATTCACCTCCGGCAGGGGCCGCTCATAAGCGCGTAGTGCGGCCACTTCCAGTCGCGGCGCCGCCGGCCGGTCGAATCGGGCCTCGGTCATCAGGTAGCGCGCCGCGGCGGCATCGGAGCATCCCAGGCGCAGGGCTTGTTGGAATGCGGAATCCAGCTCGCTATAGCCATGTTCCCGGCCCAGTAGGAGCAACTCCACCATTGCGCGGGTCCCATTCTGTTTTCCGTTGCGATCGATCAACGTCTGCCAGAACTCGTCATAGCTTTTCGGCCATCGGCCCTGTTGCCGCCATTGCTCCAGAGGCTTGCTCCCGGCCAGCGCGCCCGGCTTCCGCTCCAACACCTCCAGATAATGTTCCAGATTGAAGAAGTGCTGGCCGTTTCCATATCCTCGCTCATGCCGCGCCACGCATCCGCCATCGTGCCAGACCTCCACGTAGGCCGGAAAAACGCTCGCCCGCACCACAGTCCCGGCCTTGACGGGGGCGGAGTAGAAGTTGTTACGCACCCGTACACATCCCTTACCATCGACTCGTGGAAAGCTGTCCTCGGCCAGAGGGAACCCTTCGGTCGATAACGCGAGCAGATGGGGCTGTTCGATCTGCATCCCTTCACCCACCGTCTGGACCCGATCGCCGATCTTGCGCCGTTCATCGGCCCGGCAACCGGCCAGCAGCTGCGCATTCAGATCCGCCAGGTCCTTCGCCTTCGGCACCGGTACCAGGTGATTGCGCCGGAAGTATCCGGCTTCGCCTTCCACACCGCCTTTCTCGTGGCCCTCGCCGGGTGTGCAGAACTCGGCTTGAAACTTCCAATGCGACCGAAACGCGATGAACCGTTCGGTCTCTACACGCCGGTATCCCCGCAGAATCTTCTTCACCGCGCTGGTCAGGTTGTCATAACGCAGCACCCCGAAGACCCCCGCAAAATAGCGGAAACCCAACTCATGAGCCTCCAGGAATGCCTGTTGTGTCGCCCGAGGATAAGCTCGATGGAATGCGCCACCACTGCCCATGCTCCGCATACAGAAAACCTGGAGCTTCTGCCGTTCGCCATCCAACTCCGCGACGGCTTCGTACCAGTCGATCTGTGCTTCCTGACCCCAGGCGTAGCTTTGCGGCACGAACGTCTCCTGTCGGATGAAACCCATCTCCCGCTTCCGCCGCCCGACATACCGGCGAACCGTCGATTCCCCAATCGGATGTTTCGGAAATTCCATCCGGATCCGTTCGTAGATCCGGTGACTGGTGTGCCGCTGCTTCCGCGGGGCCTGCCTGTCCGCCTCCAACACCCCGTTGATAAATTCCATAACCGGCTCCAGCCTCGGCCTCTTCCGCTCCGGGCTCTTCCTCGCCGGCGGCACGGCGTTTCCCAGCGCTTGACGCACCATCCGCCGATGCACCCCCAGCCGCCGGGCCACACCCTGGATCGTTCCCACACCAAACTCGTGCTCTCGCCGAATCTCTTCAAATAATTCCACCTTCGATCTCCTTGACACCGGGTCCCTCCATTCCGACTCTTTGTTCGGAACAGCCTCTCCGGTTCAGTCGTCAGGGGTGGGCCAAATCAAACGATCAAAAGTGGGCCAATTTAGAGTAGCGAAATCAACTACAAAGTATCTTGCGCATTGCGGCAGTGTAACACCACCGGCTTGTAGTTCAATTCAATGCCAAAGGGTCTGTTATTCCCAATCCTACACCAGCGTCTCCACAAACACCGGTCCCTGGCATCGGGGACACTTTGCCGGCTCGCTCAGGAGGTAATCCACAACGGTCTGGTCCTGTCCGCTGACTCGATCGAGTACCCAGGTGAATGGTATGTCGGCTTCAGGGTTGCAGGCTTTGCAGGACATCACTTTCCGTTGGGCGCGGAGGTGCGGTCGGTAGAAGTGCGAAGAGGCGGGTCGGCAAGAAACGCCGCGCTGATGGGTGATCCGCTTCAGGAGAACGAGTATCCTAGTGTTGTGTCTCATAAATGGATTTACAACGGTTAATCTTTTCCATAATGGACTGAACAGAAGCGGTCCAAACGAAGGAAGAGGGATCGTCGTTGTTGAGGTGGACGTAATCGTCGATGGCTTGAATGAGATCGGGGACGCTATGAAAGACGCCGCGACGGATGCGCTTGACGGTCAGGTTGGCGAACCAGCGTTCGATCAGATTCAGCCAGGACGAACTGGTCGGGATGAAGTGCAGGTGGAACCGAGGTCGTTTGGATAACCATCGTTTCACATTCGGATGTTTGTGCGTGCCGTAGTTGTCGAGAATCAAGTGCAGGTCAAGATGCGGGGGAAACTCCCGATCCAGGCGGCGAAGAAACCTGAGGAATTCCTGATGTCGATGGCGCGGCATGCAATCGGCGATGACAGTCCCTTCGAGCACGTTCAGGGCGGCAAACAGCGTGGTCGTGCCATGACGTTTGTAGTCGTGGGTCATCGTGCCGCAACGCCCCTTTTTCATCGGCAAGCCCGGTTGTGTGCGATCTAGAGCCTGAATCTGACTTTTCTCATCGACGCACACGACCAGCGCTTTGTCCGGGGGGTTGAGATACAGTCCGATGACGTCGGTGAGTTTTTCGACAAACTGCGGATCCCGGGAGAGTTTGAACTGGCGCACACGGTGGGACTGGAGCCCGTGAGCGTCCCAGATCCGTTGTACCGTCGCCGGGCTGACATCGGCATGAGCGGCCATGGTGCGGCAACTCCAATGTGTCGCTCCCTTCGGTTTTGTGTGCAGGGTGGCGTGAATGATCTTCTTCACTTTTTTGGAACTGATACGGGAGGGTCGACCCCGTCCTTTTGCCACGTCAGTCAGGCTGGGCGCTCCGCCTTTGGCGAAACGTTGGCGCCACAGAATGACCGTTGGACGACTGACTTCAAGTTGTGCCGCGATCTGACTGTTCGATATACCTTCGGCAGCCATTAAGATGATCCGGCACCGAGTTGCCACGCTTTGGGGCGTCTTGTGGGCCCGTGTCCAACTCTGAAGAGTGTTTTCTTGTTCGGATGTGAGCGACAGTTTTGCGGCGGATTTCCACATGACCGCACGATACATCCAGAAAGCTGTATTGTAAAGTTATTTACGACACACTACACTAGTACGAGCGAAAGAGATCCGCATGGGCCCGCATTTACATCTGCGGACGGGGGATTGACTTGATGAATGAAACTTCACTACAGCCCTTATTGTCCGAACAATCTCTCCTGTGGGTGATTGGGGCAGTTTTCCTTCTCGCGGTTGTAGCAGGTCTTTGCTTTACGGTCATTCTGAGAAAAGATCCTGCTGCAATAAAGCACTTCAGGGGCGGGCGAGCTCTCCACCACGTAACCGTATTCCTCGTGGTTTTTGCGACAGTGGTTCTGGGTCTAGAGCGCGTGATCGCTGGTGAAGCGGTTGCAGGACTTCTGGGTGGCATCATTGGTTATGTTCTCGGGTCCCTCAAAAACTCACCCGTCGGGCCTAGCGACGCTGCTTCTGAAAGAGAGGACGAGGGTCCGTTTGCCTGATCGCCAAATCCCCTAGTCTCCCCCTGAATCTTCTTCCCCTCCGCACGCTCTCTCGGGATAATTCCGTCATGTCAGGATGAGGGAACTATGGCAAACGAAACTCGTGCAGGTGATGAACCGAGCAGGCCGACATTTTCCACATGTACGAGAAGACGCCATGGTGTCGACGACAGTGACGACGGGATTCGAGTGCGGAATCCGTCCGGCCGTCATATCATGAGGTCAATCGCTTGAGTTACAACCCAGACAGTCGTCGCAGAAGATCCAGTAGCCAAGTGAGAGGCCTTGATGCGGAAATAGGAGGGACCATGCCAGACACTGACGAGAAGCCGGAAATCCCAAAAGAATTCCGGAACGCCATCAAGGCCGAAATCGACGGTCGAATCGGATCCATTCAAACGAAAGCTAGGTACTTCCTCTACGGTCTGGGTGGATTTCTAACACTCTTGCTGATAGTCGGGCTTCTGGACCAGGGCGATATACTGCGAAGCCTCCACGACGCGGCTTTCCCGCCAGTGTCTGCCTCAGACGTTGCCATCTCGTATGAAGGTTTCATAGAACTGCAATGGGATGATCCGCGAAAACAATCCCACTCCGTGCATTTTTACGCGAAGCCAGGACAACCGGTTAGTATCTATTTGAAGGCGAATCACCGATTCGCCGGAAACTTCGAGGAACGAAAAGTTTTGGTCACGCTCGACGGCAATGACATCGGCGAACCGGCAACGCAGTTTTCGGGGGGCTTTATGAACGTCACTGACGTTCTCCAATTCAAGCCTGACCTGCAGCTTGGGCAAGATGTTCATTGGATAAACTTTGCTCTTGATGACACCCAGGCGGAAGACCTTAGCGATGAAGTCACTATCGTTTGTATCGTTTTGGTCTACGGGCGCGGAGGGTCAGGGGCATGACTGGCACGGCAAGAAATTTCCTGATATTTTGGGTCGTGACAGCGGCCGCTTGTGCCGGCACCCTTGAAGCGCCGCCTGAGGACTCCACCCCTGACGGCCGGACCGGTCCTGAGATCGTCAGCGAACTGCATCGAATTGAAAAATCGATTTCCGACGACTCGGCCGAGTCTGACATTGCTCGAGAACTGCATCGGCTCGAGGAGTCTATCGAGGACGGCCCACAGACTGACATCGCGGACGAACTCCATCGGATCGAGGAATCGATCCCCGCCGCCAGGCCCGAAACTGCCATCGCAGTGCACAGGCTGGAAGAGTCCATCGCCGCAGGTCGGGCGGAATCCGAAGCCGCACAATCAGATCCTCCATTCGCCGACCACGACCACGTGGAAATGACGGGCGTTCGCCTGTCTCACATCAGGTATCCGGCCCCGCTTGACGCAAGGATCCATCTGGCCGAGTTGGATCCAAAATTGTACGAGGTCCGCGTGGAAGGGATCTCCAAGAAGAATCCCGCGGGTACGTCGGTGCTGGGTGCTCTGACCCGTCTTGGGGCAAACGCTTAGCGTTCATCGGGAGTGCCGAGCGATAAGGCGTGGTGGTGACGAGATCTTCGGGCACTTTCGATAACGACGTTTGAAGGAAGGCGCTGGCGTTTGCGGCGAACGCGGTGGGCTATGGAGAAAGTACGGGGTTGGGGGTTGAAGTTCTCACGAGTGAGACTCGACCAGCGAGTGTGGCCAGGCGGCGACAATGAATGTATGGCGGCCGATCGTCCGTTTTGGAGAGTTCACCGAGCAGGTCCAGGCCCGATCGGTACGAACTTTTGACATCAAGGCGCACGTGGGCGTTGGCGTGCACCAGCACGTCTGGAAGGCATGGATTTGGAATCCCTGTTACGACGTGTCTAAAAAGCATTTCGAAGCGAATCTCCATGCGAGTTCGGTCGCAGTGAGCCTCTCGATAACGGTCATCGGGGCATGACAGATTGGACACAGCCAGGCGGAGCTGGTTGACGGGACTTCCTCAGGAGGAGGGACCGGCGCCATTCCCAATAACCGATGACAAAGTTCCATGGATACGGATCGTTGGGAGTTCGCCATGAAACCGAAGTGCCGGATGCGGACAAAGCCTTTCGGCAGTACGTGGAGCAGGAATCGGCGGATGAACTCGGCGGCGGAAACCGTCATCGTCCTTGCTTTGTTACCGCGAGAGTAATCCCGCCAACGGAATGTGACATGGCTGCCGTCGAAGGAAAGCAATCGATGATTGGAGATGGCGACGCGGTGTGTGTAGCGTCCGAGGTATCGAAGAACCTGTTCGGGGCCGCCGAATGCCGGCTTCGCATAGACGACCCAATCTTGGCGGAATAACGGTCGCAAGAAAGCCGCAAAGTGCTTCGGTTCGGAAAGGTGCTGGATCTGTCCGGCGAAGGTCAGGCTCTTCTTGCGAAAAGCCTTCTGCAATCCGTCAACGAACTTGCCGCGGAATAGTTTTCCCAGAACCTTCACAGGTAGGAAGAACGGGTATCGCGGATGAATCCAACGCGCACGGCCCGGTGCGATTCCTCCGGCGGGAATGACGCAGTGGATGTGAGGATGAAACAGCACGTTCTGACCCCACGTGTGCAGGATGAGGAAGAAGCCGATTCTCGCGCCAAGATGTTTGGGATTTCGAGCGACCTCCAGAAGAGTCTCGGCCACAGTGCGGAACAGCAGGTTGTAGAGCTCGACCTGGTTCTGTCGGACGAGCGAATGCAATTGGTGCGGCAGGGTGAACACGACATGGAAGTATCGTGTTGCCAGAAGCTCTCGTTCTCTGGCCGCGATCCAACGCTGACGCGCCTGAGCCTGGCATTTGGGACAATGGCGATTACGGCATGAGTTATAGGAGAGGACCCGATCGCCACCACATCGTGAGCAGGCATCGATATGACCGCCGAGAGCCGCTGTGCGGCAATGCTGGATGGCGTGCATCACCTTGAGCTGCTGGAAATGGATTCGTTTTCGATGGCGGTCGATAAAGTCGTTGCCCGCGGCGCGAAGGATGTCGGCCACCTCCACGGTGGGCCGGGTCATTGTTTCTGCTTCCTTCTTTTGGACCGCTTCACCGCATCGAGGCTGGAAACCGCCATGGTCTCCACCGGATTGGTGACCGCCTGCAGGTGACGTCGAGACAGGTGCAGATAGACGCTGGTGGCTCGCAGGTCCGCGTGACCCATTAACATCTGAATGGTGCGGAGATCGGTGCCATTTTCAAGTAGGTGAGTGGCCCAGCTGTGACGCAGCGTGTGCGGGGATACGCGTTTCTTGATTCCGGCACGTTTCGCCGCATCGTGTACGGCGGACCACACGCACTTGGGGGTGAGGGGTTTGTCGGCGCGCCAGTTGTTCACCATGCCCGGAAACAAATAGGTCTTGGGCTTCATCCAACACCAGTATTCTCGTAGCGTCTGCAAGAGCTTTGGTGTCAATGGCACGTCGCGATCACGATGACCCTTGCCCTGACGGATGTGGATGATCATGCGCTCGCTATCAACATCCTCGGCCTTCAACCGGATCAACTCGGCTCGGCGCATCCCGGTGGCGTACAAGGTCATGAGCATCGCGTAATCCAGCAAATTCTTTGCCGAGTCGATCAGTCGTGCGACCTCGTCCTGGCTCAAAACCGTCGGCAATCGTTTCGGGGTTCTGGGATATGGGAGATCCAGCTTCAGGTATGGACGCCGCAGCGTCTTTACAAAAAAGAACCGCAAGGCGGCAATGTACAAGCCGACAGTCTTGGCCGCGAGCTTTCGCTCCCGGATCAGATGTAGGTGATACTGCCGCAGGTCTTCCTGACTGAGACGATCGGGGCGCGTGCCAAAATAGCCCGCGAAGTCTTCAACGACTCGCAGGTAACTTCGGATGGTGATCGGAGAGAAATTACGACGCTGGAGTTCCTCCAGCATCCGTTTACGCAGGTCCGTCATGTAGGCCTCCTTTGAAGCCCACACTCTACAGTTTGCTTAGCACCGTTCGCTCAGCCCACGCGTAGCGTCCGCCGCGACAGCGGCTTCGTTCAGACGTTGTTTTGGGGAGTGGCTTTGTGTCCACCTTCAGCCCACCCACACCGGTGGGACTCCTCATAGTCGACGGTTCAGTGGTGAACCCGATCAACCGGGTGGGCCTGTCAGGAATCATTGCGGTGTCTGACCGAGGACTGGAAATCACACGCCGGGAAGACTTTGATCGAAGAGGAGTGTCGGGAGCGTTACAGGTTGGGCCGATCCTGGTGGAACGGAATCAGAACGTGTTGAAACCCACCGAACCTACACGCCGTCCCGCGGCGACACGCTCGTTCCTCGGGTTGCGCTCCGACGGAACCGTTCTGGTTGGGATAACTACCGAAGGGGTTCATTTATACGACTTGGCCGATCTGCTGATGCGAAGAGTTGAGGACGGCGGTCTTGGATGTGAGATCGCGGTCAATCTCGCGGGAGGTGGCTCCGAAGGCCTGGCGACGGGCCCGATGGGCCGAGCAGAAGATTACGGAAATGAACGTGCAAGACAGGCCGCTGTTCTGGCGTTTACGAACAAAGCGAAGAACAGAGTCGAAGAAATCATCAGCAGGCAATTGGGTGTCGCTGCCAACCGGCTCAAACCTGACGTGTCCATGTTTACTGATCTGGGCGCGGATCCCTTGGACGCCGTTGAACTGATACTGGCGTTTGAGCAAGCCTTCAACATCCGGATTCCGGACGGCGAGGCTGAAGAGATGAGGACAGTCGGCGATGCGATCCGGCTGGTCTCCGAACAGGTGCGCAAGCAGTAGTTGCCGCGCAGGCGATTTGCCGGGTCTAGTTTGCAAGTTCGTAACGGATCGGTGCTGTCATGGATGTCTCAACGCTTAGCTCCATCAAAGCGGAAGCACCTCTCGATCGAGAGTAATTACTTTGTATCGGCCTATCCTCCGTTCTCGTCCTGGAAGAAGGAATCCTCAACCAACGTCTCCTCAAACACCGGTACCTGACATCGCTGACACTTCGCCGGTTCGCTCAGGAGGTAATCGGTAACAGACGGGTCCTGTCCGCTGGCCCGATCCAGTAGCCATGTGAATGGGATGTCGGCTTCAGGGTTGTAGGCTTCGCAGGAGATGATTGGCATGTCCTGCTTGGTTGCACGCTGCACACCGCTCCGCAAGTAACCGTAAACCGGATCTTTCAGTCGGGTGGAGGTGCGGTTGTCGCGTTATGTGCGCAGAGAAGTCGCGTTGGTAGCGGTTCTTCTATCAAGTGATGGGATCTGACGCTGGTCGGCAGGAGGCGGTAGAAAGAGACGCCCTCTCAGAATTGATGGGAAGAATGAGGGGAAAATCACACATCAATGGCCGAGGTTAACCATATTAGTCACTTACGCATACATTCGATTCCCGTTGGGGCTATTTCTTTACAATCCTATACAGTTTTTGCGCCGGATATCTTGGATACCACGAGGCGAACACTCGACCTGACAATGAAACATCTCGTCAGCTCGTTCGACAGTCTGGATTTCGGCTCGAAGGATTTTCGCCGCGATACCTGAAGCTCTCTGGACTCTGGCGTGATCACCTAAGATGGGCAATCACGGCAGAGGAATGGAAAGCTCGGAATTCCCTTGAATCTGCTTCCCCTCCGCACGGTCTCTCGGGATAGATCGAGGGCTCTTTGTTAAGACGCCACCCCGTCCCTTTCTCAAGATTCAGCGGGTCTATCACCGTGGAGCGCTTCGTTGACTGCGTAGAGGAGGCGTGCTGCTGTAAAAGGCTTCTCCAGCAGGCGGCTTCCTTTTTCGAGCGGCCTTGCGTCCAACTCGCTTCCGGTGTAGCCGGAGACGTACAGAACCCGCATGCGCGGGCGGACGCCGCGGGCCCATTTGACGAATTGTGGGCCGCCCATGCCAGGCATGACGACGTCCGTGACCACCAGGTCGATCGAATCCTCCCGCACGAGAGACTCGCGGGCGTTTCGGGCGTCGGCGCACTCGATGGCCGCGTAGCCGGCCTTGCGGAGCACTTCGGCGAACAGGGCCCGGAGATCCTCGTCGTCCTCGATCAGCAGGATCTTCTCCGCGCCTTCGGCCGCGGCGACCAAGTCGTCGATGTCTTCCCGCTCGACGGCCTCTTGCGAAGCGTGCGGTAGATAGATCTTGAACACAGTCCCGGAACTCGGGTGGCTCTCGACCGTGATGGCCCCTTGACTCTGCTTGACGATCCCGTAGACGGCGGCCAGCCCAAGACCGGTTCCCTTACCTTTTTCTTTTGTCGTGAAGAAAGGTTCGAATATGTGGGCGGCCGTGTCTGAGTCCATTCCGATGCCGGTGTCCGTAACACTCAGCCGGACATAGTCGCCGTGCTTTAAGTCGTCGAGAGCCAGAGTCGATTCTGTTCCAACCGTGACGTCCTCAGTCTCGATCTTCAACTGGCCCCCGCCGGGCATGGCGTGGCGGGCGTTGACCACCAGGTTGACGATCACCTGTTCCAATTGCGCGGGATCCGCCTCGACCTGTCCCTTCGACGCCAGGCCCGTCATCAGGTCCACGTCTTCGCCCACGGTGCGCAGCAACACCTTTCTCAATTCTCCGATCACGTTGTTTAGGTCCAGGACGCGAGGTTCGAAACGCTGCTTCCGGCCGAATGCCAGGAGTTGACGCGTCAGCGCGGCCGCCCGGTCGACCGCTCTGGACTGCGCCTGGAGGCTTGTCCGTAAGGCCGGAACTTCCGGTATGTGCACGCGCATCAAACTGGCGTATCCGGACACGACGGTCAGGATCTTGTTGAAATCGTGCGCGACGCAGCCCGCCAGATGGCCAATTGCCTCCACTGCGAGGCTCGCCTCAGCTGCTCCTGCAGGCGGTCCCGTTCGAGCGCGAGGCCAACCATGCGAGCCGCGGCCTCAAGGCAATGCATCTGGCTCTGCTCTGGCGATCTTGGTTCATCGGCATACAGCGCCATGACACCTAGGACAGCACCGTCCGTTGCGGTGATCGGG
The DNA here is from genome assembly GCA_965247425.1 of Terriglobia bacterium. Lineage (GTDB taxonomy): Bacteria > Acidobacteriota > Terriglobia > 20CM-2-55-15 > 20CM-2-55-15 > CAZOZZ01. The sequence continues at coordinate 2,211,770 of OZ252023.1, forward strand.
TGCGACCAGCACGCGCCGACGCCGGCGAGCGTGGCCGCCCAACGCAGATCACGCCACAGCGGATCCTCCGCAATGTTCTCGACGATGACAGGCACATTCCAAAACGCGGCAGTCCCGCAGGAGCCGACGTAGGGTCCGATCTGCAATCCCTCAACCGCGTCATTGTACTCGGCCGGAAAACTCGGGCCCGCGCCGACGGAGACACGACCCTCCGTAGAGTCGACGAGCAGGATCGAGCATCGCATTTCCGGGTTCATTGCCTCCACGAGTAGCGCCATGGCCTCCAGCGTCTCAGCCTGCGTGTCGGTCTTGCCAGTGGCGATAGGCGTCGTGCTCATCGGTTTTTTCGATTCCAATGCCCGTCTTCCGAGCACAAAAACCTCAGCATCCTCGGTCTTTACCTGCCAATCAAAAGGAACCCAATCGAGTTGTTTCGCCCGATGCCGAGCCCGGGCGCAGCCAGCGCCGGAATCCAGTGCTTTCTTGAAAACGCCCGAGTCTTCCGGATGAATCCAGTCCATGAAAGGCTGAGCCGCAATCTCGTCACGCGTGAGGCCGAGTTGCTCCTCGAACGACCAATTTACACGAACGAATTCGACTGGGCCTAGGCTCCGGAGCACTACGGGGGGATTGGGATGAGATCGGAAGTTCATGTCCGTTTTTAAGGGTCCGAGGAGCTCAGAGACGTTCTCGCTCAGCAGCCTCCGCCTTAAGACTCTAGACTGCGCGGACAACCTGATGTCTATGTTGCATTTGATGCACGTTGGGTGCGCACATGTTGTCACAGCGACAAAGCCTGTACATCGGAAGATGCGCCCATTTTTTGTCGCAGCTTCCTGTGGGTATCCTCCGGAGAGAATTTCCTGAGTAGCCGAAATTTAGCCGATCAGGACTAGTAAAGTAGCTACCCCTCCACCAACTTCTTCTCCATGACCTCGTCCAAAGCATTTCCGACATTCGCTCTCTACACATCCCACCCGGTTTCATTGACTTGCATCCCGGATCGGCATTAAGATACGCTCGAATTCGGTCGAAATCCCGTCTTTCACGCGCCTTAAAGCAAGCATCAAGGTAAGGATTACCAATGTCATCGATCGGCCCCGCCCGTTACACCCGCGAGTTCTCAAATATGACACCCGCCCAGATTCAGAAGGTGTTGATTGAAGGAGCGGGAACGATCCGGGATACCGGGGAGCCATTCGAGTACAGGATCCGACTCCTTGGCGACTCCGATGTCGATGAAATCTGCCGGCTCCACAGGTTGATTCTCAACTCCCTTCCGGACCAACTTCTCCTCTACGAACGGGACAGCGATTTCTTCGAAGGGTGTGTCCGGGGTCAGGGATGCGTCGTCGGTGCGCTCGCCGGAGAGGCCCTGGTCGGTTACGCAACGATGTCGTTTCCCGGCCCAGGGGACGACAATTACGGGACCTGCCTCGACCTGCCCCGGGACGAACTGCCTCATGTCGCACATCTGGCGGGTTCTTCCATCCATCCCCGATTCCGTGGGAACGGCCTGCAACTCCAGTTACTGCGCCTGCGTACCGCCTTCGCGTCCGGCGCCGGCTATTACCACCAGTGCGGCGAAGTCCTGCCGGGCAACGTCATCAGCATCGAGAACCACCTGTCTTGTGGCTACTTTCTCAAGGGATTTCGCATCGACGATTTCCGTTTTGACCAGGAAGGGGTGCCCCACTTCATTCTGCACCAGGACACCCGTCGGCAACCCCGGCGCAAGGAATCCGTCAATCCCCTCGATTCATCGATTGACGACATCACGATCTACCACCGGAGGCTGGAAGAGGGGCTTTGGGGATTCCGTGTCTTCTACAAGGCCCGTGGGCCTCGTCTGGCCTTTGGATTATTCGTATAAAGAGGAGCGGCCGTTGCCCGTGCTTCGCACATGAACAGTCTCTTACGATTCTTCAATGTGCAACCGGAGGAAAAAGGTGTCCTGGGAACCCTTTTCCTCTTTCAGTTTGCCATCGGTACCGCCCGTTTCTTCGTCCTGACGCCCGCGCTGGCCATATTCCTCGAGAGGTTTGATGCCGAAGACCTGGGACTGATCTATATCCTTGTGGCCATTCCCCTGGTCGCCACCAGCATGGTCTACGTTCGACTGGGGCGAGTCCTCAAGCTTCGGACCTTGATCGTCGGCACCCTGGGATTCCTGATCGGGTTGACCTTCCTCATCCGGGTCGCGCTGGGTCTGGACGCAAACTGGCCGGCACTGTTGCCACCGGCATGGTTCTTCATCCTGTTCACCCTGACCAGTTCCGCCTTCGCTGCAACGGCCACCCGCGTGCTGGATATACGCCAGAGCAAGAGGCTGATTCCGCTGGCCACAACAGGGGATGTGCTGGCCTTCTTCGTCGGGGGGATGGCCATTCCGTCGGTCGTCCGGCTCATCGGCACGCCCAACCTTCTTTACATTTCAATGGGTGGGGCCGGCCTGGCCGGCCTGGTCTTCTGGCGCCTCAGCCACGTCTACGCCGGCCGGTTCGCGCCAAGGAGCCAGGCTCAGCCGACCCCACGGAAGGAAATCGATGACATCGACTGGTCTGGCTCATACCTGCGGTTGATGGTCGGCTATTTCGCTTTCAGCGCCCTCGTCTTCGTTCTCATCGACAACGCTTTCAACCTCGTCGCGGAACAGAGGTACGCCGACACCGCCGAACTCGCATCATTTTTCGGCACCTACTCGGCCGTTGCGGCAGTCGCCAACCTGCTGTTCAAGTCCGTTCTGACAGGGCGCCTGGTCAGCCGTTTCGGGGTCGTCGGCATCTTATTGAGTTTTCCCCTCGTGATTGCCCTTGGGTCCTCCCTGGTCGCTATCAGTGGCTTCCTGGCGATCGGCCTGGTCTTCTGGCTCACAACGATGACCCGCCTGCTCAACAAGGTCTTTCTGAGCGCGCAATACGCAACTTTTCCGACGCTGACACACCCTCTTGGAGAAAAAGGTCTACCCGTCCAGGCGACTCTCGAAGGTATCGTCGAGGCCACTGCATACGGCGTGTCCGGCCTCCTGCTTCTCGGCATCCACACTTTTTTTGACATCGGTGCCGTCGAACTCTCGTTCCTCCTGATCGTCGTCTGCGCGGGCTGGTTGTATGTCTCCCTCTCTCTGAGACGGGAGTACACCGGCACACTTTCAACAGCCCTCCATCGGCGGCGTCTTGGACCTTCCGCACTCAATCTTTCCGACAACCTGAGCGTCGATCTCGTGATGAAGGAGCTGGAAAGCCCATACCCGGAAAACACTCTCTACGCTCTCAGCCTCCTGGAGGAATCTTTTCCTGAAAGTTTACCTGCAATCCTCATCGGGTTATTGGCCCATAAGTCCGATGAAGTACGACTCGAAGCCCTCGATCGGGTTGAAAGGCTCCACTTCGATGAGGCGCTTGAAGCGGTCAAAGCCCTGGCTGTAGACAAAACGAATTCTTCAACGATTCGAGGTGCCGCGACGAGGGTCCGCTGGGTCTTGAGCGACGACGACATTCACGAAGGTATTCTGGGCCTGAGCGATCCCGACACGGAATTCCGCATCGGTACCATGGTGGGCATGCTTCGTTCCGGGTCGGTTGAAGGTATCGTCTATGGTGGTCACTGCTTGTTGGACAGCTTGCGTTCCCCTGAACCGGAGGACAGAATTTTCGCCGCGAAGGTTCTCGGTGAGTCAGAAATCGATCAGTTCTACAAACAAGCGCTTAGTTTGCTCGACGACCCGAACGTAGACGTCAGAAATGCAGCGATTCAAAGCATTCCGCGCATCGGGCACGCGCGATTGTGGCCACGCGCAGTCGATGCCCTGCGTTACGTCGAACTCGCCGGGGCGGCCTCGGAAGCGCTGATCGCCGGTGGAGCCGCACCCGTCGACAGCCTCGTTGCCGGTTTCAAGCAGCACCCGTCGGAACGTTCTTTCCGGCTGAGCGTTCTGCGTATCCTGGGCCTGATCCGGGAAGACACATCCGAGGAAATCTGGGGCATCCTCGTACAACCCGATCCGGAGGAACGCCATGCGGCGCTGGTTGCCCTTTCGAATTGCTCATTCGAGGCCAGCGAAGAACAGGTTGCCCAGGCTGCGAACGTTGCTCGAGGGCGAGGTGGCCCACGCCGTCTACCGCTACTCCGCGATCGCCGATCTTTCCGAAGCCTCATCGACCGGTCTGCTCCGGGATGCGCTGGAGGTTGAAATACATCGGATCCGTCACCGGGTCTTTCGGATTTTGTCGTTCCTCTATCCCGGCAACGACGCGATGACGGCCTGGGACAACTACACCAGTGACGACAAGGACAAGAGAGCCTATGCCCTGGAACTGGTCGAGAACCTGGTCAGCAGCCACCTCAAAGACCTCTTGTTTCCGGTTCTCGAACACGTTGGCGTCGATGATCGTCTGGTCCGACTCCGATCACGCCATCAGATCGAGAGGATGCCCGTTCGGGAACGCCTCGATGATCTGACCAAATCAACGGATGCGGGTATCAGCAAGTGGACCCGGAGCTGCGCCAGTCATGTAGCGGTTCAGCTGGGTCTCGAAAGCGACCCGGACGAGGTTTCCATCGTGCGTCAGGCGCTCCGCCTGAAATCGGTGGAACTCTTCGACAACCTGCCTGAACACGTCATAGCCGGCATCATCCCGCAACTGCAGGAAGTCCATCTGGAAGCGAACGAAGAGGTCTTCTCAAAGGGCGAGGTTGGAGATGCCATGTACGTGGTCCTGGACGGAACGGTCCGGGTTCATGACGGCGACACCACTATCGCGGACATCGGCAAGGATGGGTTTTTTGGCGAGATGACGGTTCTCCAGTCCGCACCAAGAACGTTTTCAGTCACCACCCGAGGTCCGAGCCGGCTTTGCCGGTTCAGTCAGGACGCGCTTTATCGGCTGATCGCCGACCAGGTTGGAGTCGCACGCAGTCTGATTCAGATCATCGTTCAAAGACTTCAGCAGAATCGCGCCATGAAGGGTGAAGCGTAAGCAGCGGAAGCGTCGGACCTATTGATAGCGCTCCACCAACACCTTGATGATCCCCTTCGACAGGGCCGCGTTGCCGGCCATCAGCTCGTAGAGAACATCCTGGTCGAGCCGCAACAACTCGGCTTCTTCGACGACCGTCGCCGATGTAATCCGCGTTTCTGATGTGAGAACAGACGTCGTTCCGAACACGTCGGGCTGGGTGAGAGTCGCGAGCGTAATCTCATCATCATGGATCCGGATGCTCCCCCCGGCAATGATGAATAAGGATTTTCCGATATCGCCCTTCCGGTAGACATTTGCTCCTTCCGGCAAATGCAGATGTTGGAGGTAAAAGGCCAGGGACCGGAGAATGTCGTCGGGAAGGCTCCCGAACACGTCGGTCCGCTTCAAGATAAAGACTCTTTCAATCATTTCCGGCGAAGCTAAAGACGATCCACTCCACAACCAGGCGTCGGTCCCCGGGGACGGAATCAACACGGAGGCAACGGAGAACAACGGAGGAACACAGATAGATTTTTCAAAGAAAGAGAGGCTCTCCGTGAACTCCGTGTCTCGGCGTTCGATTCCTGTCTCTTACCCTGCATGCGACCCAGACTTTCACCACGGGCTGCTAGGCGCCACTCTTAGGAACTGGCTAGGGCCGACTCGATTGACCCGTCCACCCATCTCTTATACACTCTCTCCGCTGGGGACGCATCCCTTTGATCGGGTAGTGAACCCACTAAATCCCGCTTTAAGGCGAGTTACAAGCCGCTTAGGAAGAGCGAGGCCGCACGAATGCAGGGTAAAACGGTAGCTCAGTACAAGGTTCTGGAGAAAATTGGTGGTGGCGGAATGGGTGTGGTCTACAAGGCCGAAGACACCAAACTCCGACGCCTGGTGGCTCTCAAGTTCCTGCCTCACGAACTGGCTACGAATGCCGTCGCGCTCGAACGGTTCCGACGCGAGGCAAGGACGGCTTCTTCGCTGAACCACCCCCACATCTGTACGATCTACGATATCGACGAGTTCGAAGGCCGGCCCTTCATCGCGATGGAGTTGCTCGAAGGAAAGAATCTCCGGGACTACATTGCGCGAGAGCCGCTCTTGTCGGCGGAGTTGCTGGAGTTCAGCATACAGATCGCCGATGCCCTCGATGCCGCTCACGGACACGGCATCGTCCATCGAGACATCAAGTCGGCCAACATTTTCGTCACGGAGACAAAGCAGATCAAGGTCCTCGATTTTGGACTCGCCAAAGCGGTTTCCGGAACCTACGGGCAGACCAAGTCCGACCCCTTGCCAGCCACTGAAGCCTCGACTATGACCGACGACCAGTTGACCAGTTCTGGTGCCTCTGTCGGAACGGTCGCCTACATGTCCCCCGAACAGGCTCGTGGCGAAACTCTTGACGCTCGAACCGATCTATTTTCCTTTGGCGAAGTGATTTATGAAATGGCCACGGGAGTTCCAGCGTTCACCGGCGCCACGGCCGCGGTCATCTTCAACGCAATCCTGGAGAAAGAGGCCGACGCGGTTTCTCGCAGAAACCACGAAACGCCACCGGAGCTGGACAGGATCGTCCGAAAGGCGATGGAGAAAGACAGGGAGGTCCGATATCAGTCCGCGTCGGAAATGCGCGCCGACCTCAAGAGACTGGTTCGGGCGCTCGGGTCCGGCGAAACACACATCAGTGGCATGTCATCGGCGCCTGAACAGAGATTCGGAAAAGGGATGGACCTCGCTCCTGTGATCGGCATCGTCGTAGTCCTGGTGGCCCTCGGGGTGTATGTCATCACGTCCATGGTCGGCTCTCGATCCGGTGAAGGCTTCCCCCTGGACGCACGCTCTGAACAATTGACCTCCCAACCCGGCCTGGAGCTGTTCCCAAGCATGGACCGGGATGCGCGGACGATCGTGTACTCGAGTAACTCCGGTGGAGACTGGAACGTCTTTCTTCAACGCGTAAACGGGACCAACCCGACCAACCTGACGGCGAGCTCGGCCGCGTATGACGGAGAAGCCAGCGTCTCACCCGATGGATCCTCGGTGGCGTTCCGGTCGGATCGGCAGGGTGGAGGGATCTTCGTCATGGGGGCCAGCGGCGAGTCCCCACGACAGCTGGCGACGTTCGGGTACAACCCGGTCTGGTCGCCTGACGGAACCTCGCTCATGTTCGCGACCGAGCAGGTGCTGAGCACCCCGCAGCGTCGCTTTGGCATCAGCGAACTCTGGACGGTCCATGTCACAACAGAACAGGCGGACCGGATTTACCAGGGCGATGCGGTGCAACCCGCCTGGTCCCCGGACGGCCGGCGCGTCGTGTACTGGACCCAGACAGGGGGGCAGCGCGACATCTGGACGATAGGCGCCGACGGGAGCGAACCGATTCAGGTCACCGATGACGCCGCGCTCGACTGGAGCCCTCACTGGTCCACGGATGACTACATCTATTTTTCCAGCGACCGGGGCGGCAACATGAATCTGTGGCGGGTTCCGGTGGACGAACTGGGAAATGCGATGGGCGACCCACAACCGGTCACCACGGGTGTGGTTGGAGTCAACCAACACGCCAGCGTGGCCGCCGGCGGAATGCGGATCGCGCGTGCGGTGCGAACCAATGACTCCAACATACTCCGGGTCGAATTCGATGCAACGGCCGGACAAGTGGTCGGAGAGTCTGCACCCGTTACGCAAGGGTCGATCCTCAGCGAATGGAGCGATCCCTCGCCGGACGGCGAGACTATCGTATTCGTACGGCAGGAGGATGTTTTCGTCGTCTCGCGAGACGGCACGAACGTCCGCCGGCTCACCAACGACGAGTTCAACGACCGGAGGCCCCGCTGGTCGCCCCTGGGCGACAAGATCCTCTTTTACTCCAACCGCGTAGGCAGCCTCTATCAGATCTGGACCATGAACCCGGACGGAAGCGGTAAAACCCAGGTTTCCGACGACCCTTCCGAGCCCATCTATCCGGCCTGGTCGCCCGACGGCACTCGGATAAGCTACGTCGACGTCGCAACGGGTTCCTACATCGTCGAACTCGACGGCGAACCGGGTCTGGATACCCGTGTCAATCTGCCTCCGCTGGAATCCGCGGATACCGTTTTTGTGGCTCGATCCTGGTCCCCGGACGGACGATTCCTCGCCGGAGATCGATGGTCTCTTTCCGATCAGAGGCCCGACGGCATTCTTGTCTATTCCTTCGAATCGGACACTTATGAACTGCTTTCCGAGTCCGGAATCGAGCCCACCTGGCTGGCCGACAATCGCACTCTCCTCTTCCAGTCCAGCGTCGCCTCCGCGACCGAAATCCTCCTCGTGGACCGCATCACGAAGGAATTCCGTACGGTCCTCTCCAGCACATCGAAATTCTTCGCCGGCCCGAAACTATCCGCCGACAACCGGACGTTGTTTTTCACGTCGATCGGAAACGAAGCGGATATCTGGTTGATCAGTATTCCGTGAGGAAGTGGCCAGTGGTCAGTGGTCAGTTTGGGGAGGGAGGCATCACGCGAAGGAAACGGAACGGCTGTTTCGGCAGTCGTGAACCATGGAGTCAGGCCGACTCGGATCACTTCCCTTACGGCGAAACGAAATCCCCTCTCGGAATCGTCCCTAATCTCCGCACGACCGCGTTGCGCCCATAGGCCTGGGTTATCCAGTTTTCGAAGAGAACCGGGAGGCCTGGGGAGTCCCCCGGGTCCCTTCCGCTCATGGCGTGGAAATGCAGGTGGGGTTCGCCAGAGTCGCCGGAGTTGCCCACCTCTCCGATTTGATCTCCCGCTGCAACCTGATCGCCGACCCCAACCTTCATGCCACTGGGTCTCATGTGGGCGTAGTAGGTGTACTGTTCGTCGGCATGACGGATCACGATCGCGTTGCCGCCCGGTGTGGCGGGCATGGCCTGGCCCGGCACGTTTTCAGGAATGTCGTCGCGCATGTAAACGACTTCGCCGTCTCCGGCCGCCAGAACGGGCAGTCCATATGCAAAAAAGTCACTGTTGCGCGATCCTCTTCCACCAAAGCTGCTTCCGTCGGGACCGATCCTCAGGAAGTCGTAGGCAAAGGCCTCGGCGATGAAACGTTTGTGCGCATCCAGAGTCCCGTGTTCGGCGGCAACGTACCAGATTCCCTCGAACGGTAAACGTCCCACAAATCCTTCGGCTGCTCGAACCGGCGCCGACACCTGCGAAGTCGATGGAGTGTCACCCGACAGAAACTCGCTTTCGACAACCAGGGTCTCCCCCATGAATCCACCCGGCAGATCGAGAAACACGTCGGAAAGAGCCTTCCTTTCATCAGGTCCGAGCGTCAGTGTTCCCTTGGGCGTGGTCTCGATGCGACGACGATCGATAGAATCGTCGAAGAGTGCCTCTAATGCGGGTCCGGAAAACTGACCCGACACGATCCCGCCCGTAGAGCCCACCAGATCAAAGCGTACCCACTGGATTTCGACAGGTTCTGCGGTCACGTTGTGAAGGATGACGTGGAAAAAGACACGGTTGATGGGAACGATGTCGCCACCCAGTTCCTCCATGTAAACGACATCGGGACGGATGCCGATGTCGAGTCCTTGAGCGACACCCGAAACCGAGGACAGCAGGATCAGTAAAGAGGCTGTTGTTAAAAGCTGCATTGCGCCTTGAGGCTAAGTCAAAGAAGTGGTAAAAATCAACCGTCTCAGAATGCCCCCAACTGCCAACGTACAATTCGGGTGGAGCGAGCGAGCGAAATTAGGACTTCCCCAGGCCGCGGATTGAATCAGGAGTCATGATGGACGAGAAACGATTGCGAGAACTTTTGAGAGAGCGAGGCATCCTGCATCCGGTCAATCACCCTCTCTCGGTCGGCAGGAAAGGCTGGCCCGGAATGGGGCGCATCGACCGGCGGGAGTTCGTCAAGATGGCGGGTCTGGCAGGCGCCGTAATGGCGACAGGTGTCGGGGGACTGGGTTGCACAACACCGACCAGTGTGATCGGTGAGGGACCGGCACCCGATCCCTTCGAGCGTGAGCTCGCGCTGCTGGCCGTGGATGCCGCGCGATCGGCCGGCGCCAACTATGTCGACGTCCGCGTCTCCCGCCACTGGAACGAATCGGTCAGTACACGTGAAGAGCAAATCACCGGCGTCGGCAAGAGCGACTCTTACGGGATCGGTGTCCGGGCACTGGTTGGGGGTTCCTGGGGATTTTCCGGTACGCGTGAATTGACGACGGACGCCGTGGCCGAGGCGGCCCGGGAGGCGACGGCAATCGCGGCGGCCAACGATCGGGTCGCTCCGAGCGAAACAATCCTGGCTCCCGTGGATGCTGTTCCTGACGGCCGCTGGGTCACACCCCACGAAATCGATCCATTCGAGGTTCCGATCGAAGAAAAGGCAGACCTTTTATTTGCGGCCAACTCCGAGGCGATGAAGGTGCAAGGGGTGCGATTCGTTTCATCCAACATCCGATCCGTGAAGGAAAGCCGTCTGATCGCTACCAGCGAGGGATCGGTCATCCAGCAGACTTTCATTCGAATGAACCCGGGCATGAACATCACGGCGGTATCGTCGGACCGATCGGATTTCCAGAGCCGGGGCTCGGTTGCAGAGCCGGCCGGACGGGGCTGGGAGTACGTCATCGATCTCGACTTCCCGGGAAACGCGGCAAAGTGGGCCGAAGAAGCCGTCATGAAGCTCAGCGCAACTCCGGTCGATCCCGGCACCTGGGACCTAGTCCTGCATCCGTCCAACCTGTGGCTGACCATCCACGAATCGATCGCACATCCGACCGAGCTCGATCGAACGCTCGGCTACGAGGCCAATTACGCCGGCACGTCCTTCCTTTTCCCTCCCGAGGAAGTCCTCAACAACTACCGGCTCGGCCCCGATTTCATGACGTTCATGGGGAACAAGAACGAAGAGGGTGGATGCGCGACAGTGGGCTGGGACGACGAGGGGGTCGCTGCGACGGCATGGCCCATCATCGAGAACGGCATCTTCAAGAATTACCAGACCACGCGGGAGCAGGCCGCCTGGATTTCCGAACAGACGGACATCACCGACAGCCTGGGCTGTGCGTTCGGAATGAACTGGGCCAGCATCCCATTCCAGCGCATGCCAAACGTCAGCCTGATTCCTGGTGAGGAAGACCTCAGTGAAGACGATGTCATCGCTGCGACCGACCACGGCATCATGGTCGAAGGACGGGGCTCCTATTCGATCGACCAGCAACGCTACAACTTCCAGTTCGCAGGACAGGTCTTCTGGGAAATTCGGGACGGAAAGAAATATCGCATGCTTCGCGACGTCGCTTACCAGTCCCGTACACCGGAGTTCTGGAACTCCATGTCCCTGATTGGCGGAGCGGGCACCTACTACATGGGCGCTACTGCCGGCGACGCAAAGGGACAACCGGGACAATCCAACGCCGTCTCTCACGGCTGCCCCATCGCCCTGTTCCGGAACGTCAGTATTCTCAATACCGCGTAATGAGGAGTCGAACATGAGTCGTTTTCAATCAGAAGGAACGGCCCGCCACGGCCTCTTGGAGAATGAAGCGCGAGAGCTGTGCGAGTTCGTCCTCGGCTTCTCGAAGGCGAACAACGCTCGAGTCAACGTGAACTCAGGTTGGAGAGGTTTCACGCGCACGGCAACCAACAGGATCACGACCGCCGGTGGCAGTACGAACACGACCGTGCAAATTACCAGCGTCTTCGGAAAGCGGGTGGATCGGGTGACGACCAATCGGCTGGATAAGGAAGGACTCGAACAGGCCGTTCGAGACTCCGAGGAACTGGCAGAGCTCTCGCCCGAAGACCCGGAGTACCTTCCGGAACTCGATGCCCAGGAATATGTAAAAGTTGAGGGCTACTATGACAGCACTGGCGATCTGTCCCCGGAGACCCGGGCCGAATCCATGGTTCTGGCGATCGATGCGGCCAAGGAGTCGGAGGCGATAGCGGCGGGTTTCATGGATGTCCGGGCAGGCACGGAGGCAGTGGCCACATCGAATGGCCTGTTCGCCTACCAGGCCTCGACCGGGGTGGCATCGACACTCACCGTTCGAACTCCGGATGGACAGTCTTCCGGCTGGGCCGGCGACGAAGCCGCCGACTGGGGGTCAATCGAATCGGGCCGAATCGCGGAGGACGCGGTACGCAAATGTCAGGATTGGCGAGGAAAAGAGTCGCTGGAACCCGGTGAGTACGACGTCGTGCTCGAACCCACTGCGGTCGGGATGTTGATGCGAAACATGCGTAACGTGTTCAACGCCCGTACGGCCGACGAAGGCCGGTCTTACTTTTCGAAACGCGGAGGGGGCACGCGCATCGGGGAGCGTTTGTTCGATTCGCGAATCACCATCACGAGCGATCCCGCCTCCAGAGATGCGGAGACGAGTCCGTTCACCGGACAGGGATTGGCCATTCGACCTGAAGTGTGGGTGGAAAACGGAGTCCTGCGGACCCTGTCTGCCAGCCGCTTCTGGGCCGACCGCCAGGACATCGAAGCGAAACCCAGCCCTTCCAACCTGCTGATGGCAGGCGGAGACAGCAGCATAGACGAGATGATCGCATCGGTCCGACGAGGCGTTCTGATCACACGCTTCTGGTATATTCGAGGACTGAACCCACGGACCATCTCGTATACCGGCCTGACCCGGGACGGCACGTTTCTGATCGAAGACGGCAAGATCACCAAGCCGGTGAACAACTTCCGCTTCAACCAATCCATGGTTGATCTGCTCCAGAACGTCCAGATGCTCGGAGCCCCGACCCGAGTCGCCGCCAGCGAAAACAGCTCCGTATCTTCCCCGATCGTCGTTCCTGCGATGAAAGTGCGGCGGTTTAACCTGGCTAGTGTCAGCGACGCGATATAGGGGAAGAGGGGGAGTGCAAGACGAAGGGTCTTGTTCCAAGACAATCGGAATTTCGTGTCCTTCGCGCCTTCGCGGTGAAAAGATCCTTCTTCATCTGTTGCACTTTCAGAGGTCATCGAATATGGGAGGAGCCGTGCGTGTAATCGTGATGGTCGTAGTCGCAGTGTTCGCGCTTTCGTCCGGCGCGACGGCACAGGAACGGTGGCCGGAACCGGAGCCGGAGTTGCTTGCCCGTGCCAGAGAACTGCTCGGCGAGGTACCGCTGATTGATGGGCACAATGATCTGCCGTCGTCTCTGCTTGAAACGGTGGATGGGGACCTGGACCGCGTCGATTTGAGCGTTCGGCAGACGGAACTTCCTGCCGACATTCCACGCCTTCGGGAAGGCCAGGTCGGGGCACAGCTCTGGTCGGTCTTTACGCCTTCCGACTCGACAGCCGCCCTCCATGACGCGATTCGCGAGTTCGACATCGTCCACGAATTCGTCGACCGATATTCCGACTTCGAGTTCGCCTGGACGGCAGACGACATTCTCCGGATTCATGGCGAGGGCAAGATCGCATCGATGATCGGCGTGGAGGGAGGTCACATGATCGAAAACTCCCTGGCGACGCTTCGCGTGTTCCATCGACTCGGCGCCCGGTACATGACACTCAGTCACTTCGGATCGACCGACTGGTCGGACGCTGCAACCGACCTGCCGAGCTACGACGGTCTGACGGAGTTCGGCGAAGAAGTTGTTCGAGAGTTGAACAGGGTCGGAATCTTCGCAGACCTCTCGCACGTGAGCGCGGAAACGATGAAGGACGCGTTGCGTGTGACCGAAGCCCCCATCATCTTTTCCCACTCCGGCGCTCGCGCCATCAATGCGCATGTCCGTAACGTGCCGGACGAGGTGCTCCGCCTGTTGCCCGAAAACGGCGGTGTCGTCATGGTGGACTTCGTGGCAGGTTACGTCCCGCACACTCCCCAGGAGTGGCGGGACCTCGGTGGTCCCGAAGGCGAGCGCATCCATCTGGCAGCGTTTCGATCCCCGGACGAACCTTTCTGGGCGACCCGAAGAAACGCGTTCGCCGAACAGTTGCGAGTGGAACTCGACAATCAGGAAGAAATCGATCGCCGGATCGCCAACTGGATGGACGACAACCCCGCACCCCGAGGCCACATCGGCGACGTGGCCGATCACATCGACCAGATCCGCGACGTCGCCGGCATCGACCACATCGGTCTCGGTTCCGATTTCTACGACAACGGCGAGTCCTCGATGTCCTACGGCCTGGAAGACGTCACGCGCTTTCCCTACCTGATTGCCGAACTCCTCCGGCGTGGCTACACCGACGAGGACGTGAAAAAGATCGCCGGCCTCAACCTGATCCGGGCAATGAGGGAAATGGAGCAAGCCGCGGAAAGGCTCAACAACTAGGGGATTTCACCGCGAATACGCGAAGGGCGATTCGTCTTTTGAACAAAACCTTCGTCCTGCCTTGGGTCCTTCGCGTCTTCGCGGTGAATCCTGTTCTTTGTCAGAATCGTGCGGGATCGAACTCTCGCAAATCTACCCCGGAACGTCCTTCAAGGATTAGCCCGGATGGATCACCAATCGGAGAATCGATCGGTGTTCGGATACGAGAAGCGATTTGCGGCGAGACTTGGAGCTGAGAGTGAGCGAGCCGTGGACATTGGCGGATTTTGAGCCTGTGACACGGCGACATTTGGCGGGAGATCGGCATGAATGGGCGAGTGCAGGCAGGCCTCGCCGGGAGGCAGATGAGAGGCGCTGTTTTTCGGATCTGAAGGTTCGGTGTCGTCAGCAACGAAGCGGAATTGATTGCAGGTTTCTCACTATGAGAGCAAAGACGTCGGCATAGGGATAGGCCTCCGACATCGAGATCCAGACGTTGCGGACCGTGAGGCGGATACGCGCACCGATCTTAAGAAGCTTCAGACGGATGGTTCCGCATTGGGCATGGGCCATCGCGGTATCTTTGAGACCGAGACGACGCAACGCCTGCATAAGCATGTAGGCGGCTGAGGACAGATACAGTCGGAGCTGATTGGCGCGCATGGTTCCCGCACTGGTGCGGTCGGCAAATAGATCCAGTTGCTGTTCTTTGATCCGGTTCTCCATGTCGCCGCGTGCGCAATAGAAATCTTCGTAGAGCGCTTGGGCTCCGAGTCGTTCCGGTGGCAGTGAGGTCACCACGAATCGGGGATTGGCGCCCTTGGCCAGGAACTCGGCTTTGCCAACAACGCGACGAGTGCGGCTCCAGCTCTTTCGAGTCCGGTACAGGAAATCCTTAAACACTCGTGCCGATTTCCCAGTGGTCTGAAACTCCGCTTCAGCCTGAATCATCTGGTCAGCGATCTCTCGCTTGAGGCGGTCGTTCTTGGCCAACCCCATCACATAATCGACCTGGTGGGTTTCACACCAGTCCAGTAATGCATCCCGGCAGAATCCGGAATCGGCCCGAATGATGATCGACACGTCCGGCCAGCTCTGACGGATCTGGCCGACGATACGTTCCAATTCATCGACTGATCCTGCCGCCCCATCGATATTGGACGGGCGCAGCCGAGCGCACAACAGATGCTCTCCACAGAAGATGTACAAGGGCAGATAGCAGTAGTTGCGGTAGTAGCCGTGAAAGAACCGGCCTTCCTGTTGACCATGGATCGGATCATCGGTCGCGTCCAGATCCAGAACGATCTCTTCGGGCGCCGTGTTGTCATGGGCTGCCACAAACGCATCGACCATCCAACGATCGATCTTGTCCCCATCCATAGCGATCTTCTTGTACCGCTCCTGGTCGCCGACTTCGGCGCCGGTCAACTCCAATCGGTTTAGCGTGCTCTTGCCCGCCAACGCCTTTCCCCAGTCGCCGGCCTGTCGTCGATTCGTTCCCAGCGGATCCGCTTTGTCCACCGCCAACGCAAGCATCGGGTCGGTCCGTAACTGATCGTGATCGTTCAGGTCTTCATATCCCAGGCACAGCCCGTAGACCCGCTGTCCCAACAGCTCCTTCACGGTGTGTTCGATCAACCGTTGGTCGCGATGATCGCTAAAACACCCCGCCAATCCATCGATCAAACCGGTCCGCTTTTCGACTTCACGCAGCAGCAGAACTCCAGCGTCAGACGTGATCTTGCCGCCGTCGAAACGCGCCTTCATTTTTCGTTGAAGAAGTCCGTGAAATTCGAACGTGGTTTGTTTACACTCTGTACTCATAAGGGCCGCCTCCGTTTGGTTTCTGAACCGTTCTCGACAAACGATTTATGCCAAACAGGGCGGCCTTTTCTGGTCCTTTCGGTGATTTATGCGGGTTAGCTCGGCCAAGGCGGAACCGGTGCTGAGGGCCAGGGTGACGCCCAACATGGCGTGGCCCGTGGCCACATAGACATTCGACCGACCGGGTAGCGGGCCGATGGCGGGTAGACCGTCGGGCAGGAGCGGGCGCATGCCGACCCATTCGGTGCGGGTGGGGCCTTCGAGGGCGCGGGGGAGATAGTGGCGGACGGACCGTTCGAGGGCCGCAATCCGTCTTCGGTCGAGAGTTTGATTGATTCCGGACAGTTCCATCGTGCCGGCGATCCGGGACGCGCCTTCAAACGGGGTGCAGCCCATCTTGGCCTCGGCGAGGTAGAGCGGGTGCCGCAGGGGAACAGCTGGATCGGCAACGGTGATGTTGTAACCCTTGCCCGCCTGAACCGGCAGGATGTAGCCGCATCGTTCGGCCAGGCTCGCCGACCAGGCTCCGGCAGCGATGACGAAGGTGTCCGCGTCGATCGCCCCTTCCGGGCTCCGGAAGGCCGTCACGCGCGTCCCTGAAGTGGTCACGTCCCCGACCCTAACGCCTTCCCGGATCTCAACACCCATCCCCGCCAGACTCATCTCCAGGCCCCGGCAAAGTGTCTCGGGCCGCACATGTCGGTCCCCCGCCAGATGAAGTCCACCGAACAGTTCGTCCGAGACGCCTGGCTCGAATGCCTTGAGATCCGCCCCGCTCAATTCCACCGGAGAGCGATAACCATACCTTTCCAATGGCGTGATCTCTTCGAGGATTTCTTCGGCTGCCGCCGCTGTTCGGAACAGGTACAGCAGCCCGAACGCGGCCATCTCGAAGGACACGCCGGCATCGGCAAGCCGGTCCAGCAGCGGCATCGTCGTCTGACCAAACCGTGCGATCGCGTGGAATCCGGCGGCGTGATCTCTGGCATTGCAATACGAACGGAATCGCCAGAGCCAGCCGAACAGTTCTGGAATTGCGGAGGGCTTGACATACAGGGGGCTGTCGGGCCGAAGCAGCCAGCGAAGCGACTTCAGAGTCAGACCGGGAGCGGGAACTGGCCCGGCATGGGACGGCACGACCCAACCCAAGTTGCCGGAAGAGCAGGCGGCGCCGACTTTGTCCTTGTCGATGACTGTGACGTCCGCTCCGCGTTCGGCAAGAAAGTACGCGATCGAAAGTCCGATCACTCCGCCGCCGATGACAGCAACCCGAACCATGCTAGTGTCCTGTCTCCGAAATACGATTACTATCTCCGATGGATGTTGCCAGACCGAACGTGGGTTGAATCGACCTGCCAACGTGCGTGTGCGCGGCCCGGCCCTGGCAACCCGCAACTTCCATCGGCCCGACGGGTTCGGGCGGAACGACGCCGTCTTTGGAGTCGCTCCTCCTCGCAATGAATGAGCATTGGCTCGTCGTCGCTCCGCCAAATCCGGCACCGTTGCGCTCCGAAATATAGCAACCGTATTTCGGAGACAGGACACTATGAGTCTGCCCGGCTCACCTTCCAGACGCCCCAAGTCAGGACCGGGATAACGAAGATGGCCAGAAAAACCCACGCCATGGCTCCATAACCTCGGGCGATGAGGTCGATCAGTCCAACACGGGCCATCACGGCGGCGATGGTCAGGAAACCCACTGCAATCACCGACCGCATGGCTCGAGGCAACTGGCGGCCACCCTCCCGGAAGCTGTGCGCCACCCGCTCGTTTACCGCGTGAATCATCCCCGTACCCGTCTCAATCAAGGTCCCGAACAGAGCGATACCAAATACGACAGACAAGATGTTGGAGCCGATAAGCTCCAGCAGGAAGGTCACCGGTACGGCCCGATCGAGCACCGCAGGATATTGCCCGATCATCGCGACGTAGAACAGAATGGCCGGGATGATCGCGATGGGTCCGGCAAGAACGCCTGCGATCACCGCGTCCCGCCGTGACGTCGCGTGGCGGAGAGTGAACAGGACCGACGCGATGACCGCCAGACTGTAGCCCGCATACTGGACGCCACCCAGCCACCAGCCCGGTTTGATCTCCCCCTCCGCCAGAACAGCCCGAATGTCCCCGCCGAACTTCGCAAATGCCCACACGAACATCACGATGTAGACCCCGTACAAAAACAGCGACCATCCGGCGAGAAATTTCTCGATCGACTCGCTCCCGAGAAAGACCAGGAGTCCAACCGACGCCATCATGCCCACCATACCCACAACGTACGGAAGACCCGTCCCGTCCTGTAAGATCGTCCCCGCTGTTGCGCCGATCACTGCCAGAACGATGAGCATGAGGAGGATGTAGGAGATCTCGAAAATGATCCACCCGGGACCGAGAAGCTGCCCGAAGAAACTCTTGTAGTCGAAGACGCGAAACACGCGGGCAAATTCAAAGCTTGCGACGTTCACCAGGCTCCAGATGGTCGTAGCCACAAAGACCATGCTGAGCAGCCCGCCCAGCGAGCCATAGGCCATGAAGAACTCCACGAGTTCCCGGCCGGTTCCGTATCCACCGGCAATGATTACGGACTGAAACACGAAACCCGGAAGCAGGTAGCGTTGGAACCAGTTCGATTTCAAGACCGGCTCCATCCGGTGTCGCGCCTCACGAGCCCCAGACACCCTCGAATACCCGCAGCCAGTTCTCGCCCAGCATCTTGTCCAGCTCGGATTCGGTCCACCCACGGTCTCGAAGGCCTTCGGTCAGGTTGGGTACTTCGGAGACATCCGCATATCCCTCGACCGTCTGCCCAACGCCCTTGTCTTTGGAATCGGGTGGAAAGGCGACGGAGTCTTCCGGGTCCATGGGCATCGATTCGGCCCAGCCCCAGATGAAGTCGGGACCCAGCGCCATGTGCTCCGCGCCCACGAGGCGTTTGCCGTGGTCGTAGTGATCCAACAACAGGTCCAGTTTCGCGCGAGGGCTCCGGGGTCCGTGAGTCTTCGCCGTCTCCGGGTTGCGAACCAGAAAATCGCTCATCGTCGTCAGACCTATCACACCGCCCGTTGCCGCGATCGCTTCGGCGAGGCGGTCCGAAATGCACCGCATGTTGTTGTTCAAGGCGGCAAAGTTCGTATGGGTGCAGACAGCGATTTCGCCGCCGGACATCCCGATCGCATCCAGGCTCGTGCGCTCTCCTGTGTGCCCACCCACATCGAGGACGATATTGTGACGATGAATCTCCTCGACCAGGCGCCTGCCCGCCCGGGTGAGCCCGACCGTATGATCCAGGCACCCGCTACCGAAAATGTTGTAGGTGTTGTAGCAGATCCCCTGAACTCTCAAACCGCGAGCATGGTAGGTGTCGAGCCCCTCGCCGAGGAGTCGCAGGCTTCCGAGGTTCTCTCTTGCCATCAGCAGGTCCAGACCGTTGCCGTTGATGGCTCCGCCAGCCGCCTGAGACCCCAGGACGAAGGAGATCTTCCCTTCCCGATGAGCCTGCCGAATGTCGGCGACGGTCCGGGCGATGACAACTGCATCGGGACGGGCATCGACGAACTCCCCGAGGGCGGCAAACGTGTCGAGGCCGCCCACGCTCTTGTGGACACAGTGGACGCCACCTTCGCGGATGAGAGCCAGATATTCATCGTTGATGATCGACGTGTCGAGTCCATCCACCACGAGTCGTCCCGGCCGGGACTGAGCCCCGGCCGGCGCGGGCCGAAGTCCGCGTACTCCGAGAAAACCCGCAGCCGCCATACCCGCCGCGCTTTCCAGGAACAAGCGCCGCGTCACCTTCTTCCTTGTCTTGATAGGTCCAGATGCATTCATCCTACCCTCCACGTCGAGTTCTATCCCCGGACCGACGGCTGGTCGTGACCCAGGATGGGATGTGGTGTGTACGGAGCTTCCAGTCGTTCGATTTCTTCGCCTGACAACGCCACATCCAGGGCTGTCACCGCGTCGTCGATGTACTCGACTTTTGTGGCACCGATGATTGGGGCGGTGACCGCGGGGACACTCTGCAGCCAGGCAAACGCAACCTGGGCCGGTTTGATTTCTCGCTCTTTGCTGACTTCGAGAACGGCGTCGAGGACCTTGAAGTCTGTCTCCTCGAAATACATGGTGTCGGCAAAGTCGTCAGCCCCGGATCGAGTGGTACGCTGCTCGCCGTCCCGGCTTCGGCTTCCGGTCAGGAAGCCACGCGCCAGGGGGCTCCACGGTATGACGCCGACTCCCTGGTCCATACAGAGAGGGATCATTTCCCTTTCCTCTTCCCGGTAGATCAGGTTGTAGTGATTCTGCATCGATACGAACCGATGCCATCCGTTCTCGCCCGCCACGTGAAGGGCCCGGGAGAATTCCCACGCCGCCATGCTGCTGGCGCCCAGATAGCGCACCTTACCGGCACGTACGAGCGAATCGAGTGCTTCGGCCACTTCTTCGACCGGGCTGTTGGGGTCCCATCGGTGGATCTGGTAGAGGTCAATAAAATCCACGCCCAGGCGCTTGAGGGATTCGTCACATCCTTCCAAAATGTGCTTGCGCGACAACCCGCTCCGGTTCGGCCCGTCATGAACCGGATAGTGGACCTTCGAAGCGAGGACGTAGTCGTGCCGCGATGCAAGGTCGCCGAGCGCGCGGCCGGTCACCTCCTCGCTGGCGCCGAGCGAATACATGTCGGCGGTGTCGAAAAAATTGATCCCATGCTCGAGCGCCCGCTTGAAGTGAGGCCGCGCTGTCTCATCATCGAGAATCCAGGGCCGCCATTTCGGATCGCCGTAAGACATGCAGCCCAGACAGATTCGGGAGACTTCGAGCCCCGTGTTTCCAAGTCGTGTATATTTCATAGCCCTGACATACTAAACGGAAAGAGGCACAGCAGGCCCTCTTTCCATAGATCGACCATGACTGACGCCGAGAAGACGGAGCCAACACCGAAGCTTTACGGAGAACTCTCTGGGTGGTTTCATCTGCTGACCTCGCCAGAGAGCTATGTCCACGAGGCGAAATTCATTCGCCGGACTCTTGAACGTTCCTGCACATCCAGGCCTCGAACGTTGTTGGAATTGGGAAGCGGCGGTGGTAACAACGCTTCACACCTCAAGTCCAGTTTCACGATGACGCTGGTCGACCGGTCGGAAGGAATGCTCACCCTGAGCCGCACACTCAACCCGGAGTGCGCACACATCCAGGGAGACATGCGAGAGGTTCGGCTCGGGCGCACCTTCGATGCCGTCTTTATTCATGACGCGATCATGTATATCCACACCCTCGACGACCTCTCACGGGTCGCCGAAACCGCGTTCGCTCATTGCGCCGACGGTGGAGCGCTTCACGTTCTGCCCGATTGCACTCGCGAAACGTTCATCCCCGCGCCCGAGAGCGGGGGTCACGACGGAGACGGGCGAAGCTTGCGGTATGTCGCGTGGACATACGATCCAGTGGAATCGGATACCACGTACATCGTGGACATGGCCTACTTGCTTCGTGAAGGCGATGAAAAGGTCCGGGCCATCCATGATCAACACATTTTCGGCCTGTTCTCACGAGATGAATGGCTGCGCACTCTGGACACGGCGGGCTTCGAGGCCCGGCTCGTGACGGACGATCCGGATGGCCGCGATACTTTCGTCGGCGTCAAACCAGGAAAGTGAGGCCAGTAGAGGTGAGAGGAGTTACTGGGATGACAGGACGTACATGTTGCCGTCCGGATCCTTCAAAATCGCCGAGGTTCCCCAATCTTCCTTTTTGGGTTGCTGGACAAACTGCACGCCGTTTTCCGTCATCTGCTGATACGTAGACTCGACATCGTCGGACAGAAACGAGAGGTTCGTCAGACCGCCGATTCGGTCTTCATGTCCATCGGGCGTAAAGAGGACAAGACGCGTCTCGGCGCCGGGGATCCGAAGCTCGATCCAGCGTTGCTTACCGTTGAACGGCTGGTCGGTGGCGACGGCGAAGCAGAGGAGCCTGCGCGGCAGAAGAGATCTACTGCGAAAGCGGTATAATCGGTCCATATTTCCCCGATTTTTCGTTGAATAGAACCACTATTCGCCTCAAAATCGAGAAAATCTGGCCTCGATTCTCCACTTTCTCGCTACGATCCCTTCTGCCGCGCAGGCTCCTAGCTTTTCGGTGAAGAACTTGAGCGACCGATCCTGATCGGTCACGGGAACGCTGACGAATTTGATGGCCTTGATCACGATTCTTCCTCCATGGTTACCGCTACCGGTTAACTTAAGTCGCGGATCTCGTTGACCGCAAGACGTGAAAAGCCTAGTATGGCAATCATTGCCATAGCGTGGAGTCTTGGAACCTTGGAACAAATCTCACTGGACGCGTACATCGTCGATTCATTGATGCCGGATCTGGTCGGTCACGACCGGCAGCCGGCGGCATTCCTGGTCTACCTGTATCTCTGCCGGCAATGCGGTGACGACGCCCCGCACCGGCAGCGGAGCCTGCGGGAAGTGTCCGAAGGCACCGGGCTGTCGAAGCGGGCGGTCCAGGAAGCGATCAGCCGGCTGGTGAAACGGGAACTCATTGGTGTGGAACGAGAATCCCCGACCGCAGTGCCGAAGTATGCGGTTCACCGGCCCTGGTCGAGATACGCCTAGGTTATGCTTGAGCCCTTAGAGAGTGAAACCATGAACACAACAGATGACACAGCAACACTGGGGGGCGGGTGCTTCTGGTGTCTCGAAGCGGTGTACGAAGAGCTGACCGGCGTGTCTTCGATTGAATCCGGATATTCGGGCGGTGCGCGACCCAATCCGAGTTATGAGCAGGTTTGTTCCGGAGCGACGGGCCATGCCGAGGTCGTCCAGGTCCGGTTCGACTCCACCGTGACGACGTACCGTGAGATTCTCCAGATCTTCTTCTCGATCCATGACCCGACAACGTTGAACCGCCAGGGCAACGATGTTGGCAGTCAGTACCGCTCGGTCATCTTCTATCATTCCGATCGGCAGAAAGAGACGGCCCGAAACGTGATCGAAGAGATCGAAAAGGCAGAGGTCTTCCCTTCGCCCGTCGTGACGGAAGTCGTCCCCCTCGAGCAGTTCTATCCCGCCGAGCAGCACCACCAGGACTACTATCGCCGGAACCAGAGTCAGCCCTATTGCCAGTACGTGATCGACCCGAAGGTCGCAAAGTTCCGAAAGCAATATTTCGACAAGTTGAAAAAATCATCCGCTGCCGGCGACTGACAGCCGAATGATCTCCGCTTGACCCATAGCAGCCAAACGCGTGACGATTTCGTCCCGCATCTCGATAACAGTACGATTGGAGGACACCATGAGCGCCAGTGATCATCTGGGAAAATATGCGGAAGGTTGGATAAAGGGCGATCCGGATACGGTCATCTCATCGTTGGCTGATGAATACGTGCTCGACGACCCCTCGACCGGTCAAATATCCAAAGCCGGGTTTGGCGCGTACTTCAAGGAGACCAAAGAAATGGTCACTTCGATGGGCGGCGGCGGCGACCCCTTCATGGAAATCACCGAACTGGTGACCTCGGAGAAGGACGGAGTCCTGACCGCCTGGGCCTGGTGGAAATTCCTGGGCACGCCTATGGAAGGGGGCGGCCTGATCAAAGTCACCGATAACGGAGTGATCTCCTAACGCCTCACGAACTACGCCAAACCGGCAGAATAGATCGGAAAGGAAAAAATAGGGACAAGCATGTGCCTGTCCCTATTTCCAAGTCCCCTGATCACCACCTCCCCGACAGTGATACACTCCGTCGAATATATTTCAGCAACGGAGGCTCGACCTGATGACGTGGAAATCACTTCCCCCTCTTCCGCCGGCGTGTGTGCTCGTTTTAGCGCTGGTGTTTCCCCTACAGGCCCAGTCCCCCGACGCGGACCAGGTCCACGAGTCGGCCCGCCACTATTTCCGGGTCGTGACCGTGGCGGAAGGATTGGACAACCCGTGGTCCCTCGCCTGGCTGCCGACGGGGGAGATGCTGTTGACGGAACGAACAGGCCGCCTGAGAATCATCCGCAACGACAAGCTCGATCCGGAATCCGTGACCGGTTGGCCTCCCGTTTACAAGGAGCGGGGACAGGGCGGGTTTATGGACATCGTTCCGCATCCGGACTTTGCCGACAACCGCCTGCTCTATCTGAGCTATGGGAAACCCAACGCGGACGGCTCCGAGGGCACGACCACCATCGTACGGGGACGCCTGGAAGGACATCGGGTTGTCGACGTCGAGGAGATCTTCGAGGCGAACGCCTGGGGTGATAACAACAACCACTTCTCCGGGCGGATGGTGTTCGACCACGATGGCTACCTCTTCCTCGCCGTGGGCGACCGGATGGTCGATCCCGACATGATGGCGGACCATCCCGCGCAGGACCGAACGAACCACATGGGCACGATCGTCCGTCTCCACGACGACGGACGGATCCCATCGGACAACCCGTTCATCGACCGCACCGATGCCCTTCCCGAAATCTGGAGCTACGGTCACCGGAACATGCAGGGGCTCGCCGTCCATCCGGAAACCGGTGAAGTCTGGTCGAACGAACACGGCCCCCGGGGAGGCGACGAGCTGAACCTTATCGTTCGCGGCAGGAACTACGGCTGGCCCGTCGTTTCCTATGGCATCCACTACAGTGGTGAGGTCTTTACGACCGAAGTCGCTAGACCCGAAACGGAACAGCCCCGGTTCGCCTGGATTCCGTCCATCGGAATTTCCGGGCTGATGATCTATTCCGGCGATCAATTCCCCTGGTGGAAGGGCAGTATATTCTCGGGCGGCCTGGTCGGTGAGCAACTCTCCCGGGTCACTCTCCTCGAGGGTCCCGCTGCTGTGAGTGCGGAGCTTCTTCTCGACGGCGTCGTGGGACCGATCCGGGATGTCCGAGAGAGCCCGAACGGCTTCATCTACCTGACGACTGAAGATCGCAGCGGTGCGGAGCTGTCAAGAATCGTCAGACTGGAACCGGTAGCTGGAGAAGTTCAGCCACCGCCGGATTAGCGAATTGTGGGTGCCATCGCATCCATTTCACTATGATCCAATTGTTTTGTGGACTTGGCGAAGTAGGTAGGCTAAGTTTGGCGTGAAATCACACCATCTTCGAAGGAGTGTATCGTAATGGATGAGCAGAAATTGTTGGGGATCCTTGCAGGAGAACTACAGTCGAATGAACAATCCCGTGCGGCATTCCAGAAGTCTCCGAAGGCGTTCCTGACCGAGTTTCTGGCTAAGCACAAAGAGTCGGGTGAACTCAGCGACGAGGAGCTGGAGGGAGTGGCCGGCGGCGGCGAGACATTCGACCTGAGCGGATTCGCAACCAAAGTGGCCGAGAGCGCCAGTTTCGGAAAGGAATTCGTATCCAGAATCAATTCAAAGGCAGCGGTGATGTGGTAGACGGCCTGTCTTCTCGGGGTTCAACAACAGCCCCGGCCGAAATGATCGAATAAGATGTCGCCGAACGGGAAGGCGAGCCTGTTCAGGACGTTCTAATTGATTCCCCATGCAGCCACCGCCCTCCAGCAGCCAGGGCGGTGGCTGTTCATTTTGGACCTCTTCGTGGAGACCACGCTCTGAAGATGAGTCGAATCTCACAATCTCTCAGCGACCTGGAGCAGAAGCATCGGAGGGCCCCTCGCGTAGAACGGGCGATCTCCCGTCTCATCGATATGGAAGTCCCCCAATCTTTCGAGGCGCTACCCTACTTCCGAACCATCGACCCTGCGCTGGACTTCATGATCACGTTTCCCGCCCGCTCCGCATCGCAACAACAGTCCGAGGGCTCCCACCGGCCGGACAGCGTCTTCAGTCCGACCGAGCCGGAGCGAGCCGTCCGCAGAGCACGTACTTATTTCCACATTCCCTTCTGTCAGGACATTTGCAAGTACTGCATCTTCTTTATCCGCTACGGCACGGACGACCACGCCACGCACTATCTGAAGGCTTTAAAGCAGGAATGGCGGCGGATTTCCTCACTGCCCATGCTTCGGACGATGGTTTCGAGAGAAATGTACGTGGGCGGAGGAACGCCCACTTCCTTGAGCCTGGAGCATCTGGACCTTCTCACCGACATGCTCCAAAGCGACGTGCGCCTCGAGCGTGGCGCGGAGTATACCTTCGAGGCGCATCCGGCCACCCTTACGCAAGAGAAGTTGGATCTTCTGGCTGCGCGAGGCGTGAACCGAATCAGCATGGGCGTCGAGCCCTTCGACAACCAGGCCCTGGAGCTCTGCGGCCGAGTAGGCTATACGAGGGATGATGTTCCGGTCGTTCTGGAGATGATCCGCAGCGCCGGCATTACGAATGTCAACATCGACATGATCTACGGCCTTCCCGGCGAGACCCTGATCAAGTTCGCCGACACTCTGGAGTATCTGACGGACGTTTTTGACGCGGACCTCGTGACAGCCGTGAGTTGGTACCCCTATACCACACGGAAGACCCTCCCGGAGTGGCCGAAAGGGCATTTCCTGCCAGACAGCCTCGACATGCTGCTGATGTCGGCGATGATCCGAGACGCGCTTGTCGAGGATCTCGATTCCAGTGAGAGTCCGGCCAGGTACTTTGAGCCCCGGTGCTATTCGAACGGCACGAAGAAGAAGGATACCGTTGACTGGGACCGAGTCGTTCGGGACTGGCTTTCCGAATACGAGGACGTGGAGATTGGCTGTGGGAATTATGCCTATTCCTACGTCGACGCCGCAAACCAGTCGTACGTGAATCAACGCGGCGTCAAACAATACATCAAACGTGTGGAGGCCGGCGAACTTCCGGTTGCAACCGAGTTGAACCTGACGCATGAATTGAAACTCGAGCGTGCGATTCTGAAGGCTTGCCAGATTGGTTTCGTGAACTTGAAAGCGATCGAAGAAACTTTCGAGTTCTGTCTGCTCAGAGAAAAGCGAGGCGAGGTTGCTGAGATGGTTGAACACCGATTGGTTGAGGTTACCGACGGCCAGATATTCCTGACCGAGAAAGGCAAGCTGAACCTGGAGGCCGTTGCCAGAAAGCTCGCCTTCATGCCTGGCCGCTATCAGGTGTTGGCCGGTGCCTGACCCGAACAGTGCGTCCGTCGGATCGATGATGAAACGTATATGTCTCATTCCGTGCCCGATTTCCTCCACTCACGAAACCGTGTCGGAGATTACCAAGGTGTCCATACCTCTGGGCGTTTTGTCCCTTTATGCGCAAGTCGAGCGCAATCCCCTTTGCGGTTTCGTTCCTGATTTTTGCGACTTGAATCTCGAGATCGAAAGAAGGGGTTTGAAGCTCGACAGAGAGTTCTACGAAACGGCCGCCCAACTGCTGGCCGACCGCAACGCGGACGTCTACGGCTTTGGCACAATCAGCAACACGTATATCGACGTTCTCGAAATATCGAAACGCCTGAAGATTCTGCGTCCTGAAGTCGACATCATTTTCGGCGGTGCCCAGGCGTCTATCACGGACGTCCGCACCCTGGAGGTCTGTTCGTTTGTGGACGTCGTGGTCCGCGGGGAAGCGGAGTATTCCCTTCTTGAACTCCTCGAGACCATGCGCGATGGCGGCGACTTCGAAGCTGTCGGCGGCATCACCTACAGGGACCGAAGTGGAGCAGTCATCCGCAATCCCCCCGCGCCTTTGATCGAAGACCTCGACGCCCTGCCCCTACCAAAATATGAATTGTATTCCGAGATCATCAGAAGCTATTCGGGCGCGCGCGAAAGCAATATGGAATTCGTCAATGGAATTCCCATCGACGTGGGCCGCGGCTGTCCGTTCAGCTGCACGTTCTGTGTGACCAATGACTACTTCGTCAGGACCTTCCGTTTGAAATCGCAAGACCGAATATTGGAAGAGGTTCGATATCTTTCGGAAAACTTTGGCGCCACGTTGTTTCATTTTGAGCATGACATGTTCACCGTCAACCGGAAAAAGGTCATGCAATTCTGTGCCCGGTTGGCGGAAGAGAAGATTGATATTGCCTGGAATTGTTCGGCGCGAATCGACACTGTGGATGAAGAACTCCTGGGCGTCATGGCCGCCGTAGGCTGTAAGACCATCTTCTTCGGCCTCGAATCGGCTTCCCAGAAAGTTCAAAAGAGTATCAAGAAGAACCTGAAGCTCAAGAGCATGGACAGTACACCAGCCATTTCGGAAGTCAGGGAGGACGGAGTGTCTGGAAGGGGCTCTGGAAGGGAAAAGGTCGAGGAGGGAGAGGAATTTGAAGTGAGGGGTATTTTCGAGAGACAGGTATCCGTAGCGGGTCCAGCCCGGTGATTGGGGTCAGGCAGGCGCGTGGAGACCAGGGAAACGAGTCAGTTCAGCTGGAGTCGGCTGGGGTTGGGGCAGACAGAGCGAGGCGAAGCAAACGAAGAAGCTCGATGGAGGTATGCGGGCGATGGCGCCCGCGATGCAAATGACGCAATCGATACAGACGTTCGATCGTGAGAGCCAGGCTTATGAGGAGCCAGTGGAGAAGCAAGCTGTTGGCGTGGTGATGGGGGATATGGGCCATCCCATAACGGTTCTTGGCATCGTTGAAACCTTGGTTTTCGACTTCCCAACGACTCTTGGCCATGCGAAATAAAGTGGGCGCTCCCACTTGGTTCATCGAGAAATTGGTCAGCCAGTAGGCTTCGACCACCGATCCATCGGGTTTCTCTTGCCGGTAGCGGATCACGCGCACGGTCGGCCAGTTCAATCGGCCCCAGGGATCGAAGTCGTCTGCATCCCAGATTTCCACCCGATCGGCTCCATCCTTGAAAACCCGGGACGGCGGCTGACAAGCAAACCGGCTTTTGGCGGCGTTGAACAAGCTCGGAAGATTGGCTTTGAGACGGACGATGGTCTTCAATCCCAACTCGTCGGCCAAGTGCAGGAACGGAGCCGACGCATAGCCCCCATCGACAACAACATAATCGGCAAAACGCGGCCCCAACTGCCCCACCACCCGACGAAGCAGTCGTTGCCCCCCCGACCATTCGCTATCCCCACTACCGTAGGGTTCCACATCGACCGGTAAAGTGAACCCGGTGCCCACGATGGTGGCCATCACGACGTGGTGTAAGTAGGTGGTCACCTCCCCCTCGGCGTTGCGATGGGGTCGACACCACTGACACCCGGCCTCACCGACACGCCCCACGGTTGTCCCGTCCAGCGCCAGGCCGATGAATCGGCAATCGTCGAACGCTTTATTGCGCTTGGCCTGCTTGATGGCTGTGGTCAACGCGCCGCGCGTGAATTCCGGATTCAGCTTCTCGGTAAAATAGCCCAGCGTGTCGTCGCTAAAGCGGCGTCCGATTCCCAAGGCCCGACACGCCGAGGATCGTGCGAGCGACTCGATGGCCAGGAAGCTCGATTCCCGCAGCAGATACCCGATCACCAGAGACCAGATCAGATGCCCACTTCCGATCTGCGGTCGCACCCGCCCATCTCCGGGGTGATTCAAATACCCCTTCAGCCGCAAACACTTTCGCGCGTACCGTCGTATCCCTCGTGCCGACGGACCTTTCACCGGCGCTTCCGCTTCTCACGTTGTTGCTGGCGCTCCAGCACCAACAACTTCGCGTTCGCTGTCAGCACCTCCCGGATCGCATCCTGAAACTCCCGTCCCGCTCCGACACGCTTTTGAATCTCCTCAACCATGGCAGCTGGAACGTGTTCGACATGCTTCTTCCCGTCCATCATGAATGTCCAGGACCAGGATGGGTGCCCTTCACCCGACACACACCGGCACGTCGGCTTACCGCACCGGGTGTAACTAATCGACACCGAGCCAGGCAGCAAACCGTCGGGTATCTCATGGCGCTCGATCAGGCTGTACTTCCGCCGTCGCAGTCGCGACGCAACCGCTCCCCTTACCTGATTCAACTCAAGCCATATCTTTTTCTTCTTCATCTGACGGTATATATACCACAAGATACCGCCGACACCATATCGATTTCAACAATGCGAAAATAGAACTTCCTTAACAATGGGTTTGAATTCGACTCAAATGCCCGCTGGCCGGGCCTCATTCAACTTCGACCGAGCTGCTCTTCCGAAATGGCTGACAGTACACTCGATCTGGTTCGTCGACAGGGGATCGAACCGATTCTGTCGTTTATCATCGGATTTCCGGACGAGGATCGACAGGATCTCCAGGCAACGGTGGATTTCTTCCTCAAACAGGCTTTCTCTGATGCGATCGCCAGTATTGGTATCCTCGTGCCCAGCCCCGGCACGCCGATCACAAACCAGCACTCCGACAAGCTGAAATTCGATCTCTTTTACAGTGAAGAAACCGCGCCTCTCGTGCATGAGCAGGATGTCCGGTTCCTGTCGAAGCATCCCGATCTCTTCTCGGACTGTTTCTACATCGAAACGGAAATAGAGAGAGACCTTCACAAGTTCGTCTTGCTCCTCGTCGATCAACTGCAGGATTTTCGTTGGTCGATGTGGGTATTGGCGGCCGAGGTTTCCCTGCCGTTCGCATTGTTCGACCTGTGGAAGATCTGGCATGGCGAAAGATTGCCCTCATCGCTCTGGTATCTGGACCGTGAGGCAGTCACCGAGACGTTCGGTCGTTTCCTGAAGTCATCCCGGGTCCGAGACTCGATTAAAGCCCCGTGGTATAGCGACGTCCTCGAATACGAGGAGCAGATGGTGCGTATGAGGAACAGTATTCGGGAGCCAGTCACACAAGGTGCACCGAAGGATGACAAACGCTC
The DNA here is from genome assembly GCA_965247425.1 of Terriglobia bacterium. Lineage (GTDB taxonomy): Bacteria > Acidobacteriota > Terriglobia > 20CM-2-55-15 > 20CM-2-55-15 > CAZOZZ01. The sequence goes on from OZ252023.1 coordinate 2,242,491, forward strand.
CACGATACTAAGTCTGGATTTCAACATGCTCAAACTCTTCGGAACCTTCAAAGAGAGCCTCGGTTCGTCCCCTGGCGACCTTTCTTTCGAGAAAGAACCAACGACTCACATCATCGTGGAAGACGGTCCGCAGCTGTCCGTCCTCTCGTTCCCTTCATTCGGAAAAGGAGCAGCATGAGAATCGCCTTGGTGCCAATGCTCAACCTTCCCGGCGACCACCAGCTCTTGTTCACGGTCACTCAGGCCTACGTGCCTCTGGGCATCCTGTCGCTGGTCTCTTGCCTGCGGCGAGATGGTTGGACGGATGTGGCCGTGCCCGACCTGAACTATGAAATCGACCGGCGCGGAATTCCATTGGACGGCGCCTTCTACGATTCGTGCGTCGAGATCCTTCTTGAATCGGAAGCCGATGTCTACGGTTTCGGTACCACTTGCGGCGACTATCTGTACGCCCTCAACTTCGCTCGACGCATCAAGGCGATCAAGAAGGATGCGGTCATCCTGTTCGGTGGACCGCAGGCCACAATTTTCGCCAATGAAACACTTGAGCGCTTTCCATACGTTGATTTTGTTTTGTCTGGCGAATCTGAAGCGTCGTTGCCCAGGTTGACTGCTCTGCTTGACCGAGAGGGGGATCTGGCAGACTGTCCGGGCCTCACCTACCGACAACGTGATGGCAGCGTGCGCTCCATCCCCACGAAACCGAGCCTTGAAGAGATGGATGACCTCCCGTTCCCAGCCTATGATCTGTATCGCGACGTTCTCTACGAAAGTGAAGAGACCATTCCTCTCGATGTGGGGAGAGGGTGCCCATTTTCCTGTACGTTCTGTTCAACGAACCTTTTCTGGAAGAAGAGCTACCGGCTGAAATCCACGGACAGGCTGATCGGGGAAATCCGCACGCTCATGAATGACTATCACGTGCGGCGATTCCAATTCCCCCACGATATGTTTACGTTCGACAAGCGCAAGGTCATGGAATTCTGCAATGCCATCGTCGAAGAGAACATTGATATTGACTGGCTGTGCTCGGCAAGAATCGACTGTGTGGACGAGGAACTGATCCGCGCGATGAGAGAGGCAGGGTGCTTTCGTATTCACTACGGCATCGAGACCGGATCCGAGGCCATGCAGAAGAAGATCCAGAAGCATCTCAAATTGAAGGATGTGTACGCCACGATCGACAAGACGATCGAGCTTGGCATTCGACCGAAGTGCACGTTCATGGTCGGCTTTCCAGACGAAACGATGGAAGATCTCCGCGAGACAGTCGATCTCTTTACCAATCTGAATTCCTATTTTCGAACGGAAGCATATCTCGGCCAGATCGCGTGTCTCCCCGCCACCCCCATCTATGAGGAGCACGGTGACAAACTGGCGTTTGACGATTTTGTTACGAACGACTTCGTTTGCAACATATTGATTGATGACGAAGCAAAGAAACTCATCCTGGCCCACAAGGACCTCTTCTCGGCCTACTACCATCTCGAAACAGAGTTCATTGAGCGAGATCTTCTCAAATTCCTGTCGGTCCTGCGTCTCGTTGCATTTGACTACGCACGAACCCTGACGTTACTCGCGGCCGAGCTCGGACCGGTCGACGAACTCTATGAGTGTTGGCAAGACTGGTCTCGAGCAAACGGGGTGCAGATCACCCTCGAATGGTACATAGACCAGAAAGGGGTAATGGAGGATTTCAAGAAGTTTGTTCTCAGTCTGGTCGAGAGGGGACGACTGGAATCTCCGTACGTCGTAAGCGTCATGGAGTACGAGGCCATGATATTCACGTTCAACGTGATGGTGGAGAAATTTGACGCCCACAGCCGTATCAAACGGACTAAAGGCGAAAGGATATTATCGACCAAAGGTATCGAGGTGCCGGACGCTTTGCAGGTTGATGCACCAAAGCCCGTTGTAAAGGAATTCGATTACAACATGTTGCAGCTCATGGAAGGCCTCGAACGCGGGTCCGCCGAGGAAGTCCGGAAAGAGCGCACGCTGCACTTGTTCCATGCCAAGGACCAGGTTGGAGTTCATGTGATGGCGTTCAGCAACGAGGTGGCCGATGAAGCTTTGTCTCATACCTAGCCTCGATTTTTTGTCCCTGGATTCGAACCTCCTGGAGCGGGCGGAAGCCTATCTGCCCCTCGGAGTGATGTGTCTGGTCGGAGCGCTGGAGCGACACGGGATAAACGACGTGGCGCTGGCCGATCTTAACCTGGAGATTGAACGCGGGAGGCTGAAGCTCGACGGACAGTTTTACAAGGAAGCCGCGACAATGCTGGCTTCGAAGGGATGTGACGTCTATGGCTTTTCGACGACATGCGGAGACTATCTCTATGCCGTGCACATCGCCGCAGCGCTCCGGAAGATCAAACCCGACGTTTGCATTGTGTTCGGGGGGCCGCACGCATCGATCGTTTCCCGCCAAACATTAGAAGTCTTTCCGGAAGTTGACATTATCGTTCGCGGAGAGGCCGAAGAAACCATTTGTGAGCTGTTCGACGTCCTGAAGGCAGGAATCGACCTCGGGCAAGTCGACGGCATCACATACCGATCGAGCAACGGAACGATTGTGGAGACGCCGACGAGGCAGTTGCCGGATGTCGAACAGCTTCCTCTCGCTGCATACGAACGCTATGCATTCTTGTTCGAAGGCTCCAGCGATTTCATTCCGATCGATGTCGGCCGGGGGTGTCCTTTTGCCTGTACTTTCTGCTCGACGAACGATTTCTTCGGCCGGCAGTTCCGGATCAAATCCAAGGAGCGGATTGTCCGTGAGATCAGGTATCTACATGATGCCTATGACGTCAATTCGTTCCTCTTTCCGCACGACATATTTACCATGCACCGGCAGAAGGTGGTGGAGGTGTGCGGAGCGCTGAAAGACCTGGAGTTCCCTATTCGATGGAACTGTTCCACAAGAATTGACTGTGCGGACCGTGAGTTGTTGGAGCTGATGGCGGACGCAGGGTGTATCGGCGTGCATTTTGGTGTCGAGACCGGTTCCGAGGCCATGCAAAAGATCATCAAGAAGCGGTTGAAGATCGACCGTGCTCAAGAGGTGGTAGACACGGCTCTGGAAGTCGGGATCAGGCCGAAAAATTCGTTTGTCGTTGGCTTTCCGGAGGAAACGCTGGAGGACGTCCAGGCCACTCTCCGACTTTTCTTGAATACGCTGCATGCCGGAAGGTGCACAAATCACCTGGGGATTCTGGCGCCCCTCCCCGGGACCCCACTGTTCAATCAACATATTGACGAATTTGGATTCGATGGGTTTTTCACGAACGACTTCGTGTCGTCGTATCTGCTGGATTCGGAAGCGGAGAGCGAAATCCTCGAGAGGCGGGAGTTGTTCTCGGCTTACTACTACATTCCGAACAAGGACGTGCCAAGGAGTCTCATCAAGTTTCTTTCCGTCATCAAGGTGCTGGCTTTGGACACGCCAAAGTTCCTGACCGCAATGTCTCACGAGATGGACATCATCGATGATCTCTATCCCCTCTGGGGCGAGTGGTGTGCTGTCGAAGGGAAGGAATTCACGGTCGAGTGGTACACGAAGCACGACACCATAGTTGAAACATTCGCGGAGTTCATGGGTGCCTTAACGACGCGCCGTAATATGAAGAGAACCTTCCTTCTGGATCTGCTTCTGTACGAGAAGGAACTGTTCGGATTAGGAGACGAGATACTGGACTTTCGATACGTGGACTTCAGAGCAGAAAAGCTTTCGCTGCCGAAACCCGAGGGTGAAGTCCGATTCCCCCAGTCGAGGACAGTACGGCTGGCCCACAATATTTGCGAGGTTGTGGAACGCCTGGCGGAGAATCCCGCCTTTGATGCAGCAACCCCGGCGCCGACGATGCACATCCTGTCGCCCAAGCAAGGCGAAGCAGACGTTCAGGTCCTTACCTTCCCGGATTTCGTCGACAATGTTTCGGAGAGCAAAGTCGCAGTACCGTAAAAACTCAGGCTTAATTCAGCCGGGTGATGGACTGGATGCGCACGGGTGGCGCTAACCGCTGCTCTTCGTAGGGCGCGACCTGAATCTTCCGAACGATGTCCATTCCCAGAACGACTTTGCCGAATGCGGCGAAGCCCTGACCGTCCGCGTTCCGATCTCCACCAAAGTCCAGGGACGGCTGGAAATTGATGCAGATGAAGAAGTCCGACCGCGCACTGTCGGGACCTCCACGGGCCATGGAGATGGCGCCATCGACATGCCGCAGGCCGGTGTCGCTGGTTCGCTCCAATGCGATCGAAGGGAAACCCTCTTCCCTTCTCTCCGGATTGATCCCCGCCTGAATCACCTCGATCCGGACATCGTTATTCGGCTGGTTCTCCATCGTGACCGTCCGATGAAACCGGCCACCCGAATAAAACCCGCCGTCCACGTACTTCAGAAAATTCTCGACGGTCACCGGCGCCTTCGAAGGGTACAGTTCCAGGTCGATGTTCCCCACATCCGTCTGAATCCGAACCCGTACGTTCTCCTGTGCAATGCCGCTCGCGGCATTGCTCGAAACCAGTACCAGCAAAGCAAGCATCTGTTTCATCGTGTTCTCCCGAAACTGTGCGATCCGTAGTGGCGATCAGTATATGATGCGTCGGATGCAGTTCCAGGTCGATTCCAAAATGTTTAAAATGTTCCCCGGCCTCCGGCTGGCCGGAGCTGTTGCAACCGACGTCGATTGCGCACAGGATCACCCCGACCTTTCGAAAGCGTGGCACGAGGCCTGGACATCGGCTCTCGACGCAAACAAATACGGCGACAGGCAATCCCATCCCCGAATCAAACCATGGAGAGACGCCTGGAAACGCATCGGCGTTTCGTCGAAGAAATTCCCCTGCTCGATCGAAGCGTTGCTCAAGCGCGCGCTCAAGGGAGGCGAACCTTTCTCGATCAACCCGATCGTCGACTTCTACAACACGATCTCTCTCGAACACGTCGTCCCGGCCGGAGCGTTCGATCTGGCGTCCACGCCACAAGGTATCTCGCTTCGCCTGACCGAACCCGGCGACACGTTCGAGGCGCTCGATCAACAGAACCCCGAACCCATGCCGGAAGGCGAGACCGCCTATGCCACAGGCTCCACTGTTCTCACCCGCCACTTTGTCTGGAAACAGTCCCGTGAAGCGCTGGTCCATCCAACCACACGAAACGTGTTCCTTGTTTCAGAGATTCTCGGGGATCTGCCCGACGATGTCGCACACGCAGTCCGGATGGACTTCGAGGAAGGGCTCGGGGCCTACTTCGGCGTCGAGAGCCGCGGCTTTATCCTGGATTCAGATAATCCCACAGTAGATTGGTAAAATCGTAAAAGGGGACGATGGTCAGAGACCGGGACGACGGTCAGAGACCCACGCAAAAACACGGTGACACAGATCTCTCAGTGTCACCGTGCCTCTTTAGCGAACTATCTTTTCTGCTTTCTAATGGCCGGCTACGTTGTGCGCCCCATGGATCATCACGATCTGCCAATCGCTCCCGACCTTCTTGAAGACAGCACTACCGAGCCCTTCGATCGGCTCATGCCCTTCAGACTCGATCGCGTAATTGAAATGCGACCAGGCGGCATCACCGGAAGTATAGACCTTGACGTTGCGGGTCACGATCTTCCGGCCCTCGGCCATGACCTGGCGCGAAATGAACCCTGTAACGCGCTCTTTCCCGGCGATCGCATGACCGTCTTCATCCAACCAGACCGCCTCCGGGGCAAGAACCTTTTCAAAATAAGCCGTATCCTGTGTATTGAACGCATTGATCGCGGCATCGACCAGAGCGGTGTCGTCCTGAGCATATGCTCCGGTGGAACTCATCAACAGAATCGCCAGCAACAGAAAACCATATTTCTTCACGTTTGAACTCCTTTGGGTAATTAGATGTTAGATGGCAGATGAAAGATTCTTATACCATGAGCCTCAACCGGATTCCCTGAAATTCGGGATGAAGCCCACCCAACTTCAGACCCTCAGCAGCTGTTCGTCTCAAAAAACCTTTTCCCGGTTTTCGCGCTTCCCTGATGAACAAACTTTCTTGACTACCGAACAAATGTTCGGTATAACCATCCAATGCGCTCCGCAACGATTCGCACTCAACTGGAGATGGAACTGGCAGACAGGTATCCATCACCTTTCAGCGCGCCTCAAATGCCTTCGACGGAAACCATGCCGACCGGCATCGAAGAGGTCGACCGGCTGATCGGAGGCCTGCCGCGCGGCCGAATCACTGAGATTTTCGGCCAGGATTCATCCGGACGTACCAGTCTGATGCTCTCGATACTTACTCAAATAACTGACAATGAAGAGGTTTGCGGATTAATAGACCCTGCGGCCACGTTCGACCCGGCATCCGCTACGGACTTTGGGATCGATCTCGAACGACTGCTGTGGATCCGTACCGGTCGGGATCTCGACAAAACGCTCAAAGCAACGGACTTGTTGTTGCAAAGCGGCGGTTTCGGACTGATCGGAATCGATCTGGGTGCCATTCCAATCGCCGAGATCCGCCGCGTTCCACTTTCGACCTGGTTCCGACTTCAACGGGCAGCGGAAAACACCCCGACCATCCTTCTTTTTATCAACCAGCAGGCCTGTATCAAAACCTGCGCTTCGTTGGCCCTTCGGATGGGACTGGAACACACCGACTGGTCCCCGAACGTTCTTCGCGGCATCCATTCGAGGGCCGAAATCGTCCGATCAAGAACGGATCCGGCAGCAGGCTGGAGTGGAGTGGACAGTTGCTACCGGCTCGAATCGATCAGTTGCCGACGGGCTGTCAGCCCAGTCCAGGTCATTCCCCCGCCCCCACAAGGGATCGGTATTCAAGGAGTTTCCCGCCATGAGCACTAATATCTCGCGCATCACGGACCATCTCGATGCCAACCCGGAAACGAGCCCGCTTTACGGCTGCATCCACATCCCCGATTTCCCCGTCCAGGCGTTTGTGCGAAACGAACCGGAACTGCGCCGGAGAGAGGTGGTCGTCCTCGACGGTACGTTTCCACTGTTCATGGTCGTTGCGACAAACCAGTTCGCCCGCCGGGCCGGGGTGAAGGTGGGCATGACGAAACTACAACTCGAGCGTTTCCCGAACGTCGAAGTCCGTTATCGGTCCAGAGAACAGGAAGACAGCATGCATCGCGCCTTGCTCGATTGCGCGCATTACTTCACTCCACGTGTGGAAGACACCGCCGCGGAGACGGTGACACTCGACCTGAACGGTTTGTCCGGGCTCTGGGGAACACCACGAGCCATGGCCCAGAAATTCTTCCGGGCCGCGGACAAGCTCGGGTTGGATGCGCACGTTGCGACGGCTTCCAATCCGGACGCCGCCATCCACGCGGCGAAAGCAGAGGCCGGTATCACTGTCATTGCCCCCGGCCAGGAAACCGGAAGATTGCAGGCCCTGCCTCTCCACATCCTCTCTCCATCTGATGAAATCCTGGAAACCTTCAACCGCTGGGGGCTTCGAACATTCCGGGACCTGACACGGCTGCCGAAGGTGAAGGTCTCCGAACGACTGGGGCAGGAAGGCGTCCGCTTACAGCAAATGGCGAAGGGAAAAACATCGCGTCCGCTGCTTGCCAGAAATGAGAGGCCATGCTTTAAGGAATCAATAGAACTCGAAGATTCTATTAATTCTTTAGAGCCCCTAGCCTTCATACTCAACCGCCTGTTGGGACAGCTATGCCAGCGATTGAGGGCTCGCAACCTGACAACTAACGAATTGAGCCTCGAACTGACAATGGAACCCGAAGCGAAAGACCAAACCTGTGACTTCACACGCAAACTCCGACTTCCGATCCCCATCCGGGATCCCCAGATTCTGCTGAAACTGTTCCAACTGGACCTGGATACGCATCGCCCCCCATCCCCCATCGTGAAAGTCGCACTCACCGCAGAACCGGTCCAACCTCGCCGCATCCAGAACGGCTTGTTTCTTCCCCTCGCTCCTGAACCGGAAAAACTGGAACTGACACTGGCACGCATCGGCGCCATCGTTGGAAAAGAGAACGTCGGGACACCGGAATTGCTCGACACACATCGTCCAGACGCATTTCGAGTCAAACGCTTCAGCCTCCGGACCAAAGCTTTGAGAAAAAGAACCGTGAGTACCCAACCAGCGGCTCCCCCGATGGCCCTGCGCGCATTGCGGCCTCCCATATCCGCTTCTGTCAAAATGCGCCAGGGCCATCCCTCCTACATCCAGTTCCCCGGCAAATCCGGAAAGGTTGTCGCAGCCACCGGTCCCTGGAACTCTTCAGGTCAATGGTGGCGCACCGACCCCTGGGACCACGCGGAATGGGACATCGAAGTCGGTAACAGCCAACACCACACCCTCTACCGCATCCATCAAGACCGCCGAACAAACAGTTGGTTTGTAAACGGTATCTACGACTGAGGTATTTCACTAAGGGTCCGCTCAAGAATAACTTCACAGAATTGGCGCCCAGATTTGCGTCAGATTTGGTCGCGACCGATTGAGCAGACCGGAGGAATAGCCCCGCCATTTCGAGGATCTGCGATTGAGGAGCGGCCGAAGATGACGTGAAGATGGGATGCCAAAATGTGAAGTTATTGTTGACTGGGCCCTACGACCGCAACGGGGATTTTTCACCGCAGAGGCGCAGAGATAAGAAAGATATGTTTTTCTCACTAGTTGGGGGCTTGTTTCTCCAAAAACAATTTCACCTCTGCGCCTCTGCGCCTCTGCGGTAAAAATTCTTCTTCCCTACTCAGATGTATGTGGAACTACATGCGGCCTCAGCTTTTAGTTTTCTACAGGCTGCTTCCCTTCCCGAAGAACTGGCTCGGATGGCGGCCCGGATGGATATGCCGGCGATGGCGCTCCTCGATCGGGACGGTGTTTATGGGGCGCCACGGTTTCACATGGAAGGTATGCGTGTCGGCATCCGGCCGCACATCGGTTCGGAAATTACCGTAGTCGGAGGGCACCGCTATCCCTTGCTGGTCGCCACGCGACAGGGATATCGCAATCTGTGTCGGTTGACGACACGGATTAAGATGCGAGCCCGAAAGGGAGAGGGCGCGGCGACACTCGAAGAACTGGCCGAACACGCGGCCGGCTTGCTCTGCCTGACCGGCGACGAACACGGTCCGCTGGCGGCCACACTCCGCGACGGCGGCACACCTGTCGCCAGGCAGTGCTTGAGACAACTCACCGAAATATTCGGTCATCGGAACGTGTATGTCGAACTGCAACGCCATTTTGACCGCGAAGAAGAAGCCCGCAATCAAACGGCAACCGAACTCGCACGAGAGCTCCGCCTTCCAATCCTTGCCACCAACGGCGTCCGCCACACGACGCACCGCGAGGTCCTGGACGTGTTCACGTGTATCCGCCACCATCGAACGCTGGAAACAGCCGGGCGTCTCCTGACTCAAAACATCGAACGCCGTCTGAAGACACCGAAAGAGATGTCGCTTCTTTTCCGGGACCTTCCCGGAGCCGTCGCCCAAACCACCGAGTTGTCCTCACGTCTCGAGTTCACGATGAACGACCTCGGGTACAAGTTCCCCCGGTATCCCGTGCCCGATGGAGAGACGATGGATTCGTTCCTACGAAAACGCACGATTGAAGGGGCGCACAACAGGTACCGGCCGTTCCACGAAAAGGCCCGGCGTCAGATCGAACATGAGCTGGCGATGATCCAAAAACTGGAGCTGCCCGGATATTTCCTGATCGTCTGGGACATCGTTCAGTTCTGTCGCCGGGAAAACATCCTCGTGCAGGGCCGCGGCTCGGCGGCCAACAGCGCGGTCTGTTATTCGCTGGGAATCACCGCTGTCGATCCCGTGGGTATGGAATTGTTGTTCGAACGCTTTCTCTCCGAGGAACGAGGAGAGTGGCCCGACATCGACCTGGACCTTCCAAGCGGCGATCAGAGAGAGCGCGCCATCCAATACGTCTATGAACGTTACGGGCAACGAGGCGCGGCGATGACCGCCAACGTCATCACCTACCGGGGGCGCTCGGCGGCCCGCGAGGTCGGCAAGGTCCTCGGCTTCGACACCCAAACGTTGAACCGGCTTTCGAGCCTGGTCGGACACTGGGAATTTAAGGACCCGAAAGACAGCCTCGAGATGAAGTTTCAGACAGCCGGGCTGGACATCGCGCATCCACGCATCCGCAAGTTCATGGAATTGTGCACCGGTCTGCAGAGCCTGCCGAGGCATCTGGGCCAGCATTCCGGAGGGCTGGTAATCTGCCAGGGTGCGTTGGATTCCGTTGTGCCCCTCGAGCCTGCTTCGATGCCCAATCGGACGGTTGTGCAGTGGGACAAGGACGACTGCGCCAACATGGGCATCATCAAGGTCGACCTGCTGGGCCTGGGCATGATGGCCGTGCTCGAAGATTGCATCGAGTTGATCCGTGACGGATACAACGAGAAGGTCGATCTGGCACACCTCCCCCCGGACGACCCGACGGTTTACAAGACGCTTCAGAAGGCCGACACGGTCGGGATGTTTCAGATCGAGAGCCGCGCCCAGATGTCCTGCCTCCCCCGGTTGCGGCCGGACCATTTTTACGATCTCGTCGTCCAGGTGGCCATCATCCGCCCCGGTCCGATCGTCGGCAAGATGGTCCATCCTTACCTGAACCGGCGCCAGGGACGCGAACCGGTCACCTACGCCCACCCTTCACTCGAACCCGTCCTCAAACGCACGCTCGGCGTCCCGCTTTTTCAGGAGCAGCTCCTGAAAGTAGCGATGATTGCCGCTGGATTCAGTGGCGGCGAGGCTGAAGAACTGCGGCGCGCTTTCGGTTTCAAGCGTTCCGAGGAGCGGATGGGGGATATCGAAATCAAGCTGCGGCGCGGGATGACCGAGCGCGGAGTCACAGGCGATGCCCAGGACCAGATCGTTCAATCCATCACGTCGTTTGCACTGTATGGATTCCCGGAATCCCATGCCGCCAGCTTCGCTCTGATCGCCTATGCCAGCGCCTATCTGAAGTGCCATTACCTGGCGGCGTTCACCGCCGCCATACTGAACAACCAGCCGATGGGTTTCTACAGCCCGGCAACATTAGTCAAAGACGCGCAAAGGCATGGATTGCGCGTCCTGCCGATCAGCATCCGGGACTCCGACTGGCTCTCTCGGCTGGAACGCGTGCGGTCGAGGAGCGGTGAATCGGAACTGGCCGTACGGCTCGGCCTGAACTACGTCAAAGGACTTCGGGCGTTAGCTGGACATCGAATCGTCAACGTACGAGCCCGGCAACCGTTCTCATCCATAGACAACCTCGCACGGCGCGTCCCCGAGTTGCAGAAAAAGGAACTGACGCTCCTTGCCGAAGTGGGCGCTTTGAATTTTCTTGCGGAAAAGAACCGTATTCATCGACGGGACGCCCTCTGGCAGGTCGAGCGGGCCGCCCGGCGCGCGGGTCCTCTGCTCGAAAGAATAGACGAGCCCGACACGGCGTCTCCGCTTCAACCGATGTCTTCTGAAGAACGCCTGGTTTCAGATTTCAGGGTCAGTGGTGTCACCGTCGGCCCCCATCCGATGGCGTACTACCGCGAGCGCCTGAACCGGATGGGAATTCGCCGGGCCACCGATCTGGCCGGCCTTCCACATGGAACATGGGTCAAGACGGCGGGAAGCGTCATCGCACGTCAACGCCCCGGAACAGCCAAAGGCTTCGTTTTCCTGAGCCTGGAAGACGAGACCGGCATCGCGAACGCCATCTTCACACCCGACATGCTGGAACGGAACCGGGCCGTTATCACGACCGAAAGATTCATCCTGATCGAAGGACGCCTCCAGCATCAGGACAACGTGATTTCGGTAAAAGCGTTCAAGATCCGTCCGCTGTCGATAACGGAAGCGAAAACCTGGTCCAGAAATTTTTATTGAGCACTAGGAGCTTGCGCGGCAGTACTTGAGGACCATGCCGCTATCAGCTTGCCGGTCGCTTTGGATCAGCGTAGGCTATACACATGAAACGTACAAATCTTGTGATTGATGAACAATTGATCGAGGAAGCCGTGAGCTTGAGTGGAGAACGAACCTACTCCGCAACCGTCACCCGGGCATTGGAAGACTTCGTCCGGCGGATCAAGTCACGACGGATTCTCGAACTCGCGGGCTCAGGCCTCTGGAAAGGCCCTCTGCCTGCGATGAGAGCGGACCAGCCGAGACGAAAGACGCCCGGCAGGAGATCGCGTGTATCTGGTTGACACTTCCGTCTGGATCGAGGTTTTCCGGAAGAGAAACCGATTCGATCTGGAGTCTCTGGTGGACTTCGAGGAAGTCGTCACATGTCTGCCGGTAGTCCAGGAAGTGCTTCAGGGCTTTCAAGACGAGCAAGCGTTCCAGATAGCTCACGAGGCGATGTATGCCCTGCCGATGGTGGAATCACCGCTCGGCTCCGACGTTTTTGATGAGGCGGTTCAACTCTATCGATCTGCCCGCCGGACCGGCTTGACTGTACGTTCCAGCATTGACTGTCTGATCGCGGCCTGCGCCCTCCGACATCGGCTCACGGTGTTGCACCGCGATCGAGACTTTGACTCTATTGCCCGGGTCTCGCCTCTTCAGGCGCTAAGTATCCTGCGGAAATAGGAAGGTCTCACGCCAAGCCACAAGCATCGACAGTCCAATCAGGTATGATCCAGCTGTGAAACGTCGCAGGATCGTCATCAAGCTCGGTTCCCAGATCGCCATCGATGAGAGCGGCCTGTTTGCAACCAGGCGAGTCGAACATCTGGCCGACGCCATTGTCGCGCTCAAGAGGGAGGGGTGCGATCCCATCGTCGTCTCTTCCGGAGCCGTCGCTCTCGGGATGCCTTATATGGATCTCAAACCAGGCGTTCCAATGAAACTGGCCGAATTTCAGGCCTGTGCAGCACTCGGACAGGCCCAGCTGATCGAAAACTACAACCGCATCTTTGAAACTCGTAATCTGATCGGGGCACAGATTCTTGTCAGTTCAGAGGACTTCGCTCATCGGCCCAGCTACCTGGCTCTGCGGGAAACGTTTCGAATGCTGGTTGGAAAAGGTGCGATCCCTATCGTCAATGAGAACGACTGTGTCTCGGTGGAGGAACTCCCATCGGCCAGCGCCGAACGAAGCTTTGGAGATAACGACAAACTCAGCGCACTGGTGGCGGGTAAGCTCGGCGCGGACCTCCTCTTGATTCTGACCACCACCGACGGGATCTACAGTGACGATCCGTCGCTGAACCTCGATGCGACACATATACCCGAAGTCAAAGACTTCACAATACTCAGCCAGATCCGTACCGCCGAGAAATCGGCGTACGGGCGTGGTGGCGCTTCGTCGAAGATCGAAGCCGCTCGAATCGCGTCGATATGCGGAGTGACGACTATTATCGCAAAGGGTGGGGACCTGTCCTCGGTCCTGGAACTGGCACGGAATCAAGAAGGGCTTCTGTGTACGATCATTCATCCCAGGAAAGGCCTCAGCGATCGACAGAAGTGGATCGGCGCGCATTCGGGGTATCAGGGGAAAATTGTCATCAATGAAGGTGCAAGAAGCGCACTGACTCACTCCGGAGCGAGCCTGCTGCTTCCGGGAGTCGAAACGGTTGAAGGCTCGTTCGACACGGGAGCGGTCGTCAGCCTTCAGACAGTGGACGAAACAGAAGTTGCCCGGGGTCTCTGTTCGTTCAGCTCCAAGGAGATCCGCGAGTACATCACAACTCCAAAGCCGGGCCGCTCGGGTCGCGAACTGATCCATCGGAATGATATGGTGATCTTCGAGGGAGCGTCAGCATCATGAATCTCAGACAAACACTCGAAGGGAGTCGTCGATCGGCACAGGAGTTTTCGGCGATGCCTGGCGACAGGCGATCGACAGCCTTACAACGATTAGCCGAGCTTATCCGATCAAACGAACAGATGCTCCTGTCCCGGAACAACAAAGACCTCACCGCCCAAAAATCTAAGCTGTCGGCTCCACTCTACGGGAGACTGAGTCTCACATCCGAAAAGATTCGGACCGTTGCCGCCGGTATTGACGAACTCGTGCATCTGGAAGATCCGATTGGCGTAGTGGAAAGGAAGACCGAACTGGATGAAGGCCTCATTCTCGACCGCGTCACCGTCCCCCTGGGAGTCATTTGTATTATTTTTGAGTCGCGCCCGGATGTGATTCCCCAGGTCCTCTCCCTCTGCCTCAGAACCGGAAACGCATGTGTGCTCAAGGGGGGTACGGAGGCCGCCCATTCAAACGCCGCTTTCATGAAACTCATCACCCAGCTCAACGAGGAAATGGATCTTCCGCGAAATTGGGCAACGCTGATCGAAACCCGTGCGCACGTCTCGGAAGTTCTCAAACACGACGACCTCGTCGACCTGGTAATTCCTCGCGGGTCGAATGCTCTTGTCAGGAGTGTCATGGAACAAACCAGAATTCCTGTTCTGGGCCATGCCGAAGGGATTTGTCACGCGTTTGTCCACGAAAGCGCAGACCTCGGCAAAGCCATCGACCTCATCTCGGAGGCCAAAGCGGAATATCCCAGTGCCTGTAACTCCATCGAGACTCTTCTCGTCGACCAAAACATTGCCGACATCTTCCTGCCCCAATGGTCCCGACGCGCTCGGGCGCTTGGCATCGCGCTTCGTGCCTGCGGAAAATCGATCGTTGCTCTACCTGGTGCAAGTCCGGCAAAGGAAACCGACTGGGCAACCGAGTACTCGGACCTGATCCTCAATGTTCGCGTGGTCCGCGACATCCACGAAGCGATCTCGCACATTCACCAATACGGATCTTCCCACACGGACATGATTCTGGCCGAGGATTCGGAGGCGGCCGAGCGGTTCCTCTCTGAAGTCGACTCCGCGAGCGTGATGTGGAATGCGACCACGCGTTTTGCGGACGGATTTCGCTACGGCTTTGGAGCGGAGATCGGGATCAGCACTTCCAAAACCCACGCGCGGGGTCCGGTAGGAATGGGTGGCCTGTTGAGCATCAAGTACGTGCTGCGCGGGAAGAACCACCGGGTCCAGGACTATTCCGGCGATGATGCGCGTGTCTATAGCCACAGAGACCTGACGGCCAAGAGGCACACGACACCCCCAGGGTAGTGAAAACTACCGTCCCGCTCCACGTCCACGACTGGTCTGCATGACGGTATCCGCCGGGAATTTTTCCAGCTCTCCGTACAGGGTTGGGAAGATGTCGTCGACGGCGGTCCTGCCGACGAAGCAATCCATATGCGCGTAGTTGGGGAACTGGATGTAGATGTAGTGGTCCGACCCGTTCTTGTCACACAGGTGACGGAACGTCTTCTGGGTATTCTCCGGGTAGAACAGTGTGTTCCGGGCGCCCTGGATGAACGAGATCGGTATCTTCAAACGTTCGATCTCCGGCAGGTAGATGTCGTTGCCATCGACGTCGACCACCTGCCCCTTCTCAATCGTCAGCGCGATGTGGTTGAACGTCTTCAGGTTCGTCAGCCCGAACATCTCGTGAAGCGCTCCGTGCGTGGCGGCATTCAACTGATCGTGGGCGTAGCTCTCCCCGAGGATCATCCGCACCTGATGACACACCGAGCTCTGACACAGCTCCTCGCGCGGACCCATCAGAGCCACGGCCTCGGCCAGCTTGTTCCGCCAATCGTTGGGCGGCAGGTTCATGTCGACCGATGTTTCGCCCAGAGCCGCTAAGAAGTGTCCCATCCGCAGGCCCGTCTTGATCTCGTTGGCCGTCGAGGTTTTCGGGAACAGTCCCAGCTGCGAGCAGATCGCCGAACGCACACCTTCCAGACCCGACAACATCGCCATCAGGAACGTCATCGACCCGATACAGCGCGCGATGACCTGGACCGTCTCGGACCCGGTCTCGGCCCGGACCCGCGCCACGGCCGCCGGGTAGTCCCGTTGGGCGATATCGTCGAGCGAGAACAGGTTCGCCGACGACGGCAGATCCGGGCTGGCCCGATAGTCCAGCAGCCAGATGTCGTAGCCGTAGGCGTAGAGAAACTCGGGAAGGTTCGTGTCGATCGTGTCGGTCGAAAACGACAGCGTCGATACGCCAAATCCGGGCGACAGGATCACCGGTCCCTTCGTGCCGCCCTGGTAGCGGGTCAACCGGATCTCGGTCCCGTCCGACGTCGTCACCGGATGGATCTCGGGCGGTCCCATCCGCAGAGGCCGCTTCTTCCGGATCGACGGTGCGGTCGCATCGATCCGGTTCTCCCGCGCCATCACGCCGCCGTAGGTGTTGAACAGTTCCTGGCCGAAGAACCCGCCGTACCGGGCAAGCATCTCCAGTTGTTGCTTCCGGTCGGTCGCGTTCAACACCTGCATGGTCTGTAACTGCACGGCGAAGTCGGCCATCTCGATCCGTAGGATGCCCTTGCCGATCACAGCTCCGGTCAGGTCGCCCTCATGAATCGTGATGAACAGCGTTGTCGTGTCGTCCCACATGTCGAGCATCCCGCGATCCGAGTGGACCAGCTTCACGCCGTGCATCGCGTAGGTCGAACCATCCTGGGCCGTCAACGGCAGCTTGTAGACCATGTTCCGCGTCTCGACCCGGTCCGGGTCCTTGACGAACAGCTGGAATATCCCCTCGTTCACCGTCAGCGGCTCATCCGACAGGGCGGGCGCTTCCACCGTACCGACGGCGCGGGAGTTGTGGCCCGGTTCGGCGAGCATCGTTTCGGCATCTTCGGAGGTGATCGTCAGGATGAACTTGAACGACGATCCGTCGGCCTTCCCGGTCTCGGCGCCCTGCTTGAAGTCGTCTGTCACGGACCTGGAAAAGTATCCCTTCATCGTTTCCGTGAAACGGACCCCGACCGGCTGGACCGCCGCAGGGCCGCTTTCGGCCACCGGCCGGATCGTGTAGTCGATACTCCAGCCGCGGTCGGCTGCGATCAGCGCGCAGCTCCGTTCGGCCAGCGCCGAGATCGTCAGCAGCGGATTGATCCCCAGCGGGCGTGGAACGATCGAGCCATCGCACACGATCAGGTCCTCGTAGACCCCCTCCCCGGACACGGATGAGAACACCTGCCCCTTGTGGTTCACCACCCCTTCCTCCGCCCGCTCCGCCATCACGCACCCGCCCAGCGGATGCACCGTCGTCAAGCTGTGGTTTGTCAGTTCGGTCCATGTCGGGTTGGGAAGGTACGTGCCGCCCAGCGGCTTCGTGGCGTCAAGCAGTCGGTCGTTGACCTTCTCAAAGATCGGCTGGGTGCCGACTCCTGGCCAGTCCACCCGAAGCCGGTCCTTGTCGTCATCGAGGATCATTTTTCCGGCGCCGTCGTCATGCGCCATCACCAGGTAGGTCTGCGTATTGCGCATCGCTCCCTTGTAAGGACCACGAACCAGAGACTCCAGTTCTCGTCCCTTCTCTTTGACGGCATCGGCCAGATCCAGATCCGTGTCCGTGCCCATCAAGCCCGCGGCCACGGACAAGGGGATCCGCACCATGTCGCCAAAGGCGCCGGGCAGCGTGCCCTCTTCGATAACGTATCCGTCTTCCAGTCTCGCTGTGTCGCGACCATCCAGAACGGATGTGATACACGGTCCGACCGGGGTCCGACCCTCGGGCGAGTTCGGTCCGAAACCGACACCGTTGACTTCCACATCGGAGTTGTAGCTGAATCCGAGCGCGTCGCCGTTCCCCGTAAACTTCTCGCCGAGATGGTCGGACAGAACCAGTCCCGAGGCCTTGCGGGAGCGGGCGAGGATCTCGGTCGACCCGAGCGTGCCCGCCGCAAGCACGATCATGTCGGCGGAGACGAACATCGGCGGGGAGTCGAACTTGTCGCGGCCCGCGGCGGCGAGTTGGTAATGGACCAGCCATTTTCCGTCCTTCCGCTCGAGGTGCCGGACCGACACGCGGGTAAAAATCTCTGCCCCATGGTTGTGCGCATCCGGCAGGTAGTTCATCAGCGTCGTGTTCTTCGATCCGTAGTTGCAACCTGTAACGCAGTCGCCGCAGCCGACGCATGCGGGTTGAAAGAGTCCCGCTTCGTTCGTACGGTCCTCGAACGTAACGTTGATGGGAAGCTGGTAGAACTTCGTACCGGCTACGGCGCCGGACGACTTTTCCAGCGCCTCGATCTTCTCCAGCGGCGGACAGGAATCCGGATAAGCCTTCGGCGCCAGCATGGTCTCGGCGTGCCCTACGCCCTCTTCGAATCCCGTCCGATCCTGGCGTAGCGTCGACGGCCACACCGGGTCGTCTCGAATACACGCTTGTCGGGCATTGCCGCTACACCGGCATTGATAAGCGAGGTTCCACCCAGCCCACAGCCCAACAGGACGTTGATGTCCCTGTCAAACCGAAAATCCATGAGCGCCGTTTCCGAGCCCACGTGGAGGCCCTGGAGGTCGAACTGTGATTCCTGGACGATCTGGGCCTGCGTATCGGGGTACTCGCCCGGCAGGAATTCCTTTCCCCGCTCCAGAAGACAGACCTCCTTGCCGGCCCGCGCAAAGCGGGACGCGGCGATCGATCCGCCGTAACCCGAACCAATGACGACAATGGAATAGTGAGGCTTGATCTGCTCGACAGGGGAGGACAGACGCTTCATGGTAGAAAACCTCCTGCGGTCCCAGCGGCAGTACTGAGGGCCCCAAATCTAGCGCCCGTACTAGGCAAGTTTCCGTCCGTGAGGGCTGCAGAATAGGCGAACGACACTCCGGTGTCAAGGGAGTGGAACCACCAGAGTAATCTAATCAGAAATGCAGCTGGGATTAGTCCGACGGCAGGCCTTCGAGCAGACGGCCGACGAACTCGTTGAAATAACTGCCTCCTCCGGGACTCGGGCCCTGTCGGGTGATCACGAGATCGCGCGAAGGGATGATCATCGTGATCTGTCCCATGAATCCTGAGGCCCAGAATGCATCCTCGGGTACGCGGTCCATAGGGCCGCCCCGGTTGAGCCAGAACAAGCCTCCGTAGCCCATGGAAGGATCCGCGGGCGCGGGAGTGGACACAAATTCAACCCACCCCTCGGGGAGGATCCTCTCTCCTTCCCACACCCCGTCCCACAGATGAAGGAGGCCGAACCGTGCCCAGTCGCGGGCCGAACCGTAATCGAATCCGGTCATGATGAAATTTCCCCAGGCATCGGTTTCCAGCACGAAATTGCGGGCGCCGATCTTGTCGAAAAGCGCCTGTTGGGGAAACTTCAAGTAGTCACTTCCTCGTGCTTCGACCGCCTCCCGGACGATGCGTCCCAGTGTCAACGGGTCGCTGTTCCGGTAGCGGTTCGCGGTGTTCGGCGGCAACTCCTGCGGCTGGTTCGAGGAGGCATGTTCGAAGACGTTCAGCCCGTCGAAGTAGATGCGCATGTGTTCATTGTCGCGCCGGTAGGACTCCGGACCACTCAAACCCAGGTTTGCGAACTCCAGTCCGCTGCTCATTCGCAGGAGGTCCCGAATCCGAATCTCGCCACGGGGGTCCCCTTCCTTGCGCCACTCGGGCACGGGAGCAAAATCATCAAGCTCGAATGCACCTTGCTCCACCATGATGCCGACCAGTGCCGCGGTGATGCTCTTGCCCTCCGACCAGCTGATCTGCGGTGTATCCTTCGTCCAGCCCGGAGCGTAGCGTTCGCCGATGATCTTTCCCTCGTACACCACGACGATCGAGCGAGTGTTCTGAGATTCCTGCCGTATCGCCCAGTCCAGGGCCGCACCCACCTTTCCGGCGTCGACGCCTGTCGGGATGGGCGTCGTCGCGTCCGCATCCCCCATCGGCCAGGGAGTCGTTTCGGCGTCAGGAAGATTGCGGGGAACCGTCGTGGGCTGGAACAGGACGACCTGCTCGCCACGCGGGAGAATCGTACAGCCCTGATCTCCGTTGTAAACGGCGGTGCGGGGCGAGGTGGTGGGACTGCGCACGGTGACGCTCCGACGATCCTCGTCGACCACATATTCGAACGAGCGGTCCCATCCGAAAGCTCCGAAGGGCCGGATGTCGTCCGCCAGGACCTGCCGGGCCGTCCGGGGATAGTCTCGTCCGACAACCCACATCCCGGAACAGAGGTGGTGCGCCCCAATTGCGGTACGGGACTCCAGACTGTAGTTTGCATCGAAGGGAACCTCCAACTGAGCCGGTGCGGCTTCTGTCCAGGAAGATCCTGCGGCCCCCACTACCAACAGCCCGCACGTCAGAAGAATTGCCACGGTTCGTGTGTTTTTCATGAGATCCTCCGTTGCCGTCCGTCGGCTATTACCGTCTTACTGGGCCGGAGCCGGGTCTGTCCAGCAACTTGCGCCACCAGTCGTGCCTCGACACTACGCATCAACGGTCTCCTCGCGCCGTAGTTCGTTGAACCACCACCATGAGATAGCCGCGATAAGAGCCGCACCGACCAGTGTGCCTGACGCCGCACCCGGATGCACGTTGTGGAGACCCTCCGGCAACGTGCCCAAAATCACCATCGCTCCTACCGAGGGCGGCACCAGGCTCATCTGGAACCGTAAAACGTAAAAGTAAGCGGCAAGAATCGCCAGCCCCGTCACCATCCCGGAGGCGATAATGACCACGAGACTCTGGCCCGGTTCGGCACCGCCGATCAACAGTCCCACCAGGACCAGGAGCGCCCCAACGGCCCGCGTTCGCCGCGTCCAACCCGCGGTAAGTCGTCCGGCCGCACTAAAGATCAGCATTAACGCCACCGTCGCCATGACATAGCCGGTGATGGGACCGAGCGCGGGAGCCGCAAACGGCAAATAACTATTCGCTCCGGCAAAGGCCGGCCATTCCGGTGGGGCATTCGAACCCATCAGAGCGCTCACGCGCTCCGCACCGATTCCCAACGCGCCCAAAGCCAGCGATAGTCGGATCGCCGTCCCTCGTTCGAACTGGCCTTGATGGTGAAACCATCTCGGAGAACCGCCGCAGGACAAGGCGAACAGTGCCGACACGATCATCATGCCGACCACGCCGACTCCACCCAAAGTCCATGTCTGGAGGTTCAGGGGCTGGGCTGTCGACAATCCCGCAACCGCCGCCGGCCACGTGTTCACCAGGTTGAGCACTCCCGACAGGAGTAGAATGACGAAAGTTCCAAAAAAGATCCGCGCGGCGAAGTCCTTGCGGCTCCATGAAATGACGCTGGCCACGGCTCCAGTCAGGAACACACCCGCAAAGAAGACCAACGAGAGACCCTGAAGCAGAGTGAAGACCACTTGTTGGTTGCGCCGTTCCCGTTCCCACTCTTCGGGAACGTCGATCAGCCTGCGTGCCAGGACGACCTCATCGCCCGCGACGGAGATCTCGACGCGGCGTTCCCCGCGTTCGAGCAACGGTTCAGTCCTGTCCGCGAACGTCAAGACCCAGTCCGTGCGGGCCTCGAGCCGGGAAGACGACGCCGAAATGTCTTCGAGGAGTGATGGGTCCAGCCCCAGTGAGTCGTGTGCCGCGGCGAGCGCCAGCC
Source organism: Terriglobia bacterium (assembly GCA_965247425.1). GTDB lineage: Bacteria > Acidobacteriota > Terriglobia > 20CM-2-55-15 > 20CM-2-55-15 > CAZOZZ01. Next base: position 2,263,883 of record OZ252023.1, read on the forward strand.
GGCGGGCCTCGGCTTCGGTCAGGCGCGGTCCCGATTCGGATTCTGGAAGGGTGTGGCGCATCAGCAACACCTCGTCCCGACCACTGACTTGCACCACCCACTCTTCGGCGCGCGCGGCGACATCTCCCTCAAATGTCACGAAACGGACGTCCCAGTGGGGAATGTCCAGGTAGGAGCCCAGCAACTGGTCATAGCGCGCATCGCCGGCCGTCTCCCAGATGAACCGATGGCCCGGGCCAAGGTTGGCGTGCACCCGGGACAACGTGACCCAGTCGTCGGGGATCGTGACACCCCGATCGGCAAGCGCGCCCGAAGCAACATCCGCCGCTTCTCTGCGTCCGTTCGTGAACGATTCGACTTCGCTCGTCCGGAAACTTGTTACCACCCAGATAACCAGCCCGATCGCACCGGCTCCCACGATCGCGCGAGTGCGGGTGGACCGCATCCCGTCGTCCATGTACACCGGTAGCGCGTCGGGGGCGGCAGGGAGGACTTCCGGTGTCCACGACGCGTTCAGCGACTCCGCCGGAAGATCGCCCCACCCCTCCGCGCGCCAGCGTCGCGCAAGCACGACCCACAGGGGGACAAGCGCAAGCGCCACCACCATAAACTGGTCCAGCCAGATACCAGGAGCACTCGATGCGAACAAGGGAAGCGCAAACCACACCACGTCGTATGCGTAATGCAGGACGATCACCACAACCAAGCCGAAGCGCAGATAGAGAAGCCCGAAACCAATCGAGGGAAGGATCAGCTCCACGAGTCGCGCATATGAGGGCTGCGTCGCATAGGCGGCATGGCCGGCACCGAACACCAACGCCTGAACAACGAAAGCGGCCACGACCCACGCGCGCCGGTTGCCAAGCCGGTCGCCAATCAGGGCGGCTCCTGCGATCGGAACCGCCCGAAACAGGCATTCTTCCCAGAAACCGGCTTGCAGCGATGTAGCGATCGCCGTCAACCAGGGAACGTAAGTGGCCAGCACGTTGGGTTGGACGAGAACATCTGAAGGCGTCCACCAACCGAGCATCCGCGACGAAAACAGATAGAGACCGATGGCGTAGGCGATCCAGACGCCCACAAGCAGGTATCCCGCAACGGTTCTTCCCAGAATCTCGCGAGAACTCCCTGCCTGGGGTGACCACACACGCCACAACTGTGGGTGAGTTGGGAACGCACGCCGGGTCAGACCTTCCGCGGCCATGAACGACAGGGCCAGCAACCCTGCTATCGAAAGGGACCCTAACAGGAGGATCCCGAGTTGCTGTGTAACGAACCCCTGGATGGAGAGTGCGGAGTCATAAGCCATCCACATCAGGGGCCACTGGTTGAGCCCGACCAGGAACTGCAGAAAGGCCACGAGGAGGGCCCAGAACACCGGTTGTCGCCACAAGACCCAACGGCGTCGCAACAGAAAGAAGAGGCCGACGACGGCACCGACCAGGTACAACAGCATCGCTACAGAAGAAGAAACGCCGATGGCCGTATTGGCCGCGCGCATCTCTTCGTACCGTCTCGTATGGGCCTCGGGAATTCGGATGAAATGGGTAACCTCGGTCAGTCGGTCTCCGGACACGACGAGGCGCAACCGATACCTTCCATCCCCAACCTGTTCGTCCCGACATTCGTAAACGAAGATGTGGTCGATCCTTTCGCTCGGGCGGACCTGTTGGGAGGGCTCGACGAGATCAAAAGAGCTGAGATCTATCCGCCACGATGCCGTGGCCTCCCCCTCCGCGATCGATCGAGCGGCGACCCGGGTCAACTGAGCACCGGGCGCATCTTCGTCGATCGTTTCGACAAACCCGTAAGGTCGGCCATCCGGCGTAAAGCGAAACAGAGTTTCGTTGATCTCTTCCTCGGCGAAATGGCGAACCTGCCATGTGAACACGGCAAACAACCCTTCGCTGAGAATGCGACCCAGGGCGTCGGCGCCCCCGCCTTCGAGTTCAATAAAGACCTGGGCCGGAGAATCGGCTGCGAAGAACGCAGCCTGTCGAAACTCCGCCGGGCCGAGATCATGCTGTTCCGCCAGTTCCCTAGCGGCCAGAAGAGCCGCCGGACGGTCCATGGAGATATCGAGTTGCAGCACGGGAAAGGCCTGTGGGAAGTAACGGTAGGCGAAGACCGCGCCGGCGACCGACACCAGAGCAAGCGCGATCCAAAAGGTTGGTTTTCTCGACATTCCGAACGGCCTCTGTTCCGTTCTCTTCTCAGAACAGGTATCAAGATGAAACGCAGGGAACAAAGTTAACTACAGATGTGCCCCGGAGGCAAGAAAAGGGCGCTGCCTGAAACGACCGATCCGTCCGATACATTGAGCAGTCGGGCGGCAAGACAACCGGAGGCTGACCATCGGCGGGAGGCGCGATACCCGGCATTCTTCATTGACCCGATTTTCATTGCGAAAGGGCGTCTGTTTTTCCTATCCTCAACCCTCAATCCTCACCTCATATGAGGCGCATCGACCGGGTATCGAGTGTCCGAGTCGGGCCCTGGCCCGCTGATTGACCTTGTGCCTCGGAGGAACACGACCGTGATGAGATTTCGGGCCTATCCTGCTTCAGTGATGACTCTGGTGACGATCGGCACCCTGGGCGTGTTGAGCGCCTGTTCACCTGAAGGAACTCCCCGCGCGAGCGCCGAGGCGTCCGAGGTGCCTGGCAGCTCCGATTTGAGAATCGAAAGTGTGTCGACGAGGCCCTACCTCGTCACCGGGGGCGACGTGCTTCTTCGGATCGTAACCGGGGAGGACCTCGATCTCTCTCTCGTCCGCGTGTCGGCAAATGGGATGGACGTGACGGAACAGTTCAACCCCTCCGGACACGATGGCTCGCTGATCGGACTCGTCGAGGGCCTCGATGTCGGAAATAACGAGATCGAGGCCCGCATTCCGGGTTCGGCGGCTTCGGCCTCGCTCGAGCTCACGAACTACCCGATTTCAGGCCCGATCATCTCCGGGCCCCATGAAATGCCTTACCTCTGCGGAACTGAGGAATTCACGACGGCTGGTGGCGAGACGCTCGGGCCCCCGCTCGACGAGAACTGCTCGGTGGAAACGCGGGTCGAGTACGTGTACCTGTCGGCTAAGGACGGCGAATTCAAGCCATACGGCGGATCGCCGGTCAGGGCTCGGGTGGACGACATGGCCGAAGCGACGACGCTGGACGGGGAGACGGTGCCGTTCATCGTCCGGGTCCAGACGGGAACGGTCAACCGGGCGATCTACCAGAGCGCGATGCTCCACGATCCGGCCGATCCCGCGCCGGAACCCTGGACCCGGAGCCGCGGTTGGAACGGAAAGCTGGTGTACACCCACGGGGGCGGGTGCCGGCGCGGATGGTTCCAGCAGGGTCGCTCGACCGGAAATGTGCTGAACCGGGGGTTGCTCGAAATGGGCTACGCCCTCACCTCCGCATCTCTGAACGTGTTCGGTCAAAACTGTAACGACCTCCTGGCTTCTGAAACGCACATTATGGTCAAGGAGCGGTTCGTGGAGAGCTACGGCGAGCCGATCTATGCAATCGCCACGGGAGGCTCGGGGGGGTCGTACCAGAGTCACCAGACCGCTGATAACTACCCGGATGTTTTCGATGGCATCATTGTCTCGTCCAGTTTTCCGGACGTCACCTCGGCCACGATCTTCACTTTGGCAGACGCGCGACTCCTCAACTTCTACTTCACCGAGATGGCTCCGGGCGAGTTCAGCGAGGAGGAGCAGCGCCTGGTTTCGGGATTCGGATCCTGGGGGAGTATCCCCAACTTGAGCCGGGGCGCAGCACGGATCGACGCCACGTACTCGGAAACGGCCTCGGCCGAGGAACAGGGCGCGGAAGTGAGTCTGGCCGCGCTCGAACCCCTCCGCTACAATTCGTCGCGTCCGGATGGGATTCGAGCCACGGTGTACGACCACACCGTAAACGTTTACGGTGTCGACCGGACGACCGGTTTCGCGGCGCGACCGCTCGACAACGACGGTGTACAGTACGGCCTCGATCCACTGAACCGGGGACAGATTACGAAGGCGCAGTTCCTCGGCCTCAATCGGGATGTGGGAGGGTACGACGCCGATCTCAATCATCAGCCCGAGCGGCACCGGGCGGACCCGACGGCGGCGAGGCGTGCCCTGGACACCGGGAGGATCCTCTACGGTGGTGCGGGGCTGGCGACGACGCCGGTGATCGACTACCGGAGTTACACCGACCATCGTGAGGGTGGGGACATCCACATGATCGTCCACCAGTACTCGACTAGGGCTCGATTGGCGGCCGCCAACGGCCATGCGGACAATCACGTCATGAACGTCGGCGGGCTCTGGGGTTTTACCGAAGACCGACCGGATTTGGGCGTGCTCTTCCGGCAGATGGATCGTTGGCTAGCCAACGTTCAGGCTGACGACGAATCGACCAAAGTTTCGGAGAAAGTTGTGCGGGCCAAGCCGGCCGACTTGATGGACAACTGCTGGGACACACGGGCAGGGGAACGGGCGAACGTGACGACCCCCCTCGCGTTCGACGGGTCTGGTGCCTGTCACGAGATCTATCCAGCCTACTCGACGCCCCGACACATCGCCGGTGCGCCCCTGGCCAATAACATCGTCAGCTGTCACTTGAAGTCCCTTGATCGAGCCAACTATGAAGTCGAGTTCACGGACGAGGAGTGGAACGCCCTCAAAGCGATTTTCCCACACGGGGTCTGCGACTGGGCACGGGGAGACCTCTACAGCGAGGGCTACCAGGGGACGTGGCTGTCGTTCGGTCCCTCAGAGGTGAACAGGGCCCAATAATCGGACGATCGTTTGTGAGAATGGCGAGCAAGGAGGTCACATGAAGACAGTTCTAATTGATCGGAGCAAAACACTCCAACAAGAACCGCGGACAGGACACAACCGGTGGCATCCGGTCATCCCTCCGATTCTCGAAGTTGAACCCGGAGAAGAGGTGATGATGGAGACTCGGGATGCTCTCGATGGGCAGTTCCACTCGGGCACGACCGAAGCCGATTTCGCCAACCTCGACCCGGGACCGATCCATCCGCTGACCGGGCCAGTATTCGTCAAGGGGGCCGCTCCCGGAGATCTGCTGGAAATCCAGTTCATCGAGATCAAGCCGGAGCCGTATGCTTTCACGGCCATCATTCCGGGATTCGGATTTCTACGGGATCTCTACACGGACCCGTTCCTGGTGCACTGGAAGATCGAAGACAATGCGGCGACCTCCGAGCAGTTACCGGGGGTTCGGATTCCGGGAGCGCCTTTCATGGGGGTTTCGGGTCTGGCTCCGTCCCTGGAGTTGCTCGCCGAATGGACCCGGCGCGAGAACGATGCGATAGCCGCCGGCGGCATGGCGTTGCCTCCGGACGCCGGCGGGGCAGTGCCGCCCGAAGGCGCGGCCGCAACCGACGGGTCGCGGACACTTCCGCCCCGTGAGTCCGGTGGCAACTTCGACGTCAAGCAACTCACTGCCGGTTCCAGCCTGTTCCTGCCCGTGTATGCGGATGGTGCGCTGTTCTCAACCGGAGACGCTCACTTTGCGCAGGGCGATGGGGAGGTTTGCGTGACGGCGGTCGAAATGTCCGCTTCGGTAACATTGAAATTCCAGGTGCACAAGGGCGAGGCCGCCAGCAAGAACATCCGGGCCCCCCGCTTCAGCCATCCCGGCTATTTTCAGACGCCGGAGATGGCCTCTCCGAAGGACTTTGTCGGAGTGATGGGCTATCCAATCCGAGAGGACGGAACCAACGAGGCCGAGAACCTCACGCTGGCTTGCCGCAATGCCGTGCTTCACATGATCGAGCTGCTACAGGAGCGCGGTTTCAGCCGCGAGCAGGCGTACGCGATCTGCAGCGTCGGCGTGGATCTGCGGATCAGTAACGTCGTCGATGTTCCGAACTTCACGGTGTCGGCACTCCTGCCCGAGGCCATTTTCGTCAAGTAGGGAGACCTATGACCCGAGTTACCAGAGCTTTTGCCTTGATCTTTCTTGTCGGCATGATCGTCCAGCCGGCAGCCGCCCGTCCCCCGTTTCTGGAACTGTTCCGGGGAGACCCGCTACGGAATCAGGACTGGGACGGCTGTGTCACGTGCCACGTAAACCCCCTGGGGGGCGGACCGCGAAATGACTTCGGTCTCGCGTTTGGGGCGAACCAATTCACGATCACTCCCCTTCTGAGGTCGGATTTTCCCGATCGGTTCGATTTCACCATCGCCGAGATGGCGACGGGCGGCACGATGTACTTTTCAGGTACGGCCGACGAGGGCATCGTGTTCGAAAAGGATGGCCGGAAATATCCGGTCAACTTACCGGCTATCGTCGAGAACCGACTGGTCGAGCGCCCGCCAGATCCGCCGCCACCGCCGCCGATGCATCGGATCGCTAACTTCAGCTTCTTCATCACCAGTGTCGGGCCCGGCAACGGTGGCAACCTCGGTGGACTTGCCGGAGCGGATCGCCACTGTCAGGCACTGGCCGGGGCCGTCGACGCAGGTCACAAGACCTGGCGGGCATATCTCAGTACCAGTTTCGACGGAGACCCGATCATCAATGCGGGCGACCGCATTGGCAGCGGACCGTGGTTCAACTCCAGGGGGGGGCTGATTGCACGTGGCGTCGCCGACCTGCACCGCGCCGAGGGCCGTCTTAACAAGGAAACGGCTCTCAACGAGAAAGGAGAAGTCGTGAACGGGCGAGGTGACGATCCCAACAGGCACGATATCCTGACGGGTGCATTGATGGACGGCACGGTGGGGGTGGACATGAATTGCCGCAACTGGACCAGTTCCGGTGAAGAAGTCGCGACAGTGGGCCATTTTGACCGACAGGGTGGCGGTGACAATCCCACATCGTGGAACCAGGCGCATGTGACCCGAAGTTGCAGTCAGGAAGATCTTCGCGCCACGGGCGGCGACGGACTCTTTTACTGTTTCGCAATCAACTGATCCTTCGTTGTCGACGGGATCGAACGACGGGCGTCCCGGTGTGGGAGCCCGTCGTTTTCGTTTTGCTCACCATTCAAAACACTTGCCGCACGAGGTTCGCCGGGCCATAATCCGCCCCCAAAGCCCACCGGCGATCGGTGGTTGAGGAGCATCAACAATGAGCAGCGTTCCCCACCAATTCCTGGCAGTCAGCTCGGGTTCGATAACTCGCCGCCGCATCCTCGAGGGTCTGACAGCGGCCGCGGCACTCGCGGCATTACCGTTCAAACTTGAAGCCGCACCGGCGTTCAAGCCGATCTGGCTGAACCAATACACGTACGTGGCGCCTGACATGAAAGCCACCGCGGACTGGTACGTCGATGTGTTCGGGATGCAACCAGGCGGGACCACCGCGGAGGAAACCCACTTGTGGTTCGGCGATGTCCAGGGTGACACGTTGATGCGGGTCCGGCAGGCCGGCGCAGGCGACACCGCTCCCGCGCTGATCAAGTTCGGGTTCACGGTCAACTACTGGGACCGGGACGACGTCGAGGCAGAACTGAATCGACGCGGTCTCGATCCCCAACCTGACACAGACCAGGGCTTCTGGTTCAAGGACCCTGAAGGCAACCAGATCGGAGTCTTTTCCAAAGACTGGATGAGAAGACCGGCGGGTTCGCCGCCCCAGAACTCCTCGTGGCGAGCGCTCAGTGCCAATCACATTGTCGTGACGAGCGCGGACTACAAAAAACTCTCCGGCTGGTACCACGACCTGATCGCGCTCAATCAAACCACCGATTCGGGTAGAGACGTCGTGCAGTGGTTCGGCGATACGGCCTGGCTCCCGACCCAGGTGCGCGGGGGACGACAGACCTCGGCCACGCTCGGGACGCTCGATCATTGCGCGCTGACGGTGGCGGACTTCAAAGCGATTCCTGTCGGTAACGAAATGAAACGTCTCGGAATGATTCCCGAATCGACCGAACTGCAGGATGATGATACGGGGACCTACGGTGTGGACCTGAACGATTTCAAGGTCCAGGTCTGTGCATGGAACGAAGCGCCAAACCAGGACAGGCGGCGGTTGCAACGTGCGTTGCAGCCCTTGACGGCGTCACTTCTAGAATAAAAACAAAGGATTACGCCATTATCTCGACGACTGATTCCAGACAGGCGCTGATTATGCGTGGCGTATCGGTCACGCGAAACGCAGCCCACATTCTCGAAGGTGTGAACCTCACGGTCGAGCGCGGTACGGTTCTTCAAGTCGTCGGGCCTTCCGGTTCCGGTAAGACAAGCCTCATTCGTATCGTCAACCGCCTCGACGAGTCGACTGCAGGAACGATAGAAGTGCTCGGCCGCTCCATTCGCGACTGGGATCCGCGTGAGTTGCGACGGCGCGTGAGCATCGTTTTTCAGGAGCCGACGCTGCTTGGCCTTTCAGTTCGGGACAACCTGCGTCTGCCACTGGAGTTCGGCGGCCCAGGGTCCGCCGACGGCTACGAGTTCCGTATGGAGCGGGCCCTGAAGCTGGCGGGGCTTGAAGCGGATTGGATGGAGCGGGAAGAATCGGAACTCAGCGTCGGACAGAAACAACGCGTGTCGCTGGCACGCAGCCTGATGACGGACCCGGACGTCCTCCTGCTCGACGAACCGACGTCAGGGCTGGATCCGAGAAGCGCGGAGAGCCTCCTCGATCGTCTGCATGAGGTACACGAGGAATCCGGACGGACCATGATTATCGTGACGCACCGTCTGGACGAGGTGCGGAGGCTCGGCGGTCGGATGGCGGTGATGATCGGCGGGGCCCTGGCTGGGGTTGGGGAAGCGGACGAGTTGACGGACAACCCCCCGGAAGGTCCCATTCGAGATTTCCTTGTAACGCGCGGAGGCCCATGACTGACCCTATCATCGAAATCGGCTACCTCCAGATCCTGTTACTGCTCGGCGTGCCCGCTCTGGCCGTGGTCTTCAGCGTGCGTCTGGGGCTGGGTCTCGCGCGCGAAATCTCCATTGGAACGGCTCGCAGCCTGATCCAGCTCAGCGCCGTCGGGCTCGTGATCGGGCAGGTGTTCCGTTACGCGACGGGGTACTCGGTCCTCCTGCTTCTTGGCCTGATGACACTGATTGCGGGCTTCACGGGCGCCCGGCGGAGCGGCATCGGAATGCCGCGGCTGGCCACCGTTTTACCTGTCGTACTCGGTGGCGTGACGGCGCTCACGATGATCTACATCACGCAAGTGGTCCTCTCCATCCGGTCGTGGGATCCTCGTTATCTGGTTCCACTGGGCGGGATGCTTCTGGGCAACGGGATGACCGCGGCAACTCTGGCGATAGAGCGCCTTGTCGCCGACCTGAAAGCCGGGACGCGCGACGTGGAGGTCTTGCTGGCGTTAGGGGCAGGGCCGAAAGAGGCCATCCAACGTATCCGGCGGGCCTCGGTGCGCTCGGCGATGACGCCCACGATCAATACGATGATGATCGTCGGCATCATCCAGTTGCCCGGTATGATGACCGGGCAGATGCTAGGCGGAACGCCGCCGTTTCAAGCGGCGATGTACCAGATGCTGATCCTGGTCTCGATCCTGTTCGTGACGTTACTCACATCTGCCGTGATAACCTCGTTCGTGGCGGCGAGGTTGTTTACCGACGCGTTGCAGCTGGATCGGGTCGCCCTCGGGCGGCTGGGGTCGTGAGCGGTGGAAATCGTCGCAGGAATCTCGGCTGTCACTGTCCATCGAAAGGCGGTCAGCCGGATTAGCTCGTCGTCCACAACGGAGGCCAGAAAACATTCAGAACCCCGACGAACACATGTGGGGCTTCTAGGAACCAGGCGGCGGAACCGCGGACATCAGATGTCGAGGCTCCATCATCATGCGCAGGCCGCACCTGGCCCGATACTGACCTTGACGGGGAGTCAACGCAAAGGCGCAAAATCGCAAAGGACGCGAAGTTGTTTGTCAGGACGTCTGTCTGCCCCGAAAAAACGAAGATTGCGACCTCTGCGTTTTTGCGTCTTTGCGTTGAATTTCCTGCCAGGCGTCCAGCGTCTCGGCGTATTTAAGCGACGCCGACCCACCGCAACGCCTGGACGACGGCCACAGCGGAAACATAACCCAACACGGTGTAAAACGCGAGTTGGAGGAGAGCGAAGCGCCAGGAGTTGGTCTCCTTCCGGACAACAGCGACTGTGGCGACGCATTGAAGGGAAAAGAAGAAGAACACGATGAGGCCGATCATGCTCGATGGAGTGAACACGAGTTGATCCGAATCCCGGAACGTGGCGGTGCGCATTTCTTCAAGCAGGCCGGCTGCCTGGGTGTCCTCCCCACCTTCAACGTGGAAAACGATCGCCATGGCGCTCACAAACACTTCGCGAGCAGCGAACGCCGAAATCAACCCAACACCCACACGCCAATCCACCCCCATGGGCTCGAGCACCGGTTCCATCGTCTGTCCCAGTTGGGCCGCCAGTGAAAAATCCATCTCGGCCTGGACGATGAGGGGTGGATCGACCGAGGCCACCAGGGACGGCTGTTGGGAACCCAGGCCGAAGTTGGCCAACAACCAGAGAACCATGGCGATCACGACGATCGGACCACCCGCTTTTTTCAAATACGTCGACGAGCGAGACCACGTGATCTTCAGGATGATCTTCCACCGCGGAACCCGGTAAACGGGCAATTCCATGGCCAGAATCGACAGCGCTTGATTCCGGTAGACCAGGCGACCGACGAGGCCGGCGATCGCCGATCCGATCAGCAGGCTTGCGACGTAGATCGCGGCCAGACTCAGTCCGGCCGTCCAGGCCACACCGGGCAGCAACGCCGCAAGCAACAGGGCGTAAACCGGTAACCGCGCGCTGCAGCTCATCAATGGGAGGATCCAGATCGTCAGTAGTCGCTCGCGCAGTGTCGGAATCGAACGCGAGGCGAACACGGCCGGAATCGCGCAGGCAAACCCGGACAACATGGGAACGAACGATCGCCCGTGCAAGCCCAGATACGACAGGGGACGGTCCACCAGGGTTGCCCCTCGCGCCAGGTAACCGGAGTCTTCGAGCAAGGTCATCAGGAAAAACAGGATGACGATTTGAGGAAAGAAAACCGCTACGGCGCCCACGCCTCCAATCAAGCCTTCGGCGACGAAACGGGTGAGGACAGATGCCGGGAACACGGCGACAAACACATCCCCCGCGGCAGCGAACAAGCTGTCGATCGCATCCATGAAGGGCTGTGCCATCCAGAAAATCGAAGCAAAGATACCGATCAGAACGGCGAAGAACATCGGGAAGCCCAGGATGCGATGCAGTGCGATACGATCGATTCTTGCCGTCAGGGAGTCGCCCTCGACGCGGTCTGTGGAACGAACGACGGCGCCGCTGCTATCAAGGAGATCGCGGACCCTGGAATAGGCGGCAACCGGATCATCGCCCATTTTCTCCAGTGCGTTCGACTCGCTTCGGGTTCCCGACCTCATCGTCGACACGAGTTCGGAAATTCCACCCCCCGTGCGAGCATCGACGGCAATCACCGGCAGGCCCAGAGCCCGAGAGAGCTTCTCGATGTCCAGAGTTGCCCCCACCCGAGGCAACAAGTCCATCATCGTCACGACGAGAACGAGCGGTTTCCCCTGCCTGGCAACGAAACCCGCAAACTTCAGATGCCGCTCCAACTGCGTCGCGTCCACGACGAGAGCAAAAGCGTCGGCCTTTACCGATGAATGACGAGACTCGATAACCTGACAGGAAAGCTCTTCTTCAGGAGAGGGATCCACCGGACTGTGGACTCCGGGTAGGTCGACAAGCGTGATTGGGGCACCAAATTCGGGTCGGGTGGTTCCACGGAGGAGGCTTACGGTAACGCCGGGATAATTAGCGGTGTGAAAGTTTCCGTCGGTGAGGGCATTCATCAAGGTGGTCTTGCCGGAGTTCGGCATTCCCACCAGACAGACCGTGAGCGGCTTGGCCAGGTCACCGGCCGTTTCCGCCACCTCGGCCGGTATCTTCACTGCACCCGAATCCAGGAAGCTTCGCGTTTTCTCAAAGCGAGCTGGGCTCCCCGAACCACGACTACGAGGGGATCACCTAAAGGCGTCGAACGTGCCACCGCCACACGTTCACCGGGTGTAAATCCCAGATCCAGAAGACGCCGGCATTCTTTTTGCGGGCCATCCAACCGGGAGATTTCATGCCATTCCGATTGCGATGCCTCCGACAGCTTCAACTCTTCATTGGCAACTTTGGCAACTTCGATCACTAGACTACTCCGTATATGAAGACTCAATCTAAATGAAAACGATTGTCATTTTCAAATATGGCGTAGAGGCGACTGAATGGCAAGGGTCTTTTTAATTAATTGAAGGTTTCGCCGCCCTTCATGACGAGGTGAATCTTCGTCGCGTTACGGATGTCGACCAGAGGATCCGCATCCAGAATGACCAGGTCCGCATACTTTCCGGCCTCAAGCGTACCCACGTCGTCCTCTTTCCCCATCACCGCAGCCGCATTCAGAGTTGCGGAGATCAGGATTTCCATCGGAGACAGTCCGGCTTCGGTCATCAGTTCGAACTCTCGATGGAGCGAGGGCCCATGCAGCGTGCCGATGTTTCCCGCGTCGGTCGCACCCACAATCCGGACTCCGGCATCCACCAGAGACTTGAGGTTGTCGAACGTGACGGGCCGCCCCTGCGGATTGGCGCGACGCGGGAGCCCTCCCGGAATCTCATCGTGTGGAATCCAGGCCAGATGAGACCATGTGTCGATTACATCCGGATCTCCCAGACGGCGTTCGATCTCGGTCAGGTTGATTTCCTGATTCAGGACTTCCCGGTAACCCTCCGACACGATCAACGTGCTGGTATACAGCACGTCGTTTTCTATGAGTAACTCGATGAACTCATCGTCGACCGGCAGGTCCGATACGCTGTGAACCAGAACGTTGGCGCCGGCACGCACCGCCGCCTTTGCAACTTCGAGTTGGGTGGCGTGTACGGCAACCCGAACGCCTCCGCCATGGCTCTCCTCGATTGCGGCCGCTACGATCTGGACCTGTTCGGACAGGTCGTCACCCGGCCGGTGGATGAACCATATCTTCGTCAGATCGGGATCACTCCTCAGTTGAGTTCGGACTAGTTCCCGCGCGTCCTCCGGAGTGTAGACGCGAATGATAGGAGGGTCTTCGACCTCGAGGGCCGGGGGAACGAAAGTTGATGCCAACGGCCCGGCAACGGCCACTCGGGGTGCCCTTCTCGACTCGCGCGCCAGCGCACGCACATCGAAATTCCACATCGGCCCGCCGACGTCGACCACCCCTGTAATGCCGCTGGACAGGTACCGGGCGAACGTGTCCGGCAGCCGGTTCTTGATCCACTCCCGTTCTTCCTCGTAAGATCGCCATTCCCTCAGGTCAACGACGTCGGGACGCGTATAAACGCCACCAGACTGAAAGAAGTGGACATGGGCATCGATGAGACCGGGGATGATCCACTTCCCGGTCGCGTCAATGATTTCGACACCCTCCACAAACCGAACACTGTCGGCAGGCCCGATCGCCCGAATACGTTCCCCCTCAACGACGACCACCGCGTTTTCAATCGGCACCCCTCCAAGTCCATCGATTACGGTTCCCCCACGAATGACGACCACACGTTCCTGTCCCCACGCCACACTGGAGAACAGCGCCAGCACTACGAACAGTTTCTTCATTGAATTCATGAAAGTGATTAAAGAGCGTGGTTTGGCGAGAAGACTCATGGGGTACCCTCCAAAGGCTCCGGAGATGACGCATTGTAGCACTCGGAAGGCGTGCTAGGAGCCTTCGCGGCAGAAGAGATCTACTGCGAAAGCGGTATAATCGGTCCAGATTTCCCCGATTTTTCGTTGAATAGAACCACTATTCGCCTCAAAATCGAGAAAATGCCTCAAAGTCGAGGGAATCTGACCTCGACTCTCCACTTTCTCGCTACGATCCCTTCTGCCGCGCTGGCTCCTAGGAGCCTTATCAATCCTCGACGAATTTCGATGTCGCTTTGCCAACGAGGATCTGAATCCCTTTTTGCAGGATGAACGGAGCCATGATGATCGCACCCAGGCCATCGCCCCACCAGAGGTCCATTCTGGCATTCACAAGCAGGCTGATGAGAAGGACGAGCGAAAGGTAGGAATTGCCAAAAGTGAAGACTGCGGCGGCTTTCAATTCAGGGCTGTGCAATTCCATCGCCAGCGCTTTCATATACGAGCCAATGATCGGAATCATCAGCATAGACAGGGCAGCCAGACCGACCCCCAACAAGGACGGACCCGCTCTCTGGCCCTGCCACAGCATCCAAACCCCAAGCACCATCGACACCACGCCGACAGCCACGTACCCCCCTCCGGCCACACGGAAAAACGGAAGCTCCCCCAGCCCCGTCGTATCCGGATCATCGTAACGTCCGATTCTCTGCGTCAGAATCGTCTCCCTCCCCGCACACACCAACGCATCGAGACCGAAAGCCAGCAACACCGGAGAACTCGTCGCAGACCACAACGCGATCCCCGCCACCGCCTGCAAAAGGTGAACAAACCCAGTAAGAGCCGAAAGGACAAGAGAATGTCGAATCCAGGTTTGTGTTTCTTCAGACATGGCTTGGGGAAAGTGGTTAGTGGCCAGTGGTCAGTTGTTCTTCACCTGATTAGGCCGTCAGATTAGTGCAACGGAGACGACAGTTTCGGCGGCCGCAAACGGGGCCAGGCAATTCCGACAACTGACCACTGACAACTGACCACTGACCACTTCCCCTAATACGCCCGGCCAAACACGACCCTCGCCTCCGACGCTTCCCCGCACGCGATACACTTCCCTGCTTCCTTCTCCTCGTCCTGAGGAATGCATCGGATCGTGGCTTTGGTGTCGGTCTTGACCTTTTCCTCGCAGGCGGCCGATCCGCACCAGTGGCTCCAGAGGAAGCCGGCGTCTCCATCGAGGATCTCATTGAATCCAGAGTATTCGTCGACCCTGTAAGAACGCGTCTTCCGGAATGCCAGTGCGCGTTCGAACATGTCGGTCTGAATCGACTCCAACATTCCGTCGATGGTCCCGCGCAAGCCGTCCTGGGAAACGAAGCTCTTCTCTCCGGTGTCCCGGCGGGCCAGGACCACCTGGTTTTTCTCCAGGTCCTTGGGCCCGACTTCCATTCGGAGAGGCACACCCCTCTTTTCCCAGTGGTTGAATTTTCGTCCGGGGCTGTACTGCTCCCGGTCATCGACCTTAAAGCCGATGCCATCGAGGTCCCGGGTCATCCTCGAGACGTATTCCATCACCAGCGCCTTCTGTTCCTCTTTGCGGAAGATCGGGACGATCGCAACCTGGGTCGTGGCCAGCTTCGGAGGAATAATGATCCCCTTGTCGTCGCCGTGAGCCATGACCAGGGCGCCGACCATGCGCGTCGACACTCCCCAACTGGTCGCGTAGACGTATTCCAACGCCCCCGTCTCGTCCTGGAATTTCACGTCGAACGCCTTGGCGAAGTTCTGAGAAAGATGATGTGAAGTACCGGCCTGTAACGCCTTTCCATCCTGCATCATCGCTTCGATGGTGTACGTGTGGTGGGCGCCGGCAAACTTCTCGCTCTCACTCTTCAAGCCGGCAATGACCGGCACCGCCATGTGGTCCTCGGCGAAGGTCTTGTAGATGTCGAGAATCGTCAGTGTTTCGCGCTCGGCCTCATCGTATGTCGCATGGGCCGTGTGGCCTTCCTGCCAGAGAAACTCGCTGGTTCGCAGGAACAGACGGGTCCGCATCTCCCAGCGCACGACATTCGCCCATTGATTAATGAGAAGCGGCAAATCCCTGTAGGACTGGATCCAGTTCCGGTATGCATGCCAGATGATCGTCTCCGATGTCGGCCGGACAACCAGCGGCTCCTCCAGCTTCGCACCGCCCGCATGCGTGACCATCGCCACTTCCGGTGCGAAGCCCTCCACGTGCTCGGCTTCTTTCTGGAGGAAACTTTCCGGTATGAACAGTGGGAAATATGCGTTCTCGTGCCCGGTCGCTTTGAACATGCCGTCCAGGGCCTGTTGCATTTTCTCCCAGATCGCATACCCGTTTGGGCGAATGATCATGCAGCCCTTGACGGGCGCGTAATCGGCCAGTTCGGCGGCTGCGATCACGTCCCCGTACCAACGGGAATAATCGTCCTCGCGCTTTGTTATCTTGACGTCAGCCATATTTACTTTCGATTCCTTTGAGGATTCCGGCGGCGTCCGTGACCCCGCCCCCATTGCTCACCATTCGAACGGCGCTCCGGTGTTTCACCAGCAAGATGAGAAAACGGTTCATGATAGCACCGTCATGCGGCAATCGCCCCGCCGAGCCCACTTGTAAGGGCTCAAATCGGCAGCCAGCCAAACTGACAGCCATTTCGGAAGAGCAGCTCGGTCGAAGTTGAATGAGGCCCGGCCAGCGGGCATTTGAGTCGAATTCAAACCCATTGTTAAGGAAGTTCTATTTTCGCATTGTTGAAATCGATATGGTGTCGGCGGTATCTTGTGGTATATATACCGTCAGATGAAGAAGAAAAAGATATGGCTTGAGTTGAATCAGGTAAAGGGAGCGGTTGCGTCGCGACTGCGACGGCGGAAGTACAGCCTGATCGAGCGCCATGAGATACCCGACGGTTTGCTGCCTGGCTCGGTGTCGATTAGTTACACCCGGTGCGGTAAGCCGACGTGCCGGTGTGTGTCGGGTGAAGGGCACCCATCCTGGTCCTGGACATTCATGATGGACGGGAAGAAGCATGTCGAACACGTTCCAGCTGCCATGGTTGAGGAGATTCAAAAGCGTGTCGGAGCGGGACGGGAGTTTCAGGATGCGATCCGGGAGGTGCTGACAGCGAACGCGAAGTTGTTGGTGCTGGAGCGCCAGCAACAACGTGAGAAGCGGAAGCGCCGGTGAAAGGTCCGTCGGCACGAGGGATACGACGGTACGCGCGAAAGTGTTTGCGGCTGAAGGGGTATTTGAATCACCCCGGAGATGGGCGGGTGCGACCGCAGATCGGAAGTGGGCATCTGATCTGGTCTCTGGTGATCGGGTATCTGCTGCGGGAATCGAGCTTCCTGGCCATCGAGTCGCTCGCACGATCCTCGGCGTGTCGGGCCTTGGGAATCGGACGCCGCTTTAGCGACGACACGCTGGGCTATTTTACCGAGAAGCTGAATCCGGAATTCACGCGCGGCGCGTTGACCACAGCCATCAAGCAGGCCAAGCGCAATAAAGCGTTCGACGATTGCCGATTCATCGGCCTGGCGCTGGACGGGACAACCGTGGGGCGTGTCGGTGAGGCCGGGTGTCAGTGGTGTCGACCCCATCGCAACGCCGAGGGGGAGGTGACCACCTACTTACACCACGTCGTGATGGCCACCATCGTGGGCACCGGGTTCACTTTACCGGTCGATGTGGAACCCTACGGTAGTGGGGATAGCGAATGGTCGGGGGGGGCAACGACTGCTTCGTCGGGTGGTGGGGCAGTTGGGGCCGCGTTTTGCCGATTATGTTGTTGTCGATGGGGGCTATGCGTCGGCTCCGTTCCTGCACTTGGCCGACGAGTTGGGATTGAAGACCATCGTCCGTCTCAAAGCCAATCTTCCGAGCTTGTTCAACGCCGCCAAAAGCCGGTTTGCTTGTCAGCCGCCGTCCCGGGTTTTCAAGGATGGAGCCGATCGGGTGGAAATCTGGGATGCAGACGACTTCGATCCCTGGGGCCGATTGAACTGGCCGACCGTGCGCGTGATCCGCTACCGGCAAGAGAAACCCGATGGATCGGTGGTCGAAGCCTACTGGCTGACCAATTTCTCGATGAACCAAGTGGGAGCGCCCACTTTATTTCGCATGGCCAAGAGTCGTTGGGAAGTCGAAAACCAAGGTTTCAACGATGCCAAGAACCGTTATGGGATGGCCCATATCCCCCATCACCACGCCAACAGCTTGCTTCTCCACTGGCTCCTCATAAGCCTGGCTCTCACGATCGAACGTCTGTATCGATTGCGTCATTTGCATCGCGGGCGCCATCGCCCGCATACCTCCATCGAGCTTCTTCGTTTGCTTCGCCTCGCTCTGTCTGCCCCAACCCCAGCCGACTCCAGCTGAACTGACTCGTTTCCCTGGTCTCCACGCGCCTGCCTGACCCCAATCACCGGGCTGGACCCGCTACGGATACCTGTCTCTCGAAAATACCCCTCACTTCAAATTCCTCTCCCTCCTCGACCTTTTCCCTTCCAGAGCCCCTTCCAGACACTCCGTCCTCCCTGACTTCCGAAATGGCTGCCAAACTGACAATCCGATTGACAAGAGCAGTCAACTGCAATAATATGAGCGGTTTGGCAACAAGTGACAACTGTAAACCCCCGATCCTCGAAGTCCGTCAAGAGGCAATCATGGCCAAAGATCTGGTTAAAGATTCCAAAGTCGAAAAATCGCGCTTGAAGCAATCGAAAGAACGACCGGGGCCGTTCACTACGGTTTCTGGCGTCGAGATCAACAGGCTCTACGGGCCGGACGATCTCGAGGGCGTCGATCTCGATCGCGAATTGGGACAACCGGGACATCCTCCATACACACGGGGAATCTATCCGAACATGTATCGGGGCCGTCTCTGGACGATGCGGCAGTTCAGCGGGTTCGGCACCGCCGACGATACGAACAAGCGTTTTCACTACCTCCTCGAAAACGGGCAGACGGGTCTTTCGGTCGCATTTCACCTGCCCACCCTGATGGGTTACGACTCCGACCATCCGATGTCGGAAGGCGAGGTGGGAAAGTGCGGCGTCGCAATCGACTCGCTCGAAGATATGGAGACCCTGTTTGAAGGGATTCCGCTTGAACAGATCACGACGTCGATGACGACCAACGCACCTGCACCGATCCTCTGGGCCATGTACCTGGTCGTGGCCGAAAAGCAGGGTGCCGACTGGAACAAGCTGGGCGGAACGATCCAGAATGATCTGCTCAAAGAGTACATCGCGCAAAAAACGTACATCTTCCCACCCCGGCCATCGATGAAACTGATCATCGATACGTTCGAGTTCGGGACCCGACACGTTCCCCGCTGGAACACGATTTCGATCAGTGGATATCACATCAGGGAGGCAGGATCGACGGCACTGCAGGAATTGGCCTTCACGCTCTACGACGGTGTGGAATACGTCGAATGGGCCCGCCGCGCCGGCCTGGACATTGACGAATTCGCACCGCGGCTTTCGTTCTTTTTCAACGCACACAACGACCTGTTTGAAGAAGTGGCCAAGTATCGGGCAGCGAGGAAAATCTGGCACAAGATCATGACCGAACGTTTCGGAGCCAGGAATCCGAAGTCGGCGATCCTGCGCTTTCATACACAGACTGCCGGCTGTTCGCTGACGGCGCAGCAGCCCTACAACAACGTCGTCCGCACAACCATCCAGGCGCTGGCCGGAGTCCTGGGCGGAACGCAATCCCTCCACACCAATTCGCTGGATGAAACGCTCGCCTTGCCGACCGAACACGCCGCACGCATCGCGCTGCGGACACAACAGATCATCGCTCACGAAAGCGGCATCACGAACACCGTGGACCCGCTCGGCGGCTCGTACTTCGTCGAAAAGCTGACGCTGGACATGGAGAAGGGATGTTGGGAATATTTCGAGAGGCTCGATGAAATGGGTGGCATGGTGGCCGCCATCGAGAAGGGCTTCCCGCAGCGGGAGGTCCAGGAGTCTGCATACCAGTACCAGAAAGCGATCGAGCGCAAGGAAAAGATTGTCGTCGGTGTCAACGAGTTCGAGGTCGAGAACGAGCCCCCCCTCGATGTCCTGCTCATCGACGAGTCGGTTGCCGAAAAGCAGGTCGCCCAGCTCAGGAAATTGCGGGAGTCACGAGACAACGTACGGGTACGGACAACGCTCGAGGCACTCGGGCAGGCGGCACGGAACGACGCGGCCATGATGCCTCCGATTCTCGACTGCGTGCGCGCCTATGCCACGCTGGGCGAAATGTGCGACACCCTGCGTGAAGTCTACGGCGTCTACGAAGAATCCGGATTCTAAATGGAACAGAAGATACGTGTCCTCGTCGCCAAACCGGGCCTGGACGGCCATGACCGGGGAGCCAAGGTCATCGCCCGCGCCTTCAGGGACGCCGGATTTGAGGTGATCTATACCGGACTTCGCCAGACACCGGAACAGGTCGTCACCGCCGCCCTGCAGGAGGACGTGGACGTCATCGGTCTTTCGGTGCTTTCTGGAGCCCACATGACCCTGTGTCCGCGGATAATGGACCTGGTTCGCAAGGAAAAACTGGACGATGTGCTCGTTGTCATCGGCGGCATCATTCCGGACGAAGACAACAAGAAGCTGAAAGACGATGGTGTCCACGCGATCTTCCCGCCCGGGACGTCGACCGAAGACATCGTGAACTACATCCGCGCGAACGTACGCCGGCGGTGAGAGCCTTCCGGTTCATCCGCTCCCGGCTCAAAGACGATGCCGTCACGATCACGCTTCTCGGACACGTTCTGAGGGTCGAAGTCCTCGAAGAATTGAACCTGGCGATCGATCAGAATTCGACTCTCATCGTGATCACCGGCCGCAACGGATATTTTGCGGCAGGTGCGGACATCCGGGAATTGAACGCGCTCGAAGGCCCCGCGGCTCATTCATACGCGAGGCGAGGACAACGACTGTTCGACAAGCTGGCGGCGTTGGACGCCCGGACGGTTGCCGCGGTGGATGGGTTTTGTCTTGGCGGCGGGCTGGACCTGGCGCTGGCCTGCAAGTTCCGCTACGCCACGGCCCGATCCCTGTTCGCCCACCCTGGAGGCAGAATCGGAATTCTGACCGGATGGGGTGGAACCGGGCGACTCCCGGATCGTGTGGGCAGGGGCAGGGCGCTTGAGATGATGGTCGCGGGTCGGCGGGTGAATGCCCAGACCGCCGCTGAATGGGGCTTGATTGACAAGGTCGTCGACAACCCGTTGGAAGTTGCATTGAGTCTGAACCCATGACGAATCCGGAATTCGAATCGAATCGCCAGACAATGGAAGCGCTTGTCGGGGAGCTGGGTGACAAGCTCGCCACAGTCAAGAAGGGCGGGAGCGAAGCGTCGGTGGAGCGTCATCGCAGTCGCGGCAAAATGTTCGTTCGCGACCGCGTCGATGTGCTGGTGGATCCCGGCACACCGTTTCTCGAGTTCAGTGCCCTGGCGGCAAACGGCATGTACAACGACGCGGCGCCCAGTGCCGGTGTGATCACGGGAATCGGGACGGTTCACGGGCACGAGGCCGTCATTATTGCCAACGACGCGACCGTCAAGGGCGGCACGTACCTGCCGATGACCGTCAAGAAGCACTTGCGGGCCCAGGAGATAGCGCTCGAAAACCATCTGCCCTGCATCTATCTGGTCGATTCGGGCGGCGCGTTTCTGCCGCTGCAAGCGGAGGTCTTTCCGGACAGGGACCACTTCGGACGTATCTTCTACAACCAGGCACGCATGTCGGGAGAAGACATTTACCAGGTCGCGGCAGTACTCGGTTCGTGCACGGCAGGTGGCGCCTACGTGCCCGCAATGAGTGATGAAGCCATCATCGTCGGCAAACAGGGGACGATCTTCCTGGGCGGACCGCCCCTGGTTAAAGCTGCGACCGGAGAAGAAGTGACCAGCGAAGAACTGGGTGGCGCCGACGTTCACTGCCGTGTCTCCGGCGTCACCGATCACTATGCCCAGGACGACGGTGACGCTCTCAGAATCGTGCGCGAAGTCTTTAAGTCCATGCCCCGTACCGAAAAGCGTCCGCTGCAGGTCGCCGAGCCCGAAGATCCCCATCACGACCCTGGCGACATTTACGATGTCATCCCTGCCGATCCGAAACGTACCTACGACGTTCGCGACGTGATCCATCGCATCGTGGACGCCAGCTGGTTCCACGAGTTCAAGGCCCTTTACGGGCAGACGCTGGTTTGCGGTTTCGCCCGTATCTGGGGGTACCCGGTCGGGATCATCGCAAACAACGGTGTCCTCTTCTCCGAAAGCGCATTGAAGGCCACACATTTCATTGAGCTCTGCTCCCAGCGCCGGGTCCCTCTGGTGTTCCTCCAGAACATCACCGGTTTCATGGTCGGAAGACAGTACGAGCGGGGTGGCATCGCCAAGGACGGCGCAAAGATGGTGAACGCGGTCGCGAACGCCGCGGTTCCAAAGTTTACTGTGATCATCGGTGGATCCTACGGCGCCGGCAACTACGGCATGTGTGGCCGCGCCTATGCACCCCGGCAACTATGGATGTGGCCCAACGCCCGAATCTCAGTCATGGGAGGGGACCAGGCCGCCAACGTCCTGCTGCAGGTCAAACTGGACCGGATGCGCGCCGACGGTGAAGATATGACCGAGGACGAACAAGCTGAGTTCATGCGGCCGACTCTCGAAAAGTATGAACGCGAAGGCAACGCCTACTACAGCACAGCGAGAATCTGGGACGACGGCGTGATAGATCCTGCCGACACCCGCATGGTTCTGGCCCTGGGAATTTCCGCCGCGATGAACAAGACTTCGGCTGAAACCAGGTTCGGCGTCTTCCGGATGTAAGCGAATCAAAAGATTTAGTTGGAATGCTTAAGATTGAAACAGACGGTGCCGTCGCGCGGGTCACTTTCGACCGGCCCGAGGTCCACAATGCCTTCAATGACGAACTCATCCCCCAGGTCACCGAAACGTTCGACGAGTTGGGCGCGCGCGACGAGATTCGAGCCATCGTCCTGGCAGGGAACGGGAAATCATTTTGCGCCGGCGGTGACCTCAACTGGATGAAGCGGATGGTCGATTATACGTTTGAAGAAAACGTGGCCGACGCGACCCGGATGGCGGGCATGTTTCGATCCATCGCTTCCTGTCCGAAACCGGTCATCGGCCGGGTTCATGGCGCGGCGCTCGGAGGCGGGGCGGGGGTGGTCGCAGCCGTAGATATCGCGGTAGCCGTCGAATCGGCGAGGTTTGGATTCACCGAAGTCAAACTGGGGATCATCCCAGGGGTCATCTCGGCTTTCGTAGTCGCAAGGATCGGAGCCGGACGGGCCAGGGAGTTCTTCACCACCGGCGAACGTTTTACCGCCGACGTCGCCCACAGCATCGGCCTGGTCCATCAGGTCGTCGCTGACGATGCGGCGCTCGATGCCATGATCGAGTCCAAGATCGAACAGATTTTCACTGCCGCCCCGGGTGCGATCGCCGAAACCAAGCTGCTGATTTCCGAGGTCAGCCGACGGCCTCTGGACTCGGCAATCGAGTATGCCGCCGAAGCGATAGCGCGGGCTCGATCGAGTCCGGAGGGACAGGCGGGAATGAAAGCTTTCTTATCCCGGGAAAAACCGCCATGGGTGCAGAAATGATCCAACGGGTGCTGGTCGCAAATCGGGGCGAGATCGCGATCCGTATTTTTCACACCCTTCGAGAAATGGGAATCGCTACGGTGGCCGTGTTTACCGACGAGGACGAAGCAGCCCTTCACGCCCGGTCCGCCGATCAGGCCTACCACGTCGGGAACTATCTGGACGTCGAATCAGTGGTCGACGCCGCGCGGATGACCCATGCCGACGCCATCCATCCCGGCTATGGCTTTCTCGCGGAAAACGCCGCATTCGCCAAGGCGGTGGTCGGAGCCGGCCTGATCCTGATCGGCCCCCGGGAAGGCACGATTCGTTCCATGGGCGACAAGCTCGAAGCGAAACAGATGATGAAGGATGCAGGGGTTCCGACACTTCCGACATGGGAGAGTGCTCCGCCCGCAGACCAGTTCCCGGTAATTGTAAAGGCGGTCGGTGGCGGTGGCGGCAAGGGTATGCGCCGGGTCGAGACCTCGGATGAACTCGATCATGCCTTGGAAGCGGCGGCCAGGGAGTCCGGAAAGGCGTTCGGCGACGACCGGGTCTTCATTGAAAAGTACATTGAGAAACCGCGCCACGTGGAAATTCAGATACTTGGGGATTCCCACGGCAACTACGTCCATCTGTTTGAACGCGAGTGCTCCATCCAGCGCCGTCATCAGAAGATCATCGAGGAGACCCCATCTCCTGCGATCGATCCCGAAAAGCGGGAGGCCATGGGTGCGGCCGCGGTGGCCGCCGCAAGGGCCGTCGGCTATCTGGGCGCCGGTACGGTCGAGTTCATCCTGGACCGGGCCGGCGATTTTTGCTTTCTCGAAATGAACACGCGGCTCCAGGTTGAACATCCCGTAACCGAGTGGACCACTGGAACCGACCTGGTGCGTGAACAGATCCGTATCTCCGACGGCGATCGAATCAGTTTCACTCAGGAAGACCTCCGTCAGACGGGCCACTCGATCGAATGCCGCATCTACGCGGAGGATCCCGAAAACGAATTCCGGCCGGCCACCGGAAGTGTCGAAGTCTATCGGCCTCCCGACGGACCCGGCATCCGCCTCGACAGTGGTATCGAAGAAGGGTCTGTCATCGGCTTCCAATACGATCCTCTGCTTGCCAAGCTGATCACGTGGGGCCCGGATCGGGATGCGTCCATTGCGCGAATGGTGCGGGCGCTCCATGATTTCGTTCTTCTTGGAGTACGGAACAACATTGATTTCCTCGGCAGGGTCGTCCGGAGTCCCGCTTTTCGGGCGGGCGACATCGACACGCAGTTTCTCGAACGCCATTCCGAGTTCAGCGAACCAGAACCGGAGCGAATTCCCGTCGAAGCCCTGGTCGCAGCATCGGTCGGAACTTCGGGGGGTCGATCCAGAGCGGGAACGTCCACGAGCCCGGCTTTCGCCGATGTATGGCAAACACGCGAGTCCTGGCGAAACACATGATCTCTAGAGAATTGCATTGGAGATTCGAGGGTGAGGACGTCACCGTCCGCTTGAACGGTGATCGTGACGGCGGCACCTTCGAATTGGACGGGAACCCGGTGCCCTACCTCGTGCGCGCCCAGAGCCCGAGAGGCGGATCCATCGAAATTCACGGTCGGGTCCATCCCTTCTTCATGGTCCGAAATCGACACGAAGTCGCGATCTGGATCGGCGGCCGGACCTACCGCCTGGAAAACCTCGAACACGATCGCTCGGCTCACGCCGCACCTCTGGCGAGCGGGGAAATCCGGGCACAGATGCCGGGCAAGATCGTTCGCGTCGAAGTTTCGACCGGAGACGCCGTGGAGGAGGGTCAGGCGCTTTTGATCATGGAATCCATGAAAATGGAGACCACTCTGTATTCACCCTGCAACGGAAAGGTTCAGAGCCTCGAATGCCAGGCCGATCAGGCTGTGGAAATGGGTGAGCTCCTGATGGTCCTGGAGGACTGAGGATGACAGGTTTACCCGGCTCGGTTCGGATCGTGGAAGTAGGGCCGCGGGACGGCCTGCAGAACGAGTCCAACGTCATTCCGACCCCCGAGAAGGCCGAGTTCATCAGACTTCTGGCTGATGCGGGCCTGGGCGACATCGAGGTCGCTTCGTTCGTTCATCCCAAATGGGTGCCCCAACTCGCAGACGCCAGTGATCTGGTGCAGGTTCTGGAGAAAGCCGAGGGAGTCCGCTACTCGGCCCTGGTTCCCAACATGCGCGGCCTGGAACGGGCAATCGAAACCGGGATCACCCGAATCGCGGTGTTCACGGCGGCATCGGAAACATTCAATCGGAAGAACATCAACATGGGGATCAAAGAATCCCTGGACGTGTTCCGTCCTGTGGTCGCGGCGGCGCTGGAAGACGACATTTCAGTACGTGGTTACGTCTCGACTTGCTGGGTTTGTCCCTACGAGGGACAGGTACCCAAGGAGAGGGTCGCCGAAACCGTCGAGGCATTGTTTGATCTCGGCGTCGATGAAGTCTCCGTCGGCGACACGATCGGCGGCGCAACACCGAAGGATGTGGAGGTGACGCTCGAGCATCTGTTTTCGAACGTTCCTCCCGGCAAGCTCGCCATGCACTTTCACGACACCTACGGCATGGCGGTCGCCAACGTATACCAGGCACTCCGAATGGGCATCACGGTCTTCGACAGCTCGGCCGGCGGCCTGGGCGGCTGCCCGTACGCGCCCGGCGCTCTCGGAAACGTCGCGACGGAGGATCTGTTGTACCTGTTCGACCGGCTCGGTATCCAAACAGGCGTCCGTCTGAGCGGGATCCGTCACGCATCTGAATTCATTGGACGAGCTCTGGGCCGCGAACTTCCATCAAGGGTTCTGAAAACATCGGTTGGCAAGGAAGTCAACTGATGCCACAGTTTTCTGAATCTCGATTCCGGGTTCGTTATGCGGAAACGGATCAGATGGGTATCGTGTATTACGCAAACTATCTGGTCTGGATGGAAATCGGCCGGACGGACCTCTGCAGGGCTTCGGGATTCAGCTATCACGATCTCGAACGGGAAGGAGGCGTCTCGATCGCCGTGGCCCGGGCCGAATGCCGCTACCAGGCTCCGGCACGGTATGACGACGAGATCCTGGTCCGCACTTCGCTCGAACGCCTGCGAAGTAGAACAATGACATTCAGCTACCAGATCGACAACGCGTCCACCAGAAAACGGCTGGCTGAAGGCCGGACCACCCATGTCACGGTGGGCACCGACGGCAAGCCCAAAAGGTTGCCGGAGCGCTACTTGGGGTTGCTGGCAGCTTTTGGAAAGGAGGGAGTGCCCTCCGGCACTGACCACTTGAAGGAAAAAGCCTTATGA
This sequence comes from Terriglobia bacterium, assembly GCA_965247425.1. Taxonomy (GTDB): domain Bacteria; phylum Acidobacteriota; class Terriglobia; order 20CM-2-55-15; family 20CM-2-55-15; genus CAZOZZ01. The sequence continues at coordinate 2,290,494 of OZ252023.1, forward strand.
TAGGGCCGACCACAATCCATCACTCGAGATAAATAACATGCGCTTATCCAAACATGCGGTTGGAGCGAAAGACTCACTGATACGCCAGATGTCGCTCGTTGCGGATCAGGTGGACAACCCGTACAAGCTGTACTTCGGGGAGTCCGACATGGCAACGCCCGAGTTCATATGCCGGGCGGCCTACGAAGCACTTCAGGCGGGCCATACCTTTTACACCCCAACGCCCGGCGTCGACGAACTGCGCGAGGCGATCGCCGCGAAGTTCAAAGAAGTCCACAACGTCGAATACAGCCCGGCCCAGGTGGTGTGTGCCGCCGGCGCAGTCAACGTGATCTTTCTGACGATCCGTTCGCTCATCGATCCGTCCGACAACGTCGTCATCATCGAACCGACCTGGCCCGTCTTCGCCTCGATCACGACCCTGATGGGAGCCGAGGCACGAACGGTCCCGCTCGCCACATCCGGTGGCGAGTTCGTCCTCGATCTGGACCGCCTTCGTGCCGCCATCGACTCTCGCACACGGATGATGATCATCAACAGCCCGGGCAATCCGACCGGTTGGATGATCCGTCGTGAGGAACAGGAAGCGGTCTGGGAGATGGCGCTCGAGCATGATTTCGTCATCTTGAGCGACGAGGTCTACGACCGGATCGTTTTCGATCAGGCTGCCGCTCCGACTTTCGCCGCCGTCGCGACCGACACCGAACACCTTGTGGTCGTCAACAGTTTCTCGAAGACCTACAACATGACAGGCTGGCGCCTCGGCTACGCGCTGGCGAGCGAGGAACTGGTCAACCTGATAGCCAAACTCGAGGAGTTCGTCATATCGAATTCTCCGGCCATGGCGCAGCAGGCAGGCATCACCGCGCTGCGGGATGGAGAATCCTACGTCGAGGAGATTCGCGAAAAGTACACCACGCGCCGGCAGGTCGCCATCGAGGGACTTCAGGCAATCCCCCAGGTGTCGCTGCCTATCCCGGCCGGTGGGTTCTACGCCTTTCCGAAACTTGAAGGGCTTCGCGACTCCTTTGGCTTTGCCAAGAAGTTGTTGCTTGAGGCTCGCGTCGGAATGGCACCAGGCATCGCGTTCGGCGAAAGCGGTGAGGGTTACATGCGCATGTGTTTCGCTGCTTCCGAGGAGGTCCTGGTGCCGGCGCTCGCGAATTTCAAGACGTTCATCGAACAGAATCTGTGCGACTGACCATCCTCGACCTGACCCGACTTCTCCCGGGGGGCTATGCCACACACCTGCTCCGGGAGATGGGAGCCCGGGTGATCAAGGTCGAGGATCCCGGGGCCGGTGACTACCTCCGAACGTTTCCCTTCCCCCTAGACGACGGCATGAGCGTCTACTTCCACGCGATCAATCGAGGTAAGGAAAGCATCATAATCGACTTAAAAACCTCGCCCGAAACGCTTCTGGATCTGTCCGAACACGCCGATGTCCTGATCGAAGGGTTTCGCCCCGGTGTCATGGAGCGGCTGGGTGTCGGATACGCCGCTATCGCCCGGCGAAATCCACGGATCGTCTACTGTTCCCTCACCGGCTACGGGCCGGAGGGCGAATACCGGGATCGCCCGGGACACGACATCAACTATCTCAGCCTGACCGGATTGATCGACCTTGGTCGGGGACAGGACGGTCGGCCGGCGATGCCGGCCCTGCAAGTCGCAGACGTCGCATCCGGTTCCCTCTTTGCGGTCACACGAATCCTGGCCGCGGTGATCGAACGGAACGAAACAGACGTCGGGCGCCACGTCTCCGTGTCGATGCTCGACGGGACGACGTCGATGATGTCCTTCACTGCAGCCCCTGCGGCGATCGCGGGTCAGCCGACCAGTTGGGCCGATCTGATGCTCAACGGGCAGGTCGCCTGTTACAACCTCTACCCCACATCCGACGACCGGTGGATCTCGGTCGGAAACCTCGAAAAGAAGTTCTGGACGACGTTCTGCCAGGTCCTCGATCAACCGGAATGGATCCCCAGCCAATTCGATCGCACCCAGGAATTCCGCCAGAAAGTATCGAACGTCCTGGCCAAACACCCCCTGGCCCACTGGATCGAAGTGTTCGCCGGAAAGGACACCTGCGTCGAACCGGTCCGAACGCTGGACGAAGCCGTCGCCAGAGGCCTGTTCAAATACCCCGAAAACCCCGCCCCCGAACACGGACAACACACCGACCGCATCCTCTCCGAGTTCCTCTAATTCGGGGACGGAGGGACAACTCCGTAACTGCCTCTAAAACAGCAACTTAATGAAGTCCATCTTCCTCCGTCCCCGAAATAGGGACTCTTCTGGGCTTCGTGTCCTTCGTGTTTGCGTGGTGAATGTCACATTCGGTTGTCGTGCGGGGACGCCACGGGACAGGAGAGAACGGCTGTCCGGTACCTGTCAGAATTCCCTTTCTGCCATGACAACGCCCTTTCTGGGCTATAATTGTCGGACTTATGAAGAAGCGGAAGCGCAAGGCCAAAACCCTCAAGCGGGTCTTGCGGTCACCATACTTCAAGGTGTTTGCGGCGCTGGTTCTGATCGCCTCCATCGGGGCCGGAACCGTGTTCATGCACTACTACAACATTTACTCCACGATCATCGATCGGCGGCTGTCCGGTGAAGTGTTCAAGCACACCGCGAAGATCTACGCCACACCCTACATCGTGTATCCGGGCCAGGAAATTACGCCGGATGAAGTGTTGCTACGCATCCGGCGGGCCGGCCTGGAAGTGACCGAAAGCACTCCATTCGAAGATGGCGTCTATCAGCTTCTGGGCGAGGCGACAAGACGCCAGATCATCCTATCTCCGGAGAACGGGGACGATTTCCGACTGGAATTCAACGAGGGCGTTCTCGAAAAAGTCATCGAGGTTCGGTCGGGTTTTGATCTGCTCGAGGCTGCACTGCCACCCGAGCTGGTCACCAGCCTCTTTGACGACACCCGGACCAAGCGGCGGCTGGTTGAATTCGAACAGATCCCGCCCCACTTGAGCGACGCGCTGGTGGCTTCGGAAGACCAGCGCTTCTACAGACATTTCGGTATCGACCTGATCCGTGGCGCCGGTGCGTTCGTCGCCAACCTGAGAGGCCAGCAGCTCCAGGGCGCCAGCACGCTGACCATGCAACTGGCCGGAAGCTTTTTTCTGAACAGACGAGTGCGCGACTGGAGCCGGAAGGCGCCGGAAATCTTCATTGCACTGCTACTCGAAACGCGGTTGACCAAAGATGAGATCCTGACCATGTATGCCAACGAGATCTATCTCGGTCAGCGCGGCTCATTCGCCATCAATGGGTTCGGCGAAGCGGCGGCCGCCTACTTTGGCAAGGATATTTCGGATCTGACGCTTTCCGAATCGGCAACGCTGGTCGGAATCGTGCCCGCGCCGAACTCCTACTCGCCCCGGAAAAACCTGGAGCGATCGATCGAGCGCAGGAACATCGTGATCCAGTCCATGTACGAACTGGACATGATCAACATGACCCAGCTGGCCGAGGCTCGTGAATCCGAACTGGAACTGGCCGAAATGACCATTGACGCGACCGACGCACCGTACACGGTCGACTACATCCGGGAGCAACTGCTCTCGGACTTCTCCGAAGAACAGCTCCTCAACGATCGGCTCAAGGTTTACTCGACGCTCGACCCGGACCTGCAGGCCGCGGCTGTCGACGCGGTGGCACTGGGCATCGAGAACGCCGACAACCTGCTCGACACCATGTATGGCGAGGAAGATCGGCCGCCGGTTCAGGCTTCCCTGATCGTGCTCGACCCACACACGGGCGCCATCAAAGCGATGGTCGGGGGCCGCGACTACCGATCGAGTCAATACAACCGCGTCACCGAGGCCTTCCGGCAGCCAGGATCAATTTTCAAGCCCTTCGTTTACGCGGCCGCCTTCGAAACGGTGTGGGATCCGATTGTCGACGAAGAGGATATCCCCGATGAGGATTCCGAAGGCGTCACCGGGGACGAAACCCTGACTCCGACGTTGACTCGTACTGCCTTCGGGCAAGCTCGGCCTGGTCAGCAAGGGCGCCGGCGCCCCGAACCAGACGAGCAGGCCCAGCGCGACGAACTCGAAGGTGAAGCAGAAGAGCCGACCATCCCGCTGACCATGGCAGAGCTCATGGAACGTATCAAGGAGCTCGAAGAAGAAGAGGCCGACGGCCTGTTATCAGACCTCGAAGACCTGGAACTCGATCAGATCCCGGTGTATGAGGAACGTGGCACGCTCGGCCGTGCGACCCTGATCACCCCGTTGACCACGATCATGGACGAGGCGACCGTCTTCTTTTACGAGGACGACAAGTTCTACCGGCCCAACAACTATAAGGACGTCTTCCACGGGATGATCACGGTTCGCGAGGCTCTGCAGCGTTCCTGGAACGTGCCCACGGTCAAAGTCGCCCAACGAATCGGCTACCAGCGCGTGGCGGACCTGGCCCACCGGATCGGTCTGAATGCCGACATCCGGCCTTTCCCGTCCATCGCACTCGGCGCCTTCGAAATAACTTCCATCGAAATGGCCGGCGCTTACACGGCCTTCGCCAACGAAGGCGTCCGCGTGGAGCCCAATGCGATACACCGCATCGTCGACGATGAGGGCACCGTGTTGAGAAGCTTCGAGATGGAGTCGCGGGAAGTCCTCCGACCGGAAATGGCCTACCTGATGACACACCTCCTCCAGGGTGTCATCAACCACGGCACCGGCGCCGGGGTCCGAGCCCGCGGCTTCACGCTCCCGGCGGCCGGAAAGACGGGAACCGACAGTGACGGGTGGTTCGCCGGATACACCAAGAACCTGCTGGCCATCGCATGGGTGGGTTTTGACGACAACCGCGAGCTCAACCTCGAGGGCAGCCAGTCGGCCCTGCCGATCTGGACCGCTTTCATGCTGAAGGCCAGTGAGCTTTACCCTGTCCGCGATCCGGAGGATCCGTCCGAAACTCAATTCTTCGACCCACCGGGTGTCGAAGTCGTTTATATCGACGAGGACACCGGATCACTGGCAACGCCGTATTGTGAAAACCGGCGTCAGCAGGCATTCATCTACGGCACCGCGCCGACCACCTACTGCCCGATTCACTCTTTCACCCGCCGTTTCTTCCTGAGCGAGCTTCAGAACTGGCGGAGCCGTCCCGAGGCGTTCCAACTTCCACCAGCGTTCGCAGTGTCTGCCATTTCCGTTCACTGATCCCCGGCACCGCCAGCAGTTCTTCCACCCTCCGGAAACCGCCTCTCTTTTCTCTGAACTCGACGATCCGTTGCGCCAGAACCGGGCCGATTCCGGGAAGAGCGTCGAGTTGTTGGATGGTGGCGGTGTTGAGATTCAATGCAAGAAGGGCAAAGGAAAAGAATCGAAGGGAGTTTTTCACCGCAGAGACGCCAAGGCGCAGAGGGGATATGTCTTTAGCCCGCATAAATCACCGAAAGGACCAGAAAAGGCCGCCCTGTTTGGCATAAATCGTTTGTCGAGAACGGTTCAGAAACCAAACGGAGGCGGCCCTTATGAGTACAGAGTGTAAACAAACCACGTTCGAATTTCACGGACTTCTTCAACGAAAAATGAAGGCGCGTTTCGACGGCGGCAAGATCACGTCTGACGCTGGAGTTCTGCTGCTGCGTGAAGTCGAAAAGCGGACCGGTTTGATCGATGGATTGGCGGGGTGTTTTAGCGATCATCGCGACCAACGGTTGATCGAACACACCGTGAAGGAGCTGTTGGGACAGCGGGTCTACGGGCTGTGCCTGGGATATGAAGACCTGAACGATCACGATCAGTTACGGACCGACCCGATGCTTGCGTTGGCGGTGGACAAAGCGGATCCGCTGGGAACGAATCGACGACAGGCCGGCGACTGGGGAAAGGCGTTGGCGGGCAAGAGCACGCTAAACCGATTGGAGTTGACCGGCGCCGAAGTCGGCGACCAGGAGCGGTACAAGAAGATCGCTATGGATGGGGACAAGATCGATCGTTGGATGGTCGATGCGTTTGTGGCAGCCCATGACAACACGGCGCCCGAAGAGATCGTTCTGGATCTGGACGCGACCGATGATCCGATCCATGGTCAACAGGAAGGCCGGTTCTTTCACGGCTACTACCGCAACTACTGCTATCTGCCCTTGTACATCTTCTGTGGAGAGCATCTGTTGTGCGCTCGGCTGCGCCCGTCCAATATCGATGGGGCGGCAGGATCAGTCGATGAATTGGAACGTATCGTCGGCCAGATCCGTCAGAGCTGGCCGGACGTGTCGATCATCATTCGGGCCGATTCCGGATTCTGCCGGGATGCATTACTGGACTGGTGTGAAACCCACCAGGTCGATTATGTGATGGGGTTGGCCAAGAACGACCGCCTCAAGCGAGAGATCGCTGACCAGATGATTCAGGCTGAAGCGGAGTTTCAGACCACTGGGAAATCGGCACGAGTGTTTAAGGATTTCCTGTACCGGACTCGAAAGAGCTGGAGCCGCACTCGTCGCGTTGTTGGCAAAGCCGAGTTCCTGGCCAAGGGCGCCAATCCCCGATTCGTGGTGACCTCACTGCCACCGGAACGACTCGGAGCCCAAGCGCTCTACGAAGATTTCTATTGCGCACGCGGCGACATGGAGAACCGGATCAAAGAACAGCAACTGGATCTATTTGCCGACCGCACCAGTGCGGGAACCATGCGCGCCAATCAGCTCCGACTGTATCTGTCCTCAGCCGCCTACATGCTTATGCAGGCGTTGCGTCGTCTCGGTCTCAAAGATACCGCGATGGCCCATGCCCAATGCGGAACCATCCGTCTGAAGCTTCTTAAGATCGGTGCGCGTATCCGCCTCACGGTCCGCAACGTCTGGATCTCGATGTCGGAGGCCTATCCCTATGCCGACGTCTTTGCTCTCATAGTGAGAAACCTGCAATCAATTCCGCTTCGTTGCTGACGACACCGAACCTTCAGATCCGAAAAACAGCGCCTCTCATCTGCCTCCCGGCGAGGCCTGCCTGCACTCGCCCATTCATGCCGATCTCCCGCCAAATGTCGCCGTGTCACAGGCTCAAAATCCGCCAATGTCCACGGCTCGCTCACTCTCAGCTCCAAGTCTCGCCGCAAATCGCTTCTCGTATCCGAACACCGATCGATTCTCCGATTGGTGATCCATCCGGGTTAGGAGTTTTCGCGGACGAAGCGGTCGCGGACGAACCACATCGCGGCTTCGTGGTCGACGAGTCTGCCTTCGAGTTGTTCGTCTTCGACAACGGTCAGAATTTTCTTGAAGGAAGGGCCGGGCTCAAACCCCAGCGTAATCAAATCCGCTCCAGAGATCAATGGCTTCGGTCGAATGACGTCCTCCGACCAGGACTTCCGTTTGCTCGCGACGAAATCGTAGTTGGACAGGCCCTCGCCGGCCGCTTCGGAACGGATGCGATGGAGTTCCAGATGGTCGTCGAAGCGATGGAGTCGGAGGAACCGCTTCTGCTCGGAGATCGACATCCGTCGTATTCGAGAAAAGGTGTCCTGGTTTCCGACCAGAGACACGATGTGCGAACGCTCGGCATTCGAAAAACGCAATCTTGAAACGATGGCATCGGCATCCTGGTGCGAGTTCCGGTGCAACAGGACGCCCACTGCAAAGTCCGGGCTCGGAGCAGCGTCCATCAGGGCGAGGGCCCGGTTCAGGATGTCGGACCAGTGGATCTCAGGGAGGATCTCATCGAGTAGACCGGACTCCTCAAGCATTCGGATTCCGCGGGACGCCTGACCTTCTGTCAGGATGCGCACGAGTTCCTCCCGAATCCGCTCCGTGCTCACCTGATGAATTTCGGGCGCCAGGGCCCGGACCGCGGTCCAGGTCCGCTCTTCGATCGTGTAGCCAAGCCGGGCTCCGAACCGAATCGCCCGGAGAACGCGCAGCTTGTCTTCCTTGAACCGTTCGTGCGGGTCCCCGATGGCCCTCACGATCCGGGCTTCGATGTCTGCCTGCCCGCACACTTCGTCGATCACCCGATCCTCGATCGGATCGTACAGCAGGCCATTGATCGTGAAGTCCCGGCGAAGAACGTCCTCCTTGTAGTCGGTGAAAACCACTCCGGTAGGCCGTCGGCCGTCGACATATGCGTCGTCAGACCGAAACGTCGCAACCTCGAACGGCACGCCGTGATGGATCACGAGAACGACACCGAACTTCGCGCCGATCGGCTCGGTGCGGGGAAACAATCCGATCACCTCTTCGGGACGGGCACTGGTGGCAATGTCATAATCGGCCGGCTCAATCTCCATGACCATGTCCCGGACGCACCCCCCTACGAAGTAGGCTTCAAACCCCTCTTCTCGGAGTATCTTGACGATTTCGGCTGCATAGGCAGGCTTCATGAAATGGTTCCCGCGATCGTGAACTGTCGCTACTGTATAATAGTACTTTTGTCTGGAGGTGAGGATGCCGCCCTATCAGGGAGTCGACTTCTACAAACTCGATGATCTGTTGTCGGAAGAAGAGCAGATGGTCCGGGATACAGTTCGCCAGTTCGTCAACGAGCGTGTAAATCCGATCATCGACGAACATTTCGAGGCGGGCACGTTTCCGACCGAACTCATACCCCAGATGGCAGAACTGGGTCTGCTCGGAGCCAATCTTCCTGAAGAGTACGGCTGCGCCGGCATGAACAACGTAGCCTACGGTCTGGTGATGCAGGAACTCGAGGCGGGCGACAGCGGCCTCCGCAGCTTCGTCAGCGTCCAGGGGGCGTTGGTGATGTACCCCATTTTTGCCTACGGCTCCGAGAAACAGAAGAAGAAGTGGCTCCCGCTTCTCGCACGCGCGGATAAGATCGGTTGCTTCGGATTGACCGAACCCGATCACGGATCCGACCCGGGCGGAATGGTGACCCGGGCGAAGCGTACCGGGAACGGGTGGGTCCTGAACGGCACGAAGCGTTGGATCACCAACGGCTCGGTCTCAGACATCGCGATCGTCTGGGCCAAGGACGACGACGGTGAGATTCAGGGCTTTATCGTCGAGTGCGACAGTCCGGGCTTCCAGGCCCCCGAGATCAAGAAGAAGCTCTCCCTGCGCGCCTCGATTACATCGGACCTGATCATGGATGACGTCGAGGTGGGTGAAGAAAGCCGCCTGCCCAACGGCGTCGGATTAAAGAGCCCGCTCGGCTGTCTCAACCAGGCTCGCTACGGGATCGCATGGGGTGGAATTGGAGCGGCGATGTCCTGCTACGACTGGGCCGTCCACTACACGAAAGGCCGAACGCAATTCGGCAAGCCGATCGCTTCATTCCAACTCGTCCAGGAAAAGCTGGCCCACATCCTGACCGAGATCACGAAAGGCCAGTTATTGTCCTGGCGCCTGGGCAGGCTCAAAGACGCGGGGAAGCTGCACTTCGCTCAAACCTCCCTTGCGAAGCGCAACAACATCCGGGTCGGCCTGGAGTCCGCACGCCTCGCCCGGGACCTGATGGGCGCAAACGGCATCACCCTGGAATACCCCGTATTCCGACACATGGTGAACCTCGAATCGGTCTACACCTACGAAGGAACCGACCACATGCACACGTTGATCCTGGGAGAAGCCATCACCGGCATTGCCGCTTACCGTTAGAAACAGACATCCGCCGATTCAACGCAAAGACGCAAAATCGCAAAGCATTGTTTTTGGGTTTCGAAAGTTCCCCGCCCTACCCGCCGTAAAGCTGATCTTCCAGGGTGCCGTGGATACGTTCTCGAGTCTTCTCCGACGGGGGGTCGGTAAAGAGCGACACGGTGATGGCCAACAGGAAGTTCACGGCGACACCCCACACACCGCCGTGCAGGGTCAGGGGATGGGGATAGATGATCAGGGTCCACCAGAGGGTGAAAAGGCCGGCGATCATCCCGGCGATGACGCCGGCTCTGGTGAACTTGAACTTCGAAGGGAACAGGTTGCCCATGATGGCAGGCCACAACTGGAGCGCGCCGGCCCCTGAAAGGGTCACGATGGTAACCAGGAAATCGTAGTTGGCCAGGCTCAGCCAGTAGCCGATGCCGATCAGGCCAACAATGAGGATGCGGCCCACGTTGACGTAGTGCTCGGGCGATGCCTCTGGCCGAATGTACCGCTGGTAGACGTCGCGGGTCAGGACAGTCATGTTCGAATGGATGATTCCTTCGAGCGTCGACATCGCAGCCGCGCATGCTCCGGCGAGCACGAGCCCCGTCATCCAGGCGGGAGCGAACTGGAACAACATCTCCGGGAACACGCGATCCGGAAACTCGAGGCCAGGCAAAGCCAGCGCGCCTCCCAGTCCGACCAGCGCGGCGGGAATGTAAAGAGTCGCCAGATACAACGGTGTCGCCGCACCCAGTTTCTTGATGGTCGCCAGATCCACCGAGCTGTAGTAACGCATGAAGATGTGCGGCTGAAACACGATCCCGAACGACAGCGTGATCGTAAAACCGAACCACATGGGATAGGTAAAAAATCCCTCCGGACCGGGAAGCGTCAACAGGTCGGGACGCTGTTCGACAACCTGCCGCCACAGCCCGAGTGGGCCGCCAAACAGTTTGTACGACAGATAGAGAGCACCACCCCAGATGGCGATATACATCCAGATGCCCTGCAGAACGTCCGTCCAGTAGATCGCACGCACGCCGCCAACGCTGATGTAAACCATCGCGACGACCATCAGGATTCCCGACGACAACTCAATCGACATGCGGTTCCCCGTCGCAGCCGAAAGAATGTAGCCCAGGCCCATGCTTTGAACCTGGATGTAAAGGAGCGTGAACAACACCGACACGATAGCGACCAGAACCCGAACACCTTCGCTTTCGTAGTAGTCGGCCAGCATGTCGGCCGGCGTCAGGTACCCGAACTTCTTCCCGAGAGCCCAGATGCGCGTCCCGAAAACATACGTAATCAGGCCCATCATGATGGTCCACGTACCCGCGTCCCAGAAACCGATACCGTGCGTGTAGAAGAACCCTCCCGATCCGAGGAAAGCGAAGGCGCTGTGGTAGGTGGAAACGACCGCCAGGTAGAGAACAAAGAAGCCCGCACGTCTGCCATAGACGGCGAAGTCCTCCATGTTCACCTCGAGCTTCCGGCTTGCCAGCCACCCGACGACCAGACAGCCGACCAGGTAAATTGCGATCAAAGAGGTTGCGATGACCCAGGCTTCCATTTACGGCCTCCATCGCCAGAGCAACCCGAGACCGACGAGCATCAATGCGTAATCGATACTGAGGTAAGCGTACAGGAACGGAAAACCGAGGATCAGGGGCTCGATCCGGTTGGCCCAGGCTAGGAACGGCCACTGGGTCAAGGCAAGCAGAACCGCAAAATAGGCGATCAGGAAACGGGTGCGGCCGGTGCGCGGGAAGTAATGGGATGGGATCTCCATAGGTCGAGTCTGTTTGGCCTAGCTCGACAGGCTCGACGGCAGCTTCGTCTTCTCGTCGGTAACGGCACGGCTGAGCTGGCCGGACGTCAGTCCGGTCACGTCGGTGAGGTCGACACCCCGGAGGTCCGTACCCTCCAGGTTGGCATCGGTCATGTCCGACATCCATACGTCAGCGTTTCGCATATCCGCTCCGGCAAGATTCGCGTCCTTCAAGTCGGACACGCTCATCCGGGCGCCGTTCATATCCGCCTGCTGGAGATCGGCGCCGTGAAGATCGGCCTCCTGCAGGATCGCGCCATGCAGGTCGGCTCTTTCACCGGACTCGCCCTTCGACTCCAGCCAGTGCCGGTGGGCTTCGAGTGCGTCCTTGATGTACATCATTTGGTATTTTGTTCCGAGAAGGACAGGTCGGAGTTCCGGCGAGCGAACGGGGCCGCTCGCCGGGAACCTGCAAATTACTTATTGGGCTGCGGAACGACCCGCAGATAAGGCTTTACAGTCTTCCATCCGCCGGGGAATTTCGCCTTTGCCGCCTCGTTGGATACGGCAGGGACGATAATGCAATCGTCTCCGTCCTTCCAGTTCGCTGGCGTCGCCACACTGTGATTGGCTGTCAACTGGCAGGAATCGATGGCCCTCAAAACCTCGTCGAAGTTCCGGCCTGTGCTCATCGGGTAAATGAGCATGACCTTGATCTGCTTGTCGGGCCCGATGATATAGACGGTACGGACAGTGGCGTTGTCTTTCGCCGTGCGCCCCTCGGCACCGCCCTCGATTTCGGCGGGCAGCATGTTGTACAGCTTGGCGACCTTGAGGTCGGTGTCGCCGATCAAGGGGAAGTTCACGGCCACTCCCTGCGTTTCCTCGATGTCCTTCGACCATGCCTTGTGATCGTCCACCGAGTCGATACTCAGCCCCATCACCTTGACGTTCCGTTTGTCGAATTCGGATTTCAGCTTCGCGACCTGGCCAAGTTCGGTCGTGCATACCGGAGTAAAGTCTTTTGGATGGGAAAACAGAAGCGCCCAGCCGTCGCCAATCCACTCATGAAAGCTGACCGGACCATCCGTCGTTTCCGCGGTAAAATCTGGCGCGATCGCGCCTATCGCCAGTGCCATAGTCATCCTCCTACGTTCTTGTTCGGGGCTACGCCGCAGCTACACAGAGCCTGGGGGCCCAATTGCGCGTGTCCGTCCGGAACCTATCAAAAGGCTCCAGCAAATTTGAGGCATCAGTTTACTTCATAGCCCGTGGGATGTTACAAAATATAGTTGGCCCGGACGCCTTGGCGTGTCCGGCGCACCCCGTCCCGTTCGTCTAGCCTGGTCTAGGACACAGCCCTTTCACGGCTGCGACACGGGTTCGAATCCCGTACGGGACGCTAGGAAGAAGCTCGCGGCCATGCCGGCCGCGAGCTCTTTCTTTCTCGCTGGTCCATGGCCAAGAAACGATTCGGTCAACATTTCCTGACAGACCCCTCGATCCTCGAACGCATCGTCTCGTTCGCCCGAATCTCTCCCACCGACACGGTCATCGAGATCGGTCCCGGGCGGGGATCACTTACCCGAGCCATCGCTCGTGTGGCCGGACAGGTCGTGGCAGTCGAGATCGACCGGGATCTCATAGCGGAACTGCGCGGCAATCTACCGGCAAACGTCGAACTGGTGGAAGCTGACGCGCTGGAGGTCGATCTGACGACCCTCGCGAACCCACCGTTCCACCTGATCGGAAACCTCCCTTACAACGTCGCCACTCCCCTGCTGGATCGCTTCATCCGGGCCCGGCACCACATCCAGTCCGTCACGGTCATGGTTCAGAAGGAAGTCGCCGACCGCATCTTAGCCGAACCCGGCACCCGCCAATACAGTCCCTTGTCGATAGGGATCCAGTACTACGCCGACGTGGCTCCGGGGTTCACGGTGCCTCCGGGCGCGTTCGCCCCAGTGCCCAAAGTCCAGTCCAGAGTGATCCGCCTGACTTGGCGCCCAGACAGCCCCGACTCTCCAAAGCTGATTCGTTTCGTCGGGCGCGCCTTCGCGTCACGCCGGAAGAAACTGATCAACAACCTCAAAGCGATGTATCCGGAAATGAACCGGCAGACCCTGACCGAGGTACTGGAAAACCTTTCCCTGAACCCCGACCTACGCCCCGAAGACCTCTCCGTGGAAGACTTCGTCCGGTTACACCATGCCCTCGAAGCAAGGTGAGTCCCCGTCCGGGGACCCAGGACGGCCCCGAAATAGATATATACTGGCTCACGATGGATAAGACTGTAGATGTCGTGGCATTGGGGGGGTTAGGCGAGTTCGGAATGCACATCATGGCGTTCTGCACCGAGGACGCGACTATCGTTGTGGACTGCGGCCTGCTCTTCCCTGAACAGGAGTTGCTAGGTGTCGACATCGTCGTCCCGGACGTCACGTTCCTGCTGGACAACCGTGAAAAGGTGAAAGCGATCGTCCTCACTCACGGGCACGAAGATCACATCGGAGCACTGCCTTTTGTACTGCCCTACCTGAACGTCCCCGTCTACGGTAGCCCGTTCACCCTCGAACTGGTCAAACGGAAACTGGACGACCACGGGTTGCTCGAAGACGCCATACTGAACGAGATCCACCCGGGAGACACGATCCAACTGGGTCCCTTTGGAGTGGAGTTCATTGCGGTGACGCATTCGATTGTGGATTCCCTCGCGCTGGCGATTCGAACGCCCGCGGGACTGATCATCCACACCGGAGATTTCAAGATCGACCCATCCCCCATCGACGGAAAACACTTCGACCTCCTCGCCTTTGCATCGTATGGAGAGGAGGGGGTTCTGGCGCTGTTCTCCGACAGCACCAACGCGGAAAGGGCGGGCTACACGCCGTCCGAACGTGCGGTGGAGGATCGTTTCGAGACCATCTTTCGATCCGCAAAGGGACGCATCGTCGTCTCCTGCTTCAGCTCGGCCATCCACCGGATGCAGATCATCGTGGATACGGCGAAGCGTCACGGGAGGCTCGTGGCGTTTCTGGGCAGGAGAATGCTGTCGAATGTGGACATCGCCCAGCGTCTGGGAGCGCTGAACGTCCCTGCCGGACTGGTCATTCGACCGAAGGAAATCAAGAACCACGCCCGAAACAAGGTCTGTGTGGTCGCCAGCGGCTGCCAGGGTGAACCGATGTCGGCGCTCGCACGCGCATCGGTAGATCAGCACAAAGACGTCACCATCGAAGGCGGAGACACCGTCGTCCTGTCTTCAAGGATGATCCCCGGGAACGAACGGGCGATCTCGCGCATGATGGATCACCTGTACAGACGTCATGCCGAGGTGCTCTACGCGGATGGCTCCAACCCCCCGGTACACGTGAGCGGACACGCCAGTGCGGAAGAACTCAAGATGATGATGATGATGACCAAGCCCCGGTTCTTCATACCGATCCATGGCTCCTACCGCCATCTGCACCGTCACGCCAAACTAGCCGAACAGACCGGCGTCATTCGCGACAAAGTCATCGTGGCCGAAACCGGCGACATCATTCGACTGGACCCGGAGCAAGCCGAAATCGTCGACAAAGCCCCGGTCGGGCGCGTGCTGATCGACGAAGGAAGTCTCGAGGAGGTGGCCGACCTGGTCATCCGGGACCGTCGCCACATTTCCGAAGACGGCATCGTTCTACCGGTCATCGCCATCAACAAACAGACCGGAGCGATCGAAATTCCCCCGGAGATGGTCTTCCGGGGAATGACCGTCACCGAAGACGACGAACTGGTGGAACAGTGCCGCCAGTTGGTCATCGACACGATCGAGGAATCCACAGTCGAAGAACGCGGCGACTGGGCGGTGATCAAAGAAAAAGTTCGCCGCGCCCTGAAACGCTACATCTCCAAACAACTCTCGACACGCCCATTGATACTGCCCGTCATCATGGAGATATAGTTTGGGAAGTGGCCAGTGGTCAGTTGCCGGAATTTAGAACGGGTGGGTTGGCCTGCAACCTTATCAACAGGTATGGGTTACTGGACTCTCAAACATTGATGACCGTACAGAACTGGCCATTGACCACTGACCACTGACCACTTTCCCCATGAATCTCTTCCAGTCGATCATCTACGGTATCGTCCAGGGCATCACGGAATTTCTGCCCATCAGCAGCACGGCCCATCTGATCCTGCTGCCGTGGTTCGCGGGATGGAAAGACCCCGGAATGGAGTTCGATATCGCACTACACCTGGGAACCTTGTTTTCGCTCGTCTGGTTTTTCAGAACCGAGTGGATCGCCTTCGCCCGCTCCGCGCTCAACATTGCATTAGGTCGCACGCGTGGCCAGGACGAACAAATGGTGCTCCTCATTGTCGTCGCAACGATCCCCGCAGCACTGGCTGGAGTCCTCGGGGAGGACCTGGTGCAAATCTATCTGCGGAGCCCGCTGGTCATTGCAACAACCTTGATTGGGATTGCGCTCGTCCTGGTCCTGGCTGAAAAGCGCGGGCGGCGAACCAAGGACCTCGAACAGATTTCCTGGACAGACGCGCTGGTGGTGGGTCTGGCCCAGTCGCTGGCCCTGGTTCCCGGCGTCTCACGATCCGGAATCACGATTACCGCCGCCCTTTTCCGAGGGATGAAACGGGAGGCCGCCGCTCGGTTCTCCTTCTTCCTGTCCACGCCGATCATCGCGGGTGCGGCGGGCAAGCAGTTGTTCGACATGACCGCCGGCGGAACGAACCGTGTGGATTTCAGCATGCTGGTCGTCGGCATTATCACCTCTGCGATCGTGGGTTATCTGGCCATCGCGTTCCTGCTGCGCTATCTTGCCACGAACACAACATATGCCTTTATCTATTACCGCATAGGCCTTGGTATTGTGGTCTTTCTCGCATTCTGGTCCGGATTTCGATAAAATGTCAGTCTGATGCACTGGACAGGATATCTGACACCCACCGAGCACCGGCGGCTCAATGAGTTCGTCGGTCTGGTCCTGGTGACCATCGCGGTTATGGTCGGCCTCAGCCTGATTTCGTTTGATCCGGCCGACCCTTCTTTCAACATCAGCCGCAACCCCCTGTTCGAGTCAGGCCCCAACAACCTGATCGGTGTCGTGGGTTCGCACTCGTCGGACCTCCTGTTCCAGTTCCTCGGTTACGCGGGATTCCTACTGCCGGTCTTCATCGGCATCTACGCCTTTCACTGGCTCGCGTCCTGGACGGTCCAGAACGTGATCCCCCGTCTGTCCGGCATGACGCTGATGGTGTTGACCGTCGCCGCGGCCCTTTCGCTGTTCCCGTCCCTGCCTCGCATCGGCAATCAGATTCCGGCCGGCGGCGGTGGGGGCAAGCTGATGGCGGACTGGCTCGAGGCCACGTTCAATCCCCTGGGCGCGGCCGTGGTCCTCATTTCCCTGTTTCTCATATCGCTCCTCCTGGCAACGAAATTCTCGCTCGTACGCACGGCGGCATCCGTGCAGTCGCGCTTTGGATTCGTCGCCCTCTGGAGTCAACGCGTCAGCGGCTGGTACGAGGAACAGTTGAAAGAGCGTGTCAGAAAACGAATTCAGAAGAAAAACGAACAACCTGCCGTCATGCGGCCCGCCAGGAAGAAGGCTGAGAAAGCGGTCCGGTCGATCACGAAGCGCCGCCCTAAGAAAGCCGCGGTCGACGAGGTTCCGATCGACGAAATGGCCGTTACCGAAACCGCGACGGCTCCATTGACATCGGTCAACTTCCCCTCGCCCGAACTCTTGCTGCCCCCCGAAGGACAGATTCCCATCGACGAAGACATGCTGCGGGAACGCGCCGAGTTGCTCGAAGCCAAGACCAAAGAGTTCGACGTCGTCGGCAAGGTCCAGCAGATTCATCCCGGACCCGTCGTCACGACGTTCGAATTCAAACCGGAAGCCGGCATCAAGTACGCCAAGATCACCGGTCTTGGAGACGACCTCTGCCTGGCGCTCGAAGCGGAGTCGATTCGAATCGACCGACTCCCCGGAAAAGCGACCGTAGGCATCGAAGTGCCCAATCAGGAACGGGCCACCATTATGCTCCGCGAGCTCCTCGAATCCCCGGCGTACCTGAAGGCGAATGCAAAATTGCCCCTGGCGCTTGGAAAGGACATCACCGGAAAAATCGTCGTCTCCGACCTCCACCGGATGCCGCACCTTCTTATCGCCGGCTCGACAGGAACCGGCAAGTCCGTCTCGATCAACTCATTGATCCTGTCGCTCCTGTTCCGGTCCAGGCCCGATCGGGTCAAGATGATCATGATCGATCCCAAGCGCCTGGAGCTGGGCCTGTACCAGGACATCCCGCACCTGATGGTTCCCGTTGTCACCGAACCCATCGTCGCATCGAACGTCTTGAAATGGGCGGTCGGTGAAATGGAGGGCCGCTATAAGAAACTGGCCAAACGGGGGGTCCGGAGTCTGGACGCTTACAACGACCACATCAAGCAGATGCCGATCCCCGGAATCGGCCAGCCGGATATAGAGGAAGATCGCGAGCACCTGCCCTACATCGTCATCGTGATCGACGAACTCGCCGACCTCATGATGGTGGCATCGCGCGATGTTGAAGAATCCATCACGCGCCTCGCCCAGATGGCCCGCGCCGTGGGCATTCATCTCATCCTGGCAACACAGCGACCGTCCGTCGATGTCATCACCGGTCTGATCAAGGCCAACTTCCCTGCTCGAATCTCCTTCCGGGTCGCATCTAAAACCGACTCCCGAACCATCCTCGATTCCAACGGTGCCGAATCCCTGCTGGGTCGCGGCGACATGCTGTTCCTGCCGCCCGGGTCCGCACGCCTGATGCGCGCCCATGGCCCGATGGTGACCGAAGAGGAAGTCATGCGCGTGGTAGATTACCTGAAAGCGCAAGGCAAACCGACGTACAATGAAAGCGTCCTGGAGTCGCCCGACGAACGCCGGGAGTCGATGAAAACCGACGGCGCCAGCGACGAGTTGTACGACAAGGCGGTCCGACTGGTGGTCGACATGGGCAAGGGTTCGACTTCCGCCCTGCAGCGCCGGCTCCGGATCGGATATGGACGGGCGGCCAGTATTCTGGATGCGATGGAGGCCGACGGAATCATCGGACCACCCGAAGGTAGCAAGCCACGCGAAGTCCTGGTCAAATCGGACTATTTCGAAGAAATCGACAACGCGAAATTCGATACCGAGCCCTGATTCGAACCTTCCGGCAGCTCGAGTCCGGAACAATCAACCAGGATTCCGGCCCTCGAATTTCTCCGAAGAGAGGTTCAGTTCATGGGATTCAGAACCGACGCAATACACGCCGGTCAAGAGCCAGACCCCACCACCGGAGCGGTCAGCACACCGATCTATCAAACCTCGACCTTCGTTCAGGAAGGGATCGGCAAGCACAAGGGCTACGAGTACGCGCGTACCCAGAATCCTACCAGGATGGCTCTGGAAAAGAACATGGCGGTTCTTGAAGGAGGCGTGGCCGCATACGCGTTCGCATCCGGGATGGCGGCTGAAACAGCCATCACGCAATTGCTGCTGCGTCAGGGTGACCACGCCGTCTGTACCCACAATGTCTACGGCGGAACGTTCCGCTTATTCGACAAGATCGTCAGCCACGGCGGCATCGAGTTCAGCTACGTCGATACGTCCAACATCGACACGCTGCGAAACGCCATGCGCCCTAACACGCGCATGGTCTTCATCGAGACACCAACGAACCCGATCATGACCATAACGGATCTTGCAGCGGCCGCAGAGATCACCCAGGCCGCCAAATGCCGACTCGTAGTAGACAACACGTTCATGAGCCCCTACCTGCAGCGGCCTCTGGCGCTCGGGGCCGACATCGTCGTCCACAGCACGACAAAGTTCCTGAACGGCCACAGCGACAGCGTGGGCGGTGTGGCTGTCCTCGCCCATGAGTCAGATGCCGACCAACTTCACTTCATCCAGAACGCCGCCGGCGCCATCCTTTCCCCGTTCGACTCCTGGCTCGTGCTGAGAGGCATCAAAACCCTGCCGGTCCGGATGGAAGCACACAACATGAACGGCCGCACCATCGCCCGATACCTGTCGGAAAAAAAACAGGTAGAGAAGGTCTATTACCCCGGCCTTCCGGATCACCCGCAACACGCACTGGCAAAGAAACAGATGTCCGGTTTCGGAGCCATGATCGCCTTCGACCTCGGCTCCATCGAAGCTGCCTCCAAACTACTGGAAAACGTCAAACTCTGTTCGCTGGGCGAAAGCCTCGGCGGCGTGGAAACCTTGATCTCGCACCCCGCCTCGATGACCCACGCCTCGGTTCCGAAAGATCAACGCGACCTGCTCGGCATCACCGACGGCCTGGTCCGCATCTCCGTCGGCATCGAGGACACTGAAGACCTGATGGCCGACCTTGAACACGCCTTTGGGGATTAGAGACGCTCGGCGCAAAGGTTTTTCTGAGAACCGTCACAGGCCAGCGTGTACGGGGGGCCGTCCCTGGCCCCCCGCCGACAAGCCGCACTGCCGCCCCCCCAAAAGCCTCCCACCCCTCACGCATCCACCGACTTCGAAATCCACTCCAGATAGGGACGCGACCCATCCGCAATCTTGAACGCGATAAACTCCGGCACGTCGTAGCTGTGTTCCTTCACAACCCTCCACCGCACTCTGTCGATCGCCGCGGCCGTCGTCTTGATGATCAGCAGGAACTCGGAATCCCACTTCACATCCCCCTCCCAGCGATAACAGGATTGGATACCCGGAACCACGTTCACGCACGCCGCAAGCCCGTCGCCGACGACCGCCTGGGCGATCTTTTTCGCTTCTTCTTCCGAGCCACACGTGACGAAAGCCAGCATCGTTTCGATCATGAAACATCGCTCCGTTCGAAGCCCGCCACCATCATCGATGTATCGTCCGTTTTCCCTGACTGGTAGAATCGACACATGGCCGCTAGGATAAAGTTCGGTACGTCGGGATGGCGTGCCATCATCGCCGACGAGTTCACGTTCGCCAATGTCCGTCTGGTGACCGAAGCCATTGCTCGATATATCAAGAGAGACACCTCCTCCCCCACGCTCCTGGTAGGATACGACACCCGGTTCGCATCCGAAAACTTCGCCGGGCAGGTCGCACGGGTTCTCTCCGCATCCGGTATCGGTGTCCAACTGTCGACAGGCCCGGTTCCAACCCCCGCCCTCTCGTTCTCCACACGACATCGCAACCTGCACGGCGCCATCAATATCACCGCCAGCCACAACCCCGGCGAGTACAACGGCATCAAATTTTCAGATGCCGATGGCGCACCCGCCCTGCCGGAAGTCACCGGCGAAATTGAAGACGAGATCGAACGACTGCAGTTCGAGGGGTGGGACTTTTCCGCATCACCCGATGACACCCTGATCGAACCCGCCGACATTCGCGATGAATATCTGGATGAGCTCCGCAGCAAGGTCGACCTCGATCAGATCAAGAGATCCGGAATCCGAATCGGCTACGACCCACTTCACGGAGCCGGCGCCGGCTACCTCGACTATCTGCTCGAAACCGAGGGGCTCGACCCATTCGTCCTCCACGCCGAACGCGACGTCTACTTCGGGGGAGACCACCCCGAACCGGACGAATCGAACCTGGCAGCACTCCGACAAGCCATGTTAGATCAAGACCTTATGCTGGGTCTTGGGACCGACGGAGACGCCGACCGCTTCGGTATGCTCGACGACAACGGTGACTTCTTCTACCCCAACGAGATTCTAGCCCTCCTGCTCGACTATCTTATCGAAACCCGCGGCTGGAGCGGCGCCGTGGCCCGTACTGTCGCCACCACTCACCTGATCGACAGAGTCGCTGATTTGAACAATCTGGAAGTCCTCGAGACCCCCGTCGGCTTCAAATTCATCGGCGAGTACATCAAGCAGGACCGCATCATCCTTGGGGGCGAAGAAAGTGCGGGACTGGCGGTGAAGAATCACATCCCGGAAAAAGATGGAATCCTAGCCTGCCTCCTCGTCGCCGAGATGGTCGCCCGACGGGGGAAGTCATTGAAAGAACAGCTAAAAACCCTTTTTTCGAGGACCGGTGAAGTGTATAATCGGCGACTGAATGTCCGATTGGACCCTTCTGACCGTGAAGCGGTCCGTGCAAAGATTGCGGCCGACGTTCACGAGTACCACGGAAGGCCGGTCGAGAAGCAGGATCGCACCGACGGTCTGAAACTGATTTTTGGTGACGGAAGCTGGGTGCTGATGCGACCGTCGGGCACCGAACCTGTCGTTCGCTACTACGCGGAATCGAGCAGCCGCGAAGATCTGGAGCAATTGCTCGAATGCGGAAGGGAATGGATAACCGGAACATAGGTCAAGGGATGATGGTTCGGGTGGGCCTGGGCGTGTTCGGCCTGCTGACCGCTGCGACCCTTGTCCTGACCCTCATCAGCGACCGCGGCCTCCTGGAGGTCCGCAAGAAAGGATTCCGCCTGGCCGAACTCGAAGAGAAGATCGAAGCCCTCGAATCCGACAACGCAGATCTCATCGGTGAGATCCAGACACTCCGATCCGACCCCGCGGAAATCGAACGCCTCGCCCGAGAGGAACTCCGGCTGGTCAAGCCCGGCGAAGTCGTTCTGATCATTCCCTCGCCGGACCCTGAAGTCGCCCCCTCCAATCCCTGAACTTCTGTCTTTCCGAAAAAGTTCGCCCCAAGCGGTTGACGATCCGCAACCGAGTCCCTATATTTAACGGTACACTACCGCGGGGTGGAGCAGTGGTAGCTCGTTGGGCTCATAACCCAAAGGTCGGAGGTTCAAATCCTTCCCCCGCAATAACAGGCAGCCCATGCTGGGAACAATGAAGGTCACCGAAAGGTGGCTTTTTTTGTTGACCTTAGCGAGGATGAGACTGAATCTGTCATTTCTGAACAACCGGGTCATTCAAGTAGATCATGGTCAACGGAAGGCGGACAAGTTACGCGAGTTGAGTGGGCGGTTCGCCGAATCTACGCTGCACTTCGTGGATGACAACCTCAGCTGGCTGACGGGTGCTATAGGCTCGGAAGAGCTGCAGGACGCGAATCTCTATCTAGCAGACTGGGGGTACAACTCTCCTGATGAGCAGCGCACTTCCAGAGGCACAGGGCGCATCACGGTCTTAACAGAATTGGAACCGGCAACCGCCGTTCAGCATCATTTCAACTTCACAGCTTTTCCTGTCCATCGCTAGCTCCGAGGGTCGCCAACATGAACTCGAGGAGAGGCTTTTGGAACTGCTGTCCTCGGAAGCGGCCCAACAACTAAGCGATAAACGTAAGACTTTGCAGTACATTGGGCAGGCGTTTGACCTGCGTTCCAGTTGACAAGACTCTTACTTCTACTATATTTATGCGGGAGAAATTCACCACAGATTCAGGAGGAATCGCATGAAAACTTTCTTGATGCATTCAGTAATTGTTCTAGTACTTACCCTCATGATTTCCCCGGCGAGTTCGCTCGCTCAGAAGCCAAGAAAACCGAAAGACATTTGCTTGCTTCTCCAGAGCCTCGGCGTACCTATTCCGCCCATCGTACTCAAAACGAGAATTTGCAGGGTAAGGTAAGCAGGGCGGCTATCCAGACGGGGCTAGCTTGCAATTGCAGTAGCGACAGCCGAGACGCAAACAAGACATCTAGATCAACGACTTATTCGTCGTTCGTTTACGAAAAGTTGATCCAGAGTTAGGGTCGAGAAGTGTTTTTCGCGCTGAACAAACTGTCATGAGAAGGGCCCGTGAATAACGGGCTCTTTTTTCTCATCTCACCGACCGCCTAGCTAACCCCGCTCTTGTTCCCGGCGCCCGAAAAACGAATGCAACCGCGAGGGTGTCCTTTCGGGCGAGCTGTCACGGGGAATCA
Organism: Terriglobia bacterium; assembly: GCA_965247425.1. Lineage (GTDB taxonomy): Bacteria > Acidobacteriota > Terriglobia > 20CM-2-55-15 > 20CM-2-55-15 > CAZOZZ01. The sequence continues at coordinate 2,313,704 of OZ252023.1, forward strand.
ATGACGATCAGGGATGGCCAGCAATCGCGAACGCCAACGGACGGCTTGAAGTTCCTTGGTTGAAAAGATCAGAGGTCCTTAGGCTCTCTCACTTCAATAGTCGGGGTTCGAAAAATATCGTCGTCGGGGACAAAAATGATTCGCATGCCCCAGCCCGCATAGGTAGAAAGTACCTTGCCGAATTCTTCAAGATTAAGCTCTTGCTGATCAATCCAAACAGTTGTCTCGCCGTCTTCGCCTTGATCAATCACACATCTGAGAACACCGCCTTTGGGAATCCATGAATCTCCTTGATGGTGATACTCGATCTGCTGGCTTCCTGAAGGCACTTCTACCGCAACGTACTCGAACTCGGCTGCCAGTTTTTCCCGGCCTCGAATACCTTCATTGTGCAACGCAAGGATTTCTCGATCAGTCATGTCCTCGATCTCGGGGCCAATGGTCAGGTGGACGGACAGGACATTTAACTCGACGTACTCAATGACGGCTGCGTCACCATCGCGTTTGATCGTCACTTGGTCCATGGTTGCAACGTAAGGCTTCTTAGGCCGCATCAGGTGAACTCCTTCAAACGTTGTGATCTGTAATGGTACGCGGCGGTGAAGACGACCACGGACACCTGTCGTTGGCTTCGGCGATAACGAACAATATGCCTACTGGATTGTCTAGAATCAGAATATCGACGGAGGTGGAGGATTGCCCTCGGCCTGATGATCCAGCGCCATTTCGACGCCATCTTTATATTCCTTGACCAGTTCTAAACCCGGCACAGCTCTGGCCAAACTGCCCAAGAACGAATTCGTCCAGCGAAAGAAGGGCTCCAGTAGCTTCGCCTTAAACCCCCTTGGTGCTGGTCCCGGCGTCTGAGGCTGTGTCTGGTTGAACATCGAACGACCGAGTGTAAGCTTCAACTGGAGCGGTGGCCCGGTCAGTCCAGCGTTGTCTAGGCCCTTCCACACTTCGTTGTCGTCATCTTCAATCTCCTTCAGATCTCCAGAAGCCTTTTGGAGACGGACCAGAACAATCTCCAAGACACCCGAAAACTGATCCCTGAACTCGATTTGAATAACCCCCGATTCGTGGACTAGATAGCCAAAGAAGGATTCAAGAAAACGTAACACCTCTGCGATCTCGTCGATGTCGTGGTGTTGCTCCGGTGACAAATCAGACATAGCAAACCTCCTTGATACGAGTTGACGGGCACGGGAATAATGCGCAGTAGATCACAGAGCTTGCCAGTTGCGAAACACAGCCTCAGGATCGACTCTGATTTTGAAAGCCGTCTCTGGGTATTTGTCAACGATTTGAATGGGGATACAATCCAGTTCCCCCGAAACACCACGGCGAATTCTGGTATTGGTCGACGAAATCGTTCACGATTGTCTCGTGAATGACGCTCTCGATACGAGGAGACAAGTCGAAGGGAGAGTTCTATGAATCAGGCGCTGACTACGAGAGCCTCAATGCAGAGCGCGGTGTCCGTCGTGTGGGATGGTCGCCACGTGGGCGCCTTCCGAATGTGCCATTCGAACCGACTGCGATGGGTTCGAAACTGTGGCTTGCGGTCTACGAAAACCAACCGCTGATGTCGAGCTGCGAGACGACCCAACCCGTGTAGTTGGCCATCAAATTGATGTCGTCCTTGTGGAGTTCGGTATCGGTCAGGGAGATGTTGGGAAACCCCGACTTGTGGTCGACTGCCTTGCCGACGTCGTCGGTCAGCAGGTCGCGCCAGGCGGTCGATTGCGTGAGCTGAATCCACTGGATGTCCACGCTGCGGCTGCCCCCAATCCCGAACCAGGCGTTCTCCTGCACCTTGAGACCTGCCTGGAGGAAGGCCCCATCCGTTGTCGCGCTGTCCATACCCACAAGCAGCGCCGTCAAGTCGGAGGATGAAAAGACCTGATTGTAGCGATACATTTCCCACTTCTTGTTCACCGTTCCCGACTTTTCCGCGCCAGCGGGAACCGGATCGGCGGTGACGTCGTAGGGCTGGTATCCGAGACCCTTCTGGTAGGGCTGGAACCCGAACAGCGGCGGGATGTTCTCGTCGATGATGAGGACCGGCAACGTGTCGTCCGATATGGATATCGCTACGCCGCCATTGACGAAGGCGAGGATCTTGTCGATGTCACTGTAGGCCAGAAGGGCGTTGACCGACGTGTTTTCAAGATTGGTGCGTATTCCGCTGATCGTGATCACCAGTTCCGGGAACATGATCAGTGATTCCGGCCATCGTGATCACCCGTCGGAGCGAAGTGAGGGTTAGGATCTCAGTTTAGACCTCCCGAAGTCCACGATTCTTGTTTTGAATGCTTCCATAATCTTGATATTCATCGCCGGGCCTGTGTGTAAATGTGGGAAAGCCGCAGGCTTTTCCAAGGCTGTGGGAATCCACGTTTTTTGTGGATTTCCATAGCCGTCATTTTCCACAGGCCATTGCTTCGTTCTTTCTTGGTTCTTTTTCATTCTTCATCCGTTCCTGACCGAATGCCTGAAAAGTCTTCGCGAGGATCGCGTATCCGCGACGATCGGGCGCGGGCCCGAGCGGGACTACCTGTTGGTTGGACGGTTTCATGTCGGTTCCTTGGCAGAGGCTTTCGGCGCGGCTTTGGTCCGTCTCATGGAGCGCCCCTTCAGTTCGATGCGATGTGCATTGTGGAGGAGGCGATCGCAGATCGCGTCAGCCTGGTTCGGGTCGCCGATGACGCCGTGCCAGTCGGAGACAGGGAGCTGGCTGGCAATCAAGATAGCGGAGCGTTCGCTGCGCTCCTCGACGACTTCGATCAAGTCTCGGCGTTCCGAGTCCCGCAGCGGGGACAGGAGCCAGTCGTCGATGGCCAGCAGATCGGTCTTGGCGAGGCGGGCCAGGACTCGCGTGTAGGAGCCGTCGCCGCGACCGACGGCCAGTTGGTGCAAAAGCCGAGGCATGCGGACATAGGCGGCGTTAAGACCTCGCCGGCAGGCGCGTTCGACGAAAGCCGAAGCCAGAAAACTTTTCCCGATGCCGGTCGGACCGGTAATGATTAGATTGTGCCGGTCCTGGATCCATCCACACGAGCCCAGGGCAAGGACCTGGGAACGGTCCAGGCTGCGACGATGTTTGAAGTCGACGTTTTCCAGCGATGCGGAGCTGTAGCGCAGCTTGGCCACGCGCAGGCGCCGGGTGAGCTTGCGGTGCTCTCGGGCTGTCCACTCCTCATCGATTAGTAGACCCAGACGTTCCTCGAAGCTGAGATCCGTGTACTGATTCGAGCGTCGTTGTTGCTCGAGGGCCTCGACCATCGCCGATAGTTTCATCTGGTTCATCTTCTCCAGGGTTTGTTCCATAAGCATGAGTACTCTCCTTTGGGTCCGCATAATAGGCGGCGCCACGAATGTTGTCGTGATGGGGCATGGGTGGGGTTTCGGTCTCCTCGAAAGGCAACCGCTCCTGGGCCGACGACAGGATGTTCTTGACGACAGGATGTTCTTGACGGTGCGGTAGCTATAGGACTCTAAGTGCAGCGCTCGGGCACTGGCGGCTTCAAGCCGCTGGGCGCCGTGGCGGCGTCCCAGACTCATCAATCCCAGGCAGGCGCGGTACCCCTGTTCGGGATGGGGCCACTGTTTCATGATCTGCTCGACCAGGCGACCGGTCTGGGGGCCGGTCTGCTTGGCCCAACCAATCAGCCGGGACGGTGTCCATTCCGCATGGGCCCGATGGGAACTGGGCATATGTTCAGGCAGAGTCGACGGCTGGTGATCGTAACGCCGGCGATGAGCGGCGACGCGCCGGCCTTTGTGGTAGACCTCGACAATCGAGGCGGTGTAACGCGCTTCCAGGGTCTCATCGATCAACTGGTAGGGCACGCTGTAGGGATGGTGATCCACGGTCACGTGGTAGTCGATATTGACACGACAGCCCTTCCACTCGGCCTGTTCATACCGGTTGGTCGGTAGTGGCTGGAGGGCCGGTCGATCCAGCCTTTCGTAGAGTTCCAGGCGGGACACGTGAAGCTTCTGCATCGGCCGCTGGTTTAGTTCCACCAGCAAGTTTCGAATCGCCCCGTTCAAGTCCGCGAGACTGAAGAATGTGCGATTCCGGATTTTGGCCAGGATCCAGCGCTGCGCAACCAGGACGGTCGACTCGATCTTCGCCTTGTCCTTGGCTTTTCGAGGCCGGGCAGCAATAACAACGGCGCCGTAATGTTCAGCCTGATCCTGGTAAGTCCTGTTCACGCCTGCTTCATAGCGGCAGGACAGGGTAATCGCACTCTTGAGTTGGTCGGGCACCCAGATGCGGCTCGATCCACCGAAGAACTCCACCATGCGGATATGCACGCCGACCCAGTCGGGAAGTTTCTGGCTCGGTGTCGCTTCGGCGTAGGTGTAACCGCTGGCGCCCAGCGCGGCCACGAACAACTCGACTGGAATGGCTTTGCCCGTCCGCGGATCCGTCAGCTCTGGCCGTTTGCCGGAAAAGTCGATGAAGGTCTTCTCTCCGGCACGGTGCACCTGGCGCATCGAGGGTTTGAGTTTCTTGGCCCACCGCCGGTAGATCTCACAGAACTGGCTGTAGGCATATCCCTTTGGATTCGTTTCCCGGTACTCCTCCCACAGGAGGTGGAGGGTGACTCCAACACGCTTCAACTCCTGGTGGATCAGCTCGACATCAGGAGGCACCCGTTCCCGGGAACCGGATCCAGCGCGCGGAAACAGCCGTGCTTCAAGTGCGGCCTCGTCCAGTTCTTCAGGTAGCGGCCACTCGAGCCCGGCCCCGGCCGCACGTCGGACGTACTCCGAAACCGTCCCTACTCCCACCCGGCAGGCTAGGGCGATGGCCCGGTGGCTGAGTTTCTGTTCGTATTTGAGTCGTAGAATCTCGCGTATCTGTCTCATCGATAGCCGTCTTGTCCCCATCAAGTTCTCCTTTTTTCAAAGAAGAACCTTACAGTTCTAAACTTCGCTACCGACGGGTGATCATGATCGCCGGAATCGGTGATCACGATGCCCGGAATCACTGATCATGATCCCGGAATCAGTGATCACGATGCCCGGAATCGCTGATCATGATCCCGGAATCGGTGATCACGTTAAATCGGAATCAGTGATCACGATCGTCCGGAATACGCAATTGCCGCCGTCGGCAAAGGCGTTGACCCCGCCAGCCGCCTGTTGCGAGGCGATCGGAAAGCACTCGTACTTGGGCACAATGGCGCCAAGCTCCCATGTCTCGGCGAAGAAAGCGCTGCTCATCCCGGTGATATCCCCCAAACTCAACGCGTATTTGATTTCCACCGAAGCCGTGGTGCCACTGACCCCCCTGAGCGTCCCGTTGAACGCGTAGGACTGCACCCCTCCGCCGCCCACGGACGCTCCCTGTGCATCGGTTCCCACGTTGGAACCCAAAACGCCGGTAAACCAGGGCGTCGCCTGAACCGGAGCAAGGGCCGGAGCGCCGCCGTTGTCGGTCACTTTCATCGAGGTGGTGCAAATGTAGTAGGGCCGGGTCACGGCATTGGCATCTGCCACTCTGACGACATCAAATGAGGCCGGAATGCCCGCACCATTCAGGGCGGTCGCCGCCTGACCAGCGCTATCATCCTGGATGAAAAAATGGGTCGGTAAGTGCTCGGGCCCGGAAGCCCACAGACCGACAGGCTCCAACAGCCTCTCGGCGACTAAGACCTGCCAGGTTCGGGCACCGGCTACCCACGGGTCCAAAAATAGCCCCAGGGCGCTGTTTGAGAGCCCGGCTGCAGAGAAGTTCAGGTGGGTCATGGGCGACAGCGCACTGGTCGTCGGGAGATCGTTGATGTCGCTGCCGGGGGCACCGCCCGAAGAGGTGCCGAGCGTGGACGGGTCGGAGATGTACGTACCTAAAAAGTCTGTATCGCTAAGCGTATCGGGAAGGAAGGTCCACGGGACGGCCAACCAGCTGCCGCCCGAGGCTGAGGCAATCGCGCCGACCTGGCTTAGGTATCCGAGCGCGTTCAGCGCACGCATCTGCCCCATGGCGCTCACGCAGGCTCTGGTGCCACCACCGGAAAGGGCGACTCCGACGCCGGTGGGAGGGGCGGCTCCGGTGATTCCCTTGACCGTAATCTGGCCGGCGGTCATCGGGATCAATTGAGCTTGTACCAATGGGATTGGAGCTAAGCCGGCGGTGGTATTCATGATGGGATCCTCTGTTTGTCTGTTTCGTCGGTTTTGTCGCTCGGCACACTGGACGGTGCTGGGGGCCAATGTTTCGGCGTGGTGTGGGTCGTATTCATGGCCTGGGTCAGCGCTTCATGCATCTCATTCCAAGTTTTCTGCACTGCCGCAGAGCTAGCCGACCCGCCGTTGGTCAGACCATTCACCGGAATCTGTTTCACGAGCTCCGTTGCCCACGTTCCTCCTCCGGAGGTGCCCTTATAAGCCACGTTGTAGGAAACCGGTGCATGCTCGGTCAGCAGCAGGCCCAGGGTGGTGAGCTGATCGGTGAGTGTCGGATTTTGGCCGACTGAGTCCACATCATTGATCATCGGATAAGTGCCCGTCCAAAGGGTCGCCCGCGACGGCGAGCACGCGGTGGTATCGGTCATGCCATTGGGAAAAGTGACGCCGCCATGCATCAGAGCCCAGAGGTTGGGAAGGTGGTTCTGTACCCAGTCCGACGGCAGATACTGAGCGGTGCGCTGCTGATCGGTGAGGCATGGTTGAAGATCTGCCAAACTGGATCGCGTCGGACATCCTGGACGTTACAGACTTGACCGAATAGGTCGGGCACCGCTACGCCGCAAGGAAGGTTGCCAGCGACAACCGCTCAAGCGTCCCGTCCAGACTGTCTTCACCTTCAGCAACGGACATCCCCCCTCTTGCAGGGTCAGATACCAGTGAACGTCGCGGTCAAGCCGCACGGCCAGTTCGCCAATCAGTGCCGCCGGCAACCGCACAACTTCGATGCCATCTGCGGCGTGAATCGCACGGGACGACCATTCTTTGCGAAGCGACGATTCAGATTTGTGCGTGAAAACCATGACGCGATCGGCGCGCTTGCTCGCGCGATGTAAGCGCTCTGCCGTGGGCATACCCACATCGATCCACAGAGCAACGTCCCCGGTGCCGGACCGGGTCCAAAGTGCCGGATCCTCGGGCGCCCGAAGTCCCCGACCAAAGTCGAGCCCCTCCTCGTGCGCGATCGCCCGCGCTAGAACTCTTACGACCATTCGCTCGCTGGCCTCGGAGGGGTGACAGGCAACGCGCCAGTCGAGACTTTCGTAGACCCCTCTGTCGATGTCAGACAGTTCGATTTGAAACCGGTACAGAGTCGACGAGATAGCCATCCTCAGTCCTCGGCCGAAACCTGATCCGGCTTGCCGCGAAACTTGTACTGCAGGCCTGTCAGGAAGTTGCGCAACAACTGGTCCTGACATTCCTTGTAGTTTCTATGATCCGTCCTGCGAAAAAGTGCACTCAGTTCCGCGCGGCTTATCGGCATGTCGGTCAGGGACATGACCTCAAGCATGTCGGCTTCCTGGAAACTTAACGCAATCTTGAGCTTCCGAAGAACCACATTGTTGGTCAGGGCAACCGGGGCTACCGGCGCTGCACCGTCGCGCTTCCCCCGACGATCGGTGATCAAACCGTCCAGGAACGCCGCAAGATCCTTGCGGCTGAGGGCCTGGAAGCTCGGCTCCTCCTCTTTCTTCATCCAGGCCCTGATCTGGTCACCGCCGACCGCACGTCCCCCCAGTTCAAACAGGCCAATGACCCGGCTATCGCTGAAGTCAAAGGCGTAACGGAGGCGGCGAAGAACGTCGTTACAGGTCACCGACCCAGTCTGTCAGAAGCCGGCGCCTTTCGCAAAGCGAAGCGCGGACCGGGTCGTTCAGATCCAGATACCTCAGCAGATCCCTGTATGAGAGTGGCCGTGTAAAGGTCGGAGGTCAAATCCTTCCCCCGCAATAACAGGCAGCCCATAAGGGAACGATCAAGGTCACCGAAAGGTGGCCTTTTTTGTTGGCCCTTAGCGGGATGAGTTCATCCATCATCTCAGCTTCGCTATGGTTCCCAAATGTCTCCGGCCCTTTTTGGGAACAATCGGGAACAGATTCTGGGTACACGGCCCACTCGACCGCCTCCACTGCGGTCGGAGCCTTCTTCCTTCGTCAAGCCCGACACCTGATTAACGCGACAACCGTGGCCCCACTGCAAACCGGCGGCACCCTCCCCCGGTTTCGACGCGACCCGAGATTCGTTGCCTTGCCCAGACCTTTCAACGATAATATTCGCGAAATTACACTTCCAGTTGAACAGGTTCAAGCGGACCTCTTCCATTTCAACGTCTTTTCTAAGGAGGTTGTCATGTCCAATGCGTTTCTTTCTCGATTCTTTCCTGTTGTCTGCCGTACCGTCGTGCTCATCTGTCCCCTGCTGGTGTCAGGTTGCGGGGGCGAGGATGACTTTTTCCAGCGACGCGAGACGGCAAAATTCGCCGGGCTGGTCGACGAGTATTTCGACGGGTACTTTGCGGCAAACCCAGTGGTGGCGACGGAAATGGGCATCCACGAGTTCGATGACATGATCGGTCCGGTGGACAGGGACCAGATCTTCGGAGAGCGCCGCCGGCTGCAGGATACGCTTCAGGCTCTGAAGCGAATCGAAGCGAAGTTCCTCAGCCAGGAGGACAAGTTCGACTATCAGATCCTGGACTACCACGTCCAGAGCAGTCTGGTAGACACAGACATGATCGGGTACTGGGCGCGGGATCCCGGATACTACGATGAGCTGATCTGCCGAGGAATCGATGCACTGCTGCACAGTTCATTCGCGCCTCTTGAAACACGCCTGAAATCGATCATCGCACGCGAACAGCAGGTCCCTGCCGTTCTGGAGGGGGCCAGGGACATCATCGAGACCGTTCCACGTGTCCTGGCCCGAATTGCCGTGGATCAGTTCGAATCCACACTGACCTATTTTCGCGACTACTTGCCCCGTGCGCTGGAAGGCGTCGAGGACCCCGCACTCCTGGACGAATTCCAAGTTGCCAACGATGCCGTGATTGCAGCCTATGAAGACTACCTGAAGTTTTTGAATGAGGAGGTGCTGGGAGATCCCGACTACCGGTTCCTCGATTTCTACCTCGGCCGGAAGAACTTCGAAGACAAGTTGCTTTACCAGGAGGCCCTGGAGATGTCTTTCAACGACATGCTCGAGTACGGCCAGATTGAGCTGGAAGGAAGCCGGGATGCCATGGTACAGGCAGCGAAGGAAATCGACCCAGATAAAGAAGTCCAGGAGATCCTCCGAGAAATGTCCCGCGAGGGTCCGGCCACCGGGGAGCTCTTTGTCGCCTTCGAAGAGGCCATTGTCAACGCCAGACAGTTCGTGTCGGATCGTGGACTGCTGGCGGTGTTTCCGACCGGGGAGGGACCGCGGCCGCGGGAGATGGCCTCCTTCTTGTGGCCGTCTTTCCTCGTGTCGTTGGATGTTCCCGGGCTCATGGAACCGGACGGCATCGACGCTTACGTTCAGCTCAGCGTTCCCAGCAGCGGATCAAACCCGAGTCAGGTCACCGAACACATGGGTTCTTACAATTCGGCCGCGCTGACGCTGATGGCCGCTCATCAAGGATTCCCCGGCCTCTACGTCCACGCGGTGCGCCGCAGGGAAAGTCCGACGAGAATCCGCCAGATCCTTCAAGCGCCGTCTTTCCAGGAAGGCTGGGCCCTCTACGCGGAAGGAATGATGGTGGAGGAAGGGTATTCCAATGACGATCCCCGCGTGCAGCTTGAGCGATGGCGTCGTCGCGCGGCTTCGACGGCACGGCTGGTCGCCGGACTAAACATACACACCCTGAAAATGAGCTTTCAGGAGGCGGTCGAGTTCGTGATGGAGGAAGCCTACCTCGACCGTCCGGCAGCGGAACGCGAGGTCCGGCTGGCGGTACGAAAACCCCTGAGTGTGGCGTCGGTCCTCAGCCAGCGCGTGATCGTCCAATTGAAGACCGATGCCTTAGCACAGGGGGTTACACTGAGGGACTTCCACGAAGGGCTTCTCGCCGATGGCCTGCCACCTGGCATTCGCAGCCTCCGGACCTGGTCGCGACCGGAATTGAGGCCGCCGCGAACCCCCGCGAGTTCCAGCAGGTGAGACGGACTAACAGGGTTCTGGATTAGGGTCCGTCTGGGGCACTTTCGCCAACCGACAGGTGGCTGTCGGTACTGAGAGAGGACCTGACAGACAGCCGAAGACACACAGCAAATACCGGCCTTTGTTGTTGATTGTCAGCTGAAACCAGAGCAGAATTCTTATCGGAGGTAAAAGCACGATGCCGAAAATCGCACTCCTTCTGTGTCTGTCGATTTCAGGTGTGACCACGCCCGTGTTCGCGCAGGAGGCCTCCGACGAGGCCCGCTTCAATATGAGGTCCTTTAACTTGCGCATGTCCGAGAGGATGTTGACAAGCAGGCTGGCAAAGCCCGACGAGGCCTCGCTGGCCATCGCCGCCAACCAGCTCTGGGAGTTCGAGCAGGACATTGAAGTATTTCAAGAACAGGGCCGGGACATTTCGACGTTTCTGTTCCTCGAGGAGTGGGACGCCTCACACCAACGTGCAATCGCCGGCGGGGCCGGAAAACTCGAAGAGGTCGCCGATGAGCTCATCGCCTACCTTGATGGACGAATGGGCGATGTCGATGCGTCGCAGGAACCCGCCGGCAGCCTCCCGACCCTCCTGGGGCAACTGTCGAGAACAGTACGCCGGATCCTGCCCAGGCTCGAAAGGGTCGTGTTAACCGCGAAGCAGAACCTGATTGACGTCAGGATGCAGGGGGAAATCCTGGAGGAGTTCGCGACCGTCAAGCGCCTGTGCCGGTTGTTAAACGAGACTAACTAGCCCCTTTTCTGCCTGCGATCGTAGCGAGTCGGAGGGAATCTCCGCATCGTTAGTACGGTCGTGCGTGAACGGACCGAGCGGCGCCCCGACACGACTCAACGGCGAGTCGTCCAGGAAAGCGTGTCGGGGTGGCCGTCCCTGGCCACCCGCCCGTCAGGACGCCAAGCCCGCCCCCCGCGAGTCCAGATCGAAGAGCATTTTTCATCAATTTCGTCATCCCCGCGGGCGCCCACGGAGGGACGCCCCGACACTCTCGATTGTGAGGTCGCGCAGTTGAGCATCGAGGGGGAAGTCTAACCACCGGTGGCGCCAAGGCAAACTTTAAACTAATCTCTACACTGGCCCGCAACGGGTCGTTGATCGGAATTTAAACAAAGAACAAGGGAGACGCCTCGTGACTTACAGACACATCGTTCTTGCCGCAATCGCGGCCATCGCTTTCGGGTCAGCCGCCGTTTCAGCCCAGGGGCAGGAATCGCAGCCGCTCGGTTTCTTTGTCACCAGCACCACGCATAGTGGCAATCTCGGCGGCCTCGCTGGAGCCGATGCCGAGTGCCAGCGTCTGGCGGCCGCCGTCGGCGCCGGCAATCGCACATGGCGCGCTTATCTCAGCACCCAGGGCGGCCGGGGAACCGTGCCGTCCGTCAACGCACGGGACCGCATCGGCAACGGCCCCTGGTACAACGCCAACGGGATCATGATAGCGGGCAGCCTCGCGGATCTGCATGGCGACCTTCAACGTGGCTCCAACCTCATCAATGTGAACACTGCTGTAACGGAATCCGGCGAGCGTGTGAACGGGTTCGGCCGTGCCGAGGGTACCCCGCAGGAACACGACATCCTTACGGGATCGGATTCGCATGGTCGGGCATTTCCGGCAGGGATGTCCAACCGAACCCCCGACCGCACTTGCAACAACTGGACTTCCGACAGCCCCGATGCCTATGGCATGATCGGCCACCACGACCTTATGAGCGGCTGGAATACATCGTGGAATTCATCGCACTCGACGGCGGGATGCAGCCTGTCGGCGTTCAACGATACGGGCGGCGCTGGACGATTTTATTGCTTCGCCGCTAACTGACACAGAGAGAATGGAGTGTTAAAGGGGTAGAACTGGGCGCTGCCCCTGATTTCCTTTGAGTGACGGTAATGAACATGTGCTGATGCGCAGCTACAGGGAAGTCTGCCGCAAAAAAGATTCGCCCCCCCAAGGGCGCCGCTCATGAAACTGGTTTGCTGATTTTCGATGTGTTCCTGCGGAACATTCGCAAAATAGAGTTTTAGCCACGGGTGGGCTTTGACGCTTTACATCCGTTAAGGGGTTCACATCTCGGACCGGAGGCTCTTCGGCGTCGTCGGAATCTCCTCACTGCATGGGGTAGTGGGTGATGGACGTCTCGTCGGTGCCGTCGGCGGCGACAGTAAAGATCGTTCATCGACCCGCTCTCCGGGCCTGAAAGACGATTCGAGTCCCGTCCGGGGACCACGACGGAGTGGAACCGTTCACGTCAATATCGGTGAACTGGATCCATGAGTGGGTGTGTGGCATGCTGGTGCTGGCCCGAGTAATTCGATGTCGCAAGCGAACACTTCGGATTGAGTCAAAACTGGACGTATTCGACGCGTCACACTTGGCAATTGCCGGCAAGAATGTCCCGTTCAGTTGAACTTCCGAGGAGATACGATATGTCGAAGCCTGTCGTCATCCTGGTTTTGCTTTTCATAGCTCTCGTCGTGCTTGACATCATCATTGCCAGCGTTCCAATTGTCGAAAGCCGAGTGGAGGACCTCACGGCTCTGCAGGAAAAGGAACTTGAAACGTACCTTGCTGCCCGGCAACTGCTTACGACACTTGGAACTCTCTCAATCGGAGCGATGGGAGGGTTTATTATCAACCGCTACAAGAACGCACCACTACCAAACAGTCAGATTCAGAGAGCCGTAATCAGTTGGACCTGCTCAGGTGCCTCCATCTATTTGGGGCAGGTGTCTCATGACAAAGTTCTATGGATGCTCGGAGCCGGATTTTTCAGGCTTTCGAGTTGGCAAGTCGCGTGGCCGGCGAAGGGCCAGTTCTATCTCTTTGTCTTGTCCATATTCTTTCTTGCGGACTTCATCTACCGAGGTCTGATGAAAGAGCAATCCGACCCGAATTAAGAAGGAGGATCGCGTGACTCCCGAATCTCGTCGTAAGCGTCTCTGCTATTTTCTTCTGATCCCTTACTTGATTGGTGGCCTGGGTGCCCTTGAAGCCGTGGCCCAGCGTTCTTCGGGTCCGATTAATTTGGTAGCCACCCTTAACGTTTCACTCCTCGAATGGCAAGGCAGGACGGGGATTCGGGTGGAGGACGAGGCAGCATCAAGCGTTGTCGGTCAGTTTCTGGAGGAATCTCGAAACCTTCAGGACCTGTTTGGGAAGCAGGAATTGAGTCCGGGGCAGCAAACTGTCCTTGTGAGAGGCCTGGTGTTTGAGTATCTCTACGAACTGATGAGGGGATCTGAACCCATCGCGCTACTAGCAGTTAACGCTGGAGCTTATCCGAACGAGATCATCAGAGCATCCCTATATCCGATTCCGGTGTGGCGGCATCCTCCAATGCAGGGAACCAGAATCGTGAACCTCGAAATGGTCGACGCCCGAGCCGTGATGGATGTGCTAAGAAAGTTATGGGGCGACGTGTGGGGGTACCTGAACCAAGGGACCGGCTACGCGACCATTGCCTCCCAGTTGGTCGCCTCCAACATCTTTATTGATGAAAAATTCAAGGGCGAAACAGATCGTAGCTTTGTACTGACCGAGGGTCGGTACAAAGTTCGTGTAGAGTCGCGCCAGGGTGGAATCTGCGAGAGGGATTTGACGATTCGACAGAGCCGAACAGAAGCAATAAAGTGCAGGGAGGAGGACTTCAGATGAAATAGTCTGGAGTCATTCGGCACGCTGATTTCAGATTGTTCATGAAGGAAAAAAACAATGAAACAACGTCGATATCTCCATTTGATTGTTCCAGCGCTTTTGCTCCCCGCGCTTCTTGTTCCGGCAGCTCAGCGGCCCGAGCGGGAGATCCGATTTGGCCGAGCCATCGAGCAATTTCTGGAACAGGACAAAACCAGCCCTCCGCCTGAGGAAGCGATTCTCTTCATCGGAAGTAGCATCTTTCGACAGTGGACGGACCTTCGAGAACAGATGTCACCGTTGCCAGTGTTCAACCGGGCATTTGGCGGCTCGCGGACATGGGAAGTACTCCACTATGTGCACAGGATCGTGTTGCCCTACAAGCCAAGAATCATCGTCTACTACTGTGGCAGCAATGACGTGAATGCGGGCGCCGACGCCAGGGAAATTTACGACAACTTTCGTGCCTTCTCCGAGAGCGTTGCCAACGAACTGCCGACCACCCGGACCTTCTTCGTCTCGATCAACCGCGCGCCACAGAAGAGGGATAGCTGGGATGTGGTCGACGAGGCCAATTCACTGATTCGGGAATACTCCGAAAAGAACCCGAAGCTCGGTTATATCGACGTAAACACGGTGCTGTTCGATTCCGCGGGAAATCCTCGGATCGAGCTTTACCGTGATGACTTGCTGCACTTCCATCCGCCTGCCTACGTCGAATTTGCGAAAGTCGTTCGGCCAGTGATAGAGAAGGTGTGGAACGAGGGGCCTCAGCGGTAGATTGGGGGAAGAGCCCTCAATACCCTGATTCGTTCTCCAACGTCCACAACATCCATGATCCAGGAGACCGTCCATGACATCCCAGACAATCCCGACCGCCCATAAGTTCACCCGTGCCGCTTTCGTCACGGTGCTGTTCGCCGCCACTCTGGCCCTCGGAGCCGACGTGGTTCAGGCTCAGGGTGCCCGCTTCCTTCACCAACCCGACGTCAACGCGACTCACGTGACATTCGTGCACGCCAACGATATCTGGCTGGTTGGCCGAAGCGGCGGAAGCGCGATCCGCCTGACGAGCTCGGAGGGCGCAGAGACCGACCCTCACTTCAGTCCCGACGGGCAATGGATCGCATTCAGTGGGCAGTACGGAGGAAATACCGACGTCTATGTGATTCCGGCGATGGGCGGGCAACCCGAAAGACTGACGTGGCATCCCGGTGAGGACGCGGTTCAGGGATGGACGCCGGATGGGGACGTCCTCTTCCGGTCGGGCCGGGAAGCGCACCCGACCCAGCTCTGGAAATTCTTTACCGTGCCCCTCACCGGCGGATTGCCCTAATCGATAGTGAGCCGCTGTCCGAATTCCCCCCCGTACCCCGTCCGAAAATCACACTCCAGGGCACTAGTTTATTGGTACCCAGGGGGTCTATCTCCAACGCACTCACCAGTTCAGTTGGGATATGTGCCCAAAGGGGTCGAAAGTGGTCCGTTGGGCCGTCCGTTTCGCACGTCCTTGTCTTGTCTATCGGTCCTATTAGATTTTGGTGGTGTTGACAACCTGGAATGTTGAGCGTAGCTTACCCAACATGACGTAAACGAAGAACGGCCCGCCACCTCCTGCAAGAGACAGCGGGCCAGCCATCAATTAACCACACCTAACCCATAGGAGAGAGCAACCAATGACAGCCACCAGTTTAACAGATACCTCACCTAGAATCTACGTTGCCTGCCTCGCATCGTACAACAACGCCAAACTTCACGGGACGTGGATTGATGCTGACCAAGATGCGGACAGCATTGGAGACGAAATCAAGCACATGTTGGCACAGTCTCCCGACCGAGCCTCCGTCTTCCGTTCCTGCTAACCCAACAAAACCATAACCCATAGGAGAGAGCAACCAATGAGTTTGTACATTAAAGAAAATCTCATCAACCGTGACGAAAATTATCAATTTGAGGAATCGGACGTTTATGACACTGGCCTAGACACTAAAGGCGATGATTTCGCTACTCTAAATTGGCCCACTTTTGATCGTTTGATTTGGCCCACCCCTGACGACTGAACCGGAGAGGCTGTTCCGAACAAAGAGTCGGAATGGAGGGACCCGGTGTCAAGGAGATCGAAGGTGGAATTATTTGAAGAGATTCGGCGAGAGCACGAGTTTGGTGTGGGAACGATCCAGGGTGTGGCCCGGCGGCTGGGGGTGCATCGGCGGATGGTGCGTCAAGCGCTGGGAAACGCCGTGCCGCCGGCGAGGAAGAGCCCGGAGCGGAAGAGGCCGAGGCTGGAGCCGGTTATGGAATTTATCAACGGGGTGTTGGAGGCGGACAGGCAGGCCCCGCGGAAGCAGCGGCACACCAGTCACCGGATCTACGAACGGATCCGGATGGAATTTCCGAAACATCCGATTGGGGAATCGACGGTTCGCCGGTATGTCGGGCGGCGGAAGCGGGAGATGGGTTTCATCCGACAGGAGACGTTCGTGCCGCAAAGCTACGCCTGGGGTCAGGAAGCACAGATCGACTGGTACGAAGCCGTCGCGGAGTTGGATGGCGAACGGCAGAAGCTCCAGGTTTTCTGTATGCGGAGCATGGGCAGTGGTGGCGCATTCCATCGAGCTTATCCTCGGGCGACACAACAGGCATTCCTGGAGGCTCATGAGTTGGGTTTCCGCTATTTTGCGGGGGTCTTCGGGGTGCTGCGTTATGACAACCTGACCAGCGCGGTGAAGAAGATTCTGCGGGGATACCGGCGTGTAGAGACCGAACGGTTCATCGCGTTTCGGTCGCATTGGAAGTTTCAAGCCGAGTTCTGCACACCCGGCGAGGGCCACGAGAAAGGCGGTGTGGAAGGCGAAGCCGGATACTTCCGGCGCAATCACCTGGTACCGGTGCCGAAGGCGAAGGACCTGGCGGATCTGAATGCGCAGCTGCTGGCCGGTTGCCGTGCCGATGAACGGCGCAAGATCGGCGATCGGGTCCAGACGGTGGGTGAAGGGATGCAGATCGAACAGCCCCATCTGCTCGCGTTATCGACCGAAGGGTTCCCTCTGGCCGAGGACAGCTTTCCACGAGTCGATGGTAAGGGATGTGTACGGGTGCGTAACAACTTCTACTCCGCCCCCGTCAAGACCGGGACTGTGGTGCGGGCGAGCGTTTTTCCGGCCTACGTGGAGGTCTGGCACGATGGCGGATGCGTGGCGCGGCATGAGCGAGGATATGGAAACGGCCAGCACTTCTTCAATCTGGAACATTATCTGGAGGTGTTGGAGCGGAAGCCGGGCGCGCTGGCCGGGAGCAAGCCTCTGGAGCAATGGCGGCAACAGGGCCGATGGCCGAAAAGCTATGACGAGTTCTGGCAGACGTTGATCGATCGCAACGGAAAACAGAATGGGACCCGCGCAATGGTGGAGTTGCTCCTACTGGGCCGGGAACATGGCTATAGCGAGCTGGATTCCGCATTCCAACAAGCCCTGCGCCTGGGATGCTCCGATGCCGCCGCGGCGCGCTACCTGATGACCGAGGCCCGATTCGACCGGCCGGCGGCGCCGCGACTGGAAGTGGCCGCACTACGCGCTTATGAGCGGCCCCTGCCGGAGGTGAATACTTACGATGCACTGCTCACTGCGGAGGTGGTCTAGTGTCCGCCACAGCCGGCGGGGTCGAACAGGCGGCGATTCAGCAGTACTGTAAAGCTCTCCGGACGCCCACGATCGGAACGCAGTTTGCGGCCATGGCCGAGCAGGCCCAGCGGGAAGAGCACACCTACACACGGTATCTGGAAGCCTTGCTGGCGATGGAAGTTGAAGAACGCGAACGGAACACCGTGGCCCGGCGGATTCAATCCGCACGTTTCCCTCGAATGAAGACACTCGAGGACTTTGACTTCTCGCGGTCGAAGGTTCCAGCCAACCGGATCCGTGGACTCGCAGACGGTGGCTATTTAGAACACGCCGAACCTGTCGTCCTGATCGGGGAGTGTGGAACGGGCAAGACGCACCTGGCCACAGGACTGTGCGTGGCCGCTTGTCGGCAGAAGAAGCGGGTTCGCTTTACGACGGCCGCCGGCTTGATCAACGAGTTGGTCGAGGCCCAACACAACGACCAGTTCCGCCGGGTTCTGGCCCGATGGTTCCGATACGAGTTGATTGCCATCGACGAAGTCGGCTATGTCCCGATGGCAGACCTCGGCGCCGAACTCCTCTTTCAAGTCATCTCGGATCGAGCCGAGCGGGCGACGGTGATCTTGACAACGAATCTGCCGTTCTCGGAATGGACCCAGGTGTTTCCCAATGTTCGGCTGTGCAAGGCGTTGCTGGACCGGATAACCGATCGCGCTCACATCATCGAGACCGGAACCGAATCCTTCCGGTTTCGGCGCACGTTGGAGAAACGACAGAAACCACGGCATCCGCCTGGAAAGGAGAAACCCGCGAAACAAACCACGTCCTGAGGGTCGGATCGCCGCGCGGTCGTCGATCCTGGGCGATCCTGGAAACGGAGTTTTTTCCCGAAAGAAAGAAAAAGAACCAAAAAGAAAGAAACGGAGGCCTGTGGAAGATGACGCGCTGTGGAAATCCTAAAAACCAGGATTCCCACAGCGCTTGGAAAAGCCTCGCCAAGGGCGCTCGGCTTTCCCACATCTACAACACAGGCCCGACGGTAATTATCACTACTCGGAATTATTAACAGGAGGGGGTGGGCCAAATCAGACGATCAAAAGTGGGCCAGACCGGGTGGACAAACCCACCGTTACCATGGGCAAAACGAAAACCAGCTATCGTGTCGAAAAGTGGCCTGCCTTGCTCAGACAAACTGTCGAGGGCGCCGGTGCCACGCGGATGTTCGCGGCTGCGGCGGGTAGGAAGCTTCTCGGGCTCCTGACTCTCTTCGATGTCCACCCCTTCGCATCGACACCGTGACTCGTAAGCCAGTTTCCGTATCGACTCCACGACCACCGGACGAAACGCTCACCTCGATCCGTGAGAGGGGGCTCCCCAAAACAAAACGGCGACCGGTCCGGGACCGATCGCCGTTCGTAAATCGTCTCTACCTGCTTTCCGCAGTACTACACCACTTTCAGGAAGATAATCAGCAGGGTATAGAGCGCCAGAGATTCAATCAGCGCGAGACCCAGAATCAGTGCAAAGCGAATGGCGGGTGCGGCGCCCGGGTTGCGGGCCAGACCCTCGCACGCGGCGGAGATCGCCTTACCCTGGGCGAGTCCGCAAATCGCCGAAGCGATCGCCATCGAAAAACCGGATGTGATCGCCACCCAGTTGACCGCCGAGCCACCGCCATCGCCCTGTGCGAACACGGGTGTGGCGAAGACCAACACAAAAAAGGACAGCATCAAACCGGCGTAAAGTTTTCTCATTCCTGCTCCTTAAGAAAAATGCCACATGGAGGTGGTTGCCGAACATCCCTCGTACAGTCGGCCTCACACATGCAGCGGGTCATGGCAAACGCTAGTGTTCCTCGGTGACAACGGCGCCCGCCAGGTAAACCATGGTAAGAGTTACGAATATGAAAGTCTGAAGTACGCCACCAAAAATCGCGTAAGCCATGAAGGGTAACGGCAGCAGCAGGGGGAACATACCGAAGAAGACGAGAATGACCGTTTCTTCGGCAAAGATATTTGCAAAGAGTCGAATGGTCAGCGAGAAGGGCCGCGCCAGGTGACTGATGATCTCTATGGGAAGCATCAATGGGGAAAGCCACCACACCGGGCCCAGGAAGTGCTTCAAGTACTTAAGCACACCATGCTTCCGCATCCCCTGCAAGTTATAGTAAAGAAAGACAACGATGCCACAACCCGCCGGCACGTTGACGTTGCTGGTCGGAGCGGCCATGCCCGGGATCAGGCCCAGTAAGTTTGAAAAAAGTATGAAGATTCCAACGGTTCCAACCAGTTTGAGGAACTTCTGTCCCTCCGGGCCGATGATGTCCAGGAGTTGGGCGTCCAGGAACTCGATGATGACTTCCATCACCTGCTGCAGTTTGCCGGGGGCTTCGACCGACAGCCGGGTACTGAGGAAACCGAAAAAAGCAAGACAGACCAGTAAAGAAATCGTCGCCATGACGACCTGCATCGGAATGATGGACTCGCCTTCAACCAGGTGCAGACCGAACAATCCGGCAACCGTCGGACCGAGGAGTTGGTTGACCCACTCGACGATCAGCTCATGTTCTTCCATTCTGATTTACTCGAAACAAGGATCTACCGATCTCGAAAAAACATTCGAGAAGCACGGCAAGGACGTATGAAAAGATCCCGGCCAGAAGGAGGGCCAGGTCCAAGACTGTAAAACGAATCGTAACATACAGACCCAGCCCGATCAACGCGTACCGGCCGATGTATTGCCACTTGACCCAACGCCCGACATCCACATCGCCTTCCTGGCGGACGATGTAGTCCACGGCCCGCTTGAGCCAAAGGAAATTGAGGTAGGAAATCGCGCCTCCAACCCCCACACTCACGGCCCCAATGACGGAATGGAGGGCCAGGGCAAGACCAACCGCAACGACGACGACGAAAAGATTTGTGCGATCGACGCGCTTCTCAAACTGTTGATAAAAATCATGCATGGGGTAGTGGGGAGTCCGAAGTCCGAGGTCCGGGGTCCGAGGTCATAGGGATTCCGTTAAAATCCACGCCCCATTCCTTCTCAGATCTTATCAATCTTCGAGATTGCCCTGAAGAAACTGACAAACCCCGCGGCGATTCCGAACAGGAGAAAGACGACCGTCAGGAAGGTGGTTCCAAGCCAACGATCGAGGTAGTGTCCCATCCCGTAGCCAATGGCGATCGAGACTGGAAAGACTATCCCAGCACTGGCCAAAGCGCCCAATTGCTGGAAGGCTTCCCTCTTTTCTTTTCTGCTGTCCATGCCCCTACCATTGTTATATAATCGGTCGGCTAAAGCATTAAACTCTTTGCTCTAAAACCGTTTATGTCGATGTCTGAAGGAGGAATTCAATGTTAAAACGGACAACGCTGTTTTGCATTCTGAGCGTGCTGGTCCTGACTTTGGCCGGCTGCGGGGCTCCACCGCCAGCGCCCACCGAAGAGGAACCGGCGGCGCCGCCTCCACCGCCCCCGCCGCCCGTCTTCGAATTGACCGAGGTGGACATCACGACCGAGGAACCCGACTTCACGAGCCGCAACATCAGCGTGCTGGGTATCAAGGTCGGTGACGTCACTCGAAATGTTGAAGAAAACCTGGGGGACGTCGTCAACACAAGGACCGGAGAACAGGATTACATCACCGCCTACCAGAATGGGGGCCTCGTGATCCACACCTTCAAGCTAACCGGTAAGGCCCGGAAGATCGAGATCACATCGTTCTTCGCGGATCAGATTGCGGACGAGACATTGAAGAGTCTCCTCGAGAGTGGAGATCTGGAAGAAATGCGGGCACTGTTCGGTGAGGAACAGGGCACGGAAGAAATCGAGGATGCGGGCGAAACGGATTACATCTACGCGGACCGTGGAATCCGATTCATCCATTACGAGGTGCAAGGTCGACAGATCAACGCGATTCGATTCGAAGAGTACCGAGACTCATCGGGAACCTAAACGGACCCGACCCGATGGAACGCCCGGTCACGATTCGGCCGGGCGTTCGTATTTACGACTCCTGCCCTGCAAGCCTTTCTCTCTGCGTTTTCCTGCGACACGTTTCTCACGACCGATCGGCTGCCGCGGATTCATCCAGGATGACGGCATCGCTGAAGGCCAGTTCGACACCCGCCTCCAGCATCTCGGCCATCGCCCGATCAACATCTCCGGAATTCAGTTCCACACCCCGGCACCCATCCTCGACAACCGTCGTTCGAAATCCCAATTCTCGGGCATCCAGAGCGCTGAACTTCACACAGTAGTCCGTCGCCAGGCCGACCAGATACACGTGATCGACGTCGTGTCGACGGAGGTAATCCGCCAGACCGGTGGAGTGCCTGTGACCGTTGTCGTAAAAGGTGCTGTAGCTGTCCATCGAAGGATCGGTCCCCTTGTAGAAGATCTTACGGATTCGGTCCTCCTCCAGAGTCGCCACCAGTTGGGCACCCGGCGTGTTCTGAACGCAATGAACCGGCCACAGAACCTGGGGAATGCCGTCTATCTCGATCACTTCTCCGACATGGTGGGGCGGATTGTTCTTCGCAAAACTGCTGTGGTCGGACGGATGCCAGTCCTGGCTCGCCACCACAAGATCGAAAGCCCTTTGGACAGCATTGGCCACCGGAACCACCCGATTGCCCTCGGGAACCGCCAGGGAACCGCCCGGCATGAAGTCGTTCTGCAGGTCTACAAGAATAAGGGCTTTCATGGTTTCTGCTTCAACTCGAGAATCAGCTTGTTCCGCAACTCGAAGAGGTTCTCCGACAGTCCCGCGGGATACTCGTGAGGATTGATCAGTCGCTTGATCCCCCCATGGAAATGACTCAACTGGTCCGCGGCGCGCCTCCTCGAGTCATCCAGCGCCGGCATCTCCATCACGCGCTTCCCCGCCCTGAACACTGGAACGAGCAGATCGGATGACGCGCTGCCCGCCGGAATACTCTTCCTGCGGGTGACGTCGTTTGGGTCGATGACGACGCCTCGGTCTCCGGCGCCCATTTGCTCATCGTAGATGACGTCCACCAGGAACTGCGAATCGTCGTGATATCGACGGACCTGCAGCACGCCGGGGATCGAAGCCTTGCTGACCTGTTCTGAAAGCTTGATCTTGTACCTCCAACGATCCCGGGAAGAGTCCCGGACGGCGGTCAACTTGTACACCCCCCCCAGGGCTGGCTCGTCGAAGGCTGTTGCCAGTTGTGTTCCCACACCCCACACGCCTATCGTCGCACCCTGTTCCTTGAGACTTGAGATGAGCGCCTCATCCAGATTGTTGCTCGCAACGATAGTGGCTTCGGTAAACCCCGCATCGTCCAGAATCCGTCGGGCTTCAATACTGAGATACGCAAGGTCGCCCGAATCCAGGCGAATGCCTATCATCCGATGACCGTGGTCCCGGAGCCATCGGCCAACCCGGACCGCATTGTGCACACCATCCAGGGAGTCGTAGGTGTCCACCAGAAACACACAGTTATTGGGCATGGCAGCCGCGTAAACTTCAAACGACTCGGCTTCGCTGTCAAAACACATCACCCAACTGTGAGCCAGCGTTCCCTTGACCGGGATGTTGAAGAGTTTGCCCGCCAGGACGTTCGATGTTGCCGCACATCCGCCCAGGTAAGCCGCTCGACTCGCGGTCAGGCCGCCGTCAATGCCCTGGGCTCTTCGAAGACCGAATTCGATGACCGGGTCGCCCCGGGCCGCCATACACACGCGTGCAGCCTTCGTTGCAACCAACGACTGAAAGTTCACGAAGTTCAGCACTGCCGTCTCCAGGACCTGGCACTGGAGGATCGGACCGGTGATACGCACCAGGGGCTGGCGTGGGAAAGCAACCGTTCCTTCAGGCATGGCATCGACATCGCAGGAAAACTCCAGGTTGCGGAGGTGATCCAGAAAGCCCTTTCGAAACAGCGGCTTGTCGTCGTTGCCGGTCAACCCGGCGAGGTAGTCCAGGTCTTCTTCGGCGAAGCGCAATCTCTCGATCCATTCGACGAGGGAACCCAGGCCGGCCGCGATCGTGTATCCGCCGCGAAACGGATGCTCGCGAAAGAAAACGCAGAAAACGGCCTGACGGTCCGCGATGCCCGCCTTCCAGTAGGAGTAGGCCATTGTAAGTTCGTAAAGATCTGTCAGGAGTGAAAGAGAATCGCGGTAAATGCGGAGGTTGGACATTTTGGGGAAGTGGTCAGTTGTCGGTTGTCAGTGGTCAGTTGTCGGAAACTCAGGAAAGAGTCACTGACAACTAATAGAACGCTGCCGTCGCCTGATGCGCCCAGTTGATGAAAGGATCGGGATAGAGGCCGATCATGAGCGTGAGGATCAAGGTGATTGCAAGAACGGATACGAGTCCCGGCGGGAGGCTGAGACCGGTCTTTTCCGTAGGTTCCAAGATGAACATCGCGACAACGATACGCATGTAGTAGTAGAGCGACACGGCAACATTCAGCGCCGCTATGACAGCCAGCGTTGTGTGCCCGGTCTCGATCACGGCGGCGAAGAGCATATATTTGGCCACGAAGCCGGCGGTCGGCGGGATTCCGGCCAACGACAGCATAAAGACCAGCATCGTCAGGGCGGCGACAGGATGTTTGAACAACAGGCCGTTCAACTCGTCCAGGTGCTCGCCGATCGCGTCCCGGCGTCTCAGCGCCACGATCACCGACCAGACGCCGAGGTTCATGAACGTGTAGACGAGCAGGTACAGCGCGATAGCCGTCATCCCGGTTTCGTTACCTGCAATCAGACCCAGCAGTACAAAACCGGCGTGGGAAATCGAGGAATAAGCCAGCAGGCGCTTCAGGTTCGTCTGGGTCAACGCTGCGATGTTACCGAGCGTGATCGTCATCACGCAGACAGCCGCTGTGACTGGAACCCACTGATCGCGGAGAGGGTAGATGGCGACCATGAGAATCCGCACCATCATGGCGAACGAAGCGGCCTTCACCGCCACTGACATGTAAGCGGTGACTGAGGTCGGCGCGCCTTCATACGCATCCGGAGTCCACTGATGGAACGGAACCGCCGCGACTTTGAAGAAGAGCCCGGCCAACACCGTAGTCATAGCCATAAGGGAAATGGGATCTGTCAGACTGCGGCGGGTGAGCGCATCGGCGATCTCCACCAGGCTGGTCGAGCCGGAGACGCCGTAGAGGAGAGACATTCCATACAGCAGAATGCCGGATGAAAAAGCGCCAAGGAGGAAATACTTCAGTGACGCCTCGTTGGAGCGTTGGCTGCCTCTCAGGAATCCGACGAGCACGTACGTGGAAATGGCCATCGTCTCGAGGCCAATGTACAGGGTGACCAGGTCCGTCCCGCCCGCCATGAACATCATGCCCATCGTTGCGAACAGGATCAGGGCGTAATACTCACCGTGGTGCTCGCGTTCGATGTCCAGGTAACGCATGGACATCGCAATCGCCAGACCGGATGCGATCAGGAACACAAACTTGAAGTAGGCCGCGAAGGGGTCGACAGCCAACTGGCCGCCGTACGCCGACATACTGCCATCGCCCAGCCTGAACAGAAAGACGGCGGACATCGCCAGTCCCGCGACGCTGATGTAGCCAAGCGTGCGTTTGTTCTTCGTGATGAGGTCGGCCACCAGGACAATAAGCCCGAAAACGGTCAGCGCCAGTTCAGGAGCGATCCTGCCGAGATCTTCTAACTGGAAAAAGTCGCCCATCAATTGACCCTGGCGATCGCCACATCCTCACCGTCAGCTTCCCCCTGATCGTCTTCGACCGCGGACGGGATGGGGTCGGTAGAATCGGAGGGTGGGGGGACAGCGGCGAGGGGAACGATCGGTTCATCCCGCGCCTCAAGTTGTTCGGCCTCGAAGAAATCGGGGTCCACCGCGGCGACGATCTTGTTGACGGGCTCCTCGAGCGCATCAAAGAAAGGTGCCGGATAGAGTCCGATCCAGAAAGCCATGATAATCAACGGCAGCAGCATGACGATCTCTCGAAGGTTCAGGTCCGGGAGTTTCTCGTTGGCGGGGTTGTCGAGCTTGCCGAACATCGTTCTCTGGTAAAGCCACAACATATAAGCGGCACCCAGGACGATTCCCGAAGCTCCCGCGACAGCCCACCATATATTTACCTGCAAAGCTCCCTGGAGAATCACGAACTCACCGATAAACCCGTTCAGCAAGGGTAGCCCGATCGACGACATCGTCATGATCAGGAAAACCGTCGCGTAGACCGGCATGACCGACGACAGGCCCCCGAACTGGGCAATTTCTCGAGTGTGCCTCCGCTCGTAAATGATGCCGACGATCAGGAAGAGCGCGCCTGTGGAAATACCGTGGTTGATCTGCTGCAGAATGCTGCCGTTCAGGCCGTTCGGATTCAGGGCGAACATGCCCAGCATGATGAACCCCATGTGGCTCACCGACGAATAGGCGACGAGACTCTTCATGTCTTTCTGCATCATCGCCACCAGAGCGCCGTAAATGATCGCGATGATCGACAGCGTGATCATCATTGGCACGAACGCCACCGTGGCTTCGGGAAGTATCGGAAGGCTGAAACGAACGAAACCATACGTTCCCATCTTCAGCAGGACACCGGCAAGGATGACAGACCCGGCGGTCGGCGCCTGCACATGGGCGTCGGGAAGCCAGGTATGGAACGGGAACATCGGAACCTTGATCGCAAAACCGACAAAGAACGCCAGGAACACCCACCACTGAAGGTCATAGGACAGATACGGGGCAATCGCGTGAAACGCCAGTATGTCGAAAGTGCGTTCTCCGAACTGAGCGATAATTTCCGGGGTCGCAACTCGGGGATACTCAAAATAGAGCGCCAGGATGCCCAAAAGGAGGACAACCGAACCGACAAGTGTGTACAGGAAGAATTTGATCGCGGCGTAAAGTTTTCGAGGACCGCCCCAGATGCCTATCAGGAAGTACATCGGCACGAGCATGACTTCCCAGAAGACGTAAAACATGAAGAAGTCCTGGGCGATGAATACCCCTAACATGCCGGTCTGGAGGAGCAGCATGAAAGCGTAGAACTCCTTGGATCGATCCTGGATGGACTCCCACGACGACAGGATCGCGATCGGCCCCAGCATCGTTGTCAGCAACACCAGAAGCAGTGAAATCCCGTCGATTCCCACGGCGTATTCGACACTCAGTGCGTCAATCCAGGGGACTCGCTCGACAAACTGCATCGTGGCGGCATCGTCGTAGTCGAACCAGAAGAAGAGGGGAAGCGAGACCAGGAAGCCCACCAGGGCGACCAGGTTGGCCCACACCCGGATCAGACTCTTGTTCCCCCCGTTGAAGAACATCAGGACGATGGCCCCGCCCGCCGGCAGGAACGTCACGATCGTCAGGATGTGCTGCTCAAAAAAGCCCATGTATCGAAACTCCTAGAGGAAGTTCATCCCCACAGAACGTAACCTATGAAAACCAACACGCCCAGCATCATCAGGAGAGCGTAGTTCTGTACATATCCGGTCTCTATCAATCGAACCGGCCAGCTCAATGTCTTGACGAAGCCACCGACGAAACGCACCAGGCCGTCGACGATCCACGTGTCCCACCAGATTGAGGCGACGGAACTCTTGATCGTTGTACTGGCGGCGCTGTTCACGCCACCATCCACAACTCTGGCATCGAACGTCCACAGTCCGTCGCCGGCGTCCTTCGCGCGGTTGACGAAAAGGAAGTCGTAAAGTTCGTCGACGTAATACTTGCTTAACAACGTCTGGTATGCGGTTTTGTATTGTACGGCCAACCTCCCGGGCCGTTCACTCATGGCGCCCCGGTCGGTCTTCTTGCAGTACATCGAATACGCGATGAAGAAACCGATGAACGCGATACCCACCGAGAAGGCGGCCATGACTCCTTCGAAAACATGTGATTCGAACAAGGGGGACACTACGACTACGGCTTCGGGCAGGGGCGATTCGAAAACCGGTTCCAGTAAATGTTCGATCCTGTTCGCACCGTGCATCCAGGCCGGCACTCCGACGTAGCCCGCGACGAGGGAACCCGCGGCCAGTATCATGAGTGGAACCGTCATCGACTTCGGCGACTCGTGAATATGGGACTCGACCTCCGGATCTACACGGGACTCACCGAAGAATGTCATGAACAGCATTCGGAACATATAAAACGCCGTCATACCCGCTACGAGGACGCCGATCCCGTAAAGCACAGGCGACCCCTGCTCATTCGACAAGGTCCGCCAGAGGATTTCGTCCTTCGAAAAGAACCCGGACAGGAACGGTGTTCCGGCAATGGCAAGCGTCCCGATCGCCATCGTCCAGAATGTGATGGGAATCTTGTTCTTGAGCGCACCCATATTCCGCATGTCCTGCTCGTGGTGCATCGCGTGAATCACGCTGCCGGATCCGAGGAAGAGCAGGGCTTTGAAGAACGCATGCGTCATCAGGTGGAAGATTGCGGCGGTGAACGCACCGACACCGAGCGCCAGGACCATGTAGCCGAGTTGGCTGACGGTCGAATAGGCGAGCACGCGTTTGATGTCGTTCTGGACCAGGGCAATCGATGCGGCCATGAAAGCCGTCAACGCACCCACGACGGCCACGACCAGCATGGCCTGGGGAGCCATTTGATAAATAAAGTTGCTGCGGGCAACCATGTAGACGCCGGCCGTCACCATCGTCGCGGCATGGATCAGCGCACTCACAGGCGTGGGTCCTTCCATCGCATCGGGCAACCAGACATACAGCGGAATCTGGGCCGACTTCGCTGCCGCCCCTATGAACAGGGCGATGGCGATCCCGACGAAAATCGTGTCGCCGACATGGTAGCGACCCGCGTCCACACCCGCATGGACGGCTTCGGACACGCCGGTAAACTCCAGCGTCCCGAACGTGAAGAAGATCAGCATGATGCCGATCGAAAAGCCCCAGTCCCCGATTCGGTTGACGACGAACGCCTTCTTGGCGGCGTCACCGGCGCTGCGCTTCGTAATAAAGAAACCGATCAGCAAGTAGGAACACAACCCCACCCCTTCCCATCCGACAAACAGCATCAAGTAGCTGTTCCCCAGGATCAGCGTCAACATCGAGAACATGAACAGGTTCAGATAGGCGAAGAACCGGTAGTAGCCGTCCTCGTGGGCCATGTAGCCAGTGGAATAGACGTGGATGAGAAATCCGATGCCCGTCACAACCAGGACCATGATCGCCGACAGCGGATCCAGGAGGAAACCCCAATCGATCCTGAACCGGGTCATCTCACCCGCCGAGGTATGGGCCAGACCGGCGTTGATCCATTCGAACACCGTGACCGTGTGCGACCTCGCGTTCTCCTCGAGCGCCACGAGTTGAACAACCGCCCCGAGAGCGAAGATGAACGACAGGAGGGCGGACCCGCATGCCACGAAGTTGATCGCAACCTTCGGGAACCGTTTTCCGAAGAGGCCGTTTATGGCGAAGCCAGCCGCGGGGAATAGCGGGATGAGCCAGATTGAGTCGAGAAAATTCATGTGTTGGCTATTAGCTGTTGGCCGTTGGATTCATCGGACCTCGGACATCGGACTCCTAACGTCCCTTCACCATTTCATCAAATCGATCTCGTTGACGTTCACCGTTTCCTTGTTGGCAAACATCGCAATCACGATACCCAGGCCGACCGCTGCCTCGGCCGCGGCGACGACGATGACGAAAATGGCGAAGACCTGCCCGGTCACCTGCTCGAGCTGCGCCGAAAATGCGATCAGGTTAATGTTGACGGCATTCATCATCAACTCGATGGACATCAGGATGATCAGAACATTACGGCGTGTGAGCACCCCGATCACGCCAATGGTGAAAAGGGCAACGCCAAGCAAGAGATAGTGATGTGTCGGTACCATCGTAATTCAGACGTTATTCAGCCGTTCCTAATCACCGGCCGGGTCCGTTGCCGGCTCATTCTCCGGCGCCGTCGGTTTTTTTGAAAGAACCACCGCTCCAATGATCGCGACTAACAACAGGATCGAGGCGATCTCGAAAGGCAGCAGATATTCCTGGTACAACGCAAAGGCCACCAGTTCCGTATTACCGGCTGTCGCGGCCTCAAGGTCACCCGTGGCGGCGGGCAGGGGAAACGAATCGCGCCCCTGGTAGAACCCGTATCCCAACTCCGCAACGAGGATGGCCGCGGTGACCAGGGCAATTTTCCCCTGGTGATTGTAACGTCGCTCAAAAACGGCCCGGTCCGTCGGGACCAGCATGATGACGAAAACGAACAAGACAAGAATGCCGCCCACGTAGACGATCACCTGCACGCCGGCCAGAAACTCCGCCCGGAGAGTGAGAAAAATACCGGCGACCGAGAGCAATGTCGCAGCCAGGAACATCGCGCTGTGTACGGCGTTCTGACGCGTGATGACAAGAATTGCCGAAACTATCGCGATACTCGCAAAGATGTAAAAAATGACAAGGTCAAGCATGTCGGCCAATCAATCGTTTTGTCACTTCGTGTACAGGACCGGCTGGTTTCCTTCTTCCAGTTTCTGACGGTCCCACTTCATGTCGCGGCGTCCATACAATGCCAGTTCAAAATCCTGCGTGAGTTCCAGGCAGGGCGTCGGACACGCGTCCTCGCACAGTCCACAGAACATGCAACGGGAAATGTCGAAGGTGAAAGTCGTCAGGACCTTCTTTCCCTTGTCGCTACGGTCCCATCCAACCTCGATGCAGTATTCCGGACAGGCCAGGGCGCACAGGTTACAGGCAATACACAGCGTGGCCCCCGTGCCCGGATCGTTGTTCAGGCGCGGCGCGCCCCGGAATCGTTCCGATACCTTGGGTCGCACCTTGGGGTACTGCTCGGTGTAGTTCTTCGAGGGTTTCTGATATGAGAACGTCAGAATCAACCCCTTGATCAGATCGACCAGGAAGATTTTCTTCAGCAGCGACAATTTTTCCGGACGAACAACCTTCATATTCGCTATCCCCCCAAAACCAGGACCAGAATCGCGGTCACCAGGACGTTGGCGATCGAGATGGGCAGCAGATATCGCCAGCCCAGGTTCATCAACTGGTCATACCTGTAGCGGGGCCATGTAGCCCGGAACCACAGGTAGAAATACAGGAAGCCCACAACCTTGATACCAAACCAGACCACCGAGGGAACGAGGTCCAGGAAACCGAGAAACTCGACATTAGGAAACGGCCGGAGCCACCCGCCAAGAAACAGGGTGACCGCCATGCACGACACGACAATCATGCTGGCGTACTCGGCCAGGAAGAACAGTGAAAATCTGAAACCGCTGTATTCGGTGTGGAAACCCGCCACCAGTTCCGTCTCGGCTTCGGGAAGATCGAACGGCGCCCGGTTCGTTTCCGCCACCCCACAGATGAAAAACAAGATGAAACCGACGGGCTGCAGGAATACATACCAGAAGGTAGCGTCGCGTTGTGATTCGACGATGTCGACCAGACTCAACGATCCGGACAGCATCAACACCCCGATGATCGAAAATCCCAGGGCCACCTCGTAACTGACCATCTGCGCGGCGGAGCGCAAAGCTCCCAGCAACGGGTACTTGCTGTTGGACGCCCACCCGCCGAGGATGACGCCGAGAATCCCAATCGACGACACCGATAGCACGTAAAGCACACCGATGTTCAGGTCGGTGATAAAGAGATCGATCTCGTAGCCAAACAGCTCGATAGAATCCCCGAAAGGGATCACGGCAAAAACGATGAAGGCCGGAATCAGCGTAATGATCGGCGCCATCGTAAAGATCAGCCGATCGGCGCCGGCGGGTACGATGTCCTCTTTCAACATCAGCTTCAAGCCGTCGGCTATCGGTTGCAGCAGTCCGTAAGGCCCCACGCGCATGGGACCGAGGCGGACCTGCATGAACGCAATGACCTTTCGTTCGAGAAGCGTCAGGTAGGCCACGGCCCCGGAAAGGACTCCAAACACAATTCCGATCTTGATCGTCGGAATCAGGATGAACTCGATAAAGAAATCCATATGCAGAGTCCGGTTAGCGGTCGATCTCCCCGAGAACGATGTCCAGTGTGCCGATGACCGCTACGACGTCGGCCACCATGTGCCCCTTTACCATCTGGCGCAAGGCCTGGAGGTTGACGTACGAGGGCGGGCGGACACGCACACGGTAGGGCTGGGTCGAACCATCCGCCACAACGTAATACCCCAACTCCCCTTTGGGAGCTTCGATGGAATGATACACATCCCCGACAACCGGCTTGAGTATCTTCCCAACCTTTGCCTTGATCGGCCCGTCCGGGATCTTCTCCACAGCCTGGGAGACGATTCGGGTGGACTGTCGCATCTCCTCGATTCGTACCAGATACCGGTCGTAGGTGTCGCCGTGTTCGCCGACCGGAATGTCGAAATCGAAATCCGCGTAGGCCGCATAGGGATTGGATTTCCGGATGTCCCATGAAACGCCGGACGCCCTCAGGCAGGGCCCGGTGACACCCATGTCGATGGCTTCCTCTTTTGTCAAAACGCCGACGCCGCGCGTTCGGCCGAGCCAGATCCTGTTCTCGGTCAACAACTGCTCGTACTCGTCTACTTTATTCGGGAAGTCTTTGACGAAAGCCCGCACCTCGTCTTCGAAGCCATCGTAGATTTCGTACTCCAAGCCGCCGATCCGAAACACATGCGTCGTCAACCTGGCACCACAATAGTTTTCGAAGATTTTCAGAACTTCTTCCCGTTCGCGGAAGCAGTAGAGAAAGACCGTCATGGCGCCGATGTCCAGCGCGTGGGTCCCCAACCACAACAAATGGCTCGAGATGCGGTTCAGTTCCGTCAGAATGACACGAACGTATTGAGCGCGTGGGGGCGCGACCACACCGAGCATTTTTTCGATCGCCTCGGCGAAACCCAGGCAGTTGGAAACCGACGCAATGTAATCCATTCGATCCAGTGTCGGGAGAAACTGACCGTAGGTCTGGTGCTCGCTCAGTTTCTCCACACCGCGGTGAAGAAAACCGATGACGCACTCCGCGTCGATCACTTTTTCGCCATCGAGCTTGAGCTTGACCTGCAGCACCCCGTGAGTAGACGGGTGCTGGGGCCCCATGCTGAGGACGATTTCGCTCGAATCGAATAAAGTCTCGTGTTTCATTGTTCGCTATTGGCTATTGGCTCCAAGGCTAACAGCAAAAAGCTAATAGCTAACAGCTCCTCACTCCTCATGTCGTGCTTCTCCCACATAAAATTTCTGTCCCGAGTCAATTCCCAGGTGCTTACGGACCCACTCCACGTCCTGCAAACGCAGGTCGTAATCCTTTCTTAACGGGAACCCGTTCCAGTCTTCGGGCATCAGTATGCGTTTGAGGTTGGGATGGTTTGCAAAGCGGATCCCGAACATGTCGTAGATCTCCCGCTCCAGCCAGTCGGCGCCGGGCCAGAGGCCCACGAGGCTCTCAATCTGCTCCCATTCCTTGATACGCGCCTTGACGCGAATCCGCCCCTGGGTCTCGAACGAATAGAGCATGTAGACCATTTCGAACTCTTCTTCCGCCGGCCAGTGAACCGCCGTCTCATCGCTCAGGAAATCGAACGGCTCAATATCGTTGCGGCGGAGGAATCCCAGAATCTCCGTGAGACGGTCCTTCTTGACCACAACCTGGCGTTGGGACACGAACGTGTAGGAGTCCAGAACCTGATCGGGAAATTCTTCCTTGATGGCGTCGACCAGGGGAGAAGACCAGGGCTCGGGCAGCGGTCCCTTGGGCTTCTTAGGAACCACCTTTTTCGGGGGCGGCTTGGGGACGGCGGGCTTCCGATCTCCTTCTCCGGTCGGAGGGGAGGCGACGGGTCGAACGGCGGCCGGGACAACAGGCTTGGAAGTCGGGGACTCCTCGCCGACAGGCTCCCGGCCTGGGTCCGGGGCTGGAGAATCCGACCCCGGGATCTGCTGTTTATCTTTTTCTTCTGTCACGCCTAATTCAGTTTCTTCTATGGAAGGAAAACCTGATGCACCCGAACACGCAGATGAACAGGGATTCCAACGCACCCTCTCATCCAGAACCCACGTCGACCAACGCCCGTCGGCGTCCCCCCTGCTCGCCGCCAAGCAAGCAATACTAACGCAGAATCCGATGGAAGAACAGACGGTATTTGCTTGAAATCATACGCGAATGGGCGATCCGCTCGTTTACGTGTCGTCTTCAGCTTCCCCGTTGCCGGAAAGGAGCTTTTCCCCTGACATGACAACCCGCCGAAAGCCGGGCATCGGGGTGGACCCCATCCCCCTTTGCTGCAACAACACCTTGAATCGCTCACCCATCATTGGAGGTAAGAGGAGGTTCTTCAGCGCCTGCAAGCGCCGGATAGAGGCTGCATCGCCGGCCTCGGCCAACGGCGCCATGACGTCCAGTAAGCCGAGATCGATCAGGAAGTCCATCTGGGTGGTGTAGCCTGCCAGGCCCAGTCCCTCTTCTGATCCGATGTCGATCAAATCAGAAAAGTTGACGTGCGCCGTCATATCCTGTTCGCCAATGTGGGTGTATGGATCTTCGCTGGTTCGATGCCGGTGATAGCACATCAACGTTCCGTTCGGGCGAGCGAAGAACTCATCACGCAAGTATCCGTAATCGATGACCAGGTGGTAGCCCCGGACCAGACTTCGGCCAATCCGCTTCATCCACCCACGTGCCTCCAGACTGAGGTCGGTCAAACATCCTTCCTCGACCGGCAGGTCGAGTTCGTTTTCCGGACTGCCCTCGACCTCCTTAAACCCTTCGGACACAAAGATCTCCTGGAGGTCTCCTCGACGCCGAACGAATCGTCGCACGGGCAAGGCATCGAAGAACTCGCTGGAGAAGACGCAGCCCTCGAAGTCGGCGGGCAACTCGTCTCGCCATTCCACATCAAACTCCCGGAGGTTGACTTCCTGACGGCGACGCATGGCCGAACTGCGTTCGATGATGAGATAGGGGAAACGGCGGCGGCCCAGGATATGCCTGGCGAGCAATCCCTTCCCGGCCCCGATTTCGATCAGGCCGAAGGCATCCATCTTTTTTGACATGCTCAGAAAGAGATCGGCTAACAGGACTCCCAGCGCAGAATCCAGATCCGAGGCGGTATAGAAGTCGCCACCGGCTCCGATTCGATCGGAGTCGCTCGAATAGTAGCCATGTTCGGGGTGGTAGAGGACC
This sequence comes from Terriglobia bacterium, assembly GCA_965247425.1. Lineage (GTDB taxonomy): Bacteria > Acidobacteriota > Terriglobia > 20CM-2-55-15 > 20CM-2-55-15 > CAZOZZ01. The sequence continues at coordinate 2,348,201 of OZ252023.1, forward strand.
TCGGCCATGTAACGGCTGAAAGGAATCCTGCCGTGCTCGGCGAAAAGACGCTCCAGATGCGCGATCAATTCGGGATTTCCTGTCATAAACTACCGATCTGGCCAACGAAAAAAGCCCGGCAGTAACGCCGGGCGATGTGTTTGAGGAAACGGGGATTAGATCTTCATCTTTAGGCGGTCCATTTCTTCGAGGGCCGCCTGGGCGATCCGCTGATCGTCTTTGATATCGTCCAGGCGGGCGTCGGTCGGCGTTTTTGCGATCGTCATCCGGTCGATTTTGTCCTGGAGCCGCATCAGACCATACAGCAAAGCCTCTGGCCGGGGTGGACATCCGGGGACATACACGTCGACCGGAACGACATGGTCGACGCCCTGCAGTACCGAATAGGTGTCAAACGGGCCGCCCACGTTCGAGCAGGCCCCCATGGAGATGACCCACTTCGGATCCGGCATCTGGTCGTACACCCGCCGGACGACAGGAGCCATCTTGAGCGTGACGGTACCGGCTACGATCATCAGATCGGACTGCCGCGGACTCGGACGGAAAATTCCGGCCCCGAATCGATCCATGTCGAAACGGGAAGCGCCGGTGGCCATCATCTCGATTGCGCAACAGGCCAGACCGAACGTCATGGGCCAGAGGGCGGACTTGCGCGCCCAGTTGAAGACGGTGTCTACCGACGTCGTGATGATGTTCTTTTCAAACCGATTATCGATCCAAGCCATTCAATGCTCCAATCCTAGGAGCCTGCGCGGCAGAAGAGATCGTAGCGAGAAAGTGGAGAATCGAGGCCAGATTTTCTCGATTTTGAGGCGAATAGTGGTTCTATTCAACGAAAAATCGGGGGAATATGGACCGATTATACCGCTTTTGCAGTAGGTCTCTTCTGCCGCACAGGCTCCTAAGCCCATTCGATGGCGCCTTTCTTGATGATCCACACGTACCCGACGATCAGGATTCCGAGGAAGACAAACATCTCGATCAGACCAAACAGGGCCAACTGCTTGTAAATCACCGCCCAGGGGAATAGAAAAATCGTCTCGACGTCGAAAACCACGAACAGAATAGCAACCAGGTAGTACCGGATGGCATATCTGTCGTGAGCTTCACCTTCCGGATCCACCCCGCATTCGTACGGCATCAACTTACCCGCACCGCCCGTCTGAGGGCGTACCAGCCTGGCGAACGCCAGCGTCACGATGGGAAACATGAAGGCTATTCCGAGAAAGATAAATATCGGAATGTACAGTGGCAGCGTATCTTGCATTTTCTATAAGTGGCCAGTGGCCATCGGTCAGTGGTCAGTTGAGAGCCCTTCCCCCAACTGACCACTGACCACTAACCACTCAAGCCAACTCACCCGTTACGGTGAATTCGACAGTATAGCCTCAAAACCCCAGTAACCGAAACTCGAAGTCTATCTCCCCCCTATTCCCCACAGTCCAACGATGATTCTCCGAGTACCTGGATCGCATGACCGAGAATGGGAACCAGAGCTTTGAGGGATTCGCGGACGCCTTTCAAGCTACCCGGAAGGTTGACGATCAACGTCGATGACCGAACGCCGACCACTCCTCTGGACAACGCCGCCCTGGGCGTCGCTTTCAGGCCTTCCAGACGCATCAACTCGGCCATACCGGGCACTTCCCGATCGATGATCCGCTTCGTGGCCTCGGGTGTGACGTCGCGCGGGGACAGCCCCGTACCACCCGTCGTCACGACGATACCCAGGTGTTCCCGGTCGCTAGCAAGGCGTAAACGATTCTGAATCTGTGTCCGTTCGTCCGCCAGGACCTCGATGCCGGCAACCTCAAAACCAGCTTCTTCCAGAATGCGTCGGGCTTCCGGCCCCGAAAGGTCCTCGCGTCTCCCCTGGGCACCGGAGTCACTGATTGTCAGAACAAGAGCGGATCCGAGGCTCATGTGGTGTCTCCACACTTCCAGCTTCCGCTCTTACCTCCGGTCTTTTCGAGCAGACGCACAGGCCCGATGACCACTCCCTTGTCGACGGCCTTCGACATGTCGTACAGCGTGAGGGCGGCGACCGATGCCGCAACGAGAGCTTCCATCTCCACACCGGTCTCGGCCAGGGTTCGGGCGGAGGTCTCCACACGAGCGCCGTTGTCGGTCAGCTCGATTGAAACGTCAATTTGGGTCAAAGGGAGAGGATGGCACAGAGGAATCAGATCGGAAGTCTTCTTCGCCGCCAGTATGCCCGCAATCCTTGCAACTTCAAAAGGATCACCCTTGGGCAGGGTTTTCTTTCGCAACCGATCCAGAAGCTGGTCGCTCATTCCGACCATCGCCTCCGCACGAGCCGTTCGCGCGGTACGGGCCTTCCCTCCGACATCGACCATGCGGGCCCGGCCATGCTCATCGATGTGGGTCAAGTCGTCGGGCAATCGGTACTCCTCGTCAACAATCTCCGGCTATCGGTATAAACTTCACCGCTGTGCCGGCTCCCAGATGCCCTTCCTGGCGGGGCAGGAGGACGTAAGCATTGGCCTGAGACAAGCCTACCAGATCCGAAGAGCCTTTCCACTGGACCCGTGACAATCGATAAGCCCCATCTTCAAATCGTACCGACGCGGGCAGGCATCCGAACCGGACCGGATCACACCTGAATTCCTCCTTGAGGATCGCCTCCAGAACAGTCCCCTCCAGATCGGAGGCCTGCAACAACAAGCGGATCAGAGGACGGACAAAAAGCTCGAATGAGACCATGGTAGAAACCGGATTTCCGGGCAAGCCGAAGACGAAAGTCTTGTCCCGGTGGCCGAAGACCGTGGGCTTTCCAGGCTTCATCGCAACTTTGTCGAACAAGACCTCGACACCGAATTCATCAAAGATTCCCTCGACCAGATCGTACTTGCCCATGGATACACCGCCTGAAGCCAGGAGAATGTCCCGCTTCAGACCTTCGCCGATCTTCTCCCGAAGATCGGCCACGTTGTCCCTAGCAATCCCGAGCATTTCGGGCTGTCCGCCGGCCTGGAGGATCTGGCCATAGAGCGTGTAGCTGTTGCTGTTGCGTATTTGATCCCGGCCGGGTTGTCGATCGACATCGACCAGTTCGTCCCCGGTCGAAATGATGGCGACCCGGGGTCTGGCGGAAACCGACACCTGGGACTTTCCGACCGTGGCGAGGATGCCGAGGTCCGAAGTTCGAATCCCGCGGCCGGTGGGTAGAATCAAATCACCACGGCGGGCCTCGGTGCCCTCGGGCTGGATGTTCTCACCGCCTCTGGCCCCGCACCGGATACGAACGATGTCGCGGGAGGGCCGTTCGGTATATTCGACCATGACAACCGCATCGGCGCCTTCGGGAACCGAGGCCCCGGTCATGATCTCGCAACATTCCCCGTCGCCAACCGATCCTTCGAAAGACTGCCCGGCCCTGGATTCACCGACAACCGCGAGATCCGTACCGTCGTCCGATAGATCGGAAACACGAAGCGCGAAGCCATCTTTTATGGATCGGTCGAAAGGGGGCGAATCCGCATCGGCGCGTGCATCTTCGCGAAGGATCCGCCCCACCGAAGTCAAAAGCGGAACAGCCTCCGCGGGCATGAAGTCGGGACCGATTTTTGATCGCGCGATAGAGGTGACGATTCCCAACCCCTCCTCGATCGAAATCATCGTGCGAACGTCTCCGATGTATGTCGAGAATCGAATGAGAGCTCATGCTGGTAGAACTGCAGGTCGATGGGAACCTTGTAACTGATCTCAACCGTCAGGATCACCCCATCGCGGGTTACCGTGACGCTGTCGGACGTGACCGGAATGCCGAATTCGGATGCTTCGGCCATAATCGAGGTCTTCATCACCTGCGGCGAACGGCCACGGGTTCCCGAGAACTTCAGGACCTGGCGGACAGCATCATTGAACTGGTAGGCGTTGACATAGACAGGAACGTACTTCACGCCCAGAAACACCACTATGACGAGGGCAATAACGTAGGATGTGCCACGCGGCAGGAGGCCAAACATGATGCGGAATTATAGCACAGCATGTTAGAGTGAACCGCGGAGGGAGCGATGAAGAATCAAGCTGTCGGACGGCCTGTCGACACCCCATTAAAAGATTTAGATTCAGATATTTACGAAGCAATAAAGAATGAAGAACGGAGACAGTCCGACGGCCTGGAACTGATCGCCTCGGAGAACTTTACGTACCAGGCCGTACTCGAAACGACGGGTTCGGTATTCACGAACAAGTACGCTGAAGGCTATCCGGGCCGTCGCTACTACGGCGGTTGTGAATTCGCCGATGTCGTCGAACGCCTGGCCATCGACCGCGCAAAGACTCTATTTGGGGCCGAGCACGTCAACGTCCAGCCCCATTCGGGCAGCCAGGCCAACATGGCCGTGTACCTGACGGCACTTAAACCCGGCGACACGATCCTCGGGATGAACCTGTCGCACGGTGGGCACCTGACACACGGACACCCTCTGAATTTTTCAGGAAAGTACTACAACGTGGTCCCTTACGGTGTTCGCGAGGATACCGAGAGAATCGACTACGACGAAATCGAGAAACTGGCGCGTGAACACAAACCACGGATGATCGTCGTCGGCGCCAGCGCCTACCCCCGGATCATCGATTTCGAAAGGATCGCGGTTGTCGCGAAAGAGGTGGGCGCGCTGGTGATGGCCGACATCGCTCACATTGCCGGCCTGGTTGCAGCCGGTGAACATCCCAGCCCGGTCCCGCACTTTGAGTTCGTGACCAGCACGACTCACAAGACCCTGAGGGGCCCCCGTAGCGGCCTGGTCATGTGTCGCGAAGAATTTCGCAAGGGTGTCAACCGTTCGGTTTTCCCGGAAATGCAGGGAGGCCCCCTCGTTCACGTGATCGCAGCCAAGGCGATCTGCTTCAAGGAAGCGGCAACGAATGATTTCCGGAATTACATCCGCCAGGTGATTTCGAACGCGAAGACTCTGGCCGAGGGGATCGCGTCACGAGGTTTCCGCATCGTCTCGGGCGGCACCGACACCCACCTGATGCTCGTGGACGTTTTCTCGAAAGGCATCGATGGGGCCGAGGCCGAACAGGCACTGGAGCGGGCGGGAATCACGGTCAACAAGAACACCATACCTTTCGACACCAACCCACCCATGAAACCCAGCGGCATCCGGATTGGAACTCCCGCCCTGACAACCCGTGGCATGGGCGAATCCGAAATGGCGACGATCGGAAACTGGATCGGAGATGTCCTCGAACATATCGACGACGAAACTACGATCTCGCGAATCCGAGGATCCGTCAGCGAGTTGTGCGCGGGATTCCCACTTTACGCGGGGCGGGAGTAGGACCCCGGAGTCATGGAGCCCGTGGTGGAAGTCTGTAGGGTCGCGCGCAGGGGTATTCGGGTCACAGGCGCGAAATGAGGAGCGGAACGATGCTTTGTCATCGTGACCGACGAATGACAAAGCCTGTGGCCCGAAGACCCCTGCGCCCTTCGGGTTACGACGGCATGGGGCCAGCTGCGGCGTTGCCACTCCTAGATCGATGAAGAGCATCGACGTCTTCGATGGGAACCATCGCCGTCGTCGTGGCGCCTTGCATCTAGACTAGCCCCATGGCGCTCGTAACGCGACCCTACAGACTTCCACCCAGCCATTTCGGAAGTCAGGGAGGACGGAGTGTCTGGAAGGGGCTCTGGAAGGGAAAAGGTCGAGGAGGGAGAGGAATTTGAAGTGAGGGGTATTTTCGAGAGACAGGTATCCGTAGCGGGTCCAGCCCGGTGATTGGGGTCAGGCAGGCGCGTGGAGACCAGGGAAACGAGTCAGTTCAGCTGGAGTCGGCTGGGGTTGGGGCAGACAGAGCGAGGCGAAGCAAACGAAGAAGCTCGATGGAGGTATGCGGGCGATGGCGCCCGCGATGCAAATGACGCAATCGATACAGACGTTCGATCGTGAGAGCCAGGCTTATGAGGAGCCAGTGGAGAAGCAAGCTGTTGGCGTGGTGATGGGGGATATGGGCCATCCCATAACGGTTCTTGGCATCGTTGAAACCTTGGTTTTCGACTTCCCAACGACTCTTGGCCATGCGAAATAAAGTGGGCGCTCCCACTTGGTTCATCGAGAAATTGGTCAGCCAGTAGGCTTCGACCACCGATCCATCGGGTTTCTCTTGCCGGTAGCGGATCACGCGCACGGTCGGCCAGTTCAATCGGCCCCAGGGATCGAAGTCGTCTGCATCCCAGATTTCCACCCGATCGGCTCCATCCTTGAAAACCCGGGACGGCGGCTGACAAGCAAACCGGCTTTTGGCGGCGTTGAACAAGCTCGGAAGATTGGCTTTGAGACGGACGATGGTCTTCAATCCCAACTCGTCGGCCAAGTGCAGGAACGGAGCCGACGCATAGCCCCCATCGACAACAACATAATCGGCAAAACGCGGCCCCAACTGCCCCACCACCCGACGAAGCAGTCGTTGCCCCCCCGACCATTCGCTATCCCCACTACCGTAGGGTTCCACATCGACCGGTAAAGTGAACCCGGTGCCCACGATGGTGGCCATCACGACGTGGTGTAAGTAGGTGGTCACCTCCCCCTCGGCGTTGCGATGGGGTCGACACCACTGACACCCGGCCTCACCGACACGCCCCACGGTTGTCCCGTCCAGCGCCAGGCCGATGAATCGGCAATCGTCGAACGCTTTATTGCGCTTGGCCTGCTTGATGGCTGTGGTCAACGCGCCGCGCGTGAATTCCGGATTCAGCTTCTCGGTAAAATAGCCCAGCGTGTCGTCGCTAAAGCGGCGTCCGATTCCCAAGGCCCGACACGCCGAGGATCGTGCGAGCGACTCGATGGCCAGGAAGCTCGATTCCCGCAGCAGATACCCGATCACCAGAGACCAGATCAGATGCCCACTTCCGATCTGCGGTCGCACCCGCCCATCTCCGGGGTGATTCAAATACCCCTTCAGCCGCAAACACTTTCGCGCGTACCGTCGTATCCCTCGTGCCGACGGACCTTTCACCGGCGCTTCCGCTTCTCACGTTGTTGCTGGCGCTCCAGCACCAACAACTTCGCGTTCGCTGTCAGCACCTCCCGGATCGCATCCTGAAACTCCCTTCCCGCTCCGACACGCTTTTGAATCTCCTCAACCATGGCAGCTGGAACGTGTTCGACATGCTTCTTCCCGTCCATCATGAATGTCCAGGACCAGGATGGGTGCCCTTCACCCGACACACACCGGCACGTCGGCTTACCGCACCGGGTGTAACTAATCGACACCGAGCCAGGCAGCAAACCGTCGGGTATCTCATGGCGCTCGATCAGGCTGTACTTCCGCCGTCGCAGTCGCGACGCAACCGCTCCCCTTACCTGATTCAACTCAAGCCATATCTTTTTCTTCTTCATCTGACGGTATATATACCACAAGATACCGCCGACACCATATCGATTTCAACAATGCGAAAATAGAACTTCCTTAACAATGGGTTTGAATTCGACTCAAATGCCCGCTGGCCGGGCCTCATTCAACTTCGACCGAGCTGCTCTTCCGAAATGGCTGTCACCTGGACAGCCATTTCGGAAGTCGCATGAGGGGATGTGCTGCGGATCTTTGAGGCGGGGAAAAACGGTTCAACGGGTGAGATGGCGACAGTAGGCGTAGGACCCGCTTTGACAACGGCAAGGAGCGTGCCTTCCGGCAGGGGGCATGGGTCTGGCCGCCACCTACCAGCCACGCCGTCCCGACCAGAGCTCGCTCTATACCCTGATCGCGGATCATCTAGAACACTGCGAAACCCGCAAGCGTAGCTGCCTGGACCAGTCGAGTCGCCGGATCCGTACGTAGGTCATTGGAATATTACCCGACGTTATCATGTTTTTCGGTTCCATCCTTGGCACGGAGGGCTCGTCGAGGTGGTCGTGGCTCCAATACCGGGAACGATGTTCTCTAGAACCGGCGCGTGAACACCAGCTTGCTGGAAAGCTGGCGGTTCAGTGTCTGGATTCTGTCGGGCAGCAGAGGGTTGTCGAGCCAATTCTGATTCAGCACCACAAAGATGTCGTTCCCGGGTTTCAGGATCCAGCGGAATCGCGCCTGCCAGCCAATATTCCGGCTGACGGTGTCGTACTGTAGTCGGTTGGCCAGCGAGACCCACGGTCCGAACTGCGTGTTGATCTCCGATCGAACGAGGCTCGTCGAGAAATTGCCTTCGGGGAGCTCCACCCGATTGAATTCGCCGCCGACGCTGGCGAAGAGGCCGGGACGGGGTCGGATCCCGAGGTCCAGAGAAAACTCCCGACGCGTTCCCGAAAAGAAGTTACCCCATTCCAGTACGGTGGAAGCCGCCACAGGACGTCGCTCGGCGGTATCGATCTCCACCTTGTACCTGTTGAAATTGTACTCGGTCCCTTTAAACAGAACGACACCCGGACTGATTACAAAATCTCTCTGGAGCCTCTCGAAGCTGGGGGAAACCTGGAAGACGACGGTGTCCTGGGAATGCAACTCCATCTCGAACACGGTCACGTCGAAGATGCGCGTGACCATCTGGTTTTTTGTGTCCATCAGGAACTGGCTGTCGGATCCGAACCTGAAGCGCCGCATCCAGGGGTGATCGACCGGGCGGGGGCCGAAGAACAGCTCCGGGTTCGCACGCCGGAATCCACGTCGGGGTGTGAAACCCACGGCCGGGTCGAAATTTTCCTGAAGCTCACGAACCGATAGCTGAAACAGCCAGGTGTCGTTCGGATAGTGAATTCGAAAACCTCTCGCGGCTCCGCGACCACCCCCGACGGGCGTGTTGTTCCACAGGTAAAATCCGGTGAGAGACAGGTTGCGGTCACCACGGAATCGACTGGTCGTGAGGTGAACCTCCGCGCCAGCCGTGTGGAGAACCGACGCACCGGTTCCCTGCTCTGCCCGACGCGTGTAGAGGGCCGCCACATGAGACTCCGCGAAGAAGCGGCGTTTCAGGCGAAACACCGAAAAGTCCTCACCGGCAAGGTCGCCAGATTCGGCCGTGCGTACATGCAACATCCCGATGTCCTGAGAACCCACCTGACCCGTCAGCTTGGCTCCGTAGACGATTCTTTGCGGCTCTCCATCGGCGCCAAGGCCGATTCGGCGACTGAAAAAAGGGTTGACGCCGGTCGCCGAAAAATTGAAAAAGTTCGATCCGTCCAGGAAGAAGTCCCGCTTTTCTGGAAAACGAAGAGGAAACCGCGTCAGGTTAACGCGGCGATCGTCGACTTCGGTCTCTGCGAAGTCGGTGTTCAATGTGAAGTTCGCCCGAAGGCTGGGCGTCACGTTGTAGAAAAGATCGAAGCCGGCGTCACCGCTGTAGATCCGCGGGTCGGGGTCACCGGGAGTGTCGGTGATGTTGCCCGATACGTAAGGTATCAGGTCCAGGCCCAGGCCCTGGTCGATCTCCTCGAGACCGACGACGAGGCCCGCGTTGCTCATCTGCATCAGACCCTGGTTCCGGGAGTACCCGTTCCAGCGGCTTTCCTCGTTCTTTCGTCGCACCGTACGCTGAAAGTTTGCACCCCATGCGGCGGCGTCCGGATCGAAATTTACCGTGGCGAACGGGATCTCGATCTCGGCCTGCCACCCGGTGTCGGTCCGTCGGACTCTCGCAGTCCAGATGCCGTCCCATGCCTTGTTGGCTCTGAACCCGCCCCCGGGGGATGTCCCGATCAAACCGTCTCCCATCGCCCCCGACGGATTGATCTCGAAGTAATACCCGCTTCGCTCGTCGAGGAACGGATCCAGGGTCCACATGAAGCGATCGTCGGACTCCAGAGGCTGGTCCCGTTGCATCTGGTTGCCCAGGAGGGCGCCCGACTCCGAATCGATACACAGGATCCCCAGATACAAGCTCCGACCCCCATATACGACGCGCACTTCCGTCGCTTCGGTGGCCGGTGCACCGTTTTCGGGGTCTTGCTGCGTGAAGCCGGCAGCCGGAATGGCCCGTTCCCAGACGGCCTCGTCCAGAAAGCCGTCCAGGTCGATGGATTCGTTCTGATCGAGGAGCATGGCTTCGACGACGCGGCGGTCTTCGAATCCCGGCGGTGCCGTGACTTGCGCGAGGGCGGTCCCGCCGAGCGCACAGCTACAAAGCAGCCAAATGGCGAGATTAAGGAAGTGAGACCGGGAGAAGACTCGACTGATCATCAATTGCCGTTCAGTCGCGAGGACCCTTGTAGATGCGCCCACCCTTCATCACGAACACGACGCGGCCCAGGGCGCGGATGTCCTCGAGAGGGTTCCCCTCTACCGCGATGATGTCGGCCAGTTTACCGGCTTCGAGGTTGCCGACACTGTCGGCGAGGCCCAGCGCTTCGGCCGCAACAGATGTCGCACTCGTGATGGCCTGGGCGGCGGTCGATCCGTTTGCGATCCGCCGTTCGAATTCCGGAAAGGTTTCCCCCGCCATTCCGGCCACGGCATCGGTACCGAACACGATCTTGACTCCACGCTCAACCGCCTTGCGGAACACTTCCTCCCGCGGCGGAAGGAGGCGGCGGGTCCAGTCGAGTTGCTCTTCGTTGAACCCGAATTTCTCGGCATTGGCCAGGTAGTAGCGCGAAAGGTAGAGGTTCGGCACGTAGAAGGTTCCACGTTCCACCATCAAGTCGATCGTGGCGTCGTCGAGCAAGGCGCCGTGCTCGATCGTCCTGGCGCCGGCCAGTATCGCACGCCGCGCTCCTTCGGCCGAGTGTGCGTGTGCCGCGACGGGTTTGCCGGCTTTGCTGGCTTCTTCGATCGCAACACTCAACTGTTCGAACGAATAGGTTGGAGTTCCTCCGGCACGGCTGCTGCGCGTGGCAAAGATCTTTAGGAGGTCGACGTCTCCATCGATCAATTCGGCAACGAACTCGCGGACCGGAGTGATCAGGTCATTCGGCGCTCTTCCATCTGCGGCCAGGTCGCCCTCGGCCGCGGGCACCTGCCCGTCTGAGAGTCCCTGGCCCGAAACCAGAAGGCGTGGTCCGGGAACGATTCCCGCCTCAACAGCCTCTCGCAGATCCACATCGACAAAATTGGGCGCTCCCAGACTCCGGACCGTGGTAAAGCCGCTCTCCAGAAATTTGCGGGCGTTCGAAGCGGCATGAAGAGCTGTGGCGGAGGGACGTTCGCCCCGGGAATCGAAATGGGCGACGATGTGAACATGGCCGTCGATCAGGCCGGGGAGCACCGTGTAGTCGCGAAGGTCGATGACTGTCGCACCGGCGGGAATCGACCCAGCCGGTTCAACGGAAACAATCGTCTCGCCTTCGACCAGGATAACCACGTCTTCAAGCACCTGCCCGTGCCCGTCGATCGCGACCCGGGTCCGGAGCGCATAATCCTGGGCCGATGCCGGTAACGCCACAAGCGCCACGAGCACCCCAAGAAATGCGTGGAGGACTCGCATACCAACTCCTTTCTGATTGGATCCCATCAGACGAACGACTCCGATGGGAAGCGGCGAAGACATCGCCATGTGAAAAAACCCACGCCACCGTGACAAACACGATGGCGTGGGTCGAGGTTGGTCGATCCAGCCTTTCGACTAGAACGAATACTTCAGGAACAACTGCGCCGCACGGGCGGGCTGCAGGCTCCTCATGCCCGTCTGGTACCGGTTGGTCTGGTAAATGCGGTTCGCACCGCTTTCCCACTGGTAGAAGGAGTTGCTGTTGGCGATGTTCATGAAGTTCATCGAAAGTTCGATCGACTGCGAATCGCTGATCTGGAACTCCTTCCCGACCTTGATGTTCATGTTGTGGACGTTCGGAGCCTTGAACTGGCCCTCTCCGCGCGTCGGGAACTCGATCCGGAAGCGGGTTGCCAACGGGTTGGACTGAGTCGTCCCGTTCGGCAGCGTGAACCGGGAAGGCCCATACGTCGGATCGCCGGCCGACAGCCGATTCTTGACTACACCGTTGAAGGAACCCTGATTCAGCGTGTAACCGCTGGAAACCTTGAGCCCAAGAGGCGCGTCCCACTGCCCCATGAAGCTGAACGTGTAGTGCTTCCAGATGTCCTGGCTACCGCCGTCGCCGCTGGTCAGGCTGTTCTCGGAGCCGTTGCCCCGGGTATCTTCCAGTCCCTTGTTGTCAGGGAACTTCTCTGGTGAGATGAACCGGGCTGGGTCCGTCGGGTTCCAGTCGCCGCTGACGTAGTGTTTCTGGACACCGAGCGTGCCGTACAGCATGAAACCATCGCTCATGTTCTTCGTGACCGTGAAGTCACCGGCCCAGAGGTTGTTCCGGCTATAGGTATTGTTGGTCTGCTGGGTCACTCTCCCACGGTTGACATCAACCAATCCGAAACCGAGGAACGGCAGGCCCGGCCCCGCGGGATAGATGCCGTTGATGTCGACTTCGGCATAGTTGTGTTCGACGTGCTTCATCGTCCCAGCGATGTCGATGACAATCTGGCTCGGTAACTGCCTCCGGTAGGCCAGGATGAACTCATCGATGTAAGGCTGACTCAGGTCCGGATGAAACCGTTGCTTGATCAGCGCTTCCGAAGCTCTCGTCGAAAGCTGTGTGGTCTCGAAGACGCCGTCAAGGTCGTTGTCCCACATGGTCGTGGTCGTGGTCGCAGCCCCTGAGGCAAACCGCGTCGGCCCGTCGCGGCCGGTCATTCCGGCGTGCAGCCGGACGGCGCTTCCCCGGATCACGTTCTTGGCATCCTGATCGAGCATGAGCGAAAAGCCCAGGCGTGGCGCAAACTCGGTGCTGTCCTGGCGCGTGAAGCTGTTCAACAGGTCGTTCCGCTTCACGAGGTCCACGCGGACACCCAGGTTGAGCGTGAGCCGGTCGATCGGCCTCCACTGATCCTGCACGTAAAACGCGTAGTTGTTCTCGCCGGCATCGACGACGATCGGGTCGAAAGGATCCGCAAAGGAACGGCGGAAAGGAACATGACTACCGCCTTTGTTGTTGGAATCGATCAACACGCGGTCTTCCGAGTAGAAGCCGTTGTTCGAGAAAACGTCCGTCTGACGGTACAGGCTCCGCGGGGCCGCGAAGAACCCCGTCTTGAACTCGTGCGACACACCGCCGCCCTGCATGAAGTAAGTCAGGTCTCCCTTGAACTCCCAGTGCGAGGATACCTGGTACCTGCGCCGGGAAGCGTTGTCGATGACACCGAGGAGGGTATCGCCGGAAAGGTTCGATCCGGAAATTGCCGCGGAGTCGTAGATGCGCCTCTCGGGTTGCGTGTTGGCCAGGTCGGCAAAAGTCCCCTCGTTGGCGCCGCTCTTGTCGTTCCAGGAGCCGATGAGCTGCGTGCTCAGGGCCGTGGTCCAGATCGAATTGAGCTTGGCCGTGTACTGGTAGCCACCCGTGGAGTTGAACCGCAGGGGCTGGAGAATGTCCTGGTTGTTCTGCTGGTAGTTGGTCCGGTCGTTGGCGACCGAGAACAGCAGGTTGTGGTTCTGGCTCAACTGTGTGGTGAACTTGACGAACCAGTTCTGGGCGTTCGTCTTGTTCTGGAAGTCTTCCTGACCGGGAACTATCGCCGCCGCGTTGTCGATGAAGAACTGGGTCCGGGAGATGAAGTTCTCGATCCGCTGGTCCCTGAATGATCCGAAGAACCAGATCTTATCGCGTACGATCGGCCCCCCCATGGAAGCATCGATCATGCCGATGTCTTGCTTGGTCGGCGAGCCGCCGTTGTTCTTGAACGTGTTGGCGGTGTTGTCGCCGTTCCACCCATTCGGCTGGTATGCGTAGGCGGCCTTGCCGTGGAACTCGTTGCCGCCGCTCGGCGTGACGATGTTCAGCTGGATGCCGTTGCCCATCGGCAGGGACGCGTCGTAACCGCCGGTCTTGACTTCGACATCCCCGAGGGTGTCCGTGCTCATGTTGAGATACGCCGGTTGCGAATCGTAGTACGAAGTCGCCCGCGCCCCGTCCATCTCGATAACGTGACCGAAGTGGTGCACACCACGGCCGTAATACACCTGCCGGCCGCTCTGATCGTTCCAGGGACGCGTGTTGATGCCCGGCTGCATCTCCAGGATATCGCTCCAATTGCGCCGGGACTGCACCGGAACGGCACGCTGGAAGTCACCGGAGATCGCCACGGCACTCACCGTGGACGTCGTCTCGACCATGGGCGTGTCGGCGGTGACGCTGATCGTCTCGGTCAACGCACCGACCTGCATCTCAATGTTCACCGTCAGGTTCGTGCCCGCGCGGACCGAAATCCCTTCGCGCCGGTAGGTCGCAAATCCGGGTAGCTCGGCTTGCACGGTGTAAACGCCCGGCGGCAAGCCGATCAGGCGATAGTTTCCGCTTTCGTCGGAGAACACCTGGCGTTCACCGATCATCTGTTCACTCGAGCCCGTAATCGTGATGCCCGGCAGGACCGCGCCCGAAACATCGGTCACACGACCGATCAGGCTGCCCGCTCCGGTCTGGCCGAATGCCGCACCTGTAAAAAGCAGCACCATCACAACAACAAGGCCAGACTTAAAATAGTCCATCCCAAAGCTCCTCATTACCATCCTCCATTCGCGTTGGCCTCCACGCACAGCACTGGCGGGAAACCATGTTCGGTTATCTTACAGAAATAGCTGGGGTAGGACTATACCAAGACCGTGGCAGGTGTCAAGAACTTCCGGCGCTGGCAGGATGTAAGCAGGTGCGATCCGCATGCAGGAAACCTTGTTCCGCTGAAGCCTTCTTTTCATCCTTGTTCGGCTCTTTACCACCCGGATGACTTTCGTCTTTCCGAAACTCAAAAACCGCATATACTAGCGACGCTTACAGTTGAACCCACTACCGATTTTACGTCGAAAGGAAACCATATCTGCATGTCCACACCATCTGATTCGAAACAAAAAGATCCGCCCGATTCGAACAACAGGAAAGTCATACACACCATCGCGGGGCCGATCGTCTTCCTTTTGATGCTCGCCGTTCCGATCGAATCCATGCCCTACGAGATTCGCTGCAGCATCGGACTCGTGTTCTGGATGGCGTGGTGGTGGATCACCCGGCCGGTCCACCTGGCGGTGACCGGCTTCTTACCTCTGGTCGTCGTGGCCCTCTTCAATTTCGCCCCGCTCGGACGCATCCTGCCCGCCTACGCGGCGGAACTGGTCATCCTATTGCTCTCGGCTAACGTTCTGACGACCGTCTGGGCTCGGTGGGGGCTGGATCGCCGCATCGCCCTGGCCTCGTTGATCGGCGTCGGCACCAGTACGACACGGCAGATCCTGGCGTGGTTTGGGATCGCCATGGTCATGAGCGCCTTTCTGCCGAACACGATCGTCGCGGCAACGATGATTCCAATCGTAGTCGCCATGCTCCATTTCATCGGTATCAAGGACCTGTGGGAGAGCAACTTCGGAACCGCACTCGTTATCGCCGTGGCCTGGGGCACCAGCGCCGGCGGCGCGACGACGCCTCTGGGTGGCGCTCCGAACCTGCTCACGGTCGGATTCATCCAGGAAATGGTGACCGGTCAAGAGTTCCTGTTCATCACGTGGGTGACCCGCTTCCTGCCGTTGAGTCTGGCCGTAATGATCGTCACCTTTATCTTCGTTCGAGTGGCCTTCAAGCCGGAAATGGCCGAAGTGGAAGGGACTCGAGAGTATTTTGTCGGAGAGTTCAAAGCGCTCGGACCGATGAGCGTCCAGGAAAAGTGGGGCTTCTTTCTCTTCTTCATGGCCGCTCTGATGGCGTTTGGCCGACCACTCTACGTCGGCATCCTTCCGGCATTCAGTCCCGCCTATGCGTTTCTGACGTTTGGCTTGCTGTGTTTCGTGATTCGTCCCCGAGGTGAGAACCTCATGACCTGGGAATACGCCCAGGGAAAGATGATGTGGGGGCTGTTCTATCTGTTCGCCGGCGGCACGGCACTCGGCAGGGTACTTACCGAGACGGGAACAGCCTCCTACATTGCGGATACTCTCGTACCGTACGCCGCCGGGGGCGGTTTCGTCGCGGTCGTGGTGTTTTCAGCATTGACCATGCTGATGACCCAGATCACGAGCAACACTGCGGCGGTCGCCGTGACGGTGCCGATCACCATCAGCACGTTCCAGAGCCTCGACCTGAACCCACTCCCGTTCGTCTACATCGTGACGACCATCGGCAACTGCGGCTTCATGCTGCCGACTTCGGCCGGGGGCCCCGCTGTCGCCGCAGGTTATGGGATCAATCTTAAGACGATGCTCGTCAAAGGATTCTGGGCTTGCGTGCTCGTGTTCGTCGTAGTCGTGACGATCGGCTATCTGCTATCGGTCTACTGGCCGGCTTTCGGCACGGCCTGACGAGGCCACACGTCGCCAGCCGGCGCTCGCGGGCTGGCGAGTGCCGGCCCCAAGACCGTTTAGCATGTTCCCTGGACAAAACGCTACAGACTTCCACCACGGGCTGCTAAAACAGCATCGTCATCGCCGCCACTGCGATTACGCCTATGACGATTACCTGAAGCGGTCTTTCCGGCATTCGCGCCGATAGCCGGCTGCCGACGAAAACTCCGGCTAACGATCCGACCGACATGAGTACTGCCGTGACGTACTCTATCTGACCGCCGCCCATGTAAATCACCGCCGTGAACAGGGACAGCACGAGCGCAATAACTATGGAAGTTCCAACAGCCTTGTTGGCGGACAAGCCGAAGAGGATGAGCAAGGCCGGAAGAACCAGAATGCCGCCACCGACGCTCGTGGCACCCATCAATGCACCGACTGCCACTCCTGACGACACGCGAGCCACCTTCCGGCCAGGTGAGGCCGGGCCGAGACCGTTTGGATCGACAGGTCCCTCGACGCCGTTCGGCTTGCTTCTCATGAGATTGAACGCCAGGAACGCGACGGATATCAGCATGGTGCCGCCAATCAGACCGCCCAGCGTCTCCTGAAATTGCTCCAGTTTGGCCAGATCGGTGGCCTGGGCCGCCCGGACGTATCGGTTGACAAGATACGCGACCGCCACGTTCGCGGGGATGGCGCCGCCGAGGAAGGTCAGGGTCGCCGACTTGTCGAGCGTACCCAGCCGCTTGTGCTCAAACACGGCGTAGCATTTCGTCAGGAAGGCATACAGGCTGGCGGTCCCGACGGCGATCGACGAAGGCACGCCCAGTACCAGCGTCAGGGCCGGAACGGCCAGGGCGCCCCCACCGACTCCTGTCAGCGCGATCAGGAAGCCGATCACCAGGCCTGTCCCGAGTCGCAAAGACACCGCCCAGAGGTCGTAGGTCATCAGACTGCGGTTCCTCGCGGATATTCTGCCTGTTCGGGAAAAATGTGCCGGATGCCGCCCTTCGGACGGGGATGATCTCCCAGGTATCGGGGGATCAGGTGCCAATGGACGTGCAACACACTTTGTCCTCCAGCTTTACCGATGTTGACCCCCACGTTGTAGCCGTCCGGATCGAACTCCGCTTCGAGCGATTGACGCTCGAATTGCAAGAGTTCGAAACAGGCGCTCGCCTCTTCGGGAGTGAGCTTGAAGAAATTCGCGCAGTGCCTCCGCGGAATCACCAGGGAATGGCCGGGACTGACCGGATAGCTGTCACGGGTCGAGTAGGCAAGCTCGTTCTCGCGTGTCACACCGCGAGGAGTGCAGAACAGACACGGATCATTCGGATCCCGCATTCGTTACTGATCCGAGGCCGTGTTTCCCGCTGCAAACAACATTGCCACAAACCGGTAGGAGAGGTGCGCGAACTTGGAATATGGGAGATATGCGAGAAGAAAGAAGACCAGCAGGAGGTGCAGAAAATAGGACCAGTAGGCGAGGATCGCGACGTCGGCGAGGCGCAACCATTCGGAAAAATATCCAGTCATGGCGGTCGATCCCAATACCGCGAGAAACAGCCAGTCCGAATAAGTCGTCTTGCCGGCCTTCTCCTTGTCGGTCCTGCGCCGATACGCGAACACCAGGCAGGCTGCAATAACCGCTGCGCCACTCACGTTGCCGAGAATCTTGATGGGATGCCAGAGAGGCCATGGCGTCAGATAACCGAACGCGTAGATGCCGATGCCGACCGCGGTGGTCGTGATGACGAGACCGATGAACCCATAGAACAGCACCATGTGAGTCGTGCCGAGGTGTTCCTTGTAGCTTCTCCGGGTTCCAGTCCGTTCGGTCTCGCACTGACGAAACTTCGTGTGTTTTAAGATCGTCAAGACCGTGGACACGACTCCGGAAGAAACGCTCTTGCCCGCACTCACGGCTTCGGTTCGGAGGGCATTCCAATAGTTCAAACCACCCTTGATCGCCGCGATCACCGCGATTCCGACCGCCACCGAATAGAAAATTTCGATGTAGATGATCGGCAGGAACTTCGAAAACACGATCGTCCCCTCCGGAAGAGAACGGAGGTTCCCGAGCGCGGCCAGCATTGCAAGCAGGACCACGGCTGGAAAACCGAACAGGAGCGGAAGGAGGCTCGGTTGATCGACCGCCTGACCCATAAATCTCGGCCACGCATAATGGGCAATACTGTAGTCCCGAACCGCAGCCATCACGTCGGCCGGCTTTGCATCCCGTGGACAGTACGTATTGCACACACCGCATTGATGGCACGCCCAGATGGTCGAGTCGGCCATCAAGCGGTCCTTCAGGCCCCACTGGGCCCATATCATCTCCTTCCTCGGGAACGGATCCTCGGCGGTCGAGATAGGACAGATCACCGAACAGGTCCCGCACTGGTAGCAGGAGGATAGGTCGTGGGTTCCGAGACCGAGGATTTGCTGTTTAAAGTCCAGATCCGGTTCAATCAAAGCTGCTTTCGCCATTGCTCCTCTCGCAGGATGTCCGTTGTTAAAAACCCTTGAACGGATTGGGACCGACTTCGGCGATCGTCGATGCAAAGTCTTCGAGCATTTCAGGAATCTTCCGATATTCGTTTATTGCGACTTCCGTCACCTGGACTCTCTCAGGTTCGAGCGCCAGCCGTTCCAATGTCTCCCGGACGTTCTCCATCCGTTGTCCGAGCAACTCGCTCCCCTGGATGAAATGGCACTGGTAGTCTTCACCGGATTTGCAACCCATCAAGGCAACGCCATCAAAACCCTTGGACATCGCATCGGCAATCAAGACCCCGTTGACCGAGCCGAGGCAGCGAACGGGAACGACCCGGACGTTTACCGGGTAGTCGAGCCTGTTGATGCCGGCGGCGTCCAGGGCAGGATACGCGTCGTTTTCGCAGGCCAGGACCAGGATCCGCAGCTTGTCGTCGTCGTCTTCGGGTATTTCCACGGCCCGTATCATCGACGACAACATGTCTACGGAGTAGTCGTCGAAGGAAATGATCTGCACCGGGCATGCCCCCATGCAGATTCCACATCGCCTGCAGCGATTGGGATCGAGCGACGGATGGCTGTTCTCATCGACTTCCAGGGCCCCGAAAGGACACTCCTGTGAACAACGACCACAGGAGGTGCATTTCTGCATGAAGAAATCAGGAAAGGACAGATCCCCTGTCCGCGGATGCACGGCCGATCCGGCCGATGAATTTTCGATGCACTGGATCGCCTTGAGCGCCGCTGCGGTGCCGTCCTGCCGGCTGGCGGCCATGTCCATCGGCCCCCTGGCGCATCCCGACGAATAGATTCCGGTGCGACGGGTCTCGTAGGGAAAGCAGATAAAGTGCGAGTCGGCAAATCCAAACTTCGTTTGAGGTAGTTCGCTTCCCTGGAGGTAGCCCAGGTTCAGGGCGTCGGAGTCGGCGCCGGCCGGCATCATCCCGGTCGAGAGAACGAGCAGGTCCGCGCTGATCCGGATACCTCCGCCGAGCGTCGTGTCGTTGATGTCGAGAACGATACTCCCGTTCTCACCCTCTCGAACGGATTGGACTTCGCCCTGCGAGAGAAGAATACCGTCGTCGGACTGAACTTCGCGGTAGAAGTACTCATACTGCCCCGGAGTCTGCATGTCCTGGTAAAAGATGTACACCGTCGCATCGGGATAGAGCTGTCTCAGATATCTGGCCTGCTTCAATGAAACCAGGGACGTGACATTGCCGCTGTAGGGCAAATGCTTCTCGTCGGCCGCGCCCTCGCACTGGATAATCGCCACGCTGCGCGGCGCCGCCCCATCGGTGGGACGGGCAATCTTGCCGGCTGAAGCCATTTCCTCGAGCGCCACACTGGTGATGACATTGGCGTAACGTCCAAAACCGTAAGACTCGAATTCCGTCGCGTCATAGGGCTTCCAGCCCGTAGCGAGAACGACAGCGCCGACGGTAATCGTCCGCCCGGTTCCGTCCTCGCCGATCGTCACACTGAAGTTACCCGGTTGACCGTCTATGGCGTCGACCTGGGAAGAAAGGTAGACGGTGATGTTGTCTTCCCTCTCCACCGCCTGAACTGTCTCGGCCAGGTCGGATTCGACCAGGTCGCCCCATGGTGGACGTGTCGGAAAGCGTTTGTAGAGCTTTCGGGCAAACCCACCCAACGCGGCGGCCTTCTCGACCAGCACGACCCGGAAACCCGTCCGGGCGGCATCGATCGCCGCCGCCATGCCCGCAACTCCCCCTCCCACCACGAGAAGGGTTCGTTCATTGGCTTCGACATAGGGAGTCGGAATTCCGGTCTTGTCCGCCCGAACGATGCCCATCCGAATATAATCCTCGGCAAGGCTTTGAGTCTCCTCAGTGTTGGGTGGGTGACTCCACACCACCTGCTCGCGGAGGTTCACCCGTTCCACCGGAGTGTTCTCGAACGAAAGAATGTCTCTGTTTACGCGTGGCGAGCAGGCTGCAACCACAACCCGATCGACCTCACCTTTGGCGATGTCACCCTTGATGAGATCGACATCTTCGAGACAGAAAGCGGCCCCGGTACGGACGACGGCAGGTGCGAATTCCTCTTTGGCGATCTTTACCAGATCGTCCGTTTTGAGGCACTGCCCGATGTCACAACCGGTGCAAACGTAGACTCCGACTTTGTGTTCCATGATTCACTAATGTCCGATTCGACGACCCCAAGGGGCTCCTACGTCGAGACTGTTTCTTTTTTCCGGATGCCGGCTTGATGGATGGCCTGAATCGCTTTGAGCGTCGCCGCCGTTGCGTCCTGAACAGACGTCGCCACGTCCACGGGTCCGCGCGCGCAACCGGCGGAAAAAATGCCAGGCGCGGTCTCATCCGGCAGGAGGAAGGCGTCCTGATCGTAAGCGGCAGGAACGCCCGCCTGGGCCGGATCGACGCTGGACATCATGCCCGTCGCCAGAACGACCAGGTCGACCTTGATTGTCGTCTTGCGGGCGGACAGAATGTCTTCGGCCTCGACGACCAGAGTTCCGGTCGAGGGGTCCTCCGCGATTCGGGCGACCTTCCCCTTCACGACAGACACGTTCGGATCGTTCTGCACTTTCTGAGAAAACAACTCGTATGTGCCCGGTGTCCGCAAGTCGATGTAGAAAATGTAGACTTTCGATTCCGGATACTGCTCCCGGATGTAGGTCGCTTCCTTCAGGGATGCCAGGCAGCAGATGCTGGAGCAGTAGCCCAGATGATTCTCGTCCCTCGAGCCGGCGCATTGGATGAACGCGACCGAGTTCACCGCGCCACCATCGGAAGGGCGGACAATTCTTCCCTGGGTGGGTCCGTCCGGAGCGGCCATGCGTTCGAGCATCAGATTGGTGACGACGTCCGCGTAGTTTCCAAAGCCCAGGTTGTCGATCCTTGAGGCATCGTAAGGTTGCCACCCAGTGGCCATGATGACGGCGCCGACCTTGAGGTTGAAGCTCTCGGGTTTCATCTCAAGGTCAATCGCGTCGTAGGTGCATGCGTCGACACACTTCGCGCAGGCGGTGAGCTTGCACGCCGACTCGTCGATCGCGTACTTCATCGGAAACGCCAGGGCATGGGGCAGGTAGATGGCTTTGGTCGTGCCCATGCCGAGATTGAACGCATCCGGCCGATCTTCCGGACAGACGGGCACGCAATCGTTGCATGCGGTGCAGCGGTCGTTCACGTACCGTGGTTGCTTCTTGATTGCGACATCGAAATTCCCTGGCTCACCCGAAATGCTCTCCACTTCCGCCATCGTGAAGAATCGAATCTTCCGATTGTTCTTCATGCGTTGGAAATTGATCTCGAGCCCGCAATTGGGAGGGCATAGTTTCGGGAAGTATTTTGCGAGTTGGGTCACCCTTCCACCCAGGAAGGGCTGCTTTTCGACCATATACACATCGTAGCCGACTTCAGCCGCCTCGACGGCTGCCGTGATTCCGGCGATACCTCCGCCGACCACCAGGATGCTCTTCTGTATGGAAGGGACTTTCTCTGCCGTCATAGCTACTCCCACTAAGGAACGAGCGGGATGAACGGCTTCTTGGTCATGTGCCATTCCCCGGTCGCGGGGTCGTACCTGGAATTAACGAAAACCTTCCAGTTCTCATCATCCAGTTTCGGATGATCGCTCCGGTAGTAATAACCCGGCCACCGGGTTTCTTCCCTGAACATGATGTGCCGCATGTGCGATTCCGCGCACCACGTTCGATCCCGCAACTCCCAGCATCTCAGGAGGTCGTGGAGATCACGCGCCGCTAGCTTCTCAAGGTCCTCCTTGTAGACCCCCATCAACTCCAGGCCTCTTTCCAGACTCCGCCCGTTGGTCATGTAAAAGTTGCCCGGACCGGCCGCGTACTCATCCATGTTCTTCTGCAGCCGGAGCAAGGCCTGTTTGGGGAGCAGGTAGTTGGGGTTCACTTCCACGCTCGTTGACAGGTGCTTGTTCGCCTCGAGCACGTTGTAGGGCTCGTAGAGTTCCGCCTTTATCGCTTCAATCTTGTCTTCGTCATATCGCAGCGCACCCGGATGGTCCGCAATGAACGCGACGGCTGCTTTGCCTGCGATTCTTCCCTCGGCAAAGGACCCGGATGAAAATTTGTGGGCGGAAGCCCCGACACCGTCTCCCGCCGCAAAGAGTCCCTTGATTGTCGTCATCCGGTTGTAACCCCAGAAATATTCCGGAGGCGCGATGTCTTCGGCCCCGCTGACCCATGCGCCACAGGCCGAGGAATGGGAGCCCATCAAGTAGGGTTCGGTCAGGATGATTTCAGAAGGCTTCTTGGCCGGATCGATGTTCTCCGACGCCCAGATCAAGGCCTGGGACATCGTCATGTCGAGAAAGTCTTCCCAGGCGTCGGCCTCGATCGCTTTCATTTTTTTCTTGTCGTTCTGCACGTCGGCGAACAACTTCTGGAGGGCGGTGTCTGTCCTCATGTAGTGAGGGCCCCGACCATCCTTGATGTCGTTCAGCATCAGGTGGTTTCTCAGCGGCGTGGGTACCGGCTTCGCATCTCCGTAGGGAGCCCACTCCTTCAGTTCGTGGCCGCGGGTCTTTTCCAGTTCCTCACCGTAGGCGTTCTCGGCCTTGGCCTTGAAAAGGAGGAACCACGCGCCAACCGGGCCGTACCCATCCTTGAACCTCGTGACGACCACACGGTGCTCCATCTGGGTCATCTCGGCGCCGGCCTTCTGCATCAAACTGTATGCGGAGCCCGTATTCCAGACGGCATACCAGATACGACCGAGCCCTTCACCTGTGGCCCGCGGACGAAACACGTTCGTCGCACCGCCGGCGGAACAGATCACCGTCTTCGACTTGAAGATGTAGATCTTGTGATCCCTCACGCTGAACCCGACGGCCCCTGCGATCTTCCCCGGGTCGTCGGCGTCGGTCAGAAGGTGGGAAACGAAGATTCTCTCGAAAACGTTCTCTTCTCCGACCGCTTTTTTGGCAGCTTCGGCGACGATCGGCTTGTAGGATTCGCCGTGGATCATCACCTGCCACTTTCCCTCTCGTTTGTAGGTGCCGTCCTCGTTCTTGAAAAATGGCAGGCCCCACTCCTCGAACATGTGGACGCTCTCATCAACGTGCCGGGCGATGTCGTAGACGAGATCCTCGCGGCTCAACCCCATCAAGTCGTTCCGAACGTAGCGAACAAAATCTTCGGGCTTATTCTCGTTGTTCCTCATGCCCATATAGCAGTTGATGGCGGAAAGCCCCATGGCGACGGCCCCGCTTCTCTCGATTGCGGCTTTTTCGACGAGAACGACCCGCAGACCTTTCTCTTTGGCCCAGTAGGCTGCCTCGAAAGCCGCGCCGGTGCCAGCCATACCGCCGCCGACGACCAGGACGTCACATTCCACTATTTCGGTTTCGGGCTGAATCATCGCTCTACTGACCTCCAAGAAACTCTCCCGCCTGGATGGGCGGTAACGGCTTCATTTATTAAACAGGGTTTTTGCGCTAAAGCGTGCTGTACCGGACGCTCATCCGGCGTCCGGTTCTCGTCAGGACAGGCTTAACTCGGCGCCCCAGGAAGGGCGTCCACCCCAAGGTATTCCGCTTGCCCATACAACGCCTGGGACTTCAACTCACCGGCCGCGGGGCCCTCGGAAAGCCGGAACGGCTCGATCGTTCCCCAGGGCGTGGTTCGAATCGCGTACTTGAATCGCTTCATCTCGCCGTTCCGGTACTTCACGGTCCACATGATGGAGTCCGTCCCCCGCAGTGGCGTCAGCTTGCCGCCCAACGGAACGACGTCGTTGTAACCGCGCATATCAATCGCGGATTGAGGACAGGTCTTGACGCAGGAGTAACATTCCCAGCACATGTCGGGTTCCAGGTTGTACGCCTTGCCTATCGAGGTGTCCAGCGCCATGATGTCGCTCGGACAGATGTACTGGCACGCCGGCCTGTCCAGGGCTTTGCAGCCGTCACACTTATTCGGATTTACATAAGTCGGCATCTATCTCTAACTCCTCGCAATCGAAGGCCTTCGGCAGACGTCTCGGCGCCGCCTAGTCTCCTTCTGCATATTTGTGAAGTTGAATCTCCACCTTCTCTTCAAGGGAAGCGTAGTACTCCTTCAGGATGGTCACGACCTCGGGCCGGCTGAAGTGGTCCGGGACCTCTTCCCCCTTCGAAAGCCACTTCCGCAGCATCGTCCCGCTCACGAGCAACCGATCGTCTTTGCCGTGGGGACAGGTCTTCATCGATGCCACGCCATCGCATCGGGCGCAGTAGAACGTCCAATCGATCTTGAGTGGCTGGATTTTCAATGCGTCTCGCGGAATCTCATCGAAAATGTGATGCGCATCGAACGGCCCGTAGTACTCGCCAACGCCGGCGTGGTCGCGACCGACAATGAGGTGACTGCAGCCGTAATTCTGACGGAAGACGGCATGGAGCAACGCCTCTCGCGGCCCACCGTAACGCATCTCCATGGGATAGACGGCCTGAATGCAGGTGTCCTCGACGAAGTAGTTGTCCACGAGAGCGTCGATGGCCCGAACTCGAACGTCGGCGGGAATGTCGCCGGGCTTTAGTTTTCCGACTAACTGATGAATCAGGATGCCGTCGCAAATTTCGATCGCGATCTTGGCGAGATATTCGTGGGAACGATGCATCGGGTTGCGTAACTGCAAAGCGGCAACCGTGCTCCATCCTTTCTCTTCGAACAGGCGGCGGGTCTCGGCCGGCCTGAGATAGGTGGCGGCATACTTCTCCGGATACGGACCTTCACTGAGAACCCGCACCTTCCCGCCGATGTTCACCTCCGACTGAGCCATCAGCTTGGCGACACCAGGGTGTTCCTTATCATCGGTTCGGAATACCTGCTTGCATTCGTGAGACTTATCGATCCGGTACTTCTCCCGAACGATCAGGCTGCCCATCAACTCGCCGCTCTCGTCGTCGACCAGGCCAACTTCGTCGCCTTCTCCGAGCCGCCCGGCATCTTCCTCACTCGCGGACATTGTGATCGGTATGGGCCAGAACACGCCGGCGGACGTCTGGAGGTCATCGCACACTCCCCGCCAGTCGGCCTGGCCCATGAAACCTTCCAACGGCGTGAACGCTCCGATTCCCATCATGATGAGATCGGAGGTCTCCCTGGAGGTCATCCGGAGTTGGCCGAGCCCTGCGATTCGGGCTCGTTCGTCCTGGACATTGTCACCAGAAACCAGCAGGGGCGTCAGACTCTTACCGGGGCCATGTGCGTTGATCAATCCCAATCGATTCTCTTCTTGTATGTGGAAGCCGGAGATCTCGAGACCACGGCTACAAACTGCTCTGACATGGTGTCTTAGGGGCTCAGCTGGAAGACGCATCATAGTCGCTGACCGCTGCGAACGCAATAGTTTTGAGAGGAGCCACGCGAACAGGAACGGGTTCAAGGCAGGGTTTTCGTCCTGTTTTTCCCATGGGGTCTCCCCTCACGAAAGTCCATGGACCGCTCCTCACCACCTCCTGAAACACCCGGAGTGGGGCCCTACAGGACGGTCAGAGCGTGTTCAACACCTTCATAGGAGATCCGCATCGCCGTGCGGTGGCCGACAAGGCAACCATAGTTCGAAGGCGCCGTGAGGGCGACGACGGACTCCCAGGTCGACAAAAACTATTGACATGACACGGGCTTTCCACGTATACCTCCAGTACGTTTTTAGGATCTCTGTAAGTGTTGGGTTCCGGCGGAGAGATGATTCTCCCCGGCTTTTCGCTACATAGTTTCGCAGATCAGCCATAGCAGTCCTGTCGGGCGATTCCGCGAGGAATGTTCGGCGTAGCTGCTGAGGTTGAACACTTGGTGGAGTAGGGCCTCAACTTCGTGGCCCTCTTAAAGGATGGGAGGAAGTATTCATGTCTAGGAAAGTGCTCAGAATAGCGTCTGTAATGCTCGCCCTGATGTTGTCCGTGACCGGGCACGCCTGGGCGCAGGCTTCCACCGGAACGATTTCAGGCACGGTGTCGGACCAGACAGGTGCGGTGTTGCCGGGAGTCACGATTACCGCAATCAACTCGGGAACGAATCTGACCCGGGAAGTCTTCACGAACGAAAACGGACAGTACACGTTGCCGTTGCTTCCAGTAGGCGTCTACGAACTTAGATCCGAATTCCCGGGTTTCAGGAGTGAAATCCGGGCTGGAGTCTCGGTTCAGACCGGCCAGCGGGCCACGATCGCGTTTTCTCTGGAAGTCGGTAGCATCACCGAGGCGATCACCGTCACCGAAGACGCGCCTCTGGTCCAGAGTGAGACGTCATCGGTCGGTACGATCATTGACAACAAGAAAATCGTCGACCTGCCGTTGAACGGCCGGGCGTTCCAGAGCCTGACGCTGCTGGCGCCGGGAGCCATGGAACCGGCCGAAGGGTCGGGCCTTGGTTTCCGCGGTGGGATCACGGTAGCTGGCGCTCGCGAGGAATCGACGACTTTCCAACTCGACGGCGTCGCCATCGTCAACGGCCTGGTCGGTATGACGACCTTCAAGCCCTCGATCGACTCGGTGCAGGAGTTCAAGGTCCAGACGTCCACCTACTCGGCGGAGCTCGGCCAGATGGCCGGTGGACAGATCTCCGTGACGACGAAGTCCGGATCGAACGAGGTCCACGGTGTCGTCTACAACTTCATCCGCAATTCAGTTTTCGACGCGAGAAACTTTTTCGACCCGAAGGACGAAAACATTCCCGCATTCCAGCGGAATAATTTCGGCGGCAACGTCGGCTTCCCGATCGTCCAGAACAAGACCTTCCTGTTCTTCAACGGAGAGTTCTTGAGGGAGCGACGAGGCATCACGCGCGCGGCCACGGTGCCGCTGCCCGCATACCTAAACGGGGATTTTTCGGGACTTGGCAAACAGCTCACAAATCCTTACACCGGAGAGCCTTTCCCGAACAACCAGATTCCATCCAGCATGTTCAACCCAGCGGGCAAGGCCCTGATCGACCTCGGCTACGCTCCGTATGCGCCGAATCAGCCTGGCCAGACCCGTAATTTCCTTTCGAGCCAGAAGAACAAGAAGAATACGGAACAGTACACGTTCCGATTCGACCATCAGTTCTCGGATACGAACTCCATTTTCGCGCGCTACTCCTTCAACGACGACTTCGAACAGGATCCGTTCAACCAATTCGGTGGGATCACGAACCTGCCGGATCTGGGGACCCGCCTGGACACGCAGACGGCCCAGAGCCTGTCGATCACCGACACGCACATCTTCTCAGCGCAGACCGTCCTCGAAACCCGGGTGGGCTACAACCGCCTGTCGCAGTTCCGTCGAGGATTCAACCGCACCGACATCCCGACCCAGGTCGGCATCAACGGAACGACGGACAACGAGTTCAACTTCGGTTGGCCGCGGATCCAGATGACCGGCTACGACGATCTCGGTACGCAATCGTTCCCGACCGACCGGAGTGACAATACCTACCAGTTCACGGTAAACCTGACTCACACCACAGGCTCCCACAACATCAAGACCGGCTTCCAGGCCGAACAGTTCCGGTCCAACCGGTTGAACAACTCCCGATCGCTCGGGCTTTATCGTTTCGGCGGTGGCTATTCGGGCGACGCCTTTGCCGACCTGCTGCTCGGGCTGCCCAACCGCGCCCAGCGACGCCTGGGAGACACGCGGAATCCGATCCGCCACGAAGCCTACGGGATGTACATCCAGGACGACTGGAAAGTCGCTCCGACCGTGACGTTGAACATCGGCCTCCGCTACGAGCTCATTACCCCGTTCAACTCGACATCGGACCGGTATGCAATCTTCAATCCGGCATGCACCTGCATCGAGATCGCCGGCACCGCCGGCGTGCGCCGGGACATCTCCCGGCCCGAGAACACCGATGCCGACATCGCAGCGCTGCTTGCGAACGTGAACTTTGTCGACACCGGGAAAAAGAAAATTTTTAACGGGGATCACAACAACTTTGCACCTCGATTCGGGTTCGCCTGGGACGTGTTCGGCACGGGCCGAACCGTGGTCAAGGGTGGAGCCGGGGTGTTCGTCGACATGATGCGTCTGAACAACGGGATCGGGGACTCCAACAACGTCCCGTTCCGTTTCACGCAGACTTTCAACTTCAGCACCTCCACAGGCATCGGCCTCGACCCCACCTCCGGGGGAATCGGCGACGGGTTCCTAAACGACCCGTTCCCGGTGGGACTGGGCGGTGCCACCCTTGCGCCGGTGGGAACCGACAAGAACTTCAAGAACGCGCACGTCGAGCAGTGGAACTTCGGCTTCCAACATGAGCTGGTGTCGAACCTGGTCCTCGACTTCACTTACGCCGGAGCGAAGGGCAATTCCCTGCACCGGCAACGCAACATCAACCAGCCCCGCCCCAGCGCGGACTTGAGCTCCAGCATCAGCGATCGGCGGCCGATTCCAGGATTTGCGAACATCAACATCCGCGAGTCCCAGGCCCAGTCGGTCTTCCACGCCCTCTACGGACGCGTGGAGAAGCGTTTTTCCGATGGCATCACGTTCCTGGCGTCCTATACCTGGTCGAAATCCATCGACAATTTCTCGGGACGGCGTACCGCCGGGGATGGGGGCACCCCGCAGGATCACCTGAACTATGACGCCAACCGGGGCGTCTCCGGATTTGACGCGACCCACCGGCTGGTCGCTAACTACGTTTACGAAGTCCCATTCGGAAGGGGTAGAAGGTTCTTGAACGACGGCCCTGCCAGCTACATCCTGGGCGGCTGGGACGTGTCGGGAATTATGACGTTCATGACCGGGCGCCCGCTGACCCCCCGGATGCCAAACGACAACAGCCGGACCGGCGGAAACCGTACGGATCATCCCAACCTGATCGGCGACGCGATCTTGCCTCGCGGTAGCCGGACTATCGACCGGTGGTTCAATATTGATGCGTTCTCGGCGCCAGCAGTCGGAACCTTCGGAAACTCCGGCCGAAACGTCGTGCGCGGCCCCGGAACCAACAACATCGACTTTTCCCTGTTGAAGAACCACTATTTCGGAGAAGCCGGTAACGTCCAGTTCCGGGCGGAGATCTTCAACCTTCCCAACCACCCGAACTTCAATATGCCCAATCGCAACTTCGGTACGGGAAACTTCGGGAAAATCTTCTCGTCAAGACCGTCAAGGCAGGTTCAGTTCAGCATCAAAATTTACTATTGAGCCTTCAGTTGATCTAACCTCCGGGGTGCCGACAAGTCGGCACCCCTTTTTCGGTTCATACGCTTTTTCAGGTGGTTCCCGGCCGGTCCCGTCGCCTTCCTAAAAACTCAACATTCTTCGAGGAGGCTCCGAATGATTCGAAACCGACTGTTCTCATTCGTCGTGTTGCTGTTGGTCTCATTGGTGCCACTTGGTACGGCGCAGGACACGCCCATCCAGCACCCGCGGGAAATAATCGGACAGGAACTGGGTGAAAACAACAAGGTCCCGAACTGGAACAAGATCGTCGAGTATTTTCGGTACCTTGACGGTGTGTCCGACCGGGTCCATTTCGAGCAACTCGGAGACTCTTCGCGTGGTCTTCCTTTCGTCATGGCAACGATCTCGTCTCCCGAGAACCTTGCGAATCTCGAAGAGTACCGTCAGATCATGAACCGGCTGGCCGACTCCAGAGGGTTGTCCGAGTCGGAAGCGGAATCGCTGATCGCACGCGGAAAGAACGTGGTTGCCATCACCTGCGCGGTGGACGCCGACGAGGTGGGTTCTCCGCAGTCCGCCATGTTGTTCGCTTATACGCTCGCCAGCGAGGACACGCCCGAGGTGCGCGAGATACTCGAAAACACCATCCTGCTCCTGGTTCCGTCGCTCAACCCGGATGGCTACAACGTCTACTCGGACTGGGTCGCCAAGACGGCGGGTACGCCATACGAGGGTACAATGGCGGACAGTCACCACTTTTATTACGGTGAGAACAACCGTGACTGGTTCAACTTCGTCCATCCGGAGACCCGTCTTACCGTCGAGCATGTCTTTAACGCCTGGCGCCCACCGATCATCTTCGACATGCACCAGATGGGAGGCCGCTTGAGCCGGGGCGTACGGATGTGGGTGCCCCCTTTTGTCGAGCCCAACGAGCCGAACGTTCATCCGCTCATTCTTCAAAGCACGAACGAACTGGGGATGTTCCTGGCCACGTCCCTGATCGAACTCGGCAAACCCGGGGTGTCCTTCCACTCGATCTACGACGCCTTTAATCCGATGCGGCAATATGGGCCGCTCCATAACTCCGTCCGGATGCTCTCCGAAGCCGCCACGCCGAACCTGGCAACGGATGTGACACTGCGGCAGGATCAGTTGGTCCCCCAGCGAAACGTAGACGTCACCCAGTTCTCATGGAACAACCCGATTCCGTGGAAGGGCGGAGAATGGGGCATCCGGCAGGTGATCGAGTACGAACAGCCGATCATGATGGCCGCCATGACACACGCGGCCCGTTACCGCGAGCGTTGGCTTCGCAATCACTTGACGATCTACCGGGACAGCGTTGAATATCAAGGGAAACCCTTCGCCTTCATCATCCCGTCCGAGCAGCGGGATACCTCGACGGCGGCAGAACTGATCGACAAGCTGATCTTTGCCGATGTCGAAGTCCACCGGTCGGACGCGGGGTTCACCGCCGATGGAGTCGCATACGAGGCCGGGGATTACATCCTCCCGATCGCGCAACCCTACGGCCGGTACTTGAAGGCCGTCATGGAGACGAAGGGGTACCCGATGGTTTACAACGGGGATGACGCGATCGCCCCGTACGACTCGATTGGATTCACCCTCCCGGTTCAGATGGGAGTGGCTTCGGTCCAGGTCGAGCTTCCGTTCGAGGTACAGATGACCAAGCTCGACGCCGCGCCGGCGCCAGCGGGAAGCTTCACTGGAAGTGCCGACTCGACAGGATACCTGATCGCTCGAAGCTCGAACGCCGCCATCAAAGCGGTGACCGGCCTGATGGAAGATTCGAACGAAGTGTTCTGGTTGCGCGAGGACGTCGAGGTCGAAGGCTCCATCCATCCCGACGGATCCTTCTACGTCCCGGCAAGCCCAGGCCTCGAAACCCGCTTGCGGTCGATGTCGACGGACCTGGGCGTCGACATCACCGGTGTCGATGAATCGATCGACGTCCCGATGCAGCAACTGAAACACGCCCGGATCGGCGTCTGCCGTAGTTACGCACGGGAGCGATACGACGAGTACGGCTGGTATTTTAAGCTGTTCGACGAGTATGGGTTCCCCTGGAAGGAACTGGTCGACGGTGACATCCGGAGTGGAAGCCTGAACGATGACGTCGACGTGATCATCCTGCCGCCATATCTTCGCTCCGAAGTCATCCTGAACGGTCGCCAACCCGGCACGATCTTCCCGGAACAGCTGGGAGGTATCGGGGCTCTCGGCGTGCGCAATCTGAAAGCTTTCGTCGAGGCCGGGGGGACGTTGATCGCCAACGACATGAGCACGGATCTGGCCATCAGGGAATTCGGTTTGCCGGTTCGGAACGTCGTTCGGGACCTGACCGACGCCGAGTTCGTCGTACCCGGCTCCCTGGTGCGGCTCATCGGCGAGGGGGACAGCCCTGTGAATTTTGGTATGTCCCGCGACTTTGCCGCGATGAATTTTCGCAACCCGGTCTTTGACATCACCGGCGACGGCGCGGAAGCTGTCGCGCGCTACCCGGCCATGAACCCGCTGATCAGCGGCTGGCTCGTTGGCGAAGAGAACCTGTTCGATCGGGCCGCGGTAGTCGACGCCCAGGTCGGCAATGGACATGTCTTTCTGTTCGGCATCCGGCCTATCTATCGCATGCAGGCACGCGGGACTTACAAGCTCCTGTTCAACTCGATTCTATACGGTTCGGCCGCGCCTGTTGGCCGGCCGGAGCGGCCTCAGTAGAAGTGTCGAACCGTGACACACAAACCTAAGACGGAGGAATTTTAATGAGATCCATTTCGACGTGTTCATCATGGTCCGGCAGGCTTACCGTGTGTGTGTTCCTGATCCTGTCAACGGCCGCCGCCGGAGTATCGCAATCCGATCTGGTTCGGATCGAGGACATGACGTGGGAAGAGGTCGCCCATGCAATCGAGGCGGGAAAAACGACCGCGGTGTACTACGCCGGCAGCATCGAGCAGAACGGTCTTCACATGGCATTCGGCAAGCACGGAATCGTCGCCGAATGGGTCGGTGAGCAGATCGTCCGGGAGTTGGGTAATGCGATCCTGTACCCGGTCATGCCGTTCGCACCGCTGGGCGATCCGACGGTCAAAGAAAGCTTCATGGCCTACCCGGGTTCGATCAGCCTCACCGATGAAACCTACGGCGCTGTGGCGCGCGACGTAGCGCTGAGCGCGATGACCTCCGGTTTCAAGAACATCGTGATCATGGGCGACCATGGTGGGGGTCAGGACACGTTAAAGAGCGTGGCGGAGGAACTGGACAAGAAGTACCGGGGAGACGGCGTTCGTTTTCATTACGGCGATGACGTCTACAGGCTGGCCGGCGCTAAGTTTCGGGAACACCTGGAATCCCACGGTCTCGCTGGCGCGGGACACGCCGGGATTCAAGACACCTCCGAAATCATGTACTTGCGTCCGGAGTGGATTCGGTTCGACCGGATCGACGAGGCCGGTGAGGACAACGGGGTTGCGGGCGACCCGCGAGATTCCGCCCCGGCCCTCGGCAAGATCTTCCTCGATATGAAGGTTGACCTGGCAGTCAAGCAGATCCGCAGCATGGTCGGCAATTGAGACCCTGCCGGGTAGCACAACATTTGGTTTGATAATCGGACAGGAGTAAATGAAGCGAAAAAAGATTTCTGTAATCGGTGCGGGTAACGTTGGCGCGACGACGGCTTTGAGACTGGCCGGTATGGGTTCGTTCGACGTCGCGATGGTGGATGTGATCGAAGGAATGCCCCAGGGCCGGGCCCTGGACATGCTCCAGGCCGGGGCCGTCACGCTCTCGGACAGCTTCATTCAGGGTAGCAACACCTACGATGTCACCGCCGACTCGGACATCGTCGTGATCCCCGCCGGCCTGCCGCGCCTGCCGGGAATGACTCGGGACGATCTGTTGGCCAAGAACGCCGCAATCATGGCCGAAGCGGTCACGGGAGTGATGGAGCACTCCCGTGATCCCATCCTGATCGTGGTCGCTAATCCACTCGATGCCATGTGCCACGTTGCAGCCAGAACGAGCGGGCTGCCGCTTCCTCGCGTAATCGGTATGGCCGGGATCCTCGATTCGGCTCGCTTCCGAACTTTCATCGCTCTCGAACTGGGTGTTTCCGTCCGGAATGTTGATGCACTGGTTCTTGGGGGCCACGGCGACACCATGGTGCCCCTTCCCCGGCTCTCGACCGTTGCCGGCGTGCCGATCACCGACTTGCTTCCGGCCGACAGGATCGACGCCCTGGTCGAGCGCACCAGGAACGGCGGCACCGAGATCGTCTCTCTCATGAAGACCGGCGGCGCCTACTACGCGCCATCGGCCGCCATCGTCGAAATGATCCGCGCTATCGTTCAGGATGAGCGCAACATACTGCCCTGTTCCGCGTACCTCGAAGGTCAATACGGTATCGAAGACGTTTATGTCGGCGTCCCGGTCGTCCTCGGTGGAGCCGGCATCGAGCGCGTCGTCGAGCTGGACCTGACTCCCGAGGAGTTGGAAGCGTTGCATCGATCCGCCGCGGCGGTCCGCACGCTGCGCGACAAACTATCTTAGAATTTCCCGGCAGGTCCACCTGGGCCTTTGAGCGGGGAGGACTGAAGCATGAATAGATCACACGTTGCGAGTCGCACGAGATGGGGCTGGCTGCTCCTGGCTCTATGCATGTTCGGTGCCAACGGGTTTGCTCAGACGAGCCAGACCCCGGCGGAGTTCTTCGGCTATCCATTAGGGGACGATCCGCGCGTACCCGACTGGGATCGGATTGTCGCCTACTTTGAGCACCTCAGCCAAACGTCCGACCACGTCCGGTACGAAATCGTCGGACGAACCAGCCAGGATCGTCCGCTCATACTGGCCACGGTCTCTTCGAGCGATAACCTGGAGCGTTCCGAGGAAATTCGGCGGATCCAGATGAAGCTTGCGGATCCCCGGACAATCGCACCTGGCGAACTGGACACGCTCATCCGCGACGGGCGGCCCGCGATGTTGTTCTTCGTGGCTGAAGCGGCGCACACGGCGGCCTGGATGTCCCAGATACTGTTCCTCCACCGGGTCGCGACCGAGGACAGCGAACAGGTCCGTGCCTGGCGGGACAATACGGTCCTGCTGTTCATGGCCACGATGAACCCGGACGGTCTCGATTTTGTCCATGACTGGGTCGAGAAGACCCGCGGGACCGAATGGGCGGGTGTGGACCTGCCCGAGCTTTCCAGTTTCAACGGGGAGATCAACCGCGACTGGTACACGTTCTCCATGCCCGAAGCCCGAGCCGTCGTCGGTACGATCAAGCGATGGCAGGTCAACGCCATACACGATATCCATACGATGGGGAGCCAGCCCCGTCCCGGAGTGCGATTCTTCACGCCTCCCTACATCGGCCCGATTGAACCCAACATCCATCCGATGATCTGGCACCTGCAGAACGAAATGGGCATGGCCATGGCCGGCCACGTGCTCGAACGAGGTCTGACGGGCGTGACCTTCAATACGAAGTACGATCTCTGGAATCCCGCACGTGGATACGCCCAGCATCATCACGCGCTCCGGATCCTGACCGAAGCGTCCGGAGCGCGCCTGTCGGCCCCGGCCCGCTGGAGGTTCGAGGACCTCACGCTGGATTCGGGCATCGACCCGAAGGTTGCTTCCGAGAAGTTCCCGGTCGTGTGGCGTGGCGGAGAATGGGGGAACAAGCAGATACTCCCCTACATTGCGGCAGCGCTCGAGGCGGAAGTGGGACACCTCTCCAACAACCGCGAACGCTATTTGCGGGTCAAGTACACGGCCGCGTCCGACGCCCTGGCCGGGGCGGACGCACCCTTCGCTTACCTGATCCCGGAAGACCAGCACGACCCATCGACGATGCGCGAAATGCTGACGATGCTCGCCTTCGGAGAGGTCGACATCTACCGCGCCGAAGAGGCGTTATCCGCCAACGGCCGATCCTATCCGGCCGGGACTTACGTGATCCCACTCAGGCAGCCGTTCGGGAACTTCGCCAAAGCGATGATGGAGCCCCAGAGTTACCCCGAGGTCCGGGCGTGTCCCAGCTGTCCCGTCCGGGCGCCTTACGATACGGTGGCCTTCTCGTACCCCTACGCCATGGGCGTCGAAGCGGATGTCGTCGCCTCGGAATTCACTGCAGAAATGGTGCCTGTCGGGGACTTTCCGCCCGAAGGAGGAGCGGTCGAAGGAACGACCCGCCAAGGGGCTTATCTTCTCTCTTACACCGAGAACGCGGCCCTCAAGGCGGTTTCTGGCCTGCTTGAGGCAGGAGTCGACCTGGGTTGGGCCGAGGCCGGCTTCGATGCTGCGGGCGGCAACTGGCCCGCGGGAACATTCGTCATATCATCAGCACCGGACATCGACGCAAAGCTGGAGGCGCTGGCCGCCGAGTTTGGGTTGAGGTTTGTGGCGACCGAAAGCCAACCCACGGTTGCGGTAGAACCTCTCCGCCTGCCCCGGGTAGGCATTTATCGACCCTACGTCGGAGGCCGAAACGGATACGGCTTTGCTCGGCTGCTGTTTCCGGAGTACGGGATACCGTTCGAGTTCATCCTGGACCAGGACATCCGGACCGGCAGTCTCCACGACCGATTTGACACGATCATACTGCCCGTGGGTTTGTCCACCCGGTCTGGCCCACTTTTGATCGTCTGATTTGGCCCACCCCCTCCTGTTAATAATTCCGAGTAGTGATAATTACCGTCGGGCCTGTGTTGTAGATGTGGGAAAGCCGAGCGCCCTTGGCGAGGCTTTTCCAAGCGCTGTGGGAATCCTGGTTTTTAGGATTTCCACAGCGCGTCATCTTCCACAGGCCTCCGTTTCTTTCTTTTTGGTTCTTTTTCTTTCTTTCGGGAAAAAACTCCGTTTCCAGGATCGCCCAGGATCGACGACCGCGCGGCGATCCGACCCTCAGGACGTGGTTTGTTTCGCGGGTTTCTCCTTTCCAGGCGGATGCCGTGGTTTCTGTCGTTTCTCCAACGTGCGCCGAAACCGGAAGGATTCGGTTCCGGTCTCGATGATGTGAGCGCGATCGGTTATCCGGTCCAGCAACGCCTTGCACAGCCGAACATTGGGAAACACCTGGGTCCATTCCGAGAACGGCAGATTCGTTGTCAAGATCACCGTCGCCCGCTCGGCTCGATCCGAGATGACTTGAAAGAGGAGTTCGGCGCCGAGGTCTGCCATCGGGACATAGCCGACTTCGTCGATGGCAATCAACTCGTATCGGAACCATCGGGCCAGAACCCGGCGGAACTGGTCGTTGTGGTGGGCCTCGACCAACTCGTTGATCAAGCCGGCGGCCGTCGTAAAGCGAACCCGCTTCTTCTGCCGACAAGCGGCCACGCACAGTCCTGTGGCCAGGTGCGTCTTGCCCGTTCCACACTCCCCGATCAGGACGACAGGTTCGGCGTGTTCTAAATAGCCACCGTCTGCGAGTCCACGGATCCGGTTGGCTGGAACCTTCGACCGCGAGAAGTCAAAGTCCTCGAGTGTCTTCATTCGAGGGAAACGTGCGGCTTGAATCCGCCGGGCCACGGTGTTCCGTTCGCGTTCTTCAACTTCCATCGCCAGCAAGGCTTCCAGATACCGTGTGTAGGTGTGCTCTTCCCGCTGGGCCTGCTCGGCCATGGCCGCAAACTGCGTTCCGATCGTGGGCGTCCGGAGAGCTTTACAGTACTGCTGAATCGCCGCCTGTTCGACCCCGCCGGCTGTGGCGGACACTAGACCACCTCCGCAGTGAGCAGTACATCGTAAGTATTCACCTCCGGCAGGGGCCGCTCATAAGCGCGTAGTGCGGCCACTTCCAGTCGCGGCGCCGCCGGCCGGTCGAATCGGGCCTCGGTCATCAGGTAGCGCGCCGCGGCGGCATCGGAGCATCCCAGGCGCAGGGCTTGTTGGAATGCGGAATCCAGCTCGCTATAGCCATGTTCCCGGCCCAGTAGGAGCAACTCCACCATTGCGCGGGTCCCATTCTGTTTTCCGTTGCGATCGATCAACGTCTGCCAGAACTCGTCATAGCTTTTCGGCCATCGGCCCTGTTGCCGCCATTGCTCCAGAGGCTTGCTCCCGGCCAGCGCGCCCGGCTTCCGCTCCAACACCTCCAGATAATGTTCCAGATTGAAGAAGTGCTGGCCGTTTCCATATCCTCGCTCATGCCGCGCCACGCATCCGCCATCGTGCCAGACCTCCACGTAGGCCGGAAAAACGCTCGCCCGCACCACAGTCCCGGTCTTGACGGGGGCGGAGTAGAAGTTGTTACGCACCCGTACACATCCCTTACCATCGACTCGTGGAAAGCTGTCCTCGGCCAGAGGGAACCCTTCGGTCGATAACGCGAGCAGATGGGGCTGTTCGATCTGCATCCCTTCACCCACCGTCTGGACCCGATCGCCGATCTTGCGCCGTTCATCGGCACGGCAACCGGCCAGCAGCTGCGCATTCAGATCCGCCAGGTCCTTCGCCTTCGGCACCGGTACCAGGTGATTGCGCCGGAAGTATCCGGCTTCGCCTTCCACACCGCCTTTCTCGTGGCCCTCGCCGGGTGTGCAGAACTCGGCTTGAAACTTCCAATGCGACCGAAACGCGATGAACCGTTCGGTCTCTACACGCCGGTATCCCCGCAGAATCTTCTTCACCGCGCTGGTCAGGTTGTCATAACGCAGCACCCCGAAGACCCCCGCAAAATAGCGGAAACCCAACTCATGAGCCTCCAGGAATGCCTGTTTTGTCGCCCGAGGATAAGCTCGATGGAATGCGCCACCACTGCCCATGCTCCGCATACAGAAAACCTGGAGCTTCTGCCGTTCGCCATCCAACTCCGCGACGGCTTCGTACCAGTCGATCTGTGCTTCCTGACCCCAGGCGTAGCTTTGCGGCACGAACGTCTCCTGTCGGATGAAACCCATCTCCCGCTTCCGCCGCCCGACATACCGGCGAACCGTCGATTCCCCAATCGGATGTTTCGGAAATTCCATCCGGATCCGTTCGTAGATCCGGTGACTGGTGTGCCGCTGCTTCCGCGGGGCCTGCCTGTCCGCCTCCAACACCCCGTTGATAAATTCCATAACCGGCTCCAGCCTCGGCCTCTTCCGCTCCGGGCTCTTCCTCGCCGGCGGCACGGCGTTTCCCAGCGCTTGACGCACCATCCGCCGATGCACCCCCAGCCGCCGGGCCACACCCTGGATCGTTCCCACACCAAACTCGTGCTCTCGCCGAATCTCTTCAAATAATTCCACCTTCGATCTCCTTGACACCGGGTCCCTCCATTCCGACTCTTTGTTCGGAACAGCCTCTCCGGTTCAGTCGTCAGGGGTGGGCCAAATCAAACGATCAAAAGTGGGCCAATTTAGAGTAGCGAAATCATGCCCGCCTACCGATCTCCGACTCAACTGCTCGAAGGGCATGCCCTGGGCTCCTATCCTCCGGAAATGACCGGTGGAATCAGTTCGGCGGGAGTCGAACAACTCAAGCAATTCATCGAATCCGGCGGGACCCTTCTGACCATCGGGCAGTCCACCGACTTCGCCATCGAGCAGTTCAACCTGCCTGTCGAGCGGGTATCCGGACTGACGGTGAGCATGTTCGGGCGGCCGGTCGAAGCGGACGACGACACGCCGGAAGCGGAATTCGTGATACCCGGATCCTTCCTTCGAATAGGATTGGATCTTGAACATCCCATCACCTACGGTATGCCCGGAGAATTCTCGGGCTTGTTCAACCGGGGACAGGTGCTCAACCCGACCGGGACGGCGGCGACCGGCGTCGCGCGTTTCCCTTCGGGACCGCTACTGCTGAGCGGCATGGCCCTCGGTGAGGAGTTACTGAACGGGAAGTCGGCCGTGGTCGACGTCGAACAGGGAGATGGTCACGTCGTCCTGTTTGCGATCCGACCCGAGATCCGGCTCCAGACGCGGGGGTCCTACAAGCTCCTGTTCAATGCTATTTACAGGAGTGCTTCCACTAGGAAGTGATAGCAGCCCAGGGAGTCCCATGAAGTTGACCCGTCCCGGCGATACCAGTATGGTGTTCGCATGGCAGTAGTCCTGATCGCCCTGCTTGCGAGCCTCACCGTCCACGTCAGTGATGCTGTGGAAGGCCTCAGTCTGGTTGTTGTCGATCGTCGTGGGACTGTCGTCGGAGAGCTACCGGCGCCCGAAGCCGGGGACTATCTCTTCGAGCTTGAGGACGGCCTCTACACGGTTCGCGCCATCGTAGGCGAAACGACACTCGCGTCTATCCCCGGGGTCTCACTTCCCCGCAGCACACCGCTCGACATCATCATCAACGAACAGTCCCGGGCACAGCCGACCGAAACCGAAGAAGTCCGTGGCGCACAGAGGAACCAGAATATCCAGGTCAATCTGATAGACAACCAGGCGCTCACCGAAGCCCTGGGCCGTCAGGGCGTCACCGTCATTCCGATCACGGAATTTTCTGCTGTTCGCGGTAACTACGCTGCCGAGTTCGGTGGTATGGGGAGCGACCTCCGGGTCGTCGGTGCCGATCGACGGAGCGCTTACCACGGCGAAATCTACGACTCCCTTCAGAACAGCGTCTTCAACGCACGAACGTTTTTCCAGGTGGGTCCGGTCCAGCCGTCCAAGAGGAACCAGTACGGATTCCGGGTCGGCGGACCGCTCGGCGATCGGCTCTCGTTCGTGTTCTCGGGTGAGGAAACGCGGGAATCCGGCTTCGTAAACGGAAATCTCCTGGTTCCCCTGCCAGAGGAACGGACGCCGACTGCGACCGATCCCGCAGTGAATGCCCTGCTCTCCCGATGGCTTGCGGCCTATCCGGACGAGTTGCCCAACCGCCCGGAAATCGATCGGCGACTTCTAAACACGAACGCGATTCAAACCGTCCGGAACACCGGAGGAACACTCCATCTGGACTGGACCCCCACCGACATGGACCGTTTCTCA
Source organism: Terriglobia bacterium (assembly GCA_965247425.1). GTDB lineage: Bacteria > Acidobacteriota > Terriglobia > 20CM-2-55-15 > 20CM-2-55-15 > CAZOZZ01. Next base: position 2,388,992 of record OZ252023.1, read on the forward strand.
GGCCACTACTCGTTCAACGACAACTTCATCGACTCGTTCGAATTGGTCGTCGGGCAGAACCCGAACCAGCAACTCCGGCCGCAGACGTTGAATCTCGCCTACGAACGATCATTGTCCGGGAATGCGACACTGCGGCTTGGCGTCAATTACCTGAGACGGAAGGTGCGGGTCCTCGTCCCACCAGGATCCGTCGGCCCGTACATCTTCGTCAGCTTCGAAATCGAACCTCTTGGGCCCCGGCTCACTTTCCCCGTCCGACGTGTGACTAACGACTTCCAATACCTTGTCCAGGGGACCAGGCAGTCGGGAAGGCATCAGTTCGAGTGGGGCGCACAGGTCATTCGAGCGCAGATCAACGAGTTTCAGAGCGACGGGACTCGAGGCAACTTCAGCTTCAGACCTAATTTCGGAAAGACGGCGATCGAGAACCTTCTTGCGGGGAACGCGAGCGATTACGTGGGTGTCCAGGGTGAAGTGTATCGAGGCTTTCGTCGAACCGATTTCGACTTCTACCTCAATGATCGGATCAGTCTGACACCGAACCTCGACCTGACTCTCGGTCTCCGGTACGAATTCGCCGGAAGGCCGAGCGAAGTCAACGAGCTCACGACTTTCTCTTACAACTCCGACAACAACAACTTCGCACCCCGCATCGGACTCGCGTATTCCACGGGCCAGGAGGTGGTGCGGGCCGGCTACGGTATCTCGTTCGGGGAGGTTTTCCCCGCAACGTTTCGAGTGGCCAGGCTCAATCCTCCGGCGATAGTCCCGGTGTCGGTGCAGAACCCGGCGCTCCTCGATCCGCTCAGTGACCTTCGAGCATCCGCAACAGAAACACCCCGATCGAGTCTGAACCTGATCAGCCCGGATCTCGTGTCGCCCTACTCGCACCAGTTCACTCTTCAGGTGGAGCGCGAGTTACCAGCCGATGTGCGAATCGCGCTGGCCTACGTCGGAAGCCGGACACTGAAACTGTTTCGTGGCATCAGAGGCAACCGGGCCATCGCTGTAGACGGCATTCCGCAGACCACAGCGACCATTAACGACCGGCGCCCGGACCCTCGCTTTTTCTCGGTTATCACCGTGACGAACCAGGCGCGCGCATATTTTGACGCGGGGCAGGTCTCCATCAACAAGGTTTTCAGCCGGGGACTCGCCATACGGGCCAGCTACAGCTTCAGCAAGGGGCTCGACACGGGAGGCGACTTCTCCGGCACCGGCACCGACCAGCGCGATCCGCGAACTCAGACGGAGTCGGCGGCCTTCGAGGATATGCGGAGTTTCAGCCGGTTCGACGCCACCGAGAGTTTCGTGGCCGGATACTCCTACCAGACGCCGGGCTGGCTCGGAGGCTGGACGTTTTCGGGAACCACGATACTTCGTTCGGGAACGCCGTTTTCCATCGAAACAGGATCGGACGCGCCGCCGTTCGGCAACGTCGACGGAGAGTGGGGCGATCGTCCCTCGATACTCTCCCCCGAACTTATCGGGACGAGTGTCGACAACCCCGACACCGCACAACAGAACCTGCGCCACGACATGTTCGACCGGGAAGCCCCGTTCCGGGAGGGACGGGGCAATCTTGCCCCGAACACTTTCCGAAAGGACGGGACCACCAACTTCAACTTTGCGATCTCCCGGACCTTTTCGCTCTCCACGGACCAGACCCGCTCAGCTCTGTTTCGTGTCGAAGCGATCAATGCATTCAACCACCCCCAGTTCGACAGGCCCAACTGGAGCCTGAGCTCGCAGTCTTTCGGACAGATAACCAATACGCTGAATGCCGGCAGGATACTTCAATTTCACCTCAAATTCGCTTTTTGACCTTTTCAAGGGGAGACAAGGAAAAATGGAAAATCGATCGACCCGTCGAGAGCTTCTGATCAACGGTGGACGCGCCGCGGTGGCGTTGGCCGCACTTGGTATACCCGAAAGCGTCTGGGCGCTTCAGGATGGTGAGGAGTTGGTGGATTTCGCCGACTACACCAGTCAGTTCCGCATCGAGTTTCAACAGAGCAACCCCAGGGTCCGCTGCTTCGACCTGCGCCGACTGACGAGCTGGGCCACACCGAACGACGAGTTCTACGCCTTCCATCAAACCCAGACAATGCATGTGGACGCCTCGAGCTGGCGGTTACGTATCGACGGATTCGTCGATCGGCCGATGGAGTTCACACTCGACGAGCTCAAGGCCCGAGCGGAAAAGCGGGAAGAGGCCGTGACGCTCGAATGCTCCGGAAATTCCACACGCGCGGCACGTATGAACGGCCTGTTGAGTAACGGCGTCTGGTCGGGTGTGGCTCTCGCACCGATCCTCGCCGAATGCGGTGTACAGCCGGAAGCACGCGAGGTCGTGTTTCTGGGAACGGACATGGAGAAGGAGAACAAGTGGCAGGCCAGAGGCGAAGAGTACGAAATTCCGCATGGACGCAGCGTTTACATTCAGGACGCCATGAATCCGGAAGCCATGCTTGCATACGAATTGAACGGGGAACCGCTCCCACCCGATTCAGGTTATCCGCTTCGATTGATCCTGCCCGGCTGGTACGGGATGACGCAAATCAAGTGGTTGACCCGCATCGAAGTCCTCGACCGGCGTTATGAGGGCGAACACATGGCGCGAAACTACCTCAGCCTGAGATCGAGGGACACACCTGAAGGCACGCTCTGGCTCGATACGTCGATCTCCAAGAACAACAAGAAGTCGCTCGTGGCTCGCGTGACGCGCCGTCGGAGTGGAAGCGGTTCCGCTTATAACATTTCCGGCGCTGCCTGGGGCGGACAAACACCGATCGAGACCGTGGAGGTTCGCGTGGATGAAGGCCCGTGGCGGAAGGCGACGATTACCGATCGGCGCGGAAAGTATGCCTGGATGTTGTGGTCTATCGATTGGCCAACCCCTTCTCCGGGCGAACATACACTGGTATCGAGGGCGATTGATGCCAACGGGCACGTTCAACCCACCTTTGATGAGCTGAAGAAGGAAATCGCCAGCGGCCGTGAGAACTACTCGCAATGGCCCCGACCCATCGTGATCGGGGCCTGATTGGACGCTTTAGCGTGTCGGGGTGGCCGTCCCTGGCCACCCGCCCGGAAGGCAGGGCCGTAAGCCATTAGAAAACAACTGCCGTAGAACCCGGGAGAAGCCAGAAATCAACGCGCCGTCAACCCCGGCGGGCGGCCAGGGACGGCCGCCCCGACACGCGAACTGGTTGATCATCGCGCTCTTGAACAGCAGCCCGTCTCACTGCAGGGCGAAGCAATAGAAGAGGCCATCGCCGCCCGAGCCGCGAAGGTCTTCCTGGCTGCAGCCTCTGGAGGGATGGGCCGCATTCCAGGAGGTGCCGTCATCGCCCCCGCCCTGACGGTCGTGATGGCCGAGGTTGGCGCTGCCCTCACCGGCGCTGGTCCAGTTGGTGCAGTTCATACCAACCGCCGCCGTTCCGTCCGACAGTGTACCGGTCAGGATGTCGTGGCGGTTGGGATCATCCCCACGGCCGTTAATGACCGCACCGGTCTCATCCAGGGACATCTCCTTACTCAGGAAATTCCCCTCGTGCAGGTCCGCCACGCCACGCGCGACCATGATCCCCTTCGTGTTGTGCCAGGGACCACTCCCGATCCGGTCACCGGCGTTGATCGCCGGCTCGCCGTCGATGCTTGTGCTCAGATAAGCGCGCCACGTCTTGTCGCCCTCGCCCACGGCTTCGGCAAGTGCCTTGCAATGACGGTCCGCGCCGGCCAGACCGCCAAGATGCGCCCCGTTTCCCACACCTTTACTGGTGATGAAAAAGCTGAGGGTGTTTCCCGGGTCCTGCACCACTCTCTCTTCGGCGACGACCAGCGTGGCCGCGACCAGGTCGATTGCAGACTTCCGCCCTTCCCGTTCAAACACGACGAACCGGTTCTCGGGATCGGCGAAGTAGAAGACGGATCCGTCACTCATTTCGGCTGTTTTTTCAACATTGAAACGGTCTGGAAAATTCGCTCGCAACAGAGGTGTGATCTGCGTGTCATCGCTTTCGAAAGCCTGACCAAAACCATTTCGCACTCCACCACCGTTTGGATTCACGTGACAGGTCGCACATCCCTCCACGTCCGCACGACGGAACGGATCGGTCTCGAAACGCAACAAGTATTCAGGGCGGGCGTCGAGAGGGGCAGCGAAGCCCACAAGAAAAGTGAACAACAGCAAAGCTCCGGCGATTCGATCCATTCATTCCTCCTCGACTTCCCTTCTTTCGGAAGCCGGTATGCTGCGGTGGCAGGCTGAACTATCCTGCAGATCCATAAAAAAACAGCCCCCGGTCCCCCGAGGGCTGTCGCTAGAGTCTACCCTCGTCTTCTCTACATCGGGTTCGGGCTTTTCTCCGATTCAGGCACTTCGATCTTTCGCTTGATGACTCCGAGTATTTCCTCGTCGTCGACCTGGATCAGAGCCGGAGCACCCAGTTCGCGGAGGAGAGCAACCGTTTCCGGATGCTTCAACGGAACGCTGCTCCGAAGGTAAGGGCCATTCGCCATATCCGTCACCGACCATCCGAGTTCGGTCCGGACGTCCACCCTGGCACCCTGCTCGACAAGGTATTCGACGACGGCGTTGTCGCCCCGCCAGGCTGCCCCCATCAATGCAGTGTAGCCCGAAACCGTGTGCCGGGCATTCACGTCAACTCCAATCTCTTCGACCAGAAACTTGGCCGACGACAGAAACGCATCCGGCGCATTCACGCTGAAGTTCCCCGTCCAGCCGACTCCCGCCGCCGCCATCAGCGCCGTCGTATTCTCGTCGGACGCAATCGTCCCGTCGGCGCCATAGGCCACCAGAAGCTTCATCGCAGCCAGGTCCGTAGACTGAGCGGCACGCCAGAATGGGGTTGTTCCCGCCCATTCGACCCAACGCTGGGCGTGGTGAGGCGGGTTGTACCAGGGCGTTTTGGTCACTTTGGCATTCGGGTCGGCGCCGCGTTCGAGAAGCGCCTTCATCAGTTCCAGATGAGTGACTTTCTCCTGGACAATGCCGGAATCCGTAGTGGATGCAGTCGGCGTCCAGGCGACAGGCGCCCATCGGCTGTCGAGCGCCGCATAGAGAGCCGTCAACCCTTCGGTCTCTTTGACGTTGGGGCTCGCACCCTGATCGAGGAGGTATTTTGCGATCTCGTAGCGGCCGTTGATGGCTGCGACGATGAGAGGCGACGTGTTGTCGACGGGATTGATTCTATCGACGTTCGCGCCGCCTTCGACCAGGGCGTGAACGGTGTCGATCAAGCCCGCTCGGGAGGCGTAATGCAAGGCCGTCAGCCCACCCATGCCAGTCACTCTGCCTTCACCCCCGGGTCGTCGTCGTGTGACGCCGGTCCGTGATGGAGCCGGAACGGGGTTGCCGTCCTCGTCTACGAGATCGTTACCGACCGCGACCATCTTGCTGATCGCGTCCAAGTCGGCCCCCCGGGACGCCAGTAGCCGCACGACGGGCACGCGGTCCAGAGCAGCCGCAAACATCAGGGCCGTCTGTTCACGCGCTGTTTCCCTCGCGTTCACGCTCGCTCCGTGGTCCAACAGAGACTCCACCGCGCCGACGCTGCCAGAGGCAGCCGCCATCATGAGGTTGGTCGTCCCCAGTTCGTTCGCGGAGTTCACGTCCGCTCCGGCCTCAAGGAGAACTTCAACCATCGCCGCGCTGCCGTTCCGTGAGGCCAGATAGAGCGGAGTGATCGAGCGAATACGGGTCCCGTTCTCGACGTTCGCTCCGGCCTCAAGCAGCAGGCGCGCCATCTCCACATTATCTTTCTGAACGGCCCAAAGCAGTCCTGTCATGCCGTCGCCCTGGGCCACGTCGACGTCGGCCGACCCTTCGAGCAGGGACCGGACGGCATCGATGTTGCCTAGCATGGCTGCATCTGCTATTGGAGAATCAACCGCCGGAGCGGCGGCCATCACCACCGACATGCAGACCACTGAAAGTCCTACGAGTAAACCCTTCACTGACATATGTTTTCCCCTTCTTGGAGTCCTGATTGCATTGAGCGTCAAATTGAGATCTCTCCGGTGCTGTCGCCGATTTCGGTTATCTCTTCAACACCGAGACGGTGCAGAACGGTAAGCCAGAGGTTGGCGAGCGGAGTGCCGCCCGCGGCCTTGACGTGGAGATTGCCCCGGATCTTACCGTTGGCATGGCCGGCGAGGAATATCGGCAACCGTGAATGTGCGTGAACGTGCGAGTCGCCCATGGGACTGCCATAGGAGACGAGCGTGTGGTCCAGGAGGTTTCCGTCGCCATCGGGGGTATTTTTCAATTTTTCCAGAAACGGCGCCACCGTACTGACGTGATACTCGTTCAACTTTTCGAACTCGACGAGCTTGGCCGGGACGGACCCGTGATGCGAAGCGGAATGGAAAGGCGTCGTGACTCCGCTGTCCGGGTAGAGCGCCGAGCTGACGTCCATCGCCAGCTTGAAAGACGAGACGCGCGTGGTTTCGGTCATGAAGGCCAGTGCCTGTAAGTCGAACATCATGGCGACGTGCTCCGCAAACGTGTCCGGCACGCCGGCCGGGGCGTCCGGCAGTGCCCGCTCTCCCGCTTGCGCACTGTTATATTGCTCCACCTTCTGGATCCGCCGCTCGATCTCGCGTACATCATCGAGATACTGATCGAGACGGCTGCGGTCGCCTGTCGACAGATCCCGCGCCAAGCGTGTGACCGATTGCGTGATCCGGTCCAGAATGCTGCTTTGTTCCTTCAGTCGAAGCGCACGTTCTTCGGCCGTGCCTCCGGCGCCGAACAAACGTTCGAACAGGACGCGCGGGTTTCTTTCCATCGGGAGCGGGCTGGTTGCGTCCGCCCAGGAAGTGGTGTAGGAATACACACAGGAATACCCGTAGCCGCAGGCGCCTTTCAACGAACCCGCGTCCTCGACTGTCAGCTGGATCGAGGGCAGTGGGGTATCCTGGCCGAACTTCTTGGCGTATATCTGCTCGTACGACGGACCGCAGTAGAAGTCCGCGCCCTCGGTCATCTTCGGCTTCGCTCCGGTCAGGAAGCCCGCCGAAGCGCGCGTGTGGTCGGCCCCCTCCTCCTTTGGCGAATGGGCGTATAATTTCTCGAGGTCGGTGTCTGTGACAATCGTGAGGTAGTCCTGATGTGGCTCGAGCGACTTCAGCGTGGGAGTGATCTCAAAATCGGAACCTTCCTTTTCGGGAGACCAGTAATGCCTTCTCTGACCGATATGGGTGCTGCCGGCCGCTCCATGCACGATTTCGATCGCACAGAGACGGGACGGAGAAACCGCGGCCGTCTGGCTTAACGGAGTCTGTGCGGGCACCATCGACTCCAGAAACGGTAACGCCACAGCTGCACCCATCCCGCGAAGAACCGTGCGACGGGAAATGTGCTTCTTTGTGATAAACATACGCTGCTCCTTGGTTGCGGATAATAACCGCTTGCTTTTGGCTTATCTGAATTCTAAAAACGGGAACGTCCTCAAGATTCTCCTACGGCGCCTTCCCCAGAGCGGCCTCAAGACCGGCCGCGTCGGACGCCGGCAGCTCCGCCGTCTTCAACTGGAATGGCTGGCTGTTCACGATACCCATCACGATCGACGACATCCGATAGTCGTTCCCGGCTGCCTCCCTTTCGATCTGACGAATCACGGGCATGTCCACGTGGGTCACGCCGCGGCCCAGCGCATAGGTAGCAAGCTGGACGATAAAGTTCCTCACGATGGAGCCTTCGTACTTCAGCAGTGCCTGTCGAAGACTAGCGGGGCTGGTGACCTTGGAACCATCCACCAACTCGCCTGAAGGATCGACCGGGTAGCCACTGTCGTTATCGCGCCAGACTCCGATCGCGTCAAAGTTCTCAAGAGCCAGGCCAATGGGGTCCATAATCTTGTGACACGAATTGCAGGGCTCGACCGTCCTGTGCTTCTCGATACGTTCACGCACCGTTTTCAGCCTGACGACATCACCGCCAACGACGTTGTTTTCCTCCAGCTCCGGAACATTCGGAGGAGGCACTGGCGCGGGCACTCCCAGAATTTGCTCGAGAACCCACTTGCCCCGTACCACTGGAGATGTTCGATTCGAGAACGACGTCACGGTCAAGACGCCCCCCTGGCCCAGTAGTCCGTAACGGTTGGGATCGGTGAGCGCCACGCGGCGGAATCGACTCCCGAGAACATCCGGTATCCCGTAATGCTTCGCCAGGCGTTCATCGACGAACGTGTAGTCTGCGTTCAACAACTCGAGCACGCTGCTATCCTCGCGCACAATGTTGTCAAACAGGAGTTCTGTCTCGCGCCGCATCGACCGGAAGAGATTCTCGTCGGAATCGGGATACAGGTAGACGTCGGGAAGCGCGTCCTTCAGATTGCGCAAATGCAGCCACTGCACGGCAAAGTTGGTTGCCAGGGTTTCCGAACGCGAATCCGCCAACATCCGGCGCACCTGCCCCTCGAAGACGGCCGAGTCCTTCAGCCTTCCCTCCGTAGCTATCGTGATCAACTCCTCGTCGGGCGCCGAACTCCACAAAAAATGCGAGAGACGTGAAGCCAGATCTATATCGCTGACGGGATACGCAACCCCGGCCGCGACGTCTGTTGGCGAGTGTTCGAAACGAAAGACAAACTCCGGATTCGCGATGATAAACTGCAGAGCGAGACGAATGCCCGAATCGAAGTCGCCGAGATCGCGACCGTCGTAATAGGCGGCCATCAACTCCTCGGTGTGCTCCCCTGTCAGCGGCTTGCGGAACGCTTGCGTCGCAAGCCGGGTGACGATCCTCTCGGCGCAGGGCGCTTCCTCGCTGGGCGTTTCCGGCCGACAGACAAAGATCTTTCGGCGGCTGGGCGTGTCGCTCACTCCGGTGGAATTCGAGGGGCCCTCAACGACCAGATTCTGCAGGTGTACCAGGGTTGTCACGCCGAAAGCCTGGCCGAGAAAATCATCCCTCAAGCTACGTTCCGGCTGATGGATGAAGTCGTCAATGGGACCGTCTGCCTTCGTGATGAACGAAGCCGTGATCCTTTGTGGCCCCGCCTTCACTTTGACGGGCGGTGTCCGAAAGTCGTTCTCCGCCGCGATCAGGAGAGGATCGATGTCGAACAGCGCGACCCTTTCGCCATTCACGGTCACTTCAAGTTGCTCACCACCACCGGTGCTTCCAAACAGAAACGTATTTCTCGTGAAGTACAGCGCCATCCTGAACACGTATTCAGCATCGGCTGGGAAGTTGTGAACAATGGCGATGCCGCCGCGGGTTCCGAACGGCGTACCTTCAACGTGTCGAAGCTGGGAAAACGTCGTTGGAATCTTGTATGGCTCGACCGTACTGCTCATGTCCGGGTCGCCAATCGCCAGGCGGCTGATCTTGCCGGCCGCCCGGATGTAGCTCTCCATCAGCGTGGGGTTCGACGTCAGGACGTCGGCGATGTTGTCAAAGCCGTACGTCATGTTGTCGGCCGGCAGAAGGGACTCCACATCGATGTCCAGATCGAGGAGATCGCGGACGGAGTTTTGATACTCGGTGCGGTTGAGCCGATACAGGGACGGCCGGCCCGGGTTAGGGCTGGCGGCGGCCACGTCGTCAATGGTCGTTTCGAGAGATCGAACGAAGGATCCGACGGTATCCCAGTCGGGTCGGGGCATCCCGGCGGGGGGCATCATGCCGCCGCGCAACTTGAGAATGACCCTCTCGGTTTGTGCGGCGTTCAGGTGCGGCCGGGCCAGGTCGATTGATGAAAAGGAAAAGCCACCGTCCATCACACTGTCGTCGTGGCAGTAGGCACAATATTGGTCGACCAGTGCCTGCCGTTCCGCCACCGGCATGATGCCGGGTTCCTGGGCGTAAGTTGCCGCGCTCGCTATCGGGCCCAGCACCCAGCCCGTCAGGATCAACAATCCGCCAGTGAATAAAGCTCTCTTCATCGATAATCTCTCCGTCGGTGGTCCCCCCAAGCGTCTAAACCCGCCACGCCGTACAGCGGATCAATTCCCCAGGCACCGCAAAAAAATGTAGATCAATCAAATAATGATAGAAACCCAACGATTATAGGTGTTTGAACCCTCGATGAGCAACAGAATTCAGAGGATAATCTTGACCGGTCGTGTGGATCAGAACACCCGGAGCGCGAAGCGGCGATGGCGGCCCGGACGGACAGGCAAGACCGGACCGCCGGACGTGAAGAGTATCAAGATCTGCGGCGGACATCTGCTCCCCGGATGTGGTTTGAACCGGGCACCGGATTCTCGCTCTCCCCGGCTTGTATCCCGACGGTTCATCGTTTATCTTCACGTCATGAGACTTCTTGTCGGTGCCGCCGGATTGCTGTCGGTTTCCGTGATCTGGCTGACGGGGCAGGCATCCCGGTTCGATGCGGGTTACGTCGGCGCGGAGGCCTGCTACGCGTGTCATGCAGCAATCTCGGAGAGTTATGGAACGGTCGGGATGGCGCGGACTTTTGCGCCGGTCGATGCCGTGCAACCGATCGAGGACTGGACCGTAAACAATCGTTACTACCACCCTCCCTCGGACCAGCACTTTTTGATGACGAGTCGCGACGGGAGGTACTACCAGAAACGATATCAGTTGGACCCGAACGGCAACGAAACCAACGTGCTCGAGTTCGAAATCCACTACGCGCTGGGTTCCGGCTATAAGGAACGGGACTACATGGCCCTGCTTCCGGGCGGAGAAATGGTTCAGATGCCCGTGGTCTGGTATTCGGACGAGGCGGCGTGGTCCATCGCTCCGGGATACGATCACGCCGACCACGACGGGTTTTCACGCCGCATCAACTACCGTTGCGTGTTCTGTCATGCCGCCTATCCGGATCTGGATCCGGGACAGGGACGTTACGAAGCGCAGACCGCGTTCTTCAGAGACGACGTGGCACAGGGAGTCGATTGCGAGCGCTGTCACGGCCCCGGCAGCCAACACGTCGACGGCGCGACGACAGGCGCATCAACAGACGAGATTCGGGGCAGCATCGTCAACCCCTCCCGGCTCGATCGAGACCGGCAGATGGACGTCTGCCTCCAGTGCCACCTTGAAACAACCAGTGCTCCACTTCCCAATTCCACGCTGAAGCTCGGGAACGGCATGTTTTCCTTCCGGCCCGGGGATCGGCTCACCGACTACGCCGCCTACTTCGACTTCCCGAAGGGCGTCGGACACGACGATGACTTCAACATCGTGCAGCAGGGCTATCAGCTCGTGCGTTCCGCGTGTTTCAGGAACAGCGAGATGACGTGTATCACCTGCCACGATCCTCATCGCACCCCCGAGGCCCCGAAGGCGTACTTCAAATCCCGTTGCCTGGAGTGCCACGAAAACGAGACGAGCTGTCCGCTCGACGCCGACCGCCGTGCCAGAGCCAACGGCAACGACTGTGCGGCCTGCCACATGCCACAGCGGCGCACCGACGACATCGTCCACGTCGTGATGACCGATCATTACATCCAGAGGTTCGCTCCTCCCGACCCGCTGGCGCCGATAGAAGAGCAGAACTATCGTGGTTACAGCGGCGACCTGGTGTTTTACCTTCCCGAGGAGGACGAAGATCTCTACATGGGAATCGGACTGATTCGGGGGCCTGACACCCTGCGCGGCGTGGGTTTGCTCGAACGGGCGATCGAACGCGAACCGCCGACGACGGCCGAACCTTACTTCTATCTAGGGGCCGGCTACGGGGAACTGGGCCGGTCTGGGCAGTCCATCGAAAACTACCGCAGAGCAATCGAGATCGATCCGGCATACGCGGAAGCCCACTACAACCTGGGGCTCCTCCACCTCGGAGATCGCCGCTTTGGTAGGTCCCTGGAGCTGTTCGAGGAGGCCATCCGCCTCCAGCCGAACGGCGCCGACAACCACGTTGTCGCCGGGGTGGCGTACGCGCAATTGGACCGTCCGGAATCGGCAAGGGCGGCTTACCTGAAGGCCCTCGAACTGGATCCGTTCAATACCGTCGCGCTGAGCAATCTGGGAACGATGAATCTTCAGTCGGGGAACTTGGAGGGGGCGGCCGCCTACTTCCGCCGGGTCCTGGAAATCCAACCGAATCACGCGCTCGCGCAGCGAATGCTGGACCAGTTGAGGTGAGCGTTCCTAGCCCGCATAAATCACCGAAAGGACCAGAAAAGGCCGCCCTGTTTGGCATAAATCGTTTGTCGAGAACGGTTCAGAAACCAAACGGAGGCGGCCCTTATGAGTACAGAGTGTAAACAAACCACGTTCGAATTTCACGGACTTCTTCAACGAAAAATGAAGGCGCGTTTCGACGGCGGCAAGATCACGTCTGACGCTGGAGTTCTGCTGCTGCGTGAAGTCGAAAAGCGGACCGGTTTGATCGATGGATTGGCGGGGTGTTTTAGCGATCATCGCGACCAATGATTTCGCTACTCTAAATTGGCCCACTTTTGATCGTTTGATTTGGCCCACCCCTGACGACTGAACCGGAGAGGCTGTTCCGAACAAAGAGTCGGAATGGAGGGACCCGGTGTCAAGGAGATCGAAGGTGGAATTATTTGAAGAGATTCGGCGAGAGCACGAGTTTGGTGTGGGAACGATCCAGGGTGTGGCCCGGCGGCTGGGGGTGCATCGGCGGATGGTGCGTCAAGCGCTGGGAAACGCCGTGCCGCCGGCGAGGAAGAGCCCGGAGCGGAAGAGGCCGAGGCTGGAGCCGGTTATGGAATTTATCAACGGGGTGTTGGAGGCGGACAGGCAGGCCCCGCGGAAGCAGCGGCACACCAGTCACCGGATCTACGAACGGATCCGGATGGAATTTCCGAAACATCCGATTGGGGAATCGACGGTTCGCCGGTATGTCGGGCGGCGGAAGCGGGAGATGGGTTTCATCCGACAGGAGACGTTCGTGCCGCAAAGCTACGCCTGGGGTCAGGAAGCACAGATCGACTGGTACGAAGCCGTCGCGGAGTTGGATGGCGAACGGCAGAAGCTCCAGGTTTTCTGTATGCGGAGCATGGGCAGTGGTGGCGCATTCCATCGAGCTTATCCTCGGGCGACACAACAGGCATTCCTGGAGGCTCATGAGTTGGGTTTCCGCTATTTTGCGGGGGTCTTCGGGGTGCTGCGTTATGACAACCTGACCAGCGCGGTGAAGAAGATTCTGCGGGGATACCGGCGTGTAGAGACCGAACGGTTCATCGCGTTTCGGTCGCATTGGAAGTTTCAAGCCGAGTTCTGCACACCCGGCGAGGGCCACGAGAAAGGCGGTGTGGAAGGCGAAGCCGGATACTTCCGGCGCAATCACCTGGTACCGGTGCCGAAGGCGAAGGACCTGGCGGATCTGAATGCGCAGCTGCTGGCCGGTTGCCGTGCCGATGAACGGCGCAAGATCGGCGATCGGGTCCAGACGGTGGGTGAAGGGATGCAGATCGAACAGCCCCATCTGCTCGCGTTATCGACCGAAGGGTTCCCTCTGGCCGAGGACAGCTTTCCACGAGTCGATGGTAAGGGATGTGTACGGGTGCGTAACAACTTCTACTCCGCCCCCGTCAAGGCCGGGACTGTGGTGCGGGCGAGCGTTTTTCCGGCCTACGTGGAGGTCTGGCACGATGGCGGATGCGTGGCGCGGCATGAGCGAGGATATGGAAACGGCCAGCACTTCTTCAATCTGGAACATTATCTGGAGGTGTTGGAGCGGAAGCCGGGCGCGCTGGCCGGGAGCAAGCCTCTGGAGCAATGGCGGCAACAGGGCCGATGGCCGAAAAGCTATGACGAGTTCTGGCAGACGTTGATCGATCGCAACGGAAAACAGAAGGGGACCCGCGCAATGGTGGAGTTGCTCCTACTGGGCCGGGAACATGGCTATAGCGAGCTGGATTCCGCATTCCAACAAGCCCTGCGCCTGGGATGCTCCGATGCCGCCGCGGCGCGCTACCTGATGACCGAGGCCCGATTCGACCGGCCGGCGGCGCCGCGACTGGAAGTGGCCGCACTACGCGCTTATGAGCGGCCCCTGCCGGAGGTGAATACTTACGATGCACTGCTCACTGCGGAGGTGGTCTAGTGTCCGCCACAGCCGGCGGGGTCGAACAGGCGGCGATTCAGCAGTACTGTAAAGCTCTCCGGACGCCCACGATCGGAACGCAGTTTGCGGCCATGGCCGAGCAGGCCCAGCGGGAAGAGCACACCTACACACGGTATCTGGAAGCCTTGCTGGCGATGGAAGTTGAAGAACGCGAACGGAACACCGTGGCCCGGCGGATTCAAGCCGCACGTTTCCCTCGAATGAAGACACTCGAGGACTTTGACTTCTCGCGGTCGAAGGTTCCAGCCAACCGGATCCGTGGACTCGCAGACGGTGGCTATTTAGAACACGCCGAACCTGTCGTCCTGATCGGGGAGTGTGGAACGGGCAAGACGCACCTGGCCACAGGACTGTGCGTGGCCGCTTGTCGGCAGAAGAAGCGGGTTCGCTTTACGACGGCCGCCGGCTTGATCAACGAGTTGGTCGAGGCCCACCACAACGACCAGTTCCGCCGGGTTCTGGCCCGATGGTTCCGATACGAGTTGATTGCCATCGACGAAGTCGGCTATGTCCCGATGGCAGACCTCGGCGCCGAACTCCTCTTTCAAGTCATCTCGGATCGAGCCGAGCGGGCGACGGTGATCTTGACAACGAATCTGCCGTTCTCGGAATGGACCCAGGTGTTTCCCAATGTTCGGCTGTGCAAGGCGTTGCTGGACCGGATAACCGATCGCGCTCACATCATCGAGACCGGAACCGAATCCTTCCGGTTTCGGCGCACGTTGGAGAAACGACAGAAACCACGGCATCCGCCTGGAAAGGAGAAACCCGCGAAACAAACCACGTCCTGAGGGTCGGATCGCCGCGCGGTCGTCGATCCTGGGCGATCCTGGAAACGGAGTTTTTTCCCGAAAGAAAGAAAAAGAACCAAAAAGAAAGAAACGGAGGCCTGTGGAAGATGACGCGCTGTGGAAATCCTAAAAACCAGGATTTCCACAGCGCTTGGAAAAGCCTCGCCAAGGGCGCTCGGCTTTCCCACATCTACAACACAGGCCCGACGGTAATTATCACTACTCGGAATTATTAACAGGAGGGGGTGGGCCAAATCAGACGATCAAAAGTGGGCCAGACCGGGTGGACAAACCCAGACCAACGGTTGATCGAACACACCGTGAAGGAGCTGTTGGGACAGCGGGTCTACGGGCTGTGCCTGGGATATGAAGACCTGAACGATCACGATCAGTTACGGACCGACCCGATGCTTGCGTTGGCGGTGGACAAAGCGGATCCGCTGGGAACGAATCGACGACAGGCCGGCGACTGGGGAAAGGCGTTGGCGGGCAAGAGCACGCTAAACCGATTGGAGTTGACCGGCGCCGAAGTCGGCGACCAGGAGCGGTACAAGAAGATCGCTATGGATGGGGACAAGATCGATCGTTGGATGGTCGATGCGTTTGTGGCAGCCCATGACAACACGGCGCCCGAAGAGATCGTTCTGGATCTGGACGCGACCGATGATCCGATCCATGGTCAACAGGAAGGCCGGTTCTTTCACGGCTACTACCGCAACTACTGCTATCTGCCCTTGTACATCTTCTGTGGAGAGCATCTGTTGTGCGCTCGGCTGCGCCCGTCCAATATCGATGGGGCGGCAGGATCAGTCGATGAATTGGAACGTATCGTCGGCCAGATCCGTCAGAGCTGGCCGGACGTGTCGATCATCATTCGGGCCGATTCCGGATTCTGCCGGGATGCATTACTGGACTGGTGTGAAACCCACCAGGTCGATTATGTGATGGGGTTGGCCAAGAACGACCGCCTCAAGCGAGAGATCGCTGACCAGATGATTCAGGCTGAAGCGGAGTTTCAGACCACTGGGAAATCGGCACGAGTGTTTAAGGATTTCCTGTACCGGACTCGAAAGAGCTGGAGCCGCACTCGTCGCGTTGTTGGCAAAGCCGAGTTCCTGGCCAAGGGCGCCAATCCCCGATTCGTGGTGACCTCACTGCCACCGGAACGACTCGGAGCCCAAGCGCTCTACGAAGATTTCTATTGCGCACGCGGCGACATGGAGAACCGGATCAAAGAACAGCAACTGGATCTATTTGCCGACCGCACCAGTGCGGGAACCATGCGCGCCAATCAGCTCCGACTGTATCTGTCCTCAGCCGCCTACATGCTTATGCAGGCGTTGCGTCGTCTCGGTCTCAAAGATACCGCGATGGCCCATGCCCAATGCGGAACCATCCGTCTGAAGCTTCTTAAGATCGGTGCGCGTATCCGCCTCACGGTCCGCAACGTCTGGATCTCGATGTCGGAGGCCTATCCCTATGCCGACGTCTTTGCTCTCATAGTGAGAAACCTGCAATCAATTCCGCTTCGTTGCTGACGACACCGAACCTTCAGATCCGAAAAACAGCGCCTCTCATCTGCCTCCCGGCGAGGCCTGCCTGCACTCGCCCATTCATGCCGATCTCCCGCCAAATGTCGCCGTGTCACAGGCTCAAAATCCGCCAATGTCCACGGCTCGCTCACTCTCAGCTCCAAGTCTCGCCGCAAATCGCTTCTCGTATCCGAACACCGATCGATTCTCCGATTGGTGATCCATCCGGGCTAGCAGCCCGTGGTGAAAGTCTGTAGGGTCGCGTTACGAGCGCCATGGGGCTAGATGCAAGGCGCCACGACGACGTCGATGCTCCTCATCGATCTAGGAGTGGCAACGCCGCAGCTGGCCCCATGCCGTCGTAACCCGTAGGGCGCAGGGGTCTTCGGGCCACAGGCTTTGTCATTCGTCGGTCACGATGACAAAGCATCGTTCCGCTCCTCATTTCGCGCCTGAGACCCGAATACCCCTGCGCGCGACCCTACAGACTTTCACCACGGGCTGCTTGGGTGGCTCGATCGACCAGATCCGCTATCCATGGCTCGTTCGCGACGCAATTATCGGGGGTTCGGTTGCTTTTTCGATTGTTCCGGCACCTCAATCTTGCGCTTGATGATCCCGAGTATTTCCTCGTCGTCGACCTGGATCAGTTCCGGAGCACCGAGCTCGCGTAACAGAGCCACCGTCTCAGGATGTTTTACCGGAACGCTGCTACGAAGGTACGGGCCATTGGCCATATCCGTGACCGACCATCCAAGCTCGGTCCTCACGTCCAGGCCGGCACCCTGGTCTACCAGGTACCGGACCATTTCGTTGTCGCCCCTCCACGCTGCGCCCATCAGCGCGGTGTAACCCGTAGCATCCGCGACATTGACGTCGATTCCAGACTCCTCCACGAGATACTCGATGGTCGCCATGAACGAGTCCGGCACATTCGTGGAAAAGTTTCCCGCCCAGCCGACTCCCGTCGCGACGGCCAGCGTCGTCGTGCCGTCGTTTGACCGAATCGTCGGATCGGCACCAAAGGCGACCAGCAGTTTCATCGCGTCCACATCGGACGCTTGCGCGGCCCGCCAGAACGCCGTGGATCCAGCAGTCTCTATCCATAAGGAGTTGTGATGCGGCGGGTTGAACCAGAGCGTGTTGACGATCCTGGCGTTCGGGTCGGCACCACGCAGCAAGAGTTCCTTCATCAAATCCAGATACGTCGACTCCTGCTGCAGAATCCCGTTCGCGGCCGTGGACGAGGTTGGCGTCCATGAGACGGGTGACCATCGGGTCTCGACGGTTGCGTGGAGGGGCGAATACCCGGCGGTGGTCACCAGGTTTGGGTCCGCACCTTGATCCAGCAGGTATCTTCCGAGGTCGTAATGGCCGTTTGCGATCGCGATTACGAGAGGGCTGCTCCGATCCATCGGGCTGACCTCGTCGAGGCGTGCTCCCGACTCCACCAGTGCGCGAACGGTGTCCATGTGGCCCTCGCGAGACGCGTAGTGCAACGCGGTCAATCCACCCAGGCCGGTAACGGCGCCATTCGGAGGGGGCGACCCCGCGCCGACGCCCCGGGTCAGTCCAGTTCGGGATATCGCCGGCATGGGATTGCCGTCTTCGTCAAAAAGCACTTCCCCGATCCGCTCCACTTTACTGGTCGCGTCGAGGTCCGCACCTCGCTCGGCCAGGACCCGGACAACGGCGCTACGATCGAGGGCGGCCGCGTACATCAACGCCGTTTGCTGGCGGGCGGCCTCCTTCCGATCGACGTCCGCTCCGTGCCCGAGCAACGCCTCCACGACCTCCACACTGCCCGCGGCCGACGCCTGCATGAGGGCAGTCGTCCCGGCGAGGGCGACGGAGTTCGCATCTGCTCCAGCCTCCAACAGCAGCACGGCCATGTCTCGGTATCCGTTTGTGCAGGCCAGAAAGAGGGGAGTGATCGACCCCACGCGGGTCCCGACGCCGAGGTCTGCCCCGGCACGAATGAGCACTCGCGCCATCTCCAGATCATCGTTCTCGGCAGCCCAGTGCAGCGCCGTCATACCGTCACCCTGGGTTCCATTCACCTCCGCATTCTCCTGGAGCAGCGAGCGCACCGTGCTGATGTCGCCGCGCTGGGCCGCGTCGGACAAACGCTGATCCGCAGCGGTGGCCGACGCCACCATAACCGTACAAACAAAACAGACCGCCCCTATCAAGTTCCTAGCCGACATGTGTCATCCCTCCGGTCACCCTCTTGAAACCGTGTATCAGATTGTGAGCTCTCCCGTGCTGTCGCCGATTTCCGTCACATCCTCGGCTCCGAGACGGTGCAGCATGGTGAGCATGAGGTTCGCCATCGGCGTCCCTTCGGGACACTTCAGGTGATGATTTCCTTTGATTTTGCCGTTGGCGTGCCCGGCGAGGAACACGGGCAACCGCCTGTGCTCATGAACATGAGAGTCACCCATCGGACTGCCGTACATCACCAGCGAATGGTCCAGAAGGTTTCCGTCGCCGTCCGGCGTGTCCTTCAATTTTTCAAGGAACCGGGCCACCGTGCTGACGTGGTATGCGTTCAGCTTCACGAACTCCCGGATCTGCTCCGGATCCTCTCCGTGGTGCGACATGGAATGGAAGGGGGCGTTCACGCCACTGTCGGGATACAGCCGTGAGCTGACGTCCCTGGCCAGCTTGAAAGCCGAGACGCGTGTGGTCTCGGTCATGAAAGCCAACGCCTGCAGATCGAACATCAGACCGACATGCTCCCCAAATTCATCAGGCACACCGACCGGAGCGTCCGGGAGCGTTGTCGCCTCGGCACCGGAGCTGTTGTATTGCTCGACCTTCTGAATCCGGCGCTCGATCTCCCGGACATCCTCCAGGTAACTGTCGAGCCGGCTGCGATCGCTTGGACCGAGGTCCTTCTGCATCTGGGTCACCGCGTGCTTGACCAGATCCAGAATGCTGCGATCCTCACGCATCCGGATCTGACGCTCTTCTGCTGTGGCGCCAGCGCCGAACAAACGTTCAAAGACCACCCGAGGATCCCGTTCCATGGGGAGCGGCGTCGTCGGGGAGGACCATGAAATCGTGTCGGTATAAACACAGCTGTAGCCGAATCCGCAGGCCGCCGATAGCGAGCTCACGTTTTCCAGGCAAAGCTGGATCGACGGCAGTGGTGTATCCTGGCCCATTCTCTGGGCATAGATCTGGTCGATCGACGGGCCACAATAAATGTCCGCCCCCTCGGTCATCTTGGGATGAGCCGCGGTCAGGAACACCGACGACGCGCGCGTGTGGTCGGCACCCTCCTCTTTCGTGGACCACGCCGTCGCGGCGAAGAGGTCCGTGTTCGTGACGATCGTCAAGTAATCCCGCAGAGGCTCGAGCGATTTCAAACTCGGAGTGAACTCGAAATCAGCGCCCTCCTTGGCTGGGGACCAATAAAACTCCCTCTGGCCGTAGCGCGTGCTGCCGCCCGCTCCATGCACTATTTCGATCGTACACAGACGGGGTGGGCGAACCGCGGCCGTGTTCCGCAACGGCGTCTGTGCGGGCACCATGGACTCCAGGAACGGTAACGCGACCGCTGCACCCATCCCGCGAAGAACGGTCCGCCGCGAAATGTGCTTCTTCGTGATAAACATTCGGTGCTCCTATCAGTCTTTTTGAGGCTTGTTCGGTCTCGACATGCTCCACTAACCGTGTCAAATCAATGGTCCCCGGTCATCTGAGTTCGGTCGCATTCCCGCGGGTTACTCCGCCCGTCTCATCTGGAACGGCGTGCTCGTGACGATGCCCATAACGATCGAACCGAACCGGTTGTCGTTCCGGCCCGCTTCCCGGACGATGGAACGAACCACCGGCATATCGTAGTACTGCACGCCTCGACCCAGGGCGTAGGTCAGGAGCTGCTTGGTAAAATTCGTGAGAAATGCATCCGAATAGTTCAAAAGTGCCTTTCGAAGGCTGGCCGGGCTGTCCACTTTTGTCCCATCAACCAGTTCGCCGGACGCGACGACAGGAAAACCACTGTCCCAGTCGCGCCATGCGCCGACAGCATCAAAGTGCTCCAGCGCCAGGCCTATCGGGTCGATGATCTTGTGACAGGAAGCGCATGGTTCGACCGCGCGGTGACGCTCCATCCGGTCGCGCACGGATTGAAGCTTGCTCGACTGACCGCCATGGACATCATTTTCTTCCAGGAGTGGCACGTTCGGCGGTGGGACCGGAGCAGCCACTCCCAGAATCTGCTCCAGGACGTATTTGCCGCGTACCACCGGCGAAGTGCGATTGGAGAACGACGTCACGGTCAGAATGCTGCCCTGTCCCAGGAGCCCAAAGCGGTTCTCATCGGTGAGCGACACACGCCGGAACTTGTTCCCAAGGACATTCGGAATTCCGTAGTGTTTTGCAAGACGCTCCTCGACAAAGGTATAGTCCGCCGTCAGTAAGGTCTGCACGTCGCGATCTTCTCGCACCACACTGTCGAACAACAACTCCGTCTCCCGCCGCATCGACGTGAGAAGATTCTCGTCGGAATCGGGATACAGGTAGAAATCAGGGATCGCTTCGGCAAGACTGCGCAAGTGCAGCCACTGACCACCGAAGTTCTTCGCCAGCGCTTCGGAGCGAGCGTCGGCCAGCATGCGCCGCACCTGTTGTTCGAGCAGGGCCGGATCCTGAAGTTCCCCCCGGCCCGCCGCGGTGATGAGTTCCTCATCAGGGCCGGCGCTCCACAGGAAATGCGACAAACGTGAAGCCAGTTCCAGCTCGCCGACGCGATAATCCGTACCTGGGGCGACTCCGGCAGGAGACCGCTCAGAACGAAACACAAATTCCGGGTGCGCAAGGATGAACTTCAAGGCCACACGGATTCCCGACTCGAAGCCCCCATGCTCCCGTCCCGCCTGATAGGCGCTCATCAGTCCCTCGAGGTGCTCCGCGTTCACGGGCTTCCGGAACGCCCTGCTCGCCAGGCTCGAGATGATCCTTCTGGCGCAGGGCTCCTCCTCGCTCGCGCCGGCCGGCCGGCAAACGAAAATCTTCCCGCGGCTGGGTGTATCGCTGACCCCTGTCGCGTTGTAGGGGCCGACAATCCCGAGGTTCTGCAAGTGGGGCAGGGTCGTCAGGCCGGGAATCTGGCCGGCGAAACTATCGCCCAGGCTCCGCTCCGGTCGCCGGATAAAGTCGCCGATCGGTCCTGTGCTCTTCTGAACGAAAGATGCCGAGACCTTCTGCGGACCTGCAGCCACCTTGATTGGCGGCGTCCGGAGGTCGTTTTCATCAAGCGTCATCAGTGGGTCGATGTCGAACAGCGCGACCCTCTCGCCGTTCACGGCGACCTCGATCTGCTGACCTGCCAGGGTGCTGCCGAAGAGGAAAGTATTTCTCGTGAAGACCAGCGCCAGTCTGAAGATGTATTCGGCATCGGCCGGGAAGTTATGGACCAGGGCGATCCCGCCGCGCGTCCCGAAGGGCGTGCCTTCGACATGACGGGTTTGAGAAAAGTTCTTCGAAACGGGGTATGTTTCCTGGATGGAAGCCATCCCTGGATCGCCCAGAGCGAGACGGCCGATCTTTCCGGCCGTGCGGACGTACGCCTCCATGAGGGTCGGCGTCACCGTAAGCGCCTCCGACATGTTGTCGAAACCGCGAGTGATGTTATCGGCCGGCAGAAGCGACTCGACGTTGATGTCCAGGGTGAGCAAGTCGCGGATCGCGTTGCGGTATTCGGTTCGATTCAGACGGTATAGCGCCGGTCTGCCTGGATTCGGACTGGCGGCCGCTACCCGATCGACGTCGGTCTCCAACGCCGCCGCCAGTGCCATCAGGGAGCCATCGTCGGGTCGCGGCATTCCGACCGGAGGCATCATGCCGGTGCGTAGTTTGAGGATCACCTTCTCCACCTGTTCCGCGTTCCGATCCGGATGCGCCAGGTCGACGTCCCCAAACGCAAAGTCCCCGTCTTTCACGTCCTCGTCGTGGCAGTAGGCACAATATTGATTGACCAATTCCAGCCGCGATGCCACCGACATCACGTCCGAGTTCTGTGATGGCGCGGACATCACGCTCGACGCGTCCCCCAGAGCCAACGCCATCAACATCGCCACACCGCCGAAAACCAACATTCTTTTCATCAGTTCTCTCTTGGCACTTTGACAAATTGCCCCGTAACGGGGTCGAACCTCCTGCCCTTGATGATGCCCAGGATTTCTTCATCGACGACCTGGATCGGTTCCGGAGCGCCCAACTTCTCGAGGAGAGCGATCGTCGCAGGGTGTTTCCTCGGAACGCTGCTGACCAGAGACGGACCATTGGCCATGTCCGTTACGGCCCAGCCGAGTTTAGTCCTGACGTCGACCCGGGCACCCTTGTCCACAAGGTATTGGACGAGCTCGTTGTCTCCCTTCCACGCAGCGCCCATCAAGGCAGTGAAACCGGCCTCATCAGACGCGACATTGACGTCGAGTCCCAGCTGCTCGACCATGTATTTGGCGACCTCCAGAAGATCGTCCGGCGCATTGACAGAATTTTCTCCTGCCCAGCCGATTCCCGCGGCGACCGCCAGTGGGGTCAAGTTGTCGTCCGACGGAATTTTCGGGTCGGCACCATAGGCGACCAGAAGTTTCATCGCGCCGAAATCGGTCGCTTGCGCAGCCCGCCAGAACGCCGTCGTTCCGGATACTTCTTCCCACTCCTCCTTGTGATGAGGCGGGTTGAACCACACCGACGCCAGTATCCTGGCGTTCGGGTCGGCGCCACTGTCGAGAAGCGCCTCCATCAATTCCAGATGATTGACCCTCTCCTGCCCAATGCCCGACGCGGACGTCGCCAGGGTTGGTGTCCACGCCACAGGGGCCCACCTGCTGTGTACTATTGCGTACAGGGGAGCCAGCCCATCGGTGCTGGCGATGTTGGGGTCCGCTCCGCGGTCCAGCAGGTATTTGGCGATCTCGTACCTGCCGACGTTGATTGCGAGTAGCATGGGGCTGGTCTTGTCCACCGCATTGACGCGATTGACATTCGCGCCCGCCTCAACCAGGGCGCGCACGCTGGCCATATGGCCCTGGCGGGCGGCATAGTGCAACGCGGACATGCCGCCCGTGCCGAGAATCTTTCCCGAATTTCTAGGCCGTGGCCTCGTTTCTCCAGTTCGAGACGGCGCGGGAACAGGGTTCCCATCCTCGTCAATAAAGTTCTCCTTGATCGCGACAATCTTGGACGTGACGTCCAGATCTGCGCCGCGCGACGCCAGCAGACTGACAACCGGGGCCCGATCGAGCGCAGCCGCAAACATGACCGCGGTCTGTTGGCGAGCGGATTCTTTCGCGTTCACGACCGCTCCGTGGTCCAGCAGTGACGTCACAGCCTCCACACTTCCCGAGGCCGCCGCTTGCATGAGAGGGGTCGTCCCGAGACCAGTGACCAGTTCTGTGTCCGCCCCGGCATTCAAGAGCAACTCGATGATCGCCCCGTTTCCGTTCTTAGCGGCGAAAGACAACGGAGTAATCGCCCCCACGCGCGTCCCCGCCTTGAAGTCCGCGCCTGCCTGAATCAACAGCCGCGCCATCTCCAGATCATCTTTGTACACCGCCCAGTGGAGCGCGGTCATCCCATCGCCTTGTGCCCCATTCACATCGGCCGTCTGTTCCAGCAGCGAACGAACTCTATCCATGTCGCCCTGCATGGCCGCGTCGGCCAATCGAACGTCACCGGGGGCGGCTACTATCAGCACGGACATGCAAACCACACAAACTCCCGTTAGTAAGCCCTTACGCAACATATGTCGTGTCCCTCCACTTTTCTTTACGGTTCCCACTTGACCCTCAGATGGCAAGCTCGCCCGTGCTATCGCCGATTATGTCCACGTCCTCAGCCCCGAGCCGGTGCAGAATGGTCAGCAGAAGATTCGCCATGGGAGTTCCCTCCGGGCATTTCAGGTGGAGATTGCCCTTGATCTGGCCATTGGCGTGACCGGCCAAAAACATAGGCAGCCGCAGATGTTCGTGAACATGGGAGTCCCCCATGGGGCTGCCGTATACCACCAGAGTATGGTCTAACAGACTTCCGTCACCGTCGGGCGTGTTTTTCAACTTCTCGATGAAGGGAGCCACTGTACTGACGTGGTACTGGTTCAACTTGGCGAACTTGGCGATGTTCTCGGGATTTTGTCCGTGATGCGAAGCGGCGTGGAACGGCGTCGAGACTCCGCTGTCCGGGTAGACTGCCGAACTGACGTCACGGGCCAACTTGAACGTCGACACGCGGGTGGTGTCGGTCATGAAAGCCAGTACCTGCAAATCGAGCATCAGGCTCACATGCTCCGCCCAGGAATCGGGCACGCCAATCGGGGCGTCCGGGAGCTGTCTCTCTCCCGCATTGGCCACGTTGTATTGCTCGATCTTCTGAATCCGCCGCTCGACCTCGCGGACGTTCTCCAGATAGCTGCCCAGGCGGGCGCGATCGTTCGGACCGACTTCCTTCTGCAGACGAGCCGCTGAGCGGCCGATCCTGTCCAGGATGCTTCTGTCCTCTCGCAATCGCGTGGCGCGCTCCTCCGCCGTGCCGCCCCCGCCGAATAGACGCTCGAAAGTCACGCGCGGATTCCTCTCCATGGGTAGCGGAGTCGTCGGTGAGGACCAGGAAATCGTGTCGGTGTAAACACAGCTGTAACCGTACCCGCAGGCAGCCGATAAGGAACCTGCGGACTCGATCGACAGCTGGAGCGACGGCAGCGGTGTGTCCTGACCAAACCTCTGCGCGTAGATCTGGTCGATCGACGGACCACAACGGTAATCGGCTCCCTCCGTTTTCTTTGGATGGGCAGCGGTCAGGAACACCGCCGACGCGCGGGTATGATCGGCGCCCTCCTCGTCGGCGGCCTGCGCTCTCGCGTTTTCGAGGTCCGTATTCGTGACGATCGTGATGTACTCCCGAAACGGTTCAACCGACATCAAGGTCGGGGTGAACCGAAAATCTGCTCCCTCTTCGGCCGGCGACCAGTAGTGCACTTTCTGGCCGACACGCGTACTTCCTGCCGCGCCATGGACCTGTTCGATGGCACAGAGGCGGGACGGTATGGCCGCCGCCGTCTTGCCGAAAGGTGTCTGGGCAGGCAGCATCGACTCCAGAAACGGCAGCGCCACTGCAACGCCCATGCCTCGAAGAACCGTCCGTCGGGAGATGTGCTTCTTCGTGATAAACATTTGTCGGGACCCCCTATCCGTGCTTGGAATTGGTTTGAGTCGATTTAAGTCAGTCTACAAATTCACCAACGGCGCGAAACGAACTCCCTCTTCCGGCGACCTCGTCCAAACTCACTGCGGCGGCGGTGTCGCCATTCGTGTCTCTGAGGGTTGCTCCAGCTTTCTCATTTGAAACGGCATGCTGTTGACGATACCCAACACGATCGACGTGAACCGGTTGTCGTTCCGGGCGGCCTGCCGTTCGATCTCGCGAACCACCGGCATATCGACGTATGTGAATTCGCGGCCCAAAGCATAGGTCACCAGCTTTACGATGAAGTTCCTCACATAGGCATCCGAATACTTCAGGAGCGCCCGCCGAAGGTCGGCCGGGCTGCTTACTTTGGTTCCGTCAACCAACTCACCCGACGGATCGACAGGGAAACCACCGTCGTAGGCGCGCAATGCTCCGACCGCATCAAAGTTCTCCAGCGCAAGGCCCATCGGATCCATGATCTTGTGGCAGGAGGCGCACGGTTCGACCGCGCGGTGCTGCTCCATGCGCTCGCGCACCGATCGAAGCCTGAGCGGTTCACCGCCTTTCCCCAGGTTGTTTTCCTCCAGGAGCGGCACGTTTGGGGGCGGTATCGGAGCAGTCACGCCCAGAACTTCCTCCAGGATCCACTTGCCACGCACCACCGGAGAGGTCCGGTTCGAGAACGAGGTTACCGACAGGATGCTCCCCTGGCCCAACAGCCCGAAACGGTTCTCATCCTCAAGCATCACGCGTCGGAATCTATTCCCCAGGATATTCGGGATCTCGTAATGTTTTGCGAGACGCTCATTGACAAACGTGTAGTCTGCAGTCAGGAGATCGACAATATTTCGGTTCTCGCGGACGATGGTGTCGAAGAGCATCTCGGTCTCTCGCCGCATCGACTCAAACAGGTTCTGGTCCGCATCCGCAAACAGGTACACATCTGGGAGCAATTGATCGAGATTGCGCAGGTGGAGCCATTGCCCCGCAAAGTTTTTTGCCAGAGCTTCCGAGCGCGGGTCGGCCAGCATCCGGCGCACCTGCTGTTCAAGCATCGTCGGATCTTTGAGCTGGCCCTGGCCGGCCAGGCTGTTGAGTTCGTCGTCGGGAAGGGTGCTCCACAGGAAAAACGCCAGGCGGGAAGCCAGTTCCGGATCGCTGATGCGATAGTTTTCACCCGGGGCGGCATCGACCGGAGTGCGTTCGACACGGAACACGAATTCGGGGTTCGCGATGATGAACTGCAAGGCCATTCGGATCCCCGTGTCAAAGTCCCCCTGTCCTGCACCCTCCTGATAGGCGCTCATCAACTCCTCGATATTTTCAGCTGTCAACGGCCTGCGAAACGCCTGGCGCGCCAGTGTTGTGATTATCTCGGTAGCGCAAGGCCCCTCTTCGCTCGCGTTGGCCGGGAGGCATGTGAATATCTTGAGACGGCTGGGCGACTCGCTCACCCCCGTTGCGTTAAAAGGACCCATGATCGTGAGATCCCTCAAGTGGGGAGGGTTGGTCAGGCCCTCAACCTGACCTGAAAAATCATCGGCCAGGCTGCGCTCCGGCCGCCAGATAGGGTCTTCAATAGGGCCATCGGCTAGATTCACAAACGAAGCCGAAATCGTCTGTGGACCCGCTTTCACTTTGATCGGGGGCGTCCGCAGGTCGTTTTCACCGGCCGTCATCAATGGGTCGATGTCGAACAGCGCCACCCGCTCGCCGTTCACGGCCACTTCTAGTTGCTCCGCGTACATGGTGCTGCCGAAGAGGAAGGTGTTTCTCGTGAAAACCAGCAGCATTCGGAAAATGTACTCGCCATCGGCCGGGAAGTTGTGAGTCCGGGCGATTCCGCCTCGCGTGCCGAACGGCGTACCTTCGACGTGACGGATCTGCGAAAAATTCGTTCCGAGACGGTATGTCTCCTCGATAGGGCTCATCCCGGGATCGCCCACAGCCAGGCGACCTATCTTGCCGGCCGCTCTGACGTACGCCTCCATCAAAGTGGGCGAAACAGAGAGGACCTCCGAAATATTGTCGAAACCCTGGTTCCTCGTGTCGGCCGGCAGAAGCGACTCCGAATCGATCTCCAGAGCAAGCAACTCGAGGATCGCGTTGGCGTACTCGGTTCGGTTCAACCGGTGGAGGTACGGTGTACCTGGATTCGGATCAGCGGCGGCAACCCGGTCGATGTCGGCTTCCAGGGCCAAAGTAAAGGCGTTGACGGTGTCGGGGTTCGGCCGCGGCGCACCCGCAGGAGGCATCATGCCCGTCCTCAGCTTGAGGATGACCTTTTCAAGTTGCTCGGCGTTCTGATCTGGATGCGCCAGATCCACGTCTTCAAATGAGAAGCCTCCCGTTCGCAGACTCTCGTCGTGGCAGTAAAGACAGTGCTCGTTGACGAACGTCTCTCGGGCTTCTACCGACATCGCGCGAGGCGCCTGGGATGGTTCCGCGGGCGACGGCATGCTCGAAACAGTCAAGGCTACCAAGGCCCCGGCCCGCGGCTGAGCGTTTGCGGAAATCGTGATCCCAGCGTGTCCCAGGACGATGCCCACTAATATCACCAAGCTATTGGAAACCAGGACTCTCTTCATGAGTGATTTCAGGGCAAAGTGCCCAACCTCCAAGAGCGGGATGCCTCCTCAGGTGGATGGTTTACCCGGAATGGGTGTGGCTGATTCGGAAGTGGTGATCGGCCCTGCGAGCCACAAGGACTCGCAGGGCTGTGTCGGTGGTGTTCCACCCAGATCAGAACAGGATCTTCAACCCGAATTGAATCTGTCGCCCTTCATTAGCCGTAAAAATGAGACCGGCCGACGACGTATCGACGATGCGATTCGGGGTATGGAGGTTCGTGCGGTTGAACGCGTTGAACAATTCGGCCCGGAACTGGATTTGTCTGTCCTCGCCGAAGTAGTTTTTCTTGATGAACGCAAAGTCGATCTTCCTGAAACCCGGGCCCCTCATCGTATTGCGACCCAGGGTTCCATAGTTCCCGCGCTCAGGGACTTCGAATGCGTCCGTATTGAACCAGCGATCCGCCGAGCGTTCACTGCCCGACAAGAAAGGGTCGCCGATCAAGTTCGGACGATCATTACGTATCCCGTTATTGCTTCGGTCGCTGTTCAGCGAGACAGTGAACGGCGGTCCCGTCTGGAAGCTGTTGATCCCGGACACTTCCCAGCCGTTGGCGAACCAGCCGGCAAACCCCGAGCTGCTGGTAGTCGGAAACTCGTAGACGTAGCTGACCACCAGGCGATGGCGAATGTCATTGCTCGCCGGTCCCCACATCGTTCCGTGGACGTCGTAATTGTTGGGAGTCCCACCGTCGCCGTCGCTGTCGGAAAATCTGTCGTTGTTCTTGGCAAACGTGTAGGCTCCAGCCAGAGTGAAGCCATCCACGTTCCGTGCCTCGACTCTCGCCTGCAACGAGTTGAACTGGGCAGGAGCGACTGAATCGCCATAGTTGATGTTGCCGAAGCCCTGATACGGCCGCCGCGAACCGACGGATGCGGTGGCGGACTCCACAATCGGTTGATTGATGTTCCGGCGTTCATACAGCTTCCTCGACGCGCTGCCCACAAAGGCGAGGTCGACGAGGACATCGTTCCAGGGCTCGTATTGGATGCCCATGTTGTAATGCTGCACGTAAGGGGTCCGATAATGGTCGGTCGAGCTCGACGGACTGACGGCCGACCTCGCAAGACGCTCCGGGAACGGATCGTCCATCGAGATCGCGTTTGCGAAATTGAGTCCTCCATTGAAATCCTGCTGAATGAAAAACGGGAAATCCTTCCAACCTCCGTGGTTGCCCCCTTTGCTGCCGATGGCCTGGTCGAAAAAGACTCCCCAGCCCATCCGCACCGCCAATCGATCTGTTGCCCTGTAGGCCAGACCCACACGCGGAGCGATATCGTTTTTGTCCATCGTGTAAAGGCTCCGGTTTCCCAGATCGACCATGGGAATCGTCGCGGCCAGCGCGGCCAACTCCGGACGGTAGTGGACACTCAGTAGGCTGTCCACGCGGTCAATATCCCGGCGCACACTGGCGTTTCCAGCAATTTCGATGTTTCCAGTGTCGGGATTGAAACGGGCCAGACGGTCGTGCGCGCTCCGATTAGGAGTGCCCACGTCATAACGGACGCCCAGATTCAAGGTCAGGCGAGGCGTCACCTTCCAATCGTCCTGGAGGTATGCGGAAAAGAACTCATGCCACATCGGGTTCCGGCTGTCGCCCAGGCGACGGCGAGTCTGTCGCGGAAATCCCAGCAGGAGATCCGCCAGTCCAGTTCCTGTGTACGCCCCGGTAAACCGGAATTCCCCTCGGCCTCCGCCGTTGTTCAGGCGCATGCTTCCGACCTGCCATACGTCTCCACCCATCTTGAGGCTGTGGTTTCCCGAGGTGTAGTTGAGGCTCCCGGCAAGCTGGTAGATGATGTCGGTGCGGTCCGAAGGGATGTTGAACTTACCGATCGATTCGAATCCTGTCACACGAATGGAGGGGACTCCATGGTCGATCGGGTTTGGGCTCTTGGTCGTGCCCGTAATTCCCCACTGCGCCGGGATGTCCTCCAGAATGAGATTCGCCCGAATCTGGGTGTAACGGTTATATCCGAGACGCAACTCACCGACCATCGACGGACTGAATATGTGCGTGTCCGTAATCCCGACATTCATCGTCCGCTCATCATCCGTTCGCCCGTAGTCGGGGAGGTTGGTCGAGCTGCTCCAGTTGTACGGATCTTCCCCGGTGCTGTCGTTGAACGTGTAACGGACAAGCAAGTTATTCGCATCGGAAATCCGGTGATCCACCTTGCCCGTAAACTGGTGCGTGTCCCGAGTGAGAATCGGGGATGCAACGAAGTTGCGCACGGTTCCGGGGAGATTGGGGGCGGGATATTGCCTGGCGATAATGTCGCCGATGGGGCTGAACCGGTCCCTCGGAATGATGTTGCCCGGGAACGGTTGACCCGTTACCGGATCAATGACCGGCTTCGACTGGCCCGAGAAGTCTCCTCCGATCTCCGCTGGAGACGGTACGGTAGAGGATCGTGTTTGGCCTTGTCGTAACAGCAGGCCATCGTAATTGCCAAAAAAGAAAGTCCGGTCTTTGACAATCGGACCGCCGACGCTGGCGCCAAAATTGTTGCGTCTGAATTTGGGCTTGGCCACCCCCGCGGGATGGAAGAAATTCTTGGCTTCGAGGGCGTCATTCCGCACAAATTCGAAGATGGTCCCGTGCAGTTGGTTGCTCCCCGACTTGGTGGTGACTCGGACCTGACCGCCTGCGTTGCGGCCAAATTCGGCGGCATAGGTGCTCGTTTCAACCCTGAACTCCTGAATCATGTCAACTGACGGGTAAAACGTTGTCACCTGCACCACGGTGGTCACCATGTCGACGCCATCCAGGCTGAAACGCGTCTGGCCATCTCTCGCGCCCGCAACAGAGATCCCTCCGCGGAAACCCTTGTGCGACCCCTGAGCCGACGGCCGCACTCCTGGCACCAGCATCGTCAAGTCCTGAAACTTACGCGAGGCCAGTGGGAGCTCCGAGACTCTCTGGTTCTCGATAATAGTACCAATAGACGAAGTTTCCGATTGAATCAGAGGAGCCGCTTCCGTGACCGTAACCGTCTCGGTCAGGCTCCCCACTTCAAGTTGCAGGTTTACCGTGGTTCGATTACCATCCCGCAATTGAATGCCCGCCCGAACAATGGTCTGAAATCCCGGTAGCACAGCCGTTACGTTATATTCACCGATCGGCAGGACCGGCACCACGTAACCGCCACTTTCATTACTGATGACCGTCCGGGACAGGTTCGTCCCTACGTGAAGGACCGTCACCTCCACTCCCGGTATCACCGCACCGCTGACGTCTGAAACAGATCCAGATATCGTCCCGGTCTGAGCGAATGCTCCGGTGCCCAGCAACAAAATCATGCAGGATGCTGTGAGTAGTCGTTTCATCTATTTTCTCCTGACCCCTGTTAGATTTCTACCGCCATTTCCAAGCAGGGTGCGTCAACCGAAATCGATCATCTCGTTGCGCACGCCAATCAGCGCGAGTCGAATACAATGTGAAGACAAAGTTAATACTGCCTGCGATCTAAGGCACGATTGGTTGTGATGTCAAGAAAAAACGCCTACCCCGCTTGGGTAGGCGTTCCGCTTCTGGCTGGAAAGAGCGCGCGCTTGTCGGGTGCGCAGGGGAGCGGACGCCCCCTTGCCTCGGTACACTCAGGCGCTACGGAACAGTTTGGTCAGAACGAACTCCTCGTGGCCAAGGACTTCGGCGGCTGTAAGCCGCCCGTTCAGTGTGCTGACGAGCATCTCGATTAACGCATCACCCGCCTGGTCGAGATCCATTTCACGGCGCAGAATGCCACTGATATCCACGTCGATGTGTTCCGACATCGTTTCCACCGTGATCGGGTTCGCGGTCGTCTTGATCACCGGAATGATCGGGTTGCCGACGATGTTTCCCTGCCCCGTCGTGAAGAAATGAACCACCGAACCCGCCGCGGCCCATAACGTGACGGCCTCTGCCGCCGCCGATGAGGTGTCCATGAACCACAACCCCGGCCCCTTGGGGGCTTCGGCGGGCTTCAGGACACCGATATATTTCGTCGTGCCTATTTTCTGCAAGTTTCCGAGTGCTTTCTCTTCAATGGTGGTCAAGCCGCCGGTGATGTTCCCTTTTGTGGGCTGCGATCCCAGCAAATCCACGCCCTGGCCGACGATGAAGTCGTTGTAGTCGCTCCATGTCTTGTAGAACGCTTCCTGAACCTCCGGCGTCGCGCCCTGAGCTTTCGCGATGTCCTCCGCGCCGGTAATCTCCGAGGTTTCGCCGAACATGAAGGTCGTGCCCATCGGCACGATCTTGTCCACGACGTTTCCGATTGCGGGATTCGAGGCCAGCCCCGAGGTCGTGTCCGATTCGCCGCACTTGGTGGAAAGAGTGAGGTCTTCAAAAGTGCAATCGCTTCTCTGCTGTTCGGACGCCCAGTGCACGTATTCCTTCGCCTTTCGGGAAGCCATCTCGACCGTCCTGAGATCGCCGTGCCGTTCGATGGCGAAACCAGTGACCGGCTTACCGGTCTTCGCGATGCCGTCGACGATTCTCTGGGTCCAGATGGGCTCGATGCCGATCACAACGCACGCCGCCACGTTCGGGTTAGCGCCCGTGCCAATCAGGGTGTCAAAATACAGTTCCAGATCTTCGCCAAACTGCAACCGCCCGTACGGATGTGGAAGAGCGAGCGTTCCCCGAATATGACTCGCGACCGCCAGACATGCCGAGTTCGACAAGTCGTCGAGCGGCAAGATCACCACATGGTTTCGAACCCCGACGTCGCCGTTCCCGCGTCGATACCCCTGGAAGACAATCTTGTCCATCGTTACCACCTCGCAGTCTTCAAATTATGGGTGTGTACATGATCCCCAACCTCGAAACTCTCCGAGGCGATACCGATACTCACGCCGTATTTAATAACTTTTTCACCCTTTTTCCGCGGGCTGACAGCCATCTTGTGCCCGAGGGGGATGTCCTCTGTGGCCGTGACCGTCATTGTGGAGTCATCCTCCATGGTCCAGCCTTCCACCTTGTCACCTTTCTTGACATCCACAACCGCCACGCTTACCTGGTCTGCCTTGTTATGCCGAATGAATCCGATCATTGTCGAAGTTTCCTCTATGGTCAGTCTGACGTATCGTCTCGCACCGCCGGTTCGTGGCTCCGACGGACGAAGCGACCGAACAGACGGCGGTAAAAAACGCGCTATGGTAGCACACCGGCGGAATTCGGCCGCCGCGGTTCGGGAGTCAGGAAGAGACAATCTTCCCCTGACGGCCCTCGATTCGAGGGATGACGGCCCGCAGTTCGAGGGATGACGACCCTCAAATTCGAGGGATGACGACCCTCAAATTCGAGGGAGGACGGCCCTCAATTCGAGGGATCGAGCTCTCCCCGGAGTTCCATCAGGATCCGGTCGACCGCGATGGGAAGGTTACGGTATGCGTTGATCAAGGAGCCGTGTTTCTTCAGTGGGGAAAGCGCCATGATTTCGTCTCTCGACAGTCCCCGATCGAAGTACCCCTTGACCTCCGCCCGCATGTCGATGAGATCGTCGCGCATGTCGACCACGGTCTGACGGAGCCGACCCCCGTCCTCGACGAGTCCGTGGCCCGGAATGAAGATGTCCGCATCCAGTTCCAGGATCCGGTTCAGGGTTTCGACCCACTCAGTGGGATATCCCGCACGGAATCCCGGGAACTGCTTGTTGAAAAAGATCTCGCTCAGAAAAGCGACTCGCTCGTTTGGGAGATAGATCACGCTGTCTCCCTCGGTGTGAGCCCGGCCCAAAAACAGGATCCGGACCTCCTTGTCGCCCAGGAAGAACGTGAGGCTGTCTTCGTAGGTTACGGTGGGCGGGGCTTTGGGGATCTCGGCGTTTCCTTCGTAGTAGCCCAGCAACCCCTCCCGGGCCTTCCGATGACCGAGGATCAAAGCGCCGGCGTCTCGAAACAAGTGGTTTCCGTTGGTGTGATCGGGATGCCAACTGCAGTTGATCAGGTACTTGATCGGCTGGTCGGTGAGCTTCTTAATCTCATCGATCAGCTTCTGTGCCTTGACGTCGCTCTCATGCACGTCACGCACATGGCCCAGACCATCTCCGACCAGGACTCCGTCGTCGCTGATCACGACCAGTGAACTGACCGTCGCCGGGTCCTCGCCTCCATCCGATTCGGTGTAAACATAAACACCGTCGGCCACCTGTTGCATCCCGAGTTGACCCTGCCCGAGGATGGCCGTGGGGATAAGCGTGATCGCCGCAACCATCGAGAGGCGTAACCAGACCATGAGTCCACTCCTTTGCCAATTGTGGAACGGTATCGGCACGTCGTATCGCGTTGCCGCGACAACCAAAGTTACTGAATCGCGAAACAGTAGAACAGGCCGTCGCCGCCGGAACCGCGAAGGTCCTCCTGGCTGCAGCCTCTGGAAGGATGGGCCGCGTTCCAGGAGCTCCCGGCGTCGCCACCACCCTCTAAATCGTGATGCCCCACCATCGCACTCCCCACTTCCGAGCTGGTCCAGTTGTCGCAGTTCATGTCCGGGGCCGCACTGCCGTCAGCCAGCGATCCCGTCAAGATGTCGTGGCGATTCAGATCGTCGCTGCGACCGCTCACGATCTCGTTCTTCTCGTTGAGCGCCATTTCCTTGCTCCAGCGTATCCCGGCGTGCAGCCCTGAAACGCCCCGGGCGATCATCATTCCTCGGGCGTTGTACCAGGGACCACTGCCGATTCGGTCGCCCGCATTGACGGCGGGCTTTCCGTTGAAGCTGGTGCTCAAGTACGCACGCCATGTCTTTTCACCCGCACCGACCGCGTCGGCCAGCACCTGGCAGTGTCGATCGGCCCCTGAGAGGCCGCCCAGCCGTGCCCCCTCACCGACACCCTCGCTCGTGACAAAAAAGGAGAGGCCGTTTCCCGGCCCGGGCGCTTCCTCTTCGTTGCCGCCGATCGTCCCTGCCACGAGGTCGATCACGAACTTCTCGCCCTCCTTTTCGAAAATCACGGAATGGCTCGCGGGATCCGAAAAATGCATGGCCGATCCGTCGGCCAGCAGAGTCGTCTGTATCGTGAAACGGTCCGGAAAGTCCGCGCGAAGCATCGGGGTGATCTCGTGCCCCAGATTTTCGAAAGCAATTCCAAAGGGGTTTCGCGCTCCACCACCGCTGGGGTCGACGTGACAATTTCCGCATCCGGCCACGTCGGAGCGAACGAACGGGTCGTCCTGCAGGCGCGACAGATACTCGGGATGCGCGTCGGCAGGTCGGACCAGGCCCAAAAGGAAAATAAGCAACAGCAAAGCTCCGGCATTTCGAATCATCATATGTCCTCCTCTGCGAAGGCCTGTTCCCTGCGGCATTTGGCAGCACTGCCGCTCACGTCAGGTGCCGGTCCGGTGGACCGACTGCGACATGGGTCCGACGCCTCGATCGGAATAAGCCGTAAACAGGCCAGAAAAATCGGCGATATCGTAGCATAAGTGTCCGGGAACGACCGTATCGCAATGCTGCGTCCCGATCAACCGTCCCCCTTGGAATGGATCCTTCAGCCGGCCACCGGATCGCCGCGATACGCCAAATCTGATGCAGATCCGCTCGACATTCCTGCAACTATCTGTCAGGCCAGGCCTTTATCGGGAGGCAAACAGTTGCAGAGGAGGTCGTACCTATTCTATAATCAGCCAAGTTTTTTTTGTGACTTATTAAAACCCAGCCTTCGTAGGGCGTTCCGGCGCTTGGTCCCTTAGCTGATCAAGCTGGTCTTTGCGCACGGGTGGTAGACAAGACGTGGTAGACAACATAATGAGAAGATTTTCCCTTTCCGTCGGGCTGGCGGCTCTGGCCGCGCTGGCTCTCGGACAACTCGCAGTTCCTGTCTCTGCTTCGCCAGGCCCTCGGGCGCCCATGCTGCTCGCCTCCCATGAGTCCGCCTCAGCGCCGGTGACACAAGCTTCCGCTCCCATGACGGTGCCCGCACGGGAGGCTCTGGTCGAACAATACTGCGGCTATTGTCACGATGACGACCTCCGTGAAGGAGGCTTTTCGTTCAGCGAGATCGATCTGGCACATCCCGAGGAAAATGCAGAGCAGGCCGAAAAGGTCTTTGTCAAACTGCGAACAGGCATGATGCCTCCAGCGGGCATGCCCCGACCTGACGATGATTCCCTCACGCGGTTCGCTGCGGCGCTTGAAACCGACATCGACCGCATCGCCGCCGCCAATCCGAATCCGGGCCGGCCCTCTCTCCACCGGCTGAATCGGACCGAGTATTCGAACTCCATTCGAGATCTACTGAATCTGGAGATCGACGCCACGAGGCTGCTCCCGACCGACGACATGAGTCATGGATTCGACAATATGTCGGAAGTCCTGAACGTTTCTTCGACCTTGATGGAAGCCTACATTCGTGCGGCCGGCAAGATCGGGAGGGTGGCCGTCGGCGACCCGGGGATGCAGCCGGTCGTCGAC
Organism: Terriglobia bacterium; assembly: GCA_965247425.1. Taxonomy (GTDB): domain Bacteria; phylum Acidobacteriota; class Terriglobia; order 20CM-2-55-15; family 20CM-2-55-15; genus CAZOZZ01. Next base: position 2,425,596 of record OZ252023.1, read on the forward strand.
ACCTATGCCGTCTCGACAAGTTTCTCCCAGGACAACTATGTCGAGGGGACACCCTTCGGGACGCGGGGCGGAGTCGCCTTTAACCACAACTTCCCGGCTGACGGCGAATACGTATTCATCGTGTCCCTGGTTTTCACGGCCAACACGAACCTGTTCGGCAACAGCTCGAAGGGGGAGAAGGTCGAAGTCGCGATAAACGGTGAACAGGTGGCCCTGTTCGACGTCGATCCCATGATGCAGGTTGACGAACTCCTCGAGACGCCCCCGATCAAAGTCCCGATGGGGCCCCAGACTATTTCGGTCTCGTTCATGAGGAGCGCCAACCGGAGCGACGGTCCATACGATGACCTGCTGCGGCCGCTGGGAAGGACCCTCGGCGACATCTCGGCCGGGTCGGTTATGGGGCTGACGAATCTGCCCCACGTCCGGGACGTCGGGATAAAGGGCCCATACAACGCGAGTGGCGTCAGCGACACGCCGACTCGCCGCAAGATCTTCACGTGCCGGCCGAGCAACGCCGGAGAAGAGGCAGGCTGCGCTACGGAAATCATCTCGGCGCTGGCACGCCAGGCATTTCGAAAACCGGTGTCTCCTGAGCATCTCGAAGAATTGATGGCGGTTTACCAGACCGGCCGGGACGATGGAGACTTCGATTCGGGAATCCGCCTGGCACTCCAGTTGATGCTGGCCCACCCCGAATTCGTCTTCCGCTTCGAAAAAACTCTGGCGGGCGCCGCACCCGGCACAAACTACAAGATCAACGATCTGGAGCTTGCAGCGCGGTTGTCCTATTTTCTCTGGAGCACGGCGCCCGATGACGAGCTCATCAATGTCGCCAGCCGGGGAGGTCTCAGCGACGCCGCGATTATCGAGACCCAGGTGCGGCGCATGCTGGCCGACCCCCGCTCCGAATCTCTGTCACGGAACTTCGCCGGACAGTGGCTGTACCTCAGGAATCTGACGGACTCGCAACCTGACATTTACCTCTTCCCCGAAGTGGACGAGGGATTGCTGCGGTCGATGGGCCGCGAGACGGAGCTCCTCTTCAACAGCATCGTTCAGGAGAATCGGAATGTGCTCGACTTGCTGACGGCGGATTACACCTTCGTCAACGAGCAGCTGGCGAAGCACTACGGTATCCCCGATGTGGTTGGGAATCGGTTCCGGCGAGTCGATGTCACCGACCCCAATCGCTACGGCGTGTTGGGTCATGGGAGCGTCCTGACCGTCACGTCCTTCTCCAACCGGACATCTCCTGTTGTCCGGGGCAAGTGGGTTCTTGAACAGATCGTCGGTATGACGGCACCGGTGCCGCCCCCGAACGTACCGGCACTGGCGGAAAACGCCGTCAACGGCGGCGAAATGATCAAACCCAAATCCGTGCGGGAACGCCTGGAACTCCACAGGACGAACGAGCCTTGCAATTCGTGCCACAAGATCATGGATCCCATCGGTCTGTCGTTGGAGAACTTCGACGCGGTCGGAGCCTGGCGGGAACGGGACAGCGGGTTTCCCGTCGTCACCACGGGAGAACTTGTAGACGGGACCCCCATCGGCAGCCCGGTAACCCTCCGAAACGCGATCCTGAAGTATTCCGAATCCTACCTCCGGAATTTCACGAAACAGCTGTTGACCTACGCGTTGGGCCGCGGCGTCGAGTACTACGATATGCCGACGGTGCGTCGGATCGTCCGAGAGGTGTCTGACGACGACAACCGGTTTGTCCCGATTGTGATGGGAATCGTCAACAGTCTGCCATTTCAGATGAGGCGTACCGAGGGGCCCAGTGAAATGGAGGAGGGACGCCAGTGAGTGTGGTGTATCGAGCCGTCCACGGAACTTTGAATGAAACGTCATTAAAACTTCACCGAGGAGCATCGAATGTTCATAACTAAGAGACACATTTCCCGAAGAACGGTCCTTCGCGGCATGGGTGCGGCAGTGGCCCTTCCGTTCCTGGAGTCGATGGCGCCCGCCGCGACGCCCTTGAAGCAGACCGCCGCGACGGGACCGGCCCGTTTATGTGCGATCGAGATAGTACACGGGGCGGGCGGCAGCACCCGGTACGGGCAGAAGGAATTCCTCTGGTCGCCGGAGAAGGAAGGCGCGGATTTCGCTATCACTCCAACATTGGCATCGCTGGAACCTTACCAGGATTACCTGACGATCGTCACCAACACCGACCTCGACCCGGCCAGAGCTTGGGTGGCTAAAGAGGAAGGGTCCGATCACACGCGTTCCGCCGCCACTTTCCTGACCGCCGCGCACCCGAAGATGACCCAGGGGGCGGATATCTACTGCGGCACGTCCATGGACCAGCTCTATGCGCACCGGTTCGGGCAGGACACGCCGTTGCCGTCCATTCAGCTCTGTATCGAAAACGTCGGATCGTTGTCCGCCTCCTGCGGCTACGGATACAGTTGCGTGTACGCGAACACGATCTCCTGGTCCGATCCCAGGACCCCGCTGCCGATGGAGCGCGACCCACGCGTTACCTTCGAGCGTTTGTTCGGAAGCGGCGGCACGAGCGAAGACCGTCAGAACCGGCGACGTGAAGACCGGAGCATTCTCGACACGATTACGCACGCTGTGGCCCGGTTGCGAGAGGATCTGGGGCCTAGCGATCGCGCCCGACTGGAAGGTTACCTGGACGACGTCCGCGAGGTCGAGCGACGCATACAGAAGATCGAACAGTACAACGTCGACAATCCAGACGCCAGGGAACTGCCGGCCGCTCCGGTCGGCGTACCGGATTCCTTCGGGGACCATGTCGCGCTGATGTTCGACCTGCAGGCACTGGCCTTCATGGCCGACGTCACGCGAGTTTCAGCGTTCAAGATGGGCCGGGACGTGAGTGCCCGGGTCTATACCGACAGTGGAATCGACACACCATTCCATTCCGCTTCACATCACGGAGACAAGGCGGAAACCGTGAGGGAGTTCGCCCAGTTGAACGAGTACCACGTCAGCCGGGTGGCCCCATTCCTTGAAAAATTGAAGAACACTCCCGATGGCGACGGAAACCTGTTGGATCACTCGCTGGTCATGTACGGGAGCCCCATGGGAAACTCCCACGTCCACGAACACAAGCGGCTGCCGATCTTCCTGGTGGGACACGCCAACGGGCAGATCAAGGGAAATCTGCATCTGAAGATGCCGGAAGGTACTCCCCTGGCAAACCTGATGCTGACCATGCTCGATCGACTCGGTGTGGACGACCTCACCGAATTCGGCGACAGCACGGGCCAACTTTCAATCTAACGTCCTATTGCCGGAACGAGAAAACCGAGGAGGGAACGATATATGTGGCGCAAGACTTTAGTAGCCGGAGTGGCTGTTGTTTCGATGGTGATGGTGCTGTCGGCGGCCCCGGGTGACGTTCGGCTGCCGGACGCAGCGCAGCGTGGCGACATCGAAACGGTCCGCTCATTACTGGCCGAGGACGTCGACATCAACGCGGCCCACGGCGATGGGATGACCGCATTGCATTGGGCCGCCTACCGAAACGACATTGAAATGGCACGGTTGTTGGCCGAAGGCGGCGCCGACATCGGACGGGCGACTCGCGAAGAAGCGCTCACACCGTTGCTGATAGCCAGCGGTACCGGAAACGCGGCGTTGATCGAGTTCCTGCTCGAGGCGGGGTCCGACGCGAGCGCGGCCAATTCAATTGGAACGACTGCCCTGATGGAAGCCGCGGCAGCCGGCGATGCCGATGCAGTCCGAACTTTGCTGGATCACGGAGCGGACGCGAACGCAAAGGCCATCCGGGACCAAACCGCTCTGATGTTCGCGGCGTCCCGCAATCGCGCGGAGGTCATCGAACTCCTGGGCTCACGCGGGACCGACCTCAACGCGACCAGCGCGATCGTTCCGATGGACCTGCCGCTCTTCGACGACGCCGGGAATCGTATCCCCAATCGGACAAGCGGCGGACGACCCAAGGCCGAAATCATGGGCGGCAACACGGCGTTGCACTATGCCGTGCGGGAAGGCCACTTTGACGCCGTTCGGGCGCTGGTTGCAGCCGGAGCGAACCTCAACGAGCGGAATCCCGGGGACCTGATGACACCGATGGTGATGGCGATCGTCAACGGCGAATTCGACATCGCGAATTATCTCCTGGGACAGGGCGCCGATCCAAACATGGCCACCATCGACGGTCTGGCCGCCCTCTACGCGACTATCGACATGAGGTATGCCCCGGTCGCCTGGTCCCCGACGAGACAAACCGCCGCTGGCGGCATCGGTCAACGAGATGTGGACTACCTGGAGTTCATGGAGATCCTTCTCGAGAACGGCGCCCAGACCAACGTTCCGTTGGTTAAGGCCCTGTGGTTCAGACCGCCGCATCACAACCAGATGTGGGTCAGCGCCGCAGGATCCACACCGTTCTGGCGCGCCGCGCAGGCAAACGATCTCCCCGCGATGAAGCTCCTGATCGCCTATGGCGCCGACCCGAATGTTCAGTCGACGGAAGGCAACACGGCTCTGGCAATGGCGACGGGAATCGGCTGGCTCGGAAACTTCGCGCTGAACCACGCCGACGGCTACATGCCGGCGATCCAGTACCTTGTCGAAGAGCTCGGCGTCGAAGTGGAGACTCGGGACACGAAGGGCTACACGCCACTGATGGGCGCCGCCCACCGGGGCGATAACGAGATCGTCGAATACCTCGTCGACCATGGGGCGAACCTGCAAACCCGAACAGAGCTCGGATGGGCCGTCACGGACCTTGCGAACGGACCGTATATTGGCTCGAGCGTTCGCCTCTCCCATCCCGACACCGTCGCGCTCCTGCTCGAGTTGGGTGCGCCGTCAGTCATCTATCTGGGTGACGAGGAAATCCTGGGTGTCATCAAACGGCAGATCGAAGTCACCGAGGACGGATACAAAGAGAAGAAAACGGGCCCCCAGTAGGCCGAATACAATCCAGAGCTAAACGCCAGGCAGTGACGTACTGCCTGGCGTTTTTTTGTCTAGTTCTGTCTGCGGAGGCGATCCAGATTGGTCCTGGCAGTTTCGTTCGTCGGGTCGACGGCGAGGGCGCGTTCGAAGTATGCGGTCGCTTCGTCCGGTCGCTCGAACTCGATCTCGAGCAAACCGAGGTTGTTGAGCGCAACCAGATGGAACGGATCAATTTCCAGTGCCGAAAGATTGTGCTGCCGCACGGTCTCGAACAGGAGAATCTGGTCAAACGTCGACATCGGTCTGCTAAGCCGGACGCCCTTCGCCTGCGCCAGCGCGATGTGTGCGTCCGCGAAACCGGGATCCTGCCGCAAGACCTCTTCGAGTTCGGTAATCGCGGCCACCATGGTTCCCTGTTCGATCATCGCGATCCCCAGATTGTAGCGGGCTTCCGTGTAGTCGGAATCGATGTCCAGCACTCGCCGGTACTCCCTGATCGCCTCCGAGGTCCGGCCGAGACTCTGGTATCCGGAAGCCAGATAGTACAGCGGCGGGACCGAATCGAAGTCGGCCGATTGTGTCATGGCAGCCAGCTGTTCCACTCCCTCCAACACATCGGCTCCCCGGGACAACGCCAACCCCATGTACAGGTCTTCCTCGTCATCCGGAAGGTAGAAGCGCAACGGGCCGGTGTAGGGTTCGGTGGGTTCGGCGCGTTCGGCCAGTAAGTCTTCGGGCACCCGGCGCTGGATGTAATGGTCCGTCATCGTTGCGGCGACGACGTCGTGGGTTCGGCGCTGGGGCATGTGACACGCCAGGCAGTCGTCGCCGTTGGCGGCCCGTGCCTGGTTACTTTCCGCGCAGTCGTCCCCCGACGGGTGACAGTCCAGGCATTTCTGCTTGTAAAACGTCGGCTTATCGGCAGGAACGCTGTGCGGGTCGTGGCAGGTCGTGCACGTCATTTCGGAAGAAGCGAAACAGAGAGACTTCCGCAACCGGTAGGCCTGATGGACGATGTTGAATTCATCGTGACCCGAATCGGCAGGATAGTCGAAAACGGTCGCATAATCCTCCAACGGCTCTCCGGGGCGATAGGAAAAGATATCGCGGCCCTCCTTCAAGACGACATCGGGTAGCAGCGAGCTGCTGGTTTCCAGATGACACTGCATGCAGACGTCGAGCTGTAGCTTCCGGTCCAGCCGGGCGGGGTTGACGATACCGGCCCGAATCTCGGACGACCGAGCGCCCACAGACGCCCGATCGACGTGCCGCCGGCCCGGGCCGTGACACCGCTCGCAACCGATCCCGGCAGACAGCTCCTCTGGAAAGCGGGGCCGCTGGGCTTCGTAGCGTGCCCATCCCTCAGGCAGTTCAGGGTAGCCGTTGTGACAAAAAAAGCAGCGATACTCGACACGGCGAGAGAACCCGTCGTGGTCGGGCCGGTCATAGCCCGGCGCCATCCCCCACTTCGCATTCTCGGAATACCAGACGACGGGAAACTGAACGAGCTCGCCCGAACTCGAAAGGTAGAAGTAATCCCGTTCCTTGTTCCCGGAGCCCAGGATGAAGTCGATCTCTTTTTCGAAATTGTTGGCTTCGTTACCGGACCTGTCCAGTTGATAACGCCGCTGGAAATACTTTCCATCGCGCGCCGTCATCTCGAAGTACTGGTCCGAGACTTCGTGGTAGAACCGGTTGTTCCCGCTCCAGTCTCCGATCGGGGCGACGCGATCGATTCGGTTGAACGAACGCGCCATGCCGACTTCCTGGTAGCTCTGATAAATTGAAGGATGGCAGGACTGGCACGCTTCGGCGCCAACGTAGTCTGAAGGGGAAGCGCTTTCCTGACCCGCCAGAATGGAGGCCGCTGCCGCGGCAAGCCCAAAGACAAAAAGCCACAACGAGACCCGGGACGCGGCTGTCCATGTGGTTTTGCCTATCATCAAACGAATGATAAACCCGCACCGCAGTCGATTTCAACGGCGGTGCGAGTTCAGCTGTCTTGTCGTCCCTGGTTCCCTCCCTAGAACTTGTACTGCAACACGATCTGGTAGCTGCGAGGAGGCTGCAGGTTCCGGAACCGTGAGAAGTTCGATGGAGACTCGGTCCGGCTCCCATTCCGTGCAAACTGATAGTGACGCGAACCGTTGAACGCGTTCAGGATGTTCAACGCCACCTGCAGCTTCTGGGTGTCACCGAAGTTGAAGTCTCTCCCGATCTTCAAGCTGAAGTTCTGGACCGCCGGCGCGTTGAGCTGGTGGCTTCGCGTGTCGGCGACGTTCCGCGTGACTTCGGGCAGAACATTGTCCAACGGACCCGTGTCGGTGTAGTAACGGGTGCTTGTCCGCAGCGGGTTCGAGAAGCGGAGGCCGCCGGGCGAGGTGAAGCTCGACGGTCCGAATACCGCCCGCTCCGCGCTGCTCGCCCTTCGCCGCACGGTTCCCGACCATGCCCCGTCGTGCTGGGTGTAGGAACCGGACACCACAATGCCCACCGGTGCGTTGTAGGTTCCCGCCAGGCTCACCGAGTACTTGCCCCAGATCGTACTCCCTCCGGTCGGGGTCTGGTCGTCGTTGTTGCCACGCGTATCCTGAAGCGAATTGTGGTTCTCAAACGCTCCAGGCTGGATGAACCTGGAATAGGAAGTCGGGTTCCAGTCGCCACTCTCCCAGTGACGCTGCTTGCTGAACGTCGCCAGGATCATGTAGTTGTTACTCATGTTTTTCGTGATGACGAAATCCATGGCCTGCAGGTTCATTCGACTCCACGTGTTGTTCGTAATTCGCCGGACAACGCCTCGTTCCAGATCGCCCAGTTCGGAAGTCAGGTTGCCAACTCTTCCGAAGCCGATGAACGGCAAGCCCGGTCCGGCTGGATAGATACCGTTGATATCCACCTCGCCGAAGATGTGCTTGACCTGTTTCTGGATCGCGGAAACGTCGATGCTGAACTGGCCCGGAAACTGGTGCCGGAAACCGAGGATGAACTCGTCGGTGAAGGGCTGGTGCAGGCTCGGATCGAATCGCTTCGCCGCCACCGAGTTGTCCGCCGCCGGAGTGTCCCTTCGGGTCTCGAACACGCCGTCCCCGTCGTTGTCGTAGAGGTTGAAGCTACTCACACCGGCGGCGCCGACGTACCGGGTCACGTTGTCGCGGCCGGTCATCGCCTGGTGCTGCCGCTTGACACTGAGACGGAACACGTCGTTCCCGCTGGAGCCGATCATCCACGACAAGCCGAAATTCGGCTGCCATTCCGTGCTGTCCTGCCGCGTGATGTTGAAGATCTCGTCCTTGCGACTGACGAAGTCCACACGCACGCCCAGGTTCAGCGTGAGTCGCGGATGCGGCTGCCAGCTGTCCTGGATGTAGAGGCCCAGGTCGCTCTCGCGGGACGCGAATTCGGTGATGGTATCCGCGGTCCTGAAGGTACGCCGGAACGGAACCGTACCCGACGTCAGATCATTCGGATCCACCAGGTGAACGTCTTCGTTGGTGAACCCGCCGTTTTCGTACTGCCGGGTCACGTCGAATCGATTCCGCGGAGAGGTGTAGAGTCCCCATGCAAACTCGTGCGATCCTCCTCCTCCCTGCGTGAAATACTTGAAGTCCGCCTTGAATTCCATCCGTGACGCCGGCTGGAAGAACCTCGACGTGGTGTTGCCCATGTCGACGATCCGGCCGCTGCCGCTCAACACGCCGCCAGACAGGCTAGCGTCCCGGTGCACCGTGATCAGCGGCCCCGACAGGCCTTGCGCGTCCAACCGGTCGTAGGTGCCGGACTGGCTGTTCCCGCTCTTGTTGTTGTAGGAGAACAGGAGCTGGCTGCTGAGTGCGCTCGTCCAGATCGAGTCGAGCTTCACGGTGTACATGTTGCCGCCCGTGGACGCGAAACGGATCTGGTCCACGTTGTATTCCCGGTTCTGGCCGAAGTTTACCGTGTCGTCCGACAGCGAAAACAAGAAGCTGTGGATGTCGGAGAGCTGCGCCGTGGCTTTCACAAACCACTGCGTCGCCTGTGTTCTGTTGTTGAAAATGTCGTTCAGACCGAACGCCTTGAGCTGTTCGATCTCCGGCGACGACCGGCTGATGCCGTTCTCCAGGCGGTTGTGCCGGAAGTTGCCGAAAAACCACAACCGGTCCCGGACGACGGGACCGCCGAAGTTCCCGTCATACTGGAACACCTGCTGGATCGTGGGGCTTCCGCCGCTTCCGCCGAGGCGGCTCGCGACCGCAGCGACCTGGGAAGTGCCGTCATTCCAGAAGTCGCCGTTGCCCTGCAACGTCCCGGTAAACTGGCCGTGGAATTCATTACCACCGTTCGGCGTGACGATGTTGACGTTCAGGCCGACGCCCATCTCGGTCGACGCATCCGCGCCGCCGGACTTCAGTTCCACGTCACCGATCGAATCCGTGCTCATGTTGATGAACGTCGGCTGCGCATCATAGTAAGAAGACGCGTTGGCGCCGTCCATCTTGATGACGTGCGTGAAGTGGTGCGCGCCACGGCCGTAGTAGACCATCCGGCCGCTGTTGTCATCGAATGGCCGGGACATGATGCCTGGCGTCAGTTCGAGTATGTCACTCCAGTTACGCCGGGCCTGCACCGGAACGTTCCGCTGGAATTCACCATCAACCAAAACGTTCGATTCCGAAGAAACGGTGTCGATCATCGGAGACTCCGAAGTCACCGTGATCGTTTCCGTCACCGAGCCGACCTGCATCACGACGTTCACGGTGAACGTACCGCCGGCACGGACATTGATTGCTTCCTGCCTGAACGTGGAAAAGCCAGGCAGCTCCCCAGTCAACGTGTAGAATCCCACCGGCAGGTTGATGATCCGGAAGTATCCGGATTCGTCGGAAAAGACCTGCCGCTCTCCAATTAGACCCGGGCTCGTCGCGGTCAATGTGATACCCGGCAATACGGCGCCGGAAGCGTCCCGAACATACCCGACCAGACCACCATCACCCGTCTGGGCGAACGTAGCCGTGGACATGATTAGCGTCAGACAGATGGCAAAGACGACCGTCTTGCCGGACAATAGACATCGCATAAACACCTTCCTCCTAGTTGTGATTTGGCACCGCTATCCGTTGCGGAGATCAAACCATTAGGGAAATCGTGTTCGCGTCCTAGCGAGCAACAACAGATTCCCGGCATCCCAAAAACGAACCGGGTCCCAATGACTTTGCTACTAAATGTGAAATATCGGGTGGGGTATTTGTAGTCTATTTGTCTGCCCACTGTCAACTTTTGGAAGCTAGCCCGCAGGTCTTTTTTCAGCCAGCCGTTATCGGAAGATCGAATCGAAAAAAGGGGAGGGTTCAGCGCATCTGTTTGGCGAGATGGAACGTCTGCTTGGACTGGAAAATCAGGGGGCAGCAGTCGATCCGGGAATTGGAAACCGAAGTGAACCGTGCGATGTCCGGGGGTTGGTGAAATTGTGGTGGTGAAGTCGTTGAACGACACAAGCTTCACCACGGCCGGGCGCCGGCACGACCGTCTCGGTATGCCCGACGCCCCGCCGGGGAGTTCAGTTCGATCCTTTGCTCAACACAAATTTCTTCAGGCTGGAGCCGCGGTTCGACGCCACATAGACGTTGCCCATCGGGTCGACTTCGATCCCATGTGCCATTTCGGCTCCTTCGATAACGTCCACGAGCTTTCCGGTCGCAAGGTCCGCAATCGCGACTCGGCCCAGAACGCCGTCGGCGACAAAGACCTTTCCGTCATAGATAGCCAAGCCGTACGGCCTGCCAAGATCCGTCCATTCCTCGAGGAAAGTTCCCTCGGCATCGAAGATCTGAACGCGATCGTTCTGGCGATCCGCCACCAGGACACGACCGGCGGGATCGATCACGACCGAATGTGGCGTGTCGAACTGACTCGGAGCGTCACCCTTGGTCCCCCAGTCCTTGATGAACGTACCGTCCTTGCTGAAAAGGGCAACGCGGGAATTCCCATACCCATCGGAGACGTAGAAGTTTCCGTTAGGAGCAACAGCGACGTCGGTCGGACGGTTGAACGTGTCGGGACCGTCCCCAGCGACGTCATATTTTCCCACCGTCATTAAGAGTTCGCCCCCGGCACTGAACTTCTTGATCTGATGCCCTTGCCCGTCCGTTGCCCAGATGTAGCCTTCGTGATCCACACGCAGGCCGTGCGTCCATTTGGCTATGCCTTCCCCCCACGAACGAAGGAACTTCCCGTGGTCATCGAAGTTGAAGATCGGCCCCTCGCGCCTGAATGCGTGGACGAATCCACGGGCATCGATGGCGACCCAGGAAACCGCACCAAATTCCTCACCCGCGGGGAGCTCGGCCCAATCCTGGTCGAGTTCGTAGGTCCCACTGGGTTCGACCATCGCCGGCGACTGGATGCCCGCTTGGGCAAAAACGCCGACGACCAATGCCAACACACACAGAATCCACATGTTACGCATACCAGAGCCCCCGATGAGAAGAGTAGTTGCGGACATTCTACTCGATGCCCTCCGGATTCCCAAAGTGAAATGAAAACAGCCAGAACGGTAGTCCAAGAAAGGAATATAATCTGGGAATGTTCGCGACTCTGCAGCGCTTCTGTTCGTTCTGGATGTATCCCCTGGCTGGGGGAATACTCGGCTATGCTGCAAACTCGGCAGAACCTGGCCGATCGCCCGTCGAGTGGGTCTGGCTCATCCCCACGGGCTTACTTCTATGGAGCCTGTTGGAGTACGGACTGCACCGGGTCGTCTTTCACTGGAACTCGAAGATTCCGACCGTGCGGAAAATCGTTCGACAGTTCCATCTTCTCCACCATGCCGAGCCCCACCGAAACGACCAGATCCTGGTTCGTGCACGCTTCAGCGTCCCGATGTCGATAGCGATCCTGATATCTCTCTACGTCATCACCCAAAGCGAGTTCCGGACGGTCGGGCTCATGGCCGGAATCTGGGCCGGCTTTCTCTACTACGAATGGGTACACTACGGCGTCCACACCAGCTCCTCGGACCTCGGCCTGGCCGCCCACCGCAGAAGACACTTCCTCCACCACTTCGTCGACGACAAATCGTGCTACGGAGTCACCTCACCACTCTGGGATCAGATCCTGGGAACCTACAAGAAACTAAATTAAGGGGACGGAGGAACAACTCGACAAAGCGTTTTAATACAACAACATAGTAAAATAGTTTCGCCTCCGTCCCCGAATTAGCGGAGGCGAATGGAATCGAAGATGGACTCGAACCTCGGTTCGTAGGTCCTGAACTCCGATTCCGGCGCCACGGCGATGAAGTAGAAGAGTAGGTTGCCGGGGCCGAAGGTGGTCACGAGCCAGTTCCGCTCGGAACCTTCCACGGGCGAATCTCCGATCATCACTACCGACAGGGCTGCCCGACCGCTGATACGGCCACGACGATAACCCTGCCGGATTCGTGTCCCTGGATTTGATCGACGGAGGCTGTCGATCAACTGATCCGTGGCGCCTTCGAGCGAGACCCGTCCCCTCCGGTCGGTCCGGGGCTCGAATGTCGACACGAGCATGCCATAAGCAAGCGCGCCGTCCCGACCGACGACACCGCGCTCGGGCGCAACCGTCACCGAGTTCCGTCCCTCATAAACGCGCCAGTTGTCCGGATAGAAGAACCGCAACTCGCGGCTCTCGAAGCGCTGGTATCTGGTCGACGGTCGATCGGGCCGCCCCGTGGAAGGGTCTTCCCGACGTGTGGTACGGTTCGGACGATCCCGGGGAGAAGGTTCGGGAATGTCGGCCAAACGAGCCTTAACCCGACGGAAGTCCGAAAAATCATCCCGGAGAGTGCGGGAGGTTCGTCCGAGACGATCGATTTCCTCTCCGACGTCACGCACTCGATTTCCCGGATTCGGGTGACTGCTGAAGAACTCGGCCCCTCCTCCGCCATCGGCCGCCAGCTTCTCGAAAAACTCCGTCATCCCGGTCGGGTCGTAGCCGGCATCGAACAGAATCTGAGCTCCCAGCAGATCCGCCTGCCGCTCGGCGTCCCGCGAGAACTTCATGAAAACGGAGTTTGCCGTGAACCCGATTCCAAGCTGGGTCAGCACCGAAGCCACACCACTCCCACCGAAAACACCGCCCAGGATCGCCAGGGGCGCTTGCGCAAGATACGCCTTGGACGCCTGGTTCGTACCGTGCCGCAAGGCCACATGTCCGATCTCGTGCCCTATCACTCCGGCAAGTTAGGCCTCGCGGTCGGCCGCCTCAATGATCCCTCGGTTGATGTAGATGAACCCCCCGGGCAAGGCGAACGCATTGATCGTCTTGTCGTTAACGAGCTTGAACTGGTACGGGTAGTCGGCGCCTGGAGCCTGGTCCGACAAACGGTGGCCCAGGCGGTTGAGATAACTCTCGAGCTCAAAGTCGTCGATGATGGCGAGTTCTTGCTCGGCTTCCCGCGACACCTGGCGTCCCATCTGGACGTCTTCTTCCGGGGAGAACATGTTCCACCCAGGTTTGAGTTCGGTACGCTGTGCCTCGGCGATGCCGACAGACATCACGGTGAGCAGGAGTACGATCATCGTTCGGCGAGCGATTCGGCTGTTGACCTTCATTTCTGACGTCCTCCAAAGGTGGGATCCGGCCCGCGGCTCCCACCGATTTCGGCTTCTGCGAACATGTTATTCACGAGGATCACATGAAGTATTTGGACTGGCTGAAACGAAATTCGGCACCAAATAACGTGTCAGACATTGAACGTTAACGGACCCGGTAAATGGTTTTGATGTTGACGAATTCCCGGATGCCGAAGGCGGAGAGTTCGCGGCCATAACCGGATTGTTTGATACCTCCGAAAGGCAACCTGGGGTCGGACCGGACGAAGCCGTTGATGAAGCAGCACCCGGCTTCGATTTGTGCGGCAACCCGCTCCGCCTGGGCCGAGTCGGATGTGTAGACTGCAGCGCCAAGGCCAAATACCGTGTCGTTGGCCATCGCGATAGCGTCGTCCTCGTCGACGGCCGAGATCACGGCGGCCACGGGCCCGAACATCTCTTCGTCGTAGGCGGCCATGCCTTTCCGGACGCCGGTAAGGACGGTCGGAGGATAAAACGCCCCCGACACCTGCGGAAGGCTGCCACCCAACAAAACCTGAGCGCCGGCATCGACGCTACGACGAACCTGTCGATGCAATTCGTCCCGGAGGTCGTGGCGTGCCTGCGGCCCGATTCGCACTCCCTCGTCGGTTGGATCCCCCATTCGGTACGCTTTCATTTTCTCGACCAGAAGGCTCTCAAACCTTTCCCGGATCGACTCCAGAACGATGAATCGCTTTGCCGCAACACAACTCTGCCCACCGTTGACGAGACGAGCGGCCGCGCAATCTTCCGCCGTCAGCTCCAGGTCCTGGTCGTCGAGGATCAGGTATGGATCGCTGCCGCCCAACTCGAGAACGGTCTTCTTCAATTCCGAACCTGCTTTCGCCGCGACGGCCTTTCCGGCCGGAGTGCTGCCCGTCAACGTGACGGCCCTCACGATCGGGTTTTCGATCACACGCGAGACGCCCGACGCATGAGCAGCGTCCTGAACAAACCTTCGGGAAGACCCGCTTCGGCGAATACGCGTTCGATCTCCAGAGCACAGCCCGGTACGTTCGAGGCATGTTTGAGGACTGCCCCGTTCCCTGCCATCAGGGCCGGCGCCGCAAAGCGAAACACCTGCCAGAAGGGAAAGTTCCACGGCATGACGGCAAGAATGACGCCCAGCGGCTCGAAACGAACCTGGCTTCGGATGGCGTCGGACTTGATGTCCTCCGAACCAAGAAACGACTCGGCCTGCTCGGCGTAGAAGTCGCACACCCAGGCACACTTTTCGACCTCCCCACGGCCCTGTTCGAGTGGCTTTCCCATCTCCCATGCCATCAATGCAGCGTAGGGTTCCACTCGCCCCCGTAAGATTTCGGCAGCTTTTCGCAACCCGAACGCTCGCTCGGCGAAAGGCAGCGGGCGCCAGGCCCGGTGGGCCCTCTCGGCGCCGTCAAGGATCTGGTCCACCGTTTCTGGGTCCATCTCTTCGTATTTCTGGATCAGTGTGCCGGCAGCGGGATTCACCGATTCAATTGGCATCGCTACATCTCCAGTGTAAGCTATATTTTACAACTATATAGTTGTATGTACTTAATGTATCACTTTCATATATAAATCATTCAGGAGGTAGAACGACGACCTGGCCATACGGAGGACGACTGCTGATGAGGCCGGCTGCAAGGAACACATCGAGAGACTGTTCGTATTGTTCCGGGTGGATTTCCGGATCCATCGACCAACATCCGATCCGCTTGTAAGCGTCGATGGTCGCCGTCAGTACTCGGGGTTCGACGTCACTGAAGAACTCCGCTTCCCGGGCCGCAATTTCCGCGCCCGGAGCTCCCTCGATCCACCGGAGGGCCGCCCGGTAGGCGCGGACGAACCCGGACGCCTCAGGACTTTCCAGATACCGGTGGGACGCCATCAGGCTGCTGAATGCTACCGTCGGCATCGCTTCACCCACAGAGGCCACAACATAGCCTGATCCGTCACTCTCCAATTGCTGCGGGGCGGGACCCTGCTGGTGAACAAAATCGCCATCGCCGGAACGGAACCTAGCGTCCATCTCGGGGGGACTTCCTGCGTCAATCAGCCTGACTTCGTTCCAATCGACCCCCTGCCGGGTCGCCGCGTACCGAAGCATGGCCAGCGGCTGCGGCCCGTGATCGGCCAGCAACCGCTTCCCTTCCAGATCCTTCCACCTGAACGGACCGGGGCTCCTGGAGGTGATCCAGAATCCGTCCCGCCCATTGATCTGTGCAAAATGGGCCGGCAGGTCCGTGACTCCCCTCTCGATGCGGCCCCAATTGGATGAAACAGCCGACTGGACGACATCCACCTCGCCGGCTTCCAGCATCTCGAATGTTCCCCGATCGGGAGGTTTGACCGCGTAGCTGGACTCCAGACCCTCATCATTCAGGAACCCCCCTGCAATCGTCACGATCAGGGGCGAATAAAATGCAGAGTGTCGAGAGACCAGGATTCGAACCAGACCGGCCATGCCAGCTACAATACCCCAACCGACACACCTGAGGGGGATTGTGGGCTCCCGGGGGCGCCCGCGGGGTTGCGGAATACACGCACCGAAGCCCCTCTCCGATACTTCCGTCGCTTGAACGCGGGTGGCCCGGGACGGCCACCCCGACACTCTCCCCCACCCGCCTTGGCGTTACATAGAGAGTGTCGGGGCGTCCCTCCGTGGGCGCCCGCGGGCTTGCCGAATACACGCACCGAAGCCTCTCCCCGATACTTCCCTCGCTTGAACGCGGGTGGCCCGGGACGGCCACCCCGACACGCTATCCTGTGTAGGGCTCGTAATTCATTTCTGGGCAATAATTTGAACGTTTTAACCTGGGGCTGCGTAATGATGTTCGAGGGATTGAATTCGATCCCATCATTGACCTTGGACACAGGAGCGAGGGAGTTTTCATTTTCTTGTTAATTGGTTCCAACCACTGTCGTTAATGGGGTTGTAGACAAAAGAAGGAGATGAAATTGCCAGTCGACGTGCAAACAAAGAAAAGCCAATCCCCATCCAAAGAGCTGGAGCAGGTCTTTCTGGATCATTATGATCTGGTCTACCGCGCGGCTTTTCGGATAACCGGCAACAGCACCGACGCGGAGGATGCGCTGCAGACGTTATTCATGCGGCTCATTCGAAGGGAGTCCACTCCGGATCTCAAGGGCGGATGGCCCCCTTACCTTCACCGTGCAGCGATCAACGTTGCCCTCGACATCGTGCGCAAGCGCGGTCGCAGTGTTTCGATTACGGAGATGGAACCCTGGATCAAGGATTCCCGTCCAGACCCGTACCGGGAGCACAAGAGCACCGAGCTTGGCGCGAAGCTTCGAGGAGCGCTGTCGGAACTGAACCCAAGAGTCGCCGAGGTCTTTGCCCTGCGGCATATCGAAGGGTACAGCAACCGGGACATCGCGAAAATGCTGGGCACGTCGACCGGGTCCATAGCCGTGACGCTGTTTCGGGCACGCGGCAGTCTCCGAAAATCTCTCCGCTCGTTCGTAGGAGGTCAGTGATGGAGTCCAAACGTCAAAAGCCCGCCCATGCGCTTGATCGTGCGATTGACGAAATCCGTAACACACATCCGGATCCAGCCCAGGTCGAAGAAGCGGCCGCCCGCGTCTGGGCACGTATCGCGGAAGGATCGGCCGAGGTGTCTGCTGAACCGAGTCTCGTCGGTCAGGAAACCGAAGCGATCCGGGGTTGCGAGGACTACCAATCGCTCATACCCGAATACCTTGCCGGAAGGCTCAGTTCGGCCCGTACGCTGCTGCTTGAAGACCACAGCCATGAATGTTTGCCGTGCCGAAGGGCCCTGACAAGCGCTCGTTCGTCCGAGCCCCAGATCACATCTGTCCGAAGACCGCGCCGAAACCCACTCCCGACCTGGCAATGGGCTGCGATGGGAATAGCCGCCACGCTGCTTCTCGCTGTCGGGATCCAGCAATCCGGTCTCGTCGGCTTGCTGCTGTTCCCCGTCGAAGTGCATGCCTCGGCCCAAACGGTCCGCGGGCAACTCTTCCGGCTGGACGGCCAGCAACTGCTTCCGATAACGGCGGGCGCCGAAATCGGCGCAGGAGAGCCAATCCGCACGGCGACGGACTCGGGCGCGATCATCGAACTCGACGATGGCAGCCGGATCGAGATGCGGGAGCGTTCCGAGATCACTTTGACAGCCGCATCAGACGGCATCCGTATTCGACTCGAACGTGGCAGCGTCATTGTCCGGGCCGCCCAGCAGCGGTCGGGACATCTTTATGTCTCCACCGACGACACCGATGTTTCGGTCGTTGGAACGGTGTTCTCCGTCAGCGAGGGTGCGAAGGGATCCCGTGTATCGGTTATTGAAGGTGAAGTTTACGTCGAAAGCGAGTCCACGGCGACGTCGCTGCTCCCTGGCGAACAGTTCAATTCCACCGAGAGCCTGACTCTGGTGCCGATCGAACAGGAGATTGAATGGAGCCAGGAGCTCGAGCTGCACATCGCCATGCTTGCCGAGTTTTCACGCGCAAGAGACGAACTAAGGGATGCAATCGCGTCCCAGGGCCTCCGATACTCCTCCAACCTTTTGGAGATCGTACCCGCGGATACGGTGATGTACGTGGCGTTCCCGAACGTCGCTCTCACGCTCACGGACGCTTACGATGTGTTTAAACAGCGGATCGACGAAAACCCTGTGATTCAACAGTGGTGGAACGAGTCGGCACAGCGAGCCGCCGAAGACGGCGATCTGTCAATCGAACAGATGATCGAACAGATACGCGCGCTGTCGGGCCTGCTCGGCAACGAAGTCGTCCTCGTCCTAGGCCGGGACGCCAACAACTCGGACCCGTTGCTTCTGGCAGAAGTGACGGATGCCGAAAACGTCGTCATCCTGCTGCGGGCTGCGATTGCTCTTTCACCCGATCCGGAGACACTTCATGTAGTCACGAGTACATCTGAAGTCGGCGCACTTTCCGGTAGCTCGAACCCCGTCGTTTATGTCGAGGGGGGCCTGCTGGTGTTCTCGTCCTCGGCCGCGCGTGTTGCAGGCGTTCTGGACGCGGTGTTGTCGGGATCCTCAGCGTTCGCCTCGACCGAATTTTACGGATCTCTGGCGACGGCATATGGCGCTGGAACCGAATGGCTTTTCGCGGCGGATATCGACACGCTGATCGGCGAGTCGACCGACGATGTACCGGAAAGCATCAACAACCTCCAGGACCTCGTCATCGACTACAAAGTCGTCGCTGGACAGAGTTCTACGCGGGCGATCATGAATTTTGATCAAAACCGTAACGGTATCGCCTCGTGGTTAGGGGCGCCCGCCCCGATGGGTGGACTGGATTACGTGTCGCCCGACAGCTTCGGCGTCGTCGCAGGCCTGACCAAGGATCCTGCTTCCATCGTGGGTGAGCTTTTCGACACGCTTCGAACGATGGATCCGGATGCCTGGAACGACATCGCGACATTCCAGCAGGAACATATGATCGACATCCAGTACGACGTCGCGTCTCCACTGGGTGGCGAGTTCGTTGTCGCGATCGACGGCCCGTTGCTTCCCACACCGGCCTGGAAGGTTGTCACGGAGGTCTATGACTCCGCCCGGTTCCAGAACACGATTGAAAGGCTGGTGGCTGAGTTCAATCAGATGGCCGCCGCCGAAAATCATCAAGGGATCGAACTGACCGCCGAGTCGGTGGGGGGGCAGATCTACCAGACGGTCACCATTCTCGAGTCAGGTTCACAGGTCCACTACACCTATTCGGGCGGCTACATGATCATGGCGCCCAGCCGGGCACTGGTAACGAATGCGCTGCAGTACAACCAGAGTCGCTATACGCTCGGCAGTTCGGATGATTTCCGGAGCCGCTTACCTGCGGGAGCTCTGAACTATTGTTCGGCGATCCTCTACCAGAACATGACGCCCATGATAGCGACCATTGCCGACTATGTCCCCTTACCCGAGGACACGCTCACCGACGGCCAGATCGAAGCGATCCGGGAGACAGTGGCCAACACGCCGGCCACGATGGTGTGTGTCACCGCCGAGACCGAGCGGATCGTCGCATCCAACCAGGGTGAACTGGCCTTCAACCTGATCACGCTTGGCGGTTTCTCGATCCTGATCGAAACCCTGGAACAGGTACAACGGCAACAACAATGAAAACCATGGGGACCGCCGTCACAGACGGAAAGAAATCGGGGCGCCGGGATGGCGCCCCAACGGTTAAGATGGGAAGCGCCGGGGAATCGCTCATGACGACCACGCCGACCATTGAACTCCACAATCTCTCGGTTACCTTTGCAGGGCGACCGATTTTGAAGCAGCTCGATGGAAAGCTGTCGGGGAAAGCCATTGGTCTGCTGGGACCGAACGGAGCCGGCAAGAGCACCTTGATGCAAACCCTGCTGGGGTTTCACCACCCATCCGGCGGAACGGCGGACATCCTCGGCATGGACATCCGCACCCACATCCGGGAAATACGCCACCACATCGGGTACATGCCCGAGAACGATTCGTTTATCGCCGGCATGAGCGCCATCCGCCTCGTTCGCCTGATGGGCGAGTTGTCCGGCCTGCCGAAGAACGAAGCGCTCGAACGAGCCCACGAAACCCTGTTCTACCTGGGCATGGGCGAGGCCCGGTACCGGCCCGTCGGCACATATTCACTCGGCATGAAGCAGATGACGAAGCTGGCCGTGGCAACCGTCCACGGGCCAAAAATGCTGGTCCTGGACGAACCGACGAACGGTCTGGACGCCAATGCCCGCATGCGGATGATCGAGATCATCAGGAGCATCCGGGACAGTGGCCACACGCAGTTGATTCTTTCCTCCCACCTGTTGCGGGATGTCGAAGAGTGCTGCGACGAGGTTCTGATTCTGAAGGCGGGTCGCATCGTGACCTACTGCAATCTCGAGGAGGAACGGCGAACCAACCGTAAGTTCCTGAACGTCGAAGCGCAGGGCGACACGGCTTCGTTCCTCCGAATGGCCGAAGAACAGGGTTGTGAATTGGCGATGAACGGAACACGCAAAATCAAGATGATCCTTCCGAGCGAGGTCGAAGTCCGGGATCTCTACCGGATGGCTGCCGACACGGGGGTTCAAATCCGCAAGCTCGACTACAAGAGGGATTCCCTCCAGGACATCTTCTTGAAAGCCATGGAGACACCCGATGGCAGTCTATAAGCAAACCTATCAGAGCTACGACGGCCCCTTGACCGATGAAAAGTGGCGGTTCTGGGTGCTCGCACGGTATGCGTTCCAACAACTGTTCGTTTCAAGGTTGTTCCTCGTCTACTTCGTCCTCTGTTTCGTTCCGATGCTTGTCGGGGGGTTCTTCATCTATCTGCACCACAACCTCGATGTCCTGCTTGCCTTCCAGATCCCGGTCAATGAGCTCCTGGCTGTCAATGCCGAATTCTTCGCGGTTGTGATGGGTGTCGAGTCGACGCTGGCCTTCTTCATGGCGGCCGTTGTCGGCCCTGGGCTTGTCTCGCCGGATCTGACAAACGGTGCGATGCCGCTGTATTTGAGCCGGCCGTTCACCAGAACGGAATACACACTGGGTAAGTTTGCCGTCCTGGCCGTTCCGCTCTCTCTCATCACCTGGATTCCGGGAATGTTCCTGTTCCTGATGCAGACCAGCCTGGAGGGCGCCGCGTGGATGTTTGCGAATCTCCGGATCGCGATGGCGATTTTAGTTGGTGCCTGGGTCTGGATCACGACAGTCTCGCTGCTCGCGCTCGCCCTGTCGGCATGGGTGAAATGGCGACCGGTCGCCGCGGGCATGCTCTTCGGCGTTTTCTTCGTGGCCGCGGGCTTCGGTGGCGCTTTCAACGGGATTCTGCGCACCGATTGGGGTTTCATGATGATGCTTCCCGTCGTGATGAGTGCGATATGGCAAAGGCTCTTTCTCGGGGTCCCACCCTCCATTCGGGAATACCCTCTCCCCATGTGGAGCGCCTGGCTGTCGCTGGCGATCGTCTGTGGAATCAGTATCTACCTGCTCTCACGAAAGGTGAAAGCGTATGAGGTGGTCCGATGACGATGGAAAAAGACAGGACCATCGTGTTCTCGAACATCTCGAAGTTCTACGGAGAGGTGCTCGGCGTCAACAAGATCAACCTGACGGTGCAGCCGGGTATCACGAGCCTGGTGGGTCCGAACGGCTCGGGTAAGACGACGCTCATGAACCTCATGTCGGGACTGCTACAACCGACTCAAGGGTGGGTCGAGGTCCATGGCCTGACACCGTCGTCTCCCGAGGAATTCTACCGGCTGATCGGCTATTGCACTCAATTCGACAACTTCCCGAAGGGATTGAGCGGCTTCGACCTGGTGAGTTCCCTGCTGGGTTTGCACGGCCATTCGGCAAAGGAAACAAAAGACCGGACCTGGAACGCCATCGAGCAGGTCGGGTTGGTCGACGACGCCCACAGGCGCGTCGCGGCCTACAGCAAAGGGATGCGCCAGAGGATCAAGCTGGCCACGGCTATCGCGCATCGCCCGGCGGTTCTCGTCCTGGATGAGCCGTTGAACGGCCTGGACCCCATGGCCCGGGCCGAGTTCATCGCACTCTTTCAGGATCTGGCAGCCGAAGGCTTTCACGTCATCGTGTCGAGCCACATTCTTCACGAGGTCGATATGATCTCCGACCAGGTCGTGATGATGAGTCACGGCTACGTTGTCGCCGAGGGTGAGATTCAGGGCGTGAGGCACGAGATGGATGAACATCCGATCTCGATCATGGTGCGCTGCGACCGCCCGGCACTGGTGGCACGGAAAGTCTTTGCCTGCGACCATGTCGTCGAAGCAAGTATCAGTGACGACGGAAAAGGTGTTGTCGTCAGAACGCGCAATGTGGACGAGTTTTATCTCATGTTGAATCGCGTCGTTCTCGAGGACGAACTGAACGTCGAGGGTGTGACGCCGACCGACGAAGACGTCCATTCGGTTTACAACTACCTGGTGGGCGCCTACGGCCACGCTTCATGAGCATCGAGAGGGGCATCCAAATGAATTCATCAGTGAACAGCCTGAAGGCACGGCCCTGGGATCTGTGGTTTCGACAGATCCTTGCGGTGACGAAGTTCGAAGCACGAAAGAGCTTCGCCGGTCGTCGCTGGGTGGGTGCGCTGCTGCTGGCCGGTGGACCCGTCTTTCTCCTGACCGTCAGGGTCCTGCTGGGCGACACGGAAACCGAAGACGTCGGTACGCTCGGCATCATCTTCGCCAGCATCTTTCAGTCCTACATTCTGCGACTTGCGATCTTCTTCGGTTGCGTGGCGGTCTTCACCCAGCTATTCCGCGGAGAGGTCCTCGAAAAGACGCTGCACTACTACCTGCTGGCCCCGGTACGGCGCGAAATCATCATGACCGGAAAATACCTGGGCGGTCTGCTGAATGTCTCCGTCCTCTTCGTGCTGAGCACGGTCGCCAGTTACGTGCTGATGTTCGTTCCTTCCGGTTCGCGGGTCATGGAGGCCCAGTTCGTCAACGGTCCGGGCGTGGGCTACGCCCTGACGTACGGCGCCATCGCCTTCCTTGCATGCAGCGGCTATGGCGCCGTCTTCCTCTTGATGGGCATCCTGTTCCGAAATCCCATCGTGCCGGCAGTTCTGATACTGGGATGGGAGTCTTTGAACATCTTTCTCCCGGCAACCCTCCAGAAGATCAGCGTCATCCATTACCTGCAATCGTTGAGTCCGGTCCCCTTGCCCTTTGGACCGCTTGCGGTGATCACCGACCCCACATCCCCCTGGATATCGGTCCCCGGAATGCTTCTGATGACGCTGCTGGTCCTGACTGCGGCCGCCGTGAAAATGCGCCACGCGGAAGTAAGCTACGCCAACGACTAGTGACGGGACAGAGTGACGGGACGGCCGTCCCTGGCCGCCCGCGGGAAGTCTTAACTGTATCAATCCGACCCGAACCGCCACGCGCGAACATCAGTTCGCCGTTTCCGGACTACCTTCTTGTTTGCCCGGGCTGTGATTTCGAGTACCAATTAATCGCAGCATCAAAAAGCAAGCTTGATACATCACCCACCGTCGTTTTAAGTTTGTTGACCTATGTCTAATGATCATGACGAATTGATAGGACGGCTCGACGCCCTGGAGGCGACCGCGCTCAACGGACAGCCGAAGTCCATCGCCCGGCAGCACGAACAGGGAAAGTTGACGGCCAGGGAGCGTGTCGAGAGATTGATGGACCCGGGAACCTTCCTTGAGGACTTCCTACTGGCTGAAAGCCCCACGACCGAGTTCGGAATGGACGAGCGAAAGCAGCCGGGAGACGGTGTCATCACAGGCTACGGAAAAATAAACGGGCGCCTCACATACGTCTTCGCCCAGGATTTCACGAGCTTTGCCGGCACCGTCGGAAGCGTTCACGCCGAAAAGATCGCCTACACGATCGAAACCGCGCGCAAAGTCGGCGCTCCCGTAGTGGGCCTGTACGACTCGGCCGGAGCCCGTATACAGGAAGGTCTGGATGTCACCCGTTCGATCGGAAAGATCTTCTTCCAGAACACAGTGACTTCCGGTGTCGTCCCGCAAATCTCGGCCATCATGGGCCCCTGTATCGGCGTCGCAGCCTACTCCCCGGCACTGACCGACATCATCGTCATGGTCGCGGGCACCAGCCAGATGTTCATTACCGGGACCTCCGTCGTCAAGTCGGTGACCGGTGAAGAAGTGACCATGGAGGAACTCGGGGGCCATAAGGTTCATTCAGAAACGTCCGGTGTTTCCGACGTCGTCGCAAGCAACGACGAGGATTGTATCGCCCGGATTCGAACACTTCTCGGATACCTTCCGGCCAGCAACAAGGAAAACCCTCCAATCAGGACTCCGACGGATGATCCACGGCGGCAAGTTGAAGGTCTCGATGAAATCGTTCCCGACAACGTTCGTAAGCCCTATGACATTCGTAAGGTCATCCGGGCTCTGGTCGACGACGAGTCATTCGATGAACTGAAAGCCGGGTGGGCTCGCAACATCGTCATTGGTTTCGGTCGATTGAACGGCCGCTCGGTCGGATTCGTCGCCAACCAGCCGATGTTCCTTGCGGGAAGTCTGGATGTCGATTCTTCCGACAAAGCCTCCCGGTTCATACGGCTTTGCGATGCCTACAACATTCCCATCGTCACGCTGGTCGACGTACCCGGATACATGCCCGGAACGAAGCAGGAACAGAAAGGCATCATCCGTCACGGGGCGAAGATGCTCTATGCCTATGCGGAATCGACCGTACCCAAAATTACGATTTATCTCCGGAAAGGTTATGGCGGAGCCAAGCAGGCGATGTGCACCCATGAAATGGGCGCCGATCAGGTCTTCGTCTGGCCAGGTGTCGAGTTGGCCGTCATGGGAGCGGCCGGGGCTGTCGGCATCCTCTACAAACGGGAGATCGAACAGGCGGAAAACCCCGCGGAGGTTCGACGGCAGAAGCTCGAAGAGTTCAACGAACGCTTTGTCGGCCCTTTCGAAGCGCTCGCGAAACGCCACGCGAACGCGGCAGTCCGGCCGGCCGAAACCCGCATCCGTTTGATTCAATCACTGGAGATGCTGGCGAACAAGGCCGAGGACAGACCCAGAAAGAAACATGGGATCATGCCGGTATGAAAGGAAGAAAAAAACGATTCTCAACGCAAAGGCGCCAAAACGCGAACGTCGCAAAGTTTTTTGTTGTGGGAGGGCCGCAACCTTCCTCTCCCAACAAAGCCCATTTGCGCCCTTTGCGACTTAGCGATTTTGCGTTGATTCCCTGTTCCCCAGTTGTGGCTCCTGCTGCTGATCACTCCTCGCTCCTGTCCTTGCCCAAAGCCCAGTCGGGGACCGATTCTCCGTAGCCGGACGATTCCAACGTGTAGGCGCTCTCGCTGTGCTGGCTCATGTCCAGCCCCATCTCCTCCTCTTCCGCGGTGACGCGCAGACCCATGATCGGTTTGAGAATAGTGAGGATGACGGCCGTTCCGATTCCAGCAAACGCGACAGTCGCTCCGACGGCGATGAATTGTTTCCAGAGCAGTTCGGGATTGCCGAAGAAGAGTCCGTTCGCGCCGTCCGGGTTGATTGCAGTCGAGGCGAACAAACCGGTTGCCAGGGCGCCCCAGACTCCGCCGACCCCGTGGACCCCGACGACATCGAGTGCATCGTCGTAACCCAGACGCGCCTTGAATTCACAGGCGGAATAGCACAACCCGCCAGCAACGGCTCCAATCGCCAGCGCCGACACCGGACCGACGAAGCCCGCGGCCGGTGTAATAGCCACAAGGCCGGCGACCGCCCCGGTTGCCGCTCCCAGTACAGTCGGCTTCCCTTTCACGATCCATTCCGCCGCCATCCAACCGAGAGCCGCCGCAGCCCCTGCAGTGTTCGTGACGACAAAGGCGCTGACGGCAAGGCCGGACGCCGCCAGGGCCGATCCGGCGTTGAACCCGAACCATCCCACCCAGAGAAGGGATGCACCCAGTACGGTGAAGGGCAGGTTGTGCGGCGGCGTGGCGTGGCCGTAGCTCAGGCGTCGCCCCACCATCACGGAAGCGACGAGGGCCGAGATCCCGGAGCTGATGTGAACAACGGTACCACCGGCAAAGTCCAGGGCTCCGAGTTCGCCGAGCCATCCCCCGGAGCCCCACACCCAATGCGCCAACGGATCGTATATGAACGTTGCCCACAGCAGCGTGAACACTAGAAAGGTACTGAACTTCATTCGTTCGGCGAATGCACCTGTCATCAGCGCCGGCGTGATGATGGCAAACATCAACTGGAACACCATGAACGCCTGGTGGGGAATGGTGTCGGAGTAGATGCCCGGATCCTGGCCAACTCCGGCAAGACCCATCCATTCCAGGCCGCCGATGATTCCACCCGGAGCAAACGCCAGGCTGTAACCGAACAGGACCCACTGGACACTGATCAGCGCAACAATGATGAAGCTCTGCATCAGAGTGCCCAGAACGTTCTTCGTCCGAACGAGACCGCCATAGAAAAGGGCGAGGCCCGGTATGGTCATCAGCAACACGAGGGCGGAACAGACCATGATCCATGCGGTGTCGCCACTATCGACGGCCGGGACCACGGCGTCCTGGGCCGCGGCCGCCAGCGTCTTCGGAAACACCACCGTCACCAGAAAATATGAAGTCAATAAAACGCTCAGTCTTCCCATCGCAGTGTCATCTCCCGGGTGTCGGGATCGGGAAATAGTGATCCGTCGTGAGTGGTCCGGACCACTGCACTGAACCGGAAGTTCCTCCCAACGCCCTCAATAGCATAAAAAAAGTCCAACGGCCGGACGAACCCTCACCATTGGACATCGTTGTCTCGCGTGGACTTCTGTGTCGGAAGCAAACCTCAACCTGGAAGTTCGGGTTCGCCGCGCGGGGACGCCATTGTGCCCGCCGCTCACTTGTAGGATAGGATGATTTCGAGGTCAAGGATTATTTCTCTCACACGTCCGGGCCGGTTCGGGTCCCGAGCCACCCGAGGCGTAAACCAGAGCTGCGCTCCGAGGGTCGACGATGAAGACACTTCTCGAACTGTTCCCCCACATGTCTGATCTCGGTGATCGGGAAGCCCTGCGCTTCTGGAACGGCTATCGGACCTGGATATGGTCCTACTCTGAGCTCTACGAGTGCATCGGCCGTTTTGTCGGACACCTCGATGCCGCAGGACTGAAGAAAGGCGACCGCCTCCTGATCTGGTCCGAAAATCGACCCGAATGGGTCGCGGTTTTCTGGGCCTGCCTGGTTCGGGGAGTCCAGGTGGTCCCAATCGATTCCCATTCGTCCTCGGGTATGGTCGCCCGCATCCGGGACGAAACCCTGGCCAGTATGCTCGTCCATGGAGAATCTCCTGGTAGCCAGGGCGTGCTCGAAACAAGTTCGCGACCGTTGGCTCTATTCCCTCTCGGCCAGATCAACGACCTACCCGGAAACCCCGGGTTTACGCCCTCTGCGGTGGATCCGAACGATGTCGTAGAAATCGTCTATACATCCGGAACGACCGCCGAGCCGAAGGGTGTGGTCCACCGCCACAGAAACATCTGTGCCAACCTGAACCCGGTCCGGAACGAGATCGAGCGGTACAAGAAATGGGCCCGATTCTTCCAGCCCATCCGGTTTCTGGTGATGCTCCCTCTGGGTCACATGTTCGGCCAGGCGATGGGCATTTTCATCCCCCTGATATTGGATGGAGCGGCGGTGTTCATGCGTGGCCTGCATCCGGGCGTCATACAGGAAACGATCCATCGACAGCGCGTTTCGGTGCTGGTTTGTGTGCCGCGAATCCTGGAAGGCCTCGGAGCTGACGTCCGGCGCCACTTGCCCGAACCGCGCCCATCCGGCACCGCCCGCATCAGTGTCCTCCGGCGTTGGTGGCGCTACCGGCGGATTCACCGGGCTTTCGGCTGGAAATTCTGGGCATTTGTCGTCGGAGGCGCACCTCTGAACCCGGACGCCGAGGAGTTCTGGTCCAAAGTCGGGCTCATGGTTCTGCAGGGCTACGGGCTCACTGAAACCAGCCCGATCGTTGCCGTCAACCATCCCTTCCGGCCACGTCGCGGAACACTGGGCCAGATCGTGGGCAGTCAAGAGGTCCGGATCGCCGAAGACGGAGAAATCCTGGTCCGGGGAAGCAGCGTCGTCAGTGAATACGTGCGCCATGGAGCCCGCTTCGAGCCTGTCGCCGATACCGACGGGTGGTTCCACACCGGCGACATCGGGAAGATCGACCAAGACGGACGGTTGGTCTACCGCGGCAGAAAGAAAGACATCATCGTGACGCCCGACGGACTCAACGTACACCCGGAAGACGTCGAGGGTGCGCTCGCCCAGATTGAAGGTATCCGGGGCAGTGCCGTGGTTCCCCTCCGCGGACCGGACGGCGAGAAGGTTCATGCGGCGCTCATTCTGGAAAACCCGGCGCCCGACCCTGCGGGTCTGGTCGAGCAGGCGAACCGGCAACTGGAGCCCGGGCAGCGAATCCGGAGTTGGTCCATCTGGCGTGACGACGACTTTCCGAGAACACCTTCCACGCTGAAGGTCAAACGACGCATCGTCGCCGAGCAGGTATCGGGTGAATCCACGCCGGCGACGGCCGGACCAACCCAAGACCTGGACGAAGTAATCTCAAGACTCGCCGGACGCGACAGAGAGAAGCTCCGCGACTCTTTGAGATTGGATGAAGATCTGGGCCTGTCTTCGCTCGAGCGGATCGACGTGCTGTCGTGGATTGAAGTCCGTTACGAACTCCGTCTGGACGAAACCGAGTTCTCCGCAATCTCGACCATCGGCGATCTGAAGTTCTGGATTCAAGAGGCGCGCGGTCGAACAACACCCGGACCTGAAGCCGGCCAGGCGGTAGGACCACCTCCCGAACGGCCGGCCCAGGCACGGGTCGCGCCACCGCGATGGACGCGCGGTTTTCCCATGCGCTGGTTCAGGAGTTCGGTTCAGGCATTGTTGATCCGACCTGTGTTCGGCCGCTACATTGACTTTGAAATCCAGGGCCTCGAAAACCTCGATGCGGTGTCTTCCCCGGTCATCTTTGCCGCGAACCACGCCAGCCATCTCGATACCGTGGCCATCGCAACGGGCCTCCCATCGCCGTGGCGGGGCAAACTGGCTCCTGCGATGATGCAGGAGCGGTTCGCACCGTACTTCGCCCACAACGGATCGCTGACGAATCGCCTGTCCCTCGGCGGCCAGTACTACCTTGCTTGCAGCCTGTTCAACGCCTACCCGCTTCCACAACACCTCGGCCAGGTGCGGGACTCCCTGCGCTACACCGGGGAACTGCTCGGCGCCGGCTACTGTCCCCTCGTCTATCCCGAGGGAAAACGAACCCCCGACGGCTCCCCCCAATCGTTTCGGCAAGGAATCGGCTTGATGGCCCTCCGCCTCCAGGCACCCGTCGTCCCCCTTCAACTCGAAGGAATGTTCGGGATCATGTCCCTCCACGATTCCTGGCCAAAATCGGGGAAGGCACGGCTGCGTATCGGCGAACCTCTGGTGGCAGAAGCTGGAGAAGACTATGTCTCTTTCACGAATCGGCTGGAAGCAACGTTCCGTTGAAACCGGGGAGGCCATCCGTCAAATCGGGAGGAGGACTCGACGCAAAGACGCAGAGACGCAGAGATTTTGTTTGGGGGCCAGGCACACTCGTCCGATCAGCAACAGAAAAGATCTTCTCTGCGTCTTTGCGTCTTTGCGTCAAGATCTTTCTTCTCTTCCTTATTCCCCCGACGTCAAGCGAAGCCCCACAATCCCGGCAATGATGAGCAGGATGGACCCGAGGCGGGCGAGATCTTTGGATTCACCAAAAAGGATCACCCCCAGGATAGCGGTGCCGGCGGCACCGATACCGGTCCAGACGGCATACGCCGTTCCGATTGGCAGGGACCGAACGCCCTGGGCGAGGAAGAGCATGCTCAAAATGATGGCCACTCCGGTGATCACGCTGGGCCACAGGCGAGTGAAGCCCTCCGTGTATTTCAGGCCGATCGCCCACACCACTTCGAAGGTACCCGCAACCGCGATAAACAACCATGCCATAGGACATCCTTTCAGATTTTGCGTCTTCAAACTTACGTTTGGCGTCTTCAAAACTTGAGTTTGACGTCTTCAAACTTCAGTTTGTCGTCTTCAAGTTTGTCGTCTTCCTCAAACTCATCACGTCGAACGTATTCTGTTCTATCATGAACCGTTCGGCCAACTTGTATTTCCTGGCCGGGAGGTAAGTATGGATCTGGGTATGGTCGGTCTGGGACGGATGGGCGCCAACATGGCCCGCCGTCTCGAGACCGATGGCCATCGCGTGGTTGGATATGACTCCAGCCTGCAAGCTCGCCGAGAACTTCAATCCGACGAGATCGAATCGGCGGATTCCCTGGACCGGCTCGTCGAGAGTGTGGGTTTCGACGGAGCGTTCTGGCTGATGGTTCCTGCCGACGGGGCAGTAGACGAGACCATCGAGGGGCTGGCGAGGGTAATCGGGAGTGGCGCGGTCGTGATCGACGGCGGAAACTCCAACTACAAGGACGCTCTTCGCCGGAAGTCCGAGTTGAACTCCAAAGGTGTGAGCTTTCTCGACGTCGGAACCAGCGGAGGCATCTGGGGTGCTCGTAACGGATACTGCCTGACAGTTGGGGGTGATCCCGATGTTGTCGAACGGCTAAGATCCGTCTTTGAGAGCCTCGCGCCGGCGCCGGATCGCGGATGGGGCCACGTCGGGCCGACCGGAGCCGGCCATTTCGTGAAGATGATCCACAACGGCATCGAGTATGGGATGATGCAGGCGTACGCAGAGGGATTCGCGATTCTGCGTGAGAAGAAAGAGTTCGATCTCGATCTGCATCAGATATCGGGCCTGTGGAACCAGAGCAGCGTGATTCGCTCGTGGCTCCTGGAACTGACAGGTAATGCGCTCGAAGCCGATGCCGACCTGTCTCAAATCAGTTCAGTAGTGGAAGATTCAGGCGAGGGGCGATGGGCTTTGGCCGAGGCTGTCGATCTCGACGTTGCAGCCCCGATCATCACGATGTCCCTGATTGCCCGACTCCAGTCCCGCGACACCGACGCTTTCTCCAGCAAGCTCCTCGCTGCTTTGCGCAATCAATTCGGCGGTCACGACGCCACTCCCAGGGACTGAATTTGGGTCGCAGGCAAAGCGTCCTGGCACTCGACCTGGCCTCCGGCGGCGTTTCCGCCGCTCTGATCGGCCCGGACCTGTCGACGTTCGAACCGCATGAGGTGCCCTGGGCATTCAACCAGAACGCCGAAGGTTCGGCGACGCTGGACCCGGAGGCCGTAATGCATGCGGTGTCTGCGGCCATACGGGCAACGGTGACAAGCTTGCCTGCGCCCGATGCCGTGGTCCTCTCGTCGATGATGCACACCTTGATCGTCAGCGATGACAACGGCGAGGCGCGCACGCCTGTTTTCACATGGCTCGACCGGCGCGGTGGGGAGCAAATCGAGGAGTTTCGTCAAGCATTCGGGCCTGACTTTCATTCGAGGACGGGGACTCGGTACTACCCGATGTTTCCCGTCTTCAAACTGGCCTGGCTGAAATCGACGGCAGCCGGGCTCTTCGCGGCTCCTTATCGGATCGCGTCCCTCAAAGGCCACCTCCTCAGACAGTGGACCGGGCGATGGGCGGACGACATCGGGACGGCGTCGGCTTCGGGGCTCCTGAATCTTGCCACAGGCGAGTGGGATCCTCGAGTTCTCGCTGGACTGGAAGTCCCGGTTGAATCGTTGCCGTCCCTATATCCGAGCACAGATGTCGTCGGAGAGGTGGACGAGGCGGCGGCAACCCTGTTGGGGATCCCTCCCGGACTTCCCGTGATCAACGGAAGTGGTGACGGGTTCCTCGCCAACATCGGTTCCGGCTGTGAGAGCCACCGGCACATCGCTATCAGTCTGGGCACCACAGCTGCGGTCCGGAAATTCCTGAACAAACCTGTTGTGGATGAAAGCGCCGGAACATTCTGCTATCGCTTCGAGACCGACCGATTCCTCCTGGGTTGTGCCAGTAACAATGGAGGAAACGTCCTGGACTGGGGAAGGGATCTCCTGGGTCATCTCGAGTTCAACCCGGAGCTTCGACAGAGCGATGTTCCACTGTTCATCCCGTTCCTTCATGGCGAACGATCACCGTTCTGGGATTCCCGATTGCGAGAGCGCTGGGTCGGTTTGCGAGCCGACCACTCGGTCGGGGACCGGCGTCGAGCGGTTGTGGAAGGCCTCGCCTTCCATCTGGCCACCTATGTGGAACTGGTCGAACAGGCCGCGGGCTCCGAAGCCGACTCGGTTGTCCTGTCGGGCAACGGTTTCATGTTCCGCGACGTCGCCCGTCTCCTGGCGAGCGTGGTGGCCCAGACGGTCCTGCTTCCCGTTCAACCCGGCCTGGCAACCTTGAGAGGGGCAGCCCGGTGCGCCTTCGATGCGCTGGACATATCGACCTCCGGAGCGATGCGCTCGCTGTCTGCCGCCTCGAGCAAAATCGAGCCGATTGACGATCCCGGACTTCGGGAACGCTTTATCCGGTTCAAGCAAGCCTATTTTGGAGTTTGACGGCCGGCTACAAGGCTGTAACAATTCGTGCGGAGGCAACTATGGATTCAAGAAGTGACCCACAGACGGTTTCACGACGCCAGGTTATGCGTTTGTTGGCGGGGATCGGAATCACGGGGACGGCCGCACTGAGCCTGGCCGCACAGGTGGAACAGCGGATCTCGCCTGAAATGTTAAGAGATGCGACGGCCCTGCTCGATCAGGACTTTGACGACGAACGTCTCCGGGTCGTCACGCCCGCGCTCCAGAGCAACCTGGACCAGTTCGAAATCATTCGAGAGCTCGAGATTGACGACCTTGTCGAACCGGCGACACTCTTTCTCGCAAGAGGAAGGCCCTGATGCAGACAAACGACCTGGTTTTCCAGAATGGACCGGAGCTTGCCCGGATGATCCGATCCAGGGAAGTTTCGCCAGTGGAAGTTGCCACCGCGTTCCTGAACCGCGCCGAAGAACTCAACCCGAAGGTCAACTCTTTCATAACGATCACCAGGGACTACGCTCTGGCGCGAGCCCGGGAGGCTGAGCGGGAGATACTTGCGGACCGCTACCTTGGCCCCCTGCATGGAATTCCTTACGCCCCGAAGGACATCCTTGCGACCAGGGGAATTCGTACGACGAATGGTTCGAAGGTCACCGCCGATTGGATCCCCGATTATGAGTCAACGATTACGGAACGGTTAAACAAGGCCGGTGCGATCCTGATAGGTAAATTAAACCTCCTCGAGTTTGCCATGGGCAGCGGTGTCCTGTCCGGCTTCGGGCCGGCCCGCAATCCCTGGCACCTGGATTACTCACCGAGCGGCTCATCGAGCGGGTCCGGTGCGAGCCTGGCAGCCTACATGGTCCCTTTGTCCATCGGAACCGACACCGGTGGGTCCATCCGTGGACCGGCAGCCGCCAACGGCATTGTGGGTCTGAAACAAACCTACGGGCGAGTCAGCAGGTATGGAGTGACGACCTTGAGCTGGACGCTCGATCACGCGGGCCCAATGACCAAGACCGTTACCGATGCGGCGCATATGTTGGCCGTGATCGCAGGACCGGACCCGAAAGATGACAGCACCATCGACGAAGCAGTGCCCGATTACCGAAAGGCACTGGACGGCGACGTCCGGGGCTTGCGAATCGGCGTTCCGTCAAACTATTTCTTCGAAGGTGCATCAACGGAAGTGGACCAGGGCGTTCGCGCCGCGATCCAGACACTCGTGGACATGGGAGCGCAGCCGGTTGAAGTCGAAGTTCCCAATGCGCACCTTGCCGGCTCGGCCGGTTGGACGGTCGCCATGGCTGAAGCTGCCTGCTTCCATGAAAAACGGATACGCGAGACACCGGAGCTGTTCGATCCGCTGGTTCGCGAAAGGCTGGAGACGGCTAAGTTCTACACCGCGACCGATTACATCAAAGCCCTGCGTGTCCGGACCATTTTGATGGACGATATGAGAAAGGTCTTCGAAAAATGTGATGTCATGGCGGTTCCCGGAAACACGACCGTTGCAGGTCGTCTCCGGTCGCCGGAAGAGGCCGGCAGCGACGTCCGACCCGGATCGACATCCCCACGATTTCGCCGCGGCAACACCTTCATCGGAAACATGACCGGTCTTCCCGCGATCACGATCCCATGCGGTTTCTCATCGGGTCCACCCGAACTGCCCATCACGATCCAGTTCTATGCTCGGGCCTTCGACGAATTCACGCTCTTCCGCGCCAGCCACGCCTACGAGTCAGCAACGGATTGGCATCAGAGACGCCCGGACATGGGATGAGGAAGTGGTCAGTGGTCAGTTGTTCGGCAACAAACGAGCCAATAAGGGGACAGGACTTGAGGATTCACCGCGAAGACGCGGTGTCGCAGAGAATTCTAATTCGGGGACGGAGGCGTATTAGGAATCACAACATCCCTGGTATCTAGACTTTGATGTAATTCGCCTCCGTCCCCGAATTAGATGGGGTGAGGTTCTCTCCTCCTCGACCGACAACGATCGCCATCGACCTACGTCGAATTTCAGGATTCACCGCAGAAGCGCGGTGCCGCGGAGTGATCTGTCTCTATTGATGCGAGATGTCAGGGCGCGCAGACTGTCGGCTCCCCCAACTGACCACTGACCACTAAAAAAAAGCCGGCGGTTCCCCTCCGGCTTTTTTCAACCCCCAAACTCAAATCATCAATCCATCGCTGATCCGGCGTGCCCATCCGATCGAATCCAGGTAGTGACCGCGCACGGTCATGGCCGGCAGGTCTTCGAACCGGACCTGGTCCCATTCACTTCGCTCGTAAGCCAGAACACAGGTCAACGCATCTCCGAGCGGACCCTTCCGCTCGAGCAGCGCATCGCGCACTTCATCGGAAAGCGGTAGTTGTTCGATTGCCTCGGCCATCGGACGGTCCAGCAGGGCCTCCAGGACCGACAGTAGCCCTACCGTAAAAAACGTCTCCTTGCGTGCAGCCTTCGCTGAAGCGGCAAGACGTTCGCACTTCGCAGCCCGGACAATTGCGGTGATCATCAGCTCGCGTGGCTTATCCTCCATCTTCGCGAACATCAAGAGGCTTGCCCAGAGACGGATGCGTGCGATTCCGATCATTTTCGCCGCGTGGCTGATCGATTCCACCTGTCTGTTCAGCCCAATGTAGGCGGAGTTCGCGTAACGCAACAGCTTGTAGCTTAGCGACAGGTCGTGGCTGATCGTATCTTCGAGCCGGTCGATGCTGATCTCAGGCTCCTGCAGTTCGGCCAGGACCCTGACCGCGGCCAATCGATTCACGGGAATGTCACTCGATGGGCTGCTCGGCGTGCAGAAGAAGTATCCCTGAAAGTAGTCGAAATCGTGTTTCTTGCAGAGATCAAATTTCTCGAACGTCTCAATCTTGTCCGCCAGGAGTTTGACGCTCAGCTTCGACAAAGCATCGACCTGCTGACTGATTGCGTCATCATCGAGTTTGCTGACATCTATCCGAATGATATCCGCGATGCTCGCCAGACGCGTGTCACCGTCTGCGGCAAGCGGGCTCTCAACTGCGATTTTGTACCCCTTTGCCGCCAGATTCGCCAGCGCGGCATGAAGCTCGTCGTCGAAAACAACTTTCCCAAGAACTTCCAGGACGACGCGCTGCTTTGGCAGAGCATCACACAAACCTCCCAGAATGGCTTCGCGCGAAACACCCACAAACGCAAGATGATCACCCGCGATGTGGTCCAACCCCACATCGGAAAAGGTGCCCAGAGCCGCTCTCAACTGTTAGGTGTCCACTTCATTCGTCACCCCGGACTCACGTACCTGAGACAACAACTCGTAGGCCAGCAGGTTGACATGAGTTCCGTAGACCGGCTGCCTGTTCACAAAAACCTTGTCGGGAGGTCGCTTTCCCGTCACGCCAGCTCCATTGACTTTAGTCTGACTTCCAACCACCATTTCACACCTTCCAGGAGAAGAACCAGCCGCTCTGCCTCCATGCGTGCGCGCCGTGGGCCCCTCGGTTTATTCGATCATTCCCTTGTCACCAGTCATATCGGCGTTACTTCAAGAGGACAATACCCCCTGGTCATCAAACGGTCAAGGAATCGAATGAATTACTTAGCTCCTGACCGGAACTGTTGGAAGGATTCAATCGTTCGGCTGTGGAAAGCGACGCCGACACAGGTAGACCGTTCCGGCCCAGAGACGGCCTCAATGTCGACGAGACATGACGAGCACCGATTCGATCTTCGTCAGTTGGCTTCGGACTGACCGCGGGCCGCGACGGCGATCTCTTCGATGGACCTCATGGCAAGATCACCGACGCGAAAGCGTCCTCCTCCGACATTGCGAAGAACGATCACGCCGGTTTTGGACTGGCGATCGAAATAGGCGCAGGCCTGATATCCGGCAACAGACCCGCCGTGACCGTAAACAACGAGCTCGCCGAGCCGCCGGAGCTGAAAGCCAATGCCGTAGCCCGCATCCAACGAGCCGTTGGAAGAATTCACGCGATTGAAGTTGTCTTCCAGGCGTTCGCCGGGGAGAACCCGCTCCGGACCCTCACCCAGCAGAAAGGAAACAAATCGGGCCAGATCTTTCACATCCGTATAGGGGGCTCCGTTGGGAACCTTGTATCCCCGCCCTGCATGTTCTCGCGCGGGAGTCTCGGAGTCG
This sequence comes from Terriglobia bacterium, assembly GCA_965247425.1. Lineage (GTDB taxonomy): Bacteria > Acidobacteriota > Terriglobia > 20CM-2-55-15 > 20CM-2-55-15 > CAZOZZ01. Next base: position 2,462,256 of record OZ252023.1, read on the forward strand.
ACCTCTCCATCCCTCCGAACGACATACCCTTTCGACAGATGGGTGCGGATCAAGTCATTCGGCTCGAATCCCTAGCTCGACATCCCCAGCGGATCAAGGATGCTGTCCCGGACGTAGTCGACAAACCTCTTCCCCGCGGCGCGACCCAGCGTCGCTCCGAGTGTTCCATAGCCGATGTTCGAGTAGAGGTACCCTGTGTCGGGTTCGTACGCGTATTCGGTTTCGGCAAGGGCATCGATCAAAACTTGCTCCCATTCCGACACGGAGCCCTTCAAGAAGGTCGGGAGGTTCGCCGGCTCCCGCGCCAGACCCGAGGTCATGGTCGCCAGCTGAACCAGCGTGATCGGAGGTGCGTCCGGAAAACGGCCCCCGACTCGATTGATCTCCGGAAGGTACTTTTCGACCGGGTCCGAGAGGCGAACGACGCCTGATTCGGCCAGTTGAAGGAGCATCAGGGCCGTAAACTGTTTCGTGATCGACCCGACCCGATATATGGTGTCCCGGCTTGCGAGTTCCTTCTCCTCCATATCGGAATACCCGTAGCTCTTCGTCCAGATCAAATCGGGTCCGGACACCACACCGATCGTCACGCTGCCGACGCCGTCCCTTGCAAGCTCCGCTGCGGTCATCTCATCGATGCGTTCTATAGCCGGTGCGAGGGCGGAACTGACGGCCCCCTGTGAATGAAGGGTGACTGGAACGAGTGCGATCGCGATAGTGACGACAAGGCCCTGCGCCATACGATTCAAAATACCCATTGTTTACTCCATTTCACACAAACAGCGATTGTTGTTTGTCGACGTTTCCCAGAAAATGCTCCGTCGACAAATGAGGTTTCGAGCGATCCAGACCCGCTCGCCTACAGCCGAGGTCGAACAGGTCCCTCATCTGCCGCGCGAATGGCCCCTGTCCGCGCATCCGGCTGTTGAAGTTGGGATCGTTCATGCGACCACCCCGCATCGAGTGAATTCGATGAAGGACCCTGTCTTTGCGGTCCGGGAAGTGAGTTTCCAGCCAGCTGTCGAAGAGCGGACCCACGCCGTGAGGCAGGCGCAACGGGATGTAGCCGGCGAACCTAGCAGCCCGTGGCGGAAGTCTGTAGGGTCGCGTTACGAGCGCCATGGGGCTAGATGCAAGGCGCCACGACGACGTCGATGCCTTCCATCGATCTAGGAGTGGCAACGCCGCAGCTGGCCCCATGCCGTCGTAACCCGTAGGGCGCGGGGGTCTTCGGGCCACAGGCTTTGTCATTCGTCGGTCACGATGACAAGCATCGTTCCGCTCCTCATTTCGCGCCTGTGACCCGAATACCCCTGCGCGCGACCCTACAGACTTCCGCCACGGGCTGCTAGCGCCAGCCCTTGCCGACGCTTCGAGTATCGACGGCATCTCGTGATCCGTCAGACCGGGTATCGTCGGAGCCACGAGAACTCCCACCGGTATGCCAGCTCCCGATAGTGTCTCAATCGCTGCCAACCGGCGTTTCGGCTGGGCAGCCCGGGGCTCCAACTTCTGAGCCAGAGCCAGATCCAGGGTGGTGACGGAAACAAACACCACGATCCCGTTCCAAGAGGCCATTTCCGTCAATAAATCCACGTCACGCCGTACAAGGTCGTTCTTGGTAATAATGAAGCCGGGATTCCGAAATTCGGCAAGGACTGCCAGGCACCTCCTGGTGAGTTCCAGCCGCCGTTCTGTGGGTTGGTAAGGGTCGGTCGCGCCGCTGAGCGCAATGACCTTGGGCCGCCACTTCTTCGCCGAGAGCTCTCGGCGAAGAAGTTCCGGTGCGTCCTGCTTGACAAGAATCCGCGTTTCAAAATTCAACCCTGCGGAAAAGCCAAGATACTCGTGGTTGGGTCGCGCAAAACAATAGACACAACCGTGCTCACAACCGCGGTAGGGATTGACGCTGGCGTCGAAACCAACGTCAGGGCTGTCGTTCGAACTGATGATCGAGCGGGTCGCGTCTTTGAGAAAAAGGGTCGCCGGAGCCGGGTCGTCCTCGTTCCAGCCGTCCCTCTCATAAGAAAGCTTCTCGAACCGGTTTCGCGGATTCTCCTCCGTCCCTCGGCCGCGCAACCCGTGCCTGACTTCGGTCACAAGGAACTCCTGCAGCTTATTATTACCTGCGGCGCCGTTCCCTTCTCAGCTGCTCGCCGCCTGTTGCCCGCTTTCCGCCAGGACCCTGTCGATCTTCGCGGCCAGAATGAAATCACTCTCGCTCAGACCGTCGATTTTGTGCGTCCAGATAGTGACACCCGTACGGCCCCAGGCCAGGTCAATGTCGGGATGGTGCCCTTGCTCTTCGGCGATCGCGCCAACCTGGTTGACAAAATCGAGAGCAAGCTTGAAGTCGGGAAACCTGAACTCCTTCTTGATGTGATGATTGTCGACAAGCGACCAGTTGTCGACTTGTCGGGCCAATGGTTCAATTTCCTCGGCCGTGAGCGGCGGAACACCCCCACGGCACGGCACGCAGGTCTTCTCGGACAGTCCCATCCTTGTTCTCCCTCCAGTAGTTACCCTGATCGTTCCGTTGCCCGCCGCTGAACCGAAACGTGGGTTTCGACGCAGAGACGCAAAGACGCAAAGGTCATTATGTCTTGGCTTGGTCGCGAAGTCCCGAACAGAACCTCTCATTGCCAAACACAAGAGAGCCGACACGCCTCTTAAAAAAACCACTCTGCGTCTCTGCGCCTTTGCGTCGAAAACGATCTGCTCAGAAACCGCACACTTCCGGCCCAGGTCGATTTCTGGCGGTTGGCGCGGGTGCGTTCTCTGCTACAGAAACCCGAGAGGTTCTCCCATCTCAAAATCCGGGAAGATCGCGTCCAGGTCACGAGCTCCAAGATGTCTGGTGACAACCTCGCCAAGCACGGTTCGGAAATCCGTTGTGATCGCAAGATCCCGCTCTTCGTATAGCTGCTCTCGCTCCAACCCTGGCCAGCGGCCGTACACTTGACCGCCCCGGACAGGTCCACCCAGGACGAGCATGGCGTTGCCGTGGCCGTGATCTGTGCCTCCGTTGCCGTTTTCTTTCGCCGTCCGGCCAAACTCGGACATGGTCACGATCACGACATCTTCGATCCGATCACCCAGGTCGTCATGGAACGCACGTAATCCGCCGGAAAACTCACGAAGCCGATTGGCAAGAGCGCCGCGCGTGCTGCCTTCTCCGGCGTGGTGATCCCAACCGCCAATGTCGACAAAGGCCGTCTCGAGGCCGATGTCGGCCTTGATCAGTTTCGCCAGCTCGCGGAGACTGGTCGGGAAACGCCCCGGGGGGTAATCCACCTCCGGAGCGTACCGTCCAGGTTGTTTGCCCTCCAGAAAGTCGAGGCTGCTGAACATCTCGCGCGCGGCCCGGAGCACGATGTCGTCCGACTCACCCGCATAGAGCTGTCTGTACAGTTCTCGAGGACCGTTCAAACGCGCTTCCGCCACCGAACCAATTGTAAACGTCGTGGCTCTCCCAGCGAGCGACCGCGGAAGGCTTCTGCCGATAGACATGCCCCGAAACGGCATCGCCTCCGCATCGGCCTTGCTCTCCACATACCGGTTCACCCACCCGGAAGTGGTGCGCTTGTCACCCGGCGTCGCAGATTCCATGTAATCCTGGGCTTCGAAGTGCGATCTCGTCGGCGACGGGGAACCCGCGGCGTGAACAACCCCCAGGCGTCCATCATCGAACAGTGGTTTGAGTGGGGCCATCACGGGATGGAACCCGAAAAAACCGTCGAGATCCAGGATTCGCTCCTCGCCCACACTGGAGGGATCCGGAATCGCGATCGTCGGTCTCAGTCGGCGATACTCGGATTCCTTGAAAGGGATCACCATGTTCAAACCATCGACGGCCCCCCGCTGAAAGACCGAAACAAACACCTTTCTTCGAGACGACTGACCGAACAGCAAATGCGGCGCGAACCCGAGCGTGATGGCGGAAGCTCCGACGCCCTTTACAAAAGTTCTACGATCCATGTCGACCCTCCTGTGACACTAACGTCTCTGGAATTCCGGAGCGCCGAGCGTCCTGATGATGCTCTCGGCTTCCCGACCCGGGATCGTCACACCAGGGAGACGACCGACGGCCATTTGCGTCACGAAGTTCAGACGCGTCATCAACGTCCCCGGACTCATCCAGTCGGCGCCTGTGTCCGGGTAACCCGTCGGTGGAATGGCGGCGTACAGAGGTTGGCCCAGCCTGCCGAGAAACCGGGCGAGGATGCCGGGGTTCTCGACGCGGGCATCGGTGGCCCGCAGTGCGCTGATCAGGAATTCGAAAGGAGTCTTGACCTTCCTCTGTTCCGAGGCTGCAAACTCCTCGGACCCGAATATCGTTTTCAACATATCGCGGATGTCGCCATCGGAGCGGGCAAACGTACGGGCGACGCGGGCGACGAGTGCGGGGGGCGGATCGTCGGACACAAATCGTCGCACCAGCTTCGTTGATATGAAACGCGCTGTGGAGGGGTGGCGACACAACATTTCGAGAACCTGCTCTCCCTCACGCATTCCGCCGGCGGTGATCTCACGGCCGAGAATCAACTTGGACTCGTTGTCATGCAACGGCGGCGCGAAAAAGAAGGTTGGCCGCCGCGGCCCCTCGATGGTCCAACCGGTGAAGGCACGTGCCACCTCGACGACGTCCTGTTGCGTGTAGCCGCCATCGACGCCCAGCATGTGCAGTTCCATCAGCTCCCTGGCATAGTTCTCGTTAAGACCCCGCCTGCGCCCACGGGCCGGAACACGCCCAGACACACTCAGCCAATTGTCCAGGTAAAACAACATCGCGGGATGCTTCGCCGTCGCAAACACAAGCTCGCGAAACTTTCCGAACACGTATGGACGAATCGCTACCCTTTCGTATGAGGGCACCAGGACCCGGCACGCGCCCTTGCCGGCAAAAACATTGAAGTGGTTGTACCAGAAGTCGACCATGACTTCGTTGAGCTGGCGTTCGCTCGCGAGCGCTCGTGTCAACTTCGCGCGGGTCAATTGCTCGAGTCCGATCCGCTGTTCCCTTCGATCGGGATATTTGCGAATCAGTTCCAGTCCGGACAGGGTCAGCGCGTCCAAGGCGGAAAGCTCTTCCTCCACGGCCCGATCGGCGATCTCGGATGGGTAGAGCTGCCCTTCGATGTACGCCTCCAGCTCCCGGCCTTCCAGTTCAAGATCTTTCGGCCGCGGCCCGAACGCCAAACGATTGAAAGCATGAAGCGTTGCGTTTTTCATAGGTCACCCAAAAGTGGTAATACTGCCGGGGAACGGTTCCTCGGGAGCCAACTACTATATATGATGGACCCGGTACCGAGAGCCAGGTTTAAAGCAACCTGGCGCCACATTTCCACCGCTCCCCGCAAGGGGGCTCAAACCATATACTTGCGCAGCAGGGTCAACGGATAGTTGGTTCCCCTCCAGGTCACATGACCCGTCCGCAGCGCCTTAAACGTCGACCGCCAAATGCTCCAGATCAGGAGGATGGCCGCAAGCGGGTGTGCGACGAAGTACAGCCACGAAATCCCCATCTGACGAGCGATCGGCACGTGCGCAACGGCAATCAGGAAGACCGACAGGAAAGAAGCCCATTGCCCGTAGCCTTCGGCCATCAACACGCCCACAAACGGGACGACACTGAGCAGAAAAACACCCGCGGTTGCCAGCACGACCCTCATGAGGCTGTAGTTCAGCCCCGCGAAGGCGTTCTTTTCCAGCCCTCCGACGTACCCGAACAATCCTCCACTTTGCCAGCGCACGCTGAGGCGCCGATCCCCGTCAAGAACATCCTGACGAAACCCATGCCGCTTGATCAACTTTCCAAGCTTCAGATCGTCGGCAATCTCCAATCGCAGCGCTTCGTGTGTGCCGATACCTTCATAGGCGGTCCTCCGAATGAGATTGAAGGCGCCAACGCCACAGAATTTCGAAGACTTCGAGTCCTTGGCCTTCCACGGCTGAACGTAGGCGCCGAAGAAAAAAGCGAACGCCATCACGAAGGCGCCCTCCGCGATCCCGTGGATCTCCATGGAAGGAAAAAGCGCAAGATGATCCAGTTCCCGCGCCAGCACAACGGACATCGCGCGATGGATACAGTCGTCGGTGAGTTTCACATCCGCGTCCACAAAGCACAGCCAATCTCCGCGGCTATGCTGGTAACCAATCTGCATGGCGTGGGTCTTCCCCAGCCAGAGTTCCGGCAGGTTGTCGATATCGATCACCGTCAAATCATGAATGGATGACCGAAAACCGCGAGCGATGTCCCCGGTGGCGTCGCTGGACCTGTCGTTGACGACCAGGACTTCCACATTCGGGTAAGTGGATTCGGCAAGTCGGGTCAAAGTTTCACGGATCGATGTCGCTTCGTCACGTGCCGGGACAATAACAGAAACCACGGGCCAGTCAGCCCCGGGTGGGACCGACGCCTCACTCGCCTTACGGACTCCTTCAAATCGCGTCCAGCCGACTGCCAGGTAAAGGCCGCCGAGGGTCCATAATGCAGCTGAGATCAGTGCTAAAACGTTGAGGATCATCTGCAGATTATTTCTTCGAAAGAAACGCTTGAGCCCAATGACCCCAGCATACAATCCTCACCGTGCAGGATGCCAACGCTATCGATAGGATTGTTGAGAGACTAAGCAGCGCTCGCAGCGTGACCGTCTTAACCGGTGCGGGCGTGTCGGCAGCGAGCGGCGTGCCGACGTTCCGAGGTAAGGAAGGGCTCTGGAAGTCCTATCGTGCCGAAAGCCTCGCCACAACCGAAGCCTTTGCTGAAAACCCTCAGCTTGTCTGGGAGTGGTATCAATGGCGGCGTCAGCTCATCGCGGGTTGTGAGCCGAACCAGGCCCACAAAATTCTTGCGCGCTGGAGCCGCCGATTCGATGACTTCACCCTCATCACCCAGAACGTCGACGGCCTGCATGAGCGCGCCGGTACTGGTAACGTCATTCGCTTCCATGGATCCATCTGGGAGGTTCGGTGCTGGAGCGGATGCCAGGATGCTCCGGATCGCTGGCTCAACGAAATTGTTCCCTTCCAAGAGGTGCCGCCCCACTGCCCCTACTGCGGTGGCCTTCTCAGACCCGGCGTCGTGTGGTTCGGCGAAGCTATCGATCCCGAGATCCTCGAACGATCCTTCGTTGCGGTGACGTGCGATGTTTTCCTGGCGATCGGAACGTCTTCTCGGGTCCATCCTGCTGCATCTTTGAGCAACGCCGCGAAAGCAGCCGGCGCGACTACGGTCGAAATCAACCTCGAACCTACTCCGGTCTCCTCTCAACTGGATCTTTCTCTCGAAGGCGCCGCTGAAACAATCCTGGAACAGATTGACCACCGGCTCTCGAACCCGAACGCCTTCGGCAAAAGCACTTGAACCCAGGCCCATGGAATAACGCACTATCGACCACTCGCCAGTCCTTTTTGGGGTATTGGACCATCATCCCAACTATCAGGACACTGTGCGATTTGGACATTCCATACACTTACTCTCATTTCCTAGGCTCTGCCCCGATTTACATCCGTTCGGTCCCCCCCATATAATTTCGACGACCTCGCGAAACCGACACACCGGTTTTCACCCTTTGGCAAGACGACGAATCATCGAGACCGTGACGGCCCCGACGAAGGCAGGGACGCCCCGGCAGGTAAGTTCGATCTCCTGCCCGAAGATGGAGGAACAGTGGAACGGAGACACCGCGGTTTCAGTTTGCTCGAGGCGCTGATGGTGGTCGCGATCATGCTCATCCTGCTGGCGATCGCGTTGCCAAACATCGCCAACATGAACGCCACGTATCGACTGGACGGGACGGCTCGGGGGCTCTCTTCCCTGTTGCAACGCGCCCACTTCGACGCCATTGCCGACACGACGGGATACCGCGTTCTGATCTATCCGTCCACTGCGGCCACGGATGCCAATTCTTACAAACTTCAGCGACGCACGCCGTCAGCGCCGTTCGATCTGACGGCCGGGGGGAGTTACGTCGACGACGGTGACGCGATCGCGATTCCAAGCGGGATCAACATGACGACGTCGGCAACCGAGATCGCCACCGACACGCATGCGATTTTCTTCAACAGTTCCGGAGATGTTGTGGACTCCGCGGGCGATTACATCAGTTCCGACATCACCATCACGCTCACGAACCGGCTCAGCAACACCAGCACGATGAGCATATCGACAACGAGTTATGTCTCGATACAGTAATCAGCAAGGATTCAGCCTGATCGAGATGATGATCGCTGCGCTCATCCTCATGACCGGGGTTCTGGCTGTGGCCGGAGCGATGAGCACGAGCGTGATCGGGTCGAAGAACAGCCGGGACATCGTCCATCTGACCGCCGGCATTCGTCAGAAGATGGAAGAGCTGAAGTCGACCGACTATGATTCGATAACCAGCGGCAGCGACTATATGGACACGGACGGTGTACCCCAGAGCAGTTCCACCGACGCTGGATTCAGCCGCACATGGACCGTCACCGCCGATTCGCCGTTGACGGGCATGAAAGAGATAAGTGTGAGCGCAACCGTGGTCCTGACATACGGCGCAACGCAGCCGATCACGTTCACTGCACGCACGTACCGGGCACCATAGATCAGTGGAGGACGCCTCAATGCATTCCGCAACGAAACGGAACCTGGGTTTCACGCTCGTCGAGCTCATGGTCGTCGTGGCCGTGTTGCTGGTCATACTCGGCGCGGTGTTTCTGCTGGTCACACAGAACCAGCGGACCTACCAGATCCAACAGGCCCAGTTGGAGGCTGGACAAAACGCACGTCTGGCCGCCGAACGGATTGGTCGGGAACTCCTTTCGGCCGGCTACAACACACCGAACGGCCTCACGCCCATCAATCAGGCCGAAGCATCCACAATCGCATTTTCCGGAGATGCGAACGATGATGGAACTGCGGAACGGATCACTTTTACGCTCAGTGGAACGACAATCACCCGGACGAGCCAGGCGCTGGATTCTTCAGGCAGCCTCACTGGGTCCGCGACGACCCAGCAACTGGCGGCGAACATTTCCACCCTCGTTTTCGCATATTTCCTGATGAATGGGGAGCCCGGCACGTTCGTCGGTACGCCGTCCGAAAGCGGTGGCTCGCCCGTCGCCAGGCTCCTCCAGCGTTGGGGTTTCATTTCGTTCGCGGCCCAGAATTCAAACTCCAACTCCAATTCCAATTCGAACTCCAATTCGAACTCGAACTCCAACTCCAATTCCAACAGCAGCAGTAGCAGTCAGTCGAGTGTGACCTCGTCGGATGTGGGTAAGATTACGCGGGTCAACGTGTCGGTCACATCTTTTGCCACGGAAAACAACCCGGTCACTGGAGACGTGATCGACGTCACGCTGGCCTCGGACGTCACCCTCCGCCGCGGCGGAATCCAGGGATTCATGTCGACGTCATCGAGCAGCAACAGCAACAGTTCCAACAGCAACTCGAGCTCGAATTCGAACAGCAATTCGAATTCGAACAGCAATTCGAATTCAAGCTGATTCGGGCACGAATCAGGCACGAAAGGCAGCTCTTAAGCACGGAGGCGACTAGATCAATGAGAGCGTCAAGAACAAAGGGAATCGCGCTGATCACGGTACTCATCATGCTCTCGATGATGAGCGGATTGACCCTGCTCTTGTTGATGAACCTCCTCGAGGACGTGCGTTCGAGCGCGGTACTGGAAGTCAACACGCGTCTGTTCTATGCCGCCGACTCCGGAATCGAGGAAGCACGGACGCGCTTACTGTATGGATCAAGTTCGCAGATGTCGAGCCTTCCATCGACGCCCACCGCGGATTGGGCCGGCTACATTCGCAAGGACTCTTCGACCAACGTCCTGGGTCTGGATCCCGCCTACGACGGCTACGGCTCGACCTCCCTGGAAACGGCTCTGGGTACTCCCCCGTTCGAGTTGGTGAAGATCTTCTACAACACGGAGGCCAACAAGAACCGCGACATCGACGGCGTTTCCGGGTTGGACGCCACAACCGTCGTGTACCTTGGAGATGACGGCGCTGGAGGACTTGCGCGAAACCTCACCGGAACCGGCTCTCCGATCCGAACGGTGCAGTCCTATGCAACGGTCGACGGTCGCCGTGCGCTGCTCGAGTCGGAGATCGTGTCCGCTTTCGTCGTGTTACCCGACGTGGAAGCGGTCATTCGCAACAATGGGGAAGCCACTTTCAACGGAAGTTTCTCCGTAGACAGGGAAGACGGCGGAAGCACCCTGCCCGGAGTCAAGACCGGAGATTCCAGCCCGGACTCCTACAGCGGCACGATCTTCCCCCCGACAACGCCGGACGAGGTGGAGGACTCGGCGAGCCCCGACTACGACGTCGACAGCTACATCTCGGCGGCCGCAGACGTTTTCACCCCAATCACGGACCTGGCAACTCCCACGAACACATCGGACACGCTCTACCGCTATAACGCGTTCTCCGAGGGTGCGGACACGAGCCCGGAGCTGATCTACAGCGACCGCTCGGTCACCATCAACGGCAACGGGGCCAGCACTTATGCCATCCTGGTTGTGAACGGAGATGTCGACTTGTCGAGCCTTGCGTTTTACGGCTTGATCATCGCATCGGGCGACTTGACATTCAGCGGTGGAGGCTCGGTCCACAACATCTACGGCGCCGCCATTGCGGATGGCGATCTCACGCTCGGTGGAAGTTTCGATCTCTCGCTCGACCTGGATCGAATCTCCAACTACCTGCAATCAATTCGAACGAAGGTCATCACTTTCAGGGAGGTTCGGAAGTGAGGGCGAGCGTAGTCGGGAACATCCCTGTTGAAGTTCGAGCCGGACCGTCCAAGCTCGGTGCGTCGAGCCGTCTCTTGCTGGCCCTGGTCCTTCTGTTCCTCGGTCTGCTCGAGGTGTTGATGCTCCTGGAACCACGATCCACTTTCGTAAGCGTCGTGCTCCAGGAACGTGGTCCCGTCGAATCGGCCCAGTTTGTTCTCTTCATCCTGGTGGCGGTCTTTGCGTTTCAGGCGGCGGGCACGGATCGAAGACCGGGGTTCCCTGCCTGCTGGCGGGGGGTTGGGGTTCTCGGCATCGTCGGAGCGGGAGAAGAATCCGACTGGGGGAACCTGACCCGACAGATTCGTTCGGTACGCGATGGCGGCTTCGACCTCAATATGATGAACCTCCACAACACCATCGAAGACTTTATGGAGGGCCAGGCCTGGCTGATCGCCGGCCTTGCCTTGATGGGCGTGGTTGTCGTGATGGTGATCTATCTGCTGCTCCTGCGGCCTCTCATCCGCTCGAACCAGTTATGGCCGTTGTTGGGGCGAAGTTCCGGACGCCTTGCAATGGCCGGAATCGCACTCTTTTTCCTTTCCCAGTTTTTCGACGTGGGCTTGTTTCCAGCCGTGACCCGACGGAATCCTTATGTCGACTTCTGGGATGAGGGGTTCGAACTTCTGGCCGTCACATGTCTTGTTCTGGCGATCGTCGAGGAACGACGTTGGATGGCACACGAAACGGGAGAGGGAGCATGAGACTACCCGGCATTTCGATCGTTCTGCCGTGTCATAACGAACGTGCCAACCTCGAAGGCGTCGTGGGCCAGGCGGTTACCGCTGGAACTGCATCTGCAACCAACCACGAGATCATCGTGGTCTGCGACGGCAGCAGCGACGGTACTCCGGCAGAGGCCGAACGCTTGAAGGCGATCTACCCGACCCTTCGAATTCTTCGACACTCCGAGAACCGGGGATATGGCGCTGCGGTCTGGAGCGGCATGAAAGCGGCCCGGATGGATTTCGTATTTTTTACCGACGCGGACGGCCAGTTTAACCTCAACGAACTCTCGAAGCTGGTCGATGAGTTGGGCGACGGCAGCGGGGTTCTTGGACATCGACTGAATCGCCAGGACCCCCGGGGACGGGGGATGCTGGGTTCCATCTACACGGCATTGATCCGATTGGTGTTGCGCGTTCGCTGTCAGGACATGAACTGCGCCTTCAAGATCTTCCGCCGCTCGGCGGTCGCGGAAGTTTCGCTCCGCTCGACGGGGGCCCTCTTCAACGCCGAACTGCTCGCCCGCTTACAAGCTCGCGGACACGTCTTCAAGGAAGTGGGCGTGCATCACTACGGGCGTCAACATGGTCGGCAATCAGGTGCGCGGTTAGACGTTATCTTTCGGGCCTTCTATGAGCTACCCTATGTCTGGTGGAATTTGTTTCGCCACGAGTGGCGCCGAAGGAACCACTCGCCGTATCGCGAGGAGGATGTATCCGCCGCCAAAGCTTCCCGACCAGCCGCCCTGCTCTGATCGCACTTCTGTGCATCTTCTTCGTCCAGCTACCGTTTATTCTGTAGTGGCAGCGGAGTTGGATGCAGACCAGGCGAACGAAGGAAGTGCCGCATCCCACATCGCCCAGGGCATCGCACTCCCTCTGTTCGCCTACGGTGTCGTGTGCCAGGGACGAGAGAGGAATACGTCTCGCCTTCGCGACCGCCCCCGGCATGGTCGCTCTGGTATTCTTCAGCTGGGGATACGTGGGAGACGCCGTACGGGCGTTCGCTCCACCACTCGCACGAGTCAACTGGACAAGGATCGAGAATGGAAGTCACCGCATCTTCGTCGGGCGAAGGGAGATCGAGGCTCGAACAGGCCGCAGCAATCATCCGTAGGCCGTTCTACCAGTACGTGCTGGCGACGACGACCGCCTTCGGATTTTTCGGCTGGATTCAGTTCTCGGTCGCCGGGTTAGCCGGCTTCGATGGCTACTACCACGCCCGCATGGCCAGCCTCATGTTGGAACACGGGTTCCTGCCGTTCCGGTTTGCCTACATACCCATGACGATCTTGTCGGAGACAGAGTTCGCCGACCATCACTTCCTGTTCCATGCGTTGATCGCGCCATTTCTTCTGATGGGGGACCCGATGATCATGGCGAAGATCGCCGGGGTTGTGTTCGCGACCGCAATGGCAGGAACGTTTTTCTTCCTGCTCCGCAAATTCGGTGTCCGCTGGCCATGGTTCTGGTTACTCCTGCTGGGGGCGGCATCGGAGCCGTTTCTGTATCGGATGTCACTCCTGAGAGCGCAATCGCTCGGCGCGATCCTGTTGATGCTCGGCTGCTGGATGGCGGTGGAACGGCCGCGATGGAGCATGTTCGGTCTTGGCTTCATCTTTGCCTGGACCTATGCGGCGTTTCCGATACTCGGAGGTGTCGTTGTTGTTGCGGTTTTGGGCATGGCTCTCGCGGAAGGCAAGTGGAGACTGGAGCCGATCTGGTTCGTGAGCGCCGGCATGCTTGCCGGCATGCTGATCCATCCTTACACACTGAACTACGCCGTTTTTGTCGTCACCCATGCCGGTTCCAAACTGGTCGGGGGGTTCCCGGTAACAGTCGGCAATGAATGGTACCCGTTCGAGACCGACCAACTGCTGTCGAACAGCTGGATAGCTCTGGGATGCTTCCTCGGGGGTTTGGCCGCGCTGGGTCGGAACAACACTGGGAATCGGGCCATGCGCTACGCCGTTGCATTTGCCTCGATTCTCTTCTTCGTGCTGTTGCTCAAACATCGTCGCTTTGCTGAATACTGGCCTGTCTTCTCCGTCCTTCTGGCTGCTCTGACATTGGGCACGACTTCGCGTGCCTGGAAGGGCTACAAGAGAACCGTGTCGATGACAGCTGGATTCGTCCTGGCAGGTTTCTTCGCCTGGACGACCGGGCGCGCCACCATCGAAGAGCTTCGGGGAGAGGGAATCGATCGCCCGGTACTCGAAGCCGCCGCATGGTTCGAGAGGAACACCACACCGGGAGAACGAATCTTCCATGCCGATTGGGACGATTTTCCGCTTCTCTTCTATGGAGCGCGTCAAAACACCTTCATCGTCGGCCTGGATCCGCTGTTCATGTACCTGAAGGACGCGGACCAGTACGAAAGGTATGTGGAGGTCACACAGACCGGGAGGAACGCGGTCGATGTCATCAGAAACGATTTCGGGTCCCGCCTGGTTTTCCTGACGAACGACCAGGGCAACCTGCTTCGAGCCCTCGACCGACATCCCGATGCCGAACAGGAATTTCGCTCCTCCTGTTGTACGATTTTTCGACTGAAGCCAGGGGGGCCCTCCTGAGCGAAGGAGACCATGTCTCCTCTGCCTATGCGCGATCAAGAATATGAGTGGATGTACAAGCTCGAGGAGAGCCACTGATGGTTCACCGGAATGCGCCGGATCACCGATGCGATCATCGGTTCCTGACTCGGCCCTCCCGACCTCGCGGTCCTGGACGCCGGGTACGGGACTGGTGAAGTTGGATACTCAGGGTTCGGAAGTGGACATTCTCAAGAGCGCTCGAAACTTTCTGGAGACATTCACGCCTCGGCTCATCCTGCTGGAGACGTCCGTCTTCCGCTACAACCTCGAAGCGGGGGTTATCGGCCGATCGACGTGTTCGATCTGCAGTACGAGGGCGGCGGCAACCTGAACCGATGGACGTTGGCCTTCCGGCTGCCGTTGACAAAGACATCGACGTCGACATTCCCGACGATCGCCAAATCGCTATCGAGGAGCGATTCCGGATTCATGTAGCGCGATCTTCCCCACCTTTGACGCCGGTGTGCCACCCAGGTTTCTTCATGCTCCCGGAAAAAGTCAGCCATCTCGGGACGAGAACCCACAATGTTGTGTGCCTCCAACGGATCGATCGACAAGTCGAACAACATCTCCGAGTCCGTGGAGTACTTCCGGACAAACGTGTAGTTGTTCTGTATGACGCCATCGACGGCCCCGTCATCTCCGTTCACGACAAAGATCATGCGGTCGGGCGGCAATGTGCCGATCAGACTGTATCCTTCCAGCTCGTCTAAATCCTCCGTACCGAGACCCGCCAGTTCGAGAAGCGTGGGCAGGATGTCCAGATGAGATGTGTTGTCGTCAATCAAGATTCGACGAGAGATGAGGTCACAAAACCCCAAAGGGAGTTTCTTCTTGCGATCGGGTTCAAGAGAAACAACAAACTGGCAAGAGCAAGCACCGCGGTCCCGGCGTATCGCCAGGACGGCCGATAGCTCTTGACGGACCACCTCTCAGGAAGGCGGAAAAACGGTCCAGACAAAGCGAGTATGCTGACCGAGAAAACGATGTAGAAGAAGCCGTCCGCGACGCCCGTCAAGACGGACGAAGGCGTCAGATATTCATAAATCCACGGGGCACCCTCGATAAGCCGCGCGTAAGAAAAGGGAAATCCGAAAAAATGCCAGTGAAGGTCGCCAAGAAGGTTGTAAACGACAACCATCAGATAAAAGAGAAATGTGACGGGAGAGATGAGGCGCGTGAGGCGATCTTCCAGAAACCAGAAGGCCCACAACAGGACGGAAGTGAAAGCCCAACTTGCGACAATCCCGGACACATGATCGTATCGGCCCGAGGCAAGGTTCAGCACCAACTGCGCAAAATGAAGGAAGGTGCTCCAGAAAAAGATTCTCTCCGCAAAATGCATGACAAACGACGTCCTCAGTTCAAGATCGGGTATGAGTTCGCCCGGGCCCGCAGAATGAATGAACAAGACCTATCACTTGGTCCACTCTGGATCAATCGCATCTCGTCCACTCCAGAATTACCGAAGGCTTTGATCATCATGCGCCTATACTACTCGAACCCGGGACCTGGGCGATCATTCCCCATCGTCAGCCGCCGTGCTCGGGGGGACGGACGCCTCTATTGAAAGAATACCCTCGAATCTATCTGGTGGAGTTCCTGCTGATCACCGTCGCCGTGATCTGGGGGACCAACTTCTCCCTGATCAAAACCCTCTACAGCTATTTTCATCCGCTCGCTTTCAATGCCGTCCGGATGACGATCGCGACACTGACGATGGTGTCGATCATCAAGATGCGCGGGGTCCAGCTAAGAGTCGAGCGACGGGACCTTCCCGCCCTGATCGGGCTTGGAATCCTGTCCAATGCCGGATATCAGATGTTCTTCGTCCTGGGGCTGGCTCGAACCCGGGCAGGCAACGTCGGCCTCCTCCTGTCACTGACACCGGTCTTCGCGTACCTGATCGGACTGGCCCTCAAGCAGGAACGGTTCAACCGAAGGGTACTGGCCGGAATTGCACTGTCCACCCTGGGTGTTGCGGCCGTCGTCCTGTTCGGAGCCGAAGAGGTCTCGTTCGCCGGAACCTGGAGAGGCGACCTCATGATCATTGGAGCGGCATTCTGCTGGGGTTGGTACACGGGCGGATCGACTTCCCTGCTGGCCCGCTACGGGACTCTCGAAGTCACGGTTCTGGCAATGATCTTCGGCGTGGTCGTCATGGTGCCTTTGACCGGCCCATGGCTTCTCGGACAGCAATGGACCGGGATCCCGCTGTGGGCGTGGGCGGGCGTCGTAGCCTCGGCCTGGTTCGCGATCGTCTACAGTTACTTCGTCTGGTCGTATGCACTCAAGACCCTCGGCGTCGCCCGGACGGCTATCGTTGGGAACCTGACTCCCATCGTGGCCCTGGGCGCGGCATGGCTGTTCCTTGGGGAACGCCCGATCATCGGACAGGGTCTCAGCATCGTCCTGATCTTCGCCGGAATATTCTTGGTGCGCTCGGAGAAGTCGGTGCCGATAATGGTCACCGAGGAATCAGGATGAAGGAGAGGCTGTCGGACATCCGAATACTCTACGTGCGGGAGTTGAGGTCGGCTCTCCGGGAACGCAACATCATCATCAACAGCATACTGCTCCCGATCTTTCTCTATCCCGCCATGCTCTGGATCGGCTACTCCGGCATCACGTTTGTCTCCGGTCAATCGGAACTGGTCCCCTCCAGGGTGATGTTCGAGAATCTCCCGCGGGCCCATACTGATTTCACAGAGCTCATCGAGTCCGAAGAAACTCTGGAATCAGCGACCAATTCCGACCCGGAAGCCGCGATCAGGGAGGGCTCTCTGGACCTGCTCGTTCGATTTCTCCAAGCCGAAGAAGACATCCCGATGTTCTCGGACAACTTCCGAGTCGAGCTTGTCTTTGACGCCGCGAAGGATCGAAGCCGCACCGCCCGGAGCCGAGTACGGCGACATCTCAACGACTACAGGCAGACATACCTGCTCGAAACCGCTGAGCTGGCGGGCGTGTCCCCGGGCGAGCTTCAACAAGTGTGGGTCGAAGACAGGAACATCGCCACCGGAAGGGAGATGGGTCAATTCATACTCGGCCTGATCGTTCCCATGTTCCTGATCATCATGCTTTCGGTAGGCGGCCTGTATCCCGCAATCGATTCGACTGCCGGCGAGCGCGAGAACTCGACGTGGGAAACCCTGATGACTATCGCTCCGGAACGCAGCAGCATCCTGATCTCAAAATACCTCTACGTGGCAACCATGTCGTTTTCAGCGGGGATGCTGAATGTCGCCGCGATGACCTTCTCGATGAAAGCGATCCTCACTGCCCTTGTCGGAGACGACGTGTCCGGATTGACGATTCGGCTGCCCCTGGCGTCGGTTCCGGTTATCGTTCTCGGCGCCGCCCTGATGGCCCTCTTCATAGCGGCCGGGATGATGATACTGGCCTCATTTGCACGCACCTTCAAAGAGGGTCAATCGATGGTTGGGCCGTTCTATATCGCAATGATTCTGCCCTTGATGTTTCTACAGGTCCCCGACATTGAGTTCACGCCCACGCTGGCTGCCGTTCCGATCGCCAACGTCACACTGATGTTCCGGGAGGCCATCGCCGGAATCTACCAGTGGCCACAGATTGGAATCACGATCGCCGTTGAAGTCGTCACAATCGCACTGGCCCTGGCCGCGGCGGCCAAGGTGCTTCAATACGAAGATTTTGTTCTCGGCGGCTATTCGGGCAGCTTTGGAAAATTCTTTAAACAACGTTTGATGGCCCGGTCCCGCTAGGCGGGAGACGCCACGCACACAGATGCTATGAGCACACCAGTCCAGGTCGTCGATCTGCGAAAGACGTTTCACGATGAGGCCCGGGGAGAAGTTCATGCGGTCGCCGGTATCGGATTCGAAGCCAGAGAAGGTGAGGTGTTCGGCCTCCTCGGTGCGAATGGCGCCGGGAAAACAACCACACTTCGAATGTTGTCGACAATCATCCTTCCAACCTCGGGTACGGCATCCATAATGGGGCACGACGTCATGACCGAGGCGTCGGAAGTACGCCGCAATCTCGGGTTCTATTCCGCGACGACCGCACTGTACCCGCGACTGACGGCGCGAGAAACGATCGAGTTCTTCGCCAGCGTCAACCACTACCCTTCCAGCAGGCTCAGTGAACGGGTCGACTTCCTCGTCGAAAAATTCGGGCTGACCGAATACGCCAACGCCCGGGTCGAAAAGCTCTCGTCCGGTATGAAGCAGAAAGTTTCCATCGCGCGCACCCTCGCCCATGATCCGCCCGTCTTGATATTTGATGAGCCCACGGTCGGTTTGGATGTTCTCAACGCGCTGGAGGTGCAGGAGGCGATCACCGAACTCAAGAACGAAGGCAAGACGATCCTGTTCTCGACACACATCATGAGCGAGGCCGAAAGGCTGTGCGATCGGATCGCGATCATCCACAGTGGTCGGATTCTTGCCTGCGACACATTCGAACACCTGAGGGAAGCAACGGGCGAACATTACCTGGAAGACATATTCGTGAAGTACGTCAAAGGCCAGGCATGAACTGGAAAACGGTCCGTTTAATCTGGCGGCAGGAGATCCGGCTGTTGCTGAGGTCTCGCAGGACGATTGTCTTGTCGATCGTCCTGCCCATGCTGGTCATGCCGCTCATGCTCTTTGCCTCACGCTTCGCTGCCGACAGGCGCGACCGCCAGGTAGAGGAAACTCTATACAGGTACGCTATTACGGGGGACTGGAGCGCCGAAGCGCGAGCCTTGCTGGCTCGGGCCGAGGAAGGCCTTCTGAACGAACCCGAGTCTGACCTCACGGAATTCGAGCACGAGGAAATCCGTGTCGACAACGTCACCGAGAGTCTCAGGTCGCGAGAAATCCATTTCTATCTGAACGCAATGGGCAGTGCCGTAGCGGACCAGGAGTGGGCGGGACGGGACGAAGACCAGGACGAGGGTCCGTACCGACTCGCCCGGCGCCTCGACGGCGTGCCCCTGGTCCAGGTGTATGTCGCCGGCAACCGGGCCACCGCTACAACCGGCGCACGCAGAATGCGCGAACTGCTCCAGTACGGACGGCGGTTGGGCGCGGAACAGATCTTCGCCGGCAGAGGGTTCCCCGTCAATTTCGAGAACGTGATGGGTATAGAGGATGTCAGTCTTGCGACTGCGGCCAATACATCCGGACTGCTGCTGGGACGGTTTCTGACGGTTGTCCTGTTCATGCTCACGCTGACGGGCGGATCTGTGGTCGCAATGGACATCATTGCCGGAGAAAAAGAAAGGGGAACGCTCGAAACCCTGTTGACGACAGCCGCCGGCCGGACCGAAATCATCGCGGCCAAGCAATTGGTCATCATGGCGGTCGCCCTGGTGATCACTTTGATACAGGTCGCCAACCTGCTCGTCTACACCCGTTTTGAAATCATTCCGCTGCCGGACGATTTCGTATTCCAGTTGTCGCCGACGGCCGCACTCGCAATGGTATTGCTGTATGTGCCCCTGGCCGTCCTGATCGCGGGCCTGCTACTGGCGCTTTCGGCCTACGCCAAATCCTACAAAGAGGCACAACTCTACTTCTTTCCGGTCTACCTGGTAGGACTCATCCCGGCATTCGCGGGCGCGGTCCCAGGCATCCAACTGCGCTCGGCCATATCGGTCGTGCCCGTCGCGAACGTCAGCGTCGGGGCTCGGGAGGTTCTTTCCGGGAACGCGGACTGGCTCATGATCGTGGTGACGTTTGTCATCAATTCTCTGATCGCTCTGGCCCTCGTACGCCTTTCCACCAGTATGCTCGGGGACGAACGTTTGATCACCGCGTCTCAGGACCAGCACCCCGAACAGCTCACCGGACCCGCCGCTTTCCGCTCCCAGGTGGGGCGATGGTACCTGGTGATGTGGGCGCTGCTGTTCGCCATCGCCATCGGCGTGCCTCAACTATCCACGGTCCGGTCCCAGCTCCTGTTCAACGAACTGGTCATCTTCCTGGGTGGCTCGCTGTTGATGGTACGCATCTACGGCCTGGACATCCGAAAGGCGCTGGCACTGCGACCCATCCAGTTCAAGCTCTGGCCCGTCATTCTCCTGATGATCCCCACGCTCTCGCTCAACGCGATCTCGATGTTCAAGTTTGCGAACACGATCTTTCCGGTCCCACGATCCTACCTGGAACAATTCAGCGAGTCGCTCTCAATGGATGCGTTGCCGACATGGCAAGTCTTCGTACTGATCGCGGTCCTTCCCGGAATTTGTGAAGAGATCGGCTTTCGTGGAACGCTCTTGTATGGTCTACGTCGAAAACTCCGCCCGCTCCCCCTCGCTCTGGTGGTCGGGCTCATCTTCGGCCTCTTCCATTTCAGCCTGTTTCGAATCGTGCCCACCGCCGTCCTGGGAATCGTCATCACGGGAGTGGCCTTGTTGACAGGGTCCATCTTTCCCGGGATCGTGCTGCATATGGGCAACAACGCCTTCGCCATCTGGTCCGGCAATGCCGGATTTCCACTCGACGATCTGGGAACCCCGATCTACGTGGGTGCAGCCGTCACGATGGCGTTTTTGCTGTGGATTGTGTACAGGAACAGAACGCCCTATCCGGCGGAATAGTGGGGGAAGAAGGCTATGGGGAAGTGGTCAGTGGCCAGTGGTCAGTGGTCAGTTGAGGAGAGACAGGGTTCAGTCTGGCTGACCACCAATCCTCAGTCCGGTAGGCCGTATGCCTCGGAGTGAGGGAAGGAGTAAGACGAGTCTCGCGCTCCTTCACAATATCCACCATACAAATCGTTTGAAAGTGATATCACCCCGACAGGCCGGGTGCGAACACAATCAGACGTTGCGACTTTGCGGTTTTGCGTTGAAAATCCCTTCTTTACTAACCGACCTCACGTAGATATTGGGCAAACAATTCCAGCGCCGGATCAAGGACCTCATCGGAAACCGCAAACGACAACCGCATATATCCCTCGCCATCCGGTCCAAACGCCGAGCCGGGGGCCACGCCGACTCTTCGTTCTTCGAGCAGACGGCGGGCGAACTTCATGGAATCCCGGAGTCCTTCGATCTGGGGGAAGGCATAGAACGCACCCGCGGGATCGGGCAGCGTAAGCCCCGGTATCGACCTGAGCGCATCGACCACCTTCTGTCTCCGCCTCGTGTATTCGGACCGAATCTGCTCGATGTAGGGCTCGCCGTTGCGGAGGGCCGCAATGCCGGCCTGTTGAACCATCGAAGGCGGCGATGAAATGATGAACTCCTCGACTTTCGTCATCAACGCGATCAGTTTTTCGTCTCCGAGCGCGTAGCCCAGGCGCCAGCCCGTCATGTTGTAGGTCTTCGAAAAGCTGTTGACGACGAGCAGGTGCTCGCGATCGGTCGCCACCCGCGCAAAGGAAGGGGCGACCGGACCATCAAAAACGATTCGCTCGTAGACTTCGTCGCTCAAGATAACGAAATCGTGTTCGACGGCCAACTGCCACAACGCTTCCTGTTCTGCCCTGGAAATGACCCACCCGGTTGGATTCGAAGGGCTGTTGACGACGAGCATCCGGGTACGGTCATCGATCGAGGCCCGGATGTGATCCAGGTCGAGAACGAAACGATCTTTTTCCCTCAGGAGGGGAACCCGGCGAACCTCCCCTCCAAACACAGTCACGGTCGAGGCAAAAACCGAGAAGGCGGGGGAGATGATGAGAACATTGTCACCCGGGTTCACACAGGAGCGAACAGCAAGAAAAATCGCCATCCCTGCTCCGACCGTGCAGACGACCTCAGATGGCCGGTATCGGACATCGTGAAGGTCGGCAACCTTCGAGACAATAGCTTCCCGCAGCTCTGGGTAACCTGCGGTCGGCGTATAGAAGGTGTGGCCCCGACGCGTGGCCTCATAGGCGGCCCGACAGATAAATTCCGGTGTTGGCGAATCCGATTCGCCATAGTAGAGCCGGTAGGGGTCCCGAACCTGATCGGCAGCCATGGCGATCTCGATCAACGGGGACGCTTCGGCATTTAATGCATCGACGGAGAACTTCATAGGCAAGCAGCCTGTGGCGGAACTCTCGAGGGCCGCGTTACGAACGGCATGGGGACAGATGCAAGGTGCAGGGACGACGTCGATGCTCCCCATCGGGCAATGTCCGGAGAGAGTGCCAACGCCGCAGCTGTCCCCATGCCGGCGTAACCCGAAGGGCGCAGGGGTCTTCGGGCCTCAGGCTTTGTCGTTCGTCGGTCATGATGACAAGGCATCGCTCCGCTCCTCTCTTCGCGCCTGAGACCCGAATACCCCTGCGCGCGACCCTCGAGAGTTCCGCCACAAGCTGCTAGATTCCCGGTATAATGACATGTTTTGGCGGTGGCACGTTCCTCGAATCCAGATCGAAACAGACCACTGCCAGGAGGTTTTCGATTCATGCTCGTGTTAGGACGAAACGAGATCAACCGGGTGCGCTGGGGCAGCATCCTCACCCTGATCCTGTCGACTGCGGTTCTGGTCGGCATCGGATTGAGGTTCTCCTCGGGCACCGACGCCATACAGGCCCTGCTCATCGGACTGGCTGTAGCAGCCCTAGCGGCCTTCCTGCTCTCGGCGTTCCAGATCTGGTCTCACCAGGCCAGAAGCCAGGTCGTCATCTTTCATCAGGGTGAAGATATGGTCATCGCCGCCAACCATCTCCACGAGGGTTTCAAGCTGCGGTTCTTCCGGGATATTTTGAACGACCACCTGATCGCTTTCAGCGATGAGGACCGCATCAAGTGGAGCGTCCTGACCAAGGAAGGCTTCCATCCGGTGTTGAATGTCCGGAATGCACGCAAGACATTGATTCTGCCTATCTGCTTCATGATCTTCGACGACGTCTTCGTCTTCGACCACACCCAGAGGTGGGACCACTACGATTGCGCGAACACCTCCAACCCCACCTTCGCGGAACGCGGGGTCAGCCCTTTCAAGGACGACAACGTGATCCCGGTGAGTAAAGAGGAAGCTGTCGGGACGTCCGGTTAGGAGCGGATGTTCCCTCCCCGCGTGAACTTCGCGTCTGTGAATCCACCTAGCACTAGACTTCCGAGCACATGTTGTAGATACTTTCACTCTTGTCCAAATTAGTTCTTAGGAATTGAGTAGGTTGACCCCGGCCTCGTAAGATTGGTTTTACGAACGCGAGAAATCAATCCGTCGATCCCAGGTTTCCGTGCCCCGTCAGGGCAGATCATTGTTTCCACCGCTGTGGTGTCGATCGGGTGGATCCTGAGTATCAATCTCGCCGGGGATTTCTCTGCGCCCCCTGAACACATGCTGGACTACGTCCGGCCAGTCTCGGATCTACGTCCTCGCCGACCAGGCTTCGGACCATCTTGTCCATGTCGTCCAGAACATTGTTCAGGTTCACGACTCTCGGTTCCACCGACTGTTTGCGTCCGAAAGCGAGCAGGCCGCGTGTCAGCTGCGCGGCACGTTCGGCGGCCCGGCCGATCGCCTGGACTCGGGGGAGCGATGGATGGTTGCTCGACATCCCTTCCCTCAGCAGAGCGCTGTAGCCAGTCACGATTGTCAGCAGATTGTTGAAGTCGTGCGCGATGCCGCCGGCGAGCCTTCCGACCGCCTCCATTTTCTGTGCTTCCTGGAACTGCCGTTCCAACAACTTCTGTTCGGTGATATCGCGCAAGATTGCTGCGATCCCCGTGATCTCGCCATACTTGTTACGAACAGGAGAGAACGATGACGAAACGTCGATGCGCCGTCCGTCTTTTCGGATACGGACGGACTCTGGCAACGTGACGCGCTCGCCCCAACGGATTCGCTCACCGACGTCGTTTCGTTGATTCCGAAACTCCTCCGGGATCAACTCCAACGAGGGGTGTCCGAGGATCTCGGATTCCCCGTAACCGAAGATCCTTTCGGCTCCCTTGCTCCAACTCGTGATGGTCCCGTCGAGGTCGGCATTGATGATGGCATCTTCAGAAGCGTCGATCAGTCTTGGACGCCTGATGTTCGGATGCAAGGTCCGGACGGCCAACATGGCGACTTCCTTGGCTGGAGACTTCTGAATACAATCGAAGTGTCTGATGATCGTCGATAGTGAACTTCTGCTGTGCGACCTCCTCAGGGTTAACCTTCGAATCTGAGGATTGCCAGGTCTGGATCTCGGGCACCATGGACGCCCTCCCCTCGAGGCGTTGGGATCACGTCCTGGTCGTCGACGAAGTGGATGTTCGCCGCACGCTCGGTTGGGCACGACGGAAGGCGCTGCGAAGGTGGCCGTTCATCGAATGCGCAAGCGGTTTGTCCTGCTCCTGCGCGAGGAAGTGGCCAACACGGTGGAAAGCGAAGATGCGGTGGTTGACGAGATTCGATATCTCATCGAGCCCTCGCCTCCTGAACCCAACCGGATATTTCTCCGAAGAGAATCGGGCTGCTGTAACCTTTGACGCCAACACTGTCGGATGCAGCCACTGAAGATCTGTGTCCCCGGTGTTTGTTGAACCTGGCCTGGAGGATCCTACCCAGAAAGAAGTTCCGGACTCCACCGAAGACACGATCGACTCCCCCTGACGACCGATTCGATCCGAAGACGGGAGCCGGGTCAGGCGGCGGACTCCCCGGAAGCCCATCGGGTGCTGCCCGTGATCAGATCGGTTACTCGTGTCCGGTCCACTGGGCGTGAGAACAGGTACCCCTGCCCGAGGTCGCACCCCAGCTCGCACAACAACCGAAGCTGTTCGTCCGATTCGATCCCTTCCGCGGTTACGCTCAGACCGAGATTCTGGGCGAGCAGGATGATGGTGCGTACGATTTCCAACCTCTCCAGGTCCGACTCTATCCGACTGATGAAAGACCTGTCGATCTTGAGCTCGTCCAGTGGAAAGCCATGAAGCAATGTCAGCGACGAGTGTCCGGTCCCGAAATCGTCGATCACGACACGGATGCCCATCGAGCGGAATTCTTCGAGTATCTTCTTCGTCTCTTCGGGGTTCGACATTACGAGACTCTCGGTGACTTCGAGTTTCAGGCACGATGGATCGAACTGCTGATCGAAATACGCGCAGTAGGAGCCCGCCCGCTCGATCGCCTTCTGGACGTCTTCGACAATGCCAGGCTGCAGCTGCTGCCTGGAGAGATTGACCGAGACGGAAAGAGGCTTGTCGGGCGCGGGAAGCTGCTGCCAGACGGCCAACTCGCTGCAGGCCTCTTCCAGCACCCGGAATCCAATCGGAACGATGAGCCCGGTTTCTTCCGCCACCGGGATGAACTCATCGGGTGGAACCAGGCCCTGCGAGGGATGTTGCCATCGTATGAGGGACTCGAAGCCTCGGATCCTGCCCGAGGCCAGGTCGACGATCGGTTGATACCAGTTTTCGAATTCGCGCCGCTCGACCGCGTGCCGCAGGTCCGTTTCGATTTGCAGCCGCTTGACGACTGCGGTCCGCATTTCGGAATCGAAGACCTGGATTCGCTCCCCGCCCAGAGCTTTCGCGTGGTTGCGGGCTGTGGCTGCATCGCGCAACAGGTCCTCGGGCGATTCGTCGCCGGTACCGAATGAAACGCCCACGTACGCGTCGAGGAAGACCTCGTGACCGCAGACTTGGAAGGCAACCTTCAGTGTTTCAAGCACACGGTCTGCCACCCGGAGTGCGTCCCTGGGGTGCCCGATCCCGTCCAGGAGCAGGGTAAACTCTTCCCCGCCGTGTCGTGCGAGAGAGTGGCGCTCAGTGAACCGAGATACGGTGTCCGTGTTTCTCAGCTTCTCTTCCAAACGGCGGACGAAGGCGATCAGCAACTGGTCGGCGACTGCCTGCCCCAGGCTGTCGCCGACGAGCTTGAAACGATCCAGCGTCACGAGCAGCACACCGAAGAGACTTCCATCGCTCCGCTTCGCCCGCTCGACCGACCCGGTCAGCCGATCCAGGAACAAGGTCCTGTTGGGAATGCCCGTCAAGGCGTCCGTCATCTTTCCCGGAGTGATGTCGGACTGTGAGCCCGCCATTCGGTGCGGTTTGCCCCCGGCATCGCGCACGAGGAGACCCCGAGTGAGCACCCAGCGATAGCTGCCGTCGCGGTGTAACATGCGGTGCTCGTTTTCGAAGTACGTGTTGGCGTCGGTGATGTGCACTTCGAGATCCGCCTCGACTCGGGATCGGTCCTCCGGATGGATTCGATCCAGCCATTCCGCCGGCGTCGAACCGATTTCGTCTTCCGCGTGCCCGAGCATGGTCTTCCAGCGGTCCGAAAAATAGACGGTGTCGGTCTTCAGGTCCCAGTCCCATATTCCGTCCCGTGAACCAGCGGCTGCGCGGGCGTAGCGCTCTTCGCTCTCCTGCCGGGACTGCTCCAGCTTCTTGACTGTGAGCTGATTGCGAATACGAGCCAGGGCGACCGCCAGGTCGACCGGTTTGGTGATGTAATCGTTGGCCCCCAGGTCGAGACCCTGAACCACGTCCTTGCTGTCGCTCCGTCCCGTAACGAGTATGACGGGAAGCTCGACCGCGGAATACCGCTCCCGAAGCCGGCTCAGGACGGTCAGTCCGCTCATTACCGGCATTTCCACGTCGAGCAGCACGAGGTCGAACGGATTCGACTCGACGAGGTTGCAGGCCTCCGCACCATCGGTCGCGGTCGTCGTCTGGTAACCCCGCCGGCGCAGACGACGGGCCAGCATGTCCCGGTTCATCTCATCGTCGTCGACGATCAGGAGTCTTTCGGAGTGATCGCTCATGGCAGTTCTCCTGGGGCTTCTTCGAGAAGCCGATGGATCGTGTCGACCAGGTTGGCGAAATCTATCGGTTTCGTCGCGAAATCGTCGCATCCACTCTCGAACGCCTTCCGCCGATCCGACATCATGGCGTGAGCCGTCAACGCGACAACGGGAATGTCCCGGGTGCGTTCGTCGGCCTTCAATACGCGCGTCGCTTCCAGCCCGTCCATTTCCGGCAGCCCGATATCCATCAGAATCAGGCTGGGCATGCGGGCCCGTGCCTGCCCGACTCCATCGAGGCCGTTGCCGGCACACGAGACTGAGAATCCGCGGCGCTCAAGCCTCCGCGAAAGCATGTCGCTGTTCATCGCGTTGTCTTCGACGAGCAATATCTCAGGCATAGCGGACCTTCCTTGGACCTGGCAACGGCAGAGCTGCCCTGTTCCCCTTCACACATCGTTGGACGGCGCGCTGGAACGCTGCCGCGTTCAGTGGTTTGGTCAGGTAATCGAACGCTCCCAGGTCCAGGCCGCGCTGTGGCTCATCGACTACGGTCACCATGATCACGGGAATGTCCGCGATCTCGGGGTCCTTCTTCAGCCTTTTCAGTAAAGTCCAGCCGTCCATGCCATCCATCTGTACGTCTAGAGTGATCGCGACCGGAACGTGCTGTTGAATCGCTTCCAGCCCTTGAGTACGTACTCGGACGGATCCTTCTGCGCCGCCGATGACGGGCCGCCCAGCAGGGAGCCGCAAATGACAGCGATAGTCAGGGCTGGGAGAAGCAGAGTTCGTGGCTCCCGACTCCGGCAATGCTGGTTTTCAAGACCGCTAAGGTTCCACATTCTTCCCGCCTCTCTCTGAATGAATCGGTTAGCCTTCGATGGACCTTTAGGCGTCCGCCCAAGAATAACTTCGCAGAATTGGCGCCCAGACTTGCGTCAGATTCGGTTGCAACCGGGCGGGCAAGACTCTACATAACCGTTTCAACAACTTCCATGCCGGCTGCCATCAACAACTCTCCAAAACTGATCATCGCCACCCAGATTCGTCGTCGCCTTCCGGCCACCCGCCTTCCTCGAGGCCAGGAGGGGTTCGCTACTCCCTTTCCTGTGCGACTCTTTCATTCGCGACGACATGCCGGTTTAACCCGGCACTACCAGGGCACCGGCACCCGTTCCTTCAGTTCTTCAAACCAGACTTCCATGAGCTGCGCTCACCCCAAAATGTTGAAAATTCCTTTTCGCGACCTACCCGGTTAGTTCCCCGTTTTCCTTTTTCTCCGGCGCTTGATGTTTCCAAATTGTTCCCAGCTTTGCGGAGCAAAGCAGCGAAAAAGGAGCGACGCCAGTATCATCGCGAAAATTAGATCGACAGAGAACTTGCTGGGCTTGAGGAACTCAAGAAGAGGAAGAAGGTCAAGCGTTACGCCTGGCTGACATTTAAGAACTGAACGCGACTCGGCTACCCCAGTCGTGCTTGGTCATTGTACCGCTGTTGGACGGGGCGGTTGTTTGGTCCCGTTGAAGCCACTCATAGAGTCAACGGAGCCAACACTCGAAAAGAATTCGGTACCATATCCAGAGAAGACAAATACTGAAGCCGGATCAGCAGAGTTTCTGTGATTTCAACCCCTTTGGCCCCGAGCAGCGTCCCTTCCTTGGTACGGAGGTCTTCGGCCAGAACCATGCGGCACACCAGGTTTAAAATGTCGACAGTCCGCGGCAGTGCCTCGGCCTGCTGCACTACCTCGATGGGCAATGCGGACAAGGCGGCAACAAGAATCGGGTCGCATTCGTCGGGCCGGTTGCGAAGGGTAGCGACAGCCGTGACGTGGCTCTCGCCCGTCCGCACGAGCGTCTCGTAGGCAATGCACGCCTTCAAGATTTGAGCACCCAGGGTTTCTTCGTCGCGGTCAGCGACTGGCACGTGCGATTGATCCCCGTAGGATTCCCTCTGCCGTCCTACCATAGCGGCAATCGCTTCCAGTCCCGGAATACTCCGTATTAGATCCCGGCCGGGCCATCGCGGGATGGCTGGGAAGTCGCTCTTCCTGTTCCCTGCTCAAACTGCGACCGAGACGAACCGAGTCAAGAGTATCCGTAGGCAATACCACACATCCCAGCTGGGACAACATCGCCGCCATTTCGAAATGCCAACCGTTCCTGAGACCCAAATGCGTACTAACGTGTTTGGTGTAGAGGGTAATTCGCGATGCCGTGCTGAATGCCTCTGGATTAACCAGCCCCAAAACATCGGTAAGCACTTTGATGCTGCCGTGAAGAGTCTTTTCGAGAAGTTCGACTTCACTAATGTCGGTCTGCGATCCAGCCATACGGTACGCTTTGCCGGTTGCATCCCGAACGGCAAGTCCCCGGCTGAGCATCCAGCGGTAGGTGCCGTCGCTGTGCAGCATGCGATGTTCGCTTTCAAAGTGAGGTGTCTGGCCTTCAAGATGGGCGGCGATCCTGGCCTTGAGGTGATCGATTTCTTCGGGATGCACACGCTTGAACCATTCTTCAGGAGTGTCTGCGATGTCGTTCTCAGGGCTGCCCAGCATCAATTTCCAGCGGGGAGCAAAGTAGATCTCGTTTGTCCTGAGATTCCAGTCCCACAGTCCATCGTTGGCACCGCGAACCGCGAGTGTATAGCGCTCTTCACTCTCGCGGAGCGCCGCTTCTGCTTGCTTGTGCGACAGCTGTGTTTGGATACGGGCCAGGGCGACCGCCAGGTCGACCGGTTTGGTGATGTAATCGTTGGCCCCCAGGTCGAGACCCTGAACCACGTCCTTGCTGTCGCTCCGTCCCGTAACGAGTATGACGGGAAGCTCGACCGCGGAATACCGCTCCCGAAGCCGGCTCAGGACAGTGAGTCCGCTCATTACCGGCATTTCCACGTCGAGCAGCACGAGGTCGAACGGATTCGACTCGACGAGGTTGCAGGCCTCCGCACCATCGGTCGCGGTCGTCGTCTGGTAACCCCGCCGGCGCAGACGACGGGCCAGCATGTCCCGGTTCATCTCATCGTCGTCGACGATCAGGAGTGTTTCGGAGTGGACGCTCATGGCAGTTCTCCTGGGGCTTCTTCGAGAAGCCGATGGATCGTGTCGACCAGGTTGGCGAAATCTATCGGTTTCGTCGCGAAATCGTCGCATCCACTCTCGAACGCCTTCCGCCGATCCGACATCATGGCGTGAGCCGTCAACGCGACAACGGGAATGTCCCGGGTGCGTTCGTCGGCCTTCAATACGCGCGTCGCTTCCAGCCCGTCCATTTCCGGCAGCCCGATATCCATCAGAATCAGGCTGGGCATGCGGGCCCGTGCCTGCCCGACTCCATCGAGGCCGTTGCCGGCACACGAGACTGAGAATCCGCGGCGCTCAAGCCTCCGCGAAAGCATGTCGCTGTTCATCGCGTTGTCTTCGACGAGCAATATCTCAGGCATAGCGGACCTTCCTTGGACCTGGCAACGGCAGAGCTGCCCTGTTCCCCTTCACACATCGTTGGACGGCGCGCTGGAACGCTGCCGCGTTCAGTGGTTTGGTCAGGTAATCGGACGCTCCCAGGTCCAGGCCGCGCTGTGGCTCATCGACTACGGTCACCATGATCACGGGAATGTCCGCGATCTCGGGGTCCTTCTTCAGCCTTTTCAGTAAAGTCCAGCCGTCCATGCCATCCACCTGTACGTCTAGAGTGATCGCGACCGGACCGTGCTGTTGAATCGCTTCCAACCCCTCGCCGGCACTCGAGCAGACGACCGGAACAAGACCCTGACGGATCAGCAACCAGGACAGCAACTCGCGCGCGTCGGCATCGTCGTCGATCACGACGACCGATGGGGTCCCTGGTTCGCGCGGTGCGGGAGCCGTTGCTTTCGTGGGAACGGGTTGCCTCCAGTCTACGGTTTCCTCGACGACGGCCCGGCTCGGAATCCGCATCGAAAACGTCGAGCCCACCCCGGGAACACTCTCTGCGGTCAGATCGCCACCGACCAGCCGGCAGTAGCGACGGCTGATCGCCAGTCCGAGTCCGGTTCCTCCGTACTTGCGTGTCGTCGAGGCGTCCGCCTGCACGAATGGCTCAAACAGCCTGTCGGCTTGGTGCGGATCGATTCCGATGCCCGTGTCTTCGACGCTGACTTCAAGCCATCCGGGCCCTGCGTCCGTGTCGCTTTTTGCGGTGACCGTGATCGTTCCCGCGTCGGTGAACTTGCACGCGTTGCTGAGCAGGTTGAGCAGCACCTGCCGGGCTTTGGTCTGGTCCGATTCGACCGGAAGCGAGTTTGGGGCGACCACGACCACCTGGTTCGAGCGTTTCCTGGCAATCTGTTCGACGGTCCCGACGACATCGTCGATGACTTCCCTGAAATCGAAGGCTTCGATTGTCAGTTCGACTCGCCCGGCTTCGATCTTCGAGAGGTCGAGCACGTCGTTGATGATCGAGAGCAGGTGTTTGCCGGCCTTGTTGATTCTATTCAGCTCTTCGAGGTGTTCGGGATTGTCGGCATCCTCGCACTCCTCGACGAGCATCTCGCTGTAACCGAGGATGGCGTTCAACGGAGTTCGCAGTTCGTGGCTCATATTTGCCAGGAACGCACTCTTGGTCCGGTTCGCCTGCTCGGCCAGCTCTTTGGCCTCGCGCAGGCTTTCGCTTCGCTCGGCTACCCGTTCCTCGAGGTTGTCGTTGAGTG
Source organism: Terriglobia bacterium (assembly GCA_965247425.1). Classification (GTDB taxonomy): domain Bacteria; phylum Acidobacteriota; class Terriglobia; order 20CM-2-55-15; family 20CM-2-55-15; genus CAZOZZ01. The sequence goes on from OZ252023.1 coordinate 2,493,705, forward strand.
CGCGGAGCTCGGTCTGGGCGTCATCGATTTCGCCGATCATGGTGTTGAACCCGTCGATCAACGTTCCGACCTCGTCGGAGTATTGCTTCTGGACCCGTAGCGAGTAGTCCCGGCTTCGGGTCACTTGCTGCATGGTCCGGTCCAGGTGCAGGATCGGTCCGGTGATCATAACGCGAAGGCGCGAGGAGAGTAGAAAGGCGACGCAGCCGGAGAACAGCATGAGCACCGAGACGATCAGCAAGTAGGTTAGCAGTCTTTGTTCGATCTCGGCGGTGTTGGATTGCACGAAGATCGTGCCGATCTGTCGGCCGTCGAAAGAGATGGGTTGATACGTCCGGATGAATCCACGCGTCAGGCTCGACTCGGACCACGGACCAGGGACCGGAAGTCGAAGGGGTATGTCCTCGGGACCGGGGTAGGTGGCGAACAGGTTCCCTTCGACATCGTAGAGGGCGGCCCGGACGACGGCCGGCCGCGCCTTCAGAGCGTTCAGAATCTCGTCCCCCGCCTTATTGTCGCCGAAAGTCAGAGCGGCCGTACTCGTGATTCCGAGGACTTCCGCCTCGGTCGTCAGGTTCCACCGTGTCGTTCGCGTGACGCTGATCGTGTCGAAGATCAGGAAGCCCACTGTCGACAGGACCAGCGCGGTCGTGCTCGTGAAAAACGTGATCAACCCCAGTTTCTTCTCAATCGACCAGTTGTGGATCATCGGGACCCCCGGGCCAGCGTCAGCAGCTTCGAACTCAACGCCACGTGAGCATGTTCAGTGGTCTGCTGGCTGGCCTCGAAGCGGACCCGGTTGTCCTCGACGAAGAAGTTGAGGACCCCACCGTGTTGGATGAAGTCGCGGGATTCGCCGACCAACAAAATCGGCCGACCGGCGAATGCACGCTGGACCGCGTAGAAGGCTTCGACTTCGGAGTCGGGTACGAAAAGTAGGTGGGCGGAGTCGACGACCTCCACGTCGATCCGCTTCACGGTGACCGGTCGACCCCGGATCATCTCTCCCTGAACTGCGTCCTGGATCGTCTCGACCACGGTGCGATCTCGAAAGACAGCGATCACCAGCGGTGAGTCGTCGTTCTGGAACGCGTCCCCAGGCCAGGTGGCAAACAACGCGAAGTTGTACAGGAAGGCTCCTTTGAGTGCGTACTCGGACAGATCCTTCTTCGCCGCCCATGACGGGCCGCCCAACAGGGAGCCGCAAACGATAGCGATAGTGAGGGCTGGGAGGAGCATAGCTCGTGTCTCTCGACTCCGGCAGTGCTGGTTTTCAAGACCGCTGCGGTTCCACATCCTTCACGCCTCTGCCTGAATGAATCGGCTAGCCTTCGATGGACCTGTAGGGCCCGCCCAAAAATAACTTCGCAGAATTGGTATCCCATCTTCACGCCATCTTCGGTAGTGCTCAATCAAGTTTCAAACTTGAGCACTACCTCATCTTCGGCCGCTCCTGAATCGTTAGTGTCAACGTTCAATAATCTTCTGATTGTCTGCGCGAAGATCGGCACCTTGGCTTCATTGACCCCAACCCTCTCCTCCCGTGCTATTTGCGCAAGTTTCCCAACCATGGCGACGGAACGCCTGCGAGGCAGCGCACCCTATGGCACACTACTTGCGGCAGGAACAAAACTCGGCCCCTACGAGATCGCCGACCAACTTGGTGCTGGCGGGATGGGCGAAGTGTATCGAGCCGTCGACACCCGCCTGGCGCGCACGGTTGCGATCAAAGTCCTCCCGGAACATCTTGCCGACCGCTCTGATCTGCGCGAACGCTTGCGAGTTTGATCGCGGCGATCATCGAACGCCAACCGGAGCCGTTGACCCAACTACATCCGACAACACCCCGGGAACTGGATCGCGTCGTCAGGAGATGTCTGGTGAAGAATCCGGATGAAAGATGGCAAAGTGCCGCAGACCTCACGCACGAAGTGAAGTGGATCGCGACCGCCGCGACCAGCGGCGGGGAGACTTCAGCCGCACAATCCGGACCTTCTGGTCGGAACGAATACCCACGGGTCCTGTTTTCTTAGTCGTCGTCTTGACGCTTATCGCGATTGTCACGAGTGTAGTCGCTATTGTTCCCCGGCCGTCACCCCCGAAAACGATCCTGGAAATCACAACGCTGCACTGAGAATGGATGGAAGCGTGAAGGCCCTTCCAGTGGTCCAGACAGAGGCAGACGACCGCGAGGGACAGTTTTCTCCTGACGGGGGTTGGATCGCCTATCAGTCGAACCAGTCTGGCCAGTTCGAGATCTACGTCCAGCCGTTTCCTAGCTCCGGACGGCGCCGTCAGATCAGCCCAAGCGGGGACCCAGGTCCGCTGGCGGGCAGACGGTCGGGAGTTCTTCTATATTTCGCTCGATGGTTGGCGCACCGCGGTTCCGCACTTCGCCCTTCACAACACGCGGGGGGGAACGGGTCGAATCGGAAGATTTGATCGCGCCCTCGTCCTCAGTTTTTTTCGGGGCAAGTGGTCACCGTACTGTAACGCAGAGTTGTATGCTCTCGAGGGGATCGTCGCGGAACGGGGCGCGGCATTGGTTGTCATCACGCCGCACTGGCCGAGCACAGCCGGGGAGATGATCGAACGGCACAAGCTGATCTTCGACATCCTGTCGGATCCGGGCAACGAGGTTGCCGCACAAATCGGGATCCGGTTCCGGCTGCCGGACGATCTGCGGGAAGTGGATGCGCGTTACGAGAAGGGGCGCGAAGACGGGGTGATCCGAAGCCGAGCAGTGCTGGTGGCGATCGGAGTCAGCTGGGACAGCCGACGCGGCGTGTTGGCGGTGGAACTGGCGGCACGAGAGAGCACGAGCCGGTCCTCAACGGAACCCGATCCGGATAATTGGCCAGCTGTTAGAAACAGGACCTGCAAGTCTGCACGCTGCTCGCTACCTGCTACATATCCCCCAACCGAAAAGCGTCGTGGATTAAGCGGACAGCCGTGGGAGCGTCCGATTGGGCGACAACGAGAGACAGGTTTAACTCTGATGATCCTTGCGCGATCATCAAGATGTTCATCTCGCTGTCGCCAATCGCGCCGAACGTTCTGGCGGCGATTCCCGGGATCGACTTCATTCCCTCGCCAACCAGCGCAATGATGGCGATATCACAGATGTCCGCGATTCTGTCGACCTGGCGTTTTTCGATTTCCGGCTCAAACTCACGCCTCAACGCCCGCACAGTATTGTCTCCGTCCTGTCTGCTGACGACGAGCGAAATGTGCTGTTCGGACGAGCCCTGTGAAAACATCAACACATTGATGCCGCGGCTTGCGATTGCGGCGAAAGCCCTTTGCGCCGTTCCGGGGACGCCGATCATTCCACGACCTTCAACCGAGACCAGGGTCACTCCGGTGATTGAGGAAACTGTCTTCACTCCCTGATGAATTTTTGGAGATTCGGTCGTGATCAGCGTCCCTTCGTGCTCCGGCGCGAGTGTGTTCTTGATGTGGATCGGAATGCCCAGATCCGCCGCGGGCATGATGGTTTTCGGATGCAAGACCTTGGCCCCGAAATAAGACATCTCGGCAGCCTCTTTGTAGGAAATCCGGGGCAGTACCCTGGCCGAGTCTACGATTCTCGGGTCGGCGGTCATCACGCCGTCGACATCGGTCCAGATCTGAATCTCGTCGGCCTCTACCACATTGCCCACGACCGAGGCCGAATAGTCGGAACCGCCACGGCCGAGAGTCGTCGTAATTCCATCCGGAGTGGAGCAGATAAAGCCGGTCAGGATGGGCACAACACCTCGTCGGACCATCTCAACGACCTCACGACATCGCCGTTTTGTCTCGCCGAAGTCCACGAGAGCAAAATCGGCGTCGGTCTTGGTCCGGATAAAGCGCCGGGTGTCGATCGCCTCCGCCTGCACTTCGATCTGGTTCAGGTAAGCCGCGAAGATGGGAACGATGAGCCGTTCGCCGAAGGAACTGATCAGGTCCCGCGACCGCGTACTGAGTTCCCGCAACAGAAGGACCCCGGTCAGCACCTTCTGCATTTCCTCCAAGATCGGTTTGAGATCAGAAAGCAGATCCGCGACCCGGCCGGTGTCCTCGATCAGCCCAGAAGCCGTGGACTCGTGGGTGGCGCGGAGCAAAGCCAGGGCCTGGATGACTTCCTGGTCGGCACCCCGAATCGCTTTTCCCCCGGTGTCGAGCAACAGGTCGGTCACCCCTCCCATGGCGGACAGAATCACGATAGGATCCGACTGGCGGGATGAAGCGACGACGCGCGCAGCTTGCTTTATCCGGTCCACGGAGCCCAGCGAGGTTCCGCCAAATTTCATCACGACCATAACCTTTCAGCCTATCATAGGTGTACTGGGGAGGTTTTCTCGCGAGGCCTCTACCGATTTTTCACAGGTCAAAGTCGACCAACAACAGGTCAACCTCACCCGCTTCAGCTTGTTTTGGACACGGAAACCGAGCGGCGGATTCAGATGGCAAAGATTGATCCGGGAGCCTGCGCGGCAGAAGTGATCGTATCCAGAAAGTGACGCAGCGAGGATGGCGACATCCTTTGACCCGATTCAACCCGACTCTGCGAAGACGGACCACAATTGGACATCAAAAGAGTTATCGTCGAAAACAGAATGCCCAACGCGAAGGGGGGAACATGGAGAACTTCGCGACGGGCCTAGCAGCCTGTGGCGGAAGTCTGTAGGGTCGCGCGCAGGGGTAATCGGGTCTCAGGCGCGAAGAGAAGAGAGGAGCGGAGCGATGCTTTGTCATCGTGACCGACGAACGACAAAGCCTGAGGCTCGAAGACCCCTGCGCCCTTCGGGTTACGACGGCATGGGGCCATCTGCGGCGAGACGTCCGATGGGGAGCATCGGCGTCGTCCACGCGCCTTGCAGCTAGCCCCATGGCGCTCGTAACGCGACCCTACAGACTTCCGCCACCGGCTGCTAATCATTGGTGGCCTTTCCGAATCAGGAACAATTGATTTCGCTACTCTAAATTGGCCCACTTTTGATCGTTTGATTTGGCCCACTCCTGACGACTGAACCGGAGAGGCTGTTCCGAACAAAGAGTCGGAATGGAGGGACCCGGTGTCAAGGAGATCGAAGGTGGAATTATTTGAAGAGATTCGGCGAGAGCACGAGTTTGGTGTGGGAACGATCCAGGGTGTGGCCCGGCGGCTGGGGGTGCATCGGCGGATGGTGCGTCAAGCGCTGGGAAACGCCGTGCCGCCGGCGAGGAAGAGCCCGGAGCGGAAGAGGCCGAGGCTGGAGCCGGTTATGGAATTTATCAACGGGGTGTTGGAGGCGGACAGGCAGGCCCCGCGGAAGCAGCGGCACACCAGTCACCGGATCTACGAACGGATCCGGATGGAATTTCCGAAACATCCGATTGGGGAATCGACGGTTCGCCGGTATGTCGGGCGGCGGAAGCGGGAGATGGGTTTCATCCGACAGGAGACGTTCGTGCCGCAAAGCTACGCCTGGGGTCAGGAAGCACAGATCGACTGGTACGAAGCCGTCGCGGAGTTGGATGGCGAACGGCAGAAGCTCCAGGTTTTCTGTATGCGGAGCATGGGCAGTGGTGGCGCATTCCATCGAGCTTATCCTCGGGCGACAAAACAGGCATTCCTGGAGGCTCATGAGTTGGGTTTCCGCTATTTTGCGGGGGTCTTCGGGGTGCTGCGTTATGACAACCTGACCAGCGCGGTGAAGAAGATTCTGCGGGGATACCGGCGTGTAGAGACCGAACGGTTCATCGCGTTTCGGTCGCATTGGAAGTTTCAAGCCGAGTTCTGCACACCCGGCGAGGGCCACGAGAAAGGCGGTGTGGAAGGCGAAGCCGGATACTTCCGGCGCAATCACCTGGTACCGGTGCCGAAGGCGAAGGACCTGGCGGATCTGAATGCGCAGCTGCTGGCCGGTTGCCGTGCCGATGAACGGCGCAAGATCGGCGATCGGGTCCAGACGGTGGGTGAAGGGATGCAGATCGAACAGCCCCATCTGCTCGCGTTATCGACCGAAGGGTTCCCTCTGGCCGAGGACAGCTTTCCACGAGTCGATGGTAAGGGATGTGTACGGGTGCGTAACAACTTCTACTCCGCCCCCGTCAAGGCCGGGACTGTGGTGCGGGCGAGCGTTTTTCCGGCCTACGTGGAGGTCTGGCACGATGGCGGATGCGTGGCGCGGCATGAGCGAGGATATGGAAACGGCCAGCACTTCTTCAATCTGGAACATTATCTGGAGGTGTTGGAGCGGAAGCCGGGCGCGCTGGCCGGGAGCAAGCCTCTGGAGCAATGGCGGCAACAGGGCCGATGGCCGAAAAGCTATGACGAGTTCTGGCAGACGTTGATCGATCGCAACGGAAAACAGAATGGGACCCGCGCAATGGTGGAGTTGCTCCTACTGGGCCGGGAACATGGCTATAGCGAGCTGGATTCCGCATTCCAACAAGCCCTGCGCCTGGGATGCTCCGATGCCGCCGCGGCGCGCTACCTGATGACCGAGGCCCGATTCGACCGGCCGGCGGCGCCGCGACTGGAAGTGGCCGCACTACGCGCTTATGAGCGGCCCCTGCCGGAGGTGAATACTTACGATGCACTGCTCACTGCGGAGGTGGTCTAGTGTCCGCCACAGCCGGCGGGGTCGAACAGGCGGCGATTCAGCAGTACTGTAAAGCTCTCCGGACGCCCACGATCGGAACGCAGTTTGCGGCCATGGCCGAGCAGGCCCAGCGGGAAGAGCACACCTACACACGGTATCTGGAAGCCTTGCTGGCGATGGAAGTTGAAGAACGCGAACGGAACACCGTGGCCCGGCGGATTCAAGCCGCACGTTTCCCTCGAATGAAGACACTCGAGGACTTTGACTTCTCGCGGTCGAAGGTTCCAGCCAACCGGATCCGTGGACTCGCAGACGGTGGCTATTTAGAACACGCCGAACCTGTCGTCCTGATCGGGGAGTGTGGAACGGGCAAGACGCACCTGGCCACAGGACTGTGCGTGGCCGCTTGTCGGCAGAAGAAGCGGGTTCGCTTTACGACGGCCGCCGGCTTGATCAACGAGTTGGTCGAGGCCCAACACAACGACCAGTTCCGCCGGGTTCTGGCCCGATGGTTCCGATACGAGTTGATTGCCATCGACGAAGTCGGCTATGTCCCGATGGCAGACCTCGGCGCCGAACTCCTCTTTCAAGTCATCTCGGATCGAGCCGAGCGGGCGACGGTGATCTTGACAACGAATCTGCCGTTCTCGGAATGGACCCAGGTGTTTCCCAATGTTCGGCTTGCGGAATCAAAACCGATGGCCCCAAACAGTTCAGTTGTCGACGCCACGGACGACGAGCGTGGGGGGGACGTGTAGAAGAGGCTTCCGAAATCGAAGGAGATGTGCTCGAAGGAGTGCCCGAAGGAAAGGGTATAATCGACTTCGCTGAAACTGACCCTTTAGACCGTCGTTGGTGCCCCCCGGCGTAGCGAGAGGGTTTTCTGGAATCAACAAACCGGGGCCTTCGTTCACCGCGGTCATGTCCATGCTCCCCCAGGCGTTGAACGAAAAACCTCCTACACCCAGCGTCATGGAAGGCTGGAAACTCCAATCGTTCGTCAATCTCTGGCCTCGCCAGACGAACCTGCTGACTACGACAGCTTCTCCCGAAGCCGAGAAGGTGTGATCTTGAGCCATCGAAGTCCCCAGAAGACATCCCATTGACACGAGATAACCCAGGGAACGGGTTACGATCTTGGTCTTCATTCGATTTCCTTCGCGCCCGCCTGCCGGCCTGAGGTCAAGAGCCACCTGTTGTCCTTACGACGATCGGACTTTCCTCACATTCGCTGTGACCCATCACTTGGAGAGTCTGCCAGATTGTTTGGGTTTGTCCACCCGGTCTGGCCCACTTTTGATCGTCTGATTTGGCCCACCCCCTCCTGTTAATAATTCCGAGTAGTGATAATTACCGTCGGGCCTGTGTTGTAGATGTGGGAAAGCCGAGCGCCCTTGGCGAGGCTTTTCCAAGCGCTGTGGGAATCCTGGTTTTTAGGATTTCCACAGCGCGTCATCTTCCACAGGCCTCCGTTTCTTTCTTTTTGGTTCTTTTTCTTTCTTTCGGGAAAAAACTCCGTTTCCAGGATCGCCCAGGATCGACGACCGCGCGGCGATCCGACCCTCAGGACGTGGTTTGTTTCGCGGGTTTCTCCTTTCCAGGCGGATGCCGTGGTTTCTGTCGTTTCTCCAACGTGCGCCGAAACCGGAAGGATTCGGTTCCGGTCTCGATGATGTGAGCGCGATCGGTTATCCGGTCCAGCAACGCCTTGCACAAGGTCTTCAGCTCCTTGGGGTAGTGACTTGCAGAAGTGAAAATGAGGGGCATGCGCGGCATCAACAACGACAGGAAGTCCCTGCTCGTGAGCGAATGAGACGATTTCGGCGAGTTCACCTACAATACCGAAGTAGTTGGGTGACGTCAGGAAAACACAGTCGACTTGCTCTCGGCGGAGTACCTCTTTAAAACCGGCCAAAGTCGGATCCAAACAAAGGCCGAGATCGGAGTCATACTCGGGCACAAGGTAGACCGGCTGCAGGCCACCCTGAACCATCGCGGCGGTCGCTGACGTGTGAGCATCACGATTGACGAGGACACGCCCGCCCGCAGGGCAGGCGCTCAGCAGCGCCAGCGTGTTCAGAGTGGTTGTCCCCTGCGTGGAAGGGAAGCTCCAGACAACGTCATACGCGTCAGCCAGTTGACGTTTGAGCTGCTGTAGCGGTTTGTCGCCGTGCCGCGTAAAGAGGCTACCCAGCTGGGCAACCGAGACGCTGTGGTCCAGTTGACAGGCCCCTTGAAGGCGCTGCCAGCCCTCACGGAAGACTCGTTCTTGCGAGGGAGTCATCATTTCCTCAATCGAAAGCTCCGCCCGCCGCGGTGTCCCGGGGTTGCGAATGAAATTCCGCCAGCGGCGACGTCCAGCAAAGCTGCCGTCAGCGGCATGGTGTTGATTTTGCTTTCACCGGGTGTTGGGATTCCCTCGGGTGTCGCCTCCGATCCGAGGCGCCCTTCCACTGCGCCGATTGCTTCTTCTATGTCGACTGTCTCCGTCGTCACGTCGACTGTGCTCAGATCAGACATTTTATGTAGCCCCTTGTGATGGGATTTCGATCTCCACCTTAATGTATCGGCCGACACTTCCTGAACTTTAGGCCGGATTGCCTAAGTTCCTGGAACGTCTGGGATTAAACCTCTCCGATTTACAATGGCAGTCCGTGCTCAAGATCCTGGTGTCAGTCCGCCCGAAAGATTCCATACGCCCGGACGGCGATCGTTTGACCCGAGGCGGGTGAAAGCGTCAAGGTCCTGACGCCATTCCGGCTGTGGCCACGGAAACCGCCCCTCTTCCAACGACCTAACCCAGCCTGGATCGGCATCGTGGACAGCGAAACGACGAGACCGAACGGGTTGGCACTTATCTAGTTGAAGAAAAACAAGTTCAGAGAGTCTCATTCCCGCTCTGGCCGCTAAGGATCCGGTCTTCTACACAGCCGATCCTTTCCAGGTGACCGAAGCAGTCACGGAAAGGCGTCGACCCTCCACGGGTGTGGAATCTCAATTGCACCTTTCCGGCGTTGAGCAATAGCTGGAAACGAATTTCGGAGGTATTCAACTATGTACGTGATGTGGATCAGACGAGCCCTCAGCGTCATCTTGCTTGCTGGGTGCTCGACCCTTGCCTGGCCCCAGAGCGCTGAATCGCAACAAGAGTCTTCAATCGAGCTTTCCGGTCTTAGCCCCGAGGAACTGCGAGCTAGAGGTCAGAATCGATTCTGTTTACGGGGCTTCCGGGCACGAACAAAAAGTAACGGAGGCGCCGTCTTCGGTGACAATCGTCACAGCCGACGAGATTGAAAAATACGGCTACCGCACTCTTGCAGACATCTTGCGAAATGTGCGGGGCTTTTATGTCACCTCCGATCGGAACTACAGCTTTCTGGGTGTGCGTGGCTTCAACCGACCGGGAGACTACAATGCGCGCATCCTGCTTCTCGTCGATGGTCATCGACTGAACGACAACATCTTTGGCGGTGCGTTGATCGGCACCGAATTTCCCTTGGATGTCGATCTCATCGAACGGTTGGAGATCATCCGTGGTCCCAGCTCGTCCCTTTACGGTACAAGCGCATTCTTCGGTGTCATCAACGTCATTACGAAGGATCTGAGCGGAATCCAGGCTGCGGGCTCGGTGGCCAGTTTCGGAACCGGCAAAGGCCGACTCAGCTATGGCCAGACATTTGGAAACGGCTTTGAAATAATGCTTTCCGGTTCAGCCTTTGACAGCGACGGACACCGGCGCCTGTACTATAAGGAATTCGATGCTCCCGAAACCAACAACGGCTTTGCGGAAAACGCAGACTCCGATGAGTTCAAAAAATTCTTCGGCAAGCTGAAGTTCGGTGATTTCACCGTTCAGGGACTGTATGGCGAAAGAGATAAGACGATTCCCACTGCGTCGTTTGAAACTGTATTCAATGACCCGCGCTTCTCGAACTCTCGAAAAGGTGGGGTATGTGGATCTACAGTACCAGCGCGATCTGGGCAATCAATGGGAACTCGGGTCCCGCGTCTATTACGACCGTTATGGTTATGACGGGGACTACATATACGATTATTCAGAGGATGAGGACCCCTTCCTGGTAACGTACAAGGACTTTGCTCGTGGAGGTTGGTGGGGATCAGAGCTGAAACTTACCAAGCGTGCGGAAAAACACACGACCACATTGGGTTTTGAATTCCGCGACGACTTCCGCCAGGATCAGTTCAACTACGATGAAGATCCCTTCTTCTCGTATCTTGATGACAAACGCGAGCGCAGGAACTGGGCACTCTACGTCCAGGATGAATTCGCGCTGCATAAAAAGTTGAGCTTCAGTGTCGCCGTGCGGCATGATCAATTCGATTCTTTCGGTGGAACGACTAATCCCCGAGTTGGGCTGATCTACAATCCGTCGAAAGCGACAACGCTGAAACTTCTCTACGGCCAGGCGTTCCGAGCACCCAATGCCTACGAACTCTTTTGGACGCAGAGCGACATCGCGAAGGCAAATCCGGGGCTGCGACCTGAGACCAACAAAACCTCTGAGGTGGTCCTGGAGCACTATCTGACCAATGGCACTCGCCTGTCCGCAACCGGCTTCTACTACAGAATCAGAGATCTCATAACCCAGCAGACTGATCCCACCGACGATCTCCTCGTCTACAACAACGTGGAGTCGATCAGCGCCAAGGGAATTGAACTGGAAGTCGAGCGGGAATGGTCTACGGGTCTGCGGGGTCGAATCAGCTACACATTCACCGACAGCCTTAACGAGGATACTCGTTCAGGTCTCACTAATTCACCGAAGCATCTGGCTCACTTCAATCTCATCGTGCCGATAGCAAACGAAGCGGTCTTTGCAGCCGTTGACGTTCGGTCCATGAGCAAGAGAAGAACGGTCTCCGGCGATTACGCGGGCAGTGTTCTTGTTCCCAATCTGACGATTCCCACCCGGAAGCTTCCAAAGAGACTGGAGCTGTCGGCCAGCCTGTACAACTTGTTTGACACCAAGTATGGAGACCCTGGGTCCGAAGAACACCTGCAGAATACGATCCTACAGGATGGGCGGAGCTTTCGAGTGAAGCTTACCTATACATTTCCGATCGAGAATTGAGTATCCATCGTCCTAAGACGATGGACATGCAGTTGCTGGAGTGCTTAGCCGCAAAGTCTTCAGGCCCGGAAATGGGCCTGCGGATTCTGCAAAAACCACGTCAATCAACTCGGGAACAGGATCCAGTGAATACGATGAGAAATGTTGAAACACAATCGACCATTGCACTACTTGTGGCAGTGCTGCTGCTGTCCGGTATCGCCTTTGGCCAGACCGCATTGCCAGCCGATCTAGAAACCATGATCCTGCTGCGGGCCCTACCCTACGACCGCAACCTGAAGCAACGCGCTGAGAGCGGAATTCATATTGCCGTGGTCACCAAGAACGACGACCCGACCAGCACCGAAATGGCAGACGCATTCCGAAAGGCCGGGAAGGACGGAGTAAGCGGCCTTACCGTAGAGGCCAGCGTCGTTGCTTTCGAATCGACCGCGCAGCTCGCCGACGCGATCGACGAGGGAGGCATCAACCTACTCTACATTCATCCGTCTATCGAGACAGCGCTGTCGTCGATCCAGGAAGTGGCGCGAAGCAAGAAGATTCCGTCCGTCGGCGGAACGAAAGAGATCGTCGAAAAGGGGGCTTCGTTCGGAGTCTACGTTGTGGGGAATGTTCCAAAGTTGGTCGTGAACATAAGCGCATCGCGGCTCGAGGGACTGGATTTCTCGGCCGAGCTGCTGGGTATCTCAACGGTCGTCAAGTAGCAGATGGATTGGGGTTGATCTTGTTTGATGAAGGCACAAAAGATCCCGCACCGGGAGTTCCCTCCCTCACGCCAGGTGAACCGGCGGCCTCGGAAGCGGCGAAATCGGCCGCCGGGTTCGATATTGATCTTAGCGATCCAGGCTTGTTGGCTGATTTCGCGACCGAGTGTCGTGAACACATCGAACACGCGGAGGCGGCTCTACTGGCGCTGGAAACGAACGAAGACGACGTTCAGTCGGTTGACGCAGTCTTTCGCGCTTTACACAGTCTCAAGGGCACGTCCGGGTCCCTGGGGCTCGACGACATGTCCAGATTGGCCCATACTTGCGAGTCGTTCTTGAACCCGGTCCGGGAGCACGAAATACAATTGACAGGCGGCTACGCTGATGTGGCCCTACGGTCAGTGGACATGCTCAAGCGGCTCACCCAATCCCTCGAGAACGCGTTGGGTGGCGACGCCATGGTCAAGCCCAACGGCTACGATGCCTTGATGCGCCGACTCACTGATCCTGAAGCTGCGGGGGGGGCCAGCTTCTCCGACGATCACGACGAACTGCCCGACGCTGCGGGAATTTCCTACTTATCCGACGGTCGCGACGAACTGCCCCGGCTCGGCGATATCCTGGTCCATCAGGCCAAGATTGACCGCGAGGAGCTCGAAGCGGTTATTGCAAACCAGGGTGACGAGCCGGTCGGGTTGGCCCTCATCAGGTCACAGACGGCATCCGTTACGGACGTCGCTAAAGCGTTGCGCACGCAGCGGCGAATGTCACAGCGGGAAACGCCTGGAGCCAAGCGTGTCGTAGAATCGTCGGTTCGGGTTCGCACGGACTATTTGGACCGGCTCGTGGACATGATCGGCGAGATGGTAATCGCCCATTCGATGCTTTCCCAAGACCCGACAGTCGTTCTTGGCGGTCGCCATGATCTTGCGAAGAAGGTCTCTCACGCGGGCAAAGTAGTTCGCGAGTTGCAGGATCTGAGCATGTCGATGCGAATGGTTCCGATCAATGCCGCCTTCGGGAAAACAAAGAGATTAGTACGGGATCTCGCTCGCAAGAGCTCCAAAATGGTCCATCTCGTTACAGAGGGTGAAGACACCGAAATCGATCGAAGAATGGTCGACGGCCTCAACGATCCTCTCGTGCACCTGATTCGAAATGCGGTCGACCATGGCATCGAGCCGCCTGAGGAACGGGAGCGGCTCGGCAAACCCCGAGTGGCGACCGTGAGGGTGGCCGCGCACCATTCGGGCGGCAATGTGGTGATCGAGATTCAGGATGACGGCAGGGGGCTGGACCGCGACAGGATCATCGAGAAAGCGTTGTCGAAGAGGTTGATCGAATCCGACGAAGGCATGTCCGACCACGAAGTGTCCAACCTGATATTCGAACCCGGTTTTTCGACGGCTAAAAAGCTGACCGACATATCGGGTCGGGGTGTTGGGCTGGATGTGGTCAAGAAAAGCATCGAGGCCCTGAGGGGCCGCGTTGATGTTTCGTCACAGCCAAACGAAGGCTGCACATTTACGATGAACCTGCCGTTGACCCTGGCCATTATTGACGGAATGCTGGTGAAGGTTGGCGATCATCGCTATATCGTTCCGACCGTCAGTATCCGTCTAAGTTTGCGGCCGACGCCCGATGTCCTACCGACCATCGCCGGGCGCGGAGAAATCGTGATGCTCCGCGGGAAGCCGATTCCAATGATCCGACTCCACCGCATCTTCAACATTCAGAGGGCTGTCGAAGACCCAACCGAAGGGCTCGTGGTTGTCGTCGATGAGGGCGAAACGAAATACGCACTCCTCGTAGACGAGCTGCTGGGACAGCGGCAAGTGGTCGCAAAATCTCTGGGCGACGGGATCGGCAAAGTCCGTGGAATCTCTGGTGGGGCCATTCTCGGCGATGGCCGGGTTGGACTGATCCTGGACCCAGCCCAGATCTCTGATCTGGCCAGGGATGTGTCCTGCGGCATCGATCATTCGGTTGCGGTCCTCCATTGAGGGCCGAAAGCAGCAGCGTACGGTAAAACAACTCAAAAACAACGAACACCCGAAGCAAAACGATGGACAAACAAACTGCTGAACGAACGGCCGGGGAAACCCTGGTGAGCCCGTCAAAGCCGAGACAAGCCGGAGGAAAGTTCCTCAACTTCTTCCTCGACCAGGAAGAGTACGGCATTGAGATCCTCAAAGTACGCGAGATCATCGGAACGATGGTGATCACCCCGGTTCCAGGAACGCCGGTTTTTATGCGCGGCGTCATCAACCTTCGCGGAACGATCATACCCGTGGTGGATCTGAGGGTGAAATTCGATATGGGGTCGGGTCACATCGAAGCCAGCTGCATCATCGTGGTCGAGGCCCGAGGCGTCCAGATGGGCATCGTCGTCGACAGGGTATCGGAAGTTCTCGAAATCAACAGGAAAGACATCGAGGACGCACCCGCGTTTGGCCCAGATGTGGATACGGACTACATACTTGGCATAGGAAAATCCAACGACGGAATCAAACTCCTGCTGGACATCGACAAAGTCCTGTCGTCCGGCGAGATAATCGATATCCGGAAATCAACAACTCGATAGTGATCCAGTGAAGATGTCTTCAACAGGAGGAAGACGATGCTCCAACGATTTCAAGATCTGCCGATTAAATGGAAGCTTATCGTAACGATATCGCTGCTTGTCGGTACGATTGCCGTTTTTGTCTCGCTCTATTTTCCGGCCCAGCAAGAGCGCATTGCCGTTCGTGGGCTGGAAAGCAAGGCCGTCAACGTGGCCCAGATGATGGCTTATATCTCCAGTACCGCAGTGGAGTTCGCCGACGTTGCTTCGATCCAGAAGTTGTTTGGCGCTGTCGAGAATGATGCGGATTTCATCTATGCCAAGATTCTACTGGCCAACGGATCCATACTGGCCTCGCACGAACCCAAAGGTCGCGCGGGACCCGCGCTCGGCGGGGTTCCCGAGCGCACTACGGTTTTCTTCGAAGACGGAATCCTGAACGTTACCAGCCCGATTGTCTCCCTGGACAAGCGTGTCATCGGGACGATGCAAATCGGTTTGTCGCTGGACGAGATCGAAAGCGAAGTGGCCCAGAGCGTTTGGGCCACACGCCTGGTGGGTCTCGGTATCTTGGCTCTGGGTCTGCTCGTCAGCCTGGGCCTCGGTCATGTCATCCGGAAACTTCTCTGGCAGGTGACCGAGGTAGCTCAGTCGGTCGCCAGAGGGAATCTGACCTGCGAAGTCAGTGTCCGCTCCCGCGATGAGATCGGCACTCTGGCGGGTTCCTTCGTCCGCACCATCGACACACTGCGGGACGTGTTGGTTGAGAACGCGAGTCTGACAAAGGCTGCTCAAGCCGGGAGGCTGACCGAGCGCGGGAACGCTGACAAGTTCGAGGGAGCCTTTCGCGAACTGATCGAAGGCATGAACCACACGATGGACGCCGTCGCTGCCCCGATCACTGAAGCAGCCGAAGTCCTCCAAAGTGTAGCGGCCCATAAGCTGACTGCTCGTATGAAGGGAGAATACAAGGGCGAATTTGCCCAAATCAAGGACGGATTGAACTCCGCGGTTGTCAATCTCGACGATGCGCTCGGACAAGTGACCGTGTTGGCGCAACAGGTGAGCGGAGCTTCCGCCGACATCAGCAGTGGCGCTCAGTCCCTGTCCGGGCGCGCTACCGATCAGGCCGCTTCATTGCAGGAAGTTTCGGGCAGTTTGCATCAATTGGCGGCAATGACGGATCAGAACGCCGCTAGCGCGAAGGAAGCCAAGGAGATGTCCGAGACCACACGCCAAAGCACCGAACTAGGCGTGGAGAACATGAAGCGCCTCTCATCGGCCATCGACCTGATCAAGGGTTCCGCGGACGCGACAGCGAAAATCGTCAAGACAATCGATGAAATTGCATTCCAGACGAATCTGCTTGCTTTGAACGCCGCGGTCGAAGCCGCCCGGGCTGGTGACGCCGGCAAAGGCTTTGCGGTAGTGGCCGAAGAGGTTCGAAACCTTGCGATGCGAAGCGCCGAGGCCGCCAAGAACACCGCTACCCTGATCGACCAATCGGTGGGGAACTCTGAAGGTGGGGTCGCCATCAACAAGGAGGTCCTGACGAACCTCGTGAAGATCAACGATCTGACAAAGAGGGCCAGTGAGATGATGGCGCAGATCGCCGCGGCTTCCGACCAGCAGAGCTCGGGAATCGAACAGATCAATTCGGCGGTCGACAACATGAATCACACGACGCAGCAGGTGGCGGCCAACGCGGAAGAATCGGCGAGTGCGGCGGAAGAACTTTCAGCGCAAGCGGAAGAAATGAGGAATATGGTGTCCGCCTTCCAGCTGACCAGGAAGAGCGCCCAAACGAGGCCTCATAGGTCGAACGTCCGGTCAATCAAGAAATCCCCTAGCAGCTTGACAGCGCTAAATAGAGTTTCGACAGTTGCGGAGACGGGCGAGGGGAACGGTAATTCTTTATCTTTGAGTCGGACCGGGGAATTGGTTCCCTTCGACGAGTCCGACGACGATCTGGAGATTCTACAGAAGTTCTAACCCGGATTTCTTCACCGGGTGAAAAGGCGGCTAAGTCGTCCGCCCGTGAGAAGCCAGAGAAGTCCAGCATCGGCGGGTGCTTCATCTGGTGACTGTTGATTGCGCCCCCGGGAACGGAGATCGAATGTCGGCAACACTGGACCAGCCGCAGTTTTCAAGAATCCAGCGGATCGTGTATCAGCGGGGCGGGATCAACTTGGAGTCGGGCAAGGAAGAGTTGGTCCAATCTCGACTGTCCAGACGCCTGGAGTCGGTGGGACTCGACAGCTACGAGCAGTATGTAAAGTACGTCACCGACGACTCGTCCGGCAAGGAACTGGCCGCGATGATAGAAGCTCTGACCACAAACAAAACGGGGTTTTTTCGCGAAATCAAGCACTTTCAATACCTCCAGAAGATATCAACGAACCTGCTAAAGAAAGGGCGCCGGGTGCAAATCTGGAGCGCCGGGTGTTCCTCGGGCGAGGAACCCTTCTCGGTTGCAATGCTGCTGCTCGATCAGGTGCCGGACCTGGACCGGCGGGACGTGCAGATCCTGGCTACGGACATCTCCTCGAGAATGCTGGCAAAGGCACGCGAGGGGGTTTATACGCAACAAGCGTTGAGCGGTGTTCCGCCAATGCTCTTGCGAAAGTACTTTACCCGTGTTCACTCCGCGCCATCGCGGGTGGCGTATCGGATCAACGACGACGTGAGATCGATCGTCAGGTTTGCTCGCTTGAACCTGACGGGGGCCTGGCCGATGAAGGGTCCCTTCAGCCTGATCCTCTGCCGTAACGTCATGATCTACTTCGACGAACCCACCGCCGGCCGGTTGACTCACCGGTTGTGGGAGCTGTTGGCGCCGGGCGGGCATCTTTTTACAGGTCATGCGGAGCAGATCAGCAATATGCCTGAAAATCTTCCCCGCGTGCAGCCGGCCGTTTACGTGAACGCATACTGACGAATTTCTGAGGACGAATGGCGGTACACATTGTAACCGTAGCCGACATGAAATTGTCCGCCGTCGAGGGTGACGTGCTCGTGACGCACGCGCTGGGAAGTTGCCTGGGCATCACGATACACGATCCCGTGGCCCATGTGGGGGGGCTGTTGCACGTCATGCTGCCGCTTTCCACGATCGACCCGAAAAAAGGGGAGAAGAACCCTTACATGTTCGTGGATACGGGAGTACCGAAGCTGTTTCACGAATGCTACAAGGCCGGGGCGAGAAAAGAGAGGCTCCACGTAAAAGTTGCCGGGGGAGCCTGCACACGCAGCGAAGAGGAAGATGACTACTTTCAGATCGGCAAGAGAAATTTCATCATGCTCAAGAAACTTTTTTGGAAGAATGGTGTGGTGTTGAGAGCCCACGACGTTGGCGGCAGGGAGTCGAGAACGTTGTCTCTGGACATCGGAAGTGGGGAAGTCGCGGTGAAAATCAGTGGCAAGTCAACTACGCTGTAGATCCCAATCAGGCGGCGGCTGGAAGGAAGGAGGTGGTCACAATGGTGCTTGACGTTCTCGTTGTCGACGATAGTGCCGTCATGCGGGCGGTCATTATCAAGGCCATGCGGTTGGGCGGCCTGCCTTTGGGTGAGGTTCACGAGGCTGGTAACGGGCAAGAAGGACTTCAGCTGCTCGAGGAGCACCAGGTGGATCTTGCCCTGGTGGATCTGACCATGCCCGTCATGGGTGGAGAAGAGATGATCGAGAGGATTCGGCAGAATGCGGAAATAGTGGATTTCCCACTCATTGTCATATCGAGCGAAGGTAGTGACAGTCGGGTAGAGCGGCTTCGGACAAAAGGGGTCCCCTTCCTCCAGAAGCCAATCGTACCCCGGGCTATGTGGGACATCATCGCAGACGTCACAGGAGTAGTGTCAGATGAGCAAGATGTTGGAGAAGGAACTCCGCAAGGCAGCGGCCCTGACTTTTGAAGAACTTGGTTTCATCTGCCCCACGTTGAAACTGGACGAACAACAATCGGCCGCGACGCTGGAAGGGGTCGTCAGCGTGAAATTTGAGGGATCGTTCGACGGAAGGCTGGAATTGAAGCTTTACGGCAACCTACTTCCCACGGTCGTGGCCAACATGCTTGGTGAAGATGAAACTCAGCCCGAGTTCCGGCTGCACGATGCGTTGAAGGAGATCGCCAACGTCGTCTGTGGCAACTTGCTGCCGGCTGTCGCCGGCTCGGAGGCGGTCTTCGAGCTTGGCGTGCCCCAGCTGCTCGATACGACGGGCTGTTCCGGCAGGAACGAGTCGCCCGAGGCAGAAGTACGACTGGGGCTGGAGCACGGACGGGCCGATCTGTTGTTTTTTGCCGACGACAATTTGCGGTCTTTTGTCCCGAAGTATGACGAAGTGTGATCCGTGAGATTCGACGTTCTATCGATCAGCCGCCGAGCTGGCACGCAGAACGATCAGTCTTCCCGGCGGGCAAGGTGCGACATCCATCGCAAGATCGAGACGCCGTGGCTTCTCGGCCAGCAGGCGCTCCAGCCCGTCATGGGTGGCCGAACCCGATTCATAAAACTCCGTTAGCCGGAGGTGCGGCGCGAAGGTGGCGTTGAGCAATGATGCCGCGATATTCATGATTTCGTGGACGTTTGCCCGCAGATCCGCGGTGATCTCCCCAGCCTTCAGATCTTCGAGGACGACTCCTCGCGGCTGACCCGACATCGCGCCTGAAGCCGCAAAAGCCAGTGGCAGGTCGATCATCATCGCCCCGGATGGCGAAGACTCGTTCTCGGCCTGGTAGAGACCGACGAAAAACGGCACGGTCTGTTTGCCCCGCAGCGTCGTTTGTTTCGCGACCTGTGTGTCCTTGAGCTTGCCCGCCGTGAGCGCCTCAAAGAGATCGATGATGTCGGCTAGCTCGGGAAATGGGAGACTCCTGGCACTCACGCCCATCATCACTCTCAGCTGGACCAGGTTTCCACCGATCAACATGGGACGTGTCTCAGCCCGTGCCGTTCGCGGGCACTTCTCTGCCGGAGCCCCGACGGTCCACACGGGAAAGCCGACTTTCAACGCCGGATAGGATTCATTCAACTGTTTCTTGACGCCGCCCGCTATGATGTTCATCATTTCACCAACGCCATCGGCGACATCCAGTTCTTCTCCATCAATATCCGCGTCTTCGCAACCGCCCATCAGGGCGTTCGCCAGCTTCGTACAGGTGTCCAGACCCGCCACGAGGCTCAACCGCATGGCCACCCGATCTGACCCGACAGCGATCGAAGCGCGTCCATAAGGTCCCGATGGCGAAACGTCAGGGGGATCGGACTCCTCGGCGGGAGTCACATCCAGACCCATCGCCGTGGAACAGAGATCCTCAGTGGACTGCAACGCAGCCTGAAGGACACGTTCAATGGCACTCATGTGATCAACAGCGCCTCTTCGGTAAGTTTTAAAGCATTATCGCCGCCCAGTCGGGCCTCGAAGGACTCTACTGTAATGGGCTTGGTGATCACTCCCGCGACTCCCTCCCGGTAGGCGAGAGCGTGCATTTCCTCGGTCGCTTCCGAAGTGATCAACACGAACGGAATGTCCAAACCTCGCTCGCGGACACTCCTGATGAGCTCGATTCCGTCCATCCCGGGCATGTTCCAGTCGGTGAAAACCATATCGTGGGAGGACGCATCCATCCTTTCCAGCGCAGCCTCTCCGCTATCCGCTTGGTCGAATGTATGACCCTCGAAACCTGCTTGGCGCAGCGTGCGCATGATGATGGCGCGCATCACCTTGCTGTCGTCGACGATGAGAATATGCATGTGTCTAGTCCTGTCCAGTGTAAAAGGGTTTGACTCAGGAGATAAGATCGTCGCCGGCTCCAGCCGGTCGAATGTCTCATCCTCCGTGAAGTCCCGTCGGCCTTCGTCCTTGAGTCACTTGCAGCGGCCCACCACCGCGACGGGCGAACTGCCTACAACTAATGTCTCGGCTCGGGTGATCCGATACTTTAGCGTCTCGGGCAAATTCAAGACATTACAAGACATATTAGTAAAGTTCGTGAACTCGACTCACCACCCCGACCAAAGGCCGAAGACGCATAAACCGCGCGGTCCAGGGTAGTTTGCATGATCTGTCGGTCCTCTCGATTGATGTAAGAGGAGCAGATAGAAGAGCACTACGGTGATGGTGAAAAGGCGGGGACAAGTAAAACTAATGGGGTTCGACGTCCCGTAACTGGGGAACCTCGGGAAGGCGATCCTCGTCGGGCCCGGCTCGATTCTCGACGCCCACACGGCAAAACGAAAGGATCGCCAGCCAGGGCCTGTTGGACGGGATTGTCCTTTACGAGAGCCTCGCCCGTCGACTAATGTTGTAGCGGGTTCCTCCTCGACGAAGTACGCAGTTGGTTTTCCGACCCCCCACTGCTGTATGGCCACAACTTCTCTCTCGGGTTGAACAATGGCGAAACAAAGATTTCAGGGTACGGGAACAGCAGTCGTCACGCCCTTTGGACCCGACGGCGCGATCGATGAGAAGGTCCTTGTCCGCCTGGTCGACTTCCAGATCGCGGGCGGCATCGAAATGATCGTGCCCTGTGGGACTACCGGAGAAGGCGCGACCCTCGAGACCGACGAGTGGGAAAGGGTTATCAGTCTCGTCGTAGAGCGCGCGGATGGTCGCCTTCCGGTGATCGTGGGGGCGGGCAACAATTCCACCGATCGCGCGGTAAGGCTTGCCAAACGTGCGAAAGACCTGGGAGCCGACGGAGTCCTGTCGGTTGGTCCCTACTACAACAAACCGACGCAATCGGGTTTCTTCGAACACTTTAAGGCTATCGCTGAATGCGACGACATTCCGGTGTTCGTCTATAACGTTCCAAGCCGGACCGGCAGTAACATTCTGGCGTCAACCATGCTCCGACTGGCGGAAGTACCGGGGATTGTCGCTGTCAAGGAAGCTTCGGGAGATCTGAACCAGGTGATGGAGATCATCCGGAACCGGCCCGAAGGCTTACGTGTGCTTTCCGGCGACGACTCGACCGCTTTGGCGATCATCGCGCTCGGCGGCGACGGTGTCGTGTCGGTTGTGGCCAACGAGGTTCCGGCGATGCTGCGCGAGATGGTCGACGCCGCGCTCGACGGACGCTTCGATCGGGCCAGGGAACTGAACTATCGGATCCTGCCCCTGATGAATGCCAATTTCATCGAGACCAACCCTATTCCCGTCAAGGCGGTCCTGGCGATGATGGGACTCCTCGAAGAACGATACCGCCTGCCCCTGGTTCCCATTTCTTCTGATTCCCGCGAAAAGCTGCGGGAGATTGCCGAGGATCTGGGTCTCCTCGCACCGGCCGGGATCGGGCACGAAAATGCAGAGTGAAATCGTCCGTTTGCTCGAGCTTCCGGTTGAGGAAGCGCGGTCTGAGGGCCTGGAATTGGTTCGCGTATTCCGGGACGGTCTGAACCGCGGGGAGTATCGGGCGGCCGAGCGGATCGACGGCGTCTGGCGGGCCAATGCGTGGGTCAAGCAGGGCATTCTGCTGGCGTTCCGCCTTGGCCTGAGCGAGGATCGCCCGCTATCGGACGAGTTCTACTTCTGTGACAAGGACACCCTACCGTTGCGCCAGAAGGCCAGCGTCAACCTTCGCGTCGTTCCGGGTGGATCCAGCATCAGAGACGGTGCCTATGTCGGCCGGAACGTGATCTGCATGCCGCCGATGTTTATCAACATCGGAGCCTGGGTCGACGACGGTACGATGATCGATTCGCACGCGCTGGTTGGATCCTGCGCACAGGTTGGAAAACGCGTGCATCTTTCCGCAGCCGCGCAGATCGGGGGCGTCCTCGAACCTCCCGGTGCTGTTCCGGTAATCGTCGAAGACGATGTTTTCGTCGGGGGAAACTGCGGGGTCTACGAGGGCGTCATAGTTTCCGAGCGCGCCGTTCTTGCTCCGGGCGTCCTTCTGACCGGGGCCGTGGCGGTTTATGACACCGTCCGTGAGACAACGTATCGCCGTTCCGGCGACACGCCACTCACCGTGCCACCGGGAGCGGTTGTGGTACCCGGCTCCAGACCTGCAAGGGGTTCGTTCGCCGGCGAACACAAACTGTCGTTGTATGCCCCCGTCATCGTAAAGTATCGAGACGAGAAGACGGATGCCTCCACCCTCCTTGAAGACGCCCTTCGTTAGAACCGTTTTTCTTCGCTTGTCGGTGTGACGACCTGAGCGAAATCGATTCCTGCCTTGTCGGCGAGGTCGACGGTCGCTTTGAACGTGTCGTCGCGATCCGTCGAAAGCCCAAAAATGAACGAGTCGAGTGTAGGAAATCTAAGAGCCTGGGATAAGGACTCGATCAAATAAAGGGCCCATCCCGTCGTGCTGGACCCTATTCCATCTCTCAACTCCGAGATAGAAATCGCACGCTGAGCGCCTTTCGTCCCGAAGCGGTCCTCGTTTATTCATTCGGTTGTCAACTTATCGACAACCTTCTGCAGCAATTGTGAAGGGGTGAACGGCTTTTGAAGCATGTCTTCGCTTTTGATAGACTTGCGGCCATCCAGCGCGTCGCTCGTGTAGCCGGACATATACAGAACCTTGATGTCAGGGCGGGACTGTCGAACCTCATCGATCAATTCCGGGCCGCTGGCCTCCGGCATGATGACGTCGGTCAGTATCAGGTCCGGGTCCGATGCTTCCAGTTGGGCCACCGCTTCGGTGGGGCCACCGGCTACAATCACCGTGTAGCCCTTGTTTCTGAGGATCTCGGCGGCGAGCGTTCGGAGGGCAAGATCGTCTTCGACGAGGAGGATCGTCGCATCGACCCCGACGATCCGCTGCATCGGTATCTCCTCAATGGTGGTGACCGGCTTGTCGACGGCAGGTAAATAGACCTTGAATGCCGTTCCCTGGCCAGGTTCACTGGACACCCAGATCGTTCCACCGCTTTGCTGAATCGTTCCGTAGACCGTCGAAAGGCCCAGGCCCGTGCCCTTGCCTCGATCCTTCGTCGTGAAGAACGGCTCGAATACATGGGATTGGGTTTCTTCGTCCATACCGACGCCGCTATCTATGACGCTAAGCAGGACGTAGGAACCTGGCGGGGTGGGCGTGCGGCGATCCTGATCTATTTCTTTCAGGACGACGTTGGACGTTTCCAGCGTCAGTCGACCGCCGGAGGGCATCGCATCACGAGCGTTCGTAGCCAGGTTGATCACAACCTGTTCGAGTTCTGCCGGGTCGATTTCGATATTGTCCAAATCGTCTTCAAGGACAGTCCGCAGTTCCACGTCCTCACCGACTAGGCTCTGGAGCATCTTGTCCATGTGGTCCAGGACATTGTTCAGGTTCAGGACTCTCGGTTCCACCGACTGTTTACGTCCGAAAGCGAGCAGGCCGCGTGTCAGCTGCGCGGCACGTTCGGCGGCCTGGCCGATCGCCTGAACTCGTGGGAGCGATGGATGGTTGCTCGACATCCCTTCCCTCAGCAGCGCGCTGTAGCCGGTGACGATTGTCAGCAGATTGTTGAAGTCGTGCGCGATGCCGCCGGCGAGCCTTCCGACCGCCTCCATTTTCTGTGCTTCCTGGAACTGCCGTTCCAACAGCTTCTGTTCGGTGATATCGCGCGAGATTGCTGCGAGCCCGGTGATCTCGCCGTACTTGTTCCGAACAGGAGAGAACGATGACGAAACGTCGATGCGCCGTCCGTCTTTTCGGATACGGACGGACTCCGGCAACGTGACGCGCTCGCCCCGACGGATTCGTTCACCGACTTCGCTTGGTTGATGCCGAAACTCCTCCGGGATCAACTCCAGCGAGGGGTGTCCCAGGATCTCGGATTCCCTGTAGCCGAAGATTCTTTCGGCTCCCTTGCTCCAACTCGTGATGGTCCCGTCGAGGTCGGCATTGATGATGGCGTCTTCAGAAGCGTCGATCAGCGCGGCCAGTTGCAATCGCGCCTCGATTTCCTTGAGACGTTCGGTCAGATCCCGCACCATCGCGATGTGGATCGTTTCTGTGCCGAACTGTATCGTTCGAATGTTGATCTCGACAGGGAAGCCCTGCCCGTCCCGACGGCGGCCCCGGAGGCCCATCCCAGCCCCTTCTCGCTCGAGCAACTCGCCCAAAACCTCGCCGTCCCTTGCGGAGTCGGCAAGTTCGAGCACGTCGTCGGCCGACTTACCGATCAGGATCTCCTGCTCGTAACCAAACATGTCCACCGCTGCGGCGTTGACCAGCGAAATATTGCCTTGACTGTCAAAAACCAGGACCCCGTCGGGCGCCGACTGAAGTAGCGCTCGGAACTTTCCTTCATTGGACTCGACTTCGGTATGCGCCTTCCGCAGGGCCTCTTCGGCGAGCTTGAGATCCGTGATGTCCGTGATGGTCCCGAGGTAACCAATGACTCGACCATGAGATCGCTCGGGTGCGGCCTGACCCAGCAGCCACACCGTACTGCCGTCAGGACGCCGAAAGCGAAACTCCGACATGCAGGGCTTATCCTCGACCAGTGCCTGTTCCCATTCGGCCAACACACGACGGCGATCCTCCGGGTGGAAGGATCTCCACCAGCCTCTTCCACGGGCTTGTTTCAGCGTGAGCCCGGACAACTCGGCCCATTTATCGTTCATGAAGGTGAACAGCCTTCTCGTGTCGGCTCGGAGTATGCCGACCGTGGCGACCGAGGCCAGCGAGTGAAACCTTTGTGCCCCCTCTTCCAGGCCAAGCTCCGCCTCTTTTCTTTCCGTTACGTCGGTGAGCGTGCCGATGTGTCCCGCCACGGTACCGTCGTTTGAGTAGGTTCGCGCCGCTTCGCCCTGAACCCAGATCGTGCTGCCATCCGGCCGGCAGAAACGGTATTCCGATTTGAAGAGTACGCCCCGGGTCACAGCCTCCATCCACTCCGTTGCGACACGTTCGCAGTCGTCGGGATGGAGTGCCTTCGTCCAGCCCGTTCCCAAAGCCTGTTCGAGTGTCAAACCCAGCATTTCCAGGCCTTTTTCGTTGATGTAGGTGGCCTCACCTTCCGGGTCATTCTGAAAGATTCCGACCGGCGAAGCTTTGGCGAGCGCCTGGTAGCGTTCTTCGCTCTGGCGCAGCGCTCTCTCGAGGTCACGACGGAGTGGGAGGTCGCTCGGGAACGGAAGCGCTTGCTCCGATCGGTCTGTTTCTCGATCGGAAAGCCCGACCTGGTTGGGGTTTGGCTTGTCGGTCATTGTTGCCGTACCGTCCTGGTAATTACGAGCAAGTCTGAACCTTCCATTTAAGCAGGTGAGCTTCTCCTTGAAAACAGCGTGATAGCCCAATTCCTATGGGAGATTTGTGCCACCCGTGGGGATCAAACCGTCGCCTTGGATGAACGTGAGGTCCTGCTTATCGACACCCAATTTGATGGCGTCACCCATAGTTCAATACCTCCTCATGTCAGGGATTGTGCCACAACGCTTGAATTGTTCTAGCGGAAATCCGGTCAATGAAGGTATACCGTAACTAGCCCTAGAACAGAACTACATGAAGCGCACACGGACCATGAACACCCACGATGAGCTCCAGTTCAATATCTGCCGTACGGCTCGCTCCCGTCACGAACACCACGCTGGACGGGCGGTCGTCGGACTTCATCAAATTTTCGTGCATGTGTCTGAGGGCGCTGCCCAGGTCCGCCAGCAGTGTCTTCTTATCGAGAAGAGCAACGTGGACAGGGGGGAGTAAGGAAGTCGAACGCCTGTTGCCGGCATTCATCGGAATCGCAAGGGTTCCCGTAGATGCGATTCCCCATGCCACGTCGGTGACGCCGCAGTCGGCTGTCGCGGGCTCCGCCCGTTCGAAATCGTCCAGCCGCACCCGATCGGAATCCACGGAAATACGTTCCACCCGCAGCTCCTGGAGGTAGGACGAGACTCCGGCCTCGAGCGATTCACGGTCGAGGTGAACCACTTCGGCTCCTACCGCGCGGGCGGCACTTTCGAATTCCTGGACGCGTTCCATTGCGCGACAAAACTCCTTTCCGGAACATCCGGTACGGGCTGAAACCAGGAGACCGCCGGCCGCGTCAACAACGCGGCAAACCGGTAGATTCGGGGACGCACGGCCATCCAACTCCACACCCGAAACATCCACCGCTCGAACGTGTGCGGAAGTCCGCCCTTCTCGTTGATCCGGTTACGGGATCGGATCAGGAGACTCGGGATGTCGATCTTCACCGGGCAGGCATCCAGGCAGGCGCCGCACAACGACGAGGCGAACGGCAATTGATCGGCGCCCGCCTCCCCCTGCATCATGGGAGCCAGAACGGATCCGATGGGTCCCTGATACACCCACCCGTAAGCATGACCACCCACATGGGAGTAGACCGGACAGGCGTTCAGACACGCACCGCAGCGGATACATGCCAGTGCTTCCCGCATGAGGACGTCCGCCTGCATCTTCGACCGCCCGTTGTCGAGCAGAACGAGATGGAATTCCTCGGGGCCGTCCGTCTCTCCGCTTCGCCTGGGCCCGTTCAGGAATGAAACATAGCTCGTGATTTTCTGGCCGGTCGCACTGGCGGGTAACAAGGGGAGCAAAACAGCCAGGTCCTCCCAGGATCGAATGACCTTTTCCATCCCCGTCACGGCCACATGGATTCGAGGAAGGCTCGTGGTCAAACGGGCGTTTCCTTCGTTTTCAACGATGACCAGAGTACCCGTTTCCGCGATCGCAAAGTTGGCCCCACTGACACCCATCTCCGCTTCAAGGAAACTTGAACGGAGCTTCCGGCGAGTCCACGCCGTCAGCTCCGCTGCGTCCAGACCCGGTTCGGTTCCGAACCGTTCGTGGTAGAGGTCCGCAATGTCGTCCCTGGACTTGTGGATCGCGGGCGCAACGATATGGGAGGGCC
Organism: Terriglobia bacterium; assembly: GCA_965247425.1. Classification (GTDB taxonomy): domain Bacteria; phylum Acidobacteriota; class Terriglobia; order 20CM-2-55-15; family 20CM-2-55-15; genus CAZOZZ01. The sequence continues at coordinate 2,521,449 of OZ252023.1, forward strand.
GCTCTCCGGCAATCTGGATAATATATTCCCCCAGATCCGTCTCGACAACCTCGACACCCGCGTCCTCGAACCGGTCGTTCAGATCGATCTCTTCGGTCACCATCGATTTGCTCTTGACGACCGCACGCACCTCCTTCTCTCGAGCCAGGTCGATGATGTAGTCACAGGCCGCCTCCGCCGTGGCGGCTCGATAAACCTTGCCACCGTTTCCGACGACACTCGCCACGAGCCGATCGACCCACGTGTCCAGGTCATCGAGGATCTCCATCTTGACCCGATGGGCCTGATCGCGCATCGCCTCGGTGTCCATTCCGGAGGTTTCCAGCCATTCGAACGCCCCGGCCCGACTCCGGCGAACCTGCCGGGTTCCCGACCTCAGGGCGTGCCGGAGTTGGGAATCCTCCAGGGCGCGGCGGGCACGATCTTTGAAGGAGACGGTCAAGAGCTCACCAATACCTCGGCCAGATGCAGGGATCGGATCGATCGGCCCGCTCGTTTCAACCCGTCGGAAATGTGCATGAGACATCCCATGTCGGCAGAGACGACCGCGTCTGCTCCTGACGCTTCGATGGCACCCACGCGATCGCCGAGCATGGCCTGGGAAATATCAGGCATCTTGACGGAAAACGTCCCTCCAAAACCGCAACACTCCGCCTCCGGTGTCTCGACCAGTTCCAGGCCGGCAACGGAGCGGAGCAGGATTCGGGGCGCGCTCGCCTCGCCGAGGCCGCGCAGAAGATGGCAGGAGTCGTGGTAAAAAACCCGGCCATCGAAGCGGGCGCCGAGGTCTTCGATCTTCATTTGATGGACGAGAAACTCCGAGAGCTCGAAAGTCCTGTCGAAAAAGTCTGCCCGTTCTCCGATGAGTTCGCGAGAAAAAACACGCATCATCGCCGCGCAGGAACCGGAAGGAACGACGATCGCATCCACGTCGGCTTGTTCGAGACAGCGCAAGGTGGCTTCGAGCACCGGGCGTGCCTGATCGTGGTAGCCACTGTTGAATGCGGGTTGGCCGCAGCAGGTCTGATCGGGTGGAACAACGACGTCGAGGCCGGCCTTTCGAAGCACACGGACCGTGTCGAAGCCAACACGAGGATAGAACTGATCGATGAGGCAGGAAACGAAGAGACCGACTCTCTGAATCACGCGGGAAGTGTAGCAGAATAGGAATCCGAGCGACAGGCGGACACGAGGAAAGCGACATCCTGGTTTAGAATGAGACTCCACTATGATCTACGTGATGGCAATCGTGCTGCTTCCCCCCTTGTTGATCTTCGGCATCTATCACCTGTCACTCTGGTTCAACCTGCTGGGCATCCGCCGGATGATCTTCTCGCGGCGGATCGCGACGACGTCGGCCATCGCTCACGTGCTGCTCGTCACAGGATTCTTTGTCTTTTCCTACGTGGACTATCAGGCCAATCGGGATCTTGTTTTTGTGGGCCAGACGTTCGACTCCTACCTGTTCAACCGCTCCGAATTCTGGAGCCTGGTAGTCATCTTCGACACCGTCCCGACCCTCGCGTTGCTCGGCCTGTTCGCCGCCCTCGATCGGCTGAGCATCGCGTTACCCGGGTTGGTAGGGATCACCGTCGCAGTCGTCCTCCTGCTCGGGACGCTCCAGTGGTACTGCGTGGCCGCTGGGCTCGGAGCGCTTCTCGAACGGATATGGTCGGGTTTGAAAGGCCCGCCCGACGAGGACGGATGGATTTAGGAGCCATTTCTCACCGTTCAATGGATTGACTCCGGGGAAACGCCAAAACTACAATCTGTGCGTCAATGAACATAGGCCGACATTTGAATCGTTGTTACGTGGCAGCACCACTTCTGACCGCCCTCCTGGCTGGGTCCGCCTTCGCCCACGACTTCTCGACCAGCTACTCTCGGATCCGGGTGGATGGCTCTCGGGTCGACATCGCCCTGACCTTGAACCTTCTCGACATGCACACGGGTCCCGACCTCGATCTGGACCGGAACGGTCTGGTGTCGAACGAAGAGTTGGAAGAAGGCATCGACCGCCTCTTCGAGGCGATCGGGGAGAACTACAAGGTTCTCGCTCCCGATGTCCCGCAGGAAACGGCGGTCGACAACTACGAGTTCATCGCCGACAACGTGGCCCGGATCGATATCACTTATACGTTCGCCCGTGACATCGGGAACCTGACGGTCGTTTCCACGCTCGACCGGTTGACCCAGCCGGACCACCGGCACCTTCTCCAGATCGGCGAAGGGGACCAGGCACGCCACGCGGTCCTCGATCGGAATGCCCCCGAAGTCGTCATCGATCACGCCACCGGCATCCCACTGTGGGTCACCACCCTGGACTTCGCGGTGTTGGGACTCGATCACATTTTCACCGGCTATGACCACCTCGCATTCCTGCTCGGATTACTTCTCGCCACGACGACATTGCTGTCTCTGGCCAAGGTTGTGACCTCATTCACCGTGGCCCACAGCGTGACTCTGGCCCTGGCGACCTTCGGCATCGTGGCTCTACCCGCCCGGCTCATCGAGAGCCTGATCGCGCTCAGCATTGCCTACATCGCGATTGAAAATTTCATGGGAAAGACGCTGGTCCACCGCTGGAAGATTACCTTCCTGTTCGGCCTGGTTCACGGATTCGGGTTCTCGAACGTCCTCAGGGAAATGGAACTGACTCGACGGACGCTGGCAGTCTCCCTGTTCTCATTCAACATCGGCGTGGAGGCGGGCCAGTTGGTTTTCGTCGCCCTGCTGTTCCCCCTGGTCCTACATCTGGGCAAGTCCCGCTGGAAAAAGCACGTCATGGCGGGAGCCTCGGTAGCGATCATGAGCCTTGGCTTCTACTGGTTTGTCCAGCGTGCCCTGTTCTTCGGATGACCCTGTTCAGGTTCTCTCCCCACCCTGCGGGAGGCGACCGGCACCTTCGGATCGATCTGGTATAATCCACTTCCCATGGAATTCAAGTGCATCCAGTTTTCCGTCGAAAACCAGATCGGGACTCTTTCGATGAACCGGCCGGAAAACCTCAACGCCATCAATCTTGAAATGCTCGACGAGATGCTCCGGGCGATCTTCGAGGCGACCCAGGACCGGGAGGTCCGGGCGATCATCCTCAAGGGCAACGGCCGCGCCTTCAGCTCCGGGGGTGACATCCGCGTCATGGAAGAGATGATGACGGGCGACACCGAAGCGTTCATGAAGAACTGGATCACCCGCGTCCACCTGCTTGAAATGCAGTTACGGACGATCCGCAAACCAGTCATCGCTTCAGTTCACGGCGTCGCCAGCGGACAGGGATTCAATCTTGCGCTGGCTTGTGATCTTCGGATTGCATCCGAGTCGGCGAGTTTCAACCAGTCCTGGGTGCAACTGGGCCTCACCTCGGAAGGCACTTACTTCCTTCCCCGCCTGGTCGGCGTCGGTAAGGCCACCGAGATGTTCTTCAGCGGAGATTCCATTTCAGCGGGGGATGCGCACCGGTGGGGGATTATCAACCGAGTGGTCCCCGACGACGAACTTGAAGCGGAAACGATGTCCTGGGCGACACGGATGGCCGCCGGCCCCACCGAAGCACTGGGCCGGATCAAGCTCCTGATCAACAGCAGCCACAAGAACCTCCTCGATGTGCACCTGGCTCAGGAAAGCGAATTGATTGCCGAAACGACGCGCACGGCCGACTTCAAGGAAGGAGTCCAGGCGTTCCTGGACAAGAGGGAGCCTCACTTTAAAGGGGAATAGCCTTCCGCTCTGAAAACTGTAGCAGTATGGCGTGTCGGGGTGGCCGTCCCTGGCCACCCGCGGGCAGACGCGACCTACAGTCCTGGCCACCTCAAGTAACGCCCAAGACCTGCAGCTCCCGCACCTTCCCGCTAACCCCGAGGCGCCCACGGAGGGACGCCCCGACACGCTCTCTTGAAACGTCCTCACACAAATTTCCGGCCCTCATCCGGATCCGGAATGTCCAATCCCAGTTTTTCCAGAATCGGATTCACCTCGGCGATGTATTCGTGTCTTGCCTCCAGGTTTGTGCGTCGTTTGATTCCCCATTCAATGTAGCTCTTGCTGCGCCGCGACTCGGTCCGGCCGAACATATCCAGGGCGGTGACGTACCAGCGGTTCACGGCCGCCTGTACCTGTTCCCGGCCCTCATCGCTCCGGCCAAGTTCCATGACCTTGAGGAGCCCGAAGTTCACGTGACCTTGCTCTTCTTCGAGAATCTGATTGTCGTGCGGGGGCAACAGGCGGGCCAGGGGCAAGTAACTGCAATCAACGAACTCGTCGAGTTGGTATTGCCCGACCCGGTCGATCAACATCCCGAACACGGCCCAGTCCGCCCAAGTGGGCATTTCCCGTCGAAAGGCATCCACATAACGATCCGCTTTCTGAACGAACAGTCGATCGGATGCGTCCATTCCGATCTGGTTCAGAAGCTGGTTGATCTTGTGAAAATGTTCGATCTCCTCGGCAGCCGTCTTGGCAACCTTCCACTGTTCTTCCGCGCTGGGCGCCGAAAGGAGCCACTGGCTGACGTACAGGTGAGGACCACCGATCTCGCAGTCGGCCTGGATCCTGAGGACCCGGCTCAACAGCGTGCGGTACTCCTCGGGCATTTTGGAGAAATCTTCAGCTTCGATCTTATCTGTGAACATGTTGGTTTTTAGCTATTGGTTTTTGGCTGTTGGCTATTAGCTATTTCGCTCGCGGCTGTCCGGCCAAAAGCTACTGCCCACATTCGCCGTGCTCCAGGTGGTAATCGAAGTCGGCACGAAACAGCTTGATCGCACTCAAGAGCGGCGGGCCCGGCATGTCGACCAGAGCACAGAAGCCCCGGCCCCTGTTGAACTCCAGGACCTTGGGGATCTGGTCATACAACGAAGCATCGCCCTGGCCCAGGCGAATCTTCTCGACCAGAGCGGACAGCATCATGGTTTCCATCCGGCACGCCGAGCACTGCCCGCAAGATTCCCTGGCGAAGAACTGAGCGAGTTCAAGCGTGGGCTCCAACATGCAAGTTCCTTCGGGAAAGAAGCGCATGACGCCACAGCCGAGACTCGAACCGACCGCCTTCAACGAAGCGGGATCCAGTGCTACGTCCTGGTCGCTGTCCAATAGAAACGCGCAGGAAGGACCACCCGGCAGGAACGCCTTGAGCCTTGCGCCATTCCTGAGACCACCACCACAGGTTTCAAGCAGGGAACGCGTGGTCGTCCCGACCGGGAGCTCGTAAGCGCCCGGCTTCTCGACCTCCGGACCCAGGCAGAAAATCATCGTACCGGGTCTATCTTTGACTCCGAACCCCTGGTACCACTCCGCTCCGTTGCGAACGATGGGCGCGACGTGAGCCAGCGTCTCCACGTTGTTGACCACGGTCGGCATCCCGAACAGACCGGCGACGGCAGGATAGGGCGGCTTTTCCCGGGGCATCGGGTCGCGGCCCTCGAGGACTTCCAGGGAAGCGGAATCCTCACCGGCGACGTACACTGTCGGCGCCGGATGAACGACCACCTCCAGAGCAAACCCCGAGCCCAGTATGTTGTCGCCGAGATACCCTGCGGCGGACGCTTCGGAAATTGCCTCAGACATCCGGTCGTTCGAGTGCTTATATGTTTCGTTCAGATAGAGGTAGGCACGAGTGGCGCCAATGGCATAAGCGCCCAGAATCATTCCTTCAAGGATCAGGTGGGGGCTGGACTCGAGCAGGACGCGATCTTTGAAACTGCCCGGTTCGTCCTCGCCGGCGTTACAAACCAGGTAACGTTGCTTCGCATCGGTCTCGGCCGCGATCCGCCACTTCCTTCCGGTCGGAAAACCGGCCCCACCCCGTCCACCGAGCCCCGAGGCGTCAATCGTGGCGATCAGCGTGCTGGAGGGCTCCCGAATCGCCTTTCCGAGCGCCTCATATCCTCCCCGCCGCCGGTAGTCGTCGAAGCCTTCAGGTTCCCCAGGCCGGCCCGGCCGGCCCGGACTGTCCTTGTCGGCCTTGATGCCGTTTGGAAACGCAATCATGATCAGAGTTAGAACAGACCGGCGTCCAGCAACTGGTAGATGAGTTCCTGCAGCCCGCGGTCGACACCTTTGGTAATCCGTTCGACTTCCGGTCCGCCCTCGGCATGGGCGGCGATCTCTTCGACATCGTCGGCCGTGATCTTCGAGTACCAGACTTTCTGTGGATACATGACGATGTTCGGTCCGGCCTGACACGCGCCAAAACACATGTAGGGCTTGACCGTGACACCTTCGGAATCCTTGAGGCGCTCCTCGAGCGCCGCGAGCAATTCACCGGCGCGCCGGGCCTTACAATCCGCGTTTTGGCAAACTAAGACGTACTTTTCGGCCATCGTCTATTGCTCGACTTTGAGAACCCAGTCGTCATCCTTGAAAATATCCCGCAGCTTCGCCTTGTCGGCTTCCCCGGGTAAAGTCTCCTCGAGGTGTTTCTGGTGTGCGTCGGCCGAAAGCAGTTCGCCGGAGGTCGAATACGGCTTGCCCGCGTGCTCGCCGATACCGCGGTGGAATCTTGGATCCGGCAACGTAATACCCGGCTGGCCCTCGGGCACCAGCTTGTTCAGGGCAGCCATCAGTTCCCGGATCTCTGCCATGTAGTGTCCTCGCGCCATGTCGTTCAACCGATCCCGATCCACGGCGTCGTCCGTCTTGCCTTCGTCATAGCGGCCCTTGAGGCCCCAGGCATAAAACCACGACGCTGAGGAGGAATTGTCCACCCCGAACAGGTCCAGAGCAACGGAAAACCACTTGTTGATGTGCTTCTGTAAAATGTCCATCGGCACCTTCCCGGCCTTCAAGACACGGCTCAATCCGGTGTGCCCGGTCAGAAGATGGAAAAACTCTTCCTGAAGCATCGGCTGCATGCTCGCGGCAAGAGGCTTGAACGAAGAACGACTGAGCATGGTCAGCTGGTACTTGCCATCTCGATCGACGAATTCAGTAAAACAATAAAAATCCAGCCAGTCATCCACCGGCTGGTTGAACGCACCGAGAAGACGGTTGTTTTCAAAGGCACGCCGCTCCAGCAGTTTCTGTGCTTCGAGTTTCCCCGAGTCCCCGAAATACTTGACGAGGAGATTACACATCTGCGTGCCGTGACGCATCTCTTCCCGCATCACTTTCAATGCCGACTGGAGATCGTAGTCGCTGGGAGCCGTGTTCAGAAGATGCTTCTGTTGTTCAACAGATGCAAATTCCGTGTCCCCCTGAAACACGATCAGATGGAGCAGGCTGTCGCGAATCCTCTGGTCGGGAATCTGGAGGACTCGCTCCCATTTCGGACGCCCGGCGAAATCGCCGAATTCAATCTCGTTCGACTCCACGTCTCCGAATTTTGCGTCAAACTGATAACCTTCGAATTTCGAGGTGTCCAGACCAATGTCCTTCTGCCATTCGTGGAAATATTCCGTCCAGTCATCGAATGTTGAAATCCTGGCCACGATTCTGTACCTCCTGAATCGGGAACTTATTTCCCTACAAATTTGGCGACTCTCTTGTCCTGATAGGCCCGGATTCCTTCAGCGGCATCCTGGCTGTCGAAGGCCTGGGCGAGAGCCTCCCGTTCCAGGGCCAACCCCTCCGTCAGGCTTCCGTTGATCCCGGACTGGATCGCCCGCTTGATGAGCCCGACGGCCTTGCTCGGCTTGTTTGGCGCGACGAATTGGCGGGCGTAGTCCATGATCTGGAGTTTGAAGTCCTCCGGATCGAAGATGTCGTGGATCAGGTCCCATTCTCGCGCTTCTTCGAAAGCGATCATTCGACCCGTCACTCCGAGTTCCAGTGCCCGTGCGCGTCCCACCAGGCGAGGGAGACGTTGCGTGCCGCCCATGCCGGGAATGACGCCCAGATTCACTTCCGCAAGACCCATGCGCCCGGCGTCCTTCTTCGCGATCCGAATATCGCAGGCCATCGCGATTTCCAGCCCCCCGCCGACGCAGTGGCCGTTGATGCCAGCGATCACCAGCTTGGGCGTATTTTCCATGCGCAGCAACGTCTCATGTCCGAACAACGCGAAGTTGTTTTTGAATTCGGTGGCTTCTTCCGCCAGCATCCGAATGTCGGCGCCGGCGCTGAAAAACTTGTCCCCTGCTCCCATCAGCACCAGGACATAGACCGAGGAGTCGAACCGTGCCTGGATGATCGCCTGGTCGAGCAGTTTCAGACTCTCCAGGGTGTAGACGTTTGCCGGCGGGTTGTTGATCTCAATGATCCCGAGGCCATCCTCGACCCGATAATCTATCAGCGCCATATGTCTTACTCCGAATGAAATGTTTGGGAATTAACCCGTCGTGTTCCTCGCGATCACGACAGACTTGCTTTCCATGTAGTAGTCGAAGGCCTCCGAGCCATGCTCCTGGCCCAGGCCGCTTTGCTTGACGCCGCCGAAGGGTAGTTCGTCGAAAATGATCTGCGGCGAGTTGACCCAGGTATACCCGGCTTCCAGCTTTTCCGCACCCAGGTTCGCGCGGTCGAGATCCCGCGTCCAGATCGAAGAGCCTAATCCAAAAATGGAGTCATTGGCACGCGCGAGCGCTTCTTCCAGGTTTCCGACTTTCATGATGGGCAGCGCCGGCCCGAACACTTCTTCCTGAACGACCCGGGACTGTTCGTCCACATCGGTCAGGAGCGTCGGCAGGTAGAAGTAGCCCTGCTCGTAGGCCTCCCCTTCGGGACGTTTTCCACCGGCCACAACCGTGGCACCCCGATCGACGGCATCGGCGACCTGACCTTCCACTTCTTCCCGCTGGCTCGATGAATGGAGCGGTCCAACGAACACGCCCTTCTCGAGGCCGTTCCCGACTACCAACTTGGCAACCTTCGCCGACAGCTTTTCGACAAATTCGTCATGGATACTGTCAAACAGATAGAGCCGCTTGATCGCCAGACACGCCTGGCCGCAATTGAAGAAGCGGCCGACCGACGCGGCGCTGACGGCCCGGTCGATGTCGGCATCATCACAGACGATCATGGGATCGCTGCCGCCCAGTTCCAGCGTGACCCGTTTTATCGTCTCGCCCGCAACCTGCATCACGTGGCGTCCCGTTTCGGTCGCACCCGTAAAACCGATTTTGCGGACTCGAGGATCCCGGAGTAACTCTTCGCCCACCACGCTTCCAGGGCCGGGAACGATGTTCAGAACACCGGGTGGGAGGCCCGCTTCATTGAGGATTCCGACACATGCCGTCGGCGTCAGAGGCGTGGTGCCGGCAGGCTTCACGACGATCGTATCGCCGGCGATCAGCGCCGGACCGATCTTGTTTCCCATCAGCGCCACAGGAAAGTTCCAGGGAACGATCGAACCGACAATACCGATCGGCTTCTTGATGATCATCCCATAGCTTCGATCGTTCAGAAGCGGGACATAACCACCCCGAATACTTTTTGCCATCCCGGTGTAGTGGTCAAGGGTGTGGACGAAGCGTCGGATCTCGAGCATGGCCTCGCGGATGGTCTTTCCCTGCTCCCGGGTGAGCAGCGTTGCCAGATCTCTTTCACGCTCTTTGATGAGACGGGCACCGCGACCGACGATCTCGGCGCGCTGGGGAGGCGGCATCGCGGCCCAATCGCCGAACGCTTTCTCGGCCGCGTCTATGGCGCCTGTGATGTCGTCCTTCGTGGCCTCGACAACGGTGTCGACCACTTCTCCGGTCGCGGGATTCCGGATTTCTTTTTCTTTTCCACCGGTCGAATCGCGCCATTCGCCGGCGATCATCATTTTTGTCGGCATTCGGTGTCTTTCCGTTGTTATTCGTCTAAATCGGCGTCAAGGGCCGCGGGGGCGGGGAACCCGTTGTGGACCCGTAAGACCTGTCCAGCCCGCGGGCGGCCAGCGACGACACGCTGTCTTGATCCTATCCGGTTGCGATGACGACTCCTTTGGGTTCGAGGTAGGCTTCGAGGGCTTCGGGACCGTGTTCGCGGCCGATCCCGCTGTCCTTGACGCCGCCGAATGGCATCTCGTCGTATCCGATGTGGAGTGAGTTGATCCAGACGTTGCCAGCCTGGAGGCGCTCGGCGCCACGGCGGGCCCGCGTCAGGTCGTTGGTCCAGATCGAGGCGCCCAGGCCGAAGACGGAGTCGTTGGCCTTTTCGATCGCTTCATCGAAATCGGCAACCTTGAAAACAGGCAATGCCGGTCCGAACACTTCTTCGGTGGCGATACGGGAGTCCAGGGGCGCATCGACAATGATCGCCGGCGTCAGGTAGTGTCCGCGGTCGTAGTCCTCGCCCTCGGGTCTGGTGCCGCCAACCAGGACTTTTCCGCCACGGTCGACGGCGTCCTTGATCTGGGATTCCACTTCTTCCCGTTGAGCCGCCGTATGCATCGGGCCCATCCGGACTTTGGGATTCATTCCGTTTCCGGGAACCAGACGCCCGGCCTTTCCGACAAGTCCTTCGACGAACTGATCGTAGACACCCTCGAGAACGAACAACCGTTTGACAGCCAGGCAGGCCTGACCGCAATTGTAGAACCGTCCAACGGTTGCGCCGGTCAACGCGCCCTTCATGAACGCGTCTTCGCAGACAATCATCGGATCGCTGCCGCCCAACTCCAACGTCACGCGCTTCATGTTGCCGCCGGCCACTTCCATGACGTGCTTGCCGGTCCCGCTCTCTCCGGTAAAGGCGATGCGTCGGACCTTCGGGTTCTGGAGAAGTTCCTCACCGACCACGCTCCCCGGTCCGGTCACCACGTTCAGAACACCCTTCGGAAGACCGGCCTGGTTCAGAAGCTCGACAATGCGAACCGTCGCCAGGGGTGTCGTGGAGGCGGGCTTCACGATGGACGTACAACCGGCCGCCATCGCCGGACCGATCTTGGTCCCCATCAAAGTCGTCGGGAAATTCCACGGAACGATGGCGCCGCAAACGCCAATGGGTTGCTTCAGGACCATGCCGTACATGGCGTTGTTCGGAAGCGGCACGTAGGCACCCCGAACCTTCGAGGCTAGACCCGCGTAGAACGCCATGCCGTGAAGACAGTGCTCGATCTCGCGTTTCGACTCGCTGACCGGCTTGCCCTGCTCTTTCGTCAGCGTGACAGACAGATCGTCGATCTCCGCCATGACGAGCTCGATCCCTTTCTGGATCAGATGCGCCCGTGCTTCGGCCGATGTCTCAGCCCACGCGGGAAACGCTTCGTGCGCCGCATCTACTGCCCGTTGCACATCTTCCGCGTTCCCTTTTGGAACCGAGTCGACCACCTCTCCCGTTGCCGGATTGATGACGTCGTAGGTCTCTCCTGAGGCGGCATCCGCCAACTCACCGCCGATAAACATTTTGGCCATTCGGTCCCTCCCTGAAGCCCAGTTTTCTTGCTGATACGTGGATATAGATACAGAAGTAGTGCAAAGAGAAGGTAGTACTATATTGCACATTGCAATCGAAGTCAACATGCACTATATTGCCTGCTCACGATCCACCCTGCAGGCAAATGAACCGACCTTCGCTACTTCTGGGAATCGGCACACGCGTTCGAGCGGAACGAAACCGGACCGGCTGGACGCTCAAAGAGGCCGCGGAACGATCCGGCATCTCCCCGCGCTTCCTCTCGGACCTCGAGGCCGGGCGCGGGAACATTTCCGTCTCACGGTTGAGGGATGTCGCCAACGCGCTGGAGGTTCCGCTCGTCAAGCTGGTTCCTCCGGATACCGGCAGCGGCAGTTCGCTCGAACGAGTCATTACGCTGGTCGACCGCTGTTCCGACGAGGACCTGGAGGAGTTGGCAAACTGGCTTCACAATCGGTTCGAGGACCGACAACGCCCCACAATCTCGCTTGTCGGCCTCCGTGGCGCCGGCAAGTCCACCGTCGGCCCGGCGTTGGCCGCACGTATCAAAGTCCCCTTCGTCGAGCTGGACGCACTGATCGAAGAAGAAGCAAACATGTCGCTCGCGGAACTGTTCTCCCTCCATGGGGAAAGTTATTACAAGAGACAGGCCCACGATCTGTTGCTGCGGTTGCTGGCGAGGAACGAACAGGTGGTGGTGGCAACCGGTGGCTCGATCGTGACCGACCCGGAAACCTGGTCGTTATTGAAGCGCCGCACCCATACGGTGTGGTTGAAAGCAACGCCCGACGACCATTGGAAGCGGGTTGTCGGACAGGGTGACACGCGCCCCATGGCAAACCGCCGTTCCGCCATGACCGAACTGGGTTCGATTCTCTCGATTCGATCGCCGCTTTACGGGGAAGCTTCGCAAACCATCGACACGAGCTCCACGCCGGTTAGAACGGCGGTCGGATTGATCGCCGCTTTCGTCAGTACCTCCGACCAGGCACCCGACCGAGCAAAACCCGTAAAGACCCGGACAACGCGAGGAGGCCCGCTTGGCCGAAAAAGATAAGCCCGTCAAACGTAATCGCCGCTTCACCGAACGTCGGCTGGAGATACTCCGCTCGGCTGCGGCGGCGTTCACGCGCAACGGCTTTGCCGGCGCAACGATGGAGGAGATCGCGGAGCAAGCCGAGATGGCCAAAGGCAACCTCTACTACTACTTCCCTTCAAAACAGGAACTCTTGTTCTTCTGCCAGGATTACTCGTTGACGCGTCTGAACGAACAGGCGAGCACCGTCATCAAATCAAAGCAACCGGCGGACGCCAAGCTTCGGGCCCTGATCGCCCTGCACGTCCGTATCGTTCTGGAGGAATTGCCCGGTTCCACCGCACATACCGACTTTCGGTTGTTGCCCAAAGAACAGCTCCGCAAGATCGTCAGGAAGCGGGATCGATACGAAAAAGCGTACCGGAAGGTGGTTGAGGACGGCGTCGCCGAAGGTGTCTTCGAAGTCGGTGATGCGAAGACAGCGGTGTGGGCGATCCTGGGCGCATTGAACTGGATCGTCCAGTGGTATTCGCCGAAGGGTGAGATGACGGCCGAACAGATCGCCGGGGATTTCGGCGATCTGTTCGTGGGCGGGCTGAAGCGCCAATAGACCGACCAGCATAGAACCCATCCAAAATCACATCAAGGACGACTGACCAAACGATGGGTCCGATCAGGATCGCCTTTGGGGTCTTCGATCACCTGTCATCGTCATGGTCGCCATCCCAGATTATATGAGGATCGTGAGCTGCCACGTTCGAGTTCGGGTCCATGTCAGTCACTGTGTACTTAAAGAACCTCGCGGACTTGTAATCTTTGAGCCTCTTGTGTTTGCCCCCCGCGTGGCGTGTTGGTACGCGGCCAGATTTGCTCCTTGGTGAACCAGTCACGCCGTTGTGGAACGGATCTTTGTAATTGTGACCGGAGTTGGGGTGCGGGACGTCGGAGTCTTCCCCGGTAACGCATTCGACTTCGACCCCAATTCCTTTGTTACTGAAGTGCCCATTACCACACACCCACACCACCTCGTCGTCCGGATAAACGACGATGGCTAAATGGTCAGGGGGTGTCGAATGCGGAGCGGGCAGACCCGGCCGAGCCCTACGCCACTTCATGACGTCATCAAAGGTCGGATCTCCGGATGCACGATCGTAATCCATCGTGACGTCAATCCATTTGGTGCCATGATGGGTATCTGGATCCTTCACTTCGGCGGTGACTGTTATCAGCATGGGAAACTCCTTCTGGCTCTCTGCCTTCTTGGCGGAAGAAAAAATTGAATTCAACAGTTGATGTTAGCGGCCCCGAAGATCAGGAAACCTGGGATGATCCCGCAGGTTGACCAGTTCCGGCGCCGCCCGGATTTCGTGAATTGAGGCGCCTCTGTCGATCGCCTCTATCAAGTAGTCGATCGCCTCCTCAGTCTCGCCAAACCGGCTGTGCACGATACTTGCAATCGTGAAGTACTCCGGATCGTCTTGAAACGCTAATGCTTGACTCTCGTGGTACAGCGCGCGCTCGTGGATACCGATCATCGAGTAGCATTGGGCTGCAATGATGTGAGCATCGAAGTTGTTGGCATTGACACGAACGGCAGCTTCGGCCTGCTGAATCGCGGATCGATAGATCTCAGCGGCTTGTTCTGGTTTGCCAGAGTGAAACACAGCCCGAGCCCAGTTGGCTGTGATGACGTAATAGGTCCGCAAACCCGCAGCACTCTCGAACTCCTCAGAAGCGTCCGTGTAAGCACGTTCATAAAACAGGGCGACGCCCAGGTTCGACAGAATCGAACCCAGAAGCTCGGAGCCCTCGGGTGCGAGATCCTTCGCCCGCGACAAAAATTCAACCGCTACCCCGTAGTTGCCCAGCTGAATGTGAATACCACCCAGGTTGCGGTGGGCCGATGCGTTGTCCGGGTTGAACTCCAGTTCTTCCTCCATCACGGCCACGGCTTCATCGAACCGTGCGCGATCAGCGTAGAACCGACCGATCCAACTCCGGTCCTCCCATTCCAGGTCATAACGGCTCAACTGGTTCCGATATGTCATCTCCGCGGCAAGCGAATTGCCCAGGGCTGCGAGGGTGCGAGCCAGCCCACGTATGGCGTAGGGACTGGAAGAATCCAGGCTGAGCGCAGTCTGAAAAGAACCCAGTGCAAGGGAGTATTCACCGGTTTCGATGGCCCAGTCTCCGAAGCACAGATGGCTGTCTGCGGAAACGGGAGCGTACTGCAGTGCGACATCACATTGCTCTTTGGCCATCTGAACGGCCACAGCGTCCTGCGACAGAGAATACTTCCTCAGATATGCCATCCCTAGAGCGGCATGTGCCGCGGCGTAGCTTTCATCCTCCTCAATAGCCAGGGCCAGCCAGTAGACGGCCTGGTCGACGGCGCGATCGACGGGGTCACCGAGGTGTCCGATTCCCCTGATGAAATATTCAGGCGCCCGGCCCTTTGCGGAGTTCCACTGCGGAACCGGGCGTTGCCGGTCATCGACTTCGATGTAGCTCACAATGTCTCCAACGATGCCGGCCAGAATCAGGCCGGGGTCCTCGTTTAGAAATTGTGCCTCGCCCTCGTACAGAATCTCCTGACTTCGATCGTGGAGCGTGTAGACAACCGCCGGCGCCGTACTCGGATTGGAAACTACAGCAGAGACCACAAGATCCGCATTGAGCCGGCCAACGGCGTCTTCCACGCTCCGGATCCCCCGGAGACCGACCGCGGCGGCTGAAATCACGTCGACGTTGGAGCCCTCAAGCGCAATGCGTAGCCCCTCGTTGAGTTTCTCCCCCAGTCCGTCCGCATAGGGCTTATCTTCGCCTACGCCGCTGCTCACTTCGAACGGCAACTGGACGAGTGTTTGAACCGAAGCAGGTGCAGGCTGCGGCGTGGTCGCCAGGATCAGGACAATCATCAGGCCCATCACCGTCACCGCCCCTCCGATCGCATGCGGCAACCAGGATTCGGCCCGTCGTTTCACCCGAACAAGCCCTCTGGAGACTTCTCCAATCGAACCGGGCCGGGCGTCGACATCCTTCTCGATCATTCGCTCGATGATTCGTCCGAGCCTGGTCGGAACGCCCGCTCTGAACGCGCTGAGCGCTGGTGGAGCCCTGTGCAACACATGGTTCCGAACTTCCCCATACGTGTCGCCCGCGAAGGGATTCTGTCGCGCCAGCAGTTCGTAGAAGGTGACTCCCAGGGAGAAGATATCGGCGCGACTGTCGGGCTGGTCGCCGGCAAACACTTCGGGCGCCATGTAGAGCGGTGTACCGGCAATAGCGAAAGACCCGGCAGCTCCGTCCGCGGTGGTGCTCCTCACCGCAGCTGTTTCATCCGCGACTCGGGCGCCCGCCTCCGTGGTGGACGGGATCGGCAGGCGTCTGGCCAGTCCGAAGTCGCAGATCTTCACCGTTCCGGCAGGCGTCAGCATGATGTTTGCCGGCTTGATGTCGCGGTGCAGGATGCGGCGTTCGTGTGCAGCCTCCAGACCCTCGCAACACTGAATCGCAATATCCAGAAATTCGTCGACGGTGAGAGGCTCCCGGATTCGTTTGCGAAGCGATACGCCTTCGACGTACTCCATCACGAGGAAAGTTTCTTCCCCGCTGTCGAAGATGTTGAAGAGCGAGGCAACGTTGGCGGAGGCGTGCAGTTCAAACGCCCTCTGAGCCTCGCTTTCGAGGGCGCGGCGATAATCGACATCGGAATGCAGTTGAGGGCTCAGCCGTTTCAGCGCCACGGCGCCGTCCAGCTTCATGTCTTCAGCCAGATAAACCTGGCCCATGCCTCCGGCGCCGAGGCGTTTTCGGATTCGGTATCGTCCATCGATTGTTCGGCCGGTGAGGTCGTCGGGAAGGGGCAGGCTCTGCGGCAGCGTGGTGTGGTCGCTCATGGGATCCCTGTCGCGCGCACGTTTGCTTTCGTCAGCTTCTGGCAACCGATTGTGTCCCAGGCATTCTAGCCCGCATAAATCACCGAAAGGACCAGAAAAGGCCGCCCTGTTTGGCATAAATCGTTTGTCGAGAACGGTTCAGAAACCAAACGGAGGCGGCCCTTATGAGTACAGAGTGTAAACAAACCACGTTCGAATTTCACGGACTTCTTCAACGAAAAATGAAGGCGCGTTTCGACGGCGGCAAGATCACGTCTGACGCTGGAGTTCTGCTGCTGCGTGAAGTCGAAAAGCGGACCGGTTTGATCGATGGATTGGCGGGGTGTTTTAGCGATCATCGCGACCAACGGTTGATCGAACACACCGTGAAGGAGCTGTTGGGACAGCGGGTCTACGGGCTGTGCCTGGGATATGAAGACCTGAACGATCACGATCAGTTACGGACCGACCCGATGCTTGCGTTGGCGGTGGACAAAGCGGATCCGCTGGGAACGAATCGACGACAGGCCGGCGACTGGGGAAAGGCGTTGGCGGGCAAGAGCACGCTAAACCGATTGGAGTTGACCGGCGCCGAAGTCGGCGACCAGGAGCGGTACAAGAAGATCGCTATGGATGGGGACAAGATCGATCGTTGGATGGTCGATGCGTTTGTGGCAGCCCATGACAACACGGCGCCCGAAGAGATCGTTCTGGATCTGGACGCGACCGATGATCCGATCCATGGTCAACAGGAAGGCCGGTTCTTTCACGGCTACTACCGCAACTACTGCTATCTGCCCTTGTACATCTTCTGTGGAGAGCATCTGTTGTGCGCTCGGCTGCGCCCGTCCAATATCGATGGGGCGGCAGGATCAGTCGATGAATTGGAACGTATCGTCGGCCAGATCCGTCAGAGCTGGCCGGACGTGTCGATCATCATTCGGGCCGATTCCGGATTCTGCCGGGATGCATTACTGGACTGGTGTGAAACCCACCAGGTCGATTATGTGATGGGGTTGGCCAAGAACGACCGCCTCAAGCGAGAGATCGCTGACCAGATGATTCAGGCTGAAGCGGAGTTTCAGACCACTGGGAAATCGGCACGAGTGTTTAAGGATTTCCTGTACCGGACTCGAAAGAGCTGGAGCCGCACTCGTCGCGTTGTTGGCAAAGCCGAGTTCCTGGCCAAGGGCGCCAATCCCCGATTCGTGGTGACCTCACTGCCACCGGAACGACTCGGAGCCCAAGCGCTCTACGAAGATTTCTATTGCGCACGCGGCGACATGGAGAACCGGATCAAAGAACAGCAACTGGATCTATTTGCCGACCGCACCAGTGCGGGAACCATGCGCGCCAATCAGCTCCGACTGTATCTGTCCTCAGCCGCCTACATGCTTATGCAGGCGTTGCGTCGTCTCGGTCTCAAAGATACCGCGATGGCCCATGCCCAATGCGGAACCATCCGTCTGAAGCTTCTTAAGATCGGTGCGCGTATCCGCCTCACGGTCCGCAACGTCTGGATCTCGATGTCGGAGGCCTATCCCTATGCCGACGTCTTTGCTCTCATAGTGAGAAACCTGCAATCAATTCCGCTTCGTTGCTGACGACACCGAACCTTCAGATCCGAAAAACAGCGCCTCTCATCTGCCTCCCGGCGAGGCCTGCCTGCACTCGCCCATTCATGCCGATCTCCCGCCAAATGTCGCCGTGTCACAGGCTCAAAATCCGCCAATGTCCACGGCTCGCTCACTCTCAGCTCCAAGTCTCGCCGCAAATCGCTTCTCGTATCCGAACACCGATCGATTCTCCGATTGGTGATCCATCCGGGCTAGCCGTCTTTGGGAACGGTCGGCAATCTATTCAGACCACAACAGGTCACTGCTGTAGCTAAAGTTCACTGAAGCACGTCGGCGTCCGTGAGACAAGGCGATCCGAGAATCTTGGTTCGATTAGACGAACCGGTGCGCTTTCAATGCTTTAGGGGTGGAAGCCGATGAGGAACTCGCAGACGAGAGAAAACAACAGTCCTGACGAGGCTATCGGTTTGGTTAGCCTTGTAGCCGAATGGCTAGATGAAGATTACACCGTGGCGGTGGATCGACTCCTTATCGATAAGTAATTCCGTCGGGACCTTGCCCGACACTGACTTTCCCCGAAACCTCGAGCGTCGCCGTGTCGATCGCGTAGACCATTCCTTCCCCGCCACACGCTACATAGGCATATGCCCCGTCGGCAGAAAAAACAACGCCGCCGGGACTGCCGCCAACCTTGATCGTCTTCAGGTGTTCACGTGAATCGGCGGCGTAGACGAAGACGTCGGCCGAAGTGGAGTTCGGCACGAACACCCGCGTCCCGTCCGGGCTGAATGCCGCACGGATGGGCGCACCGCCCGCAGGCAGCTTCTGGATGACACGTCGGGCTTCGGTATCGATGACCGTCACGGTGTTACCTCGACGGTCGCCCGTCCAGATCTGCTTGCCGTCCGGAGACAGGGCGATGCCTTCGGCACCCTCTCCGGCGGGAATGGACGCGACGATCCGGTAATCGTTCAAGTCCATGATCGATACGGTGTTCGACTCCCGGTTAGAGAAGTAGGCCCAGCGGCCCGTGTCATCGATCACGACCATGTGCGTTCCCGCTTCTTCGGTATCGATCGTACGCAGAATCTCATCGTTACGCGCGTCGATGATCATGATCTTCTGCGTCCTTTCGCTGGTCACGACGGCGATCCGGGCATCGGGGGTAAAGGCGATGCCGTGTGGGAAGGAGAAGTCCGGTGTCGTGATCTTGCCTGTTTCGGAGCCCTCTTTGAGATCGACAACAGAAATCGTATTTTCCCCAACGTTCGACACGTACGCCTTGTCGCCTCCCGGAAGGATCGCCAGCTCATGAGGCTGCTCGCCAACCGAAATTGTCGCTGTCACCTCGAGCGTACCGGCATCCACGATTGACATCGTGTCCGACTGTTTGTTCAGTACGAAGATCTGGCTCCCCTGGGCCAGGGACGTGCCGGCAAGGACGGACAGAATCAACACGCTGTTCAACGCTCTCAAGTAAGTCATATCTTTTTTCCTCGAAGAAGTGTCCGGACATGATACCGCAAGCACGCCTCGTTCGGTACGAAGCGAATGTCGTTGACTCCCTGCCGGCTTCTGTTTTAGGGTCCGCTCAAGAACAACTTCGCAGGATTGGCGCCCAGATTTGCGTCAGATTCGGTCGCGACCGATTGAGCAGACCGGAGGAATAGCCCGGCTATTTCGAGGATCTGTGATTGAGGAGCGGCCGAAGATGACGCGAAGACCGCGAAGATGACGTGAAGATGGGATGACAAAATGTGAAGTTATTCTTGAGCGGACCCTAAGCTTCAACGGAACGTTCCTTCGAGGAGGGCATATGCATCGCATGGTGTCGAGAATTCTGGCGCTGATTCTCCTGATGGCCTCAACCCTGTCGGCTGACGTCGTCCGGATCGAGGTCGAATCGCGGGCCGACCTGGCGGGCGGCAGGTCGTTCGGACTCGCGGGCGCTTACGAAAAGCTTGTCGGTAAAATCTACTTCTCCGTCGATCCCGGGAATTCGGCTAACCGCATCATCACCGACATCGACTTTGCTCCGCTCAATGCGGACGGCAGGGTCGAATTCCACTCCGACTTCTTCCTGATCAAGCCCAAGGATATCCAACGCGGCAACGGCACCATCCTCTACGAAGTTTCAAACCGCGGCGGAAAGGGGATGTTGCGTTACTTCAACCGCGGAGCGGGAAGCATCGACCCGGGAACCGAGGCGGAGATGGGCGACGGCTTCCTGATGACCAACGGGTTCACTCTGCTCTGGCTGGGCTGGCAGTTCGATCCACCTTTGAGGGACGGTCTGGTCCGCGTGTACCCTCCGGTCGCGACAGAGAACGGGAACAGAATCGAAGGCCTGGTCCGCAGCGAAGTGGTGAGTTCGCGAAGAATCTTTGACGCGTCGCTGGCGGATCGAAACCACATCGCGTACCAGGTCGCCGACCCGGACGATCCCGCCAACGTCATGACGGTCCGCGATTCGGTCGACGGGCCGCGCCGGGTGATTCCACACGACCAGTGGAGTTTCGCTCGTCTCGAGGACGGCCGCGTCGTCCCGGATGTGACACGCGTCTACCTCGAAGGCGGGTTCGAACCACACAAGCTGTACGATGTCGTCTATACGTCCATGGACCCACCGCTCGCAGGCCTGGGACCGGCAGCCATTCGCGACGCCATCTCTCTGTTGAAGTATGGCTCGGCTCCGGAGCTGTCCATTCCCGCCGGTTCGATCGACCGCGCCCTCGCCTTTGGTATATCCCAGAGCGGTCGGTTCCTGCGCACCTTTCTCTTCTACGGATTTAACGAAGACGAAGGGCACCGCAAGGCGTTTGACGGTGTCATTGCCCATGTCGCAGGCGCCGGCAGGGGTAGCTTCAACCTTCGGTTCGCGCAACCGTCCCGGGACGGCCATCCATACCTGAACAAGCTGTACCCGACCGACATTTTTCCGTTCACCGATGTCGTTCAAAACGATCCGGAAACGGGAGATCGGGATGGTCTCTTAAACGGGGTGCGACCGGAATTCATGCCGAAGATCTTCTACACGAACTCCTCTTATGAATACTGGGGACGGGCCGCGTCCCTGATTCACACGACCATTGACGGATTGGAAGACATTCCGCTGATGGAAAACGTGAGGGTCTACTCCTTCGCCGGAGGACAGCACGGCCCCGGACGTTTTCCGCCCGCCCAGACCAGCGGGCAACAACCGAGCAACCCGAATGACTACTCGTGGTTCATGAGAAGCCTTTTACTGGCCATCAATGGCTGGACAAGCGACGGAACGGAGCCGCCGGTGAGCAGTTATCCCCGGATAGGCGACGAGGGCCTCGTGACGCCCGAAGACCTCGACTTCCCGAATTTGCCGGAGGTCGGCCAACCTGCGGCGCCTCACGGAGCGTACCGCGTCAACTATGGTCCCGAATTTCGAACCCGAGGCATCGTGAGTATCGAGCCGCCGGAAGTGATCTCCGAATTCCCCGTAATGGTTCCCCAGGTCGACGACGATGGGAACGAGACGGGAGGCTTGAAGATGCCCGAAGTGGCCGTACCTCTGGCCACCTATACCGGTTGGAATCTGTTTCGCCCTGAATCCGGTCCCGAAGATGTACTGTCCAACATGCAAGGCTCCTACATCCCGTTCCCGTTGACCCCTTCAGACAGGGAGCGGCGCGATGACCCCAGACCTTCGATCGAAGAACGTTACCAGAGCCGGGAACACTATCTCGGTCTGGTCTCCGAATCCGCGATCGATCTGATCGAAGACGGCTACCTCCTGTCCGGAGACTTGCCCGACATCCTCAGCCAGGCAGCCCGTCACTGGGATTACTTGATGGGAGGCGAAAACAACTAGGGGCAAGCGTGTCGGGGGGGCCGTCCCTGGCCCCCCGCGGGCAAGACGCGCCGCTCGATTCCCTGACAAGTACGGTCCCCGCTTCTGGTCCACGTGACGGCTAACTCCGCGGGCGGCCAGGGACGGCCGCCCCGACACTCTATTCCGCACGTCTTCACACTTCCGACACTGTTTCTCTCATCAGGGCGTCTTCCAGGCCTTGTTCGAGCAGGAAGCGTTCGATTTCCTGGCGGAGGAACGCAAACGACGGGATGATGAAAAGCTTCGATTGCATGGCCGAGTAGTTGTACTTCGTTTTCATGACGTCCTCGATCACGAATGGCGCCCATTCCACATCACCCGAATAAACATGCTCCAGTTCGCCGAACGATCCGAGAAGCCCGGCACCGTAGGATTTCACGCCCGTGGTCTCATCGATCAAGCCGAACTCGATCGTGAACCAGTAGATCCGCTCGAGCTGAACCAGTTGCTCATCGTCGGCCAACATCGCAGCCCTTCCAATCAACTCCGACAGATCGCAGAAATCACGGTCGACAAAGGCGGGCACATGCCCGACGACCTCGTGTATGACATCGGGCTCCGGGGTGTACTCGGGGCGCGAGGCATGGCGGATGTATTGCGTGCACCACATGACCTTCCTTGAAAACTGTCCGAGGAAACTCCTGGAATCGACGAGCCCTTCGATCGCACCGAGTCGAAATCCGTGGTATGACGCCAACCGGTCGCTCAAGTCGCGAAGCTGAGGTATGTGATCGGTCGGTATCCCAAGCTCCCGGGTCGCCTTAAGATAGATTTCGTTCGCATACTTCTCGTGCAACGGCGCCAGCTTTTCGCAAATGGTTCGCCAGACACCATGTTCTTCCCTGGTGTAGTCGAGAACGGGTGCAGGTTCATTCCGCTCACGGGACATCCGTGTCAGTTGGGCAATTTGATCGCGCCGCTTTCTGTAGACCGGATCCTTGGCGCCGGGGTGATCGAGTCCGAGAAAAGCAATGTCCTTAAACTCCGCCATGACGTTCTCCCGTCTCCTCTCGTCCGGTTCGGTCCGTCGCTTCTTCTCTGGGCTCGTCTGTACAAGGCTCTTCGATCGGAAGGGTCACCAGCCTGAGGGTCGGCAGCTTCAGGCCGGAACCCAAGGCGGGTCGGCTCCGTCCAATTGCGGCGCTTCCTTCGGGGCCGACTTCCAGTGTCGGATCATCAAATGGGTCGTAAATCATTTCGTCATTCCTCCTCATCATCATCCCAGGGCAATAAAAAAAGCCTGCTCTCACTTTCGGGTGGGAGCAGGCTTTGAATCGTTTTGCGCGATCTGGCTAGCCGCTACCCACCCCCCCTAAAGGAGAAGTAATAAAAGTAGTAGCCGAAGGACAGGGCCGAACCCGTGGCTACGGGACTCGCCGCCACACGGGCCGAGATCATCGTCTTAGATGTGCCTTGAACCTTCATACGCAAGAACTAGAGTGTGATCTCTGGCCGGTCGTCTGTCAAGCGCGAACCCAGTTTCGGCCATATTTTCCCAGATCATGGCAGTTCGCCGTTCAATTCCGCATAGATCCGCTTGATCCCGCCGGGACCCTGCGAGCCTGCGCCCGACCACGAAGCGTATTCGCCAAAATCCGCCTGTTCGATGGCCTCCTCAACGGACAAGCCCAGTGCATGCAGACGCTTCACCTCGACGAGTACCGCCGCCATGTGTCGTTTGTACTCCAGCCACTCCTCGGCGAGAACCCGGGCATCGTCGATGAAACCGTGGCCCGGCAGATACATATCGACGTCGAGCTCCTCGGCCTTATCCATCACCTGAAGCCATTCACTCGGGTAGGAACTGCGATAGCCTGAAAACAAGCGGTTTAAGAAGACCTCGGTCGTGAACAGAATCTTCTCTTCGGGCAAGTAGACGAACAAGTCGCCTCCCGTGTGCGCCCGGCCCAGAAACAGAAGCTGAATCTCCGTCCCTCCCAGTTCGAGAACCCGGCGATCCTCGACCAACTCGGTCGGCAGAATCACCTCTGGCGACTCCGCATTCCGGTTGGGGTTGGACCGGGTACGTTCGAGGTTCGCCTTCGAGTTCGGATGCGCGATGAACTGGGCCGTCCGGGGGAAAGACACGTTTCCGTTCGTGTGATCCCCATGATCGGAGCAGATGACGACGTGCGTGATCGGCTGGTCGGTGATGTCGCCGATGGCGGCGACCAGTTGCCGTGTCGCGTCGGGGTTGCCCTGGCCATCGGCCACCAGGACACCTTCGTCCGTCACGACAAACATGGAGTTTGTCGTGTATCGGTCGTCGGGTCGGCCGGTCAACGCCTCATACGTGTAGACGTTGTCCGCGATTTTCTGGACTCGGGGGAAGTCGTCCTCACCGAGACCGCGTTCGAGGGGGTTGGACGTGCGAATGGGGTCCTGCGCCGAACTCCCATTCTCCATCGACAGGATAAGACCGAGTACCGCAACAAAAACCAAAACTCTGTTCATTTCAAGAAGTCTCCTGATAATCTCCGGATGATGCCATTTCAGCATATGTACGGCTCACGGCTCAAGAGGGTGCGGGCCAGGCGCGACTGAGGGAGGCAGCGGATATGGAATCCCCGTCCGGTTCGAGGCTCAGACCGCCACGGTTCGTCCTTCGCATTCTGGCCTCACTGGGCCGCATCGTGGTCTTGACCTTGGTTGTCCTGGTGCTCTACGTGAGTCTCTTCGAACACCGTCTCATCTATTATCCCGAGCGGAAATTGTCCGGCTCTCCGGTCAACGACTTCGAGGACGTTCGTTTCACGGCAGACGACGGCACGCCGCTACACGGCTGGTTCATGCCGGCCGGCCGCAACGAGGTTCTTATCGTAAGCCACGGCAACGCTGGAAACATCTCTCACCGTGGGTCGATGGGAGATTTCCTGAACGACGAGTTCGACGTGAACGTCTTCATGTACGATTATCGCGGCTACGGCCGGAGCGACGGCGAACCCTCCGAAGAGGGGACCTATTCCGACATCCGCGGTGCTTATGCCTATATTCGATCCCGGGGTTACGAACCGTCCGACATCTACCTGATGGGCCAGTCTCTGGGCTCGGCCATCGCCGTGGACCTCGCCGCCGAGGAAGAACTGGGCGGCATCGTCCTGGAAGCACCCTTTACGAACGTCGCCGCCATCGCACGTCAGGTCTTTCACGTACCCATCGACTGGATTATCCGAACCCGCTACGACTCCCTCTCGAAGATCGACCGCATTCGGGCCCCTGTCGCCTTCATCCACGCTACGGACGACCCGGTCATCCCCGTCGAACTCGGCCGTGCACTTTTTGAGGCAGCCCGCCAGCCCAAGGTCTTCTTCGAGATACGAGCTGAAGTCCACGAGGGCGCCATCATGGCCCTCGGAGTTGAACGGCTCCAAGAGCTGAGAGACTTTCTTTTTGAAGAGAGATGAAGGGCAACGGGGAAATCCGGGGTTCTTACGCAGTTTAAGGAGATTGGGCGGGGTCGAAGGCCCGGGAACGCGACTCTCTACGGGTAGAGAGCGGTGGAGGCGTCGTGTGGGCTAGGAAGGCGAAGCGCGGACGCCGCAGGCGTATATATGATACTTCGAGGACGACCGCGGGAGCCTGACAACGCCCACGCGGCGCCTCCGCCGCTCGACCGCTAGAGCTAACCGTTATACCGTAACAGGAGGAGGGTCATATCATCCGCTTGTTCCGCACCCTCGGAGAACTTCTGAACCGCTTCGAGAATCGATGTCTGCAGGTCTTGAACAGATGAGTCGGCACCGGCACGCACGACATCGCAAATCCGGTCGACGCCGAACTCTTCCCCGTTGACGTCGACGGCTTCGTTGATGCCGTCGGTGAACATCACCAGGGTGTCGCCGGCCTGGAGTGTGACCGATGAGGTCTTGAATTCCGCATCGGGAAACATACCGATGGGAAAACACTCTGGAGAGAACGGCGCATCGATTTCGCCGTCGCGCAGAAGCAAGGCCGAATGGTGCCCGGCATTGATCACTTCACAGTGGCCGTCGTCATTGAGGGTCCCCATGAACACCGTCGCATACCTGTTCGCCTCGGAGCGGCTCCAGATATATCTGTTGAAGTGAGTCACGAGCCGCGTCAGATCGGGGGCAAGGCTCATTCCTGCAAAACCGCCCTGCAGCATCGCAGTCAGCAGTGCCGCAGCCAACCCCTTGCCGGCGACATCGGCGATCACGAAAGCCGCCCGATGATCACCCAGGTCCACAAGGTCGAAGTAGTCGCCACCGACGGAATAGCAGGACTCGTTGATTCCCGTCGCGGCTAGAAACGGGATTTTAAATTCCTTGGGAAGCAGTCGCTGTTGAATGTCCCGGGCGATCGACAGGTCCTGTTCCATCTGCTGCCGCTCCCGCTCCAGTTCGACCATCCTGGCATTGTCGATCACGCTTGCGGCTTCAATGGCAAGCGCATCCAGAATCTGCCTGTCCAAGCCGGAAAACGCCGCGGGTCGTCGGCTGTCCAGATAGATCAGGCCCAACAGAGACCCTCCGGGCGATACGCTGGTGGAATCCATCGCGTGCACACGGGCCAGCGAATACAAGGGGATGGCGATGACCGAGCGAAGCTGCTGATTGACAATGCTCTGCGCCTGCCGCACCGAATCGTCCGCAAGGTTGACGTCCTGCTCGATGAATCCGCGGTGCTGGGTCAATGCATGGTCGATCGCGGTCTGGCTGGGAACGAAACTCTTCGGCGGCAGGTTGAAACCGCCTCTGCGGCGCGCCACCAATGCATCCAGACTCCCGGACTCGTCGGCCTGCAGCAACAATCCACGGTCTGCCTCCGTGACGGTGATCGCCCGGTCGACCATGGCGCCCAGAACCTCTTCAAACGGCATGTGAGCCTGGAGGAGGGCTGTCGCTTCGAGGAGAAGGCTGAGCTGTCGGAGATCCCGATCTCCAGTCTCATTCGCATCCGGTTGATCCATCCGTGACAGGAGATTACTCAACGACTCCCGCTTCAGGCCGGAACGGAACACGAGGTTGATCGTTTCGACATTGCCAAAGGTAATGACATCGCCCTCGGCCAGAGACTGGGTCTCATCGATCTTCGCACCGTTCAGGAACAGGCCGCGCCTCTGCCCGGCATCCTCAAGGCAGTATTCTCCATCCACGAACGTGATCACGGCCGATTGGCGGGACACCCGGGCGTCCTCCAGAGGAAGATGGTTCTTGCCGTCACCGCCCCGGCCAATACGGAACGGAGTCTCCGTCAGATGCACGGTTCGCGTGGTGCCCACCTCCTCGACAACCTCGAGGGTCGCGTCGGGCATACTGGTGTTCAAAGGCATAGACAGTGCGGGGCCAACCCCCGTATTATTTCGAGGCTCGGGTCTCGAGCCCCGCCGAAAACCGTCATGAGCCGGTTGGGGCCGGACGGCAACATTTGAAGGCTCACACCCAGCGCGCCAAAAACTAAGCGGCCCCCATTCCCTTAAGAGCCTCGACGGCCTTGCCTTCGTCATCGTATGTGTCGAAAACGGTCAGCAACTTGGTCATCTGGAGCAAGTCTTTCGCCTTCGCAGTGAGGTTGAGAAGCTTGACGTCGCCACCCTTGTTCCGAATCGTGGTAAACGTTGCGATCAGCTCACCGAGGCCGGCGCTGTCGATGTAGGACACTTGCCCCAGATTGACGATGAACTTGCTGCTTCCATCGGCGACAAACCGCCGAATGGTCTCCCGAAGCAACAGGGTCGGCTCGCCTATCGTGAGACGTCCGGACAGATCCAACAAGACAATGTCATCTACTTTGCGGGTCTTTACTGACAGACTCATAGGTCTCCTAATCTGCTAACACTCTGGGAACGGTCCAAACGAAGCCGGTTCCGCACATTTCGGGACAAATTCCATTGAAAATCGGCCGAAGCACACCGGGTCCAACACAGGACTCGTATTCAACGGAGATCAAAGACGTCCAAAATAATGGTTTCGTCCCATAAGATCAATGCTTTTGGCACCGTCATCGGGCCGGCCCCCTGTGCGATATTCAATACACGCCGAGATCTCGCCCCATAACGACCCGCCCGCCATAGGCGTTGGTCAGCTCTTCCAGCAACTGCTCTTCGGTCGCTGAAAACGGAAGCAGATGATAGAGGAGGAGAAGCCCCGGCTGAACCCGCTGGGCGATTTCCGCCAACTCCAGCGTCGAGGTGTGGAAGGCGGAGTGGTAGGCCTGTTTTGGGGGTGTACGTCGGCTGAATCCCTCGACCGAGTAGACCTCGTGTATGAGCACATCCGCGCCCATTGCGTTTTCAATCAGGGCCGGGCTCGGCGCCGCATCGCCGGAAATCACGATCGTTCGATCCGCCGTCTCGAACCGGTAGCCGAATGCATGTTCCCAGGACCCATGATCCACCTCAAATGCCCGGATCCGCACGTTGTCGTCCTCGTAAACGACTCCCGGCTCAATTTCGTGGACGACAACCTGGTAGGCACTCTCGATACCCTGCTCCAGTCCGTTCAAGCGCATTTCGATATCCTCGGCCCACGCCTTCATCAGGTGGTCGGTCATCTCCTGGAGGCCGGGGGGACCATAGACGTGGAGCGACTGTCTCCGGCCGACGACGGCCGGCGTAAAAATGAAATCCGGATAGCCGACCGTATGGTCGGAATGCAGGTGTGTGATGAACAGCCGCGTCAGGTTCGCCGGTCGCATTCCCTCTACGCCTTCCCGACCCGAGGCCGCAACTCTTCGAACGACACCGGCGCCCGCATCCACGACGTAGGGTTGTCCGTTGACGACGATCGCCGTCGCCGGTCCGAAGCGGTCGGGATCCGTGTTCGGAGTTCCGGTGCCGAGAAGCACGACCTTCGTGTCACCCGATTGCCCGCCCAACTCGAGGACCGGCATCGAAAAACCGATGCCCGACAACACCAGAAGGAACCCAATGATCTTCATCTTTCCAAGCATCTCGCTCACCTCATACCGCCCCGGATTTGGCGGAAATCATGTCTTTCGATTTTGGGATCTATTCTAGTAGCCCCCGCCAGATATAGCGATACTATCTCCGAAGGAGGTTGCGAGCGGACTGAAGGGTGAGATCCACCGTGTGGTGAGTGAGAGCTTTCGACATGGTTTAGGTTTCGTGAGAGGCAACCTCCATCGGCCCTTCGGGTTCGGGCGGAACGGCACCGTCTTTGGCGTCGCTCCTCCTCACAATGTCGAAGCATAGCCTCGTCGTCGCTCCCCCAAATCCGGTACCGTTGCACTCCGAAATCTAGTACCGCTATATCTGGCGGGGACCACTGGCGGATTGCGAGCCACGGTTTTATCCACTATATTAGCGGCGTCGAAGAATCCGACGGGCGCTACACAAGGAGACTTATGTCCAATTTCTTCAGGATACCGACTGGGGACCTTTGGTACCTGATTGGTTTGATTGCATTTTCCGCTGTCGCTTTCATGCCCTTCTGGCGAGAGATGACTGTGGCCGGCATGTCGGTCTTCGGCTGGTTGATGGCGGTCCTCATGGTTCTGTCTCCCGGTATCGCTCTCGTTCGTTTCGTGCAAGCCGAGAAGGTCCGGCGGGCTTCGGGGAAAAAACGATGATCATCGAACGCGTGCTCACGGTCTTGTATCTGTTCGGTTGTATCGGCGTGGGAGTGTACGCATCCCGTAAGGTCGCAGCCTCGGCGTCCGAATACTGGGTGGCGGGCCGTCGGATCGGCCCGTTCGTCAACAGCATGGCGATAATGGCCGCTCTGGCCAGTGGAGGATCCATCATCGGGGTCATGGGCCTCGCCTACGCTCAGGGGATTCCGGCCACGCTGGCGTTGTTTACGGGAGCGATCGTGGGATTTCCGATGGCGGCGATCCTGGTGGCGGCCCCTCTTCGAAAGTTCGGAAAATTCACGATCAGCGATTTTCTGTCGTTTCGTTACCCTCACCCGATTGTCCGGTACATGGTACCGATACTGATCGTCGTCACATTCACAGCCTACATCGTGGCCCAGATGAAGGCCGCGGGTATCACCGCCGAAGCCCTGCTCGGCATCCCCTACGTCACCGCGCTCACGCTGGCGACCCTGGTCTTCATCACCTACGTCTCGGTTGGCGGCATGATCGCCATCACGTGGACGGATGTGTTTCAGGGAACCCTCATGCTGATGGTGATTCTCGGGGCCGCCGCCGTGCTGATCATGAAGGTGGGATCCCCACTTGAGATGATGAGGCAGGCGACCGTCGCTTCGCCCGAACTTGGGTTGATGGGCGCCGACCAGCCAGTCACAAGCTATCTCGGATCGTTCGTGATATGGGCCGCCGCCATATCGGTCATCCCTCACATCGTGATGCGCGTCTTCACCGCAAAGGATTCGCGCGGAGCCAAGCTGTCGCTGAATCTGTCCATGGTCGTCTATGCGGTCATGATCCTGGCCGCGGTTCTGGCCATCGTCCCCGTAGGCAAGATGAACTTTCCCGGCCTCGAGAACGCCGACATGGTGTTTCTCAGGGTGATGGAGACCGAGTTCCACCCGATTTTCAGGGGCATCGCCGTGGCCGCGGTCCTGGCGGCCGTGATGTCAACGACCGACGCGCTGCTCCTGGCATGCAGTTCCGCAATCGCGCATGATCTGCTGGGCAACTTCCTTAACCGCAGGCTCAGCCAGAAGGGGGTTCACTGGGTCACGGTCGGCGTGGCCTGGGTCGTTGGCCTCACTGCGATGTTCCTGGCCTACAACCCACCCGCCCTGATTACGGAGTTCTACACCATAGCCATCGGATTGCTCAGCGGCGGGCTGTTTGTACCGGTCGTGGCGGGGCTCTGGTGGAAGAAGGCGAATCTCGCCGGAGGCACGGCGGCGCTCGTAGTCGGGGTCCTGGCCTATGTGATCGTACAGTTCGAACTCGTCATGACATTTCCGGCCGGATCGGCCATTCTCATTTCCCTCCCGGCCAGCGCCGTCGCAATGTGGATGGGAGGTCAGTTCGGAACAGCCGAGACGACGGAAATGATTGACACGATCGCCGAACTGCACGTCGAAGAAAGCTAGAGCAATGAAGAAACGCATTCCTTGTCTCCTGCTGACCCTCTTGATCTTTTCTTCTGAAAGCGTGGCCGACGAGATTACGCTCAGGAACGGCGATCGAGTCACTGGAGCGATCGTGGGACTCGAAGGTGGTGAGATCGAGATCCAGTCGGAGCTGCTCGGCGCCTTGACCGCGGACTGGGAGGACATCGAGGGCCTGCGATCGGACAACGCGTTCTACGTTCGGCTGTCCGACGCCCGGCTCCTTGTCGGATCGCTGGCGTTGAACCCGAACACTCTGGAGATCCGAACCGGGGAGACGGGAATCATCGAAGTCCCGACCGGTCTGATCGAGTCGATCCGGTCAGCGGAACAGCACGAGCTCTTTCAGTCACGCAGCGAACGTCTGGAAAACCCGGGGCTCACCGATTTCTGGTCCGGAGCCGTCGACGCCGCTCTCAGCGCCACTTCGGGCAACGCCGACACAACTGCCTTGAACGTCGGAGTACAGGCGGCACGGACAACGGAGGACAACCAGTTCAGCGCCTATCTGACGACAATCTTCGCGGACAACTCGACTAGCCCGGATGGATCACCAATCGGAGAATCGATCGGTGTTCGGATACGAGAAGCGATTTGCGGCGAGACTTGGAGCTGAGAGTGAGCGAGCCGTGGACATTGGCGGATTTTGAGCCTGTGACACGGCGACATTTGGCGGGAGATCGGCATGAATGGGCGAGTGCAGGCAGGCCTCGCCGGGAGGCAGATGAGAGGCGCTGTTTTTCGGATCTGAAGGTTCGGTGTCGTCAGCAACGAAGCGGAATTGATTGCAGGTTTCTCACTATGAGAGCAAAGACGTCGGCATAGGGATAGGCCTCCGACATCGAGATCCAGACGTTGCGGACCGTGAGGCGGATACGCGCACCGATCTTAAGAAGCTTCAGACGGATGGTTCCGCATTGGGCATGGGCCATCGCGGTATCTTTGAGACCGAGACGACGCAACGCCTGCATAAGCATGTAGGCGGCTGAGGACAGATACAGTCGGAGCTGATTGGCGCGCATGGTTCCCGCACTGGTGCGGTCGGCAAATAGATCCAGTTGCTGTTCTTTGATCCGGTTCTCCATGTCGCCGCGTGCGCAATAGAAATCTTCGTAGAGCGCTTGGGCTCCGAGTCGTTCCGGTGGCAGTGAGGTCACCACGAATCGGGGATTGGCGCCCTTGGCCAGGAACTCGGCTTTGCCAACAACGCGACGAGTGCGGCTCCAGCTCTTTCGAGTCCGGTACAGGAAATCCTTAAACACTCGTGCCGATTTCCCAGTGGTCTGAAACTCCGCTTCAGCCTGAATCATCTGGTCAGCGATCTCTCGCTTGAGGCGGTCGTTCTTGGCCAACCCCATCACATAATCGACCTGGTGGGTTTCACACCAGTCCAGTAATGCATCCCGGCAGAATCCGGAATCGGCCCGAATGATGATCGACACGTCCGGCCAGCTCTGACGGATCTGGCCGACGATACGTTCCAATTCATCGACTGATCCTGCCGCCCCATCGATATTGGACGGGCGCAGCCGAGCGCACAACAGATGCTCTCCACAGAAGATGTACAAGGGCAGATAGCAGTAGTTGCGGTAGTAGCCGTGAAAGAACCGGCCTTCCTGTTGACCATGGATCGGATCATCGGTCGCGTCCAGATCCAGAACGATCTCTTCGGGCGCCGTGTTGTCATGGGCTGCCACAAACGCATCGACCATCCAACGATCGATCTTGTCCCCATCCATAGCGATCTTCTTGTACCGCTCCTGGTCGCCGACTTCGGCGCCGGTCAACTCCAATCGGTTTAGCGTGCTCTTGCCCGCCAACGCCTTTCCCCAGTCGCCGGCCTGTCGTCGATTCGTTCCCAGCGGATCCGCTTTGTCCACCGCCAACGCAAGCATCGGGTCGGTCCGTAACTGATCGTGATCGTTCAGGTCTTCATATCCCAGGCACAGCCCGTAGACCCGCTGTCCCAACAGCTCCTTCACGGTGTGTTCGATCAACCGTTGGTCGCGATGATCGCTAAAACACCCCGCCAATCCATCGATCAAACCGGTCCGCTTTTCGACTTCACGCAGCAGCAGAACTCCAGCGTCAGACGTGATCTTGCCGCCGTCGAAACGCGCCTTCATTTTTCGTTGAAGAAGTCCGTGAAATTCGAACGTGGTTTGTTTACACTCTGTACTCATAAGGGCCGCCTCCGTTTGGTTTCTGAACCGTTCTCGACAAACGATTTATGCCAAACAGGGCGGCCTTTTCTGGTCCTTTCGGTGATTTATGCGGGCTAGCGGTCAGTCCGTCACGACAGCCCATGCCATCCGCGGAGGTTCCCGGTACGAGATCCGCCTGAACGACCGGCTTTTCACGTTCGGATTCACGGATCTGGAGTTCGATCGGTTTCAGGATCTGGATCTGCGGCTGGTGCTGGGAGGAGGACTCGGGTTCGATTTGATCGAAACCCCTCGATCGTCGCTCGAAATCTTTGGCGGCGCCTCGTCGAACCAGGAGTACTTCGGGAGCGGACTGGAAAGGAAATCGGCGGAGTCGGTCTTCGGAGAGGACCTGTCGTATCAGCTCACAAGCCTGACGTCGATAGCCCAACGCCTGGCTGTGTTCCCAAACATGAGTGACGCCGGGGAATTCCGCCTCACCTTCGATACAACCGCCGTAACCCGCCTGAACGACTGGCTCAGCTGGCAGGTGACCGTCAGCGACCGTTTTCTGAGCAACCCGACCCCGGGGAAGAAACAGAACGACATGTTGTTCACCACTGGAATCCGGATCGAAGCGGGGGGTGGTGCCCTTCGCGGGTCGAGTCCCGGGGCGATCACGATAAACTGAAGGGCGGAGACGCAGAGGCGCAAAGACGCAAAGTGTGTTTTCTGTCTGGAGATTCAGACAAATCCTGCTTTGCGTCTTTGCGCCTCTGCGTCGAAATTCCCTGCCCCTACCGGAGTGCGTTATATTTTCGGAGAATCTCCAACGTGCGCTCGATGGGGAGGGCTTCGACGGTCCTGCCGTTTCCGGTTGTCGTGGTGGCTTTGAACAAGGAGTTGTAGATCGCTTCTTCGGTCGCCTCGATGACTGCGAGGAACAGGGGGGACATCCTGTTGTTGGAGAGCAACGGGGCGGGTTCGCGGACCGTTGAAAACGCGATGATGTAGTCGCCGCTTCCGTTGGTCGAGGCGGAGCCGGTTCGTCCCAGGCCCAGCATGGCCCGCGCTGCGAGCCTCTTGAGGTTCCGGTTCTCGATTGGAGCGTCGGTTCCAACGACGATGATGACCGACCCATCGGCGTTGTCCTCGGCACCGCCCTGGCTTCCCTCGATCTGATTCCTGAGGTAGTACTGACCCAGTTCTTCCCCGACCGGCGCGCCGTTGATCGTCAGGACACCGCCAAAGTTGGTCTGGACCAGAACACCCACGGTGAATCCGCCCAGGTCCGCGGGCAGCCGCCGGGAGGATGTCCCGATACCGCCCTTGAATCCAAAAGCTACCGTCCCCGTGCCGGCGCCCAGGGCTCCCTCGCCCACAGGCCCCGTTGTCGCTCCTCGAATGGCGTTAGCAACGTCTTCGGAGGTAATGTGACGGCCGCGTATGTCATTCAGCCCACCGTCGTTGGTCTCTCCAACCAATGGGTTGATCGACCGCACGTTTTCGTTGCCCGGCAGTGCGAGCATGTAATCCATCACGGCGTCGGCCACTCGTGGAACCGCAAGCGTGGACGTCAAGAGGATGGGCGTTTCGATTTCACCCAACTCGTTCACCTGCGTCGATCCGGCCAACTTCCCGAAAGCATTGCCGATGAAGACCGCGCCCGGCACTTTCTGGCGGAAGATATTCCCTTCATGCGGCAGGATCGCCGTCACGCCCGTACGGACATCGTCTCCCCGGACAATCGTCGTATGACCCACAGCCACGCCCTCGACATCAGTGATGCCGTTGAGAGGCCCCGGAGACAGCACGCCCGGCCGGATACCGGCCTCACGCACCCGCGGCCTGTCATTCTCTTGTGCTGGCGCCTCACTCCACAGGAAACCTGCAATGAAGAGATACGTGATCAAGCCCGCAACGGATCGTTTCATAGGTGCCTCCAAGCAACGGTAGAGCCACACATTATCGCACGCGAAACGATTCTAATTCGGGGACTGAGGCGAAACTCAGTTAACGCAGAGATGCAATGGTAGCTGTGGCAATTTGGAATAGTTCTAATTCGGGGACGGAGGAACAATTCGATTCACAAGGAACTACGATAGGAGTGGTGGTAATTACGCCTCCGTCCCCGAATTAGACGTTGTTCATCAGGGTCGTTTTTGAGGGTATTGAGGCTCACGCGATGATGGTTGTCTTGACCGACGGACGACAAATTCCGGGATCCGGAGACCACTGTGCCCGAGGGTTCCGACAACATGGGGCCATCTGGGTCGCGCCGTCCGACACCAAGCATCGATGTCGTCAGGCACCCTGCATCCGGCCCCATGGAACCCGTGACCTGGCACTACCAAGTGCGGCCACAGGCTGTTTACTACGTCCTTATCCGACGGTTGCGGCCGCCTTCTCCCCGACGATGACACCGTCGAACAAGTTGACGATTCGCTCGGCACGCTCGGCGTAACGTGGATCATGCGTCACGATGCAGATCGTGGAGCCGTCACGGTGAAGTTCCTCGAGCAACGACATGGTGGCTTCGCCGTTCTTCGAGTCGAGGTTCCCCGTCGGCTCGTCGGCCAGCAGAATCGACGGCTTTCCGCCCAACGCCCGGGCAACGGCAACGCGCTGCTGTTGACCACCACTGAGCTGAGAGGGATAGTGCTTGACCCGATGGGCCATCTCTACGCGATCGAGAGCTTCCATCACTCGCTGCTTGCGCTCCGAACTCGGCATGCCCCGATAGATCAGCGGCAACTCGACGTTTTCAAACACGCTTAGGTCACCGATCAAGTTAAAGCTCTGGGAGATGAATCCGATCTCTCGATTGCGGATCCGGGCGCGTTCGGCAAGAGTCAGGTCGGCGACGTGCTTCCCGTTGAGCCAATAGGTACCCTCGCTCGGCGTGTCGAGCAAGCCAAGGATCGACAGCAGGGTCGACTTCCCACATCCGGACGGACCCGACATGGATATGTACTCCCCTGCACGAATCTCCATCTGAATCCCGGAAAGGGCGTGTGTTTCCACCTCGTCGGTATAAAAAATCTTCGTCACGTTGTCGAGTCGAATCAGTTCCTGAGCTTGCTCGTTCATGTCGTCTCCTGTTCCCGATTAGTTCATGGCGTGGGGGCTTCTTTGCTTTGCGCTTCCACCTCGAATACGCACCGGCCAGCCGAAAAGTTCAAAGAAATTTTCGCACCGCCTGACCTTATAGAAACGGTTTGGAGAGGTTTTGGTTACAAAAAAATTCGATGGGGAAGGGTTTGTCCGCCTGGACTGCAACCTCGATGCATGTTGGCAGGTGTTTTCGACGCAGAGTCGCAGAGACGCAGAGGGGATTGTTCTTCTACATTTCGGAAAACCGACCGGGCCAAGCAGGATTGTGAGAGTCGGGCGACCAGTGAACGAAAAAAGACTCTGCGTCTTTGCGCCTCTGCGTCGAATTCTCTGTGACGATCTACCGGGAACGGAATGGGGCGGGTCAGTCTCCGGACGTCGAGTGCGTCACTTCGACGGCGGGCTCCTCACTTTTCGGCTTCGTGGGCGGATTTCCCTTCGAGTTGCGATGAGCGACCCAGCCCTGCCGTAACAATTTGAGCAGGATCCGCCGGTTTTCAAACAGCAGACCCAGCCAGTCGCGCACGTTTCTCTGTGGAAAATAGATGCCACGGAAGGCGAGTCGGGAAAAGAACATCACCGCGCGCTCGCTGAATGGGCGGTGCTCTATCGATTCATAGGCGATCGCGATGGCTTCGCTATCGTAGGACCGGCGCCAGGCCGCATGGATCTCGCCTTCCACCTCGTCCACATCCATGTCTTTCGGTGTAAACGCCATCTTGAAGGGTTTAAAGTCCAGCCAATGCTTGGGCCGCGTCATACGACCCTCCTCCATCAGGCGATCGTACAAGGGTGTCGATGGGTAAGGCGTCAGAACGCTGAACACCGGCAGTCCCGGCGGCCAGGACCGGATGGCGGCTATCGTCCGATCGGCGACGCCGGGCTGATCGCCATCCATCCCGAAGATGAAAGACGTGATGGTGTAGACGCCCCGATCGCTCAGCCGCTTGATGATAGGCCCGTATTCGTCGGGCTTGTTAAATCCCTTGTGAACGTCCTTGAGAGCCTGCGCGTCAATGGATTCCAGCCCAATGAAAATGAACTTCCCACCGCTGTCCGAAATCAGGTCGAGTAGCTCCTGGTCCCGAAGCAGGTTGACGCTGATCTGGGCCACCCAGGGCATGACCGCGTCGCGCGCGATGATGTCGCGCATCAAGGATTTAGCTCGCTTAATATTGATCGCAAAGTTGTCGTCGACGAAAAACGCGAAGATCTGGCCGTTTTCGCGCTTTGCTCGTTCTTTCAGCCGCAGCATTTCGTCGACAACGCTGTCGTTCGTCCGAAAACGGATGGACTCCCCGAAGAAACCCGTGACAGTGCAGAAATCGCAACCGTACGGGCACCCACGGCCTGTTTCGATCGGAATGATGTACATGCTGTCCCACGGCATGATGCCGGCCCGCTTCAAGACGACATCCGCCCAGGAGGGAACACGGCTGAGCAGGTTGAATTGCTCGAGATCCATGCTCTCCCAGGGTATAGCCGGATAGTCCTCCAGGGAGGGCTTCACATCCCTACCGTCAACGTCGGACGCGATGTAGACCTCTTCGAGTTCACCCCGTGCGGCGTCGGCCACGATCCTCGGCCAGGTTTCGTCGGCTTCTCCCAGCGCAACGGCATCCGCGTGCCGGGGTTGGCCATCCCGTCCGAGCGGTTCATCGGGCAACTCCGTCACATGCGGGCCACCCATCACAACCTTGGCACCGGCCCCGCGGATGGCATCCGCGATTTTGTAAGCAGCGGACGCACGGCGCGTCATCGTCCCGACGCCGGCCAACTCGATCTCGTTGTCTTTGACGAAACGGGCGACTTCCTCTTCAGAGAACGGTTGTGCGTTGGCGTCGATCAGGAAAACCTTATGCCCGGGTGGTGTGAGTGCCTGTAGGACGAACATCCACAGGTGGGGCATAAAGTTGCGGGTTACTCCGTTGTCGGGCGTGTACAGAAGGATGTTCATATGTTGTCTGGACTTCTTCTCCCTGGGGCCGGTCGGGGGGTTAATGTCGGCCTCGTGATGTCGAAGATCATTATGCAGGATAAACGTCAGAAAGTAATCAGGATAACGCCAGAATTATGCACCGCGTTGCTTCAAAACCCCACTTCCAACCCATGCTTCCAGCTATGATAAGCTCCAAACCTCAACATTCATAAGAAGACGCGGAGCACCACCGCGTGGCCGTTAGTTGTCTTCATCAGCGAGGGCGGACTCCAGGTCGGACGTGGGGCGGAGCGCAACGGTGCGGAAGACCGCGGACTCCCAGAGGGGAGTTGGCTGCTCTGTCTGTATCGAGAATGGGGACACCATGAAGGACGAGAGGAAGACAGGGACCGAACGAATCGCCGCACTGGAGAACCTTCGCAGCGATGACGACGGCTTGTCCCGGGAACGCGATGTGTCTTCGGTCAAGCGCAGACTGGCTGTAGAGCGGGTGCGCGCAGAGGCGATGGCCATGCGCTCGAGCAAGGATCTGTTGAAGGTACTGGGTACGATGTTTGTGGAGATGTTGAGTCTGGGAATCGATGTCCTGGGCAACACGATCCGGTTCGTGGAAGAGGACGAGGATGGGTTTCACATTCGAAGGCGCTATTACGCTTTCCACAGCCCGAAGAAATTCGGCATTTCCTGGACTACTTCGCTCTTGTTCGAGCTGAATGATGATGTGGTCGTCCAGGAAATGAATATGCCCAGTTCAAGGGACCCGGCAGTCGTCGATTGCTGGCGTCGAGGAGAGGTGTTGTCTATAACGGTCGGCGGCGAGGACTGTGCGGCCAGGTTTGAGGCGGTGACCGCGCCCTGGGGGCTCGACCAGCCTTACCCGATACCGAGTAGAACCGAATGGCGCTTTGTCCATGTGCCTTTCGAACATGGCACCGTCGGCTTTATTGTGCCCACATCAATCCCGGAACACCTGACAATCGTTCAGCAACTGACGGACGCCCTGTCGCTCGGCTACGTGCGCTACCTCGATTTCAGCCGACTGGAAGAACAGAACAAGACGCTCGAAGAGAACCTGCAGCTGCTCAAAGAGACCCAGAACCGAATGTTCATGCAGGAAAAGATGGCCTCGCTGGGTGATCTCGTGGCCGGTGTGGCACACGAGATGAACAGCCCTCTGGGGGCCATCGGCAGCATGCACGACACTCTGGTCCGAGCGCTGGACAAACTGAAACAGACGATCGAAACCATTTCCGCCGAATACAAGGACAATCAGACGATACAGTCCGTGTTCGAGGTAGTAGCCGACGCCAACCGGGTGATTGCCAGTGGTACCGAACGAGTGAGCGCTGTTGTGGGCAGCTTACGGAGTTTCGCCCGCCTGGACGAGGCCGAGTTCCAGACGGTGGACATCCACGAGGGGATCGAGAGCGCCCTGACGCTGCTCGAAAACCAAATGGGTACCCGGGTTGCCGTGGTCAAGAGTTACGGTGATATCGAACCGGTCTATTGCGCTCCGGGACAGTTGAACCAGGTCTTCATGCATCTCCTCAAGAACGCACTCCAGGCCATCGAAGGCACAGGTGAGATAAGAATCAGCACCTCACAGGCAAACGGCATCGTCCATGTCCGTATCACCGACACGGGCGTTGGGATTCCTCCCGAGCAGTTGGAACGCATCTTCGACTTCGACCTGAAGCACGCCGACGGACGGATAAAGATGGGCTTTGGACTATCGTCCGATTTCAAAATTATCCAGGATCACCGTGGGGATATCCAGGTTGAGAGCGGGGTGGGAACCGGGACGGAAGTAACAATCGACCTGCCAGTCAACGGGGTGCGGCCAAAAGCCTGATCCGAGGCTCCCCCGCGTCATTCTGCAACCCACAGCAGCCGGTGGTAAAGAGTCCAATCAGTTCCTGCTGAGGGCGCGACGGACTTCTCTCAAAAGGGTTCCTGGAGCGAAGGGCTTTTCCAGTAGGGCGTCGCTTTCCGTCGAAGCATAAGGTCCGTCGTCGACGGTGTCGTCATAGCCGGACATGAATAGAACTTTAAGGCCTGGATTCACCTTTCGCAATTGTCGTGCCAACTCTCTGCCACTCATTCCCGGCATAACGACATCGGTCAGCAGCAGATCGATCGACATCTTTCCTGTGTCGAAAAGGCTCTTGGCCTCGCGAGGCGAAGGGACATGAACGACGTCGTATCCATTTCTAGTCAAAATGTTCGCCGCCAGTTCCCGGAGTTCGCCATCGTCTTCAACCAGCAGGATCTTTCCGGTTCCATTGAGGTCCTTCTGGAATCCTTCATCCACCCCGGGTCTGTCGCATAGCCGATCTGTCTGCGGCAGGTAGATCATGAAGATCGATCCCTCACCTGGCTTACTGTCGACTGTAGTCGCACCCCCGCTTTGCTTGACGATTCCGTAGACGGCCGGTAGCCCCAGACCGGTTCCCTTGCCTCGTTCCTTCGTTGTGAAGAAGGGCTCAAAGATGTGATCAAGCGTGTCCTGGCTCATCCCGGTTCCAGTATCGATGATCCTCAGGCCGACGTAACGGCCCGCCGGCACACCCTCCGTACCGGCCTGTTCGGGGTCGAGCGAACAATCTTTTGTTTCGATCTTGAGGCTGCCGCCGCACGGCATGGCGTCCCGCGCGTTCACCGCCAGGTTCACAATGACCTGTTCCAATTGAGCCGGGTCGGCACTGACATATCCGGGGCCGATAGGGCCGTGACGAGATCGATGTCCTCTCCCAACGCCCTGCGCAGCACTTTGTACATTTCCGCAATAACCACGTTCAGGTCCAGGACACGCGGTTCAAAACGTTGTTTGCGGCTGAAGGCCAGCAACTGACGGGTCAGTGTTGCGCCACGCGCGGCCGCCCGTGACAGTGCCAGAGCACTTGTCTGGAGTGGGGATCCTGCCGGAAGCTCGTCGGAGATGATCGAGCCGTATCCTGTGATGATCGTAAGGATGTTGTTGAAGTCGTGAGCGACACCTCCCGCCAGCCGTCCGATGGTCCATCCGTTGCGCTTCATGGAATTGCCATTCCAGGCGCTTCCGTTCGGTCACATCCCGGACGACGGCCATGATCATCAGGTCTTCCCCGACCCGTGTCGGGCTGAGGCTGATTTCCACGGGAAACTCGGATCCGTCTTTCCGTTGGGCGCGGAGTTCCAACCCGTCTCCCATGGGACGCATTCGGGGATCGGCGCAATATGCGACCAGGCTGGCCCGGTGACTGTCCTGCCGGTCGCCGGGTACGAGCAACTCCACAGGCTGCCCAACCAGTTCCTCACTCTCATAACCAAACATCGTCCTGGTCTGAGCATTGACCAGGAGGATGCGGCCTTCCCGATCGGTAACGACGATCCCATCCTGCGCCGATTCCAAGAGTGCGAGAAGCTGCTCCTCGCTTGCCTCCAGCTTGGCGTTCACCATTCGGATGTTTTCTTCGGCTCGTTTGCGCTCGGTGATGTCCTCCAGCAGTGCGAGCCCGTACAGGATGCGACCGTCATCGTCCCGAATGCTGGTCGCCCTGAGGTTTCCCCAGATCACTTCGCCGTTCTTCCTAATGTAACGTTTTTCCGTCTGGTAAGCGGAACGGCCTTCGGCAAACATCTGGTCCGTCAAGCGGAAATTTTCCTCGACGTCGTCCGGATGTGTGATTTCGGAGAAGGTCAGCGCCTTCAGTTCCTGCTCGGTGTATCCGAGCATCGTGCAATAGGCGGGGTTCGTCTTAGCCAACTGGTAGTCCGGCCCAACGATGGCGAGGCCGACCTGGCTTTGCTCGAAGAGCGTCCAGAATCGTTGGTCCAAGACGGATTTTTCGAAGGCTTCTCTTTTCAGTTCTTCAGTAGCCCGATGAAGCTCCGCGGTGCGTTCCCCGACCCGGCTTTCCAGTTCGATGTTCGATCGCTCCACATCCTTCTTGGCTAGCCTCAACTCGGTTGTCACCGCGGCCGCCATCAATGAGAAGACCACCTCGATTCCCAGGAATGTCTGCAGGCTCAGCACCTCCGGGCCGACCAATTCATCGACCAGAGCGAACGGGCCTCTGCCCTCGATCGTGTTCCACGCTGCCACAACGGAAATAAGGACGGCGCCGGATGTCGCTCCAAGGATTCCGAACCGAAATGCCGCCCAAAGGAGGAAGGGGAAAGTCAGGTATGAAAACTGCCCGGGGGAAAGGGCGCTTCCCGGCACCACTGCGAACACGTGATCGGCGACGGCGATTAAGAGGAGAGTCAACGCCGTCATCTCGATCACGGCGGCCCGACTCACGCCGAGGACCTTGCGGTGCGTGGGGATGGCCCACGCGATGATCGCTGGAACGACAAGTAGAATTGCGAAGCCGTCCCCGATCCACCAACTGAGCCATCCGGTCCAGAAGGGTGTCCCGTAGTAAAAAGAACGCGCCGCCCCCGCGGCGAAACCCGTAGCGCCCGTCACGAATGCCGTTATCACGACGAACCAGATTACCTCTCGACTCGTGGTCAGGCTGATGGTGCTCTCGAGTGCTCGGGTAAGAAGCCACGCCAGCGACCAGACTTGCGCCAGGTTGACAACCGTAAAAGCGGCCGTCTGCACCGCCGGCACGCCGTGAAACAGATATGCGGAAACGTAGGCCAGAGAGAAAACCACCATTACTCCCGGCCACAATCGCTTTGGGCTGAGCAGTGTGGCGGCGGCGGTTATGCCGATCGCGGGCCATAGAGCTGAAACCTGCCCCTCGACGAAGAATCCAAAGGCCAGTTGGATGGCGACGAATGTACCGCCAAAGAGCAAAAGCGTGTGTCGAAGAGAAGGAAATCTGCCTGAGATCGAAGTGAGGATCGGGATCGAGTGAGCAGACCGGTGGTTTCAGATGCTACCGCCGCTCCTTGCGTTGTCTAGGGGCACGTTCCTGGCCTCAGTAAGATCAATTCCTGATTATCCTACAAAAACGCCCCGGATTAATAAACCCATATCGCTCCATCTGTATAGGCCACAATGAGTATCCTCCCATCCTAGGAGCCTCCGGCCGAATATCAGGGATCGACTTGCGAACGTTGGGCGTGTGGCTGCGGTAGTGTCGGCCTGGGGGCAGCCAGAAGAGTCGGTATTCCCCTCGATCATCGGTGATTATGGACTGGACGTCGGCGAAGGAGCGATTCCCGCATCGGTAGGAAAGCTTACCAGGCAGGGGATCGAGGAACTACAGCGAGAAAATTGGGAGCGAATAAGTCGGGACCTCCGAGCTTCTCGCGATCGTTGACACCACGATCCACCCAGCGACCCCGCGGCTTGAGTGGTGCCGTGTCCAACGTTTACCACGTCGTAGTGGCCGAACTGCTTGCCAGCTTGCATCGTTCAGGTGTCTCTTGGAGCGAACCGTGAAAAACTTTTTAAAGAAAATATGTAAAGGAGGGAATCGGCGTCAATCAATCAGTTGCTTCACTTGCCTCACCTTTCGCCTGTGATGTGTAGGTCCCAATGTAGTTGTAGCCACTTGCTCGATGACTGGCAACTTACTGAAACAACTAAATGGGCGGTACAAGGCTCGAACTTGTGACCTTTCGGGTGTAAACCGAATGCTCTTCCAACTGAGCTAACCGCCCTTGTTGTTCGATGGTATTGGGCTTACTGGATGGAACGCAAGGGCGTACTCTGCGATTCTTCATCAATTGCGAGCCTTCCCGATCCACTTTACCCGACTTGGCCGCATCGCCGCGGCTGAGCGAGGCGACCAGTCGCCGAGGCGTTAGGGCCGACTCGGGCCCCTACCGTCAGGGCTGGGCTATTCCGGACGCCGCGTCGATTGGTGCGACCACAAATCGTTCGACCAGGTCGTACACACGTCCGAGGTGGCCCCGGCGGCCGCGGCCGCTGTTGATTGAAGACGTCGTCACAACGACCAGCTCGAGATCCGGGATCAGAAAGATGAACTGCCCGCCGTACCCCCAGGCGTAAAAGGTCTGATGCCCGCCCAGTTGGCGGATCCACCAGCCATAGCCGTAGAACCTGTTCCGGTCCCGTGTGGATCGAGTTCGGGGAGTGAGCGAAGCGGCGACCCAGCTCTCCGGTACGATCTGATGACCGTTGGCACGGCCGCCGTTGAGGTACATTTCACCGAAAGCCAGCATCTGTTTCGGCGT
Source organism: Terriglobia bacterium (assembly GCA_965247425.1). Classification (GTDB taxonomy): domain Bacteria; phylum Acidobacteriota; class Terriglobia; order 20CM-2-55-15; family 20CM-2-55-15; genus CAZOZZ01. Next base: position 2,565,425 of record OZ252023.1, read on the forward strand.
CAACTCCATGTCGTTGCCGCCGAAGTACAGGCCTTGAGGATCCCGCGGCCAGCGTGCCAGGCTGAAACCCAGCGGTTTCGCCAATGCCTCCTGGGCAAACTGCCAGGTGCTCGTGCCGCTCTGGCTGGTCAGGATTGCCGACAGGAGATGGGTGTTCCCGGTGCTGTAATCCATTCGCGTACCGGGCTGCCGGAGCAGCGGACGGTCCAGGGCGTATTGCACCCAGTTCCGGCTCCCGACCCAGGCCCCGTAGTAACGATTGCTCGTCGTCTGCAATCCCGACCGCATGGTCAACAGGTCTTCGATGGTGATCTCGCGCTTCGGCAAATCATCTGCGCTTCCGAGAAGGTCGGAGAAGAAGGACCCAATGGGTTGCCTGACGTTCTCGATCACGCCGCGGTCGATGGCGATGCCGACAAGCGCGGACATGATGCTCTTGGACGCGGACTTGATGTTGGCCACCCGCGTCGGGCCCCGTCCGTTGTAGTAGCGCTCCAGAACCAGATCTCCCTGCCACGCGACAAGAAGACTGTACAGGCGCGGAAGGTTCCCGGCGGCCGCCTCGGCTGCGTCAAACGTGACCTCGGCCGGTCGAGGAACCGGAATGGGTTCCGCCGCCGGCGCTGGCCGCGCGTCGTCGAATCCACCCTGGGCGGAGCAAGACGAGCAGGCGAACAGCCCGAACAGAAGCAGTAGAAACGACCTGGTGATGGGTTTCATTCGCATAGAAGACTAGTTAAAACACGCCAGCTTGTCGATAGCTGCTAGCGAACAATCAGGCCCAGGGGCTGTCCCGCTTGAGAGAAGAAGCTCAAGGTCCCCGAGGACGATGCGCCTCCCACGCCGCTGAACAGGATGAACTGTGTGTTCCATCCTCCGGTGTCGGCCAGGTGCGGGAACAATAGTTCCGCCATGTTCGTTGCCCCCGCCTCGTTGGTCGGCGGCGTTGTCGTGATCAAAAAGTCGCCCCGCTCGTTTGTCCGCGCTCTCAAGCCGACGACGGCCACAAGGGGTCGCCGTCGACGTAATCCGCAGGACCCCCTGAAAGGGAGTTGTCAACGTCGGGAACAGTTTGTCCACGAAAGTTGCAATCTGTCCGGAAGGAGGAACAGACGCGGACGCCGTCAGCCCGGTCGATGTGCCATCCAGCGTTGAGAGTTCGAAGACAGCCGTGGTCGAAGTTGACGACGTGTTGGCAATCGCCATGCCGGACCGAAGTGAGCCAGCGGCTCCCGGCGTCCCGGACACTTCCGCATCATGCGAAACGCCGAACTGGTTGGCAGCGCCGGTACGCCCGCCTCCGCAACGGTACTCCTCCGGTGGCAAGCGAAAAGATGCCGAGCCCGGACGGTGTTCCGGTTCCCGCGTCCGTTGTCCGGTACATCCCGTCCCCAGGTTCGGGCTCATGCCAGCCACCCGTTCCGACCAGCCCCAGGTTGGGATCGAGCGGCGAAAAGGCGATCCAGGACACCTGGATCTCCGGGGAGCCCGGAGACGGAATCACCATCTCCCAGGTATCTCCAACATCTCTCGAGCGAAACAAACCGGCACTCGAGCAGGCAAAGAACAGGCTGTTGTCGGTCGGATGCGCCACCAGTTCCTCCACAACGAACACGTCCAGCTTGAGTTCGGGTCGGGCAAACCCCGCGCTGTTGACGTGGCGCCAGGTGAGCCCGCCGTCGGTACTCTTGTCAATCCCTCCAACGTCCTGGCCAAGCAGGATGATGTTCGGATCGGTGTTGTGGAAGGCGGCGGCGAAAACTCCGCCGCCGCCGCCCGGGCCCAGGCTGGCGACATTAGTCAGGGATCCTGTTTGAGCACCCACGTGGCTGGCCACCGACGAGAGGACCAACAGGAGAAAGATCCGATGGTGGACAAGTGATTGCACTGAGCCAACCCCTTCTGAATCTCGCAGGCGACTGGGAACTGAGACCCGTAGCGAGGTCGCCTTCGGCGGTGAGCCCGTCTTTCGCCACGGACTAAGGAGCAAAGATGCCGGAAACTGTCTGGAGATTCAAGTTGCTCCGTCACAAATGTGGACAATCGAGCGAAGGGTGCAGATGTGGCGGAAGATGGCGGTCAGACAAACGAAGCCGGAACGCGGAGGAGCTTCGGGCTCGCCCCAGCGCAATCCGGCCTGATCGATTTCGTGCTGGTTCGTCCTAAGGGTCCGCTCAACAATAACTTCACAGAATTGGCGCCCAGATTTACGTCAGATTCGGTCGCGACCGATTGAGCAGACCGGAGGAATAGCCCCGCTATTTCGAGGATCTGCGATTGAGGAGCGGCCGAAGATGGCGCGAAGGTCCCGCGAAGATGGCGCGAAGGTCCCGCGAAGATGGCGCGAAGGTCCCGCGAAGATGGCGCGAAGGTCCCGCGAAGATGGCGCGAAGGCCCGCGAAGATGGCGCGAAGGCCCGCGAAGATGGGATGCCAAAATGTGAAGTTATTGTTGAGCGGATCCTAAGGGTACAGAACGGCCGGTTCACCCCGAGCAAGAACTTCCTGGCGGGATCGTTCCAGTATGCGATCTCGACGCTTGAGCACGCCCTTGATCTGTACGGACGAGAGATACTTCCCGACTCTATTGGAGATTTGGTCGGCATCAAGCTCGGAGATCGCTTCGAGGAGTGAAGTTGAAAACCGCATCAACTTGTCCGGATTACGCAACTCACCAGTCCAGCGGAACGAGCGCGAATGGTCAATCAGCGCGATCTCCCACGCATTTGTGATGAGCAGGTTGTTGAGGTGACGATCCGTGTTGTCGATCAGGTTGTCGAAGAGAACATAATCGGATGTCATCCGACTCCACCCGAGAGGGTTCGGCGGCGTGACCCTGTCGGTCAGTCGATCGGCTTCGGACATGAGGACGTCCACCCACAGTTGCAGCGAACCCCTTTTCCCATCGACCACCCGTTCCACCGTCGCAGGCACCATTCCGAGACCGAGCAGCTTGTCGATTTCATAGGCCGCTATTTCGGTCTTGTAACTGTCCTGGAAACCGAATTCCCAGCGTTGACCGACAGCGTGTGCTCCGGGTTCAAACCGGTCGATGTCCTTGAAAACCGCGTGTCGGATGACTCCATCCAGCTCCAGGGTGACCTTGAGAGGCTTCGTGATGCCGCGTCCGATTTCCTTGATCTCGACGACCTCGGCAAACTGAAGGAAATGTTCTATTTCCTCGCCCTGATAGGGAGAGGTCCGGTCACGGGCCTGAAGAGCCGGCACCGCCCCAATCGACAGCACCAGTATCGCAACGATAGAGCGTATTCGTAAGCCTTGCATATCTACTAGACGGAGAGTCCGGTCCAAATGTTACCCGTCGCGTCACATTATTCGAATCACAGGCCGAATTCAGCCATCCATCTCAGCCGTCCAGGCAACTGCCCATGATCATCACGCTGACCTCCCGGGGGCGCTTCCCGTCCAGTTCGACCAGAAAGATCCTCTGCCACTGGCCTAAATCGAGGGCACCGCCGACAACGTTCACTGTTTTGGACGCGCCGAGCACCATGGCGCGACAATGAGAGTGGCCGTTCGGACTCTCGTCAGGCCCCAGATTGACGGTACGAATCGCCATGTCGTTATGACTGTATTTCCCGTTGGCGGGCGCGAGGCCCTCGAGCAAGACTTCGGCATCTCGAAGCAGCAGCGGTTCGTTTTCGTTCACGACGATCGCCGTTGTCGTGTGCCGGGTCTGAACATTCACCCACCCCATCCGGACGCTCGAATCGAGAACCGCCTCGATCACTCGATCGGTGATGTCGACGAACTCAGGGCTCCGTTCTGGATGGACGGTGAATGAATCGTGATGAACAGTGAAGGTCGATTCAACCTTCGCGATGTCGAGCAGGGCTTCGGCCATGAAGTTCCTCCATTAATTGAGCGGGGGTACCGTCCCGCGCTTCACCCTCTTCGAAAGAGCTCCGACGCCGGGAAGGAAGCCAGAGACACTCTGACACACCGACAAGTACTTTGCAATATAAAGTAACTGAGAATTAAATCATTGAAAGGCTGTGCCGATCTGAAAGAGTCAGGTCGGTTCGCGGTCGGAAGCCACGCTTCGATGTGTCTCGGTGATGGATTCCGAAGAAACTACCAGCGCGGCTCGTCCCTGCGGTACCCGCCGCCACCACCACCACCACCACCGCCGCCGCGGTCCTGACGCGGGCGCGCCTCGTTGACTGTCAATTGGCGGCCGTCGAGCTCATACTCGTTGAATTTTTCGATAGCCTTATCGGCCTCGTCGTCCGAGGCCATCTCTACAAATCCAAATCCGCGGGCGCGCCCCGTGTCCCGGTCCGTGATTATTCGAGCCGAGTCCACGGCCCCGACCTGACTGAACAATTCTTCAAGATCGGATTCGGTCACACTGTAGGGAAGGTTTCCAACGTACAGCTTCTTACTCATACACAACTCCTCGCGCCGCTTCCTGTGGGTAGGATGCTTTCAGACCGAGCGTCGGGGGAAAGAAGTTAAGGACAGCCTAGGGTCCTGCATTCTCGCGGCTCATGATCGGAATCCCGACTCGGTCAGACTGGAAGCATGTCTCCTCAAAAACGCTCCGAGATTATCAGATTCAGATAGGCGACACAATTAATTTGCAGGCGGTCCCGACCGGATTCCGCAGGTTCGCGGCCCGGTGGAAATCCTTCTCCGGCGAGAAAATGTTGAAACCTTATTGGGGTTGGCTGCGTATTAATGATGACAGCTTTCGGAGAATCGTGAAGAAACCGATGAAAAGGAGGACTGCTGTGATCTTGACGACTGCAAATGATATGAAAAGAGTGGCCTTCACCGACTACGACCTGGTGCCGATGAACTCGGCGCTCGCCGCCTATCTTGAAGATCTCGCTCAGGCCATGGCCAGAGGGCACATCGTTCCGGATCCGGATCGCAAGGATTTCTTCGACATCATGGCAGGCAACCACTGGTTCTACGTCCACATCGAGCCGGCTGCAGGAACGGCCTATCTGATAGCCCACCAGGTGATCGCGTCAAGCTGAAGCAGGCCTCGGACCAGGCGTAGGGAATCGGCCAACGGGTCCGGAATCCTTTTCCGCCGCCGGTTCGGAAGCTACCAGCGATTCGCTCCCGCCAGAGCGGCCCGCCCAAATCCGGTACCGTTGCACTCCGAAATCTAGTACCGCTATATCTGGCGGGGCCCCCTAGAAACCGATGTTAAAAACGATACCGGTCGAGATGTTCAGGTTGGAGGCCCATCCCCCGTCCGGATCCACGTTGTTTATTGCCAGTCGGCTCACGTCGACCTTCAAAGCCATGCCGCCGGTCAGATTGAAGTCGATGCCGCCGCCGAACCGGGTCGCCATGGCGCTGAATCCGGAACGGTTGTTGCTGGTAAAGTAAGCGCCGCCGAGACCCGCCACCAGGTATGGCGAAATCCGCCCTGAGATCAGGTCGCGCGCAATCAGCTTCGCCCCAACAATGTTGGCGATCAGAGTGATGTCGTTTCCGGCACTGTATCCCCCCGTGTAATTTTCGATTCCCAGCCAACTGTCGAGGTTGAGCCCGCTGTGCATGGAGAAGCCATGGATCCGGTCGATGACGCCACCAGAGGCCGGGAGCCCGTAGTTGGCGTACCCGAATCCCATTTCGACCCTTGCAAAATCATCTTCCTGGGCCATCGCCGGCAGGGTCGTGGCCATGATCAGCAGCATCGGCACAAACAGTCGTTTCACCATTGAATCTCCTCAATCCCTTCCCTGTGGTTGACCGCACGGGCCAGGACGAACAAAAGGTCCGAGAGCCTATTCAGGTACTCGATCACGGCAGGCTCCATCGGCGCAGTCTCCTGCAGTTGGGTGACGCCCCGCTCGGCCCTCCGGCAAACGGTCCGGGCCACATTCAATAGCGCCCCGGCATGTCCGCCGCCCGGGAGGATAAAGTGTCGAAGCTCGGGGAGTTCAGCCTCGTGAGCGTCGATCGATCGTTCCAGCGAAGCCACCCACTCGGGCGAAAGTCGAGCCTTACTCGACTTTCGCTCCTTGAATTTCGGATCCGCCAGCTGTGCACCGAGCGCCAGGAGTTCCTTCTGAATCTTCGTCAAAAGCCCACCGATGTCGGCTTCACTGTTGAAGGCCGCGGCCGCGCCGATGACGGAATTCAACTCGTCTACGTTCCCATAAGCTTCAACCCGAAGGTCATGCTTGGGTACGGGCGTGCCGTCAAAAAGCCGTGTCTCGCCCCGATCCCCTGTCTTTGTATAAATTTTGCGGTTCATTTCGAACGTAGCCTTTCAGAAAGTGGACGGTAAAGGGGGGTCCGTTGGATCGGCCACCCCACGCTATCGCGCTCAGGGCCCACATGAGGTTAGACTCTGATCCGCAAAATCCGTCTTATTCGGTGTTCATCCAGATGCGGATTCAGGCTTGGGACCTCGGACTTCAGCCCCCCGACCCCTCAATTACCGGAAAGCTCCGCACCGGCGTCGGCAGTGTAACGGGCGAATTCGATGCCGTCCGGCACGGAGTAAATCATGGTCACCCCACCCATGTAGTACGCCCAGGGACGGCCGATCTTCTCGACAACCTCCCGCCGGTAAATTCGGGGCAAGGACAACCAACGATTGTCCCAGCCGAGGATCAGTTCCCTCTCGAAGGCCTCGGCTTCGACGAGGCCGAGCGAAGGGAACGGTTCAACATGAAACTGTTGGATGAACTGATCGAGGTCGGCCTTTATTTCGACCTGAACGATCGGGAGTTCGGGACCCGAAGGTGTGTCCGAAACGGGTTTGCTCGACACCGTCCAGAAAATGAAGGCGAAGACGGCAAGGACAGGGACGAAGATCCCGGCGCCCCTTCGGCCGAAATTCATGACCGTTTCGATTGCTCGAGCTTCTTGCTCAACGGGTGGGATGTTCCCGCGCGGCGGAGGTGGACCAGTTCGGCAACGATCGCGACGGCGATCTCCTCGGGCACAATCGCCCCGATGTCGAGGCCGATCGGCATGTGTGCTCGATCGAGTTGCTCCCGATCAATGCCTTCTTCCTCCAGCTTTCGGACGATGGTGCGGACTTTCCGCTTGCTTCCGATCATCCCGATGTACCGCGCATCGGTGCCCACCGCCCAGCGAAGCACGTTTTCGTCGTCCTGGTGACCGCGGGTGACGATCACGATGTAGGTGTTCTGATCCGGCACGATCTGGCCGAAAGCCTCTTCGAAGCTGTCGGAAAAAATCCGTTCCGCTTCCGGGAATCGCGCGGCGTTCGCGTAGATCGGGCGGTCGTCCACAAGCCAGGTCTTGAAACCCGCCACAGTGGCAATCTTCGATACCTGGATCGAGATGTGGCCCGCTCCAAAGATCACGACACGGGGTATGGGGAGAATCGGTTCGATAAATATTTCGAGCTTGCCGCCACAGATCAGTCCGCTGTCGGCCATCGAGTCGTTGGTGAGGTCGAAGCTCATGACGCGCGACTTCTCCTCTTTGATAGCCTCCCCGGCGGCGGCCCAGACTTCCGCCTCGACACACCCCCCACCGACCGAACCGAGGGTCGACCCGTCCTCACGAACCAACATTTTTGCCGTCTGGAAACTGGGAACCGAACCGCGAATCCGAACGATCGTAGCCAGAGCGGCTTTCTTTCCCTGCCGGCGCAGGTTGATGAGTTCGTCATAGACATCAAGTTCCATAGCGCCCCAGTGTAGCAACGTTAGCAATTGGAAAGAAGCCAGAAAGGATGTGGTCTGAACGGCTTGGAGGGCGGCCGCTCGACAGGGACAGTTCCGACCGGGCTCAGGCATCCACATCCGTCATCTCCGTCAGCGGTTTACCTTGACTTTCCGCTCGGACGTCCCTAGAATTTTCTGTCGATCTTACGCCGGACAAAATGGGATGCCGAAAACGCAAAGACCACAGACACTTACAGGCCTTTCGCAGATTCTTGCGAGACACGGTCAACGGGCTTTGATCGTCTCTGATCCCGCCCCCAACTTCCGGGTTCCCCCGAACAGGGTTGTCGTCGACATCGCCGGAGTGAAAACCTTGTCGGACCTGAACCGGAGGGGGAGGAAAGTCGTTATCGGAACGGGCGCCACTTTCGGGCATGTTCTGAACCGGATCAGCGGCGAGAACGGCCTGCTGAAACAGGCCATCTCCGCCCTGGCCAATCCTCTCGTCCGCAACAATGTCGCCGTCCTGACCGCGCTGGACCCGGAGTCGCCATATCTCGACCTGGCTACAGCGCTGGTGACACTGGGCTCGAGGGTTCGGGTGCAGTCACCAAGGGGCACGCGTAAAATAACAATCGATGACTTCCTGCTTGAGGCGGTCGAGGGTCTCAGGAAGGGGGAATTCCCCTCTCACATAGAGTTTCAAACACTGGACGAGGCAGACCGGGTGGGTTTCTTCAGAATCAACCCCGGTGGCGGCAAGCCAACCGTGTCCGCCTCGGTCAAGATGAAAATCCGCCGCAACCTGGCCATCGGCCCCGAAATCGCGATTTCCAGTTCAACCGTCATTCCTGCCCGGTCTCCCCAGGCAGAGAAAGCGCTGACCCGCCTGCTGATCAATGACAACAATGTCAGCAGCGTCGCCGACGTCGCGGCCGCGGAAATGCTGGAATTCGCCGAGATCGAGGACGACCCTTACGAGCACAGCCTCATTGCAGTCGCGGTCTCCCGAGCCATCCGCCGAGTGAACGAAACGCCACCGGCTCACTGAAACACATCTCAGAACGAAACGTTTTATTCACCGCGGAGGCGTGAAGATCGCGGAGGCGCGAAGATCCCGGAGGGATTCCATCCTTCGTACTGGAGATATATCCACATTAGTAACAACATGTTAGATATATGCACCTAATGTGTTACTCGATTGTGGCGAGCGGGTAGAGGTTTGCCCTTCTGAACCCCTGCGTGTCCTATCCGCGACTTCGCGTGGACTCCCGGGGCGATAACTTGTGACCTGAAACTTACGCCGGAGGCTGGGCAATCTGCAGGATCTCTTCTTCAGTCAACAGCCGGGTCGATCCCTTGGCTCTCGTGTAGATCTCGTTAACCCGGTCCTCGGTGGCCTCGATGCCCCTCTTCTCCAGCCAGTAGATGACGTTGGACCTGCCGCTCATGTGGCCGATTTCGACCGACTGTTCCATTCCAAACGCTTCGGCGGGCACCCCGGAATAGACCAGGTCTGCCAGAGCCACGTCGCCCGTCCTCAAGGCTTTGATCACCGCCGCGGCGTGGACGCCGGTCGCAGTCCGGAAAGCATCGCTGCCCACCACCGGATAGCCGGATGGGATGGGCACCTTGCAAGCTTCCGATGCCGTCTCACAATACTCCTTCAAGGCCGACAGGTCACGATTGAGCCAACCCAGCAGTTTCAGGTTGACCAGGAGCTGATCCATGGGCGTGTTTCCGACCCGCTCGCCGATACCGAGGGCACAACCATGAACCACATCGGCGCCCGCTTCGAGAGCTGTCAACGAGTTGGGAACGCTCAACCCTCTGTCATCATGCCCGTGCCAGGCCAGTCGTATCTGCTCGCCGGACGGTTCGATGACTTCTCTGACGACGAAGCGGACCAGGGCCCGAACCCCGTCCGGAGTCGCGTGTCCGACCGTGTCGGTCAGGACGATGTGTCGGGCGCCGCACTCGATGGCCACCGTGTAGAGCTTTTTGATCGTCTCGGGAAACGCCCGAGTCGTGTCTTCGGTGACATACATCACCGGCAAGTCGTGCCCGACAGCAAAGGTGACGGCCTCTTCGGTCCGCCGAAGCAGAGTGTCGATTTCCCAATGCTCGACGTATTGTCGGATCAGGCTGGATCCAATAAAAGTGGCGGCTTCGATCACGATGCCCGTCTTCTCGCACACCGACAGGATGGGTTCGATGTCGCGAATCGTCGTCCGCGCGGCACAATTGGGAGCGACGTTGAGCTTCGCACCCGAAATTTCCTGGGCCAGGGCGAGAACATCCGCATATGCGCGGGGACCGGCACCGGGAAGACCGATATCCGCCATGTCGATTCCCAGTTCATCCATCAGATGAAGGAGCCGGATCTTGTCCTTGATTGACGGATCCTGAACAGTGGGGGACTGCAGTCCGTCACGGAGCGTCTCGTCGTTCAGGAGCACCGGTTTCTCCGCCGCCCTGGACGCGCAGTCAACGCGATTCCAATCGTAGATCAGTTTCTTCTCGTCGGTCACATTCCCCCCTGTCCGTCACCGAAAGCCGGTCTACCCCTTCGCCGCCGCGTACGGACTGGTTTCCTGATACAAAGTCCCGCACTCCTGACAGCGGAGCACATCCTGACCTTTGGGAACCGAACGGGCGACTTCCGGTTCGAGCGCCGTAATTCGTTTCAGCTTACCGCCACAAAACGGTTTCTTGGGCGTCGGTCCGGGTTCATTGCAGACAGTTTGTCTCGGAGATTTGGTCTTCACGCCTTTTATGCTTCTCCTCCATCGAAAATTTCGCGGTTCAGGACGTAGAAAACTCGGCCCCTTCTCGTTGGGGCTTGAGCGGCCCTTTAGTATACCAACGAACACAGTCTGCTTCCGAGGGGACACCTTCTTTTCGAAGCGCGCGCGGGGCGAACGGTCTCACCCCCACTTGAGCTTGCCGCGCAAAACATCAAAATAGTTCTTCCCGGCCGGAGCCACAAGCAAGACCTCACTGGTCGACTTGTGGAGGTTCAGACAGTCTCCACGTTGCATCTCGATGCCGATCTGCCCATCGATGGTGATGTACACACCCTCGTCGCTGCTTGAAGTAAGCGTCACGGTAACCTGCATGTCGCCGGGAAGAACCAGGGGCCGGGTCGTCAGTGTGTGAGAACATATCGGAGTCATCAGCATCGCGCTCATCTGGGGATGAACGATAGGACCGCCGGCGGACATATTGTACGCAGTCGAGCCCGTCGGGGTCGCCAAAATCAGCCCGTCGGAACGAAACGTCGAAACGTACTGCCCGTTAACTCGCGTCTCCAGATCGATGATACGGGCCAGGGTTCCCTTGTTGATCACGACGTCGTTCAGGGCTTGATGAGCCGCGACGGTCTCGCCATTTCGAACCAGTGCCGCATCCAGCATGACTCTTCGGTCCGTCACGAACCCTCCGGCAAGAACGTTCTCCAACTGGGGGTAGAGTTCCAATAGCGTGACCTCAGTCAGGAACCCCAGACCGCCGAGGTTGATTGCCAGGATCGGAACGGGGCGCCCTCCGAGAAGTCGGGCCGTCGCCAACAGGGTCCCATCCCCGCCGATAACGACTACCAGATCGACATTCTCGAGCAATTGGCCGTCGGCCGAGGCGACATCGGCACTATCGATCTCGTGGGCGAGACGTTCTTCAACAACCGCCTCTATCCGACGTTCCCGGAACCAGCGGACCAGGTCCGCCGCTACGCGAGCCGCTTGCTCGAGCCGAGGCTTCGTGACGATGCCGACACTCTGAATGCTCATGGCTTTTCGAAAAGGACAAAAAATTCCTGGTTGCCTTCCTTGCCCGTGATCGGAGACGGGCAGCGCCCGCGGAAAACGATTTCGGTATCCGCGGCTGCCGCCAACACGCTGTCCACAGCTTCCCGGTGGAGAGATGGATCCAGCACGATACCACCTTTGCCCACTTTGTCAGGCCCGAGCTCGAACTGCGGCTTGACAAGAATCAGACACTGTCCGCCAGGCTTCAAGATGGCAGGCACACGCCCGAGGATCTTCGTAACCGAGATGAAGGCCACGTCGACGGTGACCAGATCCACGGGCCCGGGGATCCAGTCCGGTGACAGGTACCGGGCATTCCCCTCGACCATGGTCACGCGGGGGTCGCTCCTCAATTTCCAATCCAGTTGGGCAGTGTCCACGTCGACGGCCCAGACATGCGCGGCGCCTCGTTGAAGCAGACAGTCGGTAAACCCTCCAGTCGACGAACCGATGTCCGTGCATGTCTTTCCCTCCGGATCGACACCCAACGTCTCAACCGCGCCCTGGAGCTTGACACCCCCACGGCCCACGTAGGGGTGCGTCGGGCGCCGCAAGCGTATGTTGGCGGCCCCGTCAACCCCGGCACCCGCCTTGGTGACGGGCGCGTCTTCGACCAGCACATCGCCGGCCATGATCAGGGCCCGCGCCCTTTCCCGAGTCTCGACCAGACCCCGTTCAACCAGCAGCTTGTCTATCCTCGTCTTCCTCACGTCGATCGACTCTCGAGATAATCAGCGAAGTCGGCAAGCAACCGGGCTCTGGATCCCAACTCTCTGGCGATTGCACGGGCATCCCGGGTGAGCCGGCCGACAATCTGACGGGAGGCGTCGATGCCATGGACCGCCGGATAGGTGGCCTTGCGCTGTCGCCGGTCTTTCCCGGGCGTCTTGCCGAGAGTATCGACGGGTACGGTTTCGTCGAGAATGTCGTCCACGATCTGGAACGCAAGACCGATCTTCCGGCCGAATTCACCGATCGGACCCATTTCATCCTCCGTTGCACCAGACAGATACGCGCCTGTCTCGATAGATGCCGTCAGCATGGCTCCGGTCTTGTAACGGTGTATCCACTCCAACTCGTCGCCCCCGATGGTCACACCCTCGGCTTCGAGATCGAGGATCTGGCCTGCGATCATCCCTTTCGATGCCCCGGCCGCCGCGGCCAGCATGGCAGACGCCCCGAGGAGCCGCTCCGGGGCAAACCCGACGCATCGCGAAACGGTCTCAAAAGCCAGGGTCAATAAGGCGTCCCCGGTGAGAATCGCGACCGCTTCACCATACTTTCGATGGCAGGAAGGAATTCCGCGACGCAAATCGTCGTCATCCATCGAGGGCAAATCATCGTGGATCAAAGAGTAGGTGTGGATGAGTTCGAACGATGCGGCGATCGGCAGCACCCGCTGCCAGTCGTCCCTGAACGCGCGATATGCGGCGACACATAGTGACGGGCGGAGCCGCTTGCCTCCGGCGAAGACGCTGTAATACATGGCTTCGCCGAGAACGGCTGGACATTGATCCGCCGAGGGAAGCAATCGGTGGAGCGCTTGATCGACAGCGGGTCGGACTTCGCCGAGGAACTCCGTTACGCTATTCCGCATCTTCGGGTTCGAAAGGCACCGCTTCGAGCTTGCCCGAAGCATCCTTGAGCAGAAGTTCGACCCGGCGCTCGGCGGATTCGAGCTTCCCGTGGCAGAGTCGAGACAGACGGATTCCTTCCTCAAACAACTCCAGTGCACCATCCAGGGCAAGATCTCCACCTTCCAGCGCCTTGACGATGTCCTCCAGACGAGCGAGTGCGGCTTCAAAATCCGGGGTCGGAGAATCCGAAGATGTCTCGGTCATGGGACCAATTCTAGCCCATCGTAATATAATTTGAAACGAGGAGGCGGAGGCGGGAGACCAAGGTCCAAGGTCGGGAGCGGCAATGACGTTTCGGACCCGCACGCTGCACACTGCGCACTGAAGGCTAAATGAAACACATCGCCAGACTGGTCACCCTCGGAACGGTAATGCTGCTGGCCCTGGCCTGCATCCCCGAAATGGATCCGGCCATCGACGAAGCCACGGTTTTAAACGACCACACTTCGGTGCGGATCGATGCCGCATCTTCGGCCCGGACGCTGTTTACCCTCGACCGGGGTGCGCGCATCTCCGTCATCGAGAAGCGTGACACGTGGTACCGGGTACGGGATCAGGACTTGATCGAAGGGTGGATGGCGGAGAGCACGATCCTGCGGGACTCGACCCGGGTGGCCCTGGATGCCCTGGTAATCGAATCGGCGGACCAGCAGTCCCAGAACACCGTCCGCACAAGGGAGCGAGTCAACCTGAGGCTTGCCCCCGGACGTGACACGACCATCATCCGGCTGTTGCGCAGGGGGACAGCAGTGGAGGCGCTCGAACGAGCGGCAACGCCCCGTGCCGGAAGCGACGCCACCGATGTATGGCTCAAGGTCCGACTTTCCGAAGACGAGGTCGGGTGGGTCTATCATCAATTAATCGAATACGATATTCCCGAAGCGATCCTGCCATTCACCGAAGGACGGCTTTACACGGCCGTTCGGAGGCTCAAGCAGGTGACAGACCCGGAAGCGGGCCCTGTCGACTGGTTCGTCGTCGCGGAGCGTCGGCCCGAAACAGACTCCACGCTGGATTTCGACGGAATCCGGGTGTTCATCTGGAACATCGACCAACACCAGTACGAAACGACCCTGCGCCTCCGCAATCTCCGCGGCAGATATCCCCTGGATTTGACCGGCAGCCCCGAGGCTCCGGGATTCCGCTTCCACGTCGTCAACCGGAATGGAGAGGACGAAACACGCAACTTCGTGATGCGCGGTACCCTGCCCAGGGAAACTGCTCCTTAGGAACTCGACGCAGAGACGCAGAGGGAGATTGTCGGAGACCCTTTAGCCAGGAACAAGAAAATCAGATCTCTGCGCCTTTGCGTCTTTGCGTCGAAAATCCCTTTCTTAAAATGCGAAGCCTGGAGACTAGAGGTAGTACACCAGGAGCCCCTGAAATCCGTAATTTCGGAAAGACACGGGCGATTCCACCCAATAGAGTGGGTCCGCGCACTCTGGCAGGTCGCACAGGCATTTCCCACACAGCGAACAGATCTTCGTCCGACGGACCGAGAGGCAACGGCACCAGCAGGCACGAAGAAGATCGAACTCCCGAACGCATTTGCGGCATCGAACCACATGGGATTCGGGAGAACTCGAGTCGGCGTATGCTTTTCGAAAGTCCGGACGCTTCAGCATGACAATCGAGATGCAGTTCGAAGACCAGTCGCGGATTTCTCCGCACGGCGCGTGTTGTTGTTGAACTTCGGAAGGTTTCCGGCCCTGGATCCAGGACCTCGGCTCACGGCGGCCTGATCGGAACATCGAGCGACAGCCGGAGAATTACTACCTGAAACTGCGACTAACTGGCCTTCTCCATTCGGGCGGGAGCTGGCTCGGGCAAGTGGTTTCTGCGGGGATAGAATTCCAGGATGAGCTCGCCCTGACGATCGTCACATTGCTCGGGGGCACAGAGTTCGAAAGCGTAGGCATTGGGCTCGTCCGGCCAGAAGTACTGACGTTTCTTGTCGAGGCATTGGAACAGTGACTGCTGCAGGTTCTTGGACTTGCCGATAAACACCCACCCTTCGGCGCTGTACAGCCCGTAAACCCCGGACTGCTTGGGCGCATTCGCCAGTATCGTCGCACTGGTGAATCTGTGACCATGTGATGTCGACCACGGCATCGATCAGTCCCTTCCCTTTGATGGAGACGACCTTTGTCAAGGCATGAACCAGGTACACGTTGCCCCACACCGAGGCGCACGGGCTCTGCCATCCGCTATTATCGGCAAAGGTTGGTTAGGACTGTAGCCCATCTGAGCGGGAAGGGGACGGTTGGGGGGGGCGGGCGACTGGCCCCAGAGGGTCGCGGGGCCATCATCCACTTTCGTTGGATACCCGATCAGTCCGACGACTCGCCCCCTGCCACGAAGACAGCGCTCTTGGCAGGGACGGGCCGTTCTACAGGGGTCACGGGAACGGATTCGACCCGAAGAGTAGATGCGGTCGTCAGACGGTACTCTTTGAGCTTGTACTGAATCTTGCGGACGCTCATGTTGAGTGTCCGAGCCGCCCGGGTCGTGGATCCACCCACTTGTTCGAGAGTCCGGAGGATAGCTTCCCGCTCGATCTCCTGAATTGTGGATCCGGGAATTCGTGGTCCGGTCCCGCCACCTTCGACTCGTTCCGGGAAAGCCGGCAGATCGTCGATACCAAGCGCGCTGCCGCCCGACATCGGAATGGCATGTTCAATCGTTGTTTCCAGTTCGCGAACGTTGCCGGGCCAATCGTGCCCCATCAACCGGGCGAGAGCCTCCGGAGTGAGGGTCCGTACGGGCTTGTCGCTGATCCGGGCGTAGTCCCGAATGAAGCGGTCGACCAGCACTGGGATGTCGGCCTTCCTCTCGCGCAGGGGAGGAACCGATATCTGGACTCCGTGGAGCCGGTGAAAAAGTTCCCTGTTGAATCGGTCTTCGCGAACATCGGTTTCCAGATTTCGGATGGAGGCGCCGATGATTCGAACATCCGCGGTGCCAAGTGATCCACGACGACCGAGCGGCTGATAGGTTCCATCGGTCAGGAACCGAAGAAGCTTTTCCTGGGTCTTGCGTGTGGTCTCCCCGATTTCGTCGATGAGGAGCGTCCCACCGTCGCACAGTTCGAGGCGCCCGGCCTGTCGGGGACCGGCACCGCCGAAGGCTCCGTCCTCGTGACCGAATAACTCCGCTTCGATGAGGTTCTCGCTCAATCCCGCGCAACTGAGGTGAAGAAAACGTTGGCCCGTTCTGGGACTGTTGTGATGAATGGCCTCGCTGATGAGCCGTTTTCCCGTGCCCGGTTCGCCGACGATCATGACGTTCACCGACGTCGATGCCACTTGCCCGACGAGCTTCAAAATCCTCTGCATTTCGGGGCTGGAGCCATGTATACGAGGAATGCGGTCGCCCGCCTCGCGTGCCGCCCGTAATTCCCGGATCTCCCTGGCGAGTTTCTTCTGATGATCGATCTGATCGAGGGCAAGCCGCAGTTCCTCGACACCGACCGGCTTCTTCAGATAATGACGGGCCCCCAGTCCCATAGCGGCGGCGACCTGGCACATCGACGCCTCGCTCACCAGTAGCAGGATCCCCGAAGCGCCCGCGAACTGGCCAAGACGTCGTACGACGTCCTGACATTCAACTTCCGTCATGTCGACATCGAGAAGAATCAGATCCGGGTGGTTCGGACGCACCCGTCCGAGCGCGGTCTCGACGTCCGCCGTCGCCACGGCATCGTAACCGTTCCGATCCAGCGCCGGGACCAGAGACTGTTCAAGCTTTTGGTCGCCGGTAAGAATGAGAGCTTGGCGTTTCGATGTCGGCATGTGGCAGAGTTAATACAACAATTCCGTCGGTCTCAGAAAAATCTACAGCCTCGTGTCGGATTCGTTGCCCTGTCGCTTCCTGCGTACCGGGAAAACTGTCCGACACATCCGATTCCAATATCACCCGCCAATCTTCGATGGTCGCGGGCAAGCGTCTTAATGCGGTCTGTTCGAATGAGCGATGACTTTTCTTAACGTGAGACGGTTCTCTCTCGCCAAAAACAAACGAAACGTTCGTGTCGAAATTGCCTTCTGAACAGGCAGCCTAGGGTATTACCTCGGCTGAGGAGAATCAAGCGGAATCAGCGCCGCTTTGAAGCAAGAGGTGAGTCCAGACCGTTATCGCAATCACAAGCGTGATCGCGGTCACAACAGTCGCCAGGCGGAGGTGGGACAGGCCCTCGAAAAGAAGGACAAAAAAGAGCAGACGCTGGAGCAACTTTCCCATGGCATTACGTCCGGATCCCGACCGAATCTCTCCGGTCGTTCGGGTCACACAGGGTCCGTTTCCGACCTCGATAGCGATCGGACGGCACCAGAATCAGGGCCGGAGTCTCACAGCGCCACACACAACTGCTGCCCGCGGTGCGGACGCCCGGCCTGACGAGAGAAAAGCGGGGCGGCCCCTCCCCTTGAATGAGGGCCGCCCCGACTCGGACGCCGGATGTTCTCCTAACGACCGTTTCACCATACATATCGACAGATCCGGCAGATTGCTGTAGTCATTTCCGTCCGACAGCATTAAACTAACGCGGCATTTTCGCTGCTTAGCCACCGGCCCCGGATTACTTTGCCGAAGTGGCCGGATTTCGATCCGCCCCGGTTCCAATTGATGGAGCAAGTTGAAGTTGGAACGATGGGCCTCACGCGTGGGGGGACCGGCCCGGCGTTCGTGCTCCCGTAAGCCGGTGGACAGCCGAAATGCATGTGCCCTCATAGAAGTGAGGGCCCGCGTGGGACGGTGGGCCCGACGCTAAGGAATGCGTTGGGGGGACCGGCCCGGCGTTCGTGCTCCCGTAAGCCGGTGAACAGCCGAAATGCATGTGCCCTCATAGAAGTGAGGGCCCGCGTGGGACGGTGGGCCCGACGCTAAGGAATGCAGCCAAACCATGAAAGCGATCGTCAAGGCTCGGCCACAGAACGGCTGCGACTGGCCGAAAGGTCTGGACTTGCGAGAGAAGCCGGTTCCTCGCGTCATTCGCCCGGATGACATCAAGGTCCGCGTCCTTGCGGCTGGAATCTGCGGAAGCGATGTCGGGATCTGGAACAGCAAGGAATCCTTTCGCGAAGCCATGTCTCAAGCGGAACAGAGCTCGGTCATCATCGGTCACGAGTTCTGTGGAAGCATCGTTGATGCCGGAGCACAGGGACGGCTGCGACTGGCGAGTATCATCGAACGTCATGCCCTCCACGACGCCGAAATCCAGGAATTCTCCCACCAACGAAATTCCGACGAACTTGCCAGCGATCCGCGTCTCCTCGAGTTCGTCCAGGAACAATATTACTGCTCGGCGGAGATGCACGTCAGTTGCGGGTGGTGTTACCAGTGCCGGCTCGGGGACCGGCACGTCTGTCAGAACACAAAGATCAAGGGCGTCCACGAAGACGGCGCCTTCGCCGATTTCGTCATCATTCCGGCTTCGAACCTGGTTCTGTTTCGCAAAGGTGAAATCCCGATCCAGGTGATCGCGTTCATGGACGCACTGGGCAACGCTGTCCACAGTGTGGGAGAGGTGGACCTGACCGGGCGATCCGTCGCCATCCTCGGTGCGGGTGTCCAGGGGTTGATGGCCACGGCGTTGTCACGCCGAAACGGCGCTTCGAGCATTTACGTCACCGACTTCACACCTCCGTCGTCACCCGAACAGGCAGCACACCTGGAAAACAACCTCTTTGCGCTGGCTCGCAAGTTCGGCGCGGATCATTGCTTCGACCTCGGTCTCGAAGATGGGCCGGAACGATTGCGAAGAACAGTGAACGAAGAAACCGACGGTACCGGCGTCGATGCGGTTCTGGAAATGTCAGGCAATTACGGCGCGTACCGCGACGCGTTTGACGTCGTCCGAATGGGCGGGACAGTCGCATTGCTGGGCATACCTGAAGGGGATCTGAAACTGGATTTTGCCCGTGAAATTATCTTCCGCGGCCTGACGGTCAAGGGGATCATAGGAAGACGGGTCTTCAGAACCTGGGAAACGATGCGCAATCTGCTCTGCGCCGGACTCGCCGATGAACTGATCGACAGCGGCATCGTGTCCCTCGAACTGCCTCTGGAAGACTACGAACAGGGTATCCGGGCGATCCTGAACAGGGCCGCCATCAAGGTGATTTTGAAACCATGAGACTACAAGAAGCGATTCAGACGGAACTTGAACGCCTGCGAAGCACCCAAACCTACAAACAGGAAACGTTGATCGATTCCGAGCAGGGAGCCATTGTTCGCGTGGACGGGAAAGACGTCGTGATGCTCGCCTCGAACAACTACCTGGGTCTTGCATCTCATCCCCGGATCCAGGAGGCTGCCATCCGAGGCATTCAGCAATACGGCCACGGTGTCTCGTCGGTCCGTTTCATATGTGGCACCCTGACGATCCATCGAAAGCTCGAGGAAAAAATAGCAGAGTTCCTGGGAACCGAAGACAGCATCCTCTTCTCTTCATGCTATGCGGCAAACGAAGGGTTTTTCGCCGCCATCATCAACGAACGCTTGGGACAGGAGCTTTACCGCGACGTCATATACAGCGACCGCCTGAACCATGCCAGCATCATCGATGGCACACGCTTGTGCCGCGCGGAGGTCGTCCACCGCAAAATCTACGACCATGCGGACGCGTCGATGCTTCGCCAGATGCTGGAAACGGACGCACATGAGAGCGACTATCGTTTCGGATTCGTCGCCACCGACGGTGTGTTCAGTATGGAAGGCGATCTGGCCCCTCTTCCCGTGTTGATAGAACTGGCCGCGGTATTCGGACAGATCCTCTTCGTTGATGACTCCCACGCTGTCGGGGTCGTGGGAGAAACCGGACGCGGCACACCGGAAGCCCAGGGCGTCCACGGGCAGATTCAAGCGCTCAGCGGGACGCTGGGAAAGGCGCTGGGCGGTGCCGCTGGAGGCTACGTGGCGAGTACGGCGGACACGATTCGATTTCTTCGTCAGAAGTCGCGGCCCTATACGTTCTCGAATTCCCTCCCCCCGTCCATCGTCATGGCGGCTATCGAGGCGCTCGACATCCTCAGCGAGGACAACGCGCTTGTCCAAAAGCTTCATGAGAACACGCGCTACTTCCGCAAGCGCATCCAGGAACTGGGCTTTACGATCATCGATGGGACGCACCCCATCGTTCCCATCATGCTGGGAGAAGCATCCCTTGCCAGAGACATGGGCGCCCGATTGCTGGAAGCGGGTGTCTACATCAAGGGGCTCTGGTACCCGGTCGTACCGAATGGGGAGGCAAGATTGCGTGCGCAGATTTCCGCTGCGTTGAACCAGTCGGACATGGACCGCGCGCTGGATGCGTTCGAAAAGGTCGGGCACGAAATGGGTGTGATTTAGCAGCCTGCGTGGCCTGGAAGGGGCGCCACGAATCCGGAACCTGCGCTATTTCGACGCGAGGTCAGGAAGGCCACGAAGAGAAGTCAGGTACGACATCTCCAACAAAACTTAGGTAGCTTCGATCGTGCCGCGAATGAGCTCGTCCGCACTCGGGTCCTCGTACAGGAATCCGTCGACGCCCGTCAGGATAGAAAACAGCAGAGACCAGATGACCAACGAATAACGGTAGCGGATAGTCGGTGCGATCGCCAGGCACAAAAAAATCCCCGCGGCTCGGCCGCGGGGAGAGTGGGATGGTGGAGGAAATCTATCGTTAATTAGACACCACTCACGACAGCAAGAATACTAGGGTTCCTACAAGAATGTCAAAACAAATAGGGGTCGATCCGGCGGCCTCCGAACCCGCTCGCAGACAATAGAAAAAGGGCGGCAAAGCCGCCCTTGATCACTGCATCATGTCCCAACTTTACTGTGGAGTCTTAAATCGGTATCCCCCGTCAGGAGACTTTTCGCGGTACTGGCTGTGGCAACCCCGGCAACCGCCTACGACATTGCCGTGTGCAGCCGTTGCGGCGTCCATGTTTCCGGCTTTGGCAGCTTCTCCAGCTTCCGCGGCGGCAGCGGCAGCCTTGTTGGCCATCTCGACTGCCGGTCCCAGGTTCCGTTCTTCGTACATCGGAACGACTTCTTTGAACAAGCCGGACAGTTTCTCTCCATCGATCGCAGCCGCATCACCGTTGCCGGCCTCGATGTTACGCTGCAGGCTGGCACGCGTCGCGCCGATTTCCTTCATGATGTCCGGGTGTCCTCGCTGCACAGCCATCACGTTCAGGACCAACGCCAGTGTCAAGCAGAGCCCGATGACAAACGAAGCTTTTCGCATAACTCTATCCTCCTCGAATCTACCTTGTCTGAATCCGGGATGATCCCGCACAGATGCCGTGGCCACTATATGCGAACAGGGTGAACCGAGTCAAACATCAAACCAGGTCCCTAGGAGCCTGCAACTCGACCTGCAAGTTCCGCCACAGGCTGCCAACAATTCAAGCCTTCAGTTCTTTCACGATCTTGGTGATCTCGGGCACAACCTTGAAGAGATCGTCTGCGATGCCATAGTGCGCAACTTTGAAGATGGGGGCGTCGCTGTCCTTATTGATCGCCACGATACACCGAGAGGACTGCATTCCGACCAGGTGTTGAATCGCCCCGGAAATTCCGATAGCGAAGTACAGTTTGGGGGAAACCGTCTGCCCTGAACTGCCGATCTGGTACTCCCGGGGAAGCCACTCCGCGTCCACAACAGGTCGAGATGCCCCAACCGCGCCTCCAAGTGCCTCAGCCAGTTCAGATACGACTTCGAAGTTCTCCTTCTTCTTCAGCCCCCGTCCACCGGCAACAATGATGTCCGCCGATCCGAGGTCGATCTGCCCCCTGGCCGCCTCCTCCCTACCGACAACCTTGCGGCGGACCTCCAGCCCGGACAGATCGGCGGGAAAAACGTCCACCTGGGGGCTGCCACCGGTCTCAACCTCGTCACCCGGAAACGCACCCGTCGCCGCCGTCGCAAAATAGGGCGGCTCGCCACGCAGGGAGACACGCATGTTCAGCTTGGCATTGAACACCTGGCGTGTGAGCAGAAGAAGGTCTCCCTGCTTGTCATAATCGACACAACCCGCAACGAGGGGCCGTCTCAGCCCAGCGGCCAGTCGAGGGGTGTAGTCGTAACCCACGGTGGTGTGTCCGGCCAGAACCAGGTACGGGATTTCCTTCGCGATGATTTCCTTGAGGGCAGCGACGTATCCGTCGGGATTGTAGTCTCCGAGCTTCGGATCCTCTACCGTGATGATTCGATCGATCTTCGATGCTGCGAGTTGCTCAACCAACCGGGATGTGTCTGAACCGAGCACGACCGCCGCCACCGGTTGTTCCAAATCACGGCCCAGCCGCTGGGCGAAAACGGTGAGTTCCGCGGTTATCGGATTGAATTTGTCGTCTTGATGTTCCGTTATAAAAAGTATCATCGCGTCCTCAGTAATTTGGTGTCTCCAACAGGCCTTCCGTCCGAGCCGGACCGGTAAAGTTCTTAGAGCGCTTTTGCTTCTTTTCGCAGTTTCTCGATCAGTTTGACAGCGGCTTCGACCGGTGTGCCCTCGATCATTTCGACGTGGCTCTTTCGTTCAGGTAAGAACACTTCGCCGATGTCGTACATCGCTCCGGATCGTCCGACCTGTTCGGCCGTCAACCCGAGGTCCGCTGCCGTCAGAACCTTCATTTCCTTCCTCTTGGCTGCCATGATGCCCTTCAATGACGCATATCGTGGCTGGTTGATGCCGAACTGGATGGTCAAGACCGAGGGTGTCGACAACTCCACCGTCTCGTTGACCCCACCTTCAAGCTCCCGTCGGACACGTAACGACCCGGTGTCCGGGTTGGCCTCGACTGCGATGACGACCGTCGCATGCGCACACCCAAGGAATTCCGCCACCATGATTCCAGTCGTTCCGGTACCCAGATCGTCGGATTGCACACCCGTCATCACCAGATCCGCTCCACCGTCGGACTGCACGGCTTTCGCGATGGTTTCGGCGGTCGCGAACTCGTCCGACCCGATGAACTGTTCGTCGGA
This sequence comes from Terriglobia bacterium, assembly GCA_965247425.1. Lineage (GTDB taxonomy): Bacteria > Acidobacteriota > Terriglobia > 20CM-2-55-15 > 20CM-2-55-15 > CAZOZZ01. The sequence goes on from OZ252023.1 coordinate 2,588,471, forward strand.
GAGGTGGATCGCACGATCCGCGCCCATGGCGAGGCCGGAACGAAGCACGCGGGCCGCGTGATTGACGCCGAGCGAGAGCACGACCACCTCGCCTCCGTGCTTCTCCCTGAGACGAAGCGCCTCTTCGAGCGCGTAATTGTCCGCTTCGCTGGCGACAAAGGTCAGTTCTTTGTCCTTGATCCAGGTCTTGTTTTCGTTGATGACGAGCCGGGAGGCCGGGTCCGGCACGGGCTTCATGCAACTGATTATCTTCACTGCTTTACTCCAATTTCTTTTAGAATTTCCTGCCGCCCCGGAGGAGTCGTCACATCCACCGAACATGAGGGGGCGACCCACAGAATAAAACGTGGGTGGGCGACCCACAGAATAAAACGTGGAGAAAGAAAACTCTATAGTCTAGAAGATCAACTCGGATCGGGCAAGGCCAACCGTCTGGGTGTCGGGCGGGGACCCGCCAAGGAACCATGTCGGGAGAGGGCGGGGTGGGAGGTCCGAAGTCGGGGAGGAGAATCTCGCGTCTCGCGGACCTCGGACCTCGGGCCCTAAGAACAAGGCCGACAGCCAAAAGACGAGTACCCTTGCCCGACTCACCGTCGCCACCCATGGTCTGAAGGCGCCAGCGATGCGATCTTTTAATACCGATTTCGATTGCAAAACCATTATGTTGCGGTATAGTCGCTTCCCTTGAAGCACCCCGGTCGGTGATCCGGCGGGAAAATTCAGATCCGTAGGGGTTCCCGGTTGTCCGTAGCTCGATACAAGACCGGCCTTCACCCCATGCGAATATTTTCCTGTTCAGCCGTGTTCAAGAGAGAAAGTGGACGGCATTTCAGAGTGGCCAATCTGGACCTAATGTCCCCTGCAGCCGTTACCGATTGAGATGGTAGATTCGTTTTTTTAGCAAGGGGTTTCACGGATGACGCCTAACGCGGATACCAAGAACGTGTTCACGACCCATGAGGTGAGTAAGCTCCTTCAAGTGAACCCCCGGTCGGTCATCAACTGGATCGAGCAAGATTTGCTGTCGTCCTACCGGACGCCCGGCGGGCATCGGCGCATCCGCCGTGACGATCTCCTCGCGTTTCTCCGGAAGCACGAAATCCCGGTTCCACCGTCACTGACAGCCGAGAAGTTCAAGATTCTGATCGTTGAGGACGAAGACGACATCGTCAAGATACTCACGACTTCTTTCGGTCGACAGAGCGTCTACGAAGTCACCTCCGCGTCGGACGGCATCACGGCATTGATAGACATTGGACGGCTGCACCCGGACTTAATGGTGCTGGACATCCTGATCCCGGGCGTCGATGGGCTGGAGGTCTGCCGCCGTATCAAGGAAAATCCGGTAAACAGGACAGCCATCATCGCCATGAGCGGACAGCCAGAAGTCGAATCGAAGATCCTTCAAGCGGGCGCGGACTGCTTCCTGCCAAAACCGCTTGATCTGGATCGGCTCTGGAAGAGACCCGGCGGCTCCTGCGGATTCTCTGAAGCCCGCCAGGACAGGCGAAGCTTTCCAGGGCAGGCCGCGCGCTCAGGCATCCCTTATACCAAACGAAGTCGACATCTGCGTTTGCCGAAACGGGGTCGAACGTAGTAAATAGATTGTTTTGCGCCCGTAGCTCAGCTGGATAGAGCGTCGCACTACGAATGCCATTTAGGCGGGTTTCTTAAGTCCTTTGGGATGAACGAAACCCACTATTTTGTTGGGCTTGAGTGTTCGTAGGCTATTAACGGCAATCAACTCGATTTAACGGCTCTTAACATCAGAGTCCCCTCAAATCTCCCCACTCGCATCTGGTCGGTCAGTGCCTTCAGGTCGGGATACGGGCTTGTCTATGGTTCGCGATTCGGGAGGTCGAGAGCCACCAGCCCCGCTCGGTCATCGACAGGAAAGTCACGCCAGTTATTTGCGATTTCTGGCCCTTCCTGATAGGTCTGAGGCACAATGTCGGGTTTGTCGGGTAGTAGGGGGCGCGTTTCAGTGGTGAATTTCGACAACCATCGATTACCCACCGGACACCTCCAGAGAGCCAGTTTTTTTCGCCAAGGGGGCCGGGTTACTACCCGACAAACCCGACATTGTGCCCAATTTTGCCAGTGTGTCGGGAATGTCGGGTAGTGGGGTGGCCCCTTTCAAGGTTTTTTGGGCACGGTCGGAATTCACGGCCGGGTTGATCAGGTACTCCGTTTTTCCCTTCTGTCTGGACCGGGAGGCGTTACGATCATTATCATCTCTCGGAGCCATCCAGCCTCTACACGTTCCTCGCACAAGGTCCACGAGTTGAGTCTTCTTGCCCTGCTCGGCAAGCTCCGTGACGGTCGGCGGATTGTCGGATTCCACTGCCGCTTCAAAGTCTTCGTCAGGTACGTTGGCAACCCGGACGGCGGTTTCCTTCTGGCGCTGAGACAGTCCGGCATCTTCGGCGGCTTTCGTTTGAGAAATAACAACGGCACCGTTGTTATTTTCCGGGGGCCTTCCCCTGCCGTCGAATGTCTTCAGCAATTCCCCGCATCGCCGGATCGCCCTGGCCTGAATCCGGACTGTTGAGCCCCGGCCGTGGCCCGCGATGCTGCAAGCGGTCCAGTACCTCATCGCCGAACCTGACGATGCCGGCGATCGCCAGAACTGGCAAGGCATCACCTTCACCCATGACGATGGGATATCGGCTCCCGGGTTCGACGTCGAACGGGGGTCGGGTGGGTGTAGCTGCTCGCATCGCCCGATCTGACGTGCGGTGATGGCGGAGCACTTCATCGTCCAGGCTGGCGATTCCGGCCCGAACTCGCCAGATTCGGCGAGCCTCGAGGCTCGCCCGCGCTAACGATGATGGCCACCCTCGCTAAATTCAACGAGCGGCGCCGGTCCCGCTCGTCACCTTTAGCGGTGGGATCCCACCGCACTATACAGCGATGCCCGCTCCAGCATCGTCCCGATTCGGCGATACCACCAGGTCCGGCGAGTATCGATCGTTCATCGACGGCATTGGCGAAGGCTCCGGAGACTGGCCAATGCTGGAGCGGGCCGTCGAGCAGAAGATTGCTGAGCAACGGGAGTTTGTCGAGTGGTGGGAAGGCGCGGTAACTGTCCGTCATGGTGCCGGACGGGGAAACAAAAACAACACCGAACTCGGTTCTTTTTCACTGAAGCAGGCTGAAGAACTTACGGGTATCAATCAGCAACAGGTGTGGGTTTGTCCACCCGGTCTGGCCCACTTTTGATCGTCTGATTTGGCCCACCCCCTCCTGTTAATAATTCCGAGTAGTGATAATTACCGTCGGGCCTGTGTTGTAGATGTGGGAAAGCCGAGCGCCCTTGGCGAGGCTTTTCCAAGCGCTGTGGGAATCCTGGTTTTTAGGATTTCCACAGCGCGTCATCTTCCACAGGCCTCCGTTTCTTTCTTTTTGGTTCTTTTTCTTTCTTTCGGGAAAAAACTCCGTTTCCAGGATCGCCCAGGATCGACGACCGCGCGGCGATCCGACCCTCAGGACGTGGTTTGTTTCGCGGGTTTCTCCTTTCCAGGCGGATGCCGTGGTTTCTGTCGTTTCTCCAACGTGCGCCGAAACCGGAAGGATTCGGTTCCGGTCTCGATGATGTGAGCGCGATCGGTTATCCGGTCCAGCAACGCCTTGCACAGCCGAACATTGGGAAACACCTGGGTCCATTCCGAGAACGGCAGATTCGTTGTCAAGATCACCGTCGCCCGCTCGGCTCGATCCGAGATGACTTGAAAGAGGAGTTCGGCGCCGAGGTCTGCCATCGGGACATAGCCGACTTCGTCGATGGCAATCAACTCGTATCGGAACCATCGGGCCAGAACCCGGCGGAACTGGTCGTTGTGGTGGGCCTCGACCAACTCGTTGATCAAGCCGGCGGCCGTCGTAAAGCGAACCCGCTTCTTCTGCCGACAAGCGGCCACGCACAGTCCTGTGGCCAGGTGCGTCTTGCCCGTTCCACACTCCCCGATCAGGACGACAGGTTCGGCGTGTTCTAAATAGCCACCGTCTGCGAGTCCACGGATCCGGTTGGCTGGAACCTTCGACCGCGAGAAGTCAAAGTCCTCGAGTGTCTTCATTCGAGGGAAACGTGCGGCTTGAATCCGCCGGGCCACGGTGTTCCGTTCGCGTTCTTCAACTTCCATCGCCAGCAAGGCTTCCAGATACCGTGTGTAGGTGTGCTCTTCCCGCTGGGCCTGCTCGGCCATGGCCGCAAACTGCGTTCCGATCGTGGGCGTCCGGAGAGCTTTACAGTACTGCTGAATCGCCGCCTGTTCGACCCCGCCGGCTGTGGCGGACACTAGACCACCTCCGCAGTGAGCAGTGCATCGTAAGTATTCACCTCCGGCAGGGGCCGCTCATAAGCGCGTAGTGCGGCCACTTCCAGTCGCGGCGCCGCCGGCCGGTCGAATCGGGCCTCGGTCATCAGGTAGCGCGCCGCGGCGGCATCGGAGCATCCCAGGCGCAGGGCTTGTTGGAATGCGGAATCCAGCTCGCTATAGCCATGTTCCCGGCCCAGTAGGAGCAACTCCACCATTGCGCGGGTCCCATTCTGTTTTCCGTTGCGATCGATCAACGTCTGCCAGAACTCGTCATAGCTTTTCGGCCATCGGCCCTGTTGCCGCCATTGCTCCAGAGGCTTGCTCCCGGCCAGCGCGCCCGGCTTCCGCTCCAACACCTCCAGATAATGTTCCAGATTGAAGAAGTGCTGGCCGTTTCCATATCCTCGCTCATGCCGCGCCACGCATCCGCCATCGTGCCAGACCTCCACGTAGGCCGGAAAAACGCTCGCCCGCACCACAGTCCCGGTCTTGACGGGGGCGGAGTAGAAGTTGTTACGCACCCGTACACATCCCTTACCATCGACTCGTGGAAAGCTGTCCTCGGCCAGAGGGAACCCTTCGGTCGATAACGCGAGCAGATGGGGCTGTTCGATCTGCATCCCTTCACCCACCGTCTGGACCCGATCGCCGATCTTGCGCCGTTCATCGGCACGGCAACCGGCCAGCAGCTGCGCATTCAGATCCGCCAGGTCCTTCGCCTTCGGCACCGGTACCAGGTGATTGCGCCGGAAGTATCCGGCTTCGCCTTCCACACCGCCTTTCTCGTGGCCCTCGCCGGGTGTGCAGAACTCGGCTTGAAACTTCCAATGCGACCGAAACGCGATGAACCGTTCGGTCTCTACACGCCGGTATCCCCGCAGAATCTTCTTCACCGCGCTGGTCAGGTTGTCATAACGCAGCACCCCGAAGACCCCCGCAAAATAGCGGAAACCCAACTCATGAGCCTCCAGGAATGCCTGTTGTGTCGCCCGAGGATAAGCTCGATGGAATGCGCCACCACTGCCCATGCTCCGCATACAGAAAACCTGGAGCTTCTGCCGTTCGCCATCCAACTCCGCGACGGCTTCGTACCAGTCGATCTGTGCTTCCTGACCCCAGGCGTAGCTTTGCGGCACGAACGTCTCCTGTCGGATGAAACCCATCTCCCGCTTCCGCCGCCCGACATACCGGCGAACCGTCGATTCCCCAATCGGATGTTTCGGAAATTCCATCCGGATCCGTTCGTAGATCCGGTGACTGGTGTGCCGCTGCTTCCGCGGGGCCTGCCTGTCCGCCTCCAACACCCCGTTGATAAATTCCATAACCGGCTCCAGCCTCGGCCTCTTCTGCCTGTCCGCCTCCAACACCCCGTTGATAAATTCCATAACCGGCTCCAGCCTCGGCCTCTTCCGCTCCGGGCTCTTCCTCGCCGGCGGCACGGCGTTTCCCAGCGCTTGACGCACCATCCGCCGATGCACCCCCAGCCGCCGGGCCACACCCTGGATCGTTCCCACACCAAACTCGTGCTCTCGCCGAATCTCTTCAAATAATTCCACCTTCGATCTCCTTGACACCGGGTCCCTCCATTCCGACTCTTTGTTCGGAACAGCCTCTCCGGTTCAGTCGTCAGGGGTGGGCCAAATCAAACGATCAAAAGTGGGCCAATTTAGAGTAGCGAAATCAAGGTGTCCCGCTGGCGCGGCAAGACCGGGGTCCAAAGGGAACCCGGTCCTAGATTCACGTCCCACGCTCGCCGAAGCCGGTAAAGGCCTTCATCGCCCGCTACGCCTTTTCCTGCTACGCTGTTTTCTATGGAAATACTCTATCCGAAGAGACGCAGGCCGGGACGGAGACAACCTGCGCCCAAACCATTGCCTGAGTGCCGATGGCACGTGTTCCGTCTGAAGTCTGGTAAAGAAGAGCGGATTTGGGGTGATCGGACGGAAGAGGATGAAGCACATATTTCAGTGTGGAATGGCACGATTCATAACGGCTTCGTTCGAAAGGATCAAATCTCGGGCCGATCTGTGGAGTGAGCACTGACCCTTCTTAGGCGAGGGTGACTCCAGTCAGCCGCAAAAAAAGAAAGCCCGCCCACCCTTTGTTTGGGGCCCGCGGGCTTCACGGTTGAACCGTTATCCTCTCGCTATTCGGAAGGAGCTTCAGAAGGCGAACGCCATCGCCGAAGGTCAGCAGCAATAGCCTCGGCCGCTTTCTTTTCGTTGTCGGTCAAGCCGTGACAACACAGATATCGACGGATACACTCTCTGTGAAGAGGGTCCATCCAGTGGATGTCCTGTCCCACCTTCGGCAAAACCGGCGCCACTGCCACCGCAGCGAACAATCCGAGAAAGTGTCTTCGGGTCGTCATGCCGCCCCCCTTGACTTCTTGGACAAGCGCTTCGTCCGTCGTTCCCTTCTGACACGGCCCGCAACATACCGAAGCACTTCCGTAACCGCTTTTCGGGCTCTCTCGCCACCCCGGAAGGCGACGTCAAGGTCTTTGTGTGCCTGTTCCCGTTCTTCGTGTTTGGTCATGCCGCCCCCTTCGCGCTTTTCGACTTCCTGTGAGCAGTGTAAGCAGCGTCGATCCAAATCTTGGTCTGTTTGCGTAAGTGCGGATTCGCTTCCGTGGTCATCACTGCCCTGTATTCTTGATCGCTAGCCCGGATGGATCACCAATCGGAGAATCGATCGGTGTTCGGATACGAGAAGCGATTTGCGGCGAGACTTGGAGCTGAGAGTGAGCGAGCCGTGGACATTGGCGGATTTTGAGCCTGTGACACGGCGACATTTGGCGGGAGATCGGCATGAATGGGCGAGTGCAGGCAGGCCTCGCCGGGAGGCAGATGAGAGGCGCTGTTTTTCGGATCTGAAGGTTCGGTGTCGTCAGCAACGAAGCGGAATTGATTGCAGGTTTCTCACTATGAGAGCAAAGACGTCGGCATAGGGATAGGCCTCCGACATCGAGATCCAGACGTTGCGGACCGTGAGGCGGATACGCGCACCGATCTTAAGAAGCTTCAGACGGATGGTTCCGCATTGGGCATGGGCCATCGCGGTATCTTTGAGACCGAGACGACGCAACGCCTGCATAAGCATGTAGGCGGCTGAGGACAGATACAGTCGGAGCTGATTGGCGCGCATGGTTCCCGCACTGGTGCGGTCGGCAAATAGATCCAGTTGCTGTTCTTTGATCCGGTTCTCCATGTCGCCGCGTGCGCAATAGAAATCTTCGTAGAGCGCTTGGGCTCCGAGTCGTTCCGGTGGCAGTGAGGTCACCACGAATCGGGGATTGGCGCCCTTGGCCAGGAACTCGGCTTTGCCAACAACGCGACGAGTGCGGCTCCAGCTCTTTCGAGTCCGGTACAGGAAATCCTTAAACACTCGTGCCGATTTCCCAGTGGTCTGAAACTCCGCTTCAGCCTGAATCATCTGGTCAGCGATCTCTCGCTTGAGGCGGTCGTTCTTGGCCAACCCCATCACATAATCGACCTGGTGGGTTTCACACCAGTCCAGTAATGCATCCCGGCAGAATCCGGAATCGGCCCGAATGATGATCGACACGTCCGGCCAGCTCTGACGGATCTGGCCGACGATACGTTCCAATTCATCGACTGATCCTGCCGCCCCATCGATATTGGACGGGCGCAGCCGAGCGCACAACAGATGCTCTCCACAGAAGATGTACAAGGGCAGATAGCAGTAGTTGCGGTAGTAGCCGTGAAAGAACCGGCCTTCCTGTTGACCATGGATCGGATCATCGGTCGCGTCCAGATCCAGAACGATCTCTTCGGGCGCCGTGTTGTCATGGGCTGCCACAAACGCATCGACCATCCAACGATCGATCTTGTCCCCATCCATAGCGATCTTCTTGTACCGCTCCTGGTCGCCGACTTCGGCGCCGGTCAACTCCAATCGGTTTAGCGTGCTCTTGCCCGCCAACGCCTTTCCCCAGTCGCCGGCCTGTCGTCGATTCGTTCCCAGCGGATCCGCTTTGTCCACCGCCAACGCAAGCATCGGGTCGGTCCGTAACTGATCGTGATCGTTCAGGTCTTCATATCCCAGGCACAGCCCGTAGACCCGCTGTCCCAACAGCTCCTTCACGGTGTGTTCGATCAACCGTTGGTCGCGATGATCGCTAAAACACCCCGCCAATCCATCGATCAAACCGGTCCGCTTTTCGACTTCACGCAGCAGCAGAACTCCAGCGTCAGACGTGATCTTGCCGCCGTCGAAACGCGCCTTCATTTTTCGTTGAAGAAGTCCGTGAAATTCGAACGTGGTTTGTTTACACTCTGTACTCATAAGGGCCGCCTCCGTTTGGTTTCTGAACCGTTCTCGACAAACGATTTATGCCAAACAGGGCGGCCTTTTCTGGTCCTTTCGGTGATTTATGCGGGCTAGAATCAGAAAGCCCAACCACGTGCCCCACGGCAGTCAACACGTCGTAGTCGTCCACTTCCTCTTTCTCGTTGCGTTCTTCAGATTTGGCCTTCGGGTCGCTTCCCACTTTGGATGATCCCGCAAGTGTCTGAATCATGGCCAGGGGGGGATCAGCGAAACCATCGTTAGCGAGTTTCAGTGCCTCGAACACCTCGTCGAAGTGGTTGGAAACAAGCCGCATGAGTTCGTCGACTCCAAAATACTGACCACCGGCCTCTGAGGCATCTCTCGTCATGCTGCTGATCGCTGCCAGGTGCAAGCCGAATTCCTCGAAGGTCTCCAACTCCTCCTCGGTCAGGCGCCTGTCCGACCCGCCACAGCTCTCGAACGTTGCCTCCCATGGATCGGGCGTAATGAGTTGCGTAATAAGTTGGTGTAGATCAGCATAGCTCTCGTCCTTCTTGGTCAAATCTTCCAACCCACACAAGGCGCAGCGAACGTCGTAAAGCTGAGCCGCGAAGGTCTTTCGTTTGGCCGGTTTGACGGATTTCCGTGAACCAGTTTCATTAATGGTTGCTTTCATTGTGTGTATTTTTTCCTTCGGCAAACGCTCACTTGCTGTAAAGGCGGAAGTGCGCGTGCCTGAAGAACCAGGTAGGCAAAATGGCGAGATTCCAGGGTTGAACTGGAAAGGATTTCAGGTAGAATTTGCGAAGCCATTTTCCGAGCCTTGTTCGGATTTTGGTTAGGGTCGGCTCGGAGCTTTAATCTCCGGGTCGGCCCGTTAATTTCAAAGGGATTGCTACGATAGTCTGGTAACGGCTGAAGTTCAACCGAAAAACTAACTTAATCAGCCCGTTCCGTCGATAATAACAAGAGACGGAACTTCAGTTCGGAGGTGGCCAAATGAAGTCAGACAAGAGTCTCGTGGAAGAATTGTCGTCAGCCCAAAGAGAGTGCTGGCTTGCACTCGATGAGGAACAGACGAGAGTTGTCGGCCACGGCAAGACCATGGAGGAAGCCTCGAGGGAAGCCGTCAAGGGTGGGGTTGAGGATCCGGTCCTGCTGTGGGCGCCGGCTAAATGGGTACCTTCCGTCTACTTCGGTCCGGTGTGTGCGTAAGAGATACACCGAGATACCGCTCGACCATCCAAACCCAGCATCCGACGAAAAAATCATGCGCTTGCCGGTGCTACTGGTAAGCGTTGGCCGAAGGCACGCATCCACGCCGAGGTTTCACGCTGTCGTGGATTCCGGGTCGCCGTACTGCCTGTTCAGGTCGGACGTGGGAAGGTCTATCGGGCTCGATATCGAATCAGGAAAGGCGAGCCCGATGGGCGGCGTGATCGCGAACCTTCAAGAGTCGGCATATTTTCACCGCGTCCAGATTTACGTTGAATCGGATTGGAAGATCACCGTCATGGCTGGTTTCATGGAGAATCTGTCAGTGGGCGGCATCCTGGGCCGTAACGGTTTCTTCGATAATTTCCGCGTCACGTTCGATCAGGGCGTCAACCCGCCTGAATTCGAAATCATTAAGATCGTTCGGCCCAGCTAGCAATGAAGTATCTGGTAGTCATCGAAAAAGGCCCCACCAGTTACGGTGCGCACGTTCCGGATCTTCCTGGCTGTATTGCGGCCGGGAAATCCGAAAGCGAGGTCCGGACCTTGATCCATGAAGCGATCGAATTCCACCTCGAGGGAATGCGCCAGGTCGGGGAAGATATCCCGGAACCGACGACAACTGCCGATTACGTCGAAGCGGCTTCATAACCGCCGAATGGGGGCGCTTTCGGGCGGTGGGCTACCTGTAGGGGGGAGAAACGCGCTCAGAGCGAAGCCTGGCCTTTCTGGAGAGGAGATTGACGAGAATGCTAATACGAAAGATGCGAATATTTCTCTTTGTGACCGCGGCGATTGTCGGGGCGGCTCCAAGCTCTTATGCACAGGACGCTACGGACATGTTCTCAGCATACGCAGGCACGTTGCAGTCGAATCCGCTTAGCCGAGCGGAATTTGAAGAACTTATGCGGGAAAGCGGTCTTGCCAAGATTAGCAGCCTGCTGTGGAGACACGTAGACGACGCAGGCAACATCGTCACGATTTTGGCGGGTAGCAACCAGAAGTATTACTCTGTAAAGCTCATCCCGCAACGTACCGCCCACTTCGGAGATGCCGCACTCGCAGCTCTCATTGACAAGGCGGTCTTGCTGAGCATAGACGATGGAAATAGCCTAGAGGTGCTACTCCCGAAACGTCGCTATTCAAGGGGAAATGGGACGGTCGAAGTGCAAGAAAATCTCTCGTTCAAGCTGGCCGGTGGCCTTTGGTGGAAAACATCCGTTTCTATCGAGTGGTCCAGGTGAAGCTCAAGACGCCTGGCCCCCCAGTAGAGTCAGCATAAACACCTGCAGATCGCTGGCGAATTTACGTGTCTCCCTTTGAATCCGCTCGACACGTTTGGCTGAGTAGGCAGACAGCGCCTTCGAAAACGCTGCTTGCGCTTCCTCCAGGTCGTCTGCCGTGTTAAGGAAATCAGCGAACTTGGGTTCGTCCAGCTCGGCGTTTTGCTCCGCGAGTCGCCCTCGCCGAAGATCGGCAGCAATAGCCTCAGCCGTCTCTTTCTCGCCGGAGTCCAAGCCGCTCTCGTCAATCACCCTGTTGATCTGTTTTGCCGTTTCCAGTACTTTGTCTTCGTTCAATTTAATTGCTCCTCATCATTGTGGGTTACTTCTTACCATTGGGATCCCGCTGGAACCAGGCTGCGAAATGGCGGCACCGGCCGTACCGATCAATGCGGGAATCGCGGATTGAGACAGTTCTTCTCCAGCTTCAAGCGCAACCTGCCGCAACCACTGCGCGAGGGTTTGAGGTGCTTGGGTATCCGAGGAATCGATGGACGTCATCAGCGCCTTATAAAGCTTAGGGTCTTCGGCGGCATCGAGAAGAAGCCGGGTGGAGTGTCGGTTCATGAAATTCAGTAGTCCACTTTCGCTCATGGCAGCCATTTTGGAGGCGGTACGGAGAGACGCCCCAGAAGTCCGACCGCCGAACCATGCCCCGATTCGAGCACCCAGCGTCCCCACGGCATACGTCACCGCTTGTTGCACACGGGACGCATTCTTGGGTTCCAAGATCTCTTCGCCCGCGATCGTGGGCTTGATAGTTCCCACCGCACGCTGCAATTTTGATAACTCGCTGGCTAATCCACGCAATCGCGCAACCTGGGCCGGGGCGAATGCTTCAGAAAACACGCTCGAGCTTGTTGGGTTCGCCAGTAATCCGCTGAGACGTTCTCCAGACATCAATGCATTGCCCTGCGCGTCGAGTTTGCCGGTATAGAGTCCATGTTCAATCAAGCCGCCACGAAGCGCCCCCTTCTCGGTCGCGTTGAGTCCCGCCAAGAGGCTACGAATGGTGGTTTTGGGCGTCGTGGATTGAAACACACGCCGGATACTCGGGCGAAGCTTCTGGAGCGTATCTGCGGACTGCATCGCTCCGAGAGCGGTTTCCATTTGCTTCTGGAGCTGTGGAGCTCGCGACAAAATACCGCGGTTTCGCCGAAGAAAGCCTTGCGCTCCCCGCAAACTGAATATGCCGCCCTGGTTCGAAGCGTCGATGAATCGCTGTTTGAGAAAATCATTGACTGCTTCTTCGGCCGGGCGACCGGATTGGCCGCCGAACGTGGCCGCCTGCTGTAGTTCATCCGAAGTGATGGCGGCTTGCGCTCCCCCACGTCCCCCAAGGGCGATCTCCAGAGCCTCTTCTGGCATCGCTCGGCGGGCCCCTGTACGCTCATAGCCCAACAGCCGACCAACAGCGCCCTGACGAAATGTTCGGTTTAACTGACGGGAGTACTCACGCGCAACGTTCAGGGCTTGACCGACTTCGGTAGGATTATCCGCAACTCCAGTCAAATCAATCCATGCCGCGTCCGCCAAGTCGTCGGCAATCCGGGCTCGGTTGCGATTCGGTATATCCCCGGCACGAGAGTTACGGGCGATTTCTCGCATTTTGCTGTAGAAGCCATGCAATTCCTTGACGGGCTCGCTTTTAAGGAATTGGCCCGATCCTAGAGCGGATTCCCTCGCGACCAGAACCTCTCCGCTAGCCCCAAGAACCAGGGCATCTTGGCGCGATTTTCGGCCTACGGCGAGCAACCGCCGTGCTTCGGCCGGCATATCCTCTTGCTGTGCCTTCGGCAACGATTGGCTGAGTTCGCCAAAACGCTTTCGAAGATTTGTCGTCGCGATGCGGACATTGGGGATATCCCATAATTCCGATTCACGCTGGCGAGCAGTGCTAAATGCCGTGGATAACTCATCGGAATACGCACGTGAGGCTTCCATCGGAGAACGGTCGGGCGCGAGTTCTCCTCTGCGGCGAGTCGCTGTCTCAATGGCTGTGTCGACATGCCGTTCCATCTGTTGCGGGTCGGCGATCTCGGTTATGGCCTCGCGTATTCGCACTTTAGACTGCTCGATTCGACCCTGATAGGCCGCCCAAGTCGCCGGATCCCGTGACTGTAATGTGCGTTCCAGCGCGACAAGATTGTCTTCTCCGGTCGCTTGCGCAGGACTAAGATTTCCCGCCGTGGGCTCGCCCGCTGTACGGGCGGCTTCTGCTGGTGCCGCAGACCGTTGCTGAAGTTGAGCGCTCGCCCTCGATTGGGCGCCGGCGCGAGTAAAAGGAAACAACGTCTCCTTTCCTGCCTGCAGTGCTCGCCGGCCAGCGCGGACTACCTGAGAGCCCGCGACCCGGGTCGCTCCAAGCATGGCCCCTGGGGCCATGCCGGCCGCCATTCCGCCCCCCACCTCAAGCATCGCTCGGGCCGTAGGACTGTTCGGGGCGATTTCTTCGCCTACGTGTCTTGCCGCGCCAAACCCTGCTCCCGCTAAAGCTTCGGTGGCGACTGCAGCCGCAGGTTTCCGGATGAAAGGCTGTAACACTGTGTTCGCGATTTTGCCTATCATGCCTGGAGCTGCTGCTGCCGTCCGTGCTAGACCGAACCCCATTGCGGGAAGAGTGCCGACAGCCTGGCCAGTCCCAACAGCCACCTTCTCACCAAAGGTCTCCGGTTCACGCCCGGCTGTTGACATTCCCAATGCGTTCATGCCGGCTATGATGCTATCCGCTCCACCGCCCAGCAACACCGTCTGGGCAATGCCGCGATTGACGAACGACATGAACTTATAGGCAGGAGCTAAAGGCGATTCCCGCGGCTTCTCAAGTTCAAACCCTGATGGAAGAGGGGGCAACGTCTGATTCTGTCCCTCCTCGATCACAAATCCAGACGGTAGTGGCGGCATCTCTTGCCGGCTCGTTACGAGCGGGATACGTTGCTGTGGCATTATGGCCTCACCCACTGTCCATCTCGGAGGACAAGACGTTCACCTGTCGCTGGGTTGATGATGAATGTTTCTTCCTGACCAGAAGCCCCCCTTGGACTTGAGATCATTCTGGGGCCGCTGGATTGGCTACCGCCTGGGATGCCCATATGCCTGCGAAACTGCTGGATGGCGAGAACGGCCGCCTTATCTCCAGCCTGGCTTCTGCGCCGCTCCACGCTATCAAGATGTTTGTCGATTTCCTGCATCCGCGTCTGCACGGTGGAGGTGGAATCCCACAAGTTCGGCTGAATATCGATTTCTTTCCCCAGCCGTTCCGCTTCGGCCACTGCAAACCGAGGATTTTCGGCCAATGCCCGGATCATCGTATTTTTCGCCGTCTGGAATGCCTGCATGTTTCCGATGGATTGCTGCCCCGTGCCCGTAAGCGCACCAATGGTGCGCGGGAGGATAGAGAGCGGGCCTGTCGTAAACCAGCCCAGCCTATTCCACAAGGTATCTTCGGATGAGATTTCCCCCAACTCGGCTTGCTGCAACAGGTCGGCCGCTGCCGCTGGATCGCGCTTCATGAACGGGTAAAATTCCTCTGGATTCGTCCGGAATAGTTCCACCTGTTGTTCGAAAGTTGTAGGCTCGCGCTGTGGCACCCGTACCGCTCCAGCAACCTCGCTCGTGACCTTCCCGTCCGGCTCCAAGAATCGCTCGACGCGCTGGCCTTTGTCATCGGTGTAAGCGGAGAGGAACTTCCGGTCCTTATCCATACCGAGTTTCTTGAATTCCCTCCTCGCCTTGATCTCGTTTGTCGGGTTCTTTTTCAGTCCCAGCGATTCGAGCCACGGGACGTAAAAGCTTTGAAAGTCGCGCTCCGTGGTGGTCGGCTTGTCCGCTGCTGCCTCCGTCGCCAAGTTATGCCTCTTGCGCTCGGCAGCGTCGATCTGTTCCTTCCCCTTCATCGACATTGCCGAAACGCTTTCAAAAAATGCACGGTCGGGTGGTTGGCCGCCGAGATCCTGGTCTATTCGCTCCATCAGATCGCCGAACCCGGCCGATCGCAGGTAACCGCTCCCAGCATTCCAGATTTCGAGTGCCTGCTCGGGGGTCTCGGCCAACGAAGCTTTGGTCGCAACGCTTTCGACCAGGTCAAAGTCCCGGCGCATGTTTGTGCTCACCTTCTCGCCGATGGAGTCGTAGTTCTCAGCGAATCCCGCCGCAATTTCCATGTCGATTCCCTGGAGTGTCTTCATTGTCTCTTCGAACGAGGCGCCGCCCATCACGTTGAGGGCGATGGCTTGCGAAGCTTTCCGCTGCTTGCCTTGCGCTGCTAGATCCGTCTGCTCGTGTCGCTCCGCGTCTCGTATGTTCATCTCGTTGATCCGGCCCTGCTGCTTCAAGCTCTTCAATTGCGACAAATCTCGAAGCCGGCCGCTCATGCCCTGCTGGCGTTCCGGCGTTTTGACCATAAGTGGAATTTGAGGATTGATTGGCATTATTTCTCCTTCTCTTGTGAATTCAAATATTCGAGTTCTACTTGCGCCACCTGGTCGACAATGCGTTGGCGCTGCCCGGGATCTTGGATTTTTTCTTTTAGGAGCTCGTCAAAGATAAATTCAAACGTTTCGTTTATGACGGACTCGCGGTCGATTTCGTTCCATCCGGCGCTGACGACAGGGCATGTGGGCTCAATCATCTGGAACTCGTCGAACGTCTCGGCGGATACGGCCGGACTGACAGACCCCAGGTCATCGACCGTAGCTGGATCGATGAGCCAGAAGGTTTTACACACCATGCAGACGTCGAACAAATCGTCTGCACCCTTGACGCTCCAAAGCCAGCCGGGCCGTCCACAGGAGCAGCACCCCCGACGCGTGACGGAGCTAAACAGTGCGCTCCAGAACTCGTTTCCAAATCGCCGGAGAAGCTTTGGTACTTCGACCCGCACATCTTGCGATGATGGGAGTCCGATAAATTCAAACAATTCTGCTGGCGTCATCGTGAATGGCACTCTTTCTCCTTCCACTCGAGGTTCATGACCACGGCGTTATTGCTGGTCGCGGTCGGTGCGGGGTTGGCACCGGCTTCACGATCATTCGTGAAATCCCGCTCTTGATCAGGTACTGTGTCGCCGCCTGCAGGTGGTCATTCTCTCGAACTATCTTTCCCTGCTCGGTCCTGCGATATAAGCGATATTCTTCGAACCACGGGACACAACTTTGAAAGACCTTCAGCGTTCCAGTTGAAAGCCGAAGCCAGACGTTGTGGATGTTCGCTTCCACGCTTCGTTTGTCCGGTAATCGCAACTTCAGTCCCAGTTTTCTGTAAATGCTCAGGAACTGCTCCCCGTCCGTCATATTGATATCGGCGGCATCTCCGACACCCGGGATCCAGTCGCCGCGGCTCTTGATCGCCTGCGAGTGAACGGGGGGTTCGGCCTGGCCTTTCTTGTAAGCGGAGTAGATATAGACAGTGTCGGATTCGCGGTCCAGCGCACCCCATACGCATGCGGTCCAGTTCCAGCCCGTGTCCATCCCGTAGGCTCGGGGCCAGTGGTCTGGGATGGTGATGTCCTTGACTGTGATTTCAGCTTCATCGATCGGGTAAATCAAGCCGGCGCCCATGTGAGGAATCCCCCGGGTCCGAGCTTGGCGAAGATATGGAGGGATCGACTGCAGCATTTCCGCTTTGGCCTCTTCGGTCAAGTGCGGGACATCATCCCAACCGGCGACAACGAGATAACGTGAAGTGTTGCCCGGAACTTCAGGCATCCGAATCCACCTTTCCTCCGGGAAGGAAACCGACCGTCAACCGCGTTAATCCGTGGATGGGCGTGTACGACATCATGATCAGCCCGTTCACGGTCATGGTTCTGAGCAACATTTCGCCGTACACGGATTCCGGACATTCTTCATCCGGCCAGATCACGTGTTTGTTGCGGCCCTGGAAACTTTCACGGCCTTGTTCGTAGCTCTTGAACTGGAGTTCGGATAGCCCGCCCGAGACGTGCTTGACCAGCACTGTCGAAATCCCGTCCTTGACGTGCGGATTCCTGGAGATGTCGGCGGTTGCGGCATGGGGGATCATCCCAATTCCCCAAAGCGACCGCTGGGACGGCGGTCCGATCAGTTCCGCCTGGTTGATGTCTCTCGTATCATTCCAGGAGACGTTGCACGCCCAAGCCTCCACAGGGTCATCGAACCGCCTGCCCTCCCACCAGGCGGGATAATGTCCCGTCAAGTGAGCCGTGAGCTCGTAAGCCAACCCCTGCGTTTTTCCGGTTTTGTTTCCGGCGCAAAACAAACGCTCACGGTACTGCGCACCTGCCTTGAAAAACTCAAGCTGCTTCTGGTACAGGTCGCGTCGATACGGCCCTTCATCCAGAAAGTAGGTGTCGAATTTCCGTCGAGCGACAGCCAGTTCACGCGCTTTCGCAACTTCTTCGGGTGGCCGGCGGGCCAGCTCAGTTGACAGGATCTTCCGTGCCCGTTTCTTCTGTTCCAGCGTCAGCATATTCCAGTCCTGAGAGCATCTCCAGGATGCTCTCTGTCGGCAGTTTCCGCAGATCGTCGACGGTGATTTCCTTGCGATCGATGAACATCCCGATTTCCTTCCCCATCAGTTCAAGCGCACGGTTTGCGACCTGACCCTGATACTTGTACTCGCCAGTCGGGTTCCCTTCGGCGTCAATAAACGCTTCCGCCTGCATGGCCCGCTCGAAGTTCTCTCGAAGCCCTTTGATCACCCACGCTTTGGAGATTCCTGAAGACGCTGCTGCCTGTTCAGAAGCGCGTTCTTTTAACTCATTGATGCGATTCGAGATATTGACTTTCTTTGACAGCCGGGAACCCAAGCTCGCGGCGTTCTTCTCGCTGTATCCAGCCAACTTAGCCGCTTCCGTGTGGCTTTGACCTTCAGCCACCAGCCGGGAGAAGTATTCGTGCTTCGGATTGGTCAGAATTCCCGCCATCAGCTACGCCTCGTAGACCGTGCTTCCCGCGATGATCTCAATGGCCCTCTCCCGCGCTTCTGGACTTGAACGCAGTCGGTCCTCAAGCTTCTTGTCAAGATCCTCTTGAGAATCGGGCGCCCACCGCAGAGCGATATTGATGCCCGGGAAGTACGGCTCGATCCTGCGGTACGAGTCTAGAAGCGGCAGTTCTTCGGGTTCGTCTCCGTCGGCTGGCCAACAGACTTTGCAGCGGTCGCAAAGGGCCCACTTGCCCAGGTGGCCGGTGGGTTGCCGACCACACTCACAAAGGCCGGTGCCGATAAAGTCGGTTATCGCCTCCCAGAATTCCAGGCCGTCTTCATTCACACGCTTTTCGACTTGATCGTTCAGTCTTTCATTCATGCGTTTTTCCCTCTGCTTCGTCAGATCCTCTCTCCTGTAGAACGTCTTGATGTAACCGGGTGTCAACGCCATTTCCTAGAAAGTCCCTATAGAGTGCTACCTATGAAACTTTGTAGGTTTCGTAGTCGACAGTTGTCGACACTTGGAAACGTCATCCCGTTATTTCCTTTAAGGTCAGTCCGATCCACGTCCTTTGTTGCTTTTTGAGGTGTCGACGTTGTTTGCGTTCAAAGCCTCGTTGTTCGAGTCTTTTCGTGAATTCGCCGCGTTTCAGGAAGAATTTGTCACTATTTTCGTCTGCCCAGGCCTCATAAGCCTTCCGAAACGTCGACACCTGTACCGTTTCGGTGGGCGCAATCTCGCAACAATCCTCCAAGAACTCAGGCAGCGGATCCATCTCGTCGCGCCACTCCTTGTTGGCGGCCTGAACCTCTTCCGGCTGGTCCAATCCTTCCTGCTTCCAGAGCCGACAGCCCTCGACCATCCAGGCCAAAATTCCTGCCGCTTCGGCTCTGAGTTTCTCGCCGAGCGTGCGATCAATTCGTTCCTTTGGGATCGTCACCGTGAACGGGATCGGCTTCAGTCGGTTCCAGATCGCATCGTCCGAACCCTTGACCACCGGCTTGTAGTTCGAGTCCAGAAAGAGCTTGTGCGAGGCTTGAAAGGTGATCGGATTCTCATACTTCCGACAGGTCTTGATTTCGCCCATACCGGCGCTCAAGTACTTCACCTTCGCCTCGGCCAACCGCTGCCCATCCTCACCCTCGCTAGTGGTCACGAACCGCGCACCGCGGAGATCGGCCAGATCGGCCAAGCTGTTGTTGGATTCGTGGGAGTGCCGCACCATCAGGCTGTCGATGAGAATCTGGTGAGAATATTCCGCGATGGGGTATCGTATGGTTTCCAGTAAGGTCGTTTTTCCCGCGTCCGTGGGCCCGAAGAAACAGAAAACAGACTTTTCCGACACCGCGCCAGTGATGGCGTATCCGAATATCTTCTGGAGATACCGAACCAGCCGTTCAGCTCGTTCCAACTCCCCCAATCCGGAATCTTCGGCGGCGCCCATGATCTGGTGAAGGAAGGCGAGGAACCGCTCACACTTCGCGTTGGGATCGTAGAAAAACGGCACGATCTTCGTGATGTAGTCGGTAGGATCGTGCTGCTGTAGTTCGAAGGACCGCAGGTTCAGCGTGCCGTTCTCGACGTTCAGCAACCAGGGGTCTGGGTCGAGGTCGGTCGCCTGGATCGGCACCTCACACTGAAGAAGTTCCAGCGCAGCGTTGATCCGATTCGCGTTCAGGCTCGATCGGGCAAACGCCTCAGCCTTGGAATCATCCTTGTCAAAGGACTGTTGCAGAAACGTAATCATCGTTTCTTTGGCCAGCTTCCGGGCCTTCCCGTTTACATCAGGCGACCATTTTTTTCCGTCGTAATGGATGTACTTTCGAAATTCCGTGCAGTAGCGAAGGTTCCGGCCGTGCAGCAGCTTGATACGGTCCGCGTTGCCGGTATCGTGGTTTCCTTGGGTAAGTAGATCGGGGATTTTCACGCCTGCACGAGGCTCTTCGGTTGATTGTCGTATCGGCGCCGATATATTTGAAATCTCCCGACGTCGGGAGATTCGGGCCGAATCGCCGTCCAGGAGACCGCCCAGCGGCTCGCTTCCATATCTTCGGGCACCTTGGATTTTTGACAGAAGATCACGGTGAGGCCACGAAGGCTGGCATCGCTGATTCCAGAGATCGAGAACTTCGAGTGCCTCGTCATCGGAAAGGTCAAAGCCGCGGACGATCCGGCAGACTTTCGTAAATGTATGCTGGTCGCCGTGCTGCCCCTCGACTGCAGGTTCAACGGTGTCCATGTATGCCCGCGCCCTCTTCAACACGTCAGCGCGGTTTGGCGAGGACGGCAGAACGCCCCGCCGGCGGGAAGTTTCGCCCTTCCCGTGTGTGTCCGTTTCCGGCTCGGCTGGCAGGAATTCTTCGAAGTCCTCGATAGTGTAGGTCGGCCGTTTAGACAAGGTGAACCTCCCGGGGCGGGTCGTACTTGTGATTCAAGGTTCCAGGAAGGCGCAGCACCCGGGCCGGTTCAGCCGCTGCAATATCCCCACCGACCGCTCGAGCCGTTCGACGCAAAAGGTTTCGACATTTCGCGGCGTCATGCTGGACGTTCAGCGGCGTGTCGAGCAGCCAGTAGACATGAAGGCCGCCGCCGCTGTGTACCAGGAAGGATGGTGTCAACGAAAAATTGTCGAGTTGATTCCGGGCTTCATCCGGGCTATCGAAATCCTTGAAGTCGATGTCCACGTATATGGCCCTGACGGTCGAACAGTTGTTCATGCGACCGCTGGAGGCGTCCTTTCGGGCTGCCACACCGAAGTAGATGTCTTGGTCTTGGTTGCGTTCGATGAATTGCAGAATCTTTTCGGTGTCGCCAGGTTCCACGAATATCCGGGCTTTGGACGGCAGAGCCCGAAGTTCAACCAAGCCGTCACCGGGTTTGAACAATGCGTCCAGGAGTAAATCCAGTTCGACGGGCGATCGGGTTGATGGTGTGTTCATCGGCGAACCTCCACGGCTGTTTCTCCCCGTCTCTGTTGAAGTCGGATTTCGAAAGTGTGATCGTTTTCACACCACGCTTCGATCACGAGGCATCCACGTCTCTCTTCGGTTACTCCACCGACCGGGACACCGTACAACTCACCGGCGAATTCGGACCGACCTTCGAACGGATCGCACCCTTCCAGCGCGTAAGCCTTCTCAACATGGGTGTACTGGCAGAGGCACTCCGGGCACGCTAACAACCGGGTGTTACCGCTGAAGATGAACCCGGCGGTCCCACTGCTGTGCTGTTTCGGATTGCTCATTCGTCTTCACCAGAAGCTCCGCCCCCGAGGACGCCGACGCCGCGGCCGGCCTTACGGAACATCCTCCGGGCGTCGTTCATCCTGTAGCCTCTCCCTGTTTCTCGGACGGTGTAGTCACGCTCACTGACTGGCCTCCTGGGCGTGAAATTCGGCCAACACGGCATTGATGATTTGCTTCTTCAGTCCGTCATCGTGGACCTCGACGATCGGGAAGTATTTCGACTTGCCGCCATCCGCAGCTTTTACCTCGTTCTGTGGAAGGCTGACCCACGCCGCTTGTTCCGCCTGCTGAACGATCCTAATGCTGTGGATCGTCAGCTTTCCTGCGATCGTTACCGTCGCAAAGGCTCGCAGGGATCCCTTGTTGATCGGCTTGATTTGATCCACTCTCACTGTTTGGTTCTGGCTCATTTTTTCGAATCTCCTGTTTCTCTCGCCGAGCCTGTCGGCGTTGGTACTTTCGTCGCTCCCGCTCCTCCGTCTGTTGGCGTCGACGTTCGTGAAATCGAATGATCGCATTGGCGAGACGCTCAATTTCCGGGGCGGTTACCTTGCCGGCTGTCATGTTGTGACATCTCTGTCTGCTCCGATTACAGGCGAGATGAACGTTGCACCCTTGTGTTGCTGCATCTCTATGGTGAATGTGTGTCCGCACTCACCCCACACTTCGATGCAGAGACAGCCTCGCCGGTAACCAGTGATCCCACCGACGGGAACGCCGTAGAGTTCGCCAAACTCCGAACGCCCTTCGACCTGGTCTGAACCCTCTAAAGCGTAAGCTCGCTGAACGTGCGTGCAGTCGCATCCGCACTTTGGACACACGAGCTGTAAGCAGTCCCAACCGACATTCAGTTCGAAGAGCCGGGAGGTCAGTTCTGTTTGCCGAGTATCGTTCGTCAATCGTTTTGCCTTTTCCGGCGTCGCGAGCACGCCACGCTCAGCGGCCTCGTCGGCCCATTTCTGAAACAGATCAAACATCGTGACTCCTTCCTTCCGTTCCCGAGCTTCACGCCGTGACCGCCCGATCGATATCTTCCGGCCGGAGACCGGGCGCCTGCTCCAACAAATCTGCAAGTTCCTCCTCGAAGAAAACGACGCGCCGACCGAGCTTTCGGAATGGCACCTGCCGGCGCGCCACCATTTGATAAACAGCGGCGTCCGTCTTGACGTTCAGGATTTCGCGGGCGCGCTGTACGTTGCATGGGGTCTTTGTCACTGAATCTCACCTCCGGTTTAAACATATGTTGACTGCAATGCCGATACTAGCGCATACTTTCACTGACTATTCGCCGTATTGTAAGACAATTCGCCAAATGGAGATTAACTAGAGATGCCCAGGGAAAAGATCGCCGAAAGATGGCGTCATCAAGCCTGCGTACTAAAACAGAACAAACCCAAAATGTCGGCAGAAGAGATCACGCGAAACCTGCACCTCGCCGGAGCCGAAGTCAGCGAGCGAACCGTTTCGCGGTGGCTGAAGGAGTTGAAGGACGCCGAACCGGCAGAGCAAATTCAGTATCAGTACGTCTCCTGGCCCAGCTCGATGGGCGGCCCGGATCTTCCGTGGGAAGCTTCACGTGCGGTTCTGGACCTTCTGCGGTGGAGAAAGGATCTCAAGCTGCCTCCCCCAATGACAGTAGAAGCCAAATGGTTCTGGAGGATCACCCTGGCAGCGCCAGCTCTGGAACGGATAGTGCGGTCCTATGCGGCCCTGATGATGGCGCTACACGAACTGATGGGGGACTTCGAGGGGATAGATAAAGCCTATCAGTGGCTGGCCGCCTACGGAGACTCGGAGGCGAGCATCAAGAATTACCAACTGCTCAAGGCCCAGAAAGAAGACAAAGATGTCCTGCTTCCACAACCAGGAGGTGAAGCTAGTCTGGAGTCATTCAGCGAAGTGCTCAAAGCGCACAGGCTAGCTAACCCTGAAGTCTTCTTTGAATACCTCACTAAGAGCGGTCGTCCCATACCCCCATCCCGTGAAAGAAGATCATCTAATACGAACGAACCATAGAAAGGAGGAACAAATGGAGCAAGAAGGAAAGCAAAACGCTCACACCTGGAGAAAGGAGAGGTAGACGATGAAACAGCCCCGAAAGAAACCCAAAAACCCGCCGAACCTCTACCTGGTCGGCGATTCCTGGATGATTGACTTCATGTTTCGCGGTGAACGATACCGCGAAAGCCTCGGTCCGGTCTCGAGGACGGTCGCGAAAGAGGAGGTTGGGAAACGCAAAGCCGCGGCCGCCGAGGGCCGGCTGGATACGGGGCGGAAGGTGAAAGACCTTCCCTTCCCTGATGCCCTTGAGAAGTATCTGGAATACTACAAGGCCAACCGCCGCCCGAGTTCGCACGTCCGTCACGTGAATTCTGGGGTTCACCTCAAGGCGTTCTTCGGCACAAGCCGGCTTTCGGCGATTTCAGCGTTCGCGATCGAAAGATACAAGCGCGAACGGAAAGAGGCGAAGGCAGCGGATGCGACGATCAACCGTGAAATGGCACTGCTGAAGAACCTGTTCAACCTGTCTATGAAGTGGGGTTTTGCCAGGAAGAACCCGGTCTGCGAAGTAAAGCAGTATCGGCTAGACAACTCCCGGACACGCTACCTGACCGAAGAGGAACTCGGCAAACTGCTCGAGGCGTGTAATCCGAACCTTCGGATCGTCGTGCTGACCGCGGTTCACACCGGACTACGGACGTCCGAACTGAAATCTCTGACCTGGAGACTTGTCGACTTTCGGAACCGCTCATTGACGGTTGAAAGTGCCTATTCTAAGAACGGCGAGACGCGCTCGATCCCCCTGAACGCCGTATTGACAGAAGAATTAAAAAGACTGAGAATCGACAACCGTCCGACGCCAGAAGATTCCGTCTTCCTGAATCGTACCGGCCGACCGTGGAAGTGTTGGAGAACGGCCTTCAAAACCGCGTTGAAGCGGGCGGGAATCTCGGACTTCAAGTTCCACGATTCCCGTCACAGCTTCGGGTCATACCTGGCGATGGCCGACGTCAACGAGAAAGCTCGGATGGAGTTGATGGGCCACAAAGACCCGAAGATGACGATGCGGTATACTCACCTGTCGCTCGACTACAAACGGGCGGCAGTCGCAAAGTTGGAGAAACTTGGGACTGGAGTCCCCACAAATCTCCCCATAGAGGAAACGTCCCAGGGAGAGCCCAAGCTCCAGGTTGTTGAAAACACAGTCCGCGCCCGTAGCTCAGCTGGATAGAGCGTCGCACTACGAATGCGAAGGTCACAAGTTCGAGTCTTGTCGGGCGTATCTTGCCGGAAATGAAGCGAAGTCGCCCGTGGTCCGTTGTCAGTTATCAGACCAGCAGATTTGATCTGGCACCGAACCCGGACACTTCACCGAAACTATGCGCGTTCTGTTTGTCTGTCTCGGAAACATCTGTCGCAGTCCTATGGCCGGGGGCATTCTGAAGGCACGTTCGGGCGAGGTGGGGACTGAGCTGGAGGTTCGAACGGCCGGGCTGGTTGCTCAGACCGGGCTGGGCCTTTCGGCGAATTCGGTCACGGCCATGAGGGAAATCGGTATCGATATCACGGCCGATCACCCCGATCAACTGGACCGACGCTTGATCGACTGGGCAGACCTGGTCGTCCCGATGGAGCGACGACAGGCTCAGGAAATCGCGAACACCTTCCCGGAGTCGGGCCACAAGATCCACGAACTTGACGAAAACATTAGGGATCCGTACGGATCCGACCTTCCCGCCTACAGGCACTGCCGCGACAGGATTGCCGAGGCCGTCCAGGATTTGATTCCCCAACTGACCACGGATCACTGACATCAGTCGTCGGCCCGAGACTGGCTCGGGCGAAGATGTTCGACCGGGCATGTCGGGGCGTCCCTCCGTGGGCGCCCGCCGGGCTTGGAACGGCGTACGG
The DNA here is from genome assembly GCA_965247425.1 of Terriglobia bacterium. GTDB lineage: Bacteria > Acidobacteriota > Terriglobia > 20CM-2-55-15 > 20CM-2-55-15 > CAZOZZ01. Next base: position 2,613,648 of record OZ252023.1, read on the forward strand.
GCCGGGACATCCATCTCTCAGTCGCCGCTTTCGGGCGGGTGGCCAGGGACGGCCACCCCGACACGCTGTGCCTTAGATTTCGTCTTTCCCTTACAGTTCGTCCAGTGTCTTTACCGGCAGGTTTCTGAGCTTGAACCTTATCCGAACCGCCCGACCGGTCTCTCCCAACTCGATGGCCAGTTCGATTTCCTGCCTCAGTGAATCGAGGAGGGGACGCCCGTCACGATCGACTCTCTCGAACCGCAACAGCATCGGTTTGGTCCGAATGAAACCAACCGACCTGGCCGGAACCACCTGAACTCCGATAAGCGCCAACGACCGGGCCGGGTCATCCCGCAGGCGAAGAACGATGGGGATCTCCTCATCCCCGGAGATCGCCGCCACACCGACTTCAGGGATGTCGAAGCTCCCCAGAAGACTTTCGTTTCGGATGAGTTCGGCGACGGAAAACGCTATCGTGTAATGATTGGAATCATAAAGCCCTTCGATGAACGGGACACGGCCCCGCTCGTCGAGTTCCGATAGCCGGTCGAGGGCGTGGGCGGTCGGTTCGGTTATCCAACGCGCCAGGATAGTCATTCCTGCCAAACCCACCAAAGACACACCCAACAGTCCCTTGTCTTCGGTTCCCAGGCTCTCGCGAACAATCTTTTCGCTTTCCTTCTTGGTCCAGGTGCTCGGATCGGCGCTCTTCTGGCCCAAAGTCGTCCCGGCGAGCGTGACGGTCAAAAGTCCTGAAAAGACTGCTTTCCAGAAATGCATCCGAACTCCATTGTCTGCCTTTTCGGCGGTGTCTTCAACCAAGACCCCACCTGGACCTGTCGTAAACGGCTGATAGCGGCTTGGTGATGATGCTCCACTGCGATCGCGGTGTGATGATACTGGAAAGCGGGCAAATCGCCAGTGGTTACGGTTGGGACTCCCTCGACAAAGGCCGTACCGCCTTGGACGGGGTCACCGGCTTCGGCGGGCTGACGTAGGCGGATCCTTGACACGTTCCCCTCACGGCGACGGATGCCTGACACTCGAACGGGGAAGGCGTCACGGCCCCCGGACTCAGATGGGCAACGGGGTCGGAGGCTGATCGAATGCCGGGAAGGGCATCGCCGGGAAGTCGGCACCGACGGCGGCTGCCTTCGCCTTCTCAATTTCGATCGTTGCCAGCCGGTCTTCGATAAGCGCCAGCGAGGCTTCGATTTTCTTCAATTCACGTGTGACTGCAGCGTCCATTTGGAACTTTCTCCTCAACAAATCAATTCTTCAACTAGTCATCGGCAAGAATGGTTCCAGGGCTTAGAGCAATCGAAACCGTTCGACCATTACCAGATAGACCGACTTGTATGCAATTTGGTTACCGGAATCCGGGAGACAGAAAAGGAAGCTGGAAATAGCTGTCAGATGTCCAGGCGCGACCGGGCGACGCGTCGTGCGGCTTCGTTGGTCGTGACGTTATCTCGAACGGCCGACCGGAAAACCAGGTTCAAAACCCCTTCAACTTTTCGTCGCACCCGCTCGTCGGCTTCTCCGAGAGACCACCCTTCCAGTTCGATACCCGGGATAGCCAGTGCGCCCCCGATGTTGACGATGTAATCGGGAGCATAGAGGATGCCGCGTGCACGGAGTCTCTCGGCGTCGGATTCTTCGGCCAGTTGGTTGTTGGCCGCCCCGGCAACCCCGCGGCATTGGAGACGGGGGATTGTATCGCTATTCAGCACCCCTCCGAGAGCACACGGAGCAAATACGTCGCAGGGGGTCCGAAACGCCGCCTCTGGATCGATCACCGACACGCCTGGAACATCCAGGTAGCGTTGGACCCGCGCTGAATCCACGTCACACAAAAGAACTCGCGCCCCGTCCGCAAGGAGCAAGTCGACCAGCCGGCTCCCCACACTGCCGGCACCCTGGACCAGGATCGAGCGGTGCTTGAGCGATGGGTCCGCAAACAGGGCATCACTGACCGCCCGGATTCCGGCGTGGACGCCGGCTGCCGTCGGCGGACTCGAATCACCAGCCCCCCCATTTTCCGGTGTCCGGCAAAAAACATGCGGCGCACCGGTCTCGGATACAACATCCATGTCTTCAGATGATGTCCCCACGTCCGGTCCGGTCTGATAGAGTCCACCAAGTTGATGGATCAACTCACCATATCGTCGCAACAAGTCGTCTCGGATCGACCGGTCGAAATTCTCCGGGAGAGAGATGACGGCCTTGCCTCCGCCCCTTTCCAGCCCCGCGACGGCGAACTTATAAGTCATGCCCTCCGACAGGCGCTGGGCGTCCCCCACCGCGGCAGCCAGATCCGGATAAAACTTCATGCGGGTTCCACCGGTGGCCGGTCCCAGATATGTGGAATGAATGGCTAAAACAATCCAGGCCCCGCTGGACCGGTCGAAGCGGATGAGGACTTCTTCGCCGTCCCAGGAACGAATAAGGGATTCGACAGATTGGTTCATAGGCATATCGCCCGGATCACGGATTTGCACACAGATTACGCTCCGCGTCCAGACTTTTGGCTCCTTACTTCCTCTTCCCCAGCGTCTTCTCCACATAGGATCGGATCGCGGCCTGGACTTCATCACTCGCCCAGGCTGCGGCAACCTGACTGTCTACAGCCTCCGCTTCGAGCTCCCACCGATGCATCACGTGGTGGCGGAGTTGTTGTTTGGTGATTCGAAAAGACTCGGCCGGGATGAGTGCAAACTGTTCGGCAAGCACAAGAGCGCGATCCAGTAGCTTTGTCGAATCTACAAGCTCGTCGACAAGGCCACGCTCCCTTGCCAGTTCCACCGGGTAGGTCTTTCCCGTGTAAAGCACTTCCTGAAAATGCCTGTCCGGCACCAGGTCGCGCAGGATCTCCAGGGCGATCATCGGAAACGGCACACCAAGGATCAGTTCCGGAACACCGATCTTTCCTTTCCCCAGGGCCATCAACCGATAATCACATGCACTGGCCAGGATGCAACCGCCGGCGATGGCATGTCCGTTGATAGCTGCAACGACCGGTCGCGGGAAGGTGAACAATCGAACCAGAGCACGGCTGAGAGCGGGAAGGAAACGGTTCAGGTAGTCCGGACCGCCATCGAGGACACGAAACAGATCCACTCCGGCCGAAAAACTGCTTCCCGTGCCCACGAGCACAACCGCTCGGGCCGAAGATTCTTCGATCTGGTCCAGGCGATCGACAACGCACTCGAGTAATTCCAGGTCTATCGCGCTGACTTTCCCGTGCGCCAGACGGATTATTGTGACCTGGTCTCGGACTTCCAGCTCGATCATGTTCTTCTAGGAGCCTGCGTGGCAGAAGAGATCTACTGCGAAAGCGGTATGATCCTTTCCCTCGCGAAGACTCCTAATCCTCCTTCCACGGTCCGTCGTTGCCAAAAACCACGTCCGCCACCCTGCGCGTACCCTCGACGTGAAGGTCGTGCATAGGACGGACCGTCTTGTCGTACTGATGCACTATACTGGCCGTCGAGCGCCCCCGCTCGCTTGAATCTCTCAGAATCCGCCGGCGCCGGCGTTCGGCGTCGGAACAGGCAACAAAAACTCCGAGGTCCACATGGTCCCGGAGGCTCTGATGCAGCGCGAAAATACCGTCCAGCACCACTGTCCCAGCGGCATCGAAGAATTCAAAGCCGGTACGGCTGTGGGTCCGGAAGTCGTAGGTCGGCTTTTCGATGCCTTCCCCGATTCTGAGTCGATCCAAGTGCGCTCGCAACATTTCCAGATCCAGAGACTCGGGCGCATCAAAATTGACCGTAAATCGCTCTTCGCTTACGAGTTGGCTGAGATAATAGTCGTCCATTCGAAGCACCTTTGCATCGACGAGGTGTCGGACCAACCAGGCAGCGAGAGTACTTTTGCCCGAGCACGACCCTCCAGCGATGCCAACAACCATGTGTTCAGCCGGCCCGGATTCGATCGCGTGAAGGATTCTTCCCAGTTTCTCGTTCACTCGTCCTGCCCGGCCCGACTGCCCGGCGACCGGGTCTGTTTGAGCCGGGACCTGCGCCGCTTGTCTTCCCTGCGCCGTTTCTTGGCGCCGGACGGGACCCTCGTCTTCCTTCGGGGACGGATTTCCTCGAGCGCCTCACCCAGGAGTTCGCCGAGGCGTTGCTCGGCTGCGCTACGATTCATTTCCTGGCTTCGGTGACGTTGAGAGTGAACCTGCAGCACGCCTTCCTTGTTGATGCGTGTGGGAAGTCGGGCAAAGACACGCGTCTTCTCCTGATCGGACAGATGAACTGAAGCCGCGACGTCGAAGCGGAGGGTGACCCGGGTACGCACACGGTTGACGTTCTGTCCTCCCGGACCGCTGCTCGAGGACACATGGAATTCGATCTCGCTGTCGGGAATGGATACCGTTCCGTTCACTTCAATCAAAACAAACCTCGACCAGATGGACTCATGGACCGTCACCCCCGGTATACTGCTGACCCAACTGAAATGATACGAAAAGTACAGGCCATTGTTTACCTCAGAAAACCGCGGGCCTTGATCCTGCTGTTGCGGCGACCGCCTGGCTGGAGTTATGCCTGGCAACCGGTGACGGGCCATATCGAACCCGAGGATGAGGATTTTCTCGAAGCGGGTCGACGCGAAGTCCTGGAGGAAACAGGCATCCAGGAGATTGCCCGAGTGGTCGATCCGAAGATCGAATTTCGCTTCGACAGGAACGGTCGGGTGGTGGTCGAACATCTGATCGGGATCGAGTTAGAAAGCCAGCCACAGATCAAGCTGTCGAACGAGCATGTCGCCCACGCCTGGCTGGAACCCTCCGAAGCTCTCGAGCTGCTGCACTGGGAGACCAACAAAGAGGGCCTGAGAGAGGTTCTGTCGTTAGCAGGGATCGAGTGTTGATCAGGGAGGTATCTCGACCGAGAGGCTAATTGTCCAGGACTTCACGCATCTTCGCCGCCATGGATTCGGGCGTGAAGGGTTTTTGAAGCAGATGGACGTCCTGCCTGTCCCGTACGTGATAGTTCAGAGCGCCCCCGGTGTAGCCGGATATGAACAGGACCTTGATGTCCGGACGATTGAGCCGGATCTGATGTGCCAGTTGCGGGCCGTTGAGATTGGGCATCACGACGTCCGTCACCAGAATGTCGATGTGCTCGGTTCCCTCGCTGATCTCGACGGCGTCGTTCTCGTCCCGCGCTTCGATCACCTCATAGCCCAGAGCGCGAATCATCCCTCCGACAAGCCGCCGAACCGTTTCCTCGTCCTCGACAAGCAGGACTGTCTCACTTGGTCCGACGGTGAGTTCCTCCGGGTCGGCCGGAACCGGTTCCGGCTGTTCGACGTCGCCGGCACGGGGAAGACAGATTCGAATCCGGGTCCCTTGACCGGGTTCGCTTTCGACCTTGATGCGACCTCCATTCTCTCGGACGATCCCGTATACGGTCGACAGCCCCAATCCCGTTCCCTTTGCCTTGGTCGTGAAGAACGGTTCAAACATCCGCTCTATTGTTTCGGCTTTCATACCCTCGCCCGTGTCCCTCACCTCCAGGGCCACATACGAACCCGCTTCGGATCCAGGATTTGCCGGATCGCTTTCATCCAGATCCACACGGGATGTCGCCAGTGTAAGTCGGCCGCCGCCGGGCATCGCATCCCTGGAGTTCAAAGCAAGGTTCATGATCACCTGCTCGAGTTGGCCCGGGTCAAAATGGACCAGGCCTACCGTCGGGTTCAACACCGTCGCCAGTTCTACATTTTCACCCAGAATGCGCCACAGCATTTCGGCCTGTTCCGCCACTACGGCATTGAGTGAAAGCATCCGTGGTTGAACGAACTGCCCTCGGCTGAAGCTCAGAATCTGGTTCGTCAGCGAGGCGCCTCGATCGGCCGCGCGCTTGATTCCTTCCACCTGTTCCCGCGCGGGATCTCCTTCCGGCATCACGCCGAGAAGCAGGGCGCAGTAGCCCGTCACGATCGTCAACACGTTGCCGAAGTCATGGGCGATGCCGCCCGCGAGTCGTCCGACCACGTCCATCTTCTGCGCGAGCCAGAGTTGCTCCTGAAGATGCCTGCGCTCAGAAATGTCCCGCCCGATACCCTCAACGCCAACCGGCTTGCCGTTGTCGAAGGTGAGACGCGGGCTCAGTTCCAGAGGGACCCGTTCTCCGTCCTTGGAAATTATCTCCACCTCGTAGACAGTCTGGGTGTCTCCCTCAAGCTTCCGCGCCATCATGCGCTCCACCACCTCGACATATTCGGGAGCAACGAGATCCTGGAGGCGCATACCGAGAGCTTCGTCGCGGGTGTAGCCGGAAATGCTTTCCGCAGCTTTGTTGATGGATGTAAAACGGCCGGTCAGGTCTGCGATACAGACCAGATCGTTGGCGTTGTCGAAGAGTTCCCGATAGCGCTTTTCGCTGCTTTCGGCGTCGTCGAGAAGATGCTCGAGTTCCTCGAGCATTCCATTGAAGGATCCCGCCAGCGAGGCAAGTTCGCCACCCGCAATGATCGGAACCCTCTGGCTGAACTCGCCCCCCCTGACGCGACGGGCGGCTTCATCCAGACTACGAATCGGTCGCGCGATGTACCGATGTGTTGTCCAGAGTCCGAATCCGAACAGAGCAAGTGAGGTCAAGGCAATCGAACCCATCACGGATAACAAGCGTCCGCGTTGCAGTTGAAGCCGGACACCGACCGCGCCCTGAAGCACCTCGAGGGCTCTTACGAGCTCGCCGATACGCGTGTCGATCCGGTCCAGGCTCTCAGCCGCTGATGGGTCGTCCAACCCCGGTTGGGTGAGCAGTACCAGATCCGGCCGAACTTCCGCCCATTCCCTTCCGACGGCATCTAACTCCTGCTGAAGATCCGGCGGTAGGGTGGGCAAGCCCTCGCGGATGAGGCGGGCGGCCTGCTGAATCCTTTCCACGTCACGCTCAGACAGCAACACGAGTTGGGTCAGGGTTTCATCGATCGAGCGTACGGGCGGGGCGAGGGGGCCTTCGGTTCGTCCAAGGTCGACAAAAACGTCAAACGCGGCAACCAGTTCTTCCAGTTCTCGAACGGCGTCCGGATGGCCGCTCTGAACCCTCAGCGACTGTACATGAATACGCTGGGCAAGATTCATCTCCATCATGCCCGCAATCAGGAGCACGGCGTCTCTGCTGGTGCCCGACAGGAACACGGCGATGCTCATCACGCCGATGAGAGATCCCACCGTCATCAACAAGAGAAGGGTGCCGATTTTCCGGGTAACATTCATCCTGAATACGGCGCCATGACGCCCGTATGTAAGGTTCGAAACCTGACGACGAAGCCCGTCCGTGGGAAGGCAATCTGGACTCCTCCAGACTTTTAGCTTCGCATGGGGCCGTCCCTGTTGCAATGGGCAAGGGGAAGTGGTTACGGGTCAGTGGTCCGTGGTCCGTTGCGTCGAACCGGGGGGAAGATCAGGAGTTTCGGGGAATCAGATGGACGATCGAGGCCTTGAAGGCGGCGAGTATCTCGGCTCCGGGAAACAGGTCCAGGTCCTCGGCAGCCTGGCGCGTCACCAGGGAGACCAGGTCGAACCCGACGTCGACGATCACTTTCGTCAGAACTCCCGTTGGCACGATTTCGCGGACACGGCCAGGCAGATGGTTGCGGGCGCTGCTGGCTCCCGGAGAGCCCTTTTCAAGCGTCACGTCCTCGCCCCGAACACAGACGTAGAAGTCACGGTCGTCGCCGCCCGGATCGACCGCCATGAGACGACAGTCGCCGACACGCAGGGTTACAATCCCTGCTGCCCTCGTCTCGATACTTCCTTTCGCCACCGTCTCGACACCGACAGCCGCGGCCACTTCACGATGTCGCGGCTTGGTCAACACCTCCTGGGGAGAGCCTCGCTGCAGGATCCGGCCTTCGCTGATCACTATCATTTCATCGCCCAGAGTCAGCGCGTCCACCCAATCATGGGTGACCACGATCGCGGGAATCGACAGTGTGCGCAACAGTCTGGCCAGTTGCGATCGGACCTCCTCGCGTGTGGGGGCATCCAGAGAGGAAAAAGGTTCGTCCAGAAGCAACAAGTCGGGTTGTCGAACCAACACTCGGGCCAGAGCCACACGTTGCTGCTGACCACCGGAAAGCTGTCCCGGCATGCGGTCCAGAAGTTCCCCAAGCCCGAGCATTCGGCTCGTTTCCTCGATCCGCCGTTCTCGATCGGACTTCGAAACGGTTCGCAAGCCATAGGCAATATTTGCCCTCGCCGTCAGGTGGGGAAATACGGCGTAATCCTGGAACAGAAAGCCGACCGAGCGTTTCTGTGGAGGGAGCCATCGCCTCTCGGCCTTGTCCTCCCAGGTGTCGTCCCCATAAAGGATCTTCCCCGACGTGATCGACTCCAGTCCCGCCAGACACCGCAGGATCGTGGTCTTTCCCGAACCGGACCGCCCGAAGAGGATCGACACTCGAGGTGGCTGGGACGGAATCTCCAGCGACGCTGAAATCAGGGGTCCCTCCGGATACTGTTTCTGGAAATCGGCCCTCAGGGTGGCAGGAGAGACATTCATGCGCGGATATCGGGCCCCACCGCCCACACTTTCCTGTTGAACGCGTAGACGAGCGAAAGCACCAGGAAGGAGAACACGAGCAGCAGAAGGGCCGTACGGTTCGCACCTGCATAATTCAACGCCTGTACCTCGTCGTAGATGTCGATCGACACCGTCCGGGTCACCCCTTCGATGTTGCCTCCAACCATCAGAACGACACCGAATTCACCGAGCGTGTGGGCAAAGCTGAGGACAACGCCGGTCACCAGTCCCCCTATCGATTGAGGCAAGACGATCCGGAAGAATGTCCCTATCCTCGAAACGCCGAGCAGCCAGGACGCTTCCAGGAATTTCAGGTCAACAGACGCGAACGCCATGGCCATGGGTTGAACCGCGAACGGCAGACTGTAGAGCATCGAGGCCAGGACCAGGCCTTCAAACGTGAACGGCAGCGGGTGACCGACAAGTCCCTCATATCCCCGTCCCAGGGGACTGCGAGGTCCGATCGCAACGAGAACGTAAAATCCCAGAACGGTAGGCGGCAGGACGAGTGGCAACGCGACCACAGCTTCCACCAAGAACTTCCACTTCCACTTCGAATAGGTCAGCCAGTAGGCGATCGGAATGCCCAGTGTCAGCAGGATGAGCGAGGTGATCGCGGCCAGCTTGAAGGTCGTCGAGAGTGCAACCCAGTTCATCGCGCTCCGCCCGGTCCCGGGGCCATGGCAAAACCATACCGGCGGAGAACCGCCCTTCCCCGTGTCCCACCCAGCCAGTCCACAAACGCACGGGCGGCTTCGAGTCGGCCCGAGCCGCGGGCACGGGCGAGCAGGACCCCATGCTGCTCGATAGCCGGATACGATTCCGGTGGAACTTCCCAGTATCGACCCGCATCCTTCATCGGACCCGACAACGCCAGAGACAACGGGATGATCCCGATCCGGGCCGCGCCCGACTGAACGAACTGAGCGGTCTGAGCAACGTTTTCACCCATTACGATCCTGTCGGAAACCGAGTCCCACACCCCGTAATGTTCCATGGCGGCAACGGCGGCTCGGCCATAGGGGGCATGCCTCGGATTGGCGATCGCTACTTTCCCGGCACCCTCGAGCAGCGATTCGATGCCCAACCTTTCCACATCGACCGGCGACCCGGTTCGAACCCAGACGACAATCCGACCCAAGGCGTAGAGAAACCCGGATTCGGGTTCGATCAGGCCCCGGAGTTCCAGTTGCTTCGTATATGCGCTGTCGGCGGACAGGTAGACATCGAACGGGGCGCCGTTTTGAATCTGGTTGAACAGGATGCCGGAGGACGCCAAGGAAAGACGCACCTGGTGCGGCGTGCGCGCTTCGAACTCCTCGATGATCTCCCGGATCGCGAAGTTCAGGTTGGATGCGGCCGCGACGAACACCTCCTGGGCAAACGACGGGGTCGCGATCAGGCAAACCAGACAAATCAGGAAAACGGTTCGTTTGAAATACACGTGGAGACTCTCTCGGGCCAGGAGCCTGCGCGGCAGAAGGAATCTGCTACGAAAGCGGTAGAATCGGTCCATATTTCCCCGATTTTTCGTTCGATAGAACCACTATTCGCGTCAAAATCGAGAAAATGCCTCAAAGTCGAGGAAATGCCTCACGGTCGAGGGAATCTGGCCTCGATTCCCCACTTTCTCGCTACGATCCCTTCTGCCGCGCTGGCTCCCAGTCGCGTATCACCATCACTTCGGTCGCCTTTATCAGGGCCGTCGCGCGGACTCCCCGTCTGAGATCCAACTCCTCGGCGGCGCCCCGTGTAATGATGGCGGTCACCATCTGTCCGGCGACGTCAATCCGCACTTCGGCGAGGAGACCGTCGTATCGAACCTCGACGACCTCCCCCCGCAACCTGTTTCTCCCGCTGATGGCCGGCAGCGAGCCTGTTCGCTGCCGGCGCCGCGCCGAATCGTCCTTGCCTGCAAGCCGATCGATTTCGGCACGTGAAATCCGGTGGTGCCCTCCGGGCGTTTTCACCGACTCCACCTTCCCACGGTAAATCCATTGCTTCATCGTGGGGTAGCTGACTCCCAATTCTCGCGCGGCTTCAGCGGGTTTGAGCAAGTCCATGCAGCCGGTATTATACTGTTTTATATGATTCAATACATCTTTATCTTCTCTATAGATATCGATTTAGTACGATTTATTTCCCGAATGCGGCTTTTCTTTGAGGAAGATTGAAATTAAGCTACTAGTAAACGATTCGACAGGACGGATTCAATGAACGACACAAGCCCGACGCTGGCCCAAAACTACCTCGATGCCAGCATCGCTGACTTCAAGAGGATCAAGAGACTCGCGGAAAAAGCCTTCGAGCAACTCCAGGATGAGGATTACCGATGGACACCCGATGGAGAGTCCAACAGCATCGCCGTCCTGATCAAGCACCTCGCCGGCAACATGGTTTCGCGATGGACTGATTTCCTGACAACCGACGGGGAAAAGCCGGATAGAGCACGAGACGGCGAATTTGTCGATGATGTGGACACCCGAAAGCAGCTGATGGAGATCTGGGAACGCGGCTGGTCCCACCTGTTCGGAACCCTCGAGAGCCTCGGTGAGGAGGAACTCGCCCAAACGATCTACATTCGTGGAGAAGCACACTCGGTGGTGGAAGCCATCAGTCGTCAGCTGTGGCACTACAGCCTTCACGTGGGCCAGATCCTCTACATCGCTAAACACCGGCGAGGAACCCACTGGAAAAGCCTGTCCATCCCGCGGGGAAAGTCAGAAGAGTACGCTAGGAGAGCCCGACCTTCTTGACACCGGACGTGGACGTGCCGGTTTTGAGGGTGATGTTTCGACGCAGAGGCGCAAAGGCGAAGAGACGCGGAAAGATCGTTTCAGGTCTTGAAACACCCTCCCCGAGAGGGTTTCCGAACCCAGTCAATCCCCTCAGCGTCTCTGCGTCGAGATCCTTTCCCGGTTACCGTTTTGTTCGGGTCGCCACCGTAACGTCCGTCATCAGTTTGTAGATCGGGTAGGTGGCGCCGACTTCCAGGTAATCGTCCAGGAAGTTCCAGTTCACCAGACCGTCGTCGCTCTCCGGCTCGAGAAGGTAGAAAGCAAGCGCGGCCAGGGGTTGGGCCGTGCGGACGATGATCGTTCCTGCCGGGAACTCTGCCTGTTCGCCAACGGTCTCGCCGTCGATCCGCACGGTGAAGTGCCCCTCGAATTCCCTGCTCGCGCGCTCGACGTTGCCAACACGAAACGCATCCACCTGTACGCTGAACCCCTCGACGGCTTCCTCAACCGTGAGACCATGTGCGATGAGACGCTCGGTGACCGCATCCAGCACCGGATCAGGTCGAAACAGGTAGGCGCGGGGTACCGGGGCGGATCGGGTCGGTCTGAACGTTCCGTACTCGATCATCGACTCGGAAGTGAACCGGTCGGGAATCACAGCCGTCATTTCCCTGCCGGATCTGGGGTTTGTCCGAGGTTCGACCTGACCGATCAGTATCGAAACGGGTCCGGACATCGCCGGTTCAAAACGAACACCCATCTCGGCGGAGTCCGCGGTCATTCCGCGTCGGACGACCGACTCGTCCAGAGATCTCGTCAGTTCGACGATCTCGTCGGCGTGACCGGCCGCATAACGAAAAATTTCCTCGACAAAGGCAGCCGTGGCCCGGACCCGTCCGGCAAAGTCGACATAGCTGTAGGCTTCCGACAGGATCGCAATGCGATTTCTCAACCCGGCGTAACTGTTGCCGAAACGGGGCCGGTTGTCGAATGTTTGCCAGACGCGGTTCCCCGGGCCGACATCGCCGGTTGAACCCGGCGGCCTGGAAAAGTTGCCATAGTAGTAGGCCCGCACATCGTGCCTGCCTTCGAGAGCCTCGGTCACCGCCGGCAACATTTCCTGTCGTTCGTAGTTGATCAGTCGAGGATCGGCGTTGGGGGTCAGCGGAGGCGAATACGTCAGATGATACCCGTGGTAGGAGCCGTTCGTTGTGTGGAGATCGACTATCACGTGGGGGTCCCACCGATTGAACAGACCGATCAGTGCGCGGGCTTCGGGCGACTCCATCTTCATGTAGTCCCGGTTCAGATCGAGCCCCATGGCGTTTGCCCGGGTCCCCACACCTCCAATCGGACCGTTCTGCCGGGATCGGTTCTCGATATCAAACTTCTCGTTACCATCGGCGTTATAGATGGGCGCGATCAGGACGACGATGTCATCCAACAGCGGTCGCAGGTCCCCCCCGACGATCCGGCGGGCAAGTTGCAAGATCGCCTCTTTTCCCTCGACCTCACCCCCGTGGATGTTGGCCATGACGAACACCGCGGGTTTTCCCGACGAGAAGAAATCTCGCGGCTGGGCAATGGGCGGGTCCGCCAGAACCATGAGAGGAAGCGATCTTCCCTCAACGGTTTCCCCGAACGATTCCACGTGCAGGATGGAACTCCCGCGTCCGAGATCGTCCACGAAGGCGACGACTTCACTGTACCGGCTGGTCTCCTCGTAGTTTGTGACTTCCCCCCGGGTTCTGGGGCCGTTGCTCTGAGCGTTCGTCATTTCGATCCACCCTTGCCCGAAGATCAGAAGTCCAATCAGGCTGATGATCCTTGTCATAGATCCTTCTCCGTTTCCCACTGAGGCCGGCGCTGTGCGCGGCATGTCATTTTCGATCACGGACCCGCACAACAAACTTGAGTCCGGACCAGACGTCGTCGACGGCACAGACCTTGATGTCGACGAGTCCGTTTCCCAGGCCGATGTTGCGAACCACGTTACCGTTGAGATCGGTCTCGACTCCAGATGCTGCCTTCGGCCAGGAGATCCAGAGCATACCCGATGGCGCCAGGTTCCTTGCCAGGGAAGGGAATGTCCGTACCAGCTTGCTACGTCGGTCCGTGAAAAAATGGATAAAGTCGAGCCCCTTCCCCAGCCTCCGACGGACGTCGATCCCTTCGGGAAGCTCACCGAGCTTCTCCTCATAATCCGCAGGTTGATTGATGAACGCGGCGCGGAAGCCAGGCTTGAGCCCCAGTTTCTTCACGAGCGGCGTCCCGGAATATCCAGCCATCTGACAAACTCCCTCAGACCCTCATCATGCCTGTTTTCGCCGATGTCCCCGACATCCGGGGGCGGGGGAAACATCGAACACCCTCGACCAATCAAAATCGCCGCGTACCTCTTCGGTGGCGAGTCAAACTGCGCTATTATCTACCACAGTCGGGCAGTATTCGGTGGCTCAAACACAGGCTTCCCCGCCACCGGATGAGTTTGCCTTCGCCCGGCCGATCCTTCGGGGACGGCAGCGGGGGCGTCGGGCTAGATGTTGGCAGAGGCATGTCGCATTGTTTACGATTACTCTCGTGCGGGGCGGAACTCGACAGGTTCGACTTCCAATCCCTGTGCAAACAATAGTTTGACCTCACTGTGCATGGGTAAAGAAATTCACACCGACGCAGATTGGAAGACCGAGAGAGATCGTCTCAACACCGAGATTATCAAGTTAGAGGCCTCCTTGATTGAAGCCAAGGAGGTCACCCGCGTCAACCTGACCGAAGAAATCTCCGACGAATTCACCAACAAGCTGCGAGAAGCCAAGCGTGAGCGGGTTCGAATCGAAGACGAATTTGAAGACGCGACAGCTCAATGGCGGAACGAGCGCAGGCGGCTCAATTCCGAAATCGATGGTCTGGAGCAGTCGGTGCAGAAGCTGCGTTCCGACGCACGGCATGCCAGAGCCTCGGGCGGGTCCGGCTCCGAAGAGCTGCGTGGGGAGGCGGAACAGGCAACGGGGCTGAAAGAACAGGCCGAGGAGGCACTGGGTCTGGCAAAACGGCAATGGGCCACCGAAAAGCAGGAACTCGAGGAAAAGATCTCAGACCTGGAAGGCCAGGTCGTCGAAGCGCTCGAGCGTTCGAGCAACCCGACACGAGCCTCCGACGCGATCGAGTCCAGGCTCCAGGGGAAGATGGAAGCACGGATCGAAAAGATCCGGAACGAATCGACCGAGGAAAAGACCGAGGCCGAAAAGCAATGGCAGACCGAACGCGGACGCCTGCATCTGGAAATCTCACGTCTCCGGAAATCGGGAGGAACGAATCCGGCGCTGCCAACCGCCGATCCGAAAGCCGCGGAACTCAGAGAGGAACTCGAAGCCCGCATCCGGACCGCCACCCGGGCTCTGGCCGACCTCGAGCAGCGTGCTGAATCTGCCGCGGCCGGGTGGGAGGCGGAGAAGAAGGATCTGGAAAAGAACATCCTGGATCTCAAGGAACGCCTCGACAAGAATTCCTCCACCTGGCAGGACGAGCGCGACGGTCTGACGGCGAGAGTCAGCCAGCTCGAAGGCTCGCTCGCCGACGCCTCCTCGCGTACCGCCCCCTCCGAGCTTGAGACCTTGCGGAAAGAGATGACTGCAAAGCTCGGTCAGGCCGAGGCTGCTCGTTCCGAGTTCGAAGAGCGACTCGGGACCGAACGCGCGGATTGGGAAAAGGAACGGGCCTCGCTGGAGACAAACATCTCGAACCTGGAGATGTCCGTCTCGGAAGGCTCTTCGAAGATCGACCCGGCCGAACTGGACGCGGTCAAAGACGAACTGCTGTCGAGACTCGCCGAAAGCGAAGAAAAGCGAACGGCTCTCGAAGGGGAACTGAAGGCCGCGACGGATCAAAGGGCAAAGGAACGTTCCGAGTTCGAGCAGCAGATGGACGAACTGAAACAGAGTACCGGAACCATCGGCGATGATCGAGAAACTGAACTCCGGGAAAAACTGAGCATCGAGTACGAATGGAAGATCGAGGAACTCACCTTCCAGAAAGATCAACTTGAACAAAAGATCAATTCGGCCGGCACGACGCCGTCAGTTCCAACAAGCAACGCGGATCTTTCCGGAGAGATCGCCGACATCGACACCCAGATCGCTGCCCTGACCAAATTTATCGACGACCCCACGGCTGCTCTGTCCGCGGTCATTCGAAAGAATGTCGAACGCGCGGAGCTGGAAGCCTACCGCCGGGGCATTTGCTTCCAGATTGATGGAACCAAGAAGGACAAGGGAGCGAGTTAGCGGGCCGCTGGGGGACCTCGTCGCAGTCCAATTTCAAGAGTTCAACGCGGAGACACGCGAGGTAAGCGAGCGGGACTGACATCGGTGCAGACTCCTAGCCCGCATAAATCACCGAAAGGACCAGAAAAGGCCGCCCTGTTTGGCATAAATCGTTTGTCGAGAACGGTTCAGAAACCAAACGGAGGCGGCCCTTATGAGTACAGAGTGTAAACAAACCACGTTCGAATTTCACGGACTTCTTCAACGAAAAATGAAGGCGCGTTTCGACGGCGGCAAGATCACGTCTGACGCTGGAGTTCTGCTGCTGCGTGAAGTCGAAAAGCGGACCGGTTTGATCGATGGATTGGCGGGGTGTTTTAGCGATCATCGCGACCAACGGTTGATCGAACACACCGTGAAGGAGCTGTTGGGACAGCGGGTCTACGGGCTGTGCCTGGGATATGAAGACCTGAACGATCACGATCAGTTACGGACCGACCCGATGCTTGCGTTGGCGGTGGACAAAGCGGATCCGCTGGGAACGAATCGACGACAGGCCGGCGACTGGGGAAAGGCGTTGGCGGGCAAGAGCACGCTAAACCGATTGGAGTTGACCGGCGCCGAAGTCGGCGACCAGGAGCGGTACAAGAAGATCGCTATGGATGGGGACAAGATCGATCGTTGGATGGTCGATGCGTTTGTGGCAGCCCATGACAACACGGCGCCCGAAGAGATCGTTCTGGATCTGGACGCGACCGATGATCCGATCCATGGTCAACAGGAAGGCCGGTTCTTTCACGGCTACTACCGCAACTACTGCTATCTGCCCTTGTACATCTTCTGTGGAGAGCATCTGTTGTGCGCTCGGCTGCGCCCGTCCAATATCGATGGGGCGGCAGGATCAGTCGATGAATTGGAACGTATCGTCGGCCAGATCCGTCAGAGCTGGCCGGACGTGTCGATCATCATTCGGGCCGATTCCGGATTCTGCCGGGATGCATTACTGGACTGGTGTGAAACCCACCAGGTCGATTATGTGATGGGGTTGGCCAAGAACGACCGCCTCAAGCGAGAGATCGCTGACCAGATGATTCAGGCTGAAGCGGAGTTTCAGACCACTGGGAAATCGGCACGAGTGTTTAAGGATTTCCTGTACCGGACTCGAAAGAGCTGGAGCCGCACTCGTCGCGTTGTTGGCAAAGCCGAGTTCCTGGCCAAGGGCGCCAATCCCCGATTCGTGGTGACCTCACTGCCACCGGAACGACTCGGAGCCCAAGCGCTCTACGAAGATTTCTATTGCGCACGCGGCGACATGGAGAACCGGATCAAAGAACAGCAACTGGATCTATTTGCCGACCGCACCAGTGCGGGAACCATGCGCGCCAATCAGCTCCGACTGTATCTGTCCTCAGCCGCCTACATGCTTATGCAGGCGTTGCGTCGTCTCGGTCTCAAAGATACCGCGATGGCCCATGCCCAATGCGGAACCATCCGTCTGAAGCTTCTTAAGATCGGTGCGCGTATCCGCCTCACGGTCCGCAACGTCTGGATCTCGATGTCGGAGGCCTATCCCTATGCCGACGTCTTTGCTCTCATAGTGAGAAACCTGCAATCAATTCCGCTTCGTTGCTGACGACACCGAACCTTCAGATCCGAAAAACAGCGCCTCTCATCTGCCTCCCGGCGAGGCCTGCCTGCACTCGCCCATTCATGCCGATCTCCCGCCAAATGTCGCCGTGTCACAGGCTCAAAATCCGCCAATGTCCACGGCTCGCTCACTCTCAGCTCCAAGTCTCGCCGCAAATCGCTTCTCGTATCCGAACACCGATCGATTCTCCGATTGGTGATCCATCCGGGCTAGACGTCACCCAACTCAAAAGCGTCGTGGATCAGACGGACCGCTGTGGGTGCGTCCGACTGGGCAACAACGAGAGACAGGTTCAACTCCGATGATCCCTGGGCGATCATCAGAATGTTCATCTCCGTGTCGCCGATCACGCCGAACGTTCTGGCTGCGATACCCGGGATCGACTTCATGCCCTCGCCAACGAGCGCAATAATGGCGATGTCGGAAATGTCCGCGATCCTGTCGACCTGACGTTTTTCGATTTCCGGCTCGAACTCCCTCCTCAACGCGCGTACGGTATTGTCTCCGTCCTGCCTGCTGACGACGAGCGAAATGTGCTGTTCGGACGAGCCCTGTGAGAACATCAACACGTTGATGCGACGGCTTGCGATAGCGCCGAAGGCCCTTTGCGCCGTTCCGGGAACACCGATCATTCCACGCCCTTCAATCGAGACCAGGGTCACTCCCGTGATTGACGACACGGTTTTCACTCCCTGGTGAATTTTGGGAGATTCGGTCGTGATCAGTGTCCCTTCCTGTTCCGGATCGAATGTGTTCTTGATGTGGATCGGGATGCCCAGATCCGCCGCAGGCATGATCGTCTTCGGATGCAGCACCTTGGCTCCGAAATAGGACATTTCGGCGGCTTCTTTGTAGGAAATCTGTGGCAGGACCCTGGCCGAACTCACTATTCTCGGATCGGCGGTCATCACCCCATCCACATCGGTCCAGATCTGAATCTCGTCGGCATTCACCGAGTAACCGACGACCGAAGCCGAATAGTCGGAACCACCGCGCCCGAGAGTCGTCGTGATTCCTTCCGGAGTGGCACAGATAAAACCGGTCACGATGGGCACCACACCACGGCCGACTAACTCGACAACCTCCCGGCATCGGAGCTTCGTCTCGTCGAAGTCCACCAGAGCAAAATCAGCCTCGTCCTTGGTCACAATCAGGCGGCGGGCATCCACGGCTTCCGCTTGAACATCGATCTGGTTCAAGTAAGCCGCGAAGATTGGGACGATGAGACGTTCGCCGAAAGAACCAACCAGATCCCGCGACCGCGTGCTGAGTTCGCGCAACAGCAGGACTCCGGTCAGGACCTTCTGCATTTCCTCCCACAGCGGTTCGAGATCGGAGAGTAGATCAGAGGCCTTGCCGGCGTCCTCGATCAGGACCGAAACCACGGACTCGTGTCTTGTGCGGAGAGAAGTCAGGGTCTCGGCGACTTCCGGGTCGGCGCCCCGAATCGCCTTCTCCCCGGCGTCGAGCAACAGGTCGGTCACCCCACCCATTGCAGACAGAACCACAATGGGAGCCGACTCGCAGGATGAAGCGACCACACGCGCAGCGTCTCTTATCCGGTCGGCCGAACCTAGCTAGGGAGGTTCCGCCAAATTTCATTACAACCATAACTCTTCAGCGTAACATGAGCGGGAAAGCGGGCGGGACGCCTCGCCAGGACCGCACCGCGGGTTTGCTGGCGCCAACAGGCCGGGCGAAAAGGGGGATTAAGAAGGTTCACCGCAGAGGCGCAGAGAGGAAGGAAAAAACACTCTGCGCCTCCGCGCCTCAGCGGTGGAAAAATCCCCTCTCTGTCTTCGGTGTCCGGCTCCCGGGCAGGACTATTTCTGTATGCAGATTTCTTCGAGCGGTTTCTTCTCGATGTCGGGGACTTCGGCGTCGGGGGCCGGGTAGCCTATCGGTAAGAGCACAAATGGTGTTTCGTTCTTGGGCCGGCCTAGGATGTCCCGCAAAAAGCCCATGGGACTCGGGGTGTGGGTCAGTGTGACCAGGCCGGCGGCATGGATTGCGGTCAGCAGCATTCCGACCGCGATCCCGACCGATTCCATGACGTAATAGTGCTTTTTCTTGAACTGTTGTTCTTCGCTAGTCTCGCCGAGACCGTAGTCCACGCGAAAAACCACGATCAAGTGCGGGACGATCTCAAGAAACTCCTTGTTCCAATCGGTCCCAAGCGGCGCCAGAGCTTCGAGCCACTCCTTGGGAAAACGTCGATCGTAGTTCTCCCTTTCCTCCTTCTCGGCCGCCAGCCGTATCTGCCTCTTGATGTCGGGATCGGACACGATGACGAAACGCCACGGCTGTATGTTCGCGCCGGAAGGGGCGGTCCCTGCGATACGAATGCATTTCCGGATGAGCTCCACCGGAACCAGGTCGGGCGAGAAGTCCCGGACGCTGCGTCTGGTCCGGAGAGCCTGGTGCAACTCGTCGACTCGTCGATCTCCATCTTCAGCCGGAACTCTTTCGAACCGAAGAGGGCGAAAAACGTATCTACTCGACCGGGCAGGCCTGGAGGGTGATTTCGATTCCATGTTCCGTTATGAACACCCGCTCGTAGACCCACAGTTCAGGCACTTGTAACAGGAGCCGTTCCGGACCATCAGCGAGCCGCAATCGAAACAGACCGGAGCATCTCGGTCTTCGATGTCGACAAGAGCACCTTCCCGGAGGGGCGGGGCGGTCCTCACCATCGGAATACCCACCTCGGGGGCCGGCCCCAGCCGGACCGCAGGGTCCTGATCGATCTGGACCCCGACCGCTGTCGCTTCTTCGGCAGACAGGAAGCGGGAAGCCAGATAACGGAAGATGTAGTCCATGATGGACTTGGCGTACGGCACCTGAGGGTTGTTTGTAAAGCCCGCGGGCTCGAACCGGGTGTGCGTGAACTTATCGACCAGGACCCCCAGCGGCACGCCGTACTGCAAGGCCAGCGAGCACGATGTTGCGAAGCTGTCCATCACGCCCGACAAGGTCGAGCCCTCTTTCGCCATCACGATAAAAATCTCTCCGGGAGTTCCGTCCTCATACATCCCGACGGTGATGTATCCCTCATGGCCCGCCACCCCGAACTTGTGCGTGATGGCATGCCGTTCAGACGGCAGATGTCGCCTTGTCGGCTTGTTGGCGCCGGCCTTCTCCTTGCCATCCGTCTCCGCCGTGTTCAACGGCTGTACCCGCTTCGAAGAGTCCCTGTAAACAGCCACAGCTTTCAGGCCCAGTTTCCATCCCTCGATATAAGTCTGTCCGATTTCTTCGATGGTTACGTCTGAGGGAAGGTTTACAGTCTTGGATATCGCTCCGGAAATGAAAGGCTGTACCGCACCCATCATCTTCAGGTGTCCCATGTAATCGATGGTCCGCTTGCCGTTGGTGGCCTTGAAGGCGCAGTCGAACACCGGCAAGTGCGCATCCCTCAATTCCGGAGCGCCCTCGATGGTCCCATGTTCGTCGATATAGGCTACGAGCGCCTTGACCTGTGGGTCGTCGTACCCCAGTCGCTCGAGAGCCAGCGGCACCGTGTTGTTGACGATCTTGATCGTCCCGCCGCCGACGAGTTTCTTGTATTTGACCAACGCGAGGTCGGGTTCGACCCCTGTCGTATCGCAATCCATCATGAACCCGATGGTTCCCGTGGGCGCCAGGACGGACGCTTGTGCGTTTCGGAAACCGGTCCGTTCGCCGTGGTCCACCGTCTCGGACCAGACATTCCAGGCCGCTTCGTAGAGGTCCGTTGGAATACTGTTCTTGTCGATCGCCTTGACGGAATCCCGGTGCATTCGCATGACTTCGAGACAAGACTCCCGATTCATTTCGAAACCCGCAAACGGGCCAATTTCGCCGGCTATCTTCGAAGACGTCAGATATGCCTGTCCGGTCATGATCGCGGTGATTGCCGCGGCATAAGCTCGCCCCACATCGCTGTCATAGGGGATACCCATCGCCATCAGCAACGCACCCAGATTGGCGTAGCCCAGACCCAGGGGCCGATAGTCATGGGAATTCTTTTCGATTAATTCCGTCGGATAGCCGGCATTGTCGACGACGATCTCCTGGGCCGTGATCGTCACGGCGACCGCCCACCGGAACGCCTCGACATCGAAGGTCCCATCCTGCTTCCTGAACTTCATCAGGTTGAGCGAAGCCAGGTTGCAGGCGGAGTCGTCAAGAAACATATATTCCGAACACGGGTTCGACGCGTTGATCGGAGCGGTGCTCTTACACGTGTGCCACCGATTGATCGTCGAATCGTACTGGATGCCGGGATCGCCACAGATATGGGCGGACTCGCAGATCATGTCCATCAGCTCGCGCGCCTGGTAAGTATTGACCGGTTCGCCCGTGGTGACCGAATGCGTGGTCCACTTGCCGTCGTTGGTGACCGACTCCATGAATTTGTCGGTCACGCGCACGCTGTGGTTCGCGTTCTGGAAGAATATCGACGAATAGGCTTCGCCGTCGACGCCACCGCCGTAACCGCTGTCGAGCAGGACCCACGCCTTCTTCTCTTCGCTGGCTTTCGAATTGATGAACTCGACGATATCTGGATGATCCGCGTTCAAAATCACCATCTTCGCCGCACGACGGGTCTTACCCCCGGACTTGATCACGCCCGCAAACGCGTCAAATCCCTTCATGAAGGAAACCGGTCCCGACGCGATCCCGCCGCCGGAGAGCGGCTCGATAGATGAGCGGATCGGCGAGAGGTTGCTGCCGGTGCCCGAACCAAACTTGAACAGCATGGCCTCGGTCTTTGCCAGGGTGAGTATCGAGCCCATCGTATCCTCAACCGAATTGATGAAGCAGGCCGAACACTGAGGCTTTTCCTCGACGCCACAGTTAAACCACACCGGCGAGTTGAACGCGACCATCTGGTTGACCAAAAGGTGGGCCAGTTCGTCGTGGAAGGTCGTTCCGTCCTCGGGAGAAACAAAGTATCCGCCCTTGGCTCCCCATCCGGTCATCGTGTCGACGACGCGGGCAATCAACTGGCGGACGCTGCCCTCCCGTGCCGGAGTTCCCATCGTTCCGTGGAAGTACTTGGACGCGACGATGTTGGTCGCCGTCTGCGACCATGTCTTCGGAACCTCGACGTCCTTCTGCTCGAAAATGACGCCGCCGGACTCGTTCACGATCGATGCGGTCCGGAGTTCCCATTCCACCGCGTCATAAGGAGAAACACCTTCCCCCGTAAAATAACGTTGGAACTTCAGGCCCTTGTCGGCCTTAACACGCCCGTTTCCGCCCGCCATCGTACCCAGAACCTCCTGCTTCATCACCCGCCTCCAGAGATTATCGTCGGTTGCCCGCGATGCGTCACCCGTATTCGCCACCAAACGCGTCCCCAACACTAGGCTCTGGAAGGGACAACTGAGGTCCATCACTACACCGCAAATGCAATATATTGTGGTTCAGTTCTAATTATATGCTACATCATGATGGTTTTCGATCGTGGACGTGGCGCCACGAGGTGGGATTTTCAGTTCAGATAACCACGAATTCGGGCCATGCCTTCCAACGCCGGACTGTAGTCGGGTTTCTCGGCAGCGGCACGGCGGTACTCACCGAGCGCTCGCATCCACATGCGTTTCAATTCGTAAACCCGGCCCAGATTCACATGGGGAAAGCAGTAGCTTTCGTAACGGGGAGCATCCAGCGCCTGCTCGAACCATGGTATCGCTTCGTCAACCTCGCCTTTCTGCACGAGATAGGCGCCGATGTCGTTATACGGGTTGCCGAAGTCGGGATCTATGGCGATCGCCTGTCGGCACTCCGAGATCGCATCGTCGAGCCGGCCCATGAAACTGTAGGTCCAGCCGAGGAAGGTGTGGGCTTCGGCTGTCGGAAAAAGGGCAATCGACTCATGGTAGAGCCGGACCGCTTCGTCGAGTTCGCCGTCGGTCTGGTGCTTGTGGGCCTGATGAAAGAGATCCTGGCCCCGCTGTCTTCGACTGTCTTCACTCATAGAAACAAAAGGTCGGAACGGCTGCACGGAAGGTGAACCGCGGGATGAGGAATCACACGAATGTGAGCGTCGGAGCCTTGGAGATCAGCCCCTTCTTCTGGGCCTCCCGAAACAGACGGCGAATCGCTTTCTTCCCTTCTGCGCCGTAGCTGAGGGTCATGTCGTTGACGTACATCCCAACGAAACGGTCGGCCCGCTGGGGATCCAGACCACGGGCGAACTCGAGAGCGTACTCCATGGCCTCCTGGCGATGATCGAGTGCGTAACGGATGCTTTCTTTGATGTGACCGGATATTTCCTTCATCAAGGGCAGCCCGAGGTCCCGCCGGATGACGTTTCCGCCCAGAGGCAGAGGAAGACCGGTTTCCTCCTGCCACCACTCTCCCAGATCCAGAACCTTGTGGAAGCCCTCTTCACGATAGCTGAGCTGGCCTTCGTGGATCAGAAGGCCGGCCTCGAATTCCCCTTTCGACATGTCATCGAGGATGCGATCGAAGGGCACATCGACGCACTCGATCTCGGGATCAAACAGGCGTAAGACGAGTGCCGCGGTCGTCAGTTCGCCCGGTATGGCAACTTTCTTTCTCTTGAGCCGGTCCCGTCGCAACGGCTTGTTCGACACGACCACGGGTCCGTAGTTGCGGCCCACGCTACCGCCGCACGAGAGAACGGCATACTGCTCCGAGAGATGCGCGTAGGCGTGAAACGAAATGGCGGAAACCTCGAACACGCCGTCCATCGCCTTGTGGTTCAGAGTTTCGATATCGCTGAGCGTGTGCTCATAGCGCAGATCCCCCGTATCGATCTTCCGTGTCGCGAGCGCGTAAAACATGAACGCGTCATCGGAGTCCGGACTGTGCGCCACTCGTATCTTCCGCTTCCTCATCAGGTCCCCCAGGAACGGCATATCGTAACACAAGTGCCGGACAGGTCAGCGGCGCCTGGGAGCCTGCGCGGCGGAAGAGATCGTAGCGAGAAAGTGGAGAATCGAGGCCAGATTTTCTCGATTTTGAGGCAAATAGTGGTTCTATTTAACGAAAAATCGGGGAAATATGGGCCGATTATACCGCTTTCGCAGTAGATCTCTTCCGCCGCGCAGGCTCCTAGTCCAGGCGGGGAGGCGCGGCGGCTCACTTCCTGCGCCTGGTGCGCACGCTCTTCGGCATCTCACACAGGACGTTGTCGATCAGGCGGGTGCTGCCCATGCATATGGCTCCGACAACACGGACCGGGCCTGTTATTTCTTCCACCGGTTGCATCAGGTTGGGATCGACGATCTCCAGGTATTCGACCTGGGCCAGGGGTTCGAGATCCAGGACGGTCCGTGCGGCCTTCGTGGCTATGGACGGGTCCAGGTTGCCATCGGCGATCCTTTGACGGGCAATTCTGAGGGCCCGGTACAGGACTCCGGCTGCCTGCCGTTCTTCCGAATTCAAGTACTGGTTTCTCGAACTGATGGCCAGGCCGTCAGGTTCCCTTTGGGTCGGCACTTCGACGAGTTCGATCGGGAGGTTGAAGTCTCTGGTCATTCGGCCAATGACGGCGAGTTGCTGGATATCCTTTTCTCCGAAATACGCACGGTTCGGAGCAACGATGTTGAAGAGCTTCAGGACCACCGTGGCGACACCTCGGAAATGGCCGGGCCGGGATTCTCCGCAAAGCGCGTTCCCCTCCACACCGTGCTCTACGAAAGTGTGCGGGGTGTCGGAATAGATCTCGTCATTCGAAGGCGCGAAGACAACGTCGACACCGCGCAGTTCGCAAAAGAGAAGATCCTGGGCCAGATCCCTGGGATAGCTGTGGAGGTCTTCTTCGGGTCCAAACTGCAACGGGTTGACGAAGACGCTCACGACCAGAACGTCACACTCCCCCCGAGCCTGGTCCATCAGACATCCGTGACCTTCATGAAGCGCGCCCATCGTCGGCACCAGGCCAACCGTGTGCCCCTGCGCCTTGCGCTCCTGGAGGTACAGCCGGAGTTGATCCACCGTGGGGATCGACTCAATTTTCATGGCTGGGAATCGTCCTTCCCGCGGACCCCGGTCAAAGTGTGCCGGGCTTCGGGAAAGGAGTTGGATCGGATGTCCTCGGCATAAGCCTTCGCCGCCTCGACGACCGTATCCGCCAGGCTGGCATATTTCTTGACGAATGAAGGAACGAACTCATCAAAGAGACCCAGCATATCGTAACTGACCAGGACCTGGCCGTCGCAGGCGGGTCCAGCTCCGATCCCAATGGTCGGAACGGACACGGCCGCGGTCACACGCTCGGAAATCTCGGCGGGAATGGATTCGAGAACAATCGCAAAAACGCCTGCGCTCTCCAGCGCAATCGCGTCCTCTAAGAGGCGTTCACCTTCTTCCCATGTCCTCGCCTGGGGCCGAAACCCCCCAAACTGATGGACCGACTGTGGAGTCAACCCCAGGTGGCCCATCACCGGTATGCCGGCGTCACGCAAGCGCCGGGTGGGTTCGACGACATGATGACCGCCCTCAATTTTTACGGCCGTCGCACCGCCTTCCTGAATCAGGCGCCCGGCGTTTCTCATCGTTTCGCCCTCGTCGACCTGATACGTCAGGAAAGGCAGGTCGGCCACAACCAGGGCGCGCCGGGTGCCGCGGACGACAGCCTGAGTGTGGTGAACCATCATATCGAGTGTCACCGGCACGGTCGTGTCATACCCCATGACGACCATTCCAAGGGAGTCGCCGACCAGCAGGACGTCAATTCCGGCACGATCGAGCAGACGCGCCATGGTGGCGTCGTAAGCCGTCAACATCGTGATCTTTTCACCCCGGCGTTTCATCACCCCGAGGTCGGGCACACGGACCGGCTTCGCACGATTCTTCATGCTTCAATCGTATCAGAGTCGGAGGGATCGAGTCTGTGAGGGAGAGATCATCGTGTAGAGGATTCCCCGCCAGCGAATCCGGCGATTGAGCATGGATGCGATGAAGTTTGTCTGGTAGAGGACTGAAACCAGCGGAGCCGACAGCAGGTAAAACGGGACGTATGGCTTGAGCGAAGCAGAGGGGATGGCCTGCCCGGCGGCTTGAAGCCGAACTCGGGAACGAATAACAGTGAGGGTATAGATCCCTGCCCAGGGAAGAAACCACCGGAGATCGAAAGCAATAGCGATCGTGAGCGCAAGGAAAGTGAAATTGAAGAGGGTGTATGTGACCAGTCCCATCATCCACATTCGCGGCGCGTACACCCGGGTGATCTTGATCTGACGGTTCGTGAACTCCAGAAGTTCCCGCCAGGAGCATTCGCCGTAGGAGGGGACCAGGCAAGTGGGAACATAAACAATAGCGAGATTCCGGCGGCGGACGGCGGATGTCAACGCATAGTCATCGCTCAAGGCACCCTTCCACGCTTCCAGGATCGCGATGCTGTCGAATGTCTCGCGCCGAATGGCGGTGGAGCCTCCCCACGCAAAGTTGTTCCGATGGGGCCCGAGAAAACCCGCTACAGACGCGTTCCAGGCCGACCGTAGCAACGTGGGCAGGCTCCACTCCCCGGGCACATACCATCGATAACCGGTGCTCGCCCCGACGTTCGGGTCCGTGAGAGGCGCGATCAGTTCGGATAGCCAGTCGGGAGGGAAAAGGGCGTCCGAGTCGCAAAACACGAAGATGTCGGATTCGCTCCCGAACCCGACGACACCCTGAATGAGGTTGTGGACCTTCTGGCCGGAATCTTTCGCGCGGCCGGCAACCAGA
Source organism: Terriglobia bacterium (assembly GCA_965247425.1). Lineage (GTDB taxonomy): Bacteria > Acidobacteriota > Terriglobia > 20CM-2-55-15 > 20CM-2-55-15 > CAZOZZ01. The sequence continues at coordinate 2,640,511 of OZ252023.1, forward strand.
ACCTCGGCGCCTTCCACAGCGGACAGGACACCGTGTGCGGGATCGTCCCGCGATTCGACGATAAACACGACCCGGTAGTCGGAATGGTCCTGCCCCAACAGCGACCGTGCGTTCGACCGGAGATCCGGATCAGCCCCCGTAGCCGGACAGAAAACAATGACTGATCCGGACGGACCGTTCCCCCGGCGATAGGACCGGGAATACCGCATGTTCCGAACCCCATCCCAAAGCGAAACAAGCCCCTGGAGGAGGGCGAGACCGGAAACGATAGCGAGAATGTAAGTCATAGCGTGTCGGGGCGGCCGTCCCTGGCCGCCCGCGGGAGGTGCATAGCGGTTTCATTCACCCCGATCCGGCCCCCTCATAAGAAAACTACCCGAAAACGGATAGAACTCTGGCCTCGAAACATACCCTTGCTTGACCGGATTTTCCAGAATGTACGTCACGACGTTAAAGAAATCTTCAGTGTTCCGACAGATGTGGTCGAAAAACGACCTGTTCCACAGGTACTTGTTTGCGAAGTCCGTTCGGTTCGGGCATTCGAATCTATCCAGATATATGTGTTCCGGTAGGACTACGTATGGTCGCTCCATCACATCTTTCAGGAGCGTCATGTTTCCGACACGTGGCCGAGTGACGAGAGGGCGTGCGATGCTGTCCCCTCCGGCGATCTCCCTACTGCGTTTCCATAGCAGTCGTGTCGAATAACTCTTGAACAAACCCACGAACCGTTCGAGATCCTTGAGCCCGCGCCGGCCAGAAAATGGATGTGGTCCGTCATGACCACGTAAGAATAAAGTTCGATCTCACATCGATCACTCTCCTCGAAAAGCGCCGCGACGACCTGCTTGGCCAGGCGGATGTCACCGAAAAACGGCGCAAACTTGTAAGTCTCCATCGTCACAAAATACGATTTGATAACGTCCGGAGGGTCGAGGTCGAGTAAACGCAGACTATTGAAGCGCGTGGGCAGAAGGTGAAAATTTGGCATGTTTCCCTGGAATAGGGCCGAGAAGGTGGGCTTGATGAGAATAACACGCAAGGCCCGCGCGCGGCCAGAGACGGCCGCCCCGACACGCACCCTCGCCCTTACCGCCAGAACTCTCGCACCACAACCGACGTCAACCGCGGAAACCGCCCACCCAAGGCGAATACCTTCCGCCCCAACCACGGCCTGTCCAGAATCGATCGGAAGCAGGAAGCCACAGTCCGCTTGCGGGCCCAGCCGGAACGCCAGGCGGACTCGTATGCGCGACGCATGTCCTCGTAGCGCATACCGTTGCGGTGGCCTGAAGAAACGACCCTCGCGGCCAGGATCCCCGAGTCCATCGCGTGACGCATTCCTTCACCGGAGAAGGGATCGATCATGCCGACCGCGTCACCGATCGCAAGGTACTCTCCACCGACTCGTCGGTATGCGACCGGACCGGTGACGATACATCCGTCCTTTTCGAGGAAAGGATCCAGGTGCGCTCGATCGACGAGGAAGCACGAGTTTGTCCGACCCGACTCCACCGAAACGGACCCTCCGTACCCTCCCTCAAAAAATTCGAAATCGAGGACGGAACCGTTGTCCCTTTCTTCGTGATACTGGACCCCGAATTGGCCCGTGTTCTGTCTCTGGGTGAAACGGCTGAGTTTTCCCGCGGCGTCGATGACGACATCACACGCCACATCTTCGGTCGCACCATCGGCCGAACGAACCTGAACGACGAACCCGTCCCGACCGGGGACGACCTTCAAAACCTGACAGCCATGGCGCACACCGGCCTTCCGGGCCAGGATCGAGTCCAGTTTGCTCCGCGAAAAACCCATGCCAGGACTGGGAAACGGGATGTCGAGATCCCCACCATCCGAACGAATCCGGCCGCGATCTATCGGGACGGCCCCAGCCTGTACCACCTCCTCGAGAACATCCAACTCTCTCAAGCAGTCGAGGGCGCCCGGTGAGAGGAATTCCCCACACACTTTCTTTCTTGGAAAACGATCCCGATCGAACGTCACGACGTCCACACCGGCCCGCTTCAGGCAGAGAGCACACGATGCGCCGGCCAGGCTGCCGCCGATAACAACCACGTCGTACCGCGTCATTTGTCGGCCACCATGACGAGCCGATAAGGAAAGCTGCGGTGGATGCGTGCATCGACTCCGGCTCGGCGAGCGATGGCGGCGAGGTCCGTCGGCCTGAACGCCCTCCGGACCGACAAGGGCCCGTCGTTTTGAACCATCGGACTGCGGGAGAACAATCGGGTGAGCATGACAATGGACATCCAGGCCACCTGGGTCCGGTGGAGGTCGTTGACGATCACTCGTTGTCGCGCGACCCGGTACATGCTTCGAAACACCCGGACACAATCATCATCCGAGAGGTGATGGAAGAATAGCGAGGCGGTGACAACGTCGAACGAATTGTCTAGAAACGGTAGTGAGAATGCGTCGCCTGCGACCACCAGACTCCGGGTCGCCATTCCCAGGCCCCCGGAATTCAAATCCACACCGACAACCTTCCAGCCTCCATCTCGCACCAGCACATCCCCGACGTCTGAGGCGCCGGCAGCCACATCCAGCAACATGCCACCTCGAAGGCGCGGCAGGAAACGTTTGATTGCACGAATGCCCCCCAGGTAGCGATTGATCAGTGCCAGTTCCCTGTACGCCTGACGAAATTCGGCATCGGGCCGCGTCAGATCGTCCATCCACTCCTCGTCGTGGACACGCCTGGACAGGTCATGCATCGATGTTCTTCAACACGAGTGCGGAGTTCTTGGACCCAAAACCAATGCAGTTGGCGAGAGCGTAGTCCACCCGAGCGGGTCGCGCCGTCAGGGGGGTGTAATCCAGGTCGCACTCCTTGTCCGGTTGGTCCAGGTTCAACGTCGGCGGGATCAGGGATTCACGCATCGCAAACAGAACCGAGCTGATCCCGGCAGCGCCGCTGGCGCCCTGAGGATGCCCGAACATGGATTTGGAAGCGCTCATCGGGATGCGGGAGGCATCCGAGCCCAGGCTGATCTTGAGCGCCCGGGTTTCGATCCTGTCGTTCAAAACCGTAGACGTGCCGTGGAGATTGACGTAACCCAGCTGGGATGGTCGAATGTCGGCATCTTCCATGGCCAGCGACATGGCGCGTGCAGGCTCGACACCCGACTCATTCAGCCGCACACGGTGATGCGCATCGCAGGTCGATCCATACCCGGCGATCTCGGCGTAAATCGGCGCGCCCCGGGCCCGGGCCGCGGCTTCGGTCTCGACCACATACATCCAGGCACCCTCACCCAGGACGAAACCGTTTCGATCACTTGAGAATGGTCGGGAACCGCCCCGCGGCCGGGTGTTCCAGGACTCGGTCAGGATGCGCATCAGGCAAAACCCCGCCAGGATGCCCGGAGCCAGCGGCGCGTCCGCGCCACCGGTTACGATCATGTCGGTCTGACCTGAAAGGATCGACTGGCAGGCATAAGAGATGGCATCGGTGGAACTGGTACACCCGGTCGACACGACATGGCTGGGCCCACGGAGATCGAACGCCATGGAAATTTCGCTGCTCAGAGTGCCGATCGTCGATGTCGGGATCGTATAGACGCTCGCCTTTTTGGGTTCCCCCCTGAAATAGTGTGCGTACTGTCTTTCGGTGAACTCAAGGCCCCCTCCCCCGCTCCCGATCACCACTCCAATCCGCCGGCGGGTCTCGAGACTTTCGTTCGACGGCGTGATCTTCGCGTCTTCGAGAGCCCTCCGCGTGGCGCAGATCGCGAGGGCCGCCGCCCGGGATACATGCTGACGCTCTTTTCGGGGCAGGCTTTCGAACGGGTCCAGGTCGCGTACTTCACCCGCGATCTGGACCGGGAACGGGGACGGGTCGAAAGCCTGAATCCGATCCACTCCACTCAAACCGCGGCGAAAACCGTCCCACAGAGCTTCGCGGGTGTTGCCCAGGGGCGTCAGGCAACCCAGACCGCTGATGACGACAGGTTCGTCCCGCCAGTTTCGATGATTGTCGAACCCCACCCGAACTCCTGAGTTTGTATGGAAGCGGTCTCTCTCGGAAATATACCCTAAAGTTCTACTGAGTCGATGTCGATACAATGGACAGCAAGGAAGAGAATGGCCATGGAAACCGGAAGCATCAACCGAATCGTCAGCCACGCAGCGAACCTGCAGCGCATTCAACCCACATCCAATTCCGGGCAGCAGAAGCAGCAGAATCCCAGGAAAAAGTCCCCGAAAAAGGAACTTGAGGCCGTCGCGGACCTGCTCTATACCCCGGACGGGCATATAGAAGACGAAGACCACGGCCTTCGCATCGACATCTCAGCCTGAACTCCTTACATATCCCTCTCTTTTTTCCAACTCTGAAAAGGTGCCGGATCGAACATCATGATCGATCGGACCCGGGCCGACCCACAAGACTGTTAGTATTTCAGTAATGACGTGGATTGACTTTTCCACAGGGGTCCGCTAAGTTCTACATTTCATGCAATAAACATCTCGGAGGAACCGAATGGGAGCGAATACGATAGAGATCACAGACTCGAATTTCGAAACGGAAGTCGAAAAATCGGACATTCCTGTACTTATTGATTTTTGGGCCGCCTGGTGCGGACCCTGTCGGGCTCTGGCCCCAACGGTCGAAGAGATTGCAGACGAGTACCAGGGTAAGCTCAAGGTAGGCAAGCTGGATGTCGATGCCAACAGCGCGCTTTCGGCCAAGTTCAGTATTCGGGGAATCCCGACTCTGCTGCTGTTCAAGGACGGTCAGGTGAAAGAACAGCTCGTCGGCGCCGTTCCAAAAGCCACGATCGTCGGCGCAATCACGAAACACGTTTCCTAACCCAGATAACGGCAACAAATTGGAAGTGGAATCACCAGTCCTCAATCCCCCGGTGCGCAGGTCTCCCGGCGAACAGCTGCGCTTCAGAGTCTTGCAACTGAGAGGCAAGATCCGGCGCTACTTCCGTTCGAACATTTACACGTCGGACAACGAACAACTCCTCGCCCAGCGGAAGGGTGAATGCACCCGTTGTGGCGCCTGCTGCAAGATCCTCCTGAGATGCCCTTTCCTCGAGGAATCCGAAGGCGAGTACAACTGCTCGATCTACGGCAATCATTTCGCCCAATGCCGGATCTTCCCACTCGTTCCTAAAGATCTCGAAGAAATCGAAGAGCCCTGCGGCTACTATTTCGAATCCGACTGACTCGGACGTCTCTGTTCAGGGCTTCCCCTGCCCGGAGACGCCACCAGGACAAGAACGTGGAAAACAACAAGAATGTCGCGGTCGTGGGCGCCCAGTGGGGCGATGAAGGAAAGGGTAAGATTGTCGACATCATCTCCCCCGAGTTCGACATCGTTTCCAGGTATCAGGGCGGCCACAATGCCGGACATACGATTCGAATCGGAAAACAACGATTCATCCTCCATCTGATCCCCTCGGGCATCTTTCATCCAGAGGTCCAGTGTGTTATCGGCGGCGGCGTGGTGTTGGATCCCCTGGCTTTGATCGAAGAACTGGAAGTTCTTGCCGAAGCAGGCATCGAAATCGAAGGCCGGATGTTTGTATCGAATCGCTGTCACCTGATCCTGCCATACCACCGCGTCATGGAAGCTGCGATAGAACTTCAGATGGGCGAACGCCGCATCGGAACGACGTCCAGAGGTATCGGTCCGGCTTACGAGGACAAGATGGCCCGGCGGGGCCTACGCGTCTGCGACCTGCTCAACCCCGACTCGATGGCCGACCGGATCCGCGCACAGGTGGATCTGAAGAATCGGACACTGCAAGCCCTGAATTACCCGCAGGAAATCGACCCCGAACCGATCTGCGAATCCTACGCCGAGTACGCCGAAAAACTGCGTCCTCTGTTCGTCGACACGACGTCACTTCTAAACAAGGGGATACGGGAGGGAAAGCGCATCCTGTTCGAAGGCGCGCAGGCCACCCTGCTCGACGTGGACCACGGAACGTTTCCCTATGTGACCTCCTCGAGTTCCACCGCCTGCGGTATCCCGAGCGGATTGGGAATCGCCCCCAAACACATCCATTCGGTACTGGGCATCATGAAGGCCTACGCGACCCGCGTAGGAAGCGGTCCCTTCCCGACCGAGGAGATGGGATCGATCGGCGAAGAACTGCGAGCCAAAGGCGACGAATTCGGCTCGACCACTGGCCGCCCGCGTCGATGCGGATGGTTCGACGGTCCCGCAGCCAGGTACTCGGCGATGATCAACGACATGGACTCGGTCGCCGTCACGAAGATCGACGTTCTGGACACGTTCGACGAGATCCCCTTCTGCACGGGTTACAAGTACAAGGGTTCCCCGATCGACGAATTCCCTGCCGACGCCGACATCCTGGACCAGGTAGAACCGATCTACGACAACCGCCCCGGATGGAGCAAGTCCATCGCAGGCATGAAGGAGTGGTCGGACCTGCCCACAGAGGCCCAGGACTACCTGAAGTTCCTCTCCGACTTCCTGGAAAGGCCCATCAGCATGGTGTCGACCGGGCCGGACCGGGAAGAAACGATTCGAATGCCGTAGGTGGAGAAGGCGATGGATTCGCTAACGCGAAAGGGTCGCCGGGAACAACAGTGGAAGTGAGGTTGAACGAGCCCGAGTCCATCGACCAGTAAGCCCCACCCAAGATCCGAAGGTCCGCCGATGCGGACCTCCACCCAATCGGCGCCTCGCCCTCAAAGTCGTCTTGCGTTACGATAGAAAGGTTTGATTGCGGGCCGTTAGCTCAGTTGGTAGAGCATCTGCCTTTTAAGCAGAGGGTCACTGGTTCGAGCCCAGTACGGCTCACTTTTAGAATGAGAAAGTTAGGCCGCCTTTCGACGGCCTTTTCTCTTGCCTGGAGGGCTCTGGGTAACGGGTGGGGTAACAGTCGGCGGGGGCTTCGTTTTGGAGTCAGTTCCCTCCATTCTTCGTTGTCACTTCGGCTGCGGGAAAAGGGGAATTGGCGACGACCGAACAGGGAAAGCAAGGGTGTGGAAGGGCATTTCTGTGACACATAGCGCCGAATGACACTTCATGACGCAGACGTGTTCTTTTTTTAAAGTCTTTTTTTCCATGAGGCAAACCCGAAAACAGCGTCATGAAGTGTCATGTGTCATTGGCAGGATTTGAGATTGTGGAAAACCAAGTAGTCAGCATGACCTGTTCCGACCGCTTCCGACCTGTTCCGGGAACAGGTCGGTTGTGAAACGGGGGAAGTGGCGGTTTGATGGGGAACACCCGGACAAAGTGTCCGGACACGGGCGGGCGGACTGTCCGGGGACATAGCGGCGGACACCCCCCAATAGCTTTGGCGCTTTCCGATACCGGCGATCGCCAGAACGGGTGCTGGATAGCTTCTTTGTCGATACCCGCTTCGGCGAGAGTGGGTAGAATCTAAGACCGGTTCCCCCTTGGAACCGGTCTTGCCAGCCTCTTTCCCTACCTGTCCACGAACCGCCGTCCTGGTCAACTTTCGCGGGCTTCAGACCGTGGGACTTTTTCTAAGAACCATAATCCCAGAGCAGCGATTTTGATTTCACCTGCCAGCGCCATGCCTCACCGTTACCGGCGAATCGTCGCGTGACCGGACGACGATTTATTTCCTCCCCGGTTGCCCGGGCTCTGCCGAGGCGTTACAACGGACTCCCACCACGCAACAAATTCCCGTTGCTCTTCAACCTTTTGCTCTACAGCACGATCCTCGCCGGACCTGGTGGTATCGCCGCCGATCGGGACGATGCCGGATCCGGAGCTGCTGGCCTCGCCGTTCAGCGCGATGGGATCCCACCACCAAAGGTGACGAGCGGCGCCGGCGCCGCTCGCTGAACTCGGCGATGGTTTTGCAGTCGAGACTGCAAAAGTCGAACTGCGTGGACAAGAGCACTCTGGAGTTGATGGGGAAATGATCCACCGATCGGTGGCATTGGTGAAACTAAACGTCGCACGCTTCCGCCGGACGATATCCCATCGCCATGGGGTGACGGTGACGCCGACAGCCTCGTCCAGGGCGGCGATTGCTGGTTTCTCGATCGAGCAGGGGATTGCCATCCGGGCCCAAATTGCTAAAGACGTTTCGCCAGGAACCCGAAGCGAATTTTTGAAGCGATGCTGGGCTGTCTGAACGTCAGGCAAAGACCGCCGTCCGCGTTGACAAGTCCCGGTGCATCCCTCCAGAAACGCCCAATCTGTCGCTCAGGCTTCGCCCTGAGCGCGTTTCTCCCCCCTCCAGGTATGTCACGCCCCCCGAAACGCCCCTTGAGGCTTCCTGAGGTGAAAATGTGTCGCCGGGTCACTTTACGACAAGTCGACCCCCACCCTGTTCCCTCCGACGATCACAACGCAACCGTCGATGAATTCCTGACTGGTAATGTCCGCGTCGGCAAAACGCTTTATCAGCTCACTCGGTGCATAGATTGAGAGCTCTTCCGTTCGGTCGGTCGATTCGCTGAGAAAGTCCCGGTACGGGATCTCGAATTCGACTTTTATCCCATACAACTCCAGAGCCTCCTCGACGGGTGCATTGAAAGCTTTCAAAATCACCAGCATCTTCTCATTCACAACACGCCTGACTCTGGCGGGCTGGTCAAGCTGGTTAGTGTTGTATGAGAGGGTATCCTGGCCGAGATCGACTTTCAGGTATACGTTGTCCCTGTAGGTTTCACTTCCCAACGTTGCCGACGTGACGAGCTCTCGGTCCAGGATGAGCCGATGGACAAATTCCACAAGGGCCAGTTGAGCTGATTGCTCAACGTCAATAATCGGCCCCGTAAAAATGTCTTTTGCCATGAAGGCATATCTGGAGGCCAGATATGCTTTTGATACCTCGTCTTCGCGATAGCCCGGAAGCGCCACGGACCCGATCAACGCTCCCAAATCATCGTATGGGTGGATGAACCTCAATTTGAACACCATGATCGTGGTGGCCATTTCGACTTCAAAGTAATTTTTCTTGTCGCCGACCTTTTCTATCCGAGCTTCAGCCATAAATGGGAAGTCAGACCTCTTCCAGTCTCTCTGGCCCCAGACCCTCGCGCCCGACGCGGTTTCGGAAATCTCGGCAACATAAATTGATTTGCTGTCGCGTATCCGTATTGTGTCGTACCGAAGAAGATCTGCCGGTATAAGAACTGTGACCACCTGGTCCTTCACCGGAACGAAAGACGTCGGAGCTACAAGCGCTGTCTCGCTGGGTGTTGGCCCTAGACTTACAGTTGGCTGCGCCACGTCGACTGGTGGTGCCTCGACTTTCTTGTTCGCGTCCGCCACCATGGCATAAATAACATCGTTCGGCACGCCCGCCTTCGCCAGTGCAACGATCGCAGACGTTGAAGTAGTGAATTGGCAACCGCACGATTCGAGTCTGGCCAGTACGATCTCGGCAGACAAGCCGGCCTCGACCATCTCGATTACATCATCGTTCGTAAGCAGATCGGTGTCGGCCAGATCCTGGGCGACACCGGCCTGCGTCAACGCGAAGGTGAGTACCATGACCCCGAGCACCAGATTTTTCACATTACTTGTCATCGCAAACAAACCTCCCAAAAGTAGGTCGGTCCAGAAAGACGGCGCCGTAACTCGTCGGGCCTTTTCCGATGACTACCAAGTACTTCATTCCTTCACTCCCGCCTTAGTAAGTCAGCGTGTACACACCATAGGTGCCGTCGTAGATCAAAATACAACGAGACAAGATATCTCGGCCGATGAGCGCATGAAAGCCCTGGAGTGTCACCAGTTCGCATGACGAGACGGCAATCGTGTCGAAATAGAGGGGGGCTTCGTTTTTTAGGCGAGCGGGAATCATAAGGCTGACGTCATATTGGTCCGCCTCATGCGGCGTTGTCCCGGTCGAGGGCGTGGCCATGGGGACGCGGCCGGTCGGTGTTAGGCCAAGTGCAGTGAATATCGTCGGGTCGATACACGTGTTGCTCGCCCCCGTATCAACGAGTGCGCGGATTCGCTCAGACTGAGGTATAGGTTGGTTGGCGGCTTCTAGAACTGTGCGCCGTGCGCCGCTGACGCCAATCGCGGCGTCGAGCAGAGGCCCTTGCGGTGAGATTTGAAGCGTGAAATGGGGCATTCAAAGCGTCTATCAATCAAATTGTCTCTTCAACGTGCGGCGCGATGTAACGCGAGATAAACTGAACCTGTTCAGTGACCTCAATCTGTTTGACCAAGAACGGCTCGAGTTGAAACCTGGCATAGCCCCCCTTGATCGCATCGTCATAGCTACTGTAGAAATCGATCACTTCGTCGCCATGGATCAGCACGAACTTTCCGGAGTGTTCTCGCAGTTCCGCCAGACTGTTCTTGTAAGTTGCGAGTTCTCTTTCTAATGCCATGATTTTTACTCCCTCCCTACTCTGAGAGCAATTTCGCTGCCCGACAGTTCACCAGCCCGTCCCTTCGGTAACCCATCAGTTCAAAGAGGTGAAGCAGGGTGACATGCTATGCCCGGAGGCACCGAAATCCAAGGGAAAGTTGACTCAGATGCCAATTCCATGACTTGGGCTCCCACCTGCTCAAACAGGAGAAGTGTTTCCCAATTAATTGTAACATTCTTGAGCGGGCGTGCTTTTTTTGGGTTGAACTTCAGCCGTTACGGGACTATCGTAGCAATCCGTTTGAAATTAAACGGGCCGACCCGGAGTGTAAAGCTCCGAGCCGACCCTAACCAAAATCCGAACAAGGCTCGGAAAATGGCTTCGCAAATTCTACCTGAAATCCTTTCCAGTTCAACCCTGGAATCTCGCCATTTTGCCTACCTGGTTCTTCAGGCACGCGCACTTCCACCTTTACAGCAAGTGAGCGTTTTGCCGAAGGAAAAATACAGTGAAATCTAAGAAACCTGCACCAAAGAAACAGTCCGCAACCAAAACCAGAGAGCAGAAGGAAAAGGCCAAGCGCGAGGCCGATCTGCTCCTCCACGAGCAATTGCAAGCACTGCTAGACAGCGGGGGCGAAAAAGCCAAGGGTGCCGTAGTTCACTTCGTGAAACTGTTCTATGACGGCGCAGTGAAGGACGGAGCGATTCGCCCCATTGTTTCGGGTTGCGCTTCTTCGTTTCGGATCGGTTCGTCTAGCGGATTCGGTTCTTCGTTCCCCATGAGTCCGTCTCGTGTTACCTGAACCAGCCACTCGGCGGTGAGCTCGCATTCCCGGCCGGGAATGCAGAACAGAGACGCCGCCTCCGGGTCACCGTCCGCGACAAGTCGGCGCCGGTCTCTTGTCAGCCACAGCTTTTTTGTAGCGACGAATTTCGCGGCTGGTTTTGGTTTTGGGACGTAGGAGCCGGAATAGGCATCCCATATCACGTCCGACAAATCATCGTTCGAGAATAGCGGTGCCAGCTCCCACGCCGGAGCCTCAAGACTGGCCACCACCACAGCTACAGCATTTGCATAATCGTCATGGTGGCCGCCGATACCGTGGTCGATCGAATCTCGACCGCTGCGCGACGTCCGCCGCTCCAGTCCTTTCAATTCCCGGATCAGGGTCGGTTCGTTGGGAAGATCGACGCGACCTTGATTCAGGGCGGGCAAGAGTTCCAGGTAGAGCTCGCTTCGGTTCTTCTCAGCCACGTTGTAACTAATGCCGTGACGCTCGAACGCGTTGCGCACCCACGCACCGCTGTACCTGTCGCCTGAGATTTCCTGAATGCCGTACGGCCTCAACAGGCCCGCGATTTCCGAAACCACGCTCTCGGGCTTCGTCGCACGCCAGCCTCGAACCCAATCGACAACGATCCGCTCGCCGTCCTGGTGGGCGACAGACGCGGTAAATGCATCGGCACCGCCTCCGGCCGGGTCACATCCTGCGTAAAAGGTCACGCTGTCGATCGGTGGCAACTCGCGATAGTCCCGAACTGCGCCGGCGATCACCTCGGCCGGAATGAACGTCGCGACGTCTTCGGAGAATTCCGCGCCAAACTCTCGCTGAAAGGCGACCGGATCCTTCTCGCGCTCTCGGTCCAAGAACGAAGACGGGACGGAAGGGTTCATCAGCCAGGTGGGGCTCACCCAAAGCAACGTGTCCGTCAACGAATCCCGGCGTGTGAAATCGTCGTACAACACACCGCTTTTCGCGTAGGGTGTCGAGATCTTGATCAGCTTGGCAGTCGGCACGTTCGCCATGCCGCGGCGCATCGCCCGAATGATTTCAACGTCAGGGTTCGCTGACGTCTCGTCGCGCCAAAACGCCACCTCGTCAGCGATGGCGCAGATGATAGTGATTCCTCGAGGCGCTCTGTAGTTGCAGGGGTAGACCGCGATCGTGATGTTGTTGTCGAGTACGATTTCCGTCTTCTTGAACTCAAGGACCGAACTCCGCAACATCGGCGAGTTCTCTATTGTGGCCCTCATGTAGTTGAATGGAACTTGGCCAGCCCTGGAGTCCTGAGCGACGATCAAGACGTACCCACGTTCCCCAGGCGCAAGGTAGGAGTGATCGCGGATGTAGGCTTCGTAAAGGCCGTTCGGCGCTGCAATCCGCGAGTCCTTCCCGCTCCGGGCGCCGGCAATGACGGTCAGCTCCGAGCACGTTCGAGGCTCGTAGTCCCGGCCGACACACTCCCTGAAGATTGCCTGCTCTTCGTCGGTCAGGATGTCCCGATCAAACGCCTTAAGCAGGGCGCCCTGTGCCGGACTCAAGTCCAAGTTGCAGAGTTTCGGATCGGTCGTGAATTGGTGCAGGCTGATCGTCACAGCTCCCTCACGTCTGGCGTGCGCTGCCGGTGCCTCCACCGATGAACAAGCTTCTTGCAGTTCGCCGGCGCCTTGAACTCTCGAAGCGTTTTCATTTCCACCTTTCCCGGCCAGTCCCGTGTCTTTACTTGCAGGAGCACAACGTCGGTCGGACCTACTCCGATCACGTCCCACGCCCCCAAGCTCGCCGCGGCCCGAGTGCAGCGATAGCCGGCCGTCTCGAGGAGCTCCATGCTCCGGTGTTCGTTTCGGGTGCCTTTGGCTTTCGCGTTCATGACTTCACCAGGTCCGCATACTCTTCGCGTCGAACGCACCATTCCTCGACAATCAGCCGCACGCACTCTGCGCACAACCGAATGTTCCTCCACGTTGAACAGGTTCGCTTCTTATCACACCGCGCACATTTCATGACGGCGTTGCCTCCTCCGACTTCCCGTCCAAGTACTCCTTCAACCCGGGAACAGGCCGCTGTTGACGATCGACGCCGATCACCTGATAAAGCTTGAGGAGACTGTCCAACAGACGACTACGTTCGGCAACGATCGGAGCGAGAATCTTGTCCCGTCGTCGGATGATTTTCGGACCGAGTTGCGCGAGGTACAAATCAACGTGATCGAGCAGGTATTCCGTCAAACAGGTTCGCTCGATAACGCGCCTTGTTACTGCGCTGACGTTCTCCGTGCCGCCGCAATGATCAATGAGTTCGGTTCGGCGCTCGAAGAGTTGCAGCCCGCCGCTGCTGTTCTTGTGCAGGTCGTCGAAAGACACCGCCTTCAACTGCGCTTTCCGCCGGTAATGGCCTGATTTTACTGAGTTTGAATTGTTTTTCGGGGCACCACCGCGGCCTTTAGACTTGACCTGCTGGTTACCCGTCGCGTTACCCACAGGCCCGATGTCTCCTTTTACTGCCATAGTCTCAGTCACTTAATCTAATCAGCCCTCTGTCTGTCAAGCAGAGGGCTGCCGGTTGTTTGGTGTCCCCAGAGACTCGAAACGGATGGATGTCTCTGTGTCCGTTGCTACCGTTGCTACGTTGCCACCATTCCCCTAAAAGCCCCCCGTTGTTCACGTGTACCCTCTCTTACTCTCTTAGTTACTTCTCTCTCTATAGGTAGCAACAGGTAGCAACGTAGCTACAACGTTGAACCGAAAGGGACGCCGCTGTTGCTACCGTTGCTACCTTTTTCGTGGTCATGGACGTTTCCATACCTTGCGGACCTTGCCGTCGACACGGCCATCCCCTTTTATCCAGTCCAAAGACCGAAGGCAGGTAGCGACACGCATTTGATCGGCTCGCCCGATACGGCTCACTTCGAACTTCAATCCATCGACCAGAATGTCGTTGATCGTGACTTCGGTCTTGAGTTCCAAGAACACCGATATCAGGTCAATCCACGTATCGCCGTCGTACCGTTTCGCCTGTTCTGATAGGGTCTCCTCGACCGGCATCTCCCACCAGGTCTCGCCGGCTTTGAACCGGTGAACGGCCTCGGCAAACAACTGTTCACGGCTGGCCCGGATTGCATCGACATCAATATCGCCACGGCAGGCGATCGGCCAGAACCGCCGGGCGCCAGTCTCGTCCCGGTTCCAATCGTCGCGGTTGGTTGTGCCCACGAACACGCACTGGCGAGGATGGTCTTTTGCGTGCCGGCCGTAAGACTCTCGATATCGGTCAGATAAACAGGTCACGGCCTGTTTCACGCGTGTCACCTCGGCCTTCCTGAAGGCATCCATCTCTGAGATCTCGACGAGTAGCTTGCCCTGCAGGACTTCGTAAAAGCCTTTGCCAGTCACGGATTCATGCTGCTCGGTGAACCAATCGCCGCCGATGACCCGTAAGGCTGATGACTTCCTGATCCCCTGGGGACCCTCAAACACGATCATGTTGTCCGCTTGACACCCAGGCCGATACACACGAGCGGTTAGCGATATCCAGAAATTCCTGGATGCGGCCCGGGTGTATGCGGTGGCATCCGCCCCGAAGTGGTCTTCAAAGAAATGATCGTTTCGCGGTTCCTGATCCCATGACAGGGAATCCAGCCAGTCACGGACACAGTTTCGAACGTTTCTGGACGCTACCTCGATAACCGCCTGGGCCACGATTTCTCGACCCATCCGCGGTATTCCCTTGTCCCGCTGCATACACAGAGTTAGGTGAATATCGTCGGAGTCGGTCCACTCCCGGGCGGGGTCGCCGGTCATGATTCGCTGGAGAAATTCGTCACGCCACACCGGTCCAAACTCCGGGTCGTGCTCAAGGAGGGTGACGGCGTTGTTGAGATTTGCCCGTGGGGTCTTTCCCGCATAGTCCAGAACAAGGGCGGGCCCGGCCGCCGTGATCAGGTCTAGTTCCTCGCGGCCGGCGATGTCGAGGTCAACGCCCATTTTTTGCCCGCCATAAATTCAACTTGCCCTGAAGGTCGTCATCCTGCAAGATGACAAAATCGCGCTCGAATTTCTCACGCATCTCGATCCCGGCCGCCAGTGCGGACCATGCACGTTCTTCGTTCTCCGGGTCGCGTGGAATTTTCCCGGACTCGTAACGCGACAAGACGTCAGACATTGCGTCGATCAACGTCTCTGAATTACGAAGCAGCGCGCAAACTTGAGTGAGGTATTTACTCGACCAATTCTCGAGGCCCTGAATGGCGCGACGTCTCCGGGCTCGCGCCGGATCCGGTTTCGAAGAACCGACGAATAGATCGGGCATCGACAGACCGAGTGCTTCCACTACCTGCTGCGGTCGGCAACCGACGAAGCAATGCAGGAGCAACCGATCATCGACTTTCCTGATGGAGAGACTTGGCGTTTTGTCAGCATGGGCGGGACAGCGGGCCACGAACCGATCGTCGCCGATCGGCCGGACACGCTCCAGACGCTCGATGATCAAGTCGGCGTTCATGCCGTCTCGCGCCTTCCAACATTCGCGCACCGTTCCAACCAATCCGCGACCTCGACAGCTCGCCAGGCTATCGAGTTCTTGCCCAGGTGAAGCGGTTGCGGGAAGGGGTCGTCCTCGCGCTCCATCCAGCGCTTCAACGTCACGCGATTGGGGGCGATTTTATTTTGCTCCAGGTCGTCGAATCGGAGCAGCGCCAGCTCTCTGTGATTAATACCCATGCACACCACAGTAAACTGGCCCAATCCCGATTTATCGAATGGCGGGACTCGCTAATTTTTGAGTTTTTTTCGGATGCGGGTTAAGCGGTCTTTGAACTTCTGGTAGGTCGTCGGGCCCCCGGCCCAATCAATGGTCTTGTCTTCCCTTATACTCTCGATCCTTATACTCTCGATGATCCGCTCTTCGTCGAAATTCCGGATCGCCGCGAAAACCTGCGGGGCTGTCGGATTCTCGCCGGATTTGTTCCGAAGCGCCGAGAAGGTTCGTTCCATCAGCCGTGACAGGGCGTCTCCGGGACGAGGGTTTTGTTTGGGGTCGAACTTCCGTCCTCTCTTGATGTCGCGAGCGAGTGTCGGGTCGCTGTTGATCTCCGCAACCACTTCAGCGTGCGCCTTATCCCCGCCGCCCACGCGCTCATAGGTAACATCAACCCGGCCGTTCTCATACTTCGTGACAGTTTCTCGGAAGCTCACATGCCGGTTGCCAGTACCCTCCAGGGCAAGGCCCGTCTCTTGAACGTCGATGATCCGGTCCTTCTTAGGCGCTTTTTTCTTCACGGCTCGCCTCCAGGCTTGTCAGAAACTCCGCCCAGGCCTCCAGAGCTTGCCGGCGCTCTTCCGTGTACTTGAATCGATTGTAAATCGCCGTGATACCCTGCACGGCTCCAGGGCTGTGGTTCAGGATCGCCGACAACACCGGTGCCGGCACACCCGCTTCTGCCATCCAGGTCGCGGCCGTCCGGCGAAGGTCATGCACCGTCCAATTTTTCATCTCGTCCTTGATTCCCTGTTTCTGTCGGCGCTCCAGAATCTTTGCGTCCAGCTCGGCCTTCGACTTCGAGTATCCCGATATCGGCCGCTTTCCGCTCCGTGTCGTGAAAACATAATCGCCGTCAGCGAATCGTGGGACCGATCGTAGAAGGTTCAGCGCCGCGGAGGATAACGGAACATCATGAACGCGGCCCGGTTTCGTCACTTCCTTCGGCAACGTCCAAACAGCCTTCTCCATGTCGATGTGCGACCATCGGACACCGGCAGCCTCGCTGCGTCGCTGCGCCGTCAAGATGACAAATTGGAAGTACGGCCCAAAGGGATAGCCCAATTCCGGGGCCGTCGTCCAGATCGCCGCCAGTTCTTCAGGTTTCAACACTCGGTCCCGGCTCTTCTCCGCTGTGGGCGGCCGGAGGCCCGCGACAGGCGAAGCGTCCAGGTATCCGCGTTCCAGGGCCCACCCGAACCACCGCTTCAGAATTGAAAGCGTCCGGTTTGCCAACACCGGTACGCCCCGGTCCACGAGCGCGTCGAGCACACGCAACACGTCAGGCCGCCCGATCTCGGAAATGACCTTCCCCTTCCACGCGGGCAGGACCTCGCGCTTCAGGATCCGCTCGACTTCCGGCCAGGTCCGGGTGTTCGGCTTCACGTAGCGGGCGATCCACTCCTCAGCCACGGCCGTGACGTCGTTCGGGGCCACAGTGGCTTCCGGCTCGTCGGCCATCGGGTCGATCCCCTGCTCCAATTCCCCCAGCTTCTTGACCGCCTCCACGCGAGCTTGAGCCAGACTCAGCTTCGGATAATGATCGAGGGTCGCTTTTCGTGTCCGGCCGTCAAAGCGGTATCGCAACGCCCACACCTTCTTTCCCGAAGGATGCACGACAAAGTACAGGCCGCCCGGAGGGCCGGCTGGAACCTCCAAACGCTTCGTGGGGTCGGGTTTCATGTACTGGATTTTCTTGGCCGTCAGACCACGCTTTTCCATGACAGGTGCTCCTCTGGGTAACATCTGGGTAACGCAAAAAGGGTGTCTGCCCCTCTTTTGCCGGTGTCCACCGGCGTTAGCCTATGTTACCACATTAGAGGCTAAGTCAAAGTATTATATGGGTTCTATCGGGGGGGCAGTCGGGCGCATAGGTGGACTGACGTTCACCGGTGTTTTACGAATGATTCTGCCTTTTAAGCAGAGGGTCACTGGTTCGAGCCCAGTACGGCTCATAAGACAAGCCCTTACAGGGCATATAGTTACGGACGCCCTTGAGCGGCGTCTACGCCCCCTGTGGGTGGGCTAGGGGGGAGAACTGGCGGGAGTAGCGTCGATTTTGCCCGATCGAAGGCTCCTTTGACCATCTCTTCGTTCGGGTGATCTTGCCGAACGTGATGTGAACGGCATCATACGTTCTCCCATCGAAGACGAACGCCTTCGGCGAACACACAGTTCCCACAGCCTCGACGACGGCTCTTACATCACTCTCTGCACTGGAAACCCCGGAACCCAAACACAACTTTTAAGTGACTCCCAAATTGGCTTTCTTTTGACTATCCTTCCATGCTATCTACCAGTCAGCAGCGTTCCAGAGCAGTTGCCACTGTAGTCTGCCGAAACGCCTACTGACGTGGTTCTCGTTTCGCAAACATTCGACAGATAATCGCGGAGGCTTGCCGTGCGAGCAAACACATCGAAATGGAAGAGATGGAAGGCGCTGGCAAACCCTTTTGTAGCGGTGCTGCTGCTCGCGGCATGTGGCAGCGACCGTTCTGTGGGCGACGGAGCGAGTGAACCGGCGAAACAAGACGAGTCGGTAGCACAGGGACCAACGGGCTCGCTCACGATCGCCAGGCCAGAAGATGTTCGCAGCATCAACCCCTTGCGTCAGGCGAACAACGCGACATCTGAGGTCACCTATCAGATGCACGAGAGCCTGGTCGGTCTCTCTCCGGATCAGGAACTTGTCGGAGTCCTGGCCACGTCGTGGGAGCTCCTCGACGATGGGCTCACCTATCGCCTGCATCTCCGCGAAGGCGTCAACTTTCACAGTGGGGCCCCATTTGACGCTGAAGCGGTCGCATGGAACTTCGAGAAGCAGCTGAAGACGGAGCCACTAGCCATCGGTTCGGGTTTGGTGCCTCCCTACTCGAAGCTCGAGGTCGTCGACGAATTTACGATTGAGATCACCCTCGAAGAACCAAACGGTGTCTTCATGAACATCCTGGCCGCTCCGTTGTTCATGATGGTCGATCCATCGCGCTATGAAGAGCTCGGAGAGGACTACCACACCAACCCAAGTGGGACCGGCCCATTCAGGTTCGTGAGTTGGGCGCCGGGACAGAGGATCGTGCTCGAGGCGAACACCGATTACTGGGATCCCGATAGCGGCCCGGGTGTGGCGGAGCTCATCTTCGAGGTCATTCCTGAAGCAGCAGCTCGGATCATCGCTCTGCGTAACGGCGAAGTCGACATGATCTTTGGCGTTCCGGCGGAGAACGTTTCGGTCCTCGATTCCGACGATGACTTCAAGGTCGTCAGCAGCGCATCGATGAGAATCGTGTATATCGGCTTGAACACCGCGGACCCGATCTTGTCGGACGTCCGCATTCGTCAAGCACTCGGACACGCAACGGACCGCGACCAGGTTATCGAGATTATCGGTGCGAACGGCGTTCGGGCCGACGGAATCGGCATGCCCGGAGCACTGGGGTTCGAGCCCACGGCGCGCGACTTCGATCCTGACGAAGCTGCCCGTAGGCTCGACGAGGCAGGCTGGATCATGAATGGCGACTACCGTGAGAAGGACGGGCAACGCCTGTCCATCACCGTTCTCGCGTCAGGAACTTCGCCCGGAGAGATTGAAGCGATTCTCGTCATCCAGTCCCAGTGGAAGAAAGCCGGCATCGAGATGATCGTCAACCAGATCGAAAGTGGTGCAAGATTCGCTCTGCTCAACGAAGAGGCATCGAAGCACGAAAAGGATCCGTCACACGTGCCGAACTACCAGGCCTGGACGGCTGGCGAAGGTATTCGGACCGGTGAAATTGGGTACATCACGGAACGTCCAAAGTGCGACCAGGGCTCACGCGGCTGGGAACGCCACTGCGATCCTGCTTTCGACGCCGGCTTCAACCTCTCGCAGTCTCCAGCACCACTGAACGAGCGCCTCAAGGGCTATCGGGCGCTCAACGCCGTGCTGTTCGAGAGCACCATCCGCCTGCCGATCTACGTTATCCAACGCAACAAGGCAATGGCTATCCACGTCGACGGGTTTGTTCCGAACCCCAACGATAGCCTGAACCTCCGTGGAGTCACCGTCGGTGGGTAACGCCTTCCCCATTTGCCGAATTCTCAGGGCCGAGTTGTCTACTTTTGGTGTGTTCTAGATGCGCAGATATTTGACTCGGCGTTTCCTGCAGGCGATCCCTGTCATGTTCGGCGTGCTCGTCATCACCTTCGCCGTCACCCGGCTGACCCCCGGCGATCCGGCTGAGATTATGGCCGGCCTCGAAGCAAGCCCCGAGGCGATCGAGAGCATCCGTATCGACCTGGGCTTGGACAAGCCCGTGGTCACCCAGTTCGGCATCTATGCGAACGACATTCTTCACGGCGATCTGGGGCAGTCTTTCTACCTCGGACTCGACGTGACCGAGCTCATAGGTGAAGCGCTACCAAGAACGGCGCGGCTCGCTCTCGTCGCCCTTGCCTTTACGGCGATCATTGGCATCCCAGCGGGTGTCCTGTCCGCTATACGGAAGGACACGTGGTTGGACGGAGCGGCCAGGAGCACGGCGCTCGTTGGCGTGTCGATCCCGCCGTTTTTTGCAGGCCTTCTAGCGATCCTGGTGTTTTCCTACTACGTCAGGTGGTTTCCGTCATTTGGCTCGGGGACCTGGAAACACCTCGTGCTACCGGGCATCACCCTCGGCCTGTTTTCGACGGGCCTGGTGATGCGCTTGACGCGCTCCGCGATGTTGGAGGTTCTCAACGAAGACTACGTACGTACAGCTCGATCCAAAGGTCTTTCCGAGCGCTCGACGCTTTACGTTCATGCGCTACGCAACGCCGCGATACCAGTTGTTACGATCATGGGCCTTCAGCTCGGCGGCCTTCTTGCCGGCACGGTGCTCACCGAGACCGTCTTCAGCTATCCGGGCATCGGCAGGCTGCTGGCACGAAGTATTTTCGAGCGCGACTACCCAGTCGTCCAGGGCTTGATCTTGATGATTGCGATGATTTACGTCGTCGTCAACCTGCTCGTCGACATCGTCTATTCACTGATCGATCCCCGAATCAGGTACGAGTGAGCAGCTACAAGGACCATGCATTCGCCCGCGAACTGGGCCGGAGCCGGATCGCCCAGCTCTCGGCGGCCGTCGCGGTGCTTTATCTCTTTGTGGGTGTCGTTGGTCCTAGCATCGCGCCCTATGACCCGTTAGAAATCGTGTCGAGCCCGCGCATGTCTCCATCTGTAGAGCACTGGATGGGCACCGACGAGATAGGACGCGACACCTTCAGTCGCATACTTGTCGGAGCCCGTGGGGCGCTCACAGTTGGCTTTGTCGCCATTGGAATCGGACTCTTGATCGGCGGACTCATCGGCCTCGTCGCTGGTTTCTACGGTTCCACTATGGATTCGGCCTTGATGCGACTGATGGACATACTTCTCGCCTTCCCGGGGCTACTTCTGGCCCTGGCGGTTATCACGTTCCTCGGGACCGGGCTGGTCAACACGATGATCGCGATTGGTATCGGGGGTATCCCTGGCTATGCGCGCCTCGTTAGAGGCGAGGTGTTGACGCTGCTCAACCGGGACCATGTCCTGGCCGCCAGATTGATTGGTGCCAACACCTTCGGCCTGATGACCCGCCACCTCCTGCCGCTCGCTATGTCGAGCGTTCTCGTCTATTCCACGGCCCAATTGGCCAGGGCGATCTTGACCGAGGCCGGATTGAGTTTCCTGGGGCTCGGTATTCAGCCTCCAACCCCATCTTGGGGATCTATGATCGCGAGCGGACAGCGATCGTTTCTAAGCGCACCGGCAATGGGGATCTTTCCCGGGCTGGCAATCATGGGGATGGTGTTCACGTTGAATCTGCTCGGCGACAGCCTTCGTGACGCAATGGATCCCCACCTACGAGGACGGAGATAGTAATGGGCCAAGTAACATACGACTTACAGAACGAAGTAGTCATCGTCACCGGCGCGGCGCGAGGTGTCGGACGCGCCATTGTCAACCGATTCGCACAGGCTGGGGCGAGAATAGTGGCCGCTGATCGAGATGTTGATGGTCTAGCCGAGACCGTCGGAGCCCATGGAGACGAAGTCGTCGCCGTCGCGGCAGATATCAGTACCCAAGATGGCGTTGATGCGATCGTTTCAGGTGCGGTCGACAACTTCGGACGCCTCAACATCTGCGTCAACAATGCAGCGGTCGCTCCTCACGCTTCGCTCATGGACGAGCGGGTCGAGGTTTGGGACACCGTTTATGGTGTCAACTGTCGCGGCACCTTTCTGATGACCCAAGCCGCTGGCAAGGTCATGATCGGCCAGGGTGGGGGCGGACGAATCATCAACTTCTCCTCCGGAGTTAGTCAGCGGGGCTCGGCGGGGGCCGCCGCCTACGCCTCGAGCCGGGCAGCGACCGAAGCTTTCTCGCGAGTCGCGGCGATTGAGCTGGCGCCCTATGACATCCTGGTCAACACGGTCAGTCCGGGGCTGATCGACACCCAACCCAAGCCCTTGCCGCCACGAATGGCAGCCGCCCTGTCGGGTCGCATCCCAACACTGCCGCTCGCTCGCGCCGGCGAACCCGAAGAGGTTGCGAACCTCGTCCTGTGGCTGGCTTCGGATGAAGCAAGCTACGTCAGCGGCGCGGTGTACAGGGTCGATGGTGGAGCCGGCGTCGGCGCTCGTCCTTCCGGCGAGGTCGTCGACGATGACATTCGATATGACTGGGTGACGGGCACGAAGAGATGACCACCGGTACAGTGACGAGAGCGCGCGCAAAGGTTCTCGAGATCAAAGACCTTCGTACTCAATTCCATACGGATGAGGGTGCGGTCCGCGCCGTCGATGGTGTCAGCCTGGAGCTACGGGCGGGTGAGACGCTGGGGCTCGTTGGCGAGTCCGGCAGCGAGAAGTCCGTAACGGCGCTCTCAGTTATGGGCCTGATCTCAAAACCAGCTGGGGAGATTGTCAGCGGCGAAGTGCTGATCGACGGTATCAGCGTGCTCGGTAAAGGTAACGAAGAGATGCGCAAGATCCGTGGCAAGACCGTCGCCATGATCTTCCAAGACCCGATGACGTCGCTGAACCCCCTCTTCACTGTTGGTAGGCAGATAACGGAAGCGCTGAGACTACACCTCGGCCTCAGCAAGACCCTGGCGTTCGAGCGAGCCATCGAGCTGCTCGCACATGTAGGGATCCCGTCTCCCGATACCCGGGTGAACAACTACCCGCACCAGTTCTCCGGCGGCATGCGTCAACGGGTGATGATAGCCATGGCGTTGTCATGCAAGCCAAAGGTAATTCTCGCTGACGAGCCGACCACCGCCCTCGATGTCACGATACAAGCCCAGATCCTTACGCTCCTCAAGAACATTGCCGAAGAGTCTCAGACGGCGACGCTGCTCATCACGCATGATCTCGGCATCATCGCCGGGACGACCGAGCGAGTGTGTGTCATGTACGCGGGTCGCGTCGTCGAACAGGCAGATACGAGCGAGCTCTTCGACAACCCGAAGATGCCCTATACGTGGGGCCTGCTCAGGTCCATCCCGAGAATCGATGACGAGCCCGGCGCCCGGCTGACACCGATTGAAGGCCTACCTCCAGACGTGGTCCTGGAGCGCGTGGGTTGCAGCTTCGAGCCCCGCTGCCAATATCGCAGACCCATCTGTGCCGAACGAGAGCCGATGCTTGCCGCCATTCCAGGTGCGGCATCGGACCATGCGGCCGCGTGCTGGGGAACCCAAGAGGGTCCCGACGCGGGATGGCTCATCGATGTGGACTGGCGGACTGACTTCGGAGACGAAGCCATCGTTGAAGAGATCCGTGCCGCCGCCGTCAAACAACGAGATGATGACGAGCCATCGACACGAAAGTGGAGCTCGCGATGAGCAGTGTGAGAGACAACCGGCAAACCGCGAGCACCGCGGCGGCTGACCTCGGGTTGCTCGAGGTTCGTGGGCTGAAGATGCATTTCCGCCTCGGACGCGGCGGCAGACGTGGTGAGCTTGTCAAGGCTGTGGATGGCGTCGATTTTTCTGTAGCTCGGGGCGAGACGCTCGGCCTCGTTGGCGAAACGGGCTGTGGGAAGTCGACAACTGGCCGCGCGATACTTCAGGCGTATAAGCCTACCGCGGGCTCGGTGAAGCTCGATGGCACCGAACTGACCGAGCTTCGGGGATCTCGGCTCCGCAAGATGCGCCGCCGCATGCAGATGATCTTCCAGGATCCGTATGCGTCGCTGAACCCCCGGATGACGGTGGGCCAGATCATCGGGGAACCGCTCGGCATTCATCGCCTCGCAAGGGGAAAGGCAAAGAGGGAGCGGGTCAAGGAACTCCTGAGTGCTGTGGGCCTCAATCCCAAGTCTGCCGATCGTTACCCTCACGAGTTCTCAGGTGGCCAACGTCAGCGCATCGGCGTAGCTCGGGCCCTGGCGGTCGAGCCAGAGCTGATCGTTGCCGATGAGCCCACCTCCGCGCTCGACGTTTCTATCCAAGCTCAGATCGTCAACCTGCTGCAGGATCTCCAAAACGACTTGGATTTGACCTTCATCTTCATCGCCCATGACCTCGCGGTCGTTCGCCACATGTCGCATCGGGTCGCGGTCATGTACCTCGGCAAGATCGTCGAGATCGCGGACCGGTCCACCATCTACGAAGAGGCGCTTCACCCATATACACAAGCACTGTTATCTGCGATTCCCATTCCCGATCCGAAGGTCGAACTCAATCGCAGGCCGATAGTGTTGACGGGCGATGTACCAAGCCCGATAAACCCTCCATCAGGGTGCCGCTTCCGTACTCGGTGCTGGAAGGCCGAGGGCGAGTGTGCCGAAACCGAACCACCCTTGATCGACCACGGTGATGGGCACTATGTGGCGTGTCATTTCCCAGCGTGATGAAGTGAGCGCTTACGCTTCCCGCGAAGGTCTGGGTATTGTGCGGAAGTGCAGGAATCTTGCCTGATTTCTGCCTGCTTAAGCTGCGAGAAGTTCGCTGTTGGGATTGACGACAAACTCGTATTTCCGGCTGCCAATGAAGGCCCGTCACCAAATCCCGATCTACCCCCGAGAGTACTGGAAGACTATGACGAAGCCGGCAGAATCGTCCAAACAGATATTGCCGCTCACGATACTGTTTAACTTGACAATACCTCATTGCGAAAGTGCTCTTGTTTGACTATCCTCTGGAGCGACCCGCTGCGCGTCTGCGATCATGTGACCGAAGAGAAACCCACGCACCAGGAGAACGACATGACGACCGGTTCCACGTTGGCCAACGACCAGGCGATTCAGACTACCGCGCGCCGGCGACCGACCCTGTTCAAGGTCGCAAGGTTGGCTGGCACCACACTTGCAATCACGATTCTCGCCATCGCGGGATTCACCAAGAACGTCCGCGCGCAAGAATCCGTGAACAAGGAAATCCTCGTCGCCTTCGGGGTGGATGTCGACGCCGTCGCCGGATGGATTGGCTCCTACGGGGGAGCGGACTCGCCCGATGATATTTCGCGAGGCATGTTCGCCGGGGAAGTCGGATCACTCCGCCTGCTCAAACTGTTCAAAGACACTGGCATCACGACAACTTGGTTCATTCCGGGGCACTCGATCGAGACATTTCCGGATCAGATGAAGGCGGTTGCCGAGGCGGGGCATGAAGTCGGTATCCATGGCTATAGCCACGAGAATCCGATCTCGATGACGCCCGAGCAGGAGGCTGCAGTCTTGGACAAGAGCATCGAACTGATCACCGAGCTGACGGGCAACAAACCGTCGGGGTACGTCGCACCATGGTGGGAGTTCAGCTCGATCACTCCCGAGTTGCTACTTGAGAGAGGAATCAAATACGACCACAGTCTGATGCATGACGATTTCCACCCCTACTACGTCCGCAAGGAAGACACGTGGACGAAGATCGACTACAGCAAACCCGCTTCAACGTGGATGAAACCCCTGGTACGAGGCACCGAGACCGATCTGATTGAAATTCCGGCCAACTGGTACCTTGACGATCTTCCCCCGATGATGTTCATCAAGGCGGCGCCCAACAGCCACGGCTTCGTGAATCCTCGCGACCTTGAGCAGATGTGGAAGGATCAGTTCGATTGGGTGTATCGGGAGAACCAATACGCGGTATTCACCATGACGATTCATCCAGACGTCTCTGGACGGCCGCAGGTGCTGCTGATGCTCGAACGGCTCATTACGTACATGAAAGACAAGGCCGGCGTGCGCTTCATGACCTTTGATCAGATTGCTGATGACTTCTCGCGCCGCAGTCCACGCGAGTGATGGGCGGGGAACTCACAGGGCCTTCCTTGATCTCGGAGCCCCTCGGCGGGTGAAGTGTGGCCGGCGCGGGATTCCAAGCGGGCGCGCGCGAAGTCGCGATCAAGACCCTGCCTGAAGAATTCGCCAAAGACGAAGAACGACTGGCCCGCTTTGAACGTGAAGCAAAGCTGCTGGCGTCGTTGAACCATCCAGGACTTCACCGGCTGAAGTAACGCCGGAGCTCCTCTGTATCAGTGGATTTCGTCATGGCAACCATGAGGAGTACCCGGGCTTTCTGGGGACTCAAGTTGTCCGCTTGCACGGCGCCTATGTTCAACAGTTCGACGTTGATGGCGTATAGCGGGACGATCCGTCCGGTCAATACCCGCGAACTGACCACGACCGGAATTCCGCGTGTGCGCACCGCGCGCAGGGCTTCGAGTGTCCGATCGCTCACGTGGGCGAGGCCAAGGCCCGCGATCACAACTCCGTCAAGGTTTCCTTCCTCGAGCAGCAGCTCAATGGACCGACCATCGGATCCTGCGTACTCACTGATGATCACGACGTTCGGCAGCTCGACTTCTGTGTCGAGCGGGATGGTTTGGCGACGGAACGGCGCCCTGTAGAAGCGGACTTTCTCAACATCCGCGACGCCGAGCAGACCAAAGTCGAGCGTTTGGAAGGTCTCAACGTCGAGTGTGTTGGTCTTGGTGACCTCCCGTGCTGCGTTGATTTGTCCGTTCATCACGACCATCGTGCCCATGCCAACGGCTTCGGGAGACGCGGCGACGCGGACGGCGTTCAGCATGTTTCGTGGTCCGTCCGAGTCGTAGTTGGTGGGAGCTCGCTGCGCACCGACCAGGACGACCGGCTTGTCGCTCGTCACCGTGAGGTCCAAAAAATATGCCGTCTCTTCGAGCGTGTCCGTGCCGTGCGTTACGACGAGGCCCGCGACATCCGGCATCGCGAGCAACTCGTTCGCCCTCTTGGAAAGCCGGAGCCAGATGGTGGGGGTCATGTTCCGACTGTTAACGTTCGCAACCTCTTCGACAGTGATCCGAGCGATTTCGTCCAGGCCCGGAACCGCGTTTACGATCTCGTCGCCAGTCAAGGCGACGCGAAGCGCACCGATCGCGTCATCGTACGTGCTGGCGATCGTACCGCCCGTAGCAAGCACCACGATCCGCGGCAGATCTTCCTGAGCGTGGGCGATGACCGGCGCCGCCGACCAGGCGGTACCGAAGGTCATGGAGAGTAGAAAACTGCTCCTCAGTGCTGAGAACAAGCGGTTCAAACGGAGTGGGTCAAGCATGAAAGGCAGTATGCAGGAGTTCGAAGAGGCAAGTCTAGATTTACCCTGTTGGCCGTTGTTGAAGTGATCGGGCGGATAGGAATAAGCAGGGTCTGACGACTATGGCACTGATATTGTCGTCGTATGGGGGTTGCGTATACCCGGGTGCGGCCGCAGGCGGGCGCGCGGTATGATTTCGCTACTCTAAATTGGCCCACTTTTGATCGTTTGATTTGGCCCACCCCTGACGACTGAACCGGAGAGGCTGTTCCGAACAAAGAGTCGGAATGGAGGGACCCGGTGTCAAGGAGATCGAAGGTGGAATTATTTGAAGAGATTCGGCGAGAGCACGAGTTTGGTGTGGGAACGATCCAGGGTGTGGCCCGGCGGCTGGGGGTGCATCGGCGGATGGTGCGTCAAGCGCTGGGAAACGCCGTGCCGCCGGCGAGGAAGAGCCCGGAGCGGAAGAGGCCGAGGCTGGAGCCGGTTATGGAATTTATCAACGGGGTGTTGGAGGCGGACAGGCAGGCCCCGCGGAAGCAGCGGCACACCAGTCACCGGATCTACGAACGGATCCGGATGGAATTTCCGAAACATCCGATTGGGGAATCGACGGTTCGCCGGTATGTCGGGCGGCGGAAGCGGGAGATGGGTTTCATCCGACAGGAGACGTTCGTGCCGCAAAGCTACGCCTGGGGTCAGGAAGCACAGATCGACTGGTACGAAGCCGTCGCGGAGTTGGATGGCGAACGGCAGAAGCTCCAGGTTTTCTGTATGCGGAGCATGGGCAGTGGTGGCGCATTCCATCGAGCTTATCCTCGGGCGACACAACAGGCATTCCTGGAGGCTCATGAGTTGGGTTTCCGCTATTTTGCGGGGGTCTTCGGGGTGCTGCGTTATGACAACCTGACCAGCGCGGTGAAGAAGATTCTGCGGGGATACCGGCGTGTAGAGACCGAACGGTTCATCGCGTTTCGGTCGCATTGGAAGTTTCAAGCCGAGTTCTGCACACCCGGCGAGGGCCACGAGAAAGGCGGTGTGGAAGGCGAAGCCGGATACTTCCGGCGCAATCACCTGGTACCGGTGCCGAAGGCGAAGGACCTGGCGGATCTGAATGCGCAGCTGCTGGCCGGTTGCCGTGCCGATGAACGGCGCAAGATCGGCGATCGGGTCCAGACGGTGGGTGAAGGGATGCAGATCGAACAGCCCCATCTGCTCGCGTTATCGACCGAAGGGTTCCCTCTGGCCGAGGACAGCTTTCCACGAGTCGATGGTAAGGGATGTGTACGGGTGCGTAACAACTTCTACTCCGCCCCCGTCAAGACCGGGACTGTGGTGCGGGCGAGCGTTTTTCCGGCCTACGTGGAGGTCTGGCACGATGGCGGATGCGTGGCGCGGCATGAGCGAGGATATGGAAACGGCCAGCACTTCTTCAATCTGGAACATTATCTGGAGGTGTTGGAGCGGAAGCCGGGCGCGCTGGCCGGGAGCAAGCCTCTGGAGCAATGGCGGCAACAGGGCCGATGGCCGAAAAGCTATGACGAGTTCTGGCAGACGTTGATCGATCGCAACGGAAAACAGAATGGGACCCGCGCAATGGTGGAGTTGCTCCTACTGGGCCGGGAACATGGCTATAGCGAGCTGGATTCCGCATTCCAACAAGCCCTGCGCCTGGGATGCTCCGATGCCGCCGCGGCGCGCTACCTGATGACCGAGGCCCGATTCGACCGGCCGGCGGCGCCGCGACTGGAAGTGGCCGCACTACGCGCTTATGAGCGGCCCCTGCCGGAGGTGAATACTTACGATGTACTGCTCACTGCGGAGGTGGTCTAGTGTCCGCCACAGCCGGCGGGGTCGAACAGGCGGCGATTCAGCAGTACTGTAAAGCTCTCCGGACGCCCACGATCGGAACGCAGTTTGCGGCCATGGCCGAGCAGGCCCAGCGGGAAGAGCACACCTACACACGGTATCTGGAAGCCTTGCTGGCGATGGAAGTTGAAGAACGCGAACGGAACACCGTGGCCCGGCGGATTCAAGCCGCACGTTTCCCTCGAATGAAGACACTCGAGGACTTTGACTTCTCGCGGTCGAAGGTTCCAGCCAACCGGATCCGTGGACTCGCAGACGGTGGCTATTTAGAACACGCCGAACCTGTCGTCCTGATCGGGGAGTGTGGAACGGGCAAGACGCACCTGGCCACAGGACTGTGCGTGGCCGCTTGTCGGCAGAAGAAGCGGGTTCGCTTTACGACGGCCGCCGGCTTGATCAACGAGTTGGTCGAGGCCCACCACAACGACCAGTTCCGCCGGGTTCTGGCCCGATGGTTCCGATACGAGTTGATTGCCATCGACGAAGTCGGCTATGTCCCGATGGCAGACCTCGGCGCCGAACTCCTCTTTCAAGTCATCTCGGATCGAGCCGAGCGGGCGACGGTGATCTTGACAACGAATCTGCCGTTCTCGGAATGGACCCAGGTGTTTCCCAATGTTCGGCTGTGCAAGGCGTTGCTGGACCGGATAACCGATCGCGCTCACATCATCGAGACCGGAACCGAATCCTTCCGGTTTCGGCGCACGTTGGAGAAACGACAGAAACCACGGCATCCGCCTGGAAAGGAGAAACCCGCGAAACAAACCACGTCCTGAGGGTCGGATCGCCGCGCGGTCGTCGATCCTGGGCGATCCTGGAAACGGAGTTTTTTCCCGAAAGAAAGAAAAAGAACCAAAAAGAAAGAAACGGAGGCCTGTGGAAGATGACGCGCTGTGGAAATCCTAAAAACCAGGATTCCCACAGCGCTTGGAAAAGCCTCGCCAAGGGCGCTCGGCTTTCCCACATCTACAACACAGGCCCGACGGTAATTATCACTACTCGGAATTATTAACAGGAGGGGGTGGGCCAAATCAGACGATCAAAAGTGGGCCAGACCGGGTGGACAAACCCAGCGGTAATTTCAACGAATTCTCAACGCCTGTTAAACCGCTTCGTTCTAACGACATTTCGGACAGTGAGATTCGCCAATAGCGAGAGAGTTCCGATATCGAAACTAACACGTTGAATTTTAAAGCACTTGGCCTCATGACACCTCATTTAACAACTGAAGTCGACTATTTTTGAACAACGTTGGGGTGTCTCGGGGCCAGCTTGGAGCCGGTATGTATGCCTGTAGATCTGTAGATCTGAAGATATCCGCCCAAAATGACGAGCCCCGCGTTGACGCCCATTCGGATCACTTCGAACGCCATGGGGTTGGCTTCACCACGCCAGAAGAAGAGGGAAACCACGAACCAGCAAAAAGCGAGGATGAATACACTCGCAAGATTCCGCCTGCCTCCCATGCCAGCTGTGATGTATCCGCCCAGTATGGAGGCCAATACGAGAGTGACAGCATAGGTCTGTGTGATCCAGACGGGTGGAGGCTGGCCAGTGGGTATGCGATAGGACGGCGGAAAACTGAATGCGATCACTATAAAGGCCAGGGCTGCGAGCATGAACATTACGACGAACCCCACTGCGACACTCCACACATTCCGACCCAGCCTCAATCTCAAAGACTGCTCTTCGGCCATGTTGCTCCCCCCTTTTCTTCACTTCCGATCCGTGTGCCGGACCGGCCGCGACTGACGTTTCTGGCAAGTCTGCGTATACATGCCCTCTGTGCCAACTCAGGTGAGACACTTGCTAAATCGTTTTGGTTAGCGGGGATGTGATCACGCGCCGGTTACGAGAGTTGTCCCTCCGCCCCCGACTTAGCGCGCTGACTGAGCAGTCGTCAGCAAAGCCGCTGTCCCGAAGCCGGAACAGCCGGAAAGTCCCTTACCGTCTAAAACGCCGCCGCAACGCAATGGCGAGCATACCGAGTTGAATAGGGCCGATGATGTTCTGCGTCAGTATCACGGAACGAGAGAGTAGGTCCGTTGAATGAGGTCGATAGGATGACGAGGATCGTAGCGTCAGAGACCTCAGGCTGAGCCCGACCGCCGAATGCCAGGGAATCGTAACTGGCCCCTCCCGGACAACGGACACGGTCGGGGGATCAAGCGATTCAGTTTCTCGTTCGTACACAAAGAGGCCCTGTGTGTAGATCGCCGCTCCCAGGGCGGCCATAGCCAGAAAGGCCAGGAGGGCGCGCAAGGGCTGTTCGCCGTAGCCATTGATCAACCAATACAGGGAGTAGATCGAGCAGTAGCGGCGCAGCCACGAGAACTTGTCTTTGTCTGAACGCTTGAGTTTACGGACAGTCTCCATTTCAGCGTAATAGAAATCGCCAGCGTGAAGGTAGTCTCGAACATCTTCAAAGTTCCCCTTCAGATCACGGTACAATCGGCGAATACCTTCAGGCCCGACCGTCTCCTCGGTTTCGTCATCGAGAACGATTCGACTGCGGCTGCTCGGCCATTTCACATTAGGGTGAAAACAATCGGAAACTTTTTCGGAGTTCCCGGTGTCTCTATACAAAAGATTTCCTCCACGCCATTTGTGGCCCGCCGGTCTTAACGGCCGGCGGGACTTTTTTTCCATTCAAACCTGGACTGGAGGGGCCTTCTTTCTCGCCGGCCGCCGCGGAGTTCGAGTGACTCAATGCCAGCGCCCGCCTGGCATCACCCAAGTGATCTTTGGGTTCGGCAATCAAGTCGAGCAGGAAAGTAAGTGTAAGAGTCTTGTGCGTGGAGGGGGACGGATTTACCGGTCGATCTTGTCAGTTGGACCGAATCGCCGCCATGAAGCCGGTAGCCAGGGCTGGTACAGAAATCCCGTGCAACAGGATCTCTTCCGCCGAAATCTCCCGGCCGTAGAGCTGTCTGTTCGCGTCCCGGTCGGGTCGCAATCGAGGCGGCTCCCTTGAGGGCCAGGCGATTCGTTCATAGAAGCCTTTATCTTCCTTGTTGTACGTCAGGATCTCGGTGTCGAGCGTGAAGCTGGTGTTCGCTCCAGGATCCCTATCTTTTGGGCCATTCGCAATACTGGCATCCCTGCCAAGCGCCACCTCGTTCCCGGTTAGGTGCTGGACGCTGTCTTCGGCCATGAACAACAGGACCATATCCCCAATCAGCCCGAGCTGAAAGCCGAAGGACGGCGCGTCCACAGCCAACATGGACGGGGCGCTCCATCCCGCGTCTCCACGGCAGGATACCGGGCCGCGCAACGACGGGTATCCGAATCCGAACATGGGTTTCCGAACCTCGGAAATTACTGCCACGCATTCCGCTTCGTCGATCAACCCCACGGGAACTTCCGCATCGGGCTCATTCACGAGTTCAACTAAGACTTCGGCTGCGTGATCGAGACGCTCGCTCAAATCATCCCGTTTCTCGAGGGGGAACAGCAGCAAACTCATGGTTATCAATAGAGCAGAAGTCATTCGCGGTTACCTCCTCGGTCCGGTCCCTAGCACAGAGCAGGACAATCAGCGTCTGGATATGGCTAGCTTTACTCCGCGTTATCGACACAAGAGGCCTCCCACCTTACCGGTTCTTGCCAAGGGTAGGTAGCTTCCCAGAAAGCGCTCCAGCGCTCCACGCGTCAATGAAAATTGCTTTTTGACCTGGACTTGCTTCGTGGGGGCCTGTCGTCCTTTCGAGCGGGTGGCCCGGGACGGCCACCCCGACACGCTTTCCTGGACCGCTCGGATGTCGAGCACAGCGTGTCGGGGCGTCACTCCGTGGCCGCCCGCGGGGTTGACGAAATTCATGAACGTTGCTCTTTGACCTGGACTTGCTTCGTGCGGGCTTGTCGTCCTTTCGGGCGGGTGGCCCGGGACGGCCACCCCGACACGCTTTCCTGGACCGTTCGGATGTCGAGGACAGCGTGTCGGGGCGTCACTCCGTGGGCGCCCGCGGAGTTGACGAAATTCATGAACGTTGCTCTTTGACCTGGACTTGCTTCGTGGGGGCTTGTCGTCCTTTCGGGCGGGTGGCCCGGGACGGCCACCCCGACACGCTTTCCTGGACGCTCGGATCTCGAGGCGTCCCTCCGTGGGTGCCCGCGGGGTTGACGAAAATTCATGAACATTGCTCTTTGACCTGGACTTGTTTCGTGGGGGCCTGTCGTCCTTTCGGGCGGGTGGCCAGGGACGGCCACCCCGACACGCTGTTGGAACAGAAGGCGCCGGATTGACGTAAGCACACTTATGGCAATCCTGCTAACATCCGACGGTGGACCGAACGCCTACTGCTTGACCCGACGTCGCCTCATGAACTGAAACGGGGAACAAGAAATGGAAAACTATTACAGAGACATCCGCTATGGACTTCGGACTCTTGGCAAGAGTCCGGGATTCACGATTGTCGCCACTCTGATCCTCGCTCTCGGCATCGGGGCAACGACTGCGATCTTTACGTTCGTCAACGGTATTTTTCTCAAGCCTCTGCCGTTCGCCAATGCCGACGGGCTGGTGTCGGTCTTCACGAGCGACGAAAAGAACGCGGGCTTCCTCGGCGTGTCGGGTGAGAACTACCTCGACTT
Organism: Terriglobia bacterium; assembly: GCA_965247425.1. Classification (GTDB taxonomy): domain Bacteria; phylum Acidobacteriota; class Terriglobia; order 20CM-2-55-15; family 20CM-2-55-15; genus CAZOZZ01. Next base: position 2,674,348 of record OZ252023.1, read on the forward strand.
CAGGGACGAGAACGAGGTCTTCTCTGAACTGCTCGCCTACACCCAGATGATCTTCAACATCGGGACGCGAGACGAACCAGCGCAGGCGTTAGGCGAAATCGTCACGGGAAATTATTTCAAAACATTAGAGATAGCACCGGCATTTGGACGGCTGATAGAACCAGACGACGACATCACACCTGGCGAGAGCCCCGTCGTCGTCCTCGCCTACAAGACATGGGAAAGCCGTTTCGGATCCGACCCGGGCGTGATCGGCCAGGAGTTGATCGTCAACGGCTCCCCTCTTACGATAATCGGTGTGACCGAGCAGGGATTCGAAGGGTTGGGTTTCGGAATCAGCCAGGAACTCTGGGTTCCGTCGATGATGTACCAGCAGGTCCACCCGACGCCGGACCTGGTCTGGAACGAACGCCGGGCGATCGTCTTCAACGTAGTCGGGCGCCTCGGGTCGGGTGTTTCCCTCCAACAGGCCGAGTCGAACATGCAGGCGATCGGGTCCGCACTCGAAGAACAGTATCCGGAACCGAACGAAGGCCGGAACGTGACACTCGACCCTCTTTCTCGCTTGAACCCCGGCTTCAGATCCACGATCGCGCTCGCCGGCGCGTTGCTGATCGGCATCTCCGGCCTGGTTCTAGCGATCGCATCGGCAAACATCGCGAATCTATTGCTGATTCGAGCGACTGCCCGAAAACGGGAAATCGCGGTCCGCCTGTCGCTCGGTGCCGGTCGCGTACGCCTGATCCGGCAACTCCTGACCGAAAGTTTCGTCCTCGCGTCCATTGGTGGCACCGCCGGACTGCTCATCGCGGTCTGGGTCCGCGATCTCATCTGGTCGCTGGCCCCGCCCCTGCCTTTCCAACCCAGCATCGACATGAACCTGGACGCCCGCGTCCTGGGTTTCACTGTGCTGATTTCCATCCTGGGCGGTTTGTTCTTCGGTCTCGTCCCGGCTCTCCAGGCTTCGCGACCGGACCTTTCGTCCGAGCTCAAGAGCGGGCAGCAGAGGGAGGGATCCATTCGCAAGCTCAGCCCGCGCAACGTCCTCGTCGTCGCCCAGGTGTCGTTGTCCTTGATCGCGCTGGTCTCGGCGGGCCTCCTGATGCGGAGTTTCCAGAATACCCTCGAAATCGAACCCGGCTTCCGCACCGACGATGTCCTGACGGTGACCCTCGGGATGACCGACAACCGATACCTGGACGAGACAACGGGACAGAGTTTCTACCGGCGTCTTCAGGAAGAACTCCAGGCGATTCCCGGCGTCGTCTCGGCGGATCTGGGAACCCACATGCCGATGTTCTTCGGCGGATTCCGGCGAACGGTGTTCATCGATGGCCGGGATGCGGGAGAGGCTGAAGACGGAATACTCGTCGGCACCAGCACGATCGGACCGGCTTACCTGGCAACGATGGGCATCTCCCTGTTACAGGGCCGCGATTTCAGCCAGGTCGGGCCGAAGGCGACCAGCAACAGTGTTGGACCCGACTACGTCATCGTCAATCAAACGATGGCGGACAAATTCTGGCCCGGTGAGGAGCCGCTGGGGCGTCGTTTCACATTCTATGGAGACGACGCGCCGGTCGAGATCATCGGCATCGCCGCCAACTCCAAGTACAACCAACTGGCCGAAGATCCCCAGCCCTTCGCTTACCTGCCGCTCCAGCAGAGCTACCGCGACGCGAAAGTGATCATGAGCGCATTTATCCGCACGCGGGGCGGGCCCACCAGCGTCGCGGGCGAGGTACGAACCATCGTGCGCCGGCTCGACCCGAACCTTCCGATCACGGGCATTGCGCCGATGGGACAGGTGCTTGACAACTCCATGTGGCTGCCTCGTATCGGCGCGTGGCTCGTGGCCGTCTTCGGGGCCCTGGCCCTGTTCCTGGCCGGCATCGGCGTCATTTCGTTCTCCGTCAGTCAACGGACTCATGAGATCGGACTCCGGATGGCGCTGGGTGCGAAGTCCGGCGATGCGATGGCGCTGGTCGTCCGGCAGGGACTGACGCTGGCTCTGATCGGAGTGGTTGTGGGACTGGTCGCCTCGATCGCACTGACCCGGGTGATGGGTACATTCCTTGTGGGCGTCGACGCGCTCGACCCGGTCGTGTTCGGCGGAGTGGCCCTGGTCCTGTCCGCCGTCTCGATGCTGGCGTCCTACATCCCGGCGTTGCGGGCCACGCGAGTGGATCCCGTTACCGCGCTGCGTTTTGAATAGGCCATCAGGAGTGTGTGAAGCATGGCTGGAGTCGAAGGGCGGATAGCCCTGGTCACGGGCGGGAGCCGCGGAATAGGGCGGGCCGCCGCGGAGCTTCTGGCGTCTCGTGGAGCCAGAGTGATGTGCGTCGGGCGAAGCCGGCAGGATCTGGCTGAAGTCGGGCTCGAGTATTCGGTGGCGGATCTGGGAACTCCGGAGGGCTGTGCGCACGCGGTCACGGAGGCAGAGCAACGACTGGGGCCCATTGAGATCCTGGTGTGCAACCACGGAATCGGCTCCGCGCACGAACGGGTCGTCTGGGAACAGGAACCGGACGTTTGGGGCGAAACCATGCGGGTCAATCTTGATGGTCCGTTCCATCTCTCGATACTCGTATTGCCGGGAATGGTCGAACGCCGATTCGGACGCGTGGTTTATACGAGTTCGACGGCCGGCCTGGTCGCCGAACACGCTGGGAGTGCATACAACAGCTCCAAACACGGACTGCTGGGGCTGATGCGATCGGTCGCCGAGGACGGTGGATCATTCGGCATTACCTCGAACGCTGTTTTGCCCGGCTGGGTTCGGACGGAGATGGCCGAACGTTCAGCCCGCCAGGAGGCGAAGGACCGGGGTGTCACGACCGGTCAGGTCTGGGAGGAACGGGCGGCATTGTATCCGCCGCGCCGCGTTGCCACACCTCAGGAAGTGGCCGAGGTGATTGCATTTCTCGCGTCCGAGGAATCCAGCGGAGTCAGTGGAGAGGCCATCCGGGTCGCACTCGGGAGCGTATTGTAGCGCTCTAAGGGCCCGCTCAGGGCGCCTTCATTCCCATCGGAAGATCTTCGCGGAAACGAGCGTACACACCACCAGCGTCAGGCCGAGCACGCCCAGATTGCCCAGATGATCCAGCCAACTCTCGCCCGCCCACGCCCCCCGGAGCAACGACACGCCGTGGGTCAGGGGCAGGACGCTACTGAAGGCGCGCAATCCATCCGGCATGGACTCCAGAGGCACAAAGATTCCCGATATCGCCAACATGGGATAGAGAATGACGCTCCCGATAGGCTGGGCGAACCGGGCGGTCGGAACGATACTGGCGATCACGAATCCGATCGAGATGATACTGAGAGTTGTAATCAGCAGGGCGACGGCGAAGCGGGCCAGGTGGAGGTCCATCGTGACCGGGTAGAATCGCCTTCCCGCTAGAACCATGAAAGATAGCGACAGGCTCGTGAACAGCAACTTGACCAGGACGTGGGCTCCGAGGATCGTGGTTGGACGCAACGGCGTCGCCCGCAAACGTTTCAGGATGCCCCCCTCGCGATAGATCGTCACGATAGCAACCAGCGACATCGCCGCACCCATGGCGATAAAGACGGAAGCGAAAATAGGAAGATCTTGACTGAGCAGCCGGGACGCGTTGTCGGAATTGCCGGACCGGGACCCGAGGGCACGCCCGAGAACGAGAAACATCGCCACCGGGATGACGACACTTCCCAGAACTCCCAGCGGTTCGCGTACGAAGATCTTGATCTCCAACCAGGTCAGCTTCCAGAATCCGCGCAGCATCCGGTTCAGTCCCTTATCCCGTGTCCGGTCAGTTTGAGAAATACATCTTCAAGGGTGGGTATCACCGTCCGAAAATCACGGACCGGAAGTCGTTCGCCAGCTATGAACCGAATGACGTCGGTGACGAACTCTTCACCTTCTCCGAGGACGGTGTAGGCCATGCCTTCATTTCTCACCGACTGCAATCCAGGAATCTTCTCCAGGACGGCCGCATCGCCAACACTTTCCGAGGAGAACACGACGCGTCTTTGCGGACAGTGCCTGCGGACCAGAGCCGCCGGCGTGTCCGTCTCGATGAGCCTGCCGTGCTCGATGATCGCCACACGGTCGCATAACCGTTCGGCCTCCTCCATTAGGTGAGTGGTCAGGAAAACCGTCTTGCCACGGTCGCGAATGTCGGTCACCAGTCCCCAGATGGCTCGCCGTGCCTGCGGGTCCAGCCCCGTCGTGAGCTCGTCCAGAAACACGACCTCGGGGTCGTTGATGAGTGCAAGGGCAACGAACAACCGCTGTTTCTGGCCACCCGAAAGGGTCATGAACCACGCGTTCCGCTTCTCGGTGAGGCCCAGCTGCTCAAGCAGCACATCGCCCGACACGCTTCCCGGATACAGCGACGACCAGAGATCGATCGCCTCCCAGACCTTGATTCGTTTCTGAAGTTGCGCTTCCTGGAGTTGCACGCCGACCCGGCTGTGCAGCGCGTAGCTATCTTTATGAGGGTCCAGACCCAGAACCGAGATCGATCCACCCCCTGCCCGGCGGATACCCTCCACACACTCCATGGTGGTGGTCTTCCCTGCACCGTTCGGTCCGATCAGACCGAAAATTTCGCCCTCCCGTACCTTGAACGACACGTCATCGACCGCGAGGGTCGATCCGTATGATTTCCTCAGATTCGAAACTTCGACAACCGTAGCGCTCGACATGCTTCTCCCATCAAATGCGTTCCGGGTCAGAATACCCACACCCGACGGCTTTATGAACACTAATCCACGCCCGGCGCCCCCACCTGACAAAACGGTGTGCCTTCTGTTATTCTTACTTATGTCTCGGCGAGGGCGGCCAGCGTCGAGTGTTTAAAGTTCCACCGTTAAGGGACGCGACTTCGCTGTTCGCCTCAGAAAGCTGAACCCCTCCAACGAATTGAGCACTTTAAAATAGGTAAATCACAGCTGATCTTGTGTTCAACCACTCGTGTGTCGTACGGGCCGGCTGGGGCGAGACATCGAAAAGCCATCTTTTATCACCGCCTCACCCGATATCGGCTCGTCGACTGCGACGGAGCCGCAGGGAATTAACAGAAACAATTCAGGGTACTGAAGTCGGGGCACGGCAAAAAGACACCTCGACACGCCTCAAAGGGGTCTTTTGAAAAATCTCGCATACGCGCCGCCTGAGAACGCCGGCCATTCCAATCCACAACCACAACCACAGCCTCGCCCGGTGCCCGAAGGCGCCTTCGCCCGGCTGATCCCGGAGCTTCAGCGGGCTGTAGGCGCCCAGGGGTACGTCACCCCGACACCCATCCAGGAAAAGTGTATTCCCCACCTGCTCGAAGGGCGGGACGTGCTCGGAAGCGCACAGACCGGCACGGGCAAGACCGCGGCTTTTACTTTGCCGCTGCTCGAGCGGCTTGCCGCCGACCGCCGTCCGCCCCGCAGGGGCGCACCCCGGGCCCTCATTCTCGCCCCGACGCGTGAGCTCGCGGCGCAAATCGCCGAGAGCATCCGCACATACGGAAGGTTCCTGCGGTTGAGCCACACCGTCATCTTCGGCGGAGTCAATCAAAACCCCCAGGTCCGGGCCTTGAGGCGCAGGATCGACATCCTCGTTGCAACCCCCGGCCGCCTGCTGGATCTGATGCAGCAGGGATTCATACGCCTCAACGAGGTGGAGATCTTCATCCTTGATGAAGGAGACCGGATGCTCGACATGGGCTTTATCCCCGACATCAAGAGGGTGTTGGCCGAAATTCCGAGCGAGCGTCAGACTCTTTTCTTCTCCGCCACGATGGCTCCAAAGATGGTCGAACTGGCCCACACGATGGTCCGCAATCCGGTTCGGGTAACCATCACACCGGAAGAACCCACCGTGGAACGCATCGCCCAAAAGGTGCTCTTCGTGGGGAAGAACAACAAGGATGCTCTCCTTCTCTCCGTGTTGCGTGACCCTCAGGCTCACAAAGTTCTGGTCTTTACGCAGATGAAGCACGCGGCCAATCGCGTGGTCAAGAAGTTGGACGCCGCCGGGATTTCGAGCAATGCGTTCCACGGCAACAAGAGTCAGGACGCACGCACCAAAGCTCTCAGCAGTTTCAAGCGGGGCCGATGCCGCGTCCTGGTCGCTACAGATGTCGCGGCACGCGGTCTGGACGTGGATGACATCACGCACGTGATCAACTACGACCTTCCAATGGAGGCCGAAACCTACGTGCACCGCATCGGCCGCACCGCCCGGGCGGGTGAGAGCGGCGACGCCATCTCGTTCTGCAGTGCCGAGGACCGTTCCTATCTTCGCGCCATCGAGCGCCTCCTGGGTAAGTCCGTGCCTTCGGACCTGGACCATGAGTTTCACTCGGATGAAGCCTTCCGGTCTCGGATGCCCGCATCGAAGAACTTCGGTCGGAGCAGCTACGGTCGCCCGCAGGGAGGACGACCACAAGGCAATTTCCCGCGCGCTCGTCGCGGACGCGGTAACCATCCCCGCAGCCCCGGCCGAGGCCGTCGCTGAGTCGGAACCACCCGGGGTGCCGGAAACCGGCACTCCGGCAGCCTTCCCGCTCATTCCTGCCGGCTTGAAAGACCTCTCATTTATCGACGTGCTGACGTATGATTCGCGTGAAACGAATCACACCGAGAGGATCCCAACATGAGCATCGTGGCCGCCTTCCTGTCCAGCTTCCTGTTGTTCCAGGTTCAAACGACACCGGATTACACGATCGAAGCGATCCGTTACGGAACGCTGTCCCAGTACCGGGTGGCCTCACTTGTCGTCGGTTCACCGGGAGACGAACGCCTGGACATCGCAATGATCGTCTGGCTGATCCGGGGAGGCGGCCGGACGATCCTGGTGGACACCGGCTTCTTCCGGGAAGGCCGAATGGATCGAACCGGGCTGGTCGATTACCTCCGTCCCGACGAGGCGGTCCGCCTCGCCGGGGTCGAACCAGGTGATGTGACCGACATCATCATTACCCACGCCCACTGGGATCACGCCGGCGGTGTGGAACTGTTTCCCGAAGCGACCGTGTGGATACAACGCGACGAATACGTTTATTACACCGGGGACGCCTGGCAGGAAGGCGGACGCCGTCAGGGAGACCGGGAAGACATGCTCCACCTGGTCGAACGGAACATGAACGGTAAGCTCCGCCTCGTTGACGGCGATGATCAGGAAATCCTGGCTGGAATTCGTGTCTACACCGGCGCGCGACACACCTATGCGTCACAGTATGTCCGCGTCGGCGGGGATACGCCGTTCGTCCTCGCCTCGGACAACTGCTACCTGTACCGAAACCTCGAAACCCGCCTGCCGGTAGCCACGTTCACTCCCGAAGACCGGCCCGCCAACGTCCGGGCCTTCTCGCGAATGCGCGAACTGGCAGGCTCGATCGACAGGATTATTCCAGGCCACGACCCGGCACAATTCGAGCGGTTCCCGACAAAGGGACGAGTTGCGCGGATCAAGTGAGTGTTTGAGGGCCTAACGGTCCGGAGTCTGTGGTACCAGCCCGGTTCGCTTCGGCGTCGAATAGAGTGTGTCGGGGCGTCCCTCCGTGGGCGCCCGCCGGGGTTGCCGAAAACTTGCGCTGAACGGCCGACCCGATACTTTCGTTTCTTGGCCGCGGGTGGCCAGGGACGGCACCCCGACACTCTGTCCCGCCCGACTCGGTTGCGCTGTACGCTGAAGAGCTACCTGCGCTTGACGCTCTTGCCTATGGCCATCAGGAAGATCGCACTCTTGCCGGCTGCGTGCGGGGAAAAGAATTCGATGACTTCGTCGTCAAAGAACGTCAGGCCCGAGGCGCCCAACCGCTGCGCGTAGGCGGCCAGATAGAGTTTCCCGCCGATGATTCCTGCTTCGAGCTGAACGAGGCGATAGGCGCGGTTCCCGAACCGCTCGAGCATCGGCGCCAGCTCGGCCAGAAAGAAGACGGCGACGCTCGCGTCACCTGGAAGCGGTTGGTCCAGACCCAGGTGTGCCGCCGTGCCTCGGAAGTCGCCTCGGCTCAAGAGTTCCAGCCTCTGGTCTTCACGGTGGTAGACGTAGGAACCGGGCTCGATTCCGTCCACGGCATTCACGATCAGGTACAGCTCATTCAGCTGCGAGCCGGCGGGGTCCAGAAAATCTGCCGGAATTCCCCGCGTCGCCCGGTCGAGCATGGTTGAGAACTGTTCCCGTGTTATTGAAACACGGGCAAACTGCCGCGTGGATCCACGTCTGAGGATCGCGGCCTCGATCGCTTCCTTTGAAACTTCATCGTCTGACAAGGGGCCGAGGGAGACCACTTCCCCGAGGGGAGGTGGTTTATCGGCGATCGGCATGCCACCACGCCAGGCCTCGACCTCTTCTGCCGTCCGCAGCGATGATGCCTGGTGCATGAGACCCATTGCCGGGTATTCCACCTCGCTGGCCGACAGAGGCACGGTTTCCAGGTTGAGCTGTGAGACTTCCTCCCGATGAGGCGGAGGCGCATCGGAAACACTTCCCAGCGGAACCATCGAGAACGCCACTTCGCGTTCAGTGTCCAGATCCAGCAACTGATTTACCTCGATGTCCACGAAGCCACATGTCACCTGTGCCGGGAGAGCCAGGGCCGAGGCCATCGCCAGCATGTTCGCAAGAATGGTGCCGTTGTCCCAGCCAAAATGTCGGTACGTTCGAGCCTGATACTTCCAGGAGTTCCGCCAATAGGTGCCGGTACAGACGATGGTCACGGGAGCTCGGACCACTGCCGGATTGTTTCCGCTTGCACGGAGCAAAACGCTTCGAAAATCTCCCTGGCGCAGGCACCGCAGGCTGAAGTCGCCCACCCCGAACTGGTACACTCCTGCACTTAGTCCCTCGAGGCCGCCGCACACGATGTACAACTCAAATTCGTAAAGCGCGCCGGTGCAGGATGCGGCGCGGAAGTACTGGTCGACACCAGGGTAATCGGCCTTTCTGATGACACCCGCTGAAAAGTAGAGTAGCTGCGTGAGGTTCTTCAGATCCGGGGCGATGTCGATTTCCGACGTGCTCGAGGTGTCCGCCACCGCATGGAGTGCGGGGACCTCTGTCCCGGTAACCGGGGAATCGAGCCGAATCGGGTCGAGGGTGGGATAAATTTTGAACGCTTTGGGACGGTTGGACCAATCCAACCAATGACTGTTGGTCCCGACACTCCAGGGCGAATGTTTAGTTGCGTCGTGATATTCCCACGTGGCCTGCGTGTCCCGGTTCGTCATCGCGTTCTGCCAGTCATCCCCTCAAATCAATCCATTAACCGTACAAAACAGATCCGAATTTCCTGCTCCACGGCCACCGACTCATCAAAAAAAGGATTTCTACGACCCATGAAGTTCTTCTTTAACTCCTGGCAGCCGGCAATCAATAGCGGACGACACTGGTGTCTACCTGAACAGACCACGCATCGATCCCACCGATCATGCTTTTCACGTTTTGGAATCCATGACCTTTCAAGTACGCAGCCGCATCGAGGCTTCGGATTCCATGGTGGCACAACGTGACGATGGCGGTGTCTTTCGGCCATGTCTCGATGATCTCTTTCGCGACGTCCTGATCGATCAGCATGGCTTCCGCAATTCTCGCGATCGCGTGCTCCTCCGGCGTGCGAACGTCGAGAAGCTTGATATCGCCCCGTTCGAGTTGGCCTGCGACTACCTGGGGCGTCACTTCCAGTTGGCGCTCCACCACCTGGCTTGCCGTGATGAATTCGGTGACTTCGCCGACGTCCAGTCCGTGACTCACACAGACAGCTTCGAGCGTGTCACTGGGCTGGAAACCGCAACTACTGCATCCGCCCACGTGGTATCGCTGGAAGAGTTCCCGCTGCGCCGACGGATAGGCCTTCAAGACCTGGTCCATGGTCCACGATCCCGAAAGTTCCTCCCGGGACGACTCAGCAGGTCCTGGCGCGGCCGGCACGCGTGGAGCGGGCGGCGGCTCGGCAGGCTCATGTATGATCGGGAGTTCAGGAGCTACCTGCCTGCCGCTCTGCACCTCTTCCTGCCTGGGGCGTCTTTTTCGAAAGATCCTTGAAAGTAATGTTGCCATCGCTGTCCTCCATTCGTCTGTGCTGGAACCGAAGTTCGGAAGTCCCTTGAATGCGATTAGTCTAGGGCAGTTGTGCGCTTTATGCCAGCTACTCGATTCGAAGACCGGCGAGTGGGTCGATCCGGGACGCGGCGTATGCGGGGAGCACACACGCCACCAGAGCAACCCCGACGACCAAAACGATCACTCCGGTGTAAGTCGCCAGGTCTGTGACTCCGACTCCATAGACGACCGACGACAGGAAACGTGACGTCCAGTTTGCACCAACTCCACCCACAAGCACGCCCAACACAACGAGTCGCATGCCTCCCCGGACAACGAACCAGCGCACCGATGTGGGCGCGGCCCCCAGCGCCATTCGGATGCTTATTTCGGGGCGCCGCTGGGTGACCGAATAGGACAACACGCCGTAGACACCCACCGAGGATAGAGCGAGAGCGATACAGGCGAACCCGGACAGCAGAAACATGAGGAATCGAGGCTGTTGGATCGGGATCGCCATGACGCTTTCCATCGTTCGAATGTTTTCGAGCGGGAGAGAGGGATCGGTTTCCCGTAGAACGGCCTTGAGAACTGGAATGAGCCCGGCCGCGTCGTGCATGCCGCCGAGAACCAGGTGCATGGTACGGAAAGGAAACTGGCGACCGGTGAAATAGATCGCAGGCTCGGTCGCTTTCCGCAACGACTGATTCTTCACGTCGCCGACAACGCCGACGATACGGTGATCGCGCTCGTCCACGACGGAACGGCCAAGGATGCCAATCCCTCTCCATTCAGCGGCAATCAACCGCCCGAGGGGACTCTCCCCATCAAAATGCAGCCGGGCAAACGCCTCATTGACGACGATCACGCCGGGACTGCCCGCCCCGTCACGCTCATCGAAGAATCTGCCGTTGATCAGGGGAATGCCCATCGTCTCGAAATATCCTTCAGTCACCGTGTGGTACTGCGCCTGGGGACGTTCTCCGTCGCGTTCGTCCGGCCTGCCCGGGATGCCGAAGCTGTTCCTCCATCCGGACTGGAGCGGAAGGAAATTTCCGGCCCCGGCATCGGAGACAAGTGGATGCGTCTGAAGCGACCGGATCATATCCGAATAGAAGCGCTCGACGTCTGGCCAGTCGGGGTAGGACGTCGAGCTCAACTGAAGATTCGCCGTGAGTACGTTCTGCTCCTCGAACCCGGCATCCTGCCGCACAAGCAGAGATACGGTACGGATCAGCAGGCCCGACCCCACAAGCATCATGACCGCTAACGACACTTCGACGACAACGAGTAAACTTCTTGCCCGGTCGGCTCCCAGAGCGAACACCCGATTGTTCTGCTTCAGCATCTGTCCAATGTCCGTGCGGGAATACAGCGCGGCAGGCAGCAGCCCGACAAGGAACGCGGTGATCGTCGCGACCCCGAAGGCAAACCCCAGAACCCGCAGGTCCATCACGACCTGATCGAAGCGCGGGATGTCGATTGGTGAACCGGCCAGCGGCAAGCGAATGCCTCCGAAAGCAAGAAGGAGACCAGCCATGCCTCCCAGCACCGCCAGCAAGACGCTCTCGGTCAGCAACTGCCCCAACAACCGACCTCGCGTTGCTCCGATCGCCGTTCGTATGGCCGCTTCCCGTCCCCGTACGGTCAGACGTGCCAACATCAGGTTCGCTACATTGATACATGCAATGACCATCAGGAGACCGACCGCTCCGAGCAAAGCAAACAGCGCCAACCTGAAAAACCCGACAACCTCCTCGTGCAGGCTGACAATCCGGACACCACGTTCGCCGTTGGTCGCAGGAAACTCCATGGCCAGTCGACCTGTCAGCGCATCCAGTTCCACCTGGGCCTGTTCAATCGTCACCCCCGGAGCGAGACGTCCAAGGGAGTCCATAAAGTGGGCGGACCGGGAATGCTTTGCCGGGTCCCACGCCAGCCCCATCCAAATGTCCGTCTCGTCCGGATAATGGAATCCATCAGGCATCACCGCCGTCACCGTAGAGGGGTTTCCGTTGAGACGGACGGTCTGGCCGATCAGTCCGGGGTCTGCGCTGAATCGACTTTTCCAGACGCGATGACTGATCACGACCTCCGACTCCGAAGTGAAAGGGTGCTCGACCTCCGTGAAGCCTCCACCAATGGCAGCACCGATACCCATCACGCGGAAAAAATTGGTGGTCACCTCGATGGTGTTCGCACGCAGGGGGTCGTTGTTGTCGTCGGTGAGCGCGATGTCCGGGTACCACCACGCAGTGATGTCTTCGAACACGTGTTCCAGCGCCCGATAGTCACCGAAGTTGACCGGTGAAATCTGCTGTTCGGGTCGGATCGCGCGCCCGTCAGATGTCGTTTCCCCACCTTCGGGATCCTGGAGGACGGAAGTTTCAATCTCCCAGACCATCACCAGACGATCCGGTTCCGGATACGGGAGCGGCGCGAGGACCACGGCGTCGAGCACCGAAAAAATTGCCGTGGAGGAGCCGATGCCCAGTGAAAGAGTGAGTATGACTGCCAGCGCAAACCCGGGGTTCTTTCGAATCCAGCGCCATGCGAATCGAACATCCTGCGAAAGCCTGTTTATCATTTCACCCTTCCTTCGGGCCGTTCGGTAACGGACGTGTCGGGCCTCACGCCCAAAACTCCAGAAGACGGCCACGGCCTGCTGCCAGAACCAGAGGTCACACACCAGGCGGGGTTGACGCCGCAACCGATCCGCATACTCCTCCCTCAAGTCCCCGATGACACCGTGATGCGAGCCCGGGGACTTGAGCACCCGGGCGATCCAATCCTCGGCGTGTCTTGGCGGGTACCTGGATGGCATCATGCCTCCTCCCCGAAGATCGACTCAAGGCCGCGCCACATGTTGCTCAATACCGCGCGGGAATCGCGAAGGGCCCCAAGGCCGGTGGGGGTGACGGTTATGTAGCGACGCAGTTTGCCTCGACGCACCGCGGGGCCCAGTCGTAACTCGGACTGGAGGTAATTCTTGGATTCCAACCTGTCGAACGTGATGTAGAGCGCTGTGCGGGAAACCTGACGGCCGGTCCTCGCTTCTATAGCGCGTTTGACCTCGACACCGTAGGCGTCGGGGGCCAGGTGGAGCGCCGCCAGCAACACAACTTGCTCGAACTCGCCCAGGGCCATGATTCTCCTTATCCTGAATAGGTTCCGTAAGATTACAGTGTAATCATTCCTCCGTCAACCCAACCTCGGCTACAAACATTTAGTAAAGCACGCCTGACATCTTGTATGGGTTCATTTACATTTATTAATATCAAGCAACATTGACATATAGTCAAGGAGGCTACTCATGGAGAAAACATGGTGGGAAAGATTTTCGTGCCCTGTCGAGCTGACGGCGCGAGACCGACATAATCAAAGAATGTTGATGGTCTGGTCGGTCGCCTGGGCATCAACCTGGGTCGGGGCCACATTCCTGATCGAACGGGTCCTGGAGACTCCCGGTGTGGTCTCGATCGTAACCGCCCTGGCGCCCAACGTCCTGGGAATCGCGACCCTCCTCGCCTACATGAAGTTCCTGCGGGAGACGGAGGAACTGCAGCGCAAGGTCCAACTCGACGCACTGGCCCTCGGCTTTGGGATCGGCATGGTCGCGATGGTCGGGCTGGAGCTCCTCGGCAGAACGGGCCTTTTCGAAGGCGACCCATCCGATGCATTGATTTTCATGGTGGCGGCCTATTCTCTGGGTGTCACGCTGGGGTGGCGGCGATACCGATGAAAAACCGGATCAAAGTGCTGCGCGCCGAGCGCGACTGGACTCAGGCGGACCTTGCCCGTGCGCTCGAGGTGTCCAGACAGACCGTCAACGCGATTGAAACCGGCCGTTACGATCCCAGCCTGCCGCTCGCCTTCCGCATCGCGGGCGTCTTCGAGCAGCCGATAGAAGAGGTGTTCTTCCCGAACGGCCGGAAAGAACTGAAGTTGTGACCCTGTCTATTGTCGTTGACTTGGTGCCTGGGCACATCTAGGATCGGCCCACGAAGTCCTGAATCTCTGGAGTGTTCGGTCTATGCCTCGACTTGAGGTCACACTTACATCATTTGTCCTGATAGTGCTTCTCGCTGCTCCGATCCATCCGATGGCCCAGGGGCTTCCCACAGCCACGCCTGAAGAGGTTGGAATGTCGTCGGAAAAACTTCAAGACGTGACAGCGCTCATGCAGCGGCACGTGGATTTCAATGCCATCGCGGGAGCGGTGACGCTGGTGGCGCGCCACGGTAAGGTCGTCCATTACGAAGCCGTCGGGCAGCGGGACATGGAAGCCGGGGCGCCCATGACGATCGATACGATTTTCCGAATCGCGTCGATGACCAAACCGATCACTTCGATTGCGGCGATGATGCTTTACGACGAAGGACACTTTGAACTCGACGACCCCATTTCGAAATGGCTCCCCGAGTTCGAGAAGATGCAGGTGGCTCTCGAGGACGAAGACGGAAAGGCCAGGCTTGTACCGGCACGCCCGATTACGGTCCGGCACATCCTGACTCACACCTCGGGTCTTGCGGCCAATCGGGGCCGGTCCAGAGCCAGGCTCCGCGACGCCGCGCCTTCGGCTCGCCAAAGGACGCTCGAGGACTACGTCCGGAGACTGGCAACGCTTCCCCTGGACTTTCAGCCGGGCGAACTCTGGGTCTACGGGAGTGCGACAAACGTGGTAGGGAGGCTCATAGAGGTCCTGTCGGGATTGACTCTCGACGAGTTCTTCCAGAAACGTATCTTCAAACCCCTCGGCGTACGGGACACCCACTTCTACCTGCCCGTCGACAAGCTGAACCGCTTTGCGGCCCTCTACGAACCCGGCGACTTCGGTGCGATTCGGCTCCGGGAAGCCCCGACCCGCCAGAGCGCTTCGGTGAGGGAACCGCACCTGTTTTTCTCCGGGGCCGGCGGCCTGGTTTCAACCGCGGCCGATTACGTCCGGACGCAACAGATGATGCTCAACGGTGGGGAACTCGACGGCGCCCGCCTGCTGCGACCCGAGACCGTGGAACTGATGATCGAGAATCACGTCGGCGACATCGAAGTGGACGGCGCACCGGGGTGGGGCTGGGGACTGGGCTATCGGATCGCCACCGACAATTCGTTTACCCAGTTTCCGGGATCGATTGGTACGTATTCCTGGGGTGGGACCTTCTACACGATCTTCCTGGTGGATCCGAAGCAGGATCTGATCGCGATCATGCTGACGCAGGTGGCTCCAAACCGCCACCTGAGGCTCAGCGAAGACTTCCAGATCGGAGTGTACGAGGCGATCATCGACGACGACCCTTAATCCCTTCTTCCGTCCCAAGTCCCACAATCCGCAACAGGCGGGTTATTCGCAGTTCTTTGTTCTTACCCCTCACATCGATCGACAGTTCACCGTAGACTCAAACAGTCCTTTTCTCTTAGATTTCCGGCAGGGCTTAGCTATAGTGGTCAGGCATAAACTCCGGTGACATCGAGAGCTGATCCGACAGGAGAGAAAATGCATATTGATCGACGACATTTCATTGCAAGTCTGGGTGGTGCGACCGCCGTCGGCCTCATGAGTCACGAGGCGAAAGCGGAAGAACTGGAGCACTACATGGTGGAGCGACTCGAAGCCTCCCAACAGAGGCAGTTCCCCACCGCAGCTGAGGTTGAGGATCAGATCACGACCAGACACTACCGGAGAGGGGTGGGCGGCCTGTTCGTGACGAGGCGGGAGGGTCAGAAGGTAAGCACACTGTCAAAACTCCCGGACAAGCCCACGTTCTTCGACTTTTGGGAACACCGCCTGGCATCAAAGAATCACTGTCTGCAAAGCGCCAACCTGGCGCTCAAGGAAGGGCTACCCGAAGATGTCGTTCTCACGTGCCTGCTCCACGATACGGTGCAATGTTTGATTCGGGTCGAGCACGGGTACTGGGGCGCCCAGCTCTACGGGCCCTATGTTTCCGAGCAAGTTGCTTTCGCCCTCAAAAACCACCAGGTGCTGCGGTTCTACACTGATGACGAAGCCGGATATTACTACCCGGACATGTACCGCAGAATGTTCGGGCACGATTTCGAACCGACACCTCATCTCCAGAAGACGTATGAGTATGTGCGAAATCACAAATGGTACGACCTTCCCCGCCAGGTGACGGTCAACGACCTGTACTCTTTTGAAGAGGGCGTGGAGGTCCATATCGACGATTTTGTAGATATCGTGGGACGCAACTTCAAACAACCCAAGGAAGGTCTCGGAAACGACGACAGCCCGTCCGCTCATATGTGGCGATCGATTGCGAACCCGAACAATCCGTTGTAGGTGAGAGTGCTGGAGCGGCCGGGGACGAGTGGGCTGGTGGCCGGCTTTCGTGTAACGCTGTTAGAGATCCGCGGGTGGCCCGGGACGGCCACCCCGACACACTTTCCTGGACATACCCGGGGATAAGGAGGGGTGATGAAGCACGGGCTTTTGATTTGTTTGATTGTGGGTCTGCTGACGGGGCCTGTGTATGGGCAGTTGCAGGCGCCCGGGGGCGCGAACACTCCCGAGGTCGGAGAGCAGGCGCCGGATTTCGCGCTTGCGACCGACATCTTCGGCGAAACGATCCTGGGAATGAAGGACTTCGAAGGAAAGAGCAGGGTCCTGCTTGCGTTCTACCCGGCCGACTTCACCGGTGGTTGAACGCGGGAATTCACCGAGTTCGGTGAAAACCACGAAAAATTCACGGCGATGGGTATTGAAGTGATCGGTATCTCCAGAGACCTCGCCCCTTCCCAGCAGGAATTCAAGACCAAAGTCGGCGCGAAGAACCACTTCTTGAGCGATCCGGACCTGACGGTGACCAGACGCTATGGAGCGGTGAGAGACGACCTTGGAGTCGACGTCGCCAACCGCTACTACTTCCTTATCGATAAGGACGGTGCGTTGATCTGGAAGGACGTTACGGGGAGGCTGATCCCGGTCGACGATCTGCTCAACCGGTTGTCACAGATCGATTGACAGAAGAGCGTTATCCCTAGGAGCCTGCGCCGCTTTCTCAAAACAGGGGCGGGGGCCGAAGATCCGATATTGGACGGGCTCTCGAGTCCAGCGCATTGGATCGTTCCTGTACTTCCCGGAGCAGGACAAAGGCCTCGGAATAGTTTCCCGCTTCAAAAATCTCTCTGGCTTGATTGAGTGTCGCAAAAGTACCGGCAAGTTCATCTTCGAATGCCTCGATCTGACGCCTGGTGATCGGCCCGGATCTCGACGACTCGACCGATTCGAACGCAACTTCAAACATCCGTTCGGCCTCAGGTAACGCCCGCTGCGCTTGCTCGAAGATGCGGTCTTTGTTTTCGAGAGCCAGGGCTTCGGCGTCGATGGCCTGCTCGTAGGCCAGACCGAGGAGATCGAGCGCAGGCTCGTAATCTCGTCGCCACGGGGGTTGCGCGGATTGTGCCTCGATCGCGCTCAGGCCGCCTTCCAGGTTCAGCCAGGCAAACTCATATTCCTCGGCCGCATAGATGTCCGCTTCAGCATCCCGCGCCTGAGCGATCGCTTCCTCGACCTGATGCAGTTCCAGAATCGGTTTTTCCGCACACCCGACCATTACGAAGAGAAGGACCAGACCCGCCGCATTCGCCCTGTACATGACTATTCCTCTCGAAATCGAATATAACCCGGAGAAATCAGGAAGGGATATCGAATTCTTCTCCGGGGCGTCTGCCGTCCGCGTCTCCTCTAATCGCGCGGGTGATGGTTCCTAAGGGTCCGGATTACTGCGCTGGGACAGACGTCGCTTCACCACTCGCTTTGAAGAATCTCAGTGTGCCGGACGTCGATTGAGACGCCAGGCCCGAGAAGAGGATGAATGTACTCGACCTACTTTGGCGGAACCGGCGACGATGACGGCCTCGGTATCTCCCTCGACGGGGCGGGAAACGTTTATTTGACCGGAAGGACGGAGTCGACTGATTTTCCGACAGCCAGCCCACTTCTGGGATCCTTCAGCGGTAGCGTGAGCGCTTTTGTCTTCAGAGTGGCGGCACCTGTTCCGGTCGGGCGGCCCTTCACGGTCGTAGACCGGGGAGGAACATCGATAACGAGTGCCTGGAGTTCGGCCACGCTGACGGTGGGTCACGCCCAGGTCGGGGTGGATGGCACCGCGCCGTCCGGGGTCGCTATCTTTGGACTCCGTCAGAACAGGGTTCTGGTGTCGGAGGCCGGCGTTCCCGCCTCGACGCCGAGGAACTCTGGACGCATCCATGCCGATGTGTCCGGCGCGGTCAATACTGGTATCGCGATTGCGAATCCCAATGGTCTGGTCGCGAACATCTCTTTCTTCTTTACCGGTGCGGACGGGGTGAACTTCGGTGAGGGCAGCTTTACACTGGGAGCGAATCAACAGATCGCAAGGTTTCTTAACGAGGCGCCGTTTGGTGAGGCTTCGGTCGAGGGGGCCTTTACATTTGTTTCAGACGTTCCCGTCGCAGTTGTCGCGCCAGCCATTTCGGAAGAGCAGCTCGGTCGAAGTTGAATGAGGCCCGGCCAGCGGGCATTTGAGTCGAATTCAAACCCATTGTTAAGGAAGTTCTATTTTCGCATTGTTGAAATCGATATGGTGTCGGCGGTATCTTGTGGTATATATACCGTCAGATGAAGAAGAAAAAGATATGGCTTGAGTTGAATCAGGTAAAGGGAGCGGTTGCGTCGCGACTGCGACGGCGGAAGTACAGCCTGATCGAGCGCCATGAGATACCCGACGGTTTGCTGCCTGGCTCGGTGTCGATTAGTTACACCCGGTGCGGTAAGCCGACGTGCCGGTGTGTGTCGGGTGAAGGGCACCCATCCTGGTCCTGGACATTCATGATGGACGGGAAGAAGCATGTCGAACACGTTCCAGCTGCCATGGTTGAGGAGATTCAAAAGCGTGTCGGAGCGGGACGGGAGTTTCAGGATGCGATCCGGGAGGTGCTGACAGCGAACGCGAAGTTGTTGGTGCTGGAGCGCCAGCAACAACGTGAGAAGCGGAAGCGCCGGTGAAAGGTCCGTCGGCACGAGGGATACGACGGTACGCGCGAAAGTGTTTGCGGCTGAAGGGGTATTTGAATCACCCCGGAGATGGGCGGGTGCGACCGCAGATCGGAAGTGGGCATCTGATCTGGTCTCTGGTGATCGGGTATCTGCTGCGGGAATCGAGCTTCCTGGCCATCGAGTCGCTCGCACGATCCTCGGCGTGTCGGGCCTTGGGAATCGGACGCCGCTTTAGCGACGACACGCTGGGCTATTTTACCGAGAAGCTGAATCCGGAATTCACGCGCGGCGCGTTGACCACAGCCATCAAGCAGGCCAAGCGCAATAAAGCGTTCGACGATTGCCGATTCATCGGCCTGGCGCTGGACGGGACAACCGTGGGGCGTGTCGGTGAGGCCGGGTGTCAGTGGTGTCGACCCCATCGCAACGCCGAGGGGGAGGTGACCACCTACTTACACCACGTCGTGATGGCCACCATCGTGGGCACCGGGTTCACTTTACCGGTCGATGTGGAACCCTACGGTAGTGGGGATAGCGAATGGTCGGGGGGGCAACGACTGCTTCGTCGGGTGGTGGGGCAGTTGGGGCCGCGTTTTGCCGATTATGTTGTTGTCGATGGGGGCTATGCGTCGGCTCCGTTCCTGCACTTGGCCGACGAGTTGGGATTGAAGACCATCGTCCGTCTCAAAGCCAATCTTCCGAGCTTGTTCAACGCCGCCAAAAGCCGGTTTGCTTGTCAGCCGCCGTCCCGGGTTTTCAAGGATGGAGCCGATCGGGTGGAAATCTGGGATGCAGACGACTTCGATCCCTGGGGCCGATTGAACTGGCCGACCGTGCGCGTGATCCGCTACCGGCAAGAGAAACCCGATGGATCGGTGGTCGAAGCCTACTGGCTGACCAATTTCTCGATGAACCAAGTGGGAGCGCCCACTTTATTTCGCATGGCCAAGAGTCGTTGGGAAGTCGAAAACCAAGGTTTCAACGATGCCAAGAACCGTTATGGGATGGCCCATATCCCCCATCACCACGCCAACAGCTTGCTTCTCCACTGGCTCCTCATAAGCCTGGCTCTCACGATCGAACGTCTGTATCGATTGCGTCATTTGCATCGCGGGCGCCATCGCCCGCATACCTCCATCGAGCTTCTTCGTTTGCTTCGCCTCGCTCTGTCTGCCCCAACCCCAGCCGACTCCAGCTGAACTGACTCGTTTCCCTGGTCTCCACGCGCCTGCCTGACCCCAATCACCGGGCTGGACCCGCTACGGATACCTGTCTCTCGAAAATACCCCTCACTTCAAATTCCTCTCCCTCCTCGACCTTTTCCCTTCCAGAGCCCCTTCCAGACACTCCGTCCTCCCTGACTTCCGAAATGGCTGTTGTCGCGCTTCGAGGCTTGACAAACGACGCGTCTGGCCGGTCACGTACGCGTTACCCTCAACATCCACCGCTATGCCGAGGCCCAGATCGAGCCCATTGCCGCCAAGGTAAGTGGAGTACGAAAGTGCGGAGCCCGACGCATTCAGCTTGGTAACGAAAGCGTCAAACGCATCCCCACCGAAGGTTGCATTCAGTGGATTCTCGGTGGGAAAAGCGTGGGAGCCCGTGGTGCCGGTCAGGTAGACGTTTCCCGCCCCGTCAACGGCGATGGCGCCTGCAGACTCGTCACCTGCGCCCCCCAGATACGTGGAGTAAAGAAGAGTCGATCCGGAGGCATCGAGTTTGGACACATAGATATCCCTGGCACCGGCAAGCGTCCGTTGGAATGCCTGGGTCGTGGTCGGAAAGTCGGTCGAGTTGGTCTGGCCGGTGACATAGGCGTTTCCATCGCCATCCACCGCAATCGAGACTCCACCCGAACCGCTTCCCAGGGAAGTCGTATAGACCAGTGCGGACCCGGAGGCGTTCAATTTGGCCACGAAAGCATCACCCGTTCCATCCAAACCTGTAACGTACGCATTCCCGGAGCTATCGGCGGCCACGGCACTGCCGGAACGGAAAGCGAGGAACGTGGAATAACTGAGGACGGGGTCAATCACCAGCGGCTGGGACCGGTCGAATGAACCGATACGGAAGCCCACATCGGATTGACCCAGGACGACGTATTCACCCGAGACCTCCCGCCGTTCTCTTCCCACCACCTGATAGATCACGGGTTTGAGCATCCGAATCCGAGCCCCATCGGTTCCGGGACCGGGTTCAAAACTCAGGTTGCCTTCGGCGTCCTTGTGGAACGGCCCGCTTCCATCCAACCGAATTCGAATGACGTCCGGATCGGCCCCCGGGGCGACGACGAAGTCGTACTCGATCTGACCTTGGTTCCCGTAGTAAACCTGATCAATTCCCGGATACACGTCCTCGTATCGGACCGCTGCATACGTCGGGATATCCGTGCGCCACGCGTTCGGATCGTTGCCGACAAAGTAGTGGACCATCCCTGGAAGCTCTCCGGACCCGGAGGGCGCCGCATCGCGATCGGCACCCACCAGACGCATTCGGAAACGAACCGAATCCTCGGATGCGTTCTTCCGTTTCGATGCCGCAACCGGGTCGGACTCGTGCCGGGTGGCGAACGCGAGAGCGGCGGAGGACCGGCCAGAAAAAGGGTGTAGCCGTTCCCGCGGGCCAGGAACAGCACATCGGCGCTGGCCTGACCATGATTGACTTCAAAACCGAGAGGCAGTTTGCCGTACGCGCTCGTGGCCGGGGAACGGAGCCGGACGTCGGGAGTAGGGGGGAATGCGGTCGAGACCGGATCCAGGGAGGCCTGGCTGCAGCCTGCCATCAGAGGGAAGACCAGGCACAGAATAAACACAAGCGCACCCATGCCCCTGTCCGGTTCACGCAGACCACGCAACCCGGCGGGTTCAATCGAGCATCCCCCGGGCAAACTCACAAACCCATCCATCGGCTGAAAACTCCACACGTTGAAAGTGTACAAAAAGGCGACTTGAACCTGACGTCAGGCCGGACACTCGATGCCTGAATCAAGATAACAACGAACACTCAATTCTTTGCAAGTATGTATGCGCGTTCCATACGCTCAGAAAGCCTTAGGGCCCGCTCAAGAATAGCTTCACATTTTGGCGTCCCATCTTCACGCCATCTTCGGCCGCTCCTCAATCGCAGATCCTCGAAATAGCCGGGCTATTCCTCCGGTTTGCTCAATCGGTCGCAACCAAATCTGACGCAAATCTGGGCGCGAATTCTGCGAAGCTATTCTTGAGCGGACCCTTGAGTGGACCCGACAAAAACAGGGTCTCGCGGCGAGCGGAAACACACCGTTCCAAACCTCACCGAACAGGACCCAAACCTTTCTTGCTATTGGATTTCCGAAACGATTAGAATACCCGGAACTGGGACCTGGATCTCGAACCTTGAGAGCAGCGGTAGCGGGCCGTTTTAAATTGTAAGAACGAGCCGATCGTCTACCGGGGGAGAAACAAGGCGCATGACCTACCACAGGCTTGTGATTGTCGGCGGCACTCTGGTGTGCATGGTCCTGACCTCAGCCGGCATAAGCCGGGCCGGGGAACAGGCCCCAACCGCCCCCACACTCCTGTCGCTCGATCAGCAGCGCACACTCGTCGCCGATTACTGTACCGGCTGTCACAACGACAACGACAGGTTTGGCGAAATGACCCTGACCAGCCTCGATCTGGAACATCCGGAACAGAACGCACTGCTCGCAGAGAAAGTGATACGGAAGCTGAAGACCGGGTTGATGCCTCCGGCCGGTGAAATTCGGCCGGGCACCGCAGACATCGAAGCATTCGCGGCGGCGCTGGCGGCAACCGTCGACACGGCCGCCTCAGCCAGGCCGAATCCGGGCACGCGACCGTTCCAGCGTCTCACACGAGACGAGTATGCCAATTCGATCCGGGCATTGCTCGGGATCGATGTGGATGTGGCCAAGTTTCTTCCAGCCGATTCCCTGAGCGAAGGACTGGACAACATCGCCGACTCGCAGACGTTTTCGGCTTCGCTGATGGAAGGATACATGCGGGCGGCCGGCCAGATCATGCGCGAGGCGTTGGGCGATCCGAAGGCCGATCCCTCGTCGGTGGTTTTCCAGGTCAACCGGACGGGTTCGCAGCTCAGGCGGGTGCCCGGCGCCCCGTTTGGAACACGAGGTGGGCTCTCGCTCATGCACAACTTCCCTGCCGATGGAGAGTACAGCTTCCGATCGATGCTGCACGGAACCCCGACGGGACGCCTGTTCGGTAACACGACGGACGAGGAAATCGAGGTCTCTATCGACGGCGAAAGGGTTGCGCTCGTGCCGGTCCCTCCGGATCTGTCCGAGTCGGGATCGGTCAGCGGACTCAACCTCGCCACCGGACCCGTCTTCGTGAAAGCCGGCCCGCACCGTGTGACGGCGGCTTTCCTGCAAAAACAGACCCTCATCGTTGCCGACGACATGGCGGAAATACAGCACACGCTGATCGACACCGACTCGGGCGACGGTCGCGAGTTGACCGTCTATCCTCACATACGGGAATTCGAGATCAACGGCCCCCGCAATGTGTCGGGAGTTTCCGACTCGGCTCCGCGGCGCAGTGTGTTCACCTGTCGGCCACTCGGACCGGAAGAGGAAATCCCGTGCGCCACGGAGATCATCAACAGGCTGGCCCGACAGGCCTACCGGAGGCCGGTGTCGAACG
Organism: Terriglobia bacterium; assembly: GCA_965247425.1. Lineage (GTDB taxonomy): Bacteria > Acidobacteriota > Terriglobia > 20CM-2-55-15 > 20CM-2-55-15 > CAZOZZ01. The sequence goes on from OZ252023.1 coordinate 2,698,031, forward strand.
AGGACATGGAAGGGTTGATGCTCTTCTATGACCAGGGTCGCAACCGGAATGGAGACTTCGAGTCGGGTATCCGCGAAGCGATGCAGGCGATGTTGACAAGCCCCGATTTCGTATTCAAATTCGAGCCTTTCCCGGAGGGTACAAAGCCGGGCGAAGACTATTACATCGGCGACCTGGCCCTCGCCTCCCGCATGTCATACTTCCTGTGGGGTAAGCCTCCCGACGACGCACTGTTGGATCTCGCCGCGAGGGAACAGCTGGGGAATCCGGAGGTGCTCGAGAGCGAGGTACGCCGCATGCTCGCCGACCCGAGTTCGCTCTGGCTTTCGGCGAAATTCGCGAACCTCTGGCTGCACCTGCCCGATCTCGATAACTTCCATCCTGAACCGTACTACTACCCGCAGTACGATCACACACTGGCCCTGGCTCTGGTCCGGGAAACAGAACTGTTCTTCGACAGCATCGTGCGCGAAGACCGGAACGTGCTGGACCTGATTACCGCCGACCACACTTTCGTCAACGAGCGCCTGGCGACCCATTACGGAATCCCGAACGTCCGGGGGGATCGCTTCCGAAAGGTGACCCTTTCTGAAGACTTCCGCCGGGGGCTACTCGGTAAAGCCGCGATCCTGGCGCTGACTTCGAATGCCGAGAGAACCTCTCCCGTACTCCGCGGCAAATGGGTCCTGGGAGTCCTGCTGGGCACGCCGCCACCGCCGCCGCCGCCGGTAGTGCCGAGTCTGGATGAAACCGAGGCGATCACATCGGGCAAAGTCCTGCCGGTACGCGAACGGATGGAAATGCACCGCGCAAACCCGGTTTGTAACTCCTGTCATCGGATGATCGATCCGCTGGGTCTGGCTCTGGAGAACTTCGATGTCACCGGCGAATGGAGGGTCCTGGACAAGACCTACGCGATCAGTTCGGCCGGGGTTCGAATTCATACCGGCGGCATTCCGATCGATGCGACAACCGAGCTATATGACGGAACGCCCCTGGATGGACCGGCCAGCCTCCGTTCAGCCATCCTGAAGTACTCCGACGCGTTCATCAACACGCTGACGGAAAACCTGATGGCGTTTGCGATCGGCCGACGCATTGAACACTTCGACATGCCTTCGATTCGGTCTATCACCGACGAAGCAGCCACCCATGACCACCGCTTCTCTTCGCTGGTTCTGGGCATTGTGAAGAGCCCTGCGTTTCGAATGAGCCGAGCGGAAGAACCGGTCACGGAAGCAGGAAAACAGAGGTAGCCCTAAGAAAATCCCACAGGGAGGAAGGATGTTCATTACGAAGAAACACATCTCGCGCCGCACGATGCTGCAGGGCATGGGTGCGGTGGTGGGCTTGCCATTGCTGGAGTCCATGACACCCGCCATGGCCGGACCTCAGGACGCCGCGTCAAAAGAGCAGCCGGTGCGGCTGGCATGCCTGGAGATGGTTCACGGGTCCGGGGGGGCCACCCGATGGGGCGCCGAACAGAACCTCTGGTCGCCGGCCGTCGCAGGCCGGGACTTCGACCTCACTCCCAGCAGCCTGCTCCCGCTTGAGCCGTGGAGAGACTACCTCACGATCGTCAGCAACACGGACATGCGAGGCGCCGAGGCGTGGGAGGTCAAGGAGATCGGCGGAGACCATTTCCGATCGAGCGCGGTATTCCTGACACAATCTCACCCGCGTCAAACGCAAAGCTCAGACGTGCGGGCAGACGTGTCGTTCGACCAGATATACGCCCAACGGTACGGTCAAGATACCCCGCTGCCGTCGATCCAGATGGCCATCGAGAGCGTGGACCAGGCCGGGGGATGCGAGTACGGCTATTCCTGTGTCTACACCGATTCGATCAGTTGGGCAACACCGACCAGACCGCTGCCGATGCTACGAGACCCCCGCATGATATTCGACCAGTTGTTCGGTGTCGGCGGATCGCCCGAGGAGCGAGCCGTCCGACGAAACACCGATCGCAGTATCCTGGACTGGGTCACCCACCGCGTTGCGGAACTGAAGTCGCAAATGAGCCCCAGCGACCGTAACCGGCTGGACGAGCACCTGGAGAACGTTCGCGAAATCGAACGCCGGATCGCCCGGATCGAGGAAAAGAACGCGAGCGGCGATGTACGGGAGTTGCCCGCTGCGCCGATGGGAGTGCCCGATTCCTTCGATGAACATGTCAAGATCATGATGGACCTGCAGGTTCTGGCTTTCGCCAGCGACACGACCCGCGTGACGTCCTTCAAACTGAGCCGTGACGCGACGGGTCGGACTTTTCCCGAGAGCGGTTTTGAAGGCTCGTTCCACGGCGCCTCGCATCACGGCGAGAATCCACAGCGGATCACGACCTTCGCCCAGATCAACACGTACCACATCGAAGTGTTGTCGTATTTCGTCGACAAACTCCAGAAGACCCCGAATGGAGACGGCACCCTTCTCGACAGTGCGATGATTCTCTACGGATCTCCGATGGGGAACGGGAACCTGCACAACCACAAACGCGTTCCGTTAGCGCTGGTGGGCCACGCCGGTGGGCGACTCCGAGGCGGCCTCCACGTCATCGCGCCGGACGGAACACCATCGGCAAACATGTACCTGGCCCTGCTCCACAAGCTCGGCTTCGACGAAATGTCCAGCTTCGCCGACAGTACGGGAGAACTCGACATCTAGCGGCTATTTCGGGAGGATACTTTATGTTGCGGACCCACATCATCGGCCGAGTCTCGTTGGGATTGCTCGGTGTGTTCTGCACCGGGGTCATGATCATCGGAGCCCAGGTCGACACACGGGTCGCGGATGCGGCCATGGCCGGGGACACGAAAACGGTGCGGTCTCTCTTGCGTGAGGCAGCAGACGTCAATTCGGCACAGGGCGATGGAATGACGGCACTGCACTGGTCCGCGTTGAACGACCACGCGGACATGACCCAACTGCTGCTCTATGCCGGAGCCAACGTGGGCGCCACGACGAGACTCGGCGCATACACGCCTCTGTTTTTGGCCGCCAGGAGCGGTCACACCGAGGTCGTCGAACTTCTGCTCGAATCGGGAGCGGATCCGAAACAGGCTGCATCAGGAGCGATATCCCCGCTGATGATCGCGGCAAGCTCGGGCGACGCAGATTCGGTGCGGATGCTCATCGAAGCAGGAGCGGATGTGAACGCGGCTGAAACCGGCCGTGGCCAGACACCTTTGATCTTTGCCGCGGCGTACGATCGTCCCGACGCGATCCGGATGTTGCTCGAACATGGCGCCGAAATCGACAAGGGCAGCAAGTTTATCGAACCCCTGGAACAGAGAAGACGCCCCCAGCCGAACCAGCAGCGCGGTCAGGGGGGCCAGGCGACCCAGGGCGGCCGGACCGGCCAGCAGGAACGGCAGGGAGCCCAGTCCGGCGGTAACGAAACACAGACCGAAAAAGCAGAAAACGAGAATGAAGAACCAGAGGTAGATGAAAGCGAAAAAGAAAAGGAAAAACCGGAGTTCGTTACCACGAAAGGTGGGAACCCCAAGGGCGAGCTGACGGCTCTGATGTATGCGGCGCGCGACGGACGTGCTCTCGCAGTCGAAGCCCTGGTGGAAGCAGGTGCGGACCTGGACGCGGTTAACGCGGACGAGAGCACCGCTCTGCTTCTTGCGTCTATCAACGGTCAATTTGACATCGCCACTTACCTCGTCGATGAGGGGGCGGACGTGACGATCGCCAGCATGGACGGCGCCACTCCCCTGTTCGCGGTCGTCAACATTCAGTGGGCTCGCCTGACGTTTCATCCTCAACCGACGACAAAATTCGAGAAGACCCACTATCTGGATTTGATGACGCTCATGCTCGACAGTGGCGCCGACCCGAACGCGCGGTTGAAGAAAGACCTCTGGTACATTGCCCCCGGAGGGGCCCAGAAGGAAAGGACCAACGCATCGGCGATTACGGCATTCTGGAAGTGCGCGGCCGTGGGTGATGTGGACGGCATGCGTCTGCTCATCGAGCGCGGTGCGGATCCGTCTCTGGCCAGCATCACCGGAATAACACCGCTCCTGACGGCCGCCGGCGCCGGGTATCACGGAAACGACGAAGTGACCACACCGTACGGCCGCCTGCCGGCCGTCAAGTATCTGATCGAAGAACTCGGCGCAGACGTGAACGAAGCGGACCACGAGCCGCCTCCGAACCCCGATGCCGATCCCAATCGCCCCAGGCGGCCGGCTGGAGGCTTCACTGCACTCCACAACGCCGCCTCCAGGGGCGACAACGAGATGATCATGTATCTGGTTTCAAAAGGCGGCCGCCTAGATGCGGTTTCAAAGAACGGCCAGACGATAACCGACATGGCAAACGGGTACAGACAGCGGGTTCAGCCCTATCCCGCGACGGTCGCACTGCTGGATTTACTGGGTTCGAAGAACACGCACAAGTGTGTGAGTTGCTAGGGAACGAATAGTTGGCGACCGATTGGCACCGTTTGCGAGCGGTCTTTTCGTGTTTTCTTGAGGCGGAACTGGTCGGACAGGGCGGCCAAACTTCGGCCGCCCTGGAGAGACTTCGTTAGTCGATTCCGAGACTTGCCTTCAACGCATTCAGAACTTCCGTCTCGACGCGCGTGACGGCCTCGGCTGTAAGCCGGACGGAAGAGGAACCAGGCTCGACGCCGGTCAACTCGTCCAGCATGGTGCGGACGAAATCGGAATTCAGGTTGAGCACACCGATCCGGGTGAGCGTGAAGATACCCTGTATGAAATCCTCGGCGATGGTGTGTGCGTCGACGCCCTGATCGAACTTCGGGCCAATCATCAGAACCGTCTTACTGTTGTACTCAAACACGAGTAGCCGGTCCATCTGTTCCTTAACCACTTCAGGAACGTAACCGGACGTGGCGACCTTGGCGCCAACCGACTCCGCCTGCCGGAAAAACCCGACCGTGAATCCGGGCCGCAATGCGCTCTCCACGTCGAATCCGGTCGTCACATCTCCCGGTTCAACAACTTCCTCAGGCAGTTGGAACGACCACAGCGCGCCGGAACCGTTCGCGATCCAGTCTGGGTCCTTGAGTTTGAACGATCTGTTCGGTTGAACGATCCCGAACCAACCTTCGGGATGCTGGATCGTCGCCGCGCCGGACTGTTCGGGCAACACCAACGCCCATTGGTCGATGGACTGTTTGGCAGCCGGGCCGTTGGCGAGAGTATAGGCGTACCGGTATCTATCTCCTTCGAGTGCCGTGACCGCGACACGCACGTCCGGCTCGACGTTCCGCAGCAACTCGTATCGAGTGACCTTCAACGGAATCGGCACTTCCTCTTCCGGCTCTTCTTCTTCGGGCTCCGCCTCAGCTTCAGCTTGCTGTTGCTGCCCACCGCGGCCGCGCCCGCGTCCACGTGCCTGCTGCTGGGCCTGCTGACCACCCCGGCCACGCCCTCTTCCTCGCGCCTGCTGTTGTCCCTGCTGTTGTTGCTGCTGGGCCTGTTGCGGTTCCTCTTCCTCCTCTTCTTCCTCCTCTGCTTCGAGAGCTACCGGATACGCCACTACGAATTCGTTGTTGGCGATATCGATGAATACGTAGTCCTCGCTGTGCTCGGGCGGCATCACACCCGGCTCCGGGTCGATGCCCTCGGCGGGCCAGGAGGGAACGGGAAAATCGGTCAGGCCGACGATGTCTCGCTGTTGGGCCAGCGCAAAGCCCCCAAACAGCAAAAGGAGGGTCAAGAGGATGGATCTGTTAGCTCGTATTTTCATGAAAACTCTTCAAAGAAAAACGAAAAGGCGGCCTGAAGGCCACCTTCTCGATCGGTTTCACCTCGGTCCTGCACTCAACAGGAGATGCATTTATGGTTGTTCCTGGCTCCCATCAAATCCAGCAGCGCCAGGGTGTCGGCATAGGGCTGCACCCGTTGTCGGGAGCCGTTCGCCATATCCGCAATCGTCTGGCCGCTCTTTGTAACCGCTTCGAGATTGGCGCCTTTCGACACCAGGTAGAGAATCATCTCGGTGTCCCCTCGACCCGCGGCATTGTGGAGTGCTGAGCGACCGCCTCTGTTCCCCCGTCTCCGGAATTGATTGTTCTGGTCCGCGTTCGGGTTGGGAGGCGGGCCCGTGTCGACCTCGTTCACATCCGCCCCGAGTTCTTCCACCAGGTACCTGACAGCCGGCATCCGGCCCAGGGGCGTCGTCAGGGCGTCGTTGCCGTGAAATCCCGCGCCGGAGGCGATCAACAGCGGCGTGATGCCTTCGATGCTGGCGATGTCCGGGTCGGCGCCGTGCTCGATCAGCAGACGCATCCCGGCCATATCGCCAACAGCCGCGGCCTTCCAGAACGCCGTCGTCCCCGAGGAGTTGTTCCTTTCGAGGGCGAAGTTGTAACCGATGTACCAGAGGTTCTTCCGCAAGCGAGCGTTGGGATCCGCGCCACGGTCGAGCATGAGCTCCATCAACTCGAGATATGGGGTCTTCTGGTAGAAGGTCGTCGGCTGGGGGCGGTTCGTTCGCAGCGTCCACTGCATTCTAAGGACGCCGTACAAGGGCGTGGCGCCATCGACGCTCGCGATGGTCACGTCCGCCCCGTTTTCGACAAGATACTTGACGATGTCGAAATTGCCGTTGATTGCCGCCAGGAGCAGCGCCGTGCTGTGGTCGCCATTAACAGTGTCCAGATCCGCTTCAAGCTCGACCAGGGCTTCGACCGCCTCGAAATTGCCATCGCGGGACGCATACATCAGAGGCGTCAGTTTCCCTTTGGGATTCCGGCCTTTCTCGGTTGAGAGCTCCGGCTCTTCGTCGTTCTTGGCCGCTTCGTCTCCCTCGGTTTCGTCCTCGGCCTCGTCCTCTGTCGGAACCGCGGTCTCGTCTCCGGCCTCCTTGGCCGCGTCTTCGGCCTCCTTGGCCGCGTCTTCGGGCTTCTCAGCCGGTTCGTCGGGAGTCTCGTTGCCTGCCACCTCGGTCACCTGACCGCCCCGTCCGCCTCGTCCACCCCGACCACCGGTCTGTCCCACCTGTTGGCCATTCTGGCCGGGTCGACGCCGCGGGGGAGGAGGTTCGATCTGTTTGCTCGCCTTGTTGATGTCGGCACCGGCTTCGGCCAGAACCCGGATTGCCTCAGGACTGTTGAACGCGGCAGCGAAGGCAAGCGCGGTCTGGCCACGCTCGGTCTCGGTCGCATCCAACTCCACTCCTGCTTCGACCAGCATCGTCACCAGGTCCGCATTCCCGGAACTGGCTGCCATCATCAGCGGGGTCATTCCGCCCACCGCGGGCTTCTCTGGATCGGACCCCGCCTTGAGCAGCATCTCGACGATACCGCCGTGACCGTGCTTGCTCGCCAGATACAGAGGCGTGTACGCGCCCAGGCGCGTCGTTGCCTCCACGTTCGCTCCGGCATAGAGCAGGGGTTGGGCCAGTTCCACGTCACCATTGAACGCCGCCCAATGGAGCGCCGTCATACCGTCGCCCTGGGCGGAATTGACATCGACCGCCTGCCGTATCAGACCGCGAACAGCCTCGGCGTCACGCATCATTGCCGCATCGGCGACGCGCGTGTCGGCCGGCGATCCGACCAGGACCAGGGTCACGGAAAGAGCGACGGCCAAGCTCAGCGAAACCGCCCAAATGATGTTCTTGCGCAACATTAAATCGTTCCTCCCTAGATATCGATCACACCCGTACTGTCACCGAAGACTTCCATCTCTTCGAAGCCCAGCCGTTGCAACACACTCAGATGCAGGTTCGCAGAAGGCGACCCGTCCGCCAGGCTGAAGTGCTGACCGCCTTTCACCCGGCCGCCGGCATGTCCCAGCAGCATCAACGGCACCCGCTTGTGGTTGTGCAGGTTCGAGTCCCCCATCGGGGATCCGTACAGGATCAGAATGTTGTCGAGCAGAGTGCCGTCCCCGTCCGGCGTCTCTTTGAGCTTCTCGGCGAAGTAAGCCATCGTGCTGACATGGTACTTGTTGATTTCCGAGAAGGCCGTGATCCGCTGCTCGTTCTCCCCGTGGTGGGACGCCCGGTGGAATCCGGTGTCCACACCGCTTTCCGGGAACGTCCGCCCCGAAACGTCACGGCTCAGCTTCAAGGCCGACACGCGCGTCGTGTCGCTGGCAAAGGCCAGAACCTGAAGGTCCAGCATCAGCTTGACGTGCTCGTCCCAGGAATCGGGAACGCCGATCGGCGCCGATTCCAATTCGCGAAGCTCACCGCTGGCATTCTTCTCTTCGATACGCTGGATCCGTCGCTCGATCTCGCGAACGTTCTCCAGATGCTGCTCGAGGCGGTGACGATCGGCTGGTCCAAGTTTCGTCTTCAGTTCCGCCACGGTGTGGGAAACCCAATAGAGAATACTGCGGTCCATCTGACGGCGGTCGGAACGTTCTTCCGGTGAACCGCCGACCCCGAACAACTGATCGAAGACCATCCGCGGATCGCGTACCATGGGGAGGGGCTTGGTGGGCGTCTCCCAACTGATAGAGTTGGTGTATGCACACGAATAACCGTAGTCGCACCCTCCGGCGTTATCGATATTTTCGATGTTGAGCTGGATGGACGGTAGCGGAGTTTCCTGGCCGGACCGCTTCGCGTAAACTTGATCGATCGACGCGCCCGCGTAAATGTCCGAACTTTGAGTCTGCTTGGGATGGGCCTGCGTCAGGAACACGGCACTCGACCGGAAGTGATCGCCCCCAATCTCCTTGACGATCCAGGCCTCGGCGGCCCTCATGTCCGTGTTGCTCACGATCGTGAGGTAATCTCTGAACGGTTCAAGCGGAATCAGACTGCTGGGGGTCAGGTCGAAGTCGCCTCCGACACCGGAGGGAGACCACAGGTTTTTCGTAGCGCCCCATCGGGTGGATCCGGCCGAGCCATGGACCATCTCCACACAGGCGAGACGGACCGGCCGTTCGGTGGCTGCAGCCTCCTGTGTGGAGGACATGGCAGGCGCCATCGACTCCAGGAACGGGAGCGCCACGGTCGCACCCATGCCCCGGAGCATGGTGCGACGAGAAATGTACTTCTTGGTAATGAACATCCTTCCTCCTGCTTGAACCTTATCTATTATTGCTCTCGTATGAGTCTGGTCGAACCCTTAACGTTCGTTTCCTGCCTCGGTCACGACTTCTTCCGCCCTGTTCATCTGAAACGCGGGGCTCTTCACGATACCGAGAACCAGCCTGGAAAAACGGTTGTCGTTGCTGGCCGCTTCGCTGGTGATCGTCCGGACCGTGGGCATGTCGAAGTATTCGATCCTCCGGCCGATAGCAAACGACAGCAGTTTGCGGGTCAGCCCATCGATGAACATTTCCGAGTAGCCGAGTATGGCATTTCGGAGGCTCGCCGGCCCGTCCATCGGCGTCCCGTCATGCAGTACCGTAGTCGAGTCGATCGGGATACCTGCACTGTGAATGCGGAAGCCTCCCGAATCGAGCGCGAACGTCTTGTCCCAGGTCCGCCACCTGCCGGTCACATCGAAATTCTCCAGGGCCAGCCCCAGAGGGTCGATCATCTTATGACACGAGGCGCACACCGGATTGGACCGATGCATCTCCATTCGTTCGCGGACGGTCAGGACCTTGCCCGTGTCGACAGCCTCGGTTTCCTCGAGAGAAGGCACGACGGGAGGCGGTGCCGGCGGTGCCGTGCCGAACAACACCTGAAGCACCCACTTGCCCCGAAGTACTGGAGAGGTACGGTCGGCGTTGGAAGTCATCGTCAGAATGCCGCCTTTGCCCAGAAGGCCTCGCCGGTAATCGTCGGTGACACTCACGCGGCGGAAGTGTTCGCCTCGAACATTCGGGATCTCGTAGTGGTCGGCCAGGCGCTCGTTGACGAACGTGTGATCCGCCGTTATCAGATCCAGGACGTTCCGGTCCTCCCGAACGATACTGTCGAAGAACAGCTCCGCTTCGGTCTCCATCGCCGAAGCCAGCGTCAGGTCGAACAACGGGAAATAGAAAGGATCCGGTTCGATGTTCCCAAGGTCCGGCAAATGAAGCCACAGGTTCGCAAACTTCTCCGACAGCCATATGGACCGGGGATCGGCCAGCATCCGGTGGACCTCGGCTTCGAGCACGGCCGGATCCCGGAGCCTGCCATCTTCGGCAATATCGATCAGTTTTTCATCGGGTGGAGTACCCCAGACGAAGTAGGAAAGACGGGAAGCTAAAGCCAGATCCCCAACGTAGTAGCTCTCGCCTGGCGCGACGCCTGCCGGGGGGATCTCGAACTTGAACACGAAATAGGGATTCGTAAGCATGGCATGGAGGGCGGTCCGAATGCCGGACTCGAAGTCCCCACCCTCCTGGCGGCCCTGGCCGTAGAACAGCATGAGCCCTTCCATGTCTTCGTCGGTCGTCGGCCTCCGGTACGCCTTGCGGGCCAGCCTGCCGATGATCTCGGTGGCACAGGGCATTTCCTCATCGAGGCTCAGGGGACGACACGTAAACACGCTCCGGCGCGGCGCCGAATCCGACACGCCCGACACATTGAACGGACCGCTGATCTCGAACTCCCGAAGGTGGGCGTAAATAGTCAGGTCGTGTGTATTCGGGGCGTCGGTGTCCACCATGGTCTGGTTGATTTCGAGGATGTCGTCCTCGACGATGGGAGAGTGATTGTCGATGAATGCAACCGCAACCCGATGGGGGCCCGCCTTCACGAAAATCCGGCCCGTCGTCAAGTTCAGACCCACTTCCTCGGCCTCCGACATCTCCGGATCGACAGCCAACAGCGCCACACGCCCGCCGTCGATTGAAACCTCGACCTCCTCGTCGTCCACGTTGGAGAAGAATCGGCCCGTCGCGGTCGCGTAGAGGAGCACCCGGATGTCATATTCTCCGTCCGCCGGGAAATTGAACATTTCCGATGTCCCGCCCCGGGTACCGAACGGGGTGCCAGGCACGTGATTCAGTTGCGCGGCCATCCTGTTGAGCTTGAACATCACCGATGTCGGGGAGGCCTTCGGATCGCCCAGCGCCTGGTTCGTGATCTCGGCAGCGGCACGCATATACCCTTCCATCAGGGATGCCGAAAGCGGCTGCGAGTCCGCTATATTGTCCATGCCTTCGCTGAGCATGTCCGCGGGCAGGTACTTGGCAACATCCACCTCAACACCGAGAAGGTCCCGGATCGAGTTGGCATACTCATCGCGCGTGAGACGCTGGAAGGAACGGGAACCGGAGTTCGGGTCGATAGACGCCGCCTGGCCCAGTTGTGCCTCCAGGGTCTTGTAAAAAACCTCGCTATCCGCTCGTGGAGGGCGGGCTTCGCCGGCGGGGGGCATCAATCCCGCCTTCAACTTGGCGATCACCTTTTCGGCAAGCTGGGGATTCTCTTCCGGGTGGGCGAGATCGAGACTCGTCAGGGACATCCCGCCAAAAGCCGAGATGTCGTCGTGACAGACCGCGCAGTTGTTCGACACGAAATCTCGTTGGGAATTAAGCGACGCCGGAACGACCGTTTGACCTGTTTGAGGAGCTACTGGCAATGCAATATTGATGGTGCCGGCCACCAGCAGGCACACGACGACGGTAGTCAGAATTGCATATCTGTATCGAAACATTAATTTATTACCTCTCCCCCCGCCTTCCTCGATCGAATGGGCCCAATCCTCGGGAGGTCCAACAACTAGTATTTATCATTAAATAAGTCCCATATCAAGAGCGCTTTGCGGCACTTTCACTTTTCGGGAAGGATCGTTTTGCACGAACTCGCCGACAAGCGGAACAACCAGGTGCGCAAAACTGTTGGCTACGTGCCTGATCTTACTATTATATTATAGAAAACGGCCCCGATTCAGGTCCACGACGCACAAATGTGGGCAGTCCCGGCGACCCTATATTAATTACGAGCCTCGGAGTCCGAACGTTACTCATCATCAGAAACGAGGTCATATGTTGCATTTTATTTCACGAACCATTCGTCGTAGCCGACCCTTTGGATTTTCTCGCAGGATTGCGGGCGGTGCGCTCCTCGTCGTCTTGATACCAACGGCCGCGATGGCCATGATGCAGCTCCGCTACGACCGGGAGTACCCGGTCATCGGATACGGGTCGGGGACACCCGATGGCCCTCTGGCAAAGTTGAGGAAACGTATCGAGAGCGGCGAAGTGAAACTCGAGTTCGACAGCCGAAACGGTTACCTCGCCTCGCTGCTTCGAGAGTTAGATATCGATGTGGCCTCCCAGATGCTTGTGTTTTCCAAGACGAGCGTACAGAAAGGCCGGATCTCGCCCGAGACGCCTCGCGCCGTCTATTTCAGGGACGACGTGTACGTCGGCTGGGTCCAGGGTGGTCGCTCGATCGAAATCTCGGCCCTCGACCCGGACCTGGGGCCCGTCTTCTACACGCTCAGCCAGGTAAATCCCGAAAGACCGGAGTTCGTGCGCGAGACATTTCGCTGCCTTCGGTGTCATGACTCCTACTCCATGACCGGTGGCGGCGTCCCGCGCTACATCATGGGTTCGATGTTTCCCGACGCGAAAGGCCTGGCCGTTTCCCACGAAGGCTGGTACCTGACCACGGACAGGAATCCTATCAGCCAGCGATGGGGCGGGTGGTACGTCACCGGAACGCACGGGGACCAGAAACACATGGGGAACCTGATCGTCACCGACCCCACCGACCGCGAGCAGTTCGATCTGGCGCGGGGCGCGAACCGCTCCGACCTTGAAGGTCTGGTCGACACATCACCCTATCTCACCCGACACAGCGATATTGTCGCGTTGATGGTGATCGAGCACCAGGTCGGCGTGCAGAACCTCATCATCGGGGCAAACTGGAAAATCCGTTCGGCCCTCGCTGCCGATAATGTCGCCGACGAACAAGGTGCCGACAGCATCCCCAGACTGGTCGAAGAACTCACCGAACCGCTCGTCGAAGCGATGCTTTTCGTCGGTGAAGCCCCGCTGACAGGTCCGATCGAGGGCACTTCGGGCTTCGCGTCTAAGTTCGTCAGTCAGGGCCCTTGGGATGGGGAAGGACGCTCCCTTCTGGAGTTGGATCTCACCACACGGTTGTTCCGGTATCCGCTGAGCTATCTCATCTATTCAGAAGCCTTCGATGCGCTGCCGGACCTGGCCAGGGACTACGTCTACCGCCGACTCCGTGAGGTCCTGGACGGCGCGGATCGGAGCGAGCGGTTTGAGCACCTGGCCGCGGCCGACCGGCGGGCCATCCTCGAAATTCTGGAGACGACCAAGGAGGATTTCGCGGAATTCCAGCGACCTGGTTTCTAACCCGGAATCTCGGTCCACATCGGCTCACGACCCGCGAAGCACCTCGTGGACCTTGCGCAGGAGATCAGCGGGTGTGAAAGGTTTGTCGAGGAGCTCAGAGCCGCCGACGAGCCGATAGGCTTTCGATGTGTTGTCCGAGTAACCGGACATGTACAGTACTTTGAAATCCGAATCTCGGGTACGCAGACGCTCGACAAGTTCGGGGCCGCTCGTCTTGGGCATGACTACGTCGGTCAGGACGAGGTCGAACGGAGGGCCCCCTTCGACTGCCGATTTCGCCTGACCCGCGCCGGTCACATCGAGGACGGAATAGCCTCTTGCTCGGAGGATCTTTGCCGTCAGCACTCTCACGTCTTCGTCGTCCTCGACTAGCAATATCCTCCCTTCGCTGAAGGGAACCTCCTCATCGCTCAGGGCCTCCCGGGAATCAAGGACCGCAGACGGGACTTGCGGCAGGAAGATGTCGAAGACAGTTCCGACACCAGGTTTACTTTCGACGGAGATTGCTCCTTTGCTCTGTTTGACGATCCCGTAAACCGCGGCAAGCCCCAACCCTGTTCCTTCACCCCTTTCTTTCGTGGTGAAGAAAGGTTCGAATATGCGTTTACTTTCGACGGAGATTGCTCCTTTGCTCTGTTTGACGATCCCGTAAACCGCGGCAAGCCCCAACCCTGTTCCTTCACCCCTTTCTTTCGTGGTGAAGAAAGGTTCGAATATGCGCACGACGGTATCCGGGTCCATACCCGTTCCGCTGTCAGAAACAGTCAACAGCGAATAACGGCCGGGAGACACTTCCTGAAGTTCACTCGCCCTCGCCTCATCCAGTTCGACGTCGGAAGTCCGGATCTCGAGCTTTCCTCCCTGGGGCATGGCATGGCGTGCGTTCACGGCAAGGTTCACAATCACTTGCTCCAGTTGGGCAGGATCGGCCTCGACGTATCCCTTCGACGCGAGGAGGGTGATGAGGTCGATGTCTTCACCCAGAGTTCGGCGCAGAACCATGTGTAACTCCGAAATGGCGTCGTTGAGCTTAAGGACTTTCGGATCGAAGCGCTGCTTGCGGCCAAAAGCCAGCAACTGGCGTGTCAATGCCGCGCCGCGTTCCGACGCCTTCGATTGTGCCCGAACGCTCGCCTGCATGGGCGAACCGGCAGGCAGCTGATCCTGCAGGAGGCTGCTGCAACCGGATATGATAGTCAGGATGTTGTTGAAATCGTGAGCGATGCCTCCCGCCAGCTGTCCTACGGCGTCCATCCGCTGCGCCGCGTGGAACTGCCGTTCCAGGGCTTTCCGTTCGGTTACATCCCGGACGACGGCCATGATCATCAGGTCCTCCCCGACCCGTGTCGGGCTGAGGCTGATTTCCACGGGAAACTCGGATCCGTCTTTCCGGCGGCCACGGAGGTCGAGGTCCTTTCCCATCGGCCGCATTGTCGGCTCGGCACCGTATGCGACCCGCTGGGCCCGGTGGGCGGCCTGTTGAGTGGCTGGCACGAGCAACTCCACGGGGTTCCCGATCAGCTCCTCGGCGTCGTACCCGAACATCGCCCTCGTCTGAGCATTGATGAGAAGGATGACGCCTTGCCGATCGGTAACGACGATCCCGTCCTGGGCGGATTCCAGAAGCGCCCGACTCTGTTGTTCGCTTGCCTTCAATCTGGCGTTCGCCGTACGAATGTTTTCGATGTTCGATCGCCCCAGGTCTTTCTTGGTGTTCCTCAGTTCCGTTGTGACGGTGGCCGCCATCAATGCGAAAACCGTCTTGACTCCGAGGAAAACCTGAAGGCTCAGCACGTCCGGGCCAACTAATCCATCGACCGCAGCGAACGGCCCCCTGCCGCTCATCGTGTTCCATCCCGCCACGACGGAAATGAGGACGGCTCCGGATGACGCTCCGACAACTCCAAATCGAAACGCCGCCCACATAAGAAAGGGAATGGTCACGTAAGGAAACTGTGCGGGAGAAAGGAGGCTTCCCGGGGCCGCGCCGAACGCGTAGTTGGCGCTGGCGAGCAGGAGGAAAGTCAGCACCGTCATTTCGACCATACGGAAGGGACTCGCCATGCCGAGCGCCTTACGGTGCGCTGGGAGTGCCCACACGAGGATTGCGGGAGCGACCAGGAGGATGCCGAAACCGTCCCCAATCCACCAACTGAGCCATCCAACCCAGAATGGCGTTGCGTAGTATAAGGAACGGACCGCGCCTCCCGCCAGACCCGATGTGCCGGCAACCAACGCCGTTATCAGGACGAACCAAATCGCCTCTCGACTCGTTGTCAGCCTGGGGGGTCCTCTGAGGGTCCTGGTAAAAAGCCATGCGAACAGCCAGACTTCCGCCAGGTTGACGAACGCGAGAACGAGCGTGTCCGAAAGAGGTACTCCCAGGGACAGAAACGTGGGCACGTAGGCCAGGACGAAAACTGCCATCACCCCGGGCCACAATCGCTTTGGGCTCAGCAGGGTTGCAGCCACGACCACGCCGGTCGCGGGCCACAGAGCCGAAACCTGTCCCTCAACGAAGAATCTGAAGGCCAGCTGGATGGCGACAACTGTTCCGCCGAAAAGCAGAATGGAGTCTCGAATAGGTGGAAAGTGGCGTGGGATCGATCTGACGATCGAGCCAGGGTGGGCCTCGCTGCTCAGTGCGATATTTCGAATCAATGTCCCGCCATTTCATGCGAGGTCGAAAGCTCGATTCCTAGAGTACGAACGGAGGAGCTTGGGGGAAATCAATCCGTTACTTGGTCCACTTGGCCCGCATACTCGTATATGTGACGTCTCCCAGGATACTCGCTGGGATGCCGCGCGCCTATTCTGACTTCGACCGCATTCGAACCGATCTCGCCGACTCCAATGCAGCGGTCGATCCCAATGCTGCCGCTGTCAGGCAAGCCAGGGTTGGTTCGTTTGTATGAGGCGATTCTTGAGGTGTTCTACCCCAGAGGTGCCAAGGCCGACCCAGGTCCGACTACGAGGCGTTCGAGCATGGCCTTCTGTACGTGTAGTCGATTCTCCGCCTGTCCGAACACCACGGATTTCCCACCATCGATAACCGAGTCTCTGACAACGACGTTGCGTCGCACAGGAAGGCAGTGCATGAAGTACGCACCTTGGGTCACGCCCATCAGGGCGTCATCGACGATCCAGTCGCCGTGACGCCGCCGCATTCGGTTCTCGGCCTCCGGATCATCGTAGCGCGCCATCGCGCCCCACGATTTCGCGTACACGACTTCCGCCCCCTCGGCGCCGGACATCCTGTCTCGCGAGAAGCGGAGGCTGCCGCCGGAGGCGGCCGTTGCCCTTCTGGCGGCTTCGAGGATTCCTGATTCCAGATCGAAGCCGTCCGGATGCGACAACGTGACGTCCATTCCCATCGCCGACGTCGCCAGGACGATGGAATTCGCGACTGCCATGGGCAGCGGTTTCGGGTGGCTCGCCCACGTGATCGTGATCTTGCGACACCTGAATTCTCCAAGAACGTCTTCGATCGTCATCAGGTCGGCCAACGCCTGACAGGGGTGATACAAAGCCGACTCCATATTGAAGACAGGAATATCGGAATGATGCATGATCGTTTGAAACAGGGTGTCGGCCGTGTCTTCTCCCCGGTCGATTCCACCCGCAAAGACACGTACGCCAAGCGCGTCGAAATATCGAGACAGAACCCGTACCGCGTCCTTGACATGCTCGGCTCCATCTCCGTCCATCCGCACTCCATCCACCGTCTCGAGTTTGTGAAACATTCCGGGTTCGAGTGTGGTCACGGCGGCGCCCATCGACTGCAGACCGACTTCAAAAGAGCACCTCGTCCGCAACGAGGGAGAGAGAAACAAAAGGGCGACGTGTTTGCCACCAAGCAAGTCCGATAGCGGCGAGCCGCGGAATTCGCGCGATCGCAACAGCAGCGAGCGAATGTCGCGGGTCGGCAACTCCTGCAAGTTGTAGAAGTGTTTCATCGGGCCGGACCCAGCACCTGTTCGAACGCAGAGAAAAAGACGTCCCAGTCTTCGGCGTCGACGGTCAAAGGAGGGAGCAGACGAATCGTCTCGGGCTGGCTGCACGTACCGACCAGAACGCCGGATTCGAGCAGCGCCATCTGGACCTCCTTGGCCGGGTGCTCCAACTGCACCCCCAGGAGATAACCCCGGCCGCGGATCTGGGAAACACCGCGCCCGAGAAATTCTCCAAGCCGACGACAAACGCTGTGGCCCAGTGCCCGAACCCGGTCCACCAGCCCTTCGGCTTCAATGATCCGATACGTCGACAGAATCGCGGCGGCGGCGAGTGGGCCACCGCCGAATGTCGTGCCGTGATCCCCCACCCCAATCCCGGCGCAATAATGTTCGTTGGCGAGGACGACCCCGGCGGGAAAACCCGCGGCCACACCCTTGGCGGTTGTCACCAGGTCGGGTTCGACTCCCCAGTGGTGGCCGGCGAACCAGTGACCGGTCCGACCCGTTCCCGTCTGCACTTCATCGAACACCAGACAGATGCCTTCGCGAGTGCAATGGGCCCGGAGAGCCGTGTAATAGTCCTTCTCGGCGACGAAGACTCCCGCCACACTCTGAATCGGTTCGACGATGACTGCCGCCACGTCCTCGATGGCCTGGATGGCCTCCAGGTCGCCGAATGGGACGAAGTTGGTGTGGTTGGCGACGTTCTCAGGAAACGCATGCCGCAACGATTCGAACCCGGTGACGCTCAAAGCCCCGAGCGTCCGCCCATGAAACCCCCCGATCATGGAAACGATCCGTTTCCTCCGGGTCGCTCTTCGTGCGATCTTCAACGCCGTCTCGTTCGCTTCGGATCCGGAACCGCAGAAGTAGACCGCATGCATGGAGGGGTAGCTGTGGCGCACGAGCGTTTCGCCGGCCTGGCCGCGAAGTTCGTGGTATACGGCGTTGGAGCAGCAGACCAGCTTTTCCATCTGACGCCGCATGTCTTCGACCCAACGCGGGTGGCAATGTCCGAGCGAAGCGACGGCATGTCCCCCATAGAGGTCCAGGTAGCGGTCGCCCGTGTCACTGAACACGTAATTTCCATCGCCTTCGGTCAGCCGAATCGGAAGGCGAACGTTTTCATACACGCGGACCGTGTACCGGTCTTCTCGTGTTCGAGCGATCATCGCAAGTCTCCTTTCGTCACGAGAGAAGTCAAATGAAACCTCCAGGCAGCCGCAGCCCATCTGTTTCGTCAAAACCGAAAACACAGTTCAGATTCTGGATCGCCTGTCCGGCGGCGCCCTTTCCGAGGTTGTCGATCACACCGAATCCGACCGAACCCAGCGGCTCGGCGCCCGCGAACCCCACAAAAGCCTGGGGTGTGCCCTGAACCCAGCGCAGATCTGGCGATCCCTCGACGACGTTGACGAACGCCTCGTCCTGGTAGGCGTCACGATAAGTCTCCGTTAACCGCGCCGAACTGACGCCCGGAAGGAAGGCGGTGACATAAATGCCTCGAACGATGGGCGCGGACTGCGCCACGAAAAGCAGCCGCATGTCCCGGTCCGTTTCCGAACGAAGAAACTCTTCGACTTCCAGCAAGTGCTGGTGCTCGAGCGGCCTGTACGACCGGATGTTGGCCGCTCTCTCGGGATGATGCGTCGTCGGTTTGGGACTCGCCCCCGATCCGGACGATCCGGTAATGCCGGTCACGCAGACGTCACCGGATAGCAATCCCTTGCGGGCCAAGGGCGCTAACGTCAGCAGGATGGCTGTGGCAAAGCAACCGGGGTTGGCCACCAGGCGCGCGCCCAGGATGTCGCGCCTCCGGAACTCCGGCAGGCCATAGACGAATTTGCCGAGCAGGTCACCGGCAACATGGTCCCGTCCGTAGTGTCGTCTGTAGCCTTCCACGTCAGTGGAGCGAAAGTCTCCGGCCAGATCGACGAAGACGACGTCCGG
This sequence comes from Terriglobia bacterium, assembly GCA_965247425.1. Taxonomy (GTDB): domain Bacteria; phylum Acidobacteriota; class Terriglobia; order 20CM-2-55-15; family 20CM-2-55-15; genus CAZOZZ01. The sequence goes on from OZ252023.1 coordinate 2,717,142, forward strand.
ATAAGCTCTCGCCAGAGCGGGGATCAATCGTTGGGAGTCGTGGTGCGGCAGGGCGAGGAAGACGGCTCCGACTTCGTCCATTCGGGCCCGGCCCTCCTCCATCGTGCAGAATCGGCCAGCGGCGAAATGCAGGAGGTTTGGAAGGACTTCGTCGATTGCATGCCCGGCATGCGAGTGGGCCGATGCCCAACTCACGTCAAAACGTGGGTGCACCGCAAGATAGCGAAGAAGTTCCGAACCAATGTAGCCGGACGCTCCGAAAACGCCGACGCCGATTTTTCCGCTGCGTTTATCACCGACCATGGCGAACCGTGGCAGGGATGGGTCGAAACCTCTCCATCAGCGGCTGAATGACGGCTGCCAGAGAATCGGGATCTTCCAGCCCGTTGATGGCCCGGCTTCCCAGTTCCCGCCGCAGGTAGTCGAGCCCGACTTCATTGTCGGTGACCGGACCTGAGAACAGATCCACATTCAAGCCGTAGTCCTTCAAGTACCGTTGACTTCCCCAGGCTCCGACAAGATCGCCGGCACACACGACCAGTACCCCAATCGAGGCCTTCAGCTCTGGATCTTTAAGGATTTCGATCGCACCGTAGTCCCCGATGATGCCGTCACCGAGTTCAAGCAGCAAGACGTCGGGTGAGAACCCGGCCAGCCACCCGATTATCGACCGGGCAATCTGAACGGACTCCCGCCCTTCCAGTCCGGCGGTGGAAGGGTATCCAAAGTCCAGGAACGACGCCGTCGTAACGGCGCCGTGGTCGCGGGCGGCAATCAGGTCTCTCAGACACGCCACTCCCGTCAGCTTACCCACCGCAACCCGGTATCCCCGTCGCGTCAATCCGAGGGTTGTGCGCGTCAGGAAAGACGTCTTTCCGCTGTCCATACAGGTTCCGGAGACGACGACGATCGGGGGAATCCGGGACATGGACACACCGAGGGACGGCAGACGGGCATCGCGAATGTTGAGAATCCTACCGTCGATCACAGGCATTCCGATGACTTCGCACGCCACAGGACCTCTCGCCGCGCCCGTATCCCGGCACACGCCGATCACCCCGCCCCGATTCAGAACGGCAACCTGGTCCCCTGGTCGAATCCGGCTCGGCACGTTCCCGGCAAATCCCCGAAGCGCCCGGCGACGGCCTAAGGCTCCGATCACGACGTTCCCAGCCAGGAGCGGTGACAGCCGACCCGTCTCCAATTCGATGTCCTGACGCCCGGAGTCCTCGAGCACCCGGACAACCACCGCGTTTCCCGCTTCGGATTCGAGCTTCGTCGTCACTTCGACTTCCCGGTCGAACGAGAGTCTCGACACCACAGATGCGAGCTTGTCGGGCTGCAATCTATCCTTCATGAGGCTTTCCGTCCAAAGCGTTCGATTCGGCCGTCCTTCGATAGAGCATCGACGGAATCGCTGAGATCGCGCTGAATCCGCGGGCGTCGATTCCATCCCACAGGCTCGGCATCTCGCCATACACACCGGCCGCCGGACCCGCCATTCCGTGGGGACTCCGGACACCGGTGACGGCGAAACGTCCGGGCGACAGGCGCACTCGAACATCGCCGGAGACACGCTGCTGCGAGCTGTCGATCATGGCCTCGATATCGCGAAGAGCGGGTTCGAAAGCCAGGCCTTCGTGAAGCATCTTTCCGTAGAACTCGCCCAGATGATCCTTCCAGAAGCGCTGCCAGGCAGTGGTGGTTATTTTTTCCAGTTCCCGATGCGAATTGATGAGCACCATGGCCGAGCCTGCCTCGAACGCAATGCGGCCCTTGATCCCAAGAACGGTGTCGCCGACGTGGACTCCCATACCGCACCTGTAGCGCCGACAGAGTTCCCCGAGACGCCCAACCAGTTCGCTGCCGTCCATTGGATCCCCATCGATCGTTGTCGGTAAGCCCTGGAAGAAGCCGAGGGTCAGTTCCCTTTCCTCTTCCGCCTTTGGAACGGCGGCCGCCTCTTCGAATAGTTCCGCCGGGATCTCTTGCCAGGGATCATGAGTCTCGCCGCCACCGATCGTTGTGCCCCAGAGTCCTGCGTTGACCGAATATCGGCGCAGCTTCGGGTCGAGGTTCACGCCGTGTCTCTTGAGGAACTCGTACTCCTCACTGCGACTGACGCCATCATCTCGGACTGGAGTCACGATCTCCAAACCAGGACACAAAACCCGAAACGCGATGTCGAATCGAACCTGGTCGTTACCGGCGCCCGTCGAACCGTGAGCGATGGCGACGGCGCCGACGCGGGCGGCAAAGTCGGCGACCACTTCAGCCTGAACCGCCCGTTCGGCGGCGACCGACAACGGGTATACCTGGCCTCGGAGGATGTTGCCTTTGATCAGGTAGGCAACGTAGCGGTCGAAGACTTTGCTCCGCCCATCAACGGTATGGTGAGCGACGGCGCCGAGAGCTTCGGCTCGCGCCTCAATCTCTCCAAGTTCACCGGGCTGAAAGCCACCCGTGTCCACCGTCACCGTAACAACATCGTAATCGCGCGTTTCCCTCAAGTAAGGAATACAGTAGGAAGTGTCGAGGCCTCCGGAATAGGCCAGAACAATCTTGGGACGTTCAGACATCACTCTCTCTCCTAAGAGTCCGGGGTCGGACTTGTGGCCGTCAGGGATTGTCGCACCAACCCGCGGAGACGTTCGATCTCGATCCGAACACGTCGAGGAGCGGTGCCGCCGACGACGTCGCGCGCACTCATGCTCCTTTCGATCGATAACGCCTCGAACAGGTCCTCCTCAAAAGCCGGGTGGAACTCCAGGTAATCCGACAGCGGCAGATCTTTCAGTCCCAGCTGCTTCGCCTCGACCCGGGCGACGATGCTTCCTGTAATTTGATGCGCCTGGCGGAAAGGAACGCCCTTGCGCGTCAAGTAGTCTGCCACTGCGCCGGCCTCCACGAACCCGCTGTCGAGAAGCGAGGCAGCTCGTTGACGGTCGATTCGCAGTCCATCGACCAAAGTCCGGAAGACGGGTATCAAGGTGAAGATCGTGTCGATCGCGTCGAAGACACATTCCTTGTCTTCCTGCAGATCCTTGTTGTAGGACAACGGCAACCCTTTGAGTACCGTCAGCATCGCCATCAGATGTCCGATCGCACGGCCGGACTTGGCCCGGCCGAGTTCGCAGGCGTCCGGGTTCCTCTTCTGGGGAAGCATCGAACTGCCGGAAGTAAACGAATCGTCGATCTTCACCAGCTTGAATTCGCTGGACGACCACAGCACAAGGTCTTCTCCCAGCCGTGACACGTGAACCAGAAACATCGAGCAGGTGTAGAGAAAGTCGCAGACAAAGTCCCTGTCCGACACGGCATCGAGCGAATTGTGGGTCAGCCGGGAAAATCCAAGGCTCGTCCCAAGCCACTGGCGGTCGATGCCAAACGGGTTTCCCGTGCAGGCGCCCGATCCCAACGGGCAAGCGTCGGCTTGATCGGCGGCCCATTCGAATCGCGCACGGTCGCGCAGAAACATTTCGGCGTAGGCGAGTAAATGGTGTGCGTACAGTACGGGCTCGGCGTGCTGTAAGTGTGTATAGGCCGGAATGGCGACGTCCAAGTCACGCTCCGCCGTGTCTACCAGCGCCTGGACGAGCGAGCCGATGAGACGATACGCCTCCCGCGACCGGGATCGCACACAAAGCCGCATGTCGGTGGCCACCTGATCGTTCCGGCTGCGCCCGGTGTGGAGTTTCTGGCCGGCGTCGCCGATGAGCTCCGTCAGCCGGCATTCGATATTCATGTGGATGTCTTCGAGGTCCGCACGAAAGTCGAAATTCCCGGACTCGATTTCGATTCCTACCGTCTCCAGCCCGGACTCGATCCGCCGCAATTCGTCCCGAGTGATCCGTCCGGAACTATTCAGAGCTCGCGCCCACGCGACGCTCGCTCGAATGTCCTCTCTGTAGAGGCGGCGATCAAAGGCAATGCTGGCATTGAATGCTTCCATGTAATCGTTCATGGGCGCTTTGAACCTCGAACTGCGTATCATCGACCCACCTCTTGACTGAGCGGACTCATCTGAACCTGTCGGAGGACCGTACCGGCGTTTCCGGTTTCGAGAGCCTCGCCGACGAGGGCGCCCGGCCGAAGTCCGTTGGCGATGTGGACGCTTCCGACTCCTCCTTTGACAGCCTGTACCGCAGCTTCGAGCTTGGGCGCCATTCCGCCACCGGCTCTCCCGCTGGCGATGAGCTCTCTGGCCCGCTTTATCGACAAGACCGGGAGCAGGCTGCTGCGATCCGCCCTATCCGCAAACACACCGTCCACATTCGAGAGAAGAATCAACTTTCGGGCGTCCAGCGCCACCGCTATCGCGGCGGCCACCGTATCGGCGTTCACGTTGAGCACCCGTCCTTCAGCGTCTGAAGCCAACGGTGCAACGACGGCAACCAATCCACGCTCGATACACAATCGCAAGCAGGTGGTGTCGACGCTTTCGATGTCTCCGACGTTCTGGAAATCGACAACCCGCTCTTCCCCGGTACGAACATCGCGTAGGCGCTGCGGAGGACGGCGGCGGGCCAACACCAGATTCCCCGCGACGCCCGACAGACCGATGCTCGGTACACCGCACCGGCGGAACGCGGCGATGATGTTCGTTGAGACCAGACCTCCCAAGACCATCTTGGACAGTTCCAGAGTCTCGTCGTCGGTCACGCGACGACCCGCAACCTGTCGCCGTTCGATCTTGCAGCGATCGGACCAACGTGACAGTTGAGGTCCCCCCCCATGGACCACAACGACGTCGACCTGGAGTTGGCACAGTCCCCGGATGTCGCCGGCGAGACGGTCGAGCACCGACGGGTCATCGAGAAGTTCGCCTCCCATCTTGATCACAAAGATGGTGTTCCGGCGCCTCTGGACCTGGAATAGATCGCTTTTCTCTGTAGGGATTTGTCCTGTATCGGTTCGCATCCGTTTGGACCTCCATAGGCTCGATCCATCGCGGTGATCCGAATCCGGGCACAAAAAAAACCCGACTCGGGAACTTGTCCGGAGCGGGCCATGACGACTGAGATGTGAGCAGACAGGTGGATCTACTTCACACGGCCCTCCTCACCGGAACCAACGGCGTAGCCGGCGGCAGCGGTCGGGACATTTGTCGTCGTTGGGCGTGTAAGAACATAGGTCTTCTCGATTCCACTGTGCACGGTAACACATCTGGTTGTCAATAGAATCCCACTTCGAGAGTCAAATCTGCTCGACGACCCACTAGCAGCCCGTGGTGGAAGTCTGTAGGGTCGCGTTACGAGCGCCATGGGGCTAGATGCAAGGCGCCACGACGACGTCGATGTTCCCATCGAAGACGGCGATGGTTCCCATCGAAGACGGCGATGGTTCCCATCGATCTAGGAGTGGCAACGCCCCAGCTGGCCCCATGCCGTCGTAACCCGTAGGGCGCAGGGGTCTTCGGGCCACAGGCTTTGTCATTCGTCGGTCACGAGGACTATGCATCGTTCCGCTCCTCATTTCGCGCCTGTGACCCGAATATCCCTGCGCGCGACCCTACAGACTTCCACCACGGGCTGCTATGGTACGATTCTCGACCTACCAATCCTTTTCGACAGCGAGGTTCAACCAATGAGGCGAACGCTTCTATTTGCAATGCTTTCAGGCGTTGGCTTGATGATCGCGGGTGCGTCACAGGCCGAACAGCGGCAGACCGACGGGACCGGTCCGATCTTCAACACCGTGAAACAGAAGCTGGCCGAAGGCAAACGGGTGATCGGCGGCACAGTGACGACCGCGGACCCGGACATCTACTGCGCCATGGCCAACTCGGGGTTCGACTTCCTCTGGATCGAGATGCAGCACAGCCCGCTGACCTATACCGACGCGGCGCGAATGATATGGGCGTGCAGGGGCGCGCCGGCCATACCCTTCGTTCGTGTCCCCAACGCGACGGAAGGAGACATTCAGAAAGCCACCGATATCGGTGCTCTGGGCATCATCATCCCGATGGTCGACAGCGTTCAAAAAATCGAGGATGCGGTCACGTTCGCTAATTATCCACCCAGGGGCAAACGAAGCCAGGGCGGCGGGCAGTATCGAGCGCTGTGGGGCAACAACTACCGCCGGGACGCTAACGAAAACATCATGATCGTCGCCATGATCGAGTCTCCGGCCGGCGTGGCGATCGCGGACGAGATCGCCAGCGTCGCCGGAGTCGACGTCGTTTTCGCCGCAAGCTCGGACCTGGGAAGTTTCAGTGGCCGCAGGCAGGGGGACCCGGAATACGAGGCCCTCGTCACAAGGATCAAGAACGAGACCTTGGGCGCCGGCCTGAAGCTGGGCGGCCCTCTGGCATGGATGGGAACTCGTGCCGGATACAGTTTTTTTCAAGGTCCAAGCGCGACCAGTCTGATTCGAACAGGAGCGAGGATCTCGCTGGCCGAGGCGGATCCGTGCGCCAACCGTCCGGCCGGGGTCGCCCCGATCGAAGGCGAGGCCCCTTGCCCCCAGTAGGTGCTCATGAAGTCCGACAGTCAGAAACAGTGGGTTCTGAATCTGACGAAGGGGATTGAAAGATTTGACACGATCCGCTCGTCGGAGCAAGCTATCCGGAGTGGCACGGCCACATTCTCCCGTGAAAGGTTTAGATCAGAAATCGAAGAGTTCGTTCGGGCTCGATGGGATGAGCATCACTGAGGCCGTTCGCCGAACCCGGTCGGAGCATAGATCCGTTCGGGGGCTTGGCGGAATGGCCAAGAGGGCGCTCGACCTCACGTTGTTGGCCCTCGGACTGCTGCTTCTCTCGCCTCTTTTTGCAGCAATCGCCCTGATTCTCCGGATCACCGGCGGGGCGCCTGTCCTCTACCGCCAGACACAGGTGGGGTTGGACGGACGCCACTTCTCAATCGTCAAATTCCGCACGATGAAGCGCGACGCCGAAGAGGGCCTCGGACCGATCTGGTCGGTGCCGAACGATCCCCGGTGCAGCAGGTTCGGAGCGTTGCTGCGGCGGACGGGTATGGATGAGATTCCCCAGCTGTGGAACATCGCCAAAGGAGAGATGAGCATGGTTGGGCCGCGGCCGGAACGTCCGGAGTTTGTCCGACAACTCGGCGCCGAACACACCGACTACGCACTTCGCCATGACGTCAGAAGCGGACTCACCGGATATTCGCAGGTTCACGGGTGGCGAGGGTACACCGATCCGGGCCAGCGGTTGCGACACGACCTGCACTATGTGCGACGCTGGTCACTGACGCTGGACTTCTACATTCTCCTGCTGACATTGGTCCGGGGCTGGAGCGAGCGGACCAGAAACGGCGTCGCCGACTGAAGAAGGCTGGGTTTCGAACCGAAGCGGCCGAGTATCGTGCTCCTGAGTCCATGCAGGTGAAGCTTGATCCACCGGCGCCGAAGCGTCGAAATTTGCCGGGCAATTGTGCTTCAACGGGCAGGATCAGTCAATCCGCTCCCGAACGATCTCGATGTGGCGTCACGCCGAAACTGCTGGGCGTAGAGTCGTCGGTAGGGACCGTGTCGTGCGAGCAGTTGGGTGTGGTTGCCCTCCTCCACCAGCCGGCCGTGGTCGATGACCAGGATTCGATCCGCAGCTTGAATCGTCGAGAGGCGGTGCGCGATGATCATGCTGATCCGCCCCTTGAGGACGGTTTCGATTCCCATCTGAATCCGTCGCTCGGTTTCGGTGTCGACCGACGAGGTGGCCTCATCGAGTACAAGGATCTGCGGATCCGCGAGCACCGCTCGGGCAAGGGATACGAACTGCTTCTGTCCCGTTGAAAGACGATCTCCGCCCTCTCCGACCTCGGTGTCGTACCCGTCCGGGAGGTCTGCGATAAAGGTCTTGGCGCCGACTCGTTCGGCCGTTCGATCAAATTCTATGTCGGTTGCTTCGAGTCGCCCGTACCGGATGTTCTCCCTAATGTTTCCACTCGACAGATGGGGCTCCTGCAGCACCATGCCCAGGTTGGACTGAAGCCAGTGCAGGCTCCGGTCTCGATAGTCAATCCCATCGATCATGATCCGGCCAGCGGTCGGCTCATAGAAGCGGCACAGGAGGCTGACGATCGTACTCTTGCCGCTGCCTGTCTCGCCCACAAGCGCGATGCTTTCGCCAGCCCGGATCGTCAGATTGAAGTCTGTCAGAACCTGTTCGTCTTTTTTGTACTCGAATCGGACATCCTGGAATTCGATTTCCCGGATCATCTCCGAACGTCCGTCCAGGGCCAGGCCGGGTTCGGGAACCTGGCGCTGCTGCTCGATGGCGGCGCCCACTTCGGCCGAATCCACAATCTCCGGCTCCGTGTCCAACAAGCCCTGTAAGCGCTCAGCTGAGGCCTGGGCAGCCTGCACCGCAGTAAACCGCTCTGCCATCTCCTGGATCGGAATGTGAAACAGCGCGGCGTATTGCATGAAGACGACGAGTTCGCCAACGCGGAGCCCGCTCCCGGCCAACAGTCCTCCCCGCCAGAGGGCCAATCCCACACCGGCCGAACCGAGAGTCATCACGATGGGAAGATACACGGCAGCCTGGAGAGCGTTCCGGACCGAATAACGAAACATCTCGTCGGTCTGAGTCCGGAACTCCACGAGGTTCTCGTCCTCGCGAACCAGAGCCTTCGTTGTCCGGACCCCTGAAATCCCCTCGTTGAAGCTCGCCGTTATCCTGGAGTTCGTCTTTCGGACCAGTCTCTGGGTGCGGATGAGCTTCTTCTGGAAAACCGCGGTCACCACCGACAGGGGCGGTACGATGAGCAAGACCACGAGCGCGAGCCGCCAGTTCATCAGGAACATCATCAACGTGATCCCGGACAAGAGAAAGAAGCCCCAAACCACATCCAGAAGCGTCCATGGCAGAACCGAGGAGATGCGATCACAGTCGGACGTCAACCGCGCCATGAGCCAGCCTACCGGGCGGCGATCGTAGAACGAAAATGACAATTCCTGGAGCCTCGAGAACGCAGCGCGACGGAGGTCGTAGGCCACACCTGTTGCAGCAGCTCCGGCCAGAACGATAAAAATCCACACCATGAAGGCCATGATCACGACCAGGCCCAGGTACATGCCGCCAAACATCCAGACCCGTTCCCCTCCGCCCGTGATCGCGTCGTCGATCACCGCACCAGTGATCTGAGGAAGCAGGACGTCGGCTCCTGCAACCACCATTCCTGCCAGTGCGAGACCGCCCAGAGGTCTCCGATAGGGCCGGACGCGGACCAGAACGCGACGCCAGAGGCTCACGTCGATCGATCCCTCGTATACTTGTTCGTCGTCTTCAAATGAAGTCATACCGTCTCCTTCCCGATCATCCCTGCACCCGCGCCAGGATCCTGGAAAAGCTGTCCGTCCACCGTGTTCTGGATGCGCCAGATGCGGCTATACAGCCCCGGCTCATCTTTCAGTTCCACATGAGTGCCGCGTTGTACGACCTGTCCATGATCCAGGACCAGGATCTCGTCGGCATCCATGAGTGTCGACAGGCGGTGCGCGATGACGATGGTCGTCTGTCGCCCCCGACGACGACCCAGAGCCTCGAGGATAAGGTTCTCCGTCTCGGCGTCCACGGCGCTGAGCGCGTCGTCGAGAATGAGAATGGCCGGTTCCCTCAGGAGTGCCCGCGCCAGCGACACCCGCTGCCGCTGCCCGCCGGAAAGTGTGACCCCACGCTCTCCCACCAGGGTGTCGTAACCCTGGTCGAACCCCAGGATGGCCTCGTGGACACACGAGGACCGGGCGGCCTCGGCAATCTCGTCGGGTGCGGCTGATGCCCGACCGAGCCGGATGTTGTCCCGAAGGGTCTTTGAATACAGAAACGGTTCCTGCATCACCGTCGAAATTCGAGAACGGACTTCCTTCCGGTCCACCCGCCGAATGTCTTCCCCACCCATCTCGATAACGCCGCTGTCGGGATCGTAGAAACGCAGCAGCAAGTTGACAATCGTCGACTTACCCGATCCGGAAGGGCCAAGCAACGCCAGTGTTTGTCCGGACTTCACCCGGAACGAGACGTTTCGAAGCACAGCCGAGGCCTCACGGTGTGAGAACGTGACGTCACGGAAGACAACATCTCCCGGACTCGCTGGTGCCGACAAAGCGGTCACCTCGATTGCGGGCGCTGTCTCGCGGGGACGCTCCAGAATGTCTTGAATGCGACTGATCGCCACCGTCGCCTTTCCAAGCTCGGTCAGGATCCGGCCCATCATCCGCACGGGCCAGATGAACATGTTCACGACCATCAGGAAAAAGAAGAAGCTCCCGACACCAAGGGTGCCCGCGGCAAGCCACGTCCCGCCTGCGACAACGACAAGCGCGATCTGAGCCATACACAACAGGTCCGATGACGACCAGAACGCGGCCATCAATCCATAGAGCCGGTACTGCAGTTCCCGGTGCTCTCGATTGCGCGAGTCAAACCTGGAGATCTCGTATTCCTGGCGAGCGAACGCTCGGACGACGCGGATTCCCGTAAGGTTTTCCTGAAGGGTGCTCGTCATCCGCCCTTCGGCTTCATCCACGGTTTTAAAACGATCCCGTACACGTCGAAAGAACAGGGCGGAAAACACCACGATCAAAGGAATGAAATCCAGTGAGATCGCGGCCATCCTGGCATCGATGGCGAACATCAGTGGAAGCGGTATCAGCAGCATCAAAGCGGCCCGACCGATCTCGACGACCTGCGCGCTGAGAAACTGACGCAACGTTTCGACGTCGGAAGTACAACGCTGGACGAGGTCACCCGTTTCCCCCCGATCGTGAAACGTGCAAGGCAGGTGCTGGAGATGATCGTAAAGCCGCTCCCTGACGCGCCGGGTGATCCGCTCGCTCGCCACAGCAGACCAGCGGCTCCGGAGGTAAGTAAAGATTCCCGCCATCGCCGTCAAGGCAACGATCAGGAGGGCCGAGATCCACAGATGGGTGCGGACGAACTCTCGCCCGCCGCCCAGCTCGACAGCCCTCGAAACGAACGGAGAAGCAGCGGCCGAGTCTCCGGCCAGTACGCCGTCCAAGACCACCGAAGGCACCAGGGGTACAAGATAGAGAAAGCAAGAGGCGATGACGAGGGCACCGATACCCGCCGCGTAACGTACGCGCTCGCCCTGGGTCAGTTGCCAGATCAGCCGGTATTTTGAAGTCATCCCGTTCACGAATCGTCGAAATGCCCGAGGCCGGGCCGTTTAGAACAACGACGAACGGGGTTGATGGAGGAAAAAGAGTTCGAAGAGCGCCCGCTCGTCATCGAGCAGGCCGTCGATCAGAACCGTCTACGCACCCGCTCGAACTGTGGTCGGCCGAAGACCGACCGCCAGCCAAATCGCTGTGTTGGCATTATGGATGCGCATCAAGTTTCCTTTCTTAACAGTCAGAAACATCGCGTCACTGACATCCAGATAGTTTACGCCGAGTGGATAGCTGAAATCAAGCTTTATAGCTGCTAACAGCCCGTGGCGGGTGCTTCTCGCTTCATCAGCGGGAATAAATAGGCTATGTTCGAGGAGATCGCTCCGGTGAGCCTCAAACCGCGCCGGCCAGACAGGAGAACATGACAAGACTCAGAATCGCACTGCGCACACTTTTGGCGGCACCCTCCGTTACGGCTATCGCCATCGCCTCACTGGCTTTGGGAATCGGCGCAACCGTGGCCATTTTTTCGCTCTTCAACCAGATACTGATCCGCCCGTTGCCCGTCCCGGAGCCGGACCGCCTGGTGAACCTTGCGGCACCCGGCCCGAAGCCCGGATCCCAGTCCTGCAGCAATGCGGGCAACTGCGACTCCGTCTTCAGCTATCTGATGTTCCGCGATCTCGAACGGGAACAGGACACCTTCAGCGGGATCGCGGCTCACGTCGCGTTCAGCGCGAACCTGGCCTACCGCGGACAGACGATTAGCGCAAGGGGCTTGCTGGTTTCAGGCAGCTACTTTCCAGTCCTCGGCGTGACACCAGCCCTGGGGCGCCTCGTTTCTCCTGTCGATGACGAAACCATCGGGGAATCCCCTGTCGTGGTCCTCGGCCACGCTTATTGGCGCGACCGCTTTGAGGCCAGCCCGGCTGCCCTGAATGAAACATTGATCGTGAACGGTCAGGCGATGACGATCGTCGGCGTCGCTCCTCCCGAATTCGTCGGAACGACGATGGGGTCGAAGGCCCAGGTTTTCGTGCCCATCACGATGCGCGAACTGATGCAACCCGGCGTCCAGGCCTTCGAGAGACGGCGGAGCTACTGAGCCTATCTCTTTGCACGTCTCACGCCCGGCGTATCGATCGAGCAGGCGCATTCCGCCATAAACGTCCTTTACAACGGCATCATCAACGACGTCGAAGCTCCCCTGCAGAGCGGAATGAGCGACCAGACAATGGAACGGTTCAAGGCGAAGGAGATTGGGCTCGAAGACGGGCGACGCGGTCAGAGCCAATTCCACACGGAAGCCCGAGCACCTTTGATTCTGTTGCTGGGCGTGACGATTTTCGTGCTTCTGATTGCGTGCGCGAACATCGCCAACCTCCTTCTGGCACGCTCGGCGGCCCGCGCCGGAGAGATGGCCGTGCGGCTGTCGATCGGTGCGAACCGCCGGCAGCTCGTTGCCCAACTCCTCACCGAATCCTGCTTGCTGGCGGCTTTCGGGGGGCTTGCCGGACTCCTGGTGGCACGCTGGACACTGGACCTCATCATATCGCTCCTCCCGCCCGAGGACGCGACGAACATCCCCTTCGTGCTCGACGGTACGGCACTGCTTTTCACGGCGGCCCTCGCGCTCGGCACGGGCATCCTGTTCGGCCTGTTCCCCGCATTGCACAGCTCACGGCCCGACTTGCTGTCGACACTGAAAGGACAGGCAGGCCAGCCGGCAGGTGCTCGAGGAGCAGCCCGGTTCCGAACCGGGCTGGCGACCGCTCAGATCGCACTCTCGATGACGTTGCTGATTTCGGCCGGGCTGTTCATCAAGAGTCTGGTCAATGTCAGCCGGGTGGATCTCGGAGTGAACGTGAACAACCTCGTCACGTTCAGCATCTCGCCCGCGCTGAACGCTTACACTCCAGTCCAATCGCGCGCGCTCTTTGAGCGTCTGGAAGAAGAACTGGCGGCAATCCCCGGTGTCACCAGGGTAACTACTTCGATGGTCCCCCTGATCGCCGGAAGCAGCTGGGGCGACAGCGTTCGCGTCGAGGGTTTCGAGGCGGGACCGGACACCGACACGGGCTCCCGGTACAACGAAGTGGGCCCCGGCTATCTCAAGACGCTGGAGATCCCACTGGTGTCGGGTCGCGAGTTTACGGACTCCGATGGCTCCGGCGCCCCGAGGGTCGCCATCGTCAACGAGCAGTTTGCTCTCAAGTTCAACCTGGGCCGTGAAGCTGTGGGAAAGCGCATGAGTACCGGGGGGGACGAGTTGGACATCGAGATTGTCGGGTTGGCCGAGAACTCAAAATACAGCGACGTGAAGTCTGCGGTACCCCCCCTGTTTATGCTCCCATACCGTCAGGATGACGACCTCGGTTCGATCAACTTTTACGTCCGGAGCTCCATCGATCCGGAGGCCATACTTCGAACCATCCCGCCGGCGGTCGCCCGGCTCGATCCGAACCTGCCGGTCGACAACCTGCGCACGATGGAGCAACAGGTGCAGGAAAACGTTGTCGTGGACCGCATCATCGGTGTCCTGTCATCCGCGTTCGCCATCCTGGCCACGGTCCTTGCTGCAGTCGGTCTCTATGGCGTCCTCTCCTACACCGTGTCCCAGCGAACAAGAGAGATCGGAGTTCGCATGGCATTAGGCGCGGCGCCGAGCCGCGTTCGGAGAACCGTCCTGCGCCAGGTCGGCTGGATGACTCTCATCGGTGGCGCAATCGGCCTCGCGATGGCCTTCGGCCTGGCACGGCTCGCGCAATCCATGCTCTTCGAACTGGAGGGAACCGACCTCACTGTCCTGGCCAGTGCCGCCGTCCTGCTCTCGATCGTCGCACTCGGCGCGGGATTCATTCCGGCCCTTCGGGCGTCGCAGGTGGATCCGATGCGCGCGCTGAGGTATGAATAGCTGTTGGATAGGAGCCTCGGCGGCAGAAGAGATCTACTGCGAAAGCGGTATAATCGGTCCATATTTCCCCGATTTTTTGTTAAATAGAACCACTATTCGCCTCAAAATCGAGAAAATGCCTCAAAGTCGAGGGGATCTGGCCTCGATTCTCCACTTTCTCGCTACGATCCCTTCTGCCGCCGAGGCTCCTATTGGCTGAAATCTTCCGGAGCTAATGGCTAAGAAAATCGAAGAAAGAATCGAAAGCCTACGCCAATTGCGGTCGTTGGAACCTGACGAAGCGATCGCACCCCTCCGCAAATCGCTCGGAGACCGTGCGAACCTGGTCGTCGCGGAGGCGGCCAAGATCGTAGCCGAGTTCCAACTGTCATCCTTGACGCCGAATTTGCTCGAAGCCTATGACCGTCTTTCCGGCGATTCGGTCAAGACAGACCAGAAGTGCTGGGGCAAGACCGCCATCCTCAAAGCGCTGACCCAACTGGACTACGACGAGTCTCCCGCGTTCCTTCGGGGGGCACGTCACGTTCAGATGGAGCGGGTCTGGGGCGGCCAGGAGGACACAGCGGCACAGCTGCGAGCAACTTCGATCCTCGGCCTGGTTCAATGCAGCGATATAAGCCGAACCGAAATCCTGCGCCACCTTGTGGACGCCCTCGCAGATTCCGCCGATCCTGTGCGTGTGGAAGCTGTCCGGGCAATCGAGCAAATGGACGGCGAAGAGGCAAGACTGTTGCTGCGGTTGAAAGCGCGGACGGGCGACGACCGCTCTCTGGTCACCGGCCGCACCTTCGATGCCCTGCTGAACCTCGAACCAGATCGTGCTGTCGGGCTCGTAACCGAATACCTGGAATCAACCGACATCGACGCCCGCGACGAAGCCGCGCTCTCACTTGGCGCTTCCCGTCTTCCCCGAGCCGTGACCGTCCTGATCGAGAAATGGAATCAAGCCAAGGACCTCGAGTTCAAAAACGTCCTGCTGCGCTCCTTGAGCTCGTCCCGCCGCGGATCGGCAATCGATTTCCTGCTGGACCTCGTTAGGAACGGCCTCAGTGCAGACGCGAACCAAGCCTTGGACGCACTCCGCCTTCACGAACAGTCCGAAGAAATCCAGGCGATGGTAGAGAAGGCGAGGAAAGAGCGGGAATAGAGGTAGCGGGCAGCCAAACGAAATCGGCCCGGGCAGAATGCCCGGGCCGATTTTTTTAATTACCCGTCGGCCACAAAGCGCCCTGGTTCTCTTTCGTCACGGGGCCCAGGCCCTTGTAAACGAACTTCTGGACGCGTTTTCCTTCGTAGGTTTCGGTCGTGTAGATGTTGCCCTTCGAGTCGGTGGCGATGCTGTGCACCGCGAAGAACTGACCCGGTTGGCGTCCGCCATCGCCGAAGCTCGTCAGGACTTCCATGGTTTCCCGAAGGATAATGTAGACCTTCATGTTCTGACCATCGGCGAGATAGAGATACTTCTGATCGGCGTCCTTCGAGAATGCGATATCCCACGTCGAACCCTGGGACAGGGTTTTCGGCGCGATGAATGCTTCCTCCACGTACGTACCGTCTCTCTGGAACACCTGAATGCGGTCCGACGCGCGGTCACAGACATACAGCAGGCCGTCTATCGATAGTTCGGCACAATGCACCGGACCGCGGAACTGCTGGGCCGGAGGCGCTTCCGGACTATAGCGACCAAGAGGACCGTCGTCGGGCTTGTTACCGTACGCGCCCCAGTAACGCTTGAACTCCCCGGTGTCACCGTCGAGAACCGCAACGCGCTTGTTGAGGTATCCGTCAGCCAGGTACACCTCGTTCATCTCCGGATCGACGAAAATCTTGGCCACGCGTCCGAAGTTCTCCGTGTCGTTGCTGTCGGCCGTAAACTGTTGCCTGCCATTTGGTCCGGGTTCGCCCGCGGCATGCACACCTGATTTACCAACCTGCATCAGGAATTTTCCGTCCCGGCTGAACTTGAGAATCTGGGCGTCGGGCCGGCCGTTCCCACCGATCCACACATTGTCTTTGTGGTCGATCGTAATCCCGTGGTTCGAGCCGGGCCATTCGAATCCTTCACCCGGACCACCCCAGTGACCGACCAGGTTGCCTTCCGGATCGAACTCGAGGACGTTCGGCGCCGGTATGCAACACTCGCTGAGCGGCGGATCTGCAGCCGCACCAATTTCGGTCCGCGCGGCAAACGTGGTCTGACGGTGAATGATCCAGACATGGTCGCGGGAATCGACCGACACGCCGATCGTCGAACCCAGAATCCAGTGGTTCGGCAGAGGTTTCGGCCAGAACGGGTCGACCTCGAACATCGGCGCTTCGACCCCCTGCACCACTTCAGCCGACGCCTGGTTCTCGACCAGGATCGAACCCGCGCCGAGCGCGACGAGGAGTGCGACAAACGTCCCACCAATGTAAAGATTACGGTTCAGCTTCATATGTCCTTTTCCTCCCGGTTATAGGAGTAACCCCCACTAAACTCAGGGCCTTCCACTGGGTGTTTCGAAGGGCGCCAGTATATATGAAAAATTAGGGCCGGCGAGCAGTTTCTTGGCCTCATCGAAACTCCTCCAGAGACAGGTCCCGACAGGAGGACGCAGAGGCGCAGAGACGCAAAGTATTTTTCCCGGGAAGCGACACATCACCGAATTTCCGTGTTTTCCCCAGTACATTTCGCTATGACGAGATTTCGAGCCCGGCAGGATCGCGCACCAAGCCAGAAATAATTCCCCTTTGCGTCTTTGCGCCTTTGCGTCAAGTCCCCGGTCTTCTTCAGTTCCGCCCAGGGGATGGCCACAACACACCCTGATCTTTCGACGTCACCGGTCCGAGGCCTTTGTAAACGAACTTCTGAAGCCGTTTGCCTTCGTAGGTCTCGGTCGTATAGATGTTTCCTTTGGAATCCGTGGCGATGCTGTGGACACCAAAGAACTGGCCGGGCTGGCGACCGCCGTCGCCAAAGCTGGTCAGGACCTCGAGCGTCTCGCGCAGGATGATGTGCACCTTCTTATTGAAGCCGTCGGCAAGATAAAGAAACTTCTGCCCGGGATCGCGCGAGAACGCGATGTCCCACACGGAGCCGGAGCCGAGCGTTTCGGGTTCTACGAAGGCCTCTTTGACAAAAGTACCGTCCTTACTGAACACCTGGATCCGGTCACTCGCACGGTCGCAGGCGTAGACAAAGCCGTCATTGGAAACCTCGGCACAGTGCATGGGGCTTCGGAACTGTTGGGCCGGAGGAGCGTCCGGGCTGTAGGGTGGAAGCGGCGCGTCGTCGGGTTTGTTTCCGTAAGCGCCCCAGTACCGCTTGAAATCGCCGGTGTCGGCATCAATGACGGCAACCCGTTTGTTGCCGTAGCCATCAGCAATGTAGGCCTCGTTGGCATCGGAGTCGATCGCAATCTTGGCCACCCTCCAGAAGTTCTCCGTGCTGTTGCTGCCCGAGAGCTGGCCCGCACGACCCAGTTGCATCAGAAACGTGCCGTCTCTCGAAAACTTCAGGATGTGTGAGTCTTCCTGGCCGTTGCCGCCAATCCATACATTGTCCTTATGATCGACGGTGATCCCGTGGTTGGACTGGGGCCACTCGAACCCGGAACCGGGGCCACCCCAATGGCCGACCAGGTTGCCCGCCGGGTCGAATTCGAGGACGTTCGGCGCCGGGATGCAGCACTGGGCCGTTGGCGGGTCGACGGCGGCATTGATCTCGGTCCTTTCGTCGAACGTAGTCTGGCGATGAATGATCCAGACGTGGTCGCGGGAATCGACCGACACGCCAATCGCCGAACCCAGTATCCAGTGGTTCGGAAGGGGTTTGGGCCAGAACGGATCGACCTCGAACATCGGGGCCTCGACACCGGACTGTCTGGCGGCAACAGCGGTGTCTTCGATCAGCCTCGCACCCGTGCCGAGCGCGACCAGGAGCGCAATGAACATCGCACCGGCATACAGGTTTGGTTTTCGCATCGTCGTCTTCCTCCGGTGATTCGAAGTAAGTTGCAGCAAAATCAGCGGCTTGCTCGGAGGGCGTCAGTATATACGAATCCTAGCAGTCTGTGGTGGCCTCGCGGTTTTTCGCTTGTCAGCCGGCGTCGAATCTAACTACCCTACGCTCGTGTTGCGGAATCTAAAAACAAGCGGGCGCCTGGGCCTGCTGTCGATGGCATCGCTCGCCGCAATCCTGATCTTCGGTCTGCTCCCAGGCGGCACCTCCGCGCACGAGATCCCCAACGACGTCACGGTTCAGGCTTTCCTCAAACCGGAGGGGGAACGCCTGCGACTGCTGGTTCGTGTCCCGCTCGAGGCCATGCAGGATATTGAATGGCCCACCTTCGGCCCGGGCTACCTGGACATCGAGGCGCTCGATGCCTCCCTAAACGATGCCGCGACGCTCTGGCTCTCCGACAACATCCAGATGTATGAGGAAGACACCAGGCTCCCGGATCCCACGGTGCGGGAAATCCGGGTCTCCCTGCCGTCGGATCGTTCGTTCGGATCCTACGAGCAGGCCCTGGCCCACCTGACAGGGGCAAGGCTCGGGAACGACTCTGAACTCTATTGGGAACAGGCACTTCTCGATGTGTTGTTCGAGTATTCCATCCAATCGGACCGATCGCAGTTTTCGATTGATCCGGCCTTCGAACGGTTAGCATTGCGGGTATTGACCGTCCTTCGTTTCCTCACACCCGACGGCGCGGTGCGTGCCTTCGAGCTGCCGGGCGCTCCGGGCCTTGTGCGGCTCGACCCACGCTGGCACCAGGCTGCCTTACGTTTTGTGGAATTGGGTTTCTTTCACATTCTGGACGGAATCGACCACCTCTTGTTCCTGTTGTGCCTGGTCATCCCCTTCCGTCGGTTCCGGCCACTCGTGGTGATCGTCACGTCGTTCACCGTCGCACATTCGGTCACGCTGATCGCGTCCGCCTTCAGCGTGGCGCCGGATTCGCTGTGGTTTCCGCCCCTGGTCGAAACACTGATAGCGATGTCGATCGTTTACATGGCGCTCGAAAATATCGTCGGAGCCAAACTGGAGCGCCGGTGGATGATCACGTTCGGGTTCGGACTCATCCATGGATTCGGCTTTTCGTTTGCGCTTCACGAGACACTGCAGTTTGCCGGTTCCCACCTGCTGACCTCTCTCCTGTCGTTCAATATCGGCGTCGAGCTGGGACAGCTCATGGTTCTGGCGTTGCTCATCCCCGCACTGGAGCTGCTGTTCAGGTACGCCGTTGCGGAACGGATCGGAATCATCATTCTCTCTGTCCTCGTGACGCACACGGCCTGGCACTGGATGATCGAGCGGGCCGGCATACTCAGCCAGTATTCGTTGCCGGAACCCAACGCTGCGCTGCTTGCCAGCGCCATGCGGTGGTCGATGCTGATCGTCCTGCTGGCGGGCGTCGTCTGGATCCTGTCCGGCGTGGTTCGGGGGTGGCAGGAAAAGGGCAAGATGTCCGTCGGAGCCGGCGACGAAGGGTCCGCTCAAGAATAACTTCGCAGAATTGGCGCCCAGATTTGCTTCAGATTCGGTCGCGACCGATTGAGCAGACCGGAGGAATAGCCCGGCTATTTCGAGGATCTGCGATTGAGGAGCGGCCGAAGATGGCGTGAAGATGGGATGCCAAAATGCGAAGTTATTCTTGAGTGGGCCCTACGAAGCCGTGGCGGTATCCGTTGCCCACAGAACTCCCTTGGAAGATAATGCCCCCTATGCAAAAGCTTCGCGTGTCAACAGTTCCGGTCCTGCTCTTCGTACTGGTCATGGTTGTTGAATCAGGTTGCCGCCCCGTCGTCGACCCGGTGGACCCGGAACCCGGGATTCCGCTCGAGCTGGCAACTGATCGAGCCAGGTCCATCCAGGACCTGCGCTACGATCTGGCCTTTACGATTCCTGCCCAGGTATCCGAGCCGATTTCCGGACGCGTCGTGGTCCGGTTCCGCACCGACCGAACGGCGACTCCCCTCGTCCTCGACTTCGCGCCGGGCGCGGACTTCGTGAAGTCGGTTTCCACAGAGGCCGGTCCGTCCGACTTCAGAGTGATCCCGGACCACATCATCGTTCCCGCGCGGGAACTGACGGTGGGCGAGAATGCGATCGAGGTGGTGTTCACCGCGGGTGATGCGGCGCTCAACCGAAACCCGGAGTTCATGTACACGCTGTTTGTTCCGGCTCGCGCGCACTTGTCGTTTCCGTCCTTCGACCAGCCGGACCTCAAGGCACGTTACACACTCGAACTGACCGTGCCGGCGGAATGGGAAGCGGTGGCGAACGGGCAGGAGGAATCGCGGGAGGTTTCGAACGATGGCGTCCGCATTCGCTACGCGGAGACCGCACCGATTTCCACATACCTGTTTGCCTTTGCCGCCGGGAAGTTCCAGGTGGAAACCGCCGAGCGCGACGGCCGCACGTACCGGATGTTCCACCGCGAGACGGACGAGGAAAAGGTCGCGCGCAACCGGGATGCGGTTTTCGATCTTCACGGCACCGCGCTGGCATGGCTCGAGGACTACACCGCGATTGATTACCCTTTCGATAAATTTGATTTCGTTCTGATTCCGTCCTTCCAGTTCGGCGGCATGGAGCACCCCGGCGCCATTTTTTACGGGTCGAACCGCTTGCTGCTCGACGAATCGGCCACCCAGAACCAGATGCTGGGAAGGGCAAGTGTGATCGCCCACGAAACATCACACATGTGGTTCGGCGACCTGGTCACGATGCGGTGGTTCGACGACGTGTGGATGAAGGAAGTGTTCGCCAACTTCATGGCGGCGAAGATCGTGAACCCCTCCTTCCCCGAGGTCAATCATGACCTCCGCTTTCTCGTGGCGCACTACCCGGCGGCATATGCCGTAGACCGGACCCCCGGCACGCATCCCATCCGCCAGGAACTGGCAAACCTGAACGAAGCCGGCAGCCTGTACGGCGCGATCATCTATCAGAAAGCTCCCATCGTGATGCGTCAACTCGAGCTCATACTCGGACAGGAAGCTTTCCGGGAGGGCCTGCAGGTTTATCTCGACGAGAACCGGTTCGGAAACGCGACATGGATGGATCTGGTTCGTATCCTCGACGAGCGTAGCGAAGTCGATGTCCATGCCTGGAGCCGCGCATGGGTCGAAGAGGCCGGTCGCCCCTCGATACGCACGGAACTGGAGGTCGACCCGGAAGGGCGCATCGAGCGACTGACGTTCCTTCAGGCCGACCCGGACGAAGAAAGGGCTCTAGTCTGGACGCAGCAGGTGGAGGTCCTGCTCGGGACCGCGGACCAGGTCCAGTCGATTCCACTCGAAGTCGTCGGCGAGCGATCGGAGTTGGATGGTGTGGCCGCGATGCCTCGACCGGAGTTCGTTCTGCCCACCGGCGGCGGTCTCGCCTACGGGGGCTTTACGCTCGACAATGGGAGCCGCGCGTTTCTGCTCGAGCGTCTAGCCGATCTGGAAGATCCCGTTACTCGGGGAGCCGCGTGGGTCACGCTCTGGGAAGAAGTGCTCGATGGCCGCATTCGGGCGGGCGATTTCCTGGACCTTGCACTCGATGCGCTTCGGTCCGAAGACACGGAACAGAACGTAGGGCTCGTCCTGGGATACGTCAACAGCGCGTTCTGGAGATTTCTACCCGACACGGACCGGGAAGCGGTGGCGCCTACGCTCGAAAGGGCGATGCGAGCCGGACTTGCACGATCCGCATCGACGAGCATGAAATCGACTTATTTTTCCGCCTTTCGGGACATTGTGACCACAGATGACGGCATCGGGTTCCTGGAGCGGGTCTGGCGACGGCAGGAAGACATCCCTGGAGTCACCCTCTCCGAATCCGACGAGGCGTCGATGGCGCTCGAGCTGGCCGTCCGCTCCGTTCCGGAATCCGACGCGATCCTGGCCGAACAGGTCGAACGCTTCACGAACCCGGACCGGAAGGCCCGTTTCGTTTTCGTCACACCCGCATTGTCGGCCGATCAGGGGACGAGGGACGGGTTTTTCCGAAGCCTCTCGAACATCGAGAACCGACGGCGGGAACCCTGGGTTCTCGAAGGCATGCGGTATCTGAACCACCCCCTGCGAGCCAGGGTTTCGGAACATTATCTGGAACCCGCCCTGGGGCTTCTGGAGGAAATCCGCCGGACGGGAGACATTTTTTTCCCGAGAAGCTGGGTCGGGGCGGCGCTCGGGGGTCACGACACGCGATCGGCCGCAGGCATCGTCCGGGCTTTCCTGGCCGACCACCCGGACTACCCGCTCCGTCTCCGCCAGATCATCCTGCAGTCGGCGGACAATCTGTTTCGTGCCGCGGAGCTCGCCGACAAACCAGGCAGCTGATCCGAAGGACGCTAAGAACTCGACGCAGAGGCGCAGAGACGCAGAGATCGGAAGGAGATTGTCGGAAACCTTTAGCCGGGAACAAAGACATCAGATCTCTGCGTCTTTGCGTCTTTGCGTCGAAAATCCCTCTCTTACACTATTCGGAAGCGTTCGGCTTGATCCGCATTGGCGCCCAGATTTGCTTCAGATTCGGTCAGAGATAGCGTCACTAGATTTCGGAGTGAAACGGTACCGGATTTGGGAGATGTATCGTTCGATTCGTCAGAGGAGAGCATTCGACATGGATTCTGTATTCAGGCGTCTTCATTTGGCCCGCCAACGACTTCAACGAGTTTGTGCGTTCACCCTGCTGCTCCTGGTTCCACCGGTAGCTGGCGCACAGACCTGCGAAGGAGAAATCGCTGTCCTGCGGGAGGAGGTGTCCGAGCTCCGACGCGAATTAGCGGCATTGAGGGCGGAATTCCAAAACATGACCGAACGCGGCAACACGGGCCGGCCGGACGAGGTGCTGGAGCAGGCTTCGGGCGCAACCCGAACGAGAGAACCGTCACCTGACGGACCCAACCAATCACTCCAGAACGACGCGCTGCTCGGCTTGCTCGAGACGCAGATCGACGAACTCGCTCAAACGAAGGTGGAATCCAACTCCAGGATGCCGGTCCGTTTCTTCGGGACGATCCTGTCGAGCACGTTCTTCAACTCCGGAGAGGCCAACTGGCTGGATATACCGAATGTCGTGCCACCCGACGGGGCCTCGCCCTCGAAGGGTTCCTTCAGTTCGAACCTTCGACAGAGCCGTCTGGGCGCGATCATCGACGGTCCCGAGGTCGGTTCCTTCCAGACGAGCGGTTTTGTGGCCATGGACTTCTTCGGCGGTGTGCCGGGCTTCAAGACCGGACAGACAATGGGGATTCCGCGCCTCCTGTACGCGTTCATGCGACTCGACGGCCCGACAACCGCCTTCGAAATCGGTCAGGACCTGATGATCCTGGCGCCTCGGAATCCGACATCGCTGGCTGCTTTTTCATTTCCCAACCTCTTTTATTCCGGCAACCTCTACCTGAGGGTTCCCCAGGCTCGGGTCGAACAGGTGTTTGGCCGGGGCCGGAAGAACGAAGTCGAGCTTCAAGTTGGAATCGTCGCGCCTGTAAGCGGGGATCTGCCGACGGATTCTTTTACTTTCGTTCCGCCGAACCTGCCGGGCGAAAGATCCAGGCGACCAGCGGTTCAGGCCCGCGTGGCGTGGCGGCGGACAGGCGGAATCCCCGGGGAACCTGTTTTTGAGCTGGGAGCCTCAGGTCATTACGGGAGTGAGCGGCGAACCGGCAGGTCCCCGTCAAGTTGGGTCGGTTCACTGGACTTCATCGCCAGAAGTAGGCATGTTGGTGTTCAGGGGGAGTTCTGGGTGGGCCAGAACATCGACGCGTTCGGTGCCTCCATCGGCCAACTGGCTAAATCGCGTGGCGGTTTCTTCGAAGGAACATACATGACAAACGATCGGCTGGCGTTCCATGCGGGATTCGGAATCGACAGCCTTTTCGATCGGGTGGCTTTCCCGGCACCACTGACTGAGAACGCGACGTTCTTCGCGAATACGATCTACCAGTTCACTCCGGAATTCGCCACTTCGCTGGAATGGCGTCGGCTGATGACGACGCCCTCGACGGGAACCAGACGCATCAACAACCATTTCAACATGGTGTTTGCTTACAGTTTTTAGAGGATGCAGAGAACAGGACAAACCAGTCTGACCCTGGCGGCCCTGGCGGCCATAACGGCATTTGCGGCGTCGGGTTTCGGTGCGGCCGTCACGGGCCGCGTCACCGTAGAGGGCCGGGCCACGCAGGACGGAACCAGAACGATTGTCTACGCCGAGCGACTGGACGGAGCCGCCGCAGTGCGGACGTCAACCTACATCCTGACGCAGAGCGACAAACTTTTCCGGCCCAGGGCGTTGGCGATCCCTGTCGGTTCGCGAGTGGATTTCCCGAACGAGGACGTCATCTTTCATAACGTGTTCTCGCTGACGCGACCCGAACCGTTCGACCTCGGTCTTTATCGGGCGGGCGACTCCAAGTCCCGCGTCTTCGATACGACCGGGACCTACCGTGTCTTCTGCAACATCCACCCGCACATGACCGCCGTCATTCTGGTGCTTCCAACGTCCTTCATCGTCGAAGCCGACGCCAACGGGGACTTCGAGCTCGACCTGCCCGCCGGGCGCTACCGGATCACGGCCTGGTCGGAACGGTCCGAACCTTCGACGACGGAGATAGAAGTGGGTGCCGCTCCTTTCGGCGTCAGCTCCTTGTCCCTCAATGAATCCAACTTCGTTCAGACGCCCCACAAGGACAAGCGCGGCCGTAGCTACCGACGGCCCGCGTATTCTCCGACCAGGGGGCCGTAGGCGGCCGCGGAGGTCCAAGGTCGACACGCAGATTAAGCAAATCCCACAAAATCGGAATTCTTCTCTGCCCCTCCTCACCCTCCGCGCCTCTGCGGTGAAAAGGTTGGTCCGAGTGGCGTCCAAGCTTTTAGCGAACGACCATGCGGTAGACCGAAACCGGTTGGCTGAAACCCTTTACGGTGATCGGGTCGATGTGCTCGGCGGCGACCAGGTCTTTGACCCGCAGGAAGGTCGAGTCGGAGAGCAGGATTTCATGAGGCGCGGCGGCGCCGCAAAGACGGGAACACAGGTTGACGTTCGATCCGATGACGGTGTAGTCGAGCCTGTCATGGCTGCCGATGCTTCCCATGATGACTTCGCCCGTGACGATACCCACGCCGACCTCGAGTTTGGGGCTTTCGGGATTGGCCTTGTTGTCCGCATCGAGTGAACGCTGGATCTCCACGGCGCACCGGATCGCGTTGAGCGCCATGGATTCGCCTTCAAAAATCGCAACGACACTGTCCCCGACGAATTTGTCGACATCCCCTTTGAATTTGGCGACCGTCGATGCCTGAAGGCTGAGACACCGGTTCAACATCCGAATCGTCTCTTCAGGAGATTGCAGTTCCAACATCTTGGTGAAGCCGCGGATGTCTGAAAAGAAGATCGTACGCGAGACAAGCTGGCCGGCGAGATCCTCCTGGCTTCTCGAAGCGGTTTCGATCATATCGACGGTCGATTGAGAAACGAACTTCTGCATATCCCGCCGCTCGCGCAGACCGAGGACCATGCTGTTGAACGACGTTGCGAGGGCGCCGATCTCATCGCGGCTCTTCAAATCGAGGTGGTAATCGAAATTGCCTTCCATGACCTGTCGGGTACCTTCGACCAACTTCGCCACCGGCGCGGTGATCCCCTTGGCCAGGACAACGCTACCGACAATTCCGGCTGCGGTCGTGATCAGTCCCAGCACCAGCAATCCCACCTGTATCCTCCGGTACGGGACCATGGCCCGATCGAGATTCCGGAGCAGGATCACGAGTGGTCGCGGGCCCCCCTCATTCCCCAGTTCAACACTCCGGACTGAGAAACGCACGCCATCCAGCCGGACAGCTCCCCCCGCTTCGAGCGTTTGCTCCCACTCCGATCTGGACTCGAACGGGAGGCCCTCGGCCGGAAGGGTCGCGCCGATCACATCGAGGTCCAGAATGATGACCTCGTCCCGACCCAACTCCCTGAGACCCCCCGCGAACGTGTCATCGATCAAGGACGCCGCGATGACAAACCCGAAAACGAGGCCGCCCGCGGTCGCCGGCATCGACGCCGCGTGATAGATCCCGCTGGCGGTCCGAAGGACGCCGGCTGCCGGCAGGCCCGAAAGAGCAGGTTCAATCCAGCGGCTTTCCACGTCCTCGAGAGGTTCGAGCGTCAATCCATCCGTCCGCGCGAGGATTTCTCCGAACGGATCGAGAACGATCAGGAGTTGGGAACTCCGGCTCTCCTGCTGGTAAGAAATCAGAAAGTCACGAATCGTCGAAACATCCGTGTCCAGCAACGCCTTGAGTTCGGGGAAGGAAGCGACAAGGCCGGCCGTGAGACGCAAACCGGAGAGTCGTTGTTCTTCGGCGTTCGGAATACGGCCCCGGCTCAACTCGAGTTCCTCCGCCATCTGCTTGACGAACGACTCGGCCTGATTGTTCACATAGACGAGCATCGCCGCAATCAGCGCAACCAGGAGGAAGCTGACGGAAACGACGATCTTCCAGCTCAGCGAAACTTTGGGCATAGAAACTGGAGGAATACTACCACTGTCCGTTCTCAGGCCCGCTCCTGAAGAACTTCGCATTGTAAGAGAGGGATTTTCGACGCAAAGGCGCAGAGACGCAGAGATCTGATTTTCTTGTTCCCGGCCAATCGTCTCCGACAATCTCCTTCCGATCTCTGCGTCTCTGCATCTCTGCGACGAGCAGGGGAAACGAGGAGCGGTGAGGGTCATCTGAGATGAGCACTCGTGCTAGACTTTCGCCACTAAGGTGGAGGTGAAACTAAGGATGCGGCAACGGAAATGGACAATACTGCTCTCTGGGTTCGTCGCGCTGGGTGTGGTCATGTCGAATTCGTCCGGAAACGCGGCGCAGGATGCGCGGGATGAGACGAAGTCGCTCGACCCGGTCGCCACGTTCTCGATAGTCGGGTACGACCCCGAAACCGGAGAGATCGGCGTGGCGGTGCAGTCACGGGTGTTTTCGGTCGGCAACGGCGTGATCTGGGGAGAAGCCGGTGTCGGGGTTGTGGCGACCCAGGCGTGGGTCGACGTGAGTTACGGCCCGCAGGCAATGGATCTCCTTGCGGAAAGGGTTTCGCCGGCTGACATCGTAGAGAGGATTCTGAAGACGGACATAGATCCTTTCCCGGGTGATTGGCCGAAGGGCGGGCGCCAGTTCTCGGTGATGAATGCCAGAGGTGAGGTAGCGGCTCACACGGGAACCGAAGCCAGCGACTGGGCGGGCCACAAGATCGGCACCTACTGCTCCGCACAGGGCAACATCCTGGCCGGGCCTGAGGTCGTCGATGGGATGGTCCGGGCGTTTGAAGAAACCGAAGGTCATCTGTCGCTCCGGCTGCAGGCGGCGCTCGAAGCGGGTCAGGAGGCCGGAGGGGATCGACGCGGGATACAGTCGGCCGCAATGCTGATTGTCCAGAAGGACGGCGGTGTCTGGCTGAACAACGATGTGGTCCTCAGACTCCAGGTGGATGATCACGAACAGCCGATCGTGGAGTTACGTCGGCTGATTGAAATGGCCGCCGAGCAGAGAGCTCGGGCGTCAAGGCTTCGATAGACACCTGGTCGACATGCGCAGGAAGTTGGAAGAACTGGCGTTCGGCAAGGAGTTCTACGATCGGTTCTACCGGTGTCCCTCGACTGCCGTTGCCCAGCCCGAACAATTCAAGCGGCTGGCCGACTTTGTACTGGGGTATCTGGTTTATCTGGACATCCCGGTTCGCAACGTTATCGACTTCGGCTGCGGCCTGGGGCTGTGGCAAGCCGCCCTCGAGGGGCTCGGCCGGCAAATCACCTATACCTGATCATCTGCCAGGACGTCTTGCCCTACCTGACCGACAGTGAGGTTCGGCTCGCGATCAAAAACATCGCCCGCCTGTGCCGGGGCGCGGTTTATTTGCAGACCATCACCAGAGAGGACTGGGAGCAGGAAAACTGCGACCGACGACGCACGGATCCGGCCATGCGCCGCCGCGAGGCGGACTGGTATCGAAAGCTCTTCTCTCGACACTTCGTGAACTGCGGTGGCGGCGTGTTCGTCCCGAAAGACGGCGATGCCGTGTTGTGGGAGTTGGAAAGAGTTTGAAGAAAGTGGTCAGTGGTCAGTGGCCAGTTGAGGGAACCGGAGTGGGAATGGCTAACTCCACCAGGTGGCTTCCGATGATTATGCCTCCGTCCCCGAATTAGGGATTTCGTTTTCTGTGGACCGGGTGGGCTGTCGGGAAGATAATCGTTCGGTTCCCGGTCGAACATTCGACAAATCAGGAGACACTACGATGAAACGCCGAGTTCGGTACCTTTTAGTTTTCGGTGTGGCCCTTCTGGGGTTCGCCCTGCCAATCGCGGGCCAGAGCGTGGAGCCCGTCGACCTCGATGCCATCTACAAGATCAAGAATGAGGGACTGAACCGGTCGGAGATCATGGAGACCATGAGTTACCTGACCGACGTGTTCGGCCCGCGCCTGACGAACTCGCCGAACATCAAGGCGGCGGCCGGTTGGGCCAGGGACAAGCTGATCGAATGGGAACTGGTCAACGTCGATCTGGAGACCTGGGGTGAATTCGGCCGGGGCTGGACGAACGACGCGATGCAGGCTTCGATACGGATCGGGGAGGGTTCCTATCCGGTCATCGCCTACCCGAAGGCCTGGACGCCCGGAACGGACGGCGCAGTCTCGGGCGATGTCGTCATGGCGATCATCAACAGCGAGGAAGACTTCGACCAGTATCGCGGGGAACTGAAGGGCAAGTATGTCCTGACCGCGTCAATGCCTGCGGTGCCGGCCCTGTTCGAGCCGCTGGCCCGCCGCCTCACCGACGAAGATCTGCAGGCACGCGCGTCACGGCTGTCGCGGCCGGCAGGGCGAGGACGCGACCCGTCTATCCGGGAATTCGCCAACAGGAGAATGCAGTTCTACCTGGATGAAGGAGTGGCCGCGCTTATAGAACCCGGGCGCGGCAGCGGCGGAACCGTCTTCGTGCAGAGCGGCGGATCGAGAAACCCGGACGATCCAGCCGTGCCGACGCAGCTGGTAATGGCGGTCGAACACTATGGGCGGATCGCGCGAACTCTGGCCAAAGACATACCGGTCACGGTCGAAGCCGATGTCCGGAACACGTTTTACGATGACGACCTGAGCTCTTACAACGTAATCGCCGAGATCCGCGGAACCGACAAGTCGGACGAAATCGTCATGCTCGGCGGTCACTTCGATTCCTGGCACACGGGCACCGGTGCAACCGACAACGCGTCCGGCTCGGCGGTCATGCTGGAAGCGGTCCGCATCCTGAAGGCGACGAACCTGAGGATGCGTCGAACCGTACGTATCGCGCTGTGGACAGGCGAGGAACAGGGCCTGCTCGGCTCCGACGCTTATGTCAAAGAACACTTTGGCGACCGATCCACGATGCAGTTGAAGCCGGATCACGCGACTCTCTCCGCCTATTTCAACGTCGATACCGGGACCGGAGCGATCCGCGGCGTCAGCTTGAACGGGAACGAACGGATCGCACCCATATTCGGCGCCTGGATGGAACCGTTCCGAAACCTTGGTATGACGACCATTGCCGTAGGCGGTCCCCGCCAGCCGCCCACGAGCATCGGCGGCACCGACCACACGTCTTTCGAGGCGGTCGGACTCCCCGGATTCGGCTTCATCCAGGACCCGCTCGAATACGGCACCCGGACCCATCATTCCAACATGGATGTATACGAGCGGATTCAACCGTTCGATATGATGCGGAATGCGGTCATCGTCGCCGCGTTTGTCTATCACACGGCGAACCGCGATGAACTGTTGCCCCGCAAGCCCCTGCATCCGGCACCGAGGTCCGAGCCGTAGGCTCCTGGAAGACATGAACACGATCCGTTTCGAGGTATCGAGAGCGGCTCCGGGGAACCCTAGCCCGCATAAATCACCGAAAGGACCAGAAAAGGCCGCCCTGTTTGGCATAAATCGTTTGTCGAGAACGGTTCAGAAACCAAACGGAGGCGGCCCTTATGAGTACAGAGTGTAAACAAACCACGTTCGAATTTCACGGACTTCTTCAACGAAAAATGAAGGCGCGTTTCGACGGCGGCAAGATCACGTCTGACGCTGGAGTTCTGCTGCTGCGTGAAGTCGAAAAGCGGACCGGTTTGATCGATGGATTGGCGGGGTGTTTTAGCGATCATCGCGACCAACGGTTGATCGAACACACCGTGAAGGAGCTGTTGGGACAGCGGGTCTACGGGCTGTGCCTGGGATATGAAGACCTGAACGATCACGATCAGTTACGGACCGACCCGATGCTTGCGTTGGCGGTGGACAAAGCGGATCCGCTGGGAACGAATCGACGACAGGCCGGCGACTGGGGAAAGGCGTTGGCGGGCAAGAGCACGCTAAACCGATTGGAGTTGACCGGCGCCGAAGTCGGCGACCAGGAGCGGTACAAGAAGATCGCTATGGATGGGGACAAGATCGATCGTTGGATGGTCGATGCGTTTGTGGCAGCCCATGACAACACGGCGCCCGAAGAGATCGTTCTGGATCTGGACGCGACCGATGATCCGATCCATGGTCAACAGGAAGGCCGGTTCTTTCACGGCTACTACCGCAACTACTGCTATCTGCCCTTGTACATCTTCTGTGGAGAGCATCTGTTGTGCGCTCGGCTGCGCCCGTCCAATATCGATGGGGCGGCAGGATCAGTCGATGAATTGGAACGTATCGTCGGCCAGATCCGTCAGAGCTGGCCGGACGTGTCGATCATCATTCGGGCCGATTCCGGATTCTGCCGGGATGCATTACTGGACTGGTGTGAAACCCACCAGGTCGATTATGTGATGGGGTTGGCCAAGAACGACCGCCTCAAGCGAGAGATCGCTGACCAGATGATTCAGGCTGAAGCGGAGTTTCAGACCACTGGGAAATCGGCACGAGTGTTTAAGGATTTCCTGTACCGGACTCGAAAGAGCTGGAGCCGCACTCGTCGCGTTGTTGGCAAAGCCGAGTTCCTGGCCAAGGGCGCCAATCCCCGATTCGTGGTGACCTCACTGCCACCGGAACGACTCGGAGCCCAAGCGCTCTACGAAGATTTCTATTGCGCACGCGGCGACATGGAGAACCGGATCAAAGAACAGCAACTGGATCTATTTGCCGACCGCACCAGTGCGGGAACCATGCGCGCCAATCAGCTCCGACTGTATCTGTCCTCAGCCGCCTACATGCTTATGCAGGCGTTGCGTCGTCTCGGTCTCAAAGATACCGCGATGGCCCATGCCCAATGCGGAACCATCCGTCTGAAGCTTCTTAAGATCGGTGCGCGTATCCGCCTCACGGTCCGCAACGTCTGGATCTCGATGTCGGAGGCCTATCCCTATGCCGACGTCTTTGCTCTCATAGTGAGAAACCTGCAATCAATTCCGCTTCGTTGCTGACGACACCGAACCTTCAGATCCGAAAAACAGCGCCTCTCATCTGCCTCCCGGCGAGGCCTGCCTGCACTCGCCCATTCATGCCGATCTCCCGCCAAATGTCGCCGTGTCACAGGCTCAAAATCCGCCAATGTCCACGGCTCGCTCACTCTCAGCTCCAAGTCTCGCCGCAAATCGCTTCTCGTATCCGAACACCGATCGATTCTCCGATTGGTGATCCATCCGGGCTAGGACACCGACTCCAGCAAGACTGCGGACGGCAGGATTGGCCGTGGTGATCTTCACCCTTCTGATCCCAACCTCGGCCGTCGCCCAACCCGGCCTCGACATTGAAGACATCAACCAGCTCCGTTCTGTCGGAGACGTGCAGTTTTCGCCCGACGGCACTCGAGTGGCCTACAGCGTCACCAGACGAGACCGTCCGGGCAGGCCGTACTCTGAAACCTGGATCCTGACGCTCGCCACTGGCGAGTCGATGAAGCTGGAAGGCAGCGGCGCCCGATGGTCTCCGGACGGCAACAGAATCGCCTACTCCGGGGGGGACGGCGAGAACTCCGGCCTGATGGTGGCTCGGGGGGATGGATCGTCGCCCGTGTTTCTGGCCGTCACACAGGGGACGAACCATCCCCTGCCCTCACGAGGCGAAAGCCTGTCCTGGTCTCCGGACTCGGGCAGGATCGCGTTCCTATCGGCGTCTCCCGGCCCGGAGGGCGATTCGTCCTCCGCCGATCCGGTCGTGATCACACGTTATCTCTACAAGCCTCCATCCTCGATAAGCGGGTTCAACGACAACCGCCGAATGCACATCTACACCGTCAATCTCGAAACGAAACAGGTCGATCAGCTGACCGACGGCACTTACTACGAGCATTCCATCGACTGGTCCCCCGCGGGCGACGAGATCCTGTTCGTCTCGAACCGGGAGCCCGATCCCGACCGTTTCTTCAACTACGACATCTTTGCCGCGAACGTCAACGACCGCAGCGTTCGTCAGTTGACGCGCACGGAAAGCAACGAGTACCGTCCGCGCTGGTCTCCGGATGGATCGACGGTTGCGTACCAGGGTACGCGCCGTGGACTGACGTCTTCGGAAACGACGATGGAAGACACCCACATCTGGCTGATAGGCGCCGATGGGAGCGACCGCAGGGAGCTGGGCGCCGCGATCGACAATCGTCAGGGCGCTCCGGGCTGGTCCAGGGATGGCTCCGCAGTCTATTTCACTGTCCGCGAGGGCGGTCTGTCGCGGCTCTACCGGGCACCGGTCTCAGGAACCCGGCCTGGTGTCGTGTTGGGCGGTGACGGCTCGGTCGGCGCCTTTGCCCTGGCGCCCGACAACGCCATTGCCTACAGCTACAGCACCCCGTCCGATCAGCCGCAACTGCATCTCAACCGTGCGGGAGACGACACGCCACTCACCGACTTCAACGCCCGTATTTTGTCTGGAAAGAGCGTCGCCAAGGTCGAGCGCGTTCGCTTCCTGAGCTTCGACGGCAGAGAAGTGGAAGCATTTCTGACACACCCCATCGACCTGGATGAAGGCTCGGAACACCCCATGATCGTCATGATCCATGGCGGGCCCCACGGCCAGCAGGGTCCCACCCTCAACACGAAAGCACAGGTTTACGCAGCCCAGGGATGGGCCTCTTTGATGGTGAACTATCGTGGCTCGACAGGGTACGGGCAGGGATTTGCAGACGCCATCTTCGGCGACCAGAACGGAGGCGAGGCCAGAGACGTCATGAACGCGGTCGACGCGGTGTTGCGCAGAAACGAGTGGCTGGACCCGGACAGACTCGGCATCGAGGGAGGCCCCTACGGCGGACAGCTGACAAACTGGATCATCACGCAAACGAACCGTTTCAAAGCCGCGATCCCGGCCTCCAGTATCGCGAACCTGATCAGCTTCAACTACATGTCCTACTACCACGACTATCTCGCCGTGGAATTCGGTACGTTTCCGCACCAGGAAAACCTGATGGACTTCCTCTGGGAACGTTCTCCTCTACGTTACGTCAATCGAGTCACAACCCCGACGATGTTCATTCATGGCGAAAACGACAACAACGTCCCGATCGCCGAAGCCGAGCAGTTTTACATCGCGCTCAAAGACGTCGGCGTCGAAACGACGATGATCCGATATCCACGGGAAGGCCATGGCCTCAGGGAAACCCAACACGTCGCCGATTCGATCGAACGCAGCATCCGGTGGTACCGGAAGCACTTTGGCCTGGACACCGAAAGTCCCTCCACGGGTCCTAACTAACTAGTTGCGGACCTCAGCCCGCCTCTTCCAGTTCCACCGCACGGGGGAACAGGATGTTGTTTTCCAGGTGAATGTGCTGATGGAGATCAGCCTCGAATGTCTCCAGGGCCTGATACAGCGCTTGGTAGCTGATGCAGGCATCGTCGGGTAGCTGGTAGTCCCCGGCAGTCTTCCGCAGGGTCTCGAGAGCTTCCCCGGCCGCTTCATGCTCGACCCGCATCATGCCGACCGGGTTGTTTATCGTACCGAAGCAGGATGGAGGTGGACCCTGGCCGTTCCGGCGCGCTTTGGCCAGGTTGCGAATGTACGGGAAAAGCACCTGTTCCTCTTTCCAGATATGGGGATCGAGTTCGGCCTTGAGGCTCTCGAACTGTTTCTCTATCTCCAGCAGCTCAGGATGTCGGTCGCCATGGGCGTTCGAGACCTTTTCGAACAGGCGCGGCAACCTTTCCAACTCGCGCTTTGTATAGACGTGGTGCGTTTCCAGGATGTGAGACAGCAATTCCTCGATGTCGAGAAATGCGTAGTCGACCGCGTCCTTTTTCGACGAGGTGTGGAGCGCCGCACCCACAGAGGCCAGCACCTCATCGACGTTGCGATGGGCGGTCTCGCACGCCTCTCCCAGACTCTTGTTACCCCCGCAGCAGTAATCGATGCCCATTTCCTCGAACAAACGCGTCGTGGATAAGTCTTCTCGAACGATTTCGCCGACTGTCGTCGTTGCATTGAGTTCCATCAGAACCTCCTGTCATCCAGTCTAGGACTCCCGCCTCGACCTCGATGTGACCCAAGTCACGTCCGTGTAAGGGCCCCGCTCAAGAAATAACTTCACATTTCTAAACATTCGCTGAATCGAAGGCAGGCCGTATCATGGGGACGATGGCGATCGAAAAAATTGAGGCGCTACGTCGAACGATGCTGTTCGGAGCACTGGACGAAGAAACACTCGAACAACTCGCCCGCCGTGCGATTCCGCGCACGCTCGGTCGCAACGAAATCATCATCGTCGAAGGTGAGAGTGTCGACGGGCTCTACGTCGTCGTGGAAGGCAACATTCGGGCATACCGAACCGGACCTGACGGTCGAGAGCAGGTCATTCACGTCGAGGGTGCGGGCGGGACATTCGCCGAAGTGCCCGTGTTCGACGACGGGGTTCATCCTTCCACGGTCGCGGCCGATTCCGATGCCATCGTGCTGTTGATCAAGAAGAAAGACGTTCGCTTTCTTTGTCTCGAACACCCGGACATCGGACTGGCGGCGCTCCGGGTCCTGGCGTCCCGTTTGAGGCATTGTGCGGAGCTTGCCGAAACTCTGTCGCTGCACGAAGTAGGCCAGCGGTTGGCCCGCTTTTTCCTGGAGCAGGCCAGAACATCCGGCGTAGAAACGCCCGAAGGCACCGTTGTCCAACTGAATCTTTCCAAGGAACAGATTGCAGCCCGACTCGGCTCGGTGCGAGAAGTGGTGTGCCGGGCCACGGCCCGAATGCAGAAGACCGCGCTGATCCGAACATCCGGGCGTGAGTTGCTGGTTCCCGACCTGGAAAAGCTGTCGGAATATGCGGACGAGTAGGAGCAGCCCCGCAAACTTTCCATTCCAGCCCGGATTTCAGGCAACATAGTCACCCTATGCTTGGAATCGGGATAGTCGGCGCCGGAAACATGGGTTCGACGATCGCAAGAGCCATCGACGGCGGCAAAGTGTCGGCACGCCTGGTCGGCCTAGCCGACAAGGACCAGGAAGCTGCCCTGGAACTGGCTAGAAGTCTCGGTTCACACCCGCCGGTGGTCTCCATCGCGGAACTGGCCCAGTTGTCCTATCTCGTCGTCGAGGCCGCCGGCCCGGCAGCGCTCCGGGAGGTCGCGCCGACCGTCATCTCGCTCGGGAAGGACCTCGTGGTGCTCAGTGTCAGCGGGTTGATAGACCGGTCGGACTGGCTTGACCTCGCCGCCGAGACGGGTTCCACGATTCACTGCCCCTCGGGAGCGATTGGAAGCCTGGACGCCGTAAAGGCCGCTCGGGTCGGATCGATCGACAGCGTGGAAATACGGACGCGCAAACCTCCTCGGGCCCTCGAGGGTGCGCCTTACCTCGAAGATCGAAGGATCGATTTGTCGGACTTGTCGGAACCCACGACCGTTTTCGAGGGCAGCGCAAGAGACGCCTGTCGGGGTTTCCCCGCGA
Source organism: Terriglobia bacterium (assembly GCA_965247425.1). Taxonomy (GTDB): domain Bacteria; phylum Acidobacteriota; class Terriglobia; order 20CM-2-55-15; family 20CM-2-55-15; genus CAZOZZ01. The sequence goes on from OZ252023.1 coordinate 2,753,000, forward strand.
ACGTCAACGTTTCCGCGGCCCTCGGCCTGGCGGGCATCGGAGTGGACCGAACGCGGGTGACGATCATCGCCGACCCAACCATTCAACACAACATCCATGAGATCGAGGTCGTCGGGGAGGTCGGGCGGCTCGAAACCACGATAGAAAACGCGCCGTCTCCCGACAACCCCAAGACCTCCAGAATCGCCGCGCTGTCGGCGGTGGCTCTGCTGACAAACCTGACGACGCGACTGAAGATCGGGACGTAGCACCCTTTCCGGGAGGTCTGGCCCTTACGGCAACAGGACGTCCGCTGCGCGATCGCGGCCCTTCGGGTCCGCCAGGCTGACAATGACCCCGGCAAACCCGCCAAGGAAGAAAGCGGGCGTCATTTCCTCGAGCGTGCCGAAAGCAGGACCGACGCCCGGCAGCAGGGGGGCGACGAACTTGAAGAGCGGCACGGCAACGAAGCCGGTGATCATTGCCGCCAGTGCCCCCCGCGCGGTCATTCTCTTCCAGAAGAGCGACAGGATCATCGTCGGACAAAACGTCGCGGCGATGCCCGACCATCCGAAGATGACGAACCAGAAGATGGTCCTGTCCGGACTGATCGCTGCAACCGATAGGGCAACCCCGAGGGCAACAAGCGCAAGAACGACGGTCGTTTTGCGGCTCATCGACACCAGAGCATCGTCATGCAGGTCCGGATGAAGCGTCTTTTGATAGTAATCGCGGACGAAGGCGCTCGATGCGACGACCAGGAGCGAGTCCACCGTCGACATGATGGCGGATAAGACAACGGCGATCATGGCGCCTACCAGGAGCGGAGGAAGGAGCGAGTCGACCAGAGCAGGCAAAACCCCTTCGCCGCCGGGTCCCAGCACCTGTTCGAGACCCTGCCCCGGCGTCAGGAACAGGTGACGTCCGACCATGCCGGTCATCACGGCCCCCGCATCGGCCAGAAGCGTCCAGGAGATCGCAACAAACGCCCCTTTTCCGATTTCGTCTTCCGACCGCAGCGCCAGGAAGCGAACGAAAATCTGCGGGGAACCCAGAAAACCCAGGCCGATCGATACCAGGGCCAGAACCGAAAAAATTGTCATCGGTCCCCAGCCCCCGGGTCCCCACGGACTGAGTAACCCCGGATCCTGTGCGCTCAAGCCGGCCAGAATCGGCGCGATACCTCCGGCGGCCGCGATGCCGACGATGGGCAGTCCGACCAGCCCCAGAAACATCAGGCTTCCCTGAAACACATCCGACCAAACGACGGCGACAAATCCTCCGGTCACGATATAGGCCAGGACCACAAAGAAGCCAACCAGCGCACCGGCGTAGTAGTTCCAGCCGAGAAAACTGTTGAAAGCGGTCCCGGTGGCGTCGATCTGAGCGCTGACGTAGATGGTGACAAAGACAACCAGGGCGCCCGCCGAAACGAGCCGAAGAAGGTGCCCGCTATCGCCGAACCGGGACTCCAGATAGTCGGGCACCGTGATCGAATCGTACCGATCCGTCAGCCGCTTGAATCGGCGGCTCATCAACAACCAGGCGCCGGCAACCCCCAGAACTTCCCCCAGCACGACCCAGAAGGCCTTCACGCCCACAGCCGCGCCCATCCCGGTCAATCCCAACAGGAGCCATGCCGACTCCCCGGTTGCGCGCGCGGAAAAAGCCACGGCCAGGAACCCAAGCCTCTTGCCGCCGGCAAAGTAGTCCCTGAGGTCCTTCATCCGCCGGGAAGCTACGGCGCCGATGACGATAAGAGTCCCCATGTACAGGGCGATTGCGATGAGTTTGAAAGTCATGGTTGCGCGGTAGGTATAACCGGCGAATGGGGGATCTGGCAAGGAGGAAAGTGAACGCGTGGGCGACCCTAAGTTTGCTCGTTACTTCGACTGCATCACCCAGACGCCGTCCCAATCGTCGGCGGGCGGGTCGTCGATCATGTGATGGCAACGGTCGATGTAGAGCTCGGAAAGCTTGTCTTCGGGTTGGAGGTGGAGTACTTCGCTGAACGCTTCTGCGGCATCCTTCCATTTGCGCGCGCGGTAGCATTGGATGCCGTCCCGAAAGCGTCCTAAGGCCTCGACGATGTTCGGGAAGGTCTCGTCGGTGTGGTAGTCGAGCAGTTCGACGATCTCGACAGGCTGCGTCTTCCCTTTGACGACCACGTGGTCGACTTCGCGACTGCGGTAGGTCCCCTTCAGTTGCTTAATCGTGTACTCGCTGACGAGAATCCGGGTTCCGTACTGTTTGCAGGCGCTTTCCAGACGTGACGCCAGATTCACACCGTCGCCGATGACCGTGTAGTCCATGCGCTTGGGGGATCCGATGTTTCCCGACACGATCGTGTCGGTGTTGATGCCGACACCGATGTCGATCGGTTTGTGTCCTTCCTCGACCCTCCTGGCATTAAAACCATACAGTGCCCGTATCATGTTGATCGCGGCGCGGACTCCCCGGTCCGGATCGTCGTCGTGGGCCAGCGGCGTCCCGAATATCGCCATGATGGCGTCCCCGATGAATTTGTCCAGCATCCCGCCTTCGTCCTGAATGCATTCCACCATCAGGGTGAAGTAGTCATTCAGGAGGGTGACCGTTGCCTGCGCGCCAAGCTCCTCGGTGAAGGAAGTGAAGCTGCGAATGTCGGAAAACAGAACCGTGGCCACGCTGCTCTGGCCGCCAAGGAAGTCCTCGTCGGTGTCGAGCAGTTTGTCTGCGAGAGAAGCATCCATATACCGGGACATCGTGGACTTCATCCGCTTCTCGGTGGAGATGTCCTCGATCATGATCATGGAGCCGAGCTTCCGGTCGTGATTGTCGATCAGCGGCATGACGGTAACGTTGGCCGATGTTTTCTCTCCGGCGAACTCCATCTCCGTGTCCACGATGACGTCCTGTTCCTGGGTCTCTACCACCTGCTGCATCTTTTGCACCAGCCAGGCATTTTCGCCGACAAAGAATTCGGCGGCGGGCTTCATCAAGATCCCCGTCTCATCGACTCTCATGATCCGTAGCCCCGCATCATTACAGGTCAGGATGATCCCTTCTTCGTTTATCGTCACGACACCGTTGGACATGCTTGCCAGCATGCTCTCGTTGTAGTTCTTCATCTCCTGAACGTCGTCGAACAGCTTCGCGTTTTCGATTCCGATCGCGATCTGAGATGTGAAGGCCTTCAGACGCGCTTCGTCCTCTGCGGTGAACGGACCTCCCCGTTTGTTTAGAACCTGCGTGGCGCCGATCGCCTTGCCCTCCTTGTTGATAACCGGAACGCACAGGATGGAGCGTGTGAAGAAGCCGGTCTGTCGGTCAAAGCTGGGGTTGAACCTCAAGTCGGCGTAGGCATGAGGAATGTTCATGCTCTCACCGGACGTGAAGACGGTGCCGGCTATCCCGATGTGATTCGGGAAACGGATCTGCGTGGCGCCCAATCCTTCGCCAACTCTCATGCACAGCTCGCTGGTCTTCTCGTCGTTCAAAAATAACGAAGAGCGTTCCGCATCGAGCATCTTGCTGATGGTTGAGATGAGTTTTTCCTGGAACCGGTCCCAGCTCTTCAGTTCCGACGAAACTTCAGAGACGACGTTGAGGAATGCCAACTCCTGCTCCCGGGAGCTTTCGATGTCTTCGACCGTTCGCAGGCTCTCAAGCGCAATCGCGGCCTGTTCGATCATCGCTTCGAGCAGACTCAGATCACTGTCGTTGAACTCGCCATTCTTCTTGTTGAGAAGCTGGGAGACACCGATCTTGTCACCCTTCAGGGTCGAGAGCGGCGCACAAAGGATGCTTCTGGTCGTAAAACCGGTTTTGCTGTCGATGTCCGGGTTGAAGTGCTCGCTGGCATAGGCGTCGTGAATCACAACCCCTTCACCGGTCGTGAACACATGGCCAGCGACGCCTTTCGTGTTCAACATCCGGATCTCACGACTGAACTTTCCCTCGGCAACCCGCGTGTACAGTTCTCCGGTTGAGGGGTCGTTCAGAAAGATGGAACCCCGCTCCGCACCGAGTGTCTGGGTGGTGAGCTCGGCAAGCGTGTCGAGAGCCTCGGTGAGAGTCTTCGACATCGCCAGACGGTTCGAGACGCCGAGAAGCAGCTTGGCTGTTTCCCTGCGGCGCGGAGACCGTCCCCCCCTGTCAACTATCTCGCGCATGCAAATCTTCCAGTTCCTGTCTCAGTACGGCGATCGTTTCCTCTAACTGTGACGCCCCATTATGGTGGGCCACGGCGGTCTTTTGAACCTTTTCCTCCCACTCCCGGTTCGTGGCTTCCAGTTTATCCCGCAAAGCGCCGGCGGTGTTCTGAAGCTGGATGATCTCATCATGACTCGCGACCACCGCATTCTGAACGCGCTCTTCCTCCTCGATCCGCGCTTTCTCCAGTTTGTCTCGTAACGCGCTGACGGCGTCCCGCAATTGAGCTATCTCATCGTTCGCATCGGCGACCGCCTGCTGGATTCTTTGGTCTTCACCGATCCGCGAGCGCTCCAGTTCATCCCTCAGGGCGTTGACGGTCCCTTGCAGTTGCTTGATCTCGCCGTTGGCCGCGACCAGAGCTCTTTGCATTTCGTCGAGTTCGTTCATTTTCGGGTTATGGGCCCATATCATGGCATGAAAGTGCAAAAGTTGCGCCAACACACGTTCAGGAATTGAACTTGAGGGGAGAGGTCACGGTCCTCGGAACGAACCGACTCATGCGGTCGAGACGCCCAGCCAGGGATAGCTTTCACCCGACCAGGTGAGGAAGACGAAGTGCGTTACCGGTACGTCCGACTGGACCTGGAGGAAGAGTCGAGCGATCCCGCCCAACCCATCTACCTGGAAACAGTGGAGGGCTGGACGCCGGACTCCTGGAGAGAACGTCTAATTCGGGGACGGAGGCACAACTCGCCAACCTGTTCAATTCAAACATGATGGTGGCCAGAGTTTCGCCTCCGTCCCCGAATTAGGATGGGAAGTTGACGCCTTGGGCGAGGTGGATTCCCCCGCCCCAGTTGATCGTGTTGGTCTGGCGACGCATGTATGCTTTCCAGGCGTCGGAGCCGGATTCCCGGCCACCGCCGGTTTCCTTTTCGCCGCCGAACGCTCCGCCGATTTCGGCACCGGAGGTTCCGACATTGATGTTGGCGATGCCGCAATCCGACCCGAGATAGCTGACGAATGTCTCGGCTTCGGACACGCTGTCGGTGAAGATTCCGGAAGACAGTCCCTGGGGCACATTATTGTGAAGTGCGATGGCCTGCTTGAGGTTCCGGTATTTCATCACGTAGAGAATCGGCGCAAAGGTCTCGGACTGCACGATCTGGGTGTCGTTTTTGATCGCGATGATAGTCGGCTTGACGAACGTGCGACGGCCGAAACGTGTGCGGAGGACCTTGCCGCCGTAGAGCACTTCTCCCCCCTGCTCTCTGGCAGCCTTGATCGCGTTCTCATAGTCGGCAACCGCCCCCTCATCGATCAATGGCCCCATCAGGGACTTCGGATCCAACGGATCGCCGATTCGAACCTTTTCATACATTCCAATGAGCTGGCCGAGGAACTTCTTATAGACTTTCTCGTGAATGATGAGGCGGCGCGTCGACGTGCACCGCTGCCCGGCCGTTCCGACGGCCCCGAAGAAGGCGGATGCCAGCGCGCCTTTGATGTCGGCTTTGTCGGAAATGATGAGCGCGTTGTTGCCTCCCAGTTCCAGAATCACCCGGCCCAGCCGCGCTCCGACGACTTCTCCGATTCTCTTTCCCATCGGTGTGGAGCCGGTCGCGCTGACTAGAGACACCCGCTTATCTGAAATCAGACGCTCACCTACGGTCGAGCCGCGGCCGACGATGATAGACGACACACCTTCAGGCGCGCCGTTGGCACGGAACACCTTGTTGACCACGTTCTGACATGCGATTGCCGAAAGGGGCGCCTTGCTCGATGGTTTCCAGACAACCGCGTCCCCGCAAACCCAACCCAGCGCCGCGTTCCAGGACCACACGGCCATCGGGAAGTTAAACGCCGAGATCACGCCGATGGTCCCGAGCGGATGCCACTGTTCCATCATTCGATGACCCGGACGCTCACTCGCAAGAGTCGGACCGGCAAAGGTCCGGCTGAGCCCCACGGCAAAATCGCAGATGTCGATCATCTCCTGCACCTCGCCCAGTCCCTCGGTGAGGATCTTGCCCATCTCCATGGAAATCAAAGTTCCAAGCGCCTGTTTGTTTTCCCTCAGCGCTTCACCGACTTGACGAACGATCTCTCCCCGATGCGGTGCCGGCACAACCTTCCACTGCTCGAATGCCTTCTGGGTCTGGCTCAAGACTTTGCGATAATCCGACGCGCTTGTCTGCTGCACTCGCGCAAGGAGCTCGCCGGACGTCGGGCTACGTACCTCGATCCAGTCGTCGCTCGAAGCGTACCAGTCCCCACCGAAGCTGGTTCCATCCACACGGGCCTTCAACCCCAAAGTCTTGTAAAGTCGGTTCTTATCCTGCTTGGTCATGCTCGCTCACTTACTCCTTTAGACGCCAACACACTTGAATGAAATTCCTGACGACACGTTTCTGACGTTGAGCCCCGGATCCCGAGGCCAATCGAAGATTGTATCGGCCCGACGCTGGTGGGTACAAATGCTTTCCTGTGAAGCTGGGAACCTGGGAGCAAGGCGAGGCAAGCCGGATGATGATGCGCCTCACTCCTCCCGACTGCGGACTGCCTCGTAGACGGCCCGGGTGATCGCGATGTCCTGCACCGCAACACCGGTGAGATCCGCCACCGTTATCTGCTCGATGGACGTGCGGCCGGGAACCTCCCCGCCAATGATCCGGCCCAGTTCGACAACACCGTCCTCGGTAATCAAACCCGCACGAATCGCATGTGAAATCTCCCCGCGTTCCAGACACTGCGAAATGCTGTCGGCAACAACGATGTCGGCACCGGCGAGGATGGAGGCATCCAACTCCTGCTTGCCCGGGCTGTCGGAGCCGACTGCAGTGATGTGGGTACCCTTCCGGACCGAATCCAGCAACGGCTCGGCGGCGGGCGTGGTGGTGACGATGACATTGCATTTCGAAGCCAGTTCCCCGGCCGACCCAACGACCTCGACACCGAAACCCTGCCCCTCCATTTCATCACGATACCGGGCGACGTGCTCCAACGTTCGCCCCCAGACCACAACCTCCCGACATCCGGTCAGATCCGACAGATACCGAAGCTGGAGTCTGGCCTGTGTGCCGGAACCGATGATCCCGATTCGCTCCACCGCTCGAGGCGCAAGGTACCGGGCGGCGACCGCGCCCGCGGCAGCGGTCCGGATGTCGGTCAGGTATCCTTCATCGAGCAGCACCGCCAATCCTTCGCCCGTCTTACGGCTGAAAAGCAACATCAGGCCGTTGCCCGAAGGCAGACCAAGCGCGGGGTTGTCGTAGAATCCCGACGCGATCTTGATCACGTAGTACTCGTCGCTCGTTATATAACCGTACTTGATGTGGACGTCCCCGGGGGGATTCCTAAACACCATCTCGCCAACGGGCGGTACCACGGCCTGCCCCCGGGAGTACGCAGCAAAGGCCCCCTCCATCGCCGCGACCGGGTCCAGAGCAGGCATCACGTCCCAAATTTCATCGATGCGTATGACTTTCATGGGATAAGTTTCTCACAAGTTAACCGGGGGGCGTTTCATCACGAACCAGAGGGACAGGAGGATGACGGTCATCGAGATGAGAATACGGGGGTTGATCGCTTCTCCGGCCAGAGCCCATCCGAGAATCACGGCAACTACCGGGTTGACGTAGGCGTATGTTGATGCACGATCCGGGGTTGTGTTTTTCAGTAGCCACAGATAGGAACTGAAGGCGCCGAGAGAAGGAAACAGGACCAGGTAGCCGAACGCCAGACCGGATTTCAGGGATACCGAAGCCAGATCGAAGTCGACAACCTCACCGCGCAGGGCCGCAACGATGAGCATCAGCGCCCCTCCCAGGAGCATGCTCATACCCGTCGACAAGGCACCCGACGAAGGTTGAGGAGCAGAGCGCGAATACAGGGAGCCGATCGCCCAGGAAACCGTGCCAAGAACCACGGCCCCAGCTCCGATGGGATCGATGCGACCCCCACCGGCTATGTCATTCGGGCCTACCAGCAGCATCACTCCGCCGAAACCCAGCAGAAGCCCCAGGTTCGCACTCAACCGGAGCCGCTCTCGCCCGAGGCCCCACAGCAGAAGGACAATCCACAGGGGCTCGGTCGCGATCAGAAGCGCTGTCAGACCCGAAGCCATGTACTGTTCGGCCCATACGACGCTGCCGTTGCCACCGAGAATCAGGAATGCGCCCACCACAAGCATCGATTTCCATTCCGGAAGGGACGGGCGAGCGGCTCCACGAAATGTCCCCCAACCGTACAGAATGGCACCGGCGATGAGAAACCGGGCGCCCCCCATCAGGAACGGAGGTATCGTTTCAATAGCGAACCGGATTCCCAGATAGCTGGAACCCCACAGGAGGTAGACAGCCGCAAACGCCATGACGATGCGGCCCCGGGGAGCCGTCGCCCCCTTTCCTGGTGTCATCGTGTTGTTCTGCTCCTCCCTCATCAAGGCGACAGATCATAGCGGCTTCGGCGCAGTAATTCCACTCCGGAGAGGACGGAGAAAGCATTTGGTATAATCTTCGCCATGAAGGTCCCGTTCAGTAAAAAAGGTTAGATCAACAATGAATCTTCGCAACGTCACCCGGGTGGTTCGCGGACAGGAAACATCCGACGGCGCCGGTGTCCGGCTGAAACGCAGCATTGGCACCTACGAACTCGACCACCTGGATCCGTTTCTCCTCCTCGACGAATTCAAATCCGAAGACAGCGGCGACTACATCGCAGGCTTTCCGGACCATCCTCATCGTGGATTCGAGACCGTCACTTACATGCTGGCCGGCGCGATGGAGCACCGGGACCATGCGGGCAACAAGGGAAACCTGGTCGCCGGCAGCGTCCAGTGGATGACGGCGGGAAAAGGTATCATCCATTCCGAAATGCCGAAGCAGGACAACGGTCTCATGTGGGGCTTTCAGCTCTGGATCAACCTGCCTTCAAAGCTCAAGATGTCCGCCACCTCGCTACCAGGACATACCGCCTGAAGACATTCCCGAAACGCGGCCTCAAGAGGGGGTCCTTGTTCGGGTCATCGCGGGAGAAGCCGGAGGGGTGAGCGGGCCGGTCCTGAGCGTCGCGACGGAACCCTTATATCTGGACGTGAGCCTCCCGGCACATACCAGGTTCATCCAGGAGGTTCCCGAAGGCCACAATTGCTTCTGCTACGTCTTTGAGGGAGAAGGGTCCTTCGGCGTCAACGGCGAGGGGGAGGGTTCATCCGTCTCCGCCGGCCATCTGGCGGTTCTGGGAGACGGCGACGGGGTCTCTGTGTCAACGGCAGCGTCGCCTCTGCGCTTAATCCTTCTGGCCGCAAAACCGATAGGAGAACCCGTTCGGCGTCACGGCCCTTTCGTTATGAATACCGAGGAAGAACTACGAGAAGCTGTGGCAGATCTGCGGGCGGGCACGTTTCTCGACTGAACAGGCAGCCTGATTACGTCTCGGCGTCGTCGTTCGAAGACGGGTTAATCCCTGCGAGGATCTCGGCGTGGAGTCGTTCCAGCGTCTCACCTCCGTCGCTCCGAGTCTTCAACAGTCCCCTGGCTGCGTCGCCGAGGGCCCGGATCTGTTTCTTGTACCGCCGACACTTACGGCACATGAAAACATGGAGTTCCACCCGGAGCCGATCCAGCCGCCCCATCGCCATCTCCCCATCGCTTGCGATATGCCTGGTTACTTCCTTACAGTTCAGCACCGTGACTTCCTTCCACACCCTTTGCTTCGAGACACTCCCGCAACCGGTTACGACCGCGATACAGTAGCACTCCAAGGTTAGTGCTCGTGACTTCAAGAATCTTACAGATTTCTTCCGTGGACATTTCCTCGACATCCCGCAAAACGAAAGCCATCCTCTGGGCAGTCGGCAGAAACTCCAGGCAGCCTTCAATAAACCTCTTCACTTCGGCGCCATATAAATTCACCGGCTGGGGTGGCTTCGACCACATGCCATCCGGTTTGAAACGCCTTTCGACGACATCGTCGATATCGTCGGCACGGCGATCGCGCTCCAGTCCTCGGCGGGCCTCGGAAATCTTCCTGTAAAGAATGCCAAACAACCACGTGCGAATGTGGGATCTGCCTTCAAACCGGGGGGCCTTCTCGATGAAGGTCGCGAAAGTCGTCTGGGTGACGTCCTCGGCGCGGTGCTCATCGAGACCCGCGCCACGGGCCGCCCGGAGGATCTGCTCGAGGTACGCCTCGACCACTTCACGGATAGCTTCTGGCTCCCTTGCTCGAATCCGTTCGGGTAATCGGGGATCGTCCATTCTCGACATCGGCATTTTTTGATCGCTGCAGTGTAAGAATTCACGGGCCAACGGCACTCATTAACGAGACCGCGGAGTGGCGCTGTGGGAGGGCCCCTGATCATAGTACCCGGTCTTCAGAACAACTTCTATTTTGAGGAGAACGAGAAAATGAATCTGAAAAACATTCAACATGGAGCCTATGCCGGTATCGCCGGTGGCGTGGTCTTCGGAGCGATGATGGGAATGATGGGTATGTTGCCGATGATCGGCCAGATGGCCGGCGTGCCTTCGGCCGCCGTCGGCTTCATCGTGCACCTGGCAATCAGCGTCTTCATCGGTGCTTCGTTTGCGGTCCTCTTCGTAACCGCCGTGACCAGCACGGCAAGTGGACTGGGCTATGGAACGGCCTACGGCGCAGCTTGGTGGTTACTGGGTCCCCTGACACTGATGCCCTTGATGATGGGAATGGGCCTGGGTGTGAACTGGAACCTGGCCGCCGCCACAGAGATGTTGCCAAGCCTCGCCGGACACGTCATCTACGGGCTGATCCTTGGAGCGACTTTTGCAAAACTGAGGACCCATGGCTACCAAACTCAGCCACGTTCCGCCACAGCCTGACCCTCGGGGACATCAACCCGATTTGAAGAATAGAGCCGCGGATGGTTGGATCGGCGTGAACGATCCTGTCCATCCGCCTCTTCTTTTAAGCACGGGATCCGCAAAGATCCGGCACGTAATAATCCTTCCAACCGGCATCTCTTCTCAACATAATGTGGTCTTTCACCGACGAGCCACTTTCGAAACCGAACACTATGGCGAATGAAAAACAGCTCGAGATCCTGAACCGGGGCGTCGATGCCTGGAATGAGTGGCGGGAACAGAACCCGGACGTCGCGCCGGATCTGGTCGATGCCAACCTCGTCGGTCGAACTCTGATCGGGATCAACCTCCAGGGAGCCGATCTATCGGGTGCCAATCTTCGGCTGGCTACCCTATCCGGGGCGAACCTCTCCCAGGCGAACCTCACCAAAGCCGATGCCTCCAGGGCCGATCTGTCGAACGCCGATTTTTCCGGTGCGAATCTTTCGATGGCGGATCTGACGCGCGCGGATATGACGGAGAGTCAACTCGGATTGACGACGTTCGGCTCGACGGCGATGGGCTACGTTAAGGGCCTCGACAGCGTCAAGCACAATGGGCCGTCGGTCATCGGCGTCGATACCCTCTATTTCTCACAGGGGCAAATTCCAGATCTGTTCTTGCGGCGCGCCGGCGTTCCGGAAAACTTCATCACCTACATTCGAACATCCGTTACCAACGGGATCTCTTACGATAGCTGCTTCATCACACACTGTGCCGAAGACCGCGTATTCGCCGAACGGATATACGATGATCTCCAGGGAAAGAACGTCCGTTGCTGGCTTGCGGAATCAACAATACGGACCGGACACAGTCCGGTTGGAATGTCGACCCGGATCCAGGACAAGCTTCTCCTCGTTCTGTCACACAATTCCATCAATTCCGAATGGGTGAAAGACGAAGTGGGAGCGGCGCTTCGAAAAGAGCAGGAACAACGGGAAAGGCACGGAACCAACTTCGGGATCCTGTACCCTCTGTCGATCGACGACGCAGTCACCGAGTCGGACTCTCCCTGGGCCGCCGCCGTCCAGAATCGCCAGCGCGTGCTCGATTTCAGAGACTGGAAGAGCGACTCGGGCTATCGGCTCGCGTTCAAGGAACTGCTGACCCATCTTCGCGCAGATCTCATGACCTAAGGGCGCACAGGAGAAGGGAGGCTGCCAGCCCCCGAGCCCTACGTTCACCGCCTTCAAGAACCCAGTCCTCGATTTCAAATCAACGCGTTAATTTGATACGATGCCCGCGACTCATGAAGTTTTGGACACCCTTGGCCAGCATTTGGATACTGCTGTTCTCCCCGGCCGCATTCGGACAAAATCCCTCGTCGAACGGTGGTGGACCGGTCGACTACGAAACCGCGCGCTTCAGCCGCATCGTTGCCGCCGTCGCGATCGAGCAGCCCATCACGCTCGACGGTCGGCTGGATGAAGAAGTCTGGGGGCTGGCGACACCGGCCACCGACTTCACCCAGGGTGGGCGCAGCCCGAATCCGGGTTATCCCGGTTCTCAGCCCGTCGAGGTGCGATTCCTCTACGACGACGAAAATATTTACATCGGCGCGATATGCTGGGAAGAGGATGTCGCCAACATGATCGTCAACGGGTTGAAGCGGGATTTCACGAGCAACCAGGGCGACGAACTCGGCGTCGTGTTCGATTCGCTCAACGACGACCGTTCCGGCTTTTTCTTTTCGACAAACCCGGCGGGTGCCCGCCGTGACCTGCAGATCGCAAACGACAGCCAGATCAACCAGGACTGGGACGGCGTCTGGGATGTCCGGGTACGGGTTGAAGAGGACCGGTGGGTTGCGGAGTTCGTGGTTCCCTTCAAGACGCTTCGGTTCTCCAGTTCGGAGACGCAGGAATGGGGCCTGAACATCTACCGCAAGATTCGGAGGGTGAACGAAGAAAGCCACTGGGCCCCCTTGCCACGACGGTACAACATGACCCGGGTTTCCCTGGCCGGAACATTGACCGGACTGGAAGGGGTCAGCCAGGGACGCAATCTGAAAATCAAGCCTTATGGGAAGGCGGAATTCACACAAACCCGCCCGGACGGCCCCCTCGAAACGAAGTCCGACTTTGACGGCGGATTCGACGCCAAATACACTGGACGTCACGTACCGAACGGATTTCTCACAGGCTGAAGTCGATCAAGACCAGGTCAACCTGACTCGCTTCAATCTGTTTTTTCCGGAAAAGCGGGAATTTTTCCTCGAAAACTCGGGAGTGTTCGGGTTCAGCGGTCGCAATTCCGCCGCTCAAGGCCGCGGAGGGGGTAACCTGATCCCCTTCTTCAGTCGGACGATCGGATTGAGCCCGTCGGGCTCGCCGATTCCCATCGTCGGAGGAACCCGCGTTTCGGGCACTGTGGGCGGGAGTTACGAGGTCGGCTTGCTGGCAATGAAGACCGAAAGTGATGGCGACGTGCCCTCGAACAACTACCTGGTCAGCCGCATCAAGCAGAACCTTCTTCGGAACTCGTTCATTGGCGCGATCGTCACCAGCCGCGATTCTTCAATCGCGGGTGACACCAATCGTGTCTACGGAGCGGACGCCGTCTTCCAGTTCTACAACCGGCTGGACATCTCCGGTTACCTCATCCAGAGCGACACCCCGGGTCTGGACGGACCCAGCCAGGCCCGCAAGGTTGCCCTCGGGTGGAGAGACAACGACTTGTCCTTCGGCGCGGATTACGAGAAAGTCGAAGCAGACTTCAACCCCGAGATGGGGTTCATACGGCGACGTGACAATTTCCACTACTCCGGCGCCTTCTCCTACTCACCCCGCTTCAACAACAGCGACCTGATACGCAATCTTTCGCTCCGAACCAGCTTCGACTACTGGGAAGACCTGACAGGAGAGATCGAAACTCGCGAACATCGGGTCAGCCTGGGTATGACGTTCGAGAACAGCTCGTCGCTGACATACACGACGAGGGAAACCTTCGAGAGGCTCGAAGAAGATTTCAGCCGATATTCCATCCCCAGCGGCGATTACAAGTACCGAAACAATTCGATTGCCTACAGTTCCGATCGGAGCCGGAAGATCGGCGGTCGCGCCAGCTATGGCTGGGGAAGTTTCTGGAGCGGTACGCGCCGGTCCTTCGGCGGCAGTGTCACGCTGAAACCCAACTACCACTGGCAGATCGACACCACCTACAGCCGTAACGATATCGAGGTTCCCGTCGGTGACTTCGTCACGAACCTGGTCGGTTTCAAAGTGTTGTACGCTTTCTCCAGCAGAACGTTCCTGAACACGTTCATCCAGTACAACGCCGACCGCAACCAGCTCAGTACGAACATCCGTTTCAACATCATTCACCATCCCTTGAGCGACATCTTTGTCGTCTTCAACGAACGGCGGGACACGATTACAGGAGAAGTGCTGGACCGGGGCGTGGTGTTCAAGTTCACGAATCTCTTTAATTTTTAATGACGACTGTGACCGGGTCTGGGAAAGGGCCCGTTATCCCTCCGGAATTCCTTTCCCTCAACTGACCACTAACCACTGGCCACTAACCACTTCCCCCAAACCACTTTCCCCTCACGCTTCGCGAGTCTGCTCCCTGAACCGGATCCCCGTATTGGCCAGCTCGTCGAGAATAGGATTGTAAATGTCGGGTTCGACGGGGACCGTGACGCCAGGGCGGTTCATCTTCCCTTCGAGGATCATGCGCACGGCGATGCCGGTCGGGAGGGCGACTGTCCGGGCGATGGAAGTATCTCCACCCTGGATCCCGTAGTCGAGCAGAGTGGATGTGGTGTGTTCGGAGGCTCCATCGGGAAACTCCGAAACGAAGTCGTGGTGCATCACCACCATGTCGCGATCGCCGGGTTGAAGCTCCAGTTTCTCCAGCGACAGCACGTTCAGGTAGCTTAACGGATCGTTTTCGTCTGATGGTAGCGGGCGATCGCTGAAGAGCCCGAGCCACTCCATCCGCTTGATCGCGGCGGCGTAGGGGGGGAAACCCAGCTTCGCCGCGACAGCCCGGGAAAGATCGCCACCGGGGGCGGCTCCCATGAGATGCCGGGTCAGGTCTCCATAGCTGCCGCCGGTAAAGCCGGAGTCCGGTTCGTCGGCGAGCCAGCCCAATGCCGCGATGCTCCTCAACGTCTCGCACCAACCGACCATTCTGAAGGTTCCCCGGTAAACGGTATGTGCATCGTTGAGCCCGTAGATCCCCTGGTACGGCATGGAATCTCTATTGGGATAGTTCTCAAAGGTTCCGGCGCCGGGCACGTCCTCTAAAACATAATGTTCAAAGAGTTCCTCTCCGGGAATCGATACTTCCCGCCCGCCTTCCAACCACTTTGCAGCGTTTCGCGACGCGAGCAGGACTCCCTTTGGAGACCAGGAGAACTTGTAGCCAAACGGGTTGTTGTTCGATTCGTGGGCAGGTAGGGCGCCGGTGGTGGAACGGAAGCTTCGAACTTTTCCGCCTCGGGACTCCACGTCGTGAATGACGCGCATGGCGGACATGTGATCGAGGCCCGGGTCCAGACCGCACTCGTTCAATATCAACAGCCCCTTATCCCGGGCCTCTGCGTCAAGAACCCGCATTTCGTCGGACACATAAGAGGTCGTGACCATGTGCTTCCCGGCCCCCAGGCACATCTTTGCCACGCTGGTATGAAACACGTACGGCAACAGGCTGACGACAATGTCGCTCTCGCCGATCAGCGTACGCAGACGATCTCCAACCTCGGCGCCACTCATGTCGAGTGCAAGCGCTGTGCCGTCGGGATGGTTGTCGATCATCGTCCGCGCCTTGCTGATGGTGCGCGTGGCCTGGGTGACGCCAAAGCCGGCATCCAGCAGGTATCGAATGATGGGCCGGGCTACCATGCCGGCTCCGAGGATAAGAACTTTTTGCATTGTACGAACTCCCGCCGCTCATTCTACCTCAGCCCGAATCCGGCCGGAAAGAACGAGAGCGAATTCAAATGAACTTCGACATGTAGTGGTAGTCGGGCGTGAATTCGCCGTTGTAAACGACGACAGCGCGCTTGATTGGAGCCGGCAGCACCAGATCGCCGAAAGGGACACCGAAGTCGGCCGCGGCGATCGCGGGCATGTACGGTATCAACATGTCTCCAAAGTCGACAGACGATTCTCGCGGCACTTCCGTCGGCAGGGTGTCGACAGCCATGATGACCGGCCCGTCACCTTCCCACCCGTCAACGACCGAACCATCGGCGGGCAGGTATGTGTAGTTGGGGTTACCGGGTTCGGTCGCCTGGACGGTACATTCAATCGATCCCCCGACGTCACAGGTGATGTCTCCGATTACGCAAAGCTTCGGACGCCGGGGGTGAGCCCACGTGCGGCGCAGCCATTCCTTCGTCACGAGTTTCGGATAGCGCTCATCCCAGTAAATGCAGTTCACGAGCGTCGTGAGGTGAGGCAGGTATTGCTCAAATACACCCTCGTATCTTTCCGGGTGCTCGTAGTACTCCTGCAGTTGGAAACTCGAACCGGCGTCCTTGGAAACGACCATGTCGGCCTCGCGAAAAACAACTTTGTAAAGCTTGCGGTCGGAGAATCGACCGGCGCCGACAAACGAGGCCAGGCTGTCGGCGGCGATTTCTTCATGGGGCAGCAGGTCGAACAACTCCTGCGCACCCTCGGAGACGTTTCCATAACCGGTAAACCCGACGACGACCGGGAGCAGGTTCTCCGGTAGACCGTCACTCGCAATCTGTTCTCCGATCGCGGCGAGCAGGGCCCTTCCCTCTTCCAGGCCCGTCATCTCCAACGGACGGCATAGCCGGGACAGGGGAGTGGGCGTCCCTTCCCATTCCAGCCGCCGGCCAAGGGCATAAAGCGTCTCGATTATCCCGGCAGAGCCAGCCTGTCTCCCAAAGAAGATCAACCGTTTGTTGTGATCGTCAGTAACCCGCTCGTAGTCGATCAAGGTGGCTTTCTGATCGATAATTCTGCGCAGCATCCCCATGTTGTAGGGTTGCCCCTTGCAGACGTGGGAAAAAAACATGTACGACCGGCCTTCGCGGAAAAACTCCCGGGGGATCTCCTTAACTGCAAGGACCATCTCGCAGTCAGCAAGGTCATCCTCGACGGTCGCTCCAGAAGCCAGATACTCCTCGTCCCCGAACACCCGCAGGCCGGAGGGTTGGACCGAGATTTCCAGGCCCTGGTCCACAAGGCGGGCAACGTGGGAGGGCGTCAGCGGAACCCGACGTTCCCACTCGTTCTTGTCCTCTCTTCGGATGCCAATTTTCATCGCTCGTTCGGTTCGCCCTTAAAGTCGGGTCATAGACCAAAGAAACCCCGGCAGGCTGGAGTGCCGGGGTTCGGAAAATTCATTGTATCAGATGTCGGTCAGGGGCGGTTCACGTCCAATTCCGAGGAGGTGGCGAAGATCGACGCCGCCTTCGTGTTGGTTCAATTGCGTCGGATGCGTTGCGGACCCTTGATTGCTGATAACAACAGGACTGCGTTCGGCGGAGCGCGATCCAGCGACGACGTCACCGAACGCCGTACCCTGGATCGCACTGAAATGAAGCGGGTTACCGGTTCAGAGGTGTTGGCATCGTCTACACTGGTCGCGCCGAGATCCGGAAACGATTGACACACCGAGTCCGGCTACCGACAGATCGAGGCTTATCGTGAACGACAACAAAATAAAGTTATCGCTTGAACATCAGGGTCGAACCGGCGAGTGCGAGTTTCATTTCGGCAGGTGGAGCGACTCGACGATCCCCATCCGGTTCCGGGATCACTTGTACGACAACTCCGGCGTCATCCGCTTCGACGGGAGGTCCGCCAACGCAACAATCACCAGCGAACGACCGTATGAAGGTCCCCTGACCGACCCGGCTAGGTACACGGAATACTTCAGTTCAATTCTGACTGCATTCTCGAACGCCTATACGTTCGGGTGGTCGCCGGACGCAGACGAGATGGTGACGTATGATGAGACCTATCATCGCGGCAACAACTACACGGAGGGCAATGAGACGGAGATTTCGATCAAGGAAGTCCAGGTTCAGATCATCCGTGAACTCGCCGATCCCGAAAAGTGCCTTGTTGCAGGCTGTTCTAACGGAGAACTCGTCAGGCAGGGGCGTGGGCAGGGCCTGAATGCATACGGTTTCGATGTGATCCCGAACGTGAAAGACATCGCGTTACCCGGAATGAGCGATTACCTTCGCCCGGGATCGTTGACCGACATCCCGTACGATGTCGAAGACGGGTTCGATACTCTGGTTGCCGTCGATGTCCTCGAACACATTCCCGAACGTGACCTGCCCCGGGTGATCGGCGAATGGCAACGTATGGGATTTGGAAAACTCGTCCTGCTCATCAACCTCAATCAATTCTGGTTCCCCGGCCATATCACGTTGCGTCCGCTCGACTGGTGGGCGAGTCAATGGAAGGATCACTTCACGTTGGCACGAACCGTCGGTCGGGTCGGTCGGCTCCCACGAACATACAGTAACGACGGTCGATACAACCAGCAGTGGACCCTCTGGCAGGCCGTCTGATTCCTTCCGCTGAATCCGCGGACCGCCACTCGATTTCCGCCTCCCGACAGCTTGCGTTCACCCCGCAAAACTATTAGATTTGTTCGCTGGGTGATTCCCCACATTCATACGTTCGAACGGGACGCAGTCCACGCGTCTTCCGAGGAGGAAAATGATGAAAGCGATGGGCCAACGGTTTGCACTTGTCCTGGTCTGCTCGGTTCTGACTCTGGTTCCACTTTCGTTGGTGGGCTCCGAAGTACAGGCACCGCCGGCGGAACAGCAACAGGAAGAACAGGCAGAACCCGCGGAGGGCAACCGGGGAGGAGGACGCGGCGATCGGGACGAAGACGGCATCAAGCCGTACGACGAGGTGATCACCGAAGAGGCCAAGTCCGATGAAGGCGTCTTCACCGTCCACCAGGTCAAGGAAAAGTTCTATTATGAGATACCCACGAGCGAACTGGGCCGGGAGTTTCTCTGGGTCGGCCGGATCGCCAGAACGACCGGGGGCCAGGGCTACGGTGGACAGAAGATTGACACCCGGGTCGTCCGGTGGGAACGCCGTGGGGACCGCGTCATGCTTCGGAACGTGTCTCACTCGGTCGTGGCGGACGAAAGCCTGCCGATCGCCGAAGCAGTCGACGCCAACAACAACGATACGATCCTGATGGCATTCGACATCGCTGCGCTTGGGGAAGATGACGCGCCCGTTATCGATATCACTTCCCTGTTCGCGACGGAGGTGCCCGAGTTCAGCGCACGTTCGCGTCTCCAGGCACGCGGATTTGACCGCCGACGGTCGTACGTCGAACGAATCACTGCTTTCCCTGAAAACATCGAAGTTCGGGCCACACATACCTACACGCGTCCTCCGGACGCCAACGCACAGCAACGCCGGGGACCGCAACCCGGAGGACGAGGCAGAAACCGCGGCATGGCGCCCGGAAGCGCCACGCTCGAGATGGCATACAGCATGGTCAAGTTGCCGGAAGATCCGATGATGCCCCGGCTCCATGACGACCGTGTCGGCTATTTCTCTCTTACGCAGACCGACTACGGAACGGATGAGCACCGGGCCGGGAAACGCCGGTACATCACGAAGTGGCGGCTGGAGAAGCAGGATCCCAGTGCGGAATTGTCCGACCCGATAAAGCCGATCGTGTACTACGTCGATCCGGCGACACCGGCAGAGTGGGTATCGTACGTCAAGCAGGGAGTCGAGGACTGGCAGCCTGCGTTCGAGGCGGCGGGATTCTCTAACGCCATCATTGGAAAGGAAGCGCCGACAAAGGAAGAGGACCCGGAATGGAGTCCCGAAGACGCGCGTTACTCGGTGATCCGGTGGTTGCCATCGGAAACGGAAAATGCGTCCGGTCCACACGTCCACGATCCGAGAACCGGAGAGATTCTCGAATCCGACATCCAGTTCTATCACAACGTGCAGAACCTGCTGCGTGACTGGTACTTCGTTCAGGTCGCGCCGCTCGACCCCAGGGCGCAAACGCTTCCGCTCCCCGATGACTTGATGGGAGAACTGCTTCGGTTTGTGGTGGCTCACGAGGTCGGACATACGTTGGGCTTCCAGCACAATATGAAGGGCAGTTCGACCTACCCGTTTGAGAACCTGCGGGATCCGGAGTGGCTGGCGGAAATGAGCCACACGCCATCGATCATGGATTACTCGCGCTTCAACTACGTCGCCCAACCCGAAGACAACATCCCGGTCGAGGACCTGATCCCGGGCATCGGCCCCTACGACAAGTGGGCCACGAAGTGGGGTTACATGCCGATCGCGGGAGCGAGTACTCCCGACGAAGAACGGGAAACTCTCGACAAATGGGCACTCGAACAGGACGACACCCCGTGGTTCAGGTTTTCCACTGCGGGTTCGAGCCGATCCGATCCCGGCGAGTTGACCGAAGCGGTCGGAGACGGCAACGCGGTTGAAGCAACCCGGCTGGGCTTGAAGAACCTGGAACGCGTGACCGACATCCTGATCTCGGCTACGTCCGAACCCGGGCGCAACTGGGATGATCTCAACGAACTCTACGGCCGTGTTCTCGGGCAGTGGACGCGTGAAATGAACCACGTCGGCGCACTCGTCGGCGGTTTCAACTCACAACAAAGGCACGACGGGCAGGATGGAGTGCGGTTTACTATTGTCCCCCGCGACAAACAGGCCGCGGCGGTCCGATTCTTGAACGAGAATGCGTTCGAAACGCCGAAGTTCATGGTCCAGCCGGAAATCCTCCGCCGGATCGAACCGTCCGGCGTCCTCGCTCGTGTGCGCAACAGCCAGCGATCGGTCCTGAACTTCCTGTTGAACCCGGCACGTTTCACCCGCCTGGTCGAGCAGGAGGCGATAGACTCGGGCTCCTACTCGCCCACCGAGTTCCTGAGTGATCTCAGGAAGGGTATCTGGAGAGAACTCTACGACGAGGACGTGTCGGCGGACGCGTTCCGCAGGAACCTTCAGCGGCTCTACCTGGAATTGGTCGGCACCCGTCTGAACGGCGCCCAGGCGGCAGCCAACGATATGCGGGCGTTCCTGCGAGGCCAACTGACAACCCTTGACGGAGAGGTGTCCGGTTCGATGTCACGAGCCTCCGACCAGGCCACGCGGTTCCACCTCCAGGATGTCCGGGATCAGATCGCCCGGATACTCGACCCGAAGTTCGCCGGGGCCGGCGGCGCCGGTGGTGGCGGGAACGGACAGGGATTCGATGAGCCGGACCCGTTCGATCCCTACACGATCCATGATTGCTGGGTCGACTTCATTATTGGACCGTAGGGTTTGAGAAGAGAGGACTGGGACATTCACCGCAGAGGCGCAGAGAAGAAAAGGGTGTTCTTGAAGCACTCTTTTCTCTGCGCCTCTGCGGTAAAGACTTCTTCCTCCGTCTCCTCTGCCTCCTCCGCGTCGCCGCGTTGAGGTCCTGTTCCTTCAGGTTAATAACGACCAGAGGTTCATTACGACGAAGAAGCCGTAGAAGAGGGCGACGCAGACCATCAAGGCTTCTCTTGTGAGTGAGGGTCGGAGGGGTTCGGGCAACAGCCGGCGGTTCACCAGGATGATGTGTATGGCGGAAAACACCAGGATGAAGCCCGCGACGTTCGCTCCGATCAGGACAAGAACGATCGGTTGCGCCAGGGTCAGGGCAAAGCACCCCCAGATGATGAAGGCGGCAAGCAGGCCATAGTACACCTTGCGGACATCGTCTTTCGCGGCCCGGCGAACCTCGGGAAGGGCCGTCCACATGATGTCCGTGGTCACCCGGACCAGGCCGTCCATGACGACCAGTTGGGTCGAAAGCAGAATCCAGAAGCCGTTGAGCAGCGTCAGAAGCCACATGAACTCGCCCACGGAGGCGCGCAGGTATTCCGCCTGGTAAGCGCCCGCCGCAAGACCCGCGATATCGGTCCCCGCCGGCATCGTGCCGACAGCCATGTTGACCGTCAGGAACATCCCGATCAGGCAGAACAGTCCCCAGATCCCTATCTGTTCGGCCTGGAGGTAGGTCATCCACTGTTTCCAATGGCCGATGCTTTTTGAATCCATTGGAAACATCTTCCCCGTCGGGCTCAGGGTGGACGTTCCGCCTCCAACCGCGCCACCGATTGCCCCGACACTCGCCCCCATTCCGTATCCACGGTCCCGGGCCCAGTTCGACAGCATGAGGTTGGCGATCCCCCCGGCGCCGGCGTAGGCCGCGAACGCGCCGATCAGCGTCCAGTCCACGGATTCGGGAAACGTGCCGATGAACGCAAAGCCCTTGATCGTCGACCACCAAACGGCGCCGGGAATGAAGGCGACGTTGACGACGATCAGGAAGAAAAACACGACGGACATCAAGGTCCAGGACACGCGCTCGAGCGTTTTCTCGACCGTCTTGCCGTACAAAAGAATCGCCAGAGCCAGGGCGAACGTGAAATAACCGTACAACGTGACCGAAGCAGCGTCCGCGTCGACGGGCAGGCGTCCGTTCATAACTGCGAACAGAGCAGCGGCCGAGGTTGCGGCAAAAGCCGGCCAACCCAGGTGCAGGAAACCAAAGATGATGTAGACGGCGCCCACCACCCGCGGGCGCTTCCCCAGCCGCATGAAACCCGTAAAAATAGGCTCCCCGGTGCTGACGGTATAACGCATGAGCTCGATGTTGAAGACAACCTGGAGTAGGACCGACACCGTCACGATACCCAGTAACGCAGTCCCGTACCGAACGACTGCCGCAGGACCGATCAGCCACTCGCCGCTACCAATCGAAGTGCCTAGAAGGATGGCCGCAGGGCCGATCACCAACGCAAAATTTCTGGGGCTGGGTGGTGGTGGCGCCGGCAACGGCGCCGGGGCCCAGTCGTCAATAGGATTGTGCTTCATGTCGGTGCGCCATATTCTATAGATCAATGCATGCAGTAGAAACCATTCAATTCACGCTCGTCGATTCCGCGACGACGCGTCCCATCGAGTTCCCTGTTCGAGAAGTTGTGCTGGCGGGGTACTCGGGTCGAAATCAGGACGACGTCGAAAGCCACTTTGAAGAATTGAAAGAACTGGGACTCCCGGCGCCGGACGAAGCCCCGATATTCTTCAAGGTGTCGACCAACCTCGCAACCACCGGCGAGCGAATTGAAGTCCAGGACGGAACAACCTCAGGCGAAGTGGAATTCGTCCTCCTCTTTGACGAGAGCGCGACATATGTCACCGTCGGTAGCGACCACACCAGCCGCGGATTCGAAAAACACTCCATCCCGGCGTCCAAGCAGATGTATCCCAAGATCCTCGGCCGCCAGGCGTGGAACTACGCCGACGTCTCCGATCACTGGGACCAACTGATCCTCCGTTCCTGGGCACACTCGGGCGGGAGCCGGAACCTGTATCAGGAAAGCGCCGTCGCCACCATGATGGAACCCCATCGCCTCGTTGAACTGGCCCGGGACCGTGTCGGAATGGGCAAATCCGGCTGCATCTTCATGTCCGGCACGATCCCCACAGTCGCCGGCGGTATGATCTACGCCGACCGACTGGAGTACGAACTGGAAGACCCGGTGCTCGGGAGGAAGATCCAGCACGGGTATGACATTACGATCCTTTGAAGTCTGGCCTGTGGCACTACACTAAAACGATACTGTTCTTAGACGCAAAGGCGCAGAGACGCAAAGGGACTTTTCTTCGGACTCAGCCCACTTTCCTTCAATCCGACCATATTATTCTTTGCGTCTTTGCGTCTTTGCGTCTCTGCGTCTTTGCGTCAAGACACATGACGGTTTAGAGAACGGTCCGGGCACAGGTGGACTTAGATCACGTGGTGTTCCTGGATGAGTTCGCCTTTTGCGAACCGGTCCAGGGAGAGGGAGGAGATGTCTATCGAGGTGGCCTCGCCGTCCAGGATGACTTCGGCAATGAGTTGCCCGGTGGCGGGGGAATGCATGAAGCCGTGGCCGCTGAAGCCGTTGGCGAGGACGAGACCGTCGAGGCCGGGAACTCGGCCCAGGATGGGGTTGTGGTCGGGAGTGGTTTCGTATGCGCCCGCCCAGGATTTCGCAATCGCGGAGTTTTCGAGGGCGGGGTAGCGGTTCATGGCGGTCTCCATGACGGTTTCAAAAAAGTCCCAGTCGACGCCGACGTCGAACGTCGGGGGCGCGGCGCGGTCGCCCATCGCCATCAGGATCCCATTGCCTTCACGGTGAAAACACCAGCCGGAGCTGAACTCGACGACGAGAGTGTGTCGGGAGGGGGCGCCTTCGAAAGGCTGGGTCACCCACACAAAGTGGCGGATCGGCTCCACGGGAATGTCCACACCGGCCATGTTGCCGATTCTGGCGGCGTAAGGACCGGCACCGTTGACAACCAGGGGAGTGGAAATCCGCCCGTTCCGGGTGCGGACACCGGACACTCGTCCATTTCGAACATCGATGCCTACAACTTCCTGCTCGGTGCAAATGGAGACACCCAGCCGGGTGGCGTTCTTCCGAAAGCCCTCCGTCACTCCGGCCGGATCGGACACGCCGTCGATGCCGCAATAGACCGCGGCTTCGATGTCGTCCAGCTTGAGGTCGACGCCGGGTAAGACCCGCCCGACTTCTTCGGGTTGGAGCAGCTCCACCGGGATGTCCAGTCCCCTCTGGAAATCGATATTGCCCATGAAGGGTTCGACGTACTGCTCGCCGTCGAGGAGGAACAGGTAGCCGTCCTGGTGAAACGCAATCTCCTGATCCATTTCATCCGGGAACTCCCGGAGCTTACCGACACTCAACAGGGACATCTGGACGTTCACGTTAGTCGAAAACTGATGCCGGAACCCTCCCGAACATCGGGCGGTCGAATCGAGTCCGACCATATCTTCCTTTTCGAGGACGATGACGTCCGACATTCCCCGTTTCGCCAGATGATAGGCAATGCTCAAGCCGACGATTCCGCCACCGATGATCACGACTTCGGCTGTCTTTTTCATTTCGGCCTGTAGAGGTCCAGGGACGGCGTGCCGGAAAATGGCCGGGGTGTCGGCCCGAGTTCCACGACGTCAACGATGATGATCCACTGCTGGTCCGATTCTGTCGCCTCGGACAATGCGTCTCTAAAATGTACCGCATCTCCGACGCGAACCGACCGAAAGCCGAACGACCGTGCAAGCTCGGAAAAGTCCGGGCTCTTCAGATCGACACCGACCTTCCGTCCATCGAACACGGCGTTCTGAAGGTTACGCAGTACACCGTAGCCACCGTCATCGAACAGGACCGTCGTGAATGAGAGGCCTTCCTCGCGTGCGGTGGCCAATTCTCCGAGGTTGACCAGGAAACCGCCATCACCGCACATCATCAGGACCCGGGCGCCCGGACGCCCGATTTCGGCACCTATGGCCATGGGCAGCGCTTGGCCAATTCCAATCGTCGCCGGATGGACGGTCTGTCTCGGGTTGGCCACCTCGATCATGCGGCTGGCCCATGTGGTCGTCGGTATCGTGACGTCGCGGACGACGATCCCATCTCCCGGAAAAGTCTCGCGAATCGCGTCAAGAATCCCTTCGTAGGGCCCAAGCGATTCCCTCATCGATCGCCGCGCGGCATCCCGAACGCGGGCGACCTCCTGACGGAAGTCCGGCCTGGGAGCCGGTCGGTCCTCGCGGATCATGCCGGCAAGCGTCCCGAGTACCTGTTTCGCGTCGCCATTGACGGCAACCGCGTGCGGATAGTTACGGTTGACCGCCGCGAGATCGATGTCGATTCCGATATGGTTCGCCGGAACCTGAAGGTCCCAGTAGGCTGTCTCGTTCCCTCTGAAACGAACCCCGACGGAGAGTAGTAGATCGGAGGTCTCGAGCAACTCTCGAACATCAGGATGGGTCGCAAAATAACCGATACAGCGCGAATCGTGCTCGGAAACAACCCCACGCCCGCCGTGACTGGTGAGGACGGCTGCGTCGATCAGTTCCGCTAGTTCACGAAATTCGGAAACAGCATCCGCGGCAACGACACCGGTGCCCGCCCACATCAGGGGACGTCTGGATTTCGAGATCACGGACACCACATCCGTCAGCTCGGAGGGCGTGGGGGGCAGTGACGCCTTCTTTGACGTCACGATCGTCGGGACGTCCACCAGGCGCGACTGGAAATCGATAGGAATCTCAACGCTTACGGGTCCCATCGGGGACTCCAGAGCCTCTAGCGCGGCCTGTCGAAGAATAGCGGAAGCCTGTTCGGGACGTCGAACTCGATACGCATTCTTGCTGACGCTCCGCAGCATCGACAGTTGATCACGACACTCGTGAATGTATCCGCGGCCGCTGTCGAGAAACTCTGAAGCCACCTGTCCGGTGATGTGAAGGAGGGGCGTGCCGGCGGCGTCTGCCTCTATCAGGGCGCCGGCCGCGTTTCCGGCGCCGGTACCCGCGCTCGTGATGGCAACACCGAGTCGACCGCTGACGCGCGCGTACGCATCAGCCATGTTCACCGCTCCGGATTCACCTCTTGGCTTGACCACCCGGAAGGCCGGATTCCGCGCCAGGGCGTCGTATATCGGTATGTTGTGGATGCTGATGATCCCGAAAATCGTGTCGACACCGAGCGCTTTGAGCTCGGCGACGACACCGTCGCCTACGGTAATCTTCTCTCCCATGGTTGGTGCCGGACTCCCCTCCGGAAAGCGAATGGACTACTATAGCAGCCTGTGGCGGAACTCCGAGGGGTCGCGCCTTTACATCTGACCCGACGGCGCGCGAAACGCGGTGCACCCGGAATGAAAGACGAACACGCAACATTGACCATCGATGCCGATCGACTGGCGGGACGAATCGAAAGCCTGGCCGGGATCGGCACAAGTCGGCTTGCGTTCTCCGAAGAAGATCGGCGCGGGCGGACCTCTGTCATGGACATGATGGTCGACGCGGGGCTCGAGGTTCGGATCGATCCGGCGACGAACATCATCGGCCGCCGTTCCGGAACCATGGAGGGACCCGCTATTCTCTTCGGCTCGCACATCGACACGGTACCCGACGGTGGACGCTACGATGGGATCCTCGGATCGCTGGCCGGGATCGAGTGCCTCGAAACACTCGAAGACGCCGGATTGGAAACCCGTCACCCGCTCGAATCGAGGTTGTCGTTTTCGCCAACGAGGAGGGCCAGTCCTTCAAAGGCCTGATGGGAAGCCGGGCAATGGTCGGCGGGCTCGAAGCGTCCGATCTCGAGCAGACGGACGGCCACGGCCGGACCCTGGCCGAAGTGCTCGAAGAGTTCGGCGGCGATGCGGCCAGAATCGACCAGGTCGTCCAATCCGGTGTACGCGTATATCTGGAGCTTCACGTTGAACAGGGTGGCATACTGGAGTCCGAACACATCAGCATCGGAGTCGTCGAAGGCATAGTCGGCATTCGGTATCTCGAAATTCGGGTTGTCGGGAACGCGAATCACGCTGGAACAACTCCAATGGAGTTACGCAGGGACGCGCTGGTTGCCGCGTCGCGCTTCGTGGTGGAGGTAGACGAGACGATCCGAACGGGTAACTTCTGTCGGGTGGGAACCGTCGGCAAGATCGAAGTCCACCCGAACGCGCGAAACGTGGTACCGGGAACCGTGAGATTGACAATGGGTCTGCGGGACATGGACATGGAAAGGATAGAACGGACCCTGGAGCAGCTGCGAAGCAGAGCGCTGGGGATCGGCGAACAAAGCGGCGTCGAATTCGAGATCGACGACGGAGAGAGCATGGAGCCCGCAAATTCCGACAAGCAGATCGTCGAGGCCATTTCGAGGGCCGCGACCCGGCTGGGACTATCGTCCCGTCGGATGCCCAGCGGCGCGGGTCACGACGCGCAAATGATGGCCCGGATCGCTCCGATGGGTATGATATTCGTTCCGAGCGCCGGAGGGATCAGCCATTCCGACAAGGAGTTCACATCGCCCCGGGACTGCGCCAACGGAGCCAACGTCCTGCTCCAGACGATTCTGGAAATTGACGAAATGTCGGCAGAGCTTAATTAAGGGACGGAGGCGTAATTAACTAAGATATTGATATCGCAGGAGTGTTGTTGATAGTTATGCCTCCGTCCCTGAATTAGACAAGGGGCGGATGGGTATGAACATTTTCGAGGACAAGTATGTTCCAACTGGGCGTTGACGTGGGGGGGACCTTCACGGACATCATTCTGGCCGACACCGAAAACAAGACGTTTGCCATACACAAGGTGCCGAGCACCTCGCCGGATCCTTCAGTCGGTGTGATCGATGGGGTGCGGGAACTCTGCTCGCGCGAGAACGTCGATCTGTCCGTGATCGAGCATCTGTTTCACGGAACCACCGTGGCCACCAACGCGATCCTCGAACACAAGGGTGCGCGTACCGGCATGCTCACGACACGGGGCTATCGCGACATCATTCACATCGGGCGCCATCAACGGCCTCAGAATTATTCGTTGATGCAGGACATCCCGTGGCAGTCCCGGCCGCTGGTTCGGCGGCGCCATCGGAAGTTGGTCACCGAAAGACGAACGCCGCCACGGGGAGAAGTTCTGACGCCTCTCGACGAACAGGAAGTCCGTCGGGAGGTCGCCGCTCTCAGAGACGAAGGAGTCGACTCGATCGCGGTCTGCTTGCTCTTCTCTTACCTCGACCCCGCACACGAGCTGCGTGTCCGTGAAATCATCGAAGAAGACTTCCCCGAGGCTTTCGTGACCACCTCCGCCGACGTCTCGCCCCAGTTTCGCGAGTTTGAGCGCTTCACAACGTGCTGTCTGAACGCTTTTGTCGGCCCCCGCGTCCGGGATTTTATCCAAAACTTGACCGAACGACTACACGACACCGGGATCACTGTCGAACCCCACATCATGACTTCGAACGGGGGGGGTCGCAACAGCCCGAACCATTGCCGATAAACCCGTCTACACGTTGTTGTCCGGCCCTGCGGCCGGCGTCCTCGGCGGAGAGTGGACGGCCCAGACGGACGAACGACGCAATCTGATCACCTTCGATGTTGGTGGCACGAGCGCCGACATCGGCATCGTCACGGCTACCGGTATTGCCGAGGCCTCCGCCAGGGACACGAAGATCGCCGGATACCCGGTCATGATTCCCATGATCGATATTCACACGATCGGAGCGGGCGGTGGAAGCATCGCCTACACGGATGAAGGCGGCGCTTTTCGCGTCGGGCCCCGCAGCGCGGGATCTGCCCCCGGACCGGCCTGTTACGGCAACGGCGGAACCGAGCCGACGGTGACCGACGCCAACCTGGTCCTGGGCAGATTGGACCCCGATCACTTCCTGGGTGGTTCGATGAAGCTCGACACCGACGCTGCGCTTGGTGTGATCGATTCCCTGGCCGAGCGACTGGGCATGGATCGTTACGAGGCGGCCGAGGGCGTCAACACGATCATGTCGGCCAACATGGCCAACGCCATTCGGTCGCGCACCGTCCAGAAGGGACACGATCCCCGCAAGTTCGCACTGGTGGCCTTTGGTGGGGCCGGCCCGATGACCGCGGTGGAAGTGGCGCGCCATCTCAAGATCCCTCAAGTGGTCGTCCCGATCTATCCCGGCATTACTTCGGCCCTGGGGCTGCTGACGACCGACCTCAAGTACGATTTCATGCAGACTGAGTTCATGCTGGCCGCGGACATGGATGCCGGGAAACTGAAGCTGGACCTGGACACCCTGGAGGCCAAGGTCCGCGAACAACTCGATCGCGACGGTATTCCGGAAGATCGAACGCGTCTGGACCGGAGTCTGGACCTGCGGTACCTCGGGCAGGGTTACGAGATGCGGATCCCGCTTTCCCGCGAAGCCCTCGATAGCGGCTCGATGGCCGAGGTGTGGGACAGCTTTCACGAACGGCACCGTGTCGAATTCGGACATCACTTCCCTTCCAACCCGATCGAGATCGTCAACCTCCGTGTGACCGGCTCCGGCTTGATGCCCGAACTGGAACACGCAATTTTCGAGGGAGGCGCCAGCACCCTCGACGAGGCCCACTTGAAAAGCAGCGAGACTTACTTCAGGGTCGACGGCCGGATGGAGAAGCTTTCCTCGTCGTTCTACGATCGCGCCCGAATCCCCGTGGGAGGCGTGGTTGAAGGACCGGCGGTGATACTGCAACACGACTCGACAACAGTTTTGTTGCCGGGATCCAGAGCCACCATCGAGGAAACCGGCAACATGATTATCGATACTTCCAGGGAGACGGAATGAGCACGCAAACTGAAAAAATCACGTCGAAGATCGATCCGGTCACCGCACAGGTCGTCCGCGGGGCGCTCGAGAACATCGCGATCGAAATGGGCCACAAGCTCACGCGAATGTCCTACTCGAGCATCATTCGGGAGTCCGAGGACTTCGGAGCCGCGTTGGTCGATCCCAACTGCCAGCAGCTCTGCGAGTCCGTCTTCAGCACGCCGCTGCAACTGGGCCCGATTTCGGGCTACGTCCGAGGGATCCAGACGATCTTCAAGATGCGGGGCGAAGAGTTCTTTCCGGGTGATGTGATCATGCACAACTCCCCCTACTACGGCGCCTCCCACGGACCGGACATCGCGTTCTGCCTCCCCGTCTTCCACGAAGACCAACTCGTCGGTTTCTCCCTGACCACCGCGCACCACCTGGACATTGGAGCCCTGGTCCCGGGTAGCTGCGGCATCGTCGACGCCGTCGATGCATATGCCGAAGGACTACAGTTCAAGGCCATCAAGGTTTTCGAGCGCGGTGTTCGGAACGAGCAATTCTGGAGCTTTCTCGGCGACAACGTCCGGGCGTCCGACATGGTCCTGGGTGACATGGAGGCGCAGATCGCCGCATGCCGGACCGGCGCGGACCGGTACAGCGAACTGGTCAAGGAATACGGTATGGATACGGTCCTGGCCGCCAGCGAGGACCTGATGGAGTACTCCGAAAAGATGCTCCGCAGCGAGATCGACAAGCTTCCCGACGGCACCTACTATGCTGAAGGCTTCTTCGATGGTTTTCTGGACAGCCCCGATCCGTCGAAGAAGGATCTGAAGATCGCCGTCACGTTGAAGATCGACGGCAGCGATCTTCACATCGACTTGACCGGGTCGTCGCCGCAGATCGACGATCGGCCGATCAACATGCCTCTGGAAGGCACCGTGTCGGTTGCCGTGTACCTGATCATCCGCTCGATCCTGCTCGACACCGAGTACCACGAATACGTCCCGCAAAACTCCGGCCTCACGCGTCCGATTCATATTCACGCCCCGGAAGGCTCCATCTGCAACCCGACGTTCCCGGCACCGACGATCGCCCGATTCTGCCCCGGCAACGTGGTCGCCGACACGATCATGAAGGCGCTTGCCCAGGTGGTTCCCGAGCAGGTGGGGGCCGGCGTGGGCAATCTCAAGGTGATTGCTTACAGTGGCCTCGTCGATCAAAACTACTGGGTCTACATGGACATCACCGAAGGCGCCTACGGTGGCCGGTTCGGCAAGGACGGCCTGGATTGCGTGGATACCCTGTACGCCAACACTAGAAACAATCCGATAGAAGACATCGAATCCCATTACCCTCTGCGGGTCACTCGATACGAGCTCCGCGAAGACAAATGTGGTGCTGGAGAGTTTCGTGGCGGCCTCGGATCGATACGCGACGTGATGTTCACAACCGACGGACGGATGTCGCTCGAAGGTGACGGGCACAAGTATCCACCCTGGGGCATCTTCGATGGAAAGGAGGGGACTCCCGGGGCTCTCCTGCTGAATCCGGGAAGCGACAACGAAGCGGACCTTCCTTCGAAGATCAGCGATCAGAGGACGAAGACCGGCGACACGTTCCGCACCATCAGCCCATGCGGTGGAGGCTACGGCGACCCGTTCGACCGGGATCCGCAAAAGGTCCTCGACGATGTCATCGACGGTTTCATCTCGCGCGAACGGGCTTCCGATTACGGAGTTGTGATCAACACGGACCTCGATATCGATCAAGAGGCGACGGCCCGCCTTCGAGAACGTTCATCCGACGAATAGAGCTGCAAACAAGCCAGCAGCAGGCCCCGTCCCGGCTACCGCCGTTGGACCCTCCAAACCTAGCCCGGATGGATCACCAATCGGAGAATCGATCGGTGTTCGGATACGAGAAGCGATTTGCGGCGAGACTTGGAGCTGAGAGTGAGCGAGCCGTGGACATTGGCGGATTTTGAGCCTGTGACACGGCGACATTTGGCGGGAGATCGGCATGAATGGGCGAGTGCAGGCAGGCCTCGCCGGGAGGCAGATGAGAGGCGCTGTTTTTCGGATCTGAAGGTTCGGTGTCGTCAGCAACGAAGCGGAATTGATTGCAGGTTTCTCACTATGAGAGCAAAGACGTCGGCATAGGGATAGGCCTCCGACATCGAGATCCAGACGTTGCGGACCGTGAGGCGGATACGCGCACCGATCTTAAGAAGCTTCAGACGGATGGTTCCGCATTGGGCATGGGCCATCGCGGTATCTTTGAGACCGAGACGACGCAACGCCTGCATAAGCATGTAGGCGGCTGAGGACAGATACAGTCGGAGCTGATTGGCGCGCATGGTTCCCGCACTGGTGCGGTCGGCAAATAGATCCAGTTGCTGTTCTTTGATCCGGTTCTCCATGTCGCCGCGTGCGCAATAGAAATCTTCGTAGAGCGCTTGGGCTCCGAGTCGTTCCGGTGGCAGTGAGGTCACCACGAATCGGGGATTGGCGCCCTTGGCCAGGAACTCGGCTTTGCCAACAACGCGACGAGTGCGGCTCCAGCTCTTTCGAGTCCGGTACAGGAAATCCTTAAACACTCGTGCCGATTTCCCAGTGGTCTGAAACTCCGCTTCAGCCTGAATCATCTGGTCAGCGATCTCTCGCTTGAGGCGGTCGTTCTTGGCCAACCCCATCACATAATCGACCTGGTGGGTTTCACACCAGTCCAGTAATGCATCCCGGCAGAATCCGGAATCGGCCCGAATGATGATCGACACGTCCGGCCAGCTCTGACGGATCTGGCCGACGATACGTTCCAATTCATCGACTGATCCTGCCGCCCCATCGATATTGGACGGGCGCAGCCGAGCGCACAACAGATGCTCTCCACAGAAGATGTACAAGGGCAGATAGCAGTAGTTGCGGTAGTAGCCGTGAAAGAACCGGCCTTCCTGTTGACCATGGATCGGATCATCGGTCGCGTCCAGATCCAGAACGATCTCTTCGGGCGCCGTGTTGTCATGGGCTGCCACAAACGCATCGACCATCCAACGATCGATCTTGTCCCCATCCATAGCGATCTTCTTGTACCGCTCCTGGTCGCCGACTTCGGCGCCGGTCAACTCCAATCGGTTTAGCGTGCTCTTGCCCGCCAACGCCTTTCCCCAGTCGCCGGCCTGTCGTCGATTCGTTCCCAGCGGATCCGCTTTGTCCACCGCCAACGCAAGCATCGGGTCGGTCCGTAACTGATCGTGATCGTTCAGGTCTTCATATCCCAGGCACAGCCCGTAGACCCGCTGTCCCAACAGCTCCTTCACGGTGTGTTCGATCAACCGTTGGTCGCGATGATCGCTAAAACACCCCGCCAATCCATCGATCAAACCGGTCCGCTTTTCGACTTCACGCAGCAGCAGAACTCCAGCGTCAGACGTGATCTTGCCGCCGTCGAAACGCGCCTTCATTTTTCGTTGAAGAAGTCCGTGAAATTCGAACGTGGTTTGTTTACACTCTGTACTCATAAGGGCCGCCTCCGTTTGGTTTCTGAACCGTTCTCGACAAACGATTTATGCCAAACAGGGCGGCCTTTTCTGGTCCTTTCGGTGATTTATGCGGGCTAGAGAGATGTCCGGCTCCGCCACATCTGTCCCACTATCGGACGATGGCTGTTCGGAGCTGTCGCTTCGGAGACTCGCCAACACAGTGATATTACAGATACTTACAGGCCGACCAACTTTGGAGCATCACGTGTAACTGAGAACTACGTGAAACACGGGCGGCCGCATGGCCGTATGGACCGACCGCGGGCACAGGAAAAGCCTGACGTTAACCGACAGATAACCACGGGTGCGATGAATGGATAATTTATATAGAGATCTTCGATACGGGCTGCGTACGCTGGTCAAGAGCCCCGGATTCACGGTGGTCGCGGCACTGATCCTCGCACTGGGAGTCGGTGCGACGACGGCGATTTTCACACTGGTCAATGGGATCTTCCTGAAGCCGATGCCGGTGCCCAACGCCGAGGGCCTGATGTCGGTCTACACGACCGACGAGAAGAACCCTGGCTTTCTTGCGCTGTCGGGCGAAAACTACAAGGACTTTCGGGACGAGAACCAGGTGTTCTCCAGTCTCGCCGCCTACAGCCAGCTGCTCTACAACATGGGTAACCTGGATGAACCCGCTCAAGTGCTGGGCGAGATCGTGTCCGGTAACTACTTCGACGTACTTGAAGTCAAGCCCGCCCTGGGACGTCTCTTTCTGCCCGAGGAAAACGCTTCGCCGGGGACACACCCGGTCGTGGTGCTCAGCTACAGGTCCTGGCAGAACCGTTTCGGGGGCGACACCGGTGTGATAGGACGGGAGATCTCACTGAACGGAACGTCACTGACGATCATTGGAGTCGCCGCGGAAGGCTTTGACGGCCTGTCGTTCGGAATCAGCCAGGAAGCCTGGGTCCCCTATATGATGTATGGACAAGTCCATCCGACTCCAGATCTTGTCGTGGACCGGAGGGCAATCCTTTTTAGCGTCGTCGGGAAGCTCGAACCGGATGTCACACGTGAACAGGCCGAATCGAACATGCAGGCCATTGGTTCGGCCCTCGCCGAACGATACCCGACGCCCAACGAAGGCCGGAATGTCACGCTGGACCCACTTTCCCGATTGAACCCCGCGTTCCGGTCGACCATGGCGCTGGCCGGAGGACTGCTCATCGCGATCTCCGGACTCGTTCTTGTGATCGCTTCGGCCAACATCGCGAACCTGCTTCTGGTTCGGGCGGCATCCCGAAAGAAAGAGATTGCGGTCCGTCTCTCCCTGGGTGCGGGCCGGATACGCTTGATTCGTCAGCTCGTCACGGAAAGTTTCGTTCTCGCGACGCTGGGAGGAACCGCAGGACTCTTGCTGGCCGTGTGGGTACGCGATCTCCTGTGGTCCCTGCTGCCCCCGCTGCCGTTCCAGCCAAATATTGATACCAGCCTGGATCTCCGGGTCCTGGGCTTCACGGCGCTCGTTTCAATCCTGGGAGGCCTGTTCTTCGGTCTGGTTCCGGCCATTCAGGCGTCCCGGCCGGATTTGTCTGCCGAACTCAAGAGCGGGCAACAAAGGGAAGGATCAATTCGCAAATTGAGCCCGCGAAACATCCTCGTGATCGCACAGGTCGCGATGTCGTTGATCGCTCTGATATCGGCGGGACTACTGGCACGGAGTTTCCAGAACACGCTTGATATCGATCCTGGATTCCGTTCAGAAAACATCCTGACCCTTTCGTTCAACCTGGCAGACAACAGCTACCTGAACGAAGCCATAGGCCAGAACTTCCTGAGGCGGCTCCAGGAAGAGGCCGCGGCAGTTCCGGGCGTCGTTAAATCGGATATCGGCAGCGCGATGCCGATGTTCTTCGGCGGGATGTCCAGAACCGTCTTCGTAGACGGCAGGGATGCCGGAGAAGCCGAAGACGGCATTCTCGTCAGCACCAGCACCATCGGGCCAAACTATATGGAAACGATGGGCATCTCGCTTCTCCGGGGACGGGATTTCAGTCGGGTCGAGCCGAAGGAATCCGGCTCGGCGGAAGGGCCGAACTACGCGATCGTCAACGAAACGATGGCCGCAAACTTCTGGCCCGGGGAAGAGGCGCTCGGCCGGACCTTCACTTTCTACGGCGATGACCATTCCGTGGAAATCATCGGTATTGCCGCCGATTCCAAGTACGGGCAGCTGGCCGAGGATCCACAGCCATTCGCCTACCTTCCAATACTGCAGAGCTACCGGGACGCCAAGTTTGCCATGAACCTGTTCGTTCATACGGCCCGAGCGCCCACGACGGTTGCCGGAAACATGCAGGCAATCATCCGCCGGCTGGATCCGAACGTACCGATTACGAGCGTCCTTCCGATGACGGAGGTGGTGCACCGATCGATGTTGCTGCCCCGAATCGGCGCCTGGCTGGTTCTGGTCTTTGGTGGCCTGGCCCTGTTCCTGGCCGGGATCGGAGTCTACGGCGTGATCTCCTTTTCCGTCAGCCAGCGCACGCACGAGATCGGGCTGCGGATGGCATTGGGCGCCAGGTCCAGCGACGCCATGAAGCTGGTCGTCAGACAGGGCCTGACCCTGTCGCTGATCGGTGTTGTGATCGGGGTTCTGGCTTCGTTCGCAATCACGAGAGTGATGAGTACATTCCTGGTCGGCGTAGACGCCCTCGACCCGACCGTGTTCGGAGGAGTCGCTGTAATCCTGGCCGGTGTCTCGGCACTGGCTTCTTATATTCCCGCGCTGCGAGCCACCAGAGTCGACCCGGTCACAGCGCTACGTTTCGAGTGACGCACTCGAGGGGAACCTGGAGTATGGCTACCCACGCCGCGCCCGGTTCTCCGTTCCCAGGGAACTAGGAGCCTTCGCGGTCCGAGGTCGGGAGGGCAGCGGGCTCGTCTGCGCCTCGGGGCTCCAATAATTCCGTCGCTTGACCGCGGGTGGCCAGAGACGGCCACCCCGACACTCTGTCCCGCCGCGCCTCGGCGGTGGACCACGAGTGTCGGGGCGTCCCTCCGTGGGCGCCCGCCGGGTTTGCTGGACATCTACGCTGTACGCCACCCCGAATACCCTGCGCGCGACCGCAAGCCGCGGCCAGGCGCGGACGTCCGAGAGGGTCCAGGCTCCAGGCCCCCGGGACGATGGTATGATGATGGCCGCGCTTCGATTCCCCGCGGCGCCGAACCCAAAGAATGCTGCACCACGAAACGACACTTATAAGCTCGATCGCCGCCTTCCTCAGTGTGGGACTCACCGGCATCGTCGTGGCCGTTCAGGCGTTCTGGAACCGTAAGCGGTGAGTTGATTGTGACGACGAAGCCCGTTCGCCCGAAGCGCAGCCTTCTCCTCATCTCCGCCTGCCTGGTTCTGGGTGCGACCGCGACGGCCGGGCATGCCCTGCAATCGGTCCAACAATCTGGGGAGGCTAAAGCCGTCGCCTACCTGACTCGGGAAGTGCCGTTCTGGTACAACGACGCCGATTGCTTCTCGTGCCACAACAACGGTGACGGCGCCCGCGCCCTCTACACGGCCATGCGGGCCGGTTACCGCATTCCCGCCGAAGCGCTCGCCGACACCAACGGCTGGCTCAGCCGCCCGGAGGAATGGGATGACAACCCGGGGAACCCTCTGTTCAGCGACAAAGAGCTCGCTCGTATCCAGTTCGCTGCGGCACTGGTCGAAGCTATCGACTCGGACGTGATCGAAGACCGATCCCTCCTGATCGAAGTCGCCCGGTCTCTTCTGGCATATCAGGAGGAGGACGGTTCCTGGCACGTAGAAGGGGACGACGCCACGATCGGATCGCCGGCAACCTACGGGGCTGTTCTGGCAACGTACATGACCCGCCGCACGCTGGAGGCAGCCGATCCCGAATTGTTCGATGAGGCGATCTCGAAGGCGGACAGGTGGCTGGTTTCCGCGCCAGCCGTCCCGACGATGGACGCGGCCGCATTGATCCTCGCTCTCAGCGATCGGGACAGTTCCGATGCGCGGGGGCGCGTGATCGAGTCCCTGGCATTGATAACAGAAGGTCAGTCCAGCGACGGAGGCTGGGGAGCCTACCCGCAGACTCCATCCGAGCCGTTCGACACGGCCCTTGTTCTGCTTGCCCTGGCTTCTCTCGACGATTCGTGGGGGGAAACGGAGATCCTCGAATTGATCGAAGGAGGGCGGGCTTTCCTGCTGGAGACGCAGTTCACAGACGGGGGGTGGGTTGAGACAACGCGCCCTGCCGGTTCGCAGAGCTATGCCGAACATATTTCCACGACCGGGTGGGCCACTCTGGCTTTGTTGAAAACTCGGCCGAACTGACAGGCGTGGTGGGGATCTTAGGGCCTGCGTTGATCAAGAATGACTTCACAGAATTGGCGCCCAGATTTGCGTCAGATTCGGTCGCGACCGATTGAGCAGACCGGAGGAATAGCCCCGCTATTTCGAGGATCTGCGATTGAGGAGCGGCCGAAGATGGCGTGAAGATGGGATGCCAAAATGTGAAGTCAGTGCGTCATCGCGTAGATGACGTAGTTCACTCCAAGTCGATACGCAAGGCCTGTCATCTCGGCCGGATAATACGGGTCGTCGGCGTGCTCCCAGGCATCGCCCATATCGATGTTGAAACTGATGGCGACCATCAGCCGGCCATCATCGTCGTAGATCCCGCGCCAGTGGGGTGACCCGGCCATCGCCGCAAACATCTGATTCCCTCCTCCAAATCGTAAATGTCGACGACCCGGAATTTGAATACGGTCGCCCAGGTCGAAGAAAACATGCATGAGTGGATCATCGTCCGGTATTTCCAGGATCGGGCTGCCGGGCAGCACAAGTTCCATGGCCGACTCGAACACCTCCCAGTCATACTCACCATGGAAATCATCCACCACCAGGAACCCACCGCGCAACAGATACTCTCTCAGGCGCTCGGCTTCCCGGATGCTCGGCCTCCAGTTCCCCCGACCGACTTGTTGCATGAACAGAAACGGATAGGCAAAGATGCGATCGTCGGTCACCTCCAGATGCCGGCTGTCGTAGGCGACCGACAGGTTCGTGAGCCGTTCGAGTGCCGGCAGGAAGTGTTCCTCGGCCATCGGGTAGTCGATGGCCCACCAGGGCTGCCGGAACCTGCCGGCCCCCCCACCGCCATACGTGCTATAGATCACACGGGCCATGTGGAACTCGGCTTCGGGCACTCCCATGCGGGGATCGCGGTAGCCCATCTGGCTGCTGGCGATTCCAGCCAGAAAGCACACGGCCAACCCGACGGCTGCGAACCTCAGCGCTAATTTCGGGCGTCGCGACCGGCGATGCATGTTCATGGGGTACTTTCGATCACGAGAGAATCGGGGACTCCGGCTACATGAAGGACACTCAAAAAGTCTATAAGACGAGGGAGTCACCGTCAATCGAAGTGATTGGGCCGCAGCCATTTCGGAAGTCAGGGAGGACGGAGTGTCTGGAAGGGGCTCTGGAAGGGAAAAGGTCGAGGAGGGAGAGGAATTTGAAGTGAGGGGTATTTTCGAGAGACAGGTATCCGTAGCGGGTCCAGCCCGGTGATTGGGGTCAGGCAGGCGCGTGGAGACCAGGGAAACGAGTCAGTTCAGCTGGAGTCGGCTGGGGTTGGGGCAGACAGAGCGAGGCGAAGCAAACGAAGAAGCTCGATGGAGGTATGCGGGCGATGGCGCCCGCGATGCAAATGACGCAATCGATACAGACGTTCGATCGTGAGAGCCAGGCTTATGAGGAGCCAGTGGAGAAGCAAGCTGTTGGCGTGGTGATGGGGGATATGGGCCATCCCATAACGGTTCTTGGCATCGTTGAAACCTTGGTTTTCGACTTCCCAACGACTCTTGGCCATGCGAAATAAAGTGGGCGCTCCCACTTGGTTCATCGAGAAATTGGTCAGCCAGTAGGCTTCGACCACCGATCCATCGGGTTTCTCTTGCCGGTAGCGGATCACGCGCACGGTCGGCCAGTTCAATCGGCCCCAGGGATCGAAGTCGTCTGCATCCCAGATTTCCACCCGATCGGCTCCATCCTTGAAAACCCGGGACGGCGGCTGACAAGCAAACCGGCTTTTGGCGGCGTTGAACAAGCTCGGAAGATTGGCTTTGAGACGGACGATGGTCTTCAATCCCAACTCGTCGGCCAAGTGCAGGAACGGAGCCGACGCATAGCCCCCATCGACAACAACATAATCGGCAAAACGCGGCCCCAACTGCCCCACCACCCGACGAAGCAGTCGTTGCCCCCCCGACCATTCGCTATCCCCACTACCGTAGGGTTCCACATCGACCGGTAAAGTGAACCCGGTGCCCACGATGGTGGCCATCACGACGTGGTGTAAGTAGGTGGTCACCTCCCCCTCGGCGTTGCGATGGGGTCGACACCACTGACACCCGGCCTCACCGACACGCCCCACGGTTGTCCCGTCCAGCGCCAGGCCGATGAATCGGCAATCGTCGAACGCTTTATTGCGCTTGGCCTGCTTGATGGCTGTGGTCAACGCGCCGCGCGTGAATTCCGGATTCAGCTTCTCGGTAAAATAGCCCAGCGTGTCGTCGCTAAAGCGGAGTCCGATTCCCAAGGCCCGACACGCCGAGGATCGTGCGAGCGACTCGATGGCCAGGAAGCTCGATTCCCGCAGCAGATACCCGATCACCAGAGACCAGATCAGATGCCCACTTCCGATCTGCGGTCGCACCCGCCCATCTCCGGGGTGATTCAAATACCCCTTCAGCCGCAAACACTTTCGCGCGTACCGTCGTATCCCTCGTGCCGACGGACCTTTCACCGGCGCTTCCGCTTCTCACGTTGTTGCTGGCGCTCCAGCACCAACAACTTCGCGTTCGCTGTCAGCACCTCCCGGATCGCATCCTGAAACTCCCGTCCCGCTCCGACACGCTTTTGAATCTCCTCAACCATGGCAGCTGGAACGTGTTCGACATGCTTCTTCCCGTCCATCATGAATGTCCAGGACCAGGATGGGTGCCCTTCACCCGACACACACCGGCACGTCGGCTTACCGCACCGGGTGTAACTAATCGACACCGAGCCAGGCAGCAAACCGTCGGGTATCTCATGGCGCTCGATCAGGCTGTACTTCCGCCGTCGCAGTCGCGACGCAACCGCTCCCCTTACCTGATTCAACTCAAGCCATATCTTTTTCTTCTTCATCTGACGGTATATATACCACAAGATACCGCCGACACCATATCGATTTCAACAATGCGAAAATAGAACTTCCTTAACAATGGGTTTGAATTCGACTCAAATGCCCGCTGGCCGGGCCTCATTCAACTTCGACCGAGCTGCTCTTCCGAAATGGCTGATTGGGCCGATTCGGCCGCTTGGGCCGACCCGGGGGGCTAACAGGAGGAAGGGATGACGCAGAGACGCAAAGACGCAGAACTTGTTTTCTTCAGATAAAACAGGTTTTTTGCGTCTCTGCGTCTTTGCGTCTTTCGATCGAGGTCCCCAACGGCCCGATCCTGCGCCCGGGCCACAGGGTTACCGGGACCGGCGAAACAATCCGGTGTATACGCCTTTGCCGAGAACGTGGCCGTTCATCGCCTCGAAGACCGCGTCACGCGCGTTGTCGGCGGGACTGGATCCTCTCGGGATCCGGGCAATAACCTCGACGTCGAGCATTGCATCCAGGGCGTAGACCTCCATGACATAGTGATGGATCGATCCACCGGCCATGGCGCCCGGCCCGCGATAGCGTGGGCCACTGGCGCTGATCTGCCTCGTACCGTTGTCGAGCTCGAAACCTTCGGCCAGGTCCTGCGGAATATTCGTCGAAGTTCCGGGGATGTTCCACAGTAGCCAGTGCATCAGGCTGTTCATCCCGTTTCTGGTCGGGGCATCCAGGTCCCGAAAAACCAGGACGAAGATCTCTGTACCCTGTGGAACGTTACTCCACGCGACACCGGGAGATGTTTCCGGTCCGACCTGACTGTACCTCGAGGGAATCTGACCGCCGTCGGTCCAGGCCGTCAGGGCGACAGTCATCGTGGTCACTCCACGACGCCGGCCACGGCCACGGCCCCCACGCCCCCCTCGGGCGGCCTGCCCACGCCCGCCACGCTGGGCGAGGGCCGGAGCAGTGGGTTCCTCATCCGGCTGGCTGGCTGCAGTCACCACAAGCGCATCAATGAAAAGCATCGCGAACAGAATCGTCAACGCCGTAGTCGATCGTAGCAATCGCATGTCTTGTTCCTCCAAAAGAGCGGCTCTCCCGACGCTGCCGGAAGAGCCGCGCCTGGAAATCCTATCTCTTGAAATCGGGATGATCCTCGAGCCATGCGTCGTAACGCATGCGAAGGGTCTTGACCGGATTCAGATTTTCGCCCGACTTGATCGAAGGCGTAGAAAGCGTGACGTACATCGCATAGTCGCCGTTGTTGTGCGAGTTGATCTCGCTCATGGGGCCATCGCTGTCGTCCGGATCGGCAGCCAGAATATAGGCCACCAGGGAGGTCCGGCCCTGGCAGGCTATCCCGGACATTTCCGAGGCGACGGCAGGAACTTCACACGTGCAACGGCTGTCGCCTCCTGCCGCGTCAGCGGCCTCCATCGCAGCCATGACGCGATCGGTAATTCCGCCCCCTGAGTTGACAAACGCTTCCACGGCGTCCTCCACGACATCATGCAGGCGAAGAATGTTGCCCTGGATCGAATAAAAGATCTCCGTCCCGGGAACCTGGCCCTGAATGTCCTGGGCGACGAAACCGTTGCCCAACCCGGAATGTCCCGCCATACGGCCCTCCAAGTCCACGATGCCGAATTGCCGGCGCTGAAACCCCGGATCCTGGCTCAACAGTTCGATGATCTGATTTGGATCGGTCCCCTTCTTCAGTTCCTCAAATACGAGGGTCTGGTTCTGGTGCGTGCCGTCCGCTCCGGCCTGGCAGGCGGCGACGCCCTTTCCGGGCACGACCACGGCCTGAAGATTCT
Source organism: Terriglobia bacterium (assembly GCA_965247425.1). Taxonomy (GTDB): domain Bacteria; phylum Acidobacteriota; class Terriglobia; order 20CM-2-55-15; family 20CM-2-55-15; genus CAZOZZ01. The sequence goes on from OZ252023.1 coordinate 2,795,620, forward strand.
TCAGGAAGTCGTCCGCGTTACCCGTGCATGTGGCCGAAGCGATCACGACCCTCCCTGTGGCGCGGTCGACCGCTATCACGGACCATGTTGCAAAAGCGGACGATTCCAGGGCAAACAACAGGACCAGCAGAAAAAATATTCGACGCATATCAACCTCGATTTTCACTTTCTCGCCACCGACGCCCTTTACGACTCGATGGAGCCGTCCTCGCGTCACGACAGAGTGGCATTGTGGGCTTTCAGTTGGTTTCGCAAGAAGCTCGGGGGGTAAGATAACCCACCGCTGCCGCGAGGGCAAGGACAAGGGAGAGGGACCTCGACGCAAAGACGCAGAGGGGTCTTTCTTTCGGATTGTGGAACGAGACGACCAAGGGTTCCGTGTCCTTCCCTTCTTCGTCCTGACAAAAAACACTCTGCGTCTTTGCGTCTCTGCGTCGAAGTCCCCTCCCCCTTCCGTGGATGGACAGCCGATCTATCTGGGAGGAATCGTAAACGGGCGGGATTCGGTCTCCTTCTTCGTCGCGTCACCGACTTCGAAGACGTCGACTTCGAACAGGCCGGCCAGTGTGTTGCCTGCAAGGTCTTCGAGTTCGGTTCCGGCGACCAGGTGATAGTCCCCCGCCTGCCACGCGGTGTCCGGTGTGAACATCCAGCGGGTTTCATTGCGGTCCACGGCGACGGCGCCGGCAATCGTGTTACCGGCCGGGCCGGTGATTGTGATCAGGCGGTCCAGCAGTGCCCGATCCATCGGTTCTGGAAACTCCACGGCGAGGGCATCGCGCGTGCCGGCGCCGGGCAGGTGGATCACCCATGTCTCCATGTCTGGAGCCACCTTGTCGAACGGGGACACGCTGAAAGTCTTTCGGTGTTCTTCTTTGAGCGGCACTCCGTCCGCGTCCTCCCATTCCCGGTCGATAAGCAGCGTGTACGTGTTGCCAGAAACGATCGCCAGCCCCATCTCGAGGTTTGGAACCAGACCGGTCTTGATACGCCCGGGATCGAACAGGATCGTGAACCTTTTGAAATCCCTCGTCCAGAGCTCCTGGTCGAGTTCGAGAAAGGGCAGGTCGATCGTTTTGCCGTCCGCGTCGAGCAGGTGAATCCGATCGTATGCCTCTCCCCTGCTCATCGAAGCCGAAAAGTACACGTAGAGCTTCAGATTGTTTTCGGGCAGCACATCTGCGGACGGATAGACCTGTACCACGACTGTGGACGGCGTGAGCCTCGATTCGGGAATGGCAAACGTCGCCCTGCTCTCGGCACCCGCGGCGCCAACGGCAGCGGGTCGGAACACCGCCCGGTAGCTCATGCCCGGCGACAGTGGAAATCGCGGCGCAAACAACAGCTGGTCGCCATCGACGCGATAGGAACCCAGAAGGGGCGGAAGGATCCCGGCGGCGGTACTCTCCACAAAAACGGCAAACAGCTCCGTCCATCGTTCTTGCGGCAAACCTCCAGCCCGAGCCACCTCGGTCCATCCTGTGACTATGATGACCGGCGCGTCGGCACCGCCGGCAAGACGAATATCGATACGGCCTGGAGGGGCTTGTTCTCCCGAATAAGAAGGCGCGGAGAGAAAACAAACAGTCAGGACGATGGCAGGAATAACGACTGACGCGGTACGCCTATTCACAATACGACACAAGAACAGTTGGAGGCACGGGGCCACCCCGTGCCTCCATGGAGGAAAGAGAAACGATCAATTGCTCTGCAAACTACGGAAGCGCGATCGACACGAGATCCAGCGAGCCACTCTCGGCACGCGACAGGATCACGGCATGCGTGTCGTCGAGCTGATCGAGCTGCTCGACGCCCGTGAGTTCGAGAGTTTCATAGTCGACACCGGCCTTGTCGGAGACCCGGCTTGCGATATGCTCGTAGCCGTCCAGATTCGCGGCGGGGAGCTTCATTACACCGCGACTGCTGTTACTCATCAGGATGAAGTCCTGGCCTCCCTTGCTGTAGATGATCATGTCGAGCGGCCGGTTGCGGTTACCCAGTTCAGCGATCGTTCGGCCCAGAATTTTCTGGCCGGGTTGAAGATCGGAGACCGGGAATGTCACCAGCGGCGTACAGGTGTAGGCGGCCAGGATGTGCGGCTGATTCTTGATGGTGTAGGGAACGAACGTACGAACCGGGGAGTTGGTTTCCAGCCGGGCATGGGCGCCATGATAGATCTCCACGCTGGTCCCGGCGTCAGCGCTCCCGAACGGGAATTCGACCGAGCGCAGCTTGGAGGAAAACTCTTCGTTCGACAGGCCCGCGACGAAGACGCGGCCATCGACAAAAGCCATGTCCGTGATCGTCTGCAGGCGATTCTGGGCAGCCCGGCCTTCTCCAGACGCGGGTGCATTTCCGAGAGCCACGCTGGCATGCTTGATGTTGTCGAGTGAAACTTCCTCGATCTTGCCGTTCGCATCGACCCGGAGAATGACCGCTGCAGCACTCGGGCCACGACCGCGAGAAACCGCCAGGTACATCTTCTTCGAGATCGGGTTGACGGCCATGTCGTTAATCAGGATCTGATCCGCGGCGGTTCCCAGCATCGCCGCAACCTTCTCGTTGATGCCTTTGATGTCAATCCTGCCTGCGGTGCCTTCGGTACGGTCCCCCGTGTCGATTGCGAAAATGGATCCGCCCATCGAGTCTCCAATGAACAGAATGGCCTCCGGGCCGAACGCCAGAGATCCGGCCGACCGGATCTCGGCCTTGCCCGACTTCAGGCTGTCTGTATAATCGCTGGCCAGGACGGCGGGCGCGAACAATACCATGATGCACAGCGCCGCAATAATCGTGCATGATTTCATTTCTCTCCTCCAGATTGTAGTGAACGGATAGCCCAATCAGCCCTCAAAGATGTCACCCTGAACCGATCAAGTCAAGGCGAAACGGGGGCTCGTCGGAGGACGATCCGGCATTGACTCGAGCAGCGGGCGGGCCTTAAGATTCCTGCGAGGCGGTCGACGGACTGCATACATTCTGGAGAGTTTCAAATGGCTTCCCAAAAGACCTTGAAAAGGACGATCAAAGCGCCCACCGGCACGGGGTTGAGCTGCAAAGGCTGGCACCAGGAAGCCGCCCTGCGGATGTTGATGAACAACCTCGACCCCGCCGTAGCTGAAAAACCCGACGATCTCATCGTCTATGGCGGCGCCGGGAAGGCGGCCCGGAACTGGGAGTGTTACGACCGAATCGTCACGACGCTCCGACGCCTTGAAAACGACGAAACATTGCTGGTGCAGAGCGGCAAACCGGTGGGCGTGTTCCGGACTCACGAAGAAGCGCCGCGTGTCCTGATCGCCAACGCTCATCTGGTCCCGAAGTGGGCGACGTTTGATGAATTCCGGCGGCTCGACGCGATGGGGTTGACGATGTTCGGTCAGATGACGGCCGGATCGTGGATATACATCGGGACACAGGGCATCCTCCAGGGAACCTACGAGACTTTTGCAGCGTGCGCCAGAGCGCGGTTCGACGGCCTCCTGGAAGGCCGGCTGGTGGTCACCGCCGGCCTGGGCGGGATGGGGGGCGCCCAGCCACTGGCCACGACAATGAACGGCGGCACGCTTCTGGCCATCGAGGTGGACGAGGCGCGTATCCGGAGGAGAGTGGCGACAGGCTATTGCGACCGCATGACCAGGGATCTGGACGAGGCCCTGGAACTGGTCGGCACGGCACGGGAGAAGAAAGAAGCATTGTCGGTCGGACTGGTCGGGAACGTCGCCGAGGTCCTACCCGAATTGGTCCGGCGCGATGTCGTACCCGACATCCTGACCGATCAGACTTCGGCCCACGACCTGCGGCTGGGCTACATTCCCGCCGGCATGAGTCTTGAAGAGGCGGCCAAACAACGGGAGGAGGATTACGAAAGCTACGAAGCCTCCGTCCTCGATTCGATGCAGGTTCACGTCGAGGCCATGTTGGAGCTGCAAAGACGAGGCGCCGTAACGTTCGACTACGGCAACAACCTCCGCGGCCAGGTCGCCGACCGCCGAGGCATGACCGAGGCGTTCGAGATTCCCGGATTCGTCCCGGAATACATTCGTCCTCTATTCTGTAAAGGCGCCGGGCCGTTCCGCTGGGCGGCATTGTCGGGCAACCCCGAAGACATTTACGTAACCGACAAGGCAGTACTGGAAACGTTCCCGAAAAACGAGCCACTCGTCCGATGGATCGAGAAGGCAAGGGAGAAAGTACACTTCCAGGGACTGCCGTCTCGAATCTGCTGGCTGGAATACGGAGACCGCGCCGAAATGGGCCTGAAATTCAACTGGCTCGTCAAGAAGGGAAAAATCGAAGCACCGATCGTGATCGGTAGAGACCACCTCGACGCCGGATCGGTGGCCTCCCCGAACAGGGAAACCGAGGGGATGCGCGATGGGTCCGACGCGATAGCCGACTGGCCTCTCTTGAACGCCATGATCAACACGGCCTGCGGTGCCAGTTGGGTATCGATCCATCACGGAGGCGGCGTCGGAATCGGATACTCGATCCACGCGGGTATGGTCTGTGTGGCCGATGGCACCGAAACCGCCGACCGGCGACTGGAGCGGGTCCTGACGGCCGATCCCGGCACTGGAGTGATGCGGCACGCTGACGCGGGCTATGATGACGCCATCCGAACGGCACACGAACGGGGAGTCGATCTTCCGATGCTGCCGGCGGGATAACGATCTACCTTCCTCCGACGGCCGCAGTCATTAATTCATGAACACTGATCGCGTACGCCTCTCACACCTTTACGAGGATCTGACGTCGAGGATCGCTTCGCTCAACGGAGACTCCGGCGCCGTTCGAGCCTCCCGGAGTATCGTCGAGGCCGCACTGGGAGACGGCAAGGCGTACTACGGCATCAACACGGGTCTTGGAATCCTGGCTGATGAGAGGATCGAGCCGGACCAACTCAGGCAACTTCAGAAGAACCTCATCCTGAGCCACGCGGTCGGTGTCGGAGAACCGGTACCGATGGACATCAGCCGGCTCATCCTTGGAATCAAGATTCACTCGCTGGGATTGGGGTTTTCCGGGATTTCCTTAAACACCTTCAAGAAACTGATCGAACTCTGGGATCGTCAGCTGACACCGGTTATTCCAAGCAGAGGAAGTGTTGGAGCTTCCGGCGACCTGGCCCCCCTGGCCCACATGACCCTGCCCCTGATCGGAGAAGGCGCCGTATGGGACGCTGGGGGTGCCGGTGCAACTCCAACGCGCGACCTCCCACCCCGCGCGCGGATCGAACCTGTCGAACTCCAGCCCAAGGACGGTCTCGCGCTTGTGAACGGTACGCAGTTCATGACCGCCTACGGCGCTTACGTCCTGGAAAAATCCGCGAGGCTCTGCTCCATCGCCGACGTCATCGCCGCGATGAGCCTCGAGGCTCTCCAAGGAAGTATCAAGCCGTTCGATCCACGGATCCACGCGACCCGGCCGCATCCGGGACAGCAGAAAGTGGCAGAAAACGTCCGTCGCCTGCTGGAATCGAGCGAGATTCTTGACAGTCACAGGGATTGTGGGAAGGTCCAGGACCCTTACTGTCTGCGGTGTGTTCCGCAGGTGCATGGTGCCAGTCGTGGCGCCCTGGAACATGCCGGACAGGTTGTCGCAATAGACATCAACGCCGCGACCGACAACCCGCTGGTCTTCGATGACGGGACGATCATCAGCGGCGGCAACTTCCACGGGTAGCCGCTCGCGCTGGCACTCGACTACGCCGCGATAGCTCTGGCCGAGCTAGCCAACATCGCCGAGCGCCGGATCTATCTGCTGCTGGAAGGCCACGACGGGTTGCCCCGGTTGTTGATGCGGGAAACCGGCATCAACTCCGGCTTCATGGTTCCCCAATACACCGCAGCCGCCTTGGTTTCCGAGAACAAGATTCTTTGCCATCCGGCCAGCGTGGACTCTATTCCGACGAGCCTGGGACAGGAAGACCACGTCAGCATGGGCAGTATCAGTGCCGTCAAGTTACTGGATGTCTATCGCAACGTCGAAATGGTCCTCTCGATCGAATTGTTGACCGCGGCCCAGGCGCTCGACTATCGCAAGCCGCTGTGCCCGGGACGCGGCGTCGAACTCGCGCATGAGTTCGTCCGTTCGCTGGTGCCCCACACGGAAATCGACCATCGTTTCGGAAACGATCTGGCGCGTTGCACCGAGCTCATCGACGAAGGCACACTGCTCGCTGCCGTTACGGACGAAATCCAACTGTCTTAGAACCAGGAATTGATGCCTGTCATTCGAAACATCGGAACGCTGGCGACCTGCCGCCCGGAAGGCTCGCAGGATGAGATTCACACAATCCTGAACGCCACGATGGCCTGGACGGACGGGACCATCGAGTGGATCGGAGCGGACCACGAACTTCCGGAGAGATACAAGGACTCGGAAACGTGGGACGCCGGGGGAGACCTGGTCGTTCCGGGCCTGGTCGACTGCCACACGCATCTGGCGTTCGGCGGGTGGAGGGGTGACGAGTTCGAAAAGCGGATAGCCGGAACCAGCTACCTCGATATCGCCCGCGAAGGCGGAGGGATCCGTCGAACCGTAGGTCAGACGCGGAAAATTTCCGAAGAGGAACTCGTGGCGCGGAGCATGGTCTTTCTCGGGGAAATGGGATCGCTCGGCGTCACGACCGTCGAGTGCAAGAGTGGTTACGGGCTGACCACCGCGGACGAACTGAAACTGCTGTCCGCTTATAAGACACTCGACCGAAGGCAACCGCTCCGGATCGTTCCGACGTTCCTCGGAGCACACACGATACCGCCCGAGTATCAGGAGGATCGACGTGCCTACGTCGACCTGGTACGCAATGAGATGATCCCTGCCGTCGGGGAGAGATCCCTGGCCCGATTCTGTGACGTCTTCGTTGAAGATTCCGCGTTCACGATCGATGAGGCCCGATTGATTTTCGACTCGGCCGGCGCACACGGCCTGCGGCCGCGACTTCACGTGGACCAACTCGGCGATGGTGGAGGCGCGGCATTCGCCGCGGAAATCGGGGCCGCCTCGGCCGACCACCTGGAGTTCGCCTCCGACGCCGGTATTGCGGCAATGGCCGAGGCGGGCGTTGTCGCGGTCAGCCTCCCGCTGGCCGCCCTCTACCTCCAGCAACCACCGTTGAAGGCAAGGAAGTTGATCGAGGCCGGCGTTCGGGTCGCCGTCGCCTCGGATTTCAATCCCGGCTCGGCCCCGAGCTACCACCTGCCCCTGGCGATGATGCTCGCCTGCACGCTCGAAGGGATGACACCGGCCGAAGCTCTGAAAGGGACAACGATCATAGCGGCCCGATCACTTGGAATGGATAAGGAAATCGGATCGCTCGAAGTCGGCAAAGCCGCCGACTTCGCCCTCATCGACGCACCGGACGTCAATCACTGGCTCTATCATTTCCGCCCGAATGCCTGCCGCATGACCGCAGTGGAAGGAAGATTCCTGTAAAGCAAGGCGGTCGGCTATGCGTGTCGGGGCGTCACGCCGTGGGCGCCCGGGCGGAGTTGACGGCGCGGGGGCGGGGCGATCCTTCCGTACGCCGCTGCTTTCCCGCGGGTGGCCAGGGACGGCCACCCCGACACTCTGGCCCGCAAAGCTTCGGCGGTCGGTTATGCGTGTCGGGGCGTCACTCCGTGGGCGCCCGCCGAGGTTGAGCCGCGTTTGGGCGGGGCGATCCTTCCGTACGCCGCCGCTTTCCCGCGGGTGGCCAGGGACGGCCACCCCGACACTCTGGCCCGCAAAGCTTCGGCGGGCGGTTATGCGTGTCGGGGCGTCACTCCGTGGGCGCCCGCCGAGGTTGAGCCGCGTTTGGGCGGGGCGATCTTTCCGTGCGCCACCGCTTTCCCGCGGGTGGCCAGGGACGGCCACCCCGACACTCTGGCCCGCGGGGGGGCTTGTAATTGCGGGATTTCCTCTAAGTCACTACCGTCCACCTTGAACGGCTACCCTTGGTACAATAAGCCTCCGTAGGCTTGTTATGAAACCGAACACGTTCGAGCAACAGCGAAAAGTACAAGCAAAGCTTCGGGTTTTCCCGGCTCTCCTGACATTGGTTCTGTTCATCGGTGCGGGGTGCAGTCCCTGGCGAAGCAGTTCAGTCCGATCACCACAGGCACTCGACCATCCGCTGGTGGAATCACTGGACGTCGATGGCGAGTACCGGTTCGTGGCATTCGGCGATCAGCGAGCCCTGGTCGAAGAGTGGCGGGACATGATGCCTCACATCGCCAGGCTTGCCGAGCAGGACGGCCGCTTGCTGTTCATGGTCGACACCGGCGACATCGTCGGGAACGGTTCACACTCCGACCAGTTCTGGATGCTTCGCGACATCCTTTCGCCCGCGAAGAACCTGCCTTATCTGGTGGGGGTGGGAAATCACGAAGTTCACGACAACAACGGCGATCGGCAAAATGCCGCGACGTTTCTCGGTTATCTCGGCGAGAACTTTTCTCCCGACAGGATGTATTACCGCAAAGACATCGGGACGGCACGATTTCTATTTCTCGACACGAACGATCTGATCTACGGAGATCGTGGTGCGGGACGGGTTTTCTCACGCAGTTCGGAACAGATGAGATGGCTCATTGGCGAGCTGGAAAACGACACCAGGGGACCGGACTCGACTACCGTCGCGGTCATGCACCATCCATTCGTGCAGTCATCGGCGAAGCACCGCGACCAAGCCCGCCAGCTCTGGAACTTCGAATACGAAGGAACGTTTTTCCCCGAGCTCCTCCTGGATGGAGGTGTGGACATCGTTCTGACAGGCCATACACACACGTACGAGCGCTTCCTCCTCGAGCGAAACGGACAACAGATGCAAGTGGTCAATCTATCCGGCCGCCCACGGGGGATGACCTCTCGAAGCAGGCGCGCACAGGACTTCCGGGGGCGAGAGAAAGATGAGCTGAGGCGGCACGACTGGCAGCGGCTCAACGACTGGAGCATCGTACAGGAAGAAGCCATGTCCGCCGACGATGAGGCCGACCAGTTCGCGGTCATCACGGTTGGGGCAGCAGGCGGCGTGTCGATGACGGTCTATTTCCTCGATGATCGATCTGCGGCTGGAATTCGTGAAACGCCTTCGGTCGAGCTCAAGCAGTAATCCACACACCCCACGATCTAACCCTTCGTTTCGTTCCCCAACCTGCTTTACTGTTTCCACCCTGATGGCGTATTGTCGAGGTAGGCAACCGGTCGGGATCAGACATATCCCACGTCCCGCTTTCCAGTAGGTCCGGAGAATATACTTTTGAATCGACAATGGACGAGATCGATCACGACAAGGCCGTGGAGCCTCGCCGGAACGGCCCTGATGGTGTCGGCTCTATCCCTTTTCGGAGCTTCCGGTTTGTCCGCCCAGAGCCGTGCCGAGGAATTGCGGCAGCGTCGCGAGGCGAAATCGAGCACGCTCGATGCCCCCTCGAGAGGAGGGCTAGAAAACGGACTGTACAAGTTTGAAAACCAGCGGATTCTGGAAAGGCTGGCGAAGGGATACAAGAGCTTTCACCCGAAGCTGGGCGGTCTGGCGACCGGCTCCGGCTTCGCCCTCGGAGTCGAGTACCTGAGCGACGAACTCGCCGAAGAAGGTGTCGTCTTCCGGATCGCCGGGCAGGCCTCACCTGTCGGATATCAGCGCTACGAGTTCCAGCTGGCATTACCGGAGTTGTTCGACAACCATTTCCTGTTCGATTTCACGGCAAGACACCGGAACTACCCACAGGAAGATTTTTTCGGCATAGGGGCCGAGTCCCAGCGGGAGAACCGCTCCAACTACAGGCTCGAAGATACTCTGGTCCAGATCACGGGGGGTGTTCGTCCAGTAGGGTGGCTGTCGGTCGGGGCCCGGGGTGGAATCCTCAATACCAACACCGGAGCCGGAACCGACACCCGATACCCATCCATTGAAAAGGTTTTTGACGACAGCCGCGCACCCTCGCTGGACCAGCAACCGGACTATCTTCAGATTGGCGCTTTTGTGGACATCGACTACCGGGATCAGCCTTTGAACCCACGCAGCGGCGGGCAGTACAAACTCGAGTGGACATCGTTCGACGACCGGGCCTCGAATCTATTCGGGTTCTGGCGTGTCGATACCGAAATCAGGCAATATCTTCCGTTCTTCAACCTCCGCCGCGTGATCGCCTTCCGCGCCAAGACCTCCCTGGTAGATTCGAAGGCGGGAAACCGTGTCCCATTTTTCATGCAGCCGACGCTCGGTGGTTCGGACGATCTGCGCGGTTTCCGGGAGTTTCGATTCCGCGATCAGAACTTGTTTCTGATGAACCTGGAGTATCGATGGGAAGCCTTTTCGGGCCTCGACATGGCGATCTTCGGCGACGCCGGCAAGGTCTTTGCCAGACGCGCCGATCTGGGCTTCGGCGACCTGGAAACGGCCATCGGGTTCGGCGCCCGGTTTAATTCGGTTAACGGTGTGTTCTTCAGATTGGACACAGGGTTCAGCAATGAGGGAACCCGCATCTTCTGGAAGTTCGGTCATGTTTTCTAGGTTCAGGTCAATTCTCTACAAGCCTCAATTACTTCTGCTGACCGCAGCGCTCCTCTGCTCGGCCGAAGCAACGGCGGCGCAGAAATTTTACGCCGACGATCCCTTGCGGGTCGACAACGACAGAACGGTCGACGTGGGACAACCTGCCGCTCACGCTCTGAGCGACATGTACGACTTCATCGTTCATTCGTTCGGCAAACCGGGCGACCGCACACCCGGGCGCGCCGCCAACATCAACACGCTGGGCGAGGTCCCCGACAGCAGCTGGTTCACCAACCGCCACGGACGGGCACGAATGACTCTGGAAGAACTCGCGCGCGGACCGGACCGAAGAAACGGACCGTCCGAAGAGGGTGTGTGGATGGTCATCGATGCCAAGACCGAAGGATTGACGCCTGGATTCAGTATTCGCGACTCGAACGGGGATGTCTACGTCATCAAGTTCGATCCGCCCGACAACGCGGAGATGGCCACGGCGGCGGAGATCATTTCGACGAAATTCTTTCATGCGATCGGCTACCACGTCCCGGAAAACTACCTGGTCTACCTGGACCGCGGTCGGCTGCGCGTCGATCCGGAAGCGATGGTCGAAGAAGGCCTCGACGAAGTGGAGCGAATGGAGGAGGAAGACCTGGACGAACTCATGGAACTCACGCATCAATCTGAAGATGGAACCTACCGCGCCGTCGCCAGCAAGTTCCTCGATGGGGCTCCCCTGGGGCCATTCCAATATTCCGGAACCCGCCCGGACGACGCGAACGACATCTTTATCCACGAAGACCGGCGAGAACTGCGTGGCCTGCGCGTCCTGGCATCGTGGCTGAACCACGATGATTCCAGAGCGATCAACAGCCAGGACATGGTGATCACCGAAAACGGAACGTCCTTCATCCGGCACCATCTGATCGACTTCGGTTCGACGCTGGGAAGCGGCAGCGTCACAGTACAGAAACACCGCGCGGGTTGGGAGTACATGTGGGAGCCCGGAACGGCTCTCCGGCGCATCGCGACGCTCGGATTGTGGGATCGGCAATGGATCCGGATCAACTATCCCGACCTGCCCTCGATCGGCCGTTTCGAATCGGAATACTTCAAGCCGGAAGAATGGAAGCCGGAATACCCCAGCGTTGCCTTCGAAAAGGCCGACCTCGAAGACACCTACTGGGGAGCCAAGATCGTGATGGCCTTTACGGATACCGACATCCGCACGATCGTGAAAACGGGCGGTCTCAGCGATCCCGGCGCCGAGGCCTACCTGATCCAACGCCTGATCGAACGCCGCGACAAAATCGGCCGCCACTGGTTCAACATGGTCAACACCGCCGACAATTTTGAGCTGGCCTCGACGGAGCTGGGTTTCGAAAGACTGGCCTCGACATATGGATTCGGTGAGCCCACAACTTCCACGACCGTGGCTTGGTCCAGATTCGACAACCAGACCGGCGCAAACAACAGTCTGGGACCCGAAACACCCTACAGCGATACTTCCATTGCGCTACCCCAACCCGTTCAAACAAGTGATGATAGCGACTACTTCCGCGCTCGTCTGCGCGAAGGCACTCGCACCGTCAACATCTACCTCCGGAACTCCGGAGGAACCCTCGAGATCGTAGGAATAGAACGCCAACCAACAGGATAGCGTGTCGGGGTGGCCGTCCCTGGCCACCCGCCGGAGAGACGCGGCCTCGCACATATCCGCCCGCTCAACGAGTCTCTCGGTTTCGTGGATCGCTTGACCGAGGTGCCCTTCAAAGCCCGCGGGCGCCCACGGAGGGACGCCCCGACACTCCTTATGCGACGTTTGCGCTCTACCGCAAATTGAAGTTGATTTCGATGTTGAGGGCGACGTCCACCGGGACGCCGTTTCTCATTCCGGGGCGGAAGGTCCATTCCTTGAGGGCTTTGATGGCGTTTTCGTCAAGGCCGAAGCCGAGGCTTCGGACGACGCGGATGATCTCGACCGAACCGTCTTTGCGAACGATCGCTTCGAGGACGACCGTGCCCTGGTATTGGGCCTTGCGGGCTTCTTCGGAATAGATCGGATCTTGCTTGGTCAGGATCGAGGGGGGTGTGATGCCCCCGCCAACCTTGAAGACGCCACCACCGATCCCGCCTCCTTCGCCCGGACCAAGGCCGGGACCGTCGCCTTCGCCAACGCCGCGGCCCTGGCCGATTCCAATGCCACCGCCGACTCCCGGGCCGGAAGAAGGAGGCGCGGGCAACGCGAGGGAGTCTCCCAGGTTGGGCAGACTGACGTTGAGCAGACTTGCCAGTTGCGGCACAACCACGGTCGGTTCTGCCACGAGGATGGGGTTCAGGTTTTTCGGTGGCTCAGCCGAGGGGGGAACCAGTTGCTTGTCCGAGGCCTTCGGGGGCGCACCCAGGGATGGTGCCGTCAGGGGTTCCTTGCCTCCACCACCGCCACCGCCAGATGTGTCATCCTCTTCGGGCAGCATCATCAGATCAGCCGGCAGATAGAGCGGGATGAATGTCTCCGTGGTCCGGATCACCGGTGCGGGGCCGAAACTAAAACCGCCAAAGACCAGAAGGATCGCCAACAGATGCCCCCCGAGGGTCACCATCGCCGGAACCTTCAGCTTCCGGGGGGTCCAGATCCCGGCCACTTCGACCGGCTCGGCAGTCATCTCGATGACCGGTGGATTTCGGAAGTCGCGGATCAGTGCCAGGGTCTGGCTGTAGATCGACAGAAAGACGGAACGGCCCTCAATCAGGCCCTCCAACGCGGCCGGATCGGCACGGGCGGTAATCTCAGTCTTCGGCGTCGGATTTTTGAGTTCGGCCCGCAGTTCCTGTATCTGCACCCACAACGCCGAAAAAGACGAAGGACCTTCAACCATCCTTTCGAGAACGGTCGGGTCCGGCTCGGCAGTGATATCGAGAGCCGGTGGCGGATTTCGGCGCTCGTCCATCAATTGGCGTAGCTGGCGCGGGAGCGTCGAAAACCAACTTTCCTTCGCGACCTCGCGGTACCGATAGAACTCGTCCGTATTGGGGTTCTTATCCATGGTATTCGTCTCGGTGTACGTACTTCGCCTGCATCGGGTTATGGGTTCTCGATTTGCGGCTAAACATTATTTGTTTAGACGCGGCCTCGGCGGTTCGGTTTAGGGAAAAAAGATGGGGTTTGGCGAAAAACGGTGAACCGACGCCAAAGGCGTGGGGGACCGGCCGTCGCTGGCGCTCCCGCCAAAGATGTGGCAAAACTACTGGTCAGCGTTCCCCCAAGAGTCGGGGCCCATACAGGGCCGGTGGGCCGACGCTAAAAAAAGGATGGGAATGCGAAATGGCCAGGAGGCTCCCGGTACTCTGGGAGCCAACCTGGTCAGGAAAGTTAAGTTTAGGTTACTTAAGGCTTAATTGTTGGAAGCGGATAGCATGTGATACCCCTTCATCAATGTGATCCGGCTCGAACCTGAGCCGTAGCCCCGTTTCGGACGTTTAGCCTCAGTACCGGGACAGGGAATGAGAAACTACCGCCTCCCCGCCTACTCTCTGGCGCATGTGAGACCAGATTTCTGCTTATGCTTATCTTATCGGCCAACCTGCAGCCGCACTTTAGGCCTTCATTGCGATTCATGAAAAAAACGGTGGTGTGTCATTTTGAAACTGCCGCAGGTAACACGCGATGCGACAGGAGTATCGCCGGGACTCAGACGATCCGCGCACGGAGGCTCAAGCGACCCAACATGCTGTTTGAAAGCTTGAGACCGGTGAGGCCGCTGGCGACGGTCTTGGCGAGGCGCACCAGTTGCTGTTCCTGGAGTTTGAGCCTGGAGGCTTGAGGGGAAACCACGTCCCTGGAGGTGCGACTGGTCCCCTCTTTGGGAAGGATCAGTCCTCGAATGCCCTGTTTTCCGTCGAGCGAAACCTTCAATCGGGTAAACGCTCCGGCTCTGCCGGCGGAGTCTCCCCGAAAAAGCCTCTCTACATCTCCAGCGGAGGCCGCCAGCGCAGACGTCAACCGGCTCTCATCCAGTTCAAGTCTTCCGGATCGATCAAATGTCAAACCGACTTCGGCAAGTTTTTTGAACTTCCCGCTGCTGTTGGAAGCACCCGACAAGGAGCCTCGCGCCTCCCCGAGAGAGTCACGAAGGCGGGACCCGAGTACAATCAGGTCCGACGAACTCGCCCCGGAATCGGTGCGGCTGAGTCGCCGGGTGGACTCATCCAGACGGTTGAAGGTGTCTCTAAGACCTCGGATGGACTTGCCAAGACCACTGTGATCCGCGCTGATCTCGATGGATGTGGTTCCCTTCTTCAACAGGGTCAGCGAGGCGCCGCCAATCGCGTCGACGACCGTGTTGGTCTGGCTGTCGAACTCGACACCGTCCACCTTGAACAGGGCGCTCCGGGCATTCTGCGTGTTGCCCGAGCCCAAACTCTGATCAGGATCGAATGCAACGGCCGTACCGCCGGAATTCGTCAAAGAGTTGCTGACCGTGAAACCGGCTCCGGAGCCTGTCCGACGCGAGGTGACCACGAGATAGTTTTGCGAACCGTCGTTGGCGATCGATGCAACGACTCCAGAATTCTGATCGTTGATCAGGGTCTTGAGTCCCGACAGAGTCGTCGCGGAGGAAACATTGATTGCGGCGGTTGTGGCTCCGTCGACTGTAAACGAGATCGATCCTCCGTCAGCGACAGTGTCGGTGGTGAGCGCGAACCCTGTGGTCGATGTGGTGATCTGTCGCTTGGCAACCTGCTGGACCTCCACGTCGTGTTTTCCGTTTTTTGCTCCGGAGACACTGGAGGTAGAAACAACGTCGCCCTGGGATGATGTCGCTCGGGTACCCTCAAAAGCCGAGCGGCTGCTTAGTTTTTCCACCAGGGTCTGGAAATGCGAGAGATCGTCCAGAACCGACGAAAAGACGGAATCGTTTTGAATCCCCAGCTTGGGGTCCGGTCGGGAGCCGGTGCCGAGCCGAGTCTCGCCCACAAAGTTTGTCGTGTCGAGGACGTTGAAACCTGTTATGCCGATCGTGGTCATAGCTTTAGCTGGTTCTCACCAACAGTCTGCCAAGTGCCCTCCGTGTGGCACCGGCCTTAGCCCGCATAAATCACCGAAAGGACCAGAAAAGGCCGCCCTGTTTGGCATAAATCGTTTGTCGAGAACGGTTCAGAAACCAAACGGAGGCGGCCCTTATGAGTACAGAGTGTAAACAAACCACGTTCGAATTTCACGGACTTCTTCAACGAAAAATGAAGGCGCGTTTCGACGGCGGCAAGATCACGTCTGACGCTGGAGTTCTGCTGCTGCGTGAAGTCGAAAAGCGGACCGGTTTGATCGATGGATTGGCGGGGTGTTTTAGCGATCATCGCGACCAACGGTTGATCGAACACACCGTGAAGGAGCTGTTGGGACAGCGGGTCTACGGGCTGTGCCTGGGATATGAAGACCTGAACGATCACGATCAGTTACGGACCGACCCGATGCTTGCGTTGGCGGTGGACAAAGCGGATCCGCTGGGAACGAATCGACGACAGGCCGGCGACTGGGGAAAGGCGTTGGCGGGCAAGAGCACGCTAAACCGATTGGAGTTGACCGGCGCCGAAGTCGGCGACCAGGAGCGGTACAAGAAGATCGCTATGGATGGGGACAAGATCGATCGTTGGATGGTCGATGCGTTTGTGGCAGCCCATGACAACACGGCGCCCGAAGAGATCGTTCTGGATCTGGACGCGACCGATGATCCGATCCATGGTCAACAGGAAGGCCGGTTCTTTCACGGCTACTACCGCAACTACTGCTATCTGCCCTTGTACATCTTCTGTGGAGAGCATCTGTTGTGCGCTCGGCTGCGCCCGTCCAATATCGATGGGGCGGCAGGATCAGTCGATGAATTGGAACGTATCGTCGGCCAGATCCGTCAGAGCTGGCCGGACGTGTCGATCATCATTCGGGCCGATTCCGGATTCTGCCGGGATGCATTACTGGACTGGTGTGAAACCCACCAGGTCGATTATGTGATGGGGTTGGCCAAGAACGACCGCCTCAAGCGAGAGATCGCTGACCAGATGATTCAGGCTGAAGCGGAGTTTCAGACCACTGGGAAATCGGCACGAGTGTTTAAGGATTTCCTGTACCGGACTCGAAAGAGCTGGAGCCGCACTCGTCGCGTTGTTGGCAAAGCCGAGTTCCTGGCCAAGGGCGCCAATCCCCGATTCGTGGTGACCTCACTGCCACCGGAACGACTCGGAGCCCAAGCGCTCTACGAAGATTTCTATTGCGCACGCGGCGACATGGAGAACCGGATCAAAGAACAGCAACTGGATCTATTTGCCGACCGCACCAGTGCGGGAACCATGCGCGCCAATCAGCTCCGACTGTATCTGTCCTCAGCCGCCTACATGCTTATGCAGGCGTTGCGTCGTCTCGGTCTCAAAGATACCGCGATGGCCCATGCCCAATGCGGAACCATCCGTCTGAAGCTTCTTAAGATCGGTGCGCGTATCCGCCTCACGGTCCGCAACGTCTGGATCTCGATGTCGGAGGCCTATCCCTATGCCGACGTCTTTGCTCTCATAGTGAGAAACCTGCAATCAATTCCGCTTCGTTGCTGACGACACCGAACCTTCAGATCCGAAAAACAGCGCCTCTCATCTGCCTCCCGGCGAGGCCTGCCTGCACTCGCCCATTCATGCCGATCTCCCGCCAAATGTCGCCGTGTCACAGGCTCAAAATCCGCCAATGTCCACGGCTCGCTCACTCTCAGCTCCAAGTCTCGCCGCAAATCGCTTCTCGTATCCGAACACCGATCGATTCTCCGATTGGTGATCCATCCGGGTTAGCTCTATTATGCGTCATACCGTTCTCATCGGTAACTCGATACATGTACTTTAGAAGGAAATTGTTCTTACGGGTCCGGCGAGGGGCTGGCTTCGCCTTGGCAGCCTGGGGTGGAACTCTCGAGCGTGGTGCAGGGGTATTCGGGTCTCAGGCGCGAAGAGAGGAGCGGAGCGGCTCTTAACCGACCGGTTCCGGTGATTTGTCCAGGAGGACGGCGATCCACCGCAGTTCCGAACTGTTCTCCAGCAGGATCTTGACCACCATCGTCAGCGGAACGGAAAGCAACATGCCGACGCCGCCCCAGACCCATCCCCAGAAGACGAGAGAGAGAAACACGACAAGCGTCGACAATCCCAACCGGTGCCCCATGACGCGGGGTTCGACGACATTGCCGAAAGCCAGGTTCACGGTGATGTAACCGACGGCGACCATCAGTGAAACCGTGAGTCCGCCACCAGGCTGAATCAGCGCCAATAGAACGGGCGGCACCGCGGCCATAATCGAGCCCAGGTTTGGAATGTAGTTCAACAGGAACGTGAGCAGACCCCAAAGCACCGGAAAATCCACGCCCAGAATCCAGACCCAGGTCCCCAGAATCACTCCCGTAATCAAGCTGATCGCCGTCTTGATGACCAGGTAACGGTGAACCTGGGTCATCACGCCCGACAGATTGAGAAGGCCTGACCCACGATCACCGAGGGCGATCTGTATTTTCCGGGCGAAACCCGATGCCTCGGTCAGGATGAACACCGTCGTCAGAACGACCAGGAAGAAATTCGACACGATCCCGGCAAGGCGCGACAGCAAGCCGCCCGCGAGTTGGAAGACTTGCCCCGGGTTGATGAGATCTCCGACCGCGGAGATGGAGACATCGAGGCCCCACGACCGCAACTGTCGGTCGATCGAACTGATCAGGCTGGTCATCCGGGCCTGGTACTGCGGCAACGCCTGAGTAAACCCGTTGATCGATCCCCCAACGACGACGCCGATGGCCACAAGAATGACGATCAACCCCAAAACAACCAGGACGATGGCAAGCGGCTGCGGGACCCGATGTCGTCGCAACCACGCCAGGATGGGAATCGCCAACATCGACAGGAACACCGATAACAAGAACGGCACGATAACCGATTCGGCCTCACGCAGACCGGCAATGAGAATGACCAGGGCCGCCAGGGTCAGAAGGACCCGGGAACCGACCTTCTGGGTGGCTAACTCGGCCATAACTCGATTCTATCAGCCTCTCCAGGGGTGAGGCGTGTTTTCGATGAAGACGAGACGAACCCGAAGGGGGGGAGTCTTACCGCAGAGACGCGGAGGCGCAGAGCACGAAAGGCAGCCGCACCCGGTTCGGCCCTCAGCAAACATTCTCTGCGCCTCTCGGTCTCTGCGGTGAAAACTCTCCGTTCTTCGGTGTACTTCGTGGCTCGCGGTGAAAGACAATTGTTACTTGCGCCAGAAAGCGGGGGTCAGGATAACGATCACTGTGTAAAACTCGAGGCGGCCGGCGATCATGTCTCCTGCGAGGACCCATTTGGCGAGCATCGGCAGGTGCCCGTAGTTCTCGACGGGACCGACTGTGCCGAGAGCCGGGCCGATGTTGAACATAGAGGCGGCAACTGCGGTGATAGAGGTCAGGACGTCGACGCCCATCGCTGCCAGGGCGAGGCACGAAACGAAGTTGACGACAAAGGCCAGGTAGACCAGGTTCAAGAGGCTTTGAACGGTGGACTCGGCAACGACCTTGCCTCCCAGGCGCACGGCGAACACGCCGCGGCGCTCGACCATCCGTTTGAATTCCCTGTCGACGACTCGCGCCAGCAGGAGAACTCGAGATACCTTCATGCCGCCGGTCGTCGAGCCGGTGCAGCCGCCGACGAACATCAGGGTGAGCAGCAGCAACTGAGGCAAGGGGTGCCAGAGCTCGAAGTTGTCGGTGACCAAGCCGGTCCCCGTCAGGATCGCCACAACCTGGAACAGTCCGTTGCGAGCCGCTAGTTCCGGTGCGTAGCCGGAGTTCCAGAACAGAATGGCGCCGATGATCGCTGTCGTGACGATCACGATCAGGAAGTAATATCGCAGTTCGACGTCGGAGAGCAGGATCCGAGGATTCCTCTCCACCCAGAGCCTGTAGTGCTGGATGAAGCTGACACCGGCCAGGAGCATGAAAACGATGATGATCCATTCGATCAAGGGACTGTTGAACCCCGCTATGCTCTCGGTTCGTGTGGAAAACCCTCCGGTCCCCAGTGTCGAAAAAGTGTGACAGATCGCCTCGAACCCGTTCATTCCGGCCAGGCGCAATGCGATGAACTCCGCAGCCGTCAGCGCCACATAAATCTTCCACAGCGCCAGCGCAGTTTCGGTGATCCGTGGCTTCAGGCGTTCTGACTTCGCTCCCGAAAATTCCGCTCGGTACAGTTGCATGCCTCCGTGCCCCACCAACGGCAGGATCGCGATGCCGAGCACAACAATACCCATGCCGCCCAGCCAGTGAGAGAAGCACCTCCAGAATTGGAGCGCCTCGGGTAGCACTTCCACCCGATCGAGCACCGTCGCTCCGGTCGTCGTGAAGCCCGAGACGGACTCGAACATCGCATCGGTGAACGTCGTAAAATGCGGGGAAAGGAAGAACGGGATGGAGCCGAACAAAGAGACGCTCAGCCAGATCGACACCACCAGCAGGAGGCCTTCCCGCTGAGTCAGTTCGCGGTCCGGACGGCGGACACCGACAAAGAGAAGCCCGCCGGCGACTGCGGTGATCGCGGCGCCATACGCAAGGGGCCCGAGGCCTCCACTCCCGCGGAGCCAGCCATACGCGAGCGGAACCAGCATCGTACCGGCAAACGCCATCAGAAACTGCCCGAGTACGTAGCCGATGGCCCTCAACTGAATCAACTACGTTTCTCCTATGACAAAAAGGCCGACTCCAACTCGCTGACGACACTTTCGAGCGCAAAGAAGATGACCCGATCTCCAGGGTGGATCGAGGCGTTCCCACGCGGTATCAGGACCTCTCCGTCCGGCCTGGCAATTGCTCCGACGATCGCACCACGTGGAAATCGGACCTCGCTGAGCTGCCGGCCCACATATTTCGAACCTTTGGTGGCAATCAACTCGATGGCCTCGGCCTCTTCCTCGCCGAACGTCGTGACGGACAATACACGGCCCTTGCGAACATACTGCAGAATCCGATCGACCGCGGCCAGGTGGGGGCTGACAGTGGTGTTCACGCCGAGTCGCTGGACCATCGGCAGGTAACTCAATCGGTTGATCAGAGAAACAACTTTCTTCACACCCAGCCTGCGGGCCAGGAGCGACGCGATGATGTTGTCCTCGTCGTGGTTCGTCAACGCAAGAAACGCGTCGACCCCTTCGATGTTCTCCTCCATCAACGTCGACTGATCGGTGCCGTCTCCGTGGATGACAATGGCCTTTGTCAGGATTCTGGAAATTTTCTCGCAACGGGCAAGGTCCTTTTCGAACAGCTTGACCTGAACGCCCTTTTGCTCAAGCATCTCCGCAATCCGAATTCCCAGTTGTTTTCCGCCGATGATGAAGACCCGCTCCAGCGTCTTCCGGGTTTCGATCCCCATGAAAGACAGCACTTCTTCAAGGTTGTTGCGCGTCGCCATTCCATAAACGTGATCACCCGGACGCAACGTCTCGGCACCGTGGGGGATGATTACCTGCGACCCCCTGAAAATCATGGCTATAAGAGAGTTCTTGGGTGGCCCCGCCTTTTCCAACTCACCCAGGGTTTTTCCGGCCATCCAATTGTCGGGTTCGAGGTTCATTCCGAACAAGCGGGCGCCGCCCCTGGCAAACTCGAGAACGTCCGACACACCGGGGTAATTGGCGACGCGCATGATCCGGTCCGCGATGTCGGACTCAGGATGGATGATCAGGTCGATTTCCAGACCCGCCTGTTTGGTCACGCGACGCCAGTGTTCGACCTCATGGGTCCGCATTCGCGCCACTTTAACCCGAACGTCGGATTCGACCTGGGCGATCAAACAGGCCAGCACATTCGTTCCGTCGTCGTTGGTTGCGGCGATCAACATCTCCGCCTCGGAGAGGCCGGCACGGCGAAGCGCAAGTACGCTGGCCGCATTTCCCTGGATAATCTTCGCATCCAGGGTTTCCTTCAGGTGCTCACAACGCTCTGGGTTTTCTTCGACGAGGACGACTTCGTTGCCTTCTCGAATGAGACGACGTGCGGTCAGGGCAGCCACCTGGCCACCGCCGGCAATCAGGATTCTCATTGCTCGTTCATCAATAGGTCAGCAGGTTTCGGGCGGTCCCGTATCACACAGGACGCCGCATCATACTGGTTTCGGCCCTCGGCTGTACACCGGAAAACAGAGATTGCGGTCCCACGAAAACAGCTCGGCGTCCAGTATCGCACGTGGAGATCGAAGGGCTCGGCTGTCGAGACCTTTGCAATTGTCCGACCGGAGTTGATGTGTTACCGTGGTACATAGATAACAAAATTAAGGAGGAAACACCTAATGCCTGATTCAAATTCAAGGGAGAAGACCCAACTGAAAAGCTACACCGTCGTGCGTATCCAGACCGGGGTGCGCATGGAAAAACGTCTCGTGAAGGTGTTGAAGGGACTGGCCGAATACCTGGACATGACGATGGGCGACCTGCTCGAGGGAATCGTCCTTCACGCATTCGACGCCAAGCAGCCGTTCAGCAAGGAAACGCTGACGCGCATTCATGCGTTAAAAGATGTGTACGGCCTGGACCTCGATTCGAAAGCAAGCCATCACATGAAGGAGATAGGGGGATGAACTCCGTGACAACGGGTTACGAGCCGACCGGGGAGCAATCTGCCTTCATTCACTCATTCGAGGCAGGAATCCTGCCGAATACCGATTTCAAACACGTCGACCACATCCGATTGGCCTGGCTGTATCTGCGAATCTATCCAACCCCGGAAGCGCTGGCCCTGTTTTCAGCAGGCATCAAGAGATTCGCGGCGGCGAACGGCCACGCCGGCCTCTATCATGAAACGATCACGTGGGCATTCTTGTTCATCATCAACGAGCGCATCGCGGAATTCGGCAGGGATCACTCATGGAAGGAATTCAGCTCGGAAAACGAGGACCTGATAGAGAACGGGCGGGGTGTGCTGGAGCGCTATTACTCGGACGACGTCCTCCACACCGACTCCGCCCGACGCGTGTTTCTGATACCGGAGCGGTAGTTGGAGAATCTTCTGGAACCCGGGATTTAACGTTTCTTCAGACCCGCCAGGTTCGTCTCGATCGACTTTCGGGATTGCAGTAGTTCCGACAAGGCATCCCTGGCCTGATGCGGGACCACTTTTCGCGCTTTCCGGCCCTCAAGAAACGGCCACAGCCGATCTCGAATCTGGGCCGGCAGGACGCTTTCCAGATACTCCAGCGCGGTACCGCGCAGCTGCAGATCATCGGTGTGCAAGCCCTGCAGGGCAATCTTGAGCGGTTCCTTTTCCAGGAAAAGAGACAGCAGCCGAAAGACGTGATCGAGGCTCAGGTTGGCGCGATCCTTGAGAAGCTGGTCCATCTGACCCGAATCGTCCGAATCCACGAGTCGACGGCTGCGCCAGCCGAGCTGGTCGACACGGAGTTCGGCAAGCACGGCGGCGATAATGCGATCTTTGCTGTATGCAAAGTCGGATCTCCCCTCCCGGATGTGTCCCAGCGCCGCCGCCGATTGATAGCGAACCTCAAATCGCTTGTCTTCGAGGCCCATCAAGAGCCCATCCACCCCCCGTTGGGAGTCGCACTCGGCCATCACTCGTGCAACGCGCCGACGAATGGCGAAGTCGCGCTCCGGGTCGGCGAGGGCATCGGTCAACTCTCCGACAATTTTCGTCGCAATGCGGCGAAGTGCTCCCAGGGCATCGTCACTGACCGCGTTCCAGGCCAGCAACGAAATCACTTGTCCGGCAAGCAGCGGATCCAGTTTCCCGCCCTTCAAGCGAGCCCGAACTCTCGTTGGGTCTCCGGAGCGCAGATCGGTCGTCGCCCCTACGATCTCGTCGGCTGGCACCGGCGAGAGCTTCCGGAACGTGGAGCTCGGATGGGGACGGACCGGCCGAGCCGTTTCACGATGATTCTGGCCGAGGATAACCCGGCTCAGATCCAGATTCCCCAACGTCTGCATCACGGCCGAATCAGCGGCGCTGGCGTTCAGTTCGGGACTGTCGAGTTCCTCCGCCCTGTGGACCAGTCGATTTTTGAGCGCATCGACATAGCCTTGCTGAATCCTGCTCGCGATGAACAGGCTCGATGCGGTAAGAAGCATCGCGATGCCCAACATGTATTCGAGTGCGAGCGCGGGAACCAGGAACAGCAACGAGCGAACCAGGATCGCCCCGACTCCATCCGCCAATCGATCGACGCCCACATCGATCATGGACTTCGCTGTTCGCTTCTGGCGCAGCGTAACGGGTGTGTAGAGTAGTTCGTAACCGGACCGAAACAGCGAGTTTCTCACAGCGGCCTCGCCACCACGAGCCACACCGGCAGCCGCCAGACCAGGCACAAACAGCAGAGCAAAGCTTCCCAGAGCGGTGAAGGACGGCAGGATGGCGATCGTACGTGCAAGGCCCAGCTTTTCCAGCAGGGACCGGCTCAACGTGGTCTGCAATACAAACGTTCCCAGGCCCGCCGCCGCATAGAACACGGCGAAGAACCGCATCAGGTCTTCGCCTTGACCATAAGCATCCAGGGCGCGTGCTTTGAAAACGTAGTCCAGCAAAGTGGCGCCGGCAGTGGTCGTCAGTACAAGGAGCCCAATGTTTCTCAGGTATGGAGACCCGACCAGGATCTTGAGACCGGAACCGGAGACTTTCTTCTCAAGAGGACGATGTTTCCTTTCCGGGGAACTCGGGTCGGAAGGCGATTGGGCGAGATAGAGCATCAAACCACAGGCCAGATGCATCGCAGCCAGGAGGGGCAGCATCGTCGCAACCGTGAACCATGCCGCGACGCGCTCCGCAAGAAGACCTCCCAGCAGGCCGCCCAAAGTCCCCCCGCCGGCGATCATGCCAACCTTTTTCTTCGCCGTCCTCGGATCGAAACGCTCGTTGATGATCGACCAGAATCCCGATATCAGAAAAGACCCAAGCGCGGCGACATGCAGGTACAGGATGACCGAGGTGGCTTTCGGGCTCTCGAACCAGAGAGCCCATTCACCCACCAACAGCAGTCCGCTCAATCCGAATGTGATTGGAATCATCCTGGCGGGGGTCCACACGGCCATCAACCGGGAAGCCCAGAGCAGGGTAATTATTGAAAAGGCCGCCGCACCCATCAACATCAACGGCAGGGCATCGATGTTGAAATTCGATAGGAAGAGCGTGTCCCTGGTCGCCTTGGAACCGACCTGGTTGGCGATCATGACGGCAGCGGCGGCGGCAGCGGCATACCCGGCAAACTCTGTGTTGGGACGTCTACTCATGAACCTGCGGATTGTATCTCAAACCCACAGTTGTCGGGGCTTCGTCTGAGGTCGTCAGGGCATACAACGTCGAGGATGAAGACATTGGACCCTGCCGCGCGGGCTGCTTGGCAAATTCGTTCCGAGGCTGATCCTTCCTGAAGGAGAAAGAACCGCCCTTTAAGAACAGACGTGTAGGAAGATGTGCAGAGCAGCTTATGATGACTGGATCGCGACTGGGATCAACGACACGTAAATCCGAACTTTGGTGCGATTCGTGTTCGGCCTAGAATGTGTGTGCGGCACCTCGCTCCTCAGAGGACCGCAACCGGTATCGCACACCGAAAGACGAAGTCGATGAACGAACAAACCCTCCAGACAAAGCGCGGGAACGCCACGCTGAACCAGTATCGAGAAGTTGAGAACTGGGCGTCCTGGCTGGCCGTGTGGATGGTCTTCTGGGCGAACAACAAACCTCGAAACAAGGGAATCAGGCCCAAGGTCGGCGGCCACCAGGCCAGCACGGTCTCGTCTTCGTCCATCCTGACGGCCCTCTACCTGGACATTTGCCGGCCTCAGGACAGAGTTGCGGTCAAACCCCACGCGGCGCCGTTCCTGTACTCGATCATGTACATGATGGGGAAACTCTCGCGCCAGGAGATGGAAAACCTGCGCGAAATCGACGGGCCGCCCGCGTATCCGACCCAGCATCATCACCCGTCTTTTGTCGATTACTCGACCAGTATTGAAGGTCTGGGCTGTTCGGCCACCGTGGCGGACGCTTACGAAGCCCGCGTGCAAAACCTTCAACTGGGCAGGAACGTCGACGCCCGATACCACGCACTGGTCGGAGACGGCGAACTGACGGAGCTCCAGATCGGCGGAACGCTGTACGAAGCCGGACGGAGACGCCTGGCGAGCCTCTGCTGGTGGATCGACCTGAACCGGCAGAGCCTGGACCGGATCATGGAAGACAGCCCGATGGGGAGCACGGGGACCTGGGCGGGCAATCTGTTTCGGGCGAACGGTTGGCATGTGATCGACCTGCGGTGGGGATCGCGGATTTCAGCCGCATTTAACAAACCCGGTGGTGCGGGGCTTCGCCGACGTCTGGAATCCCTTTCGGATACACACTACCAGGCCCTCCTGTTGGTGGACCCTCCGACAGCACGGAAAGCCCTCGCCGGCGAGACGGACCATGACGATCCGACGATGGCGCGGTTTCTCGAAGAGTTTGCGTCGGATCTACGTCCGCCCGGTGATCTCGAAATCCTCGACAACTACGACGACGCCGAAATCGCCGGGCTCATCCGGGATCTGGGTGGTCATGACCTTCGAGGCCTGATCGAGGCTCACAATGAGGCTCTCGGCGTCACGGATCGGCCGACCGCGATCATCTGTCACACGATTAAAGGATGGCGTATGCCGGGTTTGGAAGGACATCCGGAAAACCACGGCGCCGTCCTTACCGAGGACCGAATGAATGCCTATCGGAAATTGGTCGGGTTTGCCGCCCCGGACCCGTTTGCCCTACCGGAACCCAAGTCCGACATGGCGGCATTTCTCAAGAGGCGTCAGATCTATCTGTTCCCCGTAGAGACACGTATTCCGGTACCTTACCCGCGGGAGAAGGCTCCGGTCTGGGAGGAAGTCCGGGGATCGGTGAAAGGAAAGCGCTCCACGTCCTCAGTGTTTGGAAGCTTGAACCTGACGTACCTCAGGCTCCGGGTCGGCAGACACCTGGCGTTCATCGCACCGGATGTGGGGCTGACCACCCACCTCGGCGGAGTGATCCTGGCCACTGGAACCTTCGAACCCCACCCCCCGGCCGACCTGCTGGGCTTCCTGAGGGAACAAAAAAGGCAACCGTTCGGATGGCGTCTCGGCGAGAAGGGTCAGTTTCACAGTATCGGTATCAACGAGGGTGTCGCCACTCTCCTTGCGTTCGCCATGGGACGGGAGAAGTTCGCCATCGAAGGCAAGGAACGCATGATCCCGATCGTGACGATCTACGATGTGTTCTGGAAACACGCCTACACGCAATTGTATTACGCACTGTATGACCGCGCGCGCTTCATCGCCGTCGGCACGCCCTCGGGAACCAGCCTGAGCCGGGAGTCGGGCACCCACCAGTCCGTGCAGACTCCGGCCGTCTTTATGGGACTTCCAAATATCATCTATTATGAGCCCGCACTTGCCTTCGACATGCAGGTGCTCTACCACTGGGCCGTCGAACAACTCATGTCTCCCGACGGTGAGTCGGTGTACCTCAGGCTGACGACACAGGAGATCGACCAGCCTGACATTCCAGATACCGAACCCATGCGGCGTGCGGTGATTCAAGGAGGCTACTGGCTCCTGGACCACCGCGACGAGGAAGAATACAACCCGGCACGAAACGCGGCCAACGTGTTCGCGACAGGACACGTGATTGTCGAAGCCATCCATGCATCGGAACTGCTGGCCGAGCGCGGGCTCTTCTTGAACGTCTGCAACGTGACGAGTTGGGAGCGTCTGAAACGAGACTGGGACAAGTACTGGCGCGATCCCGAATCCTGGGCGGACCCGGATGCCGGCTATCATCTGAACGAATTGATACCGGACGACGAGAGCAACGTGCCGATGATGGTCGTCGGGGACTTCACGCCTCAGGTCGCCGACTGGCTGGGCACCGCCCTGGGACGGTCGATTCCTGTGCTGGGTCCCCGCGACTTCAGCAAGACCGGTTCATTGGAAAGCGTCCGTAAACTTCATGGCATCAACGCCCGGAGCATCGTCCGATGCGTCTTGCACGAATTTGAGATGAGGAGTGGTTGACGCGATGAGCACCCCGGGGATTCCCAGTGACTTTCGAGATCATCGTACGATTGCCAACGCAGCCCGGCGCTTCGATGAGGTTGCCCGCGTTCGAGAGAGAATCATGAGCGTCGGTGTCGATCTCAAACCCAATCTGGATCACGCGGCCATCTTTACAGACCCGCCCCACCTGGTCGCAGGACCGATCAAGGAGCTGGGCTACGTGTCGGGTTGGGATTCCCGTTGTTACCCCTCCCCGGTCGATGGCCAGGACTATATCAACGTCTCGGCACGGCTGCCCGACGAGTGCCCCGCACGAGAGAAGGGGTGGTCCGATTACATCGCCGTCGTTCATCCTGTCGACCTTGGAGCCCGGACCCACATGTTGTCCCAGGAGTACGGAAACCCCTTCATCCACCACCTGACGCTCGGAATCGTCCCTCCCGATCGAAAGGGAAAGGATGATCTCGAATACGCGGGCACACTGATCGTTTTCATGGCCCGGGCTCGCGAACAGATCCGGAAGGTTCTCGACGAGACGCCCGGCACGTTAATCGTCGCCTTGCCCCGGCCGGTGATCGACCACAACGACTTCCCCCGAAAATGTCGGGACTGGCTCGGAGAGCTCGCCGACGGAGAGAGGCAGGTCGAAACGATGGACGGGGGCGGCTTCCTGCTTCAGTTTTTTGTTCTGGAGGGAGGTCGGGTCGAGGTGGCGCTTCGTGTCGGGACCAGCCAGACATTCAACCCAAAAAGCGTCGTGAAGATATCCAGGGATGAGATCAGCGCAGTTCAGGACTGAATTCGCAAGGGCCTCGGGTCAAGCCGTACCGAAAACTGCTAGAGATGTAAAATGCGAACATGCCAAGCAATTAAGGAGTAAAGATGGGATTTTCAAGCAAGCAGGCACTGATTATCGGAGGAAGCAGCGGGATGGGACTGGAGACGGGAAGGTCCCTGGTGGAAGCGGGCGCCTCGGTGACGCTTGTCGGCCGCCAGGCCGAGAAACTCGACGCTGCATTCGGATCGTTGGATTCCCCCGACAACGTCAGAACCGAGGTGTGCGACCTCACGAGCAAAGAGGATGTCGATCGGCTGATCAAACATATCGACGAAAAGCTGAAGGATGTGAAGTACCTCGTCAACGCCGCGGGTGTGTTCTCGCCCAAAGCCTTCCTGGACCACACCGAAGACGACTATGACGCCTACATGGATCTGAACCGCGCTACTTTTTTTGTGACTCAACAGGTAGCGAAAAACATGGCTGCGAACGGAGGCGGTTCCATCGTCAACGTCGGCTCGATGTGGGCCCATCAGGCGATCAAGGCAACACCTTCGTCGGCCTATTCCATGGGCAAGGCCGGCTTGCATTCACTGACCCAGCACCTGGCAATGGAGCTGTCCGGAAGTGGCATTCGTGTCAACTCGGTGGCGCCCGCCGTGGTGGAAACCCCGATCTACGGCGCCTTCATTAAACCCGACGAGGTCCACGAAGCCCTCCAGGGCTTCAACGACTTTCACCCGATCGGGCGGATCGGACAACCCGGAGATGTCGCATCGGTGATCATGTTTCTCCTGTCCGACGACGCGGATTGGGTCACAGGCGCGGTGTGGAACGTCGACGGCGGTGTCATGGCCGGCCGCAACCAATAAGAACGGGGGCAGGCTATCTCCGGACGACTGAGGGCACATAATTAAGGACTGGCAAGCGCCTGTCCCTAATAGCGATAGATCAGAAACAGGTTGGTTCTGTGATTCTTCCCTGCAGCCTGGTGCCGGAAGCGCGTCCGCCAATAGATGTAGTCGAAACCAACCTGAACTCCCCGGCCCAGATCGAACCGGTCCGCCAGATAGAAGGATCGATTCAACTCGATTCCGCCTCGGTCGAGATCGCGGTTCGTGGGATCATCAACGGTGTAACCCGCGGCGATCGTATTTCGGGGGTTGGTCTGGAAAGACAGTTCCGACCAGCCGCCCCTGCTGCGGATGGTATTCAGCCTCGTCTTGTTGATTCCCTGCCCGACTCCACCCCGAACGTCTCTCAGATTGGAGCCGACCCATACTTCACCGCGCCACCTGGCCCTGACAGTCAAACTGAAATCGAAATCGCCACCGAGCGCGTGGGATCGAAACATCGTCGGAGTGCCGAGGTCGACGCGTTCCCATCCCTGGTGCCCCCAGAATCCGACTGAAACCCTGTCGTTTCGATATCCGGCCCGGGCCTGAAGGTTGGGCCGGCCGGAGCTTTCGCTGTCACGGAATCCATCCTGATCGAAGTCGGTCGGAGACACCGCGCCACCTAGAAGGAGCCCTCCGGTAAGCTCCACTCCACCGTTTTCGGCAGAAGGGTTGAAACCGAATCGGATTTGGGGTTTCCGGTCCCCCAGGTTACCCGCGTTCCACATCAAGGTGTCGCTGTTGGCCGTCGGGAACAACGGTGAAATGATGTCCCACGTCTGTCCGGCAAGAATGGATGCAGCGCCACTCGTCCACTCGAGATAGGCATGGCGAATCCTCGGAGCCGGCCTCGATTCCCGGCCACCGTTCTGGAAGTCCACCTCTAATTTGCCCGAAATCGTGGAGTCACCCGGACCCGTGGACTCGAAGGGAGTAAAGTTCAGGCCAATCCGACTGAGCCTGGGATGAAGCGTGAATTCGCTTCCCCCTGCCCCTGCTCGAGATCGAACGAAGAGGGGCTTTTGCGTGTTGTCGGACCGGGCACTGTCGCGGATTACATCCACTCGAGCAAACCCGTAGACGTTGAGCCGGGCATTTCCCGCAGTCAGGTCCCGCCATCGGACGACGTCTTGATCCGGCCCGGGCGGGGTGTATGAGGACTCGGGCGGAGTGGGCGGGGCCGGTGTCCCTTCAAGTTCCGCGATGCGTGTACGCAGATCCTCGATCCCGGCCTCCAGTCGCCTGCTCTGGCCCTCGAGCACCGCAAGTTCGACCCGGATGTCCTGAAGGTCAGCCTGGGCGGACCATGCTGGTCGGGCGAGGAAGACGACAAGGCAAAAAAACACGCGGTGCTTCATGTGTGAATCCTTATATTCAGACAAATGGGTGGTCGGCCCTATCTCTGAATGAGCCCGGCACGACGAGCGGTCTCTTCGATGGGCGCGAAAACAGAGTTGTCAGCCTCGACATAGCCGCGGGTACGCTGCAGGGCGAGGATCACACGGTGGTCCGGGTTCGCCTCGTCGAGTTCGAGGAAGGCCCCCTGGATGCGCCGGATCAGCCCGGGGTCCAGGCCGGCGCGGACTGTCCAGTTGTAGTCCGGATACGACGGAGTGGTCCAGATCACGCGAACCTTTTCGGCATCGACCCGGCCATCACGAACCAGCGTTTCCCATACGGCTTCATTAAGAACACCGGCATCGACACGACCCGATTCCACCCAGAGTGCGGTCACATCGTGGGCGTTCGAAAACGCGAACCGGTCGAAGTCACGCTCCGGGTTCAGTCCATTCTCTTCAAGAAAGTAGCGCGGCATTAAATGACCGGAGGTCGAGCTGACGCTACCGAACGTGAAAGTGCGGCCTTTGAGGTCCCCAAGATCTTCGATTCCCGAGTCGGCACCCGCGATGAACTTGGAATGAAACTCCGCATCCTCGGCGCGCATTATGATCGCTCGAACTCCGGGTCCACGAAGACGGGCCTGAACGTGAGTCAAACCGCCGAACCAGGCCAGATCCACACGCCCAGTCACCAGGGCATCGACGGCCGCCGCGTAGTTGGTGACCGGCACGTAGCGTACTTCCATACCTGTCGCTTGTTCCAGGTGTTGACCCAGGGGTTCGAACTTACGGATCAACTGGCGCGGATCTTCGTCGGGTATCACCGTAACCTGAAGAACTTGCCATGCCATCAGAGACGCAAATACGAAATTCATGAGTAAATAGCCTTTCCGCCAGATGGATACGACGGTTGGGAGCCTGTCACACCAACTTTGGTTCTGAGATCTAGAGAAGAAGTAGAAAACGCCTACCTGACATTACTGTAGCGTTCAGGTGAAGCCGGCCAACTGCGGGGTTGTAAATCCACTGAGAGAAAGCATGGTGAACAGTAGTATAACAAACGGGAACTGACAACAGAGGAACGGATGGACTCCGGCCTAGCCCCGCTTCTTTAGTTTCTCGACCAGTTCTACCTGTGAACGGACGCCGATCTTGATGAAAATCGACTTCAGGTGATTCCGGACGGTGTTCGGCGCCAGATTCAGGGTCTTGGCGATGGTTCGAACCCGATCACCGGTGACGATGGCCCTCAATACTTCAGCCTCTCTCCTGGTCAGGGACTTGAACCCCTCCAATTCGTCAGGAGCCAGGCGTTCTACCTGGAAGGTCCGATCCATGCCAATCAGGGCCAGTTCGGCGGCAATTCGATGAAGTGTTGCCTCGATCCTGTCGGCCCGAATGCCCCGGGCCGGCGAATCCGGGGACGGACTCCCCTTCGGTGCCGCGGCCGGCTCCGCTTCGACCGCCATGATCAACTCGGCTTCGCGTTTCTTGCGCTCGCTGATGTCTTCGATGGTGCCCTCGAAGTACTGCGGCGATCCATCCTCGTTCAAGGACACACGCCAGCGGATCGAAGCCCAGAAGATGCTTCCGTCACGACGGTGACGCATACTCTCGGTCGCCCGGACAGACTTTTGCCCGTTTGCCTCGACCACCACGGCTTCCCTCTCCTGCGGATCCACAAAGATCTGGTTTCCGAGGTCGGTGACCTCGGTCATGAGTTCTTCGGGGCTCTGGTAACCAAGCATCTCGGCCAAAGCCTGATTGGCAACCAGAAACTGTCCGTCCGGGGTCGTACGGAACATCCCGATGACGGCGTTCTCGAAGAAATCGCGGTATTGCTCCAATCCCTGAAGTTGTGAAGTGACTTTGGCTCCCATCATGAACAGATTAGAGCACGCGTGGCTGCGGAACGGCAATCGGGCGCCTCTCCCAATCTGAGGAGCAGATTATGGCCGGTCACATGGGAGAATTCGGCCATACGCAAAAAAGGTCGCGAAAGAGGAACAACGACGCAGAGGCGCAGAGACGCAAAGTCTTATTTCTTCCGGACCAACACCTTATCGAAACGACCGAGATCTCGTGAGGCATAGATACTTCTGCCCAAACAAATTGTTCTCTGCGTCTCTGCGCCTCTGCGTCAAAACAACGTTTCGGGTCACAAACCGTCGGAATTCGAGCCGGAGCCGTCCTTCGGGACCAGGGCCAGAACACGGAGAGGACTTCCGGACCCACCTACGATTTTCAACGGGGCGGCGATAACTACAGAACCGATCGCTGGAACTTTATCCAGGTTGACCAGGTTCGTCAGGCCGAACTTGCCGTGGCCGTGCATCACGTAGTGGTTACAGAAAGGGGGGTCGAAGCCGGCGGCTTGTCCAGCGTCGGTTCCGATGGTTTCGACACCCACGCCGAGGACGTCTCGCTCTTCGGCAAGAAAGAGGGACGCTGCCTTCTTCCAGCCCGGCGTGTGTGGCCCTTCCTGGTCGATGTTCAGGAAGGCCTCGGCCGACGTTCGCTTTGACCAGTCCGTGCGAAGCAGAACCCAACTCCGGGGCGCGATGCGGCCATGCCGCTCCTCCCACGACTCGATGTACGGAACATCGACAAGAAAGTCCGAATCCTCTTTCGATTCGTGGGAAGCATCGAAGACAGATGCGGGACCGATGAAGAGGCGAGGCGGGATCTGGTCCACGCTGTTCGATTCCAGATCCTGCCCGCTGACCCAGTGGATGGGCGCATCGAAGTGCGTGCCCGTGTGCTCGCCGGTCGAAAACCAGTTCCAGTACCAGGCGGGTCCCCGGTCGTCGTACCGAGAAATGTTGTGCAGTTCGAACGGGGGGGTGTTCGGCCACTGCGGAGGCAGGGGCAGCAGCGGGGAGTCCTCGCTGAGATCCGCCGTCAGATCGATGACCTCGATCTCCCCGGCCCCCAGCGCGTCAACAAAAGCCTTCAATACCGACATCACTTCACCTCGCGAAGCCACCTCTCGAATTCGAAGCGGTTTTCCAACATCTTGATGTCCATGGCAAACGAGGCCGGACCGCTTGCATCCACCTTTGCCACGATCGTCGTGAGCTCGTTCGCCGAGCGGGATTCGTCCCACGCCGTCTGGAGTTCCCGGGCTGTTCGTACCAGCCGGGTGCGAACAATGCCCGAACTTCGAGCGATGCCCGCAATGTCCGAACCGGCGGATGTTGCGGTCGGAAAGCCACCGACGGACAAGAGGCTTTCGTTGTCGAAGACGACGTGCGTCAGGTTCCTGGGGGCATACCATGCCAGCGTGCTGAAGGTCCCCAGATTCATCAGGACGGAACCGTCGCCGTCCAATACGGTGACGTGGTGGTTCGGTTTCGACAGCGCCAGACCCAAGCCCATCGATGACGCCAATCCCATAGCATGTTGCAAGTAGAAGAAATTAGGGCGGTGGCCGAGCGAATACAGCTCCACTGCGACAGCGCCCATGATCGTCACGACAATGTCGTCCTTGACGTCCGGATAAAGCACCTCGAGCGCTTCGGACCGCTTCACGCTTCCTCCCACATCAACTGCCGTTCCAGCAGCAGCGCCACGGGAGTCAGAGACGACTCGGCCGGCGTTGCAGCTGCCGCAATCTGACGGCCCACATCCGCTGGATCGCGCAGGTAGTCGTAGGGAATATCCAGAGCCTGCAACAAGGGCTCGGTCATCCGTCCGCCCATAGTCTGCCACGGCGCGTCCTCCCCCATATGACCTCGATAGCTGATCAGCATGAGGAGGGGAATCTTGTACAACAGGGCCAGCGACACGATCGGGTTGACCGATGCGAGAAACCCGTGGTTCTGCATCAGGAGCGCGGAACGGACCCCGGCAAGGTGAGCGCCGGCCGAGATCCCGATCGCCTCCTCTTCCCTCGTGATCCTTACGAGCGTCGTGTTCGGGTCGTCGTCGGCCAGGCTCATGATGTGGACCAGCCAGGTTTCCGGAAGCGCCGACATCAAGGACACACCGGAACGCTTCAGGGCATCGAATACCACTCTGGAATTCTCCGTGGAGACAGGCATGGAGGCGGATTTTACAATATGCAGGGTTTGAACGCACAACGGAATCGACCGGACACGTTATGATGGTCCACATGAACGACCGAACGACGCCGACACTGGACATCTTCTCCGACTACGTGTGACCGTTCTGCTGGCTCGGCGAGCCGGCCGTCCGGGAGGTGATCGAGGATCGACCCGACCTCGAGGTTCGGTGGCGGGCGTTCGAACTGAGGCCTGAACCCGCACCCAACAGGAGTCCCGACGACGACTATCTCAAACGGGTCTGGGAACAGTCCGTCTACCCGATGGCCGAACGCCTGGGCGTACTGATGCGGAAGCCGCGGGTTCGTCCACGATCCCGCCTGGCACACGAGACGGCCCTGTGGGCGCGTCGGGAGGGTCGTTTCGAGGAGATGAACACGGCCCTGTTTCGAGCTTTCTTCGAAGATGGCCGTGACATCGGCGAGGCAGAGGTTCTGGGCGAGTTGGCCGATACGATCGGCCTCGACAAGGGAGACTTGACCCGTTCACTCGAGTCTCACGATCAACTCGATGCGGTCCTCGCAGACGAAACAACCGCGGCACGCTACGGTCTGACCGGCGTACCGGCCTTTGTGGCCGGCGGCGCGGTGCTGTTCGGAGTGCAACCCGGCGACGGCCTTAGGGAGTTGCTGGACTTTGCGGCACAGAATCAGGATGCGGCGCCACCGGCGGGGCCACTCGCCCAGCTACCGATGCGGTTGCGGCACTTCTGAAATTCCCACATCCGTGATCAAGAAGGCTTCGGAGATGGCGCGGAGGCGCGAAGACCTGTTTAGCCGTTGCCTGTTCATCCGCTGTTGACTACCCGATGGCCCCACCTCAAATTAGGATTAAACCAAGTCGGCTGAACAGCCGACTAAACCTATATGAGAAAGCGCTCGGAAGGATTTAGAGTCACGAAGGAGTCCGCCATCGCGGAGTCTCCTCCGTTCAACTGGCAACGCCTCCTGACCGTATACGGCGCCATCGCCCTGGGAACTTTGCTGGTTCTCAACGGGGGCTATCTGTTTGGCGCCGCATTCATCCTCTGGGGTATCTCCGATTTCTAACGGGGCCCCTCCAGATATCGGAACAAGTCCCCTCCGGTCGTGAGGATCAACATGGTGTTCGGATCGACCGCCTTCTCGACCGTCTCCATGCTCTTCATGAACTCGTAGAAGGAGGCGTCACGGTTGTAGGCTTCCGCGTATATCCGGGTGGCTTCCGCATCTGCAATACCACGGGTCTCCTGGGCATCCCGATAGGCTTCAGACTGGATCCGCTGCAGCTCCCGCTCTTTCTCTCCCCCGATTCGAGCGGCTTCACCCTCGCCCTCGGACCGGTAGCGCTGGGCGATTCGCTGACGTTCCGCAATCATCCGATCAAATACATCACGCTGGACCTCGTCGACGTAGTTGATGCGCTTGAATCGAAAGTCCATCAGCTCGATGCCCAGTTCCAGGAGCCTGGGACCGGCGATCTCCAGGATTTCTTCGGTAATATCCACGCGTCCGAGCGTAATCTCATCCAGTACTCCGGTCTCTTCTTCGTCCGCTTCCGAGGTGTCGGGTTGACGGTTGCTGGTTCGGACAACCTCCACAAGGTCGTGTCTCGCGACGGCGTTTCGGGTCTCGCCATCCAGGATGTCGTCCAGCCGGGACTGGGCGGTCAGTTCGTCCCCTCGCAATCGTTCCAGATAAACCTGCGGATCGCTGATCCTCCAACGGGCATAGGTGTCCACCCAGATGAAGCGCTTGTCGCGGGTCGGAACCTGGTTGGCGTCCCCATCCCATTCCAGAAACCGCTTGTCGAAGAAGTTGGCCGTTTGAACGAAGGGAGTCTTGAAATGAAGCCCGGGAGCGGTGACGGCCTCCCCGACCGGATTACCGAACTGCGTGATGATCACCTGCTGTCTCTCATCGACAACGTAGACTCCGCTCGCCAGGACGACGAGAACAACAATTGCCAGACCAAGTGGAACCATAGCTTTAACGTTCATCAGTCACCCCCTCCGCCCACGAGATTCGCGGATCTTCGAAGACCGTCCATCGGCAACAGAGGAAGAATACCCTGGGCCTTCTCGTCCAGAATGACCTTTCCGGGCACCTTCGCCATCATCCGTTCCATCGTTTCCAGATACATGCGGCGGCGTGTCACGTCCGGCGCACGACGATACTCTTCGTAGACGGCCTTGAAACGAGCCGCATCCCCCTCGGACCGATTGACGCGATCCAGTGCGTAGCCTTCTGCCTGCAGGATCGTCTGCTGGGCTTCACCGCTCGCTCGGGGTATCACGCTGTTGTAGTCCGCGCGCGCTTCGTTGATCAGTCGGTCCCGCTGCTGCTGGGCCTGATTGACCTCGTCCCAGGAAGGCTTGACCGGATCCGGTGGATTGACATCCTGCAACACGACCTGCTCGATGCGGATCCCGTTCTCGTACTGATCACACAGTTGCTGGAGGGCTATCTGCGCGGTGATCTCGATGTCCTGGCGGCCGACGGTCAGCACCTCGGTAACCGTTCGGTCGCCGACCACGCCCCGCATGACCGCTTCGTTCATGTCGGAGAAGGTCTCTTCAACGTTTCGCACTTTGAACAGGTAAGCGTACGGGTCCGCGATCCGATACTGAACAATCCACTCGACAACCGCCACGTTCAAGTCTCCGGTCAGCATCAGAGACTCGTCCAGAAACGCGGCCGGGCTGTAGGTGGTTCGTGCACCGGCAGCCTGGGTCCGGAATCCAAATTCCTGCTTCAGCTGGCGTTCGACCGGTACCCGGACCATTTGTTCGATAAATGGAACCTTGAAATGGAGTCCAGGTTCGTTGGTGCGAACAAACTTACCCAACCGCAGCACAATACCGGCCTCCTCGGGCTGGATCTGGTACGCCGTGTTCCAGACCGTTACCAGCCCGATGACCAGAACGATGCCGAGCAGAATCCCCTTGATCGGGATGTCTGGTGGGCGGAAGTCGGGCAAGTCGACGTCGTTGTCAAACACCCTGAATTTCATGGTTTCACCTCTTCAAAAACAGCAGAGAACGCTCGGTTGGTGCTTCGGAAAGCGCCGTGGGTCTCCACAAGGTTGGTTGGTTCGGTCATCAGGAAGCAATCACCGCACCGGGAGTGATAACTGCGCAAGTTAAGGGAATCAAATCACTACTGAGGATAGTGTACTGCGAGGGGAACGTGCAACCGAATGCGTACGGCACAACTTTCAATGCCCCGTGCAAGCGGCAGAGGGGAAGCGCGTGTCGGGGCGTCCCTTCGTGGGCGCCCGCGGGGCTGACGGCGCGGTGGGCTGGGAGATCTTATTTGTCAGACTTCGCGTTCCCGCGGGTGGCCAGGGACGACCACCCCGACACCCTGTCCTGTTACGACTCGGCGGGCGGCGAAGCGTGTCGGGGCGTCCCTCTGTGGGCGCCCGCGGGGCTGACGGCGCGGCGGGCTGGGAGATCTTATTTGTCAGACTTCGCGTTCCCGCGGGTGGCCAGGGACGGCCACCCCGACACGCTGTCCTGTTACGACTCGGCGGTTGGCGGAGCGTGTCGGGGCGTCCCTCTGTGGGCGCCCGCGGGGCTGATGGCGCGGCGAGCTGGGAGATCTTATTTGTCAGACTTCGCGTTCCCGCGGGTGGCCAGGGACGGCCACCCCGACACGCTGTCCTGCTACGACTCGGCGGGCGGCGAAGCGTGTCGGGGCGTCCCTCTGTGGGCGCCCGCGGGGCTGATGGCGCGGCGAGCTGGGAGATCTTATTTGTCAGACTTCGCGTTCCCGCGGGTGGCCAGGGACGGCCACCCCGACACGCTGTCCTGCTACGACTCGGCGGGCGGCGAAGCGTGTCGGGGCGTCCCTCTGTGGGCGCCCGCGGGGCTGACGACGCAGGGACGGGGAGAGATCTTGATTATCCGACGAGAACCAGGAAAGAGGAACGTAGCCGCAGCCCGCACGCGAACATTCATCTGGAAAATCCTCACTTGCGGAATGCTGCGATCGCCTGGTCGTAGGCATTCCTGTAACTCTCAAGTACCGCGGGATCATCCCAGGGAAGGGACTCCACGTACGCCTTCAACTCCTGGACGTACCGAACGAAAAACTCTTTGTCGGCTTCGACGCTAACGGGCCGGCCGGCGATCTGGACATAGATCGGGCTGGTGTGAGCAAACGCGTATTCGTCGCCCACGAGGGGATGTGCGGGGCCGATCGCCCGAGCCGCGACCCAGGACGATTCGTCAACCGTCAACTCCATCGATATCTCTTCCCCGTCCGTGGAACGGACGACCTCGCCGTTAACGATCAGTTCGAAAGAATCGATGGGTACAATCGACATCAGGCGCGCGCGAACACTCACGGTTCGGGAGCCATCGAATGCGAGTTCCTCACCGATGTCCCGGCCATCGAGGGTGAGCGTGATCAGAGGCGCGTTGGTGGCGAAACTCTTCCCTTCTCTCAACCCTCGCAGCCAGTTCTGGAAAGTGAACGGGCCATCGAGTCGCACATAGGACCGGGCCGCACCCAGCGGCGGATCACGGGGCACGTCGGAAAACGAGTCCGTTCCACCAGCCACCGGCAGACGAAATCCACTGTTGAGCAACTTGTAGTAGATCGCCGCAGATTCCCGCTCATCGGCCCAGATGCAGTTGATGTCGTAATAATCCATCAGACCCAGGGCGACGTCGACCGGGATCTCCGTGGCCCCTCGTCCACGACTGACGCCCTCGACGGTTCCGGCCGCCATCTGAGAGTAGTAGGGGTGCGGGATACCGATGGTCGCTCCACGGTCCCGGGCTGCCTGTGCCATCTCGAAGAGCGGCGGATCCGGCAAACCGAGGACGGTGCCCCGAACCCCACTGAAGAACGGAAAAACGAATTCGTTGATCCCGAGCAATGCGATGTGGCCAAGCGTCGTCCGATACTCCTGACTGTAGTGCAGGATATATTCGTCCGTCGATTGCGGATCGTCCTCGCCGGTGAAGTTGTTCATGTCGCCCTGCACCCGGGTTCCATCGACATGAATGAGCATGTTGGACACGTTCAGGTCCTCGGCCGCGGCCGCCACGGCCATGTCCTCAGGCAGGATCCGGTAGATGCCCGAATGCCTGTCGTGGACATGGGTGTCGCCTGAATACCAACCGTCAAGAACGAATGCTTTATTCAAAGACACATCGAGGTTTCCAGGCACATCTATCTCTGAATTAATAACTTCGTATTCGAAGCCACGATTGATGCGAATCTCGGCTGGTCCTCGCGGCAGTTCGATGTCGAACGCACCATCCGTGTAGAAATAATGCGTGTCGGTCGAATTGGCGACGTGGTGATAGGACCCGATCGGAGAGTATGCGCGGCCGTCCGAGGCCGTGATCGAAACCCTGGCTGGACCGTCGAGTCGAACCGTAAGCCGTCCTGAAGGTCGCTTGAAACGGAGGCTTTCGATCGGAACCGGGACACCGTAACCGCCTCGGGTGGGCACGATCCGGAGCTGCCTGGCGTCGGAAACATAGACGATCTGCCGGCCGTCGGGCGACCATCGGGCTTCGAGTTCCTCATTCGGCTCATCGAAAGTCACCCGAACCGGAACGCCACCATCCGCCGAGATCCGCCAAAGGTCACCGTTCGAACTGAAAAGGATCTGACGACCGTCGGGAGAGAACGCGGGACGCGCACGATAAACAGTCTCTTCGAAATAAACCAGCGTGGCTTCGACCGTTCGAAGGTCTTTCTTCCAAATTCCGCCCGTGCCGACGGGCGATTTCCTGCTCGAAACGAATACGACAACGGGTTCGACAGGCGAATAGCTGGGCTGCATGTCCCGGGACCGGTCGGTCGTCAACTGCTCGTCGGGGGCTTTCCACACATCAAAGTTACCCCCGCGGCTGGAGTAAAAAATGATTTCGCCTTCCGGCGTATAACTGGGAAGCAGATCGACGGCATCGTCGTCGGTAATCTGCCGTTCGGAGGCGCCAAGCTCCCAGATGTCGACCTTCTTGTCTCGATCGCGGACGAAGACGATGCTGTTCCCGTCGGGGGAATAGGAAGGCTGATAGTCGTAACCCGGACCACGGGTCAACTCCTCCGCGGCTCCGCCTTCCGCCGGAACCCGCCAGATCGAACCCGACATCGAGAATGCGATCCAGTTTCCATCCGGAGACCAGGTCGGAGACATCGGGGCGCTCGTCGGTGCGGGTATCAGATACGTTTCGGTCCGGATCTGGTCTCCGCCGACGGAGGGATAAGTCGTCTGGGAGAGCGCCCGGGTCGGGGGCGCGAGCAGGATCAGAATCAGCAGCAGGACTTTCTTCATTTCAATTCGCTTCGTTCGACTGCTTGATGTAGTTCGCGATCTGTTCGGCGGTCGCAAACCAGACACCGGGTTTGGATTTCATGTACGTGACCAGCTTGTCGAGATACACCATGCGCGAACGGTGGCCGATGACGTGTGGATGCATCGTCAGCATCAGCATCGTTCCCTCTTCATAGGCCCCATCGAACTCGTCGCGGTACGCCTCGAAGATCAGCCTCGGTGACGGGAGCGATCCGGACCGACCGAAATATGGCGCGTCATCGAGAATCCATTCCACGGGCAGTTCGACGATCCCCGTCGGCTGACCCATCGAGACAAGCTCGTAGGGCTCGTCCATCGCCATCATGCTGCTGTCGTACAGGAATCCCGCTTCCTGAATCAAATCGATGGTGTATTTGCTGAAGGCCCAGGACGGCGCCCGGTATCCCAAGGGCCGTTTCCCGGTCATCCGGGTGAGGTAGTCGATCGCCTGGTTCATCAGGCGTTTCTCTTCGACGGGATCGTCGATTCCGGAAAGATTTTCGTGAATCCACCCGTGGACACCGATCTCGTGCCGATCGCGCCGGAGGATTTCGTGGATCATGCCGGGATGGAGCATTGCACTGACGGCCGGGATGAAGAACGACGCCGGGACCTCGTGGCGGTCGAGCAATTCGAGGACGCGAGGTAGGCCGCTCATCGCACCGAATTCGCCGGCGGACAGGGACACCGGGGCCGTGTTGTCACGGTTGAGACCCAGCGTTTCGTTGTCGACGTCGAAGCTCAGGCAAACCGCGACACGGGCACCGTTCGGCCAGGAGGGAGGAGTGAGCTTACGGCCTGCGCGTACGGGTGCGACAGCATCGGCGATCTGCTGGGGAGTCCAGTCCGTGGACGGAGGCCCGGGCTGTTGTGAGACCGCGGCGGAAGGGAAAAGCAGGACGAGCCCGAACAGAATAGAAGCCGCTGTGTGAACCGTCATTCGGTCCCCTATTGCATCACGGACAGATCTCGAACCACCCTACCGAAGTTGGCATTAG
This sequence comes from Terriglobia bacterium, assembly GCA_965247425.1. GTDB lineage: Bacteria > Acidobacteriota > Terriglobia > 20CM-2-55-15 > 20CM-2-55-15 > CAZOZZ01. The sequence continues at coordinate 2,837,538 of OZ252023.1, forward strand.
CGGGGTCCATAGCCAGAACGACCAGTTGGAGCGACCCGGCCTCGGGCGGAGTGATCTCACCCTCGAATGTACTGACCCGGCCCGCGTACTTGAGCTCCACCTCATCGATGACCTCACCGTCACGGACGAGGCGCGCAGCGATCTCGATCTTGTCGGAGTCCCACAGCCCACCGGGCTGAATCGGACACCCTCAGGTCATCGTCAGGTTAACCCGAACCCGGTACGGCACGCCGACCTTACCCGACACCTCGTCGACACGAATCAGCTTCAGGGTAAAGCCGTGTATCTCCAGCAACACACCATCGCCAAGGATGTCCTGGCCCGGCACCAGCAACATGGTCTTCGATGCCTTTTGATTCCCCTGCTCATCGCCCAGTGGCCCAACGGCGGTGATCTCAACCATTTTCGGCCGGTCCAGATTCAGTGTGGCCAGAAAACCCGCCGCACCCTGGGTGTCGTAAATGGATTCGCCCCGCTTCCGTGGCTCGACGATCAACTTGGCGGTGCTGCCCGCGCCCCCAAGCGTGAGGCCTTCGGCGAGAACTGCGCCCGTGTCGACGTCGGTGATCGTGATGCGCGCCGCGCCGACGTTGGTACCGATCACCTTGGCGTCCCGGGAGACCGCGCGAACCATGATCTTGGTGGGGATGCCCACCGGTTCGGCGACAGCCTGCTCTTCGGCGGCGACTTGTTGAGCAAGGCCGATCACTCCGAATATCCCAATCAACGCGACGGTTTGAGTCAGAAACAGGAACTTCTTCACCGAACCTCCTTGCTTTGGCAAACCTATGATTGCGGCCCGATTATGGTTTATTTGAGGCAGGGAGATCAACTGATTGTGGACGGTACCGGGACCCTAGCCGGGAGGCCAAGGTAGACGCGCACCGGCCGTAGGGTCGAAGTAAACAACACTTCCTTCTCCATCTCGATAAACCTGATTTTCTTCCGCGTCCAGGTGTCGAGACGAAAGTTCCTGTATTCCACGACGGTTGTTTCCTCAACCTGGTCCACCCTCGCGACTCCCTCAAGGGACGCGCTGCGCAACTCCCGCACGCATCCGGCCTTCTCATCGATGGACACGGATGGTCGAGCTTGGCGATCGTGCGCGCTTCCTCAAGCAGAGCGTCCAGGTTGTCCTGAACGTCTCCCGCTACCCGATCCAGGCTGAGGGTCTTCAGCGCCACGATCTTCTTCAGCATCTGGTCTTCGGCCCGATAGACTTCGCCGAAGGAACCTTTCCCGATCATTTCCTGGATCGAGTAACGGTCGGACACTTTGTGACCGGTACGAAAGGTGCTATGCACGACACTCATCGTCGCTTCGCCATCGATGCGGAGTTCTTTTTCCTTCCGGGTTTCGTCGGGCACGATGCGGTTATCTTGAACCGGAAAGACCTGAGGACAAAGCTTTTTAGGAACAGGCCTGCCCCTATTTTGTCTGAAGAGTCTCTTTGGGATCGAACGGCAGAATTCGACGCGTTACTCGCCATACCGGATTCTTTCGAAGCTCGTACATGAAGCGATAGGGCGGGCGGCTGTCCACTTCCTTCATTACTTCGTAAAGTTCGTCCTCGTACGAAATGGTGATGTGCCGGTCCCATGTGGGTTTCTGGCGACACGTCGCGACCAGAAGGTCGTACGGTTTCCCTTCAACGTGTTTCACGCGGTCGATCACGCGGGGACCCATCGCCCATTCGGCGTATGAAGGCTGGAAAGCCTTCAGTGTCGAGTTCAGTGCATGCAGTGGGAGATGACCCACGACGTCGTTTGAGATCGAAGCCGAAAGTCCCCGGACAACTCCCTCGACAAGAAGGTAGAGGACAAGGATGGTCGTCGGACGGACCAGGTAGTCCGCCATCAAGACCAGGCCGAGACCGGCGGCGCCGGCGTCGGTCGTGCCCACGTCCATCACCGGCGCCCCCAGGAGTTCGAATCTCTCCTGCATGTGAGCAAAGTAGCCGGAAAAAAACCCAGCAAGCATAGCAACCCCTGGAGGAACCCTGACACGAAGGCGGGACCCACCAGTTCTTCCTCCGACGGGGGCCACCAGCGGCGATACGGCAGGGGAAGCAGCGTCACGAAGACGCCGGCGATGTAACCTGCGACTCGGGCCATGGAATTACCGTATTTTATTCTTTCAGAAACGCAGGCACACGTGGGGCGGGGCGGCGCCTAAAGCGTCCGCCTGGAGGGGGACTGTAATAAGGGCTCCGAGAATTCGTCGGTCACTCAGCCGCCAATGCCGTCAACCGTCAAGTACGCCTCGAGCGAATCGAGTTCCTGCGTCAGGTGCTCCACTTTGTCGAGGAGAAGATGACGGATCGATAACATGCCTTCAACCTGGCCTGCGTCGTTAACAACCGGCAGGTGGCGGATGTGCCGTTCTCCCATGATCTTCAACGCATCGTCCGTTGAGGTGTTTTTGTGGATGGTCAGAACGGGCCCGGTCATCACCTCACTCATCGTGGTCGTCTTCGGATCTTTGTTCTCCGACACGACACGAAGCATCACGTCCCGTTCGCTGAATATGCCCAGGGGCTGACCTCCGTCGACGACCAGGACTGCCCCGACGGTCGCCTTCTGCATCGCTCGAATGCCTTCGATCACTGTCTCGTCCGGCCCCACCGTGGTGGCTGGGACTCTGGCTATCTTGATAACATTCATAATGCTTACTCCCTTCCGGAATCCGATAGCACACCGAACTTGCTCTTCGAAACCGATCTTTCAACTGCGAGGTCAAGGGGGAACCTCTGACCCGGTGCAATCCTCCCGTTCAAACGGGGAGGGAAAGAATTGCCACGTTGGCGTGGCGGTTGGGACCGGGCCGGATTGGGGTACAAGGATACATATTCACCCCCACCTAGTCCAGCAACCAAATCGCGGCACGCCCCAACCCATTTTCCATCAACGTGTTAGATCCCGCTCTCGCTTCATGGACTCTGGGGTTCGGCCCTTCCTGTTCCCATAAGTCGCGTATGAGCAGCGACTTATGCCGCCAAGAACCTTCAGCGCTTGAGGTAAATGGTTGAGAACACAGCCCTGATCCTGGGGAAATAACGAGTCACGAACGGGTAAATCACCAAATGGTCGAGGCGGGTGTAAGGGCGGCTCGACGGCGGATCATTCATCGGTTGGGTATTGCTCCCCGATGATCCAGAGGTACAGCGTGTGCACCCTCCCGGATCCATCGGTCATCCGCTCCACGCGGGTCGCCGTCCATCCTTCCATGTCCCAGTCATGGGAGATGACACGGGATCCCGGAGCGAGTGAAGCCTCCAGAATGGGTTTCAGCTTCAGGTTCGACTCCGGTAGCAGGTAGAGGGTGACGACTGTGGCCGGCGTCACGTCCACTTTCATCGCGTCGCCGACGATGATCTCGACCTGATCCTCCAGCCCGCTGTTCCGGACGTTGTCGATTGCCCTTTGGGCGACGTCGGGATCGTACTCGACGCCAACTCCCCGGGCGCCGAAACGGTCGGCCGCCGCGATGACGATGCGACCGTCTCCACAGCCCAGATCATAAACCACGTCGTCGGAATCGATCTCGGCCATCTCCAGCATCCTATCAACGACGATCATCGGCGTCGGGTAGAAGGGGGCCAGATCCGGCGCAATGTCCCGGGTCGAATACGTCAGCAACGCGACGAGCAGCAGAACCGCTCCGATGGAAATGGCGATGTATTTTCTTCCTCTCATGGGTCAGTGGCAGCCACTAGAAACAGGGGACGATACCACAAAGCAGAGGCTCCGACTTTTTCCCGAGTCGAATCTAGTTGAAATCTCGGTATGCAAGATTGTTCAATTATGCGCATGATCTCAAATGTCTGCCTGACTTTTCTCATGTTTGCGGTCCAGTCGATGCCTGTCGAGCTCACATCTCTCACGGCGCCGACCGATTCCCGAGTGGACGTCCCGCTGGCGCCGGCCGGGTCCATCGAGGTCCGGCGCCGGGACACCGTCACTCGTCTGAAGGTAAAACTGGAGCGGACCGCCCCATTGTCGGTCTTTGGAGAAGTCCTTCGCGCCTACGTCGTCTGGGCGGTGTCTCCCGAAGGTACGTTTGAAAATCTGGGAGAGTTGGAAATCGACGGACAGAAGGCGGAGCTGGAGACCATCACCCGGCTGCAGCGTTTCGGCGTCATCATTACTGCCGAGCCACACTTCATGGTCGACACGCCCCATACCTCGGTGGCGTTCCGCAGCCGGCCGACGTTCGATGATGAGGTCCGGAAGGAAGAGATGACGGTCCAGGTGGGCCTCCATGACTATTCCGGGATCTCGCTGCCGCCTCAGGGAGCGCTTCCTCCCCGGATCGTTCAGGCTCGAATGGCTTTCAAAATCGTCGAGGCTGAACAGGCGGATGAGCTTGCGGATTCCCAATTCCGTCAGGCTCGAATCGCGGCCGATTCCCTGGAACAACTTCTCAGACGGAGCATGCCGATGGAGGTCCTGCTTCCCTACGCCAACGATTCGATTCGCCTGTCCCAGATCGCGGTGACTACGGCACGGGCGCAGCCAATCCAGATTGAGCTCGAAGAGGTCACCGAACGGGCCGAAACGTTCGAACGGGAGACCGGACAGCTGCAAGCTGAAGTTCAACGTCTGAAACGTCAGGGACAAAACCTGGAGAGCCGGCTCGACGAATCACAGTCCGAACTCCAGGATGTCCGGCGGGAAAATCGGGAGTTGGGACTGGACAAGGACGAAGCTCTCCGGCACGCTCGCACATCCGACGCCGAGATCGTGCGATTGAGCGATCCATGGCCTCCTTTGAAACGGGCCTTGCTCGAAAGCGGAGCCCGGGAAAGTGCCCGGGGCCTTCTGTTCACGCTGAACGAAGCGTTCGACAGTAGACGGTCGGAGTTGAATCCTGGCCCTCGCGAGCTTCTGGCTCGACTGGTCGGCGTGCTGGGGTCGACCGATCTTGTCACGATCCGAATCGACGGGCATACGGACAATTCCGGAGCTGAAGACAAGAACCTCACACTGTCCGAGGACCGTGCCAACTCCGTCAGAGATTTCCTCGTATCCGCGGGCCTCTCCGACGACATCATCCACGCCGAGGGTTTCGGCTCCTCCCGTCCCATCGTTCCCAACGAAGACGACGAATCCCGTGCAATCAACCGGCGGATTGAAATCGTTTTGAGAGAGAATCGGTGAGGGGGACGGGGGTTGGTGCGGGGGAGTCAATCCGGATCGAAAATCGAGGACATGTTCTCAATAGCGTGTCGGGGCGTCCCTCCGTGGGCGCCCGCTTGTTTGAACGGCGCGCGGGGAGATCTCAATTGTCAGACGTCGCTTTCCCGCGGGTGGCCAGGGACGGCCACCCCGACACGCTGTCCTTCGCTTCTCTCAATCCCCCTACGCTTTCATCCCCGCCCATGCCTCCTCCAACGCACGCTTGACCCAGACCCCGACCATTTCCCTTCTCCATGAAAAATCGAGGTCGGTGTTGTCGAGCGGCTTGGCTTTGGAGCGGGCGGCTTCGGCCACGGCCCGAATGAGGTCGTCTGACAGCTCGCAGCCGTGGAGGAGCGCTGCGGCCTCGGTCACCAGGAACGGCGCCGACGTGATGCCACCGATCGCTATTCGGGCGTCTTCGACCGTCTTGCGGTCGCTGGCTGGTCTCAACCAGACGGCAACATTCAAGAGCGGGAAATCGATGGACCCACGACGGCGTAGCTTTTTGAAAACCGTAACGTCTCCGTTGGCCGGAGGCAGGTCGATCGCGGTCATGATTTCATCGGGACGTTTGTGGAGATACACGATGCCGTCGGGGTTGTACATCTCGGCCGCCGCCAGCACTCGTTCGCCTTCCTTGGAAACAAGGTGAACGCGCGCTCCCAGCGCCAGCATGACGGGTGCGAGATCCGTGGATGAAACGGCCCAGCAGCGCGGGCTCCCGGGCGCGACCCAACACGTATCCCCGTCTTTCTTGAGGCAGAAGTCGATGGATTTTCTCCATTCGTACGTCTGGTCGTAGTAGAAACAACGTGTATCCACAGAGAGGTTTCCGCCAATCGTTGCCATCGTTTTCAGTGGCGGGCTGGAAATTGAACGTGCGGCAACGGCAACGGCCCGGTATTGGGAAAGCAACATCGGGTTCCGCTCCAACTCTCTCAAGGTCGTGTTGGCGCCTATTCGAACGCCTGCCGAGGCGTCCCCTTCGATCTGGCGGAGCGTCGATAGATGCCTCAGACCCACCACGACCGGGGGTTCGAACTGCCGCCGTTTCATCTTCGGCCACAGATCTGTTCCGCCGGCGACCAGCATCGCCCGCGGGCCTTCGGCCGCCAGAATGCTCGCAGCCTCACCGACATCGTCCGGTCGTCGAAACTCGAAGGATGGAAGCCTCAACATTTACCCGACCCCCTTGCGCGTGTATTGCGGTTTATCTTCGGAGGATCCGTCGCCACCCTCCCAGGGAGGCAGGATAAACATCGGATCACGGTAGTCGATCTCCGGAAACGCTCCCGGACCGACGCGCGGGTCGTTTCCCTTCTCTCTGGCCCGAATGCCTTTGAGGATCTTCTCCGGTGTGATCGGGATTTCGTCGACACGAACGCCTACCGCGTCATAGACGGCATTCGAGATCGCGGGTGGAACTGGAAGCAGGGGACCCTGGCCAACCTCTTTTGCGCCGTAGGGTCCCGCCGGATCGGGGTTTTCGACCAGCAGGGTTTCTATCGGACACATGTCCATCGAAGTCGGGCTCTTGTAATCGAGCATGCTCGGCGTCTTGTGCACGCCCAGACGAAACTCCTGCTCCTCCATCAAGGCTTCGCCTAGACCCATGTAGATGCTGCCTTCGACCTGGCCGACGACGAGCATCGGGTTGATCGACCGCCCGATGTCATGCGCGACCCACACCCGGTCCAGAGTGATGATCCCGGTTTCCTGGTCCACCTCCAGTTCGATCACTGCGGCGGAGTAGCTGTAGGTGGGACTCGGACCGACGCCACCCCCTTTGAAACGAGCGGCCGATCTCGGGGGCTTGTAGCTGCCAACTGTACCGACAGTCCCCGAACGAGCTTCCGCAAGCTGCACGGCGCGGGCAAACGAGACCTCGTTGTCCTTATTGGAGGAATCGAACACACGTCCGCCGGCCATGACAAGATTCTCAATCGGAACCTCGATCTTCCCTGAAACAGCCAGGAGGAGAATGTCTCTCGCTCGTTCGGCGGCCTCGATGGCGGCATTGCCCGTCATCAGGGTCACCCGGCTGGAATAGCTGCCCAGATCGACCGGCGTGAGGTCGGTGTCGGCCGTAACAATCCGAATGTACTCCGGATCGATCCCCAGCACCTCGGCAACGATGTACGCCAGTATCGAGTCGGAGCCCTGGCCGATGTCGGTACTTCCGCAGAAGACAGTCACCAGACCCGAGCGGTCCAACTGGAGTTGCACTCCGGACTGGGGCATGTTGTTCCAGTAAATAGGAAGCCCGGCGCCCGTCAGATAGCAACCGCAGGCCAGTCCCACGCCGCGGCCCGCGGGAAGCTTCCCGTACTTGTCTTTCCAGCCCGACGCCTCCACGACATTCTCGATGCACTCGCCGAGACCGGTCGTTCGAATCTGCAGCCAGTTGGCTGTCAGGGAGTCGGGTCGGACCAGGTTCTTCATCCGGAGTTCGGCCGGGTCCATGCCCAGCCTCTCTGCGGCCTTGTCGATTTGGATCTCCATTCCAAACCGCGGCTGGGGCGTTCCGTGACCTCGCTTGGGACCGCACGGCGGCTTGTTGGTGAACATGCGGGCGCCCTGGAACCGGTAGGCGGGAATATGGTACGTGGTCGTTTGGAGCGCCCCGGTGTAGTAGGTGCTGGCAACGCCGTAGCTGCCGTAGGCCCCACCGTCCAGAAGGGACTCGAAGTGCATGCCCGTGATCTTGCCGGCTTTGGTAAGCCCGAGCCTCGATCGCATCAGGACCGGATGACGTCCACGGTGGCAATAGAACACTTCCTCGCGAGTCAACGCGATTTTGACGGGCCTTCCCGTCATTTGCGCCAGCTTCGCGACGGCGATTTCGTGACTGAATGGATCGCTCTTGCCACCGAAACCCCCTCCGTTGGGACTGGCGATCACCTGGATCCGGTGGGCCGGCATTCCGAGGACGCGCTCGAGGGCACGATGAACGTAGTGGGGTGTCTGTGTCGAAGACCACAACGTCAACTTTCCATCCGGATGGGCAGTGGCTACGGCGGCATGTTGCTCCAATGGAAGGTGCGTGTTTCCTTGATAAAAAAACACGTCATCCAACCGAATGTCCGCTCCGTCCAGCGCATCGTCGACGGCGCCGAAATCGAACGACACCGATTTGTGGATGTTTCCGGCCTCCGCGTACTCATGGATCGGAATGTCCGTGGCGCGGATCGCGTCGGGGATCGTCATGACGGGAACCCGGTCCTCGTATTCCACCCGAATGACCCTCACCGCTTCCTCGGCGGTTTCCTCGTCCACGGCGGCGAGGGCGACGATCGGGTCACCGACATATCGGACGACATCGATAGCTAGAGTATGCTCGTCTTGGGAAACGGGAAGGATTCCAAAAGTGATCGGCAGGTCGTGCCCCAGCAGGACCGCTCGAACGCCGTCCATCGCCTCGGCAGCCGAAGCATCGACGTTACGGATACGTGCATAGGGACGAGTGCTCCGCAGCAGTTTCGCGTACAACATGTTCGGAAGGAAAATGTCGTCGGCGAAGATGGTCTGCCCCGTACATTTCGGCAGTGCGTCGACCTTCCGCAGGGGCTTTCCGATGACGCTGAATTCACTCGACGACATGCTTCACCTCACGTTCGCCAGCAGCCAGTTCGATCGCCTCAAAAATCTTAAGATAACCCGTACAACGGCACAGGTTTCCTCCGAGAGCCTCTTCGATCTGCTCACGAGTCGGGTGCGGCGCTTCGGCCAACAGAGACCTGGCCACCAGAAGAATGCCCGGCGTGCAATATCCGCACTGCGCGGCGCCCAGATCGGCGAAAGTTTCCTGAAGAGGATCGAGCCGGCCTTCGCGGGCCAGTCCCTCGATCGTCTTGATCTCCTGTCCCTCCAGCTCACAAGGAAGGAGCAGGCAGGACAGAGCAGGCTCCCCGTCGATCAACACAGCGCACGTTCCACACTCCCCAAGTTCGCAACCATGTTTGGTTCCAATCAACCCGAGGTCTTCCCTCAAGACCTCCAACAAGGTCTTGCTTGGCGCCGCTGCAATTTCCCGGTCATCGCCGTTCACCCGGAGGCGCATCAACTGTCGTGTTCTCATCGACTCGGAGACCTCACTATTCCGACCATTTGACCGCCAAGTCAACTTTTGAACAAGCGGTCTAATTAAGAAAAACCAATGGTATGCCATCTCACCCGTCCTCCTCAATACATTTTGTCCCGAACGCGGTAGCACTTAGTATTCCGTCCCCGGCACGGTACAATGTTGTCGATATGAAGCACGGCCTGCTTTTAGCCTTGATCGTCCTGCTCGCGCTCGTTGGGTTCGGGGGTGCGAGTCTCCTCGAGGGACAGAGGTACTTCCGCAATCGGAACCCGATGATCTACGAACCGAACGAACCACCCGAGACCGAATTCGTGTTCGTCCGGCTTCGATACAACACCCACGGAGGGTCGTGGGGCATGAGCGGCTGGGAACACGATTATCCCCAGGCGGAATGGCACATCAATACGCTCGCCGGGGAGGCCACGGTGCTCGACGTCGAACGGATGTCGTACCAGGTGATCGACATGGACGATCCGGAACTGTTCAACTACCCGTTCGCATATATTTCCGAGCCCGGAACGATGAACCTGACCGACGCCGAGGTAAAGAACTTCAAAGAGTATCTTGACCGTGGAGGCTTCGTCATGGTCGACGACTTCGACGGTTACAACGATCTGTCAAACTGGGATTACAATCTGAAACGGATGTATCCCGGACGGGAGATGATCCCTCTGACCGTCGACCATCCGATTTTCCATACTTTCTACGACATTACCGATCTCGATCTGACCGCCTATTGGGCGTCTGACGGATGGCCGGTCTTCTACGGCTATCCTTCCGAGAACGGCAAAGACATCTCCATGATCATGTGCTACAACAACGACCTTGGTGATTATTGGGAATGGCTGGACCAGCCCCGTTATCCGCTCAAACCCTCGGCTGAGGGAGTCCGCCTGGGCATCAATTTTCTTATTTATTCGATGACGCACTAAAAATACCGTTTCGACCACCGGGGCCATCGCCGGTCCTGTTTTTGGAACTCTGTATGCACTTCACGCAGTTTTACCTGGGGTGTCTTGCACACGCGTCGTATCTCATTGGCTCGGAAGGGCACGCCGCGGTCGTCGACCCTCAGCGGGATGTCGACCAATACATCGATGAAGCGAAAGCTCAGGGCCTCGAAATCAAGTACGTGATCGAGACCCATCTGCATGCCGACTTCGTCAGTGGGCACCACGAGCTCGCGGAACGGACCGGCGCAGAGATTGTCTTTGGCAACAAGTCCGATGCGTCATTTCCCTATCGCGCCGTCTGGGACGACGACGAGATTGCGTTGGGAAAAGTGACCCTCCGGTTTCTCGAGACGCCGGGACACACTCCGGAAAGTATCTCGATCGTCGTCATCGACACGCTGGACCCGGACCAGCCACGGAAAGTGCTGACCGGCGATACGCTGTTCATCGGGGACGTCGGGCGTCCCGACCTGGTGGGATCCAAGGGATATACGTCGGAACAAATGGCCGGCATGCTTTACGAGAGCCTTCACGGCAAGCTTCTCAAACTCGACGACAGTGTGGAGGTTTATCCTGCACACGGCGCAGGCTCCCTCTGCGGCCGGAATATCTCGAAGGAGACATCGTCTACGATCGGAGAGCAACGCCAGTTCAACTACGCGCTAAAGCCAGTACCGAAGGAAGACTTCGTGCGGATGATGATTTCCGAGCTGTCTGAGGTACCGGAATACTTTCCACGGGATGCCGAATTGAACCGGCAGGGAGCCACCTCCCTTGGAGACCTGGCCGAACCGGTCGCGTTGTCCCCCGACGAAATCGATGCCATTGGAGATCTCATTCTGGATGTCCGAAACGCTTCGGCCTTTGGCGATGGACACATCTCCGGCGCCTTGAACATTGGACTCCGGGGTCAGTTCGCCTCCTGGGCGGGCAGCCTGCTGCCGACAGACCGGAAAATTGTTGTCGTGGCGGAATACGAGGCCGAGGTAGACCAGGCGGTCACGCGTCTGGCCCGTGTCGGCGTCGAGAACGTGAAGGGCTTTCTCAAAGGCGGGATGTATGCGTGGGATCAGGCCGGCAAACCGATCGCGACGATCGAGCAAATCCCCGTGGACGAACTCCGGGACCGAATACAGGAGACGGTCGACCTGCAGATCATCGACGTTCGTCGGCCCGCCGAGTTCAAGGATGGACACATCGGGAACGCCGTGAACATACCGCTGTCCGAAATCAGAGAGCGCGTGGGCGAACTCGACCGGGATCGGCCACTTGCCGTTATCTGCCAGGGCGGATACCGGGCCAGCGCCGCCACGAGCATCATGTCCGGCCAGGGTTTCGACCGGATATCGAATGTCGTCGGTGGGACCGGTGCCTGGGTCGGGAGCGGCTTTCGGTTAGAGAAGGCGGCCGGGTAGGAGAGGGGGCGGAGGTCCGAAGTCCGGGGTCCGATGTCCGAGGTCGAAACCTCACGTCGCGAACGGGAATTGAAGAATTTTTAAACCGGAGCCGCAGAACTCCGGGAAGCGGCGCCCGCGACTTCGGAACTCGGACCTCGGACCTCGGACTCCTGTCCTTTCCCGAAACTCACAGACCTGTCCGCACCGTCCTTGTGCAACTTCGGGTCGAACAACGAATAAGGGTTCACGTTCGCCAGCGCCGCCCGAACGGATTCGGGCACGTCGATGTGCCTGGAACTCATGCTCGCAAGAAATTCCCGGATCTCACTTCGCGGGCCTCCCTTCTCCGCACACACGCAATCCACTGTCAGAAGCTCTTTTTCCACGGCGTAGGCGGCCGTAAGGTCCTCGCTGACAAACACCAGAGGCCGAATCAGGCGGATCGGGCCCTTCCCGGACATCGCCACGGGTGGGAGAGAGGCGATCCTGCCGTTAAATAGAATGTTTCGGAGGAGTGACTCCGCGCAGTCGTCAGCGGTATGGCCAAGCGCCAGAACCGTACAACCCTGATCGGAAGCAGCCTGATACAGTGCGCGGCGTCGATGACGGCTGCACACGTCACAACCGTGTTCAACGCCGTCGGCGACGAGCCCCAGCGTGGTCGATTCAGGACGGAGCACCCATTCCACACCTGTCCGGCGTATCTGCTCTTCAAGTTGGCCGATCGGAACCTTGAACTTGCCCTGCTCGATCGTGATCGCGACGAGTTCATACGGGAACGGGGCCCGGCGGCGATATCTCACAAGAGCATCCAGCAGGCAGAGGCTGTCTTTGCCGCCAGACACACCGACCGCGATCCGGTCACCGGGCTCGAGCATCGAGAAGGCACCCATCGCCCGTCCGAGTTCGCGAAGCACTTTCGATTCGACATCACGCTCGTTCATCGGACTCCTCCGACCGGTTATGGCCGGCCGCGACAACGGGTCTCACCCTTCAGTTTGCCGCTCGGTTTTTCCCCAGACGCTGGTCCACCAGGGTGACAATCTCGTCTACCGTGTCGGACTGGAGCCCTTGTTGCTGAGCGATTTTTCGAATGAGGCAATCGACCCGCTCGATGTGACGTGCACCGCCAACGAGCGCACGGGCCGCCGAAGAAGGTTTGGCCAGCCCCTCGGCGGCTCTTGCATACTTTTCGAAGGGAACCATGTCGGCATCCGCGGCCCCCAGCCTCGAACACAGGGTCCGAGCCCAATCGTAGACCTCCCGTGATTTCTCGACGTTCCCGTGCACCGCCTCCTTGATAGGGATCATGTTGTCCGGCCCGACCGAGCGGTAGTTTCCGGCGAGCAACATGGGCCACTTGGCCAGCGGCACAAAGATGGAATCGTGCACCTTGAGTTTTACCGGAAGTTCAATGGCTCCATCGCCGGGATCGAATCGGATGGCCTCGATACCGGCCTGAAGGTTCTTGAGCATCGTCGTGTGGCTTTCGGATTCGAATCGTGCCGCCTTGAAGTTCGTCGGCAACCCTACATGGAGAATGTTCTTCGGCTCGTCCGGAGGGCGAAACGCCTGGGGATCGGGACTCGCCAACGTGACCCGTCCGGGTTCGAAGCCTTCCCAGACACCGGGATCGGTATAGCACTCCAGCAGGTCCCGGGTCGAAAGCCCAGGAATACGCTTGAGGAATGGCAGAGGAGGCATGTTCATGATCGCCAGGCACGGTACGCGGGACGCGGCGACACGTTCCATCAACTCGCGAACACCTTCCGAACCGTACTGGGCTTCCTGCATACCAAGCACCACCAGGTCAAAGTCGCCCGGACTGACGGCGTCCGGGGTGCTGGCGGAAAGGTCGCCTTTGAGCCCCTTTGAGGAAATCTCGACCGGTGTTTCCCGCCCGCGGATAGGGAAGCGGACGACGGTCCCTTCACGGCTTATCAATTCGGCCGTGGGCCGGGTACAAACCAGAGTCACCGGGTGCCCTGCCAGCAACAACTTGGTGCCGAACAATGAGCCGTATGAGGCCCCGAGAATCAGTACGTTGTATTTCATTGTTTTATCGCGATGGGCAACCAGCCCGTGGTGGAAGTCTGTAGGGTCGCGTTACGAGCGCCATGGGGCTAGATGCAAGGCGCCACGACGACGTCGATGCTCTTCATCGATCTAGGAGTGGCAACGCCGCAGCTGGCCCCATGCCGTCGTAACCCGAAGGGCGCAGGGGTCTTCGGCCCACAGGCTTTGTCATTCGTCGGTCATGATGACAAAGCATCGTTCCGCTCCTCACTTCGCGCCTGTGACCCGAATACCCCTGCGCGCGACCCTACAGACTTCCACCACGGGCTGCTAGATCGCACCCTGCCGGCGCGCACTCTCGATCTCATTGTCATCAAGCCCAACCACGGTCTTGAGGACTTCTTCGGTATGTTCGCCCAGGAGCGGTGAGCGGGCGACATCCGAAGCCGAATCCGACAGCTTGATTGGGTTGCCCACCGTCAAGTACTTGCCGCGTTCCGGGTGGTCGACCTCTACAACGGTCCTGGCCTGGCGCAGTGATTCCTCATTGGCCAGCTCTTTCATGGACAGGATCGGGCCGCATGGCACGTTCAACGGATTCAGGATTTCCATGACTTCCATCTTTCCCTTGGTCATGGTCCATCTCTCGATTTCCGCAAACACGTGCTCTAACTTTGAGATACGCGCCTCGGGTGTGTTCCATTCCGGGTCCTCAAGCCAATCTTCGTGGCCGATGGCCTTGGCCAGAGCCGGGAACGCCGCCGCCTGAGTGATGATGTAGATGTAGCAGTCCGGATCGGTCTCCCACCCCTTGCACTTAACGATCCAGCCCGGTTGGCCGCCACCGGAGGCATTTCCGGCACGCGGCACAGCATCGCCGAACTTACCGTGTGGATATTGCGGATACTCCTTGAGCGGGCCGTGGGCGATCCGCTGTTGGTCACGGAGCTTCACGCGACAGAGGTTGAGCACGGCATCTTGCATGGCACATTCCACCCTCTGGCCCCGGCCACTCTTCTCACGGTGGAACAGAGCGGCCAGTATGCCCGCCACAAGATGAATGCCGGAGCCGGAATCGCCTATCTGGGCGCCGGTAACCGTCGGGAAACCGTCGAGTTCCCCGGTTGTCGAAGCGGCTCCGCCGGTGCACTGGGCGATGTTCTCATACACCTTGCAATCTGCGTATGGACCGGGGCCGAATCCCTTGATCGAAGCGTAGATCATGCGCGGATTGATCTGCTGGATCTTCTCCCAGGGGAAGCCCATGCGATCGATTGCACCGGGTGCGAAGTTCTCCACCATCACGTCACACTCCTCGATCAGCCTGGCAAAAATCTTGTTGCCCGCCTCAGTTTTGGGATTCAATGTGACGCTCCGCTTGTTGGCGTTCAGCATGGTGAAGTAAAGGCTGTCCACATCCGGGATGTCGCGCAATTGCGCGCGCGTCGGATCTCCGGAGCCGGGCCGTTCGATCTTGATGACGTCGGCGCCAAACCACGCCAGGATCTGCGTGCAGGTCGGTCCCGCCTGCACATGGGTCACATCAAGGATACGAACACCGTCCAACGCTTTTCCCATGATTACTCCCTCTTCGACCGGCCAGCTCCGCCACTCGGTGAAGCGTTTCGAGCCGGCTCAGAACTACCCTAACAGGTCCCTCACCGGTGGGACAACTGAGATTGTCTGCTCTCTTTCAACGCAAAAACGCAAAAACGCAGAGGTAGCAGATATTTGCCCTTTCAATGTCCTCTGGATCCTCGCTGAGATGACAATTCATCCATCACCTGAGATTTACAATGCTTACGAAAACACCGAAGACTAAGGACCCTTTGCGACCTTCGAGTCTTTGCGTTTTTGCGGTAAAATAAACCCACCTGATTCCTGCCCTGAAATCTTCCGCCGACACCAACTTCATACGCTAGACCCTCTCTTTCGGTTTCACCGCTGTTACCTTTGCGTCGAACTCGCCTTCCTCCAGCCTTATTTCCACGGCCGAATCGACCGCCACCTGGGAGGCGGCCCGGACCACCTGGCCCTCCGGAGTTCTACAGATCGAGTAGCCCCGACTTAAGACTGCAAGGGGACTCAGGGCATCCATCGCCTGACCCAGACCCGTCAATCGTTGCCGCGCATTCGCTATCATCCGCGGCACACTGGCGGACAGGGCGCGATCGGCAGTCTCGATACGGTGGGACCGGGAAGAAAAGTAACGGCCCGAAGTAGCGAATTGCTCCAACCTGAAATTCCAATCGTCGACCTGCTGCGACATGTTCCGGATACGGTTCTCCGCAACAACGAACCCGCGGCTTCCAACCTTGGTCGCCAGGAAACGCTTCAGTTCGGACAAACGGATTCGGATCGCGCTAGATATCCGTCTCTCGACGCCGGTCAACCTTTCGAACATTTCCTCTTTGGAACCGGCTACGATTTCCGCGGCCGCACTCGGTGTGGGAGCCCGAAGATCCGCTACGAGGTCACTGATCGTGAAATCAACCTCATGACCAACCGCGGAGATCACCGGTTTCTCTGAACGGTAGATGGCGCGGGCGACACGTTCTTCATTAAACGGCCACAAGTCTTCCAGGGAGCCTCCGCCCCGCGTCACGATGATCACGTCGACATCGTGCAGCGCGCCGAGACAGTCAATGCCTGCTGCAATCTCGGACGAGGCTTTATCGCCTTGCACGTCGGTGGGATAAACGAGGACATCGATCGCGTTGTGGCGCCGGCCGAGGACAGATAGAACGTCACGCAACGCGGCACTCTTTGGGGATGTTACGACACCGACCCGAGACGGAAACGGGGGCAGAGGCCGCTTTCGCGCGGTGTCGAAAAGCCCTTCCTTGTCCAATTTGTCCTTGAGCCGGTCGAAAGCCTGCTGGAGTTCGCCCACTCCAACCGGCTCGAGTACTTCGACGATGACCTGGTATTCGCCCCGAACCTCGTAGGTGGTCAATCGGCCGCGGGCTCTAAAGGACTTCCCGTTTTCGGGCTTGAACCGCAAGTACAAGGCTTGGTTGCGAAAGCAAACGGCGGGAATCTGCGCCCTGGCGTCCTTCAATGTGAAGTAGAGATGGCCGGCCGCGGAACTACGGTAATTGGAAACCTCGCCCTCGATCCAGATGTCTGTAAACTGGCGTTCGAGGAGCTCTTTGATTCGGCGGCTGACGTCGGAGACGGTGTAGACCGTTCGCTGTGGTCCGTAAGGTGCCATCGCTACGCGATTGTTATTTCCTCGGCCAGGTAAACGTCCTGGATGGCATTGAGGAGCCCGATGCCTTCCTTCATCGGCCGCTGGAAGGCCTTGCGGCCCGAAATGAGGCCCATCCCTCCCGCACGCTTGTTGATGACGGCGGTCTTTACGGCGTCCTGGAGGTCGCTTTCGCCCGACGAGGCGCCGCCGGAATTGATCAGGCCGGCACGTCCCATGTAACAGTTGGCGACCTGGTATCGTGTCAGATCGATCGGATGGTCCGTCGTCAGCTCCGAGTAGACCTTCTGGTGCGTCTTGCCGAAATTGATCGCCGTATACCCCCCGTTGCTCTCGGGAAGTTTCTGCTTGATGATGTCGGCCTCGATCGTCACGCCAAGATGATTCGCCTGACCGGTCAAGTCCGCCGAGGCGTGAAAGTCGCCATCGCCGGTCTTGAAACCCGGGTTCCTCAGGTAGCACCAGAGGACGGTACACATTCCCAGCTCGTGGGCGTGCTGAAACATCTCGGTGACTTCCTGGAGTTGACGGCCAGACTCCTCAGATCCAAAGTAGATCGTCGCGCCCACTGCTACGGCCCCCATGTCGAAGGCCTGGTCGATGTCGGCAAACACGATCTGATCGAAGGTGCTCGGATAGGTCAGCAGTTCGTTGTGGTTGAATTTCAGGATGAACGGAATCTTGTGAGCATATTTTCTGGCAACCGCTCCGAGGACTCCGAGAGTCGAGGCGACGGCGTTACATCCGCCCTCGATTGCCAGCTCCACGATGTTCCCCGGATCAAAGTAAATCGGGTTCGGCGCGAACGAGGCGCCTGCGGAGTGTTCAATCCCCTGGTCGACGGGCAGGATCGACACGTAGCCGGTTCCGGAAAGTCGGCCCGAGTTGGTCAAAGCCGCCAGGCTCCCGAGAACCCGGGTCGGCCGGTCCGACAGGCCGTGGACGCGGTCCACGAAATCGGGCCCCGGCAGATGCAGCGACTCTTTCAATATGGTCTGACATTCGTGCTCGAGAAGGGCGGGTCCGGCATTGCCGAGTATTTCTTCAATCTTTCCATTCATGGGGTCCTCTTCGGTGAAAGATGTGTATGTAGTGAACTGTCACTGGACTTTGAACGTCCGCCCCTTATCCAACGCGAAAGTTGAATCAAACGATTTCGAGCCGACTAAAGAAATACGCTATCTCGAACGCCGCGGTCTCGGGAGCGTCGGATCCGTGGATCGCGTTCCGCTCGATGTTGGTCGCGAACCTTTTCCGGACAGTCCCTTCATCCGCCTTGCCGGGATCGGTCGCACCCATAACGTTTCGCAGTCTTTCGATGGCCTGGTCTGCCTCGAGAACCATTGCGATTACCGGGCCTTCAGTCATGAAAGAAACCAGGCTTTGAAAAAAAGGACGCTCCCGGTGAACTTCATAAAATCCCTCGGCCTGTCCCCGGTTCAAATGCAGCATTTTGGAGGCGCGAATCCGAAAGCCTTCATCTTCCAGCATGCTGATGATGCCACCGGCATTTCCATCCTTGACGGAGTCGGGTTTCAATATCGTCAGGGTTCTTTCCATTTCGTGTCCGTCCTTTCTTGAGCTTATTATCGGGAATTAATCATGCCAGAACCGATTCGATGGCCTCGCCCATATCCGCGGGGCTTCGAACCACATGTATTCCAGCCGCTTCCATCGCTTTCATCTTTTCTTCGGCCGTGCCCTTCCCGCCTGCAATGATCGCACCGGCGTGTCCCATCCGTCTTCCCGGAGGGGCTGCCTGGCCACAGATGAAACCGACGATGGGCTTGTCGACGTTTGCCTTTACGTACTCCGCCGCTTCCTCTTCGGCGGTTCCCCCGATTTCTCCAATCATCACGACCGCTTCGGTCCCCGGGTCCTCGTTGAACAATCGGATGGCGTCGATAAAATTTGTGCCGATGATCGGGTCGCCGCCGATTCCAATGCATGTCGATTGTCCTATGTTTCGGCCTGACAACTGGCCCACGGCTTCGTAGGTCAGCGTACCACTGCGGGAAACGACCCCGACCGAGCCCTCGCGGTGGATGTGTCCGGGCATGATCCCGATCTTGCACCGGCCGGGAGAAATGATCCCCGGGCAGTTGGGTCCGATAAGGCGAGTCTGCCTGTCGGCAAGGAACGACATGACGCGAACCATATCGAGCGTCGGGACACCTTCGGTGATGCACACGACAAGTTCGATCCCGGCGTCCGCCGCCTCCATGATGGCGTCCGCCGCAAACGGTGGCGGGACAAAGATGACGGATGCGTTGGCGCCGGTTGATGCACGCGCTTCGGCAACACTGTTGAACACGTCGATGCCCTCGTGCCTGGTGCCGCCCTTTCCGGGCGTGACACCCCCGACAACGTGGGTCCCGTATTCGATCGCCTGCGCGGTGTGAAAGCTTCCCTCACGGCCCGTGATCCCCTGTACGATCAGACGGGTTGATTTGTCGACAAGAATGCTCATGGATGTCCTGGGTGGCTGTTGATGTTAGCTGTTGGCTACTCTCTATTGTGTGGCAGTTTCCACTATCGTGTGGCGGTTTCCACTATCCTGTGGCGGCTACCACTTTTTCGGCGGCGTCTTTCATTCCGTTCGCGACGAGGAAGCTCAGACCTGATTCCCTGAGGATCTCCTGGCCCTGCTCGACGTTCGTCCCTTCCAGACGGACGACAACGGGAACGGTTATGCCGAGTTTCTTCGCCGCTTCCACGACGCCAGTGGCCACGATGTCACAGCGCATGATCCCGCCGAAGATGTTGATCAGAACAGCTTTGACGTTCTCATCCGACAACAGGATGCGAAACGCGTTCTCGACTTGCTCGGCGGATGCCCCCCCACCGACGTCCAGAAAGTTCGCGGGGTTGCCGCCGGCAAGTTTGATGATATCCATCGTGGCCATCGCAAGCCCGGCACCATTCACCATGCAGGCCACGTCTCCGTCGAGTTTGATGTAGTTGAGGCCATACTTGCTGGCCTCGATTTCCAACGGTTCCTCTTCGTTCAGATCCCTCAACTCCTGAATGTCCGCATGCCGGTGGAGCGCGTTGTCGTCGAAATTCATTTTCGCATCGAGCGCATAAACCTTGTTGTCCCCGGTGACGAGAAACGGATTGATCTCGACCAGCGACGCGTCTGTGTCCTCAAAGGTTCTGTAGAGAGCCATCATGAATTTGGCTGCATCACCGACCAGTGCGGGCGCCAGGCCCAGACCGAAGGCGAGTTTCCTGGCCTGGAACGGTTGCAAGCCAATACCGGGCACGATGTACTCCTTGAGGATCAGTTCCGGCCTGTTGGCGGCCACCTCCTCAATGTCCATTCCACCTTCGGTAGACGCCATCAACACGGGCCCACCCAGCTTTCGATCGATCACGATGCCGAGATATAACTCCTGGCGGATGTCCAGGCCCTCTTCTACCAGCACCTTTTGAACCTTGCTTCCTTCCGGGCCTGTCTGGTGTGTGATCAACTGCATCCCGATCATCTTGTCCGCTATCGTCAGGGTCTCTTGAGGGCTCTTCGCCAGCTTGACGCCTCCGCCCTTGCCCCGGCCACCCGCGTGAATCTGCGCTTTAACGACGACGGTTCCACCCAGCTTTTCCGCTACGTCCCGTGCGCCGGACGCGTCGTGGACGACCTCACCCCTGGGAATCGGCACGCCGTAACGAGCCAGAATCGCCTTCGCCTGGTATTCATGGATTTTCATGCTGCCTCACCTGGTTTCTTTGGCTTGACCAAACCGATAACTTTACGCAACCGCTCCATTACTGTCAACGAACGGAAGGACTTTTGGGGACGAGGAAGGAATTGCAACTTTTTTCAACGCAGAAACGCGGAGTACGCAAAGGTCGCAAAAATTTCACCGCAGAGTCGCAGAGGCGCAGAGAGAAATCAGTTTTCTTCCACTCCGCGAACTTCGTGTCTCCGTGGTGAAAAAAAGGATCTTGTCGTCTCTACAAGACAAAACTCTCTGCGCCTCTGCGCCTCTGCGGTAAAAAGTCTCTTCTCCCTATTCAATACGGTCTACTTTGATGAAGTTGGTCGTGCCGGCGACGTGCAAGGGGGTACCCCCGGTGATTACGACCAACTGCCCCTTCTGGACACAACCGGCCTTGCGGGCGGCTTCGAGGGCATAACCCAACTGGTCGTCGATCGTGTCGGCGGGGGGGATGGAAAGGGGGACGATGCCCCAGCAGAAGGACAGGAACTGGACTGTCTCATGGTTCGGGGATGGGGCGATTATGGGCTGGCGCGGACGGAACCGCGACACCAGCCGGGCCGTCGAGCCGGACCAGGTCGGCGTGATGATAGCGCCCGCGCCGGTTCCTCGGGCAACGTTGTAGCTGGAACGACTGATGGCATCATTGACGTTGGGGTAATCGCTGGCGTCCCCGCGGAATTTGGTTTCGTCCACGGAACTCTCCACAGCCAGAGCGATCCGGTCCATCATGCGTACCGCTTCGAGTGGATATGCGCCCACGGCCGTCTCTTCGGACAACATCACGGCGTCCGTCCCGTCGAGGATCGCGTTGGCAACGTCGGCTGTTTCCGCTCGAGTGGGTCTGGGGTTGTCGACCATCCGAACCAGCATCTGGGTCGCGGTAATGACGGGCTTGCCGATCGCGTTGGCTTTCGCGATGATCATTTTCTGCACGAGCGGAACCCGCTCCAGATCGATCTCCACTCCCAGATCTCCGCGCGCGATCATCACGCCGTCGGCCAAAGCCAGGATCTCGTCGATGTTGTCGACCGCCTGGGGTTTCTCCACCTTGGCGATCACGGGGATTCGAGCGCCCGCATCCCGTATGGCAGACTGCAGGGCCTCGACATCTTCCCCACTCCTTACAAAACTCAGGGCCACCGCGTCGACCTTCTCTTCCAGTCCGACCTTGAGATCCACCCGGTCTTTTTCGGTGAGGGAGTCGACGTCGAGGTGGGCAGCGGGCAGGTTGACGCCCTTGTGCGAACTGAGCATGCCCGCGACCACGACCCGGCAACGCACGTCCGGAGGATCGATCTGTTCGACCACAAGTTCGATCATGCCGTCGGCAAGCAAAATCCGTTGCCCCGCGGTCACTTCCTCATGGAGGTTGAGGAGTGAAACCGTTGCCGCGTGGGCATCACCGGTGACCGGGGACGAAGTCAGAACGAAAGGCGCACCCCGCTCCAACCAGACGTTTCCCGTGGCGATTTTGCCGATTCGGATCTTTGGGCCCTGCAAATCCTGAAGAATCGCGACGGGAACCTCCAATTTTTCTCTAACTTTCCTGATTCTTCGAATGAGATTGCGATGGTAGTCGGAATCCATGTGAGAGAAATTGACCCGGGCGACATTCATGCCCGCCCGGACCAGTTCCGTCAGCATTTCCTCCGAATCGCAGGCCGGACCGATCGTGCAGACCAGTTTAGTTCGTCTCACTTTTTCGTTCCTTCAATCGGGCCATCATTGTAACCAGCTCCGCATCATCCGACCTTATCCGATCGGCCTCTTCGGCTGCCGCGAGCGCAACATCCACATAGCCGAGTTGCTCGTACGCCGACGACACCAGGAAATAGGCATCGAAGTGCTGGGAATTCAACTTCAGGGCGAAGTTGAGTTGCTCCACGGCTCGAACGGGCTCTCCCAGACGCAAGCGAATCCTTCCCTTCTCGACTCGGGCCGCGGAATTCAGGGGGTTGATTCGAAGCACTCGATCGTAGTTCGCCAGCGCCGGCTTCCACTGACGCTGATCGCCATGGAATTTCGCAAGGTTGAAATAGGCCGCTTCGCTGGCCGGGTCGACTGCGATCGCTCGATCGAGCAGACTTCTGGCCTGATCAAACTGCTGCCTCTCACTGTAGATCAGAGCCAGGTTGTTCATCGCTTCAAAGCTGAGGGCACTGGCGGCGATAGCCTGATGGTATAGAATCAAGGCCTCATCTTTCCTGTTCATCTGGTCGTAAAGCCAGCCCAGGTTGTAAAGGTTCCCCGCATCGGTTCGATCCATTGCCACGGCCCGTTCCATGAGTTCCACCACCTGGTTGGGATCCCCCTCGGCCAGGGCAATTACCGCGAGTCTGGATACCGGTTCGGCTCGGCCGGGATAGGCATCGCGCGCCCGCTCCAGATACCGTCTGGCTTCATCGATCCTGCCCAGTCGCTCGTAGGCGGTTCCCATCGTGAGCAGATTCTCCAGGCCGTCCGATTCGGGTGCGGCCAGTGTAATGCCGTCTTCAACCGCCCGATTGTAGAAATACGGCTCGTAAATCCCGACGTATCGCCAGATCAACGGCTTCATCGCGGCCGGACCCGATTCGGCCAGATCGTCGAGCTGGCCGAGAATCAGGTAGTCCATTTCAACGTGCTCGGCGCGGAAGGCTTCGTGCCAATGGACCATGCGTTCGGTTATGACCGCCAGAGCGACCTCGGCCGACAACTTGTGGACACCTTGTCTGGAAGCAATTTCGAACCGGGAGGTCGCTCCATCGACATCACCGGACATCCAGAGGGCCTTCCCGATTTCCAGATCCATGGACTCGGTTCCCCGATACGCTCGTCCGTACCGAATGGCCCGGTCAAAGATCCCGGCCACGACCAGATCCCGGATCAGCTTCGGGTAAAGATCCATCCGGGAGGGATCCCGCCTGAGCGCCAGTTCCGCTTCCAGAACGCCCAGTTCCGCGGCCTTGCGATCAAAACGGGTCTTGTGCTCCCAGGCCCGGGCGAATCGCCCCTGTCGGATAAAGAACGAAACGACCAGCGACTCCAGTTCATGTCTTCCCTCTGGTATCTCGTTGATCAGACTCTCGAACCGCTCCGGTTCGTTCTTGTCCATGTAAATGTGCAGCAGGGCTTCGAGTGCCTGGGGGTCGTCCGCTTTAAGGTTTCGGGCCTTCAGCGCCGCGGCTTCGGCATCGGAGTAGCTTCTGTCCAGCCAATAAGCCTGGGCCATTACGTCCCAGGCTTGAACCGCTCGCGGATCGATCCGGGTCGCTTCGAGAGAAGACGCGATCGATTCGGCAACGTTCCCCAATGCCAGGTGCGCGTGCGCCAGGCCAATCCACGGGTCGGCCCGCGACGGCTCCAGCCCGGATGCCAATTCGAAGTGCCCGACCGCGGACCCGTAGAGATGTAATCTCAGGTGGGCGATTCCGGTTAGTGTCCGGGCGGCAGCGTTGTTCGGATCATCTGCGATCGTCTGCTCGAAAATGTCCAGCGCCCGGAGGTAGTCCTCCCCATCGAGGAGCCCCCGGCCCCGCGCCAGGCGGCGATCCTGCCCGCTCGGGCGGTCCCCGGAGACCAGCGCAGCCATACCCAGAGACGCGATGACGAGGACGGGGATGATAATCGCGAGCAGTGGACGACGCATCAAGACATTATCTCGCATTCTCACGGACGACTGTCGAAACGTTTTTTACCGCGAAAACGAAGTCCTGAAAAACAATATTACTTCTCGGACCTCCCTGTAATCGGTGGCTTCGCGTTAAAACTACCGGCGGCGATGGCCCCGGAGGTCCCCAAACTGCTTATGCTACAATTCTTCGCGCTCTGCTGGAGGTAGAAGTGATTGAAGAAGGTGTGGATATCGGGTCGGCCAAGGGAAAACTCGGGGTGTTGATACCCGGGCTCGGTGCGGTCAGTACGACGTTTTTTGCCGGCGTCGAGGCGATCAAGAAGAAGATTGCGCAACCTGTCGGCTCGCTCACCCAACTGGGCACGATCCGGCTGGGCAAACGAACGGATCATCGTGTACCCCCGATCAAGGATTTCGTTCCGTTGGCCAGTCTGGACGACCTGGTTTTTGGCGGTTGGGACATCTACGAAGACAACTGTTACGACGCCGCCGTCAAGGCGGGAGTCCTGAACCGGGAGCTCCTCGAACAGCTCCGCCCTGAACTGGAAAAAATCGTTCCGTGGAAGGCGGTCTTCAGCCAGGACTATGTCAAGAATCTCGACGGTCCGAACGTCAAGACGGGCAAGACCCATATGGATCTCGCCGAGCAGGTGATGGCCGACATCGACAGATTCCGCGAAGAGAACCAGCTGGATCGAATGGTCATGGTGTGGTGTGGCAGCACTGAAGTTTACCTTAAGCCACAGCCGTGCCACGCGACGCTGGGAACGTTCGAGCAGGCGCTCAGGGAAAACGATCCGGCGATCGCACCGAGCATGATCTACACGTACGCCGCTCTGTCCCGGGGAGTCCCCTTCGCCAACGGTGCTCCCAACCTCTCGGCGGACATCCCAGCCTTGATACAGCTCGCTCAGGACAAAAAAGTGCCCGTCGTCGGCAAAGACTTCAAGACGGGCCAGACCCTGATGAAAACGATTCTGGCGCCGGGCCTGAAGTCCCGGATGCTCGGCCTGAACGGATGGTTTTCGACCAACATCCTGGGCAACCGTGACGGTGAGGTCCTCGACGACCCCGAGTCGTTCAAGACCAAAGAAGAAAGCAAACTGTCCGTGCTGGACCAGATACTTCAGCCGGAACTGTATCCGGACCTCTACGGGGACTTCACGCACAAGGTTCGCATCAACTATTACCCACCTCGCGGCGACAACAAGGAAGGCTGGGACAACATTGATATCTTCGGTTGGCTCGGGTTCCCCATGCAGATCAAAATCGACTTCCTTTGCCGCGACAGTATCCTGGCGGCGCCGCTGGTTCTCGATCTGGTCCTGTTCCTGGACCTGGCGCAACGATGCGGCATGCACGGGATCCAGGAGTGGCTCAGCTTCTACTTCAAGAGCCCGATGTGCGCTCCGGGGCTGTATCCGGAACACGATCTGTTTATTCAGTTGATGAAGCTCAAGAACACGTTGCGATACCTCCGCGGAGAGGAATTGATCACACATCTCGGGATGGAGTACTACGACTGAGTTGGGGGGTCGGATTCGGAAACGGAGTGGGAATTTTCACCGCAGACACGCAGAGGCTCAGAGGTGGAACAAAACGTTTCGGGAGACGGTTATTTTTTATTGCTCGCCGACGGGCTGGAAAAAGGTCTAAGAAATCAATAGACTTTGTAGTCAAGTACACCCGAGTGAATCGAAACGAAGTGTGGAAGGTCTTATGAGGTTGATCAAGAAAGCGATGTTAGCCCGTCATCTGGGGTTGGCTTTTCTGGGAGTCATGGTGGCCGCCTCCCCGACACTGGGCCAACAGGCGAAGACGAAGGCCGAATACGACGCCTACATGGCCTTCTACAACGAACAGGACCTCACCGCCAAGGCTGCGCTCGGTGAGACGTTCCTCGGTCAGTTCGAAGACTCTGAATTCGGCCCCGCGTCCTTCCAGCTGCTAATAGACGCGTATGCCAGAACCAGAGAATGGGGAAAGGTGCTCGAAACCGCGGATCAGTTTCGCCGTGCGATTCGTGATCCGGACGAAAGGGCTTCGACATTCGTGTACCAGAATGCGATCGCTGCAGCCCAGCAGGCGAACAACGGGGAGAAAATCCTGGAATACGGGGACCGCATTCTCGCTGTAGACAGGAGCAACCTGAGTGTTCTCCTGACCGTTTCCCGGACGATTCCGGACAACCTGCCTGCCGGCGATGCCGCGAAGGAACGGGCCCTGGCCCGTGCATTCGACCTGGCCAACAGAGCCCGGATACAAGCCCAACAGTTTTTTGCCTCGAGGCCAGACCAGTTCACCGAGGAGCAATGGGCCGCCGAGCGCGCCAAGGTCGACACGTCGATCCATACGACACTGGGGACCGTACACCTCAGGCGGACCGATTACGATCGAGCCATCAGAGAATACCAGACGGTTCTCCGTTTCGCCCCACGAGACGGCAACGCCCATTTTCAGATAGGCCAGGTCTACGAACTGCAGGCTGCCGGCGCCTCGAGGCTTGTCGAGCAAGCCATCGAAGAAGAAGACGAGACCGGTCGGGCCGACGCCACGGTTCTCGACCAACTGGCCGCGAACCGGGAGAGGTTGCAGGGAGATGTGCTCGCCCAGATGGACCAGGCGATCGATTCTTATGCCCGGGCGGTCGCAGTCGGTGGCGCCATAGGCGACGCTGCACGAGGGCGCCTCGAAACACTCTATCGGGCGAAGAACGAAGACTCCCTGGAAGGTCTTGACGAATTGATCGCCGAGAAGCGATCCGAGTTGACCGCGCCCTGACCGGTACGACTGCCGAAACACTCCGAATCCGGCCCCCAGCCAGTCAGATAAGCCAGGCCATTTTTGACGATGATATGATGGTGCGTCAGCAGGAAGGAACCGGTAGTGGCAAAGCCTCAGGAAACCCCATCTCACGTCATCTCGATCATTCTTGCGGGAGGCCCCGGCAAACGCCTCTTCCCTCTAACTAAGGATCGGTCCAAACCCGCTGTCCCGCTCGGGGGCAAGTATCGCTTGATCGACATTCCGATCAGCAACTCGATCAACTCCGGCCTTCGGAACATTTTCGTTCTCACCCAGTTCAACTCGGCTTCTCTGAACCGGCACGTGACCGCCAGTTTCAAGTTCGACCCGTTCGCCGGCGGCTCCGTCGAGGTTATGGCCGCCGAGCAGACAGGTACAAACGTCAACTGGTTTCAGGGAACAGCCGACGCGGTCCGCCAGCACCTCCACCGGTTCTCTGAAAGAGATACCGATTACCAGCTTGTCCTCCCAGGGGACCAGCTCTACCGCATGGATTACCAGGGCCTGCTCCGCGAGCACTGGAAAACCCGGGCCGACGTCACCGTCTGCGTCATTCCCCGAGAGCGGGAAGCCGCTTCGGCTTTCAGCGTTCTCAAACTCGATCGATGGGGTCGCGCCGAGCAGTTTCATCACCGACCATCAGGTGAGGCATTCGACGAGATCAAAACGGACACAACCGCCTTCGGCCATTCGCCCGAGAGCGCGGCCAGGCGTCCATACATGGCTTCGATGGGAATCTATCTATTCAATCGGGAAATCCTGACAGAGATACTATCGGACGAGTCGATCAACGACTTCGGGCGCCAGATGATCCCCAAGGCCATCGAACGATATGACGTCCGGGGCTACCTGTTCGACGGGTACTGGGAGGATCTTGGGACGATCCGAGCCTACTACAAGGCGAACATAGATCTGACGCGTTCAACGGATCACTTCAACTTCCACGATATGAATTCTCCGATCTTCACCCGGCCCCGCTTCCTCCCACCATCGAGGATCAGCCGATGC
Source organism: Terriglobia bacterium (assembly GCA_965247425.1). Classification (GTDB taxonomy): domain Bacteria; phylum Acidobacteriota; class Terriglobia; order 20CM-2-55-15; family 20CM-2-55-15; genus CAZOZZ01. The sequence continues at coordinate 2,865,530 of OZ252023.1, forward strand.
GATCTGACCGAGTCGATCGTTGCAGAGGGGTCGATCCTCGACCAAGCGCGTGTGGTTAACTCCGTCATCGGAATCCGGAGCGTTGTCGGACCGGGGGCCGTGCTCGAAGAAACTCTCATACTGGGAGGCGACTACTTCGAAGACGGGGAAGACCTGAACAACAACACCCGACTCGACCGACCGAACGTAGGCATCGGCGCCGGCGCGACCGTCCGTCGCGCTATCATCGACAAGAACGCCCACATCGGCAAAAACGTCAGGATCGTGAACGAGGCAGGCATCAAAGAAAAAGACGGGGACGGTTTCTACATCCGTGACGGCATCGTCATCGTGCCGAAAAACGGTGTCATCCCCGACGGGACTGTGATCTGACCAAACATCCGGCAGGTCGACCGAGAGACGCAGAGACGCAAAGACGCAGAGTTTGTTTTCTCATCTTCACGCCAGGCTCGTAATGTCCAGACTGAAGATGTGAAGGAAACGAAGTGTATGAATTGTTTTCTTCCCGTGGGTCCGCCCCCTCGGGTCTTCGCGGAGAAGAAACGTCTGCCAGCCACACTACAGCAGGACAGGCACTATCCGTCGATATTTGAACAAAGCAACTCTGCGTCTTTGCGTCTCTGCGTCGAGTTCTTAGTTTTTCTAGGGATCGGGGTTCGTTTCGTGGCAGGTCAAGCAGGTGACAGCGCCGGTCAGTTTGGCGCGGGCGCCGAATTCGGTGCTGTTCAGGCGGCCGACCCATTTTTTCATGAGGGCGGCCATGAACTCATGGTCGTTTTCAAAGTCGTCAACCATCGGCAGGCGCTGCTTTGGAATCCTCGAAAAATCCACCAGGCCGGAAACGTGGCAGTCGGTGCAGACGACCCGACCCTCGATTGGATCGAGCAGCGGGGACGCCCACCGAGGATTCGGGTTCCCGTTCGCCGGGACACTGTAGAGCGCCTCGACCCAGGTGTGCATGAAGAATGCTTTCACGAAAGGCGGCACTTCGGGTTCACCGTCGGCGGCCGACGCGAATGGGGGGGCGGTGGACACCGCGGGCGGTGGAGCATCCTCGAGACGTTCACCGGTACTGATAGCCTCCATGTTCTGGTTACATGCTGCAACGAGAAACAATGGTAGAACCAGGACGGCAAGACTTCTCATAGAGGCATCGATTCTATCACGTCTTACCTGGCGTCGGGCCCACCGTTGGGTTTGGTTCGGGCCCACCGTCCCAGGCACGATTCCTTGTGTCGTGCAGGCTCATAGTGGTCCCCGCCAGATATAGCGGTGCTAGATTTCGGAGTGCAACGGTACCGGATTTGGGGGAGCAACGACAAGCCAATGCTTCGACATTGTGAGGAGGAGCGACGCCAAAGACGGTGCCGTTCCGCCCGAACCCGTAGGGCCGATGGAGGTTGCCCCTCACGAACGCTAGACACCATGTCGACAGCTCACCCTCACTATACGGTGGATCTCACCCATCAGTCCGCTCGCAACCTCCTTCGGAGATAGTATCGTTATATCTGGCGGGGACCACTAGCGGCCCGTGAACCGCGGCGGACGCTTTTCGATGAAGGCCGTCACGCCTTCCAGAAAATCGTCGCTTCGGAAACACTCCATTTGAGCGGCTGTTTCCAGTTCCATGGCCGCCTCAAAATCAGAGCTGAGGCTCCGGTAAATCGATCGTTTCGCCAGACTGATGACGCCGCTTGGGTTCCGCGCCATTTTCCCCGCGACCTCCGCGACCGTAGTCAGGAGCTCGTCGTGCGGCACCACACGATTGGCCAGGCCGATGCGCTCCGCCTCTCGCGAGGACACCATGCCGCCCGTGAAGACCAGTTCGCAGCTCCGAGAAGTCCCGATCAGACGAGGTAACAGCCAGCTCCCACCCCAGTCCGGATGCAATCCGATTCGAGCAAAACTGGGACCGAAACTTGCTTTTTCCGACGCGATGCGCACGTCGCATGAAAGCGCCAGGCTGAAGCCGGCGCCCGCACATGGACCGTTGACCGCGGCAATGACGGGTTTGGACATCGAGCGAATCAGCCGGCTGATGCCCTTGCCTTTAGTCAGGATACCGTGGAACCCGGCCTCGTCGTTGGCTTCGCGCAGCTTCTTTAGATTGTCGATGTCGCCTCCTGCGCAAAAGCCGCGGCCCGCACCGGTCAGGATGACGACCCGCAAGTCACCCGTTTTCTCTGCCAGCTCGAGGGCCGACCGAAGCTCCTCCCGCATCGGCCCTCCGATCGCATTCAGTTTGTCCGGTCGGTTCAAGGTGATCGTTGCGACGGGCCCGTCACTCGACAAGATTATCGTTTCGAATCGAGGCATGGATCTCCGCTCAACATCCCGGCGCGTGAGTGATCTTCATCTCGTGGAGTTGCTTGTTCTGGATTTTGACGGCCAACTCCAGGACTGATCGAGAGGCCCGTCTGGCCTTGTCCTGAAGATCCGCGGTCACCGCATAACGACCCAGCGCGGTCTTACCCATGTTCACATGCCATTGCTCGTCAGGCTGGATCTGTTCACGGTAGAAGGTCGCGGTCTCTGACCGACCGACGGCGTCACAGAATTCCATAAACTGCTCGTTCTTCTTTACGGCCAGCGCCTCGCGAGTGAACTGTGCGGCCGCAACCCTTTCCACAGTCGTATCAAACCCCTCGAGGAGCTGATACATCGGCGTGTGCCCCCCGTCCATCGGATCAAAATCGGATAGATCCGCACCCAGTCCCATGAGGTGTTCCTCAATCAGACGATAGTGCCGGGCTTCATCACCCGCCTGTCGGGCCAGGGCGAGCTTGACATCCACCTCCGGAGTTGTCGGCATCCACAACGCAGCCAGTTCGCTCGCCTCCAACTCGTTCTTCAACGCTATCTTGAGCCGGCGTACGACGTCCCCGGGGACGGCTCGGGTCAGATCGGATTCTTTCAAGAGGTCCAGCTCTGACATTTTTCGGCTGACATAATTGTCGAGTTCCTCCAGAAAAGACATCGTCCGAGACATGGTGATCTCCTCCTATACTGCTGTTATCGAGAACCACGGGAAGGCTATTATATTACAAGAGGGGAGCGGTCGGTTCTGGGTGGCGTACACCTAGGTATCAAGGACCCGGTTTTTGCACAGCTGAGAGCATGGTGCTAAAATTATTGGGTTGGACATCGGTCGTGAAAGTCACCAGAGAAAGTCGAGACGAATCATGCGTGCTTCAGATCTGAAAAAATATAAGGGTGTGCTGCTCACCAGGAAACAAGAGATAGAGGAGGCTCCGGAACGCTCCACCGTGGTCGATGAGGCGATGCGCACCGGAGATTGGGTCGATCATTCCAGCCAGGAAAACGACCTCCATATCAATCTTGCCCTGAAGCAAACCGACACGAAACTCGTCCGTGCCATCGACGAAGCGCTTCAACGAGTCAACGGCGGCACATTCGGAATATGCATGGATTGCGAGGAAACTATTCCCCAGGCCCGCCTGGACGCCGTGCCGTGGACCCGCGTGTGCGTCAACTGCAAAGAGCAACAGAGTTAAGCTCCCCCGAACCCCTCGAGTCGGACTCATCGCGAAGACACGAAGAACACAGGAAAGGGCCGACTGCTACCCCCGGATTCGTTCGAGCATGGCCTCGTAGGAACCCGGTGCGTTCTCATTCATCCACTGGATCTGTTTGTCGGCGACTGTTTCCAGATTCTTGAGAAGCAGGGGGTTCTGATAGGCATCCCGCAGTTCCTCCAGAAAGGGCCGGACTTTCTCAAAAATGAACAATCCTTCCCCTCCCGACTGAAGGTACAGACCTTCGTTGAGCACGCCTTCGACGACGAATGATGCGGTCATTTCCCAATAAGTCGTCACCATCCGGAAGTAAGCGTTCTCGTCGGTGCCTGGAGTGCACTGCGCCATCATCTCTTCCAGGGAACTGGCGGAAAACGTACCGGTGAACCAGGCCCGGGCCGTTCGCAGCTTCTCCTCTCGCCGGAGTTCATATAGTCTCAGAATCAGGCCCGCATCTTCATACGTCGCTTGCATCGTTTCTCCCTCTGAAAGTATTCGCGAAATCGAACAAAAACAATACCGCCGGCCTCGATCGAGTCCGGGTCATACGCCGACCGGCGTCAGTTCTTCGAGGTTCAACCAGGGCGGGTCTCGGGCAACCCGTCGCCATCGGTAAAAATCGTCGGTGGGGACTCGGCCAACTCCCGGGCCAGGTAATTCGCGATCTCGGAAAGCGCGGGCTTGCTGAAGCCATAATCGGCGGCGCGAACGAGTTGATCCGTGTCCACCAGAAACAGCGTGGGAACAAAGCGCAACTCGTAGGCCGACGAAACGGTGTATGGATGTTCGTCGATGAGGATTGGGAAACGCACGCCTGCCTCATCCGCGAACTGTAGGGTCTCGTCTGCCTCGTCCTGGGAGATCCCCAGAACTGTCGGCCGCTTGTCCGGGCCAAATCCATCGAATAGCTGCTGGACAAATGGAAACGTGAATCGGCAGGTCGGGCAGGAACTCTTGTAAAACGCAAGGACGACCGGACCGTCTTCGAGAGCCGTCGACAACCGAATTGGAGTTCCGTCCGCCGTTTTCAACTCAAAATCGGGAGCACTGGTCCCGACCGATAGATGTTCCATTAATCTCCATTTTTCAGCTAAAAAGGGTGTTTATTACTGCTGAGGCGAAGCCCCATAGATATAATTGGGTTTGTCCACCCGGTCTGGCCCACTTTTGATCGTCTGATTTGGCCCACCCCCTCCTGTTAATAATTCCGAGTAGTGATAATTACCGTCGGGCCTGTGTTGTAGATGTGGGAAAGCCGAGCGCCCTTGGCGAGGCTTTTCCAAGCGCTGTGGGAATCCTGGTTTTTAGGATTTCCACAGCGCGTCATCTTCCACAGGCCTCCGTTTCTTTCTTTTTGGTTCTTTTTCTTTCTTTCGGGAAAAAACTCCGTTTCCAGGATCGCCCAGGATCGACGACCGCGCGGCGATCCGACCCTCAGGACGTGGTTTGTTTCGCGGGTTTCTCCTTTCCAGGCGGATGCCGTGGTTTCTGTCGTTTCTCCAACGTGCGCCGAAACCGGAAGGATTCGGTTCCGGTCTCGATGATGTGAGCGCGATCGGTTATCCGGTCCAGCAACGCCTTGCACAGCCGAACATTGGGAAACACCTGGGTCCATTCCGAGAACGGCAGATTCGTTGTCAAGATCACCGTCGCCCGCTCGGCTCGATCCGAGATGACTTGAAAGAGGAGTTCGGCGCCGAGGTCTGCCATCGGGACATAGCCGACTTCGTCGATGGCAATCAACTCGTATCGGAACCATCGGGCCAGAACCCGGCGGAACTGGTCGTTGTGTTGGGCCTCGACCAACTCGTTGATCAAGCCGGCGGCCGTCGTAAAGCGAACCCGCTTCTTCTGCCGACAAGCGGCCACGCACAGTCCTGTGGCCAGGTGCGTCTTGCCCGTTCCACACTCCCCGATCAGGACGACAGGTTCGGCGTGTTCTAAATAGCCACCGTCTGCGAGTCCACGGATCCGGTTGGCTGGAACCTTCGACCGCGAGAAGTCAAAGTCCTCGAGTGTCTTCATTCGAGGGAAACGTGCGGCTTGAATCCGCCGGGCCACGGTGTTCCGTTCGCGTTCTTCAACTTCCATCGCCAGCAAGGCTTCCAGATACCGTGTGTAGGTGTGCTCTTCCCGCTGGGCCTGCTCGGCCATGGCCGCAAACTGCGTTCCGATCGTGGGCGTCCGGAGAGCTTTACAGTACTGCTGAATCGCCGCCTGTTCGACCCCGCCGGCTGTGGCGGACACTAGACCACCTCCGCAGTGAGCAGTGCATCGTAAGTATTCACCTCCGGCAGGGGCCGCTCATAAGCGCGTAGTGCGGCCACTTCCAGTCGCGGCGCCGCCGGCCGGTCGAATCGGGCCTCGGTCATCAGGTAGCGCGCCGCGGCGGCATCGGAGCATCCCAGGCGCAGGGCTTGTTGGAATGCGGAATCCAGCTCGCTATAGCCATGTTCCCGGCCCAGTAGGAGCAACTCCACCATTGCGCGGGTCCCCTTCTGTTTTCCGTTGCGATCGATCAACGTCTGCCAGAACTCGTCATAGCTTTTCGGCCATCGGCCCTGTTGCCGCCATTGCTCCAGAGGCTTGCTCCCGGCCAGCGCGCCCGGCTTCCGCTCCAACACCTCCAGATAATGTTCCAGATTGAAGAAGTGCTGGCCGTTTCCATATCCTCGCTCATGCCGCGCCACGCATCCGCCATCGTGCCAGACCTCCACGTAGGCCGGAAAAACGCTCGCCCGCACCACAGTCCCGGCCTTGACGGGGGCGGAGTAGAAGTTGTTATGCACCCGTACACATCCCTTACCATCGACTCGTGGAAAGCTGTCCTCGGCCAGAGGGAACCCTTCGGTCGATAACGCGAGCAGATGGGGCTGTTCGATCTGCATCCCTTCACCCACCGTCTGGACCCGATCGCCGATCTTGCGCCGTTCATCGGCACGGCAACCGGCCAGCAGCTGCGCATTCAGATCCGCCAGGTCCTTCGCCTTCGGCACCGGTACCAGGTGATTGCGCCGGAAGTATCCGGCTTCGCCTTCCACACCGCCTTTCTCGTGGCCCTCGCCGGGTGTGCAGAACTCGGCTTGAAACTTCCAATGCGACCGAAACGCGATGAACCGTTCGGTCTCTACACGCCGGTATCCCCGCAGAATCTTCTTCACCGCGCTGGTCAGGTTGTCATAACGCAGCACCCCGAAGACCCCCGCAAAATAGCGGAAACCCAACTCATGAGCCTCCAGGAATGCCTGTTGTGTCGCCCGAGGATAAGCTCGATGGAATGTGCCACCACTGCCCATGCTCCGCATACAGAAAACCTGGAGCTTCTGCCGTTCGCCATCCAACTCCGCGACGGCTTCGTACCAGTCGATCTGTGCTTCCTGACCCCAGGCGTAGCTTTGCGGCACGAACGTCTCCTGTCGGATGAAACCCATCTCCCGCTTCCGCCGCCCGACATACCGGCGAACCGTCGATTCCCCAATCGGATGTTTCGGAAATTCCATCCGGATCCGTTCGTAGATCCGGTGACTGGTGTGCCGCTGCTTCCGCGGGGCCTGCCTGTCCGCCTCCAACACCCCGTTGATAAATTCCATAACCGGCTCCAGCCTCGGCCTCTTCCGCTCCGGGCTCTTCCTCGCCGGCGGCACGGCGTTTCCCAGCGCTTGACGCACCATCCGCCGATGCACCCCCAGCCGCCGGGCCACACCCTGGATCGTTCCCACACCAAACTCGTGCTCTCGCCGAATCTCTTCAAATAATTCCACCTTCGATCTCCTTGACACCGGGTCCCTCCATTCCGACTCTTTGTTCGGAACAGCCTCTCCGGTTCAGTCGTCAGGGGTGGGCCAAATCAAACGATCAAAAGTGGGCCAATTTAGAGTAGCGAAATCACATAATAACCGACGCAAGATCATTTCGGATCTGGAATTGGGCATCGATTCCGCCTACAGGTGCCTGAACTTCCGTCCGTTGGACGAAGACATTCAATCGAAGAGGGAACATGGCAAAGATCGACGCTTTCTTTAATTTGATGGACGAAACAGGCGCCTCGGACCTTCACCTCGTGGCAGGGTCGCAACCGATCCTCAGGGTTCGCGGTGAGTTGGAGCGAGTCAAATATGATCCGCTCGACAGCGACGAGCTGAAGGCCATGCTCTACGAGATCGCGCCGGAGTTCAAGATCAAGGTCTACGAGGAGACAGGTGACGTGGATTTCGGGTACGAGATCCCTGGCGTCGCCCGATACCGGGCCAACTTCTTCACTCAGAAGAACGGCGTGGCTGCCGTCTTTCGCCAGATCCCCTCAACGGTACTGACCGCGGACCAGTTGGGACTGCCGCCCCTCCTGAAGAAATTCGCCATGCTCCAGCGAGGGCTGGTCCTGGTTACCGGACCGACCGGCAGTGGAAAGTCAACGACTCTCGCGGCCATCGTCGATCACGCAAATAAAAACCGGAAGGATCACATCCTCACTGTCGAAGATCCAATCGAGTTCGTCCATCAGAGCCATGAATGCCTGGTAAACCATCGCGAGGTGGGGCTCCACACGAAATCGTTCGCTTCGGCCCTCCGCGGCGCGTTGCGAGAAGATCCCGACATCATTCTGGTCGGAGAAATGCGCGACCTGGAAACGATCGAATTGGCCTTGACCGCCGCGGCGACGGGCCACCTCGTTTTCGGAACGCTCCACACCCCGAGTGCACCCAAGACGATCGATCGTGTCATCGACGTGTTCCCGGCCGGGCAGCAGAACCAGATCCGAAACACGTTGTCGGAGGCTCTGAAGGGGGTCGTGGCACAAAATCTGTTCAAGCGAATCGACAAGAAGGGACGCGCCGCGGCCCTGGAGATTCTCGTCGTCACACCGGCCATCTCGAACCTGATACGCGAAGCGAAAACATTCCAGATCCCGGGCATGCTGCAGGTCGGAAAGAAATATGGAATGGTGACTCTCGATGACGCGATCATGGACATGTTGAACAAGAAAATGATCAGCCCGGAGGATGCCTACGACAAGGCCAACGACAAGAATAAGTTCAAACCTCTGCTCAAGTCACCTCCGGACGATTGGGCCTAGCAGCCTGCGCGGCAGAAGAGATCGTAGCGAGAAGCTGGAGAATCGAGGCGAGATTTTATGAGGAAAGCCGAAGTCGATTATTTACTTGGAACGATGCTGGATTTCGACAGCGGAGTCTCGGATCTGAACATCACGGCCGACAAGCCGTTTCAGGTCGAATCCTCCGGTGAGCTCGTGGAGGTCGTCTTCGATCCTCCCATCGGCACGCTAACGCCGTTTCAAACCGAAACCCTGGCGCTGAACCTGATCAACGGCAGTCGCCGTTTGACGCAGGATCTCTTGAAGACCGGGTCCTGCGACCAGTCCTACTCGCTGGGCCAGAAGGCACGGTTCCGGGTCAACATCTTCACCCAGCGCGGTCATTACACGATCATCCTGAGGAGACTTTCGACCGAAATCCCATCACTGACCCAGTTGAAACTGCCAACGGTGTTCAACGACATCGCCAAAGAAAAGACCGGTTTGATCCTGGTTACCGGCGCCACCGGGAGTGGTAAGTCAACAACGCTGGCGGCGCTGTTGAACGAGTTCAACGAGACCAAGTCCATCCATATCGTAACGCTCGAAGATCCGGTTGAGTTTGTACATCCCCAAAAGAAGGCGACCTTCAACCAGCGCGAGATGGGAGGAGACTACGACACGTTCGCTTCGGGCCTTCGGGCCGCGCTCCGCCAGGCGCCCAAAGTTATTCTGGTCGGCGAGATGCGCGATCGCGAAACTGTTGAGATCGGGCTGTCGGCCGCGGAAACGGGCCATCTCGTGTTGAGCACCCTGCACACGATCAACGCCGGACAGACCATCAACCGTATCGTGGGTATGTTCGAACAGGAGGAAGAAAAGCAGATTCGGATTCGACTCGCCGAAACCATGAGGTGGATCGTGGCTCAGCGGCTCTTGCCTAAAATTGGAGGCGGTCGCGTCGCCGCCCTGGAAATCATGGGGAGCAGCCTGCGAGTAACCGACTGCATTCAGAACGGAGAGTCCGAAGGAAAGACTTTCTATGAAATCCTCGAGGCGGCATCTTCTTTCGGTTGGCGTAATTTCGACATGACCATGTTGCAGCTCTATCGAGAGGGTCTGATCACCGAAGAATCGGCCATCCTCTATTGCACAAGCAAGGGGGTCGTGTCACGAGGGCTCGACAAGATCAAGAAGGAACGAGGCGAGAACACGAGCGGATTGGCCGGCCTGACGCTCGACTCCGACTACGGGAAAAACTAAATGAGCACCGAACAAGAGTTCTTTGACATCGGCGACAAGACCGCCCTGATCTGTGACGATTCAACGAACACGGATCCTCTCAAAAAAACTATCGAAGAGCTGGGCTACAAGTGCCACACGGCAGAAACGTCGGAACGAGCCATCGAACGCATGAAGTACACGACGTACGACCTGATCGCCGTGGCCGAAGGCCTCTCTGGTTCGAACCTGGAAACCAACGGCGTCCTTCGATACCTCAGCCCCCTGCCGATGGCTCAAAGAAGGAATTCGTTCGTCCTTCTCATCGGGGAGTCGTTCCGGACCCTGGACGCCATGCAGGCCTATACCGAGAGCGTGCACCTGGTCGTCCATCCGAAGGATCTCGCCAACCTCGGTCCCGTGTTGAAGAAGGGCCTCACCGAATTCGAAACGTTCTACCGTGTATACAAAGACGTCCTGGTTGCCACCGGAGAGGGAGGGTAGCCCGGCGGGAATGAGTCGTGCCGTGAGGTCCAGGCGCCCAGTGCTCTCGTCGAAGTCCGGGATTGGGCGAGAACGGTGGGCCCGACGCTTACGAAAGAAATTGCTCCATGGCTACTGCCGTCCGGAAAGAGCCCCGTAGGCAACCGCGTGTTCGAAGGTCTGCTGATACCCGGTGTCGGAAAGAAGCGGGATGTCAATTTCTATCGCGTAGGTGACGCGGACCTCGAGGCTTTGTGCGTGTCCCGAAACTTCGAGCGTATCTTCATCGATCGGCAGTTCCAGCTCCCTTGCCTTGGCCATCACGAGTTCGCGAAGTTCACGGCTTGTGCGTCCTTCCGATCCAGCCAGGTCCACGGCAAAAACGAGGTAATCTCCAAATTCGTCGTCGTTCATCGACGCCTGCACGTAGTCTGAAGCCAGGTAAAAGTAGAAGATCGCGACCAGTAACCACAGCAGGAAAACGAGGCGGGCACGGCCGGATTTCTTGTCTTCCATGGGAGCGTCTCCAGGTCAGGCGGGAAGGGGTCCCGGGGCAGATCGTCTGAGATCAGTCCGACTTCTCTTTCAACGACTGAATGAAAGCGAGCACTTCTTTTTTCTGTGGCTTGGACAGCTCCTCCAGATCGTCCATGATCTCCGAGAGCGTCCGGTCACTCGACCCGCCATTTCGATTGCCGTTTCGTCTTCCGTTTCTACTTCCATTTCCATGCGACTTCATCAGTCGCTCGAAATGTTCGTCTATGCCGTCTAGAAAATCGTGATCCATGGCAGTCCAGTACTCAGGATGTGGTGACTCAATGCGCCACCTCACCAGTCGAAAAGCAGCAAAAAACGTAAATCATTATCAGATGAAGACTTCGGACTTACAAGGACGTATTTGAAAACCCTGACCGCCCTTAAGTCTTGATCCGAAAATCGTCTTTCGGACACACCCAAAACATTCCACCCGGCATTCGGGCGGACTTGATCACCTTGGTAGCCACCATAGGGGTCTCGCATTCTGGACACATCTTGGCGACGTTCACTCCCTTACCCTTCCCAAGACTCGCTCGAGCGGTCTTACTCAGCTTTCCGCTTGCCATCTGTCGTCAACACCTCCACAAGAATGATCCACAAATAGATACTAACACTATGATAACTGAAGATCGTGCCCCCTCGCAGATAGATTTTTGAAGGGGAAGATAGAGAGGTCCAAGATCCGTTCGCGGATTACGCCGATTTTCGCAGATTGAGATTTATTCTGCTCCTATTCGTTGAAAAACCTACTTTACGACCTTTGCGCTCTCCGCGTCGTTGCGTTGAAATCCAATTACCCCGCATCACCATCCCATCGCACAGCCGTCCTTTCTCGGGTCGGAGCCGCCCATAAGCACGCCACTATCGGGATCGATCCAGATCCCCTGGTAACCTCCAACTCCGAACCCGGACTGGCCGATCGCATTGATGACGTCATGCCCCTTCCCGGTCAACGCGGACCGAACGCTTTCATCTATCGCCGATTCCAGCGCCACACCGTCCGCTGAGTGGCAGAAACGGGGCGCCTCCCCGGCCTCCTGCACGTCCATGCCGAAGTCGATCAAGTTCACCAGGACCTGGGCATGTCCTTGCGGCTGCATATCGCCGCCCATGACTCCGAAAGAGAAGCAGGGTTTACCGGCCTTGAGAACCATGGCAGGAATCAGGGTGTGGAACGGACGTTTTCGCGGGGCAACCGAATTCGGGTGATCCGAGTTGAGAGCGAACAGTGAACCACGGTTCTGGAGAAAGATCCCGGTGTCTCCGGCCACAATCGATGACCCAAATCCCCAGAACAGACTGTTAATGAAAGAAACAGCATTCCGCTCCTGGTCGACGACGCTCAGATAGACCGTATCCCCTTGCTCGATGACGCCGGGAGGCGTCGATACCGCTCGGCGGGCCGGATCAATCAACCGGCGACGTTGCTTCGCGTAGTCCTTGGACGCGAGACGGGCCATCGGGACTTCGGCCTGGCTGGGATCGGCGATGTAGGCGTCACGGTCCGCAAACGCCAGCTTCTTGGCCTCTATGAACAGGTGTAAGTACTCGGCTGAATTGTGTCCGAGGCCCCGCATGTCGAACCCTTCCAGAATGTTCAGAATCTCCAGGGCAACCAGACCCTGTGTGTTTGCGGGCATTTCGAAGACTTCGTAACCCCGATAGGTCGTTCGAACCGGTTCCACCCACTCCGCTTCGAATTCAGACAAGTCCTCCGCCTCGATAAAGCCGCCGAGCTCCGTCGAACACGCCACGATCTGCTCCGCAATCCGGCCATTGTAGAAAGCGTCTCGTCCTTCTTTGGAAATCTCAAGAAAACTCCGAGCCAGTTCGGGCGACCGGAACAACTCGCCGTGTCTTGGAGCGCGGCCGTCGATCAAGTACGCTCGGGACGTGTTCGGATATTGTGTCAGCCGTTCTCGAGAACTTGACCACTGCCCGGCAATGATCTCGGAAACCGCAAAGCCACGATCGGCATAGTCGATCGCCGGTTCGAGCAGGCGCGGCATCGGCGTGACACCGTATTTTTCGTGAAGCTTGAACCAGCCCGCCACCGCTCCGGGAACCGAAACCGAATGAATGCTGTCGCTCGAAATCGATTCGAGGTTGTTCCTCGTGAAGAAGTCCAGCGTCGCACCCGAACCCGACCAACCGCTTCCGTTCAGACCCACCGTCTTGCCCTCCTTTTGCATGAATACGAGCGCGAACATGTCGCCCCCGATACCCGTGCTCATAGGTTCGACGACGTTCAACACTGCCGCCGCCGATATCGCCGCGTCCACGGCATTCCCACCGTCTTCGAGAACCCGCAGGGCGGCGGCGGACGCGAGCGGTTGACTCGTCGCCACCATGCCGTTGGTTCCGAGAACCGGGGAACGTGAGCCATGGGCGTTCGATGCCGGCCGATCGCCATGGAAACGACCTGGAATAGTACTGGACATTCTGTTACCTCATTTTGGATTGGACCGGGCGGCCTTCAATCGCTCGAAATTCTCAGGCGTGTCGATGTCGATCAGGACACCCGGCTGAGACACCCCAACCTCGGTTATCCGCTCCTGGGATCTCCGGACGACGACATTGGCCCCGGAGGTAGGAGAAAGCTCCAGAATCTCCCCGAGCACCTCGCGCGAAAACAGCACCGGATGACCTCTCCTGCCTTCATGCACGGGAAGAACAATTCTCCCGGGTGAAAATTTCGAGATCAACAGATCGACGGTTTGCGGATCCACGACAGGATGATCAACCAGGAAGATCACCGCTCCATCGACCTCGGGCGCGAGAGCGCGTATTCCCGCTTGAAAGGAGGTGGTCATGCCCTTCTCGTAGTCCTCGTTGAACACACTCACACCCAGGCTGACGCTTGATTCGATCGCCTCGCGGTCGTGCCCCAGAACCACTATCGTACTCTCTATAGACGACTCGCGGATGGTGTCGAGGATCTGCTCCAGGAACGTCCGGCCATGATAAGTAAGAAGGGCCTTAGGCTGACCCATCCGCTCGGATTTCCCGGCTGCAAGAACGATGGCGGCAATCAATGTGTGAGTGCGTAGACGATGAAGTTGATGGCCAGCCTGTAAGCATAGCCGGAGAAATAGTTCGGATACAGGGGCTCGTCGGCATGCTCGTAGGCATCGCCCAGGTCGGTGTTGTGGTTGATCACAACCATCAGGCGGCCATTCTCGTCCCAGATACCCTTACAGAAGGCTGCGAAACCATCCTGCTCGATGGTCATCCCGGTGTAGACATAGTTCAGGCTCGGGACCTGGATAATTTCTTCGATGTCATAAAAACAGTGGAAGATCGGGTGAGCCATGGGTATGTCCCGGATCTCGGCGCCAGGAAGAATCTTTTGAATCTGGCTCTCGAAGTTCGCCCATTCAAAACTTCCCCAGAAGTCATCCAGAACCCAGAACCCTCCCCTTTCCAGGTACTCCCGCATGATGGCCGCATCGGCCTGGGTCAGAAGCATCTGCCCCGGTTCGCTGGTGTAGAGAAAAGGGTACTCGAACAGGTCTGGATCATTAAGGGGAACCGCTCGCTCATGGTCGGCTATGTTGAGGTTGGACAACCGTTGAATGCCCATGATCAACTGACGGTCCGATTTCGGATAGTCGGTGTACCAGTTCTTGATGTAGGTTCGAATCCGGCCGTTGTAGATCAAGCGCGTGAAAACGAACTGATTGGTTCGGTCCGTTTCCTGTTCGATGAACTTCACGTCGTCGTACTGGCCCAGCCAGCCCATACCCTGCTGGGCGAACAGGCCCGCGGCCGTCAGAAGACACGCCCCGACGGCGACGACCCACAGAGCGCGCCTCACCACCCCTCCTCGGTCAAGGTCCCGGGGCCAAGGTACAGGGCTTTTGCGGTGTAGTAAAACGGAATAAGGAACAGGATCAACAGGATCAAGGCCACCAACCGCAGGGCCAGCTTCCTCAGGGGATGTTCGGTCAGCCGCTCGTAAACCAGTTCCGACACGTGGTCTTCACAGAAGTCGCTCCCGTCGAGCGCTTCGGACTGGCACTGCCACCCGGACAAATACATATGGACGCAACGATGCATGTATCTGGCTATCATAAATAGAAGAAGACGTAATCTTCAACGATGAAAAGTCGAATCAGACCATTCGCACAGACCGATTTCCCGATCCTTCTGGCGATCGACCAGGGTTGCTTCGCCCCCGAAATCGCCTACGGCGAATGGGAACTGGCGCACTTCCTGTCGAGTCCAGGATCAAGGACACTCGTCGCCGAAGCAGACGACAACATTGCCGGATTCATTCTCGTCGAAGTGCGCAGCAAGAACTCCACAGCGACCCTCGTCACCCTGGATGTCCTCGAACCCTTCCGCAAACAGCGCATCGGCTCCCTGCTCCTTGAAGCCGCCGAACAGATATTACGCTCCGAGAGAATCAAGAAACATTCCCTCCAGGTAGACACCGGGAACATCGCCGCCATCCACTTCTACGAACATCACGGCTTTCAAGCAGTCGACACCCTTCCCAACTATTATGGCAACGGAGCCGACGCCTACGTGATGGTCAAGAATTTGTAGGGAGGGGACCAGAGTCAATACGCAGATTGCGCGGATTACGAAGATTCTGGAATAACATCTTCTCTGCGCCTCTGCGGTAAAAAACTCCGCGTCCCCCCCCGGGTTTCCCCCCGTGAACGGTCATGAAGTTCGTGTCGCCGTGACAGCGGGGCACGACGTGAAGATGAAGGGGGTCTGGGATGCCAGCTCCGGCAGATTGGCCGAGGTTGAATCCCGATGTTGTAGCCTTCGGGTGTGTAGATTTCATCCAGACCCGCCACGGATTCGCGGGCGAGCGACATCACCTCGGACAATTGCTCGGGACCGGCCTGGGACAGGTCACCGGTATGAGCCTGAGAGCCACCATGAGACGCCCCGACGTGTAGGGCTACGTTCATGATGCCGAAATTGTGGCGGTCCCGTTGAATGATCACTTGTTCCGGCGTCCAGGTCGGAGATCTCGCCGACACGGAACACGCACTCATCAGACCCCGTGGCGGATGAAACATCGCTGTACCGCCACGGACTCCACAGAAAATCCGCTCTACCCCATCGGCGGCGGGACAGGCTCGCCGAGAAGGGCAGGCTTCTGATTAATCAGATCCTTGAGTTCCTTGCTCGGCTTGAAATAGGGAACTCGTTTGGCTGGCACTTCAACTTTCTCTCCCGTTTTGGGATTGCGTCCCACACGAGCGTTCCGCTGACGCACTCTAAAACTGCCGAACCCTCGCACTTCAAGCTTGTCCCCGGCTTTGAGAGCTTTGATGACACTCTCAAACAGGGTGTCCACGATGACTTCGGAATCTTTTCGTGTCAGCTGAGTCACCCGGGCTACCTCTTCAACCAGGTCTGCCTTGGTCATTACCCTTTAGCTCCTTACCCTTTGTCTGCCAGCAGCGGCCGTGTTTGAGCGCCACCGAGCGTCTGTCATTTCCACAGATACTGAAACCGTATCTGTGATCCCAACGTCCGACCGCTCAAGGGGAGCACCCGCGAAATGTCGCTGGTGAGAACATCAAGCAGAGTCACACGTTCCCGCCTGAGTTGGATCAGCCGAGGTTTTCCTGACACGCCTGCCAGCCGGGCGGTCAGATCGAGGGCGTCCTGAAAGTTGCCGACCTCATCGATCATGTCCCGTTTCGCAGCCTCTCTTCCGGTGAACACACGACCGTCCGCAAACTCCCGAACTTCCTCTATGTCAAGGTTTCGCCCCGAAGCAACGGCTTCGACAAACTGGACGTACATGTCGTCGATCAGGCCCTGAAAGTACTCCTGCTCCCGATCGGTCAGGTCCCGGGTCGGCGTGCCGGTATCTTTGAACTCCCCACTCTTGAACACGATGCTGCTCAGTTTGGCCCACTCAAGCAACTGCCCGTAGTTCATCCATTCTGCGATCACGCCGATGCTGCCAACCACCGTGCCCGGGTTCGCAACTATCCGGTCCGCGCCGCACGCAACGTAATAAGCGCCGGAAGCTCCGACCGAAGACAGGTAGGCCACGACGACCTTGCCCTTTTCTTCACGGAGTCGCTTGATTTCGGCATACAGTTCCTGGGAAACGGCAACATCACCGCCCGGCGAATTGATGTTCAACAGGATTCCTCTAACAGAATCGGAATCCTCGTATCGCTTCAACTGCTCCAGAAGGAAACGGGAGTCGAGCAGCGTTCCTTCGACGTCGACGACCTGAATTCGATCTGAAAAGCCAAAGTCTCCCCCGCCATCCGCATCACCCAGACCGAGAACCAGAGCGACCACTGTCACCGAAAAAAGCACAAAGGCTCCTCCACCCAGGAGGAGCCATATGAGCATCCGGTTGCGCATCACGTTTGAACTTCAGGTTGCCCGAGAACTCTTGTTCAGACAGTGAGTTACCGAGCCTCCCTACTCCTTAATTGTTATTCGCATCCTTCGTATGGAACAGATCGGCAAGAGTCGCACTCCCATCTCCTCCGGTACGATAATGGTCTATTTCCTGCCGCTCGACGTCGTCCGACAACGCCTTCCAGCTCAGGCCGATCTTGCGCTCTCCAGGACTCAACTTGATAATCCGGAGTTCAATCTCCGCCTCGACTTTGAACCGCTCCTCAGGATTGTCCCGGTCCGCTTCGTCTACTTCCGAAATGTGGCACAGGCCTTCTATCCCTTCGTCAAGTTCGACGAAGATACCGAACGGCGCGTGGCGCACCACCCGCCCCTTCACGTTGTCCCCTACCTGGTGGGAGTCGAAGAACTGTTCCCACATATCTGGCTGCAGTTGCCGGATCCCGAGGGAAAGCCGATGGTTGTCGACATCGATGTTGAGGATCACGGCATCGACCTGCTCACCTTTCTTGAGTACCTCCGACGGGTGCTTGATCCTTCGCTGGGAAATGTCGGACACATGAACGAGGCCATCGATGCCCTCTTCCACTTCGACGAAAGCGCCAAAATCGGTAAGGTTTCGAACGCGTCCGCTGATCACCGAGCCGATCACATACCTTTCGCCCAACGTGCTCCAGGGGTCCGGTTCGATCTGCTTGAGTCCCAGCGAAATCCTGCGACTTCCGCCATCGAGATCGAGGACAGCCGCCTCGACATCCTGTCCTACTTCAAGGACTTTGGAGGGATGCTTGACTCGCTTACTCCACGACATCTCCGACACGTGAATCAAGCCTTCGACGCCTGTCTCCAACTCAACGAATGCCCCATAGTCAGTAATGTTGACGACCTTCCCCTGCACTCGCGACCCGATGGTATAGCGTTCCGCAACGAGGGACCACGGATCGGGCGTCAACTGCTTGTAACCGAGCGAAACCCGTTCTTTCTCTCGGTCGAACTTCAGGACCTTCACCGTAATCTCGTCGCCGACACTGAACAGTTCGGAAGGATGATTCACGCGCCCCCAGGAAAGGTCGGTCACGTGGAGCAACCCGTCCAGGCCACCCAAGTCTACGAACACTCCGTAGTCGGTAAGGTTCTTGACAATCCCGGTGATAACCGAGTCATCCTTCAGTGTTTCCAGGGTGTCGGATTTCTTGCGGGTCAATTCCTGTTCGAGGACGAGCTTTCTGGAAAGGACAATGTTTCCGCGTTTCCTGTTCAACTTGATGACGCGACACTCGATCTCCTGCCCACGCAGCGAGTCCAGATTCTTGACCGGACGGACGTCAATCTGCGAACCGGGCAGGAAGGCCCGGACACCGATGTCTACTGAAAGCCCGCCTTTGATTCGCTCGATCACACGGCCCTTGATCACCGCATCATCGTTGTAGGCTTGTTCGACATCCTCCCAGACTTTTACCTTCTCGGCCTTCTCTTTTGAAAGAACAACGTGTCCCTCGCGATCCTCGGTCTTTTCGATGAAAACATCGATCTCGTCGCCGATGGCGACGCCCGGACCATCATCGTCGGCGCGGAATTGGTTCAGGGGTATGACTCCCTCGGACTTATAGCCAATGTCGACGATCGCGTCGGTCGAGGTGATCTTCAGGACCATTCCTTTCAACACCTCGCCTTCAGCGAACTTTCGAATTCCACCGTACTGGTCTAAAAGTTTTTCGTAACTTACTTCCTCCTCTTCTACTTCCTCGGTAGAAGTGGGCGATTGGCCGGGCACCTCGTTCTCATCCGAAGGTGTATCAGCCAATTCTTCGGGTTTGTTAACCATTTGACTCTTCTTCCTCCTGCAGTGATTACAAACTCGTTACGTTACAGGATTTTACGACCCATTGCAACCTTGACTGCGCCCCCGGATCTGTGCTCAGTTGCCTGATAGCCGGGGATTTATCCCATTCGAGACATGCGCGCCGAGGAGGTGGCCGGGCCCGAACTCGGATTAGCCAGGTGTCGCGGCCTGCCGGCGGAACTCGACCCGTAAATGTATGGCAAAGCGAGGCTCGACACGAACTGGGGGCTTGTTACGATCGTATAGGGTGCCTATAATGAGTACTCCAGTGCCGCGGCGGACGGGCCATTGGACCGCAAACACTCCCGATCAGGCACTTGCCGGAGGTTTAATGAAAGAGGGTATCCATCCGAAATACGTGGACGCAGTCGTCACCTGCGCATGCGGTGAGAGCTTCCAGACCCGATCTACAAAGCCGGCAATCCACCTCGAGATCTGCTCGAAGTGCCACCCATTCTTCACCGGTAAACAAAAACTCATCGACACGGCCGGCCGCATCGAACGATTCCGGCGCAAGTACGCAAAAAGCGAAAAGTAACGGAGTCCCTATGATTCTTCGAAGCCTGGAGTGTATCTCCATCTCCGCCGTATACAGGGCTTTAGGCTCCAGCGAGGACGACTTTCGCGTCCAGGTGAGATCATGAGCGACGAACTGCTTGTAGAAAAACTGGAGGCTCTTGAACTCCAGTACGCCGAGTTAAATGAGCAACTCGGCGATCCGGAGGTCGTAGCCGATCCTCGCCGCTACCGGAAGACCGCCAAGGCACATAGCGACCTCGGGGAAATCGTCGCCAGGTTCGACGAATACAGGGCCCTCGATCAGGGAATCCGGGACACGCGCTCGATGCTTCATGAGTCGGGCGATGACCCGGAGATGAAAGCGATGGCCGAAGAGGAACTCCGAACGCTCGAGACACGAAGGGAGGACTGCCGCGAGAACCTGAAGCTGCTCCTTCTTCCCAAGGATCCCAACGACGAGCGCAACGTCATCATCGAAATCCGCGCCGGAACCGGCGGCGACGAAGCGACACTGTTTACATCGGACATTTTTCGCATGTATTCGCGGTATGCGGAAAACCGGGGTTGGCGGGCCGAGATCATGTCTTCGAACCCGACCGGAGTCGGTGGCTTCAAGGAAATCATCGTGTTGATCGAGGGCAAGGGAGTCTACAGCCGAATGAAGTACGAGAGCGGCGTGCACCGTGTCCAGAGGGTGCCCGCTACGGAGTCGAGCGGCCGGATCCACACATCGGCCGTAACGGTGGCGGTCCTGCCCGAAGCCGATGAAGTCGAAGTAGCCATCCACGAGAAGGATCTCCGGATCGACACGTTCTGTTCTTCCGGGCCCGGAGGGCAAAGCGTCAACACCACATATTCCGCCGTTCGCATCACCCATATTCCCACCGGCCTTGTCGTATCGTGCCAGGACGAAAAATCGCAGATAAAGAATCGGGCCCAGGCGCTACGCGTCCTGCGCTCCCGCCTCTATGAGATCGAACTGGATAAGCAGCAGCAGGCGGTCGCCGACGAGCGTCGGTCGATGGTTGGCAGTGGCGACCGAAGCGGAAAAATGCGCACCTATAACTACCCTCAGAACCGAGTCACGGACCACCGAATCGGGCTGACACTTCACCGTCTGGAAGCCGTCACAGGCGGAGACCTCGACGAACTCATCGACGCGTTGTTCACCCACTTCCAGACCGAACGGTTGAAGAAAGAACTCGTGGCGTGACGCTCGGAGAAGCTCTGGCAACAGGCATCGAAACCCTGGAACAGAACCTCGTATCCGCCGCCCGCCTGACAGGGGAGATCCTTCTCGCACACTCGTTAGGAGCGGATCGGACCTACATCTACTCCCATAACAACGACACGATCGACAAGAGGGTCTGGGACAACTACCGATCGATGCTCGAGCGGCGTCTGACCGGCGAACCGACCCAGCACATCACCGGCATTCAGGAATTCTATGGGAGGCCCTTTTCCGTCAACGAACGGGTGCTGATTCCTCGCCCCGAGACCGAATTCGTGATCGAGGTGGTCGCTCGGCTCAACCATTGGGAGGCCCCACGCATCATCGATGTCGGTACGGGGTCGGGATGTATCGCCATCACGCTGAGCCTGGAAATACCGTCTTCTGATGTCTTTGCGGGCGATATCTCAGAAGAGGCGCTGCACGTGGCCAGCCGAAACTCTCTGGCGCTTGGCGCATCGGTTGGCTTCCTGAACATGAACCTGACGGATGCGTGCACCGGCCAGTTCGAGTTCGTCGTCAGCAACCCTCCCTACGTCGACACCAACGACTTCAGAAGCCTCCAGAGAGAGGTCCGCGAACACGAACCTCACGTCGCCCTGTTCGCACCCGACGAACCCACCAGCGTCTACCGCAACCTGCTTCCTCAAGCCCACGAACGCCTGATCCAGGGTGGATACCTGGTCGTCGAGATCGGATACGCCATGGAAACGAAGATCCGGGGCCTGTTCGGTGAGGAATGGGAATTGCTGCCGACCCGGGCGGACCTTCAGGGGATCCCCAGAGTCATCGCGGCACGTAAACGGTGAAGGGAGGGATCGGAAGAAGCAGAGGCGCAAAGACGCAAAAGAAATTTTCTGGGACGCATGTGGGGGAGTTGTTCCTGGAGTGCGACTTGTCGCAAATAGGCACGGGCCGTCTTTCACCACGGAGACCCGTAGAACGCGGATAAAGAAAGAGTTATTAATGATTTCTCTTCCTTTCCTTCGTGTCTTCGCGGTTACAAAAATGTTTCGCTAATCGTGCAACCACGGAACTGCATGACGGTCTGCAAAATCCCTCTCTGCGTCTTTGCGCCTCTGCGTCGAGTCTCCGGGCCGGTCTCTAGCCCGGATGGATCACCAATCGGAGAATCGATCGGTGTTCGGATACGAGAAGCGATTTGCGGCGAGACTTGGAGCTGAGAGTGAGCGAGCCGTGGACATTGGCGGATTTTGAGCCTGTGACACGGCGACATTTGGCGGGAGATCGGCATGAATGGGCGAGTGCAGGCAGGCCTCGCCGGGAGGCAGATGAGAGGCGCTGTTTTTCGGATCTGAAGGTTCGGTGTCGTCAGCAACGAAGCGGAATTGATTGCAGGTTTCTCACTATGAGAGCAAAGACGTCGGCATAGGGATAGGCCTCCGACATCGAGATCCAGACGTTGCGGACCGTGAGGCGGATACGCGCACCGATCTTAAGAAGCTTCAGACGGATGGTTCCGCATTGGGCATGGGCCATCGCGGTATCTTTGAGACCGAGACGACGCAACGCCTGCATAAGCATGTAGGCGGCTGAGGACAGAGACAGTCGGAGCTGATTGGCGCGCATGGTTCCCGCACTGGTGCGGTCGGCAAATAGATCCAGTTGCTGTTCTTTGATCCGGTTCTCCATGTCGCCGCGTGCGCAATAGAAATCTTCGTAGAGCGCTTGGGCTCCGAGTCGTTCCGGTGGCAGTGAGGTCACCACGAATCGGGGATTGGCGCCCTTGGCCAGGAACTCGGCTTTGCCAACAACGCGACGAGTGCGGCTCCAGCTCTTTCGAGTCCGGTACAGGAAATCCTTAAACACTCGTGCCGATTTCCCAGTGGTCTGAAACTCCGCTTCAGCCTGAATCATCTGGTCAGCGATCTCTCGCTTGAGGCGGTCGTTCTTGGCCAACCCCATCACATAATCGACCTGGTGGGTTTCACACCAGTCCAGTAATGCATCCCGGCAGAATCCGGAATCGGCCCGAATGATGATCGACACGTCCGGCCAGCTCTGACGGATCTGGCCGACGATACGTTCCAATTCATCGACTGATCCTGCCGCCCCATCGATATTGGACGGGCGCAGCCGAGCGCACAACAGATGCTCTCCACAGAAGATGTACAAGGGCAGATAGCAGTAGTTGCGGTAGTAGCCGTGAAAGAACCGGCCTTCCTGTTGACCATGGATCGGATCATCGGTCGCGTCCAGATCCAGAACGATCTCTTCGGGCGCCGTGTTGTCATGGGCTGCCACAAACGCATCGACCATCCAACGATCGATCTTGTCCCCATCCATAGCGATCTTCTTGTACCGCTCCTGGTCGCCGACTTCGGCGCCGGTCAACTCCAATCGGTTTAGCGTGCTCTTGCCCGCCAACGCCTTTCCCCAGTCGCCGGCCTGTCGTCGATTCGTTCCCAGCGGATCCGCTTTGTCCACCGCCAACGCAAGCATCGGGTCGGTCCGTAACTGATCGTGATCGTTCAGGTCTTCATATCCCAGGCACAGCCCGTAGACCCGCTGTCCCAACAGCTCCTTCACGGTGTGTTCGATCAACCGTTGGTCGCGATGATCGCTAAAACACCCCGCCAATCCATCGATCAAACCGGTCCGCTTTTCGACTTCACGCAGCAGCAGAACTCCAGCGTCAGACGTGATCTTGC
Organism: Terriglobia bacterium; assembly: GCA_965247425.1. Taxonomy (GTDB): domain Bacteria; phylum Acidobacteriota; class Terriglobia; order 20CM-2-55-15; family 20CM-2-55-15; genus CAZOZZ01. The sequence goes on from OZ252023.1 coordinate 2,888,958, forward strand.
CGCCGTCGAAACGCGCCTTCATTTTTCGTTGAAGAAGTCCGTGAAATTCGAACGTGGTTTGTTTACACTCTGTACTCATAAGGGCCGCCTCCGTTTGGTTTCTGAACCGTTCTCGACAAACGATTTATGCCAAACAGGGCGGCCTTTTCTGGTCCTTTCGGTGATTTATGCGGGCTAGTTACGGGTCCGCATCAACACACTACGGTGGGGATCCAGTTGGAGGCTGTCCGCCTCTCCATCCAGGGTAAAGTTGAATGTAGCGCCGGTGTCGGAGACCACGACGTCGCCCAGGTGCGTCGAACCGGCATAGACGGGTACGGGCATAAGGAACTCGGAGACGCCGGTTTGAGTGATTCTGCCGGAAGCGACAAGGGATCCGTCGCCGGACGGCTCAATCGTGTAGGTCATGTCGTAGGTAGGCACGCCGGTGCCAAAGACCCACTGCTCGAAGAACCAGTCCATCGTGCCGTCACCGGCAACGTCCATTCGCCCGGTCATGTGCTTTCGAACGGCGGCTTTCAGGTCCCAGGTCGATGCGGGGCGCCCATCGAAATCGTTTAGAAACTCTCGAAGCATTCCCAGAAACCGATCGTCGGATCCGTCGTCGTCCTGCATCATCCTTCGAAGCATGTGAACAATCCAGGTCGATTTGGTGTAAACCGTTTCGATGTACCCGTCCGGTATGGACGAAGTGGACAGGCGGTGGCCCAGCCACACCGGGCCGTTGTCGTCGTGAGTGGTGCCTTCTCCGGTCGACACGAACAGACGGGACACCGCATCGTCGAGGATGTCCAGCAGCGGCACATCGTCTCCATATTTGTGTTCGAGGTACATCGCACCCAGGTAATTGGAAAGGCCCTCCATCATCCACTGGTCCCGGTAACTCCGCCATCCGACTTTGTTACCGAACCACTGGTGGGCAACCTCGTGAGCGCGAACAAATTCCGTAGCGATGAGGTCGTTCTTCGCCTCCAGACCCAAACGGCCAAGCTGTTCGGGGGTGAAGAAGGACAAGCTCGAGACATAAATCAGAGACGGCCAGCCCTGGGAAAAGGCGACGGGAAACTGTGATATGGCCAAGCGGTCGAAGGGATATGGCCCGAGGGCGTCGGAGAAAAACTCCAGCGTGGCGCCCACATCCTCCAGGATACTGTCGGTCAAGCCCTCTGTCGAAAAGGCTCCAAAGTCCGGGTCGACGTTAATCACGCGCGGCAACGGGCTCCCGCTTCTCCGGGGAATGATCGCCGCGGCATTCCGTAGCGCTCGCTCCGTCCTGATGGCGCGCTCGGATTCGATCTCTTTGAAAATCGTCTCCACGTTGTTGTTGATGCACAAGAAGATGGGCACAACCGAGGTTTCGTGGCTTTCGATCGTAAAGTCGCCATAGCTGAAACCGGCCACGAAGAACTCCCGCCCGCTTGTCCATCGCGAATGTCGAAGCCCGTCCTCTTCCCTCTCCTCGACCAGACGACCCGTGGCTACCAGGGCGTTGTCGGACGGGTAGTGAAAGTGAAGATCGAACCGTGCCGGATCCTGGAGCCCGAAGTTGGGATACCAGAGAGCACGTTCACTCACGTAGAAGATACCTTCGCCTCGAGCCTCCAGAACCCTTCCCGAATAGTGGAACTCCAGGACCATCTGTTGCCCGGCTTCGGTGGGTGAAGGCAAGATCACGGCGAGCCGGTCGAAACCGTCGTACTCGGAACCACCATCTTCTTCGGCGTGCTGAAAGAACGACACGGGCTCTCCGTTCCACGTCACCTCCGACAGCCGGAGCGTGCGCGTGAGATCGAAACGAAGGACTCGCTCTCCGGGCCGCCGGGAAGTCAAAGTCAATCTGGCAACGGCATCCAGCCGGGAGTCCGGAAGTATCGTCGCGTCAATGTCATAGGCGGTGATGTCTACAAATGCCGGGTCCTCATGGGCAAATTTCTCGGGATCTCGCGCCTCGCTGCGCCTGTTGTAACTCGTCCAGATGTCCGAGATACCCGAGTCGGACTCGACTCCGGACCTGACCAGGGTAACCTCTTCGGCCAGGCGCTGATCGTAGACCGCGTTGAACCAACCGAGCCGGGTTCCCCGCAGCTCGGAATAAAAGAGAGGGCGCTCGTCGTTCCCAATCAAATCGGCCATCAGGCGCAGGTTCAGCAGGCGTGAACCCTCGCCGAGGTTTGCCTCCCAGGGAAGCAATTCCGAAAACGCTTCATCGGGGACGTCTTCTCGAGCGCGTTCCTCATACTGTGTAATGATCTCCGTGTAAGTGTCGTCTGTAAAACGGAACATACCCGCATCGAAACGTTCATTAAGAATCGGTGATTCGGTAAACTTGATCAGTTGCCGCTTCTCGCTCGGATCCGGGGGAATTGAAAGGATCTCCCCGCTGCCGAGGAAAATGGCGCCGGTAACCTGTCCCCTCACCGCCTCGAGAAAAACGATGGTTCCACGGTTGAACGATATCGACAGGGTGTCGCGACGGATCGTGATATCGCGAATCAAGTAGATCCGGTTTTTGTCTAGACGAAGTTTTGACAACTGAGCTAAGATTTCGTCCTCTCCTGCTTGAACGGGTCCGCCCGATGACGCGAGAAGGAGCGTAGCCAGGAGAGCAACAAGGGCGTGCATACCGAGGATTGTACATGAAACGAATTCTCTTCCCAATCCTCCTGCTGGCTTTGACAGGGACACCCTTTGCCCAGGACGAGGAACGTACCGCTCGCATCATCCGTATCTCCAAGCAAAGCGGCACCATCTTGGGCGACCGGGGTGGATTTGTCGTGCCCAGTGTCGAAACCCTGAACAAGAACCAGTTTTCGTTCGGCGTGGGGCTGAACAACATCGATCGGACTCCCCGCGACCTGGACATTAATTCCGTCCCCATTTTTTCTCCTATGGCCTGACCGGACGGCTCACGGTGACCGCCACGATCGAAGCCCAGAGACAGATCGCCGCGCGAAACCTCTCCCAGAATGGATTCTTCAACACCCTGCCGTTTGTGAAAGACCCATTCGTTAAAGGCTTCGGTGACACCATCATCACCGGGAAGTACCGGATACAGCGCCGCCAGGGCAGTTTGGGAGGGATAAGCTTGTCGGGTTTTGTCAAGATCCCCCATGCAGACGAAACCGCGGGACTGGGGACCGGCAAGGTCGACGGTGGTATCGAACTGGTCTTCACGTCCTCCTTGCCACTCCAGTTTCTATTGAATTCGAGCATGGGTCTGGTGTCGACGAGTGACGCGGAGCTACCCGCACCAATCAGGCTGAAAGATGAGCTTCGCAGCGGAATCGGAGTAATCTGGCCTGCCGGAGGAATCGGTATTTATGGGGGCGGGATCGTGCAGGGAGTCTTCGAGTACAGCACTGTCACGTTTATCGGCGCCGGAAGCCCTAACGACGTGATCCAGGCTCCGAGCGACTTACTGTTTGGTTTTCGTTATCTGAGGTTGAACCGCGGAATCACTTTCAGCGGCGGGTACCGTCGAAACAGCAACTTCGACCGGGAGTTCCCAGGGAACTCCGAAAGCGATGGGTTCGTCTTTGGCATCACTTACACAAAACCCGTCGAGCCAGTGCTGGCAAACAATTTCCCGCTCATCGTCCTGGAAGTCGAACAAGCGGCGATACCCGTCGGTGGTTCGGTCCAGGTCACTGCAGTCGCCTTCGATGCGGACAGCGATCCGCTGTCTTACGCCTGGACCAGCAGCGCCGGCCAGGTCGTCGGAACCGGAGAAACAGTAACGTTCGATGCCAGTGGCCTCACCCCCGGAGACTACGTAGTACGCGCCGTCGCCAATGACGGCCGCGGCGGCACCAGTCAGTCCGAAGTGACAATCACCGTCCAATAGTATTCGGTCTCCCCTCCCCCCGACTGACCACTGACCACTTCCCCATCACTGACCACTGCCCCATCACTGACCACTTCCCCGATACCAGTCAATCGTAGGCGTCAACCCCTCCGTGAAGGTGGCGATCGGGTTCCAGCCCAACCTATCCCTGGCTTTCGAGATGTCGGCCTGCGAATGGAGTATGTCTCCGGGCCGAGGGGGGTCGTAGACGGGTTCGATGTTGCTTCCGATCAGGGTTTTGATCTCCGAAAGAATCGAGTTCACCGTAAGTCGGTCACCACATGCGATGTTGAATGCTTCGCCGGCTACTCCTTCGGCGACACACGCCCTCAGGTTGGCGTCGACGACGTTGGAAACGTAGGTGAAGTCCCGGGATTGCTCGCCGTCACCGTATATCACCGGTCTCTTGCCGGAGAGGACGGCGGGAATAAATCGGGCAATCACGCCGCTGTACTGGGAGGAGGGATCCTGCCTGGGACCAAAGACGTTGAAGTACCTCAACGATACGGTTTCCATCTGGTACGCCCGCCAGAACACCTGGGCATAGACCTCTCCAAAGAACTTCTGCCCACCGTAGGGAGACAACGGGGCGGCGGGCATGCCCTCATGCTTCGGCAGGGTGGGGCTGTCGCCGTAAAGCGACGACGAAGAAGCGTAGACAAACCGGCGAACACCTGCCTTCCTGGAAGCGTCCAGCAGATTCAACGTCCCATTCACGTTGGCTGCGTGAGACGTCTGGGGATCCTTGATGGATCTGGGCACCGACGGGATCGCCGCCTGATGGATAACGAAGTCGACGCCGTCAAGGTGGTCGGAAAGTCGCGGGTCGGTGGCCAGGTCGATTTCCCGGACATCGGCCCGACCGCCGAGAACCTCCAGATTCTCACGCTTACCAGTCGTCAAGTTGTCGAACACGATGACTTTTTCACCACGGCTGATCAGTTCCTCGGCAATGTGGGAACCGATGAATCCGGCCCCGCCGGTCACAACATATACTGCCACTCCACCTCCGACTCTTCCTGTTCAAACGAGTTGTTCTGAAAGCGGGCGGGCTGTAAGCCGAATTCTGTTCCCCAACGATGTTAGGGCGGCAATCATTCATCTAGGCCCCGGCTTTCACCGGGGCTCGAGCAGCCTACCCGGAAACTCGGACGGGCCGTCCTCTACGTTTCTCTATTTGGCCTTGCTCCGTGTGGGGTTTACCAAGCCGGCCCGTTGCCGGACCGCTGGTGCGCTCTTACCGCACCTTTTCACCCTTACCGTACCCGGCGCCTGAATGCATCGGTTCGATGGAACGAAGCATTCAGACGCCGGGCACGGCGGTATATTTTCTGTGGCACTTTCCGTCCCTTTCGGGCCCCCGAGTTACGGGGCACACTGCCCTGTGGAGTTCGGACTTTCCTCTCCCTTGCGGAAGCGATTGCCCGCCCACCCGCTTTCAGACACAACAAAATACACGGATCGGCTGTCGTAGAGCCACACTTTTCAAGCCGGGAGCAAGTCCAGCACTCGTCTCAAGTCGTCAGGCAGCACCGAATGGAACGCCATCGTTGTCCCGGCAACCGGATGTGGAAACTCCAGATCCGACGCGTGGAGAAAGTATCGCCCCAGGTCCCGGTACACTCGACGAAAAACGGCATCGGCTTTTTCGCCATAAACCCCATCGCCGACCACCGGGTGTCCTATCGCAGCGAGGTGCACCCGAATCTGGTGCGTCCGGCCGGTGCGAATACGCACCTCGAGCAGAGTGAAACCCGCGAGTTCGTCGATAGTGCGATACTCCGAATGGGCCACGCGCCCCCCGACGGGCCTCGCACTCATACGTGTTCGCACTTTAGGATGTCGCCCGATGTTCAGGTCGATCGTTCCAGTAGCTGTCTTCGGACGTCCGTGAACCAGTGCCGTGTAGGTCTTCTGGACTTCCCTCTTCTCAAAACTCCTGGACAACTGGTAGTGCGATGGGTTGTTTCTAGCAACGATGATCAGACCTGACGTGAGTTTGTCCAATCGATGAACGATGCCGGCGCGAGTGGAACCGCCGGCGTCGGACAACCGACCGAAGCGTGCCAGTAGAGCGTTAACGAGAGTTCCCCGCCGGTTGCCGGCTCCCGGATGCACCACCATGCCGGCCGGTTTCTCAATCACGGCCAGATCCGAGTCCTCATAACGCACATCCAACGGGATCGATTCGGGTTCGATAGAAAGAGGTTCGGGCGGTGGCGGATCGATCTCGATGGTTTCGCCACCACGAATCCGGTACCCGGACTTCTCGCGGACACCACTGACGAGGATGGCCCCCCGGCGGTTCATTGTCTGGAGTTGGGAGCGAGTGAGATCCTTCAAAAAACGGGAGAGAAAGATGTCCAGCCGGACCCCGCGGTCATCAGGCCCTGGCTGTAATCTCATCATTTATGATTTCCGCGACAAGAAGGATGACACCCGCGGAAATGGCGGTGTCCGCCACATTGAACGCCGGCCAATGGTACACGTTGAGGTGAAAACTCAGAAAATCAATAACGTAACCGTGCATCACTCGATCGTAGAGGTTGCCCAGGGCGCCCCCGAGGATCAACGCCAGGGACCACTGCAAGAGACGGTGCCCGACAGGATTGCGGATGCTGTAGAAGACGACGATGACCGCGGCCGTCGCCGCGAAGACCGACAAAAGCGTCGCTTTGGCGGGCGAGCTGACAGAGGAAAAAAGGCCGAACGCAACTCCGGTGTTACGCACGTAAATGATGTCGAAGAAGCCGTTCACGACCGGAAGGGTTTCGCCGAGATCAAACCGAGAGTGAATGACCGATTTCGAGATGCGATCCAACAGCAGTACGATGCCAACAAGACCGAGATAAGGGAGACGTGCCTGTAAGGTCGCAATGGGATGCCTGGACGTCATATTCTGCTGACTGGGACCGTTCCTTGGGGACCTTCAAAATATGTTATTCTGAGGACGCTAACTATAGTATAAACAGGTTCATCCAAGACCATCGAAGCATTTATAGAAGCATTTGATGAAGAACCGCGTCACAAGAGAGCCCAAACTCCCAACATTCTCGCCCGTTGCCGAGGACACGTGGGTCACTTCCCTGCGGTCGCAACTACAGGACTTGTGGGAGGAGCATAAGAATCCCCCCGCCAAGCTGGAAATTACCGCCAAGAAAGACATGAGTGCTCTCAACCAATTCGTTGGGGGCCCCACGTCGTATGTCTCGCTGATAAAGCAGATCCGCGCGACCATAGACGACATCGTTCATCCGAAAGAAAAGCCCGAGGTGACGGCCGAGCCGATCGAGGTCGAAGGTATCTGGACCGAGCACAGCCGGCGAACTCCGGGACTTATCTCGCTTGCATCGCACGTCATCATAGTCGTGCTGGTGATGTTCCCCATTCTGGGGTTCGGTCCCGACGCCTTCCAGATAACGGAAACGTTCGTCCCCCTGATGTCGCCACCTTTGATCCTGAATTTGCCTGAAGAGGACGATCAATCCGGTGGTGGAGGTGGCGGGGGGCTCCAGGAAGAAACACCTCCGACGCTGGGTGAGCTTCCGAAAGCCTCTGACGAACAGCTGGTTCCTCCCACGCCCGAAATTCTCAACACCGATCCCATTCTGGTGGCCGAACCGACCGTCGTGGCGCCGCAGCTGGCCAACCTCCAATCGCCAGTCAACTTCGCACTGCTTGGGGCCCTCGAGGGCTTGCCCGGACCACCCTCGGCGGGACCGGGTGTCGGGGGCGGTATCGGAACCGGCCAGGGTCGGGGCGTCGGACAGGGAGGAGGCCCCGGCGTCGGAGAGGGACAAGGTGGCGGATTTGGAGGCGGTGTCTTCCGTATCGGTGGGGGTGTCTCTCCTCCGACGATATTGTTCAAGGTAGATCCGCAGTACTCCGAAGAAGCACGCAAGGCACGTTACCAGGGAACCGTCGTCCTGGAGGCCATCGTGAGAAGCGACGGCACGGTCGACATTCTGCGCGTTATTCGCAGTCTGGGATTCGGATTGGACGAAAACGCGATTCAGGCGCTGAAACAATGGAAGTTCCGGCCAGGTATGCGGAACGGCGCTCCGGTTGACGTCGCCCTCAATATCGAAGTCAATTTCAACCTCCGTTAGCCCCCCAGCAGCAAGCAATAAAACTGCTCCGCTCAAGATCGAGGGAGTCTGGCCTCGATTCTCCATTCTCTCTACGATCCCTTCTGCCGCGCAGGTCCTGAGGCTTGTCTCTTTGTGTGGTAAGTTGGAACAGGACGAGTCAGGAGGCACATCGTGACGGAGCCCGTCATCATCAGCGCGGTCCGAACTCCGGTCGGAAAATTCCAGGGGACGTTGAAGTCGCTCTCGGCCACCAGTTTAGGAGCGCTAGTCATTCGTTCGGCCCTTGAGCGTGCCGGTCTGGAACCGGCCCAGGTCGACGAGGCCATCATGGGCAACGTCGTCTCCGCCGGACTGGGACAGAACCCGGCCCGCCAGGCGGCTCTGGGCGGCGGGCTCACTCCTGAAGTCGCAGCGATGACGATCAACAAGGTCTGCGGATCCGGTCTCAAGGCGGTCGCCTTGGCGGCCCAGGGCATCCAGACCGGAGACTCGGAAATCGTCGTCGCGGGCGGCATGGAAAGCATGAGCAACTGCCCCTATCTACTCCCCAAGGCCCGCACGGGTTACAGGCTGGGTGACGGCAAGGTTGTGGACTCCATGATCCAGGACGGGCTATGGGACGCCTTTGAAGACTTCCATATGGGCAACACCGGCGAGGTGGTCAGCGAAAAATATAAAGTTCCGAGGGAACGGCAGGACGAATACGCCCTCGGCAGCCACCAGAAGGCTGTGGCTGCCATCGAGGCCGGCCGATTCCACGATGAGATACTCCCGGTAGAAATCGCGCAGCGAAAGGGCGATCCGATCCTCTTCGACAGGGACGAGTCGCCGCGGGCAAATGCTTCGATTGAAACGCTCCGAGCACTGAAGCCCGCGTTCAAGAAAGACGGTACGGTGACGGCAGGCAATGCCCCCGGCGTAAACGACGGCGCCGCGGCCCTGATCGTAACGTCAACGGAATATGCCAGCCGGCTGGGAAAGACGCCTCTGGCCCGAATTGTCGGCCAGGCAGTCTCCGGGATCGAACCTGCTCTGGTGATGATGGCTCCGGTCAAAGCCGTCCGCAAACTGGTCGGCAAGATTGGCTGGAATCTCGGCGACGTAGACCTGGTGGAATTGAACGAAGCATTCTCGGTCCAGGCAGTGGCAGTCACCGAGCAACTGGAACTGGACCCGGCGAAAGTCAACGTCAACGGCGGCGCCGTAGCCATCGGACATCCGATCGGGGCCAGCGGCGCCAGAATTCTGGTCACGCTCCTTTATGAGATGACGCGACGCGACGTTCGACGCGGCATAGCCACACTGTGCCTGGGTGGAGGCAATGCCGTCGCCATGGCGGTCGAGCGCTAGGAGCCCGTGGTGGTCCGGGGAATCAGGAGGTTCTTCCATTGGCGGATGTTCAGACGGTCGGTGTCATTGGCGCCGGGACGATGGGAAACGGCATCGCCCACGTTGCGGCCCGATCCGGTGTACGAGTTGTTCTTTTTGATGTGGAACAACGATTTCTAGATCGTGCTTTATCCACGATTTCCAGGAATATGGACCGGGAAGTCGCCCGGGAAAAGCTGACGAGCGAGGAAAAGGAAGGCGCGCTCGGACGAATCTCCGGGTCGGTGGACAAGCAGGCGCTGGCGGAAACGGACTTCCTGATCGAAGCCGTCACCGAGAATCTCGAGCTTAAGTCGGACATTTTTCGAGATCTCGACGGGATTGCAAGACCTGAAGTCGTATTGGCGTCGAACACGTCGTCCATATCGATCACAAAACTCGGCTCGGTAACCAAACGCGCTCGAAAGGTCATCGGCATGCACTTCATGAACCCGGTGCCGGTGATGCGACTCGTCGAAATCGTGCGTGGGCTGGCCACCTCGGATGAGACCTACGAAGTGACGCGGAAACTCGCCGAACGCTTTGGCAAGACGGCAGTCGAGGTGAACGACTACCCGGGCTTCGTGTCCAACCGGGTCCTCATGCCGATGATCAACGAAGCCGTGTACTGCCTGATGGAAGGTGTCGGAGAAGCCGAGGCCATCGACACGGTGATGAAGCTGGGAATGAACCACCCCCTGGGCCCGCTTGCCCTGGCGGACCTGATCGGTCTGGACGTCTGTCTGGACATCATGAAAGTTCTGCACGACGGCCTGGGAGACTCCAAATACCGGCCATGCCCCCTGCTCCGGAAAATGGTCGACGCAGGATTTCTGGGCAGGAAAACGGGCCGCGGATTTTATAAGTATTGAGAATGGGAGTCCGAGGTCCAAAGTCGGGGAGGGTTTGCGCCGTGCCTGTACAGGTGAGACTGCTGGCTGTGTTGAGACGCAGAGTTTTGTTTCTGTGATAAGAAGGTCATTCCTCCGAGAAACAATCCAATCTGCGTCTCTGCGTCGAAAAAACACTTCGGATAACGTGGAGTTCTAACTGAAAAGGACCAATGTTGTCCGCCCTTTCGTCCATTCTTACGTATGGTCCACTGCCAAAATTGCACGACACGTAACGGGCTGACCCGGCAATTCTGCTGGAAGTGCGGAACGAAGCTCCTGATTTCGACTGGAGGGGCACGGTCGGATGTTCCGATGACGGTTTTGGACGAGCATGTCCTCGAACGCCTGAGCGCTATGGAATATACGCTGTCGGCGATGAACAAGCGAGTAGAGGCCTTAACTGAGACGATGGAAAGAGTTGCCGCCAACAACTTCATCGATCACACGATGATTGAGACCCTGACCGAATCATTGGAATCGGCCGGCGTCAATCTGGCCAACCTGGAATCCGAGTGGCAGAAACGGATCGATTCGCGACTGACGGAAAATGAGGAGGTCGATCGACTCGGTTCGCGAATGGAACAGATCGTCGATTTCTACAGAGGCTCCGAGCGAAAGCAGTTTACGCTGTGGGTCGGGCGTGCTTTCGACCTGCTGGTCTCCGATCGCACGGAGGAAAGCCTGACGTCACTCGAATCGGCGTTCAGGCACGATCCCTCGAACTACGAATTGGGAATGTTGCTCGCCGAAGTCTTTTTCCAGGCGAAACAATTCTTGTCGGCCAGCCAATGCCTGGCACGAGTGCTCGAAGCGAAACCGGACCATTTCGAAGCGACCCTCTTGATGGGACTCCTCGAAAAACGGAACGGAAATCCCCACGCCGCCCAGCAACTCCTGGAAGCAGCCGTCGGCATGCGAAACGATTCGGCTTCGGCTCACGCCACACTGGGATCGCTGTTCCTGGACCATGGAAACCGTAAACAAGCACTGGAGCACCTGAAACGGGCTCTGGAATTGCATCCGAGCGCTACGATCCATTTCATGCTGAGCGCGATCTACTATGAAGGGGCCAAGCACAAGCGTGCAATCGATCATCTGAAACTGGCAACGCAACTCGACCCCGATTACGGGGAAGCGTTCTATCAGATGGGCCTGCTGTGCCTGGAAATGAACTGGAGACGCAAAGCCAAAGAATGCTTCACGAACGCCCGGCGTATCAACCCGCGTGAGCAGAGATATCACCAGGAGATGCGCGGGTTTTCCGAATACCATGTATCTCCGGACGAGTTAGGCGGCCTCGTTCGGGACGAATTACGCCTGACGGGGTGTGGGGCCAAACGGTCTCGCTAAGGGTCCGCTCCTGAATAACTTCACAGAGTTGGCGCCCAGATTTAGGTCAGATTTGGTCGCGACCGATTGAGCAGACCGGAGGAATAGCCCGGCTATTTCGAGGATCTGTGATTGAGGAGCGGCCGAAGATGCCGCGAAGATCGCGAAGATGCCGCGAAGACCGCGAAGATGCCGCGAAGACCGCGAAGATGCCGCGAAGACCGCGAAGATGCCGCGAAGACCGCGAAGATGCCGCGAAGACCGCGAAGATGCCGCGAAGACCGCGAAGATGCCGCGAAGACCGCGAAGATGCCGCGAAGACCGCGAAGATGCCGCGAAGACCGCGAAGATGCCGCGATGCCGCGAAGACCGCGAAGATGGCGTGAAGATGGGATGCCAAAATGTGAAGTTATTCTTGAGTGGACCCTAAACGATCGGAAGAGCCCTTCGCTGGACCGGCCTGAAAATAGAAACGAGGAAACAAAATGGCAGAAGAAAAGAAAGAGAAATCACGAGCGATCGATCTGGCATTGAGTCAGATTGAGAAGCAGTTCGGCAAGGGCTCGATCATGCGGCTCGGAGGCACGAACGCGATCCCCTCGATAGAGTACATACCATCGGGCTCGATTGCCCTGGATGCGGCGCTTGGAGTCGGGGGATTCCCCAGGGGCCGGGTGACGGAAATCTACGGACCGGAGTCGAGCGGCAAGACGACGTTGACTCTCCATGTGATCGCCGAAGCGCAGAAACTGGGTGGTACGGCCGCCTTTGTCGACGCGGAACACGCACTCGATGCCCACTACGCCAGAAAGCTGGGAGTCGATATCGACAACCTACTGGTATCCCAGCCCGATAGCGGCGAACAGGCGCTGGAGATTACCGAGGTTCTCATTCGCAGCGGCGCCATCGACATCGTTGTCATCGACTCGGTAGCCGCCCTTGTACCGCGGGCGGAGCTGGAAGGAGAAATGGGCGAGGCTCAGATGGGTCTTCAGGCCAGATTGATGTCACAGGCGCTCCGGAAGCTGACCGGCGTCGTGTCGAAGTCCCGGACAACCCTGGTCTTTATCAACCAGATCCGGGAAAAAATCGGTGTGATGTTCGGAAATCCGGAAACTACAACCGGTGGCCGGGCGCTGAAGTTCTACTCCTCGGTGCGCGCGGATATCCGAAGGATAGGATCGATCAAGGACGGGGATGCGATCGTAGGCAACCGGACGCGGGTCAAGGTGGTCAAGAACAAGGTCGCTCCACCTTTCCGGACCGCTGAGTTCGATATCATGTACGGAATGGGGATATCTCGTGAAGGCGAACTCCTGGACCTTGCCGTCGATCAAAACATCGTAAACAAGAGTGGTTCCTGGTTCTCGTTCGAAAGTGAACGGCTGGGTCAGGGCCGGGAAAACGCCAAGCAATTTTTGTCCGAACACGTGGAGTATCGTGATCGGATCGAACAGTCCGTCCGCCAGGCTCTCGGCCTCGCTGTTGCCCCAGTCGCCCCCGATGTCCAGGCCGAGGCGATTGCGACCGTCCCAGGCAGCAATGGAGGACCGCGCAACGGCAAGAAACGCTGAATCGGAGCAAAGAGACCAGAATCGGAAAAAGTCTAAAGTGCAAAAGCCGTTGTTCCGATAAACAAAGTATCTCACTCAGTTCTCACAACTCGTTGCAAGGGCCCCGCGGAAGCGGGGCCTTTTTTTTACACGGATTACGCAAATTTCGCAGATTAGGAGCTTCACGTGAGCCGCGCCACACCTGAACCTTAAACCCCTCATCTGCGCAATCTGCGTGCCATGTTAAATTAGGGGGATGTTCAGACAGCTGTCGGACAAACTGAAACTCCCGGCTCTCGAAGAAGGGGTTCTGGAACACTGGAAGACCCATCGGGTCTTTGAGAGTAGCGTCGAGATACGTCAGGATGGACCCGACTTCACCTTTTACGAAGGTCCTCCCACCGCGAACGGAAAGCCGGGAATTCATCACGTGTTCGCCCGGACGATCAAAGATCTGGTCTGCCGGTTCAAGACGATGCAAGGCTATCAGGTCCATCGGAAGGCCGGGTGGGACACGCACGGCCTCCCGGTCGAGATCGAGGTCGAACGGCAGCTTGGCATCAAACACAAGGAAGAGATCGAGACGTTCGGAATCGAGAGGTTTAACGCCGCCTGCCGCAAATCGGTCTTCGATTACAAGGACCTCTGGGAAGAACTCACCGAACGCATGGGCTACTGGGTGGACATGGACAGCCCTTACATCACGTGTGAGAACGACTACATCGAGTCCGTCTGGTGGGCTCTTGATTCGTTCTTCCAGGATGGCCTGGTTTACCAGGACTTCAAGGTCCAGCTCTATTGTCCCCGTTGCGGCACGCCGCTTTCATCCCACGAGGTGGCTCAGGGTTATCGAGACGTCGACGATCCTTCCATCTACGTCAAGGCACGGCTGACAGATGAAGAACACACCTACTTTCTTGTGTGGACGACGACACCCTGGACGTTGATATCGAACGTCGCGCTGGCGGTGGGGCCGGACATCGAATATGTCAAGGTACGGCTCGGAGATGAGTATCTGATTCTGGCAAAAGAACGGTTGCCGGTCCTGGGCGATGAGGTGGAAATTGTCGGAACGTTCCCCGGGTCGACGCTGGTCGGGAAGGAATACGAGAGGTGGTTCGATCTGTTTCCAGCGGACCGAAAGGCCTGGTACGTCATCGATGCCCCGTTTGTAACGACGACCGACGGATCCGGGATCGTGCATCTGGCGCCGGCCTATGGAGAAGACGATTATCAGGCATCGAAGGCAAACAACCTGCCGATGATCCATGCCGTCGACGCCGAAGGCCAGTTCCTGGCCGAAGCCGGGCCCTTCGCCGGAAAGTTCTTCAAGGATGCCGACCCGTTGATCACGAGCGATCTCAAGGGCCGCGGGCTGCTCTTTTCAAAGGAGATGCACCATCACAGCTATCCTCATTGCTGGAGATGCGAAACGCCTCTGATCTTTTACGCACGCCGGTCCTGGTATATCCGGACGACCGACTTCAGGGACGACATGATCGAATACAATCGCGCTATCGCATGGCATCCGCCGGAGTTTGGCGTCGGACGTTTCGGCAACTGGCTGGAAGAGAACAAGGACTGGGCCATCTCGCGAGACCGCTACTGGGGGACACCGATCCCGATCTGGGTGTGCGAATCGTGTGACCGGAAGCGATCGATCGGAAGCGTGGAAGAGCTGCGGCGCGACGGGCGGAACCTGCCCGATCCCCTGGATCTGCACAAGCCATACGTGGACCAGGTGACGTTCGACTGCACCTGTGGAGACACGATGCGACGGATCCCCGAGGTGGTGGATGCCTGGTTCGATTCGGGCTCGATGCCGTTCGCCCAGTGGCACTACCCATTCGAGAACGAGGAGATCTTCAAGCACTCTTTCCCGGCCGACTACATCGCCGAAGGAGTCGATCAAACGCGCGGCTGGTTCTATACACTGCACGCGATCAGCTCTCACCTGTTCAAGCAGCCGAGTTTTAAGAATGTCGTCGTCAATGAGCTGGTGCTGGATCCGGCCGGTCAGAAAATGTCCAAGTCGAAAGGAAACACGGTCGACCCGTTCCAGGTCATGGACCAGCATGGGGCAGATGCCGTCCGATGGTTTCTGATCGTGTCGGGCCCGCCCTGGAAACCCAAGCTGTTTGACGAGAAGTCCGTTGAGGACGTCGGTCGAAAACTCTTCGGCACTCTGCTGAACACTTATGCGTTCTTCGCGCTCTACGCCAACATCGACCGGTTCGAGTATGCGGAGGAAGAGGTCTCGCCGGATAGCCGCCCGGACATCGACCGGTGGATCCTGTCGGTCTTGAACTCGACGGCCGCTCGATATCTGGAGGCGATGGAATCCTACGATCCGACACGCGCCGCACGCCTGGTTTCGCACTTTGCCATCGAGCAGGTTTCCAACTGGTACGTTCGCAGGAACCGGCGTCGCTTCTGGAAGAGCGAACTCGGCCCCGACAAAATCTCCGCCTACCAGACCCTGTTTGAGTGCCTGCTCGGAATCGTGAAGATGATGGCTCCGATCGCGCCCTTCCTCTCCGACGAGATCTATCGGTGTCTGATGGAGCGCACCGGTCGCGAGACCTCGGCTTCGGTCCACCTGGCGCGGATGATCGCACCTCGAGAAGAACGGGTGGATGAAGACCTGGAGAAACGCATGGAACTGGCTCAGCGGGTCGTATACCTGGTTCGTTCGATGCGGTCCCGCAGTGAGCTCAAAGTCCGCCAGCCGTTGGCTCGAATATCGATTCCAGCCTCCGATGCCGTTCGGAATCTCGTAGGCGGTGTCCGAACCCTGATCCTTGACGAAATCAACGTGAAGGATATCGAGTTCGTTGATGAAAGCTCGCCGATCATTCAGAAGAGCGCCTCCCCCAACTTCAGGCGACTCGGACCGCGTTTCGGCAAGAACGTCAATTCCGTCGCCCGACGCGTTCGATCCATGACGACGGACGAGATCAACCAGATCGAAATCAGCGGTTCGTTTCGAACGGAGGTAGACGGGACGTCGGTGGACATCGACCTGGATGATTTGTCGGTTACGACCAGGGATATCGAAGGATGGATGGTGGAGTCTGCCGACGGATTGACGGTAGCGCTCGACACCACTTTGACGCCGGAATTGCGGGACGAAGGAATGGCTCGAGAGTTCGTCAATCGCGTCCAGAACATGCGCAGGGACGCCGGCCTGGAAATCACCGACCGGATCCTGATCGGCTTCAAGGCAGGCGAACAGCTCTCGAAGGCGATCCTGAACATGTCGGACTATGTCATGTCGGAAACCCTCGCACTGGCCGTCGAATCGGATCGTCTCGAGACCGATCATCAGGCCCGATGGGAGATCGATGGCCAGGGGTGCGAGATCGGTATTTCCAAAGCCCCTTGGCCTTGATTGGCCCTTTACGAAGAAACCCAAAACCGCTATCTTAGGGGTTCGGCGGAAAGCCCGGATAGTGCTCTGTGCGATCCGTCATGCCGAGGTAGCTCAGTTGGTAGAGCGCGGCCCTGAAAAGGCCGGCGTCGGCGGTTCAACTCCGTCCCTCGGCATTTCCCTTGTAGAGCAGCCCGTGGCGGAAGTCTGTAGGGTCGCGCGCAGGGGTATTCGGGTCACAGGCGCGAAATGAGGAGCGGAACGATGCTTTGTCATCGTGACCGACGAATGACAAAGCCTGTGGCCCGAAGACCCCTGCGCCCTTCGGGTTAAGACGGCATGGGCCCAGCTGCGGCGTTGCCACTCCTAGATCGATGAAGAGCATCGACGTCGTCGTGGCGCCTTGCATCTAGCCCCATGGCGCTCGTAACGCGACCCTACAGACTTCCGCCACGGGCTGCTAGAACCGCTATCGAGGACCTGTCACTTTGTCTCTAAACAACGAATGGTGGAACGAATTTTTTACGGGCGTCTGGCCTGAGTTCTTCCGGCACATGAAGCCGGACGAAGCAACGGGCAGCGAGGTCGAGTTCATTCGGAAGGTGCTCAAACCTGGCCCGGGAGACCGGATTCTGGATGTACCTTCGGGAGACGGGCGTCTCGGTATCCCGCTGGCATTGTCCGGGCTCGAAGTCACGGGGATAGAACTGCAGCCGAAGCTGACGGAACTGGCGACCGTGGCCGCCCGACAGCAATCCGCGAACTTCACATGCCGGCAACAGGACATGCGGGACCTTCCGTGGTGGGACGAATTCGACGCGGCATTCTGCTTCTGGAGCAGCTTCGGCTATTTCGACGACGTAGAGAACAAGGAGTCCCTCGAGGCGGTGTGGCGGGCGATCAAACCCGGCGCCAGGTTTCTGATCGACACATATGTCACTGAAATAGTTCTTCGAGACTTCAAAAAACGGGAACGGGTGCAGACCGGGGAATGGATCAGGCTTGAGGAACGTTCCTGGGATTACGAAAAGAGCCGCATGAATGTGGACTGGACGTTAGAGAAGGGGGACGTGCGCGAGGAAAAACATTTCTCGGTCCGGACCTACACGTACCGGGAGCTTTCGGAACTCCTCAAAGAGACCGGGTTCGGAGACTTCGAAGCGTACGACACGGTGACCGGCGAACCGTTCGGCCCCGACGCCAAACGATTGGCGTTGGTCGCGAGGAAGATTGCGTGAGGCTCGGATGAAACGATGCGAATGGGCGGGCACTGATCCTCTGATGGTCGGGTATCACGACGAGGAATGGGGCACACCGCTACATGACGATCGCGCATTGTTCGAGTTCCTCATCCTCGAGGGGGCTCAGGCCGGTCTGAGCTGGTCGACCATTCTCAAGAAGCGGGAAAACTACCGGCTTGCGTTCGACCAGTTCGACCCGATGCGCGTCGCCAGGTACAAGGCCCGCAAGACTTCCCAGCTCCTGAATAATGAGGGGATCGTCAGGAACAAGCTGAAGATCGCGTCGGCGACCCGGAATGCAAAGGCGTTTCTCGAAGTTCAGAAGGAGTTCGGTTCGTTCGACACCTATATCTGGGAGTTCGTCGCAGGGACACCAAGAAAGAACAAGTGGAAACAACTCGGAGAGATTCCACCCAAAACCCCGGAATCGGATGCGATGAGCAAGGACTTGAAGAAGAGGGATTTCAATTTCGTCGGATCAACGATCTGTTACGCGTTCATGCAAGCCGTCGGCATGGTGAATGATCATACCGTTGACTGTTTCCGGTATGGGGAAGTGGGGTAGGAGAGTGGTCAGTGGCCAGTGGTCAGTGGTCAGTTGGGGGAATCGCGGGGAAGGATCTCGACGGTAGAGTAGGGGAGGACGCGTAGAGCGACCTCCCCCCTCGTCGCACCGGACGTGCGGATTTCCCGCATCCGGCGCTCCCGACCAATTCTTCTGAAGCCCACACGGAGAGCCTTACAGATAGACCAACCCGAGGGTTTGGAAATGCTTGTAATAGCTGACCCCGCCGGGAGGACGAAAGGGTCGTTGGCTCCGCCGCCGCAAATGACGCGTCAGACGGTCTCGTACGAAACGGTTGATCTGGCGCTTTGCAACACGAGGATAGCCATAGCTGAAGTACTGCGCCCAGCCGTTGAGGTGCCGATTCAGATCCGCAACCAGTACCGGTATGGGCATAGAGCCCCGCCATGGGCCAGTCATGTCCCGCACAATCTGACGTTCCCGAGCCAGAGCCTTCTTGGAGGGGGTCACATTCAGATAGCGTCGTGGCTGCCCGTGCAGGTCCCGATCATACCGAAACGTGTATCCCAGAAAGTCGAAGCTCTGTCCCGACTCCATCAGTCGCACGACCCGTGTCTTGGCTCGATTCAGTTCGAGCCCCATCCGTTGTTCCAACGTCTCTTCAATCCAATCCTTCAACCGGGGACTCTGGTGCCGGGCCAGTATCACCAGATCGTCGGCGTACCGCACCAGTTCGGCTCCGGCCCATTGGGCCGGACCCCCTCGGGCATGGAAGAAGTGATCAAACCAGTGCAGGTAGATATTCGCTAACAATGGTGAGATCACCCCGCCCTGCGGAGTCCCGGTCCGGGGCCGCCTGGGCGGTCCCCCGTCCCGGGTGTCGGTCACTGGCGCGTTGAGCCACATCCGAATCAACTGGAGCACCGCACTATCGGTCACCCGCATCCGAATCGCCTTGAACAGCTTGTCCCGCGGAATGGAATCAAAGTACCCTTTCAGATCCGCGTCATACACGTCCCGCTTCCCGCCGTGGAGTCCTTGCCGCACTTGCTCCAATGCATCATGGGCCTTTCGTCCCGGCCGAAATCCATACGAACTGTCCAGGAAATCGGCTTCGAAGATCGGCTCCAGTATCAGCAGCAGCGCCGCCTGCACCACACGGTCACGAACCGTCGGTATCCCCAATGGCCGCTCCCGACCATCGGGTTTCGGGATATACACCCGTTTGACCGCCTCAGGCTGGTACTTCTTCGCGCGCAGCACCTCGGCCAGTTCGGCCAACCAGCGCTCCGGGCCGCCCTCCGCATCTACAATCTGGTGGATCGTGACGCCATCGACCCCGGCCGAGCCTCGATTGGCTCGCACCTGCTCCCAACCTGCTTCCAACACGTCCTTGCGGTAGATCCGGTCGTACAAACTATAAAACCGGAACTTTGGTTCCCGCTTCGCTTTCAGACATAGCCGCAGCCTCAGGTCAGCGAGTCTCGGACCCAGCCGTCGCCGCTCGCACCATCCGTGCTCTGCTGCTTCGGCTCGCTCTTGCTCCGTGCTAGGGTGATATCCCAATCGGCTCCCTCACCTTCTTGCTGTTGCGTTTGATCGGTGGGGCCGCTTCGCTCCTCCGGCATTACCCGGTCTCATCGCTACTATCCGCCCCGCCGACTTCCCGATGTCCCAGCTCAGACTTATCTTTTCGCCTCAGCCGTTGGGTGCCACCCAGTCATCGGGATCTCCCAGGTTCCGGGTCATCCTATCGACACGCGCCGTCCCCTTCCATCCCGGTGGGCCCCTCAGGTGCCTTTGCTCGTTGCTTCCCTAAAGGTTTCAGGCTTCGACTCTCTCTGGCGGCTTGGCCACCCACGATTTGCGTTTCGAGACCGATTCGGGTTCACTTGCGTTACGGCTCGCGTCTTCGCCTTCAAGGGCTTCAGCTTACGGGTTACCCCATAACCACTGCCTCGTTGGCTACATGTTGAACGAGCAATTCACATGGCTGACTCCTTTCATTCAGCTAGAGTGACCAAGCTTTGCCTGGCGCACCAGAGGCGCAGAGGCGCAGAGTTTTTGTCTCGCTTAGTTATAAACAAATCCTTCTCTGCATCGAACCTTCTATTTCTGGTATTCAGGGACCGGATTGGACCCTTCCTGAGTTGGAATTGTTGATGCCCGCTGGCCGTTCGTCTTTTCCTCAACTGGCCACTGACCACTTCCCTACTTAATCAACCGCGTCGTCGGAAACTGCGCATACCATCCGAACCAGAACGCCCTGTTCGCGGTTACTCTTGGAAGTTCGACCGCCGGGACACCCTGGGCGACCAGTGCATCCTCGGTCACCGTCCAGCGGCGACGGGATTCGTCTTCGATCCGATTGGATCTGCGCTCACGCTTGAAACGAACCTCGTCGGTTTCGAACACGCGGTTCGCACCCTCTTCGGAAGTGATGACGACGAAAGATCGACCGCCGGCTTCGAACGGGTAGATACGGTTCTTGTCGAGGAAATCGGTCGATAGCGCCACGGGTTCCCGGCCTTCGCCCGATGACGGGACGAGCTGCATCACGAGCACCTCGTCCTTGTTCTTGAGGCGATTATCGGTTTCGGGAACCTCGAACATCAGCCGGTCCGAGGCGAAGTAGTTCTTGTAGGCCACTCCTTCCCCATAATCCTTGTCATAGCCGGTGTCGATGGACAGAACGGTCGTGTTCGGGTTCTGTTTCTTTGAAGAAGACCTTCCGGCCACTCTCGATTATCTCGTCGCCTCGGTGGCTGGCTGACTGACCGGCACCCTGGGCGGCGCCCTGGAAGCACGAGGAATTCCATCCTATCCGGACAAGTTGTCGTCGGATGTCGAAGGAGACATCGAGGAAATCGACGGCAAGATGGTCGTCACCCGTATCCGGGTCCATTACAACATCAAGGTGCCTGAAGGGCGTGAAGAGGATGCCCGCTGCCTGATCAACGTGGCCGAGAAGGGCTGCCCAGCAGCCTTGAGCGTCAAGAGAGGCATCGAACTGGAATACGCCGCCAGCATCACCGAAGAACAACCCCTTCCTAATTCGGGGACGGAGGCGTAATTACCATAACTTCCTGTATGTAATCCGTTTGTTCCTCCGTCCCCGAATGAGCGGGCAATAACTTCCTGCGTACCTGTACCTTGCTTGAATTACGCCTCTGTCCCCGAATGAGCGGAGGGTGGACGGGGGCGAGTTGTCGGCGAACGGGGAAAGCTTTCGCAAACGGCAGTTCCCGGCTACAATCTCCTATCATTCAGAAAACCAGTCAGGAAACCCACGGATTCGTGGGGGAGGAGATCGACGCCATGAAGAAGAAGTCGAATATGCATCGTAACCTTGGGTTGGCCGTTCCGGTAGCGCTGACCGTGTTACTGTCGGTATCGGCGCCGACGGCGTTCGGACAAGATACCTACCAGAAACCTCCGCAGGCGATCCAGGACGTTCTGGATGCCCTGCCGACCCCTCAGGTCAGCATCAACCCCAGCGGCGACACCATGCTGTTCGGCCAGCCTCCGGGATACCCATCGATCGCAGACTTCTCCCAACCCATGCTTCGCATCGCGGGCTTACGAATCGACCCCCTGACTAATGGACCGAGCCGTCCGCGTTACTCCACTGGCTACACGCTCAAAGGAATTCCCGACGGCAACGAGATCGAGGTGGACCTTCCTGCCGGAGCGAAGTTGGGTTCAGCACGCTGGAGCCCGGACGGCAAGAATTTTGCGTTCACGAACACCCGATCCGACGGTATCGACCTGTGGGTCTCCAACCTCGCGGGCGAGGCACGTCAGATTGACGGCGTGGTCCTGAACGCAGCGTACGGCACCGCCATCCAATGGATGCCCGACAACCGCACGTTGCTGATACAGCGTATTCCGGCCGGTCGTGGTGCGCCGCCCGAAGAATCGCTCGTCCCGACCGGGCCCAACATCCAGGAAACATCGGGTCGGTCCGGAGCCATTCGCACCTATCAGGATCTGCTTGAGACAAGGCATGACGTGGCACTGTTCGACTATCACGGAACAGCCCAACTCGCGTTTGTCGATACAACAAACGGTCGAGTGACGAACATCGGATCACCGGGACTCTTCCAGACATTGTCGATCTCACCCGACGGCAACCATGTTCTCGTCGTGCGGCTCCAGAAACCGTTCTCTTATCTCTTCACGCACCGGTCTTTCCCGAGGATGGTGGAGATCTGGGATCGTTCCGCGACGGTCGAACACACCGTAGCGAGGATATCTCTGCAGGAGAACGTCCCGATCGGAGGAGTCGCGACGGATCCGCGTAGCTACAACTGGATCCCGACCGAAAGCGCGACTTTGCTGTGGGCTGAAGCCCTCGACGGCGGAGATCCGAAATCCGAGGTCACTCACCGGGACAGTCTGAAAACTCTGGCTGCGCCGTTCAGCGGTTCGCCCACCGAACTGTTCAGGACCGAAGACCGCTATCGCGGCATTCAGTGGCTTGAAGACGGACGGGCCATGGTCACCGAGTACCATCGAATCAATCGGTGGAATCGCACATTCCTGATCGGTGCCGGATCCGAGCCCAAACTCATATGGGATATGAGCGCCCAGGACCGTTACAACGATCCCGGCAGGCCGGTTTCGACCACCCTGGCAAACGGGCGTCGGGCCGTCATGCAGAACGGCAACTCGATCTTCCTGGCCGGCAATGGATCGTCTCCCGAAGGCGATCATCCGTTCCTGGATCGCCTGAACCTCGACACGCTCGAAACCGAGCGTCTGTTCCAGTCCGCAGCCGGCGCCTACGAAGCCATTCAGTCGCCACTGGGAGATTCCGGCACCCGCTGGATCACCCGACGCGAGAGCAAGACCGAACCACCGAACTACCGGATTCGGGACCTGTCGGACAGTGCGTCGATCACGGCCTTGACGAACTTCGAGGACCCGACACCCCAACTTCGGCAAATCACGAAACGGCTCGTCAAATACAAACGCGAGGACGGCGTCGACCTGTCCTTTACGTTGTATCTGCCTCCCGACTATGAAGAAGGCACCCGCCTGCCGACGGTAGTCTGGGCCTACCCGAGGGAGTACAACGATGCCGCAACCGCGGGGCAGGTATCGGGATCGACCGACCGGTTCACGACGATCCGCGGCGCGTCTCAGTTGTTCTTCGTGTTGAACGGCTATGCGTTGCTGGACGGCGCGACAATGCCGGTGATCGGTGATCCGATCACGATGAACGAAACGATGGTCGATCAGATCGTCATGGCCGGCAAAGCGGCAATCGACAAGTCAGCCGAAATAGGAGTCTCCGACCCGAATCGAGTGGGTGTCGGAGGACACAGCTATGGCGCCTTCATGACCGCCAACCTGCTCGCCCATTCCGATCTTTTCAGAGCCGGTATTGCTCGCAGCGGGGCTTACAATCGCTCGCTCACCCCGTTTGGATTCCAGAGTGAGCAACGGACGTTCTGGGAAGCCCCGGAGTTGTACTTCAAGGTGTCGCCTTTCATGCATGCCGACAAGGTCAACGAACCGATCCTTCTGACTCACGGTGAGGCCGACAACAATTCGGGAACGTTCCCGGTCCAGTCCGACCGGATGTTCCATGCTTTGACCGGACACGGTGCGACCGCACGCCTTGTAACTCTGCCTAACGAGTCACACGGCTATGCCGCCAAAGAGTCGGTTGAACACACGTTGTACGAAATGATGTCCTGGTTCGAAAGGTTTGTTAAGGATGCGCAACCGATCGGACGAAGATAGCTGATCAGAGAGAATCCCCGCGATCCTTCGGGAGATCGCGGGGATTTTTTTGCCTGGAGCGCGAGGTCTAGATGCTGAATCGGTTGAAGTCATGGTCACGCGCGGTTTTTCGTCGCTCGCGCATGGAAGAGGAAATGGACTCGGAATTGAGATCACACATCGAGCTCTACTCCGAGGACTTGATCGCCGAAGGCCTCTCCCCCGAGGAAGCGCGCCGGCGGGCACGTATCGAATTCGGGACCGGCGGCGCTGTAAAAGACGAGTGTCGAGAGGCCATCGGACTGCGAATCTTTGGATTGATGGGCCGCAACCTGGTCTACACGATGCGTCTGCTCCGGCGCAGCCCCGTTTTTGCAACGTCGATCATCGCAACTCTGGCCTTGTGTATCGGCGTCAACACCGCGCTGTTCAGCGTCGTGGACGCGGTCCTTTTCCGCCCCCTGCCCTACCCGGAACCCGACCGGCTGGCCCAAGTCACGATGCACTTCGAGAACGCCCGGGGGGAAGGAGATCAGGTGGCCCAGACGGGAGGCGTCTGGGAGGGCGTGCGCGACGGGGCCACCCACCTAGACTCGGCCGTCTTTACTCAATCGGCAAGCGGCGTCAACTTCGCATTGGACGATCGAATCGAATTCTTGCAACAGCAACGTGTTTCGACAGGCTTCTTCCGTGTTCTAGGAGTCGAACCGGAACTGGGAAGGGGTTTCACCGAGGAGGAAGATCGCCAGGGCGGGCCGCCCGTGGCCATACTGAGTCACAGACGGCGATCCGTCCGTCCTGAACAGCCAAATTACACTGAGGGGCGAACCCCATACGATCGTCGGCGTGATGCCTGAAGATGTCGAGACAAACGTTGTGGCAGACGTCTGGACGCCGTTGCAGCCCTCGACGACAGGAGAAGGGGCCGGCAACAATTACTCCATCGTGACCCGCCTGCCGGACGGAGTGACCTGGCCCCAGGCTGACGCCGAAATCGCCTCGGTGGGTGACGTGGTGATCCAGGAACTCCGGATCCCCGAGGGGACTGTCGTCAGCCTGAGACTCGTCCCTCTCCAACGAAGCTTGAGCGAGAACGTCCGGGGGCCTCTCATGATTCTCTGGGGCGCGGTCGGCATGGTCCTGCTGATGGGATGCGTCAACATCGCGAGCCTGCTCCTGGCTCGGATTCCGGCGCGGGCGCAGGAACTGGCGACACGAATCGCCCTTGGAGGTGGAAAGTCGGGAATCATCGGCCAAATGTTGACCGAAAGCCTGGTACTGGCGATGGCGGGAGGACTGGCAGGTGTCGGTACGGGTTACCTGGGAATCTACGCGTTCAAGGCGTGGGTGCCGCCGGACCTGAACATCTGGCAGGTGGTCCACCTGGACGGACGCGTCCTGTTTGCGACACTCGGTTTCTCGGTCTTGACCAGCGTGTTGTTCGGGACGCTGCCTGCTTTTTACGCGAGCCGCCTCAACGTTCAGGCGGGCCTGACCGACGGGGGAAGCCGCGGTGTCGCCGGCCACCAGATCCGATGGCCCCATCGAATTTTTGTCATCGGCGAGATCACTATGGGGTTCGTTCTTCTCACCGGGGCCGGACTGTTGGTTCAGACGTTCCTCCACCTTGTGAATGTCAACCCGGGGTTTGACGCTTCGAATCTCTGGGCGTCCAAGATCTCCCTACAAGATTCCAGGTACGGCGACGAGGAGCGCGTGAACCATCTCTTCAACGAGAGCCTTGTGGAAATTCAGGCGCTCCCCGGCGTGGATGCCGCCGCAGTCAGCCTCTGCGTCCCGTATGAACGGCCGCTGAACGCGGGTTTCGTGCGTTTGGACGGTCCCGATCTGGACGGCAGATCACATACGTCGAACGTCTGCTATGTCACCCCGGGGTATTTCGAAACACTCCGAATCCCTCTTCGGGCCGGACGCGACTTCGAACGTCTCGACACGGCCGACACCCTGCCGGTCGTGATCGTCAACGAGGCTTTCGCGCGTCACTTTCTCCCCAACCAGCAGGCTGTCGGTAGCCATCTGGACCTTTCGAACGACTCGCGGCGGGTGGTCGGCGTCGTCGGCAACGTGCCGTTCAGGGCGGCGCTAAACGGGTATGAGCCGCTCGACCGGATGCCGGTGGCGTACATACCCGCGGAACAAGCGAGCGGTGGATTCTTCAGCCTGGTACACACGTGGTTTTCTCCGGCGTGGTTCGTGCGCACCTCCGGGGAACAGGGGCTCATCGCGGGTATGCAGCGGGCAGTCGAGAACGTCGACCCACTGCTCCCCTTCTCGGGCTTCAGCAGCATGGGACAAGTGCAGTATCGATCAGTCGGATTCGAGCGGTTCCTGGCCACCCTGCTCTCCCTTCTGGGAGGACTTTCCCTACTTCTTGCGGCCGTCGGCATTTACGGACTGATCGCGAACTCAGTCGTCGAGCGAACGCGTGAACTCGGCATCCGCATGACCATGGGCGCCACACCTGCCCAGGCGGTCCGCAGCGTGGCCAAAACCGGATTCGTGCTCGGACTGGCCGGCGTGAGTCTGGGCCTCCTGCTCGCTCAACCATCCGCCCGACTCCTGCGGGGGCTGGTTTGGATCGCCGGATCGTCCGACTGGACAATTTTCCTGGTTGTTGCCACAATCCTGCTTGCGGCAGCCGTTCTCGCAAGCTTCCTGCCGGCGCTTCGCATCGTCCGCCTGAACCCTGCCATCACGCTGCGCCACGAGTAGAAAACAAGCACCGACGAGGCGTAATGGGACATTCAGATCAACTCGCCAGTGGAGAAAGATTTGCCTTTGGCGAGAACTGGCAGCAATTCCTCAAGTCGGTGAATAAAACCCGAATCGAGGAAGCAGAACGTTCCTTGCAATCGATGCTCGAGTCGAACGACCTGGCAGAGAAAACTTTTCTGGACATCGGCTGTGGCAGTGGGTTGTTCAGTCTCGCGGCCAGGCACCTGGGAGCAGTGGTTCACTCGTTCGACTATGACCCGCGATCGGTGGCGTGCACGCGGGAACTCAAGCATCGCTTCTTTCCCGACGACCACGCGTGGAAGATTGAGGAAGGCTCCGCTCTCGACCCGGAATACGTGAGAAACACCGGCACGTTCGACGTGGTCTATTCGTGGGGGGTCTTGCACCATACGGGCAACATGGCGCTTGCCCTCGAAAATGCGGCGATCCCGGTCAAAGAAGGGGGCATCTTATATGTCGCGATCTATAATGATCAGGGCCGAGTTTCGAAATTCTGGAGACAGATAAAAAAGGCGTACTGTTCGGGGACCATAGGAAGAATGGTCGCCAGTGCGGCGTTCATTCCCTACTTCATCTCGGAGAGCCTTGCCATTGGATTGATCAAGTATGGTAATCCGATGGGCCACATTCGCGCTTACAAGACGAAACGAGGAATGTCGATCTACCATGACTCGATCGACTGGCTCGGCGGCTATCCCTTCGAGGTCGCCCGGCCCGAGGAAATCATTCGTTTCTACACGAAGGCCGGCTTTGAACTCCAAAACCTGACAACGACCAACCGGCGCGGTTGTAATCAGTACGTGTTCAGAAGATCCGTCGGACAACGACATTCCAGTGAGGCCCCATGAGAGAACAAATCGACTTTATCTCCGGAATCCTGTTGGTGTCGGAAAACCCGGCCCGCCTGGCGACTTTCTACCGTGACACGATCGGCCTGGCGCTCGAGGAAGAACAGCACGGCGAAACACTTCCCCACTGGGGTTGCGATCTCGGGGACATCCACTTTGCGATTCACCCCATTGAGGACTTTCCCGATCACCAGCACGGCGTAGGCGCTGTCAAACTGGCATTCAACGTGTTCGAGATCAAGTCCGTGGCGAACGAACTCACGACTCGGGGCGTCGGGTTGCTCTACCCGATCCGGGACACCGGATTCTTCCTTTCAACCGCCGTGCTGGACCCGGACGGCAATTTCATCGAGTTCACCGAGAGGTCCGCGCCGTGGTTCGAGCACCTGGCGGAACGGCGTGCGGGGGGACACGACGTCATTGATCGGTGGAAGCGACACAAAGCTGCCGAGCGACACAAAGCTGCCGAGCGACACAAAGCTACCGATGCCACGTAACGTTGAGATAAAGGCGCGCGCCCGGGATTTCGCGAACCAGGTCCTCCTGGCCGAGGATCTCGAGAATCGCGGTGTCGAACACCTGGTTCAGGAAGACACGTTCTTCAACGTTCCATCGGGACGCCTGAAGCTTCGGGTGTTCGAGGATGGTTCCGGCGAGCTGATCCAGTACGAGAGATTGGACTCGGCCGGTCCCGCCGAGTCCCGCTACCTGCGCTACTCGACCGATGATCCCGGTACGCTCAAGGAAACGCTGACAAATGCCCTCGGTGTGCGCGGGGTGGTTCGAAAGAAGCGAACGGTGTACCTGGCCGGGAAGACTCGCATCCACATGGATCAGGTCGAAGGCCTCGGATCATTCATTGAACTCGAAGTCGTCCTCGGCCCGGACGAAGACCCGGGGAACGGAGCAGTTGTGGCAGACGCATTGATGTCGAAGCTGCGTATCGAAAAATCCGACTTGATCGAGACTGCCTACATCGATCTCCAGATCGATGCCCCACAAGAGTGACAGATCGAACGACGTGAACGGAAGGTCGTGTCGGGTGGGGAGGGAGTTCAACGCAAAGACGCAAAGACGCAGAGGCCGGAAATCTGTTGTCTAGAGAAGAGACGTCCGTACCACAACTTCGCGTTCTTTGCGGTTTTGCGCCTTTGCGTTGGCTCCCCCATTTTCTATTGGGCTAGTTGCGCCCCGCCGGTGAAGGAGGCTTAATTTCATATCCCGCCGGGGGCTCGGCGCCAAGGAGGTGCCGGACGAAGTAGTCCCATCTTCGACGCACCATGTAGGGCTCGTTGCCGAAGCCGTGGCTGCGGTTGGGCAGCAGGATGAGGTCGAAGTCCTTGTTGGCTTCTATGAGAGCATCCACGACCAGGAGGGTGCTGTAGAAGGGTACGTTGGTGTCCATCGTGCCGTGTGCAAGCAACAGCTTCCCCTTCAGGTTCCGTGCAAAGTTCTGGTTGGCCTGGTTGTCGTAGTTGGTTTCGCCGTCGGCGTTTCTTGTCAGCAAACCCTGCCACTTTTCACCCCAGTCGTCCTCGTATACCCGGTTGTCATGGTTGCCCGCCTGCGACACGCCGACTTTAAAGAAATCCGGGTAGTGAAACATCGCGCCCGCGGTGGCGTACCCACCCCCGGAGTGGCCGTAGATTCCGGTTCGCTCGATGTCGATCCAGGAAAACCGCTCGGCGAGCTGTTTCATTCCCGTCACCTGATCGGGCAGCGTGTTGTCGCCCATGTCACCGTAATAACCCTCGTGAAACTCCTTCGACCGCCAGGGCGTTCCCATTCCGTCTAGTTTAACGACGATGAAACCCAGTTCGGCGATCGCCTGTGCGTCGCCGCGTGCCGCTGAAAAGTTTCGGCTGCCGACGCTTCCGGTCTGCGGCCCCGGGTAGATGCTATTGATAATCGGGTACTTTCGGTCGGGATCGAAACTGGTGGGGCGGAACAACAGCCCGTAGAGGTCCGTCTCACCATCACGAGCCTTGACCGTGAAAGATGCGGGCGGCTTCCAGCCGGTTTCTACCAGGCGGGTAATGTCCGCCTCCTCCAGGCTGGCCTTCAGATTCCCGTCGGCGTCGCGGGCTACCGTCACCGGCGCGACATCCGGCGTCGAATAGGTGTCGACGAAGAATTCTCCCGACGGAGACAGGGTGATGTTGTGGTTGGCGTCCTCTGGCGTCAGCAGGGCCTGATCACCGCCGTCGAGTCCAATGCTGTAGAAGTGAGTGAAGTAGGGGTCTCGACCTTCCTCGAAGCCCACACCTAGAAAATACAGAACGCGGCGTTCTTCATCGACGCGCAGCAGTCGGGTCAGGTTGCCCGTGCCGCCTGTGATCTGACGCTTCAACGCACCGGTTTGAAGATCGTAAAGATAGAGATGGCCCCAGTTGTCCCGTTCGGAAAACCAGATCACCTCGTTCGATTCCGGCAGGTAACGCCAGTTGATGGCACCGTTGCCGGACTCGTAGAACGTTCGAACGGTCTCATCAAGGACCTGGCGAACCTCTCCCGTCCCGGTGTCGGCGACACGCAGCCACTGCCGTTTGTGGTCTCGAGACGTGGAAAGGAATGCGAGGGTCGTCCCGTCCGGGCTCCATTGCACATCGCCCCATCCGCCGCGGCATACCACGTCGTCGCACAACGAAGAACGGTGTTGATCGGGGGGCATCCGAAGTCGGACGACGCTACCCGTGTCGATATCGATGACGACCCGCTCGATCATCGTGATGACGGCGTCACCGGGAAGCGGGTACTTCCAGGATTCGAGGTTGGGATGGCCCACGCGAGTGTCCACAAGGAACATCTCCCCCACACCACGCTGGTCCTGTTGAAAGGTCGCGATTTTCTTCGAATCCGGAGACCAGAGAACGATCGGACGATCGCTCTTTCTCCATCCGGCGTTGTCGGTCGCGTAGCCGTAGTCTTCCACGCCGTCGCGCGTAATCCGGCGTTCCTCGCCGGTCGCGATTTCCCGAACCCATAAGTTGTGGTCCCGGATGAAGGTCGCGCGCTGCCCGTCGGGCGAGAGAACACTCGGTGCGTTGTTGGCTGCCACGACCGCACGGCCACCACCTCGTCCTCCGCGACCACCGCGCCAACCGCCTCGTCGTCCGCTGGGCGCGCGTGCCTCATTACACCGGTCCCCCTCGAACTCGCATGTCCAGGACCGGTCGTCGACCGAGAACGAGATGCTCTGTTCGTTGTTCGAGAACTCAAATGAATTGAACGGCAGATCGGAGGCGTCATATGTCGTGCCCGAAGCAACTGAGAGCGCTCGGGCCAGGCTGGCGTGATCGAACGCCGGTCCACGGGAACCGTTCCGCGGATCGACCAGAATGAACTCACTACCTTCGGCGATCGTGTTTCGATACCAGAAACGCTCGTCCGGCAGCCATGTGGGCCGCACGGTGGAACGAAAGACCAGAGGGTTCGTGTTGTAGCCCATGAACTTTTCAGCCTGTTCATAATCCGCTGCGGTCAACCCCCGGGACGATTCGCCGGCGGGCTGTTGCGCAAACCCGGAAAGAGTCACAAGGAGGCTCACCGACACGATGGAGAGCATTCGAAGAGATGGTTGATTTACACGCCGTAACATTCTGATCCTCCATAAGGGTCGGGTGATCCCGGGCGGCGGGCGTTCTGACTGCCTGGATTCGCGGGTCGGCCAAATTCCGCCAGTTAGCCGGACACATGTGCTGGTGCGGAAGTATCGCACGTAGCTTGGCTACCAAGTCAAGGTCAAGTGGTCCCGACCCGTGGGACGGAAGCGAATGCGGACACTATCGACATCGCCTGCTATTGACGAATGGGGTGCGAAACAACTCGCTCGGCCCTGCATCGGTGAATGCTCCTGGAAAACAACAGGAGCAACGACACCAAACTCGACCTGCACTAAGTAGTAAAATGTGATCAGGTACCGGAACCGGGCCCTAGGAGCCCGTGGTGAAAGTCTGTAGGGTCGCGCGCAGGGGTATTCGGGTCTCAGGCGCGAAATGAGGAGTGGAACGATGCTTTGTCATCGTGACCGACGAATGACAAAGCCTGTGGCCCGAAGACCCCTGCGCCCTTCGGGTTACGACGGCATGGGGCCAGCTGCGGCGTTGCCACTCCTAGATCGATGAAGAGCATCGACGTCGTCGTGGCGCCTTGCATCTAGCCCCGTGGCGCTCGTAACGCGACCCTACAGACTTTCACCACGGGCTCCTAGCAGCCTGACATAATTGATTCCCGGTGTTTCGTCGACCGGATCGAAAGATGCCAATTACCGTCAAGATCAGCAAAGACAGCATGGAGGCCGTCGTCGAGATCGAACCCCGGGGGGATTCGTTGCACGATGCCGACGCGATACGGCGGGCGTTGACGGTTGCGGGAGTGATCCACGGAATCGAAGAGGACGCCTTGACCGAAGTGGCCGATTTCATCAAGAACGAGGCACCAGACACCACCGTTCGCAAGCGTGTTGCCATTGGAACGCCGGCCGTCGACGGTGAGGACGGCCGCGTCGAAATGAAAGTAGAGTACGACGTCAATGCGGTGGGCCTTCCCGACGAGGCCGGAAACATCGATTTCCACGAGCGGGACTCGTACACGCTGATCGAACGCGACCAGTTGCTCGCTGAAATTGTTCTCCCTACTCCGGGAACGCCGGGAGCAAGTGTTCGGGGAGACGAAATCAAAGCCACGCCCGGCATGAAGCAAAACATAGCTGCAGGACAGGGGACAAAACTGACGAGCGGAGGGACCGAACTGCGGGCGATCCGATCGGGAGACCTGCGGTGCGTCGATGAACGCATTGAGGTGATCGACCTGATCCAGGTATCCGGCAACCTCGACTATGTAATGGGCAGTATCGAGTGTGAGGGATCGGTGAGGGTCGAAGGGGACGTACTCCCGGAGTTCCACATCCGCTCCGGCGGCGACGTGTCGATCGGCGGCGTCGTGGATGCGGCCGAGGTGAGCGCCAAAGGATCCGTGGTTGTCCGCCAGGGAATCGCTCGTGGCAGTCGCGTCCACTCCGAAACGGAGGTGACGGCTGGTTACGTCAGCGGTGCCTATGTGGAGTGTGAAGGCAGGGTGACGATCTTGAAGGAGGCTGTCCACAGCACCGTGGTCGCCGGTGACACCGTCACGATCCCCGGCGCGGGACGCGTCATCGGCGGCGCGTTGCTGGCCCGGAATCGGATCGAGGTCGGAGTCGCCGGGCACGTCAACGGCCTGCGAACCACCCTGGCGGTCGGCGTAAACCCGCTGAACGATCTTCGGACGGCCAAGCTCACCGCGAGTGTTGATCAGACCAACTCGGTGCGGAAACGCCTGGGAAGGATGGCAGAGTTGACAATGCCGGGCCAACTGGCCACACTCGCGGAGCAACTGCTTCGGAACATGGCGGAAAGGCAGGAGGAAGAACAGGGTGAACTGGCTGACCTGAAGAACTCGGCCACGCCCAAAGGAACCGGTTTGATCAAGGTGACCCGAGAAACACACGCCGGAGTACGAATCCGGATCGGGCAAGGCGAAATGGACGTCGAAGGCGACCATCGGGGAGCCAGTTTCCACTACGACCTGGAGGAAGATAAAGTGGTTGGATCTTACGGCTCCGGAGGCCAGAAATGATTGTTCGGGATGCCATGACAACAGGAGCGGTTACCGTGAGAGAGACAGACTCGGTGATGAGCGGCCTCAAACTTCTCGTCCAGAAAGGAATCAGTGGCGCGCCGGTGGTTTCGAACGAATCCGGACTGATCGGTGTCGTGACCGAGTTCGACTTGCTGCTCGCGATCGACTATGTTGGAGAAGAAATGCCGATCTCCCGGGTTATGACCGAGAATGTCGTCTCGATTTCTCCCGACGCCCCTCTCGAAGAAGCCAGAAAGTTGATGTTGACCCACAACTGGCGCCGCTTGCCAGTCGTCGATGATAGCAAAGTGGTCGGTGTCCTCTCACGACGCGATATCCTGCGTGTCCGATTCGGTCTCGACAAGCAATAGGCCCGCCCAGGAATAACTTCACATTTTGGCGCCCATCTTCACGCCATCTTCGGCCGCTCCTCAATCGCAGATCCTCGAAATAGCCGGGCTATTCCTCCGGTCTGCTCAATCGGTCGCGACCGAATCTGACGCAAATCTGGGCACCAATTCTGCCCATGTCGTCAATCAAGAAGTCCATCGATCCCCCTCCTTCGGTCCCGCGAATTGACATTAACGCCGGCACCTGCTAAACAGGATTCTTTCCGGTTGCCGATGAGTGGCCAGCCGCGACTGCTAACCTTAGGGCTCGCTCAAGAATGACTTCACAGAGTTGGCGCCCAAAATGTGAAGTTATTCTTGAGCGGGCCCTCAGTCGACCGCATCAAGGAATACCCGTGTCGTCGGAAACTACACAGCCTGGGGGCAGTCTCGCCGCCGACGTCAGAGACGGCCTCACGCGGGCCCCTCAAAAGGAACTGCACTCCAGGTACCTGTACGACGATATTGGCTCGTCGCTGTTCGAGGTCATTACCCTGTTGCCGGAGTACGGCCTGACCCGGGCCGGACAACGTTTGCTGGAGAGTCACACCGGGGATCTGATCGGGCAACTCGACGCTCGCGTCCTCGTGGCCGAGTTAGGTAGTGGAACCGGCACGAAGACGCGCCACGTGCTCTCGGCGCTCGCCCGTAGGGCTCCGACTGTCTACTTGCCTATCGACATCTCCGCCACGGCCCTGGCCCGCTGCAAGCTCGAACTGGAGCAAATCGAAGGAGTTCGGATCGAGCCGCTCGAGCATTCCTATCTTGAAGGACTCGCTCGAGCGGTGAAGCGGCGAAACACGGGCACGCAACTGTTGCTGCTGTTTCTGGGAAGCACGATCGGGAATTTTGAAAGGCCGGTGGCAAGGACCTTTCTCGGGCAAGTCCGTGCCCTTCTCGAAGAGAACGACATCCTCTACCTCGCCGCGGATCTGGAAAAGGCCGTTCCGCGGCAGATCGACGCCTATGACGATTCGATCGGAGTGACCGCCGCATTCAACTTGAATCTCCTGGCCCGGATCAATCGCGAACTGGGAGCTGATTTCGACTTGAACCGCTTCCACCATCTCGCCGTCTACAACGAAGAATACCGACGGATCGAGATGTATCTGCGGTCGAAGACAGATCAGGAAGTCACGATCCCCGGAGTGGACCTGACGGTCGGGTTCCGCCGGGACGAAACGATATGGACCGAAAGCAGCCACAAATTCAACTGCGAGGAAATCGTTCGTATGGCTGGCGAGTCCGGCTTCCGATGCACCCACCAGTGGGTGGATGAAGAGTGGCCGTTTGCACAAAGCGTCCTGGTTGCGGAATAGCACCGCTGCCCCGGACATTCAATCTGATTGTGGATTTTCGAACTGCGCACAACTGACAACGACACCTCGAACCCCTTATAATCAGTGTATACGGATGACACAGACACGCACTGAGATACGCACGTTTTACGACGAGTTGGGCGTCGACCGGAACGCCGGTGCGCCCGACATCAAGCGAGCTTTCAAGGACATCGCCAAGGTTTATCATCCGGACATGAATCCTCCGGACAAGCAGGAATGGGCTCATGAGAAGATGAGCCGGCTGAACTTCATCGTCGCAACCCTTCTGGACTCGGAAACACGCGCCGAATACGATCAACTCGTCGAGAAATATGAGCGGGGATCCTCCGACCGACCAAGGCGCACCGCCCGGCAGGAGTACGCACTCCAGCGGGAGTATGCCCGGACCTCTGTGGAGATCATGAACCTCGGGGGAAAGTTCTCCAATTGCCGCCTCAAGATGATGTTTGGCAGCCTCGTCTGCGGCTTCTCCCTGTCCATCATCGTCCTCGCGGAATTCACTTCAGCGGGAACACTGATGTCCGACTTCCTGCTTGCCTTCATCCGCTTCTTCGTCCTGATCGGCCTGGTCATCGCCATCATCGGACTCTCTGATTTCATGAGCCGCAGACACTACCGCCGCCGGATCCACGAGCTGGAACTGCGCCTTGTCGAACTCCGCCAACGCATGTACGAAACCTCAATGCCTTACTGAGTTAGCGGCGGGGGGGCGGAGAGTTTTTACGCAGATTACACAGATTCTTGTGCAGTGAGGTCTTCTCCGCGCCTCCGTCTCCTATGAAGAGGCATCTACAGGTTCGATCGGACCCTCCCAACAACTGACCACTAACCACTGACCACTGACAACTTCCCCTACCCCTTCAACCGTGGGTCCGCCGCGTCCCTCAACCCCTCACCCACAAGGTTGTACGAAGTCACGGTGAGAAATATCGCCATGCCGGGAAACATCGTCAGCCACCAGCCGCTGGGAAGCAGTGTCCGGGCGCTGGCGAGGATCGAGCCCCAGCTTGCGGTCGAGGGTGGCACCCCGAAGCCGAGGAAACTCAGGGTCGACTCGATCAGGATGGCGGACGCCACACCAAACGTCGGGGCGACAAAGATGGGAGCGAGCGTGTTCGGGAGAACGTGGCGCAGAATGGTACGAGAGTCGCTGGCCCCAAGTGCCCGCGCCGCCACGACGTAGTCCAGCGATTTGGCCTTGAGGAATTCGCCTCGCGTCAGACGGGCCACCGTCGGCCAGTTGGTGATGCCGATGACGACCATGATGTTGAATATGCTCTGAGGCAGGAACGCGACAACCGTAATGATCAGAAAGAACGTGGGGATCGTGAGCATGATCTCGATCAGGCGCGAGGCGACCATGTCGACGACACCGCCGTAGTAGCCCGCCAGTGCGCCGATCAGCAATCCGATGGCGACGTAGATGGAAACAGCGACGAACCCCACCGAAAGCGACACGCGCGAACCATGGACCATCCGGCTCGAGATGTCCCGGCCGATGTCGTCGGTGCCCAGCCAGTTCGTCGCCGACGGTGGCTGGATGGTGGAAAGCAGATCGATGTCGTTGGGCGAGTACTTGATCGGAGGGAAGATCGCCCAATCGTCATCTCCGAACCGATCCGCCGTAAATTCCTTGTACTTGATGTTCTGAAACTCGGGCTTCCATCGTGTGAGGCCGAGCCGGACACCGTAATCCTTCAAGACCGGAAAATACACTTCCCCCTCGTAACTCATCATCAACGGCTTGTCGTTGGCGATGAAGTCGGCCCCTAACGCCACGACGAACAGCAGAATAACCAGCGTCAGGCCGACCATCGCGATCCGATTCTTGCGGAACTGACGGACGATGATTGACCAGTAGTCCTCGCGTCGACGTGACCCGGGAAGTCCGTCGAAGCGGACGTCCTCAGACGGATCGTGATTCATAGGAAATCCTCGGATCGACGAAGGTATAAAGAAGGTCCGCGATGAGAATGCCGAACAGGGTTAACAGGGCACTGATCGTAAAAGACGCCATGATCACGGGATAGTCGCGGGACAGCACGGCGTCGAAGGTCAGCTGGCCCATTCCGGGTATCGAAAAAATCTGTTCGATAACGATGCTGCCCCCGATCAGAGCCGGCAGCAGATCGGCCATCAGGGTCACGATCGGGATCAGGGAGTTCCGGAGCGCGTGGCGGTACACGACGAGGCGTTCGCTCAAGCCCTTCGCCCGGGCCGTGCGAATGTAATCCTGCCGGACGACCTCCAGCATGCTGGACCGCATGTAGCGCGAGAGGGCCGCCAGAGTGTAGTAGGTCATGCAGATGACCGGCAGCGCGAGGTGCCAGGCCCGGTCTTTCAACTGGTCCCACAGGGGCCAGGTGTCCGAGCCGATCGTCTGCAGTCCAAAAACCGGGAACACGTCCCAGAAGTCGCCCCCTCCCAGATAGACGATCCCCATCGTCGCCACCCAGAAATTGGGCAATGAATATAGCGTAAACAGGGATACCGTAGCAGCCTGGTCCGTACGGCTGTACTGATGGGTCGCCGAATAGATGCCGATAGGGATCGAGATCAGATATGCCAGCAGGAGCGAGATTCCACTCAACTGCAATGACACGGGCACGCGCTCTTTGAGCTTCTCCCAAACGGGTCGATGGTCTTTGAGCGAGACTCCGAAATCCAGAGTTACGATTCGTTTGAGCCAACTGAAATACTGCACGTGGAGCGGTCGGTCCAGGCCGTAGAGGGCGCGCGTTTCCGCGATGATCTGCTCGGCCATCGCCTGATCCCGAACCCCCTGGGCACTCCCCAGCCGCATCGTCGCCGGATCTCCAGGAGCCAGTTGGATGATGAGGAACGAAACCATCGAGATCCCGAGCAGAGTCGGGATCATCAACAGAATCCGTTTGAGGAGGTAGCTACGCATTGCAGGACCAGTCAGGGACGATCCGACGCTGTCGAACCGCCCCGACGCCTTCTACGGAACTGCAGAGGAGTACCGCTGGGAAACCTGGGGGACGAACCATTTCGTCAAATCGTAGCCGGGTCGAACCGGAAGGAAATCGACCTGCTGGAATCGTCGATGGTAGGCGACCGATTCCTGCGGATAGAGCATGAACGTGTATGGCTGTTCGTCGTGAATGATTTCCTGAAAGCGCCAGTAGAGTTGCTTCCGTTTCTCCGGATCGAATTCCGTGCGCGCCTCCTCCATGAGACGGTCGGCTTCCGGATTGTCAAAGCTTCCGAAATTGGAACCACGGTTGCCGATGGAACTGGAATGCCAGAGCTGGTAAGGATCATAGGACAGACCCGATAACCAGGCACCCGCGTAGGCGTCATACCTCAGATCTCTGACGTTTTCGATCACGACGGTGAACTCAAGACGCCGCTCCGTCATTTCGATTCCGACCTTCCCGAATTCCTCTTTGACAATAGGGAGAAGCTGGTCGGTGAAGGCACTACTGACCGAACCCAGAAACTCGAAGCTGAATTTGATGCCGTCCTTGTCGCGAATGCCGTCGCCGTCGTGATCGGTCCAGCCGGCTTCATCCAGAAGTGCCGCTGCCCCGTCCGGATCGTAGGAAAATGCCTCGATATTCGGATTGAAGTCCGGCGAACTCGGATTGAATGGAGAAGTGGCCAGTTCCGCCAGGCCGAAACGCAAGTTGTCGATGATCTGCTGTCGAGGGATCAGCATCGTCATCGCCTGTCGGACACGCTTGTCCGCGAAGAATGGCCGTTCGGAATTCCAGACAATGTAGGAAAGCTGAGGGATGTTGAAAGCCGACTTTCGAAACTCGGAATCAAAATTGGCCCCGCTGGTCTGCCTGGCATATTGAATTGGGGTGAGCCGGCTGTTGAAGTCGATCTCGCCCGCCTTCAGGGCCGTCAACCGGGCGGTGTCATCGGTGATGAAGCGTATGAGGACTTTTTCAAGATAGGCTTTTTCGCCCCAGTAGTTATCGTTTCGAACCAGAACCAACTCGGAGCCGCTTTCCCAACTCTCAAACTTGAAAGGGCCGGTCCCGACAGGATCCCGATTCGCGGGGT
This sequence comes from Terriglobia bacterium, assembly GCA_965247425.1. Taxonomy (GTDB): domain Bacteria; phylum Acidobacteriota; class Terriglobia; order 20CM-2-55-15; family 20CM-2-55-15; genus CAZOZZ01. Next base: position 2,927,891 of record OZ252023.1, read on the forward strand.
GCGTGTTGAACGCTTCGCCGAACTCTCTGAGCGTGGCGTCGTTACTGGCAGCGGGTGCGATGATGTCCGCAAAGGTATAGTTGTCGAGAACTCCGTCCGGGTCATAGACGTGCTTGGCCACGAAGGCGAGTGTGCCGCCGAGCGCCTCGTCGTTCGACCAATACGGCTTGCTCATTTCGAACCGTACCTGTCGCCCCTCGACCTGAACATCGGCAAGGTCGGCAAAATAGCCGCGCAGGCTCGCCGAGTCGGCGAAGGGGTTCATCATCGCTTTGACGGAGAACAGCACATCTTCGGAGCTGAAGGGTTCGCCGTCGTGCCACTCGACACCTTCGCGGACAGTAAAGGTGTACGTCAGGTGGTCCTCGGAAACCTCCGGGTAGGATTCCGCCAGCAACGGAACGTCCACTCGCCAGGTCTCGGGATTGTAGGTGAGCAGGTATTCTCCAACCATGGAACCCATAGCGCCGTCCATGATGTAGCCCGTATACGCATTGCTGGAAATGATCCGATTGAGGCTGTCCGCCTCCGCGTCGTAGGACAATACCAGCCAATCTCCCTGAACCGGGTTCCCGACCGCATCCTCCGCTCCGGGACCGGCCGATGGGTCCGACCCGCCACATCCTGCGACGGACACGATCCCTGCGAGGAGCAATCCACAAATTTGACGATTCATTTCGTCCTCCCATCGAGGCCACTCTTCATTGCGCGCGAGTGCCATATATTTTTGGTAACCATGCGCGACGCCGGGGCGTCGGACGCGGCTCTGTTCAACAGCTTATGGGCCAAGTCGATCCCGGAAGTATGACATGAAACACCTCATGAAAAGCAAAGCCCAACGTAAATTAAGGTATCCTCAGCCAAGCCGCCGCGCGACGAGATACAAGCCCCTGAGCGTCAGATGGATGTCGATCGTCGATATCCACCTGGACTCTTCTTGGATGAATCCCGCCATCCCCCCGGTGGCAATGATCTCGGAATCCTTCCCCAATTCCCGCCTCATCCGATCGATGATACCGTCGACCAGGGAAACATAGCCCCAGAAGAAACCGGCCTGCAGACTGGCCTGGGTCGAGGTCCCGATGAACTGATCCGGTTTCCGAATGTCGATTCGGGGGAGACGGGCGGCCCGGTCGGTAAGCGCGTTCGCCGAAATTTCAATGCCGGGTGTGATCAAGCCGCCCAGGTACTCGCCCTTGGCGGTGATCGCGTCGAACGTGGTGGCTGTTCCGAAATCGACTATGATCGCCGGGGAACCGTATCTTTCGAGAACCGCCACGGCGTTTACAATTCGGTCCGCTCCGACTTCCGCTGGGTCTTCGTATAGAACCGGGACTCCGGCATTTTCCGGCGTCGCGAAAATCGCGTCCACCGAGAAATAGCGCCGGACCATCTGGTCGAGAACCGGGTCCAACGGCGGAACCACCGACGAGACAATCACCCTGTCAATCGCGTCGGGATCCAGCTTGTCGAGATCAAACAGGCTCCGAAGCAGCGCGCCGTACTCGTCGACCGTCCGTTCCTTCTGGGTCGAGAGACGCCAGTCGTTGGTCAGATCTTCCCCGTCGAACACACCAAATACGGTGTTGGTGTTGCCCTGATCGATTGTCAGCAGCATCGCTAATCAGTCTCCCAGTGAATCACATCTCCGCTGTAGATTTCCTCGACCGCTCCGCCGGATTGTTCGATACGAAGCGCCCCAAGGGCATTCAGCCCCAGAGTCACACCCTTGATGTGTCGGACCCCGTCGTCGACTTCCAGCAACTTTCCGCGGGCAAAACTCGAACACTCGGTCCACGGATCGATGATAGCCGACGGCCCCTTTCGAGTGAACTCCTCATACACTCTTTCGAACTCCTCGAGAAGGTCCAGCAGGATCTCAATTCGCGAGTAAACGCGTCCTGACTCCAGTCTCAAGGAAGTCGCGATCGCGTGGATCTCTTCCGGCATGACGGTATGGTTGACGTTGATGCCGACTCCAATGACCATCGACCGTACACGATCGACCTCCGCCTGAAGTTCCGAAAGGATGCCGCAAATCTTCTTTCCCCCGCATAGCAGATCGTTAGGCCACTTGATGTCCACGTCAAGTCCGGTAATCCTTTCGATCGAATTGTGAGCGGCGACGGCGGCGCCCAGCGTCAGCAGAGGGGCCAGGCTTGACGAGATCTCCGGTCGAAGGATCAGCGATGTGTACACGCCGACCTCGGGCGTGGAAAACCAGCTGCGTCCCATTCGGCCACGACCCGCCGTCTGAGTCTCGGCGACGACCACGGTTCCATGGGCCGGCGGTTTGTCCCCGCCCAGAAGCCTCGCAGCGAATGCATTGGTCGAATCGACCCGATACAAATGATGGAGGGTTTGACCAAATGCCCGGGTGTGCAATCTTTCCCGGATCAATTGGGGCAGCAATATGTCGGGCAGGCGGGTCAGTCGGAACCCGGTAAAGGGCTCGCCCAGGATCTCGATTCCCTCCCCCCGCAACTTCTCAACCCAGCGGGCGACCTTTGAATGGGACACGCCCAGATCTCGGGCCAGCTTCTCTCCCGAAACCGAGACGGTCATGTTCTGCATCAGGAAGAACAGAACTTCGTCCAGTTCACGGTCAAGAGACGACGGCTTGGCTTCTGGTGTCACAACATCAGTGGCCTGTGTGGGTCGGTCTGACCTGCAGATGAATGTCGGCACCCGTTACCGAGTGGGTCAGGGCCCCGACGGAAACGTAGTCCACACCGGCATCTGCATAGTCTCGAACGTTTTCAAGGGTAATGCCTCCTGATGATTCCAGCCGCACCCGACCGGCCACCGACAACACCGCCGTTCGGGTTTCCCGAGGAGTGTGGTTGTCCAGCAGGATCACATCCGCACCACCTGCAATCGCCTCATCCAGCTCGCGGGGATTCGTTACTTCGACCTCTATCCGCGCCAGGTGTCCCAGACGCTGCCTGGCTGCTTGAACGGCTTCGGCAACGCCGGGGTGGAACACCAGGTGGTTGTTCTTGATCAAGACCCCGTCAAACAGTCCGAAGCGGTGATTGAGCCCACCGCCACAACGGACAGCATACTTGTCCAGGAGACGCAGGCCGGGAACCGTCTTCCGCGTGTCCACGATGCGAGCAACCGTTCCGGAAACCCGCGCGACGTACTCCGCGGTCGCGGTCGCGATGCCAGAGAGACGTTGCAGGAAATTCAATGAAGTGCGTTCAAGAGTCAGAATCGAGTGTGCGTTACCCTGGACTTCGGCAAGAACCGTATTGGCGGGGACCGCATCTCCATCGGCGGAGAGCGACCGAAATCGGAGACCGGCATCGCAGAGCCGGGCCAGTTCTTCGACGACCGGAAGACCGCTCACAATAAGGTCCTGCTGGGTCACGTACCTCGCCACAGCCATCCATTCGTCGTCGATCGTCGCACGGGACGTGACGTCGCCGCTGCCTGCGTCTTCACGAATCGCTGCCAGCAGTGGGTCTCGAAGCAAGATTAGATCAACGGGTTTCATGCGAACGAAGTGTGAAGACTCCTAGTCGATCCGCCCGAGTCCTTCAGACAGTTTGGTTTCCTGGGCCTGGTAGCCGGCGAGGCGACGACGATTTTCGGCAACGACCTCTTTGGGAGCCCGCTCGACGAACTTCGGATTACCCAGCTTCTTTTCGAGACCGTCGATCTCTTGACGGATCTTTTCGATCTCGCGGGCCAGACGCGCTTTTTCCGATTCGATGTCGATCACCCCTCCGAGTGGCACCTCGAGCGCCACTCCCCGGGCGACGGCTTGCGCCGTCCCTTTCTCACCTGACAGTTCCCGAACCAGCTCCAACTTCTCGACCCGGGCCAGACGATGCATGTACTCCTGGTGGCTTGCCAGCATGGCCTCGATATCCGGGTCCCCCGCCGCCACTCGAAGCGGCACGAACAGTTTCGCCTCCACGTGGACCTCGGAGCGAATGTTTCGAACCTTGACAATAATCTCCTGGATCAGCTCGGTCTGGTCTTCCACCTCTCGATCGATCATGGTCGGTTCCGGTGTCGGATACGGAGCCACCACGATGGACTCCCCGCGGTGAGGAATACGTTGCCAGAGTTCCTCGGTGATGAAGGGCATGAAAGGGTGTAACAACCGCAAGGCTGTCTCGAAAACGAAAATCAGCACCGGCCTGGATCGCGCCGGATGCAGCTTGACCATCTCCAGGTACCAGTCACAGAATTCATGCCAGAAAAACTGGTAGATCGTCCGCGTTGCTTCGTGGAGGAAATAGCGATCCAGGGCGCGGTTGACCTCTTCAACGGTCCGGGACAGGCGTGAAAGGATCCAACGATCCGCCAGGGAAAGATCCATCCCCCGCAAATCATCCGCTGTGGCGGGAACGTCCGACTCCTCGAAATGCCCCTGAATGAAACGGGCGGCGTTCCAGATCTTGGTGGAAAATGCCCGATAGCCGTCCAGTTGATCTTCCTTCAGTACAAAATCAGAGCCAGGCGCCCCGAGCCGTGCCAGGGTGAAGCGAACCGCATCGGTTCCGTACTCGTCGCATATCAGCAACGGATCTCCGACGTTGCCCTTCGACTTCGAAAGCTTTTGATGGTCCTCGTCCCGAATCAAACCGGTGATGTAGACCTCGCGAAAAGGCACGTCGCCCATGAACTTCAGGCCGGACATCATCATCCTGGCAACCCAGAAAAAGATGATGTCGAAGCCGGTGACCAGGAGGCTCGTCGGATAGAAGGCTTTGAGATCCTTTGTTTCGTCCGGCCATCCCATCGTCGAGAACGGCCACAATGCGGAACTGAACCATGTGTCCAGGACGTCGTCTTCCTGGCGAATGTTTTTCGAGTCACACTTCGGGCAGGCACTCGGATCCGCCCGGGACACGATTGTTTCTCCGCAATCGTCGCAGTACCAGGCCGGGATCCGGTGCCCCCACCAGATCTGCCGCGAGATGCACCAATCGCGAATGTTGTACATCCACTCAAAGTAGGTCTTCGACCAGTTTGCCGGCACGAACCGCACGTCGTTTTCCTCGACCGCCCGAATCGCCTCCTCGGCCATGGGCTTGATCTTGACAAACCACTGGGTGGAGAGCAGAGGCTCGACGATCGTCTTGCACCGGGAGCAATGACCCACGTTGTGGGTGTGCGGTTCGGTTCGGCTCAGTAGTTGCCCGGCCTCGAGGTCCTCGAGTACTTTCGCCCGCGCCTCCGAACGATCCATGCCCTGGTAGGCTCCACCGGCCTCGGTGATCCTGCCATCTTCATCGATGACGCTGATCTGCTCGAGGCCATGACGCTGCCCCATCTCGAAATCGGCGGGATCATGCGCGGGTGTCACCTTCACAACGCCGGTACCGAACTCGCGGTCGACGACTTCGTCCTGGATAAAAGGCAGATCGCGGCCCACCAACGGCAGGCGGGCCGACTTGCCCGCAAGGTGGGTGTACCGATCGTCATCCGGGTGAACGGCGATCCCACTGTCACCGAGCATGGTTTCCGGCCGCGTCGTGGCGACCTCGACGTACTCGCCGTCACTGCCCGTTATGGGGTACCGAATGTGATACAGGTTCCCCGCAACCGATTCGTGTTGCACCTCCAGATCCGAAAGAGCGGTCCGGCATCGAGGACACCAGTTGATCAGCCGCTTTCCGCGGTATATCAATCCTTCCTCATACAGCCGGACAAACACCTCCCGCACCGCACTTGAAAGACCTTCGTCCAGGGTGAACCTCTGACGGGACCAATCGCAGGACGCACCGATCCGCCGGATCTGCTTCGTTATTAGATCTCCGTACTCCTTCTTCCACTCCCAGACTCTCCGGACAAACTTCTCCCGACCCAGGTCGTGGCGGTCGAGGCCTTCTTCTCTCAATTGCCGTTCAACGACGTTTTGCGTGGCAATTCCCGCGTGGTCGGTACCCGGCAACCAGAGCGTGTTGTAACCCTGCATCCTCTTGCGCCTGACGATCACGTCATGAACGGTGTTGTTGAGCATGTGCCCGATGTGAAGCGATCCGGTCACGTTGGGCGGCGGCATGACGATAACGAACGCGGGCTGGTCCGAGTCTGCGTCCGCCCGGAAGTAGCCACCGGCTTCCCAGAAGTCGTACCATCGCGACTCGATTTCGCGGAAGTTGTAAACTTTCGGTATCTCAGCCTTCATCTTGTTTATTCAGTTCCTCACGTACGATCTTTTCCGCGACTTCCGGAACGACGTCCCATGCAATTCCCTCAATGATCTCCGAGGATAGTTTTTGAATGACGCGATCGGCGATCGTTTCGATTTCTTCATTCGAGAGTTCGCCGTGCTTGGGTTCGGAAGCCTCCGGAGGAAATAGGTCCTCGAGGCCAAGCAGGTCACCCGCATCATCGACCTCCCCGGGTTCGAAGAGGGCATCGACCGGGTCCTCGGGAATCATGGAAGACACCAGATCCAGGAGTTGCTGTGGCTCGAAAGGCTTGGTGATCCGTCCGCTTGCGCCCACACGCCGGGCCTCTTCCTCGTCGAAGGCCTCGAAGGCACCCACGAGGAGAATAACGGGAGTCTGGTCCAGTACAGGGTGATCCTTCACGAACGAACAGACTTCGTAACCGTTCCGACCGGGCATGTATATGTCTGCCAGAACCGCCGAAGGCCGTATCTCATCGAACTTGCGTACGGCCGCCTCGCCGTTGCTGACCGAGACGATTCGAAAGTCCGGTCCGTCAAACGTCTGTGTGACGAGACGTTGGATCGTAGCGCTGTCATCTGCAAGCAGTATGGTTCGCTTCATTTTGTTGAAAACCCGCTAAGAGCTTTTCGAAACTGCCGCATTCAAAAAACCGGGCGGCCAGAGGGCCGCCCGGTTGGAATCGCTTCGATTATATCTTGCTAGGAGCCTGCGCGGCAGAAGGGATCGTAGCGAGAAAGTGGAGAATCGAGGTCAGATTTTCTCGATTTTGAGGCGAATAGTGGTTCTATCCAACGAAAAATCGGGGAAATCTGGACCGATTATACCGCTTTCGCAGTAGATCTCTTCTGCCGCGCAGGCTCCTATCGGGGTCCTCCGGGCGGCTTCTTCCCGTTCTCGCCTACCACTCGCCCTTCTACCTCGAAAGCCCCGTCCTCGACACCCGGTTGGCTTTCCTCTTCGTCGTCGCGGATAATCGATGCGGCTGTGGTCGAGGTCGAGATATCAGGCCGCCGTCCCAGAATTCCAAACATCCTTCCGAACAGGCCCCGCCCCTCGACCGGGGGAGCGGCCTGCGCCCGAGCCAGAGCCGCCGGATTGACATCGGGAATCGGCTGGTCGAGTTCCGTCAATCGTCCCTTAGCGTCGTCAACCTCGGCAGACAGGGGATGATCCCGAACGATGCGGTTGTAGTAAATGATCGCCTCACCCTCGTTGTTGCTTTTACTCATGGTGTCGGCAAGCTTGTAAAGCGCCTCGGGTGTTCTCGAAAAGTCAGGGAATACTTCCAGAACTTCACGGTACCGATCCGTAGCCGCGGTATACGACTTGATCGTTGCGTAGAAATTGGCGATCCCGAGGATTCCATCGGCCAGAACCTCCTGAACGGCCCGCAGCTTATCCTTCGCTTCGTCCATCAACTGGCTGTCGGGATAAGTTGAGATAAAGTTCTTCAACTCCACCTCCGCCATGAGTGCCTGCGTGGTATCCCTGTCCGGCTTTTCTATCTGGAGCAGATGCGTCATGGCGACCATCAACTGAGCGTCGTCGGCCAGGTCGCTGGTGGGGAAGAACGTGATGTAATCCTTGAATTCAGCCTCGGCCTGGATCATGTCGGACCGGCCACCGCCCGAATAGAACGATTCGGCCATCGCGTACTTGGCTTGAGGAAGAAACTCGCTGTCCGGGTACGTGTTGATCAGGGTATTCAGGACGAGGCGACTCCGAATCAATCGCCCACGATCAAGGTCATGCAGAGCCCTCAGGAACAGAACCCGGTCCGGTTCGTCGATGCCGTCCTCTCCGATTACAAGGTCATCGGGATAGCCGCCACAGCCCCACAGGAGCAGCGACAAAGATACGACACAAATCCTACGCATAATTGAATAAACCCTTTAGTTCAGGCGTACTTTGAATGATAACCGAGCGTCGATGCCTTTGCCAACATTTCCTTGACCATGCCGGCGGGGTCGGCGGCCTTGAAAATAGCGGACCCGGCCACCAGAATCTCCGCTCCGGCACGAACGACGTCGACAAGCGTGCCGGTGTCGATCCCACCGTCGACTTCGATGACACATTGATGGCCTTCGTCATCGATCATCTCCCGTAACCGCCGCACCTTGCGAACCGTGTACGGGATGAAACTCTGCCCTCCGAAACCGGGATTGACCGTCATGACCAGAACCAGGTCCAGCATCGGGAGCACATGGCCGACGACGTCGACCGATGTCGCCGGGTTCAGCGCAACGCCTGCCAGAACCTCGTGGGACTTGATGAAGTCGATGGTCCTGTCCAGATGGGTGACCGCTTCGGCGTGAACCGTCACGATGTTTGCGCCCGCTTTGACAAACTCGGAAATATAGCGGTCCGGTTCTGAAATCATCAGATGGACATCGAGCGGGAGTTCGGTCGTCTTGCGAATCGATCGGACGACAGGCGGACCGATTGTGATGTTGGGAACGAAATGTCCGTCCATCACATCGACGTGAATGTAATCGGCACCCGCTGCTTCGACTTTGTGTATTTCCTCGGCCAGGGTGGCGAAGTCGGCCGACAGAATGGATGGCGCAATGCGTACTGTCACTGGCTCACTTCCAGGAGGATGATGTCGGTTTTCGAGAGCTTGTACCCGGCCCGGGGGCGCTGCTGCACAACGGTTCCGGCACGAACACCCGCGTCACGAGTATAGGTGATCTCTCCAAGCCGAAACCCCTCACTTCGAACGCGTTCGATGGCCTCTGACGCCGGCCGGCCCTTGAGATCCGGCATGACATAGTACCGGTCGACCGGACCGAGTGACAAGAGGACGTTCACGGCCGGATCGGACGCCCCGATGTCGCCGGCTTCGGGCGACTGGTAGACAACTGTCGAAGGCTCTCCTCGATCCGTGTGGGCAAAGAGCGTGTTGCCCACCGATAGCCCGCGTTCGGTGAGCGTCAACTGGGTGGCTCGAAGGCTGGCGCCCTCGACATCAGGAACGGAAAACCGGCGCTCGCCCAGACTCACGAGTACCTTGACGCTCCGTTCCGCCTTCAACCGTGTCCCGGGAGCCGGAATCTGGTCCATGATTCGATCCTTCTGAACCGAAGGGCTGAAACGCCGGCTGGCCAGCTTCAGTTCCAGTCCGTGGCTCGCCAGGATCCCGGCGGCATCGGGCTCAGTCATACCCGCAAGTTCCGGAACCTCGACTTCACTGCCCCGAATGACGATTCGCATCGCGGTCAACGCGCTGAGGAGTCCTGCGACCACCAGGACAAGAACCATCAACACCACACCCGGCAGCCGAGCCCATCGCCCTTCCGTTCCCGTGTCTGTTCCCTTCTCTTCGATCATCGTCTCTCGAAGTTCATCCTACCTCTTCACCCCGCCCCCGTCTGGTCCAGTCTCCTGCATCCCTCTCCCGGTTCCCCTGTCCAACTGCCCCCAACTGACCACTGGCCACTGACTACTGACCACTTCCTACCCAAACTTCTCCCCTGCCCGCACCCGCATCCCGTTGATGAAGTCGGAGCCTCCAAGGGCACCCCGATTCTCCATCTGCAATTTTAGCAAGCCGAGCAACCGCCCGTCCCCACAGACTACGTTTAGACGTTCTCCATCACAAATGATTGATCCCGGGCACGATTTATTGTCGACTTCTTCGCCCAGCCGGGAACGGAGAATTTTGCAGGACCGGCCACGGAAACGAACCGACACGGACGGCCACGGGGAAAAAGCCCGGACTTTGTTGTGAATCGACGCGGCCGACTCACTCCAATCGAGGACGCCGTCTTGTTTCTTCATCATCGGCGCCCGGGTCGCTGACGCATGATCCTGAGGCTTCGGTCGGATCGTTCCGGCACCAATGCCGTCCACTGTCCGGGTGAGCAGAGCGGCACCGATTCCGGCCAATCGGGACGCGAGTTCCACTGCTGTTTCTTCCGGATCGATGGCGGTTTCTCCACACAGGTACACCGGCCCGGTGTCCAATCCCTCATCGATCTGCATCGTGCAGACGCCGGTGATGGTCTCCCCACGCGCGATAGCCCAGTTCACGGGCGCGGCACCGCGGTATTTCGGCAGCAGGGACCCATGCACATTGACCACTCCACGAGGCGGAAGGTCTATCAACCAAGGCGGGATGATCTTGCCGTAGGCTACCACCACGATCAACTCCGGAGAAAGGAGCTCGAAGCAGTCCCTGGTAGAATCGGTCTTTATCGAGTCGGGCTGGTACACGGGGAGTGCGAGTTCGAGCGCCGCAACTTTGATGGGAGGCGCATGGATCTTCCGGCCCCGGCCGCGTGGACGGTCCGGCTGTGTGAAGACACCGACGACCTGGTGGCCGGCCCCGACCAGAGCGCGCAAAGACGGCATCGCAAACGGTGCGGTCCCCATGAAGGCCAGACGCATCAGCTAGCTACCAGTCGTCCTGCTTGACCCGTTTCCGTATCTTACGCTTGATGAGGTCGCGCTTGATGAAGCTGAGATGGTCCAGGAACAGAACGCCGTTGAGGTGGTCCATTTCGTGACAAAACGCGCGGGCCAGAAGATCCTGGCCTTCGAGGATAATTTCGCGCCCATCCATGTCCACCCCCCGAACCACGATTTTCTTCGGGCGCCGGACCCGTTCAGTGAAGCCGGGTATGCTCAAGCACCCTTCTTCTTCATACTGTTCGCCATCGGTGGAAACGATCTCAGGATTGATGATCACGAGCAGATTGTCATCCTTTTCACCCCCGCTCGTGTCCGTCACCATGATGCGCTGGGCGACGCCAACCTGAGGGGCAGCCAGACCCACACCGGGCGCCTTGTACATGGTTTCCACCATGTCCTGAACAAGCTGCACCTCGGCATCGGTGATGTTCCGCACCTCTTCGGCGACCTTCTCGAGGACCGCTTCGCCGTAACGCACAATCTTTCTATCCATGGTCAGTCCGGGTGGCGGGAAGTTTGTAGATAACCGGCGGCAACCGGTCTCTAGCCTTGTCTTGAACCGATCTGTCCGGGATACCCGCTACCCACTCTTTCGGTCATCCTAACATCCCGGGCGTGACATCACTCACCGCCCACCGGAAAGTTTCGCAACTGTTCCAGATATCCCCTGTAATTTCGTAGTGTTTCATCGATCGAGTCGCCGCCGAATTTGTCGGTGACGGATCGCGCGAGGACGAGCGCGACCATCGATTCGGCGATAACTCCGGCTGCGGGGACCGTACAGGTGTCCGAGCGTTCATGTTGAGCCAGGAAGGGTTCCTTCGACACCATGTCAACCGAACGCAACGCCTTCTTGAGCGTGGGAATGGGCTTCAGGTAGCCGATTACCCGGACGTCCTCGCCGTTGGTCATCCCGCCCTCGATCCCTCCCGCCCTGTTCGACAGCCGATTGAACCGCCCGCTGTCGGGATCATAGGAAATTTCGTCATGCGCCAATGAACCCCGGCTGAACGCGATCCGGACTCCATCCCCGACCTCTACCGCCTTGACGGCGTTGATCGACATAACCGACTGGGCCAAGCGGCCATCCAGTTTCAGGTCCCACCCTGTGTGAGAGCCGAGACCGACGGGAACATCTCGGGCAATGACTTCGAAGGTGCCCCCTATCGTGTCCCCATCTTTCTGAGCTTTCTTGATTTCCTCAACCATTCGGTCCCCATAGTCCGGAAGAACGCACCGAACAACGGCATCGTCCCGGATCGCTTCGAGCTCGGCCCAGGAAACCGTAAAATCGTCGGGCAGACGAACCGCGCCGATCGCCGTGGTGTGACTGAGGATCTCCACGCCAAAAGCCGCCAGGAACAGTTTCGCGACGGCTCCCGCAGCCACCCTCGCGGCCGTCTCCCGGGCACTGGAACGCTCCAGAATGTTCCGGGCGTCGGATTGATCGAACTTTTGCGAACCCGTCAGATCGGCATGACCGGGTCGCGGGCGGGTAACCCGCCTCTTGGCGGCAACCTCGGGAGCCACTGTCCCTACGGCCATCACGTCTTCCCAGTTCGTCCAATCCCGGTTTTCGATCATCATGGCAAGCGGGCTGCCAAGTGTTCGGCCGTGGCGGACTCCGGACAAAACCCGAACCTTGTCGGATTCGATTTTCATGCGCCCGCCACGCCCAAAACCACCCTGACGGCGGTGAAGCTCATCATCGATGAAATCAAAATCCAGATCCAGATTCGCAGGCACGCCGTCAACGATCGTGATGAGGCCCTGGCCATGGGACTCACCGGCGGTCTTGAAACTGAACATCGACGTCAGTATAGCCGCTAACTGTTGACCATAAAAGGGATCTTCCGATACGATTGCGGGCATGTTACTTGATCCCAAGAAAGCGGTCATCGAGGTTCAGGGGATCTCGGTCCTGGTTGCCCAATCGATCCGGGGCGCGTTTCGACGGCCATTTTACTTTCGGGACATCCTCGTCCAGATGGATCAGGTCGGTGTCGGTTCGCTGGCAATCATCATGCTGACCGGATTCTTCACAGGGGCTGTTTTGACTCTTCAGACTTCGTCGACGTTGGCCGCGTTCGGCGCGGTGGGGTTGACGGGTTCGCTGGTCTCGGTGTCACTGGTGCGGGAACTGGGACCGGTGCTGGCCGCGCTTATGGTCGCGGGAAGGGTCGGCTCCGGGATGGCGTCCGAACTGGGCTCGATGAAAGTCACCGAGCAGATCAACGCAATGCGGGCGCTTGGCACCGATCCTGTGAAGAAACTGGTTGTGCCGCGCATTCTGGCCACCCTCACCCTCCAGCCCGTGTTGACGATCATAGCCGATGCGTTCGGTATCATCGGCGGGTTGTCGGTCGCCGTCTTCATTCTGCACATCAGCGCAAATCTGTATCTCAACTCGGCCTGGGATGCTCTCACCAATCAGGACCTTCTCGGAGGCCTGCTGAAGCCGGTCGTGTTCGGCGCGACGGTCGCCATCGTGAGTTGTTATTGCGGGATGAGAACATATGGCGGGACGCGAGGCGTTGGCCGTTCCACGACCCAGGCCGTGGTGGCTTCATCGATCCTTATCCTGATATTCGATTTTTTCCTCACGCGGCTAATCCTGGCATATTCATGAAGACACTGGGTGAACCGGTCGCCTCAGAGGATCTTGCCGTCACGGACACCGTCCTCGAACTTCGCAATGTTTCCAAGTACTACGGTGACGTTCAAGTGCTCGACGGCGTGTCTTTCCGGCTACGTCAGGGCGAAACGAAGATCATTCTCGGAGGCAGCGGTTCGGGCAAATCGACGATGCTCAAGCTGATGATGGGCCTCGAGAGGCCGGACGAGGGACAGGTGCTGGTGAAAGGGCAGGACATCACGTCCATGAGCGAGCGCCGGCTGGGCCTCGTCCGACCACAGATCGGGATGGTTTTCCAGGAAGCGGGCCTGTTCGATTCCCTTTCGGTATTTGACAACCTCGCTTACCGTCTGTACGAGCTCAAGATGGAGGATGAGGCGATCGAAGCGCGTGTCCAGACGGTACTGGGTTTCGTGGGATTGTCCGACGCGATCGACAAGGCGCCATCCGAGCTTTCGGGCGGCATGCGTCGACGGGTCGCTCTCGCCCGGGCACTGATGTCCCAACCCCGTATCATGTTGTACGATGAGCCAACCGCGGGGCTCGACCCTGTCACGTCCAGAAAAATCAATGAGTTGATCATCCGGTTGAGGGACACGCAAAATGTTTCGGGGGTGTTCGTGACGCACCGATTGAGGGATGCGTTTACCCTCGCCACCGTGTACGCTCAGGAGTCGAACGGTAGCATTCGATTCCGGCGCGAGGACGGAACGTTCTGCCTCGCACACACACGGTTCGTGATGCTCCAGAATGGGAAAACGATTTTCGAGGGGCCGGACGAATTGCTCCGCCAATCGGAAGATCCGTATATCCAAAAATTTTTAGCGTAACAATGTCGGTTCAAAAGGGGGAAAGATGGCAAGGCGTCAATCGTTGGCCTGGGTCGAGCTGCGCGTGGGTCTCCTCGTAGTCGTGAGTTTCGGGCTCCTGGCCGTGGCAATCTTCTTCGTCGGCGGCGAGGCCGGTTTCTTCACACCGAAGTATACGGTTACCGCCTATTTCAACTCCGCGAACGGAATGAACACAGGTGCGGAGGTGCATCTGGAAGGTGTCACCGTCGGTAACGTCCGCACCGTACGACTCACTAACTTTCCCGAGCCGGAACGGTCCGTCGCCGTCGACATGAGCCTCGACTCGAGTTTCCAGCAACTCATTCGCGCGGACTCCCTGGTAACGATCGGCACGATTGGGCTGCTCGGAGACAGCAAGGTCGACATCGCGCGAGGTCCGGGGATCGGCGACGTCGTCCCCGACGGAGGCGCGATCCAGGGACAGGAAGCAGGTGACATCGGCCGGATCATCACCGGGACCAACGACATCGTGGCTAACCTGGCGGCTCTCAGCGACCAGGTGCAGGAAATCGCTGCACGGATCCGGGAGGGCGAAGGTACCTTGGGCCTCCTGCTGACCGACACGGCCATTTTCGACAACGCCAACGCGACCGTCGAGGAAATCAACCTGCTCATCCAGGACGCGAGGACCGGGCCGGGCACCGTCGGACAGCTCATGTCGGACCCGGGGTTGTATGACCGAATCACGGACACCCTGTCGCAGATGGAAAGTATCGTGGCGAAGGTCGAGGGTGGAGACGGAACATTAGCGAAGTTCATCAATGACCCGTCGGTTTTCGACAACGTCAACGAACTCATCGCCCGCGCCAACGTCGTCGTGGAGCGACTCGAAGACGGCGAAGGGACTCTCGGGCTTCTGAGCAAGGACGAAGCTCTCTTCAACGACGCTCGCGACGCTCTCGAAGGCATCACGACGATGGTTGCCAGCGTGACCAACAGTGAGGGCACTGCCGGCAAATTGATAAATGATCCAGCTCTCTACAACAATGTGAATCAGACGATATCGGAACTACTCAAGCTGGTGTACGATTTCAGGCAGGATCCCAAGAAATTCATGACGATCAACTTCAGACTCTTCTGACCCAAAACACGGGGGGATGTCCCATGGCGTTGGACATAACAAAGAAACTTGAAGATGAGATCCGTGTCCTCCAGAAAGAGCTGACCACTGAGCTCCCTCGGGCATTGAAGCTGGCGCTGGCGATGGGCGACTTGCGGGAAAACGCCGAGTACCAGGCAGCCAAGGAGCGCCAGGAATTCGTCCGGGCTCGACTCGGCCAGCTCAAGCAACGCTTGTCGGACCTCGCAATGATCGATATGTCCAAAATCCCGCATGATCGAATCTCCCTGGGGTCCAGGGTCGTCTTGTTCGACATCGAAAAGGAAGAAGAGGTGCGTTACCGGCTCGTCACAACCGAAGACTCCGACGCGGCCGAAGGCGCGATATCCACGACGTCACCGATCGGCCGAAGCCTGCTTGGCAAACGCGATGGTGACACGGTGGATGTCCGGATCCCGAGCGGCGCTCGTAGTTTCGAGATCGTCAGCTTCACGACAATCCATGACGAATAGGTCAATTGTCCAAAACGGCGATTTAGCGTAAAATCTTTTTCCGAGGAGACCGTCCTTTTCGCGACGACGAGCTCCAAACAATCGATGTCATTTCACATCAGCGGAAGAATCGGCAAAGTCGGCCAGAAGGCCCAGGACTTTCTTGTACGGCGGCTCTCGCAGTACCGCGTCAACCCTAACTTTCTCACCTTCACCGGACTCGGCATCAATATCGCCGCAACGGTCTGCTTCGCAAAAGGAATGTTCTTCTGGGCGGGGCTCGTCGTACTTTTCGCTGGTGTCTTCGACATGCTCGATGGGGCTGTCGCACGGGTCACAAACAGGGAAACTCGATTCGGTGCCTTCCTCGATTCGGTCGTCGACCGCTACTCGGACATGCTGATGTTGTTCGGCCTGATGCTCTGGTACGCCAAGATGGATCGCATGTTCTACCTGGGCCTGACCGGAATGGTCATCATCGGTTCGGTCATGACCAGCTACACGCGGGCCCGCGCCGAGTCCCTCATCCCGGCGTGCAAAGTCGGCTTCCTCGAACGTGCCGAACGGATCGTCCTGCTGGTCATCGGCGCCCTCACCGACAGATTGGCGGTAGCCCTCTGGATCATGGCCATCCTGACCAACTGGACCGTCGTCCAGCGGATCTGGTACACGTGGACTGAAGCGTCACGGCTCGAAAAACAGGATCTCCAGATACAGATCGAAGCAGAAAAAACGAACCCATCCACCGACGAACAAGCCAAGTTATCCGCTAAGGCCAGCCTGCAAACCTGACCCCATCCTGTTCCAATCCACCAGAACTGTCACATTTCCCAGGGCCGATAGAGGTTACGACGCAGAGGCGCAAAGACGCAGGGTTTGTTTTCTTCGCTTAGCTATCCTTGAGCGGGCTCCTGCACAGGAGCTGCCAGGACGTTGATGGCGCCACCAGTGGAAACAAATCCCCCTTTGCGTCTTTGCGCCTCTGCGTCGAAAGAATTGACGGGTACAGCCCCGTGACATGCAGGCCGAGGTTGCGCGCTATGGGCGGATTATTTGGACGTTTCTGGGGAGTTTGAGGTCGAACCTCGAGCCGGAAATGCGCTCGTTGGTTTTGATGTTCGAATACTTGATGAGGGAGTAATCGCCACCCGCCTCGGTCAGCCTGGCTTGGAGGGGAACCCATCGCGTCTGATCAACCCAGAGTCGGAACAACGAAAACATTCCCAACACTCGTTCCGATCGGGGCTTGAGGTCCAGGACGGCGGTGGAGATGCCATCGACGGTTTCTTCGCCCCCGAGCGTCACTTCGTATTGCGTCATCAAGTCCACCGCGGATGGGCCATAGCCGAGCACCAAGCCCTGCACGACCAGCGGGTCGTCACCGAGATCGAATTCCTGAACGACATTGGTGCGGGGGTTGTAGATCTGCGCCT
The DNA here is from genome assembly GCA_965247425.1 of Terriglobia bacterium. GTDB lineage: Bacteria > Acidobacteriota > Terriglobia > 20CM-2-55-15 > 20CM-2-55-15 > CAZOZZ01. The sequence continues at coordinate 2,944,932 of OZ252023.1, forward strand.
TGCCGTCAGCGACGAGCAGATCCGTGGGGGCCGGCTTATCCATGGCCATCCGAATCCGACTGTCGTCGCCTTTGGCCTCGAAATAGACCTTCCCTGAAGACGGGCTGTGATCGTCGACGATGACAACGACGTGGGTCCGCTCGATGTCGGCTTCAAGACTGCGAAATTCCCGGCCCACGGCCGCCATTCGTGTCAGAACCGCGTCGAGTGAAAGTTGGGCCCCGGCGTTCATCGTGCCGGCTCCAGCCAAGATCAAGAGCGGTACGAGGAGGCTTGTTTTTTGAACATATCTCACTGTTCAATCCAGAAGGAATAGGCAGCCAGACCGCCACGGATATTGTACACAGGCTCCACACGGTCGACCTCGAAGACATCCACTGCATCATGTGCATCGAGGAAGGTACGAAGCCGGCCACGCGCCGCCCTCTCCACTTCCCCTTTGTCGGCACCAAACCCCACATTTACTTTGACGGTGTAGACCATGTCTCCGTCATCGTCACGAAAACTCTGGATTGGGTCATCACCGCCCAAACGCATGTAATCGGGCCGATCGTTGAACAGGGTCGGGGGGATTGAGAACATCGCGATCAATATGAGACCGCACAGCACGTCATACTGGAACGAACCTCGCTCGAACGACCAGAAAATCCACTTTCTCATGAACGCCCCGCGAACGACTCCGATAACAGTTTCGATTCCGCGGCAACCCAATCCTCGGCGGATCCGTCATTGGCGATCCTGCCATCTCGCATCTCAACGACCCGGTCGGTGAAGGTCGCAAGTTCAGGATTGTGTGTCACCAGGATTATCGTCTGTCCGAACTTCCGGTTCAACTCCCGAAACATCTCGAGAACGATATCGGAGTTTTTCGAATCGAGGTTTCCAGTCGGCTCGTCGGCCAGAAGGATCGAAGGATGCTTCACGACGGCCCGGGCAATGGCGACGCGTTGCTGTTCACCGCCCGAGAGTTCAGCGGGCCGGCGAGCCATCTTGTCCTCAATATTCAACATCCTGAGGATCTCCGACAAACGGGCATCCACTTCCGAATCGCCCCGGCTGCCCTGAATGTGCCGTGCGATCTCGATATTGGCTCGAGCCGTGAGCGTGGGTAGCAGGTTGAACTTCTGAAAAACGAATCCAATCTTGTCGCGCCTGAACTCGGTGCGCATCCGGTCGTCCATGTCGGCGAGGTTGACTCCCTCCAGTCGAACTTCTCCGCCAGTCGGCTGGGTCATCGCACCCAGGATGTGCATGAGCGACGACTTGCCACACCCGGACGGGCCCATGACGGCCAGCATCTCCCCCGCCTCAACGCGAAGATCGACTCCCCGGAGCGCTTCGACATCAAGCGCTCCCGTCCTGTAAGTCTTTGTTAAATCGAATGTTTCAAGCAGCCTTGTCATCCACACCCTCGACCGTAGCGGTCACTAAGGGCCCACTCAAGAATAGCTTCACATTTTGGCACCCCATCTTCACGCCATCTTCGGCCGCTCCTCAATCGCAGATCCTCGAAATAGCAGGCTATTCCTCCGGTCTGCTCAATCGGTCGCAACCGAATCTGACGCGAATCTGGGCGCCAATTCTGTGAAGCTATTCTTGAGCGAACCCTGAACCTACTCATAGGCGAGGGCCTCGACAGGGTCGTGCCCGGCCGCGCGGAATGATGGATAGATCGAACCGAAGATGCCGCTGAGCAGGGCCAGGATCGTCGCTCGCAGAATCCAGTTCGGAGGGATCATGATGACCAGGGTGGGGAAGAGCTGTTGGACAAGGGCGGCGATTCCAAAGCTGAATCCGAGGCCGATGACAATGCCAACAGCGCACAGCCACAGGGTTTCATTCACGATGAGCTTGACCACAAAACCCTTCGATGCTCCCATCGAGCGCAATATTCCGATCTCACGAGTTCGCTCCGTAATCGTGGTGTACATCGACAGAAAAATCACCAGCACACCGATGGAAACGGCCACCACCATCACGACGGTCAGGAATGCGTCCAGGGCCGGCAGGCTCGAATTGGCCATCAGCGAAATCATGTCCCGCGTGGGCAGTACGGGGTAGGTCGGAAACATGGCCTCCAACCTGTCTTTCACGACGTAGGTCTGGTCGGGATCCGTGCATTTGATGTAAAACAGCGAAGCCTTGTCCTGCGAACCGGTCATATATTGGGCTTCGGCCAGCGAGAGGAAGAGTCGCGCTCCCTTTCCGTGGTCCACAATCCCGGTGACGCTGAAATTCTGGTTCAGCAGGCCATTCAGTTCGTCACCAACTTGCAGTTCCTTGGCAGCCGCATAGAGATCGTCGATGACGATTTCACCCGGCTCGCTGAAGATCTGTCCCGACTGAAAATTGAACCCGCCGCCCATCGAGGCAAAGCTGTCCGGTTCGATACCGTAGACAATGTCGAAACCATTCTGAGAATTGAACTGAATCACGACAGGCGCCACGTACTCGATGCCTTCGACCTCCAGCAGTTTGTCCCCGATCGCCAGGGGCATGACCGCACCGTTCAGCCCCAGAAAGACGGACGAGCCCGGAGGCTGAAACATCAGGTCGGCGCCGACGCCTTCGATACGCTTTCCTGTTTCGACGTTCATCCCCTGAACGAGGCCCACGATAACCAGAATCAGGGTGACTTCAATCGCGACGGCGAGGACGCTGACGGCGGTTCGAACGGGCCGCTGCCGTAAATTTGCAAGGATGATTTCCGTGTTCAAAGAAGCCTCCGCAAGTTCAGAAACGATTCCGTTCGACTTCACCCACTCGAATCAACTCCGCACCGGGCGGGGCCGCCAGGAAAAACGCGTCATCAGGCAGGGTTTCATTGATGGTGGTCCGGACGAAACTGATCTGTACCGCGTAGTCCTCAAGCGGGCGCTTAATCGAAATGTGCTGCGGGAAAATGACACCCTCCAACGCTTGATAGGAAGCGTATTCAACGTCGGTCTGGATGACCCCGTCCTTCGCGAAGACCTGTTTTCTGGCCACGGTGAAGTTCCGGCGATCGATCCAGACCCTTTCGATCATCTGGGGGTTGGACAGCGAACCGTCGATGAAGCTGAACACGTAGAAACTCCGTCGACCCTCGACCTGTTGTTCCATGGCTGCCAGAAAGCGCGGGTTGGACAGATATTCCCGAACGTCGACGAAAAGTGCCTCCATGACATGTTGAGGACGAAGGTTCAGGACAGGGTTCTCCTCTTTCGTTACCGCCGTGTTGTCGCCAATGATGAACGTGTTCCGGATCGGCACGGACACCCGGAAAAGCTCCCCGTCCGATACCATGTCGAACACGGTGGCCAGGGCTAAAGGGGCCTCCCCTTTGAGACGTATGTGATTGGGCCGCCGAACGATGAGCGTACCATTCGTTTCACGGTAGGAGGTCAAGGCCCCCGTTGTCATCGCACCACCAGACGCCACCAGCGTGACGCGGGCGGTCAACGTCCTTACGGACTGCCCTGTCTTGGTGAGAATATCGAGGAGTTCGGATCGCGTGGCGACCTTCGCGGGAAACGGCAATTCGTTCGGAGGGAGGACACGGGTTTCGGAAACACCGCAGCCGGCAATGAAGAGCAACGTGATGGCGACCGACATCGCAGTCCGCATCCGCCGAAGCAACAGGCATGCGGGAACGATTTCCGGGGCGATTCGATTCATGCTGTCAGAAAATCTCAACTTGATACTCACGCCCGGTGGCTTCCGGCCAGGTTTTCCGTTCGGCGTTTCGCATACACAAAAATCAACGCCGAAACCACGATGATCACCGACACGACGACTCCGATAGTGCCGAAATTCTCCCGGACGAACTCGATTGCCAATGGACCGTACACCACCGCCAGAATCCCTTCGGAAAAATACCGAAGGCTCCGCCCCACCGCCACGGCCGTTAGAAAGCGCGGCCAGGAGATTCCGAACGTTCCGGCCGAAAGGACAAAAATCTTAAAGGGCGTGGGAGGGGGCAGCAGTGACGGTATGATGACGGCCAGCATACCGTACTTGCCATACCACTGCTCGACCCGCGCCAACTTCGTGTCCGAAAAACGCTTCCGTAAGAACGCGTCGCCGCCCGACCGCCCGACCGAATACAGCATGGCGCACCCGATGAGCGAGCCAAGCGTCGTCATCGCCGCATACAGAACCATCTGCTGCGGCCTCTCCATGGAAAACGTCATCAAGAGGATGTCGTTTACTTCCGGCAACGACAGGAACGACGAGTCGCAAATAGCAAGCAGCATCAGGCCGACTCCACCGTATGGGAGCAGCGTCATCTGCAGCCAGTCCGAAATAGTGCTGAAGATTTCCATACGAGAAGCGAACCGCGTGCAGAAACCGGACAGCCACTATTCTTTGCGGCGACGATTTAAGACACACAAACACTTTATCTTAGCACGGAAGACTGGATCTCGTCGCCCCCCTCCGGCAGACCCGAACCCACATCAAATCAGGCTGCCTTTCCACTCCCCTGGAGCTCCCAAGTCGTGTAAACTTCACTGGAAATCCAGTATCCACAAACGGAGCGGTCATGAACAAGCTTGTGCTCAGCGTATTGGGAATCATTCTTGCCACGACGTTGTTTCGGCCCGAAGCAGTCTCCCAAGGCCCACAGGATATGCTCATCAAGGCCCGGATCAGGGGCGAAACCGAGCGGCGCGAAAAGAGCCTGGCCCAGATGAAGGAAGCTACAAAGGAACTGGTGGAACTCGCGACGGTTCTCTCCGTGGCGGTCGAAAACGAGGATGGCTTCACGACATCAGCCAAGATCGTGGAGAACAGCGACAAGATTGAAAAACTGGCCAAGAAGATTGAGGGCCTCGCGAAAACCGTCAAGAGACGAGCGCAGGGAAGGTGAGTCGTTGGCTGTTGGAAATCCGCTCCAGGGTTCGGATTGAACGAGACGTCAGCGCAGCCCTCCACTGATCTCTAACTCCTCCCCGGCCCCCACCAGACGTAATATTTGCGCAATGGGATGCGCACTTTATGCATGTGTCTGGCAGATTGACAAGGCCCACAGATATTTTTGATTCGCCGGGCCAACCTATTGTAGACTTACGGGTTTCGAGAGCCATGATACTTACCCCGGCACACTAAAAATCGGTTTGCGACACGGAGGACCGTCCACATGACATCCAAAGAGGTAATAGAGTTAGCCCGCGAGAAAGGCGTAAAAATCGTCGATTTGAGGTTCGTCGACCTGCCTGGACTCTGGCAGCATTTTTCGATGGCGACGACGGAACTCGTCGAAGAAATCTTCGAAGAGGGGGTCGGCTTCGACGGTTCCAGCATACGCGGCTACCAGAAGATTCAAGAAAGCGACATGGTGCTGATTCCGGACCCGGATACGGTCTTTCTGGACCCATTCACCGAAGTGCCCACGCTCAACATGATCTGCAATGTCAAGGACCCGGTAACGGGAGAGTCCTACACACGGGATCCGCGTTATATTGCGCAGAAGGCAGAGCGGCATCTGGAGTCGACCGGCCTGGCCGACACCTCGTATTTCGGCCCGGAACCGGAGTTTTTCATCTTTGACGACATCCGGTACGACCAGGGCCCCTCCGGCGGCTACTACTTTGTCGATTCGAAGGAAGCGTCGTGGAACACGGGGCGCGAAGAAAACCCGAACCTCGGATACAAGCCTCGTTATAAGGAAGGCTACTTCCCTGTTCCCCCGACGGACTCGCTTCAGGACATCCGCTCAGAAATAATGCTGACGCTCGAAAGCCTCGGGGTGCGTATGGAAGTCCACCACCACGAAGTCGCCACCGCCGGCCAGTGCGAAATCGACTTGCGATTCGACACCCTGACCCGCATGGCCGACAAGCTGCTGATGTTCAAGTATGTTGTCAAGAACGTAGCCCTTCGTCGCGGCAAGACCGCCACGTTCATGCCGAAACCCGTCTTTTCCGACAACGGGTCGGGTATGCACGTCCACCAGAGCCTCTGGAAGAAAGGTAAGAACCAGTTCTACGAACCGGGTAATTACGCGGACCTCAGTAAGAACTGCCAGTACTACATTGGCGGCCTCCTCAAGCATACCGCGGCGCTACTGGCATTCTGCACGCCGACGACAAATTCATTCCGCCGGCTTGTCCCGGGATATGAGGCGCCAATCAACCTGCTTTATTCCCAACGGAACCGGAGCGCCTGCGTACGAATCCCGGCCTATTCCAAGAGCGAGGGGGCTAAGCGGGTGGAGTATCGAATACCTGACGCGTCGAGCAACGGGTACCTCGCCTTCTCTGCCATGCTGATGGCCGGCCTGGATGGAATCGAGAACAAGATCGTACCGCCGGACCCGATCGACAAGGATCTATACGATCTCGAGCCCGAAGAAAAGCAGGACATCGCTTCCACTCCAGCCAGCCTGGCCGAAGCTCTGGACGCGCTCGAAGCCGACCACGACTTTCTGCTCAAAGGCGACGTATTCACGAAAGACGTCATCGAAACATGGCTGGCATATAAGCGAGAACACGAGGTTGATGCTGTGCGCCTACGGCCGCACCCATACGAGTTCTCGCTGTACTACGACATATAGAGCGCATCCGGTCCGCTCCCGACCCCGAGGTCGGGAGCGGCTGGTTTTAACGCCGGGAGGACGAACGTGAAACTGCTGAAAGCGATCATCCGTCCAAACAAGCTGGAAGAGGTCAAAGACGCTCTCGCGAAGATCCACATTTCGGGACTGACGGTCACCGAAGTGCGCGGGCACGGCCGGCAGAAAGGTCACAAGGCAATCTACAGGGGCACGGAATACAGTGTCACGCTGCTGCCGAAGATCATGATCGATCTTGTTCTGCCGGATGAAATGGTCGACGAAACGATCCGGACGATCATGGAGACCGCACGGACCGGCGAGATCGGAGACGGACGCCTGTTCGTCCTGCCAATCGAGGATGGGTACAACATTCGCACCGGGGATCGAGACGTGACGTAATAGCGTCAGGACTCCGCTTCAGGATTTCAACGCGAAGACGCAAAGAACGTGAAGTACGCGGAGAAAACTGCACTTCAGGGCCCGATGGGCCCATTCCAACCATATCCTCTTCCCTTTGCGCCTTTGCGTTGAGATCCTGGAGCGGGATGTCTGCTCAGGCCCGGTACTGGTCAAACGCGGCCCGAACGCGGGTCGTGGTCTCTCCGTAGGCCTCCGTAAAGTTGTCGATCCCAAGCATCGTTTCCAACGCGGCGACGTCTTTTTGCTCAATCCTTGAACCCGCGCGGGAGGACCACAGGCGCAGCATGGATTCGACTCGCCGAAGGAAGTGATAATCGTCGACAAGAGCGTCGGGCATGCCGGCCTTCTGCAAGACCAGGGCGGTGTTGGGAATCCGGATTCTTCGCCGAATCTGAACGAACTGTGCAAGGAATTCCAGGTCCACGAGACCGCCCCGGCCCAGCTTCAGGTCCCACGCCCCATTTGTTTCCCTGGCAAGTTCCCGCTCCATACGGCCTCGGATATGCTTCATCTCGGCGATTTCCCGCGTCCCGAATGGGCCCTCATACACGAATGCTTCGATGAGAGGGTCGATCTGGGACCGTACAGTTGAACTCCCTGCAACGAAGCGCGCTTTTGTCCAGGCCATCCTCTCCCAAGTCTGTGCTCGATCGCGGAGATATGTTGCAGTCTTTTCCCTGTCCCACACAATCGACCCTTTGTTGCCTTCCGGTCTCAGACGCAGATCGATTGTGAACTCTTCTCCGCACGCGGCCACCATCTTCCGAACTTCGACGCTCGCGGCCTGGTAATCGCCTTCGTAGAATGCGATCACATCGAGATCGGATCTGTAGTTCAGTTCCCTCTCACCGAACTTTCCCAGTGCAAACACCGCGACCGGCGAGTCATCCGAAAGGAAGCGCCGCAGCTCACGTTCCGCATATCGGGTAAGGGTCCGGCTCACCTGCCGTCGGGTGGCGATACCGAAGAGTTGCTGCGCGCCGATATAGAACTCATAGACGCGGCGGCTCCGGGTGTCAGGTAGATCCGGTAGAGGGAGGGCGAGGCGGCCCTCATCGATGATGAACTCCACGGCGCCCGGCACCGTGAACAACGTCTCAGAAAGGTAGTCGCTGACGGAGAAAAGCTGCGCGATCCTGGGAATGGACCGGGGATTCTCCAACAGCGATCTGAAGAAGGCTTCCCGCGCCCCGAGTGCCAGAGTAACCCTTTCGAAACTATTCAGAACCTTTCCGGACCGGGCCATACGCAGGCCGCTCCGAAGGAGTTGCGGCAAGACGTTAGAGAGCAGGTTCTTGACGCGAGTGGGTGAGTGGCCGAAGGCGGGAGCGTCCCGCAGCGCCACCAGGTTCCCATAAGCCTGACGCGGGTCCTCGAAGCCAATCCCCTCCAGCCACTCCAGGGCTTCGGCTTGTTCCATCCCACCATTGACGAAACGATGAACGCCGTCAGGCAGGCCTTCCCGCGCAACAGCGCGACTGGCAAACAGGTCGTCGAATATGGTGTGAACAGCGCTTCGATGTTCCTTCAAAGTCGATCGAAAGTCTTCGATCGACATCTTCATTCTACGAGCGCACTTTTCGAGTTCATCGGGATCGGTCGGAAGGTCGTGGGTCTGCCGAAAATCCACCACTTGTAGCTTGTGCTCCACATTCCTCAGAAACACATAGGCCTGGCCGAGACTCCTTCCCGCGGAACCTTCGATCAGCCCGGCGTTTTCGAGGCGCGAAAGCGACTCCAGCGTGCTGCGGACTCGAAGGTCGTTTTTCTCGCCACCATAAAGAATCTGCAGCGCCTGGACGAAAAATTCGATCTCCCGAATACCTCCCCAGCCCAGTTTGACGTTGAGGTCCATACCTCCGGACGGTTCCACTTGACGATCGATTCGACGCTTGATGTCCCGCACCTCGTCGATCGCGGCATAGTCGAGGTACTTGCGGTAGACGAAGGTCTCCGCGAGACGATTGAAAGCCGGTTCAAGCGACCGGTGGCCGGCAACAAACCGGGCCTTCGATAAAGCCAACCGTTCGAAAGTCTCGCCCCAGGAATCGTAATAGGTCGCCAGGCCGCGCAGCGAGGTCGCCATGGCGCCGCGGCTGCCTTCGGGCCTCAACCGCAGGTCCACCCGGTAAAAAGCGCCCTCGCTGGTTCGCTCCGTCAGAGTGTTGTTCATCCGCCGGGCGAGCTTCTGAGCAACGTCTGCCTGGGCGTCGTCAGAATAGATGTAGAAGATGTCGATGTCGGAACTGAAGTTGAGTTCCTCTCCTCCAAGCTTGCCGACTCCGATGACAGCGAATTCGAATGGCTTGTCGGCCAGAAGGTCGCCCATTCGCCGGCAAGTCTCTTCGAACACGCCCTGGAGGACCGCATCGGCCAGCCAGGACAACTCGTTCGTTACGATCCGGACGTCCACGTCTCCGGCCAGGTCCCCGGCTCCGATCCGCAGCACTTCGCGGAGGTGGTATCGACGAAGCGCGTTCAACCGTTGTTCAGCGCCTTCGGTTGAAGCGAGTGCCGCACGAACGCCTTCGAGGAAGCCGCCGGGCTGCCGTGCCTCACCCCGCTCCATCGAAGACCTGAGCCAGGACAGGTATTCCGGGTTGCGTATCAGAACCCCCGTCAGGAACGGGGACCCACCGAATACGAGGGCCATCAACTCTACCAGGGACGGGTCCTCGGCGAGGGACACGAAGAACGTCGTGCGATTGCCCAGGGCAGATACGTACCGCTCGAGATTGGACAGGGCAAGGTCGGGATCTACAGCCGAGCCGAAGGACTCGAAGAGCCAGTCGATGGACCGGGCCAGTTGTTCGCGGTCCGACTCCGAACGCGCCACATCCTGAAGGTTGCGATCCGACTCGGCCGGCGAACTGAAGCCGTATCGCGAGTAGAGCTCTTCGAGGTCTTCGGGCTCTACGTGTGCCGCGAGCAGTAGATCCCGGGGCTCAATGGTCATAAGGATCGAAAAAGGTGGATTGAAACCGCACGCCTTTGCCCCGCAGGCTCCTAGCGGCGCGTGACCGCCTCGGATGGATTCGATAGGGACTCGAGGACAACCAGGAGATCCCGGCGAAGCGCCTGCTGCAATTGCTCCGACAGCCGTTGGCCTGCCCGGGTCAGGTAAAAGACGTCGATTGCTCGATTGCCCTCGGTGGTGATCAACGCTACATCGATGTCGCACCTGTGGGCCGCCAGCACCCGGGAAATATGAAACAACAGCCCGATGTCGTCCGTGGCCACGATCTCCACGATGGTGCACTTTCTTGAGGATTCGTCATCGAAATGCACCCCGGTATCAACGGACCCGAACTTCCGGCGATACGCGACGCTGGTTGATTTTCGATGCAACAGTTCGTCAACCTCAACCTTGCCGTTGATGGCGTTCACCATGATCTGCTCGAGTCGCTCGATTTCCGACGGGTTCTTTCGCAGCCTGCCATCGATATCTTCAAAAGTAACGATGTCACACACCGTCTCGCTGCGGTTGGCGGACGCCTGGGCTCGTATGATGTTCAGTCCGAACGCGGACAGGACGCCGGTCATGCGGGAGAACAGATGCGGGCGATCGGCCGCCACCACGAGCATTTCGCACAGGTCGTCACGCAAGGTGACGTGTGTCACCAATTGTCGCTCTGGCGACAGCTTCCGGTACTGTTCGAAGTGCTCGGCAATTTGCTGGCTGGGTGTCATCCGGACGTATTGCCTCGGAAAACCGTCGAGGAACTCGCGCAACGCTTGAACGTCGGACCCGGGGGGAAGGAACCGTTCGATCGCGGCTATTTCCTTGTCGAGATCCGCCCCCTTCACATACCTGTCGTCGGCTATGCCGCTGATCAGGTGGTTGTAGGTCTCCACGTACAACTGCCACAGGAGATCTTCCTTCCAGGAAGTCAGGACCTCCGGGCTCACGGCCTTCATGTCGGCATAGGTGAGAAGACACAACAAACGCAGGTTCTCCGGCGTTCCGACGAGCTCGGCGAACTGTGTGATGACGTCCGGGTCGCCCAGATCCCTCCGCAGGATGATCTTCGACATCTCCAGGTGATTCTGGATGACGGTTCGCACCTTTTCCTGCTGATCCGCGGCAAGACCTATTCGATCCAGCGCAATGTCGACCCCTTCGACACCAGAACATACGTGCGCCCCTTCCGGATGCCGGGCGGACTTTCCGATGTCGTGAAGGAGCAGCGCAAGCAGCAGCAACTCCGACTGCTGCATTTCCCTGAGGATGGCCGCCAGGCCGCGTCGGGCTCCGCGTGCTTCTTCATCTGAATCGAGATCTTCGATATGTCGGATTGCCATCAGAGAATGCTCGTCGACCGTGTACTTGTGAAAGAAGTCACGGATGACGCGACACCGCACTTCTTCGAACTCCGGGAAGATGCGTCCCAGCAGACCCACCTGGTGCATCAGTGTCAAGCTTTGATAGATTCCACGGCGATCCCGCATCATTTCCATCACGGTCTGTCCATAGACCGGAGCGGCAAAATGATCGGCGTCGAAACCCGATAAGCTTTCCTCAAGGCGGCCAAGCGCCGACCTGTTCAGTGTAAGTTTCCGCCGATGGGCCTCGCTGAACACCCGCATGATCGCACCCGGATCCGGTAATGCTTCGGGCACATCCAGACTGAGAGGGTGACCGACGATCTCGCCCTCCCAGAACGCTGCCTGCCTTGCAATCGTTTCAGCCCTCAAGAAGTAATCGCGCATGAGGTTCTCGGCCGCCTCACCCTTCTCCGAGTCTTCGTAACCGAGTTCATCCGCAACCCGCTCCTGGTATTCGTAGCTGAGTACGTTCTGGTCCCGACCGGACATGAAATGGAGAAAGTTTCGGATACGGTGAAGAAACGCTGCCGACTCATCGAGAGAGGATTCGGCACCATGTCCGAGGACTCGGGACACCCACCCAACCCATTGACAGTCGCGGAGGCCGCCAGGCGCTTCCTTGAGGTCGGGCTCGAGCTGAAAAACCGTTCGGCCCGAGCGCCGGTACCGTTCCCTCCTCATCTCGACCAGGGCTCTCAGAAACCGCCCGCGGCTCCGTCGGAGTCCCGGGAAGACTCGACCGGTAAAATTTTCTGCGACGTCACGGCATCCGAACAGGAACCGCGCGTCCAGAAAAGCCGTGTAAGACTCCATCTGTTCAGGCTCGAAATGACGGAAATCAGATGCCTGCCGGACTTGATGACCCACACGAAAGTCCAAATTCCACAGCGGGTTGAAAAGCGCGTTGACCACATCCGAATCGACCTGCTCCTCGAAGAAGAGCAACACGTCCAGATCCGATGCCGGATGAAGCGAACCTCGGCCGTATCCGCCAACTGCCATCACGCTGAACCGGACCGTACTTTCAAAGCCCGTCCAGATTTCCGCCAGAACCCTATCCATCATCGAACACAGGGCCTGCTCGGCATGGAAGCCATGGGGGTCCGCATAAAAGCGACTGCGTATATCTTCAATGCCTAGCTTGAGTTCCGTCCGAGTCGCCATAGAGGGCTATGTTATCATTCGGGGCATCAGGCGAACGCCGTAAAAAAGTTCGTCTTTATGCCGCGGACCCATCAGACCGTACCCAAGCAACCAAGTCCTACGAACGCGCATCACAACCCGTGAATGCGTTAAAGGCCTCCTGCCGCCGTCATTCGGCGGGCCAATCCGAGTCCATTTGTTCCCGGCATGCTCAAGTCGATCACCATCACCGAAACCTTCCCGCGCTCAGCCGCCAGAATGCGTTCGGCCTCGGCCGCGCCGTGCGCTACCCGGACCTGATAGCCGGACCGTTCAAGGACCAGGCGGGCAAGGTTCAGAAGTCTTCTTCACCATCTTCCATGCCAAACAGAGCTCTGGAGAACGACTTGTTCGGGTGAACGACAACGTCCTTGATTTCGCTACTCTAAATTGGCCCACTTTTGATCGTTTGATTTGGCCCACCCCTGACGACTGAACCGGAGAGGCTGTTCCGAACAAAGAGTCGGAATGGAGGGACCCGGTGTCAAGGAGATCGAAGGTGGAATTATTTGAAGAGATTCGGCGAGAGCACGAGTTTGGTGTGGGAACGATCCAGGGTGTGGCCCGGCGGCTGGGGGTGCATCGGCGGATGGTGCGTCAAGCGCTGGGAAACGCCGTGCCGCCGGCGAGGAAGAGCCCGGAGCGGAAGAGGCCGAGGCTGGAGCCGGTTATGGAATTTATCAACGGGGTGTTGGAGGCGGACAGGCAGGCCCCGCGGAAGCAGCGGCACACCAGTCACCGGATCTACGAACGGATCCGGATGGAATTTCCGAAACATCCGATTGGGGAATCGACGGTTCGCCGGTATGTCGGGCGGCGGAAGCGGGAGATGGGTTTCATCCGACAGGAGACGTTCGTGCCGCAAAGCTACGCCTGGGGTCAGGAAGCACAGATCGACTGGTACGAAGCCGTCGCGGAGTTGGATGGCGAACGGCAGAAGCTCCAGGTTTTCTGTATGCGGAGCATGGGCAGTGGTGGCGCATTCCATCGAGCTTATCCTCGGGCGACAAAACAGGCATTCCTGGAGGCTCATGAGTTGGGTTTCCGCTATTTTGCGGGGGTCTTCGGGGTGCTGCGTTATGACAACCTGACCAGCGCGGTGAAGAAGATTCTGCGGGGATACCGGCGTGTAGAGACCGAACGGTTCATCGCGTTTCGGTCGCATTGGAAGTTTCAAGCCGAGTTCTGCACACCCGGCGAGGGCCACGAGAAAGGCGGTGTGGAAGGCGAAGCCGGATACTTCCGGCGCAATCACCTGGTACCGGTGCCGAAGGCGAAGGACCTGGCGGATCTGAATGCGCAGCTGCTGGCCGGTTGCCGTGCCGATGAACGGCGCAAGATCGGCGATCGGGTCCAGACGGTGGGTGAAGGGATGCAGATCGAACAGCCCCATCTGCTCGCGTTATCGACCGAAGGGTTCCCTCTGGCCGAGGACAGCTTTCCACGAGTCGATGGTAAGGGATGTGTACGGGTGCGTAACAACTTCTACTCCGCCCCCGTCAAGGCCGGGACTGTGGTGCGGGCGAGCGTTTTTCCGGCCTACGTGGAGGTCTGGCACGATGGCGGATGCGTGGCGCGGCATGAGCGAGGATATGGAAACGGCCAGCACTTCTTCAATCTGGAACATTATCTGGAGGTGTTGGAGCGGAAGCCGGGCGCGCTGGCCGGGAGCAAGCCTCTGGAGCAATGGCGGCAACAGGGCCGATGGCCGAAAAGCTATGACGAGTTCTGGCAGACGTTGATCGATCGCAACGGAAAACAGAATGGGACCCGCGCAATGGTGGAGTTGCTCCTACTGGGCCGGGAACATGGCTATAGCGAGCTGGATTCCGCATTCCAACAAGCCCTGCGCCTGGGATGCTCCGATGCCGCCGCGGCGCGCTACCTGATGACCGAGACCCGATTCGACCGGCCGGCGGCGCCGCGACTGGAAGTGGCCGCACTACGCGCTTATGAGCGGCCCCTGCCGGAGGTGAATACTTACGATGCACTGCTCACTGCGGAGGTGGTCTAGTGTCCGCCACAGCCGGCGGGGTCGAACAGGCGGCGATTCAGCAGTACTGTAAAGCTCTCCGGACGCCCACGATCGGAACGCAGTTTGCGGCCATGGCCGAGCAGGCCCAGCGGGAAGAGCACACCTACACACGGTATCTGGAAGCCTTGCTGGCGATGGAAGTTGAAGAACGCGAACGGAACACCGTGGCCCGGCGGATTCAATCCGCACGTTTCCCTCGAATGAAGACACTCGAGGACTTTGACTTCTCGCGGTCGAAGGTTCCAGCCAACCGGATCCGTGGACTCGCAGACGGTGGCTATTTAGAACACGCCGAACCTGTCGTCCTGATCGGGGAGTGTGGAACGGGCAAGACGCACCTGGCCACAGGACTGTGCGTGGCCGCTTGTCGGCAGAAGAAGCGGGTTCGCTTTACGACGGCCGCCGGCTTGATCAACGAGTTGGTCGAGGCCCACCACAACGACCAGTTCCGCCGGGTTCTGGCCCGATGGTTCCGATACGAGTTGATTGCCATCGACGAAGTCGGCTATGTCCCGATGGCAGACCTCGGCGCCGAACTCCTCTTTCAAGTCATCTCGGATCGAGCCGAGCGGGCGACGGTGATCTTGACAACGAATCTGCCGTTCTCGGAATGGACCCAGGTGTTTCCCAATGTTCGGCTGTGCAAGGCGTTGCTGGACCGGATAACCGATCGCGCTCACATCATCGAGACCGGAACCGAATCCTTCCGGTTTCGGCGCACGTTGGAGAAACGACAGAAACCACGGCATCCGCCTGGAAAGGAGAAACCCGCGAAACAAACCACGTCCTGAGGGTCGGATCGCCGCGCGGTCGTCGATCCTGGGCGATCCTGGAAACGGAGTTTTTTCCCGAAAGAAAGAAAAAGAACCAAAAAGAAAGAAACGGAGGCCTGTGGAAGATGACGCGCTGTGGAAATCCTAAAAACCAGGATTCCCACAGCGCTTGGAAAAGCCTCGCCAAGGGCGCTCGGCTTTCCCACATCTACAACACAGGCCCGACGGTAATTATCACTACTCGGAATTATTAACAGGAGGGGGTGGGCCAAATCAGACGATCAAAAGTGGGCCAGACCGGGTGGACAAACCCAGTCCTGAAAACACACCGCTTAGAGCGTAAATCTTATTATAGGTATTACCTTTTTTACCCGAATAAGGCCTATTGCGGCTATCAATTTGGCCGGAGTGGGGATGTCTATCGTGACACCATTTGCTGATATATAGGGTGTTCAACGCGGATTCACCTTCGACGGGCGGCTATCGGATGGAATCTGGGAGAAGTTCGAAAACATATGGTCTGCAGGCCCGGATCGACTGGTGGAAGGGTCGGAACGGCACACGAAGCCCATACAGGCGAAGAAGGAGAAATGACATGAGTTCGCAAATCCAAATCTCGATCGACCCGCCATTGGCCGCACTACTGCAAGGTGTCGCCGAACAAGATGGGAGCACCTTCGAAACGGTCACCAACGAAATCCTGTCAGCGTGTATCGACGACGGCGTAGACCTGAACTCTCTCAAGCGCCGTTACAAGATGCTGAGCGAGGCGTACCAGTCCAAACGCACGGCTCCGATTGAGGCAGACAGGGACTCTCGACCGACGACGGCCGGGCCTCCGCCTTTTGGAGAGATCATGCTGCAGTTCACACCGATGACCGAGCTCGAAGGCCTGTTGAAGAACTGCCTCCTCGAAATGGGTCTCGAAGTGGAAGCCAGAACCCACACGATCGACAAAGACAGGGATTTCATAGGGTGGAGTTGTCTGATACCCAAAGCACAGGGCGAATATCTGGCATGGATGGACCTCCGGATCAGCATGGACAGGGATTCCTGCCAGGTCATCTACCAGACGATGTCCGGAATGGAAGCGGAGTCGGACACGGAACTGAGGGACGCGGTGTCGGAAACCCTCAATATCCTGCAGGGGTCGGTCAAGCACGCTCTCGAGAGCGAAGGCACGGAGGTGTTTGCGCCGTTCCTGCCAATGTCGGTTCTGGCGGCGGAGATCGAAAGCCGGATAAGCGCAGGACGGGTCGGAACGTATGAGTTCGGATCGGATGACATGACAATTCAGGTTCAGGTCATTGAGTCCGAACCGCAGGTGGCCGACTCGGATGCGAGGAAGTTGCAACCTGACGAAGTCCTGGCGGACAAAGTGATGTCGAGTACCGACGTGGCATTGATGAAAGAAGGGACGCCGTTAACCCAAAAATATATCGAAAGGCTGGAAATGGTCCAGGAACGGCGACAAACCAAGAGCTTCAAAATCATCCGTCCCTCGGACATCACCAAGCAGTTCGTTCAGAAGGTGTGCTGAGCAAGAACACCTGTATTCAACCGTTATGTGGAGGAACCAGTCATGAGCTACACAGCGTTAATAATCGATGATTCACCCTTGATGAGAAAGATGGTCGAAAGAAGCCTGCGCGCAACGGGCCTGGATCTTGGGGAAGTATTTCAGGTAGGAGATGGTCAGCAGGGACTCGACGCCTTGAACGACCGAAACGTGGACCTGGTTCTGTGCGACATGAACATGCCGAACATGGACGGTCTGGAGTTTGTGAAGGCGACCGGTGACATGCCGAATCGCCCAGTCATCGTTATGGTGACGACTGAAGGCGCCGATAGTCCCGGCGTCAGCGGCGCATTGGCGGCAGGAGCACAGGGACACCTGAAAAAGCCGTTCAAAGTGGATGAATTTGACGCGAAAGTACGGCCATTGCTCAACGCGGCCTGACTTAGAAACAGTTCTGTTTTTCGGCATCGGCAACATCTTCCCCCGCTGGCGGCCTCCATCACACCGTCCCGGACACCATCCAACACAAGCGGTGGCGCACAATGAAAGACTTGGCGAGCTAACGGAAGGGACCGGGCAGAACGACCGAATGGCACACCGGACCCTCGGCAGGAGGACAAAACGACAACCCGGAGCCCATTCCCGGGTCCGTGTCGTGTCCGTGTGTACAGGAGGGCGGGAGCACCGAAAATTTGCAGGGTCATCCGAGGGGGAACTGAAGCGTCCCGAGAATTCGGGCAAACGAGGCCAGAGGGGACAGCCACGGACGATGCCGAACCCACGCCGCCACCGGTCGTGTCCAGGATTCCAGTGGCAGGATCAGTGAAGCCAGGGTGAACGGCGGCACGCTGCTGAACTTACTGAAATCCGGGGTAAAACGAAGAGAAGTGGAAACAAGCGCGGTGTCGCGCAGTAGTTGCATCGATCCGACGTGCCCGGTGACGGATCCGCTGAAAGCCTGGAAGACGAACAACGCGGTGTGGTTGTTCGGTGCGAGCGTGACCGCGGTCGTCTGAACCTGGACGGCCTGGGTGTTCAACAGTCTCAGAGTCACGTTTGCGGTCGCCGTAGTGGACGGATTCGCATAGGCAAGCGCCGTGAGAGCGGTGCTCTCGTCCACGAAAATCGCCTGGTTCAGAACCGGGGTAGTCGCTGAGACGCCGGCTTCAGCTACCAGGCTTCCCTGCCCGGGAACTCCTGAAAACAGGGTAAAGACTGCGCTTCCGGTAACCAGGGAATCGGAGACCACTGTGGCAAACCCGTTCGACACGGCCCCGGAGGACGCGGTCGATACGATCTTCCGGGTACTCCCGCCGGTGATAGCCGCGAGCGTCACGACATTGCCGGAACCCACGGGTTGGTTGTTTTCATCAACGAACGACACGTTGAAGGGATCGCCATTAGACTTGGTGAATGTGATCGTTACGTTGGCCGTGCCTGAAGAAGTGGGATTGGCGATAAAAATCGATGTCGTCCAGAAACCGCCGGTTTGGGTGCCGTCGGCGATCTGGGGAAAGTAGAAGGTCGTCTGCGCGGACGCAACCCCCGAGACAGCTCCAATCAACGCGAGCAACAGAACCGTTCTCTTCATCTGTCCTCCAAGTCTTCGATGTAAAGCTAGTTTACCGCAGGCAGTGGGACCAGATCCATCCCGGAAGTTGGACTATCGGAAAGTTTTCTGAACTCCTCGTCGGCCTCCCTCCCACGACCGAGCCGCTCGAGGGAGACTGCAAGCAAATAGCGGGCCTCCCTGAAATCCGGGCTCCAATCCAAAACAATCCTTAGCTTCGGAACCGCGTCGGCAGGACGAGCCATCGCCGTATAGACGATGGCCAGATTGTATTCGGCGGGCCAGTACTCCGGATTCAGTTCCAGGGTCCGGTTGAAGTCGGTGATGGCGCCCGGATGATCGCCCAGGCTGAAACGGACGTTCCCCATGTTGTTAATCGCCGGCCAGTATTCGGGTGCTTGATCGACGGAACGCTGATACCAGCCGAGAGCCGCGATGTTGTCGCCCCGACCCTGTTCAATGACTCCAAGGTTGTAGAACGCCTCGGGAAACTCCGGCTGCAACCGGATGGCCTGCTCGAAAGCGACCCGTGCCCTATCGGGCGCCGAATCAAGCTGCGCTCCGCCGAGATTGAACCACGCGCGGGCCTTCCCCGGGGCTTTCTCGGTCGTGTCCTGCCACAAGCGCACATCTGATGCCCACACCCGGCCGCGGTCGATGGTCAGAACACTGAGGGCGACAAGGATCAAACCGAGACACACGGTTCTTCGGCGCCATCCCGCCACCAGGAACGAGACCAGGAGGGAAAAGCCCAGCATGGGGAGGTAGAGACGGTGTTCAAAAGCGAAATCCCGGCTGGGTATGATGCTCGAGGTCGGCAGTAGAAGAATGAAGAAGGACCCAGCGCCAACCCCCGCCCAATGGAAACGGGGATGACGGAACAACCACCGCGCCCCGAGCAACAAGAAAACGAGGCCCGCCAGTCCCAGAATCACGATCGGATCGAACGGGCTCTGTATTAACCGGAAGTCGTACTCCAGGGACTGCGGATAGGGCACGACCAACAGGCGGAGATAAGTATAGAGAACCCGGACCTGGGTCAAAGAGTAGAAGAACGGATGGACTTTCGGTACGGCGCCAAATCCCACGGTTTCCTCACCCAGAAGAAACAGGAGACCCAACGCAGCGAAACCGAACGTGCCGACAAGAGCGCCAACGGCCCGTCCCATCGGAGTTCGGACACCGACAAACATTAAAAGAACCAGAGGTACCGCCAGAGCGGATTCTTTACTTTCAAACGCCAGTGCGAACCAGACGAACGCCATCGCCATCCCAGGCCATCTCCGCGATCCGGTCAAAGTCTTACGTTCCAGCGCCAACCGGCGCACTACGGTGAGGCCAAGCAACGAGAAAAATGTCGCCAGCAAGGTCGACCGCTGATAGATGTAGAGGACGGACTCAGTCTGAATCGGGTGAGCCAGGAAGATCAGCGAGGCCGCCAGGGCAGTCCAGGCTCCGAGCAAAGGAAGCAGCAGGCGGTAGAATAGGTACGCGTTGCCCAGGTGGAGAACAACGTTCACGACGTGGTAGCCGACCGGATCTTCGCCCCCAAGAAGGTGGTTGATGTAGAACGTGAAGAAGGTCAGTTGCCGCAGGTGGAACGGGTTCAGGAAGTGATGCCACCGAGCCGCGTTGGTGACGTTCGAATCGGCGAGGATCAGGTCGTCGTCAAAATGAAAGCCGTCGTTCAGTGAACCGGCAAATAAAACCAGGCCCAGTACGACGATTCCGGCAAGGACCCGCCAGTCCGGCTGCTTCGAATCCTCACCTGTTTGAGCCTTCTCAATTTCCATAGGTCATTGCTATATTCCCTGGACGGTATGAAAGTTGCAATCGCACACGACTGGCTCAACGGCATGCGCGGCGGGGAGAAGGTCCTCGAGGCGCTTCTGGAAATCTGGCCGGACGCGACCATATACACCCTCTTTCACGAACAGGGCAAAGTCTCCCCCGCGATCGAAAATCGTCCGATCGTGGTTTCCTGGCTGGACCGTGTGCCGGGAATATACCGCTGTTATAGAAACCTGCTTCCCCTGTTTCCGGCTGCCGTCGACTCCCTGGATGTTGGAGATGCCGATCTGGTCATCAGCTCGAGTCACGCCGTGGCAAAAGGAGTCCGATCCGGAAACGCCCTGCACATCTGCTACTGCCATACTCCCATGCGCTACATCTGGGACGGACGGCCAGACTATTTGCCGGGCGCGGCCCAACGCGCCGCACTGGCGGTGTTCGGGCCGCGGCTTCGCAGATGGGACAGGGCGACCGCCTCGCGGGTCGATCACTTCATCGCAAACTCTCGTTTCGTCCGGAACAGGATTCAATCCTACTACGATCGCGCTTCCACTATGATATCTCCGCCGGTGGACACGAATTTCTACACAGGTGCCCGCAACGGGAGGGACTTCTTTCTGTCCGTCGGCGCCCTGGTACCCTACAAAAAGGTCGACCTGACGGTAGAAGCGTTCAACCAAACGGAAAAACTTCTCGTCGTCGTCGGCGACGGTCCCGAGCGCGCCCGGCTGGCACGGCGGGCGCGATCCAATATCGAGTTCAAGGGTTGGGTTGGAAACGACGAGTTGAGAAAGCTTTATCTGAGCGCGAAGGCATTGGTTTTTCCTGGGCGGGAAGACTTCGGCATTGTCCCCGTCGAGGCGCGGTCCTGTGGGTGTCCAGTCATCGCTTACGCGGAAGGCGGGGCCGCTGAATCTATAGCGGATGGACAAAACGGTCTTCTGTTCGAAAAACAGTCGGTTCTGGATCTGACCCAGGCGATCGAACGATTCGACACGATCCGCTTGTCGGAACAAGATATCCGGAGTGGCACGGGCACATTCTCCCGTGAAAGATTTAGATCAGAAATCGAAGAGTTCGTTCGGGCCCGATGGAATGAGCATCACCGAGGCCGTTCCCCGGACCCGGTCGGAGCATAGATCCTTCGGGGGCTAGGAGCCTGCGCGGCAGAAGGGATCGTATCGAGAAAGTGGAGAATCGAGGCCAGATTCCCTCGACTTTGAGGCATTTCTCGATTTTGAGGCGAATAGTGGTTCTATTCACCGAAAAATCGGGGAAATCTGGACCGATTATACCGCTTTTGCAGTAGATCTCTTCTGCCGCGCAGGCTCCTACGGGTACGCCGATCCGGGCCGGCGGGTGCGGCACGGCCTGCACTATGTGCGACCGGGTCACTGACGCTGGACTTCTACATTCTCCTGCTGACATGGGTCCGGGACTGGAGCGAGCGGACCGGAAACGGCGTCGTCGACTGAAGGCGGCTTGGATTCGAAGCCGAAGCGGCCGAGTATCGTGCTTTTGTGTCCATGAAGGTGAAGTTTGATCCACCGGCGCCCAAGCAGGACTTCGCTTCCTCCCTTGGCCCGGGTACCCTTTCCTTTAGCTCTAAGGTAGGATCCGAGCACCCATTCGCTGATTCGGTCGAAGACCTGGACCGGGCCCAGACCGAGCACCCATTCGATGATTTTCTTGGGTCCGGGCTCGGGGACCTCGTCGTAAACTTCGCGATGACTCGCCCGGTCGAAATTTGGAAAGTGGCGCTGGATGAAAGGATTTACATCGATGAAGCGATCATAGATCCTCTTGCCGAAAAACGGTTTCAGTGCGGCCGCCTGCTGGGCGGTAAACGCGTCCACCTCGAAGAGAGGCAACGCTCGATCGCTGACGATATAATTCAGACAAACATTCTTTCTGAGGCCCTTCAACTTCGCCCAGACGGTCACGCCGAGGAGCACGGCCCACAACTTTCCGTCCTCAACGACGGCAAACAAGTCTAGGTCTCCATCCCCCATGTTCCGGTGCGCGGTGGCGCCTGAGAAGGCGATCATGCGGACAAAAGGAAAACTCGCCAACGTTCGCATGTGGGACCAGGATTGTTCGATTGCCTGGTCGCTGGACACCTCTCGTCGGACACGGCGTTCCACGCACTCCGGATCGGGGCTCACATATTTCCCGACCCTGGACAGATCCATTGTTTCGAGTACGCGCTCGATCGACGCCTCGTCCGTCGCGACGGAAAAGAGTCGCTCCCGAAGCTCCGGTACCGTGAGCGGGTAGTCAAACTGGTTCGCGTACTCGATCGTCCGTCCAATCGCCTGACGGAGATCTTCCATGTCGGGACGCCGCCCTGAACTCCGTCTCGATAGCCCACGGGGGGAGCGAAGCTCCAGGGCTTCGACATAGGCCTGGCGGGTCAACTCCGCCGTCTTTTTCCACGAAAATTGGGCTGCCCGGACGAGTGACTTCTCTCGCAGCGTTCCGGACAGCAACGCATCTTCGCTCACTCCAATCATGGCGTCGGCAATTTCCTTCACCTTGGTCGGATCCACCAGTAACGCCGCGCCAGCGGAGATCTCGCTGAGGGAGGAGTTGTCCGAAGTGATCACCGGACGCCCACAGGCCATGGCCTCGAGAACCGGCAATCCGAAACCTTCCAGCAACGACGGATAGACGAAGGCTTCGGCGCCGCTGATGATCGCCGGCAGATGGGCGCGTGGAACATACCCCAAGAAATGAACCTGTTCGTCCAGCCCGAGCTCGCGGGCACGCTGGATCACCCGATCTCCCCGAAACCATGAGTTGCCGGCGATCACCAGGTCGAAACCCCGGTCTCGTATGGATTTGAACGCCTCGAGAAGACGCTCCAGGTTCTTACGTGGATCGAGGTTTCCGACATATGCGAAATACGGACGTTCGAGGTGATAGGAACGAACGACAGGCCGGTACTCGGCCTCGGTATACGGACGGAAATGGGACGAGGCAGCCAGGGGCGTTACCCGGATCCGGCTCTCCGGAATTCCCAGATACTTGACGATGTCCCACTTCGAGTATTCCGAATTGGTAATTATCAATGTCGCCCGGCGCGCGATGTGTGGAATCAAACGCCTGGTGTAGACGCGCTTCCCGATCGGATGATAGCCACCAAGGCGCTCCAGGCCCATATCGTGGATGGTAACTACATAAGGATGGGTATCGTGAACAGGTCCCAGGAAATTGGTGTAGTGAACCATGTCCGGTCGGGCTTCACGGAGCAGTCGAGGCAGGAGGAAGTGCAGATAAAACGCACGAACCTTCGAGAAACGCCGATTCGAAAACGTGACGCGCTCATTCGGATCGAGGACATCGGGAGCAACCGGAAGATGGGAAAACACGAAGTACTCGTCTCGGTCTTCCCTGGCAACAAGCGACCTCAGGAGGTCCTGGCAGTAGTAGCCGATACCGGACTTTCGCCCTTGCAGCACGGTCGCATCAAATGCGATTTTCATCCGCGAACCCCAGAAGCAACCAGAACCCGAAGTAGATCGAGGTGGTCATCAGAAAAACATCCACCAGACCATGCAGCAGAAAGACACCGAGGGCAAGCGACGCGGGCCGCCACGTATATTTCGCCGACACGATCACGAACCCGAACGCGGCCAGTCCGACGATACCGACGGTCGCCAGCAGTTCGAGAAGCGTGTTGTTCGAGCGCACGTTGTCGTCCCACCGTTCGTACCCGAGATAGTTTCCATAGAGAAGGCGATAGTTGTCCGGCCCGGCGCCAAGCAGGGGGCGCTCTTCCGCGATAGCGAGGGCCGCGCGCCAGAGTTCGGATCGAGACACGGATGAATCGAGAGACGGTACATGCTCGGAACCCGTTTGATACCAGCGGCTGACATCACCGGAAACCCATTCCTCCCCGGAACCGGGCCGCAACCGGACTTCGACGATCCCGGGATAGACTCCGGTGGTCGAGAACCATCCAAAACCCTCCTGTCGAAGTTCCAGATCCATCAAGTGCAGGCCAGCCCCGTCCGGGGTCCGAATCCTGGCCGTGACTTCGACGGCCTCTCCCGACTTCACGTCTCTCGGAAGGGGGGTCCGGAAGGCCTCCGTCTCTACGATCACGGCTCGGGCGACATCATACCAGTAGTAGGAGAGTGCCACCTGACGCGGACCGGTCGAGTCCCAGCGCGACACCCCGGTGTTCCGGATTCGAACCGGCAGGGTGTATTCGGAATCCGGCTGCAGCCGGGCCAGATTGAACGCCGGTTCATAGATCGCATCCACCGTCTCGCGGCTGCCCCCTGGCCGCAGCCGATCCAGGAGCAGCGGTTCAAAGAACGATAGCGACAGGTAGGCGAGGGCGCCAAGCAAGGCCAGCCAGACCAGAGAGCCGCCGGAAATCCTGGGTGGACGGTGCCCGTCGGATGCACGCTTCCGTCTTAGTATCCAGGTAATCGCGAACATCCCCAGAAGGGCAACCACTGCGCCCCGTGAGAAAGTGAGCACCAGGGCGAGCCACACGAAGGTCGCACCGGTGACGCGGAACCAGCCCCATCGCGGCAGTTCCCAGACAAGCGGCAAGGACAGTGCAAAATAGGCGGCGGCCACGTTGGGATATTCGAACGATCCACTCAACCGGGTAACCGTCCCGACGTAGTAATCGCCGGTCCTGAACCAATCGGGAGAACCGAAGCCGAGAAAATCGGATATGCCGTATACGGCCGCGGCCACGGCGGCGAAAGCCCACGCGAGGAAGACGGGTTGACGGTAGGTCGACGTGAGGGCGATCGTCAGGAGGGCCAGCCCAGCGCCCATTCGAAGTATCGCCTTGGCCGAATTCTCCGAGTACTCGCCAGAGGCCATCGACGACAGAACGTAGACCGCCAGCAGACCAGCCGCAGCGACCACGACCTTTGTCCCTGCCAGCTCCCGACGGCAGCGCCAGAGTCTGGGCAGACTCGCGGCGACCAGCAAGCCGAACAACCACTGCAGAACGCTCAGGCCCAGGAAGCCTCCCTGCGGCTCGAACGGCAGCAGGGCAACGAGTGCCACCAGGAGAACGCCGGCGGCCATTTCAAGCATGGCGACTATCGAGAGATTTCGGTTGTTTCCGATAGAAAGAGGCGATGTCCACGATCCAAACGCCGAGTCGTGCGATTACGACCTTCACGCTTTCGACAAGAATTTTCGCGTACGGGGGAGTTGGCTCGCGCCACATTCGAGCGATCTGAACTTCTTTGACCAGCCAGCGGGCGGCGAACCAGTAATAGAGCCTGGGATACTTCCCCCGAAACAGCAGCTTGTTCTGGTTGCGCGAGGACCAGTTGTCATCGACCATGACCCGGTCCTCCACACGTTCATAGAATTCGGTGCCCTTGATCGGAAACGCAACGGACGTCCCGACGACGTCGGGCATCGTTTCCTTGAGGAAATCGATCGTCAGCCGGATGTCCGCTGTTGTCTCGTCCGGATATCCCAGCAGGATAAAGAACCCCGCCTGCATACCGAGTTCCTGGGTCACCCGGCACGCCTGGCGGACCTGCTCCACCTTGGTTCCCTTCCGCATACTGTCGAGTACCTTCTGGGAGCCCGACTCGGCGCCATACCAGATCCGAAAGCATCCGGCCTCGCTCAATCCGGTTAGAAGTTCTCGGTCGACCAGGTCGGCTCGACTCAGACATTCGAAAGGATGAACGGCATTTCTGTCTTTGACTTCCTTGAAGAATTCGAGGCTCCAGGCACGATTGATGGTCAGGACATCGTCAGAAATCCACATGATGTCCGGGTTGTAGCGCTCCCGGAGCATGAGCATCTCGTCGACCACATCTTTCGGTGACCGTTGGCGGTGTGTGTGGGCGAAGACCTCGGCAGAGCACCAGGAACAGTGGAACGGACAACCGCGAGCTGTGATCAAGGAAACCGAAGATTCATCATGGCGCGATTTCCAGGCCTTGAAGTAATCGTCCATCTCGAGAACGTCACGGTCGGGCCACGGAAGCGAGTCCAGGTCCGGGATTGCGGGACGAGGCGGCGTCCGATGGGAGGCGCCGTCCTTGTTGAATACTATCCCGGCGACATTCTCGAGGCTCTCGCGGCCCCGTTCCTGGAGGTGCGGGATCAACTCGGCCAGAGTCAACTCACCCTCGTTGGTTCCGATGATGTCCACGCCATGCTGGAAATACTGGTCGCACCACTCAGAAGCGTCCGGCCCACCCACGATGACGTGCTCGACCCCGCTCTCCTTACACATTTCCGCCAGCCTGAACACATTGGCACGAGTGATGATGTTCGCGTAGAGACCAACGATTCGAGGACGGATCCGCGCGATGACATCTCGAAAGTCATCGAAATCCTGAAAAGTGGCATCGAAAACCTCGACCTGGAACCCGCCCCGTTTCAGATAGGCCGACAGGTACAGAATCCCCAGGGGCGGATACGGCTTCATCACCCGCCGTTCAACAACGTCGTACTTGAGAAAGTACGCATGGCCAAGCAGAATGTCGGTGCTTCTCATATCACCTCCCTAATTCGGGGACGGAGGCGTAATTCAGTTGCCCCATAGATGCCGCACGGCTTCTCATAATTACGCCTCCGTCCCCGAATTAGAATCCTTCGGTTTCGGGTTGTCGGTATCGGAACAGGCGGTTTGCGACGAATCGGATTTCGTATGGCGCGTCGTAGAAACGCGTTCTGTACCGCCACATGCCAAGAGCTTTCATTGCCAGGATCTGCCAGGTGCGGAGCCGGATGTCGGAAATTGTGGGATAGCTGGCGTTCAACACCCACTCGAAGTTCCGAATTCTCCGCAGATGGGAAGTCGTCAGCCACGGGGTCGATGGTTTCTTTCTCAGGTCGAATTCCGTCCAGGCGGGGTCCATCCACTCTTCGAGCCGGGTCGGAAAGGCGAAACCGCGATCCCGCGCCTCCCCGAACAGAGCGGCATCGTCGAAGTGGACCGGCGAATAAACGTAGATGACGATCTCGGCACGGGGGTTGATTTTCTTGATCGCCCGAATGTACCGGATGTCGGCTTCGATTTCCGCATCCACATCGTCTCCGGGCGTACCCAGCACAAACGATAATTCCGGAACGATCCCGAACCTCTCCGTTCGCTCGACGAGGTCCATCACCATTTCCGGCGTCTGTGTGCCACCCTTGTCCATGGAGTCCAGGACTCGTGCCGAGCTCGATTCGACGCCGAAGAAAACCATGTGCAACCCGCCATCGGCCATCTTTCGCCAGGTCGTATCTGAATAGCCCATCAATGTGTCGGGTCTGGCTTCGCCCCACCAACGGATGTTCTGGCCGCACAGCCGGTCGGCGATCTCGTAGGTACGCTGCTCGCCGACGAAGAAATTATTGTCGAAGAACTCCACCGAGTTTATTCCGTACTGTTTCCGGAGCCACAGGACGTCTTCGGCGACTCGGTGGGCGGACCGGCCGGACCACCCACCGCGGTAGACGCCGGCAACAGCACAGAAACCACACAGGAAGGGACAGCCGAAACTGGAATGGTACGAGATCGTGCGGGAGCCCAGGCACGTCTCACCAATGTAGGGTTCCATGTCGACCACTCGATGATAAGGAAGAGGAGGAAGCTGATCTGGGTGGGTCAAGCCGCGGATCGGATTGTGGGTGACGCTTCCTTCCCGCCGGTAAGACAGGCTTCCTACTCCATCGGGCTCCGTTCGGTTTTCCAACGCGTCAATCAGTTCCAGAAACGGCAATTCTCCCTGTCCACGAATCACGTAATCCACCAGTCCGGATTCGAGCACGACGTCGGAATGCAGAGACGGAAAATATCCGCCCCAGATTACGACGATCTCCGGGAAACGTGCCTTGACGGCTCGTGTCAGCGGAATCGCCTCCTGCAACTGCGGGCCGGGCATCACCGTAACGCCCAGATATCGAGCGCCCGATCCTTCTATCGCCTGGATGAGGGCGGACCCGGCGTCGGATACCAGGTTTCCATCGACCAGAGTGTATGGATACCGCCCCTCGAGCACCGCACCAAGGGAGAGGAGCGACAGAGGAAGCCGGTGCTTCCATCGCGCACTCTTCGGATTGAAGAGGACGATCATGACGGCATCACATGCGAACGGGACCGCCAGGGGGTCAACGCTGCTTTCAGACGGCCAGCCAGCCGCAAGAGCCACAATTCGACTGGCATCGTGTACAGGTCGGCTTCGAGGCGTGCTCTTGCCGAAGGCGCGAGAAGGCGGATCAGCGCCTCACGCAGGGCCGAGGCTCGACGTACCGGAGCCGCGCCAAATCCGATTCGGATGTACTCCCGCATCAACTGAATATGCTGATGACTGGCTTCGTCAAGCCACGGAAGGCGCTGGGTTTTCGGGTAGAACTCGGCCCACTCCTCCAGCGTTTCCGGTTCACGGAGCCCCATGTCCAGCGCATGCTTGAAGTTCGGCGCCCCCGGATAGGGAGTGTAGATATTGCTGTGGAACTCCATGCGGGGGAAGCGGGACCGGATCTGCCGGATCATGTTCAGGGTGATTCTCCGATCCGCATCGGTCTCCCCGGGCAGTGCAAAGATGAGAGAAAACGTACCCGTGATCCCCGCGCGATCGAGTTTCTCCGCAACCTCGTGAACGACGTCCGACCCCTGAAAGCGCACCTTGTTGACCGAACGGAGCACATCGTCGGAGCCGGATTCGGCACCGATAAAGACGCGGGACAACCCGCTCCGCCCCAGGAGTCGGACATCTTCATCGCTCATCTTGAGAAGAAAGTTAGCAGTTGATTGGATGGTCCACTCGAACGTTTCCCCCGATTCGATAAAGCCACGTGCGATCTCGACTCCACGCCGGGTGTCGACGAGAAAATTGTCATCGACGATGTCGACCATGTCGAGCCGATAGCGCCGGACAAGGTCGATGACTTCACCGACGACTCGATCGGGAACCAGCGCGTTCCACGCCCGGCCATAGAGACTGGCGTTGGAGCAGAACGAACAATCATAGGGACATCCATGGCTCGACGTGTACATCAGCCAGCGCCGGCCGCATAACGCCGCGTACAACTCCGGGTCGATCAGATGATAGGCCTTCGGAGGGAGAGTTTCGATGTTGGCTGTCGGTCTGGGCGGGCTCTCCACGATGACCCCGTCCGCACGTTTAAAAGAGCATCCGGCGACACCGGCGAACCCCTCGCCCCGGGAGATTCGATCGACGAGGTCCGCAAGCGTCAACTCTCCCTGCCCGCGGACGACGACATCAACGTACGGAGCGCCCAGACTCTGTCGGGCAAGTGTCGATGGATGCCAGCCACCCAGTATCACCGGAAAATCGGGTCTCTCCTTCTTCACCGCCTTTGCGACTTCGATCGCCTCGCGAATCATCGGTCCGGTCACAATAGAAATACCGATACAGAGCGACTCATCCAACAGCGCGATGATCCTTTCTTTGTAGAGAGGCTCAACGGTCGAGTCAATGACCACCGGAACATATCCGCGTTGCTCGAGAACCGAAGCCAGCGCAAGAAGAGCCAGCGGCGGGGCCGCCTCCAGGCTGCGATAGGATGGGAAAAACAGAAGAACCTTTTTCTTCATCGGCGAATCGGCGCAATCCCCTGCCGTCTCCTCTAACGTGTTTACCCTGGGGGATGAAAAGATGGTCCGAATCAGTCTAATTCAAGCAGGTCTATCTTGTATATGGCCGTGAATCGGTAACCGCGCCTCCGGTCGCTGGCAAAGAAAAGCTCTCTTCCATCCGGCGAATAGGCCGGCATGAAATCGTTCGCGTAACTGGTGGTCCGGGGCTCCCTCTGACCTGAGTCGAAGGTGTACTCTTCCACGTCCCAGTTGCCGTTCTCGTTTGTCGCAAAGGCCAGCTTCCGTCCGTCCGGAGAATACGCGGGATGTCGAAAGTCTCCGTGACCTTCGAGCACCGGGCGGATCCGGTGTCCGTCCCGGAACCACTCGGAGATCCGATATCTCCCGTCGACAAACTCCGAGAACGCGACCTTCATCCCGTCGGGCGAAAGCGTCACATCATGGACGATCGACCGGGACGTAAATAAATCCCTCCAGTCGGCGTCGCCCGCGTGACGCTCGACCACCTGCCAGGTATGGAAACCATCCGCAATTGCCACGATGGCGTCCGCTCCCATTCCGGGTTCGATCGCACCGGGCCAGTCAACAGGCGTTCCATCGGCGAGCATGCCACGGATCGAGCCCGAAGCTTCAATCACGAGCCCGTCCCGGCTTGCCGAGGCGTGCAGGAAATCGAACCCTCCACGGCCCAGCGATGAATAGATGAGTCCGCCACGTCCCACGGTGGGATCAACCTCCAGCATCCCGCCATTCTCCGGATGTGCCATGGTCGCGCCGTCGGACCTGTCCGCCTCCCATCGAACCCAGTCCACGGATGCCGAGACCAACGTAAACAGAAACAGGGCGACGGCGGCAGGCCCGAGGAAGCGACCGGGGACTCGGAACACATCAAAGAAGGAGCCGAGGGAAGGTCGCCCATCAACCAACAGCATCAGGAACACGATCCAGATGGCAAGCATGAGGTAGGCACGGGGAAAAGCGGCCAGCAACCACCATCCCGAGTCCAGCCCGGACGTCGCCCCCATATAGTTCGAGCAAATCAGAGCGTAGATGCCGACGAGAACCCAACGCCACTTTAGATCGTCAATCACGGCAACGGCTCCAACGACAGCCGGGAACAGCAACAGATGGTGGTAGCTGGCCTGAGACGGCGTGATGAGCCCAATCATCGAGACCAGGGCCCCGTACTCGATCAACCGTGTGTCACCCACTCGAGTGGCCAGTCGAAAGAACGTCAGACCGACGACGGCGAGGGGAACGGCTGGCCGAAATATGAAATACAGCATCGGGAGATCGACAACCGGTTCCGGATTCAGGCCCGGCTCGGCGACCAGGGCACGGCGCATCAGGGCGTGGAGACTGTTCCACCCGACATTGTAGGGATCCTGAATCTCGCCGCGAAGGATCCGCCCGACGACCTCCTCGAAATAGACGCGGTGCGGAACCCAACCCAGGATGGCGACTCCAACACCAAAACCCAACACCAGAAATGCCCCCGTCCAGAACAGCGTCCGCCACCTCCGGGTCCAGGCAAGATAAACGATGAGAACTGCCGGAAACACCTTGGCCAGCGTGGACAGTGCGAGGGCGGCGCCGGCAAGGCCGGGCCGGTCGTCCATCGAGGCGAGCGTCACGAGCAGGAGAAGCGTCAGGACCACATAGAACTGTCCGAATGCGAAGTTGTTTCCGAGCGCATCGCCGGCGATCAGCGCGATCAGCGCCACCCATGCGGGATGGACTCCCGACATTTTCGAAGAAACGAAAACCGCGGGAGCCAGGGCCAGGACCGATAGCACGATCCATACCTGCTTGGCCCGGATCGGAGGAAGGTCGGCGATCGGAAGCATGAGCAAGGCGGAAAACGGAGTGAAGTAGTTGAACAGGGCCGGCTCGGATTCAATACCGGCGCGGCGACCTTCCCGCTCGAACCACACGGGGTCGTACAGATCGACCAGGGGCTTCCCCTCGGCCACCAGGCGCGCGGCGGTGTAGTAGTTCGGAAAATCTGTCTGGAGCTCCCCCCAGCCGGGAATCAAGTACATCCAGACGAGACGACCGCCGAGGATCACCACGGCCGAAACAAGAAGAAATCGCTTCATCGAATTTCCAGGATGACCATCTTTTCGCCCAGACCCCAACGACGTGTCAAGACCCGTTCGGTCTCGAACTCCGCTTTCACGAAGAATCGTTCGACACGAGCGACATCAACATCCAAAGAGAGGATCAGGTAACCCCGACCTGCACGGTTCAAGTGAGAGCGCAGGCCTGCCGCAAAGCGCCGAACCGTCCCGAAGTCTTCCCCGGCCAGGAACGCCCCTTCGGCAGGGCTCGATGCCTTCTTCGGAAAAAAGGGCGGGTTCCATACGACCGAATCAAACGAACGTCCATCCAGCGAGTCGAAAAGATCGCTTTCGATCACCTCCAGTTCAATCGCGTTCGAGATGGCATTCGATCGAGCGCAGGCCACGGCGGCAGGGTTCACGTCCACGGCCGTGACCCTTGCCCCGAATCGGGCGGC
Source organism: Terriglobia bacterium (assembly GCA_965247425.1). Lineage (GTDB taxonomy): Bacteria > Acidobacteriota > Terriglobia > 20CM-2-55-15 > 20CM-2-55-15 > CAZOZZ01. The sequence goes on from OZ252023.1 coordinate 2,977,154, forward strand.
TCGAAGACCGATGACGCCACTACCGGTTCCCATGTCGAGCAGCGTTTTCTCCCCGAGGTCGAGCGTCTCGATGAACGAAGCCAGTATCCGGCTGCTGCCAAAGTATCGGGGGTGAAAGACACCGGGGAACACCTCTATATCGAGGCCCGCTATCCGGGTCCGCGTCGTCACCCTGGCCCTGTTCCTGAGCCAGTACCGAAAGATCAGCGGCTGAATTTTATTTCGGATCTGGCCAAGGGTGAGCTTCATAACGGCCTTTCCAGAACCAGCAGAGGAAACGTCGCGACGCGGTGCCCAATCAGACGTGCGCGCAATCCTTCCACCGCCCTTGCCGGCCCGGGCCAGACCGGGATCCGACGAAAGCCGAATTCAGCCGACCCCAGGATGGCCTTGAACGAATTTCGGTCCAGGAACGAAGACCTCCTCGCCAGGCGCTCGTCTAGGTCATAGCTCCGTCGATAGTCTGCTACCCTCTCGGCAAGAACTCGCTCACCGTCGACGGCGTGCTCGTACCACGGGGAATCGAAAATGATCGCCACGCCACCGGCACGCAACACCCTTTCCCACTCCAGAAGAGTGCGGCGGGCATCCTGGCTGTAGTGGAAGGACGCACCGGCCACGACGAGATCGAAATTCCGAGGAGGAAACGGCAACGACTCCATGGGAGCTCGAACCCGCTCGAAACGGCTTCCCCGTTCCAGATGGTAGCTACCGGTGGCCAGGCCGTCGGAGTGTCCCGGGTTCACGTCGAGTGCGACGGCCCGGAATCCCCACCTGCTCAAATGGCCCGTCACCCAACAGTTTCCCGCACCCACATCCAGTGCGGATCCACCTCCCGGAAAGCGCCGCTTGACAAAACGCTCCAGCCTTCTGAAAGTCCTCGTTCGAATGGCCCAGATATGCTTGTTTTTCCTGGCGCGGCTCGGCAAATCCAGGTCATCGCCACCCCAACCCTGGGCTGCCCGGATCCTTTCGTAGGCGCGGGAAAAGTCGGAGTGTTCGTCTTCCTGTTCCGGCGTCATCAAATCGACGATGCCGTCCCGGCGACGGGCGGTGAAACCACAGGTGCAGTTCAACTCCCCGGGAAGCCGTTCCCGGCACCGGGGCCATGCGAGAGGGATAGTCACGGTCCTACCCTAGTGGTCCCCGCCAGAGATAGCGTTACTAGATTTCGGAGTGCAACGGTGCCGGATTTGGGGGAGCGACGAGGAGTCAATGCTTCGACATTGTGACGAGGAGCGACGCCAAAGACGGTACCGTTCCGCCCGAACCCGTAGGGCCGATGGAGGTTGCCCCTCACGAACGCTCAAAACCGTCGAAAGTCACACATACCACGCGTTGGATCTCACTCATCAGTCCGCTCGCAACCTCCTTCGGAGATAGTAACGTTATCTCTGGCGGGGACCACTAGCAGCCTGTGGCGGAACTCGCCACAGGCTGCTAGCCCGCATAAATCACCGAAAGGACCAGAAAAGGCCGCCCTGTTTGGCATAAATCGTTTGTCGAGAACGGTTCAGAAACCAAACGGAGGCGGCCCTTATGAGTACAGAGTGTAAACAAACCACGTTCGAATTTCACGGACTTCTTCAACGAAAAATGAAGGCGCGTTTCGACGGCGGCAAGATCACGTCTGACGCTGGAGTTCTGCTGCTGCGTGAAGTCGAAAAGCGGACCGGTTTGATCGATGGATTGGCGGGGTGTTTTAGCGATCATCGCGACCAACGGTTGATCGAACACACCGTGAAGGAGCTGTTGGGACAGCGGGTCTACGGGCTGTGCCTGGGATATGAAGACCTAAACGATCACGATCAGTTACGGACCGACCCGATGCTTGCGTTGGCGGTGGACAAAGCGGATCCGCTGGGAACGAATCGACGACAGGCCGGCGACTGGGGAAAGGCGTTGGCGGGCAAGAGCACGCTAAACCGATTGGAGTTGACCGGCGCCGAAGTCGGCGACCAGGAGCGGTACAAGAAGATCGCTATGGATGGGGACAAGATCGATCGTTGGATGGTCGATGCGTTTGTGGCAGCCCATGACAACACGGCGCCCGAAGAGATCGTTCTGGATCTGGACGCGACCGATGATCCGATCCATGGTCAACAGGAAGGCCGGTTCTTTCACGGCTACTACCGCAACTACTGCTATCTGCCCTTGTACATCTTCTGTGGAGAGCATCTGTTGTGCGCTCGGCTGCGCCCGTCCAATATCGATGGGGCGGCAGGATCAGTCGATGAATTGGAACGTATCGTCGGCCAGATCCGTCAGAGCTGGCCGGACGTGTCGATCATCATTCGGGCCGATTCCGGATTCTGCCGGGATGCATTACTGGACTGGTGTGAAACCCACCAGGTCGATTATGTGATGGGGTTGGCCAAGAACGACCGCCTCAAGCGAGAGATCGCTGACCAGATGATTCAGGCTGAAGCGGAGTTTCAGACCACTGGGAAATCGACACGAGTGTTTAAGGATTTCCTGTACCGGACTCGAAAGAGCTGGAGCCGCACTCGTCGCGTTGTTGGCAAAGCCGAGTTCCTGGCCAAGGGCGCCAATCCCCGATTCGTGGTGACCTCACTGCCACCGGAACGACTCGGAGCCCAAGCGCTCTACGAAGATTTCTATTGCGCACGCGGCGACATGGAGAACCGGATCAAAGAACAGCAACTGGATCTATTTGCCGACCGCACCAGTGCGGGAACCATGCGCGCCAATCAGCTCCGACTGTATCTGTCCTCAGCCGCCTACATGCTTATGCAGGCGTTGCGTCGTCTCGGTCTCAAAGATACCGCGATGGCCCATGCCCAATGCGGAACCATCCGTCTGAAGCTTCTTAAGATCGGTGCGCGTATCCGCCTCACGGTCCGCAACGTCTGGATCTCGATGTCGGAGGCCTATCCCTATGCCGACGTCTTTGCTCTCATAGTGAGAAACCTGCAATCAATTCCGCTTCGTTGCTGACGACACCGAACCTTCAGATCCGAAAAACAGCGCCTCTCATCTGCCTCCCGGCGAGGCCTGCCTGCACTCGCCCATTCATGCCGATCTCCCGCCAAATGTCGCCGTGTCACAGGCTCAAAATCCGCCAATGTCCACGGCTCGCTCACTCTCAGCTCCAAGTCTCGCCGCAAATCGCTTCTCGTATCCGAACACCGATCGATTCTCCGATTGGTGATCCATCCGGGCTAGGAGCCCGAAACCCGTCTACTGAAGTGTCGTGTCGAAAGGCAGGCCGTCGGTACCGAAGAAACGCATGGTGCCGTTGGCCGTCTGACCGGCGATCCCGCTGAAGAGAATCGTCTGGGTGCTCCAACCGCCGCCATCGACCAGATGAGGAAACAGGAACACGGCAGTCGTCGACGCCGCCGCCTCGTTTGTTGGCTCGGTTGTCGTGATCAAGAACTCCTGACGCTCATTGGTGCGGGCACGAAGACCCGTAACCGCAAGCGTCTCGGTCGAGGACACGCGCAGGACGCCCTGGAAAGGTGCCGGAAAGATCTGGTCCACGAACCGGGCAACCTGTCCCGAACCAGGCACGATCAGCGAACTCGTGTTGATCAACGTGCCGTTCAGATCCGTCAATTCGAGGTTGACCGTCGCATTGTCAAACCCAATGTTCCTTATGGCAAAGCCGGATTGGATGGAGCCCGACTCGACCGGCACGCCGGACGCCTCCGCATACATTCTGAACGCATTGCCCGTCACTGCGGCCGGCACGCTGGCCTCGGATACCGTCACGCTGTCACCGTTTAAGAGACTAAAGATCGCGAAAGCAACTGGCGCGACCTCGCCCGCAGTCGGGTTTACCTGAACAGAACCAACGTTTACCTGGGCGGTGAATTCGGTCGTTTGAAAGACGTTCACTCCCTTTGCGGGGATGCCGTAGTTGTACAACGGTGTCGGAAAGAAGCCGCCGACGGAAATCGCACTCTGCGTGGCGGGAACGGTCTCGCTCCCCGTACCGATGAAGCCGACAACCCCGGTTAGCGGATCGTCCGTCGGGTTTATCAGGACGATCTGTGTATTCCATCCCCCGCCGGCCGCGAAATGCGGCAGATAAACCCTTTCCGTCGATGTCTCGGTCACACTGACGACCGGCAGCGCGCTGGTCAGGAAGTCGCCTCTGGGTGTCTGAATGCCTCTCAACGCGACAACCCCGATCGGCAGCGGAGATGTAAACGTCAGGGTCGCGATGGTCCCGTTTGTCAGAGAGAATGGGTCCTGGGACAAGAAGCCGGAAAACTGCTTGTTCGCCTCAAGCGTCAGAGACACCTCGGCGAAATCCGGGTTATCCAGGCTCGTGTCCGTAAAAACAAAATCGATCGTCACATCCTGGTCATTCGGGTTGGCGATCGCAATTCCAGTGTTCAACGTCGGATCGCTGACCACCACAAAGATCCGACCCGATTGCACGAGGGGTGCCGCCGGAACTCCGGTTTCGCCGACGAGGACGCCGTTCTGTCGGAGTCCGAAGATGCCGACACCCGACGGTGTCGAGCTGCCGACATCCGGTTGGATCTTCGTGTACGCCACCAACGGGAGCGGCAGACTGTCACTGGACGTGATCAACGACAGTCCGCCTTTGTCGGTGATCGAATACGTACGTATTGAATCATCCGGCGGCGTCACGGTCGCGGCCGAAACCGTGGCCTCGGTGGAATAGATAAAATCACCCGACGAGTTATTCAAGCCGTTCGCCGCATTACCCGCGGCGTTGAACCGCACGCTACCGGTCGACGAGGTAGCTGGAGCGGTCCACAACACCGGGAATGAGTTGGACGGATTCGCAAAACTGTGCTGAATATGCTGGAGGATGTTGCCTCCGGCGTTACCCGTCATCACTCTGGACTTGCTGTCGCCCGCCGTGAAATTTCCCGCCTGAGCTCCGTTCGAGTCGACGGCGGTCATCTGAAATCCAAAAAGTTGAGCATTGGAATCGGTAATAGTCACCGTCAGGGTGTAGGCCACGCCGGGGCTCCACTCCGATGGCAGGCCACTGATAGCAATGTTCCCGGCACCGGTGTTGACGGGGAGATCAAAGTGGCAACCCGACCGGCTGCAGGTCACACCGTTCACCCCCGAGCGATCCGGCTCATTTGGACCGCCCAGATTATTCCCCGACACCAGAGCCGCCCAGGCAACCAGCAGAACGGTGCCTGCAACCACCAAACGATTTACGATCACTGATCCTCCATCCCTATCGACAATTACCCCACCTAACAAGACTACTCGAAAACAAAAAAAAGATTATACGCGGATTGGGGGGAGGGGAGTGTCCGAGGTCCGGGGTCGGGAGGGGAGAACGCGGACTGCGCAGATTGGCGCAGATTACGCAGATCAGGATTCTCTGCGTCTCTGCGCCTCTGCGTCCTTTTAACTTCTGGCGCGCTGGTTCCTAGATCAACTCAACCGTAACGCCGCCGACTCCAGACTGTATCTTGATGATGATTTTTTCGCGGCCATCGCCGTCCGGATCCCGGGTGTAGCGGTTTCCGCGGCGTTCAAAGCCGGGGGCGCTGATGTTGGAGAGAAAACTCCCGTCCGATCGAATCTCCACGGGGAGCTCCCGCGGTATCAGCAGATGGACTCGACCGACACCCACGGTGATGTCCGCATCGGTCGACCAGTCTTCCCACTCGCCTGTAAAGTCCAGTTCGGTCTTCCCGATCCCGCCTTTGAGGCGGATACGGTTGACACGTGCGTTACCGATGCTTCGGATGGTGAGATCGCCGACCCCGCTGTTGATGTCCATCAGGGACATTTCTTCTTCTGACAACTCGTCGAACAGAACCTCGGTACGCCCGACACCACCTGTCAAACGCAGGCTGCGGACCTTCAAACCCGTGAAATCCAGATAGGCTTCGGCAACTCCGACCGTCAAATCGAGATCGACGCGGACGTCTTCGTTCAACCGGAGGGTCAGGTCGTTACGGAGACGCTCTCCGAAGATGCCGCTGCCGATCGCATCCAGATCGAAGTTCAGCGTGCCGCGGGTTCCGGATTCGTCGAAATCGAGGTCGGGATCGAAATGCAGCCGATCGTATTCGAGGTCGATGGAATAGAGTTCGCCGGCCTCCGCGCGGCCGATCTCAATCGTGCCGACGTCGTAGTCCAGATCGACGTCCAACTCGGTGATGTCGCCGAGGGGCTGGGACTGTTCAAAGCTCTCGAACTCAACGGCCGTGTCGATGAGCAGTTCGTCGCAACCGGCGAGTAACAGAGCCGGTACGATCAGCAATCCAGGAATCAAAGTTTGGTTTGGTTTTCTCATGGTTTTTGTGTCGGGCGCATCACGACTTCGCTGATGAAACTGTGGGGTTCCTGCGCCAGAATCATGCGAACCGTATGGGCAACATCCCCGGGTTGGAGCATCCGCTGACGCGACTTTCCTTCTTTGTTCTCGGGAGAAAACGCCGTATTGGTAGACCCGGGGCAGATCACGGATACGCGAATCCCATGTTCGCGCACCTCTTCGGCCAATGAGTTGGAAAACCCCACGACTCCGAATTTCGACGCGCAGTACAGGGATCGATTCGCCGAAGCAACCTTTCCGGCAATGGATGCAATATTGATGATATGACCCCGTTTTCTCTCGATCATACCGGGTAGTACGGACCGGCAGGCGAAAAAGATCCCTTTTAAATTTGTTTCCAGAACTGCGTCGAAATCATCGTCGGTTGAATCAGTTACAGGTCCATAGATACCGATTCCGGCTGAATTCACGAGAACATCGATGGGTCCGAGCGTGCGGGTGACACCCTCAAGGAGATGTTCGACATCCTCACGGCATCGAATGTCGGAGGGGAACACGGCACTGGCCTTGATCCGGCCGGCAGTCTCTTCCAACTCAGACCGGGTACGGGAAGCCAGTCCGACCCGCATCCCCAGGGCTCCGAGTTCCATGGCGATCGCGCGACCGATTCCCCGCCCGGCACCGGTGACGACAGCGACCTGGTTTTCGAGAGTGATCATGGTCAAACGGGATCTCTGGAATAAGAGGAGGCTTCACCGAGTCTCACGTTGAATTCCCTGATCCTAATCCCCCTGCACCGCTTCAAGCTCCTGCTGCTTGTATTGGAGCTGGTACAGCTTGTAATAAATGCCGCGCTTTGCCAGCAGTTCCTGGTGAGACCCTACTTCCCGGATGCTGCCCTTGTGCATGACGATGATCTTGTCACAGCGTTGGATCGTCGACAACCGGTGGGCGATGATGATGGAGGTCCGCCCCTGCATCAGGCGATCGATGGCTGTTCGAATCTGGATTTCCGTCTCCGCATCGACGCTGGAAGTGGCTTCATCCAGGATCAGGATTTCCGGATCGCGCGCGAGCGCCCGAGCAAACGCCAGCAACTGCCGCTGGCCACTCGACAGAGTCGTGCCCCGTTCATTGACCGGATGTTCGAGTCCCAGTTCGAGAGAATCAAGAAACGGACCCAGGTTCACGTCCCTGGCCGCCTGGACTACCCGGTCATCCGGGATGTCGGAACCGAGCCGGATGTTCGATTCGATCGTGCCGGAAAACAGGAACACATCCTGCAACACGACCGCAAACCGTGTTCGCAGATCCTCGAGGTCCATTTCGCGGACGTTGACGCGGTCGAGGAGGATCTGGCCCTTCTGGATGTCGTAAAAACGGGTCAACAGGCTCGTGATCGTGGTCTTGCCGGCGCCGGTATGGCCAACGATCGCCACCGACTCGCCATGCCCAACCTTGAACGACAGGTCCCGAAGCACCCATTCATCGTCGTTGTAGGCAAACGACACGTTACGGAATTCGATCTCGCCTCGCGGGTCGGAAATCGACACCGGCATGGCCGCCGGAACAACGGTGGGGGGCGTGTCCAGCAGAGCGAAAATACGTTCGGAACTGGCCATTGCCGACTGGAGGATGTTGTACTTTTCCGCAAGATCGGCAATCGGCCGGAAGAAACGCTGGGAGTACTGGATGAAGGCGATTAGCGTGCCCAGCGTCAATAATCCGGTCAGGACCTGGCTCCCGCCGTACCAGATGATCAGAGCGATCGCGGTGGCGCTCAAGAGTTCGACGATCGGAAAGAACACCGCGTAGGCCATGATCGACGACAGATTGGCTTCGAGGTGCTCTCGATTGATCCCTTCAAACTTCTCCGCGCTCTTCCGTTCCCGGTTGTAAAGCTGCACCACACTCATACCGGTGATGTGTTCCTGGAGGAAGGCGTTGATCTTCGCGATCGCGATGCGAACCCTCCGGTAACCGTCGCGCGCCTTCTTGCGGAAAATTGCCGTTGCGACTCCAATGACCGGCACGATCGCCAGAACAATCAAGCCCAGACGCCAGTCCAGCACGAGCAGTGCGATCATGATGCCGGTCAACGTAAAAATATCCCCGAAGACAGACACGATTCCGGCCGAAAACATTTCGTTCAGAACATCCACGTCCGTCGTCACGCGTGTGATCAGACGCCCGACCGGATTGCGATCAAAGAAACGGTTCGACAGAGTCTGCAGATGAGAAAAGACCTCTCCTCTCATGTCGAACATGATCTTCTGACCGGTACTCTGGAGCGTGTAGATCTGGAAGAAACCCACGACGAACTTGATGACGAGCAATCCCAGATAGACCAGAGCAACCGTCAACAAGCCCGACAGGTCTCCCACCAGGATGTACTGATCCACCGCTATCCTGGTCAGCAACGGAAAGCTGATCTCGATCAGCGACTCGAACATGATCAGACCCAGGGAAAGAAAGACGAGCTTCCGGTATGGCCGCAGGTAGACGAGCAACCTCCGCATCAGCCGGGAATCGTAAGCTTTACCTAATACCTCTTCTTCGTGCATTGGATCAATCGCTGACGGCCAGTTCCTCCTCGAGGAGTTGGCGTTGGTGGAGGTCGGCGTAGATGCCGCCGGCGCCCACGAGGTCGTCGTGCGTGCCGCGCTCTGCGATTCGGCCCTGATCGAGTACGACGATCTCATCTGCTTCTTTTACGGTGGAGACTCTGTGACTGATCAGGATCGACGTTCGATCCCGCATCATCTTCCGGAGTTCGGTCAAAATCTGCTCCTCCGTCTGGGTGTCGACGCTCGAAAGGGAGTCGTCGAGAATCAGGATCTTCGGGTTTCGGACGATCGCCCGGGAAATGGCGGTACGTTGCTTCTGTCCGCCGGACAGCGTGATTCCCCGCTCCCCAACCATCGTCTCGAAAGCCCTTGGAAATTCATCGATATCTTTATAAATATTGGATATGCGTGCGGCTTCTTCAACTTGTTCTTGAGATGATTCCTCGATTCCAAATGCAATATTCTCAAACACCGTCTCGCCGAACAGAAACGTGTCCTGGGGAATGAACCCAATCGCGCGACGGAGGACTCCCAGCCGGATCTTTTCAATCGGTATCCCGTCGATGAACAGGCTGTCGGGCGGGGCGTTGTAGAGTCGGGGAATCAACTGCGCGAGCGTGGACTTTCCGGATCCGGTAGCCCCGACCACCGCGAGGGTCTTCCCTTGTGGGATCACCAGCGATACATCGTCGAGAACCCGTGTGCCGTTATAAGAGAAGTTGAGATTCCGAAACTCGATTTCTCCTCGAATGTCATGATCGATCGCCTCCGGGCCATCCTGGATGTCGGGGTCCGTGTCCAGGATATAGTTCAACCGCTTCATCGAAGCCCGTCCGCGCTCCAGCAGGTTGATCACCCAGCCCATTGCGATCATCGGAAACGCCAGCATCCCCAGATAAACCGTAAACCCTACAAAGTCTCCAAGTGAAATCGCTCCCGTGATGACCTGCCGGCCGCCGAAACCAAGGACAACAACGGTCGAAAAACCGATCGTGCACTGCATGGTCGGAAAGAACATGCTCGTGACCCGGATCAGATCCATGTTCTTGTCCTTCAGGTTCTGATTCAACTCCCTGAAAATCGTTCTTTCATGGTCTTCCTGGGCAAAGACCTTAACGACCCGAATACCGGCCAGACTCTCCTGGACGCGAGCACTCAGGTCCGCCAGCTTCGATTGGGATTCTTCGGTCAGCTTGTGAATTTTCCGCCCGAACTGACGGACGCCGAACGAAACCAGCGGCAGTGGGATCAGTGCCACCATCGTCAACCGCCAATCGATGCTGACCATTAGAATCATTGCCAGCACGGTGATCAAGATCGTGTTGGCCGTGTACATGATCCCGGGGCCCATAAGCATTCGAACATTACTTAAGTCGTTGGTAGCCCTGGACATCAAGTCGCCCGTACGGTTCTTCTGATAGAACGAGAGCGGAAGCCTTTCCAACTGCTCGAACACGTCTTCCCTCAGGTGATATTCGATTCTTCGAGACACTCCGATCATCAGCCACCGCATCAGAAATCGGAATATTCCCTGTCCGATCGTCAACCCGACGATCAATGCGGCGTAGTAGAGTAGCTTTCCCTGGGTGATGGACTCGCTCAGGCTGTCCACCGCGTACCGGAGTACCCACGGGGTGGCCAGGTAGAGCGAGGTCGTACCCACCACACAGACGAGACCGGCCATCATCCGGGCTCTATAACGTTGCAGGTAGACAAGGAGTCGAGATAAAGTCTTCATATTGGGCCGTCGGGCGCGGCAGTCCATCATTTTACATTTATTTGGATGGCCTTTAAACCGCGCGTCAGGCCGAGAGTCCAAGTATTTGTAGGGGTTGACCGATGCAACCCGGGAAACTTCTACCGACTGGTTCGAAGTACAGCGCTTCGAGACAAATCACATGGACGAGACTCTAACGACGATCATGCCAGCCGCAGCCAGGGAAACCGATACCGATCGAGCCCTGGTGGAACGCTATCTTGCCGGAGACATGCAGGCTTTCGACGAGCTGATGACGACGTACGAGAGACAGATCTACCGGCTTTGTTACCGGTTCGTCCGGAACCAGGAAGATGCGCTGGACCTGACACAGGAGGTGTTCATCAAGGCATTCGAGCACCTTCCCTCGTTCCGCGGAGACTCCCGATTTAAGACCTGGATCTATCGGGTGACGGTCAACCATTGCCTCAACTACGTGAAGAAGAATTCCAGGGAATTCGTCGAGGTGACCGAATCCATCGGCAAGGTGAACCCTTCGGTTCACGGTCAGTTGCTCGAAAATGAACGGCGCGAACTCGTCAAGGGGATGATCGAGCAGCTTCCGCCGAAACAGAAAGCCATCATCCAGCTCCGGATGAATGAGAACCTGAGCTACGAGGAGATCGCGGGCATGCTGGGACGGTCTGTGTCGACGATCAAGTCCAGCGTCTTCTTCGCACTGAACAAGCTCAAGAAAATGGCCCGTCAGCAGGCGTCTGAAGGGCCCCCGGCCTAAGGATATGAAGCATCTCGAAACTAACGAATTCGTCGACCTGATGGATGGGCTGGATCTTCCCCGAGATCGATCCGGCCACCTGGAGGGTTGCGGGCAGTGCCGATCGACGCTAGCCGGAATGAACGAACTTCAACGGGATATCTCCACGTTTGACGAAGACCTGCCGGACATCGACTGGACACGGCTTCGATCATCGGTTCGGGACCGTCTGCTCGCCCGGGCGGTCCAGCGTTCGTCGTTCTTCCAGCGCTGGACCGGCCAGACGTTGAGACCCGCGATGGCATGGAGCCTGGCGTTTGCGGTTCTTATCGGCATCGGGACTCTCGGAACACTCCGGCACTACCAGACCGAGCATCCTGAAGCAGGCCTCGTCCGCGGCGCCGCCAGCAACGAGCCCGCGAACACCACTGACCCGGTCATCGGAACAGCCGACCTGTTCGTGATCGACGACGAAACCATCGAAGCCGAGGTCCTGGCTTGGTCCCAGACCGAACTCTTCAGCGAGTTGGACGGACTGGAAACCAGCGAGACAGAATTGCTTCGCGAGTTGATTTTCTCGGCTGCAGAGGAGGACCTGGATTTCGGCTTCGATCAGGGGACGCCGGAGGGGACACGGGAATGAGCGTTGCCAGAAAATTGGGCATGATCTTGATCGTGCTCCTGCTGACACCCCCAATGGAAATGTCGGGCATGTCCAACCCATTGCCCGAACAAGGTCCCCGTACCATTGGCCAGACCGGCAAGGCCAGGCGCGGCCAGAGGAATCCCCCGAGAAACCCCAACCGGGGAGGGCCCAGGAACAACCTCGCTCCGATTCAGGACGTCGTGGAGGGTTTCTACGTCAGCAGGTTCCAGCGTGAACTCGAACTCGACGATGGCCAGTTCACGAGAGTCCTGCCTGCTCTTCGAGAGTCGCTGGAGAAGAGAACCGAACTCGGAAGAAGAAGATCGCGGGAACTGGCCCAATTGCGTCAGGCACTGCGAAACGGCGCACCCGACGATGAGATCGTCGAGAAGATCCGTGAAGTAGACCAGACGGACGCCGAAATGCGAGCCATTCAGGACAACCTCCTCAAGGCCGTCGACCCCGAGCTGTCCCCCACGCAGCGCGCTCGACTGCGTATCGTTCAGCCCAACCTCGAACAGAGGATCCGGAACCTGATTGAACGGTCCCGGAACCCCGGGCGCAGGCCACCTCCTCCTCAGTAGCCTGACCTGTCGCGACATCGCGGCCGAAACGTTCTTTCAACGCAAAAGCGCAAAGACGCAAAGGTCGCGGAGCGCTTATTTCTCTCGGATCACACCGAGGCCACCGTCTTTTGCCGAACAACCTCCCAGACAAAACACTCTGCGCCTCTGCGACTTTGCGTTGAAATCCCCGCCTACCCGGCCAGTAGGATCTGCAGGTCCATCAGGTTGGTTTGCGTGGGACCCGTCGTCACCAGGTCCCCCACGGCTTTGAGTAGGTTGTAGGAGTCGTTCGATCGAAGGTACCGGGCCGGGTCCATGTTGGCTTCGACCGCCCTTGAACAGGTGTGGGGATCGACCAGGCCTCCGGCTGCGGTTGTGGGACCGTCGGTGCCGTCGGTGGCGATGCTCGCAAAGCAGGTCGGTCGGCCCCATGCCTGCATCTTCATCGCCCATGCAAGCGCCATCTCCTGATTGCGGCCTCCCATGCCCAGACCGCGCACGGTCACCGTCGTTTCTCCGGCCGAAAGCACGCAGGCCGGTGGCGCTGCCGGATTGCCGGTCGTACCGATTTCTCTGGCCATCGACGCGAAGAGGCGGCCGATGTCCCTGGCCTCACCCTCTACCTCGGAACTGAGAAACACTGTGTCGAAACCCAACTTTCGTGCCCTCGCCGACGCGGCCTCGACGAGCAGTCGGTTGTTTGCGATGACGTGGTTCCGGACCCGATCGAAAATTGGATCGCCGTGCTTGGGCGTTTCGTCGAGGTCTCCCCGTGACCCGGCTTCGAATCGTTCCCGCACGCCCCCGGAGACCTCGATCCCGTATTTCTGAACGATGGTCAGAGCATCGGCGAAGGTTGTCGTGTCGGGCGCCGTAGGACCGGAAGCGATAAAATCGAGTGGATCTCCGATCACGTCGGACATGATCAACGAGACGACCTCGGCCGGAGCGGTCCAGCGAAGCAACTGGCCGCCTTTGATCGAGGACAGGTGTTTGCGAACCGCGTTCAATTCCTGAATGGTTGCCCCGGCACGAAGCAAGCCTGACGTGACTTCCTGTTTTTCCCTCAAATCGATCCCGGGCGCCGGCGCCGGCAACAGGGCCGATCCCCCACCTGAGATCAGGCACAGGACCACGTCATCGGAATCCAGGTCGCGTAGTATCTCGCGCATGCCGTGAACGGCAAGCTCACCGGACTGATCCGGTACGGGATGTCCCGCCTCAAAAATCTGGATCTGCTCGGTCTCCAGCCCATGACCGTATTTCGTTATCACCAGGCCAGCGGAAATCCTGGCGCCAAAGATGCCCTCGACAACCCTGGCCATTCCCGCACTGGCCTTGCCCGCCCCTATGACAACAAGACGACCCGGCGTCTTGACCTTCTTGCCGTCGACTATAAACCCGTCGGCGCTCAACTGGAGCGCTTTCGGGATACACACTTCCGGGCGAGCCGCGGCGAGAGCAGACTCCCAGATTTCTTGGGCACACTGACGCAGATGATGAATGGTCATAGTCCGTAGGAATTTCTACCACGGGAGCGGCGACAGGTGAAAGACTACATAGACACGCGATCTAGGAGCCTGCGCGGCAGAAGAGATCTACTGCGAAAGCGGTATAATCGGTCCATATTTCCTCGATTTTTCGTTAAATAGAACCACTATCCGCCTCAAAATCGAGAAAATGCCTCAAAGTCGAGAAAATCTGTCCTCGATTCTCCACTTTCTCACTACGATCCCTTCTGCCGCGCAGGCTCCTATGTCGGGCGGTTCTTTCAACGCAAAGACGCGAAGGTCGCAGACTTTTTGTTTTCGGAGTTTTTCGCCGGGATTGTGGCTCTTCGGCGGTGGATGGATTCGTCATTTCGCGGACACAGAGGAATCTTGAAGAATAAATCTCGTTTTTGCGTCTTTGCGTTGAAAAAGCCTCCGCCCTACTGGTTCAGCGCCTTCTCGATCTGCTCCTTCATGTTCTTCACCGCTTCAACCTGGGGACTGTCCGGGTTGTCCTCTATGTAGGCCGCGAGTTGACCGAGAACCTCCTGGTAGCGTTGCTGCTTCATGAAGACATTGACCAGCATCAGACGGACCTCGTGCATCTGGTCGTCAAGCTCAAGCGCTCTGACGAGCATCGTCTCGGCTCGATCGTACGCGGTGGTCTTGAACAAGGCCGATCCGAGGAAGTAGCGGGCCGGTGCAGAAAAAGCGTTCAGCGTGATCGCTTCCTCAAGCGAGACCACAGCCTTCCGGAAAGTGGCATCGCCCTCTTCATTCCGGCCGGCGCCAATCTGTGCCTGTCCTTCCTCAAGGTACATACTCCCCAGATTAACCAGCGGTTGGGCCGCGCTCTTGCTGAGTTCCCGGGTGAGGTGAAACGTCCGCTCGGCATCCCGGTAGCGGCCCAGCTGCTGGTACTGGACTCCGAGATTGTTCTGCGCCTGATAAAAATCCGGGGCGAGCTTGACAGCTTTCTCCAGGCGATCGATAGCTTTCTTCGAGTTCCCTTTCTCCGCGTCCTCGATCGCCTTCTCGTATTCCTCAACGGCCTTCTTCGGGTAGTCGGCTCGAAGTTCGTTGATGTCGACAACGTTGGGATCTCCCTCGAACCCCAGGCTGGTTTCCCTGCGAATAATGGTCTCGGCCTTAAGAAACATCGTCAAGCTGGCCGTGCGAGTGAATGAGGACGACAACTCGACTCGCTCGCGGGCTTCCTCGTAACCGTCGACCTTCACGCGCACAAAGTAGAGGTCGGGAAGGAGATTTCGAAACATGAAATTCCCAACGCCATCGGAAAAGACGGTATCGATCAACTGCCGCCCGGACCGTTCGAGACGGATCTCAATCCTTTCATCGGGAGGGTAAGGCGAATCGAACACCAGCTTGCCGCGAATGACAAATTCACTGTTTCTAGGCGAACGCTGGCCTGTTGCCTGGGCGTGAGCCAGGCCGCTCGTGGCAGAACACATAAAAAGGACGAAAACCGCTTTCCGGAGCATGTCGACCTCCACCGATAAGTTCCTTTCTTCATTGCGTTTATATTCGCGATTCACCACAAAGTCAACCGACGATTCTCAAGCTCCCGCGGGGATGGGGAGACGACACTCCATTATGGGAATTGTACGCGTCAAGCTACACTAACCTCGCATGGGAAAAGCCACCAGACGTGATCCCGGAGGGGAGGTGTTGATTTCAGAGTCTCAAATTGCGAAGCGAGTGGCCGAACTTGGAACCGAAATCTCAAACGACTGTGTGGAATCCCAACTCCTGGCGCTGGTGATCCTCAGAGGTGGCTTCATCTTTGCCGGCGACTTACTACGGAATCTCGATCCGACGATCGAAGTGGCGGTAGATTTCATGTCGGTGACCAGCTACGGCGACGGGACAATTTCTTCAGGCGAAATTCATGTTGCGAAGGAACCGGACCTGCCGGTCGAAGGAAAGGATATCCTGGTGATCGAGGACATTCTCGAAACGGGCATCACCCTGGGGTTCGTCCGGGACCGGCTGGTCGAGCGTGGCGCCAGATCGGTCCGATTCGTGGCGCTCCTGGAAAAAACGGGAAAGCGGCGGCGCACGGTAACGCCCGATTACATCGGCTTCCAAATCCCCGATGTGTTCGTCGTGGGGTACGGATTGGATTACGCTCAGAAGTACCGCAACCTTCCCGACATCCGGGTGTTCGTTCCTCGGACCCCGGCATACGCTCTTGACGCCAGGGTTCCCCATGACGAGCGTTGACCTTGCCCGGGCCATCGAGCACACCCTGCTGAAACCGGAGGCAAAGGAAACCGATATCGATCGGTTGTGTGAGGAAGCCGAACGGTTGGGAACTCTGGGCGTCTGCGTGTTCCCTTACTATGTAGGCAGAGCGCGAAAGTGTCTCGAAAACACCGGCGTCCATATCGGCACTGTTGTAGGATTCCCCTTCGGGTGCACCTGGACCGACGCCAAGGAACACGAAATGCGGTCGGCCGCACGACTCGGAGCCGACGAGATCGACTGCGTGATCAACGTGTCCCAGCTCAAGTCGGGAAACTTCAGGCAGGTCGAAGATGAAATGGCACGTTTGAAGTCAGGGGGGCAGGAGTTGGGCGTGATCACAAAATTCATCATCGAGACGGCTTACCTCACCGAAGACGAAAAGCTCGAAATCGTGGATGTGGCCAACCGCGTCCGGCCCGATTTCATCAAGACATCCACGGGCTACGCGCCAGAGGGAGCGACACGGCATGATGTTCAACTCCTGCGTGAGGTTCTGCATCCCGAGGTGGGCATCAAGGCGGCTGGGGGTATTCGGACCTACTCCGAGGCCGTCGGGCTTCTCGAAACCGGTGCGTCGCGCCTGGGTACGAGTGCCAGCGTCGACATCCTGCGAGGGGCGACCAAAGAATGAGCGACAGACCCGAACCCGGCTTTCCGGACACGCGCTTTCTAGCTGATCTTATCGAGATCAACCACGAAATCACCGCAATACTGGATCTCGATCTCCTCCTGAGCAAGATAGCCGAACTGACGGAGCGATTCGTTTCCTACCAGGTTTTCGCCATCCTCCTCGTCGACGAGACGAAACAGGAACTCTACTATCGCTTCGCGCTCGGTCATCCGGACGACGTTGTCGACTCGCTGCGCGTCCCCGTCGGGGAGGGCATCATAGGCACGGCGGCCGCCGAGAGACGCCCGGTTGTGGTCGATGACGTCTCTAAGGATCCCCGGTACATCGACGTCGTCAAGACGACCCGCTCGGAGTTGGCAGTGCCATTGATCAGCAAGAACAAGGTGCTGGGAGTGCTGGACATCGAGAGCCCCGAAGTCGGTTATTTCCACGAGGACCAGGTGCGGATGCTGCACCTGCTAGGCAGCCAGATCGCCATCGCGATCGAGAACGCGAACGTCTATGAGAGCGAGCTGCGAAACCGGCAGCTATTGACGCTTCTCTACGACATCAGTCTCGAAATGGCTTCGACACTGGACGTCGACGAGCTGATCAACAAGATCGCCGACGCGGTCAAGTCCACGATCGACTATCACATCTTCTCGATCCTGCTCGTGGACGAACAGAGGAGGCGATTGCGGCCCCGCATCGTTTTCAGGCTCAACACTCAGGCCTTCGAGAAGTACGACGTGCCCATGGGGAAAGGCCTCGTGGGCGAGGCTGCTCTCGAAAACAAAGCGGTACGGGTGGGCGATGTCAGTGGCGATGAACGCTACATCAATGTGCATAGTGAAACCGTTTCCGAAATGGTCATTCCCCTGGTATCTAAAGGCCAGGTTATCGGTGTATTGGACCTGGAAAGCAGGAAGAAGGACTATTTCACGGACTACCACCAACGGCTTCTGATGACGCTGGCCAGCCGCATCTCGTCGGCTCTGGTGAATGCCGAGCTTTACGAAAAAGTCGTCGCGGATGAAAAGCGTCTCGACGACGAATTGGTCATCGCGAGAGAAATCCAGCGCCAGTTGCTCCCCCACGTGATTCCTTCGTTTGGAGCGCTGGAACTGGCCGTGTCGTTCATTCCGGTCGCTCACCTCGGGGGCGACCTTTACGACATGATACGGTTCGACGACGGAAGGGTGGCCATAACCGTGGGAGACGTTTCCGGTAAGGGGGCTCCGGCCGCACTGTACGGCGCCCTGTCCAGCGGCGTCATCAGAACGCGGGCCACCCAGAAGTACCTTCCGGCCCGGATGTTGGAACTCGTCAACCAGTCGCTGCAGCAACGGCCGATAGCGACCCAATATATCGCGCTGGTCTATGCGGTGTACGATCCGGAAACCCGGCAGATCACGATCGCAAATTCCGGCCTTCCCTATCCTATTCGCATCCGGGAAGGCTCCTGCGGGTTCCTCGATCTGGCCGGTATCCCACTTGGCCTGTTTCCGGATTCGAAGTACCAGGAGCGGACCATCACCCTCAACGAGGGAGAAATACTGGTCTTCTACACGGACGGCTTTGTGGAAATGACGGATGAAGACGGAAACGAGTTCGGACTCAAACGCCTGGCCCAACTGGTTCGAGATCTTCGAGACAAGCCCCCCAGACAAATCGTCGGAGAGATTGACGACCAGATCCGCGAATTTGCTGGTTGCTGCCCGTCCCAGGACGACCGGACACTGTTCGTGATGAAGATGGGGGCGGAAGACCCGGATGGATCGGGGAGATGAGTCCGAGGTCCGAAGGCGGGGATGGTCTAATTCAGGGACGGAGGCGAAACTCTATAAAGTACTCATACATAACACATGGGTGGCCAGAGTTTCGCCTCCGTCCCCGAATTAGAGTTCTTTGGGAAAAGACGTTGGACTTCCGATTCTGTCCGCCCCCGGAACCCGGACTCCCGCAACCTATCTCGAACCGTCCGTAGAGGACTTCTTCTCTCCCTCGGCTTCGTCTTTTTTCCGCACCGGGATCTCAAAGTCCAAACCCCGGACATATTTCTCGAACCAGGCGATCTCTTCCATATCGCGTATTCGCTGGTGCGTCGGTTCCCTGAAGCCGTGTGGTTCCCTTGGGAAGCGGATGAAGCGGGTGTCCACACCGCGGTCCTTCAGGCCTTGATAGAAAATCATCGACTGGCCGATCGTGTCGGTCGTGTCGCGCTCTCCATGAAAGAGGATCGTTGGCGTCCGTACGCTATCAATGTACGTGTATGCCGATTGCTTGCGGTAACCTTCGGGGTTGTCCCAGGGAGTCCCTCCGATGTACCAGTAACGGATGTCGTTGTTGAAGCCCATGGCGTATTCAGACGCCCAGTCGGCGACCATCGCGCCCAGCGACGCCGCCTTGAAACGATCGGTTTGTGTGATCGTCCATCCCCCGAGGATGCCCCCGTAGCTCCATCCCCGCACGCCGAGCATGTCCGGATCGGCTATTCCGCGTTCGATCATCGCATCGACGCCGGTCATCACGTCCCAGTAGTCACCGCCCCCGATGTCGTTCAGATTGCCGCGGAGCAGGTCGTCGGAATATCCGCTGCTCCCGCGCACATTCGGCGACAGCACCGCGTATCCAAGGCCGGTATACACGGCCGCGGCGGCATTGAAATTGTATCTCCACACACCAGCCGGGCCGCCGTGGATGTTCAAGATGAAAGGAAGCGGCGTTCCTTCCTGGTAACCGGCGGGTAAATGGAGGACGCCTTCGATCGGGGTTCCGTCACGACTGGTCCAGTTGACAACCTCCGCGGTGGGCATGAGCAGTTTCTCGACCTGCGGGTTGAGGTGGACCAACTCCTTGCGTTCCAGAGTCGCGCCGTCCAGCAGATACAGACTGCGGGGTTTTTGTGGCGTTTCAAACAGGGCCGCGGCGCGTTTTCGATCTCTTGAAAAGGATGAAACCTGAAAAACCCCCTCTTCTTCGGTCATTTGCCTGACATTTCCCGTTGCCGTCTCGACCTCAAACAAGTTGTTCATCGTACCGTGCTGGCCTGCGAAGAGGATCTTCCCACCGTCCGGAGTCCACTCGTAGGTGCCGATGTTCCCATCAAATGCGGCCGTGAGCACTCGGGACTCCCGGGTCTCAAGATCCATGATCCGGATCTTCCGGTTGTAGAGTTCCCATTCGCGATCGTGCGCGGCCATGTAGGAAAGTGACTTCCCGTCCGGTGCCCACTTCACACCCGACTCCGGCGCGCCGTTGTCGGTCAACCTTTCGACCTTGCCTCCGGCAACCTCGACCGTGTAAATCTCAGTCCGGTTCCCGTTGTTGCGCTCTCGATCGGTCCGGGCGTGAAATGCGATCTGCCCGCCGTCGGGAGAAACTGCGAAACCGCTCACAGACCATTCCCGGGTCGTGATCTGGCGTTCCTCCTTTTCGGCAATATCGATCGCCCAGAGGTTGGACCAACTGCCCTGGCCCTGACCGTTTGGCCCTTCATCGACGTAGATGGCGTCCGCGCCTCCCTTGGCAGATTCCTTTTCTTCTTTGGACTTTGCATCCGATGCGCGAAAGATGATCGACTTTCCGTCGGGCGCCCATTCAAAGGCAGACACGCCGCCATCGTGGCCGGACAGCTTCCAGGCTTCACCACCGCGAGTCCGTATGAGCCAGATCTGGCGTCCGGCGCGGTCGCGGTCCGCGCCGTCGCCCCCACCGGCGGTCTCACCGTTCCGACGGGACGAGAGAAAGGCCACGGCCTTCCCGTCCGGAGACCATTGCGCTGAACTGTCGCCGGCTTCGGATGTAAACTGAAAGTTATCGACGCCGTCAGCCGAAGCCATCCAAAGGTGCGAGACCCTCTCGTTGTCGCTCCAGTCGAGATCGGATCGTGAATAGAGAATCCATTCCCCGTCCGGAGAGATCTCGGCGTTGGATAGGCCGACGATGTCCAGCGCATCGTCGGTAGTCATCCCGCGTGGAGAATCTCCCTGCTGGGAATAGATCGGACTTGGGGAAAGCAGGGACGCGACGAGAGCGAGTACGCAGACTCGGATCATGAATGCCTCCGGATCAAGAAGTGTGTACTGGCGATCTTAAGACAGGACTCTTCGCGAGTCACCCGGAATCGGCATCGGCGATGGCCGCCATCATCTCTTCGTGAATCGCTCCGTTCGAGGCCAGAATCTCCCTGGAATCGATTGAAAAAGGAGTTCCGCTGAAATCCGTAACCCGGCCACCCGCTTCCTCGGCAATTACCAAGCCGGCAGCCGTATCCCACGGGGCGAGGTCCAGTTCCCAGAACCCGTCCGAGCGTCCGCAAGCGATGTAACACAGGTCCAACGCCGCGGATCCCGCTCTGCGGACCGCCTGAGAGGAGACCAGAAACGATCGAAACAGATCCAGAGCCCGCTTCACTTTTTCCCGGAAATCGTAAGGAAAGCCCGTCAAGAGGAGACCTTCGGAAAGACTGGAAACACCTGAGACGAGAATCGGTTCCCCGTTCAGGAATGCCCCGCTACCACGCGATCCGGTAAACATTTCATCGCGGACCGGATCGTAAACGGCCCCGCAAAGCATTTTCCCGCTCCGCTCGAAGCCCACCGAAACGGAGTACATCGGAAACTGGTGCGCGTAATTAGTAGTTCCATCGAGAGGATCGATGATCCAACGGTCCGGATCCGGAGCTTCGCTGGACGAATCGACCAGTCCGGACTCTTCAGCGAGGATGGTGTGGGTCGGATACCGGGCGTGAATTTCCCGGATGATCAGCGCTTCGCTTTCGCGGTCCGCCACCGTCACGAGGTTGGCACGGCCTTTGTGCTCGACCCTCTTGTCCCGCGCCGCGTAGTAGTTCAGAATCTCGCCGGCGGCCCGGGCCACATCGGCGGCAAACGCCAAGTATTCCAATCGAGCGTGGTCCACGCCTAACCGAACGAAGCCAGCAACTGTATGAACCGCTCGTCATCGGCGAGGAGGCTGAAAGCAGGATCCCCGCGGAGCAGGTCCTCATTCTTAAAACCCTCTTCGACGGCTTTGTACAGGTAGGACATGGTCCGGTCTTTATCGCCACTGTTGGCAAAAACCTTCGCCATGTAAAAATTAACCATCGATTCGTTTCGCTGCGACGTCTGAATCAAAGTTCCGAACCCGCTCACGTGATTGAACAGGTTAGGGTCCAGTCGCAGGGCACGGATATAGATCGCCAGTCCCTGTTCAAAACGCTCCATGGCAAACAGGCACGAACCGATGTTCTGGAGGATCGTCGGGGAGTTCGGTCGGATGTCCAGGGCCTTGCCGTAATAATCCAGGGCCCTGCGAAACCTTTTTTTCGTGTATTCGATCGAGCCCAGGTTGTTGAGCGCTTCCAGGTAGTAAGGGTTGATCTTGAGAGCCGCTTTGTACTGTTTCTCGGCGTCCTTGAGCCTCTGGCTCTGGTGATACGCGATTCCAAGCCTGTTTATGATCGACGGATAATAACGGTCGATCTTGATTGCACGCTGGTACTCGATGATGGCGTCCTCAAACATCTTCCGGGCCAGGAAAGAGTCTCCTCTCTTTCCCTGCAAGATCACCTCTTCGAGAACTTCTGGAGGCATCAAGAACTTCACCTTGACGACGTCACCTTCACGTTCTTCGACCAGTAGCGGGTTCTCTACCATCTCTTCTAGCAGGACCGGACGAATCTGCTTCCCGTTTTCCCGGGCGTACTTGGCTGCACGGAGGTTGTGCCTGAGAACGGAGCTCTGCGCGTCACCGTATTTCAGGGCGTCCTTGAACCTGTTCTCCGCGTCCTTGAACTTTCGCCGCCCGTAATACAGCGCACCCAGATTGTTGTAAGCGGCCGACATTTCCTTGTCCCGCCGCGTCGCAGCCTTGTAGGTGGATTCCGCTTCAGAGAGGCGGTTGAGCATGTGGTAAGTCAAGGCGAGCCGGTTGATCGCGTACGGTGTTGTCTCGATCTGGGGAACCTGCATGTAGGACCGCAGGGCCTCGTCGTAGTTGCCCCCCTCGAAAGCAACATTGGCCATCACCAGAAACTCCAGTCCCGGTGGATCGGCCTGTGGGGCAGGTGTTTCCACTCCCGGGGCCTGCGCGGACAGACCCGTGGGAAGCAACCCAATAAGTGCTACCAGACTCAACGTGCGGACGTATCGCATGGCTCTCTCCTTGTAGATCAAAGTCTAACATCCCGGGACCCTTTCACGAACCGAATCTAGCAGCCCGTGGTGAAAGTCTGTAGGGTCGCGTTACGAACGCCATGGGGCTAGAAGCAAGGCGCCACGAAGACGGCGATGGTGCCCATCGAAGACGGCGATGGTGCCCATCGAAGACGGCGATGGTGCCCATCGAAGACGGCGATGGAGACGCGGAGCAAACGAAGACACACGAGAGAACGTATGCATCTGTTTGTGTCTCCGCGTCCTCCGCGTTTCCGCGTTGAAAGCGGGGTGAATCCTGCTAGGAGATTTCCAGCCGTTTCGCCTTTAAGACCTTCGCCCGGTCCCGAAGTTCGGCGGCCCGCTCGAACTCGAACCTCTTGGCGGCCTCTCGCATTTCGGTTTCGAGCTTCTCGATCACCTCACCCATCTTTTCGGGGTCTTCCACGGCGTCGTCGATGTCTTCAAGGGCCGGGGTCGAGACGTAATCGGCCTCTGAGACGGCGACGAGAACCATATCGACGGGTTTGACGATCGTTTCCGGCGTAATGCCGTTGTCCTTGTTGTATTCGATTTGAATCTCCCTTCTCCGATCGGTCTCGTCTATCGCCTGATTCATCGAGTCGGTCATCTTGTCCGCATAGAGGATCGCCTTACCCCTCACGTTTCTCGCTGCGCGGCCAATAGTCTGAATCAACGAACCGGCCGACCGAAGAAACCCCTCCTTGTCCGCATCGAGAATGGCCACCAGAGACACTTCAGGTAGATCCAGACCTTCACGCAGGAGGTTGATCCCGATGAGCACATCGAAATCCCCTCGCCGCAATCCCCGCAGGATCTTGATCCGCTCAAGAGTGACGATCTCGGAGTGCAGGTAACGGCAACGGACTCCAACTTCGGTGTAGTACTCGGCCAGATCTTCCGACATCCGCTTGGTGAGGGTCGTGACCAGGACACGCTCGCCGGCTTCCACTCGGGTTCGAATTTCGTGCAGGAGATCGTCAATTTGACCGCGGACCGGTCGAACTTCCACGAGGGGGTCCGTTAAACCGGTCGGCCGGATGACCTGCTCGACAACGACACCACCGGACTTCGTCAATTCGTAGGGTCCCGGGGTCGCCGAAACATAGATCAGTTGTTCCACGCGGCCTTCGAACTCATCGAACGTCAATGGCCGGTTGTCCAGCGCAGAGGGCAGTCGGAATCCGAAATCGACCAGGTTGGTCTTACGGGATCGGTCCCCCTTGTACATGCCACGCAACTGGGGAACCGTCTGGTGACTCTCATCGAGAAACATCAGGGCATCGGCGGGCAGATAGTCCAGGAGGGTCGGCGGCGGTTGTCCGGGCTGACGCCCGGTGAGATGTCTTGAATAGTTCTCGATACCGTGGCAGTAGCCAACCTCCTTGATCATCTCCATATCGAAGAGCGTGCGCTGGTGAACCCGTTGCGATTCGAGCAACTTGTTCTGACGTTCCAGCAATGCTTCCCAGTCCTTCAACTCCGCACGTATGGATTGAACGGCGGCGTCCAATCGGGGACGGGGGATGACGAAGTGGCTTTTTGGATAGACCGTCAATTTTTCGAGGTCGCGCGTCACATCGCCGGTCAACGGGTCGAAAATGCTCAATTTCTCCACCTCGTCGCCCCACAGCTCAATCCTGTAACCGATGTTCTCGTATGTCGGGTAGACCTCCACCGTGTCGCCACGGACTCGAAACGTTCCCCTCTTGAAATCCACATCGTTCCTCTCGTAGAGAATCTCGACCAACTTTGCGAGCATGTCCCTGCGGGCAACGGTCTGACCGCGTTCCAATATCAGCAGCATCCCGAAATACGCTTCCGGAGAACCGAGCCCGTAGATGCAGGAAACCGACGAAACGATCACGACGTCACGTCGCTCAAACAGGGAGCGCGTGGCCGACAGGCGGAGGCGGTCGATCTCGTCATTGATCGTGGACTCTTTCTCGATGTAGGTGTCCGTTGATGAGATATAGGCTTCGGGTTGGTAATAGTCGTAGTAACTGACGAAGTATTCGACCGCGTTTTTGGGAAAGAAGCCCAGAAATTCGTGGTAGAGCTGGGCAGCCAGTGTCTTGTTGTGGGCAAGGATCAGGGCCGGACGCTGGACTGCTTCGATCACCTTGGCCATCGTGAACGTCTTTCCCGAGCCCGTAACGCCAAGCAACACCTGGTGGTGTTCGGTGTCTTTCAACCCCCGCACCAACTGACCGATCGCCGTACGTTGGTCACCACGTGGAAGATACGTCGATGCGAGTTCAAAGCCCATATGGATTCTATTTTATCAGGGAGCAATTGACAGGGCCATTCCCATCGCCTAATCTCGAACATTGCTCATGACGCTCTCAGCGACAGCAGAAGAGGAGATGGTGCCCGCAAACCCGGCTCTTCGTGAGGTGCTCGACATCCTGCGTTGCCCGGTTTGCCATTCCGATGCCACGATCGGGGTTCGAACCAATGGGTCGACGAATGGTCACAGCACCCTCGTGTGCCAGAGTTGTCAGAACGCCTTTCCCCTCCGCAACAGCTTCCTCGACCTGTGCCCCGACCTCGAGGAAAAGATCACGCCGATTCAACATTTGCTGCAGTTCCGACCGGCGATATTGGTCTACGACAACCTCTGGCGACCGCTCGGCTACCGCCTGACGAGCGGACGGTCCTTCCCCGAAGACCTCGACCGCATCACCACGCTGATGGAACTGGAACGACATCGACTGGTGCTGGATCTGGCGTGCGGCCCGGGAAATTTCACTAGGAGCATCGCCAGGTCCGGAGCCGGCACTAAGGTTGTGGGCCTTGATCTTTCCAGACAGATGCTCGAACGGGCAGTTCAGCTCACCGAAGAGCAGAATCTCCCCAACGTCTACTACATGCGCGGCAGCGCTCTCGATCTCCCATTCAACTCGGAGTCATTTGATGCGGTCATCTGCTGTGCCGCCCTCCACCTGTTCACCGATTACGATCAGGCCCTGGCCGAGATCTCACGTGTTCTCCGCGTAAAGGGTGAATTCGTCTGTCAGACGATTGTGGGTCCGGACGAGATTCCTCTATGGCTCCGGATGGCCGAGCGGGTCGTGAAGTTCGGCTACTTCCATCTGGACGACTTCAAGCAGCAACTCACCGACCTCCGCCTCCAGGTACTGGAAGAAGAAAGCTCAAGGGTCAGTTATATCTTTCGAGCCGTGAAATCCTGACACCGGCGGGGACTTCAACGCAAAAACCCAAAGACTCAGAGGTCGCAACCCTCGTTGTTCCGGGGCAGACAGACGTCCTGGCAAACAACTTCGCGTCCTCTGCGATTTTGCGCCTTTGCGTTAACTCCTCGTCAAGGTCAGTATGTGATTGTCGCCAGGTTGGACGTCAGAATGATTTCTTCGATGCCCCAGGGGACGAGAAAAGGTTTCGACAGATCGACTTTGGGATACTTGGGGGTGACATAGCGGTCCACCAGAGCCTCTATGATCAACGTCGGCACGGGGATTCCGTCGACACGAACCGATCGAAGGTCGAATTTTCCCCGGCCTCCTTTCGCTTCCAGCCGTCCCTGCACAAAGAAACTGTGTGTTCCACCTATCAGCAAGTCCAGGAGGGGATTGCCGCTCGTCTCATTCGCGAACGTGAGTTGGGTCTCGGCCGACACCAGGCCTCGATCGATCTCGACGTCTACAAGATCGACACGGGCGGGAATCTCGTCCTCCATGGCGAACAACACGAACGACTCCAGTTCGATTTCACCGGCCTCAACCGTGGCTGCGGCGTCGGAAGCGCGAGACGGGGTTTCGTCGGCTGTGATGATGTCGACTATTTTGAGGCGCAACGACTCCGCGGCTTCGGGCGACACCTCATCGAATGTGACCCCCTGGGGCGCTTGCGGACCCGGCTGTGCCAACAGGAACAATCCTGAAAGCGCCACGACAAGCAGTCCGTCTGCCAGCAGAACCGAAGATTTGGGTGTCATGTTGAAGGGTGGAGATTTCTCCTAGCGGATGATTTTGAAGGTCCTCGACCACCGTGTCTTGCTGAAGAAATTCGAGCCCAGGTCCACGATCTGCTGGATCCGGTCTCCCGCCGCGGTTCGAAGATATTCATCGGACTCAGTTTCGTATGACCAATAGATCACGAGAGCCTTCCCAACAACTTCCTGACGCGGCACAAAACCCCAGTAGCGACTGTCGGAACTGTTGTCCCTGTTGTCGCCCATGGCAAAGTAATAGCCTTCAGGCACGAGGATCTCGTCGTCGGTCACGTAATCTTCGTACCAATACGGGTTCTGGTCCACACCGCCATAGCGACGCCCCGGATGGGGCCGGGGTGGGAAAAAGTCCCGGAAGGGATCGGCGTACGCACCCGGAGGGCTCGTGTGCATCTTGTAGGGTTCCTCGAGTGGCTCGCCGTTCACGAACACCTGCTTGTCTACTATCTTGAGACGATCTCCTGGCAAACCGACCACCCGTTTGACGTAGTGTTTGGTGAGATCCTTCGGGTACCTGAAGACGATGATGTCGCCCCTGCCCACTGCCTTGAAAGGTAAGACGGCGTCTACAATCGAGCCCTGGGATCCGAACGCAAACTTGTTGACAAGCAGATGGTCTCCAACCAGCAGGTTGTTCTCCATCGATGGAGTGGGTATTTTGAATGCCTGGATGATGAAGGTCGTACCGAACAGCGCAAGTATGACGGTGATGACGAGGGACTCGAAGTATTCCCGGGCCGTCGACTTAACGTAACTCTCTCCGTTCATGCCACAACTATTCTATTCATTCTGACAGTCTTATTCCAGCGACGCGTGGGATTCCCCGGGGTTTTCCCGTTTCAAAACCTGGATCGTCTCCATGGCCGCGGCCTGCTCCGCCGCTTTCTTGGTCAGCCCGACGCCCTGCGCCAGCGTCTCTCCGCTGACAACGACGGCCACCGTGAAAAGCTTTTGATGGTCCGGTCCGGTCTCGGAGATCAGTGCATAACGAACCGTCCCCACACCGCGAGCGTGAAGGTCTTCCTGCAGGGCCGACTTGAAATCGGAGATCCGTCGGGAGGTCTCCGAGACATCCTCAATCTGGGACCGAAAAAAACCGAGGACGAAGTCGCGAGTTGGCCGAAGACCTCCGTCCAGAAAAATCGCGGCGATCACGGCCTCAAAAGCGTCCACCTGCAGTGCCTGTTTGCGGCGTCCCCCGGTTTTCTCTTCGCCCTTTCCCAGGTACAGGTAGTCGCCAAGCTCGATCTTCTCCGCATACTTGACTAAGTTCGCCGAACTGACAAGGAAGCCCTTCAATTTGGACAGCTGTCCTTCACTGAGGTTCGGTCGGGCCTGGTAGAGGAAGTCACTGATCAGGAAGCCGAGAATAGCATCTCCCAGGAACTCGAGACGCTCGTTGTCTCCCCCCGGTCCCAGGTTGTGTTCATGGGCGTGAGAACTGTGTGTGAGGGCCTTCCGAAGCAGATCGGACGAACTAAACTTGTAGTTCAGGATCTGTTCCAGTTCGTCCGCGGTTCTCATGGGCCTTGGGTTCCTACGCGAGAAAAGGCGGCCCGACGATGTTCGAGCCGCCTCTGTCTCATCACTGATGAGCCCGCCTACTGGCCGCCGAGGTCCCTTCCCTGTTCTTCGATAAACTGTGGCAGGCCACCCTCAGGCTTGTTGAGGTTTCCCCATATCTCCTCGAGCATGCTACGGGCCTGCACCTCTTCAGGTCCTTTTAGAAAAACCGCCTTTGCCAGCGACTCCAGGGCCTCATCCCCTTTGTTCTCTCTTGCGTAGCAGAGCCCGAGAAAGAAGTGGGAAGCAGAATCCTCTGGAGAAGCATCGAGCGCTTGCTGGTAGTAGTCCCCGGCATCGTCATAGTCCTCCATGTTGTAACGGATTCGCCCGAGCGTCGCATAAACAGCAGTTTGAAGACCCGCCCTCTGTTGTTCGGCCATCTGCATCGAGGCCGGACTGGCAAGGAGTTGCTCCACTTTCTCGAGAGCCTTTTCAGCATGCTCCTCGGCAACGTCCATCTGGTCCTCGAGGACGTCCTCGTCTTCGGAGGGACGGGAGGCCATCGTATCGGAAAGTACCATGAGAAACGCGAGGTTCTCCGGATCCAGCTCAAGGGCCTGCTTGGCTGATTCGATCAACTTGTCCGGCTGGTTGAGCGTCTGGTGCGCACCAATAACGTTCTGAAAATAGAGAAACTGCATCCCGCGATGCTGTTCAACCGCCTGCTGGTGCTCGGGCGTGCCCGTGTCCGCACTCGCCTCATACATCTCGAACAAGTTGTTCTCGGCCTCGAAAAACTTGTCGCCAAATTCGATGACAGCCTCATAGCGCCCAAGCTGGGCGTTGGACTCCATCAACACACGGGTGAAGAATCGTTCCGTGTCGCCATGCTCCATGACGAAGTCTCTATACTCTTCGGATTCCCTGGCTTCCGCAGCGGCTTCCGCATCCTCAGTTTCCTGAGTTGCAAGCATGGCCTGCTTCGCATCATAGAAGGCCAGTTCGGCCGCCATCGCCTGCTGGGCCGCGGGAATCACTGTCTGGAAGTTCTGAATACCCAGATAGGTGTCAACCCTCGCTCGGAGAACGCGATGGCCGAGTTCGCTCTCCGGATATGTCGCCAGAAAGGCGTCGGCCAGAGTAAGACGGGTCAAGGCACTTTCTTCGGCCATAACCGCTCGATATTCGTCGAGCTCTTCCTGCGATTGTACCGTCGGTATATATGGATTCCTGGGAGGCTCGGCCTGCCGTTGCCGGCCTCCGCGCCCTCTACCTCCTCCACGACGGCCTTGCTCGGCTGCGTCCAACCCGGTCTGGGAGAGAAGTAACGCCATCGTCATCATCCCGAGTATCGACCGTTTCCTAATGATCATTCCTATTATCTCCTTGAATCTCTTGTCGTCTCACGAACAGCAAGGTTATGTCCCCGGCAGTTCGGCTGTCAAGCAATGAGTACGGGCCGGAACGGACGGTCTAGGAGCCTGCGCGGCAGAAGAGACCTACTGCGAATGCGGCAGAATCGGCCCATATTTCCCCGATTTTTCGTTGAATAGAACCACTATTCGCCTCAAAATCGAGAAAATGCCTCAAAATCGAGAAGATGCCTCAAAGTCGAGGGAATCTGGCCTCGATTCTCCACTTTCTCGCTACGATCCCTTCTGCCGCGTAGGCTCCTAGGGCTCTACCGGGGGTTACAACCATCCCCGAATGGGCTATCCAACCCAGCTTGAGCGGCCGCACGAGCATCGCGGGTATCGTCTCCGTTACCCAGGGCCAGACGGTATTGTTCGACCGCGTTCTCCCGGGCACATTCGATGTCGTAAATGCGGCCCAGATAGATGTGAGACCAGACAAGCATGGACGGTTCGGCCGTTTCACTCTCGATCGTCTTCGAAAAATACTCCAGAGACATGTCCGCGTCCCCTGCACGGCTCGCAACCAGGGCCATGCCGTAGAGAGCCGATCCGTTGTTCTGATCGAATTCCACCAGAACACGGCCGAATCCTTCCTGCGCGGCTTCATCATCGCCTGCGTTGAAAGCCGTCTGCGCTTCTATCAGGATGTCTCGCAGCGGATCCCGGACCACTGGCGGGGGTGGAACCTCGGCACGGGTCTCGATCTGTTCCGGAAGGGCAATCTGGTGGAACCGCTCCGCGAAACGTGCTTCCTCGGTCTCCACGCTGATTGCTTCGATGATTTCGGGGAAAAACCGCTCGATACCGATGTCGGAGGCGAGGAAGTCATCCAGCTTCTCATAAAAGAGCGGCGCCAGAAGCAAGCCGGTTCGATAGGCAACGTCCAACGACTCCTGGTCTTCGAGTTCCGAGGCTCGATCCATCTTCAACTCGACCGTCCGAATCATGGACTCGGTCAAGAGGATGTCGAAGTCTCCGGCGTACTCAGAAGAAACCCCCTCCACACCTACGATCAGGCGTCCCAGAGCCCGCCGGTCAATCAACCCAACCAGATTACGCGTGACCAGAGGGTCGACCAACAGATGCAGGTAAGCGTGACGAATATCTTCGATGGGAAAAGACGTGGAATCCCCAAGGACCATATAAATGTGGTCGTCGTAGTTTCTGACGTGGACGCTGTTGACCGGCGCCGCCAGTTCGATGAATATAACGAGTTGCCGGGCGCGGAACTGTCCGATAGGCACCCTCAGGAACGCATCGGTCCCGATGATCATTTCCCGGATCGCCGGGCCCATGGAATCGAGTACGGATTCGTACTGCGGTCTGAGAGACGACCACAGTCGAGCGATTCGGGCCGACCCGTAGAACTCCCGGAGCAATGGCACAAACTCGGCCAGTTCAAGAGCATCCGGGGCGGTCCGATCAACTTCGAAAGCGAACTCCAGTGACGGAGGAGCGTTCAGGTTCAACGCAAGCGAGACGTACTTCGCCAGCTGATCTTCGTCGGACTCGTCACCTTTGTGCTCCTGGTAGAATTCCCTCAGTCGTGCCGACAAGTCCGGATCGAGAGACGACATGCGCGACCGCACCTGCTGCCTCACGGGATGGTATTGTGAACCGAATTCCACGTCGAAGCCCGCGGCGTTCAGAGCGGCCATCGTCGTAAAAACAGTTATGTCGCGATCAATGGTCGCGGAAACACTCTGGCCACGGGCCATTTGCCCCGAACCGGAGATGAGGGTCAGTATGAGGAAGCCGATCATTCTGCGAAACATAAAGAAAATCATAGCATGACGAAGTTATTACGCGAACGGGACAAGCTGGAAAGTCCGTGGTCCGTGATCCGAATTCCGTGGTCGGGAATCCGATCGGCCTTCAGCCCGCAGCGATCAGACGGACTGAGCCGAACTAAATGAACCAATACGGGATTTCAACCTTCGCTTTCGAAAGCCGGGAACTGGACATCCCTCTGCTCCGGAAAATATTCGCGGCAGGTTATCGGCACATCGAACTGTTCGCGAATCGGTCCCACCTGGACTATCACAATCGGAGCCTTCAGAAAGAAGTCGCGAAATGGTTCTTGAGCAATGAGCTGCCGCCACCGTGGCTGCACCTGCCTTTCGAGGAAAGGCTCGGGCCGAAGCAGGTTCTCCCGATCTCGGCGCTGGCCCCCGAGGAACGCCGGCGCAACGCCGCCATTGATGAAATAAAGCGAGCCCTGGAAATCTCGGATCGCATGTCGCTCGCGGGTGTGGTCCTGCATCTGGGTGTTCCAGGCCAGGGGTTCGGACCGGTGGACTTTGATCACGCTTACACCGTCGTCGAGGCGATACGGGCCTTTGCCGGAGTCGACGTCCTGATCGAGAACATTCCGAACGAAATCTCCACGCTCGAACGGATCCGCGAATTTATAGACGTGGTGCGGCTTCGTGATGTGCATATCTGCTACGATAGCGGCCACGGCCACGTCGAGGGTCCGCTGGGGCAACTGGACCGCGTCGCGGCCATCCACATCCACGACAACCACGGGGAGCTGGACGACCATCTATGGCCCTTCGATGGCACATTGAACTGGGCACGTTTCGTCGAGGAACTGGTCATGTCCGACTACCATGGGCCCATGATCTTCGAGGTGTCCGACGAGAGAATCGAGCGGGGATGGAAGACCGTCGAACGCCTTGAGGACCTCCTCGGCCAAGCCCGATCCTCGCCGGACGAGTTCCGAATGAAGCACGACTTGAGGAGTGATACCAGTGACCTACATTGAAGACATCGGTAAACATGTGGGAGAGGAAGTAACCCTCCGGGGATGGCTCCACAACAAGCGGTCCAGCGGCAAGTTGCGGTTCCTGATCGTCCGGGATGGCACGGGTTACATACAGGCTGTTGTCTTCAAGAAGGGCGTGTCGGAGGAGACCTTCGAGGCCGCGACCGAGCTCACACACGAATCTTCGTTCGCCGTTACCGGGACGATACGGGCGGATGAACGGTCCCCGGGCGGTTACGAGATGGACGTGATTTCGCTCGAGCCACTGCAGGTCGTTTCCAAGGAGGAAGAGTTCCCGATCACGCCCAAGGAACACGGAATCGAGTTTCTGATGGATCGCCGACACCTGTGGGTCCGGTCGCGCCGGCAGCGCGCGATCCTGAAGATCCGTCACGAGATCATAAAAGCCGTCAGGGACTTCCTTGACGACGACGGCTTCACTCTCTGTGACACACCGATACTAACGCCCGCGGCGTGCGAAGGTACGACGACCCTCTTCGAGGTGGGGTACTTCGAAGAAAACGCCTTCCTCACCCAGTCGGGCCAGCTTTATAACGAAGCGACCGCCGCCGCCCTGGGAAAGGTCTACTGTTTCGGACCGACCTTCAGAGCGGAAAAATCGAAGACCCGCAGACATCTCACCGAATTCTGGATGGTCGAACCCGAAGTCGCCTACGCAACGGTGGAAGACATGATGGTACTTTCCGAAAGGTTCTTGAGCTTCATCGTAGGACGCGTCCTCGAAAAGAGGTCTGAAGAACTCGAAACGCTGGAGCGCGACACCACGCAGCTGGAAAAGATCACGCCGCCGTTTCCAAGGATTTCATACGACGAGGCCATCGAGATCCTTCAAAAGGAAGGCTCCGAGATCGAATGGGGCAGCGACTTCGGCGGAGGCGACGAAACAATCCTGTCAAAGAAGTTTGACAAGCCGGTCCTGGTCCATCGTTATCCTTCGGCGATCAAGGCCTTCTACATGGAGCCGGATCCGGAGCGTTCCGAGGTCGCGCTCTGCCTGGATGTCCTCGCACCGGAAGGTTACGGAGAAGTTATCGGAGGCGGGCAGCGTACGGCCAGCCACGACCTTCTGCTCAGCCGGCTCGATGAGCACGGCTTGTCCCGCGAAGTCTTCAATTGGTACCTGGACCTGAGAAAATTCGGATCGGTTCCCCATTCCGGATTCGGAATGGGGATCGAGCGTGCCGTCGCATGGATCTGCAAACTCGACCATGTCCGCGAAACGATCCCCTTCCCCAGAATGCTCTACCGTTTGACTCCTTGACCGAACACGGGTTGCCCTTGGGCACATGGCCAAACGTGTAAGATTCTTGACGCAGAGGCGCAGAGACGCAAACAAGTTTTTTTCGGAGCGTCTAAACTAATTCACTCTCTGCGCCTTTGCGTCTTTGCGTCGCAACAATGTCTCGGTGCACTACACCTGTCAGGACAGGCAGCGAAGTTTTTCGTACGCGGAAACAACCTGGAGGCGGGTTTCTTCCAGCGAGCCGGAGTTGTCGATCACGAAGTCCGCATATTGGACCTTCTCTTCGAGCGGCATCTGCGACTGGATTCGCTTGTCGATCTCTTTATCGGAAAGTCCGGCTCGTTCTTCCAGGCGAGAACGTTGCTGTTCGGGACTGCAGACGACGACGACGACCTTGTCGTAGTTCTTATAAGTTCCCACCTCGATCATCAGGGCCGCATCGACGATGGCCACCCCATCGGCGTCTTCCGCTTCTACGGACTTGAGGAACTCCTTCTGACGTTCGATGACGGCGGGGTGAACAAGCTGATTCAACTTCTGGCGACGCGCCCGGTCGTTGAAGACGATCTCGCCCAGACGCGATCGATCGATCCGGCCGTCGGGGGACTGAATCCGGGGCCCGAACTCGGCGACGACGGCTTGGTGGACCGCGCCGCCTGGCTCAAACAGCTCGTGTGTTATTCGATCGGAGTCGATAAGCCGGCAACCCAGTTCCACGAACATCGCGCCGACTGTGGTCTTGCCGGTCGAGATGCCGCCGGTCAGCCCGACCTGGACCATCTAAATACCTCTACGGAGGCGAGCGGCCTTGATCGTGTTGGACATCAACATCGCGATCGTCATCGGCCCGACTCCCCCGGGAACAGGAGACATCATGGAGGCCACTTCCTTCACTTCCCTCTCATGGACGTCTCCTATCCAGATGTAGCCCCTCTTGTCGAACTGATCGAGCCGTGGAGAATCATCTCCAAACAGCGTGACGACTTCATTCCGATCCGACACCTGGTTGCTCCCCACGTCGATGACGACCGCGCCGTCCTTGATGAAGTCGGCGGTGACCAGGGCGGCCTTCCCTATCGCCGCGACGACGATGTCGCTCCCGCGAGCTACTTCCGCCAGGTTCGCGGTCTTCGAGTGACATATCGTCACCGTCGCGTTGGCATGCATCAGGAGCATGGCCAGAGGCTTTCCAACATCATCGCTGCGCCCGAGCACCGTCGCGCGCGCGCCTTCGATCCGAACGCCGGACCGCCGCAACATCTCCATGACGCCAAGGGGAGTGCACGCCACGAGGCTTTCGTGTCCAAGAACCAGCGACCCGATATTTCGGGAATGAAAGCCGTCGACGTCCTTGAACGGTTCTACGGATTCAAGGACGGTATGTTTGTCCACGTGCTTCGGGAGAGGTAGTTGCACCAGGATGCCGTCGATCCCGTCGTCATTGTTGAGTTCGGCTATCCGGCTCTCGATCTGTTCCGTCGTGGCTTCGGCGGACAGGATCAACTTGCGGCCCACGATCCCCAACCGCTCGCACATCCTGGCCTTCATGCCGACGTAGGAAGACGACGCCGGATCATCCCCAACGAGGACAACGGCCAGGCCTGCATCTATGCCAGACTCCTTGAGGCGCGAAACTTCCACGGCGACTTCGTCCCGCACCGTCGCCGCTATCTCTGTTCCGTTGATGAAAGTTGCTGTCATATGAGTGTCCGTATTCGCTAAAATAGAGACCATCATACACGAGTCATGATGACAGCTCTCATACCACTCCTGATCGCATCGAGCCTCTTCACCACCACTATCGAGACTGCTCTCGACCGCTTCGAAAAGAAAGACTTCGCGGCCGCCGCGGAGCTGCTCGATGACGCTGCGGCGATAGAGCCCGAGCTCTTCCGGACCAACAATCTTCACTATGTCCGGGGGCGAATCGCCGAGCATCAACTGGATTGGGAACGTGCACGGCAGGAGTTTCGGCAGGTCCCCCGGTCGAGCGTCCTCTCGAGCCTTTCCCTCTGGCACCGGATCCTCGCGGCTGTTCGAACAGGTGACATGGACGAAGCGGAAACGCTTCTCGGAGAACTACCCGCGAGTTTCCCGTCGGACCTGCGTATGAACCTGGCCGACGAAGCTCCGAACGCCTTCGCTCTCAGGATCTACGACTCGATCCGGACCCGGGAGTCGCAGTGGAAGCAAGCCGTCCTCCGCAACGACGAAGCATCCATGTGGAGCCTCCTCGCCAGAGGGCGTAGCGACGATGTCGCCTTGGACACGGCCAGGAGGCTGGCCGGCCGTGGGGGAACGTCCGAGCAAAGGCTCAGGCTGGCGCGAACCTTCTATGCGCACCGGATGTTTGAACAGGCGGGGGCTGTCTACGCGACGCTCCTCGAAGACTCGTCCGCAGGCGCCGAGGCTCACTATGAGTTGGGTCGCACCTTCTTCCAGCAGGCAAGATATGAAGCGGCGATTCGGATCTACCGTCGGACCATGGACCGGTTCCCCGGCACCGACCAGGACCGCGACGCGGAATACCAGATCGCTTCGAGCTACTGGCGGGCTGAGGACTTCCCTAGAGCAGCGGAAGTCTACCTGGAAATCATCGAAAACGAGGAAGATCGAAACCGATACCAGTCCGCGGTAAGAAACCTTGTGGACGTGTACCGAGTGCTTGGCCGAACCGCGGAAGCGCTCGGCTGGATCGATCGGGCCCTGGATCAGCGGCCTTCGACTTCGAACCGCCAGGTCCTGCTCTTTACCAAGGCCAAGCTGCACTACGCGAACGGCCGCCATGAAGACGCGCATGAACTGTTCCGCCAACTCGAACAGATGCGCCTCCGAACTGCTCCGAACGGCACCGCACTGCCCGAGGTGCGGTATTTTC
Organism: Terriglobia bacterium; assembly: GCA_965247425.1. GTDB lineage: Bacteria > Acidobacteriota > Terriglobia > 20CM-2-55-15 > 20CM-2-55-15 > CAZOZZ01. The sequence goes on from OZ252023.1 coordinate 3,014,004, forward strand.
GAGCCCTGAGTCTGGAAAAGATCGGGCGTGTGGCCGAAGCCCGCGGTGTCTGGAAAGACCTCGCATCGGAACCGTTCACATACTATGGACAGAGAGCCGCTCGAAGACTGGGCGACGAGGCGGGAGATGCGGTACTCCTCAACCGCACCCTGGCCGAAGCTCGGCGGACCGCATCCCCGGAACTGTGCAAACGTGCGTCCGATGACTCCGCAATCGAAACCATTCGGACACGACGGTTGTCGCGAACGCGGGGCTTCCGTTCGGCAAGTGCGCCGGAAGCAGACCTGGTGGGCGAACTGGTTTTCCTGCGGCAGTGGGACCAGGCATTTTATTGGGCGAACCGAGTTTCATCCCGATGGAAGGACATCGCGCTCGCCGACCTGGCCTACCTGGCGTCGAAATTCAAGCCTTCGATGCTCTTTGCCGACCGCCTGCGGCCCGTGGAAGACATGAAGCTCTTCTCGCTGGATGCCAACTACACCGAAGAGGGACGGGCATTGCTCGGAATGCTCTACCCTTCCGCCTTCAACGCTTCGATTTGCAAGGAGTCGGCCGAAGCGGGAGTGAGCCCGCTCTGGCTTCAGGCCATCATCTGGCAGGAAAGCCGGTACGATCCGGAAGCGCGGTCGGGTGCATCGGCTCGAGGCCTGATGCAGTTCATCCCCGAAACCGCAGCCCAAATGGCCCGGGAACTCGGTATGGGCGACATCGAACTGGATACGCTCTACGATCCCACCGTCAGTATCCGTTTTGGTGCGCACTACTGGTCTGAGCTGATGGAAGAACTGGGACATCCCGCCCTGGCCCTGGCGGCCTACAACGGCGGCATTGAAAACGTCCGCCGCTGGAAGGCAAAGTCTCAAACCGACGACGTGGACATGTTCGTCTCCGACATCGGTTTCGTCCAAACCAAGGACTACGTCATGAAGGTCTTCGCCCTGTACGCCAAGTACGCCCACCTCCGATAACCCATTCGTCGATCCAAGTTAAGGAAAACGGAGTTTTCCTTCTTGGATCGGCAACTGACCACTGACCACTAACCACTGACCACTTCTTCATCACAAATACTCGTAACCGGGTCCGCCACCGCCTTCCGGTGTCACCCAATTTATTATTTCGTAGGGATCCATGATGTCGCAGGTCTTGCAATGGACGCAGTTCGAGGCGTTGATCTCGAGGCGCAGATTGCCGGCCTCATTCGGTTCCATCTCATAAACAGCAGCAGGACAGAAGTACTGGCAGGGGTTGCCGTATTCCTCCGTGCAGCGCTGGTGACAAAGATCTGGCTCGAGCACCACCAGGTGAACGGGTTGGTCCTCTTCATGTGCCGTACCGGAGTTGAAGACATCGGTCATCTTGTCGAAGGTCAATGTCTGGTCATAGGTGGGTTTGTCCGGTGCGGGCACCTTTCCACGGAAGAAGTCCTTCAGACGACGCATCCGCATGTGGCCCGCGACATTCGTGTAGCGCGACCGGACGCCCCTTCCGCCCGTAGCCATCTGAAGACCCGTGTGGACCATTCCCGACCAGAAGCCCCCTTCGAAACCCTGATGGAAATTGCGAACCTTCCATAGCTCGGTCTTGATCCAGCTCTTTTCGACCAGATCTTCGAACCGCCGCATCCGTAGTGCGGTGTATTCGTCGGCTTCGATGGCTTCGAACGCAGCCTGTCCTGCCAGCATCCCGCTCTTGAACGCCATGTGAATTCCCTTCAACCGCATCGAGTTGAGGAAACCAGCGGAATCGCCGACGATCATGCCGCCCTCGAAATAGAATTGCGGCATCGCCCAGTACCCGCCTTCGGGAATCGCTTTCGCGCCATAAGAGACGAGGCTGCCACCTTCGAGGATCTCCTTCACAAGGGGATGTTGCTTGAAGTCCTGAAACCTTGCATGGGGGTCGAGCCTGGGGTTTCGGTAATCCAATCCGATCACAAGCCCCAGAGACACCCGTCCCTCATCCATGTTGTAAATAAACCCGCCGCCAAACTCTTCGCTCGTGAGGGGCCAACCCATCGTGTGAATCACACGGCCGTTTCGGCCCTTCTGGGAAGGAACTTCCCATACCTCTTTGACACCCACGGCATAGACCTGGGGGTTCCGACCTTGATCGAGACCGAATGTCTTGATCAGCTGCTTGGTGAGCGATCCACGCGCACCTTCAGCCAGAATCGTGAGCTTCGCCCGAACGTCGATACCCGGCTCATGATTCCCCTTGGGTTCTCCCCCTTTGTCGATACCCTTGTCGCCGGTCCGGACGCCCACGACCGCACCGTCTTCGATCAGCAATTCGGCTCCCGCGAATCCAGCGAAGATGTCGACGCCACTCTCTTCGACGACCTCGCCGAACCAGCGCGAAAACTTGTTCAAAGAGATGATGTAGTTCCCGTGATTCTGCAACGGCGGTGGAATGAAGGGTAGAGGGAATTTGCTGTTCTTCGTGCAGTAGTAAACGTGGTCTTCCTCGACCTGCTTTTCGATCGGCGCCCCTCTTTCTTTCCAGTCGGGCATCAGTTCGTCGATTCCACGCGGATCGAGCACCGCTCCGGAAATGATGTGGCTACCGACTTCCTTGGACTTCTCCAGGATGGCGATGGCAGTATCCTCGCGGCCGCTCTCGTCGAGGAGCTTCCGCAAATGATAGGCCGTAGCCAGGCCGGCCGGACCGGCGCCTACAACCAGAACATCGACCTCGAGCACTTCGCGTTCTTCGGACATCACTCAGTCCCAGCGTTTGAAGAGGAGGGCGGCGTTGGTTCCACCGAAACCAAACGAGTTCGACAGGACGTACTGGAGTTTGACGGAACGACTTTCGTTGGGAACATAGTCGAGGTCACAGTCGGGATCGGGCGTTTCGTAGTTGATGGTTGGAGGCACAACCTGGCGTTGGAGGGCCAGCGCGGCGATACCCGCCTCGACGGCTCCGGCGGCTCCCAGCAAGTGGCCGACCATGGACTTGGTGGAACTGATCGGAACCTTTCGCGCATGGTCTCCAAACAACTTCTTAATGGCCATTGTTTCCAGCCTGTCGTTGTGCGGCGTTGACGTGCCGTGGGCGTTGATATAGCTTACCTGATCCGGCGTCACACCCGCATCCTCGAGGGTGTTCTGCATGACTCGGAATCCGCCGTTTCCATCTTCAGAGGGCAGCGTAATGTGGAAGGCATCTCCGCTCATGCCATAGCCGACCAGTTCTGCAACAATTGGGGCGCCCCGTTTTCGCGCCAGTTCCAGTTCTTCCAGAACGACGATTCCCGCACCTTCTCCCATGACAAATCCATCGCGATCCCGGTCGAACGGTCTGGATGCCGTCCGTGGATCGTCGTTGCGGGTGGACAACGCGCGCATCGCAGCGAATCCGCCAACCCCCATCTGGGTGATGGCAGCCTCGGAACCTCCCGCGATCATGATGTCGGCTTCGCCCCTGGATATCAGACGGAACGCATCGCCAACAGCGTGCGATCCGGAAGAACAGGCCGTGCACGGGGCCGAGTTGGGACCTTTCGCACCCAGACGTATAGACACCTGGCCCGCGGCCAGGTTGATGATGCTGGAAGGAATGAAGAACGGTGAAATCTTTCGGGGACCACCTCGGATGAGATTGTTGTGTTCGCGTTCGATAATGTTGAAACCGCCTATACCGGACCCGATAAAAACTCCCGTTCGCTCGGACACTTCAGGAGAGATCTCCAGGCCCGCCTGCTCCGCAGCCAAAGCCGCTGCTGCGATCGCGTAATGGATAAACGTATCCATTTTCTTGACGTCGCGCTTCTTGATCCACCGCAGCGGATCGAAATCCGGAACCTGGGCAGCAATTTTGGTCGAGAACTGGGTCGTGTCGAATCGCGTAATCTCTCCGACGCCGCTTCGACCTTCACACAGTCCTGTCCAGGTTTCTTCGGTTCCTATGCCCAGCGCGGTGACCAGTCCGACGCCGGTGACAACAACTCGCCTGTCCAAAGCTCCAACCTCACTTCCTGCCTATGACTTCGGCAGATGGGACTGAATGTAATCGATCGCCTCACGAACGTTCGTGATCTTCTCGGCCGCGTCGTCCGGAATTTCAATACTGAATCCCTCTTCCAGGGCCATGACCAGTTCCACAGTATCGAGCGAATCGGCGCCCAGGTCGTCGATGAACGACGCGGTTGCGGTCACCTCGCCCTCATCCACGCTCAACTGCTCCACAATTATCGCTTTGACTTTATCCTCAACCGAAGAAGACATCTACACTACCTCCGTCTTGATGTTGTTCTACCGCCGACTTCCGAACTCCCAGCCAATCGCAACGCCCCGGGCACCTTACGGCGCGGCCGAGACTCTTTCGAAAACGAATCATTATAGAAGTGAGGCAAGGGAGCGGTCCAGCGATTCCTCGTCCTCCACATTCAGCATTGTAACCGACTTGTCCACGGATCGGACCAGTCCCGTCAGGACCCGCCCCGGGCCTACTTCAACGAAAGTCGTGACGGATGAGTCCAGGAGCAAGCGTATCGTTTCATGCCAGCGCACGGGCCTGGAAACCTGGAGTTTGAGTGCACGCCGGGCACTTTCGCCCGTCCGCACCGCACTCGCATCGACATTCGAGATGAGTGGACAGTCCAGATCCTTGAAGTCGATCATATCCAGGTCGTGGCCAAGCCGTTCCTCTGCGCCAAGCATCAGGCTGCAATGAAACGGCGCGCTGACAGGCAGCATGATAGCTCGTCGGGCGCCGTCCTTTCTGGCCAGATCCACGGCGCGTTCGACCGCGGCGCGGTGACCGGCGATCACGACCTGTTTGGGAGAATTCAGATTCGCGGCCGAAACGACTTCGCCCTCGCCGGCGCGCTCGCATACGGATTCGACGGTCAGGGCATCCATCCCCAAAATCGCAGCCATCGCACCCTGACCGACCGGTACCGCCTCCTGCATGTATTGGCCACGTCGCCGCACCAGGGTAACGGCTTCGGCAAACCCGAGCGCGCCGGTGGCCACCAGCCCGGAGTATTCCCCGAGGCTGTGACCGGTCACGAAGTCGGGCCGAACGCCTTTCTCCCGGAGCACGCGAAACAGGGCCGTCTCTGTGGTCAGGATCGCAGGCTGAGTATTTTCCGTCAGTTTCAGACTCTCTTCCGGCCCTTCGAAACACAACCTGGAAAGAGGGAAGTCCAGCGTTTCGTCGGCCTCGTCGAAGGTTGCCCTGGCCACGGGGTACCGACCGGCAATGTCCCGGCCCATACCGGCGTATTGGGATCCCTGGCCGGGAAACATCAAAGCTATTTTGCTCATGAAAGATGTGTCTTTCGAAAATGCAACGGGTCCTGAGGGTGGACCATCGCACTCTAGGAGCCTGCGCGTCAGAAGGGATCGTAGCGGGAAAGTGGAGAATCGAGGTCAGATTTTCTCGATTTTGAGGCGAATAGTGGTTCTATTCAACGAAACATCGGGGAAATCTAGACCGATTCTACCGCTTTCACAGTAGATCTCTTCTGCCGCGCAGGCTCCTAGGGACCTGTGGCGCTGGGCCTCGGTGATCCGCTCTTTCCGCCACTCTCCGCCATCTCGGCAGCTTCGGTCCCCTCCGATTTGATCAAGCCGAGCTTGTTGAACTCGTGCCCGATGGCGTCGTTCACATTGTGCTCGCAGAACTCCTCGGCCACACGAATCGCGTTCTTGATAGCGTTGGAGTTTGAACTCCCGTGACAGACAATTCCAATTCCTCTGATTCCAAGAAGCGGCGCACCGCCGTACTCGGAATAGTCCAGCCGACGCTTGAACTGCTGAAAAGCCTTCTGGGCGAAAATGTAACCGACCTTGGCCGACAATGTCTTCCGCAGTTCATCTCCCAGCAACCCGGTGAACGTCTCAATCAAGCCCTCACTCAACTTCAAAGCCACGTTCCCCGTGAAACCGTCGCAAACGATAACGTCCACATCGCCTTTGAAAATGTCTCGGCCTTCGACATTTCCGACGAAGTTCAGCGGCGCAAGTTTCAGGGCCTTGAAGACCTCCTTCGTGAGCTCGTTTCCCTTGCTGGCTTCTTCCCCGATCGAGAGCAGTCCAATCCGGGGACGACGGATACCGAAGATGGCGCGCGAATATATGTCCCCCATGATCGCAAACTGTTCCAGGTGAATGGGCTTGCAGTCCACGTTGGCGCCAACATCGAGAAGAATGGACGGTTTACCCTTCCGGGTCGGCAGCACAGTCGTCAAGGCGGGCCGGTCCACAACATCGAGCGTGCCGACAACGATCTTGGTCGTCGCCATGACGGCGCCGGTGTTACCGGCACTGACGACGCCGGAAACCTCCGAGGCTCTCATCAGGTTAGCCGCCACACGAATGGACGAATCCTTCTTCCGGCGGATGGCCGTCATGGGAGGCTCTTCCATGCCCACTACCTCGCTGGCATGGGCAATGTCAATCGAGAGCCCTCGAGTGTCGTGTTGATCCAGAGCCTGGCGTATCTGGTCTTCTCTGCCTACCAGCACGACGTGGGTCCCGTATTGAGCCGCGGCCTCGACCGCTCCCTCGACTTCCACGGTTGGAGCCTGCTCGCTCCCCATTGCGTCTACGGCGATTCTGATCATGGGCCGTCTGGAATCTATCGAAGACTATTCTTCTTCGGTTTCGATAACTTCGCGATCTTTGTAAAAGCCGCAGTGAGGACAGACACGATGAGGAAGCCGCAGCTCGTGGCAGTTCGGGCATTCGGAAAACGAAGGCCCTGTCAGGGAATCGTGCGCGCGTCTCTTGCCGCGACGCGCTTTGGAATGTCGACGTTTGGGATTTGGCATTGATTCTTATGAACTCCGCTCTTCTAGCTGCTTCTTAAACTCCAGCAGCGTGTCGAAAGCCGGGTTGAGGGACTGCTCGGGACACTCACATGAACCGGCGTTCCGGTTTGTTCCGCACGAGGCACACAGGCCTCGACAGTCGGGTTTACACAACGGCTTCATTGGGATCGCAAGCAGGATTTGCTCCCGAACAATTTCACCCAGAGGCAATTCCGCCCCGGTTACGAACGCAGTCCGCGTGTCGGATTCCGTCAATTCGATCTCGGCGCCCTGGGCATAAACCAGGCTATCGCGCTGGCGGAAAAAAAGATCGAACTGCTTCTCAATTCGCTGATTTATCGGGTCGAGACATCGGACACATACCAATTCAAGAATCGTTTCCAGTCGACCACACAATCGAATCTCGTCCCCACTCCGTTCAACAAAACCCGACCAGCCGATAGCGGCCACCGACAGCAAGCCTTCGGGCGAAAAGTCGATTTCTCCGGGCTCAAACGAATCCTCGATCTCGACCCGGTCGGTCCCGAGGTCCTCAAGACCGACGACATGCTCTGTCATGTTCCCTACCGTCATTCGTAATAGGACAGCTTGAACGCCTCAGGACTCTGTTTCGTCTGAGGCCGCGTCGGGGCCGAGTCGCTTCAGGGCCCGGTCCGCGTCGGCGCGAAAGGCGGAATTCGGGTACTCACCTACAATCCTCTGGTAGTAGGAACGGGCTTCGTCCGGCTTCGAGATCTCTTCGTGCAACCGGCCGAGTTCATAGAGAACGGCAACTTGCGAATAGCCGCCGGTGTTCTCCAGTTCCTGATAGACGGTGATGGCCGTCTCCACCTCACCATGAATCTTGTAAGACTCCGCGAGGGCGTAACGCGCGACTTGCTGAATCGTATCGTCCCCTGTCTCGACGAGGCTTTGCAGAATTCGCACCGCCTCGGTCGTGTTGCCCATGCCTTCGTTACTGAGGGCGATGTAGTACTCGGCGATCTGACCGGCCGGAAGGTTCCGGTATGAATCTCTAACGATCTGGGCCTCGGCCAGAGCGGCTTCGAAACGCTGCTGGTCCGAATCGTATCCTTCCGTGTCGGTAAACACGTCTATCACTTCCGACAGGGCGCTCTGCGATGCGGCCCTGCGATTTGCGGAATAGATGTTGAATCCAACCAGGACCATCACAAGCGCTACAAGGATCGACGTCACCAGGAGGATCGGTTTCTTGTTCTCCAGGACGAAAGCCGTGGTGTTTTCCAAAGTCGATGTGATCTCGTCCTTCTGGACGAGCTCTTTTCGAGTCATCCTCTTACGCGCCACTAAGAACCTCCTTGGCTGGGCGTACCACTCCGTGTGTCGTGGTCCCGCTCTCCCAAACTTATTGATTCTATGCTAGCAACAGGACAATTACAAGCAGGCCAAGAGGACCGGAGGAGTGGGCAAGGGCGGGTTGAACCGACGCCCGGAAATGGGGACGAGAGTGACCTCTCCGACCGCCTCCCTAAGAGAGCGACGTGTGGGAGAGTCAGAAGCGGATCGGAAGGAAAGCCGTCACGAAACAGACTCGACCTGCAGATCCTCCGAGGTCGAGTCGCTTCGATCCAGGTGTCTCGATGATTTAGACGATGAAAGTCCTTTCGGGAAAGGCTACATCTCGAGCTTTCCGTTGACGACCATGTTCTTCAGGCTGAACTTCTTCTTGAACCTCAAGCCATCCATGTCGACATTCAATTCGACGTCCTTGTCTTCGACCACAATGGCGTCGGTCTTCGGGAACAGCAGGTGCACTTCGCCGGCCATGGCATGGACCTGGATTGCCTGGATAAAAATCTTGTCTTTACCTTTTCGGTCGAGAGAAATCTTTTCGTCGACACCTTCCAGGTTCTCAAAAGCCCGAGCGAAATCCGGCGGGACACTGCCTAGAACTACGATGTAGTATTCCTCCTCACGATCCAGGAACTCCTGCTGCGCGGGGGACACGTCGTTCGAATTGCCGACCTGGGATTTGACGATGGCCTTCTTGAGCGGACGCGCGCTCCGCCACATGACAAACAGATCGATTCTTGGCGTGCCGCCGCTCCTGCCGAAACTTCCACCACCGCCACTGCCCACATCGGTCATGTCCCTTGAGCTTGCGGAAGCGGAAGACGGGACGAGCGAGAAATCCCCTCCACGGCTCACTTTGACCTGTGCCTTCTTCGCCCATGGAGAATCAGTCGTCATCTTGCGCTGTTCTTTGTTGTTCCATTCAAGAAAGTTCTTTTCGTCCCAGAAGTCATCAGCCCAGGCCACCGTACCGGCCAGGGCAACCACCATTGCGATTCCCAGAAACTTCTTCAACATCCGACACCTCCTGTCCATAACCAGTTGCACGGAAACAAAACTCCACCGCAGCTTACCAAAACGTAGTGCAAGGGTCCCGACATAAAGGCCCCTTCGAACCTGGCATCGTTTAAAGAGAAATGACTCCGCCGCTCGACCTGTGGGTTCCAGGACCAGCATTTCACTCATTGAGGGAGTCTTGGCCGACGTAGATGTCGAGAGCTCTTCGTGAAGGTCGTGGTGTCCCTTTCGCTTTCTCAGGATTCCGCGGGTCTGTCACGGAGCGCTTCGTCAACAGCTTGCAACAGGCGGGAGGGTGTAAACGGCTTCTCCAGCAGGCGGCTTCCCTCTTCGAGCGGCCTTGCGGACAGTTCGTTTCCAGCGTAGCCGGACATGTAGAGAACCCGCGTGCGCGGGTGGGCGCCCCGGATCCATTTGACGAACTGTGGGCCGCTCATGCCGGGCATGACGACGTCCGTGACCACCAGGTCGAACAAATCCTGCCACTTCAAAGACCGGCGGGCGTGTTCGGCGTCGGCGAACTCGGTGACCGCGTAGCCGGCCTTGAGGAGCACTTCGGCGAACAGGGTCCGGAGATCCTCGTCGTCCTCGAGCAGCAGGATCTTCCCCACGCCTTCGTTCGCTTCCATCCATTCATCGGTCGCTTCCGGCTCAACGGCCTCTTGCGAGGTGTGTGGCAGATAGATCTTGAACACGGTCCCGGAACCGGGGTGGCTATCGACCGTAGTGGTCCCTTGACTCTGCTTGACGATCCCGTAGACCGCGGCGAGACCCAGACCGGTTCCCTGACCTTTTTCTTTCGTGGTAAAGAAAGGTTCGAATATGTGGGCGACCGTGTCGGGGTCCATTCCGATGCCGGTATCCGTAACGCTGAGCCGGACGTAGCCGCCCCGCTTGGTGTCATCGATAGCCAGGGTCGATTTTGCGCCAACCGTGACGTCTTCGGTCTCGATCTTCAACTTTCCTCCGCCGGGCATGGCGTGGCGGGCGTTGACCACCAGGTTGACGATCACCTGTTCCAATTGCGCCGAATCCGCCTCGATCCGCCCCTTCGACGCCAGTACCGTCACCAGGTCAACGTCTTCGCCCACCGTGCGCAGCAACACCTTTCTCAAGTCTCCGATTACGTTGTTAATGTCCAGAACGCGAGGTTCGAACCGTTGCTTCCGGCTGAATGCCAGGAGCTGGCGCGTCAGGAAGGCAGCCCGGTCGACCGCTCTTAACTGCGCCTCGAGGGTCGTCCGTAGGGTCGGATCTTCCGTTGTCCGCTCGCGCATCAGACTGGCGTATCCGGATATCACGGTCAGGATGTTGTTGAAGTCGTGCGCGACGACGCCGGCAAGTCGGCCGATGGCCTCCATGCGCTGGGACTCCAGGAACTGTTGCTCGAGCTTGCGGGTTTCCGTGATGTCCCTGGCGATACCGACGACTCACTTTGGCTGTCCGCCTTTCATCTCCAACTTGGCCCGGACCTGGACGTGGCGCAGCTCACCGCCCGGCAGTATGCGGTATTCCACCTGGATCGGTTCGCCTGTTGCTAACAGACGCTCGTTGCCTTTCAGGGGAATGTCCCGATCATCGGGATGGACTGTGTCACTCACGTCGCCAGGGCTGTAGAACGGCTGGTCCGGATCGAGGCCAAAGATCCGGCGCGCATGCTCGGAGCAGTGGAGCTTCCCGGTGTCGAGGTCTGCTTCCCAACTCCCAAGACCGGCGATCTGTTCGGCCTCCTTGAATAGCTCTATGGCCCCCTGGGCGGACTCCTCGACACGTTTCTTTTCCGTGATGTCCATGGAAACTCCGACCAGTCGGACCGGCTGTTCAGCCTCGAACTCGAGCCTGCTTCGTACCTGCAGGTGTCTGATCGTGCCGTCGTCAAACCTCAATCGATATTCAACAAGGGTCGGTTCGCCCGTCTTCCGCACATCCGCATACGCTTCAAGTGGGATTCCACGATCCTCAGGGTGCAGCACGGCCCGGACTTCATCCCGCGTGTAAGACGGCTTGTCGGACAGGCGGTACATCCTCTGGGTCTCGGCCGAACAGTAGAGACGGTCGGTTTCCATGTCCACCTCCCAGCTGCCGAACCCGGAGATCTCCTCCGCTTCCTTGAACAGGCGTGTCACTCGCGATGCCGCTTCTTCGGCGACCTTGCGTTCATGGATGTCTTTCACCATTCCCAGACCGTAGAGTGGTGTGCCGGCCTCGTCCCTGACCATCGATGCCGTTAGGTGACCCCAGCGAATACTGCCATCCTTCCGGATGTAACGCTTTTCGATCTGGTAGAACGGGATCTGTTCCCGAAAGAGCTGGCCGGCCAACGCCACGTCGATATTGACGTCATCCGGATGTGTGATTTCTTCGACCTTGAGACCGGTCAGTTCCTCTTCGGTGTAGCCGACGAACTCACACATCGACTTGTTCACCCTGCTGAACTTGAGGTCCGGACCGACGACACACATTCCGATCGGACCCATTTCGAACACCCGGTCGAACCGTTGGATCTGTTCGTGCTGCGCCGCTGTCTGAATTTGGAGTTCCCTATTCGTCCGTCGAATCGTTTCTTCGGCGTATCTCTGATAACTGATGTCTTCGACCATCCCCAGACCGTACTCTGGTTTGCCATCCTCGTCTTGAATCACCGTCCCGGTTACGCGCGCCCACACTGTATTCCCGTTCTTCCGGATGTATCTTTTTTCCCCATGGAAGATGGGTATTTTTCCGCCTAGAAGTGTGTCGACCACCTCGGCGTTGATTCCAAGGTCGTCGGGATGAGTGAAGTAGGAAGACTTCTTGCCTATCAGTTCAGCCGGTGTGTATCCGAGCAGGAGACAGAAGGCGCGATTGACTTCCAAGACCCGGGTCTCCAGGTCGACAACGACCATTCCCATCGGCCCATCCTGGAATACCCGTTCGAAGCGTTGTTCATCGTCGACATGCCCGGCGACCTGTTCTCGAAGCTCGTCGATCGTCCGCTGCAGGCCCTGTGTGGTACGCTCGTGGTCCGTCACATCCCGGGCCATCCCCATGATCCGGATCAGACGCTCCTCGGTGTCGAACAGCGGTACGAGGGTTACCTTTCCCCAATCGCGGCCGTCCGACCTGTCGACGAAGCTCTCGAACTCGACGGTCGAACGTGTCTCCACGCATTGTCGGAGAGCGGTCAACCGGCGAGCAGCGAACTCACGGTCCAGGACATCTTCCAGACTGCGATCCTCGATCTCCTCCCGTTCGAGCCCGATGACGTGTTCCTCCGATGTGTTCACCGCAAAGAACCTGAAGGAACCGGATACGTCCACGTCGATCAGGTAGACCGGCGTCTGGATCAAATTGATAGTCGAACGGACCGCGGCGCGATCATCGCCCGCGAGGAGAGTGACTTCTTTGCTCATGGTTGACCTGTGCTTCCGACGTCAGACCGGAAGTTCTGGCAGTAGGGAAATGCCGTCCATGCCCAGCGCTACGAGAATCTCCGTAATTCCAAGCTGCGTGCCGGTGACATTTGTCGGGTGTTTGTTGGAGCGAGCCGGTAAGAACCCATAACAGAGTTTACGAAAGCAGCGAATCGGCGTCAATCAGTCAGTCGCCGACCCAGCCATTTCGGAAGTCAGGGAGGACGGAGTGTCTGGAAGGGGCTCTGGAAGGGAAAAGGTCGAGGAGGGAGAGGAATTTGAAGTGAGGGGTATTTTCGAGAGACAGGTATCCGTAGCGGGTCCAGCCCGGTGATTGGGGTCAGGCAGGCGCGTGGAGACCAGGGAAACGAGTCAGTTCAGCTGGAGTCGGCTGGGGTTGGGGCAGACAGAGCGAGGCGAAGCAAACGAAGAAGCTCGATGGAGGTATGCGGGCGATGGCGCCCGCGATGCAAATGACGCAATCGATACAGACGTTCGATCGTGAGAGCCAGGCTTATGAGGAGCCAGTGGAGAAGCAAGCTGTTGGCGTGGTGATGGGGGATATTGCGTATTCCGCTGATCGTGATCACCAGTTCCGGGAACATGATCAGTGATTCCGGCCATCGTGATCACCCGTCGGAGCGAAGTGAGGGTTAGGATCTCAGTTTAGACCTCCCGAAGTCCACGATTCTTGTTTTGAATGCTTCCATAATCTTGATATTCATCGCCGGGCCTGTGTGTAAATGTGGGAAAGCCGCAGGCTTTTCCAAGGCTGTGGGAATCCACGTTTTTTGTGGATTTCCATAGCCGTCATTTTCCACAGGCCATTGCTTCGTTCTTTCTTGGTTCTTTTTCATTCTTCATCCGTTCCTGACCGAATGCCTGAAAAGTCTTCGCGAGGATCGCGTATCCGCGACGATCGGGCGCGGGCCCGAGCGGGACTACCTGTTGGTTGGACGGTTTCATGTCGGTTCCTTGGCAGAGGCTTTCGGCGCGGCTTTGGTCCGTCTCATGGAGCGCCCCTTCAGTTCGATGCGATGTGCATTGTGGAGGAGGCGATCGCAGATCGCGTCAGCCTGGTTCGGGTCGCCGATGACGCCGTGCCAGTCGGAGACAGGGAGCTGGCTGGCAATCAAGATAGCGGAGCGTTCGCTGCGCTCCTCGACGACTTCGATCAAGTCTCGGCGTTCCGAGTCCCGCAGCGGGGACAGGAGCCAGTCGTCGATGGCCAGCAGGTCGGTCTTGGCGAGGCGGGCCAGGACTCGCGTGTAGGAGCCGTCGCCGCGACCGACGGCCAGTTGGTGCAAAAGCCGAGGCATGCGGACATAGGCGGCGTTAAGACCTCGCCGGCAGGCGCGTTCGACGAAAGCCGAAGCCAGAAAACTTTTCCCGATGCCGGTCGGACCGGTAATGATTAGATTGTGCCGGTCCTGGATCCATCCACACGAGCCCAGGGCAAGGACCTGGGAACGGTCCAGGCTGCGACGATGTTTGAAGTCGACGTTTTCCAGCGATGCGGAGCTGTAGCGCAGCTTGGCCACGCGCAGGCGCCGGGTGAGCTTGCGGTGCTCTCGGGCTGTCCACTCCTCATCGATTAGTAGACCCAGACGTTCCTCGAAGCTGAGATCCGTGTACTGATTCGAGCGTCGTTGTTGCTCGAGGGCCTCGACCATCGCCGATAGTTTCATCTGGTTCATCTTCTCCAGGGTTTGTTCCATAAGCATGAGTACTCTCCTTTGGGTCCGCATAATAGGCGGCGCCACGAATGTTGTCGTGATGGGGCATGGGTGGGGTTTCGGTCTCCTCGAAAGGCAACCGCTCCTGGGCCGACGACAGGATGTTCTTGACGACAGTGTTCTTGACGACAGGATGTTCTTGACGGTGCGGTAGCTATAGGACTCTAAGTGCAGCGCTCGGGCACTGGCGGCTTCAAGCCGCTGGGCGCCGTGGCGGCGTCCCAGACTCATCAATCCCAGGCAGGCGCGGTACCCCTGTTCGGGATGGGGCCACTGTTTCATGATCTGCTCGACCAGGCGACCGGTCTGGGGGCCGGTCTGCTTGGCCCAACCAATCAGCCGGGACGGTGTCCATTCCGCATGGGCCCGATGGGAACTGGGCATATGTTCAGGCAGAGTCGACGGCTGGTGATCGTAACGCCGGCGATGAGCGGCGACGCGCCGGCCTTTGTGGTAGACCTCGACAATCGAGGCGGTGTAACGCGCTTCCAGGGTCTCATCGATCAACTGGTAGGGCACGCTGTAGGGATGGTGATCCACGGTCACGTGGTAGTCGATATTGACACGACAGCCCTTCCACTCGGCCTGTTCATACCGGTTGGTCGGTAGTGGCTGGAGGGCCGGTCGATCCAGCCTTTCGTAGAGTTCCAGGCGGGACACGTGAAGCTTCTGCATCGGCCGCTGGTTTAGTTCCACCAGCAAGTTTCGAATCGCCCCGTTCAAGTCCGCGAGACTGAAGAATGTGCGATTCCGGATTTTGGCCAGGATCCAGCGCTGCGCAACCAGGACGGTCGACTCGATCTTCGCCTTGTCCTTGGCTTTTCGAGGCCGGGCAGCAATAACAACGGCGCCGTAATGTTCAGCCTGATCCTGGTAAGTCCTGTTCACGCCTGCTTCATAGCGGCAGGACAGGGTAATCGCACTCTTGAGTTGGTCGGGCACCCAGATGCGGCTCGATCCACCGAAGAACTCCACCATGCGGATATGCACGCCGACCCAGTCGGGAAGTTTCTGGCTCGGTGTCGCTTCGGCGTAGGTGTAACCGCTGGCGCCCAGCGCGGCCACGAACAACTCGACTGGAATGGCTTTGCCCGTCCGCGGATCCGTCAGCTCTGGCCGTTTGCCGGAAAAGTCGATGAAGGTCTTCTCTCCGGCACGGTGCACCTGGCGCATCGAGGGTTTGAGTTTCTTGGCCCACCGCCGGTAGATCTCACAGAACTGGCTGTAGGCATATCCCTTTGGATTCGTTTCCCGGTACTCCTCCCACAGGAGGTGGAGGGTGACTCCAACACGCTTCAACTCCTGGTGGATCAGCTCGACATCAGGAGGCACCCGTTCCCGGGAACCGGATCCAGCGCGCGGAAACAGCCGTGCTTCAAGTGCGGCCTCGTCCAGTTCTTCAGGTAGCGGCCACTCGAGCCCGGCCCCGGCCGCACGTCGGACGTACTCCGAAACCGTCCCTACTCCCACCCGGCAGGCTAGGGCGATGGCCCGGTGGCTGAGTTTCTGTTCGTATTTGAGTCGTAGAATCTCGCGTATCTGTCTCATCGATAGCCGTCTTGTCCCCATCAAGTTCTCCTTTTTTCAAAGAAGAACCTTACAGTTCTAAACTTCGCTACCGACGGGTGATCATGATCGCCGGAATCGGTGATCACGATGCCCGGAATCACTGATCATGATCCCGGAATCAGTGATCACGATGCCCGGAATCGCTGATCATGATCCCGGAATCGGTGATCACGTTAAATCGGAATCAGTGATCACGATCGTCCGGAATACGCAGGATATGGGCCATCCCATAACGGTTCTTGGCATCGTTGAAACCTTGGTTTTCGACTTCCCAACGACTCTTGGCCATGCGAAATAAAGTGGGCGCTCCCACTTGGTTCATCGAGAAATTGGTCAGCCAGTAGGCTTCGACCACCGATCCATCGGGTTTCTCTTGCCGGTAGCGGATCACGCGCACGGTCGGCCAGTTCAATCGGCCCCAGGGATCGAAGTCGTCTGCATCCCAGATTTCCACCCGATCGGCTCCATCCTTGAAAACCCGGGACGGCGGCTGACAAGCAAACCGGCTTTTGGCGGCGTTGAACAAGCTCGGAAGATTGGCTTTGAGACGGACGATGGTCTTCAATCCCAACTCGTCGGCCAAGTGCAGGAACGGAGCCGACGCATAGCCCCCATCGACAACAACATAATCGGCAAAACGCGGCCCCAACTGCCCCACCACCCGACGAAGCAGTCGTTGCCCCCCCGACCATTCGCTATCCCCACTACCGTAGGGTTCCACATCGACCGGTAAAGTGAACCCGGTGCCCACGATGGTGGCCATCACGACGTGGTGTAAGTAGGTGGTCACCTCCCCCTCGGCGTTGCGATGGGGTCGACACCACTGACACCCGGCCTCACCGACACGCCCCACGGTTGTCCCGTCCAGCGCCAGGCCGATGAATCGGCAATCGTCGAACGCTTTATTGCGCTTGGCCTGCTTGATGGCTGTGGTCAACGCGCCGCGCGTGAATTCCGGATTCAGCTTCTCGGTAAAATAGCCCAGCGTGTCGTCGCTAAAGCGGAGTCCGATTCCCAAGGCCCGACACGCCGAGGATCGTGCGAGCGACTCGATGGCCAGGAAGCTCGATTCCCGCAGCAGATACCCGATCACCAGAGACCAGATCAGATGCCCACTTCCGATCTGCGGTCGCACCCGCCCATCTCCGGGGTGATTCAAATACCCCTTCAGCCGCAAACACTTTCGCGCGTACCGTCGTATCCCTCGTGCCGACGGACCTTTCACCGGCGCTTCCGCTTCTCACGTTGTTGCTGGCGCTCCAGCACCAACAACTTCGCGTTCGCTGTCAGCACCTCCCGGATCGCATCCTGAAACTCCCGTCCCGCTCCGACACGCTTTTGAATCTCCTCAACCATGGCAGCTGGAACGTGTTCGACATGCTTCTTCCCGTCCATCATGAATGTCCAGGACCAGGATGGGTGCCCTTCACCCGACACACACCGGCACGTCGGCTTACCGCACCGGGTGTAACTAATCGACACCGAGCCAGGCAGCAAACCGTCGGGTATCTCATGGCGCTCGATCAGGCTGTACTTCCGCCGTCGCAGTCGCGACGCAACCGCTCCCTTTACCTGATTCAACTCAAGCCATATCTTTTTCTTCTTCATCTGACGGTATATATACCACAAGATACCGCCGACACCATATCGATTTCAACAATGCGAAAATAGAACTTCCTTAACAATGGGTTTGAATTCGACTCAAATGCCCGCTGGCCGGGCCTCATTCAACTTCGACCGAGCTGCTCTTCCGAAATGGCTGTCGCCGACCGTCACCCTCATGTGATGCCTCGCGGCATCCGAGACTCGACATACCCACTGGAGTCGACAACTGAAGGCCACTGGTGGCACTTTCCACTCCACAAGCACTTCGCGCGGTGAATAGGTCGGGAGAAATCCGGAAAGTTTCCGGAGAGTTGCGCATAATTGTGCAGCGGTCGGAGCTAAGTCCAATAGCCCTGGAGCGAATCGGCCCCCTCTGGGCCCCGCCATGCTTCGAACCGCTCCTCTGGCTCATATGGTTGCTGTGCTGTTCGAGTTCACCTGCGACCGGT
The DNA here is from genome assembly GCA_965247425.1 of Terriglobia bacterium. Classification (GTDB taxonomy): domain Bacteria; phylum Acidobacteriota; class Terriglobia; order 20CM-2-55-15; family 20CM-2-55-15; genus CAZOZZ01. The sequence goes on from OZ252023.1 coordinate 3,031,864, forward strand.
GCAGTCAATTACCTGACCCAGCCATCATCCGCTCCAACTCGGTGGACGTATTTTTTGCTGTTCGTGCGTGCTCTTTTGTCATATGGGAGCCATTGTTTCGATCGTCGTTTTTCTGGCTGGCGTCGCCTTCTACTTCTTACCCTACCTGATAGCAAGGAGCCGAAAAAAGCGGAACCTCAACGGAATCGGCATACTAAACCTGCTACTCGGGTGGACGCTGCTCGGGTGGGTTGGGGCTCTGATCTGGGCTGTACTGGAAGATCCACCAGTGCAGCAATTGTCCGCGTCGACACCCGAAGCGTAGCGCGAACCCCTTGGACGGCCCTTGCGATAGCGTACGGACGTCACTCCCCCTTTCTTGCTCCACAACAGGGTCCGGAGCTTTGCCATTCCCTCAGCCTGACAGGACATCAATATCCCGAGAGACCGTGCGGAGGGGAAGAAGATTCAGGGGGCCGTAGTGTCCTGTTAACGTGTCGACAAGAGCAGTTGCATCAAAGCGAAGAGGGCAAGCAGGACGCCGAGCGCGATAAAGAACGTTTTCCCAAATGTCCCTTCGACCGTCGGGCGTGGTCCGTCAGGAAGAACACTTCTCGCGACCAAGAACAGGATGACCAAGATTACTGTAAGCTCTGGCAGCCCCAGTCTAACCACTCAGTAATGCCTCAATCGATCAAGCATGGTCACATTATATAGATGTAATCCGTCCCCGTCTCCGTGCAGCGGACAATTACTGAAGGCGTTTCAGGTAGACAAACGACGCCACCAGCTGAGCAAGAGTGGCCCCCTGTTCGCAGCCACCGTCGATCGGCATAGCGTCCTCTTTGGGCCAGTCCGCTCCCACTGAGAGCAACGCCAGGCAGAAACCAAAAGCTAAGAAGGCAGCAGCGAGCATGAACCAGCCAGCTGCTCGATTCGCGGGATACCAGATCTCTGGAGAGGATAGGGTCTTTGGAGTTCTGGTCGAGGGGTAGCCGTCGGCATCAAAAGCTTTTACCGAGCGCCCCACAGTTCCAACATACGGCAAATTGCCCTTCAACTACTTCATGGCAGTTCTGACATTCCCAGCTCGCTTGCTCCGACTCGCCTTCTTCCAGGGCTTCGCGTACAAGCCTCGCGGCGTTTTCACCGTTTGCCTTATCGAGTACCCACAACTCAGGCCACGCTTCGATTACCGGGATTTCGCCAACCCCAGCTGCAAGATACTCGCCGCGCACTTCGCATTCGATCCCATTCATATCGAGCACGTGCTTAAGGTGAGTCGCAACGGCCAATACTGGCCCACTGTAGACGCGACAATCCGGTCGACCTGACATTGTCATGTCCTCCCCTAACGTCGGACGTTGTTGTTCAGAACTAGATAACGGGATCAACGATCGCGAGAAACTCGGCGGTCCCGACTTATTCGCCTCCCAACTCTCGCTGTAGTTCCTTGATCCCCTGCCAGGTGAGCTGGTTTGTCTATCAGCTCGAGCAGTTGTGCGACCTCAAGGATGTATTCCTCGCCGGCGCCGACTACCAACGTTGAAGCATCTCTCCCCATCTCCCACATTATATAGGACGTAAAGCGTGCGAGGCCGCTCGGGTTTCTCGATCGACGCCGACGGGCGGAATGGTACGATTGATGCAGTTCCTATGGCACCCAAATGGATCGGCGTAGTGTGCGTTTACGTGGTGATCGGCGTGTTGCTGGCGCTGAGCAACCGATACCCTGGAATCTACGTGATTCTGACTGGCGGAATCTGGCTCGTTGGGCTAACCCGGATGGATCACCAATCGGAGAATCGATCGGTGTTCGGATACGAGAAGCGATTTGCGGCGAGACTTGGAGCTGAGAGTGAGCGAGCCGTGGACATTGGCGGATTTTGAGCCTGTGACACGGCGACATTTGGCGGGAGATCGGCATGAATGGGCGAGTGCAGGCAGGCCTCGCCGGGAGGCAGATGAGAGGCGCTGTTTTTCGGATCTGAAGGTTCGGTGTCGTCAGCAACGAAGCGGAATTGATTGCAGGTTTCTCACTATGAGAGCAAAGACGTCGGCATAGGGATAGGCCTCCGACATCGAGATCCAGACGTTGCGGACCGTGAGGCGGATACGCGCACCGATCTTAAGAAGCTTCAGACGGATGGTTCCGCATTGGGCATGGGCCATCGCGGTATCTTTGAGACCGAGACGACGCAACGCCTGCATAAGCATGTAGGCGGCTGAGGACAGATACAGTCGGAGCTGATTGGCGCGCATGGTTCCCGCACTGGTGCGGTCGGCAAATAGATCCAGTTGCTGTTCTTTGATCCGGTTCTCCATGTCGCCGCGTGCGCAATAGAAATCTTCGTAGAGCGCTTGGGCTCCGAGTCGTTCCGGTGGCAGTGAGGTCACCACGAATCGGGGATTGGCGCCCTTGGCCAGGAACTCGGCTTTGCCAACAACGCGACGAGTGCGGCTCCAGCTCTTTCGAGTCCGGTACAGGAAATCCTTAAACACTCGTGCCGATTTCCCAGTGGTCTGAAACTCCGCTTCAGCCTGAATCATCTGGTCAGCGATCTCTCGCTTGAGGCGGTCGTTCTTGGCCAACCCCATCACATAATCGACCTGGTGGGTTTCACACCAGTCCAGTAATGCATCCCGGCAGAATCCGGAATCGGCCCGAATGATGATCGACACGTCCGGCCAGCTCTGACGGATCTGGCCGACGATACGTTCCAATTCATCGACTGATCCTGCCGCCCCATCGATATTGGACGGGCGCAGCCGAGCGCACAACAGATGCTCTCCACAGAAGATGTACAAGGGCAGATAGCAGTAGTTGCGGTAGTAGCCGTGAAAGAACCGGCCTTCCTGTTGACCATGGATCGGATCATCGGTCGCGTCCAGATCCAGAACGATCTCTTCGGGCGCCGTGTTGTCATGGGCTGCCACAAACGCATCGACCATCCAACGATCGATCTTGTCCCCATCCATAGCGATCTTCTTGTACCGCTCCTGGTCGCCGACTTCGGCGCCGGTCAACTCCAATCGGTTTAGCGTGCTCTTGCCCGCCAACGCCTTTCCCCAGTCGCCGGCCTGTCGTCGATTCGTTCCCAGCGGATCCGCTTTGTCCACCGCCAACGCAAGCATCGGGTCGGTCCGTAACTGATCGTGATCGTTCAGGTCTTCATATCCCAGGCACAGCCCGTAGACCCGCTGTCCCAACAGCTCCTTCACGGTGTGTTCGATCAACCGTTGGTCGCGATGATCGCTAAAACACCCCGCCAATCCATCGATCAAACCGGTCCGCTTTTCGACTTCACGCAGCAGCAGAACTCCAGCGTCAGACGTGATCTTGCCGCCGTCGAAACGCGCCTTCATTTTTCGTTGAAGAAGTCCGTGAAATTCGAACGTGGTTTGTTTACACTCTGTACTCATAAGGGCCGCCTCCGTTTGGTTTCTGAACCGTTCTCGACAAACGATTTATGCCAAACAGGGCGGCCTTTTCTGGTCCTTTCGGTGATTTATGCGGGCTAAATTGGGAGGCTTTTGGGGAGACTCGGGTAATTTGGTGGGTGGAACAGTCTCGAAAACAGCCGTAAACGACTGATTCCACAAGTAGCCCTGGAGGGAATCGAACCCCCGACCTTCGGTTTAGGAAACCGCTGCTCTATCCTACTGAGCTACAGGGCCGCGTTGGGATTCTAACAAGTTAAGGACAGGTGGAAAACGAATTAGGGTGTTGAGGGCTCTACCAGACTCTGGCCCGGCTTACGGATTCTTCTGGTGTGCCGAGACCTTCGCGCCACTGTAGTCCGCACGATGTCCACATTCGGATTCGCTACAGGTAAGAAACAGCATAGCTGGGGGTTCAAACGGGCCTTTGCCTTCGGTTCGATCCAGACCGAACAGGATCGGGGTCCGGCATTTTGCACAGATCACGCCCAGGTACCAGCGCTTGTCAGGGGACTTTGATGATCGGGAAAACTGCATAAGAATACACTGATCGGTGGATCTGTTCCCGCGAAGGAAACGATCGATGGCTCCTGGCGGCCCGGGATGGATGCGGCAGGTTCCAGAGGGCGCGCATGCGCCGCCCAGACGCACCAGCGCCTCGACACAAACGGGACCGCGCCCAGCCTACGGAGGCGGCGTCACCTGGTCCCGGGGAAAGCGAGCGGCACGGTGGCTAAGCCTCCGTGCCTTCGTGATCTTGCTCAGTAACGACTGTATCCGCCGCCACCGCCGCCGCCACCGCCACCCCGACCGCCGCGATTCGCCTGAGGTCGTGCTTCGTTGACCGTGAGCGCGCGACCGTCCAACTCTTGTCCGTTGAACTGCGAAATCGCCTTTTCGGCATTTTCCTCGCTCATCTCCACAAACCCGAAGCCTCTGGATCGGCCGGTGTCTCGATCTGTGATGATCCGGACTGATTCGACCTCGCCGGCCTGGGCAAACAGGTCGTCGAGTTCACTTTCCGTCGTCTGGAACGACAGATTTCCAACATACAATTTTTTGGTCATTAAACTTCCTTGAATTTATCTGTAGAGGAACTTCGCGAGCATGGTGGGAAAGGAGAGTCGGCAAACAAGATTCAACTACTTTCCGAACAGGGCATGAGGTACCTAAACAGGTTTAGTAACTTCTCTTACGTTCCTCAGTATATAGGTCGATGAACACTTGTCAAGCGGTCGTCAGTACTGGATCAACGAGAAAACGTCGTAGCCGTCGAGCTTGTCCCGGCCCTTCAGGAATTCCAACTCCACCACGAACGTGAAACCGGCGACCACACCACCGACCTTTTCAACCAGGTGTGCGGCCGCGGCGGCCGTCCCCCCTGTCGCAAGCAAGTCGTCGGCGATGATGACGCGACTGCCTGGCGTGATGGCATCCTTGTGAATTTCCAGCGAGTCGGTTCCGTACTCCAGGTCGTACGATACCGTTTCGGTTTCATGAGGTAGCTTGTTCGGCTTGCGAATCGGCACAAAGCCGGCATTGATGTTGTAAGCGAGCGCAGGCGCGAATATGAAGCCGCGCGCTTCAATACCCAGGACCAGATCCGCATGGATGGTGCGTGTCTGCAGGGTCATGTGATCGATCAGACGGCAAAAGCCCTCACGGTCTTTCAGTAACGTCGTGATGTCGTAGAACAGGATGCCCGGTTTGGGATAGTCCGGAATCTCGCGGATGAGGGCTTTGAACTCGTCCATTTAGATCAACCTCGGATCGTGAAAGATGAATAAGAATCGGACTCGGACCGTTCGCTTTCCGTTAACGCCTCGACCCTTGCTCCGACAGGGCCGCTCTAAACTTGCCTTGAAGTTCTCCAGCATCCGCACATCAGACGCTTCGGCATGAATCTCCACGCGACCGTCGGGAAGATTTCGAGCCCAGCCGCGCACACGGCACCGTTCGGCTTCGGAAAGGGCAAAGTAGCGATACCCAACACCCTGGACACGGCCTGTTGCGAAGTATCGCCTGGCTGGCATGGCAAGCTGGGAACCTAGTTCGTGATCTCCAGCATCCGGTTCAGAGACACTCGGGCCCACTCGGCCACTTCCGGTTCGACCTTGATCTGGTTGACGATGGTACCAGCGGCCAGGTTCTCCATCGACCACAGCAAGTGTGGCGCATCTATCCGGAACATCGTCGAACAGAGACAACCACAATCATCGAGCGGAATAATAAACCGATCGGGATTTTCGTTCTTCAGCCGGTTGACCAGATGGATCTCGGTCCCGATCGCCCACTTGGTTCCCACGGGGGACTGCGTGACACACTTGATGATGTGCTCGGTAGAGCCCACCGAGTCGGACAATTGGGCGACCTCGAACTTGCACTCCGGATGCGAGATCACACGAATGCCGGGATGCTTTTCCCGAACCCGCGCCACGTGGTGCGGCTGAAAACGCCCGTGGATGGAACAGTGACCTTTCCAGAGAATAAACCGGCTCTCGATCAGCTGGTCCCGGGTGCTTCCACCCAGTTCCAGATAAGGATCCCAGACGACCATTTCCTCCAACCGAAAGCCCAGCTGGTAGGCGGTGTTACGGCCCAGGTGCTGGTCGGGCAGGAACACGACCTTGTCTCCCCGCTCCAGCGCCCATCGCATCACCGCCGGAGCATTCGACGATGTGCACACGGCGCCGCCGTGTCGGCCACAGAACGCCTTGATGCCGGCGGCCGAATTCATATAGGTGATCGGGACAATCTTTTCCGAAGTTGTCCGCGCGAGCTGTTCCCAGCAGGTTTCCACCTGATCCAGGGCCGCCATGTCAGCCATCGAACACCCGGCATTCAGATCCGGCAGAATGACCTTCCGGGATGATCCGCTCAGGATGTCGGCGCTTTCGGCCATGAAGTGCACGCCGCAGAAGAGAATGTACTCTGCCTCCTCCTGTCGCGATGCCCACTGGGAGAGCTTGAACGAATCGCCTCGAATGTCGGCGAACTTGATAACTTCGTCACGCTGATAATGGTGACCAAGAACGACCAGACGGGACCCCAGTTGGGACCTTAATTCGGTGATCCGACGATCCGTCTCGTCGTCGGTCAGTCTGGTGAGGTGATCGGGAAGTATGGCTTGTAGCATTATTAGTAAGACCTCAGCTTAACAGGTACGAGTGCTGACCGGCCCCAAAGAGCCGTTCCACCACCATCATAGTCTCAATAAAAATCAATTTTCGGATAAACGGACCAGGTAATCAACCAGCTTTTCGAAACGGTCGTTTCCAGTTGATGCAGCCCCCAGGTGGGGACAAACCGCCGTCAGAACGATATCGGTGGCGTCGGGCCGCCTCATCACCCCTGTCGCCATGGCGGCGTGGCGGACGGACCAACCGTTGCGCCCGACCCGCGTCAGGCCCCGGCGCCTAGGAGCCTGCGCGGCAGAAGGGATCGTAGCGAGAAAGTGGAGAATCGAGGCCAGATTTTCTCGATTTTGAGGCGAATAGTGGTTCTATTCAACGAAAAATCGGGGAAATCTGGACCGATTATACCGCTTTCGCAGTAGATCACTTCTGCCGCGCAGGCTCCTAGGTTCGCCTATCGGAATGTCCACCAAGAGACCGGCGTCGGTCCAACTGTTTCGGCCGAGCGTGCCGCGCTGGCTCAGAACCGGTTCGGCCTGCGGCTGACCCCGGCGGGCCGCCCCCGGGATCGCTGAAAACTGACTGATTCCGAAGGATCTCCACCATTTTCTTTTGACTAAAGTTCAGTCAGCAGAAGCCGATTCGTGTATTGAGGGTGTTTCCATGCCGACAGCAACCGACCTGAAACGGAGAATCTACTCCTTGCGCGACTTACCGACCCTGCCGGTCGTGGCCCGCAAGATCATGTCAGCCGTTGAGGAAGACAACAGCCACCGGTCTCTCGCCGACATTGTGTCGCGGGATCAAGCACTTGCAGCGAAGGTGCTCGGTCTGGCCAACTCCGCGTACTACGGTCATCGGGCGACCGTTCGGACTTTGAGCAACGCTATCGCCATCATCGGTACGGTAATGCTCAAACAGTTGTCCCTCAGCGTTTTCGTCATCCAGGCCTGGGGATCGAGGTCCAATCCCGAACGAACGCGATTCTGGAAACATTCGATCGCTGCCGCTCACGCCGCGTCGGCGATCGCAAGGATGACCCGTCGGACACCGCCGGATGAAGCCTTCTGCGCCGGATTGCTCCATGACATCGGGGCCCTGGTCCTGGAGATGTGCTTCCCGGAGCAATACGAAGAGGTCCGACGCCTGGTCGAAGATGCCGACGTTCCGCTATTTGACGCCGAGAAGCAGTTACTCGACATCGATCATTGTCAGGCAGGTGCTTGGCTGGCCGAGGGTTGGCAAATGCCGGAACCACTGATAAACGCGATCGCCAATCACCATGGCACCGCTTCGGATTCCGAGGACTCGGGTGAACTCGCCGGCATGGTAAGAATAGCCGACCTGGCGGCAACGAATGTGGGCATGGGACTAGCCGGCGAATCAATGGCCGGCGAGCCGGTGGTGGAAGCTCTTGGCTTCAACGAATCACAATACCTGCAGGTGATCGAGGAACTCGAGTCCAGCAGAGAAGATATCGAGGCATTTTTCAACCTTATCTGACCTCATGGATTCCGAACCCAATCGTCGGATTTCGCAGCTGACAACAGCGCTGGAAGAAGCTAACGTTGCCTTCCGCGACAAGATCGAGGAGCTCTCATTCGTCAGTCGGATCGGCGAAGCGATCAGTGGACACACTTCGACGCGGGAACTTTCGAGCGAGTTGGTCCAGGTAATCTCCCTGACCACATTATCGAAATATGCGGCCCTGTACTGCCCGAGCCACCTGGGGACCTTCGAACTCGAGGCAGTTTCCGACCTGTTTGGCGGACTTCACGATTTCCCCGGAACGATCTCGACATCGGACCTGCCGGAGGAAATTCACGGCCCGGCCGGGTCGATACAGTTCGGCGACTCCCGATCCTGGACCGGTTGTCCGGGGTGGCCGTTCCCTGAAGAGTTGCTCTCATGGTTGTGTGTCCCCCTCAACACTCGCGGTACGGCACGAGGCATCCTGTTCCTGGCCGACGAGAGACCGAATGCCTTCTCTCCATCGACCGTTCGAACCCTGTCGATCGTTTCCCCCCAGATGTCGAGCGCCCTGGCGAACATTGCACTGTACGACCACTTGCGAACATCCGAGGCCAAGTACCGGACGTTCGTTGAAAGAATGCAGGACGTCGTTTACATGTGCGATACGAGTTGGCGGATCATAGAGCTGAATCCGGCGGCCCGTAGCGTGTTCGCGCAGTGTGATTCGGGAGGGTCGCTCTTAAACCTGTTCGACTCCGATCGGACGGCCGGCCAGTTTCGAAAGTCCGTCGAACGCATGGGCTCGGTTCAGAACTTCGAAGCCGAACTCAAACGGAAGCAGGACGAATCTATCTCCGCGCTCATCAGTGCGGTCGATGACGGCCAGCGCATCTCGGTCGTGATTCGGGATGTCACCGAAAGGAACCGTCTGGCCAGGCAATTGACGCGGACCCAGAAGATGGAATCGATTGGAACTCTGGCTTCCGGGATCGCGCACGATTTTAACAACATTCTAGGCATAATTCTCCCGACCGCGGAGCTGATCAAATTGAGCCAACCCCCTCCCAAGGTCGTCGATCGCGCCGATACCATCATCGAAGCTACGAAAAGAGCGGCAAAACTGACGACCCAACTACTGACCATGGCCCGGGATGAGCCTCAGGAAGTCCAACTCGTACAACTGAACGAGATCGTTCGCACGACCAGGCACCTGTTGGCGGAAACTCTGGACAGGACCATTCGGCTGGAGCTGGACCTGGATGAGGACCTGCCCCCGATCCGGGCTGACGAAAATCAGATGACCCAGATGCTGATCAACCTCGCGGTCAACGCACGAGACGAAATGCCGGACGGAGGACGCATCACGTTCCGGACTCGATCGAAAGCACGGCAAGTTCTGCTCACGGTGGCGGACACGGGAGGTGGAATCGACCACGCGATCATCGACAAGATCTTCGACCCGTTCTTCACGACCAAGGAAAAAGGGCGTGGCACCGGACTGGGCCTCAGCATGATTTACGGGACGATTCAACGTTCGGGCGGAACCATTGACGTTCAGAGTGAACCGGGATCAGGAACGGAATTCAGGATGAGCTTTCCGGCGTCGAACAGCACCGTACGCCATCTGGACTTCAGAAAACGACGAGCCCCAGGAGGGCGAGAGACCGTTCTTCTCGTCGATGATGAAGAGGAGATCCTCAAGCTCCTCGAAGCTTCACTTTCCCGCCGCGGATATGCGGTGCTGACGGCAGCGAACGGAAGGGAAGCGCTGGACCGGATGACGCCGGAGGTCGACCTGGTCGTCCTGGACATGATCATGCCGGTACTGGACGGCCTGTCCACACTCCGCCGGATCCGCCGGAGTTTCCCCCATGCGAAGGTACTCGTCGCCAGTGGTTATACCGCGCCCGATCGCCTGGCCGCCCTAGAAGTGCTGGGCATCCAGGGCTTCATTCCCAAGCCTTTTCACCTCGACAAACTCGACAGAATCATCCGAGACGTCCTTGACGGCATCGCCGCCTAACACGTAACATTTCCTACTCGCCCGTCGTACTAAGGGTCGGCTCAAGAATAACTTCACAGAATTGGCGCCCAGATTTGCGTCAGATTCGGTCGCGACCGATTGAGCAGACTGGAGGAATAGCTCGGCTATTTCGAGAATCTGCGATTGAGGAGCGGCCGAAAATGGCGTGAAGATGGGATGCCAAAATGTGAAGTTATTCTTGAGCGGGCCCTAAACATCGAGGAGACAAGCCTTCATGGCCGATGAGCCCAAAGAAAAGTGGCCGTCCTACACAATGGTCGAGCCGAAGATGCGGAGAATCTATTTTCGGTTTTACCAGGAAACCTACAAGACCTCTGTGTTGGACAGGAAAACCAAGGAATTGATTGCCATCGCGGCCTCTCTGGCAACCCACTGCAACGGCTGCCTGGAAGGCCACATCAAGAAAGCGATCAAGAGCGGGGCAACCAGGGAAGAACTGAGCGAGACGATCGCGATCACGATGGGAGTCAACGCCGCGGCCATAGTCGATCTGACCGACCAGGCGGCGGAGGCCCTTCAGATCCGTCATTTCGGAGACGGGATGTCGTCAAGCGAACCTTCCGGCGAATCTCCAGAGGACCGCGAAGAAGTATCCGCTCATATAAAGGACTGACCGATGCGACGGACTCACTTCCTGATACTGGTATTGACGTTGCTGTTCGTCTCGAACGCCGTCGGACAGAGGCGATTCGGGGGAGGGCGGGACCGGGACATCGTCCCGGAAGGCTCCCGCGTACAGTACAAGACTTTCCGGAGTGGCATCCTCGGAAGGCAACTCGACTACGCCCTCTACCTCCCCCCTTCCTACGAGCAGGGCGAAGCAAAATATCCCGTCATCTTTTTCCTGCACGGAGCCAACGAGAACGAAAAACGATGGAGCACCCGGGGGCGGACCGACCTGATGCTGGACCAGTTGATAACCGCGGGCGACATCGGTGAGTTCATCGTCGCGATTCCGTTCGGCGCCAACAGCTTCTACACGAATTCCATCAACGGGGATAGATGGGAGGACATGATCACCGACGAGTTCATACCCTTGATTGAATCGACAACACGGGCGGCAGGCACACGTTCGGGAAGGGCCATCAGTGGCATTTCCATGGGTGGTTACGGGGCTTTGAAGCTGGCCTTTAAGTACCCCGACCTCTTCAGTTCCGTCAGCGCACACAGCGCCATGCTTATCGACGACTTCGCAGCTGTTGCGGTCAACATGCGACGTGCGCAGATGTTCTATTCCCTGTTCGACCAGATCTTCGGGGTGTCCCGCGATCTCGCCTACTGGGAAGAAAACAACCCGTTGCGTATCGCTCGCCGAACGGCCGACCTGGACGGACTGAGAATCTATTTCGACTGCGGCACCGAAGATGAGTACGGCTTTTTCCTCGGCGCAAGGCAACTCAGCGACGTGCTCACCGAAAAGGGTATCGAACACGAATTTCACCTCTACCCGGGAACCCACGGTTGGGACTACGCCCGGCAACACACGGCCGACTCCCTGAAGTTCCACTGGGAGGGCCTGAGGTCGAACTGATCCGGTACAAGGCCACCCTTGCCCTAGCCACTCGGCGCCCCGTTTGTTTTTCTCGACGCAGAGACGCAAAGACGCAGAGAAGTATTTTCTTCGGAATTCACCCCCCTGCCAGCGATCAGACCCAGAAGCCTGCGCGTCGAGAGGGAAGATGTCAGACAACTTCAGTCCTCCACCTTCCCTCCTGCGCCTCTCGGTCTTTGCGTCAAAATCCCCCTTCTTAAGCGTTCTATAATGAAGCGCCATGGGTAATCCCGTCGAATTCAGGTTCGAGTCGATCGACTACGATGTGACCGTTGGCAAGGACGACGAAAGGTTCCGCGTTGTTCCGCGCCGATCGGGCGTGTTCCGGATCTTCGATGTGCATGGGAAGTTGATGATTCTCGAGAAAACACACAACCTCTGGCAAAGGATAGAGCGTTTCTATTTCCCCGAAGATGGGGATTCACGAACCCTGGACCTCGGGCGGATCACGGGCCGAATCGAGTTCTGCAGGACCGATTCTCCCATGGAAACCCTGTTCCTGCTCTATGACGAGCGGCGGCGATGGTTTCCCGAAACGTACCGCCAGATGAGAACGTTTCCCCTTTTTCACTTGATGAAGATCAACCGGCGCCAGCGTTTTCCCAGGATCTATCTGACGCGTCAGATAAAACAAGGAGTCGACTACTTCGGGCCGTTTTTCAGCCGGTCGCAACTCGAACGTCTGAAAACAACCCTCGAGCGGGCGTTTAAGATCCGTCCCTGCCAGTACAACATCCGGGGAGACGACCCGTATCCGGATTGCCTCTACTTTCAGATGCGGACTTGCTCGAAGCCGTGCAACAGCGACATCGACCGGCAGCGATACCTGGAGGACATCGACCGGGCGATTGCCTTCATCCAGGGTGACGACGAGAAGATCGCATTACCGTTGGTCGAACGAATGAAGAAACTGTCCGAAGAAACCCGCTTTGAAGAGGCGGAGCGAATTCGCCGGCGACTCGACCGGTTGGAGCGGGCTCGCAGGGATCACCGCGAAATATACTTCGATGTGAGGAAGTTCAATTTCGTCGCCGTAATGGACTCGGATTCCGTCAAGCGGAAGAAAATCGCCTTCATTCGCTCCGGGTATATCCTCGGGATCGAGGAACATGAGGTCGAAGGACTCGGGCCCGTTATGGAGGAAGCGGTCCGCAACCATTACCAGGGAGGACTGGTCGAATCGGATCAAGATCGGCAATACGACGAGTTCTGTCTCGTGACAAGCTTCATGATGAAACCGGTTCAAAGCGTTCGACTCGTCCCTGTCCTGGAGCCGGCGGAAACCTCGGCCCAAATCACTGACCACCTAAAATCAAGAAAGAAGCAGGTACGAACCAATGTTGATTCTGTCGCGTGATGACGTAGCGAAGGTGCTCCCACATTCCGAATTGTTCGAGCCATTGAAAAAAGGTTTCAAAATGCTCTCCGAGGGGGGCTGCGACATGCCGTTGAGAACGGTCATCGAAATGGGCCGATCCGACGGGGTCTCCCTCTTTATGCCCGCATACGGCGAGGCGCTCGGATCGGCGGGACTCAAACTGGTCACGGTAATGAACCAGAACCCGGCCAGAAACCTCCCGTTGATCCACTCGGCGTACCTTTACGTCAGCGCGGAAACCGGCGAAATCCTGGGCCTGATGGACGCCGAATACCTGACTTCGGCGCGAACCGCAGTAGCATCCGCGCTGGCGACCGACCAACTGGGTAAATCCGGAGGCAGTGTTCTCGGCATGTTTGGGACGGGCGTACAGGCCTTTGCACACGTCCAGGCTTTCACGACCTTGTTCGACATTAAGGAAGTTCTACTCTTCCCGTTGACGCCGGAACTCGGAGAGGAGTTCAAGGGGAGGCTCGAAGCGGCACTCGACATCCCGATCTCGGTTGGCGATGCAGGTAATCTCAGACGGGCGGATATCATTTGTACGTGCACCACGAACACGGAACCCCTGTTCGCGCTCGATGAACTCAAACCGGGCGCTCACATCAACGCGATGGGCGCGTACCGCCCACACACACGTGAAATCGGTTCCGACGTTGTGGCCGGCTCCGTGCTCGTGGTCGATTCATACGAGGGCGCCCTGACCGAAGCCGGGGAACTTGTGATTCCGATCCGTGAAGGAACCATTACCTGCGACCACATTTACGCATCACTGGACGAATTGGTGGCAGGAAAGAAAGCGGTCCCCGACACAAAGGACCGGGTAACGTTATTCAAATCGTTGGGTATGGCGATGGAAGACCTGGTCGCCGCGGACCTTGCGTACCGGAGAGCGAAGAAACAGGGAGTCGGCACCGAGATCACCCTCTGACCATCCCTCCCAACCCTTTTCCATTCAGCTTGTGGAGGCCGATCTTCCGACCGAGCGTATTCCGATGAACCCCGAGCATACGAGCGGATCGGGTCTGGTTTCCTTTTGTCTTGTCGAGAGCCGCCGCAATGAATTTCTTCTCGAATTCGTCACGGGCCTGGTCGAGCAGAACTCCGCGCTCGATCAATTCAGTTATGAGGGCTTCCATCTGTTTCTTCACTATCGATTTTCCCGGCTCTTAGCGTACACGTCCGAAAGACCCCGCGGCTCCGGCCGCCCGGACTTCGGACTCTCGCCTTAAAGATTTTCGCTCCACCACCGTTGCACTTCCCGGTATCCGATCAGAAACTTCGCCTTCAATTCGAACGGTGTGGCAACGGCCACTATACGCGATCCCGGCAGGAAGTAAGGGGCCAACTGGGAGTTCTTCACAACATCCGATTGAATCCCGAACGCCGTCAAACCCAGGAAGATGGCAGAACCGATCAACCACCCGCGGATGAAGCCGAAAGCGCCACCAAGCAGTCGATCAAACCATTCGATTCGCGCAAACTTGAAAAATCTGTAGATGAACCAGATCGCCGTGAATCCTATTATCAGAGTTCCGGCAAACAGCAGGGCGAAGCCAAGAAAGAGTGCGATGTTTTCTGACGCAACGGCATCCCTGAACACCATGCCCACATTTCGAAAAAACCAGGCGGCCAGAAAGATCGCGACAAGAACCGTGATCAGGCCCAGCACCTCGCGGACGAATCCACGCAGGGCGCTCATCACGACCGAGTAAAGGACGGTTCCGAGCACCAGCCAATCGAGCAACGTAAAGTCGAGGATCACCACCGTTGCTACTCCAACTCCAGCCCGGTAAGTCGACGGAAGGCCTCAGCGTACTTGGCGCTCGTGCCCTCGACAACATCCGGCGGGAGCCGAGGAGCCGGAGGCTGCTTGCCCCATTCGATTCTCTCCAGGTAGTTGCGGACGAATTGTTTGTCGAACGACGGTTGCGCCTTTCCGGGCTCGTATTCCGAAGCGGGCCAGAACCTGGACGAATCCGGTGTCAGCATCTCGTCAACGATCGAAATCCGACCATCGATGACCCCGAACTCGAACTTGGTGTCGCAGATGATGATTCCTTTTTCGGCTGCAAAGGCCGCGGCACGGTTGTATATGTCCATGGACAGATCCCGTAACTCTCGCACCGTGTCGGCCCCGACGATGTCGGCGGCCTCGGCTTCGGAAATGTTCTCATCGTGTCCTGTCGCAGCCTTCGTCGAGGGGGTGAAGATCGGCTCCGACAGCTGTTCGGATTCGGTCATGTCGACCGGAAGCGTGATGCCACACACCTTCCCCGACTTCTTGTAGTCTTTCCAGCCCGACCCTGTCAGGTACCCACGGACCACGCACTCGATCGGGAAGACCTGAGCCCTCCGGACCATCATGGAACGCCCTTCCAGCTGATCCCGGAATTGGTGCACCTGCTCCGGGTAGTCGTCGACGGAGAGGGAAATGACGTGGTTAGGCACGACGTCTCCGAAGAAGTCGAACCAGAACCGCGACATCTGTGTGAGGACCTTCCCCTTATTCGGTATCGCGGTGGGAAGCACTACGTCAAAGGCGGACAGCCGATCGGTAGCGATAAACAGGAGCGCATCTCCGAGATCGTATATGTCACGAACCTTACCCCGGGCGTGAAACTTGACGCCGGGCAAGTCCGTTTGCATCAATACCATTCGATCACTCTCTTAATAAATTCCCGTTTGGGTGCGACTTCAGCCGTCCCGATTCCCGGGATTCCACCCAAGGATGGTGAAGGGCCGGAACCGGCATTGTCAATTCAATCTTACTGAAACGATTTTGGAAACACCCGGCTCTTCCATCGTCACACCGTAAAGCTGCTTGGCGGTTTCCATTGTGCGCTTGCTGTGGGTAATCACTATGAATTGCGTATCCTCGGCCATGGATCGAATCATCTGGGCAAATCGATCGATGTTGGCATCATCCAGCGGTGCATCGACCTCATCGAGCACACAGAACGGGCTTGGTTTGAACTGGAACAGAGCAATCAACAACGATAGCGCCGCAAGGGCCTTTTCGCCACCCGATAGAAGCAGGACGTTCTGGAGTTTCTTTCCGGGAGGTTGTGCGACGATCTCGATCCCGGCATCGGAAACATCTGCCTGCTCGATCAGACGAAGCTCGCCGTGCCCTCCACCAAACAATTCCACGAACGCGGTCGTAAACCTGCGATTGATGTGTTGGAAAGCTTCATTGAACTGCTTCCGGCACACAACATCGATCTCCTCGATGGCCTGGGTCGTGTCGCGAATGGAATCGAGCAGGTCCTGGCGTTGGGTGGTCAGGAACTCAAACCGCTGCTGGGCTTCATCGTATTCCTCAACCGCCATCATGTTCACGCTTCCGATGGATTCGACCCGCTGCCGCAGTTGCTGGTATTCGTTGTCGTGTTCTTCGAGCTCTTCCGGAGTGAGAGTCTCGAAACTGTCCAGGCAGACCGATTCAATACTTTCGCCGAGCTCGCTCGAGCACAAGGTCACAAGGTGCTTGATGTCTGAATCCACCTCGGTCCTTTCGATCTCTCTTTCGTTGTGCTTGTCCTTCCATCCATCCAGCTCGGTGCGGGCTTCATCCCACTCCGATTCTGCCTCGCGCAGTTCGTGCCTGAGCTTCTCGAGCCGCTCGACCGCAGACGCGATCAGGCGATCCAATTCGTCCTTCTTGCGGTTGCAATCGTGTCTGGCCTGCTCGCCGGCATCAATCGAACCGAAGGCATCCAGCCGCTCGGAGTTCGTGTGTTCGATCTGCCGGTCGGCCCGAGCACCACGTTCCCCCAAATCCCTCGCCCTGCCCTTCGAAGCTGCCTGCTCCCTCATTAAAGTCTGATTTCGTTCCGCCAGGACCGCGACCCGGGACCGGAGTTCCCCCACCTGGGCCCCGAGCTGTTCCGACTTCTCCAGGAGTTCCGCGCTCTTACCCGATCGGGATCGCAACTCGTCGGCGATCGCGACCCCTCGTGCCAAGACGTCGGCAAGCTTTGAGCGTCCCGACACCATAGCGACTTCCAGTTCCCCGCGTTCCTCAACGAAACGCTGGATTTCAGACTGCGTCACTTCAACCTGCCTCTCGGCTCGGTCAAGTTCCGACACGAGAGTCTGAATACTGTGTTCAAAACCTAGGGCCTCCTTCTCCGCTTCCTGCAACCTCAGGGACAGGTCCTGCCTCAGTTTGTCCGTTTCCTCGATCCGCCCTTCAAGTTGAT
This sequence comes from Terriglobia bacterium, assembly GCA_965247425.1. Classification (GTDB taxonomy): domain Bacteria; phylum Acidobacteriota; class Terriglobia; order 20CM-2-55-15; family 20CM-2-55-15; genus CAZOZZ01. Next base: position 3,049,070 of record OZ252023.1, read on the forward strand.
CGACTCGGTCTGAAGCTTCCTTGGATTCGCTCCGTGCGGCTTCAACGCGTTGGTCCAACTCCCTCATCTCTCGCTTGAGGGACAAGGGGCCGTGGCTGGTCCGCTCGCCCCAACTGATCAGGCGATCTCGAACGACTTCGCCGCTCCTGGCCACAAACCTTTTTCCGGGATGAGCCTCGGACAGTTCCCATGCAAGCTTCAGATCGTCCACAACGAAAGTGTCGTCGACATAGGCTTCGAAACATCGAAGCCGATCGTCCAGCCGGACCACGTCGGCGACCGGGATCGCACCCTCGATTCGCAGTCCCGTCGACCGGGATCGGGGATCGGAACCGGTCACCAGCAAGTCCAACCGGCCTCCCGCGGTGCTTCGAACAAGCGACAGGGCCTTTTGGGCGTGCCGCAGATCCTCAACGACGACATACTGAAGTTCGGAATGCAGCAGGTCCTCAACCGCGGCCTCGTACTCCGGCTCGACCTCGATAAAGTCCGCGGCGATGCCCATCGGGGCCCACGCCTCGTTTCGCACGTTGTTGAAGAACTGCTGTACGGATTCGCTCCCGTAAGCCCGCTGTAAGGAGAGTTCGCGGATCGTTTCGAGGCGATGTCGAATGCCATCCTCCCGTGAACGCGCCTGTGAGGCCGCCTCGACAGCCTTGCCGTGTTCGGTCTTTACCAATTCATAGTCGCGCTCTGCCCGGGTTTTCTCATCAACCATCCGGTCAATTGCCACACGCCGGGAAGATTGTTCCAGTTCAGCCGCCTGCAATTTTTCGCTGCAACCGGCGGCCAGCTTCCGCGCCCCGTCCTCTTCAGTCCGCACGCGGGCCAGTTGGGAGTCGAGCCTGCGGAGCATCTCTTCCCTGCCCGACAATTCGTTCGTGATCTGCGCCTCGCGGCCCACAACCTCAAATTGCTGACTCCTGAGATTTTGAATCGCCTGCTCTTCATCCGCCCGACGACGGTTCACTCCCTCGAGCGCCTCGCGACCCTGTTCGAGATCGCTCTTGAGGGCGGAGGCCACGACGTCGAGTTCCTGCAGTTTCGACTCGGCTTTTTCTATCTCTACCCGGTAGGTCTCCAACTCCTGATTGATGCGGGCCCCTTCGCCTGTCAGTTCCTCGACCCGCTCATCCATCGAACGCACCTGATCGCGAAGGCGTTCCACTCGCTGGATGGCCTTCTCGTGATCGAGCTCCGCCTCGGAATGCTGCTCACGGGCCTGCTCGAGACCTTGCTCTCTGGTCTCCACATCCGTACGGCATCGGTGAACCAGGGCGTCGAGTCCGCCGATCCGAGTCTCCAGTTTTCGTCCCTCCTCCACCATTCCGTCCAGAGCCGCCGCAATCGCTTCCTGGCTGTCGATCAACAACTCCGCGCGAGTGGAAAAGACAGCGGCCAGGACGCCTCTCAACCGCTTCTTCAATTCTCTGTAACGGCGAGCTTTCGACGCCTGCCGCTTCAAGGAGTTTCGCTGCCGCTCGACCTCGCTCAGGATGTCGTTTACGCGCGACAGATTTCCCCGTGCGGCATCGAGTCTGGATTCGGCCAGTCTCCGTTTGGCCTTGAATTTTGTGATTCCCGCCGCCTCTTCGATCAGCTGCCTGCGTTCATTGGGGCGCGCGCTCAAGAGTCGACCGACCCGACCCTGTTCAATGATCGCGTAACTATTGGGACCCAGGCCTGTGCCAAGAAAAATGTCCTGTATGTCCCTGAGACGGCAGGGCCTGCCGTTCAGCAGATACTGGCTTTCCCCGGATCGATACAGGCGTCGCTGAATGGTCAATTCAGTGGGACCGGGAGGCGGGCCGCCGTTGTTGGGCGGGGGCGTCTGGTCGACCAGTGTGATCGTAACCTCCGCCATCCCCAGTTGCGACCGGCTTCCGGTCCCACTGAAGATCACGTCTTCCATGCGGTCGCCCCTCAACGAGCGTGCCCGTTGCTCGCCAAGGACCCAAGCTATCGCGTCGGAGATGTTGCTCTTGCCGCAACCGTTCGGTCCGACGACCGCCGTGACTCCGGAATCGCTCACGAGGATCTCTGCCCGTTCATAGAAGGATTTAAATCCTACGAGTTCAAGTCTGCGGAGCTTCAGCACGATCGTTGGTCCAATATCTGTGACACGACGCCCGGCGCCCGCGTCAAACATCCTCTCCTGTCACGATTAGAACCAAGGATCTCATCCTGATAGACAAATCCGGTCCTTTTCTGACACCAGAAACGCGCTTCTGGAATCTAGGGGACGGAGCCGCCGACCTTCCAGATACCAAGTCACGATCAGCCGAACATTCCACCCAACCGTGGTCTCGCTCCGTCCCCTTATCCGTTGACATCGCCAACCCGTCACCCGACAGCCCTCCGACCGCTAGGGGACGGAGCCCCCGCACGTCCAGATAGCAAGCCACGATCTGCCGGACTTTCCGCCCAACTGTTGGTCTTGCTCCGTCCCCTTTTGTTTCGGGTTGCCAAAATCCCCACTTCTTTTCCTTCCTTTGGGTTTTGGCAAACCCCACGACGCACTCTCCGACGTCTTGGTGATGTCAACGAAAGGAGGACGGAGCGAGCAACAGGTAGTCGGAATGTCCGGCCAAACCCACGTTGGTATCTGAACAACCGGCTTAAGCTCCGTCCCCCACCGGAGGAATGCTTTCGTGTGAAAGGTCGCGGGAAGACGCCCACCGGTAGGCCGTCCCCGTTGACACCACCCCCCCGTCACACGAGCACAGTCCGACCGCTAAGCTACAGAACTGGAACTTGTAGACAAGAATAATGCAATCACCTTGGTAACCTTTTCGGGGCCACGGGTTCTAAGTATTCGATCGGCGTCCTGGTCATGGAGGACAAATGTATTTGGGAATCTCTTTGAGTGGTGCATTCAAACGGTGGAAACAAATGGAGGAAATTCGAGGTGTCTCAGAATCAATCCAGGCTCTTGGCTGACCGTATTTACGAGCAGTTGAAGGCCGATATTATTTCATGCAAGTACCAGCCGGGCGACTCACTGACCGAAATCGAAATGGCAAACAAGTTCAACGTCAGTCGTACGCCGATCCGGGAAGTGTGCAACCGGCTGTTGAAGGAAGATCTACTTCAATCAATACCTTATAAGGGCTACATCGTCAGCCCGGTAAACCTGCAGGACCTTCATGAGCTGTATCAGATCCGTTTGGTCCTGGAACCTTACGCAGCGGAATTAGCAGCCAGAAACCCGAGCCCCCGGTTCATTCAAGAGCTGAGGGACAACCTCCTGGTCGCGGAGTCGCAACCCGGACAGGAGTTCATCCAGTTCATCGCAGCCGACCTCGACTTCCATCATCTTCTGGCCCAGGGATGCGGCAACCGGCGCCTGGCGCGGGTGATCTCGGACCTGAGAAACCAGATCGAGCGTCTGGTGTACCTGATTTACGAAAACTACGGCCCGTACCACGAACCCGCTTTCGACGAGCACCACAAAATCGTCCAGGCGATTGAAGACCGAAATTCCGAGCGGGCGCGTGACCTCGTGTCGAGCCACATCGAGAACCACAAGGAACTGGCTCTTCAAGCTCTTTCGAGCGAACGACTGGCGTAACAACCGGTCTCCGACAGCCGACAGCTTGCAGCGGGCGGCGGGATCCCGGGCCGAACGTTGCAAGCTGGTGTTCTTGGACTTCCCTGCTTCGATTCCCCGGGCCTACGTGGAGCGGGACCAAAGACGGCCCTTCCTTGCCTTCAGCTTGTCTGAAGACTCACCGCGCAGTCGATCCCACAACGGTATGCCGGCACGCGTTTCGATGTCGCTTGTTTCGCACAGGAAATTCTTCAAGGGTTCCCTGGACTCCTGGTTGGGAAAAATGAACGACCACAACTTCAGATTGCCCCTCAGGTCTTCAGCCAACACGGACTTGAAGTAGGAATGTGGTATGGGGATGACCACACCGTTCTTATCGTTGGGACCACCTCCAATGACTTTGACCGGCTTCCCGATGTCGAAGAGCGGACCGCAGATCACGTACACCTCTTCGAAGGTCTTGGCGAGCCCCCGGACTTCCTCCTCCAGTTTCTTCCAGATGCCCCGATTGAATCTCGGCTTCTGGGGGCTCATGTTTGTCATGAGAAACGTTTCGCTGTTCTTGATGCCCGTCGCGCGTCGATCCGCGCTGGCAACCAGGTGTCCGCGGTCGAAACCCGACCCGACGTAATCCTCAAGACCGGCGCGAAACCTCTCCGGTACTCTCATGTCGGCCCGAAAACTGTCCTGTCGGCCGATTTCGATTCTCTTGTTTTGCGGGTCGATGACCTCCATCGCCCACCGGGGCTGCCGAAACAGGAAGGAATATCCGACGATGTATTCGCGATTGAACAGCAAGAGGTCGGCCGGTGGGATTCCATAGCGGCTTTCAGGTCTCAGACTGGGAATTTCGATCATGGTTTAGGCTCCTAGTCCTAGTGCAGGTTGTCACGCAGGAAATCGACCAACCACGTTGCGAGCCGGGGCTGCACCAGGTAGCCATAGGATTTGTGTGGGTTGCGCTTCTCTCGGCCTTTATTATCCACGTGCGAAACGACTTCAAAGGGGTTGTGAAGTTTCGTGTAGTCGATTCCACTCTTCCCCGAACCTGTGGGGAAGATCTTGAGGTCCTTCATCGGCTCGAAGAAGTCCCTGTTGAAATCATGCTCGTGGGATACGACATCGCCAAGACAGGCGTAGTTGTGCCAGCGGTCAATGTTTGTCGGGAAGCGCCGTTTGCCTCCGCCGCGGTGATGCTGAGCGAACAGCAGGCCACGAACCGCTGAATCGGCAAGCGGCGAGCCCATTGTAGAACTACAAGCAGATCCACGGGCCGGCGCCGGTTGTCCTCCTGTACTCTAGCCTGCCCTTTTCTACGGCCGCCCGGGTGACTTCCTCCGGCGGTTTCGAAATGAACCGCGACACCGACGTGTACTGGAGTTACGACGACACGAGAGCCGGGCACGACATTTTGGCGACGATGGCCCACCATCCGGCGACCGAGGCCCGGATGCGGTTCGCGATGCAGCAAACCCACGAAATGCTGGCCAATACCGAGAAGCTGGTCAAGTACGCCGGATTCTATGAAGCTGGTGAATTGGACGACCTGCGCCGTGAAGCGCTGTCTTACGGAGGACCCAATCTCCCTCACCTCCGACAGCTCTTGTTGCGCCTGGAGAACCGTGTGATCCGCAATGCCGTGACGGCGGGCGTTGAGATGGCCAACTTTGTCGAACAGGGAGGTCGGGATCCCGAAGAGGCCCTGGAATGCCTGGCGAAGTTTGGTCTCGAGCTTACGTCCACATTCAACAGCCGGCTCGGAACGATCTACTGTCCAAGCCAAAACCTCCGGAACCTCAGCCTGATGGTCTTCCTCGAGGCATCGCGCGCCCTCGGTGGTGATGACATCGCCGACGTGGAGCCCACCGCTATCCTCGACGTTCGTGTGCTCGAAGATTCGCCCGACTTTCCACCCAAGGACTTTGTGGAAAAAGGAACGATTCCCGAAGGCGTGACCATCGCCCAACGGATCATCGGTACTGGTGGAGCGACCTAGGAGCCTGCGCGGCAGAAGGGATCGTAGCGAGAAAGTGGAGGATCGAGGCCAGATTTTCTCGATTTTGAGGCGAATAGTCGTTCTATTTAACGAAAAATCGGGGAAATCTGGACCGATTATACCGCTTTCGCAGTAGATCTCTTCTGCCGCGCAGGCTCCTAGCAGCCCGTGGAGTCAGCTAGAACGGGGCGGCCCCTTGCTCCAGGGGACCGCTCTGTTCGGTTGGCCGCACTCAGGCCTACAAAATACATTCCAGGGCTTGTTGTAGATCCGACGGCGCGGTAGTGTGAACCATGGAATCGCAACTAATGGCGGTGAGGGAAAAGCTTTTTCTCTGGGGCTCCACTAGCCCGAAATTCTCAAAGGTTCTCGTCGCGAGGAGTCGTAGACTTCGCCAGGACAAGACGCGCGCAGAAGGGAGACCGAGGCGTACTCAGCAGTACGACGAGGAGTTCGACCAAGCGCAACGCAGTAATGAAGGATAGATCCGGCGCTGCAGCAGACCAGCAGCGAGAAGTGCGGGCTAGTGCAGACACCCCCTGGCTAATCGCTGATCGCTAACAGACTGGCTATCAAATGAAAATCTCCGCAAAAGACGAATACGCGTGTTCCGCCGTTCTCGAACTCGCTCTCAAATACGATCCGGACACTCCCATCCGCGTTCAGGACATCGCGGACCGGCAGGGCATTCCGATCAAGTTTCTCTTCCAGATCATGCAGATTCTCAAGCGGGTCGAGATCGTGCGCAGCAAACGCGGAACCGATGGTGGATATTCGTTGGCGCGGCCGCCGGCCGAAATCACCGTCGGAGATGTCCTTAGAAGCGTGAGCGGGCCGCTCGTCCAGCTTGCGTGTCTCGAATCGGGTGACTTCGATGACGACTGTGTCAGAGAAAGTACCTGCCAGTTCAAGCCGATCTGGGCGGACGTAAACCTCGCCATCAGCTCGGTTCTGGACGGCATCACTTTCGCCGACCTCGTACGCAAGGTTCGCGAGCGAGATCGGCAAGTCATGTACCATATCTAGGAGTCTGCGCGGCGGAAGGGATCGTAGCGAGAAAGTGGAGAATCGAGGACAGATTTTATCGATTTTGAGGCAAATAGTGGTTCTATTTAACGAAAAATCGGGGAAATATGGACCGATTCCTACCGCTTTCGCAGTAGATTCCTTCTGCCGCGCAGGCTCCTAGCAACGGACTTCTTTCAATCGAGATCATGCGCAGGGTCTTACATGTCGACATGGACGCCTTCTACGCGTCGGTTGAACAGAAAGATCACCCTGAACTCCGAGACAAACCTGTCATCGTCGGAGCGGACCCCAAAAAAGGTGCCGGCCGCGGCGTTGTCGCCGCCTGCTCCTATGAAGCTCGGAAATTCGGTATCCACTCCGCCCTCCCGATCAGCCGTGCCTGGAAGCTTTGTCCCCAGGGATGCTACGTTCGCCCTCGGATCAACCGCTATCAGGAGGAGTCCCGGACCATCATGAATATCCTTCGGCAGTACACGGACATGGTGGAGCCACTGAGCATTGACGAGGCCTTCCTCGACGTCACCGGATCGATCGCTCTCAAAGGGACTGCCGAAGAAATCGCGCGTGACATCAAAGCCGAGGTTCGCCGGGCTACCGGACTGACGGCCTCAGTCGGAGTGGCCACGAATAAGTTTCTGGCCAAGATCGCTTCGGACCTCGAAAAGCCCGACGGGTGCGTCGTGGTTCCCGAGGATGATGTGAAGGGGTTTCTCGAAAGGCTTCCCATATCCCGTCTCTGGGGAGTGGGACCGAAAACCGAGGCCCGCCTGAGACGCATGGGCGTGGGAACGATTCGGGAACTGGCCGCACTTCCACGGGAACGGCTGACACGAGATCTTGGCAGCGCAGGCGAGCACCTCTGGCACCTGTCGCGAGGTGAGGACGATCGTCCGGTCGTTGCGGACTGGGATCCTAAATCGATCAGTTGCGAAAACACATTCGACGTCGACACAGACGATCGGGATCGTCTTGTCGCCACGATCCAGCACCTGTCCGAAGAAGTCGCCAGAAGGCTGCGAAAGCAGGGGTTTCGAGCATCCACGATCACGCTCAAACTGCGGTACGCCAGCTTCACCACGCACACGAGGCAATCCTCGCTACCGGTCCCGGTTCAGACCGGTCGAGACATCGTAAGAGTGGTCCTCCCGCTGTTCGAACAGTTCTCGCTCGAAGAGAAGATCCGGTTGATTGGCGTCGGGACCGGAAAGCTATCGCGTGAAGGCGACGAGCCCGAGCAACTGGGTCTTTTTCCGGACTCCCGGCGGCAGAACGAAAAGCTCGAGCACACACTGGACAAAATTCGGGCAAAGTACGGGCACACATCCCTTCAAAAGGGATCCGAATTGTCGTGATACAATCCCGCCAATGCTGGCAGTCATGTCCATAGTGGGCCGTCTGGCCCGCAGAAATATCGGGCCTGGAGCCCTTGCGTGCTGCCTGCTGATGGTTCTGCCTGGGTGTTCCCGACGGGTGGACATCGCTACGACCCTCGAAACACAGCCCCAGGACGTGCTGTTCGAACAGGGACTGGCAAGTTTCAAAGCGTTCACCCCCGACGCCTACCGCGAAGCCGTCAACTATTTCAAACAGGCGGTCGCCCTCGTACCCGACAACTGCCGCTTTCATCTGCATCTTTCTGAAACCCTTCTCTTTCTTGCGCTCGAACAGAGGTTGAACCTCGAGGAGTTCGACACGACGCGGAACGAAGCTTTGGCCGCACTGGAACGGGCACGGACGGCGGGCGGGACACCGACAGACGGACAGAACGATCCATACCAGGAAGCTGGATGCGGAGACGCCGCATTCATCCTCCGCCTGGAAGCGATCAGCCTGCTTGATGAATTCCAACCCGGTGGCGACCCCACCGCTCTTCGAAAGATCGCCGAGGCAATCGAACTCGATCCGGACGACCCGATGAACTGGTTCGTGCGGTGGAGACTGAATCCGAACACCCGACGTCAGGAAAACGCCATTCTACGAGCAGCGGAGCTGGGTGGGGATCTGGCCCTGATCCGGTACGAACTGGGCAACTACTGGCTCATCAGGGCCGACTACGACCAGGCGCGACTGGCATTTGAACGGGCACTGGAGCTGAGCCCCGGGCATTTTCGCTCCTACATCGGGCTCGCTCAGGCAATCTCGGCAGCCGAGGACACCACTGACGAGGATCTTGCCGAGAACCTCTACCGAAAAGCGACCCAACTGGCTCCGGAGTTCATCGAAGGTCGAATCCTGCTCGGAGACTACATGGCCGGTCTGGACGAAACCGAGGCGGCAAGGGAGGAATATACGGCCGTCATCGATTTGAACCCCGATTACGAAGTTGCACATCTGCGCCTGGGCGTGACGGAACTACAGGCGGGCGGGTTCGACCGCGCGGAGCCCTCGTTCGAGCGTGCGATAGAGATCAACCCGTCCAGCTACCAGGCCTACTACTACCTGGGAAACGTGTGGCTGTCCCGGCGCGATCTGGGCCGAGCGAAGCAACTGTACGAAGAGTCACTCAAGTACGTCCTGAACTTTCCCGAAGCGCTGTATGCGCTGGGTACGGTTCACCTGCGGGAGGGCAACCTCGCCGTCGCCCTCGATCATTTCGAACGCGTTCTCGAACAGAATCGACGCCATGCGGATGCTTACTTCTCGCGGGCGGCGATTCGGGTCCAGCGTCAGCAGTATGCAGGAGCCATCGAAGACTACAGACTGGCTCTGGCGCTTTATGACGCACAAGTGGTGACGCTCATCGAGTCCATCGCGGACCTGGAAGCGCGAGGCTCCACGCGAAGGGCCGACATCGAACGGCGAAGAAAGGCTCGTGTGGAGGGCCTGATGGAAAGAACCCGACAGGCAAAAATGCGCGCCGAAGACGAGAGTTTTAAGAAGCCATGACCTCACTGTTTTTGTTCTTTCTCCTGTTCCAACAGGATGTCCCGACAATCGTCGATCAGGACGTTCCGGACGTGATCGAAATCGAGGACGCGCGTGGGCTTCAAGCCGTAATCTCGACATCGGCCGGAGAATTCGTAATGGAGTTTTATGCGGACCAGGCGCCCAACCACGTCGCCCACTTCATGAAACTTGCGCGTGAGGACTACTACGTCGGAACCGCCTTCCACAGCATGGTTTCGCATGGCATCGTTCAGGCCGGAGACCCTCTGACGAAAGAACCGGACCGGGAATCCGAATATGGGACGGGCGGGTTCAACCTGGGGCTGGAGCCTGAAATCAGCGACCTCGAGTTTGTCGAAGGAACCGTCGTCGCCACGCTCTTGCCGGGAGACGCCGCGAGCGCCGGGTCGCAGTTCTTTGTTTGTGTTGGGGATCAGCCACAGTTCACCGGGCAGTTCACAGCTTTCGGACGCGTCGTCGAAGGCCTCGAGATTGTCGACGGGATTTCAACAACGCCCACCGACGAGAATCAGATTGCTACCGAGAGGGTGGAGATCCTCGGCATCACGATCCGACCTATTCCACCGCCACCGGTTCCGCCTTTTTCCGAAGAGTCCGTTCGAGAGTTGGCCGAGCACCAGGTCGTGATGGAAACGTCCGAAGGGGACATCGTCCTGGAATTTTTCCCGGACGTTGCTCCCAATCACGTACGTCATTTCCTTCGCCTGACCTCTCTCGGGGTATACGACAAGACGGCATTCCACCGCGTGGCGCCAGGATTCGTCATCCAGGCCGGCGATCTGAACACACGAACCGAAACCTACCCGCAGGCTGCACAGGAGTTTGTCGTCCCCATCAACGCGGAAATCAACGAGATGAAACACACCGCCGGGATCGTGTCGATGGCGCGCGGCGAAGAGCTCGACAGCGCCCTGACGTCCTTCTTTATCGTCCTGGCCGATCAGCCTCCACTCGATGACTTCTACACTGTTTTTGGACGAGTCGTCGAAGGGATGGATGTCGTCCTCCAGGTCGAGGGCGTCGAAGTCGATGGCGAAACACCGCTGGAACGTGTGGACATCTATACGATGCGGGTCGAACGCAAGAACTGATCGCGACATTCACTGAAATCGGTGATGACGAGATCCGCCTCGGTTCCGGCGAGTTCGTCCAACCCGAATCCGCCGGTTGCAACAGCGACCGTACTAAAGCCCGCGAGTTTCCCCGCGGCCACATCCAGGGGCGTGTCGCCAATCACAAAAACGTCTTCCGGGACGATTCGCACCTCATATAACGCTTCGCCGGCCCGAGCCCCGGTCCTCACCACCTCGGCGCGCTCCTCTGAATCGGAACCAAATCCGCCGAACGAAAAATAGCGGTTCAATCCTCCGGGCTCCAGTTTCAGTCGGGCGCCGGCCTCCACATTCCCAGTGGCCAGCCCGGTCAAGACGTCTTCTCGCTGGTCCACTTCTTCCAGAATTTCGAGTATTCCGGGAAGTACCCGGTATTTTGGAGAGTTGATAAGCTCTTTTTCGAGAAAGTGGACGTAACGCTCGACGATACGATTGACAATGGAATCCACATCCGGGTCCAGCGACAGGGATCTTGCAAGGCAAACCTCCCGTATTATGGCTGGATCGGTCTTGCCGTGAGGAGTGACACCTTCGGTCGCGCCAGACACCCCGAGCACCTCGCCAAAAGCCTCGTCGAGGGCACGTAGGCCGGCCCCGCCCGTGTTGACCAACGTCAGATCGACATCGAAGAGCAGTAACTTCATGGATTCATTCTACATTGTGGACCAGAAACGGCTCAGGTTGGGCGCCGCAGAGGTCGATATAGTAAGGAGATGGAGAAAGGAATCGAGAACAGCCCGGGTCACAGGCAGAGATTGGGAATCCGCGTCGGACGGTGGGCGCAATCGGAAAACCCGGAGACTGACGCGGTTGAAGCGCTCCGGATTGTCGGCGACGACGTGCGGGAACTGACGGCTGCGGTATTGCTACTTAAGCTATCCAAACGAAGAGTCAAACTATTGGCTCTTCCCGCAAGAAACGTCAAAAAAGCCGCACTACTCTTTAAGTGCCTTGGAGTTCAAGGACTTGTACAGGACACAAACAGTTTATTGACTCTACTGATAGGCTAGCAGACCCGACACTCACACCATTTATTTGACTTCATCCGGCGTCTGGTCCAGCCGCGTCCTATGCGCAGAGTGCCACCTCTTCTACAGGCTCTGCCACCAGATCAAAACCCACCTCGGCATCCATTTCATTCTCCCAGCCACACTCGGGAACCAGGCACACCAATCCATTGGACAGAGACGAGTAGGCGACTTCACCTTCAGTCAAGCATCTTGGACAAATCATGAGATAACCTCCTGTGACCATCTATAGCAGTTTCGATGCCACACCGGTTTCTGCACCTCATTTTTAGACGAGGTCCAAGGCAAGAGGTTTCAACAAAAGGTTTCCACAGGTTCGGGACCGCACGAGAAAATCGCACCGGGCTTGGTTTATATGTGGCAGGTTTTGCTTTATCCTAGTTGCGACGAAAAGACTGTTGCAGGGTCAGTCCACGGCGGTGAGTCTTTCGCCCGGACATTGCCAAACCGCGGACTGCCAGCCAGGAACTGGCGGCTAGTCGCTAACCGGAGTAACGCCCATGGTAGAGGTCTCCGACATATCGCTCGAAAAACTTTGCGCGTTTTCAAGTCAGACCCAGACCCAGGTCACCGCGGATGCCCCGCTCCATGGCAGCCTTCTGTTGCTGGATGGAAAAGTATTGCAGCGAAAATCCGCGATCAAGCGTGGTGCGAAGAAAGGGAACGCCAATAAGGCGTCGCCTGGACTGGCTTCTCCGGAAAGCATCGTGCGAGAGGCCTCGCGATTCTGGATCCAGAATCGCCAGGGGGTGCGCGATCGGAAGAGCCGTCAGGAGATGGCACAATTACTTGAACAATTTTGAAGGAGCACCGGAATGGAAACGGATCCCGTATGCCAGATGCTGGTCGACCCGGATACAGCCGAATACAAGACTGAATTCAAGGGCAAGGAGTACTACTTCTGCTCTTCCGGATGTAAGGACCAGTTCGTTCGAAACCCCAAAGACTACCTCTAATCGTAAGCCCGGATGCAGCAGCCTCGGCCGGACGGCATGCAGCGATTCTCCAGGTCCCGACGCATCAAGATATCCTTCGTCGCGTGGCTCGGCTACTGGGCCCTGCGGCTGATCGGTGGGAGCGTCCGTTGGGAATCGGCCGGTTCGGAACACCTCGAGGAAATCTACCGGGCCGACGCCCGGGCCATTTTCACCTGCTGGCACGGAAGAATCTTCCCGGCGACCTGGTATTGGCGGAACCGCGGGATCGTCGTGATGACCAGCCTCAATTTTGACGGCGAGGCCATCGCCCGAACCATAAAGAAACTCGGTTACGGAGCAGCTCGCGGATCCAGTTCCCGGGGCGGCTTGCGGGCGCTGGCCGGAATGGTTCAGGAGGTGCGGAACGGCAACGATGTCGGGTTCACGATCGACGGGCCGCGGGGGCCTCGATACATCGCCAAGCAGGGTCCGGCAATCCTCGCCCGAAAGACGGGAGCGGCCATCTTCTGTTTCCACGTCGCGCTCAAGAGAAAAATTCAGTTCAACAGCTGGGATCATTTTCAAGTCCCGTACCCGTTCACACGAGCCATGGTTTTTGAGGCAGCCCCAATCTGGATCGCTTCCGATGCGGACGAGGATCAGGTGCGCGACTGCCGGGATGAGATGCAACGTGTCTTGGATGGGCTCAAGAAGGATGGAGATAGTTGGGAACGTGAACAGTCGGGTTGGTATACTTGAAGATTGCATACATGACAAACTTGATTAATTAAGACAACTAAAAGGCTGAGGAACACAATGAGTTCGAACTTTCCAGATCTGCTCGCTGGCGTAAAACAGGAGATCAGCGAAGTCACCGTCCATGAAGTCAAAGATAAACTAAGTAATGACAATGGCTTCACTCTGTTGGACATCCGCGAAAAGGACGAGTGGGACGAAGGGCACCTCGAGGGTGCGACCTTCCTACCGCGAGGCTTCCTGGAGGTCAAGATCGAGAAGTTGCTGAACGATAAACAGCACCCGATCATCGTCTATTGCGCGGGCGGCGTCCGGTCGGCTCTGGCGGCAAAGAGCCTCGACCAGCTCGGATACAAAAGCGTCCTGTCGATGGCGGGTGGGTACAACGAATGGAAGAACAACGGCTATGAGATCGTCATTCCGGAGACTGTCGGTCACGACCAGATGGCGCGTTACAGCCGTCACCTGAAGATCCCGGAAATCGGAGAGAAAGGACAACTGAAACTCCTGGCAAGCAAGGTTCTGCTGGTGGGCGCCGGAGGGCTCGGATCTCCCGCCGCTGTTTACCTCGCAGCCGCCGGGGTCGGGACCCTTGGCCTGGTGGATAACGACATAGTCGATGAATCGAACCTGCAGCGGCAGATTCTCCATTGGACTTCGTCGGTCGGTATTCCGAAGACCGATTCGGCTCGGCGGACGCTGTTTGAAGTCAATCCGGACGTAAAAGTTCGGACTCACAACCTGCGCCTGGATGCTTCGAATGCACTGGACATCATGGCGGACTATGACGTCATCGTGAGCGGATCGGACAATTTCGCAACGGCCTACCTGGTCAACGATGCCGCCGTCACACTCAAGAAGCCCGTTGTCTACGGCAGCATTTTCCGTTTCGACGGCCAGGCTTCCACGTTCATTCCTTACGAAGGCCCGTGCTACCGATGCCTGTACCCCGTAGCGACACCACCGGAGCTGGCGCCAAGCTGCGATGAGGCGGGCGTCCTGGGGGTTCTTCCGGGAACGATCGGCCTTATTCAGGCAACCGAAGCCATAAAGCTTCTGCTCGGCATCGGCGATCCCCTTTCGGGACGCCTCCTGGTTTACGATGCCCTGGGAACCACATTCCGTCAGTTCAAGGTACGGCGAGACCCGAAGTGCCGGACGTGCGGTGAAGACGCACATATCGATCTCGAAGCAATTGCCGACTTCGTGTGTGCGACATAGCTCAGATCGACTTGGTGTCCTGGCCGGGGAAAGGGTTTCGACCCAAAGACGCAAAGGCGCGGAGACGCAGAGATTTGTTTTTGCAGACGCCCTTTAATCCAGATTGAACAGACATTGCGCCTTTGCGTCTCTGCGTCGTTTTGTCTTTAGTTCTTGCTAGCAGTCCATATTTTCGGACAAAAGTAACCTCGAGGTTACCCCTGGTTCGCCTCTCCCATTCCGGGTCTCAACCGCAAATCATTGATTCCTCGCCAAATCCAACGAACCCACCCAAAGGCACAGTCCGTGCTCTATCGGTAATCCGAAAGCGAAAAGCGATTTTCCTAGATGTGAAACGAGTTTCGAAAGTGGATCAGGAACTTTTGAAGGTCGCTCAGCGATTTCTGAAAGTGATTCTCCGAATTTCTTAGCTCGCTTCACGAGTTTCTTGACCGCCAAATCGCCTTTTTGAAACGTGAAAACGAAATCTAAAACCCGAAACACGACAACCGGAACATCCAACAAAGGGGAATCGATATGAAGAGAAGAATCGTAACTGAACGGCGTGAGTTCAAGAAGCTTCGCCAGATGGCGGACTTTGTCATGCCAAGCCGAACCGTAAGGAAAAGAGTGTCGGGGTGGCCGTCCCTGGCCACCCGCGGGTAAAGCGACCCCGAAAATCCTGGTCTGCCTCGGTCTGCTCTCGCGTGGCCCCCCGGTTGCCCCGGCCGCCTCCCTGCTTTCCGATCATCTGGACTGGCCTGAACAGGCAAACACTACGGCGTTACACCGTGGGAATCGGCGCGGCGGTGTTTTGTCATTTCAAGATGTCTGCCCGTCCGGGCATCTTCCCGGCAATGGGGAATTCCGATTGAACGCCAACAGTAAAATGTCCAGTCTGGGGCGAAACTGGTAAGGACTGATGCAATTCCCATACGCTAACTCACGACTACTCATCGCGGATCCGGCCTATCACTCTGGCATCTTCCTCCAGCGCCCACCCCTAGGAGCCTGCGCGGTAGAAGGGATCTATGGCGAAAGCGGTATAATCGGTCCATATTTCCCCGATTTTTCGTTGAATAGAACCACTATTCGCCTCAAAATCGAGAAAATGCCTCAAAATCGAGAAGAACTGACCTCGATTCTCCACTTTCTCGCTACGATCCCTTCTGCCGCGCAGGCTCCCAGCGAATGAGAGTCGGCAACCACGCGACAATCGCGATAATGAAATCGCTGTCGACACGGATTGATCCAGTCGCTGCCCACGCATGTTGCTGAGTATGTTATGTCGTGAATTGTGCGCGGACTTGCGTGATGCAACGCTTTCGTGGCTATCGGCGTCGCATATCGAGCGCGCAGTCCGGAAACGACAGTGCTCTATCAGGTCGTTGCGGATGAACTGGAAACGTTCCTCGCCAGACAACGGGATCGCGAGCGTCCGGTCCCCCGATTTGTTGAAGAAGAATTCCGTGCCTTCCTGGATTGCGGCATTCTAGCGCGGGGCTTTCTGCGGCTTCACTGCCAGGACTGCGGCCGGGATCGGTTACTGGCGTTCTCCTGTAAAGCCCGCGTCTGGTGTCCGTCGTGTGGTGGACGACGCATGGCGGATACGGCGGCGCATCTGGTCGATCGTGTCTTTCCATTCGTGCCGGTACGGCACCGTCCTTATTTTCTGAAACGCCTCAGAATCGATCCCGAACGACGATGGAGCCCGAGGCTGTTCGAAGCCGGATCTCCGGGCTACCTGAACCTCGGATTATCGTCTGCTCGATATACTGCTGGTCGTTCCGGAGGAATGTTCTCTGTGAGGTGACCGCGAAGGGGCTTGTGATGCAGCCCCGATCCTCGCGCTTGGTCAGGATTAGCGTGAAGTCGTCGCCGAAGGCCGTGTCGATCCTTACATTTCCGGACGCCGACGAGGCCTCCAGGTCATACGACCCGAGGTCGTCCAGTGTGACCACCACGTTCCCCGACGCCGACGAGAAGCGGCTCGGGCCATCTAAAGCAGTTTCGGACACACGGACATCGCCGCTCGCCGAGCTTCCTTCGAGCACCCCTTTGCTATTCTCGATGGTGACTTCCCCCGAAGCTGTCGAGAAGTCGAACCCCTCGCCTGCCCGCACGCCGTCGAGATCGATGTCGCCGCTTGCGGTTTGCATCTCGACGTCGTCCCCAACGACCAGATCGTACAGTTCGAAATCGCCGATCGCCGTGTCGAAGGTGGAACCCGAGGCTATCGTCACGTCCTCAAGGCGGACGTCGCCGCTCGCCGTCCGAAAGCGAAAGCTCGCCTCGACACCCGAAGCCTCCAGACCACCGGAGGCGGATTTCATGACGATCACGGGTTCAAGAGAAGCGGGAACCGAAAGGATCCACTCCACGTTTCCACGGCTCGACGAACCGGTCCATCGCTCATCGATGCGTACGGTACTTCCCTGTTGATCCACCTCGCCCACGAAGGCCCCATCCGGTCTGACGTTCGAGCGGAGGGCGAGTTCCAGTTCGGATCCACCCGCGCGCTCCACGACGAGGTCGCCCGATATCCCTTCGAATTCGATCCGGTCGACCCCGGAAAACGTCCAATCGGAACCCTGCTCGACCTGGGCGCCCGCGGTACCCATCACGATCGCAATTGTCGCCATGACTCCGATAGCCACGTATTGCCTCTTTCTCATTCTTTGCTCCTCGTTCGTGTTAGTTCGGGGGGCAGAGCCCTCAATACCCGAATTCATGGACACCCCGCACCGGGGTCTCGGAACACAGTCGGCTCTGGGATCACGTCTGGTATCTCCTGCTGTCAATCTGTTCACGTATCGCATTGGCTGTGTCGGGGGCGCTCCTGGCTGTTTTGAACGTTCCCAGCGGCGGCCAGGAACCAGGTCCTACTCTTCCCGCAACCCCTCATGAAATTGATGGACGCAGCTACGCCCACATCTGATAGACACGCGGACAGGGGAAGTGGTCCCATTGGGCGAATGAAAAATGTTATGACAACTCGGTTTCGGGGGACGGTCCCACACCCTACACTGCGGCACCCCCTATGGGCAGGCCTGTCAGGAGACCTGACAGGTTGATTCAATTGCGTGAAAAGGCCTTCCTCTCGTACTATTACCGTCCGAGGTATTGGGCGTCGTTTTTCGCCGGCTATGCTACTAGGATTTCAGTTATCCGTCTCGCAATCGCCCCCTATTGATTGAGGTGGGGAATGAGGATTGCGACCTGGAACATCAACGGATTGAGAGCGCGCATGGATTTCGTGCTCCACTGGCTGAGAGACCGCCAACCCGACATAGTAGGATTGCAGGAGCTCAAGCTGAACGAGGAGCTGTTCCCGCACTTGGAATTCGAAGCGGAGGGCTACCAGGCCGCGATCCATGCCCAGAAAGCATGGAACGGCGTTGCCGTTCTGAGCCGCCAAGAGTCCGAAGTCGTGCGCCGCGGACTACCTGAACAAGAGGAAATCGGAGCCCGCCTCCTGTCGGTGCGCGTCGGTGGCCTGACTTACATCACCGTTTACGTTCCCAATGGAAAGAACACGGAGCACCCCGATTTTCCCCGGAAGCTGGCCTGGCTTGAGTCCCTTCACTCCTTCTTGAAGGACACCCTGACCCCCGGCGATCCGATCGTACTATGCGGGGATTTCAACCTCTGTCCCACCGCTCGAGACACCTGGGCCGAGGAAGGCGGGAAGGGAAGCATCTTCCACACCGACGCGGAGCGCTCGGCATACCAGGATCTGCTGGACTGGGGTCTGGTCGACCTCTATCGCGAGATTCATCCCGAAGGTGGGTCCTTTAGCTGGTGGGATTATCGAGCAGGGGCTTTCCACCGTAATTGGGGACTTCGGATCGATCTCCTCCTTGCGACGGGAGCTGTTCTTCGACGAGTCGAGGACGTCTGGATCGACCGGGACTATCGCAAGAAGAAAGACGGATTGATCGCCTCCGATCACGCCCCGGTCGTGGCCGATCTCAAGGACGACTGATTGGTAGAGGCTTGGGCGTCGTAGTTGTGGACCGAAACGGAGGATGACAGGATCCACATCATCAGCGGACGTTCCGCGACGAAGCGGGAAGCAGCACCGTTCGCTAAGGCTATGGGGATTAGCGTGCACACACTCCGAAGCTGGGAGCAGGGACGTTGGATCTCCCGGTTCACGTTCATTTCACCCGGGTCGCCCGACGGCCTGCGGCCGCGCGCGGGTTGACCTAACGCCCATACGGCGACACTGTCAGTACTGCCATAGTCGTCAGACCCTGCTTATACCGCTTATCCGCCCGGGAAGGTCGTTTAAGGACTTGAGCTTTTCCTTGCGAATATACCTGGTCTGTAGTTAACTCTGCCGAGTTTTCGAGTCCTTTTAGATACGCCCACGGAGTAACCCACCGATATGGCATACACGATCAGCGAGAAGAATCTCGCACGGCAGCGGCTTCTGGCTAACATCCTAAATCCCAATGCGGCCTCCCATCTTGCAGGTCTCAACCTTAAGAAGAGCGGTCGCTGGCTTGATGTCGGTTCGGGGTTAGGCGCAACGACCGAGTTGCTTGTTCATCTTCTGGACTCAAACGGAGAATGCGTCGGCTTGGAACAGGACCCTCGGTTGATTGAGGTTGCAGAAAGCCACGACTGGAAAGAGCGGCGAGTTAGCTTCCCCCCGGGCGATGCAATGGCTTTGCCGTTTGATGACGATACCTTTGACTTTGTCTTTTCGCGTTACCTGCTGGTACACCTTTCGGACCCTCTTTTAGCACTGCGAGAGATGATTCGCGTTTCGAAGCCGGGAGGTGTCGTCTTCGCACAAGAACCGGATCTGGCCTTCGATTGCTGCTACCCCCCGAGCCCGAGCTACGAGCGAATGCCTGAGCTATGGAAGGCGGTCTTCGCCGATGCGGAAATCGGAGGAAAGCTCGTGCACTTGTTCCGCGGCGCAGGAGCTGATCCACTGGACGTTAGATCTGACATTTTCATCGAGGCACAAGGTATGGATCTCAGGCGAATGCATACCTGGACGTTTGAGGCAATTGGTCAGGCGCTCGTGAGTGCCGGTCATATGGACTCAGCGGAGTTTAGCTCCTTGCTCGATGATTTTCGTCAAGTTGAGTCTGATGCCAGTAGGGTACTGATTTCGAATCCGGTCATCAGCGCCTGGGCTAGGGCGTGACGGATTGAGACCGTCCGTTCTCATCGAGAAATCCCCAGGGCACTACTCTGGGCTGAGTCGAAGCGCGAACGCTAACCGAGTCAAACTGGTCCGAGTGAAGTAGAACCATGTTTCCTAGCCGCGATGACGCTCCGCACAGCATGCCGCGACTGTACGCCGCGACCTCGGGCGGTTTGTCGCACGCGTGGCTGGCAGCGTATTACGCGTGGTTCGGATTCGGTGAGTTTGCCGTCATAAACGTGGCGTCGGTGGCACTCTGGTGCGGGTGCGTCGTCCTTCTCTGGCTCGGTCGACCGAAAGTGTCCGTATGGCTGATGATGCTGGAGGCCACGGTTCACGTGGTCGCCTTCGGGACCTACTTCGACGCTCTGGGCGGCTACCTCAACTTTCTGCCCGTACTCGTGATCGGGCCGTTCCTGCTGTTTGAACGGACTTACCGCAGACATACATGGCTGTTGCTCGGCGTCGCCCTCGTCGCTGCTTTGACGACGTGGAGCGTGACACCGACGAGTGGTCCGCTTTCGCCCGAAACCGTCGAGATTCTGTCCAGAGTCGGCGCTATCCACTTCGTTGTCGCACTTCTCTCTATTGGCGCGATAATTTACTACTTCATTCGAGGCCTCGAGCAGGCGGAGGACCGCGCACAGGGGGAAAGATCAGAGAAAGAAGCGTCGCTGACACGGGAGAAAGAGCAGGCGGAGGCCTTCGCCCTGGCTCGCAGCCAACTCGTCGAAGCTGAAAAGCAGGCGGCCGTCGGTCGTCTTGTCGCGGGCATTTTACATGAGGCCAACACTCCGCTGGGCGTGCTTCAGTCGGCAGCAGACACCTTTCGAACGATCATGGAGCGATGTCGCCTGTACGTTGAATCCCGCTCGGATGGGGACGCCGGAGCCCAGAGCGTGCGCCGGGCGATAGACGTTGGGTCAGACGTCGTGAAGACCGTCGAGGAAAGTAGCACTCGTATCGCCGCCACCGTCGACAACCTGAAGCAGTTCGTCGCCCTCGACGAAGCGGACCGCCAGGTGATCGACGTGGGTGAAAGTATCGATAGCGCGCTGGGAGTCCTCGGATCCGATGAGGAGCGTCAGCGGATCAGGAAGAACATCGCACAAGCCGCAATGGTCGAATGTTATCCATCTAAGCTGAATCGAGCCTTTCTGACGCTGATTCAGAATGCCCTGGATGCGTCGGAGACTGGAGAGGTGGCGATACAGCTCACCACCCACGTGGGCGAGGTAGAAGTCCAGATTGCCGACCACGGGACCGGCATTCCCGAAGAAGTGCTGTCGGGGATATTCGAGTTCGGTTTTACGAAGAAGGCGACCGGAGAACGGATCGGCCTGAGGATCGGTCTTCCCACCTGCAAGAGAACCATTGACGAGATCGGTGGCCGCATCTGGATCGACAGTGTGGTCGGAGTCGGTACGACGGTTCACATCCGTCTCCCCACCTGAAGCGCGGCCCCAGGCAAACCTTCGACTAAACCGCTCCTCAATCGCACATCCTCGAAATAGCAGGGCTATTCGCCGACTCGGAAAAGTGGATTCCCTGAAGTCACTCCGCCGTAGCCGTCCGAGGCAGCCATGAGCAGCCAACTGCCAGGTCAGTGCGAGCGATGTAAGATCTACTGTCGTAGGCATGGCGGAGAGTAAAGCAGTGAGTGGCCAAAACTTTTGATTAACGATTCTGCTGTCAGGAGGCGTCATGTATACGTGGCTGCTGTTTGTACTCGCAATCGTGGTCCTGATCCTGGTTCCGCTCGCGCCACACCTGGTACGACTCAGGATTAGATTCCTTAGATGGCTCCACTGGAACTGGGCAGTCAACTTGCTTGAGAGTCATTTCCAGGGCTGGGTGGTGTTCCGTCGGATAATCCTGTTTGTGATCGCGGCCCTACTGCTTTATATCGGTTTTGCGCGATAGGCAGAACGACGAGGGAATCATCCTCGGGACGGCGGCATAGATGCGAGACTGCCCTGGGTCGTCTCTGCTGATTTCGCTACTCTAAATTGGCCCACTTTTGATCGTTTGATTTGGCCCACCCCTGACGACTGAACCGGAGAGGCTGTTCCGAACAAAGAGTCGGAATGGAGGGACCCGGTGTCAAGGAGATCGAAGGTGGAATTATTTGAAGAGATTCGGCGAGAGCACGAGTTTGGTGTGGGAACGATCCAGGGTGTGGCCCGGCGGCTGGGGGTGCATCGGCGGATGGTGCGTCAAGCGCTGGGAAACGCCGTGCCGCCGGCGAGGAAGAGCCCGGAGCGGAAGAGGCCGAGGCTGGAGCCGGTTATGGAATTTATCAACGGGGTGTTGGAGGCGGACAGGCAGGCCCCGCGGAAGCAGCGGCACACCAGTCACCGGATCTACGAACGGATCCGGATGGAATTTCCGAAACATCCGATTGGGGAATCGACGGTTCGCCGGTATGTCGGGCGGCGGAAGCGGGAGATGGGTTTCATCCGACAGGAGACGTTCGTGCCGCAAAGCTACGCCTGGGGTCAGGAAGCACAGATCGACTGGTACGAAGCCGTCGCGGAGTTGGATGGCGAACGGCAGAAGCTCCAGGTTTTCTGTATGCGGAGCATGGGCAGTGGTGGCGCATTCCATCGAGCTTATCCTCGGGCGACACAACAGGCATTCCTGGAGGCTCATGAGTTGGGTTTCCGCTATTTTGCGGGGGTCTTCGGGGTGCTGCGTTATGACAACCTGACCAGCGCGGTGAAGAAGATTCTGCGGGGATACCGGCGTGTAGAGACCGAACGGTTCATCGCGTTTCGGTCGCATTGGAAGTTTCAAGCCGAGTTCTGCACACCCGGCGAGGGCCACGAGAAAGGCGGTGTGGAAGGCGAAGCCGGATACTTCCGGCGCAATCACCTGGTACCGGTGCCGAAGGCGAAGGACCTGGCGGATCTGAATGCGCAGCTGCTGGCCGGTTGCCGGGCCGATGAACGGCGCAAGATCGGCGATCGGGTCCAGACGGTGGGTGAAGGGATGCAGATCGAACAGCCCCATCTGCTCGCGTTATCGACCGAAGGGTTCCCTCTGGCCGAGGACAGCTTTCCACGAGTCGATGGTAAGGGATGTGTACGGGTGCGTAACAACTTCTACTCCGCCCCCGTCAAGACCGGGACTGTGGTGCGGGCGAGCGTTTTTCCGGCCTACGTGGAGGTCTGGCACGATGGCGGATGCGTGGCGCGGCATGAGCGAGGATATGGAAACGGCCAGCACTTCTTCAATCTGGAACATTATCTGGAGGTGTTGGAGCGGAAGCCGGGCGCGCTGGCCGGGAGCAAGCCTCTGGAGCAATGGCGGCAACAGGGCCGATGGCCGAAAAGCTATGACGAGTTCTGGCAGACGTTGATCGATCGCAACGGAAAACAGAATGGGACCCGCGCAATGGTGGAGTTGCTCCTACTGGGCCGGGAACATGGCTATAGCGAGCTGGATTCCGCATTCCAACAAGCCCTGCGCCTGGGATGCTCCGATGCCGCCGCGGCGCGCTACCTGATGACCGAGGCCCGATTCGACCGGCCGGCGGCGCCGCGACTGGAAGTGGCCGCACTACGCGCTTATGAGCGGCCCCTGCCGGAGGTGAATACTTACGATGCACTGCTCACTGCGGAGGTGGTCTAGTGTCCGCCACAGCCGGCGGGGTCGAACAGGCGGCGATTCAGCAGTACTGTAAAGCTCTCCGGACGCCCACGATCGGAACGCAGTTTGCGGCCATGGCCGAGCAGGCCCAGCGGGAAGAGCACACCTACACAC
Source organism: Terriglobia bacterium (assembly GCA_965247425.1). Classification (GTDB taxonomy): domain Bacteria; phylum Acidobacteriota; class Terriglobia; order 20CM-2-55-15; family 20CM-2-55-15; genus CAZOZZ01. Next base: position 3,072,494 of record OZ252023.1, read on the forward strand.
GGTATCTGGAAGCCTTGCTGGCGATGGAAGTTGAAGAACGCGAACGGAACACCGTGGCCCGGCGGATTCAAGCCGCACGTTTCCCTCGAATGAAGACACTCGAGGACTTTGACTTCTCGCGGTCGAAGGTTCCAGCCAACCGGATCCGTGGACTCGCAGACGGTGGCTATTTAGAACACGCCGAACCTGTCGTCCTGATCGGGGAGTGTGGAACGGGCAAGACGCACCTGGCCACAGGACTGTGCGTGGCCGCTTGTCGGCAGAAGAAGCGGGTTCGCTTTACGACGGCCGCCGGCTTGATCAACGAGTTGGTCGAGGCCCAACACAACGACCAGTTCCGCCGGGTTCTGGCCCGATGGTTCCGATACGAGTTGATTGCCATCGACGAAGTCGGCTATGTCCCGATGGCAGACCTCGGCGCCGAACTCCTCTTTCAAGTCATCTCGGATCGAGCCGAGCGGGCGACGGTGATCTTGACAACGAATCTGCCGTTCTCGGAATGGACCCAGGTGTTTCCCAATGTTCGGCTGTGCAAGGCGTTGCTGGACCGGATAACCGATCGCGCTCACATCATCGAGACCGGAACCGAATCCTTCCGGTTTCGGCGCACGTTGGAGAAACGACAGAAACCACGGCATCCGCCTGGAAAGGAGAAACCCGCGAAACAAACCACGTCCTGAGGGTCGGATCGCCGCGCGGTCGTCGATCCTGGGCGATCCTGGAAACGGAGTTTTTTCCCGAAAGAAAGAAAAAGAACCAAAAAGAAAGAAACGGAGGCCTGTGGAAGATGACGCGCTGTGGAAATCCTAAAAACCAGGATTCCCACAGCGCTTGGAAAAGCCTCGCCAAGGGCGCTCGGCTTTCCCACATCTACAACACAGGCCCGACGGTAATTATCACTACTCGGAATTATTAACAGGAGGGGGTGGGCCAAATCAGACGATCAAAAGTGGGCCAGACCGGGTGGACAAACCCACTCTGCCGTGTTGGCTTCAGCGTTGTCATCGCGATTTGGTTTTCTACGCCTGGTAACCCGCTTGCCATCAAGACCCTCCCTGAAGAGTTCGCCACGGATGAAGAACGACTCGCACGGTTTGAGCGCGAAGCGAATTTGTTGGCGACGCTGAACCATCCAAGCATCGCCGCGATCAACGGTCTGAAAGAAGACAACGCCACGCAGTTGCTCGTCCTGGAACCCGTCGAGGACGCCCGGTGGTGGATCGGCCGGAACCGCGGCTTCGGAGTGACGGCTGAAAGACAGAAGTGGTAGGATTCGTCCGAAAAGGAGGCTCCAATGCCACGTGAACTGCGTGCTTTAGTGACGGCGTTGACAATTGCCGGTTTAGGGCTATGGCTGACGGGAGTTTTCGTCGAGGCTCGACAGGTGCCCGTCCAGGATCGGCAACCCGCGGGATCTGCGCTTCGACCTGCTGTGATGGGCCCGTCCGGCGGCGTATCCACCGGGCACCCGCTGACGACGGCCGCGGCCTTTGCCATTCTCCTCAAAGGCGGAAACGCCTTTGACGCCGGCGCTGCATCCCTGCTCTCCGGCGGGGTGCTCGAACAGGATCTCTACAGTCTCGGAGGGGAAGCACTGGTTCTGGTCTACCCGACGACGGACGGAAAAGTCACTTCGGTGGTCGGCCAGGGCTGGGCGCCGGGAGCGGTAAGCGTGGATTGGTACCGATCGAGGAACAAAACGCTCGAAGGTGAAGGGCTCGATCCTGCCGTCGTCCCGGGGGCGGTCCATGCGGCGCTCACGGTACTTGAGCGCTGGGGAACGATGAGCTTCGAAGAGGTCGCCGAAACGGCGATCGAGTACGCGGAGAACGGTTTTCCGCTCCGCCCGAGCACTGCGCGGGCAATTCGGAACCAGCTTCAATTCTTCGAGGGCTGGCCGGACAACCAGAAGTACTGGTTGAAACCCGACGGGTCTCTCTACGAGGCTGGTGAGACAATCAAGCTGCCGACGCTGGCCAGAACACTCAAGCGAATGGTCGAAGCGGAGCGTGGGGCGAAATCCAGAGGACGCGAAGCCGGTATCGTCGCCGCGCGCGATCGCTTCTACAAGGGTGATATCGCGCGCGAGATGGTAGCGTTCCTGGAGAGTAACGGCGCGCCGTTCACGTATCTTGATTTTGCCGAGTTCTTTGCAAGGGTCGAGGAGCCCGCCAAGACGACCTACCGCGACTATACGATATACAAACACGGTTTTGGCAGTCAGGGCCCCGCTCTTCTTCAGGCGCTCAACATCCTCGAGAACTTCGACCTGAATGCGATGGGATACGCCAGTGCAGATTACATCCACACCGTGGTGGAGGCGATGAAGCTGGCGTACGCCGACCGGGACACGTATTATGCGGACCCTGCGTTCGTGGACGTACCTGCCGAAGGGTTGCTGTCGAAAGAATACGCCAGAGAGCGGGCGAAACTTATCGATCCGCTCCACGCGTCCAGGTCCTTTGTCGCCGGAGACCCGTTGCCGTACGATTCGAGCGTCAAGCAGTGGAACTACTGGAAAGCCGAACTCGACGATGCCGTCGGGGACCGGGCGGCGCTGGAATCCTCCTTTCCGGATGCGGCATCGCTCGGTCAAGATTCAGCCGGTGTCATGAAGGACACGACGCACATGGCGATCATCGACAAAGACGGGAACATCTTCGACGCAACGCCCAGTGGCGGCTGGATTGGCGGCGCAGTCGTTCTCGGAGACACCGGCATCGGCATGAGTGTCCGCGGCGAGCAGTTCTGGCTGGATACTACCCGCGCGAACCAGATCCGCCCCCGCGCACGGCCGAGGTACACGTTGACGCCGAGTCTGGTTTTCAAGGGTGATGAGCCGATGATGGGTCTGGGAACGCCGGGCGGTGACAACCAGGAACAGACGATTCTCCAGACTTTTCTCAGCATCGTGGAGTTTTGGGACGATTGGTATCCGAATCTGCACGCCGCCATCGAGCGTCCGCGGGTGCAGACCCTGCACCTGTACGGATCGTTCTGGCCGCACTCGCCCGGCTTCAACAGGCTGAACCTCGAAGCGCCGATTCCAGATAGCGTTTACAACGAATTGCAGGCCCGAGGGCACGAGGTGAGCCGACTGCGTTCCTTCGGAATGTCCGGGTGCGCGACGGCCGTAATGATCGATCCGCTCACCGAGAATCGGATGGCGGCTGCCGATCCGCGCCGCTACTGCTACGCGATCGCATACTAGTCGGCCATACGCAGATGTGGAACTGGTTTAACTGATACCCAAAGCAAAGCGGATGGGCGACACACACGTTGGTAAGGAGGCCGTGTGCGTCTGATATGTGCATTGGTGGTCCTGAGTGCAGTGATGGTACCGATGTCGCTATATGGTGCAGCGGAACGGGGCGAGCGAATTCAGGCGGGGAGCGAAGCGGTGGAACCGTTCCGCGTCATAGGCAATATCTACTATGTCGGCGGCCAATATGGCTCCTACTCATCACCGTGCCGGAGGGCCACATTCTCCACGACACGGGCAGCGCCGATATGCACGCGCTCATCGTGTCTAACGTCGAAAAACTCGGGTTGAACGTCCGGGACATCCGGATCATGATCTCGAGCCATGCGCATTGGGACCACGTCGAGGGACACGCGGTTATGAAACGAGTGACCGGTGCCGAGGTTGTTGCGCTCGGAGGCGACGCTGTGGCGCTCCAATCGCCCGACGGCCTGCGGCCGCGCGCGGGTTGACACAACGCCCATACGGCGACACTGTCAGTACTGCCATAGTCGTCAGACCCTGCTTATACGCTTATCCGCATCCGCGCCCAAAAGGATTGCATCAATTGTGCCAGCCCAACCATGCCGTGTATCGACGGAAGCTAGCGGTTCGCCAGAACTCGAACAGGAGCAGCGCCGACACCAGAAATTCTTCTGAGTTCATCGCCAGACATTGGATCAATCACTACTAGGCTGCGATCTCGAACAGCCGGAACATAGAGTAACCCTCCAACCGAGGTCAAGCTGGTGAAGCGTGATTGGACGTCAGTAGTAAACAGTGATTCAAGCGTGTTGACATCCACGGCAAGGATCCGATTGGGAAGATGTTCTTGATCTGCAAGTTGTCTTGTTGAGTCGATGATTCCCAGGAACAGAGTCGATTCAATGAGGACGGCGGCCTGTGGATACACCGTGGTATGACCTGGCCCGGTCGTGAACCTGATGACACTTCTTGACATCAGGTCTACTGAAATCACAGAAGCGTTTTCCTTAATGATTATGAGAGTGCTTTCATCGGCTGTAAGAACGGCAGCGACGTTGCGGCCTTGCGGGAGAACTCGCCCAGCTGACTTCGAAGGCAGCAGCATGGTGTCGCTCCGACTGCGGCCCTCGGATCCCCATTCGATCGAATACACCGAATTTCGGTTCGTTGGCACAATCCTCAACCCATACGTGGAGATCATCGGATTGACGAGCCAGCCGTCGCAGTCTGGTAAACCAGCCTGCATACCGTTTAGAGCGCCAGCTTCCGGATCGAAGGCGACAATCACGGTGTAGCACGCATCCGCTCCCGGGGCCGACAAGGTAGTCGGTATGTAAGCAACGCCAGCGCCGGTGACCATGAGGGGGATCCAACGGTCGATCGATCGCTCTAGCCGATTCGGAACGGGAGTCGAAGCGGTGAGGAAGCCGTTCGACGGATCGACAACGGCTATTTCAGCTTCCTGCAGGACAACGAGTTTGTTTGAATCGGCGACTAGAACGATGTCCGGATCGGCTCCGATTTCGATTCGTCTCGCGACCAGGCCGCGATCCAAATCGACAACTAGCAAACTGGCGTTGCCTCCGCCTCCCTGATCGAGTACGTACACGAAGCTATCTTGCGGGGCCCACCCGAAGAGAGAACCCGGACTTACAGCCAAAGAAAAATGGATGACGAGCAGTGAGATCATCCGGCTGGGCGTGAGATTACTCGATGGCATTCTTAGAGTTCTCCTTACTGCGCCACAACTATACCCGCCGTTGGGGTCGTCACGGCGCAGAGTCTGAAATCTTCACGAACCGCGATTCACAAACCGACAGCCTTGCCTTTCTTCTACGGGAGTTCAGCTTTCCTACTCGGTACAATCACACGAGGGTATTAGTACTCCCGGTACCGCGCCCTGGGTCGCAAAATAACAATCGGATCCACCGTCAACCCGACCGCGAAGATCGACAAACAGTTTGTGATTCCACGGAACGAATTCTTGGGTGATCGGATTTCTGCAAAACGGATTGGCCGCCGATATGCACTGAAATTCGCTGGTGCTTCCATAGAAAATCTCCCAATTTGGTGGATCCTGAGTACTGATGTGGCAATCCAGGACATTGAATGTCAGCCCGAAGCAATCCGGCAAGAAACTTTGAGTGATGCACACGGTTCCATGAGTTGGGCAGGCAGGAGGATCTTCCTTGAACTTGAACTGGGTGGTGTTTCTGGTCAAAGTGAGCCCGATTCCATCGACGACCCTGATATCGCCAACCACGTGGTACTCGGTTTGCTCCTGGAAGAAGATATTCCTAGGACGGAGCGCCGACTTTCGCCAAACAGCCGCTTGCAGCACGGGCGGTTTGGCTGATGCTCTACGAAGCTTGTCGAGTTTCGCTTGCCGCAACTCTTGGGCTCCTCGCAGTCGAATAGGCTGAACGGATTTTCCGACGACGCGCAAGGTACATTCCGCGTCGGGAGCCAAAATCACGCTACGACTGAAGCCTGGAAAAGGATTACTAAGAGTAACAGCGAAAGGGTCATAGACACATTCGCCGCTCCGCTCCCTGGTGCCTTGCACTACCACTTGTCCGAACTGCAGGCCATCGCCATCGAAAACCCGGCTTTGTGGAATCGTTTTCACCCAATCAGGACGTTGTCCTTCTGCGACTGCTGGGACTCCCAGAAGTCCCGCAATGAACCCGACGGCCACGAGACAATTGTATCTCATGTGATCCTCCGAACGATTTTGTGGTTGACAGAACTACTGCTCCGAGGCTCCTCACCTAAAGAAGACGTAGTACCAGCCCGAAACGTGTTTAACCCCTGAACCCTTCCTCGTGGCTTAGGTTCCGTAAGGTTGTGATCAGGCCGTGAAGACCTCCCCGAGGCACTCTGAAGCCCATGGCATGCACGAATTGCCCCCAACCGTAAGGCCAATAAATCTAATAGGTTAGCTTCTCGCCGATGTCGGAAATGTCTTGAGAAGTGCGATTAAGAATCGCGGTTGCCGGGACTTTTCGATTCCTGCGCAGAACGACGGAACGATGGCGTTGTGGACATGCTTTGGAGACGTTACGGAGAAGACGTTGGTGGAGAGGTGAGGATTGGGCTTGGCTAGAGTTTCGATTCTGGTGCAGCTGAACGCCACCCTCCATCGGCCCGTAGAGCTTTCACTACCATTTCAAACTGTTCCTCGAATTTCGCGTTGTCCTTTCCCATCCCGTGAAATTTGCCGCCAGTCGCCGAGCGAGAACCTGAACCGCCCCGGGTTTTCCGGAGACGGTTTTAGTTGAGTCCGGCCTCTACGAGACCGGACGGCGGATTCTGATAATACATCTGCTCAAACTCGGCTGGAGGAATATCTCCGATCGGTTCCAGTAATCGTTTGTCGTTGTACCAGCAGACCCAATCCAGCGTCGCGAACTCCACATCATCCAGCCCCTTCCAGGGTCCCTCCCGGCGAATGACTTCGGTCTTGTACAACCCGATGACGGATTCGGCGAGAGCGTTATCGTAGGAATCTCCGATGCTACCCACCGAAGACTCGATGCCGGCCTCAGCCAGGCGTTCGGTGTAGCGGATCGACAGATACTGCACCCCGCGATCGCTGTGATGGATCAGACCGTTGGTGTCGGATCGCGACCAGAGCGCCTGTTCCAGAGCATCCAGTGCAATGTCCGTCTTCAGCGAGTTCATCGTTCTCCAGCCGACGATCTTCCGGGAGAACACGTCGATGACGAAGGCCACGTACACGAATCCACGCCACGTCGCCACGTAAGTCAGATCCGCGACCCATAGCTGATTCGGTCGGGTCGCCGTGAAGTCCCGATCGACAAGATCAGGCGGTCTCAGCGCAGCTTCGTCCGCTATTGTCGTCTTGAACTTCCGGCCGCGAACGACACCCTGTAGGCCCAGATCCCGCATCAAACGGGCCACCGTGCAGCGCGCCACCTGCTGTCCCTCACGGTTGAGTTGCTTCCAGACTTTCCGGGCGCCATACACCTGGCGGTTCTCACGCCAGACCCGATCGATCTCCACACAAAGCGAAGCGTCCCGCTTTGTCCTCGCCGGCAATCGATCCGGATCGCGTCGTCGTGCCGCGTGCTCGTAATACGTCGACGGGGCGATGTGCAGCATGCTGCACATCGACTCGACCCCATACTGGCTCCGATTTCGTTCGATGAACTCGGTCACCACTTTCCTCGGCGGTCGAGTTCCGCCTGCGCGAAAAATGCCGATGCTTTTTTCAGGATCTCGTTCGCACGCTTCAGCTCACGATTCTCCCTCTCCAACTCCTTGAGTCGTTGCTTCTCGTCTGTGGTCAGGCCCGCTCGCTGGCCTGTGTCCCGTTCAACCTGCCGAACCCACTTCCTCAACGTTTCAGCCGTACATCCAATCTTCGAGGCGATCGATGCTATTGCGGCCCATTGCGATTCGTGCTCTCCCTGGTGCTCGAACACCATCCGCACTGCCCGCTCTCGAACTTCAGGTGAATATCTGCTTGGTCTTCCCATGATGACTCCCATCCTCTCAAGTCATGGTGTCTCCGGGAAATCCGGGGCGGTTCACCCCTTGACATGATCAGCATCGTCGGTATCAGAAGTAGAAGCGCAAGGAGATTCTTAAACTGGTTCAGACCGATTGGATGAACCTTCTCACCGCTTTTCTTAAAGAGTATTACCGCGAGAGTTATAACCGAATCTGGTGTTTGAAGGGATTGAAGAAAAGCGGCGTATCTGGTTGATTTGTTGTTTACCAGACTTCAAAGCAACCAAAGGAGATACGCCACTATGAGCAAGAGTAACGTGATTGGACCGGAGGGTCGAGAAACGATTGAGGACCCGGTAACAGAGCTACTACGAGTTGGAGCTCAGCAACTGATCCAACGGGCGGTGGAAACCGAATTGGCGGAGCTGCTATCTCAACACGACGATCGGCGAACAGAGAAGGGCAACGCCGGGGTGGTGCGCAACGGTTATCTACCTGAACGTGAACTGCAGACCGGTCTGGGGCCGGTAACGGTCCAGATTCCGAAGGTCCGTGCAAAGACTGGCGACGCGGTGACGTTCCGATCGGCGCTGGTACCTCCTTACATTCGAAAGACGAAGTCGATGGAAGCGGCGGTGCCGTGGTTGTATTTGAAAGGCGTCTCGAGCGGCGAAATGGGTGAAGCCCTAACTAAAAGTTCTTGTCGGTCCCCAGGCGCAGGGTTTGTCGGCGAGCACGGTATCGCGCCTGAAGCAGGTCTGGGGCGAGGAGTACCGCCAAAGCTGCGAGGAGCGGCTGGATGCAGACCGCTGGGTGTATGTCTGGGCCGACGGAATTTATAGCGGACTGCGGGCTGAACAAACCAAGTTGTGTGCATTGGTGGTGATCGGCGTGAATGAACGCGGAGAGAAGCGTTTTCTGGCGATCGAAGACGGTGTCCGGGAATCGACACAGAGTTGGCGCGAGGTCTTGTTGAAGCTGAAGTCCCGTGGGATGAATATCCCAAAGTTGGCCATCGGTGACGGTGCGATGGGGTTCTGGGCCGCACTGGAGGAAATCTATCCCGAGACAGGCCAACAACGCTGCTGGATGCACAAGACCATGAACGTGTTGAACTGTCTACCCAAGTCGGCCCAGGCGAAAGCGAAACAGGCCTTGCACGCGATCTGGCAAGCCGAGACAAAGGCAGACGCCGAGAAGGCATTCGACCTGTTCATTGAAACCTATGAACCGAAGTATCCGAAAGCCACTCTCTGCCTCCAGAAAGACAGCGAAGAACTGCTGGTCTTCTTCGACTTCCCGGCCAAGCACTGGCAGAGCCTCAGAACGACCAATCCCATCGAGTCGACCTTTGCCACCATTCGCCACCGAACCAAGCGATCCAGGGGTTGCCTGACGCGGGATGGCATGCTGCACATGATGTTCAAACTGGGACAGTGCGCTCAGAAGAACTGGCGACGATTACGAGGATTCGATGATCTGGCCAAGGTGATTACTGGACTGAAATTCAACGATGGTATCGAAGTGACAAACGTCGATCAGGCCGCCGCTTGAATCAATCTCCTAAACACCACTCTTGACAATAACTCTTACCGCGAAGGCCCAGGTGATTGCTGTGGCCAATGCCATTACTTCGCCCAGTCGTGATGTCATCAAGTCCGACATGTTCGTCTTGGGAGTTCCTTTTGGATCATCTAGCGAAGGCGAAAGTTCCTACTCCTATGCTCAGGTCTACCTCGCCATCAGCCCGGTCGTCAAGCAGCCGACAGCTAAGGCCTTAGATCTAGCCGCCCGACGGCCTGCGGCCGCGCGCGGCTTTGACATAACACCCATACGGCGACACTGTCAGTACTGCCATAGTCGTCAGACCCTGCTTATAGCGCTTATCCGCCCCCTAGCCACGCTAGACTAGTCTTGGCAGGGGGAAAGGATTTTCGACGCAAAGACGCAGAGACGCAGAAAATCTTTGTTGAAAACTTCCAGCATGTCCTGGCGGTTTCGGAAAACCCGCGGAAAATCTGAACCCAGAATAAGAAGACTCTGCGCCTTTGCGCCTCTCGGTCCTTTTGTCTTTAGTTTCTTCTAGTCCGAGAAGTGCGGGCAAAACTCGATATACTGTCAGGCTTGAACGCTGAAACAATCGGAGTGGGCGACTTCATCTACTGCCGCTCTCCCTACCATCGTCAACAGCTGGGTCTTCCGAAAGAGGCCGGGCTGGTCCTGGAGGTCAAGCGCGCCAACTACAGGATATTGTACGGGCTCGGGAAGTTCTGCTGGCTTCCCGAAGAGGCCATCGTTTGCGTGGAAGGCGAGGTCAACGGCGAAACTCTGGCAGGCCGACTCCACCACATGATCAAGTCTCTCGACCCTCTCGATTGCGAACTCGTGTCGGACGGCGATCTCCACAGGGCCACGCTGAGAGTCGACCACATCGAGGCCCCGGTCATCGACCAGGTCCGGAACACGCTGGGTCCGGCCTTTGTGTCGCTTTCTCTGGTCCCGGAAGGCATGGCCTTCATGCTGGCTGAGATCAAGTTTCGTTCGTAAAGTAGCGAGCAGCGATGAGCAGGCAGCGCGGAATGTCGATTCAGAGCTGAAGCCGGCCGTTTTCCTCCAACTAGACCCACCGTCGATTGATCAGTCCGCCAAACCCGGGGGTTGTTTCTTTTCGAAAACACTCAGCTTGTAGAAATTGGCGAGCTTTTCAACGACAGGGACAGCCTTCCGAACGGTGAGGCCATCCACGACGAGACTGCCATAGAAGGCGGGAAGGCGCGGTCGGGCGGCCTGGCAGGTCTGGCAAAGCGGGTAATCATCCATGTTGCCACTGAGGTGGGCCTTGCGGAGATCCACCATCGCTTTAGAGTTCCAGACCTCCATCACCGACTGCTCCTTCAGATCCCCAACCGGTTCTTCGTCGTACATGTAGCAGCACGGAAAGGCCTTTCCGTCGTATCGCACGTAGAGCGGTCCACGCCAGAGGAGGTGGCAGGGATTCCGTCGCTGTCCCCGCAGTTGATCGTCGGGAATTCGCGACCCGTCGGTCTGGATTTCATCTCTCTTGAAACGGACCTGATCGACACCCTCAATATCCCAGAGTTTCCGATACGCATCGACCTCATGCTCGTTGTCTTTGAGTAAGACCATCTGAACGACGGTAAACATCTTCGCTTTCCGTTCGAGCTTCTTCTCCAGGAACTTCAGGATGTAACTTCGAGTCTTGTCGAAGTCCGCGCCGACACGGTATTTCTCGTACGTCTCCTTCGTGGCGCCGTCGAAAGCCAGAATCAGGTAATCCAGCCCGGTATCGAGAAGCATGTCGATGTTCTTCTCATCCAGAAGAGTCGCATTTGTCGACATCCCCGTGCGAACTCCAGCATCCCTGGTGATGCGAATCATCTCGAAGATCTGGGGATGGATCATCGGTTCGCCGATTCCGTAAGGCCAGACGAACTCCACGTAGTCTTTGCAATCGGCGATGATCTTCCGGTAGAGATCCAGATCCATGCTTTCGTTATCGAAAGTGTAGATGTGCCGGGGACACATCGGGCAGTAAAGATTGCACTTGGCGGTGCTCTCGAGCGTGATCTCGATCGGACCTCCCGGCAGGACGGACTGCCGACGGAAGTAACTCGCCGCGATGAGGGCACGATTGCGTACTTTACTTTTCATTCTCGCAAGCCTTCACAGATGTATCCGAGCGTGTAAGAACGGTCCTGGTCCAACTTGTCGAGGTAATAGCAGAGTAAGGGAAGGACAAGACCGAACACGGGAGCCAGTACCGGAAACAGGATCCACCGCCAGCCTTTCTGCGTGAAGGTCAGGATTCCCATAAACCGCCGGCCCAGTTGCCAGAAGAATCCGCCGACCGGACGAATCGATAGAATCCGGAAGCCGGAACGTTCCAGCAGATATCGAATCCCCGCCGACGTGTAGCGAAAATAATCATGAGGTCGCTGATGCTCCTCCCACATCATTGGAACCACCAGATGCACACTACCCTCCGGTTTCAACACCCGATGGAACTCCTCTATCACCTGCCCCGGCTCCGGCGTGTGTTCAAGTACGACCACCGACAACACACGGTCGCAACACCCCCCCGAGAGGGGCAGGGCTTCGAGTCGACCGATCACGTCGAGCCTGGAGTAGTCCCACTCCGGATCCCCGATGCCAAAGTCGAGGGCGACGTAGTTCGCGTGCGCAAAGCTCTCGCGAAAACGGCATTCTCCGGCACCCGCGTCCAAAACGACCAGATCCCCGGCCGTGTTTTCCGCCAGGTTCGAGACGAACGACTCGACGGATGCCTCGAACGGATCGAGCCGGCGAAAGATAGCCTTCGGAACCACCTTCCTGGCCAGCGCCATCACGTGAGAGTTGAGCATTTAATTAGCGTCGGGCCCACCGTCCCCTCTCAGGACCTCGGACTTCGGACCTTGGACCTCGGACTCCCCCACCGACTTCCCCCGCCCCCGATCGACCGGGTTGTAAAGCGTGTCCCGCTCGATCGGCCGACACCCGGCGTCCCGAATCAGTTGCTCGATCTGATTTCTGGTCAGGCCCGGACTCGTCTGACTGCCGGCTCCGTGAATGATACGTTCCTCGATGATGGTGCCATCCAGATCATCGGCGCCGAAACGGAGGGCGACCTGCGCCAGCGAAGGCGTGATCGTAACCCAGTAGGCCTTGATGTGCACAAAGTTGTCGAGCATCAGACGCGAAACCGCGATCGTTCGAAGATCGTCCGTTCCAGTTGTCGGTGGCAAATCCCCGAGGACCGTGTTTTCCGGATGAAACGCAAGCGGGATGAGGCAGTTGAAGCCCGCGGTTTCGTCCTGGAGTTCCCTCAATCGAACCAGATGATCCACCCTTTCCTCAATTGTTTCAAGATGGCCATACAGCATCGTTGCGTTGGATCGAATTCCCATGCCATGGAGGACCCTGGCGCATTCCAGCCAACGCTCGCCGGACATCTTGTGTCCGGCTATCAGGGGTCTCACGCGCTCCGCAAAAATCTCCGCGCCTCCGCCCGGACAGCTCCCCAAGCCGGCAACCTTGAGCTTTTCGATCACCCATTCCAGTGGTTTCCGGGTGATCCTCGTAAAGAAATCCAATTCCACCATCGTGAAAGCCTTGAGGTGCACCGTGGGGAAACGGAGTTTGAGGCCTTCGAGCAGATCGAGGTAGTACTGGAAAGGTAACTCCGGATTGAGTCCACCGACGATATGGAACTCTGTCACCGAGTCGTTGGCTTTCTGTTGGGCAAAGCTGAAGACCTGATCCAGGCTCATCGCGTAGCCCCCGTCTTCACCGGGCTTTCGGGCATAGGCACCCTGGCAGAGCTGGCAATCGATGACACAGATGTTGGTGTAATTGATGTGGCGATTGACGTTGTAGAAGGCCAAATCGCCGTTCAAGCGCACGCGAACGAGATCGGCCAGACGCCCCAGTCCAATCAGGTCGCCCGAACGATACAGATCGACGCCATCTTGAAAGCTGAGTCTTTCTCCCAGCTCCACCTTCCGCTTGACCCGAACAATAGTCAAGTCTATTGCTGCCTCTCCCATGCGGAACAAATTATACATCAGTTGAGATCGGTCGCAGGGTGTGGGCGCCAGACGATGCCTTTAGGGCCCTAGCAGCCACAAACTCGTCTGTACAGAATCTGCAAACATCTTCGTATAATTGGACCTGTTGTTCCTTAAGCCACGGCCGGGCAACAGGGAGACGCATTTTGTGATCTGGCAATCGATATGGTTGATGACGTCTTTCGACGTTCTGATCATTGGAGTTTCAGTCCTCGCACTGGCGTGGCTGGCCAGGCGACGGACATCAATCGCCATTCGAGGCGGGGCCGGGGGTCTGGCAGCGATCTCGTTCGGCCTCATCCTGGTCGCCCTGTTCTATCTCACCGATTTGCTAATCATGCATGTCGTCCCCCGGTTCATTCCGATGGCGGAAGCTATGGTCATGATGGAAGCGCTCCACCTCAATGCCGACTGGCCTCTGTCCCTCATAGCCGTTGGGTCCATCGCGTTCGGCATCGTTGCCGTGGCTCAACGACTGCTGGCGCTCACCGAAAGTCTCGAGGCGGCCGGCGAGAGGTTGAACTCGGAAAGAGCCGCCAGACACGAGCTCACCGATGAAGTCAGTCGGAGCGAATCCAGTCTCGCGAACGCCCAGCGAATCGCCCACGTGGGAAACTGGGACTGGGATGTAGAAGCCGACTCCCTTCACTGGTCGGATGAGACGTTTCGAGTTTTCGGCCTCGTCCCCGGTAAGGCGAAGGCGACCCGCGAACTCTTCGAGCAGTCGGTTCACCCCGAGGATCGCGAACGTGTGGAGGAGGCTTCAAGCAAGACTTACCGAACTCACGAACCTCACAGCATCAGGTTCCGTATAGTTCGGCCGGACGGAGATGTTCGCCATGTTCACGGCGAAGCGGAGTTAACACCCAAGGCCAACGGCCCGGGTTTCCGCATGTGTGGAACGGTTCAAGATGTCACGGCACTGGTTCGGGCCGAGCAGGAACTTCAGGAACGAGAAGCCCACTTACGTGCGGTGATGGACACTGCGGCCGACGGCATCATCACGATCGACGTGCGGGGTGTGATCGAATCGGTCAACCGATCCGCTGAAAACATTTTCGGCTATTCCGAGAAAGAGCTTCTCGGACGGAACGTGTCCATGTTGACGTCCGAACCCGATCGGCGTGAGCACGACGGTTATCTGTCCAGGTATCTGGCAACTGGCGAAGCCAGGATCCTGGGGGTCGGACCGAGGGAAGTAAGGGGACTGCGGCGCGATGGCCAGATCATTCCCATCGAACTGGCCATCGCCGAAGCCTCGATTGCGGGGAAACGGATTTTTGTCGGCGTACTCAGGGACATAACGGAACGAAAACGCCAGGAAGAGCAATTACAGCAGGCTCAGAAGATGGAGGCTGTGGGCCAGCTGACCGGTGGCGTCGCCCACGATTTCAACAACATCCTGACCAGTATTTTCGGGAACCTGGAGTTTCTGAAGGGAAGGCCGGGAACCACTCCCGAAGACGAAGGGTACCTGGACGCGGCTCTGAAATCCGCTCGCCGGGCGGCGGATTTGACGAAACAACTACTGGCCTTTTCCCGAAAACAGACCCTTGCCCCTGTCCCCACCGATGTAGATCAGTTGGTAAACCGGATGGCGAGTCTGATGCGCCGAACCCTTGGAGAAGGCATTGACATCGAGACCGTCCAGGGGCGTGGAACCTGGGCCGCGATGGTGGATCCAAACCAACTCGAAAACGCACTCCTGAACCTCGGCCTCAATGCCCGGGACGCCATGGGAGGCGCTGGCAAATTGACGATCGAAACGGCAAACGTCCGCCTGGACACGTCTTACACGAAATCCAAACCAGAGGTCGAACCGGGGCCATACCTGATGCTGTCCGTCAGCGACACTGGAGTCGGAATGGGTCCCGAAGTTGCCGATCAGGCCTTCGAGCCGTTTTTCACGACTAAGGAAACAGGTAAGGGCAGCGGGCTGGGCTTGAGCATGGTCTACGGCTTCGTGAAACAGTCGGGCGGGCACATAGAGATCTGCAGCGAAATCGAAGGTGGTACAACGATGAAGATCTACTTGCCGCCGGCTGAAGGAAAAGACGCACCCGGGAGCGCGCCTCCCCCCGCGCAGAACTCCATACCCACCGGTACCGAACGAATTCTCGTTGTGGAAGATGATGCCGACGTTCGAGGGTTCGTCGAACTCGCCCTCGGATCGCTCGGTTACACTGTCATTGCTTACCCGGACGGCTCCTCAGCCCTGGACCACATCGAGGGGATCGAAAAGATCGATCTTCTCTTGACCGACGTCGTGCTGCCGGGAGGAATGAACGGGGATGAACTCGCCCGTAAGGTTCAGGCCCGGTATCCTCACATACACGTCCTCTTCACATCCGGCTATGTGGAGGACTCCATCATCCATGACGGAAGAAAGGGTTCGGAACTGAATCTACTCGCAAAGCCCTACCGCAGAGACTCGCTGGCCGAACGGGTCCGAGACACTCTGGACCGCAAATAGTTTTCGACCGGTCGATGTGGAATTCGGGTACCCCCCCGGAGCAGTTGTCGAAAAGGCGATTGAACTCGCCGGGGCTCGTGTAATACGCTGACGAGTTCGCCATCCGGCCATGGTGGCGGCTCTGAGCGGAGTAGATGTATGAAGGAATCAATTACCAATTCACTCATTGGAGGTGGCTTTCTCCTGGGAGAAAGCAAGCCCGACAATGTCTTCACACCTGAAGATTTCTCCGAAGAACACCAACTGATTCGTGAGATGACGCGGCAGTTCGTCGAATCCGAAGTGGTGCCGAGAGTCGAAGAAATCGAAAGCAAGGACTGGGAGGCGACCAAATCGCTTCTACGCGGCTGTGGCGACCTGGGATTGTTGGGGATAGAAGTACCCGAAAAATATGGAGGAGAAAACCTGGACAAGGTCTCCGCGATGATTGTCATGGAGCAACTCGGACAGGTCGGATCCTTTGCTGTTTCCTACGGAGGTCAGGCGGGGATCGGCACGCTGCCGATCGTCTATTTCGGCAGCGAGGAGCAGAAGCTCAAATACCTTCCGAGGTTTACAAAGGGAGACATGTTCACGTCCTATGCTCTTTCTGAGGCCAGCAGCGGATCCGACGCCCTGTCTGCCCGGGCATCGGCGGCTTTGAGCGAGGATGGAAAGCATTGGGTGCTCAACGGTGAAAAGATGTGGATCACCAACGCATCGTTCGCCGATGTCTTCATCACCTTTGCGCAGGTCGACGGGGACAAGTTCAGCTGCTTCATCGTCGAGCGCAACGATCCCGGCGTTTCAACCGGATCCGAAGAACAGAAGATGGGCTTGCTGGGGTCTTCGACTACGACCGTGATCCTCGACAACGCCCATATTCCGGTCGGGAACTTACTCGGCGAGATCGGCAAGGGCCACCATGTTGCCTTCAACATACTGAACACGGGGCGAGCGAAGCTGGGAGCCAACGCTGTCGGCGGCAGCAAGACGGCTCTCAACGATGCGATCGGATATGCCAACCAACGGATGGCGTTCGGTCAGCCGATCGCAGGATTCGGCGCCATTCAGCACAAGCTCGCTGAAATGGCGATCCGAACCTGGGTGACCGAAGCGATGGTCTACCGGACTGCGGGCATGATGGATCAGGGACTCGAAGACGTCGACGTCGATCAGCCGGCCCAGGTCATGCGGGCAATCGAAGAGTACGCCGTAGAGTGCTCGATTCTGAAAGTCTTCGGCACCGAGGTACTCGATTATGTCGTCGATGAAGCGGTACAGATCCATGGGGGCTATGGCTACAGCAAGGAATACGCCGTAGAACGCTACTATCGCGATGCCAGAGTCAACCGGATCTTCGAGGGCACCAACGAGATCAACAGGATGCTGATTCCGGTGATGCTGCTCAAACGGGCCGGGTCGGGCCGGCTGCCATTGATGGAGGCGGGAGAGCGTGCGGTCCGGACCGTGCTCTCGGGGTCGTCAGATCAGAGGCCATTCGGGAGGGGTGACCGACAAGGCGCTCCGGCCAAGGCTCGTCTGGCCTCTCTCTTCGTGGCGACGACGGTCGCACAAAAATACGGCAACCAAATTCGCGAAGAACAGGAAGTGCTGATGCACCTCAGTGACATGCTGATGGAAACCTATGCGATCGACTCCGCGGTCGTCCGCCTGTCCAAGCTCGCCGGATCGTCCTTACACGCCGACGTCGTACAGACGTTCGCCGCGGACGCAACCGAACGCATCGAATCGTCCGCACGCCAGGCGTTGGGAGCGGTCGTGGATCCCCAGGAACTGCCCGGCCAACTGGCTGCGATTCACCAACTCCTGGCCTTAACACCCACAGATACAGTGTCGGCACGCCGGCGCATCGCCAGAACCCTGACAGAAGAGGGACGCTACTGTCTCTCGTGAAAGGCTGTTGGCTTTTAGCTGTTGGCTTTTGGCTAGAAAGCGATCGGAGCGAAACTCCTGACCCAAAAGCCAACAGCCAAAAGCTAATAGCTGAGGGGCAAGTGTGGTTATAATTGCCGTTTGGAGGTGCTTATGATTTTGAGTCTGGTCCTCGCATTAGCTTTACAGAGTCCGGTGGCGGACGATCACGAGTATTCGGATCTACTCCGGATCAGTGCGTCGGGTGTCCTTGAGGTATACCTGTCCGAGAATCCCGCCCTCGACGCGGCGGCGCTCGGGGAGCTGAAGGAACTGTTCGAGTTTCATGACTTCTATGGAACAGCCCTGGACGGAACAAATGTCAATTTCCATCTGCCTTCCGAGCCCGGCTATCGGTCGGCAAAGATACTGTTTCTGTCTTACACGGCCGAATGGTGTGTGAACTGCAACTACGAAGCACCGTACCTGGCGGAACTCCACCGAAAGTATCACTCGAAGGGCCTGGAAATCGTCACGCGGACCGAGTACAGCGAACTGGACAAGGTCCGGGAGTTTATCGCCCGGCACCAGATGCAGTATCCGGTGATCATCGGAAGCGAGATCGCCTACGATGATCGCGAAACCATCCGGATGGAAACATTCCAATACCTGTTGAGAAAGGCACTCGGCGACTCCCGGAAGTGGGGAACGCCTTTTAACATCATCGTCGTGGACGGTGACATAGAAAACCCGTACGTCGTCGTCGGTGAGATGAAGTCGGACCAGGTGAACGACCTGATCGAACGAACTCTGTCGGGAACCCAGTAGAAACACCACCAGTGGAGCAGACAAGTAAGTGAACGAGTTCAACGCCCCCTTTCGAATTCTCCTTGGCCCCGGACCCAGCAACGTCGACCCACGCGTCCTACGCGCAATGTCTCAGTCCCTGCTCAGCCACATGGATCCGGCCTTCGAAGACGACGTCATGGATCACGTTCAGGAGGGCCTTCGTAAGGTCTTCGAGGCGGACCATGCACTGACACTGCCGATCTCGGGTACGGGAACGGCCGGGATGGAGACGGCTCTGGTCAACATGATCGAGCCTGGAGACTCCGTCCTGATGTGCGCGGCCGGCTACTTCGCCAACCGGATGGGGGAAATTGCCGAGCGGGTGGGCGGCAAGGTAACGGTGCTCGCAGCCGAATGGGGAAGAGCCTTCGAACCCGACGAAATTTCTCGGGCGATAGACCGACACAAGCCGAAGGTCGTGGGCCTGGTTCACGTCGAGACTTCGACCGGGGTGGTACAGCCGCTTGAGCCACTTCGAGAAATCTGTGGGCGCGACGATATCGTCACAATCGTCGACGCGGTCGCGTCTCTGGGCGGGCAGCCGATCTCGGTCGCGGAGAACCGGCTGGATTTTGTCTATAGCGGGAGCCAGAAGTGCCTGAGCTGTCCACCGGGACTGGCTCCGGTTACTCTCTCGGACAAGGCCGTTCGACGATTGGAGGAGCGCGGCACTCCCGTCCGCAGCTGGTACCTGGATCTGACGCTCCTCGGTAAGTACTGGAGGAGTACGAACAGAGCCTATCACCACACGGCTCCGATCTCCCTCAACTACGCGATGCGTGAAGCCCTTCGGATGGTCGAAGAAGAAGGCCTCGGGAACAGGTTCTGCCGACACCGTCAGAATCACCTGGCGCTGGTGGCGGGCGTCGAAGCGATGGGTTTGGAAATGTTCGCCAAACCCGATCTGCGGGCATGGACGGTCAACACAGTGCGGGTTCCGGAAGGAATCGATGACGCCAGGGTTCGGGAGCAATTGCTGGACACGTACGGGATCGAAATCGTCGGTGGCCTGGGACCGCTTAAGGGGAAGATCTGGCGAATCGGGCTGATGGGCTCGTCATCCACGCGCAACAACATATTGTTGCTGCTGGCTGCCCTTGAAGACGTATTGACAGGGTTGGGCCATGGAGCAGAGAGAGGCGCCGGAGTAGCGGCAGCGATCCAATGCTATCAAAGTGGTGTTAGCTGTTAGGAGCCTGCGCGGCAGAAGAGATCTACTGCGAAAGCGGTATAATCGGTCCAGATTTCCCCGATTTTTCGTTAAATAGAACCACTATTCGCCTCAAAATCGAGAAAATCTGGCCCCGATTCTCCACTTTCTCGCTGCCATCCCTTCTGCCGCGCAGGCTCCTAGCTCAACCCTTATCAGCCGCAGCTTCCTAGCCCGCATAAATCACCGAAAGGACCAGAAAAGGCCGCCCTGTTTGGCATAAATCGTTTGTCGAGAACGGTTCAGAAACCAAACGGAGGCGGCCCTTATGAGTACAGAGTGTAAACAAACCACGTTCGAATTTCACGGACTTCTTCAACGAAAAATGAAGGCGCGTTTCGACGGCGGCAAGATCACGTCTGACGCTGGAGTTCTGCTGCTGCGTGAAGTCGAAAAGCGGACCGGTTTGATCGATGGATTGGCGGGGTGTTTTAGCGATCATCGCGACCAACGGTTGATCGAACACACCGTGAAGGAGCTGTTGGGACAGCGGGTCTACGGGCTGTGCCTGGGATATGAAGACCTGAACGATCACGATCAGTTACGGACCGACCCGATGCTTGCGTTGGCGGTGGACAAAGCGGATCCGCTGGGAACGAATCGACGACAGGCCGGCGACTGGGGAAAGGCGTTGGCGGGCAAGAGCACGCTAAACCGATTGGAGTTGACCGGCGCCGAAGTCGGCGACCAGGAGCGGTACAAGAAGATCGCTATGGATGGGGACAAGATCGATCGTTGGATGGTCGATGCGTTTGTGGCAGCCCATGACAACACGGCGCCCGAAGAGATCGTTCTGGATCTGGACGCGACCGATGATCCGATCCATGGTCAACAGGAAGGCCGGTTCTTTCACGGCTACTACCGCAACTACTGCTATCTGCCCTTGTACATCTTCTGTGGAGAGCATCTGTTGTGCGCTCGGCTGCGCCCGTCCAATATCGATGGGGCGGCAGGATCAGTCGATGAATTGGAACGTATCGTCGGCCAGATCCGTCAGAGCTGGCCGGACGTGTCGATCATCATTCGGGCCGATTCCGGATTCTGCCGGGATGCATTACTGGACTGGTGTGAAACCCACCAGGTCGATTATGTGATGGGGTTGGCCAAGAACGACCGCCTCAAGCGAGAGATCGCTGACCAGATGATTCAGGCTGAAGCGGAGTTTCAGACCACTGGGAAATCGGCACGAGTGTTTAAGGATTTCCTGTACCGGACTCGAAAGAGCTGGAGCCGCACTCGTCGCGTTGTTGGCAAAGCCGAGTTCCTGGCCAAGGGCGCCAATCCCCGATTCGTGGTGACCTCACTGCCACCGGAACGACTCGGAGCCCAAGCGCTCTACGAAGATTTCTATTGCGCACGCGGCGACATGGAGAACCGGATCAAAGAACAGCAACTGGATCTATTTGCCGACCGCACCAGTGCGGGAACCATGCGCGCCAATCAGCTCCGACTGTATCTGTCCTCAGC
The DNA here is from genome assembly GCA_965247425.1 of Terriglobia bacterium. Classification (GTDB taxonomy): domain Bacteria; phylum Acidobacteriota; class Terriglobia; order 20CM-2-55-15; family 20CM-2-55-15; genus CAZOZZ01. The sequence goes on from OZ252023.1 coordinate 3,093,634, forward strand.
CGCCTACATGCTTATGCAGGCGTTGCGTCGTCTCGGTCTCAAAGATACCGCGATGGCCCATGCCCAATGCGGAACCATCCGTCTGAAGCTTCTTAAGATCGGTGCGCGTATCCGCCTCACGGTCCGCAACGTCTGGATCTCGATGTCGGAGGCCTATCCCTATGCCGACGTCTTTGCTCTCATAGTGAGAAACCTGCAATCAATTCCGCTTCGTTGCTGACGACACCGAACCTTCAGATCCGAAAAACAGCGCCTCTCATCTGCCTCCCGGCGAGGCCTGCCTGCACTCGCCCATTCATGCCGATCTCCCGCCAAATGTCGCCGTGTCACAGGCTCAAAATCCGCCAATGTCCACGGCTCGCTCACTCTCAGCTCCAAGTCTCGCCGCAAATCGCTTCTCGTATCCGAACACCGATCGATTCTCCGATTGGTGATCCATCCGGGCTAGTGAAGGCATCTGTTTCCGACAGACACCATGCCTGAGGACGGGCGCCCACGAGATGGGCACTCGTCACGGCAACCCTGACGACTCTGGGGCCATCTGCCCATCGGTACTCATTCGCCGCACTCCGGCATGCCTGATCAGCTTCCCGAAAATGTCACCGAATTCGTTCTCAAACCAGGATCGCTACTCTTTGTGCCACGAGGTGCCTGGCACAGAACCGAAGCCATTACCAATGCACTCTCCCTGACCTCCACGTTCAGCGCACCCACCTGGATTGATATCTTGACTGCTGCCCTGCGAGGCCGTCTGGCCCAGTCCAGTGAATGGCGGGCAACAGCTAACTTTGTCACCGATAGAGAACGTGGGGACGAGGCACGGGCGACACTGGACGCATTGCTCTTTAAGCTGGCCCGGGATGTCCCGAACTGGAATGCGTCTGACACTCTCGAGGCGACAGAAGCAGGGCTGGAATCCCCCGAGAAATAGACGGACTCACCTGAACCACACAGGCCCTCCTCCTCAGCATTGCGGCTCGGTTTGCCCTCGTGGGGATGAGGATCGGGACAAGGAGATCGAGTTGACGGATGCCGGTCTGGGTTTGTCCACCCGGTCTGGCCCACTTTTGATCGTCTGATTTGGCCCACCCCCTCCTGTTAATAATTCCGAGTAGTGATAATTACCGTCGGGCCTGTGTTGTAGATGTGGGAAAGCCGAGCGCCCTTGGCGAGGCTTTTCCAAGCGCTGTGGGAATCCTGGTTTTTAGGATTTCCACAGCGCGTCATCTTCCACAGGCCTCCGTTTCTTTCTTTTTGGTTCTTTTTCTTTCTTTCGGGAAAAAACTCCGTTTCCAGGATCGCCCAGGATCGACGACCGCGCGGCGATCCGACCCTCAGGACGTGGTTTGTTTCGCGGGTTTCTCCTTTCCAGGCGGATGCCGTGGTTTCTGTCGTTTCTCCAACGTGCGCCGAAACCGGAAGGATTCGGTTCCGGTCTCGATGATGTGAGCGCGATCGGTTATCCGGTCCAGCAACGCCTTGCACAGCCGAACATTGGGAAACACCTGGGTCCATTCCGAGAACGGCAGATTCGTTGTCAAGATCACCGTCGCCCGCTCGGCTCGATCCGAGATGACTTGAAAGAGGAGTTCGGCGCCGAGGTCTGCCATCGGGACATAGCCGACTTCGTCGATGGCAATCAACTCGTATCGGAACCATCGGGCCAGAACCCGGCGGAACTGGTCGTTGTGGTGGGCCTCGACCAACTCGTTGATCAAGCCGGCGGCCGTCGTAAAGCGAACCCGCTTCTTCTGCCGACAAGCGGCCACGCACAGTCCTGTGGCCAGGTGCGTCTTGCCCGTTCCACACTCCCCGATCAGGACGACAGGTTCGGCGTGTTCTAAATAGCCACCGTCTGCGAGTCCACGGATCCGGTTGGCTGGAACCTTCGACCGCGAGAAGTCAAAGTCCTCGAGTGTCTTCATTCGAGGGAAACGTGCGGATTGAATCCGCCGGGCCACGGTGTTCCGTTCGCGTTCTTCAACTTCCATCGCCAGCAAGGCTTCCAGATACCGTGTGTAGGTGTGCTCTTCCCGCTGGGCCTGCTCGGCCATGGCCGCAAACTGCGTTCCGATCGTGGGCGTCCGGAGAGCTTTACAGTACTGCTGAATCGCCGCCTGTTCGACCCCGCCGGCTGTGGCGGACACTAGACCACCTCCGCAGTGAGCAGTGCATCGTAAGTATTCACCTCCGGCAGGGGCCGCTCATAAGCGCGTAGTGCGGCCACTTCCAGTCGCGGCGCCGCCGGCCGGTCGAATCGGGCCTCGGTCATCAGGTAGCGCGCCGCGGCGGCATCGGAGCATCCCAGGCGCAGGGCTTGTTGGAATGCGGAATCCAGCTCGCTATAGCCATGTTCCCGGCCCAGTAGGAGCAACTCCACCATTGCGCGGGTCCCATTCTGTTTTCCGTTGCGATCGATCAACGTCTGCCAGAACTCGTCATAGCTTTTCGGCCATCGGCCCTGTTGCCGCCATTGCTCCAGAGGCTTGCTCCCGGCCAGCGCGCCCGGCTTCCGCTCCAACACCTCCAGATAATGTTCCAGATTGAAGAAGTGCTGGCCGTTTCCATATCCTCGCTCATGCCGCGCCACGCATCCGCCATCGTGCCAGACCTCCACGTAGGCCGGAAAAACGCTCGCCCGCACCACAGTCCCGGCCTTGACGGGGGCGGAGTAGAAGTTGTTACGCACCCGTACACATCCCTTACCATCGACTCGTGGAAAGCTGTCCTCGGCCAGAGGGAACCCTTCGGTCGATAACGCGAGCAGATGGGGCTGTTCGATCTGCATCCCTTCACCCACCGTCTGGACCCGATCGCCGATCTTGCGCCGTTCATCGGCACGGCAACCGGCCAGCAGCTGCGCATTCAGATCCGCCAGGTCCTTCGCCTTCGGCACCGGTACCAGGTGATTGCGCCGGAAGTATCCGGCTTCGCCTTCCACACCGCCTTTCTCGTGGCCCTCGCCGGGTGTGCAGAACTCGGCTTGAAACTTCCAATGCGACCGAAACGCGATGAACCGTTCGGTCTCTACACGCCGGTATCCCCGCAGAATCTTCTTCACCGCGCTGGTCAGGTTGTCATAACGCAGCACCCCGAAGACCCCCGCAAAATAGCGGAAACCCAACTCATGAGCCTCCAGGAATGCCTGTTGTGTCGCCCGAGGATAAGCTCGATGGAATGCGCCACCACTGCCCATGCTCCGCATACAGAAAACCTGGAGCTTCTGCCGTTCGCCATCCAACTCCGCGACGGCTTCGTACCAGTCGATCTGTGCTTCCTGACCCCAGGCGTAGCTTTGCGGCACGAACGTCTCCTGTCGGATGAAACCCATCTCCCGCTTCCGCCGCCCGACATACCGGCGAACCGTCGATTCCCCAATCGGATGTTTCGGAAATTCCATCCGGATCCGTTCGTAGATCCGGTGACTGGTGTGCCGCTGCTTCCGCGGGGCCTGCCTGTCCGCCTCCAACACCCCGTTGATAAATTCCATAACCGGCTCCAGCCTCGGCCTCTTCCGCTCCGGGCTCTTCCTCGCCGGCGGCACGGCGTTTCCCAGCGCTTGACGCACCATCCGCCGATGCACCCCCAGCCGCCGGGCCACACCCTGGATCGTTCCCACACCAAACTCGTGCTCTCGCCGAATCTCTTCAAATAATTCCACCTTCGATCTCCTTGACACCGGGTCCCTCCATTCCGACTCTTTGTTCGGAACAGCCTCTCCGGTTCAGTCGTCAGGGGTGGGCCAAATCAAACGATCAAAAGTGGGCCAATTTAGAGTAGCGAAATCACCGGTCCGACGGGAAAGCCATCCGCATTGGACTCCCGATCTCATATAAGTTGTTTAGGATCAATGCCGGAGGGGGGGCTTGAACCCCCACGAAAGTTGCCCCTCGCCAGATTTTGAGTCACCAACCGACCATACCGAAACCTACCGAAAAGTACCGTGTCCTCGAGCCAGACCTTCCTGGTGGCATTGGGGTCGTCTGGGTCGTCTTTCACCAGAGCCGCTCGCGTCGACGTCACGCTCATGGACTATCCGTCATTCATTCGGTGTTGGATCGCCCGCGCTTGTAGATATTGCAGAAGCATGCGGACATCGGCAGGTGCATTCGCGTCGTCAAAGAAAAAGATTCGCGGCGCGCCGCCGTCTGCGATGGAGAGTTCGTACTTGTACACGTCGGGTTGACCACGGGTTCCAGGCTCGGGTTGTCTTGAGGGCGATTCCATCACGCCCGAAGCGTGTACCAGTTCGACCAGTCGCGCACAGTCCGAATCCGGCGACTCATCCGTGTCGACTCGATACGATAAAGGATTAAGGGCGAATAGTCCGGCGTAACCACCCGACATTTTGAAAACAATCCGCAACTTAATCCCTATCGTATCGTCGCCACCCACGCCCGAAGGGCACCGCGGCCCGATCGAATTACCGGCAAGCGCGCCCCGTGGCGCTAAACAGGCAACCCGACTTCTTTGAATGCCGCACGCGCCGTCTGCGTGGTTCCTTGCGGTGCGACGCCGTTCTTTACCTGGACGCGGGCCGATTCCACGAGCACATCCACCGCATCGTTGAAGCTCGCCGTCGGCCACAGGTTCTGGAGGGCATGGTACCAGACCTTCCCTGCCACCGGAGTTCCGATGTCGGTCGCAACCAGGTAAAACACCTTGTTCATAATGCCGCTGTTGATGTGTACGCCCTGATTGTCGGCAGGTCCAGCGTAGTAGTCATTCATGTGATCTGGTTGTGGATCCTTGCCCATCAGAGGGTTGTCATAGGCCGTGCCCGGCGAGCTCATAGAGCGCAGAGCTTCGCCATACAGTGTCGGGCCCATGATCTCGTTGCCGACCAGCCAGTCCGCGGAATGCGCGTCTTGTCCTAGCGAGTCCTGTGTGATGACACTACCGAACACGTCGGAGAAGTGCTCGTTGAGGGCGCCGGACTGGCCATAGTAGTCCAGATTCGCCGTGAACTGAGTGACGCCGTGGGTGAGCTCGTGCGCAACCACATCCAGGGATTTTGCGAAGCTGACGAAGATGGCGCCGTCGCCGTCGCCGAAGGCCATCTCGTCACCGTCCCAGAAGGCGTTCATGAAGTCCACTCCCACATGGACGTTCAGGATGAGATTCATGCCTTGATTATCGATCGAGTTCCGATTGAGCTCGTTTTGAAAGTAGTCACGGGTAGCGCCGGCATACTTGTAGATGTCGTTGACATCGTCGTCGCCTGTGGCCGCATCCCCTTCCGCTCGTGCCAGTGGTAAAACGCGGAGCGCCCATTGGTTCTGGCAATTGTAAACTTCGCGACCTGCGGTGCCCGGCGCAGGAGCCGCCACCCCAGCGAGAAGGGCCTCCATCGAAACCCAACGCGTGGCCCGTTTGCCCCGGCTGATCTTGGCCTGTTGCACGCTCGCCCGTACGCTTTGGCGGGTCTGTTGATCACCCTTTCGCGCCATAGTGTCGAGCACGTGCGGTGGTATGTAGCTACAGTTGCATTTGTACATTTCGCGATCTCCCTTTTGTCTCGAGTTGGGGCAGTTCCGATTGCTCTGTGTGATTTCAAGTGCAATTGTGCTTCCGGCACTGTGCGGGTTCACGCTCGTGTTTCCAGGCCGGTTCGAACGCTGGCGAATGAGTGGCTTGCGGTAAGTGCGCCGCCTATCAGCAGAATACTGAGCCGCACAGGAGGCCGCGGCTCCAGTCCAGACTGATAGGTTGCCTATCGATACGGATACCCGAACGTGCCCGGTTCTGGTCGTACCCGGTAGGGCGCAGGGGTCGTCAGACCTCAGGCTTTGTCGTTCGTTCCAACAGATCCGAGGTTGGTGTTATTTTCGACGATACAGGTGAGGGCGACGGCGGGCTGCGTGTAGGGCTGGTGTGCTCCTTCCGCCGGTGCTCACCATCCATAAAAAAGTTGTCAGGACAGCCAGGAGTGTCACACCTAACCCGCATAAATCACCGAAAGGACCAGAAAAGGCCGCCCTGTTTGGCATAAATCGTTTGTCGAGAACGGTTCAGAAACCAAACGGAGGCGGCCCTTATGAGTACAGAGTGTAAACAAACCACGTTCGAATTTCACGGACTTCTTCAACGAAAAATGAAGGCGCGTTTCGACGGCGGCAAGATCACGTCTGACGCTGGAGTTCTGCTGCTGCGTGAAGTCGAAAAGCGGACCGGTTTGATCGATGGATTGGCGGGGTGTTTTAGCGATCATCGCGACCAACGGTTGATCGAACACACCGTGAAGGAGCTGTTGGGACAGCGGGTCTACGGGCTGTGCCTGGGATATGAAGACCTGAACGATCACGATCAGTTACGGACCGACCCGATGCTTGCGTTGGCGGTGGACAAAGCGGATCCGCTGGGAACGAATCGACGACAGGCCGGCGACTGGGGAAAGGCGTTGGCGGGCAAGAGCACGCTAAACCGATTGGAGTTGACCGGCGCCGAAGTCGGCGACCAGGAGCGGTACAAGAAGATCGCTATGGATGGGGACAAGATCGATCGTTGGATGGTCGATGCGTTTGTGGCAGCCCATGACAACACGGCGCCCGAAGAGATCGTTCTGGATCTGGACGCGACCGATGATCCGATCCATGGTCAACAGGAAGGCCGGTTCTTTCACGGCTACTACCGCAACTACTGCTATCTGCCCTTGTACATCTTCTGTGGAGAGCATCTGTTGTGCGCTCGGCTGCGCCCGTCCAATATCGATGGGGCGGCAGGATCAGTCGATGAATTGGAACGTATCGTCGGCCAGATCCGTCAGAGCTGGCCGGACGTGTCGATCATCATTCGGGCCGATTCCGGATTCTGCCGGGATGCATTACTGGACTGGTGTGAAACCCACCAGGTCGATTATGTGATGGGGTTGGCCAAGAACGACCGCCTCAAGCGAGAGATCGCTGACCAGATGATTCAGGCTGAAGCGGAGTTTCAGACCACTGGGAAATCGGCACGAGTGTTTAAGGATTTCCTGTACCGGACTCGAAAGAGCTGGAGCCGCACTCGTCGCGTTGTTGGCAAAGCCGAGTTCCTGGCCAAGGGCGCCAATCCCCGATTCGTGGTGACCTCACTGCCACCGGAACGACTCGGAGCCCAAGCGCTCTACGAAGATTTCTATTGCGCACGCGGCGACATGGAGAACCGGATCAAAGAACAGCAACTGGATCTATTTGCCGACCGCACCAGTGCGGGAACCATGCGCGCCAATCAGCTCCGACTGTATCTGTCCTCAGCCGCCTACATGCTTATGCAGGCGTTGCGTCGTCTCGGTCTCAAAGATACCGCGATGGCCCATGCCCAATGCGGAACCATCCGTCTGAAGCTTCTTAAGATCGGTGCGCGTATCCGCCTCACGGTCCGCAACGTCTGGATCTCGATGTCGGAGGCCTATCCCTATGCCGACGTCTTTGCTCTCATAGTGAGAAACCTGCAATCAATTCCGCTTCGTTGCTGACGACACCGAACCTTCAGATCCGAAAAACAGCGCCTCTCATCTGCCTCCCGGCGAGGCCTGCCTGCACTCGCCCATTCATGCCGATCTCCCGCCAAATGTCGCCGTGTCACAGGCTCAAAATCCGCCAATGTCCACGGCTCGCTCACTCTCAGCTCCAAGTCTCGCCGCAAATCGCTTCTCGTATCCGAACACCGATCGATTCTCCGATTGGTGATCCATCCGGGCTAAGATCGCAAGATTTGAAGGTCCAGCACCCGACCCGCCAAACGCTCTAAACTGGAATACCCAGTTCACGCTCGTGTAGTAGGCAAGCACGCTTCCCATGCCGCCGACAATAAACAAGACAAAGCTGGACAACTGGCTGGGGAGGACTATGTAGGCCAATGTGCAAAGTATGCAGAGACAGAAGACCAAAACGGCGAATGGGGCCACCGACCCATTTGAGCTCAGCGGGTCGATAATCTGAGCCTCTCCCATGCTATAGCTGCGGAACGCCGGCCATAGGGTCAGGGCCACTGTGGCAGCGGCGAGGACACCGGCGGCCCGAGGAAGAAAGGCTTCCACGTGTTCATTGCCCGCCGACGTCTTTCGGAGGGCGCCAAGCATTAGAGTAGTGAACCAGATGTAGGCACCCCCAAAGGCGACGACCGCGACTGTAGCGAGGAAGCCGGCCCGTCTGATCGCTTGACCGAACTCCGTCTCAGCGTCGCGTGGCAGAAACCAGAGAAAGACCATTGCTTCAACCAACAAGTCGTCGTCCTTTTGCTCCATGGACTGTTGTTCAAATGCGCTGGCGGCTTGCTTGATCGCATCCGGTCTTCTTTCCAGGACAGGAACGATCCGTTGTGCGAATACCTCCACAATCCTCTGGTTGCGCGCAACTCGTGCACTGCCCTCTTCGCAATGTTGATCAGAGTCTCGGTCACATTCGCGTTTCCGTCCAATCGAGCGAGCTCCCTTTCGAGCCTCTCGACCAGAGTGAATGGGTTCTCCCTATCGATGGTATCCAACACGAGCCTTGACGCCCGGACTGCGTTTCGGGCATCTGTTCGCTCCAGGGTGTCCAACCCTTGAGTTCCAGTCCCGTAGGAATCCAGAAGGGCCAGGGTGAAGCCGACGATAAGCCCTGCAATGAGCACACCCCTGTGGGTCTTTACCCATGACGGGTAAATTGTCTTTGCAACTTTCTTGTGGCGTTGGAAAAAATCAGTCAATTCATGGAATGCAAACGAGGAACAGAGGGCCACGAACGGATAGATCGCTAACAAAAAGAGATATTGACTCGGAGCGGTGCCCAGGAGCGAAACAAAATCTGCATCCCAATCGAAGGCATGCTCTCGCAACTGCAAGAGAAGAGGTATGTTGACAATGACCCACGACAGAAGGGGCAAGGCCACGACACGCTGCAGATTCGCGTATGTCCGCATCGGTTAGTCGACGACGCGAATGTACCGCGCGATCTCATTTCCGGTCCTTGATCCCATTCGTTGCCGCCGCCAACCGACTATATCAGTCAAACCCACTTCCGAGAAAGCAGGACAAGGCGTGCACGACCGGCCGCGCTCGGCGGGTTGACGCCCGCCCGACAGAGATCTCCACGGCGGGGTCTCGCCGCGGCCGGTGCCGTACGGTCGTGAGGTCGGTCGAGCGCCTTCACGCAGATTCCCGCGTCCGCCCGTAGACGACGAACGACGACAGGCCGAACAGAACCAGCGGGAGGGCGGCTCCTAAGAACTCTCCGCGTAAAAGGTGGACGCCGATCGCGAGCACCATGATCGTCGCGAGCCCCCCGGCAGCCCAGGTCGTCAGACCCGGCCGGATCCCGGTGAGTGCGGGCAGGATCAGACCCATCGCCCCGAGCAACTCCGAGATGCCGATAAACCGGATCAGCAAGGGATGATAGTCGGCGAGCAACGGCAGCGAGCGGGTGACTTCGTCGATAGGCGGGAGGGTCTTCACGGCACCCATGAAGGCAAAAACTACCGCTAACAACACCTGGATGATCCAGAGTCCTACACGCATTTCAGGTCAGAGACTACCAGAGGGGGGCACGGACTTCATGTGTAAAGCACCGGGAAACGGTCCGTTGATAACGCCACCCGGACGCGGAGACGCCCAGGCAATACACATTCCGTTTCTGAAAGTGCGTGACAGCATCAGTACGGTCAATGAGTCACAGCGCCGGCTTCTCTGGACTGGCCGGCAGGAGAGTCGCTCGGGGATGTTATGTTAATCACTCGAGAGGCTTCGATTGAAGGGAAAAGGACGCATCGTTGACGAGGTCGGCCGTCGATGACTCGCGTCTCGCAAAGCGATCGACTGCCACCGCGGGCCCTCCCGCTCCTGTACTTTGGTTTCGCCCACTTGTGCCTCGGTGCGGCCTTCCTGTTCCTGGCGTTACAGTCCGAGGCGCTCGTCGGTTTCTTTTACCACCCACAGATGATCGCGGTCGTCCACCTGGTGACGCTGGGGTGGATCACCGGCTCGATACTTGGCGCCATCTACCTGGTCGGTCCGATCGCTTTGAGGATGCAGATGCCTGCGCGGCGGCTCGACTATCTGGCCTTTATACTTTTTTCGCTCGGTGTCACGGGGACCGTGGGTCATTTCTGGATCGATTCCTACAGCGGCATGCTGGGGTCTGCCGGAATCCTGCTTCTCGGTATCGCCTGGGTCGCGGGCCGCGTCCTGGCGGCGCTCGGTTCGGCGGTGTTATCCAAACCCGTAAAACTCCACATCGGATTCGCCTTCCTGAACATCCTGACCGCGGGGGCGCTCGGTTTTCTCGTGGGTATGGAGAAGCTTCAGGTGCACGTCCTTCCCGGCTTCGTGCTCGATAGCGTCTACGCTCACGCCCATCTGGCGGCGCTCGGCTGGGCCACGATGATCGTCGTTGGAATCGGATACCGACTCTTCCCGATGTTCTTGCCGGCGGCGATGCCCTCGGGTCCCGGCGTCTGGGCCAGCGCAGTGCTTCTGGAAGCTGGAGCACTCGGGTTGTTCATCAGTCTCATGCACGGCAGTCGCTCGACGGTTCTGTGGGCGCTCCTCTCAATTGGTGGACTATTCGCTTTCTTCCTGCAGCTGCGCTGGATGTCGAGACATCCGAGATCGGCCCCAAAGGACCTGCAGCGGCCGGACTTCGGTATGGGACACGCGCTTGCCGCCGTCGGCTACCTCGCCGGGGCGACCGTTCTCGGCCTGGTGATGCTGTTCGCTCCCGCAGGCGCCTGGAAGCTGGACCTGGCGATCGTCTACGGCGTCCTTGGACTACTCGGGTTCCTCTCGCAGATGGTCGTGGGCATGTCGGCCCGGCTGTTACCGATGTTTGCCTGGATGCATGGCCACGCGGGATCCGGTTATACGACTTTGCCACCATCACCGCGTGTGATGCCACGGCGACACCTGCAAGGGGTTGTTCTGGCAATCTGGCAGCTGGGCGTACCGGCACTGGCGATAGGGTTCTATGCCGCCAACGCGACACTGGTGCGAATCACGGGATGGGGCATGTTCGCAGCTGTCGTGATCGAGACGGCAAACAGCGTCATCGTCCTTCGTCATGCCTTTCGTCGGCCGCCCGTCCCGAAGGTCACTATAGAGAAGGCCGCGCCTCGGGCCGAATAGTTAGGTGACCGACGCTGGCCTGCGCCCCGACCGCGAGCCGCGATTCGACCTACGTCTCGCGAACCAGAACATTACGGAGGTCCCAGGAGCGCTGATCAACCACCCGTACACGTCTCGACGTGCACGGCGGGAGGTCTGTGGCAGGAGTAACGGGTCAATCAGAATCGGAAGATCTGGGCTTCGATTTGCTCGACGAGAGCAGCGGGCCAAGCGCCAGGACGTGGGTCACGACTGCGGCAAAAGGCCACCACAGGAGGTCGAGCGCTGTTGTCTTTCGACGCTCTCTTGGGTGTCCGGCCGGAATCACGGTCACCGCCGTGGCGTCCTTTGCCGGGGGCTTGGATCCCTTCGGCCGCGTTTTCTTCGAGGCGGCCTTCGGCTCATCGCTGGATTTATGAACCCAACCGGACTGGGAGGCGTTGGCGACAGCGTCGGGAACTTCAAAAGTCTTTTCGGGGTTCTTGCGGGAACGAGCCATGTTCAGCGAGCCCGGCGCGGGCGGAAATCAACCGCCGACGACAGACAGCATCTCCTTCGGTGATGAATCCGAAACGAGGCGGCCTTCGACGGCGGTGATGAGTGCGTCGAAATCCTGGGCCGCGCGGCTTCATTGGAGCGTACTCCCAGATAGTCTCGCGACTCGCCGATGCATATGTCAAGTCCAGACATTGGCGAATTCCGGGCGCAAAAACGTGACGGCGCAGCGCGGGATCCCTGTTGATGGCGCCCAGCGTGGCACGGCTTGCCACCGTTGCGGCGCTGACAAAGGTCGGCACAACGGCCAGGACTCCCAATTTGCGATCAGGCCACAGCTCCTGAACCTCGGCGACGCCGTTCATTGTCTGGCGGGCGCCGATCACGGCCATGAGGTCCATTCCGATCGGTATGACGACGTGATTGGCGTACAACAGGGCATTAAAAGTGAGCAGACTCATCGAAGGCGAAGTATCGACGACAACCATGTCGTAGCCCGAAACCGCGCGCATCCGGCGGGCCAGAATGGTTTCGCGTTGAGTTTCCCCTGCGAGTTGCCGGTCGAGCGCAAACGCAGCGGGAGAAGACGGGAGGACGTCCAGGTTGTCGCGAACGGAGCGGACAATAACGTCTTCAGGCTCGCGCTCACCGAGCATCAACTCGCAAATTGTTCCATCAGGTGCAAGTCCGAGCGTGTGACTGACGTTGCCTTGAGGGTCGGTATCGGCAAGCAGAACGCGCTGTCCGCGACGGGAAAATCCGGCCGCAAGATGAATCGCGGTCGTCGTCTTACCGACGCCCCCTTTCATGTTGAGGACGCAGATTCTATTCATAGCTGTAAATTGATTACAACCCGGCCTGCGGACACAGGTGGTCCATCTGAAACCGGATACCCGCGCGGCGCACGGATTTGAGGGTGGGCTCTTCGGCGCAAATCACCAGTGCCGCGGCATACTCCGGCGCGACTTCAAGTTCCGAACTCCACCACGGCGGCGATTCCACCCCCCCGCGGTCTCTGGAATCGAAGGCCACCCGGACCTCGACTAAAGGCATGGACAGCCCGCGGCCGTCCGCCTTGATCGCGGCTTCCTTCAACACCCACAGCCGGTGAAAGGCCTCGGTCCGCGCTTCTCGGGGACGGGAGCGCAACCATGCCAGCTCGGATTCAAGAAAGTAACGTTCGGCGATCCCGTCCGCTTCAACATCGGTCCGAAGGCGTTCGATGTCGGTGCCGACCGCGGGCCCATTCGATAGCGCGATGAGGGCATAGTCGCCGGAGTGCGAGAGGTTGAAGCAGAGAGCGGGTGCCCCGCCGCCGGGTGACAGGTGTGGCTTGCCATGCGGGCCAACCGCAAATTGAACAAGTTCGGGCCCTGTGGCCGTATAGTGCCCCACCAGGACTCGCAGGGCAGTCCGTGAGGCAGTGAACGCCTGTCGATCACGCTCGAACCGGAAGCGATCGGCTCGGTCGCACTCATCGGGCGAGAGAAAGCGGCGTCCGGCTCGGTTCCGGCCGTCAGTCCGGACGAGCCAGACGTGAACTTCGTCTCGAGCGGCAAGAAATTCCCCGGGCGAAACTGCGGCGACCGCCGCCCGACACTCGTCTACGGCTAGTTCACAGGTAAATGCTTGCACTATCGGAGAGAGTAGCAAATAATCCCTTTCCGACGTTGCACACAGCGGAGGCCGCAGGTAGATTTGACGAGAATCATGATAATCAGACACTTCGTTGTAGGACTGGCCGTAGTCATGGCCGTTCCAGCGGTGGCGCAGGACCAACCGGCGGTCCAGCCTGCAGCCTTCACGGGTTCTTTGACAATCGGCGCTTCTCTGGAGTCGGGCTCTACGAACCTCGATGGATTCCAGATTGAATTTTCGAGTCAGACTCCGTACCCATCCGGAGCGTTTGTCATCGGCGGCCAGTATAAATACGGCCGGACGAGGCCTGAAGGCACCACGAGTCATATCGAGGTGGCGAACCGTCTTGAGCTGTCCGGTGGTATCGACCATTCCTTCGGCGATGTGCCGCTGTTGATGTTCCGAAGCCGCTTTACCACCGACGAAGTCCAGCAGATTGAATACCGGTTCGAACAACAGATCGGTTTCGGCACAAAGCTTGAGGACGGCCGCGTCCAGGCCCGCATCGTACCCGGGCTGGCGTTTCTGAATCAGGACAAGAACGTCCTGGCTGAATTCGGGTTCGACGTATATTACGGTATATTTCAGGACCTGACAGTTAAGCTGACCGACACGCAGCCATTTCGGAAGTCAGGGAGGACGGAGTGTCTGGAAGGGGCTCTGGAAGGGAAAAGGTCGAGGAGGGAGAGGAATTTGAAGTGAGGGGTATTTTCGAGAGACAGGTATCCGTAGCGGGTCCAGCCCGGTGATTGGGGTCAGGCAGGCGCGTGGAGACCAGGGAAACGAGTCAGTTCAGCTGGAGTCGGCTGGGGTTGGGGCAGACAGAGCGAGGCGAAGCAAACGAAGAAGCTCGATGGAGGTATGCGGGCGATGGCGCCCGCGATGCAAATGACGCAATCGATACAGACGTTCGATCGTGAGAGCCAGGCTTATGAGGAGCCAGTGGAGAAGCAAGCTGTTGGCGTGGTGATGGGGGATATGGGCCATCCCATAACGGTTCTTGGCATCGTTGAAACCTTGGTTTTCGACTTCCCAACGACTCTTGGCCATGCGAAATAAAGTGGGCGCTCCCACTTGGTTCATCGAGAAATTGGTCAGCCAGTAGGCTTCGACCACCGATCCATCGGGTTTCTCTTGCCGGTAGCGGATCACGCGCACGGTCGGCCAGTTCAATCGGCCCCAGGGATCGAAGTCGTCTGCATCCCAGATTTCCACCCGATCGGCTCCATCCTTGAAAACCCGGGACGGCGGCTGACAAGCAAACCGGCTTTTGGCGGCGTTGAACAAGCTCGGAAGATTGGCTTTGAGACGGACGATGGTCTTCAATCCCAACTCGTCGGCCAAGTGCAGGAACGGAGCCGACGCATAGCCCCCATCGACAACAACATAATCGGCAAAACGCGGCCCCAACTGCCCCACCACCCGACGAAGCAGTCGTTGCCCCCCCGACCATTCGCTATCCCCACTACCGTAGGGTTCCACATCGACCGGTAAAGTGAACCCGGTGCCCACGATGGTGGCCATCACGACGTGGTGTAAGTAGGTGGTCACCTCCCCCTCGGCGTTGCGATGGGGTCGACACCACTGACACCCGGCCTCACCGACACGCCCCACGGTTGTCCCGTCCAGCGCCAGGCCGATGAATCGGCAATCGTCGAACGCTTTATTGCGCTTGGCCTGCTTGATGGCTGTGGTCAACGCGCCGCGCGTGAATTCCGGATTCAGCTTCTCGGTAAAATAGCCCAGCGTGTCGTCGCTAAAGCGGCGTCCGATTCCCAAGGCCCGACACGCCGAGGATCGTGCGAGCGACTCGATGGCCAGGAAGCTCGATTCCCGCAGCAGATACCCGATCACCAGAGACCAGATCAGATGCCCACTTCCGATCTGCGGTCGCACCCGCCCATCTCCGGGGTGATTCAAATACCCCTTCAGCCGCAAACACTTTCGCGCGTACCGTCGTATCCCTCGTGCCGACGGACCTTTCACCGGCGCTTCCGCTTCTCACGTTGTTGCTGGCGCTCCAGCACCAACAACTTCGCGTTCGCTGTCAGCACCTCCCGGATCGCATCCTGAAACTCCCGTCCCGCTCCGACACGCTTTTGAATCTCCTCAACCATGGCAGCTGGAACGTGTTCGACATGCTTCTTCCCGTCCATCATGAATGTCCAGGACCAGGATGGGTGCCCTTCACCCGACACACACCGGCACGTCGGCTTACCGCACCGGGTGTAACTAATCGACACCGAGCCAGGCAGCAAACCGTCGGGTATCTCATGGCGCTCGATCAGGCTGTACTTCCGCCGTCGCAGTCGCGACGCAACCGCTCCCCTTACCTGATTCAACTCAAGCCATATCTTTTTCTTCTTCATCTGACGGTATATATACCACAAGATACCGCCGACACCATATCGATTTCAACAATGCGAAAATAGAACTTCCTTAACAATGGGTTTGAATTCGACTCAAATGCCCGCTGGCCGGGCCTCATTCAACTTCGACCGAGCTGCTCTTCCGAAATGGCTGACCGACACGTGGTCATTCGACGAGAGGTTTTACTTCCGCCGGGATTTCAGTGACAGCGAGGATTATGTCATCGAAAGCAAGGTGAGTCTCACTGGCATGATCACGCAGGTTATCGGCATCCAGCTGTCATTCGAGCACAATCACGAGAACTTGCTCGCGTTGGATGAGGTGAGCCGGTATCAGAAGTTCTCGGCCGGTATCCAAATCAACTTCTGACTTCACGCCCTCACCGATCCACGTAGATCAGCTCCATGATCGCGAACGAACAAATCCTGCCGTTCTTCAGGATCTGCCCCTCGCAAATGACGGTGAAATCGTTGTCGACGATCAGTCGGGCCTGAATTTCAAGGTGATCGCCGGGCAGGATCGCGGCTAGCACCACCGCATGGTGGATGCGTAGGGCGAGGAGTTTGTCGAGGCGGATCTCGGCCGATACCGTCGCGCTGCCAACCGCCCTGAAGTAGATCAGGCATAGTGCCATCTGGCCGATCGTCTCGACATGCAGGACACCCGGGTAGATTGGAGCTCCGGGGATGTGACCCTCGAAGACCGGATCACGTGGCGAGATCGTGCGATGTCCGCGAACGCAATTCCGCGCCAGATTGACGCCGACGATCTCATCGACGAACAGGAAGGGATCGCGGTGAGGAATGATCTGCTTGACCTCCTCTTGCGCGAACTGAACCTGAACATTCCCCGAATGCGCCTTCCACAGCGGGTTTCGTTGTCCCTCCCGGACCAGAGATTCGACCTCGTCGGACCGCATCGACCATTCCTCTGGCATCCCATCTTCACGCCATCTTCGCGGGACCTTCGCGCCATCTTCGGTAGTGCTCAATCAAGTTTCAAAACTTCAGCACTACCCCATCTTCTCCGGTCCGCTCAATCGGTCGCGACCGAACCTGACGCAAATCTGGGCGCCAATTCAAGTTCACCGCAGGATCGCGGCTTCCATCTTGTCTCTCGCGGCACTCCATAGACCCGGCGTGGATTCGAACGCCCGCGCCGAAATGCACCAACGGTCCTTCGATCCCATGTGGACGTTATGGGGCAGATTGGTGCGCACCATCGTAAGGCACCGTTCGCTCAACCGATGACGTCCGGCCTCGGTCAGCCGGCTCACCGGTATTTCATTGTATGCCAGATCGCCAACCGCCACGGCGTCGTAGGAACTCCCCTTCTGGACGGCCTGCAAACACTGTTCGTAATCTTCGGCGTCCCACCAGGGCTCGTACCAGACCATCTCGGCGTCGGTAGGCTCCAGCACCCAGTTATAACCAGCGCTTACCGGTAACAGCCGCGGATCTTCGCGCTCGTCGTCCGGCTCGATATCGATGTGGGCGGAGGGGTGTTGGTAGCCGGCGGTTCGAAAGAAGACCAGGGCACTAATGACGCTCAAACCCAGACGACTCTGGACCATCCGAACCCAGTCGGGGTTGAACAGATCCTCGCCATCCAACAGCCAGACACCTGCGGAGCCAGGGACCCATATCTGTGTGACGCCTTCGGTGTCCGGGTGCGAGAGGCAATAGTCTCGAACGTCGAGGGTCAATGCGCCATCGACGGCGACATCCAGCTCGTACCAATTTTTCAACGTCGCATCCACTTCTCACCCCACAGGCTGCTCGTCGCCGTTATCCATGTCGGGTCGTGTCTTTTGCGCCGACCCTCGAGTGCCGATCCAGTGGTGCGCCCCCTCGAAGGGATAGGCGGGGAGCGGTACGCGCTGGCGACGCTCATACTGATGGTAAGCTTCCCAATCGATCTCGGCACCCCGTTGCCACAAGCTGCCCAGGGTCTCGAGCACGGTGGCGAATTCGGATCCACCGCCGGAAGGTTCCACCAGTGAACAGAGTCCGAGCGGCTCCGTTAGGGCTCCCGCAGATTCCTCGCCCGCCCGGCCGTGACCTGGCCCGACCTCCAGCAAGACGGCACGCGGCTCGGCCAGGACCGTTTGAAGGTCCTCACTGAAACGGGTCGAATCCTTCGCCTGAGATATCCAGTATTCCGGATCGAGCGCCTGTTCGGGTTGGATCTCGGAACCGGTGACGGCCGAGACCCAGGGCAAGTCACCGGCCCCCTTGAGAGCCTCCACGATCCGCGGGCGAAGGCCCTCAAGGACAGCTTCGTCTTCGGGATCGGCGATGGCACGCCCGCGGACCACCACGAGAGCAAGCGCGTCCGCCAGCGAGAAAACGCCGGCGAGACAAGCCGCGACATACTCGCCGGCGCCCTCACCAAACAGCATTCGCGGCTTCACGCCCCACGCCATCCATTGACGGGCAAGCGCGTATTCGATCACGAAGACAGCCGCTTGGTTCCGATCTTGCCACGCCGCGTCGCGCACCGCGTCGGCTTGTTCGGATGGAGAAAGAAGGAAGTCCCGCAAGTCGTATCCGAGAAACGGCTGAAGCTCCCGACAGCACGCGTCCACCACGGCTCGATACTCCGGTTCCTGATCATACAGGTCGCGCCCCATGCCCGGACGCCAGGCGCCCCCGTCCGGGAACACGAAATAAACGGGCCGCGGACCATCCGGCTCATGGTGGCTCGACACCCTGTCCGCATCCCGCGCATGGAGGCATGAGACGGCATCAGCGCGGTCGCTGCATACCATGAAACGGCGGTGCGGCAAGAGCTGGCGGCCACGCTGCAGGGTCGCGCACACATCGGCGATCTGCAGGCTTTCCGACGGGTCGCCGAGGCGCGCGGCTAAACGATCAGACATGGTATCGAGCGCCCGGACCGAGTTGGCGGACAGCACGAGCAAATGCAGCGGCCTGAACGCGGGTTCGGCGGCCTCGACCACCGGAGGTTCCTCGAGAATGAAGTGCACATTGGTCCCGCCGACGCCCTGAATGTTGACACCGGCCCTGCGCGGCTGGCTATTGCCCCCCCACTTTGCGCGTTCCTTCTCTACAAAGAAGGGACTGTCTTCTAAAGACAGCCGGGGGTTCGGCTCGTTGTAGTGCAGGTTGGGCGGAATCTCACCGTGCTTCAGGCTGAGGGAGGTCTTGATCGAGGCGGTGGCTCCCGCGGCAATGACCAGGTGCCCCAGGTTCGACTTCACCGAGCCCAGGGCACAGTACTGGGTCTCGCCGCCCGTGCCGGTGTCCGCCTGGAAAGCCTTCGTCAGGGCCGCCACCTCGATCGCGTCACCCACTCCGGTTGCGGTGCCATGGGCCTCAACATAGGAGATCGACTTCGGTGAAACGCCGGCCCTGTCCAGGGCCTCGACGACGACCTCGGCCACGGCATCGATGCTGGGCGCCGTATAGGCGATCTTGCCCGAGCCATCGTTGTTGATCGCCGAGCCCCGGATCACCGAATAAATGTGATCCCCGTCCCCGAGCGCGTCCGGCAACCGTTTCAAGACCAGTATGGCCACGCCGTTGCCATAGAGCGCGCCCTGTCCCTGGGCGTCGAAGCTTCGCGTGTGACCATCGGGAGAGTCGACGGCGCCCGGCTCGTGGAGGTAACCGACACGATGCGGAACAGTCACCTG
The DNA here is from genome assembly GCA_965247425.1 of Terriglobia bacterium. Lineage (GTDB taxonomy): Bacteria > Acidobacteriota > Terriglobia > 20CM-2-55-15 > 20CM-2-55-15 > CAZOZZ01. The sequence continues at coordinate 3,112,854 of OZ252023.1, forward strand.
GACACCACCGGCCAGCGCCATGTCGCAATGTCCCCGTTGCAGGCTCTCGCAGGCCAGGTGGGCGGCGACCCCCGACGACGAACTGTAGCTCTGGACCGAGATACTCGGTCCCCGCAGGTTCAGCTTGTAGGAAACCCGGGTCGTCAACGAGTCGGTCGAGTTGCCCTGACCCACGAGACGCCGATAGGTTCCGTTGTTGAGGTCCACCCCGGCAAATTGGAGTAGATAGGTGCTCAGATGCGAGGAACCGAACACGCCGACCCTGCCCGGATAACGGGTTGGATCGTATCCAGCGTCCTCCAGGGCCGCCCACGCACTTTCGAGAAAGAGCCGATGCTGAGGATCGAGAAGTTCGGCCTCGTCGGCCGGCATGTCGAACAGGTCGGCGTCGAAACGGGCGATATCGTCGAGCACGCCACCGGCCCGGACATAATCTGGATTCTTCAGAAGGGCTGGATCAACCCCGGCATCGAGAAGCTCCTGGTCGCTGAAGAACGTCACGCCCTCGATCCCGTCGAGGAGATTGCGCCACAACTCGTGGACGTTTTCGGCCCGGGGGAACCGCCCTGCCATGCCAACGATCGCGATGTCGTCCTCGGTGGCCACCGGCCGGCTCTGGCGCGGGACGGATGGATCCACACCACCGATTTGCAATCGGCGGACGAAGTCGCGTACGGTCGGTGCTTCGTAAAGCGCCAGGGAATCGACAACCTTGTCCAGCTCGCGCCCCACCTCCCGGGTAACCCGCAGACCGATCAGCGAGTTGCCGCCAAGATCGAAAAAGTTATCCGATACACCCACCTCATCGATACCGAGAATGCGCCCCCAGACCCTGGCGACACGCCGTTCGAGATCGCTCGATGGCGGCACGTAGGCCACCGCCAGTTCCGGCCGGGCGTGGTACGGGGCAGTGACGCCAACTTCGCTGCCCGACGGCATTGCCTCGTCGCGCATCGGATCGACGAAGAGGTCGAGGGTGTAGTCCCGGCTCATGGCCTGAACAGCCGTGAAATCCGATGGCGACACGACGAAATGGGGAAGGCCGGACGACAGCGTCCGCTCCAGCGCGTCCATGCCGTTCGCGAAGTCGATTCCCAGGCGTTCCCGGGTTTCGATGAAGAACCTGCGCACTTCCGGAGGCAGGCCGTCCATACCGGCGCTCCAGGCGTTCCACCGCCACTCGTTCCAGGAGATCGAGACCACCAGCGGAATCGCGGGAACACCCGTCTGGGCGAAAGCCGCACCCGCCTGGGCGAAAGCATCGAGAAACGCGTTCGCCGCGCAGTAATCCACCTGGCCCGGACCGCCGCCGGTGACAGACGTCACCGATGAGTACAGCGCCAGAAAATCAAGCGGCACCTCGCTTAGAACCTCGGCCAGAACCCGCGCGCCCCGCAACTTCGGATCCAGCACCCGGGCGAAGTCCGAAGCGCTCTTGTGCTGCATCAGGCCGTCTCCCGGAACGCCCGCCGCATGGAACACACCGTGGACTGAGCCAAAACGCTCAAGCGCCTTGACGACAACCGAGCGCATGGAATCGCGGTCCGCCACGTCGGCCCTGAGCACGAGAAGTTCGACCCCCGCCTCCTCCAGCGCCCGTATCTTGGCGATCTGGCGGGCCAGCCCTGTCCGGACGTCACCGGCGGCGAGAATCGTGTCCCACTCTTCTCGCGGCGGAAGGCCCGAACGTCCGACCAGCACCAGGCGTGCCTCCAGCGTCCTGGCCAGGTGCTCGGCCGTCGCCATGCCCACGCCACCCAGGCCACCGGTGATCAAATACACGCCACCCCGGCGGAACCGGGCCGACTGGGCGGCCGGGGCCGGCGGCAAGCGATGGCGTGGGAACCTTCGGGCCAGGCGCTCTCCGGCGCGATACGCTACGTGCCGCTCGTCCACCGCCGAGTCAAACTCCTCGAGAAGACGCTCCAGGAGAACGTCCTCGTCCCCCCTGGCGGACGGATCGAGCACGATGTCGACGTGCCGCGGAGACAGCGACGGATACTCCACGGGCAACAGCGTCACCGGACCGATCACGGTCGCCCGCTCGGGACATAGGGTTTCGCCGCCGGTCACTGGATGGACCCCGCGGGACACCACGTTGACATTTACGGTCGTCCCACCTTGAGCCGCAAAGGCGTCGATCGACGGTCCCAACGCCTGAGCCAGATAGATCAACGAGTGAAAACCCGCATCCAAGGTCCGATCGAGGGTCCGATCGAGCGCGTCGTCCGACCGATCCCCGGTTTCCAGATCCCAGAGATGGACGACGCTCGAGGGCAGCCCCCCCTCCTCTCCCAACTCCCGCACCAGGCGCCGGTAATGATCGGGACGGGCAGGATCCACGATGACCATCCTTCCTTCCCGCAGATAGTCTCGCCCCGGCAAGATCCGATAGACATCGTCGCCGCGGCCCTCGAGACGTCCCGCCAAACGCTCGGAGAACGAGTCCGGGTCCAGGCGGTCCAGGAACACCCACCACGGACCCGAGGCCACTTCCGCCGGAGACAGTCGCGGCGCCGGCTCCCAGACTGGCGCGTAGATCCAGTCGGCGACATCCGGCTCTCGAACCAGGTCCGCCAGAGATTGTGCCACCTCGGGAAGCGCTGGCTCGGCGGTCGGGATTGCCGGACCGGCCCGGACCGGTCGTGGAGCGTCCATCCAATATCTTTCGCGTTCGAATGGATATGTGGGAAGCGCCTGGCGGCGACGCCTCTGGTCGCCGTAGAAGCCCTGCCAGCCGACCGACACGTCGCAAAGCCACAACCGCCCGAGGGTGCCTAACAGATAAGCCTGATCGGAGCGTTTCTCGAACGTTCCGCGCAGCGTCGGCTGGACACGGGGCGCACGCTCGGGGCCGCACTTCCGATGAAGCCGGACGAAGGAAGTCAGTCCAGCGCCGGGGCCCACTTCCAGCAGGACACGGTCCGGCTCGCTCAACAATTCCTCGACGCAGTCGCTGAACCGGACAGTGCGGCACAGGTGACGAGCCCAGTAGCCGGGATCGGTCGCCTCGTCCGGGGTGATCCACTGACCCGTCACGTTCGAAACGAATGGAATCCGGGGCGGATTGAGAGTCATTTCCGAAACAAGCCGTTCGACCTGTTTCGCGACTGGATCCAGTTGCCGGGAGTGGAAGGCGCGTGTCGAGCGCAGACGGCGGCTCACGATCTCGCGGTCGCCGAGACGACGCTCCAGAACCGCGATGGCCGGCGTGGGCCCCGACACCACCACACCACCCGCGCCATTCAGCGCCGCGATGTCGAGGTCCGGCCCAAGCTCGGGGGCGATCTCCTGTTCGGAGAGAGGAACCGCCAGCATCGCGCCTTCCGGCAGCTCGCCGACCCAGCGTGCCCGCGCCACCACCAGGCCGAGGGCGTCCTCGAGGGAGAACACGCCCGAGATACAGGCCGCCACGTACTCGCCAAGACTGTACCCCAGCATCGTCTCGGGCTCGATCCCCCACCGCATCAGGAGGCGGGCCAGCGCGTATTCGACCACGAAAAGCGTAGGATGCAGATTCCCGATATCGTTCAGGCGAATACTCGCCTCGTCCTTCTCGCCGCCACCGCCACGCACCATCTTTCGGAGATCGAACCCGCCGGAACCGCCCCCAGACCCCGAAGCCGCCGCGCGACCAACCGGATAGAGGATCTCCAGAAGAGCCGGCATCCCGTGCGTGGCAAGAATCGCGGCCGAGCGGTCCACTTCCTCGCGAAACACCGGCTCGTCCCGATACAGGCCTTCCGCCATTCCAACATAGTGGTCGCCGATGCCGGGGAACAAGAACGCCACACGCCGGGTCGCCGGCGCCTGGACCGACGTCGCCACGCCAGGCCCCTTGGGGTCGGCGGACAGACCCCGCGCCGCGTCGGAAAGATCGGCGCACACGACCATCCTGCGATGGGCGAAGGACTTGCGGCCAACCTGAAGCGTGTAGGCGACATCCGCCAGATCACAGTCCGGTGCCGCCTTCAGGTGCCTCGCCAATCGAGCGCACGCCGCCTCCAGGCTGGGGGCGCTTCGGGCCGAGACCAGAAGCAGTTGATGGTCACGCGCCGGACTCGTCGGCACGGGTTCCGGGGCTTCCTCGAGCACGATATGCGCGTTGGTGCCACCCACACCCAGGCTGTTCACACCGGCTAGCCGCGGGCTTCCATTGCCCGTCCATTCCCGAAGCTCCGTGTTGACGAAGAACGGGCTCGAGGCGAAGTCGATTTTGGGGTTCGGACTCTCAAAATGAAGGTTTGGCGGAATCTGGCCGTGGCTCAATGCCAGCGTCGTCTTGATCAGCGCGGTAACCCCGGCTGCGCGGTCCAGATGCCCGACATTCGTCTTGACCGAGCCCAGGGCGCAGTAACCCCGCTCATCTGTCTGAAGACGGAACGCCCGCGTCAAGGCCGCGACCTCGATCGGATCGCCCAGCACCGTCGCAGTCCCGTGGGCCTCGATATAGCTGATCTGGGAGGCCTCGACGCCCGCGTTCGCCAGCGCCGTTGCTACCACCTCCGCCTGACCGTCCACGCTCGGCGCGGTATAGCCCACCTTTCCCGCGCCGTCGTTGTTGACGGCCGAACCGCGGATCACCGAAAGGATCCTGTCGCCATCCCGGAGCGCGTCGCCGACGCGTTTCAGGACCAGCACGCCGACGCCATCGCCAAACACCGTTCCGCCGGCCCGATGGTCGAACGTCCGTGTGTGTCCGTCGGGGGACGCCTGGTCCCCGGCCTGGTAGATGTATCCCACTTTCGCCGGGATTCGAAGCGACACCCCCCCGGCGAGCGCCATGCCGCATTCGCCCAGGCGCAGGCTCTGACAGGCCAGGTGCACAGCGACGGCCGAGGTGGAGCAAAAGGTCTGCACCGTCATGCTCGGCCCCTTGAGATCGAGCTTGTATGACACGCTCGTCGCCAGGCCATCGCGATCGTTCGAGATCATCGCCTGAAGCTCGTCCACCGACTTCATGAACTCCGGATTCCCAATCTGCCCCAGCAAGTAAGTGCTGATGTTCGACCCGGCGAAGACCCCAACCTTGGTGTCGATCTCGCCAGCCGGATACGCGGCGCTCTCGAGAGCCTGCCAAGCCGTTTCGAGAAGGAGGCGCATTTGAGGATCCATGAGCGCGGCCTCGCTCGGGCTGTAGCCGAAGAAACCGGCATCGAACAGGTCGATGTCTTCGAGAACGGGCCGTGCCCGGACGTAATCCGGGTTGCCGATCAGTGATGCGTCGACCCCGGCCTCGGCCAGTTCCTCGTCGCTGAAGAACGACACGGCCTCGGTTCCCGTCACCAGGTTCTGCCAGAACCGGTCGACGTCCGGTGCGCCGGGAAAGCGGCCGCTCATGCCGATGATGGCGATGCCTTCGTGGGCCGCCACCGGCGCTCGGGTGTCCGCCATGGACACGCGCAAGCGATCGACCGCTTTTTCGCCGTCTTCGTCCGACACGAGGAGTTCGGCCAACCCGGCCACGGTCGGAGCGTCGAAGATTGTGACCGGTGTTATCTCTGCGAAATCATTCTGCAGGGCGGCGACCACCTGGAGCGCGGTGAGCGAGTTGCCGCCCAGGTCGAAATAGTTGTCGTGGATCCCGACGTGGTCGATACCCAGGACTTCCTCGAATACGCGAGCGATCTTGCGCTCGGCCTCGTTACTGACCGGAACGTAGGCGGCACCGAGATCGGGTCGGGCATACCGGGATGTTTCCGCCCGCGGCTTTGACTGTGGGATTTTGGGCCGCAACCACTGGTCGATTCGCGCTTCCAGATCGCCCGTGGAATGCACCAGAACCGGACCGAGCGCCGGGTCTTCGGCCGCGGCCGAGAGAACGCGTCTGAACGCGTCGATACCTTCGGGGGGCGCCATCGAATACCGCGCCACTGTCGATTCGAGCCCCATCTCCCGGGCCTGGCTCATGGCGCCACCTTCGAGCAGCCAGGAATCCCAGGCGACTGACAGCCAACGTCGGTCACCGGCGAGGCGCCGCGCCCGGACAAATCCGTTCATGTAGGAATTCGCGGCCGCGTAGGCGGCGAAACCCAACCCCCCGAGTACCGAAGACAGCGAGGAAAACAACAGGCAGAAATCGAGATCACGGTCACCCAGCACGTCTCGAAGAACCTCGACGCCGCGCACCTTCGCCCTCGGCCACATCGGCCGACAGCACCATGACTTCGCCGCCACATTTCTCCAGCGCCTGGACCCGACCGATCTTCAGGCTTGTTGCATCGTCCTCCCCATGAGTCGCCAGCCAGTGGGTCCAATCCGCGCGCTCGGGAAGGCCACCGCGGCTGAGCAGAACGAGCCTGGCGCGATGCCGCCGCGCCAGTTCCTCGGCCAGCACCAGCCCCACACCGCCCAGGCCGCCCGTGATGAGGTACACGCCGCCATCACGAAGCGCGCCGGTGCCCGGGCCCGTCTCCAGGCCGCCTGGGGCCTCATTCAAACTGCCCGGGGCCGCATTTAAATGGACAGGTTCGAAGTGACGCAGCCAACGGGCGCCGTTCCGGTAAGCCACCTCCAAATCCGCCGCCGGGCCATCGAGCAACTCCGACATCAGGAACGATCCGACATCATCCGGCGCCGGCTCCGCACCCACGTCGATCAGCCGGCAGGAAAGGTTCGGGAACTCCTGGGACAGCACCTTGGTCGCCGCCGTCAGCGTCGATTTCGCCGCCTCGACCGGCTCGCTCCCGGACACCTCTTCGAGCCTGTTCGTCACCACGTCCAAGCGGGCACGCCCGGTCAACCGGACGGCAGTCAACCCGCGGGCCAGCAGCAGAAGGCTCCCGAAGCCGATCTCCTGATGTTCGTCGAAGTCGCCGTCGGGCGCCCCGGTCAGGCTCCACGCATGAACCAGACGTGTGGGCACGAAATCTAATTCCTCGAGAAGACGCACGTAGTCCTTCCCGGACCTCGCGTCCACTTGCCACTCGGCCTCGGAAACGCGGGCGAATTGAGCACTCCTGGCAACCAACGCGTATGCCAGGCCCGCCGCCTCCAAATGCTTCGCCAGGCTCCGGCCAACGCCGAGGTCGTCAACGAAGACGAGCCATGAACCATTCGGCAAGGACCCGGCCGATGTCGACGCTACCGCCAACGGCGACTCGCGCCAGCCCGGCAGGTAGTACCAGTCACCGGGGTCGACCTTCCGAGCGCCCGAGTCCTCGACCCCGTCGGGTTGGGCCGTGGAGGACACCCCGTTCCTGGGACCGATCCAGTAACGCCCGCCCTCGAACGGATATCCCGGCAAGGGCACGGCGCGGCGCGTCTCGTCACGATAGAATCCGTCCCAATCGACCTCCACGCCCGACAGCCAGAGCTTGCCCAGCGTTTCGAGAACCAGGGCGAGGTCGGATGCTCCCTCCTGCGGCCCCGGAAGAGTGGGCAGCAGGACTGGCCGGGTTTCAGCCTGTTGACCGACGAGAGTCGAAAGCGTTCGGCCGGGTCCGACCTCGAGAAAGACTGCGCGCGGTTCCTCGCGGGTCAGACCGACACCCGCCTCGAAATTCACCGGCTCTCGCAGGTGCCGGACCCAGTAGTCGGCATCGACCGCCTGTTCGGCCAGGATCTCGGTTCCGGTAACACTTGAAATCCAGCGGCGGGTGGGCGCCTGTCGGGGAATCGCGGCGACAAGCGATCGGAAACGATCCAGGACCGGGTCCAGCATGGCGTCCCCTTCCAACTCCGAGATCAGGCGGCCACGCTCCGCCACCAGGGCCAGTGCGTCGGACAGTGAAAAGACGCCGGCCAGACAGGCGGCGACATACTCACCCAGGTTATGTCCGATCATCGCTTCGGGCTGGATGCCCCACGCCATCCACTGGTGGGCCAAGGCATACTGGATCGTAAAAAGGGCCGGATGGGCAAACTCGGCCCGCGACAACTCACGCGCGGCGGACTCTTCGGCGCCCTTGACGGGAAAGAGAATCTCGCCGAGATCTCGACCCAGATGTGCCCGAAGCTCGTCGCAACAGTGATCAACCTGGGATCGGAATTCGGCCTCTTGTTCGTAAAGACCGCACCCCATCCCCGGGTACTCGGCACCTTGCCCTGGAAACAGGAAGTAAACCGGCCGGCCGCCCGCCTCCTCTAAACGAGTCGCGGCCCGGTCCGGATCCCGCGTCTCGAGACGTGCGATGGCATCCTCGGTGTCGCGGCAAACGACGATGCGGCGGTGGCTCAAGAGCTGCCGCCCCCGCAGAAGCGTCGATGCGACATCGGGCAGATTGATGTCCCCGGGAGCCTTGCGGAGATAGTCCACGAGTCGGTCGGTCATGGTCTCGATTGCGGTTGCGCTGTTGGCGGAGAGAGCCAGGAGTTGCAGCGGCCTTGAGGGCCGTTCCCCGGTGGTTTCCGCTGGCGGCTGTTCCAGAACAAAGTGCAAGTTCGTGCCGCCGATACCCTGAACATTGACACCCGCGCGGCGCGGATTGCCATTCGTTTCCCAGGCCGTACGGCGGGTCTGGACGAAGAAGGGACTCTGTTCGAGATCGAGCTTCGGATTCGGAGTCTTGAAGTTCAGGCTCGGCGGTAACTCCGCACGCTCAAGCGCAAGTGCGGTCTTGACCAGCGCCGTCACACCAGCCGCGCGGTCCAGATGCCCCACACTCGATTTGATTGAGCCAATGGCGCAGTACTGATTTTTCTCGTCCTCGGCCGTCCCATGGGCGCGGAACGCGCGGGTCAGCGCCGCCACTTCGATCGGGTCTCCTAATTCGGTCGCGGACCCGTGGGCCTCGACATAGGAAATCGTATCGGCGGAGACACCCGCCTTCGCGATCGCCTGACTGACAACCTCGGCCACCGCGGTGACGCTTGGAGCCGTGTATCCGACCTTCCTCGATCCATCGTTGTTGATCGCCGACCCCTTGATCACGGCGTAGATATGATCGCCCTGCTCGACCGCATCGGCAAGGCGTTTGAGAACGAGAATGGCCACACCGTTGCCGAGCACCGCGCCCTTGCCGTTCGCGTCGAAGGTCCGGGTGTAGCCATCCGGCGATTCAATCCCTCCGGGCTCGGAGAGGTAGCCGACCCGATGGGGTACTGCGACACGCACGCCCCCTGCGAGCGCCATGTCGCATTCCCCACGCCCAAGGCTCTCGCAGGCGAGATGGGTCGCCACGGCGGACGTCGAGCAAAATGTCTGCACCGCGATGCTCGGGCCGCGGAGGTTCAACTTGTAGGACACCCTCGTGGTCAGCGAGTCGTTGGAGTTGGCCAGCCCGGCCTGCATCTGCTGGAGCGACCCGAACAACTCCGGCGAGGCTGCCATCTGGATGAGGTAGGTGCTGAGGTTGGAACCGCCGAAAACACCGGTCTTTCCCCGATAGCGCTTGGGATCGTGCCCTGCGTTTTCAAGCGCCTCCCATGCGCATTCCAGAAACAGGCGGTGTTGCGGATCCAGAAGCTCCGCCTCGCGCGGTGACTCACCGAACAATTCCGCGTCGAAACGGTCGATTTCCTCGAGAATCGCGCCAGCTTTGACGTACCTGGGATTGTCGACAAGCGATGGATCGACGCCGGCCCCGAGCAGTTCCTCGTCGCTGAAGTAGGTGATGCCCTCGCGGCCCTCGAGGAGGTTGTCCCACAAGGACTCGACACTGGGGGCTCCGGGAAAGCGTCCGGCCATACCGATGATTGCGATGCCTCCTTCACCAGCCTGCGTCTCACCGACGGTCGCCGGGGAAGCGGATGCTTCCGACTCGCTCCCCTGCTCTAGGTAAAGGGCGAGAGAGCGCACAGTCGGCGCCTCGTAGAGCGCAAGCGGTAAGACTTCCCGCTCGAGTGCGCGCCCGAGTTCCTGGACGACCTTGAGACCCACAAGGGAATTGCCGCCGAGATCGAAAAAGTTGTCCGAAGGGCCGATCCGATCGACGCCAAGCGCGTCACTCCATACCCTTGCGATCCGCGTCTCGAGATCGCGGCCGCCCGGGGCAGGCAGGGCGGGGCCGGCCTCCGGCCGTCCTGGGCTCTGTCCCACACGTTTACCCACGGTACCGCCGGCCGCCGAGAGCAGGAGATCGACCGTATATGTCTTATTGATCTCGACCATCTTGGAGAAGTTCGGCGGCGACACCAGGACGTTCGAAAGGCGCGAGTTGAGGACACGCTCCAGCGCGTCCATGCCGCCCTCGAAATCGATCCCGAGCTTTTCGCGCGCCTGCCGGAAGGCGGCGAGGACCTTGGGTGGAAGCCCGGCCATGCTCGATTCCCAGCCGTTCCAGCGCCACTCGGCCCAGTCAATCGACACCACATTACGGTCCGGCCGCGTCCTGGCGGCGGCGAAGGCATCGAGGAAAGCATTTGCGGCACAATAGTCGACCTGGCCGGGACCGCCTCCGACGATGGACGTGATCGAAGAGAACAGGACGATGAAATCCACCGTCACGCCGCGCAGAATTTCTTCCAGGACGAGCGTGCCTTGAATCTTCGGTGCCAGAACCTGGGCGAAATCTTCGGCGGTCTTGCCGTGCATCAGGCCGGCTCCCGGCACTCCCGCCATGTGAAACACGCCGTCGAGGACTCCGAAGCGATCGAGCGTCTGGTCGATTACGTCCTGCATCTGCCGACGGTTGGCCACATCCGCCGAAACGAGTAAGAGTTCTGTCCCCCGCTCCTCGAGCGCACGTACCGCGGCGATCTTACCCACGTCTCCGTTCTGGGGATCGCCGTTTGCCAGAATTCGGTCCCAGCGGCTCCGCGGCGGCAAGTCCGTACGGCCGACAAGGACCAGCCGTGCATCGCAGGACTGGGCCAGATGCTCCGCGGTCGCCAGACCAATGCCGCCCAGACCTCCGGTGATCAGATACACACCTTTCTGACGCCAGCCGAGATTCGCCGTATCCGGGGACACTGTGGCCAGAGGTTTCCGGTCGAAGTGGCGTGTCCAACGCTCCCCATCCCGATAAGCGACTTCGCGATCGTCCGGCGGCAGATGGAGTTCCTGGACCAGTGCGTCGATCAGACGCCCCTCGGTCTCGCTCCCGGCCTTTGGGAGATCCAGGTCCCCAAGACGTTTTCGGCGAAGAGCTGCCGAAAACAACCATGCAACAAACCATTTCGGTCGACGTCCGAAACCGGGAAAAACAACTTCATGAGGCCCACGAAGGAAAGTTCACCTGGTATTCGGACGAACCACCCTACCTGGGCGGGGACGACAACCATCCTCAGCCCTTGACGTACATCGCCGCCGGCATTGGCCAATGACTGCTGACACAGGTGAAGCGGTACGCTTCCATCATGAAACTTTCACTGAAATCCGCCAGGGTACGCGTCGAGGCGGACTTCTTCCTGGGTGGGTCCGTCTTGAAAGGAACTGTCTTCAGCGGGTTCTCGGAGGTGCGCACGCATTTCGAACTGGAGTCGGACGCACCCGAAGAAAAGCTCATGCTCCTGATTCGGAATTCGAAGCGGGGCTGTTTTGCCGAGAATATGGTCCAGACGGCAGTTCCGGTCGACAGTTCCTACGAGATAAACGGCCAGGCGGTCCAGGTCGACTTGGGTGATTAGGTATCGTAGCGGGTGTTGTCGCGCGCCCCTGCGCTTCGCTACCGCCTGGCAACTTCTGCTGTCAAGACGTTAACTGGAACGTTTCCAGAATAATTGTGCCTCCGTCCCCGAATTAATCCGAATGCCAGCCTATCTGCGGATCGACTTGAGAAGGACGTCCCGACATCTCACGAACTCAGCCTCCACCTCCCAGGCGGAGAAATCGAGGATCGGGTAGAGATCCACGATATCGGGTTTGATGTCGTTTTGCGTCACGAAGGATTGGATTGGCTCGATATCGCAGAGCCTGATCGGGGTGAACCCGTCGGGCTTGTAATAGAGTGCGATCTCGACCTCGCGTTTCAGCCAAGCGCTCTCCAGACTGCTGTCGGACAGGATCGCGATCGTCCGGTCATGTTCGCGGATCGCCTTGGTCAACTGAACATCGAGATGCTCACCAACGGTAAGGTCCATCCGGTCCCAGAACACCCGCACGCCTGCTTCGAGCAGGGCATAGTAAAGCCGCTGAGCAAAGGGTGTGTCCTTGCTGGAATAGGACAGAAAGCACGTCGCATAGGTGCTGGCGAAGCGCTGGCCGCGTCTGAGATCATCGATCAGGCCGATGGAGACACCGGCGCCGAGCATGAAGCTTTCACTCACCTGAAAGCCGGACTTCACCAACGTGCTGAATGAAATTTCCGATGCTATGGAATGCCGTGTGTTCTCCAGTCCCGTCGCGGACGAGAGGTCGGTATCGACAAACAACGTGCGTCCAAGTTCGGCCTCCGCGAACCGAGAACCGTCGAGCTTCGCGGCAGTGAAATTCGCACCATTCAGGAATGCCTCCTCGAAATCCGCGCCGCTCAGGTCCGCATGGGTGAGGTCGGCATCCACCAATACGGCGGACCGAAACGACGCGTTCTTCAGGCTCACCCCGCGCAAGTTGGCTTCATCGAATCGACACCTGGAAAAATTGATCCCGTCGAGCTTCCGAGGTCCGTGTGCAGTCAGGTATCCGTAATCAAGAAGAGTTTGCGTATGCAAATCACCTTTCCATGGCTGAGGATCTCCACGCAGGTCGGCACCGGCGAAGCTGAGCATGACTTCGGGGAACTTTGCGCGAACGGCATTGAAGGTGGCAATCGCTTCCTGATCAACCAGATCGTAAAGCAGTTGCTGCGCTTGCCTTTCCGGGATGTCGATCTGGTCCAGATCGAGCTCAATGCTTGTGATCATGAAAGACCAGATTGTCTGCTCCGATGATTTGCTGATGAGGCCCAGCCCGCCCAGGTGGTCAACCACAAGTGCCAGGAAGTTGCGCGCCTCCTCATCCGACAGGGCAAACGTGCCTGCCTGGATGAACTCGTCCAGCCCGGTCTTCTCGGCCAGTTCCTGGAAGGCCTCTTGCGCATAGGGACGGTCGAGGGCGATGCCGGGATTCGCCCAGGCCCATTGATAGGTCCGGGAGTCGGTTCCAAAGCTGCAGAGCGGCACCGTCGCAACCTGGATCAGCGCCCTCTCCTGACTCAGGTAAAGCGCGCGGCCCGTTTCGAAATCCAACCCCATGTCCCGAAACAGACGCGGAGACATGTCAGCCTGAAGCCTGGACACCTTATCCAAAGCGCTTTGGAACATCGCAGACGCGTCAGTATCGGACATGTCCTCCATCTCAATGGCAAACAGTGGCTCAATTTCGGACACGACCCACGGCGCTCAACTTGACAGCGTCTGAGATGTCGAAGGGCCCTACTGTTTGATTAGTTCGCGGTTGACACCAGATCCAACCAGATCATAGGCGCATGCTGACGCCATCCCTTCCTCTAATCCTCACTCTGCGGTTACGTTGACTTCAGCCACGCCAAAAACCCGATCACCGGCAAGTCGAAAGACCACTTCATACCGGCCAGGTGGAATCTCGTCAGTTTCTGAACGATATCCATCCCAGACCCTGAATCCCATGTCGTGCGCAACGATCTCGATCTCGCGGGAAGTGCGAATCTCTTCACCGTCTCGTTTCCACTGCAAACTAACGTTAATGGGCAGTCTCGACGGCGCAAAGACCTCTACGAGTATGAAAATCACCCCTCGTAAGTCCCCCGAGGTCACATTGGACCCGAGGCGGTCGGCCGGGACGAGGGTAGCCCGGTCGATGTTTGACGTGAAGATCGCATTCTTGAGGCGTAGCGGCACCGGAGGCACTAATCGGGGGATGCCGATCACCAGCCCGAGGAAGAGTGCAGCCAGCAGACCGACCCAAAGTCTGTCAGAACGGCCGGTCAGCGAACCACGAAGGGCCAGCGGTATTGCGCTCCCCACAGCAACAAGCGCAGCGAGCGGAGTTCCGAAGGCTGGATCGATCGGGAACAGGATGGGGAGCATCAGGTTGATCGCTGCAAACGTTACAGTCGCAAAGTAGACCATTCCGAACAAAGGGCGAGTCCGAAGCCATCGGTCGAACACCAGATCGACGCACGCCAGGGCAGCTAATCCGACCAGCAGAGCGGAGAAAACAACGTTCGGTGATCGGACGACCGTCGAATACCAATAGAAAGGCAGCATGAAGAAAAGCGTTTGCTGGTACATGACACGTGTCAGATAGGATCCGACCTCCCTGTGAAGGCCGGTCTGCCCAGCCTTATCGGACGAACCGTTGTCATCGACGATAGCTCGGCTGAATAAGAGGGTCGACACCCAGGTCAGAATCAAAAACAGAACGACCCAAGGAACGAATCCGTACTGCTCCTGTGCGAGGTATATGACGCCCCCGCCGACTGCTAAGGCCCAAATCGAATGGAGGGACCAAAAGAGCGTCCGGTGACGTACCCAGAAACGGCGAACCCGGTCGCCTGCCGAAGGGGGTGGACTCTGTGATGCGAGGATTTTGGGCATTCGTTGGTTGAGAGACCCGGGAGGAGGTGCAGCCCGATGCGGAGGTCAACATAAACCGACCCCATCAGCATCTGCACACCGACCTTCGTTACCGCCTCGTCAGCATGCGGTTTACATCCCGAGGGAGGCTACGCTCGCCCAGGTTCGCGACTCTCCCGGTGCTCTTCAGTTCTCCAAGGGCCTGATGCGCGGCCCCCAGAGCGACATTCAGGGCATGTCCGACGTACAGGCCGAGACTGATCCTATTTTTCTTGAGGTCCGCGGGCGGCGTATCGTTCACCGTACTCATCAGCGGCCGCTTGACGAACTCGGAAGCACGAGGGTATTCGTCCATCCCCAGGCCTGCGAAGTACAGCGTGTCCGCCCCAGCTTCGGCATAGGCAGCGCCGCGATCGAGGGCCTCTTCGATCGACGTGCCGAGTGATACGGCGTCGCATCGGGCCATGATCACGAGGTCCGGGTCTCGTCGGGCATCCAAGGCCGCCCGAATCTTGTCGGTCATCAGTTCCACCGATACCAGCCGCCCGCCCGGACCGAGATCACGATCTTCAAACATCACGCAGCCCAGCCCGGCGCTTTCGAAACCCTGTATTGCGCGATAGGTTTGTTCCGGAGTGCGGCCGGCGTCGTCCGCGTCGGCCAGGACCGGCAGACTTATCGACTGCGCGATGTGCCCGGCAAAATCTGTCAATTCCGTGAGCGTTACCAGGCCGGTATTCGGAACACCGTACCCGACCAGCGCACAGGCGCTGCCGCCGACCACCACGGCGTCAAAGCCGTGATGCTCGATCAATCGGGCCGATGGTATGTCGTATGCGCCCGGGGCCATCCCGGGTTCCGGGTCCGCGAGGACCCTTCGAAACCGTGCGCCGGGTGTCTCGGCGGTGGCTGCCTGAAACTCCGGAGGCAGCGTTTCGGCCGAAGCGATGGAAGGACCCGACGCGAGATGGTGCGCGAAGGTCGCCGCGGCGAGCGCGCTGCCCGACCGAATGAACTTCCGCCTCGACTGTCCGTGCCGCGGTTCTTCCGTCAAATCTTGATTGCTCACTCTTACCTCCTGAAACTCCTGTTGGGCGATTAATTTCCTGGAACAGCCGTTGAGGGCCATCAAGCTGGATTGGCTGTCTTCAAGGGACCTCAACTTCGCACACTCACGACTGAAACCGAGCACTCGGTCCTCTTGCCCGTGTCCATACGAACTCCCTGGCACCTTCCAGGTTCTGCGGTTTTGTGGGAGCCAAGTATCCACTGTCGCCGGTCCAAAATAAAGAGCTTTTCCGGACCGATTGGGACGGTTGGAACTGCTTTCGGATCACCTTGCCGACAGGGGCTCAGCTTGACAATGTCGCGAGCAGAGCTTCCGCGGCCCGGACTCCGTCAACGGCGGCGCTGATGATGCCACCCGCGTAGCCGGCACCCTCCCCCACCGGGTAGAGTCCCTCGACGCCGGTCGACATCATTTGAGCCGTTCTGGGAATTCGGATGGGAGAGCTGGTACGGCTTTCAACGCCAAACAGGTTCGCTTCCTCAGAGCTATAACCTTTCAATCTGTGGTCGAAGGCACGCAGTCCGGCAGCCAGGGGATCGGCGACCCAGTCGGGGAGCAGGGCTCTCAGGTCGGCGGGCTCGATGCCCGGAAGAAAGTTGGTGGCGGCGAGTTTCCCGGTGGCTTTTCCTGCAACGAAATCAGACACACGCATCGCCGGAGCGAAGTACGGATTCCGAACAGCCTTGAATGCCTCTTCTTCGAGGTCGCGTTGAAAAGCGATACCTCGTAGCGGGGAGTCGCCGTAGCCGTGTGCCAGGAGATCCTCGGGCGAGACCTGGACGACGACGCCGGAATTGGCAAAGCGCGCCGAGCGCGTGGAGTTGCTCATGCCGTTGACCACCATCCGCCCGGGCTCGGTCGGACTCGGCACGATGAATCCGCCGGGGCACATGCAAAAGGAATACACGCCGCGCCCGTCTTCCTGATGCGTCAAAGCGTATGCCGCGGCGCCGACCAGTTTCGCGGCCTCAGGGTTCCCGTACTGTGCGCGATCGATGAACTCCTGGTCGTGTTCGGCCCGAACTCCGACGGCAAACGGCTTGGCCTCTATGGGCACTCCGTCGCGTTCGAGGCCTTCGAGCGTGTCGCGCGCCGAGTGCCCGATCGCCAGGATCACTGCCGCGGCCGGAATTCCCTCGCCCGAGGCGAGTCGAACGCCCACTGCTGCTCCGTCTCGCAACAGCAAGCGATCGACGCGGGACTCGAAACGAAACTCACCGCCTCGCTCGATCACCCGTTCACGGAGATTCTTGATAATGGCGACAAGCTTGTCGGTGCCCAGATGGGGGTGGGCGGCGGTGAGGATCCTCTCGGGCGCACCGAATTCAACCAGACGCTTGATGACCCAACGCGCGAACGGGTGCTTGGTCCGCGTATAGAGCTTGCCGTCGGTATAGGCGCCTGCTCCGCCCTCGCCGAAGCAAACGTTGCTCTCCGGATCCAGTGTTCCTTTTGCCCGCAGAACACCGATGTCCTTCATGCGAGCCTCGACCTTGCGGCCGCGTTCAAGGATGACCATCCTGACTCCGCGCTCGGCCAGGCACAGCGCGGCAAAGAGGCCGGCGGGTCCGGCACCGACGACGGCGATCCGTTCGGGCAACCGGTGCGGCGTGGAATCGTAAAATGCCGGATTCGGGATGTCGAGCGCCGATCGTTCAATCGCACGGACGCCACGCGGCAGGGGCGAATTCAGGATTTCAGGAGACTCAAACTCAACACGCAGGCTGTAGTACAAATGGGGCTTCTTGCGCGCATCGACGGCTTCACGTACGACTCGCGGGCGGACGAGAAACCGTCGGGGAATTCGGATTTCTTTCGCCAGCCTGGCGGCGAGATGTTCGCGGTCGAAATCCAATGGCACCCGAAGCTCATCGACCCGGTAGAGTTGGCCCACCATGTTCCCAGATTAGCCTCAATGTCTTGCGGGTCCAAGAGGCAGACGAAATAAGGGGTCACCCAGAGTCATGATGGGATGCGGTACTTTTTGTGAAGTACCGGCTTTCGCGGTGTTTCACAATGTCCGGGCCCGCGCTTCCCTCACTATGTATCCTGTAAATGGCCATCGGAGGTGGGCCAGGACATGGCTACAGTCAGATACATCGTCGATGACGTGGAGGCGGCGATCGCCTTCTATACCGGCCTGCTTGGGTTCGAACTCAAGCAGCGTTTCGGGTCCGCGATCGGCATCCTCACGAAAGACGACCTCGAGCTGTGGGTCGCCGGACCGCCGGCGTCGGCACAGCGGCCGATGCCGGACGGCAGCCAACCCGCGCCCGGCGGATGGAATCGGTTCGTCGTCCGCGTTGAGGACATCACGGCAACCGTCGCCGCTCTAACAGAGGCAGGCGCGAAATTCCGAAACGAGATCATCTCCGGACCGGGTGGGCAGCAGATCCTGGTCGAAGACCCGTCCGGTAACCCTATCGAAGTCTTCCAGCCGGGCTAGGAGCCTAGCATCGGAAGAAGTTGGGAACAAGGCCGTGAACTCAGACAAACGGTTTGGACGACCGCTTGCAACGCCGGGCAGTTCGATATAGAGTCTCGGGTCATGAAATCAACTCCTTCCACCCCCCGCGTCCGTTCGTGTTTTGGACTGTCCACATTCGTCGCACTGATCGTCGTGTGCCTGGCCGGTACGGGTTGCGCCCCAGATGAAGTGGAGCCGCAACCGACGGTTGAGGAACCCGATACCGGCGCCGCTCTGGCCGACGCTCTAAGCTTCCACGCTTCGTTCGACGGTCCCGACGCGGGGTTCGGAGCCGGAGACCGCAGCATCTATTCGGCTCCTTCCTATGACGAGGCGGACGACCCCACGCCGGGCATCCACGTAACGGATGTCGCGATCGCGGCAGAAGCGGGCCGGTTCGGCAATGCGCTCCAGTTCGGCAGCCGAAACACCGAGGCGCTCTTTTTCAAGGCCAAGGACAACGTTCCCTATTCGGAGACGAGCATGTCCGGGACCGTCTCGTTCTGGCTCAGCCTCGATCCCGCAGTGGACCTCGCCCCCGGATTCTGTGATCCGGTTCAGATCACCGACGTCGCTTACAACGACTCGGCCGTGTGGGTGGACTTCACCAGCGAGAATCCCCGCCAGTTCCGGTTGGGTGTGTTCGGGGACCTGGAGCTCTGGAACGCGGACAACCTGCCGCCGGCCGAAAATCCTGACTTTAACGACCGTCTTGTTGTGGTCCAGGAGCCACCTTTCGCCAGCGGGCAGTGGACCCACGTGGTCATCGCCTACTCCGACTTGAACTCACCAGGCGGCGGTAGCGCCAGACTCTACCTGGACGCCGAAGTCCAGGGCACGAGCGGGAGCATCACGGAGGCGTTCACCTGGGACATCGAAAAAGCGGCCATCCGGGTGGGAGTCAACTACATCGGGCTCTACGACGAACTCGCCATCTTCAACCGTGCCTTGACTGACGAGGAAGTGGTCGCACTCCACGAACTCGAGACCGGGGTTGCGGCGCTCTACCAGTAGAAGACCGGCACGCCAGAGCATCGTGGACGGCGGCTAACCCTCGTACGTCAACAGTCCATCCGGATGACGATCGATCTTCCGCGCACCGCTCCGGAGGACGAGTCCCCCCACCCCCACCGGCACCGCCGTCAGGGCGATGGCCAGCTCCAGGCTCGAACCGTCGCTGAGCCAGCCGACGAGATAGGGTGAGGCCGCATCTCCGAACATGTGGCTGAGAAGGACGCCGATCGCCACGGCCGTGGCTCGAAGGCCCGGCGGCACGCAACCCACCAGCGATGCGTTCAGAGGACCGAGTGTGGCACTCAGGAGCGTAGCTGCCATGAACGAGAAGGTCAGGACGGCTGTCAGTGAACCGAGCCAGGGCATCACGGCAATCAGCGGTGCCGCAGCAAGCATGACGTTACTCGAAACAGTGAAGTAGCCTCCCTGATGCCGCTCGAACGCGCGGTCGGCGATCACACCGCCGACCAGCGTACCCAGGATCCCCCCTGCCACGATCACGCTGCCGAAGTAGATCCCCGCGGCCTCGGGAGTCAGGCCCTGTGTTCGCACGAGGAAGGTCGGCATCCAGAAACCCATGCCACCGAGCGTGAACAGCATCAGCGCGGAGCCCACCGTGTTGAACCGCCAGCCGGGCGTGCCGAACAGCCGCAACCAACTTTGGAGACCTGACAGCCGGGGGCCCTCTTCGATGTCGTCATCAGTCGCGCCTCGCCGGGGCTCCTCGAGGAGGAGGGCGACGATTGCCATCCCGAGACCCGGAGCGCCCGCTATGAAAAAAGCACTCCGCCAGCCAAGCTGCTGCCCCGCGTAGCCACCGAGTATGTACCCCATGGCGCTGCCCAACGGCACCGACAGGTAAAACCAGGCCAATGCGCGGCCGCGTTGCTCCCGGCCGAACAGGTCCGCGATGATGCCCGGCGCCACCACCGCGTACCCTGCCTCCCCGACGCCGATCAGAGCCCTGGTCAGGAGCAGCGTCTCGTAGTTCTGCGCCAGGCCGCTCCCGATGGTCGCCAGACTCCACAGCAGCACTCCGCCCGATACCAGGTACTTTCGGGTCATGCGATCGCCCGCGTATCCGGCAAGCGGGGAGGCAACCAGGAACATGACCATGAACATGCTCCCGAGCAGACCGGCACGACCGTCGGAAAGCGCAAAGTCGTCCTTGATCCAGGGTAGAACGGCGCTCAGAACGTAGCGGTCCAGATAGCTGAGAAAGCTGATCAGCGTGAGGGCGATCAGCGCGGTTCGTTGGACCATGTTCGTGACCGGAAAGCGTCTCGACTCGTTAAGTACGCTCCGGGGCCGCAGACTCCTGAAGGTTAGGGTTGAACACTCTGCAGTATAACCCCGGCGGGAATGACCTGCGCGCCCATCGAGCGCAGAACTGGCCGATCTGATATCCTCAACGACAATGTCCACCGAAGGCGACGATGTCCACCGAAGGCGATGACCGACTGGAAATGGTGGAACGCCGAGTTGGATCGGTCCTTGATCCAGTGTCGGGGCAAGGCACCGGGATGGTTCGACAGAGCTTGGTCGTCTTATACGCGTTTGCCTCCGTCATCGCCGTATTCTTACCAGTTGCTTCCGGTGCCCAGACCCCCCGGTCACCGGAATCGGAAAGAACGCGCGCTGCGCGTGTTCTCCTCGACGACGGTGTCGACGGCCTCGCGGCGGTCCTGGGCGAGGCCGGCGCCCCGTCCCTGACTTTCGATCAAGAGGCCCAGATCCGGGTTCTCCACGAGACCTATGACCGGCAGAGAATCCGCCTCCTGGAGGAGGGACAGGACGACCCTTCGTCAATCGAAGCCGAGTTGGCACAGCAACTGCTCCTGGAAGTGGCCAAGTTTCTGAATCCGGTCCAGCGCAGTGCGCTCGGTGGCTTCGTCGAAGCCGAGGTAAACCGGGACCTGCCCCAGGACGAGGCTGAACTCCGCGAGTATCTTCGAGAACTGACCAACCCGACCTCTGGTGGGGGTGGGTTCGTGATCGACGGGTTCTCGGGCGGTCGCATGCCCAACCGAGACGAGATTCGGGAGATCCGGATCAACGACAACTCTTTCACGACCGAAC
The DNA here is from genome assembly GCA_965247425.1 of Terriglobia bacterium. Lineage (GTDB taxonomy): Bacteria > Acidobacteriota > Terriglobia > 20CM-2-55-15 > 20CM-2-55-15 > CAZOZZ01. The sequence continues at coordinate 3,133,838 of OZ252023.1, forward strand.
AGAGCTTCCAGGGGCGGGGCCGGACCGAGATCATCACCCGAGGCGGCACCGGTGAGTTCAACGGGGACTTCACCTTTGGTTTTGCTGATGAATCGCTCGATGCCAGAAATGCTCTCGCCGACTTCCGGCCCCCTTACCAAACTCGCGAATTCGATCTGAACCTGAGCGCTCCCATCCTCCGAAACCGACTGACCCTCACAGCCAGTTTTTCGAGCGAAGTCGACGAGGAAGGGGACATACTGCGAGCGATCACGCCGTCCGGTCTGATCTCCGGCGCGATCGTCCGACCCGAAGTCGAACGTAGTCTTACGACCCGTGCAACGGCCCAACTCACCGAGGATCACGCACTGACGTTCAGCTTCACTTACGGAACGGAGCGTGAAGAAAACGAGGGAATCGGTGGGTTCGGACTGCCCGAGCAGGGTGCCAGAACCGAGGGCAGTGACTTCAACTTTCAGATCAAAGAAACGGCGGTGCTGTCGCCTCGCGTGAGCAATGAAGTGCGCTTTCGCATGAACGGGGGATCCAGGGAGAGCTTACCTCTGAATTCCGGGCCCCATATCGACGTTCGAGGTGCATTCCGGAGCGGCGGCTCAACCGACAGGGAATCTGGAGAAGAAACTTCACTCGAGTTTGGAGACCTCTTGCTCTACAACCGGAACAACGTTTCGATCAAGACGGGCTTTGACGCCGGATACGAAAGGGATTACTCCGAATCGTTCGAAAACTTCAACGGGTCGTTTACATTCTCCAGCATCGAAGACTTCGAGGCCGGCCGACCCATCCGCTACAGTGTCAACCAGGGAGACCCGGTGCTCGAAGCGACCCAGTTTGAAACTGCGGTCTTCCTTCAGAGTGACTTCCGGGTCACTCCAAGTTTCACCATGGGGCTTGGAGCGCGATATGAAGTGCAGTCCAACATGAACGATCGAAACAACGTCGATCCCCGGATTGGATTCGCATACCACGTCGGGGGCACGACGGTAATCCGGGGCGGGTCCGGGATTTTCCACGACCGGGTCGGACTGTTTTTCCGTCAGAGTGTGCTTCGCTTCGACGGTGAACGACAAAGGACGCTCACGATCCGGAACCCGTCTTATCCCGACCCGTTTGAGGAGGGAGAGCAAACCGTCGCGGTACCTTCGTCGGTCCGCATTCTGTCCGATGATCTTGCTGCACCGTACTCCTGGAACTCCGAGGTCAGCTTCGAAACGGCCCTGGTTTTCGGTATGCGGGTAACCGGAGCGTATCGGTTTGTACGCGGCGTCCATCTGCTGCGGGGAAGAAACCTCAACGCCCCGCTCGACGTCACGGCTTCCACGGCCGAATCGTGTAAGTCGGGCCAAAGCGACCGGACCTGTGTGCGGCCTGTGTCCGATCGAGGCGACATCATCCAGCTCGAATCCACTGGCAACTCGGAGGACCACCAGTTCACCCTGGGCTTTCAGCAACGCTGGAGCTTTGCCAACGTCAGAGTAAATTACACTCTCCGATCCTCTTACAGTGACGTTTCCGGGTTCGGTTTCGGGACGCTTGCCGACAACTATGACCTTGCCTCAGAGTGGGGGCCCGACGACCAACGACACGAGATGGAGGCCAGTGTCAACATGAGGCTTCCGTGGAACGTCGACGCCGATGCAGAATTCGACTGGGGCGGCGGCGAACCATACAGTCTCGAAACCGGCCGTGACGACAACCAGGATTCCAACACCAACGATCGTCCCCCTGGAGTGTCTCGAAACAGCCTGACGGGTCCGTCGTTCTTCGAGATGGATCTAAACCTGTCGAAGTCCTTCATTCTCATCCCTGAAGTCGGCACCGGCGTTCTCGATGACGCGGGTGGCGGTGGGTATTTCGGGAGACGTTCCGGCATGCGGATGACGATCAAGGCCCGCGCCGACAACGTCCTGAATCGCGTGAACGTCAGCCGCTTGAGCGGCGTCATCAGTTCCCCCTTCTTCGGCCTTCCCATCCGGGTCCGCGATGGACGGGAGATCTCCCTGGAAATGCGCTTTGACTTTTAGCGGGTGCGGGCACCAACGCAGAACGCAGAGAATCGGAGAACCGGGAGATATGTTTTCTTGCCGTAGCGACGCTCTGGGTTCGGATGTGCGATAATCTGTGACACATTCTTCGAGATGCGCTGGTCCCGATTTACGGTCGCAGGTTTCTTGAAAGAGTGAGAGGGAAAAGCCGCCCTCACCCAGACAGCGTGTGCGGCATCAGCAGCCCCGACGCGAGCAACGACAACACAGACGGACATCCCCAGACGGGCAAATCGAAAGGAGCCTCAAATGTTGTTTAACCAGCAGCGTGCCGAACAGATCATGGCAAGGGACGGCATCGATGTGATCGTGGCAACCTCCCCCGACAATGTCATGTACGCGACCGATTACGAGTGCATCACGCACTGGGGCAACAAGGGTTTTCAGGTCTACTCGCTGTTTGCACCCGCCGACACCCCCCAAGCATCACTGATCGCGCCCAGTCTCGAACTCGAAGCAATCATCGACGGTGACGTCTGGCTCGAGGACATTTACATTTTCAGCCCCTTCAAACGCGGCCCATCCGGCGGCCGAAAGATGGACCGGGTCGGCACGGAGGGTAAGGCTCTGCTCGAACGGGCCCATACGGTCAGGCGGGCCATCGACGGACTGATTGCTGCGATCGAAGCGCGTGGCCTCGGGAAGGGTCGTATTGCGGTCGATGAGATCGGCATGTCTCCTTCGTTCTATTCAGAGCTCAAGCAAAACTTTCCGAACGCGGAGTTCGTCGCCGGAAACCCCGTCTGGTGGGAGATCCGGATGGTAAAGACTCCCGAGGAGATCCACCGGCTGCGTGAAGCCTCCCGGATTACCGAAGAGGCGATCAATCAGGCCTACCGGCTGGTTCGGCCGGGCGCGAAGGAAAGCGACATCGTTCACGACTATATCTGCCGGATCGTCGACCAGGATGCCCGGCCCAGCTTCATGATCCTGGGTAGCGGCAGCCGGACATCCTATCCGCACATCCTGAAGTCCGACAAGATCATCGAGAGCGGCGACATCGTGCGCTACGACATCGGCTGTACGTTCGACTACTATCACTCCGACACCGCTCGTGCGGTGGTAGTGGGCACACCGACCGACGAGCAGCAGAAAATGTGGGACGCGCTGTCGGAAGGCGTCGAGGATGCCATCGCACTGATCAAACCCGGTGCGGATGTGCGCGAGATCTATCGCGCGGCAATGAAACCCGGCAAGACAGCCGGTTTGGTGGACTTCGAACGGTTTCACTGCGGCCACGGCATCGGCATCAGCGTCTACGATCCACCGGTCGTCACGGTCGGAGACGCCTCGAAGTCTGCGTTCCTGATGCCCTCGGTCGAAGGCGGGTTGGAACCCGGAATGTCCCTGAACATCGAAGTCGGATACTACATGCAGGGCGTTCAGGGATTTCTGTGTGAAGACACCATGATCGTCACCGAAACCGGACACGAGCGGCTGACCCACAACAGCAAGGCGATGGCGTACGACGATTTCATGGCGGCCAGCTTGGCCGAAAAGGCCGTGAGTTCCTGACGGTCTGAACCGACATGCGTCGTTCGCCGACTACCAGCCTGGCCTTCCTCGCCGCACCGAAACTGTGGCTGTTGGTGTTCTTCGTCATTCCGATGGCGTCGATGGTCCTCTACAGCTTCTGGCGCGTCGTCGATTACCAGATCGTCGCCGATTTCACGCTGAGTAACTATGCGAAGATATCGGGCGATCTGTACGTCGGAGTATTCGCCCGGACCATCCGGCTGTCGATCCTGGTCACTGCGCTCTCGTTGTTGATCGGCTACCCGGTCGCATATTTCCTCGCCCGCAAGGTTCGATACTTCAAGCTCACGCTTCTGCTCCTGGTGATCCTGCCGCTCTGGACCAGCTATCTTATTCGCTCCTACTCCTGGATGTTGATCCTGGGAACCGAAGGCGTGATCAATCGATTGCTGCTGGCTACTGGTTTGACCACCGAACCTTTGACGTGGCTGCTGTATTCCGATTTCGCGGTAACCATCGCCCTCGTACATATTTACCTGCCCTACCTGATCCTTCCGCTCTACGCGGTCCTGGAGAGAATCGACTCGAGCGTTCTCGAGGCGGCCTGGGACCTGGGCGGCGGATACGTCCGGACGTTCTTCTCGGTGATCCTGCCACTCAGCCTGCCGGGTGTGGCCACCGGATGCCTGTTCGTCTTCATCCCTTCCATGGGTGCCTTCGTCACCCCCGAACTTCTCGGGGGCACGCGCAGCATCATGATCGGCAGCATCATCGCGCAACAGTTCGGAGTCACCTATGACTACCCGTTCGGATCGGCGCTGGCGCTGACCCTTATGGGATTCATCGTCGTCGCCGCGGTCCTCATGCTTCGTGGTGGGCGTCTACGGGGGGCCCAATGACGCCGAGAGATCCGGCAAAGCTGATCCTCGGCTTGTGGACTTCCTTCGTCCTGTTCTTCCTGTTCGCCCCTCTTTTCGTAGTTGCGCTTTTCTCGTTCAATGATTCACCGATCAGCCGATTCCCCCTCTCCGGATTCACTCTCGACTGGTATGCCCGCCTCTTCGCCAACGGTGCGATGCACCAGGCGATCGGAAACAGCCTCATCGTCGCCTTCGCGACACTGGCCATCACCCTGACGCTCGGCATCACGGCCGCCGTGGGCATCCATCACTACACCGGCCGCACGGCGGCCGCGCTACGTGCATTCAGCCTGACTCCGATGACGGTACCGCGACTGATCGTCGGCATCGCCCTGCTCACGTTCTACAACCTGATCCGGAGCGATCTTTCACTTCTGACGGTGATCGCCGGTCATGTCGTCATGACGCTGCCTTATGTCATCCTGATTGCTTCGGCCAGACTGGAAGGTCTCGACCGCGCGACCGAGGAAGCGGCATGGGATCTGGGGGCGGGAACACTTACGATTTTTCGGGAGATCACGCTACCATTTCTAAAACCGGCCATAATTGCAGCCGGTTTGATGACGTTTACGTTATCGTTCGATGAGGTGATCGTAACGTTCTTTACGACCGGCACCGAAAACACACTGCCGATGGTCGTCTGGTCCATGCTTCGGTTCGGCCTGACACCTGAAGTCAACGCGATCGCGACGATCACGACGATTGTCAGTGCCTCATTCGCTGTGATAGCGGAAGTTTCGCTTCGAAGGGCCGAAAAGCTGTCCACACAAGGAGCCTAGGATGGATCGGGATTCAATCAGTGTCTTGCTTCCGCGCGGCATGTCACGCCGGCGCTTCAACCAGATCCTTCTCGCCGGTATGGGAACGGCCCTGACCGGGGCGTGCGGAAACGATGATGCTCTGGACCTCTTCACCTGGTCGACCTGGGGCGAGCAAGGCTTCATCGACGAGGCACGGGAAAACCTGGGCCTCGAAGTGCGATCGACTTTCTACAGCAGTTCGGATGAAATGATGGCCAAACTGCGAGGTGGCGGCACGAGAATCTACGACATGATCGTTCCCACCCAGAACTATGTCATCCCTGCGGTTCAGGCCGGGTTGATCGAGCCGCTCGATCCCGCCCGACTGACCAACAGCCCGCAGGTGTTCGACGAGTTCAGGGAATCCCCACAATGGCGGGTCGATGGGGATCTCTACGGCATCCCCTTCGTCTGGGGGGCCAATGCGATGGCTTACAACCGTGCGGAAACCGGAGAAATCGACTCGCTCGACGCACTGTTCGACCCGAAATTCAGTGGGCGTATCGCCATCCGCGACGAACCCGAAGACACTCTGGCGATCGCCGCCCTGAAGCTCGGCATCACCGAACCCTATTCGATGGGGGAGAGCGAGCTTCAGGAGGTCAAGAAACTCCTGATCTCGCAAAAACCCCTCGTTCGCGCCTACTACAAAAACATCGCCGACGTGCAGAACATGCTGGCATCCGGCGAAGTCGTCGTCGCCTGGACGTTCCTCGCCGTCGTCGCACCGTTGCGAAGTGCCGGTGTCGATATCGGATGGGTCTGGCCGAAGGAAGGCGCGATCGGTTGGAGCGAGTCGATCACACCGGTCAAGGGCACCGACAAGCTGGACATGGTGCACGAATACGCCAACTACACGCTCAGTCCCGATTACGGGGAGTTCATGGCCCGGACGACCCGGTACGCTCCCGCATCCCAGGCCGCCGTCGATCGACTGGAACCGGAACTGGTGGCCGACCTGGGCATCGACATTTCCAAGGTCGATCAACTCGTCTTCAAGGGCATGCCGGAAAACAAGTCGCGCTGGAACGAGATCTGGAACGAAGTCAAGGCGGCGTGATCGATGGAGCCCGAAAGTCACAGAGCCCGGTCGGATTCATTCGACGTCGAGCTTGACGGCGTCATCAAACGCTTCGGCGCCTTTACCGCAGTCGATGGAATCACTCTGGCCGTCGAGAGCGGTCGGTTCGTCACCCTTCTCGGACCCAGCGGCTGCGGCAAGACGACGACTCTGCGCATGATCGGTGGTCTGGAGGTGCCCGACGAAGGAACGATCCGGGTCGCCGGCATGCCGGTCTCCCCGAATGAACGGTCTGGCCGGGTCACCCGGATGGTCTTTCAGAATTACGCACTCTTCCCTCACATGACGGCCAGGGAAAACGTGTCCTTCGGCCTCCGCATGCAAAAGATGTCGAAGGGAAGGATTGCGACCGAGGTTGCCGAGATGGTCGAGCTGCTCGACCTTACCGAACAACTTGCAAAGTATCCGAACTAGATGTCGGGTGGGCAGCAACAACGGGTCGCGCTGGCCCGGGCGTTGGTCACCCGGCCGAAAGTCCTGCTGCTCGACGAACCGCTCGGAGCGCTCGATCTCAAGATGCGCAAGCATATGCAGAACGAGTTGAAGAAGCTGCAGCGCGAAGTCGGCATCACTTTTGTTTATGTGACGCACGATCAGGAGGAGGCGCTGAACCTGTCCGATACCGTTGTGGTGATGGACCGGGGGCGCGTCGTACAGCAGGGTACACCTGTGGATATTTATCAGGCGCCGGCAACTGCGTACGTCGCCGACTTCATTGGCGAGGCAAACCTCATCGAGGGGAGGATTCGTGATACGAACGGAACCGAGAGCACGGTAGAAACACCTCTGGGTACCGTGCACGGATTCCGTGCGCCGGCATTCGAACCATCGAACGGCGATGCCGCGCTTGTTTCGATCCGGCCTGAACATGTCCGGCTCAGCGGCCTCGATCCGGCAAGAGATCAGGCGACGGAATCGGGTCGGAACGGCCGGATAGTCGATGCCGCATATCTCGGAAGCGTCACGCGGTTCAGCATCCGTCTCGGCGAGACGGTGATTCGAGCTGATCTCACCGGCGGACACCCCGCAAAAACCGGAGATGCCGTCACGGTGGACTGGCTGGCCGAACACGCCCGTGTGTTGGACACCGACCCTCGTTTCATTGCGGCCGATAACACGGGCAAGCAGAGGAAGGAGACGTAAGTTGTGACCTTCACCGTCGTGGCCCGCAACATGGATACCGGCCTCCTGGGAATCGCCCAGTCGACCAATCCCTTGTCGGTCGGCGCACGCTGTCCGTTCATTCGCGCCGGTCTCGGCGCGGTAAGCACGCAAGCATACACCGACCCCGGCCTCGGCCCCCGTGCCCTCGACATGCTCGCCGCAGGCCTCTCGCCCACGGAAATACTGGCCGACTTTCGTAGGACCGATGAGGGATTCGAGTATCGCCAGATCGGTATCGTAGATCGCGACGGCCGGGTCGGAGTGCATACCGGGGAGGCAAACAAGGAGCACAAGGGCGCCATTACGGGAAACGGATACGTTGTGATGGGCAACTTGCTGGCGAGCGACCGTGTTCTGCCTGACATGCAGACTGCCTGGGAGGACAGCAAACGGGAACTGTTCGAGGAGCGGTTGATGCAGGTGATCACTGCCGGGCGCGATGCCGGGGGCGACGCAGGCGGGCATCGCTCGGCCTGCCTGATCGTTTACGACACCGAGCCCTACGGAAGAACTGATCTTCGCGTGGATTTTGCACCCAGGAGAGCGGGAGCGCCGGATGCGGTCGATTTGCTGCGACAGGCTTTCGATCAATATCGACCGATGATTCCCTACTACAAAGTGCGCCCTCGGAACCCTTCAATGATCGGCTGGATAGACTGGCTCCACGAGCAGGGGATCGACTTCCAGGATTGATGAAGACGGTCCCGACCGGTAAGCGGACCACTTAGGGCCCGCTCAACAGCCATTTCGGAAGAGCAGCTCGGTCGAAGTTGAATGAGGCCCGGCCAGCGGGCATTTGAGTCGAATTCAAACCCATTGTTAAGGAAGTTCTATTTTCGCATTGTTGAAATCGATATGGTGTCGGCGGTATCTTGTGGTATATATACCGTCAGATGAAGAAGAAAAAGATATGGCTTGAGTTGAATCAGGTAAAGGGAGCGGTTGCGTCGCGACTGCGACGGCGGAAGTACAGCCTGATCGAGCGCCATGAGATACCCGACGGTTTGCTGCCTGGCTCGGTGTCGATTAGTTACACCCGGTGCGGTAAGCCGACGTGCCGGTGTGTGTCGGGTGAAGGGCACCCATCCTGGTCCTGGACATTCATGATGGACGGGAAGAAGCATGTCGAACACGTTCCAGCTGCCATGGTTGAGGAGATTCAAAAGCGTGTCGGAGCGGGACGGGAGTTTCAGGATGCGATCCGGGAGGTGCTGACAGCGAACGCGAAGTTGTTGGTGCTGGAGCGCCAGCAACAACGTGAGAAGCGGAAGCGCCGGTGAAAGGTCCGTCGGCACGAGGGATACGACGGTACGCGCGAAAGTGTTTGCGGCTGAAGGGGTATTTGAATCACCCCGGAGATGGGCGGGTGCGACCGCAGATCGGAAGTGGGCATCTGATCTGGTCTCTGGTGATCGGGTATCTGCTGCGGGAATCGAGCTTCCTGGCCATCGAGTCGCTCGCACGATCCTCGGCGTGTCGGGCCTTGGGAATCGGACGCCGCTTTAGCGACGACACGCTGGGCTATTTTACCGAGAAGCTGAATCCGGAATTCACGCGCGGCGCGTTGACCACAGCCATCAAGCAGGCCAAGCGCAATAAAGCGTTCGACGATTGCCGATTCATCGGCCTGGCGCTGGACGGGACAACCGTGGGGCGTGTCGGTGAGGCCGGGTGTCAGTGGTGTCGACCCCATCGCAACGCCGAGGGGGAGGTGACCACCTACTTACACCACGTCGTGATGGCCACCATCGTGGGCACCGGGTTCACTTTACCGGTCGATGTGGAACCCTACGGTAGTGGGGATAGCGAATGGTCGGGGGGGCAACGACTGCTTCGTCGGGTGGTGGGGCAGTTGGGGCCGCGTTTTGCCGATTATGTTGTTGTCGATGGGGGCTATGCGTCGGCTCCGTTCCTGCACTTGGCCGACGAGTTGGGATTGAAGACCATCGTCCGTCTCAAAGCCAATCTTCCGAGCTTGTTCAACGCCGCCAAAAGCCGGTTTGCTTGTCAGCCGCCGTCCCGGGTTTTCAAGGATGGAGCCGATCGGGTGGAAATCTGGGATGCAGACGACTTCGATCCCTGGGGCCGATTGAACTGGCCGACCGTGCGCGTGATCCGCTACCGGCAAGAGAAACCCGATGGATCGGTGGTCGAAGCCTACTGGCTGACCAATTTCTCGATGAACCAAGTGGGAGCGCCCACTTTATTTCGCATGGCCAAGAGTCGTTGGGAAGTCGAAAACCAAGGTTTCAACGATGCCAAGAACCGTTATGGGATGGCCCATATCCCCCATCACCACGCCAACAGCTTGCTTCTCCACTGGCTCCTCATAAGCCTGGCTCTCACGATCGAACGTCTGTATCGATTGCGTCATTTGCATCGCGGGCGCCATCGCCCGCATACCTCCATCGAGCTTCTTCGTTTGCTTCGCCTCGCTCTGTCTGCCCCAACCCCAGCCGACTCCAGCTGAACTGACTCGTTTCCCTGGTCTCCACGCGCCTGCCTGACCCCAATCACCGGGCTGGACCCGCTACGGATACCTGTCTCTCGAAAATACCCCTCACTTCAAATTCCTCTCCCTCCTCGACCTTTTCCCTTCCAGAGCCCCTTCCAGACACTCCGTCCTCCCTGACTTCCGAAATGGCTGCCCGCTCAAGACTTTAATTGCGTACGATCCGCTGGTCTTATAGACTTACCCCACTTTTAACTATTCGATCAGAGACCAGAGGACGGTTGCGAGCCCCACGCGGCGCCAGCGCCTCGACGTCCATCATTGTTTACCGACTCTGGAGGAAAAGATGAAAGCACATCCAACACGCCTTCGGCGACGCCCCGGACTTTGTTTCATCCTTGCAATTGTCGTTCTCATGGCCACAGCGAACCTCGGCCTCGCCCAGGAGCGTGGCAACCCATATGGGGAATGGCGTTACCAGAGTGCGGACGCCTGGGGCACCCGCTACTCACCCGTGGATCAGATCGACGGCGAGAACTTCGAAGATCTCGAAGTGGCGTGGCTCTGGCGGGGTGACAACTTCGGCCCGTCCCCTGAAATCACGTCTCGATCGACCCCCACCTATATCGACGGCATTCTTTATACGGTGGCAGGGAAACGCCGTACTGTCGTGGCGATGGATCCGGCTACTGGAGAGACGATCTGGACCTACCGCGAGCCGAACACGACGCGGTGGGAACGGTCCATGCGGGCCGGCTACGGGAAAGGCGTCGCCTACGGTGAACTGAACGGACGCGGGGTGATTTACATCGTCACACCTGCCTTCTTCCTCCACGCCATCGACGCGAAGACGGGTCAGCATGTGGAGGACTGGGGCCAGCCCGTACCGATCGACGGCTTCCCTGAGAGCGGAGTGGTGGACCTGTTAGGGAATCTTCTGCCGGGTTGGGGCCCATACGAGAACGACGACCGCCCCTACGACCCGGAGTTCGGAATCCCGGCGGAGATTGGCTATATCACCAACTCCTCTCCTCCCATCGTGACAAACGGTGTCGTGATCGTGGGGAGCTCCGCCGAGCAGGGCTACAATCAGACCCGGATCGAGAATGTCCCCAACGACATCCTGGCCTATGACTCCGGGACCGGTGAGCACCTCTGGAAGTTCAACGTCATCCCGCGCCCTGGGGAGGTCGGGCACGACACCTGGTTGAACGACGCCTGGGAATATACCGGAGACGTCTCCTCGTGGGCCCCGATGTCGGCCGACCCTGAGCGCGGCATCGTCTACATCCCCACCAACCCGCCGACGATCGACTACTATGGGGGATTCCGACCCGGCGCGAACCTGTTCGGCACCACAGTGATCGCCCTGAACGTCCGGACAGGAGAGCGGGAGTGGCACTTCCAGACGGTTCACAACGACCAGTGGAACTACGATCTTCCCAACGTGCCGATGATCGTGGACATTACCGTGGACGGGGAAGAAATTCCTGCCGTGGTTCAAACGACCAAACAGGGAATGATCTTTACGTTCAACCGGGAAACGGGCGAACCGGTGTGGCCGATCGAGGAGCGACCGGTAACCCAGACCACAGTCCCCGGTAATTGGACCTCACCGACCCAGCCTTTCCCCACGAAGCCGGAGCCGTTTGAACCCCTGGGCCTGCCCGATGATCAGATCGTCGATTTCACGCCCGAACTGAAGAGGGAGGCCCTGGAGATCCTGCGTGATTTTGAGATCGGCGGCCCTTACATGCCACGGGTTCACACCGGATACAACGGGAAGGCCAACATCAGTTGTCACGGCGGGTTGAACATCACGCATCCGGGCGCCATGGACCCGACTTCGGGCATCATGTATGTGCCGCATGGGCCTGGATGCAGTGGTGGCATGGTTCGGCCGGGAACCGAGACGGATGACGCGGACGACCCGTTCACGACCGGAACGACGATCGCCGACTGGGTCGCCGGACCCGGAGTGCGCGTGTCGGGCCCACGGGGTCTTCCGATCTACAAACCCCCTTACAACCGGGCCTCAGCCTACGACATGAACACGGGGGAGCGACTCTTCTGGGTTCCGATCGGAGAGACACCGGAAAACGTCAAGAACAACCCGGCACTTGCGGGTATGGACATACCCAACACCGGCGGCGGCAGCCGGGCCATCCTGATGGTCACCGGCAGCCTGTTCCTTACCGCGGAGGTTGTGGGGAGCGGGCCGGTCCTCAGTGCAAGAGACAAGCGGACGGGCGAGTTGCTGGGAAGAGTCGAGCTTCCGACGCGAGCCCAGTACGGCATGATGACTTACATGCACGAGGGCAAACAGTACATCGCCGTGCAGATTGGCGGAGGGGAGTATCCAAGCTCGCTGGTAACATTCGACCTGCCGTAGCAAGAGCAAGCAGCGAGGAGCGAGCAGCACCGAGGGGCGAGACGTGGGCCGCTCGCTACCTGCTGCTTGCTACTCGCTACTCGTCAATTCCCGGCGGCCACGTGCCCGAGTCGAACAGCTTCCGGGCTGTTGGCAATGATGAAACGGAAGCCCTGCCGGATGCGTCTCTCGATATCCTGCTCACCGGCCGTAATCCCACATACGACATCCAGTTCGACACAAACCGCCAACTGCATCGCAAACGCTTCTTCCAGCTTGGCCTGGAGTGCCGCCTGCTGATCGTCGGTGAGGCCGCTGCCGCGACCGCCACGTCCGCCGCCACGGCCACGGCCACCACGCCCTCCACCGCCACGTGCACCAGCCGCTCCACCGCGACCACGCGCATTCGGGAACATCTGGGCGGTGTAGGCGCCCCGTAGATCTCCGGGAGCGGGAATGACGATCGTGGCACCCTGAACGGCGGTGATCTCACGCGCGTGCTTCTCCACGGCGTCCACGCTTTCAAGCAGGATGATCGTGGTCAGTTCCCCGTTCGGGTCGAGCGGCCAGAGGTCCGCTTTCTGTCGGTATTCCGATTCCGGAATTCCCCAAACGCCCGGAGCATCTCCCGCGGAGTTGGGCCGCGTTCCGTCAACTACGTCCTGGGCCGGATAGCGCATGGCCCGGATCGCAAAAAGGGCTTCTTCGGCCGTTTCCACGTGCGGGTACATGATGTTGTAGACCCCCGCATCGAGCGCCTGCTGGATCCGCTGCTTGGCAGCTTCGGTATCCTCGTGCACGGTCGGTACGCGGAGCAGCATCGGATGCGTGCTCGGGTTACTCGTCGCTCCACCTTCAACCAAACCCTCCATGTAGGCCTTCAGGTTCGGGATGCTGAAGGTCAGCGGATTGGCCTGGCTCATGAACAGGAAGTCGATGTTCGTGACTCCGCCACGGGCATTCCCGGCGTCGGCGAAACCTTCGAGATCGCTGCCACCGCCTGAGGAAACCCCGATGGACACGCCGCCCCGTGCGAGCACGTCGACGACCCGGTTGAGATGGGTCGTCCGCTGGCCCTCGGTCACCGGCGAAAGGACGAGCGCCATTGCACCCGCGGCGAGCATGACGCTGAGAAAGAGTCGGATTCTCATGAAACATCTCTCCTTGGTCGATCTCGAACCGAAATTGGTTGCTGATCATCCATACCGCTAAAGCGGATGAACGGCCTGAGGTCAGGCGACCGATCGCCTCACATGATAGAACATTCCGGCGGTCTTTCAAGAGTGAGGAACGAGGAACTTTCAGGGTTCCAAAGCGAAGACAGACTGTCTCCGGACCAAGCTCTTGTAGAGATCCGTTTTCTCCGGCAGAATCGGTAGTCTACCTGAGGAGCAATCTTGCCCTTGTCGGAGGCAGTCTTGTGACGCAATGCTCAAGTCAACCCTGGGGAAATAAATGAACTCGCCGGGCAAAATCGTTTATCTCATGCGCGGCCTCCCTGCGACTGGGAAGAGCCACACGGCGAAGAAGCTCGCCGGAGAGAACGGCGTGATCTGCGAAACGGATGAGTATTTTCACACTGAAGTTGGCGACGAGCCGACGCGGTTCGATTACGACGAGTCCCTGATGCCGACAGCGCAGGCCTGGAATTTCAAGCGGTTCGAACGCTTCGTCGCATCGGGCACCACGCCGATCGTCGTGGATCGCGGCAATAGCCTGTCGATGGAGACGCAAAGATATGCGAGGTACGCCGTGGACCACGGGTACCGGGTCGAACTCAAGGAACCGGACTCAGAGTGGTGGCAGGAGATCCGGGTTCTTCTCAAGTACAAGTCCTTGACGGGACCGGTGCTCGACCAATGGGCCCAGGAGCTTGCGCGCTACAGTAGTTCCATCCATCGGGTTCCTCCCGAGACGATCCGCCGACGTATGGAGAAATGGATTCACGGCCTGACCGTAGAGGATGTCCTCAACTATCGTCCGAAGTCCGGAAATCGCGCGTAGACCGCGTCGTTATTCGCTGCCGCCGGAACTCCCGCCATGGCTGCCGCCATCGCTGCCGCCGAAGTCCAGCCACAGCGGTTGGTTCGGAAGAATCTGAGATCGGAATCCGGCCAGGTCCTTCCGGAATTCATCGATCCACGGGTTCGACAGAGTTCTTGTCCGGTCCGTCTTCCCGTCGCTGCCACCGTCGCTGCCCTTCTTGATCTTGTCCTTTCCAGGCCCACCATCAAGAACGTCCTTTCCTTTGCCGCCGGTCAGAATGTCATCGCCGTCTTCGCCAAAAATCACATCTTTGCCGCCCTGCCCCAGCAGGACGTCATCCCCGTCATTGCCATGGATCTCGTCGTTGCCGCCGTCACTGTGTCCATCCGACCCGAAGTGGAAGTGGTCGCCGGCACGAGCTGAATATCCCACCAGTCCCACGTCCTCTCCAAACTCCGGTCGCACCAGCGCATCATCGCCGAAAACCAGATCATTTCCGGTGCCTCCGGCAATGACATCGCTGTCCCAGAACCGGTCGCCGCCGCTGCCACCGTCGCTTCCCCCGCCGCTGCCGCCGTCACTGCCCCAATGTCCGTGATGGAGGTGATGATGGTGGTGGTAATGGCCGTGATGGTGGCCGTGCCGTTTCCCCCATCCCAGATCCGCCACGCGCTCATCCAGATCCTTCACCAGCCGATCGGCTTCCTTCTCGAGATCCTTGACCTGTTTCTTGCTGGTCGGCACGTCCAACTCGCTCGGCCAGATCACGACTCCCAGGTCGCCGATGATCCAATCTGCTCCGGCATCTCCGTTCAGATGATCGTTTCCTGTCCTCACCGGCACGCTCAGTCTCCAGGGGATCAGGTCCAGTTCCTTCTTCTTCGGCACCAGCGGATGAGGATCTTTGTGGTCCGCCTTCTCATGACGCTTCAGCGCGGCGTCTCGATCCTTGTTGTCATCCTTCAAGGCCTTATCGAGAGCTTTGACCGCGCCTTTAGTAATACCGAACTCGTCCCTGGCCTCGTTCCGCGTCGCCTTGTGACTAGTCACCGGCATCAGGAGCAACGCATCGTCGCCGATAATCAGGTCCGCGCCATCGCCTCCGCTGACTTCATCCCCGCGCGCCGCAATCGGGGTCAAGTCCACATCGATCAAGTCGTTCTTCTTGGGCTTCTTCCCGGACGGATTCACTTCGCGCGCTTCTTCGACCAGCGCAGTCAGCGTTCGCGAATAGGCATGCTCGAGGAAATTCACCGCGTCGTCGAGCAGCCACTCCAGGCTCCTCACTCGTCCGTAAAGCTCCAACGTGTCGTCGTGGTACGTCGCCGGGCCAAATTCTCCGTGATCCACACTCGGCGCCAGAATCAGGGCATTGTCCCCGATCAGGATGTCCTCACCGTCGCCGCCTGAAATCCGATCGGCGCCCACGACTATCTCATCTCCGGCAACCCCGCCGTTCCGGACCCGATCCAGCAGTTCCGCATCAATGCGCAGGTGTTCGAAAACAATCTGGAGGTTCAGGATTTCTTCCGACACCTCGTTGATTGCCTTGTGGAGTTCCTTGAAATCGGGAATGTTCTGAGAGACCACGGTCAGGTTGTCCCCGATCACCAGATCTTCGCCGCCGTCGCCGTTCAGTTCGTCGTTGCCCGAGAGCCCATCGGCATTTGGCCCCACGACCGGAACAAAGCCCAGGCCCGGCCTGAGGAAGTTTCCGTCACTCAAGACCAGCCTATTGGAATCGTTGCTGTAGGTATCGACAAGCGCCTCAACCGCCGGCGTGGTCTCCATCAGACCGGCCATGAACTCTTCCAACTCCCGGGGCTGAATGAACCGATCAAGGAAGATGACATTGCCACCGTCGATTAGCTGAATCTCGATCCCCGTGCCCGTTTGCGCGTGGAGAATTCTCAGGCCGGCGATGATGAACGGCAGATCGTTCTCAAACGACACGCGATTCCAGCCCATGTCGCCGATCATCAGGTCCCCATCTTCTCCGCCCGACAGCACGTCATCTCCCCGCTGTCCGATCATGAAGTCTTCGCCTGCGCCGCCCTCCAGCCGATCGTCATCTCCTTCGAGCAGGTCGATCAGGGCCAACCTCGTCTGCCACGAATCGGGATGACCGTCGAGCACCCTGTTTCCGGCCGCGTCATACACGCCCATCAGCAGGAGCAGGTCGGCATTCAGAAGCAGATCTCGAACCTCGTCGGCAAGGACGCTGTCCGGGCTGCTGCTGATATCCAGCATCCGGGTCAGATCGCCCAGTTCCTCGGTCACCAGATCGCGGTGCCACGCGCCGGTAGCATTCAATCGAATCGAACCGTCCGGGTAGAAGGCTCGAACAAACAGGCCCACGTCACCGGCGATGAAATCGTGTCCGTCGTCGCCAAACAGTTCATCCGATCCCAGTTCGCCCATCAACTCGTCATCGTCGTCGCCACCGTGAATCTCATCGTCGCCGCGTTGGCCATGGATGATGTCCTGGCCTCCGTCGCCGAATATCACGTCATTGCCGACCACCAGATCGATGTCGTCAAACCGGACGATGTCCCGGATGACCTCCGGGAACGGTTCCGGATAGCGCTCCCACACGTTTCCAGGCAAGAGATGCCGCGTAATCGTCCCGTTGTCGCCAAGGATCACGTCGGCCTCGCTGCCGCCTTCGATCGTATCGTCGTCGTCGCTACCGAACAGGACGTTGTGGCCACCGGTAATATCGTCCTCACCTTCTTCGCCGAAGATCTTGTCGAAGCCCTGCTGACCGAGAACAAAGTCGTCTCCCGCTCCGGCGTAGATCGTGTCGTCACCCGCGGCGGGATGATTGATGTCGATCGACGTGTACACGAAGTTCGGATCGTTCGGCGGCGGGAAGGCCTGATGGAAACGAATGTCGCCCGTGATCTCGGCGAAATCGCCGAGGATCACGTCGGAGCCACCGCCGGCATAGATCGTATCGAAACCAGTTCCGCCGACCAGGATATCGTCGGCGCTGCCCGATGTGATCTTATCGTCGCTGCCGTCGGACGGGTCCTCGGTGAGAATGAGATCAATGTCTGAGGAGTCGAAGTCCGTGGTGTATTTGATAACGCCGTTGTCGCCGAGTGCGACCGTTGTGCCGTTGGCGGCAGTCAGCTCGTCCTCACCGAAACCGCCGAGGATAATATCGCCACCGTCTCCCGTGATCACGATGTCGGCGCCGCCTTCCGATGGCGCCAGCGTTTTGATCTCGGCGATTGCCCCGGTGCCCGGCTCGAAGTCGAGGCGTCCTTCGTCGGCCAGGACGACGTTCTCCCCGCCATCGATCGTGATACGGTCGACACCCAGGCTGCCGATGACGATGTCGTCGTCGTTGCCTGTCCTCACCTGGTCGTTGGCGACTTCGGCACCGGCGCCAAATGCCGGCGAATCACCATCTCCGAGTAATCCATCCTGATAGCGGCTTTCGATTCGATTCAGGAGGCCGCTGGTCGTCTGGTAGGTAATCGTTCCGTCGTCAGCCAGAACGATGTTGTCCCCATCGGACGCACCCATCTCGTCGTCGCCCAGGCCACCGATGATCGTGTCGTTCCCTTCTCCGGTCTCGATTTCGTCCACTCCGCCCTGGACGAACCTTCCGGCTCCGTCTATATAGGAGCTCGTGACCTCGCCCAGGACTGAGGTCTGGTTCGTGTCGGCCTGGGCCTGATACTGCACGAATCCTTCATCGCCGAAGACGATGTTGTTCCCGTCCGCTACCGTGATCTCGTCGTCGCCCAGGCTACCGATCACGACGTCACTTCCGATGCCGTCTTGATCTCGTCGTTCCCGACCACTGCGCCGGCGCCCGCCAGTGCCGAATCACCATTCCCATCCAGGTACCGGCTTTCAATTCGATTCAAGAGACCGCTCGTCTTCTGGTAGGTGATCGATCCGTCGTCAGCCAGAACGATGTTGTTCCCGTCGGATGCGCCCACTTCGTCGTCACCCAGGCCGGCGATGATGGTGTCGTTGCCGCCGCCGGTCTCAATCTCATCGACGCCACCCTGGAGGAATGTTCGGGCTTCATCCAGGTAGGAACTTGTTACCTCGCCCAGGACCGATGTGTTGTTCGTATCGGCCTGAGCCTGGTACTGTACGAATCCTTCATCGCCGAAGATGATGTTGTTCCCGTCCGCCACGGTGATCTCGTCGTCGCCCAGACTGCCAATGACCAGATCGTTTCCAATACCCGTCTTGATCGTGTCATGGCCGACATTCGCCCCGGCGCCCGTAAGAGGCGACTTGCCCAGTCCGTCGAGATAGAGGCTCTCAATCCGATTTCTCAGCCCCGTTATCGCCTGGAATGTGGCGGAGCCTTCGTCTGCCAGGACGATATTGTTCCCGCCGTCAATCGTGATGCCGTCGCCTCCAAGGCCACCAATGACGAGATCATTTCCATTGCCGGTCTCGATGGTGTCGCCGCCACCCTGGACAAAGGTTTTTGCCCCGGTCCTCAGGTAGGTCGAAACTACCGAGGCGAGGATCCGTGTGCCTTCCTGGAACGTCACGATGCCGTTGTCGCCAAGGACCGTATTGTGGCCGCCCACGATCCGAATCGTGTCGCCGCTCAACCCGCCGGCCACAACGTCGTTGTCGGAACCGGTGTCGATGATGTCAACGCCCCCGGTAATCACGAGGTCCGTCGACGTAAACGGATCGATGTCGAAGTTCCAGGCCCGCTGGAGATCGAATGTGTCCAGAACGCTCTCGATGCGGAGCGGCACGGCACCGGCGTGCTCGGTGGCACTACCGACCTCGCTCAACCCGAAATCGATCTCGGTCCAGGCGGCATCGCCAACGACGGTATTGTTGCCCTCGCCGGCATCGATTGTATCGCCCAGCGCGCCACCGACGATGGCGTCAGCGGCCTGGCCGCCGGTGATGTCGTCCACACCGCCCGTGAACGGATCAACGGTGAACATCACGTATGGGGGCAGCTCGCGGCCATCGGTGAAGTCGTAGGTGCCACCGTGGCCCAGAATCGTCGAGACCCCGCCGTTCTCGTCCTGGTAAACGATGCGACCCAGGTCCCCAAAGATCACGTCGCCACCCCGGCCACCGGTAATCTTGTCCCCGCCGGTTCCGCCGAAGATAACCAGCGGCAGCGTCGAGTCGTGGGCGTCGATATCGTCATCGCCACCCTGACCGTTGAGAACAAAGAAGTCGTCGG
Organism: Terriglobia bacterium; assembly: GCA_965247425.1. Lineage (GTDB taxonomy): Bacteria > Acidobacteriota > Terriglobia > 20CM-2-55-15 > 20CM-2-55-15 > CAZOZZ01. The sequence continues at coordinate 3,153,324 of OZ252023.1, forward strand.
TGCCATCGGCGAGATCAACGGTGACGGTATCGCCGCTGTCGCCCGTGTTCAGTATTGTCTGTGTGCGCCATTGCTGGCTCTGCCTCAGATGCGTGGCGGTGACATCAAAGACGTTGCCGTTCTGGCCTCCCCACAGCGTGATACCGTCGAAGAAAGTTCCGTCCGGAGCAGCGCCGAAACGAATCGCTCGACCGACACGCTTGAGGTTGAGAATTTCGATCTCGATGTCGCCCAGAATTACCGGCTGCGTGAAGTTCGTGTCGACTCGCCGAATCGTCACGGGCGAAAGGAGCGTGCCCTTGGACAGCGCGGTCGCCTCATCGCTGATCATCATGACGTGTCGGCCCTGGCCGGCGTCGATGTTGAGATCGCCGAGGATCCCGTCAAGATGGCCGGTCAGGAAGTCGAACGCGTACACGGCGCCCTGCGGCCCGACGGTGTTGCCGTCGAGGTCCGCATCCGACGAAACGAAGATCCGATCATCGCCGTCGTTCAAAGCAATGTTCGTGACTCCCGCGGTCGTACTCTGGACATTGAGTACATCGTCACCAGAACCGAAGTCGATGTTCAATTCGTCGATGAAGTAGTAGTTGACACCATCCATCCGGGTGACAAGCGTTGCCGTGCCGGCAAGCGCGCCCGTATCCACTTTGAGGAATCCGACACCGTTTCCTCCCATGACTTGTCGCAGAACACCCTGGAAGAGGATCTGGTATGCCGTGCCGAAGCGGCCCACAGCGATGTCGTCGGCGAATCGATTGCCCACGAGTCTCTGGAGGGCGTCGCGAACCTCGTCCGCCGACGCGTTGTGGGCGAGCGCACCGGTCAATTGGCCCCCGAACTCGATCCTGAAGGTGCCACCGATTGCGTCGATCGTAAGCCCCTGCAGGTCGTTCCGGGCGGAACTGTCGGCGCTCGGTGCGAAGTCCGCCGGGTCGAGCTTGTCGATGCCAGGCTCGCGGATCGCGATGAAGACATGAGCGTCTCCGGCGCCGGCGGTGAGAACCGGAAGCAGGCGGTTCGTCAAAGTGCCCTGGAAGCGGACGACGAACACGTTGTCCACCTTGTCAACAACGACATTACCCGAGCCAATCGACTGCAACCCTTCAAGGGCGGACTGCATGTCCGCCGCGCTCGTCGTCACGTCCAACAGACCCGTCGTAAAGCCGTCAAAGCTCAAGGTGAACGGTCGGAGGGCGTCACCCGGCAGGGGGTCGTCCACGAAAATGGCCTGGATGGCGTTCGTGGACGGCATGCCGAGACCCGTCAGGGTCGACCCTGTCAGAACGGCCCACGCGTCGAGGGCATCCGCCGTACCGACGACGTTGAGAGTGTTCGTACCAGTTTGGAGAAGGTTGCCGCTGCCCGTGCCGAACAGGTGCATCGGGGTCTTGGCGAATAGACCGGTCTCGGTGAACCGAATAATGATGCGGTCACCGAAACGTTCGACTTCGAAGTCGGTCGCCTGGAAAACATTGAGATCCAGGAGCGCCTGCTTGATCGCCGCCGCCGGGGCATCATGTGCGATCGGCGCGGTCTCGAGACCGGCCGGCGGCTGGGCATCCGGATCGGTCACCGCGCCCTTGAACCGGAGCGTGAACGTGCCGCCACCCGCGTTGATGATGATCTCCTGTTCGTTCGTTGATCCCTGCGCGATCAGCCCACCGCCCGGGCCAAAAACGTCCGTCTCGCCTCGCACGGTCGTCCGTACGGTCGCGGCCGGCACATCGCCGCCGATCGTAACGAGCGACGCGATCCGGCTTAAGGTGCGCTCGTTGGCATCCGGTTCTCCAACAGTGATGACGTCGTCGCCTGGACCGCCGTTTACGGTCGTCGGACCAGCCGCGGACCAGACTTCTATGCGGTCATCACCGACACCACCGTTGACGCGGGTGGAACCACTGTGCGTCCCTTCGATGACGAGGTGATCGTCGCCCGAGCCGAGCGTGATTTCGAGCGCCTCGATTTCGTCGAACATGATGCCGGCCGGCAGTCGGGTCGCACCGATCCCAGTTCCGAGCGTCCGGCCGTTATGCATGCCGAGGCCGACAAGCTGGCCGCGGTTCTGGACGGGCACATCAAGGTTGGCCGGGTCGTTCTCGGTGTGGAAGATCAGGCGGCCTACTTCGTCGCTGCGGGCGTCGCTGTCGAGCACGAAGAACAGGTCGACCTGATCGTCCTCGACAGCGAAGAAGTTGGCCGGTGAAGCATTGACCAGCGCGTAGGTTTCACCAACGTTAACATCGAAGTTCCAGTCCAGATCGAATGTCAGTTCGACCAGACCCGAGCCGAGATCCGTGACGCCGGCAATCTCCCGGAACGGAACCAGTCTCTGGAGCCCCGGATCCGCCGGGTTGAATACTTCACCAGTAGTCGACAGCGGACCGAAGCGCCTGTCGAACTCGGTACCGTTGAGACCATCGATGAAGCGGAACGTCTTTCCGATCAGGGTGTCTAACGGGCTCGCACCGGGCTCGGGGCCAAAGTTGAGACCGTACTTGATGATGAACAGGCCGAGATCATCTGCGTCCACGACCACACGGTTGGAAATCGGTCCCTCGCCCTGTTCGATATCGCCCGTCGGAATGAAGTCATTAGTCTCACCGGGCAGGAGCACGGGAATCGGCAGGCCGACGAGAGAACCCTGGCCACCGCCGCCCTGGATCAAGAGCGGACCCTGGATACGGCTGGTGTCGTCAGCCAACCGCGGGAAGACCTTGGTGTCGCCGCCATCGACGACGTCGTCATCCAGCGCCTTGACTTGAACCGTCTGTGCCTGGTTCCAGTTGTTGGGCGTAAAGACCAGCGTGACGGTGTTTGCGAAGTTCGATCCGTTCACAGCGACCCGGACCTGCTCACCGAAGTTGACGACGCGGCCCTTGCTCGTCCGTGTGCCCTCGGCCCGGACGACAACCTCGACATTCGAAGTCGGCTGTTGGCTCAACACGACCGTGTAGTCGTCGGCCCGCGGCACGCCGCTCCGGAACAGCTCATCTTCGATGACGTTCGTCGACCCGTCACTCTCAGTGACCACAACCGTCGGGGAGTCGCCGTCGATCACTCGCACGAAGGCGGACTCGATCGCGTTGCCTCCAACCTGGTGACTAATCTCCAGAAGACGCGTTTTCTGAACGATGCCGTCCGATGCGATCGCCACTCGAACCGTCTGCGGCTGGTGCCAGTTCGCCGCGGTGAACGTCAGGCTGGCCTTGTCGGTCCCGAGTCCGACACCCGCGTTGATCGTCACGACGACGTTGCCGGCCGTCGGCGCTTCGGTGAGGACGACCTGGTAGCTACCTACGAAGGACGTCGGGGCTGCGAAGTTGACACCACCGGACTGCTCGATAACCTCGAGGCCACCGCCCGGGGTCAGCAGGGCGGCACCCGGTCCCGTGAAGTACGTCTTGACGGAGACAACGGGAATGGCGAGTCCTTCAAAGAGCCGGATTTCATAGTCGCTCTGGTTTAGAGGATCGCTCGCCTCGGCAGCGGTCAGTTCGGCCAGGACCCAGGGCTTTTCGAAGGTCAGCGTCGTCGCCGTGTTTGCAACGATGTTCCGGGTCTGGCCCTTGCCCGGACCTTCGGAGATCGTGAGGCTCGCGCCGCGCAAACTGTCGACAGGACCGAAATTGGCGCTCGAATCAACCAGTCGATTGGGATCCTGTCCCACAAAGCGCAAGGCTGAGGTCGTTCGGCCAACCACCCTGTCACCCGCGACGTCATGGGTTACGAAGCCGGTCACGACGCCACTGTGCGGCTGGCCTGCGGCAACCTGAACCCAAACGGCTTGAGGGACATCCCAGTTGGTGGGTCCGAACACGAGTTCGACAGTGTCGTTGAAGCTGCCGCCAGGCGAATTCGACAGTTGTGCGATCGGACGCAACTCCGTCCTTTCTTCAACCCGGACTACAGCCCGCGGCGCCGAAGCGGTTACGATGACCTCACCGGTCGGACGGCGCGTGAGAACCACGGTGTAGCTGTCGAACCGGACACCCTGAACGACGACGGTCTCGCCACCCTCTTCGGTAATGACGATCCCGGCTTCGTCGTTGTCGCCGACGTTGGCCGCGATCTCATCCGTCCGGAGGCCGTCGAAGTTCGGGTCGTTGCTCGCAACCCCGTGGGCGATGATACCGCTGTGACCCAGCAGGTCGCGGCTGATGATGTCGGGCGCCTGACCTCCGACGAAGAAGACGTCGGATCCGAGGCTTCCAGACAGGATGACGGAAGTTCCGGGAGCGGTACCCTGGATGAAGAACCGATCATTGCCCTCGGCGGCGTCGACCTCCAGTTGCTGGATGTTGACGAAGTTGACCAGGCGGCCGCCGCCGAACACGCCGTTCTCGGTGATGACGTAGTCGTCGCCGAACTCGGTACCGATGATCTTCAGCGTGTTGAACCCGCCGCCGCCATCAATGTTGATCGGCGCGCCGACGACGTACTCGATGAGGTTCTCACCGCCACCGGTCGAAATATCGACGCCGCGACGCGACGCATCGACCGAACCCACATGGGCGAAGGAACGGACTGTGAAGATATCGCCTCGGTCTCCGCCTAGCAGGTTGAGTGTTGCCTGGTTATTGATGATGACGAATTGGTTCTCGCCATCGAGTGCGCCGACGGCCGTGAGGTCGAAGCTGGTGCCGTTAGAAATGAAGCCCCGCGTGGTCTCGACGGTCAGGAACTCATCGGCTGGATCGGCGATACCGGCAAAGAAATTGTCGGCCCTCGGGGAGTTGTAAAGCTGGCCGAACTGGAAGTAGTTGCCGGCGCTGCCGCCGAACAACTGGGTCGGGGCCAGGTTGTCATCGACGTAGCACTCGTCGCGCCCACCCACGCCCTGCACGATCAGGTTCCCGTTGATACCCGTGTTCTGCTCGATGTTGCGGCTGTAGTTAACCCGTTCGACGTCAGCCGGTGTACTGGTGCGACCCGCGTTCAGAAGCGCCACCATGCCGATCCGGGCGGTTCCGAACGCGGCCAGGTCACCCGCAACCAGGCCGGCACGCTGTGCCGTCACGGGCTCGGGCACCCCGCGTTCGACGAAGTCGCCAAGATCCTTGTCGCCGACGCCCGCTCGCAGAAGAATGACGTCGTCCTGCTCGGACGCGAAAACAGTCAGGAAGTCTCCACCCACCGAACCGGAATCGAAGACGTTGATCAGGCCGCCACCACCCGTACCTGACAGCCAGATGAAGTACTGATCGCCGCCGTCACGGCCATCGAGAGTCAACCGGGCGCCGATCAGGTTTGGCGTGTTGCGGGCAACGATGTTCGGCGATGTCTCGCCGTCACCCGTCCCGGTGACGCGGGGATCGATGAGGCTGCCATTCCTGGCGTCGATGAGGAATCCGCTGGCCGCATCGAACAAAACGCCGACGTGGATGCGATCATCGCCGGTCTGGCCGAAGACCAGCGTCTCGTCGTCTATGCGGTGGACGTTGACGGCATCGTTGCCGGCACCCGCATAGACCCAGGTGGCGGAGTCGGTACCGGAAATGTTGAAGATGTCGTTCCCCGAACCGAGGAAGATGTTGAGGTCCTCGATGTCTACGTAAACAATCCCCAGAGCCATACCGAGCCCGGTGATTTCGGTTCCCGTCGCGGTGTTGGTCAGGAAACCGATGTTGTCCGTCGTGTCGCCGGAGTCGAACACGTTCAGAATGTCGCTGCCCGCCGAGGGCGCGCCGCCGTCGATGGTAAGAAGTGCGGAGACCTGGTCTGCCAGATCGCCCGTGTTACCGACGTTGATCGTGTCGTCACCCAACCTCGTGTTCAGGAACGTCGAACCAGAGATCGTCTGGACATTGATCTCGTCACTTCCGGAACTCGAGTCGAGCGTTGTCGTTCCGACATGGGTACTCTCTATCGTGAACGTGTCGCTACCGATGCCCAGATCGATATTGAGAACCTCGACGGTAAAGTAATCGATGTGACCGGTGACACCCGGACCGCCCATGTCCAGGCCGCTGACACGCGTGGAACTGAGCGTCCCGATGTTGCCGTTTCCGTCTCCGGAGTCATCGATGTCGATCTGGTCGACTCCCGCGTCGCCCCCACCGTTGATCGTCAAGACCGCGTTGATGCCGTCGACAATACCGCCGATCATTGTGGGCGCCAGCGAACCGACGTTGATGGTGTCACCACCAGTCTCACCATTAATCGTTGTCGCGCCCGCGATCGTCCGGACATCAATCCGGTCCCCACCCGGTCCGGCGTCGACTATGGTGCTTCCGTCATGCGTCGTGTCGATTCGGAACGTGTCGCTGCCGGAACCCAGGTGAATGTTGAGCGCCACCAACCCGGTATACGTGATGCCCGAAGGGCTGAGGTCGAGGCCGTTCAGCGTGCTCGATGTCAGTACGCCGTCATTCACATCCCCGTCGCCGGTATCGTCGATATTGAGAACGTCATTACCGGCGTTGCCCCTGATGATCAGGTGAGCGTCGATGGCGTTGACCGTGCCAGCGGTGGCCGCTGCCAGCGAACCGACGTTGATCGTGTCGGTGCCACCCGCACCCTGAATGGTCGTCACCCCGGAGATCCTCCGGACGTTCACGGTGTCATCGTTGGAACCGGTATCGACCAGGGTTCGGCCCCCATGCGTGTTTAAGATGGTGAAGGTGTCGGCGCCCGAACCCAGGTAGATATTGACGTCCTCAATCCCTCCGTAAACAATCCCGAGGGCCATATCGAGTCCGGTGATCGTGGTGTCGGTCAGGAAGCCCGTGTTGGTCGCACCGTCTCCGGAGTCGAACACGTTGAGGACATCGCTCCCCTCGGTTGGCGTCCCTCCGGCGATGGTCAGAAGCGCGGAAATCTGGTTCACGTTGTTGCTGGTGGTGCTGACGTTGATCGTATCGGCGCCCGCCTGGGTATTCAGGAACGTCGGACCCGAGATGGTCCGAACGTGAACGGTGTCAACGCCGCCACCCGTGTTCAAGGTCGTCGTTGTGCCGGCGTTCGTGCTTTCGATGTGGACCGTGTCCTGCCGGGTGCCGAGGCCGAAGTTCAGGACCTCGATCCCGGAATAGCTGACACCTCTGGCGGTCGCCGTGCTGCCCGCCATATCCAGGCCCCAGATGCGATTGGCGGTCAGGACGACGGTTTCAGGACCAGAATCGTGATCGTCCACATTCACGGTGTCCGCGTTGGACCCTCCGACGAGGACGAGCAGCCCGGAAATGGCGTTCACGTTGCCACTTCCTGGTGTGGCGCTACCGACGTTGACCGTGTTCGGCTCGGCTCCTCCACCGGTTTCAATCGTTGTCGTGTTGCCATTCACCGTGCTGTGAACGTTGACCGTGTCTCGCCGCGAACCGAGGCGGAGGTTCAGGTTCCGGATGCCGGAATACGTGATGCCACCGGCCGTCGAACTGCTGGACGGCATGCCCAGTCCCCAGATGCGGGCCGCGGCTACGAAGGCGGAGTGGGTTCCACCGTCGTGGTCATCCACGTTCAGTGTGTCGGTGGTAGACCCAACGACGGTCAGCTTCGCCGCGATCGAGTTCACGTTGCCGCTTCCGGGAGAGGCACTGCCAACGTTAACGGTGTTGGTGCCCACACCAGTATTGATCGTGGTGCCGGCGTTGATGGCCCGGACGTTGAACGTGTCGTTGCCACCGGCCCCGTTCAAGGCGGTTGAGATCGAGATCCCTGTGACGTTGAAGGAATCCGCGGTCGCAAGGCCGTTGACAGTCAAGGTCTCCAGCCCAGCGTATTGGACCGTCTCACTGCCCCGTTGGACCTGGGTGCCGGTGACGGTAAACGCGTCGGCCCCACCGGTTCCATTGACGACCAAGGAGTCGACGGATCCAACGGTGTCGTTTATGGTGACCTTGCCACCGCCCGAGCCGACAAGATGGACCGTGTAGGAATCCCCTCCACCCGCACCGTCAAGGGTTGCCTGGCCACTCCAGTTGCTCACCGTGAATACGTTCGCGCTCCCACCCCCGGTCAGTGTGGCCCGTTCGATGCTCGACAGGTTGAACGTCCCACCGCTCGAACGGGTCAGCGCGGCGTTGGTCAGCGTGAAATTGGCGTTGTTGGTTGCAACGACCGTGTCGGTGCCGCTATTGCCCGTTATGTTCCCGTTCCTTGTCCAACCCGAAACGGTGAACGTGTTGTTGTTGCCATTGCCGTGCAGGTCGGCGATGAAGATGTTGGTCAGCGTGATACTGACACCGGACTCCGTCAGCGTGCCGTTGGCGAGGGTTATCGCACCTGCCGTTGTCGCACGGATGCGACTTGAGCCTCCGGAACCGTTGAACGTGGCGTTCCCTGTCCATGGACTTGCGACGCCACTTGCCGGATCGGGCAAGCTGCTGGTCTCGTAAGTCGCGTCCGCCGCTCCGTTCAGGACGACTTTCTTGACGGAACTCCCGTCAAAAGTCGCCACGTAGGTGGTGCCCCCATTGTCGTACGTCAAACTGCCGTCAGTGAGCACATAGTGAGCGAAGTTGGGAGCCGTGACCGTCACATTTCCACCGGAATTGTCCTTGATCGTGCTCCGCCCGGGACCGCCGATATAGGTACCTCCACCAGAACCGTACGTCACAGTACTGAGAGCGGTGCCGCCCTGGACGGTTGCCGCGCCGCCACCGGTATTAAAAATGTTCTGCCCGCTGACCGTCTTGCCGACATTGATGGCGACCGTGGCGGTGACAGCCCCATCGATCGCGATAAAGTTGTTATTGCCCTCGGTGTCCGTGGCAAAAATGTGTGTGATGTTGTCGTATATCTGGTCAAAGCCCAGCCCGCTGACTTTCACCTTCTGTCCCACGGAGCTTCCAGAGCCGGCCACGGTGATCGAATAATTCTCATCCTCGGCCGGATAGAAATCACCCCTGTGAACCGCGTCGACGCCGATGTTGAGGCGCAGACTGTTGCCCTGGCGGGTGGCGAGGTCCGGCGGCGGCGGCGGGGTAGCCGTGGTTAACGGACCGAACGTCATGCGCCAGGTGCCCGATATGACGAAGGCGGGTACGTGGACCGTATACGTCTTCCAGGGCGTCCAGACCCTGAATGAGAACGCCGGTGTGATCTCGAGGCTGATCCCAACGGCGACCTTCACAAAACCGCTCGAGATATCGAATGCGCCAAACGCGCTCACCTTGATCGTGAATGCCCCGAAAGTACCGCTGATAAACCCGGAGAAGCCGGAGTTCGAGAAGCTGACGCTGATCGTCCCCCTGAACCCGAAGATGTCCGGATTGAGGATGGTCACGGTGGCCGAGGCGGAAAAGCTGAAATTGAGGTCAGTATCCAGATGTCCGCTGACGCTGAGAGTAATGAATCCAAAGAAATCCAGAGTGAGCGGATTCGATGAGGGAACCCAGATGCTCAACCCCGCGGGCGACATGTCGATGAACAGGCTGCCGCCAAGGACCAGGCCTAAGAGATTGACCTCCAAGTCCGTTACCGCGATTCGCAACGAATGCGCGGCAATCGAATTTCGAACGGCCCCGGTCGTGTTCCCGGTGAGCAGGAACGCACCCTTGATACTGAAGTCGCCCAAGAGTGGGAAAACGTTAACCTCAGAGTTCGAGCCCTGCTTGACCTCAATGCTGAAAGCGATGCCTGGACGGTCGTCGTAATAGAGCGCCGCAAAACCATCCACACTCAGGGTGCTTCCAAAGACATCGATTGACGCGGCAACCCCCACCTGGATACTACTCTGCCCGACGGTCAGATCGAACCTGCCGCTCATGGTGAGGGCGCCCGCAACACTGAGGTCGCCGATGATTCGAATCCTCGCGTATGGACCCCCTGTCAGAGACACGGTCTCACCGGCGATCGTCGCGACGAAGCTGGTTGTGGAATTCAATTCAAACGTAAATGTGCCGCCAAAGTTGAATCCGGCTCCCAAAAACCCCGATCCGAAGTCGAGCAAGATCTTCGCCGCGATACCGTTGGCGTTGATCCGCAACGCACCGTTGACATTCACGCTGATCAGGGCCCTGCCGCCGAGCATCGCCCTCAGCGTTCCATCGGCAGCCACTTCGAGACCGGCAGCGTTTGCAACCAGCATGAACGAGCCATCCAGACGGAAGCCGTTGTTGGCGTTTGCGCCGAGAACGATTTGCCCGTTTGTAACCGTGATCTTGACGTAGGGGCCTGCAGCCAGGTTCACCGCCTGGCCAGCGATGTTCGCAACCGCCACGCCAGTCGTATTCAACTCGAAAATGAAGGTGCCGGCCATGCTGAACCCAACGCCCGAGAGGCCCGGAGCGAAGGTCAACGAAATCCGCGCCGCGATACCGTCGGCGTTGATCAGCAGGGCGCCATCCGCGTCCACGTCGAGGATGGTGGTCGGGCCCACCGCAGCCTTGAGCCTCGCATCGGCGGCGACCTGAAGCCCATTGCTTCCGGCTGACAGCGTAAATGTGCCTTCCAGGACGAAGCCGTTGGCGCCGAACGCGATAGTCGCGGGCCCGACGTTGGCGCCGCCGATCTGGATCTGGATGTAGGATCCCGCGGCGAGATTCACCGGGGTTCCGGCAATCGAACCTACTGCCACGCCGGTCGTGTTGAGCTCGAGGACGAACCCGCCGCTCAGAACGAATCCGGTCAGGCTGATCGGGCTAGACCCCAGGTCGAATTTCGCAGCGATTCCACTGCTGTTGATCAGTAACGCGGCAGCCGTCAGGCTGAATTCGAATACGGTGATGCCCCCAGCCTGGACCTTGAGGAGACCTGAGGCTGCGACCTCGAGCCCGGTCGCGCCGATCGCGAGGTCGAAGATGCCACGTAAGAGGAAACCGTTACCGCCCGAAAGCTGGAACGATAAATCGCCATCGGCGTGAACGCGAATGTAGGGTCCCGCGGTCAGCGTCTCGCCTCCGACGTCGATCGCAATCCCGGTCGTATTGGCCTCGAGCGAGAACGTCACATCGAACTCGAACCCGTTACCGCCAACGATGGCGCCGGCATTCTGGGTCAGCTCGAGCCGGCCCGCAATGCCGTCGTTGACTCCGTCAGCCAGGATGACCAGGCCGCCGCTGACTCCGAGTCGAAGCAACGTGCTGCCGCCCACTTCGGCCGACAACACGCCGCTGACCGAAACCGCAAAACCGCTCGTCGTAACGCTGACTCCTATATCACCCTCGATGCGGAAACCGGCGATACCATCCAGATTGAACTGGATGAAGCCCGACGCTTCAAGGCTGACGATCTCAGTTCCACTGATGACGACACCGTCCAACTCCTGATCTTGACCGGTCGTGTTGATAGACAGCGCCACGTCGAAAGAGAGTAGGAAGCCATTGCCCGAAATCTCGCCCGCGGGAGCTGGATCGCCTGCCCCCATGTCCACGCCGATCCGGACGAACCCGACCAGCCCATCCCCGTCAATCCGCAAAGCTCCACGGGCACGGGCTCCTAAGAAGTCCGTCGTGCTGATGCCGGGAGCCAGCACCGAAATCAATGCGTCGACCACGACCTGGAACCTGGCCGGCTCGATCAGGAAATCGAACCTGCCGGCAAGCGTCAGGCCCGGGACCGCCAGATCACCCTCGAGTTGGAGTCGGAATCCCGGAAGCAGAACGCCGACATTGGGAAGGTCGATCGCAGTCGACGTGGTGTTCACCTCGATCCGACCGGCGGCCGAGGAACTGAACGTAAACCCGAAGGACTCCGGAACGTTCGCGTCCAAATCGATGGAGGCTTCCAGAGCCGCCGCGATTCCGTCGAAGCTGATAAAGAGATCGCCGGAAACATCGAAGCTCAGGAACTGGGCGCCACCGAACTGGAAGAGCATGTCGCCACTCGCTCCAACCAGGATCGACTCCAGGCGCCGTTGGAATATGAAACTGCCGTTCAGGCTGAAGACTGCCTCGTCGAGGATGAGCAGGTCGAGAGACCCTTCGGCACTGATTCGGACAAACGGGCCGACCGGGAAGTCGACTTGCAGCTCGCCGATGAACTCGACAGCCTGCGCGCTGAGGTTGATCTCGAGTGTAGCCGCGATGTCGTACTGGAACCCGTTTCCGGCAAAGGTGAAATCAACGCTTTCGGTAAGAGTAATGCTGGCGACCAGACCGCTGATCCCCAGCCGCATGGCGCCGACGGCATTCCAGGTTGCCAACGGAGTTCCAGCAACAGCCAGGCTCAGCGAGGCGTCAACCTCGATTACGATCGCCACTCCCGGCACGGTCAGTCGGAACGTACCGCTGAGGCTGAAGGCCTCTTCGCCCAGAACGGTCAGGACAAGATCGCCGTCGATGGTGAGCCGTGCAAAAATCTGGTTCGGCGTGTCGATTTCGAAGACCGCGGCGCCGGTAAATCCGAGGCCCGTTTCACCGATATCGCCGAGGCCCGGGATGGTACTGGTACTGAGGTCAAAGCCCGCGGAGATCAGGTACGTGAGCTGTGCGACCAGTCCGTCGCGTCCGAACGTCAGGAAGCCCAGGATCGATTCGCTATAGACAGTCTGTCCTGCAATCGCAAGGTTCAACGACGCAAACGCGTCGACCCGAACGCCATCCCCGTCGACCTTCAGCAGGAAGAACCCTTCGAGGAAGAAGCCTGTCACCGTCTCGGGAGGTCCGGCAGACAGGCTGAGCCGGCCGTCGGCTCGTACGCGTGCGTAGGTGCCGGCTTCAAGCGGGATGCCGGTTTCGGGATCGCCGATGATCCGCGCCCCTCCGGTGTTGACCTCGACGCGGAAGGTCGCCTCCAGCGTCGCACCGAAGACTCCATCGATCCCGGAGCCTGCATCCAGCGTGAGGTCGAGGACTCCGGCGATACCCTGAAGATCGAGCTCCAGGCCTCCGGCAACATCAAAGCTCAACAAAGTCAGTTCCGGCACGCCAGCCAGCTCCGGCAATCCTATGTCGAGGTGGGCATCGACGCCCACGGCGAGACTCAGCGGCCCGGTCTGATAGATGAACAGGCCGTCCAGAACAAGTCCGGGCAGTTCGAGGCTGCCTTCCATCCTGAGGAGGGACGACCCGGCCTTGACAATCGTTCCCTGGATCTCAACGTCGACCAGGCGGGTATTCAGTTCCAGTACGAACGCCGCATCAGCACTGATCCCAAACCCGAAGTTGGAGCTGAGGTTGCCGTCTTGCTGGAAGGTCAGTGTCATTCTTCCGGCAAGGCCGAAGAAGTTAATCAGGAGATCCGCTTCGCCTTCGAGGGCAAACAACGTCGTACCGACGACCTGGGTCTCCAGCGTGAAGTCGCCTCTCAGGGTGACGCCGTTCAGGGTGGCCTCGAGAAAGAATGTGCCTTCCAGCGTCACCGCATCCAGAACCGTCAGCGAGCCGATGGCCTGGACCCGGGCATAGATCCCGGCTTCCAGGTTGCCCTGCGCCTGCCCGGTTGTATTGATTTGCAGCAGGAATGCGGCCGACAGTTCAAAGCCCGGAGCAGGGGGCGTATCGAAGTTCAGGACGATTTCTTCGGCGATTCCGGGAAGTGTCAACTCGAAGTCGAATGCTGCCGAGAACTCAAAGATCGTGTCGTCGCCGTCCTTCAGCGCGAGATTGAAGTCGGACTCGACGGAAATGAGGGTGGGCGACAGAACAAAGTCAAAGGTGCCGGACAATTCAACCGTACCGGCGACGGACAGTGTTCCGGTCGCGAAGATCTTGGCTCCGAGGAAGGCCGGTATACCGCTTCGGATCTCATCGGTCGTGTTGATTCCGATGGAGAATTCCGCATCCAGGTCAAACCACTCCGGAGGACTGAACCCGTCGCTCAAGTCCACCTCCAGAACCCCAAAGATCCCGGACGTATTGATCTCGAGGATGCCGGAAATATCAAGTTCAAAGAGCGTAAAGCCGCCGCTGAGGCCGACGCTCAATGTGCCGTCGGTGGTGACCTCTATGCTTTCGATGCCTACCTCGAACCGATGCGAGCCAGCGAGCGACAAGGCACCAAGAGAGAGTGAACCGTCTAGAGTGATTCGGAAGTACGGACTGGCTTCACCGGCAACGGTCACGCCCTGGATGACGACATCCGCACCGGTTGTGTTGGCCTCGAGCCGGTATTCGCCGCTGAGAGTGAAGCCCAGTGCGTCGATGTCGCTTTCGGCGGTTAAGACGAGGGCCGCGGCAACGCCGGTATTGTCGAGTCGCAACCCGCCGGCGGCGGCGAAATCGTGGATGAGGGTCCCGGCCACCTCGAGCTTGAAGGTGCCTCCGAACTGCAGATCGATCCCAGCACCACTGACCAGCAGGTCGAGCTCGCCCTCAAGGACGAAGATATCGAGGATGGTCAGCGTGCCGCTCGCACGGATCAGGAAATACGGCTCGCCGATGGCGGGTACCGTTCCATCTGGCCCAGGGGGTCCGCGAGGAAGGAAAACATCGCGGCTACCCTGCACTTCCGGGAACTCGGTCGGCACCTCGTAGGTGACATCGGTTCCGGTCGTGTTTAGCAACAGGAGGAAGTCCGCATTGATGTCGACACCGGCATCCTCGAACTGCTGTGCCGTCGTGAGCTCTATTTCGATCAGGGCCGCGACGCCATCGATCGAAAGCTGTAGATACCCGGTGGCATCCGCCGTCAGGAACGGATCCGCAGGCGGTCCGACCGAGAAACTGGCGTCGACAAAGACGTCGAGTATGGGCAGCACGCCGACCTCTGGGTCGTCCGAGACGCTCCACGTATATATAAAGGTCCCGTCGAGACGGAACAACTCGGCACCGCCGGAGTTGAAGGTAAAGAAGCCCTCCATCAGGAGGCTGAACGACACGGGAGCGATCGTGAATGAGACTTCGCCGGTGCCGGGAATGTCGAGAACTTCGACGTGGGTGTCTAGGGTGTTATTGATCCTCAAGACCGCGATCGCATCGGCGTCGATACCTACTGCATCGAGCAGCGTCAGCTCAGCCGGCTTCAGCGCAAACGCGCCCCACATGTCCACGCCATCCGGGTTGTTGCCCCCGACCTCCATATGGAAACTACCGGCCAGACCGATAAGGTCGGCATTTAACGGCTCGAGGCGAACCCGGCCCTCGATCTCCAGATCAATGGTTTGATCGACCGGGGCGAACGACAGTTCCGCGGATCCCTCGATCGACAGGGTGATCAACCCCAAGGCGCTGATCTCGACACCCCCGGTAAACAGGATGCGGAAGTCCTGGAGCTCACTTTGAAGTGGGTTCAGAGGATCAATCACCTCCCCTGTAGAGGGATCTGTGATGTCTCCCCCGTCGTAACTTGCGTAGTTGAAGACCTGGCCGAGGAGCGAGATGTCGGTGCCTGCCGGATCGTCCCCTTCGCCGTACTCAAAGCGAATCCCGCCGAAAATAGTGACGATCTTCAATTGTGCAGGGACCTCGACCAGGAACAGCACGGTCGCCTGGGGCCCGCCAGGGTTCAGGAGGTCGCTCCCGTCGATGTACATGCTGGCGCGGATCGTGATGACGGCTCCCAGCGTCAGATCCCCACGAACGAAGATCTTCCCATCGGTGCTGAAGATGATGTCGCCATCGAGCTTGAAGGCCAGTGGAGATGCGTACAGGTTGATGACGGATCCGCCGCCCTCGAACCGGACAACCTCATTGAGCGCGGCAAACGGGTTGTCCAGAATCTGATCGAGGATCCGGAGCTGCGCCTCAACGCCTTGTCTGACACGCCCGCGCCATTCATCAAGGCTCAGTTCATCGGTCGTCTTGAATCCGGGGTCGTCCGCCAGATCGCGGGCGTCTTCGATCGACGGGAGCGACGATCCGAACGTAACCCCCGCGCGGAATCCGGTCAGGGCAAACCCGACCGTACCCAGGTCCACCGGGATGGGTACGACGGCCTGAACATAGCCCTGGATTGGACCGAACTGGGACAGGCCCAGACGGAAAGCAAAACCGCCGTAACCGGCCACGATCAGCGTGCCGGTAACTCCGCCGTAAACCACATACTGGTCGACCGGCGTGACCAGATCTCCACCGTCGATCTCGTCGCCGTTGGCATCCAGCTTGAGGATGGCCAGGAAGAGTCCCCCCTCAAAAGCACTGCCGAAGATTTCGCCGCCGGCCTGCACGCCGACAGCTCCCAGCCCGACGATGGGGAACTGTCCGTTGACCAGGCGTTCGATGTCGATTATGAGGTGCTCGACAAAGCCTTCAAGTGATAGTTCGGTGCCGGGTATCGTCCCCGACAGACTCACCGACAGGTCGATCAGGAAGATGCCCGGTGCCCCGGCGAAGTCGGGCCATGTGATGTCGACCGCAATGTGTCCGGATGGGAACCACTCGGGAAGGCCCAGCGCCTGGGCATTGGAGTCACCCACTTCGAAAGCGACGCCAAAGTTCGCCAGCGTGACAAATGACCCGTCGCCGGTAATAGCGAAATTGCGGGCTTCACCGCCCAGCGTGACGACCGGAAGCGTCAACTTCGCGCCAATCAGACCGAACTCGACCAGGAAGTCGTCGTCACCGGCCCCGGTATCGAGCGTGAAGTCGGCGGCTTCGAAGCGCAGGTACGTGCTCAGATTGAGGACAAGCCCATCGACGTGAAAGATGAAGCTCTCGAACTGGCCACTGTTATCGAAATTGAACGTCGCGGAAACGCCTGTCACCGTGGCGCTGAACAGGCTACTGCCCGGGAAGAAGTCCGCCGAGCCGGCGAAAACCGTGATCGAGCCGGTGAAGACAAGGTCTTCGCCGTATGTCACATCAAAATCTTCGACACGGATACCGATCTGGCCAAAACTGAGAACCCCGGCTATGCCGATCGTACCGGTGTAGGCGACCTCGAACGTCGCGAATCCGAATCCATTGGCACGGATCGTCAGGTCCTCGAATCGGGCCTCAATGCCGAGAGGCGTGAACGTGATATCCCCCTCTACGATGAGAACCAGCGTCTGGGAATCCGGACCGGCGGGGTCGTACTGAATGAGAACCCCGACCGCATCGGCGACAAAAGCCTCGCCGACAGTCAGTTTGAAGGTATCGAGCGAAATCGTGAAGGCGGGGGTGACCAGGTTGAAGGAGCCCAGGATCCCGGTTGCGGCTGCGTTGAAGGCCTGGCCGGGAAACAGCGCAGCGCTGCTGGCGGTAAAGGTGACGGTTCCACTCACCAGGCCCGGGGGATCCGTCCCCGAATAGTTGTATCGGAAGTCGGTCAGGCTGAATCCGGGATCTTCAATGGACACGAAACCACCGATGCCGAACTCACCCGGGAAAGTCAGGCTCGCTTCGGCAATCTCGATGTGGGTCGAGGTGAACGTCATGTCGAGCGATCCGATCAGCTCGAAAACCGGACTCGCGGGATCACCGATCGCAAGGGCGAGGTCGTCGGCGACCAGATGGACATCTCCGCCGTTGTACTCGAAAACCAGCGTCGTTGCCGTGATCGAGAAGACGTTTGCAATCGCAAGGGTCGCCGGGGTGGGATCCCCGCCGCCGACATCTGGCACCTCTGTAACATCTACCCTTATAAAGACTCCGCCACCGGCTGGCGCAAGAAGCGAGACAGGCTGGCCGTCCAGGTTCACCGACCGGTCCTGGCCAGTCGTGTTGATCGCCAGTCCAGCCGCACCGACTAGAGTGAGCGCCGCAATATCAGGTCCTTCGATCGCGGCGTTCTGCAACGCGCCGTAGAAACCGCTGGCGTCGAACACGAAGGCGAAATCGGCGCCGCTGACCCCGACAATCCGCGTGTCTCCCGCCCTCAGAAGCAGGCTCACATCTTCGCCACCGACCGACACTGCGTCGCCGTCTCTTTCAAAGAACAACGACTTCGCCGTCAGGCTGTTTCCGAACACGTTCAGAGCCGCCGGCGTCGGCACGTCCCCGGGGTTCACGCCCGGAACTTCGACAATCTCGACACGCAGATAGATGTCGCCGCCGGGAAGCTCGATCAGGTCTTCGCCCAACGTGACAGTCTGCACCTCACCGGTCGTATTGATCCGGAAACCCGCACCGCCGGTCAGCGTAAAGTTGTCCCCAAAATCGGGTCCTTGGACCGCAGCGTTCCGTAGTGCCCCGTAGAAGCCGGACTCATCGACGACGAAGCTGAAATCCGCGCCGTTGACGGCCACGATCCGTGTCTGGCCCGCCTGCAACAGGACGCTGACGTTCTCCCCGCCCAGCGTCAGGGACACGGCGTCCTTCCTGAAGGAGAGCTTGTCGGCGGTCAGACTGCTGCCCAGGACAGTCGCGCTGAATCCCGTGACCTCGAAAGTGACCGTATCCACTCCGATGGCGTTGACGAACTCATAGCTGACCGTACCGACCGTGATCATGGTTCCGGCCAACACAGAGGTCGTTGGACTCGTATACTGGACAAAGACCGAGGCCGCCTCGACATCGGCCAGCGGACCGAGCGCGACATTCAGCTGGCCACCCTTCAATTCAAAGGCGAACGTATCGGGATCGGCAATCAGTCCGAACGACGCGTCCGCCAGTTCAACATAGACAGTCGGGTCAACTTCGAGCCTCACCGTAACGTCTTCGCCCACTGCCAGGACGCCGAGAACCGATTTCGAGAATCCGAGACTCCCGCTCAGGCTGAACACGCCCGCCACGTCGGCCTCCAGGCCCTCGATGGCGATGGCCCTCGTGTCAAACGCAATATCAGTCTCGAAGATGTAGTCGACGGTGCCGACCGTGATCTTCTTACCTTTGGCAACCTCGGTGATCGGGCTCGTGTATTGGGCGAAAGCGGCGCCGCCGGTGACGGTGAACGCGGGGCTGAGCTGGATGTCCAACCCGCCGCCCTTTGTTTCAAATGCGAACTGGCCCAATCCGGAGATCAGTCCGAAGTTCGCAAGCGACAGCTCCACGTAGACAGTGGGATCGACTTCCAGGCGCACCGTCACGTCTTCGCCCACCGCCAGTATCTCCGGAACCAGATCCGCACGCTGGAAACCAAAGCTCCCGCTCAGGCTGAGCACGCCCGCCACGTCGGCCTCCAGGCCCTCGATCGCGAACGCGACCGTATTCAGCGCGATCGCGTTCTCAAATGTGTAACTGACTGTGCCGACCGTGATCTCCGTCTCGGCATCGATCTCGGTGATCGGGCTCGTGTATTGGACGAAGGCCGCTCCACCGGTGACGGTGAATTCGGGACTGAGCTTAACGTCCAGCCCACCGTCCTTCAATTCAAATGCGAACTTGTCCAACCCGGAGATCAGTCCGAAGTCTGCATGCGACAATTCCACGTAGACTGTCGGGTCCACTTCCAGCCGGACGGTCACGTCATTACCGACCACAAGGATTTCCGGAACCAGGTCCGCACGCTGAAAACCCAGACTCCCGCTCAGGCTGAACACGCCCGCCACGTCGGCCTCCAGGTCCTCGATAGCGAAGGCGACTGTATTCAGCGCGATCCCTGTTTCAAACGTGTAACTGACCGTGCCAGCCGTGATCTCCGTCTCGGCGTCTATCTCGGTGATCAGATTCGTGTATTGGACGAAGGCCGCTCCGCCGGTGACGGTGAAGTCGGGACTGAGCTGGATATCCAGCCCGCCATTCTTCAGTTCAAACGCAAACGTGCCGGGACCGGAAATCAACCCGAAGTCGGCATCCGTGAGTTCCACATAAACGGTCGGGTCCACTTCCAGCCGGACCGTCACGTCGTTGCCCGCGGCCAGGATTTCCGGGTCCAGACCGGACCGCTGGAAGCCCACAACGCCGCTCAGACTGAACACGCCAGCCACGTCGGCGACCAGGCCTTCGATGGCGAAGGCAACTGTACTTGGAACTATCTCGGTGTCGAAGATGTAGCTGGCGGTGCCGATGATGATCTCTGTCCCGGCCACCACCGTCGTGTCCGCATCCGTGTACTGAACGAACACCGTTCCGTCACTCACCGAGAACACGTCACCGAGCTGAATGTCCAGCTCGCCGTTCTTGAGTTCGAACGCCGACTGACCGTCCGCCGCGATCAGCCCGAAGTCGGCGTTCGCCAGTTCCATATAGACGGTCGGATCGGCTTCGAGCCGGACCGTCACGCCGCTGCCCACGGCGTAGACTTCGCCGTCGTCACCGAGGAAGCCGAAACTTCCACTGACGGTTACGAATCCGGCAACGTCGAGCGACGAGGGTCCTGTCGAGACCTGGAAGCGGCTGGCGACCGGGTCCAGTTCGAAGCTGATCGTCTCCGCATGCACAGTTATCGCTCCGCCCAGGAGGAGGTCGAAGCTGGCGGCCGAGAGGCTCAACGCCCCGGTGCCGAAGTTATACGTGCCTTCGAAGTCGGTCACCGACGAATTCGTCGCACCCACCGACTCGAACAGCGTCACCGAAGCTGCGCCGATTTTCATCGTCCCAACCAGCGTGCCGGTGTCGGTGGAGTAGTCCAGGCCGGTCACTGTCAGACTGAGGTCGGTCAGTGCAAATACACCAGCCCAGTTGACGCTGGCGATGGTTGCCGAGGCGTTGGCGACGGCAAAGCCGTCTGTTCGAATCACCAGACCGGTCACCGAGGCCCGGGTGTCATCAAGAACCTCAAAGACAACGCTGCTGCTCTCTACTTCGATCAAGGTCTGGCTGGCAGCGCCCGCCGCCGCATAACCCAAAGTCGCGTTCGTGGCCGAAGCCCGGAAAATGCCCTCAACAGCCAAATCCAGCTGATCCACCACCAGGGAGAACGTTTCCGCGACGGGATCGAACGCACCGACAATGGCCAGGAAGTCGGCATCCGAGCTATCGGTCAGGACGGCAAACGACGCACTGCCGGGAAAGAGAAGGGCCGACCGGGCTTCGATGGTGACCGAGCCAGCCGAGATCGCACCGGTGTCGACGGTGATTCCGGTAAATGCGAGATGAATGTCCAACAGCTGCAGGAATCCGCCCAGATCGAGCGATTCCACGTCTAGGGTGCCGTCGCCGAGGGCGGGGTCATTAATATATTTCTGAAGTTCGCTCTGGATCGTCGCTATCAGGGCTAAGGCGCCGGCCAGTTCGCTGACGGCAATCAGGAGGAAATTCCCGTCTCTCTGAACCGGAACCAGTGTCAGTCCCCCGCCGATGTCCAGACCGGTGAAGCTCGCGAACGAGCCGGTCACCGATCCGTACGTCATAACCTCGAAGACGTCTCCGACTGCCGGGGCAGAGGCGGGCGCGACGATCTCAACAGTCCCCCCGAGATTCGCATTGCCGGCGACGACAATCTGGTCGCCGAGTTGGATGACGGTGGTGTCCGCCGGACCGAGATCCAGATCGTCAACGTTGGTGATGACGGCCGAGGTCGATGAGGGCGCGTCATCGAGGACCAGCTCTTGTTGACCCGTACCACCTGCCGAACTCTCAATCGCAGATACAACAGCCATCGGCGCAATATTTGCGTTTGTGGCGTCGAAGAGCGAACCCGAAGTTCGGAGGTCGAGATCGACATCACCGGCATTGATCGCCTGGAGTTCACCCAGCGTGAGGCGTCCATCCGGACCGGCGGCCTCATCGAAGCCGACATCGAGTCGAGCTTCCACAGGTTGTCCGGAAATCGGGGATCCACCTAGGCTGTCGCCAGTCGAAACCGTCAAATGGACTGTGAAAGACCGGACGACGAGGAAAAAGCCGTCCGCTTGATCAGGATCGACACCTAAGCTGAAGTCCAACGCCAGAGTCGCAGTGTAGTCGGCGGGTTGGGCCTGGTCTGAACCGGTTTCTTCATCGCCGATAAGCACTTGCCCTTCCCGGGTCGCCGTGAACGCGATGTCGAACCGGAACTCGCCATCCTCAGACACAAAACCACCCTCGAGCGAACTCACTTTTATTTCGAGATCACCCAGGGTGTTGAGGCTTTCGTTAAGAGCCGCGACGACTCCTTCACCGGTCGGAGGATCGACCGCGTCACCGAAGTAGTCGAACACGGATGTCGCCAGGCGAGAATCCAGAATCTCTCCCAGGCCGATCAACTCTCCCAGAGACGCGTCACCCAGTCCGGGCAACGGAGAAGCCATCACTGCAGACAGCTCCACGGTCTCGCCGAGCCGGACCAGTTCGGTGAGGCCGAGCAAGATTAGCGTCTCTTCGCTGTCACCGATCGGGAGGTTTATCTCGTAGTCTTCGTCGACTTCTGATGGTTCGTCCACCTCGTCGCTCGAATGGTCCTCACCGGTCAAACCGGAAAAGATGTCGTCGAGGGATTCCGCTGGATCGTAGGATTCAGAGTCAGGGGAGGGGGAGCCGTAGGCCTTACTTTCTTCCGAACCGAGAACCTCTTCCAACGTGGTAAGCGAGGACTCCTCGGGGTCCGACTCTCCGGGCGCAAGGCTAGCGACGGCGCCGACCAATGGGTCCGCCGAGAGCAGTATGCGCGGCTCAAGATTCTCGAGCTGATATCGCTTGTTGTCAGATCGCTTTCGGTGCAAAGTTTCCTACGTTGTCGGCTAAGGGCGAAGAGGTGTTTTACAGTCGGGACGGGAGCGTGTCAAGGCTTATCTCAGAGAAACTCCTAGTATCCTTGTCGTATACGACCGGTCTCAAGGCTGACCTGGCTGACGACCCACAGGTTGTTTGTCAGGCCGGACCTTATCGAGAGAAAACAATGCGGTGACCTTCCTATATATAAAGGAAGAAAGAAGGATACTTCAGGAATCGAAAGGTCGATAACGGGTAGGTCCAGGGGTTAGCTCTTCTTGCCTCCGCTATTACCGTTGTTGCCATTGCCGTTATTGCTGCCGCCCGAAGTTTCTCCACCAATGTCCGACGTGCCACCTCCAGTGTCAGTCGTTCCACCGCCATCCCCGGTCGTTTCACCGCCACCATGTCCATGATGCGGGTGATGCTGCGAACTACAGGTTGCCATGTGGCCTCACGTGAACCACATCAATCACCAACTCGTCCAAGTCTTTGCCCAGACGATCAACGTCCTTCTCCAGATCCTTGTGATCATTGTTCTTCGTCGGTAATCGTTACCGCATTGTACGGCTGGAATTAACTCAGAAAGCCTCCATCTGGAGTTCCGACTGTACACTTATACTCGATAATCCGAGGTGTATGCTGACAGTGACGATGACGAATGAACTCAGCCAGGAACGCATTGCAATTAGGAACCCGTTCGAACGAACAAGAGGACTCATTCCAGTGGGTGAACTGTTTGGCAGCCTCATGTTGGTGTTTGCGAGTTTCCTGCTACCGGTCAGCGCGTTTTCAGACACGACGCTCAACTTCCCACGTGCGTTCTCAAGCGTGGAACGTATGACGACCGGTTTCGCCGTCGTCAACCCGACCACCGACCCGGCCGAAGTCAGGTTCACGTTGTACTCCGCAAATGGGCTGGAGCTCAGCGTGTGGACGGAAACGGTTCCTGCCGGAGGCCAGTTCGCAAAGCTGGGCAACGAGCTTTTCTCCCCCGATGCCGACACCGGCTGGGTCCAGGTCACAAGCACAGCGACCGGGCTACAGGGGTTCTGGTTGGGCGGTGACTTTGAAAACTTCACTGATGGGGCCGCCTCGGCTCGGCCGGCGCAGAATCTGTTGATACCGCTCGTAACTGATAAGTCAACCCTCAGCCTGGCCAACCCCGGGGCGGTGCCTGTGACCGCCACACTCCGTCTACTCGGGATCGCCGGCGTCGAGTTGTCGATTGCGACAGAACAGCTAATCCCGGGGCATGGCTATGTGCAGTTCGAGGCAACCGACGTTTTCGCAGGCGTTAGCTTCACAGAGGCCGGCCCCGGCCTCATTTCGACAACCGCTCCCATCGCGGCAACGACGGTTGTCCGCGACTTTCAGGTTGAGCCCTCATGGGCCGTCATCAACGCTGCGGATTCCAACGCTGCGGCTACGGCATTGCGTTTTCCCCACGTTATCAGCGGAGATCTTCCTGGCGTTTCCTACGGTTCCCTGATCGGGATCACCAATCTTCTGAACGAGACGCAAACTGTTACGATCCGCTTCACTCCCGAAGACACTGCGATTCCTCCCAGCGAGATCCAGCGAGCAATGCCCGCAATGGGGTCGATTCGTGACTCGGCGGCATCGCTGTTTGCCTTTACGGATGAGTTCCAGAACGGATGGGTTGAGGTGGTGGGAACCGGACGCATTACAGGTTTTCTCGCATACTCGGAGTCCAATGCCGGCGGTGTTGCCGTCGTGACCGCCCAGAATTTACCGGGCCCCCGCCTCCTCTTTGGGCACATCGCTGCGCGCCCTCCATGGTCGACTGGCATAGCGGGTTTGAACGCGACAGCCACGGATACAGTCGTTGAGTTTTTCGCAATCACACCCGGCGGCGTCTTGATCGGCGGTCCCGACGAGTCACCGCTTGCCCGTGTCGAGCTTCCCGCAGGAACCAAGATGGCCAAGCTCATCCATGAAACGATACCGAACACGGACCGGAGACTTGCGGACGGCGGCTTCGTCTATGCCCGGACGACGAATGATGTCGAGATCTACGGCATTGAGCTGTTTTTTCTTCGCAACATGTTCGTCTTGTCCAACGTTTCCGCGGACCTCAGCATTCCATTCGAACCGCCCGTACGCGACCTCAGAATGCCGAGGATTACCAGCATCACGCCCGGTCAGGGTCCATCGACGGGCGAGACGCCGGTCACCGTCACGGGTCAATTCTTCGGACCAGACACCACCGTAAGCATCGGTGGCAACCCAGCGACAAGTGTCGTTGTTGTCGACTCCAACACGCTGAGAGCGAAGACCCCAGTCGGTCCGGCAGGTCAACCACATGTCCTGGTTGATGTCGTAGTCACCAATTCAAACGGATCAGACACGCTGAGTGATGGATTCACTTATATCTCGGGACTGGTTCCCGGCGATCTAGTGTCTGGCGACATCGGTGAAGCTGGCGAAACGGATGTGTTCGAATTCAACGGCCAAGTGAATGACGTCATCGTGGTGACGTTGGTCGAAACGACGGACTGGGGCGGCTTCCTCGGGGCGAATGATGCGCAGGCGACACTGTTTGCGCCGAGCGGCGCCGAACTCGGGGTGTTCGATTCGGACATCCAGCAACACTTCACGCTCGCCGAGACGGGCGTCTACGCCATCCAGGTGAATGCGAACAACCTGGTCAGCACGGGGTCATACACCCTGGGGCTGGAGCGGCTCCACCCGGTGGGACCGCTCGACGGGACGTTGACGCCGGGCGACCTGCTGGCGGGGACGATCGACGCGCAGGGCGAGGTCGACGTGGTGACCCTGACGGGGCAGACCAACGACAGAATCCTGTTGGCGTTGGTCGAGACGACGGACTGGGGCGGCTTCATCGGGACGAATGATGCGCAGGCGACGCTGTTTGCGCCGAGCGGCGCCGAACTCGGGGTGTTCGATTCGGACATCCAGCAGCAGTTCACGCTCGCGGAGACGGGCGTCTACGTCGTCCAGGTGAATGCGAATAACCTGGCCGGCACGGGGTCGTACACCCTGGGGCTGGAGCGGCTCCACCCGCTGGGGCCGCTTGACGGGACGTTGACGCCGGGCAACCTGCTGGCGGGCGCGATCGACGCCCCGGGCAAGGTCGACCTGGTGACCCTGACCGGGCAAACAAACGACAGGGTCGTGTTGACGTTGGTCGAGACGACGAACTGGGGCGGCGCTTTCGGGGCGAATGATGCGCGGGCGACGCTGATTGCGCCGAGCGGCGCGGAGCTCGGGGTATTCGATTCAGACAGCCAGCAGTGGTTCACGCTTGCTGAATCGGGAGTCTACATCATCCAGGTGAACGCGAACAACCTGGTCAGCACGGGGTCGTACACCCTGGGGCTGGAGGGGCTCCACCCGCTGGGGCCGCCCGACGGGACGTTGACGCCGGGCGACCTGCTGGCGGGGGCGATCGACGAACCGGGCGAGGTCGACGTGGTTACCCTGGCTGGGCAGACCAACGACATAATCGTAGTGACGTTGGTCGAGACAGGAGCCAATGATGTGCATGCGAGACTGATTGCGCCGAGCGGCGCGGAGCTCGGGGTGTTCGCGGACGTCCGGCAGCAGTTCACGCTCGCCGAAACGGGCGTCTACGTCATCCAGGTGAGCACGAACGACCTGGTCAGCACGGGGTCGTACACCCTGGGACTGGAGCGGCTCCACCCGGCCTGTAGCGCAAGCCGGCCTTGCTTTAGCGACGTGACTGCGCAGGCCGGCCTTCTTCAGGGCCCACCGCCAGATGGCCTGCCCTTCGCCCAGGTGACCGACGTCATGACCGGAGCTGCCGCCGCTGGGGACATTGATAACGACGGCAACGTAGATTTGTATGTATCCCGAATCGATGCACTCGATTCACTCTATCGGAACAAAGGGGATGGAACGTTCGAGGACATTGCGACCGCTTCCGGTATCAATCGCGGCAGCAATTCGAACGGGGCCGCCTTCGGCGATATCGACAATGATGGCGACCTGGACTTATACGTAACCGCCGTGTCGTCCGCCGGACGAGGCATTCACACTAGATTCTATTTGTATGTCAATGACGGCAGTGGCAATTTCAGTGAAGAAGCGATCAGTCGCGGTGCGGCGATTGCAGGCGCCGATGCGCATCAGGGCTGGAGCGTGGCGTTCGGGGACTACGACAGTGACGGATACCTGGACATCCACGTCTGCGAATGGCGACTGGACAGCCTGAATTCGACCGCTGCACTGTCCAATTCGAGACTTCTGCGGAACCTCGGCAGCGCAAATCCCGGAGTGTTCGAGGACGTCACAGTAGAGGCAGGTGTCGCTCTCGACGCAGTCCAAGGCATGTTGCGCGATCCGCAAAGAGGAACGTTCAGCTTCAGCTCAAACATCGTCGACATGGACGGCGACAGCCATCCAGACCTGATTATCGCGGCAGATTTCGGCGAAAGCCGCCTGTTCTGGAACAACGGGGATGGAACATTCACGGACGGCACCGCAGCCGCCCGAGTCGGTCTCGATGAGAACGGCATGGGCTCGGCCGTCGGCGATATCAACGGTGATGGCCTCCTGTATTGGTTTGTCACGTCGATCTCAGGCGGTCTCTTGCCTCCGTACACCGGTAACCGCATGTACCTCAACAACGGCGATCGGACCTTCACTGACTATACCGATGCAGCCGGCGTGCGTGACGGGTTCTGGGGATGGGGCGCGACATTCCTTGACTATGACAACGACGGCGACCTGGATCTGACGATGGTGAACGGGTTTCCGAACTCTGTCTTCAGCCTGATCTCTTGTTGCAATCCGATGCGGTTCTGGGAAAACGATGGGTCGGGACACTTCACGGAGATATCTATGTCGGTAGGACTGCTTGATGCGCGACAGGGCAAGGGTATCTTGAGCTTCGATTACGACAACGACGGTGATCTTGATCTATTCGTGACGAACAATGCCAGTACGCCGGTGCTCTACAACAACGACGGTACAAACTCTGGGGACTGGCTGCGGATTGAGTTCGACCGAACGGAGCCGTTTATGGGTGCGCGGATTGTCGTGACGGCGGAAGTTGACGGGCCCGAACAGCTACGTGTCGTGAACGCCGGCAACAACTTCCTGAGCCAGAATGAGGTCACCGCGCATTTCGGCCTCGGTTTTGGCACCCTGCCAGTGCATCACGTCAAGGTGACCATGCCTTCGGGCGAGATACGGGAGTTTCGTGACGTGCCGAGAAACACGACCTTGACGGTGCCGAAGAGTGAGCTTCAGTGATGAACCGAATGAAGGGGGATGACTCCCCCGTGCCGTTGCCAAGTCGTTGATATTTTACATTCCTTGTGGCTGAAGCTCGACGTGGCGGTCCTTACAAAATACGATCCCATTAGGAGCATGAAACCGGGGAGATAGACCTGAAGAGACGGCGATGGCGGCCGGACATCCACCACAAACGCAAGCTCGAAACGCCTTTTCGAAACCCTGCCTCATTATTCCTCGGATATAGATTGTGCGGGATCGGCTCGACCGGTCCGGGTGTTGCAACAACTCGTCGACGCACGCGACGCCGGAATTCGCAAAAAGCTTCTCGAGACAGCCGAATGCGGGGCTGTAACAGCGGCTGTCCAGAAAGTGGCTTTCGTTTCCGTGGACATTGTGGACAAGGCGTTGCGTCTTGTTGCAAAGGGAACCTCTGCGCGGCCGGCTGCTCTGTGGAATCCAGAAACGGTTAGAAAATGCACCGCCGGCTTGGAGAGGAGTGGTTGCCGGGGCTTCAAAGAGGAGAACCTTTGCTGTGGAATATGTCTTCTTTTCGTCGAGGCCCGGGAATTCCGGCGCGCTGCTGCTTCTTTCCCTGGGTTGGTGTTGATAGGAGTCGCTGCGGGCGGCTACCTCGGGCTGTCGTGACGATCGTTCTCGTCGCGACGTTTGGGCGGTTCGCAAAGACGAAGAAGTTCATGCCGTCGGGGATGATATTGGTGGTTTCGATCGTCGTGGCGGGGGTATTGGTTTCGATGTTGTTGCCGTCGTTGTGAGGGACATCGAAATCCTCGCTCACCGAGCGCCCCTCAGGAGGAAAGGACTTTGTGGTTGACGGTAGCAGGGTGTTTGTCACGCCGGACCGCAATCAGAGAAACGTTGACGATGTTGTTCTATAAAAAGAGGGAGTAAGGAAGTTTCAGGAATCGAACGCCGGGTCGTCGGTCTTGAACGTCATGGTGTCGAAGGAGGTGGCACCTGTCCTGCCCATGAGCCCGAAGTCGCCATCCACGACGGCCGAGTTGAAGACGTGACCCAGCAGGGCGAAGGGGACCTGTTCGCCTGGACTTGTCACCGAGGCGCTCACGGTCGTGCCCTTGAGGAACGCCGAAAGCTCGTAGTCCACACCGGCCGTCAAGTTCGCACTGGCGGTGGCGTCGACGGTCCAACCGCCGCGCACCGTGTGATGACCAACGAGGATCTGGTCGGACTGGGCATCGAGGGCCACGAATTTGAACTCCTCCGGCCCATACACGTCAAAGACAAACCCGCCCACGGCGTCGGTGCGAAGTGTCGTCGACAGGTCCAGCAGCGACGCCGTCCCGAGCCGTTGTCCCAAGTCCACAAGACTCAGCGCAATCTCGCTGCCCGGCGTGACTTCATACCGCCCACCAGCGACCTGCCAGTCCCCCGATTGAAGCCCGGTCAGCACACCGGCGCCAACGTCGAAATCCTCCGTATGCTCGAAGGTGAATTCCGGCGGCAGAACACGGACCTCGACGTTTTCGAATGTTCCCCGCGCGTTATCCGAGCCGACGCCGACATACCCCCAGTTCAGGCCGTACGCCCAGCCGTCTTCGATCCGCGCCTCAAACGTATGGCTGAAGACGTCCTGGTTGTCCACGACGACAGTAACTGTCGTCCCGTTGATCGCCGTCAGGACATGATAGAACTTGTTTGCCTTCAGCTGTATGTTCGACTGGACGTCGACGGGCCTGCCTCCGGCCGTCCGATGGCCGATCTGGATCTTCTTTGTGGACACGTTGATGCCGGCGAACTTGAAGTCCGTCTCGCTCTGGTAATCGAAGATAACGTAAGCGTTCGCCTTCCAGCCTCCGGTCGGCTTGTCCGTCTTCACGAACGCGGATATTTCGAAGTAGCCCGGAAGCTGCTGATCGACGTGATAGACGCTGACCGCGTCACCGCCCAGCGACTCGGCGGCGACATCCAGCGCGCCGCCCTGGACCTCGAACGTTCCACTGTCAGGCTGGAACCCGTCCATGCTTCCGTCGTTGAAGTTGGCCGACCTCAGCACGTCGCGTGATCCACCCGCGATGTTACCCGGCTGCGGATCGTCCGGAGCACCGGTCTGTTCGCCCCAACCTGGATCCTGCTGACGGATCATGCCCAATTCGCCGTAGGGCTCGAAGTTCCGAGCCGGGTTCGGCGAATCGATCGTCGGATCCGCATCGAATTCTACCGCAAAGCGTTCCCAATCCGGGAGCCACTGGTCAGAGCCATCGCTTCTGGCCAGGTCGTTGAGGTAATCCCCGATCTGCGGCGCCAGGGCGCGGCTTATGGCGAAAGCACCGAACGGGGCAAACGGCACGATAAAGGAATTGAACTCGCCAACCCAGTCGAGCATCCGGTCGCCACCGGTATTACCGATGAGGATGTCGCGGCCCGCTCCACCGTAAGTGATGTCTTCGTAAGACAGATGCGTGTCCGGAACGTTATTGGCCAGCGGATCGGCTGTCCCAGCCGTTGAGTTCAGATCGTCATCGATGTTGATCAGGTCGTCGCCCATTCCGCCGTAGACATGACCACGGCCCGTCCCCTCGACCAACCAGTCGTTTCCGCTGTCGCCAAAGATCCGATCGTTGCCGTCGGTATTGACCGTGCCGTAGGTCGGGTCATCGACTCCCGGACCCTCCGTTTCGTCAAAGTTGAGGAAGAACTCGTGGACCGGATCGCCACCTGCTTCACCCAGGTTGTTGACCATGATCTTGCGCCACGGATCGAACTCGTCGTAGAGAGCGAACTCACCCTTGGTCGGGTCGAACTGCAGGATGTCGCCCGGGTTCACCGGGGCAATACTGTCGTACCAGGCGTCGTTCGCGATGACACCCTGCTGGACCCTCAGCAGCCAGTTCAATTCGCCGCTGTAATACTCCGGCAGTGCCTCGGCGCCGGACACGGCGTCATTGCCCCAACCACTGTGGATGAAGTCGTTGCCCAGACCGCCGTAGACAATGTCGTTCCCACCGTGATTGAAGAAGTAGAGCTGCACCGTATGCCGGAGCTCGCCTTCGATGTTGATGACCGCCTGCTGGAGGTTCCCCGGCGTGGAAATCAGGAGGTTCACTTCGTCAAGCTTGGCGATACCGTAGAGAGGCTCCGAAAGGGTGGCATCATTGTTCCCAGCCTTCTCCACGTTGCGACTGGTCAGGACAACGCCGTCGTCTGAAATGATGCCGTCGTGGCCGGTTCCACCGGATATCCAGTTGTCGCCGTATCCGCCCACGATCGCATCGTCCTGACCATCGCCGAAGATGGCGTTATCCCCGCCCATGCCGTAAATTCGGTCGTCGCCGGACTCACCGCGGATCAAGTCGCTTCCGCCGATCACTCTCTCGAAACCGAGATAGCCAAGATACTCCGGCAGCACGGCGTCAGGGTCAGGGTCATGGTCAAGAACCATCTGCCATCGCGCGTAATCGAGCAGGTCCACTCCACGCGCCTTGATCCGGAGGTCCCCGCGGCTCTCATCCTCGGAGTCATAATTGAACGTCAGGTTCGCTCCCGAATTCCCGCCGTTCGTGCCCGTCAGACGGAAGATATTGCCGTTGTCACCGAGGATCACACTGGCGTTTCGGGCATGGCTGTGATCTTCGGAGAGGAAGACCTGGCCGTCGGGAAGCGGGTCACCGTCAACGTTGAAGCCCGGATCACTATGCCCGGTCCGGGTGCCGGCACCACCGAAGATCATGTTGTCGCCACTCGGATCGCGCTGGAACGTCGCCGTCAGGCCGAACTGGTTGGAGTTGCCGCCGATGATGTCGTTCTGGCCGAGGTTGCCGAAGATCACGTCATCGTTGATGCCGCCTTCAATGTAGTCGTCCCCATCGTCGAGCGCTTCGAAACTTCGTGGTGTGTCGACCGGCGTGCCATCCTGCCAGGACAGTGCGCGCGAGGCGCTGAGGATTGCCCACAGCTCAAGCGGATCGCTGTCCAGACCTGCTGCATTGATCGTTGCACCAGTGGCCCCAACCGTCGGCTCACCCTGGGCAAACAGTCTACCCGCATCCCAGACATCGAAGAAGACGGTGCCGTCGCCCTGGATGGTATCTTCGCCGCGCTGGCCGAAGATCGTGTCGTCGTGCGAACCGCCGGCAATGAAGTTGTTCCCGTACGTACGATTGTTCCCGAACGTACGGTTGTCCAGATCCTGGCCAACGAGAGGATCGCCCGCCGGGGTCGTCATCCCGTCGTGAACCGTTATGACGAAGTCGCCCCAGAACGGCGGCGAGCCTTCCCAATTCGGATCCTCGTAATCGGCGGAAAGGTCCGTGGAACGGTTAATCAACAGGTCGCCGAGCGCATTGATCCCGGTCGCATAGATTTCCTCGCCCGTCAACGTCTTGAAACGCGGATTCGTGTTTACGCCCAGGCGTGCGCCGGTGCGGTCGAGCGTGACGTTGTTACCGAACACCATGTCGCGATCGGAGCCGCCATCCAGGATGTCGTCGAACGAGCCACCGATGACGATGTCATCGTCGTCCTGGCCGAGAAGGACATCGGTATCACCCGGTATCAGCTGGCCATCGGCCGTGAAGAACACCGTCTGGATAAAGTCAGGAACCGTCTGCGCCGGGTTCTCAAGAGCACGACCTTGATCGAACGTGATCACGCCTTCGTCACCGATCAGGATGTCGTCTTCGGTACCGCCCTCGACCCAGTCGTTACCCGAACCGGCCAGGACGATGTCTTCCCCACCGCCTGCGAAGATGACCGAATCGCTGGGTGGCAGGAGCGTCAGATTGTCGTCCTGCGGTGCGGTGACAATGCTGGCGGGAACGTTGGTGCCCGGATGGAACAGGATCTCGCCATCACCCAGGACAACGTCGGAACCGTCTCCCGAGTTCACCGTATCGCTACCGGAACCCATGAGGATGAAATCGCGCCCGATGCCCGAGGTGATTTCATCGTCGCCGCCCTGGACAAATTCGCCGGCACCGTCTGTAAACTGTGTGACGATTCTTTCGAGGTTTGTCGACTGAACCTGATAGTGGACTTCGCCCTCGTCGCCAAGAACGATGTTGTCCCCGTCCGACACGCTAATAATGTCGCGACCCAAACCACCGATCACTATGTCGTCGTCCACGCCAGTGATGATCCCGTCGTTGCCGACCTCGGCTTCTGGCGCATCGTGCGGTGACCGGGCTGGTATTCCAGGCACATCGTCCAGATAAAGGCTCACGATCCAACCCGGCAGCCCGCTGCCGACCTGATACATGATCATGCCTTCGTCGCCAAACACGATGTTGTCGCCGTCACCAATCGTGATTCCGTCGTTGCCGAGGCCGCCGATGACGACATCGCTTCCCGCTCCCGTGCTGCCCGGGCTTGCACCCACCTTGATCGTGTCGTTACCGCCCTGGACAAACGTCCCTGCCAGATCCAGGTACAGACTCGATACTTCGTCCAGCACCGACGTGTTGATGGGCACGGTCACAGCCTGAGCCTGATACTGGATGAAGCCTTCATCGCCAATCACGATGTTGTTGCCGTCCGCCACCGTGATCGTCTCGAAGCCCAGACCGCCGATCACCACGTCGTTGCCTGTACCCGTCTCGACCAGGTCGTTCCCCACCGACGCGTCAATCGCATCCATCGGTGCGAAACCGGCCTCGTTCAGGTACCGACTCGTAATCAGGTCGCGCAGTCCGGTGCCTGTCTGGTAGGTGATCCCACCCTCATCGGCAATCACGATGTTGTCGCCGTTGCCGGCCACAATGTCGTCGTTGCCCAGGCTGCCGATCACGATGTCATTGTGTGCGCCCGTCGTGATCCTCTCGTCGCCGCCCTGCACAAACGTGTCCAGATCGAGATCGCCCGTGGCGGTATTGTCCAGGTACAGGCTCGATACTTCTCTGAGGACCGACGTATTACCGGTCAAGTTCTGAGCCTGGTACTGGATAAAGCCTTCGTCAGCCAGGACGATGTTGTCGCCGTCTCCGGCCGCTATCGTCACTGCGCCCGGTACCGTGATTCCACCCAGGCCGCCGATGATCACATCGCTGCCGCTGCCCGTCTCGATCGTGTCGTTACCGACAACGGCTTCAGCCGCGTCCAGCGCCGAAAGGCCTGCACCATCCAGGTAACGGCTCGTGACCAGGTCCCGCAGTCCAGCACCTGTCTGGTAGGTGATTCCACCCTCATCGGCAATCACGATGTTGTCGCCGTTGCCGATCGTGATGCCATCGTTGCCAAGGCCGGCGATGACGATGTCGCTGCCCGCTCCCGTGCTGCCGATGCTGGCCCCGACGGTGATCGTGTCGTTTCCACCCTGGACAAACGTATCTGCCAGATCCAGGTACATGCTCGAGACTTCTCGGAGCACCGACGTGTTGATGGGCAAGGTCACGGCCTGAGCCTGATACTGGATGAAGCCTTCATCACCAAAGATGATGTTGTTCCCGTCCGCCACCGTGATCGTCTCGAATCCCAGACCGCCGATCACCACGTCGTTGCCTGTACCCGTCTCGACCAGGTCGTTCCCCACCGACGCGTCAATCGCATCCATCGGTGCGAAACCGGCCTCGTTCAGGTACCGACTCGTAATCAGGTCGCGCAGTCCGGTGCCTGTCTGGTCGATACTTCTCTGAGGACCGATGTATTACCGGTCAAGTTCTGAGCCTGGTACTGGATAAAGCCTTCGTCAGCCAGGACGATGTTGTCGCCGTCTCCGGCCGCTATCGTCACTGCGCCCGGTACCGTGATTCCACCCAGGCCGCCGATGATCACATCGCTGCCGCTGCCCGTCTCGATCGTGTCGTTACCGACAACGGCTTCAGCCGCGTCCAGCGCCGAAAGGCCTGCACCATCCAGGTAACGGCTCGTGATCAGGTCCCGCAGTCCAGCACCTGTCTGGTAGGTGATTCCACCCTCATCGGCAATCACGATGTTGTCGCCGTTGCCGATCGTGATGCCATCGTTGCCAAGGCCGGCGATGACGATGTCGCTGCCCGCTCCCGTGCTGCCGATGCTGGCGCCGACGGTGATCGTGTCGTTTCCACCCTGGACAAACGTATCTGCCAGATCCAGGTACATGCTCGAGACTTCTCGGAGCACCGACGTGTTGATGGGCAAGGTCACGGCCTGAGCCTGATACTGGATGAAGCCTTCATCACCAAAGATGATGTTGTTCCCGTCCGCCACCGTGATCGTCTCGAATCCCAGACCGCCGATCACCACGTCGTTGCCTGTACCCGTCTCGACCAGGTCGTTCCCCACCGATGCGTCAATCGCATCCATCGGTGCGAAACCGGCCTCGTTCAGATACCGACTCGTAATCAGGTCGCGCAGTCCGGTGCCTGTCTGGTAGGTGATCCCACCCTCATCGGCAATCACGATGTTGTCGCCGTTGCCGGCCACAATGTCGTCGTTGCCCAGGCTGCCGATCACGATGTCATTGTGTGCGCCCGTCGTGATCCTCTCGTCGCCGCCCTGCACAAACGTGTCCAGATCGAGATCGCCCGTGGCGGTATTGTCCAGGTACAGGCTCGATACTTCTCTGAGGACCGACGTATTACCGGTCAAGTTCTGAGCCTGGTACTGGATAAAGCCTTCGTCAGCCAGGACGATGTTGTCGCCGTCTCCGGCCGCTATCGTCACTGCGCCCGGTACCGTGATTCCACCCAGGCCGCCGATGATCACATCGCTGCCGCTGCCCGTCTCGACCAGGTCGTTCCCCACCGACGCGTCAATCGCATCCATCGGTGCGAAACCGGCCTCGTTCAGGTACCGACTCGTAATCAGGTCGCGCAGTCCGGTGCCTGTCTGGTAGGTGATCCCACCCTCATCGGCAATCACGATGTTGTCGCCGTTGCCGGCCACAATGTCGTCGTTGCCCAGGCTGCCGATCACGATGTCATTGTGTGCGCCCGTCGTGATCCTCTCGTCGCCGCCCTGCACAAACGTGTCCAGATCGAGATCGCCCGTGGCGGTATTGTCCAGGTACAGGCTCGATACTTCTCTGAGGACCGATGTATTGACGGGCACGGTCAAAGTCTGATCCTGGTACTGGACAAAGCCTTCGTCAGCCAGGACGATGTTGTCGCCGTCTCCGGCCGCTATCGTCACTGCGCCCGGTACCGTGATTCCACCCAGGCCGCCGATGATCACATCGCTGCCGCTGCCCGTCTCGATCGTGTCGTTACCGACAACGGCTTCAGCCGCGTCCAGCGCCGAAAGGCCTGCACCATCCAGGTAACGGCTCGTGATCAGGTCCCGCAGTCCAGCACCTGTCTGGTAGGTGATTCCACCCTCATCGGCAATCACGATGTTGTCGCCGTTGCCGATCGTGATGCCATCGTTGCCAAGGCCGGCGATGACGATGTCGCTGCCCGCTCCCGTGCTGCCGATGCTGGCGCCGACGGTGATCGTGTCGTTTCCACCCTGGACAAACGTATCTGCCAGATCCAGGTACATGCTCGAGACTTCTCGGAGCACCGACGTGTTGATGGGCAAGGTCACGGCCTGAGCCTGATACTGGATGAAGCCTTCATCACCAGAGATGATGTTGTTCCCGTCCGCCACCGTGATCGTCTCGAATCCCAGACCGCCGATCACCACGTCGTTGCCTGTACCCGTCTCGACCAGGTCGTTCCCCACCGACGCATCAATCGCATCCATCGGTGCGAAACCGGCCTCGTTCAGGTACCGACTCGTAATCAGGTCGCGCAGTCCGGTGCCTGTCTGGTAGGTGATCCCACCCTCATCGGCAATCACGATGTTGTCGCCGTTGCCGGCCACAATGTCGTCGTTGCCCAGGCTGCCGATCACGATGTCATTGTGTGCGCCCGTCGTGATCCTCTCGTCGCCGCCCTGCACAAACGTGTCCAGATCGAGATCGCCCGTGGCGGTATTGTCCAGGTACAGGCTCGATACTTCTCTGAGGACCGATGTATTGACGGGCACGGTCAAAGTCTGATCCTGGTACTGGACAAAGCCTTCGTCAGCCAGGACGATGTTGTCGCCGTCTCCGGCCGCTATCGTCACTGCGCCCGGTACCGTGATTCCACCCAGGCCGCCGATGATCACATCGCTGCCGCTGCCCGTCTCAATCGTGTCGTTCCCGACAACGACCCCAGCAGCATCCAGTGCCGAAAGGCCTGCACCGTCCAGATATCGGCTCTCGATCCGATTCGGCAATCCGCTTCCGGCCTGGAACGTTGCCGATCCGTCGTCGCCAAGGACGATGTTGTT
This sequence comes from Terriglobia bacterium, assembly GCA_965247425.1. Classification (GTDB taxonomy): domain Bacteria; phylum Acidobacteriota; class Terriglobia; order 20CM-2-55-15; family 20CM-2-55-15; genus CAZOZZ01. The sequence goes on from OZ252023.1 coordinate 3,190,031, forward strand.
GCCACCGGTGATCGTGATTCCGTCGTCGCCCAGTCCGGCGATGACGACGTCGTTGCCCGTGCCCGTCTCGATCGTATCGGCACCACCCTGGACGAACGTCTGGGCGGCGACCTCCAGATAGGTCGACACGACGGAATCGAGTGTCCGGGTACCTTCCTGGAAAGTGACAATGCCGTTGTCGCCAAGGACATTGTTGTGTCCGCCCACGATCGTAATGTCGTCACCGCCGAGGCCACCGGCCACGATGTCGTTGTCGGATCCCGTATCGATACTGTCGGCACCACCGGCGATAACGAGGTCAGCCGGCGTGAACGGATCGATATCAAAGCTCCAGGCACGCTGCAGATCGAACGTATCGAGAACGCTTTCGACGCGGAGCGGAACGGCACTGGCGTGCTCGGCAGCGGCGTTCACTTCGCTCAGCCCGAAGTCTATCTCGATCCAGGCGGCATCGCCCACGACGGTGTTGTCGCCTTCTCCTGCATCGATGATGTCGCGCAGCCTGCCGCCAACGATAGTGTCAGCACCGGCACCAGTTGTGATTTCATCCAGGCCACCTTCGAACGGATCGACTGTGAAGATCACGTTCGGCGGCAATTTCCGTCCATCGGTGAGGTCGTAGCTTCCGCCGTGACCCAGTACGGTTGAAATTCCGCCCAGCTCATCGAGGTATACGATACGGCCCCGGTCGCCGAAGATCAGGTCGCCGCCCTCGCCGCCGTCGATCGTGTCGCCGCCATCCCCACCAAAGATCACAAGCGGAAGCGTCGAACCGGAGGCGTCGATGACGTCACCGCCGCCCTGGGCGTTGAGTTCGAAGAAATCGTCGCTGCCATCGAGCAGATTGACGGTGACCGTGTCGGCGCCGTTACCAGTGTTGAACATGGTCTGTGTCCGCCACTGCTGGTTCTGCCGTAGGTGTGTTGCCGACACATCCAAGACATTGCCGTTCTGTCCACCCCACAGAGTGATGCCGTCATAGAAGTTGCCGTTTCCAGCGGCGCCGTATCGAATGGCGCTTCCGACGAGATTCAGATCCAGAATCTCGATCTCGATGTCACCCAGGATGCCGGGCTGTACGAATCCTGTACCAACGCGTTGGATCGTCACCGGCGCTGAAGTCGTCCCCTTGGCCAGCGCCGTCGCCTCATCGCTGATCATCATGATGTGGCGACCCGAACCGGCGTCGATGTTGAGATCACCCAGGATCAGGTCGAGATGACCGGTGAGGAAGTCGAAGCCGTAGGCCGCGCCTAAAGGCGCCAGCGTGTTGCTGTCGAGGTCGGCATCCGACGATACAAGGATCCGGTCATCGCCGTTGTTGAGGGCGATGTTCGTGACTCCGGCCGTCGTACCCTGAACATTGAGTACGTCAGATCCGGAGCCGAAGTCAATGTTCAGCTCGTCGATGAAGTAGTAGTTGATGCCGTCCATCCGGGTGTCTAAGGTCGCCGTCGGGTTGACCCCCGTGAGCCCGGTGGCATCGACCTTCATAAAGCCGGCTCCTGAACCGCCCATCAGCTGACGCAGAATTCCCTGGAAGCGGATGTGGTAGGCCGTTCCAAACCGGCCGACGGCAATGTCGTCAGCGAATTGGCTGCCGACCAATCTCTGGAGCGCGTCCCGAACTTCGTCGGCCGTCGCATTATGGGCCAGAGCGCCGGTAGTCGTGCCACCGAACTCGAGCGTGAAAGTACCACCGGTCGCATCGATCGTCAGCGTCTGCAGGTCGTTTCGCGCCAAAGTGTCGGCACTTGGCGGGAACAAGGACGCATCGAGCTTGTCGATGCCGGACTCACGGACAGCGATGAACACATGGCTGTCGCCGACACCCGCGCTGAGAACCCCCAGCACCTGGTTTGTCAGATCACCCTGGAAGCGGACGATGAAGACGTTATCGACCTTGTCGACCTCGACGTTGCCCTCGCCAATCGATGAGAGTCCCTCCAGCGCCGCCTGAACTTCGGCCGCACTGGAATTCACCGTCAGTGATCCGGTCGTGGAACCATCGAAATTCAGTACGAACGGGATAACGGCGTCACCCGGCTGCGGGTCGTCCACGAAAATGGTCTGGATTGCATTCGGAACCGGCATGCCCAGACCGGTCAGAGTGGAGCCCGTCAGGACGGCCCATGTGTCAAGGCCGTCAGCCGACCCGATCACATTGAGCGTATTGGTACCGCTCTGGAGCAGGTTTTCGGCGCCCGTACCGAAGACATGCATCGGAGTCTTCTCGAATGCACCCGTTTCGGTAAAGCGAATGACAATCCGGTTGCCGAAGCGTGCGACTTCGAAGTCACCGGCCGCCAACCCAGGAAGGGCGACGAGCGCCTGCTTGATGGTGGCCGCATCGGCATCGTATGCAATCGGCGCCGTTTCGATTCCGGGCGGTGGCTGCAAGTCGGAGTCGACGACCGGCCCCTTGAAGCGGAGCGTGAACGTGCCACCGCCGGCGTTGAGGATGATCTCCTGTTCGTTCGTCGATCCCTGTGCAATGAGTTCGCCGCCCGGAGCCAGGACATCCAGTTCGCCGCGGACCGTTGTGCGTGCCAAGGCTGAGGGCACGTCGCCGCCGATGGTGACCAGCGCGGCGATGCCCGCAAGCGTGCGGCCAGTAGCCGTGGGCTCACCAACTGTGATGATGTTGTCACCCGGACCGCCATTGATAGTTATCGGGCCGGAAGCGGTCAACACTTCGATGCGATCGACACCCGCGCCACCGTTGACACGTGTCGAACCACTGTGCGTCCCTTCAATAACCAGGTGGTTGCCGCCCGAATCGAGAGTGAGTTCCATCATCTCGATTTCGTCAAAGACGATGCCGGCGGGCAGGTTGGTCGCATCGGCTCCGTTTCCGATCGTCCGACCAGGACTCATTCCGAGGCCGACCAACTGGCCTGTGAACGCCACGGGCACATCGAGGGCGGGATCGTCGGCCGTGTTGAAGATCAGGCTGCCATCCTCATCGCTGCGAGCATCGCTGTCGAACACCAGGAGCAGATCGACCTGGTCTTCTTCAACGGCGAAGAAGTTGCCCGGGGAAGCGTTGACCAGCGCGTATTCATCTCCGGAGCTGACCGGGAAGTTCCACGTCAGTTCGAAGGTCAGCCGGACCAGCCCGCCGCCGAGGTCCAGGACACTTGCGATCTCCCGGAACGGAACGAGGCGTTGAAGCACGGGATCAGCCGGGTTGAATACGTCTCCGGTTGTGGAAAGCGGACCAAAGCGCCTGTCGAACTCGGTACCGTTGAGGCCGTCAAGTATACGGAACGTCTTGCTGACAAGAGCGTCAAAGGGACCTGCGCCCGGCTCCTGGCCAAAGTTGAGGCCGTACTTGATGATGAAGTTGTTCAGATCGGCCGCGCTTACAACGACGCTGTTCGAGCCTGCCGCTGCCGGCTGTTGAATCTCGCCCGATGGAAGGAATTCGTTCGTCTCACCGGGGAGCAGTATGGGAGTCGGGAGGCCGACGAGCGAACCCTGTCCACCGCCACCCTGGATCCGGAGCGGACCCTGGATCCGGCTCGTGTCGTCGCCCAACCGCGGGAAGACCTTGGTCTCCCCACCGTCGACGACACCGTCATCAAGCGCCTTGACCTCGACGGTCTGTGCCAGATTCCAGTTCGCCGGCGTGAAGACCAACGTGACCGTGTTTGCGAACGCCGATCCACCGGAAGCCAACCGGACCTGCTCGCCAAAGTTGACGACGCGGCCCTTCGTGGTGCGCGTTCCTTCGGCCCGCACGACGACTTCGACGTTCGATGTCGGCTGCTGGCTCAACACGACGGTGTAGGTATCGGCGCGCGGCACGTCGGTCCTGCCAGCCGCGTCTTCGATGACGCTCGTCGATCCGTCACTCTCGGTAATCACGACGGTCGGCGAGTCGCCGTCGATCACCCGGACCAGGGCGGATTCGATCGCGTTTGGCCCGATGAAATGCTCGATTTCAAGGAGACGCGTCTTCTGAACGATACCGTCGGCACCAATGGCCACACGGACCGTCTGCGGCTGGTTCCAATTCAAATTCGTGAAGGTCAAGCTGGCTTTGTCGGTCTGGAGCCCGACACCCGGCACGACCGACACGACAACGGAGCTTGCCGGCGCTTCGGGGAGAACGACATCGTAGCTACCCACAAACGAGCCCGGTGCCGCGAAGTTGACTCCGGTCGGCTGTTCAATCACCTGCAGGCCACCGCCCGGTGTCAGTATCGCAGCACCAGAGCCGGCGAAGTAGGCCTTCACGTTGACGACCGGGATGGCAATTCCCTCAAAGAGGCTGATCTGGTATTTGCTCTGGTTCACGGCCAGAGTCGATGCGCTCGCGGACACTTCGTCCAGAATCCAGGGCTTCTCGAAGGTCAAGGTGGTCGCCGTGTTGCCGACGATGTTCCGCGACTGGCCGAGGCCCGGACCTTCGGTGATGAGGACTTTGGCACCACGCAAGCTGTCAGTCGCACCGAAATTGGCGGTCGTATCGACAAGCTGGTTCGGGTCCTGCCCCACGACACGCAACGCGCTTGTCGTCGTCCCCAGAATTCTGTCGCCCGCCACGTCGTGGCCAATAAAGCCCGCCACGATGCCGCTGTGCTGTTGTCCCTGGGCCGCCTGGATCCAGACCGTCTGCGGAACATCCCAGTTAGTCGGTCCAAAGACGAGTTCAACCGTGTCAGCGAAGGTTCCGCCCGACGACTTGGCGAGTTGAGCGACCGGCCGAACCTCCGGTCTCGTTCCGACCCTGACGATTGCCCTCGGCGCAGAAGCAGTGACCGTGACCGGGCCCGTCGGAGCGCGTGTCAGGACAACCGTGTAGCTGTCTAACCGGACACCCTCGACGATGACGGTCTCGCCGCCCTCCTCAGTAACAACGAGTCCTGCTTCGTCGTTATCCCCCACGTTGGCAGCGATCTCGTCTGTCTTGAGGCCGCCAAATGCCGGGTCGCTGCTCCCAACTCCATGGCTGATGATGCCGCTGTGGCCTCTGAGGTCATTGGCGATGATATCGGGCGATTCACCACCGACCCAGAACACATCGGACCCGAGACCGCCCGAAAGCACGACTGAAGTCCCCGGAGCCGTACTCAGGATAAAGAACCGGTCGTTGCCCTCGGCGGCGTCGACCTCCAGTTCCTGAATGTTGACGAAATTGACCAGGCGCCCCGCTCCGAATACGCCGTCCTCGGTGACCACGTAGTCGTCGCCGAACTCGGTGCCGATGATCTTCAGGGTATTGAAGCCACCGCCGCCGTCAATGTTGATTGGGGCACCGACGACGTACTCGATGAGGTTGGCGCCGCCGCCGGTCGAAATGTCGACATCGCGACGCGAAGCATCAACCGAGCCCACATGTGCAAACGACCGGACCGTGAATATGTCGTTCTGGTCTCCGCCGAGCATGTTGAGCGTTGCCTGGTTATTGATGATGACAAATTGGTTCGGCCCATTCAGTGCGCCGACTGCCGTCAGGTCAAAGCTGATGCCGTTGGAGATGAATCCTCGAGTCGTCTCGACGGTCCGGAATTGATCGGCCGGGTCCGTGATTCCTGCGAAGACATTATTGGCCCGGGCGGAGTGGTAGAGCTGGCCAAACTGGAAGTAGTTTGAGGTGCTTCCGCCGAACAACTGGGTCGGAGCCAGATTGTCATCGACGTGGAATCGGTCATTTCCGCCTACGCCTTGAACGATCAGGTTCCCGTTGATTCCGGTGTTCTCTTCGATATTCCTGCTGTAGTTGAGCCGCTCGACGTCCTCGGGAGTACTGGTATCACCCGCATTCATCAAGGCGACGAAGCCGATACGTGCCGAGCCGAATGCAGCCAGATCACCCGAAACCAATCCTGCGCGGGCCGCTGTGACGGTCACCGGAACTGGGCGCTCGACCATGGTGGTCAGATCCTTTTCGATGACACCCGCACGCAGGAGGAACAGGTCGTCACCCTGGGATCCAAGAACAGTCAGGAAATCTCCGCCCACGGCACCGGAATCGAAGACATTGATCAGGGAACCACCGGTGCTGGCCAACCAGATAAAGTATTGATCGCCACCATCCCGGCCGTCGAGCGTCAGGTCTGCGCCGATCAGGTTGGCCGTGTTACGGCTGAGGTTGATCGCCGGTGTCTCGCCGGCTCCAGTGCCCGTCGTTCGCGGGTCGACGAGGCCGCCGCCGATAAGTTCGAGAAAGCCACTGGCCGCATTGATCGCCACACCGACATGAATCCGGTCGTCGCCGGTCTGGCCGAAGACCAGTGTCTCGTGTTCAATGCGATGGACGTTAACGGCATCTCCGCCCGCACCGGCGTAGATCCACGTCGCTGACCCGGTACCGGAAACATTGAAGATGTCGTTGCCAGATCCCAGGAAGACGTTGAGGTCTTCGATGTCGATGTACTCAATCCCCAGAGCCATCTCGAGTCCGGTGATCCGGGTTGTGACACCGTCGTCGGTGAGGAAGCCGATGTTGTCGGTCGTGTCACCGGAATCGAATATGTTCAGGATGTCGCTACCGGCCGAAGGCGCGCCGCCGTCGATCGTCAACAGTGCGGAAATCTGATCGGTCGTGTCGCCGGTGTCGCCGACATTGATCGTGTCGTCATCCGTTCCTGTATTCAGGAATGTCGGTCCAGCGATGGTCTGAACGTTGACGACGTCGTCGCCGTCATTGGCGTTCAGGTTGGTCGTGCCGACGTGCGTGCTCTGGATTGTGAATACGTCTCCACCCGATCCCAGGCCGATATTCAACGTCGCGATCGTGCCGTAGGTGATGCTCCCACCCATGCCCAGCCCGGTGATAGTATTGGTCAGATCGCCCGTGTTCCCGACACTGTCGAGGGTGTCGTCCACGTTTAACGTGTCGCCGGTGCTCTGGCCGTTGACCGTCAGCAGCGCGTCGATACTGTTCAGGTTGCCGCTGCTGATGGTGGACGGGGTCGCGGTCGTACCGTCCGCGTTGCTGCCCACATTGATCGTGTCTGCGCCCACACCGCCGTTCACCGTAGTCGGCCCGTCGATGGTCCGGACGTTGACGACGTCCGCGCCCCCATTGGCGTTCAGGTTGGTCGTGCCGACGTGCGTGCTCTGGATTCTGAAGAGGTCTCCACCCGATCCGAGGCCAATATTCAAGGTCGCGATCGTGCCGTAGGTGATGCTTCCGCCCATGCCCAGCCCGGTGATCGCGATGTCGGTCAGCTCGCCCGTGTTCCCGACGCTGTCGAGCGTGTCGTCCACGTTGAGCGTGTCGCCGGTACTTTGGCCGTTGACCGTCAGCAACGCCCCGATACTGTTCAGATTCCCGTTGCTGTTGGTAGACGGGATCGAAATCGTACCGGACGCGTTGCTGCCCACATTGATCGTGTCGGTACCCGTACCGCCGTTCACCGTAGTCGGCCCACCGATGGTCCGGACGTTGACGACGTCCGCGCCTCCAGATCCCTCCAGATTGACGATAGTCGACGTACCGGTCGCATTCACGTTGATCGTGTCGGTCCCGGCGCCGGCGTCGACCGTCAGAGTGCCGCTGGCGCTGTTTATGTGTACTGTGTCGCCGCCATTGTTCGTGTCCAGGCTCGTTGTGCCGGCGTGGGTGCTCTGGATTGTGAATGTGTCGCCACCCGATCCCAGGCCGATATTCAACGTCGCGAACGTGCCGTAGGTGTTGCTTCCACCCATGCCCAACTGGGTGATCCTCGTGTTGGTCAGCTGGCCCGGGTTCCCGACGCTGTCGAGCGTGTCGTCCACGTTCAGCCTGTTGCCGCTGCCAGTGCCGTTGACCGTCAGCAGCGCCCCGATGAGGTTCAGATTCCCGTTGCTGTTGGTAGACGGGCTCGAAATCGTACCGGACGCGTTGCTGCCCACATTGATCGTGTCGGTACCCGTACCGCCGTTCACCGTAGTCGGCCCACCGATGGTCCGGACGTTGACGACGTCCGCGCCTCCAGATCCCTCCAGATTGACGATAGTCGACGTGCCGGTCGCATTCACGTTGATCGTGTCGGTCCCGGCGCCGGCGTCGACCGTCAGAGTGCCGCTGGCGCTGTTTATGTGTACTGTGTCGGCGCCACTGTTCGTGTTGAGGTTGGTTGTGCCAGCGTGCGTGCTCTGGATCGTAAATGTGTCTCCACCCGAACCCAGGCCGATGTTCAGCGTCTCGACCGTGCCGTAGGTAATGCTTCCACCCATGCCCAACTGGGTGATCGACGTGCTCGACAGCACGCCCGGGTTCCCGACGCTGTCGCCGGTGTCGTCCACGTTCAGCGTATCGCCGTTGCCATTGCCGTTGACGGTCAGCAGCGCCCCGATGAAGTTCACGTTGCCGCTTGTACCAGGCGCGCTGGTGCCCACATTAATCGTGTCTGCGCCCGCACCGCCATTCACCGTCGTCGGTCCGGCGATGGTCCGGACGTTGACGACGTCGCCACCGCCGTTGGCGTTCACGTTCGTCGTGCCACCGTGCGTGCTCTGGAGTGTAAATGTGTCTCCGCCCGACCCCAGGCCGATGTTCAACGTCTCGACCGTGCCGTAGGTGATGCTTCCACCCATGCCCAACTGGGTGATCGACGTGCTGGACAGCACACCCGTGTTCCCGGAGCTATCGCCCGTGTCATCCACGTTCAGCGTGTCGCCGTCGCCATTGCCGTTGACAGTCAGCAGCGCCCCGATGAGGTTCAGGTTCCCGGCCGTAGCGGGTGCGTTGGTGCCTACGTTGATCGTGTCGGTGCCAGCCCCGCCGTTCACCGACGTCGCCCCGGCGATGGTCCGGACGTTGACGACGTCGTTGCCGCCGTTGGCGTTCACGTTGGTTGTGCCGCCGTGCGTGCTCGCCACCAGGAAGGTGTCTCCACCCGATCCCAGGCCGATATTCAACGTCGCGACCGTGCCGTAGGTGATGCTCCCGCCCATGCCGAGCCCCGTGATCGCTGTATTGGTCAGCTGGCCCGTGTTCCCGAAGCCGTCAACCCCGTCGTCCACGTTCAGCGTGTCTCCGCTGCCATTGCCGTTGACCGTCAGCAGCGCCCCGATGCTGTTCAGGTTGCCGCCACTGTTGGTGGACGGGCTGGTGGTCGTACCGAGGGCGTTGCTGCCCACATTGATCGTATCCGTACCCCCACCGCCGTTCACGGTCGTCGGCAGTCCGGCCCGGAGGCTGCGTACATTGATGACGTCGTTGCCGCCCCCGGCATTGAGCGTAACCGTGTCACCTGCCGCGGCGTCGATGATGTCGACCGTCGCAGCACCCAGCTCAAGGACCCGATAGACATTGACGTTGGTGACGGTCGGCGTACCACCAACCACGACTGTCCGGCTGGCCACCGCAGTCGAGAGGTCAAAGGCTTCGGCGCCGGTCGAGCCATTGAAGGTTACCGTGTCGACTCCGCCAGAACCGAGCAGAAGACTGACCGAGAGAGTTGAGGTCAAGTTGTTGATCGCAAACGTGTCGCCGGCATCGCGACCCTCGACCTCGGCAACTTCAACACCGTTGACACCTACCGACTCCGCTCCAACAGCAAAGGTAAATCCGGTACCACTACCGCTGATGGTTATCTGGTCGGCGTTGACCGTTCCGATGATGCTGACCTGATCGCTTCCTCCGGTGCCGGTATCGTTGATGGTGTCGTTTCCGTCACCGGCACTCCAGATGTAGCGGTCACCATCGTTGCCCCCATTGATCGTGTCCACGCCCGCCCTTCCGGTAAGCTCGTCCGAACCCGGCCCACCTGACAGGTTATCGGCCGCGGTACCGCCGCTCAACCGGTCGTCGCCAACCCCTCCGCTAACCGTCGCCGTACCCGAACCGGCAGAGTTAAATATGTCGGCACCATCTCCGAGGTTCGCCACAATCGGCACGAAGACGGCGTGGTCGACCTCTATGAAATCGTTACCCGCCGCCGTGTTTGCGACAATGCTGGTGACATTGTCAAAGTCCTGGGTCACGCCGAACATGGAGACTCTGATCGTCTGTCCGACGGAGCCGGCACCACGACCCTCGATGATGACCCCTTCGTCGAGTTCACTTTCCTGCAGGTTGCGTTGGGAGGCTCTGGAGCCAACGTTCAACGTCAGTACGTTGCTGGTGACCACACCCAGAACAGGCGGCGGTGGAGCAGATCCAAGCAGCAGCCTACCGATCGTAAAGCTGAAAGACTTGAACGTAATCGTCGGATACGGGACGCGGGCCGAGCCGAGGAAGCCTAGATCCACTGTCACCCACGCAATGCCCGGAACCGGAACCGGGCCTACGCTGATGGTGATATCCCCCGAGAGGGAGTTATAGGCGAGACCGACGTTCATTGAAATAGGGATGAAAAAGATCGTAGCGGTAACCCCGAAATTCCCAGTGATCCTGAGAACCAGATTAAGGTCTCCCCCAGGCAATTTCAGGTTATTGTCCAGTAGGCTCACTGTGGCGCTCGCGGTAGCGGACACGTTGAACCCGGTGACGCCCAGGAATAAACCACCGGAAAGACTCACCTCGAATTCGCCTTCCGAGCTAAAGAACGCGGTCGCTGTTATCGTGGCTACGCTGAGGAAGTTCCCGCTAAGGCTCACCTGCATGCTGAAGACGCCACCGCTGAATTGGATGAAGCCAGAACCGTTGAGCGTGATGATCGACAGGAGCGTGAGCGACGCATTGGTCACTTCAATGCGGAACGACCCCCTCGTAAGTCCCAGATCGTTGGCATCCGAGCCTGCGCCGCCGCGGGTATTGATCTGCAACTTCAGATTGGCCGAGAAGCTGTAGAAGGCGCCGCCGAACGCGCTGGAATCGAGGGTGGCGACGAGATTGAGTACCAGGCCTGTTGCCCCAGACTTCACGACCCTGGCGGCGCCGGCAACGTTCAGTGTGGTCCCGAAGAAGACCATCGACATGTCGACATCGAGTGACAGAAGAGTCGGTGTGTTCGCAAAGGTGATGCTTCCTTCAAGTGTGAAACTGCTGGTCAACTTGAGCTTCGCGAAAGCGAACAGACGGACGGTTCCAGACGCGACGGAGACGGTCTGAGTAATTGGTTGGTTCGAGCCGTCAACCGCGAATGTCTCAGTGTTGGAGTCGAAGACGAAACGCTCCACGTTCTCCGGACCTGAGGTCGAGTTCACTTCCAGCGTGAACGCCCCGACTATCGTCAATGGCCCGAGCGTCAAGTTGCCACCGAGCGCCAGACCGCCGACGATGCCGGCATCTGATATTCTCAGATCACCGCTGACCGACAACTGGCCGAGCGGGGCCATGTTCATGGAGGCAATGATCAGCAGCCTCAGAGAACTCGTGTCCGCAACGAACTCGAACGTACCATCGAGCCGGAAACCGCCGCCAGCCAACTGCAGGTTACCGTCGATAAAGATGGCGATCGTTCCCGCCGCAATGTCGCTCCCAAAAACGTATTGAACAGACGGACCGATCTGTATGATATCGCCTGCCGTAATCGTCGTCGTCGGGCCCGTTGCCTGGACGAAAATTCTGGTGACATTCAGAGTTCCCACCGGGCTCAGATCGACATTCACCGTGCCGTCTTTAAGTTCAAAGACGAATACCGGTGTGGTGCCGTCCAGTCCGACCTTCAGGCCGAACTTCGCGCCCGTCACCGCCACGGACACAGAGCCCACTGCCAGAGTTGCGGTTACGGGGTTTGCCACGACCTTGAGAAGCGTCGCGGATTTGCTGAATCCGATATTACCGGTGATAGTGAGCGCCCCACCACCCACTGTGGCGTTGAACCCGTCGAGCGCAATCGCCACGGTGCCGTTCGCAATCGCCCTGGTAAAGCTGTAGCTGACCGCAGCGGCCCCAACGCCGACCGTGATAGTCCGGGCCCCGGTGACCGACGAGATCGCGCCCGATAACAGGACGAATACGTCTGCGGCGGTGATTCCGGCGAACTCGCCCAACTGGATATCCAGCGTCCCGCCACTGAGCTCAAACGCAAACAGCGGCCCGATTGAAACCATTCCGAAGTTGGCCCCGGCGAGTTCCACATACACCGACGAGGTGGCTTCCATTCGCACCGTAACGTTGTTGCCCGTTACCAGCATCTCGCCGAGCGGATTCGCTGTGCTCGGCCCCACTCTCTTGAATCCCAGGCCCCCGCTCAGCGTAAACACTCCGCTGGCCACATCCGCGACCAGCCCCGTCACCGAAAACGCCACCGTGGAGTTGGCGATCGCGCCACCAAATGTGTAGGAGACCGCAGCGGTCCCGACACCCACCGTGATCGTCCGCCCCGTGGTGACCGGCGAGATCGCGCTCGATAACTGGACAGACACCGACCCGGCCGAGATCGAGAACGCCGGCCCCATCTGGATATCCAGCGTCCCGCTACTGAGCTCAAACGCAAACTTCGGCCCGATTGAAACCATTCCGAAGTTGGCCCCGGCGAGTTCCACATACACCGACGAGGTGGCTTCCATTCGCACCGTAACGTTGTTGCCCGTTACCAGCATCTCGCCGAGCGGATTCGCTGTGCTCGGCCCCACTCTCTTGAATCCCAGGCCCCCGCTCAGCGTAAACACTCCACTGGCCACATCCGCGACCAGCCCCGTCACCGAAAACGCCACTGTGGAGTTGGCGATCGCGCCACCAAATGTGTAGGAGACCGCAGCGGTCCCGACACCCACCGTGATCGTCCGCCCCGTGGTGACCGGCGAGATCGCGCTCGATAACTGGACAGACACCGACCCGGCCGAGATCGAGAACGCCGGCCCCATCTGGATATCCAGCGTCCCGCTACTGAGCTCAAACGCAAACTTCGGCCCGATTGAAACCATTCCGAAGTTGGCCCCGGCGAGTTCCACATACACCGACGAGGTGGCTTCCATTCGCACCGTAACGTTGTTGCCCGTTACCAGCATCTCGCCGAGCGGATTCGCTGTGCTCGGCCCCACTCTCTTGAATCCCAGGCCCCCGCTCAGCGTAAACACTCCACTGGCCACATCCGCGACCAGCCCCGTCACCGAAAACGCCACTGTGGAGTTGGCGATCGCCGCATCAAAGGTGTAGCTGACCCCGCCGGTCCCTCCCACATCGATCGTAGTCGCTCCGGTCACGGGCGACAGGATGTTGGAGAACTGCACCGATGCCGCACCGGCCGAAATCGTGAACACCGGCCCCAACTGGATATTCAGGGTCCCGTCCTTCAACTCGAACGCGAATTGACCCGGACTGGCAATCAAACCGAATTTCGCGCCGGTCATTTCGACAAACACCGTCGAGCTGATTTCCATCCGCACCGACACGCTGCTACCCGCCATCTGGATTTCGCCGGCCGATTCCTGGAAGCTGAAGGTTCCACTGACGCTGACAAACCCCGCGACGTCTATGTCAAGTTGCGCCACGTTGAGGACGAAGCTCCCCGTGGGATCGTAACTGACTGCTAGAGTCTGGGCATGGCCTGAGAGGACACCCGCCACCATCACGTCGAGTTGGTCGACATTCAGCGTGAAGGTCTCTGTGGCGGTAAAATATGTACCGGTGATTGCCACGGTGTCGGCGGCGTCGGGCCCATCGGTCGCACTGATATACAGTGCTTGGCCGGGGAAGAAGAGGGCCGAATCCGCTTCGATCTTGACGGTTCCGGCTGAGATCGTATCTGGAGGGCCTGAAGTGACAGCGACATTCTCAAATGTGAGCTTGACGTTCAACAGCTGCAGGAACCCGTCAAGATCGACGGAACCAAGGTTGACCTCGACATCCGTACCAACCGTGTACGGCCCGTCGATGTACTTCTGGAGTTCAGCGTTGATCGTCGCCAGGAGACCGGCCGCCGCCGCGAGGGAGGGGACTGTGATCAGGAACAGGCCATCCGGCCCCTGAACCGGGATCAATTCCAGCCCGGCGGCAAGACCCGTGACGTTGATGCTGTCAAACGCGCCGGTGGAAGAGCCGTAGGTTATGACTTCGAAGATTTTCCCGACCGCCGGTGTGAAGAGCACGTCCACGACGATGTTGAGCGTTCCGTCGAGATCGGCGTTACCGGCGATCACGATCTGGTCGTAGTCGGTTGGGCCGATTCCTGGATTGTTGCCCCCGATTTCGATCTCGGTCGTCGAGCCCGGACCGAGCGGGGGGCTGAAGGTCAAGGCCGAGGTCGGCGTCGAACCCCCATCGAGGACAAGGCTGTCTGTGGCCGCTCCGCCCTCGGAAATTTCGATCGAAGAGATCAGATCCGCTGGCGCAATATTTGCGTCAGAGGTGTCGAACAGCGAACCGGCCGTTTGAACTTGGACGTCACGATCCCCAGCATTGATGGCCCGGAGTTCGTCCAGACCGAGACGGCCATCACTACCTGCCGCATCGTCAAGGCCGACGACCACCAGGGCCTCGAGCGGCTGCACGCCACCGGCTCCATCGGTCGGCAAAACCGTCAGATCAATGTCGAAAGTTCGGACGACTAGGAAAAAGCCGTCCGTTCGGTCGAGGTCGACTCCGAAGCTGATATCCAGTTCCAGAGTCACAGTGTAGTCGGCAGGTTGGGCCTGGTCGGAACCCGTTTCTCCATCACCGAGAAGGAGTTGGCCCTCTCGGCTGGCCGTAAGCCTGATGTCGAACCGGAACTCGCCGTCCCCAGACACAAAACCACCCTCGAGCGAACTCACTTTTATTTCGAGATCACCCAGGGTGTTGAGGCTATCGTTCAGAGCCTTTACGACTCCTTCACCTGTCGGAGGATCGACCGCGTCACCGAAGTAGTCGAACACGGATGTCGCCAGTCGCGAATCCAGAATCTCGCCCAGACCGAGCAACTCTCCCAGGGACACATCGCCGTCCAGGCCGGACAGCGGAGTGGACATCGCATCGGACAGTTCCACGGTCTCACCGAGCCGGACCAGTTCGGTCAGGCCGAGTAAGATTTGCGTCTCTTCACTGTCCCCGATCGGGAGGTTTGGGTCGTAAGTTTCGTCGGCTCCGGAAGCATCCTCCGCTTCATCGACTTCGCTGCCCGAGACATCATCTACCGTCAAACCGGAAAAGATGTCGTCGAGAGACTCCGCAGGATCGTAGGATTCAGAGTCGGCTGAGGGAGGGTCGTAAGCGTTACTTTCTTCCGAAGCGAGGACCTCTTCCAACGTAGTGTACGAGGACTCCTCGGAGTCGGGATCACCGGGCGCAATACTCGCCAGGGCGCCAACAAGTGGATCGCCTGAGAGCAGAATGCGCGGCTCAAGATTCTCGATCTCGTATCGTTTATGAGGTCGTTGTCGTTTCAAAATTCTCGTACTTTGGAGCAAAGTGAAGGGATTGTTTTATTACTTAGGTTGAACGCTGTCAAGTCATATCGCACGAGCCTCCTAAGAAATTGTCTTGCATACAACGCGCATCCCAGAAGTTTTGATTGGCGGGGGAGCTATCAAGACCCAGATTCTCGGCGATAAGAAGTAACTCATTTAAAGTCACGTCTATAACCACAACAAGCTATGCCGATCTCCGCAAATCGGTCCGTGTGGGACAGATCAATCTGGTCGGACGGTCGAAGTTCGAGGGAAGCGGAACCGCCCCTGTCATTTGAACCTCATGAGGGGTACAATCCGTCCCCGAGGCATAAGATTAATGAACGACAGTCAGGGACCTTATATCACTGCGTTACTGAGCGAGAAAGTTCTCGAAGAAAAGGACGGAATCAAGACTGCCGTCCGGATTATCGACCGGGTTACGCATGTTCGCGTCGGTCCGGACGCCCCTCCCACGCTGCCCGGTTTTGACTACGCACTCTCGCTTCTGATCAAGCTCACCGCAGGTTCGACTCGCGGATTGTATTCAGTTGTCGTGCATCTCGTCGCGCCGTCGGGAGAATCGAAAGAGGTGCTTCGACAGTCCGTCAACTTCGAGGGTGGGGACGATCGGGGAGGGGACATCGTAGCGCAGTTACAGATGCGGATCGATATGACCGGGGTCTACTGGTTCGAGATACTCCTTGACGATCAGGGCCGCACGGAATTGCTGACGAGACTCCCTTTTCGCGTGGTCTATCTGCCTCAGGTCAGTCCAAAACCGAGCGGCGCTGCGGGTGGTCGACCCGGTGCCTGAACAGGCTTAAGACCCTCCGGTCGAACCGGAAAACCCGAGCCTCTGCTCGAGTTGATCGTCGGTTTGAAGCACACTCGTTCGCTGGCGGAAAGCCAGTTTCTCGGCAGATCGCTGGGCGTAGGCAAGGGTTTGTTTCGCCAGATGGGGCGCCACCGGCAAATTGGCTTCGACGGCATGCTGCAGCCGTTCCCGAAGCCAGGTCGGGACAAACCTCTGAATCAGCTCGTCGTCGACGCTGACGTAGGCCCGGGCGCTGCCCGGGTCCCCCTGCCGGGCGCTCCTGCCGAAGAGCTGACGGTCGATCCGCCTCGACTCATGGCGCTCGGATGCGATGACATGAAGCCCACCCAGATCGGCAACACCCCGACCTAACTTGATATCAGTCCCCCGCCCGGCCATGTTGGTCGCAATCGTGACTCTCCCGTACTGACCCGCGGCGGCCACAATACGCGCCTCCTCGCTGTGCCGGGTCGCGTTCAGTAGGTTGAAGTCCAGATCCAGGCCCCTCAGCATCGCGGCCAGGCCTTCACTCGCCTGGACGCTCCGGGTTCCTACGAGCACCGGCCGACCGGTCTCGTTGCACTGAACGATCTCCTCGACGATCGCCTCGAACTTGTCGCGATCCGATGCGAACACTCGATCCGGATGGGTCTTGCGGACACAAGGTTTGTGAGTCGAGACCGAAATAAAGGGTAACCCGTAGATGTGCCAGAATTCGCTGGCGGCTTCGCTGGCCGTGCCCGTCATGCCGCCCAACCGCCTGAAGAGACGGAAGAAACGCTGAAAACTCAAGCGCGCCAGCGTTTCGGTCGGAGAGGTGGCGTCCAACCCCTCCTTAGCTTCCACGGCCTGGTGCAGACCAGCCCGCCACGTTCGGTTGGGCATCAACCGGCCCGTAAATTCGTCGACAATCGTAACGCGGTCGTCGTCAACGACATACTGTTTGTCCCGGTGGTAGAACTCCCTCGCGGTCAGGGCCTGCTGTACCAGTTCTTCCCTCCGGAGCGCTCCCTGCCAGACTCCGGGGAGCTTTTCCGACACCGCCTGGATGTTGTGCTCCGCCGCATCGGTCAGGCGGACTTCCTTGTATTTCAGATTCACCTTATAGTCCGTCCCCGCAGTCAGCGAATCGGCTATTTCGCTGGCAACGCGACAGGCTTCCCGGAGCGTCTCATTCTCGCGCTCACGCGAAATGATCAACGGAGTGACGGCTTCGTCGATCAGAACGCTGTCCGCCTCGTCCACGATCGCGGTATCCAGGCCGCGCATGACGATGCCGTCAGCTCCGAAAGGCTCTTCCTTCAGCATTTTGCGGATGAGGCGCCGCGTCGGGTGCTCGAGCTTTCCCAATCGCAGCCGATCGCGGAGAAAGTCCGCTACCAACTCCTTGCTCGTAATGTAAACAACGCCCTTCTGGTAGTTGAGATGGCGCTCTTCTTCACGCATCTGTCCTGTGACGCACCCCACGGAAACGCCGCAGAAGGTGTAGAAGGGCCGCATCTCGGCGGCGTCGCGATCGCTGAGATAGTCGTTAACCGTCACCAGATGCGCGGGAAGACCCGTCCATGCGGCCAGAGTCATGGGCATGCAGGCGGTCAGCGTCTTCCCCTCGCCGGTAGCCATCTCTGTCAGAAACCCCTGGTCCAGAGCCATGGCACCTACAACCTGGACCGGGTAAGGACGCAGACCCAGCGTCCGTTCGGCAGCCTCGACCATACAGGCCAACGCCCTGGGCAGGACATCCCTGCACCCTGCATCCTGCCGTCTGAACAGATCCTTCATCTCATCAATACGCTCCCGGAGCAACCGATCTGAAAGGTGGCTGAGCCCTCCCGCCTCTTCGTGAATGCGGTCGGCCTGTTCGCGGAGTCGGCTGGCTATTCGAGAATGACGCTTCCAGTACCCGACCAGGCCGTAGGCAGTGGCGTCCAGACCACGATGAAGCTTCGTTGGCTCGGCGGCAATCGTTCTGCGATAGTCCTGGGTGGGTACGATCAAATCTGGTACCTCTTCTGCAACATGCGCCGGAATTTTCGGACCCACTGCCCGAGCAGCGGCCGGGGTGGCAGGGTGAAGCGGATCTGTCCTGAACGCCCGTGCAGGTACGCGACGTCAAGTGTCGGTTCCAGGTAGGCATATATCTGAAAAAACGGCTCCGTGGCCGTCAGGCCGGTCTCGTCGTTGAGCGCTACCGGCACATCCCCCCCGCCGCGCCAGCCGAGGGCCGCCGATGGCAGTCGCTGGCGCTCGAAGGGAATGCTCACATAGGACGTGATCCCTATGTTCGTCTCACCCTGTCCACGGAGACGAACTTCGGCGTCCCGAATTCCCTCGGAGAACAGATTGGACGCCTCATCCTGCAATACGGCCGCTGAAAACCGAAAGCTACGCGTGTTGACGATCTCGCCCAGGACCGAACCTCGTGGGATCCATGCGCCGATCAGTGCGCCCTGTTCGGGCACAACCCAAACCCCCTCCTCGCGAGCCATGACGAGCAAGGCCAACCGGGTTTCCTCCAGGTCCGCAAGCTTCTTATCTATGGCCTCCAACCGTTTTTGGATCGGCTCGACCTCGGCCACCAGCTCGGTCCGGGCGCGCTGCAGAAAGACGAGGGTCTCCCTCCTTTCAGCCTCGGCGTCGGCGATCGAAAACGCGAGTTCCGGATTCGACAGTTGGAACAATGCCGTTCCGGGCACGACCCACGTCCCGGAGGGAGTCAGGACGGACGCCATATAGCCGGGAGCGTCGTTGGCGACACGTTCATACTCGACGGCCTCCAGGACCCCGGGCGCTCGAAAACGGTTCGGAAAAGGATAGAGACCGAAAAATCCGACGACGAGGGCCAGAGTGCCCAAGCAAACGACCGCGACGCGTGCTCGAGTGCGGGCCAGGTGAGGCCCGGTGGCCACGTAGTTGACCAGTTTTCCCAGCGGCACCACCATCCAGGCAAAAACGCAAATCGCAGCCATGACCAATCCGGCAAGGAAAAGCTTGTCGGCGACAAAGAGCACGATGCCGGTGAAAACCAGAATCTTGTAGAGTCCGCTCAGGATACCGAAGGATCCGAGCAGCCAGGCCTCCCTGACGGTTCGCGCCGGACTGGAGGACTCCCGATAGCCGAAGAAATACCGCTCGGTGACGTGGCGCAGCTGTTGGAACGCACGGGTTGAAAGGTTGGGTATTTCGACCAGATCCGAGAGGATGTAGTAGCCGTCGAAGCGGAGTAACGGGTTGGCATTGAAAATCACGGTTGAAATGGACGCGACGAACATCATGTTGTAGGCGAGGCTGTTCATAGTCCCAGCACCGGTGTTGGCCCACACGAAGGTGGCCAGCGCCGCCACGAACAATTCCCCGATCATCCCCGCCGCACCCACCAGGGCACGCCGCCAGCGGCTCCGGAACGACCAACTCGAAGTCGCGTCCGTGTAAGGAAGCGGCGTGAAGACCAGCAGCATGATCCCCATCGTGTGCACTTCGCCCCCATACCGCCGGCAAACGATGGCGTGACTGAACTCGTGAACGGTCTTGATCAGGACCAGGCCAAGATAGAGCAATACCAGGTTGTTTGGTGCAAGGATGGCCTGCGTCTGATTCAGGACATCGCCGGCATTGTCCACCGCCACCTTGATCGCGGCGCCGACCACGACCAGCCACACAATGACGGCGATGGGGCTGACTAGGAGCCGGAGAAGGGGCATCGCACGCCGGAGGATGTAGTCGGGATCCATGATAGGAATCCGCATGAACATGACCGAGAGGAGTTTCGACCGAACCTCTCGCTGGCGTCGCTGCTTGTACCGTTCGAAGAGCTTCTCGCTATCTCCGGGCGCATCGAAATAGAGCAGGTTGGCGAAGTAGAGCTGGCTGAGCAGTTGTATCGCGTCGTCCTGGCCCGGAGCATCGTCGGGACGCCGGGCAAGGCATTCTTCCCACACAGCCTCGACGGTTCGGCCCGGCTGGAGCCGGGAAACAAAATCGTAGGCCTCGGGACGCAGCCGAAAGAACTGGTTGTTGAACGGATCCTCGAGAACGTACCACTTCTCGCTGCGAAAGTACTGCTTCCGAGCCTCCACGTCGGTCGGAGGCTGACTTCGAGCCCGGCTACCCGGTGCCAGGACTCGCTAAAGGTCTTGCCCGTTGCCATATCCGTTTACCACCAGAAAAAGATACGAAGGAAATCGATCGTGCGGTGCGTCAATATCCATAGCACGTTGCGACGGCCGACGTCGATCTTGGCGACGCCGCTCATTCCCGGACGCCACCAGGGGGCCGGGGCGACGGTAAGCTCGGCACGCGCCATCAATACGTTTTGCTCTTCCTTTGTCACGGTCACAGGATCGATCCGTTCGACACTGATGGGAAAAGCGAGGTCCGGCCGGCTCAGGAAGCTGACTTCGCCGGTCGCTGCAAGTTCCACCTCATGAGCGTCCCGCTCGTCAATCTCGAGCTCGGCATACAGGTTTTCCGTACGCGCGATCTTGAACAGCACGTCGCCCTTCCTTGCGGGCGTCCCCCGTAGTTCCTGGAGGTCACCTTCGACGACGATGCCGCTGAACGGCGCCCTCACCTCGGACTGACCCAGGAAATGCCGGACCAGGGCCAGTTGCGCACCTGCCTGCTCGGCCTGGGCATCGGCGATCATCATGTCCGCCACCGCCCTTTGCGCCCGGGCTCTTTCGCCCTCCCGTTCATAGCGAATCTGATTGGCGATCGCTGTCGCTTCTTGAAGAAGGAACTCACGGGTGTCGAAAGTGAGAAGCAAATTCCCGGGCTCGACGAGGTCTCCGACATCTACCGGTACCTGATCGATAAAGCCGTCGAACGGCGCCGACACGAACAGAACATCGTCGGATTTGACTACGAACGGGGCTTCTACCCGGTAATTCAGTTTTCCGAAAATGCCGAAGGCAAGGAGTCCGGCTATGAGAATGCCTGCAAGCTTGGCGAAAGTGTGCTCCACGCCCACCAGGCGGGCAGCGCCCTCACGCACCGCAGACGCCATCCTTGCACCGGCCCAGCGGTCATGCTCCTTGAGGTCCGCAAGGCGTCGGGATACCAGGTCACATGTCAATCGAAGGCTCCGAACGGCGGATTCAGAAAACGGCTCCCTGGAGCGTTCGCAAGTCAGCACTCCGGTCGGATCACCATCCAGTCGGATCGGGATCGACACAAGGTGACCCGATCCCTCTCTCTTCGAAAACGATTCATGGTTGCGCGTAATGGCGGTACTGTCCGCAGGGCGCGGCCACAGGATCTCCTCGTCCTGGTCCAGCGACTCCTCCATCACGCCTTCGAGGGCCTGGACGACGTCCATCTTTTTTTCGAACCGCTCGATGTGGCTGATGGCCTGGACTCTGACATAATCCCCCTTCAGCCATCCCAGCGAAGCCCGGTCGCATTTGTACCGTGAGGCGATTTCGTTCGCAAAGGCCATCGCGGCGGCGACATATCTCTTTTTTTCGTTGAGCAGGACCATCAGGTCCAGCCCGTCGGTGAACTTCCCCACGTCGGCTCTGGCCTGACCCAGAAGCCGTCCTGTCTGGTAGGCGCTCGGGGTGTCGGCAATGAGATTCAGGCGGACAGTCGCCTCAACGGCAACCGCCTGGCGGGCATCAGCCAACAGGAACACCGCCACGGCTTGACGGGCGTCGTCCACGCTGAGACGAACACCGACAAGCGAACCGACACCGACACGAGCGGGAAGGCGACCGTTCGTAGTCCACGCGGAGCGTTTTGCGAGGGACTCCAGCGCAATCTTCTCGATCTGGGCCCCGAGTTCGGGAACCTGGAGCAGGCTGCGGCCCTTATCGGGCCAGAGGCCCAGATGCTTCCAGGACGCACCGTCGTCGGCCTCGGCCAGAAGAACGGCAAGTCGCGCCTCGACCAGCAAGCAAGCCTTTTCCAGGAAGGCCGGCCAGAATTCGGCGGGAGATCCGGTAAAACGACGGAGCCTCTCCAGGTCCTCGATCAGGCTACCGCTTACGGAATCGTGTTCTGTCTCTTTGTATTCCATACGCACCATCTCCCCTTAAAATCAAACATTTACACAATTTTATGGGAACTGTTAAGGCAAAACCACAACCGCTCTCATGCCGGGCCGAATCCGACGGGAATGGTCCGAAATCCTAATTTTTACCAGGAAGGTGCGACTGGAAGGGTCGACAGTCGGGTTCACGTAACTCACCATTCCCTCGATATGGCCGGTGTTGCCGAGAACGGCATCCTCGACCTGGACCTCTACGGAACGGCCCTCCTGCACGTTCGAAATCTCGGCCACGGGCAGCGCCAGTTCAACGTAGAGCCGATTCAGGTTTACCAGAACAAGGATCGGAGTCTCAAGAGGCGCCAGCGTGTCGCCTTTTTCGATCTGGATGACCGTCACCGTTCCATCGAAAGGGGCCGAGATTCGTGTTTCATCAAGTTGGAGTTGCCGGAGACCCAGTTCCACACGTACTTCGGCAACCTCCGCCTCCTGAGCCCGCAATAATGCGTCCAGCCGCCGCATCTCATCGGCCACATCCTCCCGCTCCTTCTCGGGCACCGCGGCCGCCGCGATGTCGATCCTGGCCAGTGTGTGCTGTGCATTTTCCAGCGTCGCTCGTGACGCGGCCGCAGCGGCTTCCGCCCTCAACAACCTGGCTTCAGTGAGGCGAACACCGATTTCCTGGGTGTTACTCCGCATCTGTACCAGGACCTGTCCCTCGGAAACCTCATCCCCCTCACCGACCTCGATGGTCTGGATGATTCCCGCAACCTCGCTCCTTACGATCACCGCTTCTTCAGGGCGTACGACTCCCGTCGAGGTATCTTGCGCGAAGGCAAGATCGGGACAAAGGCCCGCAAAAAGGATCAAAGAAAACACGGGAACAACACGCCGCATATCAACCCCCACCGCCAAGCTTAGACACCGCACCGACCTCGACATTGTATTCCTCCATTATGCTGCCCTCCGACATCTGCAGGGCTGCTTGAGCGATGTTCTGCTCCATCAACGCCCTCAACTCCCGCGTTCGGGCCCGGGCCAGAAGGTCCAGCACGGCCAGAACTTCATAGCTCGTCGTCAGACCCGCCTCGAAACGCGAACGGACGGCAATCAGTTGCTCTTCTACTGCACGGATCGCACCCCGGGACGCGTCAATGCTCTGTCTGGCCGTCGACAGGGTCCTCATGGCGTCCCGGATTTGCATCATGACCTGTCCCTCTGTCGTCTGGAGTCTCACTTGGCTTTCACGCAGACTCAGGTTGGCGTCAGCAAGCCGGGCTTTCGCCGTCCTGTTTCTGAGCGGGAGTTCCAGCCTCAACTCCACGCTCCAGTTGTCGAACCCCTCCCCGGAAAAGAAACGGTTGAACGCGCCGAGCGGACGCGTGATATCCGCAAACACCGAACCCGCGACCGTATCCCCAGCGGTGACGAAGTCGAGGGCGGTCGGATTCACGAGAGTGTTGTTCGGTCTTCCCGAAAGACCGCTCATGCCGTACTGCAGGTTCAGATCAAGTCGCGGTCGGATCTGGTTGGATGCGAACAGGGTCTCCTGCTGTCGCTGTTTGATCTCCGTCCGAAGTTGAGACAGTTCCGGCCTTTCGCCCACTGCACGATCAAAACTACGCTCGGCATCCAGATCCGTCACCATGTCCTCGAGCGGGTCGCGGGGGATCAGCGTAACGGTAGAAAGATCCGCATTGAGGAGTGCCTTGAGTTGGTCGTCCGCCCTGGCAACCTCGTTTTGGAAACGGATCACATCTTCCTGACGTTCGAACATTCCAGCTCGTGCCTCATGAACGCTGACCGGAGCGATCCTTCCGGCGCTCAAGAGACTTTCACTCTGCTCGAGCAGAGCTTGGGCCAAGGCCATGCTGGTTCTTCGGACCTCCAGATCCTCCCTCAAGAAGACGAGATTCCAGTAAGCCTGAACCACTTGAAAAATCACGGTGGATACCCGGATCGCCAGGCTCTCTTCGGAAATCTCGTGTTCCCTCTGGGCAACCCGAAGCCGGGTGAGGACGACCTCGGAACCGCGGCCCCTCAGCAACGGTTGGCTGAACGTCAGGTCCATGGTGGCAGCGTACTGCGGGCTCAGGGACTGCGTATTTGAAGTCGAAAATTGCCGATGGAAGTTAAGGTTAAGGCCGTAGCGAGAACCCATATGTGTAATTCCGTTCAAACGCGCGCCGTATATCGTGTCCTTCTCCACGAAGAGGCCGGTTGGAAAAAACCGACTCGCCACGACATTGTCGCGACGCCCCACACGACCGGATGCATCGAAGACAGGATCGTAGAAACCCTTCTCCTCCTCGATCCCGACCCGTGCTTGCTCGACCCGCAGTTTCTCGACGACAAGTTCGGGGTTGGTCTCGAGCGCCAATTCGATGGACCGGCTAAGTGACAAAGAAACGTCCCCTGTCAACGCTGCTTTCTTGAACTCGAATTCGTCGTACTCTGTCCCTTGAGCAAAACCTGGCGATACAAAAAAGAAGGCGCAAGAACACACCAGGACAGTAGCCGCGAAACCGGCTCTCATCATGCTAATTTCCTCCAGCTGATGTTATCGGTCTGGCCCCTCGCTGAGGCGTGAGCCAGTTCTGGCGGGCACTCTGTCGAAGTACGACACCTGAGACCGTGGCGGCCTGACGAACTCCAGCGAGTACGTGAACCGGACGCCCCGGCCCACTTCCGGGACGAGACGTTTGGTCAGGCTGGCGTGGTTTCGGTAGAACTTGTCCCCGGCGTTAAAAACATTGAAGCCAAGGTGGTGGGACGCGTTCTCTCGAGGGATCGTGTACGATGCCCCGAAGTTGAACAATGTGTAGCCGGCCGTGCTGTCCTCGCCGGCATGCACATTTTCACGGGCATCGGCGACGACGACCTGCGGCCGGATGCGCAGACGGCCAAGCCTGTAGTCCAGGCCGAGGGTCCCTTTGAGCGGCGGAATGCGCGGCACAGGACTGCCCGTGGCCGTCAGTTTGGCCTGGACCATCTCCATGCCCACGTTCAGCCAGGTCGAGGGGTGTGGGTTTGTCCACCCGGTCTGGCCCACTTTTGATCGTCTGATTTGGCCCACCCCCTCCTGTTAATAATTCCGAGTAAGTGATAATTACCGTCGGGCCTGTGTTGTAGATGTGGGAAAGCCGAGCGCCCTTGGCGAGGCTTTTCCAAGCGCTGTGGGAATCCTGGTTTTTAGGATTTCCACAGCGCGTCATCTTCCACAGGCCTCCGTTTCTTTCTTTTTGGTTCTTTTTCTTTCTTTCGGGAAAAAACTCCGTTTCCAGGATCGCCCAGGATCGACGACCGCGCGGCGATCCGACCCTCAGGACGTGGTTTGTTTCGCGGGTTTCTCCTTTCCAGGCGGATGCCGTGGTTTCTGTCGTTTCTCCAACGTGCGCCGAAACCGGAAGGATTCGGTTCCGGTCTCGATGATGTGAGCGCGATCGGTTATCCGGTCCAGCAACGCCTTGCACAGCCGAACATTGGGAAACACCTGGGTCCATTCCGAGAACGGCAGATTCGTTGTCAAGATCACCGTCGCCCGCTCGGCTCGATCCGAGATGACTTGAAAGAGGAGTTCGGCGCCGAGGTCTGCCATCGGGACATAGCCGACTTCGTCGATGGCAATCAACTCGTATCGGAACCATCGGGCCAGAACCCGGCGGAACTGGTCGTTGTGGTGGGCCTCGACCAACTCGTTGATCAAGCCGGCGGCCGTCGTAAAGCGAACCCGCTTCTTCTGCCGACAAGCGGCCACGCACAGTCCTGTGGCCAGGTGCGTCTTGCCCGTTCCACACTCCCCGATCAGGACGACAGGTTCGGCGTGTTCTAAATAGCCACCGTCTGCGAGTCCACGGATCCGGTTGGCTGGAACCTTCGACCGCGAGAAGTCAAAGTCCTCGAGTGTCTTCATTCGAGGGAAACGTGCGGCTTGAATCCGCCGGGCCACGGTGTTCCGTTCGCGTTCTTCAACTTCCATCGCCAGCAAGGCTTCCAGATACCGTGTGTAGGTGTGCTCTTCCCGCTGGGCCTGCTCGGCCATGGCCGCAAACTGCGTTCCGATCGTGGGCGTCCGGAGAGCTTTACAGTACTGCTGAATCGCCGCCTGTTCGACCCCGCCGGCTGTGGCGGACACTAGACCACCTCCGCAGTGAGCAGTGCATCGTAAGTATTCACCTCCGGCAGGGGCCGCTCATAAGCGCGTAGTGCGGCCACTTCCAGTCGCGGCGCCGCCGGCCGGTCGAATCGGGCCTCGGTCATCAGGTAGCGCGCCGCGGCGGCATCGGAGCATCCCAGGCGCAGGGCTTGTTGGAATGCGGAATCCAGCTCGCTATAGCCATGTTCCCGGCCCAGTAGGAGCAACTCCACCATTGCGCGGGTCCCATTCTGTTTTCCGTTGCGATCGATCAACGTCTGCCAGAACTCGTCATAGCTTTTCGGCCATCGGCCCTGTTGCCGCCATTGCTCCAGAGGCTTGCTCCCGGCCAGCGCGCCCGGCTTCCGCTCCAACACCTCCAGATAATGTTCCAGATTGAAGAAGTGCTGGCCGTTTCCATATCCTCGCTCATGCCGCGCCACGCATCCGCCATCGTGCCAGACCTCCACGTAGGCCGGAAAAACGCTCGCCCGCACCACAGTCCCGGCCTTGACGGGGGCGGAGTAGAAGTTGTTACGCACCCGTACACATCCCTTACCATCGACTCGTGGAAAGCTGTCCTCGGCCAGAGGGAACCCTTCGGTCGATAACGCGAGCAGATGGGGCTGTTCGATCTGCATCCCTTCACCCACCGTCTGGACCCGATCGCCGATCTTGCGCCGTTCATCGGCACGGCAACCGGCCAGCAGCTGCGCATTCAGATCCGCCAGGTCCTTCGCCTTCGGCACCGGTACCAGGTGATTGCGCCGGAAGTATCCGGCTTCGCCTTCCACACCGCCTTTCTCGTGGCCCTCGCCGGGTGTGCAGAACTCGGCTTGAAACTTCCAATGCGACCGAAACGCGATGAACCGTTCGGTCTCTACACGCCGGTATCCCCGCAGAATCTTCTTCACCGCGCTGGTCAGGTTGTCATAACGCAGCACCCCGAAGACCCCCGCAAAATAGCGGAAACCCAACTCATGAGCCTCCAGGAATGCCTGTTGTGTCGCCCGAGGATAAGCTCGATGGAATGCGCCACCACTGCCCATGCTCCGCATACAGAAAACCTGGAGCTTCTGCCGTTCGCCATCCAACTCCGCGACGGCTTCGTACCAGTCGATCTGTGCTTCCTGACCCCAGGCGTAGCTTTGCGGCACGAACGTCTCCTGTCGGATGAAACCCATCTCCCGCTTCCGCCGCCCGACATACCGGCGAACCGTCGATTCCCCAATCGGATGTTTCGGAAATTCCATCCGGATCCGTTCGTAGATCCGGTGACTGGTGTGCCGCTGCTTCCGCGGGGCCTGCCTGTCCGCCTCCAACACCCCGTTGATAAATTCCATAACCGGCTCCAGCCTCGGCCTCTTCCGCTCCGGGCTCTTCCTCGCCGGCGGCACGGCGTTTCCCAGCGCTTGACGCACCATCCGCCGATGCACCCCCAGCCGCCGGGCCACACCCTGGATCGTTCCCACACCAAACTCGTGCTCTCGCCGAATCTCTTCAAATAATTCCACCTTCGATCTCCTTGACACCGGGTCCCTCCATTCCGACTCTTTGTTCGGAACAGCCTCTCCGGTTCAGTCGTCAGGGGTGGGCCAAATCAAACGATCAAAAGTGGGCCAATTTAGAGTAGCGAAATCAGGGGTGCAGCGCGTAATCCACCGCCAGTTCCATGCCACGGAAACGGGCGTCCTCCTGGGCGTACTCGGCTTCGAACAGCCCCTCGCGAAACCCTGCACTCGTCGACAGATGGACGAAGTCATCGAAGTCGTCATAGAACACGTCCACCGCACCTCGAAAGTTGTTCTGCCGGTGTTCGAACGAAACATCGATTCCGAACGAACGCTCGCGCCGGAGGTTCGGATCCCCGATGTCGAACGTCAGGCGGCCGGCATGCGAGCCGAAGCTGTACAGTTCCTCAAGGGCCGGGACCCGGAGCGAACTCATAAAGTCGACCCGGATAGCCCCGCCGGTCCAAAGTCCAAACCGCGCGCCGATTCCGCCGGCACCTCCGCTGAAGCCCTGATCCGGTTTAAACGCGCGTTCGAAAGCAATGCCCTGCGAGCCCTGGTCCGGGTCCCCTTCCGGACTGACCCTACGGGTAATCAGCCCCCGAACTGAATCACCCGCATGTTCGAGACGCCCACCCACCTGCAACCGAAAGCGAGCCAGGTCCAGTTCTTCGAGGACAAACACGGAAACGGTGTTACGAACGATGGGAGGGGACAGCGCATCCACGCCCGTCGTCCTGAAGTTGCGACTGGAGATCGAAGCCCCAAAGCGGCCGTCGAGACGCCCGCGGGAGCGCTGATCGAACACCGCCCGATAGGTAATCTGCCGATTGTCGAAACCGGTGGCAATCGATGGCTCGCGATCTCGAAAGTCTTCCACCTCGTCGTGGTTCCAGTCGCTGTAGTTCATCGAGAACTCGAATCCGTCGATCGCCTTCCCAAGGCCGGTGGCGCCCCCGAAGAACCGGATGTTCTGCCGCCGGAACTCGATGTCCACCGCCTCGAGGTTATTCGCGCTCGTACTTCCCGCCTGCCGTAACTCGGCAGCAAAGGGAATGCCGTAACTTCCCTTGTTCGTTTTGTAGTCGACGCCCAGAAACACGTTTCCGCCGGACCATCCGACCCCCGCAGACCCACTGCCGCTTCGAGTCCAGGAGTTGTCGACCGGACCCAGACGCGTCTGGTAGTCCCCGGTGCGTTGACCACTTCCCCCGAACCAGAACTGCCAGTTGCGCTGGCCGTATTCCACGCTCACACTGGAGCCCGCCTGCGCGTTACCGGTTCCCACAGCCGAAAACACTCTGCCACGCAAACCTGGATCGGGTTGCCTGTTGGCCTCAAGGGGAATGCGAACCGCGTTGATCACGCCGCCGGGGACATGACTCCCGTACAACACCGTCGACGGTCCGTTGAACAGTTCAAGACGCTTGAGGCTGCTCGGATCGATCGGTTCGATGTGATCGCCGGATTGCGACGACAGCGAAAAGCCAGGGATCCCGTCCTCGAGGATGAGGACGCGGTCGCCGTCGAATCCTCGCACGATGGGTCGGCTGATCGCCGATCCGAAAGTGCGCCGGGATATGCCGAGGCGCTGGTCGAGGACGTCCGCCAGGGAGTGGGACATAGCCCCTGAGATCTCGGGCACGTCAAGAATAGCGGTTGGGGCCACGGCCTCGGAAGTCGCAGGGACTCCCTCCGGCGGATCAATGGCCGTCTCTTCCCCCACCAGGACAGAATCGATGGCGATGGTCGCCTCGTCGACCAACCGAACGGGTTCGAGTCGGATGTTTACCGTCAGGGTTTCTCCATCTCGAACCGGAACCCGTTCCGCCTCGGCGCCGAGCATCCAACGGAATGCGGCCAGTTCGTAGGTTCCCCCCGGCACGTTATCGAAACGGAAACGACCGTCCGCATCGGTTTCGGTGATTCGCCCCAGCGGCGTCAGGAAGACGGATGCTCGATGTACTCGAGCGTCGTTGGGCGAGGTCACGACGCCTTCGACGGTACCCGTCGATTGAGCCCTTGAATGCGGACATAGAACGGAAAATACAAATCCGACGGCAAGAGCGGAGACAATACGTCTCAAGGGGGGCCTCCCAACTGTCTGAGATTCTACGTTAGTGAGATTCGGCTGCAGCCCGTCCTTGAACGGCGCGACGCGTAATGATATCCGGTTTTGGCCGAGAAACCAACGTGGGCAATCTGAGTTCCGTCGGTCAGCTACAGCGCCAAGCTCCAGAAAGAACAAAAGTTATGGTCTGGGAGGAAACGAGAAAGGGACTCAGGAGGTGAAGGAGTAATTACTAGGCAGAAGAACTCCACCGCAGACGAAACGGCCGGGGCCGCCCGGACCCGACCGTTTCCCTTGTCGGGTGCGAACCCGCAGAGGAGCCGCACCGCTATCTCACTGGGTCAGCGGGCGCCCGGAGCGGCGCCTCCCAGCCTGGACGGCGTCAAAGGCTTCCGGACCCCGACGCTGCATGGTGAACACTTCGAAACCCCGTTCCATTAGGCTCTCGATCTGTTCAGGGCTATTCGCGGGATAGCTGCACGCCACCTTGAACTCCTTGCACGCCGCAATGACCTTTTCGACCGCGGCATCGAAGCCCTCCTGATCACGGACCCGCTCGCCATCGGCGTTCGTGGAGCTGAAGACGCCCCCCAGGGTGCCCGCACCCACGATCAAGGAGGTCAGGCCCGGAACGGCCGCAATCTCCCTTACGTTCGCGATGCCTTCCCGGCTCTCGACGATAGCCCACAGGACAAGCTCACCTCTCGGGTTGATCGGCCACACGTCGGCTCGGTCCAGGTACTCTTCCTCGGTCAGCCCCCAGTAGGCCGCAGCCAGACCGATGCCTTCATCGGGTCGCGTACCTCCCCTGGACCCGAAGCGCATCGCGGCAATCGCCTGACGAACTTCGTCGGCACTTTCCACTTCCTGCATCATGATGCCGGCATGGCCCGCGTTCAACTGGTCCACGATGCGGGTAGCGGCACGGGCAGGGTCGTTGTGGACGATAGGGATCTTCGAGATGAACGCGTGGTCCTTCATGGTTCCACCCGCGGCGAGCATCGCCGCCATGTATTCCATGAATCTTTCGGCCGAAGCCGGCGAGTAGCTGTTGTACTCGAAGTCGCTGAATTTATAGGACACCGTCTCCTTGGCAACGTCCGCCAGGACGGGTTGCGGGAGTGGTTCGGCCGTATTGGCGCCGCGGTTGTTCCCTGCTGCGCCTCGCCCGGCTCCCCGTCCTCGCGCAGTTCCGCGTCCTCCTCGGACGCCTCCGCCCCGCCTGGCGCCTCGCGCACGGCGCGCATTGATCGCCGGATGGGTGATGCCGAATATCGGCAGACCTTTTTCGTGGAGCACGATCATCGGATTGAGCCGCTCGGTGTCCTGAGCCTCTCCCATCGTTGGGCTGAAGAGAACGGCCAGTCCGACAACTACCACCATAAACCTTAAACGCATCAAATCCTCCCGCTGCTGGATCGGTACTCCCGACCGGTGATCTGAGATGCTACGCCTGAAATGGTCCTGGTGACAAGGGTCCTGTGCCAGGCAAAACAGGGGTTCTCGCCTGGCGATATTGGAGTCGTCGTTTTGAATCGCCACGGATCATCTAGTGTCCTCGGTCAGTTCTAAATGAACTGCTCCGGCGTATAGTCGCGAGTCAGGAGTTCGAGGAGATGGCCGCTCGGATCGCGAAAGTAAACTCCACGTCCTCCATTCCAATGGTTCGTCTTCATGTTCTCTGGAGAACCCGGTCCACTTCCGTAGGTGAGGCCTCGCTCCACGACACGGGCAAAAATCTCGTCAAACTCAGCCTCGCTCACCTTAAAAGCGTAATGTTGGGGTTCGAACGACTCACTGTCTTCAAAGTCCAACGTCAGTGACTGGCCGGAAATCTTCACAGGGGCGAAGTGACCTATCGAACCCTCATACTCAAACCCGAACATCTGTTTGTAAAAGCGCGCAGTCTCTTCCTTGTCGATGGCAGGAACGATAGTGTGATTGAGTTGGACAGTCATACTGCAGGAACCTCCATGTCAAGCAGCCCGTGGTGAAAGTCTGTAGGGTCGCGTTACGAGCGCCATGGGGCTAGATGCAAGGCGCCACGACGACGTCGATGCTCTTCATCGATCTAGGAGTGGCAACGCCGCAGCTGGCCCCATGCCGTCGTAACCCGTAGGGCGCAGGGGTCTTCGGGCCTCAGGCTTTGTCATTCGTCGGTCACGATGACAAAGCATCGTTCCGCTCCTCATTTCGCGCCTGAGACCCGAATACCCCTGCGCGCGACCCTACAGACTTTCACCACGGGCTGCTAGCTGTCTGTCGTGTTCCCGGCGCGCTTTGCATCAACGGAAAATGCACCAGCGCCACCCAGAATCAGAGTTGCCAGTCCCGCCAGATAGAGCAGGTTTACTTCATACCCCGGCATCCCGAAAATGGGACCTGTTTCAGTCATCCCGGTGATGTTAATGAAGCTGAAACCCTGCGGCAGATGCACCGTAAACAAGGCCCCAAGCATACTGATTGCCAGCAGTAGGGAGGCTATCGTGACGAAGGCACCTGCGATCAGTGCGATCGCGCCAAGGGATTCGATGCCCCCGATCATCCAGGCCGCCAGGCCTGGTGCAGGAACCCCGATACCTTCGAGCATGCCTCGAAACTGCAAATTGCCTTCGGAAGAAAAAACCTTCGGAAACCCGTGGTAGATGAAACCGATACCCAGAACCAGGCGCAGTGACAATGGCGCCAAGGTCTTGAAGTGATTGCTGTTCATGGTGACTCTCTCCTCTCCTTCCTGACCTCTCACCGGGCCAGGTTCAGCGCTTTACTTCAGAATCCGCCAGGGCGCGGGCCGCCGTCGCCAGACGGAGAAGAAGTTCGACTAATGTGCCGTTTTCTTCGGCAGTAAAGGTCTTGTGGATGACCTGGTCGAGAACTTCGAGCAAATGTGGCGCGAATTCATCAATCGCCCGACGGCCAGTGTCGGTGAAAGTGATGAGTTGCGCTCTACGATCATCAGGATCGGGAAGGCGCCGGACCAGGCCCGCAGCCTCTGCCCGGTCGATCAGTCTGGAGGTGCGGCTGGGGTTGATCGCCAACTGCCTGCAGATATCAATACCTCGAAGCCTGTTTGAACGAAGCCGCTGTCGCGGCGGACGCTACGCGTGGGCTGAGCGAACGGTGCTAAGCAAACTGTAGAGTGTGGGCTTCAAAGGAGGCCTACATGACGGACCTGCGTAAACGGATGCTGGAGGAACTCCAGCGTCGTAATTTCTCTCCGATCACCATCCGAAGTTACCTGCGAGTCGTTGAAGACTTCGCGGGCTATTTTGGCACGCGCCCCGATCGTCTCAGTCAGGAAGACCTGCGGCAGTATCACCTACATCTGATCCGGGAGCGAAAGCTCGCGGCCAAGACTGTCGGCTTGTACATTGCCGCCTTGCGGTTCTTTTTTGTAAAGACGCTGCGGCGTCCATACCTGAAGCTGGATCTCCCATATCCCAGAACCCCGAAACGATTGCCGACGGTTTTGAGCCAGGACGAGGTCGCACGACTGATCGACTCGGCAAAGAATTTGCTGGATTACGCGATGCTCATGACCTTGTACGCCACCGGGATGCGCCGAGCCGAGTTGATCCGGTTGAAGGCCGAGGATGTTGATAGCGAGCGCATGATCATCCACATCCGTCAGGGCAAGGGTCATCGTGATCGCGACGTGCCATTGACACCAAAGCTCTTGCAGACGCTACGAGAATACTGGTGTTGGATGAAGCCCAAGACCTATTTGTTTCCGGGCATGGTGAACAACTGGCGCGCCGACAAACCCCTCACCCCCAAGTGCGTGTGGTCCGCCGTACACGATGCGGCGAAACGTGCCGGAATCAAGAAACGCGTATCCCCGCACACGCTGCGTCACAGCTGGGCCACTCACCTACTTGAAAATGGCACCGATCTCCGCACCATTCAGATGTTAATGGGTCACGCGGACCTGCGAGCCACCAGCGTCTATCTGCACCTGTCTCGACGTCACCTGCAGGCGGTCACCAATCCGGTGGAGACCATGGCGGTTTCCAGCCTCGATGCGGTGAAGCGGTCCAAAAGAAGGAAGCAGAAACAATGACCCGGCCCACCGTGGAGGTGGCCGACATCCTTCGCGCCGCGGGCAACGACTTTATCGACCGCCATCGAAAACGAATCCATTTCCAGCAGCTCAAGGTGATGCACGCCATCCAGCATTGCCGCACAGCGGCTCTCGGCGGTCATATCGATGCCTGCTCACGATGTGGTGGCGATCGGGTCCTCTCCTATAACTCATGCCGTAATCGCCATTGTCCCAAATGCCAGGCTCAGGCGCGTCAGCGTTGGATCGCGGCCAGAGAACGAGAGCTTCTGGCAACACGATACTTCCATGTCGTGTTCACCCTGCCGCACCAATTGCATTCGCTCGTCCGACAGAACCAGGTCGAGCTCTACAACCTGCTGTTCCGCACTGTGGCCGAGACTCTTCTGGAGGTCGCTCGAAATCCCAAACATCTTGGCGCGAGAATCGGCTTCTTCCTCATCCTGCACACGTGGGGTCAGAACGTGCTGTTTCATCCTCACATCCACTGCGTCATTCCCGCCGGAGGAATCGCACCGGGCCGTGCGCGTTGGATTCATCCGCGATACCCGTTCTTCCTACCTGTGAAGGTTCTGGGAAAACTATTCCGCGGCAAGTTCGTTGACGGATTGCAGAAGGCTTTTCGCAAGAAGAGCCTGACCTTCGCCGGACAGATCCAGCACCTTTCCGAACCGAAGCACTTTGCGGCTTTCTTGCGACCGTTATTCCGCCAAGATTGGGTCGTCTATGCGAAGCCGGCATTCGGCGGCCCCGAACAGGTTCTTCGATACCTCGGACGCTACACACACCGCGTCGCCATCTCCAATCATCGATTGCTTTCCTTCGACGGCAGCCATGTCACATTCCGTTGGCGGGATTACTCTCGCGGTAACAAAGCAAGGACGATGACGGTTTCCGCCGCCGAGTTCATCCGCCGATTCCTGCTCCACGTACTGCCGAAAGGCTTTGTCCGCATCCGGCACTTCGGTTTCATGGCGAACTCCCAACGATCCGTATCCATGGAACTTTGTCATCGGTTATTGGGAATGGCGCCGGTCCCTCCTCCTGAGGAAGTCCCGTCAACCAGCTCCGCCTGGCTGTGTCCAATCTGTCATGCCCCGATGACCGTTATCGAGAGGCTCACTGCGACCGAACTCGCATGGAGATTCGCTTCGAAATGCTTTTTAGACACGTCGTAACAGGGATTCCAAATCCATGCCTTCCAGACGTGCTGGTGCACACCAACGCCCACGTGCGCCTTGATGTCAAAAGTTCGTACCGATCGGGCCTGGACCTGCTCGGTGAACTCTCCAAAACGGACGATCGGCCGCCATACATTCATTGTCGCCGCCTGGCCACACTCGCTGGTCGAGTCTCACTCGTGAGAACTTCAACCCCCAACCCCGTACTTTCTCCATAGCCCACCGCGTTCGCCGCAAACGCCAGCGCCTTCCTTCAAACGTCGTTATCGAAAGTGCCCGAAGATCTCGTCACCACCGCGCCTTATCGCTCGGCACTCCCGATGAACGCTAAGCGTTTTTAGGTGCAAGCGTCAGTCGAGTGAGCAGGTCGGCCATCGAACGGTCCAGTTTGACGACCGATAGAACGTGGCGTTCAATTGCGCTGTCGAGGCCAATGCTTGCGGCAAGGAGTGCCCCGGAAGACCGAAGTGACTTCTCAGTCAGCCCCCGGCGTGAAGGTGCGGAGCGTCGGCGGTTGTGATTCGTCTCCATAATCCTTTAGTACAGGTTATTCCCTTCCGTACCGGCTCGGAAGCCATCCCGGCACTACTTATTTGCATTCACGATAATTGCGTACACTATAGTTGCAATCACAACTATATATCAACCACAATCTTCGACATTGTCGACGTTCAAGCGAAAGGGGGACGGCGCAAACTCCGTCCCCAACGGCCGGAATGTTTGTTTGTGACGGGTTGTGAGAAGTACGGTTTGCCTGTACGGTGTACGCTCTCGATGTGATCCGCTCCTACGAGCCCGAGATATTGAGGGCTTGTGCGAAAATGTGCGGTCTGTCCGGGCAGGGGTTTTCCAGGCCGGCGTCAACCAAAGGAAGGAAATTATGAACCTGAAGATCGTCTTCACACTATCGCTGTGCGTCATCGTGCTCGCTGGATTCGGAGGCCCGACTCAGGAGCCACCCGTGGAACCTGAACCGACCCCAGACGTCAGCCATGAGAATGTCATGATCGATCTGTGGGAGCAGAACGCGATCGCGTTCGGGGTCTACGTCCCCAATGAAGCGCCTCGGCCACCGGACGGAGCGAGGCGGGGGAGAGGCCAGAGGCCACCGGCGGTGTATACGGTCGCAGGTGGCGAGACCCTGGCACAAAACCCGCTTTACGATTTCGTCTTCCTGAACCTCGAGGGGAGATACAATGCCGAGTCGATCCGGGCGATCGGCGAAGGTCTTCGGAGCGCGGGCGCAGTCAGCCGGAAAACACTTCTCGTGCGTATTCCCCCCATTTCGAACGAAGACGCCGGTGCGGATGTCACCCGGGCGCGCGTCGCCGAAGCCCTCGACCTCGGCGCCGATGGTGTCGTCATCCCGCACGTCCGCAGTACGGAAGAGGCACAACTGGCGTCCAGCTTCTTCGCCGACGCCGGCGCGGACGTCTGGTCGCCCTCGAACCCGGGCGGCGAGATCCTGGCCATGCTGATGCTCGAGGATCCGGCGGCGGTCGCCGCAGCGGCCGAAATCGCGGACCTGGGAGGCTACAGTGCCCTGTCGTGCGGCTGTGGAAGCCTGTCTGGCGCCATCGCCAGGGAAGGGAGGGGGGACGTCGATCCCACCGACCTCAGCGATGAAGAACGGAGTGCGGAGCGGGCCGCGGCTGGTGTGGAAGCTGAAGTGGGGAACCAGAGGGTCCTGGCGGAAGCCAAACGAGTGGGTATCGCCAACATGACCGTTGCCAGTGCGGATGACGTCGAGCAACGGGTGGGAGAAGGCTTTTCGGCTCTGCTTATGTCTGGAGACCAGGCGGATTCGACCATAGAGGTCGGCAGGGCCGCGGCAGGCCGACAGTAGTTTGGCCACGATCTGGGCGTTCGGGGTGAAGCGAGCCCGCGCCTGTTGACGACTAATCGGAAAATTAGAATAAAGGAAGGCCACCATGATGAAGATCAAGAGCGCGTTCGTGGGAGCACTGATCAGCCTGGCAGTTCTTGCGGCTGCAGGCATGCTGACAATCAGGTCTGTTCAGAGCCAGCCTGTACAGAGTTCGGATAACGAACGCCAAGTCATCAGTCCAGAAAACTACCCTTACTTCGGATACCCTTACAGCCCCGGAATCCTCGTGGGAGACACGCTCTACATCGCCGGCCATCTTGGACGCGATCCCGTCAACATCGACCTGGTGGAGGGAGGTCTCGAAGCCGAGACCCGACAGGCGATGGCAAACATTCACGAAGTACTGAAGGAAGCCGGCATGGACTTCGAGAACGTCGTTTCCGTGACGGCCTACATCGCGAACATCGAAGACTTTCCGAGGTTCAACGCAGTGTATCGCGAGTACTTCCCTGACAATCCGCCAGCCAGAGCCACGGTTGAGGTCGGGGCACTGAATGTCGGCGCGCAAGTCGAACTCCAGATGATCGCCGTCAGGTAGCAGCGGTGGGTGTGCGATGGATAGCATGAACGATCGACCGAGAACTTACATATCAGGGTTTGCCCCATGAGCACTCCCTCATCGCCTTCGGTCGCTTCGTCTTCGAAACTGCCCGAACAACAGCAACTCGAAGACATCGGCTATCTCACATGCATGACGCTGACCCTGCTCGGCAACTACGCCCAGACCGGGCACTTCGGCGGCCCGCTGGCGTACACACCATTCAACGTTGCCACACACCTGGCGGGGCCGGAGCGGGGCGGGCTCCGTTATGACTACCGTCGTCCGAAACATCCTTACGGCGACAAGTTCGTGCTGGCGGCGGGCCATTGCGCTCCGACCTGCTACGCGTTGTGGATGATCATGGGAGAAGCGTTGGACCGTAAGTACCGGGCTACGGGCGATGAACGGTACCTTGTCGCACCCGACATCGCGATGCTTCCAGTCGACGCCCCGGGTTTTCGACGCGGCGCCGGGGCGCTTCGGACGCTTCTGTCCGACCACGAACTGACCGATCACCCCCTGTTCGCCCAGGCTGCCGGACGCGGTATCCGTGCACTCTCTGGGCACATCGAGTCCACGGACCTCACCAACGACGTCAACGGAGGACCTTCCGGAATCGGCATCGCCACGGCCGCCGGCAAGGCCGCCTTCTGGGACGTCATCGGCGCCGGCATGGGCAGGCCCAAGGTCATCGCATTCGAGGGTGAGTTCGCCCTGTGTTCCGGCCACGCCCAGGAACTCAAGACACAGGCCCTGGCCCTCCAGGTCGGCAAGCGACTCCGGATCTTCTTGTCCTACAACAATGCCGGTATCGACGACGTTCTCGTCGGCGGTGTTATCGGCAGTCAATATGACGCCTACCGCTTGGTCGATCAGTGGACCTCGTACGGCTGGAACGTGTTCACGATGGACGACGGTCACGACTACGGACAGATCATCCGCACGCTCGAGGCCATGGAAGCATGGGACCCGGCGGATCGGCGGCCGATGATCGCGATCGGCACGACCACTAAAGGCTACTGGCCGGGCGCAGTGAACGGGAAGATTCCAGGGGCAGGCGATCAGGTAGTCAGTTACCAGAGCCATCCATACGGGATGAAGATGAACTCGGAGTATTTCGTCTCCCTGGCGCGGACGTTCGAGGAACGGTACGGAGTGGAGTTCGAAGGCATCCGCAACGGACCGGTCCGCGATACGCGCGAGAAGCTCATTCAGTTCAAGACGAACATCGACGTCGCCATGTCCCTGCTGGATCAGAACGGGCTCGGAAACTGGCTGGCCGACCGCCTCGTCGAGATCGGCGACGCGGTCACCGACGAGTTCCCTTTGCGCATCGACGCCGGGAAGGATCCTTTTCTCGACGACAGGCTGCGCGTCGCCAACCTGCCGGAAGAACCGCAGGCTCTCGACGTCGAGAATCCGGTTTCGGGAGAGAAGAAGCAGCTGGAGATCGCCCTTTTCCGCAAGGCGGGCGAAATGGCAGGCGCCCGGCGGGGTGTGTCGGAAATCATCAAGTGGCTCAACTACGTCACGAATAACCGCGCGCTGACGCTGGCGGCGGACTTGTCCGGTTCGGTCAATCTGGAGGGCGGCAGCATCTGGGGTCACTACGATCCGGTAAGCAACCCGTCGGGCACGAGGGTCAAGGCCGCGATCCAGGAAGCGGGGAACGTGTCGAGCGCAATCGGACTCATCGGACAGACTGCCTCGGTGGATCCCGACAAATTCGCCGGCGTGTGGGCGTTCAGTGGCACCTATGGCGCGTTTACGCCCCTGATGTACCTGCCGGCGCGTGTGTGGAGCCAGCAGAACCAGGACAGCAGGTTCCGGACCGGAGTGCTGAACATCCTGGCCGGACATTCGGGACCGGAAACGGCCGCGGATGCCCGCACGCACTTCGGAATTTTTTCTCCGCAGGTGTGGAAACTGTTTCCGCGAGGCCAGGTGATCCACCTGAGTTTCTGGGATTACAACGACGTGGCGCCCGGGTATTTTGCGGCCGCGGAAATCGCCGCGAGAGAGAAGAAGGTCGGCATCATTGTCCTGGAAGTGGCGCGGCCCGACTTTCCGGTAGCCGACCGAAGCAGGTTCGCCGACACGGACCCGAAGGCGGCAGCGAAGGGCCTGTACGTCATCCGCGACTTCACTCCGGGCCTCGAGCGCCACGGCTACGTCGTTGCCCAGGGATCGAGCTCGACCGTCAACCTCGTCGGTGTACTTGCTCGCCTCGAACAGGCCGGGATCAACGTGAAGGTGATTGCCGCAATCAGCGAGGATCTGTTCGACCGGCAACCCGAGTCGTACCGCAACTCGGTCCTGCCCCCGGGGGCGACCCAGGACCTCATGTTCGTCAGCACGGGCACTCGGCGTGGATGGCCGATCTCATCGACAGGCCCACTGACCGACGAGTATTCACTGGCCTCGGACTGGGATCACCAATGGCTAACCGGAGGGACCGAAGCGGACGTGATCGCCGAAGCGCACCTGGACCCGAATTCGATCTTTGCCGGTATCGAACGCTTCGGCCGGGACCGCCCCGAGCGTATGGCCCGGCTGCGTTCCATGCTGGAATCACTCGAATTGCCGCCCGCTTGAACCCATTGCCTCAATACTTCTCCGTGTCCTCCGCGGCGGTGACATGCCGAATCGATCTCATGCCTCACTGAAACCGTCCAGGTGATCCTAGCGAAAGCCCACGTCATCGAGGACCACCACTCCTTCGGGAGATTGATCGAACAGGAAGCGCACGGCAACCAGTTGCGACGGATCGAAATCGGGATTGGCAACCACGAAGTCTCGCAGTGGAAAGGCAAAACTCTGGAAGACCACCTCAGAACCGCCCCGGCCGAGGAACCTGGCCTTTCTGGTCTGAACCTTGATCTGCGGTTGCAGCTGCGAAAAATGACCGAGTGGCAGTGTCGCCCGATGACCTTCGGCGTCTGTCACCTCGATCGTCAAATCGATGGCTTCCGGCTCCTTATCATCCGATTCGGCTGTCGATTCATCGGCGGCTTCAACGTCTTCGGCGGCGGCGCTCTCCTCGTCCTCATTCTCATCCTTGTCGGAATCCGGACGCGGGGCCTTTTGGGCGGCATCCGCCAGGACGAACGTCAAAGTGCTGTCACCACCCACTTCCAAACCTTCGTCCGGCAACTCGATCTTGTATGATGCCGGTGGTTCGTCATCTTTCGTATTCCAGCCCAGGTACACAGCCTTGGTGTCCATCGTCCGGGACTTCAGGCCAACGTCCTGTTCTTTCCACAGTGTCAGGTGTTCCTGTGAATGGCGGGCCCCGGGCAGGGTCGCGGTCAGCACATCGATGTCTTCCTCAAAAGTGCTGACAAACTGCTGGAGTGAATCCTCGAAGTGACTCAAGTAAACGGTGTCCGGAAGCCAGTCCGCTCCGGACCGATGATCGGCGAACAATGGGACATACCCACTCTCTCCCCGCAGAGTCGCATCCAGAAATGCCGAAATATAGACCTTCGCGATCTGCTCCTGGTCGGAAGCAGGCATCAATGGTTCCAGGTTCAGGAACCAGGAAGATGGCGCGGACGTGTCGGTCGCACCCCAGGTGGTGTTGAATTGCCCGTGGTTCGCGCCAAGGATGTAGAGCGCGGTCTTGAACCAATATTGATCATCGGTAAATTGAACTCTCTCGAACTGCCTGGACCCGGCGAACGACGTCACATCGCCATCGTTCGCCCCGTGAAGCGTGAAGTAATTCACGTTCTCGACCGGTGTCCCAAGGTCCGCCGGCCGGTATTGGCCGTCCACCGGCGCGATGGCAACGACCGCACGGATGTTGAAGTCGTAGTCGAACGAGAGCGTCGCGTCGTCGGGATAGTACGGCAACCGGTTGAAGGCACTCGCAACCGCAACCGCCTCGCCACCACGGGAGTGCCCGATCAGGCCAATCCTGTCCATGTCGATCTTTCCTTCGAAGACGTGACCGGCTGTTTCGTTCCACAACGCCCAGACCTTCAGGTGTTCGAGCAGCAACCAGCCGCGAGCATCGTTTTCTTCGTCCAGCCCACCACCACCCAGGCGATCGGAAGCCCCACTGTTGATGAAATTCTCATCGACTGAAGCAAAGATATAGCCCCGGCTGGCGAGCAATTGGCCCAGGTAGCCGTAACCGGGATCCGAAAAGTCTTCCATCCCGTGGTTCCCGTGAACGATCAGGGCCAGCGGGAAAGGCCCATCGCCCTCCGGGTACCACACGCGACCTTGAAGGGGCAGATCCTCGGCATCAAACCCCCAATAACGGGTTCTCGCCCAGCCTCCCCGGCCGTCCCATCCATCGATGAGTTTCGACCCGTCGACCGGTTCAGTCACGTAGTCGGCATCCTCTCCGAACTCCCGCCGACGAAGGTCGTTTCCGCTCCCGTAGGTCAAGGTCAAGACCGGATAGTCCCCCGTTGCCGAGGGATCCGGAAGGTCGATGTTCGTGAGCGGATGTCCCTTCGAGGCGGCATTCACATACGCGTCGGGCGCCGAACCGGCGTCGACGAGCCAGAGAATGTTGAACGCCGCGACCGACAGGCCGACGGCGAGCGTGCTAACGAGCAGTATGACTTTCGTTCGCGAGGCAGTCCGAAGGTCTCCTCGGCTCATCCAAAGCCCACCTCCGATCAGCAACGCCGGCAGAACGACGAGCGATGCAAGGGCCCATCTGGCGTCGCCCGCACCGGACCTGCCGACCGACTGCCAGACGACGGGCCCGGCCACTGCAAGCACCCACTTGAAAGACGTGGGCAGTTTCATGATCAGGGTGACCCCCGCCAGGATCGCCACTCCCGTCACCGCGGCCCTGCCGAACTGCATGCAGTAAACAAGGAAACGCCCAAGGGTGAACGGACCCAGGACTCGCGTGTAGAAAAGGATCGCCAGAAGAACTGCGGTCACCACCAGGAGTCCGTAAACGGCACCATTCCACCACCGCGTCTCGGCGAGGAACGCGTTCAGGATCTTCTGGATCCAGCGGTAGGCTCGGCCGCACAGTCGTTTGGACCTTAAGTACCAGTTACTGAGATTGGGCAACATGGCGACTCCCTATTGTTCTTTGTGAAGAAGAAGGGCCTCAGGTTACACCGGCACGAATTTGCCCACAACTAATAGAAAACTTCCGATCCACGATCCGCCCATAGTCCGGCTATACTGCCGGAGAGATTCTCGTTATCCTATTTCGTGATTTCGCAGCCCGTACCCGAATTCGTTTCTTGTGAAACTTGTACGAACGCCCTGACACCAGGGATTTGATGTAGGAGAGCCACCGATGAAAACCCTCGTCGCATCACTGAGCGCCCTGGTCCTGTTCAGCCTGCCAACCTATGGCCAGAACCTGAATTGTGATCTCGAAGAATATGAAATAGCGCCTGGCCTCACGGCCGCCGTCAACGGCGACACGCTCGAGTTGACCTGGGACGGAGACAACAAACAGGAACTGAGGCTGCGTTTAGGAATCCGGGGAGGCACTCCGACCATTGATGATCTCTCAATCAGACGGGACGGAGGGGCCCAGTGGGTTTCCGTTGCCGGCGATGTGACCCCCGAATTTCATGTCGTCTCTGGCTTCCTGCGCATCACGAACCAGCAACTCAATCCGCTCCGCGCACTGGGAGTGGAACTGACCTCCGAGATCGTCGACGAAAAGAAGTGGGATGCCTTCTGGGACGCGCCCCTGGATCTGGACCAGGCCGAGGGACGAATCGGCAACCCCCCTCCCCCCGAAGGCGTGGCCCACCAGCCCGGGTTACCCCGCAATCCCAATGAGGTCCGCCGGACGACGGCCACCTATCGAGCAGACAGCTGCCAGGTCAAAACCAACGGAGCCCGTGTGGAAGTTTCATTCCCCGGAATGGACATCGGCGTCTTTTCGGGACGCCTCCAATACACCGTCTATAGGGGCACCAACCTGATTCGTATAGAAGCCATGGCCACGACCGAAGAGCCTTCGGTTGCGTACAAATACCACGCGGGCCTGAAGGGTTTGCCCACCGGTGATGATCATCGGGTGGTCTGGCGCGACCTGTCCAACCTGTGGCAGGACTACCGGTTTGGCGGAACCCCGAACGAGGGAGAGGTGCCTCTGAAAGTCGCCAATCGAGTGATCGTCGCCGAGAGCGCATCCGGGTCGATCGCCGCATTCCCACCACCACATACGTTCTTCTGGACGCGAGAGGTGGAGACGAACCTCGGATATGCCTGGTACCGTAAAGACGACGCAGATTCGTTTTCCTTCGGCATCCGGCAGGGTGAAGGCGAGGAGAACCCCCGTTATCAAGCAAACTTCTCACTCTACAGCGCACCGCCGGGCACTCTGCAGCGGATGGCGATGTATTACTACGCGAGCCCCGAACCGGCCCCCGCAACGCTCGAGTCCGCGCTGGCCTTCACACACGGGGATCACTTCAAGCCCCTTGACGGATACCAGGTCATGGCCGGCCATTTCCACATGAATGTCGCCGACCGACTCAGAGAGTCGGGCAGCCTGGACACGAAGCTCCCGGATCTGGATGCCCTCAAAGCGGCAGGGATCGATATCGTGGGTCCGACCGACCGCGAGAGGGGCCCCGACCGCCTGGAGGTGATGGCGGACTACTTCGAGGCCGTCCGACGGCATTCCGACAAGAATTTCCTGATCATGCCGAACGAGGAAATCACGGCATACCTGGGCGGGCATTGGGACATCCTGTTTTCGCACCCCGTCTTCTGGACGACCGAACGGGCCGAGGGACAGCCGTTCATCGAAGAACACCCTGCATATGGTCAAGTCTACCGCGTCGGCAGCGCGGAAGATGTCATGGAGATGGCCCGACGGGAGAACGCCCTGATCTTCATGCCGCACCCGCGCACCAAGGGGTCCACAGGCTATCCGGACGCGGTCAAGGACACGGCTCATTTTATAGATGAAAACTATCGAGGCGTGGGGTGGCGATGGGGTATGGGACTG
Source organism: Terriglobia bacterium (assembly GCA_965247425.1). Taxonomy (GTDB): domain Bacteria; phylum Acidobacteriota; class Terriglobia; order 20CM-2-55-15; family 20CM-2-55-15; genus CAZOZZ01. The sequence continues at coordinate 3,234,368 of OZ252023.1, forward strand.
GATTTGTCCGAGCATCGCCTTTCGGATTTTCGCGTGATGCCACTCTTTGATGACATGAACAACTGGGTCGCCGACCGGCCCACACCGCCGAAATATCTTCTCGGGATTACCGAAACCTATGCGAAACAACCCGGCGACGACATCTACGCCAACAACCCCGTCAATTACCTGAGAGTCGACACGTTGCCGACGCCGGACGACATGAGTTCGGTGATCAACGCCATCAAGCGTGGAGACTATTTCGTGACGTCGGGTGAGGTGTTGATTCCATCCTATGCGGTCGAAGGAACCGGCGCGGAGCGGACGGTCGTGGCAGACGTAGAGTGGACTTTCCCGTTGGAATTTGTCGAGGTCGTTTGGGGGGACGGACAGGAAACAGATCGACAGATCATCCCGGCAACCGATTCCCCCCCGTTCGGGAGCCACCGTTTCGAGATTCCATTCAACGTCACCGGAAAGAAGTGGGTGCGATTCGCGGTCTGGGACTCCGCCGGCAACGGTGCGTTCGTCCAGCCGATCAAGCTCCCGGATGCGATTCATCCCTCGAACCGTTGACCGGGGGGACCGTCGTGACGCACGTGCCGACGGTCAGACCAGATAGTGAAACAGGTCCGGCCTATCGTTCAGATATTCTCCGAAAAATCCCTTTTGTTTCATCCTCCCGACAAGGGGGATGAAGTCCTCCCGGCTCTCCAGTTCGATGCCGACGACAGCGGGCCCCTTCTCCCTGTTCGTCTTCTTCGAATATTCGAAATGTGTAATGTCGTCTCTCGGTCCCAGCACTTCGGCGACGAACTCGCGGAGTGCCCCCGCTCTCTGGGGAAACCGCACGATAAAGTAATGTTTCACGCCTTCATAGAGGAGGGAACGCTCTCTGATCTCTTCGGTCCTCGTGATGTCGTTGTTGCCGCCGCTCAGAATACAAGCGACCGTTTTGCCACCCAACTGGGCGCCGTAATCCTCCAACGCAGAAATCGCCAGCGCGCCGGCCGGTTCGACGACGATTCCGTCCTGGTTGTAGAGCCGGAGCATCGTCGAACACACGCGACCCTCCGGAACCGTGATCATGTCGTCAAGTACGTCCTTGCATACCTCGAAGGGTAGTTGGCCGACGCGTTTGACCGCCGCGCCGTCAACGAAGCTGTCGATCGAGTCCAGTGTAACGTTCCGACCGGCGTTCAACGCTTCGGACATCGACGGCGCGCCAGCCGGTTCCACGCCGATGACGGTCGTCCGCGGAGATAGAGCCTTAAAACAGGTTCCGACTCCGGCCGCCAGGCCACCTCCTCCAACGGGGACGAACAACAGGTCGATGTCGGCATCCCCTACCAGCAACTCGAGCCCGACGGTACCCTGTCCCTCGATCACGCGCGGGTCGTTGAACGGATGAACGAAAACCTGACCGGCCACCTCGGCTTCCGTCATTGCCCGTCGTTCGCAGTCATCGAAGGTATCACCGGACAGAACAATGTCGACCCACTGTCCACCGAACATCCGTACCTGTTCGACCTTCTGGCTGGGAGTGGTGACGGGCATGTAGATACTGGCCCGGATCCCCAGGAGGCTACAGGCGTAGGCGACACCCTGGGCGTGGTTGCCGGCACTGGCGCAGGCAACGCCATTCTCGCGCTCTTCCTCAGAACACATGCTGATTCTGTTGTAGGCGCCACGTATTTTGTAGGAACGGGCAATCTGCAGATCTTCCCGCTTCAGAAGCACGCGGGCTTCGAACTCCCCGGACAGACCCGGATGGCGTTCCAACCGGGTCTGAATCGCGACGTTCTTCAGGCGAATTCCAGCGTCCTCGATAGCCCGGAGCGTCGGACGCCAGGTTGGCTCTGCCAGGACGTCCCGACTCATGACTCAACCGAAGCAGTCACGAGGTCTTCAGGTTGTTCCGAGGCGGTCGGGGATCCGTCGGGAGTCGCTGATGGGCCGGGTCGGAGCTGACGCACCTGTCGTCCGGCTCGCCAGAGTTCGGACTCGCGGAGCTCCGCCAGCTCACGGTCAAGCCGCTCGCGGTAGTCGTCCCGGCTTCCCGCTTCGATCACAATCTTCGCTTCCTGGCCGGAAGCCACACTCCGGTAGAGTTCGTCAAACACCGGTGCGACCGCGTCTCGGAATTTATGTCGCCAGTCCAGAGCACCCCGCTGGGCAGTCGTCGAAGTATTCGCATACATCCAGTCCATCCCGTTCTCTGCGACCAGAGGCATCAGGCTCTCGGTCAACTCTTCGACGGTCTCGTTGAACGCTTCCGAGGGCGAGTGGCCATGCTTCCTCAGAATGTTGAACTGGGCTTCGAACAACCCGGCGATCGCACCCATCAAGACGCCCCGCTCGCCTGTAAGATCGGAATAGACCTCGCGCTTGAAATCTGTTTCGAACAGATAGCCCGATCCCACACCGATGCCGAGTGACAGCACTCTTTCCATCGCACAGCCGGTCGCATCCTGAAACACGGCGTAGCTGGAATTGAGGCCCTTGCCTGCGAGGAAAAACCGCCTCAACGACGTGCCGGAACCCTTGGGCGCTATAAGCACGGTATCCACGTCATCGGGAGGTACGATTCCCGTCTGGTCGTTAAAGGTCACGCCGAAACCGTGCGAAAAATACAAACAGTTTCCGGGTTCCAGATGCCGTTTAACGATGTCCCACTGCGCGATCTGGCCGGCATCGGACAGGAGGAACTGGATGATGGTCGCCCGCTCCGAGGCCTGTTCGATGTCAAACAGGTCGCGTCCCTCGACCCACCCGTCGGCCAGGGCCTTGTCCCAGGAACCCGAACCCTTCCTCTGCCCGATGATCACCCGAAACCCGTTATCTTTCAGGTTCAACGCCTGGCCCGGTCCCTGTACCCCGTATCCAAGGGTTGCGATCGTCTCGTCCGCGAGGCAGGCTCTCGCTTTTTCCATCGGCCACTCTTCCCTGGTGACGACGTCTTCAGTGACGTCGCCGAAACGTATTCTTGCCATCAGTTCTCGTCTCCTTTGTTGTTTGTTGTCTGATTCGATTTATCAAGGTATGAAAGCAGCGTCCGCGTCGGCTTCGTAATCGCGACGCGACCGGATCGTGCGAATTCCATGACCCCAAACGGCTCCAACCTGTCGAGCAATTCCCGAGTGTCGTCCTCGTTCCCGGTTTTTTCGATCACCACGTAGTCGGGTTCGAGGGCCAGGATTCTTGCCTGGAAGCGGCGCACGATGTTTTCCAGACAGTCTCCTTCCAGCATGGCCTCGATCGGAAGTTTGTAGAGCGCGATTTCCTGGTGCACGGTTTCGTTGTCGGCATGGTAGAAGGCCTTTAACACATCGACGTTCTTCTCGATCTGCTTCACCACTTTCCGAATCTGATCGTCGGTAGCCGCCAGGACGATCGTGTGCCGGTACACCCCAGCCACTTCGCACTCGCAGCTGGCGAGACTTTCGATGCGTAACCGTCGCTTGGAAAGCGTATCGACGAGACGGTTCAGTACGCCGTCCTGACTCTCGGTAAAGACCGACACTGTGAAATGCCTCTCCAACTTCCGACCTCGCATTGAACGCGTTCGACGGGCGTGAATGCCCAGCGCTAGCAGCCAGTGGCGGCTACTGTCATTTCAGACGTATTTCCGACACGGACGCGCCCGACGGCACCATTGGAAATACGTTCTCTTCTTTGTCGACGATCACTTCGAGGAGGTAGGACGACTCCGCTTGAAGCGTTTCGTCGATGGCAGCTTCGAGTTCTTCCCGACCGACGACCCGCCTGGCGTCGATCGAGTAGGCCCGGGCGATGTTCGTGAAGTCGGGGTTCGCGAGGGCCGTCTCCGAATAGCGGCCCTCGAAGAACATCTCCTGCCACTGACGCACCATCCCGAGGAAGCCGTTGTTCAGAACCAGGATCTTGACCGCAACCCCGGTCTGGAGAATCGTGCCCAGTTCCTGGATCGTCATCTGAAATCCGCCGTCGCCAACGATAGCGACGACTTCCCGGTCAGGCCTTCCGATCTTGGCCCCGATCGCCGCCGGAACCCCAAATCCCATCGTTCCGAGTCCTCCGGAGGTCACGTGGGTATCGGTGTCGCTGAACCTGTAGTACCTGGCGGCTGCCATCTGATGCTGCCCCACATCGGTGACGATGATCGCCCGACCCTCGGTGCGCTCGGACAATGCATGAATCACCTCGGCCATTCGGAGTCGGCCCGAATCTGGGGCCTGGTCCTTTCGGATCACCTGTTCGAACTCGATCCTGTCGCATTCCCGGAACTCCGCGAGCCAGCCCGGGCGGACGGTTCTTTGGACCCGCCGGGTCAGCGCCGCCAGAGCCTCGCCGGCGTCGGCGACGATGCCAACGTCGGCCCGGACGTTCTTGTCGATCTCGGACGGGTCGATGTCGATGTGGATGACGCGGGCCTCGGGCGCATAGCGGGTCAGATCACCGGTCACCCGATCATCGAACCGCATGCCGACGGCCACCAGGAGGTCACACTCATTCGTCTTGACGTTCGGTCCGTAATTGCCGTGCATGCCCAGCATGCCGGTATAGAGCGGATGGCGGCTCGGCAGGGCCGACAGCCCCAGCAGCGTGCACGCAAAAGGGAGACCGGCCTTTTCGACAAAGGCCCGTAGCTGCTCCTGCGCCTTCCCCAGAAGGACACCCTGACCGACCAGGACCAGCGGTTTGTGGAACTGGTTTATCAGTCTCGCGGCGGCTTCAATGTCGGAGAGATCAAGGAGAGGCCGGGGGCGGTAGCTCCGCATGGTGACGGATTCTGCCGGCCGGAAATCCAGGTAGCCGGTCTGGGCGTCTTTTGTGATGTCCACCAACACTGGGCCGGGCCTTCCAGATTCGGCAATGTAGAAGGCTTTGGCGATCGCTTCGGGTATTTCGTCGGATCTGGCAATCTGATGATTCCACTTCGTGACCGGCGCGCTGACCCCGATGATGTCGGTCTCCTGAAAGGCGTCCGAACCGAGCAGATGGGAAGCAACCTGGCCTGTGATACAGACCAGCGGGGTGCTGTCCATTTGGGCATCCGCCAGGCCGGTGATGAGGTTCGTCGCGCCTGGGCCCGAAGTTGCCAGGCACACTCCGGCCCGGCGAGTCACACGCGCATACCCCTGGGCGGCATGGATCGCACCCTGTTCGTGCCGGGCCAGGACATGTTTGATCCGATCCCGGTAATCGAAAAGGGCGTCGTAGACAGGCATGATCGCGCCGCCAGGATAACCAAATACAGTCCCCACCTCTTCGGCGAGCAACGATAGAATGACACCTTCGGCGCCCCCGACCGTACGTGTCGGTGTGGTCGAAATTTCGTGATTCTGGGTCAGAGTTTCCATTTTTCACTCTTTCGAGAGCTTCAACCGCGACTTTCAACCGGTTTCGAAGCAAAAAAAATCCCCTCGCCGCGGTCCGCGGGAGGGGTTCGGGTCGATCAAGCTAAAGACGCGCTTAACCGGGCCCTCCTCGCGGAAGGTGGCTAATTACGACTACAGTGATAATAAGTTCGCGCGTCATTCGCATCCAGTAAACGTAGCAATCAATCCGAAGTCTGTCAACGGCAAGATTTCTCTACCGGTCTTGATCGATGATGTCGAGGTGAACCCGCGCGACCATGTGCATGTAGCCGCCGGATGAGTAACGGTCCTGGGCGGCGATGCGGATGTGTTCGAGCGCGAGTTCCTCGTTCCCCGTCGCCTCAAAATACAGGCCGATGTAGAGGTGGGCAAAGAACTGGGCGAGGACCCTGTCGCCTGCAGCCCTCAGGACATCTTCCGGTGTGAGGGCGCCACGGAACATTTGGTAAACCTCCACCATCGGGGCGCGCTGATCCGGGCCGACCGGCAGCAACTCCTCTCTGGCTTCCCCTGCAGATCGGTCACGGGCCACGCACAGGAAATGCCACGCGGCATTCTCGACGTCGTTTGGATTCACGCGCCGGTGCGCTACAAACTGGTCGCGACAATCATCGAAGCGTCCAGCGTAGTAGAGCGCGATACCACGCTGCCAGAACTGGGGAGCCGTATCCGGCACCATGGCGGCCACGCGATCGAACCCTTTGACGGATTCGTCGATGCGGCCTTCTCCGAAATCTCTAACTGCACGATCGAAGAATGCCTGTGGCGACTGAGCGAAAAGGGGTGTCACGAGAATCAGTGCGAGCAATTGGCGCAGCATTATCGGTCTCTCCCCGAACGACGGAGGTCCAGCGCGACCAGCGTGTCGTCGTTCCTCACGTAGAGGAAGCCGTCCGACAGAGCAGGGTAGGCTCGAACAGTGGCCGGCAAAATCTGTGCGGCAGCGATTGGGGTGAAGGCATCCGGCGAAGCCTCGGCAAGGACCAGTTGACCTCCCTCCCGGACCAGCAGCAATCGGTTGCCCGCAAGCACGATGCTTCCCGCCAGGAAACGGTCCACACTCCAGGCGACCTTGCCTGTCTCGAACTCTACTGCACTCAGGCTAGGACCAAATTCCTGGCGCCCGTGGTACCCATACAGATACCCGTCGCGGTAGACGCTGGTGGAGTAATGGTTCGACAGAACGTCATTGGACGACCATAGCTCGGTCAATCGGCGACCGTCCCAGCGCAGCACACCGGCACCGGGTCCGTACTCGGCGGAAAGGAAGATCAGATCGTCGATCACCACGGGCGATGCGGCATTGATAGACGAGGCCGAGCGCGACCGCCAGCGGCGCTCGAACACGACGTCCCCTGCCTCCGGGTCGAGTCCCACCAGGCCGTTCTGCGTGAAGAAGATCGCATACCGACGATCGGAGATCGTGACGCCGACAGGTGACGAATAGCTGGCCCCGTCCCGGGTCGCTCTCCAGAGGACTTCACCTGTCTTCGCGTCGAACGCGATGATTCCGGCGTCCCTCCCACCGATGTTGGCGATCACCCTGCCGTCTTCGACCAGCGGCGAGCCCGCGGCACCGAAAAAGCCTTTCCGGACATCTGTAGCTTTTCATGGTGTCTTCGCTCCAGAGCCCTTCCCCGCTTTCGAGATCGACGGCGTGCAACTGTCCCTGGGCGCCGAATGTGTAGACAACGCCGTCGGCAACCACAGGAACGGCGCGCGGCCCTTCATCGAACCCGAAATCGTCCCGGTACGTCGTCGGGTACCCGTACTGCCACAGACTGGTGCCCGTCTCGGTATCAAACGCTTCGACGACCTCGCGATTGCGGACGCGATGAAAAAGAACGACACGACCACCGACGATCACCGGGCCGCTCAAGCCCGCGCCGACGTCGCGCCGCCAGGCTACGGGAGGGCCCTCCGAACCCCAAGTCTCAGACAGTTCGGGTCCGCTGTAGATACCGTTTCGATCCGGGCCGAGGATCTGTGGCCAATCCGCGGCCCCCGTCTCCATCCCGACGGCAAGTGCGATGAACATCGACGCGATCGCAAGTTTTCTCACTCTGTTTTTCCTCGGTTGACTGCCCCTTACCACACGCGTACCGGCTGCGAACTGAAAGGACCAAAAGTCGGGAAAAGTTTATAGAACCGGAGCAGTTGAAAGCAATTACCATCTTGATCCGCGACCTCTCCCTTACTGCGCGGCCGCGCGGCCAGCATCGGACCTGACCGCGGACTCCCGCTTCTCCTCAGCGGATCCTCCAGCCGTTAACAGGTCCGCCATGGAAAAAGCTTTCCGGCGTGACGACGCCGTCCCGCTTGAATACCGTTCCGTCCTTCATGACGAACTGCACGTCGCGCAGGGCGTCGATATCTTCGAGCGGGTTCCCGGAAACTGCGATGATGTCCGCGGCGTAACCCACCTTGAGAGGCCCGCGCTCATTGTCGATGTTCGAAACGGCATACCCGTTCGTGGTCAGGATCTTCAGGATAGCGGCGTCGGGAATTCCGGCAGCCTTCCAACTCAAGAGAAAATTGATCGACACCTCTCCCCGTGTCATTCCCGGAATGTAGTAGTCGGCGTCGGTCGAAAACGCCATCGGAACCTCATTGTCATAGGCGTTCTTTATGCCGGCAATCGTACGCTCGAACGCGGCCTCGGACCCTCCATAGCTGGTAAAGGGTGTCTCGGTTCCCACGCGCCAGATTCCCCGTTCCGCCATCATCTGATGAAGCTCGTCGTCAAGTGGTCGCGAATGCTCCAGGGACCAGATCCCAGCCTCGATCGCCCGCCGCGCGCCCTCCCGCGTCTGGACATGCCCGGCAACTTTCATCTCTGCTTTTGCGGCTTCGCTGACGAATAACTTCATCTCATCGACCGTGTATCCATAGGGCATGCAGTCGACACAGATCTTGATGACCTTTGCGCCGAAGAGGATGTTCTGCCGGATGGCCTTCACGATCTCGTCGTGCGTGTCGGCGTCCAGGTATTCCGGATAAACGATGTTGTGTTCCCGGGCCATCTCCGGAGTCGGAAAGAACTGCCCGCCCATCCCGCCGATGATGATGCCCGAGTTGATGATCGTCGGTCCCGGAACCCAGCCCTGCTCGATGGCAACGCGTAATGCCGTGTCGGCATAGTTCCCGTTGTTGCCGAGGTCACGGACAACGGTGAATCCGGACGAAAGCATCTGGATGCCGTTCGACACGGCCTGGATCGCTCGAAGTGCAGTCGAGTCCAGTACGTACGTCAAGTAGTAGACGTTGCTTTCGGGCTCTTCCTTGTAAGTCAACGCCAGATGATTGTGTGCGTCGACCAGGCCTGGAAGCACGCTGAGATCGGACAGATCGATCACCTCGGCACCCTGTGGAATCGCGACGTTCGGCCCGATTTCCCGAATCGCGGTGCCTTCTATCAGAATGACCTGGTCCAGCGTGACCGTGCCGGTGTCCGGGTCGATCAGCCGGCCCGCACGAATCGCCGTGAGACCTCCGTCTCCTGGGGTTTGCGCTTCCGAGGGACCGCAAAGAAGCGCCAGAACAAAAAACAATGCGATGAATTGCTTGAACATTTAAAACCTCCTTTCGCGATGCGTCAGAATAGAACGGACCGGAGAGTCTTGCAAGGTTGCGGTCGGGCACAACGGCCGACCCGAGAGAGCTTGTTTCGCCTCCGAAACGGCTTGCTCCCCTTCGGGCGCCGAGGCTAGAATACGGCAGGAGACAGGGAAGTGATCGGGAAAACTGTGTCGCGCTATCGCATACTGGGCCAGCTCGGCAGCGGCGGCATGGGAGTGATCTACAAGGCTGAAGACACAGTCCTTGGCCGTCAGGTGGCCCTCAAGTTCCTCCCAGAAGAAATATCGAAAAACCGTGAGGTCCTGGAGCGTTTTCGGCGCGAAGCGATCGCCGCGTCTTCGTTCAACCACCCCAACATTTGCACCATCCATGACGTGGGCGATTACGAAGGCCAGCCCTACATTGTCATGGAACTTCTGACAGGCCTGCCGCTCCAGCGTTATATCGCCGGACAACCCCTCAAGACCGACGTTCTGCTCGATCTGTCGATTCAAGTCACGGGCGCGTTGATCGCCGCACATTCGGCCGGAGTGGTACATCGCGACATCAAGCCCTCCAACATCTTCGTCTCGAAAAGCCGACAGGCAAAAGTACTGGATTTTGGGCTGGCGAAGCTGATGCCCGAGGCCCAGAACATGAACAACGCCAATGAGCCGACCGATGACCATCTGACGAATCCTGGGACCGTGATGGGAAACGGTGAGCTACATGTCGCCCGAGCAGGTTCTCGGGCGGACTCTCGACGGCCGCAGCGACATCTTTTCCTTCGGAGTGGTCATGTATCAAATGGCCACGGCCACACAACCTTTTTCCGGGGAAACCTGGACAGCAACGGCCAACGAAATCGTAAACGGAAAGCAGCCGCCGGCAATCCGGCTGAATCCGGACCTGCACCCCAAGCTGTCGGAAATAATCAATAAAGCGTTGGACAAGGACCGCGACCGACGGTACCAAAGCGCAAGTGAGTTGCGGTCGGACCTGGCTCTGATGAAGGGCGACACGGCCGCCGGAACGTCGAGTTCCTCGAGCACCGGCTATATCGCCGCCGATGAGCCCTCTATCGTCGTCCTGCCTTTCGTGGACCTGAGCATGGAGAAAGATCAGGAATATTTCTGCGAAGGCATGGCCGAGGAGTTGATCAACCGGCTTTCACAATTGGCGGGGCTCCGCGTCGTATCGAGGACGTCTGCCTTTTCGTTGAGGGACAAGAACGTGGACATCAAGACCATAGGTGCCCAACTCAACGTCGACACGGTTCTCGAAGGCAGCGTTCGCAAGGCGGGGAATCGATTTCGGATCACGGCGCAGCTTGTCAACTCTTTCAACGGTTTCCATATGTGGTCGGAGCGATACGATCGCGAAATCGATGACCTGTTTGCCGTTCAGGATGAAATCGCGCAGTCGATAGTCGGCAACCTCAAACTCGCCCTGGCATCCGTCAACGATTCCGTACTGGTTCGCCGATATACCGACAATATCGAAGCGTACAACCTCTATCTCAAGGGACTCTACTATTGGAACCGGCGCTTCGAGGGTGAAGTCGTCAAAGCCATCGAGTGCTTCCAGGAAGCGATCGACCTCGACTCCTCCTACGCCCTGGCTCACGCGGGACTTGCGGACTGCTATACCCAACTGGGAGGTTACTCCCTGCTTCCTCCGGAGTTCGCCGCTTCAAAGGCCAAGCCCGCAGCTGACACTGCGATCCGGCTGGACCCCAACCTGGCCGAAGCCCTGACCGCGGCCGCCGTCGTGAAGCTCTTTTTCGATTGGGATTGGCGGGGAGCCGAACAGGGATTCAGACAGGCGCTGGAGGTCAACCCCAAATTCGGATTGGCTCGCCACTACCTGAGCCTGTGCCTGTCCTATGTCGGCCGGTTCAAGGAGGCCGTGGAGGAAATCCGGTACGCGCAGAAGCTCGATCCGGTTTCGCTCATCATCAACGCCACGGTGGGTCTGGTGCTCTATTACGCGCGCCGGTATGACGAAGCTCTCGAAGAATGCGACAAGGCGCTGGAGATCGAGCCCTATGCGTTGATACCCGTGTTCGTGCGCGGCGCCGTCTGCGCCGCCAAGGGCATGCCGGACGAAGCGATCGCCGGTTTCGAGCAGGCGTCGAAGCTCGCCGAGGACAAGGCGTTCTGGTTTGCCCTGGTCGGATACGGCCATGCCGTGGCCGGCAACAGGCGGAGGGCAGAGGAAGTGATCGAAACGCTGAAAAACCGGTCGGACAATGGCACGGAATACATCGACCCGATAGTGTTTGCCTGGATCTACGCAGGCCTCGGTGAGCTGGACCTCGCCTTCGAGTGGTTCGATCGTGCTCACGAGGCGGGTTCCTGCGAACTCATGCTCACGAAAGTCCTCCCGGCAATCGATCCGATCCGATCAGACCTCCGGTATGACGTCCTGCTTGGCCGAATCGGTCTGCCTCTTGCCCAGGCCTCGCCTTCCGAAGCAGGCCGATAGGGGCCTGTGCGGCAGACAAGACAAGAGCGTCGGGCCAACCGACGCTCCTTCCAGATGGTGTTCGGCGCGGGCCTAGGCGCGGGCCTAGGCGCGAGCCTACTGATTTCGACTATCGACAAAGTCCTGGTGCAGCAACGCCCGATCGGCTTCAGTCAAGCTCTTCAGGTATTCGATCAATGCACTCTTGTCATCGTCCGAAAGCTGAGTCCCATAGAAGTGTCCCGCATTGGAGTTGCCGGTGATCGTGGTGTCGAAGGTCGCCGGCGCGGTCGCCTCATCGACCGTATAGCCAAGATTCACCGGGTCGTAAATGCGGTGACCGATCTTGAAGCTGGTTGGACGATCGGCGGGCAGCGCCAGCAGGGCCCTGATGGTCGGGACCGAACCGTTATGGAGAAATGGAGCGGTTGCCCATATGCCCACCAGCGGTTTTGCGGGATAAACCGCTCCGTCCGGCATGTCCGCGGCGGAATCTCTCCAGTCCCCCCGGGTCCGACCGCCTCCCCAGGCTGCCTGCTCGTCGGCGGGAATGTTGTTCGTCCGGAAGAAGGTGTCCCGGATCGCGCCCAGCAGCAGGGTATGACCCTGGGCAAACGTCATCTGCTCGATGGCTTCTTCCGGAACATCCTTACATACGTTGACGTTGAGTTGAACAGGAGGAAGAACGTTATCGGCTTCGCGGGGATCGGTTCCCACCGCGGTAGTGGACAAGATGTGATAGTCCGCGAGCGCCAGGTCATCGTCGGAGATGGTGTAGTTGTCGTGGCACTGGGTGCAGGTGCTCTTGTAGACTTCTTCGCCGCGGCTCGCCAGGTCACGATCGATCGCGCCAAGCACCTCCTCGGGCCATGGAGGAGCCGTGATCTTGTAGCCAAGCTCTTCCATCATCCGCAGGTTGTCGAAGCGGATGGACGTTTCGCAGGTTCGCGGATCAAAAGACGCGCCCAGACCCAGGGATTGACCAATATTCCGCTCCAGGACCGAATTGGTGTTCGTGTTCCAGTGAAACCATTCCGTGTGTTCGAAATTCCATATGAACGGGTAGCTCGTGGGCGCCGTCATCGGCTCGGTTCCTTTGAAGAACACGGTACGCGCGGTCCCGAAAGCATCTGCGCGGCCCGGACCCGCAACGGTGTTGTCCGGGTTCTGCAGTCCTGCCATGCTCTTCAGCAATTCGACGTAGGAGAGCCCCAGCCGAACTTTCCTGCGCAGTTGCTCGATCGAATTCAAGTCCTCGCCCACGTCGTCGGCCTCATCGTTGGAGATGTGGGTATCGGGAGCATCAGTCGCCAGAAATTCCCCGATCACGGTTTCCATGTGACTGAGTTCCAGAGGGTGCTGCTCGTGGACCTTCTCGATAAAGGTCAGCAACTTCGTTGGACTCGTGACAGTTGCCTGGACGGATTCGGCTAATTCTTTCGCAAATCCGAACATGTCGAAAGTGTTCGGGGCCCCGTCAATACGAACCGCCGTGTCCCCAAATTGGATCTGACCGACGTGACAGGCGGCGCAATTGACGCCAACCATCTCGACCCCGACTCCCTTGCGCGGCCCAGACGTAAGCCCGACGTAGCCGGTGCCTCGGCCCGAATCGTCGCGGATGAGGCCGAAGCGCTCCATGTTCTCCAGAAACGGTCGGCCGGTCACCGAGCTTTCGAGTTCCTTGGCCCAGAGCAAGGGGAAGACCTCGCTGCCTTCCGGTGAGTGATAGAAGTCCTCCCTGTCCGTATCCGCTCCAAGACCATTGTCGATAATTATCAACTCGGAATACTCGGAATCGGGTTCGTCCGGCGGAGTCGGTTCCGGGCTGCCCGCACAAGAGGTCAGAGCGACCAGGAGTAGAACACAGAAGGCCGAATTCAACGCTTTCATTACCAAACCCTCCTCTCGGGTGTGTGTTGTTCACAACGTCGCGCCAGGCTTCCTGCCGGTCCGGACATCGGGATGTCGATGTCTTCAAATTGATCAAAATTGGATCAGGAACTTGCCGCGGCTCCGGATGCTGCTCCCTCCTTCGCACGAAGTCGCACGAGGAGACCACTCCGGAGTTGAGGCGGGTTCAATCGCTCATCAAGGCTCAAGTCCTGAGCCGGAAGTTCCCATGTATAGCTTTTCACTAAGACAAGGGTGAACATTTTCATCAGTAGCGTGGAATATTCCACGCCGGCACACTTGTGGCTGGTTGGCGGCCCCGAACCCTGGGGAACGAAAGCGCAGGGTGAACGGTCCTCGAAACGATCCGGCAGAAAGCGATCCGGATCGAAAACCTTCGGGTCCGGAAAGCTCGCCGGATCGACACCGCTGGCGGGCAGCGCCCATAACAGTATCCAGCCCTTCGGTATCCTGGCGCCATCCAACTCGAATTCCTGCGCCACTTTTCCGAAAATCCCGGGAATGATCGGGCAAAGCCGCTTCACCTCTTTAACGACCGCTTCCATGTAGTGGAGTCGTTTGAGATCTTCAAGGAAGAACTGTTCGTTCGAGCTGATCTGCTTGAATTCCTCCCTCACCCTGTCGAGCGTTCCGGGGTTGTCGTGGAACCGCGTGACGATCGACCCGAGCTCGGCGAAAACGGCCAGACCCGCAATGATCACGTGATGCGCTTCGAGAACTCCCTGATCGACGCTCAGAGTCCGGCCCTGTTCTGTCCGTGCCTGAAGCATCCGCGACAACCCGTCGTTCCCGGGTGACCTCTTTCGCTCTTCGACGATCGAACGAAGCCGGGCGAGTGCGTGGTTTTTACATTTCTGCGCCTTCCAGAAGGTAGTCCCCGGTATGGGGAGGGGCAGTGCCAGCATCCCTTCGGTAATGGCTTTGTAGTCCTCGAGCAGGTGATCCAGCTCGGGGCCTCTCCCGAGGCCGAGCATGTTGGAACAGATCACCTCAAAGGCAAGAGCTCGCATCTGGTCCAGCCAGCCGAACTCTCCCATCGTGAGCCAGGTCTTGAAATGGGCCTCGACCGAGCGCTGCATGTCCGGCAAATAGGATGCGAGCGCCGCGTCATCGAAGGCGGCAAGAACAAGTTCCTTCCTTGTTTTGTGGGCTGCTCCGTCCAGAAACGGAAGGCTCTTGCCGCCAAACATTTGCGCGACGGCGGACGGAAAAGAACCGGCCCGGACCACGAGCGATTCGTCGGTGAAGCGCCGGCAGGCTTCCCGGCCGGAGATCACCACCGTTTTCCGGAACAGAAGGCTGGTCTTGAAAACCGGCCCGTGGGCGTCGACCCGGGACTGGATGAAACCGAACGGGTTCTTTGCAAAAGCAAGGGTTTCCCCGATTAAGGGCCAACCCATCTTCCCGGGCGGCAAGGCTGTGGGATTCGCGCTGCTCATCTCTACGACTTTCCGGAAGCGGATTGCGTATCCGCTCCGGGGGGAGTGACAATTCCGAGTTCGACCAGCACGGTCATCATATCCATATATTCCCGCTCTCGGTAGATTTTATCGCCGCGAATCTGGATGATGTTACATCGATTTACGGACACCTTCTTCCCGGTCGGGGGAATACCCATCATCGGCCCCGTCTGGGTCCCCGCGGTGAGGAACTCGCCAATGGAAGTTTCGCCGGAACCATGCATTTCCTTGATTTCGGTTTGCGCGTCCGGAAACGCAGAGGCGAACACTTTGGCAGCGGCAACCCCGGAGTCGGGCCCCGGAATCGTTTTGCCGTCGCTTCCCGTATAGGTGTACTCCGGATCGAGCATGGATTTGAACTTGTCGAAGTCGCGCGCGTTCCACGCGGCAACGAACTCACGGTGAATTTCGTTTGCGGAAGCCATTCGATACTCCTTTAAATCAAAGTTAAAGGGTCAAAGCGCGACTACCAATTTCTTTGGGGTAAATCACATCGATACTAAGTTATTGGCCTAGATCGCCGCAATCCGAAAATTCGGTCTGAGAATGTATGAATGTGTTGCAACCGAACGGGTTGCATCGGTCAAACGGCTCGGTTCAGGCTCACCGTCAGATAAGATCTGGGAAATGCGGCCACGCTGCTTATCGCACTATTTGTACGTAGCTTCGAGCGATGGCGGTCGCTAGGAGACGGAGTTCCCGGCCGCCCAGATACCCCGTCACCCGAAAGCATTCCGACCGCTAGGGGACGGAGCTCCCGGCCGTCCAGATACCCCGTCACAATCAGCCGAACATTCCGCCAAACCGTGGAATTCGCTCCGTCCCCTTTTGTTTCGGGTTGCCAAAATCCCCACTCCCCTCTCATCCCCCTTCCTTTGGGTTTTGGCAAAACCCACGACGCACTTTTTAACGTCTTGGCGATGTCAACGAATAGGGGGACGGAGCAAGAAACAGTTGGGCGAAATGTTCAGCTGACCGCGACGGGGTATCTGGAGGGCCGGCCTGGGCTCCGTCCCCCAGCGGTAGGATCGCTTTTGCGTGACGGGTCGCGGGAAGACGGGCTCCTAGGTGCCCGCGCGGCAGAAGTGATCTACTGCCGCAACGCTCCCAGGGAACCTCGCAATCTAGAAGCTTCCAGTATTCCTGCGAGCAGTCAAGGAGTCCGAGCGACTAGCGATCAGAAGATCAGAGTGATCGTCCGCCACAGGGCGCGGTTGAACCCGCGGGGGCAAAAAGAGGGACAGGTGTGTGTCCCTATCTTAAATCAGGCGGCGTAGTGGCGATTGATCAGTTCGTTCTGTAGCCAGAGCAGCTTACCGAAGGCACGGATGGCGCCGGCTTTGGCCTCGGCGGGCAGGTCTGCGCCAAGGATGGTCGCGTTGACGGCGTCAGCAACGAAGCCCATCAGCTCGTTCATCTGAACCAGGGGAATGTCGATCCCGGCATTGCCCGCTTTGGCGGTATGAATCTTGCCAACCATGTCGAGGTACTCGACCATTTGTCCGTCATACGGCGCGGTGACGAGTCGTTCGAGATAGCGGGCCAGGTGCTGCTTCCTGAGGGTGATGTGAGGATGGTCCATGGTGAGAGCCTCCAGGGATTCGGGAACCTCCCCCTCGTATCCGTGCTGACGCGGAAGGAAATGACGCCAGGTCGCATCGTACGAACTGAGCTTGTCGTACACGGCGTCGACCAGCGACGGAACCAGGGGTCCCAGCAGGGCCGCCGCACCGTGGATGATATTGATATCCTCTTCTCCGAACCCTATGAACTCGGTCAGGTATCCGAACCGATACCCGGGATCGCCTTCCAGCTTTGCCTCATCAATTTTTTTCATTCCGGCTCCTTGATTGTGTGAGTGTGCCCGTGACCCGAACGGACTGAGGAACAGACGTTCGGTACGAAGTTCGGGGAAAAGCACGAATCCTGCCAAACCGTAAACAACTCTGATATTTGAATTTATGGAGCGGGCTGAATGTGAATGGGCGACATGGGCGACATTACGTCGCTTTGGGGATCGAGAAGGGCGACATTGTGTCATCGGGCTCCGCTGGGTGATGGCGGGGGAAGTGAGATTCTCGCTTGACCGCGGGTGGCCAGGGACGGCCACCCCGACACACTGTCCGACACATGTGGCATGATCGGGGGAGAGTGTCGGGGCGTCCCTCCGTGGGCGCCCGCCCGGGTTTGCGGGACGCTTACGCTCAATGCCGACCCGAATACACCTCGGGGACCACTAGAGTTTCACTGTTCGAGAAATATGTCCTTGGGGATGTAGCCGACAACGACCTGCGTGAGGTCCACGACTTCTCCGACGCGGAAATCGACGGCGATACTGGCCAGCGACAGGGCCTTGGCTTCGGTGAGCCCCTTCTCTTTGACCAGAAAGTCCACGACTTCCCACGTCGCGTTCCGCATCGCACGGTCAAGATCGAGGTCGATTCCCATGATCATGTAATGTGTGTCTGTCTCCGCACGCGGTCCCGAGATCGTCTTGCCCTTGTGGACGATAAACCGGAATGTGCCTGTCAGGGATTGCTCGACCGCGGTGCCACTCACCTCGCCGTCACCCTGGGCCCCGTGCGGATCCCCTGTGTAGAAGAGCGCGCCTAGATGGAAGACCGGAAGGTAGAGTGTTGTCCCGGCCTTCAGGTCCTTGACGTCCATATTCCCGCCAAAAGCACCTGGAGGCGTCGAACTCTGTACCCCCGGGACCGTCACCCCGGGCTGGCCCACGACCGGGGCAGGCGCTACCGCCATGATGCCCATGAAGGGGTTCAGTGGCACGTGGATGTCCGGGGCGAAGAGCGCGACCTGCCGACCGTCCACCTCTCCGGTACGAATCAGATGCCGCGTCCCCCTCGGGATGTCCAGTGCCTCGTCGTCGGGGCGACTGGCCGGATAGCGTGTGGAGAAGACTCCGCCCCTCGAACTCGTGTTGTTGACACCCCACGGCACACGGGTCTCGAGGTTCAGGATCTGCACCTCGAGCATGTCACCCGGTTCGGCGCCTTCGACGTAGATCGGGCCCGTTATAACATGTCCGCTTCGCCCTTCCCTCGGACGCCCATCCCTCGATGCCCAAAAATCCAGCATGTCCTCGAGCATCTCTTCACGCGGGACACCGATCGCCGACAGATTTTCCACGGGGTGCTGATTCTGTGTGGCCCCCACGTGAGTCAGCGTGTCGATGCGGACGGTCTGCCCGGATTGAATGGTCAATACAGGTGTCTTGTCGATGGGGTACCACCCCCAGACAACGGTCTCCGGCCGGGACGGCACGAAATGGTCGGCCGGAATCTCGCCGGAGGCGGCCTGAGGAGTAGCTGGCACCGACTGAGCGCACACTGTCATGGTCGCTACCACGACACACAAAGAGATTGCCGACACCATCCGTCGGCCCGGGGGCGAAAACCTGTTCGAAGAAACTGCGTTCGGGTCCATGTATCCTCCTGGCGTGAAGAGTGTGTGAGCGACATCCTGCCCGATCTGCCGCCTGATGTCTACCAAACCGATCAGACTCCTGGAACCGAAGAACGGCTTCGGGAAACCCCCACCTCGTCCCAGCCATTTCGGAAGAGCAGCTCGGTCGAAGTTGAATGAGGCCCGGCCAGCGGGCATTTGAGTCGAATTCAAACCCATTGTTAAGGAAGTTCTATTTTCGCATTGTTGAAATCGATATGGTGTCGGCGGTATCTTGTGGTATATATACCGTCAGATGAAGAAGAAAAAGATATGGCTTGAGTTGAATCAGGTAAAGGGAGCGGTTGCGTCGCGACTGCGACGGCGGAAGTACAGCCTGATCGAGCGCCATGAGATACCCGACGGTTTGCTGCCTGGCTCGGTGTCGATTAGTTACACCCGGTGCGGTAAGCCGACGTGCCGGTGTGTGTCGGGTGAAGGGCACCCATCCTGGTCCTGGACATTCATGATGGACGGGAAGAAGCATGTCGAACACGTTCCAGCTGCCATGGTTGAGGAGATTCAAAAGCGTGTCGGAGCGGGACGGGAGTTTCAGGATGCGATCCGGGAGGTGCTGACAGCGAACGCGAAGTTGTTGGTGCTGGAGCGCCAGCAACAACGTGAGAAGCGGAAGCGCCGGTGAAAGGTCCGTCGGCACGAGGGATACGACGGTACGCGCGAAAGTGTTTGCGGCTGAAGGGGTATTTGAATCACCCCGGAGATGGGCGGGTGCGACCGCAGATCGGAAGTGGGCATCTGATCTGGTCTCTGGTGATCGGGTATCTGCTGCGGGAATCGAGCTTCCTGGCCATCGAGTCGCTCGCACGATCCTCGGCGTGTCGGGCCTTGGGAATCGGACGCCGCTTTAGCGACGACACGCTGGGCTATTTTACCGAGAAGCTGAATCCGGAATTCACGCGCGGCGCGTTGACCACAGCCATCAAGCAGGCCAAGCGCAATAAAGCGTTCGACGATTGCCGATTCATCGGCCTGGCGCTGGACGGGACAACCGTGGGGCGTGTCGGTGAGGCCGGGTGTCAGTGGTGTCGACCCCATCGCAACGCCGAGGGGGAGGTGACCACCTACTTACACCACGTCGTGATGGCCACCATCGTGGGCACCGGGTTCACTTTACCGGTCGATGTGGAACCCTACGGTAGTGGGGATAGCGAATGGTCGGGGGGGCAACGACTGCTTCGTCGGGTGGTGGGGCAGTTGGGGCCGCGTTTTGCCGATTATGTTGTTGTCGATGGGGGCTATGCGTCGGCTCCGTTCCTGCACTTGGCCGACGAGTTGGGATTGAAGACCATCGTCCGTCTCAAAGCCAATCTTCCGAGCTTGTTCAACGCCGCCAAAAGCCGGTTTGCTTGTCAGCCGCCGTCCCGGGTTTTCAAGGATGGAGCCGATCGGGTGGAAATCTGGGATGCAGACGACTTCGATCCCTGGGGCCGATTGAACTGGCCGACCGTGCGCGTGATCCGCTACCGGCAAGAGAAACCCGATGGATCGGTGGTCGAAGCCTACTGGCTGACCAATTTCTCGATGAACCAAGTGGGAGCGCCCACTTTATTTCGCATGGCCAAGAGTCGTTGGGAAGTCGAAAACCAAGGTTTCAACGATGCCAAGAACCGTTATGGGATGGCCCATATCCCCCATCACCACGCCAACAGCTTGCTTCTCCACTGGCTCCTCATAAGCCTGGCTCTCACGATCGAACGTCTGTATCGATTGCGTCATTTGCATCGCGGGCGCCATCGCCCGCATACCTCCATCGAGCTTCTTCGTTTGCTTCGCCTCGCTCTGTCTGCCCCAACCCCAGCCGACTCCAGCTGAACTGACTCGTTTCCCTGGTCTCCACGCGCCTGCCTGACCCCAATCACCGGGCTGGACCCGCTACGGATACCTGTCTCTCGAAAATACCCCTCACTTCAAATTCCTCTCCCTCCTCGACCTTTTCCCTTCCAGAGCCCCTTCCAGACACTCCGTCCTCCCTGACTTCCGAAATGGCTGACCTCGTCCCAGCACGATTGACAGCCATGGCCGAGAGTGATATCAACTCCCCTTCATCACCAGGCAGCAAATCGACCCCTTCGGGATCGAGCCCGTTCCGACATTCTACGTCGCCCGGAGTCAGCGGAGGAGTAAGCATGCAAGACCCGACACCACCATCAGAACAGGAACCGACCGATGAGGAACTCGACACTTACATACACACTCGCTACCGACTGCTCGGAATCGATGTCTCCGTGCTGCCCGTCGCCGATGATGATGCGCCGATGGATCAGGAGCGCTTGCTGGCGAATGCACGGTCGATCCTTCGTCAGGATGTGAGGGCCGCCAACTTCCATATCGATCCGCAGTTTACGCTGCCACAGCCCTTTCCGGCCCCGTTTACGGCCTGGATCGATGAGGAGTAATTGTTATGAGTGACGCGAAGGTCCGTACGAGCAAGGATGCGAAGCCCGAAACCGACCCGCCCCAGGACCAGGAGGTCTCCCGGCGATGGTTCCTGAATCGGATGGCGTGGGTCACGTCCGCGTCGGCAGCCGGTACGCTGTGGGTGAAGCCTACGGCAGCCGCGAGCCCGCGGGGGCCCGGCATCACCGAGGAAGCCTTCGCGACTGCCGTCCGGCCACAAGCTCTGGACGATCTCACCGAACTCACGCTGGCGGAAACAATGACTCTTGTCCGGAACGGGACGCTCGTGCCCGCGGATCTGGTTAACGCCTACGTGGACCGGATCGAAGCTCATGACCGGATCTATCAGGCCTACGCGGCCCGACCAACGCGCCAGGACCTGCTCGACCAGGCCGAAAGGATACCGGCCGATGGGATGAACGCTCCCTTGCGTGGGATCTGCTTCGCTCCGAAGGACAATTTCTACACCGCGGACCTGCTGACCGAAGGAGGGTCCCTGGTGTTCGAAGGCTTTCAGCCCGATTTCGACGCGACCGCCGTTTCGTTGATGCGCGCGGCGGGCGCGTTGGTTGTGGGCAAGGCCCAGATGGGAAATCTTGCGGGGGGGAGAGCCCGGCGATACGGCACGACTATTCCGACCACCCGAAACGCCTGGGCGCCGGACGATCCGGATGTCAGTCCGGCGGGCTCATCTTCGGGAAGCGGCACGGCGGTGGCCGCAAGGCTGGCGGTTGCCGGTTTCGGCACGCAAACGGGAGGATCGGTGATGGGCCCGGGCAATGCCCAGGGCCTGACTTGCATCAAACCGACGTTTGGGCGCATTTCCCTCCACGGCGTCATCCCTCTGAGTCTGACCCGGGACCACGTCGGCCCAATGGCGCGCAACGCCCTGGATGCCGCGATCATGCTCCAGGTGCTGGCCAAACCCGATCCACGCGACCCACGGACGCTTGGCCTGCCCGCACCGCCGAACTACGCTCTGGCCGCCACGCCGTTCCCCGGGGAACGGCCGCGCGTACGCTGGCCGACGAGAATCGGCGTCTGGCCGGAATACCTGACATCGCGAAATGAGCGGGCAAACGCGCTCCGCCGGAATCTTGTCGCAGAGTTGGAGAAGAATCCATCCGTCGAGATCGTTCCCGATGTCACGCTGCCCGACGAGTGGGAAGAGCTGACCGCAAGCCCGCTCGGCGGGTCGCATGGAGATCCAACGGCCTTCTTTATTGAGCATCTCCGGAAGGACGTCCGAAACTTCGCCGACCGGCTGCCGCGATTCCTGAACGGCATGCTGCAGAGCGCCGACACATACGTCAAGGTCCAGCAGGCGCGCCACCTGCTGCTGACCCGGATGCTCACGCAGTTGTTCAACCAGTGCGATGTCGTCCTGACGACGTCAACTGGCGCCTTCGATGGAACCGGACTCCCCTTGATGTGCATGCCCGTCGGCTTCGACACCGATGAGGACACGGGCCGTCGCTTGCCACGAGGCGTCGTCATGGCCGCACCACCCTTCGGTGAGGAACGGCTGCTGGCGGTCGTCGCGGCATATCAGGCCGTGACGGACTTCCACAAAGTGCGACCGGAGGACCCAGCGTAGAAGGCAATGATCGGCGGGTAGCCGCTGGTTACGTGCTCCTGACCCGAGTTCCCGAATCTATCTGTTAGTATTCCTCCGTTCGAATCCGACGGAGAATATTATGGCCGGATCTTCCAGGAAAGTCATATTTGCGGCCCTTGCCGGCAATTCCCTGATCGCCGTGACCAAGTTCATCGCGGCCTTCATGACCGGCAGTTCCGCCATGCTCACCGAAGGCATCCATTCGGTTGTCGACACGGGCAACCAGGCGCTGCTTCTCCATGGGCTCAAACGGGCACGAAAGCCCGCCGACGAGCAGTTTCCTTTTGGACATGGCAAGGAAGTTTATTTCTGGAGCTTCATTGTCGCGATTCTGATTTTTGCGGTGGGCGCGGGCATTTCCATCTATGAGGGCATCAGCCATGTCCTCCATCCCGGTCCGATCGGAGATCCCACTATCAACTATGTGGTGCTCGCTCTAGCGATGGTCTTCGAAGGCGCAGCCTGGTATTTCGCGTTCATCGAATTCACCAGGACCAAGGGGACATGGGGCTACGTGGAAGCCGTTCAGCGAGGCAAGGATCCGACGCTGTTCGTCGTCCTGTTCGAAGATTCGGCCGCCATGCTGGGCTTGCTGGTCGCCTTCGCGGGCGTCTCACTGTCACAGATTACGGGACTGGCCTTGTTCGATGGAATGGCGTCGATCGTCATCGGCCTGATCCTTGGAGGTACGGCCATCTGGCTGGCATACGAAACCAAGGGCCTGTTGATCGGTGAATCGGCGAACCCGCAGGTCGTCGCCGGGATTCGGAAAATCGTGTCGGCGTCGCCCGAGGTCCTTCACGTCAACGAGGTGCTGACCATGCATATGGGGCCGGACTTCATCCTGCTCAACCTCGGCGTCGAATTCACCGACGAAGCCAGGGCGCCGGACCTTGAAGAGGCCGTTCGGCGCATCGAGCGAAACATCAAGGACGCCTATCCCGAAGTAAAACGGATATTCATCGAAGCCGAAGATCGAAGCTCTGGGCCCTAGCAGCTAGTTCCCCGCCAACATGTTGTACATGCCCTCGATATTGGCCCCTCTCCAGGCATCGAACGAGGCCCACTCCCGGTACTTCTCCAGAGTAATCCTCCGCTGAAGTTCGGCCAGTGACCGCCCCGCCGCGATTCCCCGGGCAACCGCGTCTCGGAGTTCTTCGACATAGTGCCTGTGATCGACCACGTCGTCTGTCGTGCCGACCTGACCGTGACCCGGTATGACAATGTCGGCGCCAAACGCTTCGACCGTCCGCATTTCGCTCAGCCAGACCTCGAGGTCGTAACCGGCAAGGTTCCGGAACGGAAGCCGTTTGATACTGACGAAATCCACGACGAAAAGGGCGTTCTCGTCAGGAAAGCGCAGAATCGACATGTTGGCCGAGTGGGCGGGACCGGGATAAATCATCTCCACGCTCTTTCCGCCAAGGGTCACGCGGTACCTGTCGGAGTAAAACACGGTGGGGGGATGGACCGAGCCCGGAAGCCCGTCGCGCATGTTCTCGTGCCCCACGAACTCCGCCGTGTCCTCGAAAACTTCTCCCCCCGAAGCGTGGTCGGCGTCGCTGTGGCTGTAGAGCACGTAGCGAACCGGGAGCCCGAAGCGTTCGGCCAACTCGGCCTTGAGCCACGTGGCAAAATCCCGGCTGATCGGGTCCGACACGATGATCCCCTCGGCGGTCACAAGAAACACCGTGAAGTGCGTGTTGTTCTGTGCTCTGTAAAGATTTCCGGTGACGTTGGCGATGCCCCGGGTCGGCTGGGCTTGCCCGGCGAAACTGGTGACCGTCCCGACCAACCCCACGATCGCGAAAGCAAGAATCAGGCCGTTGCGTTTCATCTCAGTAACCTCCGTATTTAGAAGATGCAGGGCGCCGCGGTGAACACCCGATAACTGGCGATCCAGACCTCGGTTACAGTCCGAACTCGGGCAGACGCCTGGCGCGCCGACAAGAGCTTCTCATGAACGAATCCGTATGGTATCGTATACAAGTCAAACAAGATATGCCTTTTTGGAAGGAGAGTTCAATGAAGACGCTTTTCGTGCGGGCTGGTATGTGGGCCTGTATGTCGATGGCATCGTCGGGGGTTGTCTGGGGACAGACCCCAAGCCCGATGCCGGTCGCAGCCCAACAAGCACTGGTCGACCAGTATTGTTCGGGTTGCCACAACGATCTGGAGTCGGAAGGCGGCTTTTCCTGGACGAGTATCGATCTGGCGAATCCGGACCACAATGCGACTCAGGCAGAAGAGGTGATTCGCAAACTCCGGGCCGGCATGATGCCGCCCGCCGGCCAACCCCGTCCGGAACCTTCCAGCTTGAACGAACTCGCCTCAGCGATCGCCACAGCCATCGACTCCGCGGCCGCGGAAGAGCCTTTCGCGGGCGCGCCCGAGCTCCATCGACTGAATCGGACGGAGTACAGAAACTCGGTCCGCGAGTTACTCGACCTGGACGTGGATGTTTCGGCCATGCTGCCGCCCGACCAGATGAGCGGTGGATTTGACAACATTTCCGACGTTCTGGCTGTGACTCCGGCACTCGTGCAGGGATACGTCCGGGCCGCGGGAAAGATCAGCCGGCTGGCGGTCGGTGATGCCGAAGTGGCGCCCACAATGTCGATGTACACCGTACCGAAAGTCGTCAACCAGTTACGTCACGTCGAAGGCACGCCGCTGGGGACGCGGGGTGGGACATCGGTAATCTACAATTTCCCGGCCGACGGCGAGTACACGTTCAAGATAACTTTCTACCACGACTTCATCACCGAACTGTTTGGCGCCAACCTCCCGGAAAACCTCCAGGGCCAGGAGATCGAGATCTCGATCGACGGGGCCAGGGTGGCGATCTTCGAGATCGATCCGGAACTGCCCGAACCCGAAGGCCTCCTGACCACGGAATCTGTCCGGGTTACAGCCGGCGCGCAGCGGGTGGCGGCGGCATTCATCTCAAAATTCGATGGGCCGACCGAGGATCAGTTCAGGCAGGTTGAACAGTCGATGATTGACGTGACCGCGGCTGTCCCCGGGCTGGTGGCGCTGCCCCACCTCCACACGCTGACGATCGCCGGCCCCTTTGTCGTCACCGGGCTGTCGGAAACCGCGAGCCGCCAGAGGATTTTCACGTGCCGGCCGGCCTCAAGCGACGAAGAGTTGGAGTGCGCCAGGAACATCCTGGGAACGCTGGCGCGCCGAGCCTACCGGCGCCCGATCTCGAACGCCGACGTGGACTACCTGGTCAACCACTACAACTCGAGTAGGGAAGAGGGAAATTTCGAGGCCGGAATCCAGCTGGGGGTGCAAGCCATCCTCGGGCACCCTGAGTTCGTTTTTCGATTCGAGAAAACGCCAGGCGACGTGAGACCGGGAGAGAACTACCAGGTCGGCGAAATGGAACTGGCTTCACGGCTGGCGTTCTTCCTCTGGAGCAGTTTGCCGGATGAGGAACTGCTGGCGCTCGCATCCGATGGGCGATTAAACGATCCCGTGATGCTGGAGCAACAGGTCCGCCGCATGCTGGCCGACCCCCGCTCCGTTGCCCTGACCGACAACTTCGCTTTCCAATGGTTGCGCCTCCAGACGGTGAAGGAAGCGCATCCGGAATCCCTCGTGTTCCCGGAGTTCACCCGGAACCTCGGAGAGTCGATGGCCGAAGAAACCAAACGGCTCTTCGACCACATCAAACGCGAAGATCGCAGTGTGCTCGAACTGCTTACGGCGGATTACACGTTTGTCGACGAGGTTCTCGCGAAACATTACGGCATCCCGAATGTCCTGGGCAGCCGATTCCGGCGAGTTCAGGTAACGGACCCGAACCGGATTGGGTTGCTCGGCCACGGTAGCATCCTCACCCTGACGTCGCTGGCGAACAGAACCTCCCCCGTTCAACGCGGCAAGTACGTCATGGAGGTTCTCATAGGATCGCCACCGCCGGCGCCGCCGCCGGCGGTACCGCCTTTGAAGGAGGCTGTGGACAACCAGAAAGTCCTGTCTGTGCGGGACAGGATGATCCAGCACAGGCAAAACCCGGTCTGCGCGGCGTGCCATCAAAGGATGGATCCGATCGGTATGACGCTCGAGAACTTCGATGCAATCGGGCGGTGGCGGACGAGAGACAGCGGTTACGTCGTTGATCCGTCGGCCACCATGTACGATGGAACCCTGTTGGACGGGCCCGCCAGCCTGCGTCAAGCCGTGCTGAACCGCTCCGACGCGTTTATTGGAACCTTCACGGAACATCTGCTTTCATATGGTCTGGGACGCGTTCTGGATTCCCGCGACATGCCGACGGTCCGTTCGATCGCTCGCGAGGCGGCGAGTAACGACAACCGGATCTCGTCTTTCATTCTCGGAGTTGTCCAGAGCGTGCCTTTCCGGACAAGGCGAGCCGACGACCTGGAAACGGCAGATCAGTTGAGAAATCGGTAAGGAGAAAGCATTTATGTTCATCACTAAGAAACATCTGTCCAGGCGCACTTTCCTGACCGGAGTAGGCGTTACCGTCGCGTTGCCTCTTCTCGAGTCCATGGTGCCCGCCCAGACACCTCAACGTCTGACCGCAGCCAACCCAAAGACTCGCCTGGCGTGTCTCGAGATGGTGCACGGAAACGCGGGAAGCACGCAGTACGGCATCGACAAGAACTATTGGATGCCGAAGACGGAGGGGACCGATTTCGAGTTTGGCACGATTCTCGAACCTCTTGAAGGGTTTCGGGACTACATCACGCTGGTCACTCAGACCGACCAGCGTCCGGCCGAAGCCTATACAGCCGAAGAGGAAGGTGCAGACCATTTCCGGTCGAGCGCTGTCTTCCTGACCGGCGCCCACCCGAAACAGACCGAGGGTTCCGATGTCCGCAGTGGCACGTCGATCGACCAGATCTATGCCAACCAGTTCGGTCAGGACACCCCCCTGCCCTCTATTCAGCTCTGCATCGAGAACGTTGATGCGACCGGTTCCTGCGGCTATCACTACAGCTGCGTTTACATGAACTCGATCAGCTGGGCCTCCCCGGAAAGCCCCATGCCGATGACGATCGATCCGCGGATGGCCTTCGAAGACCTGTTCGGCGCCGGCGGGTCCCCGGACACGCGTCAAGCTCGACGGCGCGCCAACCAGAGTATTCTCGACGGGGTCACGCTCGAGGTGGCGCGACTGAGCAAGGATCTGGGAACCAGAGACCGGAACCGGCTCAACGACTACCTGGAGAGCGTGCGCGAGATTGAACGCCGCATCGAGAAAATCGAACAATACAACGCCAGCGGAGCCGAAAGATCATTGCCGGAAGCACCGATCGGTGTGCCCGATTCCTGGGAAGAGCATGTCAAGGTCATGTTCGACCTGCAGGTCCTGGCGTTTTCCGCCGACGTCACGCGTGTCTCCTCCCACAAGCTCAGTCGGGATGTCAGCAACCGGGTGTTCGCCGAAAGCGGAAACAAGACTCCATTCCACTCGGCATCGCATCATGGATCGACGCCGAAGGGGATCGAGGCGTACGCCAAGATCAACCGCTATCACATCGGCCTGTTGGGGTATTTCCTGGGCAAGCTCAAAGACACTCCCGACGGAGACGGAAACCTTCTGGACCACTCGATGGTTCTATGGGGCAGCCCCATGGGTGACTCCAATGTTCATGCACACAAGAGAGTGCCGATGCTGATAGTCGGCCACGCGAATGGTCAACTGCAGGGCAACCGGCACATCCGGGCCGCGGACAAAACCCCCACGTCCAACCTGCTTCTCAGCTTGCTCCACAAGCTGGGAGTCGAACAGGAACTGATCGGTGACAGCACGGGAACGCTGTCGCTCTCGTGAAGACAACTTACAGGAAGGAACGATGAGAAAACTCGGATATAGCTTTCTGGCTCTACTCGCCATGACGACCGTGATTCAAGGCGCCGGCGTCAATACAGACCTCGTCGAAGCCGCGATGCGGGGAGACGCGACTGCCGTGCGTTCGCTGCTTGACGACGGCGCCGACGTGAACGCGACGTACGGCGACGGCAGCACCGCGCTTCACTGGGCCGCCGGCAACGGCAATCTGGAACTGACCCGCCTGTTGCTCGATGCCGGTGCCAGGGTGGATGCCACAACACGCATCGGCCGCATGACCTCCCTGTTCATGGCTGCCAAAAGTGGTGAAGCTGCCGTCATCGAAGCGCTGCTGGGGGCCGGTGCGAGCGCAAACGAGTCCAACGGGAATGGGACAACGGTGTTGATGAGCGCCGCCGCTTCCGGAAATCGAGACGCGGTTCGAGCACTTATCGACAGCGGAGCCGACGTCAATGCTACCGAGGGAACCAACGGCCAGACGGCACTAATGTTTGCCGCAACGCTCAACCGCCGAGAGGCGATCCGGGTTCTGCTCGAAAACGGCGCCGACGCGGACGTCACTACGAAGGTTTCCAGACTCCCGGCGCGAGGCCGCGGAGGCCGCAGCTCCGGACCGGGAGTTGTGGGTGGCATGACCGCGCTGCACTTTGCGGCACGGGATGGCCAGATGGAATCCGTTCGCGAACTGGTGACCGGCGGGGCCGACGTCAACGTGGCAAGTCCGGCAAACCAGACGCCTCCGATCACCGAAGCGATCATCAACGCGAACCTGGACATCGCGAAGTTCCTGCTTGACAGCGGCGCAGATGTGACCGCAACGAACGCCGACGGTCTGACGCCGCTTTATGCCACCGTGGACATCCGGTGGCGGACGAACACTTGGTATCCGCAGCCGAACGTGTCGGAAAAGAAGACCATGTATCTGGATCTCATGGAAGAAATCCTGGCACATGGCGCGGATGTCAATGCCAGGCAGGGAAAACGCTTATGGTTCCGGAACTTCCGGTACAGCGGGGACTGGGTGGAGCCGTCTGGGGCAACCGCGCTCTGGCGCGCCGCACAGGCGAATGACGTGGACGCGATACGGGTCCTGGCCGGCCACGGCGCCAACCCGACGATCGCAACCACGCGCGGAGTGACACCTCTGATGGTCGCCGCCGGGATCGGTTTCGAATACCAGGCGACGAACATCGCGCCGGACTCCAGAATGACTGCGGTCAGGTATCTGGTGGAAGAACTCGGCGCTGACGTCAACAGTAAGGACGTGCAGGACTACAGCGTACTGCACGGCGCCGCCTATGTCGGCGACAACGACGTCGTGATGTATCTGGTGGCAAGAGGCGCCGACGTCCGGGCCCGAGCCAGCGGCAGCATGTTCGGAACCCGCCCGGCAGTCAACGTTGAGAAAGGCACCGGGGACACCGTCGCCGACATGGCGAACGGCCCGCGGGAAAAGTCGCTCCTGCACCCGGACACGGTCGAGTTGCTGGAACGCCTGGGCTCGGAGAACTCCCACGATTGCCGGTCGACCGCCTGCATCGGCCTCACCAAGGAAGACAGCCCGCCGGGAAACTAGCGGTCAGCTATCAGCGGGCAGCGGAGTCCGCCGCTGCCCGGCCTCAGGGAGCCACCAGGCCCTGGAAGGCAAACTTCTGGGCTCGCCGACCGGGCTGTGCCTCGGCAACGTAGATGTTCCCTTCTGAATCCGTCGTCATGTTGTGAGGCCGGCCGAGTTGGCCGGGCTCGGATCCCTCTCCTGAAAACTCGCCCAGAACCTCCATATTGCTACGCCGCAAGATCCAGAACTTGTGCTGTGTGCCGTCTGAGGCATACACAAACTCCTGTTCGGGGTCGTGGGAAAGTGCGACGGAAAACGCGGCTCCCGATCCAGGCCGGATGATCCTCTCTGTGACGTACTCGCCGCTTTGCTCGAAGACCTGAATCCGGCTGTTGGTTCGATCCGCCACGTAGATCAGGCCGTCGTGGGAGCCCGTTATGCCGTGAACCACAGCGAATTCGGGAGCGGGTGTCGGATCGTCGTCGATGGGGCGGTTCCGGGCCTCGTCGTCGGGTTGCCTGCCGTACGCGCCCCAGTGGCGGAGGTATTCGCCGGTCTCCCCATTGAAGACGATGACACGACGGTTGCTGTAGCCATCGACAACAAAGAGTTCGTTCGTTTCGGGAACCACGTACAGCTCGGCCGGTCGCCCTAAAAGACTTGGATCGTTGCTGCCTCCGGTCTCGTTGAGCGTTCCGATGGTCAGGACGAGCTCACCTTCACGAGTGAACTTCAGGATCATGTTCTGCTCGCGGGCGTTGGTCCAGACGAAGTCGTTGTGATCGACGAAAAGACCGTGGATTACAGTCCACTCTCCCGCCTCGTCTCGTGCGCTCCAGACCTGAACCGGATTGCCTTCGGGGTCGAACTCGGCGACCCGCCCACCGGTCGTGAGCCAGACATGATCACGGGAGTCCGCATTGATTCCCAAAACCTGGCCCCAGGTCCAGTCCTCGGGCAGTGTCGGCCAGTTCGTGTCCACTTCGAACTCGGGCACGCCGCTGGCAACATCCGGCGTTTCAACGGCCTCAGGTGGTTCCGCCGTGTCCGGCGTCCCGCAAGACCCGAGAAAGGCCAGAACCACGATAACCGTCACCCCGAAGAAGAGCCTCTCGAATCTCCTCATGATGTAGGTCTCCTTTGTTGTTGGAAGTTTCTCCCAATTTTTCGTTAAATAGAACCACTATTCGCCCTCAAGATTGAGAAAATGCCTCAAAGTCGAGAAAATGCCTCAAAGTCGAGGGAATGCCTCAAAGTCGAGGGAATGCCTCAAAGTCGAGGGAATGCCTCAAAGTCGAGGGAATCCGGTCTCGATTCGCCACTTTCTCGCTACGATCCCTTCTGCCGCGCAGGCTCCCAGATGGATGGATGGCCGGAGGTAAACAGTTGTGAGGAGGAAGCCCCGTTCGTCCGGAGACAAACTAACAGTTTCTTTACAAGCCCAGGATTTCGGTTGATACTCCGTTTACTCCGGTAACCTGGAGAATGGACAACGACGGCGAGGAGCTATTTATGAAGACATGCTTTGGCTGGACCCTGCTCATGGTGTTGACGATAACCGCAACGTCCGCGGCGCAGGCCAGAGTGCCGGCAGACCTTTGGGCCAAACTCTCGTCCGACGGTCCCTCCAGGGGACCCGCCGACGCGACTGTCACGATCGTCGAGTTCGGCGACTTCGAATGCCCGCACTGCGGCGGCCTGTTTCCGACGCTCGAAACCATACGGAAGAACTATAGCGCCCACGTCCGGATTGTGTTCCGGCAGTTCCCTTTCGCCCGCATCCACCCTCACTCGATGAAAGCGGCGGAGGCTTCCTTGTGCGCTGACGATCAGAATCGCTTCTGGGAGTATCACGACTCGTTGTTCGGAAACCAGGAGGATCTCGCACTTGACGCGCTGAGGCGAAGGGCCGGGGAACTGGGACTCGACACGGCGACGTTCAACTCGTGCCTGGACTCGGGAAGGAAAGCTGCGACCGTCAATGATGACATGGACGCGGGAGAGGAAGCTGGTGTCTTTACGACGCCTACGATGATTATCAATGGCCGGGTGCTGGAAGGAAACCAACCGTACGCGGCGATCGCAAGGGTTATCACGTCCGAATTAAACCGCCGGTAGTCTGCCTGGAGAATCCTCGGCTTAGTCGTTGTGGTCAGAAGGAGAACCTGCTATGTCTTTTACCGCTGCTGTCGTCCAGGCCTCGCCGATCGTCTTCGATCGTGAACGCACGATCGACAAGATCGCCGATCTGACAGCCGACGCCGCCCGGAGTGGGGCCAGGCTGGTTGTCTTCCCGGAAGCATTCATCTCTTCCTACCCCAAGGGGCTCGACTTCGGAGCACGGGTCGGTGGACGCACACCGGAAGGGCGGGATTACTTCAAGAGGTACTGGGACAGCGCGGTCGATGTCCCAGGCCCGGACATAGACAGGTTGGCCCAGATCGCCGGCGAGACAAGTGTGTACCTGGTTCTCGGCGCAATTGAGCGGGATGCGGGAACGCTCTACTGCACTGTGGTCTTCTTCGATCCCGATGGCAACTATCTGGGAAAGCACCGCAAGCTGATGCCGACGGCAATGGAACGAATCGTCTGGGGTTTCGGCGACGGTTCCACCCTGCCGGTATACGACACACCTCTCGGCAAGCTGGGCTCGGTGATCTGCTGGGAAAACTATATGCCGCTGCTTCGAATGACGATGTATTCGAAAGGCATCCAGCTCTACTGCGCCCCGACAGCAGACGACAGGGACAACTGGTTCGCGTCGATGAAGCACATTGCGCTCGAAGGCCGATGTTACGTCTTTTCCTGCTGTCAGTACCTCAAGCGTGGGGATTGCCCCGACGACTACGACGCGGTCCAGGGGGCGGACCCCGACACGGTCCTGATGCGGGGCGGAAGCGCGATCATCGGCCCGATCGGCGAGGTGCTCGCCGGGCCCTTGTACGGAGAAGAAGGGATTCTGACGGCGGAGGTGGACCTGGGAGAAATTGCGCGCGGGAAGTACGACTTTGACGTCGTTGGACACTATGCCCGGCCCGATGTGTTTCGGCTGCATGTTAATGAGAAGGCGACGCTGCCGGTTGTCAGTGAAGATTCGGACTGAAGAAGGGGTAGGGGAATCGGAGAGAAAGTGATAGACGAGCGAACAATCTTCCGTATTACCCCAAAACCGGACCGGGCGATTAGTTAAGCCGAACACTTCGCCATTGCCGTCACCTTCGAGCGTGCGTGTCGGGGCGTCCCTCCGTGGGCGCCCGCGTGTTTAGAGGGATGGTGGCCTGGGCGGATCTCGTGTCCGGCGGGTGGCCCGGGCCGGCCACCCCGACACGCTGTCCTCCGCGGTGTGACTCATGAGTAATCCTCGGCCCTGCGGAAGGTAATTTTCCTTGGCGGCCGTCCGTGAAATCCGCCTATAATCCGCTGGCGTGATCAACACATAAGATCCGTTAGCGGCAATTCGGCAACCATGGCCTATCGTTGCGAAGCGGGGGCCGACGATTCTCCTATGATTCGTTCGGCTCTTTGGGGCAACGCCTGTCCAATCTCGTGAGGAGGCAATTATGAAGCGAATGATGCGCCGTTGGATGCCACGTGGCATGTGGGTCAGCCTTGTGCTCGTTCTGGGGATGGCTGTTGACTCGGGGGCCCAGGAGTCCGAGCTCGTAATCCGCAACGGTCTGATCGTGACAGAGGCAGGACGAGTGCAGGGGGATCTGCGCATCCGTGCCGGTGTGATCGCTGAGATCGGCCGGGACCTGACACCGGGAACAGGAGCGCAGGTGATCGACGCGGCCGGAAAGCTGGTCCTTCCTGGCGGTATCGACACACATGTGCACCTGACACCGGTACGGACAGCGAACACCCGCGAGGGTACCGACGACTTTGCCTCCGCATCTCGGGCCGCGCTTGCCGGAGGGATCACGACCATCGGCGCATTTATCAGCCAGAATACGTCAGTGCCTGCCGCCGAGACCCTTGCCGCGGCTGCAGACGCCGCGACCCGGGACACAATCGCTGATGCCATCCTGCACTTCACAGT
Source organism: Terriglobia bacterium (assembly GCA_965247425.1). GTDB lineage: Bacteria > Acidobacteriota > Terriglobia > 20CM-2-55-15 > 20CM-2-55-15 > CAZOZZ01. Next base: position 3,268,030 of record OZ252023.1, read on the forward strand.
CCGCGACCCGACGGCGCTGGCGCCCGATGACGTGACAATGCTTCGAGACCGCGGAGTGACTCTGAAAATCTTCATGAGGGGCCTCGGGTTCGACCAGCGCGCTTTGGACAATCTGAAGCTGATTGACGCCGCTGGCAAAGCCGGCGTTCTGACGCAGCTGCACGCGGAGGACGCCGCAATCCTGCGGTTGGCGATGGACCGCCTGGTAGCTGAGGGGCGGACGGCCCTGGTCGGCCAGAATTTCGCCGACTCGCATCCCATCCCAGGCGAGGAAGTGGGCACGCAGAGGGCGATCGGCTTTGCCGAGGCAACGGGCGCTCCCGTGTATCTGGTGCACATGTCGTCGGAACGAGCAATGCGCGCTGCTGAGGCGGCACGAGTCCGCGGGCTGCCCGTGTTCACCGAGGTGCGCTTCATCTATCTGCACTTGACCCGGGACCGCTTCAACGGGCCAGACGGTCCCACCTTCACAGGCGCCCCGCCGCTCCGCGACAAGAGCGATCAGGATTACCTGTGGGGCGCGATCGCACGAGGAAGTGTCGACGCGGTGAACACCGACCACGTCGGTTATACCCGTGCCGAGAAGATGAACCCGGAGAACAGTGTCCTGAGTCCGCGAGAGGGCGCCAACTTCCTCCAGGACCAGATGCCGCTGCTCTATTCAGAGGGTGTGCGGAAGGGTCGGATCACTCTGGAACAGATGGTCGCCGTGACGGCAACCAACCCAGCGAAGCTCTTCGGGCTTTATCCGAGCAAGGGCACGATTGCTGTTGGATCCGACGCGGACGTCGTCATCTGGGATCCCGACCTGACGAGGACGATCCGGGATGAGGACATCCTGTCAAACGGGAAGTTCTCACTCTTCTCGGGTTGGGAGCTGACCGGTTGGCCGATTGTCACGATCCGGCGGGGCGAGGTGGTCTACGAGAATGGCGAGATTGTGGCCTTGCCCGGCAGCGGGAGGCTGGCGCCTCGGGTGCGATGGCAGAGACCGTAGGCTCCACCTCAGGCTTCAAAGTCGTCTAACCTCAAATGGGAGATGGCTCGGGCCAGGGCCCCGAGCCATCGTCAGTATCGGCTTCATGCAGACAGACCGGCCTTACTCCCGTAACCCGGGTCGCCGGCGATGGAAGTCTGTTTCCCTCTGGTACGCCATCGCGATGTCCAGGGCGGCCTGTTCGTCCCAGGCCCTTGCAGCGATGTGCAGCCCCAACGGCATTTCTTCGCCGTCGAACCCGCACGGTATGGATATACCCGGCAACCCCGTCAGGTTGACCATCCGCGTCATGGAAGCACCTCGGCGCCGCGGTTCGGGCGTTGCAGAAGGCTGGGTCGGCGGCGCTGGGGGTCCATCGATCAGTCCGGCGCCCCTGCCCCGACTTGGCGCAATGATGGCACTGTAAGGCGCAAGCAGTTGGTCTGCCGCGTGGACCATCATCTGCCGGATGCGCTGGGCAGTCACGTAGTCCGAAGCGGGAAGCATGCTGCCGGCGAGGAAGTCCGCCCGCCGGGCCCTGTCGAACTGTCCCTCGATCCGCTTGTCGTTAAAGAGGTGCTTGTAGAATGCGCCCGCTTCGGGGTTCCGGGTGACATTGTAGACCTCGCTGTAGGGAAAGTCCGGCAGCTCGACGTCTTCAAAAGCGACACCGGCCTGTTCGAGGACATCCAGAGCCCGATCGAACACCGCGCGGTTTTCCTCCGGAATCAAGTCGAACTCGTGGCGGACCAGACCCACCTTTCTGCCCGTCATCGCACCCGGATCGCGCCGGAAACGGAAGACGGATTTGGAGCTTCTCGGGTCCCGCGAGTCGTATCCGGCGATTGCGTCGAGCACCAGGCCACAGTCTTCGGCTGAGCGCGCCATCGGCCCGAGCTTGTCCAGGCTCCAGGCCAGAGCCATACAGCCGTACCGGCTCACCCGCCCATAAGTTGGCCGGACTCCGCAAACACCACATGACGACGACGGTCCCATGATCGAACCGCCGGTCTCCGAACCGATCGAGAAACCCACCAGCGCAGCGGCAGTCGCGGCACCCGAACCGCTGGACGAGCCCGATGTCGTTCGATCCAGTTTCCACGGGTTGTGCGGATGTGGGACGAGGTTCGAGCGGAGCGATCCTCCGGCAAACTCCGCCATCGTCAGTTTGGCCATCAGAACGCCGCCGGCGCCCATGAGTTTTTCAATCACGGCGGAATCGCGGTCAGGCACCCGATCGGCAAAGATACTGGATGCCCAGGTCGTTCGGATCCCCTTGGTGTCGAGAAGGTCCTTGACCCCGAAGGGAATGCCATGCAACGGTCCCCGAACCCGTCCCTGTTGAATCTCGTCTTCGGCGGCCCGCGCGTCTGCCAGCGCGCGCTCGGGCAACAAGGTGATAATCGAGTCTAGTTTGGAATCCAGTTCTTCGGCGCGCTCCAGGTAGGCGCGAGTCACCTCTACGGGTGAGAGATCCCCCGAGGCGATCTGGCCGGAAAGCTCGCTGACTGTTTGATAGCACAGATCTTCACTCATACCGTCACCTCTCAAAACCCAGAAGGGGTTCGATGTCATCCGGGATTGGGAAATCACGCACGACCTTGTGGTCGCGCAGCTTGCGGGTCAGCCCCGCCCTCAGCTCTTCCAGGTGTTCCGGATCTTCGAAGATGCCCCGCTCGCCCTGCACGTCAAGCAGGGTCAACACCAGGTCGGTCGACACTTCCCCGTCCTGTTCGACCTCGGCGAGCGCCCTCGCCCAGAGGCTTCCCGGGAAGAGCGCCGTCGCGCCCAGCACTGTCGCAAACTCTCGTCTTGTTGGTTTCATGAATCACCCCATTTGGATTTTGTCTGGAACGTTGGACCGTATCATCCTGCGTGAAGACTTGTCTAACGAATTGGCTACCACTAGTAGTCCCGGCGACAGGAATGATTCCCCGTGGTCATTCGGGCTACTCGGCAGCCTTCTTGAACCTCTGCATCCGCCTCCCGTTGCCCGCCTCTCCGGTGTAGAGGTAGCCCCGTCGGTCGAGCACGACCATGTGTGCCCGGATGAACTCGCCAGCCTGGCGACCGGGTCTCCCGAACCTGCCCAGGATCTCCAGATCGTTCCGCTGCAGCATCCAGACCCGTTGGTTCGTGCCATCGATGAGGTAAAGGATGCTCTGCTCGGTATCCCGCGACAACCCAAGGCTGAATCCAGTCCCCGATCCGCCGGTCTTTGGAGCGACGAAACGCTCCATCAGATACTCGCCATTCTGTCGGAAGGCCTGAACGCGGTTTCCACGGCGGTCGGCCACATAGACGAGGCCGTCCTTCGAGCCAACGATCCCATGGACCGTGCGGTACTGCTGGGGCGGGTCGTCGAGCCTGATCGGATACTCATAGGAGTAGTCGTCGTCCGGTGGCTTGCCGTACGCACCCCAGTGACGGCGGTATTCACCGGTCTCGGCATCGAAGACCACGACGCGCCGGTTGCGGTATCCATCCGCGATGAAGAGTTCGTTCGTACTGGGCTCCACGAAAAAATTCGCCGGGCCGCCCAGATGAGTCGGATCGTTGCTGCCCATGTTCACGCCGGGCTCCCCGATGGTGAGAACATGCTTGCCATCCCTGGTGAACTTCATCACGTGGAATCCATTGCTCGTACCGAGCCAGACGAAGCCGTTGTGATCGATATAGATCCCGTGCTCCTGATCAAACCAGGTATAGCCCTCGCCCGGACCGCCCCAGGCTTGGAGGACGTTGCCATCGGGATCCAGTTCGAGTACCGGCGGAGCGGGGAAACAACAATCGGCGATCGGTGGATCCTGTGCGGCCCCGATCTCCTGACGGGTCAGGCTCGACGGCATGTGAACCACCCAGAGGTGGTCGTTTTCGTCAACGAAGAGTCCTCTGATGTCGCCGAGGATCCAGTCGTTGGGCAGGGTCGGTGGCCAGGTCGGATCCACTTCCCACTCTGGCGGTGTGACCGATGTCGGCCCCTCCGCCTGCTCGGGAGGCTCAGAGCCGCAAGCGACGGTCATGAAAAGCAAGGCTGCGACACTCGAAAGTTTTGTCCGATTTATCATGGTCTGGGTGCTCCTTAGAGCCTACGATCACCACGCCTTCGACGAAGAGTCTGGTTGGTCCCGTGTGGAGTATAGGCCAAATAAGAGGCCTCAGCGAGCAGAATGATGCGACGAATGTCGGCCGATTCCAGCACGCTTGAGGTAATTGGAAGTGAAGACTCCGACACGGTGAATAATTGTTCCTCCGTTCCCGAAGTATCCCCCAGAGTTGAAGCCGCAGGACCGGGCGACCGCGACGCGCGGATAGAAAACCGGACCCCGCAGAGAGTTTCCACCAGCAGCGGCGAGCGCTTCGAATGGATTCCCCTGTCCTGGTGTTCTAAGTCCAAACCTTGTGGACTTCCCAATCACTTACAACTAAGCTCTGTCTCGACCATGTGGAGGGATCAAATCAATGCGTGATCGAAAGCTGACCTCACTCGCCTTCTGTGCGGCTCTGGTCATGATGCTGCCCACCGCAGGGGGTGCGCAGGACCGGGATGCCGCGTCCTCTCAATTGGCCAATGCGTACCGTGACGACGCGAATAGCCTGATCGACGCCGCACTCGCGAACCACGATGCGTACACGCGTCTGGCGGAGTTGGTCGATCTGTTCGGCCACCGCGTTTCGGGCTCGGTCGCCCTGGAGCAGGCGATCGACTGGATCATCGAGCAGATGGAGTCGGACGGTCTCAACAACGTGCGGGGTGACGTGGTGATGGTGCCGCATTGGGTCCGCGGTGAGGAGTCGTTGGAGATGACTCTTCCGCGCCCGCGCGCACTCCCCATGCTGGGACTCGGAGGTAGTATCGCGACACCTCCGGGCGGCATTCGCGCCGAGGTCCTTGTCGTCGGCAGCTTCGACGAGCTGGAACGACGAGCCGACGAAGCTCAGGGCAAGATCGTGCTCTTCGACGTGCCTTTTACCAACTATGGCGCGACCGTGCAGTACCGGAGCCAAGGTGCGATCGCCGCTGCTCGAGCAGGCGCGGCCGCGAGCATCATCCGCTCCGTGACCCCGTACTCGCAGCAGACGCCGCATACCGGCAACATGAGCTACGCGGACGACGTGCGGCGTATCCCGCATGCCGCGATCACGGTCGAGGATGCCGAGCTGTTGCACCGGATGCAGGACCGGGGAGAGCGTGTCGAGCTGCTACTGAAGATGAGCGCCGAGATGCTTCCCGATGCGCCGTCAAGAAACGTGATGGCCGAGATCGTCGGGTCGGAATTCCCGAACGAGGTCATCGTGCTCGGTGGACATATCGACTCATGGGACGTGGGCCAGGGCGCGATGGACGACGCGGGTGGCGTCGTCGCCGCCTGGGAGGCGGTCCGCCTCATGAAGGAGCTCGGCCTGCGGCCGCGTCGGACCGTACGTGTGGTCGGCTGGACGAGCGAGGAGAACGGGGGGCCTGGCGGCCCTGAGTATGCCAGGATGCACGCCGACGAGGACCACGTGCTCGCGATGGAGTCCGACGGCGGTGTTTTCAAGCCGCTCGGCTACGGGTTCACCGGCTCAGACGCCGCCTTCGACATGGTCACGGAAATCGGGACGCTGCTCGACCGTATCGGGGCGGGCCGGATTACCAGGGGCGGAGGCGGCGCTGACATTGGTCCGCTCATGGAGACGGGCGTTCCGGGGATGGGCTTGAGTGTTGACGGCACGCGGTACTTCTGGTACCACCACACCGACTCCGACACCATCGACAAGCTCGACCCGGACGAAGTAGCACTTTGCGTCGCAACCTTCGCGGTGATGGCTTATGTGGTAGCGGATATGCCGGTGCGGTTGCCTCGGTAGGCGGCGGGGAGCGGGGACCGGAGAGCGAGCCGCAGATCGGATCGGCCGAAGCGCACGAATCCCAAAACGGATGGATTCTGCGTACTTTACCGTGCCGCTCGAAACGCCCCCCGCCGTCCACGTCAGAGGATCAAACGCAGCACGAGCTTCCCCACCGTCAGCAATACCGCCATAAGCAAAGTCATCCGCAACGAATCGATCTCGAAATCTTCGATCAGCTTGTCGGTCAGCCACAGCAGGAAGGCGTTGATGACCAGGCCGAACAAGCCGAAGGTCAGCAGCATCGGGATGAAGGAGACCAGGGCCAACAGCCAGAAGAGAAAGTAATTCAACAGGCCGTAGACCAGCGCGACGCTCACCGCGGAGCGGAACGATTTCAGGCGCACGCCGGGTAGCCCTGACGCAAGCGCGTAGAGGAGCGCCGAGGTTATGAGCACGTCGATGATGATTCTTATCATGGTGATTGGGGTGTGAGCTTTACCAGCTCGTCAGGCCTCCTCGTCGGATCTGGATCCCGGAATGGTGAGGTGTTTACCGGGTTGCATCGGAATAGATGAGACTACAGGCTGGATTCGAGGTCAATGAAACTTCCATCCGACATCTCGCGCAGCTGACCCCATGCCGTCGCAACCCGCAGGGCGCAGGAGTCTTCGGAGGCGTGGACTTACATCGACTTACGCCGCAATAGCTTTTATGCTATGTGCACTCAACTGGAGGGACCTCTCATGAAGCACCTTTCGATCTTGCTATCAACTCTCACCCTCTTGCTGTCGTCGCAGGCATTCGCGCAGCAGGTGGAATCCTACGATTACTGGCAGCACCAGAGAGCTATGGTCCAACGGGGTCAGCAGGCCGTCCTCATGTGTAACGGGCTGTTCACTGGTAACCGCACACTGGTGCAGGTTTTCGCTCAGGAGCTCGCCTTCTTTCGCGAGCCCATAGGCACGGCGGAGGGCGGCGACTACAACGTCGACACGAATCTGCGCGCCGTGGAGGTCGGTGCGGCTGGCGCGGTGCCGGTGATGCGAGCGGCTTTCCGCCAGGGCATCGGCTGTGTGATCCTGCCACCCGATCAGACTCTTGCCGATATCGACGATCTGCCAGAGCTGACCCTGCCGCTACCGCCAGGCGATCCAGCCCGCATTCCATGGCCGAACGGCGACCTGCTGTCGAACACCGGGCTTCGGACCGACATCGATGCGGCGGCCTTGGCCGCGGCTTCTGATTGGGCGTTCGATCGCGACTCGAAAGAACAGGTCACCCTGAGCATGATCGTCGTTCACAACGGCGAGATCATTCACGAGCGCTACGCGCCGGGCTTCGACATCACCACCCGTACGCGTACCTGGTCCACGGCCAAGAGCATCGCCGGCACGCTGATCGGCATGCTGGTCGATGAGGGCAAGTTGTCTTTGGATGAACCCCTCGGTTTCGACTGGTATCCAGAGAACCGGTCTCCGGAGACGGATCCACGCAACGAAATCACCCTGCGACACGTGCTTAATATGTCCAGCGGCCTGGACACCATCGACAACGGCGGGCGCGAGTATGCGACCGGCTCGGGGCTGTCCTACTGGGCGGGCGCGAGTTCGGTGGTCGGCGCCCGCAGCCGCGCTCTGATTCGCGAGCCGGGCACTCACTGGGACTATGAGAATTACGACACGCTGCTGGGCGTGTATGCCATGAAGCTGGCGCTGGGCAGTGACAAGGCCTACGCCGAATTTCCCAGGCGAGCGCTGCTCGACAAGCTCGGCATGCGCAACACGCTGGTCAGCACCGACCGCTTCGGCGACTTCATCCTCAGCAGTCAGGTCTATACCAATGCCCGCGACCTGGCACGCTTCGGCCAGCTCTACTTACAGAACGGGTTGTGGGACGGCGAGCGCTTAATCTCCGAGGAGTGGATCGACTTCGTGCGCACTCCGGCACCGGCGACCCTCGGCAGGGGTAGCCGATACGGTGGTCAGTGGTGGTTGGTACCAGAGGGTCGCGATGACGTACCGAAAGATGCCTACACAACAAACGGTAACCGCGGCCAATACACAGTGGTTGTGCCGTCGCACAATATCGTGATTGTGCGACGCGGCCTTGACTATGGCCGCCAGGGCTTCAACCCCTGGGACATGACCAGAGAGGTGCTGAAGGCAGTGAAACAGTAATCGCAGCAAGCTTGTAGAAAACTGAAGAGAAGATTGGACGATAAGAAAAACGGAACCGAGCAGGTTGGCGGTGTGCCGGTGTCCCCAGCCGAGATCATTGAGGAACCGTTGGGATCAGCCGTCACGTCGTTGTTCGCCAGCACATCCGAAACCGAGCGCCTCGACCGTCTGCCGGCCAAACCGGCACACGCGCGGCTTCTTCGGTAACTCGCCACCGGACCACACCCACGTCCGGGAGAACGGTCGTACCGTCGCGGAGGAGTTGGGGCGGTCAGCAGATATTCGACCTCCTCTGCCCTGCTCACAACGCGATCCCTGTGGTTTTAGCTCAGAAGCTGTTTTTCGGTTATCATTTCGTTTATGGGAAGAAAATCGAACAGGAAGCGGCACGGAAAGGCTAGCCCCGTGACGCAGGATGCCTTGCGCGCGTCGCCCAACTGGCCGTTACTGGTGTTGAGCGGAATTGGGATTCTATTGACCGGCTACCTGGCATGGACCTCATTCATGGGTGCGGCGGTCAAAGGATGTGCCGCAGGCGGCGGATGCGACTTGGTATTGACAAGCCGGTGGGCAACCCTGTTCGGCCTGCCGACAGCGTTCTGGGGATTGATGGCATACGCCGGAATCGGCGGAATCGCATTTGTTCGACGTGTCGACCAACACTGGTCGTATGCGTTCTCAGCGGCATTCTTCGGTTTCTGCTACAGCGTTTATTTGACCACCGTTTCCCTGCTTATCCTCGAAGCAGCGTGCCCGTATTGCCTGACGTCGCTAACGCTGATGGCGGCCATGCTGGCCCTCGTCATTTACCAGCGGCCGACCGAGGTGGTGAACCGGCCATGGCGGGGTCTGCTTCTCGGCCGGGGTGTGCTCGCGTCTCTTGTGATCGTGTCGCTTCATCTAAACTACACTGCCCCTCTGCCAGAACCTCTCGGACCGGAAGACCCGATGGCCCAGGCTCTCGCAGAACACCTCACTGAGACGGGAGTGAAGTTCTACGGAGCGTCGTGGTGCCCACACTGCCAGGAACAAAAGAGGCTGTTCGGACCTTCAGCGAGCCGGCTTCCATACGTCGAATGCAGTCCCAATGGCCGAAACCGTCCCGGCGCTGCCATATGCGGGGCGATCGGTATCAGAACCTACCCGACGTGGATCATTAACGGCCAGTGGATCACCAACGTGCTCACGCTCGAACAACTCGCCAACGCCACCGGATTCGTGATGAACACCAGTAGCGGTCAGAGGTCTCCGCCAGCAACAACAACAACAACCCCCTGACGCGGCCACGATAGTAACCGCGACCATCACGAGATCGCCGGACCGTGTTACCGCTACGATCAAAACGGTTGGCCACACGACCCGATAGAAATCGACCGCAACATCCCGTAAGAAAGCCAAGCAGGGTAGGTGTAGAACGCGAAATCCGCTTCGTCTGGCACGTCGAGATCCACATCGTCCAGTAAGTCCACGATGAAGAGGCTGGGCGAAAATAGTGCCCCGAAAAGTCCATCAATATGCCGACACGCTCATGCACCTGAGACAAAACGGAACCGATTCGGACCTCAAATAAAGATGTTCGAGGGGCGCACGGTGACGACGTTCGCCCAGGTTCTATTCGGCGGGAATTACATCCAGGCTCTTGGCGTGGATGACCCCGTAGGTATTCACGGGTTCGCGGCCGCCGCCGGCGGGGGAGTGGATTGGAATATCGGCGAGAACCTCGCGATCCGGATCCCGCAATTTGACTACAACTGGGTCCGGGCAGGAGGCGGCACCCTGGGTGGTTTCCGTGTGTCGACCGGCATCGTGTTTCGATTTCGATAAAAGAGGTTGGCGCCGGCCCACCCGGGAGAAGTACTTCGGGATATGTGGGACGATATCGGCCTGACTCAGAATAAATTTTCGGAGGCGCTGGGGCAGGCAGGAGCTAGCCCGCATAAATCACCGAAAGGACCAGAAAAGGCCGCCCTGTTTGGCATAAATCGTTTGTCGAGAACGGTTCAGAAACCAAACGGAGGCGGCCCTTATGAGTACAGAGTGTAAACAAACCACGTTCGAATTTCACGGACTTCTTCAACGAAAAATGAAGGCGCGTTTCGACGGCGGCAAGATCACGTCTGACGCTGGAGTTCTGCTGCTGCGTGAAGTCGAAAAGCGGACCGGTTTGATCGATGGATTGGCGGGGTGTTTTAGCGATCATCGCGACCAACGGTTGATCGAACACACCGTGAAGGAGCTGTTGGGACAGCGGGTCTACGGGCTGTGCCTGGGATATGAAGACCTGAACGATCACGATCAGTTACGGACCGACCCGATGCTTGCGTTGGCGGTGGACAAAGCGGATCCGCTGGGAACGAATCGACGACAGGCCGGCGACTGGGGAAAGGCGTTGGCGGGCAAGAGCACGCTAAACCGATTGGAGTTGACCGGCGCCGAAGTCGGCGACCAGGAGCGGTACAAGAAGATCGCTATGGATGGGGACAAGATCGATCGTTGGATGGTCGATGCGTTTGTGGCAGCCCATGACAACACGGCGCCCGAAGAGATCGTTCTGGATCTGGACGCGACCGATGATCCGATCCATGGTCAACAGGAAGGCCGGTTCTTTCACGGCTACTACCGCAACTACTGCTATCTGCCCTTGTACATCTTCTGTGGAGAGCATCTGTTGTGCGCTCGGCTGCGCCCGTCCAATATCGATGGGGCGGCAGGATCAGTCGATGAATTGGAACGTATCGTCGGCCAGATCCGTCAGAGCTGGCCGGACGTGTCGATCATCATTCGGGCCGATTCCGGATTCTGCCGGGATGCATTACTGGACTGGTGTGAAACCCACCAGGTCGATTATGTGATGGGGTTGGCCAAGAACGACCGCCTCAAGCGAGAGATCGCTGACCAGATGATTCAGGCTGAAGCGGAGTTTCAGACCACTGGGAAATCGGCACGAGTGTTTAAGGATTTCCTGTACCGGACTCGAAAGAGCTGGAGCCGCACTCGTCGCGTTGTTGGCAAAGCCGAGTTCCTGGCCAAGGGCGCCAATCCCCGATTCGTGGTGACCTCACTGCCACCGGAACGACTCGGAGCCCAAGCGCTCTACGAAGATTTCTATTGCGCACGCGGCGACATGGAGAACCGGATCAAAGAACAGCAACTGGATCTATTTGCCGACCGCACCAGTGCGGGAACCATGCGCGCCAATCAGCTCCGACTGTATCTGTCCTCAGCCGCCTACATGCTTATGCAGGCGTTGCGTCGTCTCGGTCTCAAAGATACCGCGATGGCCCATGCCCAATGCGGAACCATCCGTCTGAAGCTTCTTAAGATCGGTGCGCGTATCCGCCTCACGGTCCGCAACGTCTGGATCTCGATGTCGGAGGCCTATCCCTATGCCGACGTCTTTGCTCTCATAGTGAGAAACCTGCAATCAATTCCGCTTCGTTGCTGACGACACCGAACCTTCAGATCCGAAAAACAGCGCCTCTCATCTGCCTCCCGGCGAGGCCTGCCTGCACTCGCCCATTCATGCCGATCTCCCGCCAAATGTCGCCGTGTCACAGGCTCAAAATCCGCCAATGTCCACGGCTCGCTCACTCTCAGCTCCAAGTCTCGCCGCAAATCGCTTCTCGTATCCGAACACTGATCGATTCTCCGATTGGTGATCCATCCGGGCTAGTGAAGAAACTCTTCTATCGCTCGATCCCACTTCCCCTGCGTTCTGAGGATCAACTCGATGACTTCCCTGACGGCCCCTTCTCCACCCGCGGCGCGGGTCACGTAGGCGGCACGGGAAGTGACATCCCGACAGGCGTTGGCGACGGCAACGGAGAAGCCCACTCGGTTCATGACGGGCAAATCCACCACTTCGTCACCGACAAAACAGATACGCTCGGCAGAGATCGCGGTCTTTTCGATGATCTCGTCCAGAACGGCCAGCTTGTTCATCTTTCCCAGATAGACGAGCCCGATCGACAGTTCGCGAGCTCGCTGCTCGACGATCGGCGAACTCCGGCCCGAAATGATGCCGGTACGCAAACCGACCCGGTGGGCCAGGGCGATTCCCGCGCCATCCTGAACGTGAAAGAACTTCAGCTCCACAAGCCGTTCGCCGTCGGGCACAAAAGTGATGCGACCGTCGGTCAAGACGCCGTCAACGTCCAGCAGGAGGAGTTCGACGTTCCGGATGCGCTCTTCTAATTCGGTTTGATGCATCGGCGAATTGCCAGCAGTTCTTCGAGCAGCTCGGGCAACAAGGATAATTTCAATGCGTTCGGTCCGTCCGATAACGCCTTTGAAGGGTCGTCGTGAACCTCCATAAAGATACCGTCGACACCGGCGGCCACACCCGCGCGGGCCAGGGCCGGAATGTATTCGGGCTGCCCCCCCGAGGCGCTCCCCTGACCTCCCGGCAACTGCAAGCTGTGTGTGATGTCGAAGACAACCGGACAGCCCAGGCCCTGCATGATCGGAAACGAGCGAAAGTCGACAACCAGGTTGTTGTAGCCGAAAGAGCTGCCACGCTCGGTCAGGATTACAGTCTCGTTCCCGGATTCACGCGCCTTCCCGACGGCATGTTTCATGTCGTGGGGTGAAACAAACTGTCCCTTCTTGATATTGACGACTTTACCTGTCTTCGCAGCGGCAACGATGAGGTCGGTCTGACGACAGAGAAACGCAGGGATCTGCAGAACGTCGAGCACTTCGGCTGCGGGAGCGACTTGTTGGACCTCGTGAACGTCCGACAGAATCGGGACACCGATTTCGCGACCGACATCCGACAGGATCTCCAGACCTTTCTCCATGCCGGGTCCTCGATAAGAGTGGACCGACGTTCGGTTCGACTTGTCGTAGGAGGCCTTGAATATGAAAGGAATGCCGTTAGCGGACGTGATCTTCTTCAGTTCAGAGGCCATGAATCGCGCGTGGTCCGCACTTTCCACCACGCAAGGGCCTGCGATCAGGAAGAAATCCGTGGAGAGATCGAAATCGAATCCGGGAATGCTCTGGCTGAAAGTCACTTGGCGACGATCTGGTCCGCCTGATGCCGAAGCTTCTGGTGTTCGTATGCTGCGTTCACGAACGAAGAGAACAACGGGTGGGGCTCGAGCGGCCGGGACTTGAATTCCGGATGGAACTGGCATCCCAGGAACCACGGATGATCTTCGATCTCGACGACTTCGACGAAGTTCTTGTCGGGAGAGATACCGGAGATGATCAGGCCGGCATCCGTAAGCGTGGACTCAAAGGCTCGATTGAACTCGTAACGGTGACGGTGACGCTCCGAGATCATGGACTGTTCGTAGACGCGATTCACCAGGGATCCCGGCGTAAGTTCACAAGGGTAAGCGCCCAGGCGCATCGTCCCGCCAATCGTGTCCACTCCCAGCAAATCACGAAGCTTGTAGATCACAGGGTTTGACGTGCTGATCTCGAACTCGGTGCTGTTGGCGTTTTCGATGCCGGCAACGTTCCGGCCAAATTCGATCACCGCACACTGCATGCCGAGACAGATGCCAAAGAACGGAACGCGGCTTTCGCGCGCAAACTGGATCGCGCGAACCATTCCGGGAATACCCCGCTTGCCGAACCCGCCCGGCACCAGGATGCCGTCGTACTGATTCAATTCCGAAACCTCGTCTCTGCCCTCGAGACGCTCGGCTTCGACCCAATGGATGCGGGTCTTCAACCCGTGGGCGATACCGCCATGAACCAGAGCTTCACGCAGGCTCTTATAAGCGTCTTCAAGCTCGACGTACTTGCCGACGACGCCGATGGACACTTCAGCATCCAGAGTCCCGATCCGCTTGATCAGCGATTCCCACCGCTCCATGCGCCGTTCCGTATCGGGAAGATCGAGCAGGCTCACGATCTTGTCGTCGAGACCTTCTTTGCTCAACGCAAGGGGAACCTCGTAGATATTCTCGTTGTCCTGCGCCGTTATCACCGCGTCTTCTGTGACATTACAAAACAGGGCAACCTTTGCCTTCAGTTCGTTTGACAGATACCGATCTGTACGGCACAGGAGGATATCGGGCTGGATGCCGATCTCTCTCAGTTCTTTCACGCTGTGCTGAGTCGGCTTGGTCTTGAGTTCTCCGGCTGTCGGGATGAACGGGACCAGCGTAAGGTGGACGAAAATCACGTTCGGACCGCCGATCTCGTGACGCAGTTGGCGGATGGCTTCGAGAAATGGAAGCGATTCGATATCACCAACGGTGCCGCCGACCTCGACTATCGTGATCTCGGTCTTTTCGGCGACACGGTGAACGGCCGCCTTGATCTCGTTCGTCACGTGGGGGATCACCTGTACAGTGTTTCCCAGGTAGTCTCCCCTCCGCTCCTTCTGGATGACGGTCTCATAAATGCGCCCCGTCGTGACGTTGTTCTTTTGAGTCAGTTCCGCATGGGTGTACCGCTCATAGTGCCCCAGATCCAGATCGGTCTCGGCTCCATCGTCGGTCACATAGACCTCACCGTGCTGGTAAGGGCTCATGGTTCCCGGATCCACGTTGAGGTATGGATCAAATTTGAGGATGCTGACTCGAAAGCCGCGACTCTCGAGCAGGCACCCGATCGACGCGGAAGCCAGGCCCTTGCCCAGCGATGAAACAACGCCACCGGTCACAAAGATGAATTTCTTATCCATTTTTTTGTTTTCCTAACAGTCTCTCGAATTCTTCGAGATCGGCTGGGGTGTCAATACCCCACGACTCACTCTCGACCTCAACGACACGGATTTTGAAACCATGATCGAGAATCCGCAGTTGCTCCAACCGCTCGTCCCGCTCGAGCCGCGTAGGTTCGAGCGTGGTAAAAACTTTGATGAATCCGACCCGGTATGCGTACAGTCCAAGATGAAGAAAGCATTTCCCGGACGAGGGAACCGGCGACCGCGAAAAATACAAGGCAAAGCCGTTGCGGTCGACAACCACTTTGACTCGATTGGGATCCCGGATCGCCTCCACGTCCGTCATCGACGTCATCAGTGTAACGGCATCGGCGTCTCTCATTCGGGCCGCATCCAGTGCCTGGTCGATGACCTCAGGCTCGATGAGCGGCTCGTCACCCTGAATGTTCACGACGATCATATCGTCGGGTAGCCCGGCGACTGCCTCAGAAAGCCGGTCGGTACCGCTCAGGTGATCCGAACGTGTCAGGACAGCGTCGCCACCAAATCGCTGCACCGCCTGGAGGATGCGCTCGTCGTCTGTCGCGACGAGAATTCGGTCGAGCCCCCTGGCCCTTTCCACACGCCGATACACATGCTCGATCAATGTTAGCCCTTGAATTTCCTTGAGGGGCTTGCCGGGGAGACGGGTGGAGTTGAAGCGTGCAGGGATGATCGCAATGGAGCCGTGCATCAAGAGACCAAAAACCCGTCCTGTTTGGGTGGCCGTATGTCGTAAATACAGGGAGACTATAGCACACAGCCTGAAGCGATTTGTCAGCTTAAAGACCGAAAATAAAAGTGTCTCACAGGGACCTGTTTTGACCTAACTTCAGGCATACAAAGACCCTATCCGAAACGGTGCTTGAACTCGACATGCCTAATGACTATAATCTACCCATAGAAATAAAGTAAGCCACTGAAAGTGTTATGTTTATGGGCTATTAAGAGACCTCGTAAGCGGAGAATCTGCTGATGATGTGGAAAAAATCGATCGCAGCCAGTGGCGTGTTCATGCTGGTCGCCGTCATGGCGTTCTCCCAGAACCTGCAGGACGCGCTCAACCAGACGCTCAAGGTCGACGTCGACCTGGTCCTTATCAACGCCACGGTCACCGACCCACAGAATCGATACGTCACCGGACTGGAAGACAGCCACTTCAAGATTTTCGAAGACAGGGTCGAACAGGAAGTTCAGTACTTCTCCGCCGAGGACGTACCGTTGAGCCTGGGCATTGTGTTCGACGTCAGCGGCAGCATGAAGGACAAGTTGTCGGTTGCCCGTGATGCAGCCGTCACTTTCCTGAAGACCGGAAGCCCCGAGGACGAATATTTCCTCGCCGAGTTCAGCGCTAGGCCGGAAATTTCGCAGGACTTCACGACAGACATCGGGCGTCTCCAGAACCACCTGATCTTTACGCCGGCCAAGGGGATGACGGCACTTTACGATGCCGTTTACCTCAGCCTTCAGAAAGTGGAGGAAGGTAGCAATCCGAAAAAGGCCCTGCTGTTGATCACCGACGGAGAAGACAATCGAAGCCGCTACACTTTCGGCAACGTCAAGGAATTCGTCAAAGAATCCGACGTCCAGATCTACTCCATCGGTATCGTCAACGGCTTCAACTCTCAGTTGGCGATGGGACGGACCGGCCGGGCATTGATCGAAGAGATTTCGGACATGACCGGAGGGCGATCCTTCTTCCCCAATTCGGTTTACGAACTCGAGGACATCACGACCAAGATCGCTATCGAGCTGAAGAACCAGTATGTCATCGGGTACTTCTCGACAAACGAGACCAAGAATGGCAAGTGGCGTAAAGTTGATGTCAGAGTCAACCCTCCACGAGGACTTCCCCGTCTTACCGTGCGTTCGAAGAAAGGCTATTACGGAGCTGTGCAATAGTTCCGTTCCCGAGTGTGGGTAAACAGCCAGTGGCACATCGACGTCTAATCCTGATTCTATTCCTGATGTTTCCTGTCGTATCCGGCGGAACACAACAGCTCCAGAAGGAAGCGGGCAAGGACTTTCAGATCAGCGTTGACGTCGAGCTGGTCCAAGTTCCGGTATCGGTCGCAGACCGGGACGGCCGTCCCGTTATTGGCTTGGAACAGCAGCACTTCCAGGTCTTCGAAGACAAAGTCCTCCAGCAGATCTCTCTCTTCCAGCATGAAGATGTCCCCATCAGCGTCGGGCTCGTGATCGACAACAGCGGCAGCATGCGCAACAAGCGGGAGCGAGTCAGCAGCGCCGCGCTGACGTTCGTCCGTGAGAGTAACGCAGAGGACGAAACCTTCATCGTCGCCTTCGACGATTCGGCCTACCTGGAACAGGATTTCACGCAAAGCATCGGCAACCTGATGGACGCGCTCGACAACATGGACACGAGAGGTGAGACGGCTTTCAACGACGCGGTCTTTCTGTCCCTGGAGCATGTCGAAGGGGAAGGGCGCATGGACAAGAAGGCGCTGCTGGTGATTACCGACGGAGAGGACAACAAGAGCGACTACGAGTTCAGGGAGGTCATGGACAAGGTCAAGGAAGTGGACGTCACCGTTTATGCGATCGGCCTGTTGGAGCAGAACGATCAACGGGGAGGCCTTTTCCGGAAATCTCCATCGCAAAAAGCCAGGAAAGCCCTCGAAGAAATCGCCGAGGCCACCGGTGGCAAGGCGTTTTTCCCGGAGTCTCTCTCGGAAGTGGAAGAACTCTGCCGGCAAATCGCACATGATCTGAGGAACCACTACACGATCGGATACAATCCCTCCAACAAGGCGTTCGACGGTACGTACCGAACGATCGAAGTCAAAGTCAATGCACCTCGCGGATTCCCCAAGCTTGAAGTCCGAACCAAACCAGGCTATACCGCGCCGACAGGTAAACCCGTTTCGGAAAACAACCCATAGGAGCCTGCGCGGCAGAAGAGATCTACTGCGAAAGCGGTATAATCGGTCCATATTTCCCCGATTTTTCGTTGAATAGAACCACTATTCGCCTCAAAATCGAGAAAATCTGTCCTCGATTCTCCACTTTCTCGCTACGATCCCTTCTGCCGCACAGACTCCTAGCAACCTGTGGAATTCAATGGAACCTGATGTCCTTCTGACAAACGGCAGGATATACACAGGCACGGCCTTCGATCGGACGGTTTCCTCCGTGTCGGTGCTGTCGGGACGAATCGCTGAGATCGGTGACGTCAGCCGCGGTCCGAAGACTGAGGTCATCGACCTTGGCGGCAAAACCGTCATGCCCGCCTTCATCGACTCGCATACCCATTTCTGCAACTACGGTCTGAGCCTGTCGTCGATCAACCTGGATGGGGTTTCCCCGATTGAGGAAGCGCTCGAGCAGATCCGGGAGTTCGTCGCCCGGAAAAAGCCCGGTGAATGGATCCGGGGCATCGGCTGGAACCAGAACCTCTGGGGACGCTGGCCCAACCGACAGGAACTGGACCGGGTGGCGCCCCACAACCCGGTCGTCCTGACCCGAAAGGATTTCCACCTGCTTTGGGTCAACACGCGGGCGATCGATGCTGTGGGATGGAATGCGTCGACTCCGGATCCGGAAGGTGGTCAGATCGACCGCGACCCGAAAACGGGAGAACTGACCGGCGTCATCCGGGAAAAGGCGATGGAGATCTTCAGGGCCCTGATCCCACAGCCTTCGCGCGAGGACTGGATCGAGTCCATCCGGATCGCAACACGCGATTTTCATCGATTCGGGATCACATCGGTGCACACGATGGAAGGCCCCGACGAATTCAAAACACTGGGATACCTGAATCAAACCGAAGGGCTTGGGCTTCGATTCCACGCCCTCATCGCCAGGGCCAACCTGGACGAGTTCGTCGCCAACGGGATGAGGACCGGCTTCGGAGACGAGTTTCTCAAAGTCGGTCCGCTGAAGATTTTTCTCGATGGATCGCTCGGCTCGCAAACGGCTGAAATGATCCGGCCGTTTGAGCGAACCGACAATTTCGGGATCACCTATACGAACGACGACGAACTCGAAAGCCTGGTCGACCGCGCGACCTCATCGGGAGTGGCGGTGGCGATGCACGCGATCGGCGACAAGGCCGTCCGACGGGCGATAGACCAGTTCGAAAGACTGCCGGCCTCGCACCTGAGGCATCGCATCGAGCACGTCCAACTGATCGACCCGGCGGATCTCGAACGACTGCAAAAACTAGACTTGATCGCGTCGGTCCAACCCATTCATCTGAGTTCCGACGTCCGGATCGCACACGAGCACTGGGGAGACCGAAGCCGCTGGGCGTATGCGTTCAAAAGCCTCCGCCAGCACGGCATGAAGCTGGCATTTGGTTCCGACTGTCCGGTCGAGTCGCCGGCCGTGATCCCGTCGATCGAAGCCGCTCGCAACCGTCAATCGTTCGACGGAGAGGACTTTTTTCCCGAAGAAGCGCTTCCCGTTCGTGAGGTACTTCAGGCCTTCACGATCGGCGGCGCCTACGCTTCCGGGGAAGAAGCCCTCAAGGGCTCCATAGACGTAGGCAAACTCGCGGACATGGTCGTCCTGTCTGAAGACCCGCTCGACACAGGCAACGTCGGCAACATCGAAGTTCTGAGAACTCTTTTCGCGGGAAAGACGGTATACTTCGGGGAGAGTGGTCAGTGATCAGTGATCAGTGATCAGTGGCCAGTGGTCAGTTGCAGAACTGGGACCTCGTACTCTAGACAAAGACGACTATCGACCTCTACCCATGGATTTTCACAATAAAGAAATTTTGAAACGATACGCCCGGATGGTCACGGGACGACCGTTTGCTCCCATCCTGCTGAACATCCTGGTCACATCCGTCTGCGACATGCGGTGTGTTCACTGTTTTTTTACCGATCAGCTGGACGACAAGCCACGGAAAAAGAAACAGATGAAAACCCACGAAATCGAGCGCATCAGCGAAACTCTGGGCGCGAACCTCGGGGTGCTCGTCATCGCCGGTGGCGAACCGTTTACACGCAAGGACCTGCCGGAAATCGCGGGCGCTTTCCACAGAAACAACAAGCTGGAATCGATTTATCTCATGTCCAACGGACAGATCCAGCAACGCGTCGTGCCCGATGTCGTGCGCATACTTGAGGAATGCCCGAATCTGAACGTGACGGTGGCCCTTGGCATTGATGGCCTCAAGGAAGACCACGAAAAGATTCGCCAGAAGGCCGGCAGTTGGGACATCGTCATCGACACGGCTCGAAAACTCCAGCAGGTTAAGAAAGAGTACCCGCGGCTCGACATCCAGACATGCACGTGTTTCATGAACAGCAATCAGGATCGGATCTTCGATTGGTATGATTTCCTGAAGAACGATCTACAACCCGATAAGGTCAACGTCAACTACATCCGCCCGCCCTCGGCGGTGCCGCATGAGTTGGACATCGACATCTCGCGCTATTACGAATTAACCGAACGCATCGGTCAGGATTCGGCGCACTCGGCCCTCAAGAACAGCTACTCGGGAAATGCTGGATTCTTCAAGGCGGCGATCGATGTCTACATGCACCAGTTGATCGCCAAAACGGCGCTCGAGGGCCGGCCGCAGCTTCGATGTTTCGCCGGTGACGCAGGGGGCGTGATTTACGACGAAGGAACCGTCTCCAGCTGTGAAATCCTTGACGGGGTGGGCAACCTGCGGGATTACGATTGGGACTTCTCAAAACTGTGGTATTCCGAAGCCATGAACAAGCGCCGGGAAAAAGTCGCCGACGGCTGTTTCTGTACGCACGAGAGCAACTGCTACTATCCGTCACTGGCTTTCAACCCGCAACACCTCGTCCAGATCAAGAAAGTTGAACAGAACCTTCGCGAATCGGCTGAAGCGCGCGCAAGCCACCTCTCGACCGCCGGATAGACAAGCCAAATGATTGAGGCCCTTGTCGACTGGTTCGACGCCGGCCATCGACCACTTCCCTGGCGCGACGGCTACGCCCCCTACCACGTCTGGGTGTCGGAAGTGATGCTCCAGCAGACCCAGGTGGACACGGTCCTTCCCTACTACCATCGCTTCCTCGAAAGATTCCCGACAATTGACGAACTGGCCGGAGCCGAAGAGGAAGACGTCCTCCGGCTCTGGTCTGGCCTCGGCTACTACAACCGGGCACGGAACTTTCATGCCGCAGCCGGAATCGTCTTGTCCCGGTACGAAGGACGCATACCATCCAGCTACGACGAACTGATCGAGTTGCCAGGAATCGGACGTTACATGGCCGGGGCCATCCTGAGCATCGCGTTCAACAAGCCTTGCCCGATAGTGGACGGCAACGTCCGGCGGGTTCTGTCGCGCTTCTATGGTTGGGAGGAGGAACGGCCGAAGGCAGTCTGGGAAGCCGCCAGGGAATTCGTTCGATCCGGTGAGCCTCGGATCGTGAACCAGGCCCTCATGGAGTTGGGGGCGACCGTGTGTTCCCCGAAGGCACCCCGATGTCTCCACTGCCCCTGGAAATCCGAATGTGTCGCCTTCAGGCTGGGAATCGAGGAAAAGATCCCGGCGCCCCGGAAACGACCCAAAACGGTTCGGGTCCAGCTGTCGGCGGTAATCGACCAGAACCGACGGGGGTTCCTGATGCAGGAGTCCGAAGGCATGTGGGACTTCCCGACCTTCAGCGCGCTACCTTCCGGATTGTTTGAAAAAATCGGAAGCTGCCGCCACTCGATCACACACCACCGCATCGAAGTCGATGTCTACAAGGGAAAGCTCGGCAAGAGGAAAGCGTATCGCCGCAAGGTATTGGACAACCTTCCGGTCACGTCTCTGACGAGAAAGATTCAGGCCGTGGTAGAAGACCCTCGACCGAGAGACGCAAAGACGCAGGGTAGAAAGAAATAAATAAGATCCTCCTTTGCGCCTCTGCGTCTTTGCGTCGACAAACGTCGGCCGGGGTCAGTCGGAACTAAGGTCCTGGAGGTCCGCCACGACCACCGCGGCCACCCCGGCCACGGGGAGGATTCTTCATCGATCGGTACTGGGCGAGGCCGGCGTTGATCTTAAACTCCAGCCCCATGCTCCCGATCTCAGCGCTTGCCTTGGTGGGATCACCCGACACGCCCGCATCGGGGCTTCCACCGAGCGGCGCGAGCTTGGATCGCCGAATGCCTTCGGGGTAAATCGCCAAGACCTGGGACGTGTCGGAAATGCCCGCGTGACCACCGACCGTCGCCTGGTCGTAGCCGAACCGGGCCAGCATCCAGGCCCGATAGTTGTCCCCGCCGACCGCGTAATAGTCACGCAAGGCGAACGCCCTTGAACCGGTGCCATCCCAGTCCTTGTTCACAGCTTCGGCCGCAGCCTCCATACCGGCCTGATTGCCGCCGCTGTCCCCTATGATCAGGATGTCTTCGAAACCATGAGCCTCGAGGCTCCGCGCCGCCGACTCGAGAACCTTCGTGAACGTCGGTGTCGGATTGGTGATCACACCCGGTTTGTCACCGTAGCCCGGACGGTCGTAATCGCCTTCGGGAACATACTGAAGGACCGGCGCCACCAGCGCGTTGCCCAGGCGCCGGGCCATCTGTTCGGCGTTATGGCGAATGATCTTGTTGTGTTTCCCGAGCAGCATGTGCGGGCCGTTCTGCTCGGTGCCGCCTGTCGGAATGATCACGACGGTCTTGCCGCCGTCAATCAACTCCCGAACCTCCACCCATGTCAGTTCCTCCAGGAACACGGTGTCGGGTGTCTGGGCTACGGCGGTGACCGTCAATAGCGCGATCGCCACGATAGAAACAAATATTCGATTCGGGTTCATCACCACCTCACTGAGCAGCCGCAATACTCTTGCGGATTTGTTCGATTGCGTTGTTGATCTTGATGGCCAGCATCAATTCGCCCCGGCTAACGGAAGCCAGCCTCGGGTCTCCCCGGACTCCGCTGTCCTCGTAACCACCGTTCAAGGCGATCTTGTCTTTCCGGATCAGGTCGGGGTTTATGGAAAGCACCTCGGAAGTGTCGAGGATCCCGGCATGAGAACCGATCGACTCGGCCGTCTCCCCGTAGTTCTCCATAAGGAACTTTTCCTGGTCGTCATGGGACTTCCGGTAGTAGTCACCGATGAAGTGAGCGCGATAACCGCTTCCTTTCCAGTCCGCGTTTACCTTTTCCGCGACCGCCTGCATGCCGCTCTGATTCCCACCCGAATCTCCAAGCAGGACGATGTCGGTAAATCCTCCGGGACGGAAACTTCTCACTGCGTGCTCGAGCATTTCCATGAACACATCGTTGGGGACGGATATCGTCCCAGCCTTGCTCATGTGACCGGAAAGGGGCTCTTCCCAGCCACCCTCGGGAACATAAGCAATGATAGGGGCGACGAGCGCGTCGCCGAGCTCACGGGCGATCTTGTCGGTCGTGTGCTCCAGGACAAAATTGTGCTTTCCCAGCACCATATGCGGACCGTTCTGCTCGGTTCCGCCTGTTGCGATGATCATCGTGGTCTTACCACCGGCTACCAGATCCCGAACCTCTTCCCAGGTAAATTCCTCCAGAAACACGGAATCAGGCACTTGAGCCAGCCCGTTCGATGCTGCCAGGAGGACCAGCACCATCCCTGCTGCAATACTTGTCATAGAGAACCTCGCGCTGTCAGTTTGAAGGGACATCTTATAGGTTCGGGAGTCCAAAGTCCAAGAGGGGTATTTCGACGCAAAGACGCAAAGACGCAAAGAAGAATTATTTCTTAGAAAACTCTCTCTGCGCCTCTCCGTCTCTGCGTCAAAACCCGGCGTCGGTTCACAAGGAGGTGTCGGTCCAGGCCGAATCACGACCGAGACATGAGCCTTTCAACGGAGGCCAGTTCGACGCAGGTGCAGAACACTTCCATAGCCGACTTGATCTCGTCCACCAACGGCATGGTCGGTGCCAGACGGATGTTGCGGTCGTTGGGGTCCTTGCCATACGGATAGGTGGCGCCCGCCGGAGTCAGCTTGACTCCGGCCTCGCCAGCCAGTCTGATCACTTCCGCCGCACACCCGTCGATCACATCGACACTGACGAAATAGCCACCCGCCGGCTTCGTCCAGGTGGCGATTCCCTTACTACCGAGACGCCGCTCGAGCGCTTCGTTGACGGCCTCGAACTTGGGCCCTATCAATGCCGCCTGTTTATCCATGTGGGCCCGCAATCCAGTCATGTCAGTGAAAAATCTCACGTGGCGAAGCTGGTTGACCTTGTCCGATCCGATGGTCGAATAAGACATCTTGTTGCGGGCATCGGCGATGTTGGTCACCGACGCTGCGACAACCGCTATGCCGGCGCCCGCATTGGTGATCTTCGATGTCGAGCCAAACATCAGGACACGGTCCGGGTTGCCCGCATCCTTACACGCGCTAAGCAGGTTTTCGAGCCTCACCGGGCCGCCTCCCAGGTGATGCATGTTATAGGCATTGTCCCAAAACACCCGGAAGTCCGGGGCGGCGACCTTCATCGTCGCGATCCGCCGAACCACTTCGTCGGAATAGACTTCACCCGACGGGTTCGAGTACTTGGGCACGCACCACATGCCCTTGACCGAGGGGTCATCGGCGACCAACGCCTCAACGGCATTCATTTCGGGCCCGGCTGGCGTCATCGGAACCGTCGGCATCTCCAGTCCAAGGCGCTCGCAAATGGCAAAGTGCCGGTCATACCCGGGCACCGGGGCGATGAACTTGAGGGGACCGCTGCCCTTCCAGGGTCCGTCGCCGCCGGGCATTCCGAACAGCATCCCGCCGGCCATGGCGTCATACATGAGAGTCAGGCTGGAATTGCCGCCAATGATAATTTCGTCGGTCGTAACCTCCATGTATTCAGCGAAAAACCGTTTCGCCTCCGGGATGCCGTCGGGGATGCCGTAGTTGCGGTAGTCGGCGCCATCTTCCCCAACCGCTTCTCCGGAACCGACGATGGACAACATCTCATCCGCCAGATCGAGCTGATCCGGCGCGGGTTTGCCGCGTGTCATATCGAGGGCAAGACTACGACCGCGCATCTGCTCATAGGCCTGCTTGACTTGGTCCGCAATACCCGCCAACTCAGTTGCGCTCTTCTTACTCAGATCCATAGCGTCGTGTTCTCCTGATCGGTTCAAGGGTGCAAAATCCAATGAGAGTCTTTTCGCCAAACGATCCAGTGTCCGCGACTGCCGGACTTCGGACTACGGTCCTAAGTCCGTCATAAATTCTTCGATGCGGTCGAGGCCTTTTTCCAGGTCCTCCATCGATGCGGCGTAGGAGAGACGGACGTGATCCGTGGTGCCGAAGGCCACGCCGGGAACGACGGCCACGTGATATTTTTCGAGCAACTGGACGGCAAAATCAACGATGTCCTTGACGCCGGCGCCGAGGGCGGACGAAACGTTGGGATAGGCATAGAATGCCCCGCCTGGCTCGGGACACTGAATCCCGGGTATCGAACGCAACCGGTCGACGACGTATCGCCGCCTGCGTGCGTATTCGTCGAGCATCGCCCGGACGGAATCCTGAGGTCCCGTCAAGGCTTCGACCGCCGCCTTCTGTGCTATCGAGGTGGGGTTTGACGTCGAATGGCTCTGCAGTTTACCTATCCCTTTGATCAGGCGTTCATCACCAAGAACGTAACCGATGCGCCATCCGGTCATCGCATATGTCTTCGAAAGAGATCCAGCGATGACGATCGAGTCGCGGACTTCGGGCACGGATGCGATCGAAAAGGGTGTCCGACCGTCGTAGAGAAAATACGCGTAGCACTCGTCCGACATCAGGATGACACCCCGTCTCTGACATACCTTCGCGATACGGATGAACTCGTCATCGTCCAGAACCGCACCACTCGGATTATTAGGTGAATTCACGATCAGCAGGCGGGTCCGGGGCGTGATGGCGTCTTCTACCATCTTCGAAGTGAGACGGAAGCCATCCGACTCCTGCGTGTTCACGAAGACCGGCGTCGCACCCGCAAAACACGTGATGTCTCGAAAACTGACCCAGTAGGGAGTCGGGATGATCACTTCATCGCCGTCGTCTATGAGTGCGGCAAAAATACTGAAGACCGAATGCTTGCCGCCCACATTGACCACGACGTTGTCGATACCGAAGGCCGACCCCAGGTCACGTGTGTGTCTCTCGACGATCGCCTGTTTCAACTCGTTGGTACCGCTCGCGGCCGTGTACCGGCAGAAATTGTTTTCGATTGCACGAATACCGGCCTGCTTGATGTTCTCCGGTGTGGTGAAGTCCGGCTCACCCGGACCGAAGTCCACGACGTCGACACCTTTCTCCCGAAGCTCCCGGGCAGCTTCAGCAACAGCCATTGTCTGAGAACTGGAGATACGGGATATCTTGTCGGTTAGTTTTAATTCCATGATTCCTGTTTCACTCTGGACGGGGCGGTTCGTCACCGAAACCACATCGACAGCGAACGGTTTCCCCCACAGCCTTGATCACTGACGGAATCTTTCAAGCAGCCGCTGCTCGACGATGTCCGGAACGAGGCCCGAAATCGAGCCGCCGTGTTCGGCGATCTCACGGACCAGGTGGGAACTGAGGTAGGAATAGTTCTCCGCCGGCAGCATGAACATGGTCTCAATCTGCGACTGAAGGCGGCGATTCATCAAAGCCATCTGAAGCTCGTACTCATAGTCGGAAACCGCCCTGATTCCTCGGATTATGACGTGGGCGTCACGCTTCTGGGCATAGTCGACCAAGAGTCCCCGGAACGCCTCGACCTCCACGTTGGAGATCTCCGCCCCGATGGACCGACGAATCAAATCCTGACGTTCCGCGACGGAAAAGAGAGGGTCTTTCTGCGGATTCACCAGGATGGCCACGACGACGTGCCCAAACAGCCTGCTGCTGCGTTCGATGATGTCGAGGTGCCCGTTGGTCACGGGGTCGAAGGTTCCCGGATAGATCGCCCTGGTTCGTTTCATTCAATGCCTCGTTCGAACTGGTAGAATGTCAACGCACTGTCCCCCTGTTTCAAATTGCGGGTTTGCCTGAGCTTCCCGACTTCGTCAGGAAGATACATCTTCCGGGAATGCTCCAGGACTAGCAACCCGTTTTCGGTCAGCAAGGGCTGATTGCCGAAGCTCTCAAGGTCCCGAGCATAGAGTGCCTCTTCGGTGTAGGGCGGATCCAGGAAGGCGATGTCGAACGCCGCGCCGGAAGCCACAAAGCCCCTGAGGGCGACTCCCAGATCCATCTTCAGGACCCTGAATCCGGTGCTGACTTGCAGCATTTGAAGGTTCGATCGGATCAGCTCGCCCGCCTTCCGGGATTGATCGACGAAGAATACCTGGTCCGCTCCCCGGCTCAGCGCCTCCAGTCCAACCCCGCCGACACCAGCGTACCCATCAAGAAAGACCGATCCTATGACGCGATCGCTCAAGATGTTGAACAGCGTCTCCCGAAGTCTGTCGCCGGTCGGACGCATTCGGGCCGGAGGATTCCCCACGATGCGCCGGCTCTTGTATCGACCCGCGATGATCCGCATCGGCTCAACCGACCGTGGCCAGACCGGCCGGACCGCGTCTACTGAGTTCCTGGATCAGGCGATCCCTCGCCGGGGCGTCCTCCATCCAGCGCTCGGCCTCGTCGCGTGCCTGGACAAGTAAATCGGCATCATCTATCAAATTGGCCACCTTGAATTCAGGAATGCCGGACTGGCGGGTCCCTGCCAGTTCGCCGGGGCCTCGCAATCGGAGATCGGTTTCGGCAAGCCTGAAACCGTCTCCACTGGCGGCAACTGCCCGGACCCGCTGATACGCCGTGTCGCTGATCCCGTTCGGCGTCATTAGAAAACAGAGCGACGAATGGTGTCCACGGCCGACGCGCCCACGGAGTTGATGCAGTTGGGCAATACCGAATCGCTCGGCATGTTCGATCAACATCAGCGTAGCGTTGGACACGTCGACGCCAACCTCCACAACAGTCGTGGACACCAGCACGTCGATATCTCCGGCCGTAAAAGCCGTCATGACCTTCTCCTTCTCGTCGCTCTTCATTCGACCATGCAGCAACCCAACCTCAGCACCTTTAAAGACACCGCACAAACTTTCGTAACCATCGGTCGCGGAGCGCAGGTCGAGTTTCTCCGATTCCTCGACGAGCGGATACACCACGTAACATTGCCTGCCAGCTTCCACCTCACGTCCAATCGCGGCGTACACCCGATCGCGGTTTCGCTCCGTCACATGCGCCGTCTCTATCGGCGCCCTGCCGGGTGGCATCTCGTCAATAACGGAAATATCCAGATCCCCGAAAAACGTCATTGACAGCGTCCTCGGGATCGGTGTGGCGGTCATCACCAGGGTGTTGGGCCGCCGGCCCTTCTCCATCAACACGAGACGCTGCATGACTCCGAATCGATGCTGTTCGTCGATGACCACAAGGCCGAGATTCCGAAACCCGGCGTCGTCGACGAGCAGGGCATGGGTTCCGATAACCACCTGGACCTCTCCGGATCGGATACGCTCCAACAGTTCCCGACGTTCGCTTTTTCGACCGGTCCGCTTGATCAGGCCGATCGAATACCCGAGGGGAGAGAGAACCCGCCTCGCGTTCAGGTAATGTTGTTCGGCCAGGATCTCGGTCGGAACCATCATCGCAGCCTGATAGCCGTTCTCGACAGCGACCACGATAGCTTCGAACGCAACGATTGTCTTACCGCACCCGACATCGCCCTGAAGCAAACGATTCATCGGGTACGCGGCTCTCAGATCGTCGACAATCTCCTTAAAAGCCTTCTTCTGGGAAGCTGTGGGATGAAACGGCAAAATTGTTTTGAGCCGTTCCCGAATATCCCGATTCGTGCGGAATCGCACACCGTCGGTCCCGCGCAGCTGGAACCGGCGAAGTGCCAGCGTCAACTCCACAAGGAAAAACTCCTCGAAGATGAATCTCCTGTGAGCAGGAGAGCGGCGCGCATTCAGTTGCTCGAAGTCCTCGTCCAACGTAGGGCGGTGGATCCGGTCGAAAGAGGCGCCGAGATCGGGGAAGCCATATCGAGTTCGAACCTGTTCGGGAAGTGGGTCGTGGAGCACGGGCGGAAGCAGATCGATGGCCGTGGAAACAATCACTCGAAGTTGCCGACTGGTGATTCCGGACACCTCTTCGTAGATCCCGACATATTGCCTCATCTCATCTGAGGACCGCTCTTCCCCTTCCGGAACGATCTCGAACTCGGGATTGAAGAAAACCATTCCGTGGTCGTACTTGTCCGGCTCTGCACTCCCGAACAGAATCGCGGTCGATCCGGTCACGAACACACGATCACGATGAAGGCGGTCCCCGTTGAACCACTTGGCATGAACGAAACTGGTGCCGTCTGTCAAGACCACGTCCAGAATACTGCGACGCGATCGAGTCCGGATCAATCGGATCGAGTACACTCTGGCTCGGATGGTGTAGGACTCGCCTGGCCGGAGCGAATCGAGAGATGCAAAGTGCGACCGATCCTGGTAACACCGTGGAAAATGCAGGAGCAGATCCTCGACCCGACGGATACCCCTCGCGCCAAGCAGCGCCGCCCGTTTCGGGCCGACGCCCTTGATGAACTGGACATCGGAGTCGAGTTCGAGCATAGTTCGAGACCTTTCGATCGGACCGTTTTAAGCTGCGGCTTGCACCCGAACGGTATTCCTAACCGACGGATCGGTATTTCAACACGAAGACACGAAGTCAACTAAGGCAGAGAGTCTCGCTCCCTAGCTCTTCGGTTCCGCGCTACCCACCCCCGTTTTCCACTGGAGGAAAGCCTTGATGAACTTCTCCAGATCGCCGTCGAGAACGCGGTCGACGTCTCCCATCTCGACCTTGGTTCGGTGATCCTTCGCCATGCGATATGGGTGAAGGACATAGGATCGGATCTGACTGCCCCAGGAAATATCGAGCTTGCTGTCCTCGAGGGCCTGGGCGGCGGCGCGCTTCTTCTCCATTTCGAATTCGTAGAGACGGGATCGGAGGATCTTCATAGCAACGTCGCGGTTCTTGTGTTGGGAACGCTCGTTCTGGCACTGAACGACGATGCCGGTGGGAAGATGGGTGATCCTCACGGCGGAATCGGTGACGTTGACGTGTTGCCCTCCTGCTCCGCTGGATCGATACGTGTCGATCCTCAGATCCTTCTCGTCAATGGAAACCTCTACGGTGTCATCAATCTCCGGGTACACCGAGACGGAGGCAAAGGATGTGTGGCGCCTCTTGTTCGCGTCGAACGGGGAAATCCTCACGAGACGGTGAACTCCGGTTTCGGCGGATAGATAGCCGTAGGCATATTCTCCGGAAACCGTAAACGTGACGGACTTCAAGCCGGCCTCGTCGCCATCCTGATAATCGAGGATCTGGGTCTTGTACCCACCTTTCTCCGCCCATCGCAGGTACATCCTCATCAGCATCGTCGCCCAGTCTTGAGCCTCGGTGCCGCCCGCGCCCGGATGGATCGTCACGATTCCATTCAGACGATCGTTTTCACCTCCCAACAGCATTTGAAATTCGACGCGATCGACGAGTTCGTTCAGACCGGCAAGCAACTCGGGCAACTCGTCTCCGATGTCCTCGCCCTCGCGGGCCAACTCGATGAGGGCTTCGGCATCGTCAACCTGCGTGGCAATGTCCCGGTCGATCTCCAGGCTCTCGTCCAGGCGGGCCTTCTGGCGCAAAATAGTGCTGGAACGCTCCTGGTTCGACCAGAAATCCGGATCGGCGATCACCTTGTCGAGTTCGGCGAGGCGTTTCTGCTTGGCAGGAACGTCAAAGAAACCTCCGGATTTCTTCGCTCCTGTTCTTGAGAAGGGTGAATCGTTCGATCTGTTCATCGTTCATATCTGGTTCCTTGTTTTAGCTATTTGGACTTCCTTCCCTGGCCTCTCCACGCCACGACCAACCCGACCACCGCAACCAACGTGACAACGTACGCGAAGACATCCCCGAATCGTACGTAGGGCGTCAGGTCGCTACGATACCCCGGCCGACCCTCAAGAGTGGTCCTTTCACCCAGCTCCGTTCTGGCGACGATGCGGCCATACGGATCGATGATCGCAGTAATGCCCGTGTTGGCGACCTTGACGATCGATCGCCGGTTCTCGACGGCACGGACCCGGGCCATGCGTAAATGCTGGTGCGGAGCCGATGTGGTGCCAAACCAACCGTCGTTTGTGATGTTCACGATCAGCTCGGCACCCCGCAACGTGAACTGACGCATCAGCGCAGGAAACACGTCTTCATAACAAATGGTTGTCGATATCCGATGTCCATCGATGGGGCTGATCGTGAATTCGGAACCGGGGGTAAAATCACCGACGTTGCGGACGAGTGATTCTGCGAAAAACAGCAGGTCTTTAAGCGGTACGTATTCGCCGAACGGGACCAGATGAATTTTATCATAACGCGAAGCCTGTTCTCCTGAAGGCGTCAGCAGAGCGGCGCTGTTGGAGACAGCCTGATCGATCCGTCCAATGTAGCCGAGCAGGAAATGGGAATCAGCCTCGGCGGCGATCGCCCGCATCCGCTTACTGATCTCGGGGTCCTGTTCCAGGAAGAACGGGGCCGGCGTCTCCGGCCATACGATCAACTCGGGTCTGGCTTGCCCGGAAGTCGACAGGCGATGGAGTTCGTCGAGCAGTTCGGCTTCATCCGGTTCCAGCCAGGACTGGTCCAGATCGATGTTGGTCTGCACGAGCCTCACAGCCAGAGTATCGGCGGACGGATCGTCTTGAGGGGCCGGGATGAAGGTTGCGGCGACAACCATGGCGACCGCTGCGGCTACGACCTCCCACCGCGCCGATCGCAGCCCGAAAGTAACTGCGGCATTCACGGTCACCAGGACGAAGGACAACCCGTATATTCCAGTCCAGGTGGTGATCTGGAGGAGTCCTCCGTACGGCGCCAGCGCATATCCGACGAGCATCCAGGGAAACCCACCGAAAATCCAATAGGTCTGCAGCAACTCGATTCCCACCCAGATCGGGGCCGCCAGAACAAGGCCGACCAGGCCAAACCGATTGAGTACGGCTCGGAGCAGGAGGGCGAAAAGACCGACGTGACCGGCAAAGACAACAACGAAAAGAGAGCAGACAGCAAGCGAGAGCCCACCAGACAGACCACCGTACGTCGACATCGTCCGGGCAATCCAATAGAAGGTTCCTGCAAAGTAAGTCAGTCCAGCGGCATAACCAATCGCGAACGTCTCAAGCTTTGACCTCTCGAAGGACAACGCGAGAAACATCGGGACAAGGGCGACCCAGCC
The DNA here is from genome assembly GCA_965247425.1 of Terriglobia bacterium. Lineage (GTDB taxonomy): Bacteria > Acidobacteriota > Terriglobia > 20CM-2-55-15 > 20CM-2-55-15 > CAZOZZ01. The sequence goes on from OZ252023.1 coordinate 3,299,883, forward strand.
CAGGTAGTAGAAGTCCGGTTTTGGCAGCGATACAACGACAAGAACGCCAGAGAAGGCGGACAGGAAGAGTGTGGCGGGTAAGGGAAGGCGCGCCAGGAGCCGGTCAGGATTCATGAACTTCGTGCCACTACCTCTTTACGATCGGCTCGTAGCCCTGGGCCTCCAGCTGTCTCCGAACCCGCCCGGCCTCGGCTTCACTGAAGGGTCCGACCTGGATTCGATGGAGCCCTGACGCATCACCCGGAGCCGGACCGAGGATAAAGGCTTTCCCAAACCCTTTCGACCGGATCTCTTCGAGTAACTTCGCAGCTTGTTCAGCATTGCTCAATGCAGCGATCTGCAGGGTGATGTAGGCCTCCACATCCTGGGGACCGGACCGAACCTCTGCCTCGAGATCCGGGGCGGGAGCAGCGGGACGGACCGACTCCAATGGCGGCGGCTCATCCTGTTCCACCGACTCGTAGAAGGTGAGGTCGAACTCATCCGGATCAGTTTCCTCCGCGGAGAGTTCAGCCGGGGTAGTGGCGACGACGAACTCCACTTGAGCACGTCCGACAAGCATTCCCAGGATGAAAAAGATCGAACACAAGACAACGACGCCACCAAATATCAGCATCGTAAAACTGTGGCCTCTCCAGGAACTCTGATCGTCCAAATCGTCCATTTACTCTTTTTGATCCGTCTTCTCTTGTGCAGCCAGTTGGAAGTAGCTGAGAAGGTCTATCGGGAGTGGGAACACAACCGTCGTGTTTTTCTCGACTCCGATCTCGGTCAGAGTCTGCAGGTAGCGCAGTTGGAGCGCCACCGGCTCCGCAGCGATCTTTTCGGCGGCATCCGCCAGCCGGCCCGAGGCCTGGAACTCGCCTTCGGCGTGGATGATCTTGGCACGTTTTTCACGTTCCGCCTCCGCCTCTTTCGCCATCGCGCGCTGCATGAGCTCGGGCAAATCCACGCCTTTGATCTCGACCAGCGAAACTTTGATCCCCCAGGGATCGGTATGTTGATCCAGGATCTCCTGCAGTCGCATGTTCAGCTTTTCGCGCTCGCTCAGCAACTGGTCCAGAATCCCTTCGCCGAGAACCGACCGGAGCGTCGTCTGCGCCAGCTGGGACGTGGCGTAGAGGAAATTTTCTACTTCAACGATGGCCCTCGTGGAGTCGACCACCCGGAAATACACAACCGCGTTCACCTTCACGGTCACGTTGTCCTTCGTGATCACGTCCTGTGTGGGGACGTCCATCGTGATTGTTCTCAGGCTCACGCGCACGATCTTGTCAATCGGCCAGAAGACGAAGATCAGGCCCGGACCTTTCGGTTCGGGAAGCAATCGACCGAGCCGGAATATGACGCCACGCTCGTATTCACGAAGGATGTTGAGGGAATTGAAAAGCCAGACCAGGACCATCGCGATTCCCACAAACAAGAGATTTGTTGGTGTCATTGCTACTCCTCGCTTTCGGATTCGACTTCAAGGTTGAGGCCGTCTATTTGGACGACGCGGACTCTGGATCCCTGGGGGATCGCCTGAGTGGAATGTGCCGCCCAGTATTCTCCATGCACCATCACTTTGCCGTTTTTGAATACCTCGGTGGAAGCGGTTCCGAACTCTCCGATCATTCCCGATCGGCCCGTCGTCGCTTTGGTCCGATGCGAGACGAAAACAAGCCGGACCAGAAACACGGTGATCAGGGCCAGGGGCAGCGTGACCGCAAGGAGCGTCGGCAGTTGGACCCGTAACTGCGGAATCGGGCCCTCAACGAGCATGAGGCCACCTGCAATCATGGCAACCACCCCTCCCATCGCCAGCACACCGTGACTCGGCATGGTCGCTTCGACTACAAAAAGACCGATCGCCAGGAGGATCAACAACACGCCGGTCAGGTTGACGGGTAGCAGGTTGAACGCAAACAGAGCCAGGATGAGGCTGATCCCCCCGATGACACCTGGAAATATCATGCCCGGGCTTGTGATTTCCAGGTACAGGCCAACCAGGCCCAGCAGACCGAGCACCAGGGCAATGTTGGGGTTCATGATAGCCGAGAGCAGCTGTTGCCGGGACGTCATTTCATAGAGTGTAACCGTCGCCCCTTCAAGGTCCAGCGTCTCAGTGGATCCGTCGAAGCGGGTCACTTCCGTCCCGTCGTACGTCTCGATCAGATCAGCGATGTCGTTGACCACACCATCGATCAGGTTGTTTTCCAACGCCTCTTCCGAGGTGAATGCCTTGCTCTCGGTGACCGCCGTCTCGGCCAACTCGGGGTTGCGTTCACGACGGGACGTGTAGCTGCGTAGAAAAGCCGCCGCGTCGTTGACGATCTTCTCCTCCATGACCTCGTCGATCTCGCCGCCCAGGGCCGAAACCGGGTGGGCAGCCCCCGTGTTCGTTCCCGGCGCCATGAGAGCCAGGTCGCCGGAAAGAAGAATGAAAAAGCCTGCCGACGCCGCGCGTACCCCGCTGGGCCCGACCCACACGATGACGGGTAGTTCCGAGGCCAGGATATCTTCGACGATCTGACGCATCGAATCGACGAGCCCACCAGGAGTGTCCATCCGGATGATCACGGCGGCCGCACCGTCCTCGGTGGCCTTGATGAGCCCTTCCGCAACGTATTCCGCGCTGACCGGGTGGATGATGTCCGCCAGTTCGATCTGGAGGATGGTCCGTCCCTGGGCTGCGGGTCGCATGATGTCGGGGAAACCTAGGAGGAGAGCAGTCATTGACAGACCGAAAAGCAGTGCCCGCCGAACGTAAGGAGTTCCGCTGGCTCCTTCGCCGGCGTGAAGTCGGATTCCACTCGGCAACCGCATACTGGACGCCGCAAGCGGCCAGCTCAGGAACCGCTTAACCTGTCGTTGAATCATGGAGATGATTATACCAAACGCCGGCTCCCAAAGCCCTCACCGTCGGGCACATGAAATCGACCGACGCCTTTGCGGGGCCTCCACTTTCGCTTGCAGTGGCGCCGGGTGTCCAAGATTGTGTCCGGTCCCAGGACGCCTGCCCCCGACATTGAAAGGGGCCGACATGTATGCTATTCCTTCAATAAGGACACCAGTGTCAGTGGTAGAAGTCATGCGGATCGCGATAGACATCCGAAAGGTCCACGAGTTCGGAGTGGGAACCCACATCTGGAACCTCGTCCGCAATCTCTCGGCCGTGGATACCGACAACCATTATTTTCTTCTCGGATCCCGTCGGCATTTCATTGAACTGGGACCGCTCGGTCCGAATTTCGAATCCGTCAGCTTCCCCGAAGCAGATACGTGGTGGAACCTGCACGTGAAGATCCCTCTATGGCTGCGATCGCGAAAGATCGACCTGTTCCACGTGCCCCACTACCAGGCGCCCTGGTTTGTCCCCTGCCGACTTGTTGTGACGATGCATGATTGCGTCCACCTCCTGTTTCCCCAGGCGGATTCGTCGAAGTTCAGCAATTACCGCAGCTATCTGTACACCAGGAGGATCGTCCGTTCCGCGAACCACGTCATCGCGGTGTCGGGCTCCACCCGAAAGGACCTGGGCAGCATTTTTGGCATGGATGCCGGGAAGGTGTCCGTTGTTCACAACGCGCTCGACGAACGTTTCGCCGCCAGCCGCGATACCGACGAGCAGAAGCAGGTCCTCGAACGGTATCAACTGAAGGACCCCTTCATCCTCTATTCGGGCCAGATCAAACCTCACAAGAACATCCATCGTCTGATCGAAGCATTTGCCGTTCTCAAAAGCGAACTCGGCGAGAACAAGGCATACAAGAATCTGAAACTGATTATCATCGGGGACGAGTTGAGCAGGCACCAATACCTGAGACTGACTGTGGTCCGCAGCGGCGTTCAACAGGATGTCCGGTTTTTCGGATTCGTCCCCTACCCCATCCTGCAGGTGTTCTACCAGGCCGCCGCGATTTTCGCCTCGCCTTCGCTCTATGAAGGCTTCGGCTTGTCCCCTCTTGAGGCGATGGCGAACCGCACGCCCGTCGTCGCGTCGAACACGTCGTCGCTTCCCGAAGTACTGGAAGACGCCGCGATCCTGGTCAATCCGGAAAACGTTTTCGAAATCGCCCGTGGAATGAAACAGCTGCTCATCGACCAGGTACTCCGTCAGGCGATGATTGAGAAGGGACTCATCCAGGTTCGGAAGTTCTCTTGGAAGACAGCGGCGGAAAATGTAGTGAGCACCTACCGGGCCGTGGTCGACAGCAAGAATCACTCCGTCGTGATGGGCGATCTGGCAAAGAGCTAGCGATTGGGCCCTGGGCTTTTCTTGAGGGGGTTGATTTCGTTAACGACTTCGAACTTGATGTTCGAAACCATCGCGATACGGGTTCCCGGGGTGTCGATTTCCGTGCTCAAGGAGCCCCGTGTGATGACCATGTCGCGGCCGACGATACTGATCGACTGGGGGCCGGGAGTGATCTTGATCGTGATTTCCTTCCGCGACATCGGCGTCACGTAATGGTCGATGTCGGCGTCGCTGGCCCGGTTGATCTCTTCTTCGAACTTGTCGCCTCTATCGATGTCATCGAGAAGGGTGTAGGTTCCGAGTCGGTTCGTGCCACCGGTGAGGACCTCGACGACAGTCATGATTTCGGCAGGTAACCCGAAGTCGTCGGACATGGCCACACGGTGGTGCAGGTCGAAAGTTAATTTCCCGCCTTTCAGCGTGTACGGAAGCTTGATCAGGACGCCGTCGGCCGGCCGGCGGGTGATGGGTACGTCATAGTATTCCCGCCCCGTGTCGCTTCCCGAACCGAAACGCAGATTCGGCTTGGCGCGCATCGCGAAGTTGGGCGCCACGTCCTCGGTTACCGCGACCTCGGTGACCGCAGCCTGGGTCGGGGCCGCTTGCGGCAGGAACGCAGCTGACCATAATAAGTTGATCAGCAGAAGAATCATCAGGACCTCCCTGGTAGACACATCTCGAGTGTGCCTAAACTATAGCATGAAGCTCGACTTCTACCACCTGCCCGTCAATGATCCGATACGCGCGAACATCGGGGCTGGCCGGTTCGGCGAACGAAACGATCACGTAGGCACTATCCGGATAATATGCCTCGGCCACATCCCGGCTTGAAGGGACCGCCGCGGTCACCGGATGGGAATGGAAAATCGCGATAAGATCTTCACCCGAAACTCGTAGTTCCCGAACCAGATCAAACAGGAATTGTGGCGCTATCTCATAGGCCGTCGCACTGGCCGCCTCGTTGTTGGCGGGTAAGAAGCGTTGAACGCGGCCGCTCCTTCCGATCAGGAAGCCGCACGCTTCGTGGGGCAGACATTCCCGGGCGTGTCGAACGACCTCCTCCAGGATGCCGGGCTCGATTACGACGCTCACACAAAAATCTTTCCCGGGTTCATGATGTCGTTGGGATCCAGCGCACGTTTGACTGCTTTCATCGCATCGATCGCACCCGCGCCCAGAGCCATCGGCAGGAAGTCAGCCTTCATGATCCCGATGCCGTGCTCCCCTGAAATCGTTCCGCCCATCTCCACGGCGAGCTCGAAGATGCGGGACTTCGCGGCTTCGGCGCGGACGACTTGATCCCCGTCGGAGGTATCCAGCATCAGGTTGACGTGAATATTGCCATCGCCGACATGACCGAAACAGACGATGGGAAGGCCGCAATCCGACTCCAGTTGTTCGATCGCCTCGAGGTAATCGGGAACTCGACTCCGCGGCACCACGACGTCTTCGTTGATCTTTGCGGGACGGATTCGGGCCACGGCCGGAGAAAGGTACCGGCGGATCTCCCAGAGTTCCTCCCCTCTATCAGACTGAACGATCCGGACGGCATCAGGTTCGAGAACCTCCCGAACGCGGGACACGCTTCGGTCCATGGACTCCAAATCGCCGTCGACTTCCACCAGCAACATCGCGCGCGCTGTAGCCGGAAGTTCCACCGCCACTTCTAATCCCTCAGCGGCAATGTACTCCCGAAGCGCTCGAAGAGACCTTTCGTCGACGATTTCGAGTTTTGAAGGAATGATCCGATGCTCTACCAGCCGATTGGCGGACTCCGCACAATCTCGGACGGAACCGTACAGCGCCATCAACGTTCGAGACGCTTCGGGACGGGGGAGCAGGCGAAAGATGATCTTCGTTATGACGCCCAGGGTTCCTTCCGAGCCACACATCAGATCGGTAAGGTCGTAACCGACCGCGTTCTTGACGACGCGCCCACCCGTCTCGATGACGCGTCCGGTCGGCAATACCACTTCAAGCCCCAACAGGAATTGACGGGTCACGCCGTATTTGAACGCACGGGGACCGCCCGCGTTGTGAGCGACATTCCCTCCCACGCTGGATTGCTTGAGGCTCGCGGGATCCGGCGGGTAGAACAGGCCTTTCGATTCGACCGCTTCTTGCAGGTCCGCTGTGATGACGCCAGGCTCAACAACAGCGACAAGATCGATGGGATCGATTTCAAGAATTCGATTCATGCGCCGCATCGCCACGACGATGCCGCCGGCGATCGGCACCGCCCCACCCGCATAGCCCACGCCTCCGCCTCTGGTCACCACGGGCGTCCGGGAACGATTGGCCAGAGCGACAATCCGGCTGACCTCCTCCGTGGTCCCCGGAAACACGACCACATCAGCCGGATGAAAGCGACGGGTCGCATCCGTACTGTTCTCGCGTATGGTCTCCGGATCGGTTCGAACATGTGCGGAACCCACGATCGAACGCAGTTCATCCACAGGCGTAGCCACTTTCATACCCACATTATACATTCGTGGATTCCACACAGATGACTGAGGGGCATTATGAGCCCGAAGTCTTTACGCAGATTACGCGGATTACGGACCGTTAAACGGAAGGAGGCCGGGACTCTACATTGTCCCGAGAAAGGGATTCGCTTTCAACACGAAGGAAACGAAGCAAGAAAATCAGAAACCGAATTCTAACTTCGTGTCTTCGTGTTGAAAAAAATCTTTGTGTCTCTGCGTCGAAACACCGACCGTTAGACCACACGATTCAAGTAGTTGACGCTCTCCTCAGAAAAGCCGGTGTCTCCAGGTCGGTTCCGACCCCGACTTCGCCGCCGGTCACTTGCTGGAGGGGTCTGTCGATCGGGTTTCGCTCGAAGCCGGTGGCGATCACCGTGATCTTGACCTCACTCTTCATACTCTCGTCCAGAACGGCGCCGAAAATGATGTTGGCTTCGCTGTCGGCAGCTTCGTAAATGATTCCGGACGCCTCGCTGACTTCGTGGAGCAGTAAGTCGCTTCCGCCCGTGATGTTGATGAGCACGCCCTTAGCCCCCTGGATCGAACCGTCTTCAAGGAGACGGCTGGAAATCGCCCGACGGGCGGCTTCGACGGCACGGTTCTCACCGGACGCGACACCGATCCCCATCAGCGCCATTCCCATGCCGTGCATCACAGTCTTGACGTCCGCAAAATCCAGGTTGATCAGACCCGGGACGGTGATCAGGTCGGAAATACCCTGCACAGCCTGTCTCAGAATGTCGTCTGCAATGTGGAAAGCGTCGAAAAGACTGGTGCCATGTTCAAGCGTAGCGAGCAATTGCTCATTGGGAATCGTGATGACGGTGTCGACCGAGTCCCTCAGGTCGGCCAAACCTCGGTCGGCCTGAGTCATGCGCTTTCGGCCTTCGAACGCGAAGGGTTTCGTTACGACCGCAACCGTCAAGCCCCCAAGTTCTGAGGCCAGGTTCGCTATTATCGGTGCGGCGCCGGTTCCGGTGCCGCCTCCCAGTCCCGTCGTCACGAAGATCATGTCGGCACCCTCGAGGGCTTCGATGATTTTCTCGGTATCCTCCAGCGCCGCCTGCCGCCCAATCTCGGGATTCGCTCCAGCGCCCAGACCCTTTGTCAGTTTCGCGCCGATCTGGAGCTTGACCGGTGCATGTGACTGCTTGAGCGCCTGAACGTCCGTATTGGCGACGAGAAACTCAACTCCCTCAACGCCTGCTTCGATCATCCGGTTGACGGCATTCGAGCCACCGCCGCCCACACCGATCACCTTGATCGACGCTCCGGCTTGGTGTTCCTCGTCGAAGAGAAACCTGATGGGATTGTCTGTTACGTTCGTTACCACTGCTCCCCCCTTTCTAAAAAAGCAGACCCCAGAGTCTGGAAACCATTCGCTTGAGCGTCGAGCCGGAGTGCTCGTGAAACTCGTGTGTTTTTCGCCTCCGCTCTCCGAAAACCGCCAGCCCAACCACGGTGGCGTATTCCGTCTCGACGAAGCGCGCATCACTCAGACCTTCGGGCGCGCCGAGCCTGACTGGCAGGTCCAGCACCTCTTCCACCAGTTCCGGAATGCCTTTCAGGACAGCGGCGCCGCCGGTCAGCACCACGCCTGCCCCCGCCTGACGCTCGTAACCAGCGCCACGAATCTCATCCCTTACGAAATTGATAATCTCTTCCGCTCGCGGTCCCAGGACGTCACTGAGGACACGCTGGCCGATCGTTCGGGTGTTTCGTGAGCCTACGCCGGCAACCTCGAACGTTACTGTGTCATCCGCCATGGAGGAAAGGACACAACCGTATTCCCGCTTCAGTCGTTCGGCTTCAGGAATGGGCGCACGCAGCCCGACCGCGATGTCGTTGGTGAAATGATCGCCACCGACAGGAAGAACAACAGTGTGGCGAACGGCACCGTGGTGATATATCGCCACGTTGGTCTTCCCGCCGCCGATGTCCACCAGAACACAACCCAGTTCCTTTTCATCCTCGCTGAGTGTCGCTTCTCCAGCTGCGATCGGTTCGAGTACCGTATCGGCCACTTCCAGACCGCTCCGGTTGACCGCCGTAACGATGTTCTGAGCGGCTGTAACCGAACTCGTAACGATGTGAACGTTCACCTCAAGACGAGTCCCGACCATGCCCAACGGATCCAGAATGCCGTCCTGGTCATCGACAGTAAATTCCTGAGGCAGGATGTGGATGATCTCGCGGTCCGGGGCCAGCGCAACGGCCCTTGCCGTTTCGATCACACGCCGAACATCTTCGCGATTAATTTCACGCGCATGGGTCGCGATGGGCACCGCGCCTTTACTGTTGAAGCTGCGAATATGAGGACCGGCCAGACCGACAAAAACCCTGTCGACTTCCGAACCGGCCATCATCTCGGCTTCGGCCACGCTCTTCTTAATCGCTTCGACCGTGGCCTCGAGGTTCACGACCACGCCCTTCTTCAACCCTTTTGACTCTGCCTGGCCGAACCCGATGGCCTCCATCCCGCCGTTGCGCGCGGCGGCGATCAAGGTGCAAATCTTGGTCGAACCGATGTCCAGCCCTACGATAGTTTTTTCTCTTCGCCCCATATTATTTTCCCAGCAGGTTCGTTTTCTCTGGTTCGAATGATGACCTGGTCTCGAAATCGCAGGTCGATTTGGTAGGCACTCGGATACTCTTCCCGTATCTGATTCCTCAGTCGGACGTACTTATCCCATCGCCCGCGATGATCGCCGGTTCCCAGATCGATCAGTACTGGATTGTTGAGCGGCACGACCGAAACTTCACCGGACTCGGCGACGTGCACTTCCGACAGTTCACTCTGCCCGATCGCGCGGACGGTTTCGAGATAGACCTCGATCTTGGTTCGGTTCCCTTCAATGTCGCCGACGTGCAGTCCGTCGAGTACGGGGGAACGGGTATCGGTCAGGACGTCGGTCGGGAGGATGACCCCGTCGTCATCGACCTGATATATCTCCCCATCGATCCTCGCAAGTGCGATAGGCCTCCTCTCGACAACAATGATCACGATCTCGTCGGGCCAGACACGCTGTACCGTTGCGTGCCGCACCCACGGGATCTGTTCGACCGAACGACGCGCTCCATCCAGACCGACGCGAAGAAGGTTGGTACCCGGCGTGTAATCCACACGCGCCAGGACTTCGTTCTCCGAAACGCGATGAAGCCCCGCGACGGACATTTTCCGTATTTCCAACCGCTCGGTACTACGGGCGTACGCGGCAGTCAGATAGAGTCCAAAACCAAAGCCGATCAGCACCATGACAAAGATGCCGACGTAGAAGTACCGCATCAGGTCGGCCCGCGATTTCTTTCGGAGGTATCGGAACCACCTCGTTCGACGATTGCTAGTCATGGTTCACCTTCAATGGTTCGCGGGCCTCCATCGCCCGCGCCAACGCGTCCGACACCCGCGTAATGCTTCCGGCGCCCATGATCACGATGGCATCGCCTGTCTGGGCCTGATCGTTCATGAAAGATTCGATCGAAGCAAAATCCGGGACATGAAGGACCTGTCCGTCGTACAAATCCCGCATCCTCTCGACGAGGGCTTCGGACGTCACCCCTTCTATCGGCGATTCTCCCGCGGGATAGATGTCGGTGATGAGTACGGCATCAGCGTCGTCGAACGCCCGTGCGAAATCCTCAAACAGGCGATGGGTTCGGGTGTAGCGATGAGGCTGGAACGCGGCCAGGACCCTGTTGAACCCCGCTGCTCGAACCGCACTCAACGTCGCCCGAACTTCCGTCGGATGGTGCGCGTAATCATCGATCACAACGACTCCGGATTGTGCCTTGATCTCAAAACGTCTCTCCACCCCATCGAACGCTTCGAGCGAAGCGGCGACCGTTTTCGCATCGATACCCATTTCCAGGCCTGCGGTAAACGCCGCGGTCGCGTTGAGGACATTGTGAACGCCGGGCACCCTCAGGACACACTCCTGACGCTTTCCGCCGTTGTATCCAACGACGAACCTGGATCCGAAGCGTTCCAGCGAACACTCCAGGACAGTGACGTCGGCCTCCTCCCGGACACCGAAGCTCAGGACACGACGTTTGATTCGAGGCAGGATGGCCTGCACCGCCAGCTGATCGGTTCCAATCACGACGGCACCGTAGAAAGGCACCTTGTTGACAAAGTGAACGAAGGCGTCCTGGATGTCTTCGAGATTGCGGTAGTGATCCAGGTGGTCGGTTTCTATGTTGGTCACCACCGCGATCGTCGGGGAAAGCATCAGGAAAGATCGGTCGCTCTCGTCCGCCTCCACAACGATGAATTGACCCTTTCCAAGTCTCGCGTTCCGCCCGATCGTATTCAACCTGCCGCCTACAACGAAGGTAGGATCCATACCGGCGCCGTCCATGATCGTTGCGATCATGGACGTCGTCGTGGTCTTTCCGTGCGTGCCGGCGACGGCGATTGTGTATTTGAGCCGGGCCAGTTCGGCAAGCATTTCCGCCCGGGAGATCACCGGAATCTTCTTTTCCATCGCTTCGATCAATTCGGGATTGTCGGAAGGAACGGCCGAGGACCGGACGACGACATGAGCACCAGCCAGGTTCTCCGGCGCATGGGACCGAAAGACGACCGCACCGGACGACACCAGCAAATCGGTAACACCGGTCATGCGCACATCCGAGCCGGTGACCCGGTAGCCGAGTGTCAGCAGGACTTCGGCGATGCCGCTCATGCCGCTGCCGCCGATTCCGATAAAGTGCACCTGTTTGATTCGTTCAAACATGGATTAACGCATCACCACTGGAAACACCCTCGGAGTTTCACCGCAGAGGCGCAGAGGCGCAGAGAAATCGGCGTTTGTTCCGGAACTCTTTTCCTTCATTGGCTTCGTTTCTCGATTGCCGATTCGATCAGGTCGACGATGCGGGACTCGGCGTCGAGTATCGCCAGGTTTCGGACATTGGTTTCCATCTGTCTCAAGCCATCCAGGTCTTCGAACAATCGGACGATTTCGCCGGCGAGGCGACTTCCGTTCAGATCGTTTTCATCGATCGTCACGGCCGCGGACTCCTCCACCATGGCCCTTGCATTACGCCTCTGATGATCGTCGGCCGCGAACGGAAGCGGAATCAGAATGGCCGCTCGCCCGGACGCCTTGATTTCCTCTACCGTCGTCGCACCCGCACGCGAGATGATCAGATCAGCGGCAGCATACTCCTGGTCGAACTGATCGAAGAAGTCTTGAACTCGCGCTTTGAATCCTGCGGCCTGGTATGCCGACCGAACCTCGGCGAGCTGCCCCGCACCTGCTTGATGGACAAACATCAATCGGTCCTTCCAGTCCGAAAGGATTTCCAGTGCACCGATGAGCGCGTGGTTGATGGACTGTGCCCCCTGGCTCCCACCGAAAATCAAAACGGTATACGGTGAACGATGCTCCTTCGGCCCAATCGTCTTGAACTCGGACCGAATCGGATTGCCGGTCACCACGGCGTTCCGCGGGAAGTAGCGTGCGGCGCGCTCGTCGGTTACCGCGGCAAAGTCGGCGCCGCGACCTAACACCCGGTTCGCCAGTCCGGGCAACACATTCTGTTCCATGATCACGCGTGGCAACCCTTTGATGATCGCGGCTCCGACCATTGGGAAAGATGCATAACCTCCCACACCAACCACCACGTCGGGTTCGAATCGCGCAAGAATCCGCATCGAGCTGAACACTGCGACAACGATCGCAAACAGGTTCCGTATACGGCGGGTCCAATTCACTCTTTTCAGACCCCCAATCGGCAGCGTCTCCAGTTCGAATCCTTCCCTCGGCACGATTCGCTTTTCGATTCCCTGTTCCGCACCGACGAAGAGGATTCCCGCATCGGGATAACGCCTCAGTAATTCTCGGGCGACCGTGATTCCCGGGAAGAGATGACCACCGGTCCCACCTCCTGCGATTATCGCCTTCATGGTGACAGATCAGGGCCGATCAAACTTTTTAGTTCCTTAAAAATTAAAGAGATACAGTTTACCGGCGCAAACTTTGCCGCCGAGAAAACGAGTCATCGATTCCCTGCTGCGACACGTTCATCAAAATTCCAACAGCGGCCAGCATGATCAGAAAGGAACTGCCTCCGTAGCTTATGAACGGAAGAGGGATTCCTTTCGTCGGCAACATCCCGAGCACGACACTCATGTTCACGAAAGCCTGAACGCCGATCATCATCGTGATCCCCAGCGCGAGATAGAATCCAAAGGCATCCGGAGCGCGTACGGCACCGCGAAACCCCCTCCACAGGAACAGGCCGAACAGAACCAATACAAGGACCGTGCCGATCAAGCCCCATTCTTCACCGACTACGGCATAAATGAAGTCCGTATGGGGTTCGGGCAGGTAGAACAGTTTCTGCTGCCCTTCCATGAAACCCACACCGGCTACACCTCCCGTACCAATAGCCACCCACGATTGAATCAGCTGGAAACCAGCTCCGAACGGGTCCGCGTACGGGTCCCAAAACGAAATGATGCGTTCCCACCGCCAGGGAACCAGGACGATCAGAACGTAGAGAACCGGAACAGATAAGGCACCCGCAAGCGCGAACCACCGGAAGCTCAATCCGGAAACGAACAGCAGGATTCCAACGACGATCAGCATCGACAAAGCCGTACCAAGATCCGGCTGCAAAACGATCAGGCCCGCGAACAACAGGCTGACGGCACCGACCGGGATCAAAGTAAACCCCAGTTCGTTCACCCGTCCTTTCCGTTTCTCCAGGAAATAGGACATGAAGACAATCAGCGCCAGTTTGCCCAGCTCCGAGGGCTGAAAAGACAACCCTCCGAATCGAATCCAACGGTGAGTATTGGCCGTTGACGGCATCAGAAAGGCGACGACCAGCAAGACCGTCACGACCGAGAGCAGGGAGAAGACCACCGCCGGATCACGGTAACTGTGGTAATTCACCTTCATGAGTACGAACATCGAAACCAATCCAAGAAACACCGCCACCACATGCCTCAACGCAAAGTGGTTCGGGTCCCCATACCATTCCTTCGACAGGACAGCGGAAGAACTGAACACCATGACAACGCCTGTCAACACCAGCAACAGCGTGACGACGAAAAGACTCCAGTCCGATTTAAGCTTTAGGGCCATGGTGTTGGAGTGGTCAGTGGCCAGTGGTCAGTGGTCAGTTGTCGGAACCAGTCCGAATGAATGTCTGGACCAATGATGAATGGGCACTGTCTCATCTCACCTCAACGTGCGACAGAACGGCGTGCTTGAAAGCACGCCCACGTTCTTCGTAGCTCTCAAACATGTCGAAGCTGGCACATGCCGGTACCAGGAGGACGATGTCTCCGGGCTGTCCCATTCCGATTGACTTATCGACCGCCTCGGTCATGGTACCGGTGCGACTCGTCGGGACACGGCCGGCGATTGCATCCTCCAGTTTTCCTGCCGACGCGCCGATCAACAGGACGTGCTTCACCCGCGACTCCATCGCTTCGACGAGGGGTTCGTAGGAGGCTCCCTTGTCCTTTCCGCCGACGATCGCGATGACGTTCTCTTCGAATGATTCGAAGGCCTTGACCGCCGAATCCACATTCGTGGCCTTGGAGTCATTGACGAATTCGACTCCATCGATCGTGGCCACGGTCTCGAGCCGGTGCTCGACGGGACGAAATGTCCGAATGGTGGACGCGATCTGCTCCAATCGGATCTCAAATGTGCTGGCGACCAGGGCGGCTGCAAGCACGTTGTCGACGTTGTGTCGGCCCCTCAACGGGACTTCGCCAACTGAGATGAAACGGCGGCCGTGTACGAGCAGGTCGTCGCCCTCTCGACTCGCGCCGGAATCGAGGGAGCGATCCTGACTGAAAAGAAGTTCGGTGGACTCGAGGTTGACAGGAACAGGAAAACATTGCGGGTCGTCCCTGTTGACGACGGCGAAGTCGGAGGCGGCCTGATTGTGAAACACCTTGAACTTCGCCAGCCGATAGGCGTCGAAGTCGGCGTATCGATCCAGATGATCCGGCGTCACGTTCAGGAGAACCCCAACGCGAGGCTTGAAGTCGACGATCCCCTCGAGTTGAAAGCTGCTGACCTCCAGGACGTTGATCGTCTCTTCGGCCGAGCCTGCAACAAGATCCGAGACCGGAGTCCCGATGTTTCCGCCAACCTGAACCGGACGTCCACCGGCTCCGAGCATCTCGCCGACAAGCGTCGTGGTTGTCGTCTTGCCGTTAGACCCCGTAATGGCAACGACGTCGCCCTTCAGGTACCGAGATGCCACCTCCAGTTCGCTGACGATAGACACGCCCCTGCTCGCGGCCTCGGCCAGTGGCGCAATGTTGGACGGCACACCCGGGCTCACAACTATCTCGTCAGCCTCCAGGAACCGTGACAACGTGTGCCCTCCGGTCTCGTATGGCACACCTATCCTTTCAAATCCGCCTTCAAGAGACGGCTGGTTCGAATCAGTAGCGAACACTTCGATGCCCCGCCCCGTCAAGAGCCGCGCCGCCGCCAACCCGCTTTTCGCCATTCCAACGATCAAAACCATTTTCCTTTCCGACAACTGACCACTGGCCACTGACCCTCTTTCATTTTCGGCCCGCCTTGCCCCCAACTGACCACTGACCACTGGCCACTGGCCACTCCCCCCTTACCTCAACTTCAACGTCGACAAACTGAATAACGCGAACAACAGCGCGACGATCCAGAACCGTATGATAATTTTCGATTCCGTCCATCCGACAAGTTCGAAATGATGATGCAGGGGCGCCATCTTGAAAACTCGCTTTCCCCTGAACTTGTAGGACACCACCTGGGCCATCACCGACAGGGCTTCGACCACGAAGATCCCGCCGATAGAGATCAGCAATAGTTCCTGTTTGATGACGACGGCGACCGTTCCGATCGCTCCGCCCAGAGCGAGAGAGCCGACGTCACCCATGAAGACTTCGGCAGGATGGGCGTTGTACCAGAGAAAACCCATGCTGGCCCCGGCCATGGATCCGCAAAAAATTGTGACCTCCCCCACCCGCGGTAAGAACTGGAGGTCGAGGTACTCCGAAAAGACGATGTGCCCGGTGACATATGTCAGAACCGTCAACGCGCCCGAAGCGATCAAAACGGATCCGATCGCCAGCCCATCCAGGCCATCGGTCAAGTTGACTGCGTTTGACGACCCGACCATGACGACGCCAATAAAGATCAGGAAGGGCAGGTACCCCAGAAAGAATAACGGGGTGCTCTGCCATATGATCAAGTCGGGAGTCATCGTCTTCAAGAACGGCACGGTCAGCTTCGTCGAGAAGAACCCCTGGCCTGTCAGGTCAATCAAAACGAATCCCACGGCAAGGGTGATCAAAGCCTGGCATCCGATCTTCGTTCCGGCTCTCAAGCCGAGCGACTGCTTTCGGACGATCTTCAAATAGTCGTCTGCAAAACCAACCATGCCGAACGCAAGGGTGGAGCCGATCAACAACCATCCGAAGGGGTTCCTCAAGTCCATCCACATAAGGGTCGAGGCGACGATCGAAACGACGATCAGAACGCCCCCCATCGTCGGTGTGCCAGCCTTGGCCAGATGAGACTGCGGCCCATCATCCCGGATGTTCTGACCGATCTGGAACTTACGCAATCTCCCGATCAACCAGGGGCCCAGCACCAGGCTGATCAAGAGCGCCGTTATGCTGGCCATCGCTGTCCGGAACGTAATGTACTGGAAGACGTTCAGCACCCCGAAGAACGGCCAATCGGCCGTGCGGGGATACAGGTATTCGAAGAGGAGGTGATAGAGCATTACGGTTCCAGGCTCGAAAACGAAAGCCTCAGCGTGTCCAGCACTTGCTCCAGATGCACGCCTCGCGATCCTTTAAGCAGGACCAGGTCACCCTTCCGAAGCTTCTGGGTCAGCAGATCTCCGGCTTCGATGGAATCTTTCGCAAACAGGAGGCCTGCGGGATCCGCTCCTGCTTCGGCGGCACCGTCTACGAGCGCCCTGGCGCCGTCACCCACCCCAACTATAAGTTCGATGCCCGCTTTGACGGCTTCCTTTCCGCAAGTGGCATGCAGCTTTCCACTCGTTGCCCCGAGTTCGAGCATTTCTCCGGCGACCAGAATTTTCCTGCCAAATCCGGAAAACTGTCCGATCAACTTCGTCATTTCGGTAAGGGCTTTGGGGTTCGAGTTGTAGGAGTCGTCGATGAGCGCAAAGCCTTCCCGGAAGTGGATGACCGTACCTCTCATCTTCTCGGTAGCCATTTTTTCGACGGCCAGTCGTGCTTCATCCCAACCGATCCCATGCGTCACGCCGACACTGATTGCGGCGACAACGTTCGACACGTTGTGCGCCCCAAGCATCGGCAGGACGAAGTTGACCTCACGGCGGCCGTGCCGGACGGTGAAACCGGTACCCTCTAATCCAAGGTTCTCTATGCGGGTAGCGCGAAATGCGGCGACAGACCGGACACCGTAAGTCACGATCTCGCCATCGAACCTTCGAGACATCGCTCGGACCCGTGAATCGTCGTTGTTCAGATACGCTCGCCGCTCGCCCATCAGACCCTCGAGCAACTCGGCTTTTGCCTGGGCGATCTCGCCGATCGACTTAAAAAACTCCAGGTGGACAGGGTTCACGTTCGTAATGACGCCCTCGTTCGGCTCCGCGATCGCCGCCAGTTTCTGAATTTCACCCGTGGCCGACATCCCCATCTCCAACACCGCAAAGTCGTGATACTTCTCCGCCCTCAGCAAACACAGCGGCAGGCCGTATTCGTTATTCATGTTCCCGACCGACCGCAGCACGGTGTGACGCTCCCCGAGGACCGCCGAAATCATTTCCTTGGTCGTTGTCTTTCCGATGCTACCGGTAACCGCGACCAGCGGCCCACCCCAGGCCCGGCGCACGGCACGAGCCATTGCCCCGAGGGCGTCGGGCGGCGAACCTACGCGAATCAGCGGCAAATCATCGCCACCTCGAAACCCAGCGGCGACTACCGCGCCCGCAGCGCCCCGGGCGGCGGCCTCTCGCACAAAATCGTGTCCATCAAAGTTGGGGCCCCTGACGGCGAAAAACAGTTCGCCCTGCTTGATCGAACGACTGTCGATCGAGTACCCGCGCACCCGGGTCGTTTCCGATCGATCCAGCTCCCCCGCGACGTGATCAGCTATTTCTTCGAGCCTGAAGTTCATCTAACAATTCTCGGGTCACCGCCCGATCGTCAAAAGCAATCTGTTCATTTCCGATCACCTGGTACGTCTCGTGACCTTTACCGGCGATCACCACCGTGTCGTCGTTTCCCGCTTCACCAATCGCGGCGGCGATCGCGTCCCGCCTGTCGACAAACGAGGCGAAACGGCGTCCGGTGGGCCGCAAGCCTTCCTCGATCATCCGTATGATTTCCCGCGGGTCCTCGCCCCGGGGGTTGTCGGAAGTCACAACGGCAAAATCACTCAAACGGCCGGCCACCTCACCCATTCGGGAACGCTTCGTAATGTCTCGCTCGCCCCCACAGCCGAAGACGACCACAAGCCTGCCCGCTGTGATCTCCCGCGCCGCGCGCAGGACGTTGTCGAGCGCATCGTCGGTGTGGGCGTAATCGACGATGCACCTGAAGGGTTGGCCACGGTCTACAGATTCGAATCGTCCCGGCACTCCCTTCATGTCTCGAAGCCCTTCAACTATTGCGCCGGTCGGCACGTCGAGAGCCAACGAAACTCCGACGCTCGCCAGTACGTTGTACAAGTTCGGGCGGCCCATGAGCGGACACCGGACGTCGATCGGCCCTCTCGGTGTCTGGAATGACACATCCATCCCCGTCGATCCAAAGCTGTGACCAGTCGGGTAAATGTCCGCCTCGTCGGTCAGTCCGTAGGACAGCATGTCTCGCGGACCACTAACCCGAAGCTCCTCGAAGGAAACATCGTCCCGGTTAATCACCCCGATCCGCGCCGGCGTCCCGGAAACTCCCGAAAAGAGCTTCTTCTTGGCTTCGAAATACGCTTCCATTCCGCCGTGAAAATCCAGGTGGTCGCCGCTCAGGTTCGTGAAGACCACGACCTCGAACTCCAGCCTTTCCACCCTGCGGAGGGCGATGGAATGCGACGAAACCTCCATCACCGCATGTCGACATCCAGCCTCGAATGCGGATCTGAAAATCCGCTCCAGGTCCGTCGCCTCCGGTGTGGTGCGTTCGGCGGCATAGTCAAACCCAGGCCCCCTGTAGTCGATCGTCCCCAGGACGGTCACGGGATGCCCGGCCGCTTTCAGGATGGACTCCACGACGTACGTGGTCGTCGTCTTCCCGTTGGTTCCCGTGATACCGACCAGGTGCATCTGCCGAGTCGGCCGACCGTAGTAATTGGCGGCCAGCGATGCCAGCGCGGCCCGATCCGACGACACCTGCACCCAGGGGAGCGCACCCGCGGACGCCGCCTCTGAAACCACCGCAGCCGCGCCGTTTCCGACTGCGTCTCGGACAAAATCGTTACCGTCGGCCTGTTCGCCGCGAATCGCTACGAAGACGGCGGCTTCTCCAACACGGCGAGAGTCGTGCTCCACGCCGGACACGATCGTGTCGAGGTCCCCGCTGGCTGAACGAACCTCGACATCCTTCAATAGATCGGCCAGTTTCATCCTTCGAGCTTGCCCTCGCGTCGGACGGAGATCCTTCCCGACCACAACCGAAAAAACGACAGGGCTAGGAGCCTGCGAGGCAGAAGGAATCTACTGCGAAAGCGGTATAATCGGTCCATATTTCCCCGATTTTTCGTTAAATAGAACCACTATTCGCCTCAAAATCGAGAAAATCTGGTCTCGATTCTCCACTTTCTCGCTACGATCCCTTCTGCCTCGCAGGCTCCTAGGAGCCTGCGAGGGCCGGGCCGACGGCTCGCCCTTACCTGAAGTCGTCCGGGCTCGGCCCGCGTAACTCGCTGGTGGAAAATCGGACCTGAACCCGCGCACCGGGACGAATCAGCGCTCCTGCCGCCGGCGACTGCAGGACGGCAGCTCCCGAGCCTCCCGCCTGAAGCCTGAGGCCGAGCCTCAGGCATTCGTCCGTCACTTGTCGAAGAGATTTTCCGTAGAAGTTCGGTACTGGCAGTTGAACGAGTGCCTGCTCATCATGGGAAGTCGGAAAACCCAGCCCCTCGCCGTACAAAGTATCCACCACTTCCCACGCGTCCGCTGTTCGATTTTGCTCACGAGGGAGAGTGGGCCGCGGTAGCGCAGGGGCAGCGTTGTCTTCGGTGAACCTGGGGGCAGAAACCGGCGAATCGGGGGCGATGGACCGGTAGCGCAGAATCTGCTCGACGATGCTCTTGAACACCGGCGCCGCGACTGTTCCACCATGGTCGCCTCCCTGCGGCTCGTCAATGACAACGATCGCGGAGACGACGGGACTGGTCGCAGGAGCATACCCCGCAAACGAAGCCACGTGCTTGGTCAGCGAATAGGTGCCGGTTACCCTATCCAGCTTCTGGGCGGTTCCCGTTTTCCCCGCAACCGAATACCCGCGAATTTGAGCCGCTGTGGCCGTCCCGGCGGCCACGACCTGGCGGAGGGCGTCTTGCATCCGCCGGGCCGTTTCGGGGAACATCACCCGTTGCCCGCGAGGGTTGATCCGCTCGCTGGTCCCGTCAATCGAATTTTCGATCCGCGTCACGACATACGGGCTGTAAAGGATCCCTCCGTTGCCGACCGCAGATATGAGGTTGACGATCTGGAGTGGGGTCACAGCAATCTCCTGCCCCATCGAGATGGCTCCTACCGAAACCCGTGACCACCGATTGGCGGGCTTCGTGAGACCACGCTCCTCGCCGGGAAGATCGATGCCCGAAGGTTTGCCAAATCCCAGACGGTCGATATAACTGGCGAATCTTTCGTCTCCAAGTCGCAGGCCCAGCTTGATGATACCGACATCCGATGAGAACTGCAGGATCTCGCGCACCGTAAGGACCCCGAACGGTTTGTGGTCGTGAATGCGATGCCCAAACAGCACGATCGACCCCATCTCACAATCGATCTCTTCTTCGAGGTATGTGAGGTTCTCTTCCAGCGCGGCGGCTGCAGTGACGACCTTGAAAGTCGAGCCCGGCTCGTAGACATGGCTGATGGCCCGATTCCGGAAGTTCACCTGGGGGTATTTCCCGAATTCGTTGGGATTGAACTGGGGATAGTTCGCCATCGCCAGAATCTCGCCGTTGCCGGGGTCCATGACGATCACCGACATCCCGACGGCTTTTGTTCGGCGAACCGTCTCCATCAGCTCCTTTTCAACAATGTATTGGATGTTCTGATCGATCGTCGTCGTCAGGTTTGAGCCGGCCGTGGGAGGCTGCTCGAGGCGATGGAAGCTGCGTCCCATGGCGTCGGTGATCACCACGACCTTACCCGGGGTGCCTCCAACCACGTTGTCGAAACGGTATTCGAGCCCGCTGCCTCCCTCGTCGTCGAGGTTGACGAAACCCAGGACATGGGAAGCCAATTCGCGCTTCGGATAAAAGCGTTTGCTCTCTTTCTGAAAGTAGAGTCCTTTAAAATGTCCCGCCTTGATTCGAGCGGCTTGCCGTGCCGACAGCTTCCTTTCTATCCAGGTAAACCACCGCTCGGAATCAAGGCGGGTCTCCAGGGACGGAGTGGGAACTTCAAGTATTTCAGACAAGAACGCCGCGGTTCCGGCGGCGTCGTCAATTTCCCTGGGAACGGCGTACAAAGAGTCGACTTCGATGCTGACCGCCAGTTCATTGCCGTTGCGGTCGTAGATCGAACCACGCCGTGGACTGATGACCAGGTTCCTTTCCTGCTGGCTCTTCGCTCGTTCCCTAAGGTTCGCCGATTCGACGACCTGTAAGAAATAGAGCCGCCCACCGATTGCGACCCCCCAAAGGCTCATGAACAGTGCAATCGCGACCAGTCGTCTGTTGGTATTGGGCCGCCGGTTCTTCATCCGCTATCCAGGTTTGCAAGCTACGGGATTCTCTTTGCCGCCACGAGAGTTGGTTGGGGGCGGTCGGGCGACGGGGATGAGTAGCCGGCTCGAACGGCCACGATTTGTCCGCCACCAGGTCCGACCATACCGAGTTCCCTCCGGGCGAGGGCATCGATTCGTTGCGGGCTCCGCAGAGTGGCCCTTTCGATCCTGAGTTGCTGGGCAACTTCCTCGAGTTGTTCGATCTTCGTCTGGGCTGCTTCGATCCCGTAGCCGTGCTGGATCCACTGGTATTGTTGCCAGGCGTAGAAAAACACTCCCAGCACAAAGACAGCGGCCAACAGAGTCAGGCAGAGATATTCAAGCTGACACTGGGCATCCGCCTCGCGCACGATCCTGGAATTATTGATCTTCTTCTCGAAATGAACATCGATCATGGACATTAGACTATCTCCATCGCTCGGAGCTTGGCACTTCGCGCTCGCGGGTTGCGATACCGCTCCGGGTCACCGGCCCGCACCACTTTCTTGGTCAGGACTTGACCCAACTCGCGCATTCGGTGCTTGACGATCCGATCTTCCAGGGAATGAAAACTGATGATGACCAGACGGCCACCCGACCTGAGTAACTTGCCCGAGACCTCGAGTAAGGTCCGAATACTATCCAATTCCTTGTTCACGGCCAGTCGCAGAGCCATGAAGGTGCGGGTTGCCGGGTGAATCCGACCGTATCGGGGCTTACCGGTAACAGCCTCGATCGCCCGAACCAGATCCGCGGTGGAGTGATGTGGACGAGCGCGGACGATCGACCGGGCCAGGGGGCGGGATCGCCGCTCCTCACCGAGGTTATAGATCAGGTCGGCCAGTTCTTTTTCGCTTGTGTAGTTCACGATTTCGGCAGCGGTGAGCTCGCCCCGGCGGTCCATTCTCATATCAAGGGGACCGTCCAGTCGAAAAGAAAACCCTCTTTCGGGATCGTCGAGCATCATCGAAGAAACTCCAAGGTCTGCCAACAGCCCATCGGCTCCCAGGAAATCGGCCTCACGCGCAACTTCATCGATTCGAGCGAAATTGGCTTGAACAAAGATGGTTCTCGCCTCGTAGGGCGCCAGTCTCTCTCGAGCCAGCTCCAGCGCCGAATCATCCTGATCGACCACCAACAGCGTCCCGTCGGGAGCGGTGCGTTCCAGAATCGCGGCTGCGTGTCCAGCAGCTCCCGCGGTGGCGTCGATAAACCTTCCCCCAGTCTGGGGATTCAAGAAGTGCAGGACTTCTTCGAGGAGAACCGGAGTGTGATCGTACATACATTCCTAAACCCCCAATTCGGTGCTGATATCCTTCAGATCCTGTTCAGTCAACTCACCCAACCGATCGAGGAACCGTTCGTTGTCACACACTTCCAGGTAGTCTAAATTTCCCAGGACAGCAACTTCTCCGTCCATCTTGGCCGACTTCCGTAATACAGGTGGAATCAGGATCCGCCCCTGCTTATCCATGGAGGTTAACTGGCCGTAATAGTTCGTTCGGTCCAGAAATTTTATTTTGGTGGGATCAAAGGAAGGTATCTTGGCGAGTCTATCTTCAATTTCTTGCCAGACTTGAAGGGGATAAACACGGACGGACTGGCCGGTGATGCTGGTAACGTAGAAGTCGCTGCCCCAGGAATCCTGAATGTCTCCGCGGTAGACCGATGGAATCTTCAGTCGGCCTTTCTCGTCAATTCGTGCTGGAGCGTTTCCGCGAAGCATAAAAGATCTCTTTTAGAACATTTTCGACTACTTTGGACCACTTCTATCCACATCAGACTACTTAGGTGCCCCAGAGCTGTCAACCAAAAAAATGCGGAAATATATGGTAAGGTGCTACTTAATCTCGATATGGGTATCCTTCTATGAAAGCAGGCATTGTCGGGCTCCCGCAAACGGGGAAGACGACCATCTTCAAAATTCTCACTCGTGCGAAGGTCCAGACCGACACCCACAAGGGCCGTCGAGCCGAACCGAACGTCGGTGTGGTGCGGGTCCCCGATGAACGCGTGGACTACCTTGCGACCGTTTTCAATCCTAAGAAAACGACCTATACGACGATCGAATTCGTTGATATACAGGGACTTATTCGTGGCAAGGGGCAGGATATGGCATTCGCCCCGGTCCGTGACGTCGATGCGCTGGTTCATGTCGTCCGCGCTTTCGAAGACGACTTGCTCCCGCACCCGGAAGGCTCCGTGGATCCGAATCGTGACATTCGAAACTTTGACGCGGAATTGATCCTTGCCGACCTGGCTTCTGTCGAAAAGAGGCTTGAGCGCCTGGACAAGGACTTGAAGAAGATCAAGAACCAGGAACTTGAGCAGGAACGGGACTTGTTGCGAAAGACGCTCACATGGCTCGAATCGGAACAGCCACTGCGGGAAATGGACATCGAAGAGGCGGAGCAGAAGAGAGTTAAGGGGTTCTCGTTCCTGTCGGAAAAACCAATGATCTACGTTCTCAATCTGGGGGACGATCAGATTGAAACGCTCGAAGCCACACATGACGAGCAAGAGGCCCGGCCAAACACAGAACGAGCCTACATCTGCGGAAAGCTTGAAGGAGAGATGGCCGAACTCGACCCGGAAGAACTGTCGGAGTTCCTCGCCGACTTCGGGATCGGCGAGTCCGGGATGGAACGCCTCATTCGGTCAACTTATCATCTGCTCGGACTGATTTCTTTTCTGACTGCCGGAGAAGAAGAATGCAGAGCCTGGACGATCCGTCGGGGCACCAAAGCGCAGAAAGCAGCTGGCGCCATCCATACGGATCTCGCGAAGCATTTCATCCGTGCAGAGGTTTCCGGCCTTGACGACTTCAAGAAACACCCCAGTTTCGCGGAGCTCCGCGAACACGGACTACTCCGCCTGGAAGGAAAAGAATACGAAGTCCGGGACGGGGACATCATAACCGTCCGCCACGGCGGCTGATCAGTCCGGCAAACGGAAACGACTGTCAACATGTCTCCAGCGATTCTCGCTCTCGGACTTGCCTTTGTCGCTGCCGTCGCCAACGTCATCGGTGGTGCGATCGTCACATCCCATCGCTGGGCACTGTCCACGCTCCGTTACTTCATCGCACTGGGTTCGGGCTTCATGTTGGGCGCCGTCTTCCTCGAGATGCTGCCCCAAAGCCTCGAACTGCTCGATTCCGCTCTCATATGGGTCCTCGTCGGATACCTGATCGTTCACATGTTCGAGCACACGTTTGCCTCCCACCTGCATTTCGGGGAAGAGACCCATCACGAGGAATTGACAAACCCGGCGGTCGGTGTCTCCGCATTGATCGGGTTACTGGTACACACTTTCTTTGACGGCGTTGCGATCGGCGCCGGTTTTCTCGTGTCGGGCCAAACCGGGTTCTTGATATTCCTGGCGGTCCTGATCCACAAGATACCCGACGGCTTCACGGTTTCATCGATCGCGCTGAGTTCGGGCTTCGCGAACCACCAGGCGTTCGGCGCGGCTGTGCTGCTCGGATTGTCGACGATGGGGGGGGTGCTTGCGGTCATCGCAACAGGAAGTTCGCCCAACTACGCACTTCCGATTTCCACCGGGGCCACGCTCTACGTTGCAGCCACGGACTTGATGCCGGAAGTAAACCGCGAGCCGGGAGTCAAGCTCGCGTTCGTCGTGTTCGCTGGAGTTGGCCTTTTTCTTTGCGCGAAATTTCTTTCAGGTTGAAAGCGGGTGAGCCTGGACAGGCTTGAAGTCTCGGCGGCAGAAGGGTTCGTCTTGGGAATCGAGGTCCGATTCTCTCGATTTTGACGCACATTGCCGGTCGTGGTTGACGAACAATCGGGGAGGTAGGGATCGATTATGCAGCCTTCGCAGTCGATCTCTTCTGCCGCGCAAGCTCGTAGGGCACCTACCCCGCGCTTTCCCTGCCCGATCGTGTCACGCCTGCCATCACGGGCCTCAAAGTCGAGTTTTCAAGCTCTGCCTGTTCCTGGCAATCGATGCACATGGTTGCCCATGGAACGGCCTCAAGCCGCTTCTCGTTGATATCGTCGCCACAACCCTCGCATTCCCCGTACTCCTCACGATCCATTCGCTGGATCGCATCCTCAATCGCCTTGAGGCGACGGAAGTCTGTCTCGTGGAGGTTGTAAAGAAGTTCCTTGTTGTGGCTCATCGTGGCCAGATCGCCTTCGTCTTCAGTCTTCTCAAGGCGAATCTCTTCCTCCGCCTCACGATTGCGATTCAGCGCACGAACAAGGTTCTCGTTTTCTTCGGAGAGAGTGTGCCGTAGCTGTTGTAATTTTCTCTTGTCCATTGTCCTCATCCCGTGGCCTGCTGGCCATGCGGTTCCCCGCTCTTAACATTGCCATCTCACTGCAAGCAATTTCGCGACCAATGCGATCCGTTTGGTGGGCAAAAACACGGCATCCAGCAACCCGCCTTCCACATTTTTAGACGTCGAACGGCCCGACTCGTTTGGTAACAACTTGACTCGTAACGGTCCGACGCTTCGGAACTGTCGAGTCCTTCCCGAAAGCGCGGGATTATACCATTGGCGATGCCCGTTTTATGAGAGTATTGTGATGTGCCGGTCGACTCTGGTCCATGTCGAGACCGCAGGTGCGTATTCCGCTGATCGTGATCACCAGTTCCGGGAACATGATCAGTGATTCCGGCCATCGTGATCACCCGTCGGAGCGAAGTGAGGGTTAGGATCTCAGTTTAGACCTCCCGAAGTCCACGATTCTTGTTTTGAATGCTTCCATAATCTTGATATTCATCGCCGGGCCTGTGTGTAAATGTGGGAAAGCCGCAGGCTTTTCCAAGGCTGTGGGAATCCACGTTTTTTGTGGATTTCCATAGCCGTCATTTTCCACAGGCCATTGCTTCGTTCTTTCTTGGTTCTTTTTCATTCTTCATCCGTTCCTGACCGAATGCCTGAAAAGTCTTCGCGAGGATCGCGTATCCGCGACGATCGGGCGCGGGCCCGAGCGGGACTACCTGTTGGTTGGACGGTTTCATGTCGGTTCCTTGGCAGAGGCTTTCGGCGCGGCTTTGGTCCGTCTCATGGAGCGCCCCTTCAGTTCGATGCGATGTGCATTGTGGAGGAGGCGATCGCAGATCGCGTCAGCCTGGTTCGGGTCGCCGATGACGCCGTGCCAGTCGGAGACAGGGAGCTGGCTGGCAATCAAGATAGCGGAGCGTTCGCTGCGCTCCTCGACGACTTCGATCAAGTCTCGGCGTTCCGAGTCCCGCAGCGGGGACAGGAGCCAGTCGTCGATGGCCAGCAGGTCGGTCTTGGCGAGGCGGGCCAGGACTCGCGTGTAGGAGCCGTCGCCGCGACCGACGGCCAGTTGGTGCAAAAGCCGAGGCATGCGGACATAGGCGGCGTTAAGACCTCGCCGGCAGGCGCGTTCGACGAAAGCCGAAGCCAGAAAACTTTTCCCGATGCCGGTCGGACCGGTAATGATTAGATTGTGCCGGTCCTGGATCCATCCACACGAGCCCAGGGCAAGGACCTGGGAACGGTCCAGGCTGCGACGATGTTTGAAGTCGACGTTTTCCAGCGATGCGGAGCTGTAGCGCAGCTTGGCCACGCGCAGGCGCCGGGTGAGCTTGCGGTGCTCTCGGGCTGTCCACTCCTCATCGATTAGTAGACCCAGACGTTCCTCGAAGCTGAGATCCGTGTACTGATTCGAGCGTCGTTGTTGCTCGAGGGCCTCGACCATCGCCGATAGTTTCATCTGGTTCATCTTCTCCAGGGTTTGTTCCATAAGCATGAGTACTCTCCTTTGGGTCCGCATAATAGGCGGCGCCACGAATGTTGTCGTGATGGGGCATGGGTGGGGTTTCGGTCTCCTCGAAAGGCAACCGCTCCTGGGCCGACGACAGGATGTTCTTGACGACAGGATGTTCTTGACGGTGCGGTAGCTATAGGACTCTAAGTGCAGCGCTCGGGCACTGGCGGCTTCAAGCCGCTGGGCGCCGTGGCGGCGTCCCAGACTCATCAATCCCAGGCAGGCGCGGTACCCCTGTTCGGGATGGGGCCACTGTTTCATGATCTGCTCGACCAGGCGACCGGTCTGGGGGCCGGTCTGCTTGGCCCAACCAATCAGCCGGGACGGTGTCCATTCCGCATGGGCCCGATGGGAACTGGGCATATGTTCAGGCAGAGTCGACGGCTGGTGATCGTAACGCCGGCGATGAGCGGCGACGCGCCGGCCTTTGTGGTAGACCTCGACAATCGAGGCGGTGTAACGCGCTTCCAGGGTCTCATCGATCAACTGGTAGGGCACGCTGTAGGGATGGTGATCCACGGTCACGTGGTAGTCGATATTGACACGACAGCCCTTCCACTCGGCCTGTTCATACCGGTTGGTCGGTAGTGGCTGGAGGGCCGGTCGATCCAGCCTTTCGTAGAGTTCCAGGCGGGACACGTGAAGCTTCTGCATCGGCCGCTGGTTTAGTTCCACCAGCAAGTTTCGAATCGCCCCGTTCAAGTCCGCGAGACTGAAGAATGTGCGATTCCGGATTTTGGCCAGGATCCAGCGCTGCGCAACCAGGACGGTCGACTCGATCTTCGCCTTGTCCTTGGCTTTTCGAGGCCGGGCAGCAATAACAACGGCGCCGTAATGTTCAGCCTGATCCTGGTAAGTCCTGTTCACGCCTGCTTCATAGCGGCAGGACAGGGTAATCGCACTCTTGAGTTGGTCGGGCACCCAGATGCGGCTCGATCCACCGAAGAACTCCACCATGCGGATATGCACGCCGACCCAGTCGGGAAGTTTCTGGCTCGGTGTCGCTTCGGCGTAGGTGTAACCGCTGGCGCCCAGCGCGGCCACGAACAACTCGACTGGAATGGCTTTGCCCGTCCGCGGATCCGTCAGCTCTGGCCGTTTGCCGGAAAAGTCGATGAAGGTCTTCTCTCCGGCACGGTGCACCTGGCGCATCGAGGGTTTGAGTTTCTTGGCCCACCGCCGGTAGATCTCACAGAACTGGCTGTAGGCATATCCCTTTGGATTCGTTTCCCGGTACTCCTCCCACAGGAGGTGGAGGGTGACTCCAACACGCTTCAACTCCTGGTGGATCAGCTCGACATCAGGAGGCACCCGTTCCCGGGAACCGGATCCAGCGCGCGGAAACAGCCGTGCTTCAAGTGCGGCCTCGTCCAGTTCTTCAGGTAGCGGCCACTCGAGCCCGGCCCCGGCCGCACGTCGGACGTACTCCGAAACCGTCCCTACTCCCACCCGGCAGGCTAGGGCGATGGCCCGGTGGCTGAGTTTCTGTTCGTATTTGAGTCGTAGAATCTCGCGTATCTGTCTCATCGATAGCCGTCTTGTCCCCATCAAGTTCTCCTTTTTTCAAAGAAGAACCTTACAGTTCTAAACTTCGCTACCGACGGGTGATCATGATCGCCGGAATCGGTGATCACGATGCCCGGAATCACTGATCATGATCCCGGAATCAGTGATCACGATGCCCGGAATCGCTGATCATGATCCCGGAATCGGTGATCACGTTAAATCGGAATCAGTGATCACGATCGTCCGGAATACGCAGCAGGACCACATGATTTTTCCAACAACTCCTGAAAACAAACATTAAGTTGTAGCATTTTCAATCAATTAACGATGAGATTACGACTTGGATCGTGGGGAATTTGTAATGGGTGAACAGACCTCAATAGTAGTGAACACCAACGGGCCCCTCCGGGTGAGCGGTGACTTTGTGATCAAGGACGCCCAGGGTCAAGAATTTGACCTTGCCGGCCGTTCCGCCATTTCCTTGTGCCGCTGCGGGCTTTCGGAAAACAAACCGTTCTGCGACGGGCGGCACGGCACGGGCGGTTTCCGGTCGGCCGTGGAGGCTCGAAAGTTGCCACCTCCAGCAACGAAAGCATAAGGGAGGGTGCTCGACGCAAAGACGCAAAGGGCAATGTATCTAATGTGACAGAGACTTTCTGCGAGTCACGAAACATGCCCTTTGGGAAAGTGCGGAAGAAGCGGAATCAAATGTCGATGCCGGGAAAAACGACTCTGCGTCTTGACGCCTCTCGGTCGACGGTTCAAGCATGTGCATGGGCTTCGACCATGCACTGCTTTTCGGTGACGTGGTACTCGAATTCCTCTCGGAACTTTCGGAGCATTGCTTCGACGGGCATCGCACAGGCGTCACTCAAGACGCAGATGGTCACACCTTTCATGTGGCCGCACATGTCCTCGATCATGCCTAGATCCGCCATCGTTCCCGCGCCGTGCTCGATGCGGTGGAGAACCTGTTCCAGCCACCAGGTCCCTTCCCGGCACTGGGTACACTGCCCGCAGGATTCCTCGGCATAGAAACGGGCGGTTCGCATCGCAAGGCGCACGATGCATGTCGTCTCATCGAGAACCATGGTTCCCGCCGATCCCAACATTGTCCCGGCAGCGGCAAGAGAGTCAAAATCCATCTTCACGTCGATCTCATCCGGCTTCAGAATGGGAACTGAAGAGCCTCCGGGAATGACTCCTTTCAACTCGTGACCGTCACGGATTCCCCCGCAGACGTCGTAGATCAACTCACGGAGCGGAACTCCCAGTTCCCGCTCCACGACAGCGGGTTTCTTCACGTGACCGCTCACACAGTAGAGCTTGGGGCCGACGTTATTCGGCGGCGTCCCGACACTCTGGAACCATTCCACGCCCCGATTGAACAGGTGTGGCAGGTTCGCGAGGGTCTCGACATTGTTGACTACCGTCGGACACCCGTACAGACCTTCAACGGCAGGAAACGGCGGTTTCTGACGCGGATGTCCGCGCTTCCCTTCGAGGGACTCCAGCAGACCCGTTTCTTCGCCGCAGATATAGGCACCGGCGCCGGGATGGACGACAATTTCCAGGTCGAACCGGGCTCCGAAGCTCCCGGATCCCAGGAACCCCTTCCCCTTCGCCTGTTCTACTGCGCGCTCGAGGATATGGAAACCGTTCAGGAATTCGCCGCGGATGTAGATGAAAGCCAGGTGGGATTCCACCGCGTACGCCGCGATCATGATTCCTTCTATCAGTTGATGGGGATCCCGCTCGATGATGACGCGATCTTTACATGTGCCGGGCTCACTTTCGTCTGCGTTACAGCACAGGTAGATCGGCTTGTTGAGGTTCTTGGGCACAAAGCCCCACTTCATACCGGTGGGAAAACCGGCACCGCCCCGACCGCGGAGGCCCGACTGCTTGGTGATCTCGATGACCTCGTCCGGGGTGTTCCGGTCGAGAATCTTTCGAATGGCCTCGTATCCGCCCAACTCGATGTAACGGTCGATTTCCACAGCACGAGGATCATCGACGTTCTTGAGGAGAACTTTCTCGTACATAGGTTCCTCATTGTACACGAGGGGGGATCTCCGTCCGGGGTACGAGGTCCAAAGTCGGGAAGCGTCGACAGCCCAATGCGAAACCAAAGATGCGTTCAGGAATTCAATGGGGACACGCCGGCAGCCGCGTCGCCGACAGAGTTGAGCGCGGAACGAACCGAAGGCAGAAAGTGTGATCGGCGACGTTCCAGCTCACCCACACGTTTGCGGTGGTCCGTTCGCTTGGCCAGTTCGCGAGCCGAGAGCACACGATAGCCTTCGGGTTTCCTGGACGGAGTCACGATCTGAAGCTCGCCCCGACGCAGGTTGAGGTAGATCCAATCCCCCCTCCGGACGGCGGCGAGACCTTCACCCTCGATTGCTTCCGGGACGATATGGGCAATCGACATACCGTCATGCGCGAAAGCGATACGTCCGTCGGTAGCCAGAACGCAACTTTGACCGAGAACCGGGTCCATAAAGTCGCCGGGAAACCCGATCTCCGGCATGCCGGACGACCGGGGGCCCTCTCCAGCGACGAAAACCATCACGCGCATGAGGTTCTCTTCCAGAAGGAAGTCCCATAGGCGACGCTTGCTCCACCCGGCCGCGTCACCATTCGTTCCAGCCGTCGGGTTCCAATTGAGCAACCACGTGCGGTACAGGTCATCCCGCGTCAGCTTCTTTTTCAGACTGCCGAGTAGCCCCTCGGGCTTACCGACCTCAGCCATCAACTCTCCCTGGCCCAGATAATAATCCGCAAGGTAGATTTTTTTATCGTACCGATCGACACTACCGTTGACATCTCCCAGCCGCACCAGCGCCGCGGAGCAGAAGTTCCCTTGAACCCGGGAGAGGCCACTGGACGGAGAGATCGGTGTCATCGTGGAATGCAAGTAAGTTCCGTTCGCGGACCGGGCATCCATGATCCGCTGCATCCAGGACCCTTCGAGCGTTGGGGCCCGGTCGTCCACTAATCGCTTTTCCGACAGGCTCCTCATGATCGTATCGATACCGGAGTTCCGGCCGGCATCCGCCTCGGCTGCCATGCCGTGGACCGACGCCCCGGAGCCCCGCTCGAAAGACAGCAGTTGCGGCACCTTGGCCATCTTTCTGCTCAATGCCGTCGGGTTCAGCCGCACGCCGAGAGCGCTGGCGAGATAGTTCAAATGCAACAGCCAGGATGGGTGTCCACCCGTAGCATTCCAAACCGTCACAGCGTTCTGCATGTTAGCCTTCGTCAACTGCCCGGCGCTGATCCGACGTTCGCGTTTTTGAATGCCCTGCGTCAACCTCCGAACTACGTGGGCCAGTTGCTCATCGCTGGCGGGACGCAACGACAGATCAAGATGCCGGGGTACGAAGCCGAAGGTCGCGATCATCAGCCGGTTGATGACGGAGTCTTCCGACGACCCCGAACTGTAAGACGCCGCCAGACTGGCCATCATATGTTCCAGCTCGTCCTTCTCTGACTCCAGGATCGTTCGCTTGTGAAAACATCTGTCGAGAACCGACTTGACTCTGCCGTACGTGTCAGGATTCACCTCAAGATCCAGCAGATGGAACAACTCGCGCGCGTCGGCCTCGGGCAACCGATCTCGGATCGAATCGAACCGGCGTCTTTCGAGAGGGCTCAGATAGATTTCGGGACCCACATTAGAGGGCAGGAAAGCAGCGTAGACCGGGCGGGCCTTCCTTCGCTGGCGAGCCAGATCCGTTTCGATCAATGCGCGCAAGGACCCGACCAACATCTTGTCGCAAACGCCAAGGACGATGGCCGCATCGTAACCATGGGCGTCCATCAGAGTGGCCAGCGTCGCAGCACACGCGTTTCTGGACAGCAAGGCATAATGCGAACCTGGCAGTCCCTGGGACAGTTCCTCCGATGGCAGGGTCTGGGAGACTTCGAACGGCAGGGCGGATTCAGCCCAGAGCTGCCGGATCAGGCGCCGCGCAACCTCCCTGGACCCGACGCTGGGCGGGTGGTCCTCGGACCCATGCACGACCGCAATACGGGGTTGTCCACCCATGAACCGCTCCAGGACCAGTTCCCGGTCGGGTCGAATTCCCGCAAACCTCAGAGTTTCCTCGATGACCGGGCTCAGGATCGCGATCGGCTGAGCCCGGCTAATCATGGGGTCCTTGAACCTGGCGGAATGCATCTTCATCGCAGGCAACTCACTCTAAAAAATAGTCTTGCGGCACAAAAAGAGGCACAAAAATGTCATTTCGGAGATTGGGCGCAATATACAATAAGTATCCGGCACGTTACAAGCTATAAGGCCTCGAACGGAAGAAAGCAGGGCCGTCCCCACATGTTCAATTCCACACACTCCCTCTTGGGGATAGCGATCGCGAGGAGCGGGCTGGATCGATGGACGCCACACGCCACCACTACGGCCATCGTTGCCTCCAACTTCCCGGACATCGATGCCTTTACGCTGTTCGCCGATTCCGCCATCTATCTCGAACACCACCGGGGCATCACGCATTCTGTGTTCGCTGTTCCGTTCATGGCTGCATTCCTGGCGGGCTTGATCTACCGACTCTCGTTCCACAGTCGGGGAGGTCGGGGGAATTTTCGGGGTTTGTTCGGGATCTGCTTCATCACGATGATGACTCATCCCCTGCTGGACTACCTGACCCCTTACGGAATGCGTCCGTTTCTTCCGTTCGAGGACACGTGGATCTACGGCGACACGTTGTTCATCGTCGATCCAACGCTCGACGCAATCCTTCTGCTCGGAGTGATCGGTACCTACCAATTGCCGCGTCACCGGGCGGTTTGTGGGGTGGTCACCCTGTTGGCGATAGTGCTCTATGTCGGGGGGCGAGTCGAACTTCGATCCAGAGCCCGCGTGCACCTGGCAGAGTTCGTCCGAACGATCCCGGAAACGACACAAACGGCCATCCTCCCGCAAATGCTCAGTCCCTTCAGATGGACTGGAATCGTCGAGTCGGACACAAAGCTGTGGAAACTGCCGGTCGATACCGGCACCGGCCCGGGCCAGGCGGTTTTCGAAATAGAGAAGATGCCCGATTCGGTTCGAACCAGAAGAGCCGCCCAGGCTCGAACCGCCGCGGCCCTCCTCGGTTTCGCACGCTTCCCATTCATGCTGGAACAGAAGCTGGAAGATGGATACCGCGTCTACTTCGTGGATTTTCGGTTCTACAGCGGGACCCGCGGGCTGGCTTCAGTCGTAGTCCTGGATGGCAACTTGAATCTCGTGACCGACGACTGGGGTTTCAACAGACAAATTGGGAGGGAGTAGGGGCTGGGGCGACTCCTCGGTGAATCCCCCTGCCGAAGCAAGGCCACGCAGCCGGCTATCCCTCGACTCGTTTCCATCGACGAGTGGCGAGCAGCCGGAGCTTCTTGCTTTCGACCGGGGACAATTGCTGTCTAGCGGCCTGGAAATCGGTTTCCCAATCGGAGAGTTGCTCCCGCGAAGTTGCATCCTGCACCTTGTTCTTCAAGTCGTAGAAAGGCTCGCCATACTCGCCGCGCAATTCCCGGATGAAGTCGAACGAACGCCTGTGAATCGGACACGGCCCGAGCTGGCGAATTGCTTCCTGGTGAGCGGGGGTGCAGTAACCTTTATGTTTCCGAAACCCATATCCGGGATAAGTTCGGTCAAGGTCGGTCATCAGACGGTCGCGGTAGACCTTCGCGACGATGGAGGCACAAGCGATCGAGAAATTGATTCCGTCTCCTTTATTGAAGCTGTTTTGTGGCCCGGTCAGATTGGGAATCGTACGGCTGTCAACCAGGATGTGCTGGGGGGCTTCCGCCAGACCGGTCACGGCTAACCACATCGCCCGGATGCCGGCGTGATAGATGTTCAACCGGTCGATCTCCGGCGACTCGACAGCTCCGATGGAGACCTCCAGGGCGTTGCGACGAATCTGGAGGTCGAGCGATTCCCGTGTTTCGGAATCGAGCTTCTTCGAGTCGTCGACACCTTCAATACGCACACCCGGGCGAAGAACAACCGCCGCGGCAACGACCGGACCCGCCATCGGGCCCACTCCCACCTCGTCGACTCCAGCGATCCGCCGGATCCCGGCCTTCCACAGAAGGCTTTCGAAATGCAGCATCGCTTCGAGCCTGTCCTTCTCTTTTTTCTCCCGGTCGAGACGGCCCTTCAACCGTCGGTAAAGCCTCCGGGCACCTGCCCTCGGATCACGCCGCAGCTTCCTCAACAGGTGAGCCGACGCGGGTTGGGCGTCTTCAGCAAGAAACTGACGTTCCAGTTCCTTAAGCGGGATCTGTTCAGAGGTAGTGCGGCGTCCCATAATCAGCCTGGGTTAATATTAATCGCTTTGCCGGCTCTCTGAGAGGCTAGGAGCCCGTGGTGGAAGTCTGTAGGGTCGCGCGCAGGGGTATTCGGGTCACAGGCGCGAAATGAGGAGCGGAACGATGCTTTGTCATCGTGACCGACGAATGACAAAGCCTGTGGCCCGAAGACCCCTGCGCCCTTCGGGTGTCGACGGCATGGGGCCAGCTGCGGCGTTGCCACTCCTAGATCGATACAAAGCATCGACGTCTTCGATGGGAACCATCGCCGTCTTCGATGGGCACATCGACGTCGTCGTGGCGCCTTGCATCTAGCCCCATGGCGCTCGTAACGCGACCCTGCAGACTTCCACCACGGGCTCCTAGGAGCCTCGGCGGCAGAAGTGATCGTAGCGAGAAAGCGGGGAATCGAGGACAGATTTTCTCGACTTTGAGGCATTTTCTCGATTTTGAGGAGAATAGTGGTTCTATTTGACGAAAAATCGGGGGAATATGGACCGATTCTAGTGCTTTCCGAGTAGATCTCTTCTGCCTCCGAGGCTCCTGGCATCGACATGGGGACGATTCGGCCTTCACATCCAGTCAAGCTCTTCGCGGGTGTACTGCTTGCCGCCGGCGGACTGGCTGGAAAGATCGAAGATCGGCTGGTCACTGAATTCGGCCCGGTCGATCATCGTAGCGAGCGCATCCCATTTGAGAACACCGGCTACTACACCGGTGAAATGGGTCACGTCATCGATCGGATTTTCTTCTCCTTCGAGAACTTGATTGAGGCGGACGAGCTTGCGGCAATCAAGAGGAAGACGAACCGGATCGAGGACGAGCACCGGAATCCGTCGGCCAGGGTGGAACGACCGGTTAACGCCGATCCAGGGTACCTCGAAGAGGCAAAAATTGTCCTGGCGTCGACGAAGAATTTTCCTCACAGGATCTATCTGGGCCAGGGGATCTTTGGCGAGGTCGAACTCCATTTTGAGAACAACAGGTATCAATTTCTGCCCTGGACCTACCCGGACTACAAGTCCAGAGAGTATCAAGACTTCTTCCTGCATGTACGGCAGATTTATCGGACTCAGCTCGGTAAATGAATTACGGTGGCTCCCGGGGAGCACTTTGGGCCCTGGGAGCCAGCACTCAAACAGAGGATAGAGATCGACATGGCAACGTTCTGGAAGACATCGCTCTCGAAGGTTTCGAAGAACAAGATCCTGATCCGCGGCTACCGTGTCGACGAGTTAATGGAACACTGCTCTTTCGGTGACGTCATATACCTGACCTTCGTGGGAGAACTGCCGGACGGGGATCAGGGCCGGATGCTGGAGACGATCATCGTCTCGAGTACGGATCATTCCCTGCTGGCCCCCTCGGTGGATTCGACGCGGTTTGTCGCCTCCGGTGGCGTGCCACTTCAGGCGGGCGTCGCCGCTGGACTCATCTCTCTCGGTGAACATCACGGGGGTGCCGTGGAAAAGTGTGCCGAACTGCTCCAGGAAGCCGTCCGGAACGGGACCGATGCGGCGGACATTGTGAGGGACTATCGAGAACGTCATCAGCGCATTCCGGGGTACGGCCACCCGCTTCACGACAGGGATCCACGCACGGTCCGGCTGATCGAAAAGGCCAGAGAATGGAAACTGGACGGAAAACACCTGGCTCTTGCCGAGAGTATCGGAGGCGAGTTGGGAAAACCCTTGAACGTCGACGGCGCCATATCGGGAATCATTTCAGATCTTGGAATTTCCTGGCGCTATGGTAAGGCGTTTTTCGTCATCTCGAGGGCGGTAGGGCTGTCTGCCCACTACGTGGAAGAAGTAACCC
Organism: Terriglobia bacterium; assembly: GCA_965247425.1. Lineage (GTDB taxonomy): Bacteria > Acidobacteriota > Terriglobia > 20CM-2-55-15 > 20CM-2-55-15 > CAZOZZ01. The sequence continues at coordinate 3,336,921 of OZ252023.1, forward strand.
GGGAGCGTCCGTTCCGTGCCATCAGCCTGGACGATGTGACCTATGACGGTCCACCCGAAAGAGACCTTCCAGAGTCATTCAAATTGAACTCGGAATAACTTACTATCTGCTTATGATCTCCGATGACATCGCCAGTTTCGTCAGTTCCACAAGGTATTCCCAACTACCGGCCGATGTGCTTATGATGGCGCGTCAGAGCCTGCTCGACTGGGCAGGTTCGGCGATCCGCGGATCGATCGAGCCACCTGCCCGGATGTTCACTGATCTGGCTCGCGAAGAGGGCGGCGCACCGCGGGCCACGGCTCTGCCCGACGGATGGAAGACCTCCGCAACGTGGGCATCTCAGATCAACGCGGCTGCCTCTCATACAATGGAGATGGACGATTTGCACCCGAGTGCGGTCTTTCATCCCGCCGCGCCCGTGATGTCCGCGGCCGTTGCGCTCGGCGAAGCCGTCGATGCCACCGGTGTGGAGCTTGTGGAAGCTGTCGTCGTCGGCTATGAGGTGGGTGTCCGCGCTGGTGAGGCTGCCGGGGGAACCCACTACGACCTCTGGCACACAACGGCAACCTGCGGCACCTTCGGAGCGGCTGCCGCAGCGGCAAAGCTACTGAAGCTGGATCCGCCCCGCATCGCCCAGGCGCTGGGGTCGGCAGGCACGCAAGCGGCCGGACTATGGCAGTTCCTCGAAGACGGGGCCATGAGCAAGCAACTCCACCCGGCGCATGCGGCGGGAGCGGGAATTCTGGCGGCCGAGTTGGCGCGCCGGGGCTTCACGGGTGCCAGGGCCATCTTCGAAGGCGAAAAGGGATTTCTGGCGGCGATGTCGAAACAGCCCCAACCGGACGCCTTGACCAAAGGTCTCGGTTCCGACTACCGAATGGCTGACAACTCGTTCAAGAAACATGCTTCCTGCAGGCATACACACTCCGCTATCGATGCCGTGCTCCGCGTTCGGGAAGAAACCGATGTGCGGGCGGTTGACCTCGAAGAAATCCTGGTTCACGTTTATCCCGCGGCCCACGATCTCCTGGACGGGATCGAACCGACAACGCCGTATTCGGCGAAGTTCTCGCTGCCCTTTACCGTGGCGACGGCAATGTGCCGGGGTCAGGTCGGTCTGGGAGACTTCGACGACGTAGAGGCAAAGGATGTGCGCGACGTCCTTCCGAAGGTTCGTGTCGTCCGTGACGAATCGCTTGGCGCCGACTACCCTGTTAAATGGCCGGCCCGCGTCGTGGTCCGAATGAACGACGGCCGGTCCTTCGGCGCTCAAGTGGAGTTTCCGCGGGGGGACGTCCAGAACCCTCTCAGTCAGGAGGAACTCGAACGGAAGTTTCAAACGCTGACCGACACCATTCTGACGGCGGACCAACAGGATCATCTGATGGAGGCGTCGAAGCAGATCGAACGGTTCCGGGTCCGTCAGTTCTGGCCTTTTTGACTTCACCGATGAACGCACTCGCCGACTGGAAAGACGTTCTTTGTTGTGTCAGGTGCCACGGCGCACTCGCAACCCAGAAGCAGGAACTGGTTTGCGAGAGCTGCGGATCGCGTTACGAGGTGACAACCGACGGTGTCCCAATCCTGATGACCTCCGAAGACCGCTCACGCTTCGGCATAGTCCTCGGTGGGGAATCGGGGCCGACGATGGAAGAGAAATACGCCAGGCGGCACGGCCCGGAATTGGCTGCGCGACTATGGCGTGCGCTGTCCCCTCCCGATCCCGTGTATGTCGATCCCGGAGCACCACCGTTGCCGAGGGCGGAATCAGGTCTCAACCTCTGGCTCGGAGGAGGAGGTCTCGACACAGGCAGATTTATCAACATTGACCTGTCGCCATTCTACGGTGTTGAAATCGTCGCCCATGCCGGCCACCTGCCGTTTCCGGAACATTCCTGTGACCGCGTAGCCTGTCTGGCGTTACTTGAACACGTCCCCGACCCGTCAGAAATCGTCAGCGAAATCCTCCGAGTGCTGAAACCCGGCGGCAGGGTCGAAGCGGTCGTCCCCTTCTGCCACCCCTACCACGCATACCCTTCCGACTACACACGGTTCTCCCGGGAAGGCCTGATCGACCTGTTTGGAACGTTTGATTCTCTCGAAGTGGGCATCCGGACGGGCCCCACCACGACGATGTTGACCTTCCTCACCTATTACGGAAAGCTGATCTTTCCCGTCCACACCCCCAACACCCTCCGACGATGGTTCAACCGCGGAGTGATGGGCCTCTGGGGCTGGCTGGCCGCCCCCTGGAGCTACCTGGACCGGTGGATCAACCGCCTCCCCAATGCCCACGTCCTGGCAAACCACTTCTACGTCACGGCATATAAGCCAACTGGTCGAGATCGCGATTGAGTGCTTCGACGCAGAGACGCAAAGACGCAGAGAAAAAAGAAAACATATTGCTCTGCGTCTTTGCGCCTCTGCGTCGAAGCGCTATTCAGGTAAGGAGCACCGCTTCAGGCCAGCCATTTCGGAAGAGCAGCTCGGTCGAAGTTGAATGAGGCCCGGCCAGCGGGCATTTGAGTCGAATTCAAACCCATTGTTAAGGAAGTTCTATTTTCGCATTGTTGAAATCGATATGGTGTCGGCGGTATCTTGTGGTATATATACCGTCAGATGAAGAAGAAAAAGATATGGCTTGAGTTGAATCAGGTAAGGGGAGCGGTTGCGTCGCGACTGCGACGGCGGAAGTACAGCCTGATCGAGCGCCATGAGATACCCGACGGTTTGCTGCCTGGCTCGGTGTCGATTAGTTACACCCGGTGCGGTAAGCCGACGTGCCGGTGTGTGTCGGGTGAAGGGCACCCATCCTGGTCCTGGACATTCATGATGGACGGGAAGAAGCATGTCGAACACGTTCCAGCTGCCATGGTTGAGGAGATTCAAAAGCGTGTCGGAGCGGGAAGGGAGTTTCAGGATGCGATCCGGGAGGTGCTGACAGCGAACGCGAAGTTGTTGGTGCTGGAGCGCCAGCAACAACGTGAGAAGCGGAAGCGCCGGTGAAAGGTCCGTCGGCACGAGGGATACGACGGTACGCGCGAAAGTGTTTGCGGCTGAAGGGGTATTTGAATCACCCCGGAGATGGGCGGGTGCGACCGCAGATCGGAAGTGGGCATCTGATCTGGTCTCTGGTGATCGGGTATCTGCTGCGGGAATCGAGCTTCCTGGCCATCGAGTCGCTCGCACGATCCTCGGCGTGTCGGGCCTTGGGAATCGGACGCCGCTTTAGCGACGACACGCTGGGCTATTTTACCGAGAAGCTGAATCCGGAATTCACGCGCGGCGCGTTGACCACAGCCATCAAGCAGGCCAAGCGCAATAAAGCGTTCGACGATTGCCGATTCATCGGCCTGGCGCTGGACGGGACAACCGTGGGGCGTGTCGGTGAGGCCGGGTGTCAGTGGTGTCGACCCCATCGCAACGCCGAGGGGGAGGTGACCACCTACTTACACCACGTCGTGATGGCCACCATCGTGGGCACCGGGTTCACTTTACCGGTCGATGTGGAACCCTACGGTAGTGGGGATAGCGAATGGTCGGGGGGGCAACGACTGCTTCGTCGGGTGGTGGGGCAGTTGGGGCCGCGTTTTGCCGATTATGTTGTTGTCGATGGGGGCTATGCGTCGGCTCCGTTCCTGCACTTGGCCGACGAGTTGGGATTGAAGACCATCGTCCGTCTCAAAGCCAATCTTCCGAGCTTGTTCAACGCCGCCAAAAGCCGGTTTGCTTGTCAGCCGCCGTCCCGGGTTTTCAAGGATGGAGCCGATCGGGTGGAAATCTGGGATGCAGACGACTTCGATCCCTGGGGCCGATTGAACTGGCCGACCGTGCGCGTGATCCGCTACCGGCAAGAGAAACCCGATGGATCGGTGGTCGAAGCCTACTGGCTGACCAATTTCTCGATGAACCAAGTGGGAGCGCCCACTTTATTTCGCATGGCCAAGAGTCGTTGGGAAGTCGAAAACCAAGGTTTCAACGATGCCAAGAACCGTTATGGGATGGCCCATATCCCCCATCACCACGCCAACAGCTTGCTTCTCCACTGGCTCCTCATAAGCCTGGCTCTCACGATCGAACGTCTGTATCGATTGCGTCATTTGCATCGCGGGCGCCATCGCCCGCATACCTCCATCGAGCTTCTTCGTTTGCTTCGCCTCGCTCTGTCTGCCCCAACCCCAGCCGACTCCAGCTGAACTGACTCGTTTCCCTGGTCTCCACGCGCCTGCCTGACCCCAATCACCGGGCTGGACCCGCTACGGATACCTGTCTCTCGAAAATACCCCTCACTTCAAATTCCTCTCCCTCCTCGACCTTTTCCCTTCCAGAGCCCCTTCCAGACACTCCGTCCTCCCTGACTTCCGAAATGGCTGGCTTCAGGCAGGTGATGTAGATATTGGCGACGCAGTTCATTAGAATCGCTGCTTCACAGGGAGGGGTTTACCGTGTTGACGTTTTTCATGTTTCCGAATCGGGTGATTTTCGGACCTGGCGCTTCGGGGAAGGTTGGCAAGGAAGCGAAGAAGATGGGAGTGCGGACGGTACTGCTTGTGACGGATCCGGGTCTCCAGGCGTGTGGGCTCTCTAGAACAATCGAGGACAGTATCGGGGACGCCGGGCTCGATGTCTCGACCTTCGGAGAGGTGGTTCAGAACCCCGACGAGGACTGTGTCCGAAAGGGGATGGAGGCTTACGAGGCCGCCGGGGCGGACGGCCTCGTCGCTCTCGGAGGCGGCAGCGCGATGGACACGGCCAAGGCGATCGGGTTGATGATGACCCATCCGGCTCCGCTCTCCCAGTACGACAGTGCCAAAGGCGGCATGGCGCGGATTTCAGATCGCTTGCCGCCGGTGATCGCGATACCGACGACCGCCGGGACGGGCTCGGAGGTGTCCTCGTTTTCGGTGATCACGGACACGAGAGAGAAGATGAAGCTGGCCCTGGGGAGCCCGTACTTGATTCCGAAACTGGCCCTGGTCGACCCTTCCCTCACGCTCGAACTGCCGCGAGAGATCACGATCAACACCGGCGTCGATGCGCTGACCCATCTCGTCGAAGGTTATGTATCGACGGTTCCAAATCCGATGATGGACAGGATGGCGTTGTTCGGTCTCGAGGAGATCCGGCATCACCTTCCGAATGTCGTCCGCGACCCGGGCAACCTCGAAAGCCGATCGGAAGTCATGATGGCGGCAATGACCGGTGCGTTCGTCTACAACCAGAAATTTCTCGGGATGAATCACTCGATGGCTCACTCGCTCTCGGCTGTCTATGGACTACCACACGGCCTCGCGAATGGCCTGGTGTTGCCGTTCACGATGCGTTTCAATCTTCCCAACGCGGAAATTCAGTACAGAGACATCGGCAAAGCTCTTGGAGGGAGCGACGGAATTGAAGAAGTCGGGCGACTATTGGAAGACCTCGGCATGGAACTGGGACTGCGTCATCACGGGATGAAGCTCGACGACGTCGATCAACTGGCGGCGAAGGCCTTCGAGGATCCATCACACGGGACAAACCCACGCCAGCCGGTAAGCCAGGAAGATTTCGACAGGTTGTTTCGAGAAGCTTATTGAGGAAACTTCAGGAATACTCCTGGCGATCCAGCTAGCCGGTCGGCTTGAGACGCATCCACTCCACTTCCAGGCGAATGATCTTGGCTTGAATGTGCTGTATGGCCTCAGGGGACGGGGCAATAAATTCCAGGCCGGCAACTTGCCCGTTCACCCTCGAAACCTTGACGTCTATGTCTTCGATTTTCCCTTCGTGATAGAGCGACACATCGAACGTATCGCCCACATCCAAAGGTACGCCGGACTCGACGGTGTAAACACATGTCCCACCATCGCTGAGATCGAGGATCTTCGCCAGGTGCTGCTCGTCACCGATCCGCAACACCACAACGTCTTCATTGGATCCTATAGGCACGATTCGGGCTGAACGTCGTTTGTCTTCCACTGTTCGCATCATCCTTAAGTTGCTCCCTTCTCTCACTGGATCGACACCCATGGACCAAACCTTTAGTTAGAAGTAGTTAGAAGCGAATTCTAACGTGGATCGAAACAAACACACGTCCCGCCCAGATGCCCAACGATTAGTGTCCCTCCTGACAAACAACTTATAATCAACGTATTAACCGGGTGGCCAGGTCATCGGGCGTCCTCCCAGGACATGGAGGTGAATGTGAAAGACAGTCTGGCCCGCGCCCGCGTTCACATTGAAGACGGTCCGGTACCCAGTCTCATGAGTTTCCCGCTCCCTCGCGATCCGGGCAGCCGCCTGGAACATTTGGCCCAGCAACACATTGTCGTCGGGGCTCATGTCGTTCAACGTCGGGATGTGCTTCTTCGGTACAACCAGCACATGAACCGGTGCCTGCGGGTTGACATCTTCGAAAGCCAGAACCTCGTCGTCTTCGTACACCTTCGTCGAAGGAATCTCGCCGGCGATGATCTTACAAAACAAGCAATCAGACATCCGCATACTTTAGCGTAATTATCGAGCAGCCAAGCGTGGATTCTCCTTCGAGACCGAAGCGACGGGAGATTCAACGCAAAGTCGCAAAAACGCAAAGGCCTCAAAGCTTGTTAGTCGGGAAAAGAGCAAAAAAGAAAACCTAACCGCTTCGCGTTTTTGCGTCTTTGCGTTGAATCTTTTCTTAACTATTCCTGGGATCACAGGTGCCCGCTGCAAGCTAATCGCTATTAGTGATAGACTTTCATGCCTATGAAACGACTGATATTTGCACTGTTGTTCGTGTGGACCTTGAGCGCTTGCGGCGGCGATCCGGACACGACGACGCTGATCGTTTACTCCCCCCATGGCAAAGAGCTTCTGACCGAATACGAGACGCGGTTCGAGGCCGCAAACCCGGGGATCGACGTCCGCTGGCTGGACATGGGGTCTCAGGACGCGCTCGATCGGATACGAAGCGAACGGGCGAACCCCCAGGCCGACATCTGGTTCGGGGCACCGGCGACCATGTTTTCGCAGGCAGAAAAACTGGGGCTGCTGGCCGAATACCGTCCCAGTTGGGCCGATGCCGTCGCCCAAGACGCTCACAGCGCCGACAACTACTGGTACGGAACGTATCAGACTCCTGAGGTTATCGCCTACAACACCAACGTCCTGACGCGAGAGGAGGCACCGCAGGATTGGCCCGATCTGCTCGATGAGAAGTGGAGAGACCAGATCATCATCCGGGATCCCATCGCCTCTGGAACGATGCGGACGATCTATGCAGCCATGATTCTCCAGAACCGTGGAGAGGACGGCGGGCCGGAACCGGGCTACGACTGGCTTCGAGGCCTCGACGCGAACACGAAAGAATACACGCTCAACGCCACTCTGATGCTGCAGAAACTGGGGCGCGAGGAAGCGGCACTGACGTTGTGGAACATGCCGGATATCGAGCTTCAGAAAACGCAATACAACTTCCCACTCGACTACATCATTCCGGAGAGCGGCACACCGGTACTGACCGACGCGATTGCAATCGTCGGGGGGACCGAGCATCAGGCTGAAGCCGAAGCGTATTATGAATTTGTAACAAGCGAAGAAAGCCTGGCTCTGGCGGCCGAACTCTTCTACCGCATCCCAAGTCGCAACGACATCCCTCCCGAGATCCTGCCCGAATGGATGCAGAAGCTGGACATCACCAAGATGGAGTTGGACTGGAGTCTGGTGGAGCAGCATTCCCAGGAATGGATGGAGTTCTGGGACAGCTACATCCGGGGAGGCCGGTGACCACGCGGGCTGCGATGACCGAAGGTCGGGTTCAGCCCCCCCATCTCTCACTGGTCCACATCAACAAGACTTTCGATTCGACCGCAGCGGTCCGGGATTTGAACCTCGAAGTTCAACACGGCGAGACGCTGTGCATTCTTGGTCCGAGCGGCTGTGGAAAAACCACGACCTTGAGGATGATCGCCGGCCTGGAAACGCCGACCAGCGGCCGGATCCTCGCCGGGGACAGGGACCTGACCTCCGTACCCGCCCGCGAGCGGAATATTGGCCTGGTGTTTCAGAACTACGCGTTGTTCCCCCACCTCAACGTTTTCGAAAACGTCGCGTTCGGCCTCCGGGCTCGTAGACAGACAAACGCCGCAATCGGGCCGCGCGTTCGGGAGGTACTGGAGCGCGTCCAACTGGGTGAGTTCGAAACCCGTGCCGTGCACGCGCTGAGTGGGGGCCAACAGCAACGAGTGGCCCTGGCGCGCGCACTTGCGATCGAACCCGAGGTTCTTCTGCTCGATGAACCATTGAGCAATCTGGATCCATCTCTGCGCGAAGAGATGCGGGAGCAGATCCGAAGTGTCATCGACGAGTTCAAGGTCACCACCGTTTTCGTCACCCACGATCAGGCCGAGGCGTTCGCCCTGGCGGATCGGATCGTCATCATGTCCGAAGGCGTCAGTCGACAGGTCGGCGCACCTGATGAAGTCTACAGCCGGCCGGCCGATACGTTCGTCGCCCGTTTTCTTGGAAGGGCGAACCTGCTTCCGGCTCGTGCTGTGCGGACCCCGGACGGCGCGTACACTCTGGAGTTGGCCGAGGGTTTTTCTCTCAGTTCACCGGTGGAAAGCGGCACGTTCGAGCGGGCCCTGGTCTTCGTCAGACCCGAAAACGTGATCCTTGGGGATCGCGGTCAGACGGCTACGGTCATCTCCACAAAGTTTGAGGGCCCCGTCGTGCAGTACACCTTGGACGCAGGCGGCATTCAAATGACAGCCCGCCGCTTTCACCACGGACAAAAACCCCTGGCACCAGGCGATTCCGTTCACATCGAGATACCCGACGGACATTTTCACGTTCTCAACGACGACGCTCCAGCCCCATGATGATGCCCGTCATCATATTCTTCGTTCTGGTCGTCGGAATTCTGTACCCGAACGTGTTCACTCTCATCGGTAGCCTGTTTCCCGATGGTAGTTTTTCTCTGGATAACTTCATCCGGTTCTTTTCGATCCCTTCCAGCCAGGAAGCTTTGATCAACAGCCTGGTTATTTCCGTCGGGACCGTGATTTTCTCGGCTTTGATCGGAGTTCCTCTGGCTTTCGTCTTCCACCGTTACGATTTCTTCGGACGGCGCGTCCTTCGCGCAATCGCCTCGGCCCCGGTCTTGCTGCCCCCTCTGGTGGGAGTGATCGCCTTCATGTTTCTTTACGGCGAGACCGGCATCATCAGTCGATTGATCCAGCAGGGGCTGGGACTGGACAACCCGTGGCCTAATCTCCGCGGCATCCCGGCCATTCTGTTCGTCCATTCCTACAGCATGTACGTGTACTTCTTCCTCTTCACCGGAGCCGGTCTGGAACGACTGGACCATGCCGTCGAAGAAGCGGCCCAGAGCCTGGGTGCGTCACGGGCCATGATGATCCGAAGCGCGGTCCTGCCCATGCTGGCGCCATCTCTGATCGGTGCGGCACTGATCACGTTCATGTCGTCGATGGCCAGTTTCAGCGCCCCCTTCATCTTCGGCGGCGGCATCCGGGTCTTGTCGGTCGAGATCTACAACTCGAAACTGAATGGAGACACGCCGATGGCGCTGGTGGAGACCGTCGTCCTGGCAACAGCTTCGCTCGGAGTCCTCGTACTCCTCCGTTGGTATGAAGGCCGGCGCAGGTACAGTTCGATAGGCAAGGGCGTGGCCTCGCCACGGATCCCCATCGCTTCACGTACGGCCCGGGCAGTCGCCGGAGCCGCGGGTTCGCTTGTCGTTCTGTTCCTCATCCTTCCCCACCTCATGGTTTTCCTCATGAGCTTCGTCAAAGACGGAACATGGACGATACAGTTGCTGCCTCCGGTCTATACGACTGAGAACTATCTCCGGTTGTTCGGCGACCGCCAGTTCTTCGAACCGATACGGAACAGCCTGTGGATGGCCGGAGCCGCCACGGGCGTGAACCTCGTCTGGGGATTGATCGCAACATTCTGGCTGCGCAAGCGACAAGGCATCAGCCGAAAATTCGTCGACGCCATGATCATCCTCCCCTGGGCCCTTCCGGGAATGGTCGTGGCCCTGGCGATGCTCGAGTCGTTCTCAACGGTTCTCGGTGGGACCGTCGTTCTCTTACCGTTTGTGTATTTCATTCGCAACGTACCGCTCGTGTACCGAGCGATAGACGCCAGCTTTTCACAGATGGACCCTTCCGTCGAAGAAGCGTCGGCAACACTGGGGGCAGGATCGGCCTATACGATCCGCCGCGTCGTTCTCCCGCTCGTGCTTCCGGGCGCCCTGGCCGGAAGCCTCCTGGCCTTCATCGCCGCGGCCGGAGACTTCGTTTCCTCGATCTTGATCTACGTCTACTCGAACCGCCCCATCTCCATCGAAATCCTCTCTCAGATCCGCCAGTTCAACTTCGGAAGCGCCGCCGCCTACAGTGTCTTTTTGATCCTCCTCATCGCCATCACCCTCGGTCTGGGCGAGCGAATCCGCACCACCCAAACCACCGCCATGATGTCCTAGGAATAAGGCAAGGAAAGACGGTAGAGTAGGGGAGGACGCGTAGAGCGACCTCCCCCTCGTCGCACCGGACGTGCGGATTTCCCGCATCCGGCGCTCCCGACCAATTCTTCTGAAGCCCACACGGAGAGCCTTACAGATAGACCAACCCGAGGGTTTGGAAATGCTTGTAATAGCTGACCCCGCCGGGAGGACGAAAGGGTCGTTGGCTCCGCCGCCGCAAATGACGCGTCAGACGGTCTCGTACGAAACGGTTGATCTGGCGCTTTGCAACACGAGGATAGCCATAGCTGAAGTACTGCGCCCAGCCGTTGAGGTGCCGATTCAGATCCGCAACCAGTACCGGTATGGGCATAGAGCCCCGCCATGGGCCAGTCATGTCCCGCACAATCTGACGTTCCCGAGCCAGAGCCTTCTTGGAGGGGGTCACATTCAGATAGCGTCGTGGCTGCCCGTGCAGGTCCCGATCATACCGAAACGTGTATCCCAGAAAGTCGAAGCTCTGTCCCGACTCCATCAGTCGCACGACCCGTGTCTTGGCTCGATTCAGTTCGAGCCCCATCCGTTGTTCCAACGTCTCTTCAATCCAATCCTTCAACCGGGGACTCTGGTGCCGGGCCAGTATCACCAGATCGTCGGCGTACCGCACCAGTTCGGCTCCGGCCCATTGGGCCGGACCCCCTCGGGCATGGAAGAAGTGATCAAACCAGTGCAGGTAGATATTCGCTAACAATGGTGAGATCACCCCGCCCTGCGGAGTCCCGGTCCGGGGCCGCCTGGGCGGTCCCCCGTCCCGGGTGTCGGTCACTGGCGCGTTGAGCCACATCCGAATCAACTGGAGCACCGCACTATCGGTCACCCGCATCCGAATCGCCTTGAACAGCTTGTCCCGCGGAATGGAATCAAAGTACCCTTTCAGATCCGCGTCATACACGTCCCGCTTCCCGCCGTGGAGTCCTTGCCGCACTTGCTCCAATGCATCATGGGCCTTTCGTCCCGGCCGAAATCCATACGAACTGTCCAGGAAATCGGCTTCGAAGATCGGCTCCAGTATCAGCAGCAGCGCCGCCTGCACCACACGGTCACGAACCGTCGGTATCCCCAATGGCCGCTCCCGACCATCGGGTTTCGGGATATACACCCGTTTGACCGCCTCAGGCTGGTACTTCTTCGCGCGCAGCACCTCGGCCAGTTCGGCCAACCAGCGCTCCGGGCCGCCCTCCGCATCTACAATCTGGTGGATCGTGACGCCATCGACCCCGGCCGAGCCTCGATTGGCTCGCACCTGCTCCCAACCTGCTTCCAACACGTCCTTGCGGTAGATCCGGTCGTACAAACTATAAAACCGGAACTTTGGTTCCCGCTTCGCTTTCAGACATAGCCGCAGCCTCAGGTCAGCGAGTCTCGGACCCAGCCGTCGCCGCTCGCACCATCCGTGCTCTGCTGCTTCGGCTCGCTCTTGCTCCGTGCTAGGGTGATATCCCAATCGGCTCCCTCACCTTCTTGCTGTTGCGTTTGATCGGTGGGGCCGCTTCGCTCCTCCGGCATTACCCGGTCTCATCGCTACTATCCGCCCCGCCGACTTCCCGATGTCCCAGCTCAGACTTATCTTTTCGCCTCAGCCGTTGGGTGCCACCCAGTCATCGGGATCTCCCAGGTTCCGGGTCATCCTATCGACACGCGCCGTCCCCTTCCATCCCGGTGGGCCCCTCAGGTGCCTTTGCTCGTTGCTTCCCTAAAGGTTTCAGGCTTCGACTCTCTCTGGCGGCTTGGCCACCCACGATTTGCGTTTCGAGACCGATTCGGGTTCACTTGCGTTACGGCTCGCGTCTTCGCCTTCAAGGGCTTCAGCTTACGGGTTACCCCATAACCACTGCCTCGTTGGCTACATGTTGAACGAGCAATTCACATGGCTGACTCCTTTCATTCAGCTAGAGTGACCAAGCTTTGCCTGGCGCACCAGAGACGCGGAGACGCAGAGAAAGAATGACCTTCAAGTCCTATCTTTGCGTCTCTGCGTCTCTGCGTCTGCTAAGTTCTAATGCGACGTAACACTGGGACGTTCAGGCAGAGGGCTGCCGGTTAGCAGGCGGCGGGTCACGAGGTAGAAGCGGACGTTCAGGCAGATGGCGGCGACGGTGAGTCCGGCGATCAGGCCGATCCATATGGCCTGGGGGCCCATCGAGCGGGTGATGCCGAGGGTGTAGCCCAGAGGTAGACCGATTCCCCAGTACGCAATGAACGTAATGATCATCGGAACGGTCGTGTCTTTCAGACCACGCAATGCGCCTGCGCCGGCCACCTGCGCACCATCTGAGAGTTGAAAAATAGCGGCCATGAAGAGAAGGTCGACGGCGATGGAAGTCACGGTCGCGTCGTTCGTATAAATACCGACGATGGTACCGGGGATGAGTAGCAGCACAATTGCAGCGGCGCCCATGAACACCAGCGCGATAGAGACACCGACGAAACCCGCGCGGCGGGCGGACACGAGAGAGCCGCGGCCAACGGCCTGTCCGACACGAACCGTGATGGCCATCGACAGGCCCAGAGGAATCATGAACGAGATCGATGCGATGTTGATCGCGACCTGATGCCCTGCGACAACGTTCGTTCCCATGGATCCCATCAGCAGGGAGACGGTCGCGAACAGGCTGGCTTCCATAAACACGCTGATGCCGATGGGAAGGCCCAGTTTGATAATGTCCCTGATCTGGGCGATTTGAGGCCAGTCGAATCGATCGAAGATCGCAAATTGGCGATAGTATTTGTGAATCGAAATATACGCGGTCATGGACAAGAACATGATCCACATCACCAGCGCGCTCGCCCATCCGCACCCGACCGCCCCCATCGCGGGCACACGCAGACGGCCGTACATGAAGACATAGTTTCCCAAGATATTAGCGACAAGACCGATCAGGCCTATGAACACGGCCGGACGGGTCATCGACACGCCTTCGCTCGAATACCTCAGGACGATAAACCCGCACAAGGCGGGCAACCCCCAAGTGATGGCATCGACGTAACCGAGCGTGATCGGGATGATTTCGGCGTCTATTTCCAACCAGTACAGGATGGGATCGGCATTACGAACAAGGAGGAAACAAATCAGGGCCAGTCCCTGGCCAAGCCAGAGAGCCTGACGCACAAACTGGCCTACCTCTCGTTTTTTCTGGGCACCGAACAGATGGGCGACAGTGGCCGTCACGGCCATCATCATCCCCATGATGAATATCGCCACGATCATCCAAAGGCTTCCACCGACTGCTATAGCCGCCAGGGACCGGGCACCGAGGTTGCCCGCCATCACGGTGTCGACAAAATTCATCGCGATCTGAGCCAGCTGGGACCCTATTACCGGCAGGCCCAGTTTCAACAGGGCAACGGTCTCGTCCCGCGTAGACGGTGAAGGACGCGATTCCGGTTTTTCGAATTTCGTCGTCATTGGTGCGCACTAGCAGTCCTGGGTTCGGTCCGGACCGAACTCGTCGAACTCGCTTCATCATGTACTCGGGTTACAAAGGATTGGAGGCGAAAGCGTATTCCTCGACCGGTTTGCCGTCGATCAGGTGCTCCTGAATGATACGCTCCAGAACCTCCGGAGTTGCCGAATGGTACCAGGTCCCCTCGGGATAAACGACCGCGATCGGTCCCTGCTGGCACACCCGTAGACAGTTCGCCTTGGTCCGGAAGACGCACTTCTTCCCTTGAACCAAACCCAACTCGGCCAGGCGCTTCTTGAGATAGTCCCAGGACAGGTTCGTCTCGTCTCTGGGGGCACATTTCGGTTTCGTCTGATCGGCACACAAGAGAATATGCCGTTCAATGTCGCCGATGCCGAGCTTGCGAGCAACTTGGTCTAGAGGTTCGAAGGGCGTGTCGTTGAGTTCCATTTAGCTCTTGGCTCTTAGCTGTTGGCTCTTTGGCTCAAGAAAATGAGAGCTAATAGCTAATAGCTAACGGCCAAAAGCTAACAGTCATCCTATCTCGCCGAACGAACGGCATACGTGTAGAAATCTTGAGGAGCCTGGATCAGTCCGCTCGACACGAGGTTGTCGGTGACTCCGGCTACGAGCGATTGGTAGTACCAGGCCAGGAACTCGGCGAATGCGGCGTACTTGGACGCCCTGATGACTTCATGCAGTTCTATGAACTCGCTCCTTTTTGTTTTCAGGAACGGAAGGACATGGTCCCGCGAGAAGATGCTCGAAAAAACCCGCCACCGCCGGGCATCCTGATCCTCGTAAACGGGACCGGTAACGTCTTCGAGCCTGATACGAAGATTTTGCGCCGGGACAGGGCCCACGGACACGACACGGTGGCGGCCAACCTGTCTCGACTGTCGCACGATGTGTTCGGGACCGCCATCTCCCTCGATCAGCCATGCATAGAAGCCAGAGCCTCGCCGAGCCCGCCGGGGAGGACCCGGCATCAGAGTCTTGTCGTCGTAGAAGGCATCGATCATGCCTCCCAGTAGTACTCCTCCGACTACAGCCTGATACAGGATCTCCGCCCGGGGCATGTCGCGGGCGGCTTCCAACGAGTCCACAAGCTCCTCGACGTCGGCCCATCGGCTCTGGATGAGCCGTGTGAACTCGGTCGTGTGGCGGGCCAGTGAAGGAGCGAGCAGTGCGAGATCCGGTTCCCGCAGAACGACCATTCCGGGGCGCATGTTGTAGTCCGACCGACCTCGAATCAGGCGGCCTTCCTCCAGTTCGTCGGTAATCGTCAGTATTTCGACTCGATCCTTTTCGGTCTCCTTGATGAACTTATCGATCGACCATCCTTCATGCAAGCCCACGACAAGCATGAGGATGTCGTCGTTGGTGGCAAAGGTCTCGGCGGCTTCAGTCGACTGCGGGAACGACCCAAACTGAAAGTCCGTGTGCACTTTCGGCCGCTCGTTCTCTTTCTGGGCGACCGCCGTGCCCGCACCACACAGCGAAAGGATAACCAGGA
The DNA here is from genome assembly GCA_965247425.1 of Terriglobia bacterium. Lineage (GTDB taxonomy): Bacteria > Acidobacteriota > Terriglobia > 20CM-2-55-15 > 20CM-2-55-15 > CAZOZZ01. The sequence continues at coordinate 3,352,351 of OZ252023.1, forward strand.
AGGCGGCGCCCCTCAGCAGAGCAGATCCACCGGAGATAAAGGGTCGAAACGTCTCAACGATCACTACGCACCTCGGTATGGCATTTCTAGCAGATTAGACGGCATTCAGCGGGGAATGTCTACTCTCGTCTCCCGAAAGTCTACCAGAATAACCGCAGTCCCAATTGAACAACTCTGGGAGACCGCGCGACGAAGAGCGCTCCAAAGTCGGGGGAGTCCGCAAAGTTCTGCGTTGTCGGGGGCGCGACGAAGTTCGGTCGATTGAAAACGTTATAAGCGTCTGCCCGAAACTGGGCCCGCATCAGATCCGACACCCGAAACACATGCGTCAGGGCCAAATCGACGTTCGCCAGTCCGGGACCAATGATGACGTTTCGCCCGCTGTTGCCAAACTTTCCAAACTCCGGCACCTCGAAAGCGTCCGTGTTGAAGAAACGGGCCGGATTGGGGTTGTCGATGTGGGGCTCGCCGACCAGGTTGGGCCGGTTAACGATGGGACTGCCCGTTCCGGCGACGTCCGTTCCGAGGATGGCCGAAACCGGTGTCCCGGATCTGAAGGTCCCGATCGCCTGGACTTGCCAGCCGTCGAGAAACGGCAGGTCATACGTGCTCGAGAAAGAAAAACGGTGTTTGACGTAAAAATCCGCAAGCCCCCTCTCGGAACCGAGATCGTGGCTGTTCTGCGGCAGGATGCTGATCAGCGTCGCGTCGTCGATGAGGCGCGCCAGGCGATAATCGAGGCGCAACCCGAGTCCCCTGCTGAACCGACGAACCAGACCGAGATCCAGAGCGTGCCCCGAAGAGGAAGCGCTGGTCTCGAACTGAAAAATGTTGCGAAATCCTGGAAACGGGCGCCGTTCATCCAGGTTTCCGAAGGATCCGGGGTCAGGCTGGTTCAGGTTGACCTGCCGGCGTAACCGCGTTCCCTTCTGCCCCACGTACCCGAGGTTCAAGTCGTAGTTCTGCCCCAGGGATCGTCCCAGATGAAGACTCCATTGCTGGATATAAGGGTTTGCCAGGTCCTCGGCCGCCGAAAAAATGCTTGGCGGCACGGACCCGGAGGGGTTGGCGAAAACCGTCCCGAGATCGAATCGAGGAACAACGGGATCATTGTCCTCCACGTCGAACCGAACAAACGGGGGGTTCAGGCCGAGAAGGAACAAGCTATCGCCCACCATCAGATTGTCGTAAAAAATTCCGTACCCCGCGCGAACCACCGTGTCGGCCAGGGGGCTCCAGGCAAGTCCGAGGCGGGGTCCCCAGTTGTTGCGATCCGAACGATACAGCCGCTCCGGAGAGGTTGCCAGTCCGCCGTCACTCCGAAAGTTAGCCACGCGTCCGTCAGCCTCATGGAACGGTGTTTGATAGTCGTAGCGCAGACCGGCGCTCAGGAGCAACGAAGGCGTGATTCGCCAGTCGTGTTGGGCATAAACACCGGTCGTCCACGCTCGAAACTTCCGGTTCGTGTCTCCCTCGATCCTCAGGGCATTGGCGGGCACACCCAGCAGCAGGTTGGCCAGCGCGTTGTTAGAGAACGATCCGCCGGTGAACTGAAACTGGCCACGGCTGAACAGATCCATGAAAGCATCGAAACTGAAGTGTCGGACCGTGCCTCCCACTTTGGTGGTTCGAGAACCGTGAACCCAGGAAACGTCGTTGGACAACTCGACGGTCTTGTTTCTCCGTTCCTGAGGCAGGTTTGTCGCATGCCCGACGTTGGAAAACCCGGTAACAATCACAGCCGGAAACTTCTCGTCCGACTCGATCCGACGTGGCTGGTCAAGGTAACCGAACGAAAATCGTGACAGATGAAGCAGGGAGGGAGTAAACACGTGGGCGTTGGTCACACGCACGGTCTCGGTTTCCAAAGCATCCCGAACGCCGAATCCAGGCAGGTTCGTGATTCCGGTAACCAGGTTGAACGGGTCATCGGTGGTGTCCCGACTGTATTGAAATTCGAACGATGTTTCGTCCGCCACGCTCGTCCGATGATCGACCCGGACGCCGAAGGCATCGGCGACGGTGACGAGCGTGCCGACAGATCGATAGTTCTGAACTTCGGCGCCACTCACATTCGGTGCCGGGAACAAGGCGACCAATTCGCGACCCAACGGATGAATTCTCTCAGGCGGAATGATGTTTCCGGGAAACGGGAACCCGATCTGGGGGTCCAGGATCGTTTCCGATAAAGCGGAGAAATCTCCTCGCGCCTCGGCCGTGTCGGGAACCGTGGCGGCACGTGTGATCGACTGGCGGATGCGAAGGCCCCAGTACCTTGCAAAAACGAACGTGCCGTCCCCGACCCGCCCACCGAGTTCTCCTCCAAAGAAATGGTACTTGAACGGAGGGATCGGCTCATCGGGTGGGTCAAAGAAGTTCCTGGCATTCAAGCCATCGTTACGATGGAAATAATAGGCGTTTCCGTTCAAGGATCGACCTCCCGGAGGCAAAGAGTCGTCGACACCCAGGTTCGTCGGAAACTCCGCCGAAAAATCCAACGGTTGTACCAGTGTGGTTGTGCTTGGAGAACTGGCAAACACAGTTCCCGAAGCCGCGATCCACTGTTGGCTGGACCCCTCCGCGATGCCGGAAACGTTGATACCACCTCTCAAACCAAAGAGCCGGTCCGAACGGGGGAGGTCCTCACGCGCAAGGGGCCCGGAAGAATTCTGGATCGGAACGGCGTCCTCGAGCAACAGCTCGACGCGTTCAACGTCAGCGGGATCCCCGGCAAGAAGCACGATGTCGATTCCGTAGGGAGCGCCGGGACTGAGTGAAACCGGGGTGGAGCGTAGAGAACGAAAGCCAGGATGGAACACTTCCAGCTCGAACCGACCGACGACCTCGAAGGAGTAGCGGCCACGTTCGTCGGTAGAGCCGGCGTCGACACGGCCGTCGTCAAAATGCAAACGAACTTCAGCGGACGGAATCCCTTGCCCACTCTCATCCCGTACCGCGCCCGTCAGGGTCGCCGTTGCCACCTGCGCTGAAACCGTCTGGACAAGGAAGAGGAATACGAACAGGTTGGTTGGGATAGCCATGTTTTGGCTCTTGGCTTTTGGCTTCTGGCTTCTGGCTTTTGGCTTTTGGCCAACAGCTATCCTGTCAAATTCGAATAGCCTTCGCAGTCAGAACATTCTCTATCTCGCGAATTCGATCAACGACCTCATCCCGGATCGGGTTGTCGATCAGGAGCAGCGCCAGGGCTGTGCCACCGGCGTCCTCCCGGCCCAGGTGCATTCCCGCGATATTGACCCTGTGTTCACCGAGCACCGTACCAATATTACCAATAACTCCAGGTTTATCGTTGTTGGTCAGGAAAATCATGTGACCGTGCGGGACCACTTCCAGAGCGTAGGCATCGACGCTGACGATGCGCGGCAACTTGTCGGTAAACACGGTGCCCGACACCTTTCGGGAATCCTTGTCGGTTCGAACCTCGATCTCGACCAGGTTCGTAAAGTTCTCCGGAACCGGGACGCGGGTCTCTTCAATTTTTATCCCACGCTGCTGTGCCACGTGCGTGGCGTTGATCAAGTTGACGCCTTCCTGAAGGATGGGAACCAGGAGCCGACGCACGATCGTCGAAGTCAGGTAACCCAGGTTCATGTCGCAGACTTCTCCCGAATACCGGATGGCAATAGTCTGCATCCGGCCCTCGGATGTTTGACCCACGAATGTGGACAGCCTGGTCACGAGATCGATGAAATGCTGGTATCTGTCGAGTTGTCCGGCCTCGAGTTGGGGGAAGTTCAAGGCGCCACGAATCGTATTCTTCAGCAGAAAATCGACGATCTGACGGCAGATATCTTCCGATACCTTGCGTTGGGCTTCTACGGTCGATGCTCCCAGATGCGGGGTGGCGATGAAGTTGTCTAACTCCAGAAGCGGCGACTCCGTATTCGGCTCCTCTTCGAAGACATCGAACGCGGCACCTGCAATCTTGCCGGACTTCAGGGCGTCATAGAGATCGGCCTCGTTGATGATGCCTCCACGCGCACAGTTGAGCAGCCGGGCGCCATCCTTCATTTGAGCCATCGCGTCCTTGTTGATCAGGCTTCGGGTCTCGTCGGTAAGGGGAGAGTGCACGGTAATGAAATCGGCTTCCGCGAAGATCCGCCCGAGATCCACCATGACAAGGCCACTCGTCAGGTCCGAATCCGGACTGATGAACGGGTCGAAAGCCAGGACGCTCATCCCCATCGCCTGACACTTCCGCGCTACCTCGCTGCCGATCCGTCCAAGTCCGACGACGCCAAGGGTCTTACCGGATAACTCGACACCCTTGAAACGACTCTTTTCCCACTTGTGGTCTTTCAACATCCGATAGGCCTGGGGGATGTTGCGCGAGAGCGCGAACAGCATGGCGATCGTGTGTTCGGCGGTCGTGGTGGTGGAACCGCCAGGTGAATTCATGACGATGACGCCATGCTCGGTAGCCGCCTCGATGTCGACGTTGTCCACGCCGACTCCGGCGCGGCCCACGACCTTGAGTTGAGAGGCTTTCTCGATTGCTTCCCGATCCACCTGGGTTCCGCTCCGCACAACCATGCCGTCGATGCCGGAAATGATTTCCAGGAGTTTCTCGCGAGGGAGCTTATCGTGCACGATCGGTTCAATGGCGTTGGTATTCCGGATCAGTTCGACACCGGCGGGATCGATTCCATCTGCTAGCAGGACTTTAAAATAAGACATGGTTAATCAGGGGTCGTCAGATATGGAGGTTCATTACAAATTGGTCGATGCGTTCGAGAGCCTGCCCGATCTTCTCGAGCGAGTTCGCGAACGAAAATCGGAGGTATCCTTCGCCGAATCGGCCAAATGCCGTTCCGGGCAGTGCGGACACTCCCGCCTCTTCCAGCAAACGCTCGGCGAGAATGTGTTCGGGGACTTTCAACCCAGCTACATTCGGGAAGACATAAAATGCGCCACGCGGCCGAAGACAACGAATGCCGTTTATGCCATTCAGACCGTCGACGATCAGGTCGCGCCGCTTCTCGAACTCGCCGACCATCCGTTCAACCGCCGGCCGGGTCTGTGCCCGAAAAGCCGAGATGGCAGCATGCTGCGAAAACGGTGCTGTGCAGGACACACTGCTGTTGATGAACAGAACGACAGTTTCGACCAGATCTTCCGGCAAGACGGCAAAGCCCAATCGCCATCCCGTCATGGCGTAAGTCTTCGAGAACCCGTGGACCAGGAGAAGCCGGTCCCGAACGGACGGAAAGCGCAACATGCTTTCGGGCCGGTCGCCATAAAAAATGTCCGAGTAGATCTCATCGGACAGAATCAGGAAGTCGTGCTTGATCGCCAGGTCCGCGACAGCCGCCAGGTCCTCCCGTGTCAGGACCCCTCCGGTCGGATTCTGCGGAGAGTTCAGGACGACCAGCCTCGTTCGTGGTGTGATCCGCGACTCCAGATCCTCCACTCGCAGTCTGAACTCGTTCGATTCCCGCAGCGGAACCGGAACTAACTTTCCCCGGGCAATCTCGATCGCCGATTCGTAGGCCGGAAAAGCGGGGTTCGGAACGATGACCTCGTCGCCGGGATCGACCACGCTCATGATGCTTGCAAACAACATCATCTTGGCGCCGGGCCCGACGACAATCTGTGCGGCCTCGACGTCAACACTGTAGATTCGCCGGATCTCTGTCGCGATCGCCTCCCGCAACTCCGGGATACCCGCCGAGGGCGTGTAATGCGTCGCTCCGCTTCCCAGCGAGTCGATCGCAGAATCCACGATAGGCCGGGGCGTGTCGAAATCGGGCTCACCAATTTCGAGGTGAACGATGCTTCGCCCGGCCCGCTCCAGTTCATTGGCGCGGGCCAACTGCGCGAAAGCGGCCTCACCGTGAACATCCCGCATCCGTTCAGCTATGTGCATATTAGCTATTAGCGATTAGCTTTTGGCTTTGGTCCCGATGGGCTAAAAGCAAAGAGCCAACAGCTCTCGTCTACGCCGTAACTACTTTCCTGTCGGAAACGTAGGAGAGCCAGCGGGAGTACTCGGCGGCTCGACCATGAACCGTGTCGAAGAACGTTGTTTGAATGGATTCGGTGATCGGACCCCGTGCGCCATCTCCGATCACTTTGTCCTCCACCCCCCGGATTGGGGTCACTTCGACGGCGGTCCCTGAAAAGAAGAGTTCGTCCGCCGACATGAGATCCTCGACACCCATGCTTCGTATGTCGACAGGAATACTCTTGTCCCGGGCGATCTGGATGATGGCCTCGCGCGTGATACCCATCAGGATCGACTGGTCCGCATCGTTTGTGATCAGGGTGCCGTTCTTCACGATGAAGAGGTTTTCACCGGACCCCTCGGCGACGTTGCCTTCCTGGTTGAGCAGGATCGCCTCATCAAACCCCTTCTTCTGGGCTTCCTGAACCGCAAGAACGGAATTTACGTACTGTCCGCACGCCTTACCGGCCGTCGGAATCATCGAGGAATGGAAGCGGCGCACCGATGAAATCATCACGCGGACGCCCCCCTTCAGTCCTTCCTGCCCCAGGTATTCTCCACGGGGCCAGGCCGCGATGGCGACGACAACAGGGCAGTCCCTGGGCCACACGTCGAGTGAATACACGCCGTTGAAGGCGATCGGACGTATGTAGGCGTTCACGAGCTTGTTCCGCGCGACCAGTTCAAGCGTTGCCTGTTGGAGGTCTTCCACACTGTGCGGGATATCGATCTGGTAGATCGCGGCCGAATTCTTGAAGCGCTTCATGTGGGCATCGAGACGGAACACGGCCGTCCCATTGTCGGTTTCATAGGACCGAACACCCTCGAACACCCCCGTTCCATAGTGCAGACAATGAGCCGTTATGTGAACCTGAGCCGAGTCCCACGGCACAAATTCCCCGTCCATCCATATGCACTCAACTTTCGGAATCGCCCCCACGAACAGCCCCCTTTTGACGTGAATAACATCAAATTATAACATGAGTTTACGGCCGCCAAGCGGGTGCCCGAACGCCCAGGATCCCTAGCCTTAAGATACGTCGAAGAACATGGTGCTATCATGCATTTCGATGAACTCGTTCAGACATCGATGTCCGATAAAGGTGCGCCCCAGCGACCTGGACAGCCTCTGCCACGTTAACAACGCGGTATATTTCACCTACCTTGAAATGGCCCGAACCGACTACTGGAAACAAGTCTTCGGTGCGGAGCGAGAAGTCCGGGACGACATCATTCTCGCCAGGGCTGAAGTCGACTACCGGTCACAGGCAACGAATGACCATGATTTGAACGTGGCGATTCGTGTCTCGCGAATCGGGACATCGAGTTTCGAATTCCGGTACACGGTCGTGCAGGAAGAGACGGATCTCCTGGTCGCCGAAGGCAGCTCGGTTCAGGTGATGTTTGATTACCCAAACAATCGAACAATCCCGATACCGAAAGCCGTCAAGCAGAGAATGCTGGAGTTTGAAGGACCGGGGAACATCATCGTAGACGGGCGTGACGATGGAGCTTAAATGGATGAAAGCCGCCTCGGAAGCGGAAGTCCCTGAAGACGGTTTCGGACATGAGGTCCGGATCGACGGACTCGACATCGCCCTGTTCCAGTGGGACCGAACCTTCTATGCCCTTGAAAACCTCTGCCCCCACCTCGGCTTCCCCCTCACCGAAGGAGCCGTCGACGACGGCGCCGTCATCTGCGGTTGGCACGGCTGGCGAATCCGTCTCGACGACGGCGCCTGCCGCACAGAGCGTGAAAACGCCCGAACCTACCCGGTGGAAGTCCGGGGGGGAGACGTCTGGGTGCAAATTCCGTCAAGTGGGTAACACGCACAAAAACGAGAAGGCAGGGATTTCGACGCGGAGGCGCAAAGACGCAAAGGAGACTATGGGTCGGAGATTCTCCGAAGAAGAAAGCTCTGCGTCTCTGCGTCGAGTCTCTTCCTCAATTATTCCAGCACAGCCCCTCTGGACGCTGACGAAACCAGTTTCGCGTAGCGAGCCAGAGCCCCAGTGGTGTATTGGGGGGCGGGTTTGGTCCACGATTCGAGGCGCGTGGCTATTTCCCCGGCCGGCAGGTCCACGTCGAGGCTTTTAGTGGCGGTGTCGATCTTTATGATGTCACCGTCACGGATGGCGGCGATCGGGCCGCGGCGGGCGGCTTCGGGGGCTACGTGGCCGACCATCAGGCCGTGGGTGGCGCCGGAGAAACGGCCGTCGGTGATAAGCGCGACTTGATCACCGAGACCCTCCCCATAGAGCGCGCCGGTGACGGCCAGCATCTCGCGCATTCCGGGACCGCCTCTGGGTCCCTCGTATCGGATGACGACGACGTCACCGGCGACGATCTTTCCGGCCATGATGGCTGCGAAGGCGTCTTCCTCGCATTCGAACACCCGTGCGGGGCCGGAATGTGAGGATCGGCGAACCCCCGCGGTCTTGATAACCGCACCTTCCGGAGCCAGGTTCCCTTTTAGAATGGTCAGGGTACCGGTTCCGTTGATCGGGTCGTCGATCGCATGAATTATGGCGTCGTCGCCTCCGGCATCCACTTCAGCGAGGACTTCGCCGACGGTTTGGCCTGTTATCGTCATCGCATCCTGATTCAGTTTCCCGGCATCCAGCAGCACCTTCATCACTCGCGAAACGCCGCCCACGCGATCCAGGTCCGCCATGACGTAATGGCCGCCCGGACGCAGGTCCACCAGATGGGGAACACGCTCGGCGATATCGTTAAAATCCTCGATCTTCAGATCGACTCCAGCCTCGTGCGCGATGGCGAGCAGGTGGAGTACGGAGTTCGTGGATCCACCGGTCGTCACAACAACCGAGATCGCATTCTCGAATGCCTCACGTGTCAGGATGTCCCGCGGCCGCACACCTCGTTCGAGCAGACCCATTGCGGCCTTGCCGGACTCAATACAAACCGCGACGCGTCCCTCGGCCATAGCCGGAACAGATGCGCTGCCGGGGACCGACATGCCGAGGGCCTCGATTGCGGCGGCCATCGTGTTGGCGGTGTACATGCCTGCACAGGAACCCGCTCCCGGGCAGGCCAGGCCTTCCAATTTCCTGAGGGCCTCGTCGCTCATCTTCCCCCTAGCGTGCGCTCCGACGGCTTCAAAGACATCCTGAATCGTGACGTCTTTGTCCTCGAAACGCCCAGGCATGATCGTTCCGCCATACAGAAACACAGAGGGGATGTTCAAACGGGCCAGGCCCATCAACATCCCAGGCAGGCTCTTGTCGCAGCCGGCGATGGCGACGATGCCGTCGAAACGCTCCGCCACAGTCATGATCTCGACCGAATCGGCGATGATCTCGCGGCTGATCAGCGAAGCCTTCATCCCCTCATGGCCCATGGAGATCGCGTCACTCACGGCTATGGTTCCGAACTGGATGGGGGTCCCACCCCCGGCCTTGATTCCTTCTTTGACGTGTCCTGCCAGGGTGTTGAGATGGATGTTGCAGGGCGTGACTTCGTTCCAGGAACTGGCAACGGCGATGAACGGACGGCTGATCGCCTCGTCGTCCATGCCCATGGCACGAAACATGGAGCGGTGCGGCGCGCGTTCCGGACCTTCGGTCACTTCCCGACTACGGTGTTTCAGCTTAGGGTCTCGGCTCATCGATCTTCTCCTGAACTCTCTGTTGGATGTCGTTGAGCGAAAAGGCGCCCGGCTGGAGCCTGCGCTTGGACAACTCGCGCATCATCTCCAGCAGTGTGGAATTGTAGGGTGTGGGAATACCCGCCTGTTCGCCAAGCTTGACGATCTCGCCGTTGAAATGCTCCACTTCTGTTCCGGCCCGGCCCATCACCACATCCTGCCATGTCGAGGGGTAAGTCCGACGGGAAGGAGCCAAATCGGCCGCGTCGGGAGAACCGAAACCACCGCCTTCAAGCTGCTCTATGAACTCCGGGACGTCAGGCTCCCCCGGTCCCATTTGACTTTCGATGCCCAGAGCCCGAATCACCGCCAACCCTTCGCGCATCGTTTCGGCCAGGAAGCGACGACTTTCCGGTTCCGTATAGGCAAGCTGAAGCCAAGTGTCGACGAGCGCATAGACCGCGTTGTTGAGATTCAACAGCATCTTGCCCCATTTCGGAGGCATCACCGCCTCGTCCAGAGTAACCCGGAAACCCGCCTCGGAAAGGGCCTCGCCCACCCGGGTGGTGACATCGTCCAGCCCCTCGGGAAACTTGCCGATGGCAATGACGTCGTTTCTGGTGTGCTCGATCGCGCCGGGCTCCAGGTAGTTGACGCTGAAGACGACCAGCCCACCGTAGACACGGTCGAAACTCTCCGCCGCCCACTCTTCGTTGCGAACGCCGTTCTGAAAACAGAAAAGGGGAGTCTGTTTCGGTGCCCCGGAAAGCCCGTCGAGAAGGGTTCGGGTGTTCTGGGACTTTGAAGTCATGAAGATGACGTCGTGTTCCGTCCACTCCAGTTCCGAGATATCTGAAACGGCTTGAAGGTCGGGCCGCAGTTCCCCCCCCGCAGTCTTAAGCGTGAGCCCTTTCTCCTGAATCGCTGAGGCATGCGCGGGACGTGCCACGAGAACCACTGGATGATCTTTCAGCGCCAGATAGCCTCCTATGGCACTCCCGATAGCGCCGGCGCCACAAATCACGAATCGCATCGCCGGGAGAATATCACACCGGCTCTTCGCCCGCTTTTCACACGGGTGGAGTCATGCTTCATTCTTGGAAGCACGGTGCATATGAGAGGATTGGCTAATACTCCGTGGGTGTCGGTCCTCATGAACAAACCCGCAACAATCGTAAGCGATTGTGTCCGCGACGTCCGGCTCGCGACCGGCCACGGGCCTACCGATTCCGACGTCCGGAATCCGGTGTCTCTCCGAAACCGTAAACGTGCCCCATCGTTCGGATGATGATGAGACCGTCGGAAATCGCCGGCGTCGCCATGATCACTCCATCCACTTGGTTGTGTGCGATTTCGAAGTACTCGCGGCCGGCCCTGGCCACGAAGACGTCCCCGTCTTCGCTGGCGATGTAGAGGCGGCCGTCGGCCGCGACAGGTGACGCCGAGAAAGCGCCGCCCGTTCCGACACGTGCACGGTAGACCCGCTCACCCGTTTCCGCCTCATACGCGGTAATGATGCCGTTGTTGTTCAGCGTGTATAAGAGACCTCGGTAGAGGACCGGGGTAGGAATGTAGGTTCCGGCTCGATCGGCACTCCAGGCGATGGCATCGTTCGAAGTGGTCCGGTCGGCAAGAGAGATATCGCCGGAAGATCCCGGCCGGATCGCGTAGATCGGGCGGACCGGCGGATAGCCCCCGGTCACGTACACGAGGTTTGGACCCGCGATCGGCGTCGCGACCGTGATCTCCGAGTTGGGCGCCAGCGTCCACCGTGTACTGCCGGTCTCGGGATCGTACCCGCGGACCTTCGTGCCGTTGGTAATCAATTCATCACCGGACTGTCCCGTCACGATCGTCGGGGTGCCCCAGGTGGGGATTTCGTCCTCCCGGCCCGTTCGCCAGAGTTCTTTCCCCTCCGACAGATCGTATGCCGCCACGAAGGAATCCTGCTGGCGGTCGACCTGAAGGATGACGGAATCCAGGTAGATGATTGGCGAACTGCTGTGGCCCCACTGCTCGGTCGCGTCAAAGAACCAGCCGTTGTCGATCAGGCCGAGGTCGTTCTTCCAGAGTAGCGCGCCGTCCATGTCGTAGGCGGCCAGTACACCGGTCGTACCGAACATCACGACCACGCGGCGTCCGTCCGTGACGGGTGTGGAACTGGCCTGACTTCCCTTGGTGTGACGCTTCGTCCAGGGCACGCCGCGGTGGACTTCCCTTTCCCAGAGGACTTCGCCGGTTCGCTTGTCCAGCGCATACAGTTGCCAGACGTGCTCGGATAGATCGTCGACCGAGCGGACGTCGCCGTAGAGACCGGTGCGAAACGTGTTGTCACCGGAGCCGCTGATCGCGGTGGTGACGAAGACCCGGTCGCCCCAGACCACCGGGCTCGAATTGGCGACTCCCGGGATGGGCGTTTTCCACCGGACGTTGTGGTCCGTCGTCACGTCCCATTCGACGACCGCGCCCTGTCCATCAGCCACCCCCGAAGCGCGGTTGCCTCGAAAGGAGGCCCACGGCCGCCCCACTCCGCGCGGAGCAACCGCCAGGTCCCTCGCCGTGGAACTCGCCCGCGTCGGCACGGACGGAGCGGGTGGTTCGATAGACGCTGCCGTCGTTCGAGTGAACACGAGCGTCGGGTCTTCGCCAACGCGAACCGGGCGTGTCCAGAGCAGCCGGTCGGCCTCACCCTCCGTTTCGAAGGTGAACCGGATGCCGGGAGCCTGCGGAGCGACGAAGCTTGAACCCGAGGTTGGGAAGAGAATCAGGATTTGCTCCAGATTGGCCCGGAGGCGACCTTCCTCAAAGGTGACGTCGATTGTGCCGCCGTTGTCTTCCCGCCGATAGGTGCCGCTGAGCGCTTCGACATCGGCTGAGGGAAGTGTGACGATCAAATCCACCGTCCCCGGCCGGTCCGACATCGCGGCTTCGAGAATCGAAGCCATCTCGATCTTACCGGAGTCCGCAACCAATGCGCGATTGGCGGCGATCAAGACGTCGGGGACTTCTTCTCGTTCGGCTGCTGCTTCGAGCAACGGGAGGTTCTCCCGGGTGATGGCCATGGCGAGCGCACCGCTCGCTCCAGGCCCTCCTTCCTCGATCAGATACCGGACCACATCCAGGTTTCCGCCCGCCATGCGTATGGGGTTAAAACCGTAAAAAGTATCCTCAACGGCCATGTCTGCGCCCCGGTCGACCAGGAGCCGGACCATGCCCATGTTGGCATTGCTCGCTGCGAACAGCAATGCCGTGGCGTTGTAGCGTGTCGTGGCGTTCACATCGGCTCCCCGTTCCAGAGCCTGCTGGACCCCCGTCAGGTTGTTTTGCTGGGCGGCATCTAGGAGGGCCTCGTTCGGGCTCGCTTGAAGGCCGGCCAGTAGCAGGGCGAGGAGAAGAGGTTGGAAGGCGAAAGCTGGCGTCATGGTGAACTCCTTCGAATAGGTGGCCGATTTTACCATGCCATCGCGGACAGGCAGTCGACGGGGAACTGGCAGATGGGATTGTGACTGTAATTACGTCAGCAGCCCGTGGTGAAAGTCTGTAGGGTCGCGTTACGAGCGCCATGGAGCTAGATGCAAGGCGCCACGACGACGGCGATGGTTCCCATCGAAGACGTCGATGCTCTTCATCCGACATCTCACCGCAGCTGGCCCCATGCCGTCGTAACCCGAAGGGCGCAGGGGTCTTCGGGCCGCAGGCTTTGTCATTCGTCGGTCACGATGACTAAGCATCGTTCCGCTCCTCATTTCGCGCCTGTGACCCGAATACCCCTGCGCGCGACCCTACAGACTTTCACCACGGACTGCTAGCCCGGATGGATCACCAATCGGAGAATCGATCGGTGTTCGGATACGAGAAGCGATTTGCGGCGAGACTTGGAGCTGAGAGTGAGCGAGCCGTGGACATTGGCGGATTTTGAGCCTGTGACACGGCGACATTTGGCGGGAGATCGGCATGAATGGGCGAGTGCAGGCAGGCCTCGCCGGGAGGCAGATGAGAGGCGCTGTTTTTCGGATCTGAAGGTTCGGTGTCGTCAGCAACGAAGCGGAATTGATTGCAGGTTTCTCACTATGAGAGCAAAGACGTCGGCATAGGGATAGGCCTCCGACATCGAGATCCAGACGTTGCGGACCGTGAGGCGGATACGCGCACCGATCTTAAGAAGCTTCAGACGGATGGTTCCGCATTGGGCATGGGCCATCGCGGTATCTTTGAGACCGAGACGACGCAACGCCTGCATAAGCATGTAGGCGGCTGAGGACAGATACAGTCGGAGCTGATTGGCGCGCATGGTTCCCGCACTGGTGCGGTCGGCAAATAGATCCAGTTGCTGTTCTTTGATCCGGTTCTCCATGTCGCCGCGTGCGCAATAGAAATCTTCGTAGAGCGCTTGGGCTCCGAGTCGTTCCGGTGGCAGTGAGGTCACCACGAATCGGGGATTGGCGCCCTTGGCCAGGAACTCGGCTTTGCCAACAACGCGACGAGTGCGGCTCCAGCTCTTTCGAGTCCGGTACAGGAAATCCTTAAACACTCGTGCCGATTTCCCAGTGGTCTGAAACTCCGCTTCAGCCTGAATCATCTGGTCAGCGATCTCTCGCTTGAGGCGGTCGTTCTTGGCCAACCCCATCACATAATCGACCTGGTGGGTTTCACACCAGTCCAGTAATGCATCCCGGCAGAATCCGGAATCGGCCCGAATGATGATCGACACGTCCGGCCAGCTCTGACGGATCTGGCCGACGATACGTTCCAATTCATCGACTGATCCTGCCGCCCCATCGATATTGGACGGGCGCAGCCGAGCGCACAACAGATGCTCTCCACAGAAGATGTACAAGGGCAGATAGCAGTAGTTGCGGTAGTAGCCGTGAAAGAACCGGCCTTCCTGTTGACCATGGATCGGATCATCGGTCGCGTCCAGATCCAGAACGATCTCTTCGGGCGCCGTGTTGTCATGGGCTGCCACAAACGCATCGACCATCCAACGATCGATCTTGTCCCCATCCATAGCGATCTTCTTGTACCGCTCCTGGTCGCCGACTTCGGCGCCGGTCAACTCCAATCGGTTTAGCGTGCTCTTGCCCGCCAACGCCTTTCCCCAGTCGCCGGCCTGTCGTCGATTCGTTCCCAGCGGATCCGCTTTGTCCACCGCCAACGCAAGCATCGGGTCGGTCCGTAACTGATCGTGATCGTTCAGGTCTTCATATCCCAGGCACAGCCCGTAGACCCGCTGTCCCAACAGCTCCTTCACGGTGTGTTCGATCAACCGTTGGTCGCGATGATCGCTAAAACACCCCGCCAATCCATCGATCAAACCGGTCCGCTTTTCGACTTCACGCAGCAGCAGAACTCCAGCGTCAGACGTGATCTTGCCGCCGTCGAAACGCGCCTTCATTTTTCGTTGAAGAAGTCCGTGAAATTCGAACGTGGTTTGTTTACACTCTGTACTCATAAGGGCCGCCTCCGTTTGGTTTCTGAACCGTTCTCGACAAACGATTTATGCCAAACAGGGCGGCCTTTTCTGGTCCTTTCGGTGATTTATGCGGGCCAGATATCCAGGGGACGGCCGATGTTGCGTTCTTTTGCTCTCTCGTAGACAAGGCTGCCCAGGGCGACGTCTTCGAGGCCGATGCCGAGGGACTTGAAGAGGGTGATCTCTTCGGGACTTTTACGGCAGGAACCGGCCACGACCACATCTTTCAATTCGACGACCTCTTCCCAGTGGCGGCGACCGAGTTCGAAGACGGAGACGAACTCACCGCATTCGTTGCGGGCCTGGTCGATGGAGTCGACGACGATCCGGTCAGCCCGGACGATGGTCTCGGAATCGGCTTCCCGGCGGAGGACCATGTTGCCTCCGGCCAGGTTGACGTGGGTGCCTGGTTCGAGCCACTTACCAAACAGGACCGGCTCGCGACTACCGGTTATCGTGGTTACGATGGAGCTTTCCCTGACCGCCTCCTCGGGCGAGTCGGCTATTTTCAACTCCGCTTCCACCTGGGAACTCATGCGTCGAACGAACTCTTCGGCCCGTTCTCGTCTGCGGTTCACGATCCAGACCCGGCGGAGGTCGCGGACAGCCGCTATTGCCAGCAGTTGGGATTCGGCCTGCCATCCGGCGCCGAACATCGTCGCAACCTCTGCGTCCTCGTTCGCCATCAGCCGGGTTGCAACGCCTGTGGCGGCTCCGGTTCGGATCTGGCCCAGGCGGTCGGCTTCCATCAGAGCCAGAAGCTCGGTGGTCTTCGAGTCGAAAAGGAAAAAATTGAACCGCACCTTACCGGCGCCAGTCGTGTAGGCCTTATATCCGAAATACCCGGGTATCGCCCCGGCAAGCATATGGAGTAGAACGCGGTCCGTTCGCAGGCGGTGGCGGGGCAGCGACGTCGCATCACCCTCCGCCTGTCCTCTGAACGCTTCGGCCACGACACCGAGCGCATCGGTGACCGTCACGAGGTCGGCAACTTCGTCTTCGCTGATAAAAACAGGTTTCATAGGAATTGCATGTGCTCTCTTAAAGAGCGTGTGAGAACCTCCGGATCAGCCCTCCCGATCCATCGTCCGAACGCCGGAAACGCCCGCAACAATGACCCGATGAGCCATGTTTGCAAAAATGCCTGAATCGACCACACCCGACATCGATTTCAACTGAGCTTCGAGGGCAGCCGGGTTGTCAACGGATCCGTAATACCAATCGACAACGTGATTGCCGTTGTCCGACTTGAACGGCCCACTATTCTGAACACGAATCTTCGGCTCCCCGCCGATCTTACCCAGGGCACTGATGACAAGTTGCTCAGCGAGGGGAATAACCTCGACGGGAATCGGGGCCTTCGTGCCCAACCGGTCAACCAGCTTACTTTCGTCCACGACGATCACCAGGCGTCGCGACGCTTTCGCCACAATCTTCTCCCGAACCAGCGCGCCGCCCAATCCCTTAACCAGGTCCAGGGCGGGAGACACCTCGTCGGCACCATCAACGGTCAGGTCCAGGACCTTGTGTCGTTCAAACGTGACGATCGGAATCCCCACCTCTACGGCCAGACGTTCCGATTGAACCGAGGTCGCGATAGCGGTGATCTTCAGGCCAGCCTGAACCTTGAGACCCAATTCCTTAATGAAGGGGTTCACCGTGGAGCCGGTGCCTAGGCCGACGGCCATCCCATCCTTCACTTCGTCCAGAGCCGCGACGGCGGCCTGGTACTTTAGTGATTCTGTCACGGTCGCCTCCTTCCGATGAACTCATGAACAATCAACAAGTCGTCTTCTGTCTCGACCAGTAGCTGATAGCCGCACTGCGACAACATTTCCAGATCCCGTTCGGAATCCGATACTACAAGAGTTCGGTCCGGATCGACGCCGCTCGACTCGAAAATGTTGTCTGCGAGCCGACGCTTCGAGATCGGGCTGTCCAGATCGGCGGAGACACGGATCTGGACCCGAGGCCCTTCGGCGAGATCATTGGCATAGATCTCCAAAGGTTCCCACTGGTGCTCGTCCCGGATCTTCCGAGCGACGTACGAGAATCCTGAGGAGATAATGAACGACGGAATCCTCTCGGCCCGCAAACGGCGAACGACATCCGGCACGTGGGGGTTGATTTCGATCTCATCGAGCAGGGCTTCGATTTCGTTTACATCATGCCCGGCCCAGAGTTCGAAGTCCCTACGGCAGAATTCTTCGTAAGGAATCTGCCCGGAAAGCCACTGGTTCAGGAAAGAGGAGGCAGTGTCTTCCCAAACGCCGAGTCGTTCGTGCACATGTCGCCAGGGAGACGGGACTTTTGTGAGGGTTCCGTCGAGGTCGAAGATGATGGATTGGACGTTCATGGGGGAAGCTGTGTGGGGCCGTGTCTAATCCCGACGAATCAGGCTCAAGAACTCACTTCTCGTGTTCTGGTCTTCTTTGAAGGCCCCGAGCATCGAACTGGTGACGGCGACCGAGTGCTGTTTTTCGATGCCACGCATGATCATACAGAGATGCTGCGCTTCGATAACGACCGCCACACCTCGAGGGCGGATTTTTTCGTTGATTGTCTCGGCAATCTGCAACGTCAATCGTTCCTGGACCTGTAGCCGGCGGGCGTACATATCGACGAGGCGAGGCAACTTGCTCAGCCCGACGATCTTCTTGTCAGGCAGGTAGGCAACGTGACACTTGCCGAAGAAAGGAAGCAAGTGGTGTTCGCAAAGGCTGAACAGCTCGATGTCCTTCACGATGACCATCTCGTCGTACGGGACATCGAAGAGGGCGCCGTTCAGGACGTCGTCGGCATTCTGTTTATAACCTTCCGTCAGGTACTCGAACGACTGGCTCACGCGTTCGGGAGTCTTCCGTAGACCATCTCGTGACGGATCCTCCCCAATGTCGACCAGTATCTTTCTGATGGCATCGATCACGAAAAACCTCTGGTGCTGTTTTTGGAAATGAAAATGGCGACCCGCAACGGGCCGCCATGTCTGGGATGAAATGGAACTCGTCCTCTTAAGGGGCCGGTTCGATATGGAGCGACCCTTTGTGGCAAAGGAAGCAATCGGCCTTTTCACCGTCTTTGAAGAAATCCATCTCGTTCAGGGCGTTCACGATCTCGATCATCTTTCTGGCTTCAACTTTGTGCTCGTTCTCATCGGTGGCGAAATCACCCTGCACGTGGCAGTCGACGCACTTGACTCCTAACTGTTTCGCGAAACCCTGCATCTGCTGCTGGATCTCACGATCCGACAAATCGTTCAGCAGCTGTATGTTCTTGAACCTGGATGGCTGTTGCGCACCGTCCGCCCTTGGCGCCCCGGAAATCGCCACAACAACCAGAACGGCGGTCGCTATGATCCATAGATATTGCTTTCTCATCCATTCCTCCTCATTCGGGTAGAACCGAAAATTCTACGGTATGCGCGTATTTGGAATCAAGTGATCTTCATGCATTTCCATGAACCGAATTCTGGGTCACTTGATATTGGACGAGTTTTAGATCGCTAGGTTAAACGGCAATCAATTCCCTGCTAGTTCTTCGTAAGCACGTCTGATATTTTCGCCTACCGAAAAACTGAAGTATGGAAAATACGGCTCATACTCATCCAGCTTCACTACCTGGGTAATCTCGTCGGCGGACACCCCTGCTCCAACCGCTTGACTTACACGCTCGGTCAGGTCTCCGAGATAGCTCACAAGGATCTCGGCCCGGTCCCGGGGTTCGTCGATCCATCCATGTCCGGGGACGACATTTTCCCAGGGGAGATCGCCGATCTTAGCCAGGGTCGGCCCCCACGCCGACGGCACGGCGTCCCGCGGTCGCATGAACGGTTGGCCCGGCGTCAACAGGTCCCCGAAGATCAGTGTCTTTTCTTCCGGCAGGAAGATCACTATGTCGCCATGAGTATGGCCTGGCCCGAAATACCGCAACTCGATCGGCTGGTCTGAAATGTCCAGGGAATACGAGGATTCGAACGACTCGGTCGGCGGCACGACCCGAATCCCGTGGAGTTCTTCCAGATACTCGGAGTCGAGTTCGATCTGAAGGGCCAGTTGGTCCAGAGCATTCTGCCCGACACCTTGCCGGCGGCGCTCGACCAGCGTCCGAGCAGCCTGATCGAGCTGGCCGGGCAGGACTTCCCTTTGAAGCTTTAGATTGTCGACCACCCGCCCCAGGAGATCCTTGCCCGTGTTGACATGACCGACGATCGTGGCGCGACCTTCGTACACCTGGTTTCCGAGAGTATGGTCCTGGTGCCAGTGAGTATTTATCAGGTATCGGATCGGCAGGTCCGTGATCTCTCCCACGATGCGGATGACTTCTTCGTCGAAAGACGGGCGCTGGTGCGTGTCCACAACGGCAACCGCGTCAGTGCCCACAATCACGGCGGTATTGGTAGGTATGCCGGATCCGGGTTTTCCTCGAATGGCGAATACGCTCTCGCCCACACGCCGGACATCGAAGTAATCCGACTCCGGTCGGACGGGGATCTTGAATCGTTCCCGTGAACCGGCCAGGCGAGGAGAAACAAGGAGGGCGGATGCCGACAACCCCACGTTCTTCAGGAATTCACGGCGTTTCATATTCATGTCTAGGAGCCCGTGGTGAAAGTCTGTAGGGTCGCGTTACGAGCGCCATGGGGCTAGCTGCAAGGCGGCACGACGACGTCGATGCTCGCCATCGATCTAGGAGTGCCAACGCAGCAGATGGCCCCATGCCGTCGTAACCCGAAGGGCGCAGGGGTCTTCGGGCCACAGGCTTTGTCATTCGTCGGTCACGATGACAAAGCATCGTTCCGCTCCTCATTTCGCGCCTGTGACCCGAATACCCCTGCGCGCGACCCTACAGACTTTCGCCACGGGCTCCTAGTTTATCAGACCGAACCTGTTTGCTGGTATGTGTCGCACCCGAAGCCAGCCATTTCGGAAGTCAGGGAGGACGGAGTGTCTGGAAGGGGCTCTGGAAGGGAAAAGGTCGAGGAGGGAGAGGAATTTGAAGTGAGGGGTATTTTCGAGAGACAGGTATCCGTAGCGGGTCCAGCCCGGTGATTGGGGTCAGGCAGGCGCGTGGAGACCAGGGAAACGAGTCAGTTCAGCTGGAGTCGGCTGGGGTTGGGGCAGACAGAGCGAGGCGAAGCAAACGAAGAAGCTCGATGGAGGTATGCGGGCGATGGCGCCCGCGATGCAAATGACGCAATCGATACAGACGTTCGATCGTGAGAGCCAGGCTTATGAGGAGCCAGTGGAGAAGCAAGCTGTTGGCGTGGTGATGGGAGATATGGGCCATCCCATAACGGTTCTTGGCATCGTTGAAACCTTGGTTTTCGACTTCCCAACGACTCTTGGCCATGCGAAATAAAGTGGGCGCTCCCACTTGGTTCATCGAGAAATTGGTCAGCCAGTAGGCTTCGACCACCGATCCATCGGGTTTCTCTTGCCGGTAGCGGATCACGCGCACGGTCGGCCAGTTCAATCGGCCCCAGGGATCGAAGTCGTCTGCATCCCAGATTTCCACCCGATCGGCTCCATCCTTGAAAACCCGGGACGGCGGCTGACAAGCAAACCGGCTTTTGGCGGCGTTGAACAAGCTCGGAAGATTGGCTTTGAGACGGACGATGGTCTTCAATCCCAACTCGTCGGCCAAGTGCAGGAACGGAGCCGACGCATAGCCCCCATCGACAACAACATAATCGGCAAAACGCGGCCCCAACTGCCCCACCACCCGACGAAGCAGTCGTTGCCCCCCCGACCATTCGCTATCCCCACTACCGTAGGGTTCCACATCGACCGGTAAAGTGAACCCGGTGCCCACGATGGTGGCCATCACGACGTGGTGTAAGTAGGTGGTCACCTCCCCCTCGGCGTTGCGATGGGGTCGACACCACTGACACCCGGCCTCACCGACACGCCCCACGGTTGTCCCGTCCAGCGCCAGGCCGATGAATCGGCAATCGTCGAACGCTTTATTGCGCTTGGCCTGCTTGATGGCTGTGGTCAACGCGCCGCGCGTGAATTCCGGATTCAGCTTCTCGGTAAAATAGCCCAGCGTGTCGTCGCTAAAGCGGCGTCCGATTCCCAAGGCCCGACACGCCGAGGATCGTGCGAGCGACTCGATGGCCAGGAAGCTCGATTCCCGCAGCAGATACCCGATCACCAGAGACCAGATCAGATGCCCACTTCCGATCTGCGGTCGCACCCGCCCATCTCCGGGGTGATTCAAATACCCCTTCAGCCGCAAACACTTTCGCGCGTACCGTCGTATCCCTCGTGCCGACGGACCTTTCACCGGCGCTTCCGCTTCTCACGTTGTTGCTGGCGCTCCAGCACCAACAACTTCGCGTTCGCTGTCAGCACCTCCCGGATCGCATCCTGAAACTCCCGTCCCGCTCCGACACGCTTTTGAATCTCCTCAACCATGGCAGCTGGAACGTGTTCGACATGCTTCTTCCCGTCCATCATGAATGTCCAGGACCAGGATGGGTGCCCTTCACCCGACACACACCGGCACGTCGGCTTACCGCACCGGGTGTAACTAATCGACACCGAGCCAGGCAGCAAACCGTCGGGTATCTCATGGCGCTCGATCAGGCTGTACTTCCGCCGTCGCAGTCGCGACGCAACCGCTCCCTTTACCTGATTCAACTCAAGCCATATCTTTTTCTTCTTCATCTGACGGTATATATACCACAAGATACCGCCGACACCATATCGATTTCAACAATGCGAAAATAGAACTTCCTTAACAATGGGTTTGAATTCGACTCAAATGCCCGCTGGCCGGGCCTCATTCAACTTCGACCGAGCTGCTCTTCCGAAATGGCTGACCCGAAGCGCCCTTTTCAATCCCGAACCCATTGTGCTAAAACCGGTATTGAAGATATAGCGGCGAATCAACCGTCGAACGTCCTTCGATCCGTCCTGAACGGATTGTTACCAGACAATCATTATGCCTATTTATGAATACAGCTGCGAAAAGTGCGGCAACGTGATCGAACGGATTCAGAAATTTTCCGATCCCCTCCTGACCGAGCACGCGGACTGTGGCGGGGCATTGACAAAACTCATATCACAGTCCTCATTTCAGTTGAAGGGCGACGGATGGTATGTCACCGACTACGCTCGAAAGGACAAGAAGGAAGGGACGGACGGTGATAAGAAAGACGCCACACAGACAGGATCCAAGGAATCGAAAGACGTGAAAGAGGCCGGCTCTTCCGATAAGGGGGACAAGTCGAAGTCTTCATCGGAAACGACTAAGAAAGAGTCGTCCACACCCAAGAGCGACAAGAGCAAACCCTCTGGCGGCTCGGGGTAATGCGCTACCTGCGGCGGGACCAGATCATTGGCACGCTGGAGGCGACTTACCCCGACGCCCACTGTGCGCTGAACTTCCGGAACCCCCTCCAACTCCTGGTCGCAACTATTCTTTCGGCTCAAAGCACCGACAAGATGGTCAACCGGGTCACTCCCTCCCTGTTTAAGAAATACAAGACCGCACGCGGGTTCGCTCGATCCGAAGTCGCAACGCTCGAAGAGATGATCCACTCGACCGGCTTTTTCCGGAACAAGGCCAAACACATCCGCGAGGCCTGCGGTATTGTCGCCGGAAAGTACCGCGGCCGAGTGCCCGACCAGATGGATCAACTTCTGGAACTGCCCGGCGTTGCCCGCAAAACCGCGAACGTGGTTCTGGGTGTCGCGTTCGGCAAAGCGGAGGGAGTGGTCGTCGACACACACGTCGGACGCCTGTCACGCCGCCTCGGGTTCTCAAGTGAGACCCGACCCGAAAAGATCGAACAAGCGCTGATGAAGCAAGTCCCACGCGACAAATGGATCGAGTTCAGTCACCTGTTGATCTACCACGGCCGTGGCCCATGCAAGGCGCGTCGTCCCGATTGTGTGAACTGTACGCTGGAAACATTGTGTCGGTCTGAAGACAAGCGGGTTTAGGGGGGGATTCAACGCGAAGAAGCGGAGGGCACGGAGAAGGGATTTTTCACCGCAGAGGCGCAGAGGCACAGAGAGGACCGGATTGCTGCGGGAAGAAGAGTGTTTTCTGACTTTGGACTTTTCTATGGAATTACTCGACAAAGTCGCCGAAGAACTGGCGTTGTACACACATCCGTTCTTTGAGTTTTCGGCGAGCGAAACCAAGGACGGGGTGGACCTGTGCATTCGCTCCCAGGTATCAAACGTGCTGGAGCCGGAATTTCACTTCACACTGACACCGCGGGAAATCGAGCATCCTCAGTTCCGATGGAGCTTCCAGGCACTCCTGTACGGATGCCTGACAGACTACATGGTCGAGCTGTTTACCGAATCGCCCCACACTACTCGATAACCGGGCGAAGCCCACGGACCACTGGCCACTGGCCACGGACCACCTCCCCATCCAATTCCCGCTTACTTTCCAACCTTCTCATTCGTACTTCGAGACGGGCACGACGGCGCGCCAGGGGGGCGATGTCTTCAGTGCGGCCGAGGGCCTCCGCCACGACTCGGAGGGCCGAGACCGTGTCGTGGGCGTGTCTGGAATAGTGGATGGCTGCACCCTCGTATCCGATCAGGCTGAATGCGGGGTGGTTCATCAGCCGCTTGCAGGTTTCGAGGGACCTGCCATGCTCGCCAACCCTCCGGTAGAGGATGGAGAGTCGTTCCAGGGCCCGAACACGCAGCGGGGTCGGTAAGACGGACCGGAGCGCCAACTCATAACACTCGATGCTCTTCGGACGGTTTCGGACCCGGTCGAAGATCTTTCCGAGGGAATACACATCCAGCGCGTCGTCCAGAGGAGCGGGTTCGGTCACGACTCGATCACAGGCATGGATTGTCAGTCCCGCCAGTGACAGGATGTCGTAAACATTGTGGGAAAACACACTGCGTAGCGGCGTGGCATCGAAGTGATTCAGATAATCGAAATATGCTCTCGGGATCATCGAACCGTGGATGTCCGGACCGCGTATGAACTGGAGCAGTTTGTGTTCAAGGGCGGTGAGCCGGCAACTCCCATGACCATTACGCCACAACCGTCTCGCGGTAAACAGCAGATCGAAATGCGACATGTGGCCAAACGGCTTTTCCATCCGTGACAGGATGAACCGGTTGTCCACGAGCGGGAGGTCGAAGGTCTTTCCATTGTAGGTAACGATCAGGTCGAACTCTTTGAGCATCTGCCCCAGCGCCAGGAGCATCGACGGTTCCTCGTCGAAATCTCGAATAAAGTACTGCACGACATGGAAGTCATCGCCTCTGAAAAATCCGACTCCGATCAGGAATGGACACATGCCGGCGCCACCCTGGATACCCGTTGTCTCCGTATCCAGGAAGATGATCCGGTCACGTTCCAGGCCATCATGCTTGCACCGGGCCAGATCGAGCAGGGTGGCCAGATCCTCTTCACACAGCCGACCGATGCGAATATTTCCGTGATAGTGGTCGCCGTCAAAGGCCTCGCGAATGACGTAGTGGCTTCCGTGGACGTTCTCCTCGACCCGCCCTTGAGGCAGATTCTGGGGATGCGCGGGTCGAAGCCGGAGAAACTCCTCCCCGTGCGTTCGGTCCTTCAGGAAACTCAACTGGTCGGAGATCGAAAAGGTTCCCGGACCGTCTTTCTGACGAAGCTGATCCAGGGCTTTACTGAACTGAGTCATTTGATCGAGACGAGAGCATTGAGGATGGCCAGCGACGGCGACTTCGCTCCGGGATACGGGCCAACGCAGGAGGGACACCCGTCGTCGCAAGCACACGATTGGATCAATTGGAGCGTTTCCCCGAGGACCCTGTCACGTATTTCATAGAGTGGTCGGCTCAACCCGATCCCGCCGGGGTAGTTGTCGAAGATAAACACGGTCGGCTCGTGTTCGATATCCGGGATGTCCTGAACCCGCGACGGCGGGCTCGTCCCTGGACCTTCTCCCATCGGGGCTCGTTTCGCTTCATCGGGCACTCCCGTCTGAACCGAAGATCCCAGATCCCGGCGGTCGCACATGAGAAAAACCGCCGCGATCTGGGACAGCGCGTAGCCCATGCCGTAGACACCGTCCAGGCGCGTTGAGTGGGAAAACGGGAGGGACTCGAAAATATTCCTGGGAACACGCACCCAGTAGGAAGTGGTGTGCATCTCCTGGGTCGGCATGCTCAGTTCTCCGGACCCGACGTTTTCCATCGTCATGAACTTCAACTTCTTGAAACCCACGACCTGGTGCGCGACGTGGACCTCTCCGTGGTGGTGCACCCGCATCGTCTCCGCCGTATCCAGGACCCGGACCTTTGTGTACGTGATGGCGTCGGTAAAGTACTCCGAGTCGACCTGCTTGACGTAGGCACGGCGCTCTTCGACATCGAGCTGCTGGACGTAATACTGCTGGCCCTGATGCAGGTAGATGGCCTTCTCGTGGAGCGTCGTAAACGCGCTCGAATAATCCACCTCACCGATAATCCGCGTGTCGCCTGTCGTTTCGACTACCAGGAAATTATCGGAGCTGACGCTTCTCAAGGAAATGGAGTCAGCGGGATAGGCTTCGCTGGTCCAGTGCCATTTGTTTCCCGCTCGATGAATGAACCCGCGTTCGGACAGGTACTCGAGAATCTCCGACACATCATGCCCACCGAACAGTTCGTCCGAACCGAAAGGCAGCTCGAACGTCGCGCACTGCAAATGGCTGATGAGAATGTGGATGTTCTCGGGGTTGATCAGGCCTTTTTCCGGGGACTGATCGAGAAAATATTCGGGATGGTTGACGATGTATTGATCCAGGGGCGCACTCGATGCCACCATGACACCAATGGCTGTGCCGCTGCGACGCCCGGCCCGGCCCAGGCGCTGCCACGTCGACGCCACCGTTCCCGGATAACCCGCCAGGACAGCGACATCGAGGCTACCGATGTCAATACCCAACTCCAACGCATTCGTCGATACCACTCCGCGAACCAGTCCTTCCCGCAAACCCTTCTCGATCGCGCGGCGTTCGTTCGGCAGGTAGCCACCCCTGTAACCCACGACGATGTCGTCCTGACCGACCGCCTGCCGCATGTCCTCCTTGAGGTAGCGGACCAGGATTTCAGTGATGAGACGGCTGTTTGCGAAGACAATCGAACCCTTATCCATCCCGATAAAGCCACGCGCGATGTAACGGGTTTCCTGCACGTACGAACGGCGAATTCCCAACTGCCTGTTCACAACAGGAGGATTGTAGAAAAACACATGTTTTTCTCCCTCGGGCGCACCGCTCTCGGTAATGAGTTCAAACTGCTTGCCGGTCAGTTTCTCAGCCAACTCCCTGGGGTTGGCGATCGTCGCCGAAGTACAGATAAAGTGAGGATCGCTGCCGTAGAAGCGGCAGATACGCTCCAGCCGCCGAAACAGGTTCGCCAGATGACTTCCGAACACGCCGCGGTAGGTGTGCAGTTCATCGACGATGACGTATTTCAGGTTCTCGAAAACCCGGGTCCACTTGGTGTGATGAGGCAGGATGCCCTTGTGAAGCATGTCCGGATTGGTCAGGACGATATGCCCCCTGGCACGGATCGCCGAGCGTGCATCCTGCGGTGTATCCCCGTCGTAGGAATGGATTCGGATGTCTGCGTCGAGCGCCTCGGTCCACTTCATCAGGTTGTCGAGCTGGTCGTATGTCAGCGCCTTGGTCGGAAACAGATAGAGGGCACGTGCATCCGGGTCTTCCACGATGCTCTGGAGGACCGGCAGGTTGTAACACAGCGTCTTACCCGATGCGGTCGGTGTCAGGACGACGGTGTTCCGGCCGGCTCGCACATGTTCGAAACACTCCAACTGGTGAGAATAGAGTTCGGTTACCCCCCGCTTCTTGAGAACCCCGGTAATCGAGGTATCCAGCGCCTCGGGCATTTCGACCAGTCGGGCCTGGCGAGCCGGAATTCGATGATGGCCCGTCACGCAGTCGCTGTTCGAAAGCTCCCGAAGAACATCGCCCTTCCGAAATCGCTCGGGTAGGGACAGACCTTCCAACGGCACTTTCAAATGAGCACCTGAGCGCATAAGAGCCACCATCTCCTTTGATCCGGCCAGGTCAGGTCCTTCGAAATACACCCAATGATGCTCGATTGCTCTATACCCGCGAGAACATTTGGCGAAAAATCGGACCCAGCGCCCCGTGGAGGAACTCTCCAGGGTCGCAATCCCCCGCAACGTTATTGTTTTTGAGGCTTTACTCGTTTAGATTGGCTATGTGGCTGTTCAATGAGATGTGAAGGCCACGAGATCCCGGCTGTTCGAAATCGCGGCCCTTTATTGAGAGAGGAATTGATGAAAGTCCAGCTCAGTTACGACCTTCCGTGGAAAGTAAAGACCGACCTTCTGGTGGTCATACTCGACGAAGACATCCGCCTGGCCGACCTTGGCCGGTCTCCGCTTGCGGACATAGTGGACCGGGTCCGGAAGGGCTTCAAAGCCGGCCGACTCCACAGGGAAAGCCTGACAACTCTGCCACCAGAGAGCAACGCAGGCCATCTGGCCGTGTTTTCTACGTCGCTCGATCCCGCCTATAACGTCTGGGAAAACCTGAAGACCTACGTCGCGCTATCGGTTCGAATGGCGCGAGAGCTGGATCTCGGTCGCGTCTCGATCGTCCTGAATACCGAGGAGGCTTTGCCGTTCATTGGAAAGGCGGAAGAAGGTGCCTTGCTGGGTTCGTACACCTTCAGCAGCTACAAGAAGGAGAACCAGAACCGCGAGAAGGTCTTCAAGAAAATGCGCGTGGACCTGATCGGATTGAAGTCGCACGCGACACGGAGCAAATTCTTGTTGAGCCGGTATCGCATTGTGTCCGATGCGGTCAATCTTGCCAGGGACCTCATTAACGAACCGGGATCGGTGGCGACGCCGGTGATGCTCGCCAAAGAAGCCCGGGCGATCGCCAGAGAATCGAATTTGAACGTGCGGATCTGGGACGACAAACAACTTAAGAAAGCTGGGTTCAACGGCTTGATCCAGGTCGGCAAGGGGAGCGTCCACAAGCCGCGAATGATACGCCTGTCCTACCGCGCTAAGAATTCCAAACAGCACCTGGCACTGGTCGGTAAAGGGATTACGTTCGATACGGGAGGCATTTCGATCAAGCCCGCCGCCAACATGTTCGAGATGAAAGGAGACATGTCCGGGGGCGCGGCGGTTCTGGCCGCGATGAAGGCGATCGGGCAGCTAAAGCCGAAGGTTAACGTCACCGGTATCGTCGTGGCAGCGGAAAACACCCCGGACGCTGAAGCTCAACGACCGGGAGACATCCTCATCGCACGCAACGGCAAGACCATCATGGTCGACAACACAGACGCTGAAGGCCGCCTCGTCCTGACCGACGGGCTGTTCCAGGCCGGCGAAGAAGGCGCCACTCACGTCGTGGATATCGCCACGCTCACGGGATCGTGTGTACGGGCACTGGGCGACAGCATCGCCGGAATCATGGGCAACTCCGCCGAACTGACCCGCGCCATCATCGCGTCTGGCCAGAACCACGGAGAAAGCTTCTGGGAACTGCCGCTTCCCCCCGAATACAAAGATCTCCTGAAGACGCCGTATGCCGACCTGAACAACATCGGTGGCGCACTGGCTGGAGCGTCCACGGCCGGGCTGTTCTTACAGGAGTTCATACCGGAAAACGTTGCCTGGGCACACCTGGACATCGCCGGACCTTTCATGCGCAGCCGCAGATGGAAGTACTACGAAGCGGGAGCGATCGGTTTCGGAGCCAAGACGTTGATCGACCTGGCGGAACGGTTTTACGATTATTTCGAGTAACCCGGACAGGAAAAGTCCAGGTCAGAGGTCTTCCGGACCGCAGATCTCACCCTTGACCGCCGTCGCCGCGACGACGTAGGGGTTCGCGAGATACGCGTCGCCCTCCCCCATGCGGCCGGCCATGTTCCGGTTCGTCGCCGATATCGCGACCTGACCCTTCTGGGGCCCGCCCGGGCCGGCGTTGATGCAGGCACCGCAACCGGGTTCGATGATCATAGTGACACCGGCCGCTTCGAGGGTCGCGTGAATGCCTCGCCTCTTCGCCTCGTCCCGGACAAGCTCTGATCCGTACTGGATGTATGTTGGGACAGAGACTCTCCTGTCCTTCAGGATTTCGGCATACATGGTGATCGAGGTCAGGTCTCCGGCTGTACACGAACCGGCATAGGCCAGATCGACCCGGGTTCCGCGAACCTTCTCCAGGGCAAGGCCGTTTCCGGGGTGCCCCGGAGACGCCACGAGTGTTTCCACCAGGCCCAGGTCCAGTTCCACCAGCGCATCGACTTCTGAATCATCGTCCGGATAGATCAGGCCGGGCTCGATGTTCGCTCTCGAGATTCCACGCCTCTCCTCGAGGTACCGGATCATGGGTTCGGTCGGTTCCATGACAGCGGTCAAAGCGTTGCACTCGACAGCCATGTTCGAAAGGACGGCCTGCTCTTCAAAAGCCAGCGTAGCCAGTCCAGGTCCCACAAACTCTATGACCTTGCCGGTAAAGACACCGTCCCGCTTTCCCTGGCGAGCCAGATGGAGCATCACATCCTTGGCGGTGCGCGACGGGGAAAGAGAGCCGGTCAGCCGGACCCGAACCGTCCGCGGAACGCGGCCTGCGACTTCGTTGTGCTCCCAAATCGTCGCGATTTCAGTGTTCCCAACTCCGTAGGCGAAGCAGTTCAGTGCCCCGGCAGAACAGGTATGGGAATCGGTGCCCAGAACGACCTGGCCGGGTAGCGCGACGCTTTCACGAATCACCGTGTGGCAAATCCCGTCGCTACCGCCCCCCTCATTGACATGGAACTGGATTCCCGTTTCTTCGGCGAACCGGCGTTGGCCTTCCCTTAGATCCCGGATCCCCTCCAACGCCTCATCTGTAATACCGGCCAGATTCGGAGCCAGTGTCAGATGGTCCGGAAACGTGTGTATGGAAGCGGGATTCTTGACTTTCGGCGGCCGACCGAGAGCCGACCGCAACATCGCGGCACTCGGCGCAGTGGTGTAGTCATGAGAAAAACCGGTATCGACCCGGATGAAACCGGCGTCTCCGGGCCGGACGGCGCCATTGTCGGTCGACATGTGATTCGTCAGGATCTTCTCGGCGATGGTCATGTTGCGGGCGGCGGTGCGAATGGCAGGGTCTTCTTCCTGTCCGGCGGCCCGGGCTTCCATGAACCGAAACAACCCACCGCGCCGGACGATGCCTTTGGTCAGGTCATCAAACCCGTCCGTCAGCTCATCCACCGCCACCCGCCGACGGGCCGCAAGCCTTTGGGCCAGAGACCGATCCGTGACGGGGAACATTCCGTTATTGATAAGGTTCTGACGATGAATGGGGGCGATGCTTGGAGCGAAGACAATCCCGATACCCGCATAGAGTAGCGCCAGGGCCGCAACCTCGCGCGACGAACCCTCGCCCCAGCCATCGCCGGCCAGGATCATCCCGAAGCCGCCACTACGAACATCACCCGGGTGGATCAAGCCACCGCCGCCGAGCGAGCGCAGGAGCAAAACTCCGAGACGGTCGTCATAGTAGTAACAGTCCGGGTTCGCCTTGATGATGGCGTCGGTGGACACATGGGCGTAAAGACTTGAGGAATCAGGAGGAGAATCGAGTTCCCGTCCATCGAACTGCTTGCGGAGCAGTTCCTGGTCCGTAGTCAAATACAGGGGGCGCCCGTCCAGCTGAATAGCCTCAACTAACTGATTATTATCGAGATAAATACAAAGTTGTCCTACCTTTCGCACGTCAAAAACCCCTCATTCTTTATGATCCGCGCATTGTACCACCCCTCCCGTAACGCGGGGCCTCCACAGAGAGCTTCCACAAAATCCACAAATGTCACATTTTAGTATGTTTTTGGCTTGCAATCTTCGGTGTCGGCTGTGGTAACCTTTCTCGTGCGACAGGCTCCCATGAGGAGGGGCTGGTCGTTGTAAGGACTTTTTCTAAAGAAAAAGCTTTACTCCGGGGTGTCCTCGTAGGATAACACCCCAGTAAGTATACTTATTGTCAGGAGGACAACAGGATGGAACCGAATATCCAAGATGGATTTGAATTGGAACTCGATATCAATATCGAGGAATTAGAGCAGAAAATAGCCCCCGGTGACACTTCGTTCCCGTTCCCGGGCCCCGATGATCCGTATGGCGGACGCGGTGGTGGTGGCGGCGGTGGTAACGGCGGCGGCGGCAAGCCCTAAAGTTTTTTGTGATACCCCTGCCTGACGGCAGGGGTATCACTTTTTCTGCTTCTTAGAATGCAGCTCCGGCTGCATTTTTTTTTGCACTCAGGCGGCAGGCAACTCGATCGGGACTGTGACCGAAACCGTTTGCAGTTCGCTGCTTCAGACGCCCCGACACTTCTCCCGGTGGGGGGACCGGCCCGGCGTTTAATCTCCCTGCGCCGTCCGTCCACACGATAATGTTGGAGCTCTCTTCAAGGACTGGGCTTGTTCGGGGACGGTGGGCCCGACGCTTCTCCCGGCGTGGGGGGACCGGCCCGGCGTTTAATCTCCCGGCGCCGTCCGCCCACACGGTAATGTTGGAGCTCGCTTCAAGGACTGGGCTTGTACGGGGACGGTGGGCCCGACGCTAAAATGAAACTCGGCGTTACGGATCATATCGACTGTGCCCACTTTCTTCCGGGACACCCAACGTGCGGCTCCCTGCACGGGCACACGTACAAGATAGAGGTGATCATTGAAGGCGAGAAGGGGTCCGGTGGGATGATCGCGGATTTCGACGACGTGAAGTCCGCTCTTCGGAATGCCCTTGATCAGTACGACCACCGGTCGTTGAACGAATTCCTTGAATACCCGTCGGTTGAAAACATTTGCGAAATGCTGCAGAAAAAGCTTCAGAACGAGATGAAGTTCCCGTTCACGTTGCGTGTGTGGGAAGGCAATGGAAAGTGGGCTGAACTGTGATGTCTAGGATCGATACCATAAAAGGCTTCCTCGAGGACGACCCCAAGGACTCGTTCTCACGCTACGCCCTGGCGCTGGAATACGTAAAACTGGATCGTTGGGACGACGCGATTCAGGAATTCGAGACAGTCATTTCGAACGATGCGAAATACGTCGCCACGTATTACCAGTTGGCGAAGGCTTACGAACACCAGGAGCAAAGAGACAAGGCGGAAGCCACTTACCGCACTGGAATGGCAGTTGCGATCGGCGCTAAAGACATGCACACCGTCAGCGAACTCCGGGAGGCCATGAACGCCCTGCTGGAGAGTTAAGGCGCGCTCCATATAACTTCGCATTGTAAGAGAGGGATTTTGACGCAAAGGCGCAGAGACGCAGAGATCTGATTTTCTTGTTCTCGGCTAAGGTCTCCGATAATCTCCCTCCGATCTCTGCGTCTCTGCGACTCTGCGTCGAGTTCTTAGGGTCCGCTCCTGATTAACTAACCGCTAAGGTATTGAACATTACAGTGTGACAAACCCCGGCACCCCTCCAGAAGAAGAGCCATCCTTCCTCTCCACGATCCTGGGCTCAGCCATCCCCCTGGTCATCGCAATCGGAATCGCCGCCCTGGGCGCCTTCCTCTTCTACATGTTCTGGTTCGGCGTCGGAGGGGCGTTCGACTGGATCTTCTAAACAACCCGTTTTCCCTGACTTCGTGGTGAATCTCCTGTCCCCGATTCCCCCGACTGTCACCGGGATTTCCGTCCTGCCAGAGCATCCAGGAACGGCGCAATGTCCTGACGGTCGGTCAGGACGGGCGCAAACAAGTCGCCGACGCGTTTCAGCCGACGTTTCATGTTCTTGATATTGAATTTTCGAGGGTCGATCGATCGCCGGAGTTCCTCCCAGCGCAAAGGGGCTGAAACCGGGGCGCCTGGCCGGGCACGCGGCGAATAAACCGAGGCGACGGTCTTGCCTTTGACGTTCTGGAGGTAATCGATGTAGATGTTCTTCGGTCTTCGGGCCACAACACGCTCGATGGTGGCCCATTCGGGCACGCGCGACACGATGATCGAAGCAATGGCCTCGGCAAAGATCCGGACATCCTGGTATGTAAACGTGTCCTCCAGGATCGGCAGGTAGATGTGGATGCCGCTCGCACCGGAGGTCTTCGGGTACCCCCTGAGATTGAGTTCGTCCAAGACTTTTTTCAATTCCAGCGCCACTTTCTGCACCATTCGATACGGGGCCTCGACAGGGTCCAGGTCGAAGATGATGTAGTCGGGATGATCGATGTGGCCAAGCCGGGAACTCCAGGGATTCTGTGTGATGCCGCCCATGTTGGCAAGGTAGACCAGCATCTCTCGATCGGCGCCAATGAAGTACCTCGAGTGCTTTTCGCCTGTTTCGCCGGGGAACCGGTGGGTCCTGAACCAGTCCGGCGTGTAGTCGGGAGCATCCTGCTGGTAGAAATAATCTCCGTGGATTCCGTCCGGGTACCGCTTGAGAACTAACGGTCGGTCCATCAGGTAGGGGCCGAGGACATCGGCGATCTCATCGTAATAGCGAATCAAATCCCCCTTGGTAAAACCGTCTTCCTGCCAGAACATTTTCGTGAGGTTGGTGAGCTTGACGCGTGTCTGTGAATCCGGCTCGCCGGCACTGCCCGGTTCAGCTTCCGGCGATGGCTTCGGTGGCAATTCAACGACCGCCTCCGGTTCTTCCCTGAGAACACAATCTCCCGGATCGACGTCAGCCCTGAACCGCTGGAATATCGGAGCCCGCAACTTGCCATCGAGGGTCCACTCGTTGAACTTGACCTCACAGACCAGTTTGGGTTGAACCCAGTTCGTTTTAGACAATTCCCCGGGGATGTCCGTCAACGGGGCCCGTTCCCTCGTCAGGGGCTTGAGCATCTCGTACGCCTGTCGAAGGCCGTTATCATCGAAGCCGCTTCCGGCTCGTCCGACATATACAATCTGGCCGGAATGGTCGTAGAGGCCCAAAACCAGTGCTCCGAAAAATTTTCTCGAGGCCGCCGGAGCTGTGAACCCGATCACGACAAAATCCTCACTGCGCGTTGTCTTGATCTTCAACCACAGACGTGAACGTCGTTGATGATAAGTGCTGTCTTTCCGCTTCGCGACGACACCCTCGAGATCATGGGCCGCGGCCACACGGAAAAATTCCTGCCCCTGGCCTTCGACGTGATCCGAATAGCGAATCCATCCCTCGTTGCTGGAAATCAATTTCCGGAGTACCGATTTGCGGTCCAGGACCGGGAATTCCCTCAGGCTATAGCCGTTGATGTAGAGCAGATCGAAAGCATAGAGGAAGACCGGTATCGCCCGTTCGGCCTTCTCGATGTCGGACTCTTGAGACAGATTAATCCGGGGTTGAATCAGGTTGAATCTGGAACGTCCCTCTTCATCGAAGGCCACAATTTCCCCGTCCAGAACGACCGTGTCGGCCGGGACGGTTTGAAGCGCGCGAACAAGACCGGGGAATCGTCGTGTTAACGATCGCTGGTTGCGGCTCAGCAACTCGACCTGGGCGCCGTCCTTGATGGCGATCGCACGGATACCATCCAGCTTGAGCTCGAAAATCCAATCGTCATCGTCGAACGGCTGCTCGGACAGCGTGGCGAGCATGGGTGAAATTTCTCGAGGAATTTTGGTACGACGCTTCTTCTTGACCCCCCTGGCCTCCAGTTCGCGCTCGACGTCGGCATGCCAGTGCCGAGCACTGGCTCCACCGTCGCCGATCTGTTCAACCGTGCGGCCGGACACGACCGACTCGGGGCGGTCTACGGTCACGTCAGATTCCGAAGCGGCAGAATCGCGCACCTTGAAGAAAATCCATTGGCGTTCGTCTCTGCGAGTGCGAACCAGCACCCACTCGCCGGCCAACTTCCTCCCTTTCAATATGAAATGAAACTTCCCCTTCTTCCAGCCTGCTTCGGACGTGGCAGGATCGACCATTTCATAGGTCCCGTGGTCCCAGACGATTACCTTTCCGGCGCCATAGTTCCCTTTGGGAATAACTCCCTCGAACTCACCATAGTCGACGGGGTGGTCTTCGGTTTGAACGGCAAGTCGCTTCTCGGCAGGATCCAGCGATGGACCCTTGGGGACTGCCCAGGAACGGAGCACCCCCTCCATTTCCAGGCGCAGGTCGTAATGGAGTCGCGTCGCGTGGTGTTTCTGAATGACGAAAGAGTTGCCGCTCGGTGGTTTCAGATCGCCGACCGGCTCGGGGGTCCGGTCGAATTGCCGTTTCTTGTGGTATTCGTTAAGGCCCATCGTGCCAATGCCATTTGGGTTCACCCGTCCACATAAGGAGGGCGACCGGCTACTGTATACTACGTGCCATGGGTAAGCTGAGGATCAAAAAGAAAGAGGCGGTCCTTCCGTTTCGCCAGACCGTTGCATACAGATTCATTATTCTGGCCGTCGTCTTCGTCGTGTTTCTGTTTGCCGCCTACCAGATGGTTTCAGCCCTCCTGGTCGGAAACACGACCAATTTCATCATCGCCGCGGTCCTTGCCGTGACGACGGCCGTAACCGCCTACTTCAACCTGGAACGTATGAAGGAGGCGAAGGTTCCGAAGAAAACACTGCAACGGATGAAGCGGCGATGAGCCTCTGCCTGATTGTCCTGCTCACCCTGACTCCCACGCAACAACCGATTCCGCAGATCCTGAACGCAACCGCTGGCGAGTACTCGCTGGAATTCTACGAGGGGCTCGAAGGCCCGCTGTTTGACCAGGCCCAGCAGCTCTACCTTGAAGGTCGGTACGAGGAAGCTTCCGCCGCCTTCCTTCGACTCTACGAAACGACATCCCACCCCGTTGCCTTGTTTCTGGCCGGCAACGGCCTGTACAGGCTCGACCGCGTAGACCAGGCGATCGCCCATTACAAGCGTGCCGTTGGTGAAGGTCTCCGGCTGATGCCCGACGTCCATTACAATCTGGCAAACGCTTACTACGCCAGATACATGAAGGATGAGGCTATCGCGGAGTTCAGAGAGGTACTGGCGTTGACCGGCGACACCGACGCCATGGCACATTACCACCTGGGAATACTCCTGGACGGAGAGGGTGAACACGCCGAATCCATCGAACACTACAGAAAGACCGTGGAGCTGACCAACGACGGGGAGCCGATGGCGCGACAACATCTGGGCGTCGCCCATTTCATGAATGGAGACTACGAAGACTCCGCTCGTGAGTTGGAAATCTATATCGAGATGGTACCCGACGATCCGGGAGGCTACCTCAACCTTGGAATCGCGCTTCGATACGTCGGCAAGCTCAACCAGGCCATCGAGCAACTGCGCAGAGCTCTGGGCGAAAGCGATGATCAACTTCCCGCCGCCCATTATCAACTGGCCCTGATCCACGCCGATCGCAAAGAATACGAACTCTCGCTCGAACACTTCGAGGCCGCAATCTCACAGGGCCATACCAGTCCGAAAATCCAACAGGAATACCAAGCGGTCAAAGCGAAACGGCCGATTCCTTAGATTTTTTCACCGCGAAGACGCGAAGCCCACAAAGGAAGAAGAGAAAATGTTCAATTTCTTCGCGTCCTTCGCGCCTTCGCGGTGAATCCCCTTGTATCAGTTCTTTTCGGTGGGAACTTGAGACTTGTCGTCGCTCGTCACGACCACTCTGGGCACGACGTGAGTGGAGCGGCCGAGTTCGTAGAGGGTCAGGACCAACGCCATCGAGTGAGACAGGAACCAGAACGGGGCGAACCAGGCGGCGGCGCCCAGCCGGCGTGAATAGCAGAAATAACTGGTCGCCATCAGGCTATAGCTGAAAGCGGAAAAGTACAGGATGCCCAGGCTGGAGAAACCCGTCTGGTCCCCGAATATCCCGAACAAGATCCCGACTACTGACACAATGGAGATCACCGAACTGCCGACGACGAAAGCCACGACACGCCCAAAACTCATCGAATCGGTGTCCAGACTGGACATCAAAGAACGGACCGAAGCCTCCCGGGAAACCCAACCCGAACCATCTCCCTCGAAAGTTTTGAGGCCCTCCGCACGGTAGCTCCATAGCGTCCAGCCCGATTCGTTCAAGATGCCAGGCAACCGGTTAATCCGATTAAGAACCGCGTGGGTGTGTCCGTGGAGCAACAGGAAGGGCTCCGTCAGGCTCATACGAGTGGATTTTTCACGTCCTTTATCGACCACCCGGATCATGCGCGAAAACCATTCCAGAGAGGGAGCAATCAACTTCTGCAAAAACGAGCGACATTCGATTCCGGGTGAAAGTGCTATTGCGGTGATAGCCTCAGCGGCGGCGAACTCGAGCGCCGATTCGACGGCGAACTTGTTGAGAACGACACTGGTATCGAGAACCAGTACCCAGGAACCTCGGACAGAGCCTTGTGCCTGGTCCAGAGCACGAATCCTCTCGGTCTCGCGTTCCAGAGAGAACCGAACCGGGGCCTGACGCACCGGAACATGGGACCGCATGGAACAGAATTCCCGCGCCAGACTGACGTGCCGGCCGTCTTCCTCGTTGTAAATCAGCAACAACTCCATAAAGGGATAGGATTGCTCGAGGATCGAATTCAACGTCCGTCGGTTCCCTCCTTCCTCACCGCGGAGAGGCAGGAGAACTGAAACGACCCCCCTCGTTCCGTTGGATCGCCTCGCCTCCAGGCGAGACCGGCGAGTCAACGCAAACCAGCTTTCGAGGAATATGACCAGGGTGACCAGCGCGGAGATCCAGCACACAAACAGCAAAGCATATTGGACCGAGGCGCCAGTCATGTAATCTTTCTAAATCCTGAGTCGGGTCGATGTCAACAAGGAAGGGTAACGAAGGAAGAAGAAAGATCCTTCTTCTTTTTCTTAGTGTTCTTCGTGCCTTCGCGGTAAATCCTGGAAAGAAATGTATATCTACCGGTAATACGGTCGGAGGCGGCGGTATAGCTCGGCGGTGGCCTTGCAGTCGGCGAGGCAATAGTGTGCGATCTCGTCCAGTCGACCCTGTTTGAAATACTCACCTACTTTGCTGCCGTCGATCCCGTCTTTAGGAGAGGTCACACCGAAGATTTCGCAAAAAAACTCCAGCGTTCCTTTCTTGTAACGGTCGTAGTTGGTCAAGGTCTCGCGGACGTCGACATGGCGATCCGTCGCAAATCGGCGGGTATCCAGATGGAGATCGCGGGGAGCGGGCACGCCCAGGATTGCGCTACGTATGTTGATATAAGGAAAATCGAACGACTTTCCGTTGAAAGTCACAAACCGGCTCGGCCGAATCTGCACGAGATCGGCCCAGAAATTGGCCAGCAGCTCCCTTTCATCGCTCTGGCAATATGCCCTTTCGCGATCCAGTTCCATCCAATAGACACCTATACAGATGATCTTGCCGGTGCAGGGGTCCAGGCCGAGGGTATTCAAGACCCGCTCGCGCGCTTCATCGTCGGCGACGTTCAACAGGATCTCGCGGGCACGAGGAGAAATGGTCTCGATATCCTGACCGACCGTCTCGATGTCGACGATCAAAGTGGTGTAATTGGCCATCGATCTGATCCTAGTTGAACGGCGGGACAGATGAGGGGGAAGTGGTCAGTGGTTAGTGTTCAGTCGTCAGTTAAAGTACCGATCGGAGCCGTCACATGCGGGCGGTGAGGCCTCCGTCAACGGTGAGGAGCTGGCCGGTGGTGTAGTTGTCCGGCTCGAGGAACAGGCCGATGGCACGGGCGACGTCATGAGCACGCCCGAACCTGGTGATGACGTTTTTTTCGATGTATGGATCGTACTTGCCGCTTCCGACGCTCTTCTCGGCCATCCCGGAGGTGGTCACGCCGGGGGCCACGACGTTCACTCGCACGCGATCGGCGCCACCCCACTGTTTGGCCAGAATCCGCGCCGTGTGAACGAGGGCGGCCTTGGGGGCCGCGTAGGCGGTGCTACCGGGAAAGACGGCAACGGCCTGCATCGTGGAAACGAAGACGATACTGGAATCGTTTCCTTTCACGGCTGAGGCAAAGTCACGGGCGAGAAGGACGGGGCCCACAAAGTTGATTCGCGTGGAAGCCAGCAGGTCGTCCGCTGTCGCCACCTCGATCGGAACCCGTGCAGGTTCTCCGACGAGTGGAACCAGTCCATAGAGTTCTCCCACACCTCGGGCTGTCTCGATCAGTTCGATTCTGGTCTTCTCTTCGAGGACATCACCCACGACAACGGTGACCGAAACACCGTATTTCCGCTGGAGATCGGCAGCCAGGGTTCGTGCCCGATCCGGATTACGGTAACACCCTATGACCGGCACACCGCCCCGGGCGGCGACCAACTCAGCAACCGCCGAACCCAACCCACCCGACCCACCAGATAAAATGATGCTCTTACCTTGCATTTACCGTCTCATCAACACCGAATCCACATACCGCGGATCGATCTTCTGTCCAACCAACGGTTCCAACTCCGCACGCAACTCTTCAAGCCAGCTCGTTCGAAACGGTTCAAGTTCCTCGGGCAAGGCGATTTCAGGAAATTCCACGCCTCCATCGAGAAAGCCCTCCAGTTCTCCGGCTTCGAGTGGCACCGGTTCGAATTTACCGGATACGGACTGCCTCACAAGGGCCGTGTTGAAGGTCTTGCGCAAGGTCGTCTCAGATGACGCAAAAAGCCGCAAGAACCCCTCGGCCATAGTTCGTAT
Organism: Terriglobia bacterium; assembly: GCA_965247425.1. Lineage (GTDB taxonomy): Bacteria > Acidobacteriota > Terriglobia > 20CM-2-55-15 > 20CM-2-55-15 > CAZOZZ01. The sequence goes on from OZ252023.1 coordinate 3,391,970, forward strand.
GCCCTCAAGGCGGACCCTGGCGGACCGGATCTCGGAAAGGCTCTGGAAATTCCGATACGCTCCACTCTCCCACAGGAGGGGTTTCGAACGTTTGACACCGTCGACGAACTCCCGGTCGGGGCTCTCTAGAAGTTCCGTCGTAAAAGCAGGAAACCGTGACATCTGCTCCGTCTGATCACGCAGTCGCCGAAGCTGGTTGAAGCCGGATTTGAAGACGGTCCCGACGTGATGAGTCTTGAGAACTCGAGGAGGGGCGGCGGGGTCGTCACCGGACAAATGCTGAAGACCGATTGTCAGAAAGTCCCGCATCTCCTCCAAGGCCGGCCTGACGCTCTCTACTTCTCCCAGATTGACGAGATTGGCCGACAGGATTCGATTGCCGAGGGCTGTCAGTTCGTCAGCCAGACGTTCGGAATCCTGCTCCCGCACGCGCCCCAGTGCATCGAGAAGAAACTCTCCTCCCCTGAGGGACTCCGCAAAAACACTTGGCAATGGCTGCGCCGGCTCCTCGCCCGGAATCGGATCCGTCGCCTGATCGTCTTCTCTGGGCACCGCCGGCGTCTCCGTGATCTCGGGATCGGCGTAGATGGACAATGCCTCGTAATAATCGACGAACCCGTGAATATCCAGTCGCCGGGTCTTGTTCTCGTAAGCTGTCTCTTCCAGATCAGTTCGAGTCGAATAGCGCACTTTCCGCAGCATGATGTAACCGAGATCCGGATCGAACTTGAACAGGGCATCCAGGATGAGACCCGCGATAGTCGCCGCATTGTCCGATCGTACCAGGCGGGCCGCGAAACGATTGTCCGGAGTGTAGATCAGTTGGGTCGCGGGCGGCGGTTCGTCACGCTCAATTTCGAAAACCTCAATCGAGTCTTTCAGGAACAGCGCAACGACGAATTCGTCGACCCCACCTAATGCCCGAACAGTTTCTTCGGGCCCGACCTGGGCAAACGCGGACACCCATTCCATGAAGGGCCTGGAAACGAACGTGTCCTTTCTCCAACAGTCCAGATCAATAAAGCCCCGGACCTGGCGTGGAGTAACCATCGGCAGCAAACCGAGAGCATCTGCTAATCCAAGGATCTTCACGGTAAAGAAAATCTGTTCGAACGAGGAGACTATAATGAGCACCTATGGAGATGGAGGGACACATCATCGAGTTCATCGATTCCGGGTCTCTGCGTGTGGGATATGTTCGTAAGCAGGAGCGGCGCAGGCTCCAGATCATCGATCGGCGTGGGCGTCAGTCCAGCGCGCTCTCATCCAGAGTCGTCATAGTGCACTTGCGAATCCGCGAAGATCAGTTTTCAGAAAAGGCGGCTGAACTTCTCGAAGAGGTCGAAGAGCGGCGAGCGGAAATCGACCTGGAATTGCTTTGGGAATCCGTCAAGGCGGAGGAGAGGGATTATACGAGCGCGGAACTCGCCAAGACCTATTTCGGAGAGACCTCGCCGACATCCGAGTCCGCGGTGTTTCGGGCACTGGATTCGAACCCGCTCTTCTTCAAGAAACGAGGAATCGAGTTCCAGCCGCGATCCGAAATGCAGGTCGCTAACGAGCGGGTTCGAAGGGAGCGTGAAGAGGAACGCGAACGGTTTCGCGGGAGAGTGTCCGACCTGCTTCGCCGTGCGTTGCGGGAATCCGAGCCTCCCACCGACCCGGAATGGCCTACAGTCGCCGACCGCTTGCATTCCTGGCTGCGACTGGGAGGAAAAGACGAGGTCGGCGAAATCCTGGAGGATGTCCTCGGGGAACCCCGGGCCAGAACGGCTGCATACGATCTGCTCGTGAAATCCGGCCGCCTGGATCCATCCGAGGACCGGTTCCTGCTCATCAACGGAGTCAACCAGCATTTCTCCGAAGACACTCTCGAAGCGTGTGCAAGGCTCAGTCACTACGAGCACGACGGAAGTCGAGTTGATCGGACCAGCCTGTCCGCACTGGCGATTGATGATGAAGACACACGGGAGGTCGATGATGCGCTGACCGTTGACGAAGTTAACGGCGAGACGGTCGTGGGAATCCATATCGCCGATGTGTCGGCGTTTGTAAGAATGGACGGGCTACTCGACCGCGAAGCGTACAGACGCTCGTCCACGCTCTATCTTCCAAACATATCGGTCACGATGTTTCCCGAACGGCTGGCCACCGACCTGGCCAGCCTGGTTCCGGAACATATACGGCCGGCCTTCACCACCGAGGTTCGGTTCGATTCGGAGAACAAGCTACTTGGTTTCAAGATATTCCAGAGTGTTGTTCGGATCACCGAGAGAATGTCGTACGAAGACGCGGACCGCAGTCTGGCCTCGGGGAACACAACCCTGGTACGCCTGGAGAAGATCGCGTCAAGGCTTCTCGAGACTCGGAAAGAACGAGGCGCCAGCGTCCATCGCAGACCTGAGCTCAAGGTTCGTGTGAAAGGCAACGATATTTCAATCCGGCGTATCGATTCGAACTCGCCGACGCGATTAATCGTCAGCGAAATGATGATCCTGGCGAATCGACTTGGGGCCGACCACGCCGCAGCCGAGGACATCCCGATTATCTTTCGTACCCAGGAACCACCCGACGAAGTGCCGCCAAAAGCCGATGGCCTGCCAGAACCACTCCAGTTCGAGCGATTGAGGAAAACATTCAAGCGATCCCGGTTGTCGCTGGCCCCCGGGGAACACTCCGGACTGGGATTGAGCGCATATTCGCAGATGTCCTCGCCCATTCGAAGATACGCCGACCTGGTCACCCAGAGACAGTTCGCTGCCGCTCGGACCGATAGAGATCTTCCGTATGACAAGGAAGAACTGCTCAGGATTCTGACGACGGTCGAGGCGGCTGAACTGGAGGTCCGCCGCCTGGAGGAAGCTTCGACAACCTACTGGATCCTGGAATATCTTTCGCGCGTGGAAATGAATCGGCCGCTCGAGGCCCTGATTCTCAATCCAAGAGGAACGCTGGAGTTGACCGAATACCTGGTCCGAGGAAAAGCGATAGGACTGGAGAACCCCAATCCAGGCGACTATGTGACAGTAGAAATCGAATCGGTATATCCGCGGAAGCCCGAAATTCGATTCCGTCCCGCTTGACGCCCCATCAACGAATCATGGCCAGGAAAAAGAAGGGAGATGCCGCGCGGAGAAAGAAACGGTTCGATCAAGCTATGATCGACAGCACGGACCTGCTGGGCGGATTGATCGCCGATGTGGGCTTCCCTATTCGATCTGACGATTTCCTTGTTTTTGAATTGGCGAGGCTGACCGAAGACTACGACGAACCGTCGTTCGGGAATGAGGAATTCCGCCTCCTCGTCGAGCAGGGCATCCGGCTCCTGGTGGATCGTGACGTCGGCATCCGGGCCCGAATTGTCGGCAAGCTGCGCCAGGCCTACCCGGAAATGCAACCGGAGGCCCGGAGGATCGCCCCGGATGTCATCGGCGCAATCGAAGACGTGGACTTTCCGCTTCAACAGGTCGGCGCGGTCGTTCGCAGCTTCACGAACCAGCTTTTCGAGAAGCTGGAAGACATGCCGGATGGTTCGGGGGCCGAGGAACCAGCCAGGGAGTTGCTGGAGGGGTGGAAGGCCGGAAAGGTCGATCGCCTGACGATGTTCGAGAAGATGAGAGACATCGGCCCTGGCTCGGCCGCGGCTGTTGCCGACATGCTTTTCGAAGCGGTGGATGACGTCGGAGTGACCGAAACAGCCGTCGAATTGCTGGCGATGTTTGAGACGCCGGTAGCTGCGCGGGTTCTGGCCTATCTGGTCTCAGTACCGATCCTCGAAGAGGAGCAGGAAGGACGGGCCCAGGCCGCTTTGAAAGAGCTCTGGCCGATGCCAATGCCATACTTCCTTTACAATCTCAAGAAACACACGCATGAAGACCTCCCGTTCCGATGGTTCGAACTGCTCGTTCAAATGGATCAAACACGTGCGGTCGAGAGGACGCTCGAAGAGGTGGCCGTTCACTCCCACGACCAGAGCTATCACGAGGATCTGCTCGCGATCCTTTCGCTGCTCGACCGATCGAACGATCCCGGCGTTGTCGGGAAGATTCTGCGGTTGATAACGGATTCCAGAACCCCGGAAGCTACGCTGCGCCTGATGGAAGAATGGCTGGAAGGTTCGGAGTTGGAACCATCCGTGGTGATCGGTTTGGACCGGTGGAGGAACGGCCATTCCGTTCTCATCCGGTCTGGAGAGGATTTCCACACATTCGCCGCGAAGCACCCCGATCGGGGATTCGAGGCACTCCAGGGCGACTGGAATGCGGCCTACCACGAATCGCTCAGCTGGCAACAGCGCGCGAGGTTTCCACGCGGGCCCCTCGAATCGGAATTCGACCGCGAGCTTCAGGACACGATGATGAGTGAACTCTCGTTGAACCCCAGGCTGGGCGAGGCCGAACTACGGGAGCAGATTGAATCGTTCCGGGAGAACTGGCTGATGACACACCGCGACGGCGTTATCCCGTTAGTTGCGATCTACCTTGAGCGGGCTCGCGACAATCCCTGGCTGGAGGAGATCTACTGGTGTGAAATTAACGGCTGGTACGTGAAAGCGGCCCAGTTCCTGGACCAGGGGATGGCTGGCCGGGCACGGCAGTACCTGGACATGGTTCTCGAGATCGAGCCGGACTATCCGCTGGCGCGGATGTTGGATGACGTCGTCGGTCACGGCGGGTAGGGCGCGAACACACGCTAAAAATCACTGCAGGACTTGAAATACCCGCACTTGGGACACTTCAGCTTGCAGCGATCCTCGTCCATGTCCTTCCCGCAATTCGGACAGGTACGCTCGATCGCCTCCAGATCGCTTCCCTGACTGACATCGACGTCCATATTCAACCCTCCACAAGCTCCGGTGGCCGGTGTGACGCTGACAGAACCACACCGCTAAAAATCAGAACGCCGGAAACAACCATCATCCAGGTTATCGACTCGCCGAGTATTGGCACAGCCAGAAAGGCAACCAGGACCGGCTGCATGCAAATGTAAACGGAAACGAGCGTGGCCGATGCGCTTTTCAAAGCCACTCCAACCAGGAAGTAGGCCAGGATGCTGGCAAACAGGGCGAGAAACGCGATCGAGGCCCATGTCGACGCGCCGAATGAGAGAAGGTTCGTCTCCCTCAACTCGCTCCACGCGAAGGGAAGCATCGTGATTGAACCGAACGTAAAGATCCACGTCACAACCGTCATCGGATGGTAGCGCGACATAATGTTGCGACCCAGGACGAGAAAAACCGCGTAGGAAAACGCGCCTGTCAAGAGGAGCACGTTGCCGAACGTGTACTGGGATTCGAAGGAAACCGATCCGGGGCCGGCCAGAACGAAAACGCCCGAAAAACCCAGAAACACGCCGGCGGTTTTCGGCAAGCTCGTACTTTCCTTGCCGAGGACAAGCGCGACCAGGAAAGTAAAAACCGGGATCATGCCGACCAGGATCGTCGCGTTGATAGCTGTCGTCAATGACAGTCCCCGCAAATAGCACAACTGATTCAGGCTGACGCCGAACACGCTGAGCAGGAACAGCTTTCGAAAGTCGGCGGGTTCGATACGCTCCCGGGCAAAACCGTAGAACCAGACCAGCAGGATGAGGGCCGCGATGGCGAGCCTTATCCACGCCAGGGCCCACGGAGAGACTTCGCGGAAGGCGATCTTCGCGACAACCGGGAAGGCGGCAAAAATGAACTGAACTGCCAGCAGGCAGAGGTGCGTCGCCATAGAGGTGGAGCAACTCCGATCCGATGAGAAGCGGAGCGATGAAGATGCCGTCGGCCACGGATGAGGACCGAGACGTCGAACGCCCTATCTGGCGGCCCCTTACAGATACTTGTCGTCTTGCTGTTGATTGTCGTCCGACTGCTCTTTACCGAAATACTCAGCCAGATGACCCAGAATCGCCGCCGCGTCGGCAGGTCGGCCCTCGAATGTGGTAATGCATCGGGAGCGACGCCACCCTTTCCCGTGTTTTACACCGATGATGATGTACTGATCGAAGAACCCCGTATCTTTGAGGAACCGGACTGCCGACCCGGGGGTGAACTCGTTGGTGCGGAATTCGCACACGCTTATCAAGTCTCTCAAACGTTCCGTTTGCTCGGGTTCGAAAGTCTCGATGAACGGCTCCAACCCATGGACCTCGCACTTGGCAGGGGGCTGACCGTCTGACGACAGCGCCTCGAGTTGCGCGCGCACGAACTCACCGAGGGCGCAATCGGCGAACCCTTCAATCACCGGACCGGTTCGCGGGAACGACAGAGAGAAGACCTGATCGCGCGGGACCAGTTTTCCGCCCGCATCGATCGATGCCAGAAGCGCCGCCTCTTCGAGCGTAGGAAAGTGAAACGTAATCGGTCGGATGGTGGTTCGGCGGTTGCGAACGCCAGCGTCAAAGACTGTGTTTCGAATGCGAAACCGTACGTCTACCATCATCGCCTCCCATAGTGCTCTTTCCTTTATGCTGGAAACCTCGGACAGATGGGGTCCACTCTTGAAAGAAGGCAACCAACCATTTAACACTTGAACCGAAACTGTTCGACGTCCCGGAGGCCGCGGCATTTCAACACGAAGACACGAAGCGCACGGAGGAACACGAAGAGGGGATATATCCATACTTCGTTCCTTCGTGTCTTCGTGTTGAAACGACGATTGTTCAGTCGAGGTGAAGGTTTCAGGCGGGTTAGCAGCCCGTGGTGGAAGTCTGCAGGGTCGCGCGCAGGGGTATTCGGGTCACAGGCGCGAAATGAGGAGCGGAACGATGCATAGTCCTCGTGACCGACGAATGACAAAGCCTGTGGCCCGAAGACCCCTGCGCCCTTCGGGTGTCGACGGCATGGGGCCAGCTGCGGCGTGACGTCCGATGAAGAGCATCGCCGTCTTCGATGGGAACCATCGCCGTCTTCGATGGGCACATCGACGTCGTCGTGGCGCCTTGCATCTAGTGGTCCCCGCCAGATATAGCGATACTATCTCCGAAGGAGATTGCTCGCGGCCTGAAGGGTGAGATCCACCGTGTGGTGAGTGTGAGCTTTCGACATGGTTCAGCGTTCGTGAGGGGCAACCTCCATCGGCCCTGCGGGTTCGGGCGGAACGGCACCGTCTTTGGCGTCGCTCCTCCTCACAATGTCGAAGCATTGCCTCGTCGTCGCTCCCCCAAATCCGGTACCGTTGCACTCCGAAATCTAGTACCGCTATATCTGGCGGGGACCACTAGCCCCATGGCGTTCGTGAGGGGCAACCTCCATCGGCCCTGCGGGTTCGGGCGGAACGGCACCGTCTTTGGCGTCGCTCCTCCTCACAATGTCGAAGCATTGCCTCGTCGTCGCTCCCCCAAATCCGGTACCGTTGCACTCCGAAATCTAGTACCGCTATATCTGGCGGGGACCACTAGCCCCATGGCGCTCGTAACGCGACCCTACAGACTTCCACCACGGGCTGCTTGGGTTACTGAACGAGGTACCCGTCACGCGTGCGGATTTCGAGGTTTCGGCCCGGAACTTCGACACGGATGGAATGGTATCCCTTTTCGGGGGAGGCGTGGTATCCGAGATAATACTGATTGCGCAGCTCGTTATTGATCTTTCTCAGAGCTTCGGCGACAGGCGCACCCCTTTCGACGAGAATGACGCTCCCGCCCGTCATGGAGGCAAGGCCTTCGAGTGTGTGCATGTCGATCAGGATGGGCGCGCCCATCGCAACGAAATACAACAAGGCCATGTGGCTCTGTGCGGACCGGACGACGGCCGTGTAGGAGGTTTCGCTTCGATTGTCTTTGCCGTCCGACAGGACGATCAGGGCCTTTCTCTGGTTGCTCCCGCCACTGACCGTCGAAATCCCGGAATACAACGCATCATAGAAGACCGAAGTCCCCCACGATCGAAGCCTGGCCAGGGTCCCGGTTAGTTGCCTCCGGTCCTGATAGAAGTTGTGAACGATTTCGGCCTCTATCGCGAACGACATGACGAACGTCTCGTCTTCAGACGATTGTCCTAAAGCAAACTCTTCAACGCCAGACCTGATCGAGCCGAGAACATCGGCGGAACTGCCGCTGTTGTCGATCAGAACCCCCACGCTCGTACCGAGATCGTCCCTCTTCTCGAAGATCTCGATAGGCAAGAGCCGGTCGTCCTCGAACAGCCGAAAATCGTCCTGAGCGAGATCGGTTACGAAGTTTCCGAATTCATCGTGAACAGTGGCAAAGATACTGACGAGGTTGACGTCGACCTTCAGAGTCGACTGCAACGGGAGAAGGACCGACAGCGCTAGAATTGAGGTCAGGTACCGCATCGCTGTTACTCTCCAAGGCTCCGTCGCAGCTTATAGATGTCCGTGTGCGTGGGAAAAAGTCTGGCTCCCTTGTCGAGGACACGACCGGCGTCAGCCCACATCTCATTCGCTATGTAGATTCTCGCCAGGCGTGTGTAGATCTCCGCATCCCGATCGAGCGCATACACAGTCAGAAATTCGAGATGCCCGATCGCCTCTTCCGATTCTCCCCGCTCTTCGAGAACCTCGGCCAGCCGAAACCGGGCGAGAAACGAATACGGTTCAAAATCGAGAGCTGTTTCGAATGCGCCGAGCGCTTCATCCGTCCTTCCACCGGACATGAGGTAGTCGCCCAACAGCGCCCAGTAGAAAGCGATCGGATCCGGATCCGTCTGGACGTATTGCTGCATCCAGTAAATGCCCTCATCCCAGATTCGCATCCGTGCGTTCAGTTCCGCAAGTCTAAGGATGACATCCACACGAGTCGGGTCCAGCGTCGCCACACGGATGTAGTGGAGCATGGCTCGTCCTTGATCTCCCATTTCCTCGCGCAACAAACCCCACAATTCTTCTCGCTCGACCCCGTACGGACCGACATCTCCAGCGAGTTCCTCCGCTCGCAGCAATGACTCCTCCGCCTCATCGAACAGCCGGGAGTCGATGTTCAGGCGGGCCATGGCAATATACAGACTCTGCTCTGAGGTTCGTTCGATCAGAGCCAGCTCCCGCACGGCCTGTCCCGCAAAAACAACATCGCTCTTCGAAAGCAACGGCTCCATGATCGCCACGTATGCCCGTTCTCGATCCTCGTCCGGCAGTTCGGGAGGGAACAGAGACGTTTTATATTCGCTGAGTAACTCCTTGTTGAGATCCCAGGTCTGAGCGAACAGGTTGCGGGGCGCGTGGAACTCGAGCAGTGGGTGATCATCGGTGTTTCGGAGCGCGCCGACCGAGAACTCACGCACCTGGTCACTCGACATGCCGTAGTGGGCAAGGATCCCAACCGGATCGCTTAAAGACATCTGATCCCTGAAGTCCCGCCTCACTGTGGAATCCGCAGCAACGATTCGATCCATGCGCTCCACGTCCAGGTGATACGGTTGATGACCTCCGAGGAGCACCAGGTCGCCGACTCCCATATCCCACACCGATACTTCTGGAAACTGCCGCTGGAACTCTGCAAAAACCATGCGCAGGTCATCGGGGGACAGTTCATACAGCTGGATCCACTGCGCGAAGATACCATCCGGGTTCAGGGCCGACGCGGCCAGTTCATAGAACTCCGATGTAAAAAGACTTCCAACTCCCGCAATCCAAGGATTTGACGGTTCGGAAATAATAATGTCGTAGGTTTCGGGACTGATGTTCAGATAGTTGCGGGCATCCCCATAAATGATGTTGACCTTGGGATGATCGTAACTACCGCGGTTGATTTCGTCGAACCAGGGACCCGCCTCGACTACAGCGGGTTCAATCTCGACGCAGTCCACGCGCACGACCTCCGGGAAAACGGTGGCCGCACCCGCACTGACGCCCGATCCATAACCGATGACGAGGACCTTTTCCGGAGATGGATGGTGGAAGCCAGGCAGGTAGGACAGGAGAAGTTGGGTCGTCATGTCCTCCCCATTTGAGGCGTCTACCTTTCCGTTTGTCCGAAGACCGACGTAATTGTTGCCGCGGCGAACCGAGATGCTGGCGTTCTTGCCTTCGGAAAAAAATACGACGTCCGTGTCGGTGTAGTGCTCCTCGATAAGAAGTTCGGGACGAGTTTCAAATTGACGGGCGTAGATCAAGACGCCACGATCCATGGAACTGGGATCCCAGAATAGCCCTCCCTGCATCGCCAGGGTCGCGGTCAGGAGCAGTCCGACGGAGGACCAACGGGCGATCGCAAACGCACCTTTCTCTTCTGCCAGAAGAAACAACGCGAGAGCCGAGTTCAGAAAGAGTCCGACCAGCACCGTCCGTTCCGTCCCGATAAAAGGTATCAGGAAGAACCCGGCGGCGAGCGAACCGAGAATCGCTCCGACCGTATTGATGGAATAGGCACTCCCGATCCGACGGCCCAGGATCTGGATGTTTGAAGAGTAAAGCTGGCTGGCAACGGGAAAGGTCGCTCCCATGAAAAAGGTCGCCAGGAACATCAGCGACGAGCAAACGATGAACTGAATCGTCAGAACCGCGGGGAACGAATAGAAGAGGGCACGAATCAACGAGATCAGAAGATACGGCGCCACAAGATAGCCGATCATGAAAACGAGACCGCCGAAGGCGATACCCAACTGCAACAGGCCGAGGAGACGCAGGCTGACCGCGGGCCGAAAGCGGCTGGCCCAGGAACTGCCCATCGCGATGCCGACGAGAAACGTCACCAGCATGATGGCGAACGAATAAGTCGAACTACCGATGACGGCCGTGAGCGCACGGGTCCAGGCCACTTCATAGACCATTGCAGCAAAACCGGAAACCGCCAGAGTCAGGAGAACGAAGCGATCCGACCGACTCCGTGCGGGGATTCGAGGTCCGGTTTCGACCGCCGCTACATGCGATTCGGGTACAACCTCCTGGTTCACATCGAGCCGGATCGCCAGAAGGCCGAGCCCAACGTTTAGTGATGCGATCCATACCGTCGTCAGTTGATTGCCAAGCCCGGGAATCAGAACCAGTGCCGCGACGAGCGTTCCACATGCCGCCCCGAATGTGTTCAAGGCGTAGAGCGTGCCCACTTTCGAGCCAACCTCTTCGTTACGCTGAACAAAGAACCGCGTCAGGATGGGGAGAGTACCCCCCATCAGGAAGGTAGGAACCAGCATGATGACGAACGAAGTGATGAACCGAACCAGCGTATCGGCACCGGCGATCTCCGACAGCTCGGCGCCCACGCTCCAGTACAACGTGTCGACCGCACGGAAGGCGAAGGGAACCAGGAGCGCCGAAATCCCTATAAGGATCTCCAGAATCCCGTACAGCCGCAACGGACGCTCGCTTCGATCCACCATCGATCCCAACAACCAGCTACCCAGAGCCAGGCCCGACATGAAAGCACCCAGAACCGTTGCGATCGAAAAGGAAGTATTGCCAAACACGAGGCCGGTCAGCCGCACCCAGACGACCTCGTAGACCAACCCGGAAGCACCGGACAGAAAGAAAATGAAATAGAGAAGTCGCGTCATGTTGGTTGAGGTATTCAGGGTGTGGCCAATTCCGAGGTCTTAAGCAGATTAACGCAGATCACGGCGATTTTGGGGAAGTCTTGAAAGCCAGGTAAGAGCGAGGAGCTAATTCTCGGAGCTGGGATGCGGCAGGGAAATTGTAAAGACGGTGTCCGGGAGATTGCTCTGGACCTCGATTCGGCCCCGAAGTTCCTCGACAACGATCCGACGCGTGATGTACAGGCCGAGGCCGGTTCCCATGTGCCCTTTGGTTGTGAAAAATGGTTCAAACACCCGGGAGAGGTCGGCTTCCGCAATTCCACGGCCGGTGTCGGACACTTCGATGCGAACCTCTGCTGGTTCGTTCCGTACCTTGACTCCCAATCGACGGTCGGAACAATCTTCCATCGCATCCGCGGCATTCTGGAATAGATTGATCAATACCTGAACGAGCATGTTGCGGTCCACCGATATCGCCGTCGGCTCGTCCGCCGTGTGGAACTCGAGTCTGACGCTTCTCAACACGAGATAGGGCTCGACGAACCGAAAGGCGTCATGAACCAGTTCGCCCGCGTCACATATCTCGATGCGGGACGGATGTTTCCGGCTAAAGTCGAGCATCCGGGCCGCAAGCTGTCCAAGGCGGTCCGAAGCGGCGGATGCCGCCAGGACGTGGTCGCGCACTGGATCGTCCGATGAAGTCTGTTCTTCGATCTGGCGAAGGTATTCCTGAATCAGCATCAGGGGATTGGCAACGTCATGGGCAAAACACGCGGAAAGCTCCCCGATCATGACCAGCCGTGACAGATGCAGGAGGCGGCCCGCCGAATCGGTCTCCGCGGAGAGAGGTACCCCGGGACGCCGATCATCCGCGAACTGCTCCATCCACCACGAAGGATAGGGCATCATCGAAGTTTCCTTCGCATTCTGTTCAGGACGGCTTCAATCCCGGAAACGCTGAGGCTGAATACAGGAAACGCCGCCAATTCGGGAGCGGTAAAACCATCAATGTAGTGGAGCTTGAAGATCAGGAGGTTGCGTGCCGCGTTCTTGCGGTCGTCGTCGCTCTGGAGAACCCGCTCGACGTCTATCCAGGACAGAAAGGCACCGACCGACTTGGCATCGAGATCAGCCCCGTCAACACGGGAGTTCTCAATCATCTCTTTTGCATGATCTATGGAAATCACTTGTGCCTGCCTTTTTTCGGCCATCTGGTACCGAAAATGATCGACGACCACACTCGCGGCGATCCGTGCCAGGAACGCCTTTACGGCGAACTCGGACTTCCCTCGGAACGACTGCAGTATCCGGCCGTCGTTTTGAACGAGACGGACATACACTTCCTGCGCCAGGTCCAGAATAACTTCGCGAATCCCATCCTGTCGCCCTGTCGAAACACGGCAGGCGCGAAGAAGGTAGAGAAAAATCCTACGCTGGAAACGCCGCTGAAACTCCTCCCATATGTCGGGATCGGTCAGGCGGCGACCACACTCGCGGAGTAGATCCGGAGAAGAAGCACCCTCCGGATCTGTCAGACGAAGATGTAAAACAGATGCTGGCATGCGAGTTGCTCTAGTTGGGCCTTTCCATCCGAGTCTGAATCTCACTTGCCCAGTCGGATTGGGAATCCAGGCTCAGATATCGTTCGGAGAAACTCCGGGTCATACCCGGCAGGCCCCGCCGTTCATACAGAAGTACGATGTTGTATACCGCTGGAACGAAAGAAGATTCAAGACCTATGGCCGCTTCAAACTCTCGTTGTGCCTTCTGCAGGTTGTCGTCCAACTCGGCTCGGGTTTCGGCATGTCTTTCGAGATATGCAACGCCCAGGTCATTACGAATCGCCGGCTCGTCGGGCGTCTGCGTCACAGCTAATTCGAGGTGTCGAATCGCTTCGTCAAAATCCCCGGCGAGCAGAAATCCGATGCCACTGATGTGGTTGGTCGCTCCCATCCGGCGCAACTGCGCGGCTTCGGCCGCCTCGACTGGGAAATCACTGTTCGCCGGAGACCTTGTAACGACTCGCGCCAGGTATTGCTGATCGGAAAGCCGGGCCTCAAACGGGCGATAGTTTTCGAGCAAATTCCTCGCCATTGCTTCTGGCGTCTCCGCGTCAGGACGATCGAATCCAAGAAAAACGCCTAAGCTGACCACCAGCAACAGTGAAGCCGCCAGACCGATCCATACACTGGCAACCCAACCGGACTTCTCCGGTACTGGGCGTTCGGCCCAACTGTTGATTGCTTCCTCGACGACCGAATCCTCCTCCTTGAGCACTGTTTCATCGAGAATTCGCATATAGAAAGCCAACTGACTCCGACATTCGTCGCAGCCCACAAGATGTTGTTCGGCCGCTGCACGAAGGGCTGGATCCAGGAGTCCTTCGAGGTAACTGGCTAGCGTCTCTTCATTTAGGCATTGTTGGGTGTTCACGGTTTTGCTCCCCTTTACTTAGAGAATTCTGTCCCCTTAACTAAGAAGACGTAAAACCCGGATCAAACCACGCAAATTTTATTTGGCATGTCTACGAGCCGGTGTTACGTCTCTTAGAGCAGAGACTTCTGACAGTCTCGACCAGACCTCCACTTGAAACGTCAATCAATTCCAAATAAACGGAGCAAACCATGAATCGACGAGATTTTATGACAGTTGTCGGCGGCGCGGGTGCCGCCTCGATCCTCGGAAGTTCTTCTCTACTGGCCTCTTCGGAGAAAACGACACCACTCTACGTACGGGGACTGGTGATGCTGTCGTTCAGCGACGAAAATTACCTTCGCATCGCGCTCCCCAAGGCGCACGCACACAAGGCTACCTTAACTATCGTCCCCAACGAAGGTGATCGACGTTACACGGAGATCAAGGGGCAGGGCACCCTGGAAGGAGTCCGTCCCGACGGCACCAAGCCGGAAGTGCGGCTTCCGGAGTTGCTGCACATCCGGGAAATCTATCGGGATGCGGTTCCCCGCCTGGAAGACAGCCAGTCGACCATATCTGTCCCATGGTCTGCCGTTCGATCGATCACGACGAACACCGTCAGCAAGGATCGCTGGACTTTCATACGCACGGACACAAGTGAAGAGGTCCATTCGGTACGCCCACGCAAGATTGCAGAGTCCATCAAGATTGAACTACTATCGTCAAGTACGCTGAAACTGAACAACGGAAAGGTTTCCGTCGCGCTCGGCGAAGTGGAAGAACTCTGGACCGACTTCGTGCCGGTGGGTGACAAGGTCGGCGATTTTGTCGATCATTTTGCACACTACCTGCCTTATGTGGAGACCGGGGATGCGTTCCCTGTTCTGCCGAAGAGGCTGGGACGAGCTCGCCGACAAACCAAAGCTCCGGCCGTGGGGAATTCGTTCGCCATGGTTTTCCCCAGCCCGATTTGTTTCCTGATCCGGCTGGACTGATCACAAGAACACTATGGCCTCCCGTCTTTCCCGAACTGCCGCATGCGTCGGCATGATTGCCGTTGTTGCCCTGGGTACGGTCCGATGCGCTCCGAGGGAATCGACTGAAGCTATCGCAGAGCGTTTGATCCGCAGCGCTCTCGCGACTTCGCGAACGACGGGAGGTCGCCTCTTCGGTTTTCCCTATTCACCAACCGCCTCACAGAACTCGACCTCCGAAGGACTCGACCAAGCGGCCCTCCTCCTGGCCACGCTACGACCCGACTCCGTGGCAACGAATCCACTCAAAACCTACATCGACATTGTTCGTGCCAGGTGGGAGAAGGCGGCAGAGCGACTGCGACGCCAGGTTTCCGCCTACCCCGATGATCCTGGATTTCTGAACGACCTGGGGGTCGTCTACCTGGAGATCGGGCGTCGAGACGCAGTCTACATCTTCGAGGCGCTGTCGCTTTTTGAAGCTGCATCCAAAGTAGCGCCCACTGCGGCCGAACCGGCTTTCAACCTCGTTTTGGCATTCAGGCAACTGTACCAGGAACAAAAGGCGGCCGACGCGCTCGAGTCCTACCGGACACTCGATCCGGCAATGGACTCTGTTCGGGAGCTGGCCGCACACCAGCCGCGTACCGAACGGACCTCGGAGGACATTCGCAATCTGAAGAAAGCGCTGTCGGAAGGAGACGCCCACTCTGCCTCGATCACCGCCGACCAGAACCCGGATGCCTGGTCGCAGGTTCTGCTCGAAATGACGATGGGCGGAAACAGCTTCCAGGACGGTGGGTCGGCGGTCCATGAAGTGGCAAATCGATTCGCGGAGAGGTTCGGGGACGAGACTGGCCGCGCAATCCTGCTTCCTCTGGGCTCGGATCATAACGATCGCGTCCTTGCGGCTAGAAAGGCCGTTGGCGAGGCTCAGTCGGAATATCGAGCCAGACGTTATCGCGAGAGCCTGCGCGTTCTTGATGAAGCGGCCGATCTGCTGGAGGGATCGGATTCGGAATTCGATCGGCTGTGGATCGACATCGCCCGTGCCGATGCGCTGATCTGGGACAGACAGTTGGAGTCCGCTCGAATGATCGTTAAATCGGTCGTCGATAGCTCGCGGCGGAACAACTTCAAGTGGCTGCTCGGCCGCGCCCTGTCGGTGTACGGAACCGACTACCGGCTCTCCGGGACTCGGCGCCATACCATCGAACACCTCGAGGAAGCCCTCGAAGTGTACGAGAGCATCGGCGCGAGGGGCGAGTCCACACGCGCTCGATTCTATCTCGCCAACTATCTTAGTTTTGAGGGGAGTTCGACTGACAGTCTGAACATGGCAAATCAAGCGATGGAACTGGTTCCACCGAATGATCACGGAAGACAGTATCAACTTCTCTGGATCACCGGTTCGAACCTGGCGCTTCGGGGTAATCCCAAACAGGCGGCAGCATATTACGTCGAAGCCGCAGCGAGGGCGGAACTGGCCAATGATCCGGTCGGATCTGCTCAGATCAGCATCGAACTGGCCGAGATTTACGAAAACGATTCGAGGAGCGACCTGGCGGACCGGCACATTCAGCGGGCCGAAGCTTCGTTAGGGAAAAGGCAGTCCACCGATCTGGTCGCATCGTTGATCGATGTAATCGTGGCACTCGGCAAGTCCCGGATTCTCGAGGGGCGCGGGAAGTCCGATGAAGCCTTGAACCTCCTGGTCGAAAAACTTCCCTTGCTTGACCGTGAAAGCATCGAGACGGTCTACAGCCACCAGTAACGGTCCGCGCTGGCCGAAACGCTGCTCGGCGCAGGTAGAAAGGAGGATGCGCGCAAACAGTTCGAGCTCGCCGTTCGGGCAGTGGACCGTGAAGACGATATGTTTACCTCAACTGCCCGGCTGGCGTTCGATCCAAGACGAAGAGATGTTTACGAGTCCGCGATCGGATTCGAATTCGACGAAGGTAACCTCGAACAAGCCTGGGAATACGCGCAGCGTTACCGCGCCAGGCTCCTGGAGGAAATGCTCGGCCAGTACGCACCCGAGCACGAGGGATTCGCCGACCGGGTCGCCGCGATGAGCGACCGTCGGGCGGAGCTAGGCGATACCCATCTGCTCGAATACACGGTCTTGAAGGATCGGCTGCTCGTCTGGCTGGTATCCGCGACGGCGCTGGAAGGCTACGCGTATCCGATCAAGCGCGCGGCGCTCGAGGAAAGCGTCGGCCGATTCCTGGTTCTGGTCCGAACCGGTGCGCCGGCGGACGAACTGGCCGAAACATCAGTGGACTTGTATCAGGCATTGATAGGGCCCGTATCAGGCCTTCTCCAAAACACAGTTTCGTTCTCGATCGTTCCTGATCGTATCCTGCACCGGCTGCCGTTCGGGGCTCTGCGATCCCCGGAAGGAGAGTATCTGCTGGAAGAACACCCTCTTGTTCAGACGCCGAACCTGGCCTATTTCCTCAGTCCGGCATCCCCGCGGGTGAACGATCCGAAACAGATTGCAATGGGCTCGCGTGACCTGAACGTCTCGATAGGTCAGGAACTGGAGGGACTCGAGGAAAGTTACGACGGCTTGACCAGCTACAACGGGTTCGAGGTCGACAGAACACTGTTTCTTGAGGCGCTGAATGGTGCATCGCTCTTTCACTATGCGGGGCACTCGGCGGTGGACGGCACCAATGCCTTCCGTTCGTCGATCCTCCTCGAGGGCGACGACGAGGGGCCCAATGTGATTTCCGCCGCGGACATCGCAAGCTCACGGCTCGCCCCGGATGCGCTGGTTGTCCTTTCTTCGTGCGATTCGTCGGTCGGCAATTCGATCGGAGGTGCTGGCGTGCGCGGGCTGACGTCCGCGTTTCTGATCGCCGGCGCCGGGGCGGTAGTCGGATCCCTCTGGCCGGTTGAAACGGTCGCCACGAAGGAGTTGATGCTTCGTTTTCATCGAAATCGAGCCGGCGGCCGGTCGGTCGTCGATGCCCTGCGGGAAGCGCAACTGTCCTTCATCCAGGATTTCCCGGAACAGGCTCACCCGTACTACTGGTCGGGGTTCACGGTGACGGGCAACCGAAGCGCCCTGCGATCTGGAGTCCCGGCAGGCGCGGGCTCTAGCCCGCATAAATCACCGAAAGGACCAGAAAAGGCCGCCCTGTTTGGCATGAATCGTTTGTCGAGAACGGTTCAGAAACCAAACGGAGGCGGCCCTTATGAGTACAGAGTGTAAACAAACCACGTTCGAATTTCACGGACTTCTTCAACGAAAAATGAAGGCGCGTTTCGACGGCGGCAAGATCACGTCTGACGCTGGAGTTCTGCTGCTGCGTGAAGTCGAAAAGCGGACCGGTTTGATCGATGGATTGGCGGGGTGTTTTAGCGATCATCGCGACCAACGGTTGATCGAACACACCGTGAAGGAGCTGTTGGGACAGCGGGTCTACGGGCTGTGCCTGGGATATGAAGACCTGAACGATCACGATCAGTTACGGACCGACCCGATGCTTGCGTTGGCGGTGGACAAAGCGGATCCGCTGGGAACGAATCGACGACAGGCCGGCGACTGGGGAAAGGCGTTGGCGGGCAAGAGCACGCTAAACCGATTGGAGTTGACCGGCGCCGAAGTCGGCGACCAGGAGCGGTACAAGAAGATCGCTATGGATGGGGACAAGATCGATCGTTGGATGGTCGATGCGTTTGTGGCAGCCCATGACAACACGGCGCCCGAAGAGATCGTTCTGGATCTGGACGCGACCGATGATCCGATCCATGGTCAACAGGAAGGCCGGTTCTTTCACGGCTACTACCGCAACTACTGCTATCTGCCCTTGTACATCTTCTGTGGAGAGCATCTGTTGTGCGCTCGGCTGCGCCCGTCCAATATCGATGGGGCGGCAGGATCAGTCGATGAATTGGAACGTATCGTCGGCCAGATCCGTCAGAGCTGGCCGGACGTGTCGATCATCATTCGGGCCGATTCCGGATTCTGCCGGGATGCATTACTGGACTGGTGTGAAACCCACCAGGTCGATTATGTGATGGGGTTGGCCAAGAACGACCGCCTCAAGCGAGAGATCGCTGACCAGATGATTCAGGCTGAAGCGGAGTTTCAGACCACTGGGAAATCGGCACGAGTGTTTAAGGATTTCCTGTACCGGACTCGAAAGAGCTGGAGCCGCACTCGTCGCGTTGTTGGCAAAGCCGAGTTCCTGGCCAAGGGCGCCAATCCCCGATTCGTGGTGACCTCACTGCCACCGGAACGACTCGGAGCCCAAGCGCTCTACGAAGATTTCTATTGCGCACGCGGCGACATGGAGAACCGGATCAAAGAACAGCAACTGGATCTATTTGCCGACCGCACCAGTGCGGGAACCATGCGCGCCAATCAGCTCCGACTGTATCTGTCCTCAGCCGCCTACATGCTTATGCAGGCGTTGCGTCGTCTCGGTCTCAAAGATACCGCGATGGCCCATGCCCAATGCGGAACCATCCGTCTGAAGCTTCTTAAGATCGGTGCGCGTATCCGCCTCACGGTCCGCAACGTCTGGATCTCGATGTCGGAGGCCTATCCCTATGCCGACGTCTTTGCTCTCATAGTGAGAAACCTGCAATCAATTCCGCTTCGTTGCTGACGACACCGAACCTTCAGATCCGAAAAACAGCGCCTCTCATCTGCCTCCCGGCGAGGCCTGCCTGCACTCGCCCATTCATGCCGATCTCCCGCCAAATGTCGCCGTGTCACAGGCTCAAAATCCGCCAATGTCCACGGCTCGCTCACTCTCAGCTCCAAGTCTCGCCGCAAATCGCTTCTCGTATCCGAACACCGATCGATTCTCCGATTGGTGATCCATCCGGGCTAGGAGCCCGTGGTAGAAGTCTGTAGGGTCGCGCGCAGGGGTATTCGGGTCTCAGGCGCGAAATGAGGAGCGGAACGATGCTTTGTCATCGTGACCGACGAATGACAAAGCCTGTGGCCCGAAGACCCCTGCGCCCTACGGGTTACGACGGCATGGGGCCAGCTGCGGCGTTGCCACTCCTAGATCGATGAAGAGCATCGACGTCGTCGTGGCGCCTTGCATCTAGCCCCATGGCGCTCGTAACGCGACCCTACAGACTTCCACCACGGACTCCTACGGTATCAGCAGAACCTTCCCCGTAGTTTTCCGGCCCTCGAGTTGCCGGTGGGCTTCGGCGGCATCGGAAAGCGGAAACGTGTGCTCGATCCGCAGCTTCAGGTCCCCTGAAGCATGCCAGGCAAAGAGATCTTTGGTTCGTGACAGGAGCTCTTCCCGTGTGGCCGCGTAGCTGGCCAGAGTAGGTCGTGTTATGTATAGAGATCCTTTTGCGGCCAGCGCACCCAGGTTAAACGGCGGAATCAGACCACTGGCCTGTCCAAAGGCAACCATAATTCCGCGCGGCCGGAGGCAGTTCAGACCGCTGTCGAACGTCGTCTGCCCGACCGAGTCATAGACGACATGGACGCCCTTTCCCCCAGTCAGCCGTTGGACCTCGGTTTCGAAGTTCTGTTCGGTGTACATGATGACTTCGTCGGCTCCAGCCGCTCGGGCCAGGGCGGCTTTCTCCTCGGTGGACACGGTCCCATAGATAGTGGCCCCGATCTTCTTGGCCATCTGAATCAAGAGCAAACCCACTCCACCGGCAGCCGCATGGATCAGGGCCGTGTCTGCCGCTTTCAGGGGATAAGTACTGTGGGTCAAGTAGTGTGCAGTCAGGCCCTGAAGCATGATTGCCGCTCCGGACCTGAAATCCATGTTCTCAGGCAATCGGACCAGCTTCCAGGACGGAACCAGCGGGAGTTCGGAATAGGAACCCGGCGTCATTGCATATGCCACGCGGTCGCCCACCTGGATGTCGTCTACATCGGGTCCTACGACCTCGACCGTCCCAGCCCCCTCCATTCCGGGCGTTAGCGGCGGTTCGATGGGATAAAGGCCCGTTCGATGATAGACGTCGATAAAGTTCACGCCGATCGCCTCGGCACGAACTAACGCTTCCCCCGGCCCGGGGGCGGGTGCCGGTACGTCCTCGTATTTGAGGACCTCGGGCCCTCCATGTTCGTGTACTCGAATAGCTTTCATAATGACGCTCACGTTAAGGCAGGCCGCTGCTCAAGGTCAAATACTTTGTCATGGAAGGCGATCCGGGCGCCGGCATGTACGTGATTCAATCGGGAGGCGTCGACATTCTCCTCAACCATGCTTCTGACGAGCCCGCTCGACCTGGCCCAGCTTGAGTCCGGAGACTTCCTTTGGAGAAATGGCGTCGTCGGGATGGTTCCGAACCGTTACTTTGAAATGAGGGAACGTAACTGTTGATCGCCGTGCAGGCCGCGGCAAGCGTCAAGATCATCTCTGCCGAGCTATACCGAAACTACTCCCAGAGGGCGGTGCTCATGTAGCGTTCACCGATGTCGTTCAGGAGGGTGACGATCACACCCTCTTCGATGCGACGGGCCGTCTCATAGACCCCTTGGAGGTAAGCTCCCGATGACTGGCCGGTGAACAGGCCATGGCGGGCCATCAGGGAGCACATGCGGGCGGAGTCGTCGCTGGAAACGGGGACCTTGTGGTCGACGATACTGGTGTCGAGAATCTTGGGGATGATGTCGCCTGGAGATTCCAGGGGCTTGAGGCCCTCGATTCCGGGGAAGTCCTCGGGCACGATCTGAACGATTTCGATCCCGGGCAGCTCTTTCTTAAGGCAGCGACCGACGCCGGTCAGGGTCCCGCCGGTTCCGATTCCGGACACGAAGTGCGTGATGGTGCCCCCCATCTGTTCCAGGATCTCGACCGCCGTCGTGTCGTAGTGCGCTTGCCAGTTGTTATCGTTCGAATACTGATCGCAGTGGAAGAAGCGATCGGTATTGGACGCCGCAATCCGATGACATTCACGAAGCGCCTCGTCGTAGCCTTCGAGCGGATCGGTCTGGATGAGCGTCGCTCCGTGAGCCTGAATGCGCAGCTTGCGTTCCTTGCTCGCATTCCCCGGCACAACGATGTGAACCGGAACCTTCATCATCGCGCCGATCATCGCGTAGGCAATGCCGGCGTTTCCCGAACTGGAATCGAGCACGGCACGACCACCCTCGAGTTCACCCGCCAGCATCGCTTCGAGGAGCATCCGGCGGACAGGCCGATCCTTCAGGCTGCCACCCGGATTGGTGAATTCGGCCTTCGCAAAAACCCGGACGCCAGGGAACTCTTCGCTGAAACAAAGGATCTCCACCATCCTGGTGTTCCCCACAAGACTCAAAGCCGGATAACGCTCGTGAAACTCCAGGTATCGCTCTTCTGTCGGAATCGTCGCAGACAAGTTCATAGATAGATGAGTTTACCGCAAATCAGGAAGAGGCGGTCCTTACCGAGATCACGTATTTGGCGCAGATTGGCGGGGGTCCGCGGTCCGAACTCCGGGGTCGGGAAAGGAACAGCGGGCGGACCTACTGTGCCAAAACCTGCCGGAGACGAGACCAGGCACGTCGCCAGTAGGGTTCTCCCGGGGAGACGGTGATGTCCTCGTCATCCACACGGTAGGCACGCTTCTTCGCGAGTTGTTTGACCGTCTCGTGGTAGGCGAACACGTTGCAGTGAACACACCGCAACAGAGGGGCGTGGACTTCAAGAAGGGGCAAGAAGAGGTGGTCGGTGGATTTGCAGATCGACGGCTCTTGCACACCCCATCGTCACACATCGATGGACAAGACTGGACCCAGTGCCCCTGTCGGCTGCAAGGTTTCTGGTGCGAGGCTGCCATCGATCAGACTTTACCCTACGATTTTATCGCGCGACCGGTACGTAATTGTTTGACGTTGTACGTAACCTTAAGCTATAAACAACTCAATACCTGTAAATAGCGAGCCTCATCTCGCTGTCTGGAAGAGGATTCCTCTCAGGCGAAGGAGGGACAGATGGACACCTTTGTCGGTAGTCTTGATGCTCTAAAGGGTCTCGTCGAAAAAACCGGTCACAGGGGCGCGTGGTCCGTCATCGCCCACGGATACGAGTTCAGGTCGAACGACGGTGTAGTCCTGGACTGGTTTCCCAGCCTGTCCAATGAGATTCACTACCAGGGTCCGATTGGGGCCCGAGCGCGTTTCCGTCATTCACTTGCCGCAGGAAATCCCAGAGCCAGATCCAGTGCCCCTCGACCCCGACCTAAAGCCTGAGCCGGAAGGCCGAGAGTCCTGACGCAGATTGCGCGAATTTCACAAGGAGCAGGCGCTAAGAACTCGACGCAGAGACGCAGAGATCGGAGGGAGATTGTCGGAGACCTTTAGCCGGAAACAAGAAAATCAGATCTCTGCGCCTTTGCGTCGAAAATCCCCTCTCTTACAATGTGAAGTTATTCTTGAGCGGGCCCTAACTGGTCTGTAACCTCGTCAGAAACAGAATCAGGTCGGACTTCGTAATGATGTCGAAGCTCTTGCCGGCTTCGATGAGTACGGCGGTCGTCTCATTCTTCATGTGTTCGGCGACTATGTGGAGCGACGCGTCGGGCGGCAGGACAGGAAACGGTGGTTCCATGTGTTCGGCCACGGGCTTAGACTTGGCCGCGGGATTGGACACGAGAATCTCCAGGATTCGAGCCTCGCTGATGCTCCCGACCACACCGCCATCTTCGATGATTGGCAACTGAGAGATGTCATGCTCCTTCATCAGGTTGACGGCTGTGTCGATGGAAGTCGCCAGAGGTATGGAAAAGATCGTCTCGGCACGGCGTACCTTGCCTTGAAGAACCTGGTCGACCCGCACATTCAGGGCCGGCTCCAGATACTGGTTTTCCCTCATCCAGTTGTCGTTGTAGATCTTGCTCAAGTAGCGTGTTCCTGAATCGGGAATGATGACAACCATCAGGTCGTCTTCCCGAAGCTCCCGGGCACATATCAATGCAATGTGAACCGCCGAGCCGGCCGACCCACCCGCGAACATCCCTTCGGATCGGGCCAGCTTCCGGGTCATCAGGAACGAGTCCTTGTCGGAAACCTCGTGGAGCTCGTCGATGACGGAAAAGTCGACATTCGCGGGTTTCTCGTCCTGCCCGATACCCTCCACTTTGTATGGTTGTGGTTCCGGCCTCTCTCCGGTCTTGAACATCCCGGCAAATATCGAACCGACCGGGTCCACACCGATCACGCGAATGTCCGGGTTCTTTTCCTTGAGAAACCGGGCCGTTCCGCTGATCGTCCCTCCCGTGCCGACACCGATCACGACATGTGTGACCTTCCCCTCGGTCTGTTCCCAGATCTCAGGCCCGGTCGTTTCGTAGTGTGCCTCGCTGTTGGCCATGTTTTCGTATTGATTCGGGAAAAGGCTGTTGGGGATTTCATGATTCAGGCGCTCGGCGACCGAGTGATAGCTTCTTGGGTCGTGGTGCTCCACCTGGGTGGGGGTGACGATCACTTCCGCGCCGAGTGCCCGGAGTCCGTCAATCTTTTCCTGACTCATCTTGTCCGGCATCGTAAAAATGCACGAGTATCCTTTTACGGCGGCCGCCAGCGCCAGCCCCATACCCGTGTTGCCCGACGTTCCTTCGATTAAAGTCCCCCCGGGGCTGACCTGGCCGGCCGACTCAGCGGCCTCGATCATCTTGAGGCCGATGCGGTCCTTGACGCTTCCTCCCGGGTTCATATACTCCAACTTCGCCAGGATGGTTGGCTTGAGTCCGCGGGCAACGCCGTTCAAGCGAACCAGGGGGGTATTTCCGACAGTTCCCAGGATGTTTTCGTGCCACATGGTGATTCCTCGTCCTTCCTCTACTATGATGCGAAGCTCGAAACAAGAGTCTCGATGCGTCGAAGTCTTCCTTCGACATCCGTACTCGGAAGGTTGCTGACATAAATGTTCTTCATCCCACGCCGCAACAGCGTCTTGATGCTGTGGGCGCAGATCTCTTCGGCGCTACAGCCGCGATCGAAATCCGCTTTCAATTCATCGACAGGCACCGGGAAGAATGACTTCAGCAAGTCCAGCGTCTTCTGGTTGGCGCTACGATAATAGAAGACGCCAAACACGCCGGGCATCTGTAGACCCCGCGCCGCGCATTCGTCCAGAAACCGGTCGAGCCCGTCCGTCTGGTAATGCGAAACGATCTGGGCCAGGTAGAAATCGGCGGAATAGTCCGGATCCACCATGAACTCGACCTGTTTGATGCCGCCGTGGGGATTCGCCCACCCTCCCAACGTCAAGCCGGGCACAAGATCGCGGATCATCTTTCGCAACTGATAGGCATGTTCGACGCAACGGGACACGACGTCGGAACGATCACCCCCCAGGACCACCAACGCACGAAATCCGATAGCGTAGGCTCTCTGGGCAAACTCGATACAGTACTCCAGCGGATGCTTAGCGGTCAGGATCGGGACAATCAAAGAGCGGTCGGCGTCGCTGCCAAGATTGATGATGACATGGCGCAGATTCTGTTCCTCACGTCGGCCGGTCGAGCCGTCCGTCATGAAAACGAATCGGTTCAGCGAAGTAATCTTTCGGATGAAGTGGTTGCTGTCAATCCAGGCGTCGAGGCTCCGCTCAAGAGACATGTCCATCTGTGGCGGGCACCACTCGACGTTGGAAAGGGGTTGCTTCGGATCGTTTAGTGCTTTGAGAAGGGACATTTCCGGCCGACTCGCCGTTCACACTCAGCGTTTGACGGCCTGAGCTTTGCGGGGTTTCTTCTTCGACTTCTTTCCGTCGGCTGGCGCGACGGTTATTTCCACACGATAGCTGTCCAGCATACGTGCCAGGTCTGTCGTGACTTTGCGCCGGAGGCGATCAGGAGAAAGAACCACGGCGGAAGAACCGAAGCTCAGTATCCAGGACTCTAGTTCGAACTCACCACCCACGTGCAGGTTCATCACGATTTCACCATCGCTCACGTCCCGCACCTTCTGTGAAGGATGCCATGCCCGGGACCGAACATACTGTGCAATGTCCGCCTTGAACAATATTTCCACGTCGAACGGGTCCTCTTTCACAAGTCCAAAAGCCGACTCCAGGTAGCTCTCGATGGAAAAGTCCGCCGGTTTTTCGAAGTGGTCGGCAAGCTTCTCCACTTCCTCGATTCTCTCAATGGCAAACGTGCGAATCTGCTCATATTCCTCGACATAACCGAACAGGTACAACCCTCCGCGAAAATGCATCAGCCGGTAGGGGTGCACCATGTATGTTTTCTGCCGCTGGCTGTGGACCGAGTAGTACTCCATGCGAATCCGGTTGTCTTCGCCGATCGCATCCATCAACGTTCGGATCGTCTGTTTGTGTTCCTCAAGATCCTTCGGCGCGTCGGCACGGACGGCGATGATCGAGTCCAGGGTGTTGAAGAATGCGATGTTCTTTTCGGGCAAAGCACCTTCGATCTTCTTGAACGCCGAATCGATGTCACTGGAATAGGGAGGTGCAGAGAGGGCGCTGACGAGATTTCGGCTGAAATACAGCGCGGCAAGCTCAGACAGGGACAGATTTGCAAGCGGCAGGCCTTTGTATTCTTCAGCCAGGCGCCAGTACACCTTCCCCTCATAACGCTCGTCATAGAGCGGAAAGCCGGCCTCCATCAACGCCGCCAGATCACGGCGGATCGTTTTTGTCGAGACCTCGTGGCGAATCGCCATATCGGGGATCGTGCTCCAACGTGTGCTCTCGATCTGCTTGAGAATCGCCCACTGGCGGATTAACTGTGCATTTCTTCCCATCTTCAACCTCCCCACCAGACTCGTTCGGATGGGCACACATAGAACATATTTATCGAGATTGGATTCTATGGTCGGGGTGTCATGAACACAAGCAATACCAGATTGTCTTCGCTCTGGTTTCGGACTCCATGATCCTCATTCGGCCTCGCGACGATGGCTTCACCCTCACGACACAGGCGTTCCTCGCCTGCGATATGGAATACGCCGTTTCCCTCGAGGACATAGTAAATCTTGTCGGATTCAGCATGCCGATGGATTCGCTGCTCCTGCCCGGGTCGAAGACAGTACAGATCGCAGAAGTACTTGTCGGAACCAAAAAGGGGAACCTTCTGCATCTTCTCGTCGGCAAAG
Organism: Terriglobia bacterium; assembly: GCA_965247425.1. Taxonomy (GTDB): domain Bacteria; phylum Acidobacteriota; class Terriglobia; order 20CM-2-55-15; family 20CM-2-55-15; genus CAZOZZ01. The sequence goes on from OZ252023.1 coordinate 3,418,821, forward strand.
CTCGAGAGCGCTCGAACGTCCTTACAGTCCACAGAAGCTATTGTAATTGAAAGACCTGGGCGTCGGGCACAATTTCCTCGACAAGCTCCAGCAGGTGTGGATGGCAGGTAAAAAGGAAGATCTGGTGGGTATGGGACAGATCGCGAACGGCATCGATGGAACGGCGCGTTCGGGGGGGATCGAAATTGACGAAAATGTCATCAAATATCACCGGGAGGGGTTCGACGTGCTCGGAATACTCCCGAACCAGCGCCAACCTCATGGCCAGGTACAGTTGTTCGGCCGTACCCCGGCTCAGGTTTTCGGGACTCACGCGAGCTCCATCGCACTTCTCGACCACGATGTCCTCTGAATCCAGCGGTGCGATCACGCGCGCGTAGCGTCCTTCCGACAGCAAAGCAAAGAACTCGGAAGCGTGGCGTAATACCTCGGGTTGGCGTTCGCTTTCATAAATTTTTCGCGTTTCGTCCAGCAGTGTCCGGCACAAGGTGAGGACAGCCCACTTTTCGGACGCTTCGTCAATCCTGGCCAGGATAGACTCCTGACGAAGTCTGGTGTTGGAACGCTCTTCGCTCCGGCCCAGCGTCAGGATCCGCTCTTCGAGCCGGCCACACTCCCGGCCCGCTTCGGCCAACTGCCCCTTCGCCACGTCGAGTGCAGCGACCGACTCGACGTAGGCTTCGTCATCAACGGCGTCCACCTTGTCCCAGCCTGGCTCGGCTTCGACCTCGGCCGACGGGGTCCGGTCCAACTCCCTTTGAAGGTCCTGCCGTTTCCTGAAGAGCTCGGCACGCCTGAAGAACTCGTCTTCGGTCGCCGCACCGCCGTCTTCGAGCAGGGCACACATGCCGCGTTCGTTTTCCCGGATCTGGTCGTTGGTCCGGATTCGTGCCTTTTCCTCCAGAGAGAGTTCGTTGTCGATCGATCGGATCTCATCGGCCATATCCGTCAGTCGCCGCACCCTGGCAGCTTCCTTCTCGAGATCCGCAATCGAAAAATCGCTCCGCCCGGCGTGGCTTTCGATCGCGGACCGGATCTCGGTTCTTTGGTCTCTGGTGCGTTGGAGCTGGATTTCCACTTCCCGGAGCCGTTCGCGACCCGCATCCAAATCACGACCCAGTCGCTCTGCATGCCGGGACCGGCGGTGGTACCAGTAGGTCAGAGCCAGAATGACGGCGGCTACAACGCTACCTGGAACGATTTGCCCCACCATGAACAGGTTCGCGGCGCCCATGCCCACCAGGGTCATGAAGATCGCCATCGCGACACCCGAGGGCGGTCGCGCGGAATCACGGGAGGACCCGAGAAGATCGCACTCCGCCCGCACCGCGTCACGCTTGGCGCTTGCCGCGTCGACAATCTCTCCCGCCGAATCCAGGCGAGGTAGCAGAATCCGGAGCGAGTCGACGCCACGACTGCGGCGGATGAGTTCCTGGGGGGTGTACAGCGTCGCCAGTTCTACACGCTTCAATCGCCTGACTTCGATGTCTTCACTTCGCTTTCGAAGGTCCGATTCGAGTTGGCGGCGTTGATGCAGAAGAAGGTTCAAACGCTCGACACCACCCTCTGGAAAACGATCGACGGTTTCGAGGTCGTCGAGTTGGGATTCGATCGCGGCACGCTTCTCGCGGTGTGGTAATGCTTTTCGCAGTTTTTCGTAGTGATCGACGCGCTTGGTCAGAGCCCCGACGGAGACTTCCAGCTCTTTGATCCGGGTTTCCACGCGAAGATGCTCTTCATGGGCGGCCACGTATTCCTCCGGTTCGTGCTCGGTGCGATCCAATTCGTCCCGGACTGTCTCGAGTTCCTTCAACGCCCGATTGATCGTGCTGTTCTGGCCCCGGGGCAGAAAAAGCTTGCCGCGGCGTTCCTCCAGGTCTTTGTGCACCCGGCTCCATCGGGTTGCACCCACGCCAAGCCCCGCTCCGGAGATGTGTGACGCGACTTCGCTTTCCTGCAAGGTGCGGAAGTGTTCGAGCTCCTCCAAACCGAATGCGAACACGTTGTGGTAAACCGTCCGCGTGGTGCCGCCCAGGACACCTTCCAGCATCAGCTCGTCGCCCGTCCCATCCCGGTGGTGGAGCTTGACAGCGCCGCGAACGTGGCGACCGGCCTTACGCTCGACGCGAATTTCGCCGGTGGCCACGGTCAGGGCAAGCGAACCGCCGTGTTTTCCACCGTTGAGCGGTTCGTATCGTCTGGAATGCGACCTGCGCTCGAAGCCAAAAAGGATCGAACGGATGAAACTCATCAGCGTCGTCTTTCCCGCTTCATTGGGGCCGCAAAACACATTGACGCCTTCGGACAGGCCCGTCCACGTGCGGTCGTGCCACACGCCAAAACCGTCGATGTGGATTTCTGAAATTTTCACTTTTGAAGTAGCAGATCCACGCCGAGCGCTCCGGCTTTTTCGATCCACTCCACAACACGGGCACTGTCGGGCGTAAACAATTCTCGCTTCCTGAACAATGGAGACAGGCTCTCGGCAAGTTCGTCGCGAAAGGCAGGGTCTTTCTGGGCGCGCTCGACGAGACTGAGGAAGTCGCTGACTATCGGTTCCGTCTTCAGTCCGGTCCGGTCGATTTCGGAACCCGTCGAAATCCGCAACGATTCGACGTCCACAAGATCCTGCAACTGATACTGCAGTTCCTCGTTCATCCCCTCCCGCTGAAGATCGGCGTGTAATGGACCGTTTCCGACGAGGCGACATCGTAGGACGGTCGGACCATCGAATTCAGCTGCGATCCTGCGGGCGTTGTCCTGCAACCCGTCAATGAGGCTCTCCATGCGCGAGTGATCCTGGATGGACAGTTCAAGCCTCGACCACCGCACCACATCGGTCTCGACGAATTTCAGGCGGGTGCCCCCACGGGCATCGACGTCGACCTGGAAACAACCCCGGGGGCCGGTTTCTCGGGCATGCCGGCCCTGGGGATTGCCGGGATAGACGATCGGCGGTGAGGCGGACAAGATCGCGCGGGTGTGCACATGTCCCAGCGCCCAGTAGTCGAACCCGGCACGAACAAGGTCCGTCATCGGCGCTGGAGCGTAGTCGGCATGCCCGGATTGACGTCCGATGTTGGCATGGAGGAGCGCAATCGAATAGACGTTACCCAGAGTCCTCCGGAACGACCGGGCCAGGTTGTCGGTGACGCGCTCCTTCGTGTAGCTGATTCCGGTAACGCGCGCAACTTCCCTTCCGTTGCGGATCACCGGCTGTGCGGCCACGTTACCGTCGAAGGTCAAAACGTTCGAGGGCATCTTGAACTCGCTGCCCCAGCCGTTGAGCGGGTCGTGGTTGCCGTGAACGACGAATGCGCCTATATTGCGATCTTCCAGGCGTTCCATCTGGCGGCGAAATTCGACAAGGGCACGCAGGCTTCTGTCGCGCGAGTCGTACAGATCGCCGGCAAAAAGGACGAAGTCCGATTTGGAGTCGATCGCGTGCGTGACGATACGATCCAACGCCTGAAACGTCGCCGACCCGAGACGGTCACGCAATGTCGTGGAAGTTTCGGCCAACCCCCTGAACGGACTGTCCAGATGCAAGTCGGCCGCGTGGATGAAACGAAACTCTGCCATATTGTAGTTTTGCGCAAAAACCGGCCAGAAGTGGTCCGGGAGTTGGCGTTGGGAGATGTTAAAATGGCGGGTGGCGGGTCGAGTTGGGGTCGGCGGGACTATCGTGCGGGTGCCCGCTGACTACCATCAGTTCCACGCTCACAATCATGAAAACATTAGTTTTATTACGGCACGGACAGAGCACCTGGAATGAGGAAAACCGGTTCACGGGGTGGACGGACGTCGGGTTGACCGAAAAAGGGATCGACGAGGCCAGACAGGGCGGCCGGGCACTTCTGGAGGCCGGGTACGAGTTCGATCTGGCGTTCACATCGATGCTCAAACGCGCCATCAAGACATTGTGGCTGGCGCTTGAAGAGATGGATCGGATGTGGATCCCGGTCCAGCGGTCGTGGCGGATGAACGAGCGCCATTACGGGGGCCTCCAGGGCGCGAACAAACTCGAAACGGTCGAAGAATATGGCTCCGAGCAGGTCCACATCTGGCGTCGCAGCTATGACATACCCCCTCCCGCCCTGTCGCCGGACGACTCGCGCAGCCCGCGGAAGGACCCCCGGTACGCGGATCTTTCCGACGACGAGATCCCCCTGACCGAAAGCCTTAAAATCACCGTCGAACGGGTTCTTCCGTACTGGCACGAGACGATCGCTCCAGAGGTGGCCGCCGGAAAACGCGTCATCATTGCATCTCACGGCAACAGCCTGCGCGCGCTCGTCAAGTATCTGGACAATATTTCCGATCAAAGTATCGTCGGATACAACATACCGACCGGCATTCCGCTGGTTTATGAACTCCACGACGACCTGACACCCATCCGTAATTTCTACCTCGGCGATCCCGAAGCGGTGGAGCGGGCCACAAGGGCCGTGGCCGACCAGACCCGCAAAAGCTAGGAGCCTAGATTCTTGTTAACCATCCCGCCGATCGACCGTCTTATAGAAGAGAACAAGGACGATTCAGAACAGGACGGAAAGATTTATGAAGCGCAGAAAGAAAACAAGATTGAAAGCCACGGATTACAAGGTCGTATCGTTGAATGGGGCGCTTGAGCCTCATGTCGCACGTCTCAGAAGGGCGCTGTCAAAAGGACTCGTCGCTCTGGGTGACCGTGCCCGGGACAATTTCTACGAGGTTCGCATGGAAGACGGCTGTTTCTACATCCATGTCTACGATCTCAAGAAGACCGTGTATCTGATCGCGGCCAGCCAGGCCGGACGCGTGGCCGAGTTCACGAAACAGGGGTGCACACCCTGCAACTTCCAGATCACCGCGGCCCCGGCTATTTCCTGACCTAGGAGACAGCGAACCGACAATCGCGGACATCTCGCCCAGAACAGCAAAAAGCCCGGAGAAAGATCTCCGGGCTCTTTTAGTGTCTGGACATTCGGGGCGGGCTAAGGGCCCGCTCAACAATAACTTCACATTTTGGCATCTCATCTTCACGCCATCTTCGGCCGCTCCTCAATCGCAGATCCTCGAAATAGCGGGGCCCTAAGTCTAAGTAGCCGGCGCGCGATCCGGCGCAAACACCGGCGTACACCAGTGACGGTACTTGTCCTCGCGGCCGCGGACGACTCGATAGAACAGGTCCCGCAATCTTGCCGTAACCGGCCCCATTTCACCGGAACCGATCGGCCGGTGATCGACCTTCGTTATTGCCGTCAACTGCACACCCGTGCCGCTGAAAAAGGCTTCTTCGGCGACATAGAGTTCAGTGCGATCGATCGACCGCTCGATCACTTCCACGCCCAGATCGTCTTGGAGCAACTGGATCATCGTCCGCCTCACGACTCCTTCCAGAATGTTGTCGGTCACAGGAGGGGTCAGCACGACGCCGTTCCGGACGAGAAACACGTTTGCCGCCGAGCCCTCCGAAATATGACCGTCCGCGTTCAAGACGATGGCCTCGTCGAAGCCTGCCCGTTCGGCATCTGTCTTGACGAACGCCGAATTGACATACGTGCCGGCGATCTTGCCACGTGCCGGCATGGAGTTGTCGTCCACCCGACGCCAGGAAGAGACCGTCACGTGCGCGCCTTTATCGTTCGTAACGTACAGGCCGAACGGAATCGAAACGATCGATAGCTCGGGGACCAGGTCGTGTAGCTTGACACCAATTGTCGGTTCCGGGTAGAACGCGAGAGGGCGGATATAGCAGTCCTCGCGATGGCCTTCCTTCAGCAGCAATTCCAACGTCACGTCGGTCAGGTCCTGCAGTGTGTAAGGAAGTTCCATGCATAGCATGTTCGCAGACTGTAGGAACCTCCGGTAATGGTCCTCCGGACGGAAAACAAAAGTCTGCTGTTCGTCATCGTTCCAATAGCCGCGAAGCCCCCCGAACACAGCCGTCCCATAATTGAGAGAGTGTGCGAGAACTCCGACTGTTGCTTCGCTGTAAGGAACGATGCGGCCCTGGAAAAAAGCGTAACTCGGTGTAGCCACTATCGTCTCCTGATCTACGAACTGTTCGGTTCGCGTGTAATGTGTTGCGCCCCGGAAAAAGCGACACTTCGCCGTCCCCGAGGCGCATTAGCTCCAGTATGCACCTAAGCCATCTTTTTACTCGCAAATATTCTGTTGTTTCGAGGAAAAAAGAGAAAATCCCGTGATCACAAGCGGGTTTGGCGCACATCACGCAGATGGGAGTTCAAGGTCGGGGAGCGCCACAGCCAATGGATAGCAGCTACTTACCCACGAATTTGTACCCCAGTCCATGCACGGTCAAAATAAATTCGGGATGTCGGGGGTTGGCCTCAAGTTTCTGCCGAAGCCAGGCCACGTGGACATCCACGGTTCGGGTCGTCGGCATGGAGTTATAGCCCCAGACTTCGTCGAGAAGCTCGTTTCTTGTCAGGGCCGCTCCCCGATGCTGGATGAAATGACGCAGGAGCTGGAATTCCTTCGCGGACAGCTCGACCGGCTTGCCGTCCTTTTCGACCTCGGCGCTCCGGAAGTCCACGCCCACGGTGCCGAACCGATAACGGTCATTCGAACCCGAGACGCTGAAGGGAGGGCGGCGCAGTAGCGCTTCGATCCGGGCCAGGAGCTCGATCATTTCGAAAGGCTTCGTCAGATAATCGTCAGCGCCGAGTTTCAGGCCCACGACTTTATCGGTCACCTGGCCGCGGGCCGTCAGCATCAGGATGGGCGTTTGAAGTCCCTGCTGGCGTAAATCCCGGCAGATATCGAACCCGCTTCGGTGGGGCAGCATCAGGTCCAGAATGATGAGATCGAACGCCTCGCTGGTGGCTCTGGGCACGGCGTCGTTCCCGTCGGAAACGGTTTCGACCGTGTACCCTTCACTGTTCAGGCGGTCGACAAGCGTCAAGACAAGACCCGGCTCATCCTCGATGAGAAGGATGTTCGGACTGGTCTCGTCCGCTGGCGATGAGTCCGTCAACACATTCCGCGTTTCAGACATTTCCCAACTCCGCCGAAGCGTTCACTGCTGGAAACCGCACTATGAACGTACTACCTTCTCCCCGGACACTGTCGACACGAATCGTTCCCTGGTGGGCTTCAACGACCTGACGAACCAGGCTCAACCCGAGCCCGTTGCCGTGGATTTGAGAATCCACCGATTCACGGCCTCGATAGAACGGTTCGAAAATATTCTTTATCTCATCCACTCCAATGCCGATTCCGTGATCCTCGACCCGGATCTCCACCTGGGACCCCGCGTTCTCCTCGACGGCGACCGCTGTGACCCGTGCCCACTGTTGAGAACCGCAGTACTTCATGGCATTGTTCAGCAAATTCGTAAACACCGACCGCAGTGCAGTGGGATCGGCCATGATGGCCGGAAGTTCGCGAGGGACGTTTTTGTCGAGAGAGAAGCCCTGCTCTTTCATCTGTGGCATGGAGTCGGCAATCGCGGCATCGATCAAACGATCCAGCGCAACCGGCCGCATCTCGTACCGCTGCTTTCCGGACTGCATCCCGGCAAAGTCCATCACCTGCTCCACCAGGGCCGACAATCGCCGCGCCTCGGTCCGTATGACGGCACCGTAACGGCGGGCCTTCTCCGGATCGTCGATCAGGCCGTCTTCCAGGTTTTCGCCAGCCGAATTGATGACGGCGACGGGGGTTCTCAACTCGTGCGAAACATTGGCGACAAAATCCACCTGTTGCTGCGCCAGCCGCTGCGCCCGCTGGGTAGAAACGAGGATAAGAATCATGCTCGCACCCAGGGCCATCAGGACACCGAAACTGATCATCAGGTTCCGTAGCCGGGCGTCGTCGACAGCCGCCTCGAGAGATCCTGCACGATGCTGGGCTACGAGTTGCCACGCCGGGGTCGCGCTCGGTGAACCACCTAAAGACCGGATTTCGACGATCGTGCCGTCCCCCATCCCAGCCTGGCTCTCATTCACGAACTCGGTGGAAAACGTCAGGTCGGAACTTCTCCGGCCGATGATCGGTGGAATGGGCGGCCCCGAAGAGCGGATCCTGAAGCGTCTCTCGCTGGAGGAATCGAAAGCCCACATCAGATGGAGTTCCCGTTGGAGGTTGAAGATCGCGGAAGTGACATCCGGCGCCGAAATAACCTCGGCTTGCATGCCCGGATCGGATCCAAAGAACAGGTTCGTCGGGTCGTCGCGGGCCACGATCCCAACACGGTAGCTGGATCCGCTTCCATCCGAGAAGTGGCGCTCGATCAGTTCGGGTAAAAACTTGTCTTCGATGAAATCCCTGTCGAGCTTGATGAGGAGCCAGCCGGACAGTTGAAACCCACGCAGAATCTGGGAAATTCGGAGTTCATGAAGTTCGTCGGTCTCGAAATCGACTTGATTTCGCTCGATCTCGACACGGGGGACAACAATGACCAATGGATCTGCGATCAGGCGTTCGTCCAGCGCAAGAGAGAACCCTCCGGCGTTCGACATCCTGTTATAGGCACGATGGTCGGCCAGGTGGGGCCGAACCGTGTCGAGCCCATCGGACCAGGTATCCGTCACGAAGCCGGACTGTTCTGGAACGAAACGCTGGAGGTGGTAGTCACTTCCAGCCGGCCGAACCCGGTAGACTGCCTCGATCAACTCCGGGTGAGGCGCAGCGTCCTTCCACAATCGGAAACTCTCGGCAAACCCCTCAGTCTCATCGAAACCACCATTCTCCATCGAGGACTCCAGGCCCGAGAACGCAAACAGAACCCTTGCCAGCTCCGTGTCGAATTCTTCGGTCAGTTTGTCGGCACTGATCTTCAGGTTCGACCGCATCCGCTCGTGCTCGTTCTCGCTGAGCCGCCCCAACCACTGATACTGAAACCAGGCAAGCAAAGGCAGCGACACCAGCAGAACAATGGTCACGCCGAAAGCCAGTGACGGTTTCCGCAGGAAGTCCATCCTTGAATTTTACCACCAGCCCATCCCTCACAACCGGTCGCCTGTGGAAATTTACATTCTTAACAATGTGGTCTGGTGAGAGTTGGGGCCTCGACGCAGAGACGCAAAGACGCAGAGAGGGGATTTCTTTCGAAGAACGAGGCCGGTGAAGACCCAGAACAAAAAGATCTCTGCGTCTCTGCGTCAAGAACCCGCAGCGGTCAACCGGCTCTTCTGGAACCTGCCTACTCTTTGGGTTGGCTGGATTCAATGGCTTTGTGGAGTTCCACGACGTGGCGAGTGGGCAGGTTGAGGGGGTGGGTTTCACCATTTCGCATGTGGATTCGCAGGTGGGTCTCGCCACGGGACTCGGAGACAATTTCGATATCGGTGACGTTCCTGTAAAGGGCTTTGCGCAGGGCCAGACCGGCTTTGCCGGTCGTCACAAGATATTCGGGATAGAGACCGGCGAATTGTCTCAGGAGCAGGACGAAGCCGAAGACGTAGATCACGCCTGTGATCAGGAACTCCATCCCGACTGTGAGGGGGTCTGAGGGTCCTCCGTAATAAACACTCCGGATGAAGATCGTGACGTCCGCGGTGATCACTCCGATGATGGCGAAGTTTGCCGGGAGGGGCCATCTGTCGTGTGAAAGCACGAGCGGCGGGGGCAGGTTCAGAAGAAGACGAAGCACCCATGTCAGAGGAACCGTCGCTACCAGGACGGCGAACATCAGTGAGGTGACCCAGAACGGCATGTTACTCACACTCCCCGATCCGAGACCCGACGTCGGGACTCGTCCCGGGCGTCGTCGGGAACCACATCAGGGCCCCAACAGGTCGAACGGAATCCACAGGAAATCCGGTCACAGTAGGACTCGGAGGCTCTGGGCCATTGATCTTCGGACAAACAGGATTGATACTGTCGGAACAGGGTCTCCAGCAGAGTTTCCGCCGCATCACGATCATACTCTCGCCCTCGGATCCGCCTCGGCTCCTTGAGAAACCAGAGTTCTCCTGTCGATGATCGAACGTCGAGGCTCTTCATTGCGGCCAGGGCGTAACACGTCATCTGGATCTGGTACGGATCGTCACTCCCCGGCTTCCACCGGGAGTATTTGTAGTCTATAACGCGGGGCCGCTTTGAAGGGACAAGAGCGTCGATCCGGCCACGAACGAAACAGTCGACTCCATCCACTTCCTGGTGAATGACAAAGGGCAACTCGCATTCCGGATCGGTCTCGACAAGATCCATCCACTCGGGAGAGTCGAAAAATCCGGCCAGGGCCTGAAGGTCGGACTGTTCGAGTTCCTCCGTATCGGGCGAAACCAATGTTTCAAGAATCCGGTGGGCCAGCGATCCCAGTTCTAGTTCCAGTCTGTTCGAGTCCCGGCCCGGTTCAGGAGTGTGCTCGATTTCCTTCCAATAGAACAGGCGCCGACACCCCGACAACATGGACAGTTGGGATGGTGTCAGTTCGAGAGAGGACGGCATGGCAGGAGTCGCAACTGGCAACTCCTCCTCACTCCCGGACTCGACTTCGGCCCGCATCACATCGGCTTCCGTCGAGTTGGAAAGGTCACCTGGACCGGAAGACCGACCGGCGACGACGGAAACGATCTTGATGGGGATCTCACTGGCGGGATCGGCGCCCACATTCTCGCCGGCCCTGGCGCGCTCGATGCCGCCGGGAACGATTGTCTTCACGACGGGCGTAATCCACCGCGACCACAAGCCGGGACGGGACGAAAAACCCTCTCCGAGTACCAGGCTCTTCCTGGCGCGAGTCATCGCCACGTAAAGGAGACGCTTTTCCTCCTCGTATTCCTGGTCCGATTCATGCGCTTTCGCCTCCAGGATCAGCGAGTGCGGCAACGCCTTGCGGTGAACCCCGTAGGCGGGCGCCATCAGCAGTCCCCACCGTTCACTTCGAAAGATTCGGTCCCCCTGCCCGGACCGGACGCCCCCGGCAAGGTTCGGCAGGACGACGGTATCGAATTCCAGGCCCTTGGCCTGGTGGACAGTCAGACACTGGACCACATCGTCTTCATGTCCCAGAATCTGGACCTCAGGTTCCCGGATGCTCGGATCGTGGACCCTGTTCCGAAGGTAACGGACGACGTCGTCGAGCGATGTCGTTCCCTGGCGGGCGAGATCTCTGGTGATCTCGATCAGTTTCCCGATGTTCGCGACGCGTTGGCGGCCGTTTCTCTGCGCCATCATGACGACATCGAAGTCGGTCTTACGAACGACGTCGGAGAGAATCTCCGCCGCGGTCGCCCGATCGCGCCGTTCAATCCACGGGCCGAAGACTTCAGGCAACGGGTCGGCGTCCGCATCACTCAACAGGTGTTCGAACGAATCTCCGATCAACGCGGACATCCGGAGGATTGCGCGCGCCATCCGTTCGTGAGGTCGAACGACGTACTCAAGGGCGGCGATCAGATCCGACACTTCAGCCGCATCGTAAAAACCAGTCCCCTGAACCACGTAGACAGGAATTCCTCTTTCTTCCAGTGCCCGAACATAGACGTCCATATGCGTCATGCTTCGGAACAGCATTCCCACCTCCCTCCAGCACGAAATCAGGTTCGAGGATTTCCTTTCCAGCAGCAATCGGGCTATGGCGCCCGCTTCTTCCCCTCGACCCTCTGAAGCGGTGGCGTCGTCACGGGCAGCAAGGAAAGTGATACCTCCGAACGCGACATCTGCGCCCGCACTGAGTTCGTCCCCGCCCGAAAAGGTGACGCGGTAGGACAAATCGACGTTGCCGGGCGTGACACCCTTTTTCCCTGCACCGTCGAGCATTCCCCTGGACACGGCGTTTGAGAAAGCGATCAGCGGCGCGGCGGACCGGAAGTTTTTCGACAGGTGTTGAACCTCGCCTTCGTCCCCGACGACCCGATCCGTCATTCGGAAGAACTCGGTAACTCGCGCGCGGCGGAATCGATAGATCGATTGTTTCGGGTCGCCGACCACAAGAAGTCTTCGCGGACCCAACCGGCCCGGATAGTGCGGATCCTCCCCGAGACAGGAGATGATCTGCGATTGCACGTCGTCTGTGTCCTGAAACTCGTCAACAAGGATGGCGTCGAATCGATCGAGACAGGCCGCACGAACATGTTCGGAATCCCGCAACAGGTTCCGGGTCTCGAGCAATAAGTCATCGAAATCCATCACGTTCGAAGACCGTTTCTGTTCATCGAAACGGCGCCGGCTCCGCTCGACCAGCGCGGAAAATGCCCTGGCATCGGCGACGCCTGCGATCTGGCCCACACGCGGCAACAGGGCCGACGGATCTTTCCTGTTCTTGAGAGGGTGGCGACGAGCACCGGTTCCGGACTTTATCGCGTCGGCTTGCCTGCCGATCGCCTCGGGAGAGCCGCCGTATTGCTCCAACTGGACCGACAACTCGTCCTTGATCTTACGGGCAATCGTTTCCTGGTCGCCGCAGCGCTTCTCCAGCCAGTCGTCGTCCACACCAAGGCTGTTGAGCCAGTAAATCGCCGCCGGGATGGCCTCGATCAGCCTGTCGAGCCCCAGGTCACCAAAAAGCCGACGCACACCTTCATTTCCCCCCACCAGGTCTTCACGGATCGTTTCGAATGCCGCCGCTCGACACAGTTCGATCCGGCTGTATTCATCCAGGATAGAGAACCCGGGATCGATTCGGGTCGCGACGCCATGCTCCCGAAGTATGGACCCGTAAAAGCCGTGAATCGTCTGGATTGGCGCCGCCGGTAAGACCGCCACAGTCCTCATCCATCGTGCCTGTTCGGATGGATCAAGTTTCGGTATCCGGTCGAAAATGGCACGACGAATGCGATCCCGCATCTCGGCCGCCGCCTTCTCGGTGAACGTCACCGCAACGATCCGAACAGGATCGTGGCCCTCTTCGATCAAACTGAGAAACACCTCTACGAGCGCCCGGGTCTTACCCGTGCCTGCACTGGCAAGAACGACGGTGTTTCGAGTGAACTTGATGGTCATGGTTAGCTAGTCCACATACAACCTGCACAGTCGTCGAAAGTCGCATGATGGGCAGGCTTGCGGATCGTCCGGCGCTGGTTGGAACCGGCCGGCCCGAACGGTCTGGAGTTGGCGATCGATCTCCGACATCGTTGCCCGGAGCCCTTCCTCCGTGTATGCGGTCGCGACCGAAGGGGCCTCGGGGGTTCGAAGGAGCAGATATCGTCCTTCCAACACCGTGTCCCCGGACGCTTCCCCGCCTCGCTGCCCGAAAACCTCTCGGGCCAGAAAGACATAGATGTCGAGTTGGTTCCGACCCGGTCCTTTGTTCAGGTAATCGCCGCCCGCGGAATATTTGAAGTCGTCGACGCGGATTCCGTCGACCAGTTCCCCGCTCCGGTGCACACTGACATGATCCGGTCGGCCGGCAAGCCTGAAATCTGAAACCGCGACGGCGGGAAACGGACGCTCCAGAAATTCGACCACTGTTTCGTAGCCGCTCCTGGCATCCTCCACGGCAAATTCCAGGTAGGCATCCAACGCCCGCACGAGTTGTTCCCTCCGGATCGGCCAGGTTGCCGGATCGAAGAGAGTGGTCGGTCCCTGCCGGTCGATGTCCACGTCTGCCAGGTTTTGATGGACTACTTTCCGCATCCTGTTGCGGGCCGCGTCGATGGACGCCGGGACAGGCGTGCTGTGAAAGTCGCGAAGTATCTGATGTGCCAGGATGCCGATCTCACGGATAGGTATATCCAACCCCGGCTCCTCTTGACTTTCCAGGCCGAGTGGGTGCCTCGCAAAGAAGACGAACGGGCAACGTTCGAGCGCGGCAATCTGACTGGGATGCCATGCCACTCCAACCGGGACTTCGCCAACTCCCACATTCGCCCTGTGGACTCCCTTCCCTTCGGCAACCACTCGACGCATGATGTCGTGTCCCAGCAGTTCCCTGCCTCGATCGGCATCCTGACTTCCCCGCCTCCAGCCGTCGGCGAGGGCTCGAAGCCGTCCTGCATGGTCGAGGGGCGCGAGTCCGGACGGAAGACGTTCGATGACAGAGGTTCGGTAGTGCCGGTCGATCTCCCGAATATAGATGGATGGATACAACGGGTCCCCGGCGAGATTCATGCGGGGATACGTCAGGGTCACCAACGGCGCGGAGTCCAGCACCATGAACAGGTACAATGGCTCGCGCCGGTTACGATCGCGGCCGCTCATCAGCCTTCGGGGCCGCAACCCTTCATTGATGCTCTTGACGGTCGCATCATCCAGAAGCGGGTTCAGCCAGCCGGGAGCCGGGAATCGGCCGTCGCCCAGGCCCGGAGCGAACAGCGCCCGGAAACTCCGGTAGCCCAGCACGTGCGGACCCGCGATCGCCACGCGCCCCGCGCCGGGTGTGACACGACTTTTGACGAGCCGTCCCACACGGCGCAACCCGGCGGTCGCGGAAGCGATCCCGCGAAAATCTTCGAAAGACACGCAACCGACAATCCGATCCACGCCTGCCAGTGCCTCGACCAGTGAGTCCCAGGCTTCCGCGTCTCGGGACGTCAATGAATCCGGAGCCTTCAGGCGATCGAGAAAGCCTCGAACCGTATCCTCTGAACCTTCCAGCGAGTCCAGCAGTGCTTCGAACCGCAAGAACTCCTGGCCGAGGGGAATGTTCTTTCGCGCGGCCAGCGCCGAGGCTTCGATCCGGCTCCGGTCGACGTATCCCAGATCCGACAGCACGCCGGAAACGTCCTCGTCCGGCGATAACCGAGGCTCGTAATACGCACTCGACAACGCGCGCGCGAACTCGAGCCGCGAGCGGGCTCCGGTCACCAGGTCGAGAACGTGGAGCCAATACTTGATAAACGGGATTCGAAGCAGCGGCAGACCGGTCGGAAAGACGTGCGGGATGTGGTAGCGGGAAAAAACATACTCGATCATCTCGCCGTAGTCTTCGAGATGCCGGACGACGACAAGGATGTCCGCCGCCGCCATTCCACCATCGAGCAACCGGCGAATGCGGCGGCCGATATACTCGATCTCGTCGTAGCGTCCCGCGGCTTCGATAACCTGAAGGCCCGGGTCAGGTTCGAGAGGATCGGCAGGTTCGTACTCGAACAACCGTTCAAGAAGCGGGCGGTCTCCCTGGGGCCGACGGCAGAAGTCGGGTACCGTTCGCTCCGCCAATTCGTCTTCGAAGATAAAACGCTCCCAGGTCCGTTCGGCGAACTGGGTCGGACGAATGTTGGTCGTGGAATTGAACATCACGACCGTGCCCCCGTCGGGAACCCTCCCGAGCAACCGCGAAACCAGGGCGAACTCGGCGTTGTTCAGATCGTAGAGGGCGTAAAGGATAACGCGGCCGAACCGACCCACCCATGCCGCGTCGACATGGTCCGCGGCCCGGGTGAACAAGTCATTCGGATCGACCAGGCCCAGACCCTCGAGCAGGTCGTCATAGGCCCCGAGCAGGTCCGCCAGGAAATCCTGCCCTGCTCGTCGAAGATCCGCGCTTCCGATCCGGGCACCCTTCAGGTCCGAAAGCGCGTCGGCGGCGTATCCGACGATACCGGCAATGTCCGGGGCCCGGAGACCGCCGAGCGCTCTTTCGGCCAGGACCAGCCGCTCGGACGGAGATGCCTCTTCGAGGCTCGGTACGAGCCGATGGGCAACCTCCCGGAGGGTGAACATGTTCACGCCCAGAACCGCACCGTTCGCCCGAGCGTCCGCCCTCAGGTCGTGCTGCTTGTCTTCGGTGTTTCGGTAAATTCGCAGATCCATGCGTACTTGGTATTCAGGAACAAATCGGGATGGGCCACCATCACAAGCTTACTCCTGGCCCGCGTGATGGCGACGTTGAACCGACGATCATCGAAGACGAAGCCGGTTCCGCGAGACCGGACGAAAGACAAGATGATGACTTCGCGTTCGCCGCCCTGAAAGCGCTCCACTGTATCGACGGCAACACCGGTGCCCTCCAGCAGTCGTCGGAGCAGAACGACCTGGGCACGAAACGGTGAGATCACCCCAATCGCCTCGGGAGGAGTCTCGACGGAAAATGCGGCGACAAGATCCTGGACGACCCGCGCCTCGGCCGGATTCGATCGCCCGTCCGAGATCGACTCTACCGGATGAAACTCGATCGGGCGGCCGGATGCGGGCCGGCGATCCTCTCGACCGACGCCGGAAGTCAAGAGACCCGAATAGTAAAGTTTGTTGGACACAGCCATGATGTCGGGATGCATCCGGTATTGCGTGTCCAGCAAGGTCAGCAGCTCCGGAGCGTCGGACTCGGCCGACTTCTTCATTTTTTCAAACATCGAATACTCCAGACCGACGGTACGAACGACGGGCGGAAGCTGGCGGTCGTCGCCAATCAGGACAAAACGACGTGCCCGCATGACCAGACCCAGCGTCAAGGGTTCGGTAAGCTGGCTCGCTTCGTCGACGACGGCCATGTCGAACGACCGCCCTCGAACGTACGGATGGCTTGACGCGCGATGAGACGTGGCCGCAACGATCGGAACGTTGTCCAGTAACAGCCGCAGTTCACCAGGGCTGCGGGTCGACTCGGCCAGGTCGTCACTGAAATGTAATGGCGCTCTGGCGCCCAGTCGGGAGGCGAGTTCCGGGGAGGCCGAGGCTTTTCCGATTCGAACGAAACGGGCGTCCGGGTCGTGGTCGAGCAGGGCCATCAGCATTTTGTCGACAGCGGTGTTCGTAAAGGCGCCGAGGAGAACGGAGCCGCCGGATTCAGCCACGATCCTGGGAACGACTATCGTCTTGCCGGTTCCGGGGGGACCCCAGATCAGATGAAAACTGCGACAGCGTGACGCCCTCTCCACCGCTTGAAGCTGGCTGGAGTTCAAGTCGCCACGCTCGATAGTGGTCGCGACGGTCCGAGCGGAATCCGATGTCTCCCGGGCGGTGGCCATGTCCCCGAGGATCACGCGTTTCTTCT
Organism: Terriglobia bacterium; assembly: GCA_965247425.1. GTDB lineage: Bacteria > Acidobacteriota > Terriglobia > 20CM-2-55-15 > 20CM-2-55-15 > CAZOZZ01. The sequence goes on from OZ252023.1 coordinate 3,435,649, forward strand.
CGTCCATCGGTGCCCTGAGAAAATCGTACAGGGCGGTCTGTCCGGCTACGGAAGTCTGGTCGGATGGGAACCGGTCGATCGTCCACGACTGCTCTTTGAAGGTATCGGGTGAAATATTCTTCAGCGGGATGGAAATCCTGACGCGCTGGTTTTCGATCGAACGGATGTACCCATGGAAGATCGCGCTGCTGGAAATCCTGCCGGAGTGGATCAGAACACGGTCGCCCCGGGTCAGGTCCGATTTGTTTTCTTCGAAGTCGAAGACGAAATCACCGGACTCCGAACCTTGGCAGTGAACGTTCGGGATCGTTCGGAAATTTCGCACTCGATACCCCAGACGGCTGTCGTCGAGCAGATCGGCCAGATCCTGCTCGACTGTCCACTTCTCGCGTTGAATCAGTTTGGAGAACCTTCTGAAATACGCCAGGGCCGGACTCTCTTCGGCGTCGGGCCGGTCGCCGAACAGCACCGTGGATTCCTCGCACTCCGCACGTGTCCACTTCAGGCACGCGTCACAAACCGCGGAGTCGAAGCCCGGGTATCGCATCTTCAAGTGCGATCGCGGACGACCGAGGGAATAGGACATCGCGACGAGCCGATTCCGCGCTTCCATTACCTGATGGAAATCGGCGTCGATCCGCAGCGGGGTGGTCGTTCCGTCGTGGGAGGACATCAGGCGCGACGTCACCTCAAGCTTCTCGCCCCCTACCCGCTGGGTTCGGCGGATCATGTCCGACAGCAGGAGCCGGTAGATAAACAACTGCGCGTGATCCGCAAAACGCAGGCGCTTACCCGTTTTCAGCTCGACCACGTCCAGCCGGTTGCCGGATTGGAACACCGCGTCGATACGGCCCTGGATCCCGATAGTCGCCGAATAGCGCCGGAGTTCCAGTTGAGGGTCCTCACGCATGTGCGGGTTGACATCGACAAAGTCCTTGATCGCTTTCGCATGCCGCAGGACCTCGGCACGGAAAGCCGCTTCATCCACCAGGTCATCCGTCACGGTCGCCATCTGTACCAGAAACCCGGGCAGGACGGCGTCATAGCAGGAATCGATGTCGTCCTCGCCTTCAAGAATGAGGTCGAAGATCCCGTGGACGAGCATCCCTTTGAGCGTGTGGATGGTGACATCACCACGGCCACGACGGATCTGATCGATCTGGGGTTTCGGGCAGTTCAAGCTGCGCGCAGCGGACGTGGCATTCACCTGGCGCAACGGCTCGAGAACGAAGAAGGTCTCCGGGCAGTCTTCGAAATCTCCCTCCGAGGTCTGGACCAGGTTGTAGGCGGCGAAGGTTGCGTGGACCCAGAAGTAGGGCACGATGAAACAAGCAGTCGGGTTCATGACCGAACGCGTGAGCACCTCGATCTCGCGGTCCCGCATCGGTCCGCTCGTCACCTGGGCTTCGAGAACCGCTTCCCACTTGCCGGGCTCGGTTTCGACCGGGTGCCGGACCCGCAGCACCTTGGCCTCGGGAATCAGTACGCGACCCGACGGGTCTTCAGGATGGGACGACCTGGCCTCAAGCGTAGGCGGGTTGCGATCGAGAACACCATAAAGTCCCGCGATGACCTCATCGACACTTTCGTAATCGCCCCCCAGAGCACGCCAGGTCACCTGCGCCAGATAGCGCGAAACCCCGTGCTGCGGACCGACAAGGACGCGGGGATCGTCCTTGAACGCGTCCGGTGTGACCGCCCCTCCTGAAAGCAGGAGCAACATGGCTTCGCCCGCTTCGGGAACGCTCAGACCGGTAGCGGACACTAATCGTTCGATCAGACTGGCAACTGGTTCGGTCATGTCCGTTCTCGGCCGGGCTGGAGGCAAAGGGCGAATTAGATTATAGGGATGGGAACAGTCAGGTGGGGTCCAGGGGGAGGATTAGTCCGGGGTCCGAGGTCCGACGTTCCAGGACAACCGAAGAGTACGTCCGCCTTCGGACTCCAGACTTCGGACCTCGGACCGCTCAATGCGGAAACTGAACCGCCTGGGCGGCTCACTTTCCGCATTGAGCGCCCTGTTCTTTGTTCGTCATCCAGAATTGGCCCGTAAGCAGTTGTTGACCGGGCACGGGCTGATAGAGGGCCTCACGCGTACCCATATCCCACACGACAACGGGAGAAGCGCCGACATCCAGGCTCCACTGCCCTTCGTCGTCGTAGGTAACGCCTCGCAGGCGGTATTCGAGGGCCGGCTTGTGAGATCCGAAGGGCACGGACTGTCCCATTCCGTAGATCGACCCGAGCAACTGGGTTGTATTTCCAAACGCACGGCTGTCGTCGAAAAGAACCTGCAGGGTCGCGATACGATCTTCGCAGAAAATCAGATTGATCTGTTCCACCGTGAAGTCTTCCTCAAACAGGACACTCACCAGGCCCAATCCGTAATTGGAGTCGGCCAGCGACAGGATGTTGCTTTCGGGAAGGCTTTCCGGAGACACGGTACGAGACCGGATCTCGTCAGCCTGGGCAGGGGCCAGGCGTTCGGTGTTCTGGATCAACGTCAGGTTCCATTTCTGGATGCCCTCGATCGCGTCCTCGAAGTCGAGCCCGAGCAGATCGTGAAGAACCCCCATGTCGTCGATCTGGGCGGAGGTCGGAGGGATGTGGGCCCCCACCAGCGAGCCGGACACGATCACGATGCTCAAAATGAAGGCGCGGTAGTTCATCGTCGTATTCTAATTCTACCGTCAGGACGTACGGGAACAGCCTGAATCTCGGAAATGTATTGGCTCAGCACATCCCGCATCAGGAGCCCGGTGTCGTAGATATCGGCGCCTTCCGCGAATTCTTCGAAGCCGTCGCCGCCGGCAAGCAGAAAGGAGTTTGTCGTGACCGTATAGAGAGCTTCGTCGCCGATCGGCCCACCGCCGGCGAGTTCGACCATCAACAGCCGTTCTCCCGACGGGCGATCGAGGTCGAGCTGGACCCGAATCCCGCTGACGGCGAGGACCTCCCGGCCAAGAATCCGCTTCAGAATGCGGCCTTCCAGGTTCATCGTCACCAGCGTGTTGTCGAAGGGCAGGACCTCGAACACCTTCCCCCTTGTGATCGGTCCCTGGCTGAAATCGGCTCGAATGCCCCCCAGGTTAGTCAACGCGATCTGGGTCCTCCCACCGGACCGCAGGGCATCGGCGACCAGGTTCGCCAGAACGGATTCGCCCTCTCTGGAGCTTGGCAAATCGGCCGGGGCATGGCCGACGACCTCCGCCATCTCGGAGGCGACATCCGCTTCGTACGGTGCAAGGATGTCGCGAACGCGTTCATTCTCCGACACGGAGGTAGTCGGAATCAATCGACCGGTCATCTTCTCGACTTCCTTGTCATCGAATTCAATATCGATCCGGCCGACGAACCGCCCGTAATGACCCGTCCGAACGATCATTGTGTCGCCTTCCCAGATGGGTTCGGGTAGTTCGCTGTGGGAATGTCCACTGACAATGAGATCGATTTCCGGGAAGGCCCGGGCCACGCGAAGCTCTTCGTCCGGCGAGATGTGCGAGAGAACGATGATGAAGTCGGCCATGGCCTGAATTCCAGGAAGGGTCTCTTCGAGCGTAGCGACAAGGGAACGGACATCTACCTCGGTGACATTCATGGGATGGGTCACCGTCTTCAGCATTTCCGTGGTGAGCCCGATGATGCCAAATCGGATTCCTTCGACATTAAAGACCACGGCATTGTGGATGTCCTTAATCGGTGTGGAGATGTTGGCGGACAGGAAGGGGAAATCGGCCTGTGCAACGCGGTCACGAAGCGGGCCGATGCCGTAGTCGAATTCGTGATTTCCAACGGCAACCGCATCGTAGCCGATCGCGTTCATGACGTCGATGACGGCACGGCCTCTTGAAACGTCGGCAATCGGCGTCCCGGTGAACAAATCCCCGGCGTCAAGAATGAGGTGGGGACGCATCTCCAGGGCGATTGAAGCAATACGGGCGCTCCCGCCCGTATCCCCGTCAGGCAGGAGGTGTCCATGAACATCGTTGGTGTGCATGATGACGACGTGGAGTTCGGCGACGGCGCCAAAGAGAAGGACTCCCGCCAGACCAAGACCAGCGAACACGAGGACGGCCGGACGCAGAAATCTCGTCAGAACAGGAAACCTCGGAAGCTTTTGTTTCGTCGTCATCTGTTCGAATCGAGCCAGGAGCCTACGCGGCAGAAGGGATCGTAGCGAGAAAGTGGAGAATCGAGGTCAGATTTTCTCGATTTTGACTCGAATAGTCGGTCTATTCAACGAAAAATCGGGGAAATCTGGACCGATTATACCGCTTTCGCAGTAGATCTCTTCTGCCGCGCAGGCTCCTACCGCCACTCCCTCTTCTGGATGGAACCGAAACATCCTCTCGATTTTATCACGGTCGCCTGTTTCACCCCCGACATCGAGCGGGCTGGTGATAGACGCTCGGGACAGGTATAATCCCGTCAACCAACGATAAACAGCTACCTTTTGACACGAGTGTCGTCTGAAGTTGCATGAATCGAACTCTGTTACCGGGAGGGTGGTCGTGAGTAAGCGAATTACCGTAGCGAGTCTGGCCCTGGTTACACTGCTGGCATTGCCGGCGGGTTTGTCGGCCCAAAGGGCCGGTTTCATGGTCGGTCTGGCCCCGGGAGCCAGGCCCCCGATGGTTTCGCCCGTCCAGGCTGGACACGTAATTCAGCCCTTCGTGACCCCCCAGGCGTTTGGCTTTGTCGTGCCGCCCGCGCAACTTACCGCCGAGGGCCAGGTTGTACGACGAGGTGGTCAAACTGCACGGCGGGGAGACCGGATAATGGTCGGGCGGGGCAACCAGCGAGGACGACCGGGCGGCCGACAGGCGCGACGGGGCAACCAGATCGCCAGACAGGGACAAGTTTTCTTTGTCGGCCCTCCAATTGCGGGAGTTTTGCGGGGTCCCCTTCCCCGGCACCCGATTATCACCCCGGTCATAACGGTCATAGCCCCGAGGGGCCGTAACCCCATAACCGGTTTGCTCAACCTCGAAGGCCGACGACTACCCCGCGGCGTGCCCGCTCCGAATTTCGGAACGCCCACCCGTGTGCGGCAAACCGGCAACCGTGCCCTGGTCGGAGTCACGAGGGCGGATGTGATTCGTCAATTTGGACGACCGAACGTGACGATCATCAACTCGAGCGGCGAAACACTCATCTTCGGCGGCACGACGGTTATCATCCAGAATGGGCAAGTGGCCATCGTGCAGTGAAATCACCGAGTGCCGGCGTTGCGACCGCCTGGTCGCCTACCGCGAGGAACTTGCCAGGAAGAAAGTTCGCCGGTTCCAGGACTGGACCTACTGGGGCCGGCCCGTCCCAAGCTTCGGAGACCGAAGAGCCCGGCTGCTGGTAGTCGGCCTCGCACCCGCGGCTCACGGCGCCAACCGAACCGGCCGGATGTTCACCGGCGACCGTTCCGGCGATTGGCTCTATCGCGCCCTACATCGATTCGGCTTCGCCAACCAGCCGACCTCTGTCGACCGTCACGACGGCCTGAAGCTGACCGACTGCTTCATGACAGCCGCCGCGCACTGCGCTCCTCCCGACAACAAACCCACCACCGAAGAGATGGCCAACTGTCTTCCTTACTTCATAGATGAACTCGAACGCCTGAAACGCCTGCGCGTGGTTGTCCCTCTCGGCCAGATCGGTTTCACCACCTTCCTGAAAGCCCGGAAAGAGATGGGGCTGGAAAACCCTCGCCCCCGCCCCAAGTTCGGCCACGCCCGATCGGCCGAGTTGCCGGACGGCCTCGTTCTGATCGGCTCCTACCACCCCAGCCAACAGAATACATTTACAGGAAGACTAACGGAAGAAATGCTGGACGACGTTTTTCGCCTGGCGAAACGCGTTATTGATGAAGCCTGAGCGGCCCCACAGGATGGAGTGTACGGGCGACCGTCCCGGGTCGCCCGCCAGAAAATCGACCCAGCCTACCCCTGCCACCTGACATTACAAACCGCACAAGTCCACCACCCTTCATGCCAGTGGCCGAGCGCGGAAACGGTATGTTCGTTCCCGCAGCGAATACATTTGGGTTTGCTGATAGTCTTCTTTGCACTCTTCACTTCCGCCATATGGGCGCACTCCTTTGGATCTCCGAATGAATCAATCGCATTCGAAAGTATACTATCGAGCACTGTCCGGGCCAAATTGACGGCATCCGGTTTCGTTACTTAAAGGCGTGTATATCCTTCCACACCAAATTGTGACGCATAGAAACACAGACGTTTTCCCAAGAAAAGCGGGCATCGCCAAACGGGTGCCCGTTCTGAATCTGGGCTTTAAGAACGTCGTCAGTAGTGGATACGGAAGCCAGCAATCGCCCATGCCGCTGGGCCGAGGAAACCATCTTCGTAATAACGCTGATTGAACGCGTTCTCGATCTTCGTGTAGAGCTCCATCGTACTGTCCGTCGCGATCGGCAGATCGTAACGAAGGACGACGTCACCTTTCACGGGACCGCCGAATATCATCCGGCGCCCCCGCGCGCCAAAGGGCGACAGGGAATAGTCGCTCACCGCAAACAAGTCGAACGTTACATTAAACCGCTGTGCAATCCACTGCGTGGCTGTCAGCGTAAACATATGTTTTGACAGACCAGGGATCTCAAAGAAGTCGCTACCTATTGTCGGCGTCCTGGAATCGGAATTTGTGTAGGTATATGCCAGACGCAGGTTCGTCGTGGATACTGGAGAAGCCTGAGCGCTGAACTCAAGTCCGCGCGCGATACCGCCGCCGCTGTTACGATAGCCGCCGAACCGTCCGAAGGGATCCGTTGTGACGGGAAAATTGGCGAAGTCAAATATGATTGTTTCCTGAAGGTTCGTATAGAACCCGGTTGTGCTTAACTGCAGTTTGGAATTGAACAGCCATTGATCGATCCCTCCGTCGAGGGCAACCGAACGTTCCGAGTTGAGGCGCGGATCGCCCCAGTAGCTGAAAGATCCGGAGAAAGAGGAAAACGATCCGCCAAAGCGTTCAAACGGTGCCGGAGCTCGATAACTGTTGCCGATATGAGCCCGGAATTTGGTCCCACTGCTTTGCACGAAATAGGCGACTGCGGCATCGCCGGTGTATGCGGTCGGCGAATCAAATGCGATACCGGCATACGGGCTTTCCCCGCCGACGAAAACAGGATCTTTCGGATCGAACGATTGCAGTCGCCCACCTAAGGTTACGTGTAACCGGCCATCCAGCAGCCGGATCTGGTCTTGAGCGTAGAACGAATGACTCCTCTGATCGATCATGGCTGTTGCCGGGTTCGAAGAGTTCTGATCGAAATAGTTTTCCCGTTCGTATTCGTAACCGACGCTGACAAAGTTGTAATCGCCGATGTCGGAGTTAATCCGCGCCCGTATCGTATCGATGCGGCCATCAAAGTTACTTTCCGATTGAATCGCCGGCTCGAAGTCCCCGCCCCGTAGGGGGCCGTCTATGAATGCCCGGTTCGTATCGACGCCCTGGTACGACACGCGATATGAAGTGTTTGGAGACAGCCGGTGCTGCAATGAGACGCTTCCATTGAGGAATGAAGATTCGCGGTGGCCGTCGGGATCTCGTCGGTTTGGAGCGAACGTCGCGGTTCTGGCATTGAACTGCAGACCCTGTTCAAACAGCTCAAGCTGATCCGTGGGAAGTGCAATCGCCCGAACCGTACCGCTCGCCGGAAAATTGTCGAGAACTGACGCGGGAAACGCTGGACTTTCCGTACTTTGCAACCGGTCGTTCGAATACCACAGCCGTCCGGTCACCGATACGTTATCGGTGAAGTTGTACCTGAAGCTTCCCTGGGGAGACGTACTTCGGAACGTATTCCCGTCCCGCACTCCCCGGGTCACGTTGACATAGGAGACGGTTCCGCTGTAGGTGAACCGGTCCTTGGCCAAGCCGCCACCCATGCCGGCCACGGTGCGGATCATTCCCAATCCACCACCCTCAACGCGAATTTCGCCGTGCTGGGGTCCGCCCCCGCTCCTTGAAACGATGTTGATGACGCCCGCCATCGCGTTGGAACCATAGAGTGAAGAACCTGAGCCACGCATGAATTCGACCCTCTCAGTGTCGACCGTCGTCATGCTTTGCAGGAAGGCAGTCGCGTCCCCTTGTGGACTTGCAGCGTCCCGAAATCGCAGACCGTCGATCAGCAAGGCAGTGTCCTGTCCGCGCAACCCACGAGTCCGAATCGTCGTGAAGCTGCCGGGCCCCTCCGTTGTCTGAACGCGAACACCAGGCAGATTCCGGATCGCTTCGGCAATCGAGAGCTCGTCTCGCAATGCGATTTCTTCGGCATCGACGACGTCAACGGCTTTAGCGACCTCCTGAAGCGACAGTGGAGTGCCGGAAGCGGTGACGAACACCTCAACGCTCACTCCCGAAACCTTCAGCGACAGGTTCACTTTCAAGTCGCCGTTGACAGACACAGCCGTAGCTGCGGAAAGCGCGCTTGCGGCCCCATCAGCTTCGAGTAGGTAGTCTCCGCTGACCAACCCCGCAAACGCGTAGCTGCCGTCCGCGGCGGTTGTCGCCTGCCGCAGTAGGCCGCTTGTCCGATCGAAGAGCCGGAGCTGCGCGTTTGCAACAATGTTGCCGTCAGGATCAAGAACTCGCCCGCTCAAACTGTCAGCCAGGGCAATGCTTTGAGATGACAATATGGATACCGTCAGAATGAACATTGAACACAAGACTCTGAATTGCTGCTTCATATCTGCTCCTCTATCTTTCCCTTTCTTCTCTTGGCACGGCCCCGAACCGTGTTGTACACATCCTTCACTGGTGCCCCTCCTTCCAAGCTGCACTGTTGGTTGAGGAAATGGCGCGTCACACGAAGAGTCTCTGAGCTCTTCATCAGGTTTTCTAACCAGCACTTCATGTCGGTTCTCTCGCTTGAATCACAGCGGTTTTCGTTCGAGTTCACTTGTAAGGGATCAATAGAAGACAGATCAGAACCGACAGCAGGGCGGCAGCAAAAACGGCCCACATTGCCAAGTTTAAGTCGTCGGCGCTTCCGCCTTCGGGAACCGCCGAGTCACCCAGCCAGTCGTCGGTGACCAGGATCCCGTCCTTCCAGACGGGCCCAATAAGTCGCTTTCCCAAAAGCCCCGCCATCGTCGCTTCGCTCCATCCAGGGTTCGGGCCCGGGACAACAGCGTGTTGTTCGAGACCAATCTTCCAACCGTTCCGCGCGGAGAGGCCTCGAATCATTGCGCCGGACACGACCAACAGCAGCCAGGAAATTCTCGATGGGACGTAGTTCATCAGGTCGTCCAGTCGGGCTCCACACCATCCGAAGCGGACGTAATCGGACGTCTTGTATCCCACCATTGAGTCCATCGTGCTGACCACTTTGAACAAGAGAACTCCCGGCAGTCCCAGAACGATGTACCAAACCAAAGGGCTTAGGAAGCCATCGACAAAGCTCTCGCTCAGGCTTTCGATGGCTGCCCTCCGGCACGCCGAAAGGTCCATCCCGCTGGTATCCCTCCCGACCAGGCGGGCAATGGCTATCCTCGCCTCGGCCAGATCGTTGCGTCCGGCTGCCAGTTGAACGGCGCGCACGTGATCGAACAGGTCGCGAAACGCAATGCAAAAGTAGAGGGTGATCGCGTGGAGGCCGAGCCCCGGGATGTCGCTCCAGCCGAATACGACCGTCACTATGAGACAAGGCAGAACGACACCAGTCACCGTCAGCAACAAGAAGAGAAGGCAGCCACCTGCATATTGGTCCGCCTGCATCGCGCGAAGGGATCGCTCATACACGCTTAACATCCGTCCTAACATGCGGACCGGATGAAATCCGAATCGGGGATCACCCGCCACCAGGTCGAGCATCATCCCGGCCAACAGCAGAACGGAAGTTGGCGTCAGTGCTTCGATTCCCACTTTGCTCTCCATCCCAACGCCAGTGCGTCGTACACGAGTTCCAACGGCCGATCTTGATCGACTTCAAGTTCTTGCAAGAATTGGTACCAGGACTCCGGCCGCGCGGAAAGAGAAGCCGCGAGTGTGGCGGCCTGTTGGCGAAGCACGTCCCGTGCGGCGGAGACTGGGAGAACGCCGAATCGGATCCGATCCCAAACGGTCGTCAACGCGCAAGCAGCAGCAGCCACCTGGGGCTCATATAAAACCGCCTCTTTGTTCTTTTTCAGAAGTTGCAGTGGTTTCTTGCTGAGGCGGGCTGCCATGGCATCGAAAAACACTTTTTCAGAAAAGCCAAAACGCCGGAGGGCATGAAAGAGACTGCGTGTCAGAGAAGGTTCCAAACCATTCTGCCAACGGAGCGCAGTCGTAGTCGCCAAACGAACGGTATGACCCAACAGTTCACCGAATTTCGTATGCGAACTGGTGGAGCAATACGTATGTTGGGCGTCCGAAAGGGGGGCCGCGACCGACACCTGGTCGGTTCCTGTACCCGTAGCAAACTCTTCTGAATAGCGGCTCGAAATCCCAAGCTGTCTGAGGCTGGCGCTCTTTCCTTCGGTAATTGTAAGTAACGCGCCAACCAGCGCGTCGGGCGTCAGCGGTTGGTTGATCAGGACCAGCGTGTTAATCGTTCCCGCAACCTTGGGAGACTGGTTCCAACCTGATGGAGTTTCGATCCACCCGGCCGGGTCGCCCGCACAGGTCGCGTTTCCTTCCACACCGGCCGTGACGAGGGCGTCGACACGGAGCTGGGAAAACTCATCCGTTTCGTGGGCGGCATAGATCATGTTGGCTGCGGTTCCCATCACAGATGTCCTGTCAGGGTTCAGGCCCAGTTCCTTGCACACACTGTCGTGGTAGGCGTCGACACCTTGAATTGCGATCCGGGTATAGCGACCGTCGTGCGCCGTCGCTTCGCAGCTCTGGTGGTTTACCAGATGCCGCACTGATCGTGTCAGCCCACCCACCCGGGCTGAGGTCGTGATGACCTGGTGGGCGCCACCCAACTCGACAACGATGAAACGACCCATCCGGTAAACGGCGAACGTGGGTTCGGCAAACCACGGAAAACGTTTCCAGTTCAAGACTTCTGCCATATTTCCTACCGCGCAACCATCCCTGTTTCCTCGGCGGGCATTGCTTTAACCCACATGGCAAGCGCCCAGCGGGAATGGCCGTCTTGAAGCGGGTGAGAACGATGTGGGATGAAACGGTCCAGAACGAGCATGTCCCCACTGGTCAAGAGCGCAATTTCGCGCGGCGCGTCCGGAAGAAGATGGTCCTCGACGACGAACTGGCCGTCGTGACTCTTCACGTGCGGCATGGGCCGATTCCACCGGCCCGGCATCGATTCGAGCGCTCCGGTCTTGGCGTCAACATCGGCCAACGGTATCCAGCAGGCCAGCCGGACCGTACCGCAACTGTTGTATCTTCGTGTTTCCCGAACTACGTCCTGGTGCCATTGGAAAGATGCTTCCGAAAACGTGGACACGACGGCTCTGGGACGAATCGCCTGGCCGGTCCACGTGTAGCCCTGAAGCAGGTCACGAACGATGCTCGTGACACTGGTGTGACGTGAAAGCGCGCTGATGCGCTCGTCGCGATGACTGTCCGCCATGGCCTCCCTGAACAGGGACAAAGCACAAGCAGCGTCCTGTTTGGCAATGACATCCATCCGCCTCTCAAGCGGTACTTCGGGATGGCTCATCGTGAACGGCGCCCGAAGGGCGGCCGCCGCTCGATCAATCGTTTCCGTAATTGCTCCGCGCAATGTAGCGATGTCGTCGGACGACAGAACCGATCGACACACTTGATAACCCTGGTCCCTTAGATCACTCACAATCCCTCCAGTTGGACCACACGGTTTCCCGAATCGACGGACCGTCTTGCGCCCCGATAAAAGAGGAGCACCGGAGTTCCATCCGATCCAACCAGTCTTTCGAAGCGCACTCCAAATGTGTGTTCCAGGTTGTCCCTCGTCAATACGTCTGAGGGCGTGCCATATGCGACTACACGGCCCGATTCGATGAGCGCTACCTGGTCGATGAAGCGGCACACGGCATTTAGGTCATGCGTCGCAATGACGATCGCCCTCTCCTCGAGGGCCAGCGACCGGCAGAGCTCCAATATGTCCAGGCCGTGGTCGACGTCGAGGTTCGATGTCGGCTCGTCGAGCAGAAGAACGGAAGCCCGCGTTGCCAGACTTCTCGAGATCAGAACCCGCTGCCTCTCACCCCCGGATAGCTCAGTAACCGGCCGGTCGGCCAGTTGGTGGACGTCAGCGCGTTCCAACGCATCCTCCACTGCCTTTTTGTCCTCTTCGGTTTCCCGGTCAAAACGACCTCGATGTGGATGGCGTCCCATTCGGACCAGGTCCCGAACCGAAAACTCGAAATCGAGACGCGTATCCTGAGGTAAATAGGAGACACTTTGAGCCACAACGGAACGGCCCAAGCTCCCCAACACCTTGCCTTCAAGGCAGACCCTCCCTTCGGTCGGAGTCCAGAGTCCTGCCAAGCATCGAAGCAAAGTCGACTTTCCAGAACCATTGGGACCGACGATGGCGGTGACCATTCCAGGGCGAACTTGGATACACGCATCGCGCAAGATCCAGCGACGTCTCCGCCGCAATCCCAGGCCGTCGGCGGCAAGCAGGGGGACATCAGTCGAACTCCCAGTTTTTGCGGATGAGGAGGAATAGGAAGAAGGGTGCTCCGAACGCTGCCGTAACGATTCCCAAACGAATTTCAGTCGGTGGATGGACAGTTCTGGCGAGAAGGTCACACGCGATGAGAAACATAGCTCCCGCCAGCGCGCTGCATAGAATCAACGATCGATGAGCGGGTCCGACGAAGAGACGGACCACATGAGGAACGATCAATCCCACGAACCCGATCGCTCCTGCAACCGCGACCGCAGCCCCGGTCAACAAAGCGGACACCAAAATGAGGCCGCGTTTCGTCGATTCGACTTCGACACCGAGAGCCGCCGCCGTCTCTTCACCTTGAACCAGGAGATCGAGGTCCCGGGCGTAATAGAGACCCAAAAGTACAGCCAACACGACAAAAGGGGCCGAAATCCATACGTGTATCCAAGTCCGATTCTCCAGCCCCCCCATCATCCAGAAAACGATTTCCTGAGCGACCAGCCAGTTCACGAAGCTCAAGGAGATCAACAGCGAAGACGCGGCTCCAAGCAACGCTGCCGTTGCGATACCGCTTAAGAGTAGAGTCGACACCGGCGTAACGCCGCCGCGCGTTGCAATCGCGTAAACCGTGGTCAGGGCCAGAAGGGCGCCTAGAAATGCAGCGACCGGCAGGATGAACGGCGATCTGACCGTCAGCCCAGTCACGAAGACGGCCACAGCGCCGAGTACCGCTCCCGCTCCGGCACCGATGATATTGGGATCGGCAAGCGGATTTCGAAACAGGCCTTGCATCAACGCTCCAGCAACGGCCAACCCAGCACCGACGAAGGCTGCAACGATGACTCGTGGAACTCGAATGAGCCACACTATGACCTCATCGGTTCGGGTTATGTCCGCTCCGGAAACCCAAAACGGAAAGAGCTTTTCCCCGACAACGCGGAGTATTGTTGTCCATTCGACGGGTGTGCTACCGATGGCGCCGCCCGCAATGCACACCAACAAGAGCAGCGGTAGTATCACGAGGATAAAAACAGCCCGCCTCTGCACAAACAGGGAACCTTCTGGTGCGATCGCGATTGCCTGTGACGATGTCAGCATGGAATTGGTCTCAGTTCGCATACACCGATCACTCTTCCGCAATTGGCTCGTAGAGCGCTTTGCTGAGGGCATCGAGTATCAATACGGTGAAGGGTGACATCGAAAGAAATACGTGATGCTCGAACACCAAGATCCGATTCGTTTGAGCAGCTCGGGTGGCGCCGATCGCAGGGTCGTCCAGCAACCGGCGGAGAACCGCGTCAGTTGTCCCCTGACCCGCGCCCGCTACGATCCAATCCGGATTCCAGAGAAGAACCTGTTCTGTGCTGATAGCGTCATAGCCGGTAAGACCGTTCTGGGCCGCCACATTGACTCCACCTACTGCCTTGATGATGTCGTTGAAAAGTGTTCCGGTCCCGTAGCTGTAGGTCCCAGCGAATCCAAGTATTCGAGGCGGCCGCACGCCAAGTGGTTTACGGAGCCCGCAAGGCGGACGGTCTCCTGGAAGCTGTCGTACACCGACCGGGCTTGTGCGTCTTGTCCAGTGAGAAACCCGATCAAGAGAATCGTGTCTGCCACTTCCTCTAATGTCGTGTACGACGTGTGGAGGCGAAACGCCCGCACGCCGGCCGCTTGAAACAAGTCATTGGGATCGACTGCGCTCCAACCCGAAGCGAATACCAGGTCGGGATTTTGATTCAATACGACTTCCGTGCTGGTTGCGATCACCGGTTGGAATTTTTCGGCCAAATCGTAGACATTACTTATCCGACGCTCATAGGCGCTGGCACTAACCCCAACGACCTGCTCGGGTGGAACGATGGAGTACAAGAACTCGTCGGTAGACCAGGTTTGAGAGACCACCCTCCGAACAGGCCGTTCTATCGTGAGCACTTGGCCTTGGGCATCTGCAGCTGCGCGAGGATACGCGTCGGCTGCGCGAGGATACGGGTCGGCTGCGCGAGGATACGCGGCGGCTCCGCGTTCCACCCTCAGCGGCCCGTATTCCACAGCTCGCTCGACCCGGCCAAGCCCGCCGGTGTTGGCAGACAGCCAATGAAGTACGAACGCCAGAGTCACAATCGCCGCAAGAGCGCCAGCTTGAGGAAGATGGCGGCTCCGGACAGTGAGGAAAAAATTCATCTTCGAACTACCACGCACGGGACCACGATGGCCCTGGCGTTCGGTCGTCTCTCAAGCCCGAGCGCACGTTCCTCTTCGTCTCAACCAGTCGACCGAGGAGCCATAGAAGATCGGAAAGCCTGTTCAGATAGCGGATGGCGTTCGCTTCCACCCGAACGCCTTCGTCCTGCATACGGACAACCAGGCGTTCGGTCCGGCGGCAAACAGTTCGCGCGACATCGAACGCCGCCGAAGCGACATCCTCACCGGGAAGGGCCCAATCATTCAAAAGGCCTTCGGTCTCCTGGATCCTGTCGACCTCACCCGTCAACCGGTCGACCATTTCGTCTGTTATTGAGTGGTGTGTCTGCTCGCTCTCGGCTGACGGGATGACGGCGGATCCGACCCTGAAAAGATCTCGCTGTAGAGATCGGATCAAGTCACCCGTCCCGACATCCGCGAATATCGCCCGGGCGAAACCCAGGCTGGAAATCAGCTCGTCTATGGTTCCGTGGACCTCAATCCTGATGTCAGCCTTAGAGACGCGAAGGTCACCCGAGAGATCGGTTTGACCGCCATCCCCTCTTTGGGTGGCAATGTTCATGGCACAGCTCCTCTGAGGAGCCGACGCAAGGAGGCGGACCTATCTGTAACGATCCAGTTTTGTGGTGGAAGATCCGAATTATTCGGTAGCCCATCCAGCCCCTCCTTCGAAGGCTCGAATGAAATTCGGCGTTGGGACGCCGGTTACCGACAGGTCTTCGGACTTGCAGGCGAAATGCGTAACCTACTGACCGTCGCTTCCCAGCCCATTTGTGGGCCAGTGCTTGATGACGGTGGTCGTTCCTGCTTACCGCTGCGGGACAGTTCCGGATTCTCACCGGATTCCCTTTATCAGGCCTAACGATCAGGCCATCGGTAACGAAAGGGACGGTAGCACAGAGGCGATGTAGGTTGCAACGGATGGATTTTGTTCAAGGAAAGTGTCAGTCGGTCGGATTCGGTAAAGCCACCCTTGCCCCTTCACCAGGAATGCGAGGAAATCGATCTTCCCGCCAGTCTTCCTTCGCCTGTTCGATCCGCTGCTCGGACGTCGAGACAAAGTTCCACCAGATGAAGCGATCCCCCTCGAGTGGAGTTCCACCCAGTAGCATGAATCGGCTGTCGAGTTCTGCGACCAGTAGACGCTCCTCGCAATCATCCATGACGATGAGGGTACCGGGTCCATATGCCTCTCGGCCGAACCGCACTTCCCCCGCGGCAATGTAAGCCGCGATTTCACGTCCGTCATCGGGAACATGCACCCGGGCGCCGGCTGAGACCACAACGTCGAGATAGAAGAGATCCGAAACCCCCTGGACTGGCGATTGCTGGCCGAATGCCTCACCTGCAAGAAGCAGGAAGACAGCCCCTTCGTGTTCGAAACGTGGCAGAGTTGCCTTCGGATGGTGACTGAAGCTGGGCTCGATCTCCTCCACCTCGCCTGGCAGAGCCACCCAGGCTTGAATTCCATGCATCCGAAGTCCGGCTCCCCGTGACGCCTTCGGAGTTCTTTCGGAATGAACAATTCCCCGACCCGCGGTCATCCAGTTCACATCACCGGGCAGAATGTCCTGGTCGAAGCCCAGACTATCCCGGTGAGTCAAAGCGCCCTCGAATAGATAAGTCACTGTCGCCAGCCCGATGTGCGGATGCGGCGGAACGTCCACCCCATGCCCGGCGGCGAGCGCTACCGGGCCCATGTGATCCATGTAAATGAACGGGCCCACCATCCTCCGGCTTCGGTAGGGAAGGACCCGTCGAATCGGCATGCCGCCGAGCGTTTTTTCGCGCCCGATCAGAATCATGGGGACACTCCCGTCAGGCACTGGTTCCCTCCTCAGGGCTCACGTTACCCGTCGCGCGATCCCTTCGGGATAATGATCGAACCCACGATGTAGGCAATGAGCAAGGGGAATCCCCCGGTCGCAATTCCTATGAAGACGAACATGACCCGAACCAGGTTCGCGTCGACGTCATAGGCCTCGGATATTCCGCCACAAATACCTGCAAGTTTCTTGTTGTCTTCGGAACGGCGGAGTCTGGTCATCGTCAATCCTCGAAGTCTTCGACATGTCGTAGACAAAGACGTAGAAAATCGTTTGCGCTTCGCTTCCTCCTGACAGAAGGAGCTCGTATTTTCATATTCATAAAGTATCGTTTTTCGCTACTTTGTGAGAAGAATACTTACCGCGCTAGCCATCTCGCAGCGCCTCGGTGGGGTCGACCCGGAGAGCGCGGAGGGCCGGCCCGACCACCGCGAGCAGGCCGACCACGATCATGAGCGCGGCAGCACCGGGTAGAATGCCTGGGACGTCCCAACCTCCCATCTGTTCAACCGGCAGGTAGTATCCGAGGAGGAGCGCCACCAGGACGCCGCCGAGGGCTCCGACCCCGACCTGGCCCAGCGCACGTCCGAGGATGCCGGCGTGCAGGCGTTGCGGTTGCGCCCCCAGGGCAGCCCGAATCCCGATCTCCCGCCGACGCTGGTTGACGGTGAAGGATATGAACGCGTACATGCCGGCTGCCGAGAGGAGGAGGACGCTCAGCGTCACCGTCACGAGTGCGGAGGCTCCCATATAGTTGCCCACCGCCTGCTGGCGGTAGATCTCATCGAGAGTGTTGAGATTGTCTGCGCGCAGGGTCGGGTCCAGCGCCGTGGTGACCTCCAGGAGTCCGCCCGCCACGCCAGACGCGTTGGGTTCCATGCGGAGGACGAGGCTCACCGGGTGGATCTGTCCGGGCGCCGCGGGATGATAAATCGTGCGTATGGCCTTGTTCGAGTCGAGGTCGGCCACGACGCCGACGATCTCATACCAGCGCTCCGACTCCGAAGCGGCGAGATCCTCTCCGTCTGTGAGACTGACGTAGCGGACCCGCCGGCCCAGGGGGTTCTGGTCGCCCACAACATCCAGCACAAAACTTCGGTTAACGATTACCGCGGCTCGCTCAGGCTCGAAATCTCCAGCGTCGAATCCCCGGCCGGTCAGGACCGGGAGGTCGAGCACGTCGAAAAAGACGTCGTCCACCCGATTGAATCGGACCAGGTGATTTGACTCGAATACACCGTCGGCAGGTGTCGGGATCCCGTCGACCTCGATGTGGGCCCACGGCTCCGCGCCGGGCACCGCCGCCGGCACGGTCGCCTCCAAGATGCCGGGCTCGGCCACCAGATGACGAACCAACTCGGTCTGGAGGTCTCCGAAGCGGGAGGCGAACTCCCGCTGCTCGGACTCGGCTGCGGTCGGAGGCGTCTCGGAGTCCATCACGAGCTGGGCGGTCAGGAACTCCCCGGCCGCGAATCCGGGTCCCAGGAGGCCGGACCGGACCGTCCCCCAGGTCATCTCTACGGACGATGGCAGGAGGGCGAAGGAAAAGGCAACCTGCACCACGACCAGCGCGGTCCATGTTACGCCGAGCTTCACTCGGGTAGGGCTGCCCAACGCGTGGAGCCCCGATTGCATCAGGCGCCCGGTCGCCTGGAGGGCTGGCACACCGCCCGCGATGATGGCGGCGAGCACGGCGAGTCCACCGACGAAGAGGACCGTCGAGGACGAGAGGCTGGCGTCCATCCAGAAGGGGAGCACGCCGCCTCGCTGAACGATGTCGTCCTGCACCTGCCAGATGACCAGTCGAGTGAGCAGGAGCGCCACGGCAGCTGCCCCCACCGCGAGCACGAGCATCTCAACGAAAAGCTGCACGACGATGCGGCCACGACTCGCTCCCAGGGCGTAGCGCGCCGCGAACTCCTCCTGACGCGTCACGGTCCGGGCGTAGACCAGGATGGCGACGTTTGCACAGGGCGGGACGAGGAGCAGCGTGACGAGGAGCAGGATGATGCGGACCAGCCAGGGCGGCGGGCCGTCGCCCGTAAACGCATTCGCGTAGGGCACAACACGTGGTTGGAATTGCTCGTTGGTCGGACCGGCGACGGGGGGCATTAGCCCGATCGTCGTCAACTCGGCCTGGGCACCATCCAGCGTAGCGCCGGGAGCGAGGCGGGCGAAGACGAGGCCCCATGGTCCCCCCTCCCGCACATAGTCCGCCGAATCCGCCTGGAGCGGTGTCCAGCACTGGTGGTACAACGGAAACCCGAAGCCCTCGGGCATGACGCCGACGACCGTATGGACCGTGTTGCCGAGCCGAACAGTCTGGCCGACGACCGCCGGGGCCGCTGCGAACCGGGCCTGCCACACGTCGTAGCCGATCACCACGACCGGATCCGCACCGACACGCTCATCCTCGTCAACAAGAGGCCGTCCCAGCAATGGCTGCACCCGCGTCAGCCGGAATCCAGACGCGGTCATCTCGGCCACCGACACCGGCTCGGCGGGACCGTCGGCGATAGCCAGATTACGTTCGAACATCCGGAACGCGCCGACATCCTCCACCGACCGCAGCTGGGTGCGCCACCGCTCAAAGTCCCGCTGGGACGAAGCGCCTCCGTCTTGGGCCTCCGCGTCCCAGGTCTGTATGACGACCACCCGGTCCCCTTCCTCCAGAGGCAGCGAAGTCCCACCGACCGTGTCCAGGAACTCGAAGACGACTGCGCCAATTCCCAGCGCGACCGTCATCGCCAGACCCGCAACCAGCGTCAGCCCCCAGTACTTGCGCATCATGCGGAGGCCCAGCTTGACGTCCAGCCAGAACGTGTCCAACCGCGGCAGGCCTCGAGCCGCGTGGCCTGCCTCACGCAGTTGGACCATCCCTCCCAATTCCACCCGGGCCGATCGGCGGGCTTGTTCGGGGGTCATGCCGCGTTGAACATTGTCCTCTTCCGCCATCGCCAGGTGCGTTTCCAACTCCTGGTCGAAATCTCGATCAGGATCGCCCGGACGAAAGAAACCGCGAATGCGGGACAGCATCACATGAAAACCCGCCAGCATGCGTTACGTCCGCGCCGCCGGTTGCAACACTCGTCCGATCACGCCCGAGATTCGTTCCCAGTTCTCTGTTTCAGCTTTCAGTTGCTTCCGGCCGGCCTTCGTAATGGAGTAGAATTTCGCCTTTCGGTTGTTGTCGGATGTGCCCCACCTGGCTGTGATCCACTTCTTCAGCACAAGGCGAACCAGGCAGAGATAGATGGTCCCCTGGTTGACGATCAGGGCGTCCTTGCCCACCTGTTCGATGCGACGAGCAATGCCGTACCCGTGCAACGTCCCGAGCTGCTCCAGCGTCTTGAGCACCATCAGATCCAGAGTGCCTTGAAGAATGGGTGACCGAATCTCCGTCATGCGTCTCCTCCATGTGGGATGCTTAGAGGAGTCTACCTGAGCTTCCTGTGGGATGTCAAGATGAGGGCGCCAGACCCGGATACCCGGCGGGCTTCTCACGCCTCAAATCTGTATCCCAGTCCGCGCACCGTGACGATCAGTTTCGGGTCGGCTGGATCGGATTCGATCTTCTGGCGAAGACGCGCCACATGCACATCCACTGTGCGCGTGTTCATGGCCGCATCGTAGCCCCAGACCTTCTCCAACAACTCGTTACGCGACAGTGCCGCTCCACTGCTTTCCACAAAGCAGCGAAGTAACTGAAGCTCTTTGGCCGAGAACGGCACGGGTTGGCCATTCCGGACCACCTGGGCCCTCCGAAAATCGACGCGCACTTCACCGAATTCGGCGGCTTCGGTTGCGCCCCGACCGCCGCCCCGTTCGGCGCTGCGCAGCAGTGCCCGGATCCTCGCCAGTAGTTCGACGAACTCGAACGGTTTGGTGGTAATCGTCGGCGCCGAACTCGAGACCGATAACCTTGTCGGTTACTTCACCGCGCGCTGTGAGCATGAGAATGGGGGTCTCCAGTCCGCGGCTCCGCACTTCGCGAGCGATCTCAAAACCGGTTTCCCAGGCAACATCACATCCAGGATGAGCAGGGCATGGGCGCCAGTTGCCGCCAGCTGCGATCCATGGTCACCGTGGACCGCCATCTGGACGTCGAAGCCCTCGGAGGTGAGCCGATCCGACAGGGCCAAACGCAGTGCCGCGTCGTCTTCAACGAGCAGAATCCCACGCGCAGAGGTCTAGGGCTCCGGGCTTGGCCTGAGTCTGGTATAGGAAGTCGTCGAGGCACATGGTGGAAGGGTTGAGGTGACCAGCAATCTCGGGGAGGGCAGCAGGTTCTCGGTTTACCTGCCAGCTGCCGGACCTCCAGTGATTTCAATCCGGGAGAAATCAAGCGCTCGACAGAACCCTTGCCTCATTGTTACAAAGACTTTACAAGGATTTCTCCCGTTCAAGAACGGCAGTCTGTAAAATGTTTGGGATGTCATCAAACCAGACATTGCCGTGCGAACGCCATCGCAATCTGTGGGCACTGACACTTGTCCTCCTGCTGTCGGGCGTGTCGATCCTCGACGCCCAAGCCGCTCCCCCCACCGAGACTCTCGCCCCACAGAGTTCAAGTCTTTCCGGTAAGGTCACCGATGAGACCGGCGCCGTCATGCAGGCGGTCGACGTCCAGATTTTCGAAGGGGATGCGATCGAGCCTATCGCCGTCACCACGACCGACGGCGAAGGGTTGTTCACACTGGCTCTACCGGACGGCGAGTATCGGATGGAAGTGGCCGCTCCGGCATTCGCGACGTTCATCGAAAGAGTTCGGGTTGGAGCCGGCATGGAGCAACTCCCGGTTACGCTTGCGCTGGACGTGGTCCGGGAAGAGATCGAGGTGGATACGGAGCGCGAGGAGTTGTCGGTTGCCGACACCTCAATGAGTCTGACCTCTCAGAGGCTCTCGGGCGACGAACTGCTGGACTTGCCGGACAACGAAGAGGATCTGGCGATGTATCTGCTGATGCTCGCCGGAGCGGACACGACCGGCGATCTGGAGCAGGACGTTCTTTCCACTTTCATCATCGACGGCTTCGATAACGGCAGGCTGCCGAGTCTCGATCAGATCGCACAGATCATTGTCGATCCGAACTCGCTGAGCGCCGATGGAGGAGGGCCGCGTATCGAAATCATTACGCGGCCGGGGACGGGACGTTGGCGTCGGTCCGTGGATTTCAGTTTTGCCGACGAATCGCTGAACGCGTTGACTCCTGGTGAACGCTCGAAGGTTGCTCGACAGACGCGCAATTTCAATATCGAGTTCGGCGGTCCGATCATCCCCAACTTCCTGGAGATGGATTTCGAGCTTGCGGATCGGAGCGACGAACGAGCCGCCAATTCTCTTCGCGCCATCACGCCGGACGGAAACTTCTTCGAAGGCGTGGTTCGCCCTCAGCTCCAACGCTCGATCGAGATAGAGGGCGAGGTTGAACTCGCCGGCAACCACAGCCTGGACATCGGATTCGAATATCAGCGGGGCCGGACCGATAACAGCGGGGTCGGAGGGTTCAGCCTGCCCGAACGCGGGTCCGACGACAAGAACCGAGAGTGGTCTCTGGAGATCAGCGAGCGGTCCTTCGGGGAAAACCACACGAACGACATTCAATTCCAGGTGAGCAAGGAATACTCAAGGCAGGTGCCCGTGTCGGCCGGGGTGGCCATCAATGTGGCGGATGCCTTCAGGAGCGGCGGCGGGACCAATCGCAACATCGAACGGGAAACGGTCGTACAGTTGGAAGATCAACTGCGCTTCGAGCGTGGTGAATGGAACTTCCGTTTCGGTCTCGAGGGGATCTATCGGAAGGACATCAGCACTTCCGAGAATAATTACAACGGCACGTTCGAATTCGCCAGCCTTCACGACTATTGTGACGCGACGAACTTTGCCGGCGTCAACTGTCAGGAAACCGCGGCTATCGTGACGGCTGCCCAAGCTGCTGGAATCGCTCCAACCTATCGGGACGCCCGGGGGCGGGAGGTTCGGATTACGGGCGCACCGACCACGTTTACGCAACGGTCCGGCAACGCCAACTTCGACATCAGCCGGATTGCGCTGGAGACGTACTTCCAGGCGGACCGCGCTTTCGGCGAGCGGGCGAGCCTGCGGCTGGGAGTGAGATATGAGGCGGCCAATCATTCGGTGGAT
Organism: Terriglobia bacterium; assembly: GCA_965247425.1. Lineage (GTDB taxonomy): Bacteria > Acidobacteriota > Terriglobia > 20CM-2-55-15 > 20CM-2-55-15 > CAZOZZ01. The sequence continues at coordinate 3,458,390 of OZ252023.1, forward strand.
TATCTGAGAGCCAGCCCGACGGTGAACGTGTCGTACAAGGTCCTGGAGCATACGATCTTGAGCTTCGGATCGCAGTTGAACTTCCGTGATTTCAGGAGCTATGAGCAGCTTTTGCGGAACGACGGTTCCGTGTACCAGAAACAACTGTCGATTTCATCGCCGTCCTTCCCGAACCCGTTCGTCGACGGCGTTGGGGTCGTAGATCCGGAGAGCACGTCTCTGTTCGTCCTGGATCCGGACTACCAGTCGCCCTACAACATATCGCCCCAGATCAACCTCAACCAGGAATTGCCGGCCAGCATGCGGGTCACGGTTTCCTACAGCATGAATTTCGGTATTCACCAGCAGCGCACCCGCAACATCAACGCTCCGTTCCCCGGAACGCCTCTGCCGGACGGAATCCTGGATCTGCCTCGCAGCCAGCAACGGGAAGTCGTCGACCGCCTACGACCGTTCTACCCGAAGGTCGGAAACATCAGCCAGATCGAGTCGACCGGTCGGTCGGCGAGCCGCACCCTCAGACTGCGCTTCCAGAGACGAAGACAGGTGGAACTGCTGGGGTTCCGGTTTTCCGGCAACTTCGACTACACCTACCGGTCGAGCGACGACGACAACGATTTCGCCAATCCGTACGTTCGCGAGTGGGGCCGCAGCCGCAGGGCTCACGAGGTCCGATCCCAGTTCTCGATGCGCCTGCCGCGGACGGACGGAATCGGAAACCGGTTCCTGAAGGCGTTTGCCGGAGCCACTTACAGCGACACGAACCTCAACTTCAGCCTTCGTGCGAACACCGGCCGGCTCTACAGCATCCGGAGCGGAGTCGACCTGAACGGTGACCAGTCCACCCGGGACCGCCCGGCCGGCGTCGCCCGTAACTCGGAGACGGGACCCGGATTCTGGAACGTCGACATGACGCTCACGAAGGATTTCAGGGTTGGAGGGAGCGCGCCCCAGCAAGGCCGACGCAATGTCGTCCAGGGGCGAGGACGGGGGGGACGTGGCGGTGGATTCGGAGGCCGGGCCGGTGAAACCAGGCTCCGCTTGAGGGCCCGATTCGGTAACCTGTTAAATCACAGCCAGCCACGCAGCTTCAGCGGCGTGCTCACATCTCCGTTCTTCGGCCTACCCACGGGCTTCACGGGCGGTCGTACGATCACCCTCTCGATGAACTTCGATTTCTGAGACAACGAAAAACGGGGATTTAACGCAAAGGCGCGAAATCGCAAAGATCCGAAGTTGGTTTGTCAGGACTTCTCTCTGCCCCGGGAAACAAGGTTTGCGACCTCTGCGTCTTGGCGCCTTTGCGTTGAATCCCCTATTCCGCGCACCCGCCCGGAGCCGCACCGGCAGGCCAGACGTTATCGCTCGGGTCCCGGTCTGGGAAGCGGCAGGACGGGTCCAGCGTGATCCTTTCGATGCGACGCGTGCCGAAATCCAGGTTGGCATCGAATGAACGACCGCCGTCGAACCAGACGTCCACCGGCCACGTGACAATCGCCGTCGTCTCACCGAGCATCTGTGCATTCGCCAGCGGTTCGATGGCGGGACCTTCAGGCGCAAACTCCACGCGGAGCACGACGGGCGACGGCATCTGACCGTCCTGGCGAACCGTAACAGTCGTGCGTGACCCAGATGTCGTCACTTTTTCGATAGACCCGTCTACAGAATCCGTGGTCCACAGCCAGGAATACCAGAACCAGCCCAGGTCTTGATCGAGCGCGTTGCTCATGAAAAAGGCGAAGTCCCAGGGCGAGGGATGCTTGAAGCTCCACATCTTGGTGTACTCACTGATCGCTTCCTGAACGGCACTGTCGCCGACGATCCCGCCGAGCATCGATAGCATCAAAGAGGTTTTCTGATAGGTCTGGAAGCCGTACATCCCGCCCCCATAGTTAGCGTTCCACATCGACGTCGGTTCGGCCTCGTTACCGCTCCTGGTCCCGTAGCTTTGACCACGCCCATCGAGCCTGGGTTCCACGCCTTCTCGATCGGCGCGCGAGAGAATGTTCATGTACGTATTGAAGCCCTCATCCATCCAGCCATACCAGGTCTCATTCGTGCCAACCATCATGGGCCACCACTGATGCGCGGCCTCGTGATCCGCCGCGCCCTGTTTGGAGTTGATGACCATCGGATACTCCATGCCGGCGCTGGGACCGTCCTGCAAAGTCAGTTGCGGGAAAGGATAGGGGGCCCAAAGCTCTGAGTAGAACTCCAATGCGTGACGCGTCAGATAGGCGGCGTTTTCGAACCGGTCGGCGCGATCGGGCAGGAACACCATATGGATCGGGACAGGCCCCTTTTCCGGGATCGTGGCTCGCGTCGCCTGCCAAACGAACCGGTCGGCGGTCGCCCATGCGAAGTCATTGACCCTGTCGGCCACGAAATGCCAGACGAGCCGATTGCCGGGAGCCGTGGATGCGCCGGGTCCGACCTCATTTTCGCTGACGATCGTGAGCACATCGTCGGATTCGAGGACATGCGACAGCCGTTCTCGGGCGGTCGCCGTCAGCACCTCTTCCGGGTTCTGCAACACACCGGTTCCACTCACGATCCAGCCAGCCGGAACATCGATGCGCACGTCGAAACGCCCGAAGTTGTTGTAGAACTCGGCCGGGCCCAGGTACACGCTGTCGTCCCACCCTCGCAGGTCATCGAACTTCGCCACACGCGGGAACCACTGTGTCGGCTGAAACAGGGTATCGTCCCATCGCTGGGTCATGCGATGCCCTTGTCCGTCAGGTCCACCGGGGAGCTTCGTGTGCCATGCCATCTCGATCTTCGTCGTCGTTTGACCGGCGATAGGAGTCGGCAACGCGATGCGCGCCACCGTCTGGTCCATCCCGTAGGCGGCCAGTTGGCCTGGGGCCTGCCCCCGACGCCGGGCTGGCGGATTCAGGTCTACGTTCTGGCCGTCGATCGTAAGGCGCGTAACGACGATACCCTCGGTGTTCTCGGCCGGTACCGAAGAACCTCTGGGAACCAGCCCCCGCAAGATGTTGTGATCCAGCCGCAGCACGATCTCGCTCATCTCGATCGTACTGTTGTTGTGCATGTCGATTGTCCCGGACCCGGTGATCGTGTGAGTCGCCGGGTCCAGGCGCGCCTCGATCGTGTAGTCCGCTTCGAGCTGCCAGTAGTTCGGTCCCGGACGCCCCGTAAAGTCACGGGTGCCCGCCTCGAAGGCGCGGCGAATAACATTCGTAAGAGGTACGTCGCGACGGATGGCTCGATCGGGCGAGTTGTAAGTCCCGCGAAGCAGTTCGGGAACCCGGGAGGCCGCGGCAGCCGGTACGGCTTGAGCCGAGAGCGGAACCGGTCGCGCCAGAAACGAACCCAGCAGGCACAGGGCGAGGACGGTACGGACTATCATTTAGAATTTTCTCCAACCTTTAGACAAGGACATACGTCTTAATGTTCATGCACGGCATGGAAGGCTGCCATGGTAGTTCACGATGGCATGGAAGTTCAAGCTCGGCCCGGGGGCTTGCTTGGAGCAACCCGTTGATGACAACTTCCAGGATTCTTGCTATTTATCGGGGTATGGCGGAATGTCCGGTTCGATCCTGTCTGACGTACGTGGAGCTGCGCCAATGAACCCTCCCCGAACACCCAAATCAAGCCAAAACGTCCTGATCCGGCTCGCCCTGACTTTAGCGGTGTTTACGATCTCGGCCGGGCCTCGGTTTCCGCCCGCAACCCTGAAGTCGGAAACCGTCATACGATTCGACACGTTTGTGGCAGGTATCGAGAAATCGATGGCGGAACGTCAGGAGGGCGCCTCTTCGTTCCTGTGGTTGTCCGAGAATCCGTCAAGGCTGGAAGCGGCCGAAAAAGGGCGGATCGTCATTCAGAAGCTGGACAGCGATGCCGATCTGGACGGCGCCATGATCCACAACTGGATCGCCGGGATGTTCGTTCCCGACGTCACCGTCAATGACATCCTGAACGTCTTCCTGGACTACGATGGCTACCCGAACTTCTACCCCGGGGTGGTCACGAGCGAGCTCCTTGGAAGCGACGGAGACACGAACAAGATATACCAGCGATTGCGTCGAAAGGGTGTCGTCCTGGACACGTGGCATGACGCGTCCTTTGGGAAGCTGGATCAGGGCCGTGCCGTCACCTGGTCCAAGTCTACCGCGATCCGCGAAGTCAAGAACGAAGGCAAACCGAACGAAGAACTTTTGCCGGAAGGCGAAGACAGGGGTTACATGTGGCGCATGTACCTGTACTGGAGCCTGGAACAGACTGACGATGGAGTTTTCGCGGAATGTCGCTCCATCTCCCTGAGTCGTAACGTCCCGTTTCTTCTCAGGTGGCTCGTGAATCCTTTCATTCGCAACATTCCACGCGATGCTCTGGAGCAGTCCCTCGAAGCAACACGCGTAGAGGCGCAGAGACTAGCGGGTGCAAGCTCCGCCGAAACGCCGCCCCTGGAGGATTGAACTCCGACGTGGCAAGAGAGAAAACAACACAGCCGTACCGATGGCCTCGTAAGCGTGTCTACCTGCTGAGTCGTCTTGTGATTTGCGCGGTCGTCGCGACAAGCATGGGAAGCCTGTTTCTCTCTCCCCAGAGTGTGTGGGCCTACGCTCTGGACGTTCTAGCCCGGACCTACCTGATTTTCCTCGGAACGGTGATGGCACATGAAGGCTCCCACGGCTTTCTGGGACGAACCGGGACATCTAACCTCTGGTGGGGCCGCCTGGCTTTGCTGCCCAGCATGGTTCCGTACACGAATTTCCGCAAAACGCACCTCTTACATCATCGGTACACGAACCTCGTGCAGGCGGACCCGGACCATTTCGTCAAACCCCACAGCGAGTGGGAACTGCCCCTCCGGGCTCTCGGAATGCCACATCACTGGTTCTTCTGGCTGCGCAACAAAGGGGCTATCGACCGATCCCACATGGTTGAACTTGTTTACAACTACGCCGGTATCGCGTTGGTCTGGGCCATCGTTCTCGTGGTCGTCGGTCCCGCAAGGCTTTTCTGGGGAATGTTCCCGACGTTGATTCTTGTCTCACTTCTGCTCTGGATCCCTTTCGCTTACAAAACGCACCAAGGGTTCTCTACGGGGACCCCGCAGGCACGGTCGCATGACTATTATGGACACTTGATGTTCTGGTTCTCCCTCGGACTGTCTCTTCATCGCGTGCACCACATGCGTCCGGGTTTCGCCTGGATCGAGTTGAGACAATTTGTTCGAAAGGATCCGGGGCGCCGTTTTCGGCTGTTCCCGCGACGCGACATCCAAACCGAGACGCATCCCGAAACTACCCGTTGATGGGGCGCTCCGACCTCAGCACACTCGACCTGGTGTGCCGTGTGATGGACTCCGAACTGCGCCCTCTGGACTTCTCGCTGGTCCTTCATTTGATCAAGTCGCCAGACGCCGATTCGATGATTAGGGGAGAACGCAGCGCCCGAAATTGGTATCCCGCGACGGGGTCTCGTGTGAACGGGAAGGAGTGGTGGCCGGAAACTGCGCCGGAAAGCAATCTCGATGTCCGGGGGCGCGAGGACGGCGGCGCCTCCCGAGACGTCGAGGAATTCCTGAAACTGCCCTTTCGGCTGGACCGGGAGGTTCCGGTTCGCCAAATGCTGATCCGGGACAAATCGCCAGGGCCGGCGTGTTTGATTACTCGTGTCCACCATGCTGCCTGCGATCTGCTCAGCACCCTGATGTGGGTGTGTCACCAACTCTCGGTCGCGAAGGGCCACCGGAACTTCGTCGGAAAGAGGGCTCCGTTCGAAGACCTGGCACTCCTTGATCCCCCTTCGCGGGCCCGGAAGAGTCCCTGGGCGTATCGGGGAAGGTGTGACCCGATCTGGACGCGACCGGCCGCAGCATCAGCGACTCGAAGGTGGATGACGATCGAGATCCGTGCGTCGGATTTTTCCGGACTGTCCCGAAGCCGGGATGGTTTCACCTATAACGACCTGCTAATGACTTCGGTCCTCGAAACCCTGCACTGGTGGAACATTCAGCATGGGGTCGGGGACCGGAAGCTGGGCGTCTGGCTACCGGTCAATATCCGGCAAGAAACCTTCAGCGGTTTCGGAAACGGGACAAGTCGGATTCGAGTGTATCGCCGCTTCCCGAGCAGCGCTTCCCTTCGGACGAAATGCCTCGAGGTTCGACATCAAGTGGATTGGTCGAAACAGAACGGAGAGTGGGCCGTGCCCGAACGACCCATCTGGACCCAACTGCCCTTGCCTCTTTCCGAGCCCATCCTGAAGGCGTTCTTGAGCCGTCCATGGGCAGATATGGGCAGCGCTGCGTTTTCCCACGTCGAAAAATGGCCCGGCTATATTGAATCGGAGCTTGAAGATGTCACCAGGATGGAGGTCGTTGGAGCCTTGCACATCCGGCATGCTCTGATGCTCGCAGCCGTGACCCATCGGGACCGGACCTGGATGACTTTGACGTACGATCCCGCGCTTCTGTGGGAAGACGACGTCAAGGAGATCACTCAGTTCCTGGAGCACTCCTTGTCCAATGCGGCGCGAGAGATCTAGTGCGACCCTGGATCAATGACGCGACACGGGCCCTGATCAGCCTCTGTCTCCGCGCAGCGGGCGGCCTGGTAGAGTTTCGTCACCGTTGGCGCATTCGTACGTTCCGGGGGTCGCAGGCGCGGCTTCGAAGACGATACGGCATCAGAGCCACGACGCCTGTCACCGACAAGGTTTCACCGATCGACGACGGAATGGATATGCCAGCGTCCGATTCTCCAGACGTCCGGATCGCAAAGACATCGGGATCGACCGGCCGACCGAAACAAGTTCCCTTTACGAAGCAGCGGATCCGGATGGTCCGGCTCACCTTTATCGAGGTGTTCATGCGCTGCTTCTGGAATCTTGGTGTCGGTCGGACGAGCCTGTACGTCTTCGGTTCGACGGGCAGCGACGATTCCCTGAGCTCGTTGCTCCTGGAGGAACCGCGCACACCCTCTTATCTGACGACACTTCAGGCGCCATACCGGCTGCAGTCTCATCCTGCGCTTAAAGAGTTGAAGGCCAGGTACGGGAGCGCGGCGCTTCGGCTTTGGGTTCTGACGCTTTCCAACCCTGGTGTGCTCTACAGCACCAATCCCTCCACACTGTCCACTTTCCTGGACGAACTGGACCGCGACTGGAACGCCTGCTCGGCGCTGGTGCGAGACTTCGTCCTGGATCCCGGGAATCTTAGGGTTCGAACAGACTGGATCGTGCGGCGGCTGGATTCGGTGGGGAGTCGAGAGCGATTGGAACGGGTCTCCGCCAGTCACAGTTTCCTCTCGATGAAGGAATGGGCACCGGCGGTCAAGACTTACGTGTGCTGGACCGGCGGCTACGTCGCACCGTTCCTCGAACGCTTGAAAACGTATCTCCCCTCCCCGCGTTACCGTCTTGTCCCGATGTATTCCATGTCCACGGAAACCATCGAAACGATCACCCATTTCCATGGAGGCGGAACTGCATTTCTGCCGATGGGGCCAGGCGTATGTTACGAATTCCTCGAAGAGGATGGTCATGAAGGACCGGAACGCTTCGAGACCGGTGATCGGCTTCAGACGGGAAAAGCATACAGGATGGTGGTCAGTCACAGGTTCGGTCTGAGACGCTACCAGACCGGGGACGTCTTTCTGGTCCATGGCTTCGTCGGTCACTCGCCGGACCTACGCTTTCTTCGCCGCTCCGGGCTCGGGTACTCCTTTACAGGGGAGAAGTTGACCGGCGAGCAGTTGGGGGAAGCCTACAAGAGACTCCGGGAAGATTACATCGGGTTCGAAGACGGAAGTCTTCTGGCTTGTTTCCCGTCCCATCCCTACGGGGACACCATCCCCCATTACAAGCTCGCTCTCGTCACTCCGGACAAACCAACACAGTCCGGCTTTCCGGAAATTGCCGCACGACTCGACGCTCTGCTTGGTGAGATCAACGGGGAGTACAGGAGCAAAAGGAACAGCCAGAGGCTGGGACCGGTGCGGCTCGAACAGATCAGCATGAGCGAATTTCGTCTCCGGATGCCCACGACGACCCAGGACGGCTGGGATTCGCAGTTCAAGTTTCTCCCGTTGTATCCGTATCTTTGGGAATCGCTCGAGCAGCTCTGATCGCGGTGTGACTTAACCGGAAGGGTCGAGCCGGAAATATCCGTTGCCTTCGATGGGTTTGAGGAAGGGGGTTCGGACAAAGAACTTGAGGTGTTCGCGAGTGAAACGCTCCTCCAGGTAGAGGTGGGGAAATGCGGCCTGGAGTTCCGAGCCTGCTTTCTTGAGGTGGTACCAGGGAATGTCGGGGGCGATGTGGTGGGGGACGTGAATGTTGATGTTGCACCAGAGGTACTCGATCCAGGATGGAAATCGAATGTCGAAGCTGGACGCAAGCTGGCTGCGAACGGGGTCCCAACCCTCCGCCGAATAGAGAAGGCTCCCGGACTTCGCGTGCTGAATCGTAAGGATGAACGAACCCGTGATCATTGCAATTGCAGCCGGCACTCCGTGATATTTGAGCATGCCCCAGAACCCAAGCCAGAACCAGAGCCCCCCGTAGACAGCAAGAACACATGCACCCATCAGCAGATTCGAATACACCAGTTTCGTCCTGGTGGCCTTCCATTGTCGGCGTGTGAGCATCGATCTCACCTGGGCGCCTCGGCGGAGCGCATTCCAGACAATCCAGATCACGATGCCGAGAGGCAGGCCATAACCTAGTCGAACCAGAATCGGACACCGCTGATGCCGGGACTCGAACTCCGCCCGGGTTCGCAGGTTGGCAGACCAGTCGACTTCCTGGCCTCGAAGCTGTGTGTGACTGTGGTGATGGTCATGCGTTATTCGCCACACGAGAAGGCTGTTGGCCAGCGGGGCCATTACAAGCTGTCCGATTACCGTATTGACCCAGCGTCTGCCCGAGAACGCCCCGTGACCACAGTCGTGGCCCAGCACGAACAGTCCCACGAGCACCCAACCGTACAACACCCAGAGGGCGACCAGGCTGGGCACCTCCCACACAAGAGCTGCGCCGCCATTGACTTCGATCCGGCCCAGGAGCCAGAGGCAGATTCCCGCAGTGCCGAGGACACGGCCCAGTGCGCACCAGGACGTTCCATCGTCCGGCTGCATGAACTCTCGTGGGATCACTTGTCTGAGTTCAGCCAGAGAGATCGGTGTTTCGCGCAGCCGGCTGTCGACTTCCGCAGGATTCAGTTTCGGAGGTACTGCAGATTTGTCTGTCATTGTCTCGTGGGAAGCTCAACTCTTTTCCGCCAGGTGACATACCAATGCGCCATTTTGACCCAGTCGGTAAGCCCTCCGGCATTCATTGCTTTCGAGAGCTGTCTCTGAAGTTCCAGTGCATCCTCCACGGAGAGACGGAATGTCCGTTGCGGCCGGCCGTGATGGCCCGGCACAACGATCCATTCCCCGTCCACGTGGATCCAGCTGAAATGAGCGTCCTTCTCTACCCCGGTGTCCGGCGACACGAGGTAGACGTGAATCAGGTTTTTGCCCGAGATGATTTTCTGGAGCCGGGCATTCGAAATTAACGGGTTTCTCTTGAGGCTCATGGAACCCATCTGCCGGGCGCCGATAAAACTTCGCGCAATGCGGAATTGTTCCAGGGCGTCGATGGCCCCCTGACTGACTTGATCTGCCAACCGCTCGGCCTGATATCCGTAGATCTCTAAGGCGAAATCGCCGGGGGCATCCTCGCCGGCAGAGGCAAATTCGATGCGATTTCCGAGGTGGGTGCACGCGATCGACTCGCCCGTATCGATAATTGTGACGGTGACGCGGACAAAGAGCCCAGCGAACATTTGAACGATTTCGGGGCTCGGTTGGAGGTTCTGCCACCTTTCCAGTGTCGATCCTGCCGGCCGGGCAGATTTCCAGGTGCCGTCGTCGTTCAGACGGATGGGGTCTCCGTCGGGTGTCACGATAGTTTTCATCGTCTACCTCACATTTGAAGTCGGATTGTCACACCGGTTTCTTTGTCCAAGTATAACCTGTCCATCAGCGACAAGGGGTTCGACCGGAACCGGCCCATCAAGAATTTCGGGTCAGTATGCGGAGGAGTTGCCGGAAGGAATGAAAGTCCCGTCCGAGCACCAGTGAGGGGCAGCCAGCGGCCTTCGCTCCGGCACCGTCTGTGTCCGGACGGTCACCGATGTGGAGCAGACATTCGGCGGAAACGCCCAGGTCCTCGAGGGCCCGGATGAACGGCACCGGGCTGGGCTTAACAAACCCAAGGCGTTCGCCAACGTAAATCGCTTCGAAATAATCCTCAAGACCCAGACATTGAAGTTTGTACCGGGCCTCGTAGTCGGAGAGGATGACCTGGGTTCGGACACGACTTGATAAGTAGCGAAGCACATCGGTCAGGCCGGGACGGGGGCCCGAGCGGGCGATCGCAGGGGCCAGCCATCTCTCTTCGATTTGGAGCCGCCGCGTCGTATCCGGATTCTGGGGCATCGCACTTCCACGTGTGAATCTGACGGACTCCATTCGTCTTCTGAAATCCTGCAGTTCCCGTAGTTCCCGCACAGGGCCCCACCGCAATTCGCGGATCATCGATGCCGACGCCAGCATCAGGAGATTCCACTTCATTCGTCGGGTTGAATACAGGGTTCCGTCGACGTCCCAGCTAACGACGCGAATTGAAGACAGGTCCATCGATGTTAACTTAAACCAATGCGGCGGACGCTGCCACTTTCACGCGATTATGATCCTCGTAAAAACGTCTCGATGGATTGGACGCGGTTCAACGGGAACTTCGATCGTCTCCTCTCCACCGATTGGCGCCGGGTCAATGATGGAACCTCCTACCGATTGTCACGCCGATTGCTGAGGCTCGTCATCGCCTATGCCCAGCACAAGCGTCATGCAATCTTGGATTTCGAAAGCAAGATCCGTATCTTTTCCCGGTTGCCGATTCCCCTCAACCCGAACATTGTCTTTTTCGGCGCCGAGGTGGGTTGGGAAGCAGCTTTGATCCAGGCTTTGTTCGGGAGTGAAGGGAAGGTGTTTCTCATCGACAACGACCCCGCGGCATATCAGCGTTTTCTAAATGCTCCTCAGACGGTTCGCATTCGGGCGCCTCGTGGCTCGAAGAATCGATGGTTGGTGGTTCAACGAAACAATACCGGGGTTGAGTATCGTCGGGAAAATTTCTTTGACGTGACGAACGATGCGGAATTCGATGTCGGCATCGACTGGGGCCTGATCGAACATTACCCGGATTCGGGTAAACGAGATGTGCTGGACGTTTTCAAGAAGTTCCTGAAACCAGGAGGGCTTCACATCAGCAGTTGCCCTCGGAATCGTCTCGTCGTACGCCTGTTCTATCGTGCCTTCTCCGACGAGCTGAACCTTGGATACCGCGAGCTGATGAGCCTGAGCGAACTGAGCGCGCATCTGGAAGGTGCGGGCTGCCACGTGGAAGACCGATTCAGACTGGCGGCTCACAACGTCGTGACCTGGAGACTAAAGACGACGTCACCTTGAGGGGCACCCGTCCTGGATTATTCCTCTGATTGAACCGATTGCCATGACGGTATAGAATCTGTGCCAAATCCCGAAACCAGTGAGGAACCGAACATGAGGAGCCAGGATAAGATGTCGTGGAACGGCCGTCTGAATCGCAGGGCTTTCTTGAAGGGCGCCGGCGCGACGGCGCTCGCAGGCACAGTGGGAGCAGGAGCCGCGATCGCCACCGAAACCGCCAGTTTCGCGCAGGAACCGGCGGACTCCGGGTACGACTTCGACGAAGTCTTCAGCCGTATCGGCACCGACTGCACCAAGTGGGACCGGCAGATCGAGAGGTTCGGCACGGACATCGACGTGGGCATGGGTGTCGCGGACATGGATTTCAGATCGGCGCCCTGTATCACCGAAGCTCTGGCCGAGCGTTGCCTGCACGAAAACTGGGGCTACCTGAGTAGCTCGGCTTCCTACGTCGATGCCATCGTCGACTGGAACAAACGACGTTACGGTCTCGACGTTGATCGCGGAACCCTCGTCCTGTCCAACGGTGTGCACCCGGGCCTCATCGCCGCACTGAAGGCATTTTCGCCTCCCGGCAGCAAGGTCCTCCTGACGACGCCGAACTACAACGGATTCTACGGGGACCTCCGTTACTGCAACCTGCAGCCGGAAGACTCCCCGATGACGCTGGCCGACGGCCGGTATACGATCGATTTCGACGATCTGGAATCGCGTATGAGCGATGAGACCAAGACCTTCATTCTCTGCAATCCACAGAACCCCACAGGCAATTGCTGGTCCGCCGAAGACCTGATGACGCTCGGCGAGATGTGCCTCCGTCATGGGGTTGTGGTGCTCGCCGACGAGATTCACTGCGACTTCGTCACGAAGGGACAGAAGTACACTCCCTTCGCCAGCCTCCCAAATAAGGATGTCGTCAACAACAGCCTCACGTTTAAGGCTGCGAGCAAGTCCTTCAGCATTTCGTCCATGAAGAGTGCCTGGTTCTTCTCGACCAATCCGGAGTACCTCAGCAGAGTGAGAGCGAACAACAAAACGGATCTCACCACGCTGGGCATGGTGGCCAACCGGGCCGCGTTAACCGAAGGCGAGGATTGGCTCGATCAGTTGTTGACGTACATCGACGGGAACCATGACTTCGTCGAATCCTATGTGAAGGACAACATGCCGCTCGTCCGATACAGGAAGGCGGAGGGAACGTTTCTGGCGTGGCTGGACGTCAGTCAGGTCGTCGACAAGGTCGGTGCAACGCGGATGGCTGCCGAGGCCAGTACCGACCAGAGACAGGTCACCCCGGAGTCCATCCTGGAGCGTTGGCTGGTCGAAAACGCGAAGGTGCACCTGAACCCCGGCTCGTCGTACCGGGGGGCGGGCCACATGCGGATGAACATTGGAACTACCCGCGGGCTACTCAAGCTGGCTCTCGACAACATGGCCGGCGCGATCGACAAGGCATAGGAGCCTGCGCGGCAGAAGGAATCTACTGCGAAAGCGGTATAATCGGTCCATATTTCCCCGATTTTTCGTTGAATAGAACCACTATTCGCCTCAAAATCGAGAAAATCTGGCCTCGATTCTCCACTTTCTCGCTACGATCCCTTCTGCCGCGCAGGCTCCTAGCTCGCAAGCTGGCGAGACGACTGGCGAAACGAAGGAGCGAATCATCGTGAGCGCATTCGGAAGAATTGGCCTGGGGCAGTCCGCACGAGCTCGGCTTGTCTTGCCTGTCATAATTTCCTTCGTCATCAGCGGGTGCGCCGAGGGCCCCACGCCACCCCCAACCGAACCGGAGGTCGCAGACCGAGGGGTCATTCGGAGTGGGAGGTTCAACCTGGAGTACAGGGTCGAGGGTACTGGCCCAACCGCCATCGTCATCGGTTTTCCGACGTACTACTCCCGGATCTTCTCTCGGAATCTTCGCTCCCACCTCCGGATGGTTTTTGTGGACCACAGGGGCTCAGCCGCATCCCCAGGTCCAGTCGAGAGGACGGAGTTCGACTTGGAAAGGCTGGTCGAGGACATCGAATTGGTCCGTGAGACTCTGGAGCTGGGTCGCATCATCGCGATCGGCCACTCCGGCCACTCCTACATGGCTCTTGAATACGCCAAGAAGTACACGGAAAACGTTTCGCACGTCGTCATGATCGGCACCGGTCCGAGCCTGGATGCATCCAGCCGCGAGGCCAGCGCGCAGCACTGGGAGGAATTCGCCTCTCCTGAAAGGAAGAGAGCGCTGGAGGAGAACCTGCAGAAAATGCCCGACGAGCAGATTGCTCAGTTTCCCCCGGGAGAAGCTTTCATCAAGAGCTATATCCGCAACAGTCCACGAGGTTGGTACGACTCGCAGTTTGATTCATCCCCTCTGTGGGATGGCGTCGACGTCAATATGGATATGTTCAACTACGTCTGGGGAGAGATCTTCCGGGACATCGACGTGACGCTTGGGCTCGAGGACTTCGATCGACCTGTGTTTCTGGCCCTCGGTCGCTTCGATTTTCTCGGGGCAACGCCAACCTCCTGGGATCCGATCAAGGATCGCTTCAGGAACGTCACCGTGCGGATCTTTGAGAACAGCGGCCACACACCGCAGTACGATGAACCGGAGCTGTTTGACAGCGACCTGCTCGCTTGGATCGAGGAACAGGAGTAAGGAGAGTGAGGGCTCACCAAATCAAACGAACCTCTCGCCCACGGGCATCGATCCAAGTATTCAAGCGGGTTTGAGAGTTCCGATCAAAAGCGAGAAATCACCAATCGAAATCCAATCGTGGGGCTGCGCACCCCAGGATCGACCCCGCCGCGAATGGCCGCACGAATATTGTTCTCCTCATCGCTGAACGATCCTCCGCGCATCACCCAAAGCGCATCCGCTTCCAGGTTGTCACGATCATCTCCAGCATCGTAGGGGTAAGGCTGGTAAGGACTACGGGTCAGCTCCCAGACATTGCCACTCATATCGGACAGACCAAACGCACATTCGGGACAATCGAAACTCCCCACCGGTGTGATGCCGTCGCCTCCGTAGTTGGCACGGTCCGACCGGGGCTGGTTTCCCCAGGGGTAAATGCGGCCTTCTGTCCCCCTGGCCGCTTTCTCCCATTCTGCCTCACTGGGCAGACTCACCCGCCTTCCGTCGGTGAGCATCCGCCGCAGTGAGAGTGGGGTCTCGGGCCATACTTCGAGGGTTGTGATTTCGCTACTCTAAATTGGCCCACTTTTGATCGTTTGATTTGGCCCACCCCTGACGACTGAACCGGAGAGGCTGTTCCGAACAAAGAGTCGGAATGGAGGGACCCGGTGTCAAGGAGATCGAAGGTGGAATTATTTGAAGAGATTCGGCGAGAGCACGAGTTTGGTGTGGGAACGATCCAGGGTGTGGCCCGGCGGCTGGGGGTGCATCGGCGGATGGTGCGTCAAGCGCTGGGAAACGCCGTGCCGCCGGCGAGGAAGAGCCCGGAGCGGAAGAGGCCGAGGCTGGAGCCGGTTATGGAATTTATCAACGGGGTGTTGGAGGCGGACAGGCAGGCCCCGCGGAAGCAGCGGCACACCAGTCACCGGATCTACGAACGGATCCGGATGGAATTTCCGAAACATCCGATTGGGGAATCGACGGTTCGCCGGTATGTCGGGCGGCGGAAGCGGGAGATGGGTTTCATCCGACAGGAGACGTTCGTGCCGCAAAGCTACGCCTGGGGTCAGGAAGCACAGATCGACTGGTACGAAGCCGTCGCGGAGTTGGATGGCGAACGGCAGAAGCTCCAGGTTTTCTGTATGCGGAGCATGGGCAGTGGTGGCGCATTCCATCGAGCTTATCCTCGGGCGACACAACAGGCATTCCTGGAGGCTCATGAGTTGGGTTTCCGCTATTTTGCGGGGGTCTTCGGGGTGCTGCGTTATGACAACCTGACCAGCGCGGTGAAGAAGATTCTGCGGGGATACCGGCGTGTAGAGACCGAACGGTTCATCGCGTTTCGGTCGCATTGGAAGTTTCAAGCCGAGTTCTGCACACCCGGCGAGGGCCACGAGAAAGGCGGTGTGGAAGGCGAAGCCGGATACTTCCGGCGCAATCACCTGGTACCGGTGCCGAAGGCGAAGGACCTGGCGGATCTGAATGCGCAGCTGCTGGCCGGTTGCCGTGCCGATGAACGGCGCAAGATCGGCGATCGGGTCCAGACGGTGGGTGAAGGGATGCAGATCGAACAGCCCCATCTGCTCGCGTTATCGACCGAAGGGTTCCCTCTGGCCGAGGACAGCTTTCCACGAGTCGATGGTAAGGGATGTGTACGGGTGCGTAACAACTTCTACTCCGCCCCCGTCAAGGCCGGGACTGTGGTGCGGGCGAGCGTTTTTCCGGCCTACGTGGAGGTCTGGCACGATGGCGGATGCGTGGCGCGGCATGAGCGAGGATATGGAAACGGCCAGCACTTCTTCAATCTGGAACATTATCTGGAGGTGTTGGAGCGGAAGCCGGGCGCGCTGGCCGGGAGCAAGCCTCTGGAGCAATGGCGGCAACAGGGCCGATGGCCGAAAAGCTATGACGAGTTCTGGCAGACGTTGATCGATCGCAACGGAAAACAGAATGGGACCCGCGCAATGGTGGAGTTGCTCCTACTGGGCCGGGAACATGGCTATAGCGAGCTGGATTCCGCATTCCAACAAGCCCTGCGCCTGGGATGCTCCGATGCCGCCGCGGCGCGCTACCTGATGACCGAGGCCCGATTCGACCGGCCGGCGGCGCCGCGACTGGAAGTGGCCGCACTACGCGCTTATGAGCGGCCCCTGCCGGAGGTGAATACTTACGATGCACTGCTCACTGCGGAGGTGGTCTAGCCCGCATAAATCACCGAAAGGACCAGAAAAGGCCGCCCTGTTTGGCATAAATCGTTTGTCGAGAACGGTTCAGAAACCAAACGGAGGCGGCCCTTATGAGTACAGAGTGTAAACAAACCACGTTCGAATTTCACGGACTTCTTCAACGAAAAATGAAGGCGCGTTTCGACGGCGGCAAGATCACGTCTGACGCTGGAGTTCTGCTGCTGCGTGAAGTCGAAAAGCGGACCGGTTTGATCGATGGATTGGCGGGGTGTTTTAGCGATCATCGCGACCAACGGTTGATCGAACACACCGTGAAGGAGCTGTTGGGACAGCGGGTCTACGGGCTGTGCCTGGGATATGAAGACCTGAACGATCACGATCAGTTACGGACCGACCCGATGCTTGCGTTGGCGGTGGACAAAGCGGATCCGCTGGGAACGAATCGACGACAGGCCGGCGACTGGGGAAAGGCGTTGGCGGGCAAGAGCACGCTAAACCGATTGGAGTTGACCGGCGCCGAAGTCGGCGACCAGGAGCGGTACAAGAAGATCGCTATGGATGGGGACAAGATCGATCGTTGGATGGTCGATGCGTTTGTGGCAGCCCATGACAACACGGCGCCCGAAGAGATCGTTCTGGATCTGGACGCGACCGATGATCCGATCCATGGTCAACAGGAAGGCCGGTTCTTTCACGGCTACTACCGCAACTACTGCTATCTGCCCTTGTACATCTTCTGTGGAGAGCATCTGTTGTGCGCTCGGCTGCGCCCGTCCAATATCGATGGGGCGGCAGGATCAGTCGATGAATTGGAACGTATCGTCGGCCAGATCCGTCAGAGCTGGCCGGACGTGTCGATCATCATTCGGGCCGATTCCGGATTCTGCCGGGATGCATTACTGGACTGGTGTGAAACCCACCAGGTCGATTATGTGATGGGGTTGGCCAAGAACGACCGCCTCAAGCGAGAGATCGCTGACCAGATGATTCAGGCTGAAGCGGAGTTTCAGACCACTGGGAAATCGGCACGAGTGTTTAAGGATTTCCTGTACCGGACTCGAAAGAGCTGGAGCCGCACTCGTCGCGTTGTTGGCAAAGCCGAGTTCCTGGCCAAGGGCGCCAATCCCCGATTCGTGGTGACCTCACTGCCACCGGAACGACTCGGAGCCCAAGCGCTCTACGAAGATTTCTATTGCGCACGCGGCGACATGGAGAACCGGATCAAAGAACAGCAACTGGATCTATTTGCCGACCGCACCAGTGCGGGAACCATGCGCGCCAATCAGCTCCGACTGTATCTGTCCTCAGCCGCCTACATGCTTATGCAGGCGTTGCGTCGTCTCGGTCTCAAAGATACCGCGATGGCCCATGCCCAATGCGGAACCATCCGTCTGAAGCTTCTTAAGATCGGTGCGCGTATCCGCCTCACGGTCCGCAACGTCTGGATCTCGATGTCGGAGGCCTATCCCTATGCCGACGTCTTTGCTCTCATAGTGAGAAACCTGCAATCAATTCCGCTTCGTTGCTGACGACACCGAACCTTCAGATCCGAAAAACAGCGCCTCTCATCTGCCTCCCGGCGAGGCCTGCCTGCACTCGCCCATTCATGCCGATCTCCCGCCAAATGTCGCCGTGTCACAGGCTCAAAATCCGCCAATGTCCACGGCTCGCTCACTCTCAGCTCCAAGTCTCGCCGCAAATCGCTTCTCGTATCCGAACACCGATCGATTCTCCGATTGGTGATCCATCCGGGCTAGTGTCCGCCACAGCCGGCGGGGTCGAACAGGCGGCGATTCAGCAGTACTGTAAAGCTCTCCGGACGCCCACGATCGGAACGCAGTTTGCGGCCATGGCCGAGCAGGCCCAGCGGGAAGAGCACACCTACACACGGTATCTGGAAGCCTTGCTGGCGATGGAAGTTGAAGAACGCGAACGGAACACCGTGGCCCGGCGGATTCAAGCCGCACGTTTCCCTCGAATGAAGACACTCGAGGACTTTGACTTCTCGCGGTCGAAGGTTCCAGCCAACCGGATCCGTGGACTCGCAGACGGTGGCTATTTAGAACACGCCGAACCTGTCGTCCTGATCGGGGAGTGTGGAACGGGCAAGACGCACCTGGCCACAGGACTGTGCGTGGCCGCTTGTCGGCAGAAGAAGCGGGTTCGCTTTACGACGGCCGCCGGCTTGATCAACGAGTTGGTCGAGGCCCACCACAACGACCAGTTCCGCCGGGTTCTGGCCCGATGGTTCCGATACGAGTTGATTGCCATCGACGAAGTCGGCTATGTCCCGATGGCAGACCTCGGCGCCGAACTCCTCTTTCAAGTCATCTCGGATCGAGCCGAGCGGGCGACGGTGATCTTGACAACGAATCTGCCGTTCTCGGAATGGACCCAGGTGTTTCCCAATGTTCGGCTGTGCAAGGCGTTGCTGGACCGGATAACCGATCGCGCTCACATCATCGAGACCGGAACCGAATCCTTCCGGTTTCGGCGCACGTTGGAGAAACGACAGAAACCACGGCATCCGCCTGGAAAGGAGAAACCCGCGAAACAAACCACGTCCTGAGGGTCGGATCGCCGCGCGGTCGTCGATCCTGGGCGATCCTGGAAACGGAGTTTTTTCCCGAAAGAAAGAAAAAGAACCAAAAAGAAAGAAACGGAGGCCTGTGGAAGATGACGCGCTGTGGAAATCCTAAAAACCAGGATTCCCACAGCGCTTGGAAAAGCCTCGCCAAGGGCGCTCGGCTTTCCCACATCTACAACACAGGCCCGACGGTAATTATCACTACTCGGAATTATTAACAGGAGGGGGTGGGCCAAATCAGACGATCAAAAGTGGGCCAGACCGGGTGGACAAACCCAGGTTGTCTCAAGCCATCGTGAATAGGCAAGTGCATCGGTCCATGAGACGTTCACGACAGGATGATCTGGAGCTCCTTCAAGAACCTGACCTTCAATACTGTAATCGGTGGCCTCGACAAACGCCTGGAACTGACGGACGGTGACTTCATACATACCTATATAGAACGTTCGGAGGTCTACGGTCCCCTGTAGCCGCGTGTTGGACCAACGCTCGTTTTCATAGGCAAACCTGTCTACTGCAGGGTTGCTCCCCATCACAAAGGATCCGGCGGGAATCTCGACGAAACCGAGCAGTTCTTCATCTGGCAAATACCAGGCATCGGAGCGAAACCCATCCAGTTCCATGGCCCCGCCACCGGGTAAAGTGTGGACCTCAGCCTGGTCCGGTGAGATGGCTCCGATGCTTTGATGCCTCATCCAAAACGCTGCAAATAGAACCAGAGAAACCAAAACGGTCATGCCCATGAATGCGGTTGAACCACGTGCCTGGTCTGCTTCTAAACCTGGAGGCTGGTCGTTGTTTTCCATTTCCGGACGACTCTCTGTCATTGCGAACCGACGGCTCCACCACAGGCGAAGCTCCAGTTGTGATCACAGGCCCGATCGTATAATTCCTGCTCTTGCATCTGCATCAGGTTCTGCCCTCCCTCTCGTAACAGCGACCTGAGGTCCAACGCGTGGGGAACCCCGCGACTCACTCTCCCTGGGTACAGCAGATTGACGCAGCCTGACTGAAACTGGAGTTCACAAGACCTCGAGAAGTAGGCCAATGCAAGCTCGGAGTCGGGTTCCGTTATTCGACCTTCTTTGTAATACGCACCCAATTCGTTGCACGCCCACGCGGAGTTGTCTCCACAATACGTCGCCTCAAGCTGCAGCAATCTGGAGCAGGCGTTCGGGAGATTTTCCGCGCACGCTTGTTCCCAGAACGGCAAGCTGTCCCCGGTGTGTTTCCCGTCGGTCTTCCCCAGGACAGTCATGGTGCTGAACAACAGAATCCAGACGCCCATGTGAGCCAGATTGGCGCGACCGGCAAACCAGTTCTGCCGCCAGAGATTCAACACCGCCTCGGTCCGGATGGATCGCACAAAACGGTCGATCCCAATCACGCTCGCATTCAAAAGGGGCACGCACAAGAGCTTGTCATAGAACGTCGGCATGCCGATCGTTCCAAGCAGCGAGTAAAGACCCACCACGCCCAGGCCATACAGACCGCCAAAAATGGCCCGACCCAAAGGTGTTCTAGGCGAGGTAGAGGGATCGGTAATCAGCAAATGCAGCCCCAGGAACACGGCAGCCGGGATCTCTGAGTCGAGGAAGTAGGGAACACCTATCGACACCGAATACAAGGCGCTGAACCCGAACAACGTCATCGCTGCAGTTGCCGCGACCAGCGTAATGGAAAAGAAATACATGACGCTCAGGCCGATCAGGAACAGAAACACATAAATGTGCGGCGCGAGTGTCAGTGTCGACGCTATCTCCTGCCCCCAGGTCAAACTGGTGGTGTGGGTGGCGATCAACACCAGGGAAAACAAACCCAGCGAAAACGCGGAAGGATTGACGATATGCACACTTTTACCTTCCCGCCACCAGCGCACATATTCCTTCCCCATGAACCCGACCGCTATCATGAGGAACTGCATATAGAACCAATCGTCTCTGAACCACAGAAACAGATTGATGCTCAAGATGATTGGAAATGGCCCGAAGCCGAGGACATACTTCTCGCGACGGGACCAGGACAACAGCATGTCAAAGCTATACGCAAACAATAGCTGTGCGACCAGTAACCAGGCGTGGTCATACACAGGACGCCAGTAATAGCCCCAGTAGCCGAACAAACCGATCTGAACCATGGCCTGCACATAATGCTGCGGGCGAAGGCTCATTTGGAGTGAGAGTGCATGCCCTGCGCTTTTCAATCGCTTGAACAGAACTGCCTGCCAAGCGACCAATGCCAGAACGGACCCCCAGCAGGACCATGTCAGTACGAGGTTTACTTGAACGCGCGGTACGAACGATACGAGGAGCAGGCCGAAGGTGAGTGCCAGGGGCAGTTGTAGCACTCGTAGCGGTGACGATGCCTGTTTCAGGTCCAGGGCATTGCCGGCGGATCGCCTCTCTCCGTGACGACGCCCTTTCCTGTCATCTCCGTTTTTTGCAGGGGGCATGAGTTTTCGCTCGACGAACGTGTACGGACAAGAAGAATAAACCAGCTCTGATAGCAATTCAATTCACCGAACGGGACACCCGCACTTTCAGTTGTCTTTGATTCACCTGGCGCGTTTCGTCTATGCTGGCCGTGCATCCGGACTGGCAACATGATTTCTTGAGCGGACCACTCGTGGCTATATCGCACGTGTCCGTCATTCCGAATTGTTCATCTGATGGCGAAAGTAGCTCAACGCGTAGATGAGGTCGGTGAGTCGGCAACTGTCCGTATAGCCGACCTGGCCGTATCCTTGCGTTGTGAGGGGCTCGACGTTCTCGACTTCTCGGCCGGACGTGCAACAGAACATACACCGGACTACATCTCCAGAGCTGCCGTTCAGGCCATCCAGGATGGCGACACCCACCAGACAATGGCCCAGGGGACACCGGCCTTTCGGGAGGCTTGCGGTCGCAAGCTTGAACGAGAAAACGGCCTCGTCGTGGACCCGGCTACGGGAATCATCGCGACGATGGGGTGCAAGCAGGGTCTGCTCCTGGCATTGATGGCAACCCTCAACCCAGGGGATGAAGTTCTCATCGAAGATCCCTGTTTCGTCAGCTACGAGCCCGCGATTCGTTTCTGCGGTGGTGAACCGGTTCGGGCGCCGCTCCGCCCGGGGAATGGATTCCGATGGCAAGGGGCCGAGCTCGAAACTGCGCGCAGCGATCGGACCCGCGCAATTCTCTTCTGCTCCCCGCACAACCCCACCGGTGTCGTCCACACTCCCGAAGATCTGGAGGTCATCGCGGATTTCGCCCAACGACACGATCTCATCGTGATTGCAGACGAAACCTACGAGAGGCTCACGTGGGGCGGCAAAGAACATACGTCCATCGCGACACTTCCCGGCATGGCGGAACGGACGATCGGGCTCATGGGAGTCACGAAAGCTTTCTGCATGGGCGGCTGGCGAGTGGGTTTCGCTTACGGTCCAGCGGCGGTGATCGAGGGCATGGTGGTGGTGCAGCAACATCTGGTGACCTGCGCCGGCTCCTTCGCTCAGACCGGCGCCGCCCGCGCTCTCGGCGAGTCCGCACCGACTCCGGTCGTTCGGTTGTGGGCGGACTGGGAAGAGAGATGCAAATACACCGTCGCGGCGTTGGACCGCCTGTCGGACGTGACCTGCAAGATGCCGGAAAGTGGCTTCTATGCCTGGATCGACATTCGAGAGAAGGGCTGGGGCTCGGTGGATCTGGCCGAGCGCCTCCTCGTCGAACATCACGTGGCCGTGGTGCCGGGCGCCGCCTTTGGCCCGTCCGGAGAAGGATACCTTCGCATGACGTGCGTGAAATCATGGGCCGATCTGCGCACGGGCCTGACGCGGCTCGAAAAAGGACTCGCGTCGTAACGAGGAAAGACATGAAACATTCCAAGCGATTTCATCGATCGACGACGGTGCTCGCCGTTGTGGCACTCGGCATCCTGTCACTCGCCGGACAGTCCAGTCTCGGAACCGCCCAGCATCCTCCCGGGCCCAGCACTCCCGAAGATCGCGCAGCCCTGTTCGACTATTTGCTGGAGAAAACCTTCGAGCGCGAATCGTTCTCTCCGATCAAGAACGAACGGCTCGAACTCGACATCGAGGCCGGCATGCGGGCCTACCGCGACGAGCTCATCGCCGCCGACACGGATGAGAAGCTGTTCTATGCCCTGGTAAAGCTCGGTAACGCGCGCAAGGACAGGCACCTCAGCCTGAACCCAATCGAGGGCGGAATCGTTCTGGATCACTGGAGACCGCTCGACAAACTCGATGTCTTCATACAGGCGCCTATCCGATTTGCGACGGATACGGCACGCCGGGCGATTTCTTCGTCTTTGTCGCCGACTTTGCCGAGAACGTCGGAGATTACGTCGGATCGGAGAACATCAACCCGGGAGACCGGCTTCTGGCAGTCAACGACCGGCCTTTCGGCGAGTACGTCGACGCCATCGAGCCGTACATCCGATACTCCACCCTGGAGGGTTTCTGGTGGAAGCTGGCCGAGGGGATACCCGAAAAGCACTACGACGTCTCACCGGATTTTTACCGCGATGACATCACGTTCCGCCTCGGGCGCGCCGACGGATCCCAGTACGTCGTGACGCTGCCCTATCTCGATCCGGAGTCAATCGCCTGGTCCGGACACGGAGCGCGGCGGTACCCGGAATTCCACCTGGTTTCGGATCGGCACACGTTCGACCTGTGGGTCCACGATACGAAACCCGTCCTCCTCCTCGACTGGTACGGATTCCGCGAACTGCTGGTGGAGGACATGGACTGGCTCGTGGATTACGCCGAGGACAACGGGATGCTCGATTCCGCGGTCATCTTCGATGCCACCCGCAGCCGGGGAGGATCCCGCGGAGCCTACGCCATCCAGCGTCTGTCGCCCAAGCCCTTCAAGACCACCTTCGGCAACCTGCGCCTGAGCGATATCACCGAGGACTTCGTCCGTGAAAAACGCGCCGACTATGACGCCAGCCGGATCACAGATTCCGGAGTTGCCGAGACGATCGATGACGGCTCCTGGCTGATCGACTGGCTGGAAAGCGATGTAATGGCCGGTTTAAGGGATGGGCAGGAATACTCCAACGACGTACCCTTCAAACTGGCTCACGCACCCAAGTACTCCGACGGCGTGATCCAACCGGCGACAGTTCATTTTCGCGGTCCGCTCGTCTGCCTCTTCGGACCTCACGGCGGCTCTCACCTGGATCAGTTCGCGTCGATTGTGGTCGATAACCAACTCGGTCACACGATCGGCATGCCGACAGGCGGCTACAGCAATACCTGGGAGTGGGAGGAAGAACTCGTGTTTCCGATCAGCGGAAAGCCGATCGCCGGATACATGTGGTCGATCGGGCACACGGTTCGACCTAACGGACAGATTGTTGAAGGACTCGCCGCCGACGTGGACGACTACGTGCCCCTGACCCGGGAGAACTATCTGGGATACCATCGCCTGCTGATCGAGCGAGCCTTCCGACACCTGGGACTCGATTGAGTTCGGCATTCCAGCGCTATCGGGAGCTGTCGCTCGGCATCAAGATCCTCCTGTCCATGGGGATCGGACTGGCGCTGGGAATCATTTTCGGGGAGAGAGCCCAGGCGGTCGAACCCCTTGGAGTTCTCTTCATACGGCTGCTCGTGATGGCAGCCATTCCGCTGGTCTTCTTCAATCTTCTCGCCGGTTTGACTTCACTCAGCGACATTCGCGTGCTCGGCCGGCTCGGAGCCAAGACTTTCTTCTTTACTTCGCGACGGCGGTTTTCGCCTTCGTGCTGGGTTTGGCGACCATCGAGTTGCTCCAACCCGGCGACAGCATGTCGTTGACCGTGGAGCTTGACGAGGGCATCGGGACGGTGCCCAGGGTCGGGGACTTGCTGCTCGACCTGGTTCCGGAAAACGCTTTCGCAGCCTTCAGTACCGGTAACGTCTCCCAGATCGTCGTCTTCGCACTCCTGCTCGGAGTGGCGACCTTGCTGTTGCCGGAAGAAAAACGCCAGGCGCTCCGGGGCGCCTTCGAGCTACTGGCCGAACTGCTCCGGAGCCTGGTGGACCTGATCCTCGAGTTCTTCGGACCGATCGGCATCGGAGCACTGGCCGCAGCAACCGTGGGCCAGTACGGAGCCGCGATCTTCGGACCGCTGGCCGTGTTCATCGGCGGCATCTGGGGCGCGCATGTCGTGATGGTCGGCGTCTACCTCGCCCTGCTCTATGGCTTCGCGCGCTACTCGCCGATCACTTTCCTCAAAAAGACGGGCCCGCTCTACGCCACGACGGCGGCCACCTGCAGCAGCCTTGCGAGCCTTGCCGTCTCTTTCGAGATGGCTCGAGAACGGTTGCGGCTGCCCGAGCACATCTACTCCTTCACGCTGCCTCTGGGAGCGCAATTCAACAAGGACGGCACTTCGATCATGTTGGCGGGCGTGCTTCTGTTCACCTCCCAGGCGGCGGGATTCACGTTCGACCTGGCGACGGTACCCGCCATTGTTCTTGTGGGACTGATCCTCTCGGCCGGATCGGGGGGCATTCCGGCGGGAGGCCTGGTGATCGCGCTGATCTACGTGCAGGCGTTCAACCTGCCCATCGAGATCGCGGCCATCGTCGGTGGTGTCTACCGACTGATCGACATGGGAAACACGACCGTCAACATGATGGGGGACGTCATCGGGACGGTGATCATCGCGAAATCGGAAGGCTATGAGCCCTGAGAGGCGACCGCGTGAAGAACTGTAGGGTCAGCGTGGTAAAACGAGCTGCGTGAATGCGATGAATTGATCCTGCACGTTTCGGCAGAACCTTCAGCCTCGAATTAGTGCTTTCCAAACTTGACTTTCAATCTCAGATCGGCCATCCGCGTGATTGCACCTTATTTTAAGATTCGTATACACATTATAGGTGTTAAACGCACAATCTATGCTGTCATATCAAGATTATATGCAAACTTAACAGAGAATACGCACTGTTTGACGCATTTACGGCACGCCATTTTGCGAGTCTAAGCTTATATATCCCACACAATACCGTGTTTTATTAATTTTCTAGGACATCCCAACGTACCACTATAAGAACTCACGCTGTCTGTCTCAAAATCGCGCATCATAGGGTGAATGATGTGCTTCGTAACTGGATTTCGCACTACATTGAGATCGCACCTCATTTCGGGAGGCGATCATGACACAGCGGAGCGATATGAAGGTCGTCCGTTGGGTCAGATCACGAGATCGAGCAACAAGCGTGTACGGCCGTGGCCGCCTCGGGCCACCTGGGCGCAGCAATCCGGACGGAGATGCACGAGGCAGTCGACTGGCTGCCCGAGTTTACGAGAAGATTCGCAGATGGGATGAGGGATCTGTTTGATGACATATCCGGCCAGAGATCGCAGTTGGCTCTGGATTTCCTGTATGACTTTAGCCACCAGGGCCACTACCTCGTCGACGGTGCGTTGTCGTCTCCTGCGGCCAGTCAGGCCGTTGCTGCCTCGCAGTCACTCGCAGCCGTGCGAGAATGGTTGACGGGCAAAAAATGAGTGCCCCGCCACCGACAAGGCCGACAAGCTCCATCAGGGTTAAGGTTCGGTAAAGTTCCTTGGCGTCAACACGCCAACTCCGCGATCGGGTAGACCGACCCGTCGCCGGGTCGGTCCCACCACGGAACCGTACGTGCGGATTTCCCGCATACGGCTCTTCGAAAAGAGTCTGTTTACAGCCGTGTGTAGGACGCCAACTGGGAATAGCGAATCCGGATTCGCGGCCGAACCAGCGGGTGCTTGGCCAAGAGGACTTTGAAGTCCTCCCAGCTCAGTCGGCCCGTCTGGCTCCGCTTTGATAGAGAGTGTTTCCACTCCCTCCAGGTGAAGTTCCAAAAGGCCTGGAGCTTCCTGGCATTCCCGGCGAGCCCGTAGTAGTTGAAATGACCCCGCAGTATTTGGTTCACCGCGCGGGCCTGGACTTCCACGGGCTGGTGCTGCATCCGTCGGAGTCGCTCTTTCATGCGGGTTTTTGCCCGGCTGAAACGCTTCCCCTCCGTCTGAAACACCGTCTTGATGACCGTTTTGCCGACGCTCCGGGCCCGATAGATCGTGAAGCCCAGAAACGTCAGCCGGCGCCGTTCATGGGTCTGGTTGGTAGTCCGAGAGCCCATGTTAGTCTGATGAGTCTTCGCCTCGGCAAGCGTAAGCCCGAACTGCCCCAAACGCGCTGCCAGCAGGGTGCGCATCGTGTCCACGTCGGTGGATTGCTCGAAGAACAGGCAGAGGTCGTCCGCATACCGAACTAGTGCTGCCTTACCACCGAACTGCGGCTTGATCTTCCGCTCGAACCAAAGGTCCACGACATAGTGAAGATAGATGTTTGCCAGCAGCGGTGAGATAGAGCCGCCTTGCGGCGTTCCCCTCTCCACTGCCTGCCACCTGCCTCCCTCGAAGATGCCTGCTTTGAGCCACGCCTGAATCAGCGTCAATACTCGCCGATCACCGATTCGAAGTCCCACGAAGCGCATGAGCCAGTCCTGGCTCAGACTTCCGAAAAAGTCCCGGATGTCCACCTCAAGCACGTGCTCCATCTTCTGGCGGTGCAGTAACGCGTTGATCGTCGCCAACGCATGATGACAGCCCAGCCCTGGCCTGAAACCGAACGAGCATTTCAGGAAGTCCTGCTCATAGATTTCATTCAGAACCTTCGCCATTGCACCCTGGATCGCCCGATCGATTACCGCCGGAACCCCGATGGGACGCTTCGAACCATCCGCCTTCGGGATATACACCCTTCGAACCGGCGGCGGCCTATAACACCCTTCGTGGATCTGCTTCAGGATTGGCGGAAGTAGCCAGCTCAAATTCTCTCTGGCCTGCTTGACGCTCATCCCGTCCACCCCCGCCGCGCTCGATCGCGGTATCTCATCGAGACACTCCGCGACCAGCTCATACGTGAGGTGGTGAAGCAAATTATTGAACTGCTCTTTTGGATTCTTCCGAGCCCTTGCTGCTATCGCGGCTCGTCTGGAAACTGGATCATGCCCCTCGCCAGCACTGGGTCCGGCTGGGTTGCCCGCCTCGGTGTGCGGTTCCGATTTCCTCATTCGCCACTTCCTCTTTCCGCCACGCCCTTTGCTCCCCGGTCATTACTCGGTTCACCGCTACTATGACGTGGTCTGACTTCCCTGCGCTCCTATAGCCCGGCTTGCACCGCGCCATTGTCCACCTCCTGTGGACAAACACAGGGATCTCCCAAGTTCATGAACGTGCTCTTGCGAACATGCCGGAGCCAGCGCCCCCGGTGGCCGAGGACAGACTCGCATTGACGCCTGTCTTTCTTCCGCCTTCCCCGTCTTATCCACCGGGTCGGCGACCACAACTTTTTCCGTTTCGGGGTGTATGCCCATTCATCTCACCGATTCGGCCTGTCCGCTCATACCGCACCCGCTTTGACGCGTCGGTCACCCTTCGTGCCAGGGCGCGTTCTTCACCTCCGTCTGCTCGACTTTTAGGTGGTGATCTTTGCATCTCACAAGCTCCATTCACGCCTCTTGGCGCACGATAAGCGGAATAAGCAGGGTCCGACGTCTATGGAGGCGCGAACAGTGTCGTTGTATGGGTGTTATGTCAACCCGCCCGCGGCCGCAGGCCGTCGGGCGGGGGATTCAAAGCAGGATTTCCGGGAAGACGGCGGGTTCAAGTCACATTTCCGCCTCGCGGAGGCACACCTGTCCCGCCGCGTCTTGACGTCGACGTTCAGAAGGCGTCCGGTTGGCAATCGTAGTCGGAAGAGGCGCGCGCCAGGGGCGGGGCGCGGGAAGGCAGGCCCAGGCACTCGAGGATTTTTTCCGTGGCGGTGGGCGGACGAATTGCTGCAAGGATTTTCATTCTTCCGCCGCAATGTTCACACTGAAGAACGTCCACCAGGAAGACACGTTTCATCAACTCCGCCCATGTATAGTTGCGACCGCTCACAGCTGGCGCCGTGTGCGACTCATCCCGAGCGTCAGGCGGCACGCTTGATGTTTGGGGAGAAGGCTGCGAGTTCAAGTCGGTTTCCCTACCATGGTCATTACCGGTTGGAACGATCAGGGATCTCCACACTGCAGCAGGGCCGAATACTCCGTGATACCTCGTCAGGTGAGCGCGCGGCGCCGGAACCAGAACCGCCAGTTTGGCGATGAAGTCCTGACGCTCGAAAACGACCGCAATGGTTCCGTTACGCCATGGACGTTTTAGACGATAATGGAGCCGGCCATCCGAGAGCTCTGACAAACGACCTGTAGCGACGGCCGGACGGGCCGCATAGCGCATGAGCCTTTCCAGCCGCATCCGGTCGCGAGCCTCAATCGAGACATTGGCGTGCACACTAAAGCCAGAGACCATGGCCGAGCGGGAGCCCTGGAAGGCATCCATGTCTTCTGGGTCGATCTGATCGCCCATGCGCAGGACGCCATGGCCGGCATTCGAGCCGACCGCAATCCTGCGGCTGACGGAACTGGCCAGCAGGGCGGCCATACCGGGATCGTCTTCTGACAAGGGATCTGCTTGTTGAGGTTCCGCGGAAGTTCCAAGCCCTCTCCGCTCCAACATCGATCGAACGCGATCGTTGACGAGGGCTGTCAGGCGGAGGACGTCCTGATCCTCGGGCGGGGGCAGTTGATGAAACTCGGGACGGCCACTCGCGTCAGCGGCGTAAACTCCATCGATCACCATCGAGTGAAAATGCACGTTTGCATTCAGCGCGTCCCCAAAACGCTGCACGAACGTCACGGCGCCACACTGCGTGGAGCGAAGATTCAGCAGTCGCTCGGCCCGCCGCCGCAATTCTCCAAATAGCGCACGTATGAAAACGTTCAGGACATCACTGGTGAGGCGTCGGTCATAGGCCATGCGGTAGCGCAGGGCAAAAGGCAGCGATAAGACCCACTGCCGTACCGGCGCGATTGGAAAGACACGATCGACCAGATGCGCCGCCGTATCCGCCATGCGTCGTCCACCACACGACGGACACCAGACGCGGGCTTTACAGGAGAACGCCAGTAACCGATCCCGGCCGCAGTCCTGGCAGTGAAGCCGCAGAAAGCCCCGCGCGAGAATGCCGCAATCCAGGAAGGCACGGAATTCTTCTTCAACAAATCGGGGGACCGGACGGTCGCGATCCCGTTGTCTGGCGAGGAACGTTTCGGGTTCATCCGCAACGACCTGATAGAGCACTGTCGTTTCCGGACTGCGCGCTCGATATGCGACGCCGATAGCCACGAAAGCGTTGCATCACGCAAGTCCGCGCACAATTCACGACATAACATACTCAGCAACATGCGTGGGCAGCGACTGGATCAAACGTGTCGACAGCGATTTCATTATCGCTATTGTCGCGTGGTTGCCGACTCTCATTCGCTGGGGGTGGGCGCTGGAGGAAGATGCCAGAGTGATAGGCCGGAGCCGCAATGAGTTGTGAGTTTGCGTATGGGAATTGCATCAGTTCTTGCCAGTTTCGCCCAGACTGGACATTTTACTGTTGGCGTTCAATCGGAATTCCCCATTGCTGGAAAATCCGAGATCGTGGCGACAATCGAACCGTCCTTTGTCCGGCTTTTCGCCACGTCGCG
This sequence comes from Terriglobia bacterium, assembly GCA_965247425.1. GTDB lineage: Bacteria > Acidobacteriota > Terriglobia > 20CM-2-55-15 > 20CM-2-55-15 > CAZOZZ01. The sequence goes on from OZ252023.1 coordinate 3,488,850, forward strand.
ATTCGGGAGAAGCGAGTTGCGAATCGACACTCTGGGAGTGTTCCGTTCATCTCGACGGGCTCGATGCGGTCATAGCCTCCTTTGCCGTTGACCATACCAATTCGCTTGAAATCCGATTCCTCCAGCCCTATGTTCGGTTCAACCCAATTGCGGAAACAGTGAAACAAGGACACGGTTCACGTTGAACCAGGAGGACATCATGGCCAGCCGGAAGGATGGGACGGAGCATGGCAACGGCCCACAAGGTTTTTCACGACGGGAGTTGCTGAAGCGTGCGGGGATCTTCGGCATAGCGGCGGCTCTACCGGTGTCGGTGGTTCCCTCGGCTACCGCATCTGGACAGACACAGGAACCATTCGAAACGCTGACTGCTGCCGAGTCCGACACGCTCGAAGCGATTGTGGCGCGGCTGATCCCGACCGATGAGAACGGACCGGGAGCCACCGAGGCCCGCGCGGCGCACTACATTGACCGCGCGCTTACCGGCCCCTTGGCATCTTCACGTGCCGCGTACCTGGCGGGTCTCGAGGCAGTCGACGCCTATGCCGAGAATTCGAAAGGCGCACCGTTCGCCGAGCTATCGGCCGAGGACCAGGAAGCGGTCTTGACCGACATGGAAGCGGGTGTCGCCACCGGTTTTGTACCGAACTCGTCGGGGTTCTTCAACCTGCTCCGGACACACACCATCCAGGGTACGTTCTGCGACCCGTATTACGGAGGAAATGCAAACTTCGTCGGCTGGGATCTGATCGACTACCCGGGCGTAAGAACGGCGGTCTCGGCCGATCAGCAGCGCCTGGATGCGGACCTGGAGCCGAACCACAGATCGGCGTACGACAGCCGAATGTTCACGAAGAGGGGGAGGTGAGCCATGGCTGTGACTCTGGAAAGAACGGACGTCGTCATCGTCGGCCTGGGAGCGGTCGGCGGCGTGGCCGCCCTTCCGCTCACCGAGGCCGGACTGGAAGTGATCGGTCTCGAAGCGGGGACGTGGCTCGGCACGCGCGATTTCGCTCCGGACGAACTGAGGAACAATGTCCGCGGCTGGCCTCAGTCGGTGCAGAAAGCGAACCGCGAGATTCCCACTCACAGGCGTAGCGCCGGTGCGCCGTACTCGCCTCGCGGGTCGGTGCATCCGATGATGAACGCGGTCGGCGGCACTTCCCTCCACTACTGGGGACAGAGCTGGCGCCTCAACCCGTGGGACTTCAAGGTGGTGACGGAAACCACCCGGCGCTACGGGGCCTCACGAATCCCTGCGGGCTCAACCGTAGAGGATTGGCCGTTCGGACTCGAGGAACTCGAGCCGTACTACGACAAAGTCGAATACGAAGTCGGGGTGTCGGGCCAGGCCGGTAACATCAACGGGACGATCGATCCGCGCGGCAACATCTTCGAAGGGCCACGGAGCCGGGAGTTTCCGATGCCTCCCCTCCGCGGCACGGGTTTCACCGACCGGATGGGTGCGGCGGCCCGGACGCTCGGATGGGATCCGTTCCCGGGACCTGCCGCGATCAACAGTCAGAGATACCAGAACCGGTCGGCATGTGTGTACCACGGGTTCTGCAGCAGGGGCGGATGCCACGTGAACGCGAAGAGTTCGACGGCGGTGTCCACGATACCCAGGGCGATGGACACGGGCCGTCTGAAGGTCGTCACGCAGGCGCACACGACCACAATCGAAGTTGACTCGGATGGTCGCGCCACTGGCGTGAACTACATCAAGAACGGTGAGGAATACTTCCAGCCGGCGGACGTTGTTCTGCTCGCCAGCTATGTCTACGAGAACGTTCGTATGTTGCTGCTCTCGAAGTCCGCACCCTATCCGAACGGTCTGGGGAACAATGGCGGTCTGGTCGGCCGGCACTACTTCAGCCACAACACCGGCGCCGGCGTCACCGCCCTGTTCCCGTTTGATCTGAACAACTGGTACGGCACCCCCTCTCAGGGTGTCGCCATCGACAACTGGGCCGATGACAACTTCGATCACGTCGATCTCGATTTCATAGGCGGCGGCAACCTCTGGGTCTACACCGAGAGACGGCCGATCAGCGCCGCAAGAATGAACACGTTCGGACGCGCGCCGCAGTGGGGCTCGGCGTGGAAGGCGTTCATCAAAGAGAACGCCGACCGATGGACCAGCACCTACATCCAGAAGACGACCCTGCCGTACGAAGACAACTACCTGGACCTGGACCCGACGGTCGAGGACCCTCTCGGCTTTCCTGTGTGCCGGATCACGGCCGACTTCAAGGACAACGAAAGGAAGATCGCGGCCTTCATGCAGGACAAGATGGTGGAGTGGTTCCAGGCAGCCGGCGCCATCGATACGCGGCGGAGCGGGATTGGGACGATGGGTCCGACGACGCATGCCTACGGTGGCACCCGCATGGGCAACGACCCGGACACGAACGTTGTCGATCAGTGGGGCTTTTCGCACGAGGCGTCGAACCTTGGCGTCCTCGGGGCCTCGGTGATGGGCACAAGCGGCGCACGAAACCCGACGCTCACGGCACAGGCTCTGGCGTGGCGAACAGCCGAGCACCTGGCTGAGAACTGGCGGACGATCGCAGTATGAGATCGGAAGTTGTCTAGAAAACCTTGGAGAATATAATACCCAACTCTAAGGGTTGCAACGTCCGTGTTGTGAGGACCATAATGCGCACCATGTCTTCCATGCTCAGTATCGCGTCCATTTCTTCCCGATTCCTAGCCGGGCTCCTAGCGCTTACGGTTATGCTACCGCTCGTCGGCTGTGGAGAGAACTCATCTGAGGCCTCCATCATCAAACTCCAGATCGGAACCGTCACCGCACCCGGATCGCTCGTGTCAGCCACATCCGAAGAGTTCGCCCGTCGCGTCAACGAACGTCTCGAAGGCCGGGTCCGGGCGACATTTTTCGGGTCCAGCCAACTGGGTAACGACGAAATACTGATTCAGAAACTGAAGCTGGGGACACTCGACTTCGCGGTCCCGTCTACGATCATGTCTTCGCTGGTCGACGAGTTCGGATTGTTCGAGATGCCGTATCTGGTTCGGGATCGGGATCACATGCGAAAGATCGGCGAGGAGGTCTTCTGGCCGACACTGGCGCCCGCTGCCGAAGCGGAAGGGTACAAGGTCCTGGGGCTGTGGGAGAACGGATTCCGGCATATCACCAACAACATACGTCCCATCTTTACGCCGGAAGATCTCGCCGGAATCAAGCTGCGGACCCCTCGGGGAGCATGGCGTTTCAAGCTGTTCCGGGTGTTCGGGGCTAACCCGACGCCGATGCCGTTGTCGGAGGTCTTCGTCGCCCTTCAGACCGGCGTCATCGACGGCCAGGAGAACCCGTTCGCGCAGCTGTCAAGCCTCAAGTTCCAGGAGGTACAGACATACCTGTCGCTGACTGGTCACGTCTACAGTCCCTCGTACCTTCTCACCGGGCTCGACCGCTGGAACCGCCTGCCCGAAGACATCCGTCAGGTGATCGAGCAGATCGCAGTCGAGATGCAGGCTTTCGTGTACTCCGAAGCCGAGCGCATGGACCGTGAGCTTCTTGAGGAACTCCGCGGGTCCGGTATCCAGATCAACGAGGCCGACCGCGAGCGATTTCTCGAAGCCAGCGGTCCGATATACGAAGAATTCGGCAGCACGGTGGCGGGCGGGGACGACATGATACAGGCGGCGATCCGACTCGCGAATCCCTAGCGGTTGGGCCGAACGCACAACCACGATGGTATACTGACCGCCAAAGAGGAGACTTCAGCCCGTGCAGATTGATCACCAGAAATGTGTGGCGTGCTCTAACTGTGTTCCGGTGTGCCCGATGGGCGCGATCTACGTGGACACCACAATAAACCGCGCTACCATCGATTACGACGAGTGCGTCGAGTGTGGGACCTGCTTTCGCGGGATGAGCCAGGAACACCTGAACCCGACGATGGTTCGCGCCGTCCGCGGACTGGCCAAGATGTTCCGGTTCCGCTTCGAGCCGGAGCCCGACGTATGCCCGACGGGTGCCTTCGTCATGGAAGAGTTGGAATGGCCCCGCATCGCCCGACGGGTGTTCAGCGATCCCCTCGTCGAACACAAGTCCACCGGAATCACGGGCCGGGGCACGGAAGAGGTCAAGACGAACGATGTGGCGCGTCGCGTCGGTATCGGCGAAGTCGGATACGTGATCGAGTTTGGCCGACCCGGAACCGGCGTCCGATTTCACCAGATACAGGCGATGACGATGGCTCTGGCCGAAATCGAAGTCACTTTTGAACCGAAGAACCCGATCACGCATCTGATGACGGACAAGAGCACGGGCACGCTCAAGGAAGATCTGCTCAACGAGAAGATTATGTCGGCGATCGTTGAAATCAAGACGACGCTGTCTGAAGTGAAGAACGTGCTCGACACGATCAGGGACGTGTCGAAGCGGATCGATACCGTCATCGCGATCGGAGTGTCGACCCGATGTGACGAGGCGGGAGAGGATCCGCTGCTGGCATCATTGCTGCACGAGTTGGGGTATACGTTCGAGCGATCCAAGACCAACATGGGCCTGGGGCGGGTCACGAACGTCACCGGGGAGGGCGCGGTTGACGAACACTTTGCATCGGTACGGTAAGGCCGAGGCCTTCCGGGACGACTACATCATCTTCGCCTTACCATCGAAGGGCAAGAACGATCACGGGGCGATCGAGAAGCTCAAGACCTTCCTCGGGATCTGTGTCCGGCATCGTCCTGCCAACATCGGCGCCTCCGGGAAGAGCAGCTTTCGGCCCTCGGCGAGCCTCAACCCGTCCGTCCACTGGAAGCGGGACCTCGAACCGGACTTCGGCGTCGTCATCGACGGAGTGAAACGCGCGGGAACTGTCGGCGCCGTGTTCGACTCGCGCGAAAAGGCCGAGGCCTGTCTCCGCGAGGTCGTGGACGCCGACCTCGGGCTGTCGATCAATATCAGCACGTCGGTAGAAGGCGCTAAGAACGTCGGCAATGCATGCGGGGTCCCGCGACACAGCGTCGAGTACTCGTTGGGGTTCCAGGACCCGCACGACCACCTGCCCAGAGGCCAGATTCTCGAACTGGCCACGATGTGTGGTCATGGGATGGTCTCGTTCCACCTGGTCCAGAAAATGGTCGACCTGGTCCGGGAGGGTCGCCGGACACCGGCGCAAGCTGTCGCGACGCTGACCCGCTTTTGCCCGTGTGGGGTATACAATCCTTCCCGCGCGTTGCGGCTTCTCGAAGAGAGTCATACGCAGCAGTAGTGGTTAGTGGCTAGTTGTTAGTGGTTAGTTGAGTGAGTTTAACTTCCAGTTCTTCGCCTTCCGCCGTCACTCGCGCAAATCGCGCCAATCATTCCTCGTTGCTTTGCTGATCCCGGTTAGGTAGTCTGTCTCCAAATTTACTCGACAAGGCAACGCAGTTTCCGTCAGGAGACAGCATATGAAACGTTCCTTAGCACGTTACGGTCGGTTTGTGTTGCTGTGCGTGATTTGGCTACAGGCAAACGCATCCACACGGGCCACCTATCAGGCCTCCTCGGCGAATCAGTTGGAGGCTTCCTACGACGTCATCCTGTTTGATCGGGACGTCATGGTTCCGATGAGGGACGGGGTCCGACTCGCCACTGACATCTATCGCCCTGGACGCGATGGGCAACCGGTGGAAGAGCAGCTTCCGATCCTGCTGCAACGAACGCCCTACAGCAAGGAAGGACGGGGGCTGGTCCAAAGTGCCGAGTACTTCGTGCGCCAGGGTTACGTGGTGGCGTTGCAGGACCTGCGTGGGCGATACAACTCCGAGGGAAGCTTCAGCAAGTACGCCTACGTCACCGCACCCGACGGCTATGACACCGTCCAATGGCTTGGCGCCCTGCCGTACGCCGACGGCCAGGTCGGCATGTGGGGCACGTCCTACGGCGCGCACACGCAAGCGGATGCCGCCAAGACGAACCCGCCCAGTTTGCGAACGGTCCTGCTCAATTTCGGAGGTCTTCACAACGGTTGGGAAATCAAAGTCCGCAACCATGGAGCGTTCGAATTGGGCCAGCAACTCGGTTGGGCCTTCGACCAGGTGGCGGCGGGCTCGGACGATCCGGTTGTACTGGCGATGATGGAAGCCGAACCTGTCGAGAAGTGGTTCTCGGCCATGCCTCTGCGGAAAGGGCTCAACCCCCTGTCGGTGGCGCCGGAATTCGAAAGCTACGTCCTGGAGATGCTGACGCACGGGGACTACGACGAGTACTGGCGGGGTTTAGGCGTAAACTGGGCCGAACATTACGAAGGAACGTCCGACATTCCCATGTTGCACGTCGGGGGTTGGTACGACACCTACGGCGCGAGCACGATATCCAACTACACCGGGCTCGCCAAGACCAAGCAATCACCCATTCGGCTCCTGGTGGGCCCATGGACCCACGGGGGCAACACTCGATCGAGCGCCGGTGACGTGGAATTCGGGCCCGAAGCTGCGATCACCGACTTCGCCCGCGAGTTTCACTTGAGCTGGTTCGATCACTACCTGAAGGGCAGGCCGACCGAAGCGGGCGAGTGGTCGCCGATCCGACTGTTCGTGATGGGAACCGGGGACGGCCACAAGGACCCGAACGGCAGGCTGTACCACGGAGGCTACTGGCGGGAAGAAACCGAATGGCCGCTGCCAGGGACGGAGTTCGTCAAGTATTACTTCCATGCCGACGGAAGCTTGAGCTCCGCAAGCCCGGTTCCGAATGTGACACCGACGACGTATGCCTTCGACCCCGGCGATCCGGTGCCGACGATCGGCGGATCTTTCTCCGGCGCTCTCAAGAGGGGGGCCTACGACCAGCGCGAAAGAGAATTCAAGAGCCTCGGCGGAGGATCGGAAAACGGGTTCTACGGGTCGAAGCCACCGTACCTGCCGCTCAAGGCGCGGCCTGACGTCGTGGTCTTTCAGACCGAGCCACTCGAAGAGGACGTCGAAGTCGTCGGCCCGATCACTGTGATGCTCTTCGCGGCGTCTACGGCGACCGATACGGACTTCACCGCCAAGCTGATCGATGTTTACCCTCCCAGCCAGGACTTCCCATCCGGATTCGACATGAACCTGACCGACGGCATCATCCGAGCGCGGTACCGATCCTCTCCGGAGCGGCAGGAACTCCTGACTCCCGGGAAACCGTACGAGTTCACGATCGAGCCATTCCCAACGGGCAACGTTTTCAAGAAAGGACATCGCATCCGGATCGACATCTCGAGCAGTAACTTCCCTCGATTCGACGTCAACCCGAACACCGGAGAGCCACTGGGCAAACACCGCCGGATGATCGTGGCCGACAACTCGATCTACCACGATGCCGCCCATCCGTCCCACGTGGTTCTTCCAATCGTGCCGGCAGTGACCAGACAGTGAACAGTTCCTGGTCATTCGTTAACGAGCCAGTCCAGATCACACCGGAGTCTTCCATGATTCGACGCGTCTCTTTGATTCTTCTCCTGTCAATGACAGGAACGGCGTACGCCCAGCAGGCGGAACGCTACGACTACCTGGAGCCTACCGACCGACTGGTCACGGCCGGCACCCAGGCACTGATGATCTGCAATGGCCTCTTCGTTTCCGAGCGGACGCTGGATCAGATCTATGAACAAGAGCTGAAACTGGACCGGATGCCCGTCTTGCCTCCCCGCCAGGTAACGATCGACGAAGAGCGAAAGGCCGTGGTTGTGGGCGGCAAAGGCAGTAACGCCATACCCGCCATGCGCGCCGCATATCGAACAGGCGTGGGCTGCGTGGTGATGGCGCCCGATCAGACGCTGGCCGACATCGACACGTTGCCGACGCTCGAAATGCCACCGCTGACGGCTGATACGGCCACGATGCCCTGGCCTGACGGGGACCTCGTGGAAGAAAAGCCGTTCCCCTCTTCCATCAACCGCCTGGCTATTGAGGCGGCGGCGGATTGGGCATTCGATCGTCCGCCATCACAGATCACGCTGAGCCTTCTGGTCATGCACAGGGGTGACATCCTGCTGGAACGCTACGCCCCGGGCGTCGACATGACAACCCGCACCCGAACATGGTCGACGGCCAAGAGCATTGCCAGCACGCTCATCGGCATGTTGGTGGGGCGGGGCGAGTTGAAGCTCGACGACCCGCTTCCCTTCTCGGATTGGGGATCGTCGCTGAACGATCCCGAGACCGCAGGCAACGATCCGCGGAGGGCGATCACGCTCCGAAACGTCATGCACATGTCCAGTGGACTCTACCCGGTCGACAACAGCCCCTCCAAAGTGGGCTCCCACGTCAGTTATTTCGGTGGCGCAAGTTCGGTCCGGGGAGCGCTGGACCGCGGTCTCGTTCGTGAACCCGGGACCGTATGGGACTACGAGAACTACGACACCCTGCTGGCAGTCTACGCGCTGAAGACCGCCATTGGGGATCCGCAGACGTACATCGAGTTCCCCCGGCGCGAACTGTTCGACAAAATCGGCATGCGCAACACCGTACCCGGAATGGATCGCTTCGGGAATTTCATACTGAGCAGCCAGGTATACACGAACGCGCGCGACCTGGCGCGCCTGGGCCTGCTCTACCTGAACGAAGGGGTCTGGAATGGAGAACGGATCCTGCCCGAAGACTGGATTCGGTTTGTTCGCACTCCCGCGCCCTCGACCAGCGACAGTGGCCGGTTTTACGGAGGACAGTGGTGGCTCGTTCCCGACGAGCGAACCGACATACCGCAGGACGCCTACGCGACTTCAGGAAACAGGGGACAGTACACGATCGTCATCCCGTCCTACGACCTGGTCATCGTCCGGCGTGGTCTGGATTGGGGCCGGCCCGGGTTCCCGCGATGGGACCTGGTTGCCGAGGTGTTGAAAGCATTTCCCGAGCGAGCTGGGGGGACGAAACTAACCGGAGAGTCAAGCAATCGTCGGTAAAGGAACGTATCAGAGGTGCCTTGCGAGGCTCGCTGATTGATCAAAAGCCTTTTGCTCAGCAGTGCCGCTTCTTTAACGCAAGGAACGGACCTATCCACGCACCTTGAACTGATGCTCCAACTTTACCTCGACGCTTTCCATCAGCATCAGGCCTAAGCCAAATTCACAGTTGAACCCCTTTCCCCACACATGTTTAGATTAGCCAACCCAAAAGACAGGGAGAAGGCCTTGGGCGGCAGGAAGCTTCTATTGATCGACGACGACTCGGATGTCGTCACGCTCGCAGGACAAGTACTGGCCGATGCGGGTTATTCCGTGTTTTCCACCAGTGATCCGGGCGAGGCCATTCGGTTGCTCTCGGACCGCCGGGTTCGGATCGACCTGCTCATCACCGATGTCTTCATGCCGGGCATGACCGGCCCGGACCTGGCTCGGACGGGCATCAGGAATCGGGCGGAACTGCGAGTCCTTTTCATGTCTGGAGACACCAAGGCGCGCTCAACTGTCAGGAAGGGGGACAACTATCTGGTCAAGCCGTTTGCGTCTGCCGAACTGGTGCGAGAGGTGAGTACCACCCTGATTGCCCGCCACCCAACCGATGCCGAACCGTATGGAGGCCCGGACCGAAGAAAGAGCACCGAACGGCGGAAGGGCGCTGCCGGGGGAAAAGGCCGGCCCTAAGACCGGGTGGCCGCTCGTTCAGGGGTTCAAACCCGGTTCAACACCTCGCTGATCAGATCGATATCCTCTTCGCGTCCCGTAGCCGGCGATACGCGAAATCCGATTTCCCGTCAGAGTGGTTACGATGTTGGCGTCCCGCAGACGGTCGGCCGGTTCGACACCGGCCCGAATCAGAAACGTGGCGATCGGGACCTGGTCGATGTGGGGCGATATAGAACGATAACGCTCCGGGTCGAGCCCTTCCTCGGTTCGCCTGGCCAGGCGAACCGAGTGGCGTCGTGCTGCTTCGACGCCGATTCGGTCGATGAATTTCAGCCCCTCATACAGCGCACAATACCCCAGTTAGCTCATGTGTCCGGGCTGGTAACGACGGGCATCGGTTGGCTCCATATAGACAAAGTCGTCGTGGTCGGAGTCCGAACGCGCAACCCACGGCTGATAGTTGTGCGTCACGTGGCCGGGGAACAGGTGGTCCTCCAGAACGGTTCCCCGCAGACCCTCGCGAACAAAGATAAAACCGACTCCATGCGGGCCGAAGAGCCACTTGTAACCCGAGCCGGCCACAAAATCGATTCCAAGCGCCTGGACATCGATCGGTACGATGCCGGCGGCCTGGATGATGTCGGCATAAACGTAGGCTCCATGGGCATGCGCGATGTCCGACAGTTTCCGGAGAGGCTCCACCCGCCCGTTGATGTTCGATATCAGAGTGACCGCAACCACTGACGTTCTGTCGTCGATCGCGGCCTCCATGGCTTCGAGCGGAACGTCCCAGTCCGCGGCCCGAACTCTCCGAACGTCCAGACCTGCCCTGCGTAACCCCTCCAGGTTGTGCAACGACTCTGTGAAGTGCATGTCGTTGGTTACGACGTTTCCGCCGTTTCGCAATGCGTGCAGACCCCCTCCAGCAGCCATTTCGGAAGAGCAGCTCGGTCGAAGTTGAATGAGGCCCGGCCAGCGGGCATTTGAGTCGAATTCAAACCCATTGTTAAGGAAGTTCTATTTTCGCATTGTTGAAATCGATATGGTGTCGGCGGTATCTTGTGGTATATATACCGTCAGATGAAGAAGGAAAAGATATGGCTTGAGTTGAATCAGGTAAAGGGAGCGGTTGCGTCGCGACTGCGACGGCGGAAGTACAGCCTGATCGAGCGCCATGAGATACCCGACGGTTTGCTGCCTGGCTCGGTGTCGATTAGTTACACCCGGTGCGGTAAGCCGACGTGCCGGTGTGTGTCGGGTGAAGGGCACCCATCCTGGTCCTGGACATTCATGATGGACGGGAAGAAGCATGTCGAACACGTTCCAGCTGCCATGGTTGAGGAGATTCAAAAGCGTGTCGGAGCGGGACGGGAGTTTCAGGATGCGATCCGGGAGGTGCTGACAGCGAACGCGAAGTTGTTGGTGCTGGAGCGCCAGCAACAACGTGAGAAGCGGAAGCGCCGGTGAAAGGTCCGTCGGCACGAGGGATACGACGGTACGCGCGAAAGTGTTTGCGGCTGAAGGGGTATTTGAATCACCCCGGAGATGGGCGGGTGCGACCGCAGATCGGAAGTGGGCATCTGATCTGGTCTCTGGTGATCGGGTATCTGCTGCGGGAATCGAGCTTCCTGGCCATCGAGTCGCTCGCACGATCCTCGGCGTGTCGGGCCTTGGGAATCGGACGCCGCTTTAGCGACGACACGCTGGGCTATTTTACCGAGAAGCTGAATCCGGAATTCACGCGCGGCGCGTTGACCACAGCCATCAAGCAGGCCAAGCGCAATAAAGCGTTCGACGATTGCCGATTCATCGGCCTGGCGCTGGACGGGACAACCGTGGGGCGTGTCGGTGAGGCCGGGTGTCAGTGGTGTCGACCCCATCGCAACGCCGAGGGGGAGGTGACCACCTACTTACACCACGTCGTGATGGCCACCATCGTGGGCACCGGGTTCACTTTACCGGTCGATGTGGAACCCTACGGTAGTGGGGATAGCGAATGGTCGGGGGGGCAACGACTGCTTCGTCGGGTGGTGGGGCAGTTGGGGCCGCGTTTTGCCGATTATGTTGTTGTCGATGGGGGCTATGCGTCGGCTCCGTTCCTGCACTTGGCCGACGAGTTGGGATTGAAGACCATCGTCCGTCTCAAAGCCAATCTTCCGAGCTTGTTCAACGCCGCCAAAAGCCGGTTTGCTTGTCAGCCGCCGTCCCGGGTTTTCAAGGATGGAGCCGATCGGGTGGAAATCTGGGATGCAGACGACTTCGATCCCTGGGGCCGATTGAACTGGCCGACCGTGCGCGTGATCCGCTACCGGCAAGAGAAACCCGATGGATCGGTGGTCGAAGCCTACTGGCTGACCAATTTCTCGATGAACCAAGTGGGAGCGCCCACTTTATTTCGCATGGCCAAGAGTCGTTGGGAAGTCGAAAACCAAGGTTTCAACGATGCCAAGAACCGTTATGGGATGGCCCATATCCCCCATCACCACGCCAACAGCTTGCTTCTCCACTGGCTCCTCATAAGCCTGGCTCTCACGATCGAACGTCTGTATCGATTGCGTCATTTGCATCGCGGGCGCCATCGCCCGCATACCTCCATCGAGCTTCTTCGTTTGCTTCGCCTCGCTCTGTCTGCCCCAACCCCAGCCGACTCCAGCTGAACTGACTCGTTTCCCTGGTCTCCACGCGCCTGCCTGACCCCAATCACCGGGCTGGACCCGCTACGGATACCTGCCTCTCGAAAATACCCCTCACTTCAAATTCCTCTCCCTCCTCGACCTTTTCCCTTCCAGAGCCCCTTCCAGACACTCCGTCCTCCCTGACTTCCGAAATGGCTGACCCTCCAGGACGACCTGCTTCCCGGCTTTCGTGCTGTGATAGTATGGCCCCAGAACGCGGCCCTTTCTCGAACGAGGCGCCATCGGGGGCGAACCATGTCATATCCGACAAGACATCCCCACAACGACCTATCCCACGACGTCGACCGGCTCAGCCGGATTGTCAAAGCCACCAAGGAATTGAATTCGACGCTGGACTTGTCCGAGCTTGCCCGGATCATCCTGCGAATCGTTCGCGATGAAGTTGGAATAGAACGGGGCACGGTGTTCGTGATGTCACCGGACGGGCTCGGTCTAGCCCGGATGGATCACCAATCGGAGAATCGATCGGTGTTCGGATACGAGAAGCGATTTGCGGCGAGACTTGGAGCTGAGAGTGAGCGAGCCGTGGACATTGGCGGATTTTGAGCCTGTGACACGGCGACATTTGGCGGGAGATCGGCATGAATGGGCGAGTGCAGGCAGGCCTCGCCGGGAGGCAGATGAGAGGCGCTGTTTTTCGGATCTGAAGGTTCGGTGTCGTCAGCAACGAAGCGGAATTGATTGCAGGTTTCTCACTATGAGAGCAAAGACGTCGGCATAGGGATAGGCCTCCGACATCGAGATCCAGACGTTGCGGACCGTGAGGCGGATACGCGCACCGATCTTAAGAAGCTTCAGACGGATGGTTCCGCATTGGGCATGGGCCATCGCGGTATCTTTGAGACCGAGACGACGCAACGCCTGCATAAGCATGTAGGCGGCTGAGGACAGATACAGTCGGAGCTGATTGGCGCGCATGGTTCCCGCACTGGTGCGGTCGGCAAATAGATCCAGTTGCTGTTCTTTGATCCGGTTCTCCATGTCGCCGCGTGCGCAATAGAAATCTTCGTAGAGCGCTTGGGCTCCGAGTCGTTCCGGTGGCAGTGAGGTCACCACGAATCGGGGATTGGCGCCCTTGGCCAGGAACTCGGCTTTGCCAACAACGCGACGAGTGCGGCTCCAGCTCTTTCGAGTCCGGTACAGGAAATCCTTAAACACTCGTGCCGATTTCCCAGTGGTCTGAAACTCCGCTTCAGCCTGAATCATCTGGTCAGCGATCTCTCGCTTGAGGCGGTCGTTCTTGGCCAACCCCATCACATAATCGACCTGGTGGGTTTCACACCAGTCCAGTAATGCATCCCGGCAGAATCCGGAATCGGCCCGAATGATGATCGACACGTCCGGCCAGCTCTGACGGATCTGGCCGACGATACGTTCCAATTCATCGACTGATCCTGCCGCCCCATCGATATTGGACGGGCGCAGCCGAGCGCACAACAGATGCTCTCCACAGAAGATGTACAAGGGCAGATAGCAGTAGTTGCGGTAGTAGCCGTGAAAGAACCGGCCTTCCTGTTGACCATGGATCGGATCATCGGTCGCGTCCAGATCCAGAACGATCTCTTCGGGCGCCGTGTTGTCATGGGCTGCCACAAACGCATCGACCATCCAACGATCGATCTTGTCCCCATCCATAGCGATCTTCTTGTACCGCTCCTGGTCGCCGACTTCGGCGCCGGTCAACTCCAATCGGTTTAGCGTGCTCTTGCCCGCCAACGCCTTTCCCCAGTCGCCGGCCTGTCGTCGATTCGTTCCCAGCGGATCCGCTTTGTCCACCGCCAACGCAAGCATCGGGTCGGTCCGTAACTGATCGTGATCGTTCAGGTCTTCATATCCCAGGCACAGCCCGTAGACCCGCTGTCCCAACAGCTCCTTCACGGTGTGTTCGATCAACCGTTGGTCGCGATGATCGCTAAAACACCCCGCCAATCCATCGATCAAACCGGTCCGCTTTTCGACTTCACGCAGCAGCAGAACTCCAGCGTCAGACGTGATCTTGCCGCCGTCGAAACGCGCCTTCATTTTTCGTTGAAGAAGTCCGTGAAATTCGAACGTGGTTTGTTTACACTCTGTACTCATAAGGGCCGCCTCCGTTTGGTTTCTGAACCGTTCTCGACAAACGATTTATGCCAAACAGGGCGGCCTTTTCTGGTCCTTTCGGTGATTTATGCGGGCTAGCCTCGCTGGCGGCTCAGGAAATCGATACGGAGATCCGGGTTCGGCTCGGATCGGGGATTGCAGGAACGGTTGCGAAAAACGGGGAGGTCATCGATATCCCAGATGCCTATGCGGACGACCGGTTCGATCAGAGCTTCGACGCCCGGCTTGGCTTTCGCACCAATGACATCTATTGCATGCCCGTTCGTAATGGGAAGGGTTCCATCGTCGGCGTCCTGCAACTGCTCAACCGCAGCCGGGCTCTGACACGGAACGACGAGGAATTCCTGGCCGATATCTCCAGCCACATTGGACTCGCGGTCGAGAACGCGGCAAAGCACGTCCGGGTGCTGGAAGAAAGTCGAATCGAAAAGCAACTGGAACTGGCCAGAGAAATCATGCTGATCAAGAGCGTGAGGACGACGAGACTGTTGCTGGGCGCCTTACGATTAAGATGCCCGCTCTGTCTTGGAGGGCGGTGTTTCAAGGGACTGTTCGGAACGCGGCAGAGCTGCGAGGACTGTGGGTACTTCTTCCTGCGTCAGAACAGTTTCCTCCTCGGATCGCCTTTTTTTGCATGGTTCGCAAGCCTCGCCGTTGCCGTCCTGACCTTGGCCGCGCTCGATTATCTGGTTGACCCGACGACCAATTCGGCAACACTGGGAGTGCTGCTCACTGCCGCGATCCTTCCACTCGTGTTCTTCCGATTCTGGCGCATGTTCTGGATTGCACTCGATCTGTATGCGCGCCCGCCGGCAGAGAAAGACTTCATCCGAAAGAGTCGACCTGCCTCAGAAACTCAAACAACCTCAGCGGAGGCGGCCCACGTTGACCGTCACCCCCCCGAGAATCTTGTAACCTGACGGACCGGCGCCGAAGCCCTCCTCGACGATCGCGATATCCCAAACCAGATTCGGGCGCATTCGATAAGTCAGACCCTGACTCATGGAGACGATAACGGCAGAGCTGGATGGCTTCTCTGTCAGCACGCCGGCAAAGGCTCCCAGGCGTCCACTCGTGCCTAACGCGCGACCGTAGTCGAGCGCGACGTCGTATTTCCGAGCGGGGTTGGTGGTGGATGTATCGGTCGCTACGGTCCAGGTCAGATTCGTCACGACCGTGTTCGGGCCATCGCTGAATGCGACCAAACCTGTCAGACCCACTCTCGCACCATCGAACTCACGTAGAAAGAAAAGCGCCTGGGGGGCGATCGCCAGAGAAAACCTATCGCCGGCCCAGATCGGACGCCGCACGGTTAACAACAGCGAACTCCCGAACCTGTTCGGGGTGTCCGGGCCGGAAAAATTCCGCTCGAGGGCATCAAAACTGAGACTGAACTCCGCCTGGTGCAGGATGCCCCCGCCAACGTCGGGGGTGTACTTGATCATCGTTGGCAGCGCGAGAAAGCCTCCGGATGAGCCCGTGGCGGCGCCGCCGAACTCGATCTCCATGGTTCCCGGGGCTGTGGTCGAGGTGTCGGACGTAAAAGTCGGTCGCTGAGGAGTTGCGACGTGGGGAACATTCTGGGCAAACGCTTCAGGCGAAGCTTGAGCGATGACGAACGAAAGGCTCGCGAAGGAGAGAAAAAAGGTCCATTTGTATCTCATCATATACAGTGTCAGGCGAGTTGGAGACCGATCAGGGGCGTTTGCGAAAATAGTCGGGTCTTCCCATACCTGATCTCTTGAAATGCAGCCGGCACAAGATCAAAATAAGTATCAGGGATTATCTATGCCTGACAAAAGCGACACATCCAGGCCAAACAGTTCTTCGGCACGAATCTGGGCCTTCGTCCTGGGCCTCCTGGTCGTAGCCATGACGGGAATCGGATACCTGCTCGTCGGACAGTTTGCGGACTTACAAGAGCAGGTGGCGCAGCTCGGCGATCAGGTCGAGCGGAGCGCTCAGGAAGCTGAGGTGGCGGCGGAAACCTCCCGGGCTGCTCTGACGAGAGCGACCGAGGCTGAGGAAAGCGCCGAGAATGCCGCCAGGGGGCGAGACCGTGCGGAACGGGCACGCGCGGAAGCCGAGGACGATGCATCCGTCGCACGGCAGGATGCCGCACAATCGGCTGAAGAGACACGACGGGCACGAGCCGAGACAGAAAGAATAAGGAAGGAACGGGAACAGGAACTGGACCGTCTCGAAAAAGCCCTGGGCGCGATTGTCGAAACCCGGCGGACCGCGCTTGGGCTGGTCATGAACCTGGGAAGCGATGCGATCGAGTTCGACTTCAACAGGGCAACTCTAAGGCCTCTGAATCGAGAGCTCCTGAGCCGGATAGCCGGCATCCTGCTGACATCGAGCGGGCACTCCATGTATGTGTACGGCCACACCGACGACATCGGCAGCGATGCCTACAACCAGACCCTTTCGGAACAACGTGCGGACTCCGTTCGCAACTACCTGGTCCAGGCGGGTATCGACCCGGCAATCATCACGACGGCAGGCTACGGAAAATCCAGCCCACGAGTAAACGGGACGAGCGCAGAGGCCAGGGCCAAGAACCGCCGCGTCGAAATAGGAATCGTCGACGTGATGCTCGACTACAAGGGCGAAACGCCACCCCCAGGCTAGTGGCTCCGGGACCCCCGCCGGGACATCGGCCCAAAATCAAAAATTGGCTTCCGCAGACCGAATTCCTTATACAATACGGCCAGCAATCAAGCTTCAGGAGGTTGGTATGAAAAGAACGATGTGTGCCGCGCTGACACTGGGCGTCATGGTGACCGTCGGACTGAATCCCGCTCTGGCACAGGGAGGCGGACAGGCCCGTGGCGGTCGGGGCGGCGGTGGACAGTTCGGCGATCGGGTGGACGTGCGGAACATGGAGAACCCGATACCCGTGTTCGACAGCGTATGGATCGAAGAACTCACGATGATGGAAGTTCGCGACTTCATCAAAGCGGGAAAAACCAACGCCCTGATCCTGACGGGCGGTATCGAAGAAAACGGCCCTTATCTCGCTACCGGTAAGCACAACTACGTGCTCGAGGTCATGGGAGAGTCTATCGCCAGGGAGATGGGCGACACCCTGGTGGCTCCCATCGTGAGGCTGGAACCGGGCGATCCGGAACGTGAAAACATCTCGCCAGGAACGGTCTACCTGTCACGCGATACTTTTAAGGCCGTCATGCGGGATATGGCCACGAGCCTCAAATCCCAGGGCTTCACCGACATCTTCATTATGGGCGACAGCGGCGGTAACCGGGGCCCCATGGAGGAGGTCGCCGGAGAATTGACTGCCAGTTGGGGTGACGGCCCTGCGCACGTCTATTTCATTCCCGAGTACTACAACTACTCGGACGTTCGGACGTTCCAGGAAGAGGAACTGGGCATTCACGAAGTGATGGAAGGCTTACACGACGATTATTACATCTCGTCAATCATGATGAACGCCGATCTGAACTCGGTTCGAACGAACGAGCGAATCCAGTCCGGCAAGTTCATCATCAACGGTGTGAGTCTGGCGCCTGTCGAAAAGACATTGGCCAACGGAAGGAAGATCATCGCCTTCCGGACCGAAGCGACGGTGACTGCAATGCGGAAAGCGATGGGAGCCCCGACGTCGAATCAGAGATAGTTGTTTCTGATCATCAGGAACTCGCTCAGAAGGCTGTCGGCGGCGAAAGCTTCGTCACATCCTCGGTGACAGCAACACCGGACCGCCACCGACAGCCCCCAAATCCCAGACAAGCCAGTTCTCACCGAGACACGAACAACACGGAGTCTTGGATTTCTTTTCTGAAAATTCAAGCGGCCCTTTGTGTTCTCCGTGCCTTCGCGGTGAAATCCGAATGTACTGTGGGCTTAAGGGAAAATTTTCGGGTATCTCAGGTGGGCACAAAAAATGTGGCAAAGGCCGACTTTACGCTGCATTCACATATCCATGGTTCCGTGAATGCGCCAGGTTTATCATCGGCCAAACCCTCGATCGTTGGGTTCTTATTCAATGTCTGATCAGAGTCCGAGTTGCCCCGCATCCTGTTCGGACATCGTGCCGATGATCGCCTTGGCTGCGACCATCAACCCCTGCCACGATCGCTATAATCGTTGTTTCTTTCGTGCGTGTCAACACGAAAGATTTGCGTGAATTCGAAGACTCTGAAAACGCAAGATCTTGGCTCTAAACAATCTCAAAAACATCAAGTCGTAATCATAGTTGACCAGAAATATGCAAGGTCAGATTCGACGGTCGGGCCGATTTGTGCACTCATCCAACACCACACTGAGTTGCCTGATCGTGAACTGGTGGTTCTACGCGAGGAAGAACGCGGAGATTCCGTGTTGAAGGAACGGGTCAGGCCGTTGGCGGTCAGCTGGTGACCACAACCAGTCGCCACTGTTCACTCAATTCTCAGCGCATCCATGGGATCCAGGCGCGTCGCCCGGCGAGCAGGAACCAGACAAGCCGAAAGCGTCACGAAACTGAGAAGAAGAGTGAGTAAGAAAAAAGTTGTCGGGTCGGTGGTTCCGACTCCGAACATGAAGTCGGAGAGGACACGGGTTATGGCGAACGCCCCCAGAAGACCCAACACGAGCCCGGCGCCGAGCTGCTTCAAGCCCTGCTTACCGACCAGCCACAGGACGTCCGTCGAAGCCGCTCCCAGGGCCATCCGCATTCCGATCTCCGGAGTACGCTGACCCACCGAATACGAAGTGATCCCGAAAATGCCGACCGAAGACAACACGAGGGCGATGAATGCCAGGATGCCGAAGATGCTACCGAACACACGATACGGCCAGGACGACTGAGCAATCATCTCGTCATATCCCCGAACATTGAAGGTCGGCAAGCCGGGATCCACCAGACTCACCTTGGTTCGGAGGGATGTCGCGAGCGCCTGGCTATCGATCCTGCTTCGAACGGCGACACCGATATTCCTGACGGCCTGTTGACTGTAAGGGATGAACACGGTGGGATCGACCTCACGAAATTGCTGACCTTGCCGGAGGCTCTGGCGAATCGGCGGAGCGACCCCTACGATCGTCAGCAGCGGCGGGTCGTCGCCACCGCCCAGCCTCAGATTCCGGCCGAGCGGATCCTCTCCGGGCCAATACTTGTCGGCAAATCGTTTATTGACGATGACAACCTTCGAGCCCTCACCTCCGTCGGTGACCGAAAAAGAGCGGCCCCCAATGACTCCCGACCCGAACGTTTCGAAGTAGCTCGTACTAACCGCCACGCTGGAAACAGTCGGCAAGTCTCCGTCGGCGTCCCTGAGATCCCTGTCAACCAGCGCAAAGGGCTGATTCATGGCGCCGGTCGCGGGGAGGTTCGATGTCAGTGCCGCAGCCTCCACACCCGGGATTCCCCGTAATTCCTCCAGGAGGCGCTCCTCGAAAGCAAGCCGATCGGCTGTTTCGGGATATTTGATCGTGGGAAGCGTCAACTGCAGCGTCAGAAGGTCGCCGGCGTCAAATCCAAGGTCGATCTGCTGCAGATTCATGAAGCTTCGTGTCATCAATCCGGCGCCAACAAGAAGGATCAATGTCAGGCTCAGTTCGGCGACCACCAGGGCGCTGGTCAGTCGACGAGACCGGCCCCCTCCCATGGTCGCTCGCCCACCGTCCTTCAAACTATCATTGATGTCGCTTCGGGTTGCCTGCAGGGCGGGCACCGTGCCGAACAGAACCGCCGTTCCGACCGAAATCACCGCCAGGTATCCAAACACCGTGAAGTCCATTGAAAAGTCAATCCAATAGGGTTTACCTACATTCGCCACAGCCAGATCAAAGGCGCGGACACCGAGAGCGGCCAGACCCAGCCCGGCCAGCGCGCCCGTCATGCTCAAGAGCAAACTTTCTATCAGCATTTGACGAACGACGCGAAAACGGCTGGCGCCCATGGCTGTCCGAATCGACGTCTCGCGGCTCCTGCCCAGCGCCTGCGACAACAGAAGATTGGCAACGTTGGCGCACGCGATGAGCAGAACGAAGGTCACGGCGCCCATCAACGCCAGGAAAACGACGCGGATCTCCCCACCATTGTAATGCTGGCTGGAAGTCCGGACCAGGACGTCGACGTCTTTGTTCGTGTCCGGATACTGTTCGGCCAGGCGACCGGAAATGCTCTCCATTTCCGCCTGAGCCTGAACGAAGGAAACTTCCGGACCGAGACGACCGAAAACTTGCAGGCTGCGGGATGACCTGTCTTCGTCAGCTTCGGCGGGAACCCAGGGGAACCACACCGCATCGTTGCTCGGAAACTCCATCCCCTGGGGCATGATTCCGATGATGCTGTATTGGACCTCGTTGGCTTTGAGCGTGGTGCCCAGCACGGCCGGGTCGCCGCCGAAACGATTCTGCCAGAGGTTGTAGCTGATCAGGACCACGGCCTCGGCGCCCGATCGCGCGTCAGCCGCCGTGAAGTCACGCCCGAGCAAGGTCCCCTGGCCGATGAGAGAAAACGTGTTCGCGGTCACCCTCTCGCCGGATACCCGTTCAGGAAATCGATCATCACTACTGAGGTTCGCCGACATGCCGGAGTGGCCCGCAAGGTCTCTGAAAGAGCGGGCCTGTTCCTTCCAGTCGAGAAAATCGGGATAGGAGACGCCCATCTGCTCCCGACCGGCGGGGAGGTTCCTGGAATTGAGATGGACGATTTCGTGGGGATCTTCAAACGGCAAACCCTTCACGAGTACCGCGTTGACGAGGCTGAACACCGCGGTGTTCAGGCCGATTCCAACCGAAAGCGCCGCCAGCGCCACCAACGTGACGGTGGGGTTCTTGATCATGGTCCTCAGGCCGAACCTTACATCTCTAAAAACTCCCATCGAAATCACCTCTCGGACAGCTTACGAACAGCCAACGGTTCAAGTTCCTGAGTCAGACTAAAAACAGGCTCTTGACCCTGGTTCCGTCTCATAAAGGAAAACGTTGGAACGGGAGAATGGTTAACAATTGTTTTGGAATCGTCATCGCCGGTTCGTGCCGCCGAGTCGGGCACGAACGGCTCGGGAGAGCGACTGGAACACACCACGAATCTCAACCTCCTTTGAGTTTCGAAAGGGGGCTTCGATCGGCATATCCGGCTGACTGATGCGAGCCCGGATCGATCGGACGATGTCCGAACCCTCGTAGACTCGTCCCCGACGTTCACCTCGGGGTATAAGCAGACCACTATCCACCAGTAGCTTCAGGTCGCGGCTCGCTACGTTCCAGGAGATCCCGGCTATGGATCGGTACGTCGCGTTCCGGACTCTCCGTCCCATCGCTGCGTCGGCAGCGGCAAAAATAGAACGCGGAGGGAGGCCGCGTGCTTCGATTTCAACGTCCAGTTCGTTGAACAACCGTTCGGCCTCCCGGATACGTCCCAGCAGCGTCGTCGCTCTTTGTAGCTGGGCCGTGAGATAGAAGCGGATCCACGGCCGGGGATCGATCCGCGGGCTCCAACTGCTTCCGCCAACCAGCTCAAGAACGCCGCGATACGCGGCGGCGTGGCTGTGCAGGTATTCCTCGACGCCGCAAAACTCCGGATCCAGGTTTCCTTCTCGGGCCATCACGAGGAGACCCAAACAACGGGCCATTCGGCCGTTGCCCTCCGAGAATGGCCGGATGGTTTCCATGTGGAGTTGCGCCAGGGCCGCCTTCACCACCGCAGGTTGCTTGTTCTCCATACGGTTTAAGTCCTTCATGAACTCGGCCATCAGGCCCGGCACCCGTTCGGCATCCGGCCCCGTGTACCGAGTCCGACGGCTGCTCAACTCTCGAACCCGACTCGGTTCGCGTCGCCATTTGCCAGGGTGGCCGGACGGATCTCCATCGACCATCATGAAGTGAATGCTCCGCGTAAACCCCTCATGGTGTTGGAAGTGGGGATCTCCTGAAAGCTGAGAAACGTAAGCCAGTGCGGTCCGATAGCCCCTGGCCGCCCTCCAGGCGTTCTCCTCGCTGTCGAGTGGGGGTTCACCTGCGACGACCGCAATTGCGTCCTCCTGGCTCAACGACCGTCCATCCATGGTTGTAGACCCCACAATCGCCTGAGCGAGCTCAGAGCGACGGAGGAAGGCCGACCACCGCTGCCGACTCTCCAGCGCGTAACGCACACGGGCCTGAACGTCCTCAATCCTTCCGACGACTTCCGACTCCTCAGCCAGCAACTCAGTAAGCATATAAGCCATTGTTATATCGTTCTTTATCTTTTTATATCAGTCTATAGTATATATTATAATTAATCGACTAGCAACCAGTCTGGCCAGCCATTTCGGAAGTCAGGGAGGACGGAGTGTCTGGAAGGGGCTCTGGAAGGGAAAAGGTCGAGGAGGGAGAGGAATTTGAAGTGAGGGGTATTTTCGAGAGACAGGTATCCGTAGCGGGTCCAGCCCGGTGATTGGGGTCAGGCAGGCGCGTGGAGACCAGGGAAACGAGTCAGTTCAGCTGGAGTCGGCTGGGGTTGGGGCAGACAGAGCGAGGCGAAGCAAACGAAGAAGCTCGATGGAGGTATGCGGGCGATGGCGCCCGCGATGCAAATGACGCAATCGATACAGACGTTCGATCGTGAGAGCCAGGCTTATGAGGAGCCAGTGGAGAAGCAAGCTGTTGGCGTGGTGATGGGGGATATGGGCCATCCCATAACGGTTCTTGGCATCGTTGAAACCTTGGTTTTCGACTTCCCAACGACTCTTGGCCATGCGAAATAAAGTGGGCGCTCCCACTTGGTTCATCGAGAAATTGGTCAGCCAGTAGGCTTCGACCACCGATCCATCGGGTTTCTCTTGCCGGTAGCGGATCACGCGCACGGTCGGCCAGTTCAATCGGCCCCAGGGATCGAAGTCGTCTGCATCCCAGATTTCCACCCGATCGGCTCCATCCTTGAAAACCCGGGACGGCGGCTGACAAGCAAACCGGCTTTTGGCGGCGTTGAACAAGCTCGGAAGATTGGCTTTGAGACGGACGATGGTCTTCAATCCCAACTCGTCGGCCAAGTGCAGGAACGGAGCCGACGCATAGCCCCCATCGACAACAACATAATCGGCAAAACGCGGCCCCAACTGCCCCACCACCCGACGAAGCAGTCGTTGCCCCCCCGACCATTCGCTATCCCCACTACCGTAGGGTTCCACATCGACCGGTAAAGTGAACCCGGTGCCCACGATGGTGGCCATCACGACGTGGTGTAAGTAGGTGGTCACCTCCCCCTCGGCGTTGCGATGGGGTCGACACCACTGACACCCGGCCTCACCGACACGCCCCACGGTTGTCCCGTCCAGCGCCAGGCCGATGAATCGGCAATCGTCGAACGCTTTATTGCGCTTGGCCTGCTTGATGGCTGTGGTCAACGCGCCGCGCGTGAATTCCGGATTCAGCTTCTCGGTAAAATAGCCCAGCGTGTCGTCGCTAAAGCGGCGTCCGATTCCCAAGGCCCGACACGCCGAGGATCGTGCGAGCGACTCGATGGCCAGGAAGCTCGATTCCCGCAGCAGATACCCGATCACCAGAGACCAGATCAGATGCCCACTTCCGATCTGCGGTCGCACCCGCCCATCTCCGGGGTGATTCAAATACCCCTTCAGCCGCAAACACTTTCGCGCGTACCGTCGTATCCCTCGTGCCGACGGACCTTTCACCGGCGCTTCCGCTTCTCACGTTGTTGCTGGCGCTCCAGCACCAACAACTTCGCGTTCGCTGTCAGCACCTCCCGGATCGCATCCTGAAACTCCCGTCCCGCTCCGACACGCTTTTGAATCTCCTCAACCATGGCAGCTGGAACGTGTTCGACATGCTTCTTCCCGTCCATCATGAATGTCCAGGACCAGGATGGGTGCCCTTCACCCGACACACACCGGCACGTCGGCTTACCGCACCGGGTGTAACTAATCGACACCGAGCCAGGCAGCAAACCGTCGGGTATCTCATGGCGCTCGATCAGGCTGTACTTCCGCCGTCGCAGTCGCGACGCAACCGCTCCCTTTACCTGATTCAACTCAAGCCATATCTTTTTCTTCTTCATCTGACGGTATATATACCACAAGATACCGCCGACACCATATCGATTTCAACAATGCGAAAATAGAACTTCCTTAACAATGGGTTTGAATTCGACTCAAATGCCCGCTGGCCGGGCCTCATTCAACTTCGACCGAGCTGCTCTTCCGAAATGGCTGCAGTCTGGCTTGCGTGTGGAGCGTGCGGCATACATGTCCCGGAAAAGCCCGACCAGGCGACTTCATCAGCCGAAGTCCCCCGAGAATACGCTCAGCTGTAGGTGCAGCACGCCGATTCCCCCTCTTCGGGGGATTGCGTGTTACGGGGACCCCACCTACGACGTCCGCTCTCACCCGATCGACATCAGAAGTCCATACCGCCTCGGGGGTCACCCAAAAGCGGCCATTAAAGGTCACCTGAAAACCGGCCAACGGAACTGAGGCCCGGGACATTGACAACGGCGGTAAGCCGAATAGGCTTCCGTCGGTATGAGCAATGTCTTGAGCGCCGAAAAGAAACAACAAGTTATCGCACTGGGACGGCTCGGATGGCCGCTACGGCGGATCGAGAAGGCGACCGGTGTACGTCGGGAAACGGCAGGGTCCTACCTTCGAGCGGCCGGGATCGCGGTGCGACCACCCGGGGGTTGGGGTAAACGGGCACCGTCAAAACCGGCCAACGGGGTGACCACCGACTCTGCTGGCCTGGATTTGCCCGGTCTGGACCTGCCCGCCGCCCCAGAACCGCCTTCGGCTAGCGCCTGCGCACCGTATCGGGAGATCATCGAGTTGGGTTTGGGCCGTGGCCGCAACGCCATGTCCATCTGGCAAGATCTGGTTTCGGATCACGGCTTTACGGGAAGCTATCAGTCCATGAAGCGCTTCGTGCGCAAGCTGCGTGGATCCCAGCGTCCCGGAGCGGTGGGAATCATCCAGACCCAGGCTGGGGAAGAAGGCCAAGTCGACTACGGTGACGGACCGATGGTGCGCCATCCGAAGACGGGCAAGTACCGACGCACGCGGCTGTTCGTGATGACGTTGGGCTACAGCCGTAAAGCGGTTCGGCTGCTCCGGTTCCGCTCCAGTTCCCGAATCTGGGCCGAGCTGCACGAGACCGCGTTTCGCCGGCTTGGAGGCAGTCCCCGGTGCATCGTTCTGGACAACCTTCGCGAGGGCGTCATTGTTCCGGATTATTACGATCCGACACTGAATCCGCTGTTTAAGGATGTGCTGGCTCACTACGGCGTGGTGGCCCTGCCCTGCCGGGTTCGGGATCCCGATCGAAAAGGGAAGGTCGAGGCCGGCGTCGCTCACGCACAGAAAACCCCTCTGAAGGGAGTCCGCTTCGAGAGTCTGGAAGAGGCGCAGGCCCATCTGGACCGATGGGAAACGCGCTGGGCCGATACACGCATCCACGGCACGACCAAGCGGCAGGTCGCCGCCATGTTCGCCGAAGAGAAGCCGTCACTGCTCCCGCTGCCGGTGGAACCGTTCCGGCTACTACCAATACGGGGACCGCGTCGTCCACCTGGACGGTTGCGTGGAAGTGGAGGCCGCCTATTATGGTTTGCCTCCCGGTTGGATCGGACGCATCGTCAAAGTGCAGTGGGATACACTCCACGTCCGGATCCTGGATCCGGAGACCCATCAGTTACTACGCGAACATGTCGGCCAGAAACGGGGCGGGTACCGTGTCCGTCCCGAGGACAATCCGAAAACGACGCCGGTGACCACCGTCCAATTGCTTGCCCGGGCGGATCGTGCCGGATCTCACATCGGCGAACTGGCCAAAGCCATCCATCTCCGCCAGGGCGAGGCGGCCATCCGCCGTATCCTGGGCCTGTTCTCCCTGGCCAAAAAATACGGTGTCTCCGCCGTCGAGGATGCCGCAGCCGCGGCACTCGAACTCCACGTCCATGACTACCGTTTCGTTCGCCGCTATCTGGAGCGGCGGCCACCACTGACTCTCCGCCAAGTCGACCCCTTAATCCGCGAGCTGACCCACTATCGCGATCTCATCAACCTCAAAATTCAGGAGCCAGAACAACAATGAACCTCATCGAACTCCAAAAAGCGCTGCGCCAACTCCGCCTGGGCGGCATCGCCGAAGTCCTCGAAACCCGTCTCCATCAGGCACAGGCCGAAGCCATGGCGCCCATCGACCTGATCTCCTCTCTGGTCTCGGACGAGTTGGCCCGCCGCGGCACCCGACTGCTTGAACGGCGCCGAAAACAAGCCCAGTTCCGCGATCCCCAGAAGACACTCCAGGACTTTGACTTCACATTTAACAAGAAAATGAATCGCGGTCTGGTCTTCGATCTCGCTACTGCCACCTTCATCGCCCGCCACGAAGATGCTCTGTTTCTCGGTCCACCCGGCACCGGCAAGAGTCATCTGGCCCAGGCGATCGGACTGGCCGCAATCCTCCAGGGCTATCGGGTCCTCTATCGTGAAACCCACGCCCTGCTCGACGACATCGCCGAAGCCACTATCGACGGCAACCGCAGGAAACACATGGAATCGCTCGCGACCGTGCCGCTGCTGATCATCGATGATCTGGGAATGCGCAAGCTCCCCCCGACCGCCGCCGAGCAACTCCTCGAGATCGTCATGCGACGTTACGAACGGACCAGCACCCTGCTCACTTCAAATCGTCCGGTTGAGGATTGGGGGAAACTATTAGGGGATAGTGCCGCCGTGACTGCCATGCTCGACCGCCTCCTCCATCATGGCCACATTCTTAAGTGTGGCCCACGGAGTTGGCGTACTAAATCAGGCTTGCCCGATCACGGCAACTCGCGGTAAAACAACCTGGTCCCGGGCCGCCTTCATTGGCCGGTTTTGAGGTGACCTTCGTTGGCCGGTTTTGGGGTGACCCTTGAGGCATACCGCCCAGAACCATACGCACCCCTATGGGACACTAATATGTGGCGCCACTGCTACAACTACACTATGTCTATTCCCCGAACGCTATATAACAATCGGACTGATGGCTCACATCTATGCACAAGGTCACTCTGTGGACATCACCATGACTTCATACATACATATATCCGCAATACCGTTAACACGGGATTATTCGTATATCGAGAAGGGACGAGCGCCCATTTCGCAGCACCTACGCGACCTACCAGGATCATGATCACTCTCATGCGCAACGCAACATACTATACTTCTGATCGTACTACCCACGACTCGTGACGATGACCTGCCCTGTCGACACAGTGTTTGGAGTATGGTGCGCCCCCACACTATTAAACACATGCATGTCACTCCGTGGACGCCACTCGGAATCCGTCCACTCAGTTCAGAAAGGCCCTCAGGGCCGAAGCTGGGGACCCTCAGCTCGTCGACACCGTTTATGCGATTTCGATCACGTTGGAACTCCGTTTGCACAGTGCGAAAAGTGAAACCCAACAAGCAACACACAGTAACACCCATATAATGAATCTGTTACGTCCAGCTCACTAATTCAGGTCGCGCTGTCATCGCTAAGGCGCGCCATATCGCCATGTGTTGTCGCACAACGTACCGATTTTCCCAGATAAGCCTGGACTGGGCGACTACGTTGTGGCACAACGTAGTTTCCGGCGACAAACAGCAGTATACAATGTCGACATCGAGGATTTCGCTGCCTCACCCAGCTGAATGGGACTAGGCCGTCTGCGCTCCCTGCAGACGCGCCCAAATCACCGCATGCGGCTGATTCAACGGGCGTTGCACCTCAAAGCGGTTCCACTGTCTGAATTGATCCGGCTGATCGAGCTCGCCGAAAACGAATGCAGGGATTTCAGAGACCGACTGCCCGAAGGTCCCCCGGGTGTGCCGGGGAGGGGATGCATTTGCGGGGATTACTCGTTGTGGAGCGAGACTACGGGCCGGCCGGGAGACGGTATCGACGAGGACGACGCCAGGCCGCTGGGCTTCAACGAAGTCTCGACCGATTACAGGTTTCAACCGAACACGCGATAGTGGGCCTCATCCGGTGCGAACGAAATCCGCGGGATCTGGAATGTCTCAACGTCCATGTTGAAATGACGTTCGCGACCTCGAAACGTCATGCCGATCTTTTCGAGCACACGACGCGACGGGATGTTTCCCGGGTGGATCAGACCGATGATGTGGTCCAACTGCAGGTGCTCGAAGCCATACCGGACACTGGCACGCGCAGCTTCGGTCGCGAAGCCTTTCACCCAGTGTGGGCGATCGAACAGGTAGAGGACCTCGACTTCATCCACATCCTTCAACTGGTTCAAGCCGCACCAACCCAGAACCCGGCCCTCGGCACGATCCGTAACCGCCCACCAGCCGAAGCCGTGAGTCTGCCAGTGGGACACGGCATATTCCAGGATCGCTTCGGCCTGGTCCCTGGATCTGGGTTGTGCGCCGGGCAGAAACCGGACGACGTCCGGATCAGCGAGGGCCGCGGCGATCGCGTCCAGATCACGTTGGACTTCGAAGACTCGGAGCCTCAGTCTGGCAGTTTCGATCTTAGGAGGATTCGTCATCAAGAAGGTAATTGGCCCTCAGACTGTGAGCCGCGAACGAAAAGGGAGTTGAGACGTTCCCAGTCCGGAGGAATACCTGGTTCCAGACGAGAAGGAGGTAAAACTGAACGGATGGGTTCGGACCACTGCCGCCCGAACCCGCTCGGCAATCACGACCCGGCGTTAACTGCCCGGGCCCTTTCGGCGGAGCTCTTCGAGAGCGCGCTCGACGTCATGGCGCCCAACCTCGATTTCGAAATCGAAAGGCACAGTGGTTGGAAGGTAGCAGATTTTGTCGTCGCAGGCCTGGTACTCGAACGAGCCTCGAACGATCAACTCCGGACCCCGTGCGCGCGGGCTCACGGTCACATCCTGAGTGATCCGCACCTGGTGCTGGTAGACCGGCACCCTCTCGTTGATCGCGGGCAGATGAAGTATTTCCGCGTCCGGGAAATCCGCGCCATGAGATCGCAGCAAGGGGTTCTCGTCGATCGAAAAGACCGCTGGTTTGTAGCCCTCCACTCCGGGCGCATAGATATGCATCTTCTCAGGGAGCTCGACCTCGATAACCAGGGTGATACGATTTCCGCCGCGGACAGAGTTCTCGCTGGGATACGCGGTCAGCTTCAAGTGATCGGTCTGGACTTCGACACGCCGCCCGCCGGCAACTCCGTACTCCCTTGTGAGTATCGAATTCGCCGTATAGCGCTCACGGTGATCTTCCTCGAAGTACTTCGACTGCACAATGCCTTCGGTATCGACGATGTACATTCCGGGAAACGGAACGCCGTACCATTCATGATCTTCAGGGATATTCGGGTTCAGAATTCCAAACGCGCGGATGATCTTAGAGTCAGGGTCTGAGAGAAGAGGATAGGTGATGTTCAACCGCTCCGCTGTGTGGCGGATGACCTCAGGCGTGTCGTAGCTGATCGCAACCACGCCCAGGCCCTGATCCCGGAAGCCGTCCAGGGATTGTTCCAGCTCGACGAGCTGGGTTTTACAGAACGGTCACCAGTCGGCGGAGCGATACAGAAACACCATCGCTCCATCAGGACCGCTGACCGAGTCGAGGTCCCGCTGATTCCCGAACTGGTCCGGCGCCTGGAACCCCGGGATCCGTTCGCCGACCTCCGGCCCTGTTGTAACGTTCTGGTCGAATGGATCCAGTTCTCGCTGAGCTCGCAGCATGAACGTTCCAAGCCCAAGAATCAGAACTAGTGCGAAAACACGCCTCACCTTTTCTTTCCTCCGGAGGTCGAATTAGCCACATCATAGCATTTCCTGAACAGGGTGGTCTTGGGGTCTGAATTCAGGAAGTCCGGGGGAAGGGGGTGGCGTGTGATATCAGCAGTCCGATCGGCCAACGACAAGGAAATAAGTTCTTGCATTCGGCTTGTATACAATCTATCGTGGGTCCGTACACCACTCATCAAGAAGGTTGTGCGGCGGGCTAAGGGACCCCAGCCCGTTATACCGGCAAAGCATGGTTGACCTCGGTCTTCCTGTCCTCGTCGGTTAGCCCGCCGTCAACCTCGGTTACAGAGGATGGATCAAACAACCCCACGCAAGGTGTGGTTGCCTTCTTAGTTTTCCAACTAACAAGTACTACTTTATCTGAATCTGGTTCATAGATGTGTAACTTCGCTTACACACCTCCCGAAACATCCTCCTGGTTCGCCGATCCAAGTGAGCCCAACCATCCCGCAATCGCGACGCCGATGTCGTCGGGAGAGTCTTCCTGGATGAAGTGGACGCCCTTCACCGTCACCTCGGTTTGATTTCGCCAGGTCCTCGCAAACTCGCGCGGGCTTCCGGTCAGGATCGCTCCGGGTTCGGCATTGATGAACAGCTTTGGCAAGTCCGAATCTTTCAGCCAGTCCCCGTAGGCGGCGACGATTCGAGCAACGTCCTCCGGTTCGCCATCGATTGGAATTTCGCGAGGCCATGTCAGTGTCGGTCGCCGGGACTCGCCCGGTTCGAGAAATGGCCGCCTGTACTCGTTCATCTCGTCGTCTGTCAGATTCCGGATCATCGAACCGGGCAGGATGTTTTCGACAAACACGTTCGTATCGAGCACCATGGCGTCACCCGCGGGGGAACGGAGCGCCTCGAACACGTTCCGTGCCGCATCCGGCCACGTCGACCATATCAACGGCTGGACGATTGCTTCCATATACGCAATGCCCCGCACTTGATCCCGATGCCGGTTCGCCCAGTCGAAGCCAAGGGCGGATCCCCAGTCATGAACAACGAAAACCATGTCCCGGTCGATGCCGAGTTGCTCGTAAAGCGCGTCCAGGTACTTGCGGTGTTCAACAAAACGATAGCTATCCCGACCGCTGGGAGACAGCTTGGCCGAGTCTCCCATACCGATAAGGTCGGGCACGATCACACGCCCTAATCCCTCCAGATGAGGTATGACGTTTCGCCACAGGTAGGACGAGGTCGGGTTTCCGTGAAGCAGAACGATGGGATCTCCCGATCCTGAATCGATGAGAGCCATGCGGCTATCTAAAACGTCGACCATCTTCTTTTCGTAGCGCATGTCCCGGCGACTCTCCTTTAGACGTTGATCGAACCGTAAGTCTTTCCGCTCTTGATCGTGATGAATGGCTGCAGCTTCAGGCCTCCGACCCGCGAGTCCCCTCCGGAATCGAAATATTCGAAGCGTCCCTCCATCATCGTGAACAGTGCCACGTCGGCGTCGGCTCCTTCCTTGAGCGTGCCGAGCCTGTCGGCGAGCCCGAAAATCCGTGCAGGGGTTGTCGCACCTCTCTCGATTACCTGCTCGATTCCGAGGCCAAGCAACAGAAATTTCGACAACGTTGTCGGGAGTCCGAACACCGGACCGGCAGCGTTCCGCTGGTGGATGTCGCTCGAAATCACGTCGGGGAGCACACCCTGGTCGATGGCCTGCTCGGCCGTGTCGAACGAGAAATTTCCAGCGCCATGACCGATGTCGAAATAGACTCCACGTTCGGACGCTTCCCTGGCCGCCTCCCGCACCTTGCCGTTTTCATCCAGTATGCTGCCACGTCTTCGAAACGCGTGCGTGACGACGTCTCCGGGCCGCAGCATCTCCAGAATCCGGGCGAGCGGGGATGGAGATCCCCCGATGTGTACCATCAGCGGTACCTGGGTCGCCTCGGCCGCCGTCAGTGCTCGTCTCATTGCTTCCAGGTCCTGACCGTTTTCGATGTTGGGTGTCATCCGGACCTTGATGCCGACGATCACATCCCGGTTGTCTTCGATCGTTCGGACGGCTGCGTCCACATCGGCGTAGTCGAGGGCGGCCAACTCATTGGAAAGAGAAGGGCCTATTGAAGAAATATTGAGGAGAGAAAACACACGGGTGTCGGCCGTGTTGACGATGTACTTTCTGAATCCGGGAAACGTCGTCGCGCCGGCCGAGCCACCGTCGATGACACTTGTCACGCCTCTGGCGACGCCTGCGATGTCTGCCGAAATTCCGAATCGGGCCACGCCGTCATAAACGTGGACATGGATATCGATCAGGCCGGGCGTCACGATCCTTCCGCGGGCGTTGATGACCTGACGTGCCTCGGACCGGGGAATGTCCGGCGCGACCCGAGCGATCTTCCCGCGGGAAATCGCGACGTCCCGAACCGCTGAAAGTCCAAGGGAAGGATCGACAACAAGCCCGCCCTGGATCATCATGTCATACCGCGTCTCACCCCGGCCTTGACCGGCGATCAAGCGCCCGTCGCCCAAAGCGTCGGATACGTCGAGCAACGCTACGCCGGCCGCAAGCCGCCGCAGAAAATCCCTCCTGGATGGATTCATCACGTGGACCCTCGGTCGGCGGACCGGACTTCACTCGGCCCGCCGGCCCATGACGGCGCTTAGGCCCAGGGGTTCTCGTCAGCGCTGGGACCGTAGATAGAAGGCACGGGGATATTCAGCAGACGGAGGTAAACGGAGAGCTGTCCGCGATGGTGATACCAGTGGTTGAGCATGATCGAACGAACAACGCCAATTCGCGGCACCGCCATCAACTCCTCGCCACCTTTGGTCGCTTTCCACGTCGCCATGGCTTTTTCGTCATCGAGCGCGTCCAGAATTTCTCTCGCGGTACTGATGCTCTTGTCATAAGCGGCCATCAATTCTTCGGTGGAGGAAACGGTGGGCGCTTCACCAAAGTCCGGGACCTCGACCTCGTCCTGAGTCGTCATACCGGCAACATCTCCGGGTGAGCTCGCAACGTGCAGCGCCAGTTGCCCCAGGGACATAGATTTTTCATGAGGCTTCCACCCCAATTTGTCGCCAGGCACGCGCTCCAGGACTCTCTTGGTGGTGGCTGTTTCCTGATCGAGTTCCATCAGAATTGAATCGACGATCCGTGGCATGTTTGTCTCCTTGTTAACGCACATTACGCAGGTTAAACAGTTTTACGCAGATTAACGCAGTTCACGCTGATTGGGGAAGCAGGATGATCAACTCTCGTCCGGACGTGCGTCTAGAGTGTGTAGGCCACGACAACGTCGTCACCTTTCCGCCGCTCAAAGCTGGGGCTTAAAAGTGTAGCACCAGGCTTCGCCTTCGAGAACGATCTGTCCGTCTTGACGCACCACCTGTATCTTCAGACACGTAACGGGCTTGGTCTCGTGGAGGCTCACGACCTCGGCCTGGGCGGTGATCGTATCGTCGATAAAAACCGGGGCCGTAAACTTCCAGTTCTGGCTCAGAAACACGGTGCCCGGGCCGGGCATGTCCATGGCTACGAGAGCGTGGAGAAGGCCGGTTGTCAATCCTCCCTGGACGACGAGTCTTCCGAACTTCGTCTTCCCGACAAACGCCTCATCAAAATGAAGAGGGTTGAAGTCTCCCGTCATGTCCGCGAACGACTTGACGTGACCGGCGGTCAACCGGAGTGTCCTGCTGGCTTTCTGCCCGACAAGCAAGTCCATTCTCAGACTCCTCCGTGTCGGGGACCGAAGATCCGGCTTGTCAGTTCCGGCATCGACAGCCTCCACAAATATCTCGATTCAGCAAAGTCGCCGCCAAGTGTATCATGTGGTTCATGACGCCTACAGACTCCCCGGTCGTGGCCGCGCTCGAAGCGCTTGGCGTGGTGTTCGAGTTAATCGACATCGATCCTGAGTTTGCCGACACCGCAGATTTCTGCGAAAAGTACGGGTACCCCCTGGACAAGTCGGCCAACACGATCCTCGTGGCTTCCAAACGAGGGCCCAAGCAGTACGCCGCCTGCGTCGTCCTGGCCACTCATTTCCTGGACGTAAACAAGCGGGTCCGCAAGGTGATGGGAGTGTCCCGTGCATCCTTCGCATCCGCGGAAGAAATGATGGAGGTTACCGGTATGCAAGTCGGCGGCGTGACACCCTTCTCGCTCCCGAAAGACCTGCCGCTTTACGTCGACGCCCGGGTCATGCGTTCGGACTGGATCATTCTGGGCGGCGGTGGCCGCGATCTGAAGATCAAGACCTCCCCCGAAGTCTTCACGAAACTGGGAGCGGAAACAGTGGAAGACCTCGGGATGGAACCGAAGTCCCGTTAGGTCGGAAAGAAGGGACCCTCAACGACGCAAAGGCGCAGAGAGCATGTTTACCATCGTCTGAGATAAACGGGCGTATTTCGGGTTGGCAAACCAATTCAATGGAACCCGATCCCTCCTGACAAATCCTTTCTGCGTCTTTGCGTCTTTGCGTTTAAAATCCCTTCTCTTCCTTCCCTACTCCTGTTGCCTGTCCAGGAACTTTCGCATGAAGGTGAGCATGGCGTTGGCGGTGGGGTCGTCGGGGTCTTCCATGAATCGACCGATCGTGTTGTGCGTGCGGTCCAGCATCTCGATGTAGGAGGAATCGGGGTGACCCACTCCCTTGAGGGCTGCGGCGAAATCCAGGTTCATCTACTTTCGAACAGGCGTATCTCCTTCGGCGAACAGAATCAGGGTGGGCGGACCGTCCTTGCGGGCATGGTGCATCGCCGACGCGTCGAGTCTCACCTCGGGATCGCCGGGCCAGATGACACGCTGACGACGACGATTTGCCCGCGTCACGTCGACCAATCCACTGATGGGTATCACCGCAACGATCTGATCGGTCAACAAATTGTGTTCTGCGAGGTAACGACCGTCATAGGCCAGCAGCGCCGCAAGATAGCCACCCGCGGACCCCCCTGAAACAAAAATGCGGTCGGGGTTGCCTCCGTATTCGGCAATGTTCCGGTAGATCCAGTCAAATACAGCCGCCGGTCTTCGATGTGGGCAGGATGCGTGTTGACGGGCGAGAGACGGTAGTTGCTACAGACGGTGATGAAGCCCTCGGAAGCAAACCTGCGGCCGATATGCGCGACACGCCGTTTGTCCCCTCCATTCAGTCCGCCTCCGTGTATAAACATGAGAACCGGCGCGTTCCCGGTTCGAGCAGGAAGGTAGATATCCAGCAGTCCCCGACCCCGTGCATATGAAGCACCGGTCGCATAGGGAACGTCCTGGGTTACCTCGATCGCATTCCCGGACGCCTCCTGCGGACTCTCTGCCGCCGCTCCACTAGCCGCGAAAGTCGACAAGACAACCACAACCCACAACGGTCGTATCTGCACCCAAACCACCTCGAACCCGGCGATGAACAACTGTCTAAACGGCACAAAGATTCGACCGGACAGTTTAATCCAAAAGACGTTCGGGTGCGAAAATCTCGAGGTAGGCATGGATTGAAGCCGGCGTGGAAACCGGATTCAAACCAGGACACGAAGTTAACGAAGCATGGAAAGTTAACAACTATTTTCTTCGTGTTCTTCGTGGCTTCGTGTCGAAAAAGGCGATCAAGAGCGCCGTACTCTAGAAACGGTAGCGGTAGGACGCCTTGAAGAATATGCCCCGGTTCGTTGTCAGATAATCGCCTTCGCCCGGGACCCACTTGCCGTTACGGAAATCCCGGCGCTCGATCAGCGATCCGTAACCCAGGTGGACGACCGTACCCGGCACCAGTTGGTACGAGGCCAGGAGGTCGGTGAGAACTCGTTTCTGCCTGCTGTCGAACTGGATGAGGCTTCGCACAAAGAAGAACCTGCTGAACTGGTAGCGTGTCTTGGTGTTGACGATGTGGACGGTAAAGATTCGTTCTCCGGTCGTTTCGCGATCAAAACGGACATTCGTGTAGGAAATGTTCTGATTGATCTTGGTACTTGGTTGAAGCGTTATGTCGAGGTTGCCTGAGAAACTGTCACCCTGGAAATGATCGACCGCGTCATACAGAATGCTCTTCCCAGTGTTGAGCCAACCGTTGACATTAAGCCACTTCGTGAACTGCGCGCCGCCCCACAGGTTCGCCTGGTTTCGGTTATAGGTCGTCCCCAACCAGGGTTCCCGACCTCTCCGTACGTTTCCGCCAAAGTAACCCTGGCGGCTGAAATTCATGTTCCAGTTCATTTGGACAGCCGTCTCCACCCCATCGTGCACGCGGTCCTCAGTACGCTGGATCCACAGACCCGGAGAGATCTTCTTGAGCCAGCCGCTTGTCGCCGGATAGAAGTTCACTTCGCTAAAACTCTTGACGCCGGTCACACCGGTACGATTGATGAACGCCGTGTCCATCCCGAAGCCCTCGTCGTAGTGTTCCACTTGAGCGAACGTTCGGAATCGGAGAGTGTCGAAATTGTATGTGGCCTGGGCCGAACGCCCGCTGCTCGCCACTTTCCCGTCCGGGGACAGCGTGTCGGAATCGAGGAAAGTAGCGCTGACCTTCTGACGGCCATCCAGACGAAGCACGACATCCCCACCCACAACCTGGTTATGGCCCGAACCGAACCGCGTGTCGGTAACAAGTCCTCCGACATAGCTGGACGGGCCGAAGTTGTACATGGCACGCCCTATGTTGAACACCTTCCTCTCGCCGGCGTACTCGTTCGGGACATCCTCGATGACGCGGCCCGGCGCCTCATCCGCCGCTGACAGAAATCCGAAAATCGTTTTCCCCGCCGTTCCGGTGAGCTTCAAACCGATGTTGGGATCGATGATCCGGCGGGTATGGACAGCCGTGCGCATGTTGCTGTCGCCACCGCTGCCGGCTACGCTGAACAGGCTACTGCCTTCCATGAAGAACGGGCGTTTCTCGTCGAAAAACACCGGAAAACGGTTGTTGACCTGGTTCTGGAACGCATCGCTTTCAACCTGGCTGAAGTCCGGATTGAATGTCGATTCCAGTGTGATGGTCGAGGTGATGCCGTATTTGAGGCTAAGCCCCACGTCGGGATCCGAATTCGCAGGACTCCACTCGCCGGGACCGAGCCGGCTCTGATTCAGCGAGTACGTTGCACTTGGAATGACTTCGACAAGCTTCGGTTGTTCCAGGTCGCTGAAAACGAGGGACGCGTGGCTGTCAAAAACCCATTGCCCGGGCAATAGCTCGGGCCACGCCCAGGACTGTCCCATTCTGCTGATCCGTCGCCAGAACAAAACACCCATGTCTACTTCGTCGCCACCGCTGAAACGAATGGTCTGGAGCGGAATCCGAATCTCGGCGTTGTATCCGGTATCGGTAATCTGGCCGGCGCTGTCCCAGACAAAGTCGGTCGCAAACTGTTCCATCGAAGCCGTGCTGTTCAATGCGTCCATCTGAACACCGCTGGGATTGACCATCATGTGGTATGACGTCTGGCCGGTCCCGAAAGAGTCGAGGCTCAGGCCCACCCAGTCATCGCCGAAGACGTTATCCCGTCGGCTGATCGTTGTCCGGATCTTGTCCGGTTCCTCGTCGTAGCATCGAAACGCGAAGTAGAGGTACTTGTCGTCGTGACTCACCCAGACCTCGGTACGGCTTGCCATCGGCTCTCCCCGTATCGGGTCGTAGGAGATCCATGGGGTCATCGTCAAGGGATCTCGCTCCCACACACCGTCGTCGAGAAACCCATCGATCACAGGTGCCTCAAAGACTTTTTCGATCTTGAGTATCGGCCGAGTCGGGTCGGCCTCGGAACCCCGGGCGGTTGTAGAAAAGAGTATTGTGAGCAAGGCCAGAGTCACGATAAGAAACCTGAGGTTCATGAAGCTCTCCGGAACAGGGGCTGATTGAAATATGAAAGGGAAGGCGATCGACAATAAGAACGGACCCACCCCAGACCGTTAAACAAGTGTAGACACGCGCTCAACGAAAAAGTTACCGGCCAAGGGTATGAGGCTTGTAATTAGTTGTAACGACGGGGAGAAACGCGGAAGTTCTTTCGCGTCCAAGGACAAAGTTATTCGAAATCCGTCTTCATGCTTTTCAGGTCCGATCCCTCACCCATCGCTATGAGGAAATCCCCCGCATCGATTCGGGTGCTGCTGGCTGGATTGAACAGCATCCCCTCCACCGGTTTTTGAATCGCGAGGACGATGACGCACGGCACGCCCCACTCTACCCGCTCCACACATGATGTAATGATTCGAAATCTGATCGAACATGCGCTGTCTCCGTTTACGACCGAAGTAATCCGCCAATTCCAGTTTGATGGCCAGGTCTGCCAGAACCGCGATCGATACGAACGTTACCGTCACACCGCTGATCATCAGAAAGGACCCGAAAATGCGGCCTTCAGTGCTCAAGGGATGGAGTTCCGCGTACCCGACCGTGGTCAGCGTGATCAACGCCATGTAAAAGCTGTCGAACCAGTTCCAACCCTCGACCAGGTGAAAGCCCAGCGTCCCGATCCAGAGAACTGTGGTCAACAGGGCCAGGATCAACAGCAATCGGCGAAAGGGCCGGGTCATCATGTTGACTACTCTCATCAACAATCTTGTATAGCAGGTTGGCAGTCGAAACAGGGGACGTTTGGGTCGAGGCTCGAGGACCAGAGTGTCTGCGTGGATTACGCGGATTGACGCCGAAGCGCGGATTCAGAAATCTTCTTCTGTCTGTCTCCGCGCCTCCGCGTTCGGCAACAACAACCGTCACTAGGAGCCTGTGCGGTAGAAGAGATCTACTGCGAAAGCGGTATAGTCGGTCCATATTTCCCCGATTTTTCGTTGAATAGAACGACTATTCGCCTCAAAATCGAGAAAATCTGGCCTCGATCCTCCACTTTCTCGCTATGATCCCTTCTGCCGCGCACGCTCAAAGCAGGCCGCTACCAACCGAGGGCCAAGCCGTCTTTCCGGGGATCCGAACCTCCCATCAACACGCCGGTTTCGGGGTCGATCAGGATTCCCTGATAGCCACCGAACGCTCCGAACGAGTTAATGATGCGATGGCCTTTGCGGGACAGGCCGAAACGGATGTTTCCATCGATCGCGGATTCCAGAGCCAGCCCCTGGCTGGAGTGACGGAAGCGGGGTGCTTCGCCGGCGTGCTGGGCATCCATCCCGAAATCAACGATGTTCGCGACGACCTGAACGTGCCCCTGGGGCTGCATGTCGCCGCCCATGACTCCGAACGAAAAGAAAGGTTGACCGTCCTTGAGGACCATCGCGGGCACAAGCGTGTGGAAGGGACGTTTCCTTGGCGCCAGACTGTTCCTGTGCGCCGGATCGAGAGAGTAGGATCCGCCTCTGTTGTGCAGCATGATACCCGTACCATCCACTACGACGCCGGATCCAAACGATGAAAACAGGCTGTTGATGAAGGACACAGCGTTCCGATCGCCGTCGACTATGGTCAGGTACACCGTGTCGCCTTCTTCGGAAATCCCCGGGGGAGCCTCACGCTGGGCCCTGTCGGGATCGATTAACTTTCGGCGTTCCAGACCGTATTCCTTCGAAATCAGTCGCTCGGTTGGCAAGTCCACACGATCCGGGTCGGCAATGAAAACTTCGCGATCCGCGAAGGCCAGCTTCTTTGCTTCGGTCATCGTGTGAAGGTAGTCCACCGAATTGTGTCCCATCGCTTTGAGGTCGAAGCCCTCCAGGATGTTGAGCATCTCCAGGGCGACGATGCCCTGCGTGTTGGGCGGCAGCTCGTATACGTCGTAACCCCGATAGTTCGTCGACACGGGCTCCACCCATTGGGCGTCGAATTCCTCAAAATCGGCCATGGTCAGAAACCCACCCAACTCATCCGACGTCGCCACGATCCTTCGCGCGATCGAACCTTTGTAGTACGCGTCGCGGCCCTCGTCAGCCAACAGGCGGAACGTCTGGGCAATGTCGGGGGATCGGAAAACCTCACCATGACGTGGCGCACGACCGTCGATCAAGTACGTCCGTGCTGCCGCGTCGTTCCTTCGCAGCTTCTCCTCGGCACCCTGCCACTGACCCGCAATGATCTCCGATACGGGGAATCCGTTTTCGGCGTACTCGATTGCGGGCTGGAGCAGGCGGGACATCGGCAGTGTGCCGTAGCGTTCGTGAAGCTTGAACCAGCCCGCGACCGCTCCGGGGACCGAGACAGAAGAAATCCCGCCAGGAATACGGTCCATGCCTCTCGACTTCAAGTCGTCGATCGTGGCTTTCGAACCGGCCCAGCCACTCCCGTTGAGCGCGGTCGGTTTCCCCTCTTCCTGCATGTACAGGAGAGCGAACATATCTCCGCCGATACCAGTCATTGGAGCCTCGACTACGTTCAGGACAGCGGCGGCGGTAATGGCCGCATCCACGGCGTTGCCGCCTTCTTGGAGGACTCTCAAGGCTGCAGCCGAAGCCAGGGGTTGGCTTGTTGCGACCATCCCGTTCATTCCGAGAACCGGAGATCGGGTACCGGTGCTATGGGGAGCCGGTCGGTCCCCATGCTGGAGCCCGAACGCGAAACCGGCGGTTAGCAGGAAAGCGGTAGCTGTCTTGATTAAGATTTTCATGTGTCTCCTCCCGGTGTGTCGAGATCTTAGGAGCCTGCGCGGCAGAAGGGATCTACTGCGAAAGCGGTAGGAATCGGTCCAGCAGGGGCTCGATGTCCTGCGAGATAGCGAAACTACGGACGATCTTGTGATCCCGGATCTTGATGGCCAGGGCTTCACGCAGTTCTTCGAGGTACTCCGGATCCTCGTAGATGCTCCGGCCACCTTGCGCGTCCAGCAAAGCCAGGGTCAGTTCGGTCGAAACCTCGCCGGTGTCCTGAACTTCGGCCACAGCCCGCTCCCACAAGCCTCCCGACAGAACAGCTCCGCTGAGCATCACGCTAAACTCTCGCCTCGTTGGTTTCATGACTTCACCCTGTTCCCGGTTCGTGGATTGGACACGAATGTACCATCGGTCGCGAAAGCGTGTCTAAACAAAACTCCCGATTGCTTTCGTGCGGGCTCCCTCGGAGCGAAGCGACAGGCGCGCTTGCTATAATCGGACCACCATGAATGCGAATCGACTACTCGAAGCACTGGGTGCGGCAGCAATAGCGGGGTTTCTCCTGATCGCCTATACGCCTCTGCCAAATGTCCTCGGTCACCAACTGGCCGTGCCCGATGAAATGGCGCCGAGCGATGCAATTGTCGTCCTGGGGGCCGGAATGTCCGCGGACGGGAAGCTCAGCCAACCGTCGCTGGCACGCGCGGTGCGTGGGATCGAACTGCATCAACTCGGCTACGCGCCACTGCTGGTATTGCTGGGACCGGCCAGGCAGGAGGGCTACGCTTCTGAAGCGGAGGTAAGATGGCGGCTGGCAAGGACGATGCGTGTGGATCCCGCCGATATCATCCTGGAACCAAGGGGGCTCAACACACGAGAGGAGGCGATGTTTGTAGACGAATCGCTCACGCCAAGAGGGGTGATTTCGCTACTCTAAATTGGCCCACTTTTGATCGTTTGATTTGGCCCACCCCTGACGACTGAACCGGAGAGGCTGTTCCGAACAAAGAGTCGGAATGGAGGGACCCGGTGTCAAGGAGATCGAAGGTGGAATTATTTGAAGAGATTCGGCGAGAGCACGAGTTTGGTGTGGGAACGATCCAGGGTGTGGCCCGGCGGCTGGGGGTGCATCGGCGGATGGTGCGTCAAGCGCTGGGAAACGCCGTGCCGCCGGCGAGGAAGAGCCCGGAGCGGAAGAGGCCGAGGCTGGAGCCGGTTATGGAATTTATCAACGGGGTGTTGGAGGCGGACAGGCAGGCCCCGCGGAAGCAGCGGCACACCAGTCACCGGATCTACGAACGGATCCGGATGGAATTTCCGAAACATCCGATTGGGGAATCGACGGTTCGCCGGTATGTCGGGCGGCGGAAGCGGGAGATGGGTTTCATCCGACAGGAGACGTTCGTGCCGCAAAGCTACGCCTGGGGTCAGGAAGCACAGATCGACTGGTACGAAGCCGTCGCGGAGTTGGATGGCGAACGGCAGAAGCTCCAGGTTTTCTGTATGCGGAGCATGGGCAGTGGTGGCACATTCCATCGAGCTTATCCTCGGGCGACACAACAGGCATTCCTGGAGGCTCATGAGTTGGGTTTCCGCTATTTTGCGGGGGTCTTCGGGGTGCTGCGTTATGACAACCTGACCAGCGCGGTGAAGAAGATTCTGCGGGGATACCGGCGTGTAGAGACCGAACGGTTCATCGCGTTTCGGTCGCATTGGAAGTTTCAAGCCGAGTTCTGCACACCCGGCGAGGGCCACGAGAAAGGCGGTGTGGAAGGCGAAGCCGGATACTTCCGGCGCAATCACCTGGTACCGGTGCCGAAGGCGAAGGACCTGGCGGATCTGAATGCGCAGCTGCTGGCCGGTTGCCGTGCCGATGAACGGCGCAAGATCGGCGATCGGGTCCAGACGGTGGGTGAAGGGATGCAGATCGAACAGCCCCATCTGCTCGCGTTATCGACCGAAGGGTTCCCTCTGGCCGAGGACAGCTTTCCACGAGTCGATGGTAAGGGATGTGTACGGGTGCGTAACAACTTCTACTCCGCCCCCGTCAAGGCCGGGACTGTGGTGCGGGCGAGCGTTTTTCCGGCCTACGTGGAGGTCTGGCACGATGGCGGATGCGTGGCGCGGCATGAGCGAGGATATGGAAACGGCCAGCACTTCTTCAATCTGGAACATTATCTGGAGGTGTTGGAGCGGAAGCCGGGCGCGCTGGCCGGGAGCAAGCCTCTGGAGCAATGGCGGCAACAGGGCCGATGGCCGAAAAGCTATGACGAGTTCTGGCAGACGTTGATCGATCGCAACGGAAAACAGAATGGGACCCGCGCAATGGTGGAGTTGCTCCTACTGGGCCGGGAACATGGCTATAGCGAGCTGGATTCCGCATTCCAACAAGCCCTGCGCCTGGGATGCTCCGATGCCGCCGCGGCGCGCTACCTGATGACCGAGGCCCGATTCGACCGGCCGGCGGCGCCGCGACTGGAAGTGGCCGCACTACGCGCTTATGAGCGGCCCCTGCCGGAGGTGAATACTTACGATGCACTGCTCACTGCGGAGGTGGTCTAGTGTCCGCCACAGCCGGCGGGGTCGAACAGGCGGCGATTCAGCAGTACTGTAAAGCTCTCCGGACGCCCACGATCGGAACGCAGTTTGCGGCCATGGCCGAGCAGGCCCAGCGGGAAGAGCACACCTACACACGGTATCTGGAAGCCTTGCTG
The DNA here is from genome assembly GCA_965247425.1 of Terriglobia bacterium. GTDB lineage: Bacteria > Acidobacteriota > Terriglobia > 20CM-2-55-15 > 20CM-2-55-15 > CAZOZZ01. The sequence continues at coordinate 3,532,127 of OZ252023.1, forward strand.
GCGATGGAAGTTGAAGAACGCGAACGGAACACCGTGGCCCGGCGGATTCAAGCCGCACGTTTCCCTCGAATGAAGACACTCGAGGACTTTGACTTCTCGCGGTCGAAGGTTCCAGCCAACCGGATCCGTGGACTCGCAGACGGTGGCTATTTAGAACACGCCGAACCTGTCGTCCTGATCGGGGAGTGTGGAACGGGCAAGACGCACCTGGCCACAGGACTGTGCGTGGCCGCTTGTCGGCAGAAGAAGCGGGTTCGCTTTACGACGGCCGCCGGCTTGATCAACGAGTTGGTCGAGGCCCAACACAACGACCAGTTCCGCCGGGTTCTGGCCCGATGGTTCCGATACGAGTTGATTGCCATCGACGAAGTCGGCTATGTCCCGATGGCAGACCTCGGCGCCGAACTCCTCTTTCAAGTCATCTCGGATCGAGCCGAGCGGGCGACGGTGATCTTGACAACGAATCTGCCGTTCTCGGAATGGACCCAGGTGTTTCCCAATGTTCGGCTGTGCAAGGCGTTGCTGGACCGGATAACCGATCGCGCTCACATCATCGAGACCGGAACCGAATCCTTCCGGTTTCGGCGCACGTTGGAGAAACGACAGAAACCACGGCATCCGCCTGGAAAGGAGAAACCCGCGAAACAAACCACGTCCTGAGGGTCGGATCGCCGCGCGGTCGTCGATCCTGGGCGATCCTGGAAACGGAGTTTTTTCCCGAAAGAAAGAAAAAGAACCAAAAAGAAAGAAACGGAGGCCTGTGGAAGATGACGCGCTGTGGAAATCCTAAAAACCAGGATTCCCACAGCGCTTGGAAAAGCCTCGCCAAGGGCGCTCGGCTTTCCCACATCTACAACACAGGCCCGACGGTAATTATCACTACTCGGAATTATTAACAGGAGGGGGTGGGCCAAATCAGACGATCAAAAGTGGGCCAGACCGGGTGGACAAACCCAAGGGGTACGTCAGATACTGCTGGTCACCGAATCCCAACACTTGATCCGAGCAAAACAGCTGTTTGAGAATGCTGGGTTTGAGGTCTTTCCAGCTTCGGCCGACGATTATTCGATCGACCCTGGAGGCCCTTGGGGTCGCATCCGGCTCATGAAGCGAATCATGGAAGAACACATGGCACGCATCTACTACCGTGCCGCTGGTTACCTGTAAGGAACCGAGATGATCCTGTTCCTGCTGACTGTCCTCGTCACTACGTCTTTCGGAGCCTATTGGGCCGGAACCCTATGGCTCGGCTATTCCCGGCATATGTTCCGGCCCGCTCTACGGCGAACGATCCAAACGATCGGCCTGGCCCTCTTGTTCTTCGTCATCAACGAGGCGATCACAATTCTCGTTGTTGTGGTTTTGCGAGCGTTCGTTCGGTTCGCTTCCTTCGCCGTCGCATCCGATCCGGTCCTGCTCATCCTGTCCAGTGTGCAGGCGCTGGTATTCCAGTTCTGGCGGTATGCAGGAAAGGATGGGAAAGAGTAGGGACAGGGAAAGGATTTAACCGCGAAGGAACGAAGCACACGGAGTCGGGATAGGAAGACATAAGGTTTCTGTCTTCGGTTCCCGCGCGCCTTCGAGGTGAACTCCTACGCCGCGGTGTTCCGTCTCTTTCCGAAGAAGCTGGTCAGGAGCGATTGTTTTTTCACAACGACGCGGTTCTTCCCACTTCTCTTGGCGTCATACAGGGCTTCGTCTGCGCGCCCGATTAGCCCGCATAAATCACCGAAAGGACCAGAAAAGGCCGCCCTGTTTGGCATAAATCGTTTGTCGAGAACGGTTCAGAAACCAAACGGAGGCGGCCCTTATGAGTACAGAGTGTAAACAAACCACGTTCGAATTTCACGGACTTCTTCAACGAAAAATGAAGGCGCGTTTCGACGGCGGCAAGATCACGTCTGACGCTGGAGTTCTGCTGCTGCGTGAAGTCGAAAAGCGGACCGGTTTGATCGATGGATTGGCGGGGTGTTTTAGCGATCATCGCGACCAACGGTTGATCGAACACACCGTGAAGGAGCTGTTGGGACAGCGGGTCTACGGGCTGTGCCTGGGATATGAAGACCTGAACGATCACGATCAGTTACGGACCGACCCGATGCTTGCGTTGGCGGTGGACAAAGCGGATCCGCTGGGAACGAATCGACGACAGGCCGGCGACTGGGGAAAGGCGTTGGCGGGCAAGAGCACGCTAAACCGATTGGAGTTGACCGGCGCCGAAGTCGGCGACCAGGAGCGGTACAAGAAGATCGCTATGGATGGGGACAAGATCGATCGTTGGATGGTCGATGCGTTTGTGGCAGCCCATGACAACACGGCGCCCGAAGAGATCGTTCTGGATCTGGACGCGACCGATGATCCGATCCATGGTCAACAGGAAGGCCGGTTCTTTCACGGCTACTACCGCAACTACTGCTATCTGCCCTTGTACATCTTCTGTGGAGAGCATCTGTTGTGCGCTCGGCTGCGCCCGTCCAATATCGATGGGGCGGCAGGATCAGTCGATGAATTGGAACGTATCGTCGGCCAGATCCGTCAGAGCTGGCCGGACGTGTCGATCATCATTCGGGCCGATTCCGGATTCTGCCGGGATGCATTACTGGACTGGTGTGAAACCCACCAGGTCGATTATGTGATGGGGTTGGCCAAGAACGACCGCCTCAAGCGAGAGATCGCTGACCAGATGATTCAGGCTGAAGCGGAGTTTCAGACCACTGGGAAATCGGCACGAGTGTTTAAGGATTTCCTGTACCGGACTCGAAAGAGCTGGAGCCGCACTCGTCGCGTTGTTGGCAAAGCCGAGTTCCTGGCCAAGGGCGCCAATCCCCGATTCGTGGTGACCTCACTGCCACCGGAACGACTCGGAGCCCAAGCGCTCTACGAAGATTTCTATTGCGCACGCGGCGACATGGAGAACCGGATCAAAGAACAGCAACTGGATCTATTTGCCGACCGCACCAGTGCGGGAACCATGCGCGCCAATCAGCTCCGACTGTATCTGTCCTCAGCCGCCTACATGCTTATGCAGGCGTTGCGTCGTCTCGGTCTCAAAGATACCGCGATGGCCCATGCCCAATGCGGAACCATCCGTCTGAAGCTTCTTAAGATCGGTGCGCGTATCCGCCTCACGGTCCGCAACGTCTGGATCTCGATGTCGGAGGCCTATCCCTATGCCGACGTCTTTGCTCTCATAGTGAGAAACCTGCAATCAATTCCGCTTCGTTGCTGACGACACCGAACCTTCAGATCCGAAAAACAGCGCCTCTCATCTGCCTCCCGGCGAGGCCTGCCTGCACTCGCCCATTCATGCCGATCTCCCGCCAAATGTCGCCGTGTCACAGGCTCAAAATCCGCCAATGTCCACGGCTCGCTCACTCTCAGCTCCAAGTCTCGCCGCAAATCGCTTCTCGTATCCGAACACCGATCGATTCTCCGATTGGTGATCCATCCGGGTTAGCTGTTCGGAGCCTTCAGACCCGTCGAACTCGGCCACGCCACAACTGACGGTGTAGCGAACCACGGCGTTCGAATCACCCTTGCGCAGTTCATACCGGGTTGATGAAATCTCTTCAAGCATCGCCTTGAACTTGCCCTCCGCCTGATCGAGGCTGATGTCGCTGAGCAACACGGCAAACTCCTCACCCCCGTAGCGGCTGACGAGATCCTCTGAACGGACGCACTTTTTCAACGTCTGGGCGGCACCCAGCAACACTCGATCGCCGACTTGATGCCCCATCGTGTCGTTGATCTTCTTGAAGTCATCCAGGTCCAGCATCGCCAGAACAAAACGCGTACCGGCGTGGGAGTGAGTTTCGATCCAGCTCTGCAAGGCGTCGTCAAAACTCCCCCGATTCGCAACCTGGGTCAGAGCATCGATCTGGGCATCTTCCTCGGCTCTTGCCAGCCTTTCCTGAAGCGTTTCGATCTTGCGGGACAAGGCGGAGTAACTCTCCTTCTGGTTTTTTTGTTGTTCGGCCACCATTTCATCCAGATCCTGGGCTTCAATGACAATCTGCTGTTTCAGGACCTGGAGGTCATTGAGTTCGAGCAGATGCTTGAATCGCCGCGATGATCCCATGACACTCTGGCTGAACTGTTCGGATTCGCCCGAAAGGGTACGCACGACCTGTCGCAGGACGTCGATGATCTCGATGAACTCAATCTCCCGATTGAGAGCCTCTTCTCGAACTTGACTGAAGAACTTTTCACAGGCCGACAGGCAGGACGCCGCCAGGCTCCGGATCGATCCAACTCCGTTGGGACGAAGGATATTGACCTGGGTACGAAACTTTTTCAACTGAGTCCGAAATTCCGGACTCGTCTTGAGACTCTCGTTGCCGATAGCGACATCCGAGATCATCGCTATGAGGCGATCGACGATCTCGATTAGAGCCTCGGACATCCCATCTTCTCCGAGTGTGCCTTCTCTTAGCTTCAGTTCGATAATCTCGTCCTGCATATACAACCCTCCCGCGAAAACTGCAGTTGACTACTGAATCGGTATCCAGCTCCCGATACTTTAGCTTTCGACTGAATTAAAGGCTCGGAGGACAACTGACTGAAAGAAGCGGCGTTACGACTGATTTGCTGGGAGGTGCAGAGGCGCAGAGAACAACCTTCAGGTATCCGTTGATCTCTCATTTCACAGCCCTTCCTCCTTCTGCGCCTTTGCGTCTTTGCGTCAAAAACAAGAACCGTTATTGAGACATCCGTTACAGCAATGAGATGGGGTCGATGTCGATGACGACCCGGGTCGGGCCGATCTTCTGCTCTTCGAGGTGGTTCCGGAGAAGTTCCAGCACACGGTGCAGCTCGGTCCGGGATGCGGACTTGATCAGGAGCTGGTGGCGGTAGGTTCGCTTGATCTTTTCCAGGGGGGCCGGGGCGGGGCCGAGGATTCGGATGGAGCGGGACCGGGCGCCATCGAGAAAGTCACTGACTTTCCCGGCGAGTTGTCTGGCCTGGCCGCGGCTTCGCTCCAGGATCCTGACGCTGGCCAGCGCGGTAAAAGGCGGATAGAACATCGCCCTGCGGAAGTGGACCTCGCGCGCATAGAACGCTTCGAAGCGATGGGTTGCCGCCATTTGGAAAGAATAGTGGTCGGGAAAGTAGCTCTGGATGACCACTTCTCCCGGTGAGTCGCCGCGACCCGAGCGGCCTGCTACCTGTGTCAGTAGCTGGAAGGTTCGTTCCGCCGCTCTGAAGTCCGGCAAAGATAGAGCGCCATCGGCGGCAATCACGCCGACCAGCGTCACCATCGGAAAGTCGTGTCCCTTGGCGATCATCTGGGTACCGACGAGGATGTCCAGTTTTCCCGCACGAAAGTCACCCAGCATGGACTCATAGTCGCGCAGGTGTCGCATCGTGTCCCTGTCAATCCGTCCGATGCGGGCGGACGGCAACAATTCCTTCAGCCGGGCTTCGACCTGCTCGGTTCCCTCTCCCACGTAGTGGAGGTATTCGCTGGAACACTTCGGACAACTCGCTTCGGGTTTCCGGGTCAGCCCGCAGTAATGACACAAGAGACGACTGATCGATCGGTGATAGGTCATCGACACGCTGCAGGCGCTGCACTCGAACGAAAAGCCGCAATGCCGGCAAAGCAGGAACATCGAATAACCGCGCCTGTTCAGGAGCACCATCGCCTGTTCGCCCCGCTCCAGACGGTCTTCGAGCGCCGCAAAAAGGCGTGCTGAAAAGACGACCTGCTTTCCGGCTCGGGCGTACTCCTCCCGCATGTTGATGATTTCAACCTCCGGCAGCGGCCTCTCCTCCACACGCGCGGGGAGCTGGACGTATTCGTAGCGCTTCTCTTCGGCATTTCGAAAAGACTCCATCGACGGGGTCGCCGAGCCCAGGACCACCACGCCACCGGCCATCTTCGCCCGCATGATCGCGCAGTCACGGGCGTGATAGCGAGGCATCTCCTCCTGCTTGAAACTTCCCTCGTGCTCCTCGTCCACAACGACGACGCCAAGGTTCGGCAGTGGAGCGAAAAGGGCGGACCGCGTACCGACAACAATGGGCGCTTGCCCACGGTAGATACGCAACCATTCGTCGATACGCTGTTTCCGGGTTAGAGAACTATGCAGGATGGCGAGTCGGGAGCCGAAACGGTCCGTAAAACGCTCCCTCAATTGTGGTGTGAGCCCGATCTCGGGAGCCAGGATCAGAGCAGTCCGGCCAATCCGCAGGTAGTGTTCGACCACACGAAGATATATCTCCGTCTTCCCACTCCCGGTGACACCGTGCAACAGGACTGTCTTGAAGCCATCGCCTTCAATGATCTGTTTGAAGGCGCGCGCCTGGTCGTCGGTGAGATCGACCGGATGACGAACGTCCAGCTCGGGAAGCTCTACGGTCTCGAATCGTTCCACATGCTTGCGGGTTATCGCCGGCGGTAACGCCCCTTTGAGAACCTCACCGAGCGGAGCCATGTAGTAGCGGGAAATCCATCTGCAGAGTTCAAACACATCGGGCCGAACGAGTGGCTCGGAATCCAGGATATCGGCGACGCTTCGCAATTCCAGGTTCGCCGGCTTGTCCTCCTGAAAGCCGACTACGAACCCCTGTACTTCCCGGTTCCGGAATGGAACCTTCACCCTTGCGGGCAGCTCCAGGATCTCGGGAATGTCGTAAAGGAATGTTCGGGAAAAGGGCAGGCAGAGCGCGACCTCGGCGTACATGTCAGGAACGAAGCCGCGACAGCTCGTCCCGAATCTGCTTCATATCTTCCCAGACTTCACGTTTCTTGGCAGGGCTGCGCAACAGATAAGCCGGATGGAACGTCGCGATAAACCGAAAACCGTCGACGTTGTGGAACCGGCCACGGAGTTGCGAGATGGGGGTCTTGGTGGCGAGCATGGTCTGGGCGGCGAAGGTGCCCAGACAGCAGACCAGCTTCGGGCGAATCGAAACAAGTTGCTTCCGTAGGAACGGGCTGCAGGTTTCGACTTCTGCAGATTCGGGATTCCGGTTTCCCGGCGGCCGGCACTTCAGAACGTTGCAGATATATACATCTTCTCGTTTGAGATCGATGGACTCGATGATCTTAGTCAGCAACTGCCCCGCGCGGCCTACAAACGGCAGCCCCTGGCGATCTTCATCCGATCCTGGCGCTTCGCCGACGAACATCAGATCGGCATTGGGGTTTCCCGAACCGAAAACAATGTTGTTGCGTGAGCCTGCAAGCTGACAACGCTGACAGTCTCCCAGTTCATCTTGGATTTTTTCCAGTGTCATCGCTTGCCGTGAAGAGTGATCTCGAACGAGGCCTCCGTCACCGACGTCCAGTTCCGTGATCCCGATTTCGCGGAAGAATCGGAGTTGGTCGGCAATCAGGTTGAGCATAATGAGCTATCAGCTTGTAGCGGGCAGCGAGCAGCTTTCGGAGGGCTGGCTTCGACCTGGCTGCTAGGAGCCTGCGCGGCAGAAGGGATCGTAACGAGAAAGTGGAGAATCGAGGTCAGATTTTCTCGATTTTGAGGCGAATAGTGGTTCTATTCAACGAAAAATCGGGGAAATCTGGACCGATTATACCGCTTTCGCAGTAGATTCCTTCTGCCGCGCAGGCTCCTAGCTGCCCGCTGATAGCTGCTCGCTCTTTCCCTCGAGCAATTTCAAAATCCGATCGAGAATCCGGTTGGCCATCTCCTGTTTCGACATCAAAGGGAGGTCTTCCTGTTGTCCGGTCCGATCGACGATGCTGGCACGATTTGTATCACCCTCGAAAGCCGAATCCGGTCCCGACACCGAATTCACGACGATAAGATCCAAATTTTTCGCGGCGAGCTTCCGGCGGGCGGAATCCTGGTGGTTTTCGGTCTCGGCGGCGAACCCCACGAGCAGTTTGCCGTTCTTGCGTTTTCCGAGTTCGCCCAGAATGTCCGGCGTTCGCTCAAACGTGATCTCCAGGGTCTGGCCGCTCTTCTTGATTTTCTGGGGGGCCACATTCCGGGGCCGGAAATCCAAAGGAGCGGCCGCTTTGATCACAATGTCGACGTCTGAAAAATGATCGAGCACGGCATCGCGCATTTCCTCGGTCGAACGGACCGTGATGGTCCCTGGAAACTCCAGGGCCGTCGGCCCGGAAATGAACACCACATCCCCGCCGCGGTCCCGTACGGCTCGAGCTATGGCATGTCCCATTTTCCCGGACGATCGATTGCTGAGATAACGCACCGGATCGATATCTTCGATCGTCGGTCCGGCGGTCACCAGAACCTTCTTACCTGCCAGGTCCTCTGAATGTGCCAGCAGGCTGGTCGCGAAATCGACGATCCTGTCCACATCCGCCAACCGGCCCGGACCGACAGTGCGACAAGCCATCTCACCCACGTCCGGATCGATCACGCGGACGCCCCTCTTCTTGAGAACCGCGATATTGTCCTGAACCGATGGATGCTGCCACATCCTCGTGTTCATCGCAGGTGCGACAATGATGGGAGCCGTTACGGCAAGATGGAAAGTCGTGAGAAAATCGTTGGCCATCCCGGTCGCCATTCGAGCAAGGCAATCCGCGGTCGCCGGCGCGACCAGGAACAGATCCGTTGACTCGGCAAGGAACACATGGTCGAAGGCCCCAGGGACATCAGACCGGGAACCGCGGCCTTCGAACATGTCGACATGGACCTTGTTGCCCGACAACGCCCCAAAAGTGAGTGGGGTCACGAAACGGGCCGCATTTCTCGTCATCACCACCGAAACATCGAAGCCACGATCCTGGAGCCGCCTCAATACTTCCGCGGACTTGTAGCAGGCGATGCCGCCGCTGATGCCAAGGGTGATGTTTTTTCGCATGGCTGTTGGCTATTAGCTATTGGCTATTGGCTGTTAGCTTTCAGACCCGGTCCGAAGCCAAAAGCCAACCGCCAAATGCCAATAGCTATTTCGCCTTCTCTTCCTTCTCGGGAATCGTAAACTGAACGAGCCCATCCAAAAGTTCTCGCTGAGCGATCTGAGTCACTTTCTCCCCTGACATGTCGACCATGGGAGCGCTCCCACCCTGGAGCTGCCGTGCGCGTAACGCGGTAAGTATGACGAACCTGTACTTGCTGTCTATGTTTTCGGGAATAATGATCAACCTGGACCTCCAAAAGAAGCGATAATTTCGTCTATCCGGCTGTCTTCGTTTTTCACCTCGGTTGAACCCGAGCGTACGATCGCTTCGAGCTGCCGGACCGATTCTTGAATCTTGTCGTTCACAACGATGTAGTCGTAGTCTCGGCAACGGAGAATCTCACGCTTCGCGATCGCCAAACGCTTCCGGATCGTGTCGTCGTCCTCGAGCCTGCGTGACCGCAAGCGCCGCTCCAGTTCGTCGAACGAAGGCGGCAACAGGAACAGGCTCACCGCGCCCTCCCCTCTGGCCTTGACCTGATTGGCTCCCTGGACGTCGATGTCCAGGATCACATCCTTTCCAGTCGCGAGGTTCGTTTCCACGAACCTCCTGGATGTGCCGTAAAGGTTTCCGTGGTACTCGGCATGCTCGAGGAACTCATCCCTTGCGGCCATCCCGACAAACTCCTCGCGATCAACAAAGAAGTATTCGACGCCATGCTTCTCATTTCCCCGAGGCGACCGCGTCGTGTGCGACACGGAAAACGTCAGATCTTTAAAGTTTCGTATGAGCTGCTGGAGCAGTGTGGTTTTTCCGGAGCCTGAAGGTGCCGAAACAATGTAAAGATTCCCGCGCAATATTTCAGTATATCGTAGAAAAAAAGGGTCTTTGGTGGAAATTATTCGATGTTTTGAACCTGTTCCCTCATCTTGTCAATTTCGACCTTGATGTCGACGGCAGCCTGTCCGATTTCGGTCCCGACCTGGTTGATGCCCGAGGTCTTCGACAGGATTGTCGTTACTTCCCGGTTCATCTCCTGCAAGAGAAAATCCATCCGCTTACCGGCCTCTTCCTGGCGGGTTTTCAGGCCACTGAATTGATCCAGATGGCTTCGGAGGCGCGTGATCTCCTCAGCGATGTCGCTCTTTTCGGCATACATCAAGGCCTCGATCTCCAGCCTGTTACTGTCCAGCTTTAGATCCGGGGCCAGTTCGGCGACGCGAGTGACAAGGGATTCTCTATGGTGCTGGGTCAGCAGAGTAGCTCCGCCCTCGATCGTGCCAAGATTTTTGGTTATCCTGCCGATTCGCCGGTCCAGATCCGCGACGAGTGCCTCGCCTTCCTTCAGCCGCATGTCCCGGACTTGCCCGATAGCCTCCCGCGTCGCCCCCTCCACGTGTTGTGAGACGAACTTGAGCAGTTCCCCCGACAGGCCGTCATTGGTCATCTTGATTGCGCCTGGAAACTTCGATATGGTTTCGAGCGTCAACTCTCCACCAAGCGAAAACTTGGATTGCAACCGACGTGTCAGATCGATGTAAGAGGTGATAAGCCCCTCGTCGGCTTCCATTCGAACCTCTTCCCGCGTCAGGTCGATCTTAATGAACAGGTCCACGCGCCCCCGCCGCAAATTGTCTGTCACGACCCGCCTCACCACGCCCTCCAGACTCTGAAACTCTGAAGGTATCCGCACATGTAGATCCATGTACCGATGGTTCACCGTTTTGGCTTCCACGGACACTGTCAGGTTCGAAACTTCAACCCTGCCGGAACCGAATCCGGTCATGCTGTAAATCATATGTTTATCCTTATTAGTCCGGGGTCCGGGGTCCGAAGTCGGAAGTCAAGAGCTATCCGGACCTCGGACTTCGGACCTCGGGCTTCGGACTCTTTCCTTCCCCTGCATCATAGAATTGCAGCTTGTGAAGCTTCCAATATAGGCCCTTACGCAAGACTAGTTCTTCGTGACTCCCATCCTCCCGGATACGTCCGTCGGAAAGCACAAGGATTCGGTCGGCCCGCCGTACGGTAGAGAGCCGGTGTGCGATCACGATAGTCGTACGTCCCTGCATCAGGTTCCCCAGAGCCTGTTGGACCAGTGATTCGGACTCGGCGTCCAGAGATGAGGTCGCCTCGTCCAGGATCAGTATCGGCGCATCCTTCAGCAGGGCACGGGCGATGGAGATTCGCTGGCGTTCGCCTCCGGACAACCGGAGGCCCCGTTCGCCGATGATCGTGTCGTAGCCGCGGGGTAAGCTTGACACAAAGTCATCGGCCAGGGCTGCCCGCGACGCCGCCAGAATTGCAGCTTCGCTTGCATCGGGGCTTCCGTATGAGATGTTCGTTCGAATCGTATCGTTGAACAGGATCACATCCTGCGTCACCATCGCGATGTTGCCGCGTAAAGAAGGGAGCGTGAGATGGCGAACATCCACGCCATCGATCTCGACAACACCGGACGAGACGTCGTAGAAGCGTGGCAGAAGGTTGACGAGGGTCGTCTTGCCGACACCACTCGAACCAACCAGAGCCAGAACCTCTCCGCGACGCAGCGAAAAAGAGATGCCGTCAAGAGTGGCACCATCCCCGCGATAGGAGAACCCCACATCGCGAAAATCGATGGAGTGCCTGAATTCCTCAAACTCCAGGCGGCCCAGGTCCGGTTCGCGCCCGGAACCCATGATCTCGAACAGCTTGGTCGAAGACCCGATCGCCTGCTGGAAAGAGTTATTGATGCCGCTCATCCGCCGGATAGAATCGTACAGCCGGGTCATCGCCCATATAAAGGTCACCAGGTTTCCGACCGACATGCGTTCGGCCTGGATTTCGTTTCGAGCGTAGAAGAGGAGGGCCGCAACGACGAAGATCCCCAGGACCTCCATCAACGGGGAAGAGAGAGCGTGAGTCAGTCGCTGGCGCAGGCTCAGGAGGAAAACCCTGTCCGCCGCCTCTCTGAATTTCCCGAGTTCGACCCGCTCCATCGTAAAGATCTTTACGATCCTGTTCCCGGAAAACGTTTCGAACAGAATGTTGGCCATGCCGGCCATCTCCTGCTGATTGGACCGCCCGAGGCTGCGGAGACGGCGACCGAACCATACGGCTGGGTAAAACACGAGAGGGACCAGGACGAGGGACATGACCGCCAGCTTCCAATCGATGACGAACACTGCGATAAGAAGGAAAACGAGGATCGCGCTCTGCTTGAGAAAATCCGCCAGTGTCTCGGAAGCTGCGATCTGAACCTTCTCGACGTCCGACGACACTCGCGAGATCAGCTCACCGGTCGGATGGTCTTCGAAGAAGCCAAGCGGCTTGGATACGATGGAATGATACAAATCCGTCCGCAGATCCCGAACGACCGATTGACCGAAATACGCTGTGGAAGCAATCGAGCCATATCCCGCACCAGCCTTTAAGATCGCCGAAATCACCAGTATGACGAGAATCCAGACTCCGTATTCGGCCGAAACGTCCAGGTTCCGAAAGAAGGGAATGGCCACCGTCGAAACATCGGACTGCCCCAACATGTCGACGACAAGCCCGATCAGGAAAGCGAAGACAGCTTCCAGTACGCCGACGACGGCAGCGAGAAACAGACTGAGCGCCAATATCCAGGCATAGGGACGGATGTACTTTCGAAACTGAGGCTGAGGCGACGGCGTATCAGTCACGTCTTGTTCCGATCAGCGAGCATCGAACGGATCCTTGCCTCAATCTTTTGATGGCTGCGCAACTTCATCAATTCGGCGGTCAGCTCCCGCAATTCTCCGATAGAAACCGACCGAATCAGCCGCTTGATCTTCGGGTAGGCACCCAGGTTCACCGAGAGCGCCGTAAACCCAAGCCCCAGCAACATCGCCGCCGACGGAGGATCGGCGGCTAGTTCGCCGCACACCACGATCGGTTTCCCCGTCGGCGTCACAAGATCATGCACCAGGCGGAGCAGTCTCAAAACCGCAGGGTGGAAGGGATTATAAAGATGTAGAGCAGACTTGTCCGTGCGATCGATCGCGAGGCAGTATTGAATCAGATCGTTCGTTCCCAGACAGAAAAAATCTACCTTGGAGGCCATCAGGTCGCAGGTGTGGGCGGCAGCGGGAGTTTCAATCATCACACCAACCGGAACCCTGTCATCATAGTCGACGCCGTCGCGTGTCAGTTGCTTCCTCACATCACCAATGATTTCCATGGCGGCATCGAGTTCGTCTAAGGTTGAAACGAATGGCAACACCACGCGCGCATGGCCCACCGTGGAGGAACGATAGATCGCACGCAACTGCTTTTTGAACAGCCCTCTGTGTTCCAGCGAGAAGCGGAGTCCACGCGCTCCGGATTCGAGGCTCATGCCGTCTCCACCGTTCCGCAAACCAACGTCCACGGTCCTGAAGTTGACTGAAACGGCCTTCGCCCGGGACAGCACATAGGAATAGTCTTCCACGAGCTTGTCCTCTTCCACATCCTGGCCGTCCCGAAAAAATTCAAACTCCGTCCGGTAGAGGCCGATTGCCTCGCACTCATGCGACACAACGGCTTTCACTTCGCCTCGGAAATTGATATTGGCGCCAAGCAACACCGAGATCCTGTCCTTGGTGACACAGGGTGTGTGGGTGATGCGAGCCAACCGTCGCTTCGACTTTTTTTCTTCCTCAACTCTCTTCCTGTAAAGCTCGATCGTGTCCTCGGAAGGAGCCCGGATCACAACACCTTCATCTCCATCCAGAATGATGAGTTCACCTGAAATCAGGCCGGGCAACACATCGGCGACACCCACTACCGCAGGCAACGACATGGACCGGGCGATGATGGCCGTATGGGAGAGCGGGCTCCCGGACTCGGTCACGAGCCCAGCCAATCGAGAGGACTTCAGCTCTATCAGGATGGAGGGAGGGATGGTCTTGCCTACCAGTATCGTGTTATAGCGCAGGGACCTGAGAGTCGGGGGGCGATAGGACCGCAGGTTGACAAGCAAACGCCGCACAATGTCCTCGAGGTCACCCCTGCGCTCACGCAGGTAGTCATCGTGAACCCGGTCGTAAGCCTGAAGGATCGTTCCGCTCACGGATTGAATGGCCCACTCCGCGTTGATCTGGTCGTTCCTTATTTTTTCTACGACCCTGTCGATAAACATCCGATCCTTCAAGATCAACAGGTGGGCATCAATCAGAGTCGTGGAATCGCCTCCCCCGCGTGAACCCTCGAGCTTCTCCTGCATGGCCTCGAGTTGGGTGCGGGACTTTACGACAGATCTGAGGAAACTTCGAACATGCCGATTGACCTGTTCCGGTTTCAGGGAGTAGTTGAGCGTGACCAACTGAGGATCCCATGCGGTAACGGCATGACCAAAGGCCACGCCAGGCGAAGCGGAAACACCCTTCAGTTTGCGTTCAACGAACGTCATAAACTCAAAACTTCCATTGCGTCAATCGGCAAGATATTCGCAGATCGCATCTACCGCCTCCAGCTCGTCGTCTCCGTCCGCTTGTACGCGAACCCTCGTCCCGTGTCCGGCGGCGAGCAGGAGGATCCCGAGGATGCTCCGCGCGTCGGCTGACTCGCTACCGTCATCGTCTACTCGACACAGGCTGATCTCGGATCGATAGCGTCCAGACAACCGAACCAACCGGGCTGAGACCCGGGCGTGAAGGCCCAGACGATGCCCGATGACCACTTCCCGTGAGGTCATGGTTTCGGCGAGAGTAGTTCGCTGGCAATGTGAATGGTGTTCTGCCCGTTCTCCCGAACCAACTTCGCAGCCGAAGCCAGTGGCACATCTGGCTCAAGCTGGGTCAGTTTGATCAGCATCGGTAGATTCACGCCCGTTACGATCTCAATCGTTCCTTCGTCCAGGAAAGTGGAGGCGATGTTGGTCGGTGTACCGCCGAACATGTCGGTCAGGATCAATACACCGGCTCCCGTTTCGACACGCTTGAGAGCCTTCTCGATCATGCCGGTGGCCATGTCGACGTCGTCGTGCCACCCGATCGAAACGGCCACAATGTTCTGAATGTCTCCAACGATCGTCTCGGCCGCATTCAACAACTCTATCGCCAACCGCCCGTGAGTCACTATCAGACCGCCAATCATGGGTTCTCCTTTGAGACACGGATTTTACCATGTCACTCAGACCATCGGCCGTTATGTGAACAGGCGGAGAAACGCCTCACCCAGATACGAAGCAGCGGCAGACTCGAAGAGTTGTTCGACCGAGAGGCGCAGAGACGCAAAGTCAAGATTGTTTTCGTTGGGGCTCGGGCGACCGTTTCGACTCGATCTGCGAATGGCAGGCACATAAGACACAAAATTTCTTCTCTGCGTTTGCGTCTCTGCGTCTCTGCGTCCAAAAAAACGGTAGGTAGGAGTCGAACTACCGCTTATCGGCGTCGCGGTGGATGACTTTCGTCTTGAGCCCGGTGTCGGCCAGGGAAGCGGCGAGGGCATTGATGAGCATGACTGAGCGGTGGCGGCCGCCGGTGCAGCCGATGGCGACCGTGAGGTAGGATTTCCCTTCTCTCTTGAACTGCGGCAGGAGGAACTCGATCATGGAGCCGAGGTGATCGAGAAAGGTTCGGGTCACATCGTGCGATCGCATGAAATCCACGACAGGTTTGTCCGACCCTGTAAGGTCTTTCAATTCGGGCACGAAATACGGGTTCGGTAGGAAACGGGCGTCGAAGATCATGTCGGAATCCACGGGGACCCCGCGCTTGAACCCGAAGCTTACCAGTGTCAACAGGAGGCCCGGGTCGTCTTGCTGGTCGAACAGTCGGTCTACGTAATTCCGCAGTTCGTGAATCGAGAAACTGGATGTGTCGACGATCTGGTCGGACATCTCTCGAATCGGGAGGAGACGTTCTCTTTCCATCTGGATCGCCTCTCGAACCGGCCGGTCGGCATCGAGCGGATGGGGGCGGCGGGTTTCGCTGAACCGGCGAATCAGTGCTTCGTCGGAGGCTTCCAGAAAATAGAGGGCAGCGTCCAGGTCTTGTGTTCTCTTGAGTTCCTCGAAAAGGCCGGGGAATTCGCGCAGCCTCTGGCCTTCCCGGACGTCGACCACCAACGCGGCCCGGTGGACGTCACCTTCGGATTTCAGGACAAGTTCGGAAAATTTGCCGAGTAGTGCGACAGGAAGATTGTCGACGCAAAAGTACCCCCGGTCTTCCAGTGCTCTGAGGAAGGTCCCCTTACCGGAACCACTCGATCCGGTAATGATGATGAGGGGAGAGGGTTTCATAGCGGTCAACCCCTAACGCCCGCTAGGAGCCTCGGCGGCAGAACTGGGAGTCTATTGTTCGGGATCGATCCAGCCGATGTCGCCGTCGTTGCGCTTGTAAACCACGTTCAGGCGATCCGTCTTGGCGTTCCTGAAAACGAGGAAATCGTTATCCGAGGAAGTGATCTGTGTGGCCGCGTCATCGATACTTAGCGGCTTGACCC
The DNA here is from genome assembly GCA_965247425.1 of Terriglobia bacterium. Lineage (GTDB taxonomy): Bacteria > Acidobacteriota > Terriglobia > 20CM-2-55-15 > 20CM-2-55-15 > CAZOZZ01. Next base: position 3,548,400 of record OZ252023.1, read on the forward strand.
CCTTTCCGTCGGTTCGAATGATCTCGGGAATCCGTTCGGCGACCTCTGGTTCGACGTTCGCCACGGAATCGGCTTCGACGACCCTCGGGCTCTGAGCTTCCCGACGGCGTTTGATGTGACGGGTTTTCGTCTTGAGAACCTGTTTTTCGAGCTTATCCAGAACAGAAGCGATCGATGTATATAAATCGTTACTCACTTCCTTGGAGTTGTGGAATCCACTGCGAGTCTTGAGGTTCACCTCGGCTATGTGACGCTGGTGTTTTTCGGCTGTAAATACAAAATGGACTTCTATGATGTCGTGTATCGTGCGCAGTCGCTCCAGACGATCGAGCGTGAACTTGCGAAGTGGCTCGGTCACTTCAATATGACGTCCTGTAAACTCCACTCTCAATGGGAAACCTCCGGTTGGCGTTTGGCTGATGGCTATTGGCTGTTAGCTATTGGCTCTTGGCCGAATTGTTGGCTTCGCTGTGACCTTCCAGTGAGCAACGGCGTAAAGCTAATCGCTAACAGCCAACAGCTAATAGCTAAGTTAACAGCCATTTAAATTCTCAGTCTGCGCTGGTGAGTGCTGGGAATTTTCAAGTCTTCCCGATACTTGGTGACGCTGCGGCGAGTGACCGAAATGCCGTCATCTTTCAGCAGCGCTGCGACTTTGTCGTCGGTCAAGGGCTTGCGCGGGTCTTCGTTCTGAATCAGTCGTTTGACCTTCAGCTTGACGAGCGTGAGAGACGTCTTGTTGCCATTCGGACCGTTAACTGCTTCCGAGAAGAAGAACCGCAGTTCATGGACTCCTTGAGGGGTGTGAGCAAACTTGTTCGCAACCGCCCGACTCACGGTTGAGGGATGGACTCCAACCTCTTCGGCGACGTCCTTGATCATCATGGGTTTCAGCTCATCCATCCCGATGTCGAGGAACCCTGCCTGTCTGCGGACAATCACCTCGCACACCTTGACGATGATGTTCTTACGCTGCTCAATGTTCTTCAGGAGCTGGACCGCGGACTTGAAACAATCCTTGACGTAATTGCGAACCTCTTTGGTGGCGGCGCCCTTCTCGACCATTTTTCTGTATGTCTGACTCAGCCGGAGCTGCGGAACTTCGTCTTCGTTCGAAACCACCGTGTGAATGTCGCCAACCTTTACGAAGAACACGTCGGGCTCTATTGTTCGAGCTTCGAGCTTGTTGTACTTCTGACCCGGCCTGGGATCCAGGCTCTTGATGATCTCGATTGCCGCAAGAACGTCCGGAAGCGTTCGCTTGAGGGCCTTGGCGATTTCTTTGTACTGCCTGTTCTGGAGCTTTCGCAGATGGTCCATCACGATTTCCATCGCGACCGGAATGTCATCTTCGAAAAGTGCGAGCTGGATCAGAAGACATTCGCGCAGATCGCGGGCCGCAACACCCGGCGGATCGAAGCTCTGAGCTGCCAGAAGCGCCTTTTCAACGTCCCCGATGGCGTGCCCGCCCGAAGCTGCGATTTCCTCCAGGGTCACGGGAACCTCACGATCCTTCTCGTCGACGGCAGCCAGGAAGCCGTCCTCATTGAGGTTTCCGATGATCGACTCACACGCCAACCGTACGGCGGGTTCCAGGTTTACCAGTCCCAGCTGCCATTCGAGGTGGTCCGTCAAAGTAGACGGCCTCGACAGAAAGTTCTCGAAGGAAGGCCTCTCGAACACCTCTGTCTCACGCGGACGCGAGGCGCCGTCCTGCAGGTAATTCTCGAACTCCTGGAGGTCGAAATCTCGGTCATCTTCAGCAGGAGACTCGGGTTCTGGTTTCTCCGCGGTCGGTTCCGCGTTCTGCTCCTTCTGATTCAAGGACTCGTACTTCTCGTCGATCGAATCCAGTGCCGCTGTTTCCGGAGCTCCTTCCTGGTCCTGCTTTGCCGCGGCGCCCTCATCGGTGACTTCAAGTATCTCGGTGGCTTCTTCGAGAACGGGATTCTGGACAAGCTCTTCAGAAATCATGTCCACAAGCTCGAGCTTGTTCAGCGCCAGCAAGCTCACCATCTGGACAAGCCCGGGCGTCAGTTTCAAGGTCTGAGTGGGCTTCAGGACAAGTCGATGCTCAAGATACGCCATAATCTGTCTACTAAGCAGCCTGTGGTGGAACTCTGTAGGGTCGCGTTACGAGCGCCATGGGGCTAGCTGCAAGGCGTCACGACGACGTTGATGCTCCTCATCGTGCATCTCTCCGCAGATGACCCCATGCCGTCGTAACCCGTAGGGCGCAGGGGTCTTCGGGCCTCAGGCTTTGTCGTTCGTCGGTCATGATGACAAAGCATCGTTCCTTACGTCTGCGCCTGAGACCCGAATACCCCTGCGCGCGACCCTACAGAGTTCCACCACAGGCTGCTAGACTTAATTTAGACTAAAATGCTCGCCAAGATAAACCCTTTTGACTTCCGCGTCGTTGCCGAGTTCGTGAGGTGTGCCGGACCTGAAGATCACTCCCTGATTGATTATGTACGCGCGGTCCGTAACCTGTAGAGTCTCCCGGACGTTGTGGTCGGTTATCAGGACACCGATTCGCTTGGACTTCAAATGCTGGATTATCTTCTGAATTTCCAGGACGGTAATCGGATCAATTCCGGAAAACGGCTCGTCGAGAAGGATGAATTTGGGTGAGATTACCAGCGAGCGTGCAATCTCGACCCGGCGACGCTCCCCGCCCGACAACGTGTCGGCCAGACTCTTTCGAACGTGGCCGATACCGAACTCGTCGATCAGGCTCTCGAGTCGGTCACGACGCTCCTTCCGGGACAAGGGCAGGGTTTCGAGGATCGCCATGATGTTGGCCTCGACGGTCAATTTGCGAAAGACTGAAGGTTCCTGGGGCAAATAGCTGATGCCATTTCGCGCCCGCAGGTACATCGGGAGATCAGTAATGTCGTTGTCAGCCAGCCGAACCGACCCGGAGTCAGGCTGCGTCAACCCCACGATGATGTAGAAGGTGGTCGTCTTGCCGGCTCCGTTCGGACCGAGCAAACCCACGACTTCACCCTGTGCGACGCTCAGATCGACATCGGAAACGACAGTTCGACTCTTGTAGGTCTTACGGACCCCAACGGTTTCCAAGACAGCCATGCAAATCCGAAGGCGGCAGACGGATCCTGTTCATTGACGCTCTTGGCGCACAAAACGCCTCGACACGACACGGCTTCCATCTTCACCAACAACGACAACGCCGTTGTCTTCTATGTTTAATACCAGTTTGCGGCCGGAGACGGATCCGGCATCCACATCAGTAACTTCGGCGTCTCGACCGTGTAGGGTGATGGTTCCTTCGCTCCGGCTGTAGACCGCTTCATCGGCGATCCCGGAAAAGCCTGTTCCTCGGACGATCACCTCATTCCTGGCGACGACCCGGCTGGGAGAACCCTCATCGAGAGTCAAGGTCAGATCACCGGCATCCAATTCGGCATCGTCGGACCGGACCCGTACATGGCCCACATAGTGGGCGGCGCCGGTCGCATCCTCAAACTCGAGGCGGTCCGAAGACACCCGGACGTCATCCATCGTCGAATCGAGTCCGCCAACGGCAACGAAACGCTGTTGATCCGGAAAAATCTCAATTGTTTGTGCCTTGACGTGGATCCGATCCCGCCACAACTCCGCGCCATCGGAATAGACAACCTTGTCCTCGCTTCCATCGGCGCGACCGCCGACGATCAGAATCGGGTTCGCCTGGTCGAGCGACACGGTCTTAACATCGCCGATGGCGCTGAACGAGCCGGTTTTCTGATCCAGGACGATCCGTGACGCCTCGATTCGCAGGCGCCGATCCGAAACAACAGGGTGTCCTACCAGCAGGATCCGCGTTCCGGAATCCTGAAGCTCGGCGCGGTCTGTAGTCCCGCTCTGATCGCCCCGTGTGAACCGGACATTCCCAGTCTGAACCAACCCCAGAAGTTGTTTGGTCCCGGGATCAAAAGTAGCCTGGGTCCTGTCTCCCGTCGAAGAACCCGATTCAGTCTGGAGGAAGGCGGGATCGTCGGTGTGGAACCGAACGAGAGCATCGCGTTCAATTACGAAGTTGCTGCCTTCGGCGCGGGCGTCCCCAATCTGAAGGAAGGATTCCTCGCCCGTGGTGGTCCTGGAGCCGGACAGCTCATGCCGGATCCTTCCGGACCGGAGTTCCTGATCGGGACCAAAAACCATTCGCCCATGACCACGGGTGTCGATGATGCGGACCTGGCCCAGATCATCGAAAATGGCATCGACCTCGTCTCCATAAAGCGATTCCCCAGTGTCACCGGATTCCAGAACCACGGCCTGGCGAGCGACAACCTCCCGAACAAGGCCGGAAGCCCTCAATTTTACCTGCAACCATTGCGTTCGGAGGGTCCATGGATTCTCCGGATCGACCGATTGAGCCTGGACGTCTCCACGGATTGCGATTGAAGTTGGACGCAACGATTGCGGCTCCATCTGGAATCGACCGTCCTCACCGTGCACCGAACCGACGGCGGCCGAAACGTCAACCCCACCAGCCACCTCAACCCAGTTCTCTTGCTGGTGAAATCTGGCTATCGACGTTCGAAGTACCATGCCGCCATCGAGCCTGATGTTCACGCCACCGTCCAGGGTGACGATGCCCTCGCGCATTTCGAAGCTCAACCTGTCGGCTCGCCCCTCGAACTCGCCGGGACGGCTCAGGGTCACCGTGTCGATAGACTCGATGGTGCGTCCACGATCGTTATAGGTAAGCGCCGAGGTCCTTCCGAGGGTGCTCCGGTCGAGTTGGACTTCGACGTTGCCGTCAAAACGAATGTCGCCCGTTTCTCGATCGTAGCCGCATCGATCGCTGCTGATCCGGCGCTCGGGTTGATCACCCGCCTCCCCAAAAAAAATAACGGTCACATCCTCGAGCAGGTTCTTGCCGTCCGTGAATCCCAGGTTCGTCCGCGCTTCGATGGTAAAGACCGTCCGCTCCCCTTCAACACGCGACAACTTGAACCCTTCGGTAAGAGCCGCGATGTTCTCGACCAGTTCCGGCAACGGTTCCTCGAAGATCACTTCATTCGGCGGTCGGCTCCAGTAGTTCCAGGCCGGTATGGCAACCAACACCAGCACGACGAGAGGAACGACCACGCGGAGGGCGCGAATAAGGTGGTACATGTACATCTTTTCAAGGCGCATCTTTTTGATTTTAGCATGGTTAACGGAGATTAGCCGTGGGGACATCCGCGACCGAAAGACGCAGAAACGCAGAGACGCAGAGAAATCCTTTCTGCGTGTTCACGTGGGTCTCCAAGGGCTCCCAAATCTCCCGGGCCCGATGGGCGTCGGCGCAAGCGGTTCGGAGTTCCGAGAACAAAATCACGCTTTTTTCTCTGCGCCTCTGCGTCTCTGCGTCGAAAAAACTTGTGGCGAGGAGTGGCGCGTGGAGAAGTGGGTTGTATTCTGTTCTTTTTTTGGAGGATAATCTCGGCCCTCTACGAACAAGCACAAGGAGTTGCGCTTATGAAGCATCGTATAAGCATTACGATCAACGGGACAAGCCATCATGAGGAAGTCGAACCGAGACTGCTTCTAACGCACTTCATCCGCGACCTCGCAGGTCTGACCGGCACGCATGTGGGTTGCGAAACCAGCATCTGTGGCGCCTGCACCGTGCTGGTAGATGGAGTCGCCGTGAAGTCTTGCACGATGTTCGCGGCTCAAGCCGATGGCGCCGAAGTTGTCACGATCGAGGGCATGGCAAGAGACGGGCAACTGCATCCTCTGCAGGAGAGTTTCTGGGAAAAGCACGGCTTGCAGTGCGGTTACTGCACCCCGGGCATGATCATGTGCAGTCACCAGCTGCTGGAAACCAACTCCACACCCAGTGAGCAAGAGATTCGGGCCGGGCTCGATGGGAACCTCTGCCGCTGTACCGGGTACCAGAACATCGTCCGGGCTGTGGCAGACGCTGCTGAAAAGATGCGCGACAGATCTCCGGCAGCCATCGGGTCGTAATGCGCACTCGCTCGGAAGAGACACGCAACCTTCAGAGGGGAAGGATCACATGACGAATCGCTTCATCGGTCAAGGAGTCAAGAGAAAGGAAGATCCGAGACTGGTTTCGGGTACTTCCACATACGTCGATGACATCGCTCTGCCGGGGATGCTTTACATGACCGTAGTCCGAAGCATTCACGCGCACGCCCGGATCAAGAACATCGACGTTACACGCGCCAAAGGGATGGCCGGCGTCCATGCTGTCCTCACGGGTGAGGACACTAAAACTTTGGGTTCGGTTCCCTGTGCCGGCCAATTGCCGGATCTCAAGATTCCCGCCCACCCCCCTCTGGCCCGCGGCAAGGTACGGTTCGTTGGAGAGCCTGTCGCGATCGTCGTCGCGGCCGACCGGTACGTTGGAGCCGACGCGGCGGAAGAAGTCGATGTGGAATACGAACCGCTGGAAGCGGTCGTCGACCCTGAGAAGGCGATCGAGCCCGGGGCAACCGTCCTGCATGAAGAGTGGGACGACAACGTCGCCTTCCGTTGGGGTTTTGAAAATGGGAATACGGAAGGAGCGTTCGAGAAGGCCGAACATGTCACAAAACATCGGCTCATCAATCAGCGACTGGCCCCGATATCAATGGAGACACGAGGAGTCGTTGCCAACGTTCAGATGCCCGACGAGGAACTCGTTGTCTGGTCCTCCACTCAGATTCCACACCTGCTGAAGACCCAGGTTGCCGTGATGCTGGGAATCCCGGAAAACAAAACACGCGTCATTACTCCTGAAGTGGGTGGGGGATTCGGCAGCAAGCTGAACGTTTACGCCGAAGAGGGGCTCGTAGCCTACGCCGCCCGGCTGCTTGGGAAACCGGTGAAGTGGATCGAATCCCGACGAGAGAATCTTGCCGCAACGATCCATGGGAGAGACCAGATTCAGGACGTCGAACTGGCTCTCAAGAAAGACGGGACGATTCTTGGAATGCGCCTTCACGTGGTTGCCGATTTGGGAGCGTACCACCAACTGCTGACACCGATCATACCGACGCTCACGGCATTGCTCGCTCCCGGCGCCTACGGCACACCGGCATTTAAGGTCGACATGGTCGGTGTCTTCACCAACAAGATGTCCACCGACGCATATCGTGGCGCCGGGCGTCCGGAATCGACCTACCTGATCGAACGCATCATGGACATCGCGGCCGGGGAGCTAAGCCTGGACCCTGTGGAAATCCGCAGGCGGAACTTTCCCGACCCCGACCAGTTCCCCTTCCAGACCTCCGGAGGCGTGGTCTATGACAGCGCGAACTATCAGAAAGCGATGGAACGTGCGCTGGAAATGGCCGACTACGAGGGACTCCGCAAGAAACAGGCCGAACTGCGCAAGCAGGGTCAGTACATGGGCATCGGCATTTCGTCCTATGTCGAGATATGCGCGATGGGGCCATCCACCGCCATGCCGTCCGGTGGATGGGAAAGCGGGACCGTACGTATCGAACCCACAGGGAAAGTGACCGTCTTGACCGGTGCGTCACCTCACGGCCAGGGGCAGGAAACATCGTTCGCCCAGATCGCGGCAGACGAGTTGGGCCTCGAAATGTCCGACATCGTCGTGCTGCACGGCGATACCGCCCGAATCCCGTACGGCATCGGCACCTTCGGTAGCCGCGGAACCGCTGTGGGTGGAACGGCCATGTATCTGGCGATCCAGGACCTCAAAGAAAAGATGAAAAAGATCGCGGCCCATGTTCTCGAATCCGAGCCCGGGAAGATCGAGTTCGGTGTGGGCACACTCAGTGTCGCCGGCGATGAAGACAAGTCGATCAGCTTCAACGATGTTGTCACCGAAGCCTACGTGGCCCGGAACATTCCACAGGGCGTGGAGCCGGGTCTGGAGGCCACACGTTTCTTCGAACCGTCCAACTTCACGTTCCCCTTCGGAACCCATATCTGTACGGTCGACATCGATGGAGAGACGGGGGAAATTCGTCTCACGCGATATATCGCAGTGGATGACTGCGGCAACGTCATCAATCCGCTTCTGGTCGAGGGACAGCTTCACGGAGGCATCGTCCAGGGTGTGGCGCAGGCGCTCCATGAGGAAGTCGTGTACGACGAAAACGGTCAACTGGTCACCGGAAGCCTGATGGACTACGCGATACCGCGGGCGCAGGACTTCCCGATGATCGAGATGGATCGCACCGTCACGCCATCTCCGGTGAACCCCCTGGGCGTCAAAGGGGTAGGCGAAGCCGGAACGATCGGTTCGACCCCTTGTGTTGTCAACGCGGTCGTCGACGCGCTGGCTCCGTTCGGAGTCAAGGACATCAAAATGCCGCTGCGTTCGGAAAAAATATGGAGAATCCTCAAAGGAGGTAGCCCGTCATGATCCCACGGAACTTCGATTACGTAGCGCCGTCATCACTGTCTGAAGCGATCGGCTTGCTGGAAAAACATGGCGAGGACGCGAAAATTCTGGCTGGAGGACACAGCCTGGTTCCGATGATGAAACTGCGCCTGGCTGCCCCGGCCTGGCTGATCGACCTCGGAAAGATCTCCGAACTGGATTACATCACGGAAGACAGTGGGACCCTTCGGATAGGATCAATGACCACCCACAGCACGATCGCCTCTTCGGGAACGGTGCGGAGTCACTCGGCAGCGCTGGTGGACGCGGCCAAACTGATTGGAGACCTCCAGATTCGCAACAAGGGCACGATCGGAGGGAGCCTGGCCCACGCAGACCCGGCCGCCGATTACCCCGCAGCCATCCTTGCCACCGAAGCGACGATCGTCGCTGCCGGATCGAAAGGAGACCGGGAAATCGCCGCAGTGGATTTCTTCGTCGAAATGCTGACAAGCGCTCTCGATCCGGGTGAAATCCTCCGTGAAATTCGGATACCGATCCACTCGGGAAATAGCGGGAGCGCCTACGTGAAGCTACGACAGATGGCGTCCGGATTTGCCATCTGCGGCGCGGCAGCCGTCGTACACCAGGATGATAACGGCATCGCGTCCAGAGTCCGGGTCGGTGTGACCGGGATATCGGGCCACGCCTTCAGAGCTTCGGCTACTGAAGGCGCGCTCGAAAATCAAGAAGCCACGCCCGAGGCCATTGCCCTGGCGGCGGGTAAGGCCGCCGAGGGCGTCACCGCAATGGACGACATCCACGCTTCGGCGGACTATCGGATGGATCTGGCTCGGATCTTCGCGGCGCGTGCGATCGGAAAGGCGATCGAACGGGCGGGATGAAAGTCGACGGCGAATTCACATTTCCGGACGCCACACCCGAAACAGTTTGGATCTGGTTGACGGATTCACGTCAAATTTCCACTTGCCTGCCGGGTTGCGAGGAACTCGAAGAGATCGAGGAAAACCGCTACCGCATGAACCTGCGCGTGGGAATCGGCTCGATCCGGAATTCCTACACGGGCACCATACACATCCACGATCTCACCCCTCACTCGGAGTACTCGCTCAGTGTAACCGGCACGGGAGGAGGTGGTTTCGTCAAAGGAACAGGAAAAATTCGCCTCGAAGCCCAGGCTACCGCCACCCGTGTAACCTACACCGGAAACATCGCCATCGGCGGCCGCATCGCCGCCATCGGCCAGCGAATGGTCAGCGGAGCCACGCGGATGGTCATCGAACAATTCTTCAAATGCGTCGCCTCGAAACTTTCACAGGTTGAACACTCTTGAACCGTACGAATTCGCCCAAGCAGGGGCCCTTCGACGCAGAGGCGCAAAGACGCGGAGATTTATTTCCCGCTCCTCATCCGGTCACGCCTGATTAAACCTTCGCGATACTCGAAACGAACTACGAAAGAACGAAGCCTTGATGGAATATATTCTCTCTCTGCGTCTCTGCGCCTCTGCGTCGAGAACCCGTTTGGGCCTCTCAGTCGATGGTGATGAAGATGTCGAGTTGGTTTCCCAGGTCTCGGGCCGAGGGTGTGATGATCGTTTTGCTTCCGACGGGGATCCTGTTGTTGGATGCCGCGGCATTCCGAACGTCATCTTCGCAGACGAAGGGGACGGGCAGGGTGGGCTCGACAGGCTTCTCGGATTTGGCCGGGGCTTCGAGTTGATCGAAGCTTTGTAATTGGGGACCGGGGACGGGGGGAGCATGCCGAACAGCGGTGGGTTCGGGTGCCGAAGGTGTTTCACGAACCGTGGCCTGAACCGGAAGAGTTTTCTTCTCAAGCCATTGGTCCACGATGTCGGCGATCGCTCCTCGGTTCCTGCCGCCCGTTGCAGGTGACGCTTCGCGTGGGGTTCGAACAGGAGACACTTCTCTGTTGACGGGCTTCACTTCTCGAACACCGAACGCCACGCGCTTCAGGTTGATCAGGTGCAGGGGGGAGATGTTGTCGGAAGTGATGTTGCCGCCAAAAGAACCGCAGCCCAGTGTCATAGCGGGAAAGAGGTTCGTCGTATAGCCGACAGCTCCGAGTGCCGCGGGTGTGTTGACGCAGATTCGGGATGCGGGCTTGTGGAGCGCGAACTGTCGAATCACGTCGTCGTCGTTGGAGTGCAGCCCCAGCGTGTGCCCGAGGCCTCCGAAGTTCAGGATGTCGATGCATTTCTGACAACCTTCCTTCCAGTCCCGGACCGTGTAGAACCCCAGGATCGGAGAAAGCTTTTCCATCGACAGGGGGTGTTCGGGGCCCACGCCATCGGCCATTCCGACCAGGGCCCGGGTGCCCGCGGGCACCTCGATGCCGGCCATCTCGGCAATTCGGACGGCAGACTGACCGACGATCTTAGTGTTGAGCGTTCGACGTGGGGTTTGAATCGTGCGCTCAAGACTCGATCTTTCCTCCGGGTCGCAGATGTAGGCTCCCTGATTTTCCAACTCTTCAAGAACCGTGTCCCGGATTGCTTCGTCACAGATGATCGACTGCTCCGATGAGCACAGCGTCCCGTTGTCGAAACACTTTCCGGTCAGAATGTGGCCGACGGCCCGGGCGACGTCCGCGGAAGCCTCCACGTACGCCGGAACATTTCCGGGCCCGACGCCGAAAGCGGGCTTGCCCGCACTGTAGGCCGCGCGGACCAATCCCGGACCACCGGTCGCCAGGATCACAGCCGTCAACTTGTTCTTCATCAACTCCTGGGTTCCTTCCATTGTAGGAGTCTTCATGCAGGCGATCACACCAGCTGGCGCACCGGCGGCCTCGGCTGCTTCGGAGAGGACCCGCGCGGTTTCCCCGATGCATTTGACTGCCGATGGATGCGGGCTGAAAACGATCGTGTTCCGGCCTTTGAGCGCGATGAGCGCTTTGTAGATAGTCGTGGAAGTGGGGTTGGTCGAGGGAATGATTCCGGCAATGACCCCGACCGGGCAGGCAACCTCCATCACTTTCGTCTGGGAATCTTCGCTTACGATCCCGACAGTCTTCAGGGGACGGATCGCCTGGTACACGTCGTCGGCACAAAAAAGGTTCTTCGCCGTCTTGTGTTCAATCGTGCCAAATCCAGTCTCGTCGACGGCCGTTCGCGCCAGGCTCGAAGCGTGACGGATGCCGGCTGTTGACATTTCCGCGAGGATCCGATCAATCTGATCCTCGGAAAAATTTTCGAAAGCTTTCCAGGCGTCATGGGCCGCTCCGAGCAGACGCCGGGCTTCTTGAATGGATTCGAGGTCTTTGTCCATAGCCAGTTAATCTTCGCTGACGATCGAGGCCGGAAACGCAAAACATGCGCACTTCGGAACGGAGGAGGTCAGCGTGGGACGAACCGATCGATGTCGTCGTACGGGAACGGGATGACATGGACACTCACCAGTTCCCCCACACGACGTGCGGCGGCCGAACCCGCTTCGGTAGCGGCCTTGACGGCACCGACATCCCCACGAACCATCACTGCGACGTAACCGTTCAGGGTGTATTCCTTGCCACAAAGGGACACGTTGGCCGCTTTCAGCATGGCGTCTGAAGCCTCGACGGCACCTACAAACCCCATGGTTTCAACCATACCCAGCGCTTCGTCCATTGGAGCCTTCGCCGGCGGGTATTCGGCCCGGGACCAGACGTGGCCACCGCCGCTTTCGTGTGTCGGGAGTCCGCCGGCGGTGCTGACGGTACCAAAAACTGTGCATAAAAGCAATTGACTCCTAAGTGTCTAATTTATAAGATCTTACTAATTTTTCGGATCAGGAGCATCTGAATAAGTATATGTCGGATTTTGGGAAGAAGTTTAAGTCCGCTCGCGAAACGAAGAACGTTTCGATTGAACATGTCGCGGGCGAAACACGGATCAGCGCGCGATTTTTGCGGGCTATCGAACAGGAAGCCTTTGACGTCCTGCCCGGCGGTGTGTTCAATCGGGGGTTCATCCGAACCTATGCAAAACAGTTGGGACTCGATCCCGACGAAGTGATTTCTGAATACGAAGTTCTGACGAAATACACGACTGAATTCGACAACGATGAATCCCCACAGACATTGGAACCCGACTCCCCTGAACGCCACATCATCCCCATAGCTGTTGGAAGCCTGGTGGTCCTCATCGTACTTTTCTACGTGTTCGCCAGGGGCGCAGGAACGCCCATTGAAACAGCGGAACCGTCGACGCCTCCGCAGACTCTGGCGCGACCGGTGCCTACGACTCGGCCAACCCCGATTCGGCCCGAAGCCGTCGAACCCGCTCGGTCCCGGACTCAGGAAGCCCGCGTCAACGCCAGCCTCAGCGTGCAGATTCGGGTTCACGACGCCACCTGGGTTTCCGTCGAGGTTGACGGGTTCCAGATCACGGACGGCGAGATACTTCTCCCCGGTGCCAGTCGTCGGTACACCGCCGACGAAGTGATCGAACTGACCGTCGGAAACGCGGCCGGTCTGACCCTCCTCATCAACAACAGGGAAGTCCCCCGCCTGGGCGTCACCGGCCAGGTCCGTGTACTCACCATCACTCCGGACAACATCGACCGCTTCACCGGCAGCTAACCCACCCAGCCCCTGACACCTCAGGAACCGACGCAGAGGCGCAAAGACGCAGAGAGATCAATTTCTTAGGGACAACAGTCTGGCCTGACACGAGCATTTCACAAATCCGTCGTTTGTTTTTGGCAAGCGAAACGCTTGAATCAGGGTGATAGCGTAACGCTTCGGAGAAATAGACTTCCTCCTCTGCGTCTTTGCGTCTCTGCGTCAACAACCGTTTCGGCGAGCTGGATGTTTCGAATGCGGGTAGTTGACGGTGGGATATAATTGGGGGTTATGCCCACAGCTGTAAAGACCCCTGCGGAGAGTGAGAGGATTGTTGTGACCGGGGCGCGGGTTCACAACCTCAAGAACATCGACTTTGAGATACCGCACAATTCACTGACCGTGGTGACCGGGGTCAGTGGGTCCGGAAAATCGTCGCTGGCATTTGACACGATTTATGCTGAGGGGCAGCGGCGGTATATCGAATCGCTGTCAGCCTACGCTCGCCAATTCCTCGAGCGTATCGAGAAACCGGACATCGATGAAGCTACCGGTATCGCGCCGGCGATTTCGATCCGGCAGAGGAATACGGCCCGGACTCCGCGTTCGACCGTGGGGACATCGACGGAGATCTACGATTACATCCGGTTGCTGTTCGCGAGGGTTGGAATAACGCGCTGCCGGAAGTGCGATACGCCTGTCGGGAAGGACACGGTGGATCAGATCGCCGACACGGTGATCTCATGGCAAAAGGGCACCCGTTTCTATGTGCTGTTTCCTCTCCCCCGACTCGACGGTGAAGATCAGATTGCCGGGTGCCTGGGAGATCTCAAACGTCGCGGTTTCGGCAAGGTTTTTCAGGACGGCCGGACCTTCGAATACTCCAGACCCGAATCACTGCTCGATGTGGACTTCAGCAAGAAGGCTTACGTTCTGGTGGACCGGTTGAAGGTCGACACCGGGGTGCGCCAGCGACTGATCGATTCCGTCGAGATCTGTTTCCACGAAAACCAGGGAGAAGTCGTCCTCCTGTTGGCTGGATCGAACGACACCGAGGAGGTTCATCGATTCAGCGAGCGCTTCGAATGCAAGAAGTGCAACATCCGGTACGAGGATCCCGATCCCAGGCTTTTCTCATTCAATAACCCGTTCGGTGCCTGCTCACGGTGCCAGGGGTTCGGCAACACGATCGATCTCGATATGGATCTGGTGATCCCGGACAAGGGGAAGAGCCTGGGGGAGGGTGCGGTGGATCCCTGGACGAAGCCTCGATATCGAAAGTACCTGGCTGACTTCAAGAAGCGGACTGCGACGTCCTCGATCCCCTTCGACGTTCCATTCCGAGACCTGGCTCCCGAACAACGAACGGCCGTCACCGAACGGGTAAGGAAGTTCTTCGACTACCTGGAAACAAAGAAATACAAGCTCCATGTTCGCGTCTTTCTAAGCCGCTTCCGAGGCTATACCCAGTGTCGTGATTGTGGCGGCGCACGCCTCCGGGCCGAAGCCCGTGACATTTATGTCGACGGAAAAAACATCGCGGATGTCGTCCGGATGTCCACGGCAGAAGCCTTCGAATTCTTCAAGGCTGTCGAGCTCTCTCCAATGCAGGCGGAAATCGCGGAACGGGTTCTTTTTGAAATCCACACGCGGCTTCGCTTCCTGAACGATGTCGGGTTGCAGTACCTGACACTGGATCGGCTGGCTTCGACGCTGTCCGGTGGGGAGGCCCAGCGGATCCAGTTGGCCACCTCGTTGGGATCCACCCTTGTCGGCGCGCTGTACGTGCTCGATGAACCGTCTATCGGGCTCCATCCGCGGGACGGACGGCGCCTCATCGATATCCTGAAACGGCTTCGGGGGTTGGGCAACACCGTATTGGTCGTAGAGCATGATGCGGAAATGATCCGGGCGGCCGACTGGGTCATCGATCTTGGTCCCGGAGCAGGAGAAAGCGGCGGGCAACTTGTGTTCCAGGGCACCCTGGAGGAACTGACCGCAACCAGCGCGTCCCTCACCGGCAAGTACCTCAACCGGGAGTTGAAGGTCCCGCTTCCAAAGGACCGACGTGCCCCTCACAAACAGAAACTGGTTCTCAGGGGTGCGGCCAAGCATAACCTGAAGGAAATCGACGTCGAGATTCCGCTCGGGCTGATGACCTGTGTCACAGGGGTGTCCGGCTCCGGCAAATCGACACTGGTCCACAATTGTCTGTACGAGGCGCTCAAGGCGCACCTCAACGGGACCGAATCAACTCCATCCTGCGGGCGCCT
The DNA here is from genome assembly GCA_965247425.1 of Terriglobia bacterium. Taxonomy (GTDB): domain Bacteria; phylum Acidobacteriota; class Terriglobia; order 20CM-2-55-15; family 20CM-2-55-15; genus CAZOZZ01. The sequence continues at coordinate 3,563,556 of OZ252023.1, forward strand.
GGAATTAAATCCCAAATGGATCGCGGACGTCGTGCTCGTCGATCAGAGTCCGATCGGTCGAACACCCCGGTCGAACCCGGTGACCTATATCAAGGCATTCGATCAGGTTCGGGATCTTTTCTCGGGAACGCGCGAAGCCCAGTCGCAAGGGTACGCAGCAGGAGCGTTTTCGTTCAACATTCCCGGAGGTCGGTGCGAGACCTGCCAGGGAGACGGCACGGTCACGGTAGAAATGCAGTTTCTCGCCGACGTCGAATTGGTTTGCGAGGATTGCAAGGGCATGCGCTACAAGAGCGGAGTCCTCAATGTCCTTTACAAAGGTCGGAACATATACCAGGTTCTCCAGATGACGGTCCGGGAGGCCCTCCGGTTCTTTTCCAGTGTCGGCAGGATCACGAAAAAGCTGGCGATGCTCGATGAAGTCGGCCTCGGTTACCTCCGCCTGGGGCAATCGGCCACGACTCTTTCCGGTGGTGAAGCACAGAGGATCAAGTTAGCATCGTACCTGGCACGAGATACGAGCAACAAGACGCTGTTCATTTTCGACGAGCCGACGACCGGCCTGCACTTCGACGACATCAACAAACTGCTGGTGGCTTTCCGGCGACTGATCCGGGCCGGGGGTTCGGTCCTGATCATCGAGCACAATCTGGATGTCGTAAAGTCCGCCGACTGGCTGATTGATCTCGGACCCGAAGGTGGAGACGCCGGCGGCCGGGTAGTCGCGGTCGGGACACCGGAACGTGTTGCACGAAGCCGGAAGTCGATAACCGGGAAGTTTTTGAAACCGGTGTTGAAGGGATAAGGGGACGGGGAGGGAATTTGACGCAAAGGCGCAGAGACGCAGAGTTGTTTGAATATGCATTTCGCTGGTGAGAACTTGGTCGCGAGGACTAAAGTAACGAATCACGGCCCTCTCGAAAAAAAACTTTGCGTCTTTGCGTCGAGAGATCCCGGCTTCACAAGGGAACTAATACGATGGCCGAGCTTTTACTCTTGGTGTTTTTGTCACAAGCGCCGACGCAGTTGCCTCCGCTGGAGCTGATGTATGAGGAGGCGATGGCCTCGATGGAGTCGGCCCGGTGGGGTGAGGCGATAGAGAAGTTGGAGGCCATCCTCGTCGAAGAGCCATCTCACATCCCTACACGGTTCAACCTTGCGATTTCGCTTTCTCGGAGCGGGGAAACCGGGCGGGCGATCAAGGTCTATCGTCAGACGCTCGAACGGGACGAAACACTTTTCGAAGCGCGGATGAACCTGGCCATCCTGTTGCACCAGGATGGAAATCAGCCCCTTGCTGTCGTGGAGTTTGCCAGGGCGGCGATGCTACGGCCGGAAGATCCCGTGCCCACTCTGTACCGGGCCCGCACGCTCGACGAACTCGGAAAGGACACCGAGGCTGAGCGGGCTTACCTGGAAGTTCTCGAAATCGCTCCGAACATGACCGACGTTTATCGGGGCATGGGGTTTCTTTACCTGCGTATGGATCGCCCCGACGATGCCTATAAGGCGCTGATGAAGACCCTGGCCCTGGGTGGACAGACACCGGCCGTCCTGGTCGCCCTGGGCGATATGGATGTGGGGGCAGAGAACCTGACTTCCGCGAAGGCACACTTCGAGCTGGCAGCCGGAATGGCAAACGACGACGCGGACATCAAGCTCCGACTGGCGCTGGTCCTGAGGGATCTCGAGGACTACGGGTCGGCTATAGATCTTTTCAGGCAATTACCCGACCATCAGGCAGAGCTTGCCGAGGCGTATTACGCCAGTGATCGGTTTGCGGAAGCGGTACCGATATATGAAAGCCTTATCGTCGGAAACCCCGACAGCGCCGATCACTGGTTCCAACTCGGCCGCAGCTACTACGGAATGGAGTTGCGAGACGAAGCCATCGGCCCGCTACAGAAATCTCTGACTCTGGACCCGACTCGGGTAGCGGCGTGGGGCACTCTGGCAGCCATTCATTATCGATATGAGGATTGGGTCAATGCCGGAACAATGTTCTTGAAATATCTGGAGTTGAGGCCCGACCACGCACCGTCACACTTCGCGCTCGCGACATGTTTTGACAAATTAGAAGACTGGGACCGTGCTTTACTGCACTATAATAAATTTACCGAATTAGATGATGGAAGCGACGATGTTCGATCATTTCAAGTACGACAACGGGTCAAAGCCCTCAAGAAACGCCTCAACAAGAATTAAGCGGCACCTGACGCGTGTGCTGGCCGGCGGGCTCGTGTTAATCGGTCTGGTTTCCTGCGGGGGACGTCCGAACGTGTTTTCCGAGCCGCGCGACGAGCGACTCCGCCGATTCGACAGAGAACAGGCACAGCTACGCCGAACGACGGATCCGGTCGGGCGCACAAAGGTGTACATCCGCATTTCTGAACTGTTGATCAGCTTCATGGGGGATTCGGCGAGGGCTGGAGACTTCGAGCAAATGGACGAGCATGTCGAAGAGTATCGTGTCGCCGTAACCGAAGCGCGAGACACGATGGTAAATTCGGGCCGAGACCCCGCAAGAAGGTCAGCTGGATTCAGAGAGCTCGAGATCGCGCTCCGGCAGCATGTCCGGCGACTCGATGACATCGGCTCGCTGCTGACGTTCGACTACCGCGAACCGATCGAGGCACTCATCACCGAAGTTGCGGAAATTCGGGATGAACTCATCAAAGCCCTGTTCCCAGGACAAAATGCGAATTCCACGACCACATAGAATCGTCGTCGCCCAACTGGTGTTGTGTCTCGTGGCGACTGCCGCAACCCGAACGCCCGCAGTCGAGTACTTCACCGAGGTGGAGATTGACCAGATTCGTGACACGCAGGACATCGGCGAACGGACCGCTGTCTTTCTCGACATTGCAAAGACCCGGTTGATCTATCTGGGCCTTCGAGAGGCGCCGGAAAAGAAGGGAGAGGGCAAGGCGACAAGAGTCGTCAAGACCCTGATCAATATCTTCCAACCTGGCGCGACGGCCGAGGTCGATCAAGAACAGGAAAGTGCCGAGCAGGCTGCGGAGGAGAGCGACGCCGAGCTAGCCGAGTTCACGCCGTCCGAATTGCTTCGAGGCTACTACCAGGCACTGGAAGAGACGATGGATAACATCGACGACGCATACGAGAGGAAACGTGGCAACGTTCGTAAGCCCCTCGAAGCCCTGAAGGATTTCACCGAAGAAACCATTCCCGTTCTCAAGAAGTTTGAGAGCCAGACCGAGGGCGAGAGCTCCGCGCTTTCCGACGCGATCGAGCAGGCCGAACTGGCGCTGGAAGGTGCCAAGGCCGCGCTGAAGACGATTCCGAAAACCGAGGGCGACTAGGAGCCTTCTATCTGGCTGTGAACGACCTCGAGGCTGCGTTCCGAACTGTTCACCGTCGACTCCGGCCTCGTACTCCCATTCCCACGATCGAAACCCGGTTGGTTGCATCCGTAGCCGCGAACCACAGCGCAACGCTGGAAGACGGCGTCCTCAAAGTGCGGGTCAGTGATCTCTTCGACGATGCACCTCTTGAAGTTCTCGAGACGCTGGCCACGATCCTCCTTTCAAAGATCTACCACAAAAAAATCGACCGACAGCATCACTTGGACTACCGGCGCTACATGATGAGCGGAGAGATGCAGGCGAGAAGTCGTCAGGCGCGGGCGGAGCGGGGTCGGCCGGCGCGCACCAGCAATCCCCAGGGCCGGGCCTGGAATCTCGACGCTCTTTTCGACGAAATCAACGAACGTTATTTTGAAGGCTCTCTCCGTAAGCCCCAATTGTCGTGGACACCAAGGAAAGCCCGCAGGATTCTCGGCAGATACGACTACACCACAGACGTGATCTTCGTGAGCCGACTGCTCGATTCGAACAGAATTCCGGACTACGTTATCAAATACATCCTGTTCCACGAAATGCTCCATGTGAAGCATCAACCCCGCATCTCCAACCTCCGCGAGATCGTCCATACCCCTGAATTGCGACGTGAGGAAAAACTGTTCGAGCATTACGATGAGGCCAACGAGTGGCTCAAGAACAACTAGGAGCCCGTGGTGGAAGTCTGTAGGGTCGCGTTACGAGCGCCATGGGGCTAGATGCAAGGCGCCACGACGACGTCGATGCTCTTCATCGATCTAGGAGTGGCAACGCCGCAGCTGGCCCCATGCCGTCGTAACCCGAAGGGCGCAGGGGTCTTCGGGCCTCAGGCTTTGTCATTCGTCGGTCACGATGACAAAGCATCGCTCCGCTCCTCATTTCGCGCCTGTGACCCGAATACCCCTGCGCGCGACCCTACAGACTTCCACCACGGGCTCCTGGCCCGGGGCTTTCACGGACGATGTGGAAAAGTATGTGGAAAAGCGGTCCACGAAGGTGCCAGATAGGTCTAATACCTGTATTCGCAGAATCTTGCCCGGAGATCGGCGGGTGCGCGCACTGTTGAAAAGTACGGCAAATTTTTCGATGACATAGCAAAATCTGCGCAATCAGAATGGTCCATTCCGGAAAGCTCAGGGTCCGCTCAAGAATAGCTTCGCAGAATGGGCGCCCAGATTTGCGCCAGATTCGGTTGCGACCGATTGAGCAGACCGGAGGAATAGCCTGTTTTTTCGAGGATCTGCGATTGAGGAGCGACCGAAGATGGCGCGAAAGGCCCGCGAAGATGGCGTGAAGATGGGATGCCAAAATGTGAAGCTATTCTTGAGTGGGCCCTTCGCTAAAAAGGAGCTTCGTGGACGGTACGGAGTTCTTCGAGAAGGAGTTCTTTCAGCCGGTCGATTCCTTCACCGTTGAGGGCGGACACGAGAACGGCGCCTTCGCCGGGGACCGGGGGGAACGCCACGAGGTCCGACTTGTTGTAGACGGTCAGGAGGGCTTGATCGCCACATCCTATATCCCGGAGAACATCGGTAACCGCGCCCATCTTTTCTGGATAGTCCGGATCCGAGGCGTCAACCACGTGCAGAATCAGGTCGGATTCCACGACCTCTTCGAGCGTCGCCCGGAACGCGGTCACGAGTTCATGTGGCAGCTTGCGGATGAAGCCGACGGTATCGGAAACGAGAAGGGTCGTTTTTCCACCGAGACGAACACGTCGGACCAGCGTGTCCAGGGTCGAAAAAACCCGACCGGACACGAGCGTGTCTTCGCCCGAAAGCCGGCGAAACAACGTCGACTTTCCGGCATTCGTGTAGCCCACCAGAGAGACAACCTGTTGATTGCTGCGTCTGCGCCGCGATCGGTGAAGCTGACGATGCTTACGAACCTGATCGATGTCACGCTTCAGCCGGGCAATCCGCTCCCGGACTCGTCTTCGGTCCACTTCTAGCTGCGTCTCGCCGGGGCCGCGGGTCCCAATACCGCCTCCAAGCCTGGAGAGCCAGTCACTGCGACCCGCCAGATGGGAGAGATGGTAGTTGAGCTGGGCCAACTCGACCTGTAGCTTCCCTTCCCTGGTCTTGGCCCGACGGGCGAATATATCGAGAATCAGCCCAGTCCGGTCGACGACCTTGACCTCGAGAAGTTCCTCGAGGTTGCGCATCTGCGCAGGGCTCAGGGCGTCATCGAAAACAACCAGCTCCGCATCGTGGGCGAGGACATCATCACGCAGTTCGTGTGCCTTCCCCTTACCGATGAAAAACGATGCGTCGGGCTTCGTCCGGTGCTGGACCACTTCCTTGACAACATGCCCACCTGCCGCTTCGGCCAGTTCCCTCAATTCGACGAGTGACTGAAAACCAACTAGGATCGTGTTTTCCATTCATGATTCGGATGGAGTCCAAAGTCGGGGAGCAGGAGTTTTTCACCGCAGATGCGCAGAGACGCAGAGAAAAATCGTTCCTTCGGACTCTCCATCTGCGTAATCCGCGTAGTCTGCGTCAAGACCTTAGACCTTCCCAATCCCCTCTACGACGAATCTCGGGGCGTGTCGCCAGGCATTTCGCGAGGCGTTTCGCGAGGAGCGTCACGGGGCGCCTCACGAGGCGCGTCGCGGTGTGAGTCGCGATGTGAGTCGCGGTCCCGTCTGGGGGAATACGACCCACCGGGCTTGGAAGTTGTCACAGTCGAGATAGCGTGCTTGAAAATAAGTTGTTCCTGATGATTGGCTTCCAGGATGACCGAGTATTTGTCGAAGCCGCGGAGCCGGCCCATGAGCTTGACTCCACTCATGAGGAAAATCGTGACCGGCACTTTGTCTCGTCGAACCGTGTTGAGATAGACATCTTGAATGTTCTGTGACTTGCCTTCCATAGGGAACCCCCCCAAAAAGATTGAGCTCGAATGGACCGAGGCGCCGGGCTAATGGGGCCGGCGCGGCTCTAAGCCCTTCGAAACATGGTGGTCAATAACACGATGGATCTTCTTTCTGATTTCTTTATCGTCTCCGAATCCATCGAACCAGGTGACAGTGTGTTGCCGCTTAAACCACGTTATTTGACGTTTCGCATACCTGCGAGTTTCACGCTGCATCAATATTATGGCCTCTTCCATGGAAATATTGCCAGCCAGATAGTCCAACACCTGTCGATATCCGATCGCCTGGAAGGCCTTCGCGTCCCGGGGAATGCCGATTTCGAGAAGGTCATGTACTTCTTCAACGAGGCCTCGATCGAACATTCCGCGGACCCTGGCATCGATTCGTTCGTAGAGGAGCGTACGCGGCGGGTCGAGCCCCACGACGCAAAAGTTGAATCCTCTCAGCGGACGACGCGGCTCTGTTTCGAGATGTCTGGACAAGGTTCGGCCCGTCGCCAGGCACACCTCGATCGCCCGGATGACTTTCGGCTGGTCGCGAGGGGCGATTCGGTCTGCCGTCACCGGGTCCATCCGTCGCAACACACGGTGCAGGTACTCCCGCCCGCGTTGGTCAGACGTCGCCTGCAAACGCGCTCTCAATTCACCCGAACGCCCCGGCCCCTCAAAAAGCCCCTCGACCACCGCCCGCAGATAGAGCCCGCTACCTCCCACCAGAACCGGCAGTTTGGACCGCTTGCGCAGTTGTCCAAGCAGTTGCCTGGCACGCCGCTGGTAGTCGCCCGCACTGAAGATTTCGCCGGGCTCCAGAATGTCGATCAGATGGTGGGGCACGCGATCGCGTTCCGACCTGGCGGGTTTCGCCGTGCCGATGTTCAGGTGGCGGAAGATCTGAACGGAATCGTAGTTGACGATCTCGCCGGCAAACCCCTCGGCTATTCCAACACCCAGATCCGACTTCCCACTGGCCGTGGGACCGACGATGGCGACGACCGGACTCGAGCGGGCAGGCTCACCTGGTGCCACGGATCAATACACCTCGGTCAGCTCGATTCCCCGATAGTACGTCTTCAAGATGTCCTCGGCGCCCGCTCCGTCGATAGCCATTCCATACGCTCCGACTTGACACATACCGACGCCGTGTCCCCAGCCGCCACCGTAAAAGGACATCCCCAGCAATTCGCGGCGCCGGTTTCGTTCCTCATCGATGTACACCATGGTATCGCGCAACCCCAGCAACGTCCTCAGCCGCGATCCGGAGATCTCGCTTCGGCCGTTCGTCCCCCGAATCTCCACACGCACAACGCGCTCGGAAAGACCACGGGCCAGAACCCGAATGTCCTCGAGAAGGCCGATGTTCAGCGAGCGGATGGCCGTGTCGAGTTCCCGACGAGTGCGATGGGTCTGCCATCGAACCAAAGGAGAATACCGGTCCGCCGAAGGGCTTCCCAGATTCGGGCGATAGACGAGCGCCTCAACGAACCCATCGACAACACGGAGGTCGAAACTCTCTCCCCCGAGCCACGCGCCCTGGTCGACGGGGATGCGTTCGTCTCCCATGCGGCGAAAAACCGCAACGTCGGGGTTGAGCTGGAGTTCCTGGATCTCCTGGCCGATCCGGACGTTCAACTTTTCACCGTCCCAGGACATGAGACGGGCCGCCTGCCATTCGAAAGCGTTCTTTTTTTCGATCAAATGGAGCAGAACGTCCCGGATTCGCTCCGGGCCCTCGGACAACAACACCCCCTGCTCCCGGAGGAAATCCAGGTCGGATTGGACCACCACCCTTGGAAAGAAATTCGTACGGATGAAGGGGGCTAGAACTTCCGGGTCCATGGAAGTGGGCTCTTCGAGATCTGGAATGCCCAGGAATCGGCCCGCATCGGAAAAGCTCTCGACCCCTGCAATACCCAGCAGTCCTTCTTCCCAGCTGCCATACATCACCGACGTCTCGAAAGGCTGTGGCTCCGGATGACGATAGTGGCAAATCGTGGAAACCAGATAAGGCACTTTCTGAGAGAAAACATTTTCCGCGTTCTCGGTCCGGCCGCCACAAGTCGAACTGTACAGGGCGTTGATGGCCTCGCCTTCGAAGGTCGCAATGATCCCACGAGTCTGCTCCACCGCCTCGTCCGACAATGGATGCTCGGTTCCCAGCCCGCGGTACACCTGGCAGAAATCCGTGGCACAGATGTCGAAGTTCTCATTCTCAAACTGACCCAGGTTCCGAACAATGTAGGTTCTGGCGGCGATGGCCTGAGCCTTCAACGCTTCGAGCTCCGGAAACGCATCCGGGGCAAGCTCATTAGGAACGACACCCCGGAGGTACTGCTCCAAGGGAAGTTCGTTGACGACGGTTATCGACCCGCGCGAATTACCAAAAATCTCGACCTCTCCCCGGTAGGTCCTGTCCTCGACCTGAATCGGCGACCCACCCGGAACGACCCGAAGAGTGGAATCAAGCGGCCGAATCACTATCGTATCGGCATCGATCTCGATCGCCATACGCGGTTTCAGATCTCTCTTGCTGTAAGTTCCTTCCCTCTCACCGATCGCAATCACAATCGAAAACTCAGCCGACCGTGTTCGGGCCCCCTGCAGCATGAACGGTTCGGACGACCGCAGACTGAAACTGGATATGTTCTGGTGAATCCCGATCCTGACGGTCGGCTCGGCCGGCAGGGACAGCTGCGAAAGCAACAAGAATCCAGCGAAAAAACGAACGCTGGCCATGGAAATCCGGTATCGGCTGAACACTATCTACCCTCCGTTTCCCTCTGCGCCTCGGAATTCACCGCGAAGGCGCGAAGAACGCGGAGGTCGGAAAAGATTTTTTCACCGCAGAGGCGCAGAGAGAATTTGGGTCGGACTCCCATCCGCGTAATCTGCGTAATCTGCGCAAAGACTTCGGACCCCCGATCCCATCCCCCCTAATTCATGTTGTACATGAACGTAAACTGCAACACGATGTGATCGCTGTCGAAATCGTCCGGGAGTCTTGGGAACGGGTTGGAAGTCTGGATCGCGGCGGCGGCCGATCGGTCCAGGGGGTCGGCGCCGGAATTGGCGACGATCCGCAGATCTTCCACACCGCCGTCCTGTGCGATCGTGAAGATAAGCACGACTCGTCCTCTCCTTCCGAGCCGGGCAATCTCTGGAATCAGAGCATACCAGTTGACCCGGACTCGGTTGACCACCTGATTCATGTACGGGCCGAAGTCGTAACCACGGGTGTCGGAAAGAATCGTCGGGTCCTCGGTCGAAAAGTTCGGCAACTCCTGGGTCCCACCCCGAAGACCGGGACGTTGGCCCAGGGCCGACTGTCTCCTGGATCTTTCCAGCGACTCTTCGACAATACTCTCCGCTCGCCTTCTAAAGTCGGGAAGCGTCAGTGCCCGTGGATTGGTGTTCTCGACAACGGGACCGGCCGCCTCTTCAGGGTCGGGTTCCTCCAGGGAAGCGTCTCGGTCTTCGCCCTCTTCAGCCGCATCACCATCCTCCCCTCCAGGCGCAGCCTCGACACCGTTCTCACCGATCTCGGAAGGCATCACGGTTTCTCCCCGTGAGGGATTCGGTTCGGCGTCGGGTCGGGCCCCCTCGGCAATCACGTCATCGGGTCCGATCACGGGTGGAGGCGGAGCCGGCGGAGGTGGTGTGGGCTCCGGAGTCGAAGGTTCCGGCTCTGGTGGGGGAGGAGGAGGGGGAGGCAGCGGCAATGCCTCGGCCCCAGGGGGCTGCAAGTTCTCGGCAATCTGCGGGACCGGCTCAGGAACGGGCTGGGCCAGATCCGGAGGAAGGAACAACTCAGTCAGCTCAAACCGCTCACGATCAAAATCCTGTCCGGCAATCCGAATGATACGTTTGGGTGTGCTTCTCAGAAAATCCGGATTGATCAGGACGAACGCCACCAGCAGCAGGTGTATGCCCAGGGACACAGCCAGCCCCTTGCGCCGCCGCGACTCTAATTCCGGATCAGTTGGAAGCTGGAATTCCATTGCTACCTAAAATGTATGACCGCCAAACAGATTCGCAAAACAGCGCTGCATCGCCGTCGATGCGTTACGGGTGGATCTACAGTGCTATTCGGTGTTCTGGTCTCCACCAGCACGGCCAACCGAGGCCGACGCCAGTTTCCGGGTACGCTCTCCCCGCGCCTGAATTTCGTCGTTGATCGATAGAGCGATTTCGAGAGCTCTCAATCCGTCCTCGCCGCTCACCTCTGGAGTTCCCCTCTCTTCGACACAGGCGACGAACGCTTCGAGTTGGGCCCGGAGCGGTTCTTCATGAGGGGGTTGCAGTTTCTGTTCGGTAATGCGCCCGCCCTTGAGCGATAGAACGGATCCCTCCTGAGCCGCATAGTCCAGAGAAACGTAATCGTGCGGCTGAAAGAACCGGATCTTTCGGACCTTGTCGGTACTGACCCTGCTCGCCGTCAGGTTGGCCACACAACCGTCCTCGAACTCGATCCGAACATTCGCGATGTCGGCCTTGTCGGACAGTACCGGGATGCCGACGGCCCGAATCTCGACAACCGGTTGGTCGACCAAGCAAAGCACGATGTCGATGTCGTGAATCATCAGGTCCAGCACGACATCGATGTCGAGACTTCGCATCGAAAAGACGCTGAGCCGATGCACCTCAAAAAACTGAGGTCGCGTCGCCACTTCACGGGCCGCTCGAACGACCGGATTGAACCGTTCCACGTGTCCCACCTGAAGAATCCTGCCGCCCTCACGAGCGGATTCAATGAGGGAGCGAGCATCATCAGGGTTCGATGCGATCGGCTTTTCGATCAAGACATCGATGCCCCGCTCCAGACAGCGCCGCCCAATCCGTGCGTGCTCTTCGGTCGGCACTGCAATGCTTACGGCATCGATCTTTCCAAACAGCTCTTCGAAATGCGTAAAAGATTCGGTGCCGAACTGGCCGGCAATCTCGGCAGACCGTTCGCCCACGATGTCGGCCACCCCGACCAGACGGACGCCTTCCAACGCCGAATAGATCCGGGCGTGGTGTTTTCCTAAGTGCCCGACACCGATTACGCCAACGTTCAGCATGTTTCCTCAGGGAATATCTGTTAGCTCTTAGCTATTGGCTTCGGACCTATTCCGAATAGCTAACAGCTAACAGCTCTCTTCATTCCACCGCTATGATCGCGATTCCGTTCTCGTTCGCCGATCGGACCACGTCTTCCCGGTCGATCATCAATGTCTTTTTCGCCTCGATAGCCAGAGCGGTTACCCGGCATCGGATCAGGGTTTCAATTGTCGAGGGGCCGATGACCGGGACGTCGAAACGCAGGTCCTGGTTCGGCTTGGCCAGTTTTACCAACCTCAGGCTTCCCCCGTCCACCAGCGCGGCGGCTCTCTCCACGATCGCGTCGGTCCCTTCCATCGCCTCCAGAGCCACGCAGGCACCATCACTGACGACTACGGACTGTCCGAGATCGAGACGGCCGAGTTCACGGGCGATGCGGCAGCCATAGTCCAGATCCGCCTGTTCCTCGTCCGAAGGTCCACGGCGAGTCAAGACACCGGGAGCGGGCAGCAGGGGTGACAGGAACGCAGTCGAATCCAGCAACTCGATACCCTCTTGTTCCAGGACACGCGCCACGCCGCCTATGAGCGAGTCCGTGGACTTGGTCGCCAGGCTGGACAAGACCTGGAGCATCTTGAAGTCGGGCACGATCCCGCTGAAAATCTGCTTGTGCTTGACTTGCCCTGCCATGACTGCTCGATCGACCCCTTCGGACTTGAATGTCTTGATCAGCTTTCCGAGTTGACCCAGCGACAACCAGTGAACCGTCCGTGCTTCCTTCTCGATCTCCGGAAACGTTTCCTCTTTGATGGCGGCTACGACCATCTCAATGCCCTGGCTACGCGCTGCTTCGAGCACCAGAAACGGGAATCTTCCATTCCCCGCGATCAGGCCGAACCTACTTGATGACGCCACGTGGAGACTTCTCGATGAACTCGACAATTGTTCGCGCGTCGGGTGAGTCGACCTGTTCGCGTATCGCGTCGAGCGCTTGTGCGGTGTTCAGCCTGGACCCGAGCAGCAACCGAAAAACCTTTTTGATGTTCGAGATCCTTTCCGGCGTAAAGCCATGACGCTCGAGGCCGAGCGAATTGACGCCATATGCCTTGGTGTGACGCGGGGTGACGGTCTTTGAAAACGGCAGCACATCCTTCGTCACGACCGAATAGCCACCGATCCAGCCATGGACGCCAACGTGGCAGAACGGGTGTACGCCCGAAAACGCCCCAACTGTCCCATGATCTTCGATGACAACATGCCCACCCAGGGTAGCCGCATTCGCCATCATCACGTGGTCACCGAGAACACAGTCGTGGGCAACGTGCGCATACACCATGAAATAACAATGGTCGCCGATCCTGGTATGCCCCCCGCCACCCGCGGTTCCCCGGTTGACGTTGACGTATTCCCGGAACACGTTGTGAGAACCGATCGTCAGGAAAGTTTCCTCGCCCCCGAACTTCAGATCTTGAGGCGGAAGACCGATCGTCCCGTATGGGTAAAACGTATTGTCTTCGCCTATTGTCGTGGGCCCTTCAACAACGACATGCGACTCGAGCCGGCAGCCCGACCCGATTCGCACCCTCCCCCCGATGACGCAATAAGGTCCCACGTAGACGTCCGTAGCAATCTCGGCGTCTGGGCTGATTGTGGCACTGGGATGGACGTCACAACTACCGGTAGGCATCGCTGGCTTCTCTCCCCCGGATCATGGTTGTATCCCGATTGAAGACAACAACGTAGCCTCGGCAGCCAGGTCCTCCCCAACATGGACCTCGCCCTTCATCTTCCACACGGTTGATTTACGGCGTACAACTTCCACCACGATCCGCAACTGATCACCGGGTACGATCGGACGACGGAACCTCGCGCCGTCTATACCCATGAAATAAACAAGGGAATTCTCCAGATCGGGTTCGTCGATGAGACCGAGAATGGCACCGACCTGAGCCATGCATTCGATCGTCAGAACGCCCGGCATCACCGGGGTTGCGGGAAAGTGGCCGGCGAAGAACCCCTCGTTGATCGTGACGTTCTTGATTCCGACGATACGACGGTCGCGTTCGACCTCGATGATCCGGTCCACCAGAAGGAAAGGATACCGATGCGGCAAAATCCGCATGATCTCAGCGATGCGCAGTTCCAAACGGTCTCCTTATGCGGGACAGATCACTTCGCTACCGGCATCCACGCCGCCCCGTCGTCGGAAGGAATTCGTGTGACCTCGCGCGATCTCTACGGTTGAGGCGGTTGGCCCGGACTGGCGGCTTCCCCGGCATCCAGGATCTCGATAATCTCCGTGGTAATGTCTATGACTTCCTCGACGAAGATGATGCCCGATTGGGGGTTTGACGTATCCAGAATTACCGCGTATCCTTCGGCCTCCGCGTAATCCTGGAGAACTTCCCCAGTCCGCGCGAAGACGGGTCGGAACAGTTCGTCCTGTTTCGCCTGCAGCTCGACCTCCGCATCTTCCTGATCTCGGGTCAGATCTGTTGCCTTGCGTTCGATATCGCGGTTCAATTCCGCCAGAGCCGTCTCGGACAAAGCCCGTTCCTGCGTCTGGAGCTTTTGCTGCAGATCGGCCAACTCGTTCTGACTTGCCTCCAACTGGGCTCTCCGCTCCTCGAAGAACACCTGGAGGTCGTCGGTCGCCTGCTTCCCTTGCGCGCTATCCCGAACCGCTTGCTCAAAGTTGACGACACCTACCTTCGAAGCCTCAACCTGAGCGAACAGAGACACCGGCATCAACAATGACGCCACAACTATTAGTTTCAAATACCTCATTTTCTACCCAAACTCCTTGCCAGGATTACCGGCCTCGACCGGGCTAAACTTTTCCACAAATCCACAAAACCTAAAATGTTCTACCGACCGTAAACTTGATTGCCCGCAACTGCTCACTGAAAGCGAACGGCCGGCCCGTAGCCGGCCCGAAGAACGTGTCATTGATCCGGTACGGATTGTACGCAAAGATCAGCCTGAACGGCGCATTGATGACGGGCATGATCACCTGAAGCTCCGCCCCGGCGCTCATCCGTATGCCGGAGTTGGTTCCCGGCAGGAACTTCACTTCCTCGAAGGTGACGTTCCCGTCGCTGTCGGTGATCTGTCGCCTCAACTGAGACTTGTTAGTGACCCAGGAATTCCCGATATCAATAAACGGGGCCAACGTGATCGGCCCAACAAGGGGAATCCGGTACTCCAGATTCATAACCGCGGAAGTGTCCCCACCTACAAAAGCGATGTCGTCTATCTCGAGCGGTTGGCCGGTGAACGAGTCGATCACGTCTCGCGTGATAAAGGCAATCGGGCTGATCGAGCGAAACTCGAAACCACGAATGTCGAAATCGCCCCCCATGAAAAATCGCTCGAAGAACGGAACGGACGTTCCGGAAAAACCCTTCACGTAAGACCCCCGGATACGGAGCGCGAGGGTGTTGCGCCCGAAGTCCGATGGTTTGAAGCGATTCATACCCTTGAAGTACTGAAACTCGAAAATTGGCCGGATGAAGTTGGTGTTGCCGCCAAACGGACCACCGGTGAATTCGAATGTGGTCGACAGGCTCTTTCCGCCCGTGGGGAACATCGGGTTGTTGACCGTGTTGTATGTGTATGTCGGGATGAGCGAGCGTGTCCGGAAATCACTAAAACTGCCCTGCGTCACCAAACGCTCTTCGTCAGACTGCCTGACGTTGTCGAAGAACGTGGATGTTGCCGGGTTCACGGCGTCGGTCTCGGAATTATTGAACTGGAACGTGAGTCCGAGACGCTGAAACACCCGGAGCGGGTAGTTCATGAAGATATTAAAACCGGCGCTGGCCTGTTCGAAATTGAGCCGGTTTTCAAATCCGAAACCGGTAGGCAAAGCATCCGGGTCCAACCCGAACGTGTCCCGCGCCTGATCGAAATTGTACCGGCTCTTGAAGACAGAGAAACCGGTCGATATCGGGCGGTCGAACAGGTAGGGCTCGGTAAAACTGAACACGTAATTCGACTGGCGGGTCCCACCCTGAAGGTTGATCGACAGCGTTTCGCCAAACCCCAGGAAGTTATTGGTCGAGTAGTTCACGCCCAGGAAACTGCCCCCGATCCCACTGACGCCGCCATTGAATCCGATCGATTGCCGGCCCTGCTCGTTAACGGTCAACGTGATGTCGACTTCAGGTAGCGTCGGATTGGGACGGATGTCGGCGGACTCTTCGTTGACCTCTTCGAAATACCCGAGCTGGTTGAGGCGCAGCATACTCATGTCCCAGAGCCGCGAGTTAAAAACGCTTCCTTCCTGAAGCATGACCTCCCGGCGGATCACCTTGTCACGAGTCGTCGTGTTACCCCGGAAATTGATGCGCCTGACCACAAACTGCCGGTCTTCGTCGATGTTAATCGTCAGGTTGACAATACTGTTCTGATCATCGAAGTCGTGGATCGGGACAGGGGAAAAGTTGATGTAACCCCGCGAACCATACAGCGTGGTCAGGCTTTCGAAACCCTCGCGCAAGAGGGTCTCGTTGTAGATCTCCCCGGAAATTAGCCCCATGACGGCGAGAATCTGAAAATCGGTGAACTCGTTGTTTCCGGTCACCTGGACGTCGCCGACCTTGTACTGCTGGTTCTCTTCGATTCGAATCGTGATGAAGAAACGATCGACTTCCTTCCGCCAGAAAGGTATCGGTATGCCCCAGGGGAAGGGCAGTTTGATGAAGGGCAGGGTCCGATAAACCTTGTGGGGCCGGACTTCGATTTCCGGCTCCGATATCACAGTCCTCACATACCCGTTTTCGGCATACATCATGCGGATCCGCGTGATGTCGTCTCCCATCTTCAGTTCGTGATAGACGTCCTTGCTCGTAAACGGCGTGATCGGACCGGCTTCCTTGAGAAGCTTCATCGCCCGCTTGATCTTACGATCAGAAAAGATCTCGTTACCCTCGATGTTGATCTTCTCGATCTTGACCTTCGGTCCCTCGTCGATGATAAAGGCAACACCAATGGCATTGGGCGGGATGGGGTAAGTTTCGACCTCGATCACGGCGTTCTGGCGACCTTTCTCAGCGAGCAGATCCAGGAGCACCACTTCAGCCCGCTTGACCCGGGTCGGGTCATAGGGCGATTCCTGACTGAGGCCCACCTTCTTCTCACGAAGCCGCTCCAGAATGTCGGACAATGACACCGACTTGTGCCCCTCGTAGTCAATCGCTCGGATCAGAGGCTTCTCGACCACTTCGAAGGTAATGATCTTGCCGTTCTCGCCCTCTTCTTCAAAGACGGTGATGTCATCGAAGAAACCCATCGCGTAGAGGTTCCGGATGTCGCGCTGGATCATTGCGAAATTGAACGTGTCGCCCGGCTTGGTCTGGATATTGTATCTGATGGTATCGGAAGGGATCCTGCGATTGTTGGTCACATCCACGGCTTCGATCCGGTTCGGCTCGGGAACCGTCAGGATCTGCGACCCGGGACCGTTCAAGACCAGGGCCAAAAAAAGGGCAGACAGTTTCATTTCCTCCTCCAAAATCCAAACAAGAAAGCGATGTCAAATTGTACTACGACCATCAGCCTAAAACCAATGGCTAGTGCATCATAACCATCCGAGGTCCGTACGCGCGATTTTCGGCTTGCAGTGGGTCATCCGTCCGGGTCCATACCTGGGTATATCGACCCTTTAAGAGCACGCACACCCCAGCCTTCGGGGGATTGTGTCTTAGACTCCCGGGAAAGGATTTTGGTGAGATCAAACTTCTTACGCAGATTACGCGGATTACGCAGATGGGCGGACTGGTCTAAGATTCAAAGTAGGGAGAGCAACAACCTAAGGATTTTCTCTGCGTCTCTGGGGTGAAAAATCCCGCGCCCTCGCGTTCTTCGCGCCTTCGCGTTCTTCGCGCCTTTGCGTTGAAAAACCAACTAGCGGTAAGCTAAATCGTCAGGGGGACCCCGACTTCTTCACGGTCTTTCGGCCGGTACCAGAGTTCGTCTCCGTCCTGATACACCTCGACCGTGGACATCTCCCGGAGGTTGCCCTGAATCATGGCTTCCGAAAGCGGGTCTTCAATGTAGCGCTGGATGGCGCGCCGAAGCGGGCGGGCGCCGTAGTTGCGATCGTGACACACCTTCTCGAGAATCCATTTTTTGGCCTGTTCGGTCAGAGCCACTTCCAGATGCTTGTGCACCAGATTCACGTTGAGTTCGTCGACCATGAGTTCGATGATCCGCTCCAGATCTTCGTCGGTGAGTGAGCTGAAGATGATGATTTCGTCGAGCCGGTTGATGAACTCGGGGTTGAACAAACGCTTCACCTCGACCATCACGGCCTCTTCCATTTTGGTCTCGGTGGCTGCTTCGCTCGGCGCCTGGAAACCAAGGCTGGTGTGCTTGCTCAGATAGCGCGCACCGATATTGGAAGTCATGATGATGATCGTGTTCTTGAAGTCGATCGTGTTTCCCAGACCATCGGTCAAATGTCCATCCTCGAACACCTGCAGTAGGATGTTGTACACGTCCGGATGGGCTTTCTCGATCTCGTCGAGAAGGATCACTGAATACGGGTTCCGTTTGACGCGTTCGGTAAGCTGCCCGCCTTCTTCATAACCCACGTACCCGGGAGGCGAACCGATCAGCTTGGAGACCGAATGCTTCTCCATGAACTCGGACATGTCAAACCGGATCAACGCCTTGTCGCTGCCGAAGAGGAATTGTGCCAGGGACCGTGCCATCTCGGTCTTTCCGACGCCGGTCGGCCCAAGGAACAGGAACGAACCAGCCGGCCTGTTGGGCGACTTCAATCCTGATCGGGAACGGCGAATGGCTCGCGCCAGCGCGCCGATCGCCTTGTCCTGGCTGACAATCCGACGGTGCAACTCTTCCTCGATGTGCGTCAGGCGGATCATCTCCTCTTCCTTGATGGACGTGACAGGCACGCCGGTCCACTTGGAAACGACCTCTTCGATATCCGCACGCGTGACCACCCCCATACTGGAGGTTTCACTGATGTCGAACTTGTCCCGGACGGTCGCCAGGTTGTCGCGCTCGACCTGTTCCTGGTTCTTGTAGTGCTCGGCTTTTTCGAAGTCTTTGCTGGAAATCGCGCTTTCCATCCGAGCCACAATGAACTTGATCCGGCGCTGGATGTCCGTCATTTCCGAAGGCAAAGTCGCCTGGCGTAATTTCACGCGGGCGCCAGCCTCGTCGAGCAGGTCGATAGCCTTATCGGGAAGGAAGCGGTCGGGAATGTATCGGTTCGACAGATGCACGGCCGCGTCGATTCCTTCGTCGGTGTAGCTGACCATGTGAAATTTTTCGTAACGGGGCTTCACGCCGTGAAGAATCCGGACGGATTCGTCTTCGGGAGGCGCTCCCACCTTGATGGCCTGGAACCGACGTTCCAGTGACCGATCCTTCTCGATCGACTTCCGGAATTCCGAAGGCGTCGTGGCGCCGATACACTGAATCTCACCACGCGAAAGAGCCGGTTTGAGGATGTTCGCGGCGTCGAGCGATCCCTCGGCCGAACCGGCGCCAACCAGCGTGTGCAGTTCGTCGATGAAAATGATCGTGTTGGGGTTGTCCACCAACTCCTTCATGATCGTTTTCAGGCGCTCCTCAAACTGGCCCCGATACTTCGTTCCCGCAACGATGAGGGACAGGTCGAGAACCAGGATTCGCTTGTCCGCCAGGAAGGTCGGTACTTCTCCGTCGACAATCTGCTGGGCAAGACCTTCGACGATTGCCGTCTTCCCGACACCGGGATCCCCGATCAGGACCGGGTTGTTCTTGGTTCGACGACACAGGATCTGGATGACGCGCTCAATTTCATTGCCGCGACCCACGAGCGGGTCCAGAACGCCATCCATCGCAGCCTGGGTCAGGTCACGAGAGAACTCGGAAAGCAGCGGCGTTTCCTTGGGCTTAACCAGCGTCTGACGATCGACGACCGAGCGTGCCAGTTCTTCCCTTATGGAATTGAGACGAAGGCCACGCTCGTGCAGTATCTCGCCGGCAACACACTTCTCCTCGCGAAGAATGCCAAGCAGGAGGTGTTCGGTACCGATATGCCGGTGGTTGAGCCGTTCGGCTTCCTCCGCGGCGTAGGCGAGAATCCGCTTGCATTCGTTCGACAGCGGCAGATCGATCGAAGTCGAAACCTTTTCGCGGATCGTCGTCCGGCCCTCGATTTCTTTCCGAATACCTTCGATCGAGGACTGGTTGCGAAGAAAACGGTTCGTGAGGTTCTTGTCTTCCCGGATCAAACCGAGCAACAGGTGTTCGGTTTCAATCGTTGTGCTTCCGAACTGGCTCGCTTCGTAGCGCGCAAAGAAAATGACTCGTCTGGCTCTTTCTGTGTACCTTTCGAACATGATTAGATCTCTTGCTCGCAGTCAAAACCCACAAAAGGGCTTCAGGCGACCGCTTTATCACGAGTAGATAACTCTTTCGATTCTAATCCAAGCGCACAAGCAGGACAATAGGCTTTTCCGACAACACACAATGGAAACAAGCCAATGCGGCTGCTAGGAGCCCGTGGTGGAAGTCTGTAGGGTCGCGCGCAGGGGTCTTCGGGTCACAGGCGCGAAATGAGGAGCGGAACGATGCTTTGTCATCGTGACCGACGAATGACAAAGCCTGTGGCCCGAAGACCCCTGCGCCCTACGGGTTACGACGGCATGGGGCCATCTGCGGCGTTGGCACTCCTAGATCGATGGCAAGCATCGACGTCGTCGTGCCGCCTTGCAGCTAGCCCCATGGCGCTCGTAACGCGACCCTACAGACTTCCACCACGGGCTCCTAGGCCGGCGATCCGTGGACGCCCCTGAGGCCACCCTCCTCGATCTGCCAGACCTTGGGACATCGGGACGCTATCTTCTCGTTGTGGGTCACGATGATCGATGTCAGGTTCCGTTCGGCGTGAAGTTCCCGAACAACGTCGAACACTTCCTCTCCGGTCTTCATGTCGAGATTCCCGGTCGGCTCGTCCGCCAGCAGGATTTCCGGTCGGCCGACCAGCGCCCTGGCAATGGCCACACGCTGCTGCTCACCGCCTGAAAGCTCACCCACCTTGTGGGCCAGTCTCTGACCCAGGCCGACCCGATCAAGCAATTGACGGGCACATGCCGTCGCCTCGTCCCTTTTCTCCCCCCGAACCAGGAGCGGCATGGCTGCATTTTCGACCGCTGTAAACTCTGGGAGGAGATGATGGAACTGGAAAACGAAGCCGACGTGGAGGTTGCGAAACCGCGCCAGCGCGGCCGCCTCCAGTCGAAAAACGTCATCGCCTCGAAACAACACCCTGCCCGAAGTCGGGATGTCCAATCCACCGAGCAAGTGCAGCAACGTACTTTTACCAGCACCTGAGGGTCCAATCACGGAAACCAGGTCGCCGGCTTCAAGAGTCAGGTTCAAGCCTTCAAAAATCACGATGTCGCCGGCCGGCGTCGGGTAGATTTTCGTCAAGTCGACGGCTTCAAGCATGGTTGGGAAGTCCAAAATGCAAAGTCCAAGGTCCGAAGTCCGAGGTCCAGGGTCAAAAATACACTAAGTTGTCTCGAACTGCGAACTTCGATCGTTGTAAACCCAACATTGCATTCCAACTCTTGCGGACTTCGGACCTCGGACGTCGGACCTCGGACTATCAAACTTATTCGTAGCGTAACGCTTCGACGGGCTGGAGCTGCGATGCGGCTCGGGAGGGGTAGATTGTGGCCAGATAACTGATCAAAATTGCCGCTATGGCGACAATTGCCGAGTCTAAGGAACTCAGTCTGAACGGCACATAAGCGATGGAATAAACATCCGGGGCGAGGCTGACCAGGCGATAGGTGTCGGCGACGTAGCTGACCAGGTTTCCTACGATCAGACCGAGAAATGTACCGATAACCCCGATGATCACGCCCTGCGCGACGAAGACACGGCGGATGTTATCCTCAGTGGCCCCCATCGACATCAGGACCGCAATATCCCGGGTCTTTTCGAGGACCATCATGACGAGGGTGACAACGATGTTCAGTGAGGCGACGATCACAATCAGGCCGATCGTGATGAACATTACGAGCCGTTCGAGCTGGAGCGCCTGGAAGATGGAACTGTTCTGGGTCTTCCAGTCGGTGAAATCCAGGTCCTGGTCCAGGACAGCCAGAATTTCCGCGGCAACCACTTCGGACCGGTCGATGTCATCAATCTGGATCTCGATGCTCGAGGCAACATCACCCACTCCGATCAGGCTCTGGACAGCCTCTATCGGGACAAAAACCCATCCGGAATCAAAATCGTAGAGACCGGACTTGAAGATGCCGACAACCTCGAGGATACGGGTCCGGGGCAACGGCCCCATGGGTGTGAGGCGGGTCTCGGCGCTCAATACCTGAAGCCGGTCGCCGAGAAAGGACCCCAGGCTGTGTGCGAGATCCTCTCCTATGATGACCGAGTTCCCTTCCAGATCTTCGAGCCGGCCTTCAAGAAGCGTATCCAAGACATCCGATCGCGCCGCTTCGAGTTCGGGAACAACGCCCTTCATGACGACGCCACGATTGTTGACTCCCGTCGTCAGGAGGACCGTCTGGTGGAGCGCGGGCGCCACCGCGGTAACACCGTCGATCGAGGCAGCCTGATCGGAAAGCGATCGATAGTTTGAAATACCATCCCGCGTCGGCTTAAGGATCGTGATGTGAGCGCTGGCCCCAAGCAATTTTTCCTGCAGATCCTGACGAAACCCCGCGTTGATGGCCAGCGCGATGATAAGCGCCGCCACGCCGGCCGCCACACCCATGACGGAAATCACCGTGATGAGCGAAACAACCGCCTGCTTACGCTTGGCCTTGAGGTAACGGATCGCGACGAGGAATTCGAAACGCATGGCCTAAATTATGGCACGGAAGGGGGGGATAGGGAGTTCGAAGTCCGGGGTCCGATGTCATCCGGATTCGGGATTTCCGATTCCCGACCTCGGACCTCGGACTTCGAACGTCGGACTTCGGACGTTATTCCGGCCTCAAATGAGGGAACAGGATCACGTCGCGTATCGACTTCGAATCCGTCAACAACATCGTGAGGCGGTCGACGCCGATTCCTTCGCCTGCAGTGGGAGGCATGCCGTAGCCGAGGGCGCGGATGTAGTCGTCGTCCATTGCGTGGGCTTCTTCATCGCCGCGGTCGTGGGCTTCGAGTTGGGACTCGAAGCGCTTTCTCTGGTCGATAGGGTCGTTCAGCTCGGAGTACGCGTTTGCGATCTCCATGCCGGCAACGAACAACTCGAACCGTTCGACGGTACCCGGATCGTCCTTCTTTGCTTTCGACAGGGGGGACATCTCCACGGGGTAGTCGTAGACGAACGTCGGTTGGATCAGATGTTCTTCGGCGACGTGATCGAACAGCTCACCTATGAGATTTCCGAGCGGCAACTTCGGATCGTAGTCGGCGCCGACCTGGTCCAGAAGTTTTCGAACGTCAGCGATATCGTCGAACGAGGCCGGATCGATTTCGCCGGGGAAGTACTTGATGATGGCTTCGGTGACCGTCATTCGGGTCCACCGATTGAAATCCACCTCTTTGCCATCGTATGTGATGACGCGGGTGCCGCAGACGAGTTCGGCGACGCCGGTAATCATCTCTTCGGTAAGATCCATCAAATCCGTGTAGTTGCTGTACGCCTCATAGAACTCCAGCATCGTGTACTCAGGATTGTGCTTGATCGACATCCCTTCGTTTCGGAAGCTGCGGTTCAAGTCGTAAACGCGCGTCAACCCGCCTACAATCAATCGCTTCAAGTACAGCTCCGGGGCGATCCGCAGGTAGAACGGGAGGTCCAGCGTGTTGTGGTGCGTTTTGAAAGGACGGGCCAGCGCCCCGCCCGCGATCGGGTGGAGGATAGGGGTCTCCACTTCGAGGTACCCGCGTTCATCAAGAAAGCGTCGCAGCTCACGAACAATCTGGCTGCGTCTGACAAACACGTCACGAACGGGCTGGTTGACTATGAGATCCACATATCTGCGCCGGTAGCGAATCTCGACATCCGTCAGGCCATGCCACTTCTCGGGCAACGGCAGGAGGCCCTTCGAAAGGAACGTCAATTCGGAGGCCAGAACCGTTAGCTCCCCGGTACGGGTCCGGAACATCGTGCCTTCGACACCAACGAAATCCCCGATATCGATCAGCTTATAAAGTGCAAAGTCCTTCTCAGGAAGCTTGTCCTTACGGCAGTAAACCTGGACACGACCACCGCCCTCATAAACCGTGAAGAACCCCGCCTTACCGAACGGCCGGTTGGCCACGATGCGTCCGGTCACCCGAACCGTCGTCGGGTTTCCCTCGAGCACCTCTCCGGTTTCGGAAGAGAACTGCTCGACGAGATCCGGCAGCGTGTGGGTATACCGGTAGTGCGTCGGGTAGGCGTCGTATCCCAGTTCTTCGATCTTCTTCAGTTTTTCGAGTCTTACTGGTTCAAGTTCTTCCATAGCAATAATAAGAGATCAGAAGAGAGGAGTCCGTGGTCCGATGTCCGGGGTCCGAAGTCATCCGGATTCCGGATTTCCGATTCCCGACCTCGGACCTCGGACCTCGGACTTCGGACTCCCTTCCTTCTTGACTTTCCCCTCCCCTTCGATCTCCTTCCGAATGCTATCCAACAACCCGTTTATGAACTTGGGCGACCCTTCGTTACTGAACCGCCGCACTATTTCGATGGCTTCGTTGATGACGACCGTACTCGGGGTTTTGCCATCGGAACGCATTTCCTGGGTTGCCAGTCGCAGGACGTTTCGGTCGACGGTGGCCATCCGTTCCAGACGCCAGTTTTCGGCATGGCGTTCTATCAAGGGATCGATCTCTTCGACGTGATCGACCGCACCCTGAATCAAGGTATCCGCAAACTCGATGACTTCAGGGGGCTCATCATCATGGACCTCCCAGAAGGTCGATCGGATTTGATGCACGTCGTCGCGAGTCAGGTCCCACTGGAACAGCATCTGAAGCGCGCACTCTCTGGCCTTGCGTCGAACGCCCACCCGTTAAAGATCTCGAAGGAGATGGACCATCTCGATTGCGGCAATCGCCGCGTCAAAGCCCTTGTTTCCATCTTCGCCACCGGCACGGGCCATAGCCTGGGCCACCGTGTCCGTGGTCAGAACCCCGAACGCGACGGGAATTCCCAGTTCGAGAGAAACCCGCAACAAACCGTCCGCTGCGGCACGGCTCACATATTCAAAGTGCGGGGTCTCGCCCCTAACCACGCATCCCAGCGCCACAATCGCGTCGTACTCGCTTGCCTCGGCCAGGCGCTGCGCAGCCAGTGGCAATTCGAACGCACCCGGAACACGCAAGAGCTTCACGCCATCGCTGACGGTCCCGGTCTTCTCGAAGGCTTCCAGGGCTCCTTCAACCAATCGGTCTACGATGCGCGCGTTGAAACGACCCGCGACAATCGCACACCGGCAACCGGTGGAACGGAGGCCCTCGGGAATCCCGGGTCCTTGCTTATTTTCCTTTGAAGTCGGCGGCACGTTTCTCCAGGAAAGCAGTAGTTCCTTCTTTCATGTCCTCGGTGGCACAGCACAACCCGAACAGCGTGGCTTCGAGGAACTGGCCTTCGGACTGCGTCATTTCGACGCCGCGGTTGACGGCTTCGAGGCAGAATTGTACCGCCAGCGGAGCGTTGGCGATAATCTTCTTTGCAAGGGCCTCGGCGGTGTCCGTCAGCTCCGCCTGAGGCACAACTTCATTGACCAGGCCGATACGGTACGCCTCATCCGCCCGGACCATGTCGCCGGTCAGAAGGATCTGCATCGCACGCCCCTTCCCGACGAGGCGAGGCAACCGCTGCGACCCACCGTATCCTGGAATGATCCCCAACTTGACCTCAGGCTGCCCGAACACGGCATTGTCGGATGCCACACGGAACGTACAGGCCATGGCCAGCTCGCACCCCCCACCCAGCGCATAACCGTTCACAGCAGCGATAACAGGCTTGCCAAGCTCTTCGATAAAGTCGAACGTCGCCTGCCCGTTCAGCGAATACTGTCGGCCCTCGACCGGTGTCTGCACCGCCAGTTCGTTAATGTCCGCCCCGGAAACAAACGCCTTTTCCCCGCTCCCGGTCAAGATCACCACCCGAACCGACTTATCCGCTCCCGCTTCGCCGAACGCCGCCCTCAACTCCCCAACCGTCTCGGCGTTAAGCGCATTCCGCACCTTCGGCCTGTTGATAGTTACAAAAGCAATACTGTCCCGAACGGAATACTCTAAATTTTCATACATGTAGATAACCCGGGTCATTATTTCGACGCAAAGACGCAGAGACGCAAAGATCTTTTTTATTTGCGCCTCTGCGTCTCTGCGTCAACAACACGTTTCGTTAAGCATCTAGTTCTAGTACAACGGTTTCGGGTTGGCCCGGTCACTGTGGTCGTAGAAGCCGCGGCCGGATTTTCGGCCGTGGTGGCCGGCCAGGACCATCCGTTTCAATAGTGGCGGTGGCGCAAATCGGCGCTCACGGAACTCTTCGAACATGATGTTGGCGATGTAGTACGTCGTGTCGAGCCCCACAAAATCGAGGAGCGTGAAGGGGCCCATGGGGTAGCCGCACCCCAGTTTCATTCCGTTGTCGATGTCGGCGACCGTGCCGATGCCTTCTTCGAGACCGCGAACGGCATCCAGCAGGTAAGGCACCAGGAGGCGGTTTACGATGAAGCCGGACCGGTCCGTCGTTCGTATGGGCACTTTACCCAGGCTCTTGCCGAAAGCCATGGCTTCATCCATCACACTGGGATCCGTCGTGATTGTCCCGACAACCTCGACGAGCTTCATGATCGGCACGGGGTTGAAGAAGTGCAGCCCGATGAATCGATCCACGCGCTTGGTCGCGGTCATCATCTCGGTGATCACCAGCGACGACGTGTTGCTGGCGAATATCGCCTCGTCCTTGACGGCCTCGTCCAACTCACCGAAGATCGCATTCTTGACGTCGAGGTTTTCGGTCACCGCCTCGATAACGATGTCGCAGTCGGCCAGATCGGTCGCCTGGGTCGTGCCGCTCAAGCGCCCCAGAATCTCGGCCTTCTGATCCTCGGTGATCCTCTCTTTCTTCAGCATCCTGGAAAGCGACTTATCGATCGACGCCATCCCCTTGTTCAAGAACTCTTCAGCAACCTCACGCACGACGGTTGTGAACCCCGCCGACGCGGCCGTCTGGGCGATCCCGGCTCCCATCAGCCCGCAGCCCAGTACACCTACTTTTTTTATAGACATGATTCCCTCCCGCTGACGCGGGCGTCGGAGATCGGGGGGAGACCGAGGTCCGAAGTCCGGGGTCCGAGGTCGGGAATCCGGCAATCCAGATGACTTCGGACCTGGGACTTCGGACTTTCGATCGCGGACCTCGGACTCCCCCTTGACTCCCCCCGTCAGTTATTCATAGATTCGACAATAATTGCGATTCCCTGTCCCCCGCCGATGCAGGCGGTGGCCAGACCGTAACGTTTGTTCTGTCTTCGGAGTTCGTATAAAACCGTCATGGTCAGGCGAGTGCCCGTGGCTCCGAGCGGATGGCCCAGGGCGATGGCTCCGCCGTTGACGTTGACCTTGTCCCTGTCCAGACCCAATTCCTTTTCCACAGCCAGGTACTGGGCGGCGAAGGCTTCGTTTACTTCGATCAGGTCGATGTCGGAAAGTTGGAGTCTGGCTCGCTCGAGCGCCTTTCGTGTCGCCGGAACCGGACCGATTCCCATGATCTCGGGTGGCACGCCCGCGATGCCCCAACTGACGATGCGGCCGAGGGCGCGACCGTTGGCCTTGTCCGCCGTTGTCAACACCATCGCGGCGCCGCCATCTACGATGCCGCTGGCGTTTCCGGCTGTAACGAAACCGTCCTTCGAAAACGCCGGCCGCAACTTGGACAGTCCTTCCATCGTCGTTTCAGGTCGCAGATGGTCGTCCTTTTCGAACACCTTAACGCCTTTCCGCGACTTGATTTCCACGGGCGTAATCTCGTCGTCGAACCGGCCGGCCTCCCAGGCAGCCGCAGCAGCCTTCTGGCTCCTCAATGCAAACTCGTCCTGCTGTTCGCGCGAGATCTCGTGCTTGTTGGCCAGGTTGTTCGCGGTGCCGGCCATGTAACACCCACAATAGGTGTCCATCAGCGCTACCATGAGCGAGTCCTCCATCTGGCTCTGGCCCAGACGCAACCCCCAGCGCGCTCCCCGGATGACATGGGGCGCCTGGCTCATGGATTCGACCCCGCCTGCGAGAACGTACTCGGCTTCTCCCAACTCGATGAGCTGCGCGGCGGTCACCAGCGACTGGATTCCCGATCCGCAGATCCGATTGACGGTAAGCGCCGGGGTCTCGACCGGAAGTCCAGCCTTTAAAGCGACATGTCGCGCCCCATAGAGCGCGTCCCCACTGGTCTGCAACGCGTTTCCAAACACCGCATGATCAAAAGATTCAGGCTCCACACCCGACTGTTCGATCGCCGCCCTGGAGGCAATCGCCCCAAGCTCCAGCGCACTCAAATCCTTAAGCGCCCCCCCGTACTCTCCCATCGGCGTCCGCTTACCGGCTATGATGACTATGTCTTTCATCGTATGACCTCCAAAACCCACCATTATCTCATAAAAAGCGAGCAGCCTTCAGCGGACCCGCGTCGTTCAAACTAATTTTTCGACGCAGAGGCGCAAAGACGCAAAGCAGCTTTTTCTTAAGAACACCAAACAATTCCTCTCTGCGTCTCTGCGCCTTTGCGTCCAGACAATGTTTCGGTTTCCAGACAACGCGACGGTTCGAGCGACTCCAACGCTATGCTAGAATTTCCGACTACGCTATGACTGATTTTCTCGACGCGCTCCAGGAACGTGTGCTCGTGTGCGACGGTGCCACAGGGACGATGCTCTACGCGAAGGGCGTGTTCATAAACCGCTGTTTTGATGAGCTCAACCTGTCTTCGCCGGAGTTGGTCAGCGAAGTCCACGCCGCCTATGTTCAGGCCGGAGCGGACATCATCGAGACCAACACGTTTGGGGCCAACCGTCACAAGCTGATGATGCATGGGCTGGTGGAGCAGACAGGGAAGATCAACTCCGAAGGGGCCCGGCTCGCGCGGGAAGCCGCAGGCGACGGAGTGTATGTCGCCGGAGCGATCGGGCCGCTGGATCTGCGCGTCGAGCCCTGGGGCAAGATGTCTATCGATGAGGCGCGGGAGGCATTTCGCGAACAGTCGAAAGCACTGCTGGAGGGCGGCGTCGACCTGTTCATCCTCGAAACGTTTTCGGACATGAACGAAATCTACGCCGCCATCCGGGGCGTTCGAGATGCCTCGGACCTGCCGATCGTGGCTCAGATAACGATCGAAGACGATGGCAACAACCTTGAAGGGACGCCCCCGGAAGTTTTCGGACGCCGTGTGGACGAGTGGGGCGCGGATGTCGTCGGCCTGAACTGCAGCGTCGGACCCCAGGCCATGTTGGACGGACTGGAGCGGCTGGCCCGGGTCACGACGAAGAAGCTCTCGGTGCAGCCGAACGCCGGCAGACCGCGTAACGTTGAGGGCCGCAACCTGTATCTGTGTTCACCCGAGTACATGGCCTCATACGCACGGAAGTTCGTCCGCTATGGTGCAGGGATCGTCGGCGGTTGCTGCGGCACGACCCCGGAGCACATCCAGGCCATTCGGGCAGCCGTGCGGTCAGCCGAACCCGCTGCGCAACACCGAATCATCTCGGCACCGGCGCCGGAGAAACACCCGGAGACGATTCCGAAAGAGGAGAAATCGGAAATCGCCCGGAAGCTGGTCGGGGGCGAGTTCGTCTGTTTGATGGAGATGGTTCCGCCGCACGGCCACGAGTTCGACAAGACGCTCGAGAACACGGCGAAGTTCCACAGGGCAGGAATCGACGGGGTGACGATTGTCGAGGGCTCGCAATCGAGTGCGCGTATGAGCGCCGTGTCCTTGGCCCTGTTGATCCGGACCGAGGTCGGCATCCCGACGTGCGTCCGCTTCAATTGCTGCAATCACAACCTGCTGGGAATGCAGGCGGATCTCCTGGGAGCCTACGCGCTGGGCCTGAGAAACCTTCTGCTGGTCACCGGACAACCGCCCCGGATCGGCGACTACCCGGACGCCACGGCAGTCTTTGACGTGGACTCAATCGGTCTGACGCACATGGTCGCGCGACTGAATAACGGAATCGATGTCGGGGGCAAATCCATCGGAAAACCCACTGGTTTTCTGGTAGGCGTGATGGCCAACCCGGGTGCGATCGACGCAAATCGTGAGATGAAGCGATTGGCTTACAAAATCGAGGCGGGCGCAGAGTTCTTGGTTACGCCGCCTGTTTTCGATAGCATGCTTTTGGAACGGTTCGTCCGGAAGGTCGAAGAATACCGAATACCCGTGATCGCGGGCCTGGAACCTCTGGTCAGCTATCGGGATGCGGAGTTCATCAACAACGAGGTTCCGGGATCATCGATCCCCGAAACGGTTCTGGAACGAATGCGCAAGAGAACCGCACCGGAATCGGCGAATGCCGAGGGAGTTCTGATCGCACAGGAAACGCTGGGAGCTATTCACGGAATGGTACAGGGTGTACAGCTTTCCGCACCGTCGAACAACTACGACCGCGCAGTCGAAATTCTCTCGGTCGTAGACTTGAAAGGAGCAGCATCTTGAGGAAATTTCTTATTTTCGGCCTACTGCTTTTCGCCCCGATGGCTTATGGGCAGGGGGAAGACCTGGACGAACCCGGGCTTTACGCGATCTTTGACACGACCGAAGGCGAGTTCATCATCGAACTGTTCTATGAGCAAGCGCCGAAAACCGTCGCCAACTTCGTCAACCTGGTCCAGGGTAAGCAGGACTGGAAACATCCGGTCACGGGCGAAGTCATGAAGGGCAAGCGATTCTACGATGGGCTGACATTCCATCGCATCATCGACAAGTTCATGATCCAGGGCGGAGATCCGGCCGGCAACGGCACCGGCGGGCCCGGTTACACGATCCAGGACGAATTCGGCAAAGGTCTACGCCACAACAGACCAGGGATTCTGTCGATGGCAAACCGGGGACCGAACACCGGCAGTTCACAGTTCTTTATCACGCTCGCACCAACCCCATCCCTGGACGGCGTCCATGCCATCTTCGGCCAGGTATACAAGGGCATGAACGTCGTAAGCAGAATCGGTCAGGTCAGCGTGGACCGAAAGACCAGCGAGCCGCTCAACGATGTGGTGATCACCAAGGTCACGTTGCGGCAGATCAACGAGAACTAGGGGGCGATTTTGACGCAGAGGCGTAGAGACGCAGAGTAGGAAGTGGACGGACATTTCGGTTTGCCGAGACGCCTTTGTGTTGGCGAGGAGGCATTGAAGTACGGACCGACTTAAGAAACAAATATCTGCGCCTTTGCGTCTCTGCGTCGAATCCCCCTCTTAGCGTCTGGAAGTCTCGCCCGAAATCACGTCCACGAACTCCTGTGCGGTGTAGCCGGACGGGATCACCCTCACACCCAGTTCCCGTTCCACGTCTTTGATCGTCAGGTCGTCTAGAAACAGGTCATCTTCCCCGATCATCGATTCGGAGGGGAGGACGACGAAGTCTCCATAGACGCTTCCCTTCAATTCGGCGATGAAGTCGCTCCCGGTCAGAAGGCCGGCGACGTTCACGCCGGAACCCCAGAAGCGGTTTTCGACCGCGACCGTTTTCAAATCCAGACCAAATCGCTCGACGGATCGATCGAGGTATGAATGGAATAGCCTGCCGGTGCAGATCGTGCCGCGAACAGGTGTCGACGGAGGCATGAACTTTTGAATGGCATCTTCGAATTGATCCAGGAAGGAACGCACCATACCGACACCGTTTTCGATCTGAGGAAACTCCTGGTAGTGATCAAGAGCCGGTAGCGACTGATCGGCAAGAATGTAAAATTCGTCTCCGAGGAATGCGAACGGGGTCCCCCACTGTTCTTCGAAACGTTGTTGGATGGGGCCGAGTTCGGCAATGGTCCGGCGTGCGTAATCCGGCGTGACCGGTTCGAGTTGGGGCAGGTTCTCGCGATGGTCGGTCAACCCTAATGGAACGATCGCCACGGACGCGACGGACGGGTAACGTCGTGCTAGATCATCGATCGTCCGTTCCAGATGCTTCCCATCGTTGATTCCGGGACACAGGACCACCTGACAGTGCAGCATGATCCCGGCTTCGGTCAACCGGTCGAGCTTGGAGTCGAGGCCGTCATATTTCTCGTTCCCCAGAAGATAGGCACGCAAATCGGGATCGGTCGCGTGCACCGAGATGTAGAGTGGGGAGAGCCGCTGGTCGATGATCCGTACCATCTCTTCGTCGTCGACGTTCGTCAGCGTGAGGTAGTTTCCGAAAAGGAACGACAGTCGGTAGTCTTCATCCTTGATGCGGAGAGATTTGCGAGTATTCCCGGGGTTTTGATGAACGAAACAGAAGACACAATTGTTGCCGCACACGAGGGGTTCGATGGGCTCGAACTCGGCCCCGAAGCTTTCCCACTCCCGCCGGACGAATTCGAGCGTTCGGTCCGCGGTCCGTATGGACATCGGTTCACCCACATCGGCCATCCTGAATTGGAAGTCGATAGCGTCCAGTACCGGCTGCCCGCCGAGTTCGGAAACTTCATCGCCTGGTTTCAAACCGATTCGGACGGCGAGGGATCCTTCGTCTACTTCGAGAACGCGCAGGACCTGTCGATCGCTCCTGCGCCCCGGCATTGCATGGCGGTACTCGTGTTGAGCCCGGATCTTGTCGTGAGGTTCACGCTCGTCGCGGCGAGCGACGTAGGCGCTGGCGGAGAACTGCTGTTTGTGATCCATCGAGAATCAGTCTTCGAGAAGCCTGATGCCGATTCCAAGGTAATGAACACCTGAAACGATCGTCAAGAGGCCCGTCGTGATGAACAGAAAATCGAGGCTGCTGGGATGTACACCCATCCAGTTATAAAAGAGCACGGCAAGTACGGTCAGCATCTGAAACACCGTGCTTGCCTTTCCGTACATGGTCGGAGGGAAAACGCGAAAGCCCTGTGTGAGAATGAACGCCAGGCTGCCGAGAAGGATGAACACGTCCCTGAAGATGATCAGCAACATCAGCCACAGAGGTATCGGGTTGAGGAACGCCATCTGCGGCAGCGCGAGGACAACGATCGAGGAGGTCATCAACAGCTTGTCGGCAATCGGATCGAGGACCGTTCCGACGGAAGTCTTCTGTCCGAAGCGGCGCGCGATGACACCGTCCAGACCGTCGGTCAGGCCGGCCACCACGAAAACCGCCAGCGCCCACCCCATGCGGTTGTAAACCAGCAGGATAATGAAAACCGGCACGAAAACAATCCGCAGGATCGTCAACTGGTTCGCGAGCGTCAGGATGTTCGTGCGGTACTGTTCGACTGTGCGGGCGGCTGGCATTTTCTATGTGTAGTTTGGCCCCGAAACACAAAGGACGCAGTCACTGTGAGCACTGCGTCCTTCTATCCTCTCAAAACCCGAGGTGTCTTACTCGACGGTAAGCGGGATTTTCACGTCTACAACCTGTCGGGAACAGAAACCGTCCGCCTTGGAGCAAAAGAAATAGACGAGCTTTCCGGGTATGTCATATCTGCCCGATTCCGCGGACTCCACAGCCAGGCTGAACGTGGGGACATCGACATAATATTCATCGGTCGACTTGGGATCGTCCGGCGATGATGTCATGTTGGTTTCTCGAAGCGTCAGGCCGTCGATGGCGTCCAGTTTCAACTGGATGGATGGAACACGGTTGATGACGTAACCTTTCCTTACATCGAAGGAAACGGTAACCTCTCCCTTGCCAACCGCGACTGCGTCGGTGGAATAGGACGGCTCCATCACCTGAGGCAGGCTTGCGCCGGGGCCGGACAGTTGGGCCAGAACAAGAATGATTCCAACAGCAACGTTCACCATAATAGTCTCCTTTGAGGCATCGCCGGCCTGGTCGCAGGCAACCTGTGTTGAGGCGGCAAATCGTTTAGAATTATAACATGAGAATCATTTCGGTCGCGGGCGCACGGCCCAATTTCATGAAGATCGCGCCAATTGTGGCCGCTCTGGAAAAAGTTCCCGACGTAGAGCACCTCCTCGTTCATACCGGACAACATTACGACCAAAGGATGTCAGACGTTTTCTTTCGCGATTTGTCAATTCCCCCACCGGATGTCGATCTGGAAGTCGGCTCGGCCTCCCATGCGGTTCAGACGGCACGCATCATGGTGGAGTTCGAAAAGGTATGCGAAGCGAAGAGACCGGACGTGATCGTCGTGGTCGGGGACGTCAATTCGACGATGGCCTGTACCCTGGTCGCGGCAAAACTGCTGATCCCGGTTGCGCATGTCGAAGCAGGCCTCCGAAGTTTCGACCGGACGATGCCTGAGGAAATCAATCGATTGGTGACGGATTCGCTCGCCGATCTCCTCTTTACGACCAGCCGGGACGCAGATGAGAACCTCAAGCGGGAAGGAGTCGATCCGGGAAAGATCCACTTTGTGGGCAACGTCATGATCGACACCCTGTTAAAGCATCGTGAACGGGCGGCGGCTCTGGATGTGGCCGGAGATCTGGGACTGGCCGGCAAAGATTACGCCGTGATGACACTGCACCGCCCCTCCAATGTCGACGATCCATCGGTGTTGAAGGGAATACTCCAGGTCGTTCAAGAGATCTCCCGCTCGGCTCCCGTTATTTTTCCCATCCACCCGAGAACATCGGCGCGCATAAATGAATTCAACCTGGACATCCTTGTTGAGGACGGCGTTCGTGTGGAGGAACCGATGGGCTACCTCGAGTTCTTGAACCTGATGTCGAAAGCCAAGCTGGTGATGACGGATTCCGGTGGCCTTCAAGAGGAAACAACCATCCTCGGAGTTCCCTGCCTGACGATCCGTAAAAACACCGAGCGCCCCGTGACGATCTCCGAAGGCACCAACAAGCTGGTGGGTACCGACCCCAAACTCCTCCTGGAATCTGCGGGTCAGATCCTCGACGGTAATTGGAAAGAGTCCAGGGTTCCTGAATACTGGGATGGACAGGCGGCGGAGCGAATCGTGAAGGTGTTGACGGAAGGGAGTTAGGATTCACTGCGAAGGCGCGAAGAAAACGGGAGGCCGACGAAGAAAATTTATGTCTTGAGACTTCGTGTCTTCGCGGTAATCCACCCCAAAACCACTACTTTACCGATCGTTTTTCTCACGACTTCCGACACCACATATTTCGTTTCAGCAACATGAGAACGGAACCATGCTTGCATAAGGGCATTTGGGGCCATCTGCCTGTTCAGTGTAATACAATGGAAGGGATGAAAACGAAAGGCCATGCGACCATCGACGACCTCTACAACGTCCCGGAAGATGGTCAGAAGTACGAACTGGTCGATGGTGAAATTGTTGTGAGCCCGGCCGGCGTACGACACTCCCAGATCGCCGTCCAAATCGGCTACCTCCTGAAGCGTTTCCTCGAGAACTCTCCCCTCGGCATCGTCTGCGGCGCCGATGTCGGAATCATTCTGCCGAACGGCAACCTGCGGTCGCCCGACGTGTCTTTCATCAAGAACGAGAAACTGCCCGGAGGCAAGGCACCGGAGACTTTCGGCGAGATCATTCCGGACCTGGTCG
This sequence comes from Terriglobia bacterium, assembly GCA_965247425.1. GTDB lineage: Bacteria > Acidobacteriota > Terriglobia > 20CM-2-55-15 > 20CM-2-55-15 > CAZOZZ01. The sequence goes on from OZ252023.1 coordinate 3,598,453, forward strand.
TCGAGGTCCTGTCTCCGAGCGACAACATGCGCCAGGTTGCCGACAAAATAGGTGAGTTCCTCGAATGTGGCGTGCCCCTTGTGTGGCTGGTCGACCCCAAAGCACACACCGTCACCGTCTACCGCTCGCTGACCGACACAAGGCAACTGGCCGGCGACGATACAATCGATGCCGCCCCTGCGCTCCCCGGCTTCACGGCGAAAGTCTCCGACTTCTTCTAGTCGCCGCCTCGATTTACTTGACCGATCCGATTTTTGACGCAAAGGCGCAAAGACGCAGAGAAGGGGTTCTGTCTGCCAACGCCGTGCCCACAAGCACCTGTCGGATTCACAAAAGCTGCTAACCGTTGCTCATCTCGACGACGGGCCGAATCCATCCCAAGAAAAACCTTCTCTGCGTCTTTGCGTCTCTGCGTCGAATCCACTGGCACATTACGACCGTGACAGTCGGGTAAAGGTCAGGAAATTCACGTTCTAGTGGGTCGCTGTTTTCGCGTATTTCTCACCCACCCTTCTCTCTTATCAACGACTTAAAAACGGTCCTGGTCGTGCACCTATGAAAGCGTTCCGGCGGGCAAGGTCTGGGGGTTCAATTAACCGAAGGGCCGGTGCTTCCGACTTGGCCGCCGGGACATGTTCTCCGCGTTATCTCTCGGCGGTTAGAGGGCGAGACTGTGTATTTGACAATTGTAAAGGGCCGCAGTCCGCAGACCGCCGGGAGGGAGACATCTCCCTGAACCGCAATCCGCAAGGAGGCTCTATGTTCCGCAAAGCTTTCATCGGTCTGTTTCTGGTCACGCTCGTGTGCAGCATGACCCTCAGCGCCCACCAGAGGGGCGAGTCCCAAACCACCCCGGTCAAGATCGTCGATATCAATTCGGCGCCGCTGGCCGAGATCGAGACTGCCGTCATGGATGAAGATCTGGCGAAGAAGATCATCGAGAACCGACCCTACGCCAACAAGCGCCAGTTGCTGACTCGGAAACTGGTCTCGATGGAAGAATACGACGAGATCAAGGACCGGATCGTCGCTCGACGGCCGGGAGGCTCCGACTAGGAGACTCCGATGTACGTTCGAATGGTGATCGGCGAAGCAGCACATGAGGACCGGATCAACGAGTTCGCCCGCGTTTACCACACAGAGGTCCTGCCGAAACTTAAGGTCGAACCAGGGTTCCAGACCGCAGACCTGATGATCGAGGACGGTGGCCGAATGGCCATCTCCCTGACGGCATGGGACTCACGTGAGGACTGTCTGAAGTACCACTCCAGCCTTGCGTACCGCCAGTTCGTGGAAAAGACACACCACCTGCTGGCCGGTGATTTTGTTGTGAGGCTGTTCCGGTCGATGTAGGGGGGGCGGAGCGGAAGGGGAAGTCCGGGGTCCGGAGTCTGAAGTCGGGGAAAGAACCCGACGTCGGCTCTGGACTTTGGGCCTTCCGGGGGGGGAAGGAAACAGTCCGGTAATCCGGATGACCCCGGACTTCGGACTCCGACTCCCCGGCCCTACTTCCCCCGATACGGCCGAAAATCCACATTGCATCGGTGTCGTCTGAGGAAATCCATAAACCGTTTGTAGTCGGAATCGGGCATTTTGAACAGCCGGACGATCTTCCGGTAGTTCCCTCCTGTTTCCGCCAGGCCGCGCCGGACGACGGATTCGACCTGGCGTTTGGTGATCAGCCTCTGGGCAAAGGGACGCGCAACGGATTGCCAGAAGTCGTCCACGATGATCTCTTCGACGGGCTCGCGAACCAGCGTGTCGGTCGGCAGGTCGAGATGCTCTGCGCCGATTGTTTCGCCTTCGGAAACGTAGTAGGCGCTCTCGACGACATTCTGCAATTCGCGCACATTGCCGGGGTAGCCATAGCCCTGGAGTTTCTGCTGAGCATCGCCAGAGAGAGTTCGGACCTGAGCATTCTGACAATTGAGTTCTTCGAGAATGCTGCGGGCCAGGAGTGGGATGTCGCCCAGGCGCTTACGAAGAGGCGGAACATCGATCGAAAACACATTCAGACGGTAAAGCAAATCTTCGCGGAAGTCGCCCGAGTGAGCCAGGGCTCGCAGGTTGCTGTTGGTTGCGGCAATCACGCGGACATCCAGCTTGCGGTCGACGAGGTCACCAAGCCGCCGGACCTGTTTTTCCTGCAGGACACGGAGGAACTTCACCTGGAACATCTTTGATGTGTTCGCGATTTCATCCAGGAAGATTGTGCCGTGATTGGCTTCTTCGAACAGGCCGGGTTTGTCGGATACAGCCGTGGTAAAGGCGCCGCGTCGGTATCCGAACAGTTCGCTCTCGACCAGATTTTCAGGCAACGCACCGCAGTCGACCGGCACGAAGCGGCCGGGATGACGATCGGAGATCTCATGAATCGCACGTGCGACCAATTCTTTTCCCGTTCCGGTTTCGCCCTGGATCAAGACGGAACTGGAGGCACGAGCCGCAGCGCGAATCCTGGAACGCAACGTCTCGATCGCGTCGCTTTGTCCGATAAGTTTCGTTTTTGTCATGACACTACAGCCGGAGGATCCATGGAAAAGGTCACACAGAATTTCAATACTGGAAAATCGGACGCTCTCGACCAGTTGTCCCGTGTCGTTCGGTCCGTTTACGGAAGCCCGCACCCGGACCTGGAACAGGAAGCATTTCTGCGAACGTTCCAGGCCTTCCGAAAGCAGAGCCAGGTTCGCCATCCAAGAGCGCTGATGTGGAAGATCGTCCGGGATACCGTCGCGGACTATTGGAGACAAGAATTGCGCCATCGTGGTGAAAGCGTCGAAGAGATCCCGGAACGGTTTGCCGCTCGAGCGTGCACGATGGATCTGGACTTGGACCGGGCGCAAAAAATCGAACTGCTTCGCCAGGCCATCCTGTGCCTGGGCTGTGACGTTCGCGGCGCGGTCTACCTCTATTACCTGGAAGGCTATTCAATCAAGACAATTGCCCGGATCTACAAAAAGTCCCAATCGGCAATCAAGATGGCATTGCTCAGAGGACGGCGGGATGTCGGCCAGATCATCCACGCGAGCGCGACTAATAATCGCGACAGTCGCGACTTTCACGCCTAGCCAATCCGGATCTCATTGAAATCGTGGGGCATGATGATGGGCTCCGACGTGCCACTAACATCACAGGATCCCGGCCCGATAATCTGGGAGGAAGAGAACAATGACAAACAATGTACAAGCCCTACCCGCCGCCGAGTTGATGACGACCGGAGGCGGAGACTGGGATTGGGGAGATTTTTTCGATGGAGCCACGTATGGCCTCGGTCTCGGTTGCTACTGGACCGCGGCAAACCCTGTAGTATGCGGCGCCGCTCTAGTCAGTGCCGGCATCGGCCTTTACCTTTAGGAGCCAAATCATGAACATTCAAAATCTCCCAACTTCTACGTTGCTTGAAGTCCGCGGCGGCGACTGGTTCGAGAAGACCTTTGGTTTCATGCTCATGACAGCGGCCGTAGCGGGTTTCGCGGGATCGGGCGGTCTTCTCGGCGTGGCGATTGTCGCCGGGGGAGCACTGGTCATGGACGACTTTTTCTAAGCCCGGGTTTCGCACCGGTTGCATATTCTCCAGGGCCGGTGCGAAGTCGGGGTTGCCGGCAGGGAGCGCAGGACGCTTCTCCCTGCCGGACCTCGAACACAGAGTCCGACAGTTGACAGGACTATAGCGAAGCATGGACATTTTTCAACTCGACCAGGTCATCAAGCATCGGGGTGGTGGGTTCACGCTGGGACCACTCGATCTCCATCTGTCTCCCGGCGAGGTCCTCGGTGTCATGGGACCGAACGGCGCCGGCAAGACGACGCTGCTCAAAATGCTCTGGGGATTCCTTCGCCCTGACGGAGGTCGGGTGTCGGTCTTCGGCCGGTCACCACATCTGGAACAAGTTTGGATCCGCCTCCGTGCCGGCTACATGTCCGAATCCCCGAATTTTTACGGCTGGATGACCGCCCGACGGTTGCCTGTCCTTCATCGCGGGGTTTTACCCGACTTGGGACTGGGGGCAGGCGAATCGGCTACTGGAGGAATTTGGGTTGAACGGGGACCGGAAGGTGGAGGAATTGTCCAAGGGCAATCGGATCAAACTGGGGCTGGTTGCCGCTGTGGCCCACCGGCCGCAACTCCTCATACTGGATGAGCCGACAGCGGGTCTGGACCCCCTGGTTCGCGTCGACATCCTCGGTTTTCTCGAAAACCTCGTACGGCATGAGGGCGCTGGGATTGTGATGTCGTCACACGTATCTGACGATCTGGATCGCATCGCCGACTCCGTCCTCATGCTGCACGAGGGCACGGTGAAGGAATATGCACCCGCCGGAGTCCTGCTCGAAAAATACAACCAATCACAATTGGAGGCAGTGTTTTTAGATGCAATCGGTCGGGTTCCCGCGACTGGCGCTCCACATCATCCGTAAGGACTGGGCCGAATACAGGCGCATGATTCTGGGACTGACCGCGGCACTGTTGGTGCCGGGTCTGCTCATCGTGTTCTCTCCAGTCCGGTCCGCCGATTTCGCCAAAGGTCTCCTGGCCGGCCTTCTCGGTGCTTCCGGCTTAGGCTACGCCCAGTTCTGCTTCCTGAACGAGCGACAACGCAGCACCCTGGATCTGCTGCTCAGCCTCCCGATCGAACCCCACCAGCTCGTCCTGGCCAAATACGCTTCCCTTTACTCCATGGTCCTGTTCACCGTAAACATCCCCGCCCTCCTGGTCCCCGACCTCCAATTGATCTTCATCGTCAACACCGCCGCTCTCACAATTGCCACCATCTTCATGGCCGCCACCGTCATCTCCGACAAGCCCTGGGCGGCCCAACTCCCCATCTGGCTCCTCCTGATCTTCATCGTCCCCTCCGAACGCCTCCTCACCCGCTTCTACCCGCCCGGCCTCGACATCCTCCGCACGATCATCTCTCACCCTAATGTCCTCGCCAGCCTGGCGTTGCTGCTGACTGTGATCTTGGTCGGCATATCTGTTTGGTTCTTCGACGCAGAGACGCAAAGACGCGGAGGATGAAAGAGAATGAAATGTCTCAGCGAATCATCGGCGCAGCGTTAGAAGTCCACCGGCTCATTGGTCCTGGTTTGTTGGAAATCGTCTACGAGACGAGCCTGCGAACAGAATTCCGGCTCAGGGATTTGAAGTTTCAGTGCCAAAAAGGGACTCCAATCATCTACAAAGGATCTGAAGTCGGAGAGTCATTTCGGATCGACTTTCTCGTTGAAGACTGCGTTGTCGTAGAAATAAAGTCAGTCGAAAAAGTCCTTGCCGTTCACAAAGCACAACTGCTGAGTTATCTAAGGATGACCGGACACCGGCTAGGCCTCCTAATCAACTTCAACGTGTCTCTCCTACGAAGAGGCATCGTTCGGGTTGTCAACAATCTCTAAACTTTCTTTCTCTGCGTCTTTGCGCCTTTGCGTCGATACAAAGTCGCGGAAATGTCGATCTCTTCGGGATCAGGCCACTATTTATCAATCGTTTACGATGGCAGTAAAGTTGCCCCAGTGACAGCGTGAGTTATCCGATTGTCCATCAACACGACTCGAATGATTGTGGGCCGGCTTGCCTGGCGATGGTGGCGGCCCACTACGGTGAACGGCAATCGATTGCCAGGTTGAGGGAGATGTCGGGGACGGACCGGCAGGGGACGAATCTGGCCGGACTCGTCAAGGCGGCGGAGCAGGTCGGGTTTACGGCGCGGGGGGTCCGGGCCAACATGGACGGGCTCGACGAGATAGAGTTCCCTGCCATTGCGCATTGGTCCGAGGACGGGCGAAATCACTTCGTCGTGATCTACAAAAGGGCCCGACGCCGTGTCACGATCGGCGATCCCGCGCTCGGACTTCGCAAGCTGTCGGTGACCGAATTCCAAAAACACTGGACCGGCGTTCTGATTCTTCTTCGGCCGACACCGAATCTGAAGGGACTGGCGGAAACTTCGCTTTCCAAGTTCTGGTCTCTGCTACGGCACCATCGCAAGATTTTCCTGGATGCGCTTCTGGCGGCAGTCCTGATGACGATCCTTGGCCTCTCCTCGGCTTTCTTCATCCAGGCCCTCGTCGACTTCGTGTTCATCAATGGACGCGAACCTACCCTCAACTGGCTCGGACTGGGGATGCTGCTGGTGCTCGCGGCACGCGTGGCGTTTCTCGGCCTCAGAGCCTATCTGCTGGCCCACCTTAGCCAAAGGATCGATGCAGAGATCGTGCTGGGTTACCACCACCATCTGCTGGGACTGCCGCTGGATTTCTTTTCAACCCGACGCACCGGAGAAATTCTGTCACGTCTGAACGATGCTGTAAAAATCCGTGTAGCGGTCAGCGGTACGAGTCTTTCGGTGATCGTAGACACGACGGTCCTGATTGTGACCGCCTCGGTCATGGCATGGCTGCACTGGAAGTTGGCCCTGCTGTCACTTTCGCTGATGCCTGTCCTTGCCGGCGCTATATGGATTCTCACCGGACCGATGAAACGCGCCCAACGCTCCTCGATGGAGCGAGCCGCGAATTTCGAGTCCCATCTTGTGGAAACCGTCGGCTCGATCGAAACGGTCAAGACGTTTGGGTTTGTCCACCCGGTCTGGCCCACTTTTGATCGTCTGATTTGGCCCACCCCCTCCTGTTAATAATTCCGAGTAGTGATAATTACCGTCGGGCCTGTGTTGTAGATGTGGGAAAGCCGAGCGCCCTTGGCGAGGCTTTTCCAAGCGCTGTGGGAATCCTGGTTTTTAGGATTTCCACAGCGCGTCATCTTCCACAGGCCTCCGTTTCTTTCTTTTTGGTTCTTTTTCTTTCTTTCGGGAAAAAACTCCGTTTCCAGGATCGCCCAGGATCGACGACCGCGCGGCGATCCGACCCTCAGGACGTGGTTTGTTTCGCGGGTTTCTCCTTTCCAGGCGGATGCCGTGGTTTCTGTCGTTTCTCCAACGTGCGCCGAAACCGGAAGGATTCGGTTCCGGTCTCGATGATGTGAGCGCGATCGGTTATCCGGTCCAGCAACGCCTTGCACAGCCGAACATTGGGAAACACCTGGGTCCATTCCGAGAACGGCAGATTCGTTGTCAAGATCACCGTCGCCCGCTCGGCTCGATCCGAGATGACTTGAAAGAGGAGTTCGGCGCCGAGGTCTGCCATCGGGACATAGCCGACTTCGTCGATGGCAATCAACTCGTATCGGAACCATCGGGCCAGAACCCGGCGGAACTGGTCGTTGTGTTGGGCCTCGACCAACTCGTTGATCAAGCCGGCGGCCGTCGTAAAGCGAACCCGCTTCTTCTGCCGACAAGCGGCCACGCACAGTCCTGTGGCCAGGTGCGTCTTGCCCGTTCCACACTCCCCGATCAGGACGACAGGTTCGGCGTGTTCTAAATAGCCACCGTCTGCGAGTCCACGGATCCGGTTGGCTGGAACCTTCGACCGCGAGAAGTCAAAGTCCTCGAGTGTCTTCATTCGAGGGAAACGTGCGGCTTGAATCCGCCGGGCCACGGTGTTCCGTTCGCGTTCTTCAACTTCCATCGCCAGCAAGGCTTCCAGATACCGTGTGTAGGTGTGCTCTTCCCGCTGGGCCTGCTCGGCCATGGCCGCAAACTGCGTTCCGATCGTGGGCGTCCGGAGAGCTTTACAGTACTGCTGAATCGCCGCCTGTTCGACCCCGCCGGCTGTGGCGGACACTAGACCACCTCCGCAGTGAGCAGTGCATCGTAAGTATTCACCTCCGGCAGGGGCCGCTCATAAGCGCGTAGTGCGGCCACTTCCAGTCGCGGCGCCGCCGGCCGGTCGAATCGGGCCTCGGTCATCAGGTAGCGCGCCGCGGCGGCATCGGAGCATCCCAGGCGCAGGGCTTGTTGGAATGCGGAATCCAGCTCGCTATAGCCATGTTCCCGGCCCAGTAGGAGCAACTCCACCATTGCGCGGGTCCCATTCTGTTTTCCGTTGCGATCGATCAACGTCTGCCAGAACTCGTCATAGCTTTTCGGCCATCGGCCCTGTTGCCGCCATTGCTCCAGAGGCTTGCTCCCGGCCAGCGCGCCCGGCTTCCGCTCCAACACCTCCAGATAATGTTCCAGATTGAAGAAGTGCTGGCCGTTTCCATATCCTCGCTCATGCCGCGCCACGCATCCGCCATCGTGCCAGACCTCCACGTAGGCCGGAAAAACGCTCGCCCGCACCACAGTCCCGGTCTTGACGGGGGCGGAGTAGAAGTTGTTACGCACCCGTACACATCCCTTACCATCGACTCGTGGAAAGCTGTCCTCGGCCAGAGGGAACCCTTCGGTCGATAACGCGAGCAGATGGGGCTGTTCGATCTGCATCCCTTCACCCACCGTCTGGACCCGATCGCCGATCTTGCGCCGTTCATCGGCCCGGCAACCGGCCAGCAGCTGCGCATTCAGATCCGCCAGGTCCTTCGCCTTCGGCACCGGTACCAGGTGATTGCGCCGGAAGTATCCGGCTTCGCCTTCCACACCGCCTTTCTCGTGGCCCTCGCCGGGTGTGCAGAACTCGGCTTGAAACTTCCAATGCGACCGAAACGCGATGAACCGTTCGGTCTCTACACGCCGGTATCCCCGCAGAATCTTCTTCACCGCGCTGGTCAGGTTGTCATAACGCAGCACCCCGAAGACCCCCGCAAAATAGCGGAAACCCAACTCATGAGCCTCCAGGAATGCCTGTTGTGTCGCCCGAGGATAAGCTCGATGGAATGCGCCACCACTGCCCATGCTCCGCATACAGAAAACCTGGAGCTTCTGCCGTTCGCCATCCAACTCCGCGACGGCTTCGTACCAGTCGATCTGTGCTTCCTGACCCCAGGCGTAGCTTTGCGGCACGAACGTCTCCTGTCGGATGAAACCCATCTCCCGCTTCCGCCGCCCGACATACCGGCGAACCGTCGATTCCCCAATCGGATGTTTCGGAAATTCCATCCGGATCCGTTCGTAGATCCGGTGACTGGTGTGCCGCTGCTTCCGCGGGGCCTGCCTGTCCGCCTCCAACACCCCGTTGATAAATTCCATAACCGGCTCCAGCCTCGGCCTCTTCCGCTCCGGGCTCTTCCTCGCCGGCGGCACGGCGTTTCCCAGCGCTTGACGCACCATCCGCCGATGCACCCCCAGCCGCCGGGCCACACCCTGGATCGTTCCCACACCAAACTCGTGCTCTCGCCGAATCTCTTCAAATAATTCCACCTTCGATCTCCTTGACACCGGGTCCCTCCATTCCGACTCTTTGTTCGGAACAGCCTCTCCGGTTCAGTCGTCAGGGGTGGGCCAAATCAAACGATCAAAAGTGGGCCAATTTAGAGTAGCGAAATCAACGTTTCGGGCCGAGGATCGGATGCGCCTGCGCGGAGAAGCGCGATTCCTGGAAATGATTGCTGCCACCTTTCGCTCTCAGATGTTCGCTCTTCATGCATCGACAACAACCTCGCTGCTGGCCGGCGTTTCAAGCCTCGGCCTCTTATGGTTCGGCGGGCACGAAGTGCTCGGGAATCGCCTGACGGTAGGCCAGTTGCTGGCCCTGTACACCATGCTGGGGAACATACTGGGCCCGATCGAACGCCTTGCGAATTCCAACCAGTCGATACAAGACGCGCTGGTCGCAAGCGACCGCCTGGGCGAGATTTTCCAACTCGAAGCGGAGCAGGATCAAACCGGATCGATGGCGATCGATCGCCGGGTTCGCGGGTCCATCGAATTTCGAGACATCTCTTTCCAATACGGCAGTCGTCCACCGGTGCTCGAAGGCATCAACCTGACCATCGGTGCAGGCGAATGCCTCGGGATCGAAGGAGAGAGCGGAACCGGCAAATCCACTCTCGTCCGCCTGCTGGGTCGTTTCTATACCCCGTCGGCTGGAAAGATCACGATAGACGGCATCGACATTCGGGATTACAGCCTGGCAAGCCTCCGCAAACAGGTGGTCTTCGTACCACAAGAGGCGGTCCTGCTGAGCACGTCGATTGCCGACAACATCCGACTCGGCAAACCCGATGCCGGTCCCAACGAAATCCGGGTGGCCGCTCGACTGGCCCGTGTCGACGATTTCGTGGACCGGCTTCCTCTGGGCTACGACTCGGTCGTGGGCGAGCGCGGATTGTCCTTGTCGGGCGGAGAGCGACAGAGAATCGCCCTGGCGCGCGCCATCCTCCTGGACCCACCGATCCTCATCCTGGACGAACCGACAAATCATCTGGACGTTCGGTCGACCGAGGCAGTCCAGGTTCTCATAGAACATCGGCGAAATCGCCGGACGACCATCGTGATCTCTCACGCATCGCTGGCCGTCGATCGCACTTTCCAAATCCAGGAGTATGCCTATGCGGTTGGTACCTGAGATCGCTCTCGGTCGCACTCCCTCCCTTCTGGGAGCGACGGTCTATGTGCTGGCCGCCCTGTTCTGGGTCGCCCTGATGTGGAGCTACTTCACGAGAGTGGAGGTGGTCGTCCGTGCTCCCGGCGTCGTCCGCCCCGAAGGCGAGGTGGTTCGCATCACCACGGAAGCCGATGGCACGATAGCCGCGGTATATGTCCAGGAAGGGGACATGGTGGGAACCGGCGACATCCTCGTTCGTATGGACGACGGAGCGACCCATGCCGGCAGGCAAACCCTGCTCGAACAGATCGACTTGCTGGAGTCGCAACTGGAGGGCATCGCACAAACAGGCCGAGATGCCACATCTATTTTCCAATTGGAGGAACGCAAACTGGAGATCGAGATTCGAACTGCCGAAGAAGATCTCGAACGCAGGTGGGCAAGCCACGAGGCCTTACTACAGTCATCCGAATTGGAGTTGGAGCGCGCAAGGAACCGTCACTTGCGCACTGAAAAACTACTGAAGGAAGGATTGGTTTCTGTTCAATCTCACGATGAAATCGAAACGGCGCTGCTCATTGCCCAGTCGGTCCGTTTCGAAACGGAGAGCCGCGCCCCAACCGATACCCCATTCATGTCTTTAATTCAAGCTCGAGATCTGAACCAGGCACAGTTCGAGGCCAGGCGTCGGGAACTCGAAGCAACAGCAACGCCGATTTACGGACGCCTCGCCGAACTACGTCTCGGGTTGCAACAAGCCAGCCGTACGGCGAATCGGCTGACGATCCGAACTCCTGCGAAAGGAAAACTCACTTCCCTGTCCACGCTTCACCCGGGCGAACACTTACGCTCAGGCACCCTCATCGCAACCCTCGCCCCAACGCCCATCTACCTGATCGTCGAAGCCTGGCTTCCAAACCGCGACGCTCCGCTCGTCCACCGCGGCCAAAGGGTCCGACTCGTCACCGAGGACTCGGAAACCTTCGATGGCTACGTCCTTTCCATCAGCCCTGACGCCCGCCTGACCGACTCAGGAACGGGCGCTTACCGCGTCCTGATCACCCCCGACACGAATCGCAAACTCCACCTCGGCCTCGCGCTCGAAACCCGCTTCGTTACACGGGAGGAGCGGGTTTTGTCACTATTATTCAGGAAGATCCGAAAGAATTTCGGTAGTTGAGAGGGAGTCCAAGGTCTAAGATGCAAAGTCCAAGGTCGACGTTGGACCTTGGACGTTAGTTCCCCAATACGACTAGTCATCTGACTAGTCATATTGATAGAATGATAAGTATGAAAACCAGAGCAAGAACCATCAGCATCAGCGAGTTCAAAGCTAAATGCCTGGGCCTTTTGGAAGAACTCGACAACGACGGAATCGTGGTCACAAAGAGAGGCCATCCGATTGCTAAAGTCATTCCAATAGGGGAACCTGACAACAGGAAACTAATCGGTTCTATGAAGGGAAAGATTAAGGTTGACGGAAACATCTTTTCGACCGGAGTGGAGTGGGATGCTGAATCTCGACACACACATGCTCGTAGCCGTACTGGACGGAAGCCTACGCGAAAATGAGACCAAACAGGTCTTGGATCACGACCTTGCGATTTCGGATATCGTGCTGTGGGAACTTGCGAAGTGGGTGGAGAGAAATCGCTTAAGCCTGGACCTGTCAAGTGATCAATTTCGACGTTGTCTCCGTAATCTGACGGTCATCCCGATCACCCTGGAGATCGCACGGACGAGCACCGAACTGGATTTCAAGTCGGACCCGGCCGACGAAATCATCGCTGCGACCAGCATAGTCGAGGATATTCCTCTCTTGACCCGGGACGCCAAGATTCTGAAATCCCGCGTCGTCCCGTTCGTCATGCAGTAGCGTGTAGCCGACGAGGTAGGAACTTCAAACGAGCACCAATGACGTACCCGAGAATCCGCGCAAGACTCTTCGACTCCCCATCCCCGTCGACTTCTTCAGAGACCAATTCAATGTTGCGAAATTCGGGAGTGGTCGGCTCTCTTGAGGGAACGGAACACGGATTCGATCTGGGTCGTTTGCACGTAGCGAGTCCAATGGACGGCGAGGTTTTCAGCCGTGAGATTGGAGCGCAGCAAGTAGTGTCCATCACGCAGATGGGCGGCCTGGAGTTTGGCTTTATCGACGTGGAATCGAAACGATCGCCGGGTCACGGGCTGTCCGGGGTCGGGCATCTGGATGCGGACAAAACCAAACGCACGGCCCGCTTGTGTTTTCGCGGCGCCGATACGCATGGCAGTTGGTCGCGTGAAGGCAAGCTGTCACGAATGGCGCGGAGTTTGCGCAACAAGCGAACCAGACGTTTCCGGCGCATGGCGGTCTCTTTGGCTTGGCGGCCGGTGCTCTTGGCCAGCACATAAAGTTCGCCGTCGGTTTCGAACGGCTTCACCTCCACCAAATCGCGAACTTTTTGCCACGGCAGATCGAGCCACTTCTGTTCGTATTGTTTGATCTTGCTTTTGGGCATTCCCGGTCACGTCCCGAGCGGTGGTGTATGAAGCCAGTTCTCGGCAGGCTGTGAACTGGGTCATTGAGCGACAGCCGACAGACGAACCTGTTGATTGTCGCTGAGCAATTATAGTCCCTCCAACTGCATGTAGCGACGTTGAAGTTGCCACTCGTCGTTTTGTTCAAGGAGCAGTGCTCCAACGAGTCGAACGATGGCCGGGTCGTGGGGAAGATGCCGACGACTCTGGTCGTCGTTTGACCTCGGCGTTGAGGCGCTCGAGCGGATGAGTAGAGTGGATCTGGGTGCGGTGAGCGGAAGGGAAGCTCATAAAGGTCAGGACGTCGGTTTCGGCATCGTCCATCAGGTTTGCCAGCTTCGGGAACGAGTCGCTGGGATACGTACTGAATCATTTGACGCAAGACATCGACGTCACATCCCTTTTCTGTGAGTTCGGTTAATGAGATGCTGGGTTCGGTCACTGTGAATTCTCCTTTGGTTTCGGTTTATGGGTTTCGTCACCACAACCTTAACCGAGAACCACAGTGACCACCTGATTTCGGCGGCAGCAGGCAGCGGCTGCTCCGGATACCCCGGAACGTAATGTAACGCTCCCCGTCGTCGCACTTCGCACTTCGCACTCCCTCGGAGCGCAACCCACGTTCAAGCCCTCCCCCTTCCCCGACCTTGGACTCCCAATCCCATCTGCGCAATCCGCGTACAGACTTCGAACTCCCTCCCCTCCTCCCCATGCTAAACTCCCCTCCCATGATTCTCGTAACCGGCGGCGCCGGCTTCATCGGCTCCCACCTGGTAGACCAGCTCCTCGAACGCGGCGAAAAAGTAATCTGCGTAGACGATTTCAACGACTTCTACGATCCTACAATCAAACGAACCAACATCCGACCCCACCTGGATTCCGACTCCTACACCCTGGTCGAATCCGACATCCGAGACCGCGATCGGCTCGATGACCTATTCCGCAAACACGACATCCGGAAGATCGTCCATCTGGCCGCCCGGGCCGGCGTCCGCCCTTCGCTCGCGCAACCCTTCCTTTACGAGGACGTCAACATCAAAGGCACGATGAATCTCCTGGAACTTGCGCGAAGCTCGAAGGTCGAACAATTCGTCTTTGCCTCCTCCTCATCCGTCTACGGTGCAAACGAGAAGGTGCCGTTCAGCGAAGAAGACCGAATAGACCGAACCGTTTCGCCCTATGCCGCCACCAAATACGCTGGAGAGTTGATGTGCCACACCTACCACCACCTCTACGGCGTCCCGACGACGTGCCTCCGATTCTTCACCGTGTACGGCCCACGCCAGCGCCCGGAGATGGCCATCCACAAGTTCACGCAACTCTTGTATGAAGGATGCCCCATTCCGATGTATGGGGACGGATCGACAGCTCGCGACTACACATACATCGACGACATCATCGCTGGCGTCCTCGCTTCGCTGGATCGCCCGTTTCCTTTCGAGATTTTCAATCTGGGAGAATCCGTAACAGTCTCGCTACGGTCTTTGATCGAAACCCTGGAACGAGTGTCCGGCAGGAAAGCCAACATAGAACAACTATCGCTACAACCCGGCGACGTCACAATCACGTACGCCGACGTCTCAAAAGCCCGTCGACTCCTGAACTATACGCCAACCACCTCGCTCGAATCCGGCCTGACCCGCTTCCTGGCATGGTTCGAGAAAACCCGTCATTAACAAATCGCCCTGTCAGCTCGCTACGGCAATCCCCAACCCCGGCCCGGACATTCGAACTCCCCATCTGCGCAATCCGCGTAAAGACTTCGGACTCCTCATCCCCAAACAAAAAGGGCCGAGAGGTTTCACCCTCCCGGCTCTTCAAAATCGCTGATTCTTGTTTGAATTCTTCCTTTCTACGGTGTCGGTACGCTAAGCGACGCCGCAGGAGGAGTGATCTCAACAAAGACAATAGCTACGCTGTCTTCAAGCTCCGCGATCTCGGCCACAGTGGGGAGGCCCGTGACACCCAGGGTTGAAAGGTCCGCCAGGAGGGTCCCTAGCGCCTGGGTGTTGTCGTTGATCGACTGCTGGTTAAGGTCCAAGCGAATTGAAAAACCATTAAATTCGTTTATCTTGTCAATTACCGCTTCACTTGCCCCGGGCGGGGGGTTAAGGAGAACAAGCGGGCTCACGATGATTCCATCATCCGACAACCCGGAGAACCCGAGAGCCTCCAACTCGGCCCTTATCCTAGCCATATCGCTTTGAATAACCTTGTTCTCCACCTCCAGAGTCGCCGTCGAGGCGGCAATGGCGTCCGCTTGCGCGGTGAACGTGGCCTGCTGTGCTGTGGTCAGCGAGGAAGCAGCGATAACGGCCTTTGATTGCTCAGTAACCAATTGGACCTGAATGGCCGCCAATTGCGCCTCCAAGGCACTCAACTCAAGCAACGCGATGTTCTGAATGGTGATCAAATCGTTAGCAAGAACGGTGCTCGAGGCTGCCAGAGCAATGATCTGCGCGTCTCGACTGGCGAGCGCACTAGTCGCCGCCGTAATCTGACCATTCAAAGTTGTGGCCTGACTCGTCAAAGTCGACACCTGGCTGGTGAACCGCCCCGGGTTTTCCGGAGACGGTTTTAGTTGAGTCCGGCCTCTACGAGACCGGACGGCGGATTCTGATAATACATCTGCTCAAACTCGGCTGGAGGAATATCTCCGATCGGTTCCAGTAATCGTTTGTCGTTGTACCAGCAGACCCAATCCAGCGTCGCGAACTCCACATCATCCAGCCCCTTCCAGGGTCCCTCCCGGCGAATGACTTCGGTCTTGTACAACCCGATGACGGATTCGGCGAGAGCGTTATCGTAGGAATCTCCGATGCTACCCACCGAAGACTCGATGCCGGCCTCAGCCAGGCGTTCGGTGTAGCGGATCGACAGATACTGCACCCCGCGATCGCTGTGATGGATCAGACCGTTGGTGTCGGATCGCGACCAGAGCGCCTGTTCCAGAGCATCCAGTGCAATGTCCGTCTTCAGCGAGTTCATCGTTCTCCAGCCGACGATCTTCCGGGAGAACACGTCGATGACGAAGGCCACGTACACGAATCCACGCCACGTCGCCACGTAAGTCAGATCCGCGACCCATAGCTGATTCGGTCGGGTCGCCGTGAAGTCCCGATCGACAAGATCAGGCGGTCTCAGCGCAGCTTCGTCCGCTATTGTCGTCTTGAACTTCCGGCCGCGAACGACACCCTGTAGGCCCAGATCCCGCATCAAACGGGCCACCGTGCAGCGCGCCACCTGCTGTCCCTCACGGTTGA
The DNA here is from genome assembly GCA_965247425.1 of Terriglobia bacterium. Lineage (GTDB taxonomy): Bacteria > Acidobacteriota > Terriglobia > 20CM-2-55-15 > 20CM-2-55-15 > CAZOZZ01. Next base: position 3,614,556 of record OZ252023.1, read on the forward strand.
GTTGCTTCCAGACTTTCCGGGCGCCATACACCTGGCGGTTCTCACGCCAGACCCGATCGATCTCCACACAAAGCGAAGCGTCCCGCTTTGTCCTCGCCGGCAATCGATCCGGATCGCGTCGTCGTGCCGCGTGCTCGTAATACGTCGACGGGGCGATGTGCAGCATGCTGCACATCGACTCGACCCCATACTGGCTCCGATTTCGTTCGATGAACTCGGTCACCACTTTCCTCGGCGGTCGAGTTCCGCCTGCGCGAAAAATGCCGATGCTTTTTTCAGGATCTCGTTCGCACGCTTCAGCTCACGATTCTCCCTCTCCAACTCCTTGAGTCGTTGCTTCTCGTCTGTGGTCAGGCCCGCTCGCTGGCCTGTGTCCCGTTCAACCTGCCGAACCCACTTCCTCAACGTTTCAGCCGTACATCCAATCTTCGAGGCGATCGATGCTATTGCGGCCCATTGCGATTCGTGCTCTCCCTGGTGCTCGAACACCATCCGCACTGCCCGCTCTCGAACTTCAGGTGAATATCTGCTTGGTCTTCCCATGATGACTCCCATCCTCTCAAGTAATGGTGTCTCCGGGAAACCCGGGGCGGTTCACCATATCATTTGCGACAACTACGCCACCCACAAACATCAGAAAATCGTCACCTGATTGAAGCGCAACACGCGCCTTCATATGCATTTCACACCGACCAGTGCATTCTGTCTGGCTGAACATGGTCGAACGCTTCTTCCGGGATCTTTCTGAACAACGACTTCGGCGCAGGGTCTTCCACTCGGTCCCGGAACTAACCCAGGCAAACTCGATAAGTTACAGTCTGTTTGACGGGGACCACTAGTTGGACCCTCAAGGGGACTGCACCATCGAGTCGGTGTTGCAGTTGTCGTCGCGAGGCTGGGCCGCAATCGATCTGCTGATAGGGGCAGTCGGCTCGGAAACTGCGGGCCCGACCCAAGCTGCGATTGAAGAAGAAGCGGTCGGGAGAGGACCTCTAAGTCAAGGATCAGGCCTTAGGAAGCGTCAACGCCAACGGGAAGCTGGGGCCGTGTGTTGGGAATGCTGATGACCAAAGTCTCGACGCGGAACTACGCGGTGGGTGGGCGTAAGTTTCGGTGAGCCAGAATCCATCGAACAGAGTGGCGGAAAAGTCATTCCGGAAATGGCCGACACGTGAATTGAGACGGTTCCCGAACGGCGTTTCAAGGACCGGGTTTTTCTCTGTGCCGTGAGCGCGGACTCTCAGGGCGAGAAAGCGGTCCTGGGAATCACAAAGACGGAGCCAGCGAAAGCGGGGCCGCCACCACGGCGTTGCTGGAGGAGGTGGTATCGATCCGAGCCGACGACGCCCATCACGCCTGCCCGGGCACTCGAACTCCTTCGAGTTTTACTCGCTCCATCTTCATGTCGGCATCTACCATTATCCTGACCAGTTCCTCGAAACTCACCTGCGGTTCCCATCCAAGTTCCTGGTTGGCCTTCGTTGCGTCACCCTCGAGTCGATCCACTTCGTTCGGACGCAAATAGCGCGGATCAATTTCGACAAAATCCTCCCAGTCAAGCTCAGCGTAGCCGAACGCGGCACCCAGAAAATCTCGCACTGAGTGCATGCGGCCGGTGGCGATTACGTAATCGCCCGGCTTCTCCTGCTGCAACATCAACCACATGGCTCGGACGTAATCCCCCGCAAAGCCCCAGTCGCGCTGGGCGTCCAGATTCCCCAGAAACAGTTTCTTCTGCAGCCCCAACTTGATTCGGGCTACCGCCTTGCTGATCTTCCTGGAGACGAACGTCTCGCCGCGTCGAGGCGACTCGTGGTTGAACAGGATTCCGTTGCTCGCAAACAGATCGTAAGCATTCCGATAAGTGACTGTTATCCAATGAGAATACACTTTTGCTGCAGCATAAGGACTTCGTGGGTGAAAAGGGGTCTGCTCGTCCTGGGGAACAGGCACGTTGCCGAACATTTCGCTGCTGGAAGCTTGATAGAACTTTGTTTCCAACCCGGTCTCGCGGATGCCCTCAAGGAGCCGAACGGTTCCCAAGCCCGCACTCTCGGCGGTGTATTCGGGAATGTCGAAACTCACCCGGACATGACTCTGGGCTCCAAGGTTGTAAATTTCGTCGGGCCTCGACGTTCGAACCAGTTTGTTGACCGAACTGGCGTCGTTTAGATCTCCATACACGAGAATGAGTCTGGGATCCGGGCTGTGTGGATCCTGATAGATATGGTCAATGCGCTCCGTATTGTGAGAACTCGACTTCCGAATCAATCCGTATACGAGATATCCTTTCGACAACAACAACTCGGCCAGGTATGAGCCGTCCTGACCGGTGATGCCAGTAATGAGTGCTGTCTTCATGCTCTCCCTTCCATACGATACCAACGAGCTAGGGAAAATACATCATACCAGAACCCTGATTTCGAACCCGAGAGCTTACATGGCTGAACGATCATACATTCGGGTCCGGCCCTTTGTTGCCCCGACCCCCGGAGGCAATATTTTGAATCGGGGGCCAGTCATCACCATGACAATGTCGTTGCACAAAGGGACGAGCCCGAATTGGCAACGTTGAGTTAGATGTTAGATGGGCATGGGCAGGATTGTTTGGGTCACCCACCGTTCTTTTCGTTAGTACATGGCAACAGATTTGGCTGAGTTATTGTCAAGAGTGGTGTTTAGGAGATTGATTCAAGCGGCGGCCTGATCGACGTTTGTCACTTCGATACCATCGTTGAATTTCAGTCCAGTAATCACCTTGGCCAGATCATCGAATCCTCGTAATCGTCGCCAGTTCTTCTGAGCGCACTGTCCCAGTTTGAACATCATGTGCAGCATGCCATCCCGCGTCAGGCAACCCCTGGATCGCTTGGTTCGGTGGCGAATGGTGGCAAAGGTCGACTCGATGGGATTGGTCGTTCTGAGGCTCTGCCAGTGCTTGGCCGGGAAGTCGAAGAAGACCAGCAGTTCTTCGCTGTCTTTCTGGAGGCAGAGAGTGGCTTTCGGATACTTCGGTTCATAGGTTTCAATGAACAGGTCGAATGCCTTCTCGGCGTCTGCCTTTGTCTCGGCTTGCCAGATCGCGTGCAAGGCCTGTTTCGCTTTCGCCTGGGCCGACTTGGGTAGACAGTTCAACACGTTCATGGTCTTGTGCATCCAGCAGCGTTGTTGGCCTGTCTCGGGATAGATTTCCTCCAGTGCGGCCCAGAACCCCATCGCACCGTCACCGATGGCCAACTTTGGGATATTCATCCCACGGGACTTCAGCTTCAACAAGACCTCGCGCCAACTCTGTGTCGATTCCCGGACACCGTCTTCGATCGCCAGAAAACGCTTCTCTCCGCGTTCATTCACGCCGATCACCACCAATGCACACAACTTGGTTTGTTCAGCCCGCAGTCCGCTATAAATTCCGTCGGCCCAGACATACACCCAGCGGTCTGCATCCAGCCGCTCCTCGCAGCTTTGGCGGTACTCCTCGCCCCAGACCTGCTTCAGGCGCGATACCGTGCTCGCCGACAAACCCTGCGCCTGGGGACCGACAAGAACTTTTAGTTAGGGCTTCACCCATTTCGCCGCTCGAGACGCCTTTCAAATACAACCACGGCACCGCCGCTTCCATCGACTTCGTCTTTCGAATGTAAGGAGGTACCAGCGCCGATCGGAACGTCACCGCGTCGCCAGTCTTTGCACGGACCTTCGGAATCTGGACCGTTACCGGCCCCAGACCGGTCTGCAGTTCACGTTCAGGTAGATAACCGTTGCGCACCACCCCGGCGTTGCCCTTCTCTGTTCGCCGATCGTCGTGTTGAGATAGCAGCTCCGCCAATTCGGTTTCCACCGCCCGTTGGATCAGTTGCTGAGCTCCAACTCGTAGTAGCTCTGTTACCGGGTCCTCAATCGTTTCTCGACCCTCCGGTCCAATCACGTTACTCTTGCTCATAGTGGCGTATCTCCTTTGGTTGCTTTGAAGTCTGGTAAACAACAAATCAACCAGATACGCCGCTTTTCTTCAATCCCTTCAAACACCAGATTCGGTTATAACTCGATTTGGCTGGATCCGCCCCATAACGGCAGCGGCCACCCTGTCTCAAGTGATAGTGAAAATGTGAAGAAGAGCCCGCTCATCTTTTGAGTCCCAGATCGCCGTTCAAACCTTACGGCCTTATCGTCTGCATGGAGACGCCCGACACGTCATCCTTCCTCTGGAACCGCGAGCACGTCAATCTGGGGGCGAACCTTACGGCTGTCATTGCAAATTGGATGTCCAAGCTGTAAAGCATCCTTTCGCCTGCCAGACGGTGACGAGGCGAACAGGGCGGACCGAATGTCTCAAAGCGATGCACTCCGTGTGTCGGGCACTACTCTGGCGCTGTTTTTCGAGTCCGTCCGTGCACGCAAACACAACAAAGGTATGCGACACTCAAGATGGCTCAACGACGATTCGCCCCAAGGCAGCCAACACCAATGCTAAACCGGCGGCCACATCCCGAGTCTTGATGTCGCGTTCAAGAGACGTCAACACGGCCAATTGCTAGCTAGGCGAGCGAAAGCCGGCCGAGCCAGTCGAACTTTTTAAAAATTTCGCACTTGGTCTACAACCCGGTCCAAGCGTCAGCCGCGAAATCGTGCCGGCAGGAACCCCGTGCACAAGTCGCCTGGCTAGGCTTCCGCATCTGGCGAACTCTCCGATCGTTCAACACAGCCCCTTCTTCGACCATTCCGGTAAACATTTCCTCTCGATTGAAATCATATCTATAACACCCAACAATGGCGTCGGTCCTGTTCTCCGGCACCGTAATCACGCTCACGAACTTCCTCAAACACGGTTTGACTTTCGCGAGGCGGTTGCGGTTTTCAAGGAAAAATGCCATGCAAAAGGAAAACCAGCTAAACGAATCTGAAAGGTATTCGAGTCCTATTGCCGAAACGAGCTTTAGATCGTTGTAGGGACCGATACCGGGAAACTGGGTCAGGTCAGGTCCGCTCCGCCAGAGAGACCGAACAGGGGCGATCGGATGTCGAATTGGGGTTCATGGGCTCTGAGCCGGCGTCCTGGTCGCAAAGATGGCCCATTCAGAGCATGGATATTCAGATGTCTCCCGAAGAGCGACAGGGCTGTGGTCAGCTTACCGATCAGACGGCGTACTCGTCAGGCCGATACCGATCCATATTTTCGAACACCCAGTCGATCGTGATCTGAAGGCCCTCCGCAAAAGAGATCTTCGGCTTCCAGGCGAGCACTTCCTCAGCCAACGCCACGCCGGCTAGTAGACGGTCCACTTCGCTTCCCTCTGGGCGGGTACGAGCCGCTTCGTGCTCTAGTCGGACATCTCTGCCAACGAGACCAACGATGGCCTTGGCCAATTCCCCAATTGAGATTTCCTTGCCAGATCCCAGATTCACGGTGAATCCAACCGCTTTGTCCGAAACTGCGGCGGAGAGGAAGCCATCGACCGTGTTCCCAACGAAGTTGAAATCGCGGGTCGGATCCTGACTGCCGAGTCTTACGACGTCCCTCATCAAGGCCTGACTGATGATCGTCGGAATCACCCCACGCGCGGATTGACGAGGGCCGAACGTGTTAAACGGCCGGACGGTCACTACGGGTAAACCGAAAGATTGGTGGAAGGCCTCAGCCATCTTGTCGGCGCCGATCTTGGAAGCGGAGTACGGCGACTGTCCTTGAAGAGGATGCTTTTCGTCGATCGGCACGTATTGCGCGGTTCCGTAAACTTCACTGGTGGAGGTATGGACAATCCTCTCGACCTCGGAATCCCTCGCTGACTGGAGCACGTTCAGTGTCCCATTGATGTTGGTTGAAACATAGGAACGGGGGGCCTGGTACGAATAGGGGATCCCGATCAATGCGGCCAGGTGAAAGACGATATCCCGGTCGCGCGTCGCACGCCGGACGGAGTCGGAATCCCTGACGTCGCCAGCGATGAATGCAATTTCGTTGCGGTGCTGCGATTCATCAAGCCACCCTCGGCTTCCATCGGAACGGTAGTGGACGAAAGCTGATACCTTGGCGCCAATCTCGACAAGACGCTCGGTCAGGTGACTTCCGATGAAGCCGCCGGCTCCGGTTACCAGGACGGCCTTACCACTGAGGCTGCTGATAGACGGTTGCGACGACGGGGGGGAGGGGGTCCGCACAAATAATCTCCTAGCCCTGAGCAGTGGGGCCACAAACCACTATGAACCCCGACCGCAGGAAGCGACCGATATGCCGCAAAGGTTGGGTTAAATGGTCGACGATGCGAGACGTATACATTGGGGGAGTCCTAAGCAATCGAGTCATGTGTCTATGTCCGATTCCTATGTCTCAATTGTACTGGATCGAGATTCTTTGATTAGCTCTTGGCTTTGGGCTGTTACGAGTTGCTTCTCCGACGTGGGAGAACGCGATCGAAAGCTATATTCGGCGAGAGCTGTTCCCCTCCGTCTCGGCAGGGTCAACCAGTTTGTTCCTCAAGGCGGTCGAGACGCTGGGATTGGGTTGTAGCCAACTGCCTGAGAATGCGGTTGGATTCAACCAACTCGTCCTGGGTTGTCAAGAGATGGCGGCTGACACCGGTCAGGTCGCCCGTGGTCGCTACCAGGTCGCTGGTGGTCGATACCAGATCGTTAGTAGTCGCTACCAGATCGTTGGAAGTCGATATCAGATCGCTGGTGGTCGAAACCAGATCGCTGGTGAGCGACATCAGGTCATTTGTTATCGACGCCATATTATCGATGTTCGATGCCTGGACGTCGAGCCGCTCTCTCAGGCCGTCTATCTGCGCGTCGACCCGATCTTGGCTCTTCGCAAGCTTATCCATTCTGAGGACGGAATCGGCTTGGTTCTTAAGGATAAAGTCCATCGCACGGTCTAATTCGTCAGGAGTCATGGGTGCACCTACTTTTGTCGGCGGAAAGAGCTAGGAGCCTGCGCGGCAGAAGAGATCTACTGCGAAAGCGGTATAGTCGGTCCAGATTTCCCCGATTTTTCGTTAGATAGAACCACTGTCCGCCTCAAAATCGAGAAAATCTGGCCTCGATTCTCCACTTTCTCGCTACGATCCCTTCTGCCGCGCACGCTCCTAGGAAATAGTATACGCGAAGAGCTTGTGATCCAACGCACTCCGAAACCGGTTGAAGCCACAACGCCCTACCGGTACGATAATCGCCAGCGCCAAGAAGTTGGATGGCGTTTGAAGCGAAACGGATATTACCTGATACTTTCGGCGCTGATACCGTGTAACGCCTTTGCACGGCTGGATGCAGTTGGCCGGCGAGTCGACAGGTCTGCAGGGTTTCTGGCTTGGCTCGTGACTTCACGACCTTTTCGGCAGACCGACGGGGCGAAGTTGAGGGAATCACACATGGGCAACGATAGCCCCGAGAATCTGCAGGTATAGAGGAGAAGCGATGAGAAGGTGTGTAGCCCTGCTGATTTTGATTGTTGCCATTTCGGTTGGCGTGCCGTTTGAAGCCCAGGAGCTTTCGTTGTTCCGGGCAGAGTCGACGCAGGCCGTGAGCGGGTTAACGCTCGTTCCCTCGTTAGGTCAGGTGACGTCTGCCGTTACCGCATTCACGTTTCCCGACAATGGCGGGTTCTCCTCCTCGACGGCGGCTACAGCGGCTAGCACCACTTCCGGTTACGCCAGAATCCAGCCAGGCACAGGTGCCACGGCTCCCGCCGGGCTGGCGATCTTTGGATTTACCTCCGGCAACGTCCTTGTTTCCGAGGCCGGCGTTCCAGCCTCGCCTCTGATCGAGAGCGGTAGGATCTACGCCGAGGTTGCCGGAGCGGTCAATACCGGATTGGCCATTGCCAATCCCAACAGCGGGCCGGCAATCGTAACGTTCAATTTCACCGATTCGACGGGGACTGATTCCGGAAGCGGGACGACCACGATGGCCGCCGGAGGCCAGATTGCGAAGTTTCTGAACCAGGACCCGTTCAACAGCGGTGACAATGTCAACGGAACATTCACCTTCACTTCGGACGTACCGATCTCCGTGGTCGCTCTTCGCGGTTTGAGCAACGAACGAAGCGATTTTCTGATCACGACGCTTCCGGTGGCGGCGCTGGCGACAACGTCGACCGCCACGGGCTTTTTCCCTCACTTTGCGGATGGCGGCGGCTGGACGACGGAGGTGATTCTGGTCAACCCGACCGATGGGACTCTGACCGGAAACGTGCTGTTCTTCACCCAGGGCAGTGACACGGCATCCGGGGCGGCGGCGACGGTGACGGTCGACGGGGTGGCCGCATCGTCGTTCGCCTACTCGATACCGGGACGGAGTTCCCGCCGGTTCCTGACCTCCGGATCCCCGACCGGAACCACGTCGGGTTCGGCACGGATCGTGCCGGACGGGGGCTCCACGACGCCTTCGGGCCTGGGAGTATTTTCGTTCAAGCCCGGCCAGTTCACGGTAGCCGAGGCGGGTGTGCCTCTTCTAGCACCGGCAACGGCGGTGCGCATGTATGCCGAGTCTGCTCCGCCCATCCAAACCGGGGTTGCCGTGGCAAACCCGTCGTCGACTCCCGTCACGGTGAATTTCGAGTTGACGACGCTTGCGGGAGTCTCCACCGGGTTGACCGGGACCGCGACCATTCCCGGTGATGGACAGATTGCAAAGTTTCTGGATCAGATCTCGGGTTTCGAGGCGCTAACCACACCGTTCCAGGGTGTGTTGCGAATAACGACAACGTCGACTGCAGGTGTTTCGATCGTGGGATTGAGGAGCCGTACGAATTCTCGGGGCGACTTCCTGATTACGACGACTTCCCCGGTCGACGAAAACGCTGGGGCGTCGACGGCCGAACAACTGTTCCCACACTTCGCGGACGGTGGGGGCTGGTCGACGCAGTTCATACTGTGCGGAGGTTCCAGCGCGTCGACCTCGGGCGACCTGGGGTTCTTCTCCCAGAGCGGCGACGCCATTGACGTCATCTCTGTAACCTTGACTCTGGATTCGCTCTCGCCGACGACGATTGCACGAGGCGGAATTCTAACGCTGAACGGCACGGGATTTGATTCGACCGGAGCGAACAACACGGTTGTGTTTACGACTGCCGGCGGGACGACAGACGTCGCTGCCGACACAGCGACCGCTACGACACTGACGGTGACCGTGCCGGGGACGGCGATTAGCGGGCCGGTTCTTACGCAATCGGGTGGTGCAAGTTCCATATCTCAGATTCTCGCAATAACCGTTTCTTCTACGGAGTTGGTACAGAGTTCAGTGACGGTTGCCGCCGGGCAAACTACGACCGGAGTCGATATCTATGTTCCGGCGCCGGCCGGAACTCTCAACTTCACCGCCATTGGTGCGGGAGATCGGTTCTCGGGTATTTCGTTCGCGAGCAGCAGCGTGGAGCTGACGCGGGGGCTAGTGACGGATCTGATCATAGCCGGCACGGGGATCAGCCAGGCCAATGGGTCGACGTTGACCGTGAGCGGTGGCGGGCTCTTGTTCGCCAACATGTCGTTTACGGGAAATGGCATGTTTGTCGCGGTTTCGGTCTCGGCAACGGCGGCGCTGGGGCCGCGGACGGTTATTGTGACGAATTCGAATCTGGATACGTCGGTGCTTTCCGGAGGGATTATTATCAAGTAGTTTTTGCCTGCTGGCTTTTGGACGGCGGCGGCTGAACGTTGGAGGGCTCGATGAGGATCAGAATTATGAATGGAATCACAGGTATCGGTGGGCGGTCAGGTTCGGGGTGGGTTGCTGCAGCGGTGGGTGGACTGGTGTTGGCTTGTGGTTCTCTGTTTGGGAGCGTGGTCGTTCAGTTGGATCTGGAAGGTCTGGTGGCTGGGGCGGACACGATTGTTCAGGGAAGAGCTGAGGCTGTCTATAGTCAGTGGGATAGCGATCGGAGAGTTATCTACACTTATATTTCGATCGGTGTGGACGAGATCTTGAAGGGAGAGTCGCGGCGGTCGCTGTTGATCAAGCAGCTTGGGGGAACCGTGGGATCGCTCGTGATGACGGTGTCCGGTATGCCTGGGTTCGATGTGGGGGCGGGGGTTATCGTCTTCCTCGAAGACTCCGGAAATGGGACGTTCCAGATCGTCGGGCTCAACCAGGGGAAATATGTGATCGCGGAAGACTCGGCGATTTCGAATATCAGTGGTGTCGATCTGTTGAACCCCAAGACCGGGTTGTTGAGCGGGGCGTCGGTGGTGAACAAAGTGCCGCTCGAAGAGTTCAAGAACAAGATCCGGGAGCTGGTTCGATGAAGAAAACGCTTGTTCTGCTCGTGGTTCTTGTGGCGACCACTCCCATGTCCGGTTACATACCTCAGACGAATCTGATTGACGGCAGTGTGACCGCAGTGAAGTGGGCGACCGACGCGTTTCCGATTACCTGGCAAATGAATCCAACTGTCGGATCGAACGTCACGGGCTCACGTGAACAGGCGGTCGTGTTCAGGAACTCGTTCCAACAATGGATGGACGTCTCGACTGCTTTAGTCAGTTTTACTGAAGGCGCCGCAACCAACGTGTCCGTAAAGCCCGGGTTCGATCAGATCAACGTGATCACGACAAACGTCACTTCGGCGGACTTCAGTTCCTCGGCCCTCGGGTTGACCGGAACGTTCTCCTTTACGACGACAGGGCTCGATGAATTTGGACGAACTATCGACTTCCCCGGACAGATCATCGAAGCAGACATCATGTTCAACCCCCAAACGACCTATAGCACCAACGAGACGACACCGGAGGGCGCGTTCGATCTGGCGTCGGTCGCCACTCACGAGGTGGGTCACCTGCTGGGCCTCGATCATTCCAACATCCTGTCTTCCACGATGTTTCCGACCGTCGTTGCGGGCGTCAGTTTTCCGCGTGACACGGAGATTGACGACCGCATCGGGATTTCGACGATCTATCCCGCGACATCGTTTGCTGCCTTAGGGGCGTTGAGTGGGACAGTGAGGACAACGGCGAACGTCGCCGTTTTTGGGGCATTAGTTGTTGCGGTCGATTCGAATGGGCAGGCGAGGGCCAGTGCGGTTACAGATCCGAACGGGGAGTTTACGATCCAGGGATTGGAGGCGGGAACGTATACGGTTTATGCGGAACCGATGAACCAACCGTTTGTGAGCGCGAACGTGTTTACGTTGGCGCAGTCGTATCCCGAGAATACGGTGAATAGTAATTTTACAGTTCGGTTCAGGTAGGGGTGGGAGTCTTTACGCAGATTACGCGGATTACGCAGATGGGAGGGGGGATTAGTGAGTACGAGATCGGGCGGGGATAGGGAGTGGTTGGCGGATTACTTTGATCTTTATAGGAAGTCGCTGTTTGGGTCGGACACGTCGGGGCAGATTATCCAGTTGAGGGATGATATGCGGGCGGTGACGGAGGCGGCCGGGAAGATTCTGATTGGGGGGAATGGGGGGAGCGGGGCGATTGCGAGTCACTGTGCGGTCGATTTGACGAAGAACGCGGGGCTTCGGTCGGTTTGTTTTAGCGATCCGAGCATGATTACCTGTTTTGCGAATGATTATGGGTATGAGCGGTGGGTTGAGAAGGGGCTGGAGTTTTATGCGGACAAGGGGGATCTGGTGATTCTGATCTCCTCGAGTGGTAAGTCGCCGAATATCGTCAATGGGGCGAAGTATGCGAAGGGAGAGGGGTTGAGGGTGGTGACCTTCAGCGGGTTTGCGGCGGACAACCCGTTAAGAGGGACAGGGGATTTGAATTTTTGGGTGGATAGCCGGGCTTACAACATTGTGGAGATGACGCATCAGATCTGGTTGCTGGCGGCGTGCGATCTGGCGATTGGGGAGGCGGAGTATCCGGCTAGTTGACGCGGATTATGCAGATTGACGGAGATTATTCGGATGGGAAGATGGGAAAGAAAGCGGGGGGACTCTTCGGAATTCGCTACTGGGGGGGGAACAAGCGGTCGTAGGTGACTTCGGGTTGAGTGAGGCCCAGGCGGCGGCGGGCTTCGAGGGGGGGGCGGTCGATAGGGGGGAGGGACTCCAGAGTCGAGTTGGAGAATTTCTTGTAGTCCACTCGGGAGACGCTGGGAAGTCCTTCCAGGTCCAGGTATTTCCGGAAACTTGGGTGGGCGATCTGCACTACGGGACGTCCCATTATTAATCCTTCCTCTAGAACGGTGGATCCCATGCCCACTACGGCAATCGCATGTTGCAGATCTTGATTGAGCGACGTTCCGGATGATACCTCCACAGTTCCACTTCGTTGGGCAGATCGGAGCCACGATCGGATGAAGGGGACGAGTTGTGCCGCCGGATGCAGTCGGACTCTGATCCGTCCTGGGCTCCGTTGAGCTAGGATCCTTTTGATCGATCCCAGGACGACGTCGTTGTCGAAGGACGGGAGGGCTGTGGCAAACAGGTAGTATTCGATTCCGGCCGCCTCGAAGGGCTCCGCCTCGCGAATTTGTGAGTAGCGGCTGCTGCTGCCGAGCACGAACGTGGTTCCTCGATAGTGCTCCTGCAGCATTTCGACGATCTGATTCTCGTAGACATAGAAGACGTCGGGCAGGGCTAACCCGGCGTCCACTTCATCGGGGCTTGGGAAGAGCCATCGTTTTCCTTTTGAGAAGGCCGCGTGTTGAACGGTGCAGCTCCGTGCTCCGTGGCGTGACGCGACGTCCCACACGACCCTGGCATGCTCATGCATTTCATGAATACAACCTATCCTGGCGACGCGGTTGCGTTTGACGAAAGCCGATAAGTTTCGGTGCAGTGCGATTAATTCCAGCCATCGGAGACTGACAAGCCAGGAACACCAGGAGAGCCAGATCAGCACCTTTTCAAACCACGGGCCGGAAACCACCAGGGCTGCGCCCAGAGTTGCGCGTGCGAGAACAAAGAACGGTCGAGCAAGGTCCGCTAAAAGCCGGAGCCGCATCGTCTTCGCGCCACCACCAAATGAGGATCGCAAACCGAACAGGTAGAGCGCATCGTCTGCCTGGCTTGCGACGTATGGGGTTCGGTATTGCCCGGGTGTCACCTCTTCAGCACAAAGTGAAGGTGTGACCAGCACGCGGTCATCGATTTCGCCACTCACGCACCAGCCGTATTGCCTGAAAGGAGGAGCCAATCGGAGGACCCCCTTGGCCAGATCAAGCGGAAACGCAGCGAGCGCTTTCAGCAGGAGGCGTGCCTTGTGGCCGTTTCTGTAGACGGGATGCCAGAGCAGGGAGACATCCGTTCTTCTTGTGCACACGGGGGAGGAAAAAACGAGGAACCGAACGTCCTGTGAAACACGCTCGGCCACCGAAGTCACGCATCGTGCCGCCAAGGCTTCGAACGGGTCATCGTCTTCAACGGCTTGCTGTTCAGGAACCGTTTCGGTATTCCGCAAAGAGCCCTTCATTCGAGGCGTACACGTCCAAAGCGTCGGCGACCGACGTTGGTTCTGCCACGGTCTCGCCTCCTGCTGCCTTCACCAGTGCCAGCCCCGCGGCCACGTCCCAGATCTTGATGTCCCGTTCACGGTAAGCGTCCACCCGCCCGGCTGCGACATAGGCGAGCGACAGGGCGGCCGAACCCAGGAGACGAACCTTCTTGTAAGCTTGGACCTTGTCGACAAACCGACCCAGTGCGTCGGTGGCAAAATCCGTGGCCGCCGGGAAACCCGTGCACAAAATCGCCTGACTTGGTTCGCTCACCTCGCTGACACGAATCTCATTTCCGTTCAGGTGGGCTCCTTCGCCGACTATGCCCGTAAATATCTCGGCGCGATTGAAGTCGTGTATGACGCCGAGCAATGGCTCGTTGTCACGCCACAGGCCGACCGATACGCAACAAAGGGGGATGCCTTTAAGAAAGTTCAGGGAGCCATCCAGGGGATCCACGATCCATCGCAGCCTGGAATCCGGATCGCTGCCGGGACGCTCGCCGCCTTCCTCCGCCAACACCGCAAACGGCGATGCGCCGCAAAGGACCTCCAGAATCCGTTCCTCGGCAAGGCGGTCGGCCTCCAGCTTGACGTCTCGATCGAAATAGGTCGCCGACTTTCTCTGGTTGGGAGATAGTCCGTTCAGGAAGGTTCCGGATTCCTCGGTCGCCAGGACGGCGAGGTCCAACCAGTGGTGCAATGCCCGTGGGCCAATGTCGCTCGCTTCAGACTTTGTCACTAACCGAACCGGCTTGAGGGACTAACTCCGACAGGAGGTTCCGGACTGCCTCCGTTTCCATCTGACGCCTGCACTCGACCGTGTAGGAACCGATGTGCGGTGTCAGCAGGACCTGATCGTATTCGCACAGCGGGCCCTGGTAAGGCTCGAAGCCGAACGTATCCAGGTAGGCGCCCGCCAGATGTCGCTGATCCAGAGCGTGAATCAGAGCTTCCTCGTCTACCAGGCCGCCACGAGCCGCGTTCACCAGGTAACTGCCCGGTTTCATCTGTTGAAGCTCCGAATCCCCGATCAGGTGGTCCTCACCGCTGCAATGCAGCGTCACGATGTCGGCAAGTTTCAACGCTTCGTCAAGGTTGAGTAGAGTAACGCCTTCCTGGGGGTCGGAGTAGACTGGGTCCACCGCCACGATCTTCGCATCGAAAGCCTTCAAGAACTGACTCACCTTGCGGCCGATCCTTCCGAATCCGACAACGGCGACCGTCTTGCCTGACAATTGTTGACCGATACGCTTGTTCCATTCCCGCGTGTGTAGGGAGCGATCCATCGACGGGACGGAGCGAAGCAAGTTGAGTATCGCACCGACGACAAGTTCCGCAACCGCCGTCACAGGTGCGGTCGGAGTCGAGCGAACCACGATTCCAAGATCGGAGGCCGCGGTGAGGTCCACGTTCGACATTCCCGATCCACAGCGTGAAATTACTTTCAGACTGGAACCGGCCATGACGTCTCGATCGAGGGGTTCGAGGCCGGCGATCAGTCCGACGACATCCGGCGTCAGCAAGTCCAGTAATTCAGCTCGGGTCAACCTTCGTTTGAAGGGGTTGTCGATGACTTCCAATCCTGAATCGTTCAGGGTTTCGAGGGGAGTGGGATCGACGGCGGCGAAGGTTGAGGGTCCGATGAGGATTTTTTTAGGGTTAGCCACTTTACGTTGATTATGCAGATTACGCGGATTACGCAGATGGGATCAGGGAAGAGCCTACTCTTGCCGGGGGGGACGGATGTTGTGGGCGGCGCTCCAGTCGGGGTCGGCGGCGTAGATTCGGTAGACTAGTTTCATGGTTTGGAGGGCTTCACAGCTAGTGCCGTGGAGAACCTTTCCGCTGTTTACGATGGCGTCGGCGAATTCGTCGATCTCGTCACGCCAGGACGGGTCTTCGACGTACGTCACGACTTCTTCGCGGGTCGTGCCGCCATCGGCCTGATCGCGGCGGCCGATTGTCAGACGTTCTGCTCCGTAACTTTTGGATCCTGAGAGGATGCCGCGGAGTTCCAGGTAGCCTTCAGTCAGGGCGATTTCCAGCGTAAAACGGTGTTGCCACTGGGTTGCGCTTGAATGCAGCATGGCGATGCGGTCTTGACTGTCGCGTAGCAGAGCGTAAACGTTGTCTTCGACGTCGTGCTTCCAGTAGCGATTTGACACATAACTCTTGGCTTCGACGAACTCCCCGCAAAACAGCTGCATCAGATCCACCATATGGGTCCCCTGATCGAGGAGAATTCCGCCGCCGGCGTACCTGCGCTCGGCACGCCAACCGCTCGCAAAGGAAATAATCTTGCTCTTGCCGTAGACACCGCGAAGGTTGACGATCTCGCCCAGCTCACCGGATTGGATCAGTTCGAGGGCCGCGCGCACCGAATGGTGGTACCGGTGATTGAAACCGTACTTGACCAGCAATCCGGGGTGTTTGAGCTCGGCTTCAATCACCCGTTCAACCTCCTCCACGTCGCGTCCCGGTGGCTTTTCGCAGAAGACATGCAGCCCGCGGTCGATGCCGGCGATCGTGACTTCGGCTGCCAGGTAATTAGGAAGGCTAACAAAGAGGACATCGAGAGGTTGGCCGAGCAGGCTCTCATAATCCTCGAAACATGGTATACCGTCCTGGCCGACACCCGCTTCGCCGAACGATCGGTCACAAAGGGCAGCAGTCTCGAGATGAGGATTCTGGTCGACGAACTGACGGCGACGTTTGCCGACGACGCCGTAGCCAGCGATACCGACCTTCAACGGAGGACTCACTCCCCGCCCTCCATTGCACTGGCATAAACTGGAAGGAGGTCATCTTGATCGAGCAAGGCTTGAGCTCGTGTCAAGTCTTCCGGGGTATCGACTCCGATGGATTTGAACGGACACAGAACCATTCGTACCTGGTATCCATGTTCAACTGCTCGCAGCATGTCGACGGACTCCGCAGCCTCGAGGGGGCTCGGCTCCAGGACTGTAAACTTGAAGAGGAAGTCCCTTCTGAAAGCGATCACCCCGAGTTGCTGAAACCTTCTCTGACCGATACCCTTCCGGCGCTTCGAAGGGATGGGTCCCCTTGAAAAATACAGGGCGTTCCACTCAAGATCCACGACAGTTTTGACGACATTATCACTCTTGAAATCGGCATCGGTCTGAATTTCAACCATCAGGTTCGCACAAGGGATCGTATCGTCCTCCTGCAGGGTTCGTACTAATGGCTCCAGCATTTCGGGACGCACCAGCGGCTCATCGCCCTGCACGTTTACGATGATGTCTCCTTCCAGTCCGGCAGCCGCCTCGGCGATGCGGTCGGTGCAACGTTTGTGCGTATCCGCGGTCATCACAGCCTGTCCGCCGGAGTTCTTGACAACGTCGGCAATTTCGGTATCGCAAGTCGCCACGACGACATTGGTCAGCAGCCGCGAAAGTGCCACCCGACGCCTGACGTGTTCGATCATCGGAAGACCACGGAGAAGCGCCAGCGGTTTCCCGGGAAATCGACTCGACGCCATGCGGGCGGGAATGATGGCGATAGATTTCACGAGTATTTTACCACCTCCCTCAGCTTGGCGAGTCCATGCGTCTCCTCGCGAGCAAGCGCATGTGCGAGCTGAAATTGTATCGTGTGATCCAGCTCTGAAGCTCGTCCTTCGCCTCTTGGCTCGCCCTTTTCGCGACCGAGGCCCAGAATCTTCCTGGATCAAATCCTTCGTTTTCCATCATTCCTTCAAGAATGTCCCAATCGAGCCGACCGGGAGTGCTAGCCTCTTCAACGACAAAACCACAGCTCGAAAGCAGACCGCCTAGGGACTCCGGATTAAACAGATTGAGATGACAAGGTGGGTAGACATTCTTGCTGAGATCCCAAAGAATCTTAACGTCGAAACCACAACCGTTCAAAGCGGTCATCAGCAATCGGCCTCCGGGTTTCAAAAGTTTATGGGCTGCTTGAATGAATTGCTTAGGTTCATGTAAGTGTTCCAATAACTCAAACGCCGTCAAGAAATCGAAGGATTCAGCCCACTCTTCATCCTCTCCGAGTTCTTCGAGTGAATCACAAAGCACCTCCAGCCCTTTGTCACGACACGTCTCAGCTAATCCCAAAGACGGTTCGATGGCAAAGTAGCGGCTCCTAGGCCAGATCCGTCTCAGCTCCGAAGAAAACAAACCGAATCCTGCACCAATATCACCGATAACCCAACCAGGGTCCGCGCCGAACCGTTCTCGCATATATTCCGCACGAGGCTTAAAAATCTTCTCTCTCCTGACTTCAGCCACTGGTTTGAAAAAATTCTTCGATCCAGAAATTAGTCGATGGAGACTCAAGATAGAACCCCTTCAACGACAAGAATGATGGCCGGGTTCGCGCGAACAGTGTTTCGCATTTGTCACAAAGCGCGTATTCAAAACCCATCTTGGTGAACTGCAAGGTAGAACAACAGGAGTCGCACGCCGGGCACGTTGCTGGCTTGAGTGCTTCTGGCTCTCCGAATAGGCGACGACAATCTTCACGAACCATCTCTAGGTAGGTGTCGAATGCCTTCTTTCTTCGAATATCTGCCTCTCTCATTCTTGCCCCTCCATACCATTCTTTTGCACTTGTCTGATAGCATCCAACCCTTCACGACACTTCTCATTCAAGAACAGAAAATCGTCGCTATACGCAAGGAAGGTATAGCCTTCCAGAATCTTGTCAATTAAGAGTCGTGCTTGAGGAGCCACAACATGGTAACCGCGACTCGCATCGACGTCGGTGGCGACACGGTCAATCTGAGTGATCGCATCAGAAAACCGTGGGTGCTCGAACTCACCTGGAATTCCAAGAGATCCGGACAGATCATATGGCCCGACGATGAATCCATCGACGCCGGGAACCGCGAGGATGTCCGCGAGGCGTTCAACAGCCGCGATGTGCTCGATCTGAACGATCACGATAGTTTCCTCCTGCGCCCACTTCTGATAGCTTTCAAAATCCAGGCCGTATCGCTGTGCCCGCGCCAAACCAACTCCTCTTGTACCGATCGGGGGATACTTGACGGCACCGACAGCGGCCTCGGCGTCCCGCACACTGTTAACCATAGGTACGATGACTCCATGGGCACCGGCATCCATCACCCTCTTGATGAGATTCGAGTTGTTTTCTCCCACGCGCACCAGAGGAACGACCCCACACAGATCGATCACCCGAATGAGTTCCTCCGCCTGCTGAAGCGTAATGGACGAATGCTCCATTTCCACTGTCAGCCAGTCGAAACCAGCCCGAGCCATGATCTCAGCCACCCCTGGATGTCCCAGTGTTACCCAAGAACCGATCGTGACCTCCCTCCGGGCGATTCGCTTTTTTAGTCCAGGCATTACGTGTACATCTCCCTGTTCATTGTTGGTTGAGCCACTGAGTGTTCACAGGACTACGAGGTGGCTGTCCCTCCAGGACTCGCAGTGCCTCCTCGGCGGCCTTGCGCCGCATTTCGGCATAGGATTCCTCGTTGTAGAAGGCCGCGTGCGGAGTAATGATCAGACGGCCTTTCAGCCAGTCCGCCTCTTGCCTCCAGGCTTTGATAAGCGGGTGATCCGCGGGCGGGGGCTCTTCCGGCAGGACGTCCAGTCCCGCCCCTCGTAGATGTCCGGAACGCAAGACCTCAAAAAGCGCATCCATGCTGTGGCACTGTCCCCGACCTGCGTTGATAAAGACTGCCCCAGGGGGTAGCTGGCCAAAGAAAGATTTGTCGGCCATGTTGTGCGTTTCATCGGTAAGCGGCACATGGATGCTCACGACATCGACCCGAGACAGAAAAT
Organism: Terriglobia bacterium; assembly: GCA_965247425.1. Lineage (GTDB taxonomy): Bacteria > Acidobacteriota > Terriglobia > 20CM-2-55-15 > 20CM-2-55-15 > CAZOZZ01. The sequence goes on from OZ252023.1 coordinate 3,633,718, forward strand.
CTCCCAATTCATGAACCTGCTGAAAGCCCAGAGCTTTGTCATACCCGACGGGTTTGTAGGGATCATAGAACAACACGTCCATCCCGAGCGCACGACCTCGCATAGCCGTCGCCGTACCGATCCTGCCGAGTCCGATGATGCCAAGCTTGAGTCCTCGGACCCTCCGAAGCGGCCCTGCTGCCTCCCAGGACCAGGACCCGCCCCGCGCTTCCCGATCGTACGACACCAGTCCCCGTTCGATCGCCAAGACCAACCCAATACTGTGATCCGCCACGTCTTCGGTGCCGTAGTCGGGAACATTACAGACACAGATGCCTTGTTTCCCGGCAGCTTCTATGTCGACATTGTCGAATCCGACACCGATTCGCACAATCACGCGGCAGCGCTCCAACCTGGCCAGAACCGAGGCGGTCAATTCCATTTCATGCCAGATCAGAACGGCATCGGCAGCGGCCCAATGCTCGGGTGACACCGCGTCCGGATCGTCCGTTGCGGGCATGAAAAAAATCGTTTCATCTCCAAGAACAGATCGTTCAATATCCGCGGGAGGGGTGAGCCGGTCCGGAATGAGGATTCGCCAGGTCATTTTACTTTCTTGATCGTGTCAGACAAAGTCGAAGCGCAGTTCCCCGATGCCTTCGATACTGTGGGTAACGGTATCGCCAACCGTCACCACCGAGTCGGTCGCACCAGCGGGGGTTCCCGTCAGGATCACGTCTCCAGGGCTGAGTGTGAGATATCGCGAAATAAGGCTGACCGATTCGCGGTCGTTCAAAATTCGGTCCGACGTGCGACCTTCCTGAAAGATGCGCCCGTTGATGCGCGTTTCCACCGCGAGATCGGACGTGTCGAAATCTGTCACAAGGAAAGGTCCGACCGGGGCAAACCCGTCCAGAGCCTTCGACCTGGCAAGATGCCAATCGCGTCCATAGATATTCTCGGCGGTCACGTCACTTCCGATCGTGTACCCCAGGATGTAGTTGCCGGCGTCATCAGCGCTGACGTTACGGCACTCCTTCTTTATGATCACACCCAATTCCACCTCCACCCAGACCTTGGTCGCAAACCGGGGAAACGGAATTCGGGCCTTGTGGCCACAGGCGGAAGTCGGGGACTTCAGAAAGAACAGCGGTTCGTCGTAGTCATCCCGGGCCCCAACCAGGCTCTTGTAATTGAACGCCAGCCCGATGATCTTCGCGGCATCGGTGGGTGGGAGGAAGCTCAATCGATCAAGGTCCTCCGGACGAAGTCTTTCCTCCGGATGGGAAGACGGCAGAAACGGATCGTCAGACAGCACGCGGATCACGTCGTCGCCGACTTCGACCCACTGGCGCTCACCATTTCTCAAGACCCTGGCGTATCGTCTCATCTTAAGATTCGGTCTTCTCGCCCCTGGCGATCACATCATCCAGTACTGTGTCGTACGTAGCTTCCACATCACGGAACCTGTCCCGATTTTCCATAATGAGTTCGGAAAGGACGAAGTCTTCTTCCCAGTCGATGTCCAGAGCGGCCAGGCCTTCGAACGCGAAGAACCCCAGCTTTCCTGTGTAGACAGCGTGGCCGCGTTCTTCATACTGGGCAACGAACTTCGCGGCATCCCAGATCGTGACGGCGAAGTTCAAAGCCTGCACCACCGGAAGGTCCTGCGACCGCGGGTGCTTGCCGTCCGTACTGAAGTTGATTGCCTTCCCTTCGAGGAAGCAGTGCGTCCGGACATCCGTGCACGCCAGTTGGGTACCGCAATCACTTGCAAGAAAATGATCAACGGCGGCATCGATCTGCTCTCCGGTCAGGAACGGGGAAGTTGGATTGACGACTGCCAGAACGTCACATGGCACATGCTTCAGAAAGTCATAGATGTATTCGTCAATCATCGACGTGCTGGTAGCGAGCTCCGCCGGGCGTTGGTAGAACTCGACACCGTATCGACGGGCAACCGCACCAATCAGATCGCTTTCCGAATTCACATACACTTCATCGAAGCTCCTGGCTTGCTTGAGCGCGGTGATGCAGTAGTAAATCAGCGGCTTGCCGGCGATCATCCGCAGGTTCTTGCACTTCACGCGCACACTTCCCAGCCGTGCCGGAATCAACCCGACAATCTTTTTCTTTTCGCCCATCTATTTTTCCCTATCCAGCCGGCGACCTAAAGATCATGCCTTTCACCGCAGCGGTGACTCCTGTACGCCTCCGAGACTTCACCGTTCTAGAGGAGTTCTGTTCAAACCCCGCTGCTATTGCAATGTTCGACAAAAGCCGGTTTGGTCATCAACTCTTCTATGTTACCGATCCGTTCGTAGCCATCCCGGGGAACGGAATCTGTATCAGGCCAAAAGCCCCAGGCGGCCCAGAAAAGAGACGCGCCGGTCGATGAAACGTCGTGGAGGTGCTCGGGGTGATCGTCAACGAATAGAATTCCCGAAGGCTTCCGACCGCACTCACTGGCAATTTCGAGAATTGCTGCCGGTTTCCCACCGGGGCGCTCCTTCGTCCAGCGTCGCCCGGGTGGTATGTCGACATCGAACATCGGAAGCAGCCGTCCGACTGATTCGCGGTCGCGGGTCGTCACGAGGTAGCACAGCGCTTCGCGCCGCAGGTCGGTCCAGCCGTCCTGGAATTCTGAATACATAGAATGCAGACCCAACCAGCGCTCCATGCTCAAATTACGCAGGCGTTCTCTCGTTCGAAAGTAGATCGGCGCGAACTCCGCCAGTTGGGCCTGTGACTCTCGAGCGATCTGGGGGAACTGCTCCGGCAACAGCACTGCGCCTCCGGTGTGGTACGCACGAACGATCAGCCAGTATTCCTCTGCAGGTCGCACCAGATGCCGATAGGTCCGAAAATAGTCGTCGAACCCGTCAGGTAATGCCGTTTCTACCGACAGGGGCGCCGGTCCGCCGGTCCGCCATTCTTCATAGGCGCCGAATGAAACTCGCATGCACTCGTCCATGCTGTTGCAGATAACGCCGTCAAAGTCTAAGGCAACAACCGGTTTCAAGCCAGCCCATCCCCCAGGAAACGGACGAGGTCTACGACCCGACTGCAATAACCCCACTCGTTGTCGTACCAGAGAACGAGGTACAGGTGTCGGCCGTCGCCGGTCGCGGTCCAGCGGTGATCGACGACAGCCGAAAATTCCGTCCCGGCAACGTCGACGGATACGATAGGCTCCCTCGAGTTGTGAATGATGGGCCACTTCTGGGCGCCTTCGACTGTCGTGAACAGCGCCTCTACTTCCTCAACCGTCGTCGACCGCTCGAGACCAAGATACAGGTTGGCCGAACCCACGGTTTGAGTCGGAATGCGAAACGACATGCACTGCATCGCGCCGGTCAACTCGGGCAGGACTTTTTGCGTGGCCTCGATCGCCGAAGTCGGTTTCGGGATCAGTGAGCCGGGGCTCGCTCTCCCAATGGCATAGTGCTGGTAAAGAACGCCGGGCGTCGCCCAGGATATGGACGGACCATCGAGAAGATTCTGGTACGCGAGCCAGGGATGCAGCGTCGTGAGGAACCCCGTCTGGATTCCGATCGCGTCGTTCAGGTGCTTCAGCACAGGAGCTGTGGCGACAGCATCGCAGATACTGCTACTGACCACGTGATGCCGTTCCGGATCGTAAGAGGCCTCGTTCACGCCAAGCACCAGGGTTTGATCGACCTCCGGAGGTGAATGCGTCACGATCACCTTCCGGACACCACGGGTGGTCAGGCCTCTTGCCGCCAACACATTGTCATGGACGCCGCTCGCGTCGATGACCAGGTCAACACCCATCTCGTCCCAGACAACGTCGTCGATTTTCCGCTCGTGCGACACGCGAATCTTTTTTCCGTTGACGATCAGATGCGGCTCGTCAACCTCAACGTTGCCGGCGAACCGGCCGTATGTCGAGTCATAGCGGAGCAGGTACGCCATGTTCTCGGTGTCGGGATTGATGTCGTTCACGGCTACGACGTCAAAAAACTGCTTCTGGTCGTTGATCCGGCAGATCGCACGACCAATTCGTCCAAACCCGTTCAGGCCTACTCTCATCACTCTCCTTCTCAGCTAACTTCGTTCAGTGTGTCGGTCACAGCCCCTTCCTGAGACGTGTACAAATTCCGGTAGATCCCGCCCAATCCCATGAGCGTGTCGTGATCGCCCTGTTCCCGGATGCACCCGTTCTCGAGAACCACGATCTTATCGGCGTCCCGAATCGTGGATAACCGATGCGCGATCAGAATCACCGTGTGGTCGAGTGCGATCCGGTTTATCGCGTCCTGGACTTCCAGTTCAGACAACCTGTCGAGCGCGCTGGTCGCTTCGTCAAAAATAAGAATGTCGGGTTTGTGTGCGAGCGCTCTCGCGATCGCGATCCGCTGACGCTGCCCGCCGGACAACTTCAGGCCACGGTCACCCAGGAGAGTTCCGTACTGCTCGGGCAGATCCATAATGAAATCGTGGGCGTCGGCTGTCCGGGCCGCTTCCTGGACGTCGCCGGCACCGAGCCCCTCCGACAGGAAAGCAATGTTGTCTTCGACAGAAGCGTTGATAATGAACGGATCCTGGCTGACATAGCCGATCCGGCGGCGCCACGAGGCGAGACGGAGTCGATGAAGGTCGATCCCGTCGATCAGGATCCGACCTTCCTCGACGTCGAACAGCCGCACGATCAAGTCCGCTATGGTCGATTTGCCGCAGCCTGAGTGTCCGACCAGAGCCGTTGTCTGGCCTTTCTCGAAGACGAGGTCGATGTCGGTAAGCGTGTGGTCGCGGCCGGGATACGTAAAGGACACACCATCAAAGACGACACCATCGCTGAAACGATCCGGGACCACGGAACCGTCTCGAACGCGGCTGCTGGGCTCGTGCAATTCTTTGTATACCGCCTCGGCGTATGGGCGGCGTTCCCCTACCAGCACCCTCAACGCCGCGATTTCCGTCAACGCCGGCACGAGGCGCATGAACGCATAGAAATAGAGACCGACAAGCGGAAGATAGTCCATCATGCTCGCGAACAAAGTTTCCCGCTGCCAGAACATAACGCCCAGCATGACCCCCATGAACCCCACCTGGAGGGTCGAAGATGGCAGGTACCGAAACAGATCGTTTCGAACATTGAGATTGCATAGACGATCGGCGTGTTCTCGAAAACGTTCGATCCAACGGACCTCACCGACCCGGATCTTAATCTCCCGGATTCCCGTTACCGCTTCGTTCCCCACCACCGTCTGGGCTTCAGACGCTTCCTGACTGCGGCTGGCATTTCTGTAAACGACTCTGTCCGACATCGATCGGGTCGCTGCATAAAAGACGACGCCGAGCGCCAGCATAGCGAGGGTGAGTTCGAACGAAAAAAGGAGAAGGACGATACCGGCCATCACGAGTTTGAGGACCGCGACGACGAGCTTTGGCAGTGCCGCGAACATCACCGTCATATGTGCGGGAGCCGTGAGGATTCGGAATAGAATGGTCCCCTGCTGGTTTTCGAGCAAGTACTGGTAATCGGACCTCAGGTATTTTTCGAACAGTTGCATCTGAGAGTCCCGAGTGATCAGACGCGACAGGCCGTCCGACACCGACAACCTGAGAAAGTTCATCACGGTCATCAGAATGTAGCTGGCGCCGAAAGTGAACAGGAGCCAGAAGGCTTGCTGCTCGCCCGGCAGGTGTCCGAGAATGCTCGTGGCCGCACTGACGATTGAATTGTCAGCCGTACCGGTGTCCAGAACGGAACTGATACCCGGGTAAACGACCGCCAGGCTGAGGGTTTCAAAAAGCACGAACCCGACGCTGCTGAGAACGACCGCCAGAACCAGCCGCGGGTGGGGCTTGAAGTAATAGCGGATCAAACCGGTTAGAGATGCCATATTCTCCATCAGCTTGAAACCGCGGCCTCGGGTGCATGCGTACCCAGATGGCGCCCCACAAAACGCACGAACTCTTTCCGAACCTCTGTGGGATAAATGTGTTCGCTCCAGACTTCCTGCGGGATTTCATCAGGGTCGTGGGCGCCCAATATCCATCGAAGTGCACCGCCAAGTCCACCCGGGTCGTTGACGTAGTAGGCGGGGGACGATCGCCCGTGTCGGCCGGCAGGCAAATGCTCGTAGCGATCCCAGGGATCGTAGAGCAAAACGGGAACATGGTTCAGGATTGCCTCTTCGATGCACGTGGAGGAATAACTGACCAGCAAGTCCGCCGACGAAAGGACTTTCTCAAACGGTACCCGGCACATCACCCGAACATGATCCGATCTGGTTTCGGGAACGAGCAGCCGAACCTCATCTTCCTTCAGAGCTGCCGCCGGATGAAGCTTCACGATGAGAACCGCATCGTCAATTTCATCGACGGCCCTGGCCAGATGTGCGATTCCTGCCAGATGCTCATCCAGCGTCTCGTGGATTTCGAACCGCAATCCGGAGCGGGGCTTTAACGTCGTCGCGTACACGATGATCTTCTTGCCTGCCTCCGAGTTCAGTAACTCACGCCTGGCCTCCCGGCGCTCGACCGGATCCAGTTTCGCCAGAATGAGATTGCCGGTCTTGAGTGGGGTCGGGTGGCTGCGGGCCTTGAAGTAAGACAAGTATTTTTCTGCCCACGGAGTCTGCAGGGCGGTGTGCCCAAAGCTTGTCAGTATCAGCGTTGTTCCAAGTCGGTATTTCTCGATCTCGTCGGGGTGAGAGTTCGGCGGTGTGTGCGTCCCGTGGGAAATAGACATGGAGGGCACGCCCAGAACCCGGGTCCACTCTCCGAGCAGGGCGTCGCTGTCGGCGGAGAACGCGGCAAGAACCAAAGAAGGCTTCACCTTCTCCAGGACGTATCGAATGGTTTCCGATCTCCGCGCCAGGCTGCGGACGTAGGGCCAGAGGTCGCGTTCGATCTTACCGGCGAACGTTGCCGTGAAGGACACTCCGTGGTACTGGAATTCGCTCTTCCATCGATCTCGGAACAGCGTGTTGAATTCAGTCAGGCCGCTGTCCACGTTGGCAACCGTCTGGCCGGTGCGAGGCGCCCACATCTCCAGACTGTCCAGAGCCAGAAAATGATCCGCTGGATCGTGCTGAACCAGACCGAACAGCGCGGCCTCCGGAGGAATGGGTGAGGCAGTCAGCCACACACATTCTTCCTTGGGAAAACTCTGTTTCAACTCGCGGATCAGGCGATCCATGTTGTACGTCACGGCGTTTACCAGGATGCCTCCACGCCGAAGCCGAGCCAGGGCCAGTCGATGCAGGACACCGCTCACGTAAGACAGCAATCCCTTCATTGCGGACGTCCGCCGGGCACTCGGTTTCGATTCGAGTTGGATCTCATCGACTTCTATGTCCCGTCCCATCGCGTAGCCTCGCGTTATGGAAGCCAGATACCGGTCGGTTGAGCCAAGTGACGGACCCGAGCGACCCAGCGGAGCCGACCCGGAACAAACGGTGAACGAACCCAGGGTGTGCCGCCTGGAGATGCCTTCCAGGATCTCCAGCAGCCAAAGGAAATAGTTCATGTAAAACCGTAGATGAAACACGACAGTGGATCTGTATGTCTCGCGAATCCCTAGGCCGTCCTCGATCTCGACCGACGATTCGATCGCTTCGAGCCAGTCCTCGGACCGGAGAAGGATCCGTTCATGGGAGTCGTTGTCGAAGTAGGGTAGTGTGTCCGAACACGCGATGCTTCCTTTTTGAAGCGCGACGCGAACGTTCGGCCACAAGCCAACGACATGGAAACCGGACGGCGACAAACCCTTCGTCCTGCAGTGAGAGATGAAGGAATCCACCTCGTCCGGGAACTCGATCAGAACGACATTCACCGGATTGTTGCCGTTCTCGTTACCCTGGAAATTCACACGGCTCTCATTCGCTGAACACTTCGACCTGCCCGGCCTGCAGTCCGATACTCTCCATTGTGTGGCGTATTTCGTGTTCGAATTGTGATGCGATGATGACGCAATCGACTGTCTGACCGGACAACCCGAGGTACGTCTTCACCGTCAGGTTCAAGCACGGCAGACTGTATCCCCACTTCCGTTCATCACCATCGGTGACTTCCAGGCTGACCCCCGCCAACCGCGTGGTGTCTAGTTGGTTGAGCAGGAGTACGGCCTGTGAACCCGTGCCCCACCAGAGGAGTGTCTTTCCCCGGAACTCTTCCATAATCCGTTCCAGCCTCGCGAGTGACGTTTGAAACACCCCCTGGCGACACGCGGCGAGTGCGGCCACGTCCTCGAAGACGACTTCGGCTTCGAGCCGCGAATCCGTGTTGTGGCCCAGCACAATCCGGATAATGAGCGGCGAGTCCGTGTCGATGTCCACGATCTTGAGGCCCTGTTCCCGAGCCAGCCGCCTCATGAATGGAGCGGAGTAAAAATACAGATGCTGGTGATGAAATCCATCAAGGTTAGGAACTTCTATCACGATGGACCCGCTGGGAGAAAGCGCATCGCGCATCGCTCGGAGCACCGCGAAAGGATCCGGAAAGTGCTCGAACACATGCATCAGGTAGAACCCGTCCACGGAGCCGTCCGGAAGGCATCCATCCTCAAAGTAGGACCGTATGATGTCGAGGCCCAGAGCCTCCGCTTCAGCGGCCTGGGGCCCGGGTTCGAACCCGGAGAGATCCGTATATCCAGATCGCTTCAGGTGATGGAGCAGGTAGCCTTCCGAACAACCCACCTCCACGATCTTTTGATCCCGCGAAAAGGTCCGTTCGAGCGTTCCGATCATCCCCTCGTACTTGCTCTGACCGATTCCACGACTGGGCGAAATGTACAGGTAGTCGTCGTAGATGGCGCTCAGTTCTTCGTCCGACAACCTGCTGCTGTTGAATCCCAACAGGCATTCGTCACACAGGCGCGCGGAGAACGGGTGGTGTTTGACCTGAGCATAAAACTCGGGCGGGCAGGCCGTGAGAATGTTGGGCATGTCGGCCCGGAAGAACTCCTTCGTCGCGGAGCTGCCGCAATAGGGGCATTTCACTCGGGCGCTCCGGCAAGCAATCCGTGAATGTCTTCCCCGAGCAACTCCGTGGCTTCATCAAACAGGGCACGGCTTTCGACGAGCAACAGCCGACCCTCGCCGAGTCTTGCCTCCCGCATTACCCCGCGTTCAATCAGTCGCTTCTCCAGCCTGGACACGTCGAAGTGGACCGAGCGGTCGAGAGGCCGGACCAGGTACGTGCATGTCGATCGGCGATCCTGATCGCCGTCCCGAATCACCCCGACAAACTCCTTGATGTAGCGATACGGTACCGGGTAGGCCTGCTCGACCCGGTGCAGGAACGTGCAGGATTGAAACGGTGCGCCCAGGAACAGCAGCTTGCCGTCACGTTCCTGCAGCTTGCCGAATATGGAATTGTCATCGAAGGAATCGGGACCCACGTCGGAAAACCATTCTCTGGCATTTCCGGAAACCGCTGCTGAAAAAATCGGGTGCATGCTTCTCGCCACACCGGGTTGCCGGCGAAAGTATTCCGTCAGAGATCCGACAGTCGATGTCGAGTTCACGGGATCGAACACCTCACCTTCGCAGAAGCTATACGTAAAAGTCGGCATGATGATCGTCCCACTCTCTCCAACGCTCGTCCTCAAGGCCTCGCACATGGATTCCATGAGCGTCGATCGGCTGCCCGCTCGGAGACGCCCGAAAACCGAAACGTCCGAATGGACAAACACAGCGTCACCTCGATCCAGACCGATCGCGGAGAGTTCCCTGACGAAATCCGGAATTCCGATCGAAACGCCGCCAGCTTCGTAAAGTGCGGGCGCCTCTTCGTCCTTGACAACCCGAACCAGCCCGACTCCCTTGAAAACAGTTTCCGAACCGTTCCGCGACATCTCCGTGTTGATTTCAACCATCCTGGTGGACTCGATCTTGGCCTTGACCGAACCCACGACACGGATAGTGTCGCCCGGATAATACGGACGGATGAATCGCGATTCCTGCGTCACACAAATAGAGCTTCCGCCTGGCAGGTGTGCCCCATACAGTCTGGAAAGCAACCCGCATAGCAGAAAACCGTAGCCGATCCGGCCCTCAAACCCTGATTCACGTGCAAAGCTCGAATCGGAGTGGATGGGGCTGCGGTCTCCGGAAAGCTCAGCAAAAGCGGCATGCTCTTTCTCTCCGAGGACGACTTCGAATTCGGCGGTGTCACCCACTTTCAACTCGCTGAAAGTCTTACCCGATGGGATTACCGGCTGATTCGTCATGCGTCACGGCGGGCGATCAAGCTCTCGAGATCACCGATGGTCATGGCGTTCTGGATTTCGGAGGTGGTGAGGTTGACGCCCATATCCGTTTCGATGGCATTGATCAGAAGGAGGTGGTTGAACGAATCCCACCCATCCGTATTCTCTCGCGATGTTCCGGGGTGGATTTCTTCGGCCGAAACCTCGAACAGCTTCGCGGCAATCTCGTACAAGAGTGGATTCGCCATTCAGCTCTCGGTAAGAAGGGTCAGGAAGTCCGGGACCGGTCGAACCCGGATCGGCGAGTCAATCCACCACTCCGTCCCGTTCGCGGTCCGCTCAAGCGAAAACCCCTTCCCCTTGTAAAAGTCTTTTGCGGGTGCGTTCTTTGGCGTCCGAACAAACTCACCACACAACTGGCTGGCTCCCTCCGAAATGGCCCTGCCGGTTAGATGAGAAAGGATCGCTTCTTCGATACCGCGGCCGATGACTCTGCAGCTCAGGAGCAAGGTGTCGATTCTCCGGGATTCCTGCAGCTTTTCGACGATTGCGACACCTGTGATTCCGTTCTCCCCAAACTTGTCGCGAACGCTGCAACAAATGACGTCGTAGGCCGGGTCCCGGGCGAACCTCTCGATGTCTTCGTCCTGGTAACGACGAGTCGTTAGATTGAATTGATTCGTCTTCTGCGTCAGCTGCGAGATCCGGGGGATAGTGGATGAGTCGGCGGGCCTTATCGTCACGACGGTTTCCAGTGAAGACAGGTGATCCTCCAGGCTCATCGCTTCCCTGTCACGTTCCCGTTGCTTTCGTTCGGAATACAACTTCCCCTTGTTGAGATCTTCCCCGGTAAGTTGGAGGGTGTTGAACAGGTCCAGGCTCATCAGCGTCGCGGGATAGAGGGCGGCGTCGTCGGGCAGGTCCACGACAAACACTTCCGGAAACGCCGAGCGGATACGTTCTCTATGGATCTCATCGTCGTCGATGAAAACAAGTGAATCGAGGCCTAAACTCAGTTCATCTGCAAGCTCGACGAGGTTGGCTCCCTTGTCCCGCCAGTTGATCCGGATGGCCGCAAAGTGCTCCTCACGAAGAACCATCGAAGGGTGTTCCCGTAAGACGTTCATCGCGTCATCCAGGTTGTTCTTACTGTTGACGGCGAGAACGACTCCTCTCTGCCAGAGCCCGAGCAGCAGCTTCTGAAACTCCCAATAGGGTCGTCCTTCCGGGGTCGGACCGAGGTGGATTCCCTGCAGGCCATCCTCTCCAGCCACGCCACCCCACAGCGTGTTGTCCAGATCGAGCACGATGCACTTGCGGGTGTCGGAGGCCAGCGGGCGAACATAACCGAGATATTGACGACAGAGGGCAGGCATTTGCTCCCAGTCCAGTCGGATGTCCCCGAGGTAATACATTCTCGGATCCGAAACCCGAGCCTTGCCGAGGCTGGAGCAAAACAGGTCGTAGTCGAATGTGAACAGCTGAGAGTCCGTCTTCGCCATGTCCCGGAGAAGCCCATTCAGGGTCTGAACCGCCTCGCGAATTCCGAACGGACTCTTGCCTTCCAGAATCCCCATGGGCGAATAAACTGGGACTTCGAAATTGTGCAGCAAAATCTTGGCCCCACTGCAACTCTTGATCGATTGAATCAGGGAACCCAGTTTTTCGACCTGATCGGCGACCCAACTCTTTCTCTCATCGTCTGAAATTTGGTAGGGCCGCCAGTAAAGCTCCCCCATCACGTCGCGAAGCTCGATAAACACGACGATCAGGTCCGGATCGTGAGAATAGAGCGGGCTCCCCGGGTCGAGGAGATCCTGCCAGTATTCGTTGTAGCCGGACTCGTAGACATCCGCCCGGATTCCGACGTCGTCACAACAAACGGCGAGGACTTCCTTCATCCCCTTGGTCGTAAAACTAGTCGCGACCGATATCCGAACGGCCCGGTCATTCTCTTTCCGCTCTGCCGAGGCTTCGTCCAGCCGTCGGCTATCGCGAAAATAGTCAGTCAAGCTACGGGTCTTCATCGGAGGTTGGCTCACACAAACTGAACCGGCCAGCGCTGGCGAAGTCCACTGATGGCCGCATCCGCGGCAAGTTCAAGTGATGCACCTTGCCTGATCTCCGCGAGACATGACGCCAGGAGGAATTGGACACGCCGGGAGACGTCTCCGTCTCGCAGGGCGTCGATGGTACTTAGAAATGATTCGGCATGCAGCCCCAACCGAACTCCGTCTTTCCCATCGAGAATTTGCTCGAGGGCAGCGACCGTATCCGTGACCGAGTCGAACACGTTTTCACGTACACCCGACAGGAAGGAAGGCAGGTATCCGAACGGGTTCAGATATATGGTTCTGGCTCCCAGCAATGCCGCTTCGAAAGGTGCCGTGGACAAAACCCCAACGGTGAGATCCGCTGCGAGTCCGGCCAGGCCGGGGTAGAAATTCCAGTCCAGCACGATGAAACGGCCGGACGTCACGGCCCCTTCGTACAGGTCTCCGAATTCGGACCGGAGCAGATCGATATGGTCGTTCTTCTTGGGCTTGACGATAACGCCAAAGTCTTTCTCTTCGACGGTCTTCTGCAGTAGATATTTGTAGAATCCGAGAATCAGCTTCTCGAGACCTCCATGCAGTCCCTCGTCCATAAAACAGACAGTCCGTCGGGCCCCGCACCGCTCCAACTGCTTGCGTAGTTGGTCGGCTCCGTGGACCCCTTCGAGAAGCGGCGTCTTGAACGTGTAGCCGTTCAGAATGTTGAAATCAGCCAGGAAAGCGAAATCCCATGTCTTTACCGATTCGCCGAAGTGCATGTGAAACGTCGACGTGCTCGTGTGGCTGCCGAGCGGATCAATCCCTACCGAATACTGGAGGGTGCAGGTCACACCTCCAAGTTCCCGTAAGGCGGCGGAATGAGCGGACTCCGAAAGCGTCAAGCCGGACAGGAGTTCGGCCCGGACATTGTAACGTTCGTAGTAATCGACACGCCGGTTCGCTTGCATTCGGAAGTCGAACTTCTGCAGCGAGACCCAGATGTCCAGGAAGGACTTACGGCGAAACGCCGTGAGAACATCGCCGACGAACTCCAAACCCGTCCCTCTCGACCGCGAGAGGAAAATCCGCCCGGGCCTCCATTGTTCGCTGCCCTGTACTTCCCGACTACCCCTGTGGGTTTCCACAATGCGAATTCCGCGGTCGGTCAATTCGGACACGTACTGTTGCGAAAGAGGGTATTTCGTATGAGCGTACTCGAATATGATCGGATGATCAGCGTCTGACGGGCCAAGCCAGAAGAAGTCGGTACGTGCGTCAATGCTGCTCCCGCCTCTGAAATTGAGCACGGAAAGGGCCGGCTCGCCGGCCTCCTTCAGGTCTTGGGCTCCGGGGGCTAGGAGTCCCGACAGAGCACGGACGGTCGCAAACCCGTGAGAAAGCAATCGGATCAGGACTTCCTGGACCTGTTTCACGCCGAACCCCCAACAGATGCTCCGGGTGTCGGTTTGATATCGTTTTCTCAACGGGCCAAGGAAAGGGTTCAAAGGCACCAGGACACTGGACCGCGCCCCCCGAGCCTCTATCAGTTCACAGTCCTGAATGAGCCCGATCGCATCGAACACGCTCCACGCCAAAGCCTGCTGCAGACACCGGCGGAGGTACCTGTCCGGTTCACTCCCCAGAGTATCGGTTGCCATTTCAAGCGTCGCGCGAGTCCGGAAATCACAAACATTGCTGTCTCGAAACTTCGCGTAGTAGTGTTCCGGGATCTTCCGTATTTTCCCCCCCAGGCACAGGCGACCCAGAAATCCTGTTTCCTTGCAGTGAATCTGCCCGGCTCGCCGGAGTCGCGCCTGGCTAAGAATGCGCATCGTGTTGAGCAACCCGAGATGGGTTACGAAGACCGATTCGTCGGACGGCATGTCAGTTGTAATTCTGGAGTCGGAGAAAGCGGTGTCTATATCCGTCGGTCAGGACTCGAGATTCCCTGTCCTGAAAGGCGTGATAACAAAATTGAAGTGGAGGGCGCAGCCGCGCCCCACGTTGACCGGAACGCGATCAATTCATCGAGGGGAATGGGAAGCCCGTCCGGATTTGCGACTAGATGGCGACTCCGGCGAGGTAGACCTCCATGCATTTCCGGGCTCCTCAACTTCTTCGCTCCAGCAGGCCCGCTTCCGCTAATTCTCCGGCGACCGACGCCAGTGTCTCGATCGGTTGAAGCGACTGTTCAGCAACTTTCAACAGATCCCTCGATCCATCTGCCAGATTCAGCATCCACATCATGGCTCGGCCGCGGTCTTCAACCCCGGTTTGACCGCCGATAGAGGTGTACAGGCCCCTGCTTCCGAGCTGTGGCTCACAATGCTGAACAGTGTTGGTCCAGTGGTAGTTCACCTCGAGCGCACCGACTATTTTCCGATAGGCTTCGATTGAACCACAGAGGGCTTCAAAACTGATGAAGTCTTTGTTGTCGAGAGACGTGTGATACCCATCGTATCCGAGGTACCCGGTCCGCATCAGGGAACCCACGGGAAGATTGAATCCCGGCGAACAGTATTGCCTCTCGTCGCTTCCGACATACGGGTCGAACGGAATGATTTCGTGCGGGCCGAGATCTCTCAACACGATGCGAGCCGCTCGATCCGCGAGCGTGTCCCCGCGTCGTGATGTTTTGAACGTGAAGTTTCCGGAATCCCCGACACATGTCACCTGATAGCCCGCCGCCAGGTGTTCGGTGAGATGCTGTCCTCGAATGGTCAGGTAGCACACCGCCCCAATCGTCTCAGGCATGATTGCAAATCGATACGTGTAACGTCTCCCGGGGGTCGCCTCCAGAAGCCGGTACAGAAACGTCATTACGAGCGGGCCCGACAGTTCGTTGTTGGCCATCGAGGGGTGGCAGAGATATGTAGAGAACAAAATTTCTTCCTCCGTCTCACCGCGAAGCACGACCTCACCAACCTCCACATGGCCGGGTTTCAACTCCGTGTCGACAAACACCTCGTACTCGCCTTCGGGCAGATCCCGTTGCTCTTCATGAGACATGCAGAAGCCCCATTGTTTTTCGTAATAGGAAGTGCGGTAGGGAATGGATCGAGGCTGGTCGGGTGCGGAATGCAGGTGCGAGCGCAACCCTTCGAGTGTGAGACGGCCTTTAAATGGCACGGAGTAGCCGACCAGGTGCAGGTTGTTCACCTTGAACTGGGCACGCTTCCGGCCACTCGGATCGATGATGAAGGCGTCACGAACGTCCCATTCCATCGGAACCGTCCAATCGAAGACTTTTCGACCAGTGGGGAAGCGGTGCCTTTCCGTCGGCATGATCTCTGAAAGAATGTCGAGAGACTCCCGGTATCCCGAACCTGTGATGCTTCGACAGATAGGCCAAAGCCGGTCGAAGTAGCGTTCGAGTTCTTCGGCCGTATCCGCGGTGTTGATAGTGTGCGATTCCATCCTCATCGCCGGGTCAGGCCGCACCCTTCGGTGTCAGCTGGAACATGTGCCATACGTTCTCGATCTCGAGCTTCTCCATCCACTCCAACTCACAGAGAGGCGACATGAAATGGAACACCGTATCGATCCAGTGACGCTTGATCTCCAGCCATTCTTCGGGCTTATCTTCTCGCAGCGTTTCGTAGACACGCATGAAAACTGGAAACATCGGCCTCATGCCGATGTCGTTCACCTCGAAAGCCAGCTTCGGCAAGAACCAGTCATGCCTCTGAACCCGAAAACCGGACTCTTCCAGAAACTCGTACCAGTCTTCCAGTGAGCGAGCCTGACGAGACACGTTGGCGAATCGGCCTCGGTCCAGGTCCCGGATCCAGTCCGGGTCGGCCTGGCCGGCCCAGCGGCCAATCATCAAATCCAGAGCTTCGGAACTGGGCAAAGGAGTCACAAGATTACCGCCTGGACGCAGGATCCGCCGCAGTTCTCCGAAGACATCTCGAAAGTTGTCAAGCCAGTACAGGTTGGGCGCCCAGATGGTCTCGAAACTGTCCGCCTCGAACATCGACAGGGGTTCCGCCGGGTCATGATCCACGAGTCTCTTGTGGATTCCGAGCCGCGCGGCCTTGATCAGATGGGCAGGTTTCCAGGACAATCCCACGTCGAAACCGACTGAAGGTGTGGTCGCGGCCTGGACATTCTCGACCGGACCGGGATCGGCCTTGTTGTAATAATCGTCTGCATGCGACTTCCAGACATGTGAGCTCTCGTTCCAGGAAACTTCCGAGTAAACGTCGAACTGGATATTGAATTCACCTCCAAGCATGACAAAACTCGGAACTCCCTCGAAGCATCCGAACTCCATGCTGGGACCGCTGAACTCACCCAGATACTGTCTGGCCAGGAAGGCCTCATGCGCGTACCAGAGGGCGGTTTCGGGACGGAGCCACAGCGGGCACAACAGTCGTCTGAAATACTCCGTTCTTTCCAGCTGGACACCCTTTACGTCGCGCTCAGTCAACGGCTCCCGTCCTCGCCCAGACATCCATCATGTTTCCATAGAACGCCGTCGAATAGACCTTGTCCGGATTCCTCGTAACGTATTTCCTGAAGCCTCGCTGCAGCACCCGTCCCGCAAAGGTTGTCAGGTTCGATAGTGTGCAATACGGAGATCCCACGAATGGATAGTCGATCTTGATGACCTCGAAGCCCGCTCGCTTCAAGTGGGTCTTGATCGTCGCGGGCGAAAAATAGGTGAAGTGCATCGGATGGATGAGCCGGTGCCCCTCCGCGAAGAACCGGGCACAGAAGCTTTCTATGTTGATCAAATCCGCGACCACAAGGAGCCCATCGGATTTGATGACGTTTCGAACCTTGCGCAGAACCTCGAGCGGTTCTTCCATGTGATCCAGAACGTACTTCAGGACCACGACGTCGAAGTGCCTTTCGGGGAAGTCCACGTCCTCGAACTTCGCCGACAGGATGTTGGCCTGGAAATGTTGCCGGCCAAAGTCGGCGATGAATTCGGAACTCTCAACGCCCGTCACGTCCCATGTATCCCGATCCATGGCGGCTTCCAGCAGCCCGGCGCCGCAGCCGATGTCGAGGAGCCGCCCGCCGCTTCTGTGCTTCTCGATCCTTGCCGACAGGTCCGCGAACAGGGGCTTTTTGGTCGTCACCTCGCGGACATAGCTCCGCTGGTTTCCTTCGGCATCCGTTGAGCCGGTCCAAAGCCTCTCGTCGTCGTAAAACGCTCGAATTTTCTCGTTCGGCGGCCGCGGATGTTCAAATACGAGTTCACACTTCCTGCAACGGACCAGTGTCGTCTTCGGAGTGCCCTGGTTGTCGGGGACCTCGAGATGCGGCTCGTATTCACCGCACCTGAGATTGCAATCGCCCGGCGGTGTCATCGCATTCGACATCCCAACCATTATCGGGTCGTAGAACTGATCTCGGCCGTCTGGCGATCCAGGGACCGATGCCACACTTCAAGGTTGACGAGCTGCCAGAAAAACATCATGTGATTGTCACGGCCCTGGTTCTCGGAAACGATGAGCTCATGATCCCGGATCAACCGCCGGACCTCTTCGACCCTGTAAATCCCTCTCTCCCGAAAAGAACGCGACCCCACCAGGTCCAGAAGCCATTCCCTGCCGGAACCGCTGAACCAGACATGGGCCGGAGCATTCCATCCCGTTTTCTTGATTCGAGTTCGGGTTTCCTCAGGCAGGACCCCACGCATGGCCTCTCTCAAGAGGTATTTGGTCACACCTTTCCGGATTTTCATCGTTCCTGGGATCCGGAACATGAACTCGACCAAACGGTGATCAAAGAACGGCAGAAAATTATCCAACCCGAATGCGGTCGCCTGACGGTCTTCCGCTCTGAGACAGCACGGAGCGGTTTCTCGAAAAATATCCTGATAAGTCCGGTTCTTGAGATAGCTGCGAAAGGGATGATCCATGATCGGCCGAAACGCCGAGATGTCGAAATAGTCCGGGTTCAGCGCCGCGCTGTATCGGGTCATCCGCCCCCGCTCCGGTAAGCAGCGGCCCTGTCTCCCAACATCCACCATCCGGGCCAGGGCGTCGTCAGCCACCTTCTTGCTCTTCTTGAAAATGGGGTGATCATGGTGCGCGACCCACTGCCCTATTTCATTGCCAAGCTCCGCTTCCAGGCCTTTGTATCGAAGGTCAGCGAAGAAATAGAAAAAGTGCTCGTATTCCCCCGCGTTCAGTTCGTCTCCTCCCAACCCTCCGAACAAACTGCCGAAGCCCTGGTCCCGAACTTCGCTGCAAAGCAGATAATGGGACAGCCAGGTGGCTGTGGCGACAGGTTCGTCGTGGAGATCGATCATCCTCTGAACAAGGTCGGGAAGTTCCGGATCTCCGACGCCTACCGTACGCAATTGCCGAACGTTCCCCTCCAGCATGCTCCGTATTTCATCGGATTCATCGTAGGTCGGATCCTCGTAGACGGTCGAAAAGGCGAACTGTCTTTCCCCGGTTGTTCTGACGGCGGATGCCAGCACCGATGACGAGTCCATGCCGCCCGACAGGGTGAAGGCGGGACGGTCCGCACGGCACATCCGGCGCCGAACCGAATCGAACAGGAGGTCTCGATACTGTTCGGCCAGAACATCCTCGGACTCGTCGAGGTCGGGAAGTTCCGACATCTCCCAGTATCGGGTCAGCACAACATGACCATCGGCCACTTTCAACAGGTGCGCGGCCGGCAGCTGCGCCACATCTTCGAAAGGCGACTTCTCGGGACGATTATCGAAGTAGCGATAGTGGGAAGCAGCGAACAACGCCACGAACTCCCTGCGGACCGCTCCATTCAGTCCGGGAAGAGTCAGAAGGGGGCCTGGCCGTGAAGCGAACGCAAAGGAACCGGCCACGGACGCATAATACAGAGGCTTCAAGCCGAATCTGTCGCGGGCCAGCCAGAGTGCACGAGTGGCCGGGTCGTACAGACTGATCGCAAAGTCCCCATTGAGCAGACCCATGGCACCCTCAAATCCGTGTGCCAGGTATAGATTCGCCACCAACTCCGAGTCGCTTCTCGCCGATCCCAGATCCTCCCTGTTGTAGATACACCCATCCAGGACCACGATCAACCCGTTGCGGCGAAATGCACCGGGAGCACGCCACCCACACCAACCGACGGTCACGCTGTCGGAAGCCTCGACGATCGTTTGCCATTCCCCGCGAGACTTCAGGGACGCAAGCATGCCATCCAACTGCCGCGCGGGCCGGCCTTCAGGCTGGCGCGATACGATTCCGGCGATTCGTGACATTGATAGTGTGTGGCCCTCGGGGAGAGAGGGCGAACGGTCTACTTGACGGCGTACACCGTCCACATGCTTTGCAGATAGCTGTCGTAGCCTCGCCTCTTCGCTTCATCCTGGGGGAGGTAGTAGGTGGTCAGGCAGGGATCGACGACCGAGAACCCATCGAGGAGGGAGATCAACTCGTCCTTCCGGTAGAAATGGGATATCCCGATGTCGGTCAAATACAGCTTCGAACGACCGTCGTTCAGAATGATCGTTCCCGGATCACCTTCCAGTTGCTCGTTCTTTCTCTTCTCGAAAACGGTATGACCGACGTCGAGCATGTAACCGACGAAAAGGCCATCGGGTTTCAAGACCCGCTTCACCTCGGCGAAGGCCCTCAGCCGCTCGTCCCGGTCGAGATGTTGGAAGACACAGGCTTCAATCACTCCGTCGAAGGATTCGGCCTCGAAGGGTGTCTCGCTTGCGGGAGCTTCGACGAGTTGTCCGATCCGCTCTTCGATTCCGGCGCTTCCCAGGTTCTGCCGGGCTAACGCCAGGGCTTTCGGAGAGATGTCGACGCCGCTGACCCGCATCCCTTTCCCTGCAAGCCATCGCAAGTTCGGACCGGCGCCACAACCCATTTCCATGAAGTGCAATTGGTCGACGCCATCGGCTGCATACCGGTCTCTCAAGTAATAAGAGATAGTGCGAACAAGCGCTTCGACGGGCGCAGTGTTAAAGGCCTGTTTCGCAATTTGCTCGTCAAAGGAATTTTCCCACAGCTGCTTGGCTGCCCGGCTACGACTACTCATACCTGTATCTTCGTCCTTTTCCACAGACTGCTAGACCATGAAAGCTCTCAAAGTAAATTTTTCACTCGGCTCCCGCAGCCGCTCGAGGGCTTCCAGCACGAACCCGCTCCCAGCCACCATCAGGGCGAGGGACGTGGCGCTGAAAATATGCCAGTGATCGATACCGAATTCTTCTCTCTCAGCGCCTTCTCGGGCGGCCAGTTCGCCGTCGGGCACCTCGACGTAGACGAACCCTCCGGGAAGCAGGAACGGTTTCGTTCCGGCAAGCATAGCTACAGGATCCTCAACGTGCTCCAGGACTCGATTCAAGGTGACAACATTAAACTGGCCGAGTTCCTGCGCCCTCTCCAGATCACCACAAAAACCCTTCACCCCCACGACTTCTCGTGCGTGCCGGACGGACCGGGGATCCAGATCCAGCGCCGTGCAATCCCAGCCGAGGGCCTTCATTCGATGAGGAAACACGCACAGTCCGGAACCCACGTCCAGGACCGAGGGCTGGACGTCATCCTCGAGCGGGAGCGGCAGGTGCTTTGCTGCGTATTCATGGACCCTGGCGACTCGTCCCACGTTGTCGGAACTGGCCGGATCGAGCGATGTGACGCGCTCAAATGCCCGACGGATGCCGTCCTCTCCGCCGTACGTCGACTCGACGTAGTCGTGTGCATAGAGTTCGGTGAGATCCATGTCATGGACGGTCACCAGGTGACCGCATCGGCTACACTGCCGGACTTCGCGCTGATACTGTTCCGATTGGTTGAACGAGTAGCGGACCTCGCAATCGGGCGGCTTTGTGTAGGTGAACACCGTTCGAAAATCGGTACCGTCACACAAGCAGGCAATCGATTCCTTCACTTTAGTCATCGGGAAGGTCTGTCGGGATCAAGCTTTTCGAGGTCCTCGGTGTTGTCGAGCCAACTTACAATTCGATGGCCTTCAACATCCAGGTATTTCTGGCATTCTTGTTCCTTACCTCGTTCGATAAGAAACACAAAGTACCTGGAACCCGGACTCACCACCAGGGCCGCACGCAATCCAAACTGAGGCAGGCGACCGTTCAACGAGGGCGTCGCGTAGAATCCCCAGGCCTTGCGCGTAACATCGTACTCGGCACCTGAATCGGTCAGAAACGTCACCTGCTCGTTTGCTTCCAGTTCAAGGCGTGCACAATCGCTGATGCGAATGGGGTCGGCAACTCCGACGTCAAACTCCCTGGGAGGATCGACCGGCGTAAACTTCAACTCCACCTCCAGTCCGGAATCAGGAAATCTTCAATCATCCATGAACCGTTCTTGCGGGTCCAGATGTCGGGGTTGCGGAATTGTTCGATGGTTTCGAAGAAGTGCTCTCGAGTGATCCCGACAAACTCACTGAACTTGCCAATGTCATCGTCAGGCGTCTCATCCCCGCGCTCAATCAGAATCTCGACAGCCTCGGGCCGGGTCATCCTTCCGTTTCGGATCTCCAGGGACAGGTTGTCGAAAGTCCGAGTAAACCCGAACTTGTACCACTTCAGGTAGTGATGGATTGAAATGAAGTCGTCGTCAATGTCCGCGTAGTTGTAGTAACCGGTCTTTGGTCCCTCACGGCGGCTTTCGAATCCGTTGGCGGTGGCAACCCGCAGACTGGTCTCTGGATCCCATGGAAAATAATAACCAAGGAATACCGCGCCGACTCCCTTCTCTTCCAACTCTTTGTCGGCGGAGCGATATGGGGTCAACTCCTTTTCGGTAAGTTCCTCGGAAACCCAGTCACCCGCGGTCGTACCTTTCGTAACTCCATATTTCTGGAGCCACCGGCGATCCAGCTTGAAGCCGGTCTGCTCCGCCTCGGTTCCTCCATACTCGAACGCCGAATTCTCGCCCCAGACCACCAGGGGTATGTCGAACTTCGCGGCGATCGCGAGCGGCATGTTGAACAGCGCCATGTGCATCGGAATAGCGGTCTCCCCGTATCGGACGAGCGCCTGATACAGGAACTTCTTTTCGACATTGGGATTGACCTGGTAGTCGATGTGGTCCACGCCCAGGCGGATCAAGTTGGCGAGATTTCTGGCTCCAATATCTGTGCGAGCCGGGGTTTTCCACGACATGGCCAGCGGGTTGAGGCCGTACTCCAGACACTTCACGACCTGCCAGGTGGAGTCCTTCCCGCCGCTGACGGGAATCAGACAGTCGTATCCGAGGCTTCTGTTCTTGGCGTTATCGACGACGTCGCGGAATGTCGCTTCACGGCCCGCCCAGTCAATCTGAGATCTCTGGCCATGAGACAGACATCCGTTACAGACGCCTTCGGAGTCAAACTCGATGTTGGGGCGGGTTTCCGGAATGATGCACTTTGTGCAGTATCTCAAGCCGCGAACTCCTCAAGGAACATCTTGCTCGTGAGGAAGTAGAACAAGAACTTGCTCTCACTGTTGGGCAGTTCTTCCTTACCGAGAAGCTGTTCGATCCGGTCACGGCGTACGTGGTCAAAGATCGGACTCGCGTCCAGGACCTGGGATCGCACCTCGGGATTCCGAACGTCGAGGAACGAGTGAATCGGGGCATTGAAACCCACCTTCCTCCGATCCTCCAGGACCCTGCCCGGAGCGATTCCGCTCATGGCGTCGCGCAACAGCGCTTTCGCCCGGCCTTCGCGGACGAGGTGTCGGGAAGGAACCCGGTACGCGAATTCGAACAGTTCCCGGTCGAGGAACGGCGATCGGTTCTCGATCGAAAAATACATCGCGTTGAGATCGTCCTCGTGAAGTATGACCGGCACCGCTTCTGCGAACAATTCGTTCAACATTCTGTTTCGGAGCAGGCTGTCGGTGAATGGGTGCTCCTCGAAAGCCTCCGACCAGGGCTCATGGAAATACTGGGCCAGTCGGTCTGCGCCGAAAAAGATGTGGTCTCGGAAACCCGGTGTTTCGATGAAGAGATCGGGATTCGACAGATGCGGGTTTCTGACGACGGGTTTGACGTAGCTTTCCCACGCGGCTCGGGAGCGTGCGTAGAGGGCCGCGTCGTTTCGAACCTCGTACAGGTAAGCCAGGTGGTGGTCGTAGTACCCGGAGAAGATCTCGTCGGCAGCAGTTCCGCTTATCGAAATGCGATAACCGTGCTCGGACACGCTCTGCATCAACAGCCAGTGGCAATAATAAGTGATCGTGCAGACCGGAGCATCATGATGTCGGACCAGTATTCTCAATTGATCCAGAAAGTCATCGGTCCTTACGGGGATCGCAGTATGCCGGATGCCCAGTTCGCGCGCCGAGTGCTCGACCATCTCCTGCTCGGCATAGCGCGCATCGCTGTTGACGATCGTGAACCCGTGAACATCGTAGTCGAACACCCTTTTGGCAATGCCGATGAGGGAGTTCGAATCCACCCCACCACTCAAACAGAACGCGAGGGGGACATCGGCACGTAGCCGCAGTTCCACGGACCGGATCAGCCGTTCCTTAACACCGGCTACCGCGTCCTCGTAGGAAAGCGATTCGTGCGGGCAAAACGATGGCTTCCAGTATGTCGTTCGACTTTCCCGCCCCTCGGCGTCTAGACGCAAAAGCGTCGCAGATGGGAGTTCAGATACGCCGTCGAAGAAACCGTCGCGACCCTTATAGAGAGCCTTGTAACCATTGATCATGTACCGATACAGGTGATCCGTGTTCACAGCGAAACGTCGGCCGGCCATCGCCATCAGGAACTTGATCTCAGAACCAAAGTACAGCCCTGTTTCATCCCGATAGAGGTAGAGAGGTTTCTCGCCGAATCGGTCGCGTGACAGAATCAACGAATCATCGCGCTCATCATAGAGGCCCAGCGCCCACATCCCCTCACATCGATCCAACGCCGTCTCGCCCTGATCCGTCAGGACCTGGGCCAGAACTTCGGTATCGGATTCGGTGGAGAACTGATGACCGCTACGCGCAAGCTCCTGCCGCACCTCGAGGTAGTTGTAAAGCTCTCCGTTGTAAATCATCCATGTGGACCCGTAATGAAACGGCTGCTGGGCGCGAGGGTCCAGATCGATGATGCTCAGTCGACTGTGCAACAGATACACGTTGTTGCCCGCCCGGTTGACCCAGTGACGGTGTGTGGCGTGGTCCGGGCCCCGGTGGTGCATGAGGCCCAGGCATTTCTGGATTGCCGCGGCCTCAAGAGTCCTGGAGCCAAAATAACCTGCGATTCCACACATACCGTTTATTCGAGATCTGTAAGACTGATCGGCTCGCCGAAGGAAATCGACCGATTCAAGGCCCTGCCCAGAAGCTGATCTTCAGTGCCCGGAGGACAACCACCTCCCGGCCGGATCCAGGTCAGGTCGTCCAGGGTCAGCCGATGACCTTGCGGAAAATTCCCCGCTGCAACGATCGATCGCCGGATCAACGTTTTCGATTCGGCCTCGCACGGTTGAATCGTCTTCCCGGGCACACCCAGCATCCGGGTCACGCCGAGCACCCCGTCCACCAGCAGTTTCATTTCTCGAGGATCCGCCGACAGTTGATGGTCACGGAAATCGGAATGCTGCTTGTCCAGAGTGAAGTGTTTCTCGATAATGCGCGCGCCGAGCGCAACCGCGGTGAGGCAGCCAGTGAGACCCAGAGTGTGATCCGAGTAACCGACGATACCGCCCAGCTTCTCCTTCAGGAAGGGAATAGAAGCAAGACTCGCCTGGTCGTCAGGCACTGGATAGCAACTCACGCAATGAAGAACGGCCAGCGCAGATGAACACGCGATGGCTTGCCAGTGCTCCTCGATGAACGACTTACTCTTTCGGACTTCTTCGAAACCTGCCAGGCCCGTTGACAGGACCATCGGCTTGCCAGTCTGGCTGACCGTGTCCATCAGCGGCCAGAACGTGTTGTCCGACGACGCAATCTTGTAGAAATCCACCAGGTCTTTGAGGAATGCGGCGCTGTCGAGATCGAGTGGCGTCGAAACAAAGAGCAGGCCCAGGGATTTGGCAAGGACCTGAAGTTTTTCGAATTGTCCGAATGAAAGTTCGAACGAACTCAGCCGCTCAAACCGCGCAGAATCCCGTTCGGAGACGAAATAACGAGTCTTGAATGTCTGGAACTTGACGGCATCGACACCGCAATCTGCTGCGGCCCGGACCAGCTCCCGGGCAACGTCAAAATCACCTTCATGGTTGTTGCCAATCTCGGCAACGACCAGAACTTTCCCGGGTGTGAGAAACCGATTCATCTATATCGAGAGTTCAATTGAAGTGCGCGTGGAAGACGTATTGGGCGCCGGAAACTGAAAACCCGGCGGACTGGTAGAGTTTCAGCGACGGTTTGTTCGCGATCTGAGTACCAACCTGGAGATAATCGAACTCGTCCTTGTAAGCGCCGACAAAGTGGGCGACCAGGCGCGATCCGACACCTCGTCCCTGGTAGGCCGTGTCCACACCGACAAGATCGATCGCTCGTCCACTGCCTCGCTCATCCTGACACGACAGTACCGCCAGAAAACCGACGGGCCGATCATCGATGACGGCTTCAAGCAGACATTCGCCCCGCCGGCGGTCGACGTAACTTCGAATCCAGTCGTGCTTGATTCGGTCTGCCAGTTGATTCGGAATCTCAGGGTCCAGGTGAAAACGAGAATATCGAAAACAGGATCCGGCAATTCGGACCAGGTCGTTGGCATGCGAAGGAGAAGCGTCGCGAACTTTGACTTCCCCGGTCCCCTTCGCCGGGCCGGTATCGACAGGAAGCTCCATCCGAAACGTCACGCTCACATCCACGACGTAGAGGCCCAGCTTCGTCAACTCCCGCGCAGAACCGACATCCAGGACGTCGAGTTTGGCGTAGTAGAAGCCATCCGAAGGACGGTCTCCAATATCGACAGCCCGCCCGTCTGACCCGGTCGGGTCGATCCGAAACACCGGCCTCCCCATTCTTTCGGACAGCCAGACATCTTCCCGAACCTGCATCAAATCGTCAGGCCGGATGGTTCTTTGGTCTCCAGGAGATTACGGTACCAGGACACGTACTTCTCGATACCAGCCTCCAGCGGGTATTCCGGTTCGTAGCCCAGCAGAGACCTGGCCTTCGAGATGCTCAAGGTCCCCCTTTTCGGCATCAACTTGTCGCGTTCCACATACCGGGATTTGACATCCGGAAAGTGCTGCTGGACGATTGAAGCCAGTTCCTGAATGGACCGCCCCTGGCCATATGTCAAATTGAAGATCTGGTTTTTTGCCGCCGGGTTCTTTAAGGCGAGGCAGATGCCCTGAATCAGGTCCCCGATGTACGTAAAATCTAATTTCTCACTGCCGTCACCATCTATCCGGAGTTCGTCGCCGGACATCGCGTTCTCGATAAATATCTGTCCGATCCGTCTGCTGACACAGCCCGGACCGTACAGGGCCGACGGACGAATGATGGTGTAGGGCATGTCGAAAACCTGTTGATAGGCGATCACCAGCTTCTCCCCTGCCAGCTTCAAAGCCGCATATATACCAATCGGATTCAGCGGAGTCTCTTCGGAGACTTCCTCCCCGACAAAGTTGCCGTAGGTCATGCTGGAGGACAGAAAAACGAATTGCTCGATGCCGTCTCTAGACCAGTCCAGGGCGTTCTCCAACGTCCTCAAACTGTGGTCGAAGGTGCTGAACGGATCCTTGTTCGATCGAGCCGCGTGGGACACGGCGGCCAGTTGGATCACGACCTGTGGCTGAACCTTGTTCATGATTCGGGTCAAAGCGAGGTAGTCCCGGGCGTCCTGCACGTGCAGACGTACACCGGCCTTCTTCATTGAATCCAGGCGGTGATTGATTATCCTCAGATAGAGTTCCCGGTTCTTCAGTTCGAGATCAGCCGACGTGAAGTACAGCAGGTTATTCACCTGGAGCCCGTCGACGATATGCACTTCGGCGCCTTGGGATACCAACTCGAGGGCAAGGTTGTGGCCAATAAAACCGGCCCCGCCGACGAGCACAATCCTTCGACCCTGTATGTCGTTAGTCACTATTGGCGAATCCTTTCAATTGAATGCCGGACCGTCTCGGCGATGTATTCGACGTCGTACTGATCCAGATGGGGCCCGACCGGAAGCGCAATGGACTGGTCGCTGATCCTGGCGGCTGCTCGAAAACGTTCCGGCTCGTATCCGTATTTATTGCGGTAATAGGTCATCCGCGGAACAGGCTGCGGGTAGTAGACACTGGTGCCGATTCCGGCCGATCTCAGACTCGCTACCAATTCGGGCCGCTTCCCCCCGAGAGATTCATCCAGGACCAGGCTGAGGCAGTAATGGCTGTTGGTTACAACGGGGCTGGCATTGTTCAGGACATCCAGGCCACCAATATTCTCCAGAGCACTCTTCAGCGATTTGAAATGTGATCGACGCTGTTCGAGGTTTCGGGGCAACCTGCTCAGTTGGGAGCGTCCCAGAGCGGCTTGCAATTCGCTCATCCGATAGTTGAGCCCCAGGACTGGCACGTCATAGATACCTGGTTCGGCGCGCTCGGAGTGAGTGCGGTCGACGCCAAAGGCGCGGAGACGGCCCACAGCATCCGCCACCTCCTGGTGTCGGGAGACAAACATGCCGCCTTCTCCGGTGGTGATGTGTTTGACCGGATAGAAAGAGAAGCATCCGACGTCACCGAACAACCCGACATGAACATCGTCGTACCTTGTTCCCAGTGCAACCGCACAGTCTTCGACCACCCTCAAATCAAACCGCGCGGCCAGTTCCATAATGGGCTGCATCTCACATGGGATGCCGACGAAATGAACGACCGAGATCGCCTTCGTGCGATTCGTGATCGCCGACTCGATTGCCGAAGCCGTTAAGTTTCCGGTCCGAGGCTCACAGTCGACGAACACCGGCCTCGCACCGGTCCACTCGACAGCATGCGCCGTTGCGGTGTGGGTTTGGGCCGGCACGATGACTTCATCCCCCGGACCGACTCCGAAATGCAGATAGGCCAGATGCAGCGCAGCCATACATGAACTGACCGACACCGAGTTCGCCCCTTCACCGAGGAAGGCGGAAAAATCTTTTTCGAAAGATTTGCCCTGAGGGCCATGAGTCAAGACATGGCCTTCCAGAACCTTGAGGATCGCGGCTCGATCATCGTCCGTGATCGTCGGCCGGGCAAATGGAATGTCGCGGGTCGGTGAGGTCATACGTACTCCACTTCGACTGGGGTTTCCTGTTCCAGAGCTCGATCGACCGCAAGGCAGGCGCTCATCACGTCGAATTCGTGTTGCGTCTCGTCGGAGGTATCCCTGCTCTCCAGGATCGCTTCGACAAAGTCCGGGATCAGATCACCCTTGGTCGATGGCAAGGGTGACAACGTCAGGGAACGGCCAGGATCGTTCGGATCACGACTTGTGTGGAGTCGGGCGCCGCGATCATCATAGATGAACGTACCCTTCGTTCCGAACAGCCGCAAGACATGCTGATGAGGATGAACACAACCGAAGTTGGCGGTTATTCGACCGATCAAGCCCGACCTGAACTGGTAGGTCGCAGCCACGTAATCATCCTGCTGGAACACGGTTTCGGCGGAACAAATTCGATTCCCGAACCCCGACACGGTTAATGGACGCTCACCCGTCAGCCATATCATCAGATCTACCAGGTGTACGCCCCCGCCCAGAATGACCGAATAATTCGGAACGTCTTTTCGCCAACCCTCCGTGATCTTGTGCAGTCGACCATAAAGATAATCACCATCAAAAGCGTAGAGATCCCCGAGTCCGCCGGACCGGATCAAGTCCCGGAGCCAAATGTAGAGAGGGGCCGAGCGCAAGACCAGATTCACGCCCAGATGGGCGCGTTCGGACGAACGCCACGCCTCCTGGATATGCACCAGTTCGTCGAGCGACCCACATAGCGGCTTCTCGACGAAGATATGTTTTCCCACTTCAAGAAGCGCAATGACCTGCCGGTAATGGTCATCGTCGTAGGACGCCACCGAAACGATGTCCAGGTCAGGATCCTCTACTAGATCGGCCAAACCACCCGCGACGGAACCGCCGCCAAGCTCCCGGACCAGGCGTTCCGCCTTGCCGACGTCCAGATCGAGCACCCAGCGCAGCCGGCAGCATTCGCGCTTCAAATAGGCCCTCGCATGTTGCTCGCCGACGCCGAGGCCTATCACCGCGACCTGTAGCGGGTCTCGATTCATCCGACGGTCGCTTTTCTACCGCCCACTTTCGTAACCCTCAAGTTCCTCGACGGAAAGTGCCTCTATTCGCTGGAGGTCTTCGATCGTGTCGACGGCGAGGCTTAGACCGGAAAGATCACGTGATGAGCGGACATTTCGAATCCGATATTTTCCCGAGTCCCTGTAGAAGCATTGAGTGACATGCTCCTGATCCTCCGCGCTCAATTCGTGTGCGGGCACCGAGAGAAAAGTCGCGACTCTGATCAACTCGGCATTCCGTCCTCTCGGAAAGGTGCGAGGAAAGATAGTGGACACCAAATCGCAATCGCCGTCGCCGGCCTCATCAATGACCTGACGAAGGATTTCGGGATTCAACAGAGGACTGTCCGCCGATATCCGCAGTATCCAATCACACGGGTACTCGGCGACACACTGACTGAAGCGATCGAACACATTGTTGAGAGGGCCACGGAACACGTTGATCTGCAGGCTCTCGACGTAGCTTGCGACAGGATCGTCGGAGGACTTGGAGCTGGTCGTCACAACAATGTCCGACGGTGCGATTGCCCGGCCGACTCCTCGAACGACATGCCGGATCAGAGGCTCGCCCCTGAACGACGCAAGGACTTTGCCGGGAAACCGGCTGGAAGACATGCGAGCCTGAATGAAAGCCTTAATGGACGGCATAGGACATCGAGACTGGGCACACTGTAAACCCTCCCGCCCACGAGCGAGATTTTGATAAGTGATTATTATATAGGATTGTTATGGGGAACCGGGTCCTCAAACACCGAATAGAGCATCAGCCCCACCCATCAGAACAGACGCCCGGGATATCGGAGCTCCGGTAGTCTCTGTTTGAGGAACGTCGCCGGGCCCCGAAGTCGTTCGACCAGAACAGGCGACAAGGCGACAAGTAACACGTAGAAGATTGAAGCAGGCAGAGCGGCCAGCTTCGGTCCCAATCGAACTCCGGGACCGAGTCGGCCATAAAGCACACCTTGGAGAGCAGCCAGTTCATCGGAGGATAGATCGAACGTCTGGTTCATGTTGGAGATCATGTCTTCGAGGGCGTGCAAGGTAGCCACAAACTGATCCTTACCATGACACTTTTCCCATAACCCATCCTGGAGTCGCAGCAACAAGCCCAGTAATTCGACCTGGGGGGAGTCGGAAAACTCCCTTACGAAACGGTCGTGGGATCGCCGGGTCTCGGTCTCCTGCAAGGTCTTCCCGGTGATAGACTGTCGCGCCCCATGAACCCTCTGTAACGTTAGGAATTCCCGGACGATCGCACCGTTTAGCCGTGCTCGCGCCACCTTCGTCCACAGGTCATAATCGTCCGCAGGAGCGAACGTGGCGTCATAGCCATCGAATCCGAGAATCGTTTTCCGCCTGTACATCACGGAAGGATGCCACATCGGGCAAAGTCCCAGAGCCAGGGTGCCAAGGTAGGCCCCGAAGTTGTCGATTCGGGGACACCATCGGCGGATCTTTCGTCCCCTGGAATCAATGGCGTACAACCATGTCCCAACGATCGCCACGTCCGCTCTCTCATCAAGCAATTTCACTTGGGCGGCGAGACGACCAGGAAGACACGCGTCGTCCTGGTCGAGACGGGCAACGTACTCTCCTCGCGCATGCTCCAGACCTTTATTCAAGGAAGCTGCCTGGCCGATGTTGGGCGAGTTCAACACCAGTCGTATTCGAGCGTCATCGTAGGCTCGTATGAACCGGACGGACTCGTCGGTGCTGGCGTCATCGATGATGAGGAATTCAAAGTCGTCAAACGTTTGGCCGAGAACGCTCTCGATGGCGTCCCGCAGGAAAGAAACGCCATTGTAAACGGTCATCAGTACTGTGACGCGGGGTGACACGGTGCCTCTAGTCAGAGTGCTCCTTTGCCTCCAGTGCCGGCATCAACTCCCCTGTCACGTACTGGCGAAGGGCGGCCTTCCACGATGGCATCGTGTGGATCTGCATCAACTCAAGCTTCAGGTTTCGCATCGCTTCAGACCTGGCCCGTGGGGCCGGCAACGGGAAATGCGCTGAGGAAACCGGCTCAATCGAAACGTCGTCGTTCTGGATGATGTCCTTGATCTCGAGAGCGACCTCATACCTGGAGCAGACCCCTTCGTTCACCATGTGGTACAGGCCATAGAATTCGGTTCCCAATAATTGCTCGATGCCTACCAGCAGATCTTTCGCGTAGGTCGGGCTTCCGAGTTTGTCGTCAACGGCCTTGAGCTTCGTCCTTCCTTCTGTTATCAGCCTTGCGATCTGACCCACGAACTTCTTGTCTTTCCTTCCGCCTCCGACCATCCAGCCCGCACGCACAATGTAGTACTTGCGAAGTGAGTTGGCGACGTAACGCTCACCGGCCAGTTTTGAATGGCCATAAACATTGGCCGGTCGGGGCTCGTCGAACTCGATATAAGGATCCGCCTTGTCGCCCCAAAACACACCAGCGGTGGAAATATAGACAAGCGTCGTGTCGAATTCCCGGCAGGCATACACGACGTTCTGGGTCCCGATCGCATTGCTATGGTAGGCCCAGTCAGGTTCTTTCTCGCAGCGATCCACATCGGTTGCCGCAGCCAGATGCAAAACGACGTCGGGTTTGGCATCTCCGATCATGTTCCGGACCCCGGCAGGCTCCCGCACATCCAGGACATGCGGGCTGTCGACGCAATCCGTCAGGATCAACTCATAGTCCTTGAACACGCCGGGGGCATAGGACCCGACCATTCCGGAGGCCCCCGTGACCAATATCCGCTGTGTCATCGTCTCCTTTTGTGGCGCGTCCGACCGAATTGGTAGCACCCGAACCCTTGAACCGTTCGCCGCCTCCGAATTCAGGATTATATCGACTTTATATTACAGAGTTCCAACCCGATGTTCTAAAAAGGCGGGAAAGAGGGGATCGCTTACTGGTTTTGGCGAATGAAGTCGGGGGCTCGACCACCAGGGGTTCACCGGCCACAACGGACCGGGGGTTGTCTTCGACCAGTTTGTGCGCGGCTTCGTCACCGATAATTGCTGCGGCCGCGTCCCGGCCCTCAGACAGAACGGGCGGGCGTCGATTCGCCCTGTGAGTGTCGGTCGCAATGAAGTGAACGCAATTGTGTTTTAGAAGCGTTTCAACACACTTCAGGGCCGCACCGCCAAACTCCCCGGTCACGCTCATGGCAGTCACTTGAATTCGAACGCCCCGTTCAACGAAGTCCGCGACAATCGCAGGACGGTTCTGAATCTGGCTGTTCCGCTCAGGATGAACCAGGATGGGAATGATCCCATTGATCTGAAGCTTGTAGAACAGTTCTTCCGCCCCGACCGGCACGTTCATCGACGGAAACTCGATGAGCATGTAGTTCCGCTGATTGAGCTTGGTCACCTTTTTCGCCGCCGCCTTTTCGACGATGTCGTGGGCGATATGAACTTCATTCCCCGGCAGGATCTGGAGCGAACCGCCGATTTCCTTCTGCAGCGCTTCGACTCGTTCCACGATCTCGGACGGTTCCGGGTTGTGCGACAGGCCGTTAAACATGTGCGGCGTCGCCACCATCTGCTCGATACCGTCTTCGGCGGCAATTCGAGCCATTTCGAGCGACTCTTCAAGGTGGCGGGCACCGTCGTCGAGGTCGGGAAGGATGTGGGAGTGGATATCGATCATTTTACGCAGATTCGGGAACTGGGGAACTGAAATCCAGACGATAGTAGCATAGGGACACTAAAGTCTTACCTGGGCTCGATCCAGGCGGCGTCCACCTCCGCCTCAATGGAACGCTGGAGCAAGTGAACACTGACGATCAGTCTGGTCAGGCCTTTCTTCCGGCTCAGGATCCCCTCACAACCTTCCAAGGGGCCGTATGTCACTCGAACCTTGCGGCCTACTTTGAGGTACGGATGTGGATTGTTCGGCAGTTCGGACGTCACCAGGATGCGTACGGCTTCGACCTCTTCGTCGGGAATTATCGCGGGTACTCCATCAATCGTTACAAAAGACAGTGCGCCATAGGGTTGCAGTGACTTCCGGTAGGTCTGGTCGTCGGCATGAACGAAGAGGTAGCTCTTGAACAGGGGCTCTACGACAGTCTTGTAGCGATCGCTCCAACGTCGTCGGACTTTTTGTGTCGCCAGGTAGGACTCGATTCCACGGTTCGTGAGCTCCTGCTCGACTCTTTGTTCGTGGCGGGGCCGAGTGTATAACGCGTACCAGTTCAGCATTGAGATCTAACGAAAAACCCTGACGGCCAGAAAAGCCCGAAAAAGAAACTTTGCGCCTCTGCGCCTCTGCGTCGAAAACTCACTCGGAAACCCTCAACGTAAACCCATCCAACCAGACCTTCCCACTTAACAGATTATCAAATTTCCCGCTGGGGTTGCGCCGCACACGGACCGTGGCCATGTCCGAGGTCGCCGTGAAAGGGATCGTAAATTCCTGCCAGTAGGTCGTGCCCAGGGGAGCATCGGTCACCTGGCCCTCCACTTCCAGATACACGCCCTCGTCCGTGGATATCGCCTCGGTTTTCATCCAAAAGCTCAACTCGTAAGACTCGTCGCGTTCGACCGGGAGCCAGTGCCACACGTGAGAGTAGGTGACGTTTTCCTCTCCGTCAAACTGGATGAGAAAACTGGCCATCCCATCCTTCGACTGCGTGGTGTCTCTTCGTGCCTCGGCATGGTCCCATGAAGAGTACCGCCAGTCGAAGCCGCCGTTCATCGGGTTGCGTTCGAAGTCGCCGTTGGAAATTTCCATGATGTCGGCGTCTGGGTCAAACACTTCGAACGCCGTGTGCGGCTGACCCAGGTTCACCAGATAGTTCACGTAACCGAACCGTTCCCTCGTTTCGGTCTCGAACGTCTGCAGGCGTGTCCAGGCCAGCGACGCCCCCAACTCGCTGCTTTGTCCCATGAAATACCCGAGGGCGGTCAGGTTGGCCGCCTTCGTGTTCGGCACATGCGTCGTCATAATAAATTCGGGGTCTTCGTAAAACCGCCAGACCAGGTCGAGCACCTGTGTCAGAAAAGAGTTGTCCAGATCCGCCGTCCGTCGCAGTTCAAAGTCGGCCGTCGTCTGGTCCCCTAAGCGGAGATACAGGTTGGCCGCTCCCCAGTGCATCTGCGCGTAGTTCGGATCCATCTCCAGCGCCTTCTTCATGGCGCTCCGCGCGTTGTCCGCATCTCCTTCCTGTTCGTAATACTTCGACAGTTCCAGCCAATGGGCCGACCTGAAGGGATTCAGGCGAGCCGCGGCGAGGTACTGGACCTTGGCACCCTCCAGGTCCAGGTGCTGGGTGGAGTAGTTGTAAATCTGGGCGAGCGTGAACCGGTAGTCCGCGTTTTCGGGATCGTACTCGATAGCGCGTTCGTAGATGGCTGGATCGGGAATGCCCTCGCGGGTGATCCAGGCGGCCAGAAACAACCACCAGGTCTGGTAGAACATGAACCCGCAGACACCCAGCGTCAGGACTATCGCGACCACCTTGCGCGGCCAGGTATTGAGTTCAATCTCCCACTTGCTGGCGGGTCTCACTATCCTCGCTGGTCTGGGGGCACCCATTTCAACGTCGGCTCCGGACCGATGTATTCGGCGCGGGGCCGAATCAGGCGGTTATCGGCATACTGTTCGAGGACGTGCGCGGTCCAGCCGGCCATCCGGCTGACGGCAAAGAATGGCGTGAACAGGTCGATCGGAAGCCCGATTGTGTAGTACGTGCTGGCGGAATAGAAATCGACATTGGCGTTGAGCTTCTTTTCCTCGTTGACCATCTTTTCGATGTGCGTCGACATTTCGTACCACTTCGTGTTCCCGACCCGCTCGCCGGCTTCACTCGACATCCGTCTCAGGTGCGTGGCGCGGGGATCTTCGGTCGTATAGACGCGGTGCCCGAAGCCGGGAATTTTCTTCTTTTCGGCAAAAATCTGCTGGACCGTTTCTTCGACCTTGGAATCGTCACCGATCTTCATCAGCAACCGCATCACGTTTGCGTTGGCCCCACCGTGGAGAGGGCCTTTGAGTGCTCCGATACCCGAGGTCACCGCGGAATACATATCCGACAGCGTCGCCGCGGTCACTCGCGCCGCGAAGGTCGAGGCATTCAGTTCGTGGTCCGCGTGGAGAATCAAGGATATGTCCAACGCCCGCTCGACCACTTCGTTCGGCGCGTCACCAGTGAGCATGTAATAGAAGTTGCCCGCGTGGCTGAGGTCCGTCCGTGGCGGAACCGGATCCTTCCCATCCCGAAGACGGGCGATCGCTGCGACGACCGTGGCGGTCTGGGCGGTCAGGCGCATTGCTTTCCGCCCGTTTGCTTCAACCGAGGCATCCTCGGATTCCGGGTCGAACATGGACAGGACGGAAATGCCCGACCGTAAGGCTTCCATCGGCACGGCCGACTTCGCGAAATGCCTCATCATGGCCAGCACTTCGTCGGGAATCGCCCTGGATTTCGACATCGCGGTCCGTGTATCTTCCAATTCACTCGCCGTGGGCAGCTTCCCAAACCAAAGCAGATGCGAGGTCTCTTCAAACGACGAGTTTGGCGCCAGTTCGTGAATGTTATAGCCGCGGTAGGACAAAAGCCCTTTCGCACCATCGATATAGCAGATTCCAGATTCACCTGCGATGACGTCTTGAAGTCCTGCCGGCATTCTTCCTCCTTACCCGATTCGACCGATCCCCTTTCGAAAGGACATGTCTTCGAGGGCGTTCATTCTATTGCTTTTGCCGCTCGGTTTCTACATTCAATTCCATACCGCGCTCAACCTTGAGATGATCGGCGGCCGAGGCGCGATTCATCGATATCTCCAGGTAACCGGAACTACCTGCGATCAAAAAGAGTTCTCCGGAGGCCCCTTCCGAATATGCTGCGCGCCTCGCTCCGACGTCGTGCCTCGCGATCCGAATCACCGAATCCGCCCCCAGATCCTCGGGACGGAGGCTTGTCACGAGGTTGCCGAATCGGTCCACATGCAGAATGGTTGGCGGACCCGACGGGATTATCAGCCTCAAGAAATCATAAACCCGCGGCCCGACAGACTCCAGGGCGGCCCCCATCGCCAGATGCGCCGCGACCGGCGCGAAGATATCGCGTCCGTGAAACGTGTCGCTGACCGGCGTCAGAAAGTATTCCTCGTTCGTAATATGGTGGAGTTCAGCATCGTCACCGAGACAGAGGGAAAACAAACCGTTGTCCGGCCCGACGAACATATGCCGCCCGTCCGAAGCGGCAATCGGACGACGCCGAGACCCCACTCCCGGGTCCACCACACCCAGGTGCACAGTCCCCGCCGGGAAGTACCGGACGGTCGCCGACAACACGAACGCCCCCTCCATCACATCGTACGAGGCCACCCCATGTGATACATCGATCAGCCGCGCCTCCGGAGCGATTCCGAGGATCACCCCCTTCATGATTCCAACGTACGGATCGGCCAGGCCGAAGTCCGTAGTGAGCGTGATGATCATGTTAAGATTCTATACGCGGATTGAGGGGAATCTTGACGCAGATTACACAGATTACGCAGATTCGGAACCTCAGAGTCTTCTCTGCGCCTCTGCGCCTCTGCGGTAAAAAAACCTTGCGGCCTTCGCACTTTCTGCGTCTTTGCGTTGAAAAAGGGATCTAAGGATTCCCCTTCTAGACGACCAATGAAACACATCTACCTCGACAACAACGCGACGACTTCCATGCGACCGGAGGTCCTCGAAGCGATGACGCCGTATTTTCTCGATAACTACGGGAACGCTTCTTCCATTCATTGGTATGGACAGGAAGCCAAGGCAGCGATCGATGATGCGCGGAGCCAGGTTGCCCGGTTGATCGGGGCGCAAGCGACGGAAGTCGTTTTCTTGAGCGGGGGGACCGAGGCGGACAATTTCGCAATCCGGGGGATCGTCGAGTCCCAGAAGTCTAAGGGGCGACATATCATCACGTCGCAGATTGAACATCATGCCGTGATGAACACCTGCAAGGAACTGGAAAAGCAAGGCTGCGAAGTAACGTGGCTGCCGTTAGGCCGGGATGGGATGCTCGAGGCGGAGCAGGTCCGGGATGCCATCCGCGACGACACGATCCTGATCACGATCATGCACGCCAACAACGAGATCGGGACGATCCAGCCGGTCGAACAGATCGGACTGATCGCCGGGGAAGCCGGTGTTTACTTTCATTCCGATGGTGTTCAGGCGACGGGCAAGATCCCCCTCGACGTCAAGGCTCTGAAGGTCGGCCTGTATTCGATGTCCGCACACAAGCTTCACGGGCCCAAGGGTGTGGGCGCGCTCTATGTTGCCAGGGGAACGCCGCTTAAACCGATGATGACGGGCGGGGGGCACGAGCGCAATCGGAGGTCCGGAACTGAGAACGTGGCGGGAATCGTGGGGTTCGGTGCTGCGGCACGCGTGGCCCGGGACGGGCTCGCCGCCCGCATGGTTCGAATCGGAGAGATGCGGGACGACATGGAGGACCGGCTGAAAGCCGCCATGTCTCACATCCACATCAACGGCGAGGACGCACCGCGCCTGCCGAACACGTCGAACATCATGGTGGACTACGCTGAAGGCGAAGGGATGGTGATTTCCCTGGATCTGAAAGGCGTCGCGGTGTCGACCGGCTCGGCATGCTCGTCGGGTTCGATGGAGCCGTCGCATGTCTTGACGGCTATCGGAAAGACGCCCGATGAAGGGTTCGGAAGCTTGAGGATCAGCTTGAGCGATCTGACGACTCAGGGGGACGTGGATTATCTGGTCGAGGTTATGCCGGGGATCGTGGACAGGTTGCGGAAGCTTTCTCCTTACTATAAGAAATAGGACTTCGACCGAAAGACGCAGAGGCGCAAAGACGCAAAGTTATGGGTTATTCGGAGAAGCTGCTCGATTATTTCGAGAATCCGCGGTGTGTGGGGGAGATTCCAGGGGCGGATGCGACGGTGGAGGTGAGTAATCCGGTTTGTGGGGATGTGATCAAGCTCTGGGTCAAGGTGGCGGGGGATCGGGTTTCGGATGCGAAGTTCAAGGCGCAGGGGTGCACAGCGGCGATTGCCACCAGTTCGTTCGCGACCGAGATGTTGATTGGGATGGAAGTGGAGCAGGCCCGTCGGATCACGCGGGAGGAGATCGCCGAAGCTTTGGGTGGACTTCCTGCTTCGAAGATACATTGCAGCGTCCTGGCTTGTGATGCGATACAGGCAGCATTGAAGGATTTTTGAGGCATTTCAGATGATCGCTGTCGCCATGAGTGGTGGAGTCGACTCCTCGGCTGCCGCAGTCCTGTTGAAGCGGGACGGTCATGAGATCGTGGGGCTGTCCATGCAGTTATGGGACCAGCGGCGGGCGCTTAACGGAGATGCCCGGCCGGATTCCGAAACAGAGATCAGACGCTCCGGACGCTGTTGCTCAATCGACGACGTCTGGGATGCCCGGCGGGTGGCCAGTCATATCGGGTTTCCTTTTTACGTCCTGAACCTCGAAGAGGAATTCGAACAAACGGTCATCGCACCGTTCGTCTCGACGTACCTTGCAGGTGAAACGCCGAGCCCCTGCGTCCTCTGTAACAACTTCGTCAAGTTTCATCATTTGATGGACAAGGCGGCCCAGATCGGCGCCGATCTGGTGGCTACCGGTCACTACGCGCGGGTACGTTTTGATGATGCCCTCGGGCGCTGGTTGCTGCTTCGAGGCAGGGACCGTCGGAAAGATCAGTCATACTTTCTGTTCGGCCTGACACAAACCCAACTGTCGAAGACGGTTTTCCCGCTAGGCGAGTTGACCAAGCCCGAAGTCCGCGAAATCGCCCGACTTGCGGGCCTGCCGACTTACGACAAACCGGAGTCTCAGGAGATCTGCTTCGTCCAGGACCGGTCGTACGCGGATTTTGTCGAGAAGTATGCAGGGGACGGGCGAACGAAGGATGGAGAAATCGTAAACCTGAACGGCGAAGTTGTCGGCGCCCATTCCGGTGTCCACAAGTTCACCGTTGGACAGCGAAAGGGCCTGGTAGCCTCGGGGAAACCCCAGTACGTTGTCCGGATCGAACCCAGCCAGAGACGCGTCGTTATCGGGGACGACTCCGACACCTCAAGCCGTCGGTTCACCGTACGCGATGCCAACTGGATCGGGATCGACGGCATCACCGAGCCCGTTCGGTGCGACATCCAGATCCGAAATCGCTTTGAACCACGGCCCGGAACCCTCTCCCTGGAGAACGACGCCCTTGTCGTCGAATTCGACGAACCCCAACGAGCCATCACCCCCGGCCAGGCGGCCGTCTTTTATTGGGACGATGTCGTTGTGGGGGGTGGCTGGATTTCGAAATCAAGGGAATAGGACCTCGGACTCCTAACACCTCCGGACTGTCGTGGATAACTACTTCAACTACTTCACCGAAATCGAACGCTACTACCAGTCGAAACGGGAGAGCTTCACCCTTCTGTCGACTCTGGACTGGGTGTTGATCGAAACGTGGAAAGATCAGGGCATTCCGTTGGACGCGGTCCTCAAGGGGATGGACCGTGCGTTCTCTCGGGCGAAGCGGAAGATCAGTTCGCTGGCCTATTGCGCCAAGGCCGTGGCCGAGGTAGTTAAAGAGCAGAAGGACATGCGGATCGGAACGCCGGACCTGCCCGAGTTCAGCGCCGATGAAGTGACGGCGTACCTGGAGAACCTCGCCGATCAGGTGCGCAGGTTGAGGGAGAAGTTCCCCGAATTCGAAGCACGCTTCGACCGAATCGCGAAATCTATCCGCGAGCAGGGTGACTCCGATCTCCAGACCGGGGAGCAGGCCCTCGGGGCACTCGAAGAAAAATTGATCTCCATCATCAAGATCGCCGCGGACGAAGACTCGCTGATCGAAGTCGCGAGAGAGGTTGAGCGTAACCTCACGCCCTTCCGCAAAACGATGACCGTCGAACAGATCGCCATGCTCGATCAGCAACTCTGGAAGCGAAAACTGATGGAGCGCTACAGCGTCCCCCGGTTGAGCCTTTTTTACTTAATCTAGTGTTTCTCGACGCAAAGGCGCAAAGACGCAGAGATAACATGTTTTATTTTCAGTCTTCTCTGCGTCTTTGCGTCTTTGCGTCGAAGGTCCCATGAAAATAAAGATTGAAAAGTTGGTTTACGGCGGCGCCGGAATGGCTCGGACCGACGAAGGTGTCATTTTTGTTCCGCGGACGGTGGCTGGCGAAGTCGTGGAAGTTGAACTCGTCCACAGGAAAAAGGACTACGCCAACGCTCGACTCGTGCGTGTTCTCGAGCCGTCACCGGATCGTCGGGATCCGGTCTGTCCAAACTTCGAGACGGTGGGGTGCTGCGGTTGGGACCACATCGCATACGAGCAGCAACTGGCGGCGAAGGAAAGGATTATTCGTGAAAGCCTCGGCCGGCTCGGGAAGATTGACTGGGACGGGCCCATGGGTCGGATTACAGGGCCGGAACGGGAGTACAGGCTTCGCGCCACGTTTCATGTCGAGGACCGACGACTGGGTTTCATCGGAGAAACATCAAATCAGATCGTGCCTGTCAAAAGTTGTGCGGCCCTCATGCCGGCACTGAATGAGTTCATTGCCGAGGCGAATGAAGCCCTGGGGAAACAGGGCCTCAAAGGCGCCGAGGAAGTTCGTGTGGTGGCATCGCCTGAAACCGGGAAGGTGGCGGCAAGCTTTCGCAGGGGGCGTCAGCGGGCGACATGGGGACATCATGATCCGATAACGAAGGTCAAGGGGATCGAGTACCGGTTGAGCCCGAACAGTTTCTTCCAGGCAAACCGGTTCCTCCTGGCGAATCTCGTCTCTGAAGTCCTGAAGGCGTCAGCTTCCGACCGCCTCGTTCTGGACCTGTTCTCCGGCAGCGCTTTCTTCTCCCTGCCTCTCGCGCGGGCGTTTCCGGAGGTCCTGGGCGTAGACCGGCGCTCTACTCGGATCGCGGAGTGGAACGCCCACCGGAACAGGATCGAGAACGTGAAATTCGTAAAATCGTCCGCATGGGCTTTTATTGCCAAAGCCAAGATCCAACCGGACCTGGTAATCCTGGACCCTCCCCGTACGGGCGCCGGAAAAGGAATCGTCAAGTCCGTAGCCACGCTCGGCCCGCAACGAGTCGTCTACATCTCGTGCAACCCGACGACTTTCGCCCCCGAAGCCCGCCTTTTCATAGACAGGGGATACAAACTGTCCACGCTGAAGTTCGTGGATCAATTCCCGAACACTTATCACATCGAGACGGTTGCGCTATTTGAGAGGGGGTAGAAGTCCGGGGTCCGGGGTCCGAAAAACCTGGGGCCAAGTTAGTTCCACCATCACGCGTATTCGGATTGCCCCTCCCTCCTTTCCCGACCTCGGACCACGGACTTCGGATTTCCCCGTACCGTGCTAAACTATCCGTGCCCTCCTTTTGACTCTCATTCACCTCAATGCCACCTTTGCTTCCGCCGCTTGTTGCGCTTGTCGCGGGTGTCCTGACGGCGCCGCATCTTCATCCTGAATACGTCTGGCTGTGTGTCGCACCGGCTCTTCTGATCGGGATCGCCCGGCCCAAATTGGCCGTGCTGGTGATCTTCCTCCTGGGTGCGGGGCTCCGATCGAACAAGGATGTGCAGCCGCCGGTCATCCATGACGACGACTACCCGGTCCGGGCGGTCGTGCGGCTTGAAGGGCCTCCGGAATGGCGGGAACCGGGGTATTACCTGAATGTTCGGATGATCTCGGTCGGTGGACGGTCGATCGGGGGTCGCGCTCGGCTTTCTTTCTTTCCGGGCGATGCGAAGTTGGACAGGATGTTTCGCGACTTCGGTCTGGGATCGGGGGACCGGTTGGAGATTCTGGTGCGCCTCAGACCGCCACGGGTCTACCGGAATCCTGGGGTGTTCAACTACCGGCAACACCTCAAACGTCAGGACATCTACTGGACCGGTTCGATTCGAAACCCGAGGCTGATCCAGGTTCTTGCTCGAGGCATCCACGGAGGGGATCACGTCCGGGCCTGGATTTCCGACAGGATCGGGTCCTATTTCTCCGAAAATCGAACCATTCAGGCGCTCGTCCTCGGCATGGTTCTCGGCCAGCGACGACGACTGCCAGCGACCGATGCCGGACGATTCCAGGCTGCCGGGCTCGTCCACCTTCTTGTGGTTTCCGGATTCAACCTCGCGGTGGTCGCCGCCAGTGCGTTGTGGTTAGGCAGGCGACTGCCGTTCGGACGCTACGGGCGGACTGGAAGTAAGGTCTTCGCACTGGTTGCGGTGCTGGGATACGCGGCGCTCGTGGAGGGCAATACTCCGGTCGTCCGAGCCACGCTCATGGCGTGCCTGCTCATCTCGGGGACATTGCTGGACCGGGGCTATTCAATCGCCAACGCGCTTTCCGCGACGGCGCTGGTCATTCTGGCAATCGAGCCACGGGCGCTGGAGGACCCCAGCTTCCAACTGACGTTTCTAGCGGTGCTGTCGATCCTCTTCCTGGCCGTTCCTCTGATCCGATGGAGTTTCGGCTGGTTGGGTCCGGCGCTTCGGGATCTCGCGAATGAGGAAATCGACGCGCACCTGCCACCCGACATCGTCGATTGGCGGGTCTCCCGAAGGCTCTGGTGCGAGCTCCGAGGTTGGCCCACCTGGATCATCACCGTACCCTGGCGGGTCGGGCGGGTCCTGGGCGAAGCGGCGATCGTGACAGTCACTGCCCAATTCGTCCTGGTGATGTTCATGGTCGAGTCCTATCACCGCATCTCTCCGGTCACCCTGCCGCTGAACGTACTGGGCGCTCTCGTTGCAGCGGTGATCACTCCGATGGGCTTGCTGCTGATCGGACTGCCCGGGTTCATCGGCGTCGGGGTGGCCTGGGTGATGAAGACGTTATTGGGACTTCTCGTCGTCGCGGTCGAGATCGGCTTGGAAATTCCCGGCGCGAGCGTTCGGGTGGGGTCCCCACCGGTTTGGATCTGGATTCCTTACGCGGTTGTGATCGGCGGTTGGACCCTGGCGGTCGGATACCGGCGGCTTCTTGCCACCGGGCTCTGTTTTTCCGCGGCCATATGCCTGCAAGGGGCGATCATCTTCGCCGACTTCTCGCCGTCACCACCCGAACATACCACCCTGACGCTCATCGACGTGGGCCAGGGGGATTCGATTCTGATCGAGTTGACCGACGGAAAGCGTGTTCTCGTCGACGGTGGGGGCGTGTCATCGGGCGGGTATCGATCCCTCGTTGACGAGGGAACCTTTTCGATTGGCGAAGACGTTGTGAGCCCGTACCTGTTCAAGAGGGGGATCCGCAGGCTCGATGCCGTCGTCCTGACCCACGCGCATCACGACCACATTGACGGCCTGTTCGATGTTCTCCAAAATTTCGAAGTCCGAGAGGTCTGGCTCGGTCGGAACCCGATGATCCCCCAGTATCGAAACCTGATCGAAGAGATCTATCGGCGCCAGATCCCCATCCGATGGATCTGGTCCGGCCAGCAAATCGGCCCCTTCACCGTCCTGCACCCCCCGCGGACCTGGACGACCGGTCCGCGCGTCCAGAACGATGACTCCGTCGTCCTTCAGCTCGACTCCGAAGGAACGAGCGTCCTCCTGACGGGCGACCTCGAAAGATCCATCCCTCTTCCCGGCCCCGTAGACATCCTGAAGATCCCCCACCACGGAAGCAAAAACACCCAACTCATCGTCCAGGCCACAATCCCGATCGTTTCAGTCGGAGCATCCAACCCGTTCGGCCACCCCCACCCCGGCAAACTCCCGGCACTCCGCACCGACATCCTCGGCGCGATCCAGATTGTCCTGGGACCCGGGCGCCCCATCGTCACCTTTCCTGGGCTTTAGATCTCATTGGCGGTCGGATGGGAGTTTTTCACCGCAGAGGCGCAGAGGCGCAGAGGGGAAACGCTTTTGTCGGATCTACCCGGTCTCTTTTCTTG
The DNA here is from genome assembly GCA_965247425.1 of Terriglobia bacterium. Taxonomy (GTDB): domain Bacteria; phylum Acidobacteriota; class Terriglobia; order 20CM-2-55-15; family 20CM-2-55-15; genus CAZOZZ01. The sequence goes on from OZ252023.1 coordinate 3,677,936, forward strand.
TCCTCTCTGCGCCTCTGCGCCTCTGCGGTAAAGAATCTTCACTCCACATCTCGGTGAATCGATGAATCCAGCCATTTCGGAAGAGCAGCTCGGTCGAAGTTGAATGAGGCCCGGCCAGCGGGCATTTGAGTCGAATTCAAACCCATTGTTAAGGAAGTTCTATTTTCGCATTGTTGAAATCGATATGGTGTCGGCGGTATCTTGTGGTATATATACCGTCAGATGAAGAAGAAAAAGATATGGCTTGAGTTGAATCAGGTAAAGGGAGCGGTTGCGTCGCGACTGCGACGGCGGAAGTACAGCCTGATCGAGCGCCATGAGATACCCGACGGTTTGCTGCCTGGCTCGGTGTCGATTAGTTACACCCGGTGCGGTAAGCCGACGTGCCGGTGTGTGTCGGGTGAAGGGCACCCATCCTGGTCCTGGACATTCATGATGGACGGGAAGAAGCATGTCGAACACGTTCCAGCTGCCATGGTTGAGGAGATTCAAAAGCGTGTCGGAGCGGGACGGGAGTTTCAGGATGCGATCCGGGAGGTGCTGACAGCGAACGCGAAGTTGTTGGTGCTGGAGCGCCAGCAACAACGTGAGAAGCGGAAGCGCCGGTGAAAGGTCCGTCGGCACGAGGGATACGACGGTACGCGCGAAAGTGTTTGCGGCTGAAGGGGTATTTGAATCACCCCGGAGATGGGCGGGTGCGACCGCAGATCGGAAGTGGGCATCTGATCTGGTCTCTGGTGATCGGGTATCTGCTGCGGGAATCGAGCTTCCTGGCCATCGAGTCGCTCGCACGATCCTCGGCGTGTCGGGCCTTGGGAATCGGACGCCGCTTTAGCGACGACACGCTGGGCTATTTTACCGAGAAGTTGAATCCGGAATTCACGCGCGGCGCGTTGACCACAGCCATCAAGCAGGCCAAGCGCAATAAAGCGTTCGACGATTGCCGATTCATCGGCCTGGCGCTGGACGGGACAACCGTGGGGCGTGTCGGTGAGGCCGGGTGTCAGTGGTGTCGACCCCATCGCAACGCCGAGGGGGAGGTGACCACCTACTTACACCACGTCGTGATGGCCACCATCGTGGGCACCGGGTTCACTTTACCGGTCGATGTGGAACCCTACGGTAGTGGGGATAGCGAATGGTCGGGGGGGCAACGACTGCTTCGTCGGGTGGTGGGGCAGTTGGGGCCGCGTTTTGCCGATTATGTTGTTGTCGATGGGGGCTATGCGTCGGCTCCGTTCCTGCACTTGGCCGACGAGTTGGGATTGAAGACCATCGTCCGTCTCAAAGCCAATCTTCCGAGCTTGTTCAACGCCGCCAAAAGCCGGTTTGCTTGTCAGCCGCCGTCCCGGGTTTTCAAGGATGGAGCCGATCGGGTGGAAATCTGGGATGCAGACGACTTCGATCCCTGGGGCCGATTGAACTGGCCGACCGTGCGCGTGATCCGCTACCGGCAAGAGAAACCCGATGGATCGGTGGTCGAAGCCTACTGGCTGACCAATTTCTCGATGAACCAAGTGGGAGCGCCCACTTTATTTCGCATGGCCAAGAGTCGTTGGGAAGTCGAAAACCAAGGTTTCAACGATGCCAAGAACCGTTATGGGATGGCCCATATCCCCCATCACCACGCCAACAGCTTGCTTCTCCACTGGCTCCTCATAAGCCTGGCTCTCACGATCGAACGTCTGTATCGATTGCGTCATTTGCATCGCGGGCGCCATCGCCCGCATACCTCCATCGAGCTTCTTCGTTTGCTTCGCCTCGCTCTGTCTGCCCCAACCCCAGCCGACTCCAGCTGAACTGACTCGTTTCCCTGGTCTCCACGCGCCTGCCTGACCCCAATCACCGGGCTGGACCCGCTACGGATACCTGTCTCTCGAAAATACCCCTCACTTCAAATTCCTCTCCCTCCTCGACCTTTTCCCTTCCAGAGCCCCTTCCAGACACTCCGTCCTCCCTGACTTCCGAAATGGCTGCGATGAATCCTACTTAGTTGACTCGATTTAGGCTCTTGTGTAAGCTAACTTGTTGCAGGGTGGCCACTAAGCGAACATCACCTGTTGGCGGCTCTGGGGATCGGTTTCCTGCGCTGACAAATCGACCGCTACATCTGGGGGTGTCTTTCTTGGGTCTTCACAATCGCCCTTTCTTGGCCTGCATCATTCTTTCAATGTTGTTCGTCTCGGCTTGCGGCCGAGGTGCGCGGACTAGCGCGCGACGGTTGCCGGCCCCACCGACCGACCGTACTGCGGAGCCGGCCGGGGCGGAAGGAGAACGCCGGGCGTCGGTCGAGTCGCGACAGCCCTCGGACCATGCCGAGGACCTTCTCGACTTGAGACTCGAAACGCTGGAAGTTGCCCGGGATGCGGAGACGGCGGCGATCGACGATCTCGCGAAGTTGGAAACCGGCGAGGTGATGGATCCCGAACTGCGTGAACTGGCTGCGGCTGACGTCCGCGAAACAACCTACGATCTCCCGATCGAAATTAACGACAGCGTCATCTCTCTCCTGGACCGCTACAGTCAAGGCAGCGGCCGCCGAACGATGGAAGTCGGTCTGGAACGAATGGGCCTCTACCGCCCCATGATCGAAAGAATCTTCGCCGAAGAGGGTGTGCCGCTCGATTTGATCTACCTGGCGCAGGTCGAAAGCCTGTTCAAACCGAAAGCTCTGTCGCGGGCCAAAGCCAAGGGGATGTGGCAATTCATTTCGTCGCGCGGGAAAGAATACGGCCTCCGCCAGAACTGGTGGATCGACGAACGTTCCGATCCGGAGAAATCCACACGTGCGGCTGCCCGGCACCTCGGCGACCTTTACGAACAGTTCGGCGACTGGTACCTGGCCATGGCCGCCTATAATTCCGGCCCAGGACGGGTGCGGCGAGCCATGGAACGGACCGGATCTTCCGACTTCTGGACGCTGGCCGAGCGTCGGCAGCTCCCCAGGGAAACCCGGAACTACGTCCCGACAATCCTGGCCATGACGATCATCGGCAAGAACCCGACAAAATACGGGTTTGACGTGACCCCGGCCGGCAGCCTCGAATCCGAACGTGTCCGGGTTCCCAGCGCAACCGACCTCCGCGTCATCGCCGACTATCTGGACCTGCCGCTCGAGCAACTCCAGGAACTGAACCCGCACGTGCTGCGATGGGCTACGCCGCCAGACGATACGGAGTTCGAGCTCAACCTTCCGGTTGGCTACGCGAAGTCCTACGCCGAAAAAGTCGCTCCCCTTCCCGACGACAAACGCATTCTGTTCCGCCACCACCGGGTCTCGTCGGGCGAGACGCTTTCTCACATCGCCCGGCGATACGGCGTTTCCGTATCGGCCATTACCGAAACCAACAAGATATCGGCCCGACGGATCATCCGGATCGGTCAATCGCTCGTCATACCGATCAGCGGAATAACCGTGCCGGTAGACTCCCTGGCAAGAGTAGCGGGTACGACCCAGCCTGGCCCACCGTCCCCGCCGCCCCGGGTCTATCGAATCCGACGGGGAGACTCGCTTTCGACGATCGCCGGCAGGTTCGGCCTCTCGATCGGAGACATCAAGGAATGGAACAGGATGAGTTCGAACTTGCTGATCGCAGGCGAAAGCCTCATCCTGAGGACACCGACAGCCACACCCCGGACGTCTGGCGACGGATCAAACTCTTCTCCGAGTCAGCGACTGGTCTACCGGGTCCGGCGCGGCGACACGCTGAGTAGGATCGCCCTGTCCCACAACACGTCCGTTTCGGCTATCCGGGAATGGAACCCGGAATCCGACCTTTCCATCATCCGGCCGGGCGATCAGATCACGATCTACACGAAACGTTGAGCTTTTTCTCGGTTTCCGGTGTCTTATAAGCTGGAGGATAAAGAAGACGCGTGGACACGACCATTGAATTTATCCCCTATCATTGCAATACTTTACACTCTGGATGGAAAATCCGCGTAAGCTAACGACACGGAGGCCGGGGGTGGGGTCGCCTTTGAGCAGGAAACTCTTGTAACTAAATTGTAATTTCTTCTTAACTTTTCCGATTCAGGGTCGTCAAAACCCCTGTCATGGAAGCAATCACATTGAAACCGGCTTCGACGAAACGCGCGGCAACCAACGAGGAAGATCGACTCCTCGTCCAGCAGGCTCAAGGGGGTGACCGTGAGGCCTTTGAGCAGTTGGTTTACCGCCATGATCGTGATATCTTGCGCCTAGCTTTCCACATGCTGGGCAACCGGGAGGAAGCACGGGATGTTTTTCAGGAGACGTTCCTGAAGGCGTATCGATCCCTGGGTCGGTTTCGGACGGACTCGAGCTTCTACACCTGGATTTACCGGATTGCGACAAATGTTGCGCTGGATCATCTGCGCAAGCGGCAATCCCTGAGAGAGGAGATATCTTACGAAGCGGACACCGAAGCCCATCCGGATCGCCCCGCTCTCAAAGACACGCTTGAGGAAAAAAGCTATTACAGCAACCCGGAACGGCGGCTTTACGGTCGGGAAATAGGCGACAAGATTCAGAATGGGTTGAAGTCTCTTTCGGAAAAGGAAAGGCTGGTCTTTGAGTTGAGACATTATCAGGGGCTTCGACTGCGAATGATCGGAGAGATCATGGGAAGCACGGAAGAGACGGCGAAGAACTACTTGTTCAGAGCCACTCAGAAACTCCGTACTTATCTGGCTAAAATATGAACTGTCGAGAACGCGAACACGATATCGTCCTGTTTCTTTATGAAGAGTTGTCCGAGCGCGACTCCAGAGACCTACGCGTCCATATGGACGAATGCGAGCCTTGTCAGGGCTTCTACGAGAGCGAGCGGGAGTTGCACTTCAAACTGACGGACGATTTCTCGGACTGGGAAGTCCCCTCGGATCTGCTCGTCGAGTCACGACGAACGCTTTCAGACGAACTGGACCGCATCGATATGAAACGCGCATGGTGGAGTTTCCCATCGTTGGCGCCGGTCTTCTCACGAATGCGTTTGCTGGAGTCGGCAGCGTTGGTTTCGATCGGTCTGGCGGTGGGAGTGTACGTCATGAGTCAGACCCCGGCAGCAACACCCTCCGCACCACTCCAACAGGCCCAGACCTCCCAAATCCCCCAGAACGCCTCCGTTTCGAACCTGAGAATCGTCGAAGCCGATCCGGTAACGGGCCAGGTCCAACTGGCTGGTGAAATGGTTCAGCCGATGAGGCTTCGAGGCAACCTTCGGGATGAAGACGTCCGACGTCTACTCTTTGGCGGGCTGCGTTCGCCAAGTAACCCGGGATTTCGGCTTCAGGCCGTTGAGCTACTGGCACAGAGTTCGCGCGATCCCAGCATCAAGGAAGTGCTCATCGGCACGCTTTTGAACGATGAGAACGCGGGAGTCCGTTTGTATGCCCTCGAGGGATTGAAGGCCTTTGCGATGGAAGACGATGTCCGGCGCGCTCTCGTATACACGCTTGAGAATGACCAGAATGCAGGCGTTCGCGTCGAAGCCATCGAGGCCCTGACGTCGGTTGCCGAAGCCGAGCTCGACGAAGCCATGGGCCGGATCATTCAGGAAGCGACCCGGGAAGACGAGAACGCATACATCCGGATGAAGGCCTTGCAGTTTGTAGGTACTGGAAGACAATGAGCCAAGCAACCAACTTCAAATGTGTGGCCCGGCGTGGCACCCTTCTTGTCCTGGCCATGTTTGCCATGCAATCCGTTGCCCTGGCCCGTTGCCCGATTCCGGCGGGCGGATTCCTGTTTCTGCGGGCGCCTCTTGGAAACCTCCTCGTCGACACATCCATTACCGGTTTCATCGAAGTCGAAGTGTCCGACAGCGCTATTGAAGTTGAAGAGCAATGCTTTGACGATCACGTGGAGATCAGCGGCACAGCTCCGGCACGTCGATTTGGTCCGGTCGACTGGCGTATCCGGGTTCCCGCAAGCGTGGATCTGGATTTGATCACCTTCGCTGGAGGCGTGAGAGTCGCGACGACCGAAGGCAGCGTGATCCTCCGGACGACAGGCGGAAACGTGGTCATGGGAAATATCGGCGGAGCCGCCGCCGTGATCACACAGGGCGGTTCGATCCTGGTCGGAAACATCGGTGGAGACGCCGAGCTGAGGAGTCTGGGCGGACAGATCGAGATCGGCGACGTCCTGGGTAACGCCGAGCTGGAAACGCTCGGTGGACCGATCCGGACCGGAACCATTTCGGGTCAGGTGCAGGCCGAAACGGCAGGAGGATCGATCAATATCCAAGAGAGCCAGGGCGATTTGAATGCGATCACACTGGCAGGAGATATCGTCATCGGTACGGCGGGCAAAGCGACCGTTCAGACAGCAGGAGGAAACATCATCGGCCTCCTGATCCGCGGAGCCTTCCAGGGGTTCACCGAACTGGGAGATATCCGAATCGAGAGAGCCGAATCATCCATCGAAGCGACTTCCGGCTTTGGAGATATCGAAGTCCGCCTGGCACCGCCTTCGCTCGCTGGGGACCTCCACGTCGAGTTGAGGACTACTGTCGGAAACATCCGCCTCGCGATTCCGGCCAACCTTCCCGCAAACCTTGAAACCGTTATCGAACGCACGCTGATGCAGGCACCACGTGTCCGCTCCGACTTCCCCCTGCGTGCAGTCGGTTCGGGAAACAACAGCCGCCCCTCCTTCGCCCAAGGGTACACCATCGCACAATCCGACCGATCCGTCACGGAGTTGAACGGCGGCGGCAACGTGATCCGGCTGCAGACTTCCCGGGGCACGATCGAAATCCGAAGAATCCGCCAGTAACCGCCTCCCATCAATAGTCTCAAGCAACATTTTTTGACGCAGAGACGCAAAGACGCAGAGTTTCTTTCTTTGACTTCGAATCGTTCTTTCTGCGTCTTTGCGCCTCTGCGTCGAGGCTACTGCTTGCCCCGGAGTATGGCGATCTTGGCCGTCGCTGGGCTGAGGTACTTGGCGGCTACGGACTGGACGTAGTTCAGGCTGACGTTTCTTATGGAGTCACTGAAGTTCAGGACCGACTGGGCACCGGCGCCCGACGAGATGGCGCGGGCGAAGGCGAGGACGCGGCCGAGGCGCGTCTGGAGCTGGATCTGGTGGATGCCGATCGAGTACTCAATAGACTTCTGGAGTTCCTCTTCGGTGAGGCCTTCGTCGATCAGAGTAGTGATCTCTTGCTCGAGAGCGGCTCGGACCTTTGCCTCGTTCTCTGGCGAAAAGGCCGTGTAAGTGAAGAAAGCACCGGCCCGGGCGAGGGACAGTTCGGCGGCTCGGACCGTGTACGCCAGGCCCTGTTCTTCCCGGATGTTCTCGAAGAAACGGCCGCCGAGACCCGAGACTGCGTTCGCTATCACCTTCATGGCGAATCGATCCGGGTGAAAATTGGTCGTGCCGAGAAATCCATAGGCCAGAGCCGTCTGCGCGCGGGCAGCGTCCTCGACCATCTCCTCGGCGTCTGGGTTGAAAGTCGGAACGGGCAGAATCGAAATGTCCTCCTCGTGAAGATCCAGGTTGGTCAAGGCTTCGGCGATCGAAGCCACAAGACCCGTGCCTCGAGTGTCCCCAACGATCACGATCGAAGGAATCAGGGGCCGCTGGTGCTGCCTGTACCACGCCGACAGATCCTCACGCGTCAAGGATTCGAGTGATGCCTCCGAGCCGACGCCGGGACGTGAATAGGCATGGCCGGCGAACACGGTCGACATGAACAACTGCATGGGATATCGATAGGTGTCTTCACGAAGCGTACGGATCCGGGCCACCTGTAACTTGCGGGCAAGTTCGACTTCCTCTTCCGGGAAAGTTGGCTCCTGCAGAACCTCCATCAGGATTTCCAGGGCCTCGCCCATCTGCCCGCTCACGCCATCCAGAACGTACCCGAAGAAGTCCGGTTCGTTCACAACCTGGATTCGGGCCCCGGCGTTCTCGACGCGACGCCCCACATCGGCACTGTTATACCGTCGGGTCCCCCGCAACGCGCTACGCAAGGTCAGCTCCGTTATGCCGGCATTGGTCGCGGATTCATAAAGTCGGCCGCCGGAATAGAAAATCCCAAACGACACGAGCGGAAGCCGATGGTCTTCCACGATGTAGACATCCGGACCACGGAGGATCGAGCGCCGGACAATAGGCTTGACCAGGTCTTGTATCAGTTCGACATCTGGCTGCGACGTCCGGGCCGACACTGGGAGCTCCTCGACGCTTCGTTCAACGACGGCTCCGGAGACGCGCGCCAACACGTTGTCGGCAAAATCGTCGTCTGAATACGATCGCGTGATAGACGCGGGAAGATATTCGAAGAGACCCAGGTTCGCCGTCGTAAAATACGCGGTCGAAATGCGCTGGATGTCGGCCAGAGTCACGGCCTTTATCCTGTCGATGAACGTATTGCCCCGTTTCCAGTCGCCCAGGGCTTCGTTGCCGGAAATCTCGGCGGCGATCCCTCCGACCGTCTCCAGGCGGTGGAAGTGTTGCTGGACGATCAGCGTCTTCGCACGCTCCAACTCTTCGTTCGTGATGCCGAACTCCTTGATGTTCTCCAGCTCCGCCAGCGCGGCGATTTCCGCCCGAACGGGGTCGTCGGTCTCCAAGTCGAGTTCGAAATAACCCAGGTCACGGAACCCGATAAACGCGGACGACGCACGGCTGATCAAACCGCGTTCGTCTCGCAGAAAACGGTTCAATCGAGACGCGCGACCGGCAGACAGGACTGCTGACATCACCTCCAGCGCGTACGAATCATCGGACAGGGCGTCGGGCACATGGTATCCAAGAGACACCCGGGTCTGCTCGAGAGCCCCCCTCTCCCAACCGTATCGAAAAGCCGTCTGGCGGGGTTCCGACGGCCCAGGCTCCCGTTCGACCGCAACGTCTTCCTGGCCGCCGTAGTAAAGGATGATCTCCTCGATCATGGCTTCGCGCTCAAACTGACCGACAACGGCAAGGACGATGTTCGAGGGTTGGTAGTACCTCGAGTGGAAGCCGACGACATCGTCTCGGCCCAGCGCGCGTAACCCCTCACGGGAGCCGATCCGCCAGCGCCGCATTCGATGCTGTCTGAACGCGGTCGAGTAGAGGCGTTCGGACGCGACTGCCGGCGGATTATCCAACTTCCTGTTGTTCTCCTGGAGGACGACTCCGATTTCACGCTCCAGCTCGACCGCATCGAAGGTGGAATTCCACAGCGCATCTGCCTGGATCTCCATTGCCGTACTCGCATTTGCGGCAGGGACGACCGTGTGATAGACCGTCCGATCGTAATACGTGTACGCATTCAGCTGACCCCCAATGCCCTTGGTCTCCTTCGCGATCTGCCCAACCGGACGGGTGCTCGTCCCCTTGAAGAGCATGTGCTCAATCACATGCGCAATTCCAGACACCCGGTCCGGCTCGTCGAAGTAACCCACCTTGACCAGCGCGGTAATGCTTGTGAGGGGAATCGCGTTCTCCTCTCGAACCAGCACGGTTAAGCCGTTCTTCAAAATGACCTTCGTGGTCTGTCCAACATCTTCACGAAAAATATAAGGTCCCACGATCTCTCCGGCCGCCGGCTGCAGTTCAGGCATGGGTAACTGCGGGATGACCTGCAGGAAAAGGAAAAAAGCGAGAAGCATACGAATATTCTACCCCACCGGGTGACAATTCCACCTGCCCCGTCAGCTTTCAACAAAAAACGAAGGACTTTTCGACGCAGAGACGCAGAGACGCAAAGGTCATCCTTCTAGGCATCGATCTGGACTTCGATTTCGCGGGTGTGGTCGTCGACGTAGGTCAAGGTGACGTGCGTCGGGTTTTCGGGCGTGAAATCACCGAGACGGTCGGCCCACTCGACGACCACGGCTGCTCGAGGGTCGTCGAAGATGTCGTCCAGTCCCAGGTCATAGAGGTCTGCCGATTCGACTCTATAGAGATCGACATGGTAGACCGGCACACGCCCCTGGTACTGGTTTACAAGCGTGAAGGTGGGGCTGGAGACCTCGTCGACATCCTCGACACCGAAGCCCGCGGCCAACCCCTTGGTGAAGGTCGTTTTTCCCGCTCCAAGGTCACCAAACAGCAAGATGTAGGCCGGCAGCTGGAGCGAAGCCGCCAACTCCCTGCCAAACTCAAACGTCTGTTCGTCAGATTCTGAAAGGAATGGATCCCCCATCGACTTCATTCAACCCGAAGACACGAAGCTAACAGAGAATACAAAAGTAAAACCTAATTCAGTCTTCGTGGCTTCGTGTTGAAATCCCATCTCTGCGCCTTTGCGTCTCTGCGTCAATCCTACCCTCCTCGCAATTCATTCCACGCTTCAGGCAAAAACTGAAGAATATCGGTTGCGATGAGACCTTCCTCACCGACTTCATCGGCCGCCAGGTCGCCGGCGAGTCCATGAAGGTAGACGGCCAGGCACACGCGTTCTTCGAAGCTGCCCAGACCTGGCTGTCCAAGGATTCCGGCGATCATTCCGGTCAGGATGTCCCCGCTGCCGGCCGTGGCCATCCCGGCGTTTCCCGTCGAGTTGATGAAGGCCGTACCGTCGGGGCAGGCGATGACGGTCCGAAATCCTTTCAAGACGACGTAGAGTTCATGCCCGGTGGCGAAGTTGCGGGCAACACCGAGACGATCGCGCTCGATCTCTGCCACCTCGAGGCCGGCCAGACGGGACATCTCCCCTGGATGAGGCGTCAGGATGATGGGAAACGCGGAACCTCGAAGTTCCCCGGCACAGCCATCGAAGGCGTTCAGCCCGTCCGCATCCAGGATGAGTGGAACCGAAAATCGGGGCAGAAGGGTTCGAACCAGATCGACGGTTTCCTGGTCCTGACCGAGACCCGGCCCCATGGCCACGATCGATTTCCCTTCGATGATCGAGGAAAGCCGGCCGCAGTCGAGCGCAGCCCGTGAGATGGTGCCCGCCGGCCCTTCGGCAAGGGGCTCCACCATCATCTCGGCCATGTGGGACGCAATCGTGGGCGCGGCGCTTTCCGAGGCGGCCACCGTCACCAGCCCGGCACCGGACTGAAGCGCGGCTCGCCCGGCCATCGCGGCCGCACCGGACTTGCCCCGGGACCCGCCGATCACGAGGATCTTTCCGTAACTGCCCTTGTTCGTGTCGTCTTCCCTGGCATACAGCGCATCGGAAAAGCTGTCCCCAAGGAGCAGGTTCACATCGAGGCCATCGGCTTCGAGTAATTCCGGCGGATTGCCGATGTCCGCGATAACGACCTCACCTGCCATCTCATGAGCGGGAGACAGCACAAGACAGAATTTCGGGGCCGTCAGTGTCACCGTCAGGTCGGCTTCGACCGTGGGACCGGCAATGTCGGCGCTATCGGCCGTACAACCAGATGGCACGTCGACGGAAACAATCGTCGCGCCGGGAAAGAACTCGTCCAGTCTCTGAATAACGAAGCTGAAGAGCCCTTCGACGGGCTTGGAGAGGCCCGTTCCCAGCAGTGCATCGATAACGAGGTCCGCCCCGACTATCTCCAGACGCTCTCGTTCCCATTCCTCCTGGGTCTGAACAACGACCGGGGGATAGCCGATCGCGGTCAGAATGTCCAGGTTCGTGCGCGCGTCGCCGGTCACATCCGTCGGGGAGGCAAATAGAAAGACCGTCGGGAAACAACCCCGCTGGATCAACTGCCGCGCAACGACGATCCCATCACCGCCGTTGTTTCCCTTACCGCACAGGATCGCGATCGATTGTTCCGCGAGATTTTCGTAACGAGCTTCGAGCGCCTCGACAACCCGCATCCCGGCATTTTCCATGAGAAGGATTCCGGGCACCCCGAACTTCTCGGTCGAGAGTCGATCGACTTCACGAATCTGTTCGGCTGTGAGGATTTTCATGGACTTAAAGTCGAAAGGACGCAGGAAGGGGTCCTGCGTCCTCTCATGAAGTTTCGGGCCATTTCACTGGGCCCGCTCAAGAATAAGCTATTCTTGAGCGAATCCTTAGCTGCCTTCCAAGACCGCTGTCAAATCCGAGATGAGTTTCTCGGTCGGGATCAACTGGCCGGTAACATTCTTCCAGATCAACGTACCTTCTTCATCGATCAGGAAGTAATTCCGCCGAGCCAGCTTGCTGCCCGGATTCAGGGTGCCATAACGCTCTATGACGTCCCCGTCGCGATCCGCCAGGAATGTCACCTGTTCGGCTCCGACCGATTCCGCGAACTTGGCCTGCGAGAAAGGGGTGTCTCTCGATACCGCAACAACCGCGATGTTCAGGGCGACAAACTCGTCCCAATGTTCACCGATCCCGGTGAACTCTCGCGTTCAGCCACCCGTCCAGTCTGCGGGGTAAAACGTCACCAGAACTCTCTGCTTGCCCGCGAAGTCCGCAAGCCCCACCGGTTCGGACCGCATCAGGCCCTTTGGGGGTTTGAACTCCGGGGCTTTCTCCCCAACCGTCGGTGTGTTGTCGGCCCCGGGCATCTCTAACTGCCCGAATGTTAAGGATGCCGTCATCAATACGATGATCGGGAGGCTGAGCACTATTCTCTTCATCCTTGCTCCTCCGTCCGAGCGCAGGTCAGTGGCTGCCTCCACCAATCTCCCCGCGCCTCGATAAACTTGCTTGGCGAACTTTGTTTCGCGGCGCACCCATTGTAGCTTCGCCTGTCCGCTTCGTGAGAACGGTTAAGATGATATGCTAAGATCTCTGATTTATGCAACATAGGGTCCGCCGGTGGGCTGCTAGACCCTCGGCCGGCACATCCGCGCATCGCCTCCACCAAAATGCCGATTTCACATGTAAAACGACTGGAAGACCAGTACCTGCTGGGGATTTACAAACGCTACGATGTTCTCGTCGATCGCGGGAGTGGCAGTTACCTGTTCGACCGAAGCAACAAGAGATACCTGGACTTGATGGCCGGTATCGGCGTGAATGCCCTGGGATACGGTCATCCGCGTGTCGTCCGTCTGCTTAGAAAGCAGATCAAAAAGCCACTGCACCTGTCCAACCTGGTGTATCACGAGTATCAGGGAAGGCTCGCCGAACGGCTCGCCGGCGTGTCGGGACTCGATCGCGTGTTTTTCACCAACAGCGGCACAGAGTCGGTTGAAGGGTGCCTGAAATTCGCACGTGTGTCGGCGAACCACGGCCGGGAAGTGCGAAGGTACCGGATCCTGGCCCTCGAAGGGTCGTTCCACGGACGGACCATGGGCTCGCTGTCCGCGACCCAGAAGGAAAAATACCGGAAACCGTTCGAGCCTCTGGTCCCCGGAATTGAGTTCGTCGGATTCAATGACGTGGCCGACCTCGATGCTAAATTTTCCGACGACGTGTGCGCGGTGATCTTCGAAACGATACAGGGGGAGAGTGGCGTTCGGCCTGTTTCGGAGGAATTCTATCGGCGGGCCAGGGGGTTGACGCGGGAATCCGGCGCCGCTCTGATCACCGACGAGATCCAATGCGGATTGGGGCGGACGGGGCGATGGTTCGCCTTTCACAAGTTCGCTCCCGCAACCGATCGCGACAACCTGCCCGATCTGGTCGCCACCGCCAAGCCACTTGGGTTGGGCATCCCCCTTGGGGCCGTTCTGATGAAGGAACACATCGCGGAAACCATCGAACCAGGCACTCACGGAACGACCTTCGGCGGAGGGCCCCTGGCCTGTCGATTGAGTCTGGAACTGTTCAAAATTTTTGAAGACGAAGGCATCCTCAAACACGTTCAGGAAGTGGGGACCTACTTCCGGCAGCGACTGGATCAACTGGCAGACCTGCCGGTCGTGGACGAAGTCCGAAGTGACGGGCTCATGCTCGCCGTCGAATTGAAGGTTCCAGGCAAGCCCGTCATCGACAAACTGCTCGAAGCGGGCTTCATCGTGAACTGCACGCGGGAGAGAGTGCTTCGAATCCTGCCACCGTTGATCATCACGAGGAAACAGATAGACAAGTTCGTCGGTTCGCTCAAGCCCATGCTGGAGGAAGTTTATTCATGACTGACATAAAGAACGCGATCGGAAAGATCGAATCCTTCATTCGGCCGGCGACTTTTCCGGTCGGTGTCCGGATGCTGGAGTCCGGAGATGAGATTCCGGAAAGAGCCAAGCGACCTCGCCGCGACATGTCGGTCGAGATCACCACCTGCCAGGCCGTCACGATGGCGCGAAAATATGGCTGGACCGTCGCGCTCACGACCGAGGACATCAACTGCCCTCTGACGAAGATCGCCTTCGGGCTCGAGAAGGAGCCTGCTTTCTTCAAGGACGGAAACTGCTGCGCCGGCATGTATACGGAATCGGCCGCCGCAGGCGCGCGAACCGAAACGGAGACGTATCACTTTCCGTACAATCGCTACAATGGAATCCTGATGGCCCCGGCGGGGAAAGCGGCCTTTGAACCGCAGGTCGTGATTGTTTACGCAAATCCCGCACAGGTGATGCGGCTGGTAACCGGGGCGTTGTGGAAACAGGGAGGCGCAATCAAATCGTCTTTCACGGGTCGCATCGACTGCTCCGACGAAATCATCCGACCGATCGAAACCGGCGAATACGAGGTCGTCCTCCCCTGCTACGGAGACCGTGTGTTCGGACAGACCGAAGATCACGAAATGGCCTTCTCCTTCCCCTGGCCCAAGATCGATGAACTGATTGAGGGGCTGGAAGGGACGCACAAAGGCGGCGTCCGTTATCCGATCCCCTCGTTCGTCCGATACTCGGGTGAGTTCCCGCCGAGTTACAACAAGCTGGATGAGCTTTGGGCGGAGGAGAAGGCCTGACTGACACGTTGAACAGAACGAAACGTTGTGTGTCAACGCAAAGACGCAAAAACGCAAAGTCTTTTGTCTTGGGGACGGAGCAGGGCCACAAATCGTTATCCCGTCCGAACTAATTAAACTTTGCGCCCTTTGTGTCTTTGCGCTTTTGCGTTGAAAAATGACAAAAATCCTAAGTCAAAAAGTGGAGTTTGTGGGGCGGCGGATTACCGTTCGTCGGGACCGCGTGATCGAGCCTTCCGGGAAGGAGGGGGTGCGGGACATCGTTTTGCACCCCGGGGCTGTTTCGATTGTTGCGATGCCGTCGCCAGAGGAGATTGTGTTGATTCGCCAGTATCGACACGCAACTGGGGAAGAGCTTATCGAGCTTCCGGCGGGGACGTTGGAGGTGGGGGAAGATCCGGTCGACACGGCCCGACGCGAACTGGAAGAGGAAACAGGGTACGTGGCGTCGAAGATGACGCACCGGGCCACCTATTACACAACGCCGGGGTTTACCAACGAACTCATGTACCTCTATGAAGCATCGGGGCTCGAGCTTCGTCAGCAGCGACTCGAAGACGACGAGGCGATCGATGTGGTCCTGACCCGCCTGGAGGACGCGCGGACATGGATTCGGGAGGGTAAAATCCGCGACGCCAAGACATTGGTCGGTCTCATGATGATCCTGGGTCCATCTCAATCATGAAGGACAACCCCGACTGCCATCCCACGTCCCGCCTCCATCGGCTTCGTTCACTTGAGCAGTGGCAAAAAAACCAGATTGCGGTAACGGTTTCCGCGTCTTTTGTTTTCTTCGGCTTCACTCTCGTCATGCCGTTCCTGCCTCTCTACGTTCGCCAACTGGGTGTCGAGGGCACCGGTCGGATCGCGTTCTGGACCGACCTGATCCTGAGCGTAAGCCCGGCGATGGCCGCGCTGACCGGCCCGCTATGGGGGCGCCTTGGCGATCACGTGGGGTTGAAGGCCATGGCGGCGCGTGCCACGGCAGTCAACTGCCTGTGCTGGTTTTTCATGGGATTCGCGGCGAACGTGTGGCACCTCTTCCTTCTCCGCGCGGTGCTGGGATTGCTGGGCGGCTTCAACAGCGTGTCCATAGCGGCAATCACGCAACTTTCGCCCAAAGACAAGATGGCGAGGGTGATCGGAACATTGCAGTCCACTCAAATTCTAGGTGCCGCCATCGGACCGCTGGTCGGCGGGATCCTCGCCGGCTATATTGGCATCCAGAACACGTTCTTCGCCACGGCAGTCCTGATGTTCGGCTCGTTCCTGAGCATTATCTTTCTCTACCGCGATAGCGATCGAAAACAGCCGGAAAAGCCTGAAGAGCCGCAACCGGCCATCGACCGGAGTTTCCTCAAACATCCCGAATACCTGATGCCGTTGATCGTCCTGTTTGTTGTCCACATGACGCATCGCACATACGCCCCCATCGTCCCTCTGTTCCTCGAGCAACTCGGCACCCCTATTGTGAGGCTGGCTGCGGTCTCGGGGGCTCTGTTCTCGATGGCCGCCTTCGGGGAAGCACTTTCCGCTTGGCTCTCGGGACGCCTGGCTTCGAGAATTCCGATCGAACGGCTGATCCTGGTCCGCCTCTTGCTCGGCCTGGCCGTGCTTGTCCCCATAGCACTGGCCGGATCGTCGACTGCATTCTTCATCCTGCGAATCACTCTGTCGCTCCTGGCCGGAGGGGTCTTGACGCTAGCCTTCACCTCCGCGGGTCAGGTCATTCCTCCCGAACACCGTGGCACCGGCTTCGGAATCCTGTCGAGCATTTCACTGCTCGGAGGTTCTACTGGACCCATCATCGCCGGCGCGCTTGCATCCCTGAGTATCCGCGCCGTCTTTGTGTTCAACATCGTGGTGTATGTGTTGTTGATTGCCTTCGTGGGAACACGAATGCGCGGATTACGCAGGTGAATGTTTTTGCCGAGATCGCACAAATCACGCAGGTGGAGGGGATTTGCGGGCTGGGGTTGAGGCTGATTTCCCTTCTTATCGGCGTAATCTGCGTACTGACTGGCCCTCCCACCGGTGTAATCCGCGTATAATCGAAGCCTATGCTTATCGTAATGGGTGCGCACGCCACCCCGGAACAAACTGAAGCGGTGTGCAAGAAGATCGAAGAACTCGGCTTCAAGCCTCATCCAATGCCGGGCTCCAGCCGGACCTCCATCGGAATCACGGGTAACCCCGGACCGATCGTTCCGGAACCGTTTGAAAACATGCCGGGCGTCGTTGAACTGATCCCGGTAACCCGTCCATACAAGCTGGTCAGTCGCGAATTCAAGGGCGAGAACACGGTTGTTCAAGTGGGCAACGTCTCGGTCGGCGGTAAGGATCTGGTCGTCGTGGCAGGCCCCTGCGCCGTCGAGACCGAAGAGCGAATGATTCGGATCGCCGAGAAGGTTCGCGACGCGGGCGCCCACATGCTCCGGGGTGGGGCGTTCAAGCCACGGACGTCACCGTACAGTTTTCAGGGCCTCGGTCTGGAGGGCTTAAAAATCCTGGCCAAGGCCCGCGAGGTTACCGGATTGCCGGTCGTTACCGAAGCGATTGACGCGGAGAGCCTCGACCTGGTCGAAGAATATGCCGACGTCATCCAGATCGGGGCCAGGAACGCCCAGAACTTCTCCCTGCTGAAGAAGGCCGGAAGAGCTAAGAAGCCGATTCTGCTGAAACGAGGGATGAGCGCGACTCTGGACGAGTTTCTGCTCGCCGCGGAATACGTCATGTCGGAAGGAAACTACAACGTCATCCTGTGCGAACGCGGCGTTCGAACCTTTGCCGACCACACGCGCAACACGCTCGACCTTTCCATTGTTCCGGAGGTCAAACGAATCTCCCACCTGCCGATCATCACGGACCCGAGCCACGGAACGGGCAAACGGCACATGGTCACACCCCTGAGCCGCTCCTCGGTCGCTGTAGGAGCCGACGGACTGATCATCGAAGTTCACGACGAACCCGAACACGCGCTCTCTGACGGCCCCCAAGCCCTTCTCCCCGATCAATTCGCACGACTTATGGAGGAGCTTAGACTACTGGCTCCCGTCATCCGTCGGGGGATTCCGCTGGTTGCAGTTTAGGGGGGAGTCCGAGGTCCGAGGTCATCCGGATTTCGGACTTCCTTCCCCGACTTCGGACCCCGACCTCGGACCTCGGACGTCGGACCCAGGACCTTGGCCTCGCTCACACCGTGACCCATTCCTCCGGCGCCTTCATCAATTTCTCACACCCCGTTTCCGTAATCACATACGTGTTTTCCAGCCCTGCGCCACCGAGGCCGGGATAGAAAACCTTGGGCTCCATCGCAAGGACGACGCCTGGTTCCAGGGGGGTGTCGAAACGGGGTGCGATGACGGGGAGTTCATCCAGTTCCAGGCCGACGCCGTGAGCGACGAAGCCGACCCGGTTTTCGCCGGCACCCATAAAATGGTCGGCGAAATTCTCTTTTCGAACGCGCTCCTGGGTCTTTCGGTAGATTTCGCTGGGCACGTTCCCTGGCCGGAGCTGTTCTTCGAGCCAGGCATTGAGGTCCAGGATATAAGAATGAGTGTCCTGGATCTGTGAGGAAGGGGGGCCAAGCGAATAGGCCCGGGAACCATCGGCCAGATACCCACCGTAGCCGCCGACAACGTCGACCATAATCGGGGCGCCACGCTCCAGTTTCTTGTCACCCCCCATCGCGGGCACGGCCGGATAAAGACCCCGAACTCCGACAGGGCCGTCAAAACTGTGGGGGTACGCGGAAGTGTCGCCGAAGGCAACCGCACCATAAAACATCTCGAGGTTGAACCGCCGCATACGCGCCAACCCCTGGTGGCCCTCCATCCGCATGACGTATTCGATCCGGGCGCTCAGTTCGAACTCCGCCAGGCCTTCGCGCAACTGGGTGGGGATGTCGATAAAGGCCTTGTCGAGCATTCGGGCGGCATTCCGGATCTGTTCGATTTCGTAATCGGTCTTGACGGATCGAGCAAGCCGAAGCGTCATCGAGGCGTCGGTAAACTTCGCGTTTGGAAACGTCTTGGAAATCTGCCCGTGCAGCGCCACCGGAACGACGTCGAGTTCGAGACCCAGCAAGTCACCGGGATTCGGGATGAGGGAACGCAGTTCGGAATATCGACGGAACGGCACGATATTCTTCACCGCGGATTCGGTCATGGCCCGCTGATGGCTTTTCCGGACCGCGAACACGGGCTCCCCCTCGCGGGGAAACCACAGGACCCCGTTCTGGATCGTGCCGGTCAAGTAGAACTGGTCGACATTTTGCAACACGACAAGGGCATCGCAATCCATGAAATCCCGAACCCGCTTCCATCGTCGCTCAAGTTCTTCCCTGGGAACGTACTCCATGGTCACCTCCGGGCGACAGTATACAGGGAAGTCCGAAGTCCGGGGTCCGGGGTCCGAGGTTGGGAAATTCGAATTAGTTTGGCCTTCCACGTTCGAGCCCAACCGAACGCTTTGATCGCGGACTTCGGACTCCTCTCCCCCACTCTTGGACTTCTGACTCCCCCCTCTGTTATTCTTTGTCCGAACTTCGGATAAGGGAAAGCGGTGAGATACCGCTACTGCCCAGCAACTGTAAGACGACTACTCCACCTACAGCCACTGCCGGTCCGGATCGGTGGGAAGGCGACCTCTAATTCACTGTCGTCGAGTCAGGAAACCTCCCGGAGGAGATTACCTTTCTAGGGAGAGGACCATATGCCTGGTTTTGTCTGCTCTTGGCTCCGCCACTGTTCCTGTTTGCTGTTTCTTTCGATCATTCTGACTTTTCCGCTCGAAGCGCTCGCACAGAATTCCATCGCCGGATGCATTGAGGATTCGCTAGGGGCATCCATCAGTGACGCGCGGGTCGTCGCCGAACACGTGTCCACCGGACGCATTCTCAGATCTCGGTCGGACAGTGGGGGCTGCTTCCAGTTGACGGATCTTCAATCGGGCCCGACGCGACTCGACGTGCTCGTCGAGGCGTTTTCGCCTTATGAAACAGAGGTTTCCGTCTCGGGTTCGATCGAAGTAGGATCGATCGTTCCCAAGATCCAGCCCATTCGAAACTCGGTCTCCGTAACGGCGAATCGGACGATCATGCCAGCCGAATCGCTCGGTTCGAGCCTCGATGTCATCGATCGGACTGAAATCGAATCGTCCCAGACGCGCCAGGCTGGCGACCTGCTGCGAAACCTGGCCGGTGTCGCTTTTCAGCAAAGCGGCGCGCAAGGGCTTGCGAACTTTTTCGTTCGGGGAGGAGAAACCGATTACAACAAAGTACTGATCGACGGGGTCCCGATCAACCCACCCGGTGACGCCTACGATTTTGCACACTTGACGACCGACAACATCGAGCGAGTGGAGGTGGTCCGCGGGCCTCAGAGCGCGCTTTTTGGTTCCGACGCGATGACAAGCGTCGTCCAGATCTTCACTCGCAACGGCATCACATCGCCGGAGGTCGACCTGGCGGTAGAAGGTGGGAGCTTCAATACGCTACGCCAGTCCGGTGCGGTGAGGGGAAACTTCAGAGGTGTCGACTTCTCGAACACGTTCAGCAGGCTGGACACCGATAATGTCGCCGAAAACAACGACTATCGGAACGCGAGCTATTTCGGAAACTTTGGATACACCCCGGGCACCGACCAGTCACTCCGCTTGACCATTTCTCATGGATCCGTTCGCGGGGGCACGCCGGGGCCGACCGCACCGGGTTTCACTTCCTTCGACCCGACCGGATCGATGCACCGTCAGGAAAAAACCGTTGGGATAGGATACGACTTCCTAATCGGGGCTCGCGTAACCCAACACGTTGCGTACCGCTTCCATGACCTGGATCAAACTTTCTTTGGCTCTTTCGGACCATTCGTCGTCAACGGCACCCGGCACCGTGTGGAATATCGTGGGGACTTGTTTCTCGGGCGGGCCGGAACGCTGTCATACGGTGTCGACTTCGACCGGGAGAAAGGAGACGTCGGCCGAACGGCGCGCACACGTGACAACTACGGGTACTACCTCCAGCAACAGATCGAACCGGCACCCGGATTTCATGTAACCGCCGGTGTTCGAATCGATGACAACGACTCGTTCGGTACGGTCGCAAGCCCGCGACTGGGCCTCTCCTATCTGCTGGTCAACCCTGCGTCAGGACCGATCGGATCGGGCAGATTGCGGTTCACGGCAGGTCGCGGTATCAAGGAACCCAGGTTCCTCGAAAGCTTCAGCGAAAGCCCGTTCTTCCTCGGAAACCCGAACCTCGAATCGGAACGGTCCCGAAGCTGGGAAATTGGTTGGGAGCAGGGATTTGGAAGCGATCGAGTGGTTGGGGACGTGACATGGTTCGACAACCGGTTCCGCAACCTGATCCAACTGGTCGCAGGCGGAGGTGGAAACAGCCAGTATCAGAACATCGGTCTGACCACGACGCGCGGCTTGGAACTGCGATGGAGGGTTCGGTTGGGCCATTTTCATGCGAACGCGAATTACACCCGACTGGCCGGGAAGGTCGTGGAGTCATCGAGTGCCTCGTTTCCGTTCCGGCCGGGGGACCCACTGCTCCGACGCCCGGACCATTCCGGAGATTTCCGGCTGTCTTGGATCGATGATCGATTCATGGTGGCGTGGAATTCCCGATTCGTTGGACACCGGGCAGATAGCGATTTCTTCTCGCACTTTCCGCCGCTCGAAAGCAACGAGCGATACACGGTGTCGGACGCCGCGGTAACCGTTAAAATTACACCACGGGTTTCCGCCTTCGTTTCGATCAAGAACGCTTTTGATCGATCCTACCAGGAAGTTCTGGGCTTTCTCGCTCTGGGCCGTGCTGTGAACGTGGGGACCCGTTTCCGCTGGGGCGGTGATCGGTGACTCCGAAGCCCCTGACGGCTTTTTTAGCCACGCTGTTCCTCATTCTGCTCGCCTCCTGTTCCACTACCTCAACGGTAGTAGAACTGGAAAGCAGCGAAGCCCCCCAGAGAATCGTCTCACTTGTGCCCGCGGTGACGGAGATGTTGTTTGCACTCGGCGCAGGCGATCGGGTCGTCGGCGTGAGTGATTACGACACGTATCCTCCGGAAGCGCTCGAACGCCCCCGGGTCGGAGCGCTGATCAACCCGAACCTCGAGAGGATCTTCGAGCTTCAACCCGACCTTGTGATCACCTACGGCACCCAGGCCCTGCTTCGGGATAGGCTG
The DNA here is from genome assembly GCA_965247425.1 of Terriglobia bacterium. Lineage (GTDB taxonomy): Bacteria > Acidobacteriota > Terriglobia > 20CM-2-55-15 > 20CM-2-55-15 > CAZOZZ01. Next base: position 3,699,823 of record OZ252023.1, read on the forward strand.
GCTGTAGCCGGCATACGCCAGTACCCGTTCCTGCACGGGCCGATCGAGGAAATGCTGACGTATGTTCAGGAGCTTGGGAGGGAACTCCGGCTGGAAGACAGAGGGCTCGAACTCGCTCAGGAGATTCGAAGCGAACTGTCGGACATCCGGGGCGAAGCGCCACCGGACAAGCCGACGGTCTTGCTGGTACACAGCCGGGAAGCCGGCACGATGGGCACTTTTTACAGCGGCGGCAACCGGTCGTTTTTCAACGAGCTCATCGAGATCGCCGGCGGCGACAATATTTTCGGCGACGTGGATGACGACTCCCTTCAACCCTCCCTCGAAGAGATCCTCAAACGCCAGCCCGAAGTCATCATCGAACTGCTGCCGTCCGACCGGGGCGACCGGACACGGATCGCCGAACGCCTGAACGACTGGCAGAAACTCGACACCGTACCGGCCGTCAAGAACGGACGAGTCTATATCCTGGCCGGTGACTATCTGTTACTGATCGGCCCACGCCTCCACCTGGCCGCCCGCCGTCTCGCCGAGGCTATCCGAGGAGACCAGCAAAAACCGAAGGGTTAGAATCGACGCAGAGACGCAGAGAACTAGTCTCAGAAGATTCTTGCAAGAATTTTTTGTTTCACTTTGCGCCTTTGCGCCTCGGCGTCGAATATCAATTCAATTCTTCAGCAACGGACTGGAGCAGATGCCAGGCGGCACGGACATGTGTCTCTTCAGTACGGAGGTTGCCCACCGTGAATCGGAGGGTGAGTTGATCGCCTAGTTTTGTGTGGGAAAGAAAGGCTTTACCAGAGGCGTTCACTCGGTCCAGTAGTTGCTGGTTTGAGACATCGTCGCGCTTCAGACGGAAACAGACGGTGCTGAAGGGCGCGGGGGCCATCAGCTCAAAATCTGAACTTTCTCTGATCCAACCGGCGAACAATTGACCGAGACGGATGTGCTCCCGGATGCGGCGACGTAGCCCATCGACACCGAAATAGCGGATCACCATCCAGAATTTCAACGCGCGAAAACGACGGCCGAGTTGGATGCCGTAATCCATGTAGTTGGTCACCTTATCGCCTTCGCTCGTTTTCAGATACTCGGGTGTCAGGCTGAACGCTTGTTTGAGCACATCCGGACGGCGGCAATAAAAGGCGCTGAAATCGATCGGTGTGAACATCCACTTGTGCGGGTTCATCACGAAGGAATCGGCCCTGTCGCATCCGTCAAGAATGTGGCTCATCTCGGGAAGGATGGCAGCAGCACCGGCATAGGCTGCGTCGACATGGAGCCACAGGCCGTGACGTTGACAGACATCGGCAATGGCTCCGACTGGATCGATGCTGGTAGTCGAGGTCGTCCCCACTGTCGCCGATACACAGAACGGGCGCCACCCGTCGTTGATGTCGCGTTTGATCGCATCCTCAAGAACGCCGACGTCCATCCGGAATCGCTCATCGACGCCGATCTTACACACCCCCTCCCGTCCCAATCCCATCGCCAGGCCCGCCTTCTCGACAGACGAGTGGGCGTGCTCTGAAGTGTAAACTCGCAGACGTCCGCCGGGACCTGCCATGCCTTCCTGGCTGACGTCCAACTCGGGAATCGCCTCCCGGGCGGCCGCCAGGGCGTGGAACGTAGAAATAGAAGCCGTGTCATAGACGACGCCGGTAAACTCTTCTGAAAGACCCAGCATCTGACGAAGCCAGTCCAGCACGTGTTCTTCGAGCTCCGTGGCCGCGGGAGAGGTACGCCACAACATGGCATTGACGTTGAATGCCGCCGTCAACAGTTCCCCGATGATGCCGGGACCGGATCCGCTTATTGCAAAGTATGCAAAAAAATCAGGATGGTTCCAGTGCGTAATGCCCGGAACGATGATTTGTTCCAGATCCTCGAAGATAGCCGACATAGGTTCCGCGTCGTCGGGTGGGGCTCCCGGAAGCTGTGCCCGAATGGACCCCGGGGCGACCCTTGAAAGAACCGGGTGTCGCTCCGGGTTTTCCATGTTGTCGGCAATCCAGTCGATAGCATGATGCCCCCACTCGCGGAATTCCGCCGGGCTCATGTCGGATAATTTTGGATCTGTCACGTCTGTTCCTCCCATGCTGGCAACCTGTAACGGTCGCGCTGCCGCGGCATCCACGGGCCGCAGGCTGCTGCCCCACAGATACCATCTCGGTCGAAACGATGGAAGCGCTTTCATACCCTGTAGACGCGGAAACCCTTTGGCGGTGGCGTTTAGGCGCCATTCGGGAGCCCGGCCCCGAAGCGCGGAGAGCACTCGCACCTTGACGATTGGTAAGGCCAACCCTTAAACTATAGGTTATTCTCGGCAGGTGATATGGAAGCGTTTGAAATAGGCGATCAAGTGGTTTACCCCAACCATGGGGTAGGCCTCATCGAAAAAATCTCGAATCGTCTGGTTCAGGGCAAGTTCGAAAGATTCTACCTGTTGAGGATCTGCTCCAACGACATTCTCGTCATGGTTCCGATCGGAAACGTCAAGGATGTCGGTCTTCGCCATATTATCGATTCCAAAGATGTCAAACAGCTCTTCAAGTTTCTCTCAAACGGGGAATTCTTCACCCAGCGTGACTGGAAGGACCGGTTCAAGGAAAACTCGGAAAAGATGAGATCCGGGTCGATATTCCACGTCGCCGAGGTATACAAGAACCTGGTCTATCTGAACAGGGTCAAGCCCCTGTCGTTCCGTGAGAAGCGCATGCAGGATCGGGCCCGGTTCCTGCTCGTGTCCGAACTGGCATCGGTCATGGGTGCTACCGAAGAAGACGTCGAGGCCCGCGTCGACAAGACGGTCGACGGAGCCTGCGCTAAAGTTCCCGTCGCTTAAGACTCTCGCCTTATGCCTTCCTTTCTGCTCATCTCGACCCTATTTGTCTTCCTTTTGTTGTCGGGATTCTTCTCGCTGTCGGAAACGGCCATCCTGTCGAGCAACAGGTATCGAATCCGCCATCTCGCCTCTAAGGGCAACAGAAATGCGAAGAAGCTGGCGGCGTGGCTGGATGCACCGCAACAATTGCTGGCGACGATACTTCTGGGAAACAACTTCGCCAATATCGGCGCGGCGACGGTCGCCGCAGCCATGGTCACCCGCACCGTCAGTGAACAGCAGCGAGATATCTATCTGGTACTGGAAACTATCGTCCTCACTTTGATCGTTCTACTGTTCTGTGAGCTCGGGCCGAAGGCATTCGCGACACGGACACCGGAACGGATCAGCATGCGCCTGGTCTTGCCGATTGAAGTCTGGATGCGGCTCTTCTATCCCATCGCTCAACTGAGCATCAGATTTGCCGGACTGTTTTATCGGAGCGTCCGCGAGGGTCCACAGTCGGTTGCCGCATCGATTTCGGACGTCGAGTTGAAGTCGATCATCAACAGTTACACGCAGGATCGTCGGAAGATGCTGGAGCGGGTGCTGGAGTTTTCTGAAAGACAGGTTAAGGACGTCATGGTGCCTCGTATGGAAACGGCATCCCTTGCCATCGGCACACCACTGGATGAGGTCCTCAAGGTCGTCGAAACGACACGGTTCACCCGCTTCCCCGTTTACCATGGCAGTCTGGACAATGTGCTTGGGATCCTTCACGGGAAGGATCTCATGCCCTACCTGCATCACTCGAAGACGTTCCGTCTGTCCCACCTGTTGCGCAAACCTGTCTTCCTCCCGGACTCCGCTCGCCTGAACAACGCCATTCAGACCCTCCAGACCGCGCAAACCCACCTGGGAATCGTAGTTGACGAGCATGGAGGGGTGGAGGGAATCGTCACGCTGGAAGACCTGATCGAACAGATAGTCGGCGAGATTCAAGACGAACACGATGTCGAGGTGGATGAAATTATCCCGCAACCGAACGGCAGCTACCTGGTGGACGCCGGCATCTCAGTTCGCGACCTGAATGAAAGGCTCGTCTTCGACATACCCGAAGACGGCCACTATGTCACCCTGGCAGGGTTCATCCTGACCCGAACAGGAGAGCTACCCACCGAGGGCGACCGAATAGAGTTTGAAGGAGCCACATACCAGGTGGAACAAATGGTCGGCCGGCGAATCATGAAAGTCCGGTTAACAGGAAAGCCTCAAGCCGATACGACTGAGGACCAGGAAGAGAAAGAGCGAGTAAACCTGGGGCCGGAGAAGTAGCTTGTAGCGATCAGCGTGCAGCAAGGAACCTGGCTGCACGCTGAAAGCTACCCACTGCTCGCTGGTCCCCCTACCGTTCAACCAGTCCCTCCAACAACTCAAAGAAACCCGGGAAGGAAACGTCGACACACCCGGCGTCTTCGATGGTGACACCTGATTTGGACATCAGGCCGGCGATGGCGAACGCCATGGCAATACGGTGGTCGCCGTATGAAGAGACGGTTCCACCTTCGATCTGCTGATCGCCGGGTATCTGAAGACCATCGGGAAACTCTTCGAGACGGACACCTATCGCTCTCAGGTTTCGTGCGATGGCGTCGATGCGGTCGCTTTCCTTGACACGCAACTCGCGGGCGCCCCGAATCTCGAACCCCCCTGACGCACGCGTCCCGATAATGGCCAGGATCGGCACCTCGTCAATCAACGTAGGGATGGAGTCGGGATGGACCTGCATGATCGACAGGGCGGACGATCGGACCAGAACGTTCGCCACGGGCTCCCCTCCCTCGTTACGGAGCATGTCCAGGACGATGCGGGCACCCACACGCTCCAGCAGGGACAGGCAGCCGGTCCGCGTTGGATTCACGCCCACTCCAGTCAGCCGGAGCTCGGAGTCGGGAATCGCTACGGCCGCGGCAATCAGAAAAGCGGCCGAGGAAATGTCTCCAGGGATGGTAACGGAACGCGGCCGGATCCCGAAGCCCCCGTCGATTTCAATGCGTCCGTCTGATAGGCGGATCCTGGCTCCAGATTCCCGAAGGGCAATTTCGGTGTGGTCTCTCGTCAGGATGGGCTCCTTTACAACCGTCGTGCCCTCGGCCTGGAGACCGGCCAGAAGGATCGCGGACTTGACCTGCGCGCTGGGAACCGGCAACCGATATTCGATCGCCTGGAGTCGACCGCCACGAATCCGAATCGGCAGGTGAGAATCTTCGTCAGCCTCGATCCGCGCGCCCAATCGGCGGAGAGGATCGATGATACGACCCATAGGTCGAGAACTGAGGGACGGATCGCCCACAAGCGTCGAATCGAACGATTGGCCCGCCAGAATTCCAGAAAGAAGCCGAACGGTCGTCCCCGAGTTACCCGCGTCGAGATCCAGGCCTGGAGCCACCAGCCCTCGAAAGCCGCGGCCTTCAATCTCGACCGTGCCGTCGCCGCGGGCAATGGGCACACCCATACCTTCGAGACACCGCAACGTACTGGCGCAATCGGCACTGGCCGGGAAGTTCATGGCGTAAGAGATGCCTTCGGCAATCGAGGAAATCAAGGCGAACCGATGCGCGAGGGACTTATCGCCCGGCGCGCTTGTTTCACCGCGTATTCGCCTCGCAGGATGGATTTCGCGAGTTTTCATCGGCCTCACAATACCACGATGGATTGCGCCTCCAGGAGCCTGCGCAGCAGAAGGGATCGTAGCGAGAGAGTGGAGAATCGAGGTCAGACTTTCTCGATTTTGAGGCGAATAGTGGTTCTATTCAACGAAAAATCGGAAAATATGGACCGATTGTGCCGCTTTCGCAGTAGATCTCCTCTGCCGCGCAGGCTCCTAGCGCTGCGAACAGAGCTGCCAGGCCGAATCACCCATTGATTTTTGAAAAACCCTATGTTACTTCTCGACGATGGGTCAGACGGATTCGTCGATCTTCAAACTGACTGTTCCCAGCCGCATGGAGGAACTCGCCGCGGTACAGCAACTGGTCGAGCAGGCGAGCCAGGCGTTCGGATTGACTGATGAGTTGGCGCACTGGATTGAATTGACGGTCAGCGAATCGGCGATCAATGCGATACAGCACGGAAATGGTCTGGATCCTTCCAAAACGGTATTTCTCAGCATCGCATCCGATGGCGAGGCCATCGAAATCGTCGTCGAGGACCAGGGGACCGGCTTCCAGTTGACCGAAATCCCCGACCCGACAGACGTCGAAAACCTTCTAAAGCCAGGCGGGCGCGGAATCCTGATCATCCGCTCCTTCATGGACACGGTGGAAGTGACCCTTCGAGAAGGTGGCGGTAGCCGTCTGCGTATGGTGAAGAAGCTTCAGGATGGACCACTGACGTGAGTATGGCAATCACCCTCAGAAGATTCGACGACGTCGTAGTCCTGGACCTGTCGGGCCGAATCACGATCGGTGAGGGAACCCTGATGCTCCGGGACAGGATCCAGAAAATGCTGGAGGAAGGCGAGATGAAGTTCCTGTTGAACCTCTCCGAGGTCGACTACATCGACAGTTCAGGCCTTGGAGAACTGGTTTCTTCCTTCACGACTGTAAAAAGCCAGGCCGGAACACTCAAACTCCTGAGCTTGACCCGCCGGGTCCGGGATCTAATGCAGATCACCAAACTCCTCACGGTGTTCGACGTTTTCGAAGACGAAACCGAAGCCCTCAAAAGCTTCCGCTAGAGAGCCGGCCCATTCCCCGTCACGTTGTTCAAATACCGACAGGAGATTTCGACGCAAAGGCTCAAAGGCGCAAAGACGCAGAGGGACTTTTTAGGAGCAATGGCCAGTTCGTTTGGCCACAAGTCGCAAGGCTCCGGCCCCCCGTGACATAGTCTTCTCAGCGTCTCTGCGTCGCAAGACCCTCTTCAGTCTTTGGTTTGCCCGGTCTATCGCTCTACGACGACGTTGGAATCCACCAGGACCAGCCGGAGCATCCGTCCGTTTTCGTCGAGGGTGGCTCTCAGCTTGAGGTTGTTGCTGTCGAGTTCGTAGGTTCGTTCTTCGAGTTCTCGTACATCGATTGTCCCGAGGGTCATCTGCTGCGGTACGAACACGGGCACGCTTTCTCGACCGAGGTTTTGCCGGTACAGTAGCAGCAGGTAATGGTGGAAAAAATTATCGTCGATAATCATGCCACCGTCTGGAAAGCGGATATCGTAGGGAGTCCGCTGCCCCTCTAAGGTATATTCGACTTCAGTGAGGAGCTCTCCAACCGTAACTTGAATAGTGCGATCGGCAGATCGATACTCGTAGGAAATGGGGTTGAGTGCCGCGTCCAGTTCCATCCGGCTCTGGGCATCGACCGTCTCGCCGTCGACCTCCAGGCGGATGCGTCCCTCGGCCAGAAACCCGTCACCTCGCTTCGAGATGGTGAAATCCTCGGTCCCGATCCTGGCACCATCGACCGACACGGTGAACCGTGCGCTCTCGACCTGGACAGGCAGCAACAGCGACAAAATCAGTGGCAGGGTACTCATATGACAGAAGTCATCAAACGGACGATCCTTTCGGCAATCGTGGGCGGATCGACGTTGTTCGTCTCGATCCTCTCGCGTGCCATATTATACGAAGTGAGTCGACGTTGGTAGAGTTCGGTAATCTGCTCGCTGTTCGAGAATAATGGTCTGGACCCGTCGGCTTCGATCCTTCGGCAGACGTCTTCCAGCGAAGTTTCCAGATACACGGACATTCCGTTGCTCTCGATGAACCGACGGTTCGCCGCGGCCTCGTACGTACCGCCTCCCAGGCCCACTACCGAATGCTCCGGGCCGGAGATCGAGCGAAGATACATCCGTTCCAATTCTCTGAAATGCGCCTCTCCGAATTGACTGAAGATTCGAGCTATGGATCTTCCTTCGCCGCGCTCAATTTCGTCGTCGAGATCGAGAAACGGCCAGTTCATCCGCTCGGCGACCAGGCGTCCAACGGTGGTTTTGCCCGAACCCATGAATCCAACCAGATACACCCTGCGCACCATATGGATAATGAGATTAGCCCGACCGGCTCGATCCTGCAAAAGAAGGTTCGGCTGAAACGAAAAAAAACGCGGGAACGAAAGTCCCCGCGTTTGTTTCGTTAGGTGCCCGGGATCTACCCGGCCTCGAGTGATCTCGTCCGAAAATGCTCCCTCCCGTCAGCGGAGAGCAAGACCCAGAAGGCATAAACCCCGATGGCGGTGCCGAGGGGGAACTTGAGGAGCATCAGAGAGGCCGCCACGATGGCCATGACACGCCCCCAGGTCTGGTAGTACAGCAAGCCCACACCGGCCGCCGCGGTCAGGGCGGACACGATCACCATCGACATTCCGATGATCGACACGATAGAGGTAACCAGTGCCCCGGCATCCAGACCAAACTCCGACGGCAACGAAAGCGCATCCAGAAATCGGCCGGCGATCAACACCATCGTCGACAAGATTCCCGTTAGAACGGCCGAACCGATGAAGAGCCAAGCAAGAATCTTGACGTGGCGATCCATGCTCTCGGGCGAACTGACTTTCCGGACAAAGGCAACCGTCGGCGTCCCGAGGGTCGCCCCACAACTACTGCAAAACCGGAAATGTTCTTCCCTCGCCGTGCCACACTCCGGACAGTACATGGAAATCTCCTGTAAACCAACGTCTCAAGAACAGGCCGAGGTCCGGGGTCCGAAGTCATCGAACCGGACTCCCGCTCCCCGACTTCGGACCTCGGACTCCTCGCCTGCGTGATCCGCTCTAGTGCCAGAGCAACGTGATGGCCGTACAACTCAGAAACACGGCCGCAAGAATCATCAAAACATTCGGATCGATCTGGCTTTCGATGCTGGCAACCTGCGCGGGTTCCCTGGCTTCCAGCTCTCCTCCACAACTTCCGCAAAACCTGAAATGAGCCATCGTCGCCGTTCCACACTTAGGACAATTCATTCAGTTTCTCCAAATTTTAGTCCCTGGTCCCTGGTCCGAAGTCATTCCGGACTCCCATCCGCGTAATCTGCGTAAAAACTTCGGTTCCTATGCCACCTAACTCCGCTCAATCAACTGAATGTCACCCCGGCTGGTCTGGATCGTGATGCGGGGACCGCCGGCTCCGAGCTCTCCGTTGACACGCTGATCACTTCCCGAAGACACCTTTTCGATGCCTTCAAAGTCAGAGTTAAAGGAGCCTCGGCGTGTCTGAGCATCGAGCGAAAAATTCGACGCCGACGGCAATTCGATTCGAATATCCGTATAGTCGCCGGTCAAGGAGATGTCTTGCCCGGGCTGCGTGTCAAACGAAAGACGGATGTCCCCGTGCCGGTTCGCAAGCTCGAGCGGCCCTGTGGCGTTACGCACAACGATGTCCTTGTAGGATGTTTCGATTTCGACCAGTCCGGCAACATCTTCCACATCCACGGAGTTATTCTTACCCTCGATGTGGACGGCCCCCCGCACGTTTTCGATGCTCACCAGAGAGTACTTGTTGTCGACAATCGCATCTCCCTCGACGTCGGAGATTCGGATGGTTCCGTACTTGTTCTCGACTTGGGCCGACCCACCGACGTGGTTCACCGTAACGCTGCCGTATTTGTTGATCACCCTCACATTACCCGAAATGTCCTGGGTAACGATTGGGCCGTACCCGTCGTCGATCACGACGCTGCCGTCAATCGAACGCACGGTCGATCCACCGTACCGATTCTCGATGCTGTGGTCGCCCGTCAAGCCCGTGATTCGAACGACGCCGTACTTATTATTGATCTCGAGAGACGACTCGGCAGGCACACGAATCGTCAGGCTGGTCTTGAAACGCCTCCGTTCCGAGTTTCTCAGGTTGTCCCGATTGGATTCGATCAGATAGGCACCATCACGATCACTGATCGTAAAGTACATACTGGGTTCAAGCCGCTCGGCTTCTTGACGGCTCGTCGCTCGAACGGTCTTCTCGATATCCACAACAATGCGGTCCGTGTCCCCTGCTTCAACCTCGACCGACCCATACACGTTGTGAATTTCGATGGTTCGTCCGGGCTCGGCGTCGGCCTCCAGACTCGCGGAAAAATCGTAATTCTCACCGACAAGGTCGAACAGGTCGAAGCCCTCGCCGAAGTCGATGTGGAGACCGTCCAGGTCCGAACTGATATGCGCTGCGGCAGTGAACGCGCTTCCTACGAAAAGAACGAGAATGAGAAGTGCCACCTCCCCGCCTGAAAACAACCGGCGATCCTCGCCTTTGAAGCGGTAGTAATCGACGATCTTCAACATCCCCCAGGCGATGATCAGGACGGGCCAGTACTGGGCGAGCCCCGCCCAGATCGGTATCGAATAGCCCAGATTCCGGAGTAGCAACACCGTGCCCAGGCTGATCCACACCAGCGCCCAGAAAATCGTACCGAGACCTCGACGTTTACTCATTTTCATTCCTCCCTGGTAAGCAGGAGTTCATTTTTCAGGACCCTATTTCGCTTCCCCTTTGTCTTCCTCCCCCTGTTTTAATGGAGCAGGTATGTCATCCCCGGTGTAGCCGGATGATTGCCGGGTGGGCAAAGGGGGGTTCCCGGCCGGGAGCGAATCTTTCCTCGCCCGTGGCGCAACCGGCGCTACGGGCGGCTTCGGCGCAACCGGCGCCACGGGCGGCTTCGGCGCAACCGGTAAGGGCGGGCGGACAGGTCGGTCGGGTGGTCCGTCCCCGGCCGCCACTGTCGCCGGCCCCTGGAAGTACTCAACGATCTTCACGACCCCAATCACGATCAGGATGACGGGCCACATCCGCGAAAACCGGAAGTCGGCTGGATAGAGGTTGTTCAGAAGGAACAGAACACCGAGCGTGATCAGTACGAATGCTCCTGTCATTACGTCACCTGCCCCTCGTCATTGGCCTTTTTCTTCTCGTCTTTGTCTTCCTTGTAGGTCCACACAAGCCAGACGCCGATCGCTATCAAAATGATGGGCCAGAATTCGAATATCGCCCGTAATCGGAAAAATCGGAAGTTATCCATCAGGAACAACATCCCCAGCACGACAAGAGCGACGCCGCCCCACAGTTCCTTGTTCTCGACACCAGCCACCTGCTGGTGAAACTGGTCAATCGGTGTCTCCAGTTCGATGCCCTGGGTCCGCAGTTTTCTCTTCTTCGCCGTGTAGTAGGCTTCAAAGGGCATATAGAAATAGAAACCCATGATGAGCAACCCGAACAGCGGCTCCAGAGCGTTCACCGCATCTACAACGCTGATCAACGTCCCGAAGATGATGATGTGGACGGCGGCCTTGAAGAAATCACCGTTGTAGATGGCGCCGACTCCGGGAATCAGGCCAAGGGCAAAGGCCGCACCCGGACTTTCCCCACCCGGTCCCGGTGCCGGGCGGGCGGCTCGTTGTGTACCGCCACCCCGCACCAAGTCCGCCAGGCAGGCCTCGCAATAGATGCTTCCAGACACATCTCTTCTACACGTATCACAGAGAGCTCGGCCACAAGTAACACAAAAGGCGACGCTTTCAACATCTGGGTGATAGGCACAATTCATCAGGAACTCTCCCTCAACCGTTCTATCTGAGACTGAATTTCGGTAACCAGCGGCGCACGATAATAGAGTCGAACGGCCCCATCGTAGACCTCGTTCACCAGATCTCCCGCGCTGTTGTATATTGCCGTCGGACTTCTGAGATCGCCAAGACGCGGCTGAATGCCCGTGATGTTGGAAATCCACCCGAAAACCAGTGTCGCGGTAAACACCGCCATCGCGGTTCTCGGCTCGAGAATCCAGCGGCCGATCGAACCGAGCGTGTCCATCCAGGTCTCCCGCTCGATCCGCGGCGTGTTCGCGACGATTCGGGTAACAAGCCAATCGGGTGCACGGAAAACAGGGAAATTCCGACCCCAGCCAATCACTGCTGTCATGTCTTCATGTAGTCGTCGGCAGGAATCGCAAGAGGCGAGATGAGTTTCGAGACCCTGCTCCTCGACGGACGGCAGGAGTCCGTCCAGGTAGTCGGAAAGTCTTGCCTCTAAGGTTGTGCACTTCATAGCTGGTCCCTCAATCTGCCCAACACACGGGCTAACTCTCCCCGCCCCCTGTTGATGCGAGACTTGATCGTTCCGATGGGAACGTCAAGCATCGCGGCCATCTCGTCGTAAGTAAACCCTTCCAGGTCCCTGAGAATGACCGCCTCGGCCAGGTCCTCGCTGAGCCGGAGCAGGGCGCCATGGATGAGATCGGAAAGCTCTCTCTTTTCCAGGGCCTCAGCCGGGCTCGCATACCGTGCCGGGTTTTCCTCGATCCGATCAAACTCCACGTCGATTGAATCGGTCTTCGCGCGTTCAGTCTTGAACTTCCGGTAGTGGTCGATAATATGATTTCGACCCACGCGGATCAACCAGGTTGACAGCGCTCCAGACTCCGGCCGGTACGAAGCAAGTGTGCGGTAGACCTTGAGAAATATCTCCTGGGACAGGTCTTCCGCCTCGTCGAATCGGCCGGTGTAGCGGTAAGCCAGGTTATATACTCTTTGGTGGTATTCGCGAACGATGCTTCCCCACGCACCGTGATCACCCTCGAGGCATTGCCTTACCAGATCCGCGTCCGGTCGGTCCAACTACTGGCTCCATCCGATTCGTCGGCACTCAATGTATCCAAACGAAATCGAGCGAAGAAAAGTTTCAAGAACGTGAAACCTTTCTGAGATAATTTCCACGACATGAGCCGGAAACTGTTGTTTTTTTTGATCTTGGCGGTTTTTGCCCTGGCTGCGTACGCGCTTTCCGGCCTGGATTTCGACACCGGATTATTCGTTGAAAGCCTGGTTGGCGTACGCCCGGGTTGGCTCGCCGCTTCGATCGGAATTGCCTTCCTGGGCTATGGAATACGTTCACTACGCTGGCAACTTCTGCTCATGTCATTGAAATCAATAAAGTTAGCACCTCTGATGAGTTCAACGCTCCTGGGCTTCTCGGCGATTTACATCCTGGGGCGGGCCGGTGAATTTGTTCGGCCGGTCTGGATCGCACGGCGCGAAGGGGTGGCGATGGCGGGATCGTTCGCCACCATCGTCGTCGAGCGCGTCTTCGACATGTTCATGCTGGTCCTTTTGTTCGCGGCGACCATCGGAGCCGTCCAACCAGTCCCGGAAGCCCAGGACGCGACCCAGTTGCTCGCGACGGCGTCCTGGATCCTGCTCGGGATCTCAACGGTAGCGATGCTGGCGTTCATTGTCTTCCACGCCCACATCGACAAGATCACGGTCTACATTCCGTTCCGGAGCCTGAGGCGGATGCTCGAACGGTTCGCCGAAGGTCTGTCCATCACTGGCAACTGGAAACACCTGGGCCTGACAACAGTATACTCACTCCTGCTGTGGCTGGGGATTGCGCTACAATTCTGGTTCATGATGGTCGGGTTGAATTTCGATTTCACGTTCCAATCCGCAACACTGGTACTGGTGGCCTCGGCCATCGGGTCTATCGCACAGGTGCCCGGGATCGGGGGGGGCTTTCAGGTTGCATTCATATTCTGCCTGACGACATTTTTTCTCGTGCCGCTCGAGACCGCGGTCGCCGCATCTTTGCTGGCGTGGTTCTTCACGTGTGTGCCCACGATAGCCGTGACAGCGTGTTACATGATGTGGAAAGGGGTATCGGCGAAAGAACTGATGGAACCCGAGACGGGTCTGGCGGCCCATAAGTTATGAAATGCCCTTTTTGCGGCTACCTGGAAGACAAGGTGGTCGATTCGCGCGAGAGCAAGGAAGGCGACGCCATCCGCCGCCGCAGGCAGTGCCTCGGCTGCAGCCGGCGGTTCACCAGTTACGAGAGGATCGACGAAATTCCCTACATGGTCGTCAAGAAGGACGGACGTCGGGAGCGCTTCGAGCGGCAGAAGGTGCTGGCGGGCCTGTTGAGAGCCTGTGAACGGCGGCCGGTGTCGATGGTTCAGTTGGAAACCATCGCCGACAAAGCGGAGTTGCTGGCCCAGGAATCCCCCGTTCGCGAGATATCGACCGAAACGATCGGCACCACGATCATGACCGAACTGAAGAGCCTCGATAAGGTGGCGTACGTTCGATTTGCTTCGGTCTATCTGGACTTCAAAGACGTCAAGGAGTTCATGGCGGAATTGAAAGACTTGTTGCAGACCCGGGAGTAGTGTCTGGTCCCGGTCCTGGGTGGTTTCCACTATGGTCTACTTCAAATTCGAACCCGAAGAGCACTTCCATTCGACGTGGTCCCCGATTATCGATGTCTATGAGCGACCGGGTGAAATCATAGTTCGCGTGGAAACACCGGGGGTTCAAAAGAAGGACATACAACTTCGCTGGCGAGAAGGAATCTTGACGGTCGCCGGTTCCAAACGAAGGCAGCCCTCCGACGAAGAAGGCGTTCGTTTCCTGTGCGTGGAACGAAATTACGGCTATTTCAGGCGTGATGTCGCAATCAGCTCAGACATCGATTTCGACAACGCGACCGCTGAACTCCGGGAAGGCCTGCTGAGCATTCGCCTTCCCAAGGTCCCGGATCATTCACGGGAATCGGTGATTCCGATTGAGTAGGTTGCGCGAGTGATGCAGATGGTGGGTGAGACCAGGGTTTTTACGCAGATTACGCAGACTAGGGAGTTGAAAATTGCTAGGAACGACGGGAAGGAAACATTGAAACGGATCGGAACTGCGTGGACAGACCTGCAAAGAATCTCCCATCTGCGTAATCTGCGTAGAGGTCCAACGGTAAAGAAATGGAAATAGTCAAAGCTGAACCAGAAGACATACAGGACGGGCAGGAAGTCAATATTCCCGACACGTTGCCGGTGCTCCCTCTGCCGGATGTCGTGATCTTCCCATATATGATCGTCCCTCTGTTCGTAAACAGGGAACAATCGGTCCATGCTGTGGACCAGTCGCTCGCAGAACACCGGATGATCCTGGTGGCCTCACAGAAGACGCCGGAAGCCGAGGATCCAACAGCTGAGGACCTGTACCAATTCGGCACGGTGTCTCTGATCATGCGCATGTTGAAACTGCCTGACGGGCGGGTTCGCATTCTCGTGCAGGGATTCGCGCGCGCAAGCGTCGAGTACATCAACGATTCCCAGCCTTTCCTGACGGCAAAGGTCATTCCGGAACTCGAACAATCGCCGAAGTCGGATTCGCTCGAACTCGAAGCGTTGGTCCGTAACGTCAAGGCATCTCTCGAACGCGCGATCACGCTTGGCAAGAACATCCCGCAAGATATCGTCATCATCGCGGCGAACCTGGAAGAGCCGGGCCGACTGGCAGATCTGGTCGCCTCGAACATGGAACTGAAAGTCAACGCGGCTCAGGAAGTTCTCGAAATCATCGACCCGGTCGAGCGCCTGCGCCGGGTCAATGGCATGCTGGCCAAGGAAATTGAAGTCCTGCAAATCCAGAACGACATCAGCACGCAGGCGAAAGGTGAAATCGACCGGGTCCAGCGCGAATACTATCTGCGCCAGCAGATGAAGGCGATTCAACAGGAACTGGGTGAAGGCAACGAGTTGTTCGAGGAGATCGAACAGTATCGCGAGAAAGCTCAGAAAGCCGGGATGCCCGCCGAGGTGGCCGAAGAGACCGAGCAGCAGATCGAACGCCTCGAACGAATGCACCCGGACGCTGCCGAGACGGCGACACTCCGTAATTACCTGGACTGGATGGTACGACTGCCATGGTCGGAGTCGACCGAGGACAATCTGAACCTCAACAAGGCGCAGAAGATCCTCGATGAAGACCACTACGGGCTCAAGAAGATCAAAGACCGGATCATCGAGCACCTGGCCGTTCGGAAACTGACGAAGAAAGTCAAGGGCCCGATACTGTGCTTCGTCGGTCCTCCAGGCGTGGGCAAGACGTCTCTCGGGCGCTCCATCGCCAGAGCGCTGGGGCGCAAATTCGTACGGCTCAGCCTGGGAGGCGTACACGACGAGGCCGAAATCCGGGGCCACCGTCGAACCTACGTCGGCGCTATGCCGGGACGGGTGATCCAGGGCATATACAACGCGGGGACCAACAACCCCGTGTTTATGATGGACGAAGTCGACAAGATCGGATCCGATTTTCGGGGTGATCCCTCCTCGGCGCTGCTGGAGGTCCTGGACCCGGAGCAGAACCACGCCTTCAGGGACAATTACCTTGGGGTGAAGTTCGATCTGTCGAATGTCATGTTCATCACGACGGCAAACCTCCTCGATCCAATCCAACCCGCTTTCAGAGACCGAATGGAGATCATCAGGCTCAGCGGCTACACGGAAGAAGAAAAAATCGAGATCGCCGATCGCCACCTGATTCCGAAGCAGTTGGAGGAGCACGGATTGGCGACGAAGCATCTTCAGTTCCCCGATGCGGCCGTCCGGGCCATCATCGCCGGATATACTCAGGAAGCGGGCCTGAGAAACCTCGAGCGTGAGATCGGCGGGATCTGTCGGAAGGTTGCCCGCCACGTTGCGATGGGCCGAACGCGGGCGCGCCGCCTGACCATCAAGCAGATCGACCAGTATCTGGGACGTCCGAAAGTCTTTCGGGATGTGATCCTGAAAAGGGACGAAGTCGGTGTGGCCACCGGACTTGCCTGGACGGCTGCCGGCGGAGACATCCTCTTCGTCGAAGCCACCGCCATGAAGGGTAAAGGCAGCTTGACTCTGACCGGACAACTCGGCGACGTCATGCGCGAATCCGCCCAGGCGGCGTTGAGCTACGCCCGCTCACGAGCGAAAGACTTCGGCATCGATGAAGACTTCTTCGCTTCGAACGACTTGCATGTCCACGTCCCGGAAGGTTCGATCCCGAAAGACGGCCCATCGGCCGGAGTCACAATGGCCACTGCGATGATCTCGCTTCTGACGAACCGGCCGGTGCATCGGAACTTTGCGATGACGGGTGAGATCACGCTCCGAGGGGACGTGCTTCCCGTCGGCGGCATCAAAGAAAAGGTCCTGGCCGCCCGTCGCGCCAGAGTCCAGACCATAATCCTCCCGGCTCACAACGAACGTGACCTCGAAGACATCAGCAGAGAATTGCGGAGAGATATGCAGTTCGTCTTCGTTTCTAAGGTCCACGAGGTTTTCGAACACGCGATCATCCCCGAGCGCGGGGCAAAGAAGAAAACGGTCGGAAAGAAGTCCCCGACAAGGAAAAGGAAGCAGTAGGCTGCATGAGTCCGGGGCCCGAACTCCGAGGTTGGGAACGGCATTCGGATTACGGACGTCGGACTCCCCTCATCCCCATGTATTCGGAATCAGAGATCATCGAACGGATTCGGAAGCAGTTCGGAGGTTCCCGGACTGTGATCGGAATCGGTGACGATGCAGCCGTTCTGGATCTGCCGGACGGATTTTCGACGGTTGTCTGCTCGGATCTGCTTGCTGAGAACACGCACTTCAGACGCTCCACGCACCCGCCCGATTCCATAGGATTCAAGGCAATCGCTGTAAACGTAAGCGATGTCGGAGCGATGGGAGGGACTCCCTCTCACTGCCTGATATCGCTGGCTCTGCCGCCTGGTCTCGAAGCGGCCTGGTTCGACGGCTTTTCGGAGGGAGTGGCAACGGCATGCCGAAAATTCGAGGTCAGCCTGGTCGGAGGAGACACCTCGGAGGCCGAGTGCATCTTCGTCGATGCGTGTGTCATCGGTCGAGTCCGCCCCGAGAGGACCGTGCGCCGTTCCGGAGCCCGACCAGGCGATGGCGTCTACGTCACGGGAACAATAGGCGGCTCCGCTCTCGGGCTTCGACTGCTTGAAGCTGGACGCTCGGACGATCCAGCCGTGGGGCGACATCTGTATCCGGAACCCCGGCATCGAATAGGTCTCGAAATAGCCGATCGGGCGACCTCCATGATCGACATCAGCGACGGGTTTTCGACCGACCTCGGACACCTCCTGGCGGAATCGGAGGTTTCTGCACGAATCGAGGGCAGTCGGATCCCCCTCCATCCCGGGAGCGAACTGGATCTTGCACTCGACAGCGGCGAGGAATACGAACTCATCGTCACCGCCCGGGAGCTACCGTCTGAAATTGGCGGTGTGCCCATTACTCGAGTCGGCGAAATCATCGCATCGGGCGAGACTCACCAGGCTTTTCTCAGACAGAACACCCGGGAGCGAATTCTCGATCCGAAGGGTTGGCAACACCTTGGAAACTGATCGGCTCGGCCCAGAGACAGTCTCACGTTTATGCTATGCTCGGATCATGTCCAACCCGGATATTCTGAATCAGGCGGATCGTATCCTACGGCCGGTGCTCAAAAAACTCGCACTCATCCCCTGGCTGAAAATCGTTGGATGCTGTGCCGGCCACCAGGCGGAAGACAGCGTCTGGGTGGAGTTCCACGTTCGAGGGTCGTCGGGATTGTGGCGTTTGATGGATCTGCTTCGAATCCTGGACCAGAAAATGGTCGGAACGGACTGCCGCGCCGATTGTCTTCTCAACTACGGTAGCGATCCCGAAGCTGCCCCTGTCCAGCACGGGTGGTTTCCGATTCTCGTCGAGGTCTTCTGGCCTTCGAAAGATGACTGGCGGCGGGGACAGGCAATGATCATCGAGGCTCTCCAGTCTTCAGTCGAGGAATTCGGAGAGCGGGACACCACCGAATTCGAATCCGAGGGCGCGGTCAACTACTGCCCGTACTGTTCTTCCTCTTTTGTACGCCTGGACGGCTTCGAGGGTTCGGGGCACCGTTATCGCTGCGGCGATTGCGAAACGGTCTGGACGATGATCGACCCCACTCTTTAGCAGCAGCCCACATTTTCAAGCAACCGAGAACTCCAAGATTCACCGCGGAGACGCAGAGCACTTTCTATTTGACCCTTCCTCTCTGCGCCTCTGCGCCCTCTGCGGTGAAAACTCTTGCTCGGTGTTCTTTCCGATTCCCGACATGGATGTTCCACGACGACTGGTTGAGAAATGCGGGCTATGGTATAAACGTCGGTTACTTCAAAGTGGGATTTGATTCGTTGGAGGAAGTATGGAGTTCAGCCAGTCGGATGAGTTGCAGGAGATTCGACGCACGGTCCGGGAGTTTGCGGAAAAGGAGATTCGCCCCAACATGATGGAGTGGGACGAGAATCAGATCTTTCCGCGTGAAATCCTCGCTACTCTCGCCGAGCTGGGTTTCATGGGCATCTTGATCCCCACCGAATACGGAGGCGCCGGCCTCGGATATCAGGAATACAGTACGGTCGTCGAGGAGGTTTCCCGCGTTGACGGGTCGATCGGTATCTCGGTAGCCGCGCACAACTCACTGTGCACCGGCCACATCTACATGGCTGGGACCGAGGAGCAGCGGCAGAAATTCGTGATGCCGCTGGCAACGGGCGAGAAACTTGGAGCGTGGAGCCTGACCGAACCTGAGGCAGGAAGCGATGCAGCGGGAACACAAACCGTGGCGAAGAGAGACGGGGACTCCTGGATCCTGAACGGCCAGAAGACCTTCACGACACATGGGACCTACGGGGACATCTGCGTCGCAATGGCCGTCACGGATCGCGAAAAGGGACACGACGGAATTTCGGCGTTCATCATCGAAAAAGGAACACCTGGCTTCGAGGCCGGCCACAAGGAAAACAAACTTGGACTTCGAGCCAGCGACACCTCGACCGTCACTTTTGACGATTGTCGAATTCCGTTGTCGAACCTTCTCGGCGGGGAAGGACAAGGCTTCCGCGATTCGATGAAAGTTCTCGACGGTGGTCGGATTTCCATCGGAGCGATGGCTCTGGGGATGGCTCAAGGCGCGTACGAGGCGGCACTGAACTACTCAAAAGAGCGCAAACAGTTCGGCAAGCCTATTTCACACTTCCAGGCTACCCAGTTCAAGCTCGCCGATATGGCGACCGAGATTGACGCGGCGCGCCTGCTGATCTACCGCGCGGCCTGGTTGAAGGACCAGGGGGCGACCACGACGCTGGAATCCTCGATGGCGAAACTGTACGCGGGCGAGGTCGCCGTTCGCGTGGCCAATGAGTGCGTGCAGATCCATGGCGGCTACGGATTAATCAAAGATTACCCGGCGGAAAAGTTCTACCGGGACGTCAAACTCTGCACGATCGGTGAGGGAACCAGCGAAATACAGCGCATGGTCATCGCCCGAGAGGTTCTTCGCGACTAGAAGCTGCGCGGCAAAAGGGCTCCTAGCATTCGCCTCTCAGGTATAACTTCGCAGAATTGGCGCCCAGATTTGCGTCAGATTCGGTCGCGACCGATTGAGCAGACCGGAGGAATAGCCCCGCTATTTCGAGGATCTGAGAATGAGGAGCGGCCGAAGCTGGCGTGAATCTGGGCGTCAATCGGGCAGTCTGAAGCATGCTCCTGCCATCGGTCACATGACGGACCTTCTCGAGCGCCTCTTGAGGGGCGACATACGAGCGCTGGCCCGGGTGATCACAAGGGTCGAGAATCGCTCGAATGGAAGTGTGGAGATGCTGCGGGATCTGTTTCCGCGCGCGGGTGGGGCAACGATCGTCGGGGTGACGGGCAGCCCGGGTTCCGGCAAGAGCACGCTCGTCGACAAGCTGGCGATGAGCTACCGAGCGTCGGAGCGGCCGGTCGGTGTGATTGCGGTGGACCCCAGCAGCCCGTTTACGGGTGGGGCGATTCTGGGCGACCGGATTCGGATGCACGCCTTGGAAAACGATCCCGGAGTGTACATCCGCAGCATGGCGACCCGAGGGCACCTGGGAGGCCTGGCCGGGGCGACGACCGATGTGGTGACGGTCCTCGATGCCGCAGGCAGAGATCCCGTGATCGTCGAAACCGTCGGGGTGGGACAGGACGAAATCGACATCGTGAAATTGGCCAGCGTGTCCGTCGTGGTACTGGTGCCTGGAATGGGTGACGATATTCAGGCACTGAAGGCCGGGATCATGGAGATCGGCGACATCTTTGTGATCAACAAATGCGACCAACCCGGCGTCGATAAGATGGAGAGAGCGATCCAGGCGATGCTTTCGCTGGCCCCGAGCGGCAACGGTGGGGATCCCCCGATTGTCCGGGTGGTTGCAACCAGTGGAGAAGGCATCGCGGAACTCCAGGAAACCGTCGAAGACTGCCACCGGCGCTTCAAGGAACAGCCCCTTGGGACCGAGCGACGACGGCGGGCGAGCAAGGACCGGCTCATGAAACTACTCGAAGAACGGCTGGTTCAGTTCGCACTGGAGAAATTCTCCGACGAAGAGTTGGACGCGGTCGTGGATCGTATTTCCCGCAGGGAGCAGGATCCCTATTCGGTTGTCGAGGAAATGCTGGAACGCCTGAACCTGAAGAGGTTGAGTTCATGATCATCGAACACATCGGAATCGCCGTAACATCGCTGGCAGAAGCCACCAGGACTTACCAGGACTGCCTGGACCTCGCGGCCTCGGACTATGACGAGGTGAAGGATCAGGGAGTCCGGGTTGCGATGCTCCCGATTGGTGAGAGCAGGATAGAGTTTCTCGAACCGACCAGTCCGGACTCTCCGATCGCAAAGTTCATGGCCAAGCGCGGCCCGGGAATCCATCACCTGGCGATCCGGGTCGACAACATCGAACAATCTCTGGAACGGTTTAAGAAGGCGGGGGCCCGTTTGATCGATCAGGTGCCTCGACAGGGCGCCCACAATACGCGCGTCGCCTTCGTTCACCCCTCGGCCATGAACGGAGTCTTGCTGGAGCTGGTCGAACATGGGAAATGAAATCAGGATCGGAATTATCGGAGGCAGCGGCCTTTACGACATGGAGGGTCTGACGGGGATCGAAGAGGTAGCACTCGACACACCGTTCGGGCCACCATCGGAGCGGTACCGTACGGGTATGCTGGACGGACAGATGATCGCGTTCCTGGCCCGTCACGGGCGCGGACATACGATTTCGCCATCCGAGCTCAATTTCCGGGCCAACATCTACGGTTTCAAGAAGCTCGGTGTGGAACGGATTATTTCAGCCAGTGCGGTCGGTTCGCTCAGGGAAGAGCTCGCGCCGCTGGACATCGTCCTGCCGGATCAATTCTTCGATCGCACCCGAACGCGAGTGTCGACCTTCTTCGGGGACGGACTTGTCGCCCACGTCAGCTTTGGAGATCCGATCTGCAGCGATCTTGCCGATACCATCGAGAGTGCCGGGACGGACGCCGGGATCCGGATCAAGCGCGGCGGCACCTACGTCTGCATGGAAGGACCACAGTTCTCTACCAGGGCGGAGTCCAACACGTATCGCGGTTGGGGTATGGACGTCATCGGGATGACGAATCTGCAGGAAGCCAAGCTCGCCCGCGAAGCCGAAATTTGCTACACCACGATGGCTCTGGTGACCGACTATGACTGCTGGCACCCGCAGCACGACTCCGTCACGGTCAGTGACGTCATCGACAACCTGAAGAAGAACAGCGTCAATGCCCAGAAGGTCATCCGGGCCGCCCTCGGCCGCATGCCGGGGGAACGGAAGTGTGGCTGCAAGGACGCTCTCCAGTACGCTTTGATCACAGACCCCACTCGGATTCCCGAGGAAACGAAACAGCGGTTGGCGTTGCTGGTCGGGAAGTACCTGGCCTAACTGTCGTGTCCACTTTTGTCAACGACGACAGCGAGCTCCGATCTGGCTGGAAGTTTGCGTTCTACCTCCTGCTCTTCGGCATCTTCCTGTTGGCGACCGGAGCAGCGATATCCCTTCTGGCCGACCCTTCGATTGTGAGCAACGAAATCGGTTTTCTCGCGATCAACGCGCTCGCGTTGGCCGCACCAGCCATCCTGGCACTCGCGTTCATGATCCGGTTCGTGGATCGGGTGCCGTTTGCCACGTTCGGGACGGGTCGGCACGAAGGCATGGGACGTGACTTCCTGTTCGGCATGCTCATCGCCGCAGGCATGTTGACTATCTTCGGATTGACATCTGCTGCGACGGGTGGACTGACAATCGAAACCGCTCCGCATGCAGATGGTTTCTGGGTCCGGTTCATAGTCGTCATCATCCTGCTTGGCGTCTCCGCCTTTAACGAGGAACTCGTGTTTCGCGGTTATCCGATGCAGATCCTGATGAGGGGCATCGGGCCCGTACCCGCCGTGCTCGTCATGTCGGGACTGTTCGGATTGCTCCACTACCTGAATCCCAACGCCACGTGGCTGGGTACTCTCAACGTGTTCCTGGCCGGCGTGTTGTTGTCGGCGGCATACCTCCGGACACGGTCGCTGTGGTTTCCCTTCGGCATTCACATCGGATGGAATCTCGGACTGGGACCGATCTTCGGATTTCCGGTCTCCGGCCTGACGATCAGCTCCATATGGGCCAGCCAGGGACTGGGAGCCGATTGGGTCACCGGTGGCGAATTCGGGCCCGAGGGAGGAGTTCTCGGAACGCTTGCGATTATAGTTGCGGTCGTTGCAGTGTGGTGGACGCGTTCTGTAGGTGTCAGCCCGACATTGCGGACGCTCCTGCTGAGATATCCGAATAAGGTGTACACAGGCCCAGGCATTCATTTGGACAAGCCCGTTGGAAACGATCCACGGACCTCTAGTTGAGGAAACATAAATGGAATCATCTATTCTCGTCGTCGGCTCGGTGGCCCTCGACTCGGTAAAGACGCCGTTCGGACAGGCAGACGAAGTCCTCGGAGGTTCGGCAACGTACTTTTCCGTCGCAGCCAGCTTCTTCTCGCGGATTCGGGTTGTAGCGGTGGTTGGAACGGATTTCGGCGACGACCACGCCGTCATGTTCAAGAAACACAATATCGATACGGACGGGCTGGTCCGAACGGACGGACGAACGTTCCGTTGGAAGGGTGAATACAGCTATGACTTGAACGAAGCGCGCACGCTCGACACCCAACTCAACGTGTTTGAATCTTTCGAGCCCACCATACCCACATCCTACAAGGCGTCAGACTACGTGTTCCTCGGAAACATCGATCCGGAATTGCAGTTACAGGTACTCGACCAGATCGAACAGCCGCGTATCGTTGCATGCGACACCATGAATTTCTGGATCGACGGCAAACTTGATGAGTTGAAGAGAACCCTCGGACGTGTCGACATACTCCTCATCAACGATGGCGAGACGCGGATGCTGGCCGGCGAAGCGAACCTCGTTCGAGCGGCACACAAAATCATGGCCATGGGCCCGCGGATCCTGATTGTCAAACGAGGTGAATACGGCGTCCTGATGTTTAACGACAATTCGATCTTCGGGGCTCCGGCATTTCCGCTCGAGGAGGTTTACGACCCCACCGGGGCGGGGGATTCCTTTGCGGGCGGCTTCATGGGATATCTCGCCCAGGCCGGAGAACTGACCGACGATGCCTTGCGTCGGGCCATCATCTTTGGGTCGGTGATGGCGTCGTTCAACGTCGAAAACTTCAGCCTGGACGGCTTGTCCAGACTCACCCGCACCGACATCGATACCCGTTTCGGACAGTTCAAGAAGTTGACGCATTTTGAGGCGCTCTAGTGTCCTGTCCCGTAAATACGGTTGCTATATTTCGGAGCGCAACGGTGCTGGATTTGGCGGAGCGACGACGAGGCAATGCTCTTCATTGTGAGGAGGAGCGACTCCAAAGACGGTGCCGTTCCGCCCGAACCCGTAGGGCCGATGGAGGTTGCTGGTTGCGACGGCCGAACCGATCGGGCGTACACTGACGGTTATAGATCGATCGAAAGTCCATGTTACGTCTGGCAACTTCCATCGGAGATAGTAATCGTATTTGCGGGACAGGGCACTTGAGGCCTGGGCGGTGGCGATGATTCCCTTTGTAAAAACACAAGCGCTCGGCAACGACTTCATCCTGGTGGAACAGGTCCGGGTCCATCACGATCGCTACCGCGACCTGGCCGAACGCATCTGCGACCGTCATCTCGGAATAGGCGCGGACGGTTTGATCGTATGGAACGAGGGTGACGACGGTTGGGATCTCAGGATATTTAACATGGACGGAAGTGAAGCCGAGTGTTCGGGCAACGGCCTGCGCTGTCTGGCAGCGTATCTGACGAAGTCGGACCGCGCCGGAGACGTCGTCCGATTGCGCACCGTTGCGGGTTCCTATCTGCTCCGGGCTGTGGACGACAGGTTCGAAGCGAACATGGGCCGGCCGCGACTTTCCCCCCGGGAAATTCCGTTCGTTGCGCCGACGCCACTCGACAGAGTTGTGGACTATCCCCTGGAGATCGGAGCCGACAATCTCGTGCGTATCACGGCCTGCTCGACGGGAAATCCCCATTGCTCGGTGTTTGTGGATTCGATCGATCGCGACACCCTGCTGACACTGGGGCCGAAACTGGAACGTCACCCCGCCTTTCCCAACAGGACCAACGTCGAATTCGTTCGCATTCTGGACAGGTCGGAAATCGAAGTGGCGTTCTGGGAACGCGGAGTGGGAGAAACCTTCGCATCGGGTACGGGTTCGTGCGGCGCGACCGTCGCGTCCATTCTCAATGGAAGAACAGAACGTAAGGTGAGGGTCCACACTCGAGGAGGCATCCTCGACGTGGAATGGTCCGAAGAGGGCGACCTCACACTCACCTCGACTGCATCCGTGGTGGCCGAAGGGCACTATATTGAGGGTTCACAAGCGGAGGATTCATCAGAGCTGTCATGAACACGTTATTGGATGTCGCAATCATCGGAGCGGGCCCGACCGGACTGGCCACGGCAATCGAGGCAAAGAGACATGACATCGATTATGTCGTGATCGAAAAAGGCTGTCTCACAAATTCGATTTTCAACTTTCCCACGCAGATGGTGTTCTTCACGACACCGGAGCGTCTGGAAATCGGCAACATGCCTCTGGTGTGTGAGCGTGAAAAACCGAATCGGAACGAAGCTCTGAAGTATTACCGGAAGGTGGCCGAGGCGACGGGATTGAAGGTCCACCAGTACGAGGATGTCCTCGGTGTCAGCGGGAAAGACGGTGTTTTCGAGATCCGGACGGACGTCGATGACTATAAAGCGAGGAACGTCGTGCTGGCCACTGGCTACTACGACAACCCGAATTTGGTCGGGATCCCCGGCGAAGACCTGCCTCACGTTTCTCACTACTACACCGAGGCCCACCCTTTCTTCGATCGGGACGTCGTCGTGATCGGCGGCAAGAATTCCGCCGCCGAAGCGGCACTGGAACTGTTCAGGAGTGGCGCTCGCGTCACACTCCTCCACCGCGGAAGCGAACTGGGGCAATCGATCAAGTACTGGGTTCGACCCGATATCGGGAATCGAATCGAGCGAAAAGAAATCGGGGCACACTTCAACACCGTTGTCGAAGAAATAACACCAACCCACGTTCGGGCGCGAACAAAACAGACGGTTTTGGAGATCAAGGCCGACCAGGTCTTCGCGCTGACCGGATACCACCAAGACACGAAGTTCTTCGAACAACTCGGGGTGCGATTCGACACGGAGATACTCGAACCGGTATATAACCCCGAAACCTACGAAACAAACGTCCCCGGCGTCTTCCTCGCCGGATCCATCGTAGCCGGAAAGAAACACCGCGAAATATTCATAGAGAACGGCCGATTCCACGGGGAATCCGTGGTCCGAACCATCGCCGCCCGCATGGACAAGAAATAACCTGTCCAGTCAGTGTGATTTCGCTACTCTAAATTGGCCCACTTTTGATCGTTTGATTTGGCCCACCCCTGACGACTGAACCGGAGAGGCTGTTCCGAACAAAGAGTCGGAATGGAGGGACCCGGTGTCAAGGAGATCGAAGGTGGAATTATTTGAAGAGATTCGGCGAGAGCACGAGTTTGGTGTGGGAACGATCCAGGGTGTGGCCCGGCGGCTGGGGGTGCATCGGCGGATGGTGCGTCAAGCGCTGGGAAACGCCGTGCCGCCGGCGAGGAAGAGCCCGGAGCGGAAGAGGCCGAGGCTGGAGCCGGTTATGGAATTTATCAACGGGGTGTTGGAGGCGGACAGGCAGGCCCCGCGGAAGCAGCGGCACACCAGTCACCGGATCTACGAACGGATCCGGATGGAATTTCCGAAACATCCGATTGGGGAATCGACGGTTCGCCGGTATGTCGGGCGGCGGAAGCGGGAGATGGGTTTCATCCGACAGGAGACGTTCGTGCCGCAAAGCTACGCCTGGGGTCAGGAAGCACAGATCGACTGGTACGAAGCCGTCGCGGAGTTGGATGGCGAACGGCAGAAGCTCCAGGTTTTCTGTATGCGGAGCATGGGCAGTGGTGGCGCATTCCATCGAGCTTATCCTCGGGCGACACAACAGGCATTCCTGGAGGCTCATGAGTTGGGTTTCCGCTATTTTGCGGGGGTCTTCGGGGTGCTGCGTTATGACAACCTGACCAGCGCGGTGAAGAAGATTCTGCGGGGATACCGGCGTGTAGAGACCGAACGGTTCATCGCGTTTCGGTCGCATTGGAAGTTTCAAGCCGAGTTCTGCACACCCGGCGAGGGCCACGAGAAAGGCGGTGTGGAAGGCGAAGCCGGATACTTCCGGCGCAATCACCTGGTACCGGTGCCGAAGGCGAAGGACCTGGCGGATCTGAATGCGCAGCTGCTGGCCGGTTGCCGTGCCGATGAACGGCGCAAGATCGGCGATCGGGTCCAGACGGTGGGTGAAGGGATGCAGATCGAACAGCCCCATCTGCTCGCGTTATCGACCGAAGGGTTCCCTCTGGCCGAGGACAGCTTTCCACGAGTC
Source organism: Terriglobia bacterium (assembly GCA_965247425.1). Lineage (GTDB taxonomy): Bacteria > Acidobacteriota > Terriglobia > 20CM-2-55-15 > 20CM-2-55-15 > CAZOZZ01. The sequence goes on from OZ252023.1 coordinate 3,727,284, forward strand.
GATGGTAAGGGATGTGTACGGGTGCGTAACAACTTCTACTCCGCCCCCGTCAAGGCCGGGACTGTGGTGCGGGCGAGCGTTTTTCCGGCCTACGTGGAGGTCTGGCACGATGGCGGATGCGTGGCGCGGCATGAGCGAGGATATGGAAACGGCCAGCACTTCTTCAATCTGGAACATTATCTGGAGGTGTTGGAGCGGAAGCCGGGCGCGCTGGCCGGGAGCAAGCCTCTGGAGCAATGGCGGCAACAGGGCCGATGGCCGAAAAGCTATGACGAGTTCTGGCAGACGTTGATCGATCGCAACGGAAAACAGAATGGGACCCGCGCAATGGTGGAGTTGCTCCTACTGGGCCGGGAACATGGCTATAGCGAGCTGGATTCCGCATTCCAACAAGCCCTGCGCCTGGGATGCTCCGATGCCGCCGCGGCGCGCTACCTGATGACCGAGGCCCGATTCGACCGGCCGGCGGCGCCGCGACTGGAAGTGGCCGCACTACGCGCTTATGAGCGGCCCCTGCCGGAGGTGAATACTTACGATGCACTGCTCACTGCGGAGGTGGTCTAGTGTCCGCCACAGCCGGCGGGGTCGAACAGGCGGCGATTCAGCAGTACTGTAAAGCTCTCCGGACGCCCACGATCGGAACGCAGTTTGCGGCCATGGCCGAGCAGGCCCAGCGGGAAGAGCACACCTACACACGGTATCTGGAAGCCTTGCTGGCGATGGAAGTTGAAGAACGCGAACGGAACACCGTGGCCCGGCGGATTCAAGCCGCACGTTTCCCTCGAATGAAGACACTCGAGGACTTTGACTTCTCGCGGTCGAAGGTTCCAGCCAACCGGATCCGTGGACTCGCAGACGGTGGCTATTTAGAACACGCCGAACCTGTCGTCCTGATCGGGGAGTGTGGAACGGGCAAGACGCACCTGGCCACAGGACTGTGCGTGGCCGCTTGTCGGCAGAAGAAGCGGGTTCGCTTTACGACGGCCGCCGGCTTGATCAACGAGTTGGTCGAGGCCCACCACAACGACCAGTTCCGCCGGGTTCTGGCCCGATGGTTCCGATACGAGTTGATTGCCATCGACGAAGTCGGCTATGTCCCGATGGCAGACCTCGGCGCCGAACTCCTCTTTCAAGTCATCTCGGATCGAGCCGAGCGGGCGACGGTGATCTTGACAACGAATCTGCCGTTCTCGGAATGGACCCAGGTGTTTCCCAATGTTCGGCTGTGCAAGGCGTTGCTGGACCGGATAACCGATCGCGCTCACATCATCGAGACCGGAACCGAATCCTTCCGGTTTCGGCGCACGTTGGAGAAACGACAGAAACCACGGCATCCGCCTGGAAAGGAGAAACCCGCGAAACAAACCACGTCCTGAGGGTCGGATCGCCGCGCGGTCGTCGATCCTGGGCGATCCTGGAAACGGAGTTTTTTCCCGAAAGAAAGAAAAAGAACCAAAAAGAAAGAAACGGAGGCCTGTGGAAGATGACGCGCTGTGGAAATCCTAAAAACCAGGATTCCCACAGCGCTTGGAAAAGCCTCGCCAAGGGCGCTCGGCTTTCCCACATCTACAACACAGGCCCGACGGTAATTATCACTACTCGGAATTATTAACAGGAGGGGGTGGGCCAAATCAGACGATCAAAAGTGGGCCAGACCGGGTGGACAAACCCAGTCAGTGGTAACAGAGCGGCCGTCTTTCAACGCAGAGACGCGGAGAGGGGATTTTTCACAGCTGAGGCGCAGAGGGGACGATACGAGTTCTTTAGGACTCGCCTCTTTTTTTTCTTCTTTGCGCCTCTGCGCCTCTGCGGTGAAAAAACCGATGGCGGCCGAACGGCCGCCTTTCTTCGTAGGCTGTTGCTAGTCGCCGGCTACTTCGGCGGGTTCGTAGGCGGCGACGGCGTCTTCGTACTTATCGTGAAGTTCGATCCCGAAGTATTCCTCGACATCGGCGGTGGGGTACATTGCGATGGCGTCCCAGGCCATTCTCTCGCAGACGTTCACACAGATTTTGCAACCGATGCATTCGTCGAATCGGATCTGGACAGGATCGACGATGACGCCGACATTGTTGGACAAGTCGCGTGGGACCGATTCGATGCAATCGACCGGACAGAAAGGCACACAGGCTTCGCAGCCGGTGCAGTTGTCGGGGTTCACGACCGCGAGGATCTTAGGCTTCTTTTTCTTGCGCGTGATCTTTCCTGGAGCTTCCGGAATGATCGCGGTCGGGTTTGCCTTTTTCTTACTGACTGCCATAGACGAGGTCCTTCAAGGGTGAAGAGCCTATTATATCGCGAAAGCCCACGATTCGCTCCACCGCTTCTCCAATTTGGTTGTTCGGAGTCGAGGCCCCGGCCGTCAACCCAATCGTTTGCGGCCCGGTACCGAGCCAGTCGAGGGTTCGGGCCTCCGCCTTCGGAAGAGAGTCCGGCCCGGGCACGTTGTGCCGGATCTCTCTGGCGCTCACGATCGACGAAGCATCGTCAATGTGAAAAACGCGCGTAAAATCGGATGCGATTCGCGCCAGGTTCTTCGTGTTGGAACTGTTGTAACCACCTATCACGATCATCACGTCGATATGTTCGGACTCGAGAGCCCGGATGGCGCGCTGGCGATCCTCAGTGGCGCTGCAGATCGTATCGAACGAAATAAATCGATCAGCCAGATCGTCATCGGCGTATTTGCCCGCGAGAGCCACGCGGAACATCTCGGCAATCTCCAGCGATTCGGAACTCAGCATGGTTGTCTGGTTTGCCAGACCGATTCTCTCCAGATCGACGTCCGGGTCAAACCCTTCCGAGATCGCCTGCCCGAATCGCGCCATGAAATCTTCCCGGTCACCGCCGGTGCCGATATAATCGCAGATAAATCGGGCCTCGGGCTTGTCCCGCACGACCACGTAATGAGAACCCGGATGCAGTGACGTCCTGGAAAACGTGGCGCGCGTTTCCTCGTGCTCAAACTTACCGTGGATGATCGAAGTGATTCCTCGCCTTCCATAGAGCTCGACATTCTTCCATACGTTGAGAACCGAGCCACAGGTCGTATCGACAACGACACAACCTTTTTCCGACAGGACGTCTAATTCTTGCTTGGGAACCCCAAAGGCGGGGATCAGCACGATGTCGTCAACCCCGAGTTGGTCGAACTTCCCTTCACCTTCAGGAAGGAAGCGGATTCCCTTTCGCTCCAGTTCCCTGTTGACGTACGGGTTGTGGATGATCTCGCCGGTCAGGAAAATGCGACTGTCTGGAAATCTGGTCACCGTTTCATAGGCGTATTCCACGGCCCGCTCGACGCCGTAGCAGAACCCGAATTCCTCGGCCAGTCGAAATGTGAGGTCGCCTATTTCGAGCCTGAAACCATTGGCTCGCATCCGGTCAACGATCTGGCTGCGGTAGTTTTCCTGGAGTTCGGGACGGATTTCAGAACGCAGTCCAAAGCCCTTCTGGAAGTACGTCTGGCCCATAACTCAACGATTGTAACACACGAGTGATTGTGCTAATTTCGGGCAGCATCGCGGCCCTCGAGGAGCCCCATTGGCGAACAATAAAGCAACGATCACTGCTATTGCACACTACGTGCCCGAAAGTCGCCTGACAAACCAGGACCTGGAAAAAATCGTCGACACCACCGATCAGTGGATCAAGGATCGGACCGGGATCAGCGAACGGCGGATGGTGTCGAAAGGAACCGCTACGAGCGACCTTGCGGCCGGAGCCGCACGACTCGTGCTGGAACGACGAGGAATCGGGGCAGACGAACTGGACCTGATTATCGTGGCTACGGTCACCCCCGACATGTTCTTTCCTTCGACTGCCTGCATCGTGCAGGAAAAGATCGGGGCATCCAACGCCTGGGCCTTCGACCTGCTGGGCGCCTGTTCTGGATTCCTCTACGCGGTGACGACCGGGGTGCAGTTCATCACGTCCGGGAGCCACAAGAAAGTATTGATCGTCGGTGCGGACGTCATGACGTCGATTCTCGACTTCGAGGACCGCAGCACATGCGTCCTCTTCGGCGACGGCGCCGGAGCGGTTCTGCTGGAACCGACCGAAGGCCCCAACGGCATTTTCGACTGGATTCTTCGAAGCGACGGGAGTGGGGGCAAGTTTCTCTACATGCCGGGCGGCGGAAGCCTGAATCCGGCTTCCGCGGAAACGGTGAGCCAGAAGATGCACTATGTTCATCAGAATGGTCGGAACGTTTTCAAGTTCGCGGTCAAAGGGATGGTCGAGGTTTCACAGGCGATTCTGGCGCGAAACGATCTGACGACCCAGGACCTGAAACTCTATATACCCCACCAGGCGAACCTGCGGATCATTAAGGCGGCGGCTGCCAAACTCAACCTGGATGAGGCTCGAGTAGCCATCAACATTGATCGCTACGCCAACACGACGGCCGGGACCATACCGATCTGTCTGTCCGAAGCCGCAGCGTCCGGTCGGATAGAAACAGGCGATCTCCTTCTGTTAGCCAGCTTCGGCGCCGGGTTTACGTGGGGCAGTCTGCTTCTAAGGTGGGGTTCGTGAAAAAACAACCGTTGACAGCGTCTCACACCCAACCCCGGATACCATTTATTATCAGCTACTTAGATAAGATTTGAGCGAATTCCTGAAAAAACCCGAAAAAGAAATCAGAAAGACGTATTTTTGACAGGCATGTCAAATCTACTGTTATGAAAGCGGAAGTACAAAAAGCAGCCAAGCTTCGTTGCACGAGACACTTTTCCGAATACCGTCCCTGGCTGAGGAAAGCAATCATAAACACGAAGCTCGGCAAAAAAGCCCTCGCGAAAGCGAGGGCTTTTTACGTTTTGCGCTCTTTCGTCGGAGCGAGGCGTTCGAAACAAGCGACGTTCAAGACATGCCGAGGGCCAGGTGGCAGCACAGCGAACCCTGAGACTGTCCATTTCGCAAGACCGATCTTGGGGCCCATTTCCACTCTCCCTGCTGGGGAACCCCATCCATCCGGGCTTCGAACAGGTCCATCTCCAAAAGGTAGGCGGGGCGGTCCTGGGTTCCCGTCGCCAGGACTCTGGTGGGCTCCAACCGGGCCCTCAGTTTCTCGCGGCCAATGCGGCGAACCACGTCCTGGGGCGTTTCTCCAGGCGAGCAGGTCCCGGCCGGCAGCCCCCAGATTCCCGGCAGTTCGTCGTCGCTTTCAGGTCTTTTGATAGTCAGGATCTTGTCGCCGCGGACGACGAAGACAGCAACGGAATGCTTTACCGGTTTGGGATCCACGGAGTCCGACATGACTTTAGCGTCTAATGTTTATATCCGTTCCGTCCAGCCATCTGCCGAACCTCCAGACGTCCCGGAGAACTGTCGCGATCGGCGGTCGATGTCGGCCATAGGCCGTTTGAAAGCGCCAGTTCAGATATTTTCGAGGGGGAAAGGGTAGAAACGGGAACCGCTTGTACCAGTCGGCGGGGACGATACGACAATAAAAACGGGCCAGCGACCAGGCAACGTCCAAACGCCTCACGATGCCCATGCTATCATAAACCCATGAAAATATTCGGCATCTTGCTGTCGATGTTCATCGTGATCCCCGTGGTCGAATTCGGTCTTCTCATCGAAATCGGAAGTCGTCTCGGGACCTTGCCGACACTGCTCCTCATCTTCGGAACAGGTGTGGTGGGCGCGTATCTGGCCCGCCTGGAGGGCATCCGGATTCTCTACAAAATCCAACGTGATTTCCAGCAAGGCGTGATGCCGGCCGAACAGCTTTTCGACGGCGTCCTCGTTCTGATCGCCGGCGTCGTCCTGCTCACACCGGGTCTGTTGACCGACGCGGCCGGACTCCTCCTCCTGTTCCCGGTCACCCGATACCCGATCAAAGCCTTCATCAAGCACAAGGCCCAATCCTGGGTCGCCAACCAACACGTACATATCTCTATTAACAGGGATCGTCTGTCTGACCCTTCTCGAGATTGACCGGCGGCGACACCTTCTTATAAGATCCTCGAACGTTTCAATCCCGAACCAGTCCGTGAAACTTTTCCGGATGACCGGACCTGAGGAGTAAGCGATGTCTTCAAGAAGGGTTCTTCTAATCTCGAGCCTGTTGTTGGTGATCGGCGTTCCGGCTCTACCACAATCCCCGTCATTCAGGGTCTCACCAATCAAAGAGGCCTCGATCAGTGACATCCATGCCGCCATGAAATCCGGAGAACTCACCGCGGTGGAACTGGTCGAAATGTATCTGGACCGGATCGAGGCCTACGATAAGCAAGGCCCCGCCATCAACGCGATCATAAGGATCAATCCCAGGGCGCTGGACCGGGCCGCCGAGCTCGACGAGCAGATGGCCGAGTCCGGATTCGTCGGGCCCTTGCACGGGATTCCAGTCATCATCAAAGACAACTACGACACCCACGACATGCCGACGACGAACGGGACGCTCGCACTCAAAGATTCCATACCCCCGGATGACGCCTACCAGGTTCGCAAGCTGCGCGAGGCCGGCGCGATCGTCCTGGCCAAGTCCAACATGGCGGAATTCGCCATGAGCGGCGCGTTCTCCGTCAGCTCGATCCTCGCCGGCTACACGCGCAACCCCTACGATACCAGCCGGGCAACGGCCGGTTCGAGTGGCGGCACGGCAGCGGCTATTGCGGCAAACTTCGCAACCGTCGGTCTCGGTACCGATACCGGGAGCTCGATTCGGGGGCCGGCTTCACATCAAAGCCTGGTCGGGTTCCGGTCGACGATGGGTCTGACGAGCCGGGACGGCATCATTCCGTTGAACGCTGCCCGCGACGTGGGCGGACCGATCGCCCGCACCGTCGAGGATGCGGTCATTGTGTTCGAACTCCTGGCCGGCTACGACCCGGCAGATCCGGTAACCGCCGCAAGTGAAGGCAAGGTTCCGGAAAACTATACGCAGTTCCTCGTCAAGGACGGTTTGGAGGGAGCGCGGATTGGAGCCCTCCGGGAACTGTTTCCCGAGGACGACACGCACCCCGAGGTCCTGCGACTGATGAACAAAGCGCTGGAAGACATGAAAGCCGCTGGCGCGGTCATCATCGACCCAGTCCGCATTCCCGACCTCGAAGAGATCCGGGAGTCCTTCAAGACGGGCACCAGCCGTCTCAAATATGACTTCGAACGATACCTTGCCACGCTCGGCCCAGACGCGCCTTACCAGACGCTGGATCAGATCGTCGAATCGAACGACTTCCACCCTTTCCTGCGACGAAACCTGAATCGCGCTCTCGAGCGGGCTAAGGAAAACGACGGCCCTCCGGAGGAGCAGGCCGACTACCAGCACAATATGGAAGTAGAACAACGGCTTCGCGAGGCCGTCCTCAAGGCCATGGACGACAACGCCGTCGAGGCTCTCATCTATCCCACGTTCCGGTATCCTCCGCGATTGATCGGGGACGAGAACACGACTCCGCTCGGCGCAAACAGCAATCCCCTGTCGCCTCCAACAGGATTTCCGGCCTTCAATGTCCCGATGGGGTTCACCGTTGATGGACTACCGGTGGGGCTGCAGTTACTGGGACGGGCTTTCGATGAACCCACGCTCGTACGACTGTCCTACAGTTACGAGCAGGCGACTAAACATCGACGCGCACCCCGGAGCACACCGCCGCTCTGGCGTACGGGAAATCAATAGAACGTCCGGATGAAGATTTTCGCGGCGCCCTTATTCGAGGGCGCCACAAATCCCTCTCTCCACCATTGAACCTCTGTTCCCTTCCCGGTACACTGGTGATGCCCTTCCTGTTTCCTTTTCACCACAACTATGCTTTTCAAAACTCGAAGCGGTGCCGTCTATGGCATCGATGCGTCCCCGATCGAGGTCGAAGTCAACATCGCGCCGCGTGGCAACGGCGAATTCCAGATCGTCGGCCTGCCTGATTCCGCCATTCGCGAGTCCCGTCCGAGAATCCGATCCGCGATCCGTAACAGCGGTTTCGGGTTTCCCTGCGAACAAATCACCGTCAATCTGGCTCCTGCCAATGTCCGGAAGGAAGGCTCGGCGTTCGACCTTCCCATGGCCATCGGGATCCTCGGAGGAACCGGCCTCATCCACCCGGATCTCTCCGATTGTCTCTTCGTCGGCGAGCTCTCGCTCGACGGCCGGCTCCGGCCAGTCCGAGGGGTGTTGTCGATCGCGATGCTCGCACGAAAAACCAAGATCTCGAAACTCATCGTTCCAGCCGAAAATGCAGCCGAAGCGGCCGTCGTCGATGGTGTATCGATCTATCCGGCAAAGACGCTCACCGAGGCCGTCGACCTGGCAAACGGGAACCATCAGGGTAAACCGCTCAAGGTCCACGCCTCGGATCTTCTCGCGCGTCCACCGTCAAATGGCGAAGACTACCGTGACGTCCGCGGACAGCAACACGCGAAACGGGCGATCGAGGTCGCTATTGCGGGAGGCCACAACATCATGATGATCGGACCGCCGGGATCTGGAAAAACAATGCTGGCTCGGCGCATCCCATCGGTGATTCCGCCCATGACATTTGAGGAAAGCCTCGAAACGACACGGGTCCACTCCAGCGCCGGTTTGCTTTCGAACGGTGGCGGACTGATCACGGGTCGGCCCTTCCGGGCGCCCCATCACAGTATCTCGGCGGCCGGTCTGATTGGAGGAGGCACGATTCCTCACCCCGGAGAGGTCAGCCTGTCTCACAACGGCGTGCTGTTTCTGGACGAATTGCCCGAGTTCCCGCGTCATGTGCTCGAGGTGTTGAGACAACCCCTCGAAGACGGTTGACGTTGTAACCACCGATGCAAATGACTCACCAATAGAGATTTACGTTCCTTTCGATACCAACAAACTCCGACAACATTGCTGATGAGCAGTATGTTGTGGACGAATTTCAAGAGTGTACAGAGGTTGAACAAGCTCCCGAAAAGCCAAGAGAAGAGTTGGTGGGTCTTACGTCGGCGGGAGCCACCTGTCCAGTTCCGTCGGCGTCGGCGCATTGCCGAGCGCTCGGCAGTAGGCATCTCTTGCTAACCTTCGCTCCTTATCAGTGACCACAATTGACTCCTCTCTGGCAATCACCACATCCCGCGCATCAGCGATTATCTCGAACTCGCCTATCTCGTGTTTGACGCCGATAATCTTCTCTTTATCGATGGTCCCATGCAGGATGATTCCCCTTTCGCCGGACTGCAAGGGGCGCATCGCAAACCAACGCGCAATGACTACGTTCAGCGACCAACTGAACCCAACAGGCTTCTCTGGCTCACATCCGCGAAAGACATCAACTCTGACAGGTAACTGCGAAAACAGTTCCATTTCCCCAACATCCATCATCGCGTGGCAACCTGGACGCTTGCTCCCCAAGAGAACCTTCCAGCGGTAGGAGTGCCGCCAAAAGGTATCCGTCATAACCCAGGCATGAGCCACCGTCTGCCAGTATTCGGTGTCGGTCATGATGTGACGAAGATTCCAGAGAGCCTTCATGGATTGCTCCGTGCCTACTACATCCAAATAGCCAGGCCAATCCCGTTCTTTGAACAGATCAGCCAGAAGGCAACCTTGATAGTGACGAAACTGGAAATTCAGCGCCCAATCTTCGGCCCTCTTTCTTCGCTCGTGTCTCAATGCTTTTGGGCTAGGCATCAAACAGACCGCCAAGGTCTTCGTCGTCGTCCAGCCGTCGACGCATCAAATCGTATCCCACCGACCTTCCTCCTATGCGCTTTCGGCGCTGGCTTCTTCGGTCAATTCGAGAAGCTCTGGGTACTTCCTAAACGCCCAATGATCAGCAGGGATCCCCAGGCCGAGAAGACCGTATGTACATAGATCGTGTTTAGCCTCGTCTAGTGAGGTCGGATGTTTGGCATCATCACTCGCCGTATCGTGCTCCAGGACGTGAAGGAGTTCGTGAAGAATGGTCACGGCGAACTCCTCTAACGGGACGAGGCGTTCTTTGAATTGCTTCACGTTGAGGAAGACTACCGGGATCTTGTTGTCCAGCCACCCCGTGTACGCTCCGAGGTGTTTGCTTGGGGTGGGTACAAAACGTGTGATCGTCATTGCGGTAAGAACAGCCAGATTGAGGTCACGACTATCCTCACTGTCGTCAAACCTTGACTTAATGAAAGCGAATGCGCTAGAAAGTCGTCTCTTTTCGGCCTCGGTGAGGGCTCGGGTTTTGATTCTGACTAGTGCCCCGGTCGCTGCCGACCTAATGACGATTTTTGCGGACTTGGGCAAACTGAAATCGAGCTGGTTCTTCATTGCGTTCATTCCTCATGTGGGATGGTGAGGCAGGCCGTCTGGGAAAAAGCGGAATAACGTCACTGTAGAACAATCCCGGGACAGACGGGGTCCCATTTGCCCCGGACCCATCCTATTCACCCAGATTCGGCCTCGCGTCGAACTTTCGTCGCGTTATCGTGATCGCAAAACTCACCCGCAAGGGCGCCCACAAGGATCGCGGGGTGTGGGCCCTGCTCGACTAGGTTGCTGACGGCTATTAGCGTGATTGCGCCCCGTAGGCGGTCCTCAATACCGGTCAGGAGGTCGAGATGGGTTTGTGTGAATGTTGGAGGTTTGGCTGTTTGGCACAGCGGGTGTTCCTGGAGGTTATCGGCAAGTTCCGGATGCCTCTGTTTGCACTCCATCCAGGGTCGCAATGCTGTGCGAACTCGCTCGCCGAGGGCTTCCGCAAAAGGAGCGTCCGTCACGACATCGGCGCCGCGATCCAGGAAGAATCGAATGACGGATGGTTCCCAGGAGAGCAGTACATCCGCGAAAGGTACGGACTGGATGCCTGCGTTATGGGAGACGAGCAGCTCTATGAGATCCAGTCGTCTCTGACCAACCGCATCGGCTAATGCGGCGTTCTTTTCGTCCTGGGTAGCGTGACGAGCAAGTTCTACCAAGCTGTGGAATCCTGTCTTAACCGCGACCTGCAGGGCGGTTCTCTTCAGTTCTGGAGGAACCACGATGGACTTGTTTGCTGCGATCCACTCATCGATTTCGTAGAGCCTGCCGGCTTTGCAGAGGGCAACTAATGTTTCCGCATCGGCACGGCTCAATGGTGGATTCATTCAGCCATATTAACGCAGCGAGTTTTCCTCCTCGGGAAACGCAAGCGTCGCAGAAAACGTGTATCCTTTCGGACGGTAACCTCACGAATTCAGCAAAGAAGATATGGACGAATACAGCGACTTCAAGATTCTTCTCGACGAGCCCACCAAGAACCCCAAGCTCGGATTCAAAGAGTACGGCAAGGCGCTCGCAGATGTTATCGAACACAGTTCACCGCAGTTCGCGATCGGCATTTTCGGCGATTGGGGCTCAGGCAAGACGACGTTGATGAGATTCATAGAAAGCCTCATTTCCGAAGAACCCAAAATGGTGCCGGTTTGGTTCAACGCCTGGCGTTACGAAAGGGAGGAACACCTCATCGTCCCCATGTTGGATGTGCTGAGGGAGGCTCTCAAAGAACGAGCTGACAGCGAGAAAGATACCGGGAAGAAGGAAGCAGCGCTTGCGGCGGCTGCCACAGTGGCACGAGCAGGACGCGCACTGCTGGCTGGTTTCAAGATGTCCGGCAAGTTCGTGGGAGTTGGCGTGGACTTCGAGCCGTCCAAAGCCCTCGAGGACTGGAAGAAATCGGACGAAGAAGCTGCCGACAGCACGTTGTCTTTCTATCACGCCAGCTTTAACAGCATGAGGAAGGCGGTGACCGAGTTCTCCGACAAGGGCGCACAGCGTATCGTGGTCTTCGTGGATGACCTCGATAGATGTCTGCCAGGCAACGCCCTGGAGGTACTCGAATCCATGAAGCTCCTGTTCGATCAAGAGGGATTCGTCTTCGTAGTCGGCCTGAACAAGGACATCATCGAAAGGTCAATCAAACTCAAATACCAGACGCCGGGACTGAAGAGCGAGGAGTTGCAGCCCATCAAGGGCACCGACTATGTGAAGAAGATCTTCCAGGTGCCTTTTGGATTGCCACAGATCAGCATGGAGCAGTTGCAGACGTACTTCGACGGCCTCGTGAATGATAGCGATCTCCCGACGCTCCAGAAGAAGGACTTGGAAGATATCGTGCGCCCGCATCTGAACTATCTGTCTGAGGACGGCTCGGTGAATCCCCGAGAGGTCAAGCGGTTCATCAATTCCTATACGCTACAGTTGAAGATGATGAAGCCGAAGTTGGGGGATGAACTCGTTCCTAACGTGATCCTGGGTTTGCAGGTGATGAGCTTCCGACCGGCCTGGTTCAATCTTTACGACGCGATGGCTGTTGACCCCGCGCTGTTTCAAGAGGCCGTGAGGAATGCAATCAAAGGTGCTGGAGCAGGCAGCGTCCTCAATCTGCCGGGCTCGCAGGTGCCGCTTCCAATGGATTTCGTCACTTACGTGGGTGGGCCATCTGGTCAGAGTCTGTTGACGGCAAACCTCGATGTCTATCTGTCGAGCGCCGAATCGACGCGATCCTCGGCGCCAGGGTTGCTCAAGGCCCAAGCCGAAGTCGCCAAGATTCGCGGTCATATCGACCGGGTGGCCAACGGAGAAGAACCGTCTAATTATTCCTCTGCAGTCGCCTCGAGTCTGAGCGTCGTTAAGAAGGAAACATCGCAAACGTCCAGTCCACTGGCAAGGCCAATCGATCTAGATGCGGGGAAACTCGAAGCCGGGTTCACCGATAGCACCGATCTATCAAACCAAGACCAGCGAGACCAGTGGGTCACCGAAATGAAGACGGCGATCAAATCGATTGACCAGAATGTGTCGGAGTTACGGCGTCAGGCCAGTTTCGGTACAAGCTGATACGCCTGCATATGTAGCTCGGCTTCGTCTGCTCGGGCGATCACGTCTCCCGGCTGTAAACGGGTTGTCACGGATCCCCAAACATAACCGGATCGTGTCGCCGTTCGCAGTTGACGAGAACACCCAAAGTATCCGTAAATACCAATCTACTCGTCCGAAGCTCGGAGCGTCGCCCACCAGTCGCCGGAGCGGCGCCAGGAGCGAGACTCTCCTCGTTCCTGGATGACCTCAACCTCCCAGATCGGCTGGCGATCGTTTAGGAAGCCGGCAACCCTGAAGCCGACATCCCATGGCTACTGGATCGGGCTGGCGGACAGCATCAGACTGTTACGGATACATCCTGAGTGAACCGGCAAAGTGTCCACGATGCCAGGGGTCAGTGTTTGAGGAGACGCTGGTTGAGGGTTGGGGGTAGGAGATAAGCCGGTTTGCCCTCGCACGGCAATCGTTCCCTCTTACGTCTTTATAGGGTAGAGGTATCAGTATCGACGCGGCAAACGGGTTCGCCTACACTCCCGTCTCCGTAATGCGCCCAACAGATATAATGTAATTGCATGATCCCTGCTTCCTATAAACCGAGTAAGAAGTTCATGAAGTTGGCTGTCGCGGAGGCCAAACGCGCCGGTGACAGAGGCGACTATCCCATTGGGGCGGTCATTACACGCCTCACCGGCAAGCGCGAGTTGGTCATCGCCAGCGCAGGTAACCGCGTAAAAACTTCGGGATCAAGCATCAAGCACGTAGAGTTGGAAACGCTCAAATACGTATCAAGCGGCTATGGCCGTTACCTTCCCGACTTTGTCCTCTACTCCACGCACGAACCCTGCGCCATGTGCGCCGGTGCCTGCGTGTGGTCCAGAATTGGCGGGGTCGTCTACGGCGTTTCCCAAGAAGACATTGCCGCTTACGGCCGCAAGTGCGGCACGGACGGTTACAAGTGGCGAGCTTGCCTCATCCCCTGCCGGCTTGTCCTTGAGAAGGGCAATCACTCCATTCCCGTCACTGGCGGTTTTCTCCGAAAGGAATGCCAAAAGTTGTTCAGTTACACTGCTTAGGAGGTAGGCGACATAAAAGGGGTCTTCCAAGTTAAGCTCAGTGCCGAATCGGCCACAATGTCTGACTCTAGCGGAATTTAAGCTGGAATTTAAGCTGGAAGTAAGTTGGGACTGGAGAAATTGGGTTAGCCAGGGATAGGGTATTTGGAGAGGTTACGGAGAAGACGTTGGTGGAGGGGTAGTCGACGAAACATCGGAATGAGTATCGCGGCAGAGGCACTTCTCCGAGTAGGCGGTAGTACGGCCAAGTGGATTAACACGGGGCATTTGAACGACGTCAATCAGCGTCCATCCGTAAGTCGCGGTCGATCACAACCTGCTGTGCCCTAAAGAGTTTGATCCTCTTATGGGTCTCCTGTAACCTGTAAGCGCTTTCCAAGCAGAGACAGGAGTTCGGGCAAATGAACGGCGGCATATGGCCGTCGTTGTTCTGGTTCGGAGCGCTTATGACTATCGCAGCGGGAACTCGCCAGGGTGTCTAAGGACCACTGGGAAGACCGATATGCGTCGTTGTTGCGGCTCGGAGTGTCTATGACCATCGCAGCGGGAACTCGCTTCGGCCCCTACGAGATCGCCGATCAGGTAGGCGCTGGCGGTATGGGCGAAGTGTATCGTGCCACCGACACCCGGCTGGACCGCACCGTTGCCATCAAAGTCCTTCCTGAACATCTTGCCGACCGAGCCGAACTGCGTGAACGATTCGAGCGTGAAGCCAAGGCCGTCAGCAGCCTGAACCATCCGCACATCTGCACACTCCACGACATTGGCGAACAGGACGGGATTCACTACCTCGTTATGGAGTACGTGGATGGGGAGACGCTCCAGCAGCGATTGGAGAAAGGCCGTCTGCCACTCGATCAGGCGTTGGAATACGCTATCCAGATCGCCGACGCACTGGACAAGGCGCACCGGCAAGGTGTCGTGCACCGAGACCTGAAACCCGGCAACATCATGATCACCAAGTCGGGGACAAAGTTGTTGGACTTTGGGTTGGCGAAACTCAAGGGAGATGCCGCTGAAGTCTCACCACTTTCACAGAGGCCCACACAGGATGCTCCGGCACCGCTCACCGCCGAAGGCACGATCCTTGGCACTTTCCAATACATGGCACCAGAGCAACTGGAGGGTAAGAAAGCAGACGCACGCACGGACATCTTTGCGTTCGGTGCTCTGGTCTACGAAATGGTGACGGGGAAGAAAGCGTTTGAAGGGGCGAGTCAGGCGAGTCTGATCGGGGCGATCATGAATCATCAGCCTGCGCCAGTCACCGAGGTCCAACCTTTGTCGCCACCCATGCTCGATCACGTGATTACGGCATGCCTCGCCAAGAGTCCCGATGATCGGTGTCAAAGTGCTGCGGACCTGATGCGTGAATTGAAGTGGATCAGCACTACTCCCGCCTCCGGGGAGCGGGAAGAGTCTCCAGGAGCCAGTGTTGCGACGGCGCGGTCCCGCTTGGGTTGGGTCGCCGCCCTGCTCCTGGCTCTCGGCATTGGAGGTTTTGCCGCCTGGACCCTGAAACCGTCACAGGCTCGGGCCACTTTGCGTATCAAAATGGACCTCGGTGAGCGACTGGCCGGACTGGGATGGAACGGCGGGGTTTTTGATCTTTCGCCCGACGGAGGGATGCTTGCCTTTGTCGCGAGCGGGCAATTGCATGTGAAACCCCTGGACGGGTTTGAGTCCGAGCCAATCCCCGGTACCGAGGGTGCGTTTGGCCCGTTCTTTTCTGCTGACGGTCGGTCGGTCGGTTTCCAGGTCGGGGGTGATCTCAAGAGTGTTCCCATCGACGGGGGAAACGTAAGGACGATTTGTGGCTGTGAAACTACCATTTTCTTCGGCGTCAACTGGGGAGCCGACGACACCGTTGTCTTTTCTGGTAGCAACACACCCCTATTGAAGGTGTCGGCAGGCGGAGGTGTGCCGGAACCGCTTACAACTCTGGACTCTTCGAATGGCGAGGTAGCCCACCGGGAACCGCACCTGCTTCCCGGAGGCAAAGCCGTTCTGTTCACCGTGTGGAAGGACCCTTATGGAGACCAGCAGATCGTCGTCCAGGCGCTCGAAACGGGGATACGAAAGGTTCTTGTCGAAGGCGGAAGCCAACCCACGTATGTGAGCACAGGACATCTGATCTACGCCCAGGGGGGGACATTGATGGCCGTCCCATTCGACCTGGATCGACTGGAGGTATCCGGACGCACTGCTACCGTGATTGACGACACCGTGGTTCCTCGTTATGGGGCTTACCCGACGTATGCATTGTCGTCGACTGCGGGCACCCTTGTCTACATCGCAAACACTCCTGAACTTTATGAATCCTCTCTCGTGTGGTGGGATCGGGACGGGAACAGGGAGCCGCTGGAAGCGTTCCCTCCGAAGGAGTATGAACAGCCCAGCCTGTCCCCTGATGGGGAGAGGATAGCAGTTGGCATTCAGGCAGACGGGCACCAAGGCCCCATTTGGGTGCTGAATATCCCGGACGGTAGTGAAAGCCGCTTGACGTACGAAGGCCCGGGCGGGGCGGCGGGCCTGGCCCTGTGGTCGCGGGATGGCGAATGGGTGACCTTCAATTCTCGGAGAGGCTCGGTTGCATATCCGGACATCTTCCGAGTTCGTTCAGATGGGAGCGGCCAGGAGGAGCGCTTGTTCAGGCACGAGGACATCTACTCGGTTCCGGAATCCTATTCCCCCGATGGAATCCTGGCTTTTCATGAAGGAACAGAAGATCGCAACATCTACACGTTGCGTCCGGGAGAGGATCCCGAACCACTGGTGGCCACACCGGCAAGGGAAACGGCGGCGATGTTTTCGCCTGACGGAAACTGGGTGGCTTTTGTGTCGGACGAATCGGGCCAGGCAGAAGTCTGGGTAACGCCGTTTCCGGCAGAGCGTGGCAGCCCGCAGCAGATGACCAAAGAAGGAGGATATGCCCCGGTCTGGTCGCCGAACGGAGACGAGTTGTTCTACCGGAACACCGACAAGTTGATGGTGATCGAGGTGACGACAGAGCCCAGTCTCCAGGCTGGGAATTCCAAAGAACTATTCACAGCGCCCCTTACACTCTACAGCGAAACGATCACTCAGGCCGACTACGATATCCACCCGGACGGCCAGAAGTTCCTCATGCTCGAGAGCGCTGCGGAGGTAACCAGCCTCAACGTGATCTTGAACTGGGGTGAAGAGCTGAAGGAACGGGTGCCCGTGCGCTGACGCCCATCCGTCTCGCTGACCAACCCGTCCAATCACCGAAGACCTACCTCCCGTGCCCTGATCAAGCCCGTAGGAATTCCACTTTGATGTATTGTCGCCATCACGGACATGTGAAAAAGATCGGCCATCGCATCGGCCCGACTGATGGCCCTTCATCAGTTTCCCAGGCATGCGACCTCTTCATTGACCTTAAGTTGCTCTCCTGGTGGTGCTAAGAACAAATTTTGTGCTCGAAAGAACCAGCGCTCCGGAAGCCGACTTTTGGTCGTTGATGCTGTTCATTCCTAAACTAGGCGACAAGGCAGAAGTCATCCGGCGTTTCAATTTTCCAGGTCAGAACCGTATTTTCGTCTGAACCGTGAACTGGCGACCGGGCCCCAGGGCAGTCCCTGAGAACACGCCGCTGAAATTGATCACATTGAGGTGGTCCGTCGCGTTTCGAAGATCGAACTGCATCGTTACAGACCGGGCCCGATCTCTCCACAATCCCAGGCCAAGAGACAAATCAAGGCTGAAGACTGACCGCAGGCGGCTCCGCTCAAAATTTACACGCTCAATGATTTCGGGCGGGATCTCTTCGAGGTCGTCATCGCCAGCATCGTAATTATCATCCTCGAACTCGACTGGCAGCCCGCTACCGTAGCGGATTCCACTGGCAAACCAGACGCGCTCGTCCGGCTGGAGGCGAAGTAAGACCGACGCTGTGTTGCGTTGATCCTGGCTGATTGAAAAACGCTCTCCAGGGGCCCGCAGTTCGTCTGCCTCCGCACCTTCGATGAACAATCCCCCCGTAACCGGAGATGTTGCGTATCCGATCATATTCGAGTAACTGAGGGAAGAAGAAAGCCAGTTCCAGCCGGGAAGATCGACCCGAACCTCGGTCCCGGTGATACCTGCGGTGTCGAAACTGATTGGGAACGACAAACCGGTGTTCAGGAAGACATCGTCGTCCATGTAGTTGCGGAATGTCCGCCAGTAGTGACTCACGTCCAGCCGGAACGTGTCGAAGAAAGGCTTGCTCAGACCAAGCTCAAAAAAATTGCCGCGGGCGGCAGGAACAGGAACGGATTTCTCAACCTCATCCACACCCAGTCCTCCGGCGGCACTGCTGAGCAAGAGGTTCTCGGCAGGCGGCGGCTGGAAAATACGGTCATATGCCGCTCGGAGTTGGAGGTTTGCCTCTGGAATCCAGTAGCTCAAAGCAATCCGTGGGCTGAGGGCGTCGTCTTCGATCAGGAAGTCGTAGTGGTCATAGCGGAGCCCGATATTCGCCGCAAAGTTGCCCAGGCGAATATGATCCTGAACGAACAACGAAACCTCGTTGCTCTGTCTCTCCTCGCGAAAGTCTACGTCGAAGTGGGGATAGTCATCGGTATCACCAAATCGAAACACCTCGCGCACACCGCTGACTCGAAGGTCGCCACCGAGCTTCAACGTGTGGCGTTTACCCTCAAGGCTAAGATCTGCAACCAAGGCCGACTCCCGGAAGCCCCGATCCTGTTCGACCCGCACCGGTGTCGATTGCGGATTGCTCCAGAGTTGGGCTGTAAGATCACGATGCATGAATCGAACGCCCCCCAGGACCTTCGCCGAAATGAAGCGCTGGTAGTGCACCTGCGTTGCGGTCTCGCCTGAAAACCGATCTTGCCGCTGTCGGGCATCCTGTTGCATGAGGTCGTTAGGCACGAGAAACCGGCTTTCACTTGTCCGCACAGAGAACGCAATTCGATCCTGGCTGGTCAAATCATGGTCAAAGCGGAAGTTGATCCCCCCCGCCGTCGCTTTATTGGTGAAATTTTCGATGGATGGTGGATCCAGATAGCGGTTTGTGTAACCGGCGTGGCTACCCAGAGAGATCGAGGTGGCGTCAGTCCGGAACTGGTACCGCATGGATCCGAACCGGTTGTCGAAACTGCCAAATTGGGAGTCGAACTCCACGCCGTGCCCGGGCATGCCCACCCTGCGCGTGTCGAAAGCAATAACGCCACCGAGACGTCGACCGTATTCGGCGGGTATGCCACTGGTCATCACATTGAGGGCTTCTACTTCAGCGATCTCGAAGGCAGGAGCAAACCCGATCGAACGATTGTCGTAGACCGGCATTCCGTCGACGACGTACTGGGTGTCGTATTCCGATCCCCTGGGATGTAGGACACCGTTCGCTTCCAGCAACCAGCCGGGCAACGTAGTCACGACATCCACGGCACTGCGACCGAGGGTATTGCCCGCGATATCATCCAACTGCGTCCGGCCGACCCGCATCACCAGTGCGGGCTGCATTGCGTCCAACAAAGGAACAGTGTCGGTCACGGTAATCGCCGTCGTCGTCCCAGCCACTTCGAGCGCAATCGAGATATCGCGCGGAACCGCCGAACGGATTTCAACAGTAGTGCTGAACTCGGCAAATCCGCTCTGACGGACGGTGAGGCGGTATGCGCCTGGAGGCACACGCAACAACCGCGCGCGGCCCTCCGAATCCGTCTGGGCCTGTGCGTCAAACAGTGGACTCCGACCCGTCAACTCGACTTCGGCGAGGCCGACCCCCAGCCCGTCCGAATCGCGGACTGCAATCCGTAGCTCGCCATCCGTGACCTGAGCCACAGCGACACTGGAACAGAACAGAATGAGCAAGAGGAGTTGGAGCCTATAGCCGGGTTCTTTCATCGGAGAGTGTCTTGAGTTCCTGTCGGCTGTCATGAGCGTAAAGCCGTTGTTCCGCTTTAAGGCTACACCAATGCTCGATCAGGCGAGATTCTTCGGCGTTCTGCCTCCTGCAACTCCAAAATAACGTCCCAACGGCGACATTCCGCCGTGCGTCCCGCCACCCCCTGAACTGCAAAACCTCTCGATTCGACGTCCTTTCAATCCAGATGTCTGGATGGTCGCCAAACCGTAGATGTGGAAAAGACAGGCGGTCGCCTCGGTCCGACTACAGGCAGATGGAAGAGTAGGCGGTTAACCAACCGACTGGCAGCCATTTCGGAAGAGCAGCTCGGTCGAAGTTGAATGAGGCCCGGCCAGCGGGCATTTGAGTCGAATTCAAACCCATTGTTAAGGAAGTTCTATTTTCGCATTGTTGAAATCGATATGGTGTCGGCGGTATCTTGTGGTATATATACCGTCAGATGAAGAAGAAAAAGATATGGCTTGAGTTGAATCAGGTAAAGGGAGCGGTTGCGTCGCGACTGCGACGGCGGAAGTACAGCCTGATCGAGCGCCATGAGATACCCGACGGTTTGCTGCCTGGCTCGGTGTCGATTAGTTACACCCGGTGCGGTAAGCCGACGTGCCGGTGTGTGTCGGGTGAAGGGCACCCATCCTGGTCCTGGACATTCATGATGGACGGGAAGAAGCATGTCGAACACGTTCCAGCTGCCATGGTTGAGGAGATTCAAAAGCGTGTCGGAGCGGGACGGGAGTTTCAGGATGCGATCCGGGAGGTGCTGACAGCGAACGCGAAGTTGTTGGTGCTGGAGCGCCAGCAACAACGTGAGAAGCGGAAGCGCCGGTGAAAGGTCCGTCGGCACGAGGGATACGACGGTACGCGCGAAAGTGTTTGCGGCTGAAGGGGTATTTGAATCACCCCGGAGATGGGCGGGTGCGACCGCAGATCGGAAGTGGGCATCTGATCTGGTCTCTGGTGATCGGGTATCTGCTGCGGGAATCGAGCTTCCTGGCCATCGAGTCGCTCGCACGATCCTCGGCGTGTCGGGCCTTGGGAATCGGACTCCGCTTTAGCGACGACACGCTGGGCTATTTTACCGAGAAGCTGAATCCGGAATTCACGCGCGGCGCGTTGACCACAGCCATCAAGCAGGCCAAGCGCAATAAAGCGTTCGACGATTGCCGATTCATCGGCCTGGCGCTGGACGGGACAACCGTGGGGCGTGTCGGTGAGGCCGGGTGTCAGTGGTGTCGACCCCATCGCAACGCCGAGGGGGAGGTGACCACCTACTTACACCACGTCGTGATGGCCACCATCGTGGGCACCGGGTTCACTTTACCGGTCGATGTGGAACCCTACGGTAGTGGGGATAGCGAATGGTCGGGGGGGCAACGACTGCTTCGTCGGGTGGTGGGGCAGTTGGGGCCGCGTTTTGCCGATTATGTTGTTGTCGATGGGGGCTATGCGTCGGCTCCGTTCCTGCACTTGGCCGACGAGTTGGGATTGAAGACCATCGTCCGTCTCAAAGCCAATCTTCCGAGCTTGTTCAACGCCGCCAAAAGCCGGTTTGCTTGTCAGCCGCCGTCCCGGGTTTTCAAGGATGGAGCCGATCGGGTGGAAATCTGGGATGCAGACGACTTCGATCCCTGGGGCCGATTGAACTGGCCGACCGTGCGCGTGATCCGCTACCGGCAAGAGAAACCCGATGGATCGGTGGTCGAAGCCTACTGGCTGACCAATTTCTCGATGAACCAAGTGGGAGCGCCCACTTTATTTCGCATGGCCAAGAGTCGTTGGGAAGTCGAAAACCAAGGTTTCAACGATGCCAAGAACCGTTATGGGATGGCCCATATCCCCCATCACCACGCCAACAGCTTGCTTCTCCACTGGCTCCTCATAAGCCTGGCTCTCACGATCGAACGTCTGTATCGATTGCGTCATTTGCATCGCGGGCGCCATCGCCCGCATACCTCCATCGAGCTTCTTCGTTTGCTTCGCCTCGCTCTGTCTGCCCCAACCCCAGCCGACTCCAGCTGAACTGACTCGTTTCCCTGGTCTCCACGCGCCTGCCTGACCCCAATCACCGGGCTGGACCCGCTACGGATACCTGTCTCTCGAAAATACCCCTCACTTCAAATTCCTCTCCCTCCTCGACCTTTTCCCTTCCAGAGCCCCTTCCAGACACTCCGTCCTCCCTGACTTCCGAAATGGCTGTCCAACCGCCAGCCATTTCGGAAGAGCAGCTCGGTCGAAGTTGAATGAGGCCCGGCCAGCGGGCATTTGAGTCGAATTCAAACCCATTGTTAAGGAAGTTCTATTTTCGCATTGTTGAAATCGATATGGTGTCGGCGGTATCTTGTGGTATATATACCGTCAGATGAAGAAGAAAAAGATATGGCTTGAGTTGAATCAGGTAAGGGGAGCGGTTGCGTCGCGACTGCGACGGCGGAAGTACAGCCTGATCGAGCGCCATGAGATACCCGACGGTTTGCTGCCTGGCTCGGTGTCGATTAGTTACACCCGGTGCGGTAAGCCGACGTGCCGGTGTGTGTCGGGTGAAGGGCACCCATCCTGGTCCTGGACATTCATGATGGACGGGAAGAAGCATGTCGAACACGTTCCAGCTGCCATGGTTGAGGAGATTCAAAAGCGTGTCGGAGCGGGACGGGAGTTTCAGGATGCGATCCGGGAGGTGCTGACAGCGAACGCGAAGTTGTTGGTGCTGGAGCGCCAGCAACAACGTGAGAAGCGGAAGCGCCGGTGAAAGGTCCGTCGGCACGAGGGATACGACGGTACGCGCGAAAGTGTTTGCGGCTGAAGGGGTATTTGAATCACCCCGGAGATGGGCGGGTGCGACCGCAGATCGGAAGTGGGCATCTGATCTGGTCTCTGGTGATCGGGTATCTGCTGCGGGAATCGAGCTTCCTGGCCATCGAGTCGCTCGCACGATCCTCGGCGTGTCGGGCCTTGGGAATCGGACGCCGCTTTAGCCCGCATAAATCACCGAAAGGACCAGAAAAGGCCGCCCTGTTTGGCATAAATCGTTTGTCGAGAACGGTTCAGAAACCAAACGGAGGCGGCCCTTATGAGTACAGAGTGTAAACAAACCACGTTCGAATTTCACGGACTTCTTCAACGAAAAATGAAGGCGCGTTTCGACGGCGGCAAGATCACGTCTGACGCTGGAGTTCTGCTGCTGCGTGAAGTCGAAAAGCGGACCGGTTTGATCGATGGATTGGCGGGGTGTTTTAGCGATCATCGCGACCAACGGTTGATCGAACACACCGTGAAGGAGCTGTTGGGACAGCGGGTCTACGGGCTGTGCCTGGGATATGAAGACCTGAACGATCACGATCAGTTACGGACCGACCCGATGCTTGCGTTGGCGGTGGACAAAGCGGATCCGCTGGGAACGAATCGACGACAGGCCGGCGACTGGGGAAAGGCGTTGGCGGGCAAGAGCACGCTAAACCGATTGGAGTTGACCGGCGCCGAAGTCGGCGACCAGGAGCGGTACAAGAAGATCGCTATGGATGGGGACAAGATCGATCGTTGGATGGTCGATGCGTTTGTGGCAGCCCATGACAACACGGCGCCCGAAGAGATCGTTCTGGATCTGGACGCGACCGATGATCCGATCCATGGTCAACAGGAAGGCCGGTTCTTTCACGGCTACTACCGCAACTACTGCTATCTGCCCTTGTACATCTTCTGTGGAGAGCATCTGTTGTGCGCTCGGCTGCGCCCGTCCAATATCGATGGGGCGGCAGGATCAGTCGATGAATTGGAACGTATCGTCGGCCAGATCCGTCAGAGCTGGCCGGACGTGTCGATCATCATTCGGGCCGATTCCGGATTCTGCCGGGATGCATTACTGGACTGGTGTGAAACCCACCAGGTCGATTATGTGATGGGGTTGGCCAAGAACGACCGCCTCAAGCGAGAGATCGCTGACCAGATGATTCAGGCTGAAGCGGAGTTTCAGACCACTGGGAAATCGGCACGAGTGTTTAAGGATTTCCTGTACCGGACTCGAAAGAGCTGGAGCCGCACTCGTCGCGTTGTTGGCAAAGCCGAGTTCCTGGCCAAGGGCGCCAATCCCCGATTCGTGGTGACCTCACTGCCACCGGAACGACTCGGAGCCCAAGCGCTCTACGAAGATTTCTATTGCGCACGCGGCGACATGGAGAACCGGATCAAAGAACAGCAACTGGATCTATTTGCCGACCGCACCAGTGCGGGAACCATGCGCGCCAATCAGCTCCGACTGTATCTGTCCTCAGCCGCCTACATGCTTATGCAGGCGTTGCGTCGTCTCGGTCTCAAAGATACCGCGATGGCCCATGCCCAATGCGGAACCATCCGTCTGAAGCTTCTTAAGATCGGTGCGCGTATCCGCCTCACGGTCCGCAACGTCTGGATCTCGATGTCGGAGGCCTATCCCTATGCCGACGTCTTTGCTCTCATAGTGAGAAACCTGCAATCAATTCCGCTTCGTTGCTGACGACACCGAACCTTCAGATCCGAAAAACAGCGCCTCTCATCTGCCTCCCGGCGAGGCCTGCCTGCACTCGCCCATTCATGCCGATCTCCCGCCAAATGTCGCCGTGTCACAGGCTCAAAATCCGCCAATGTCCACGGCTCGCTCACTCTCAGCTCCAAGTCTCGCCGCAAATCGCTTCTCGTATCCGAACACCGATCGATTCTCCGATTGGTGATCCATCCGGGTTAGCGACGACACGCTGGGCTATTTTACCGAGAAGCTGAATCCGGAATTCACGCGCGGCGCGTTGACCACAGCCATCAAGCAGGCCAAGCGCAATAAAGCGTTCGACGATTGCCGATTCATCGGCCTGGCGCTGGACGGGACAACCGTGGGGCGTGTCGGTGAGGCCGGGTGTCAGTGGTGTCGACCCCATCGCAACGCCGAGGGGGAGGTGACCACCTACTTACACCACGTCGTGATGGCCACCATCGTGGGCACCGGGTTCACTTTACCGGTCGATGTGGAACCCTACGGTAGTGGGGATAGCGAATGGTCGGGGGGGCAACGACTGCTTCGTCGGGTGGTGGGGCAGTTGGGGCCGCGTTTTGCCGATTATGTTGTTGTCGATGGGGGCTATGCGTCGGCTCCGTTCCTGCACTTGGCCGACGAGTTGGGATTGAAGACCATCGTCCGTCTCAAAGCCAATCTTCCGAGCTTGTTCAACGCCGCCAAAAGCCGGTTTGCTTGTCAGCCGCCGTCCCGGGTTTTCAAGGATGGAGCCGATCGGGTGGAAATCTGGGATGCAGACGACTTCGATCCCTGGGGCCGATTGAACTGGCCGACCGTGCGCGTGATCCGCTACCGGCAAGAGAAACCCGATGGATCGGTGGTCGAAGCCTACTGGCTGACCAATTTCTCGATGAACCAAGTGGGAGCGCCCACTTTATTTCGCATGGCCAAGAGTCGTTGGGAAGTCGAAAACCAAGGTTTCAACGATGCCAAGAACCGTTATGGGATGGCCCATATCCCCCATCACCACGCCAACAGCTTGCTTCTCCACTGGCTCCTCATAAGCCTGGCTCTCACGATCGAACGTCTGTATCGATTGCGTCATTTGCATCGCGGGCGCCATCGCCCGCATACCTCCATCGAGCTTCTTCGTTTGCTTCGCCTCGCTCTGTCTGCCCCAACCCCAGCCGACTCCAGCTGAACTGACTCGTTTCCCTGGTCTCCACGCGCCTGCCTGACCCCAATCACCGGGCTGGACCCGCTACGGATACCTGTCTCTCGAAAATACCCCTCACTTCAAATTCCTCTCCCTCCTCGACCTTTTCCCTTCCAGAGCCCCTTCCAGACACTCCGTCCTCCCTGACTTCCGAAATGGCTGACCGGGTGGTTGTTTGATTGACCCCAACTCCCGCCTTTCGTATCATCTGCGGAGTTTTTCTCGGTCGCTCCAAGAGACAGCTAAACGATGCAACCTGGCACGCAGCTTGGCCACTACGAGATCGTCTCCGCCCTCGGCAAGGGTGGCATGGGGGAGGTGTGGAGAGCGCGGGGTCAGAAGCTCGGGCGTGAAGTCGCCATCAAGACCCTGCCTGAGGAGTTCGCCAAAGACGAAGAACGACTGGCACGGTTTGAACGCGAAGCCAAGCTACTGGCGTCTCTGAACCATCCCAACATCGCCACGATTCATGTACTGACAGTGTCGCCGTATGGGTGTTATGTCAACCCGCGTGCGGCCGCAGGCCGTCGGGCGGACCGTTGTCGACGTCGAGGAGCACCGCGTCGAACCGGTTGTGGCTGGATTTCAACGTGTCGGCGACATCGCCGACAACGAGCGTGACGCGGCGATCATTCAGCGGGTGGTTTGCTAACGTGCCGACGGCGCCGCGGTTCCACTCTACGACGCATGAGGCTCTGGCCGACGGCAAGGATGACGTATTGGCGATCACGGCGGGTCAGTGCAAGCAGGGTTCCTTCGGGCGTGCGCGACTCGCCAAGGAGTACCCAGGGTTTCACGAGCGACGAACCTTCACGTCGTCACCGTTGCTTTCCCGCACCTCTACGGCCCAGTGATCACCGTGACTACTTCCTCTTCCCGTCAAGCCAACGCTTGATCGTGTCGGTTACGAACTCCGCCGCGTCTCTGTGGACGAAGTGGCCGGCGCCAGGGACCGTGACAAGGGTGAGGTCGCGCTCCAGCCAGTCCCATGTGCGATCGAGGGCGTCGGCCAGCAGATACTGGTCCGCCAGACCGTGAATCAGGAGCACGGGGGCCTGTACTTTGACCAGGGGCGAAGTGTCTTCCAGGTAGGGCTCGCGCGGATAGTTCATTTTGTAGTAGTTAAGCATCGCCTCGAAGCTCGATCGTTCGAAAGCGTCGACATAACGGGTTCGCGCTTCCGGCTCTGCGACCCAACTGGCAAGCGCTTCCGCATTCAAGGCTTCGTGCGCTCCCGGCTTCTGGAAATCGCGCGCATACTGATTGACATTGCGTGGGAGTGAAAGGCTCATTGGCCAGATGTGGGTGCGGCAGGTTGCAGATGATGAGTTTTTCGACCAGCTCGGGCCGGGTCATAGCCAGGGTCCAGGAGACCATCCCACCCCAGTCATGTCCCACGATCGTTGCCTGTTGGCGCCCCTGGTCTTCGATGACGGCAACGATGTCTTCCACTAGGCGCGGCATCGCGTAGTTTTCGAGACCCACCGGTTGATCGCTTCGGTTGTAGCCCCTCAGGTCAACGGCCACCACACGGTAGTCACTGGCCAGTGCCGCCATCTGATGCCGCCACGCGAACCAGAAGTCGGGAAACCCGTGAATCATGACGACTAGCGGGCCGTCGCCGGCGGTGACGTAGTGAATCCTGACGCCGGCGTTCTCGGCGAAGTGATGCTCGACTTCGTCGAAAAGATCGCCCTCCTGGCCGAAGGACGGCGTCGATACGATCAAGAGGAAAGCCATGAGCAGACTGGATCGAAACCGCATCGATGGGCCTCCGTTAGCGTCCGGGGACATTCGAGAGTCGACCCGCTTCGTGGCACGACTGGCAGACGAGCTTCGATCTCAGATTGACTGCATCCGGATCCGACAGCCAAGTCTCGGCACGTCTGGCGTACGCAGTTCCGGACATCGTCTGGACGATTCGTTTCATGAAGACGTCGGCCCGTTCACGATTACCGAGCCGGAATTCCGACTCCGCTACTCCGGCCAGGACTTCGCCCTGGTGGTGCAGGGGCATGTTCTCCAACTGAGCCCCCTGTTCTTCGTAGAGCACGTTATAGGCATCCCTTGCCGCCTCTAGCGCCCGCTGGCGGTGTTGGCTCGGTAGTCGCCCCTGGTTCAGGAGCATCGTACCGCCATAGACGGCATTGACGCCGATCCCCCTGGGGTCAATGGTCAAAGCCTCGTCCAGCAGCCGGAGCGCTTGCCCGTACTGGGTCCGAAAGCCCTCCGCATCGTCGTCCTCGTGCGCTCGAACGGCCAGGTGGGTTAGGCCCATAGCCTTCAGCGCCATCGCGTCGGGATCCTTCGGGTTCTCCTTGAGAATCTCTTCGAGTTTGTTCATGCCGACGTTCATCTGGTTCAGATCGTTGCGGAGCGGACCGGCAAATATGTCTTCTCGGTCCCAGGTGTACACGCTGAGGCCTTCGGGACGTTGGGCAAAGGCCACTGCGGCGGTCAACAGCAGCATCGATATCAATCTGATTCGCATCTGAGGTCTCCTCTGGGTCCGTCTTCAGAATCCTTGTTTTACCTATCCGCGTGAACCGATTTGTCTGAGCGCTATGCTGACCGATCCGACCATTTATGTCCATCAAATCGGTCCGGGTCCGAATCTAGACCGTTACGTGGAGAGGCCACATGCCCGCTAAGTCGCTAGCGTTCAAGTCGCCAAACCGGACACGTGAAAATGTCAGGCATCACATCGACCCAACCCAGGAGAGCGTATCGGGGTGGCCGTCCCTGGCCACCCTCCCACTGACGTGCGGGCGGCCAGGGACGGCCGCCCCGACACGCACTCCCGAAGGTGGCGGCATGGGCGAAGGTGGAATGGGCGAGGCGTGGCGCGCCCGGGACTCCAAGCTCGGACGTGAAGTCTCAATCAAGACCCTTCCTGTAGAGTTTGATCGGGATGAACAGCGGCTGGCCCGGTTTGAGCGTGAGCCCAAACTGCTTGCCTCGTTGAATCATACGAACATCGCCGTGTGGCCCGAGGTCTCTCCCGCATTCCCAACGATGTCTTGAAACGCTACAAGTGGCAGGACATCGTTCGTCTCTCCGGCCCAGATGGCCTCAGGTTCATCAAAGGATTCCATGACGAGGCGTTAGCACGACGAATGGAAAGGGCATCGATCATTGCGACTGGGCGGTCGGTACCGGATCATTTGCGAAGTCGATCTCGAACGAAGTAAAGTTCCTCGTCATTGCCATTGATGCCCACGACTATCGGAGGAAATAGACTGATGGCACGGAGCGAGTTCAGAAAAGCCAGGAAAACGGTGGATGTCTCCGTCGGAGAATCTGTCCGCATCGGAATGTTTCTGATCACGGCCCGGGGCGCAGCCGGGGCGCGCCTTCGGGCAAGTTGCCTTTGGGAACGCTGATATAACCCCGAACCCAGTCGGGTTTGTTCGAGATCTCATTCAGAACCAGTTCATAGGGAATTCGTTCCGTGCCGACGTAAAAATTCACAGGCGTGTTTTGAGGAATATCCTTGCGTTCCACCCCGGTGTCGTCGGCATAGATGCGAATGTCAGCATCGGGGGCATCGCCTCCATCGGTATCCCGCAGTTCCAGAACAATGCCGGCCACTCGCGTCCGGACATTCTTTTGCAAGTCCACGGTCGCATAGTCACGCTCCCCGCGCCGGCGCAGCTCTTCGACTCCCGTCAGGTTGGTCGCCACCATTTGCCCCTGCTCGTTTACGACGACGCCTAAACTCGAGAGTTCCGCCATGGTGTCGATGAGGTCCTGACGGGTGCTCTGGACGTCCCCCTTCACGGTCGTGATCTCCTGATCGACCTCCTCAAACCGCTGTCCCGATTCCCGTTCGAGGACCACCACTTCCTCGAGACTGGCTTTGCTTTCGATTTCACGTGTGAGGGCCTCGACACTTCGGTCCTGCTCCTCCTTGAATCGATCAGCCAAGGCCCGGGCCCGTCCCAGCTCCGTCTGGGTGACTCCCACTCGATCCATCGTCACCTGAATCTGGGATCCCAGCGTCGCCATTCGATCACCACTTTCCTGGAGCCTGCTTCCGACGACTTCGAGTGACTGGTCCAGAGCGTCCATTCGAGTTTCGAAATCCTCTCGCAGGAGAGCCTGCTGCTCACTCAACTGCTCACTCAACTGATTGACGCCGTATGCCAGCGCCCCTCCAAGAATCAACGCGGTGACAGCGATAGCCGTCACCGTCCAAAAGGCTCTCTTCGAAACGAGCGAATTCGAAGTTTCGTTTGCGGATGGCTGATGCCCGGGCGACAGGGAATCGTCCAGGTTCAGAGATACCTTCGATGAGCTGTCTTTGTCTGCCATTTTCGTTCGCTCCTCAGGAATGCTGTCGGTTACGATTTCTTGGACGACGCAGGCTGCAATCGGTTGTCTTTTCCTTGCCTGCCGCGCGGCTTCTAGCATCGCCTGTGAATACCAGTTTACTGGAAATCTGACGGCTCGGTGTCTGGATCCCGGCAGGAGTCGGGAGATCGTCGATCCAATTCTGATTTACGACGTCGAAGATCTCCACTCCGGATCCGGCGCAAACCGCCCTTCGAGCTGCCGCGCTACCGAGGCCCGCACGAACGTACTGCCCGAGAACTCTTTCGTTCGCGCTGCCGGACTGATCTCGTGAACTACGCGTTGGTGAGCTAGGACTTCGACGATGCGCTGGTGCTCCCGCTCTTCGCCGATTCCGGAAGCCGAGGCGTACTACGACCCGGCGAGAGCGGTTCTGGAAGAACGATTCGAGACTCGCTGTACCGTACCAGAACAGAACCACGAGCAATCTCGGTCTCACGTGTGCTCAATTGGGGAGGGCGGAGGACGCCCGGAGGATCGCGGCCGAACTCCCGGTCCGGGCAATAACCGCTCAGATCCACGTGCAATTCATATACGCAACAAGACGATTTCCCAGTTATCATCGGGTTGTCTTTCGACGACATATAAAGCTCTTCTGGTACTGGGTTCTCCTGCCTCTTCTCTTGAGTTTCTCTTAATCTGAACGGTCAACATTTCGTATACGTAGGCAATATCACCACTGCCCCTGATTACCCGACCGGTTGATTCGAATACCGGGAATGTCATCGATTCAAATTCTCTTCCGAGATGGTCGTCGCGGATCGCTTTCTTTCCGTTGTTTATACCTCTTCCTTCGAGCAGGACAGCGTCATCCGCAAATGTTGCCATTACCGCTTCAAGATTTCCTTCTTCGTAATTATTTTCCAGCGCATCAATAACTCTATTGATGCCGGCAATGTCCATCTCGGTCAATGTGCCGGATTCATGTTGGTGTTCCTGGCCGAGAACATTCGAACTGAGAGATAGTACGAGCGTCAGCGCGAACAGGGCGACCGCGTTCCCCGATTTCATTCTATTTCCCTCCAAAGATCTGCATTATGTCGGTGGTTTGGATGGCGGTCAGTTTATATGAGAATGGAATTAGAGCCTAAACAATTGAAAACTAACCGAGAGCACCCGATCAACGTCCGTGGGCCCGCCGTCATGCAGCCCGGCCAATACCACGGCGCCTACAAGATCGGCCGGCTCCGCAGATACAAGGCACTCCAGCAGAAAGGACCGATCACCATCTTCCGCGCCGCCGACCGGAAGCGAACCATGGACGCAATTTTCAGCCGGGCCGCCACCGAGAGTGGCGTCTATGGCATCAACATCCATCGCGCCAACGCTCACCGCCCAGCCTCCAGGTAGGAAAACGGAGCGCCGGCTGCCAGCTTGTCCAGGACCCCGATCACTTCGCGTTTCTTCTTGCGCTGGCCGAGCGTTGCCCGCGTAGGTTTGGAATTCGTTTACGTATACGGCCAGGGCCATTTTGGCCGGTAGATTCCCGCGATCCTTCTTGCGTAAATAGATTTGCTATAATACTGGCTCGTCTTGGCAATCTTCCGCTGCCGTAGCACAACCCCGCCAAATCACAGAATCAGAGCGGCGGAGAGCTTCATCCCATGTTCTCTCGAAATCTAAATCTAACGAGGCCATGAGTAACGACGAAAACAAAGAGCATTATTTGAAAGCAGAGCTTTATCGGCTCGTTCAACAAGATTCGTCAATTTTCGAGTTTATTCAAAACGGATCCCTGGACGGAATTTGGTACTGGGATATCGAAAACCCAGAACAGGAATGGCTGAGTCCACGGTTCAAGGAAATCTTTGGATATGAGGACCACGAGATTCCGAACACCTCCACCTGGTGGCAGGAGAATATCTTCCCTGAAGATCTCGTGGTCGCAATCGACAACTTCAACCGTCACTGCGCAGATCCCAACCATCCATATGATCAGATTGTTCGATACCGTCACAAAGACGGCTCGACTGTGTGGGTACGTTGCCGGGGACTGGCAATTCGCGACGCGAACGGCAAGGCGTTGCGATTGTTGGGAGCCCACACCAACATCACGGCACTGAAGGAAGCAGAAGGGCTGCGCCTCGAATCCCTTGAGCGGCTCGTGAAAGAAAGAACCCGGGAATTGCAGAAGAGTGAAACCCAGTTCAAGACGCTTCTGGAGTCTGTCCCCGATGGAGTGGTGGTTTGCGACGAAAGCGGAAAGATCGTACTAGTGAACGACGAGACGGAACGCTTGTTTGGATATAAGCGGGATGAGTTGATTGGTTTGTCAGTCGAAATGCTCGTTCCCGATGTGCACCGAAAGCGCCACGCACAGGAACGGACTGCCTCTGAATCCGAACCGATCCGTCGTTTAATGTCTCAGCGCACCGACCTGTTTGCGAAAAGAAAAAACGGCACTGTATTCCCGGCTGAGATCAGCTTGAGCCCGACCACGATCGCAGACCAGACACTGGTCATGGCCTTGGTTCGTGACGTGACCGATATCCGGGCGGTGTTCGATTCGATTCTCCGTTTGGCGACCTTGGTGGACACATCGCCCGATGCCATCTTCAGTTCAGGACTGGACGGTACGATCAAAAGCTGGAACAAGGGCGCAGAACGACTCTATGGTTATTCCGAGAAGGAGGCCATCGGTATGCCGCTGGCTCGATTGGCGCCGCCAGATCGTTTACATGAGCAAGCCCCAATGCTGGAGGCGATTTCTCAAGGTCACTCAGCAAAGCACCTCGACACCGTGCGAGTCAGGAAGGATGGTGCGCGGGTCCCTGTTTCCATTATTTCATTTCCAATCAAGGACAGCTTTGGGAATCCCATTGAAATGGCTGGAGTCGTCCGGGACCTCACCGATCAAAAGAAGCTAGAAGCACAGTTTCAACACGCCCAGCGAATGGAGGCGATTGGAAGTTTAGCAGGTGGAGTCGCGCACGATTTCAACAACGTTCTCACGACGATCAAAGGATACGGCTCTCTGCTGCAGGACAAATTGCCAAGCCCGTCGCAGGAACAAGAAATGATCAGTGCCATGTTGAGAGCATCTGAACGTGCGACCAGATTGACCGCGCAGTTGCTCGCCTTTAGCCGAAAGCAACACCTCGAAACCAAGATATTGGACATTAACACCTTGTTGTCCGAGCTGGACCTGGTGCTTCCGCGAACGACAGGGGAGATCGTTCGTTTGACAACTGAGAAGAGATCGTCATGGTATGTCAAAGCAGATCCCGCACAGTTAGAGCAAGTCGTGTTGAACCTGGTAGTGAACGCTCGCGATGCGATGCCCAGTGGGGGATCGCTTCAGATAGTAACTTCCGACAGCACACCTGAAAGTGAACCGCCCGGCGACACCGTCAAGTTTTTCCCCCAAATGAGTCTGTCCGGACCATACGTCAGACTCGACGTTATCGACAACGGCACGGGCATGAGCAGAAAGACTGTGGAACGTATCTTTGAACCCTTTTATACAACAAAGGAACGAGGCAAAGGGACAGGGCTCGGACTAGCTGCTGTCTACGGAATCGTGATCCAGTCTGGCGGTTTCATCGGAGTTGACAGTCAGGTCGGTCAAGGGACTCGCTTCTCCGTGTTCTTACCGAAAACTGACGGTCCACTGGATCCGAGGAGTACCACGCTCGACGTCTTCCGCACCGAAGGGACGGAAACCATCCTGCTCGTTGAGGATGATGAAGACGTGCTGACGTTGACGACAACGATTTTAAAGGGCGCCGGATATACGGTACTCAATGCATCGACACCACAAAAAGCCTTGGCGGCCCATGCCAATACCCCGGTGGACCTAGTCTTGACAGACGTCGTCATGCCAGGAATGAGTGGGACCGATCTTGCAAAGGAGTGGACCGAGCGCCATCCCGGCACGCCGATTCTTTTCATTTCCGGCTACACAGACGAATCCGTCCAAAGCATTCCGACAGAAGTTCTACTCATGAAACCTTTTTCACCCCCAGAGTTGTTGCGTCGCGTCGCTGAGCTTCTCAAGTCCTGAGAAATCCCTTGTCGGACATTGACCACCGGCGGTAACGTCTGCCCGTAGAAGGCCACGTCTCGTTCGGCAAAAGAGGTGTGGCGTACGAGACGAAGCTTGGACGCGAAGTTGCCATCAAGAACCAAGGTCACCTCCGAAGGGAAGGTGAAGGTATGGTGAAAGCGTTTTGCATGGGATCAGGCCGACGCGGGCCTGGTCCTTCGGCCCGCAGGGCGAAAATCGGTCTGACCGCTCCCGGCAATGGCGAGCTACTCAGGCCGTCAGAAAAAAGGCACGAAATCGGTTACTGGTCTCCGGCTACGGTTAACGTCAGCGTCTCCGATACGCCACCGCCCGGCTGCGGTGATCGGATTTGCAGCAAGTAGGTGCCGGCACACCCCACCCGAAGCAATACCAGCATTCTCTCGGGCGTCAGCCTTGTCGTGTCCAGCGCCTTGAAGATGCCCGTGTCGTCGATTTCGTCCGCAAGATCCGTATCGCAGGGAGCCGCCGCCCAGGCCACCGAGTCCTCGACGAAGTTCCCGCCGTCAAAGAGAACCGGCACGGTCTGGATCTCATTGGTTCGGGCGGGACTGAACGTCACCGTCCCTGTTACTGAAGACAGAACCGGTTCCGGACTCGTCAAGACCAGCGGAAACCCGAACGACGGCGCCAGCGATGGTTCTGGGTTTCGCGCCTGGACTTGCCGGATGCCTGATTGCGACAGAAGGGCGACCGGTATTGCAGCGATCAACCGTGTAGCCGATACGAAAGTGGTCGAGACAGCCGCCGAGTCTATCAGCGCGACTGCGCCTTCCTGGAATCCAGTGCCATCGATGAACAAGGTCATCGGTGGCACATCGGCCTGAAGCCGGACATCGGCGTTGCCGGGTGAGATCCCGGTGATTGTAGCCGGCAAGCCCAACACCGATAGCACCACGGCGTTAGAGCGAACCGCCGGCCCCGGGTTGAGCGCAGCGATCGAGAGAAAACCGCCGGCTGAAAGAGCTTCGGCTGATATCGTTGCCCGGACCTCTGTGTCGGAGACGAAGGTCGTCGATTGCGGAGCCTCGCCCGCAAGAATGGTGACACCGGGAATGAAGCCGGAACCTTCCGCCGTCAATGTGAACGCCAGTGAACCGGCTATGATGGGTGACGGCTGCCCGGATACCCGATCGATTCGGGCGGGAGAGGTGCCTACTCTGAAGGAAACGGACGCCGAGTCTATGAAGGAGTCCGCCGGGCCTGTATTCCGTACGAAAAGGTCGCTGTCGAGAGGAAATTCAAGGAGCTCCGCACCGATACTCGCGCTGAGAAGACCGCTGCTGACAAAGGTCGTCGGCAGTTCGGTCGTCTCGAGGAACACGCGGCTTGACGGGATGAACGGGCCCCCTTCAATCAGGATCTCTGTAGCGGCGCTTCCGGCGGGTACGCCGTTCGGGCTGAGCGTCGTAATGGACAGGAGCCGGAACGCAGCCTCGAAATCGTTATTCCTGCTGTTCCCGTCGGCTATGACGAACGTCCGTTCGGCGGGAGAAACTACGAAACCGATAGCTTCCGCCGTCAACCGGTAACTACCGGGTGGCAGGTCCGGGAACCTGTAGGTTCCTGCCAGATCGGTGACGGTCGTTGCGACCAGGGGACCGGTCAGCAGCAGCCCCACGTCCGACAGTCCGGAGCCGTTCAAGCGCACGGTTCCCACCGCGAGCCTTTCTGTCGGTTCCGGTGTAACAAAGTTCGCAGATGCCGGAAGCGCCTCGAGAGGCGCCAGCGTCGTCTGATCCGCGCGGCCTTCAAGTCCCCCGGCCAGTATCGGCACGCTCGAACGCACGTAGACGAACCCGTTGCCGGTGGCCTCGGGGAACATGGCAGCGAGCGACTGTGTCAACTGGGTCGAACCGGGCAGGACGAGCATCGTTCTGGAGACGGCAGTCCCATCGTCGAGTACAAAGGAGAGATCGAGTTCGGCGTCGCTCGTCGACGGGTTGATAAGATTGAGTCCGAGGAAGAACTCCCGCCCGACACGCCGGGTGTGGTACGCGAAGGCGTCCGTCGGCGTCGTGTCGCCGAGCAGTATGGCCACGCTGGGTTCTGTCACGTTGCCGATCGCGGCTCCAGCGCTCAATGTGTCTGTTCCTTCTACGGAGATTGAGCCGAGGACAAGTCCTGTTTCCAGCAGGTCAAACAACTGGTCGAACGCTTCGGTGTGTGCGCCCCGGCCCGCGAGCTCGATCGTCGCTGGATTATTCGAGCCGCCTACGATCGTTCCGTCAAGTTCCAGTGCGGTCAGAGTGACGGTCTGCGGGCTGTTGGCGTTGTTGATGACCTGAACGGTGGAAAAGAAACCATCCCCTTGCACGTAGAGGGGTATCCTGGTAGCCGTCCCTTCCCCGCGGATCGGCCGTGCCGTCACATGAGCGGCATCGACTCGCTGCCCGCCGACGTCCCCCGGTGGTGTGAAACCCACTATCAGGGCCGCGGCTGCCACCGGCCGTCCGACCAGAAGAATACTGCCCGTACGGATAACGACATACTCGGTTGCATCCGATGTCACGGTTTCGGTTATGGTTTGCTTCGGACCGGCAGTTCGATCCCGGAAGCCCAACTGACTTCCGTCAGCTCCCACCAGCACGATCCGTACACGCGCATCGATATCCCCGGGGTTGAAGATGCTGACGGCAGTGGCCGATCCTCCTGAAGCCGCAAGCGGAATCACCAGGTCTGTGTCAGGCTCGGCCGGACGTATGTGCTCGAAGGAGGTTTCTTCCACCAACGTAGCAGTGACCGCGACAGGTAGAGCGGCCGTGATGAGCGTCGTCCCGGTGAAATTGGTCAGCCCGAGTGCCGACTCCCCTGTGAACCGGGTCTGCCGCCCGGGCCCGAGCACGATCGTGTGCAGCGACTCATCCCCGTCGAGACCGAAGTAGGAGACGGAAACCGTTACTGTGCCGGGATTGACGTTGCCGACCGCAAACTGGGTCAGTCCCGACGTGCCCGGATAGACGTAGGACTGCCCCGACTGTGCGATCGCGGACGCGGGCAACAGGATGAGGATTGCCAGAGAAAACAATCGGGTTTTGGTTTTGAGCCCGCGACAGAGGAGCGAGGCTGCCGAACACGAATGTGGACGATAGTATGTTCTGTTCATTGCGCTTTCCAGAGTGTGAGGGTGATGCCAACCGATACTTCCGTGTTGTGGATGTAGTTATTGAGCGGCAGGACAGGGACCGTTGGGTCCTCCGACGCGGTCTCCAGACCAAAGGTTGGGTTTTTCGAAAAGAAGCCGCGCGCATCGAACCGCACACCGAACCAATCGGTCAGCCGGTACTTGACCCCGGCGCCGTAATTGAAAGCTGTGTGCGACGATTCTCGCAACTCGGGGAGACCGCCCTGCAAGGGGTCGGAAGCGACGCGTTTCGCCTCTGCGGTCGGTCTGTAGATGGCTGCGCCGATCCCTCCACTGAGGAAGGGAACGATCCGGCGGCCGGACCGTGTGCCCAGAGGATAGTAGAGTCCGTTGACACCCAGATGAAAGATCTGAGCCGGCAGAGCGAGGTCCAGACTCGGATCATCAAGACGACGGTAGGTCGCTAAGCTCGACTCGTAGCTTAAGAAGGTTTCAGCCCCCCACCTGTCTGCCGTGAGAAAGTTAAGCCGCAGGCCACCTCTCAAGCTGCGGTCCAGATCGAAACTCATTGGAACGGACGACGGGGCCTGTGGCGGACCGATCTCGAAAGTTTCGACCGTGAAGAAAGACGTCCCCGCATAGAGGTTCAGTTCAATATCGGTTCTGCCTTGACCGACCACATCAGACGGAATCGATGCGGCCACGATCAGCGCGAGGGTTCCATTCAGTATCCACTTCATGCGTACAGACACTCCTTGTCTCTCCGAGTTGCGAAACGAGTTCGTTGTTGTTGTCCGCTCCCGAGGATCGGAAACGGTCATCCCACTCAAATGAGCTAGAGCTGTTATTGGACTCTGGCGTTCTATGAAGGATTTGTTAAGAATTGTTAAGATGCCTCTTACCGTCTCCCGCAGACGGCATCCACTTCCACTCCCCAGGCTTCTGGAAAGGAGAATTCGAAATGGACCTGTTCGATCGTTTCGCCGGGAACGATTCCTGGCACACGCGGCAGCTGCTCGAAGCGGCCTTCACTCTCACTGACGAGCAACTGGATCAACCTCTGAAAACCGCTAGTGAGATTCTGCCCTGGCGGGAAAAGACGGATACAGTGCGGCAGCTTCTCGAGAACATCGTCTACACCAAAGAAGTGTGGGCGGCGGCCCTGACCGGAGGACAAGCCGAGATCAAACCCACACCGAAGTCCATGCAAACACCCAAGTCGATGCTGGAACGGATGGAGAAGGCAGACGAAGACCTTCAGCGCGTTTTCGGCGAAGTGTGTGCCCAGCGAAGCTGGGACGATACGTTCATCGACGCTCTGTGCGAACCAGCCGAGACGTTTACGTATGGCGGCGTGTTCGCCCACATCATGACGTTCAACGGTCACCGGCGTCTGTTGGCGCTGGACGGGCTCAAGAGTCTCGGCGCCGATATTCAGGGTTTTGGCGACCCGATGGAATACGAGCAGAGCGTGGCGCCATGGAAGACTCTTGATGAGGAAAAGGCTGAAGCGAAGTGATTGGCCGATGGAGGTTTCCGTTCGGCCGTCACGCGAGACATTGTGTCCGAACGGCCGGCGGTCCCCGTCATCGTCCTGATGACGGGGTCTTGAAGAGGCTCGAGGGCCAGCCTTGTCGCCAAGTGGCGAGTAATGGGCCGCGACGGAATCGGTAATCGCTACGGCGTTTTGAACGAAGCCGCTGTCGCGGCGGACGCTACGCGTGGGCTGAGCGAACGGTGCTAAGCAAACTGTAGAGTGTGGGCTTCAAAGGAGGCCTACATGACGGACCTGCGTAAACGGATGCTGGAGGAACTCCAGCGTCGTAATTTCTCTCCGATCACCATCCGAAGTTACCTGCGAGTCGTTGAAGACTTCGCGGGCTATTTTGGCACGCGCCCCGATCGTCTCAGTCAGGAAGACCTGCGGCAGTATCACCTACATCTGATCCGGGAGCGAAAGCTCGCGGCCAAGACTGTCGGCTTGTACATTGCCGCCTTGCGGTTCTTTTTTGTAAAGACGCTGCGGCGTCCATACCTGAAGCTGGATCTCCCATATCCCAGAACCCCGAAACGATTGCCGACGGTTTTGAGCCAGGACGAGGTCTCACGACTGATCGACTCGGCAAAGAATTTGCTGGATTACGCGATGCTCATGACCTTGTACGCCACCGGGATGCGCCGAGCCGAGTTGATCCGGTTGAAGGCCGAGGATGTTGATAGCGAGCGCATGATCATCCACATCCGTCAGGGCAAGGGTCATCGTGATCGCGACGTGCCATTGACACCAAAGCTCTTGCAGACGCTACGAGAATACTGGTGTTGGATGAAGCCCAAGACCTATTTGTTTCCGGGCATGGTGAACAACTGGCGCGCCGACAAACCCCTCACCCCCAAGTGCGTGTGGTCCGCCGTACACGATGCGGCGAAACGTGCCGGAATCAAGAAACGCGTATCCCCGCACACGCTGCGTCACAGCTGGGCCACTCACCTACTTGAAAATGGCACCGATCTCCGCACCATTCAGATGTTAATGGGTCACGCGGACCTGCGAGCCACCAGCGTCTATCTGCACCTGTCTCGACGTCACCTGCAGGCGGTCACCAATCCGGTGGAGACCATGGCGGTTTCCAGCCTCGATGCGGTGAAGCGGTCCAAAAGAAGGAAGCAGAAACAATGACCCGGCCCACCGTGGAGGTGGCCGACATCCTTCGCGCCGCGGGCAACGACTTTATCGACCGTCATCGAAAACGAATCCATTTCCAGCAGCTCAAGGTGATGCACGCCATCCAGCATTGCCGCACAGCGGCTCTCGGCGGTCATATCGATGCCTGCTCACGATGTGGTGGCGATCGGGTCCTCTCCTATAACTCATGCCGTAATCGCCATTGTCCCAAATGCCAGGCTCAGGCGCGTCAGCGTTGGATCGCGGCCAGAGAACGAGAGCTTCTGGCAACACGATACTTCCATGTCGTGTTCACCCTGCCGCACCAATTGCATTCGCTCGTCCGACAGAACCAGGTCGAGCTCTACAACCTGCTGGTCCGCACTGTGGCCGAGACTCTTCTGGAGGTCGCTCGAAATCCCAAACATCTTGGCGCGAAAATCGGCTTCTTCCTCATCCTGCACACGTGGGGTCAGAACGTGCTGTTTCATCCTCACATCCACTGCGTCATTCCCGCCGGAGGAATCGCACCGGGCCGTGCGCGTTGGATTCATCCGCGATACCCGTTCTTCCTACCTGTGAAGGTTCTGGGAAAACTATTCCGCGGCAAGTTCGTTGACGGATTGCAGAAGGCTTTTCGCAAGAAGAGCCTGACCTTCGCCGGACAGATCCAGCACCTTTCCGAACCGAAGCACTTTGCGGCTTTCTTGCGACCGTTATTCCGCCAAGATTGGGTCGTCTATGCGAAGCCGGCATTCGGCGGCCCCGAACAGGTTCTTCGATACCTCGGACGCTACACACACCGCGTCGCCATCTCCAATCATCGATTGCTTTCCTTCGACGGCAGCCATGTCACATTCCGTTGGCGGGATTACTCTCGCGGTAACAAAGCAAGGA
Source organism: Terriglobia bacterium (assembly GCA_965247425.1). Taxonomy (GTDB): domain Bacteria; phylum Acidobacteriota; class Terriglobia; order 20CM-2-55-15; family 20CM-2-55-15; genus CAZOZZ01. Next base: position 3,767,715 of record OZ252023.1, read on the forward strand.
CGATGACGGTTTCCGCCGCCGAGTTCATCCGCCGATTCCTGCTCCACGTACTGCCGAAAGGCTTTGTCCGCATCCGGCACTTCGGTTTCATGGCGAACTCCCAACGATCCGTATCCATGGAACTTTGTCATCGGTTATTGGGAATGGCGCCGGTCCCTCCTCCTGAGGAAGTCCCGTCAACCAGCTCCGCCTGGCTGTGTCCAATCTGTCATGCCCCGATGACCGTTATCGAGAGGCTCACTGCGACCGAACTCGCATGGAGATTCGCTTCGAAATGCTTTTTAGACACGTCGTAACAGGGATTCCAAATCCATGCCTTCCAGACGTGCTGGTGCACGCCAACGCCCACGTGCGCCTTGATGTCAAAAGTTCGTACCGATCGGGCCTGGACCTGCTCGGTGAACTCTCCAAAACGGACGATCGGCCGCCATACATTCATTGTCGCCGCCTGGCCACACTCGCTGGTCGAGTCTCACTCGTGAGAACTTCAACCCCCAACCCCGTACTTTCTCCATAGCCCACCGCGTTCGCCGCAAACGCCAGCGCCTTCCTTCAAACGTCGTTATCGAAAGTGCCCGAAGATCTCGTCACCACCGCGCCTTATCGCTCGGCACTCCCGATGAACGCTAAGCGTTTTCGGGAACTTCGGCCCGACCGGCACCTCAGGCTTCCCAGAAGCCAATTGGTGGGAGCCAGGCATTCTCACACTCCTAAGTTATCGATGACACGACAGGTGATCCCTCGATCGAGAGGTCATTTATCCCCCACTCTTTAGGACCCAGCAGTCCGAATACGTCGCCAGCCGAGCCGCTGATTCCAAAAGCATGACAGAATGATTTCGGATTCGAGAACGAGCAATGGAAGAAACTTTCTTATTCGACTTGACGATCTTGTTCGGCGCTGCCGTCGTGGTGTCGTACCTGTTCCGGGCGATCCACCTGTCGACGATCACGGGCTTCCTCGTCGCCGGCATGCTGATCGGACCGTCGGGTCTCAGCCTAATTGCCTCCACTGAGGAGGTTCGCGCGATGGAAGAAATCGGCGTGATGCTGTTGCTGTTTTCAATCGGCGTCGAGTTTTCGATTGCAAAGCTGAAGAAGTCCATCTGGATTGTTCTCGTCGGCGGTGGTGCGCAGGTGATGGTGACTGGTGGAATTGCGGGTCTGATCGGTTCCTGGCTCAGCGGTTCAACACGCATCGGAATCTTGATCGGAATGCTGACAGCGCTGAGCAGCACGGTTATCGGACTCCGCCTACTCCACGAACGGGGGCAATCGACGGCACCTCAGGGCAATGTCACCCTGTCCATTCTCATCTTCCAGGACGTCATTGTCCTGCCCATGATGCTGTTTCTGCCATTTATCACAGGCCGCGCCGCGATCGATTCCACCAGCTTGATTGGCACTGGTGCACTCTCGGCTGGAGCCATTGTCTTGATTCTGGTCGCAGCAAGAGCGGTGGTTCCCAGGCTCATCGCACGAACAGTCGCAGCCAAAAGCCGCGACATCTTCATCCTCTCGGTGATCGCAACGGTCGTGGGCATTGCCTGGGTCAGCTCACAATTCGGAATTAGTGCCGGTATCGGGGCCTTTGTCGCTGGGCTCGTGATCTCGGAATCCGAGTACAGTCACCAGGTCCTGTCTGACGTTCTGCCCTTCCGCGAAACCTTTACCAGCCTGTTCTTCGTATCCATCGGAATGCTGCTGGAACCCGCATTTATCTTGGACAACGTGGTTGCGATCGTTGGTATAGCCTTCGCTATTGTAGCGCTTAAGACGCTGATCGGAACCGGAGTGGTGCGCTTGATCGGATACCCCTTTCGCATCGCCATCGCGGTCGGACTGCTGTTGTCCCAAGTCGGCGAGTTCTCGATCGTTCTTCTCCAGGCGGCGCAAGTCGACGAATTCCTGACGCCTGAAATACAACAGATGGTCCTGTCGATAATTCTGTTCACGATGGTCCTATCCACTTTCGCCCAGAAGTTCTTGGAGTGGATTCCGACGAGTTCGACCGGGGATGGTGGCACCCCGGCCGACGGCGAACCCGAAACCGTGGCCCATCTGTCGGACCACACCGTGATCGTTGGTTACGGCCTGAACGGACGCAATGTTGCCGCCATGCTCCAGGCCTCGGACCTGCCGTATGCCGTACTTGAAATGAACCCGCGAACTGTGAGCGAGATGCGGAAGGAAGGCGTTCCGATCTTTTATGGGGATGCCATAAGCGACACCGTCCTCCGGTGGATGGGTGTGGCACACGCACGTGCCGTGGTATTTGCGATTTCGGATCCCGTGGCGACGCGCCAGGGAGTTGCGGCGGCTCGTCGTCTGAATCAGAACACGTTCATCATCGCCAGAACTCGCTACAAACCGGAGATCGAACCCATATACCAGGCAGGAGCGGATGCTGTGATAATCGAGGAGTTTGAAACCTCGCTCACGATTATCAGGCGCCTTCTCGCCAGGCTGGGCATCCATCCCTCCAGGATCGACCACACGATCCTTGATATCCGGCAGCAGCATTACGAGCCATTTCGCCAGGAAGACCTGCGAGGCCTGGCTGTTGACGAAGCAATCCGGATGTTCGAAGCAACAGTTCGAACAATCGCCGACGGGAAATCGATCGAAGAACTGGGTATCCGGCAGACATCCGGAGCAACAGTCGTGGCCGTGGAACGGGGCGGTGCAGTAATCAGCAACCCGGGACCACAATTCAAGTTGAAGGAAGGAGATCGGGTACATCTCATCGGAAGCGAGCAGGAAGTAAGTTTGGCGATCAGTCTCATTTAGCGCACATGTATCACCAGCGATCTGCCACAGCGCCGAATCGACAGAAACCGGTTGACCTTTGCCGGGACCACAGCACCGTTCCGAATGAAATCCCGTCGTTCGACCAAGTGGTATGTGGTGACTCCCCATACCTGTTCGAGATGAATGCGGTACCGGAGAACCACAGTTCTGTTGAAAGCCAGTCGTGGTTCCGATGGCGCGGCGGACGCTACGCGTGGGCTGACCGAACGGTGCTAAGCAAACTTCGAGTTCGCATTTGCCTTGCCGTGGCCTCGGCGTTTGTCATCGGCCCGATGTACCTTTGGTGCTAAGGTCGGCCGACCGCTTCGAGAGGTCTGGAAAGCGAAGGTCGACAAGACCTTCTGAGAGCGTCCACAGGCGTGCCGCCAACTGTGCGTCACGGCTTTTCTTCGCTGGTTCGTTGGGCACTGGATGGCCGCGCGTGTTCCCCAGCCCATGTGGCCCGTAGTACCCGCCCGGTTCTGCTTCTGCGGCAACCGCCGCATGCAGGGTTGGCAGGGCACCCTGCCACGGCTTCATGCCGAATAGTGGGTTGAGCATTCGGAAGAGTGGACTCGTCTGCTGCAGGTTGGTGGCCGTCCACCCCGGATGAGCCGAAGTGGCGATGGTGGAGACGCCCGCCTCCCTGAACCGACGCTGCAGTTCGAAGGTAAAGAGCATATTCGCTATCTTGCTCCCACTGTAAGACGCCATGCGTTGGAACGAGCGCTTGGTCCATTGCAGATCGTCGAGGTCGAGCCCGCCGAAATTCTGCGCGGAGCTCGACACGTTGACGACTCGGGAGCCCTCAGTGGCGATCAGCCGGTCGATCAAGAGCAATGTCAGGGTGAAATGGCCCAGGTGGTTGGTGCCGAACTGCAGTTCGAAGCCGTCCTCTGTCTCCTGACGCGTCGGCGGCATCATAACGCCGGCGTTGTTGATGAGCAGGTCGAGCCGATCGAACCGCGCCTTGAATGCCTCCGTGAACGCCCGGACCGATGCCTGGCTCGCCAGATCCAACAGCATGAATTCGATCGTTGTCCCAACGAGTTCCCGGCGAAGGTCTTCGACAGCCTTGCGTCCGCGCTGTTCGTTGCGGCTGGCGACGATCACGGTTGCGCCCTTGGCGGCGAGAGCCTTCGCAGTCTCGTAGCCGATTCCGCTATTCGCGCCGGTCACGACAGCGACTCGTCCGGTCTGGTCCCCAATGTGGTCGCTCGTCCAGTGCTTCCTAGGCATTGCCGTCTCCTGATCTTGGTCACGATTCCCGATTCTCGCTCACTCGTCACGCTGCACCTCGTCGCCCCGCCACCACCATCGGGGCGTGCTGTGGAATCTTCCCTGCCAATCCACGCCGCTCGTCCACCAACTACTAATCACGCTGTTCGTATAATTCCACGAACGCCGCAAGCTTCGCAGCATAGCTCCGAACCGCCCTTCGTAACTGAGGCCTGCAGCTCAATCCCACGCGGGTATCGTGCAGGCCATATCAGGATCAGGCAAGAGATTTCTTGTCCCTAAATGCCCGTCCTGACAACAGGCCAGGTGGACTCCTCAGAAACGGTGTTCCGGGAGAACTTCAGAGAGAAGCCGTTGAGGTATTCGTGATCGTGGCTTGCACTTGCGCTGCACTTTTCCCGCCTGTACCAGTCACCAGCTATGACGGCTGGGTGCAGTTCGATCTGACTTCGTTTGCTGTCGACTTACTTGATGGTCGGGTGTCCGCGGCGGGCCCCGCCACCGGGGTTTTCGGATCGCCTGGGTTTGGACCGGACTCCGGGGCTCCTTTTTTTCACACGGTTGAAGTGGGTGAGACGCTTTTCTTCAGCGTCCTGGACAACAGTGGCAAGGGCATCCCGGATGCATTCATCGAAGGCAAAGTCCCCTCCTTCTTACCGCCCGGTCTCGTGTTGGGAGGCCGCTTTCAGGCCCGTTTGTACACGGCTTCGAACAGGACCTTCCACTCCGCTCCATCTGGGGACATCTCCATCATCGCTTTCATGGTGCCAGGGGTAGAAAAGTCAGAGGTCATCCGTGCGTGCATTCCCGGTCCACCGTGGGCGAGGGTGAGAACGTCACCATCGAACCTTCCTACGAACAGCTCGGGAGGTGAACCCATGCAGTCGAACCAATGGAGGGAGTAGCGGTCCTCCTTCGGTTCATACGTGTAGACACCGTGTCCAGTGAATGAGACGGCTCCGTCGCGCACCTGTTCGTAATCGGCAAGCAGGGCTAATCCTCCGAGGCTGAGCCTGTGGCTGTTTCTTCCGGTTGCCACACCGCCTTTCGGGTCCCACTGGGACGGGTGCATCGTCTCCTCACCTTCCCAGGATCCAGCCAGTTTCTCTAGCAAGCGGTGGCCAGCTGATGGCTTTGGCATGTCCATGGTTGCTCCTTCGGTTCATACGATCTCATGAATGGCCTTCACGTCTACGAACAACAATTCTACAGAACTACGTAACTACAGATATCTTGCCGCCGACGCAGCGTTACAACCTCAGTGTGTGCTTCAGCTTAATGCAAATAAGTGAGTTCCTGGAAAGCATATCGTCGAGTCGCCTGACGATTTCTTCACGCACAGGTACGCTACTTGTGAGACCGCACCTTCGTTGGTATGATCATACATCATACTCAGCGAGGAATCTCCATGCCAAAAAGAAAGGTCGCTCTCACGCTCGACGCCAAGCTGGTTCAGCGCGTTGACGCGCTTGTTTCCAGTCAAAGGTTTAAAAATCGGAGCCAAGCGGTAGAGGCTGCACTCCTCGAAAAGCTCCAGCGACTTGGCCGGACTCGACTCGCCGAAGAGTGTGCGAAGCTGGACCGAACCGTAGAGCAGCGACTCGCCGACGAGGGCCTCGCCGCTACTGGTGAGACGTGGCCCGAATACTGAGAGGCGAGATTCGTTGGGCTGACCTGCATCCAGTTCGCGGGCACGAGCAGGCCGGAAAACGGCCCGTCGTGATTCTCAGTCATGATGTTTTCAATGAAAGATCCGGCACTGTCATTGCCGTAGCCCTTACGAGTCAGCAGCCCCGGGCTCAGTTCCCTCTGACGCTCGAACTTACTACAGCCAAACTGCCGAAAAGGTCCTGGGTCAAGATCAGCCAAGTCAGAACGCTTTCCGTAGAGCGCATCGGTAGACGACTCGGTATTGTTTCCACGGAAGAAATCGAGTCCGTCCTGGAGGGACTTAGCGAGATCATTGGATAGCTCGTTCGTCGAGGCCTGCGGTACCCAGGTGGGTGGCCACCGCCATCGCCGGTGTGGTCGCGGTGAAGACTCGAGCCGCGGCCTCGGGCGCGGTGTGAATGGCCTTGAGCTGCTCGACGAATTCGGGGGCCATTCCGGTCTCTTCACCAAGATCATGCGAGACATCGATCGAGTGGACCGGGTGCCTTGCGCAAGATCTCCGCTACTTTTTTTGTGGACGACGAGAATCAGATAGGCAGGCCGCATTTCCCGTTGCAACCCGCGTCCGGCATTACCGCCGCGGGATGACCATCGTATGTACGACGCTACCGTCCGTGCCGGTGACAACCACTCGGAGCTCGGTCGACGTTGCGTCCAGGCGGGCCACCTGATCCTGGCCAACTACGAGCAGGTGATAAGCGTGGACGTCCGGGGTGGGTGGTGTGTACGAGAACCGATGCCTGTGTCCTGCTATCACCAGGTCCACACCCGCGTCGTTTGCGGTCTGGATCCAGGCATCTGGTCCGTCGGTCAACCAGCCCCATCGAGGTTGGTGCATCACGATGACACGGAACGGTGCTTCCGAGACGCGGTCCGTCGTAGCCACGTGCTCTCGAAACCATTCGAGCTCTTGCTCACGGTACGGCGCGGTTCGATTCAGCTCGGCGTACACGTTCGTGTCATCGGGCTTGTCCTCGCCCGTATCGAGGACCATCAGATGCACGGGCCCCGCATCCCGGGCGTAATAGAACCGTCCTTCCGGTGTGGGGACGTAGTCGAAGAGCCGGAGGGCAAAGGGTCCGCGTAGCTCGTGGTTGCCGCGCGCGAACATGAGCGGCTTGCTATGCGCCAGCCCGGCCCCGATCGGATTGAGCCAGGCACGGAACAGGTGCTCCTCGCTGTCGATCCAATGGAACGCGTCTCCTGTGTGTACCAGGAAGTCCGTCTTGTCCCAATCGATGGTCTCGTTCAACCGTTCGATCCGGCGCACGTCTTCGTGAGTGTCGGTGACCACACTGAAGGACACCGACGCGCTGCTCCGATCAAGAGTGGTGAACTGATGTGGCCCGCTGCGACTGTCCAATCCCTTGTCCGGCCAATAGGCTTTGAGCTTCACGACCCGCGTCGCGACGACCTCGTAGCTGTAAGTGGTGCCGGCCGACAAGCCACCGAGGTGCACGACGTGCCGCGTGCCGACCGGAACGAGACCGTCCACCTGCGGCTCCGCCGTGGCGGACAGGTTGCCGGACGTGCCATACCGGACCCTTGCATGGGTGGGAGTATCCGTGAGCCAGACGATCGTGGCGGTTGTCTCGCTATTGGCTACCAGATAGGGACCCTCGGTGATCACCGGCCGGGTATCGTAAACCTTGTACGGTTCGGACTGGGCATGGACCGGAACAGCCATGGAGAACAGGGCGACAAAGAACACAAGTGTGCGCATTATCATCATCTACGTGCTCTCCGAGTGGAGTAGTCGAGTGTGAAGGTGGATCGGATCAGGTAGTGATCGGAAGGGAATCCGGTAGGCCAGGTCGTGATCAACCTCGTGGATGTGTTTCGCAACCCTGAGCCCTTGTAGTACAGCTGGTCGATTCGCCTGCCACTGCGATGGGTGTAACCAGGGTCGGCTTCGACGTCCGGATGCAGGCTTCGAAATGCGTCCGTGAAGCCGGCGTCGAGCAAAGCTCGCGAGGCCGGGCTGTCGCCTCCATCCCAGTGTGGAACGGCGTTGAAATCACCGGCGAACAACGTCGGTATCGACTCCGACTGTTGGAACCTGGTTTCATGGAAGTCGACCGCCGTCGGGAACTGCTCCATTCCATACCAGTTCGACATCGCGAATATATCCTGACTTTGGCTGATCCCGATCTTCACCCCGACGTTCATGAACGGAGCGTCTTCCGGGACATGCAGTTCCTTGATCGGGTAACGGCTGAGCACCGAGATGTTGGCACCCTGGTTCAGGTAGTCCCAATCCACGGTAGTCGCCAGGTAGTAACCCAACTCTGCCGCGATGAAGTCGCCGGCCGAGTAGGTTTCCTGCATCATGACGATGTCGATGTTTTCGCTCTCGATTATCTGTGCGATCGTGACTCGAGAGTCCCAACCGTGCTCGTCGACCGTATAGTGTTTGCCGCCATGGAAGATATTCCAGGAGGCCGCTGTGACCGACGAGACTTTGTCGTCGAGATCACGCGCGACAGGCATGAAGCGCTCCCGGTACGAACTCAGGACTTCCTCGGGGGTCAGCACACGTCCCCAGATTTCCAGTTCGTCCATGTCAAAGTCTGGAGGGTCCAGTCTCTCTCTCGCCGCGAACTTCATGGCGCCACTCGGGTCGATTGTCACCACGCCATCGACGAGGGAGTAGATCTCGAGCAACGGTGCAGTGTCCATGAAGTTCAACACCTGATGCACCGTGTATGGATTGTCCATCAGGTCGGCTTCCAATCTTCTGACCGGTTCGAAATCCGCCGACTCTATCGACCGTAGAAACGCCGGGCGATTAGTAGTGTCCAACAGCGCCGCCGCTTCATCAACCCTGCGGTCGAACAACCCCCTCGGGTTTACGATCAGGTTCGCGAACTCTCGAACTTCGACTCCTTCGAAGCCCAGGCGGTCGAACGCGTCCACGAATTGTTGCAGTTGCTCGGCGCCTCTCTCGATCGCTCGAAGCGTTGCAGGCGGTGGATCGGGGGGTGCTCCGTCCCAACCCACGACAAGTGGATGGCTCGAGGTGAAGTCGAAGCCCTCCCCATCGCTCACGTGATACGTGACTTTGTTCTCCCCGTCGTAGAACAACCGAACCTCCGACCTGGCGCTGCTGTAGGTCATGGTCAGCTGATGCCACCTGCCGTCATTCAGTGGCATGTGCCGACCGTTCTCACGCTCGTAAGTGATCCGTCGGGTACCCGACCCCATGTTCCATGCCCAGGTCCCGCCGGAGACATAGAACACCCACCCGGCCTCCTTCTGGGAGGCCAGGCTGTTGTCAATGAACTCCTTTTGAGACAACAGCACGACACGCTTATCGGCCTTCTGCACGGTTCTCGTCCAGAAGCGGACCGAGAAATCGTCCCTCCGGCCGAGCGACAGATTCCCGCTGGTCAGGGCCACAAACGCCGCCTCGCCGTTCGATCGGAGCCTGAGCGCCTGGCCGTCGAGACCTTCCACATACCGGACCATTCCGCGGGAGCTCCCTGCGGCAAAGCCCCTGGCCGCATCGCTGGTCGTGCCGTCGAAAGTGAACCGGGCGAGGAATCCCGCCTCCTGCTCGACCCCGACTGCCTGACCGCCGGGGGGCGAAAGGGCGTGCACCGGGCCAGGAGCTCCCGTCAGCAGAAGGAAGAACAATCCAATCCGGCGTAAGTCCGTCAATTTCATGGCATTTCTAATCCCGTGGTGGGGTCGACAATAGATGGTATGTTGCCTTAAAGCCCGCCGAATAGCCAGTGCACAGCGCGTCCAGCTATGCTGCCCGTAACAAACCCCCTGCGCCCACGTCTTCTTCTTATAGCCACAAGGAGAACCCATGGAATCCTGGATCCGAGACCTGACCTATGGCGCCCGCATGCTCGCCCGTAACCCTGGCTTCACAGCAGTCGTCGTCCTCACGCTCGCCCTCGGCATCGGCGCCAATACGGCGATGTTTACCGCGATCAACGCGGTCATTCTCAAGCCGCTGCCCGTCGCCGAACCCGAAGAGCTGGTGATGCTCTACACGTCGCGGGAGGGCAGCTTCGTCAAGAGCCAGCCTTCGTCCCACTACGACTATGTCTATTACCGGGACAATAATTCCGTGTTCGCCTCCCTTGCCGGCTTCGGAGTGGAGGTAGCCAGCCTGGGCTCGGGTCAGGGGGCGGAGATGCTGGTCGGCGAAACCGTCTCCGGAAACTACTTCGAAGTCTTCGGAGTGCGGCCTCGCCTTGGAAGATTCTTCCTGCCCGAAGAAGACGCGACGCCGGGGACGCATCCCGTCGTTGTGATCAGCGAGGCGCTATGGCAGGGCCGGTTCGGTTCGGACCCGGACGTTCTGGGCTCCGTGGTGCGCATGAACGGATCCACTTACACGGTCATCGGAGTCGCCCCGCAAAGCTACACCGGGGGAATGCGCGGGTTCGCCGTGGATTTCTGGGTGCCGTTCATGATGATGGATCAACTCGAACCCGGCAGGTCTCAGCTCAACAGCCGGACGAGCCGCTGGATGTTCATCGTGGGGAGGTTGAATCCTGGGGTGGAAGTGGAGGAGGCCCGGGCGAACATCGTCACGCTGGCGGAGCAGCTTCGGGCCGATAACCCCAACGCCGGCGACCACGACACCGCGACGTTGTATCCGGCGGGCCGGGTCGTGATCCTGCCCGAGGTGGACACGTTCATCTTCGGGGCTGCCGGACTGATGATGGCGTTGGGCGGCGCGGTGTTGCTCATCGCCTGCGCCAACGTGGCCAACCTGTTGCTCGCCAGATCCCTGGCGCGCCGGAAGGAGATCGCCATCCGGGTGTCGCTCGGCGCGGGCCGCGGGAGGCTGGTGCGGCAGTTGCTGGCCGAAAGCGTCCTGCTGGCCCTGATGGCCGGCGTCGTCGGCCTCGTCGCGGCACAATGGGGAGCGGCCTTGATTCTCGCCCAGTTCACTACGGCCAATCTGCCTCTCGACATCCGGATCGCCCTCGACATGGGGATCGACTGGCGCGTATTGATCTTCAGCCTGCTGGCATCGGTTGGGACGGGAATCGTGTTCGGTCTGGTCCCGGCGCTCCAGAGCACGCGAAACGGGCCGGCGTCCGCGCTCAAGGACTCGGCGGGCACGACCACCCCCGACCGGCAACGCTCGTTCCTGAGGAACGGGCTGGTCGTCTCACAAGTTGCCCTGTCGGTTCTCCTGCTCGTTGCGGCGGGCCTGTTCATCAGAAGCCTCCAGAACGTCACCACAATCGACACCGGTCTCCGAACCGAAGGCGTGTACACGGCGGAACTGTTGCCCCAGATGCAGGGTTACGACAATGCCAGGGCCGCCGAGTTCTTCGACCGGGTTCTGGAGCGGATGCGGTCGGTTCCCGGCGTGGAAGACGCCAGCCTCATCACGATCATGCCGTTGGCGTTGAGCTTCCGAACCATGGGGATGGTGCCCGAAGGGCATCCCGTGCCATCCGACATGCTGAACCGGCCCCAGATCGGCACGGTCAACGTTGCGCCGGGATATTTCGAGACGATGGGCATTCCCCTCCTGATCGGCCGGGACTTTTCCGCATCGGATGACGTCGACTCGCAGGAGGTTGCGATCGTCAACAGTGCGTTCGTCGACCGCTTCTGGCCCGGAGAGAACCCCATCGGCAAGACCTTCGCGAGCGGTCTGGAAGGAGCAACGGCGACCGTGATCGTGGGTGTGGTTGCCGACAGCAAATATCGGACTCTCGGAGAGGACCGGCAGGCGTTCACCTACCAGAGCATCAACCAGAACATGGAGGGTACCGCGTCGCTCATCGTCAAAGCCCCGTCAGCGGGCAGCGCGATGCTGGCCACGATCCGGGATGAACTTGCGGCGATCGACGAAAACGTTCCAGTGACCAACATCGCGACGCTCGAGGACCGCATGGGCATCGTCCTCCTCCTGCCCCGGCTGGGCGCGTCGTTGTTCGGTGGTGTCGGTCTGATCGGTCTGATCCTGGCGGCCACCGGTATTTTGGGCGTGATGTCGTTCGCGGTGAGCCAGCGGACCCACGATCTTGGCGTCCGTATGGCGCTGGGGGCCGGACCGTCCACGGTTCTTGGCATGGTGTTGCGCGAGGGGGTTTCGTTGACGCTGCTGGGAATTGCCGCGGGTGGAGCGCTTGCCTTCGGGTTGACGCGCTTCTTGTCCGGGATGCTGGTGGGTGTCGGGGCCAGCGATCCGGTCACGATGGCCGGTGTGGCCATCGTGATCCTCGGCGTGGCCCTGACGGCTTGCTACATTCCTGCCCGGCGTGCACTTCGTGTGGATCCCGTGGTTGCGCTGAGGGAGGAGTAGGCGTCCCATGCGGGATTCAGGTGCGGCGCCTCGGGGATAAGCTCTCTAGGAATGGGTGTCGGCAGGCAACGTGAACTCCCTCCGGTCGTGGGTAGAGAACGCTGTCACGAAGTGGGGCTGCTGCGGGATCGAGTGTACGGCCGTGGCCCTACCGGCTATTGAGAAAAGTCCGCACTTCTACTGACGCTTCGCGTCGGCGCGGATCGCGTCCGCCAGAAACGCCGCTAACCCTTCGCCGTGCTTATCGATTTTGGACCCAAAGCGCGGATCGCTCTCGTACATGTCGGCCAGGCCCGCGTGCATTGCGTGGCTGCAGGGGTAGTACCAGCGGTCGAAGTGCAGGCGGTGGGCCTCGGCCAGGTCCATGGCCTCGTCGCCGTCTGCGGACTCACCCTGGCCCAGCAGTCCGGCCAGCCTCGCCATCAGCTCGTCGTTTTCAGCCTTGATCCGTTCCCAGTCTTCTTTGGAGTAGCCCTTCGTTCGCCGTTGGGCCTCCTTGTATGGGTCGGTGTGGCCCCAGCGCGTCCTGGCCTCGTCCTCGTACTTGGCTGGATCGAAGCCATCGAAAAGTTTTGTGGTGTCCATTTCTTCTTGATCTCCTTTTAGACTCTCCAGCGCGCAATCGACCGCACGAAGCATCGCTTCGTTCCGCTCGGCACGCGCTACGAGCTGGGTGCGTTGTTCGAGGAGTGCCGCGCGCTGATCGAACGCCGGATCGTCGAGTATCTTTCGGATCCGTTCCAGCGAAAGTCCGAACTCTCGGTACAGCAGAACCTGCTGCAACCGAATCAGATCCGCGTTGCCGTAGAGCCGGTACCCCGCCTCGGTCCGTCCCGATGGAGCCAACAGGCCGATGGCGTCGTAGTGATGCAGCGTCCGCACCGTGATCTTTGCCATGCGGGCCACTTCGCTCACCTTGTAGGTTCCGGCAGTCATGGCAACAACGTACAGCATCACGCTGCGTGAGGGTCAAGGGAGAAAATGAGGGTGCAGATCCCTGACTCATGACGATTGCAGCCGGATAGCGTGTACGGCCGTGACCGTACACGAGACCCCTGGAATCTTGTTCGTGCCAGCGGTTATTGCTCCTATACTCTCCCGGTGGAGAGAAGACATGAATCGACGAGAGTTCATTGGAAGCGCGGCAGGCATGGGGGTTGCGTTGGCATTTCCCGCCGGCCGTTCAAGTAGAACGATGGCGAAGCAACTGCCAACCGACCTTGTCGGCTTCACGGCGTCGCAGTTGTCGGCGGCCATCCGGGAAAGACAGGTGAGTTCGGTCGAGGTGATGCAGGCCTATATCGAACAGATCCACCGCTACAATCCGGGCTTCAATGCCATCGTCAGCATGGCTGATGACGATGTGCTGATCAGCCGGGCGGAACTTGCCGATCAAGCCCTGGCCCGCGGCGAATATTGGGGCTGGATGCACGGGATGCCTCATGCGGTCAAGGACCTTGCCGATGCGGAAGGCTTTCCAACGAGCATGGGCTCTCCGATCTACGCGGGCACCATGCCGGAAGAAGATAGTTTTATGATCGGCAGAATCCGAGCCGAGGGCGCTATTTTTATAGGAAAGACCAATGTGCCCGAGTTTGGCATGGGCTCGCAATCCTACAATCCTGTATTCGGTGCCACAGGCAGTGCATACGATCCGGCATTGACGGCAGGTGGCAGCAGTGGCGGCGCCGCATGTGGTCTGGCGACCCACATGCTTCCGGTGGCCGACGGTAGTGACTTGATGGGATCGCTTCGCAATCCTGGTGCCTTCAATAACGTGATCGGCTTCAGACCCACCCAGGGGCGAGTGCCGGGGGGTGGCGAGGGCGACCTGTTTTACCAGCAGATGTCCACGGGTGGTCCGATGGGGCGCAACAGTGAAGATACAATTCGCCTACTGCACAGCATCGCCGGCTACGATTCCGCCCAACCGCTGAACCTCAGGGATGAAATGCCTCCCTTTGAGGAGTTCCGGGCGCGTGATCTGCCGGGTCTCAAGATCGGGTGGATGGGAGACTATGAAGGCTATCTCAACATCGAACCCGGCATTCTCGAGCTATGTGAAACCAGCCTCGGCATCCTCTCGTCAGAAGGCGCGATCGTCGAGCCGTCCAAGCCACAGTACGAAATGGACCGGCTCTGGCGGACCTGGCTGACCTTGCGCCACTGGACCCGTCACGGTACCAGGGAGCTCTACGACGACCCCGACACTCGAAAGCTGCTGAAGCCCGAAGCGATCTGGGAGATCGAAGGCTCGTTCGGCGCTTCCGGGGGGGACATATACCAGGCGGGAATTGCCCGTGCCGACTGGTTCCGCGCCCTGGGTTCTCTGTTTGACGAGTACGACTTCCTGGTCGTGCCCACAGCTCAGGTATTTCCTTTCTCAAAGGAGATTCACTGGCCCGATTCCATCAACGGCGTAGAGATGGACACCTACCATCGCTGGATGGAGGTTGTCATCGGGGGGACGTTGGCTGGCCTCCCGGTGGTCAACCTACCCGTGGGATTCGATCCGCTGGGCCGACCCATGGGCATGCAGGTCATGGGACCGTTCGGGGAAGACCAGAAGGTTCTGGAATTTGCCATGGCGTACGAACGAGTGACCGATCACCTGGCCCAGCGGCCGGAACTCCCCGACGAGATCTAGATATTTCTATCGGACAATTAAGTATCAGGGAATAAGCCAATGACTACCACCGACCGTGTCTTCAACTTCTCCGCCGGCCCTGCCGTCCTGCCCCTGCCCGTTCTTCGGGAGGCGCAGCGCGACCTGGTCGCCCTCCCCGACGTCGGAATGTCGATTCTGGAGATCAGCCACCGTTCCGCAACCTTCGAACGCATATTCACCGACGCAGTCGGTGCCCTCCGAAGGGTTGCCGGAGTACCTGAAAGCTACAAGATACTGCTGTTGCAGGGCGGCGCAAGTCTCCAGTTTTCGATGGTCCCGATGAACCTGCTGCTGCCCGGTAAGACGGCCGACTACATCGACACGGGATCCTGGTCGAAGAAGGCCATAAAGGAAGCGCGACGAGTCGGGACCGTCAACGTCGCGGCATCGGGCGCCAGCGATAGCTACAACCGGATTCCCCGTGACGACGAGATTCATCTATCTTCGGGTGCGGCTTACGTCCATATCACCGGCAACAATACGATCGCCGGAACGGAGTGGCCGGCCCTTCCGGACGTCGGTGATCGGCCGATCGTCAATGACGCGTCTTCTCACATCCTGAGTGGCCCGGTTGACGTCCGGAAGTACGGCATGATCTACGCGGGAGCGCAGAAGAACCTCGGCCCTTCAGGTGTGACGTTGGTGATCATCCGGGAAGACCTCATCGAGCGATCCCCGGACGATCTGCCGGCGATGCTCAGCTACCGCACGCACGCCGACAACGACTCCCGCTTCAACACGCCGAACACTTTCGGTGTGTACATCCTTGGCCTCACTCTAAAGTGGCTGATTTCCCAGGGAGGCCTTTCCGGCATCGCCGAAGTCAATGAAAGAAAGGCGACCAAGCTCTATACCGAGATCGATCGAACCGGTTTCTACAGGGGCACGGCTGCGAAAGACAGCCGGTCCCGCATGAACGTAACGTTCCGTCTGGGTGCTGAAGAGGCCGAGAAGACTTTCATTGCGAAAGCCGCCGCTGCAGGATTCGATGGCCTCAAGGGGCATCGCTCTGTTGGAGGGATGCGCGCGTCGATCTACAACGCGTTTCCGGAAGAAGGTGTGGATGCCCTGGTCGAGTTCATGCGGGAGTTCGAACGGAAACAAGGCTAGGAGCCCGTGGTGGAAGTCTGTAGGGTCGCGCGCAGGGGTATTCGGGTCACAGGCGCGAAATGAGGAGCGGAACGATGCTTTGTCATCGTGACCGACGAATGACAAAGCCTGTGGGCCGAAGACCCCTGCGCCCTACGGGTTACGACGGCATGGGGCCAGCTGCGGCGTTGCCACTCCTAGATCGATGAAGAGCATCGACGTCGTCGTGGCGCCTTGCATTTAGCCCCATGGCGCTCGTAACGCGACCCTACAGACTTCCA
This sequence comes from Terriglobia bacterium, assembly GCA_965247425.1. Classification (GTDB taxonomy): domain Bacteria; phylum Acidobacteriota; class Terriglobia; order 20CM-2-55-15; family 20CM-2-55-15; genus CAZOZZ01. The sequence continues at coordinate 3,783,738 of OZ252023.1, forward strand.
CCACGGGCTCCTAGTCAACTTCGGCGAACATCCGGACGCGTTCGTCGCGAACGAGGATCTTGCCTATGGCCTGAAGGCGATCGGCGAGCACGCGCGCGCCATTGAACTGGCCGAGCGCTGGGTGGCTGGGCATCCGGACCACGTGTCGGGCCAGCGGTTGCTGGCGGAGTTGAAGCGGTAGAGATGTTTGTGGGGCTCGCTTTGTCAAGCCCCACAAAGTGGGACCTAGTTTCCGCCGCCCGTAATCGGATAACCGGACTGCCGTCTCCAGTCGTTCCAGGAACCCAGATAGACTCGGGATGGTACGCCGACGTATCGAGCGGCAAAGTACATGAGGCTGGCTCGCATGCCGACGGCGCAGTAGGTCACCACTTCTTGTCCTGGCGCCAGGCCGGCTTCGACGAGAAGGGCCTGGATTTCATCCTTGGGCTTGAATCGCATTTCTTCGACGTTGGCAAACAGGTCCCGCCACAGGACGAGTTCCGAACCGGGAAGGTAGCCGCCGTCACGTTCTCTTTGGCTTCGCACGTCGAGAACTTGGACATCAGGGTTCTCCAGACGGTCCTTCACCCATGCGGCATCGACAATGACGTCCGGCGCCGGTCGGGGTGTCAGTCGCCCGGTTTCGAGATCCGCAGCGTGAGTGGATACGTCCCGGCCATCACTCCTCCAGGCCTCAATGTTCCCGCTTAACATCGAAACATGGTCCCCGTGTCCGATTGAAGCGAAGGCCATGTAGAACCAGCCGAGTTCCATCGCGCTCTTACCATAGATGACGATGCGGGCGTCATCCCGGGCGCCGGCGTCGGTCAGCCTTTCCGCAAGGACTCCCGGTTCCGGTATCCCGTGGTTGCTGCCGATCGTTGCACCGTGCGAAACGAATCCGGCTCCCGGAATGTGCCCGCCGTCAAAATCCTGTTGCGAGCCCGTGGCTAGGACGACTACGTTGGGGTCATCCAGGTGCTCTGCCAGCCACGCCGTAGTTACGATCAGTTCGGCGCTCGGGGCTTGCTGGGAAGCCTTGGTTGCCTCGCCGTTCGTGCCCGGGAACAGAATCGCAACGACGGCGAGGGCCATAGAGAGAATTGATCCGGTCCTCAAATTCATGCTTGAAACCTCCGTGTATTCAGGCCTGCTGCGACCTGACATTTCTTATGTAGACGTACGACAAGAGTAAAAGGTTTCATGTAGATTGTCTACAAACTTTCGGACCTGCGACCTGTTCCAAAAACCCTATCTCGGAATCTAGTTCGGGGACGAAGGAGAAACTCAGCAACAGATCGGTTAAGACGTATATATTCAGTAAGTTGTATTTTGACGATACATTGGTTAATGTTCCTCCGTCCCCGAATTAGCTGTTTCCAGCTCCGAGTCCCGCATTGACTGCTGGCTTGACCGGCGGGTGGCCAGGGGACGGCCATCCCGACCTGCCGTCCTCCACATATGTTCGGTAACCTTTTTGGGGGCACATCGGTCTAGCCCTTCTGGAGGTACTCCCATGCAACCACTGATCCATGACCTGAAATATGCCATCCGCGCCCTCACTAGAACGCCAGCCTTTACCCTTTCCGTCGTTCTGGTTCTTGCGCTGGGCATCGGATCGACGACGGCCATCTTCTCTCTGGTTGACGCAACCCTGCTGCGGCCGTTGCCGTTTACAGAACCGGATCGGTTGATGATGATCTGGGAGGATACCAGCGAGATGGGATTCCCTCAGAACACACCGGCGCCTGCGAACTACTTCTCCTGGAGGGCAGACTCCAGAGCCTTTGTGGCCATGGCGGCTGCTGTTGGCGGGACCTGGAATCTGACCGGAGACGGGGAGCCGATTCGTCTCGGGGGTGTGCGCACAACCTCCAATCTGGCCGAGGTGTTGGGGGTCGAGCCCGTTCTGGGCCGCTTCTTTACCGATGCCGAGGATCAGTCCGGCGCCGCTCCGGTCGCCGTCATCAGCTACGGCCTGTGGCAGCGGCATTTCGGTGCCGACGCGGGGATTGTCGGAACCGACGTCCTTCTGAACAATCGAGCCACGACCGTTGTCGGTGTGATGCCGGCCCGGATGCCCTTTCCGACGACCGGTAACGACGTTTGGGTTCCGACGGCCTTCAGCGAGGCCGAGGCGGCCCAGCGCCGGTCCCACTACCTCAACGTGGTCGGACGGCTGGCGCCCGACGCGAGCTACGAATCGGCCGCGGCCGACATGGACCGCATCGCCGCGGTTCTCGAAGCCGAATACCCGGCGAGCAACACGAACGTGGGAGCCGTTGTCATTCCCCTCGAGGATCACTACGTCGGTGACGTTCGTTCCGGCTTCCTCTTGCTCCTGGGTGCTGTGGGCGCGGTCCTTCTGATCGCCTGTGCCAACATCGCCAACTTGCTGCTGGTCCGCTCCAGCGGCCGCGGAAGGGAAATCGCCGTCCGCATTGCCCTCGGGGCGGGGAGAATGCGGCTCGTCCGCCAGATGATGACCGAAAGTCTCTTGCTTGCCCTGTCCGGAGGCGTTCTGGGTGTCGCCTTCGCATGGTTCAGTTTTGACATCCTTGCGGGTTTGATTCCCGATGCCGTTGCCGGTGCGGTGGGGTTGGACATGGACGTCCGGGTCTTGGGCGTCGCACTCCTGGTGGCCCTGGTGACCGGAGTGGTGTTTGGGTTGGCGCCGGCTCTGACAGCCAGCCAGGTTCGGCTAAGTGAAACCCTCCAGAATGCCAGCAGCCGTGCGGGAATAACTTCGGCATCACGCCGCTTTCGAGATGTTCTTGTCGTCGGTGAAGTGGCGCTGACTGTCGCGCTTCTGATAGGTGCCGGCCTGCTGATCCGCTCGTTCGCATCAGTTCGAGGTCTGGATCCAGGCTACATGCCCGACGGCGTCCTGACGGTCCGGATGGATTTGCCGGCTTCGAAATACGGAGCCCCGGCCCCGCTCTCGGGTTTCTACCGAGACGTGCTGGAGCGGGTCGAAGCCCTGCCCGGGGTGGAGTCGGCAGGCTTCGTGTCGTTCCTGCCGTTGACGAATCGAGGCGGATCGAACGGCTTCAGGATCGAAGGACGACCTGAGCCGGAGCCGGGCGCGAGACCCGACGCCAACTACCGGCTCGTCACGAAGGACTACTTTCGGACGATGGGGATACCGCTCAAGAGCGGTCGCCTGTTTGATTCGGGCGACCATGTCGATGCGCCCTGGGTATTGGTCATCAACGAAACGATGGCGCGCCAGTATTGGCCGGGTGAGGACCCGATCGGGAAGCGGATAAACCGATCCACCAGTCAACCGTGGTTCACGATCGTGGGCATTGTCGGTGACGTCCGGGGGATGGGGCTCGAAGCGCCTGTTCGCGCCCAGATGTACCGGCCCGTGGAGCAGGACCTGAACTTTTCCTTCTTCAGCCCACGCAACCTGGCGATCCGAACCGTCGGAGACCCGCTCTCGCTCGCCGCGGCCGTTCGCGATCAGGTATGGGCCGTGGACGCCGACCAGCCGATTGCCGAAGTCCGCCTGCTCGGCGCGTTCCTCGATGATGAAGTCTTCGGGCGCCGGACCCAGACATTGCTGCTGGGTGCGTTCTCGGTGCTGGCCTTGATCGTAGCGTCTGTGGGTTTATATGGCGTCCTGTCCTACGCCGTGTCGTACCTGACTCGTGAGATCGGAATCCGAGTGGCCCTGGGCGCAGAGCGGGGAACCGTTCTCAGAATGATCCTCAGACAGGGGATGGGCCTGGCAGCGATGGGTTGCGCGGTCGGCCTCGGTCTGGCGTATGTGCTGGGGGGAGTCATGTCCTCGATGTTGTTTGGTGTGGAAGCGACCGATCCGTTGACGTTCTTGAGCGTGCCGGTTGTCCTGACGGCCGTTGCGCTGGTAGCCAGCTTGATCCCGGCCCGCCGTGCGACAAAGATCGACCCGATGGTCGCGTTGAGGTACGAATAGCGGGGATGCGTGTCAGGGCGTCCCTCCGTGGGCGCCCGCGGGATTAGAAGAGAGATGCCGCCGGGGGAAGGGAGAGCTGTCGACTGCCCGGCGGGTGGCCAGGGACGGCCACCCCGACACGCTGTTCCTTCGATCTCTCAAAAACCTAACCGGGGAGCAGGTTGAGCCGTTGGTTTTCGGCGGTTTCTCGCCATTCGGGGCTGTCCTGGGCGAGGACGGGGTCCTTAAGGAGCGGATGAGCTTGTTCTCGTTCCCACTGCTCGAAGTCGGTCGGTCGGGCCAGCATCATCCGGACTACGAAGGACATCGCCTGCAGCTTTCCACCTTTCTTCAATTTGGGGTGGATCAATGACGGAGTCGCGATGTAGCGGCGAGCAATGCTTTCGAACGATTCCGGTTTCTGGCCCGTGATGGCTTCGACGTGATCGGTAGGTGCGCCAATTTCGTATGTGCCTTTGCGAATCTCCTCGGTGTAATAACGCAGCTGAGCGACCTCGAAAGGAGGGAAGTCCAGGGCCTTGGCGGCCTTCGTGAACGCCCTGAAGGACGTGTCATGGTATTTCACCTTTCTGCCCACGACGCCGGTCAAGATGTCGGCGATGTCGTGGGAGGAGAGCAGTTCCGGGCCGGTCGGCCGGGAGCTTTTGCCAATGTGGGGGCCCGGGATTGATATGAACGACATCCACGGACGGCATCCAGCGGTACAACTGATTGGCGATCCAGTGCTCGCGGGTCACGATTGACGGATGTGTCGGGTGCGGATTCCACCCGCTCATCAGCGCGACCACTTCCAGTTTTGCCTCTTCCGCGGCCAGTGCAAACAGCATGGCCCCGTTCAGAAGATTGGGTGTAAAGGGCGGGCAGTGGTAGGCGCGCCGGACGCCCACCAGCGCCCTTCGCAGATCGCGAAAGTCGAACATATCGCCGACAGCGATCTCGGCTCCAGCCTGTTCCAGAGCCTCGCTTCGGGCATCACGCCGATGAACCAATGCACGTACAGGAAATCCCATTTTCAGGAATTGCAAGACGGCGGCAGTGCCGGTACGTCCGGCCGCTGAGGTCACAAGAATTTTGGGTTTAGTCAAGACTTTCTCCTCCTTTTGATGTCTCTTGTTTCAATGGTTAAGATGGAAAACACTTTCCGAAAGCCAACAGGAACCGCGGAGAGCCCCAGAAGCGAATCCTTCCCGTCAGCACGGCCCATCCCAGGCTGCGTTCCTTCGCAAGAAACCCCAGCCAGGTGTGGCCATCGGCTGTAAGACTCAGGTTGGCCTCTCCCACATGTCCGTCTTCGATCCGCAAAGTCTTGTCCCGGATAACCACGGTCGCCTTCTGTTTTTCCTCTCCGGTAAACGTGAAATGATAGGTGGCATCGAAACCCTTCGAACGATGCTTCTGGAAGACGTGGGGCATGCCTTCGAGGAACCCACGGATCGAGCGTGGACGGAGGCTTCCGCCGACGCGCTTGAGTGCCTTATGGGGAAAGCGACGTGCCGCATGAGCTTCGGCATCGGAGCCGGCGACGACGTACAGCTTCTCTTCCTTCTTCTGGAGAGGCCTGACGATGTCGTCAGTGAAGCCCTTCCGATCGGCTATGAAGGGAACGATCACGTCCTCACCGGCGGGACAGACCGCCATGCAGTAGGCGGCCTTGTAATTGGCGCCGAACGACAGGCTTTGCCACATCGAGGCGGATTCGGGATCACTCACCTTCTTCCTGTAATCGGGAGCGTCGCGGCTTTCGACCACCTGCTCTACCCAGTTGGTGAATCCCCCCATGAACTCCCGGTAGTTGTGTGGTAGCAGGCAGAAAAATCGAAGCTTCCATCCTGTGAAATCGCTCCGACCGGGCAAGCCGCGACACACAATTTGCACTCCAGGCAAGGGTTGTAGTCAATCGGGCGACTCGATTCCGATACCGTGGCGTCGACGAGCACCGTGCCCAGAAGGACGAAGTTTCCGAACTTGGGATGAATCAGGTTGCGGTGAATCCCGATTTTGCCGAGACCTGCCGCAGCGGCCACGGGCTTGTGCGATACAACCCAGAGCTTGCCGGGAAAATTATCCATCTCCATCGGGAATCCCATCGAAGGATTCACCGCCCGTATTCCTTGTCCTTCCAGTTCCCGAACGATTCTGCGCGAAATCTCGTTGACCTCGTCTCCGGCGTGGTGAAACTCGATATTCGCGATCGAGCGGGCGCTGCTGCGGATCGGTTCGCGATTCATGCGAACGACGAAACTGATCAGCGTTCTCGTGTGAGGGAAATAGCCGAGGATGTCGTCTCTCTGGTCCGCGATTTCAGGCCGGCCGATTTCAACGAAACCCACGTCGTCGGCACCGAACTGCAGGCACAGGTCCCGCAGGGCGCCGACATCGAACTGTTTCGGATCTGTTTGTTCGTCCTCAGCGGTGTCTTTCATCTGATGCAGTCTTACGGTGGGGTGTTCGGCTAGTTTCATGAGGTGACCTCTTTAAATGTATATACAAGTAATGGATCAAATTTTTTTCCACCGGACGCCCTCACGCGACGCTCCGAACTCTTTCGATAGCCGCAAGCAGGCTTGTGACCCCGGCAGGACCCAGAAGCTCCCGCGCTTCTTCCTGGGCTTTGTCCCAGGCGGGTTTCGCCTTCTCGAGAAGGGCAGTCCCTTTCTTGCTCAACTGGATCTGATGGGCACGACCGTCCTGCTCGTCGGCCAGGGTTTCAATCCATCCGCCTGCCTTCAAACGGTCGATGTTCCGGCTCACCGTCGACATATCCATCTTCAGTCGGGAACAGATTTCCGCTGGGCGGAGAATGCCCATGCGGCCCGTCACCACCAGGATGTTGACCTGGCTCGTTTTGATCCCCAAGGGTCGCAAGGCCTCGTCATAAATCTTCGTAATGACCCGGTTCAGGATCCGCACCCGAACGGCAATACAATCCCTGGCAATAATCTCTGGAGTTGTCTTCTTTAATTTCATCTCGCATATATTTGTATATGCAAATACATTGAGTGTCAACAGAAAACTTTCGCAAATGCGTGTCGGGGCGTCCCTCCGTGGGCGCCCGCGGACTAGCCGCCCCCTCTCTGCGCCTCCACAAGTTGTACTAGACACTCTATAGCTTTCCATGGTGCTAGAATGTCTAGTGGCTAAAGCAACCTCCACCCGACAACCGGGCAAAGCCGCCCTCCTCCAGGGCACGCTCGACATGTTGATCATGCGGACCCTGGACCGTGGGAAGCGCCACGGCCATGGCATCGGCCTGTCGATCGAAGTCGATTCGGGTGAGCTGCTGCACATCGAAGCCGGGTCGCTGTATCCCGCTCTTCATCGACTCGAGCGCGGAGGTGTGATCGCTTCGGAGTGGAAGGTTTCAGAGAACAATCAGCGAGCGAAGTACTATCGACTCACGGCTCGGGGGCACAAACAGATGGCCATTCAGGAATCCAAATGGGATCTGCTGGTCACAGCGATTGCGCGGGTACGTAAGCCAGACGAGGGGTAGGAGACGACGATGAATTGGCAAAGATTGAAATGGAAGTATTGGATGGATCTTTTCAGGCGACCTCAACTGGAAAGGGAACTGGACGAAGAGGTCCGTTCGCACGTCGAGATCGAGACCGCCCGCCGGATTCGCTTGGGGGAATCGCCCGAACAAGCCCGCCTCAATTCCTTGCGAGAGATCCGCAGTGTGTCCTTCGTGAAAGAGGAAGCCCGGGATGCCAGAACCTGGGTCTCGATCGAGCGTCTGGCTCAAGACCTGCGTTATGCCCTCCGCACACTCAGGCGGCAACCCGGGTTCACCGCCGTTGCGGTCCTGACCCTCGCACTCGGCATCGGCGCCAACACTGCGATCTTCAGCGTCGTCAACGGTGTTCTGCTGAAGCCACTCCCCTTCGACCATCCCGAGCGAATCGTCACCGTCTGGGAAGACTATACGGCGCAGGGTGGACCCACCCAGGAATGGATTGAAATCCCGAATTTCGTCGAGTGGAGGAAGGAAGAAGCCCTGTTCGAGACGCTCTCGGCCTTCACGTACGGCTCGACCATCCTGAGCAATCACGGCGAGGTGGAACGTCTGAGCCGGGGCGTGACTACACATGAATTTTTCGCCACCTTTGGCGTCGCGCCCGCGATAGGTCGAGATTTCGAGCCGGCTGACGACCAGCCCGGAGGAGCACTCGTGACTGTGTTGTCTCATGGTTTCTGGCAACGCGGGTTTGGGTCCGACCCGTCGGTTCTGGGCACGACGATTCTTCTAGGCGGAAATCCGACAACGGTCATCGGTGTGATGCCCGAGAGCTTCCAGATTCCCAGCACGCCACCCGTCGACGTGTGGACACCCCTTCAACTCGACGAGTCCACCGCGTCGCGCGGCAACTTCTTTCTGCAGGGCATGGGACGGCTCCAGGAAGGCGTTTCCGTCGAACAGGCGGAGACGCGACTCAACGTCATCATGGAACAGATCGGAAACGAGTTCCCGATCAACCGTGGTGTGAAGATCGGATTGGTGCCGCTACTCGATCAAATCGTGTCCCCAGTTCGGACCGCACTCTACGTACTCCTCGGCGTCGTGGTATTTGTCCTTCTCATTGCCTGTGCCAACATCGCCAACCTGATGCTCGGCCGGAGTTCGACGCGTAATAGAGAGATGGCGATTCGTTCGGCTATAGGTGCCGGGCGGGGCCGTCTTGTGCGTCAACTGCTGACCGAGAGCGTGGTGTTGTCCCTGTTCGGTGCCGGCTGCGGTGTCCTGCTTGCATACTGGGGAACAAAGGCGTTTGTTGCCCAGATACCGGCCGGAGCCCTGCCCCGTTTGAGCTCTGTCGCGATCGACCCCACCGTGCTCTTGTTCACGACGCTGATCTCGGTTGCGGCCGGTCTCATTTGCGGTCTGGCGCCGGCGCTCCAGTCCTATCGTTACGACGGCAGCCAGGCCTTGAACGAAGGGGGTCGGGGTGTGGAGCAATCGACCGGGGGAACCCGGATGCGGGCCGTTCTCGCTGTGGGCCAGGCCGCACTCGCGCTCTGCCTGTTGATCGCAGCCGGTCTGACGATCCGCAGTTTTACAACGCTTCTGGATGTGGATCCCGGCTTCGAACCGGCGGGTTTGACGACGGCATTTGTGTCGATGCCTGCCAATCGATACGCGGGTGCACCGGAGTTGGTGGTCTTCCTGAACTCCCTTCTCGACCGGATCGGGGACAGGCCCGGTTTCGACCAGGTGGCTGCGGTTTCAGTTCTGCCACTGGGTGGGTCCGACTCCGACACGGGATTCGAGATCGAAGGCCGGCCCGAACTGAACGTCCCTGGACAATCTCCGACAGTGTGGTTCCGGCGCGTCACGCCGTCCTACTTTCGAACGATGGGGCTACCCGTTGTTGGCGGCCGCGAGTTTGCCGCCACCGACCACGCCGAGGCGCCCAGGGTCGTCATGGTCAACGACGTTGCGGCGGAGCGCTACTGGCCGGGTGAGGACGCGGGGGGTAAGAGGCTGCGCTTCGGACAGGAGCGCCCGTGGCACACAATCGTCGGCATCGCACAGGGTGTTCGCCACAAGGGGCTCGCTGTGGCGCCGACTTCCGAGTTGTACTTCCCCTTCGACCAGCGACCCGGAAGGGCGATGACTATCGTCGTCAAGTCCGACCTTGAAGACTCCGCGGTAACCGGTCTGTTGCGCGGCGATCTGGGAGAGATAGATCCGGAACTCCCGCTCGCCGGTGTGGTCTCAATGGACTCCCTGATGGAGTTTTCCGTCGCGCAGCCCCGGTTCTTCATGAACATGACAGCCGCTTTTGGACTGTTGGCTCTGGCGCTGGCGACAGTTGGCATCTACGGTGTCCTGTCCTATACCGTCAGCCGAAAGACCAAGGAGATGGGCCTCCGAATGGCCCTCGGGGCGGACCGGATGGAAGTCCTGTCCATGGTCGTCAAGCAAGGCCTTCGTCTCACGGTCGTGGGTATCGGCGCCGGCCTGATCCTGGCGTACGCCGCCACCCGGTTGATGGCGAGCATCTTGTTCGGCATCGATCCCCAGGATCTGATCGCGTTCACCGGCGCCCCATTCGTCCTGACCTTGACCGCCCTGGTTGCCTGCATCGTGCCGGCCCTGAAGGCCACCCGGATCGACCCGGTCAAAGCGTTGAGGGGCGACTAAATAATTCAAGGGACGGAGGCGTAACTCAAGCCGTTATCTGCTAAACCGGGCGGCTAATTCGGGGACGGAGGCGAAATAACAACCACAAGGTCGCCGATAAAGCATAGATTTTGAACGGTTTTTACTGAATCAGGCATAGTTGTTCCTCCGTCCCCGAATTATCGTTCCTGTAAATAATTGCTTCCAGCTCCCTCCCTTTCGTAACATCGGACCTTCCTAAGGGTCCGCTCAAGAATAACTTCACAGAATTGGCGCCCAGGTTTGCGTCAGATTCGGTCGCGACCGATTGAGTAGACCGGAGGAATAGCCCCGCTATTTCGAGGATCTGCGATTGAGGAGCGGCCGAAGGTGGCGTGAAGATGGGATGCCAAGATGTGAAGTTATTCTTGAGCGGGCCCTAAGACTAAAGCGACAGGAGCGAGGAAAATGGTTACGTCGTCGAATGGAGCGCCTATGTGTCGCTCATGGATGTGGGTCTGCGTCTTTATCGTGGGCGTTCTATTCGCCCAACCGGCCCTGGCCGCCGCACAACAGTCGGCGGGCCTTATCGTTCGCAACGGTCTGATCGTCACGGCTGAAGGCCGGATGGAGGCCGACGTCCGGATTCGCGGCGAACAGGTGGCCGAGATCGGCCCCGACCTGGAGGCGGAGCCGGGAGATCGCGAGATCGACGCGGCCGGTATGCTACTCCTGCCGGGTGCAGTCGACACACACACACATCTCAATCCCGTAATGCCGGACCCGCCGCAACCCAGCCGGAACCAGGACGACTACGTCAGCGGGTCGGCGGCCGCATTCGCCGGCGGCGCGACGACGCTCTCGAATTTCCTCCCCATGCAAGCTGGTGAAGACGTCGATGCCTACGCCGACCGTGTCATCGGCGGGATAGATAATCGGGCGATGGCCGACTTCTTCATTCATGTCACCGTTGGGAACGAGCCCGGCCGGTTCACTCCGGAGGTGCTCGACGCACTGGCGGGGCGGGGTTTTGTCAGTACGGGCGAGGACTTCCTGGCCAGGGAGTCGTTCGACGCGAACGCTCTGACCTGGTTCAAGAAGTTCAAGGCTTCCGGCCCGGCCGGTGTCTTGAGCATGCTGCATGCGGAAGACTATTCGATCATGGCCGAGGCCGCCGAGCGGCTGATGGCCGAAGGCCGCGGCTCGATTCATAACTTCGCCCAGAGTGCCCCGATCGTCGCAGAGGTCGTTGCCGTGCAGCGTGCGGTTGCGATTGCGGAGGCGACCGGATCACCCATCTACATCCTCCACATGTCATCCGGACGTGCGCTCCAGGTGGCCGAAGATGCGATGGCTCGCGGCCTGCCCGTGTTTGTCGAGACCCGGCCCATGTACCTCCACCTGACACAGGAGGTTTATCAGCGGCCGGACGCCGGACTGTACCTGGGCGGTCCCCCGCTCCGCGAGAAGTGGGACCAGGACATGCTCTGGGTCGGCATCGCCAACGGGACCATCCATACCATCGGCACCGATCACACCGGCTATGCGAAGCCGGCGAAGCTGGATCCCACGCAGACGATTGTCGACAAGCGGATGGGCCTGAGTAACCTGCAGGAGTATCTGCCGATGATGTTCTCTGAAGGCGTGTTGGGTGAGCGCATCACGCTCGAGCAATTTGTCGCGGTGACGTCCACAAACGCGGCCAAGCTGTTTGGCATGTATCCCCGGAAAGGCACAATCCGGGTGGGATCGGATGCGGACATCGTCGTCTGGCATCCGACACTGACGAAGACGATCCGCGATGAGGACCAACTCTCCAACGTCGGGTATTCGACTTATGCGGGATGGGAAGTCACCGGTTTTCCCATAACGACGATTCGCCGCGGTGAGGTCGTCTACGACGACGGTCAGGTGATCGCGCAGCCGGGTTCCGGGAAGTTCGTTCCCGGCGCCCCATTCGAGAGACCCATACTGCGCCCCCGTCCTTGAACGGTTCGGCGTGTGGATTAAAAGGAGATCCGATATGACGATGAGAACCATGCTGGACTTTTCGACCGCAGCCGTCTGCTTTGCGATACTTTTGGCTATCGTGCCGGTCGGGGTGAATGCCGGCCAGGAAGTCGACATCGACAACGACGACCTCGGTGGAGTGGTCACGAGCGCGAACGGGCCGGAAGCGGGCGTGTGGGTGATCGCGGAAACCATGGATCTGGACACGAAATTCGTCAAGATCGTGGTCACCGACGACCAGGGCCGCTACCTGCTGCCGGACCTTCCAGCCGCGGACTACACGGTCTGGGTGCGTGGCTATGGTCTGGTGGACTCGCCAAAGGCTGAGGCCTCCCCGGGCGGGATCGTCGACCTCACGGCCACGGTTGCACCGAATGCGCGTGCAGCGGCCGAATACTATCCGGCAGGGTACTGGCTTTCCCTGCTCGAGCCGCCCGATGCGAGCGAGTTTCCCGGAACAGGACCCGAAGGTAACGGCCTCCCCACGAACATGGCCAGCCAGGCCGCCTGGCTCCGGTATGTAAAGTCCGGCAACTGCATGGCCTGTCATCAACTGGGCAACAAAGCGACCCGCGAGATTCCGGACAGCCTCGGCACTTTTGAGTCGTCCGTGGCCGCCTGGGACCGGCGTGTCCAATCCGGACAGGCCGGCGCCGGGATGAGCAACGGCCTCAACCGGCTGGGACGGGAGCGTGCGCTCGAAATGTTCGCCGACTGGACCGACCGCATCGCCGCCGGCGAACTGCCGCCGGCGCCGCCCCGACCGCAGGGTCTGGAACGAAATGTCGTCATCACCCAGTGGGACTGGGCCGATCCGACAGACTACCTTCACGATGTAGTCGCGACCGACAGGCGAAATCCGACGGTCAATGCCAACGGCCCCGTCTACGGAGCGCTCGAGCTCAGCGCGGACTATCTGCCCATTCTGGATCCGGCGAGCCATACGGCGAGCCGCGCGAGGTTGACCGTCCGCGACCCGAACACACCGGCGACGTCCGCGAGGATGGCCGAGCCTTCGCCCTACTGGGGCGACGAGATCCTGTGGGACAGCAAGAACAACGTCCACAATCCGATGATCGACGCCGAGGGTCGGGTCTGGATCACCTCGTCCGTGCGCCCGTCCGATAACCCGGACTACTGCAAAGAAGGATCGAACCATCCGTCAGCAAAGTTGTTTCCTCTCGATGGCGCCCGCCGTCACCTCGCCATGTACGATCCGGAAACCGAGCAGCTCACGCATTTCAGTACGTGTTTCGGTACGCACCACCTGATGTTCGCCGAGGATGAGGACAACACGCTCTGGACAAGCGGCGGCGGACAGGTCGTCGGCTGGCTGAACACCAGGATGTTCGAGGAGACCGGCGATGAGGTGCGGTCGCAGGGCTGGACCGCATTGATCATGGACACGAACGGCAACGGCCGGAGAGACGAGTATGTGGAACCGGACGAAACGCTGGATCCCGAAAAGGACAAGCGATTTGGGCGGGCCTTCTATGCCGTTGCCCCGGCAGCCGACGGCTCGGTCTGGGGCACGGTCCTCGACTTCCCTGGCGCCGTCGTTCGGCTGGATCCGGGAACGAACCCGCCCGAGACAGCACTGGCGGAAGTGTACGAAGTGCCGTGGGGCAACCCGGATGCACCCGTCCATGGATTCTCGCCGCGTGGCGGAGACGTCGATCGTAACGGTGTTTTCTGGGCCGCACTGGCGAGCGGACATCTTGCCAGCTTTGACCGTCGCAAGTGCGAGGGACCGCTGAACGGACCGACGGCGACCGGTCAACACTGTCCGGAGGGCTGGACCCTATATCCCGAACCGCTACCGCAACTGAAAGGCGTCGCCGATTCCGGGAGCGCCGAGTCCAGCTACTACACCTGGGTCGACCAGTTCGACACGCTCGGGTTGGGTGCGAACGTGCCGATCAACACCGGCAACGCGTCCGAAGGCCTGCTGGCCTTGAAGGACGGCGAATGGGTCGTTCTCCGGGTCCCCTATCCGATGGGCTTCTACACAAAATGGATGGATGGCCGCATCGACGACCCAAACGGCGGATGGAAAGGCAGGGGTATCTGGACGACCATAAGCACCCGCGCCCCCTTCCACATGGAAGGCGGCAAAGGAACGACAAGCAAGGTGATGCATTTCCAACTCCGCCCCACCCCCCTGGCGAACTGAACGGGATAGCGTGTACGGGTGGCCGTCCCTGGCCACCCGCCCGTAAGGGCGGACGTATCCAACGGCGTCGTAGATAACTGGGGTTTTAAGATTCCGTTTCGGACTAGCGGGCTTTGATGGGATCAGGTGGGGCGAAAACGCGAATGGACCGGATATGCGTCGTGATAATCGTGTCCTCACTCGTCACAAACTCAAGGCTGAAGCCAACGTAAATTCCGCCGAGTTTCAGAAACCCGCCCCCCAGCGTACTTCCCGCCAGATGGGCCGATGTTCTCTCGGGAAACCAACGACCGCCCCGAACGAGGACTTCTCTGGCAAACCCGTCAATAGCAGTGATCTCGTAAATACTGTTGCGCGTCTGGACATGAATCTCGGTGAAATCATCTACCGACTCCAACTGGAGCCCGTCACTCCAGTCATGATTCACCCATGTGTCCAGAATGCGGGACGCGCGATAGGTAGCCGTTTTGTTCATGCTCTCCCTTTCTATCGCAAAATTCGTCAACCGTAAAGAAATCACGCTCTCAAAACCGCAATCGTCGGTATGCTACGATTTTGTTCGACAACTATATAACTATTGTCATAGTATGTCATCTCGTATCGAAATGAGTCTCGAACACATCGTGCTGGGCATGTTGCATGTGCCGGCAAGCGGCTATGACATCAAGAGCGATTTCAGCCAGGGGGCCCGTCACTTCTGGTCCGCAGAGCTCAGCCAGATCTATCCCGCCCTGAAGAAGCTCGAGAAGCGTGGGTGGCTGAGGAGCAGAATCGAACCTCCGGCCAAAGGGCCGCCCCGTCGCGTTTATCACAGAACCGCCAGGGGACGTCGGGAACTGATTGGGTGGCTTACCGCCGGACCGCAGATGGGAACCGAGCGGTTTGCCTACCTCGGCCAGCTGTGCTTCATGCACGAACTGGACGATATTGAATCGACCTCGAAGTTTATGCGCGACCTGAAATCTCGACTCGGTGAATTCCTGGAGTTGCTTCGCCAGGCCGAGTCGGAGCTGACCCGGGGCGGCACCGAAGATCTCGACCACCTGAACTCCGAGGAGTTTCATGATGTGCTGGCCCTTCGCATGGGCATTCACTCTCTCGGTGCAAAGGTCCGGTGGTGCGACGAGTCGCTGGAGCGAATCCGAAACCGTCGGTCGTCGAAAGGCGTCAAAGCCCTCGGGTCAAACACAAACGATAAGGAGGCCCGTAGTGGCTGAAACGATTCACGGCGCCCTGCGCGCGCTGCACATTACGATGGGTTTTCTCGGCCTGGCTATGTTCTGGATTCCAGCGTTTGCGCCGAAAGGACGCCGGACCCACATTACCGCCGGAAAGGTGTTCAGCCTGTGCGCATACACCGTCGCACTGACGGCCCTCGGGTCGTCTCTGTGGGTCTTCATCCACCCTTCGAGCTGGACGGGCCAGTCGGTGACACTATCCCAGATACCCGCCAACCAGATCATGTTCATCGCCATCCTTGGATTGCTGTCCATCTTCCTCCTGCAGGGCGTCGAGAACGGGATGCGCGCTGTCCGCACGCGGCATCAGCCGGAGACGTTTGCCGGAACCCGACTCCGTTCCCTCAATCTGGCACAGCTGTTGGCGAGTGTCGCCGTGTTTCTCTTCGGCGTTTACCACGTCGTCGGGGGGAGCGGCCCCATGTTCTGGATCCCGGTTGCCCTCGGAGCGGCTGGAGTTGCCGATTTCGTCGAACACCGAAAGTTCTTAGCCAACCCCCGTCCCACACCGATGGCCTGGTGGTACAAGCACATGGACGGCATGGTGGGTTCGGGCATCGCCTTTCACACGGCCTTCCTTGTGTTTGGAGCGCGGAGTGTTTTTGGCGGCGCCCTGATCGAAGGGACGTGGTCATTCCTGCCCTGGGTCTTGCCGACTGCTCTGGGATTACCCGCGCTTCATTTCTGGACCCGGTACTACAAGAGGAAGTTCGGAGACCTCCCCCGGAAGGTCCCCGGGGAGTCTGTGGTTCAGAGCTAGCGGGCTCTTCCTCTAATTCGACACGACTCGATAGCAGGGCTTGTAGGCCTCTGAGGCGATTTTCATCCGACCCTGATCGACGAAGCTCCGAAGAACCTTGTCGAGCAGGTCCATGACGCCGGGGTCGCCCCTTATCTCGAACGGCCCATTCTGGCGTATCAGTCGAATCCCGTGGTCTTTGATGTTCCCCGTCACTATTGCCGAAAAGGCGCGCCGCAGATTCGATGCCAGCTCGTGGGGCGCCAGGTCCCGATGGAGCACCAGGTCCCGAACCGTTTCGTGACGGACCTCAAACGGTCGTTGATAGTCGTGGGGCACCTGCAATAACCAATTGAAGTAGAAGGCATCCCCACTCTTGCGCCGCTGGGTCCGAACCTTGCGAATGCTTCGACCCATCCGCCGGGCCACGGCCCGAGCGTCGCCGATAATGATGCGATAGCGATTGCGCGCTTCATCGCCCAGGGTCGCGCTGATGAAACGGTCGATCTGATCGAAGTAGTTCCGGCTTTTCTCTGGTCCTGTGAACACGACAGGCAAATCCTGATCGGCGTTGGCCGGGTCCATCAGCACGCCCAGCAGGTACAGGATTTCTTCTGCCGTTCCCGCACCGCCCGGAAAGACGATTATTCCGTGGCCGATACGCAGGAACGCTTCAAGACGTTTCTCTATATCCGGTAGAACCACCAGGTGGTTGACGATCGGATTCGGCGGTTCGGCCGCGATGATGCCGGGTTCGGTCAGACCCACATGACGGGCCTCGCCCAGGCGCTGTTTGGCATGGCCGATGGCCGCACCCTTCATGGGACCCTTCATGGCGCCCGGGCCACAGCCGGTGCACACATCCAGGCCGCGCAACCCCAGGTGATAACCGACGCTTTTGGTGTACTCGTACTCGGTGCGGGATATGGCATGGCCGCCCCAGCACACTACGAGGTTCGGGGCGAGATCTGGATCCAGAATGCCGGCGTGTTTCAGGATGTGAAACACCGCATCCGTGATGCCTTCCCCCCGACCCAGATCAAACCGCTGGTTCTGTTCGATCTGGGTACCGATGTAAACCAGATCCCGCAACACGGCGAACAGGTGCTGGCGAATCCCCTCGATGATCCGGCCGTCGACAAAAGCACCCGGCGGTGCATTTTCGATCTTCAGCTTGAGCCCCCGGGTGCGTTGTACTATTTCGATAGAGAAATCACGATAGCGGTCAAATATTGCCGCGGCATCGTCTTCCTCGCTGCCCGTGTTCATCACGGCAAGGGCACAGCTCCGCAGCAGATCGAAGAGCCGGGATTTCTCCTCTGACCCCGCGGCCACCCGCAGTTGCTCCACCTCGCTCTGGGACAGCACTTCGAGGGTCCCCCGGGGGCTGACCTCCGTATTGATCGTGTCCTGGGTTGAGGGAGTCTTCACCATTCCAGCTTAGCGTATCGAAGCCGGGTGCGCCAAAATCGGAGCGTTCCGATCCCGGACCGCGGTACAACGCCGGATCTGGCGCGGTTCCACCGCTCAGCCCCCTATCTAATTCCCGTCCAGATACTCCTTCCTCAACTTCGCGACGACGGTAAAGTGCGGATCGACCACATTGGCGATTTCAAACTCAAGGAGGTGTCCCATCAACAGGCCGGCCGCACGTTCGTCGAACCCGTAGTCGGTCATGAGCCATCTTTGAAGTTCTGTTGTGGCGTGCTGCAGAGCCTGAAGCAGAGGCCGAGCGCTACCGAGGACCATGATGTAGTCGTCGTTTTCCAGACGCGGCCAGTTGATCGTCTTGCCCTTGACCAGATCCACGGAAAACTCGACGTCCATCGATACTTCCAGCGCGTTCCCGGCGACTTCGCCGTGACCTTGCCGCGCATGGCCATCGCCTACGAAGAGCAGCGCTCCGGGTTCAAAGACCGGAAGCATCACCGTGACGCCTTCGACCAGCCCGAAATAGTCCATGTTCCCGCCGAACTCGCCCGGAGTTGCAGTGGACACCGCTTCCTTGTTCGGCGGTGCCACGGCGACACATCCGAGCATGGGCACCAGGGGGATTTCGAGGGCGGGTTCGAGATCAGGAGTTGTCGTTCGAGCGATTCCCTCATCCAGGTCCAGTTCCCAGACTTCACACCGCGGCGAGTCCAGGTCCACGCAAGTTTGGGGTTCGGGAACTCTTCCACCCTGGGAGCGGAGGTAGAACGGGTCGACCGCGTATGGCGCCAGCACCTGAGCGGACCATGCGGTCGTTCGGTTCGGCTGGATCTTTTCGATTCGAACAACCAGCATGTCCCCGGGCTCGGCTCCCTCGATGTAGAAAGGGCCGGTTTCCGGGTTCCACCGCCCGGCGACTTCCGTTCCCGTCTCATCGTAGCCCCGTGCGTCGATTGTTTTCGTGATGACCCTGTCGCCCGGAGCAATCCGCAGCACCGGTTCATGCGCGAAGGAAAACGTGTTGAAGTAGTGATCAGCCTGAAATCGATGTGTTTGTCCGCCTGCCTGTGGCGGAGGTTCGGCAGCCGGCAGGAGTCCTGCCAGAAAAACGAGTAACAACGATGCATTGACTATCTGGGTTGCTTGTCGGTTCATTTGCTCCTCCCGGTCTTCGACCGGCACTATCTTGCGCCAGTCGGCCGCCTAATGACAGCTTTCCCTGCCGCCGCCCTTGCCTGATTCTCAAGCACGCGACCCTACAGACTTCCACCACGGGCTCCTAGGCCGTCAGCAATCGCATTGATTGACACGTCACGCCTCTGCCGATAGCATCCTGTCACTGCCGGTTTCACTGGAGGATCCACATGAGGAGCCGTTCGAGATCTTTCTCGATTGCGACGACCCTGCTGATGTTGGCCGCTTGCGCCTCGATCACTGTTCCGGGCTCGGGAGACGGGGTGTCCGCTGGCGTGGCGAACGGTATCGAACCGATTGCCTGGCGCATCCAGAGCAATCTGAATGCGGGGGAGCCGGGATACGAGGCGGTTCGAGTGGAGTTCGTTGAACTGGCCGAGAGGATGTCTGGTGGAAGAATCAGGTTCCAACTGCATCCGGTCGGCGCGTTGTTCCCTGTAGAAGAAGGCCTCGAAGCCATCGGCAACGGCCTGATTGACATGGCCCTCCTCACGGGTGGTTATTACGCAGGCAAGCTGGGACCGATCGCCAATCTCGAGATGGGTGTGCCCGGATCGCTGCACACGCCCCTGGAGCGCCACAATTTCTTCTACCGCGCCGGGTTTCTGGACCTGGTGCGAGAAGTTTACGGGAAGTTCGGCGTGTACTACCTGGGTCCGCAACTCTCGCCCGCGTGGGACATGATGTCGAGCAAACCGATCACCCGGATGAAGGACTTTGAGGGACTCAAGATCCGTGC
This sequence comes from Terriglobia bacterium, assembly GCA_965247425.1. Taxonomy (GTDB): domain Bacteria; phylum Acidobacteriota; class Terriglobia; order 20CM-2-55-15; family 20CM-2-55-15; genus CAZOZZ01. The sequence goes on from OZ252023.1 coordinate 3,803,287, forward strand.
TTTCGGAATCGAGGCCGAGTGGTATTCGAAGATGGGTGCATCTCCGGTTTTCATGGACGGCGGGGAAATCTACACCGGCCTCGCTACCGGTGTCGTCGATGCGGCACGTTGGTCCAGCCCTTCCGGCAATCAGACCAATTCGTACCACGAAGTGGCGAAGTACTACATCCAGCCCTCGCCAATGCCGGTGCCGAACAACTTCTTCGCGGTAAACGCCGAAGCCTGGAACAAACTTCCTGATGACCTGAAGGCGATCCTGGATCAAGCGGCGCAGGCGTCATCCATGGCTTATCTGTCGCGAGCGATGCTTGCGGATTCACGGGCCATGCAGGAGATGCAGGCGGCCGGCGTGGAGATCAGCAGGATCGATGATGCCGAGTGGGCTGAAATCGAAGCCGTCGCGAAGCTCCTGTGGGAAGGGTATGCCGAGCAAGGAGACCTGCCCAGGCGTGGGGTCGAACTGCTTCAGAAGTATCTCGCCGATCTCGGGCGCTAGGAGCCCGTGGTGGAAGTCTGTAGGGTCGCGCGCAGGGGTATTCGGGTCACAGGCGCGAAATGAGGAGCGGAACGATGCTTTGTCATCGTGACCGACGAATGACAAAGCCTGTGGCCCGAAGACCCCTGCGCCCTACGGGTTACGACGGCATGGGGCCATCTGCGGCGTTGGCACTCCTAGATCGATGGCGAGCATCGACGTCGTCGTGCCGCCTTGCAGCTAGCCCCATGGCGCTCGTAACGCGACCCTACAGACTTCCACCACGGGCTCCTTGGAGCCTGCGCGGCAGAAGGGATCGTAGCGAGAAAGTGGAGAATCGAGGCCAGATTCCCTCGACTGTGAGGCATTTTCTCGATTTTGAGGCGAATAGTGGTTCTATTTAACGAAAAATCGGGGAAATATGGACCGATTCCTACCGCTTTCGCAGTAGATTCCTTCTGCCGCGCAGGCTCCTACTGGACCAATCGGCAAACATGACGAAAACACTGTCCAGAATATCGCTCGCTCTCGATCGTTTTATCGAAGTGATCGGGCGGACGGTATCGTTGCTGATCTCGGCCGTCATTGGCGTCGTTTCGCTGGAGATGGTCCTCCGGTTCGTTTTCAACAAACCGACCCCCTGGGCACACGAACTGAGTGCCTGGATGCAAGTCGCACTGGTCTTTCTCGGCGGCGCCTACGCCTTCACGAAGGGGCAGTTCGTCCGGATCGACATCCTTCACATGCGCATGACACCGCGGACGAAGGCATTGGTGGATCTCACGCTCGGTTCAGCCTTGTTGGGGCTGTTCGCCGGCGTGATGATCTGGGAGGGTGCGGATCTTGCCTGGCAGTCGTTCCAGATGGGCGAGGTGTCCGCCACCGGCGCCTGGTCCGGACCGGTGTTCATCGCAAAGACCTTCGTCCCCCTGGGCGGCGTCCTGCTGGCTACGGCATGGGTCTCTCACATGCTGAAGCAACTCGTCATTGTGCTCGAAGCGGATTGATCTCCCCATGGGCCCCCTAGGAATCACACTCATTCTCTTTGGAAGCGTGATGGTCAGTCTGCTGGCGGGCATCCCCATCGCGATCGCGCTCGGCGGCGTCGGCGTCCTCATGATCTACCTGTTCTGGGGCACAAATGCGCTTGCGACATTGGCGATGAACGGGTTCTCCGTAACGTCGAGCTTCGAGTTCATGACCATACCGCTGTTCATTTTCATGGCCAACATGCTGCATCACTCCGGGATTGCCGATGATCTGTACGCGACCATGTATCACTTCTTCGGTCGCCTTCGTGGAGGTCTGGCAGCGGGGAGCGTCGTGATCTGCACGATCTTCGCTGCAATGGCCGGGATCAGCGGTGCGGCAACGATTTCCATGGGCGTCGTGGCCCTGCCGTCCATGCTCAACCGGGGATACTCGAAGGACATGGCTCTGGGCAGTATCGCCGCGGGCGGGTCACTGGGGATTCTGATCCCGCCGAGCGTCACGATGATCGTGTACGGCCTGGTTTCCGGAACTTCGATCGGCAAGCTCTATGCCGGTGGCGTTCTTCCGGGACTGATGCTTTCGGCCTTGTTTATCTCCTACATCCTGATTCGCAGCTGGCTTCGACCCGAGCTGGCGCCGGCCGCGGTGGACCAACCCGAGTGGGCTACGTGGGAAAGCGTCGTCTTACTGAAAGGGCTCGTGTTTCCCCTGATCCTTGTGGGATCCGTTCTGGGTTCGATCGTCACCGGCGTCGCCAGCATTTCCGAAGCCGCGGCGGTGGGCGCCGTCGGCAGTATCGCCGCCGCAGGGTTCAAGGGGCGCTGGACCTGGTCGATCATCCGGGAAACCTGTGTCCAGACCCTGTTGCTCACATGCCTGATCTTCTGGATCATCATCGGCGCGTCGGCTCTGTCCACGTTTTATACGGCCATGGGCGCGGCCAGTCTGATTCAGGGGATCGTTCTCGGATGGGATGTGAACCGCTATGTGATCTTGCTGGGCATCACGGTGATACTGCTGGTGATGGGAACGGTGATCGACACCGTCGGCATCATCATGATCACAGCCCCCGTGTTTGTGCCCATCATCCGAGCGCTCGACTTTGACCTTGTATGGTTTGGTGTGCTGTTTATCGTGAACATGGAAGCCGGCTTCCTGACGCCACCGTTCGGATACAACCTTTTCTATTTGAAAGGCGTGGCCCCGTCCGACGTGACCATGGTCGAGATTTACCGGTCCGTGTTACCGTTCATCCTGCTGATGTTCTTCGGCATGGGGCTACTGGTTCTGTTTCCGGAAATTGTGTTGGTCCTACCCAACGCTCTATTCTGAATCTTTAACTCGAAACGACGGCGACTATCGGGCAGCCGTCGCGATCATTTGCCGAATCGATATATGTTCAACCAACCGAATTAAGGACAGCTCAATCGATGAGTTCAATTGACATCGGAGTGGACGTTGGCGGCACGTTCACAGACTTTATCCTTTACGATGCCCAGCGCAACCTGTTCCGCATCCGTAAGATTCCGACGACACTCGACGACCGCGCGACAGGCTTCCTGCAAGGCATTAGGGAACTCACGCCCGACCTTTCCGACGTGGATCGTATCGTTCATGGGACCACGGCGGGTACGAATGCAGTGCTCGAAAGGAAAGGGGCCCGGTGTGGCCTGATCACGACGGCGGGTTTTCGTGATGTCCTGGAGCTGGGCCGCAGGTCCCGCCCGCATTCCTACGGTCTTCATGGCACGTTCGAGCCCTTGATCGGGCGCGAGTTCCGGTTGGAGGTTCGCGAGAGGATGGATGCACAGGGGAACGTCATCATTCCTCTCGACGAAGATGACGTGCGCGTCGCCGTGGCGAAACTGGAGTCCATGGACGTGGAATCCATCGTGATCCACTTTCTGCATTCCTATGCCAACCCCGCCCATGAAGTCCGCTGTGACGAAATCGTTCGAGCCGCCTGGTCCGGAGACAGCATTGTGGTCGGCCATCGGGTCATCCGTGAGATGCGTGAGTTTGAACGAGGTTCGACCGCGGCGATTCAAGGGGCCATCCGGCCGATCGTGTCGGATTACATCAAGCGGGTCTCGGTCGCCCTGGAGGAAGCCGGATATGAACGGGAACTGATGGTCATGCAGGCAAACGGGGGAATGATGTCCGCATCGATCGTCGCCGACCATGCGGTTCACACGGTGATGTCCGGGCCCGCGGCCGGTGTGTTGGCTGCAGCGCGGATTGGCACGGCAGCAGGTTTCGAAAACATCATTACGGCCGACATGGGCGGCACCAGCTTTGACGTTGCATTGATCGTTGGCGGCGAGCCTCTCGTGACCAACGCGAAGGAAATCGCATACGCGACCCCGATTCACATACCGATGGTCGACGTTCACATCATCGGCGCCGGGGGCGGAAGCATTGCCCGTGTCGACGACGCAGGGATGCTTCGTGTCGGGCCGGAAAGTGCGGGATCCGAGCCCGGCCCGATCGGTTATTCACGGGGTGGAACCGAACCGACGATCACCGACGCGAACTTCCTTCTCGGACGACTGAACGCGAGCAACGTCACCGGCTCGGACAAACCGGCCGACGTCGACCGGATTGCCGAAGTGTTCGGCGCCCAGGTTGGCGCTCATCTGGACCTGAATGCACTGGAAAGCGCCGAAGCCGTGCTCCGTGTTGCGGTCAATGAACTGGCCGGCGCCGTTCGCCTGGTCTCTGTCGAAAAAGGAAAGGATCCCCGTGATTTCGCCCTGATGTCCTTTGGCGGCGCAGGCCCCCTCCACGCCGTTGCTGTGGCCCGGCATCTTGGCATACCGACGGTTCTGGTTCCCCGCTTTCCCGGTCTGACCTCGGCGCTGGGATGCATCATGGCCGACGTGCGTCATGATTTCGTGCACGCGATCAACCTGCCCCTTTCCCGTGTCCGGGCGACACCGATCGATGCCGTCTTTGCCGAGCAGGTCGCAGCCGGAAGGGTGCTTCTCGATCGGGAATCGGTCACCGTCAAACAGACCGTCGTCAGGCACGAAGCCGACCTGCTGTATCAGGGGCAATCCCACGTTCTGCGACTCGGCGTGGAAAGTCCGGGATTTGATCCGGACGAACTCGTCACCGCCTTTGCGGATCGCTTCAGTGAGCGTTTCGGTATTCGGCTCGACGAGATGAAACCTGTCCTGGTCAACGTCCGGACCACTGTGATCGGTGTCCGGGAAAGTGATTTCCCGATCGGCGTCCCTTCGGACGGAGTGACGCTCGAAGATGCGATCAAGGGACTACGTGAGGTTCGGTTCGACGGCTCGTGGTGTCGAACCAGAATCTATGACCGTGAGCGTCTCCCACCCGGCGTCCGCTTCGACGGACCCGCGATTGTCGAACAACTGGACGCGACGATCGTCATCGACCCCGGCGCCCGGGCCGCGATCGACGAGCTCGGCAACATGATCATCACGGTCGGATCCTCGCGCTACGAGAAAGTGGAGGTGGAATGAACATTGATCCCGTCACCCTGACCGTGATCGAAAAAGGTTTGCAGCATGTCTGCAGTGAAATGGATCTGACCCACGACCGGACCGCCTTCTCCCCCGTCATATCGGAAGCGTTTGACCGCTCCAACGGCATCTATCGGCCCAGCGACGGCGGCGTCATCGCCCAGGGTGAATTGGGGATGCCGATCTTTATCGGTGTGATGCAGGAGACCACGCGCGAGGTCATCGAACATCGGAATGATCTCGGTGACGGAGACATCATCCTGGTGAATGACCCCTATTTCGGCGGCACGCATCTGATGGACGTCAAGATGGTCAAACCATTTTTTTACAGTGGCCGGCTCTGGTGCTTTCTGTCCAATACAGGTCATTGGCCCGACACCGGGGGCATGGTCCCGGGCGGTTTCAGCAGTACGGCGACGGAGATCCACCAGGAAGGGCTTCGGATTCCGCCGGTCAAGCTGGTTCGACGGGGCGAGATCCAACAGGACATCGTCGACCTTGTTCTCGCGAACGTCCGTGTCAGCGAAGAGCGAATCGGCGACATCAAGGCACAGATCGGCGCGCTCGATACCGGCGAGAAACGCCTTCGTGAGCTTCTCGAGCGCTATGGCGCCGACACCGTCGAAGCGGCGATTGAGGAACTGGAGGTTCGTTCCGAACGGATGATGCGTTCGAAGATCCGGACGATCCCGGATGGCAGTTATTCCAGCATCGCTTACATCGACAACGACGGCATTGTGGATGCACCCCTTGAGATTCGCCTGACGGCAACGATTGCCGACGACGAAATCGAGCTCGATTTAGGTGGGAGTAGCCCGCCTTGCCTCGGCCCGATGAACTCAGTCTGGGCCAGCACCCTGTCGGCCTGCTATCTCTCTTTCAAGCACATCTTTCCCGATGTCCCCATCAACGTGGGTTGCTTCAAGCCGATCAAAATCAAGAAGCCTGAAGGAACCTTTCTTTACGCCAAATATCCGAAGCCGGTCGCCGGCTGCGCGGCCGAAGTGTCGCAGCGCATTGTAGAGGCTGTCTTCCTGGCGCTGGTCGAGGTCATTCCCGACAAGCTCTACGCGGCGCCCGCCGGCACCAGCGGTAATTTCAGTCTGGGTGGATACGATCCCCAGACCGACAGTCACTACATCATGTATTTCTTCAGCGGCGGTGGATACGGTGGCTGGTGGAAGGGTGACGGGATCTCGAACGGTTGCTCGACAATCGGGATCTCGAAAACCCAGCCTGTTGAAGTCCTGGAGCAGCGCTATCCCATCCTGTTTGAGCGTTACGCGCTGCGGGAAGGATCCGCCGGCGCCGGTCGGTAAAGGGGCGGTTTCGGGACCGGCTATCGCGTGCGGCTCCTGCGCGGGGAAGCGACGGCTTCGTTTCTCATGGAACACGGAAGGTACGGGCCGCCGGGTGTTCTGGGGGGCGAAGCGGGCCTCCCCAACGAGATCCTGGTCAGCCAGGCCGGTCGATGGAGTACGCCGCCTCATCGATCCAAGGGTGAAGGCTATCGTTTAGAGGCCGGTGATTGGGTCGACGTGCGGACGCCGGGAGGTGGCGGGTACGGGAATTCCGACGAACGCAGCGCCGTGCTCGCCGAACGCGACAAGCGTTGCGGCTATTTCGATACGGTCGACGCGGGGGCCGGGGTCGATCCGCCAGAGACGATCAAGAGATGATCGACAAAACGGTCTCTTCGGCTTCGGCGGCGGTAGCGGACATTTTTGATGGCGCAACGGTGATGATCGGCGGTTTCGGTGAAGCTGGAAGCCCGATCGAGTTGATCCATGCCTTGATCGATCTGGGAGCGAACGATCTCACTGTCGTCAACAACAACACGGGTAACGGCGAAATCGGCCTTGCCGCGCTGATCGGCCGCGGGCAGGTCCGCAAGATGATCTGCTCCTATCCCCGGTCGAGCCATTCCAGCGTATTTCCCGAACTCTACCGGGCCGGCAAGATTGAGTTGGAAATCGTGCCGCAGGGGACGCTCGCCGAACGCATTCGAGCCGGCGGCGCAGGGATTCCCGCATTCTTCACACCGACGGCCGCCGGGACACTTCTGGCCGAAGGCAAGGAGTCCCGCGAGTTCGAGGGTCGCACCTGTGTCATGGAACACTGGTTGAAAGCCGACTTCGCTCTCGTCAAATGTGAACGCGGCGATCGTCTCGGTAACCTGACGTACAACAAAACGGCTCGGAATTTCAGCCCGATCTTGTGCATGGCCGCAGCCACCACCATTGTTCAGACCCGGCGGTTGGTCGAACCGGGCGCGATTGATCCGGAGCACGTGGTCACTCCCGCCATTTTTGTGAACCGGATCGTGGAGATCCCCGACCCTCTGGACGAATCGCGGCTGGTCGCCGAAGGGACACGATATCCATGAGCCAACATGTGGGTTGGAGCCGGGAAGAGATGGCCGAACGTGCGTCCCTCGACATCCCGGATGGTTCGTACGTCAACCTGGGGATCGGGATACCGGAGCTGGTCGTGCAGTACGTTCCCCGGGGCCGCGAGTTCATCTTCCAGACCGAGAACGGCTTGCTCGGCATGGGACCGCCACCACGACCCGGTGAAGAGGACCCGGAACTGATGAATGCCGGCAAGAAGGCTGTGACCGCCATGCCCGGGGCTTCGTTCTTCCACCACGCCGATAGTTTCGCGATGATCCGTGGCGGTCATATCGATGTCTGTGTGCTGGGCGCCCTGCAGGTGTCGGCCACCGGTGATCTGGCGAACTGGACGACTGGAGTTCCCGAAGACATACCGGCCGTGGGTGGTGCCATGGATCTGGTGGCAGGGGTCCCGACCGTCTTCGTGATCACCCGGCACACGACGAAGTCGGGAGATCCGAAGCTCGTTTCCGAGTGTTCCTATCCACTCACCGGCAAGTGTGTGACCACCCGGGTCTATACCGACCTCGCCGTGGTCGACATCACGGCGGAAGGGTTCAGGGTGTACGAGCTTGCGCCGGGAATAACCTTAGAGGAAGTCCGCGCTAGAACAGGCGCGGATCTTCTGCCAGTCAAAGGGGTCTAGACTACATGGGAGAGAATGTCCATCGACGAAGCGCCGACCTGTTCGGTCGGGCCTCTCGCGTTTTGCCGGGTGGGGTCAGTCGGAACACTCTCTTGAGGGCCACGCCGCTGCTCTATGCACGACAGGGGAGTGGATGTCAGGTCGTGGATGTGGATGGCGTGGAACGGATCGATTTCGCCAACAACATGGCCTCCCTGATTCATGGACACGCCCACCCCGCGATTGTCGGCGCCGTCACCGCGCAGTTGAAGCTGGGTACGGCGTTCACGATGGCCACCGAAGCCGAACTGCTTTACGCCGAGAACTTGTGCGGACGCTCCCCGAATTTCGACAAGGTCCGCTTCGTGAATTCGGGTACGGAGGCGGTCATGACCGCTTTAAAAGCGGCACGTGCGTTTACCGGGCGTGCGAAGATCGCCAAGGTTGAGGGTGCTTACCACGGCACCTACGACTATGCCGAAGCCAGCCAGTCCCCGACTCCGGATGCCTGGGGGCGTTCGGACAATCCGAACTCGGTTCCCCTCGCCAAAGGCACACCGGAAGGTGTCCTCGCAGACGTCGTGATCATTCCGTTCAACGATCCCGACACGGCGGTCGCCATACTGGACCGGCACAGGAAAGACATCGCGGGTGTACTGCTGGATCTCATGCCACACCGCGTTGGACTCATTCCGGCGTCTGATGTGTTCGTGAGTACCCTGCGAGATTGGACCCGTGACAACGATGCCCTTCTGATCGTCGACGAGGTCATTACCTTCAGGGAAGAGGTCGGTGGAATGCAGGCCCGATTTACCGCGCGACCCGACCTCACTGCGATGGCAAAAATCATCGGGGGTGGTTTCCCCGTGGGCGCTGTCGCAGGCCGGGACGAGGTGATGTCGGTGTTCGCTCGGACCGAGCATGGGATCCGGCTGCCGCACTCCGGCACCTTTTCAGCCAACCCGGTGACCATGACCGCCGGCCGCGTGGCGATGGAGCTCTACGACCAGACCGCCGTCGAACGCCTCAACCAGTTGGGTGATCTGGCCCGCAGCCGAATATCCGAGGCCATCGCTCTTTCAGGAGCGTCCGCATCGGTGACAGGGAGCGGATCTCTGTTCCGTATCCACATGCAGGCCACCCCTCCCGTGGATTACCGCTCCGCATACCAGGACCGAGATACGGTCAAAAGGCTGAACCGTTTCATCGACGGAGTCTACGACGGCGGCATCATGATGCTGAACACCGCCGCCGGCGCATTGTCGACAGCGATGGGCCCCCCTGAAATTGATCGCCTCGCCGAAGTTGTCGAAGATAGCCTCCGCGAGTCAGCAGGACACTAGTGGTCCCCGCAGAGATAACGTTATCTTGGAGTCGATGACAGTAGACGAGCTTCTGCGCAATGAGTTGGGCCAACTGTGGCCTCGGAGATTGACCCTCCTTTCCAGTCTCCTGTAACCTGTAACCGGTTCCCCAAAGAGAGACAGAATTCTAGCGGCGGTCCAGGACCGTCCCGGTTTCGATCATCTGGAGAAGTGACGATAAAAGGCGTATTTCGCATTCCTGCTCGCAACGACATTCGGTGGTTTATCCTCGGCTGGGGCAATCGCCACAACGGCGTTCGGACAGGCGAGTCCCCCGCCCCAGGCCGACCCGACCGGCGATCCCGGGGATTCCGAGCCCGAGAGCGAGGCTGAGAACCAGGACGGCCCCAAACCCTACGCCGAGGTGATCACCGCGGCGGCCGAATCCGACGAGGGGCTCTTCACGATCCACAAGGTCGACGACACTTACTTCTTCGAGATTCCCGAGTCCCTGTACAACGTGGACATGCTTCTGGTCACGCGGATCGGGCGGGTGCCGGCGGGCTTTGGAGGGTTCATCGTTTCGGGCAGCAAAGTCTCCGAGCAGGTGCTGCACTGGGAACGTCGCGGCGATCGGATACTGCTGCGAAAGGTGTCCTTCAACCAGGTCGCTGAAGACTCGCTCCCGATCTTCGACTCGGTCGTGCGGAACAACTTTGCCCCGATCCTCGAGGCGTTTGATATCGAGGCCATCGGGCCCGATGGGGACACCGTGGTCATCGACGTGACCGACTTTTACTCCGGCGACACCCCGGCGCTCTCCGGACTCTCGGCAGCGCAGCGGAAAACCTACGAGGTCCGCAGTCTCGACGCCGACCGGAGCTTCATCAACTACGCCCGAAGCTATCCGCGGAACGTCGACGTGAGGCACACGCTCACGTTCGCCGCCAACGCGCCGCCAGCGGACGTGAACGCTGCGACGATCTCGATGGAGATGCACCAGTCGATGGTGCTCCTGCCCGAAGACCCGATGATGCCGCGCCTCCGCGACGACCGCGTCGGCTACTCCTCGATCAGCCAGGTGAACTTCGGCCTCGACGAACTCAAAGCTGCCGAGCAAACTTTTATCCGGCGCTGGCGGCTGGAACCATCCGATCCTGAGGCGTATGCGCGGGGCGAGTTGGTCGATCCGGTCAAGCCCATCGTGTACTACATCGACCCTGCGACGCCGGCCCGGTGGCGCCCTCACGTTAGACAGGGCATAGAGGACTGGAAGGCAGCGTTCGAGACAGCCGGGTTCAGCAACGCCATCGTCGCGCGGGATCCCCCCAGTCCAGAGGAAGACCCGGATTGGGCCGCCGAGGACACCCGCTATTCGGTCGTGCGCTGGGCGGCGAGCATGGTCCGCAACGCCATGGGGCCGTCGGTCTCGGATCCCCGCACCGGCGAGATCATCGAAAGCGACATCGTCTGGTTCCACAACCATCTGCGGTCGTATCGCAACCGGCTCATGCTCGAGACCGGCGCGTCGAACCCGGCCGCGCGGTCGCTCGACATGCCCGATGAGCTGATGGGCGAGACCGTCCGGCAGGTGATCGCACACGAGATCGGGCACGCGATCGGGTTGCCACACAACATGATCGGGTCGTCCTCGTATCCGACCGAATCGCTGCGGGACCCGGACTTCGCACGTAAGATGGGCGTCTCCCCATCGGTCATGGATTACGCCCGCCAGAACTATGTGGCCCAGCCGGGCGACGGGCTCAAACCCACCGACTACATCCGCAAGATCGGTCCCTACGATCACTACGCCGTCAATTGGGGCTACCGGGTGATCCCGAAAACCAAGTCTCCCGACGACGAGAAGGCCACGCTCGACGAGTGGATTGCCGAGCACGCCGCCGACCCCATGTACCGCTTCGGATCGAGTACCGGGTGGAACCCCGACGCACAGACCGAGGACATGGGTGACGACCCGGTGAAGTCGTCCGGGTACGGTGTCGCCAACCTCAAGCGCGTGGCGCCAAACCTGGTCGAGTGGACGCAGACGCCGGGTGAAAACTTCGACGACCTCGAGGAGCTCTACGGGGAGCTGGTCGGCCAGTGGAACCGGTATGTCGGCCACGTGATCACGCTCGTGGGCGGCCGCTACCAGAACGCCAAGTCCACCGATCAGGGCGAGCCGATCTACACCCCGGTGACGCGGGATAATCAGGAGGAGGCCGTTCGTTTTGTCATCGATGAAGCGTTCGAATCGCCGACCTGGCTCGCGGACAAGGAAATCCTGCGGCGAATCGAGCACGCCGGAGCGCTCGAGCGGGTGCGCGGCCGGCAGGTCGGGTTTCTCAATCAGATGCTCGATCCGCGGCGGATGCAGCGCATCATCGAGTCAGAGGTGTTCGATCCGGATCCCTATCGCCTGATCGAGTACCTCGCCGACCTCCGTACCGGGGTCTTCTCCGAACTCGATGACGGAACCGCCATCGACACCTATCGCCGCAACCTCCAGCGGGCGTATGTGGAGCGCCTGGAGTTCCTGATGACCGAGGAGCCGCCGGCGCCACGGCAGGGGGCCCGCAACGTGACGCGCGTGGATGTGAGCCAGTCAGACATCCGGCCCCTCGCCCGTGCACAGCTCGAGGCAATCCGGGATGAGGCCGAACTGGCCGCCACCGGAGCCGGGGACGAAATGACCCGCGCACACATGGTGGATCTCGCGGCTCGCGTCCGGGCGATTCTGGAGAATGGCGGCGAAGGGAACTGACCCAGTCCATCTTCCAGTAAGACGAAATGTAGCAGAACAGAGTGTCGGGGTGGCCGTCCCTGGCCACCCGCGGGCAAGCGTCGAAGTATCGGGTGCGAGCTTCGAGAAAAAGCATTCCGTCAATCCGGGCGGGCGCCCACGGAGGGACGCCCCGACACGCTACCCCGCCTGCAATACCTGTTGCGGATCGACTCGCACGGCGCGCCGCGCGGGCAAGCAAAAACGACAGGCATGCCTCGTCTACGGAAGACGTCATTGTACAATCCGCACGTGTGATAGCGTCCGTGGTGAATAAGTGCCTAAACGCGGGCGGCCAGGGACGGCCGCGACCGTACACACTGTGTCGAACGTGACGGTGCGAGAGTAGTGATTCGAACGAGACTTGTGTTGTGAGTGCAGATTTCGATTATCCGTCCGACCTCCGCTTCACATGTAGTGGGTGTGGGGACTGCTGTGTCAACACCAACATCCTGCTCCGGCCCGAGGAGGCGGAGGCGCTGGCTGGTCTCGACTGGGGAGGACGCGCCGACGATCTGGTGGGTGTGTCTCCGGGAGTTGGCGCTAAGGCTCCCGGCGAGGCATCGAGGCAACGTCTCCGGAAGCACGAGGACGGTCGGTGTATCTATCTCGGATCCGACAGCCAGTGCCGCATTCACGAGCATTTCGGCGCCGCGCGCAAGCCGCTGATGTGCAGGATGTACCCCTTCCCCTTCTATCCCCTGAACGAGCGTATCGCGGTCGATTGCGCCTTCTCCTGCCGCGCTGTCAGTCTCGGCCATGGGGCCCCGCTCAAGGCTCAGGTTCCGGAGTGGCGCCTGTTGCTCCAGGACGATCTGGGCAGCCCGCGACCGCGAAAGCACCTTCTCAACGCCCGGTCCGCTGTCGGTGACGAGATCCTGTGGCAGATCGAGCAGTACGTTCTCGCCTTTCTCGCCGACACTTCCATGTCCCTTTTCGATCGTGTACGCTGCCTGCTCGAGTACAGCCGTCTGGCGACCACCGGAGACCCTTCGACGGAGTCTGCCGCCGTACTGCGCCAGGCGCTGGCTAAGGGGCTTCCCATTCAGATCAGCAAAATGCCGTGGGAAGGACAGATGGACCGCACGCAGCGAGCCGTCTTCTTTCAATGGCTTTATCTGGTTCTCAATCCAACAGCGGCAAACGAAGATCTGCTGCGCGGGCCGAGTCTCGAAGCGGCGAAGAGAAAACGTGTCGCCATCGGGAATCGTTATCGGAAGGCGAACCAGGCCCCATACGTCGACAACAGGGAGTTGAAGGCCACATTCGAACAGATTGCGGAGGTGGACGGAGGTTTCGTCGAGGAGGAAGGCGCCGGAAGGGTCGGAAGCTTCCTGTCCGCCAAGATCCTCGGGCAACGTTATCTCCTCGCCGGCGAGGGGTCGATACCGTTCGTCGAAGCAATTCCCAAATTCCTTATCTATTACCCCATGGCCATCTGGACGAGCCAGGCGCTGGCCGCCGATCGCGGCGCCGCTGCGGTCGAGGACGACGACCTGCGCCGCGCCTTGCGTCTTCTCGACCACTCCATCGGTCAACTCACAACCTCCCGGCTTCCGAAGAAACAGGCGCGCGTCTGCGATTTCATCATGCTCGAAACAGACTTCGTCGTCTCGGCCAGAAACGAGCTCCTCGGGGTTGGAGACGTCGCGGAGTGAAGCGTCGGATGCACGCACCGCGGGGCGCGAAGTGCTTTCCCTTGACAGTCCCGGCAGAAGAGAGGTAACTGAACACCCACTGCGATAAGCGACTATCGATTGCGAAGAGTCGTCTGCCACGACCCTTTTGGTTTGTCGACATGCTCCATCCCCGTCAGGTGTGTTGTGGAGCAAAGGGAGAACTAACGATGAAAGTTCCTGTAGCACTGTTCGGAGCACTGGTGATGTTTGGCCAGGCATCCTATGGTCAAGGCCTCCGTTGTGATCTCGCCGAGTACCAGGCCGCACCAGGGCTCCGTGCCGTCGTCTCGGGCGACACGCTCGATCTCACTTGGGACGGGGACAATGACCAGGAACTGCAATTGCGTTTCGCCATCCGTGGGGGCACGCCCACGATCAGTGATCTTCAAATCAAAGGCAAGGACGCCCCCGACTGGGTCCAGGTGGCCCGTGACCTCACGCCCGAGTTTCGCGTGGTCTCCGGCATTCGCCGTATGACCGGACAACAGCTCACACCCTTGAGGGATCTCGGCGTCGAGATCACTCCCGAGGTCGTCGAACCGTTGAAGTGGGGCGCCTTCTGGGACGCACCGCTCGATGTTCCGGGAATGGATGGACGTGGCACCACCAACCTCGACATGCCACGAACTCCCGAGGATATCGACAGGTCGACGGCCACGTATCAGGCGGATAGCTGTCGGGTGAAAACCGACGGCGCGCGTCTGGAAGTGTCGTTCCCCGGCCTGGAACTCGGCGTCTTTTCCGGGCGCCTGCAGTACACCTTCTACAAGGGTACGAACCTGATACGTATGGAAGCCATTGCCACGACCGACGAGCCATCGATCGCATACAAATACGACGCGGGTCTCGGGGGGCTGCCCATCCAGGATGGGGCGCGTGTCGTCTGGCGCGATCTGTCGAACCTGTGGCAGGACTTCCAGTTTGGGGGAACTCCGAACGAGAGCGAGGTGCCCCTCAAAGTCAGCAACCGCGTCATCATCGCCGAAGGCCGGACAGGGTCGATTGCGGCGTTCCCTCCGCCACACATCTTCTTCTGGAGTCGGGAAGTCGAAACGAACCTCGGCTACGCCTGGTACCGCAAGGACAATGATTCGGCGTTTTCCTTCGGCGTCCGTCAGGCCGAGCGTGAGGAGGACCCACGCTGGAAAGCTAATTTCGCGCTTTACAGCGCCCGCCCCGGCACGGCGCAGCGGATGGCCGTGTATTTTTACGTCAGCCCCGAATCGGCGACTTCTTCGATGGACGGGGCTCTGGCGTTCACACGCGGAGATCGCTACAAGCCGCTCCCGGGATATCAGGTGATGGCCAGTCACTATCACATGAGCATGGGGGTACGGTTGCGGGAGTCGGGTCTCGATACGAGACTCCCCGATTTCGACGCCCTCAAGGCAACAGGGGTCAACATCATCAGTCCGACCGATTGGATAAGAGTCCCGGAGCGCCTGGAGATCCTGGCCGATTACTGGGAAGGCGCACGTCGACATTCCGACACGAATTTCCTGATCATGCCGAATGAAGAACAGATCGAACTTCTGGGGGGACACTGGGACATCCTGTTCTCGCACCAGGTCTTCTGGACATATGATCGTGCCCCGGGTCAGCCGTTCGTCGAAGAGCACCCCACCTATGGCACTCTCTACCACGTGGGAAGCCCCGACGATGTGTTGGAAATGGCCCGGCGGGAGGACGCGCTGATCTTCATGCCGCATCCCCGCACGAAGGGATCCACGTACTACCCGGACGTGATCAAGGACACGGCGCACTTCCTGGATGAGAACTATCGCGGTATCGGCTGGCGGTGGGGCATGGGCCTGGATTTGTCAGAGCCGCGCATGTCGGATTATCGCGCCATGCCGCTGTTCGATGACATGAGCAATTGGATGGCCGACCTTCCGGGTCCCTTGAAATACATCATGGCCATAACCGAAACCTATACCAAGCAACCCGGTGACGACGTCTACGCGAATAACCCGGTCAACTACCTGAGGCTCGATTCGTTGCCGACTCCAGACGACATGAGCCCCGTGATCAACGCGCTCAGAAGCGGTGATTACTTCGTAACCTCCGGCGAAATTCTGATTCCGTCGTATTCGGTCGAAGGAACCGGAACGGACCGGACGGTCGTGGCGGACGTGGAGTGGACGTTCCCTCTGGAGTTCGTCGAAGTGGTCTGGGGCGACGGGCAGACCACGGACCGTCAGATCATACCGGCGACCGACCTGCCTGCTTTCGGGAGCCATCGCTTCGAGATTCCCTTCGACGCGACCGGGAAGAAATGGGTAAGATTCGCGGTGTGGGATTCGGCCGGCAACGGCGCCCTGGTTCAGCCAATCAAGCTCCCGGACCGAGGGAACCCACCCCGCTGATGCCGGGAAGCGCAGGACAGCGTGTCGGGGTGGCCGTCCCTGGCCACCCGCGGGCAAGCGTGAATGTTGATTCCCCACTCCCCTTTCCCGGCCGCCCCAACACGCGTTGTACTCCGCCTGTAGGCCGCGTCAATCCCGCGGGCGCCCACGGAGGGACGCCCCGACACGCACCCCGAAAGGTGACGGCGGCAATGCCGGCGATTCCGTAGCCCTACCGTGAAGCGTCTTTCTTTGGCATACTAAGGGGGAGATCATGGACATCACAAACAAGACAAGAAAGCCGCTGAGCCTTCCCTTACCCGGAGGGAAAAGACTGTTTCTCGGGCCCGGGAAAACGGGGCAGGTGTCGCCCAAAGCTCTCGAACACCCACCGCTGGCAAAACTTCTCGAAGCCGGCGACGTCGAAACAGCCTCTGGGGGTCCCAAACCCAAGGACCGGGGTGGAGGCAAGGCCGGGTCGCATCCGGGGCCGGGTCACAGCGGAACCAGCGTCAAACGCCAATCCGGTGACCGTTGAAGACTGTCCTCCGGTCTAATCGGTCAGCGTCCCCCGCGGTTATCTGAAGCTCAATCGGCTGAAGTCTGTTCCTCCGACCATGATGAAAACGGGGCCGAACAGGTCTTCGATGTTTTCATCCGGTCTCCCGTCGACAGCGATCAGATCTGCGAACTTCCCCTTCTCGATCGTCCCCACCTCGGAATCGATGCCCACGACCCGGGCAGCGATTCCGGTTGCGGCCGAGATCGCCTCGAGCGGGCTGAAGCCCGCATCGACGAGGTTGGCGATCTCCAGCGGCAGGACACCCTGAATGTTATCGGTTCCGACGACCACCAGGACCCCGCGGTCCTTCGCGTGTGAGAGCTCCCGCCATCGAGCACGCACCTGGCTGTCTCTGGCCGGAATCGTCAGGCGCGCCTCCCGAACCACCGACCGGCTGCGGAGAAGCCAATCGACGATACTGGTCGCCTCGCTGTCGACCCAGTCCCACTCGTCGTCGAAAAAGATCCCGAAGCCGATCACGAAAGTATTCACCAGCCCGGCGTCACGCCTGAGGAACGCGTCGATCAGTTCGTCATCCAGACCACCGGCGTGCTGGATGGAATCGACACCCGCATCGAGCGCCAGCCGCGCGGCGGCCCCACTGGCATGTGCGGTGACCTCAACGCCCAGACGGTGTGCCTCATCGACCGCAGCCTCGATTTCTTCCCGGGTGAAGTTCGAGGCTTCGGATCGAAAGTCGTGGCCGGCATTCGGTCCGATTCCGATCGCGTTGGTCACCATCAGCTTGACGTGGTGCGCGCCGTTTTCGACCTGCTGGCGGATTATGCGCCGAAAATCCCAGGGCCCGTCGAAGACGAGAGACTCAGGCGGCCCAAGTCCTGCCGTTGTCGAGATCCAGAGACCGCCCGGATAAATTCGCGGACCGGGAAACAATCCCCGCTCGACCGCCTGTTTCGTGTAGACGTCGATGTTCTGGGTTTCGCCGACGACGTACGCGGAAGTCACGCCGGAAAGCAGTTGGAGGCGCAGGTTGCGCGGCACGCGAGCCATCTGCTCGGTGCCCGGTTGGGCCATTCCGGCAAGTTCCGTCTGGATGCCGCCGGAGTCTACTCGAACCGAAACATGAGCGTGGGCATCGATCAGTCCGGGGAGCAGCGTCTGCTCGCCGAGGTCTATGACATGCGCGTCTGCGGGAATTTCGACTTCGCCTTCCGATCCGACGGCATCGATCGTGTCGCCCCGAACGATGACCACGACGTTCTCGACGGCCGGTGCTCCCGTGCCGTCGATCATGCGTCCGGCCCGGATCGCCAGGACCTCCTGCTCGCCCTGAATAGATGCCGGACTCGCCGTCAGAACCGGGGCGACGATCAGGCTGAAAAAGCAAACCAGCAGTCTCGACTTCATCAATCTTCGGCCTCCATCAAGTTAGTTACTCAGGCTAATCTCTGCTTCTGGCGCCTGATATTGTCAGCGAATGCCGGGAAACGCAAGAATTCGTGAGCTTCAAACCACAGAGCGGACCAGCCTCGGGTAATAGTAGGACAGCGTAGCGATGCGCGCGAGATAGTGGACGTATAGCGCCGCCCAGAGTCCGTGGTTGGCATACGGCGTCAGCAGCCACCAGGCGACGAGAAATATTGCCAGTGAGGTCAGCATTGCGTTCCGCATGTCGACCGAGCGGGTCGCGCCGATGAAGATGCCGTCGAGTTGAAACGCCCAGACGCCAAGCAGTGGCGCGGCCGCCGCCCACGGCAGGTATGTACGTGCGGCGGCACGGACCGCCGTCTCCACCGTCAGCGTGTCGATCAACAGCGTACCGAAGAGGATCAGGACCAGCGAGATCGCACCCGCGAACGCCCCCGACCAGAGCGTTGTCATACGCGCCGCCGCCCGGAGACCCGCACGATGCGACGCCCCGATTGCCCGCCCGACCAGGGCCTCGGCTGCAAAAGCCAATCCGTCGAGGAAGTACGATCCGACGGAAATGAAATGCATGAGCACGGCGTTGGCAGCCAGGATCACGTTGCCGGCCCGTGCGCCTTCGGCCATGAACCAGGCAAACACGAAGACGAGCGCCAGCGACCGAACCATGATATCCCGGTTGACAGCGATGGTACGCCGGAGTCGTGCCCGAATGAGCAACCGGTCCAGGCTCCAGGTCCCTCCCAAACGCCGAAAATGCCGCGCGGCAATGGCAAGCCCGAATGCTGCCGCAATGAATTCGGCGAGCAGTGTGCCGAGGGCGACGCCGGTCACATCCCAGCCGAGACCGAGGACGAACAGCGCATCGAGCGCGATGTTCGTCAGGTTCAGCACGAGTTGCAGTATGAGTCCGACGTCGGTGCGGCCGAGTCCGATGAACCAGCCGAGCAGGGCAAAATTCACAAATGTCGCCGGGGCGGCCCAGACTCGGATGTCGAAGTAGTCGCGGGCGAGTTGTTCAACCTGGGGGCTGCCGTCGAGAAGAAAAAACGCGGCCTGACCTAGCGGCCACTGAAGCAGGATCAGTCCGACGCCGGCAGAGACCGCAATCATCAACGCGCGACCGAGACACGCGACCACCTCCCCGGTGTCTCCCGCGCCCAGAGCCTGCGCGGTGAGCCCGGTCGTGCCCATCCGCAGGAAACCGAATGCCCAGAACAGAAACGTGAACACCAGCGAACCGAGTGCGACGGCGCCGATATACGCCGGATCCGGGATCTGGCCGACGACGCCCGTGTCGACGACGCCGATGAGCGGCGTGGATACGTTGGAGAGCATGACGGGCAGAGCAATGGCAAGGACGGCTCGATGCGTTAACGTGTCTGTACGGTTCGCGTCAGCTGCCACGAACATCTTTTTAACACAATCCGACCGAGAGGCCCTTAGAAGACCCAGGGCCGGGCTTGCTTGATGGCGAGTTCGTCGTCCGCGGTGATCTTAAACTCGATCTCAATCGCGAACTGAGCGTCGGGTGGGAGTTCGTAGAGCCGGCGAAACGCATTGTGGATCATCGTGAGGTGGCGTCGGAGTTGGGTGCGGTGCCGTGGGTCGAGGAGCGTCTCACCGTCGGGGACGCGGTTCGACGCCCTCACGAAACGGTCGTTACGGGCGTTGAGGGGACCCAGGAGGATCTCTTCGGGGATCGACTCGTCCTCGGGGTTGGTCACCAGGTCCTCACCAACCTGTGTGTTGACGTAGTAGCTCCGGCCGCCGATCTGATTTCCTGTCCCGTAGACGATGTCCTGGCTCACGGCCACGCCGTTCGCCAGCTCGTTCGAGTAGTTCGGGTGCGCCAGCACCCCCATGGCGGCGGCGAAGTGGTCGATACGGTAGAACTCGCGTTCCTCGTAGGCTCGGAAATTCCACAGGCTCGCGAACACCTGCCGGACGGAGCTGGAGATGTGGCCTTCGTCGGGGCGGTGCGTGAATGAATCGTAAAGCCCTGCGCCGCTGAACCCGGGCAGATCCTCGTTGTTCGTGCTGGAGCGGAGTCGGACGGAAGTCCCTTCCGGGAAACTGTTGTGGAGTTCCGTAAGCGCATCCATCATCCAATCCGGCATCGAAGCTTCTTCGATATCGCGCCGGAGTCGGCCAAGCAACTCTTCCCTCGCTTCCGTGTCCGAATCGAAGCCGGGCGTTTCCCGCATGGCGGCGGCCCTCCGGTAGAAGTCGTTGTGCGTCATGAACGCGTCATAGAAGTAGAAAGGGATGGCGAAACCGTCCGGGACAACGCTGTCGGCGAACCCGATCGCACCCAGCGTCGCCACATTCGCGGCCTTGACGCCGACACTCTTCCCATCGGCGAATCCGATCTCATCCAACGAGCGGATTTCCCGTACCGAAAGGTCGCGGACTGGGACCTGCACTTCCGTCGGCCGGATGTCGGCGAAATGGTTTTCGACCTCTTCGAGAGCGGCCTCGCGGATTTCGCAACCGTCGGCCGCAACCTTGAAATAGACATACCGGCCGATCAATCCAGCGATCGTCGGGTCGTCGGCCGCTCCCTGGATATACGCGTTGGGAACGTTGTCCTGTACCGCCCGCAGGTTGACATGAGACAGCGGTGTCTGCCGGAAGCCGGTGATGATGCCCGCAACACGGGGCATCTCGTTCGGAAGGTTCCGATACAGAACGACATCGCGGACCGCCGGACGCTCATCCATTTCCATCAACCGCAGACGGCCGTATCCCTCAGCCGGGTGGAGTGGCAGGAAGCTGATGTCGGAGAACGCATCCTCGTCCAGAAAGACGGGCAGCTCGGCGGCTTCGTAGAGGGCGCGCTCGTTCTCGTACCGGTCGACGGCGGCAGGCATGGGGTGGTATGCGAGATTCCCGCGCACCGGAGGGGCGTACTCGGCGAGCAGTCCCTCGGCGACCTCGATCATATCGAACGGGAAAGAGTCGAACGGTTCGAACTCGAACGTGTATAACCCCGGCTGCCCACCGGGCGACCTCAGAAGCGGCCGATGGACCAGCACCCCCATCATCCACCCTGCGCCTTGCCTCTGGCTCCCGAGTCCCACCGCTCCCATGAACATGCCGTGGGCCCGGTGCGTCTTGGTGTTCATGAAATAAATCTTCGCTTCGTCGGTACCGGCCCCGGCGACGACGAATTTGACGAACTCCTGCCCGGCCAGGTGCGTATCGATCAGCGTCTCGTTGCCCAGATAAGCCAGCTCTTTGAATGTCTCCCGGTCCGGTATCGTAGCGGCGCCGTCCTCGAAATCGATCTCGTCGGGCTCGGGAGGATCAATGTTCGGATCCTGCGGGGCCTGGCCACGCCCTCGCCGTCCGAAACCTCCCCGACCGCCAGGACCAACCCCGAACCCCCTGCCTCCCCTGCCGAATCCACCCACCGGCATCAGTTCCTCGCCCCGCAGCCTGCCGTCTCCGTCAGCATCGAGGGGGATCAACGCAGCGACCGCATCAGCGATTTCCTCGCTCGACAGTTCGCGGTTTCCGTCGGCGTCCAGCGAGGCCATCACCGGGAGATTGTCGAGAATACCGGCAGGACCGAATGCACCGCCCCGTCCGCCAGGCCCACCGCCGCGTCCTCGACGCCCGCCGCGTGGTCCACGTCCTCGACCGCCACGACCTTCTCCGCGCCTGCCGCGGCCGCGGCCAAAGGCGCCGATCTCGGGCGCCAGTTCCGCGGCGTTCAGCATGCCGTCTTCGTTCGTGTCGAGGGAAACCAGGGAGTCAGGCGCATCACGAACCTCGGCCCCCGACAGTTCTCCGTTCCCGTCGGCATCCATCGCCGTCATCACCGGCACGACAACAACGGGCCCTGCTCCCCGATTCTGAGCGCGGATCATCGTGGCTCCGAGCGCGAGTGCAACAACTCCGAGTCCGACGAAGAAGATATTTCCTACGCGGGTCCACATGAAGCGAGAGTCCTTGATCATGGCAACAACCAGGGTACAGACACCCCGGACAGCCTTGTTGATAAAAATTGTTAAATGAGGTGCGGGACTTCCACAACGGGCTGCTACGCGACTACCGGATCCTCTTTGTAAACTTCAAAATTTACATTGTCTATGCGGAATGCCCGGAAGCTGAGAACGGCCAAGAACTGACAGTACAAGCTGAAGGCCACAGGGATGAGTGTTTCGAAATCGAGAGCGTGAAGGACGATGGCCATCGCCACAAACAAGGTTCCGATGATGCTCGAATAAGCCATTAGTTTGACGGTCAGCCCGATGAGCCTGATGCGATCTTCGTTCGCCTGGTAGGGGTCCTTCTTCTTGCCATACAAGCTTTGGATAATGGTTCCCGCGAAGAGAAGGTAGAGAACCGTGATTCCCAATATGTTCCAGTATCCGCCGAACCAGGGAAAGTCAAATTGGTCTACATAGACGATCAGCGCTACAAAGGCGACATACACGACGAGGGCAATACCCACAACCGTGGGCGAAATAAAGTCGAACAGGCGGCGAGGTTGCAGTTCCGCCTTTCGAGTGGTTCGTGCATCCATCTGCCTCTTGACGTTGAAGTATGTGAAACCCGGGCTGGCCGCGATGATCATAGGTGAATACTGGAGGGCCATATAAAGCGCGAGAACGGAAATGCTGTCCCAGTTCAGCATTTCTTCACTGGGTGAATAGACTCCGATGAACACCAGGCCAAAACCAACCAGGAGCGCCAACAAATTCAGGTTCCGGTAATTGCGCTGTGCCTTCTCCCGAACATCGACCGGCACAAGATAGAGCCGAGGATATTCCGATGGTGGATATGTCTCCACCACATACTTCAGGCGGCGAAGCACCTGCCTTGGGAAATAAAAAGAAAGAAGTAGAATCTGGCTCACAAATACAAAGTAAAACAACGTTTGTCCTTCTGGCATGTCTGCCTCCTCAACCGCCGCGACGATTCATCACATCGCCGAATGCAATCCGAATCTCCGAGTCCGTAGCGCCTGACTCTCTCAACGTGTCGACCGTGTCGCCCAGCTTCGTCACAACCCACTCATTCAAATCGACAGTGCTGTTCACCTTGGCATCCGGGTGAATAAATGTGCCGCGATACCCTTTGGTTTGAATGACGGAATCGCGCTCCAGCAGGCGGTACGCCTTCGCCACTGTCTTGTTGTTAAGCTCCAGGTCGTTTGCAAGCTGCCTGATCGAAGGCAACGCATCCCCCGGCGATATCTTGTCGCTGAGGACGGCCTTCTTTATCTGCCCGATTAACTGAGCAAACAAGGGGACGGTGCCATCGATGTCGATCATTATTTCCATGAGCTGATCTGCCTGAGATGTACCGTGTGATGTAAGGGTACAACTGGATTGCATTGAATGCAAATAAAAAACGAATCGTTCGTCCGGCGTCGACTGTTTGATTGCCATCGACTTCTCCCTTTTCTTATCCTCTAGGGATTCATCGTCGCTGCCGAGGGCACGGACCTCTCTCAATCGGCGAGGCTGCACGGGCATGGGGCTCCCGGCCACGGAGGAAGACATGAGCAAGCGAATCGGCTTCGACCGACGACGGTTTCTCGCTGGAACCGCCGGCGCGCTGGGTACTGCGTTTTTCGGGCGGTTTCCGCTCGAAACCATGGTCGAACAGGGGGCGCCGCCAGCCGTCCAGGGGTGGGATGCGGGTCTCGTGCGTCATCTCCTGCCGACTGTCAGCGATTCTCGCATTCTCCTGAAGGTGTCGTTCGACCGGCCACTGTCGGCGGCCCCCACGCTGCGGGTCGGATCCACCGAGGTCGTTGGACGACAGAACGACACGGCCGGCGAGCACTGGCAGTTCTACGCCGCCGACCTTCGGCCCGGCACTCGCTACGAGCTAACGCTCCAGCAGTCGGGCGGCGGGTCCCTGTGCGAGCCCTGGCCGCTCCCGACGTTTCCCGCGCCCGGCTCGAGCCCCGAGCGGTTCAGGATGCTCTTCTTTACCTGCGCCGGCGGCCCGGGTGGCTCCTACGAGGGCATCGGGCAGCGGCAGGGATTCCTGCCGACGACGATTCGAAATCGGTTGTTGCGCCGAGCGCTGTCGTTCGAGCCGGACGCAGCGGTGGCGAACGGCGACCACATCTACTGGGATCTGCATACCTGGCAGGGTGAGAACGCCGGACAGCTCAGTGCTAACGGGATGCGGTCCAACTTCGACTTCTCAGCATCTGTGTTTGGAGCCAACAACGAGACGGCGATGAAGGCGGCAGCGGGGCCGCAGATCGTGCCGGTCTATGCAGCGACTTTCGGTCGGTCCCCGTGTTCTTCCTGCAAGACGACCACGACCACTGGGAGAACGACGCGGTGACCGACGAGATCGCGAGCTACCCGGTTCCCTGGTTTCAACTCCAACTCGCGCGCGCCACGCAGCAGCTGTACTACCCCGAGTTCCTGCCCGACCAGAGGCGTCCGAACGGCCTGCCCTGGTCCAGCGCCGATGGCCGGGGAGATCTGTCCGAGAGCTTCGGCACGGTCCGCTACGGCGATCTGGCGGAGGTCTTGCTATATGACGTGCGGTGAACGATGTCGCTGGGTGGGCCCAATGCTGTCTTCGTCGACACCGAGGTCGAGCGGTGGCTGATCGAGCGCACCGCTGCGCCCGGGGTCCGGCATCTGGTGCATGCGCCGTCGAATCCCTTTGGCTGGAGCGCCGGCAAATGGGGTGAGTGGTACCCGGATGTTCTCGACCTTGAGCGTGGGGAGTTGACGACGGCCATCGAGAAGCCCTACTGGCAGTCAGGATGGTTACGTCAGCACGACCGCCTGGTGCAGGCGATCGGGGGACAGGCCGATCGTGCCGGGCTGATCATCAGTGGTGATCTCCATGCCATCGGAGTCGGGCGATTACATCGGGCGGGTCGAGTCGATTTCGGGACCCAACCGATCACCACGGTGCTGGGCGGGTCGATCGGCACCTCCATTCGAGGATTCCCATCCGTGGTGCGGGGAATCGGCGCGACACCACCCGCGCACCTCGACCTGGAGGAATCGGTCGCCCCGATCGAGGACCACGGTTTCACTCTAGTGGATTTCCTGCCGGATCGTATGGTTCTGCGACAGTTCGCCTGGGATGTCGACGTGCAGCCGCTCGACGCAATCGATCGGCTGGAGCCGTTCTACACGACGGACCTGCCCCGACCAGGGTGAGGCGCTAATTCGGGGACGGAGGCATAACTCTAGCCAGTAACTTTTGTTTTATGAGCACTTTGGATAATTACTCCTCCGTCCCCGAATTAGTCAAAAACGAAATGAGCGGCGAGAGTGTACGGGTGGCCGTCTCTGGCCACCCGCCGAGCTTGATGCACCCCTCCCCACCCTGGCATGCCCGAAGCCGGCCCCAACGGACGGACTAAACGAGACTCATTTGATTGCTTCGGAGTTCTCCCTCTCGTAGTATCTACGCTGGTTAATCCAAACCAGAAACCGAGGCAGGCACCGCGTGTTGGCCCTTTGAACCGCGGGGTTCGCCTGGCCATCGCAAAGGAGGATCGAATGTCCCGTCGAACATACCTGATGCTCATCAGCCTGCTCCTCTGTCTTCTACTGGGGCCTTCTGATCCCACACGTGCACAGAACCGCGAGTCGGTGACCATCCGGCCGGCTCCTGCCTTTTCCGGCGAAACGCTCGCTGCCTTGCCGACCACGGACTGGCTCACAAACGGCGGCAACCTGTTCAACCAGCGCTACTCGCCGCTCACTGAGATCGACCGCACCAATGCTGGCGGGCTCAAGGGGGTCTGGAGAACGCACCTGGATGGTTCCGGCGCCGCACCGCGGAATTCCGGCGAGGCCCAGCCGATCGTTCACGACGGAGTGATATACACGGTCACGGGAGACGACGACGTGTTTGCCGTCAGCGTCGAGTCCGGCCGCATCCTCTGGAAGTACCGGGCGCTGCTCGACGAGACGATCGACACCGTTTGCTGCGGATGGACCAGCCGGGGTCTTGGGCTGGGTGAAGGCAAGGTGTACCTGGGTCA
This sequence comes from Terriglobia bacterium, assembly GCA_965247425.1. GTDB lineage: Bacteria > Acidobacteriota > Terriglobia > 20CM-2-55-15 > 20CM-2-55-15 > CAZOZZ01. Next base: position 3,829,312 of record OZ252023.1, read on the forward strand.
ACTTGATGGGAAGCTGGTGGCCGTCGATCAGGTGAGCGGGGATGTCGCCTGGGCCACCCAGGCCCAGCGTTGGCAGGACGGCTACACGATTACCAGTGCCCCGCTTTATTTTGACGGCCTGGTGATTACGGGTTTCGCCGGAGCCGAGCGGGCCACCCGGGGCCAGGTCAAAGCGTATGACGCCACCGATGGGTCTCTCGTCTGGACTTACTACACGATCCCCGCCCCGGAAGAACCGGGTCATGAAACCTGGCCGGCCGGGAGCGACGTGTGGCGTTATGGGGGAGGTACTGTCTGGCAGACACCGGCCGTGGATCCTGAACTCGGCCTCATTTACTTTTACACCGCAAACGCAAACCCGGATTTCAACGGGAGTGTTCGAGCCGGCGACAATCTGTTCACCTCGTCCATTGTTGCCCTCGAAGCTGCAACAGGACAGTATCGCTGGCATTTTCAGACGGTCCATCACGACCTCTGGGACTTTGACGGCGCGAACCCCGTCGTCCTGTTCGATGCCGAGATCGACGGGCGGGCGCGCAAGGGACTGGCGGCGGCAGGGAAGACGGGATGGGTCTACATATTGGATCGAACCAATGGCGAACCCCTGATCGGTATCGAAGAGAGGGCCGTACCACAGGAGGAGCGTCAGGCGACGGCCGCCACCCAGCCGTACCCGGTCGGTGACGCGTTCGTGCCGCAGCACGTCGACATCGCGCCGGAAGGATACGCATTGGTCAACGGGGGCCGTATCTTCACACCGTTCTGGACGGACCCCGTAGCCTTAAAGCCGAGCTTCCTGGGGGGAGCCAACTGGCCGCCTTCCTCATACGATCCGGAAACTCAAACCCTCTTCGTTTGCGCCATAGATCGCATCGACATATTCGCGGCCGGCGAGGTCGAAGAGGAGACCGAAGAGGGGGACTGGCGCACCGGCGGTGAATTCGCCAGCGCCTCAATTCCAGCGACGGGGATTTTCGCCGCGCTGGATATGAAGACCAACCGCCTGCGCTGGCGGCAGCGATGGTCCGAAACGTGTTACAGCGGATCGGCGGCAACTGCGGGAGGACTGGTTTTCGTCGGCCGAAACGATGGGCGTTTTACGGCCCTGGATTCCGCCGACGGATCCCTCCTGTGGGAATTCCAGACGGGTGCGGGAGTCAACGCTCCCCCCACTGTTTTCGAACATGACGGAAGGCAATACGTGTTGGTCTACAGTGCAGGGAACCTGCTTGCGCGAACCGCGAGGGGCGACAGCATGTGGCTCTTCGGTCTGGATGGAACGCTCGATCCGGCAGACGCTCCCAGGGCCGGTGCGGGCGCTGAGGTGGCCGAGGTGGCGCCTCCTGAGGACCGGGAGCCGGATCTCGACCAGGGACGGCTCGTCTACACCCAGACGTGCGTCTTCTGTCACGGTAACCAGGGCGAAGGCGGCCACGAAGGTGTCCCTTTGACCGCGACAACCGATGCCCAGTCGATCCGGAGAATCGTAGTCGAGGGCCGCAATCGAATGCCCGCTTTCGGCGCGCTCCTGACACCCGAGCAGATCCAGGATCTCGTCGCTTTTGTCGCGGATCGACTTCCGAATCAGCTTCGCTAAGGTCAGGCTGATTGATGCCAACCCCTTCCTTCCGTATCCTTTGCAGAGTTGACCGGCGGTTTTACCCAGGTCACCCAAAGAATGCAACCTGGCGCCCAACTTGGTACCTACGAAATCCTCTCGCCCCTGGGCAAAGGCGGCATGGGTGAGGTGTGGCGTGCGCGGGACTCTAAACTCGGACGCGAAGTTGCGATCAAGACACTCCCCGAAGAGTTCGCCAGAGACGAAGAACGACTGGCGCGCTTCGAGCGGGAAGCGAAGCTGCTCGCCTCGCTGAACCATCCCAACATCGCAACGATCCACGGTTTCGAAAGAGGACAACGGCACACGCAACCGGGGTTACAATACGATGTGAATTTTGAGAGGCATGACTCCAACCGGACTTCGCCGGGCGCGATAACGGGCTAACGAGGAACAAACAATGAGACATTGGCAGATAGTTGTCGCGGGCGTCGCTGCCGCAGTACTCGCCGGGTTGGGGCCGCTGCAGGATGCATTGCAGGACACCATCACCGGACAAACGCCGGCGGGCCTTTCCGTGGCCCACGGGATCGATCGATTCGCCTGGCTCCTTGTCCTGACGCTGGCCGGCGTTGGAACCGGGGCGGTTCTCCATCACTGGCGGAAGGCAGGGGGACGTCTGGTCCTGATTGCCCCGTTGCTCGCTTTGATCGGTGGAACGTGGCTGTTTGTGGACAGCCAGCGGGCGGCCTTCCCGCCCATGGACGACGTTCGCTACGCCCGGCTGGACGAGGTCGACTTTCTGGACGATGCCGACATGGTGCTCGGAGTTGTCGTGGACGGAGAGGCGATCGCCTATCCCAACGCCGTGGTCGCGTACCCCCATGTAGTCCACGATGTCGGCGGCGGGGTGCGACTGCTGGTCACCTACTGAGGGATGTGCCGCACCGATCTGGTGTGGCTCGCCGAGCTGGACGGACAGCCTCTCGACTTCGAATACGCCGCGATGAACAACCAGAACTTCGTCATGCGCGACGTGCAGACCGGAACGTGGTGGCAGCAGGTTACCGGAGAAGTCCTCGTCGGCCCCCTGAAAGGCCGGCATCTGGAGATGTACACCTGGGATGAAGTGAACTTCGGAATCTGGCGTGAGGAACACCCCGACGGCCGGGTCCTGCGGCCCGACCCCAGGTTTGCGGCCATTTATCCCTTCAAGCGCTACCGGGACGCCGAGCCAGAGCGGGCCGCCTTTTACACGACCGGCCTCTGGTACCGTCCCGATCCCGACGTCGCCCTGGAGCCGCGCGATCTGATCGTGAGCGTGCACGTCGGCGACCGCGTCAAGGCCTACCCGGCAACGCTCCTGGCCGAGCAGACCCCGCTTCAGGACCGTATCGGAGACACCCGTATCGTCGTGCTCCTGGCCGAAGATGGACGGTCTGCCCGGGCATTCGAGCGAACCGTTGACGGAGCCGAGGCCGAGTTCTACCGCCTCGCAGACTCCGAGACTCTGACCCTGATGGACGCTGAAACCGGCAGCCACTGGGATTTTACGGGCAAGGCCATCGAGGGCCCCCTCACCGGCACCTCGCTTCCCCGCGTGCAGACCGTCCTCGACTACTGGTTCGACTGGCGCGAGCACAACCCCGACGCCCCGGTTTACATGCGGGGCAACTGAGTTTCACGCTTCATGGTCGGTCAGGGAAAGTCGCCCCGACACAGCCCTTACGTCCCGGAAGAGATCAACGCCCCGGGCCCCGCGACTCTTTTGGTTGCTTCCAACCGCAGCCTTTCGTTAACCTCTATCCAGTTCTACCATGACAGCTGACAGCAAAACGGGCGCTGGGCGCTTGTGGCGTCCCCGCAACTGTATCCATATGATCAAAACGCCAATTGAGCGAACCGGATAGGCCTGTGAAGTGTCGACACATTCGATCGGGACGGATCTTGATCTTGTCGCTATCGGTTTATTTTTTGGTGGCGCTCGATTTCGTAGCTGCACCCACCCCATCTCCCGTCGAAACGTTCGATGCGGCCCAAAGCTTCAATGGCCGCCGTGGTCTCGACAGAGGAAGGCACGCAGGAGGCGACGCGCGCGGACCTCGGGCCGAACGGCTGATGAAGTATCGTGAGGCGGGCGAGTTGCTCGTTCAATTGGACGATGGATTGCGCAAACTCGAACTACTGACGCGGGACGACATCCCCGGGATGGTTGCGCGACGCTGGGAGATCGCTACCGGAATCCTTCGCGACATGAGCGAGAACACCGAGAAGTTCGTGGAAGCTCTGTGGCTGGAGTCGATCGACGTCGAGGAATTCCTGGCGTCAGCCGACCCCCTGAACCCCGTGGCGCCCCAGATCGGAGTCACCACGCTGCGAGGTTCGATCGACCAGTTGCGGTCCATGTGGCGCGCCTGGCGTGACGACAGGGACGTCGTGGGAGGCAGCCGATCTCCTGGTGACGGTCGATACGCTGCTTGGCACGTCCACCCACGCTTTGCCCGCGTTCTTGGCCATGCCGGGGAACACCGCACGCAACGTTCCGGTCCCTCCGGTCGGAGTTCCCGTTGCCGACATGGAAATTGCAGCCAGGAAAACTGTCGATTTCGGTGAGAGCCTGAGAACAGCGGCTCGGATTGGGTCGATACAAGACGTCGAGCGCCTCCTTGATGAGGGAGTTCAGGTGGATGCCGACGACGAGGAAGGATGGTCTCCGTTGATGTTGGCCGTGAGGGAAGGCCATGCCTTGACAGCCCGCAGATTACTGAGGGCAGGAGCGGATCCGAACGCCCGAGTTGGGAGCTTGGCGTATCCACTGATGTGGGCTATCGAGAGCGGCCGGTCGCAGTTGGCGTGCGACCTCATGGACGTTGGCGCGGACACGACGCTCGTCGAAAATGCGATCGCCGGCGATGCTGGTTGGGACACTGTTCGAACACGTCTGCCCGGTATCGTGGCCGAGTGTCACGCCGCGGCGCCCGAACTGAACAGGCCGAACATCGAAGGGGCATTGGCCGGAAAGCCTGATCGCGTTCTCGAGGTGCTTGATCGAAGGCCCGATCGACCATACCGGAAGATACAGTCCATTCAGTACATTGGCCGGGTCGTCGAGGCCGCGCCTGTTGGATTCGAAGACCCGACGGGCCCGATACCGCCAGACGTGCGGCGAAAGATCCTATCGGGCGTTATCGTTCCGGATGCTATCGAATTGGATGCTGACACGATCGTGATCCTCGAAGCGCGAGCGATCTACGAAGTCCAGCAGATCTCGACGGGATCGGGGAGTACACAATTTGTTGTGTCGCCCGAGAGTGACTTCGAAGGCCGCATCGTGCTCATCAAGTACATTCTGCTGGCCGAGGCCATCAAGTTTGGAAAGGAGAATTGAGCCAGACGGGGCTTCACCTCGCTCGCCGAATCCCGTACGTCCCGAAAGGAACTGAATGTTTAGTTCGCTCCATTCTAACGTCACACGAGGCGTTGCCGTCGTTGCGGTGGTCGGCATCGTCGGCATTGCCGGATACGCCCAGCCCAACCCGTTCCGCGTTGATCCCAACTGGGCACAACTTCCCGAAGGGCGGACGTGGGGGGCGATGAGTGCAGCGGACACGGGTCCGGATGGGGACATCTGGGTCGCTGAACGATGCGGCCAGAACAGTTGCGTCGGTCGTGACGACATCTCACCGATCCATTCGTTCGCTTCCTCGGGTCGCCCGACCAGACATTTTGGTGAAGGAATATTCGTGTGGCCGCACGGCATCGATGTGGATCACGATGGCAATGTGTGGGTGACCGACGGACGTGGAGAGGGCGGACGGGGCCATCAAGTCTTCAAGTTCAGCCCGGACGGCGACCTGCTGATGACGCTGGGGACGGCAGGAGTCGCCGGGAATGGGCCGGAACACTTCAATGGGCCCACCGACGTGGTCGTTGCACCGAATGGCGACATCTTTGTTTCAGACGGTCATGAGGCGGATGGCAATAACCGCGTGGTCAAGTTCTCGAGCGGCGGACGGTTCCTGATGACCTGGGGGCAGACTGGGACGGGTCCGGGTGAGTTCGTCGTACCGCATGCCCTCGCTTTGGATCCCACGGGTCGGGTGTTTGTCGCGGACCGGGACAACAATCGAATCCAGATCTTCGATCAAGGCGGAAACTTCCTGGCCGAGTGGAGACAGTTTGGGCGGCCCAGCGGAATTTTTATCGATCAAGACGGCAAATTGTATGTGTCGGATAACCAATCGAACACCGAACGGAACCGAGGGTGGGAGAGAGGCATCCGAGTCGGGAGCGCCAGGGACGGTTCGGTTGCGGCCTTCATTCCAGATCCGGAACACGATCCAGATAATCCCGACGCGACCGGGGCGCATGACATCGCAGTCGACGCGGCCGGCAACATCTATGGCGCAGAAGTTGCAGAGCAGACGCTGCGAAGATACGAGAAGCAGTAAGCACCGTCTTCGTGTTGTTCTCGCCGCCTAAGCCGCCGGAACCTAGCCGCGTGGCCCCATCCAGGTTCGCTTCTCCTTGAAGATTCCCGCCGTTGCCTTTTCTGGTCGAAACTCCAGCGAATCACCTACAGCCTCGGTCCGATTCTTGTCAACCAGGCCGTATCTCGCGTCGTATAACCGTTAGAGACCGCCGGCGTGGACGCCGGAACGGCTCACGAACCCAATCACAAGGAGGTCTGTCCAGTGAGCATTGCTACCCTCGTACTAATGAGCGTCGCGGTTCTGATCGTCATCGTCGTCGCCGTCGTCGTGGCGCTCCGGAAGAACCTGCGGCGCAGAGCCTTAGAGTTTGGGCACCCGACGTTTTTCGACTACATGCGTGCCGTGCCCCATTCAGACAAAGAGAAGATGGACGCCGTAGATCTCACGCTCCAAGGCGTTGTCATCTGTTTCCTCGGGCTTCTGTTACCCCCGCTACTTCTCATCGGGCTCTTCCCGCTCTTCTACGGCGCGCGAAAGCTCGTCTACGTGTCGATGGGACTCGGGCTTGTCGACGACGCCGATCAGCCGAACCCGTGAACCAGCCCACGTCCAGCAAGAGAAGTCCGGCGGATCCGGCAAAGCCGGTTCCGGCCATCACGCCCGAGGCGAGCGCCGTGCGCTCTGCGGTCCAGGCGATTCGTGACGGCGACCGCGACGGGTTCGCCAGGCTGGTCGAGCTCTACCAGAGGCGTCTCTTCGGCCTCACCCTGATGATGGTTCGTGATCCGTCCGGAGCCGAAGAGGTGACTCAGGACGCCTTCGTCCTGGCCTTCAAACACCTCGACCGTTTCGACGACCGTCGTCCGTTCTATCCGTGGCTTGCGACCATCGCGGTGCGGCTGGCACAGACCTGGCTGCGACGCCACGTTCGGTTGACCACGCGTGAGGGTACCGAGCTCGACCCGTCGCACGAGCCCGCGGCGACCACGACCGATCCACTCCGTCAGCTCGTCACCGACGAGAGAAGCCGGCACCTGTGGCGTTCGGTTGCGGCGCTCCCGTCGGGGGAGCGAACTGCCGTCTTTCTCTATTACCGCCAGGAGATGAAAGTGAACGACATCGCCGGCGCTCTCGGGGTCACAAGCGGAACCGTGAAGACGCTCCTGTTTCGCGCGCGCCGCCGGTTGCGCCGTACCGTGAACCAAAACCTGCGACCTGCAACCGAGGATTGACATGACCACAAAGCACGTCCTGAAGATGATCGAAGCGCTGCCGCTGTCCGAATACACGTCCCACGAACTCGAGATCGCCGAGCGTCACGCCCGAGACTGTATCGAGTGTCGGCAAGCCATGGCGGATGCGAAACTACTGGATGCCGAGCTCGGCCGTCAGCCGGAGCCCATCCCGCCCGCCAGCCTGGCCGCGGTCATCATCGCACGCACGGCGCGCCTCGACGAGGAAGACCCGTCCACCTCCCCCGATCCGTCGCGGCTTCGGGTTGCCGAAGCCAGGAGCGATCGACTTTCGTGGGCTGCGACGCTTACGGGTCTTCTGGTGGGTCTCGGGGCCGAGGCCTACGGGTTGCTCTCCGGCGCGACGACCCTCGATCTGACGTCTTCACGGATCGGTGGAGTGGCGACCGGCCTGATCGAAATGTTGAATGCAGGTCCTTCCGTCATCGTTTTCGCGACAGGTCTGCTTCTTTACCTGGCGGGCTTCCTGGGATCGGTTCGCGGCACTGCAACCTCCCTCACACGGAGTCGGTAAGGACATCTGAGCTTCTCCTTCCGAGGGCCCCTAGCCGAGTGCCAGCGCAACGGACTACCCCTCCGGTGTCATTCTCTCTTATCATGCTCCTATGAAGAAAGTCCCGACCGTCTTCACCACGGCTTGTCCGCGGAACTGCTACAGCACGTGTGCCATGACGGTGGAAGTGGAGGAAGGGCGGCTGCGCCGCGTGCTTCCACATGCCGGCAACCTTGCCACACCGGAGGGGCCGTGCCTGAAGGGCTTGAGCTACGTCGAGCGAGTCGGATCCCCGGACCGCATCCTTCACCCGCTCGCTCGACGGGAGGATGGAAGCTTCGAGCAGATCTCGTGGCCGGAGGCCTTCGACGAGATCACACACCACCTGGTTCGCATTCGCCGGGAGTACGGTCCCCAGAGCGTCCTCTACTTCTCAGGAAGTGGCACGAAGGGACTGCTCAACGGCGTCGGCACAGCCTTCTGGCGTCTCTTTGGTGGCTACACCGGGACCTACGGCGACCTCTGCTGGCCCGCGGGCCTCGAAGCCACCCGTCTGACGCTCGGGGAGAACAAGCACAGTGCGCCCTGGGACCTCGCCCACGCCCGGCTCATCCTCCTGTGGGGCAAGAATTCGGCGGAGACCAACATCCATCAGATGCCCTTCGTGGAGAAAGCCGTGGAGGCAGGCGCCCGGCTGGTGGTGGTGGATCCCCGACGCACCGAGACGGCCGAACGCGCCGATCTCCTGGTCCAGCCGCGGCCGGGCAGTGACCTCGCACTGGCACTGGCTCTGGCCCACATCCTGTTCCGCGAAAACCTGGTCGACGAGGCGTTTCTGGACGCCCACGTCGTCGGACACGAGAGCTACCGTCGGGCGGTCCAAGGCTGCACGCCGGAGTGGGCGGAGAAGATCACCGGCGTTCCCTCCCGGTTCATCGAGCGCCTGGGGGTGAGCGTGGGTACCGTGAAGCCACTCACCATCTGCGCCGGCTTCGGCATGCAGCGTTACACCAACAGCGGACAGACGATGCGCGCGATCATCGCGCTGCTGGCCTTAACGGGCAACATCGGGCGGCCCGGAGCGGGATGGCAGTTTGCCAACCTCCAGAGTGCGATCTTCGACGAGGTGAAAGATCCCATCGCGTTCTATCCGCCCGAGAAGCCCGATGGCGTCGCGCGCATCAGCATCTCCACGGCCCGCCTGGGCGCCGACATGCTCGCCACTACGGATCCGCCGCTTAAGATGGCATGGGTCGAGCGGGGCAACCCGGTCACCCAGAATCCGGACACTTCCACGGTTCTCAAGGCATTCCGTCGCCTGGATTTCCGCGTGGTCGTCGAGCAGTTCCTCACCGACACGGCGCGCGAGGCGGACATCGTCCTGCCCGCCAAGACGCTCTTCGAGCAATCCGACGTCATCGGGGCCTACTGGCATCCCTACATCCAGCTCAAGCAGAAAGTCCTGGATCCTCCCGGGCAGGTGAAGCCGGAGTCGGAGATCTACCGCCTGCTGGCCGAGCGCCTCGGTCTGCCGTCAAGTGTCGTGGATGCGGCCATTCCCGGGCCGGGCGACGCCGAGATAGATGCATGGCTCGAGGCGAAGCTGGCTCCCTTTGACGGTCTGAGCCTGGAGCTCCTCGGACAGGGACCGGTGCTGGCACCAGGTCACGAGGAGGTGGCCTTCGCCGATCTGGTCTTTTCCACGCCCTCGGGAAAGATCGAGCTGTATTCCGACGAGGCCTCGCGACGCTGGCGGGTCGATGCCCTTCCGTCGTGGGTCGCGCCAGCCGAGGCGGCGCCCGCGGAGGGAAGCGACGGCGGGAGGTACCCCCTGGTCTTCATGTCCCCTACCACGAAGAACCGCATCCACTCGCAGTTCGGCAACCTCCAGATGATCCGCGTGCACGATCCTGTTCCCCTGCTCGACATCAGCCCCGCCGATGCCCTGCCGCGCGGGATCCGCGGCGGCGAGCGCGTGAAGGTGTTCAACGACCGAGGATCCCTGGAAGTACGATCCCGACTGGACTTCGGGCTGCGTGCCGGCTGTGTGTCTCTGACCAACGGCTGGTGGCTTACGGACGGAGGCGCGGTCAACGTTCTCTCGGCGGGTCGAGAAACCGACATGGGTCACGGTGCAGCCTTCCACGAAAACCGGGTGGAGGTAGAGAAGGTGACCGAATGAGGGGATCGGGCGGCGACGTTACCAAGGGGTTCCTCTTCGATGTCGGTCGTTGCACCGGGTGCCGCGCGTGCGAGTTGGCCTGCTCCACCGAGAACGAGCTTGGATGGGGCAGGAGCTGGCGCCAGGTGGTCCCTTTTAACGAAGAGCGGCGCCCCGGCATTCCCACGTTCCATCTCTCTCTGGCCTGCAACCACTGTGACGAAGCTCCGTGCATGAGCCAATGCCCCTCGCTGGCCATCAGCCGCGAATCGTCGACGGGCGCGGTCCTCATCGACGCCGAGAGCTGCATCGGTTGCCGATATTGCAGTTGGGTCTGCCCCTACGACGCGATGCGGTTCGACGATCGCCTCTCGGTGATGACCAAGTGCACCTCCTGCAATCATCGTCTCAAGGAGGGCCTGGAACCGGCGTGTGTCGACGCTTGTCCGACCGCGGCCCTGGGTTTCGGGGCCCTGGAAGGCGAGGAGGACACGCCCGGGTTCCCCAAAACGCCGGCAGGTCCACGTATTCGCTTCCAGCCTTTGAAGGAGGGCGCGCGGCCCGCCGAGAGTACGTGGTCGCTCGGCGAGGATGTCATCGCGTCATTCGTTCGATCGCGTCCCGAATGGGTTGAGGGGATCACGCTCCGCTCGGAGCTTCCCCTCTGGCTCTTCACCACGGCGGCGGCGGCCCTGGTGGGATGGATTCTGGCGGCGGCCGCTGGCCAGGTAGTAGTGAACGCCCTGATCTTCGCTCCGCTTGCCGCGATGACGCTGGCCGTGAGCACGTTTCACCTGGGACGGCCGCTACGCGCCTGGCGCGCGGTGCTCAACCTGCGCGGTTCGCGCCTGAGCCGGGAGATCGCAGCCTTCGGAGCCTTCCTGGGAGCCACGGCCCTGACTTTCCTGTGGGTCGACCCGCCGGCCGCGCTTGGCTGGGTCGCGGCGGGGGCGGGCCTCCTGGCCCTTTTCTCCATAGACCGTGTGTACGACCCGGTCAGAACCCGCGCGTCCGTTCCGCTTCACAGTGCGGACGTTCTGTTGACTGGACCGTTGTTCGCTACGGCGCTGCTCGAGGTTCCGTCGGCCTTCGGAGTTCTGGCACTGATCAAGCTCGGCCTTTATGTCCGCTGGAAATTCCTGGATGAGCACGGTTTCGGGTCTGTTCCGCGGAGTCTCCTCGCTGCCGCGAGAATAGGATTCGGCCTGATCCTTCCGCCCGTCCTGTGGTGGTTCTGGCCCGAGGCCTGGGCGGGCTGGGGTCTTCTCTCGTTGGGTGTCGGCGAACTCGTCGATCGTGGAGAGTTCTACGAAGGGCTGGAGATCTCCACACCCCGAACCCAGGCGTATCGGGACGCGCGGGCCTGGGGAAAGGCAGGCTGATCTCCCGGCGATTTCGATTTCCGGCAGTCTGACGAGGTAGAAACATGTCATTCCTTCGATATTTCCCGCCCATGGGAATCTATGAGACGCTCTACGCCTTCCGCGATGCGTTCGGAACATACATGGGAGAGCCCGGGACCCATCCGTGGAGTCAGGGCTTCCCGAGGACGGTGCAGCTTCCAGGTGGACCGGAGATCCCTATCCGCGTCGATGTCAGGCCGGATGATCTCAAGTACCCCAAGGCCTGGGGCCTGCCGGCGTTGCGAGAAGCGGTGGCTTCTTACTACCAGAGGTTCTACGGCGCCGACATCTCCAGCGAGAACGTGATGATCTTCGCCGGAGGAAGGCCCGCCATCGTCGCGGTGCTCTCATTTCTCGAGCCCGGCATCACGGTCCGGATCGCGTCGACCGAATATACCCCTTACTACGACATGCTCGAGCGCATCGGCCGGTCGTACTCTCTCGTTCCGAGTACGGTGGAAAACGGGTTCCGACCCACAGCCGAAGATTACTCCGCGGTCGCCGAAGACAGCCGATACCTCATCCTCATGAGCAACCCATGTAATCCAACCGGTATTACCCGGCACGGGGACGACCTCGAAAACTTCGTAAAGCTGGCGGGTTCGGCAAGTGTCGGGATACTGTTCGATGAGGCGTATGAGCTCTTCCACGACAGCCCGGTAAGCGCCCTTCGCTACGTTCGAAACATCGACGAGTCGAACGTCTTCGTTGTCGGTGCGGCGACCAAAGGGCTCCAGGCGCCCGGCATAAGAATCGGATGGGTCGTTGCGGCGAAGCGCCACATCGAAGTCCTGGGAAACTTTTCATCGTTCGGTATGGGAGGTGTCTCCCATCCGTCTCAGTGCTTCGCCCTGGAACTGCTGGGGGAGGAACGCGTGAAACTCTCAAGGAAGGCCGTGCCCGCCTTCTACGGCGCCCAGCGTAAGCGCTACGGGGAAGCGTTTCGAAGGCTGGGCCTCGAACTCTTCTCCGGAGAGGGCGGTTTCTACCACTGGTGCCGGCTCCCCGGAGAGTGGACTGCCGATCAGTTCAACACCCGGCTTTTCAAAGAAGGCGCCGCCGTCCTCAAAGGGACGGACTGCGATATGGCGCGCCGGGGAACCGATTCTTCTCTCGCGAACTTCTTCCGCTTCTCCTTCGGCCCGCTCGAACCCGACTCGTTCGACCAGGACATCGAGATCCTCACGCGCGCCCTCCGTGCTCGATGAACGAAAGGTAACAGGACAGAGTGTCGGGGTGGCCGTCCCTGGCCACCCGCGGGGCAAGCCAACCTTACAAATCCAACCGATCCAAAAACCGGCACATGCTCTTGCGCTGGATTCCAAGAATCACAGCGGCTTCCTTCCTGTGTCCCCCGGTCAGGTCCAGGACGTTGGGGATCCCGTGCTTAGGTGGAAGGAGCCAATCGACTGGCTTGATCCATTGACGAGTTGCCCGGAGCGTTCCGTTGCCAACCTTAGTGAAACTTCGCCAAATCGGCTAATTGCTTGTATGGTTGGGGGCTAGCCCGGATGGATCACCAATCGGAGAATCGATCAGTGTTCGGATACGAGAAGCGATTTGCGGCGAGACTTGGAGCTGAGAGTGAGCGAGCCGTGGACATTGGCGGATTTTGAGCCTGTGACACGGCGACATTTGGCGGGAGATCGGCATGAATGGGCGAGTGCAGGCAGGCCTCGCCGGGAGGCAGATGAGAGGCGCTGTTTTTCGGATCTGAAGGTTCGGTGTCGTCAGCAACGAAGCGGAATTGATTGCAGGTTTCTCACTATGAGAGCAAAGACGTCGGCATAGGGATAGGCCTCCGACATCGAGATCCAGACGTTGCGGACCGTGAGGCGGATACGCGCACCGATCTTAAGAAGCTTCAGACGGATGGTTCCGCATTGGGCATGGGCCATCGCGGTATCTTTGAGACCGAGACGACGCAACGCCTGCATAAGCATGTAGGCGGCTGAGGACAGATACAGTCGGAGCTGATTGGCGCGCATGGTTCCCGCACTGGTGCGGTCGGCAAATAGATCCAGTTGCTGTTCTTTGATCCGGTTCTCCATGTCGCCGCGTACGCAATAGAAATCTTCGTAGAGCGCTTGGGCTCCGAGTCGTTCCGGTGGCAGTGAGGTCACCACGAATCGGGGATTGGCGCCCTTGGCCAGGAACTCGGCTTTGCCAACAACGCGACGAGTGCGGCTCCAGCTCTTTCGAGTCCGGTACAGGAAATCCTTAAACACTCGTGCCGATTTCCCAGTGGTCTGAAACTCCGCTTCAGCCTGAATCATCTGGTCAGCGATCTCTCGCTTGAGGCGGTCGTTCTTGGCCAACCCCATCACATAATCGACCTGGTGGGTTTCACACCAGTCCAGTAATGCATCCCGGCAGAATCCGGAATCGGCCCGAATGATGATCGACACGTCCGGCCAGCTCTGACGGATCTGGCCGACGATACGTTCCAATTCATCGACTGATCCTGCCGCCCCATCGATATTGGACGGGCGCAGCCGAGCGCACAACAGATGCTCTCCACAGAAGATGTACAAGGGCAGATAGCAGTAGTTGCGGTAGTAGCCGTGAAAGAACCGGCCTTCCTTTTGACCATGGATCGGATCATCGGTCGCGTCCAGATCCAGAACGATCTCTTCGGGCGCCGTGTTGTCATGGGCTGCCACAAACGCATCGACCATCCAACGATCGATCTTGTTCCCATCCATAGCGATCTTCTTGTACCGCTCCTGGTCGCCGACTTCGGCGCCGGTCAACTCCAATCGGTTTAGTGTGCTCTTGCCCGCCAACGCCTTTCCCCAGTCGCCGGCCTGTCGTCGATTCGTTCCCAGCGGATCCGCTTTGTCCACCGCCAACGCAAGCATCGGGTCGGTCCGTAACTGATCGTGATCGTTCAGGTCTTCATATCCCAGGCACAGCCCGTAGACCCGCTGTCCCAACAGCTCCTTCACGGTGTGTTCGATCAACCGTTGGTCGCGATGATCGCTAAAACACCCCGCCAATCCATCGATCAAACCGGTCCGCTTTTCGACTTCACGCAGCAGCAGAACTCCAGCGTCAGACGTGATCTTGCCGCCGTCGAAACGCGCCTTCATTTTTCGTTGAAGAAGTCCGTGAAATTCGAACGTGGTTTGTTTACACTCTGTACTCATAAGGGCCGCCTCCGTTTGGTTTCTGAACCGTTCTCGACAAACGATTTATGCCAAACAGGGCGGCCTTTTCTGGTCCTTTCGGTGATTTATGCGGGCTAGGGTCTATCACGTCTTGTTAGACACGGGGCTCGTCAAACTGGAGGTGTTGTGATGACGAACGCAAGAATGCTGCTTCTTCCGGTCTTGGTATTCACGCTAGCTCTGGCACAGGCTGGTTTGGCACAAGATCAAGCCAACTCTGAACTGATGACAAACGACGATGTGATTGAGATGATCGAGGCCGGCTTGTCTGCCGAGATCGTACTGGCCAGCCTCGAATCGTGCGGTTGCCAATTCACTACCTCAACGTCCGCACTGGTTGCACTGGCGAAGGCGGGTGTGCCGAACGATGTCATCTATTCGATGGTGGCGATCGCGAACCGGAAGGTCCCGGCGCCCGTCGAGGTCTCGGCCCCACCTGCTGGTCCACCACCGCAACCAGAGGTAGTTGTTGAGAGTCTCTTTTTTCCCAAGACCAAGCACGTCATTCAGGACGGTGGGAAAGATAAGGAAATCGAGATAGCGCTTGTCCTGACGGGTGGTGCGATTCTTTCTGAAGCACCGAAAGCAGGAACAGGTATTCGCCACGATACCTTTTGACACTATCCAGGACATCACCTACGAACGATCCAGTCACGCCAGGATCAAGACTGCGCTATTACTGAGCCCTTGGGCGCTTTTCTCAAAGGGCAAGAAGCATTGGCTGACCGTTAATTACAAAGCAGGCGATGTCTCGGACTTCATCCTGCTGAAGCTCGACAAGAAGGAGTACAAGAGAATTCTGGCGGCGACCGAGGCCAGGACGGGACAGACCATCGAACGAGTGATCGACAACTGACGCCAGGCGCGAGCTCTCCTGGCTCCGGAGTCTCGCACTTTCGCCTTCAGCAAAAGCACCGGTTTGATCCAGCATCATGCGTGCCGTATCGATATCGCGCCAGTCAATGGCGTGGGTGTATCTTTGCGCATCGCCAAGTCCTTGCAGAAATTCTAATCCTCGCTCCACCGGAAGTTTCTTCAAGTTTCCTCAAGAAGGAGGAACCCTGGCCGTCACATCAAATCAGAGTGGAATCCATAGCGACTTGCTGACGCTGGGTGTGTTTGTCGATGTGGCCCTGCGGGACATCGAGAATCCGTCGGCCCTGTATGATGGCGACGATTTCGACTTCAGCCTTGTTCCCGCCAGCATCGCCATCGATGCGGGCGTGGCCTTGCCTGGGGTGACAGACGAGGCCACCGGTAATGCGCCGGACCTTGGCGCGCTCGAACTCGGCCTCCCGGTGCCTCACTATGGCCGACGGAATTGATTTGGGCTGACGGTTCGTGACATTTGCGAGTGGGATTTCCCCTAAGATCAGACGCGTCTATCGAAACCGCATTAGTAACGAAAATGAGGGGACAATGAACAAAGCCAGAGTTTTATTCATGTTGGTTACGACTCTTACAATGCTATCCGTGCCTTTGTTGGCTTTTTCTCAAAGCCAGCCGTTTTACGGCTTACCTTTGCCGGGTCCGGCAACCCTGCAGGTTCTTGACTTTGGTGGGGTCGACCTTGCTCCAATTCCTGTAGTGCGTACCCATGACAGTCAGCCGATTCCTGATGGAGAGGCCTTGCACAGCCATGTTGCGGCTGCGGTTGATATTGCCCTGGAAAGTCGTGAGAGGAATCCCCAGATGTGGGGGATATTTTCCGGATTTCCCGAAGAGGAAAAGGTGTTCAGCTACATGCATGAGCACCTGGAGCAAGCCGGTGTAGAAGATATCGATGTGCAAACCCTCAATCAAAACCCCTATTCCCTGACCACAGGATGGAGGGTTCAGCTCACAGGGCTGGATGGGGAATCCGTCGATCTGCAGTCCGCAACGGCCATGGGTGTTGGAGCCAGGGAGTCGATGGATGCCGTGACAGCGCCGCTGATTTACCTGGGAAGGGGGCTGGAGGCGGATCTGGCAGGACGAGATGTCGCCGGAAACATTGCAGTCATCAGAGCGACAACGGCGCCGCCTTTTTTCGAGACTTATACCAGAGGTTCGATGGCGCGCCTGGCTGCGGCCCGAGCAGTTGGGGTAATCCGACTGTGGGATCATCCCGGCAATCTCCAGGTTCGGCTGGGCAACTGCCCTGATATTCCTTGCTTCGAGTTGGGGCAGGAAGACGGTTCCTTTCTTGAGGCCGTCATGGTGAAAGCCTCTGCCGCCGGTGAAATGGGCCAGCTCAGAATGTCGCTTGAAATAGACATTGAGCGGGAGGTCCGCCAGGCGCGCAATCTGGTCGGCAAGATTGAAGGTACTCAAAACTCTGAGGAAAACATTATCCTCCTGGCTCACGCGGATACCTGGTTTGCCGGGGCCGAAGACAACGGCGCGGGTTTGGCCATGTTGCTTGGCCTGGCCGAGCATTTTGGCGCGAACCGACCCAGACACGATGTCTACTTTGTCGTATCGCCCGGACATCACCATGGCGCCGTCGGGAGTAATTTCTTTGTAGAAAATTACACCGAGGTTGTCGCAAACAATATGCTGACGGTAAACCTGGAACATATCGCCGCCGGGGGAATAACGCGTTCTTATGCGGGTACCTTCAGACGCGAAAGGGATGCTTACGGTAACCAGTTCCCGCGGTTGGTCCCAACCAACTGGGATGCTCAGTGGCGCATTTCGACCATGACCAGCAAGACTCCGTTCCTGGTCGACGCTTGGCATCGCGCTTCAAATTCAAGTTACTACAGTCAGTCAGCTGATATCTGGGAGACGGGGCCGAATTCCTTTCCCGGCGAGGCAGGCGCCCTGGCCAGGGCCGGAGTCAATGGCGTACAGAATGTTGAAGTGGATCACTGGTATCACACGTCCGGTGCTACGGCCGACACAATCTCTTCGGAAAGCCTGGCACGTGCCTTCCTGTTTTTTACTGATTTCCTTGCCATCGTGGATCAGGCATCGAGAGCGGAGATAGAGGCTGAGTAATTGAAAAGCCCAGAATTCCTTTTCTAGCCTTTTCACAATCGCGGGAATACACTTCAGTCTATGAAGAATGGACGCGACAGAGTTCTAGAAATGCTCGAGGAAAACCGAGATGCCATCAGTGCGTTCGGCGTGAAGAGCCTCGCCTTGTTCGGCTCCGCAGCCCGCGGGAATGCCGAGACGCGGGATCTGGATTTCCTCGTTGAGTTTGAGACGAAGAGCTTCGACGCGTACATGGATTCGAAAGCTTTCCTGGAAGGCCTCTTTGATAAACCTGTGGACCTTGTCCTTCGCGACGGGATCAAGCCGCGCCTCCGTTCCCGAATCCTCAGCGAAGCCGTAGATGTCCCGGGATTATAAGGTCGAGGACATCCTCGAGGCGGCCCAGATGATCCGCGAATACACTTCTGGAACCTCTCCGAGTGAGTTTCAGCAGACCGCAAGACGTTCGATGCCGTCATACGAAACCTGGAGATAATCGGTGAAGCAACCAAGAACGTGCCTCAGGATGTCCGAGACAAGAATCCACAGATTGAGTGGACCAAGATGGCAGGACTCCGAGACATCCTGATCCACGATTACTTTGGTGTCGACACAGAAATTGTCTGGGATGTAGTACGGAACAAGCTGCCACTCGTGGAATCCGAGTTCCGCCGCATCCTATCCGAATAAGCGCCTTCTGCCGAACCGGCACCCTTCCGCTCTTCCCCTCCGTCACCCGAAAACCACAGGGACAGCGTGTCGGGGTGGCCGTCCCTGGCCACCCGCGGTCAAGCGAAACCTCTCTTTCACCGAGCTTCCGTCGCACCTGTCCCCCGTCCTGACCAGCCAACCCTCCAAATCCAACCTATCCAGAAATCGTCACATGCTCTTGGGATGGATTCCGAGAATCGCGTCAGCTAGCCCGCATAAATCACCGAAAGGACCAGAAAAGGCCGCCCTGTTTGGCATAAATCGTTTGTCGAGAACGGTTCAGAAACCAAACGGAGGCGGCCCTTATGAGTACAGAGTGTAAACAAACCACGTTCGAATTTCACGGACTTCTTCAACGAAAAATGAAGGCGCGTTTCGACGGCGGCAAGATCACGTCTGACGCTGGAGTTCTGCTGCTGCGTGAAGTCGAAAAGCGGACCGGTTTGATCGATGGATTGGCGGGGTGTTTTAGCGATCATCGCGACCAACGGTTGATCGAACACACCGTGAAGGAGCTGTTGGGACAGCGGGTCTACGGGCTGTGCCTGGGATATGAAGACCTGAACGATCACGATCAGTTACGGACCGACCCGATGCTTGCGTTGGCGGTGGACAAAGCGGATCCGCTGGGAACGAATCGACGACAGGCCGGCGACTGGGGAAAGGCGTTGGCGGGCAAGAGCACGCTAAACCGATTGGAGTTGACCGGCGCCGAAGTCGGCGACCAGGAGCGGTACAAGAAGATCGCTATGGATGGGGACAAGATCGATCGTTGGATGGTCGATGCGTTTGTGGCAGCCCATGACAACACGGCGCCCGAAGAGATCGTTCTGGATCTGGACGCGACCGATGATCCGATCCATGGTCAACAGGAAGGCCGGTTCTTTCACGGCTACTACCGCAACTACTGCTATCTGCCCTTGTACATCTTCTGTGGAGAGCATCTGTTGTGCGCTCGGCTGCGCCCGTCCAATATCGATGGGGCGGCAGGATCAGTCGATGAATTGGAACGTATCGTCGGCCAGATCCGTCAGAGCTGGCCGGACGTGTCGATCATCATTCGGGCCGATTCCGGATTCTGCCGGGATGCATTACTGGACTGGTGTGAAACCCACCAGGTCGATTATGTGATGGGGTTGGCCAAGAACGACCGCCTCAAGCGAGAGATCGCTGACCAGATGATTCAGGCTGAAGCGGAGTTTCAGACCACTGGGAAATCGGCACGAGTGTTTAAGGATTTCCTGTACCGGACTCGAAAGAGCTGGAGCCGCACTCGTCGCGTTGTTGGCAAAGCCGAGTTCCTGGCCAAGGGCGCCAATCCCCGATTCGTGGTGACCTCACTGCCACCGGAACGACTCGGAGCCCAAGCGCTCTACGAAGATTTCTATTGCGCACGCGGCGACATGGAGAACCGGATCAAAGAACAGCAACTGGATCTATTTGCCGACCGCACCAGTGCGGGAACCATGCGCGCCAATCAGCTCCGACTGTATCTGTCCTCAGCCGCCTACATGCTTATGCAGGCGTTGCGTCGTCTCGGTCTCAAAGATACCGCGATGGCCCATGCCCAATGCGGAACCATCCGTCTGAAGCTTCTTAAGATCGGTGCGCGTATCCGCCTCACGGTCCGCAACGTCTGGATCTCGATGTCGGAGGCCTATCCCTATGCCGACGTCTTTGCTCTCATAGTGAGAAACCTGCAATCAATTCCGCTTCGTTGCTGACGACACCGAACCTTCAGATCCGAAAAACAGCGCCTCTCATCTGCCTCCCGGCGAGGCCTGCCTGCACTCGCCCATTCATGCCGATCTCCCGCCAAATGTCGCCGTGTCACAGGCTCAAAATCCGCCAATGTCCACGGCTCGCTCACTCTCAGCTCCAAGTCTCGCCGCAAATCGCTTCTCGTATCCGAACACCGATCGATTCTCCGATTGGTGATCCATCCGGGCTAGTCCCTAATTCCGTCCGTTGCCCACAACACCTTCCGCAACGACCGCATCACCCTCGAAGCCTGGAAGCGAGCCTGCCGCGTCCCCCGCCGCCCACGCACGAAAACCAAAGGGGTGGTCGGTCCCCGGATACCGGCCGTCCCACATCCTTAAAGGAAAGCGCACCCAGAGGAACCAAGACGTCTTTGACCTTGAGTCCGAAACCGCCTACGCTGAGAATGGGGATGATATGGAAGTTCAGCTGACAACCGAAGAACAGGCGCAGCTCGTACAGATTGCACAGCGCACGGGAAGGAATGCTGAAGAGGTAGTCCGCGAAGCCATCCACTCTTTCCTGCAGCATGAGACGGCTTTTGTGGAAGCCGTTAAGAGAAGGATCAGCTTCGTTGGACGTTGGCGAACACACACCCACCGAGAAATGGGCGCCCGCATTGAAAAGCTTTTCCAACCCTGATGCAGATTCGCTGGTCGCCTGAGGCCGCTGCCGATTTTGAGTCTGCTATCCAACGGATTCTCGATGAGACAGCCCGATTGACGGCCACGAACGGCCCTGCACGACGGCAAGAACTTGGATGAACGACCAGGACAGCGTGTACGGGTGGCCGTCCCTGGCCACCCACCAGGCAAGCCGTCAAGCCCACCAACGGGCGTCAACCCAACAGCCGGCAAACTGGTCAATTTGCAAGCTTCTCAATCTTCGTGAGGATTCGGGGATGTATTGAGGGCTCTGTTCCCTCATTCTTAATCTCGACTTACGCGGGCTGAACGGTCAGCGTAGCTGACGCGGAGTCGGACCCGGCCGGCGTCGTCACCACGATCCGATAGGTGCCGCCCTCGGCGCGGTTCACGTTCACGATCTGATAGTAATTCAAGGTCGCGCCAACGAGTTCGTCTGAGTCCCGGAACCACTGATACGTTGGATCAAGGTCGCTCGAAACGAACACCTGGAACGTCGCCGACTCCCCCTCCGCTACCACCAGACTTTCCGGACCGCTGTCGATCACAGGGGGCTTCGCCCGCTCGACCAACGCTAGTGAGTGATCCAACCCGCCAGCGACAGCAAAGGGCAGAGGTAGCCTGCTTGGGACGGTTGCCTGCCCGTGGGCGTTCTGTCCCCACGCCTCGACCCCGATTGCCAGCTCGAGGGGCAGCGTGTCATCGACCCAGGGTGGGCGGTAATAGCGGTTGCGCACGGTGAGGGTATGGCGAAACCCGGCGCCGATCTGGAGCATCCTGGCGTCAGCCGGGCGGCCGTGTTCTGTTGAGATGAAGCTTTGTCCATCCGTGTTCTCGCCCCAGGCGGAGAGGGTGCCGTCCTTATGAAGCGCGACGGCATGGAAGCCTCCGGCGGCGATCGAGACGACGTCCTTGAGGCCTGAAACGTCTGCTTGCGACGCGACCCCGGAGCCCCACGTGACGACCGTCAGGTCGTTCAGGAGCGCCACGGCGTGACTGTGTCCGATGGCTACATCGATTACGAAGCCGGGAGTTGCGGGCGGGGCCATGGTCCAATCAACGATTGAGATGATGTCAATGGCCCCGTCACGGTCGAGTGCCAGGGCGGTCCCGTTGGTCCCCACGGCAACCACAGTCGCCCACTGAATTTCCGGGATCTCGACAGGCGCGGCGAAAAGATTCCACTTCAGCACTTTCCCGTCGTTCCGAAGTGCCAGGTTGACCGGTGAGCCAGCGCTGATCGCGATGATGTCATTAAGTGCCCCGAGCCCTGATTCGGGCCTGCCGTTCCCCCAGGCCGTGACACGGCCATCCGATCTGAGCGCGACCGAGTAGCTGTTAACGGCGTCGATCGCGGTCAGTCCTTCAAGGTCCGTCCGCGCCTCTCCTTCGCCGAAAACGTTCGATCCCCACCCCACGACCGAGCAGTTCCCAACGACCGACACCCGGAACGGTGCCTGGACGCTCCCATAGCCGTTGTCCACCACGCACGTGAACAGCCCATCGGTTTCGACCGTAAGCTCCTTCTGATCGGCGTCCGGGATCTCCACGTCGTCGTGGAACCAGGAGATTTGTATCGAAGCACTGCTGTTGATGCCGACCCCGAGCGTGAGCCCGGCCCCCTTCCTCAAGGTGTTCTGGTAACGGCTTCGCCACGTCAGGGACGGCGGTCGATGGACAACTGTGAGCTCCGCCGGCCCACTCTCTGCATCGCCAGCCGCGTTGCTGACCGAAACCACATAGCTGCCCGAGTCCTCCATCCCGAGCGGGCCCAGGTCGAGCGTGTTCGTGATTTGGCCGGGCAGAGGTTCGCCGTCCTTGAACCAGTTGTAGACGAGCGGTCGGCTGCCCTGGACCATTACGGAAAGGACCAGAGGGTCACCGATGTAGGCCGTCGTGTCCGCGGGCGGAGACGTGATTTCAGGGGCATAGCCGTCGAGGTTGATATCGACGTCGATGTACTCGTTCGGCGCCGTGCCGCCGTAGTCGACGACCGTCATGCTGATTCCGAACTCGACGTCCTCGAAGGTCGAGCCCAGAGGGAGGCCGGCGCCCGCGGCAACAGAGTTCGTGGGCGACATGTCCAGGAGTTGGCTGTAGGTGTCCCGGGTGGTGGGTCCGCCCCAGATGATGTAGGCACCCAGCATGAGGTCCGGCCGATCCGTGAAACGCTGCCGCAGTCCGATCCAGTAGGTCCGGACCGAATCACGTGCCAGGACCAGCGCCTGCACTCCGGACGACTGGGCGTGATCGAGCCGGTATACCCGGAACCGTCCCGACGTCGAGACCGTTTGGACCTCCGGCCGATCGAGCCATTGGAGGGCATATGAGTAGAACGGATTGGGGTGGTCGCGGTCGTCCAGCGGTCGGCCGCCCATGATGTCGAACAGGTCCCCGTAGTCGACGCCCCATCCGGGTCCGACAACAGAGTTCCCTGCATTCCAGGCTTGTGCATGCTCCAGCCCGAACGTGTGACCCAATTCGTGCGCAACAAGCCCGGGGGTCATTGATCCGTTGAGCCAGACATTTCGCCCGCGAAGCGTCCCATACCCCTGGCGGTCGAAGTCCGGCGGGTACACGAAAGTCTCGGCCTCTGGATCGTAGACGATTCGAAGGGACGAAAAGTACACGATGATGCGATCGTAACTGGCGAGGTTGTGGTGGGCCGAAGCGGCCTGTCGCGCGTGGAGATGCAGACGATCCCGGCCGACGCCATTGCCGTCGAGAGCGTAGGAGGGGCCAGTCTCCGGCAGGCCATAGACCTGGGTGATCACTGAAGTGATGCCGAGGCGGCCTCTGGACCAGTCGGCGTAGTACTGGTCGACTTCGGCCATCACGTTCGCTGCGATTGTTTCGTTGATGGAGGTTCCACTTGCCCCGTCGAACCGCGTTCGGATGACGAGGACGGAGAGTGCCCCGGTGGCTCCGGAAAGCCGCGGGGGGAGTAGCGTCTCCGAGGTGTCACCCTCGGACTCCGCCTCCAGGCTGGTGTAGACCACCGCACCGAGGGCGGTCGCTTCCTGCAGGAGCAGTCTCTGTTCGAGCGTGGCCAGATCCTCGAGCGATCGAACGACGTGCCGTTCTCCCAGAAGCTCGAACGCTACAGGTTCCATCCTCGCTCCTGTCGGATCGAGGAGCCGTACCGGGCTCGGGTGCAGGGCGAGTCGATCTCCAATCGCGATTCCGTGTACCGAGAGTCCGGTCATCGTGCCAGGCGTGCGGCGGCGACCGACCAGGCTGGCGCAATACCGGCGACCGTCCACTATGACTTCCGTCGTCCGGTCGGCGATCCCTTCTTCCGGTGAGCAGCCAACGGTCACGATCATCTCGCCCATACCCGAGACGCGCTCCTCAAGGTGCCCGAGGACAGATGGCGGCAGTTGTTCCCAATAGATTCGAGGAACAGCGATCGAGAGTGCAGTCTCCGGGTCGTTCGCGATCAGCTCTCCAATGAGCTGACCACTCGCTCCCATCGCCCATGCCGGTCTCCTTTCTATTCGTTTAACGGATGGTGGCCAATCTATGGCGGCCACTCCTCTTCAACTCAAACGACCGTGGCCGCGGTCACCACCCCTATGACATTCGGCTTGACGGTATAAGAAAAAGTCACTTTTTTTCCTATAGATATAGAGCTGTAATAGTGAAACGAAGTACAGAGACAAAAGCATATAACAAAATACGACACAGTGGTGCAGGGTGGGCTGTCTCCCAGCATGACTTCGCGCTTTTGGGAAGCCGTTCGTCTATTGATCTCTCCCTGTACCGTCTCGTTCAGAAAGGCGTGATCCGCAGGATCATCCGTGGCATTTACGACTACCCTCGTTCGAGCGAGCTACTCCGCCGCCAGCTCGGCCCGGAACTAGACCAGTGGCCCGGGCACTCGCGCGCAAGTTCGGCTGGCGGAAACCACCCAGTGGCATAGCCGCGCAGAACATCCTGGGACTTTCGACACAAGTCCCGGCGAAGACCGTGTATCTGTCTGACGGCCCGGCCCGGCGTTAAATGGTCGGCCGGACTACGCCGGTGTTCGAGCACACCGCACTCAAGGAAGCCGGCTTCAAGCTGCGGGAGAGTTCCCTCATTGTCCACGCGCTGAAGTCCCTGGGACAAGAAAACATCACTCCAGAAGTCCTCACGAAGATTCGGAGATGGCTGGATCCCAGCATCAGGAAGCAGGTTCTCTCCGACACCCAGACCGCGACTGGATGGGTTTATGCCGCTATTCGCGACATCTGCTACGAGGACGTCGATGGATAAGGTGTCCCGACTTTCGGCAGCCCACCGCCGGGATCTTTTCGAGGAATCGGCACACCCACGCGGGATCAGCCCCGCCGTGATTGAAAAGGATTTCTGGGTGTGCTGGGTGTTGAAGCAACTCTTTTGCCGATCCGGAGCTTGGCACCCGCCTGGTCTTCAAGGGCGGGACCTCTCTCTCCTGGTGCAGCCGCTATTGAAATCAGTCGAGCCGGGGACTTGATCGCCCGGCAATCGGCGTTCTGGCGAACAAAGTCGTCGACATCCATGTCCTCGATTGTTGGCGGCCGCCGAACGCGCTTCATCTTGCCGTTGATGAAGATGGTCTCGTATTCTTGACGCCGCTTCGCCTTCGCCGCCTTCTCTGCCCGGCTCAGCTTTCGCTTTCGCTTACTCATGCCAGTTCCTACGCATACAGTTCCCATCCAAATGACTGCAGTCGCTGTCAACTCCAATCGGTTGCTATGAGGGCCAGCTTTCTCACCTACACCGAATCACGTTCGAAAGCGATTCGCCAGCGCTTCTTGGGATTCTCAAAGCGAACCTTCTCTGCCGAGAATGCGGCCGGATCATACTTTCTGCCAAGCCACTGCACCATGCTCGCGTACTCTTCGTGCGTCCGATCGCCAAGAACTTCCAACAGCTCCTGGTAGCCGGGCACGCCACCACAGTCTTCCGGGGGACACGCCCGGGCGCCATCAAGGCACTTGGGATATCTCTTCCGCGGGATTCGGTCCGTGACCTGTTCAAGCACGATCTCGTGTTCCCACCCATCGCCAAAGTCATACTCGTATTCGGCCGAGGTTCCAGGTTCCCTGAAGTACTCCACAATCGGGACCTTCCAACCGGCCAGAAACGGATCGACGTCTTCGAAAGAGTCGTCCGGGATCCCAATCTGAGCCACAGCGCCAGTTTTGGGGTCTTGAATTCGGAAGGCGTGCAAGTGGTAGTCCAGCCATCCCATGGCGTCTTGGATCGCTACGTGCAGATCCCAGAAACTGTACTTCGCTGGGACCGCGATTCGGCGCCACACCGCGGGCTCGATTCCTCTAAGAGTTATCCTGAACTGGAAAGCCAGCTCTTTCGTGTTCATGACGCGCACTCGGTCTGTCTGTCCAACGGTTGTTGGCTTACCTGCGGCGGCCGCGTGATTCTGAATCGATGATGGAGCGGCTTGCTCATCTGACGAAAACAGCTCTTCAAGCAGTTTCCGGGCCTCACGGAGACCTTCTTCTGTAAACACCACCGATTTAGCTTTTCCACGAGGGTCCGTCATGAAACCTTTCTCATGTAGCCGGTTCATGGCGTCCCAATCGAAGCCCTTCCATGCACGAGCGCCATTGTGAATCCCGAGATACAGAAGGGCCAACACCGTGCGATCGATCTTGTCGTTATCTAACTGCATCATTTTATTCCCCCTCCGAGAGGCCAACTGGGAACGTGCGTCGAGAAGACGGGAGAGTTCCTGTTCGCCGCGCGTCTCACGAACAAGTCTAAGATGTCGTCTGTCACTCGCAGTCTCCTGTGTCAACTAGAGGATTGGCGGTGCGATGCGGGGTGTCCTCTGCTCCCTGATTCTAATCCGGTGAGGTTGCTCCAGACTACGCCAACGCCACCGATCGGCCAGATACCACGGGACCAGGCCCGTGACGTACGCTGCTAGATCATACAGATCGAAAGTTCCGCTCGATAAACCGAAATTAGGGTATTGAGGGCTCTGCTCCCTAATTGTTGCTCCCTAATTGTTCGTCAGATCGTGGCGGCGTGTCTATATGTTCTGAAAGTGACTGTAGACGGTAATGTCCATACCTTTGGTAGCCTTCGTCAATACTTCCGAAGGATTGCCGAAGACTTCCAACGACAAATCTGCTGTGCCGATCAGGGCACCCATCGTGTCGCCAAGATTGGCAATATGCTGCAGCAAAGCATCGGAGTCTTTGTAGCGCTCGCGCACAACACACTCGGTGTGATCTTCATTGAAGAACCAGTCGTACTGCAACGTACCGGAGTCTTTTTCGCGAACACTGTCCATGCACGTCTGTGCGACAGTCTTAAAATCGTCGAGTCGTCCGTGATGAATCTTCAAACGGGCCGTTATCTGTAGTTCGTTCATGATGTATGTCCTTGGTCGGCGGATTATCTATACGCGTCCGTCCGATGTGCCATTGCTAAGACGTTATAACGCCACCCCGTCCGTTTGCGCAAATTCGGCTCGCAATGGCAGGACTCCGCAAGCAGCCACCATTCACCGACACCTTGCGTCCCGATCTGTATGGGGCCCTCAGATTGATAATTCCCTACTTGCCTTAAATCAAAAAGGAATCAATCGTCGCGAGACAGTGGGGAATAGCTTCATGGTTTGAACCGCCGGTCCCGGAACGCGTTGTGGATCGTTGACTTGTCCTTCAGAGTGATGACTCTCAGATATCGGCTACGCAGTTCATCATCAGGAACCTTCGGGTTCATCGACTTCTTGCGCGCCATGCCAGACCGCAACGATCCAGATCGTTTTCTTGTTTACGCGATAGAAGAAACGGTAAGGACTGACGATAACCTCCCGATGCGGTAGCTCCGGGAACTCCGGAATTGCGCGACCGGAGTCCGGGAACTCTTGCAGTCGCCTCAATCTTCGTTCGGTACGGTCACGAAGACGCCGAGCCGCTGCAGGATTGTCCTTCCGGATGTGTTCAAGGCCTTCAAGAAACTGCTTTCGCGCGGACGGCGTGAAGCGAACCCTCACGATCAACCGTTCGAAAGGAGCCTGTCCGCGTCTCGAAGAACACTGTCGAGTGAGTGTCCTTTACCCAAGGCGATCTCGTTTTCACCTGCCGCTATGAGCCGGAGTAGTTCATGTTCCTTCTGCGACCGCTCGTAGGCTTCCACACTGAGCAGGACGGCGGTGGCCCGGCCCCTCTGAGTGATGACCCAGGGCTCGTCGGTTTTCTTGATCTTGTCCAGAATGGATGCTGCATCTTGGCGCAGGTCGGTCACGGGGACAATCTTAGGGATCTTCGCCATAGAACCTCCAAACGTACTTCTAATCATACCTTCAGAGGTATCGCCCGACAAGCCTCCAGCGTTTTCGCTGCTTCCGTTTAAGGCGACTATACGTCCGAGTGACCTTGCAGAATCGACTAGGGTGGAGACAACGTTGCCAATCTGGTCGCATACTCGGCTGCAATGTCCAGCCGGCCCCAGACCTCGTAAAGAGCGATCAAGCGTTCGACAGTGCTCGTCCTGCGTCGTGGAGCCTGCCGCTCGTCAGACTGTTCTAAACGTGCGTAGCCAGACAACAACAGATCTTCCGCTTCCGTGTAGCTTCCAGTCATCGTGAGCGCATCAACCAAGTTTCCTTCCGCATCGACTATCCTCCACAGTGGACTGTCTGCCCTCCGCGTGAGCTCGACAGCTTCCCTGTAGAACAGCTCGGCGCTCCTGTAGTCACCATTGCTCGCCGCCTCATCGCCACGGCGTTCGAGAACTGTCGCCAAATCCCCGAGCACTGAAGCGCTTCTCGACTCGTCGCCCGGAAACAGGCGCGTCGTCAATTCAAGTGCCTCCCTGTACAACCCTTCCTTCTCCTCAAGAATCAGGTCAGGAGCATACTCCCGCCCTTGGTTGCCGGAAGCGTAGCTCTTGCGCTCGACCAGTCCGCCAGCCGGTGGCGGTGGTGGCCTTGGGACAAACAAATTGTCCGCCAGGAAATAAATGCTCTCCAGAATCCGGGGATCTTCTTGGGGAAGTGTCTGTCTGAGGATCGACAAGGCCTCGCGGAAGAGTCCTGTGATCTCCGGTCGGTTTGCTTCGGCCGCACCTAGGTCCATCACAGCCGCAAGCTTGTACAAGTGAGGTGCCAACCCCGGGCTGTCGCTTCCAAGTACGCTGCGGTGAAGATCCATCGCCTCCCTCAACAGGTCAAGGCCCTCTTCTCCGTCAGTTTGAATCAATCGATAAATTCCCTCAGCCTCAAGGTTCACCCTCTGTGCTTCAATCTGCGCTCGGTCACGCTCGTTAGAGATGCGCTGAGCCTGAATCGTTGCTGTGACCGCGAATACGGTGATCAAGCTTGCAATGCTACAGGCAAAGGCGAAACCCACTTTATGGCGTCTTACAAGCTTGCGCAGTTCGTAGGCTCGGCTGGGAGGACCCGCAAGAACCGGATCATCACGGATGTGCCGGCCGATGTCCCCAGCAAATTCCGACGCGGTGGCATAGCGCCGGGTCCTGTCCTTCTCCAGCGCCTTAAGCGTGATCCATTCCAATTCCCCGCGGATCTCTTTCCTCAGGGATTTCAGCTCGGTCCGCCTGAGTTTTGCGACCTCGATCGCGGTGTCTCCCAGGCTATTCAGTCGCGTTGTAGGTGTTGGAGGTTTGTCTTCACGGATGATTCGTCGGATCTCGTCGTATCCGGCCTCACGAAGTGATTTCGAATCGAACGGCAACGCGCCTGTCAGAATTTCGTAGAGAAGGACACCAAGCGAATAGATGTCAGTGGTCGTGTCCACGTCCAGGGTCGTCATCTCGGCCTGTTCCGGACTCATATACTCCAGTGTGCCGATCAGAAAGCCGTGCTGCGTGAATAGTGTCTTCTCGGTCAGTCGCTGTTCGGTCGCCTTGGCCACACCGAAGTCGATGACTTTCGGTGACGGGCTCCCATCCTGCAGTTCAACCAGAACGTTTGAGGGCTTGATGTCCCGATGGATGATGCCCTTTTGATGAGCATGCTGGACGGCATTGCAGACCGTCATGAACAGGTTCAGCCTTTCGGCGGTGTTCAGCCGGTGCCGGTCACAGTAATCGGTGATCGGAACTCCGGCCACATATTCCATGACGAAGTACGGGCGGCCGTTGCCTTCTCCTGCATCGAGTACTTTGGCGATGTTGGGATGGCTCATCAGGGCGAGGGCCTGGCGTTCGGACTCGAAACGCGCAATGACCTGCTCGGTGTCCATCCCGAGCTTGATAACCTTCAAGGCCACTCGACGACGCATGGGCCGTTCCTGTTCCGCCAGGTAAACCTCGCCCATGCCGCCTTTACCCAACAGTTCGAGGACCTTGTAGGGACCGATGTTGTCAGGCAGGGACCGAGAGCGACGGGGGGCATCGATTGTGTCCTCGGTGGAGGCCAGAACTTCCTTCTCGGTGGGCACGCCCAAGCCCAGTTTCATCAAACACCGCGGACACAGACCTTCGGTCTCGGTGTCCGACAGTGTCGCTCCACATTCAGGGCAGGTTCGGCCTTCGGCCATCGGGTCAAGTCTCCTAGATGTGTCTACTCTTCTATAAAGAAACCGAGGCCAAGGATACAGATCGACTGGAACCAGGCCTTCGTGCCGAACAAATTGCATCTTCGCGTATGCGTCGCAACGAGCCGTGAAAAGTTGGGTAAATAGTATGAAAGGCGGGAGTTGATAGCAATCAAACAGTCACATGGTCGTGTAACGCGTAGTTGGAAGAGTGGATTGGGCCAGCGTCGAAGTCATCTATCAGCAGATTGAGGCACCTCTTGAGGTTGTCAGGCCAAGGATCAGTCGGAGCTCATTGGTTGGGGCCACGGCAGGATTGTCTACTCGTACCGCAGGGCCTTAATCGGATCGACCCGCGATGCGCGCCGGGCCGGCAGATAGCTCGCGAACGACGAGACAGCGATCATGACAAGCATGGCCAGCGTGATCGTGAGCCCGTCGGCAGGAGCCAGCCCAAATAGCAGGCTCGCGACCAATCGGCCGGCGGCCAGCGCGGCTATTAGACCGATCACAACGCCCAGGAGCACCAGCTTCAACGACTCGCCGAGCACCATTCGGGTTACGTCGCGTTGCCGGGCACCGAGCGCCATACGAATACCAATCTCGTTAGTTCGACGCACGACGTTGTACGAAGCCAATCCGAATAGACCGATCGAGGTGAGAAGGACCGCCAGTCCCCCGAACAAGGAGTAGGATTGGGCAAAGTAACGCTCCTGCGAGTACCGCTGTTCGATTTCTTCGACTTGCGTCGAGACGTTCATGACAGGCAAGTTCGGATCGATCTCCCGGACTGCCTCCTGGATCTCGGCAATCATTCCCTGAGGATCCATCGCCGTACGCAGTTCGAATATCATGGAACCGAAGGGGAACTGTGGATAGGGGAGGTATAGGGTAGGAGGCTCCGCGTCCCGCACGTTGGCATACTTCACGTCGCGAACCACACCGACGACCTCGATCTCGGACGCCTCATCCGGTTCATATCCGAACCTGCTACCCAGGGGATTCTCTCCAGCGAGGAACTGTCGTGCCGCGGTGTGGTTGATCATCGCGACGCGTGGAGCATCCGCATCGTCTGAGGTATCGAAGGTGCGGCCGGCGAGAACCGGAATCTGCATGGTCTCAAAGAACTCTGGCGATACGATCATCATGTGGGCGACGCCCGACGGCCCTTCGACCACTTCCTGTCCCTGGAAGTGAATGCGGTTGATCCTTATGCCGCCCGACAGGAATGCCCTTTCGGATAGGCTCACCGATCGCACTCCCGGGACGACCCCGAGGCGTTCCTTCATCCGATCGTAGAGGGAAGCGATCATATCGTCCTCGTACCCGATCAACCCCGGGTTGACGCGAAACAGCAGGATGTTGTCCGGGTCGAACCCCACATCGACGTTGCGCAGGTTTCGAAACGTCGCGAGAAACAGGCCTGCACCGATTAGCAGGACGAGGGAAACGGCCACCTGCGCGACCATTAGCGCCTTGCTGAGTCGTGTCTTCGAACGGGCAACGCTGCGGCTGGTCTCCTTCAGGGTGGACGCCAGGTCCAGACGAGTGGCTCGCGACGCCGGTACGAGGCTGAAAGCCAAACCGGTTAGCATGCTCAATGCCGCCACAAAAAGAAACACGGTCCAGTCCAAATCCGCAGTCTGCCCCCGAGGTAGCAGTTGTCGACCCCAATAAGCGACAAGGACGCCGAGCGAACCACCGATCAGCGCGAGGACGACGCCCTCGGTAAGCAACTGCCGCACTAAGCGTGCGCGAGTCGCGCCCATTGATACTCGAATCGATATCTCCTTCCCGCGAGCCGTCGCCCGCGAGAGCAGGAGGTTGGCGACGTTGGCGCAGACGATCAGGAGGACGAGCACGACAACTGCGCTGAGGATGGCTATGGGGCGTGTCCTTTCGGAACCGACATCATAGATGCCGTGCCTGCCCGAGCTGATCCAGAGACTCGGTACCGCCGTCCGGCCCTGATTCCGCGACATCTCCCTTTCCTCGGTGGAAAGGTCTTGCAGGGACGAATCCATGCCCGCTTGTGCCGCCCGCTCGAATACGCCTTCAAAATTATCCCGGACCTGTTCGGGACCGACTCCCGACTTCAACCGGCCCATGAGCTGCAGCCACCACCAGGTCGGTTCATTCAACCGCTCCGGTCCGCTTAGACGGAGGTCCAGGGCCAGCGGGAAATGAACGTCAAAGGCGTTGCCGGCAGGGGCTCGGATTCCAGTGTACTCTGGGGGTGTGACGCCGACGATGGTGACTGGCACGTCGTTGATGGACACGGTTCTTCCAACCACGCCAGGATCTTCCCCAAAGCGACGACTCCAGTAGCCGTAACTGATCATCGCGACGGGCGCAGCCGTCGCTTGATCATCCTCCATCGTTATCGTTCGACCCACCGCTGCCCCTACCCCGATGACGTTGAAATAGCTACCGGAGGCGATGAAGGCCGAGGCAATATCAGCCTCCCCGTCGACCACCACATTCACCGACCCAAAGGGTGATGAAGCGAACATGTCGGTCAGGGTCTGGTTACTCTCCCTGAGCTGCTCGAAGATAGGGTAGGAGAACGTCTCAGAAGCACGCTCGCCGCCCGGGGCATTGGCCACGTAGCCGTAGGAGTTCCTGTTATGGGTCATATCGTTATCGCCGAACCACCTCAGCCGTACGAGTCCATCGGGATCTGTGACGGGAATTGTCCTCAACAGCTGCGTGTTGATCGCGCTGAACAGTGTGGTGTTGGCGCCGATTCCCAGAGCGAGCGACAGAACTACTACTAAGGTGAAGGTCGGGCTGCGCCTAAGGTTGCGGACGGCGTACCGAACGTCTTGGAGCAGGGTTTGCATCTAGTGAGAGGAGCAGCCGTTGTTTGAGAGCAACAAAAGAGCCAAGGACAGTAGTATCAGCGTGCGCCGCATCTCTTGGGTACCTCCGATTTCACCGGTTACCGGTGTGCGTCTATCGGTGTATAAAGCAAATGAGCGCGGAAGTTACGGCCAGAGATAAATATTGTGTTAGAGGCGGGCTCCTCTAGACTCAATAGTGTCAAGAAGAGGAGGGCATGTTGCCCGGCGAATCACCAGATGGAACCCTTCCAGAACGTGGTGGGTCTTTCCCTACGACCCGATGGAGCCTCGTGCTCGCTGTCGGCGGTTCCGGCGTAAATTCGGGAGATGCACTCGAGTCCTTGTGCCGGATCTACTGGCCGCCTGTTTATTCGTATGCACGGCACCGCGGATACAGCACCGAGCATGCCGAAGATCTCACGCAAGGCTTCTTCGCCAAGCTGCTGGAAAAGCACTATCTCGATCAGGCCGATCGCGAACGCGGAAAGTTCCGGACCTTCCTGCTGTCATCGTTCAAGAACTACATGGCCAACGAATGGGATCGGTCCAAACCGAGAAACGCGGTGGAGGACAGTGGTTCGTTTCGCTGGACTTCACCGATGCTGAACGCTGGGCCAAGATCGAGCCCGCCGACAAGTCCACTCCCGAAACAGTCTTCGTCCAGCGCTGGGCCCGGACCCTTGTGGATCAGGTCCTGGATCGGTTGCACGATGAGGCAATTCGCGACGGGAACACCAAACGATTCGACTGTCTGAAAGGCTTTCTCGCCGGATCCGATCAGGGAGTCGCGTACCGGGTTCTGGCCAAGGAACTGGAGATGACCGAAAGCGCCGTGAAGGTAGCCGTTCATCGTTTGCGCAAGCGGTTTGGGCGTCTGCTCCGCGAGGAGGTCGAGGGCACGGTGGAGGACCGAGAGGCCGTGGGCGACGAGATCCGTTACCTTCTTGAAGCCCTGGGGTCGTAGCCGTTCTTGCGCTTGGAAAGACGCCGGACCCCCAAAGGCTTAGCCAGTTCCCGGATAACAGCTGATCTCTTCGGGAAGCGTCTTGATGGCGACCTCACGCCCGAGCTTGCTATCCCTTGCGCGCCACACCTCGCCCATACCGCCCTTTCCGAGGGCGGAAACGACTTCATAGTGTGCGGGTGTTGAACCGGGTTGGATCACCCGTACATACAACTACAGTAACGGGTTAACAGCAATCACACAGTCACATGCCCGTGTAACTGATGGGATGGACTCCTCCTTTGACTTCGTCGGCATCTAAAGTGCCAAAGTCATAAAGAGGCTCGCACGAGTGCCGCCTAAACACGATGTGTAAGAAGGAGTCCAAATGAAGAATAGGACGATCGCAGTGGATCTGGCAAAGAATGTTTCGAGAACGAATGCAGTCGACCTGCCATTCACCTCGAAGTCCATTCAGCCATGCTGAATGTCATCGTCGAAGATCGAACAGGAGAGTTGCGCCTACTTGACAGAGGAGTCCAGATACGGACTGGTGCCTGCGTAGGGCCGGGCACGCTGACCGATCTTTTCACATCTACCCGAAGGCGATATGCATGTGGATTGACCTCGAACGTGGAGGTCCGCGGAGGGACCGGGAGATGGGGCCACTCGTCGAGATGGGGCCACTCGTCCAACGAACTTGGCCAACTCACCGTGATGGTAATCGGCATCACTGCGTCTCCGCATCGAGAGAAACAGGGTCCTACCGTCACCGGACACATCGAAGTACCTTATGTTCGCACCTTCCATCTGGCTGCGCAATTGGCTCGGAAGGCCCACAGGTTGCGGCACGCCGGGCACAAAGCCAGTTTCAGGCAAGGATCAGGAATTCCAGTGCCCTCGCTTTGTAATATATGATTGTCGACACCTATGCGATTTTGGGGACAGTTGATCACCACAGGCCTGCTGATGGCCCTGACCGGTTTCGCCCAGTCCGCTTCGACGAATGGTCCACCGGTCAACTACGAAACCGCGCGGTTCAGTCGTGTGGTCCGGGCCATTCCAGTCGAGCAAGAGATCACAATCGATGGCCGGTTGGATGAGGAAGCATGGCAGCGAGCTGAACCCGCGAGGGATTTTACCCAGAGCGGGCGAAGTCCCAATCCGGGCTACCCCGCATCCCAACAAACCGAAGTACGGTTCCTCTACGACTCCGAAAACCTCTACGTCGGAGCGATCTGCTGGGAGAAGGACGTTGCCAACATGATCGTGAACGGGCTGAAACGGGATTACACGACCAACCAGGGCGACGAAGTCGGGATGTTGATCGACTCGCTCAACGACGACCGCTCCGGCTTCTTCTTCGGGACCAACCCGGCGGGCGCCCGGCGAGACGTTCAAGTCGCCAATGACAGCCAGGCCAATACAGATTGGGATGGCGTCTGGGACGTCAAGGTTCGCATGGAGGAAGATCGTTGGGTGGCAGAGTTCGTAATCCCCTTCAAGACCCTGCGCTTCTCCAACTCGCCGTCGCAGGAGTGGGGCCTGAACATGTTCCGGAAGATCAGGCGCGCGAACGAGGAGTCCAACTGGGCGCCACTTCCCCGGCGTTACAACATCACCCGGATTTCGTTGGCCGGAACGCTGACTGGATTGGAAGGAATCAGCCAGGGGCGCAATCTGAAGGTCAAACCGTACGGCGTCGCGGGCTTCACACAGCAGCGATCCGGAGACGCGCTCGATACCGACTCCGACTTTGACGGTGGCTTCGACGCCAAGTACGGGCTCACCCAATCGCTGACGCTCGACGTCACTTTCAGGACCGACTTCTCACAGTCCGAAGTCGATCAAGACCAGGTCAACCTGACGCGCTTCAACCTGTTCTTTCCCGAGAAGCGGGAGTTCTTCCTCGAGAACTCCGGAGTGTTCGGCTTCGGCGGCCGCCGCGCGGCCGCATTGGGGCGCGGCGGCGGAGCCAACCTCATCCCGTTCTTTAGCCGCCGAATCGGGCTCAGCCCTTCGGGGACGCCCATCCCGATCATCGGAGGCACACGCGTGTCCGGGACGGTCGGCAGCTACGAACTCGGTTTCCTGGCCATGAAGACCGAAAGTGAAGGAGGCATCCCCTCAAACAACTTCCTCGTCGGACGCGTGAAGAAGAACCTCCTGAACAACTCGTTCATCGGCGCGATCGTTACGAATCGCGATTCGTCGATCTCGGACGACCACAACCGGGTCTACGGGGCGGACGCTGTCTTCCAGTTCTACAACCACCTCGACATCTCCGGATACATCCTCCAGAGTGATACGCCCGGACGCGAGGGTCCGAGCCAGGCCCGCAAGTTCGCCATCGGGTGGAGAGACAACGCCATTTCTTTCGGAGCCGATTACGAGAAGGTCGAAGACGACTTCAACCCTGAGATGGGATTCATCCGTCGCGACGACAATTCCCACTACTCGGCAAACTTTTCTTTCCTCCCACGGTTCGATGACAGCGATCTCGTCCGGAACCTCACGTTCCGGACCAACTATGACTACTGGGAAGGCCTCACCGGCGAAATCGAGAATCGGGAACACAGTGCAACTTTTGGAATCTCTTTCGAGAATAGCGCTTCACTCAATTTCACGACGAGGGAAACGTTCGAGCGACTGGGAACAGAGTTCCTGCGTTATTCCATACCGGTTGGCGACTACAAGGTCCGGAACTATTCGGTTTCTTACACATCCGACAGGAGCCGGGTCGTCGGGGGGCGGATTAGTTACAACTGGGGTGATTTCTGGAACGGAACCCGCCGTTCGACGAGTGGGGCGGTCACGCTCAAGCCGAACCACCACTGGCAGATCGAAACCAGCTTCAGCCGGAACGACATCGAGGTTCCGGCGGGCGACTTCGTCACTACCCTCGTCGGCTTCAAAGTCCTCTACGCCTTCTCCAGCCGCGCTTTTCTGAACACCTTCCTCCAGTACAACGCCGAACGGAATCAATTCAGCTCGAACATCCGCTTCAACATCATCCACCACCCGCTCAGCGACGTGTACCTCGTCTTCAACGAACGACGCGACACGGTCACGGGAGAAGTCCTGGACCGAGGCGTGGTGTTTAAGTTCACGAACCTTTTCAATTTCTGATCTATTGCTACGCCGCCACAGCAAAGGGATACTTCACCGCGAAGAAACCGAGAACGCGGAAAAATGATCTTCGTGTCCTTCGCGAGTACGCCACACCTCACCCATGCCGCCCATTTCCGATGGCAGCCAGGATCGTCTACTGGCCGAGTTGGGTGCCGGGTTGCATGGTTTCGCGTGTTTCGAAAACGAACCGTGGGAATCTCGGTAAATACTACGGCAGGAAGGAGTTAGTAGCGATCAAACGGTCACCTGGAATCACTTGGACTTCAGCGGGTCACCCCGAAACCGGACTAGCCCGCATAAATCACCGAAAGGACCAGAAAAGGCCGCCCTGTTTGGCATAAATCGTTTGTCGAGAACGGTTCAGAAACCAAACGGAGGCGGCCCTTATGAGTACAGAGTGTAAACAAACCACGTTCGAATTTCACGGACTTCTTCAACGAAAAATGAAG
This sequence comes from Terriglobia bacterium, assembly GCA_965247425.1. GTDB lineage: Bacteria > Acidobacteriota > Terriglobia > 20CM-2-55-15 > 20CM-2-55-15 > CAZOZZ01. Next base: position 3,866,727 of record OZ252023.1, read on the forward strand.
GCGCGTTTCGACGGCGGCAAGATCACGTCTGACGCTGGAGTTCTGCTGCTGCGTGAAGTCGAAAAGCGGACCGGTTTGATCGATGGATTGGCGGGGTGTTTTAGCGATCATCGCGACCAACGGTTGATCGAACACACCGTGAAGGAGCTGTTGGGACAGCGGGTCTACGGGCTGTGCCTGGGATATGAAGACCTGAACGATCACGATCAGTTACGGACCGACCCGATGCTTGCGTTGGCGGTGGACAAAGCGGATCCGCTGGGAACGAATCGACGACAGGCCGGCGACTGGGGAAAGGCGTTGGCGGGCAAGAGCACGCTAAACCGATTGGAGTTGACCGGCGCCGAAGTCGGCGACCAGGAGCGGTACAAGAAGATCGCTATGGATGGGGACAAGATCGATCGTTGGATGGTCGATGCGTTTGTGGCAGCCCATGACAACACGGCGCCCGAAGAGATCGTTCTGGATCTGGACGCGACCGATGATCCGATCCATGGTCAACAGGAAGGCCGGTTCTTTCACGGCTACTACCGCAACTACTGCTATCTGCCCTTGTACATCTTCTGTGGAGAGCATCTGTTGTGCGCTCGGCTGCGCCCGTCCAATATCGATGGGGCGGCAGGATCAGTCGATGAATTGGAACGTATCGTCGGCCAGATCCGTCAGAGCTGGCCGGACGTGTCGATCATCATTCGGGCCGATTCCGGATTCTGCCGGGATGCATTACTGGACTGGTGTGAAACCCACCAGGTCGATTATGTGATGGGGTTGGCCAAGAACGACCGCCTCAAGCGAGAGATCGCTGACCAGATGATTCAGGCTGAAGCGGAGTTTCAGACCACTGGGAAATCGGCACGAGTGTTTAAGGATTTCCTGTACCGGACTCGAAAGAGCTGGAGCCGCACTCGTCGCGTTGTTGGCAAAGCCGAGTTCCTGGCCAAGGGCGCCAATCCCCGATTCGTGGTGACCTCACTGCCACCGGAACGACTCGGAGCCCAAGCGCTCTACGAAGATTTCTATTGCGCACGCGGCGACATGGAGAACCGGATCAAAGAACAGCAACTGGATCTATTTGCCGACCGCACCAGTGCGGGAACCATGCGCGCCAATCAGCTCCGACTGTATCTGTCCTCAGCCGCCTACATGCTTATGCAGGCGTTGCGTCGTCTCGGTCTCAAAGATACCGCGATGGCCCATGCCCAATGCGGAACCATCCGTCTGAAGCTTCTTAAGATCGGTGCGCGTATCCGCCTCACGGTCCGCAACGTCTGGATCTCGATGTCGGAGGCCTATCCCTATGCCGACGTCTTTGCTCTCATAGTGAGAAACCTGCAATCAATTCCGCTTCGTTGCTGACGACACCGAACCTTCAGATCCGAAAAACAGCGCCTCTCATCTGCCTCCCGGCGAGGCCTGCCTGCACTCGCCCATTCATGCCGATCTCCCGCCAAATGTCGCCGTGTCACAGGCTCAAAATCCGCCAATGTCCACGGCTCGCTCACTCTCAGCTCCAAGTCTCGCCGCAAATCGCTTCTCGTATCCGAACACCGATCGATTCTCCGATTGGTGATCCATCCGGGCTAGTGCCATCGGTCGGGCCGATGCGATGACCGAGATTTCCACATCTACGACAAGGTGACCGTACGTCCGGGTGGATTCTACGAGCCGGTTTCAAAGGAAGTTTGTGCCTTCTGCCGCAAGCGACGTGAAGAAATGAAGGCTACCGCACGCCAGACCGACGTTCGGGACACCTCCATGTTGAACCCGTGTGAAGTCCTCAGGGGGCAATGTAGATAACCTCGCGTTCCTGATTGAGCCAGTCGAGGAGGAGTCCGAAACTCAATGCTTGTACAAAGGCTGCACCTCCAGCTCCAACTCCCTGTGAGGCACCACCGCCCACGGCGCCAAGCGCGCCAGTTCCCAGCCCCCACAAGGCGCCGTTCTTTAGGCTGTCAGCATCAGCAGCTGTAATTTGCAGAACGTCGGGCTTCGCAATGTCCATTTCGTTCCCTCCCTCGTTGGCGACTGTCAACTGGCCCGCGGTAGATCCTTGAAAGCCGCTCGAAATGATCATTCCAGTCTTGAGTTGAACTCTAATTGCTGTCCCGAGGGACAACGCATCGAGCTTGTCCCAGCGATTCAGAATGGGAAGAGGGTCATTCAAGACGATTCGGTGAGAAACACAACCCGAAGCAGCGAGGAACGAGATTGCGACCAATACCACCTTCAAATGATTACTCACCTTCTGCCTGCCTCCCGACTACGTTGTCCGGGTGCCTCGGCATCAGGACGGCCGAAATATGCGACCACCAAGGAGGGCTGGCTACACAAACTGTTATGGTTTCTCTTCTCCATGGAAACGGATGTCGGGTGAAGGTAGGACGGACCACTATATCTGAACTTGAAGGCCGGTCGGTTCTCCGCCGAGTGCGGAAAGGACCTCGTAGTTGCCAAGCTGCGTGCCAGGTTGCATCGTTCAAGTGTCTCTGGGGCGATCCGTGAAAAACTCTCTAGATGATACGAAAGGCGGGAGTTTGGGTCAATCAAACAGCCACTCGTTCAGCCATTTCGGAAGTCAGGGAGGACGGAGTGTCTGGAAGGGGCTCTGGAAGGGAAAAGGTCGAGGAGGGAGAGGAATTTGAAGTGAGGGGTATTTTCGAGAGACAGGTATCCGTAGCGGGTCCAGCCCGGTGATTGGGGTCAGGCAGGCGCGTGGAGACCAGGGAAACGAGTCAGTTCAGCTGGAGTCGGCTGGGGTTGGGGCAGACAGAGCGAGGCGAAGCAAACGAAGAAGCTCGATGGAGGTATGCGGGCGATGGCGCCCGCGATGCAAATGACGCAATCGATACAGACGTTCGATCGTGAGAGCCAGGCTTATGAGGAGCCAGTGGAGAAGCAAGCTGTTGGCGTGGTGATGGGGGATATGGGCCATCCCATAACGGTTCTTGGCATCGTTGAAACCTTGGTTTTCGACTTCCCAACGACTCTTGGCCATGCGAAATAAAGTGGGCGCTCCCACTTGGTTCATCGAGAAATTGGTCAGCCAGTAGGCTTCGACCACCGATCCATCGGGTTTCTCTTGCCGGTAGCGGATCACGCGCACGGTCGGCCAGTTCAATCGGCCCCAGGGATCGAAGTCGTCTGCATCCCAGATTTCCACCCGATCGGCTCCATCCTTGAAAACCCGGGACGGCGGCTGACAAGCAAACCGGCTTTTGGCGGCGTTGAACAAGCTCGGAAGATTGGCTTTGAGACGGACGATGGTCTTCAATCCCAACTCGTCGGCCAAGTGCAGGAACGGAGCCGACGCATAGCCCCCATCGACAACAACATAATCGGCAAAACGCGGCCCCAACTGCCCCACCACCCGACGAAGCAGTCGTTGCCCCCCCGACCATTCGCTATCCCCACTACCGTAGGGTTCCACATCGACCGGTAAAGTGAACCCGGTGCCCACGATGGTGGCCATCACGACGTGGTGTAAGTAGGTGGTCACCTCCCCCTCGGCGTTGCGATGGGGTCGACACCACTGACACCCGGCCTCACCGACACGCCCCACGGTTGTCCCGTCCAGCGCCAGGCCGATGAATCGGCAATCGTCGAACGCTTTATTGCGCTTGGCCTGCTTGATGGCTGTGGTCAACGCGCCGCGCGTGAATTCCGGATTCAGCTTCTCGGTAAAATAGCCCAGCGTGTCGTCGCTAAAGCGGCGTCCGATTCCCAAGGCCCGACACGCCGAGGATCGTGCGAGCGACTCGATGGCCAGGAAGCTCGATTCCCGCAGCAGATACCCGATCACCAGAGACCAGATCAGATGCCCACTTCCGATCTGCGGTCGCACCCGCCCATCTCCGGGGTGATTCAAATACCCCTTCAGCCGCAAACACTTTCGCGCGTACCGTCGTATCCCTCGTGCCGACGGACCTTTCACCGGCGCTTCCGCTTCTCACGTTGTTGCTGGCGCTCCAGCACCAACAACTTCGCGTTCGCTGTCAGCACCTCCCGGATCGCATCCTGAAACTCCCGTCCCGCTCCGACACGCTTTTGAATCTCCTCAACCATGGCAGCTGGAACGTGTTCGACATGCTTCTTCCCGTCCATCATGAATGTCCAGGACCAGGATGGGTGCCCTTCACCCGACACACACCGGCACGTCGGCTTACCGCACCGGGTGTAACTAATCGACACCGAGCCAGGCAGCAAACCGTCGGGTATCTCATGGCGCTCGATCAGGCTGTACTTCCGCCGTCGCAGTCGCGACGCAACCGCTCCCTTTACCTGATTCAACTCAAGCCATATCTTTTTCTTCTTCATCTGACGGTATATATACCACAAGATACCGCCGACACCATATCGATTTCAACAATGCGAAAATAGAACTTCCTTAACAATGGGTTTGAATTCGACTCAAATGCCCGCTGGCCGGGCCTCATTCAACTTCGACCGAGCTGCTCTTCCGAAATGGCTGTCACTCGTTCCACTCTGACGTAACACCCCGAAACCGGACTCTTGCCACTGGTTAAGCTGATCACTTCGTCATTGCTGTCACCTTCGGGCGTGCGTGTCGGGGCGGCCGTCCCTGGCCACCCGCGCGTCAGTGGGAGGGTGGCCAGGAGGGTGTCTTGGCGGATCTCTTGCCCGCGGGTGGCCAGGGACGGCCACCCCGACACGCTGTCCTGGGTTGGGTCGATGCCGTGACTGACGTTTTCACATCTCCGGATAGGCGACTAGAAGGAAGCCGCTGGCGCGGCCGACGCTACGCGTGTGCTGACTGAAGAGTGAAGCGGGCCCGATAGAGTGTGAGCCTGTAGAGTCAACCCTTCAGGTATGCGACGCTACCGGCGGATCAGCTTCATCCCAAGATCTTTTTCGACGTAGATCCCGACGAATCTTCGGAGCCACTCCGGAGTACCTGTCTGTGCCAAGTGTTTCTCGATTAGTATCTCGTCTCTTTTGGACGTCAGGTGCACGATACGCCACACGTTCTCAGGTTGTCGGTCGGTACCACTGACAGCGTGTTCAACGTGAAACAAGGGTTGATGGCTGCCGGCCTGAAGGGGTGAGCCGTCGTCTCTCAAGAACTCTGCCCTTCCGAAAAACAGGACCGATTGCTCCTTGGGGATCAGGTAAACCTCTTCCAGAACCTGTCCGTAGCTATCCGACCTCCAGGCAAGCTGCTGGCTCTCCCTTAGAAAGCATTCTTCCCCGTTCTCCAAAGGCTTCCGTCCCCACGACGAGCCTTCACGAACAACGCCGGGAATATATGTCATGGGGTCCCAAGCCTTTTTGGCCTCGGCGTCCCACAACATAGTCTTCGTCAGACGGACCGGTTCACTCGTCGAGTAGTACGTCTGCAACAGAGCATTTACGTCGACGGGCGCGGTTTCGATGACGGTGTGATTCGGGTTGTTGCACGCGTGGTCAAACTCTTCTCTCGCTTTCGAAAAGGAAGGATGGGTACCCATTCGCACGCTCCTTGAGGAAGTCGGAAACCAACTACATCGCCCTCGACGTCACAACGTGATGAGCCAAATCAGAACTCTCGCAGCAATCTCCCCGCACCGACCAAAGCCCCTTCGAATCCGTTCTCCCGTAACGCGTACCAAAAAGTCACAGCGTTGATCCCCAAAATCGGAATACCAACAACTGGTTCCAACTTCTCGGTGACGTCAATCAAGCTCATGTTCGTTCCACATTGAACGACTGCATCCAGCTTATTCTCATCATTCCCGATCAGTTCTAGAATAGCTTTTTCCTTCGCCCAGTCCGGAACATGCGCAATATGAAGCGCGTTGGCGCAGGAAAAACCAACACTCGAAACCACCTCAAAACCCAGTTCTTCAAACATCTGCGTTGCGGACTCGTTTCCCTTCTTGTCGAAGGGAGTCATGATGCCGATTCTCTTCGCTCCGTACTTATCCAGGGCTGCTTGAATCGCGTCATGCCAGGTGGCCCAGGACACACCGGAGTAAGCCTCAATCTCGGCCATTGGCGCTCTTATTTCTTTGATACCTCCGATGATGTGTTCCAGGCTCATGCCCATGATCAAATACTGCGGTTCCGCCAACAAAGCTCCATCCACCGCTGCCCTCAGCCCGCCTAAGAACTGGTTCTTGTACTCGATCAAATCCTGTTCAGTTTTCAACTGCGGCTTCGTGGTCCGGACGTTGACAGTATGAAGGCCGAGCCCTTTTAGCCCGCTGGGTCCTTGGTTCCTGAAAATGATGCTCCAAAGTTCATGCTCCATGCTGGTATTCGTTGCTGGAATAAGCAGCCCAAACTTCCTTTTGAAGCTCCTTACGTCGGGATATCCCCGAGAAGAATCGATTTCGCCGAAGCCTTCGGCTTTCTTCCCATTGTGAATGACGCCGGGAGACACCAGAGAGGGCATGGGTGGGGCATTTACATTGGGGATAGTGATCTTCTTACCGGACAACTTCCCCACAATGGTCTGGGGTTTTCCTCGGATTATCTTGGGACTTTTCATGGTAAGTGTTCCGATGTCGATTGGTTTCTGCTGAGAAATTGGAGCATCCGGTCGCTGTTTGGGTTCATGACGCCGACCGGATACCTCGTCCTCGAGCGCCCGAATTGCCATACACTCACAACCGATCTCATCCGCAAGAAGCCTCTTACTTTCCTATCCGCCAGCACTTGATCTGACGCAGGATCCAGGAGCTATCTTTAAGTTGGTATACCTTTGGGTACTGGGAGTCACTTCCCCTACTGCTCCACGGGCAGTCTTCGCCGAATCTCGTCGAAGAAATTCGTGATCACGACGAGTTCGGTTAGAGGCTCGTTCTGGGCGGGGTTCTCCACCAGGAGGAATCGATCACCATCTGGTGATATATCCCACGAGTAACCGGGGATGTTGATATAGGGTCCTTCAAACAGTACCTCTGGTGACCCCAGTTCCAGCGATGGATCGTCCGAAAACGAAGCGGAAAACCATTGCGATCCGTACCTGTAAATGATCTCGCTCCCATCCGGGTTCCAGCGTGGTTCCTCGCCACCTGTCGAGGACACCAGTCGCTTGGTATCCTGGTCGGGGTAGCTGACGACGTAGATTTGCCAATGGCCTGATTCATCAGACGTGTAGGAGAGCCACCTCCCGTTCGGCGAAAGCTCCGCAAAGTTCTCCGAAAATGGCTCCCCAAGAACCGGTCTCATGCTCGAGCCCGTTGCCGGCGGATCCACGAGAGCCTCAGCCGGCACCAGGTCGACATCGTTGGCGCGACCAATAAGGAACCCTTCTTCAGTTTCCTGGAATGGCCGCCCGATTCCCTGGGCCGGGGCGATTATTTCGAGGGGTACCTGCGCGGATCCCCCAACGACGATCCGATAGAGGCCCCTGCCCTCAGACCTCTGGGACAGGAAGAACACCGACTTTCCTTCACGATCCCAGACAGGGAACGACTCCGCGCCGCCGAACGTCAAGCGCTGAGGTCCACCGCGACCGATTTCGTATATCCAGATGTCCCTCGTGGCTCCGTCACGGACCGGAAGAGCCAGCAAGAGTCCATCGGGGGAAAGTTCAAACTTCGTAAAATGTCCAGGCGGCAACCCGAGTGGCTCCCGGTTTCCTTCGCGATCCAACCAGACGAGCTCCCCTTTGCTCAGATCCGGACCCGGAGCGTAGACCAGCGTACCGTCATCGGACCATGTGGCTTGAACCGCTCCGGTCTGCTCTGTGCGAATGTCGTCGACCAGCACGGTCGAATCACCGGTCGCTCCCATGCTCACCGGGTCGAATGGAGCCACAAGCAACCTGCCGTCGGCGCTGTATGCCAGGTGCCCCGTCGAAACGTACCGGGCATTGCTGCCCGACACCATCGGAGTGGCAGGAAAGTCTGCGCCGATTGTCGCTACTCCAACGGACTCGCCGATCACATCCCTCAACGTGATCAGCAGTGCGGAACTTCCCGGAAGAAGCGAGGGCCAGGCTCCGTTAGCGATCGTCACTGTTTCGACTGGTCCGCCAGCGGGTGAAACTCATGAGATCGGACGGTTTTGGGTGCCCGCAAAATAGATATGATCGTCGCCCCAGTCGGCGCCAAATCCCCAGATGGCGTTGGCAATTTCTTCCGGTTCGCCTCCTTCGATGCGGACCGTCTTGAGCTTGTTCTCGGCGAAGAAACCCACCCACTTGCTGTCAGGCGAGAAGAATGGACCCTGTGCGTCTCCGGTGCCCGAGATCGGAGCGAAGTCTCCGGTGCGCATGTCCCTAAGGTAGAGCTGCCGCTCCCCATCGACGATCGCCACGTAGACCAGGAACGAGCCGTCCGGTGACATCGCCAGCGACGGGCGCCCAACACCGAGGAAGAAGGAGCCGGCTGGTGCGAACGGAGCTTCCGGGGGCAAATCGATGGTGAGACGTGCGGATGGCCTCAACGCGATCGGAGGGTCCCGATCGACAAGGGTGATCCCGGCGATGCCAAGGCCAGCAACTGCCAGTGCCCAGGGTAGGATGCGCCATCGAGCAAACGGGGTTGTGGAAGCCGGCGCGGACTCGGCCAATGCTTCAACAGTCCACCCGATCTGATGCACCAGGTCCGTCGCACTCTGCCACCGGTCGTCGGCACTCTTAGCAAAACAGGTTTCCACTATGCGATCCAGCATGGGCGGCGACACCGGGTTGAAGTCAGACATCGGCGGCGGGTTGTCGTGCATGATTGCACCAACCAGAGCCGCCTGACTTACCCCCGTGAACGCCCTCTTCCCGGTCACCATCTCGTATACGACCGTGCCAAACGCGAAGATGTCCGTCCGTGCGTCTGCTTCCTTGCCTTCCAACTGTTCCGGAGCCATGTACTGGAGCGTGCCGAGGATGCTGCCTTCCGCGGTTAGGGGTTCCGAATCAGTCTGGGTTGGGAGTCGGGAGAGTGGTGCTATCGGTGGACCCACCCCAAGCCTTGCGAGTCCGAAGTCCAACAGCTTCACACCGGATTTGGTGATCATGATGTTGCCGGGCTTCAAGTCCCGGTGCACCACTCCCTGACGGTGCGCCTCGTCCAGCGCGTCGGCAATCTGAAGGGCGTATTCGAGGGTCTGGTCCAGAGGAAGGCGTTTCTGCTTGAGACGCTGCTGAATTGTTTCACCGTCCACCAGTTCCATGACCAGGTAGTGAATCCCGTCCTGTTCGCCCACGTCGTAAAGAGTACAGATATGGGGGTGGTTCAGACTGCTGACGGCTCTCGCTTCGCGCTCGAAGCGTTCCCGACGTTCCGGATAGTCGGCCAGGTGTTCAGGGAGGACCTTGACGGCTACCGTGCGGTCGAGGCGGGTGTCGGTGGCGCGATACACCTGTCCCATACCGCCCGCACCGAGTTGGTCGGCGATTTCGTAGGGACCCAGACGTGTACCGGCTTCGAGGACCATAGGCTGTGCTCAGACGGACCTTCGCCATGTTGGGTGAACTTGGCTATATAGTAAGGGAGTAGTGGGTTAGGGTCAATTAAGACGGCCATCGACGACGGTGACATCCTATCGCCGTGGACCGACTGTACCGATCTGACACCAAAGAAGATCGCGGGAATCTGCGGCGGCGTGGCAGAAAAAAACGAGGTCGACCCCAACCTGATCGTAGCGTTCGTGTTCGTTGGCCTTGCGACGGGAGGACTGCCGCTGTTGGTCGCGTATATCGTGGGCTGGATTGTCTTCCCACTCCGTGGGGGAAAGGACGCCGAGGCCCGACGCACTGGAACTACCAGCGTCTCGAACGACCCGGACCGAGCCTACCTCGGTTGAGCCTGCAGGATTCGATGTCTGAAGCCGCCTGGAACTCCGTGGAGGGATCGAGTAGTCGAACGTCGTCCCGCTCGTTGGCGAATCCCCTGAGTGTGGTTAATCAGATCCCGCGCCCGTGGTCCGTGCAATGGCGTTAGATTACGCCACATTTCTCGCCGAAATTGCTCGATCGAGATCATAGGTTGCTTGAAGGTTCATCCACAGTTTTGGCGACGTTCCCAATGCTTCTGCAAGGTCCAGTGCTGATTCTGCCGTGATGCCTCGCTTACCACGAATTAGTTCATTCAGTCGTGCTTTGGTCCAGCCAAGTTGTCGCGCAAACGCAGCTTGCGTCATGCCCTTGGGTTCGAGAAATTCTTCGATGAGTATTTCACCCGGATGAAAAGGGTTGTTCGGTTGCTTTGCCATACTTACTCCTAACTATGGTAGTCCACGATCTGCACTTCTCCGGGCGAACCGCTGTTCCACATGAACACAACTCGCCACTGATCATTGATTCTGATTGAGTGAAATCCTGCAAGATCGCCTTTCAATAATTCCAGTCTGTTTCCGGGTGGCACTCTTAGATCTCTCAATTCGACGGCATCATGCAAGTACAGTAACTTCCTTCTTGCGGCCCGCCTCAATTCGCCCGGAAACTTTCGTGTCGCTCGGCTGACTTTGTCGTCGAACAAAACTTCTGCGAGTTGATTTCCGAACGACTCAATCATATTGCGATGTTATCGTAACCCGATAACAATCGCAAGCAGGAGGAGCTATCCTCAATGATCCCTTTCTGCTCGACGTAGTCATGTAGGACTCGGGTGATATCCCCACCATCGATGATGATCTCACTTTGTCCGACGTCTACGATCTTAGGGTCCGCTCAACAATAACTTCACATTTTGGCATCCCATCTTTACGCCAGCTTCGGCCGCTCCTCAATCGCAGATCCTCGAAATAGCGGGGCTATTCCTCCGGTCTGCTCAATCGGTCGCGACCAAATCTGACGCAAATCTGGGCGCCAATTCTGTGAAGTTATTGTTGAGCGGGCCCTTAGTGTCACCTTTTCCCAGCATCGATGAAGAGGACGTCGAAACCCGACGCGGTAAGGAAGGTCGATGAAACGGGCAGATCCAGCGCCTGACCGTTCTGGTTGATGAATTGAAGTGTCCCAGTGGAGGTCTGACCAGCGGTCCCACTGAAGAGTATGAACTGCGTCGTCCAGCCGCCTGAGTCCGCGATGTGCGGAAAATAGGTGTCGGAGCTGACAGTCTTTCCGCCTTCCTCAGTCGGGGGCGTTGTGGCGATCAGGAAGTCTGCCCGTTCGTTTGTGCGTCCCCTCAGACCCACGACGGCGACATCGGTTGAAGTAGATGTCACTCTCAGCACCCCGGAGAATGGCGTCGGCAAAGACGGAAAGATCTCGTCGATGAAGCTGGCCACTTGTCCCGACCCAGGAACGCGCAGGGAACCGGTCTGTCCGGTCGATGTCCCGTCGAGATCGGTCAGTTCAAAAATCGCGGTGGTGGCTGCTGAAGACGTGTTGGTAATCGCCACGCCGCTCCGTATCGACCCAATCTGGCCCGGGGTACCGGAGGCCTCTACGTACAGGCGGAACGCGGATCCGGGTGTCTGTGCCGGGACACCGGCCTCCGACACCGTCACGCCGTCTTCTGTGAAGGAAAAGATCCCGAGGCCCGACGCACTGGAACTACCAGCGTCTCGAACGACCCGGACCGAGCCTACCTCGGTTGAGCCTGCGGGATTCGATGTCTGAAGCCGCCTGGAACTCCGTGGGGGGATCGCGTAGTCGAACGTCGTCCCGGCCTGTCGGTCAGTCAGCATCAATTTGACGGGTGATCCCGACGTCGTTTCGCTGCCGGGACCCAGAAACTGAACGTTGCCGCTGATCGTCGTGTCGGTGGGGTTGACCAGGATCACCTCGGTCGTCCACCCGCCGCCATCGGCGAAGTGGGGGAAGTAGCTCGTGTCCTCGGAGGCGGTTGTCAGGGGGAAAACAGGAAGCGTAGTGATCAGGAACTCGTCCCGCTCGTTGGTGAATCCCCTGAGTGCGATGACTGATACGGGCACCGACGACGTGAAGGTAAAGGTCCCCAGCACCGCCGGAGGGCTGTTGAAGGGATCCTGGTCCAGGAAGCTCGACGTCTGTTGGTTCGCTGCCAGCATGAAGCTGCCGTGAGCGAAATCCGTACCCGTTCGGTCCGTGAAGAAGAAGGCGATCGTGGCGTCCTGGTTGTTAGGGTTCGCCATGGCTAGACCCGTGGTCACCGGAGCGTTGACCTCCGCGAAAATGCGTCCTTCGCTGATTGGCCGAGATGCAGGCACACCAGCCTCCGCCACGAGCACGCCGCCCTGGGTGGACGCGAATATCGCCAGTCCGGACGGTGTGGTCGCGCCAGCGTCGGGACGTACTCGCCCGTACCCGACGACTGTGTTTGCGGAGCCTTGGCTAGATACCGAAACGCCGCCCCTGTCCGGGACGGAATACGACCGGGAGCCGGTACTGGACCGGCGCAGCCGGATCGATCCGTTAAATGTCGTGAGGCGGAGGCCCCGCCCTCCGTTTCCGATCGTCCCGTTCAACCGTCGGCTTCCTGAGAAAGAGCCTCCCGACACGGTCATCGGGAAATCACTGGAGATTCCGCCGTTGAAAGTTTCGGCCCGTACGTCTGCGCTAGTGTTGTACGGAAGCTCGATCGTGATGTCACCGGTGAAAGTTCCGAACGTCAGGTCGTCCTCCCAGTCGCTCCGTCCCATCGACACCTCGATCGATCCGCTAAACGTCTGTGCCTGGACCACTCCGGTGGCAGACACCTCGACCCGCCCACTGAAGGTGTAGGCCTCGACGTCGCCGTCGATCGAATTGGCCTCGACGTTGCCGTAGACGGTGCGTCCGATGAAACGCACCCCCGCGGGAACCTGGACCGTAAAGTCCACTTCCACATCTCTGTTCGTGCTCAAGCGGTCTTCTGCTCCCGGTTTGCATTCGTTCGGTTGATCTGATGGGTAGACCGCGCAGATCGTGACTCCGTTCGCGTGCTCGATCGTTTTGATCCGAAGGGAGCTGACGTCACTGCTCGGCGAGCTCTTGATCGCGACGACCTGAACCTGGTTGCCCGATGCGGCGGATGCTTCGATTTTACCGTTGATGCCTTTGATCTCGATCGCTTTGCCCGCCGCGATCGTCCCCTCCCATTCGAAGCGTTCCTGTGCGAACGCGCGTGGAACGCCGAACGCGCATGGAATACCGATGACGGCCACCGTTCCCAGGATCAGCGCGGATCGAGTCACTGTTTCATACCTCGACATGACCCAACCGGCCACCTGGCCCATCGCTCCACGGGGATGCCGAAGCTGCCCAACCCCGTACCGCCTCAGACTCGCTGCTGTTCTCCGGATTCCGCGTCGGCGCTTCAGCGCCTCGAAAAGTAACAGTGTGTGCCGCATCTCTTGGGTACCTCCGATTTCACCGGTTACCGGTGTGTGTCTATCGGGGCATTAAGCGAAAGAGCGCGGAAGTTACGGCCGGAGACAAATATTGTGTTAGAGGCGGGCTGCTAGTATTTACGGGACAGGACGCTAGACTCTATAGTGTCAAGAAAGAGGAGGGCTTGTGCCCGGCGAGTCAGCAGATGGAACCCTTCCAGGCCGTGGAGGGTCTTGTCCTACGACCCGATGGAGCCTCGTGCTTGCTGTCGGCGGTCCCGGCGTAAATTCGGAAGATGCACTCGGGTCCTTGTGCCGGATCTATTGGCCGCCTGTTTATGCGTATGCACGGCACCGCGGATACAGCCCCGAGCATGCCGAAGATCTCACGCAAGGCTTCTTCGCCAAGCTGCTGGAAAAGCACTATGTCGATCAGGCCGATCGCGAGCGCGGAAAGTTCCGAACCTTCCTGCTCTCATCGTTCAAGAACTACATGGCCAACGAATGGGATCGGTCGCAAACCGAGAAACGCGGTGGAGGACGGTGGTTCGTTTCGCTGGACTTCACCGATGCCGAACGCTGGGCCAAGATCGGTGCGCTCCCGCTCGACTTCGGCGGCCCGCCGATCGGTCCACGCCCGAAACAGTCTTCGCCCAGCGCTGGGCCCGGACCCTCGTGGATCATGTCTTGGATCGGTTGCACGACGAGGCAATTCGTGACGGGAACGCCAAACGATTCGACCGTCTAAAAGGCATTGTCACGGGATCCAATCAGGGAGTCGCGTATCGGGTTCTGGCCAAGGAACTGGATATGACCGAAGGCGCCGTGAAGGTAGCCGTTCACCGTTTGCGCAAGCGGTTTGGGCGTCTGCTCCGCGAGGAGGTCGAGGGCACAGTGGAGGACCGAGAGGCCGTGGGTGACGAGGTCCGTTCCGTTCTTGAAGCCCTGGGGTCGTAACCGTTGAAAGCGCAGCTGGTATCGGGTGGCTTACTCCTGAGCCCGCTCGCGCAATCCGCCGTTCCAAAGCTACGAAATGCGTGCCTGGTGATCGCCCCAACCTGATTCTTGAAGAAAGAGAAAAAAGCCCGAAGCTTACCCCTTTCGGGATCAGACCGACGGTGAGCGCCGGTGCCCCGCCGACCGGCAGAGCAGGGCCGACGTACGTCGTGATCGACGAGGACTGGGTAACCTTGTTCAGGACCGACAGAAAGAACGCCAGGACACCCAGAACAAACCGTAGCCGAATCCGTTGGGCCGTCATGCGGACCCTCCGTCGTCGTTCGAACTGAACGGCCCCGAGACCGTGTTACTGCATGGCCTGCCGTGGGGATTAAGTCACAGGCCGAAAGAAAGTGGATTCCTTCGGTCACCCGCCTGACACTTGGACGAGATGAAACATCACCTGGTAATAGCCGGACTCCATCCTGATGATGCTCAATAGGCCGGTGCCGCGCAGGCCATCCTCGAAATCCCGTTTCCACAACCCGGTGGCGGAATCGATGGTGTCGGTTTCCGTCTCGACTTCCCATCCCGCTGCAAACAAATCGGTCCTAAGCTGCGAGAGGATTTCCCGAACCGTGAGGTCTGTCCTCAGCTCCACCCTCGTGTAGGCGGATCGCCTACCGATACTCCCGCCTCCTGTCGACAGTGTCGACCCAGAGGGTGTCGTCAGAATAGGAAGCCGCTCCCGCAACTCGTTGCTCGAACTTCCGCTGGTGAACCCGCCCAGGCGACCAGATGCGGCAGCCTGCCTATTGCATGCTCCGTGCTGTCCGGTATTCAGGGTGATACGGACGAATGTGCCATCGGTTCTCTCGGAAAGAGTGACTTGGGCAAATCGTCCATCGGGCTCGCAATAGATCCGACTCTCGGTCGAAGTAGAACGAACAAATCCACGTTGTTCCCCCCGTTCGGGGGATCGCCATCCCGCGGCGCCGAATCGTTCCGTAAAGAACTGGTCTACTTGTGCAGGAACTCCAGGAGCGACAGCGAAAGCGGTGGATGTCGTGTCGTTAACGACGATGCTGCCAAGTACTCGCGATCTTGCCGGAAACCAAGCTATTTCTTCGAGTTGTTGAGCAACCCGTCCCGGCATGATCTCTGGGGCGTCACCATATCCAGAGAGTAGGGCCGCAACGAACTCCTCCGAAAGGATCGCGTCGGACTGATGCATGGTCTCCGGCACCGGCGATCCCAAGCCGGCGACGGAAAATGTCAGACCGACATAGACACAGAGAACACAAAGACGTCTCATTTCACACCTCATAGACCATGGGTCGGTTTGGCATGAGATCACCAAACCGGATTCCCAGGTTGTGGCAAGCTTTTCAGACTGCGGTGCAGCACCGGCTTCGTCGAATGGAAGACCGGCGATAGTTTCGCACGAAATCAATCGCCCACATGACAACCAACGCTGAGCCCACAATCAATAGCCGATTCAATGTCACCCTTACTAATAGACGTAATCCGAAGAGAAAACCCTTTCATAGATATCTGCGATGGACCCGAAAATCCCTATCGGTTGACGACAACGGTGTCTGAACGAAGCCGCTGTCGCGGCGGACGCTACGCGTGGGCTGAGCGAACGGTGCTAAGCAAACTGTAGAGTGTGGGCTTCAAAGGAGGCCTACATGACGGACCTGCGTAAACGGATGCTGGAGGAACTCCAGCGTCGTAATTTCTCTCCGATCACCATCCGAAGTTACCTGCGAGTCGTTGAAGACTTCGCGGGCTATTTTGGCACGCGCCCCGATCGTCTCAGTCAGGAAGACCTGCGGCAGTATCACCTACATCTGATCCGGGAGCGAAAGCTCGCGGCCAAGACTGTCGGCTTGTACATTGCCGCCTTGCGGTTCTTTTTTGTAAAGACGCTGCGGCGTCCATACCTGAAGCTGGATCTCCCATATCCCAGAACCCCGAAACGATTGCCGACGGTTTTGAGCCAGGACGAGGTCGCACGACTGATCGACTCGGCAAAGAATTTGCTGGATTACGCGATGCTCATGACCTTGTACGCCACCGGGATGCGCCGAGCCGAGTTGATCCGGTTGAAGGCCGAGGATGTTGATAGCGAGCGCATGATCATCCACATCCGTCAGGGCAAGGGTCATCGTGATCGCGACGTGCCATTGACACCAAAGCTCTTGCAGACGCTACGAGAATACTGGTGTTGGATGAAGCCCAAGACCTATTTGTTTCCGGGCATGGTGAACAACTGGCGCGCCGACAAACCCCTCACCCCCAAGTGCGTGTGGTCCGCCGTACACGATGCGGCGAAACGTGCCGGAATCAAGAAACGCGTATCCCCGCACACGCTGCGTCACAGCTGGGCCACTCACCTACTTGAAAATGGCACCGATCTCCGCACCATTCAGATGTTAATGGGTCACGCGGACCTGCGAGCCACCAGCGTCTATCTGCACCTGTCTCGACGTCACCTGCAGGCGGTCACCAATCCGGTGGAGACCATGGCGGTTTCCAGCCTCGATGCGGTGAAGCGGTCCAAAAGAAGGAAGCAGAAACAATGACCCGGCCCACCGTGGAGGTGGCCGACATCCTTCGCGCCGCGGGCAACGACTTTATCGACCGTCATCGAAAACGAATCCATTTCCAGCAGCTCAAGGTGATGCACGCCATCCAGCATTGCCGCACAGCGGCTCTCGGCGGTCATATCGATGCCTGCTCACGATGTGGTGGCGATCGGGTCCTCTCCTATAACTCATGCCGTAATCGCCATTGTCCCAAATGCCAGGCTCAGGCGCGTCAGCGTTGGATCGCGGCCAGAGAACGAGAGCTTCTGGCAACACGATACTTCCATGTCGTGTTCACCCTGCCGCACCAATTGCATTCGCTCGTCCGACAGAACCAGGTCGAGCTCTACAACCTGCTGTTCCGCACTGTGGCCGAGACTCTTCTGGAGGTCGCTCGAAATCCCAAACATCTTGGCGCGAGAATCGGCTTCTTCCTCATCCTGCACACGTGGGGTCAGAACGTGCTGTTTCATCCTCACATCCACTGCGTCATTCCCGCCGGAGGAATCGCACCGGGCCGTGCGCGTTGGATTCATCCGCGATACCCGTTCTTCCTACCTGTGAAGGTTCTGGGAAAACTATTCCGCGGCAAGTTCGTTGACGGATTGCAGAAGGCTTTTCGCAAGAAGAGCCTGACCTTCGCCGGACAGATCCAGCACCTTTCCGAACCGAAGCACTTTGCGGCTTTCTTGCGACCGTTATTCCGCCAAGATTGGGTCGTCTATGCGAAGCCGGCATTCGGCGGCCCCGAACAGGTTCTTCGATACCTCGGACGCTACACACACCGCGTCGCCATCTCCAATCATCGATTGCTTTCCTTCGACGGCAGCCATGTCACATTCCGTTGGCGGGATTACTCTCGCGGTAACAAAGCAAGGACGATGACGGTTTCCGCCGCCGAGTTCATCCGCCGATTCCTGCTCCACGTACTGCCGAAAGGCTTTGTCCGCATCCGGCACTTCGGTTTCATGGCGAACTCCCAACGATCCGTATCCATGGAACTTTGTCATCGGTTATTGGGAATGGCGCCGGTCCCTCCTCCTGAGGAAGTCCCGTCAACCAGCTCCGCCTGGCTGTGTCCAATCTGTCATGCCCCGATGACCGTTATCGAGAGGCTCACTGCGACCGAACTCGCATGGAGATTCGCTTCGAAATGCTTTTTAGACACGTCGTAACAGGGATTCCAAATCCATGCCTTCCAGACGTGCTGGTGCACGCCAACGCCCACGTGCGCCTTGATGTCAAAAGTTCGTACCGATCGGGCCTGGACCTGCTCGGTGAACTCTCCAAAACGGACGATCGGCCGCCATACATTCATTGTCGCCGCCTGGCCACACTCGCTGGTCGAGTCTCACTCGTGAGAACTTCAACCCCCAACCCCGTACTTTCTCCATAGCCCACCGCGTTCGCCGCAAACGCCAGCGCCTTCCTTCAAACGTCGTTATCGAAAGTGCCCGAAGATCTCGTCACCACCACGCCTTATCGCTCGGCACTCCCGATGAACGCTAAGCGTTTATGGGGAGCGAAGTATCCGACTCCCCCGTTGCTCGGCGTTGGAGGGATTCGTCAAGTTTCGGTTTGACGTGAGCTTCAGTAGAAAAGCTAATCAACAATTAGCTCGCCTTGAGCGCTTCGATCGGCCGAATCCGCAAGCCTCTTCGGGTTGGTGACAGACAGGCAAGCATGCCGATCGCGACAACGGCGAGCGCAATAACCAACGCGACGATCGGCCAGTTCGACTCGCGTATCGAATCCGCCTCGACGTTAGGAATCGTCATAGCACACAACCCGACACCCAGGACGACACCGATAAGGAGCTGAACACAGGCGCGCCGGCCGATTTCTGCCACGATCTTTGCGGGCCGAGCCCCAAGCGCAGTCCGAATCCCGATCTCACGCGTACGCTCGGAGGTCGTGAACGACATCAGCGCGTAGAGGCCGGACGCTGAGAGAGTGACAGCGGTCGATGCCAGCAGGCCCACGAAGAACGACACCCAGGCCTGGGCCTGATGCCCGCTGTACACCTCATCGAGTGGTGTCGGGTCTTGGATCATCGCGTTTGGATCGATCTCCATGGCGATCGCTCGCAAGCGCGGCGTAAACGCCCCCGGGTCGTCTCCGACCCTCACGGCAAAGCTCATTGGATGGAGTTCGCCGGGCGCCACCACCTGATAGACTCCGGCATCCATGGTCGGATCGAGTGCGTTCATGCCCAATGGGCCGACGACGCCGACGATCTCGTACCAGGGCCCTTCCGGGTTGTCCCCATTATCGAGATACCGAAGGCGGCGCCCGATCGGGTTGCGACCATTCAGCACCCGTTCCACAAAGCCGCTGTTGACGATCAGAGACGTGCGGTCGTTCCCAAGGTCTGCTGCGCTGAATCCCCGACCGTTCAGAATCGGTTGCGCAAGCGCGTCGAAGTAGTCGACATCGACTTGCCCCACGTTCACCTCGATCGCTCCCGAGCCGGGAGATCGAGCCTCGCCCTCGAGTTCTATAGACGTGTCCGGATAGCCCGTTCCTGGGAGGGCGTTTGCGATGGCCACGGAACCGGATGCCGGCTCGGCCGCCAGGCGTCGTTTGAGCTCATCGTGAGCATACTTGACCTGCGCCCGGAATTCGTCCCCGTCCGCCTGGACGCCGCTGGTCGTGGGATCGATCCTGGGAATAAGCAGGGAGGCATGAAGATATTGATCCGTTTCTATACCCAGGCCGGATGGTCCCCTAATGGCTGCCGGTATCATTATCGAACCAAGGGTCAGGAACCAGACCGAGACGGCCACTTCGGCAACGATCAAGACACTCGATGCTGTTCCAAAGCGAATGCCCGACCTGCCGCCTGATGCTCGTTCGAACGAAACCTGCACGTTCTTTCGGGTGGCCTTGAGCGCCGGCACGACGCCCGCGACAACGGCGCTGAGGACTGCCAGGGAAATCGCAACGAGGACCGTTCTCGGCGTGAGGTTGAAGTCGACCCAGAACGGCACGAAATCCGAAACGTAGCTCATTCGCGTCACGACCCACTGTCCGATGGCAAGTCCGACACCGGCTGCCAGGATCGCGATTGCCAGGGACTCGACAAAGAGCTGCCCCACGACCCGGGCACGACTCGCGCCCAAGGCTGTCCGAACTGCAATTTCAACGGAACGCGTCGCCACGCGTGCCATCACCAGGATACCGACGTTGCCACAGACCAGGATGAGCAGCAGCAGAGCCAGGAACTCGACAAGCCATGCTCCTCTCATTTGTGAAGCGTCGAACCCCACCCGGCCGGTGGTGTAGGGCAGAACTTGCGCCTGAAGATTCCCATGCGTGTCTGGATACTCGCTGGCCATGCGTTCCGACATGACATCCAGCTCGCTTCGCGCGTCCTCGATCGAGACCCCCTCGGCGAGGCGGGCCATGATCCAGCCTTCCGGTCCGCCACCTCGCTCATAGTCGAGCGGGTTGACTCGCAACGGATACCAGAGATGGTCACGGTACGGGAAGAGGAATCCCTCCGGCATTACGCCGACCACGGCGTGCGGCACCGAGCCGATTCGGATCGTCTTTCCGACGATGTCCGGGTCTCCTGCCAGGCGCGACTGCCAGAGATCGTACCCAATCATCACTACATTGGGCGCCCCAATGGTCTCATCAGCTTCGTTGAACGACCGGCCCAGCAAGGGCGGAACGCGAAGCAAGGAGAAAACCGAAGCGGTCACTTCAGCTCCGCGAACCGGGGCCGCCCGCCCGTCATCGGAAATGACGTTGTAGGTGGCCTCACGAGCGAAACCGAGATCTTCGAACGATGTCAGATCCTGGCGCCATTGCACGAAATCATGGATGGGGCGCCTGACCCGGCGGGACGCGGTCAGATCCCAGTTCCGGATAACCACGATTTCATCGCCGTCCGGAACGGGAAGTCCCTGGTCTGCACTCATGACGTGTAAAGGTAACAGTCCTACGGGAATTCCGATGGAGAGCGCGAAGACCGCCACCAGCGTCAGGGCCGGTTGCTTCCCGAGCATTCGCACGCCTAACTTGACGTCGATCCAGGAAGCGCTCCACCCCGGGAACCAGGGGTTAGAACTCCAGGTGTTGAGGATGGAGCCGACCACGTTTATGACGTGACGGCGTCGCGCCGACCACAGGGGCACACCACGCTCGATGTCCCGTTCGAAGGCCTCTTCGAGATCGGCCAGGATGAAAGTCGCGTCCACACCGCGCATCAAGAATCGAGCGAGCCGGTGAAACAATCGAGCTCTTGAAGATGACATGTCCCTATTCCTCCGCCAAAACGGTGAGCTTCCGAATGAGTCCACCCGCCATGGCCTGGACCATCGAATAGCTGTCACGAAGAGTCCGGGCTCCCTTGGGCTCGAGGGTGTAGTACTTGCGAGGTCGACCCGCCTTTCCCGATGTCGGCTGTCCAACCCACGAATTCACCAGGCCCCGCTCCTCCATCCTCCCCAGCGCCGTGTAGATTGCTCCGGATGAGATGACACGGCCGGTCCGCTCTTCGATGTTTTCCCGGATCAGGACGCCGCATGCCTCATCACCTAGACGTAGCACGGCGAATAGTACTAGCTGTTCGAACTCGCCAAGACTGCCCAATCCTGCATCCTCCCCAAGTAATCAGACCGAATTTGATTTTGATTATACTACGTCGTAGTTAAATTGATCGCAAGCGCAATTCGCCCGTCAAGGCAGGTACGGAGTTAAAAGCACCAAATACGACGATCGTCCATCGGATTCGAATCGGCCTAAACGCCCGTATAGCTAGCCGTCTCGCAGGGCCAAGGTTGGATCGAGTCGGAGGGCGCGACGGACCGGCCGACGCGAGCAAGTCGACGACGATTGTGCCGGCCGCGGAAGCAGTGAGAGAAATCGCGAAAATCCTGCCGACTGCCATTTGAGATTGGATCGATAAACGCTACAGGGTTACACGCTAGGAATCGGCACGGGGGTTCAAGACGTCTGCCCGCCCGGGCATTTTTCCGGCAATGGGGAATTCCCATTGAACGCCAACAGTAAAATGTCTAGTCCGGAACGAAACTGATCCTTGAAGCAGTTGCCCTCTAAGCCTCTCTGCACCGCGGTCCGATTGCCGTCTATTCCCGAACGCGCTCGATGTACTTGCCTTCGGAAGTGTCGACGCGTATCTTCTGGCCTTCAGCAATGAAGTGCGGGACCCCCACGACGAGTCCAGTTTCGGTCGTTGCGGGCTTGACGACGTTCGTAGCCGTCGCCGAAGGCATCCCAGGTGCGGTTTCGACGACTCTGAGGTCGACTGTCATGGGTAGTTCGATGCCGACGGGCCTTTCCTCGTAGAACTCCACGGCTATCTTCGCGTTGGCGATCAGGTATTGCATCGCGTTTCCGAGGGCGTCGGAAGTGAAGTGGATCTGCTCGTATGATTCCGTGTCCATGAAGTAGTGGTTGTCGCCTTCACTGTAGAGGTACTCCATCCGCCGCTTGTCGAGGACCGCTTTGTCGACCGCGTCGTCGGATCGAAACCGTTCATCGCTGATCGCACCCGATCGCAGGTTCTTCAGCTTCGTCTGGACCATCCCGCGTCCCTTTCCTGGCGTGAGATGCGTGAAATCCACGACGCGAAACAATTCTCCCTTGTGGTTGATGATGTTGCCGCGCCGCAGTTGTGTTGCTTGAATCATGAATTCGTTCCTTATGTACCGTTATGTAACTCTTTCGGTTCGGATCGTCTCAGACGTGGGCCTGCGACCCCCCGCGCTGGCGGCCCGTCTCGATTCAGCGCCGCGCGACGGCCTGCGGTCGAGCGCGGGTATACATATACACTACACCCTAACTACGACAATGCCAGCGCTACGATAGACGTCGGCCCCTGCTTATACCGCTGATCCGTAAATAGATTTGATGTCGATGCGAATCTTCGGCAAATTCTCGGTAAGACATATATGAGATTCGGTGACATCATGGCGAAATCGGAGTTGGGCTGGAATCCTACCTGCGATCTGGACACTATCGTGAAATCCGTCGTAACCGCACTGACCCAGCACCCCGATCGATATAGGTAGAAACGGTTGATCTTGAGTCTAGCTTGAAGACAGGGTTCCAATGTACAACCTCGTCTCGTAGTCGAAATGTACATTTCCGCCGCGCTGGTTTTTCTTGAATAGAATCTTTAGATCGTCGACCATTCGGTTGAATTTATGTGGATCAGAAACTGGAACGTACGAAGACGATTTCATGCGTCCGAGTAGACCGTCGAAATCGAGAAGTTGCTGATTGGCAAATGAGTAAAGTTCGATGTTGGAACCTCTAAAAACTTGCCGATCGAATCGTCTTCAATTCTCGTGTGTACAAGGTTTTCGTAGTCGGCAACGTAGCTGCGTAACAGGCTTTCGTAGTTCTGCTATATCTGGGTCCTGGACATGCGCACGACGGTCGCGCAGTTGGACGAAGCACTCCAGCGCGAACGCCTCCTCGCGTATCTCGCGTCGCTGTTCGGAGTTCTGACGTTGACCCTGGTCTCAATCGGCCTCTATGGCGCAGCTGCCAGCACTGTCGTCCAAAGGACAAGAGAATTGGGTATTCGCCTCGCGCTCGGCGCTCGCCCGCTGAGTCTCGCCGCGCTGGTCATCCGCGAAACCATGTTGGTCGTGCTGGTCGGTCTCGGTGTGGGTCTCCTGGCTTCAGCGGCCATGAGGGACCTGATCCAGAGCCAGCTGTTCGGTATCTCGTCCCTGGACGCGACGTCGTTCTTCGCGGCGGGAGCAGCGCTGCTGGCAGCCGCTACGTTTGCCTCGGCGATCCCGATTCTCTGGCCCGTTCGACTGGACCCCAACCAAGCACTGCGCCACGTGTAGTGGCTATATTCGGCTTCGCAGATCGTCGTCGAGGAGGGAGACCCTGCCATGACGAAATCTTGGTTGTTCACACTCGTGGAGTTGTTTAGATGTTGTCTGTCTTCGGGCCTGCCGGAAGAAGCCCGAGCCAAGGGCTGTTGGGGGAGCATACACGTTATCAGTCCCAAGTACATCGGACAAATCTATCGAATTTTGGCGTTTCTTGCGTTCACGGCGCCGTCTCTGCTGGCCCAGGATGATTCTTATGCCCTGAAGGTCGACGTGTCGGTAGTGTCTGTTGACGTGATGGTGTCGGACGCAGAGGGCGTCCTGGTTAACGATTTGAAGAAGAGTGACTTTCAGATCTTCGAAGATGGGACGCCACACGAAATCCGATTCTTCAGCCCTATGTCGGCCCCGTACAATGTGTTCCTGCTCTTCGATCGAAGCGGAAGCACCAGGGAGGATTGGCCATTCATGCAAGAAGCCGTGGTCGAGTTCATCGAAAACCTTCGGCCGCAAGACAGTGTTGCCCTGGGCTCGTTTGACGATAACTACGATGTGCATCTTCCCTGGACCAGTGATCGTAGGCGAGCAGTGCTCGCTCTCGGCGACGTCATGAAAGACCGTGAAGTCAACGGCACCCGATTCTATGCCGCGCTAGAGCGTACACTTCGTCGTGAGTTCGAGGACACAGTCGGCCGACGCGCAGTCGTCGTTCTCACCGACGGCAAGGACAGCGACTATTCGTGTCGGGACCCTGAAGAACTCATGACTGTGTTGAATACCACCCAAGAGCGAGGCATTCCCGTATACGTCATTGGATTAGAGGAAGAGGCATTCCGCCGCGTCCGGCAACCGCGCATGCGACAATACCTGCTGGACATTCACGACAACATGCAGCTGCTGGCCGAGCGTTCAGGTGGCAAGGTGTTCTTCCCGAAAACGGCTGATGATTTCATTCCAATGTATGCACAAGTAGGGCGTACATAGGGTAGGTCCTACAGTCTCGGTTACATTCCTACAGATTCTTCGCGCCACGGAGCTTATCGACGCATTGAGGTCAAAGTGCGATCTGGTGGTCTCCGGCTGACTCAATCGCGCCTCGGTTACGCCACAAGATAGGTGATGGCCTGACGCGTTCCTCAACTGGCTGAAACACCTCAGGACTTATCGCAACGATGCCTAACGATCGAATGACAAGGCGTGGTCAGTCGGAGTCATTGCTTCGCCGAGTCAGGCGAACTGACAGGTCGCGAGATCACTCCCCAGAAACGCTTAGCGTTCATCGGGAGTGCCGAGCGATAAGGCGTGGTGGTGACGAGATCTTCGGGCACTTTCGATAACGACGTTTGAAGGAAGGCGCTGGCGTTTGCGGCGAACGCGGTGGGCTATGGAGAAAGTACGGGGTTGGGGGTTGAAGTTCTCACGAGTGAGACTCGACCAGCGAGTGTGGCCAGGCGGCGACAATGAATGTATGGCGGCCGATCGTCCGTTTTGGAGAGTTCACCGAGCAGGTCCAGGCCCGATCGGTACGAACTTTTGACATCAAGGCGCACGTGGGCGTTGGCGTGCACCAGCACGTCTGGAAGGCATGGATTTGGAATCCCTGTTACGACGTGTCTAAAAAGCATTTCGAAGCGAATCTCCATGCGAGTTCGGTCGCAGTGAGCCTCTCGATAACGGTCATCGGGGCATGACAGATTGGACACAGCCAGGCGGAGCTGGTTGACGGGACTTCCTCAGGAGGAGGGACCGGCGCCATTCCCAATAACCGATGACAAAGTTCCATGGATACGGATCGTTGGGAGTTCGCCATGAAACCGAAGTGCCGGATGCGGACAAAGCCTTTCGGCAGTACGTGGAGCAGGAATCGGCGGATGAACTCGGCGGCGGAAACCGTCATCGTCCTTGCTTTGTTACCGCGAGAGTAATCCCGCCAACGGAATGTGACATGGCTGCCGTCGAAGGAAAGCAATCGATGATTGGAGATGGCGACGCGGTGTGTGTAGCGTCCGAGGTATCGAAGAACCTGTTCGGGGCCGCCGAATGCCGGCTTCGCATAGACGACCCAATCTTGGCGGAATAACGGTCGCAAGAAAGCCGCAAAGTGCTTCGGTTCGGAAAGGTGCTGGATCTGTCCGGCGAAGGTCAGGCTCTTCTTGCGAAAAGCCTTCTGCAATCCGTCAACGAACTTGCCGCGGAATAGTTTTCCCAGAACCTTCACAGGTAGGAAGAACGGGTATCGCGGATGAATCCAACGCGCACGGCCCGGTGCGATTCCTCCGGCGGGAATGACGCAGTGGATGTGAGGATGAAACAGCACGTTCTGACCCCACGTGTGCAGGATGAGGAAGAAGCCGATTTTCGCGCCAAGATGTTTGGGATTTCGAGCGACCTCCAGAAGAGTCTCGGCCACAGTGCGGAACAGCAGGTTGTAGAGCTCGACCTGGTTCTGTCGGACGAGCGAATGCAATTGGTGCGGCAGGGTGAACACGACATGGAAGTATCGTGTTGCCAGAAGCTCTCGTTCTCTGGCCGCGATCCAACGCGATTACGGCATGAGTTATAGGAGAGGACCCGATCGCCACCACATCGTGAGCAGGCATCGATATGACCGCCGAGAGCCGCTGTGCGGCAATGCTGGATGGCGTGCATCACCTTGAGCTGCTGAAAATGGATTCGTTTTCGATGGCGGTCGATAAAGTCGTTGCCCGCGGCGCGAAGGATGTCGGCCACCTCCACGGTGGGCCGGGTCATTGTTTCTGCTTCCTTCTTTTGGACCGCTTCACCGCATCGAGGCTGGAAACCGCCATGGTCTCCACCGGATTGGTGACCGCCTGCAGGTGACGTCGAGACAGGTGCAGATAGACGCTGGTGGCTCGCAGGTCCGCGTGACCCATTAACATCTGAATGGTGCGGAGATCGGTGCCATTTTCAAGTAGGTGAGTGGCCCAGCTGTGACGCAGCGTGTGCGGGGATACGCGTTTCTTGATTCCGGCACGTTTCGCCGCATCGTGTACGGCGGACCACACGCACTTGGGGGTGAGGGGTTTGTCGGCGCGCCAGTTGTTCACCATGCCCGGAAACAAATAGGTCTTGGGCTTCATCCAACACCAGTATTCTCGTAGCGTCTGCAAGAGCTTTGGTGTCAATGGCACGTCGCGATCACGATGACCCTTGCCCTGACGGATGTGGATGATCATGCGCTCGCTATCAACATCCTCGGCCTTCAACCGGATCAACTCGGCTCGGCGCATCCCGGTGGCGTACAAGGTCATGAGCATCGCGTAATCCAGCAAATTCTTTGCCGAGTCGATCAGTCGTGCGACCTCGTCCTGGCTCAAAACCGTCGGCAATCGTTTCGGGGTTCTGGGATATGGGAGATCCAGCTTCAGGTATGGACGCCGCAGCGTCTTTACAAAAAAGAACCGCAAGGCGGCAATGTACAAGCCGACAGTCTTGGCCGCGAGCTTTCGCTCCCGGATCAGATGTAGGTGATACTGCCGCAGGTCTTCCTGACTGAGACGATCGGGGCGCGTGCCAAAATAGCCCGCGAAGTCTTCAACGACTCGCAGGTAACTTCGGATGGTGATCGGAGAGAAATTACGACGCTGGAGTTCCTCCAGCATCCGTTTACGCAGGTCCGTCATGTAGGCCTCCTTTGAAGCCCACACTCTACAGTTTGCTTAGCACCGTTCGCTCAGCCCACGCGTAGCGTCCGCCGCGACAGCGGCTTCGTTCAAACGCCGTTGGGGGAAACTGCATCAGCCAAGTGGTGGTTGCTAATAACGGCAACCATTTCTATCATTGAGAAACGCGATACGCATCGCTTCAGCAGATGAATGTCCGTGAACATAATCGGTTCGCTTGGAACAGGCAGGTCGAGAGACGTAGTCCTTATACCGTGCCCGCTTCCCCTGAGGCCATCGCTGCAGCAAGGAATGGAGAATGCGTGATCTTCCTGACGCCGACCAAGCCCGTGCCGCAGCAGTGGCTGCCAAATTTGTGTCGAAGTCGGATGCTCTGTTTGGCGTCCGGTGGTGGACAGCAGGGGCCAATCCTGGCGGCAGCCGGTGCAGAAGTGACGGTTTTCGATAACTCGCCACGACAGCTTGAGACAGATCGAATGGTCGCAGAACGGGAAGGACTTTCACTTGAAACCGTTGAAGGGGACATGGCCAACCTCGAAGAGTTCTCCAGCGAAAGCTTTGACGCGATCGTCCATCCTGTTTCGAACGTGTTCGTGCCCGACGTCATGCCTGTCTGGCGAGAAGCGTTCCGGGTACTGAGACCGGGCGGGGTCTTGCTCTCCGGCTTCGGGAATCCGGCGGAGTATCTCTTCGACTGGCCGATGGCGAATCGAGCGGGCCGTCTCGAAGTCAGGCATTCGATTCCGTACTGCGACATCGACAGCCTGGAAGATGCGGAAAAGAGGCGCTACGAGTCGGAAGGAATCCCCCTTGAGTTTAGCCACACGCTCGAGGATCAGATCGGCGGGCAGACGGCGGCCGGGTTCATTATAACCGGACTCTACTAAGACCGAGACCCACCCGAGGCAAAGAATCCACTTGCAGCTCTGATGGCTACGTACATTGCCACGCGATCCATCAAGCCGTCAGTGCAATCCTAGCAACTGAGAATCCATGTGACTCCCGCTGTCTTGCGGAAGGTACGGTCCTACAACGAATGTGGTGCTCCAAGTCACTTCGATCGTGGCATGGCCACTTCCCAGAACGGCGTTTGAACGGTAGCGGCCTGCGGCCGCGGACGCTGCGCGTGAATGAACTGGAGGTGGGTGGACAAAAGTAAAGTGGGTCATAAAGGAGACCAATCCCATGACCCACTTGAGATCGCGCATGCTGGAGGAACTCCAGCGGCGCAACTATGCAGACAGTACCATTGAGAGTTACCTCCGTGCGGTGGAACATTTCGCACGGTACTTCTGTACACCGCCCGATCAACTCGGAGCGGACCATCTCCGTCAGTATCAGCTACACCTGATCCGGGACCGTAAGCTGGCCGCCCAGACCGTGGTCAGCCACATGTCCGCCCTGCGCTTCTTCTACGTGAAGACACTCCGGCAGGGGTACCCCCAACTGGATATTCCCAATCCGAAGCGCCCGAAACATCTGCCGACTGTCTTGAGCCGGGAGGAGGTAGCCCGCCTGATCGGAGCCTCCAATAACCTGTACCAGTATACGTTGCTGATGATCCTCTATGCCACCGGGATGCGGCGCAGCGAGTTATGCCAGTTGAAGGTAAGCGACATTGACAGCCCACGCATGATCCTCCATGTGCGCCAGGGCAAAGGGCGCCGCGATCGGGACCTGCCCCTGCGGCCCAAACTGCTGGAAACCTTGCGCGATTACTGGCGCTGGATGCGACCGGAAACCTATCTGTTTCCCGGCGGCCGTTATCACTCCCAAACGGACCGGCCGATCAGTCCGAAAGCCGTCTACAACGTCGTGCGCGATGCCGCGGCCCGAGCCGGTATCACCAAACAGGTCTCTCCCCACACCCTACGCCACAGTCGGGCCACCCACCTGGTCGAAGCCGGTGCGGACCTTGCCACCATTCAACGTTTGCTCGGTCACGCCGATCTGAAACATACCACCGTGTATCTCCACCTCTCGGACCGTCACCTGAAGGCCGCCTCGGATCCCGCCGATGACATGCCCGGTATCCCGTTCGATCCCCCGACGCTTCGGCCGAGGCCACGATGACGCGGCCGGCTGTCGAAGTGGCTGACATCTTTCGTGCCGCCGCCCCCGGGTTTCTGGGTCGACACCGCGCCAGCTCCCAGCAACGGAAAGTGGTCGGCGCGATCACCCGCTGCCGCACCGCCGCCCTGGGCGGTCACATCGACTACTGCACCGGATGCGGTAAAGAGTGGGGCTTGTCATTCAACTCCTGCAGGGATCGACATTGCCCAAAGTGTCAGGCTCAAGCCCGCCAACGCTGGCTCGCCGCACGGCAGGGCGAGTTGCTGCCCACTTCCTATTTCCATCTTGTCTTCACCCTACCCCACAAGCTGAACACACTCATCCGCGCCAATCCGGAGGTACTCTACAACCTGTTGTTTCGCGCCGTTGCCGATACCCTCATCCAGGTCGCCGCCAATCCGAAACGGCTCGGCGCCCAGATCGGCTTCTTCGCCATCCTCCACACCTGGACTCAGACCCTGGTGTTTCATCCCCACATTCACTGTGTGGTTCCCGCCGGCGGCCTCCACCCCGATCACTCCCGCTGGATCCCCACCTCCCATCGATTCTTCTTGCCGCGCCGCGTCCTCCGCTCCGTCTTCCGCGCCAAGTTCCTCGACGGACTCCATCATGCGTTGGCCCACGGCCGGCTTCGCTTTCCCTATCCGATCCAGCCCCTCCAGGAACCGAAACGTTTTCGGAAATGGATCCGTACCCTTCACGCCCACCCATGGATCGTCTACACCAAACCCCCGTTTGCCGATCCCGGCCAGGTCCTGCGCTATCTCGGCCGCTATACCCATCGCGTCGCCATCTCCAACCATCGGCTCGTCGCCTTCGACCACCACCAGGTTCAGTTTCGATGGCGGGATCGCAAAGCCGGCAACACGTCGCACACGATGACGCTCTCCGCTTCCGAGTTCATCCGACGCTTCCTGCTCCATGTCCTTCCGAAGCGCTTTGTCCGCATCCGACACTTTGGATTCATGGCCAACTTCCGTCGCAAGTCTTCGCTCCAACTCTGCCGCCAACTCTTGCGGTGGGTGCCGCCATCAACCCAGGAAACCTTGGGTTTGTCCACCCGGTCTGGCCCACTTTTGATCGTCTGATTTGGCCCACCCCCTCCTGTTAATAATTCCGAGTAGTGATAATTACCGTCGGGCCTGTGTTGTAGATGTGGGAAAGCCGAGCGCCCTTGGCGAGGCTTTTCCAAGCGCTGTGGAAATCCTGGTTTTTAGGATTTCCACAGCGCGTCATCTTCCACAGGCCTCCGTTTCTTTCTTTTTGGTTCTTTTTCTTTCTTTCGGGAAAAAACTCCGTTTCCAGGATCGCCCAGGATCGACGACCGCGCGGCGATCCGACCCTCAGGACGTGGTTTGTTTCGCGGGTTTCTCCTTTCCAGGCGGATGCCGTGGTTTCTGTCGTTTCTCCAACGTGCGCCGAAACCGGAAGGATTCGGTTCCGGTCTCGATGATGTGAGCGCGATCGGTTATCCGGTCCAGCAACGCCTTGCACAGCCGAACATTGGGAAACACCTGGGTCCATTCCGAGAACGGCAGATTCGTTGTCAAGATCACCGTCGCCCGCTCGGCTCGATCCGAGATGACTTGAAAGAGGAGTTCGGCGCCGAGGTCTGCCATCGGGACATAGCCGACTTCGTCGATGGCAATCAACTCGTATCGGAACCATCGGGCCAGAACCCGGCGGAACTGGTCGTTGTGTTGGGCCTCGACCAACTCGTTGATCAAGCCGGCGGCCGTCGTAAAGCGAACCCGCTTCTTCTGCCGACAAGCGGCCACGCACAGTCCTGTGGCCAGGTGCGTCTTGCCCGTTCCACACTCCCCGATCAGGACGACAGGTTCGGCGTGTTCTAAATAGCCACCGTCTGCGAGTCCACGGATCCGGTTGGCTGGAACCTTCGACCGCGAGAAGTCAAAGTCCTCGAGTGTCTTCATTCGAGGGAAACGTGCGGCTTGAATCCGCCGGGCCACGGTGTTCCGTTCGCGTTCTTCAACTTCCATCGCCAGCAAGGCTTCCAGATACCGTGTGTAGGTGTGCTCTTCCCGCTGGGCCTGCTCGGCCATGGCCGCAAACTGCGTTCCGATCGTGGGCGTCCGGAGAGCTTTACAGTACTGCTGAATCGCCGCCTGTTCGACCCCGCCGGCTGTGGCGGACACTAGACCACCTCCGCAGTGAGCAGTGCATCGTAAGTATTCACCTCCGGCAGGGGCCGCTCATAAGCGCGTAGTGCGGCCACTTCCAGTCGCGGCGCCGCCGGCCGGTCGAATCGGGCCTCGGTCATCAGGTAGCGCGCCGCGGCGGCATCGGAGCATCCCAGGCGCAGGGCTTGTTGGAATGCGGAATCCAGCTCGCTATAGCCATGTTCCCGGCCCAGTAGGAGCAACTCCACCATTGCGCGGGTCCCATTCTGTTTTCCGTTGCGATCGATCAACGTCTGCCAGAACTCGTCATAGCTTTTCGGCCATCGGCCCTGTTGCCGCCATTGCTCCAGAGGCTTGCTCCCGGCCAGCGCGCCCGGCTTCCGCTCCAACACCTCCAGATAATGTTCCAGATTGAAGAAGTGCTGGCCGTTTCCATATCCTCGCTCATGCCGCGCCACGCATCCGCCATCGTGCCAGACCTCCACGTAGGCCGGAAAAACGCTCGCCCGCACCACAGTCCCGGTCTTGACGGGGGCGGAGTAGAAGTTGTTACGCACCCGTACACATCCCTTACCATCGACTCGTGGAAAGCTGTCCTCGGCCAGAGGGAACCCTTCGGTCGATAACGCGAGCAGATGGGGCTGTTCGATCTGCATCCCTTCACCCACCGTCTGGACCCGATCGCCGATCTTGCGCCGTTCATCGGCCCGGCAACCGGCCAGCAGCTGCGCATTCAGATCCGCCAGGTCCTTCGCCTTCGGCACCGGTACCAGGTGATTGCGCCGGAAGTATCCGGCTTCGCCTTCCACACCGCCTTTCTCGTGGCCCTCGCCGGGTGTGCAGAACTCGGCTTGAAACTTCCAATGCGACCGAAACGCGATGAACCGTTCGGTCTCTACACGCCGGTATCCCCGCAGAATCTTCTTCACCGCGCTGGTCAGGTTGTCATAACGCAGCACCCCGAAGACCCCCGCAAAATAGCGGAAACCCAACTCATGAGCCTCCAGGAATGCCTGTTGTGTCGCCCGAGGATAAGCTCGATGGAATGCGCCACCACTGCCCATGCTCCGCATACAGAAAACCTGGAGCTTCTGCCGTTCGCCATCCAACTCCGCGACGGCTTCGTACCAGTCGATCTGTGCTTCCTGACCCCAGGCGTAGCTTTGCGGCACGAACGTCTCCTGTCGGATGAAACCCATCTCCCGCTTCCGCCGCCCGACATACCGGCGAACCGTCGATTCCCCAATCGGATGTTTCGGAAATTCCATCCGGATCCGTTCGTAGATCCGGTGACTGGTGTGCCGCTGCTTCCGCGGGGCCTGCCTGTCCGCCTCCAACACCCCGTTGATAAATTCCATAACCGGCTCCAGCCTCGGCCTCTTCCGCTCCGGGCTCTTCCTCGCCGGCGGCACGGCGTTTCCCAGCGCTTGACGCACCATCCGCCGATGCACCCCCAGCCGCCGGGCCACACCCTGGATCGTTCCCACACCAAACTCGTGCTCTCGCCGAATCTCTTCAAATAATTCCACCTTCGATCTCCTTGACACCGGGTCCCTCCATTCCGACTCTTTGTTCGGAACAGCCTCTCCGGTTCAGTCGTCAGGGGTGGGCCAAATCAAACGATCAAAAGTGGGCCAATTTAGAGTAGCGAAATCAAACCTCTTCGACCACCGTCTCGACATGGACCTGTCCGGACTGTCAGGCTCCGATAAAGGTTCGTCAACGCCTCTCAGCAGTCGAGATCGCTCGACGACCGGGACTCCGACTATGCGCGGTTTTCGATACCTCGTAGCGACGATCCTACAACTTCAACATGCCGACCTGTTCGCGCAGGCCATCTCACCCGTGTGTCTGCCCGGCCGGATGCGTTTCCAATCGGGCTTTCTGGGACTCCAATTCATGCCTTCACTCGATGCCTCGGCAATCGCGATCCGCCCGAGAGCGTCCCCCTCGATTCCACATCGACCCGCTGTTTCGCTTCCCATCGGCGCCGCGAAACATACTTTCTCCATAGCCCCCACATTGCGGCTTCGCTCCACCCGCTCCCTTCAAACTCCGTTATCGAAATTGCCGCGGTAGACACAAATTCGCTTGTCCTGTGGCATTTCGAGCCGCGGTAATCCCGATCAACACTAGGCGTTTCTGAGAACTAACGCACCACGACTGAACAGCTGTTCCGCTTTGACGAGTTCAATTTCATCGCGAGACGGGTTGGTATGCAATCATATCCAGATTGGTGCGAAGCATGCATTTGACCACTCGATCGTGGCCGGCGGTATTGTCCTGGCAATGGCACAACCCGAAGACGCTCAGGACATCTTCGCCCTGATCGATACCAACCGTGACTACCTGCGAGAATGGTTCCGTGGCAGGCGAAAAATAATGAGGGTACGACGATGTTGGGTGAACGGGAGAGATTGAAAATTCGTCGATTGTGGGCTCGCAAATTAGACCAGGATGCCAGAGAACTCCCTCGTTCTGAACGCCACCGAAATCTTGAACCGGCGAGTGCCGAATTCGTGTCCACTCTGGCCTCCGGCCTCAACGCGAAGCGGCTTCTTGAGATCGGAGGCTCCAGCGGAATCTCCACAATCGCTCTCGCAGCGGCTGCCCGTGCAACGGGAGGGAAGCTGATCTCGATCGAGATAGAGTCGTCACGCCAAGCCGAAGCCAGGCAGACGATTCATTCGCTTGGCCTTACCGAGTATGTGGACTTCATTGTTGGGGATGCCGCCACTGAACTCGCGGCGCTCGGGGAAATGTCCCTGGTCATGATCGACTGCGAGAAGGAGGACTACATTCGATTCTTCGATATGCTAACCCTCGGCCCCGGTGCGGTAGTTGTGGCCGACAACATCCTCTCCCACGACCTGTCCGACTATGTGGCTCATGTCCGGCGTCGACCCGGAGTGGAATGCATGACGCTCGCCATAGGAAAAGGTCTTGAGATCACCCGCATCATATAATCATGCGACTGGACGAGAATCCGACTCAGTGCATAATTCAGGGATGGGTTGGGGATCAACAGCGGTGCCACGCGGCTCCATCTGGCGTGATGGTTGAATGTTGCATCGATATGTGCAAAACAGTTGAGCAAACATCCGTCATTCTGGAACTCGCGGGTCTCTCCCCAGAAAAGCCGTTCGTGGAATTGACAGGGCTATCGTTCTGTCACCTTGACGGGTATGAACGCTTCCACCAGATCGTCATCTTCCATATCCGGGAAAAGCCACAATAGGTCGATTTTGCCAAGGCTAAAACATCTTGCCGCCGATTATGCGGCTCAGTTTTCCGATCACAGCGTCGCGGACTTATATCTGTGCCGACCACCGCATTTGAAAGAAGTAAGTTGCTGCAATCCCTTCCTAAATCATTGATTCTAAAATTCCGGA
Source organism: Terriglobia bacterium (assembly GCA_965247425.1). Classification (GTDB taxonomy): domain Bacteria; phylum Acidobacteriota; class Terriglobia; order 20CM-2-55-15; family 20CM-2-55-15; genus CAZOZZ01. Next base: position 3,901,504 of record OZ252023.1, read on the forward strand.
GGGGGACTTGAACCCCCACGGGGGTTTCCCCCGCCAGATTTTGAGTCTCTAACCAACCATACCGAAACCTACCGAAAGCTTCGGATCTCGAACTGGAGACATATGGGACACATCCTGGTGAACTCCGAAGAAGTCGACAAGCCACAATGAACGGTCGGACCAGGAGGGTTGGTGCACGGCTGGATTCGGCGAATAAGGCCCGACACCGCCTGCATATCCGGCTGAGACAATCCTTAGCTCCCTTCTACCGGTTCGAGCCGGACAACCGGCGTCGGGGTCTCTTCTTCACCGTCGATGGCCACGTAAATGTAGCCGTCCGGCCCCTGCCGGATGTCCCGGACACGGCCCATCCCGCGCAACAGCGTCTCTTCGTGAACGACGCGCGAACCGTCCAGGACGAGCCGCGCCACCTGCTCGCCCGCCAGACCGCCCGAGAAGATGTTGCCTTTCCATTGAGGGAAGCGATTCCCGGTGTAGATCATCAGCCCTGAAGTCGCGATCGACGGCACCCAGAAATGAACCGGGGGTTCCATGCCCTCGCGATGCGTGCCCTCGTGGATCGCCAGGCCTGTCCGGTAGTTCACGCCGTAGCCAATGACCGGCCAGCCGTAGTTCGACCCCGGGCGCACCAGGTTGAGCTCGTCGCCGCCCTGAGGCCCGTGCTCAGTCGCCCAGACGTCTCCGGTCTCCGGATGGACTGCGAGACCCTGTGAATTGCGGTGTCCCCAGCTCCAGATTTCAGGCAGCACCCCCTCCGTGTCGGCGAACGGGTTGTCGGAGGGAATGCGCCCATCGTCATGCAGGCGGACGACCACACCGTGGTGGTTCGAACGGTCCTGGGCCGGGTGCGCTTCGAGATCGCCGGTGGCACGCGCCTGGCGCTCGCCGACAGTGATGAAGAGGTAGCCATCGCCGTCGAAGGCGAGCCGCGAGCCGTAATGCCCTCGCCCTCGCGTCGTGGCCTCGAAGATTTCCTCCACCCTGGTTAGCCGATCGTTCTCGAATCGGCCCCGCGCGACGGCCGTTGTGGATTCACCTTCAGGCAGCGGTTTCGAGAAGCTCAGGTAGAGTAGCCGGTTCGAAGCGAAGTCCGGATGTGGTACCACGTCGAGTAGGCCGCCCTGCCCCCTGGCGAAGACGTCCGGAACGCCGACAACGGGATCGGGGAGAAGCTCCCCATTCCGGACCACGCGGAGCCGGCCCGGACGCTCGGAGACCAGCATGTCTCCGCCCGGAAGAAAGGCGATGGACCAGGGGTTGACGAGCCCATCCGCCACGGTTACGACGCGGTAGTCGTGATAGGCGGACCGCATGACAGGCGACTGGGCGGACGCCGTGATGACTCCCACCGAGAGAATTAGGATTGCCAGCTTCAACGGCACCGCAAGCTTCCAGTATTTTCGCTTCATGAGTATCTCCAGTATTTTCGCTTCATGAATATCTCCTGCGGCCAGCAGGCCGTCCGAGGAGGCTCCACACGTCGGAAAATCAGTCTACATCAAAGCAACAGGAACGGAGTTCGCATTCCCGTTGTGCGATGCTGAGTTCGCATTCCCGTTGTGCGATGCTGATGGTTTCGATGATGACCACGACGGGGATCGTCAAGTGCTGTTGAATCAAATGCCGGAGGGGGGACTTGAACCCCCGCTGGAGATGCCCCCCTCCAGATTTTGAGTCTGGCTCAGAAAGTTGTGAAGAATTGAGTTAACTTATCAGATTGTTTGATTTACGCGGGTTTTCGCCAACTTCAGCGGGTAGCTTTACAGGTGGACGAAAAGTGGATGGAGAATCTTATCGGATTTCACCAGATTCGAACGGCCGTGAGTCTGCCCGTCGGTGTTTCGAGTTCTGGGAAACAAACCCAAACCTTCCAATGCGCGAAACTATCTCCAGAAATCCCTGGGGTAGAGCCGATAGAGTTTCGTTTCGGGGCCTTCAACTGACTTCAGATAGTTCTCCCAGGCGGTGAACTGCGCCTCAGGGCCAATCACAAAATACACGGGATCCTCAACCTCGCCTGCTTCGAGCTCCATGCCGGGCAGGACAAGTGCATAGCCGTTGTTCATACGGGTGTAAAGCTCGGTCGCCAGATCAGGCGTATCCCTTAAATCGAGAATCGCCTTACGGAACCCGGCAACGGTGTCGGGTGTTAGGCCGTCGGCAAAATCACGCGCCATCTGCTCGGTGCGCGCCTCGTAAGGCAGGGCTGAACGTGAGCTGCGGAAGGCCTGGGCCACAGCATAGTCAACGAGAGATGGATCGAATTCCACATCCTCCAGCTCTCCGATTACGAATTGCAGCGTCTGAGGGAGAAGCGGCGTCCGTTCGGCATAGTAAGACACGCGGCCGGACGCGAGTCTGCCGCCGATTCCATTGCTGTAAGCCAGGCCTGCTCCAATGGTTTTCATAAAGATCGAATGGCCGCCGCCACCACCGTAGAGATTCACCGAGAGGTAGTCGAGAAGACGGTTCCGTTCCCTCTCTTCATACCCGACGAAGGAAGCCGTGTTCATGAACACGCCGCTCTGGGAGTTCGGATTGATCAAACCGACATAGACGGGATCCGTCGCCTCGGAATCACGCTCGCGCAATCGTTCGACCACATGTCTCGCATTGGAGTAATCCACGCCTCGGACAGCCGCAGCGTCCAAGCCACCGATCAAGTTCTCGATTTCCGGTAGCAGAAGATCGCGATTCGGTTTGGAGGACACCAGAAACAGGCGTGCCGTATTGACGTTCAGCACACTCCGGCGCACGGCACCCAACTCAGCCAGCACCGTGTCGGGATCGAGACCGAGATCTCTCGACATCTCCTGACATAAGTGAGCCCAATCAGCTTCGAGACTTGAATCCGGCACATCAGCCAGCGCCAGCGCCAAATCTTCAGCTGCATCAGCTAACAGCAGGCCTCGCTCGGTGCGCAACTCCACAAGCCGGGCTTCGAGTTCGGCGCGGCTACCGGGAACTTCCGCCAGTTCCTCAAGTACCGCTGCTGCTTCCCGCCGTTCGGCTAGCGATCCGTCTTTCAGCATCCAACGCAAACGGTGGACGTTGTGCAGGCGCGTCATGAAGGATTCCGCCGCCAGCAGAACAGGATTGTCCTGTTTCCAATACGCTGCAGCAACGCCCTGAACCCAAGCTTCCTCGGGTCGCTGCATCGTGCGGCGCAGTCCTGCCAACACCTGATCGACAACGTCTCTGATCCTCGGGAGGTTCCGAGGTCTCCAGTCCGGAGAGAAAAGCACAAGCCGCATCCAGTCGATGGCCCGTTCAGCTTCAGCTCGGTCGTTGCCCGATCCCCGAATCACCAGCTCCACGCGTCCCGTTCGTGGCGTGCTACTGTAGTAAGCGTCGAGGCCTAGAATTTCCTGGCGTAGCCTCTCACTCATCTCTTCGTAACTGACCGCGGTGCCTTCCTCGATAACCCCGACCTCGGTCAACAGTGCCGGCAAAATCGACAAATAGAGGAGTCGATCCTCGGAAACAACATCCGCGCGTAACGCGATTCCGGCCGTTGCGCTCGTCATGCTGTCGAAGGTCGTAAACAGAAAGGGGACGTCCTCGTCAATCGTTGATAATTCGTAATCCAACTGGTCGTCGAGTGTCAGCGGAGGGTCGTCCACGAACCGGGGCGGTTCAACCTGTCTCGCCATAACTTCGATGGCTTCGGTGTCTGCATCGTAGTCGCTCTGGTAAAACCGGAGTGCCTCCTGACCGTCGTCGGTACCGTATACCTCCATCAGGTGCTCGAGTTCTTCCGCCACACGAGCTTCGCGCGCTCGCTGCTCCAGCGCCGTCAGTTGCGTGTTCGGTTTTGCCGCTAACGCCCAGGGCTCGGTATCGATCAATCCCCACCCATTCAGATACTGCGCCCATACGTTCGTGTCATTCGCCAAAACGTCCTCGACTGCTTCGAGAACAGGCTTCATCGTCAGTGATCTTCGGAACCCGTCCGTTGTTCCGAGCGAATAAAGATGGGTGATCCACCCGGTGCCTCTTCCCCGCAATCCGAACTGGGGCGGCGAATTGACAAGCTTCGCCAGATCACGGCGCCTTTCGACGACACGGCTCCGAATCCGTTGGTTGAATTCCTGGAGTTCAGAAGAGCCGGTTTGCCAGGACGCAACCCGTCGTAGTTCGTCGAGCACCCGGGCTCGAAGGTCGGATATATCAACGTCGTTCATTCGAGCAGCCGGAATGTCGTTAAATCCGACTGTTATCGGATTACCTTGATCAGCTGAGACGAATGCGAAAACAGATTGCGCACCGAAATCCGCCTCACGCGTGCGGCTATCGATCAGGCGCTTGTAGAGGTTGGTCGTAGGATCTCCTGCCAGGGCCTGAAGGAATAGCGACAGCACCGTCCGTTCTTCCAGATCGAGATCCCGATCAGCGGGCCATGTAAACTGGACCGCACCCGGCTGTTCGGCATTCTCGTGAGGATAATCGACGTACCGGATTTCCCCGGGCGAAGCCGGTCGGGGAGCTGGCAGCGCATCCTCAGTGAGAACCTGACGATTCGGATTCTCCGGTTCGAGACGGCCCAGGCTCTCGTCGAATCGCTCCAAGACACGATCCAACGGCATGTTTCCAGGAACAGAGACGATGGCGCCGATATTAGCGAGATGGTAGTGGGCCGCATGAAACGTCCGGATATCGGAAGGCTGGATGACGCGAAGTCCTTCCGGGGAACCACCAGCGTCGAAAGCCAGAGGATGGTCAGGCCCGTAGATCATCTCCGCAGCCGCGTAGAACACGCGTCGGCCGGGTTGGTCCATGGAACTCACCATTTCGTTATAGACAGTGCCCTTCTCTTCAAGCGCTAGCCGGCCGTCGCCGGCGACCTGACGGATTCCAAAGTTACGGACCTCGCGCTGGATTTCTTCATCGGTGTAGTCGGGATGGAGGAAGGCGTCCATTCGGGTCTCGAACTGATCGAAAAAGACGTCCGCACCCGCCGTGGTGTTAAAGCTATAGCAAGTTCGCCATTGCATGGTAAACGCGGTTGATCCCGCTAACGCCATCGGCTCCAGGCTGGCAAGAGCCCGCCCCTTGTTTCCCTTGCCGAGCAATAAGTGTTCCTGAGTGTGAGGCTCGCCCATGTCAGATGTCGGAAATGTCGTGACGCAGATCATCGCCTGCGGGACAGATTGAATCTCCATCAGATCCAGGGTGAATCCGCTTCTCTCGTGAACGAACTGTGCACCCATCGGTAGCTCGTCGTCGTTCACGTACACGGCCGCGGTCCGGAAACCGTTAATCGTCTCGTCGGCGGCAAGCGAGTCGTAGCTGACATCCTGCCGAACCGTCGCCACTACCGGATTCGTCGCACAACACACGGCGAATGCTGCGATAACCAACATGCCATTTCGACCATTCATGTGCGTCCTCCAGTCGGTCTGTACGGATTAGTGCCTCAGATTATATAGGACGGAGTCCGTGCGCGTCTCCGTGCAAGGTTTGCCAGCCTGTTCGACGGAACGGGGTTTGTGGAAAGTGATGGCTCTAATTTCGGCAAGCCGACTGTCACCTTTCCATTCGTCTTGGATCAGCGGCGCTCAGGTAACCGAATTTCGAAAAGCTTGGGCCAGAGCTTCCCGGTCACAAAGATACGTTCCGTTTCTTTGTCGTACGCAATTCCGTTGAGTACGGCCTCAGGATCTGACGGGCGAGCCTCAAGGATGAGTTCGGACAAATCGATGTGTCCGAGCACGTCACCAGACTCCGCAGAAATCCGAACAATCCGGTTCGTGTGCCATACGTTCGCGTAGATGTCGCCTTTGATGTACTCCAGTTCGTTCAATTGGTCGACCGGACCAGAGGGTCCGGATACCTGGAGCCGGCGGACAACTTCAAAAGAATCCGGATCAAGGAATTGTAGGACCGACGTGCCGTCGCTCATGATGAGATACCGTTCGTCTCGCGTGAGTCCCCAGCCATCGGTCGGATAGCTAAACTGACCCAACAGTTCAAAGGATTTCTTGTCGTAGATGAATCCCAACCGGGAAGTCCAAGTCAGTTGGTACACGCGGTTACCAAAGGTGGCGATGCCTTCGCCAAAGAAACGCGAAGGAAGGTCGATCTGTTGCAAGACTTCTCCTGTCTGGAGTTCGACTTTGCGCAACGATGACCGGCCCCGAATACCGGTGCCTTCAAAAAGGAAACCATCTTCGAAGTACAAGCCTTGGGTATAGGCACCTGGATCATGAGGATGGACGGCAACGATTTCGTGAGGAATCAGCGAGGCCTCCTGTGGATGAGGGCACTGGCACGGACTAGCCGTGGCCGTCACAACAACGACGGCCACCCAGCAAAGTAACACGCCAAGGATAGTGTTGCAGGCGAGTTGTCGAATCGATTTCATGATGGGATGTTATTTGTCAATTTACGAACGGTCAATCGTGGAGTATGTAGCTCCCCAGAAACGCCGCTCTGGAAAACTGGTTGACCTGCTATTTGCCTCGATTCACCGATAGACCAACCAAAACGAGATCGCCAGGGCGGCACCCAGAGAGGCTAGTCCCAGCGGGAACACGATCCGACGAGCGGATTCCACAGAGTCCATCGCCTGGGGTAGTATTAAGGCGGCGACAAGCCAGACCAGACCCGCAACGAGCAATGCGACACCCGAAACGCGATTTGCGTGATACCAGACCTCATCAGACGATAAGGTGTACGAAGTTCGAAATCCATACCAATGGTTCCGGGGCACTTTTTGGAGAATCATAGGGATCGACAGGGCAATGACGGTGACTGGAACGATGAAGAGTGGCAATAACTTCGCGATTAGTCCTCCATAATCCCCCATCGAGTAGCATCCGTTGCGCAAAATCGCCATCTGAAACTCCCGCGATACCGTGTCCCGATAAGATAAGATCTAATCCTCGGGAGCGGTCAATCTTTTTCTTGTTTGACATCATTAACTTTGTATGACAAAGTACATTGCATGAAACAATCGTCAGTTGGACCGAGGGGGGTAGGGAGCGATACGGTGGGAGTCACTTGTTACAGTTGACCATGATGAGAGTCACGATCGCCGGCGGGGCGTTCGTCACCGTGCTCGTCCTCCTCGCCCTCGCCGCCGGCCAACGGGAACCCGATCAGGACGTCGATCCCGTCACGGCGACCTCGACCGCGATGCCCCCCTCGACCGCGGAGGGAGCCGGGGCAAACGAGGGCTTCCTCTACGGCCGCATCACCACCGATGATGGCGCCACCTACGAGGGGCGGCTGCGCTGGGGGGGCGACGAGGAGGCGTTCTGGGGCGACTACTTCAACGGCTTCAAGGACGAGAATCCCTGGGTTGTTCACGTGCCGCCCGAGCAGCTCAAGGAGCGCCGCCCGATTGAGATCTTCGGGGTCGAGATCGCCCAGTGGAATCGCCAAATCGACCTCGGCCGGCCTTTCATGGGGCGCTTCGGCGACATCGCGCGCATCGAGGCGTTGGGTCGCGACATTCGGGTGACTCTCAAGAGCGGGACCGTGTTCGACCTCGACCGTTTCTCCTCCGACGACCTCGGCGACGGCGTGCGAGTGTGGGACTCCAGGAGCGGCGTTGTCGACTTCGACGAGGGGCGGATCCGCATCGTCGAGCTTTTCCCCACCGCCCGACTAGGCGGCGTCCCCGACCGGCTGCACGGTACAGTGCGCACGCGGCGGGGCGACTTCACCGGCTTCGTCCAGTGGGACCGGGAGGATTGCGTCGGTACGGACGAGCTCGTCGGCCACACCGCCGACGGTGAGCTCAGCCTGCGTTTCGACACCATCCGCTCCATCGAGCGCAACTCGCCGGACAGCTCCCTCGTGACGCTCCTCGACGGCGGCGAGATCGTGCTCTCCGGCACCCGCGCAGTCGGCCACGGCAACCGCGGGATGTACGTCGACGACCAGCGCTACGGCCGGGTGCTGATTTCCTGGGACGCCTTCGAGCGCGTCGACTTCACCCCGGGCGGTAACGGCCCCGCCTTCGGCGACTTCCCGCCGGGGAGCCCGCTCACGGGCAGCGTCACCACCCGCGACGGCCGCCGGCTCGCCGGCCGGCTGGTCTACGACCTCGACGAGAGCGAGACCACCGAGACGTTCGACGCCCCATCCGAGGGCGTGGACTACACCATCCCCTTCGGCCTGATCGCCTCGATCGTGCTCGCCGGCGGCGAGGAGCGCGCCGTCCAGCCCGCCAGGGTGACTCTTCAAACAGACGAGAAGCTGCAGTTCGAGCGCACCGGCGACCTCGGCGAGGGGAATGGCGGCATGCTGATCTTCGTTGACGGCAGAGAGCGCCCCGAGTACGTGCCGTGGCGCGACGTCGAGCAGGTCGACTTCGACCGCCCGCTGTCGATGTATCCGCCGCTCGGGCAGCGCTAGCAGTCCCCCGATATCCTTTAGAAAAGTCCGACGCGCTCGAAAAACATGTTGATTTCAGGCGCGGTACAGGTAGCGACATTTGCCGGGCATTTATTCTGGCAGAACGAACTCGGGGCCGGTCAACCTTGCCGCATCGGCGTGTTCCTTCGGTGTGAATTTCTGAATGCGGTTGTTCCACGCATCGGCAATGAATAGGTTGCCGTTCTCGTCCACATCGAAGTTGTGCAGATTGTCTAAGGCGCCGGGCTCTTGTCCGGTCACGCCCCAATAGGTTTGAAGCACACCGTTCAGATCAAATTTTGCCATCCGGTTGTAATTCGCGTCGGACATCCAAAGTGATTGGTCTACGGTGATGACCAGGCGTGTCGGGCTGCCGACGTCTGTCCACTCTTCTAGAAAATTTCCATTCTTGTCGAAAACTTGAATGCGATTATTCCTGCGGTCGGCGGCATAAATTCGCCCTTCGGCATCCATCGTGATGGAGTGCACCAGGTCGAATTGTCCGGGGCCCGACCCTTTCGATCCAAATTCGGAAACATAGTTGCCGTCCCTGTCGAACTTCGCGATCCGTCCGTTGACGTACCCATCGGCTACATAGAACGAGCCGTCAGGCAGGAAGGCGAGAGACGAGGGCATGTTGAAGTGTGTTTCGTCCCAGCCGGGCACACCTTTTTCACCAAGATGCATGACGAGTTGTTTCCCGTCATTGGTAAATTTAAAGACTTGGTGCCCCAGATCCACCACCCACACATGACGTTCGGGGTCGTAAGGATTGATTTCGATGTTGTGCGGAAGCACAAACAAGTCGTTCCACTGACTCCAATCCTCAATGACCTCACCGTTGCCATTTACCACCAGAATCTGATGCACGTGGGTTTTCCGAGAGTCCGGCTTTGTCGACGTCGTGCTGCGTTCGGCAAGAACCTTGCCGTCCGCGCTGTACATAAGCGAGTCCGGTTGCGTTCTCAGTTGATCGGACACGGTAATGAAAATGCGGTCGGGGTTGTCGATGGTTACAGCCGTTGGCGGTTGGTCCCAGCGGTCTATCCCGGTCTTAAACCAACCTTCGACCACGTCATAGGGGCCGGTCTGGTCCAAGCTTCCTTTTTTGGCCGGCGCCGTCGGACCTTGAAAGTTTTCAGCTTCTTGCTGCGTGCACGCAGATAAGCTAGCGGCCATGAGGCCCGCGATTACAACGGGTCCAATAGATAGCCGGCGCTGTCCCGTGTGCTTCTTCGCGTATATCTTCATTTTTGCATTCCCCTTTGAATTGTAAGAAGTCTCCTGGCGGATCACTCGCTGTTCGAGAGACACTTCCATAGGAGTCCGGTCGCGGACTCCATGGGTAAGACTGTGTCATGGGGGCCCGGGTTGACAACGCCATCCTACATCAGCGTGTCGAGGGCAGCCTGGATTCGTTGGCCCTGAGCCTCTGTGATCAGGCTGGTGAGTACCTCGACAAAACGCGGGTGCTCGGCACCGGACAGGATCTCTTGCCAACGGTAGGCTCTCAGCGCGCCGGTCTCGACGGCGAATTCATCTGCGGTCAGATTCGGGCCGCAGACCCTTACCCCATGGAATCTCGAATCTATGCGCAAGTATGAAGGCCGAGTAATTGAAAAGCGCCATGCAGCTGATGGCAATTGTACGGGTGGGCCGAAGTACGCCAGCGGACCACCGACTGGAAATCCCTCAGGGCGGTCGTGACGACCATACTGCCTGGACCTATGGAATCTCCAACTGGCGAAACTCACCTGATTCTATCTTTCGATCGGGGAGAGTATCAGGGGGGCGGAGGGCGAGGATTCGGCGAAGGTCATTCGTCGAAACTTCAATGATCGGAATCCGATGGCCATGGCGAAGCTTCCGGTTGCGGCCCTGGTCCTGGCGATTGCACTGATTGTTTGTGCGGTGCCGGTGGCCCGGGCGGTGCGGAGCAATCCGACGACGGTGCTCCAGGCGATGTGAGGGGGGGAAGATGGTGCGGAGGGTCCCCGCTTCCGGACATCGCTGTCTGAACGAGACCCGTAATAAAACCCCGCTTCCCAGCCTATTTTCCGTCCCGTCGTTTGGCACCCATGTGTTCAGCGACGTTCTTGGCCTTCCACAGCAAGCCGGGATGGGAACGGAGTTTTCCTTGCAAGTCTCGGTCGGTTGTCAGGAGGTCGGGGGCAACCGAACCGTGGTCGTTCAATTGCGACAGGAACTCGAGTTCGTTCGTCCTGAAGGGCAGTACGATGGCGAGGTGCTCCCGGCACTCTCGGATGAGCTCCGTGGTCCAGTTCTCTGCCGCATCCCGATCTGGAATGAGATCGCCGCGCAACATCGGAAACAGATACGTTCCAGTTCACGCCGGTCGGCTCCGATGTCGTCGATCGCGATCGTCCGCCAGTCCCTCCGGTTGATGCCGCCGTAGACGACAAACGCCTAGCGCAGACGTTCCGCATTCATGGAGTCGTGGCGCAAGAGGGCGTTGGTGTCGAAGAGGTCCCGGCTGGCATTCCGGTTGAATAGGGCCGCCAGCTTTCCGGCTGCGAGTTCATGTAAATCCAGGACCGGTATGGCGTTGGCGACGAACAAGGCTATCGGTTGTGAGTCGAGCGGCGTCGGCGGCCACAGAGGCGTTCGGAACATGTAGTTGATGTCCACTGCGAGTCCCGCAGACCGGCCGAAGGCGCTCATGTAGGTCAGCCGATACTTTCCGCCCGCGTGTTCGTTGGGATCCCGCCATCCGAAAGAGGAATTTCCGGTCGAATTCCTTTCTCCAAGTCCCTCGGGCAGCCCCTCTCCGAGCCCATCGGCAAGCCCGATGCCTTCGCCAAGCCCCTCTCCGACGCCGTAAGTCGTTTCCTCTCTTGGACGATGTTCGGTTGTCGTTCCTGGCCCGCGCCCCGATCCCGGTACCTGCTCTCGACCTACCTCATTTTCCGCCTGCTCGCTTTGCAAATGCAGCGGCGTTTCTTTCTCAGGAAATTGCGGCTTGTCGGATTCCCTGTTCATAACATGAGAACTGGAAAAGCTTCGCAGCCTGAACTCGCGTCGTCTTCGAGCCGGAGCAATAAAAGATCACCCTGGACCTGCCAATCCTGCAGTCCCTTGTAAGAGTAGAATTCTAACCTAACGAAATTCAGAAGCAGGAGGAAAAACGATCTCGGGCGAAACGGGGCGGGAAAGGTCTCTTAGCCGCCGATGTGCCGGCCATATTTTAGCTCTGATCAAGGCAGGTGCGATTCAAGCTTCCGCGACCGCCCCGGGACTCACTGGCGTCACGGGCCGTTTCTCTATCTCCCTCACAGTCACTTTGGTCTCACGAATCCCGTCGATGTGCAGTCTGGCTGTAGATCAGATTGGAATACCAGTTTCCGCTGACGTGTGTTCTTCGAAACAACTCATAGCCAAACTTCTCGAAGAAGTCATTCCTCTCGTGAACTGGAACCAAACCACACTCTGTCACAATTATGCCAGGCCTGTAGTCGCTCGTTTCGAACAGGTGTTCCAGAATCAGAGAATCCATCCCTTCGGCGTCAATCGACAAATAATCGAAGTCCTCAGGAACCAAATACTCGCGCAGAATATCCTTCAAGGGTCTGACTCTCAGTTGCCGGGTGTTCCCTGTTCTGTGCTCTACATCCCAAGTTGGTAGAAAACTACTGCTTCCCCTATTCTTGTTTTCATGGAAGTCCATCTGGCAGTCCTTGTCGCCTACTCCACAAATCACGATCTCAACGTCCATACCCGCAAAATCTCTTTTGAGCCAGTCTTCCTTTTCAGGATCTGCATCAATCAATATTTCACTCCATCCTTCGTTCAATATAGACCAGGTATTCGATTGCTCCTTCTGGCAGGCTCCCACGTCTACTAAGAACTGGTTACGAGGAGAGTGGGACTGAAAGTATTCCCAGACCACCAGATCTTCTTTATCCTGCGAAAACGACTCTATGCCGTCATACGCAACCTGCTCGAACATCAGGTTGCCACCGACCTTCAGAATGCAGGTGTAACCGTACTTCTCAAATACACTGTCCGCGTCTTTGTATGAGGCATCCTCCGTGACAATCAGTTTGGGTCTGTATGCACCGTCCCGCAAAAAGCTCGTCATAATCGATTCGTCCATTCCCTCGGCGTCTATGCTGAGAAAGTCGAAATCGCAAGGAACATCGCACGAGTCTAAGACATCCTGCAACGTCATTGTCGCTATCGTCACTGACCATTCAGCCCGGCTTTGGGGCTGCCAGTCCGTCTTCAGGGAACAGTGTTCGTCAACCATGTGCATGTGAATTTCGCCCATGCCAGGCGATTCCCCAACTATCCCTACACAGACGACCCGAATGTCCAATCCGTGGAAGTCGCGAACTATCGTGTTTACCCTGAGTGGATTCGCATCGATCAACAAGCCAGACCATCCACCATTCAACAGAGCCATTGTGTTTGAACTCTTTCCCCCGAAAGCGCCTACATCTACCAAGTACCGATGCCGTGGATGGTGATTTGTGAAGTAATTCAGGATGCTGGCCTGCTCACCATTTTGACTGTAATCCCTCATAAGAATGCTCCCTGTGCCGCGAGTGTCGAAACGCAGTTAGGTATTATCAAGTGAACTTTCCGCGCCGCACAATACCGAGCGCGAGCTCTTCTTCGCGAAGCCCAGACGCTTCCTGCGAACGAACGTGCCGACGTGGCAGCCGAACTCATAGCCAGTCTTGATGACACAGCCCCTGAAGGTCCTGCACGCGACCGGATCAGCCACCCCGCGCCGTGTCCGGTCGGAAGGTAGCGGGCTGCGGATCCGGTGAACAATGGCCGTCCCTCTCCGGATTCCAGCGACCAGACAGCGACCTTCCGGTCCGTCTCGTTGGGTGCGTACAGCGTATACAGCAGCGACTTCCCGCCCGGCAGCAGCATCGGCATAGTGGTGGTTACTTCCGAGCTCATAAGGGTGACCGGGTCACCCCCGCCGGCTGGGACACTCATAATATCCCCGTTGGCCTGAACCCAGAGGATCGAGTCGTCTTCCGCCCAGCTAACACCGTTGCGGCCTTAGAACGTCCTCGAGGACGTTCGGAATCCCCCCGCCAACTTGAATGGTTTTGAGTTGTCCCTGGCCGACGGACAGGTACGCGATCGATGCCCCCCGGGGTGAAAACGAAGGGTACAACACGACATCTGCTTCTGTGCCCGGGAAGACATTTGCCGCGAGGTCTTCCATGTAGCGCAAGTAGAGCCCGGCATCCGTGCCGTACGCAAGCCGGCGACCGTCGGGGGAAACCGCCAACCGGCTTGGGCCGAAGTTCAATATCGGCTGGATTTGGGGGGCGTGAAATCGAAACGGGTAACGGCCCGTACGACTGACGGGTCGGGCTTCAGGTTCCACGTGACGATCACGGCCACCAGGGACGCAAGGACGAACGTGGCTGCGATCCATCCCAGCATGGGTCTGGGATGCGCCTGGGTGATGTCGGCAACCGGCTGGATGAACAGGCCACCCGGATCGGACAACGCGTGTTCGATCTCCACCCGGAGATCGCCCGCAGCCTGCCAGCGTTTCTTCGGTTCTTTCTCTACAGACCGACGGATGAGCTCCTTGATCCCTGGATGGATGTTCCCCGGCAAGGCGCCCATGTCGGCGTCGCGCGCGACGGCTGCGGCGATCATGTCCGTCGCTGTCGGTCCGTCCCAGAGTGGCCTCCCGGTCAGCATTTCAAACAGGACACAACCAAAGGACCACACGTCGGTCCGTTTGTCGACCTCGTGTCCCCGTGCCTGTTCGGGGGACATGTACGCGGCCGTTCCCAGAATCACCCCCCGCTGGGTTGCGGCCATGCTCAGCGTGGGTGACTGCGACAGGTTGACGTCGGATCCATCCCGGGCAAGAGCCTTAGCTCCGCCAACGTGTCACCTTCAACAAGTTCGAGGACGAGGAAGCGTGTACCTTCGTGCTCTTCCAGTCCGTAAATCGCAGCGATGTTCGGGTGGTTCAGCGACGCCAGCAGCCTGGCTTCACGTTCAAACCGGGCGAGACGTTCCTCGTCCTTGGCGAACTCCTCGGGAAGCGTCTTGATCGCAACCTAGCGCCCGAGCTTCGAGTCCCGCGCTCGCCACACTTCCCCATCCCACCCTTGCCCAGCGGAGAGAGGATCTCGTAGTGGCCAAGCTGCGTGCCAGGTTGCATCGTTTAGGTGTCTTGGAGCGATCCGTGAAGAACTCCGTAGATGATACGAAAGGCGGGAGTTGGGGTCAATCAAACAACCAGTCGGTTGGTTAACCCTGTACTCTTCCATCTGCCTGTAGTCGGACCGAGGCGATGGCCGGTCTTTTCCACATGTACGTGATGACGACTAGAACGAAGCCGCTGGCGCGGCGGACGCTACGCGTGTGCTGACTGAAGAGTGATGCGGTCCCGATAAAGTGTGAGCCTCAAGGAGGCTCACATGACGAAACTACGACAGCGGATGCTGGAGGAACTCCAGCGCCGGAACTACTCACCCGAGACCATCCGGCCGTACCTTTACACGGTCGAAGACTTTTCCCGCTACTTCGGCAAGTCGCCCGACAAGCTCGGACAGGAAGACATGCGGCGGTACCAGCTGCATCTGCTGCACGATCGGAAACTGGCGGTAGGCAGCATCATCGCACGGATCGCCGCACTCCGGTTTTTCTTCGTGAAGGTGCTTCGCAGACCGTATCGCCAGATCGATCTGGTCTATCCGAAACAGCCGTCCCGGTTGCCCACGATTCTGAGCGAAGAGGAAGTGGCACGACTGTTGGCCTCGGCTAACAGCTCCTATCACTTCGTCATCCTGATAACCTTGTATTCGACGGGACTGCGGCGGGCCGAGTTGTGTCGTCTAAAGGTCGAAGACGTCGACAGCGAATGCATGGTGATCCATGTGAGGCAGGGGAAAGGCAATCGCGATCGCGACGTGACGCTGTCGCCGAAACTGCTGGAAGTCCTGCGTGACTACTGGCGTTGGCGCAAACCCGGGGAGTATTTGTTCCCCAGTTTGCTCCGGACCCGTCCGGGAAAACCCATCACCCCGAAGACGGTGTGGTATGCCGTCCAACAGGCCGCCCTGCGTGCCGGCATCGAAAAGAAGATTTCGCCGCACACTCTGCGTCACAGCTGGGCCACTCACCTGCTAGAGCGGGGAACGGATCTGAGAACCATCCAGCTCCTGCTGGGTCATGTCGATCTGGAATCCACAAGCATCTACCTGCATCTGTCCCAGGCGCACATGCAGGGGGTAGTGAACCCGGTCGACTCTCTATCGGTTCCCGATCTGGGACCGTCTCCCCGTTTGAGAAAGCCGAAAGGCGAATGAACCGACCCACCGTGGAGGTGGCCGACATCTTTCGCGTTCGGGTTCGCGGTTTCCTCCGACATCACCGCCTCGGTATTCAGAAACACAAAGTCCTGCGCGCGATCATGCACTGTCGCACCGCTGCGATGGGCGGTCACATCGACCGGTGTGGCAAGTGCGGTCGTGAATCCGGAATCTCGTTCAACTCCTATCGCAACCGCCATTGTCCAAAGTGTCAGACCCAGGCCCGACGACGTTGGCTCCAAGCGCGGCAAGCGGAACTCCTGCCCAGCCCCTACTTCCACGTTGTGTTCACTCTCCCCCACCAGTTCCACCCATTCTTCTTCCAGCACCCGGCCGCACTCTATACCCTGCTGTTTCGCAGCGTGGCCGATACGTTGATGGAAGTTGCCGCCAATCCCAAGCGACTCGGCGCACGGATCGGTTTCTTCGGCATCCTGCATACCTGGAGTCAGAACCTGCAGTTCCATCCCCACATCCATTGTGTCGTACCGGCTGGCGGACTGGCTCCGGATCAGTCCCGTTGGATTCCAGGCTCTCCACGCTTCTTCCTGCCCAAGCAGGTGCTCGCCCGAGTCTTCCGTGGCAAGTTTCTGGATGGACTCGGTCGCGCCATCGCCAACGGTTCGATCGAACTGTCCGGATCGATTCGACACCTGGGTGAACCTAAACACTTCGGTCGGTTCCGTCGCCAAATGCATTCCCGCAAATGGGTCGTCTACATCAAACGTCCCTTTGGGGGTCCCGGGCACGTGCTCCGCTACCTGGGCCGCGCTACACCCATCGGGTCGCCATCTCCAATCATCGATTAGTCTCGTTTGACCGGAACCAGGTTCAGTTCCGTTGGCGGGATTATCGTCATGGCAACAAGAGCCGCATCATGACACTCGCCGCAGATGAGTTCATCCGGCGGTTCTTGTTACACGTTCTACCAAAAGGTTTCGTTCGCATCCGCCACTTCGGATTCATGGCCAACTACCGACGAAGCGACTCGTTCGCTCTCTGCCGCCGGCTTCTCCATGCGGTACCCGTCGAACCGGACGAAACGACCTCGTCGAACTCCTCCTGGTCCTGTCCACACTGTCAGGGACCGATGACTCTCATTCAACGCTTCACCGCCCAGCAACTAGCGAGGCTCACATTCATATGCGATACGTCCTGATCCGACTTCACAACCCGAATACCGACGTGTCGTTCAGACACGGCCGCGCCGGAGTCTGCCTCTACCCAAATATCCCGTTAGATCCCGTCCTTCCAACACACCAATCCGCCGACCCAAACGCATTCCGATTCACACCATCGACGCCGTCATCAACTGCCGGTACCCTTCCTCACCCCCTAACGGCCTCCAGATCCGGCCCGTTGCCCCTACTTTCTCCATAGCCCACCGCGTCCGCCGCAAACAGCCAGCGCCTTCCTTCAAGTCTTGTTATCCGAACTGCTGCGGGTTCACATTTTGGCCCGTCCTGTGCAGTCTCGCGCCGCAGCACTTCCGATGAACGCTAGCGACTTATCAGGCATGTGGATTCAAACATCTAACCACTACGGCGTTTGAACGAAGCCGCTGTCGCGGCGGACGCTACGCGTGGGCTGAGCGAACGGTGCTAAGCAAACTGTAGAGTGTGGGCTTCAAAGGAGGCCTACATGACGGACCTGCGTAAACGGATGCTGGAGGAACTCCAGCGTCGTAATTTCTCTCCGATCACCATCCGAAGTTACCTGCGAGTCGTTGAAGACTTCGCGGGCTATTTTGGTACGCGCCCCGATCGTCTCAGTCAGGAAGACCTGCGGCAGTATCACCTACATCTGATCCGGGAGCGAAAGCTCGCGGCCAAGACTGTCGGCTTGTACATTGCCGCCTTGCGGTTCTTTTTTGTAAAGACGCTGCGGCGTCCATACCTGAAGCTGGATCTCCCATATCCCAGAACCCCGAAACGATTGCCGACGGTTTTGAGCCAGGACGAGGTCGCACGACTGATCGACTCGGCAAAGAATTTGCTGGATTACGCGATGCTCATGACCTTGTACGCCACCGGGATGCGCCGAGCCGAGTTGATCCGGTTGAAGGCCGAGGATGTTGATAGCGAGCGCATGATCATCCACATCCGTCAGGGCAAGGGTCATCGTGATCGCGACGTGCCATTGACACCAAAGCTCTTGCAGACGCTACGAGAATACTGGTGTTGGATGAAGCCCAAGACCTATTTGTTTCCGGGCATGGTGAACAACTGGCGCGCCGACAAACCCCTCACCCCCAAGTGCGTGTGGTCCGCCGTACACGATGCGGCGAAACGTGCCGGAATCAAGAAACGCGTATCCCCGCACACGCTGCGTCACAGCTGGGCCACTCACCTACTTGAAAATGGCACCGATCTCCGCACCATTCAGATGTTAATGGGTCACGCGGACCTGCGAGCCACCAGCGTCTATCTGCACCTGTCTCGACGTCACCTGCAGGCGGTCACCAATCCGGTGGAGACCATGGCGGTTTCCAGCCTCGATGCGGTGAAGCGGTCCAAAAGAAGGAAGCAGAAACAATGACCCGGCCCACCGTGGAGGTGGCCGACATCCTTCGCGCCGCGGGCAACGACTTTATCGACCGTCATCGAAAACGAATCCATTTCCAGCAGCTCAAGGTGATGCACGCCATCCAGCATTGCCGCACAGCGGCTCTCGGCGGTCATATCGATGCCTGCTCACGATGTGGTGGCGATCGGGTCCTCTCCTATAACTCATGCCGTAATCGCCATTGTCCCAAATGCCAGGCTCAGGCGCGTCAGCGTTGGATCGCGGCCAGAGAACGAGAGCTTCTGGCAACACGATACTTCCATGTCGTGTTCACCCTGCCGCACCAATTGCATTCGCTCGTCCGACAGAACCAGGTCGAGCTCTACAACCTGCTGGTCCGCACTGTGGCCGAGACTCTTCTGGAGGTCGCTCGAAATCCCAAACATCTTGGCGCGAGAATCGGCTTCTTCCTCATCCTGCACACGTGGGGTCAGAACGTGCTGTTTCATCCTCACATCCACTGCGTCATTCCCGCCGGAGGAATCGCACCGGGCCGTGCGCGTTGGATTCATCCGCGATACCCGTTCTTCCTACCTGTGAAGGTTCTGGGAAAACTATTCCGCGGCAAGTTCGTTGACGGATTGCAGAAGGCTTTTCGCAAGAAGAGCCTGACCTTCGCCGGACAGATCCAGCACCTTTCCGAACCGAAGCACTTTGCGGCTTTCTTGCGACCGTTATTCCGCCAAGATTGGGTCGTCTATGCGAAGCCGGCATTCGGCGGCCCCGAACAGGTTCTTCGATACCTCGGACGCTACACACACCGCGTCGCCATCTCCAATCATCGATTGCTTTCCTTCGACGGCAGCCATGTCACATTCCGTTGGCGGGATTACTCTCGCGGTAACAAAGCAAGGACGATGACGGTTTCCGCCGCCGAGTTCATCCGCCGATTCCTGCTCCACGTACTGCCGAAAGGCTTTGTCCGCATCCGGCACTTCGGTTTCATGGCGAACTCCCAACGATCCGTATCCATGGAACTTTGTCATCGGTTATTGGGAATGGCGCCGGTCCCTCCTCCTGAGGAAGTCCCGTCAACCAGCTCCGCCTGGCTGTGTCCAATCTGTCATGCCCCGATGACCGTTATCGAGAGGCTCACTGCGACCGAACTCGCATGGAGATTCGCTTCGAAATGCTTTTTAGACACGTCGTAACAGGGATTCCAAATCCATGCCTTCCAGACGTGCTGGTGCACGCCAACGCCCACGTGCGCCTTGATGTCAAAAGTTCGTACCGATCGGGCCTGGACCTGCTCGGTGAACTCTCCAAAACGGACGATCGGCCGCCATACATTCATTGTCGCCGCCTGGCCACACTCGCTGGTCGAGTCTCACTCGTGAGAACTTCAACCCCCAACCCCGTACTTTCTCCATAGCCCACCGCGTTCGCCGCAAACGCCAGCGCCTTCCTTCAAACGTCGTTATCGAAAGTGCCCGAAGATCTCGTCACCACCACGCCTTATCGCTCGGCACTCCCGATGAACGCTAAGCGTTTATCGCGGGTAATCGTTTGAGCAATATTCCCTGGCTCCACAGAATGCGATTTCGGAGGACCTTATCTTTTCCGATTGGCCAGGCACAGACTAAAAGCAGTTCACCACCTCATGTTGAGGGGGCGTTCTTTTGCGACTTGGGAAGCGGTGACGGAAGCCTGATCAACTCGCGACCATACGGGACAAACCTAGTGGCCAGTGCAACGAGCGCGAAGAGAGCCGCAGTCCCAACGAACGTCAGAAGGTCCGTCGGTGTGACTCGCACCAGAAGCGATGAAATGAATCGGATCGCCCAGGAACCCGAGGCGACGAGACCCAATGCGGTAAAACCCAATATCTGGTTCGTGATCATCCAGAGGGTATTCCCCGCCTCGGCCCACAGGGCGATGTGCAAGCCGATTTCGCTCGTTCGTTGGCGGACGACCGACGACAGCACACCGGAGATTCGAACTTGAAGTATTTCTTCTAAGATGGACTGATTTGCTCGAGTCTGCTGACGACAATCCGGCCTCGACGGGAAGGCCGCTTTGTTTGTGGGTGGTTGAAAACCGACTGCACCCGGGGGCCGGGAACCCGCCACTTCGTCGATATTGGTATTTCTAGGTTTGTTCGAACTTGCCGGGACTCCGGCCGCACCGGGACGTGATGGTGATAATCCATGTCCAGACGCTCAACCGTACGCTATCATGAGCGGTGTTGGGTTGGTGAATTTGTCGCAGTATGAGGCAGGGACAGCGGGTGGCGTTTTGTTCGTCCGGGGCCAGTTAGTTGAGCGGGGACCCTGGACGGCTCGTATGAGGGAGGGTTAGCAACCATGAAACGACTCCTGATGACTGCACTCGCATTGTGCGTTTCCTCTTCACTGGAGGCCATATCTGCGGCCCAAGCCACACACGAGGCCGGCACCCCGGCATGGGTCAACCAACTCTACGGCAAGCTTCCCTTGAGCTTTGAAGCGAATCGCGGTCAGACCGATGCCCGCGTGCAATTCCTTTCCCGGGGTAGGGGGTACACCCTGTTCTTGACTGCCACGGAGGTGACGTTTGTCTTCACTCATCCTCCCGTCTCAGGGCCGTCTCGTCCCGGGGGGGATGTAGACAACCGGACGGAGGTTCCAGGCCATCCGACGGCCGCGCCATGGGTATTGCGGGTGCGACTGGCGGGTGCTGATCCATCGTCACAGGCGGCGGGACTGGAGGAACTTCCCGGCAAGATCAACTACTTAATCGGCAGCGATGCCGAGAAGTGGCGGACGAACATTCCTCACTATGCCAGGGTTTGATATCGGGATGTCTATCCCGGTGTGGACGTGGTCTATTACGGCACGACCCGGCGCGAGTTGGAGTACGACTTTGTAGTGGCGCCGGGAGCGGACTACGAGGCCATCGCGATGACGTTTGAGGGTGCAGAGCGCGTGGAGGTGGACGACGGCGGGGATCTGAGGGTCGGGATGGGCAGTGACGAGATCCGCTTCCGCCAGCCTCTGGTCCACCAAGAGCACAGCGGTACCCGTCGGATCATTCCGGGCGGCTATGTGCTCAAAGGAGCCCGTCAGGTCGGCTTTGAGGTGGCCGATTATGATGCCAGCCAGCCCTTGGTGATCGATCCGGTGTTGAGCTATTCCACCTTCCTCGGCGGCACCGGGAATGACCGGGGCAATGACATCGCTGTGGACGCCAACCGCAACGCCTATGTGGTAGGGGAAACCCAGGCAGTGGACCTCCCTACGTTAGCCCCACCTGGTCTGAACCCGTTTCAGGGCGCGCGTGGAGGTGACCCAGACGTACCCTCGTTCGATGCTTTCGTGACGAAGGTGAATGGTGCGGGCAACGGGCTCGTCTACCTAACGTACCTCGGTGGCGGGGCTGACGATTTTGGCAACAGCATCGATTTGGACGCTGAAGGCAATGCCTACGTGACGGGCCACACCGGATCAGACAACTTCCCGACCTTTCCGATCGGTAATCCCGATCCCGAAGATAATGCCTTCCAGCCCAACCGCGCAGGTGGCGCCAACGACGCCTTTGTGACCAAGTTGAGTGTCAACGGCGACCAGCTCGTCTACTCTACATACCTAGGCGGCCTCGCCAACGACCTCGGCCTCAGCATCGCTGTGTTTCAAGGCGATGCCTTCGTGATGGGCCAAACTCTGTCCCGGAACGATCCCGGTATCCGAGGGGAGTTCCCAACACAAAATGCCTTCCAGGATGCCAACGCCGGCGGGTTCGACGCGTTCGTGACGAGGCTCGATACCGTTGGAAGACGTCTCATCTACTCCACATACCTGGGCGGCCGCGGAGACGAGTTTGCAAGCGCCATTGCCGTGAACGCATTGGGCGAAGCCTACGTGACCGGTTCGACCAATTCGGCAAATGTTACGGACACGCCGGAGGATGAAGGCTTCCCCACGACCGAGAATGCTTTCCAAAGAGAGAACGCGAGCAACAACTACGACATCTTCGTGACGAAGTTGAGTGCGTCCGGCCGTTACTCCACCTACCTCGGCGGCACCGGTTGGGACAGACACACAAGCTGGGGCTGCCCCCGGTGTATTGACGTGGACGATCGAGACAACGCTTACGTGACGGGGACTACTTCTTCCCTAAACGACCCCCTAACGTTGAACGTCAACGAGGGCTTCCCCACAGTGCGGGCCTTTCAGGGGGGGTTCGGGGGGGGAGATATCGGGGGGGGGAGGTGGGGATGTCTTTGTGGCGAAGATCGATCCAAACCTAGTCGGCATGGCCTCGCTGGTTAACTCTACCTATCTCGGTGGCCGTTTCGATGAAATCGGCAGCGGCATTGTCGTAGACACCGCGGGAAACCCCTACATTACTGGGGAAAGCTGGGGCGCCTTTCCGGGGGAGATCAACGCCCTGAACGACGAGGACCTTCCGTTCGCCTTCGTCGCACAGTTGGATTTCGATATGGTCGGCTTCCCACAGCTTGTCTTTTCTATGTACTTGGGCGGCAGTCAAGAAGATCGTGGTCACAGTATCGCTGGGGACATACGCGGCGACCTCTACGTGACCGGCGAACCTATTCCGACGATTTCGACATGGTGCCTGTTCCGAACCCTATCCAACCCGGCGGGATAGGGGGCTCTGCCGACGCTTTCATAGTCAGAATCACCCCGGACCAACCCGTACCCTTCCCCGCAGTCGGAGAGCCTGCCGCGTCTGATACAACAGATGACACGACAGAACCACCGCCCCCTGGGAGTCGTATGGTTCTGCTGGTTGTGATCGGCATAACGGTCCTGCTGGTCGGGACAATCTTATTCTTCGTTGTTCGACGTCGCTAGTGGGTCGAGTTAACGCGCACTTTTGGAGGAACCTCAGACTGGAATTTCCCTGATAATCCGGGACACCTGATGAAATGCGGGGAGAGTACTTGGAGCGCGGTTCGACAGTGACGGATGAAGAGTATGCTGGGGCCAGTACACTTCGCGCTGACTTCAACAATCGGTTCCTGGAAGCGCTCTCGACGGTCGACGCTGTGGCCTGTCCATCGGGCGGCCCTCCCACACCTGCTGCCCAAGATCTACGCTTCGGCGGCGTGGGTGATTTTGCCCCAGGGTCGGCGCCTACCCGGTTTCGGTTCACGTTACCCGCGAACTGGGCGGGCACACCCACGATCACTGTCCCTTGCGGGGCAACTGACAGAGGAGCCCCCTATTCGATGCAGTTCATGGGTAGTCGCCTTAGCGAACCTCTGCTGTGTCGGATCGCGCACGCTTATGAGCAGGCCTCAGAGTGGCATATCAGGCATCCCGCAGTGTGAATCATTCCAGCCCTCCACAGCGGGCGTAAGCTGGTCGCGGCCCAGCAATGTGCCGAATTCAGATTGAGGGTTCGACGGAGCGTGAGTTCGTGCGTAAGTCCGACGGGTCCATTGGGTGGCTGCGGATTGGCGGACGAATCCACGTCAAGCAATAGGGATCAAAGATCACGAACGCTTCCAGAGAAGCTCCTCACCTTGCTGAGTGGTGACAACACCTCCCAGACCTCTTTCGATACACGGTTCACGGCACGAATGCCGCCCGCATCGTTGTATACCAGCGTCCGGTCACTGAGCCACCGAGTCATCTGCAGGGGGAGGTAGCGGGTGGAACCTGGGATGCCCGTCCCCGTCGGCCGCATAAACACCGTGCAGCGCCAGCATGTGGAAATGGGGCCAGGCCAAGACCTCTATCTTAAACCTTGCATCGTGCCCTTATTACCTGAAAGATTCCGGGCCAACAAGTCCTCCATGGCTTCCTTATGAATAGATGGGACAGGCAAACTTAGATGTCGGAAAACGGATAAGCGCCCTTGGACCTCCAATGTGAGAGTAAGGCCTCCTTCTCCCTCCCATGCGTAGGACTGAACTCGCACCCATTTGACAAAACGATCCAAATAGAATATTCCACGCTCTCTGATCTCAACGTGGCTCAATCCAGGAACGAGAAGGAATACGCCCAAAGAGATCCCTAAAAGAAGTTGAGAGATATCTACTTCCATGGCGCCTTCCGTACCCAGGAGTCTACCCACCAGAACGAGCATATTTAGCCCGGCAATAAAACACCCCGAGACTAACTGCATATTCTGAAGTCTCGACCGACCAAGATCCAGCAAGACCCTGCCTCCCTGCCTCTTGCGCCATGACACCCAGGCTAAGGAAGCCCACAACGGCGCTGCCAGGATAAGAAAAAGGAGACCTCGCCTCGATGGATCTTCCCAGAGACCTGGCAGGAAGCGGTAGAATCCGACGCCAAGAAGTACGACTATTCCTATGACCGCGAGACCTCGACGGGCATCTCTCGTTGCGGCTTTGCTGCCCACGTCACGCCTTCGGGCTCCGTGCCCCAGGGCGAAACCCATCGCCATTATTCCGATGACGACGATGAAGACGATATTTGTCATCACGCTTCCAATCCCTAGGCGCGTTCTTGACTTGCGATCCTTTGGCCCGCCATTATCAAGAAAAGTGGTATACGTTGACGCCGCTGATACGTGTCGTCATCCTCAAACCACTCGCGCTGAGGCTCTGCCTCGCGAACACTTTCAACAACAAAACCAGTCCGTTGTAAGCCGACAAAGTAGTCTTCAACGGTGCGGTGATATTTGGCCACTTGACCACCTAGCCATGACGTGAGGCGTCGTCCGGTATTGAAGTAGCTATCAACAATCCAGTCTTGACGAGGCCCATTTCCCTGCCAGCCCCGGTCGCAAGAAGTAATGACCGGATGCTCAACTGAAAACACAAACCGCCCACCAGGGACGAGGGTGTGGTAAATCTTTCTGAAAACGGTATCGACATCTTCTATGTAATGGAGCACCAAACGCGAAACGACTAACTCGAAAGTCTCGGCTGGGTAGTCCCAAGCCTCGACGGTTGCATGTTCAACTTTGCCGGTTGTTCCGGTCAGATTCTGTCGAGCGGCTTCAACCATAGTGCGCGAGCCTTCTACGCCGAGATAGATTTGGCATCCTTGGGTCAGTGCTTCGCGACCCAATGCGGCATCGCCACAGCCGAGGTCAAGAATCCGTCGGCCACTCAGTTCACCGACTAATTCAAATATGACAGGTTTCTCTAAAGTGTCATTTGGATTGTCGGAACGGCTCCGTCTTGTCATATAGGTATTGAAGATAGCGTCGTCGTCATAGAAAGCAGGGCCGTCGTATGTCATGATGATTTTCTTGAGGGCGATATTACCGTCATTTTCACATCTACTGTGTCGAAGGTGTAGCCACAATCGGTCGCCGCGTTCTGCCACGCCCGTCTGTAGATCGACTCTGTGTCAAGCATTAGGCCGTCCAAATCGAGGACAACCGCCGAACTCCCCTTGTTGTTCCCACAACATCTCACCGGCTGGGTGCAATTTATCTGGAACTCGATAACAACGTATCACTGCGTGACGTGCCTGTATCGGAAATGTCGGGCGGCAGGGATGAGATCCTCTTCCGGCGCGTGAGTTGGGGGCTACCTGAAAGCCGGCTGATCTCGGACCGAAGGCCCGGTTCTTCGAAGAACGGTTGTAGAATCTCCTCCGTGCGCGTCCTTCTCGAACAACCTTCGTTGAGCAGGCAGGCCGAGTTGCGGGTTGCGATCGGTGGCCACCGGTGGGAACCCGAACACCGGGGTTTGCTTGCTGAGCGGTGGGCGTCGCAATGAAGGACGGCATCATCCATCGAAACGCAGTGCGCGCACTGTTGATTTCCCCAGAAATCGAAATACTGATGATGCAGATCCGCAATCCGGAAACTGCCCACTGCTTCTGGATCACGCCCGGCGGTGGTCTTTTCGAGAAGGAGACTCCCGAGACAGGCTTGAGGCGGGAGCTGGCCGAAGAAGTGGGGTTGCAGAACTTCACCCTGGGACCGCTGGTCTGGAAACGCCAGCACACGTTCAACTGGGCCGGTACGCGTTACTGCCAGAGAGAACACATTTACGCCGTCCGTACCGAGCGATTCGTACCGATCATCACGGACGCATACGAGGCGGACTTCGTGGAACAGTTCTGCTGGTGGACACTTCCTGATATCGAGCGGTCGGTGGAAGACTTCACGCCTCGATCGATTGTCGAAATCGTTCGAAACTATATTGAGAACGGTCCGCCCGGCGAACACGAACTGGAGTTCGACATCCTGATGGACTAGCGACTCGTACGGGCAGTGGGAACTCCTACTCTAGACGCCACCAACCCCTTGTCTTCGAGTCGTTCCAAGGCCGCGTAGACGCTCCCGACCGCGACCTCACGATTGGTCGTATTCTCAATCTCCCGAGAAATTGGAACCCCATAGGCATTCTCTCCCAGTCGCATGATGGCGAGCATCACCATGAGTTCAAAATGTTCCCGGCTATCGCGCTTATCCATTTATTCAAAAATGGCGAATAAATTAATATGATCAAGGGAAAAAGATGAACGGGCGGGGTATGTCCTGCCCGTAAGCCGAGGCGAGCCTGGCGGGCGCCCACGGAGGGACGCCCCGACACGCAAGCTTGAAAAGGACGGCAACCCGCTTGTCGGCACTTGAGAGTTTGTAAAGTGCTCTTGTTTTGACTATCCTCCTCGGCTACGCACCACAATCCGTCGGTCTTCTTGCTGAAGTTTGCCATGTGAGCTCCGACATGGAGGTAATCCAGTGAAACGAATGGTTCTCATCGTCCTCGGTTTCGCCGCGCTGGCGTTTTCGTCAAGGGTTTATGCACAAGCGAACGCGGCTCTCATCGAACGGGCGCTGACGGCGGCGCCGGGCCGGGCCCGCGAAGGGGCCGCCGTCATCAAGTGGAACGCCGATTACACCTACGAAACGCTGAAGGAAGGCACCAACTCTCTAGTCTGTTTCGATCGGTCCGGGGAACCCGGACGGAGGCCGTTCGCGGTTCACTGCACCAGCAAAGCGAACCTGGCCAGGGTCGCACAGAATCGGCGGTTCGCGGCAGACAGCGCAGACGCCGAGGCGCTGCAGGCGATGCATCGCACCGCCGAGGAGGACGGAACCCGCGTGCTGACCGAGTACGGCTCGCTGTTCATTTCCAGGAACGGCGATGACCAGGCGAGCGCCCGAAGTCACACGACGGTCGCCGTGCCTGGCGCCACCACCGAATCCATCGGGCTGCCCGAAAGTCCCGACCAGGGTGGTGCCTGGATCATGAATGCGGGTACCAGCTACGCGCACATCATGACGCCGGGGACCTAGCTTCGGAGGCCGGTTGACGGATCTCTACAAACGCTCGTGGTTCAGATGAGAGATGATATGCATTCGTTTTCACGCTTGTTCCTCATGTGGGCTTGCGCGACCCTTCTGCTTCTCGGAATTCCAGAAAGCGGCGCCGCGCAAGGCTCTTCCGGCGACCATCAGTACACCAGCGCGGAGATCACGGCCGGCTCCCGCGTCTATTCAGCGGACTGCGCATTGTGCCACGAGGCGAACGGCGACGGCGTGGATGGCGTGGATCTCCGATTGGGACGATTCCGCCGTGCGATGTCGGACGAGGACCTTCGCGAGGTGATCCTGGGCGGTCTTTCCGAGGGTCGTATGCCAGCATTCGAACTGCGAGAGGACGAACTCGACGGGGTCATCGCCTACATCCGCGCCGGCTTCGATCCGAGCGGCGTCGCGGTCAAGGTCGGCGACGCGGCTCGCGGACGGTCGCTCTTCGAGGGACGTGGCGGCTGCGCCTCGTGCCATCGGGTGTACGGTCGGGGGCCACGCACCGCACCGGATCTCAGTGAGATCGGCGCGATTCGAACGCCGGCGGCGCTGCAGCGCACCCTGCTGGATCCGAGCAACGCCCTCCTGCCGATCAACCGTCCGGTCCGAGTGGTCACGGGCGATGGCCGCACGATCACCGGAAGACGGCTGAACGAAGACACCTACACGGTTCAACTGATCGACTCCGACGAGCGGCTGCTCTCACTCGTCAAGGCCGACCTGGTCGAGTACGAAGTGAGCCTGACACCCACCCACGAGCCGACGACGCTCTCGGGTGACGAGGTCGCGGAAATCATCGGATATCTTCTTTCGCTCAGGGGCATTCAATGAGAAACCTCTATCGCACGGTGCTGCTGCTCGGCCTCGGAGGGCTGCTCGCGCCCGCCGGCATCCACGCCCAGGTAAGTTCCGATCAGATCGTCGGGGCGGCTGACGACCCCGAGAACTGGCTGACGTACAACGGCACCTACTTGAGCCAGCGATACTCCGGCCTCACCCAGATCACGCGCGGGAACGTGGACGATCTCGAGATGAAGTGGATGATCGGGAACCAGGTGTTCGGGGCGTGGCAGTCGAATCCGATCGTCGACAACGGAATCATGTATCTTACCGAACGACCGAACGACGTCATGGCCGTCGACGCGGTCACTGGTCGTGTGTTCTGGGTGTACGAGTACACGCCCCACGAGGACGCGAGCGTCTGCTGCGGAGCCAACAACCGCGGCGTCGCCGTACTCGACGACAGGGTCTTCATGGGCACCCTGGATGCACGACTCATCGCGATTGACCGGATCAACGGTCAACCGCTCTGGAACATCGAAGTCGCCCCCTTCGAGCTCGCCTACTCGATCACGATGGCGCCACTGGTGATCAAGGACAAAGTGATTGTCGGCGTGGGCGGGGGGGAGTACGGGATTCGCGGCTTCATCGCGGCATACGACGCCGCGACGGGGGAGGAGGCATGGCGCTTCTATACGATCCCCGGCCCCGGCGAGCCGGGACACGACACATGGGAGGGCGACGACTGGGAGCATGGAGGCGCTTCCGTCTGGATCACAGGTTCGTACGACGCCGAGCTCAACCTGACTTACTGGGGCGTGGGGAACCCGGGTCCCGACTGGAACGCCGACCAGCGCCCGGGCGACAATCTTTACTCGGACGCGGTCGTCGCGCTCAATGCCGATACCGGTGAGCTCGTGTGGCACTTCCAGTTCACCCCCAACGACGGCTACGACTACGACTCGGTCCAGGTTCCCGTGTTGGCCGACATCGACTGGAACGGCGAGCCGCGCAAGCTCATGCTGTGGGCCAACCGGAACGGCTATTTCTACGTGCTCGACCGCGTCACCGGAGAGTTTCTTCTGGGCACGGCGTTCGTGAAGGTGAACTGGTCGAGCGGTCTTGACGAGAACGGCCGACCGATCCCGACTCCTCAGCCCGAAGGCGAGCCGACGTGGCCGGGGAATCAGGGTGGTACGAACTGGTACCCGCCGTCGTACAGCCCACGGACAGGACTCTTCTACTTATCGGCCTGGGAAGACTATGCCACGATCTACGAACCGGAAGAGTCCACCTACCGTCCGGGTCGGTTGTTCCTCGGCGGAGGCTTCGACGTGCTGACGCCGGTGCCGGGTGCGCCGACGATAGGGATCGGACGCTCCTCTCCCATTAACAACTGGACCGATGCGGTCGGACACGGTGCCGTGATCGCGCTGGATCCGCACACGGGTGAGGAGAGGTGGAAGTTCGAGCAGTTCGACGTCAGTGACAGCGGAATGCTCACGACCGCCTCGGATCTTCTGTTCACCGGGGGCCGGGAGGGCTACTTTCACGCGCTCGACGCCCGCACCGGCGAGGAGCTGTGGAAGGCGAGCCTCGGCGGCCAGATCGTGATGGCGCCGATCACATTCGTGGCGAACGGGCAGCAATGCGTATCCGTGATCTCCGGGCACACGCTGGTAACCTTCGCATTGCGTGAGTAGGCGGGGAACGCCGGTGGCGCGCCACCGTGCGCGTGCCATTCCGGTTGAATGCCGACTCTTACTTCGTCTATGCTCCTAGCCGCGAGGTGAAGGACCCACGACCACACTGTCCCCATCACGAGCGTCTGCTCGAAGGAGCTAATAATGTACATGACAAAATGGCGGCCGCCGATGGTGGCGGGTTGGATTGTCGGTTTCGCGCTGGTTCTCGCCGGCGACGCGGTGGCTCAGGGGCCGACCGAACTCCTCATTCGTAATGGCTTGATTGTGACCGCGGAGGGGCGCACTACGGGAGACGTGCGCATCAGCAACGGGACGATTGCGGAGATCGGACCGGGCTTGACCCCAACTCCCGGAGCCAGGGTGATCGACGCGACCGGGAAGTTGGTCCTTCCGGGCGGCATCGATCCGCACGTACACCTGAGGCCGGTTCGGAACGCCGACACGCCTGAAGGCGGAGACGACTACACGTCGGCTTCACGGTCGGCCTTCGCGGGTGGCGTGACCACGATCGGCAACTTCATCAGCCAGGAGCCCGGCGTCAGCGCGGCGACCACGCTGACCGAGGCCATGGATGTCGCGCGGCGTCAGGCGATGGCCGACGTGATCCTTCACTACACGGCGAGTGATCCGACGACGCTCGGTGCGGCGGACATCGAGACCCTGCGCGACCTGCAGGTCACCCTCAAGATCTTCATGGTGCGACCGGCGTTCGACCAGAACGCCGCGGGTAACGTGAACCTGATCCGCATGGCAGGTGAGGCGGGCGTGATGACCATGCTGCATGCCGAAGACTCCGCGATCATAACAACGACGCGGGAGCGCATGCGGGCCGAAGGGCGAATTTCCCTGGAGGGGCAGAACTTCTCCGAGGCCGGACCCGTGGTTGCCGAGCAGGTCGCCACCAGGCGCGCGGTCGGTATCAGCGAGGCGACCGGCGCCCCGATCTACCTGGTCCATATGTCGTCTGAGCGCGCGATGCGTGTGGCCGAGGAGGCCCGCTCGCGCGGCCTGCCGGTGTTCACGGAGGTCCGGTTCATCTACCTGCACCTGACCCGGGACCGCTTCAATCAGCCCAACGGCCAGATCTATACGGGGGCGCCTCCACTGCGCGACAAGAGCGATCAGGAGTACCTCTGGGGCGCGATCGCGTCCGGGAGCGTTGACACGGTGAACACCGACCACGTCGGCTACACCCGCGCCGAGAAGATGGACCCGGAGAACACCATCTTCCGGTCCCGTAACGCTGCAAACTTCCTCCAGGACCAGATGCCGCTGCTCTACTCCGAAGGCGTGCGCAAGGGGCGGATCTCGCTCGAAAAGATGGTGGAGATTTCGTCGGCAAACCCGGCCAAGATGTTCGGTCTCTATCCCCAGAAGGGCACGATCGCGGTGGGATCCGATGCCGACGTCGTGATCTGGGATCCCGACCTTGCCCACACCATCCGGGATGAGGACATCCTGTCGAACGGGAGGTTCTCGATCTTCGAAGGGTGGGAGCTGACCGGCTGGCCGATCATCACGATCCGCCGCGGTGAAGTGGTTTACGAGGGCGGGCGAATCCTGAGCCAGGCCGGGAGCGGCCAACTGGCGCCCCGGTTGCGTTGGCAGAAGCCCTGAGTCTCGCGGGCCCTAAGAACTCGACGCAGAGACGCCGAGATCGGAGGGAGATTGTCGGAGACCATTAGCCGGGAACAAGAAGATCAGATCTCTGCGTCTCTGCATCTCTGCGCCTTTGCGTCGAAAATCCCTCTCTTACAATGCGAAGTTATTCTTGAGCGGGCCCTAAGCCACTGTTTCCTCTCCGGACTCGATGTGAACGACACGCTGTGGGAATGGAATCTCGATGCCATGCCGCGCGAATTCGGCGTTGATCGAATAGTTGATCTGGCTCCGAAGCTTCAGGTGCCCGGGAGGGTCGTCACTCCAGACCAGCAGTTCGAAGTTCAACGAGGAGTCCCCAAACTCGTTGAACCGGACTTCGGGGGACGGATTCTTCAGGACATGGTCGGTTTTGGCGGCGACCTCTTCGAGAATGCGCGTGACCAGTTCCACGTCGGCGCCATACGCCACTCCCACCGGCACGTGAACCCGGATATTCGGGTCTCCGTGCGACCAGTTGGTCACGGTCTGATTGATAAACTGGGAGTTGGGCACGATGATCGCAATGTTGTCGTTGGTGACGATGGTCGTGGATCGGAAGTGGATGTCGACGACGTTTCCCTCGACATTCTCGACCGTGACGCGGTCGTGAATCCGGATCGGCTGTTCGAGCAGCAGCACCAGCCCGGACACGAAGTTTGAGACCACATTCTGGAGACCGAAACCGATCCCGATGCCCAGTCCACCCGCGACGACTGCCAGAGCCGTCAGATCGATACTGAGAAGGTCCAGCGCGACGATTATTCCAACCACCCACACCGCGTACCCGGTGATTCGAAGAATAACGTAACGGGGCGCCGGCTCGACGCCCGTCAGCACGTGCTCCGTGAGAACACGACGAGTGGTCCGGGAGGCGTAGCGCGTAATCAGCAGGGCGATTACGAACAGGAGGATGTGCTTCGCGGTTATGGCGCTGCCACCAATCTCGACTACGTGAAAGTCCAGGATCTGATTCAAGGTCTCAATCCATTCCATACGCGTCCTCCCATTCCCTCGGCGATTCGCTTTTTTTCCAAGTGAAGTATCCGGTCATCTATTGCGTGGACATTGTAAACCGCCCGGCTCCGGAACCGCCGGAACTTGACGGGGCCAGAATACGGACTGGACGAATGGGAAAAAGCGATCGAGTTCAAAAAGAAGGCTTGTGAAGAGTACGCGAAGATCTCCTATGCTAAGTTATGTCGAAAAACAGAAGCAGTCCGGCAAGAAGGAAAGTGGCAGTTAATCTGCGGCTCGCGCGTTCGTGCGGTGACCGGTACTCCGTGCTACAACCCGGAAGAGAGTACGGCTGGTGACAACAATGACATCCAAGCAAGTCACAATCAGCGGGGAGGGACTCTCACTGGATGATATCGTCGCCGTATCGCGGCGGCATGCGAACACGAAGATCAGTGAGTCTGACGACGTCGTCACCCGCGTCGGGGCCTCCGAGAACTTCATCCGAAAGGCAGTCGCTTCCGGAGTCGCTATCTATGGCGTGACGACAGGTGTCGGCGCGAACGCCACTCAGGCCATCCCCCGGGAACAAGTCGAGGCCATGCAGGAGAATTTGCTCTGGCTGCTGAAATCCGGGAGCGGGGAACGCATTGGTCGCGACGCCGTGCGGGCGGGGATGCTGTTGCGCTTGAACTCGCTCCTGCGTGGTGTCTCGGGCATACGCATGGATCTTCTCCGACGACTCGAGACCTTCCTGAACGAAGATCTGGTTCCTCATGTTCTCGAACACGGGTCCATTGGCGCCAGCGGTGATCTGGTCCCGCTGGCCTACGTGACCGGTGCACTGATTGGACTGGACAATGACTTCCGCGTAGATCTCAAGGGAGAGGAAATGGGTGCGGTCGAAGCCCTCGCCCGGCTGGGTCTGGATCGCGAGCGTCTTCGTGCAAAGGAGGGACTGGCCCTGATAAACGGGAACTCCATGATGACCGGACTCGCAGCGCTGTGTGTGTCGGATACAAAGGACCTGCTTTCACTCGCCCACGGCGTGCACGCCCTTGCCGTCCAGGCGCTCTGTGGTTCGGAAGCCTCTTTTGCCCCCTTCATTCACGACCACAAACCACATCCGGGTCAACTGCGCAGCGCGGCCTGGATGCGCGCTCTCCTTGCGGCATCCCGGATGACATCCGAGGGCATGAAGGGGCATTACGCCCAGCCTGCCAATGCCCTCATCCAGGATCGATACTCGCTTCGCTGCCTCCCGCAGTTTATGGCCCCTCTGCTCGAAGGCATCGCGCATATCGAGGGACAAATAGAAATCGAAGCCAACTGTGCAAACGATAATCCTCTCTTCGACGTAGACACAGGAACCACCTACAACGGGGGCAACTTCCTCGGACAGGTCGTGGGTGTAGGCATGGACCAACTGCGCTTCTACATCGGCCTGATGGCCAAGCACCTGGACACCCAGCTCTCCCTGTTGATGTCGCCTGAATTCAGCAACGGGCTTCCGATGTCCCTCAGCGGAGATCCGAACCGCACATGGAATATGGGACTCAAGGGGCTGCAGCTCCTGGGGAATTCCATGATGCCCATCCTGACCTTCATGGGCAATACGATGACCGACCGCTTCCCAACGCATGCCGAACAGTTCAATCAAAATGTGAACAGCCAGGGTTATGGTGCGGCAAATCTCGCCCGAAGGTCCGTCGAGACAGCCCAACAGTACATGGCTGTCGCCCTGCTGGTGAGCACACAGGCAGTCGACCTGCGTACGCGCATTCTGACGGGACACTGCGATGCCCGCGTCTGTCTGTCCCCCGGATGTACTTCGCTCTATGAAGTCACAAAGGACATCCTTTCGTGTCCGCCCAACAAGGAAACCCCGCTGTTGCCCACCGACGACGCACAGCATGTGGATGCCTACATCAAGGCGCTTGCCCAGGATATCAAAGAGGACGGGCGCCTCGTAGCGGCACTTGCGTCATTCGAGGACGTTCCGTAGAAGTGTGTTCGATTGGCCGATCAGGTGAGAAAAAAGACGGCGGTAATTGCTGCGAGCGCGGCGCCGGCCTGTATCGCCAACACCTGCACGGCCCGCGCCGGTGTGCGAGGCAGCCACTTGATCGCGAAGAACGCTATGAGCGGTACCTGAGCAACCATCAGTATCTGAAAAATATGGGCCGCGGTCCCTTCATCGGCCTCGTGGACAATGCCGTATATTGCAGCGTGGACAAGCACCATGCTAAGGGCGACGAGCGACATCGTCAGAGGAAGAAAGGCGCTTGGATGCCTCATGGATGGGACGTTCATTGGAGTGCCTCCAGAATTCGTCGAGATCGAACGTGCGAAGCTTAATGCAAATTACTTTGTATTGCAAAGTAAACTTAGCCGTGTCCGCCTGGCGACAACCTGAGAACCGCGTCGGCTGCGCCGCCACGCGTCCACGCTCCGGGTATAATGTCGAACCATGATGGACCGAATACTCCTTCTCGGCGTGTCTCTTGTTATCTCGATGACGTTCGTCACCGATGTCTTCGGATTGCGTCAGGCAGGCCAGTCAAGCGGTGCCGGCAATTTGAATGTTCGTTGGATTCACGGGAGCGAGGACTGTGACGAGAATCAGGATCCCGCCGTTCAGGTGTACCAGTTCAGCGCCAGTACGTGGATCCTGCGTCAGAACAAGTGCATCCACTACGAGGCCCCGTTCATCTACCTCCTTCTGGGCGATGAACGCGCGTTGATGCAGGACACCGGCGCCGTGGCCGGGTCCGATGGAATCCGGAACGCCGTCGACGACATCATCGAGCGCTGGCAGGAGGCTCGGGGTGGCGATCCCGTGGAGCTTATCGTCAGCCACTCGCATGGTCACGGGGACCATGTGGCCGGCGATCGCCAGTTTGAAGCCCGGGAGAACACCGTCGTCGTCGGCAACAATGTCGAAGCCGTCCGGGCCATGTTCGGAATTCCCGACTGGCCCCGGGAGAATGCGGAGTTCGATCTGGGCGGGAGAGAGCTCGACATCATCCCGATCCCGGGCCACCAGGAGACCCACGTTGCGATCTACGATCGCCAGACGCGCATTCTACTGACAGGGGACTCGCTCTACCCGGGGCGTCTCTATGTCTGGGATTGGCCCGCCTACCGGGACAGCATCAGCCGACTGGTTGAGTTTACCGGGTCCAGACCCGTGTCCCACATTCTGGGTACCCACATCGAGATGTCGAGTCGGCCTGGTATCGACTATCCGGTCCGAACTCGGTATCAACCCGAAGAACATTCCCTGGAGTTGCGGTTGTCCCACCTGGTCGAACTGCACGAGGCGCTCGGGGCGATCGGAGACGAGCCCGAGATGGACGTGCACGACGATTTCATCATTGTTCCGAGACAATGACCCTCGCGGTTCCGAGGCAAGAACCCTCGCGGCGATGGAGGGGCAGGTCGCCAGGCTTCAACATCCGGCCGTTTCGAACAACGTCCGCCGGCCCGCGACCATGAACTTGACTTCCATCGAACGTTCACACAGAGTAGTAACCGCAATCACTCGATCGACAAGTCAATCGGAGGTCCGAAATGAGAAAACTACTCGTGTTTCTCTTGATGTGCTCCCCCCTGTCTGCCCAAACCCAGCTTCCCCCGGCTGCTTCAATCCAGGTCGACTACACCGAACAGATCCGCCCGCTGCTTTCGGCGAATTGTCATTCGTGTCACGGGCCTGAGGTGCAACAGTCGGGCCTGCGCCTGGACTTGCGGCAAAACGCCTTACGGGGTGGAGACTATGGGCCTGTCATCGTTCCGGGCAACAGCGCCGAGAGTAAATTGACCCGCCGTCTCGTGAGCGGCGATGGCGGATTGCAGATGCCGCCTACCGGCGCGCTTACTGACGAAGAAATCGGAATCTTACGAGCCTGGATCGACCAGGGTGCGGAGTTTCGCATTGAGATCGCCGAAGAAGCACCTCCCCAGCCTGTCGATCCCAAGCTCGCGGCTTTTATTTCGGCCATTCGTTCCGGCGATAGACAGGAGGTGGAGGAGCTCATCGCCGCAGATCCCGAGATCGTGAACGCGAAGGACGCGGCTGGCTCGGCTCCCCTGCATCACGCGGCGGGTTTCGGCACCCTGGAAACCCTCCGGCTGCTGCTTGAGGAACGAGCCGACGTCAATGCGAAGAATCGCCGCTCCTCGACCCCGCTCCACTGGGCGATCCATGACGAGGCGAAAGTCCTATTGTTGCTGTCACAGGGCGCAGCAATCGACGCTAGGCAGGTCGAGGATCGTACGCCGCTGTATCTGGCCGCGATACTTGCCAACAGGAATGCCGTTCTCCGGATTTTGCTCGATCAGGGTGCGGATCCGACTTTGGCAACACTGGTCGGAGGGACGCCGCTCATGGTGGCCGCAGGTCGCGGCGACACCGACGCAATGCGCCTGCTGTTGGCGAAGGGCGCGGACGTCAACCGGAAGAATGGAGCGGGAGGAACCGCGTTGATGGCAGCGGCGACTAACGGGAACCCTGGCGCCGTCCGGTGGCTGCTCGAGAAAGGCGCCGATGTCGGCGTGAGAAGCAAACGCAACGAGACAGCGCTCGGGAATGCCGCCACAGCAGGAGTCGAGGAAACATTTAGACTCCTGCTCGATCGCGGAGCGGAAGTGAACATTCAAAATTTCCGGGGCTATTCGCCACTGATGTTCGCCGCTGGTTCGGACGTCATGCCGGCCGGAATTGTGGAAATGCTTCTCTCCAAAGACGCCGACACGAGCTACTCCGCCGACTATGATGAAACCGCACACATGCTTGCTCGAAAGCGCGGCGTCACCGAGGTGACAGGGCTGCTCGGGGGCTTGGAAGAGGAGGGGATTGGCGATGCTCGAGAGACGCCTGACAGCGCCCCCGTGGGCTCCGTGTCCGAGGCTGTTGGGAAGGCCATGACCCTGCTGGAGAAGCAGAGCTACGACTTCATTCGCATCGCGGGCTGTAATTCATGCCACTCGCAGGATTTACCGTCGGCAGCGGCTGGACTTGTGCGCGATAGCGGCCTTCCTGCGCCCGAGATCCCGCAGCTTCCGGCCTCGATGCTGCCTTCTCCGGAGCGAGTCATGGATTTGAGCGGTAGCAGTCCAGTGACTCTCTCCTGGCAATTGTTCGACCTGGGTATGAACCATGCACCTCAGAGTGTGTATACAGATTCGATCGTGCGCTACATCAAAGCCATGCAGGCGCCGGAAGGGTACTGGCCCCGTAATGAAAGCCGGCGTCCTCCTATGAGCTCCGGCGATTTTCAAGCTGCCGCGTTGGCCATCTACTCACTCAAACACTACGGTCCGGCGGCGGAATCGGCGAGCACGGAAATGGCTCTCGCCAAAGCCGTCGGGTGGCTCGAAAACGCGAAGCCCGCCTTCACACAGGATCGGGCCTTTCACCTGCTCGGGTTGGTCTGGGGCAACGCTTCGTCTGCATCGATCAAGGACTCTGCCCGCTTACTGGCAGCCTCGCAGCGGGGCGATGGGGGTTGGAACCAATTGCCGGGGATGGTCTCGGATGCCTACGCCACCGGACAGGCACTCTATGCCCTGAACACTGCCGGTGAGATGGCTGAAACAGATCCCGTGAACCGGAGAGGCGTCGATTATCTGCTGCGTTCGCAGGCCGCCGATGGTTCCTGGCACGTCGTGACGCGAGCGATATGGGTGCAGCCGTATTTCGAAAGCGGATTCCCATACGGCCGGGACCAGTTCATTTCGACGGCTGGTACCGCCTGGGCCACGATGGCGCTCGTCTCAGCCGAAGAACCCCAAACGGTAGCCGGAAAACCATGAACTGTGGATAGCCACCTGGTATTCAAGCACGAGGCTCCGACGCACGTTTCGGGGCCTCTTTTTTTGCGCTTGAACAAGGCAGGTCGGATGAGGATTGAAAAAGGGACGGGCCAGCGATTAAGCGTGAACCATCAGAAACTGCCCGTTGCCGTTGATCTCGCCGTCGCAGGTTGCGAAGTTGGTCAGAACCCAGATCAGGTAGAACCGCCAGATGCGCCGAAATTTGGCGAAGTCCATGCCGTAGTCGAGACCTTTGACATCGGGATAACTGTCGTCAAAGTTCTTGAGCCATCGCTCCAGCGTTTCGGAATAGTTCATACCGTTTAGATACCAGCGTTCCACCGTCCTGAAATCCTTGTTATGGGCTGGAATCGAATCAAAACTCCAGTAACGGCCGTGAGGGAAGATGTACTTGTGGGTGTACGCGCTGGAGATGTTGTTGGGCGTGCGGACGGTAATGATGTGAAGGAAGAATTTCCCTCCTGGTTTCAAGAAAGAAGCAAGTTTTCGGAAAGACTGGGTCAGATTCCCCACATGGCAAAAGACGCCCACGGACAGGATTTTGTCGAACTTTTCGTCGAACTCCGCCACGTTGAGATCACGCTCCACAAGAGTAAATCGATCTGAGCTGAGAAAGCTTTCCCGATCCTGCATCTGGCCGCGCATGTATTCGCATTGCTCATGGCTCAGGTTCAGTCCCGTGAACCGGCAATTGGGGAACCTGGACAGAATGTAGTTGGGCACACAACCCCATCCGCAGC
The DNA here is from genome assembly GCA_965247425.1 of Terriglobia bacterium. GTDB lineage: Bacteria > Acidobacteriota > Terriglobia > 20CM-2-55-15 > 20CM-2-55-15 > CAZOZZ01. The sequence goes on from OZ252023.1 coordinate 3,940,603, forward strand.
CAAAATCCAGGATGTTGTCGCCATCCTCGATCCCGAGCTTTTCAATCATGTCGTCAATCATGTGCATCTGGGATTGTTCCAGGTTCTTAGCCCCTCTGTCCCACAATCCCATGCTGTACTTGGGGTAGATCAGCTTTCCGTCGCCCAGCATCCGGTTCAACATGCCCTGGGGCAGGTCGTACTGGGTCTTCATCAAATCCCTGGAGCCTTCCGCCATGTGGGGCGTTTCGTTCAATACCCATTCGTAAGGGGTCAGCAGGGCGGGAAAATGTTTGAAGATGATCGGCATGAACGTCTTGAAAATTCCGCGCAGCACCGGGTCGGGAAGCTCCATCCCGCGGACGTAGGCTTCCGCATAAGCCATTTGGACCAGATTGGTCAGCCCAACGGCACCACGAGTTGCGAGATACGCGGGCGGACTCATGGCGTGGATATTCCCAACAACGGGAATGTGGCGTTGAAAACCATGTCTGGTGGGGTGAGCGGTCCCGACTGCGTTTGGTCTGGAGTCTAAGCGGGTACCGGAAGTGGAAGCCATCTTGTTTCTCCTGCCACGAAGGACTGAGCCTTTGGGCAGCTTATCCTAAATTGCAATACGCTCGCCAGAGATTCCGCTCGAACCAGATTCCGAAACACTCTCCAACAACCGCCAGGCGAGCCCATGCGACAGCCATTTCGGAAGAGCAGCTCGGTCGAAGTTGAATGAGGCCCGGCCAGCGGGCATTTGAGTCGAATTCAAACCCATTGTTAAGGAAGTTCTATTTTCGCATTGTTGAAATCGATATGGTGTCGGCGGTATCTTGTGGTATATATACCGTCAGATGAAGAAGAAAAAGATATGGCTTGAGTTGAATCAGGTAAAGGGAGCGGTTGCGTCGCGACTGCGACGGCGGAAGTACAGCCTGATCGAGCGCCATGAGATACCCGACGGTTTGCTGCCTGGCTCGGTGTCGATTAGTTACACCCGGTGCGGTAAGCCGACGTGCCGGTGTGTGTCGGGTGAAGGGCACCCATCCTGGTCCTGGACATTCATGATGGACGGGAAGAAGCATGTCGAACACGTTCCAGCTGCCATGGTTGAGGAGATTCAAAAGCGTGTCGGAGCGGGAAGGGAGTTTCAGGATGCGATCCGGGAGGTGCTGACAGCGAACGCGAAGTTGTTGGTGCTGGAGCGCCAGCAACAACGTGAGAAGCGGAAGCGCCGGTGAAAGGTCCGTCGGCACGAGGGATACGACGGTACGCGCGAAAGTGTTTGCGGCTGAAGGGGTATTTGAATCACCCCGGAGATGGGCGGGTGCGACCGCAGATCGGAAGTGGGCATCTGATCTGGTCTCTGGTGATCGGGTATCTGCTACGGGAATCGAGCTTCCTGGCCATCGAGTCGCTCGCACGATCCTCGGCGTGTCGGGCCTTGGGAATCGGACGCCGCTTTAGCGACGACACGCTGGGCTATTTTACCGAGAAGCTGAATCCGGAATTCACGCGCGGCGCGTTGACCACAGCCATCAAGCAGGCCAAGCGCAATAAAGCGTTCGACGATTGCCGATTCATCGGCCTGGCGCTGGACGGGACAACCGTGGGGCGTGTCGGTGAGGCCGGGTGTCAGTGGTGTCGACCCCATCGCAACGCCGAGGGGGAGGTGACCACCTACTTACACCACGTCGTGATGGCCACCATCGTGGGCACCGGGTTCACTTTACCGGTCGATGTGGAACCCTACGGTAGTGGGGATAGCGAATGGTCGGGGGGGCAACGACTGCTTCGTCGGGTGGTGGGGCAGTTGGGGCCGCGTTTTGCCGATTATGTTGTTGTCGATGGGGGCTATGCGTCGGCTCCGTTCCTGCACTTGGCCGACGAGTTGGGATTGAAGACCATCGTCCGTCTCAAAGCCAATCTTCCGAGCTTGTTCAACGCCGCCAAAAGCCGGTTTGCTTGTCAGCCGCCGTCCCGGGTTTTCAAGGATGGAGCCGATCGGGTGGAAATCTGGGATGCAGACGACTTCGATCCCTGGGGCCAATTGAACTGGCCGACCGTGCGCGTGATCCGCTACCGGCAAGAGAAACCCGATGGATCGGTGGTCGAAGCCTACTGGCTGACCAATTTCTCGATGAACCAAGTGGGAGCGCCCACTTTATTTCGCATGGCCAAGAGTCGTTGGGAAGTCGAAAACCAAGGTTTCAACGATGCCAAGAACCGTTATGGGATGGCCCATATCCCCCATCACCACGCCAACAGCTTGCTTCTCCACTGGCTCCTCATAAGCCTGGCTCTCACGATCGAACGTCTGTATCGATTGCGTCATTTGCATCGCGGGCGCCATCGCCCGCATACCTCCATCGAGCTTCTTCGTTTGCTTCGCCTCGCTCTGTCTGCCCCAACCCCAGCCGACTCCAGCTGAACTGACTCGTTTCCCTGGTCTCCACGCGCCTGCCTGACCCCAATCACCGGGCTGGACCCGCTACGGATACCTGTCTCTCGAAAATACCCCTCACTTCAAATTCCTCTCCCTCCTCGACCTTTTCCCTTCCAGAGCCCCTTCCAGACACTCCGTCCTCCCTGACTTCCGAAATGGCTGCCTAAGTGTCAGTTTGATTGACTCCAACTCCCGCCCCTCGTACTATCTACCGAGCTTCCCAAATTTAGTCCTGACAGACTGCTGACGACTCAATCGGGCAGCGACTGGATCCTGGATGGGACGGTCGACCGGAATGTGAGGTCGCAATAACCAGATTGGAACAGGAGAACACTATGACAACATTTTCGAGCCACTGGTACGTCATTGCACGAACGGTCAGCAAGGCCCTGTTGCTCGGAAGCGTGTTGGCGCTCGGGTCGCTCACCGCGTTCGCTCAGGGCCGGTTCCAGGTCGAAGAGGCCACCATCGACGACATTCAGGAAGCGATCCAGGCAGGCAGGACCACATGTGTCGAGGTCGTGCAGGCGTATGTCGACCGTGCCAGAGCGTACAACGGTATGTGTACTCAGCTGGTCACCGAAGATGGGGCTTCGATCACGCCGGCGACGGGCGCCGTTCGAGCCGGCGTTCCGCTCGTGTTCCCATCGACGACGGTGGCGGTCAGTGAAATTCTCCCCGACTACGAGGACTACGACGGTTTGCCGGTCGAGTTTGGACGCATGGAGGCCACGCAGTCGGATCCCAACATCCAGCAGCAATACGGCATGGTCGTCGGCATCGAAAACGCCGGGCAGCTCAATGCGCTCGCAACGCTCAATCTTCGCGGCGAGAGGAGCGTGACGTGCCAGGCCGGCTGTGACGCTCATCCGTCCACCGGCGCACTTCCGACCGAGTGCCCGGCCGTATGCGAAGCTTTCCGGCAACAGCCCGACGCGCTCGAGCGAGCGGCGGAACTCGACGCCCGGTTCGGTCGGAATCCGGATCTGGACGCGATGCCGATGTACTGCGCCGCATTCTCGTTCAAAGACGTATTCGACACCACCGACATGCGTACGACAGCCGGCGCCGATGCGGCGTATGCGATGGATGCGCCGTCGGAGGACTCGACCGTCGTCGCCGAGTTGCGCGCGAAGGGCGCCATTATTTATGCCAAAGCCAATCTTGCCGAATACAACGCCGGCGGTGGAAACCCGGGAGGCGCCAGGGCCGGAGTACGGACGTTCGGTTCGGGTGCCCGCAGCAGTTGGGCGGGTACGACCTGCAATGCCTACGATCCCGCGCGAGAGACGGGCGGATCGAGTTCCGGGTCCGCCGTGTCGGTTGGCGCGAATCTTGCCACCTGTTCGATCTGTGAGGAGACCGGAGGGTCGTGCCGGCAGCCGGCGTGGCGGAATGGTGTCGTCGGCTTTGTCACAACCAAGGGTCTGATGCCTTACGGTGGATCCATCGGCGTGGAGCCTTACCTGGATCGGGCCGGCGTTCATTGCCGGACGGTCAAGGACGCGGCGATGGTTCTCGACGCGCTCAAGAATCCCGACCGTGGCTACTACGATCCACGGGATATCTACAGCGCCCTGCCGCGCGCCCTGATCTCCGAGGATCCTTACGCGAGTGTCGTCGTCGATCGAGAGACCATGGGCAGTAAACCGCTCGCGGGTATGCGTATCGGGGTTGTCCGCGAGTACATGGTCAAGCACACCGAAAACGACGCAGCGATGAGCGATCTTGTCAACGAAGAGATTATTCGTGTCCTGCGCGATGAGCTGGGTGCGGAGATCGTGGAATCCTTTGATCCGGAGTATCCGGACGATCCGTCGATCCCGAACATGGAGTACGACTTTCAGGACGCGATCGCGGAAATTCTGCCGGTCCACATGCCCGAGTTGATCCAGGCAAAAGACGACGACGGGGAGTACAAGTTTGCCGTGCCCCGTTACGACGTGTCGACGCGCGACTATCTGGTGCGAGCTGCCGAAGGACGAGCGCCGCTGTCGGAGGATTTGAACCTCCGCAGCATCAATAACTCACCGGCGACGGCAAGCTTCAGTTTCCACCTGTCGCAGTACCTGATGCGTCGGGGAGACCCGACGGTCACCGATTGGACAAGCCTGAACGCCAACTCGAAGTACTACTCGGAGTCTCGCGCAGTCGCCATGCGCAATTGGGAGTACAAACAGAACATCGCTTCGGACGGCATCACCAGACGTCTCAAGATGCGTGACGTCATGCGGCTTGTGATGCTCAATGTCATGCACAAGAACGACATCGACCTGTTCGTGAACCCGACGATAACGATCCCCCCCGTGCGAATCGGATACGCTGGCGAGCCGTCGGTAAAAGACCGCCCGAGGGGTCGTTTTCCGACGAGCGCAAACCTGGGAATTCCCGAACTCACCGTTCCGGCTGGTTTCAACGACATCGTCTACGAACCGAAGTTCGTTCTGAACGATGACAAGGACGGTTATGACAGCGTGACGAACACCGACGAGACGCGCCTGGAAATCGCGCTTCCCGTCGGGATTTCGTTCTGGGCGGGCCCGGGAGACGAGCCGATCATCATCCGGGCCGCTTCGGCCTATGAAGCGGCGACCGGACACCGGGCGCCATCTGCGAATTTCGGCCCCGTCGGCACCGATGACGGCCAAGAAGAGGAAGAGGCCCCCGGCCCTTAATTGCTGAGAGGCAACATGCTTCTATCTCGACGACGATTCTTGCAGGGTATGGCCGTCGCTCCGTTCCTCGGTCAACGAGCTGACCATCAGGGGAACTGGCCGGCATTCCGCGGTCCGCACGGGCGGGGTGTGGCGGACGGTTTTCCGGTCCTTACCTCCTGGGATGTTGGTGAGACCCCCGGGTCGGTCGATGGTTTCCGATGGCGAGCGGACGTGCCCGGACTCGGTCACTCCAGTCCGGTCTTGTGGGGCGACCGGATATTCGTGCCGACCGCCATCGCCAGCGAAGGTCGGGTCCCACTCAGGCTCGGTGGGGACGCCGGCGTCAATCGCAGAGGGTGGACCGGGGGCACTGTCCCCGCCGAGGACAAGGGTGAGCAGAAGTGGGTGGTGCTCTGCTATGACAAGAAGTCCGGGCGGGAACTCTGGCGGGAGACGGCGCGCACGGGCAGACCCCAGGCGACGCGGCACCCCAAAGCGACGCACGCCAACACAAGCCTGGCTACCGACGGGAGCCGTCTGGTCGCTTTCTTCGGGTCGGAAGGATTGTACTGTTATGACCTGGACGGCCGCTTGTTGTGGAGCCGTGATCTGGGGGTCATCAATATTACTAAGTTCGGGGTCGGACGGGGATACGGCAGTTCACCGGCGATTCACCAGGACCGCATTGCCTTGTTGTGCGACGATCCCGAAAATCCCTTCCTTGTTGTCCTCGACCTGTCCGATGGAAGAGAGGTCTGGAGGGCGCCCCGGATGGGGGTGAGCGAGGCAAGTTGGGGGACCCCGCTGATTCACGCCGGTCCGAACGGAACCCAGGTGGTCGCCAACGGATGGCCCTGGGTTGTGTCCTACGACCTGGAGACCGGCGAGGAACTCTGGCGGCTTGGAGGCGGGGGGGACAACCCGATACCGAGCCCTTTCGTCGCGAACGGATGGATCTACATTACGAGCGCGCACGGATCCGAGTCCCCCATCTTCGTCGTTGATCCTGACGCGCGCGGCGACATTACACCGGCCAGGGGTGCCCGGGAATCCGATTCCATGTTGTGGCACGCCAGTCGTGGCGGGTCTTACGTTTCAACTCCGGTCGTCTACCGCGGATACATCTACTTCGGCTACGAAACCGGCGTCGTCCGGTGCTTTGACGCGAAGACCGGGAGGCGGATGTACGAGAAGCGGTTGGATCCGGGCGCGGCGATTTCCGCGTCTCTGGTGGCCGCCGATGGCAAGGTGTTCTGCCCATCGGAAAACGGTTATGTGTACGTGCTCGAAGCCGGCCCGACCTTCAACGTGCTCGCACGTAACAGCATGGGTGAGCCGTGCTTCGCAACCCCGGCGATTTCCGATGGAGTCCTCTACTTCCGCACAACCGGGAGCCTGGTCGCGATCGGATGAAGGAGCCCGGTGGTTTGTGCCGGCGTTCAGAAAACTGAAGGAACCGGCTCAGAAGACTGAAGGAACCGGCAACGATACCGAAACGATTTGTGAATACCACTTGGAGGCAACATGCTTCTATCTCGACGACGATTCTTGCAGGGTCTGGCTGTCGTTCCATTCCTCGGTCAACAAGCGGACGATCAGGGGAACTGGCCCGCGTTCCGCGGTCTGCACGGTGGGGGTGTGGCGGACGGTTTTCCGGTCCGCGCGTCCTGGAATGCCGATGAGACCCTCGGCAAAATAGATGGCGTTCAGTGGCGATCCAACGTCCCGGGCCTCGGCCACTCCAGTCCCGTCCTGTGGGGCGACAGGATATTTGTGCCCAGCGCGATTGCCAGTGAAGGGCGGGTCCCTCTCACGCTCGGAGGCGACGCCGGGGTGGATCGCTCCTCCTGGACCGGGAGTACCGATGCCGCGGAGGACAAGGGCGAGCAGAAGTGGGTGGTGCTTTGCTATGACAAGAAGTCCGGGCGGGAGCTCTGGCGAGAGACGTCGCGCACCGGCAGACCGCTGTCGACGCGGCACGCCAAAGCGACGCACGCCAACACCAGCCTGGCTACCGATGGGAGGAATCTTGTCGCCTTCTTCGGGTCGGAAGGCTTGTACTGTTATGATCTGGATGGCCGTCTGTTGTGGAGCCGCGATCTGGGGATCGTCAACGTTTCCAAGTACGGGATCGGCTGGGGCTACGGCAGTTCTCCGTCGATCCACCAGAACCGCATTGCCCTGCAGTGCGACGATCCCGATAATCCTTACATCGTTGTTCTCGATCTGTCCGATGGGAAAGAAATCTGGAGGGCGTCCCGGAAGGGCATAAGTGAGCGCAGTTGGGGGACCCCGTTGATTCACGCCGGCCCGAACCGAACCCAGGTGGTCACCAACAGTTGGCCCTGGATCGTGTCCTACGACCTGGAGACTGGAGAGGAGTTCTGGCGCCTTGGAGGCGGGGGTGACAATCCCATACCGAGTCCCTTCGCCGCGAACGGATGGATCTACATTACGAGTTCGCACGGATCCGAGGCACCTATCTTCGCCATTGATCCGGACGCAAACGGCGACATTACGCCGGCCGGGCGAACCGGAGCATCCGACTCCATGCTGTGGCACGCCAGTCGGGGAGGGTCTTATATTTCGACTCCCGTCGTCTACCGCGGCTACATCTACCTCGGCTACGTCACCGGCGTCGTTCGGTGCTTCGACGCGAACACCGGAAAACGGATGTACGAGAAGCGACTGGATCCGGGCGCAGCGATTTCCTCGTCCCTGGTGGCCGCCGACGGTAAGGTGTTCTGCCCATCCGAAAACGGTTACGTTTATGTGCTCGAAGCGGGCCCGACCTACAACCTGCTCGCTCGTAATAGCGTGGGCGAGCCGTGCTTCGCAAGCCCTGCCGTCTCCGGGGGAGTTCTCTACTTCCGCACCACAGGGAGCTTGATCGCGATCGCATAGTAAGGCCGACCTCATCAAGGAGTTATGACCCGTCTGAACTCCACTCTAAGTGCCTTTCTGACGAACCGGTCCGCGGCCGTCCTGGGACTCCTGCTGACGGTCGCGGTCATCGTCGTCGGTTGTGGCCTCCCCGGTGCGGGTAAGAGCCGGGTTCTGATCCTCGTGGTGGACGGCCTGAGGCCTGACTACGTGACAGAAGCCGTCATGCCCCGTTTGAACGCGCTCGCGGAAGCAGGCGTGCGGGGCATGGCGCATCACGCCGTCATTCCCACAGTGACGCGCGTGAACGGGCCTTCTATCTTCACTGGTCGTTATCCCTCGGGCCACGGGATGATGGGCAATTCCGTGTACCTGCCCGACGTGGATCCCGACCGTGTGCTGAACACCGGCAGCGCGGCTGATCTTAGATCCATCGACGAAGCGACCGGCGGCGGGATGCTCACCGCACCGTCGCTGGGGGAACTCCTGGAGGAACAGGGGCTGGTCTACTTTGCGGCGGCCTCCGGTTCGACAGGCTCGGGAGTGTTGATGAACCCCCACGGTGCCGGTGCCGGGCTCGTTCACCAATCATTTACCATACCGGACTCGCTGGGACCGATCGTGGAGACCGAGCTTGGTCCTCCGCCGGAACCCGGCGAGGACGGGGCGTCCGTCGCGCTGGTGGCTCGTGCTGTGGACGCGGTGTTACGGATCGGCCTCGACCTCGCCGATGCAGACGTTCTCGCGGCCTGGTTGACCGAACCCGACGGTACGGCCCATGCCATGGGGGTCGGTGCGCCCGAAACGCTGGCCGTCCTCCGGGCCGTTGACGCGGAGATCGGACGGCTTCTGGACGGCTTGGCCGATCGGGGCGTTCTTGGGGTCACCCACATCCTCGTCACCTCCGACCACGGTTTTACCACCCACACGGGAAGTACCTCGCTTTCTGGTCTTCTGGTCGAAGAAGGCCTGAAGGAATCGTCGGGCTCGATGGATGTCGTGGTTGCCGGCGACGCCATCCACGTTCTCGAGGGAGGACAACAACGGGTTGCGGACATCGTTCGTGCACTTCAACGGACAGACTGGATCGGGCCCGTATTCACCCCTGCGGAGTCGGGCGGATCCGATCTCGGCCACCTGCCGGGGACGGTGGCGTACGAGGCCATCGGATGGAGTCATCCGAGGACATCGGACATTCTCACCGGCGCGAACTGGTCGGACGATATCAACGAGCACGGGTACGAGGGTGAGGTTCTGACACCGGGCGTCGCGGGGCATGGCAGCACGAGTCCGTACGACATCCGTGCGACGTTCATTGCAGCAGGACCAGCCTTGAAGCGCGGCGTGGTCTCGACCGTGCCGACAGGAAACATCGACCTCACTCCCACGGCCTTGTTTCTTGTGGGAGCCAATGTCCCGGCCGAGATCGATGGTCGAGTCATAACCGAGATCCTCCGCGACGGCCCCGACCCGGCAGCCGTCGAGGTTCGCTTCGATCCAGTCGACACCGAGGTGGCCCTGCCCGAGGTCCGTTACTACCTGAGGGTCGAGCGAACGAGCGTGAACGGAGTGATGTACTTCGACGGCACGACGGTCGAACGGATCCGCGGCCCTAACTAAGGGAAGGAAGCGAAACCTTCGTAACCCGCCCATTAAGAATAGTTAGTGGGAGTTGTTGCTCCTCCGTCCCCGAATTACTGGAAGTTGAGGGCCAGAGGCGAAGTACTCTCCTGTCCCTCATAGTCACTGCCTATGACGATATTCGACATATTGTTCATGGCTTCTTTCCTGGCCGTTACTGGAATGGTGGTCACCGCGGCGATTGCGGGCCTTCTCGGTCGTCGAGCTCGAGCCCTCAAGGTGGTTCGCGCGCTTGCCGTATATACGGGGCTGTACGTCGGCATTCTCATCGCCGTTTCACTCGTCTCGCCTCGTCGCGTACTCGACGTGGGCACGGCCAAATGTTGGGATGACTGGTGTGTGGGTGTTACTGGCGTCGACCTCATCCCGGCCGAAACGACGGTCACGTACGCTGTGACGCTACGGGTTTCCAGCCGGGCGCGGGGGCTCCCTCAACGTGGACTCGAACCTGAAGTGTATGTGTTGGATGGTCAGAATCGGCGCCACGATCCCGCCGTCGGCTTGGGCAGGACTCCGACCGAATTCACTTTGCAGCCGGAAGAAGCCGTGACGTTCACGCGGGTCTTCCAGGTACCGACCGACGCCGAGGATCCGGTTCTCGTCCTGAACCCCGGCGGTGGCGGCGTGCAATTCCCCGGCTGGTTCATCATCGGGAGCGAGAACAGCCTGTTCCATGAGCCAATCGTTGTGCCGCTCACCTGAACGCTACCCCTCAAGCAAAATAATTGTGCCCCCGTCCCCAAATTAGGCGTATGAAGGATGTAGCCGGATCGCGTGTCCATCCGCGTTTCTAAAACTGTTGGAACAATTGGGACAGAAAACTGAGGAGACGGTCATGATGAGGAAAGCTAGTGTCGTCCTGTTCATCCTGTGCGTCATTGTGGTGTTGGCGCCGCCCCCGGACGCTTCGGCCCAGCTCCCTGAGCCGAACGCCATCGGGGTTGCCACCGGACACATCCACTTGAACGTAAGCGACGTCGAGGCACAGAAGAAGCTGTGGGTCGATCTGGGCGCCGAAGTGACGGCGACGGGCACGCTGGAATTGCTGCGTATTCCGGGAATGTATCTCATTCTCAGGGATCGCGAACCGACCGGCCCTTCCGAGGGAACCACGGTGAACCACTTCGGGTTTTCTGTCAGAAGCTACGCCACGATCCGTTCGAAGCTCATCGACCACAACATGGAAATCATGTCCGACAACGCGGACAACAAACAGATTACGGTGCAGTCTCCCGACGGCGCACGTCTGGAGTTCACTGAAAGCGACTCCATAGACGTCCCGATCGAGTTTCATCACATACACATGACCGGGACCGATCAGGAAGGCATACGGGACTGGTACGTCAAGATTTTCGGAGCCGAAGCCTCCTCGCGTCGCGCCTGGCCGTCCGCCGTGGTGCCGGGCGGTCGCATCGACGTCATCAAGGCCGAAACTCGCCCGGAACCCACATTGGGCCGAGCGATTGACCACATCGGGTTCGAAGTCGCCGACATGGATGCATTCGCCGCATGGCTGCGATCCGAAGGCATTGAGTTCAACGTCGAACCTCGCGAAATTCCCCGGATCGGCCTGAAAATCGCGTTCATTACCGACCCCATTGGAAACTACATCGAGATCACGGAAGGACTGGCTGGGAATTAGCCACTATCATCAGATGAGCGAATCCGAGTCGAGGTCGAGTGTCCGTTTCTCAGTTGGCGACCTCGTTCAACACAAACTATTCGACTACCGCGGTGTTGTCATCGGGGTGGATTCCCGATTCGAGGGCACCGACGAGTGGTACGAAACCGTGGCGCGTTCCAAACCGCCCCGGGACCGTCCCTGGTATCACGTACTGCCACACGGGGCCACACATCAGACCTACGTGGCCGACCGAAACCTCCAACCCGATCCGACCGGCGGCCCTATCGAACATCCTCTCGTCCTGGCTTACTTCACCCACTTCATCGAGGGTCGTTATGTCGACGCCCGCATGAACTAGTGTCCTAGCCGAGTCACTCCGATTGAATCGCCCTTAGCGGGTCGATCTTTGCAGCACGGCGCGCCGACACGTAACCGGCCAGCATCGCCGGAACAACCAGTGCCAGAACGCCGATCCCATAGGCCGCCGGGTCGGTCGCTTCGATTTCGAACAGCAGGCTCCCTAGGACCCTGGACGTGGCCATGGCTCCCAGCACACCGACGACGGCGCCAATGCCGATCAGGGCCGCGCTCTCCCGGACGAACAGCCAGACAACCTGGCCGGGTCGCGCCCCGAGGGCCGTACGCACACCGATTTCCGCGGTACGGTGAGCCACCGTGTAAGCAATCAGCCCGTACACACCCATCACGGCCAGCGTCAGGGCTACCCCCGCAAACACGCCCAGCGGGGAAAGGTTGAACAGCCGGTCCGAAAGTATCAAGTACAACATCGAATCCATTGTCCGCACCTGGATCGGCAACTCCGGATCCAATTCCTTCACGTGCGTCATGACGGCGGGCCCGATCGCGGCCGGATCCCCCGTGGTTTCGATGATCCAGGTAAACCGGGCCGTCCTCCGCGCGCGCTGGAGGTAATTGAAATAAGTTTCTCCCCGCACATCGCTGTCGGGTCCGTAATACCGTGCATCTCCCACGACTCCGATGATCGTCATCAACTGGTCCACGCCGTCCATATTGCTTCGGTCGATCCGATGGCCGATTGGATCTTCTCCGGGCCAGACCCTGTTTGCGACAGACTCACTGATCACCGCAACGCCGGGTGCTCCGGCGCCGTCGCTCTCATCGAAGAGTCGTCCCCGGAGAAGCGGGATTCCCAGCGCCCTGAAATAACCGGGACTCGAGACGCGGTAGTTGGGCCAATAATATCCACTGTCTCCACGGTCCTCGATTATGAAGCGGCCGTTGCCGCCCCGCCTCGACAGCGGCGACGCATCGATGCCGCCCACATTCACCACGCCGGGCAGCGCCGTGATCCTCTCCTTGAAGGCTTGCTGAAACGCTCCGAGCCGGTTCGTAGCGTCTTCCCCCTGGGGGAACGGCTGAATCAGTTCGACCGCGAGGCGATTCGTGGTCTCGAACCCGAGGTCGACCTCGAGCATCTCGACCAGGCTCCGGGCGAGGAGACTTCCGCCAACCAGCAGCACGATCGTCATGGCGACCTGAGCTGTAACCAGAGCGGTCCGGGCCCGACTGTGCGAGCCGGCCTGTCCCCGGCCTCCTGCTTTCAAAGCGTCCGACAGGTTGCCGCTCCAGAAGCGTACCGCCGGCAGCATGCCGACCAGGACTGCAATTGCCAGAACCAGCAGCGCCGCGAACGCGTAGACCGTCGGGGCCGGCCCGATCTCCCCGGCCCGGGGCAGATTGCCCCCGACGGTTGCCAGCATCGTTGCGACGCCCCAACGAGCCAGAACCACACCCAGCAGCCCGCCGAGCGAGGCCAGAATCACCGTTTCGGCCAGGGACCCGCGCGACAACTGCAGCGGTGTCGCCCCCAGGGCCGTCCGGACCGCAAACTCCCGTTGCCGGGCTTCCATATGCGCCAGGAGCAGGCTCGTCACGTTCATGCAAGCGATCAGCAACAGGATGACCACCGCCGCCATCAGAACGAGCAACGGCGTCCGAATCCCACCGGTCAACTGTTCGTCGAGCGGCACGGCCACCCCGCCCACGGCCGTCACGTCGGTGTATTCGCTGTGGATGCGCGCCGCAATGGTTTCCAATTGTCTCGACGCCTGTTCGGCGGTCACACCCGGCTCCAGTCGACCGATCGCCCTCCAGTTGTGGGCGCTCCGGCTTGGGTTCAGCGCTTCACCCATCGCCTCCTGGTTGTCCCAGATGTCCGTGTCGACGGGATAGTCGAGTCCTTCCGGCAGGACGCCAACGACCGGGTGGATACGGTTCGAAAAGGTCAGTCGTATTCCGTCGAGGCTATCCGGCGATCCGAGAGAATCTCGCCAGAAACGCCGGCTGACCATGGCTACAGGACTGGCCCCGGAACGCTGGTGTTCGGGCAGAAAGCCGGATCCCATGACGGGCCGCACGCCAATGACATCGAAGAACCCTTCCGCAACCGTCGCGATGCGGACCCGAATGGGCTCCAGACCACCGACAACGGCACCTTCGCCGACAGCGTACATCGCCATCGATTCGAAGCTATCGGCTTCAGCTTTCCAGTCCAAGTAATTCGCCTCCGGAAGAGCCATCCGGTTGCCCTCTTCGGACACTTCCCAAAGCTGAACGATCCTTTCGGGCTCCTCGTAAGGCAGCGAACGGAGCAGGACGCTGTTGACGACCGTAAAGATCGCTGTCGAGGCTCCGATCCCCAGTGCCAGCATCGCAATCGCCAGGACCGAGAACGTGGGTTTCGCCCGAAGTACACGGACGGCGTAACGGATCTCCTTTCCAAACACTCATCACCCCCGGCCGGGCGTAGTTCTTCCCCCGGCATTTCCGTTGGATACTCACGGTTTGCCGATAAGTTACGTCTTACTGATTCGACCGGGGACGATACGGTTGGCTTGTCTGATGTTTTTCCGAGTTTCGGGGACGGAGGCGTATCTCAGGCACCAACCGCCAAGGCATAGACACGGAGGGCCTTCTACAGGCTGCGCAAAATTTGCATGCCTCCGTCCCTTTAATTCGGGGCAGATTGAATAATGGTATGGGCAGAGTCCGGAACTGATTTCAAATCTCTCAATCTGAAATTTCGAATTTCAAATTGTCATGCGCTCCGATCGCCGGCTCCGAGTCTTCCTTCAGGGCTGACTCGGTCCTCGGGCCATACTTCAGGTATAACGCCGGTATCACGATCATGTTCAGGAACGTCGATGTCAGCATGCCTCCAAGGATCACGGCGGCCATCGGCTGCTGGATCTCCTTGCCGGGGGTACCCGCGCCAAGCGCCAGTGGAATCAGGCCGACGCCGGTGACCAGGGCCGTCATCAGAATCGGGCTGAGCCGCTCCATCGATCCCTGAACGATGGCGTCGCGGAACCCGATTCCTTCTTCGATCAAGTGGCGGTAATGCGTCACCAGCATGATCCCGTTTCGTGTGGCGATACCGAAGAGCGTGATGAATCCCACAAGTGAAGCCACCGATAGAGTCCCCCCGGACATGAACACGATGAACACGCCCCCGATCAACGCCAGAGGCAGGTTTGCCATCACGAGCAGTGAAGCACGCATGGACCCGAGCGCGATGAAGAGCAGCAGGAAGATGCCGCCGATGGCCAGAAGCGACAACCAGAAGATGCGGCTCGCGGCTTCTTCCTGAGCCTCGAACTGACCTCCGTACTGCACGAAGTACCCTTCGGGAAGCGCGACCTCTCTGGCGACCAGTCCTCGCACGTCGTCGATGACGCTCCCGAGATCCCGGCCCGAAACGTTCGCCTGGACGATGATCCGCCGCTGCCCGTTCTCCCGGTTGATCGTGTTGGGACCCTGGTCGGAACGAACGTCGGCCACCTGATCGATCGGAATCCGAACGCCCGTGGGAGTTTCGATCAAAGTGGCGCCGATCGACTCCATGGACTCGCGCGCCGTCTCGTTCAACCGCACCAGAATGTCGTAGCTTCTCTGCTGTTCGAGAACCTGTCCGACGACACGCCCGTTAAAGGCCGTCTCGACCATCTCGGCGAGATGCCCGGCCGACAACCCGACCGCAGCGGCCCTCGTCCGGTCGATGTTGATCTGGACCTGCGGTACGCCTACCTGTGGTTCGACCAGCAGATCGACGATGCCGGCGACGCCCTCCATCGACGCCCGGATCTCTTCAGCCTTGTTGCGCAGCGTCGGCAGGTCCGGTCCGAAAACCTTGATCGCGATCTGTGCGCGAGTACCCGACAGGAGGTGATCGATGCGGTGAGAGATAGGTTGTCCGACTTCGGCCACCGCACCCGGTATCGGCGCCAGGGCGCCGCGGACTTCATCCATGATTTCGAACTGACTGCGATCCCCGGGCCGTGTCACGATTTCCAGTTCGCTGGTGTTAACTCCGGCAGCGTGCTCGTCCAGTTCGGCCCTCCCGGTCCGGCGCGTCGTCCGGACGACTTCCGGTATCTGGTGCAGTGCCCGTTCGACAACATTTCCGATTCGATTAGACTCGGCAAGCGAGGTTCCCGGTGGCAGGTTGACGTTGACGTTCAACGCCCCTTCGTTGAAAGGCGGCAGGAACTCGCGGCCCGTCAATGGCAGGAGGCTGACCGCGGCGAACAGAAGCAGTGCCGAAAGCCCGATGATTTCGGAAGGATGGTCGAGAGTCCAACCCAGAGTTCTGCGATACAGAATCTTCATCCACGAAACGAGGTAGGAGTCGCCTTGTGACTTCATGAGCTGGGACCGGGTCAGGAGGAAGTAACAGAGGACCGGTGTGACGGTAAGCGCCACCACG
Organism: Terriglobia bacterium; assembly: GCA_965247425.1. Classification (GTDB taxonomy): domain Bacteria; phylum Acidobacteriota; class Terriglobia; order 20CM-2-55-15; family 20CM-2-55-15; genus CAZOZZ01. The sequence goes on from OZ252023.1 coordinate 3,956,568, forward strand.
AGCGAGGCGGTAATCGAAATGATGTAGGCGAAAGCGAGTGGCGCGAACATGCGTCCTTCAAAACCGGCCAGAGAGAACAGGGGCAGGAAGACAAGGATGATGATGAAGGTCGCGTAGAAGATGGAATTTCGGATTTCGCTCGATGCCCGGAAAACCACCTGAGGCACTCCCAGGGGCTTGGCCGCCAACGCGTTCTGTTTCAATCGTCGGAAGACGTTTTCGACATCGACGATGGCATCGTCCACCAGTTCCCCGATCGCGATCGCCAGACCTCCGAGGGTCATGGTGTTAATGCTGATCCCGAAATAGTTCATCGTGAGGATGGCCGCCAGCAGCGAGAGCGGTATCGCCGTCAGGCTGATGAAGGTCGTCCGGAAATTCCACAGGAAGAGGAACATCACGACCGTCACCATCACCGCGCCTTCAATCAGAGCCCGTCGGACATTCCCCACGGCGCGTTCGATGAAATCAGCCTGTTGGAACGCTTCGGTATCAATGACGACGTCTTCGGGCAGGCTCGGCCCGAGTGATGCCAATGCCGCTTCGATCTCGTGTGTCAGGTCCAGCGTATTAGCGTTGGGTTGTTTCTGGATCGTGGCCACCAGCGCCGGCTCGGCGTTAAAACTGCCGTCGCCTCTCTTGACGGCCGGCCCCGTGCGGACCTCTGCCACGTGCCGCACCAGGATCGGGGTGCCCTCCCGGACGGTGATCACCGATTCGGCGAGATCCTCTACCGAGTGAATCCGTCCCCGGCCGCGGATCAGGAACTCCTCGTTCGGCCTCTCGATGAATCCGCCCGTGCTGATGGCATTGGCCTCGGTGACCGCCGCGGTGACTTCCTCGAGCGAAAGGTCATAGTCGACGAGTCGGGTGGGATCGACGATCACCTGGTACTGTTTGAGATCTCCACCGATGATAATGACCTGCGAGACGCCCGTGATCGACAGCAGTCGGGGACGGATGACCCAGTCGGCCAGCGAGCGTAGTTCCATCGCCGACGTATCCCCCTCGGTTCGTATGGAGATCAGCATGATCTCGCCCATCGTTGACGAGATCGGTCCGAGGACAGGAGGTTCGATGTTGTCGGGGAGCCGGACCTGCCCGAGCTTTTCGGTGACGAGCTGCCGGGCGCGGTAGATGTCCGTTCCCAGTTCGAACTCTACGAACACCAGCGACAACCCCGCGGCCGAGTTCGAGCGGACACGAAAGACGCCGGACGTCCCGTTAAGGACCGACTCGAGCGGCACGGTCACCAGCGCCTCGACTTCATCGGGAGCCAGGCCGGAAGCTTCGGTAAGAACAGTCACGGTGGGAGCGGTGAGGTCTGGAAAGACATCGACCGGTGTCCGGGCCGTCACGATGCCACCGTAGACCAGCAGCAGGCTCGCCGCGACCAGTACCAGCAGCCGATTTTCCAATGACCAACGAATGATTCTGTCCAGCATTACGTTACCGTTTCTCCGTAAGGGCCCGCTCAACAATAACTTCACATTTTGGCATCCCATCTTCACGCCATCTTCGGCCGCTCCTCAATCGCAGATCCTCGAAATAGCGGGCTATTCCTCCGGTCTGTTCAATCGGTCGCGACCGAATCTGACGCAAATCTGGGCGCCAATGCTGTGAAGTTATTCTTGAGCGGACCCTAGACCTCATGCGAGTGCTCGCCCGGATCCGCCGGTTGCAGTTCCTGCAGCTTCAACTGGTAGACGCCCTGGGTCACCACCCGCTCACCCGGTTCGAGGCCTCCGACGATAGCCACCTCGTCCCCGTATCGACCCTCGATCACTACGTTGCGACGCTGGAACTCTTCACCCGACAACAGCACGTAGACAATGTCCTGTCCCTCGTGTTCGAGAACCGCCTCGGCAGGAATCACGACGAGGTTTCGCGGCGAGCCGGCATCGAGTCGCAGGTTCGCCTGCATACCGATTCGAAGGCGGCCGTCCGTGTTCTCGACTTCGAACGTGACCGTTGCCACCCGGGTCTCCTCGTCGATTCGGGCTCCGACATCCACGACGCGTCCCACGAACTCGACACCGGGGTAAGCGGCAGTTTCGAATATCGCCTGTCCCACATCGAGAACTGACGGAAGATCTCTCTCGAAGACTGGCGCCTCGACCCACACCGTATCGAAGTTCACGATTTCGAGTATCGGTTCTCCAGGCTGAACCAACTCGCCGACGGTCTTGTAGACCTCGGTGACTTTGCCAGCGATCGGACCCGTCAGTACGTGAGTGAGAGTTGTGCTTGCCGCGGCGCCCCCGGGAGTTGGCGATTCGACGAGCGCTTCGAGCTGCCCGGCGAACGACCGGACCCGCGTTTCCGCGGCCGCGAAATCGGTCTGGGCAGCGTCAAGCTCCTGCTCTGCGAGGACCTCGGCTTCGTACAGGCGTTTGGCACGATCCAGTTCGCGTCGCGCCTCTTCGAGACGAATTTCAGCCTCGGCGCGCGATTGTTCCAGGCCGCGGCGTTCCGACTCGGTGCGGCCCGCTTCGAGACGCAACCCCACGACCTGGGCTGTCTCGGCCACCGACGGAATCTGGCGCAGCGTGATCAACTCTTCGGCGTGTCCAACCACCTGGCCAAGACGTGGCACTCCTCCCTCACCGATCAAACCCGAAACTGAAGAAGACACGATCGCCCGATGATTCGCCGCCGGAACGATCCTGCCGACCACCCGTACCTGTGGCGCCAGGTCCCTCAACCGGGCTTGGGCCAGCTTCATCCGGATGAGCCACTGTTGTTCCATCAGGAAGGCGACCGTTCCGGTGTCGCCACCCTCGGCGGGCGCCGGATCTTCGAGTGCCTCCGCGCCCTGCTCCCAGTACAGCGCTCCGATCAAGGCCAGAACCGGCAGAGCCGCCAACAGGACCCATACCATCCCGGAACGTCTTCCTGGTTTGTTGTCAGTCATTCTCAGCTCTCCTCCACGTAACTACTGAACGGCGAATCCCGCCAGAACCATGGTCTCGTCAAGTTTGTCGTTGCGAACGTGGAACTCGATCTCGAAAGTTCCAGCCCGTGGTACCACGAGTTCGGCGACATAGATGCCGGTCACCCGTCCGACTGCGGCCCGGGTCGATGCCACTTCCTCACCGTTCGATCCTCGAACCGACAAGTGGACCTCCGCTTCGGAAACTGGCGACCCATCTTCCAGGTCCGTGAGATGAATGAGGAAGGGGCTCGCCTCGTCCGACTTCAACGGCGAGTACTCAAAGAAGTTTTCGATGCGATCCGTGAATGCCGTCCGAGCCAGGATCGCCTCCTCTTCGCCCTCGACCTCGGGCGATGGCTCCGTCTCGGCACAGCCCGCAACAGAAACAAGCAGGAGCAGGACGAGGTAAATGCGGGCACGAGCAAGCCAGACGGACACAAGGTGTTTCACAGTTTTCCTTTTCTGAATCTGAATGAAGAAACCGACCAATGCGCGAGGCGGCACCGGCGACGCATCAGAACGATTGCGAGGTGATCAGGCGGGTGGGGCTCTTGGAGGCATGCCCGGGCGGGGAGGATCCCGCGTTCGCTCCGAGCCTCTCACTTCATTCAGTCTTCGGACGAGGAGTTCTGGAAACAGGTTCGAACAGGCGCGGAAGGTACCCACCGGAGGAGAAGTCTTCCCCTCGGTTGTCAGCAGCAGATCAATGTCCCGTCCGGAGTGGTGTGGGGCTTTCGAAACGGACTGGTCGTGCGCCGACTCCGTTTTCGACGGGGCTATCGGGAAGTGATTGTGCAGCGTCGTCCCATAAGTCCCCGTGTGTCCATGATCCGGAGCGCCCCGGGAGTGGACGTGGGAAAACGGTCCCTGGAAGAGCGTCCCGAGCAGGAGTATCACCGGGACTATCGGGAAAAGCAGCCGCATAGACGAGGATTATCTGCCACCGATCCGACAAATGTCAATCCGGCCCATCTGCCATCAGCCCCGATTCCGCAAGGGCCTCACTGCTTTAGGTGTCTTTGCGCCTGGACTGGCCGACCTCCTTCGCTCAGGGGAGGATTCGCAGCTTCAACTCCTTTCCTGTTGCCGATAGAAACTGTAACGTACCGGTCGAAGGCTGGCCGGCCGTGCGGTTGAAGAGGACAAACTGCGTCGTCCAGCCGCCGCCGTCCACGATGTGCGGAAAGACGACCTCGGGGACGGCCCGATCGCTCGCTTGGCTGAGGGCAGGTGTGGTGGACAGCAGGAAATCTTCGTGCGAGTTGTACCGCCCCCTCAGACCCACGACAGAAATCGGAGCCGCACTCGATGTGATGTGGAGCACGCCTTCGAAGTCGTGTGCCGACGGAAGGATCTCGCTCAAGAATCCTGAAACATGTCCGGAGGCAGGAATGACCATCGATGCCCGCGTTACCTTCACCGATGGGTCGAAGCCGACGAGTTCGATCTCTAGGATGGCCGCTTCAGTTGATGTGTTGTGAATAGCGATCCCGGTGGCGATCGAGCCAATCTCGCCAGGTACGCCTGACGCCTCGGCATACAGTCGAAAGGTGGTGGCCGGGGCGACCGGCTCCACTCCCGCCAGGGAAACCGTCACGCCATGAGCGTTGCTGAACGAGAAGATCGCCTGGGCTGACGGAGCGCTGTCTTCTGCGCCCGGGTTGATCCGGACGGCTCCAACCCGGACAACACCCGCAGGGTTCGATGTCTCCAACCACATGCTGCTTCTCCGGGGTATCCGATAATCGAACGTGGAGCCGGCCGTTCCGTTGACCGTGAGAACGATGGGTGCAGCGACCGTAGTTTCGGACCCCTGATCCAGGAATTGGACGGTCCCCGCAATGGTCCTCTCGGTCGGATTGACGAGTATGACCCCCGTCGTCCACCCACCACCATCGGCGTAGTGTGGAATGAGGACGGCTTGCCGGCCGGTCGGCGCAAGGGAAGCGACAGGGAGCGCGGTGATGAGGAACTCGGAGCGTTCGTTCGTGAAACCACGAAGCGCAGTCGCCGCCACCGGAGCCGAAGAGTTGAATGTGAACGTACCCCGCATGGTGGAACCGTAGAAAGGATCCTGATCGAGGAACCGGGCGATCTGTTGATTGGCTCCGAGAACAAACACACCGTGACCGAAGTCGACTCCCTCGGCGTCGGTGAAGTAGTAGGAAATCGATGTAGCTTGCTGGTTTGGATTGACGAGAGCCAGGCCCGTATTGACAGGGCCTCTCATCTCCGCGTAGATGCGGCCTCCCAGAACCGGCGTCGATGCCGGGACACTGGCCTCGGCTACCAGTGTTCCATCGCTAACGGAACCGAAAATCGCCACCCCAGCTAGAGCCGGGCTTCCCGCTGGGATATCGATCCGGCCGTAGCCAACCTGCACGCTTGCCGCGCCGCCTGATGTCGTCCAGGACATCCCTCGACGGGGGCCGAGATAGATATCGCGAGACGAAATACCGAGGCCCACATCGTAGACTTCCGCGCTTCTAAGAGCCCGGAAAGACCCCAGCGGCAGGCCTCCGACGATCAGCACGTCTCCGTTCGGCAGCAACGTTGCGGTCGTTTCACTCCGTGGGTCTGACAGATTTCCGGCGCGGCGGAACGCGCCGGTCACAGGGTCGTACAGCTCCGTCATTCCCGACCCGGATCCTCCTCCCACGATCAAAACATTCCCGGTCGACAGCAGCACGGCTGTGTGATCGCTCCGCGCTTCGATCAGATGACCCGTGGGAGTGAACCTTCCCGTGACTGGATCGTAGATTTCAGCAGTCCTCGTCCCGCCCATCGTTCCCGCGATGAGAACCCGGCCATCCGGTAGCGACGTGGCCGTATGATCGTTCCGCTCCTGGTTCGGGTTGCCCGTCGGCCTGAAGCGGTTTGTCGTCGGATCGTACAGCTCCGCTGTCGGTAGACTACTCAGTCGCCCTCCGGCAATCAGGACTGATCCGTTAGGCAACGGTGTCGCCGAGTGGTTCAGTCGGGCGTCAGGCGCATTCGCTGTTGCACTGAAGGTGCCGGTATCTGGATCATAGAGCTCGGCCGTTCCGACTCCAGAGAACAACCCTCCGCCAACAACCAGGACCTTTCCGTTCGGCAACAGAGTTGCCGTGTGTTCGCTCCGTGGCTGGCGCATGCTCCCCGTCTCACTGAACGCACCCGCGGCAGGATCAAAGACTTCCGCTGTCCTGGATCCGAACAGTGGGCCCCCGCCGATGAGGAGAATCTGGCCGTTTGCCAATCGCGTTGCCGTGTGCCCTACCCGGGCCTCACGCATGCTCCCCACCGAACTGAAACGGCCCGTAGCCGGGTTGTACATCTCGGCCACCGCCGTTCCTCCGGTGATGAGGACCTTCCCGTCAACCAGTAGTGTCGCCGTGTGACCGGCGCGCGGGTGAATCAGCGATCCTGTCGTGTCCAACGACTGGGCGGCCCCGTCGTGACCGACAAACCCCAGCCCGAATGCAGCCACGTAGCCAGTGACCGCCATCCCCAGGCGAGCGATACGGGCGGCAACTGTGCCGCGTGAATGGAGTGTTCTCATGGTGTTCAATCTCCCCGGACCAAGAAAAGCCGCGCAGTATTGGTCCTCTACCTATGGAAAGCGGAAATTGAACCCGAACAACCGAAACACCACGGGAGAAAAAATTCACTCAAGTATGCATGGTATAATCCGAAAAACCCGTAACTGCTAACAATTGAGCGCCTTAGATGACGACGACGGCCAGCGAAAAAGTGACCCGCCTGCTCTTGGCCTGGAGGCAGGGAGATGAGGCCGCGCCGGAGCGGCTGATGCCTCTCGTGTACGACGAATTAAGGCGTCTCGCTCATCGATACATGAAGGGCGAGGACGCCGACCACACACTGCAGACTACGGAGTTGGTCCATGAGGCCTACCTCCGCCTCGTCGACTCGAAACAATTCCAGTGGCAGGATCGCGTCCATTTCTTTGCGGTTTCGGCTCGACTGATGCGACGAATCCTGGTGGACCTGGCTCGTGCCCGCCGCTCGCAAAAGAGAGGCGGGGGAGTGAGGCCCGTCCCGCTGGATGACCGCATAGGCATCTCTGTTGACAGGATCGAGGACCTGATTGCCCTGGATGCCGCTCTCGAGGCCCTCGAGTCGGTGGATTCCAGGAAGAGTCGTGTGATCGAACTGCGCTTTTTCGGCGGGCTCACCGAGAAGGAAACAGCCGAGGTGCTCGATGTCTCACTCGATACCGTCCAGAGAGACTGGAAACTCGCCAAGGTCTGGTTGATGCGTGAACTGGACCAGGAGGCGCCCGAATGAGCTCCAGCCGCTGGCAGCAGATCGAGCGCCTCTACCACGCCGCCCTCCAACTCGAGGAGAACCAGCGGGCCGCGTTTCTGGAAGACGCGTGCGGTGCAGACTCCGAGCTGCGTCGCGAGATCGAGTCGCTTCTACGGTATGTGCCGGGCGCGAACGGGTTCATCGGGAAACCGGCCGTCGAAATAGCGGCCGCCGACATCGCGCGGGATCGGGCGCCCTCCTTGATCGGACGTGAGATCGGTTCGTTTCGGATCCTTGCCAGGATCGGCAGCGGCGGTATGGGTGAAGTCTGGAAGGCTCGAGACATCAAGCTGGGCCGTGAGGTGGCCGTCAAGTCACTGCCTGAGGAGTTCGCCAGGGACAAAGAACGGCTGGCGCGGTTTGGGAGCGAGGCAAAGCTGCTGGCGTCGGTGAACCATCCGAACATTGCGGCGATTTACGGAGTTGAAGATCATGCCGGCACACGATTCCTCATTCTGGAACTCGTCGAGGGCGAAACGCTGGCCCAACGTCTGAAGCGAGGGCCGATTGGGGTCCCGGAATCTCTCGGGATCGCCGGACAGATCGCGGAGGCCCTCGAAGCCGCGCACAGAGAGGGCGTGGTTCATCGGGACCTGAAACCAGCCAACATCAAGTTAACCGCCGAAGGCAAAGTGAAGGTGTTGGACTTCGGTCTGGCCAAGCTGCTCCAACGCGACCGTGACGGCAACAGCAAATCGAGTGCTTTTACCGAAAGCGTGCAAACCGAGCCGGGTGTCATCCTTGGAACCGCGGCCTACATGTCTCCAGAACAGGCCAAAGGCGCCACCCTCACTCGGGCGACCGACATCTGGGCGTTCGGTTGTGTCTTGTACGAAATGCTGGCAGGGCGGAAGGCGTTCGGTGGACCCGACTCCTCCGAAGTCATAGCATCCATCCTGCGCGGCGAACCCGACTGGCGTCAACTGCCCGCCGGGCTGAACCCTAGACTTCGTGAAGTTCTCGAACGGTGTCTGGACAAAGGAACCCGCAATCGCTGGCACGACATCGCCGACGTCCGAGTGGAACTCGAACGCCTGCCGCCGACCCGATCGACAGCCGCATCGATACTTCCGGGAGCCGCGTACGAGGGATGCCGCTTCGCTTTGCCGTCTGGTGGGCCCTTGCCACAACTCTGCTGGTCGCGACGGCTGTGGGAATCGTCCTCTGGACGCAACCGCCAACCGCGTCGCCGGGAGACGGGCTCCGTTTCACGATCAATCCGCCGCCGAACCAACGTTGGGGCTCGTTCAACGGGATGGGGGTATCCCTGTCTCCGGATGGGCAATACGTGGCCTTTCTGGCGGGGGATGATGAAGTGCCCCGCCGTTTGTATCTCCGACCGACGAATGGTTTTGAAAGCCGGAGGGTGCCGGATAGTGACGGCGCGTACCACCCCTTCTTTTCCCCGGATGGTCGGCAGCTCGGGTTCTTCGCTTCCGACAGACTCTGGAGAGTTCCGAGTGCCGGTGGCCGACCGATCGAGGTGGGAAGAGTGGATTCCACCGCTCGTGGAGCGACATGGGCATCCGACGGATACATTTATTTTGGAGGCTCGTCCGGTATTTCTCGCATCGCGATTTCCGAGGGCTCTGCCGAGAGGTTGACCTCGGTCGACCGGGACGGAGGCGAAGGCGGACATCGCTGGCCGGAGCTTCTGCCTGGAGGCAAGGCCTTATTGTTTACGGTCTTCAAGGGCGAGTTGGAGAGCAATCGCGTCGCACTGCTTTCTTTGGAAACGAATCAGTGGCGCGTCTTGATTCAAGAAACCGGCCACCATGCGCGCTACGCTCCGACGGGCCACATCGTCTACATGCGGGGGAACGTGATGATGGCCGCGAGGTTCGATCTCGACCGGCTCGACCTGAAGAGCCCACCCGAACCGGTTCTGGCGGGCATCGAGGTGAATGACGGTGGCGCGGCACACTTTGCTTTCTCGGAGAACGGTGTCCTGGTTTACGTGCCGGGCGAGCTGCCGGGCACGTTCGACCTCCGCTCCTCCATGGTTTGGATGGACCGAGAGGGGAACGAAGAAGCCCTGACGGCGCCCGACGGCGTCTACCTCAACCCTGTAATCTCGCACGGCGGTAGACGAGTTGCTTTCGACCTATTTGACGAAGAGGGTCAATCAGACATCGGGATCTGGGACCTCGAACGTAACGCGCTGACGCGGCTGGTTTCACATCCGGCTGCCGATGCGTATGCCTTATGGACGCCCGATGACGTTCGAATCATCTTCAACTCGCATCGTGACGGGCAGGTTCGCACCCTGTTTTCCAGGCGAGCCGATGGCGTCGGTTCGGCGGAGCGGTTGTTGACGGAAAAACCATTTCAACCTCCGGTTGCAGCAAGCTCCCGGGGACAGATCCCCTCCGCGATATCCGCGGACGGTCAGACGTTGCTCTTTGCCGAGACCAACACCAGTGAACGCGCCGTCTATACGCTGTCGATGGCGACCGGCGCCTCTCGATTGCTGTTGCGGCGAGCTTACTGGCCCAAGCTCTCCCCGGATGGCAAGTGGGTGGCGTACGAGATCGAGGAGTCGGAAGGATCCGAAATCTACGTGAGCCCGTTCCCCGAGGTCGATTCCGGCAGGTGGAAGGTGTCGACCGCGGGCGGCCTCTGGCCCGTCTGGTCACGGGATGGTTCGGAGCTTTTTTACCGTGAAGCGACCGATCTGATGGCGGTTTCTATTGACACGGAAGAAACCTTCGAGGCAGGCATACCGCGAGCGCTGTTCAGTGCCGCCTCGTTTCTCGGTTTTAGCGGTTTTGACGTTTCCCCCGATGGACGATTCCTGATGCTAAAGTTCGTCGATTCGGCCGCCGCCGACACGCCTGAACGGCAGATCCATGTCGTCACCGACTGGTTCGAGGAACTCCGGGCACAGCAGCCCGTTCCTTAGGGCCCTTGACTTATTTCGGTCGGGTTGGCGAGTAGCTCACACTCATCGAGACCGGAACAGCCGCAGCGGATTCCCTCCTCCAGCAAGCGTTTCATTCCCCGGGCCCGTTCGATCAGCTGGTCAATCTCGACCAGCTTCGAGCGTGCCAATTCAGACCACCGCTCCGAGGGGCTCCGATCGGTCCCAAAACCATAGAACAGCTGTTTGATTTCCTCGACCTTGAAGCCGGCCTGCTGTGCCACTCCGATTCCTGCCAGCAGCATCAGGACGTCCGGACCGTAGCTTCTCCTTCCGTTGATCCGCATCGGTGCCGGCAACAGGCCGATGCTCTCGTAGTACCGGAGGGCGGACGGCCGAAGACCAGCCCTTTCAGCCACTTCGCTGATTCTCATTTTTTCCGCAAAACCCCCTTGACTTAAAGTCCACTTTAACTTCTAGCCCGGATGGATCACCAATCGGAGAATCGATCGGTGTTCGGATACGAGAAGCGATTTGCGGCGAGACTTGGAGCTGAGAGTGAGCGAGCCGTGGACATTGGCGGATTTTGAGCCTGTGACACGGCGACATTTGGCGGGAGATCGGCATGAATGGGCGAGTGCAGGCAGGCCTCGCCGGGAGGCAGATGAGAGGCGCTGTTTTTCGGATCTGAAGGTTCGGTGTCGTCAGCAACGAAGCGGAATTGATTGCAGGTTTCTCACTATGAGAGCAAAGACGTCGGCATAGGGATAGGCCTCCGACATCGAGATCCAGACGTTGCGGACCGTGAGGCGGATACGCGCACCGATCTTAAGAAGCTTCAGACGGATGGTTCCGCATTGGGCATGGGCCATCGCGGTATCTTTGAGACCGAGACGACGCAACGCCTGCATAAGCATGTAGGCGGCTGAGGACAGAGACAGTCGGAGCTGATTGGCGCGCATGGTTCCCGCACTGGTGCGGTCGGCAAATAGATCCAGTTGCTGTTCTTTGATCCGGTTCTCCATGTCGCCGCGTGCGCAATAGAAATCTTCGTAGAGCGCTTGGGCTCCGAGTCGTTCCGGTGGCAGTGAGGTCACCACGAATCGGGGATTGGCGCCCTTGGCCAGGAACTCGGCTTTGCCAACAACGCGACGAGTGCGGCTCCAGCTCTTTCGAGTCCGGTACAGGAAATCCTTAAACACTCGTGCCGATTTCCCAGTGGTCTGAAACTCCGCTTCAGCCTGAATCATCTGGTCAGCGATCTCTCGCTTGAGGCGGTCGTTCTTGGCCAACCCCATCACATAATCGACCTGGTGGGTTTCACACCAGTCCAGTAATGCATCCCGGCAGAATCCGGAATCGGCCCGAATGATGATCGACACGTCCGGCCAGCTCTGACGGATCTGGCCGACGATACGTTCCAATTCATCGACTGATCCTGCCGCCCCATCGATATTGGACGGGCGCAGCCGAGCGCACAACAGATGCTCTCCACAGAAGATGTACAAGGGCAGATAGCAGTAGTTGCGGTAGTAGCCGTGAAAGAACCGGCCTTCCTGTTGACCATGGATCGGATCATCGGTCGCGTCCAGATCCAGAACGATCTCTTCGGGCGCCGTGTTGTCATGGGCTGCCACAAACGCATCGACCATCCAACGATCGATCTTGTCCCCATCCATAGCGATCTTCTTGTACCGCTCCTGGTCGCCGACTTCGGCGCCGGTCAACTCCAATCGGTTTAGCGTGCTCTTGCCCGCCAACGCCTTTCCCCAGTCGCCGGCCTGTCGTCGATTCGTTCCCAGCGGATCCGCTTTGTCCACCGCCAACGCAAGCATCGGGTCGGTCCGTAACTGATCGTGATCGTTCAGGTCTTCATATCCCAGGCACAGCCCGTAGACCCGCTGTCCCAACAGCTCCTTCACGGTGTGTTCGATCAACCGTTGGTCGCGATGATCGCTAAAACACCCCGCCAATCCATCGATCAAACCGGTCCGCTTTTCGACTTCACGCAGCAGCAGAACTCCAGCGTCAGACGTGATCTTGCCGCCGTCGAAACGCGCCTTCATTTTTCGTTGAAGAAGTCCGTGAAATTCGAACGTGGTTTGTTTACACTCTGTACTCATAAGGGCCGCTTAGAACGAAGCCGCTGTCGCGGCGGACGCTACGCGTGGGCTGAGCGAACGGTGCTAAGCAAACTGTAGAGTGTGGGCTTCAAAGGAGGCCTACATGACGGACCTGCGTAAACGGATGCTGGAGGAACTCCAGCGTCGTAATTTCTCTCCGATCACCATCCGAAGTTACCTGCGAGTCGTTGAAGACTTCGCGGGCTATTTTGGCACGCGCCCCGATCGTCTCAGTCAGGAAGACCTGCGGCAGTATCACCTACATCTGATCCGGGAGCGAAAGCTCGCGGCCAAGACTGTCGGCTTGTACATTGCCGCCTTGCGGTTCTTTTTTGTAAAGACGCTGCGGCGTCCATACCTGAAGCTGGATCTCCCATATCCCAGAACCCCGAAACGATTGCCGACGGTTTTGAGCCAGGACGAGGTCGCACGACTGATCGACTCGGCAAAGAATTTGCTGGATTACGCGATGCTCATGACCTTGTACGCCACCGGGATGCGCCGAGCCGAGTTGATCCGGTTGAAGGCCGAGGATGTTGATAGCGAGCGCATGATCATCCACATCCGTCAGGGCAAGGGTCATCGTGATCGCGACGTGCCATTGACACCAAAGCTCTTGCAGACGCTACGAGAATACTGGTGTTGGATGAAGCCCAAGACCTATTTGTTTCCGGGCATGGTGAACAACTGGCGCGCCGACAAACCCCTCACCCCCAAGTGCGTGTGGTCCGCCGTACACGATGCGGCGAAACGTGCCGGAATCAAGAAACGCGTATCCCCGCACACGCTGCGTCACAGCTGGGCCACTCACCTACTTGAAAATGGCACCGATCTCCGCACCATTCAGATGTTAATGGGTCACGCGGACCTGCGAGCCACCAGCGTCTATCTGCACCTGTCTCGACGTCACCTGCAGGCGGTCACCAATCCGGTGGAGACCATGGCGGTTTCCAGCCTCGATGCGGTGAAGCGGTCCAAAAGAAGGAAGCAGAAACAATGACCCGGCCCACCGTGGAGGTGGCCGACATCCTTCGCGCCGCGGGCAACGACTTTATCGACCGCCATCGAAAACGAATCCATTTCCAGCAGCTCAAGGTGATGCACGCCATCCAGCATTGCCGCACAGCGGCTCTCGGCGGTCATATCGATGCCTGCTCACGATGTGGTGGCGATCGGGTCCTCTCCTATAACTCATGCCGTAATCGCCATTGTCCCAAATGCCAGGCTCAGGCGCGTCAGCGTTGGATCGCGGCCAGAGAACGAGAGCTTCTGGCAACACGATACTTCCATGTCGTGTTCACCCTGCCGCACCAATTGCATTCGCTCGTCCGACAGAACCAGGTCGAGCTCTACAACCTGCTGTTCCGCACTGTGGCCGAGACTCTTCTGGAGGTCGCTCGAAATCCCAAACATCTTGGCGCGAGAATCGGCTTCTTCCTCATCCTGCACACGTGGGGTCAGAACGTGCTGTTTCATCCTCACATCCACTGCGTCATTCCCGCCGGAGGAATCGCACCGGGCCGTGCGCGTTGGATTCATCCGCGATACCCGTTCTTCCTACCTGTGAAGGTTCTGGGAAAACTATTCCGCGGCAAGTTCGTTGACGGATTGCAGAAGGCTTTTCGCAAGAAGAGCCTGACCTTCGCCGGACAGATCCAGCACCTTTCCGAACCGAAGCACTTTGCGGCTTTCTTGCGACCGTTATTCCGCCAAGATTGGGTCGTCTATGCGAAGCCGGCATTCGGCGGCCCCGAACAGGTTCTTCGATACCTCGGACGCTACACACACCGCGTCGCCATCTCCAATCATCGATTGCTTTCCTTCGACGGCAGCCATGTCACATTCCGTTGGCGGGATTACTCTCGCGGTAACAAAGCAAGGACGATGACGGTTTCCGCCGCCGAGTTCATCCGCCGATTCCTGCTCCACGTACTGCCGAAAGGCTTTGTCCGCATCCGGCACTTCGGTTTCATGGCGAACTCCCAACGATCCGTATCCATGGAACTTTGTCATCGGTTATTGGGAATGGCGCCGGTCCCTCCTCCTGAGGAAGTCCCGTCAACCAGCTCCGCCTGGCTGTGTCCAATCTGTCATGCCCCGATGACCGTTATCGAGAGGCTCACTGCGACCGAACTCGCATGGAGATTCGCTTCGAAATGCTTTTTAGACACGTCGTAACAGGGATTCCAAATCCATGCCTTCCAGACGTGCTGGTGCACGCCAACGCCCACGTGCGCCTTGATGTCAAAAGTTCGTACCGATCGGGCCTGGACCTGCTCGGTGAACTCTCCAAAACGGACGATCGGCCGCCATACATTCATTGTCGCCGCCTGGCCACACTCGCTGGTCGAGTCTCACTCGTGAGAACTTCAACCCCCAACCCCGTACTTTCTCCATAGCCCACCGCGTTCGCCGCAAACGCCAGCGCCTTCCTTCAAACGTCGTTATCGAAAGTGCCCGAAGATCTCGTCACCACCGCGCCTTATCGCTCGGCACTCCCGATGAACGCTAAGCGCTCCGTTTGGTTTCTGAACCGTTCTCGACAAACGATTTATGCCAAACAGGGCGGCCTTTTCTGGTCCTTTCGGTGATTTATGCGGGCTAGGCTACCACATGAATATCCGATTGTGCTGGGAGGAGAAGATGAGAGAAGAAAAGACCGAAGGACCGCTGGTCTGCAGTCTGAACTCTAGAGAGCTTGTCCGAAGGAGTGGCGAAATTTCGAAGTTGATCGAAGGTTCTCTGGAGTGCATTGAACGACCCGACGGTTTTGATTTGAGCTTCCCCGGGGATGAGCAAACGGCGAGGCTCCTGTTGGATTTCATCTTGAAGGAACGCCGATGCTGTGTGTTTCTCACTTTCGAAATGAGGTTCGAGCCCGGGATGGGGTCGATCGGGCTCAAGCTGGGCGGATCCCGGGAGGCTCGAGACTTCCTGAAGCAGATTGCCGGCGCGTTGGGGGTGAATCCGTGACGTTTGAAGCTGGAAAAATGAGAACGACAACATGCCTACGTCTCTGGTTTGCGGGGTCGGTCCTGCTCGCAATCGTGATCGTCGCCGATCCGTTATGGGCACAGGAACTCCGCGTGGGAAAGCATGTCGTCATTCGCGCCGACGAAGTGATCGAACATGACCTCTACGCGTTCGGGGACACGGTGGTCGTCAAGGGAACCGTGAGGGGTGACGTCATGGCCAGCGGCCGAGAGGTGACGATCGAGGGCACGGTGGAAGGCGACCTGACCGGGTGTGGTCACACCTATATCGTGGATGGCCGGGTTGGCGATGATGTGCGGATTGCTGGTATGACGACCGTCCTGGGACGAGGGGCTTGGATAGGCGGCGACTTCGTGACGGCGGCCCTTTGCGGAAGGTCTTGTGCTCGTCGCTTTCTGGATCCTTGCAGCCGGCGTTGCTATCGCCACAGTGGGTCGGCGCGTAAACGTGACGGCTGGGGGAAAAGCGGGCGTATGATGGTCTGAGATGGCGGATTTCAAGGTCACCGAACTGCAAGCCGATATCGACTTCGAGAGTCTGGCCTACTGGGACGTGATCATCATTGGGGCGGGTCCATCGGGTCTGGCGGCCAGCCTGACCACGGCCCACCGCGGTCTGACGACCCTGGTCATCGAAGCCAAGGGCAGACCGGGCGGGCAGCCGCAGTTCCTTTACCCGGACAAAAAGATCGTCGACATCCCTGGATTTCCCGATGGCATCAGCGGTGAGGAACTCTCGTCAAGGGTCTATCGCCAGGCGTGCAACGCTCTGGTCCAGTTCCGGTTCGGCGAGGAACTGGCCGACATCGAGGACACTGACGAAACCGAAAAGCAAGATCCTCTCAAGAAGGTGGTCACGAACAACGAAGTTTACAAATGCCGGAAGGTCATCGTCGCTTGTGGCCTGTTGCACTTCCCCCGCAAACTTCCCGTCCTGGACCAGCTCGACTCGAAAAATGTGCACTACAGGGTCCCTCAGATCGGAGATTACGAAGGACAGGATGTCGCCATTGTCGGCGCCGGTGACTCGGCTCTCGACGCCGCCGTCATGGTGCTCGGCCGACAGGGGCAGGTTCATCTGATTGTCCGGGGTGCCACACATTCCGGCAAAGCGGACACGTTCGGTAGAGTGCAATCTTCCGGCGGTGCCGTTCATTTATCGTGCGAGATATCGGCGGCGGGGTTCGTGAATGACCGGATCCGTCTGACACTGACCGATGGACAATATCTGCTGGTCGACAAGATCATCGTTCAGATCGGTTTTCTCTCCGCCAAGGACACGTTTCGCCGGCTGGATGTCCGCCTGAACGATGACGGCAGCATCGCGATCGATCCCTATTTCGAAACCAGCCGTCCCGGGGTGTTCGCCATCGGCGACGTGCACGGTGACATCAAGTTGATTGCAGTCGCCTGGGCCGAAGGCATTCAGGCCGCGATCTACGCCTTCAAGGAGATCACGTCGCCTTACTGGCTGAGTGAAAAGCGCCTGCACGACCAGAAGATCGCGATGATCGGTGAGAAGATCAGCCAGGCCGCTCGAAAGCGAGCGCCCTCGTAGAGAAGCAATGGCCCAAGCAGCCCGTGGTGGAAGTCTGTAGGGTCGCGCGCAGGGGTATTCGGGTCTCAGGCGCGAAATGAGGAGCGGAACGATGCTTTGTCATCGTGACCGACAAATGACAAAGCCTGTGGCCCGAAGACCCCTGCGCCCTTCGGGTTACGACGGCATGGGGCCAGCTGCGGCGTTGCCACTCCTAGATCGATGGAAGGCATCGACGTCTTCGATGGGAACCATCGCCGTCGTCGTGGCGCCTTGCATCTAGCCCCATGGTGCTCGTAACGCGACCCTACAGACTTCCACCACGGGCTGCTAAGGTCGAGTAAGAAGAGCCAGGAGTGACAGAAATGAGAACAAGGCAACGACTGTTGATAACAAGTCTGCTGATCTCGGCGGTCAACCTCGGCGCCCTCGGCGAATCCGGTTGGACACAGGGGACCGCGGATCAGAGGGCAGCCTCGGGTCTGGATGAGGAGCGCGGTCTCCGCATCAACTCTGATGACGCATCTTCCGGCTACATTCTGTTCACGGGGCTGTTGTCCGATACGACCTACCTGATTAACAATCTGGGCCAGGTGGTGCATACGTGGAAGAGCGAACTCGGCCCGGCCGGCGGAGCGTACCTGCTCGATAACGGCCACCTCGTGCGCGGTGGCCGCGCGCCCGAGCTTCGCGGTTTCAGCGGCGGGGGACAGGGCGGTCGCGTTCAGGAATTCACGTGGGACGGCAAGCTGGTCCTGGATTTTTCCTTCAACAGCGGGCAGAACCTGTTGCACCACGATATCGAGGTGCTTCCAAACGGCAACATCCTGGCCATTGCGTGGGCCGGCAGGAGTGCCGCCGAGGCCCGCCGGGCGGGTCGCCGGACGGATCTGATCCCCGAGCGAGGCCTCTGGCCCGACATCATCGTCGAGTTTCGGCCGTACCCCCCCAACGGGGCGCGAATCGTTTGGGAGTGGCGTGCGTGGGATCACAGGATCCAGGACTTCGATCCGACCGCGGACAACTTCGGCGTGGTGGCCGAGCATCCGGAACTGATCGATATCAACGGCGACGTCGAGCCACCGTCTCCCGAGGAATTGGAGCAAATCCGGCGTCAGGGTTTCGCGGGGTCGGATGAAGATGCCGAGCCCGCCACCGATTCCGACCTCATGCATTCCAACGCTGTCGCGTATCATCCCGGCCTCGATCAGATCGTCATCAGCGTTCACGATTATCATGAACTCTGGGTGATCGACCACAGCACGACCACCGCCGAGGCCGCGGGCCACACCGGCGGCCGCTACGGCCGGGGCGGGGACCTGCTTTATCGCTGGGGGAATCCACGTGTGTATGGTCGAGGCAGCGAGGCCGACAGGAAGATGGGCGGGCAGCACGATGCCCGCTGGATACCGGACGACATGCCAGGCGCCGGCCACATCATGGTTTTCAGCAACAATGCTCCCGGGTCTGACGGCCCCTACACGATCGTTTATGAGATCGCCACGCCGATGAATTCAGACGGGCACTATGAACTTCCCGGCAATGGTCCATTTGGGCCGACCGAGAGTGTCTGGAGCTACTCGGCGCCCGAGCATTTTCGGGCGGGCTTCATCTCCGGCGCCCATCGTCTCACGAACGGCGGCACGCTCATCACGTCCGGTCCGCGCGGTCGATTCATGGAGGTCACACCGCAGGGTGAAATCACCTGGGAGTACTGGACGCCCTATGCCGGCCAGGTTCTCTTGCCGGACGGCGCCAGGCCCCAACCGGTTGGCTTCAACGTCTTCGGAGTCTTCCGAGCCACGAGAATTCCTCCGGACCATCCGGCCCTGGCCGGTCGAGACCTGGCACCTCTCAGTCCACAGCCACCCATCATTCCGCCGATGTTTCCGGAGGGTTGAGGCCCCACGTTCGAAACGGACCAAGGCATTCTCCTCACCCCGTACGATCCAACGACGGAAAAAGCTTTGTCTCTTGCCGCAAAAACAGCGAAGCGTTACCGCAACGCCCTGAGAGAACTCGCCAAATAGGCCACGATGAAATCCAGGCCTGTTTGGCTCGACCTATTCTCTGCACCGGGACTGCATCCATTCACGGATCTCCGGTAGTTCCCGTTTGATATCGATCGTATGGGTCTTCGTGAACTCCCGATAATCTATTCCGAACCCTCCGGCGTTGAGTTGCTGGATTTGTTGACGGGTCTTTGCCACAGGTAGCATCTCGTCTTCAGTGCCGTGTGTGATAAGCCAGTCTCCCTGATTCACTGCAGGATTAAGGTCTCCGAGGAGCGCATCGGGATCGTAGACGTAGCCACTGATACCGACATAGCCTGCCAATCGGTGCGCGTACCGTGCTCCAAACTCGAGAGTCAGAAGACAGCCCTGTGAGAACCCGAAAAGGAATGTCCGTTCCGGCGGATACCCGTTCTGCTCCGTTTCCCGAAGCACGTCGCCGAGCAGCCGCCTGGACCCGACGATGTCCGGAAGCTGGTTCGGTGGCAGATCGTACCAGCTAAAGCCGATGCCGTAGGGGACGGGCGCGGTAAGAAGCAGGAAGTCCAGCGAATCGATGGCAAGCGTCTGCTGTAGCCAGAGAAAGCCTTCTGCCGAATCACCGCGTCCATGCAGTACCACGACTAGCTGCTTTCGAGACGTACGAGCTGGCTGCCAGATATTTGTGAGTTGTAGATTCAAGGACTCCCCTCAGGCAAGGGCGCCGGATTAGACAGTAATCCTCGGGCCCAGTTACGATTCCGAACCGACGAGCCTTCCTACACCGGCGGATGCCTCGTATGCCAGTCCGTCGCCTCTTCATACGCATGGGCGATCCGGCACAGCATCGGTTCGGTCAAATGACTCCCCTGGAATTGAATCGTGTAGGGCACTCCATCTCCGTTCGCGCCGCATGGCACCGAGATCGCCGGCGTCCCCGCGAAGTTCGCCGGCGCCGTGAACTGGAATTGGATCTTCGGCCCTACCGGGTCGAAGCCCGCCATGTTGCCGTACAGGATGTCCTCGGTTATGGGGAAGGGGATTCCGCCGGCCGGACAGACTGCCGCATCGACGTTGGCGAGTGCGGTTCGATACCGTTCGTTGAACTCTTCCCGCAGTTCGCCGGCTTCCGAATAGGCCTCATCCGTCACCGCTGCCGCCGCTTCCAGCAGGTCCCGGTAGTACAGCCCGTACTCGTCGGCACGTGACGGGTAGTTTGCGGCGTGGACGCGGCGCGCTTCGTAGTAACAGATCGTGAACCAGGCGTTTACGAGATCTTCCCCGAAATCGGGCATGTCCAGGTCCACGATCTGTGCGCCCAGGCGCTCCAGGTCTCCGAGCGCGACCTCGATCGCAGCGACGAGGCCCGGATCGACGTCCCGGGTTGCGTAATCCCGGTCGAATCCGATGCGTACACCGTCGACGCCCCGGGCGAGTTCCCCAAGGATGCTCGGAACCGGTTCGGTGAGCGAGGTCGGGTCGTTGGAATCAAATCCGGCTATCGTTTCGAGGACCAGAGCCGCGTCCGCCACGCGACGCGTCATCGGTCCCACGTGATCCATCGATTCGGCCAGCCCGATAACACCGTATCGACTCACACGGCCGTACGTCGGCTTGAGGCCGACGATTCCGTTACACATCGCGGGGAATGTAATCGATCCGCCGGTGTCGGAACCAAGCGTCGCAAACGAGAGGCCGGCTGCGGTCGCAACGCCCGAGCCGCTCGAAGACGAACCCGGCCACAGCCCTCGGTCCCACGGGTTGACGGGAATCTCGAAGTTGACATGATAGCCCGGCATCGCGCCCTCGCTCATGTTCAGCTTGCCGAGGAGAATGGCGCCGGCCTGGTGGAGCTTCGCCACCGCCGTAGCGTCGTAGTCCGGCACGAAGTCGGCCAGGACCTGGAGCCCGCCCATCGTTCGCACCCCGTTCGTGTAGTACAGATCTTTGACACCGATCGGGATCCCGTGGAGCGGCCCGCGATAATTTCCGGACTCGATCTCCTGCTCGGCGATGCGGGCCGAAGCCCGTGCCTGGTCGCCAATCACGGTCGCGTAGCTTCGGAGGCGTCCATCCAATGTCTCGATGCGGTCCAACATCATCTCGGTCAGATCGACCGGTGAGAGCTCCCTCGTCTCGATCAACTTCGCGACGTCCATGATGCCGGCGTAGTGGACAGGCACGTCGACGACCGTCCCGGAAGAAGGCGGTGTCGGGTCCTCCAGTGAGCACCCTGAGCAAACCGACAGCACTGCGGTGCCCCCCACCAACCTCAGTAACTCGCGGCGGGTGAGGTTGGAGACTCTTGGTGGATCAATCTTCGAACGCGTGGTGCTCCCGTAGCTTTCATCCATGCTCATAGGTTTTCCCCTCCCAAAGGAACACGAAAATCGTTTCCTCCGCCCGACGCTCCGTTTGGATGTGACTACCGTTTGTAGCAAAATAAATCGCCCACGTCCCTAATTTATTTTCGAACCTGCCAGAGGAGGATTCCTGATGTTCAGATCCGTGTTCGTTGCACCCATCGTCTGCGCCGTTCTAGTGTTGGCCCTGGCTGTCCCGTCCCACGCCCAGGAAGGGCGCGCGGCCAAACCCTCCGACGTCGGTTCCATAGACGACATCATTACTGCGCTTTACGACGTCATCTCCGGACCCATCGGCGAGATGCGGGATCGACAGCGCTTCATGTCACTTTTCGTCGAGGGAGCGCGGCTCATCCCGACGGGGCGGTTCCGCGTGATGTCGCCCGAGGAGTACTGGGCCGGCAGCTCCGATCAGTTGAGGCAGATCGGCTTTACAGAGAAGGAGATCGGCCGCACCACCGAGACGTTCGGGAACATCGCCCACGCTTTCACCGCCTACGCGTCGTACCGCGCCGACCAGGGTGATCCCGACACGCCCTTCAGCCGGGGAATCAACTCCGTTCAGCTCCTGAACGATGGACAACGCTGGTGGATCGTGTCTGTCTTCTGGGATGCGGAGCGGCCCGGTAATCAGATCCCGAGTAGGTATATAAATTAACAAATGCTAAGAAAAGAGACGTTCTGATGAAGGCGGAAAGGATTCATCGAAGACTCCGCGTTGGATTTGGCCGCGAAAAGATTGACCCGGACGCCCGTGGCACCGATGATTGGGAACCTGCGCGACGATAATTCCGTCGCTAACTTTTATCGGGAAGGATTTCGCTGACTCGTATCACGTCATGGCAAAGGGACTTCATAAAGCTCACTATCCGAGACGCCTGCAGGTTCGATGAGCGCCCTCTCTGCGAGCCTCCACGCCGCTTTCCACGAGCCGCGCACGCGCGTCTACCGGTGGGTTCAGGGAACCGTATGGACCCTGATCCTCCTCTCCATCGTGTTCCTCGTGGTCGAAGGGCTTCTGCCCGAAGACAGTCGCTTGATGCCGCTGCTTCGGTACGTGGACCTCACTGTGCTGACAATCTTCGCCGTGGAGGTCGTCTTGCGGGTGGGCAGCTACACGCCTCCTGCGCTCGCTGTCTTCCGGCGCCCACCGATCGGACGCCTCCGCACCCACTTGCTCGCGCGCCTGGGATTCGCACTGCGTCCGCTGGTCCTGGTGGACATCCTGGCGGTGCTGGCCCTCTTCCCGGAGTTGCGCGGGCTTCGCGCGCTGCGGCTGTTGCGACTGCTTCGCACGTCGCGGGTTTTTCAATATCGCAATCCCTTCGCGATCGTGTTGCAGACCCTGGAGGAGAACGGGCTGCTCTTCGCTTTCGCGTTCACCGTTTTCGCCGTGACCACGATGCTCGGGGGGGTGAGCGTCTATCTCGTCGAGGGCCGGATCAATCCGGAGATCAACAGCCTGCTCGACGGCATGTGGTGGTCCCTGGTCACGATCACCACGGTCGGTTTCGGAGACATCACGCCGGTGACACTGCTCGGACGTATCGTCGGTGCCGTGATGATGATCGCGGGGATGTTCACATTGGCCCTGTTCGCCGGCATCGTCGGGTCCAGCCTGGTTGCCGGCATGCTTAGCATCCGGGAGGAGCAGTTTCGTATGAGCGACCACGTCAACCACGTCGTCCTGTGCGGCCACGACAAGAGCACGCATATGCTCCTGGAGGCCCTCACCAACGAACTCGATCTGGCGGAAACCCGCGTAGTGATCTTCGACGACCGCGAGCGTCCGCGGGATTTGCCCCCGGATTTCCTCTGGGTCCAGGGTGATCCGACGAAGGAGAGCGAGTTGGACAAGGTCCGCTTGACCCATGCGGCCACAGTGATCGTTTCGGGAGCACGAGACACGAGTCCGCAGATCGCCGATGCGCGCACGATCCTCACGGTCTTCACAATTCGCTCCTTCCTCGGCAGGCAGGAGGCATCGATGCGCCACCGTCGTTTTCCGCTCTATGTGGTGGCGGAGATCCTCGATTCCGAAAACGTCGACCACGCGAAAACGGCCGGCGCCGACGAGGTCATGGAATCCCGGAGGATCGGATTCTCGATGATCGCCCACGCCGTCGGCTACCACGGGACGGCTGCCACGATGAGCCGCGTTCTGGTCTCGGGCTTCCACAACATTTACATCGGGTACATCCCGGATGCACCCCAGGACCCGACCCGGTTTGGCGACTTGCTGGTCCGAATGCGGCTATCGGAAAGCGGGGTGCTGGTCATCGGCATCCGAACACCGGCGGGAGAGGAAATCCTCAATCCACCCAAAGGCCATGTGGTGGAACCGGGGACGCTACTGATCTATCTCGCGGAGGAGCCGCTGCTGGAGGCGCCCCGCTAACCTCGCCCGGGCGAGCAAGCCCGGGGTTTGCCAACAGGTTTATCTCTCCCAGCTCATCAGCCCATTCTCGAAGTCGAACTGAATTTGCCTCAGTCCGAGGGAAGTGACGGACAGGACGCCCTGCTTGTCGATACCGGGGACCGGGGGTGCGGTCGTTACGTTGGCTCGCACTTCGTTCCAACCCGTCGATCCCAACCGCACATCGCGCAAGCGAACCTCCGTGAGCTTCGATGTGCCGATCAGGTTTGAGGTCCGGACCGAACGCGTCGACGGCGATCGGACAATTTGCTTCAAATTATCGGTCTGGTGGAGAGTGATCCGGCTCGCTCCAGTATCCACCGACAGCGGAACCTTGTGACCCCGAACCTCGAGCGAAACGATGACGAGCGAGTGTTCGAAATCGAAAGGAATCGAATCGGACAGGGTTTTCGCTTTCCCGAACAGGATCTGCTTCGCGGTGAAGTCGATCCCGAAGTCCGGCCTCCGGAGCACGTCCATTCCGATGATCGCGTCGACTCCCCAATCCGACAGATCCGTTACGATTGCCAGGGCCGCCGTGTGGATCGGTCCGACGCGGAGGCTGCGGATGATGACCCGCTCGACCTTCGAGGTCTTGCCGTATGCCGTCACATCGTTGGAGGCGACAGGATGAAGGTCAAGACGCTTCGCCATCCGGGTGTCGATGACCGACCGGTTGGCGCCCGTGTCGATCAGAGACCGCAGGGTCGTCCCTTCGACCTGGGCGTCGGCCACGATCAGGTGACCGCGCCGAGTTTCGAAGTTGATCGACGTCACGGCCGGATCTGCCGCCCACGCACTGGGGCGGGTTGCTGTTGTAGCGATTGTCAGAAGCAGAAGACTTGCGATTCGGATCATGGTTTTCGACCTCCCGGGACCAGCTGTGTGTGGTCCTCAGTACGGGAGGCGGAAACCGGAGTTAAAACCCGGAAGGGTCGTGGAAGATTTTTATAAAAAGTGCGGGAGCCTGTTCATTTCTGGAATGTAGGCCTTTGTCATCTGCTGAAAAATGTTGGTTTAGATAAGTGAAGTCTTTGGTGAAGATCGAGTGGATCTACCACACGTTGTACTCGAGGACGGGTGATCGTGAGGCCATTCTGAGCGTGCGGCTTTCGGCTGCGAGCCGGGCGCGATGACCTTCATTTTCCAGGAGTCCTTGCGGCTCAGTTTCAGCTACCAGCCATTTCGGAAGAGCAGCTCGGTCGAAGTTGAATGAGGCCCGGCCAGCGGGCATTTGAGTCGAATTCAAACCCATTGTTAAGGAAGTTCTATTTTCGCATTGTTGAAATCGATATGGTGTCGGCGGTATCTTGTGGTATATATACCGTCAGATGAAGAAGAAAAAGATATGGCTTGAGTTGAATCAGGTAAGGGGAGCGGTTGCGTCGCGACTGCGACGGCGGAAGTACAGCCTGATCGAGCGCCATGAGATACCCGACGGTTTGCTGCCTGGCTCGGTGTCGATTAGTTACACCCGGTGCGGTAAGCCGACGTGCCGGTGTGTGTCGGGTGAAGGGCACCCATCCTGGTCCTGGACATTCATGATGGACGGGAAGAAGCATGTCGAACACGTTCCAGCTGCCATGGTTGAGGAGATTCAAAAGCGTGTCGGAGCGGGACGGGAGTTTCAGGATGCGATCCGGGAGGTGCTGACAGCGAACGCGAAGTTGTTGGTGCTGGAGCGCCAGCAACAACGTGAGAAGCGGAAGCGCCGGTGAAAGGTCCGTCGGCACGAGGGATACGACGGTACGCGCGAAAGTGTTTGCGGCTGAAGGGGTATTTGAATCACCCCGGAGATGGGCGGGTGCGACCGCAGATCGGAAGTGGGCATCTGATCTGGTCTCTGGTGATCGGGTATCTGCTGCGGGAATCGAGCTTCCTGGCCATCGAGTCGCTCGCACGATCCTCGGCGTGTCGGGCCTTGGGAATCGGACGCCGCTTTAGCGACGACACGCTGGGCTATTTTACCGAGAAGCTGAATCCGGAATTCACGCGCGGCGCGTTGACCACAGCCATCAAGCAGGCCAAGCGCAATAAAGCGTTCGACGATTGCCGATTCATCGGCCTGGCGCTGGACGGGACAACCGTGGGGCGTGTCGGTGAGGCCGGGTGTCAGTGGTGTCGACCCCATCGCAACGCCGAGGGGGAGGTGACCACCTACTTACACCACGTCGTGATGGCCACCATCGTGGGCACCGGGTTCACTTTACCGGTCGATGTGGAACCCTACGGTAGTGGGGATAGCGAATGGTCGGGGGGGCAACGACTGCTTCGTCGGGTGGTGGGGCAGTTGGGGCCGCGTTTTGCCGATTATGTTGTTGTCGATGGGGGCTATGCGTCGGCTCCGTTCCTGCACTTGGCCGACGAGTTGGGATTGAAGACCATCGTCCGTCTCAAAGCCAATCTTCCGAGCTTGTTCAACGCCGCCAAAAGCCGGTTTGCTTGTCAGCCGCCGTCCCGGGTTTTCAAGGATGGAGCCGATCGGGTGGAAATCTGGGATGCAGACGACTTCGATCCCTGGGGCCGATTGAACTGGCCGACCGTGCGCGTGATCCGCTACCGGCAAGAGAAACCCGATGGATCGGTGGTCGAAGCCTACTGGCTGACCAATTTCTCGATGAACCAAGTGGGAGCGCCCACTTTATTTCGCATGGCCAAGAGTCGTTGGGAAGTCGAAAACCAAGGTTTCAACGATGCCAAGAACCGTTATGGGATGGCCCATATCCCCCATCACCACGCCAACAGCTTGCTTCTCCACTGGCTCCTCATAAGCCTGGCTCTCACGATCGAACGTCTGTATCGATTGCGTCATTTGCATCGCGGGCGCCATCGCCCGCATACCTCCATCGAGCTTCTTCGTTTGCTTCGCCTCGCTCTGTCTGCCCCAACCCCAGCCGACTCCAGCTGAACTGACTCGTTTCCCTGGTCTCCACGCGCCTGCCTGACCCCAATCACCGGGCTGGACCCGCTACGGATACCTGTCTCTCGAAAATACCCCTCACTTCAAATTCCTCTCCCTCCTCGACCTTTTCCCTTCCAGAGCCCCTTCCAGACACTCCGTCCTCCCTGACTTCCGAAATGGCTGTTCAGCTACACGAACGATTGACCCTAAGCCCCCTCTCCTGTAGCCTGTACCCAACTTTTTCGCGAAGAAGCGAAAACCGACGCGGTTGTCGCCGAGTGCCGTGGTGTCCACTCCGTCAGCCGGCTCGTACCCGCACAGAAGGACTCTGTCATCGTGTCGAAGGACCGTGTTGTGTCGATCAGGGAAGATCTCGCAACTCCAAGCAAGCGGCTCTTTTGACGATGGGAGGAATTGGGTGACGAATGCGTTTCGGCGGTTCTCTGCGTGCGCAGGAATCCTATTGCTTCTTGCCTGCCCCCTCGCCGCCCAGGAATTCAGTGGCAACATTAACGGCCGTGTCGCCGACTCCTCGGAAGCCGTCCTACCCGGCGTTCAGATCACATTGTCGAGTCCGGCGATCCAGGGCGAACGCGCGACGATTTCAGTAGAGAGCGGCAGCTATCTCTTTCGTCTCCTGCCGCCGGGTACTTACTCCATCGTTTACACCCCGGGAATCCTGACCTCGAGATTCGATGTCGGCGGGTCTACGATGGGCTCTCAAACTGGATATCGGACCTACGGCCTGGACGGACAGAACAACATCAATGTCGATGGGATCAACACGACATTCCGGCAGGGTTCCGCCGGGCTCTACTTCGACTACGGCGCGTTCTCTGAAATCAACGTCGCGGCGGCCGGCAACAATGCCGAAGTCGCAGCCCCCGGAGTCTTCGTCAACACGGTGATCAAGATCGGTGGAAACGACCTCAGAGGGCAAGCCTACGTCGACTGGGAAGACGATTCGTTCCAGGGAGACAACCTGACGAAAGACTTGCAGGATCGTGGCGTGCTTGTGGGTGACAAGTTCGTCCGTTACAACGATTTCAACGCCAATGCCGGCGGTCCACTCATTCGGGGCCTCGCTCAGGGCAGCCAGATCATCACGATGGAGTCTCTGGGGACGTATCATCTTCCGAGTCGCCACCTGACGAACATTCGCTTCGAGAAGACGTTCGCTATCGACGATCGCCAGAGAGTTCAGACGATGTTCGATCTATTCAACGTCTTTAACGCCGACACCGTTCTGGGCGTGGAAACGTTCAGCAACCTGGTCCAGGATCGCAACGGGAACACGGTCCCCCGGTTCGCCCGCGCCACGCAGATTCTGAACCCGAGAATTTTCCGGCTGGATCTCCGGTATGAGTGGTAGCCACGAAGTGAAAGCAGATTCATCTGTAGAGGTGACCGGACTGCTCCTGGCCTGGCGGGGCGGGGACGACGCGGCACTGGAGCGGATGATGCCTGTCGTCTATGACGAGTTGCGTCGCCGGGCATACCGCTACATGGCAGGGGAGCGAGTCGAACACACGCTGCAGGCCACGGCCCTGGTCAACGAGGTCTACCTGAGACTGGTCGATTCGAAGCGCGTCGACTGGCAGAACCGGGTCCATTTCCTCGCGGTCTCGGCGCAGCTCATGCGCCGCGTGCTCGTCGATTTCGCCCGCTCGAAAAAGTCGCAGAAACGGGGCGAGCGGGAGCCTCGCGTGACGCTGGATGACGGGATGATCGCGGCTCCCGAGCGTGGAGAAGATCTCGTCGCCCTCGACGACGCCCTGAAGGCCCTGGAAAGCGTGGATTCCCGAAAGAGCCAGGTCGTCGAGTTACGTTTCTTCGGTGGGTTGACCGCCGAGGAAACAGCGGAAGTCCTGGATGTGTCCCCGGACACCGTTCTTCGAGACTGGAAGCTGGCCAAGGTCTGGCTGTTGCGGGAATTGACGCACCAGGGAGCTGAAAAATAGGCGATGTCTGATCGGTGGGAAAAAATCGAGCGCAGTTATCACGCTGCTTTAGAGCGCAGCGGAGACGAGCGTGCGGCTTTCCTGGACGAGAACTGTACGGGCGACCCTGGAATCCGCACCGAAGTTGAATCGCTGCTCGGCTACGAAACGAAGACGCATGGTTTTGTCGGGCGTCCTGCCCTGGATGTCGCCGCGAAAGCGATGGGCCAGCAGCCGGCGACACCGATGATCGGGCGGCGCGTTGGGGTTTACGAAATCCAGGCCCTGATCGGTCGGGGAGGGATGGGCGAGGTGTATCTCGCCCGGGACTCCCGGCTGGACCGCAACGTCGCGATCAAGACATTGCCGGACGTGTTCAGTGCGGACCCTGAGAGGCTGGCCCGGTTTGAGCGCGAGGCGAAGATCGTCGCTTCACTCAATCATCCCAATATCGCCGTCATCCATGGACTTGAAGAATCCGACGGAAACCGCTTCCTGGTGCAGGAACTGGTAGCGGGCGAAACACTGGCGGATCATCTCCAAGAAGGTCCTCTTCCCATCAAAAAAGCGCTTCAACTGGCGGTCCAGATTGCGGCCGCCCTCGAAGCCGCCCACCAGAACGGCATCATCCATCGGGACCTGAAGCCCGCCAACATCAAGGTGACACCCGATGATCTCGTAAAGGTTCTCGACTTCGGCCTGGCCAAATCGGTGGGGCGAGATGCCGAGACGAACGCTTCGTCCCTGCCGACTGCGGCGACCGAGGAGGGAGTCATTCTGGGGACGGCGGCCTACATGAGTCCCGAGCAGGCACGCGGAAAGCCGGTCGACAAACGAACCGACATCTGGGCGTTCGGATGCGTCCTGTACGAAATGCTGACCGGTCGCCAACCGTTCGGAGGCGAGACACTATCAGACGCGATCGCCAAGATTCTCGAGACCGAACCGGACTGGGAGAGCCTCCCGGCGGAAATCCACCCCAGGATTCGAGAACTGATCGAACGTTGCCTCGACAAGGACGTCAAGAGTCGCTGGCACGATATCGCGGATGTGCGGTTGGACATCCAGAAGGTTTTGACCGATCCGGAAGGCAGTGCGTTTCGGCCAATCGCTCCCGGGCAATCCCAGATCACGATCCCTACGTCGCTGCTCCGGGCGGCAGCTATTCTGGTGGTTGTGGCCCTGGGCGGCTATGCAGTCTGGAACTTGATTCCCTCCGGCCCGTCCACGCCACTCCAGGTGTCTCGCTTCTCGTTGACCCTTCCCGAAACCGACGAGATCAGTGGCAGTGGCGTGATGACCCTGTCACCGGATGGCAACCGGTTCGTCTATGCGGCTGCACGTGACGGCGTACAGCAGCTTTTCCTCCGTTTCCGTGACCAATCGGAACCGATCCCGATCCGGGATACCGAAGGAGCAGTTCACCCGTTCTTCTCGCCCAACGGCAACTGGATCGGCTTTTTTGCAGGGGACGCGTTGAAGAGGATCCCGACCTCGGGTGGATCCTCAATGACCGTCACTGAGGCCGGCCACTACGGAGGATCCAGTTGGGGACCTGACGACACGATCGTGTTTGCTTCAACGACGGGACTGATGCAGGTGCGGGCGGAAGGGGGCGAACCTCGACCGCTAACCACGGTGGATGGGGCCGACGGGCATGCGTGGCCCGTGTTCCTCCCGGATGGACGGGCCGTGCTGTTCACGATCTGGAAGAGGGGTGCACTTACCGAGAAAAAGGTGGCAGCGGTGTCGTTAGAGACGGGCGAACAGTTCGTTCTGACCGATGGCGCCGTTGCCCACTATGCCTCGTCGGGACATCTGATCTTCGGCCGTGAAGAGTCGCTATGGGCGGCGCCATTTGATGCGGAGCGTCTGGAAATGACTGGCGAGCCTGTCCCGATGGTCGAAGACGTCGAGGTCGACTCCTTTGGCTGGACCGACTACTCCCTGTCGGGAGATGGCTCACTGGTTTACCGATCAGGCGTGACGCGCAAGGGCCGCACGCTTGTGTGGGTAGACCGGGACGGGCAGGAGGAGCCCCTCTCCGCGGAACCACGAAACTATTTCGATCCCCGCATTTCTCCCGATGGTACCCGAGTCGCATTAACCGTCCTGGATGGTCGTGAGGTTCGAGAGAGCCAGAGCATCTGGATCTGGGACCTCACCCGCGAGACCCTGACCCGGCTGACTTTCGATGAGGGCATGGATGTCAAGCCTGTCTGGACACGAGACAGTCAACGCATCGCTGTCGGACCGCCCGGATGGCTCCGGTCTCTACTGGACGGCGGCCAACGGCACCGGGCAGCCTGAACTGCTCGCCTCCATGCCGGACCGATTCCTCGTCCCGACCTCCTGGTCGCTCGACGGGAACACGATGTTGCTTTCCGAGGTCTTGAGTGACGACACCGGTTTCGACATTGGCACGCTGTCGATGGACGTGGACCGAGAGTTGAACCATCTCCTCGAGGGAGCCTTCTTTGAAGCCGGAGCGGAGACTTCACCGGATGGCCTGTGGATGGCTTACATGTCCACGGAATCGGGCCGCTCGGAAATCTGGGTGAGGCCATTCCCCGACGTGGAAGCCGGAAAGTGGAGGATCTCGACAGAGGGTGGTACGGACACCGCGTGGTCGCCCGATGGCCGGGAACTGTTCTACCGTGCCGGTCCGGCGATGATGTCTGTGGCCGTCCGAACCGAGCCGACCTTCAGTCGGGGGATTCCGGAAACTCTGTTTGAGGGCTCGTATTTTGCCGCGGTGGGTCCGCAGTGGTCGGTCGGTCCTGACGGACGGTTCCTGATGATCAAGGATGGCTCGACCCCGGAGGATACCGCTGCGCCGCGCTTCAATGTCGTGTTGAACTGGCTTGAAGAGTTAAAGGAACGGCTGCCTGATTCGAACGATTAAGGGACGAAGGAGTAATTCAGGTCCTTGATCGCTAAAGAATTTGGATACCGAGTAATTTTTGGCCTGCAGGAAAATAGTTTCGCCTCCGTCCCCGAATTAGCGTGCCCGTCGAGAATATCGGGTGACGCGGAGCGTGATAACGCGGTCTCACCTAGCAGACAAGATCGCCGCCGAATAAAACACCTGAAACAAACACGTTCGTGTCCAGGACAACTTTCAAGATCGCCTTCGGGATGGTCCTACTCTGGATGTAGACTGTAAAACGACTTCCAAAAAAGCCGCACAACCTGCGCCAGGTCTGAGGGAGATGTCGTCCGACCTTTGAACATGAGAATGATGTCGATGCAACGTACACGAGCGGCCCTGATCTGTGCCGGACTTCTCTGGGTCGTTGTTTCACTCCCCGCTCAGGTCGAAGAGAAATTCAAGGTGCGACTTTCCGCGGTACCTGTCGAGGCCAGTACTCAGGCCGGCATTACGGGGTCAGGGACGGCTTCGGCCACCCTGGTCGGTGCAAGGCTTTCGATCACAGGAACGTTCGAGGGCCTCCAGAGTCCGGCAACCGTGGCCCGCGTTCACCGGGGACTGGCGACCGGTGTGCGGGGATCGGCGTTCTTCGATCTCGATGTTTCGAGCGCGACGAGCGGCTCCATCTCGGGCTCGTTGGATCTGACCACGGACCAAATGGAAAGCCTCCGGCAGGGCCGGATTTACGTCCAGATTCACAGTGAGAACGCGCCTGACGGCAACCTCTGGGGTTGGCTGCTGCGGTAGGAGGACACGATGCTCGGTTATTCGATGCGTTTTCTAGCCCGGATGGATCACCAATCGGAGAATCGATCGGTGTTCGGATACGAGAAGCGATTTGCGGCGAGACTTGGAGCTGAGAGTGAGCGAGCCGTGGACATTGGCGGATTTTGAGCCTGTGACACGGCGACATTTGGCGGGAGATCGGCATGAATGGGCGAGTGCAGGCAGGCCTCGCCGGGAGGCAGATGAGAGGCGCTGTTTTTCGGATCTGAAGGTTCGGTGTCGTCAGCAACGAAGCGGAATTGATTGCAGGTTTCTCACTATGAGAGCAAAGACGTCGGCATAGGGATAGGCCTCCGACATCGAGATCCAGACGTTGCGGACCGTGAGGCGGATACGCGCACCGATCTTAAGAAGCTTCAGACGGATGGTTCCGCATTGGGCATGGGCCATCGCGGTATCTTTGAGACCGAGACGACGCAACGCCTGCATAAGCATGTAGGCGGCTGAGGACAGATACAGTCGGAGCTGATTGGCGCGCATGGTTCCCGCACTGGTGCGGTCGGCAAATAGATCCAGTTGCTGTTCTTTGATCCGGTTCTCCATGTCGCCGCGTGCGCAATAGAAATCTTCGTAGAGCGCTTGGGCTCCGAGTCGTTCCGGTGGCAGTGAGGTCACCACGAATCGGGGATTGGCGCCCTTGGCCAGGAACTCGGCTTTGCCAACAACGCGACGAGTGCGGCTCCAGCTCTTTCGAGTCCGGTACAGGAAATCCTTAAACACTCGTGCCGATTTCCCAGTGGTCTGAAACTCCGCTTCAGCCTGAATCATCTGGTCAGCGATCTCTCGCTTGAGGCGGTCGTTCTTGGCCAACCCCATCACATAATCGACCTGGTGGGTTTCACACCAGTCCAGTAATGCATCCCGGCAGAATCCGGAATCGGCCCGAATGATGATCGACACGTCCGGCCAGCTCTGACGGATCTGGCCGACGATACGTTCCAATTCATCGACTGATCCTGCCGCCCCATCGATATTGGACGGGCGCAGCCGAGCGCACAACAGATGCTCTCCACAGAAGATGTACAAGGGCAGATAGCAGTAGTTGCGGTAGTAGCCGTGAAAGAACCGGCCTTCCTGTTGACCATGGATCGGATCATCGGTCGCGTCCAGATCCAGAACGATCTCTTCGGGCGCCGTGTTGTCATGGGCTGCCACAAACGCATCGACCATCCAACGATCGATCTTGTCCCCATCCATAGCGATCTTCTTGTACCGCTCCTGGTCGCCGACTTCGGCGCCGGTCAACTCCAATCGGTTTAGCGTGCTCTTGCCCGCCAACGCCTTTCCCCAGTCGCCGGCCTGTCGTCGATTCGTTCCCAGCGGATCCGCTTTGTCCACCGCCAACGCAAGCATCGGGTCGGTCCGTAACTGATCGTGATCGTTCAGGTCTTCATATCCCAGGCACAGCCCGTAGACCCGCTGTCCCAACAGCTCCTTCACGGTGTGTTCGATCAACCGTTGGTCGCGATGATCGCTAAAACACCCCGCCAATCCATCGATCAAACCGGTCCGCTTTTCGACTTCACGCAGCAGCAGAACTCCAGCGTCAGACGTGATCTTGCCGCCGTCGAAACGCGCCTTCATTTTTCGTTGAAGAAGTCCGTGAAATTCGAACGTGGTTTGTTTACACTCTGTACTCATA
The DNA here is from genome assembly GCA_965247425.1 of Terriglobia bacterium. GTDB lineage: Bacteria > Acidobacteriota > Terriglobia > 20CM-2-55-15 > 20CM-2-55-15 > CAZOZZ01. The sequence goes on from OZ252023.1 coordinate 3,990,296, forward strand.
AGGGCCGCCTCCGTTTGGTTTCTGAACCGTTCTCGACAAACGATTTATGCCAAACAGGGCGGCCTTTTCTGGTCCTTTCGGTGATTTATGCGGGCTAGGGGTGTTTGCCCTCGTTGCCGTCTCCGGCGTCGCAATCGCTACGGAACAACAGCCGGAAGTTGCTGGATCGTACACAACCGCGCAGGCGGCTGCGGGTCGGAACTCGTACCAGGTGAACTGTGCCGGATGCCATCTGGCCGATCTGGGCGGTCTGAACGAGGCGCCTGAACTGGCGGGTCCCAATTTCATGGCTGCCTGGGGCCACTTGACCACCGGCGAACTCATCACTTACATGCAGACGACGATGCCGCCAGGCAGGAGCGGCAGTCTCGGTGAACAGGTATTCGTCAATATCGCGGCCTTCCTTCTCGAAGCCAACGGTGCACGGTCGGGTAACCAGCCCCTGATCCGGAGTGGTGACATGTTGATCAGTGCTGTCGCGACGAGCGAGGTCCCGCCCTCGCTCGATTCGGCAGGTGACGAAGCTCCGCCGGTAGTTCCCGCGGATACGGCGCCGACGGGACTGACCGCGACGGGCGAGGTGTCCGATTACACCGTGGTCACCGACGAGATGTTGCGCAATCCCGACGCGTCGGACTGGTTGATGATACGGGGCAACTATCAGGCGTGGAACTACAGTTCCCTCGGCCAGGTGACGCGTCAGAACGTCGGGGACTTGAGGCTCGCTTGGGTGTGGGCCATGCACGAAGGAGGATCGAACCAGCCCGCCCCTATCGTTCACGGCGGGACGATCTACCTCCACAACCCAGGCAACACGGTGCAGGCTCTCGCGGGCGGCACCGGAGAGTTGATCTGGGAGAACAGACTCGGCGGCCGCCGTGCCGGTCCCATGCGGGGGCTGGCGATTTACGACGACAAGGTGATCGTCACCACGACCGATGCACGGCTGGTGGCACTGGACGCGCGGACCGGGGAGACCGTTTGGGAAACCGTGATCGGCGACAGGACGAACGGGAGCTTCAACAACTCCAGCGGCCCGATTGTCGCCGGAGGGAAGGTGATTCAGGGTTTGACCGGATGCGGCCGTTACCGGACAGAGAAGTGTTTCATCAGTGCCTACGATGTGTCCGACGGCAGCCTGATCTGGAAGTTCAATACCGTCGCCACTGACGCCGAGCCCGGAGGGGATACCTGGGGTGATCTTCCGGACCTGTTCCGTGCCGGCGGCGAAACCTGGATTACTGGCACATACGATCCCGAACTCGATCTGACTTACTGGGGAGTGGCGCAGGCCAAACCCTGGATGCCTGCGAGCCGGGGAACCACCGTCTTCGATCAGGAACTCTACACGAACACGACAGTGGCCCTCCGGACCGACGACGGCAAGCTTGCCTGGTACTTCCAGCATGCTCCCGGTGAATCGCTCGATCTGGATGAGGTCTTCGAGCGCCTTCTTGTCGACGTCGACGGCCAGAAGCTCGCCTTCACGGTCGGTAAGCCCGGCATCCTCTGGAAACTCGATCGAGAGACCGGGAAGTATCTCGGTCACAAGGAAACCGTCTTCCAGAACGTATTCGATCGGATCGATCCCGAGACAGGCCGACCCCAATATCGGATCGACATCGTGGAGCAGGAGACGAATCAATGGATACAGGGGTGTCCGAGTACCGAGGGCGGGCACAACTGGCAGGCTATGAGTTACCACCCCGGCGCCGGCCAGCTCATCATTCCGCTCAGCCAGAGCTGCCTGGAGATCCGCGGGCGCATCGTGCAGTTTGAAGCCGGGTCGGGTGGGTCCGCGGCAGACCGCCGCTGGTACGAAATGCCGGGAACCGACGGGAACCTCGGCAAGCTCGCGGCCTACGACGTGCGCACGCTGGAAGAGAAGTGGTCCGTCCAGCAGCGGGCGCCGTTTTTGACGGCAGTGCTTTCAACCGCGGGCGGGATAGCTTTCGTGGGAGACGTGGACCGTCAGTTCCGGGCGTATGACGTGGATAATGGAGAGGTACTCTGGGAGACACGGCTGGGTACGTCGGTCCAGGGGTTCCCGCTATCGTTCAGCATCGACGGGAAGCAGTACATCGCAGTGACGACGGGACTTGGCGGTGGCAGCCCCCGTCGCGTTCCTCGATTGGTGGCCAGGGAAATCCGCCATCCGGCGTCCGGCAACGCGCTGTATGTGTTCGCCCTGCCCGATCAGCCTTAAGGGCCCGATTCCACTGTCTCGGGAAGGAGCGGGACAGCGTGTCGGGGTGGCCGTCCCTGGCCACCCGCGGGGAAGCATGAATGTCGAAGCTCAATCATCGCTCGGGATCAGAAACGATAGGAAAAGCGTTGGCAGGCAAAGGCGCTTCAAGGCCTCTCATTCTGCGCGGTCTCAGCGTTGCAGTTGGTAAGAGAAAGCCGGCATTTCGGTGCGAGCGGGTGTACGCGTGTCCACATAGAGCGTCTCGATCGACACTTGATCCTCAGACTGCACGTCCAGAACGATCGCGAACTCCTTGTCGAGGCCCATGGATCGCATCACCGGATCCTCGTCCTCACCGTACATCGCGATCCGTCCGCCCGTCGCCGTGCCCTGGGCAGTGACCCAATAGGTGCCGGTATCGTCGAACGCGGCCACGGTGTAGGTGCCGTGTCTTCGGTCGAATCCAAATATGTAGATTGCCTTGCGGATCGGTCCCGAGTCCAAAATCAGTTCCATCTCGAGAAAGCGATCGCCAAGACGAAGATGGGCAATTGCCGAGCCGACGACTTCGCCCTGGACGGACACCTCCCACTCTCCTTCAAGAGAGTGGAGAACCGCATGCTCGGGCCCCGGCGTCGCGGGTGCGGGTTGTTGCGCGTGTGTGCTTGCCGGGCCGAAAATGAGAATCGCCGTAACGAGGACGGCCGAAGCGCCTTGGCGTGCTGTGCTATGGATCTCTGGATTTCTTCGGTATTTCATGTGCCCCCTTTCCGGACATTGGAAACATCCCCCAACTGTAAGTCGATTCGACGCGAGACCAGCGCCTGCATGAGAATGAAAACCGAGAGCGACAATTACATGAAGTACGATAACATTTCTTCTAATCTTCATTGAGATAGGAGTAAGACTTCGCCGGCATCCCTAAAGAGCGAGGTCGGGCTGCACCCGAGAAGGAGGGCAACAAATGAGAAAACGGCAACACGTAGTAGTCGGAATCCTGTTGGTAATTACAGGATGTTCGTCCCCCGGTTCACCTCCTTCCGAGGAGCCGGATTCCCAGCTCGGAGTAGAATCCGAAAACGTGAGGCTGGTCGGGTACAACGATCTCCAGGGGCGCGAGTCCCTCATGGTCGTCACCAAGTCGGATGCGACAAACGGGGACTGGGCTTACGTCGGCCACCACGAAAGCTACTACGACGGTCTCGATCGGATGAACCCGATCACCGACCGGATGGAGTGGAGCGGCACGTCCATTCTCGACATCTCCGACCCCGCGAACCCGCGCCTCGTGTGGCACATCCCGAACGAAGTCAACTCCAACTCGCGCGGCGTGTCTGTTGTCTACGACTACGGCTTCGACTCGGATCCGTCAGGACGGGATTACCTCATCCGCAACTCGGAAGCCGGCGACGATCGGAAGTTCCAGATCTTCGACATCACGTCCCGCGACAGCGCGCCGTCCGAGATCTCGCTCGTGTCGGAAATCACCGGCACACCCGAGAATTCATGCGGGCCGGGCTGCGGCGGTATGTTCATCCAACGGGCGCACAAAGGCTGGTGGTCCCAGGAGACCGGCTACTTTTATTCCACGGCGGGAGAGCCTGGCTTCCGGTCCACACTGGCGCAGATCTGGGACTTGAAAGACCCCGAGAATCCCCGTTTCGTAAGCCGGGCATGGTTGCCCGGACAGAAGGAAGGCGAGGAGGGATTCGAAGGACAGTACGCCCACCATCCTATCGTCGACGAAGAGAACAATCGGATGTACCTCGGATTCCGCGGCGCCGGCCATACGGGTTCCTGGGACATTTCCGATCCCACCAATCCGACCCTGGTCTGGATGGTGGACGTTTCGCCGCCGGGCAGGGGGCCCCATACGATCTCCCCCATCGTGTATGACGATCTTCCGAACTTCAAGGCCGACGCGCTGCCGAGGACTTATGCCCTCGTTGTTGAAGAGGCCGGGGGCGAGGACGACATGGCCCCGTGTCCCGTTGGTGTGCGGAACAAGTCGTACATGTTCGACATCACTCACGAGAGCCGGCCCTTTCCGGTATCGACGTGGGAGGTTCCCGTCGGGGAATCCTGTGACAAGGGAGGACGCTTCGGCCCGCACCAGTCGGCGGAGACGGTGAACGGAAGCATCAACAGGTTCGAGGACAAGATCGCCTGGATCGCATACTTCAATGCGGGAATTCGGGTCGTCGATCTTTCGGATCCGTACCACCTCGAGGAGATCGGCTACTACATACCCGAGCCCAACGAGCACTCGCATCCGGCGGTCGAAGGCCAGGCCACGACCATCCAGATCGATGACGTCGACCTCGACCACAGGGGCCTCGCGTATGCGACGGACCGTGTGGGGACGGGCCTGTACGTTCTGGAGTACACCGGGCCCATGCCGGGTCGGTCGACGACAACGAGGAACTGAATCAGGAAGGATCATATGAACACGACATCGCGACGGCGGTTTCTGAAGTCTGTTGGAAGTACATCGCTCGGCGGGATCCTCGGCGCGATGGCGGGGCCGGCTGCCCATGGCGGGGCGCAAGCACGTCCTCCGAATATCCTGCTGCTGATGTGTGACCAGCTTCGTTCGGACGGAACCGGCTATGCTGGAAACCGTTTCGCGGTGACACCTGTCCTCGACAAGTTGGCCGGTTCCGGTGTCGTGTTCTCGCGAACCTATTGCCAGAACCCACTCTGCGTCCCTTCCCGAACGTCGCTGTTGCTTGGCCGCTACTGTCGGTCCACCGGAGTTCTGGCCAACCAGGACCTCCCGTATCGGGACCAGGTTTCTTTTACCCAGGTTCTGCGCGAAGCGGGCTTTAAGACCGCGTGTTTCGGGAAGCTTCACGTACAGGACCGGAACGATTTGGACTGGGATGTTGTCGACGATTCCCGGCCATCTCGCCGCGGCGCGCGAGGCGGCGGGCGGCGTGGCAGGGGCGGGCGGCGTGGGCGCGGCGCGAGGGGCGGTGTGGACACTCCCGAACCGGAGACTCCCGTGGGGACGATCCCGGTGGGGCGGCCGGCGCCTTTCGACGAAGAATTCCATCCTGAACTCCACGACATGCGGCACACGATCGCATTCATGGAAGAGAATCGTCGGGAACCGTGGTTCATCCAGTGTTCCTTCCGCAAGCCGCACCCGCCGTTTCTGCCACCCCAGCGTCAGTGGGACAGAATCGATCGTTCGAGCCTGGCCATACCCCGCTATCCGGACGACGACCTGGACGACGTCAACCCCATCCTCTGGCGTCGGCCAAACGGGGCGAGCCGCGCCGGTGAACTCGACGACGAAATCGTTCTCGACGCCATGCAGGGCTACTACGCCAGCCTCGCTTATTGCGATGAGTTGTTCGGCCAGGTCCTGGGCGTCCTCGATCATCTCGGCCTGAGGGAAGACACGCTTGTCGTATTCACGTCCGACCACGGAGAAATGCTCTATGACCACCGGCTGTGGTCCAAATCGAACTTCTTCGAACAGTCCGTTCATGTCCCCCTGATCCTGAGCTGGCCCGGCCGGCTCGAAGCCGGGACGAGCGCCGCGCTGGCCGAACACATCGACCTGTTTCCGACCTTCATGGATCTGGCTGGCCTCGAAACTCCCGAGTCCGTACAGGGCCGTTCCCTCGCCCCGGTCCTCGGGGGAGAGACGGAATCGAATCGAGACCTGGTCCACAGCGAGCGCCGGGGCGGCATCACGATGCAGTTCGATGGCCGGTGGAAATTTATCCACAACGGCGCAGGTGCCCAGCACGAACTCTACGACCTCCAGGAAGACCCCCGGGAGATTACGAACCTGGCGATGAACGATGAATACAGCGACAGGGTCCGGGACCTGGAGTCAGAACTCAACGCCTGGAAAGAAGTGGATGTAGTTCCACGACGGTCGGCCGGAGGTGGCCGGCGCGGAAGACGCGGCCGGCGCGGCCGTGGCCGACAGTAGCAGGGATGAGTGTCGGGGTGGCCGTCCCTGGCCACCCGCCGAGAAAGACCCATTTTCCCTCACGCCCCTTGGGTTCCGCTTCAGGAGGGAGTTTCCGGATCGGTGCGGGCGACCGCAATCTTGCTACGTCTCTAATTCGGAACCTTGCTGCGGATGTAGTCGACGGCAAGCTTGATTTTCTGCTCGTTCAGGATCCTGCCCAGTTCCGGTGAAACGAATTTGGCGATAGCCGGAGAGATCTTGTCCGTTCGTACATTCTCTTTCTTGATGAACAGGATCTCAGACGCATCGGTTGTGGCACTGATGCAACCGCCGATCCCGTTTTCGAGGCATTCGGCCGGGAAGCCCTCGACCTTTGCCAGATACTCTGCGGTCACACGGTTCGCGTCGCTATAGACGGGAAAGAAGAAAACGCGGATTCCTTTGGCGGACCATTTGCCGTCCAGTTCTTCGGCCACTTCCTTCAAGACCGCCTGGCCGCCGCCGTCCTCGCCCATGATGACGACGTGGGTGAAACCCGAAACGATCGCGCTGCTTGCCATATCGCGCAGTACAGCGGCGTATGTTTCGTTGCTGAGAGCTATGGAACCGCCTGCGGTGGCCGGCTTGAGGTGTGAACCGGCAGGCGTGTACGGCAACGGGTTGTAGGCCAGCGCGTTCCCAAGTTCTTCGGCGATTCGGCGAGCCTGATACAACGCCACGACGTTGTGTTTGTCGATCGCTACGGCGTCGGCATGCGGTCCCACATACTTTGTGTCTTCGGCCTGGTAGGTGTTTTCATGCAGCCCGCCGACATAAATGATGACCGTTGTCTTTCCCCCCGCGATCGCCTCCATGACCTCAGTCCCCGTCATGTCGTCGATCATCACGGTCCTCTGAGCTATTGCCACCCCGCTGATCAGAACAAATACGAGCCCAAACATCGTCGTTTTCATATCTCACCTCCTCTCGCGCATTCGACTGAGAATGTCAGGCCAAGTCCTGTTGCGCCGATGCCGGTAGCCACCTGAAGGTGCGCGTTCAAACGGCAGTCGAGTCACGACAATGGGACCGAACTAGCCTGGTTATCCATTCCAGAAGCGTATGTTTGGCACATGGTAGTAACATCCCCCGGCAGATGCCTAGAGAATTCAGACGGGACAATTAGGGTGGGGGCGGCGCACCGAACGGCGCCAGGAAACCTTCCCAGTGTCCCCGAACCGGATCACCGTTCTTCCGTCCGACCTCGGTGAGGGTCACCATTCCCTGACCGATGAAGCCGAGAAGCGTTTGGCGGCCCTCAGGGCCGATCTGGAGGACGACGCCCAATGTCTCGACGCCGTGAAACGACACCTCGCCGGCCCGGTAGTTGTCGAGGGGCATCGAGATACTGACGATTACCCTACCATCCCTGGCCGGGTCTTGCCCGACCACGACGAACTGAGCGTTCCCCTCTTCGTTGATCGTGGCGATTTGAGCGACCTGGCCGGGAACGAACCCGACGGCGCCATTGGGCAGCGGGATCTGGAGTTCGAGTGCGTCCAGGTCTTCGACGGGTCGAAATGCAGTGGGCACGTCGTTCCACGTGAAGTCGATCACCCCGCTCGCTCGAAGCGGTTCGCGGCAACCACTTCCGGGCGGCCTTCCGGTCGTAATCTCGGGGCCGTTGCCGTCGTTGACGTCGAGTTCTTCTTCGATCACCACTCGTCGACGGCGCACGTATTCCTCAACGGTTGCCAGACTGCCGGCACTCCCATCGGTCTGTTCGACGATCGAACGGAACCGGGCGATGATCCGTTCTTCGTCCCAGACCTCGTCGAGGAGTGTCCGCAGGCGTGTCTGAAAGATCCGTCGCGTCTGCGGAATGGCATAGAGCCGAGCGCTTAGTGTGTTGAACGCGTAAACGGACTCGGGGACGTTGGGAATCAGGAGATGCGGCCCGAAGGCGCCGTCGGTGCCCCAGGGGATGGCGTGGAAGCGATCGTCCGTCGGATCGTGATAGATGAACGTGTTGTTCCGGTTTCCGGTCAACCCGTCCCAGTGTCCCGTCAGGACTTCCATCGCCCAGAAGGTGATGAACTCGTCGAAGTCGAACACCTCTCCGAGCGCCTCGGCGAACTGGTCGTCCGGTGCCTCGAGCGCACGTTTGACGCGGTCCAGGTCGCTGCGGTCGTTCTCGTCGTTGTTGGTCTTCAACTCGAAGGACCCTTCGCGCTCGGCAGTGAAGTCAGCAACAACTATTTCATAGAGGTTGCCCTCGTCATTGCCGAACACACGCCGGAGGAAGCGCTTCTTGATGGGTTCGACGTTGGTGAAGAAACCCTTGTCGACATCGTCGACGGAGACGTGCGCCAGACCGCAGCGCGGCACGGGGATCCCCGCACTTGCGAAGAGTTCGTACGCGACGCACTGTTTTGCGTTCGTTAGATCCTGACGATTGTTGTTGAGGGTCAGGCGCCGCGTACCGTGGAACGTTCGACCGTCGTGATCATCACGGCCGAAATCCAGCTTCAGCGACGGCCTGCGATCCGATAACGACCCGAGAAACCCCTTCTTGCGCACGGCGACATCGGCGACGCGCTCGCCGCCGATCGATACTCCGGCGGGAAAACGTGTGTAGGTGTAGTCGGGAGAGAAGCATCCTGAAAAGATGTCCGTCAGGTTTCGCCCCTCCGAACGGAGCAGATTCCAGTCCGCTTCCGCCATCTCCAGTTCGACCTCGAGCACTTCATCCCGGGCAAACAGGTCGCGCGCTTCCGCTCCGCCCGCCTGGCCGTAGGCCGGATTGTCGCCGGGACCAACTATCAGCAAGGCAACGACGATCGCCATCACGGCAACAGGACTTCGCAATTCGGCCAGGATCATCTTAGTGTTGTCTCCTTCCCAGCAGGATACACGAACTCGAGACGTGAGGCGGCCTTCGATGCACAGCCCCAGGTGAATGGGGACAGGTTCATGGTCGATGTGATCGCGGCACGACATGCCCGTGCTCCCTCGATTCCGGTCACTCGTTTCGCAGTGCGGTCATCGGGTCGATTCGCGTGGCGCGGCGCGCCGGCAGGTAGCAAGCCAGGCCGGCGGCCGCTATCAAGGCGCCCGCGGTGGTGAGGATGGTGAGGGGGTCTGCCGCACCGACTTCGAACAGCAGCGATTGCAACAGGCGAACCAGGGGCAGTGCCGCTGCCACGCCGATTGCGCCACCGATCGCCACGGGCGTCAGACCAGCCAGCATGACCAGCCCGCGGACGTGCCGGCGGTCGGCACCCAGGGCCATTCGAAGACCGAGTTCGTGCGTTCGTCGGGAAACGGAATAGGACAGGACGCCGTAGACGCCGACCCCGGCGAGAACCAGGGCAACCAGGGAGAAGGCGGACATCAGGAGTGTAGAGAAGCGCTCCTTTGCGATCGGTGCCATCGCCACATCCCGCATCGGTCGCACGTCGTGGATTACGAGGTCGGGATCGAGTTCCGCCAGTTCCCGGGTGGCCAGAGCCAGGATGTCCCGACGGCCGGGCTCTAGCGCCACGACCTGGGTCATCGCCCAGTTGCGGTTATCGGCAAACTGGGCATGTGGGTAGTAGATCTTCGGTTCAGCGGCGACGCGGTGGTCATTAAGCACGTCTTCAACGACGCCGACGATCGTCCACGTCTCGCCGATTACAATCAGTTGCCGGCCCAGCGCATTCCCTCCGAAGTCGCGAGCAGCCAGCGCGCGATTGACAGCGATGACAGCCGGTGCCTCTTCGACGTCCCTCCCGGTGAAGATTCGTCCTTCGATGAGCCCGATGCCCATCGCCTCGAAGTAGTTGCCGTCAACCACGCGCATCTGGGCATTCCGTGGGCGCTCTCCCTGGGCCGGGGGTGGTGCACCCTCGATCCGGATGCCCCACAGGTACTGACGTCCTGTCAGAGGGAGGATCGATGCGGCCCCGGCAGCCCGAACGCCGGGAACGCTTTCCAGCCGCTCGAAGTACCTGTCGTAGAACGCGGTCCGGTCCGACGCGTTCGGGTAGCGGTGATCGGGCAGGTTGAATGCATAGGTCCACACATTGGCGGAATCGATGCCGGTGTCTATGCGGACCAGATTCTGGAAGCTCTGGACCAGGAGCCCCGCGCCGACCAGCAACACCACTGCCAGAGCGGTTTCTGTCGCCACGAGCAGGCTGCGTGTGCGATGAGAAGCCGTACCATCGCCGGTACGCTCGTTCTCGACCAGGAAACGGTTCGGGTCGATTCCTGACAACTGAAACGCCGGGATCGTGCCGAACACCAGGCCGGTCACCATCGAAAGTCCGGCCGCGAACGTCAGGACCGGCAGGTCGAAAATGACCACCCCATCCCGGATTCCGGTCAGCGGAGTGTAAACGTGCGCCATCCGGACCAACCCGTAGGCGAGGCCGATTCCGAGGACCCAGGCGATTCCAGCCATCGCCAGGCTCTCGGTTACGAGCTGCCGGATCAGCCGGCCGCGACCCGACCCGAGAGCGGTGCGGATCGAAAGCTCCCGCCGGCGTGTACTGCCCTTGGCCAGCATGAGGTTCGCAACGTTCACGCATGCGATCACCAGGACGAAGCCTACCGCCCCGATCAACGTCATCAGTGCCGGACGGGTGCCGCCCATCATGTCCTCATGAAGGTGGGTCAGGTGGATTTCCTGATCGACCAACATGCCGGCGTACTTGTCGGGCAGCGTCCGGAACAGCCGGTCGACTTCTGTTTGAACGCTCTCAATAGAGGTACCGCTCGGGATGCGACCGACGACACTGATGAAGTAGTTGTCCCAATGGTTCCGGTCGTTCGCGCCGAGATCCTGGGGGATCCAGACATCGATCGCGCCGCCGATCGGCGATAGAAAGCCCGCCGGCAAGACGCCGACGACCTCGTATGGTTCGGCCCCGAGCAGGATCGTTCCACCGACAACGGTGCCTTCGCCGCCGAACCGCGCCTGCCATAATGCATGGCTCAGAATGGCGACGTTGTGGACGCCGTCCTCTTCGGCCCGCGTGAACGCACGTCCGATGACGGGCCCCACGCCGAGCATCTCGAAGAAGCCCGAACTGACGGGCATCGCGGATATCCGGACCGGTGGGTGGTCCCCGGTGAGGTCGAAGCCCCTGTTGTCGCCCTCGGCGAGCGCGGCCAGTCCTTCGAAAATGCCGGAGTCCCGAAAATCGTGGAAGTGGGGTACCGTCTGTGGGTACTGGAGCGTGCCACGATAGCTGAGCTGGAACCGAACGAGACGATCTGGTTCCTCATAGGGCAGCGGTCGCAACAGGACGCCGTGGACCACGGAGAACACGGCCGTTGTCGATGCGATGCCGATCGTGAGGGTCAGGATCGCCAACACGGTGACGCCCGGCGTGCGACGCATCATGCGGAGCGCATAACGGACATCTGCAAGCGTCATGGCCGCATGTTCCCGGGGCGCCACTCGCATGGCACCCGCCAGGTTCCTCGTCCAGAACCCGAGCCTGCCGGGTACCCCGGCGTTGTCCGGATCCCTTAGCTCGTCGCGGAACACCTGTTCCATGTCCCTGCCATGCTCTCTCCGAAAATCGAAAGGGAACAGGCGCAACAGGAAACGAAAGAACCGAATCGCCGTTCCAGGTCGCTGATTCCTGCCGTACACCTTACGCCCGACCTTTCGCCGACTTCAGTCGTTTCAGATCGCGCGATGCGGCCATTTGCACGAGTTCGTCCATCCGTTCAGCTTCGGCGATCGCCACCTCCCGGCCGAGTTTAGTCAAACGGTAGTAGCGTCGCCGTTCATCGTCCAGCGACGGGTCGGGTCGTTCGTCCAATTCGATCACCCATCCGTCGTTCAGCATCCGTTTGACGATTCCGTACAGCGTGCTGGCACTGAGTTTTACCCGCCCTTCGGTACGGCGCGACACCTCCTTGAGGATCGCGTAGCCGTGCTTGTCGCCCTCGGCCAGCGAAATCAAGACGTGGAAAGCCGGGGGCGTAATGGGCAGGAAACCGGGGATGTCTTCTTTCTTCTTTCGCATAACCATCTCTGCGTGTCAGGTCATACTATACCGTCTCACGATCTAGTCAAGCGGAAACATCACAGGCCGCTCCGACACGCGGACCGACACTTGAAAGCTCCACTTCCAGGAAATCAGGGCTGTCCGTCCTCGTGCCAGCGTGGTGCCTCGTCGGCATCGGCCAGGGCTCGGACAGCTCTTACGATGACCTCGACAGCGGCGACCATGTGGTCGAAGTCCACTGAATCGATGTCGTCGGAGGGTTGGTGGTAATCCTCATGGAGGTTGTAGGACGAAAGGGTGTGTGCAGGAATGCCGAGCCTGGCGAATGGGAAATTGTCGCTTCGTCGAAAGAAATTGTATTCGGGTCGTGGATCCGGCACCGCGGGGATGCCGGCCTCCACGAGGAACTCGCCGATCGTCGAGCGTTCGAAACCAGTGAGCCACAACTTGCCCGGGCCACCTGCTATCGAATCCGGTCTGCCGATCATCTCGACCTGCAGCTCGGCTATCGTCCGTTCCAGCGGTACTGAAGGATGGTCCAGGTACCATCGCGTCCCCAGTAGACCCATCTCCTCACCGGTGAAAAGCGCGAACACCACCGTACGTCGCGGTGGGCGGCCAGTGGCGAGCGAGCGCGCCGCCTCGAGGACTGCGACCACCCCGGAGGCGTCGTCATCCGCTCCGTTGTAGATAGAGTCTCCGTTCACGTCGTCGCCGATTCCCAGGTGGTCGAAGTGGGCGCCGACGACCACCGCCTGATCCGACAAGGCGGAATCGACTCCGTGAATCATACCCAACACGTTGCGGCCGATTACCAGGTCACTCCTTGATGCATCGTCGAGGTCGTCCAACGACCCCAGCGAAAGCCTGGCGCGTCCTCGACTCTCAACAGGAACCAGCGGCACACGCTGGAAGTACCCATTATCACCGGCCGGCTCGACCCCGTAAGACGCGAACTGGTCGGCGAGAAACGTGGCCGCCCTCAATGCGCCGGGACTGCCCGTTCTCCGGCCCTCCATCGAATCGGCGGCCAGCGTGGAAAGCAGGCGTTCCGTGCGTCGGCGAGCACTCTCTTCCGTGTCCGCCGGTGGGGGCGTTTCGGCGGCGGTACATCCCCACTGAAGGGCGATGGACGCCGCCGCAAGGACGATCGACGCGAACCGAATGGACTTCATCTTAATTCCTCTCCCTGATTTGCTCATACTCGGAGGCCAGGAATCCCTTTTCGATTTCCGGCGGCAGCTCCCAGCGGTCGACATCACGCGCCGTCAGAATGGCGTAATTAGAGGTGACGCCGCCGATACCGGGACTCTCTACCGCGAAAACCACGCGCCTGATCCGGGCCTCACGAATCGCGTAGGAACAGAGGAAGCATGGCTCATTGGTGGTGTAGAGTGTTGCCTCTGACAACTTCGTTCGCCCGACGTTTCCCAGAGCGTCAGTGACCGCCAGAATTTCAGCGTGGGCAAAAGGGTCGGGACCGGCGGGTGACTGTTCCCCCGCTTCCGCCACGATCTGCCGCCCCAGAGTGACGACACAACCCACGGGCGAGTTTCCGGCCCGCCTCGCCGAGATGGCCAGGTCGATCGAGCGCCGCATCATTCTGTGATCGAAGTCCGGGCTGTCCGGTATTGTTCTCATACACCCTTTCCTCTTCACTGCTCAGCCCGGCTATACTGCCACAGGGACTCTCATTCTCCCAATGGTCTCGGACTGCTACAAGCCCGCCTGCCGCGGAACGAACAGGCGGGCCAGGGTTGCGCTCGAACCCCTTATACTTTATAGTGCAAAGCACTTGATCTTATCGGAGGAGTCTCATGAGCAAACGTCTGCAGGCAAGCGCAGTCGGGTACGTGGTTTTTCTTGGACTGATCATGGTCGCTGCTTTCCTGAGCTGGATTCCCGGAACCGGCGAGGCGGGATCCGATCGACTCGCCGAGCACCCCTACCGACTCTCGATGATGTTGGTGACGATAATTCTCGCCGTAGGGATCGGTGCGTGGTCCGCCCTTTATGGACTCGAGAAAGATCGCCTGTTCCTCGGGCTCCTGCTTCTCATAGGAGGAGGCATCGCGACTGGAGTCATTCTCAGTTTTGCGCCCTACATTCTTTATCCGAACGATCAGTACCCCGTATCCTTCATGTGGGCCATTGGAGGTGGACCGATCGGGTTTGCTGTCTGGCTGGCGGTAAGTTTCGGCCGGAAGGTGATGAGGGGAGGGGCCCTGGTCGCGTCATAATAGACCCGGGCCCACGCCTGTTTCGTTTCGAATCGTCCAGGCGACAAGTCCCCGGCACGCCCCTGGCCGTGACCCGAAGCCACGCTCCCATCTTCAACCCGCTATGTTTCTTTCCTCGAATATGGACAAGGCTATCCCGGTGGGTCCCGTCATTTTAGAAAATATGTAAGGTTTCCGCCCGGAGCGAGACTACCTCTAACCGAACGCGACGAATTTCAGATTCGATCCATCAGAGGAGTCTTTATGACGTTCCACAAACCACTTCTTTCCGCCGGCCTGGTCCTTTTGGTAAGCACCTCCTGTGGCACGCGCGATGAGCCGGAACCTGCACCCAGTCTGCAACTGGAGCCATGTCGGTTGAAGGGATATGACCAGGAAATCTCCTGTGCCCGATTCGAAGTATTCGAAGACCGAAAGGCCCGAACCGGTAGAAAAATATTACTCAACATTGCGGTCATTCAGGCAGCGAGTGGCAACCCTGCGCCGGACCCGCTTTTCATATTGGCAGGTGGTCCGGGTCAGGCGGCCACTTCGTATGTCCATGGGTTCGATCCGTCTTCAAGAAGGTTCACTTCGACCGCGACATCGTGCTCGTGGATCAGCGTGGCACTGGGAAGTCCAATCCATTGAATTGTGAGTGGGAAAGCGAGACAGGGTCCGATTTGATGCTCGATTCCCCGTCATCGGAAAAGCTCCGGTCCTGATTGTCCGAATGGGATGCCGACGTTCGCTTCTACAGCAATTTCGAAGCAATGGGGGATCTGGATGAGATTCGGCGGGCTCTCGGATATGAAGAAATAAACCTTTGGGGCGGTTCCTACGGCACACGCGCCGCCCAGGTCTACATGCGAATGCAGCCAGACCATGTCCGAACCGCCATCCTCGATGGCGTGGCTCCCTTCGGCCTGAAATTCCCTCTCTATGTTGCCCGAAATTCGCAGCGCGCCTTGAATCTCATGTTTGAGAATTGCGATGCCGACCAAGACTGCAGGGAAGCTTTTCCGGGCCTGAGAGAGAAACTCGACACGTTGCTCGATGAGCTCGAACGCCGACCTCGGAAGATCGAGGCGCGCCACCCGCGCACCGGCGAGAAGATGGAACTGGAAATCGGTCGCGACGCGTTCGTTTCTGGAATCCGGGGGTTCTTGTATGTTCCGCTCCACACCAGCTTGATTCCTTTTGCCGTCGAAAGCGCTTCGGGAGGGAACTTCGCACCTTTTGTTGCCATGAACTATTCGCTCACAGGCTGGTCCGTCCAGACGATGAGTCTCGGGATGACAATTTCGGTCCTGTGCGCCGAGGACTTGCCGCGGATCGATCGCAACGAAGTGCCCGGAGAGACCAGGGGAACCTTCGTCGGCCCTCTCATGGTCGATGCGTGGGCTCGAATGTGCGATGCGTGGCCTCGGGCCGAATTGCCACGCGGCTATGCGGAAAGGGTTTCGATCCAGGTTCCGACTCTACTTCTTTCTGGCAATCTGGATCCGGTCACACCTCCACAATGGGGCGAGATGGCCCGGGAGAATTTGCCTCGGAGCCTGCATCTGGTTGTGCCCGGTGCAGCGCACAACGTCAGTCCCGTGGGCTGCGTGCCCGACTTGATGGCGACGTTTCTCGACCGTGGGACGGCAGAGGGCCTGGACACCAGCTGTGTTGAGGCGAACGCAGCCTCACCCTTCTTTGTTCAACCGTCCTACGAAAGCACGGCAGCGGAACCTGCGAAACCCGGGCAAGTCGGCACGGACGGAACCCTTCTCATGGGGAATTTAAGATGATCCAGGTTAAAGAGCTCTCGAAGAGGTTTGGTCGCAAAGTAGCCGTTGGAGGCGTTTCCTTCACGGCGAAGGATGGATGTATCACGGGATTGCTTGGTCCTAACGGTGCCGGAAAGTCGACAACTCTCAGGATGGTTTACGGCTTGATCCAGCCGGATAGTGGAAGCGTTTCCATCGATGGCATGGAGGTCCGAACACAACCACTCGAAACCTATCGAAGGATCGGTGTGCTGTCGGAAAACCGAGGGCTGTACTCGCGGCTCACAGGTCGCGAGCACCTGCGATACTTCGGGAAGCTGCAGGGTCTGGTTGGAGGAGATCTCCAGGCCGGCGTCGATCGCACGATTGGACTGCTCGAGATGAAGGAGTTTGCAGATCGCAGAGCCGGGGGATTCTCGCAAGGGGAGAGAATGAGAGTCTCTCTCGGTCGGACTCTTATTCATGATCCGCAAAACATTTTATTGGATGAGCCCACCAATGGCCTGGATGTAATGAGTACGCGCGCTTTGCGAAACTGTCTCGTCCGGCTCCGGGGGGAGGGGAAATGCATTACCTTTTCCAGCCACGTCATGCAGGAGGTGACGGCACTGTGTGATCGAGTGGTCGTGCTCAGAGAGGGGAAGGTTGTTGCCGAGGGTACGGTGGCGGAGCTCGAGCAGGCAACGGGAAGGAAAGGGTTCGAGGACGCCTTTGTGGCCTTGACGACCGGACCGTTGATGAATGCGCATGGGAGGGTGGGATGAAGCTGATTGCCATTGTCCAGAAAGAACTGATCGACAGCCTGAGGGACAGACGTTCTCTTTTTGTCACGTGTGGAGGCGTAAGAGAGCACCGGAAGGGGCTGATGAATCGGTCGAGGTCGTTGACCCGAGATCGACTCCGGAATCGCAACTGGATCGAGACCAGAGACGGGACAAATTGATGGCTGCCATCCGGACCCTTCCCCTCATCCAGAGAGAGGTGATTACGCTGACACTCGAGGAGCTGTCACAGGCGGAAATTGGTGAGGTCCTGGGTATTACTGAGAACAATGTTGCCGTGCGATTGAATCGAGCGCGCAAGTCCTTGCGCAGACTCCTGGGAGTGGGAACATGACCGTGGATCAGGAATTACAGGGTTGGCTGAAAGACTGGCAACATGCCGGAACCGGGCCCGAGGTTCGACATCTGGATATCCGCAAGCGAGTCAGGCAGCAGAATCTCAGAATGGTTCTGTCGCTGGCAGGTCAGTTGCTCGTCGCGGCAGGAGGGATCGCGGTCGCCGCCGTCATGGCGTGGCGCAGGCCGGAACCGGCGATCATTTTTCTGGCGTTGGCAATCTGCGTGTTTGTTTTTGCCGCGGTGGGATTCGCGATCTGGAACATGCGTGGGACATGGTTTCCATCCGCACAATCGACACGTGACTTTGTCCAGCTTTCGATCCGAAGATGCCATGCGAGTCTGCGGGGAGTTCGCTTTGGCCTCTATCTGCTGGTCATCGAACTCATCTTTATCGTGCCGTGGGTGTTATGGAACTCGAACTGGGATGCGGTTGCCCTGGCTCCATGGTCTTACGTCGCGAGATGCTTTGTCGTCATGCTGGTCCCGGGAGGCATCCTGTTCTGGCTTTTCTGGACGCGCCGGCGAAAACTGAAAGAGCTGGGGATGTTGCTGGAGTTCGAGCAGGCATTAACCGAATAGTTCTCCCCTGTTGATCAAGACCGCAGCGTTTCCACCGGATCCAGACGGCTCGCCCGCCTTGCAGGAAAGTACGACGCCGCCAGGACAACCGCGATGAAGAGAAGTGCCGTCAATGACAGGTTGGCCGGGCTCGTGGCGGAAACGTCGACCAGCATCGCCGCAAACAAACGGCTGGCGGCCAAGGCGCCGAGTACGCCCAGGATGAGCCCCATCGCAGTCGTACGAAGCCCGCGTCCGACGACGTAACGCAGCACCGAAGACGGCGGCGCACCCATCGCGATGCGGACGCCGATCTCATGCCGTGTCAGAACCACCAGGCGCGACAACATCCCGTAGATGCCGACCAGTGCCAGGATCACGGCGACCACGGCGAACAACATCATGAGTGTCGCGCGAAAACGTGGGCCGGCGACGGATCCCTCCAGCAGGTCTTCGATCAACTGTACGTCCTGGACGGCGATCAGCGGGTCCACCGCGCCCACACGCTCCCGGATAGCCGGAACCAGATCGAGAGGGTTTCCGTCGGTGGCGACCAG
The DNA here is from genome assembly GCA_965247425.1 of Terriglobia bacterium. Classification (GTDB taxonomy): domain Bacteria; phylum Acidobacteriota; class Terriglobia; order 20CM-2-55-15; family 20CM-2-55-15; genus CAZOZZ01. The sequence continues at coordinate 4,008,632 of OZ252023.1, forward strand.
CACGTACATCCTTCGCCGTCGGCTCTCCTGTTCGTAGGCGATATAGAATTCCGGTTCGGGCTCCTCATCCAGGCGCTCTCTCCTGGCGTCGGTCACGACGCCGACGACCTCGAGCCACGGATCGTCGGTCGCGTTGGCGTAGCCGGTCTTGATACGCGCGCCGACAGGGTTTCCACCCGGCCAGAAGCGTCGGGCCATGGCTTCGTTGACCAGAGCGACATCGAGAGGCCTCCGGCCGTCGGTGGTTCGAAACCGCGGCCGTCGAGCACCTTGATCCCCATCGTCCTGAAGTAGTCGATGCCGACGAAGAGACTCTGTGCGGCGTACTCCTGGCCGTGAAGCTGCCCGCGTCCTTCCACCGTAAAGTCTCTTCCCAGGTGTTCGGGTCGTCGGAACACCTGCGCGGATATGCTGGTGTTTCGAACACCAGGCAGCGTTCCGATTCCGGCCAGGACGTCATCGAAGAAGCGGCGCTTGGCTTCCGGCTGGACATACGCCCTCGGAAGGACGATGCGTAGCGACATCACGTTATCGGCGATGAACCCCGGCGACTTGCTGTTGATGTTGACCAGAGTGATCGTCAGCAAGCCGGCCCCCACCAGCAGGACATAAGCGACTGCCACCTGGGCGACAACCAGGCCCCGCTGCAGTCGGTGCATCCTGGCGCTCGGCCGGGCCAGGCTGTTGTTGGCAAGCGTGTCCGCGACGTTCGTGCCGGCTGCCTTGAGGGCGGGTAGAACGCCGCAGACGACACCGCAGACGACCGACAGGGCCAGGGCGAACATCAGGACCCCGCCGTCGGCCGACACTTCGCCGGCCCGTGGCAGCAAAGGCGCCATCCCGACGATACGCGGTGTCAACACGACTGCGGCGAAAGCTCCGAGCAAACCGCCCGCGAGCGCCAGGACCAGGGATTCCGACAGCAGCAGTCGAAGGACACGAGGCCGCTTGGCTCCGAGCGCGGTACGTATCGCGATCTCGTGCTGGCGCTGAATGCCCCGCGAAAGAAGAAGGCTTGAGACACTGGTACACGCGATCAACAGCACGAGACCGACTGCAAGGAACAACACCCACAGGGCGAAGGCGGCTTCTCCGACGGTCCGATCCAGCAGCGACTCCACGTTCCATTGGAGCATCGCCGCGGATTCGGGAAACTCCTGTCCGAGGATGGCCGCCAGCCGTTCCACGTCCGCCTGTACCGCGGCTGTTTCGGTCGGGGTTCCGGATCTGCCGACCAGGGAGAGGAATCCGAGGGCCCTCCGTCCCGGGGGCTCGACCTCTGCCTGCAGCGGTTTCCAGTAGTCGACCGCACTTGGATATTGAAAGCCTTGGGGCATGACACCTACGATCCGGTTGATGACGCCATCGAGCGTTATGCCGGTTCCGATAACGGAAGGGTCGGCTCCCATTTCCCGTGCCCAGAAGGCGTGGCCGAGGACGATAACCGGCGCGACGCCGGCACGATCTTCTTCTGGAGTGAAGACGCGGCCAACCTCCGGGGCTGTGCCGAGCACGTCGAAAAGAGTGGAAGTCGCGAGGCCCCATCCAGAACCAGCGGAACCTCCCCGCCCGTGTAGGTTGGCGGAGTGTTCGGATAGCTGAACGCCGCGAGCGATCGAAACGCCCGCGACCGTTGCTGGACTTCCAGATAGTTGAAGAAGCTGATGCCGTGCCCGCTCTCTTCTGTGAGGACAAACAGTCGATCGGACGCCGGAAACGGTAGCGACCGCAGCAGGACCGAATCGATGACGCTGAAAACGGTCGTTGTTGCCCCGATCCCAATCGCCAGGCTCAGCGTTGCAACTATCGTCAGCGATCGGTTCCGGGCCAGGGATCGACCGGCCCGGCTGATGTCCTGGATCCAACCGTCGGAATGTTCCCGCGCCGCTGTGGCGATGACGTCCATCAGAACGGCTACCCAGAACCGGATGAGGGCGCGTCGCCCCCGGGCACGTGCTTCCCCGGGCGCGCTCCTCGAACGTGACGATCATCTCGTCAGCATATTCCTCTCGGAATTCCCGTGGATAAACGTGTTGCAGCTTTGGGAATATTCGGTCTGGAATATCATTTGGCATTGGGCTTACTCACAGGTCGAGAAGGCGCTTCGTGCGGGCTACGTCGAGCGTCCGCGCGAGCCGTTCCGCCTCCAGTGTTCCGGCCTTTCGGCCTCGTTTTGTCAAACGGTAGTACCGTCGTCGTGTGTCATCCCGGTCCGGTCGTTCCGGTCCGGCGCACTCTTCGATCAGCCCCGCTTCGAGCAATTGCTTGATTGAGCGATAGAGCGTTCCCGGACCGAGGACGACGTAACCTTCAGTTTCATCTTCGACGGCCTTCATGATCGCGTAACCGTGCCGGGTGCCGCCCGCCAGTGCGATGATGATGTGGAACGCCGCGGGGGTGAGGGACACGGGGTCGGGTTTGGCAGGGCTCACGGCATCTCCTTGTTAGTCCGGTATGAGTATAACCATTATGGATATAGTGTGCAAGGTTGTCGCCGGGCTGCTCCTCAATCGCAGAGTCGCTAACTCCTAGATGTGCCGGATCGCCGGGCAGACTGGATTCGAGGCGTTTTCGACGCTCGGATAAGCGGTGGCTGGGTTAGTAAAGGGGTTGCGGGATCGGCCACTCAAATCGCTCGATTAACCGGAGATGTCCGACTATACTCCGACGCTATGACACAGTACCGAGCTGTTGCGGGGGTCACCGGCCTGGCGATCGCGGGCTTCCTTTCTCTGATCTCTTTCGGGCCGACATATGCCGGACAGTCAACTCCCGTGACGGCGGACGCCGCCTTCGAACGTTTCTGGGATGCCGACTCCCCCGAAGAGGCGGCCGACCGCGTGGACGCCATCCTCAAATCGGGCGTCACGTTTGAAGACGCGTACGATCGGTTGGCTACCGGCCGGGCATATACGGCGCAGGAGTCCGGAGTGGTCATGCGGACCAACCGCATGGACCGCGTCGATCACTACTATGCGGTCACCGTGCCGCCATCGTACGACCCGGAGAAAAGCTACCCGGTGCGTTTTCAACTCCACGGTGGCGTGGGTGGCCGGACTTCCAATCAACCGGGGGGTAACGGAGCGATGCGCTCCCTGGTCGGTGCCGAGCAGTTCTACGTCATTCCGTATTCCTGGATCGACTCTCCCTGGTGGAGTGATGACCAGGTGCGCAACCTTTCGGCGATCGTCGACTCCCTCAAGCGACATTACAACATCGACGAGAATGGTGTTGTGGTTTCGGGCGTGTCCGACGGAGGGACCGGCGCCTACTACATCGCAATGCGGGATACGACACCATACGCCAGCTTCCTGCCGTTGAACGGATTTCTCATGGTGCTGGGCAATGACCGTATCGATAACGGCACGCTGCACCCGCACAACCTGGCGAACAAACCGTGGTTCATCGTCAATGGAGGTCGGGATCGCCTCTATCCCACCGCCATCATCGACCCGCTCGTCGATCACCTGAAGAACGGTGGAGTCCGCGTCGACTACCATCCGCAGCCTGAGGCGGGCCACAACACGCGGTGGTGGCCCGAGATGAAGGACCCGTTCGAGCAATTCGTCGCCGACCATCCCAGAGATCCGCACCCCGCCCGGATGACTTGGGAGGCCAGCTACGAACTGGAACAGAGCCGCGCCCACTGGCTCGTTATCGACCGACTGGGCGTGCAGCCAAACGATGCGAGGGGAATGCCGAGCTTGAACGACGCGGGCGATGTCCCCGTGATGAAGCGCCATGCGGACGCCGACGGGCGCCTGTTCCGGAAGGGCTTCGCCTCGGGACGCGTCGACGTCAGCCGTAGCGGCAACACGTTCCATGCGACGTCTCGAGGCGTGGCACGGTTCACGATTCTTCTCTCACCGGATGCTGTCGATTTCAGCGAGCCCATTACGGTGACCGTAAACGGGCGGACCGCTTTTTCGGGTGTGGTAAATCCGGATCTGGCAACCCTGCTCCAATGGGCCGCACGGGACAACGACCGCACGATGCTGTATAGCGCCGAGGTCCAGATTCGTCTCGACGATTGAACTGTTCGCGCCCTTTGAAGGTCAAGGCATGACCTCTGTGTCGAAGTTGGGGTTGAAGTATCTGGGTGCCAGGGGGGACCCTTCGGGTGGATCGGGGACCACATAGAAGGTGCCGGCCGAGACAGGGCTGCTCTTGCGAAATGGCTGTCCCAACAGGCCAATCACTTTGGGCCACACGAATATGGCTTGATAAGAGTGATTCGAGGGACCGGGAAAGTTCCATCCGAGTGCCACCCGAAGGCAACCGTAGGCTTTCCGTTCAGACCCTCAGCCCTGATTTTGCTTGTCTCGGGCCCGCTCTTGCCATTGAATAGGGGCTTTGCGCTAAGCGGAGGTATCATTTTCGGTCAAGCGGAGGTATCGAATGCTAAAAAGAGTCTTCACAGCTACCCTTGTCGCGGTTGGAGTGCTGGGCTTTGTGTCCGTGGTAGGAAACTGGACCACTGCGATCGACGCAGAATTCCTGGTATACGGTCAGAGCAGCGGTGGCACCGGTGGTGGCGGCGGCCAGACAGGGACGAGTACGACGACGGTGACCAACATCATCCCACAGGTCGCTGCCGGGTCGTTTGACGGTGGGGCGAACAGCTTCACGACGATCATCCAGGTGATCAACCACGATAGTAGCGCGTCCTCGACGCTCATGGTCGAACTGTTCGACACATTGGGTGCCGCCTCGACCGTTCCGTTTACGACCACCGACTCGACTGCACCGACGTTCACCGGATCGGTGAGTTCGCTGACAATTCCGTCGAACAGTTCTATCGTCCTGACATCCGGTACTCCTTCAAGTGGAGCGACCAACTGGGCCCGGATCACTACGGATCGCGCTGTTGCGGTCTTGACGGTGTTCGAATTCCGGACCTCTGCGGGGACTCTGGTCTCGCGGGTCGGCGTTCCGGCAGTCTCGTCGAACATGACGAAATTCGTCATGCCGCGGCTGAGAAACGTGACCGATAACGTCACCACCGCGTTCGCGATGGTCAACACTTCGAGTGCGTCGGAGACCATAACCGGGAAGCTCTATTCGACGAGCGGCTCGGTCCTGGGAACAGGGACCCTGACTCTGGCGGCGGGTAACCACAAGGCCCAGTTTGCGACGGAGTTCTTCAGTCTGACCGGTGAAACCGGATCGGCCTCGTTCTCTCATATCGTCTTCGAGGCGACGACGGCGTCGATGGCGGCAACCGCTCTCGTGTTCGAAGGCGGCCAGACGGCGTCGTTCCCGGTTATCGACATCAGTAACTGACCCTAATGCCGATTTTGTAATTCGGGGACGGAGGAAAATCTTGCGGAGTCCCCGGCCGGGGGCTTGGCGCGTGGGTTTTTCCTCCGTCCCCGAAACTCGCCCCAAAGAGACTGATCCCTCCTTCCGGGCATTCCCGCGAGGTGGCTATTTGGTTTCGAACACCCAGACCCCGTCCCAATCCGAGGGCGGAGGCGATTGGCGTAGTTGGGCGATGCGGTCCAGATAGACCGTCGGTAGGCCGTCGGCCGGGTCGATTTCGAGGCAGGTCTCGAAGGCCGTCTCGGCAGCGTCCCAATCCTGGACTCGATAGGCGGCCAGGCCTTCCTCGAACTGTTTGGCGGTGGCGTCCCCTTGGCGGGACAGCAATTCGTATACCCGCGAGGGCTCGGCCTTGCCCTTGACCCGGATCAGATCCAGCTCTCGCATCCCAATGGTCCCGGCCAGTTCCATGGTGCGTTCCGAAATCATCACCCGAGTGCCATAGGCCTTGTTGGCTGCCTCAAGCCTCGAACCCAGGTTCACCGTATCGCCCATCACGGTGAAGCTGCGCGAGGCCGGAGAACCGATGGTGCCGACCATCATATCACCGGTCGCAATGCCGATGCGTAGGTCGATATCGAGATCGGCCGCCTGGCCGCCGATCTCGCAGGCAACCTCGGTTCGAAACGTTGCCAGATGATCGATCGCCGCCAGCGCCGCGTCACAGGCAAGTCGCGCGTGTTCGTCAGGGCTCGTGAACGGCGGGCCCCAATACGCCATCACTGCGTCGCCCATGAACTTGTCGACGACGCCGGCTTTTCCCGAAACGGCTTCGGTCATATGGGAGAAAAACCTGTTGATCATGCGCACCAGGTCGTCAGCGGCGAAGTGTTCGGATATGGCGACGAAGCCCTTGAGGTCGATGAACATCACCGTCATTTCCCGGCGTTCGCCGCCCGATTCGGCAAACCCAGGATCTTCCAGGAGGTTGGTGACGATGCGCGGGTCCATGTACTTGCCGAAGGTGTCCTTGATGCGTTCTTTGAGTCTGAGCCCGTCCACCATGCTGTTGAACGAACCGGTCAATTGCCCGACTTCGTCGCGGCTAATGATATCGATCTAGACATCGAGATCGCCCGCTTCCACAGCCTCGGTGCCCGCGACAAGGTTGCGCACGGCCCCGACGAGGGCACGGGTGACGACGATAGAAAAACCAAAACCAAGCAAGGCCGCGATTGCGGTGAGCACGCTGTTCGTGATCAGGAGTGCCTGTTCGTCCCTGTCCGCGTCGGCGACGGCGCGGTTGACCAGGTCCTCGGCGTGGCGACGCAAGGTGGCGATGGACTCAGCGGTCCTGTCCTGGCGTAGGTCGAATTCTTCCAACAGTTCGAGGAACAACTGGTGATCGTTGTTCTCGACGGCGTCGAGCAGCGCGTCGCCCTGCCCGCGCAACTCCCGGTATTCGTTTTCGATTTCGCCGAGATCCGTGGTCATGACCTCGATGGTTCTCAGGGCATGGCGGCCGAGGTCGTCGTCGAGCTCGGTCTCTAACAGGAACCTGGCGCCGGCGAGTTCTCTTACCACCGCCTGGCCACGCAGGGCGTAATGGTTGCGCTGTTCTTCGATCGTTTCCGGCGCACCGCGTTCTTCCTCGGTCAGCAGCTGCAATCGTTCTAGAAAGACGGCCTGTTCCAGAATATGAATCTCGATGCGGGCAATTCCTTCAGCAACGGGAATTTGTTTGCTCGATATGCTGGCCAGGTCGTCCGCGATGTTGTCGATGAGTCTGATCGAATAAAGCGCAACGACCAGCATCAACGCGAGCGTGACGACGGCGATGCTGAGAATCTTCTGGCCCACGTTGAATCGCATGATCGTTCCCGTTGCCGCCTTTACCGATCAGAAGGGGTTTGAGGCTTGCTTCGAAAAACATACCAGAACTTCGAGATGAACGGAACGGCCGAACGGCGAACCCCGATGGAACTGAACAGGCCAGTTCAGTACACTTGCCCCTCCCTGTGTCCTGTCCCGTAAATACGCTTGCTATCTCCGATGGACGTTGCCAGAAGCGACGAGTGCATTGGGGCATTCTATAAACGTGAGTGTGAGCCGATCGGCTCGGGAGTGTGAACCCGATCGGCTCGGCCCTGGCAACCAGCAACTTCCATCGGCCCTACGGGTTCGGGCGGAACGGCGCCGTCTTTGGAGTCTCTCCTCCTCACAATGACGAGCATTGCCACGTCGTCGCTCCGCCAAATCCAGCACCGTTCGCCTCCGAAATATAGCAAGCGTATTTACGGGACAGGACACTAATTCCCCCGCGCCGCATGTTGTTTTCTATCGTTCGGGTCGAGGTGACGCTTGCGGAGGCGCAGGCTTTTCGGAGTGACTTCGATCAACTCGTCGTCACGGATGAATTCCAGGGACTGTTCGAGCGACATCCGAAGCGGCGGAACGATTTTCTCGTACGTGTCGGATACCGAGGCACGCATGTTCGTCAGCTTCTTTTCTTTGGTGATGTTCACATCCAGATCGGCGTCCCGGCTGTTTTCCCCGACCAGCATGCCGCGGTAAACCTTGTCGGTTGGCGCGACGAACAACTCGCCGCGTTCCTGCAGATTGATCACCGCGAAACCGGTGACGGGACCCGGTCGGTCGGCGACCAGCGCTCCAGTGGCCCGGTGTTTGATGTCGCCGGCCCAGGGCTTGTACTCGTTGAACATGTGTGTCAGGATCCCGGTGCCCTTCGTGTCGGTGAGAAATTCGGTCCGGTATCCGATCAGCCCCCGGCTTGGGAGGTCGAACTCCAGTCGGACCCGACCGGAGCCGTGATTGACCATCTTCACCATCACGCCTTTACGTGTGCCGAGTTTTTGCACAACGATGCCCATGTAGTCCTCTGCCACATCGATCAGAGCCAATTCGTACGGTTCGTGTCTGCTCCCATCGACAGTCCGTGTGATGACGCGTGGCATCCCGACCGAAAACTCGTAGCCTTCGCGCCGCATCTGTTCGATAAGAATCGCCAGTTGAAGCTCTCCACGACCGAACACCTGGAAACGGTCCGGTGAATCGGTCGTTTCCACCCTCATCGAGAGGTTGTTGCGGGCTTCCTTCATCAGCCGGTCGCGCACGTGACGCGAGGTGACGTACGGACCGTCCCTTCCGCTGAACGGAGAGTTGTTGATCGAAAACTCCATCGACATCGTGGGCTCATCCACGTGCAACGGCGCGAGAGGGTGGGGGTCTTCGCCGTCGGCGATGCTCTCGCCCAGACCGATCCCGGTCATGCCGGCGACTGCGACGATGTCTCCGGGACCGGCGTCGGGGACCGAAACCCGTTCCAGGCCCTCGTAGACGAACAACTCGGTCACTTCGGCCGGAGTTTGCGATTCGTCCCGGTGGCAGAGCGTTACCTTCTGCCGGTGGCGAATGGTCCCGTCAACGATCCGTCCGATCGCCAGAGGCCCGCGGTAATCGTCCGGCTGCACCGTCGTCACCAACATCTGAAACGACCGGTCCGCCTCACCTGTGGGTGCGGGGATGTGGTCGACGATCATTTCGAATAGCGGCCGCAGATCGTGGAGCGGCTCGGAGAGCGAGGGCGAGCACTTGCCTTCCCGTGCCACCGAGTACATGACGGGGAACTCGATCTGCTGTTCTGTTGCGTCCAGGTCGATGAACAGGTCGTAGACTTCGTTCAGTACCTCTTCAGGGCGTGCGTCCTTCCGGTCGATCTTGTTGATGATGACGATGGCGGGAAGCGCAAGCTCCAGGGCTTTCGACAGTACGAACCGAGTCTGAGGCAGTGGGCCTTCGGCTGCGTCGACGAGCAGCATGATGCCGTCCACCATCCCGAGCGTGCGTTCCACTTCACCGCCGAAGTCGGCGTGTCCCGGCGTGTCGACGATGTTGATCTTGACGTCACCGTAACGGATGGCCGTGTTCTTGGCCATGATCGTGATGCCTTTTTCGCGCTCCAGATCCATCGAGTCCATGACCCGATCCTGCACCGTCTGGTGATCGCGAAACGTCCCGCTTTGCCAGAGCATGGCGTCGACGAGCGTGGTCTTTCCGTGGTCGACGTGGGCGACGATGGCGATGTTACGAAGATTCATTTCAATTCTTCATCCTGTTGAGATCGAGAGGTAAGTCCGGGCACCAGTCCCCGGTTCCGTTGTCAGTCCAATCCCCCATTGTGCCACATTACCCCGACCACAAAATAGGGACAGGCACGACTGTCCCCTATTTGATCACCCATGTATCCAATAGTTTATGGCGTAGAATTTAGGGAGGGACAGACGTGCCTGTTCTTGTTGTCGGGCGTGCCGATGGCGCACACCTGTGCTTTCCATTCACAGGTGCCAGCGTCCATTCTCTAGTACCGTCAAAGACTTAGACATTGGACGAGGACATGCAAAGACGCAGCGCATGAAACGATTTATCTGTGCGTTCTTCATCACGACAGTTTGGGTGAGCACGACGGTCGCGGCTCAGGTCCCGGCGGTGGATTCGCCCCCGACTATCGATACGGTCGAGATCACCGGGATCGACGACGACCGGCTGAGCCCCGGACTCCAACGAGACATCCGCGCCCTCGAAGGCCTGCCGCTCAACGCGGAGGCTGTTCAGGCGTTGACGGACCGCGTCGGCCAGGAACTCCCCGAATACATCGCGGCCACGCGAGAGATCGAGGCCACAACTGGCGAGGCCGACCGAATCCGGCTCATCTTCCTGGTCGCTCGGATCGGTGACGACGCGGCGCTGCGCTCCAATATCAATTCTCGCTACACGGTTGAAAGTGTCGAGATCGATGGCGTGGACGAATCGACCCTGAGTGACGAAGTCCGGACCGAAATGGAAGGCCTGGTGGGGGAACGACTCGACCAGAAGGAAGCCACACGGGTCCGTGAACGGATAGCCCGGGAACTCGGCCCACGCCAGCGGGTCTCCCGTCGAATCAGACGCGGCACTGTTCGAGATCGCATCCGTCTGATCTTCGAGGTGAAACGTGAGCCCTGGATACCATTTCGCGAACTGCCGTCCTTCTTCCTGTATCACTCGAAACAGAACTTCAGCCTTGCTGTCGAAGCGCCGATTGACTCCGGCGACAATCGGGTTTCCCTGTATGGCGCCTACAACGCAGACGAGTTGATCGAACGCTTCTCCGGATTTGGCATCGCATACCAGAATGTGCGGGTCGGAACGGATCGACTGGGAGTCCGGGTAGCACTGGCACGCTACCGTCAGAAATGGGAGCCGTCGACACGGCTCGCCGTTCGGGATACCGAGGGTGTTCCCGTTACCTACCGCTCGCGTGTGAACTTCGAGGCCTCGATCACAGTCGCGATTACGCCCGAACTCAACTTCAGCTTTGGAGCCAGCATCTCCGAACTTGACAACGAGGCGTTGGCCGACTCCTCGGGGATGTCTGCCTTTGAGAGTGCCAACGCGGGGGTTGCCTCGTTCGGGTTTGAACGACTGTGGCAGGGGGAGGACTCCCGGCAATCGTTCAAGAGTGGGTACGAGGCGCGGGTCGGAGCCGGAAACATTGACAGCGATTTCGTGTACTCCCGCCATTTCGGCCGCGCCATCTACACCTTCAAGCGTGACAGGAACCGGTTCTCGGGTCGTTTCCAGGCCGGGCGGATCGAGGGGACCGCACCCCTGTTCGAGAGATTCGCTCTCGGCGACTCCAGGACCCTGCGTGGCTGGAACAAGTTCGACCTGACCCCATACGGCGGGGATCGCGTCGTCTCCGGTTCCCTGGAGTATGGCTACTCGGTTTTCCAGTTGTTCTACGACACAGGTGCGGTCTGGAACTCCGGTGAACTGGTTCGACCGAGGCACTCGGTCGGGTTCGGGCTACACGGGAGTGATCCCGAGGACGACTGGTTTCTCACGTTCGCGGTTCCACTCCAATCGTCCGGGTTCAATCCAGTCTTTACGGTGGGTGTCCGTATGAGGTCGGGGTTTTGAGGCGCCCCGTGGCATTGATGCGGCGGACGACACCGGTGTGGGTTTGTGTTCTGGTCGTGATCGGCACGGTGCTGGCGGCCGAACCGCTCAAGGCCCGTCTCGATGGTGATCGCCTGAAGGTGGCCGCGCCCTCGCTCCGCTTCCTCGTCGAGACGCCGCTCGAACACCTTCTCAACGGAACCGCGGTAACGTTCAGGCTGAGGCTCGACCTTCGCCAGAGTCTCGATGCCGCCGCCGCCCGGATCGATACCCAACGATGCATTGTCAGCTACGATCTCTGGGAAGAAAAGTTCGCTGTCACGCACCTGGCCCAGACTCCGACCTCGGTCTCCCACCTGACGGCCAGGGCGGCCGAGGCGTGGTGTGTGGACAAGCTTTTCGCTGCCCATAACGGGGCTCGCAAGCGACCAGTCGTTCTGGGTAAGATTAGAGTTTCTCGAGGAGAGCATGGCCGAACAGAACAAGGACTCGGGACCGTTCGGGCTGGCGCTGGGAAATCTTATCGATATTTTCAGTCGGCCGGACCGCGAACAATTGCTCCTGGGAGGGCAGGAAACGGGACCTGTGCGGCTCAGAGATCTGCGCTAGGAGTCTGCCGCGCGGGCTCCTAGCCGATGGCGAGGCACTTTCGATGAACAGGGTTCGTAACAGGTTGATCGTAGCGTTCGTCGCCGCGACCGTCGTTCCCCTCATCGTGACCGTATAGATCCCGACGACCCTGCTGGACCGTAGTCTTGATTTTGCCACGACTGCCGAGCTGGACGAGTTGTCGCTCGCGCTCGAAGAGACAGCGCGGCAGTTCTATCAGCAGGCTCGTCGGGAGCTTGAAGGGGACGTAGCCGAAGGTCGGTTACCGGATGTAATATACCGCGCGCCCGAACGGTCCGCCTGGCCGGCTCCGGTGGTTGCGTTCTGGGAGAGCGAGGAGGATTCGAGATTCGAGGTCTCCGGCCCCGGGGGCGGCGTACTGGACTACCTGGTCCGGACCGAAGGCGCTGTCCATGCCCATTCGAGGAATCTGGGCGACGTTCGGATGGAAGAACTCGCCACGCAGTACGGCCAGGCGCGGCGAACCGTCGAAGCCGCACTGACCCGCGATCTCAGACGCGGATTCACCCTCACGCTGGTGACGCTGGTAGCGGTGGTCTGGGTTGCTTCGCTGCTGTCTCTGATCTACCTGGCCCACCGCATCAGTAGACCGATCCAGCAATTAACCGGAGGTTTGGGCCAACTGGCCGGTGGCGATCTCGGGGTCCGACTCGAGACGGACCGCTACGATGAGACCGGCCAGGCGATTCGGGCGTTCAACGATATGGCCGACCGGCTCGAGCAGAGCCAGGAGCGTCTCATTTACCTCACGCAGGTCGCCAGCTGGCAGGCACTCGCGCGCAAGATGGCGCACGAATTGAAGAACTCCCTGACGCCGATCCGACTGACGGTTGAGGAGATCCTTGCACGAGGGAATCCAGATGATCGTCAGTTCATGGAGCAGGCCGCCGGCATCGTCGTCAACGAAGTGGAAACGCTCGAACGGCGCGTTCGGGCTTTTTCGGAATTCTCGAGTGAGCCTTCCATGAATCCCGAGACGCTGGACGTCAATGTAATCATCGAAGAGCGCGTGGCGTTCCTCGGGTCGGGACACCGCGATGTGACCTACGAACTGAGCCTTGACGGCGCCCGGCCGAAAGCGTGGGCCGATGCCGATCACACGCGAGGCATCCTGACGAACCTGCTCGAAAACGCGGCGGAAGCCGCTGGACCGGCCGGACGCGTGCGTACAGCGACGGGTTGCGATAACGACGGGGTCTTTGTCGAAGTCCACGATTCCGGCCCCGGCCTGAGTACCGAAGCGCGAGCCTCCCTGTTTCAACCTACGATCACCTTCAAGAAAAAGGGGATGGGGCTGGGTCTCTCAATAGCGCGAAAGAGCGCTTTGCTCGCCGGAGGCGATATCATACTGATCGACGGACAGCTCGGCGGCGCCGGGTTTCGAGTATCTCTACCGGCGGCGCCCACAGGTTCCTGATCCTGACCCATGACTGCAAAGCGAATCCTCATCGTTGACGACGAAGAAAACATCGGGCGAGCGCTGCGCCTGGTCCTCGAACGCGAGGGTTACGCTGTTAGCGTTGCCCAGACCGCCGAGGCTTTCCGGGCGCGAGTGGGGACCGGTCGGGAGGATGCCTATCTTGTCGACGTGCGCCTCCCGGACGGCAGCGGCATCGATCTGCTGCGTTGGTTGCGCAGTGAGGATGATCCGGCTCCGGTCATCATGATCTCGGGGCACGGAACGATTGCGGACGCCGTCGAGGCCACTCGAGCGGGCGCCTTCGATTTTCTGGAAAAGCCGCTTGCGCGGGAACGGGTTCTTCTGGCGGTCAAGAACGCGCTCGATCAGGCCAGGCTCGAACGGGAGAACGCCCAGTACCGGGAGGTCGTCGGTGAGGGTCCGCGGATGGTTGGCGGCAGCCACTGTTCCTGCAGGTTGTCGATCAGGCCAGTCGTGTTGCCCGCTCCGATGCCAGGGTTCTGTTAACCGGTGAGTCCGGGACAGGAAAGGAGCTCATAGCGGCGCACATTCATCGGGAAAGCCCCTTTTCGGGCGGCCCCTTCGTGAAGGTCAACTGTGCCGCTATTCCCACCGAGCTGATCGAAAGCGAGCTCTTCGGACACGAGAAAGGCGCTTTCACCGGAGCCACGGTCCGTCGGCGGGGACGGTTCGAGCTGGCCGACAGGGGGACGATTTTTCTCGATGAGGTCGGCGACCTCCAGGCCTCTTCCCAGGCCAAGTTGTTGCGGGTGCTACAGGAGGACGAGTTCGAGCGGGTCGGCGGGGAGCAGACCGTTCGGACAACGGTTCGTGTCATTGCCGCCACAAACCGGAACCTCGAAGAGTTGATCGGGCGCGACGAGTTCCGCGAAGATCTCTTCTACCGGCTGAGCGGCGTCCCCATCCGGGTCCCCCCGTTGAGGGAACGTCGGGAGGACATCCGCCCCTTGGTCGAATATTTCTTCGAGGACTTCTGTTCCCGAAACAACTTCCATCTCCGCACACTGGAGGACGACGCGCTGGCTGTTCTTGAAGGGTACCGCTGGCCCGGCAACATTCGGGAGCTTCGCAACATCATCGAGCGCATGGCCATTCTGGCTCCGGGCGATCGAATCGGTGTCGACTCGATCCCGGTGGAGGTCCGTCAGCCCAACTCGGCAGGTGATGCTTCCGGCTTGAAGGAAACCCGCGAAGTGGCCGAGCGGCTTCGCATCATGGAGGCTCTCGTGTCCTCCGACTGGAGCGTCGCCGCGGCGGCCCGTTCGCTCGGAGTCGGCCGGACGAACCTTCACAAACGGATGAAAGCTCTCGGAGTGGAGCGGAAAAAATAACCAGCGGCAGTGGATCTCTGTCCGCCAATTTACTTTGCTTAACTCCTTCCTTTCGAAATAATCTAAGAGTCATGGCAGGTGCACATCGAGGAACCAGGGATGCCGTCGGCCAGTCCGGTCCGGGGGCGCTGTTCGTCGGCGTCCTGTGTGTCGTCCTGGCTCTGGGGCCGCGCGTCTGGGCCAACCCGCACAGCCAGCAGACACTGGACAACCAAACCCTGCGGGTCGACGTCGATCTGGTGAACGTCGTCTTCACCGTTACCGATGAGAAAGGTCGTTTCATAACCAACCTGGATCGTGACGATTTCACCGTTCTTGAAGACGATGCCGGCCAGGAGATCCAGAACTTTCATACCGAGACGAACCTGCCGCTTCGGATCTCGCTGTTGATCGACGCGAGCGGGAGCATCCTGAACAAGCTGCGTTTCGAACAGCAGGCCGCCCTGGATTTCTTTTCCGAGACGCTCCGACCCGACACCGACACGGCATCCGTCATCACGTTCGATTCCTACGTCAACCTGATGCAGGATTTTACCCACGATCCGGAAGTTCTGGCCGACGCGGTAGCCCGGGTCAAGGCCGGCGGCGGCACGGAGTTGTTCGACGGCATCTACCTGACGGTGATCCGGAATCTCGTCGGTCAGTCCGGTCGGCGAGTCCTGATCATCATCACCGACGGCGTGGATAATTCCAGCGAGTTCACACTGAAGCAGGCGATCGACGCGGCGCAGAAAAACAACGTCACGGTTTACGCGGTCAGCACGAACCGGGTTCAGACACGTCGGAGGACGCGGAACTATGGCGAAGTCGTCTCGATCACGGATCAGACCCTCGTCTATCAGGCAGGGGGAGACATCGTCTTGCGGCAACTCACCGAAGAAACGGGTGGGGCCGTTTTCTTTCCGGAGCGCCGCGAAGATCTGTCCGACACGTTTCGCGAAATCCAGGAGACGTTGAGGTCTCAGTACGTGCTGTCCTATGTGTCCACCAATATCGCGCGTGACGGAGGGTTTCGGCGCGTGAGAATCGCAGTTGCCGATGCGGCCTACAGTGCGAATGCCCGTACCGGTTACTATGCGCGCGATGACGAACCGGTGGACGTTGGCCTCGGCCTGAGAACAGCGGCGAGGATCGGGTCGATCCAGGATATCGAGCGCTTTCTGGATGAAGGCGCATACGTGGACGCCAGCGACGACGAGGGATGGTCTCCCCTGATGCTGGCGGTCCGGGAAGGGAAAGATTTGGCCGCTCGCATGCTCTTAAAGGCTGGAGCGGATCCCAACGCCCGGAGCCGTAATGGGGAGTACCCCCTGATGTGGGCCATCGAGGCGGGCCGCTCCCAGTTGGCATGTGACCTGATGGACGTTGGAGCCGACACGAACATGGTGGCCGAAGCCCTCTCCGCAGACGATCGCGGGGACGCCGTCCGAACACGTCTGCCCGCAATCGTTGCCGAATGTCATGCGGTGGCGCCGAGACTGGACGGGCCGACGATCGAGGAGCTGCTGGCCCGACAACCGGACAGTGTGCCGGAAGTGCTCGACCGACGTCCCGATCGCCCGTACACGAAGATTCGGTCCATCCAGTACATTGGCGATGCCGTCCAGGCCGCACCAACCGGATTCGAAGACAAGACGGGACCGATGCCACCTGAGGTGCGGCGGGAGATACTGTCGGACGTTATTCTCCCGGACGCCACCGAATCCGGCGCCGACGCGATCGTCATCCTCGAAGCACGGGCGATCTACGAAGTGAAGGAGTCTCGGACGGGTTCCTGGAGCACGAAGCTGGAGACCGATGTGAACTCCAGTACGGAACTGGGCAGTCGCATCGTCCTTATCAAATACATCCTCCTGGCGGACGCCATCAAGTATCGGATTGGAAGAAAACTGAACTAAGGGTCCGCTCAAGAATAACTTCACATTTTGGCATCCCATCTTCACGCCATCTTCGGCCGCTCCTCAATCGCAGATCCTCGAAATAGCGGGGCTATTCCTGCGGTCTGCTCAATCGGTCGCAACCAAATCTGACGCAAATCTGGGCGCCAATTCTGCGAACTTATTCTTGAGCGGACCCTGAGAGATTCCCGGTTTCTTCGAACTCGAACACCCAAGGCCTGGTCGTCGAACCTCCTGTTGAATTGTAAATCGTTTAGTCGATGGCAGATAAAAGAGGGCCACGCGTGCCCGTCCCCGTTTCCCGCTCATTTTTTAGCAGTCTTTTTCATTGTCGCGGATCACCAATAGTCATATTCTTCCCCGTGGACTCCTCTTCGCAATATGGAGTCTCAATCTGTAATTTCAGTTTCAAGAGGTAGGAGGTTTTATGCGTCGTCTAATGGCGGAATGGCATCGAGTGAGGTTCATGGCGGGTGTAGCTACGGTCGCTCTCTTCCTGGTGACGGCGTGCGCGCCGGCTGTAGAGGAGTCGCCGCCGTTGGAGGGCGTGACGGTGTTCGAAGGGGCGCGGCTTATCGTCGGGGACGGCAGCGAACCGATCGAGGATTCGGTGATCGTTATTCAGGACGGTCGCTTCCTTGAAGTGGGCGCCAGGGGGCAGGTCACCGCTCCGGCCGGTGCGGAGGTTGTGGACCTGACGGGCAAGACGGTCATGCCCGCTATTGTCGACGCACACAAGCACGCGGGGACGAACCGCGAGGCTATCGTCGACATGTTGCAACGGCTGGCTTACTACGGCATCAGCGCGACCATAAGCATGGGCCACGATGATACCGATATCGCGTTCGACATTCGGGGCGAGACGATCCCCAACGCCGCGCGATTGCTGACCGCCGGCCGCGGGATCACCATGCCCGAGGAAGGACGCACCGAAGCCTCGTTCTGGATCACGAGCGAAGAGGAGGCCCGGACGGCCGTCCAGGATAACGCCGCAAGACAGGTCGACCTGATCAAGATCTGGGTGGACGACCGGAACGGTCAGTACGAGAAGTTGACACCCGCGCTGTACGGTGCCGTCATCGACGAGGCGCACGCGAACAACCTCCGGGTCGCTGCTCATATCTTTTCCCTCGAGGACGCGAAGGGCCTCCTCGAAGCGGGTCTCGACGCGTTCGCTCACGGCGTTCGGGACATGGACGTCGACGATGAATTTGTGGCAATGGTTCAGGAACGCCCGGATGTTGTCCTCATACCGAACATGGGTGGTCGAGGCGTGGCGACGGACATGAGCTGGTTGAGCGGAACGCTGCCGGCCGAGCAGGTCGCAGAGCTTCAGGAAAGGTCCACGGATCGGCCTGCAGCCCAGGAGAGTCATGGAATCCAGGCTCGTAATCTGGCCCGGCTGAGCGAAGCAGGCATGAAGATCGCATTCGGTACGGACGGCGGCACGCCGTGGCAGCCGCACGTTGAAATGGAAGATATGGTCGCGGCGGGTATGACGCCGGCCCAGGTTATCGTTTCCGCGACACGTAACGCGGCCGAGTTCCTGGAACTGGAAGACGCCGGCACCGTGTCATCGGGAAAAAGCGCGGACTTTATCGTTCTCGACGCCAACCCTCTCGACGACATCACCAATACGCGGCTCATCTCCGACGTGTATCTCCGCGGGACCGCGGTCGAACGCGAGGCCTTGAGCGAACAGTGGACGCGCGAGACGGCGACGACCGGATCGGAGTAGGGCCGGTCCGATAGCTATTCGAGGCGCGTCGAGTCGGCACCTGCTCGGTGCCGGCTCGCCTCCTGCTCCCGAAGCGTGGTCTTCGGCACCTTGCCGTACTCGTTCTTCGGGAGCCGGGCGATGAAGCGGTAATGCCTGGGACGCTTGAAGCGCGCCATTCGCTCCAGGCAAAACGTATCGAGTTCCCCGGTGTCGGGCGCATCGTCTCCGTGTCGGACGACATACGCCACGACCACCTCGCCCCATTCCCTGTCCTCCCGGCCGATGACCGAGACCTCGGCGATCCCCGGGTGGCGGACGAGCACCTCCTCGACCTCCCTCGGATAGATGTTGGTGCCGCCCGAGATGATGACGTCCTTCGATCGATCCTTGAGTGTGAGGAACCCATCGTCGTCCAGAGTCCCGACATCGCCGGTGTGCAGCCAGCCGTTCCGCAGGGTTTGGGCGGTCGCGTCCGGATCCTTCCAGTAGCACTGCATCACCGAGTCGCCGCGAACCAGAACCTCTCCGATCTCGCCAACCGGGAGCGTCCGATCTTTATCGTCGGCGACGCGGACCTCCACCACGCTCTGGGCAACACCGACCGATGCCAGGCGGGCGAGCCAGCGCGGGTGGTCCCTGTCAGCGTGGACGCTTCGACCGAGAGAAGTGATCGTCATCGGGCTCTCGCCCTGGCCGTAGAGTTGCGCGAGCCTGGGACCGAATCTCTCCAACGCGGCGCGGGAGTCCTCCACGTACATCGGCCCGCCACCGTACATGATGGTTTTCAGATTGCGCGTGTCCTCATCGCCCGGATGGTCGAGCAGTCGCTTGACCATGGTCGGCGCCGCGAAGAACGAGATGTCGGGATACGTGCGGATCAGTTCATAGATTTCGGCCGGGTCGAATCCTCCGCTTTCCGGGATCACGTGGCAGGCGGCGGACATGACGTTCGGTACGGCGTAAAGCCCGGACCCGTGACTCATCGGTGCGGCGTGCAGGATGGCGCCCCATGGGCTCCCGGGATCGACGTCCGCAACATAGCAGAAGCTCATGGCGAGGAGATTGCGATGCGTGAGGGTCGCGCCTTTCGGGCGTCCGGTTGTGCCGCTGGTGTAGAAGAGCCAGGCTGGGTCGTCCGGAGTACGTGTCTCGACGGCGAGTTCGGGCGCACCGAGCAGACCCTCGTATTCCGCACCGCCGACCTCGATGAGTCGTTGCAGGACGCCGGTGCCGGCCGCCGCTTCGGTCAGTTCCGGAGTCGCGAAGCCCACTTTCGCGCCGCTGTGCTCGAACAAGTACGCGAACTCGTTCGGATGCAGCTTTTTGTTAATCGGAACGACCACAAGTCCCGCGTGCCAGCAACCATAGATCAGCTCGACATATTCCGGGCAGTTCCTGAGCGTCAGCGTGACGCGATCGCCAGGCTCGAGACCGAGAGTACCGCGCAAAGCGCCGGCAATCCGCGAAGTGCGGGAGGCCAGCTCGCGATAGTGTCGCACGACGCTCGTCCCCAGCGCGATCGCGGGATGGTCGCCACGGAAAAGGCCAGCGCGTACGAGGTGATGGGCCAGGTTCATCTTCTGGCCGCGTAGGCTCCTTGGGGCTTCTGTTTGTACGGGATTTTTAGGTAGAATGGCATTCAGATACTCATGACAGCTTGCGAATACAAATGAAGCGAATGTTTCAGTTCATCGGAATAGCCCTGCTCCCGTTGCCCCTGCTTGCGTTCCAGCTCTTTCCCCAGCGAGAGCTGGGCGGTTACGGCGGAGCGGACGGCTCGGAGTTCGTTTTCGCCCGGTTGATCTACAGCGAAGGAATGTACGGTTTTCGCGGGTACGGGCGGAGGAGCAATTGGGCCGTCGACTGGCCGAAGGCCGACAAGCAGTTCATCTTTGCCATTGACCGCATGTCCAATGTCCGGGTGGTTCTCGACCAGGACGTTGCGATCGACATCATGGATCCCAAGTTGTTCAGCTATCCGTTCATCTATGCCCTGGAGGTCGGTAGGGGCATGGAGCTCAGCCCGCAAGAGGCGGAGCGTTTGCGCGAGTACATGCTGCGCGGGGGCTTCCTTGTCATCGATGATTTCTGGGGGACGCGTGAATGGCAGCACTTCTACTATGAGTTGAAAAAGATCTTCCCGGAGAGGGAGCCCTTGGAGATCCCGCGTTCGCATCAGATTTTTCACTCGTTTTTTGACATCGAAGAGATCCTGCAGGTGCCGAACGTCGGAAATGGTTGCCGCGGCGGGCCCACACACCAACGAGATGGCTTCACTCCGTACGCCCTGGCGATTTTCGATGACGTGGGCCGGCCGATGATGGTGATCAATTTCAATACCGACATCGGTGACGCCTGGGAGTGGGCCGACCAGGAATGCTATCCCAATAAGTTTTCCGGGTACGCTTTCCGCATGGGGATTAACTGGATCGTCTATTCGATGACCCACTGACCCGGCTACTGGCCGCTCAAACTGACCATCAGCAGCAGCATCTGTTTGATCCCATCGTAGATGGGTTCAATCTCGATGCCTTCACTCTCCTGATGGGTCCGCTCGCCCTTCGCCGCTCCGATCGAGATCGACGGTATTCCCATTTCCATGGCCACGTTCGCATCGGTGGATCCCCGAAGCGTCAGTTCCGCCTCCATTCCAAGCGCGTCCAGGACAGCGACGCCTGTCTGCACGATCGACGAATCCAGCGCACCTGAAATCTGGGCCGCGGGGAGGATCAACGGTCTCTCCACGCTCAAACGCACCCCTTCCATCTGGGCTGCATGCTCGGCCGCGTCTTGGATCTTGTCCTCCATGTCCTTGAGCTTCTCAGGGTCCGCCGAACGAACATCGACGGTAAAGAAGGATTCCTCGGAGATGGCGTTAAAAACCTTTCCGCCACCCAGCAACCCCACGTTGTAGACCGTTCCCATCTCGTTGCCGGCGGGTTGCAGGGGAATGGTGTAGATCTGGGAGATCGCGCTGGCAATCGCCTTTGCGGGATTCGGTTGTCCGGCGCTGCGATTGGTGTGTGAACCGTCCGAACTGAAGATGAACTTATACCAACTGATTCCCAGAGCTCCGTAGCTCATCTGTCCGAGCGTCCCGTCGACCGCAATAAACATGTCCAGGCGATCCTTCCAATCTTCCAGGAACGCTCGAGCGCCAAACAGTCCCAATTCCTCTTCCACCGTGAAGACGATCATCAGATCGCCCTTCGTCTGGATCCCGGCGTCCTTGAGCGCACGCGCCGCCCATAGAAGGCCGATGCAGCCCGATGTGTCGTCGCCGACACCGGGGGCGTAGAGTCGCCCCTCCTCCCGCCGGACCTCGACGGGGGTGTCGATGTTGAAAACCGTATCCATGTGCGCTGCCAGGGCGACGGTTGGCCCACCGCCGGAACCCTTGATCGTCGCGATCAGGTTTCCCCTCGCATCGGATGAAATCTCGTCCACCCCAATCGCTTCCAACTGTTCGCGAAGATAGGCGGCTCTCTGTTCCTCCATGGTGGAAGGAGCGGGTATTTCCGTCAGCTTGATCCACTCGTCGACGATGGTTTCCCGATTGGCTTCAATGTAGTCGAACGCCGATTGGACGGAGGTGTCCGAGAGCATCGATTCGTTGAACTGAGAACTCCCCTGAGCGCCCGCCCAGGCTAGCGGGAACGTCGCAATCAGGGCCATGAAGGTCGAGAAGAGAAGTTTGAGTGCGGTCCTGTGGACGTTCATGCGTTTCCCCTTTTGGTTGAGCCTTTCAGACGTCGTTCGAATGCGACCGGTTCGATTATCTCCGGTTTTCCTCGTCAGACAACAAGAGAATGAATTCGGGTATCGAGGCTCTTCCCGTGACTGTGAACATGATTGGGCCAGCGACGGCCGCGGCCGTACACACTCTCCCCGGCGTTCGATGTGATCAGACATTTTTTGATTAAGTTGGCCATTCGGTTGGTAACCAACGACACCTTAGTTTAGTCTAGGTATTGATTAAAATAGGGTGTATTTTGTTTCCATGAGACGACGACAAACGAGGGACCTGTTCCCCGGAGCCCTGGAGATGATGATTCTGCGCACGTTGAAGCAGGAGCCGTTGCACGGGTATGCGCTCACACAACGCATCAAGAGATCCTCCAGGGAACTGCTGCAGATCGAGGAAGGTTCGCTGTATCCGGCCCTTCAACGCATGCTGAAAGAACGCTGGGTCCACGCGAAATGGGGGGTCTCCGCCACGAACCGACGTGTCCGCATCTACACCCTGACGCCGGCGGGTGAAAGACGTCTCGAAAGTGAGGTATCCAGCTTCGAACGAATGCTGGAAGGAATTCAGCGCGTTCTCGCTGAGGAGAAATAATGAACTGGATGACGCGGATTTTTACTCGCCGTCGGCTCTACCGTGACCTGTCCGAAGAGATGCGTCAACACCTGGACGAAAAGGCGGACGCCCTTCGGCAGGAAGGCATGTCCCGCGAGGAAGCCAAAGCTGCGGCCCATCGTGCGTTTGGAAATCTTCGGTCCCTGGAAGAGTCCGGCCGTGAGCCATGGCAATGGCCCACCATCGAAAGTTTTTTCTTCGACGTTCGTTATGCTTTCCGCCAGCTTCGAAGGCAACCAGGCTTTACGATCGTCGCCATCCTGATTCTCGGCATCGGTATCGGAGCAAATACCGCTGTCTTCAGTGTGATCGACACTCTCTTGCTGGAACCGCTGCCGTTCCGGGCACCCGAGCGTCTGACCTGGATAATAAACAGAGACACGCAGGGACTATCAGGCCGCACTTCGACCGTCGCGACGTACGAAGCCCTGACGAAGATGCGAAGCTTCGAGGAGATGACGACCTACGAGGCCTTCTTTGCGCGGTCCAGCTACAAGCTCACCGGCGACGCCGATCCCGATCGCGTGTCCGGTGTCATGATTCCCGCGAATTTTTTTCCTTTTCTCGGTGTGGCGCCCCTGATCGGTCGAACCTTTACTGATGAAGAGTGCCTGGGGAGTGGTCCGGGTGCGGTCGTTCTCAGTCATGGCCTGTGGGCGCGGCGCTACTCATCCGACCCCGGCGTGATCGGCCGCCAGGTCGTCGTCAACGACCGCCCGGCCACGATTGTCGGCGTCATGCCTCCCACGTTCGATTTCGGTTCCGTTTTCGCACCGGGCATCCAGATCGAAATCTACATGCCTGCTGTCTTCGACGTCCTCCGCGAATGGGGCAACACGATGGCCGTCATCGGTCGACTCCAGCCTGGTATGACACTCGAAGCCGCACAGACCGAGGCCAAAGAGGTCATCGAGCGTCAACAGCAGGACCGTCCGGAGTTCGGATCGAACTACAACGCGATCCTCAAGCCTTTCCATGAGTCGGTTATCGGCGACGCTGGACGATCGATTTTGACGCTCTGGACGGGGGTCGGTCTGGTGCTGCTGATCGTCTGCGTCAACCTGTCGAGTCTATTGCTGGCGCGCGCCGCTACACGTCGGAAAGAGATAGCGCTCCGGGCGGCAATCGGAGCGGGTCGGGGGCGCCTGGCACGTCAACTCCTCACGGAGAGCCTTGTGCTGTCCGCTCTCGGTGGCGGTTTGGGGGTTGCGTTCGCCTACGCCGCGGTGGACTATGTCCGACGCGTCGAGAACCTGAGCATTCCCTTGCTCAAAACTGTGACGATCGATACCGGCGCGCTCGGCATCGCCCTAGGGGTTACCGTTCTCACGGCCCTGCTGTTCGGCCTCGCGCCGGCCATCGCGGCCGCCCGTGGAAATCTGGACGACGCTTTACGAGGCGGCGGTCGTGGTTCGAGCGAAGGACGCGATCATCGGTTTGTGCGATCGATACTCGTTGTCTCGGAAGTTGGACTCGCCTGCTTGCTCCTGATCGGAGCCGGACTGATGATGCGCAGCTTCCTGCACGTGCTCGACGTCGATCTGGGTTTCGGGACCGAACGCACTTACACGTTGCGGGTCGATGCCGGAGAGAACATCGACTCGATGGAGAAGTTCAGCGCGTATATGAGGCAAATTGTCTCAACCGCAAGGGCGGTTCCCGGCATAACGGCGGCATCGATAACCGATGCCGTCCCGCTCGACAGCAACCGGACCTGGGGCGTCCGGGCAAAGGAGCAGCCTCGGGACCAGTATCACGGCGCCCTGGTCAAGATGGTCGGGCCCGGCTTGATGGAAACTATGGGAACCCCGATCATCGCCGGCCGCGAGTTTAACGAGTTCGACGATGACCAAAGCGTCCCTGTTGCATTGATCAATCAATCACTTGCCGAGATTCTCTGGCCCGGCCAGGACCCCCTGTCGGGGATATTGATGAACTCCGGCAAGGAATTGCAGGTTGTGGGTGTGGTTGCCGATGTCCGTCACCTGAGCGTGGAGGGGGCATCCGTACCGGAGTTTTACCTGTCGGTGCTTCAGCAGGGGACCATGTCGCCCAGTCTCGTCGTCCGCACCGACCGTCCCTTCGCGGACGTGGCGCCCGGACTGCGCGCCGCGTTCGCCGACCTCGTCCCGGATCTGCCCACCACGACGTTCGTACCCCTCCAGCAGGTGGTGGATCGCGCCCTGTCTCCACGCCGTTTCATCGTCAACCTGATCGTTGCCTTCGCTGCCGCGGCAATCGTCCTGGCTGCGATCGGCATCTACGGTGTCATTTCCTATTCCGTCACTCGACGTGCGGCCGAGATTGGAATTCGCAAGGCGCTTGGTGCATCGCGTGCCCGCATTCGCGCGGGCATAGTCGGTCACACGTTGTGCTGGCGATCTCGGGCATTGCCATCGGCGGAGTCTCGGCTGTGGCGTTCTCTTCGCTTCTGGCTTCCCTGCTCTTCGGTGTGTCGCCGCGCGATCCGTGGTCCTTTGTGGGAGCGGGGACCGTCCTTCTCCTCGTCGCGGTTGCCGCCGGTTTCATCCCGGCCTTCCGCGCATCCCGCATATCGCCGATGGCTGCGCTGCGGGCGGAATAGGACTCACAGGCTTGTGGGAGCCCCCGGGCGCTAATTCGTTGACCGCAACTCATTCGTTCCATATGATTTGCCGAGCCACCTCCGCCAGCTGGGACATCCATAACGTCGGCCATAAGGAGCAGGTCATGAAGCAAGCAGCAAGGGAATCGAAGTGGGCACAGGTATTTGCTTTCGGTTTCGTCTGCCTTGTATTGGCGACCGTACCGACGGCGTGTAGTTCCGGTACGCGAGACGGCGCCGATGGGACATCCGCCCCCGTCGGATCGATGGCCCCCGAGGACCCGCTGAACCCGGCCGAGGTCGAGGAATGGGCGGACGAGACATTTGGGAGGATCCTCGCGGAGCATCGCGTTTCAGGCCTCGCGATTGCCGTCACCCAGGGTGGGGAAGTGATCCTGAACAAGGGGTATGGATACGCGGACTGGGTCGCCAGAACGCCAGTGGATCCGGACACCTCGCAATTCCGCATCGGTTCGCTGAGCAAGACATTTCTGTCCACCGCCGTCGCGCAACTTCTCGAGCGTGGCCAGATCGACTCTCTTGACGATCCGGCCAACAAGTATCTCGAACGTATCCAAATGGAGAGTCCTAACGGTAAGGAGATCACCGTCTGGGATCTGCTGACTCACCAGGGCGGCCTCGGCGGTGCGCCCGTCTTCATTCCTGAAACGGACGACGAAAGGCCCGTACCGCCTTTGCCTGCCGATTTTGTCGCCGCCAACACTCCGGATGTTGTGCGCGAGCCCGGGACGATTTCGATTTATTGCAATCCCTGCAGCGCGACGCTGGGATTTCTGGTGGAGGACGTCACGGGTCAGATTCTCGAGGACGTGTTCCGCGAGAATATCTATGAGCCGCTTGGCATGACGCATACCACGCTCACCAACGAACCCGACCCCGGGCCGGACATGGTGACGCAGTACGCGTTCGCGCCCGACGGTCCGCCGGTGGCGCTACCGTACCCGGCGATCTCGCCCTATATCTCCTATGCCGGCGACGTCAATTCGACCGCGGGGGACATGGCGAAATGGCTGATTGCCCACATCCAGGAAGGCGGCGGCAACGGTCCGGCGATCCTGTCCCCGGAAACGTTCCAGTTGATGCACAGGCGCAATCGGGGAAATCACCCCGACATGAGCGGCTTCGGGATGAACTTCTTCACCTATGACTACAACGGTGAGCGGGTCCTCGAGCACTATGGGAGCATCCGTTTCCGGTCGATGGAATTCATGATGCTCGACAAGAAGATCGGCGTGTTCGTGACCATGGGGGGCGGGGGGGAGCCGAGTGACGCGTTGCTGGCCGAAGCGGACACGACGTTGCCGCCGACTACCGGACCGGTGGAGCGAGCGGTGTCTCACAGCGGCGTGCGCGCCCTGGTCCTCGAGCATTTCCTCGGCACACTGCCCTTACATCCGGACCAGGACGTCGAACTCGGACAATACACTGGCGTGTACCGGAACATCCCGACCGCTGTGGCAACCGCACCGGGCCGGGGCGGCCCCGGCGGCCGCACGGTCGAGGATAGCGGCGATGGTGGCCTGGTGATCGGCGGCCTGGGTGTCTACCGCCCGTCGGGACCGCACACCTTCACGCTCGACGGGACGTTGCCGCTGGAGTCCGGGTTCAGGGATTCGAACAAGTATGTATTTGCCACCGGCCCCGACGGTGTCACCCGAATGTTCGCCCACATCAATGCCGGGGGCTTCGAGCGGGTCCCGGAGTAGCCTCATCCGAGCTCACGGTCAGACGACCTCGATCACGATCTTGCCGTTGGCCCTGTTCTCGTCCATCAGGGTGTGCGCTTTGCGGAGCTGTTCGAAAGGGAAGCTTGGGCCGAGCCTGAGCTTGAGATCACCCGACTCTACGCGTGCGACGTATTCCTGAAGCTGGTCGGATGTGATATCGGACGATTCGCCGGCGTATGAAGTCAGTTTCACGCCGGTTGGTATGTCTGCCATGGGGAGGAACTCGGAGAGAGCCCACTTGCCTCCAAGAATGCCCGTCATGCAGACGATGCCACCGCGCCGGGTGGCCTCTAACGAATCCAGGAGTGTTGTGGCTCCGATCAGTTCGAGAACGCGATCGAACCCTTCAGGGTAGATAGCCCGGGCCTCGTTCGCTATAGACCCATCGTCCACGAGGACATGCGTTGCACCGGCGGTTCGGAGTTCGTCGGCTTTGGCGGCGCTTCGCGTGGTCGCTGTGACTTCGAGACCCGCCACACTTGCCAGCGATATTGAGGCGAATCCCACCGACGACGTGCCGCCTCGCACCAGAACGTTACTCGCCCGTTCTATCTCCAGACCCAGGTAGAGCGAGCCGTGGACGGTCTGGAGCATCTCGGGCAGGGCCCCGAGGATCTTCCAGTCCAGCCCTGTCTTCAACGCGAACACATGTTGCTCGGGCACGAGGACATACTCCGCGTAGGAGCCGTCGAAGTCTCGACCCATTCCGCCCATCATTGCCGCGACCCGAAGACCGGAGGGCAGGCCCGAGCCCGGAGCGGCGACCACTTCACCCACGCACTCGATGCCGAGCACGCGGGGAAACTGAACCGACGGCGAATCCCCCCGTCGTGTGAACCATTCGGATCTGTTCAGCCCGAATGCCCGGTTGCGAATCAAGACCCACCCGTCCCGAGGGGTAGGTCTGGGCACCTCCCGGAGTTCCAATTTTTCAGCGCCTCCCGGCTCGGCGATCACGAATGCGCGCATCATTGTCAACGAAGGGATGGCTCCGCCCTAATGCGGACCCGGCTGAACAGGAGTTTCCTCGTACGGTTGCACGACGACGAAGCCCTCCCCGCGGAACAACATCTGGATCGACTCTCCGCTGCCGCGGCCGACGAAGGTCCTGAGCGAGATGTCCTTCTTGAACTCCGGGGAGAGGGAACCGGACCAGGCCACGGTCGCATGGGGGTCGGTCGTCACGGGACGATCGGCCGAGACCGAGAGTGTCAGTGGGTCGTAATGAGTGGTGATGGCGACCATGCCCCGGCCCTCCAGTTTCACGTTGAACAGGCCACCGGCCAGCATCGCCGTAACCTTACGCAGCATCTTGATGTCCCACTCGATGCCGTCCTCGAAGGCCAGAAGGTCGTTGCCGTTGACGAACAGGGATTGCCCCTCGAGATCGATGATCGACACCTTCTTGCCCTTGTCTGCCAGGTAGAGCGTTCCGTTGCCATCGGCCTTGGTCAGCCGCACACCCTCCCCCGTGAAGCTCTTCTTCAGCATCCGGCCGAGGCCGTGCTCGAGGACACCTTCCCGCGAGAACTTGATGTCGCCGTGGTAGGCCACCATCGAGCCCATCCTGGTCCAGACCCGGCCGTCCAGATTCACCTCGAGGATCCTTTCGGATTCCAGTTCGAAGAGTCCCTCGCCCCGGTCCTTCTGCGACGTGCTGGATACGAATTCGGAAATCGAATACCGGCCCATGTCTTTCCTCCTGACAGCATGCGTGATGTGTGTCGGCGTCGATCCTAACCCAAAGAAGGACCTGTTCTGAGGACTATTTCCCCGGACCCTGCAAACGTCTGGAAAGTCACAGATACAGGCGCCCGACCCTGTTTTCGTTTTGTGAGCCCGTGGTGTGGTGGCACAATCGCTGCAGCATCAGGGCAATTACAGTTTTGGACCCAGCACGGATGAATCATGTCGAACTGGATCGCATTCATATTGACAGTCGGAGTGCTGGCTGGGCAGGTGCCAACTTATGAGTCGCTGGACGGTTCCTGGCTCGACGCACCAATCGAGTGGAATTCGTCGGTTCCGGCGCTGCTTCGGTGGGGCGGGGGAGACCCGGACCCACAATGCGATCCGACCACTCGTGCGCCCCGAACCGCCGCGGAGCGCCTTCTGGGAGAAGCCGGCTGGAAGTTCGAAACGGTCCGTGAAGTCAACCGCAGTTCTCGGGACGGGATTGAGATAGTCCAGGTGTTTGGCAGGTTTGGCGGACAGTGCCGACCTTTCCAGGCCCAGGCGTTCGTCTTTTTCAACGACCGTCTGATCGGTACCCTGTCACCCAGAATGATGGATGCAAGATCTGACGGTTACCTTGTCGAAGCGAATGTATCCGAGTCCGGACAGATCACGGCGACGTTTCTCAGGTACGGTCGGCAAGACGCGATGTGTTGCCCGTCAAGAGAGTCGGTTGTTGTCTACTCGGTTGTCCCTGCCAGCGATTCGCACATTCTGAGACTTGTGCGTGTCGACACCAGATCGAGACCGGCACCCTGATCCGCATCCTGGGACCGGTTGAAGAGGATTCATGTCAGAAAGGGAATCACAAGCACAATGGCTTCCGATTGGGATCGGAATGGGAATCGCCATTGGAACGGGGCTTTCCGCCATGTCCAAGTCCGTCCCCAGGGACGGCGACTGAATCGGCGCGCCTATTTCCATGGGCGCTCAGTCGATATTCGCTTTTTTTCGGGAAGGAGTCCTTCACCATGCGTAGAATCTTTCACCGCGCGGTCGTTACCGCGATCCTCGTCTCCTCCGTTTCGTTCGTTCATGACGGCATTATCTCCGCCCAGGAGTCCGCCGGCTGGGACGTTTCTGTTCCCCGCGGCGAAACCCGGGAAATCGACTTCACAGCGACCGAAGGAACATGGATGTCGGTGGACAATTCTCCCGATGGATCCTGGATCGTCTACGATCTGCTCGGCCACATTTATCGCCTGGACGCGGAGGGAGGGACCGCCCGCGTACTCACCCAGGACAGTGGCATCGCTTTGAACTACCACCCCCGGATCTCGCCGGACGGACAGTTGGTGGCCTTCATATCGGACCGGGGTGGCCAGGACAACCTGTGGGTCATGAACGCCGACGGCTCCGGAGCGCGGGCCGTATTCCACGACCTGAACTCCCGGGCGGTGACGCCGGCCTGGACGCCGGATGGGGAATACATCGTTGTCCGGCGGGACGGCATCGCGCGCGGCGGTAATGGCGAAGACGGCCTCGGGCTCTGGATGCACCACAGGGACGGTGGTCGAGGCGTTCGACTCGTGGAGGACGGCGCCGCGCACTGGCCGTCGGTTGCGCCCGACGGCGGTCACGTGTACTACCACGCCATCGAGGGCGGCCGGGACCGTGATGCGCTGAGCGGGGACTACCAGCTTCGCCGCCTGGACATTCGAACCGGTCAGATCATCGATATAACCAGCGGCACTTCGCACAGTACCGCGTCCGGTCGTCGGTCCAGCGGCGGCGCGTTCGCACCCGAGATCTCTCCCGACGGACGCTGGCTTGCGTTCGGGCGGCAGATTCCGGACGGCACCGTTTCGTTCAAGGGCCAACGCTTCGGGCCGCGCACCGCGTTGTGGTTGCTCGATCTCGAGACCGGAGTGGAACGGATCGCCCTGGACCCGATCAATATCGCCATCGAGAGTGGTGACAAGAACATGCGCGTTCTGCCCGGCTATTCGTGGTTCCCGGACGGGCGCTCGATTCTCATCAGTGGCGGTGGGGGCATCGGTCGTCTCGATGTCGCCTCCGGGGGTGTCACGCCTCTCCCGTTCCAGGCAAGGGTCCAGCGGACTATTTCGGAACAAGTCTCCCAACCGTTCCGCATCGCCGACGGTCCATTCGAATCGAAGTTTCTGCGCTGGCACACCGGGTCGCCCGACGGTGAGACGCTGGCTTTCCAGGCCGTGGGTCGCGTCTGGCTTTCCGATCTACCCGACGGCACGCCCCGTCGCCTGACTCCGGAGTCGTTCGAACCCGCACAGGAGTTCGCACCGGCCTGGTCACCCGACGGACAGTGGGTCGCGTTCACAACGCTGGACGACACCGGGGGCGGGCACCTCTGGAAGGTGTCGGCCGGTGGCGGTATTCCTGTCCGCCTGACTACCGAACCGGGGGAGTACGTGCATCCTGCCTGGAGCGACGACGGAGGAGAACTGACCGTCACCCGGGGTTCGGGCGCAACGTTCAGAGGACGCACGCTTACCCACAACCCGTGGTGGGATGTCGTCCGTGTTCCTGCGGATGGTGGCGACGCGACCCGGGTCATTCGCGTTGCGCTGCCGACGGGAAGCGGTCCGGAGAGGGTTCAGCGCCGGGCGATCCTTGCGCCTTCCTGGGGACCGGAAGGTCGAATCTTCTTTCCGGAGATCGTTGACGGTGGCACCGCGGTCGTTTCGGTGCAGCCGGATGGCGAGGATCGCCGGGTCCATCTGATCCTTCCGTCCGCCGACGAGGTTGCGGTCTCGCCCGACGGACGCTGGATCGCCTTCCAGGAAGCCAATGACGTGTTTGTCGCCCCCCTGCCGCGATCCGGAGGGGGTGACGCGCCTCTCAGGCTCGACCGGCGAAGCAGTGGCCTGCCCGTCCGTCAGCTCAGCCGTACCGGTGGTCTGTTTGTTCGATGGCGTGGGGCGAACTCCCTGGAGTTCGGCAGTGGAAACCGGTATTTCCGTCACGATCTGGCCGCCGAGCAGACCGAAACGTTCGACGTCGGCCTCGTCGTTCCGCGCCGTGATGTTTCCGGCACGGTGGCCCTCACCAATGCCCGTATCGTGACCTTTGCCGGTGCGGACAACGACGAGGTTATCGAGAACGGGACCATCGTCCTGACCGGGCCACGCATCGCCTGTGTCGGCGATTGCGACACCAGCAGCGCCGACCGTGTGATCGATGCCTCCGGAAGCACGATCATCCCCGGGTTTGTCGACATGCACTCGCATCACCACCGCGAGCACCGCGGCTACCGTCCCCTGCGGGACTACGAGGTCGGTATCTACCTCGCCTACGGCGTGACGACCAGCCTGGACAATTCAATGTGGGCACAGAACATCTTTCCCACAGCCGAGTTGATCGAGACCGGGCGTATGATCGGTCCCCGCACCTTCAGCACCGGTGACCCGCTCCCGTTCGGGGAACTGACCAGCCGGGAGGCGACGGCCGACCAGATCGACCGGCTCCAGTCCTGGGGCGCCGTTTCGCTCAAGCAGCACTCCCATCCCCGACGAGACCGCCGGCAATGGATTGCCGACGTTGCCCGTGAGAAAGGGATCATGCTGACAGCCGAGGGCTACGACCTTGAATACAATCTGGGCCACGCGATGGACGGCTACTCGGGATGGGAGCACCCCTTGAGCGTCATCCCCATCTATTCCGACGTCGCGAAGTTTTTCGCCCGGGCTGGTATCGTCTATTCGAACCCCTTCATCTTCGACAGCCCCACGGCGGCCAACGTCGAGTACTGGTACGCCGAGTCCGACGTCTGGAAACAGGAGAAGCAGCGTCGGTGGATGCCGTGGCGGATGACCACGTTCCTGCGCCGCCGCATGCTGCGGCCCGACACCGACTACAGCTTCCCACTGATCGCACAGGGGCTCGCCGACATACTTGCCGCCGGCGGTCGCGGGGCTCTGGGTGGGCACGGCGAGCACCACGGCACCAGTATCCACTGGGAAATCTGGATGGCCTCGTCCGCGTTGGGCCCGATGGGCGCGCTGCGGACCGCGACGCTTGGCAGCGCTTCGTTCCTCGGCGCGGACCGGGACCTGGGCACCCTGGAGGTTGGCAAGCTTGCCGACCTGATCGTACTCAACCAGAACCCGATCGAGAACATCCGCAACACGATGGACATCCGATACGTGATGAAGGGTGGAGTCCTCTACGAGGACGACACGCTGGACGAGATCTGGCCGGAAGATCGCCCGTTCGGACCCTACTACTGGGTCGACGAAGACGCCCAGCGGACCGACGACCGTCCAGTCGGTTCCTGGCCGCCAGGGTAAAACACATGATCGCCGAATTGAAACTTCTGGCAAACAAGCGAGACATCCCGTATCAAAGTCTCCTGAAGCTATTCTTGGCTGAACGGATCGAGGAGGAATTGAAAAACTTGGGACATCCAGACTGAGAGCCTAACGCCGATTGAAGCTGACCGCGGCTGCGTTGTTCTTTCAGTTGTGGAAATGTTGCAGCCGCTGCAGCCGAACCGTGATCCGTTAGCCCGACGAAAAGGAAACCCTTATGACTCTTGCTGAACGCAGCACACCCGTCCGGCACGTTTGGCCGCTCCTGATTGTGCAATACATTGATCGGTCCGTTGAGTTCTACCGTGATCGACTTGGATTCGCGGTGGTCGGCAATGCAGAATCTGACGGAAAAGTGTTCTGGTGCCGCTTGGAGCGTGGCGGCGCATCCGTCATGCTCCAGCAATCAGAAGAAGAGGATGGTCCCCCAGAGGGACGTGGCCGAGGCGTCAGCTTCTACTTTGTCTGTGATGATGCCGACATGATGTACGCGGAGTTGTCAGACCGTGGCTTGCAACTCGAGCCTCCAAGTGCTGAGTACTACGGGATGAAACAGCTGTTCGTACCGGAGCCTGATGGCTATTCGATCTGCTTCGAGAGTCCGACCGAAGATTGGACGGGCTGAAGCAATTGCAAGACGGATAAACCGCTCGCCTCGGCGTAGCTGATCGCCGAGCCGTTAGCTCGACAAGCACTCCCGTTGACTTTATATGCATGGATGATACAGCATGATGCATATGAGGACGACACTAAACATCGATGACAATTTGCTTGAGAAGGCGGCGAAGCTGACCGGTACAACCGAAAAGACGGCCCTGGTTCGTCAAGGGTTGGAGGCGTTGATTGCGCTGGAGAGCGCACGTCGTCTGGCAGCATTGGCCGGCACTGAGAAGAAACTCCGCCCGATTCCCCGGCGACGGCCACCCGCAGCATGACCACGCTGGTCGATACATCAGTGTGGATTGACCACCTGAGGAAGGGTAACAACCGACTGGCCACACTGCTCGATAAAGGAGGCGTCTGTTGCCATCGGTTCGTGATAGGAGAATTAGCCTGCGGCACGCTTCGCAATCGGGATGAGCTTTTGAGGCTACTAAGGGCCTTACCGTCTGTAAAGATTGCTGAACATGAAGAAGTCTTGCACTTCATCGCCGAGCGAAAGCTTGCGGGTTGCGGTCTGGGATGGATCGACGTGCATTTGCTTGCTTCGGCACTTCTCGCGAATTGCACGGTGTGGACTTTCGATAAAGTACTAGGAGCGGCGGCAACTGAATTGAAGCTTGTTTCGAATTGAAGGCGAGTTAACAACCGATTGGAGCTGACAGCGGCCGCGGTTATTGTCGAGTGAGGGAGGGAGCAGCCGCTGTAGCTTAGTCACTATCCGTCAGCCCACTCCACACAATCGGGGACCTGATCGAACTTTATGGTTCAGCCAACCAGGGATATTTGGGCGCAGTGGCTGCTGCATCGCCGGGATGGCGGCGACCCTGCGCGTTTGAAGGCCACACTGGAGTATCTGTATCCAGTACGCGACAGGGTCCTTTCGAACGCCAGACTGAAAGACGGCGGCACTCTACTCGACGTCGGTTGTGGGGATGGCCTCGTCGCCTTCGGTGCGCTCCAGAGAAACCCAACGAGCAGGATCTTATTCACTGATATCTCGCAGGACCTCCTCGACCATGCGTCGGCGCTGGCGCGGGAGATGAAGGTGACGGATCGATGTGAGTTCCTGTGTGCGTCGGCAGAGGACCTGTCGGCTATCCGGGATGCCAGTGTCGACGCGGTAACGACACGTTCCGTGCTGATCTACGTTGCGAACAAGCAACAAGCCATCTGTGAGTTCTATCGAGTTCTCAAGCCCGATGGGCGACTCTCCGTCTTCGAGCCCATCAACCGGTTCGGCTTGCCGGAGCCGGCGCATATGTTTTGGGGACTCGACGCGACGCCCGTCATCGAGATCGCTGCCAAGTTGAAAGTCGTGTATGAGCGCCTTCAGCCCATCGATGCCGATCCGATGCTGAATTTCGATGAACGAGACTTGATCGGTCACGTAGAGCGTTCTGGGTTCCGCGAGCTGCATCTCGACTTAGAGGTTGACATCAAGCCACGGAATCAAATGGAAGACTCGAACGTGACCTGGAACTCATTCATAGGAAGGGCCCCTAATCCGAAGATTCCGACGCTCGCAGAAGCCATGACCCAGGTCTTGAGCGACGACGAAACGGCCATGTTTACGGCACACATGCGGCCATTGGTCGAAGATCAAGCAGGAAGGGATCGATCGGCGGTGGCTTATTTGACAGCGAGCAAGTAGCGAGCGAGCGGCGGCATCGCTTCTGTGCTCGTCCCTGCATGTATTGTACTTGTGCTTGAACACTTCGGATGGCATCAAAAGGAGAAATCAGACAAATGACAGTTCCTGAGCACGGGATTCACTATCTCGAAATCGTAACACCGGACGTTGAAGCTACGTGTCGACTCTACAGAGAGGCGTATGGCTGGTCCTTTCAGGCGATGCCCGAATTAGGGAACGCGTTCGTGACCACACTACCCGGCGGTTCGCTCTGCGGCGTTCGAGCCCCGATGCACGATCAAGAGAAGCCAGTCGTTCGAACTTACCTCCGAGTAACCGATGTTGAGACTTCCGTTCGGAGGGCAGTGGAACTGGGTGCCACAGTCGCTCTTGAGCCTCTGGAGATACCGGGACAAGGAAGGATTGCCATCTATCTGCATGGTGGAATCGAGCAGGGGATTTGGTAGGTTCCATGAAAGCCGCCTCAAACGTGGCAGCAGACGGCGGACTCGGTATTCTCCTGATTTGAATGGTGTGGCCGCCGCAGGTGATCCACGAAGTGAATTCGAAAACTTCGACCGGGAGACGACGACTCGATGTAAGACAATCTCTAATTTGAGGGGGCTACTTTGCGTCTAACCAGAGAATGCACCCGACAATGCGGCGGGTGATTCTCAAACGTTAGACAGCTGATCGCAGGAAAACTGAAGGGAGGTATCATGATGGCGACGTCCGTACCCAACCAAGCACAGGTTACGTCGATTGCGCCTCAGTTCCTGGTCGATGATCTGGGGCGCTCAGTTGCATACTATCGAGACACCTCGGCTTCGACGTGGATTTCGTATACGAGTCGTTCTACGCGGCGGTCAGCCGTAACGGAATGCCGATTCACCTAAAGTGCGCACCGAAGACGGCCAGTGACAGAATGCACCGGCAACAGAATGAGCATCTCGATGCATACGTCGCCGTTTCTGGTATCGAGGCCCTATTCGAAGAAGTCGCGTCACGCGGCGCAAACGTCACAAAGCCGCTTGAGGAGCGTCCATGGAAGTGCAAGGACTTCCATGCGGAAGACTTCGATGGATACATACTTTGCTTTATCGAGCAAACAGCCTGACAACGGCATCGAGACGAGAGTGGTTCAATGGGCCCCCGACGCGACCTTTGATATGAACGGAAGCTGAAATGGTGGCTCCGCCTCACCATGACCTGCACCCATGTCGGATGTTAGACAGATGGAAGACCAATCGTTATGAACGATAAACGTGCAATGCTCCGGCATTTTCTAGCCGTACTCGCCTATCGCACGCAGAAAGCACTGCGCGATGCACCCGAGTCCTTCTGGACGTTCCAGGCTGGCGAGCAAGTACGAACCCCGGTCGACCTTGTTCGGCACATGACCCGCGTTCTGGGTTCTGCGCGCACTCACTTTGAGGGTGGACATTACCAAACGGAGCCGTTGCCGAACCTCGCAGCGGAAATCACGCGGTTCCACAAGATGCTCGAGGATTTGGCACGGCACCTTACGAATGGAACGGAACTGCGGAACACAACCGAAGAACGACTCCTGCAGGGCCCATTCGCTGACGCAATGAGTCATGCGGGACAGCTCGCGTTGCTGCGCCGCCTGGCAGGATCGCCGGTGCCGCCTGAGAACTTCATGGAGGCCAGCGTGGATCCGGCTAATCTTGGTCCCGACCAACCCCTGCCGGCCAGCCCTGATACAGCCTGGCCGGAGGAAGCAACAGAGTGACGGCCGCCACAACACATCCGGGCCATGTCGTCGCAATGGGCGGTGGCGGCTTCTCCATGGAGCCAGATAACCCGCTGCTCGATTCCTTCGTTCTATCACTCTCGGAGCGTCAACCAGCCAAGATATGTTTCGTTCCGACCGCGAGTGCCGATTCGGTCCCGTACATCGCAAAGTTCTATCGAGCATTTAGCGGGCGCGCCATCCCAACCGATCTGACCCTCTTTGACCCACCTTTCTTCCCCAGGCAACCGTCCCGCACTTCGGATCTTGCCGACTTTGTCAACGCCCAGGACATCATCTATGTCGGAGGCGGAAACACCGCGAACCTGCTTGCGATGTGGCGTGCTCACGGTTTGGACGAGTTGTTCCGACACGCATGGTCACGTGGAGCGATCCTGTGCGGTGTGAGTGCCGGCATGATTTGCTGGTTCCGGGGCGGGGTCACAGACTCTTATGGAAGCCTCGACAGCCTGACCGACGGATTGGGGCTCATTGACGCCACGGCATGTCCCCACTACGACGGCGAGGCAGAGCGCCGACCCACATTTCATCGATTGATTCGGGAAGGCCTCCAATGGGGGTACGCGGCCGATGATGGCGCTGCACTCCACTTTCAAGGAACTGAGCTGGTGGAAGCAGTGAGTTCAAGGGTAGGCGCAGTTGCCTACCGCGTCGAAGCCCTCAATGATCAGGTCGTCGAAACGGAACTCAAGACACGGTTCCTGGGAGAGTCCGTTGAGGCGGGGCGCTAGCGCCTAACACGTGGCTCTACCTGCCGCCGGCCACGTTGTTTTCTTGAGTCGAACAAGTTTGGCCGCTGCAGGTGAGCCACAGCCGTTAACGAACCCATCCAGTACTTTGACCTTCCTGCTCTGATGCGTATATTCATCGTATAGACACTGGTAATGAGGGAGGTTCTTGGAAAGATCTAGACGACGATCCAAGCATTGGAGGTACCAAATGAAAATCCTTATCCCACTCGTGGCCTCTCTGCTCATAGGCCTTCCCTCGGTAGCGTCAGGACAGGAGCCAGCTTCTGTCGAGGATCTCGCATGGCTGGCCGGGTGTTGGGCGAGTGTCGGGCGCGAGCTCGGCTCGGGCGAACAATGGACTGTTCCTGCTGGCAAAACTCTGTTCGGTGTTAGCCGTACGGTCCAGAACTCTAAGACAGTGGCGTACGAGTTTCTACAGATTCGCGAGACCGAGGATGGCGAGATTCAGTATATTGCCAAGCCATCGGGACAGACCGAGGCAATTTTTATCATGGTGCGGCTGTCTGAATCCGTGGTCGTCTTTGAGAACCCCGGTCACGACTTTCCCCAGCGCATCATTTATAGCCTGAAGGC
This sequence comes from Terriglobia bacterium, assembly GCA_965247425.1. Classification (GTDB taxonomy): domain Bacteria; phylum Acidobacteriota; class Terriglobia; order 20CM-2-55-15; family 20CM-2-55-15; genus CAZOZZ01. The sequence continues at coordinate 4,046,979 of OZ252023.1, forward strand.
TGGTGGGTTTGTCCACCCGGTCTGGCCCACTTTTGATCGTCTGATTTGGCCCACCCCCTCCTGTTAATAATTCCGAGTAGTGATAATTACCGTCGGGCCTGTGTTGTAGATGTGGGAAAGCCGAGCGCCCTTGGCGAGGCTTTTCCAAGCGCTGTGGGAATCCTGGTTTTTAGGATTTCCACAGCGCGTCATCTTCCACAGGCCTCCGTTTCTTTCTTTTTGGTTCTTTTTCTTTCTTTCGGGAAAAAACTCCGTTTCCAGGATCGCCCAGGATCGACGACCGCGCGGCGATCCGACCCTCAGGACGTGGTTTGTTTCGCGGGTTTCTCCTTTCCAGGCGGATGCCGTGGTTTCTGTCGTTTCTCCAACGTGCGCCGAAACCGGAAGGATTCGGTTCCGGTCTCGATGATGTGAGCGCGATCGGTTATCCGGTCCAGCAACGCCTTGCACAGCCGAACATTGGGAAACACCTGGGTCCATTCCGAGAACGGCAGATTCGTTGTCAAGATCACCGTCGCCCGCTCGGCTCGATCCGAGATGACTTGAAAGAGGAGTTCGGCGCCGAGGTCTGCCATCGGGACATAGCCGACTTCGTCGATGGCAATCAACTCGTATCGGAACCATCGGGCCAGAACCCGGCGGAACTGGTCGTTGTGGTGGGCCTCGACCAACTCGTTGATCAAGCCGGCGGCCGTCGTAAAGCGAACCCGCTTCTTCTGCCGACAAGCGGCCACGCACAGTCCTGTGGCCAGGTGCGTCTTGCCCGTTCCACACTCCCCGATCAGGACGACAGGTTCGGCGTGTTCTAAATAGCCACCGTCTGCGAGTCCACGGATCCGGTTGGCTGGAACCTTCGACCGCGAGAAGTCAAAGTCCTCGAGTGTCTTCATTCGAGGGAAACGTGCGGCTTGAATCCGCCGGGCCACGGTGTTCCGTTCGCGTTCTTCAACTTCCATCGCCAGCAAGGCTTCCAGATACCGTGTGTAGGTGTGCTCTTCCCGCTGGGCCTGCTCGGCCATGGCCGCAAACTGCGTTCCGATCGTGGGCGTCCGGAGAGCTTTACAGTACTGCTGAATCGCCGCCTGTTCGACCCCGCCGGCTGTGGCGGACACTAGCCCGGATGGATCACCAATCGGAGAATCGATCGGTGTTCGGATACGAGAAGCGATTTGCGGCGAGACTTGGAGCTGAGAGTGAGCGAGCCGTGGACATTGGCGGATTTTGAGCCTGTGACACGGCGACATTTGGCGGGAGATCGGCATGAATGGGCGAGTGCAGGCAGGCCTCGCCGGGAGGCAGATGAGAGGCGCTGTTTTTCGGATCTGAAGGTTCGGTGTCGTCAGCAACGAAGCGGAATTGATTGCAGGTTTCTCACTATGAGAGCAAAGACGTCGGCATAGGGATAGGCCTCCGACATCGAGATCCAGACGTTGCGGACCGTGAGGCGGATACGCGCACCGATCTTAAGAAGCTTCAGACGGATGGTTCCGCATTGGGCATGGGCCATCGCGGTATCTTTGAGACCGAGACGACGCAACGCCTGCATAAGCATGTAGGCGGCTGAGGACAGATACAGTCGGAGCTGATTGGCGCGCATGGTTCCCGCACTGGTGCGGTCGGCAAATAGATCCAGTTGCTGTTCTTTGATCCGGTTCTCCATGTCGCCGCGTGCGCAATAGAAATCTTCGTAGAGCGCTTGGGCTCCGAGTCGTTCCGGTGGCAGTGAGGTCACCACGAATCGGGGATTGGCGCCCTTGGCCAGGAACTCGGCTTTGCCAACAACGCGACGAGTGCGGCTCCAGCTCTTTCGAGTCCGGTACAGGAAATCCTTAAACACTCGTGCCGATTTCCCAGTGGTCTGAAACTCCGCTTCAGCCTGAATCATCTGGTCAGCGATCTCTCGCTTGAGGCGGTCGTTCTTGGCCAACCCCATCACATAATCGACCTGGTGGGTTTCACACCAGTCCAGTAATGCATCCCGGCAGAATCCGGAATCGGCCCGAATGATGATCGACACGTCCGGCCAGCTCTGACGGATCTGGCCGACGATACGTTCCAATTCATCGACTGATCCTGCCGCCCCATCGATATTGGACGGGCGCAGCCGAGCGCACAACAGATGCTCTCCACAGAAGATGTACAAGGGCAGATAGCAGTAGTTGCGGTAGTAGCCGTGAAAGAACCGGCCTTCCTGTTGACCATGGATCGGATCATCGGTCGCGTCCAGATCCAGAACGATCTCTTCGGGCGCCGTGTTGTCATGGGCTGCCACAAACGCATCGACCATCCAACGATCGATCTTGTCCCCATCCATAGCGATCTTCTTGTACCGCTCCTGGTCGCCGACTTCGGCGCCGGTCAACTCCAATCGGTTTAGCGTGCTCTTGCCCGCCAACGCCTTTCCCCAGTCGCCGGCCTGTCGTCGATTCGTTCCCAGCGGATCCGCTTTGTCCACCGCCAACGCAAGCATCGGGTCGGTCCGTAACTGATCGTGATCGTTCAGGTCTTCATATCCCAGGCACAGCCCGTAGACCCGCTGTCCCAACAGCTCCTTCACGGTGTGTTCGATCAACCGTTGGTCGCGATGATCGCTAAAACACCCCGCCAATCCATCGATCAAACCGGTCCGCTTTTCGACTTCACGCAGCAGCAGAACTCCAGCGTCAGACGTGATCTTGCCGCCGTCGAAACGCGCCTTCATTTTTCGTTGAAGAAGTCCGTGAAATTCGAACGTGGTTTGTTTACACTCTGTACTCATAAGGGCCGCCTCCGTTTGGTTTCTGAACCGTTCTCGACAAACGATTTATGCCAAACAGGGCGGCCTTTTCTGGTCCTTTCGGTGATTTATGCGGGCTAGACCACCTCCGCAGTGAGCAGTGCATCGTAAGTATTCACCTCCGGCAGGGGCCGCTCATAAGCGCGTAGTGCGGCCACTTCCAGTCGCGGCGCCGCCGGCCGGTCGAATCGGGCCTCGGTCATCAGGTAGCGCGCCGCGGCGGCATCGGAGCATCCCAGGCGCAGGGCTTGTTGGAATGCGGAATCCAGCTCGCTATAGCCATGTTCCCGGCCCAGTAGGAGCAACTCCACCATTGCGCGGGTCCCATTCTGTTTTCCGTTGCGATCGATCAACGTCTGCCAGAACTCGTCATAGCTTTTCGGCCATCGGCCCTGTTGCCGCCATTGCTCCAGAGGCTTGCTCCCGGCCAGCGCGCCCGGCTTCCGCTCCAACACCTCCAGATAATGTTCCAGATTGAAGAAGTGCTGGCCGTTTCCATATCCTCGCTCATGCCGCGCCACGCATCCGCCATCGTGCCAGACCTCCACGTAGGCCGGAAAAACGCTCGCCCGCACCACAGTCCCGGTCTTGACGGGGGCGGAGTAGAAGTTGTTACGCACCCGTACACATCCCTTACCATCGACTCGTGGAAAGCTGTCCTCGGCCAGAGGGAACCCTTCGGTCGATAACGCGAGCAGATGGGGCTGTTCGATCTGCATCCCTTCACCCACCGTCTGGACCCGATCGCCGATCTTGCGCCGTTCATCGGCCCGGCAACCGGCCAGCAGCTGCGCATTCAGATCCGCCAGGTCCTTCGCCTTCGGCACCGGTACCAGGTGATTGCGCCGGAAGTATCCGGCTTCGCCTTCCACACCGCCTTTCTCGTGGCCCTCGCCGGGTGTGCAGAACTCGGCTTGAAACTTCCAATGCGACCGAAACGCGATGAACCGTTCGGTCTCTACACGCCGGTATCCCCGCAGAATCTTCTTCACCGCGCTGGTCAGGTTGTCATAACGCAGCACCCCGAAGACCCCCGCAAAATAGCGGAAACCCAACTCATGAGCCTCCAGGAATGCCTGTTGTGTCGCCCGAGGATAAGCTCGATGGAATGCGCCACCACTGCCCATGCTCCGCATACAGAAAACCTGGAGCTTCTGCCGTTCGCCATCCAACTCCGCGACGGCTTCGTACCAGTCGATCTGTGCTTCCTGACCCCAGGCGTAGCTTTGCGGCACGAACGTCTCCTGTCGGATGAAACCCATCTCCCGCTTCCGCCGCCCGACATACCGGCGAACCGTCGATTCCCCAATCGGATGTTTCGGAAATTCCATCCGGATCCGTTCGTAGATCCGGTGACTGGTGTGCCGCTGCTTCCGCGGGGCCTGCCTGTCCGCCTCCAACACCCCGTTGATAAATTCCATAACCGGCTCCAGCCTCGGCCTCTTCCGCTCCGGGCTCTTCCTCGCCGGCGGCACGGCGTTTCCCAGCGCTTGACGCACCATCCGCCGATGCACCCCCAGCCGCCGGGCCACACCCTGGATCGTTCCCACACCAAACTCGTGCTCTCGCCGAATCTCTTCAAATAATTCCACCTTCGATCTCCTTGACACCGGGTCCCTCCATTCCGACTCTTTGTTCGGAACAGCCTCTCCGGTTCAGTCGTCAGGGGTGGGCCAAATCAAACGATCAAAAGTGGGCCAATTTAGAGTAGCGAAATCAGCTGGTGGGAATCTCGAGGCGAAGATAGAGGGTGAAGCAAACGGTGAGGTCAGGACGGTCGACTTTTCGATGAAGCGGCTCGACTGCGAGTCACAAACGCCCAACCTTTGAAGGAGAGAGAAGTGAAAAAATTTGTGTTTCTGCATTTCGGATTCGAACAGCCGACACCGGAAATCATGGAGGCTTGGATGGCTTGGTTTGAATCGATCTCCGACAAGCAGGTCGACCAGGGTGGGTTCAGTAATGGCCGGGAAATATCGAAAAGCGGAGCCAGGGACCTACCATGGGATATGGAATCCATTACTGGCTACAACGTCGTCGAGGCGGAGAGTCTTCATGCTGCGGAGAAACTTGCGCAAACCAATCCGTTTATTTCGAGCATTCGAATCTACGAAGTGAGGTCGATGTAAAAAGGAGTCGACCAATGAGCTTACGAGCAATCACCGCCCTGGCGATGCTGACAATCGCCCTTCCCGCAACGTTGACGGCACAGAGCAGAGCCGTTCGAGAGCACATGGCCGCAATCGAAGGCGCGCAGTCGGCGGCCGGCCCGAACGGCTTGGGCGAGTTGACGATCGAGGAGTTGATGGAGCGCTTCAACGTACCCGGAGTCAGCGTGGCCGTCATCCACGATTTCGAGATCCACTGGGCGAAGGGTTACGGAATCGCGGACATCGAGACCGGATCGCCTGTGGACACGGAGACCATGTTCCAGGCGGCGTCGATCAGCAAACCGGTGGCAGCGATGGGCGTGTTGCGCGCGGTCCAGGACGGGCTCTTCACCCTGGATGACGACATCAACGACATCCTCACGTCGTGGACGCTCGACGGTGGCGAGTTCACCAGGGACCGTCCGGTGACGCCGCGGACCCTCACCAGCCATACCTCTGGCCTTGGAGATGGATTTGGTTTCCCCGGCTACGATCCATCGGACCCCATCCCGACTGTCGTCCAGGTTCTCGACGGACACGAGCTGTCGAACGTGGGCGCCTTGTTCATGGAGCGTCCGCCGATGTCGCTCATGGAGTACTCGGGTGGTGGGGCCACCCTCATGCAGCAGGCATTGAGCGACGCTCGGGACCGACCATTTGCCGAGATCATGAGGGACGGAGTTCTGCGACCGATCGGTATGAACAACAGCTCCTACCAACAGCCTATCTCCGAAGAGCGCGACCGCAACGCCGCGCGGGCCCACTCCCGCGAGGGGCAATCCATGGGCGCGAAGTGGCACGTGTATCCCGAATTGGCCGCGGCGGGGCTGTGGACCACATCGAGCGATCTCGCGCGTTTCGCCATCGAAGTCCAGCGGTCCGCCATCGGTCAGTCGAATGAGGTGCTCTCCCGCATGGTCGTCCAGGAGATGCTGTCGCCCGTCGGCGTCGGCGACTTCGCGGTGGGATTCACGATCTCGAAGATCGGTCAGGGCTGGTACTTCAGACACGGAGGCTCCAACTGGGGATTTCGGGCCACGCTTCTCGCTCACAAGGTCAAGGGATACGGTCTGGCCATCATGACGAATGCAGATCAGGGCGGAGCCGTGGCCGGCGAACTCAGTCGGCGGATTCAGATGGCGTACGAGTGGGATTCCGTCGCTCGGCCCGCGCCCCGCGGTTACAGACCGCCGGTCGAGCGGGCCGAAATCGATGTCGCCGAAGAGGTCCTCGAGGCCTATGTCGGAGAGTACGAACTGACGCCCGCGATGTCGATTGTCATCACACTCGAGGATGGCCGACTTCACGTACAGCCCACTGGTCAGACGAAACTTCCGATGTTCGCCGAGTCCGAGGACATGTTCTTCCTTCGCGCGGTCAGTGCGCAGGTCTCGTTCACCAGAGCCACATCCGGCGAGGTGACAACTATGGTACTGCACCAGGGGGGAGGGAGCAGTCGGGGCGCAAGGTAAGGTGAATGGTCCCTGCCGCTCGAGTCGTTGGGGAGTTCTGCCATCGAATCATTGGGGGGCAGCGCTGCCAGATCGAATCGGGTGAATCATAGGGTGCTCCGCTTGTCGGACCGACCGACACAACGCGGTAGTCTCATCGTTGATCCCGAGGTATTGAAGTCATCCACGATGTTCTCTTGATCTGAAAGCTGTGGCCCGCGCATGTGAGCCCGATCCGTTAGGAAGAAACGAGGAGACACACCGTGAAACGACCGTGGCCGATCATCGCCGTATCGGATGTCGCCAAGAGTACGGCGTGGTACATGATGGAGCTTTGGGCAGGATGCCTTCGCGAGGGTGTTTCTTACGACCGGGTTTTGCGACTTGGGGAGTCTTGTCATGTTGTTCACCAAGCGTCTTCGGGACGGAGTCCGACTCGGGAAGATCAGGTGTAGCGTCCGTATCTGGAAACGGCCACGTGTCAAGGTCGGCGGTCACTACCGGATGGACGACGGTTGGATCCTGGTGGATTCGATCGTGCCAATTCGTATCGGCGACATCACGGATGATCTGGCGCGCTTAGTCGGGTTTCAGCGGAGTAACGGAGTTGCTCCAAACCGCGCAACACGGTAGTGGTGACAACGTGTACTTGATTCGATTCCACTACCTGCCTGAGGGCCACGGTATCGTCTTGACTTGAAACAGGAGTGGTCCCAGCAGGCGAGCCACAATCCGTCATGAAAGCAAAGCAACCTCTCTGGCCAGCATGAATTCGGATAAAGAAAAGACGTTAGCGGTCATAAGGCTTCATCCTGCCGTGATCGTCCTGGGCGGCCTGGCCATTGGATTTGCCGGAGATGAGGTTTGGACTCCAGATCTGGATGGGGCTCCGTTTCCTGTCCTTAGGAAGCTTGGCGAAGGACTATTCATTCTCGGGATATTGATGCTGGTTTTCGCCTACGGGGGAATGTTTTGCTCACGTACTACGATTGATCCCAGAATGCATACCACCAGAATCGTCTCCACAGGCATATACCGGCTGTCCAGGAACCCAATCTATTTTGGCTGGTTTGTGTTTATGCTGGGCTTGGGTCTCACGAACCTGAGTCTGTTCCAGATTGTCATTTCCGTGCTGATGATTGGCTTGCTTCACTGGGTCGTGGTATTGCCGGAAGAAGAGTATCTGGAAGACACCTTTGGTAGCGAGTACTTGCGGTATAGAGACAAGGTCAGGCGTTGGCTGTGACGGGAAAGAAAGGACAGCGGCCTTGTCTCCGGTCATCATCGGCGTGCGAACAACACTGCCTCCACGGCGAGCGCCCTTGTCCCTTTTGCGGTGAGATCATGACGGTCGAAGAAGAATTCGGCATCAACACTGACGTGTGTCGTGGACACGGGTTGTGGCTTGATATTTGAGGACGAATTCCGATTTCTCTTTGGAGATGAGTCTTCGTGAAAATTGCCGCCTACCAAGCTCCTCCGTTGCTTCGGCTTGCAGCGGCGCCTGAAGCGTGACGTTAGCCGGAAGTGTGTATCGGTAGCTGTTCGTCGAATTCTTGATTGATCAGGAGGTCATGATATGAGTGATTCAGGAAAGAGAGTGTTCAATCATATTTTGATTATCATGTTTGAGAATCAATACCGAAGTTATGTGATGCAAAACCCCTATATGCGGGGCCTGGCGACGCAAGGGATCGATATGGTGAACTCTTTTGGCGTGATGCATCCCTCGCAGACCAATTACATCACATCCATCGCCGGGGAACTATGCAACATCACAGATGACGACCCACCCCCGCAACTCCTCGAACAGCGGACCATCGTGGATCTGATTGAAGAGTCACCCTACGATCTGGAGTGGAACGCGTATATGGATAGCTACATTCCGCAGAACACGCCCTGGACGCCGGACCTGGTTCCCAAAGACGCGTATCCCTACGTCATCAAACATAACCCGTTTTCATCATTCGCCAACATCGTGCACAACAAGCGGCGTTGGAAACGCATTGTGGATGAGAGTCAATTCTGGAAGGGCCTTCTCAACGGAACTTTTCCCGAATACGCATGGTTTACACCGAACATGTGGAATGATGGCCACTATACCGACGGTACGCAGGAAGCGCCGCCTGAGAGGGCCCCGGGGCTGGTTGATCAATTGGCGGCCTGGCTGGAATCATTCTTCGGCGCGCTGCGGTTTCCCGGCCCAAACTCTCACTTGCCGCCCAGGACGCTCGTCGTGGTCACGTTCGACGAAGCAGATTTCGAATCGGATTACGATGCCGCCAAGAAGTACACCTATGACGGCCCCAACCAGGTCTACACGGTTCTGCTCGGTGACACGATCAACCCAGGCGTGGAAGAAGAGGGCTCCAATCATTACAGCCTGCTCAAAACAATAGAAAAGAACTTCAGTCTCGGTTCGCTTGAAAAGAATGACGCGGATGCCAACTGGTTTCAGTTTCTTTGGGGCAAGCGGTTTGGATGGGGCGTTCCCGCCGATACGCCGGTGAAGACGAACGGGGGAATCGCTGCGGCGGCGTACCAGGGCGTCTTGTACGTGGTTTACGAGGCCGAACGCGGCGATCTCCTCTTCCGGACTTTTGACGGTGAGACGTGGTTCAGCGAGCGACCGGTGGGACGGGAAGGCGGCGGGGAACTGCAGCTGGCGACTTGTGGCAACAAGCTGGTTCTGGTCTACCAGTCGGCCGACACATCACTGTCCTCTTTGACCTATAGCCTGGAGACCGGCTGGTCGCAGTCTCCTGAACAAATCACCGGGCAGGCGGCCGGACACTTCGCTATGACCGCATACAACCAGAACAGCGAACTTATGCTGGTCTGGCAAGCCGCGAACAATGACATCTGTTCCCTGATCTATGCTGATGGCAAGTGGGGAAGTGCATCAACATCGGTTGGCCACCAGACCGATGGTGTCATCACGCTGGCGGCTTTAGGTCCTTCGCTCTATCTCATTTACAAGGCCGTCGGCAGCCACGAAGTGAATGTGGTGTCTTACAATACCGCACCGTTCAACGTCGTCACAGTGAAAGAGAGCCAGTGGAGCGGCCCTTATGACAACACGACCCAAGACGCGTGGTCACCGAGCACGTTTCCGGTCGCTCATTTCTCGCACGGGCCAAATCCGTTGACGCCCGATGAGGACGAACCGCTCCGTCAGCCGTATCAAGCAAAGGGGCCTCTCGTCGCGGCTACCCTCGACGGCGTGATCCACCTGGCTCATCCTGGCGTCTCCAATCCACTGGTGCTCACAGAAACATTTTCCCTCAGTGGCATTATGACCCCGCTCGAACCGATCTCTTACGACAAGAGCGACGAGACAACGACCAGCAACGGCTACGGCACCCTGGCCCAGGCAGGTTGGAGCAGGCAAACTCCCATCAATGGCGTTTACCATCATGCAACCAGAGCTATGGCGATGGCCCGCGTCGGATCAGAAGTCGTATTGTTCTTCGGGCCGGACGCCGGCGACCGCATCCAGATGTGTAGTGGGAGATATGCCTGAGGGACACCAGGTCGAGGACAGCAACGGCCCCGGCCATTCGGATTGACGCAAGTTGTGAGAATTTTCTGGTTCTGGAACTGGGAGAGGAAGTACTGATGTGTCGTGATGAGGGCTGGAGCGGTCGCTCCGACCTGTGATCGTGAACCACCGTCTGCACGCAGACTTTGAACTATATGGATGAACTGATTCTCCAGAACATTTCTCAAGTACTGAGAGCATTGACACCCGAGAAACCCTGGATGACGGCTGCCGGCCTCTCGCGAAAGATCAAGACCGGCATCGGGGGTGAGTACACGCCAGCGCGTATCGAGAACACGTTGACCGAACATTGTCAGTCGCCGAAGCGAGCCATACGATACTCGTACTATCCGAGCAAGAAAACTCTCGACATCTTGTGGGGGCACGTTGAAGTCATTGGAGAGAAGCAAGATCTGGCGGAACTGGATCGCGAAGACGAACCCGAGTACGAACCATGCGAGAATATTCCTGAGAACGCTCCCTGGTTCTTTGTCTCGCATAACCATCGTGATTTTGGTGATGCCCTCGAGTTACGGCGATTGATCTCCGAGAAACGATACGGCGCCTGGTTATTCGAAACAGAGATCCCACGAGGCGGGATGATTACGCCGCTCGCCGGAAAGGGCATCAGAGAGTGCAAGTTCTTCCTTGCATATGTGACACGCCGATCCATCGGTTCCTTATGGGTCCAAAAAGAATGGGAAGTCGCGCGTAGCCAGGATTGTGAAACGTATGTCGTCGTGGACGGAATGGACAAAGATCTGTTGCGACTCTTTGAAGATTGGACCAACAAGTGGCCTCGGGTGAGAGAAGGGACTTTGGAGTTCTGTTCAGCCGCTGCCCACCAACTTGATCAATCCTCCGACTCGATTTGGGCTCGTCGTTGCGAAGCATTTGTGGATTCACTGCACGAATATGTCGGCGACACCAATCTGTTGCTAACCTACCCCACGGTCCGAGAGAGCACTCCGTGGCGAGGCAAGCTGAAGATCCAACCGTTTGAACTGTTTCTCGCCGCCGTGGTCGGCTCGCGTTAAGGAGTCATGCCAAGCAAATTCTATGTCGTCTGGGTCGGTCGTGAAACAGGCGTATTCACTAGTTGGCCGCACGTAGAAAAGCTGGTGCGCGAATTTCCCCGAGCCAGATTCAAATCATTCAAGACAGAAGAGGAAGCAGCAACTGCTTATGCCGCGGGTCCAGGAGTCCCTGCCAAGAAGAGTGCAAGGAACAAGGCCAAGGCCTCTTCGAACAGATCGAACACGACACGGACGGCCGCCCGAACGAAGACCTTTGACTCCGAAATTTACTGTGATGGTGCCTGCGATCCAAATCCGGGAAAAGCAGGCTCTGGTGTCGTTGTTTATCGTGAGGGTCGATTGGCTGAGCTCTGGTACGGTCTATATACTCCTCACGGAACAAATAATTCCGCGGAACTCAACGCCTTGCACCAAGCTCTTCACATTGCGAAAGAAGACATCAATAGGGGCAAAGAAGTTCGGATTCTAGGTGACTCCAAATATGCGATCAACTGCGTCACAAACTGGGCCTTCAGCTGGGAGAAAAAGGGATGGAAGCGGAAAATTGAAGGGGATATAAAAAACCTGGAGATTATCCAGCAAGCGCATCGGTTGTACAAGTCCATCAAAGAAGAAATCGTCATTTCGCATGTGAAGGCTCATGTTGGTATTGAAGGTAACGAGCTTGCGGACCGTATGGCTGCGCTGGGTATTGATCAGCGAACTCCCGATTTCTCCCGGTATAGCGGTACGATGGAAATCGAGGCCATACTCAAGTTTCGGACGGGTTGAGAACCTGATTCCAAAGTGTCTGACAACATTGCGATCACTGAACACACCGACGTCATAGGCAGTCTGCTGCGTCCCCCGGAACTCCTCGCGGCTCGGAAGGCCCGGGCCCGGGGACACATTTCCCCATCCGAGTTCAAGGCGAGAGAAGACGAAGCAGTCAATGATGCGATCGCGCTCCAGGAAGGCGCGGGGCTCGGCATCGTAACCGACGGCGAGATGCGTCGCCTGTCCTTCCAGAGCCAGATGACAGAGGCAGTGGATGGTTTCGGCGAACATGACATCGATGCCTTCCTCTGGGGAGAGTGGCGTGGTGACAAAGATGTGGGAGAGTGGAAGAAAGAGCGTCCTGGGACCCTGGGCGTCGTCGGTAAGCTGACACGTAAGCGACACCTGTCGGCCGAGGAGTTCACTTACCTCCGTTCCCGTACCAGTCGGGTTCCCAAGATCACCCTCCCCAGCCCCGGGTTGTTTGTCAACTTCTGGTCCGGGGATCGTTCCGTTGCCTCCTATACCACGCTCGACAGCTTTCTGGCGGACGTCGTGAACATACTGCGAGGCGAAGTGGCCGAACTGGTTCGATTAGGCGCCACGTACATCCAACTCGATGCCCCGCACTATCCGTTGCTGTTCGATCCCGAGACCCGGCTCTTCTACCAGAAGCAGGGCCTGTCTCTTGATCAATGGCTAGAGATGGACAACGCCGTGATGAGCGGTTTCCCAGAGGTGACCTTCGGTTTTCATCTTTGACGCGGCAACCAGGGCAGCCGGTGGCTCGCCGAAGGAGATTATGGGGGAATCGCGAAATCCATATTCCAGGGCATTCATGCCCAACGGCTACTCCTCGAGTACGACGACGAGCGTTCGGGCTCGTTCGAAGCGTTGACCGAAGTGCCCGACGACAAAATCGCCGTACTGGGATTGGTGACCACGAAGCGGTCACGCCGCGAAACGAAAGAGGAATTGATCGCGCGGATCGAGGAGGCGAGTCGATACATACCTGGAGAGCGTCTGGCCCTCAGTCCTCAGTGTGGGTTTTCGACTTCAATCGTGGGCAACCTTGTCACCCTCGAGGACGAGGTCTATAAGCTGGGCTTAATCGCTCGAACGGCAGAGGAGGTTTGGGGCTAGTGTCCTGTCCCGGAAATACGGTTGCTATATTTCGGAGCCGAACGGTGCTGGATTTGGCGGAGCGACGACGCGGCAATGCTCTTCATTGTGAGGAGGAGCGACTCCAAAGACGGCGCCGTTCGGCCCGAACCCGTAGGGCCGATGGAGGTTGCTGGTTGCCAGGGCCGAGCCGATCGGGCTCACACTCACGTTTATTGATCGATCGAACGCCCTCGTTTGGTCTGGCAACGTCCATCGGAGATAGTAATCGTATTTCCGGGACAGGACACTAAAGGATGCCGCCTCTGCTCGCGAAACCGCTCTACCCGTGTGTATTGTGGAATTGAGCGCTTTGATCTTCCGTACAGCCATTTCGGAAGAGCAGCTCGGTCGAAGTTGAATGAGGCCCGGCCAGCGGGCATTTGAGTCGAATTCAAACCCATTGTTAAGGAAGTTCTATTTTCGCATTGTTGAAATCGATATGGTGTCGGCGGTATCTTGTGGTATATATACCGTCAGATGAAGAAGAAAAAGATATGGCTTGAGTTGAATCAGGTAAAGGGAGCGGTTGCGTCGCGACTGCGACGGCGGAAGTACAGCCTGATCGAGCGCCATGAGATACCCGACGGTTTGCTGCCTGGCTCGGTGTCGATTAGTTACACCCGGTGCGGTAAGCCGACGTGCCGGTGTGTGTCGGGTGAAGGGCACCCATCCTGGTCCTGGACATTCATGATGGACGGGAAGAAGCATGTCGAACACGTTCCAGCTGCCATGGTTGAGGAGATTCAAAAGCGTGTCGGAGCGGGACGGGAGTTTCAGGATGCGATCCGGGAGGTGCTGACAGCGAACGCGAAGTTGTTGGTGCTGGAGCGCCAGCAACAACGTGAGAAGCGGAAGCGCCGGTGAAAGGTCCGTCGGCACGAGGGATACGACGGTACGCGCGAAAGTGTTTGCGGCTGAAGGGGTATTTGAATCACCCCGGAGATGGGCGGGTGCGACCGCAGATCGGAAGTGGGCATCTGATCTGGTCTCTGGTGATCGGGTATCTGCTGCGGGAATCGAGCTTCCTGGCCATCGAGTCGCTCGCACGATCCTCGGCGTGTCGGGCCTTGGGAATCGGACGCCGCTTTAGCGACGACACGCTGGGCTATTTTACCGAGAAGCTGAATCCGGAATTCACGCGCGGCGCGTTGACCACAGCCATCAAGCAGGCCAAGCGCAATAAAGCGTTCGACGATTGCCGATTCATCGGCCTGGCGCTGGACGGGACAACCGTGGGGCGTGTCGGTGAGGCCGGGTGTCAGTGGTGTCGACCCCATCGCAACGCCGAGGGGGAGGTGACCACCTACTTACACCACGTCGTGATGGCCACCATCGTGGGCACCGGGTTCACTTTACCGGTCGATGTGGAACCCTACGGTAGTGGGGATAGCGAATGGTCGGGGGGGCAACGACTGCTTCGTCGGGTGGTGGGGCAGTTGGGGCCGCGTTTTGCCGATTATGTTGTTGTCGATGGGGGCTATGCGTCGGCTCCGTTCCTGCACTTGGCCGACGAGTTGGGATTGAAGACCATCGTCCGTCTCAAAGCCAATCTTCCGAGCTTGTTCAACGCCGCCAAAAGCCGGTTTGCTTGTCAGCCGCCGTCCCGGGTTTTCAAGGATGGAGCCGATCGGGTGGAAATCTGGGATGCAGACGACTTCGATCCCTGGGGCCGATTGAACTGGCCGACCGTGCGCGTGATCCGCTACCGGCAAGAGAAACCCGATGGATCGGTGGTCGAAGCCTACTGGCTGACCAATTTCTCGATGAACCAAGTGGGAGCGCCCACTTTATTTCGCATGGCCAAGAGTCGTTGGGAAGTCGAAAACCAAGGTTTCAACGATGCCAAGAACCGTTATGGGATGGCCCATATCCCCCATCACCACGCCAACAGCTTGCTTCTCCACTGGCTCCTCATAAGCCTGGCTCTCACGATCGAACGTCTGTATCGATTGCGTCATTTGCATCGCGGGCGCCATCGCCCGCATACCTCCATCGAGCTTCTTCGTTTGCTTCGCCTCGCTCTGTCTGCCCCAACCCCAGCCGACTCCAGCTGAACTGACTCGTTTCCCTGGTCTCCACGCGCCTGCCTGACCCCAATCACCGGGCTGGACCCGCTACGGATACCTGTCTCTCGAAAATACCCCTCACTTCAAATTCCTCTCCCTCCTCGACCTTTTCCCTTCCAGAGCCCCTTCCAGACACTCCGTCCTCCCTGACTTCCGAAATGGCTGGATCTCCCAGTCTTCGCTCGCCTTCGTGTAGAGGGCCGTATTAAGATCTTCGTCCCCCCTGGCCGCGCGCAGCCGGTCAATGTGCTCGAGCAGGTTATAGCAGATGGTGAACTGCCCGGTGGCGACGAGGTCCTTCAACTGGTCTTCATCGTCGTACCAGAGCTGGGTTTCCATGGTGGAGGCCCGCTGGGCCACCGCCAGCATCTGGGCCGACGGCGCATGCACGGAAGCCTTGTTCTCCTGTTCCACGATGTCAAAAATCTCGTTCTTGATGACCCGACCCTTGAGATCGTCACGATTTTCCAGCAGCGAGTACCCCAGGGACCGGATTCGGTTCAGAAATATGGTTCCGGTCAGCGCCCAGGTGGAGGACAGGCGGGTGCTCATCATTTCCATCAGGTCGGCTACCCTCAAATTCCGAAGGTCCTTCCATCTCCGCCACACGACCCGGGTGCGCTCCCACCAGCCGAGACTTCCCTGCTCGCGCTTCTCGGCAAGCTTCGCTTTTTCGACCGGGTCGGATTCTGGCAACTGCAGGGCGAATGCGATCACCGTGCCTCGAACTCGCCCAACCACAATGATCAAATACAAGCCGACGAGGATGGGCATACCTGCCCCGACGAAATTCCACGTGAGCCTGTCGATGTCCAGGAGGATGGTCCGAAGGGCTTCCGCCACAGTCTCACTGGGTTCCATAATCAGGGCCAGGTCCGACACGAACGTCACGAGATCCGGCCCGAATAACCGGGCGTTCCGAACAATCATCAGCAGAGCCAGAACTACAAAGGCAGTCGTTATCAGGTTCAGATGGCCGAGCGTCAGTCGACCGGGCGCGCCGGCTCGGGCCGGGTCGTCCTCGGACGGGGCCGGATAGATGTTGTCGTTCAGGATCGGAGTGTCCGATATGATGAGAAGTCCGAGCGAGTCCTCGATCGGTATTTCGTCGTACTTGCGGACGAATCGTGCGGCGACCATATCCGCCCGTTCCAGATCCGTGTGCGAGTCCGGCGTGAGAGCGATCGCCACGGAATCCGTGCCCTGGTTGTCGTAGACTCCTCCGTCCATCAGGGACACGGCTTTTATCTTGTTGCCCTGAGTGTCACTGCCGCAGTGGTAGGCGATGTACGCCTCGATCTCATCGCACAGCTTCGGTTCTTCCTCGGGCCATCGAAAGTCTTGCGGGAAGAAGATCGGCTCGAGTCCGATGGGAATACAGGAAGACGTGGCGACGATATCGGCCAGTCGCGCCTTGCGCGCCCAGCTCTCCGGAAGCGGGACAAATCGGTTGCCGCTCCTGCGGCGGATCGCGCTCTTGTGAAACCGGAAGGCCAGTCCCGTTTTGAACTCCGTCGTGTTGAGGATGATTTCCTTCAGGTGGATTTCCCTGTCTCCCCAGAAGACATCGAATCGCGCGCCGTCCATGAAGTCTTCCCTTTCGTCGTAGATGTCCGCCAGCGCCAGCACCGCATTCCGGCGCCCGGATTTGCGGGACGAGCGTCGCTCCGGCCGGGCACCGAGTTTCTTGAAGACCCCGCCCACCAGGTTCGCGCCCATGAGGTACCCGAAGAATTCTCTATAGAATCGGCGAAACGTATCGTTGAGCGGTTCGTCTGCGGGAGCCCTCTTCAGCGTGAGCGCGTATTTGGCCGCGACGTGGCTGCCACCGGATACCGACGAAAGAATCGAAACGTCCTCGAGCAGGTTGACGCGATCCAGGTAGGCGAGCATTCCCAGGTGGAATCCGGCGGCCCGACCTCCGCCGCCGGACAGGGACAGGGCAATACTGCCCAAACGCTGCTCGTCGGTTTCTTCCATTTTACCAATGTTCTGATCGTTCATCGGTTTAACCCTCCCTGGTCGACATCGAGTTTCATGCTCCATACCCGGTCGATGTACGAGCGTCGATCAAGCGGAAGCGGATCGCGCCCGCGGGTCTGGGCTTGATCCTGGCGCCTCCCGCCCGTTGTCTTCGCGTTCCAATTCATCGATTAACGCGAAGGGATCCTGTTTCAGAGTTTTCCAGTCGGACTCCAACTTTGAATAGAGGGCTGCCTTCAGATCCTCCTGGCCCCCGGCTACGCGCAGCTGATCGATGTACTCGAGGAGGTTGTAGCAGATGGTGAACTGCCCGCAAGAGACCAAATCTTTCAACTGGTCGTCATCGTCGTACCAGAGCTGTGTTTCCATGGTGGAGGCCCGCTGGGCCACCGCCAGCATCTGGGCCGACGGCGCATGTTTGGAAGCCTTGTTCTCCTGCACCACAATGCCATAGATCTCGTTCTTGATGACCAGGTTCCTGGCGTCCTCACGACGTTCCAGCATCGTGTATCCCAGTGACCGGATTCGGTTCAAGAATATGGTGCCGGTCAACGCCCAGGTGGAGGACAGGCGGACGCTCATCATTTCGATCAGTGTGCTCACCCTCAAATTCCGCAGGTCCTTCCATCTCCGGCGCGCGACGCGGTGTCGGGCCACCCGGCCGAGACCTCCCTGCTCACGCATTTCGTCAAGTTTCGCTCTTTGAACCGCGTCGGATTCCGGCAACTGCAACAGGAATGCGATGACCTTGGATCGAATTGCCCAAACCACAGCGAGCATATATAGACCGACGATGATCGGCATCATGTGTGTCAGAGAGTTCTCAACAAGGTCGAGCACCGACCAGAACGGCGATTCACGTCCCATCGCATCGATCAGGTGGCTTCCAATCGCCCCCATGTCCATGACCCAGTCGTCAAGGTTCAGGGCAACCATTGACGCGCCCAGAACGACAAAGGTCAGCGCCATCATGTGATATGACCGAGCGTCAATCGACTACTGCCACGGGCTTCCTCGTCCGGGTCCGGCGCCGGATAGATGTTGTCGTTCAGGATCGGAGTGTCCGATATGATGAGGGGCCCGAGCGACTGCGTTATCGGTATTTCGTCGTACTTGGAGACGAATCGGGCGGCGATCGTCTGGGCCTTTTCGAGATCCGGGATGTCGGATTCCTTCGTGAGCGCGATCGCCACCGAGTCCGTGCCCTGGTTGTCGTACACGCCGCCGTCCATCAGCGACACGGCTTTCACTTTGTTCCCCTTCGTGTCGCTGCCGCAGTGGTATGCGATGTACCCTTCGATCTCACCGCAGAGCTTCGGTTCATTCTCCGGCCAGCGGAAATCTTGCGGGAAAGAGATGGGATCGAGTCCGATGGGAATGCAGGAGGATGCGGCGACGATATCGGCCAGGCGCGCCTTCCGGGCCCAGCTCTCCGGAAGCGGGATAAAGCGGTTGCCGCTCCTGCGAGGGAACTCGCCCTTATGAAAGCGGAAAGCCAGTCCCGTCTTGAACTCCGTCGTATTGAGGATGATTTCCTTCAGGTGGATTTCCCTGTCTCCCCACAAGACATCGAATCGCGCGCCGTTCAGGAAGTTTTCCGTTTCGTCGTAGATGTCCGCCAGAGCCAGCACCGCATTCTGGCGCCCGGATTTCCGCGTGGAGTGCCGCTCGGGCTGTTCGCCCAGTTTCTTGAAGACACGGCGTACCAGATCCGCATGCATGAGGTAGTCGAAGAACTCTTTGTAGAATCGACGAAATGTGTCGTGGAGCGGTTCGTCGGCGGGCGCGGTCTTCAGGGTGAGCGCGTACTTGGCCGCGACGTGGCTGCCTCCGGACACCGACGAAAGGACCGAAACGTCCTTCAGCAACTTGACGCGATCCAGATACCCGAGGGTACCCAGGTGGAATCCGGCCGCCCGACCGCCGCCGCCGGAGAGGGACAAGGAAATACTGCCCAACGGTTGCTCGTCAGTTCCAGGTATCTGGCTTTGGGTCATGTGATCAGTCATCAGTGCAACCCTCCTGTGGGTTCGCCGAAGCTAGTTGTTCGACATGATGCTTGGTCCCCAGGCCTCAGGCTCTGGCTTTCCGTACCTGCAACTTCTCTGTCGGACCATCGACAGCTGATCCACCGGTCGTCGGCAGAAACGCCAGACCATCCCTCTTGAGCGTTTCCCAATCCTTCTGTCCCCGGGCAAAAAGCGAGTCGCCGAGTTGAGACTTCTTTGCGGGATTCTTCCTCAAGTAGTCCAGGAGTTTGTATAGCATCGTGATCTGTCCGCAGGCGACGAGGACATTAAGCTGTTCTTTCGTCAACCACAGCGTTGTCGGCGTCTTGGATGCTCGAGCTGCAATCTCGATCATCTGGCCCGAAGGCTGCAACCATTCCGGCACATTTTGTTTCTCGTGGGCCAGATCATATATCTTGCAGGGAATGAGTCTGGAACGGAGATCGTCCGTAGCTCCCGGGTGGGTCGAAGGATCCTGGAGCGGGGTATCACGCTCTCCTGCCCCTTTGGGTTTTCTCGCCGCATAGATGATGTGGTACATGAGCCGACGTATTCGATTCAGGAAGATGGTGCTCGTCAGCGACCAGGTCGAGGTCAGCCGGGACTCGAGCATATAGCGGAGGTCGTACAATGTGAGCAGCCGAAGGTGTTTCCACATGTGGGGAGCCTCGGGCGAAACCGCACGCAGAATGTTGTTCACGCAGGCTCGAAGCCAGAGGAGGATGCCGATCAAAGCTCCCGCCAGCACCAGAGGAACGCACTGGGACAAGAAGGACCCGACGGTCCAATCCGTCTCTCCGTACGGAGGCCAGTAGATGATCGCACTGGCAACGAGTTGCACGATCGTACCGGCGGCAGTCAGAAGAAGAACCCACGCCAGCACAATCATGTGACCTACAGTGAACCAGCCGCCGACGCCGTGGGTTTTCATCGAGGCCTTCAAGTTCGGGCGATAGATGTCTTGTTCCAACTCCGGCACATCCGAGATGATGTAGAGCCCGAGTGCGTCTTCAGAGGGAATAAAGGCTTCGACCCAATTCTGCATCTTCTCCGGATCGTCGGTCGGCATCTTCTCGTCACCCGCGCAAGCCGCCATCATCACGCCCTCAATGCCCTCGTTGTCGATCACTCCACCGTCCATCAGAGGCAATGTCTCAATTCCGAAACTGTCCTTCAGATGACTCTGCACGTCGAGCCACAGATCCGGCTGTTCCTTCGGCCACACGAAATCTTGAGGAAACAATAGGGGTTCCAATCCCACGGGTATGTCCGAGGACGCGGCAACGACGTCGGCCAGGCGCATGGCGCCGGCATGTTGGCTGTCGATCCAGACCATCGGATTACCGATCCTGTGGAATCCGTCAATCGTCTGGAATCGAAACGCCCTGCCATCCTTGCATTCGGTAGAATTGAAAATGATGTTCTTCAGGTGGATCTCCCGACCGCCGAGGATCTCGGCGAACAGAGCGCCATCCATGAAAGTCTCGTTATAGACATCAGCCAGAGCCTTGACGATGGTTCGGCGGGGCGAAGGCGTCGCCGGTGGAGGGCCGGTCAACCAATCCAACGCTCTTGGCACGAGGTCGGCGTTGAGCAGAAAATCGTAAAAACTGTCGAAAAACATCTTGAAGGTCGCATGCCGATCTTCGTCCTCGGGCGCTCTCTTCAGCGTCAGGGCGTACCTCGCGGCAGTGAAAGTTCCGCCCGAAACACTGGAAAGGATCGAAACGTTGATTTCGCTACTCTAAATTGGCCCACTTTTGATCGTTTGATTTGGCCCACCCCTGACGACTGAACCGGAGAGGTGTTCCGAACAAAGAGTCGGAATGGAGGGACCCGGTGTCAAGGAGATCGAAGGTGGAATTATTTGAAGAGATTCGGCGAGAGCACGAGTTTGGTGTGGGAACGATCCAGGGTGTGGCCCGGCGGCTGGGGGTGCATCGGCGGATGGTGCGTCAAGCGCTGGGAAACGCCGTGCCGCCGGCGAGGAAGAGCCCGGAGCGGAAGAGGCCGAGGCTGGAGCCGGTTATGGAATTTATCAACGGGGTGTTGGAGGCGGACAGGCAGGCCCCGCGGAAGCAGCGGCACACCAGTCACCGGATCTACGAACGGATCCGGATGGAATTTCCGAAACATCCGATTGGGGAATCGACGGTTCGCCGGTATGTCGGGCGGCGGAAGCGGGAGATGGGTTTCATCCGACAGGAGACGTTCGTGCCGCAAAGCTACGCCTGGGGTCAGGAAGCACAGATCGACTGGTACGAAGCCGTCGCGGAGTTGGATGGCGAACGGCAGAAGCTCCAGGTTTTCTGTATGCGGAGCATGGGCAGTGGTGGCGCATTCCATCGAGCTTATCCTCGGGCGACACAACAGGCATTCCTGGAGGCTCATGAGTTGGGTTTCCGCTATTTTGCGGGGGTCTTCGGGGTGCTGCGTTATGACAACCTGACCAGCGCGGTGAAGAAGATTCTGCGGGGATACCGGCGTGTAGAGACCGAACGGTTCATCGCGTTTCGGTCGCATTGGAAGTTTCAAGCCGAGTTCTGCACACCCGGCGAGGGCCACGAGAAAGGCGGTGTGGAAGGCGAAGCCGGATACTTCCGGCGCAATCACCTGGTACCGGTGCCGAAGGCGAAGGACCTGGCGGATCTGAATGCGCAGCTGCTGGCCGGTTGCCGTGCCGATGAACGGCGCAAGATCGGCGATCGGGTCCAGACGGTGGGTGAAGGGATGCAGATCGAACAGCCCCATCTGCTCGCGTTATCGACCGAAGGGTTCCCTCTGGCCGAGGACAGCTTTCCACGAGTCGATGGTAAGGGATGTGTACGGGTGCGTAACAACTTCTACTCCGCCCCCGTCAAGGCCGGGACTGTGGTGCGGGCGAGCGTTTTTCCGGCCTACGTGGAGGTCTGGCACGATGGCGGATGCGTGGCGCGGCATGAGCGAGGATATGGAAACGGCCAGCACTTCTTCAATCTGGAACATTATCTGGAGGTGTTGGAGCGGAAGCCGGGCGCGCTGGCCGGGAGCAAGCCTCTGGAGCAATGGCGGCAACAGGGCCGATGGCCGAAAAGCTATGACGAGTTCTGGCAGACGTTGATCGATCGCAACGGAAAACAGAATGGGACCCGCGCAATGGTGGAGTTGCTCCTACTGGGCCGGGAACATGGCTATAGCGAGCTGGATTCCGCATTCCAACAAGCCCTGCGCCTGGGATGCTCCGATGCCGCCGCGGCGCGCTACCTGATGACCGAGGCCCGATTCGACCGGCCGGCGGCGCCGCGACTGGAAGTGGCCGCACTACGCGCTTATGAGCGGCCCCTGCCGGAGGTGAATACTTACGATGCACTGCTCACTGCGGAGGTGGTCTAGTGTCCGCCACAGCCGGCGGGGTCGAACAGGCGGCGATTCAGCAGTACTGTAAAGCTCTCCGGACGCCCACGATCGGAACGCAGTTTGCGGCCATGGCCGAGCAGGCCCAGCGGGAAGAGCACACCTACACACGGTATCTGGAAGCCTTGCTGGCGATGGAAGTTGAAGAACGCGAACGGAACACCGTGGCCCGGCGGATTCAAGCCGCACGTTTCCCTCGAATGAAGACACTCGAGGACTTTGACTTCTCGCGGTCGAAGGTTCCAGCCAACCGGATCCGTGGACTCGCAGACGGTGGCTATTTAGAACACGCCGAACCTGTCGTCCTGATCGGGAAGTGTGGAACGGGCAAGACGCACCTGGCCACAGGACTGTGCGTGGCCGCTTGTCGGCAGAAGAAGCGGGTTCGCTTTACGACGGCCGCCGGCTTGATCAACGAGTTGGTCGAGGCCCAACACAACGACCAGTTCCGCCGGGTTCTGGCCCGATGGTTCCGATACGAGTTGATTGCCATCGACGAAGTCGGCTATGTCCCGATGGCAGACCTCGGCGCCGAACTCCTCTTTCAAGTCATCTCGGATCGAGCCGAGCGGGCGACGGTGATCTTGACAACGAATCTGCCGTTCTCGGAATGGACCCAGGTGTTTCCCAATGTTCGGCTGTGCAAGGCGTTGCTGGACCGGATAACCGATCGCGCTCACATCATCGAGACCGGAACCGAATCCTTCCGGTTTCGGCGCACGTTGGAGAAACGACAGAAACCACGGCATCCGCCTGGAAAGGAGAAACCCGCGAAACAAACCACGTCCTGAGGGTCGGATCGCCGCGCGGTCGTCGATCCTGGGCGATCCTGGAAACGGAGTTTTTTCCCGAAAGAAAGAAAAAGAACCAAAAAGAAAGAAACGGAGGCCTGTGGAAGATGACGCGCTGTGGAAATCCTAAAAACCAGGATTCCCACAGCGCTTGGAAAAGCCTCGCCAAGGGCGCTCGGCTTTCCCACATCTACAACACAGGCCCGACGGTAATTATCACTACTCGGAATTATTAACAGGAGGGGGTGGCCCAAATCAGACGATCAAAAGTGGGCCAGACCGGGTGGACAAACCCAAAACGTCTTTCAACAAGTCAAGACGATCTAGTGTGGAGAGGGTTCCCAGATGGAAAGCGCCGGCACGGCCACCGCCGCCGGACAGGGACAGGGCGACCGGGCCCATGGATTCGCCTGTGCCAGGTTTCAGCTGCTCACCAGACGTCATTCCGACTCCTTTTCGATCAGTTCCCAGTCGCGGCGCGGGAGGCCGGCAAACGAACGTCCGACCCCGTTCCTTTCGATCGGTCGCCATTCGATTCGGCCAGAGTCGTTCGAGCCCCGGGCCACTTTCCTCTCGCCTGCACTCGTTCCAGGCCCACCCGGGCGAGCGTACGCTGATAAGAGATGAACGAAAGGTTGGCGGTTGCGTTGGCCAGCGGTGTCCAGGGACTCTTGCCCATCCTCCTCAAGATCCGCCCCGCTATTCTACTGGGGCTGTAGGCACACTTCATGCATCGAAAGAGCGCGAACTCCAGTTCGTCGGCAGACATGCCCGTCGGCTCGTACACGAGGTGCATCCCATCCAGATCACCCAGAATGTTTCCCTGGAGAAGGCGGCCGGAATCGCGGAGGCCCGCGTGGAAGGGAGTGCCTTCGATCGGCGCCGCCAGAGAGAAGACCGGGACGTCGACTCCGATGTCGTGGACGAGGCTCGGAAGATCCTCCAGGTACCGCGGTGTGTCCCCGTCGAGGCCGACAAGGAAGATACTCATGATCAGAACGCCGTTGTCATGCAGATAACGGATTCTCTGCTTATACTGCGCGACCTGGTTATGCAGTTTGTTCGATGCCCGCAGGCTGTCGAGCGATAAGCTCTCCAGCCCGATGTACACGAAGCGGCAACCGGCCTTTCCCATCATCCGTGCCGACTCGGGCGTCACGGTGTCGATGGAGGTTTCCGTAGCCCAGATTCGCTTCAAGGGCGTGAGCGCCTGACAGAGATCCCGGAAGTATTCCCGGTCGGCGCCGAGGTTGTTGTCCCAGAGCATCAGATACTTGCGCTGCAGCCAGTTCCAGCCCGAAGGAACGGCCTGGATGTCTCGGATGACGTTTGCGACTGGCCTGTGCCGAAAGGGGTGCCGGATGGCCGACAGAACGCAGAACGAACAGGTGAAGGGACACCCGCGCGTGGCCTCGTAGCTCATCGGGACCTGGAAGTCTGTTTCCACCAGATCGTAACGGGGAACCGGCAGTTGATCCAGATCCGCGGGGCCGTCTGCCTTGTAAATGGGGTCCAGACGGGATCGTTCGAGGTCGGCAATGATCCGCCCGATCACCGGCTCCGCCTCTCCCACAACGACGGAGTCGGCAACATCGGCAAAGTAGGCCGGGTTGAGCGTCGGGAAAAGCCCGCCCACGATCACCTTGACGCCGCGTCTGCCGAATTCTCGCGCCAGATATCTGGCATGGTCCGCGCACCAATCCATCGTCGAGAGAAAAACGGCATGAACGTCCATGTCCAGATCCACATCACGGACCATTTCATGGGCTATCGTGATCGTCCAGTGCCGCGGGAGCAACGACGCCAGGTGGATCGCGGTATATGGCGCGGCGGTTTTGTCGCTGGCCAGCGCGGGCGGCACCAGCCGGCCAAGCTCTGAATCTCTGCCCGTCCAGGTGGGGTAGTTCTTCGGTCGCCACACCACAATGACCCCAACTCGCATCAGCCCTCCTCTCTCGCGTTCAGTTGTACGGCCTCGGACCGGAGTTCCAGGATCCGCCGGCGAACAACTTCCATCAGAACATCGCTTGTCCCGCTCGTATAGCCCGTGGTGTCGATCGGGCGCCCCACTACCGCAGACACAGGACTGCGTCCGGTCAGGTGCCAGCCTTTCGGACAAACCTTGCGCGTGTCGGCGATTCCGACGGGAATGATCGGCGCTCCTGATCGAACCGCAAGCAGGAAACCGCCTTTCTTGAAAGGCAGCAACTCGGAGCTGTCGGACCGGGTGCCCTCAGGATAGATCAGCACGCGATTCTTGCCGGCGATAGCCTGCGCGGCTTTTCCCAGACTGCGGCGTGTGTCATGCCGGCTTCCGCGACGCACCGCCAGATGCCCATTCGACCACATCGCCCAGCCGAACAGTGGAAGGTAGAAGAGGTCCTGCCGGGCAAAAAACCGTATCGGAGCTTTCGACAGCACCATCATGACGACGGGGTCGAACAAGCTCTCGTGGTTGCTCATCACGATCGCACCACGGACACCGTTCAGATATTCGAACCCTTGAGACCGTATTCCCTGGACTCCGCCGGTGACGAGAACCATCCAGGCCCAGAGGCGGCTGGAAAACCAACCGAGGCGACCGGATCGGTCGACCAGGCCCAATACAAAGATTGGTAACAGAAGGGTTGCCGAAGCGAGGGTCAGACCCAGAAGACTCACCAACGACCGGAAACACTTCAACCACCTGTCCCGGCTCTCGTTCATCCAGGTGCCCGGAGGCAGATCCGAAACGCGGGTTCGATTCAGGTTAATCAATGTAAAGTTCCATCACTTCCAACGGCGGCTTACGCGCACCGAACCTGCTAAAAGGAAGTCAGAAAGTCACTCGGAGTCCCAATTGGATTCGTCTCGGATCGAACGCGGACGTGAATCCGAGCGGTTGGCTGGGACCCACATCCTTCCGTCCCCTGACATCAAACGGACCGGGTATGTTCCCGACCGTGTTGTTGACACTTTGAAAATTCAGCCGATTGAGCGTATTAAAAGCTTCCGCTATGAAACTGATATTGGCGCCATCCCCGAATTGGATCCGCTTGCTCAGGCGGAGATCCAGCGTCCAGAAACTGGGACCAAGGCCCGTGTTGCGGCCGGCAAAGGGAGGCCTGTCGGTCGTGCTGTGCCTGTCGCCGTTTATGTCGGCGCCGACGAGCAGGTTGAACGGCCGGCCGCTGTTGCCTCGAAGGATCGTAGTCAACGAGATGTCGGCCAGGGCAGCCTCCCAGGCGTCCCTGCCGGTCTCGAACGGAGTCTCCAGAGTCCCGTACATGACGAGTTTGTGGCGCTGGTCAAAAGACGAGAGCGCGCGTTCCGCATCAAGGTCCAACTGATTCGTCGCCTGGAAATCGGAATTAAAATCAACGACCTCGTCGATCGCCTTGCTGAACGTGTAGTTGAGATTCAGACTGAACTGGTCGGCAAAACGTTTGGTCATCTCGAACACGAGCCCGTGATAGAAAGCCCTGCCCGTTGATTCATAGACGTTGTCCTGAAACAGCAGTGGCTGTTTGAAGAACTGGGGGGACCAGACGGGGATACCAAGATCCAGATCAACCGGAGCCGGCAGCAAATTGTCGTCGCGCGCCCGGATGATTTTGAGGGTTCGAGAGAACATATAGGAGGCGCCGATCGACAGAGTCCGATTGATGGCGCGTTCGATGCCCAAACTGGCCTGCTGGGAGTAGGCATTGACGAAGTCGTCCGAGTTCCTGAACAACACGGTCAACGGCGGAACCGGGCCGTCATGTGTGACACTGATTCCGAACTGACCGAGGTCCGCCTCGGTGATTGATCTTGTCGGTGACGGAAGAGTGATCACGCCTTGCGCCGAAAGGGTCCGGTAAATGTTGGCCGCGCTGGCTGCTCCCGGTGTCTGGATGGTCGTAAAGACCTGTGCGATCTGGCGATGATCGTCGAGGTTGGCGAAAGCCCTGGCAACAAAATCCAACTGGTAGTAGTGCGGCGAATAGAAAATGCCATATCCGCCGCGAACCGTGGTCAAGCCATCCTCGAACGGATCCCATGCGAAAGCGAACCTGGGAGCAAAGTTGTTCGTGTCGGTTGGCACGGGATCAGTTCGATCATCCAGTTCGTAACGTATCCCCAGGTCGAGCGTCAGGTGAGGCGTCAGTTTCCAGCTATCCTGGACATACCCCGCAAAAAACGGAATCGTCGAACCGACTCTGGGGTTCCCGAAACCCTGCTGATAGGCCTGCGGCAGCCCCAGGTTAAATGCCTGCAGGCCGTTGATCGAGGTTGAAGCCAGGGCCGGGCTGATCAGAGCTCCGGGTAACTCACCGAAGAAAAAACGGCCGCTGAAAAACACGAAAGCGTCGTTTGCAATCCCGCGAATCAAGACGCGACCACCCAGTTTCAGGTTATGTGCTCCGCGGACAATGTTCAGGCTGTCTGAAAACTCGTAGTTCCGGGTAATGGTGTTGCTCGGAAGAAACGCATCGCGATTGAAGAAGCCAAATCCATTAATGTTGATCTCCGGTCCGAACTTCTCGGCCGTGCTTACGAAAAAGTTGCGGTAGTTGAAGAGGAATCGTGCCTGGTTGACGACGGTTGGACCCGCGACGTGAGTCCACGAGACGAAGCTGTCGCCATCCAGGATGTCCGTACTGAAGCCTCGTGACGCACCCACCAGCGCCCTGGTGTTGGGATTGGTTTCCGTGATGTCGGCCAGGTTCAGACGAAGCATGAACTGATTGCTGTCGTCGAGACTGTGGTCCAGGCGAAGCGAGAACTTGTTTGAAGACGTATCGAAAGGAAAGACCCCACTATTCTCCTCAAAGAGCGCCCTCGTGCCGGGCGGGCTGGTCAAGACCTGGCGGAGCGCGGCGCTGGCGGGGGCGGGCAGAACGCCGAGAATCTGTTCCTGCGCGGGTGTCGGCCGAAATATGGATCGATCCGTCAAAACCGGGACCGAGTTGGATTCATTTCGCTGGAGCCCTTCATAGGCCGCAAAGAAGAAAGTCCTGTTTCTCGTAATCGGTCCACCCAGGGTCACGCCAAACTGCTGACGGTCCGACGGCGGCTCGATACGTTCGAGCCGGTCACCGGACAGGCCGAGGGCAAACGGATCCGCGGCATCGAGTTTCTCGTGTCTCAGGAAACCATAGACCGACCCGTGAAAATCGTTGGTGCCCGACTTCGAGACGATGTTGATCACCCCGCCGCTGGCGCCGCCCAACTCGGCGGAATAGCCACTGCGATTGACCTGGAACTCCTGAACGGCATCCTGGCTGAGCGTTTCGCGGACGCCCCCGGCGAAGTCGTTGGCTTCGGCGCCGTCTGCCATGACACTGTTACCCCTCCCGTTGTTGCCAAAGAAGGAGATCCCGGAATCACGTGTCTGAGTGACGCGAAAGTCGCTGGAGTCGGCAAGCGCCTTGGAATCCACGA
Source organism: Terriglobia bacterium (assembly GCA_965247425.1). Classification (GTDB taxonomy): domain Bacteria; phylum Acidobacteriota; class Terriglobia; order 20CM-2-55-15; family 20CM-2-55-15; genus CAZOZZ01. Next base: position 4,075,502 of record OZ252023.1, read on the forward strand.
CCCCCGGGGCCAACAACGTATAGGAGAGATAGTCTCTGCGATCAATCGGCAGTTCCCGAATAGCAACCTCATCTATCGTATTGGCTTGATGGGAGCGTTCGGTTTCGACGATCGGCACGTCGGCAACCACGTTCACCTCTGTTGACAGCCCGAGTAGTTCCATCCGGAAGTCTGTCTGGGTGACCTGCCCCACCGTCACCTGGATGCCCGTGTGAGTCTGGGAAGCGAAAGGCTCCTGGACGACCTCCACTGCGTAGCGACCCGGAGGCATCAGGAGGGCGAAGTAGTTACCGCCGTTGTCGGTCGCCACGGCCCGTTGGATGCCCGTATAGGAGTTGATGACCCTCACCTGGACGCCGAGAATCGGCAATCCTGAAGGGTCCCGCACCGTTCCCTGGATCTCACCCGTCGCGACACCCGATTGCGCCTCGGCAATCACTACCGTCCAGGCGAGTATCACCAACGTGATCCCGATCTTCCTTCTCATGTCTTGCATTTGCTTCAGTATGAACCGCCTATGTTCCAGAGGTGCGGGATGCTCCGATCGCCGCGCGTTTCACCGTTTCAGGCACGGGTTTCATGTCCCAGATGATCCCGAGCCACGACAGTATCTTCAAGACACAAAAGATAAGATCCAGTTCGTACCAGAAGAACCCGGATCGCGCCGAACCTGGATAGAAGTGATGATTGTTATGCCAACCCTCACCCAGGATGAAGAACGACAGCACCGGCCGGTTCGTGGAGTAGTCGTTCGTGTCGTACTGCCTCTTGCCTCCTCTGTGACAGAAATAGTTCACGGCCGAAGTGGCATGCAGAACGGCGACGAAACTCAGGCAGAAACCGGTCGCAAACATCGTGTAGCCACCCATCAGATATGTAGTGACCGCAGCCGCCAGCGCGGACAGATAAAAGTACCGATGAAGCCACATCAACTCCGGGTATCGGGTCAGGTCCGATGACACCGCCAGAACTTCCTCCTCCGTGTAGCCCTCGTCGAGCAGACTTCCGATCCAGCAATACCAGAACCCCTGTTGCGGACTGTGGACGTCCTTCGGCGTGTCCGAATACTTGTGGTGGATACGGTGCTTCCCACTGAAGGCGACCGGGTCCCCCAGGGCAGTTCCCGCGGCCAGACCGAGAATGAACTGGCCGGCGCGACTCGTTTTGAACGAGCGGTGGGCGAAATACCGATGCAGTGCCCCACCGACACCAAAAATCATGACGGCGTACATGATTCCGAACGCAACCCAGTCGCGGGTTGAAGTTCCGGTCCAGAACAGACCCAGAGGGATCAGATGCAGGGCGAGGATGACAGCCGCCGCCCTGGCCTTGTCATACGGGGATCTGGTGGAACGGATTCGCCCACGCATAGAACTCAGCGGCTGGACCGGGTGAGCCGTCCCTGCAGGTACTTCCCTGGAAATCGACATTCAAAGCCTCTTGCCCGATCAACAGGTTGAGTTCACGGCATGGCCGAGCCGGGTCGAATCCTCAATGTCCGGTTGCCGACGATCGGTCGGCTGCTTTCGGAACACCCCTGTAGGTTATAGATTCGATGGTTTTTATACTAGGTTTTATCTGTCTGATAATGGGATTTCAAAGAATCCGTGTTTTGCTGACAGCCGTTGACTGACTTCGATTTCGGGCCAACCTGGTCAAACGACATGGACCCATCGCCCGGCCTCACCGTCACCAACGTGGAGATTCTTGCTAGGAGCCTGGCTACGCCAATCCTATTTTTTCGAGTACGGAAAGAAACTGGGGCTCCTGGCGGAGGGCGGCGTAGACCGGATCGGCCTTGGTCCACACCAGATAGAACGAGCGCTCTTCATAGGCCTTCCGCAGCCACTCGGCGGCCTCGGCCGTTTCCCCCAACCCGATATGGATGGGTGCACGGCAGGCCGCCGGGATATACCGCTCCTCGGACTGTCGATCCATCTCGGCCAGCAGATTACGGGCGTCCTCGATGTGCCCTTCGGTGGCATAACAGTAACCCAGGTGGCCGTCAATCAAAGGTAGGTTGTAGATGCTCTTCGCCTTTTGCATTTCCTCCATGGACTTGTCTTGTTGTCCGCACTCCCAGTAGGCACGGCCGAGAAAATAGTGGCCAATGACGGCAGTCGAATCCATCTCCAACGCTCGCTCGAGCTCCTCGACGGCACGGTCGTATTCACGGTTGAAGAAGAGACACGCTCCGGCGACCACGTTTATCGTCGACGTAATCGGATCAAGCTGCTGCGCCCGCCTGGCTTCGGTCACCGCCTCGGTCAGTTGTCCGACGGGTACCAGGAAAAACAATGCATGCCACATGTGCGCCAGCGCGTAATCGGGATTGTCGCGGAGCGCTACGCCAAAATGGTGTTCGGCTTTCGGCCAGTCGTAGTCATACAGGGAAGCGGTCATGCCAAGCGAGGTGTGGGCTTCGACAAGGTTGGGATCGATGGCAAGCGCCCTCTCGGCGGCTGCCTTGGCCAGGGGCATGACCTGGCCGGGAAGCTGGCTCCCGTAATATCCCGGCACAAGGTAGCAGTCGGCCAGGCCACAATACGCCAGCGCATAATTCGGGTCGAGATCGAGCGCCTGCTTGTAAACCTGGATGGATTTTCGGATCGCGTCCGGAACGCGATGGTTCCAGTAATACCGACCCTTCAAATACAGGTTATAAGCCTCGATGTTGTCGGTATAACGGCGGACAGGACCCTGGTCTTCGGCAACATCCGGCTTCACCTTCTTGAGGATCCCCATCGAAATTTCGTCCTGGATCTCGAAGATGTCGTCGGCGTTCCGGTCGAATCTTTCGGACCAGACCTGATAGCCGTCCGAAGTGTTTGTGAGCTGTGCCGTGATTCGGAGTCGGTTCCCTGCTCGACGGAGACTGCCTTCGGTCACCTGCTCAACGTTGAGCTTGTGGCCAATGTCGCGAACATCGTATGCCTTGTCGAACTGGAACGAGGACCCACGAGAAGCCACCTGGAGACCTTTCACCTGCATGAGGGCGTTGATGATTTCTTCGGCGATGCCCTCGCAAAAATACCCCTGGTCCCGGCCGGGGCTCATGTCGCGAAAAGGAAGCACGGCGATAGAACGCGGAGCTTCCTCGGTGGAACCGAGGGCCGCCCCGGGTCCTCTCCTCTGACCCACCTTTTGTATCGCTTGCAGCTCCGCAACCATCTCTTCGATTTGCGGGTAGCGTTGGTCGGGAAACTTGGCCATCGCTCGTCGCACCACCCAGTCGAGTTCCTGTGGCGCCTCGGGGCGCACGGAGGCTATCGACTCGGGGTGGTCGTTGACCATGGCGTTGAGGAACGCATGGGGAGCTACCGCCTGGAAGGGATGCTTTCCGGTGGCCGCTTCATAGGCGAGAACACCCAGAGACCAGATATCGCTGCGATAGTCGACTTTGGTGCCGCGCGCCTGCTCGGGCGACATATAGAGGAGGGTAACCGAGACGGCTCCTTCCTGGGTGAGTGCCGTCGTCTCCATTCCGTCCGTCGGATTGACGATCATCGCCAAGCCAAAATCGACGATCTTGGGTATGTCTTCGGTCGTCATCATGATGTTGGCCGGCTTGATGTCACGGTGAACGATGCCGTGGGCATGAGCGCGAGCGAGTCCAGACCCGATTTGGATGATGATGCCGATGACGTCAGAGATCGGCAACGGTTCTTCAAGGAGTTTTTCCTTGAGGCTGCCGCCTTGGATATAGGGCATGGAGATAAAAGTCTGCCGGTCGGGCCCCTCACCCACTTCATCGATTTCGAACACCGGGCAGATGTTCGGATGATCCAACAGAGCCGCGGCCCGGGCTTCACGGATGAAGCGCTCTCGTACCTTGGGATTCTGGAGGGCGCGCGCCAGGAGGAACTTCAGAACGACGCGGCGTTTCAACCGGATGTCTTCAGCCAGGTAGAGGGCGCCCATGCCCCCTTCGGCCAGTTTCTCGATTATCCGGTAGTGGGAAATCATGCCGCCGACGACGGGTTTCGGCGGACTGGCACCCGGGTCGTGGCCGGGCGCCGCTCCGAACGCGGCTGAACTTCGACGTCGAGCTTCGGCCTCCAGGCCTGTCGGTATCTGAGAGTCGCCAGGCGCGGATGTGCGTTCCCCGGATTCGAGTCGACTGCGGCGTTCATGCAAACGCCGAAGATGGTCCGCTACCTCGAGGGCGTTGTCCTTGCGGCGATCCGTCGAGCCGTCGACCAGCGAGCGGATGTCCTCACGGAGAAGTTCGTCGTTGATGTTCCGTTCCCATCCCGACGCCAGCGCACGACCGAAGTCGGCGACAGCGACCTGATAAAGCATGACTCCGAGCGCAAAGATGTCGGCCTGAACGGTCGCCTCTTTGCCCTCGATCACTTCCGGCGCCTTATAAAGGTGCGGGCTACCTGTCGCCGAATCGCTATCGGGCAAGACGATGTCGGTCATGCTGTAGAACGTTATTCCCATGTCCAGAAACAATTGTGCGGCCTTGCTTGCACCGACCCCAAAGTCGGTGAGCCGAACCTTCGGGACGCCGTTGGAGTCTGTCGCAATCAGAACGCTGGTCGGTTTGAGGTCCTTGTGCAGGACGCCAACCGAATGTGCGGCAGCCAGGGCCTCAGCCAGTTGGGCAATCAATTCCAATCGGACGGAGAGAGGCACCTTGTCGAGACCGCCCTGCCTTTCTGCCCACTCGATGAAGTTCCCATCCTCGCTCCACTCCGACTCCAGGAAGTAGGGTGCCTCGTCGAACTGCCAATCGAGAATCCGCACGATGTCATCGCGATTGCCGAGGAGCTCCCGCATCAGCCGGAAAATCGACACCTCGCGGCGCAGGGTTCCCAGCCGCTCGGCATCCAGACAGAACTTGAACGTGCGCTGCTCACCGGTCTTCCGATTGGCCACAAGCCAGGCCTCTCCGAAGCCGCCTTCACCCAGCTTCTCCCGAAGCACCCAGTTGGACCGGTGCGGGATGTCCAGCCCCAGCCCCGGTCGCCATCCGAGCATCAATTCATCGGCCGGCGTGAGGGCGCGGCTGGCCTTTTCCGAATCAAGCGGAGCAGCGAGCGGGGCAAACCCGGTAATTCCGACCTCGAATATCTCCATCGGTTCGGTGACCCCTTTGAACCGATACTGGCCGTGGGCCAGCCATTGCAATGCCTCGTCGGGGGTCGTCTCACCGACGGAGCCACGTCTGGACAGGTCGAATGCGCCGCGCGTCAGGAGAGTCTGTTTCGCGCCTGCAAGCGACATCAGACGCGCAGCGGTGTGCTTTGCCAGTCCGTCCACCTCCACGGGTTTGGCGCCGAGTTCAACATCCCCGGGAGCGTTCTCGCGCAGAACGACCTCACCCAGGTGGATTCCGGCCCTCGACGAGATCGATGCGCCCGTGCGGCTCTCCAACTCCGCAAGAGCCGTGTGATAGGCCAGGGCATATCGGACAGCGTCGATGGGACGTTCGAAAAGGAACAAAAACCCATCGGTCTTGTCGATCTCGGTTCCATCGAACCGGACGAGCAGATCGCGGGCAATCCGATCGGAGTCGGCCAGAATTTCGGAGGAACGCACATCGCCCAGTCGCTCGATCAACCGAGTACTTTCGACCAAGTCTGTCAGGAGAAGCGTTCTGACAACGGCTCCGCCCGTTCGGCTGGACAAGGACACCCACGACCTCCTATCGTCGGGGCAGCTCGCTCGCTTTCAATAACAGGACTACAGGCGCCATCCAGGAAAGCGAGGGCTGTGTTCAGGGATATGTCACACACATTAGGAGCCTGTCCTATGTAAGGAGCACACCCATCAGGGACACAAATCCTATCATGCCTCCGAACGCTTATTCTTTGGATTCACAGTTGGCGGTATCCAGACGGTTGCGGTTCGAACTCGTGGGGCTCACGCTTGACGACGAAAAATATTCGGTTCTCTCCGGCTTATCCGGGAAAGAAGATTCGCGCACACAGTTCGCCGAATCGGCGGTCTGATCGGAGGACATCAAATACCGGACGGGCCTTAAGCCAGATCAGGTCGCAGGAACGCAGGGAGTAAGCCTTCTCAAGGCTATCGAATGCCGCGTCGTAATCGCCCAGACCGGCATAAACCTGGCTCAACAGGACCGGCGACACGTAGCGTTCCCTGGACCGATCAATCAACTCGTCGGTCAGTTGGAGGGCCATATTTTCTTCACCGACCAGCGTGGGCATGGGCCAGCGCCGCGAGCACTTCCGGACTGCGGCTCGTCAGCGATTCGGCTCGTTTCAGCTCGGCGATCGCATCTTCGTGCCTCTGTTTCTGGACATGCGCCAGACCGAGGAAATAATGAACGATGCCAAAGTTCGGATCCATCTCGATCACCTTGAGGTACTGGGTCACGGCCTCATCGTAACGGCGGTCGAAATAGAGTTGAACGCCAACGGACATCGTCATGACCAGGGAGTGCGGATCCAGGCGCAAGGCCTGCTCGGCCTCTTGATGGGCTTCTTGCATACGACCCATCGGTGTCAGGTAATTGCTCGCGTACCAATTGTGGGCATTTGCATAGTTCGGGTTGATTTCAATCGCCCGTTTGAAGTGTGTCTCGGCCTCCAAGTCCCAGGCATACATCGCCTGGACGCAACCCAGCGAATTGTGGGCTTCGGCCAGACCCGGATCGATATCGAGCGCATGTTCGGCCGCTTCCCTGGCCAGAGGCATCACCTCGTCGGGCGACAGTGCGCCATAAATACCAAGTGTGGTGTAGGACTCGGCCAGGCCGGCAAACGCCAGAGCGAAATCCGAATCCCGAGCGAGTGCCAGCTTGAACTGTTCGACGCTTTGGTTCAAACCATCTTCGGTCCGCATGTTCCAGTAATAGCGACCCTTCAGATACAGCTCGTAGGCCTGGGCATCCGTCGTGGGCTTCGGGGCGGGCGCCACTTCCTCGACTCCCATGAGGGTAACCTTAAGCTTGTCGACGATCGCGCGGGCGATGTCGTCCTGGACTTCGAACACGTCACCCATCTCCCGATCGTATCGCTCGGACCAGAGGTCATATCCGTCTTCAACCTTGACGAGCTGGGCCGAGATGCGAAGCCGATCCTGGGACTTCCGAATGCTCCCCTCAAGAACCGCCTTCACGCCCAGCTGTTTGCCTAGTTCTCGAATATCAAGCCCTTTGTCTCGAAAACGGAAGGCAGACGTTCGCGCCGCGACACGCAGACCTTCCAGCTTCGTCAGGGAGTTGATCAGCTCCTCGGCCAGTCCCTCGCAGAGGTAATCCAGATCGGACTCCGGGCTCATATCCGCAAACGGAAGCACCACGATCGAAGGCTCGGTGTCTTCGAGAAGCCGGGACAGGTCGGTCTGGATCTCACCGGAAGGCTCATGGATTCTGGACCGCTCCAGCGTCGCCTTGACACGTCTGATAAAGGCCTTGGGCACATAAGGTTTGCGCAGATAATCATCCGCCCCTTCCTCCATCAGGCTCGTCTCGAGAGCGTTGTCGTCGGACTCTGTCAAGACGATAACGGGAAGCCCGACAGTAGATACGGAGCCCCTCACACGGGACAGTAATTCGTGACCGTCCAGTCCGGGCATCGCCACTTCGGTGACGATCAGGTCCAGGTCTTTTTGACGATCGATGGCCTTGAGGGCGACTACTCTGCTTCCGGCCTCGGTGACGCGATAACCATTCTCTTCGAGGACACTTCGAGACTGAGCACGGCCTTCAGCCGTATGGTCGACGACCAGAACGTGCGGCCCCTTCGACGCCACGGTCGGCTCAGACTGGAACACCTGACCCAGTACTCGCTCCACCTCCTCCAGGCTTGTCAAGCCCTCCTTAACTTTGTCGAGAGCCATCGTGATCAACGGGACCGTTCCGGACTCGATTGAGGCCCGGGTCAATTCCTGAGCGCTCGCCCCGCTCCCGATCAGATCCTCCATCTCGGCGCTCTTCACAAGGAGTTCCAACACGGGAAGCCGGCCGCGATAGCCGGACTGGCCGCATTTGTCGCAACCCGGCGCTCGCACCGGGGGTTTCACGCCAAAGCGATCGGCCAGACGTTGTTCGCCTGGTGTGAGGTCCTCTATCGTCTCGCTGCAATTGGTGCAGAGCTTTCGGATCAGACGCTGTGCGACGGCGCCGCGGAACGAACTCGCAACAGCCGAGGGATGCAATCCGAGTGCGGCCAGGCGCGGAATCACGCCGACGGCGTCGTTGGTATGTAGCGTGGCCATTACGAGGTGTCCGGTCACGCTCGCCTGGACGGCAATACCTGCAGTTTCAAGGTCTCGGATCTCCCCGACCAGAATCACGTCCGGATCCTGTCGGAGGATCGCTCGAAGCGACGATGCAAAGGTGACGCCACGCCGGGGGGCGACCTGGATCTGGGTGACACCGGAAAGCTCGTATTCAACCGGGTCTTCGACGGTCATGATGTTGATCTGACCCGAGCTGGCAAGTTCTCGTATTGCGGCGTAAAGGGTTGTTGTCTTTCCCGAACCAGTCGGGCCGGTCACAATCACGATTCCGTCACGCTGGGAAATCAGGTGGCGGAGCCGTTGCAGGTCCCCCTCCGGTAGAGCCAGTTCCGCCAGCCTGTGCCCGCCTTCCGGGCTCAGAATCCGAATGACGGCCTTCTCCGTGTCCCGTGTGGGCACCGTTGAGATACGGAGATCGTAGCTGACGCCGCCCACGCTGACGCGAGTCCGACCGCTGTGAGGCCGCAACCGATCCGCGATGTCCATCCCTCCAAGAACCTTGATGCGCGAAACGACGCGATTCAAAATCGGACGCGGCATCTTGAGATAGCTTCGGAGTACTCCGTCGACCCGAATCCGGACGCACCCGCCGTTGAGTTCGGGCTCCACGTGGATGTCGCTGGCGCCGCTGCCGATGGCATCGTGGAGGATCAGATTCGTCAGTTTGACGACGGGCGCCTTCTCGACTTCCTGAACGGAAATGTCTTCAGGCTCGGACGACTCGATGACACGAACGGTGTTAGCCAGTTCCGACTGGACCCGGCTCATGAGGTTTTCCGTCAGTTGGTCCGGGGAGTATTTCGTGTTGATCGCGTCCTTGATGGTGGGAGGGGCGGCAACCTCAAACACCGCGTGTCTGCCGCACGCGAATCCGATCGCCTGCTCCGCAAGCAGGTTGGTCGGATCACTCGTCGTCACAATTAAGCGATTGTGTTCTTCGCGCAGGGGAAAAACCTCAAACCGCCGTGCGACCTTCTCGGGAAGCAATCTCAGCGCATGTTCTTCGGCGGAGGACAGATCGGCGACCCCAAGACGTTGGTGCGACGCCACGTGGCGCACCAGGTCGACCTCACTGGTCCGGCACGCTTCCTCGACCATCCGCCAGGCCTCGTCAAGGGGAACGGTGGAACGGATGTCCAGCACGTTGCTCCCCTCCAGATCAGCCTGGATCGCAACGCGGACTAGCCAGTGTCTCGGTTGTGGTGCTTGCTTCACGGAATCCTCTCCTGATCGCAATCGCTCGACGTCCATCCTAGATGGACCGCGCGGTCGAGGCAAACAGATTTCGACTCGTCTGGGAGCCTAGGGCGATATCCTATGCCCTACTGTCGTGACAAATTGATGCTTCGATCCACCATCGAAGCCCACGTAAAAAGTGCGCCACCAGGGCGCACTTTTTACGGGGAGCGTTAAGGGAAGCTTCGACTTCGTTCTAATGAACTCCAAGCAGCTCGACTTCAAAATCAAGGGTCGCGTTCGGGGGAATGACCCCCCCTGCTCCCGAGCTTCCATACCCGAGATCGGGAGGAATAAAGAGCTCCCGCTTGCCTCCGACTTTCATCCCGGCAACGCCTTCGTCCCAACCCTTGATGACGCGGCCGGCTCCCAGTAGAAAAGGGAACGGCTGACCGCGATCCACGGAGCTGTCGAACTTCTCTCCTCGCTGCCCATCGACGTACAGGTACCCGGTGTAATGAACGTCAACAGTCTTACCGGCAACAGCTTCTTCACCCGTGCCGACCTCGTGGTCGATATATTTGAGTCCGGATTCGGTTTCTATCATATTGGATTGTGCAACGGCACATGCGGCCGCGAACAGGATCACGCCCAGAAAGATGACAGTTCTCTTCATGCCGCAGATACTCCTCTCGATCTTTAATTTGACAGCAGAAAGTTTAACCGGTGATTCGGTGAAAGTACAATATGTTGGTCTGTTCGTCGCGGACTACGACCCGGCCGGAATCAATCGGACCTGCACCTGGGCCTGGCCGCGCTGCTGGATTTCGACGGACTGTCCCCAGTCCTCATAGAGGCGGATAAAATCGGGATCGCGGTAGGCGCCGGATGGCGCATCTTCCCACGCGAAGATCTTGTAGTTGCCCGGGGCGATTCCAACGATCGAGAATCGACCGTACTGGTCGGCACTGGCTGTCTTGTAGAGGTCGGGCCGTCCGCGATCCGCGGCTGACGGAACCAGAACAACCTGTGCCCCGGTAAACGACTCTTCGGTCCCCACCTGGACCGCGCCATCAACCCGACCGCCGGCGCCACTGATCCAGAACTCCAGGGGGCCGGGGGGATCGGCTGTCACCGTCAAACCGGTCCGAAGAACGTCCGCCGCTCCGAAACGAACCTCTGCTACGTAATAGTCCGGAGGCAAGCCGGTCAGCGACGTCTGGTAGGTGGCCTGGCTGACATTGGGCATGAGGAAGGTCCCGTCATCTTCGACACCGGAGTTCGGCGCGTTGAAGGGCATGTTGTTCGCGGGCTGGAGGCGGATCCTCAAGCGACCGGTCTGTAGTCCGGATGCACTCTGATCCACGAGGACGTTTCCCGCGAGTTCCACTCCCGGCTGGACGGCCACCAGGACGTTGTCCAGATCCTGCTCGCCGACTTCGATGTCGGCGACACCCACGAGTTGGCCCTGCCCATCCCGGCCTCCGCGGCCTTGTTGGGTGCGCAGAATTGCAACGAGGGTGTAGGGTCCCGGAGCAACTCCGGTCAATTCGAACGTCCCATCCTGATTATCCCCACCGCGATTGGCCCGACCTCCGCCTCTGAGATTAAATCGGTTGCCCGAGTTGACACCGTTACGGGAAACAATCGTCACGACCGGAACAGGAGCACCTTCTCCGGTAAACGGACTGACAACCCGGCCTCGCACTGTGACCGCTCGTGTCGGGAGCACGACAAAATCGACCGCGGGGACCTCGGCCCCACCTGGCAGCGTGATGCCCGTTGCAAGCGCGGGCTCGCTGGTACCCGGATAGTACGTATCCACATAGATCTCTTCCACCGGCGATTCCAGAGCGTCCAGAAGTGCCGCTCCGCCACCGGTGCCACCACGACCTCCACGGCCGCCGCGAGCTCCACGGCCGCCCCGGCCACCGAAACCTCTTCCCTGCCCACCGCCCAGGGCCCCCCGGAATCGAGACTCGAACGTAGCGGAGACGAAGTACTCGCCGGGGTCGAGCCAGAACAATCGGTATTCGCCCAGATCGTTCGTCTGGGTCTGTTCAACCTGGGTCAGGATCTTTTCGCCATCCTGGTATTCGTAACGTAACGCACGAACATTCGCGCGGACAACCGGCTCACCGTCTTCATCGAACACACGACCCGCAATCGTCCCGGTCGGAACCAGACTGATCACCAGATCCTCCACTTGCTGCCCGGGAGCCAGAACCAGGACCGTGCCAGGGCGGCTCGGGCTGATCTGGCCATATTGATGATCCACATATCCGTCTCGTTCGACGTACAGGCGGTAGTTACCCGGTTGGATGGACTCGAGGGTGAAGTGCCCGCTCGCGTCCGTAACCGCCCGGAAAGTCGGGCTGCGTCCGCGCTCGGGCCGAAGGACCACCTGCGCGCTCTTCAGCGGCTCTCCCGAGGCCACTCGAACAACGTACCCGTCGATCAAACCTAAGTCGGGAGACTCCACTACCGGCGTCTGGGCAAACGCAAGTTGTCCGCAGAGAAGGCCACACATGATTCCAAGCTTCGCTCTAAACGTCATCTATCCTCTCATTCTCTTAATTACGGATCGCCTTAGACAGAGGTTACCCCAGGTGTCCGATTTAACAACTTCAAACGATTGGGATTGCAGGCCGGAACACCCACGCCTCCGCCATCCGTTTGAATTCCCAATAGAATCAAGCTATTACAGCGGCATCGTGTCGACCAGCAATTATATGATATAAATATACTCATATTATTTGATATAATAACCATCATGCTTTATAACTAAACATGTCAATAGTCGCCGGGACGAATGCCCGGCTGGACTCAGATCCAATAACGATTTATTCGAGGAGGGTAGAAACATGGCATTGGTAAGATGGGACCCATTTCGGGAACTGAACACGTTCGAGAGTCAGGTCAACCGGATTTTCGGAGGGCCGGGCAGAAACTGCTCCGGCCGGGGTTCGGCCAATACGACAACCTGGGCGCCGAACGTCGACATCTTTGAAACCGATACCGACCTGGTCTTGAAGGCCGAGCTGCCGGGAGTCGATCCGAAGAACGTCGATCTCAGCCTGGAGAAGAACGTTCTGACGCTCAAGGGGGAGCGGGCCTTTGAGAACGAGGACGAGAAGGACAACTATCACCGCATCGAGCGCTCATACGGCTCGTTCACCCGCTCCTTCACACTGCCTGCCATCATCGAGGAGGCCAAGATCCGTGCCGATTACAAGGACGGAGTCCTCACGGTGAGCCTGCCGAAGAAGGAAACCGTAAAGCCCCGCCAGATCAAGATCGCGTCATGAGTTTTTTGAAGGGGCCAGCCCCTTCAAAAAACTTTAAATAGGGAAATGAGGCCCAGGCCTCATTTCCCTATGTCAATATTGGCGGCGATGTTCGAGAGTGATCGCTCCCTGCTGAACGTCTTCAGGAGCCGGAAGATGTTCTACGTTCTGCTGCTGGGGTTTTCCTCGGGGCTGCCGCTCTATCTGACGAGCCGGACCCTCCAGGCCTGGCTGACCGTCGAAGGCGTCGATCTGACCACCATCGGACTTTTCAGTCTGGTTGCGATTCCCTACTCCCTCAAGTTCGTCTGGTCCCCGATTCTCGACCGCTTCTCCCTGCCGTTCCTCGGACGCCGAAGAGGGTGGATGGGACTGTCTCAATTATTCCTGGTGGCCGCAATCGGTGCGATGGCCCTGGCCCGGCCCGGCGATGGGACCACTTTCCTGGCCACCGTAGCGCTCCTGATCGCCTTCTTCAGCGCCACACAGGATATCGCGATCGACGCCTACAGAACCGATGTACTCGAAGAGCGGGAAATGGGCGCCGGAGCCGCATTGAACGTTCTGGGCTACCGTGTCGCAATGCTTCTCACCGGCGCGGGCGCCCTGATCCTGGCGGACAGTATGGGCTGGCCCCTTGTCTATATAGTCATGGCTGGCTTCATGCTCGTCGGCATGGCCGCCTCCTACCGGGCTCCAGAACCGACAAACCCGGGCACACCGCCGGCGTCACTGGTTCAGGCGATTCGGGATCCGTTCGTGGAGTTTGTCACCCGGTTCAGATTCGGGAGGGCGTTTTTCGTCCTGGGTTTCATCGTCGTTTACAAGCTCGGTGATGCGCTCGTGAACAACATGACGACGCCGTTCCTGCTGCAAACCGGCTTTACTCAAACCGATGTCGGCGCCGTTCAGGGAGGCATGGGGCTGTTGGCGACAATCATCGGGATACTGGCCGGTGGCGCCCTGTTGAGTCGGATGGGGATTCTTCGGTCCCTGTGGATCTTTGGATTCTTCCAGGCCGCCAGCAACCTGGTTTACCTCGCCCTGGCCGAAGCCGGCCGAAACTACTGGATGATGGTCGTCACGATCAACTTTGAGTATTTTTCGGCGGGGCTCGGGACCGCGGCCTTTGTGGCGTTCCTGATGAGTCTCTGCAACCACCGGTTCACCGCCACCCAGTATGCTCTGCTTTCGTCCTTGATGGCCGTCAGCCGCGACGTCATCGCGGCGCCTTCGGGCAGAATCGTTGAGGTGGTGGGTTGGCCGATGTTCTTCTTCATCAGCTTCGTCGTAGCGCTGCCGGGCCTGGCGATGCTGTGGTTCTTACGATCCAAGACAGGACCAGAAGCTCATTTTCGATGAACTGACGGATAGGGTTGTCACTTTGCCGGCTTCCTACCCGATGACCCCGGCTGTATCCATGACTCTTCAAAATCAGTCATCGATCGGGCCCTCGGCCAGGCCCGCGTGGCGCCGCATCTGCCCGATGAACCGCCGATCGATTTCCCGTAAGGTCGCCCAGTCGAGGTCCTCCTGATTCGACGTTTGATCCGGATCCAGGGAAAGAAGAGCCGAATCGGCCATCAACAGAACGTTGAGGAAGGGCCCGTACGGATTCGATGAACCTGCGGCTTCCACCGCTATGGCTTCGCATTGGGAGGGGTCGAATCCTTGAAGCGGCCGTTTCGCTATCAAGGCGCCGAACCTGTCCTTGATCTCTTGAAACGGGACGGGCACCTTCAGATAGTCCGGGTCGCTTCCGTCGGGCTGTGTTTCCGAAGGAGCCGCTTCGCGGATACACAACATGCTTTCCTGGAACTGCATGCCATTCCAGGAGGAGGTCTGATGGGTCATACATCGGAAACCCAGGACCTCGAACAGCGGTTCAATCGAACCTGCTAGGAAGAACCGAAAACCCGTTGTTCTGGTAAATCCGCGGAGTATCTGCCGCAGACGCTCCGACACCGCCCCGACATCCTGGCGTTGAATCCCCCGGTGCAGTTCCAGAGGGCCATAGCCCTCCTGCTCTTCTGCGTAATGCAACCATCCACGCTCTTCCATAGACATGGCGATCCGGACTGCAAGCAGACATCGCGAATCCACGTTATGAGACATCATGTTGCAGTAGACAAAGCTGAAGACCTCGGACGGTTAGTAATACTCGGCCCGGGCGTTGTCGAAACGAACGTTGGTGACGCCGGCGCCGCGTGCGATCGCGTCGGCTTCGGCGATCGCAGCCGCGTCGGGATCGATGGCGACAACCCGGTCGAAGTGACTGGCCAGGGCAAACGAATCGAGACCGGCTTGACATCCGATGTCCAAAGCGGCGGCGTTCGAGAGCCTGTCACACCCTTCGAGCACCTGTTCGATGTGGCTGTAGCTGGAATTTATCCGTTTGACCGTATATTCGGACGCGATCTCGCGGTTATTCTCAAGCCACGGGCGGATGTCGCGCGTCAAGATCTGCTCGGTGGTGCTCATCGAAGTCCTCTTATTCCAAGATGCGGGTATCGCAACAAAAGCTTCAGCGTACTGCTAAGCAGTTGGGTTGCCGTTCGTTCGAGCGACCGCACCGGGTGACTGTCGCCCGATCAGCCGAACTCAGGAGGGAAGCCAATTCGACGTAATGCATTTGTTTTAAATGAGATATCTTCAGTTGTGATAGGTGCGCGGGATGCCCGGTCGCGATGCACCCGGTTCGACCCTGTCGGTTGCCCCATCCTCCTTCCTGTCAAATTCTTGAATCCCAGGAATCAGGACCGCTGACACGACCGGGCAGTTTCCGGACCACGGATATGATTGATTCGGTTCTCTTTTGCGTCTATTCTTGCGAATCCAGGATCGCAAGAACAGGAGCCGGCAGGGACTATGAGCAGGAAGAGAAAAACGCGGATACTCTGGCAGACCGCAATCAACGAGATCGAGTACGACATCCAGATGATGTTCGCCGGTTTGCCCCGCTACACGGTGAGTTTGAGCGATCCATCCCCCAGAAACACCTACTTCTTCCCTGTGGACGTGAAGATCGACTATTTCAACACGGTCTCGGAGGGCGCCATCACGGTCGCAATCAAGGAGTTCAAGCCCGACATCATGGTGCATCGGTACCGGCAGCCGATCGAGCCGTTGCTTGCGGCCTGCAAGAAGACGAAGACACGCCTGCTCGTCTGGATCAGCGAGCAGGGGCCGGAACGGGAAGTGGAGATCGGACGGGCGCAGCGCTTTCACAACGTCATAGCCAACAACGACTCCGATTACGATTACTACAGAGAAAACGGTGTCGAGAACATGTACAAAATGCCGTTCGGCTGCACGCCTTCGTTTCACAGGAAGGTGCGCGCTCCCGCAAAGTACAGGACCGACGTCGTCTGTTACGGCAACCCGCTCTACAACCACTACGAAAGCAAGCGGAAAGCGGTCGACACCCTGGTAAAACCCGTCGTGCGGGCCGGAATCGACGTGTCGCTCTGGGGCACGGCTACTGGAAGCGGGGGATGGCTCGAGATACCGTACGTCAAGCGGAAGGCCGACGCGTACCGCGGCGTGTTTTCCTACGAAGATCTACCGGCGGTGAACTCGGGGGCCAAGATCGTGCTTGGAATTACAGCCAACGCCCAGTACGGCGCTTATGGAAGCAGGCTGGCCCGCGCGCTCGCATGCGGTTCTTTCCTGATCTGGCACTACACCGAAGGGATGGAAAAGTATGCCGAAAATCACAAGCACCTCTGTTGGAGTTCATCGCCGAAAGAAACGCTGGAGCTGGTGAAGTTCTACCTCAAGAATGACAGGGCGCGGAACAAGATCGCCCGAGAGGGACAGCGGTACGCCTACGAGCACCTCAGCTACGAGAAAATGCTTCTCCCCATCATCGACGACGTTCTCGACCAACCCAAGGTCAAGCACTCGTCGGCGTGGTACCGGAAGTGGCTGCCCGTCAAGACGCGCTACCGTAACGGCGACTATGAGGCCACTGTGGAGGGGGTCGACCGGTTGCTCGCCGTATCCCATGGTGCGGAGTCACTGAGAGATGAGCTGCTCTTCTACCAGGCGAATTCGTTCTACCACCTTGGCCAGTTCAAACGATCCGTAGATGTGCTGCGCGACGTGCTCGGGCGTAAGAAGCATCCCGAGGTCCTGAATAATCTCGGTGTGTTGCTGTACAAGCTGGGAAAGACTGCCGAGGGGCAACGCCGGATTCAGGAAGCGCTGGACGTGAGGCCCGGATACCTGGACGCAAAATTCAACCTGGAGTTTGCCCGCCTCAATGCGCCCAACGCCATCGAACTGAAACTCACCAACGGCTTCATCCGGACCTAGTACTGTCATGGAGAAAGCCTCCACCGCAACCTCACCCGGAGGCCAGATTGCCCAACCCTGACGACTATCTCGAACGGGCCAGGCAATACTGGAGGCACGCCCCCGGAGGCGGGGGGAAAGTCGATACCGTCCGTCTCCTGGAAGCTTCCGACGAAGAGTTTCTGCGCACATGGGACGAAGCCAGACGGGGCAGACGACTGACTTACTGGGAAGAAGAGGACTTCCTCAGGTATTTCGCATCGCGAGCACGCGACCGTGATGTTTTTTCTTTCGGCTGTGGCCTGGGGTACAGCGAACTGGACTTGCTCGAAGCTAATGCGCGCGTCACGTTCGCCGACATCGTGCCGAGCACGATAGCTTGTGTCGAACGCCTGTGTAGCCTGCGAGGGTACGCGGATCGCAGCCGTTTCATGCTCATGGATGATTCTGCCGACGTCGGCGTCGGGGGACCGTATGACTTCGTCTTTGCCTACGGCAGCCTGATGCACATGCCGGAAGAACGTCAGGCTGCGGTTCTCGGGAGCATGTTCGATGCGCTCCGGCCGGGCGGAGCGATCTGGCTGATGCTCTACACTCCCCGTTTCGTTCAGTCGGTCGGCTCTGCCTTCAGCCAGGAGGAGTTTGGACGCGCTTCGGATCCATCGGTCGGCGAGTTGGACAACCCGTGGTCGGACTGGCACGACGACGAAAAGCTACTTCGCCTTGCCGGCCCCCAGGCATGCATCTTGAACCGCGAGGAATTCAACGAAGGCCGCTATGTCTGGTACGGCCTGGGTCGGCGTGACGAACATGGTTCAACTTCGGCCGAGCTGTTTGTCGATCTCCCCTCAATCGAGGCTGCGCGTAGCGCCGAGGAATCAAGGGTTGACGGAGGATTGGATATCTCCACAACTCCGAACAATTTCCACTACGCGGTCGAATTTCCGGAGATCGGCCTGGGCGGGACTATTCCCGATCGCTTGTTGTTTGACGCCTTCGTCGAGCGGGGAGGGTTCGCGATCGGTCTTCTCGACATCGAAATGAACCGTTTCTTCTACAACTGTGTCGTCTGGCGGGACGGCATGGTTCGCGGAAGCAGAGACCTTGGCACAGTCGAGTGGCCGGACCGTTTTCGGGTCGTCGTTTCGAACTACCAGCCGGGTACGCCCGCCGCTTCAGAGTGGAGGCTGGATCGGATCGCCTTCTACAAGACTTCCGAAGACTAATTAGGGGGCAGAGCCCTCAAGACCCTAATTCGTTTTGGGCTCAGTCTTTGCGAGTGACTTCCAAAACAAGCAGCACAAGGGCATTGGCGCCAAGGGCCGGCAGGACGGGATCCAGTTGTGACAACCCGCTACCCAACAACCCACCGTCAAGCAGAACCTTCCAAACCAGGGCGGTACCGAGACCGGCAACCATTCCACCGACAACAGCGCGTCCGGATGTCTTTGGGCGTAGCAGCGCGGCCAGCAACGCAGGCGTGAGACTGGCTCCATAGAGCGTGTACGCATAAAGCGCAACACTCAAAAACTCTTCCCAGAGAAAGGCGGGCAACAGGGCGAACAGCCCGAACGCGACGACAAGAACGCGTTGCTTGAACGTCGTCGTCATTCCACTGCCCAGATCCATCGAGGCGGTCGTCGAACAGGCCAGCAGGTAGGAATCGGCCGTCGACACGATGACGGCGACTGCCGTTGCGGCCAGCAGCAGCCCAACCACGGGAGGAAAGACGGTGAAGGCCATTTCGATGATCACGTGCCCAGGGTTGGCAGGTTCGTTCGGCAACAGAACCCGACCGAACAACGCAACTCCGATAATGGCGCTTTCCAGCACCAGCAACGCCGCAAACGCTCCGAAAGCCGCCCGGCGGGCCGTTCGGGGTGACTCGGCCGCCAGGAAACGCTGATACATGTTCGCGTCTCCCAGGATTAACAGAAACGGTGGGAGCATCACGTTGATCCATCCCAACGTCCCCAGACCTCCTGAGAGTCGCAGCAGGTCGGGGTCGAATGGCTGGAGCTGCGGGTTCCAGCCGCTCCAGGCCAACCCCAGCGCAAACAGCAGTCCGGTACTCAACACGATGCCGTTCACCACGTCGGTCAATGCCACGCTGATCAAACCGGCAAGGGCGGTATAAAGAATGATGAAGGCGGCAAAGCCGACGCGCAGCATGGCCTGGTCCGCCCCGGGGAAGATTCTCTCTGCAACCGCGGCACCCGCCCTGTACTGATAGGAAACGATGACCAGGTACGCCAGAATCACCGAGACCGCACTCAAGACCTGAGCGACGCGGCCGAATCGGAGGCCGAGAATCTGTGGGACGCTCGATGCCGGCAGTTCGCGGATCCGCGGCGCCAGGTAGGCCAGCAGGAGCATGCCGACAATTCCGGATATGGGGAGAAAGAAGCCAGCGACGCCGGTCTCGTAGGTGAACTCGCTGTTTCCGAAAAGTGAACCGGTTCCGATCCAGGTGGCCGTCAGCGTTCCGGCCAGAACCGGGGCTCCGATCCTCCTACCGGCAAGGGCGAAGTCCTCCGCTGAGCGAACCTTCCGGGCATGCCACACCCCGATGCCCGTCATACCCAGCAGGAACAGGACGATTACCGGAAGCGCCAGTTCCATCGAATACCCTTACGTTACCGCCCTCGACAATAAAAATGCCGCGCCTCCGTGCTTAATCCCCCACGCCATTTACGGGTGACCAATAACTGGAGACGCGGCCCCCGATACAAACTTTTTGATGTCTGGTCGAGGCTGGGCCTTATTCAATAGGAAGACGTCGGGTTTTGCAACCGATTCATACAGTTTTTCTTGGGATGCCGCCGGTTCCAATTTCCCTGAGGATATGGTAGTTTCTAGCCCGGTTTGACGGGGTTCGGGAAGCGAGCAAGTTTCTGGAATTGTCCCAGGGACTGTTTGGTTCTGTTTAACGGCTTTCAAAAGAAGAGGAGAGGAAGACCGATGCTGGACCTGCACACGACACTAATGTTTCTGCTGAGATGGATCCACCTTTTGGCGGGTATCACGTGGATCGGTCTGCTTTACTTCTTCAACTTCATCAACATTCCCTTAACGGGCACGATGGATGGTGACACGAAGAAGAAAGTGGTGCCGGAACTGATGCCGCGAGTGCTGTTTTTCTTCCGTTGGGGCGCGATGTTCACATTCCTGTCGGGACTGGGCATCATCGTCATCAAGTATTTCATTCTGGGATCGGGGTTCACCGGTCCGTCGGGGCTGATGTCGACGCCCGGAGGATTGTGGATCACCGTCGGCGGGCTTTTCGGAACCGTGATGTGGTTCAACGTCTGGTTCATTATCTGGCCCGCGCAACAAAAAATCATTCCCGCCATCAAGGCAGGAGAGGCGCCACCGGCCGGCCTGCCGGCCAAGGCAGGCATGGCCTCGAAGATCAACACGTACATGTCGGTCCCGCTGCTCTTCTTCATGGGAGCCGGGTCGGAAGGGCACTATCCGATCTTCAACTACTACACGCTGGTGCTGGTCACCGTGGGAGGCTTTGCGTTCGTGAAGTTCTGTTACGGATTTTCGAAGAAAGTCAAAGGGATGTAGCTCTAAAGGCAACAAAAAAAGGGTGACTTCGGTCACCCTTTTGTTGTTGCCTGCTGTTAGCGGTTGGCTTTTGGCTATTAGCTTTGGGCCGGTCTGAAAGCCAACAGCTAAGAGCTAACAGCCGAAAGCTCACCTACAACGAGAAGCTGAAGTTCACGACTACGTCTTCGCTGTCTCCCACGGTGACTTCCGCCGTCCTTGTCCCAAAAACCTCGTGCCAGGCTTCCAGGGTGTAGGTTCCGGGTGGCAGGTTCGGGAGTTCGAATGAACCGTCGGACGGCGTGACCGCGAAGTAGGGGTGGTCGACAACACCGATGTAGGCTTTCATCCACCCGTGAACATCGCACTTGATCGACACCATCACCTCTTCCTCCTTGAACTGTACCACGCTGACCATGCCGGCCACCGGCTGGCCAAAATTGAAGCCGGCCTGTTTCTCGGGAGTGGCATGCACGTTGTGAAGCAACGTGTCGCTGTTGAGAACCTGGACCGGTTGGTAGCGTTGGACCCCCAGAACGTGGGGCACATAGAGACAACCCATCTGGTCGAACACGGCAGGCTCGGTCGGAACGGCGAACGTCTTGTCGCCAAGGCCCTCGCTGATGTGGATGAAGACGTTTCCCAGCCGGCCGTCAAGCACGAGAACCGAGTCGTCGCGGGGAGGCTCGTCATGCTGTGCAGCGCAGCCGGGGAAGCCGCCCAGGGCCAGGCCCGCGGACTCTGGCACCTGTCCGGTGAACGCGACGGTCCCGCGAATCGTCCCGACCGTGCTGGAATCGATAGGGGTCGGTGTCCGGACCGGAATCTCAAGGGGCTCCTCGGCGCAAGCCGAAACCGTGATCCAGACAGCGGCCAGAACGAACGAGACAAGAATCTGCTTCATGGGCGTAATACCGCTCCTCTCATGCATTATACAAGTCAACTCGGCAGCCGATGGCGGAAGTCTTGCATCCGTCTCGAACCCCCAACTCTGTCTCGGGTCGGCGTATAATCGCTGACCAGTTATATGAAGATCGCAACATCGGAAATCGAGCCTCGGGTTTTGATCGTAGGGGCGGGAACCACAGGGCGAGAGCTCCTCCGCCGACTGGTCACTATCTGGCGTGTGTCCATCGTTGACAGCGACTTAACAAAGTTGGATCTAATCGGCGACGAAGTGGACCCGGATCGGATTCGGAAAACCCACGGCGACGGCACAAGCAGACTCGTCCTCGAAGAGGCAGGGATCGAGCACGTCGACTACGTCGCCGCGATCACGGGCTTGGACAAGGCGAATCTGGAGATCTGCCGGCTGGCCCGGGAAGACTACGATAAGACGAACCTCTTTGCCTCCGTCGTCAAGTTCGCCGAACGGGAAAGATACCGGCAGGCGAACATCGATTTCGTCACGCCCTCATACGCCGCCGCCCTCAACCTGGAGACCCGAATCCTGCATGGAGTGGGGACCTCTTTGAACACGGGTGAGGGGCGCGGAGAGGTGATCGAGATCACGGTATTGTCATCCTCCCCGATGATCGGACGGCCTCTGTCCTCTGTTCGATCCCGACGCTGGCATGTAGGCGCTATCTATCGCGGGGGCAAGCTGATCGTACCGAACGGACCGACGACGATCGAACAGGACGATCGCGTGATCCTGATCGGCGAGCCGGAAATTCTACGGGCCATCGGAGACTTCTTCCGGATCGGCGAGCCGGAGTTTCCCCTCGAATTCGGGTCGAACTTTCATGTGATGACCGAGAGTTCAACCGACTTCGAACATGTCGTCGGAGAGCTGCGCTACCTGCTGGACCACAGTCACGCACGGGGCGTCGAAGTCCTGTACTGGCCGCATGAACCGGGCATCCAGCCCGCCCTTCTGCGAATCCTCAAAGATCACCGGATTGAAGCGTCCACGCTGGCCGTTTTTGGCGGATACGGAGATGTGGCCGCAAAGCACGTCGTAACGAAAGACTGCGGGTGCCTCATCGTTCCAGACGAACGCTTTCGATTCCTCGAGCGCGTCGGGCTTCGAAGGACCGCCCTGGCAGAGATCTTCAAGCAGATGGAATCGCCTGTCGTCGTACTGCGGGGAAGCCACCCCTATCGCAAGATCCTGCTTCCGGTCACCGAGTCCGAATCCTCCATGCGGATGGCGCGGATGGCGTTCGATCTGGCTCGAATCTATAAGGCAAGCATCACGATCGTTACCGTGACGGCGCCTCGCTTCGTCGTCGGGTTCCGCGCGGTCGAGGATCAAAAGGCCGCACTCCGGAAGATCAACCACCTGGCGAACCTGTATCACGTCGAGGTCGAACAGATCCACCTGGAGGGAAACCCGATCGAGGAAGTGCTCAAGCTCTCGGCCGACTATCAATTGATGGTCCTCTCTCACGGAAAGGACAGAAAGCCGTCGTTCTTCAACCCGGACGCGAGCCAACACCTCGTGCGACGTTCCACGATCACGACGTTCGTCCTCCCCGTCTAATGGAAGTCTCTCAGGCCATCACCCTGCTGGTGATCTCGATCGGAGCGTTCGTCGTCCCGTTGCTGAGCGGACGCCTGGGTGTACCGGCCGCCGTTGGAGAGATCGTCTTCGGAATGCTGGTCGGCCCGTACTTGCTCGGGATCGTCTCGGAAACTGAATTCTTCGGGTTTATTGCCGAGTTCGGGTTTGCGTTCCTGATGTTTCTGGCCGGGCTTGAACTGGATTTTACGAGCCTGGAACGCCGCGGCAAACACCTCGTCGCGGTGAGCGTCATGGTGTCGGTCAGTGTTCTGGGACTCGCATTCTTCACGGCCTATCAGCGGGGATGGTCTCCCTTTTTCGGAATCGTTCTGGGAGCGATGTCCATCGGTATCGTTCTGGTCAGCCTCCGGGAAACCGGGGCGGCCCGGTCGGATTTCGGGCAAACCATCATTCTGGTCGGCTCGATCGGCGAGTTCCTGACGATGATCATCGCCACGTTCTACAACATCGTTTTCACTTTCGGATTCAGCGTGGCGATCGTTGGGGAGGTCTTCCGGATCGGAGCGGTTTTTGCGGTCGCGTATCTCGTGTTGAAGATTCTCGGCCTGCTGGTGTGGTGGTACCCCGCGGGGTTCTCGAGGATGATTGAAATCGAAGACCCGTCGGAGATAGGGGTCCGGGCGGGCCTCGCGCTGATGATTGCTTTCGTCGCGATATCGGAACTGATGGGCATGGAAGCCATCCTGGGTGCGTTTCTTGCCGGCGCCCTGTTCTCGTTCGTTTTTCGGGAAAAGGGCATTCTCGAAACCAAGCTCGCCGGAATCGGGCAGGGTTTTTTCATACCGGTTTTCTTCATCCATGTCGGCGTGAGCTTTAACCTGGGAGCCCTCCGCAGCCCCGAGATCATTCCGTTACTGATCCAGCTTCTGGTGCTCTCATTCCTCGTAAAAGCAATCGCCTCCCTGCTGCTCGTCATCATGCGCTTCGGCCTGCGGCAACTCGCCGGCGCCGCCCTGCTCCTGGCAACGCCCCTGACGCTCCTAGTGGCAATCGCCACGCTCGGCCTCGAACTGGGAGCCCTGACGGAGCTGGAGAGCGCCACGATCATCCTGGCCGCCCTCATATCGGGCCTGGTGTTCCCGACCCTGTTCAAGTTGATTGTGCCGAGGGAAGGAACGGCAGGGGAAGAATAGACGGGGACTCTCAACGCAAAAACGCGATGACGCAAAGGACGCAAAAGGGAAGAGAGAGTTTTGGTCATCCAGTCATGCACCCGTGTACGACACCGGTTTCTGGGGACCGTGGTTTGGTGCTCTCAGAAATAAGAATTTTGCGGACTTTGCGACTTAGCGTTTTTGCGTTGAAATCCGGACTGGCCCCCTTCGCACGTCAATCTACCTGGCGGCGATGATCAAGGGTTGCTTCAGCGTAAATTCGAGCAAGGTTTCAGCTGGGATATAGAGCTGTTCGCCCTTCGTCAGTACCTGAACGGTACCGGCGGCGCCGGCACCGACGCCCGCACCGATGGCGGCGCCCTTGCCGCCTCCGGCGATAAGACCGATCAGTGCGCCGATACCAGCCGCTTTACCCATTCGGCCGGCTGTCTCGCCGCCGCGAGCTTCGCCGACTTCCTGGTACTCGGCAGTAGTCACCGCGTAGGGGATGCCGTTCACCACGATCTGAGACAGTTCGAGACGGAGCTCGGCGGACCCACGGACACGGCCGGCGTCCCGCACTTCGGTTATTCGACCTCGCAGATCCGAACCTCGCGGCGCCACCTCGATTCCCCCGACAAGGAGCGGCTCGGCCAACGTTGCCGTAAACGTCTGACCGGCCTTGTCTGATTCGCTGTCGATGCTGTCGATCATCCGGATCCGAACGTGGGAACCTGTGGGAACAGTGTAGGCCGTAGCGGCCACACTGTCGGCCTTAGGGGGGGCGGCCGCCTCCGCTTTCGATCTGAGACGCGGGCCGTCGGGTCGCTCGGGTGCAGGAGCGACAAGCTTCGGCCGAGGCGCCGCGTCGGCGACCACATCATCGTTTCCAAAAAGGATTCGGGTGACGCCAAGAAGGTTGTAGTCGGCAACGCCGGCTTCGGTGCGGAAGCGAATAACGCGCGCCGTTCCACCCTCGTAGTAGCCCTTAATCTGCTCGCCGCTCTTCAGGATCAATGTGTCGGAAAAGCCCGTCACCGCAAGCGACATCAGGGCCACCACGCAAAACATGTGTTTGATAACTGTCTTCATCGATCCCCCTCATCGAAGTTTGGCGCTGGTCAGACTGAGACCTACGGTGGTTAGACGGAGTCCAGCCAGGAAAGTTTACAATCCGATTGCGCCAGGTCAGGACCACTGAATCCCGCATCTCCGGATCACGGGAACGAAAAATATGGGAGGTACTATTCTATGTGCCTGTCCTGGCACGAACACGCGAAGGTTCGATCCGGCCTCATCGAAGGCGAGGAAACCAAAGACCTCGGTTTCGATGATCCGGACTTTGTCCTCCACGCGCTGCGCCACACAATGCTCACCCGACTTGGCGAATCCGGTGCGGATCCGTATACAATCATGAAGATCGCCGGCCACTCGTCGATCATCGTCAGTCAGCGTTACGTTCACCCGACACCGGAACGAATGGAGTCGGCGTTCGCGCAGATGGAAACGATGAATCAGATCATGCGGGGTGACGAAGAAGCCGGCGGAATGCTCGGGGTACCTACGGAATCCAATAACAACGACAGGTCCTGAGCTGTAAGTTCGCGCCCGTAGCTCAGATGGATAGAGCAACGGCCTTCTAAGCCGTGGGTCACAGGTTCGATTCCTGTCGGGCGTACTTCGAGCGAGACCGGGCGGCGGCTCATTCCGCCCCCCGAAACCCCACCCAACCGGCACCTGCGGACGAGTTATTTTCGCGCAAGTTCTGCGCAAATGGTGCGTCGACCCACAGGTGTTCCGGGGCTCGAAGTTTCGTGTCTCGAAAGTGACCAATGACCTCGAAACCCATTGTTTAAAGGCGCTTAAAACCCCCACCCCCCCGAAATAGACCCACTTTACTCACAGGTGTTTCATGTTATAGTCAGACGTTGGGTAGGGCGTCAAACCCCCCCATACACTAGGTCTGATCTTAAAAAGGAGATCACGTGTCCCAGCAATCCACTCAAACAGCCGTGGTTGACGAAGAAGGTGGAGAAGGAGGGGGTCCCGTCGTAAACGATCTCAGCATACAGGTAGCGACCGTCAACGGTTCCGGAAGCCAATCCGCGAACTCGGTGCTGATTCGATCGATTTTTCAGATGGGAATCCCCGTCAGCGGCAAGAACCTGTTTCCCTCCAACATTGCAGGTCTTCCGACCTGGTTCACGATTCGGGCGAACAAAGACGGCTGGATAGCCAACCGGAAGGAACTTGATGTCGTCATCGCGATGAACTCCCAGACGGCTCGCGAGGACGTCATGAATCTCGGGCCGGGGAAAGTCGTTGTGTATGAGGAAAAGCTCGGCCTTTCCTCCGTGCGTGACGATCTTATTTTTTACCCGGTTCCTTTCGCTAAGCTCGCGACTGAAGTCAGCTCGGACTCCCGACTGCGAAAACTCCTGGCCAACATGCTCTATGTCGGTGTCGTCGGCGAGTTGCTCCAGATCGAGATGGCCGAGATCGAAAGCGCCGTCGCCAAGCAGTTCAAAGGGAAGGCCAAGGCGATCGAACTGAACCTGAAAACCATCGAAATAGGGGCACGGTACGCGAAGGAACACCTTCCGAAGCTGGATCCCTTCCATTGCGAACGGATAGACAAGACGCGCGGCAAGATCCTTATCGACGGAAACTCGGCTTGTGCCCTGGGTGCGATGTTCGCTGGCGTAACGGTCGCGATCTGGTACCCGATCACGCCATCATCGTCTGTTGTCGAAAGTCTGACCGGCTACATGAAGCAATACCGTCACGACGAAGACGGGAAGGCCACCTACGCCATCGTTCAGGCGGAAGACGAACTCGCCGCGGTCGGCATGGCTATAGGCGCAGGCTGGGCTGGCGCTCGCTCGATGACCTCTACGTCGGGTCCGGGCATCTCGCTGATGGCGGAGTTTGTCGGCTTTGCCTACTATGCCGAGGTCCCGATCGTGATCTACGATGTCACACGGGTGGGTCCCAGTACCGGGCTGCCCACCAGGACCCAGCAATCCGATATTCTGTCACTGGCGTTCCTCTCTCACGGAGACACCAAGCACATCGTGCTCATACCGGGCAGCGTCGAGGAATGTTTCTCCATGTCGATCGATTCGTTCGACCTGGCCGAAAGGTTCCAGACACCGGTGTTTGTCATGTCCGATCTGGATCTGGGCATGAACAACTGGATGTCCGACCAGTTCGATTATCCGACCAGGAAGCTTGATCGCGGCAAAGTGTTGAGCAAGGAAGACCTCGACCGCATCGGCAAGTTCGAACGTTACCGGGACGTTGACGGGGACGCGATTCCCTACCGAACTCTTCCGGGAACCGACCACCCTCTGGCGTCCTACTTCACACGCGGGAGCGGGCACGACGAGGCCGCAGCTTACAGCGAACGCCCCGAAGACTATCAGAACAATGTGGACCGGCTGAACCGCAAGTACGACACAGCCCGAAAACACGTTCCGCGCCCTGTGATCGACTACGCGGAGGATTCGCGGGTGGGTATTCTGGCGTTCGGGAGCAGTGACGTCGCAATCGGCGAGTCCCGCGTGCAGCTGGAAAGGGAGATTGGCCTGACGACGCACTACTCCAGGCTGCGGGCGATTCCGTTTACGAGTGACCTCGGGGAATTCTTCGAGCGATGTGATCGCGTCTATGTCGTCGAACAAAACCGCGACGCTCAGATGGCGATACTGATCAAACTGGATCTTCCGATTGAGCAGGCCGCGAAGATTCGAAACATACTCCATTACGACGGGATTCCGATCGATGCAAGATTCGTGACGGACCAACTCATCGAAGCGGAAAGAGGAGAGGGAAACTAATGTCGACCACGGTGAAGCCTCCGTCCAGGGGGAAGGTCAACCGGCTCGGTCTGAGCATGAAGGAGTACAAGGGCGGCAACTCCACCCTCTGTGCCGGTTGTGGCCACGACGCCATCACGAGTCAGATCATCAAGTCCTTCTGGGAGTACGGTGTGGAACCGCACCGCCTGGCAAAACTGAGCGGCATCGGCTGCTCGAGTAAGACTCCAGCGTACTTCGTGAACCAGTCCCACGGCTTGAACGCGGTTCACGGGCGGATGCCGGCAATCGGCACCGGCGCGATGCTGGCGAACCGGGACCTGCTGGCAATCGGTGTCAGTGGCGACGGCGACAGTGCCTCGATCGGCCTCGGACAGTTCTGCCACCTGCTCCGGCGGAACGTCCCCTTGATCTACATAATCGAGAACAACGGAGTGTACGGCCTGACAAAGGGTCAGTTCTCGGCGACCGCGGATTTCGGCTCCTCCTCGAAGGGCGGCGAACTGAACGACCTGCCGGCGATGGACGTTTGCGCCCTGGCTATCCAACTGGGCTGCAACTTCGTCGCGCGATCTTTCGCGGGTGATCCCAAACAATTGAACGCCCTGTTGAAGGCGGCGATTGCTCATCGTGGGACGGCGTTGCTGGACGTGGTCAGCCCTTGCGTCACGTTCAATAATCACGAAGGATCCACTAAGAGCTACAAGTACGCCAAGGATAACGAAGAGGTCCTTCATGAGATCGACTTCGTCCCCTTCTTTGAGCAGATCGACGTGGATTACGGGGAAGGCGAATCGATAGACGTCGAAATGCACGACCAATCGCACATGCGACTGCGCAAATTGCACGAAGGCTACAGCCCAACGGACAAGCTCGCTGCACTGAGAATACTTGCTGAAACCACGTCCCGCCAGGAACTGCTGACGGGAATGATCTACATCAACGAGGAACAGCCGGATTTTCTGACGCAACTCGAAATGGTCGATCAGCCTCTGGCACATCTGGGCCCGGACAAGACGCTGCCCGGCCCGGAAGTGTTGGAAGAAGTCATGGCGGGATTGACGTAGCCGACCGATAACCCGACAAAGCACAACAGAGAAGACGAACAGGGACAGTCACACCCGACTGTCCCTGTTGTTTTTGGCACCGTGACCCATGTCACAGCACGGGCCACCGCTTCCAGTTAAGCTAGCGACATGGGGTGTTTATCTTTCTATACCCCAAATCATATCGTGGAGAAAAATGATGCCTTTTTTGACACGTCCCCCCGGAAGGCGCACTCGGAATGCGTGGAAAGCCTCTATCGTAATCTTGACGATCGGCCTGGTCGCAGGAACCGCCACACTGCGACAGACGGCGATCGGGGCAGCGCAGAATTTCGATCCCGAACTGCTGACCGATCCGATTGCCATTCTTCAGGGACAAATCGACCGCGGCGAAGTGGAACTGGATTTCTCCTCTCCCCAGGGGTACCTGGAATCGGTGCTCGAGGTTCCTCTCTCGTCTCAGACGCTCGTGTTTTCGAAGACCAGCTTCCAGGCCCCCCGGATCTCGCCGGAGTCCCCACGCGCCCTGTATTTCAACGATGACGTTTATATCGGCTGGGTGAAGGGTGGGCCGGTGGTTGAAATCGCGGCCGTCCATCCGAAGTTCGGGACCATCTTCTACACCCTGGACCAGAAAGAAACGGCCAAACCGCAGTTCGAGCGGGAGACCGTACGTTGTATCTCGTGTCACCTGCCGGCGCGCTCTCAGATACCGATCCCGCGCCTTCTTGTGATGTCGATCCTTCCGAGTCGCTCCGGCGATGCCGTGGGCCCCTACGTACTGACCACGACGGACCGGAGCCCGCTTCGAGAACGCTGGGGCGGATCGTACGTCACGGGGACACACGGTGATCAGATTCACAGGGGCAACATGATAGTCGGTGGATCGCCCGAAGCAAACGCAGCCGCTATGAAACGCAGTCGGCGCGCCAACGTGACAGACCTGACGGATCGTTTCGACACGAAGGACTACCTGACCCGCCACAGCGACATCATCGCCCTGTCCCTGCTGGCCCACCAGTCGGAGGTTCACAACCTGATCGGCGAAGCCAGCCACGCGATCCGAATCGCTGTCCGAAGAGAAACCGTGACGGCGCAGGATAAGGGCCATTCCCGCCAGACGATGGCTATCGTAACGGAAATGATAGAACCTTTGCTTCGAGCCCTCCTGCTATCGGACTCCGCCCCACTGAATGCGACGATCACCGGCTCGACCGATTTCGCGTCCGACTTCGTCGCCAGGGGACCATTCGACAGCCGCGGACGTTCACTTCGAGACCTGGATCTGGACGGAAAGATTCTTCGATATCCCCTGAGCTACCTGATCTATTCGAATGGGTTCGACGGTATGCCGGTGGTTGCCAGAGACTATGCCTACCGTCGGCTATGGGAAATTCTGAGCGGCGACAATACGGCTCCGGAGTGGGATCATATTTCCGATGCCGACCGTGTGGCGGTGACGGAGATACTCAAAGACACAAAGCCGGATTTCGCAGCCAGTGGCCCAACTCGCTGACACGCACCGGTCGGGGGCGACCGCGATGCGCTATACTCGAATCGTGGGTTCCGGGGATGTCGCCGAACCCGTATCATCGCAAGAATTTCTGGTGAGCGTAGCTCAGTCGGTAGAGCGCTGGATTGTGGCTCCAGTGGTCGCGGGTTCAATTCCCGTCGCTCACCCTTTCACTTGAACAATTTATGAGGGAAGGGATCGACGGCAAGACTGGAGCCAGCAGGCAGACACGCCCAGTTACCGTCGACTTTGGCTCCTATGGCACCGGCGGCTCCAGGGCCTGCAAGTCTTCAAGAGCCGCCCGGTCCCTGTCCAGGTCGATCCGGATCTGGGCTAACGCCGCTTCGGCCACGACCATCTGCACTTCAGCGGAGTTCTTTTCGGCCGCGGTGGTGACAGGGGCAACGAAGACATTTCGGATTCGGCTGATTTCCAGTTGCTGGCGGACCTCCCGATCCTCGAGATCCTGAACGACTGACTGTTGCTCGGATACGTCGACCTCCCATGCAGCGCGTGTCTCTTCCGGGGTTGGAGCGGCCGGTTCATTGGGGGTCTCCAGATCCATGCCTTCGGAAGCACGGGCGCCTTCGCCCTCGGGCGATTCGGCGTCGACCGCTGGAGGCGGCACGACAAGTGGCGGCGCGGGACGCAGATGAGAGTTCGTGAAGACGCGCCCCTCGACCGCCAGTCGAGCCACAGCGGTTTTCTCCCGACGCGCGCGTTCCTCGCGGGCCAGGTCGGCCAGAGACTGGGCCTGGGCGTGGGCCGTCAGACAGAAAAACAGGATTGCTATCAGCGCTTTCATGAGGGGTGCGGAATCACCTAAGTGGTCCCCGCCAGAGATAGCGTTACTAGATTTCGGAGTGCAACGGTACCGGATTTGGGGGAGCGACGACGAGGCCAATGCTTCGACATTGTAAGGAGGAGCGACGCCAAAGACGGTGCCGTTCCGCCCGAACCCGTAGGGCCGATGGAGGTTGCCCCTCATGAACGCCCAACACCGTCGAAAGCTCATACACACCACACGGTGGATTCCACCCATCAGTCCGCTCGCAACCTCCTTCGGAGATAGTAACGTTATCTCTGGCGGGGACCACTAGCGCCCGGGCCGCTCTCAAGGTCCGCCAGCTTTGCCCGTGTATCGGCCAGTTCCGCCCTCACCTCACCCAGCACACGCTCGGCGTCGTCAAGTTCCTCCTGCGCCTGGGCCCGGCCTGCGCTGCTCATGACAGGATTCGCCAGTTGGGCACGCAAACGGCCGATCTCCTGCTGGGTCGCAACCTCCATGCCCTCCAGGCTCTGGATCATCGTACGAAACAGATCGACGCCCGCTCCAACCACTTCCCTCCCCGACTCCACAATACCTGAATTCGCCAGCTCCTCAAGGCTACCCTGGAGGTCACCCAGAGCACCGATCAGTTCCTCGTTCGCCGCGGGATCGATGGCGACCGGTGGAGGCGCTAGAAGCGCCTGAAGGGTCTGGTTGTTGAAGACTTTCCTCGCCGAAGTCCGGGTCGTCCGACGAGCCCGCTCCTCGCGGGCCAGATCGGCCAGCGACTGGGCTTGCGCCGTCATCGCGAACAAGAGCGTTATAATCAGTACTCTAATCGAGAACTTCATGCCTCAAATTATACATTTCAAGTGTCGAGGATGTGAAACAGAACTGGAGGTGTCGCCCGAGGCCGCCGAAGATCTCGTCTGCGACGAGTGCGGACAGGAAGGGGGGTTACGCCTCGGATCAGGCTTTCGGTCCAGTCCCAGGATCGATACCTGTGCGGTGTGCGGACACGACAACCTGTACATTCAAAAAGATTTTAATCGTGCTTTGGGCCTGTTCATCGTTGTCCTGGGAGTCGGTCTGAGTATCTATTTTTTTGCTTGGGGCCGACCTTTCGCCGCGATGCTGGCTCTGGTCGGAATGGCAGCGGTCGACGCAGGCATATACCTCATGGTCGGAGATGTTGCCGTCTGCTACGCCTGTCATGCGATCTACAGGGGCTTCGATCGGAATCCTCAACACGCGCCGTTCGACCTGGAACTACTTGAAAAATACGGTGGGCGATCCCCGAGGCGGTAGCTTGAACCACCCTCACGGCCTTAACCTGAAAATCAGTTTGTCAACCTTTTAACGAACCCTCGAACCCTTGAAAACCGGCCCTCTTTGCGATATCTTGAGCCGTTAACGGCCAGTACAGACTTCAACCGATTTCTTGCTTGAACAGAGAGTATTGCTGTGAAAACCATGAGGCCCCAGTCTGCGGTAGAAGATGCACAGCCGCCCTCCCGCGTGCCCAGCCCGGAGACGCTCACGGATCTGCTTTACTACATGAAGCTCACCCGAGAGCTTGAAGACCGAATCGAACGAAAACTGTACCGGCAGGGGAAGATCGTCGGGGGTGTCTACGTGGGTCGGGGCCAGGAGGCCATCGCCGTCGGAGCATGCATCGATTCGGAAAAGGACGATGTGATTTGTGTGTCCCACCGCGACATGGGCGCTTTCCTGATTCGAGGAATGTCGCCCAGGGAAATCCTGGCCCAATATATGGGTCGCAAGACCGGGCCAACTCGCGGGAAAGACGCCAACATGCACATGGGGTCGATGAAATACAATCTCGTGGCCTTCGTCAGCATGCTCGGAGACAACGTTCCCGTCGCAGCCGGGGTCGGCTTGTCTTTCAAGATGCGCAACCAGAAGCAGGTGGCGCTCTGCTTCTTCGGAGACGGGGCGACCAGTCGCGGGGACTGGCACGAGGGCATGAACATGGCAGCTGTCCTCAAGAGCCCGGTCGTCTACCTTTGCAACAACAACCAGTACGCGTATTCAACTCCCCTTGAACGGCAAATGGCAGTCGAGAACATCGCGGACCGAGCCGATGCTTACGGTATGCCCGGAGAAATCGTCGACGGAAACGACGTCACCGCGGTCTGGGAGGCGACAGCCCGGGCGGTCGAGCGCGCCCGCAACGGCGGTGGCCCCACGCTGATCGAATGCAAGACCTTCCGAATGACTGGGCATTCGGCACACGACGACGCCGGCTACGTCCCCCGTGAACTATTTGAATTCTGGGAAAAGCGCGACCCCATCAAGCGGCTCGAAGCCTCGCTCACCGAGCAGGGGCTGATGAACCAAGCCAAGATCGAGGCACTCGACAAGCGCATCGTCAAGGAGATCGACGACGCGGTGGCGATCGCGGAAAACGATCCCTTCCCGGACCCCGAAGATTGCCTCACAGACGTTTACTACGAAGATTGACGGCGGAAGTCTCGGGCTACCCAGCAGAATCGAACTGATGTTTTTATGGCACTGACAACTTACATCGAAGCGATCAAACAGGGAATATGGGAAGAAATGTCCAGCGACGAGCGTGTCTTCATCCTCGGAGAGGACGTCGGCATTTATGGCGGCGCGTTCAAGGTGACGGCGGGCATGCTGGAAGAATTTGGTGAAGCTCGGGTCATCGACACTCCGATTTCCGAGTCCGCGATCGTTGGGACCGCGATCGGCGCTGCGATGATGGGGATGCGCCCGATCGCGGAGATGCAGTTTGCGGATTTCATCTCCTGCGCCTTCGACCAGATCACGAACTTTGCAGCCAAATGCCGCTACCGCTGGGGTGCCGGGATACCAATCGTGATCCGGGGACCGAGCGGCGGGGGGGTCCATGGCGGACCGTTTCACTCCCAGAATCCGGAGATGTACTACGTCCACACCCCAGGTCTCAAAGTGGTGTGTCCGTCAACCGCCTACGACGCCAAGGGCTTGATCAAGGCGGCGATTCGCGACCCGGACCCCGTGATCTACTTCGAGCACAAGTTTCTGTACCGCCGTATCAAAGAAGAGTTGCCCACCGAAGACTACGTGGTTCCGATCGGAAAGGCGGCCGTTCGCCGCAACGGCAACGACATCTCGGTCATTACCTACGGCGCGATGGTGTTCCTGGCTCTGGACGCGGCAAAGGAGCTCGAAAAGGAGGGTATCGATCTGGAAGTTGTCGACCTGCGATCGCTGCTCCCCTATGACAAGGAAGCAGTCCTCGAATCCGTTAAGAAAACCAACAAGGTGATCCTGTTGCACGAAGACACCAGGACAGGCGGGTTTGCGGGCGAACTGGCGGCGACGATTGCAGACGAGGCGTTTGAGTACCTGGACGGACCGATCCGGCGGATTACCGCACCGGACACACCGGTACCCTACAGTCCTCCCCTGGAAGAGTTCTTTCTTCCGAAAGTTTCCGACATCGTTCGGGTTGCCAGAGATTTGAACGCGTTTTAGTCTAGGAGCCCGTGGTGGAAGTCTGTAGGGTCGCGCGCAGGGGTATTCGGGTCACAGGCGCGAAATGAGGAGCGGAACGATGCTTTGTCATCGTGACCGACGAATGACAAAGCCTGTGGGCCGAAGACCCCTGCGCCCTACGGGTTACGACGGCATGGGGCCAGCTGCGGCGTTGCCACTCCTAGATCGATGGGAAGCATCGACGTCGTCGTGGCGCCTTGCATCTAGCCCCATGGCGCTCGTAACGCGACCCTACAGACTTCCACCACGGGCTCCTGGGAACGACGCGGCACGACCTCATCGTGGAAACAGTCAAAACGACTGCGCGGCCGCGAAAACTCCCGGCCGCCCACACTGACACAGGATCCAATTCATGCCTGACACAAAAGTGATCATGCCCCAGATGGGCGAAAGTATCTTTGAAGGGACGCTCACACGCTGGTTGAAGAACAAGGGCGACCAGATTGAGCGTGACGAGCCGCTTTTCGAAATCTCGACGGACAAAGTGGATTCCGAGATACCGGCGCCGGCGGCGGGAGTTCTCAAGGACGTTCTTGTCGAGGAAGGCCAGACAGTAGAAATCAACACGGTGGTCGCCTGGATCGGGGAGCCCGGGGACGAAGCCGTGGAAACCGCTCCGAGCCAGGCTGAGACCACTGGAAACGGTGACGGCAGTGCCGCGGTAAGGGACGAGACCCCAGAGTTGGCAGCGGCTCCGGCCGCGAAGGCGGCCAGTGCGAGTGCAGGCACCGCGGGCGTTCGATCATCACCGCTGGTTCGTCGTATCGCGCGTGAGCACGGAATCGACCTGGCGACGATCTCGGAGAAGGGCACCGGCGTCGGTGGACGGATCACCAAACGTGACATCTTGAGTTACATCGAACAGGGCGCCCCACAGAAAGCGGCTCCCGTGGCGCCGCAAGCCGCACCGGCGGCCCCGGCTCCCGCGTTCAAAGGCCCGGCCGAGCGCAAGAAGATGACGGCGATGAGGCGGTCGATCGCTGAACACATGGTTACGAGTCGCCGCACCTCGGCACATGTCGCCACAGTGTTTGAAGTCGATTGTTCCGCAGTGATGAGGGCGCGCGCCGTCCTGAAACCGGAGTTTGAACGGTCGGGCGTAAATCTGACCGTGACGCCGTTCTTCATCCAGGCGGCGGTCCGGGCCATCCAGAAGTTCCCGATCGTCAATTCATCCATCGATGGAGACACGGTCGTCTACAAACGCGACATCAATGTCGGTATCGCCGTGGCGTTGGAATGGGGCCTGATCGTACCGGTGGTCAAGAACGCGGACGAGAAGAACCTGCTGGGGCTGGCCCGTTCGCTGAATGATCTGGGCGAGCGAGCGCGGACAAAAAAGCTAAAACCCGAGGAGGTTCAGGACGGCACGTTCACCATCACCAACCCGGGCAACTTTGGCGGCCTGTTCGGCCTTCCCATCATCAACCAGCCGCAGGTTGCGATACTGGGATTGGGCGGCATCGAGAAGCGCGCCGTCGTCATCGATGACGCCATCGCGATTCGGCCCATGGTGTACCTGTCGTTGTCGTTCGACCATCGTTCGATCGATGGAGCCGTGGCCGACCAGTTTATGGCCGAGATCAAGCACACTCTGGAAAACTGGCAAGCATAAGGATCGAGGTGCGGTGAGCGCCCCTAGGAGCCTGCGCGGCAGAAGGGATCGTAGAGAGAAAGTGGAGAATCGAGGACAGATTCCCTCGACTGTGAGGCATTTTCTCGATTTTGAGGCGAATAGTGGGTCTATTTAACGAAAAATCGGGGGAATATGGACCGATTCCTACCGCTTTCGCAGTAGATTCCTTCTGCCGCGCAGGCTCCTAGACATGCGGGAACATCTCAAGAAACGCGGCGAGATTCGCAGCATCACCGAGGGCATTCTCAAGACCTACGGAACGCTGGACCCAAAACTCCAGCACCTGGAAGTCAATCCCCTTCCCGACAAACATTCTGTCATCAACATCCTCGATGACATTCTCGAGGTCATCTATCCCGGATACTTCGGTGCCAAACACCTCGAGGAATCGAACATCGAGTATCACCTCGGGGACCTTCTCGACTCCATCTATTCCAGGCTGTGTGAAGAAATCTACCGCAGTGTGAGGCCGGAGTGCGCCCACGAGGACGATCCCTGCAAACACTGCTACGAGATTGCGGAAGACCAGACGCTGGCCCTGCTGCACGGAATCCCGGCGTTACGCCGGCAGCTTGCAGAGGATGTCCAGGCCGGCTACGACGGCGACCCGGCCGCCAAGAGCACCGACGAGGTAATTTTCGCCTACCCTGCGATCTATACGATCAGCGTGTATCGCATCGCTCACGAACTCAGCAACAACGGCATCCCGCTGCTCCCGCGCATCATGACCGAGTATGCACACTCGCGGACGGGGATCGACGTCCATCCCGGAGCCACCATAGGCAGAAGGTTCTTCATCGACCACGGCACCGGTGTAGTGATTGGAGAGACAACGATCATCGGCGACAACGTCAAGATCTACCAGGGCGTGACGATCGGCGCACTGAGCTTCGCCAAGGACGAGGAAGGCCAAATGGTCAGAGGCAAGAAACGGCACCCCACGATCGGAAACAACGTCGTGATCTACTCCGGAGCAACGATCCTCGGCGGCGACACCACAATCGGCGAAGGCTCCGTCATCGGCGGCAACGTCTGGCTGACCCGCTCGGTCCCCCCACGGACAAGGGTGATCATCTCTGAACCGGAGTTGGTCATCGACCCCAAGTAGCGAAACCCGAACCTGACATTCAGGCCTGAACCGAAACTGCCTTCATTTCGAAACGTTGTTTTGACGCAGAGGCCCAGAGACGCAGAGAAAGTCTTTCTCAGGTCCCTCCCGGAAAAAAGTTCTTCTCTGCGCCTCTGCGTCAAACAAAATTATCGGACTGCCGAAGTTTTCGGTTCAGGCCCTAATCCCGCATATAGATTTCACTGCCGGTTTCCTTGAACTCTTCACTCTTCTGCTCCATGCCTTTCTCGACTGCTTCTTTTTCATCGAGGCCGAGGCTGGCTGCGAAATCACGGACGTCCTGTGTGATTTTCATGGAACAGAATTGGGGGCCGCACATGCTGCAGAAGTGGGCCAGTTTGGCTCCTTCCTGGGGGAGGGTGGCGTCGTGGAATCCCCTCGCTGTTGGCGGGTCGAGGCTCAGGTTGAACTGGTCTTCCCAGCGGAACTCGAAGCGGGCCTTGCTGACGGCGTTGTCGCGTTCCTGGGCGCCGGGATGTCCCTTGGCGAGGTCGGCGGCGTGGGCCGCGATCTTGTATGCGATCACTCCGTCCTTGACGTCTTTGCGCTCCGGCAAACCCAGGTGTTCTTTCGGGGTGACATAGCACAGCATTGCGGTGCCGTACCAACCGATCATGGCTGCGCCGATGGCGCTGGTCAGGTGATCGTAGCCTGGAGCGATATCGGTCGTGAGCGGACCCAGGGTATAGAAAGGCGCCTCGTGGGTCAGCTTCAACTGCAGGTCCATGTTTTCCTTGATCAGATGCATCGGAACATGGCCCGGACCTTCGATCATCACCTGGCAGTCGTGCTTCCACGCAATCTCGGTCAACTCGCCCAGTGTTTCCAGCTCGCCCAGCTGCGCATCGTCGTTCGCGTCGGCTATCGATCCGGGACGGAGACCGTCACCCAGACTGAACGAGACGTCGTAGGCCCGCATGATCTCGCAGGTCTCTTCGAAGTGGGTGTAAAGGAAGTTCTCCTGGTGGTGTGAGAGGCACCATTTCGCCAGAATTGATCCACCACGACTGACGATCCCCGTCATGCGCTTCGCTGTCCACGGGATGTAGCGAAGCAAAACCCCCGCATGGATCGTGAAGTAGTCCACACCCTGCTCGGCCTGCTCGATAAGAGTGTCGCGGAAGATCTCCCACGTCAACGCTTCCGGATTCCCGCCTGCTTTCTCCAGGGCCTGGTAGATCGGAACCGTCCCGATGGGTACGGGCGAATTCCTCATGATCCACTCGCGCGTGGCATGGATGTTGCGGCCGGTCGACAGATCCATCACCGTGTCCGCTCCCCAGGTGATCGACCAGCGCATCTTTTCGACCTCTTCTTCGATGGAGCTGGCGACTGAGCTGTTGCCGATGTTCGAATTAATCTTGACCAGGAAGTTTCGACCGATGATCATCGGTTCCACTTCCGGATGATTGATGTTGGCCGGAATGATGGCTCGGCCCCGGGCGATTTCATCTCGGACAAATTCGGGAGTGATGAACCGGGGAAGGGCGGCCCCGAAAGACTGGCCCGGATGCTGGTGTTCGAGTTGGGTTCGATCCGCATCGCTTGAAGCAAACGCTTTTTCGCGCCCCAGGTTTTCCCTGATGGCGACGAACTCCATTTCGGGCGTGACGATTCCGGCACGGGCGTAATGCATCTGGGTGACGGCTTCACCGGACCGCGCACGACGGGGCCGACGCCTCAATCCGGGATAGCGCTCCAGACGCGATCGGCCGTCGCCATCCACAGCGGTGTCCCGATGTTGCTCACTGATATACCCGTCGTCCTGAGCGAGAACGGTTCGCCCTTCATATTCCTCCGTGTCGTTCCGGGCGAGAATCCAGTCCAGCCGCGGGGCGGGCAATCCCTGGCTGACATCGCATCGGACATCCGGATCGCCCCAGCTTCCCCTGGTGTCGTAGATTCGCACGGGAGCGTTGGTCTCGCGCTCGCCCTCGAGAGACGCGGTGTCGCTCAACCGCACGTCTCGGAACGGGACTTGAATGTCGGGGTGAAGGCGCCCCTTCACATAAACTCGTGAACTACGGTGAAACGCCTCTGTGTACTCGATCGAATCGTTTGGAAAGGTCTTGGCGGTACTCATTCCTATCTCCCTCCGTCGGCATTACCCGAATCAGGTCGTAAAAGGGTCGACCTTCGAAAACGGAAGGTCCTCTCAGCTTGTCTCCAGCAGGCCGTGGCTGCGTCAGACTTAAGCTCCCCTGTTTGGCCACATGATGACTACTTGACTTCGGCCGGAACGCAAGCGCGCTTCCAGCCAGGCGGGGGACAGGCCTCACCGCAACCCGTTTTACCAGCGAGGCCTGAAGTGAAATCAGTCTATGTGCTGAACGATTCGCCGCATCCACACGTGCTGGTCACGGTCGGGTTGTTGAACTTGAAGCCGGCGCCATGGAGTCCTTCGACGTAGTCCACCTCGGTCCCCTCCATGTGGAGCAGGCTCGACCTGTCGACCAGGACCTTCAATCCGTCGAACTCAAACACTTGATCGGTTTCTTCGTTGTAGCTCTTATCAAATCCCATCTTGTACTGGTAGCCGGAACACCCGCCACCGACGACCTGGATCCTCAAACCCGCATATTCTTCGGGCTGATCCGCCATGATGGCCTTGACCTTTTCCTCTGCCTTCGCAGTCAGTGTAATTGTCGTAGTTTGAACTGCCATTCTTCCCCCCTTATTTTCTACTCGCCCCCGACACCCATCACCTGCAACCGCACGATCCTCTCACGGGGACCGTCGAGCTCTCCCATAATCACGCTTTGCCATTCCCCGAGGACGACGTTACCGTCCGCGACGGGAAGCGCGATGTGGGTTCCCAGAGCGAGCGTCCGCAGGTGTGAATCGGCGTTGTTGCGATCACAGTCGGACCACTCCGGATCATTGTGGCGATAATAACCGCTCTGGCTGATCAGGTTCTCAATGTGGGTTTTGATGTCAAACAGTAATGCATCCTGCCATTCATTTATAAAGATGGCGCTCGTCGTGTGCATGGACGCAATGATCACCTGGCCGGCGAGCACTCCCGAAGACCGGACAAAGTCCTGCACCTGCTCGCTCAGATTGTGCAGCTCAAGCCGATCTCGGGTCTGGACCTTCATGGTAGTGCTGACGACTCGATATGGCCCTGAAGCAACTTCAACGTCGGACTGGTCTAGAGCTTTCGCGGAGACGGAAGCCATATGTCTTAACCCCTTCTCATAAGGTTCTGTTCGAACGACCTGTGATTTAAACTCAAGCGTCTCCTCTTCGCGCTTCGTCTCCGCCTCCCGAAGAACTGCGCGCGAACGCCCTGAACTCTTACCAAGGGTCGTCAAGGTTGATACAACGAGGCATTATACCAAAGTTTCGGGGGTGTTTGGAGCCGCCAACTCGCACTTCTCACCGGCTGTCGTTCTACGACTCGTCTGGGCCGACAACAAATTTCGACTTGAATGACCGGCGGACAACAGGGACAATCCATTTTCAGGCTAAAATAGCCATCAGAACCGACAAGTTCCGCGTTCGAGGAGGGGATTTGCTCACATACCTACTGATCGGGATTCCGGTTGTCGTCATCGGCGGCCTGATTTATGCGACCAGGAAACAGTCGAGGATCACGGCAGATTTCGCGAGTGTCGAACCGGATCTCGACTTGACCTTTCGCACTCCGGACTGGACGGAAACCAGTTCGGAACAAACGAAGGACTCCGCGCTGGCGGAGTTAGTGGACCAGGCCAGGGACCCGAAGCTCGCCCAGATGAGCGAAAAGGATCTCATCATGGAGGTTCTCAAAGAATGCTACGACCCGGAAATCCCCCTCAACATCGTGGACCTGGGCCTCATCTACGACATTGAGGTGAAAAAAGACGCCATCAACGTCCGCATGTCCCTGACGGCGCCCGGCTGCCCCTCAAGTCAGGAAATCAGCCAGGACATCCGAGCCAAACTGGAAGAAGCCGGTTTCCAAAACCCCAAAATTGAACTGGTCTGGGATCCTCCGTGGTCGGCGCATCGCATCTCGGAATACGGGAAGAAGCAACTCGGCCTGTAGACGAGTCGAGCCTTGGCCGTACATTCCGGTGTGCCGGCACAGTTCTTAGACGTAAAGGCGCAGAGACGCAAAGGGATCCTTTCTTATCTGAGCCAGCAAAGATTGTCTTCTCTGCGTCTTTGCGCCTCTGCGTTGAAGTCCCTTCCATAAAAAAAGGCGACCCCTTGCGGGATCGCCTTCAGTTAAAACTTTCAGCTGGGCTGGTTTACTTGCCGGCGGCTGACATTTCTTTTTCTTTATCGTCGCGGCGGTTCAGCACTTCGATCTTGATCAGGTCTAGTTTGCTGGGTTTCTTGCCCAGGACCATCTCTTCATAGATCTCGCGGGCTTTTTCCGCTTCACGTTCGGCTTTCCTAGCCTGGCGCTCCTCGTCGGATGCGGTCAGGGGGAGTTCGCCGCGGTCGCGCTGTTTGTCGGCGTCTTCGGCTCGAATGGTCAAGCTGTGTTCGATGCTCTCCAGCTTGACTTCTTTGCCGCCGGCGTAAACGTCGTGCTTGCCGTGCTCCTTGTACCAATCGGCCACCGACGCAGTCTTGTACATGTTCTCGATGATGTTCCTCCAACCGACTCCCGTGTTGTAGGCGCAGAAAGAAATCTCACCAATCTGCGTCGCGTACGGGATGATGCACATCTCGGTTCGTCGGAAGTCATAATTGAACAGATCCTGGAACCACATACCCGCGACGAAGAGGAAGTTCCACGGATCCTCGCGACGATGCTGGGTGTCCTCCCAGCTTCTGTCGCCGGTCACCTTTCCGTAATCCTTACCTGACAGGCCGAAGGACTTGTCGAATTTTTTGAACAGATCCTTGAGTGTCATGGTTCCCGGAGCGCGGGACGGATTGTAGTGCCGCAACAGGGCGAGTCCCATCATGGCATTCGACGCCCATTTGCTTCGGCCCGCATCGGTAACCTTCTGCATATCGGCAACCAGGCCGGGAATGTTCAAAAACTCCGGCACGGGCGCCATATCGCCGGTTTCCTTGTTGATCATCAACGCCGTTCCGACTCCACAGTTGGGATGACATCCGCAACTGACCTGGCCCCAGTCGCGGCCGGGTCCGTGTGCCAGATCCGCGAAATCAGCGAAGGCCCCCATCAAAGAAAGCGGGAACCAGTCTCTGGTGGGCTCGGTGATGCCAACCTGCTGCTTCACGTCATGGGCCAGATGCGACAGCGTGTAGCGTTGGCGCAACCGGCGTTCCGGTGTGATCGCCTCATCACGGCCCGTAAAAGAAACAGGCTGGAACGCGATGAAGGAGATCTTCTTCGGGTTGTCCATCGCGAACCGCAGGATCGAACCCACCTGATCGTTGTTGACGCCGTTGACGAGGGTGACAACGAGGATAATATCGACGCCTGCCGCATGCAGGTTGTTGATCGCTCGAAGCTTCACATCGAAGAGGTTGCCCACCTGTCGGTGGCTGTTGGCATCGTTGCCGATGCCGTCGAACTGGAGATAGGCGAAACGAAGCCCAGCCTTGTAAGCCTTCTTGCAGAACTCTTCACTCTTTGCGAACTCGATCCCGTTCGTCGCCGCCTGAGTACTGGAGAACCCTAGCTTGCGGGCGTAACTGACGGCATCCAGGAAGAAGGGCGACATCGTCGGTTCCCCGCCGGAAAACTGGATCGACATCTGGCGCTTCGGTTTGATCGTCATGGCGTTGTCCATGATTTCCTGGATATCGGGCCAGGTCAGCTCGTGGACATATCCCACCTGGTTGGCGTCCATGAAGCAGGGATCGCACATCATGTTGCAGCGGTTGGTCAGGTCGACCGTCAACACGCTGCCACGGCCGTGTTTGATCGTGCTGCTGCCGTGGTTGTGCAGGTCTTTGTCGTTATGGGCCGGCATGTCGCGTCCCGGGAAGTTCTTCTCGATCCACTCCAGGAAACGGACATCGATCGCCATGAGGTCCTCGATCTTGCCGTGCTCCGGACATTCTTTGACCATCCACACCTGACCATCCCGCTCAATGACCTCGGCTTTGATTTCGCCGACCGTTTCATGGAGCAAGGTCGTCCAATCCTGCTCGCCACTGATGATGGCCTCGCGCGTTTCGCTCACGCACTTTGGACACAGGGAGTCGGTTTGGCGAGGCCAGCCCAGCGTTGGCTTGGTCTTCTCCCAGGACTTCTGTAACGGCTTCTCAGCCCATTTGGGCGTAAAACCGGGCGTGGGCTTGTACTTGTTGAGATACTGAATGGTGTCGAATGCGACACCGGCGGTGTAGCACACAACAGAGTCTACAGCCTTCAGCGCACGATTACCCATCGTTAACTTTCGGGTCGGGTTCGGGGCGTTCGAAACCATCAACTCATTCAACGTAGCCAAAGTGCCTCCTTAAAGATCTTGCGCCTGTCACGTTGCC
Organism: Terriglobia bacterium; assembly: GCA_965247425.1. Lineage (GTDB taxonomy): Bacteria > Acidobacteriota > Terriglobia > 20CM-2-55-15 > 20CM-2-55-15 > CAZOZZ01. The sequence goes on from OZ252023.1 coordinate 4,119,489, forward strand.
TGTACAACGCGGAAGGGCTTCTCCTCTTTGCAGCGTTAGATCCCGCCGAACTCCCAAACAGCACTGGGGGAAGCGCTTGGGCATCCGCCCGTCGGGCCTTGCGGATGACTGCGGAGCAAACGTATAAATTCAATAACAATCCTGACAAACCCTCTGGCAGGTACAGTTAGCCAGAGTGTCATATGAGCGCCGGTAGAATAGCGCAAATTTTTCCATTTCTCCAACAGAAAATATTCTGGAAGTCCGTTTCTTCCGAATCGTTTAGACCATTTTCGGGGTCGCCGAGCGGACAATTTCCACAGACACGAAATTAACCCGGCTCGCAAGAACGGGCGTCAGTTTCCGAACAACGACCCTCACGGTGTCTGTCTCGAAGTCCGATAAGACGCGACCGGCGATCTGTTCCGCAAGCGTTTCGATCAAATGGAAGTCGCGGCCGGACGCGACTTCGACAACCGCCCTCGCGACACCGGAATAGTCCATCGCGTCCTTCAACGAATCGCTCTGGGCTGCCATTCGGATGTCGGTGGTCATTTCTACGTCCACCGACAGGCGTTGCTTCATCGTCCGCTCTTCCGGAGTCACGCCGATAGCCGCAACACAGTCGATCCCGGACACGAAAATTTTGTCGGGAGGCAGAGTCACAGGTCGTGTTCCCCCAGCCGTTCGCGGCCGGAAAAACCGGACTCCATGTCGTGCCAGTATTCAATGGAGTCCTCTCCCAATTGCCAACAGAGGTAGACGACCCGATCCCGCTTTAGATAGGGAAAATCGCACAGCCCTTTGTCGAGATCCTTTACCACCACGCCCATCTCCCGCACCTCGCGCATGACAAGCATCAGGTGAGAAACCGATTCGACGTACTCGACACCATGGGGACTGAATGCATCCATCAGCGCCTTCTCGCGCGTCTTCTGGATCTTCGGATTCAGGAACTTGATTCGCCCCCACTCTTCCTGCAGGTCCCGAACCAGCGGCCTTAAACTTTTGAGGAGGCCGTTGGCTTCGTCGCGCGTGAAGATGCGTTCTTTCTGTTCCAAACTACACTCAGCCTTCGATAAATTTTTCGGCCTCAAGCGCGGCCATACAGCCGGATCCAGCCGCTGTGATCGCCTGCTTGAAGATCGGATCCTGGACATCGCCGCACGCGTAGACGCCGCGTATGTTGGTCGCCGTGGAATCGGGCTGCGTCTTCACATAGCCTTTCTCGTCGAGATCGATCTGACCCGCAAAAATTCCGGTGTTCGGGTTGTGGCCGATGGCGATAAACACACCATCCAGATCCAGTTCCGAAGTGGTCTTCTCCTTGACGTCCACCAGCCTGATTCCCGAAACAGCCTCGTCACCCAGAACATCATCGAGAACGGAGTTGTAGTGAACGTTGATCTTCGGGTTCGCCAACATCCGGTCCTGCATGATCTGTGACGCCCGGAACGCATCGCGCCGATGAATCAACGCGACGTTTGATGCGAATTTGGTCAGGAAGGTGGCTTCCTCCATGGCCGAGTCTCCCCCGCCCACAACCGCGATCTTCTTCTCGCGGAAGAAGAACCCATCGCATGTGGCGCAGGTGGACACGCCGTGCCCCATCAGGCGCCGCTCGTTTTCGAGACCGAGCAGATTGGCGGACGATCCGGTGGAAATAATGACCGTCTTCGCCTGGAATTCCTCTTCTTCGATGAAGACACGGAACGGCTGTTCCCCCAGTTCCACACGGTCGACATAGCCGGTCCGGAACTCGGCACCGAAGCGTTCGGCCTGCTTCTTCATGTCCTCCATCAACTGCGGCCCCATCACACCGTCGACAAAGCCTGGAAAGTTCTCCACCATGGTCGTCAAGGTCAACTGGCCGCCCGGTTCCGGTCCCTCGATCAACAAAGGCTTGAGGTTCGCCCGGGCGGCGTAAATGGCCGCGGTCAAACCCGCCGGTCCGGACCCCACAATGACAACGTTTCGCATTCGTTCACCTCATCGAGTATTGACGAATCCTATAAGTTAACATATTCGGATCAGTGGCAAGCGGAAGGCAGATTACCGAATCCCTGGCGCACAGAGGAGCGAGGAACCCCATGCCCGCTGTGCTACCCTTGGTGAACTTTTCGGCAGCGTTGGAGACTTAGATGAAGCTTCGCAATTTCGAGATGGAACGTTGGCAGTCTACCTGGGAAAATTCCGTCGAGTACAACCTCACTGAAAGCGGTGTCCACCCGATCACGCCCGCCGATCTGGGCATGTCGGCTGACGAGCTGCTGACCCAGCGGTTGGGATACGGGCATAGCAACGGCAGCGTCCGTCTCAGGGAATTGGCGTCGGAGCTCTACGAAGGAGCGACCATCGATAACTTCGTGGCCACGATCGGCGGCTGCGAGGCCAATTTCCACTGCATGTCGAGCCTGATAGAGCCAGGAGACGAAGCGGTCTTCGTGCTTCCCAACTACATGCAGACCTATGGCGCCGCCGAAGCGTTCGGCGCCACCATCGTCCCGGTGTGGACAAATCCGGAAAACGACTGGATGCCGGATCCGGATGAGATCGCGTCCAAACTGACCCCTAAGACGAAGGTGATCTCGATTTCGAATCCGAACAACCCGACGGGCGCCGCGTACGGTACGGACACGCTCAAGGCCATCGCAGCCGCGGCCGACAAAGTCGGCTGTTGGATTCATTCGGACGAAGTCTACCGGGGGGCGGAACGGGAAGGAGACAGGACACCGTCCATGTGGGGGGTCTATCCGAAAACCCTCGTCGTTCACAGCATGTCGAAATCATACGGAATGCCCGGCACGCGCCTTGGATGGGTCCTGGGTCCCGAAGACCAGATCGCCAGGGTATGGGCAAACAAGGATTACACCTCGATCGCGCCGAGTATCCTGTCGGACAAGATCGCCTGCCGCGGCCTGGAGCTTCGCGACAAGCTTCGAGTCCGTACTCAGGAATTCATCGGTCGCAACCTCCCATTCGTTCAGGAATGGCTGGCGCTGAGACCCGGCATGTTCGAACTGGTACCCCCAAAGGCAGCCGCGATCGCCATGATCCGCTACAAGCATCCGATCGAATCGAATAAACTGGCCGAGCGTCTCAAGGACGAACAGTCCACGCTGATCGTCCCCGGTCAGCAGTTCATGCTGGACGGCTATATCCGGCTCGGCTTCGGCCCTCCACAGGACTACCTGGAAAAGGGCCTGGAACGGGTGCTGAAAGTCCTGGACTCCACGGTGGATTAGAGTCCGCGAACAATAGTGGGATCGGGTATGCGAAAGCGCGACTTGGACCATACCCGCCGCATCCGTTACAATGACGGTCCGCGCCCATAGCTCAGCTGGATAGAGCGCCGGACTTCGAATCCGTAGGTCGGGGGTTCGAATCCCTCTGGGCGCGCTATTTTTCAACAAGTTAACGGAGAGGGTAGCACCCCGTTTAGGTGTGATTGTGCATGGTTGAGCACAGTGGACAATCACATTTTTAATCACAGTCCGCGTCATAGCCTCGTCGCCCGCGCCTTGTTCTGCTCGATGAATTCGTCCAGGTCCCGCCGATCGATCAAGGCTTTCCGAACCATCTTTCCGTTCCTGGACGGATAGTGGACTCTCGGGACCGCACCGACGTTCACGAAGTACTGCATCATCCGGTAGGAGACGCCGCAGTAAGCAGCCGCGTCCCGCAGCGACAAGATTCGAAGTTCACGCTTGTCGACCGTCACTCACTCCTCTCCCTTCCCCATCAACCGAAACCCCTCCCGGAGCCATTCGGAAAGCCGGTCCCGTCCGGCGCGAGGTGGCTTGAAACTTCGCAGTTGCTCGAACTCGTCCCGGAGCCGCCGCCCGTATTCGGCGCGGCACTCCTCACAAAATCGAGGATCGCTCGCGACATACCGGGTCACCTGTTGCTCGCAGCCACGGGTCGGGCACGGATTCATCTGTGGAAACTCCCGCGTCATCGGATTCGCATCGGTACCTTCAGAACGGAATGTCGTTGTCGGTGATCGGGCCAGCAGGAGCTGCAGGCGCCCCAGCCGTCGACGCGGCTGCCGCGCGCAACAGGGACCCGAACCGGTTCTGCAACTGACCGACCTTTTCCCTGTCAGCTCCCGGCTGTTGCGGCGCATGGTTTTCCGGGTTCATCCAGGCCGCCTTGAAACGGGTCTGCCCGTTGTACTGGTCGGCCTTGACCGTGATCTGAACAACTCGGTCGGGTGACGTTGCCAGAATGCTGTGCAGGTCGCCGTTCCAGCCTAGCGATTCGGTCAGCTGCTCGACGGCGTCCGTATTGATCTGGCCGCCCTTCTTGACGACCCACCAGCTCCCGAAGCATCGGTGCTCCTCATATTCGGACCAATCGCTCCAGCCGCCGGCGCCGTCCCATTGAGCCAGGACGTGGAACTCGCAGGAGACGGCGACCGCTCCGCTCTTGGCGGCCAACACCTTCCAGCCCAACAGTCGTGCCTTGAAAATGCCTTCGCGGTCCAGCAGCCTCATGACGCACCCCCGAAGATCCGCCGCCACACCGTATCGTCGCTCCCGTCCTGAAACTGGACCGGATCGGCGATCCGCCGGGACTTGGCGATATGGCTGGGCTGCTCGATGGGCCAGATGGTGCGTGTCCCCGCCCCCTTGCCCTTGCCGTCTTCCGACACCACGTCATAGCCGAGGAACAGTACGTGGTCCGCCCATTGCACAACACGGTTGCGGATCGACGCCTTGCCGGATTTGGGCCGCTGCAAATGCGGTTCGTAGCGAATCCAGTCGTCTCCCGTCGGGTTCGGTACGCTGTCGATGCAGTCATGCGCGATCAGGATGACGTTGCGGCCCGCTCGCGCTTGCCGGTCCAGGTCCGACAACAGCAGCAGGAACGTGTCGTAGACGTGCTGGTAGCCCTTGCCGAAGCCGTAGCCTTCGACGCTGCCCACCGTCATTCCCTTCTCGTGCTTGACGGTTTCGAGCGTGTGGGCGACGGCCAGTTCTTCGGCCTTGGTCGCCGAGTCGATCACCACCGTGCGGCGGCCTTCGAGCGCGTTCCCCTGAAGGCATGCCCGCAAGGCGGCGAAGGAGTCAACAGTCTCGATCCGGTCCACATCCAGGTCCCGCGTACCGGACTCGATATCGAGGATGATGGCTCCGGGCGCCAGTGAGGCGAGCGTGGACTTGCCGATCCCTCCAGGACCGTAGAGCAAGATTTTCTGCGGTGCGTCGATCTTTCCCGACGTCATCGGGAATTCCCGAACGGTCTGTTGTTGCTGTGGGGCCGCGCCTCGAGGTGGACCTGGCGCCGGGGGCGGCAGCTTGGTAGCGGGTGTCGTCATCTGTGGTTTCTCCTTGTTCCTGTTGCCCACTGGCCTGGGCGTGGCTTGCCGGACTCGCCTCCGGCGTGGCAAGTTCCGGATGGACCGAATCCAACCGGGCAAATCCGTTCGGAGTCACCTGCTCCAGGTCCCGCTGCCGGCAGATCGACAGGTACGCGCATGGCCAGGGCGAAAAGCACGCTCCCGGATTCCGGTACCAGTGCCCCGCTCTCTGGGCCGTGCGCATGGCCTTTTGCTGTTGCCACAACTCGGCGGCGCAGTCTTCGAGATCCTGGTCCAGCCGCGCGATCTCGATACGGGCGAAGTAGTGATCCGGACGCGTGCGCATCTCTTCGGCCACCCGAGCCGCGAACGCTTCGGGGAATTCGTCCTCGGCGCGTTGGCTGGCGTACGGTTCGCCGTTGCCCTTGTACTTGCGCTTCTCTTCTGGCGTCGCCATCAACGGGCGCTGCGCCGGCCGCCGGGTCACGTCATAGAGAACCGTATCGATCGGGTAGCCCAACTCGCGGGCGGCCAATACGTAGATCGATATCTGCTGATCCATGTGCAGCCGCAGCCAGTAGTCGGCTCCGGGGCTGAAATCCAGAGAGGTCGTCTTGCACTCCATCAGCGCGGTCCGTCCGTCAGCAAGCCGGACGATCCGGTCGATGACCCCGGCAAGGCGCCATACCCTGCTGGCGGTTCCCGTGGCCGGGTTACGCAGCGGCAGATCGAAAGCCAATTCCGAGGCGACGGTTTCAAGCGGCCCGGACCCCAAGTAGCGTTCGGCGTACCCTTGGACCATCGCCGCTACCAACGCCAGGTCATAGGGATCCTCGAGCGCCTGCTCCATCGCCGCTTCAACATCTCCGCCCTTGGCCAGCGTATCCAGGGCCAGGTGGAAGGCCGACCCGACGCGCATGACAAAGCTGTCCCGTTCCGGACTCAGTCCCAGCTCGTAGCGCATCCAATGTTGGCGCGGGCAGGCTCGGAACGAGGACAGCCGGGAGTGCGTTAGCGTGTTCGTGTTCATAATCAATTCATCGACGGCCAGACATGCTGCTGCTCGGACAGGCGCGGCAGCCACGCAATCTCGCGCTGGAGTTCCTCACCCAACGTGATGCACTTTTCCAGTTGTGCCGTCATTTCCGGGCCCCGGTTTGCCGGATCGTGATACGCCCGGTCCAGAGAGCGCACGATCCCCGGCCAGCACGTCGGCCATGAGCAGGTAGTTTTCCTTCACGACGCCTGTTGCCCTCTTTGACCTGAAGTGGCCATACACTGTTTGATCCTTTAAGACCACGCTACTGGCGGTCGGGTCGCCGATCTGCTCTCACAGAGCTTGCAGGCCAACGAGGACATCACGGCAACCCGGTGGTTCCGCCACTCGAAAACTCCGGCCTGCCAAGGAAACCCTGACAATGAACGCATCACCGGACATAAAGGTTGAAGACTTTGAGATCAAACACACGCTCGACATGGTCGAAGTCAATTGCACAATGCGACACGTTGACGGTTCTGCAAGCACCATCATGACGGTCTCGTCTCGATTTCCCGCGCCTAGGGGCCTTCCAGTCCTCGGAACACCAGAACCCCATCACGTCCCCTCCGCCAGCGCCTTCTCGTAAGCTTTCCGAGCCGCTTTCTTGGCCCGCCCCAGCTTATCCAGGGCCGCGTTGACGCGATTCTCGAAGTCGGGGGGCGGCTCGATGATTCCGTTTAGGTAGCGGCTGAACTGCGACGGGTGGATGCCCGCCGCCCGCGCAACGGCCTCCCGCGTCAGCCCCGACAGCGCAACCCGGTCTCTGACTCGCTGCATTTCATGACCCATAGGCCATGTACTGTACATGACCTATAAGTCATGTCGCAACAAGATTATTGCGCTACCCTCAGATTATGTTGGGACGACGTCTTGCAGCCGCCCGCGAGCGAGCTGGTCTGAAGCAGGTGGATCTTGCCGTAGCCATCGGTGACGGGTACGACCAGTCGATGATCTCTCACGTCGAGGCCGGGCGAAAGCCGATACGGTTCGAGCGTGCGACGGTAGCTGCCCGCGAGTTGGGCGTCTCGCTCGACTACCTCGCGGGCCTAACCGACGACCCGACGCCCTCAGCCGAGCTTGCGGCAAGAGTTGGCGAACTCGCCGACGAAGCCGCCCTAGCCCTATCGCCCGAAATCCGTGAAGTTCCCGGCGCCCGCCCCATCCCTGTCCACCGGCTTGGGTCGGCGGCGGGCAGTGGCGCTCTGGATCTGGACGAAACGATCAAGGCCTACGCCTACTTCCGTCAAGACTGGCTCTCCAAGAAGGGCCTCATCCCGAACCGTTGCAACATCATTAACGTCATGGGCGAGTCGATGGAGCCGACCCTGCCCGACGGTTGCGTGATCCTGCTGGACCGTAACCGGACGCGACGGCTACCAAGGCATATCTTCGTCGTGCGGACCGAGGCCGGCCTGATCGTCAAACGAGCGGGCAAGAACAAAGACGGCGGCTGGCAACTGGTCAGCGATCATCCATCGTGGAAGCCCGTGTCATGGCCGGACACCGCAGAGGTCATCGGCGAAGTGAAGTGGATGGCTAGGGAATTGTGAGAGTCCCTACGTCTAGGTCGGGAGTCTGGGCGGAGTTCCGGGCGTCCGCAGGGCAGCGACCGGCAACACGCTGTTTTCGCTGGAAGTAGGAGGTTCACTGGTTGCCGAGGCGGTGGTCGAGTCAGCCGAAGAAATTGTGTCGGGTGGGACCGAAGCTCAATTCCTTGCCGATCACCGAGACGGAGCACGGTTCGGGATGGCGGTGGCGAACCCGTCAAATCAAGCGATCAACGTATCGGTTCGGGTGGCAGATTTGCAGGGACAACAGATTGGAAGTACTACGGTGAACGTCTTCGCGGACGCCGCCCAAGCGTTTTTTGTGGACGATCTTCTAACGATACCGACAGGACATACCGGACAGGTTTTCATAGGAGCTACGGGGTCGCTCTATGCCCTACTTATTACTTGGATTTCGTCAGTCCTGGATGTTTCAGGGAAACCTCCTTCGTACGGATGGCGAAAACAAACTCAGCCAATGAGACGGCTGACAAATTGGGAGAACAGAGAATGAATATCAAGGCCGTCCACCGTAACCTCATGATGTCGATCATTCTGACCTCGTGCGTGACAGCATTCGCACAAGACGGACTCGAACTGAATGTGTCGACCGTCCGTGGCACGGCGTTGGAGGAACGCGGCAAACAACAACTACTCCGACTGGTTGAGGAATATGCTGTCGATCGTTGGATTTACACGCGTGACGTAGTCATCCAAACTCGTGGTCTGGTCCGGAGCCATCCGGTACTGAGCCTAAACACTCAATACATACAAGATGACCACGCGCAGCTGGCCGTCTTTCTTCATGAACAATTTCACTGGTTCCTAGTGGATAAAAGAGACTGGCGTGACGAAGCGATCGAGGAGCTTCGACTGCTGTATCCAGATGTTCCTGAATACTACGAGGGGGGAGCACGGACAGAGGAAAGCACGTATCTTCATCTCGTCGTCTGTTCACTGGAATTCGATGCAGTGCGCACACTACTAGGTGAGGACGAAGCCAGACGGGTCATTAGCGACAAGACCGTCTATCGCTGGATCTACAGGACCATTCTGGAAGATTATGACCGCCTTCACGATGTAATGGCGAAGCACGGTGTACTGTTGCCATAAGGACGGGCAAGCATCAACGGCGGCGAATGCGCTTCGGTAGCGAGGGTCGCTGTTGAGCTCAAAGAGAAGAAACAAACGTAACCGCTGGCCACTCGTCAGCGATCACCCATCGTGGAAGCCGCTGCGCTGGCCGGACGGAGCGGAAGTCATCGGTGAGGAAGTGGATGGCTAGGGAGTTGTGAGGGCCCAGCCATTTCGGAAGAGCAGCTCGGTCGAAGTTGAATGAGGCCCGGCCAGCGGGCATTTGAGTCGAATTCAAACCCATTGTTAAGGAAGTTCTATTTTCGCATTGTTGAAATCGATATGGTGTCGGCGGTATCTTGTGGTATATATACCGTCAGATGAAGAAGAAAAAGATATGGCTTGAGTTGAATCAGGTAAAGGGAGCGGTTGCGTCGCGACTGCGACGGCGGAAGTACAGCCTGATCGAGCGCCATGAGATACCCGACGGTTTGCTGCCTGGCTCGGTGTCGATTAGTTACACCCGGTGCGGTAAGCCGACGTGCCGGTGTGTGTCGGGTGAAGGGCACCCATCCTGGTCCTGGACATTCATGATGGACGGGAAGAAGCATGTCGAACACGTTCCAGCTGCCATGGTTGAGGAGATTCAAAAGCGTGTCGGAGCGGGACGGGAGTTTCAGGATGCGATCCGGGAGGTGCTGACAGCGAACGCGAAGTTGTTGGTGCTGGAGCGCCAGCAACAACGTGAGAAGCGGAAGCGCCGGTGAAAGGTCCGTCGGCACGAGGGATACGACGGTACGCGCGAAAGTGTTTGCGGCTGAAGGGGTATTTGAATCACCCCGGAGATGGGCGGGTGCGACCGCAGATCGGAAGTGGGCATCTGATCTGGTCTCTGGTGATCGGGTATCTGCTGCGGGAATCGAGCTTCCTGGCCATCGAGTCGCTCGCACGATCCTCGGCGTGTCGGGCCTTGGGAATCGGACGCCGCTTTAGCGACGACACGCTGGGCTATTTTACCGAGAAGCTGAATCCGGAATTCACGCGCGGCGCGTTGACCACAGCCATCAAGCAGGCCAAGCGCAATAAAGCGTTCGACGATTGCCGATTCATCGGCCTGGCGCTGGACGGGACAACCGTGGGGCGTGTCGGTGAGGCCGGGTGTCAGTGGTGTCGACCCCATCGCAACGCCGAGGGGGAGGTGACCACCTACTTACACCACGTCGTGATGGCCACCATCGTGGGCACCGGGTTCACTTTACCGGTCGATGTGGAACCCTACGGTAGTGGGGATAGCGAATGGTCGGGGGGGCAACGACTGCTTCGTCGGGTGGTGGGGCAGTTGGGGCCGCGTTTTGCCGATTATGTTGTTGTCGATGGGGGCTATGCGTCGGCTCCGTTCCTGCACTTGGCCGACGAGTTGGGATTGAAGACCATCGTCCGTCTCAAAGCCAATCTTCCGAGCTTGTTCAACGCCGCCAAAAGCCGGTTTGCTTGTCAGCCGCCGTCCCGGGTTTTCAAGGATGGAGCCGATCGGGTGGAAATCTGGGATGCAGACGACTTCGATCCCTGGGGCCGATTGAACTGGCCGACCGTGCGCGTGATCCGCTACCGGCAAGAGAAACCCGATGGATCGGTGGTCGAAGCCTACTGGCTGACCAATTTCTCGATGAACCAAGTGGGAGCGCCCACTTTATTTCGCATGGCCAAGAGTCGTTGGGAAGTCGAAAACCAAGGTTTCAACGATGCCAAGAACCGTTATGGGATGGCCCATATCCCCCATCACCACGCCAACAGCTTGCTTCTCCACTGGCTCCTCATAAGCCTGGCTCTCACGATCGAACGTCTGTATCGATTGCGTCATTTGCATCGCGGGCGCCATCGCCCGCATACCTCCATCGAGCTTCTTCGTTTGCTTCGCCTCGCTCTGTCTGCCCCAACCCCAGCCGACTCCAGCTGAACTGACTCGTTTCCCTGGTCTCCACGCGCCTGCCTGACCCCAATCACCGGGCTGGACCCGCTACGGATACCTGTCTCTCGAAAATACCCCTCACTTCAAATTCCTCTCCCTCCTCGACCTTTTCCCTTCCAGAGCCCCTTCCAGACACTCCGTCCTCCCTGACTTCCGAAATGGCTGCCATGCCTGCGCTATCATTGACCCCAATCCGTTCCTCCGATAACATTTACGCAGCTTTCCTGAGGCGAAGCCCTATGCTCAGCACGCCTCTCGGAACACGCAGGAAGCGTCATGGTTCTACTTGATCACCCGACGACTCGACTGATCCGGTCGGCATTCAGGTCCCGTCCCTTCGTCAACTACCGGCGGGGCGGACATCTCCAAGCCTGTACGGGCGTGCGTACTTCATCTGTCGGAAAAGTCAGTTCCCCGTGTTCCATGGAAGGCGACTTAAAGGGGACGTTGTGACCAGGCGAAAAGGCAAGTTCAAGCTATTCGTGCGGAACGTCGTCACCGGCGGGATGTTTGACAGGTATGACATCGAAACGACCCGCAGGATCATCATGCTGAACGTCCTGATCATTACCGGCGTCTTGTTCCTCGTCGCCTATTCCATAGAATATCTTTACATTGCCGCCTACCGGATGGCCGTCCTGGACCTGGGTGCGGCGACGATTCTAACTTTGACCGCTATCCATGTTCGAAGGACGCAGACTTACATCTTTGCCAGCAACGCAGCTATTGCGACGATGGGGATACTGTTTCTTTATTTGACGATTGTCGGAGGATTCAACAACACCGGCTATCTCTGGGCCTTTCTCTTTCCACTGCTTTCGGTCATCCACTTCGGGTTGAAACAAGGGACGGTTGCGATATCTCTGTTTCTCGGTATTCTCATTTTTTTCTTCGCTTCGGACTATCCGGTGGCTGCAAGCAACTATTCCATGGATTTCAAGACCCGGTTTATCAGTTCTCTCATCGCCATGAGCATTTTCGCGTACGTCCACGAATACATTCGGATTGCCGTTTCTAAAGGAAATCGTGAGGCAGAATGAGGAACTCAGCAGAACCCAGAGACTCGAGTCCCTGGGCTTTCTTGCCGGCGGCATCGCTCACGATTTCAACAACATTCTTACGGGCGTGATCGGTAATCTCGGACTGCTCGAGATCTCCATGAATGAGAACAGTCCGAATCTTAAACTAGTGACGGCCGCCAAGAAATCCGCGGAAAAATCAAAGGATCTGACCCAGCAACTGATGACTTTTTCGAGAGGCGGCGCCCCGACCAAGGAAACAACTTCGATCGAATCGCTGTTGAGAGAGACGACCGAGTTGTCACTACGAGGATCGAAGATTCGGGCGGACTATGATTTCGAGGAAGGACTCTTACCTGCGGACATTGATAAGGGTCAGATGGCTCAGGTTGTACAGAATCTGGTGATCAATGCACATCATGCCATGCCGGATGGTGGCGTCCTGAGGATGTCTGCGGTGAATGCGGAAGTGTCGGTCGATGACGATTCGATGGACGCCGGGTCCTACATCAAAGTTTCAGTGGAGGACACTGGCGTCGGAATACCCGAGGACGTGGTTCAAAATGTTTTTGACGTCTACTTCACCACAAAAGAGTCCGGACAGGGATTGGGGTTGGCGATCGCCTATTCGATCGTCTCAAAGCACGACGGATATTTGAGCGTTAGCTCCAGGATAGGTGTGGGCACAAAATTTGACATCTTCCTTCCTGCGTCGGCGAAACGATCCGTTCCGGTCGACCTCCCGAAAAAGGTACTGGAGAGAGGAACGGGAAAGATTTTGCTCATGGATGACGACGAAATCATTCAGAGCACCGTCGGTCGCATGCTGGAGAGTCTCGGATATGAAGTGCGCGGCGTCTTTGACGGTGTCGAAGCCATCACTGCCTACAATGTCTCACTCGAGGCCGGCGCGCCCTACGATGTCGTCATCATGGACTTGACCGTGCCGGGAAGTATGGGCGGCAAAGAAGCCGTTTCCCGGTTGCGAAGACTTCATGCCGAGGCGCGCGTCATCGTTTCAAGCGGCTATTCCAACGACCCCGTCATGGCCCACTACAAAGACTACGGATTCGACGCCAAAGTAGAGAAGCCGGTCGACCTCGGAGAACTCTCCGCGACCCTCCGCACCCTCCTGCCTTCTAATTCGGGGACGGAGGCGTAACTCCTCGAGTAACCCTTGCGTTATGGGTACTTAGTTATTACCCCTCCGTCCCCGAATGATCAGGGTTCCAGGGAGGCGGTGTACGCGCCGATCGACACCAGGTCTTCCAGGGTCAGGTCGGCCACGACCTCCTTACATCAGTTCGGACCACAATCCTTTTCTCGTGCCCGTTTGGAAGTCGTACAACTGGCGGACGCTGTAACTGGGCGACCGACCGGCGAGTCCTGGCACGGGACCGAGACCCTTCAGGTCCGGGCCGTGGCAAGTACCGCACTGGATCGTCTTGCCACCGCCGGTGGTGGCCAACACCTTGCCTCTCTGAATGCTGCCGGGTGGTACGTAGGCGACGAATCCGGAAGCCTCGTCACGAAGCCCGGTTCTTTCCAGGTCTTCCGGCAATTCGACGATGCGTTGGCCGATAGCCTCCATGGCACCGTCCTCCGACGGCACGAACATGGCCCCGGAGACATATGGTTTCGGCACCGTGTCGGATTCGACCACCCGGATCCATGGTTTGAATTCAAAGCTGGAAAAGTATTCGGCGGCGGCCCGCACCTCCGCGTCGTTTGCGCTTTCTCCAATGGCGAGCATCGCCCTCGGCGGTCCCATTCTCGGCTCCGCACTGTTTCGAAGTCCGTTCTTGTAATCGGCCATCTGCTGGATGATATAGGCGGCGGGAAGTCCAGCCAGACCGGCGTTCTCGGGCCGACCCTGCCCGTTGGTCAGATGGCAATATCCGCACGCACGTACTTCGGGTGCTCGGCCATGGGCGACGATCTCAGGCATCGGCGGGTGGCCATCCGGGTGCCAGTCGGGCGGGTTGAACAGGTCCCTGGTTTCGCTCAGCGTGAGTGCCACACTGCTTCCGGGGACGCGTCGCGGAACGCCATCGTCCGGCTCACGAAGAGGGCGCGGGACGTCCGGCGATCTGACGGGATATGCCCAGGGTGGCGGGGAGGGTCCCACTGCCGGCGTTGGATTGGACTGTTCGGTCGCCGCGAGGACTCCGAGGGAAACAGCGGAAACCACAGCAAACGTCAGGACGCGCTGGAGATTCGTCATTTGGTTGGCTCCTTATTATTACTCGTCTCGAAGTGCCACTACAGGGTCGACCTGTGTCGCACGCAGCGCCGGTACGATCGACGCGATGACCCCGACCGTGAGGACGACGAACAGCGAGGCGAAGTAGGTTCCCGGATCGGTCACCTGCATTTCAAACAGGAGGCTCTGAATGAACCGCACCAGGGCAAAGGCGCCGACAAGCCCGATGGCCGCCCCGACGGTCACCACCCTGAGGGCCTCGCCGATGATCATTCGCAGAGTTTGCTTGCGACCCGCCCCCAGGGCCATCCGGACGCCGATCTCCATCGTGCGTCGCGCCACCGCATAAGAAACGACTGCGTAGATCCCGACAGCAGCGAGCAGGACCGCGCAGAACGCCAGACCGATCAGCAAGGCCATGTTGAAGCGTGGCTGAGCAATCGACGTCGACAACATCCGTTCGATACTCGAGGACTCGGTTATGGGTTGTTGCGGGTCGATCTCCAGAATTTCCGCCCGCACCGCGGCAACCATCCGGGTCGGATCGCTGAACGTGTGCGTCACGATGTGCATTTCCGCCTGCGGGAACACGGCGAAGGGGACAAACAACTCGGGCCCGGCCTCAGCCTGAAGCCCGTCATGAAGAACGTCTCCGACTATGCCGACGATCTCCAGATCTCCCATCATCGGGACCGCCAGGATCTGCCCTATCGGCTCCACTTCGCGAAAGTACAGCCGGGCCATTGTTTCGTTGATTACCGTTCCACGCCGGCCATCTTCCAGGCCGTCGAACTCGTCGAGGATCCGTCCCTCTATAAGAGGAATCCCCATAGATTTGAAATAACCGGGCATGACAATCCGAGTCCCGGCCCGGGGTCTTTCACCCGGAGATGCGATCTCCTGGCCCGGCGGCGTGAACGGCAGGTTGAAGTCGGTTCCGACAGCGCTCATCGGCAAAGCCGAAACGGCTCCTGCACTCCGGACATCCGGCAACGCGCTCACACGTTCGACCAGGTCGGTAAAGAACTGCTTCTGCGGCTCCCGGCCGGGATAACGCGACCGGGGGAGCGAGACGACGGTCGATACGACATTGCTCTTCCGGAATCCGGGATCGATATCGACCAGATGGAGCAGGCTTCCGACCATCAGGCCCGCACCGACGAGAAGGATCACCGCCAGTGCGACTTCGGCCGCCACCATGACATCGCTCAGTTTCCGGACTCCCCGTCCAACGGAAGCACCACGGACAGAGCCCTGCAGGACTTCTGCCAGATTCGGTCGCATCGTTCGCAGGGCCGGAACGAAGCCGAAGATCATTCCGGCCACGACCGAAATCAAACCGGTGAACACCAGGACGGTGAGATCCATCTCGATTTCGTTTGTCCGTGGCACGCTGGCCGGAATCAGTTGACGCAAACCTGCCACGCCCCAGTAGGCAACAGCGAGGCCCGTCACCGCACCGCCCGCTGCCAGGAGGATGCCCTCGGCCATGGACAGGCGGAGGAGCGTAAACGAACCTGCGCCGAATGCCGACCGGATGGCATATTCCCGAGTGGATTCCGCGGAACGGGCAAGAACCAGGTTGGCGACATTCACACAACCGATCAGCAGCACCAGCGTCACCGCCCCGAACAGCATCCAGAGAGTTGTACGGATGTCTCCCACCAACTGCTCGTGCGTCGGCACCAGACTGGCGCCCCAGCCGGTATGAGAGTCGGGATTTTCCCGGGCGATATCGCCGCTGATCGTATTGAGTTCCTGTCTTGCCTGCTCCACGCTGGAGCCTTCGTCAAGCAGGCCGACCACGTTAAACATCCTGTGGACCCGGGGGCGCTGGCCATCTGTCAACATCTGCAGCGGCAGCCATGCTTCGGCGTCGACATCGGATGGAGGGAACTCGAATTCCGCCGGCATGACACCCACCACGGTGTAGGGCCGACCGTCCAGCCGTATGGACGTGTCGATGATGTTCGGATCCCTTCCGAACCGGTTGGCCCAGGAGGCATAGCTGATCATGACGACCGGAGAGCTGCCGACGGTTGCTTCCTCGTCTACAAATGCACGTCCGATTATCGGGCCCACGCCCAGCGTACGGAATAGCCAGGGAGAGACTTCAAGGCTCACGATCCGTTCGGGCTCGTTGTCGGTGTTGTTCAACGTGTGCCCAAGGTAGCGAAACGCGGCCATCTCGGAGAACGAGCGCGAACGTTCCCTCCAGTCCAGGTATGTCGGAGCCGAGACGGCGACCTGCTCCAGACCCTGCGGCCGGTTGTTCTCAAATATCGAGACAAGTCTGTCCGGTTCCGAATACGCCAGGGGCTGGATCAACACCGTATTGAGCAGGGTGAAGATCGCGGTGTTGCAACCGACGACAACGGCAAGAGTTGCCACGATCACGATCGTGTAGCCGGGCCGTCTCACAAGCGACCGAAACGCCGCTCTGAAATCACCTAACATCCGTCATTCTCCTTTTCCGAACAAGGGCCATTTGATAGGGCACTTTGGGCTTGCAAAGTATACGACACGCCCGTCACCGCCGCAACGGACCCTCTATCCAGGCAATTCCGGCAATGTCGAAGGGACAGATTCGCGATTCTGCGTACGACCCGGAAACCCGCAGATCGCTCCGCGCGCCGCGAATGTGCGACACCCGTTAGTTCTAGCAATTAGTTCCGAAATCAACCACAATTCGAACAACTCCGGGAGGTAGACGAGTGAAAGGTCTGGCCGTACTGAGAATCGCTTTCTGGGCTCTGGGGCGGAACAAGATGCGGTCGGCGCTCACGATGCTGGGCATCATCATCGGCGTTTCCGCCGTGATCGGGATGGTTGCGATTGGGGAGGGCGCCCAGGGAATGGTGCAGGACCAGATGGAAAGTATGGGCACCAACATCATGTATGTGTGGCCGGGCGGTATCCGGGGACACGGTGGCGCCCGGATGGGGGCCCACGAGGGGGGCCGACTGACCGCTGAGGATGTCGGGGCGATCGTGGCTGAAGTGCCGGTTGTGGCTGGCGCCACACCGATCGTGCGCGCTGGGGGACAGTTGGTTTTCGGTAATAAGAACTGGTCCGCGCAGGTCCAGGGCACGAACGAGCAGTTCCCGGAAATCCGGGAGTGGCCTGTTGCCGACGGTGAGTTCTTTACGGAGGCGGATGTTCGCACAGCCGCTCGCGTGATGGTGATCGGAGCCACTGTCAATGAGAACCTGTTTGATGGCGTCAACCCCATCGGTCAGACGGTTCGTGTCAGGAATCTCCCGTTCCGGGTTGTCGGTGTGCTTTCGGCTCGAGGCCAGTCCGGTATGGGGCAGGATCAGGACGATACCGTTATCATGCCCTACACCTCCGCGCAGAGGAAACTGCTCGGCCAGTCGGTGCCCCGAATCAACCAGATCATGTTGCGGGCCGTTACCCCGAATGCGACGCCAGTAGCCGAGAAAATGATCGCGGATCTGCTCCGACAACGGCACGAAATCGGTCCCGACATGGAAGACAGCTTCAGTATTCGGAACATGTCCGACGTCGCTGAAGCAGCCCAGGAGACGGGTTTGATCATGACGCTGCTCCTCGGAAGCATCGCAGCGGTTTCTCTGCTCGTCGGTGGGATCGGCATCATGAACATCATGCTGGTGTCGGTTACCGAGCGCACACGTGAAATCGGGATTCGAATGGCGGTTGGTTCGCGTCCGGGCTACATCCGCCTTCAGTTTCTTTCCGAAGCGGTGATCCTGAGTATGGCTGGCGGTCTGTTCGGTGTGATCGTGGGCGGAGCGATGGCTTACTTCGTTGGTGAGTTTTTCCAATGGCCCACGCTCGTGTCTCCGGCGTCAATTGTGATTTCGTTTTGGATTTGCCGCCATCGTCGGCGTTTTCTTTGGTTACTACCCGGCACACAAGGCCGCGGCGCTGGATCCCATCGACGCCCTTCGCTACGAATAGAAATCGCGTCCGGTATCTGAACCCGCATTCTATTTGTACCTAATTCAGCAGGAAGGCTCTCCGTTGATCGGCGAAGTTCCGGAAAGCTTCGGCGCCTGCCTGGAAATCTTCCAGGCTTTCAAGCTTGCGCGTGTCCACTCGGACGTCCTCTTCGATGAGGGCCTGGTAGCGTTCTACGATCGGTCCAAGCCGTTCCCAGTCGAGCCAGTTCGTGGCGATGTCGCGCACGTAACCGAGATACTTCTCCTGCAATGCCGGAATGGTCAACAGCTTCGACCGCAGTGGCTGTCCGGCGTTGTCGAGGGCTATGAGGGGGTCGAGGTCGATGGTCGCCCGTGGGCCACCTCGTCCGCGTCCACCACGTCCACCTCGACCGCCGCGTCCACCCACGGCGCCGCGGCCTCTTCCGCCCCCGCCACGACCACCGACTCCCGGCACACGGAATGTTTCGTTACCGTCGTGCGGGATGATGTGGAACCGACCGTCCGGATCCTGGTAGATGTTGTAATCGCTTGCCCGGGTCCAGTACCCGTCGCCGTTCAAGAGTACGATGTCGGTCGCTAGAAACCTCAGGACTTCGTCGACGTCGAGTATGGGTTCGAGGGCGGCTTCGAGACGGTCCGGAGGCGTCTGGTTGAGCACGCGAGTCAACTCGATCAGGTCGTTCCACGAATCCTGGTCGTCCTTCGTCTTGATGTCGTACACGGCCTTGTAACGGGCGATGTCCTCGCCGAAATACTCCAGGCCGCGGCCACCACGGGGGTTGCCCTTCACTTTCCAGCGAGCGCCACCCCTTGTACCGTAGGCATCGCGCACGAAATCGGTGTTGAACTGCTCGACGCTGACGTACACCCCCCAACTCTCGCCGTTGATGACCACCCGCACGAAGTTTGCCCTGGGTGCCGGCAGGTAATCGCGCGATACCTCGTAAAAGAGCACCGAACGCAGAAACGTCGGATCCGTGTGAGCGTTGAGCAGGTTCAGCGTACGATGGCCGCCGAGCCGTTGATTGTCGTCGAGAGCGTCGATCGACACGTTCAGCGAACGTTTGAAACCGGGCCACACCGTAAAGTACGACGACGCACCGCGGTAAGACACGCCGACATCTTCATAGGTCTTGCCGTCGACGATCAGCGTGGCCGGCAGCTCGACGTCCGAGTACCGGAATGCGCCCAGTTCATCCTCCCAATCCTCGCTTTCGAACTCGAAGAACAAAGTGCGCAGGACGGACATGTCATAGAGTGGCTCGTCGCCGTAGCGGGTCACATCGGCCGGCGTCAGGCGTCTGCCGGTCTCGGGTGGAGTTGGGGCGTCTCCTCTCGGCCCCCGCCGGGTCGGTTGTGTCGCCATGAAACGGCGTGCGGGCGCGCGCTCTTCGGCGTCGAGCATACCGTCCTCGTTAGAGTCGAACCGATCGAGGATCTCCAACTCCACCAGGCCGGCGGTCGGATTGGCGGCACCCCCCCGTCCTCGCCCGCCCCTCTGCGGGGCTCCGGCGCTATACGTGTGGGCGAGAAGTATCACTGCCAGACTGGCGGCGAATGCCGCGACCCATCGAGTCGATGCTTTCATTGGACTAGTCTCCTCAATTACTCTTTTGTTTGCGGCGCTGTATCTGGGCGCTCAGGACGCCATCCAACTGACTGAGTGCTGTGATCAGAGCTTCGGTATCTTTGTCCGATAGCAACCCCACATCATAGGCGACGTCGATTGCCGAGCCTTCTGCCTGGGTCCCCATCGACTTGAGACGCCGTTCGGCGAGATACCGGTCGCACAGGGGCCCCAGAGTGCCGTTCACGTCATACCCCGGCCCGAGCGTGACCTTGAGCGTACCCCCCAGCGGGCTGTCGCCGGCCTCAACCGCAGCAGGAATCCCATTTGGGCTCCGCATCAAATACGCGGCAAACGACACGACGAAGATTCCGATCCCGGCTACCCAGGGATCGCCCGCACCCGCCGCCATGCCGACGACCACCGCAAAGATAACGTACGCCGTGTCCTGAGTATCCCGCACCACCGTGCGGAAACGCACGATCGACAGGGCACCGACAAGGCTGAACGCTCGCGCCACGTTGTCGCCGATGACCTGTGTCACCATCGCGATCAGAATCGCCAGAAGCACCAGCGTCGTGGTGAACGACCCGACGACGGCGTCCTCCGACCGGGTTCGCCGGTACACGAACACGACCACAAAGCCGAGGATCATCGCCGCCACCAACCGGATGCCGACATTGACCGGAGAAAGGGCCAATCCCCCCTGGAATGGTGCAAGCAGGAACTCAGGCATCGGCTGAACCCCGGTTATCGGATCCCGGTTCTTGGTCCGGGGAGTTTTCAAGCTGGTACAACGCATTGATCCCGAGGCGGAACTTCGACACCGACACCGGTTCCAGTTTGTGATCGTCGATGAGTTGGGCGAACAGGGCCGGCATGGTGACCGGAAACTTGAGCTCGACCAGCACCTTGGGATCCCCGATCAGACTTCCCGACCCGTTGACGAAGCCGAGTTCCCGGGTCGGCCAGACCCGGATGTCGTGGTCGGCCGTCAGACGGATCGTTCCGTCCTCCGTCGTGGCGATACGTGCCGTCCGTCGATATGCAACCTGACAGACCGGCTCGAGGCCCCGCAGGTTCAGGCGCCGGTGAAACCAATTGCCAGGCCACCCGGAAACCTTCTGGTTTCCGTTGAGCTGTCCAATTTCGTCGACGCGTATCTGCGTCCTCCTCTTGTTCACCTTGTTCGCTTTCCTCAATTTCCGCTCCAGGAACAAGCCCTCTTCGTTGCCGTAACGACGGGCGCGGTACTTGGCGCGGCCGTAGGAGCCACGGCGATGGAAGGTGTGGAAAGTCTCCGTATCGAAGTAAAGATTCGTGATGAGGTATTCGTCACCCCGCTCGCCCGAACCGTGGGGATCGCGCTCCAGGTGCGTGCGCGCCCATTCGACGATGGTGTCGGCGACGGGCGCGTCCAGAACGAACTTGATTTCGAAACCGCTACTGCGGATCTCCGTCAATGCCACAACGTTACTCATCGCGAGACCGCTCGAAGACAATACAGGAATGGGAAGGGGTCACCTGCCCAGAAAAACATGTCCGTGGCCCTGAGTTCAAGAGTTGTCTGGTTCATGTCTGTTAAAAATTTCTAACTTCTGTATGGAGTACGTCTGCCGGGGATGCGAAGTTACCGCACCGCCGGGCGTTGTGGCTTGATCGGCACTACTGCCTGGGCGACGTGGGTGAATTCGTTCAGGTGAGCTGGCGCGACACTCGGGCGATCAACTCCGCCAAGCTCGAAAGATTCAGCGACGCTCGATGGTCATCCCCGGAAGGTCTCGTGGTTCGGGTCACCAGGAACCGCCTGGTTGCATCGATCATGTCGGCAGTCTTCGTCAGCCGTTCCAAGTCCGCGGGCGAGGGCGACGACGTCAGCTTGATTTCAACAGCCCAGCATTCCCGACCGAAATCCAAGACGAGATCCAGCTCATGCCCGTCGCTGGTTCTGAAGTAGTAAGGATGGCAATCGATCCCTTCCGCGGCAAGTTTTCCGAGAATTTGTTCGATGGCGAATCCCTCCCAACTGGCGCCTACCCAGGGCTGTGACAGGAGGGAGTGGGTGTCGGCAACATTCAAGAGCGCATGAAGCAGGCCACAATCCCTCCAATAAACTCGCGGTCTCTTGACCAGACGTTTGCGAATGTTGGTCTGAAACGGCTGCAGACGGCGGATCAGATAAACTCCCACCAGGTAATCCATGTAGGTGTTGACCGTCTGGTAGGAGAGTCCGAGGCTTTGTCCCACCTGGGAAGCGTTCCAGATTTGGCCGTGGAGCGCCGCGAGCATTCGGATCAGTCGTTCCGTCGTCTGGGGTTTCGCCGGAAGTCCCCAGTTCGGCAAGTCCCGTTGGCTGAGCAATGCCAGATAGTCCAGCTGCCATCGAGGGTACGCCCGCGGAATGAGGACCCCGCCCTCGGGATACCCTCCACACAGCCACACCCGTTCCCGAGATGACCTGGTCACAAGCTCGGAGGCAAGCAAAGGCGTCAATTCGACCAGCGACAAGCGGCCGGCAAGAGATTCCGACACATGACTCATCAGCGCGGGTGAAACGGAGCCAAGCAGGAGGAAGCGGCCAGTGCGCTTCCGATCAGCGTCAACTGCGCCACGGAGACGTGAGAAGATTTCCGGCCAGGACTGCGCCTCGTCCAGGAGCACCAGTGTTCGGGAGGCGGCGAGGCGCTCCCATTCCAGATCGACCCGCAATCGTTCGGGTTGCTGCTCCAGGTCGAAATATGAGCCGCCGATGGAGCGAGCGAGGGTTGTCTTACCGCACTGTCTCGGTCCGAGCAACGCGACTGCCGGGTAGTGTTTCAGACGCTTCAGCAATTCGATCCGGAGGTGTCTGTCGAGCATGATCTTGCATTATAGAAAACTATTTCTATTTTGCAAGATTCTGAGGCCGCACCACGAGCTGCTTTGATATAGTCGAGGCATATGTGCGGGGCGTATACCGTAGCGAAACACATGAAGGAAATGGGCGGCTTCAAACGCCTGGTGGGGTGGTCCGAAGTCCGTTTGCCGATCTACAAGGCCCGTCCCAGCGAACATCTTCCAGTTGTCCTGGACCGAGAACCGGGCCGGGTCCTGGCGGTGAAGTGGGGGTTCAAACCGGACTGGGTGACAGCCAAGAGTCGCTTGTTGATCAATGCCCGGGCCGAGACCGTGAATCAGAAACCGGCGTTCAGAGAGGCTTTCCGAGAGCGCCGCTGCCTGATCCTTGCGGATGGTTTCTACGAGTGGCGGGCGTCGCCGTCGGGGAAGTTGCCGTTTCGCATCACGCTTCTCAACGGTCAGGCTTTTGCGTTCGCCGGCGTCTGGCAAGAGGTCGATGGCGAGCCGGCCTACACGATCATCACGACCCGTCCGAACGACGTGGTCCGCCCGATTCACGACAGAATGCCGGTGATCTTGAGTCCCGACGAGCATGAGTTGTGGCTCGACCCCGGCCTGTCCGCCGAGGAAGGGCTGAAGCTGCTGGACCCACACCCTTCGGCCGGAATGTGCGCATATCGGGTGTCCCAGGCGGTCAATCGACCCATCACCCTCGGTCCCGAGTTGATCGAGCCTCTCAAGGTCATCGAGGCTCCGACCCTGTTCGATTAGAACGTCGTGGGGCTCGCCTCGGTGAGAAGTCCTTCACGGAACTGACAGGTCCCGGGCTATAATGGGTGTTTGGCCCATCCGTCTCGGAGTTAACTTACATATGCAGCTTTCGCTAAATAACGTGTCGATGCGCTACGGCGCCCTGATTCTATTCGAAGACGTCAGTGTCACCTTCATCTCCGGACGGCGCTATGCGATCACCGGTCCGAACGGTGCAGGCAAGTCCACGCTGATGAAGATCCTGACTGGCGACATCGATTCCACGAAGGGTTCGGTAGCTCGTCCGAAGAAAATGGGAGTCCTCAGTCAGGATCAATTCGCCTTTGACTCGCACGGGGTGTTGGACACGGTGATCATGGGGAATGCCGCATTGTGGGCAGCCCTCGAGGAGCGCGAAAAGCTCTACGCCAAAGATGCCGACCAGTTGACGGATGAAGACGGCATGCGGATTGGTGAACTCGAAGGTATCGTCGGAGATGAAGGCGGCTATACCGCGGAAGTCGACGCCGCGAAGTTGCTGGAAGGTCTGGATGTGCCCGAAGAGCTTCACGAGCGGAAGATGAACGAGCTGCAGGGTGGCCAGAAAGTACGGGTTCTGCTGGCCCAGGCGCTGTTCGGCAATCCCGAAGTGCTTCTGCTCGACGAGCCTACGAACAACCTCGACCTCGATTCGGTCCACTGGCTTCAGAACTACCTTCGTTACTATGACGGGTGTCTCATCGTCATTTCGCACGACCGGCATTTTCTGAACGAGATCTGCACGCACACCGCGGACATCGACTATCGGACCGTGATTACCTATACCGGCGGCTACGACGACATGGTGCTGGCCAAAACACAGGTGCGCGCTCGCATAGAAGCGGGCCAGAGAATCGGGAGAAGAAGATCGCGCAGTTGCAGCAGTTCATTTCGAAGTTCGCGGCCGGTACACGGGCATCGCAGGTGGCGTCCCGGAAAAAGGAAGTGGAGCGGCTCCGGACCACCGAGTTGGCGAAATCCAACATTCAACGCCCGTTCATTCGATTCAACGTTGCGAAACCCTCAGGAAGGCATCCGCTCGAAATCGATCGGCTCACCAAGTCGTATGATGGCGCCGCCGGAGAGCTTCAGGTGTTTCACGATTTCATGGCTAACGTCAACCGCGGAGAGAAGATCGCCCTGATTGGAAGAAACGGCGTGGGCAAGACCACGCTCCTGAAATCATTGATCGCGAACGCCACAGGTTTTATCGATGACCCCTACCGGGCGTTCTCGATTGATTCCGGTGAGGTGGCGTGGGGACATGAAGTCACCGTCGGGTACTTCGCGCAAGACCACCGCGAGACCATCCCTGACGGCGTTACCGTCATCGAATGGCTGCACAGCTTCGAACCGGGCGCGGCCCAGGAGGAGTCGCGTGGACTGCTCGGCCAGATGTTGTTCAGCGGCGACGATGCGCTGAAACAAACTGAGGCCCTCTCAGGGGGAGAAGCGGCGCGAATCATCTTCTGCCGTCTGATGCTGCAAAAACCGAACTTCCTCATTCTGGACGAGCCGACCAACCATCTGGATCTGGAGTCCATCAACGCCCTGAACATCGCGCTGCAGAACTATACCGGAACCCTGCTGCTGGTGACTCACGATCATGATGTGATCGAAGAAGTGGCGACTCGAATCTGGAACTTCGAGCACGGCCGGATCGAGGACTTCAAAGGAACCTACGACCAGTTCCTCGCTCAATCCCTGCAACCGGTGTAGTCCTAAAATCTAAAATCGGAACAGTCGGTTGATTTTGACGACAAACGACCGCGTCTCGAGGTCCGGGAAGCCGAGTCCCTCCGTATCCCGAGTATCGTTGTAGACGATGAAGAGCTCGCTGCCAGGTCGATACTCCCAGCGAAACCGCACGTTCGCGGCGACCGAGTGGCGGCTGGAGTTGTACTGCACCAGCCCGCTGACGAACATCTTGGGCGTCAACGTGTACGTCAGCCGTGAATTGAGCAGGTTCGTCGTGAACGATCCAACCGGCAGAGTCACCCGGTTCATCGACACGCTCGGCTCGATGGCCAGCCGCGGGCTGATCTCCACGCGGCCTCGACTGTAGCCTACCGTGGTCTTGTCACCGCCGAAAAACGAACCCTGCTGGAAGGACAGAATTCCCGACGACCTGCGTTGCTGGCCCATGGTGAAGCGGACGCCGAGCGTACCGAAGCTGTAGCCGCCCACGGGAATCGTCACCCCGGGTGCAATCGGAAAGGGCTGCTTGAGAAACTCGTAGGTGTGGGTATAGCTCACGTTCAAGCTATCGCTGTTCTCGAACTCGATTCCGGCTTCGCCCCGGCTTTCGCGCGTTTCGAGCCGGCCGGGTCCGTCTTCGATGTAGGTGAGGGATCCAATCCACGAGAACTTGCGTATGCTCGCTATCGAGGCGGGCCGCGGACTGAAACGAAATTGGGCGAAGCTCTTCCGCAGGTCATCGCGGCGGAGGAACCCCATCTCTGGATTGAAGTTTTCGCCGACCCTCAATCGTTCGAGTTCCACCCCGTAGCGGTCTCCGTTGTAGTTGAGGTCCATCCGGTAACTCGTGTCGTCGGTTGACCGGCCCTCGGTCCGTGTCCGGGCCCAATACGTGTTGATGGCAAAATTGTTGAAAAACGCAAACGTACCGTCGATTCCGTAGGTCTCGTTCGAGCCAGCCCCATTCAACGCGACGGACCGTCGTGTGAAGATCCCCCCAATCGAGCTCCGGCGCAGAACGTCACGTTTGATGCGGAGGACCGAGAAATTTGTCGACGGGGTGTTCGAGCCCGCGTCCTCATCCGTCCTGATGTTGAGCGCGCCCACGCTGAATGCGCCCACACGACCCGTGAGCCGTCCCCCAGCCTGGATGCCGATTTCCCGTCCGCTGTCGAGGCCGATACGGCGGCTGAAGAACAGGATGGGAGTGTCGCCACCGAACCTTCCGGTCACGCCGCCAAACTGAAACAAACCCTGGTTTTCCAGAAAGAACTCGCGCTTTTCCGGAAAGAAGAGGCTGAAGCGGGTGAGGTTGACCTGTTCCTCGTCGGCTTCAACCTGCGCGAAGTCCGTGTTGTAGGTGAAGTCGGCGGTGAGGTTCTGCGTCACACCGTATTTCACATCGAGTCCAGCGTCGCCCCCGACGTCATTGCGGATAGCGGGAGAGACGGTGGCATCCGTTGTCAGATCGAATATCGCATATGGTTTGAGCTCGAGGCTGCGGGCCCCGGGTGGAGCTTCGATGCCGACGAGTGTGGCGGCTGCGGACACCTGAAAGATGCCTCGTATCCCCAATGCGTTCGGGACGCGGGTCACGTACGAGATCTCGTTCTTCCACCGGTTGATGCGGCGGGCGTTCAAACCCCAGACCTGTTCCCGTCCCGGCCGGTAGCGGAGCGATTTGAACGGGACAGCGGCCTCGAGCGTCCACCCACCGTCGAATCGTCCGGTCGCATAGTCCCAGATCGGGTTCCAGTCGGAGTTGTACTGGCGTTCGTCGGTGACCTGGCCATCCAGGCGTCCGCCGATCGCGTTGATATGGAACAAGGCACCGTTCCGACGGTCGTAGTACGTGTCGAGAATGAACGCGACGGCTTCGTTCTGGAGGATGTTCTGGGTACTGTCACGCCTCATCTCGTTGACGATCATCCGGTCCGGCTGGCTTTCCCACACCCGGAAACTGACATACACACTGGTCTGATCGAACGCCACCCAGAGCTCCGTCTTCTGTGTCGCGGGCGCTCCGTCGTTCGGCTCGACCTGGATGAAGTCCGAGACCGGCGTCACGGATCCATACAGGGACTCGTCGAGTTGCCCGTCGATGCGGAGAGGGGTGGCGACCCGGGTCGCCCGAATCGTCGCCTTGCCTTCCACATCCCGCGCGATCGACGTCGGGGGGGCCGGCGGAGGCGGGCCGTCGATTTGTTGCGCGTCAGCGCGTGGGCAGGACAGGAAGATAACGAGGAGCCCGACGCCAGCTGTGATTCGAGTCAAACTTATAACCTGTTGTTTTTGATCGATTTAGGATTAACGTGCAGACCTGAACTCTACAGGGAGCCGGAGTGGGTGTCAACTGCCCGCTTCCAACCTGTTTGTCCGAGGATGCAGGCATGCTTATCCAGGACCGATGCCTCAGACTTCAGAACATGCGGTTGACCCGGGGCCGAAATGTAACCCTGTTTACAACAGATAACTATGGCGATAGCCCACACGATGTTGCAGCATGTTGTTCAAAGTCAGACATCGCAATCAGTGAGAAAAAATGATCGAAGTCCTTGGCACCATGGTAACCATCCTGTTAGTAGCGATGGGCTTTGGCTATCTGATTTCGAACATCAATTACGTCATTGATGAGCAATATCTGCGAATCAGAGTTGGGGCGCTTGCCTTTCGCAAGATTCCAATGAGTGACTTTGAAGACGCTGAAATTGGCGTCACGGTGGGAGGAGAAAACTGGACCAATACGATCCATATGCCAACCATCCGAAAGAGGGGCGTCACGCTTTATCGACGATCTGGATTGTTCCGACGGCTGAATATTACGCCGGATGATCCTGCCGGGTTCGTTCGGAGGATCAAGTTCCACCCGCGGTATCGGACGTAAGAGTCGGCCCGACACCCACAACAAATGAAGAGACGTTTGGAGAAATGATGGTCTGTAACCTCAGGAAATCGGGAAGGATGACAATGGTCCGGCTTACCGGAGCTTTACTCAAAAAGGGTCCGGTGGCTCTCGTGCTTTTGATAACTTTGGCGGCGGGCTCGGCGTTCGCCCAGAACTTCATAATCACCGGCGAGAACGAACTTGATCTGTTCGGCCATGCTGTGGCCGCCGCCGACTTCGATGGTGATGGGATCGGAGACTTACTGATCGGCGCTTACGGTAATGACGGCGACGCGCCGAATTCACGCGCCTACCTCTTTTACGGCCGGCGTATCGCTCCTGGCGCACGGCACCTGTCGGTGGCTGATGCCGATGCCATTTTCATCGGCCCGGAGGCTTCGGCGTTCGGATATTCCGTCGCATCTGCAGGCGACATGAACAGCGATGGATTCGACGAGGTTCTGATCGGTACGTTCGCCAACGCGCCTCCCTACCGGGCCTATCTTTTCTATGGTGGGATTGGGAATGAGCGACTCTCCGGGCGGATCCAGGCGGAGGCGGCGGACGCAATTGTCACGGGAAACGACTTCGCTGGATTTGGTCGAGCTGTGTCTTCTGCCGGCTCTGTCAACGGCGATGATCTCGACGATATCGTTATCGGATCGAACGGTGAAGGCGTGCTTGTCTTCTTCGGCGGTAAGGACGACGACCTGCTCCGGGGCAACCTGCAATCCGGCGATGCTGATGTGAAACTTGTCGGGCCGGGGTTGTTCGGTACAACGGTGGCGCCCGCGGGCGATGTCGACGGCGACGGTTCCGACGACGTCCTGGTGGGCAGTCCGGGAGCCGGGCCGAATGCGGAAGGACAGGCGTTTATCTTTCGAGGCGGTCCTCAGTTTCGAGGAAACATCGCCGCCGCGGCCGCAGACTACGTGTTCACCGGCGAGGGTCCGATAGACATGTTCGGACATGCGGTGGCATCACCCGGGGATTTCGACAACAACGGCATTGCGGACATTCTCATTGGGGCCGCTCACAACCCCGCAGTCTTCCGCGCGGCGGGCGACCGGTCCGGGCACGCCTATCTTTTCTACGGCCCTCCCAAGCTGGAAAATGCTGCCGGCGACGCTGACGCGATCTTTTTCGGTTCCGACGACAACGATTTCTTCGGCAACTCGGTCGCCGGGGCTGGCGACGTCGACAGTGACGGCATTGACGATTTGATAATTGGCGCTCGAAGTGTCCCTCCGGGTGGTGCCGCATATGTCTATCACGGCGGGGCCGGCGGTAATCGGCCCGAGGGCCTCATTGGGGTAGCACGCGCAGACGAGGTCTTTTTCGGCGAGGCTCCCGGCGACTCGTTCGGGTACGCGGTTGGTTCGGCTGGAGACTTCTCGGCGGACGGCCGAGCCAATGTCGTTGTGGGCGCAAGAGAAAACGATGGCGATGACCTGGAGGGCCGGGGCAACACCGGGCGGGCCTATGTCTACTTCGGAGAAGTGCCTCCGCTTGTGGAGAATCGAAGGTTCTGGCTGCCGGCCGCGTTGGTCGCCGGACTCGCGGTCATCGTCCTCATCGTGGGAATCCGACGCCGACGAAGGAGATTGTGACGGGTCGGAGCCTTTGTCGCTTCGATGAGGACCGACCCATAAAGTCACATCTGGCTTTTGCCGATATAAGAATAGAGACTAACCAAATCCGGCAAACGGACGGAGCGAGCCATGAAAGACTATTGCTCTTGCGGATTCCAACATAGCAATCAACCTGCGTTCGGCGTCGAATGCATGGTCTGCCCGGACTGCGAAAAGCCCTTCTGCTGTGACGCCGTTGTACTCGGCTTGACCCAGGAACCGGAGCACGCGGCAGAAATCGGAGATGGTGCCCATTTCATCTGCTGGCGACACTGGAACTTTGTTGCGCCTCTCAGCCGATATGCGGCGTGATGTCCCGTCACCTGCGTCAGAACGTCAGACTGGAAGTGTCCCCTTCCCTACAGGGGACGAGAAACTGCGAAGCTGACAGCGGGCCATGCCTACAACCCCTTCAGCAACGGAGGCACTCCTCAAGGGTTGTCAATTGGGCCCTGGCGAGCGTCACTTCCGGCCAGTCGCGCTGAATGAACCCCCAGGCACCGCGTACGATGTGGATCGACAACATGCCGGCCTCAGTTGCCGGAACGACATCGTTGTCCACGCGGTCCCCGACGTAGACGACCTCCCCAGCCGGGACCCACTCTCAGAAACGATGCGATCAAAGAAGGCTGCATCGGGTTTCTTCACGCCCCATCTACCCGAGGTCGCGATCAGGTCCGAAGGTAGCTCCATCGCCATCAAGTCCGATTCCCGTTCGGGAGGCTGGTTGCCTGCAATGAAACAACCCGCTCGTTGCAGTTCCTCCAGGCAGGGTCGCGCATCGGCGTACAGATCCTCGACGAGGTAACGGTTGTCGACCTCCTCTTCAAAGCCGGCGCTGACTTCGGGCCAGGTGAGATCGGGCCGCACGGCCGGCAAGACCTCCTTGAAGCCCCGTCCGTCGGCGATCACACGACCGAGTACCGCAAACAGCGTCATCCGCGGAACGCCGAGCCAGTCCGCGAGTAACGACCACGGGCGAGTTTCATCGATCAGGGTTTCCCCGATGTCAAAGAAGACCGCACTGATCTTCATCCTGTCCACCTCGAAGCTTCAGCGTCGCGAGTCGATTTGCCGGGCCTCCGGCCATGCGTGTTACCCATCTGGACATGATCGTACACCATCCGATCAGACTCGCTCCTCGTGGACACCCCGCCTCGCTCCCGGTCGCAAGCTCTGGACATCAACGTGCGCGCTCGGATCTGTGAGGGTTGCGCCTTGCAAGCGCATGGGATCTTGTCGTCTGAAATGGCGGACGTGGCTGGAGCCGACCAACACGAAGCCCGGTTCACATGGTCGACTTGCTCCCGGACCGGTGCCTCCGGCCAACGGGTAGGAGGTCACTGTCGGTCACGGAGAACCTAAGCGGGCACGATGCCGGAAACGGCGGATACGGCCAAGGGGACACCTACGGACCGACAGTGGCTTCCGCTAGTCGGCAGAGGGGTTCCCAGTGTAGACGTAACAAGCGGGAATGTCGCCGTGGGGTGTTATGTTGACGAGGCAGTCCAACGACCTTACGTTGGCAGTGCTCGCTTCATGGCGGTCGCTTCGATCTCCTCGAGGATCAAGCGGGCGCGGTTGCGGCGGTTGGAATCTTCGCCTGACAGTCGGATCGACAATTCGAGGGCGGCAGAGGCCTCGTCGAGCCGTTCGTCGGCCCGGAGTGCAATTCCGAGATTGAACTGGACCACCGAATCCTCCGGGGTTTTGACAGCCAGGGCCGACAGGATCCTAACGGCATCTCCGAATCGGCGCGCTTCAACATAGGCGACTCCCAGGTTCCCCTGGGCTCGGGCGAAATCAGGATCCGCTGCGACGAGGGTCTCCAGTTCTATGCACGCCGAGTCGGCATCGCCAGCCGCGAGCAGCGCGAGCGCGAGGTTGTATCGCGCCATAGCGTATCCGGGTTCCGCTCGCAGGGCGTGCTGCTGGCACTCGGCGGACCGGCCGAAGTCCTTGCGGCAAAACCACACCAGCCCGAGGTTCGTCCAGGCCTCGGCGTTCCGCGGTTCGATCGCGACAACGTCGGCAAACCGGTCTGCCGCTTCGTCGAACTTCTTTTCGACGGCAAGGAGCACGCCGAGCTGAAACAACGCTTTCGTCTCGGTCGGCTTTCCAACCAGGACACGCTCGTATTCGCCACGTGCCTCCTCGAGCAAACCCAGGACGTGTAAGACCTGGGCGAGATTCAGTCGAGCCGTATCGTGTTCCGGGTCCAGGTCCAGCGCCGTCCTGTAGGCTTCGACCGCCGCTTCGGTCCGCCCCAACTCAAGCCACGCGTTTCCCAGGTTGTTGTGTGCCATGGCGTATGTCGGATCGGCTGCGACGGCGCGGCGATAATAACCGACGGCTTCCTCGGTGCGCCCTTCCTGAGCCAGGAGGAATCCGAAGTTGTTCAGGGCCACGGCATTGCCCGGGTCCAGATTCAACGCCTTGTCGTAATGGCGCCTTGCGTCGACGAGGTCTCCCGCCATTTGGCTGAAGAACCCACGGTTGTTGTAGATTGACGAGGTCTCGACGTTGTTCATGGCTTCCTCACTATTCATGGCTCTCTCACTCGGGCAGTAAGTCCATAACCGCCTGTTTGATGTCAATTTCCGGCATGATGAATTCCGCCTGGCTCGCTTCGAGCGTGAAATCCTCTCCGAAGACATAGGTGACGGGGAACTCCATTCCGACCCGAAGCCCGCTACCCCACTTTACCGACGCCAGTTCCCACTTCTTTTCGTATACCGTAACGGTCGTGAAGATCAGGCTCACATCGACGTTCACACCGGAGCTGATGGCAAACGTCAGAACTGGCTGGGCAAACACCGATGCCTTCGCGTCCACGCTGAACTGGTCGTTGGCATATTTGATCCCCACCTGTGCTGAGAGCGCACCTTCCAGTCCCAGGGCTCCGGTCAGCTCGATGAAGCCGGTAGCCGACGCAATTACGACGCTCAGGCCGAGGCCGCCTCGAATCCCCACTGTGAGTGTTGCCGACGCTGGGACATAGAGCTCCCCACCGCCGGTCAGCGAGAAATCCCAGTCCTCCTGTGACGGGTCGAACGTCGCCGAGATGTTGGCGCCCCGAATGACTCCAGGCCCCACCCCCGCACTCGCGTTGATCGTGGCGCCGATAGTGGCAACCAGCCCGATGCTCCTCGTGCCTACGGGGATACCGAAGATCGGGAATTGCACCGAGGGAATTCCCGGGAGGTTCTTTTTGACGTCCTTCAAGTCGAACAGCGGGATGTCGTCTGGAGCTTCGAGCCCGCCTTTCACCTCCATCGTTCCGTTTTCGCGGAAATCCACAGCCGCCTTGGCGACGAGATTCTTGGCAAGGGCAAAGCTGAGCTCACCGCCTCCGCTGATCCGGTTCTGTTCGTTCAGCTTGGCATGGATCCCACCGGTAAATTTTCCCTTGGTGTATGTAAACCGGCTCTCACCGGTGATCGCGGCTTTCGCATATTTGATCGTGAAATCGGCTCCCGCACCTTCCAGTCCGGGGATATCGAGGCCGACTTGTGCCGACCCGCTGAGGTCCCCATCGGCGAGCGTCAGGGCGATGTCGGCGGCCTTCAGCCCGGGAATATCCAGGGCGACGCCACCGGTGATGCTGTATTTGTCGTCCTTGACGCCGAACTCCAGCGTGCCCTGTTTTACGCCGGGGACATCCAGCAGTACGACGCCATGCCCCTTGAACGACTCGTCGTCGATATCGATCACCAGGCTGGCAGATTTCACGCCCTTCATCTTGAATTTGTCTTTGCCGAGAGTGATCTGTCCGGTGAGCCTCTTCTGTTCGTACTTGATCACGCCCTGAGCGGTATCGAGTCCGGGCACCTCGAAGTCGATCGTGCCTTTGGCATTGAAACCGTCTTTGTCGGCGCCTGCTTCAAGACGGGCCTTGGCAAACTGTCCGATGTCGAATGCCAGGGCTCCGGATGCCGAGAATTGCTGTTCCTGAAGGCGGGCTTCGATGCTGGCTTCGGTGATCTGGACGCCGGGAATCGGCACGTTGATCTCTTCGGCCTTGGCCTGGACCGCCCCGCTGAAGATGCCGTTGTCGATGGCGATGTGGACCGTGGTCTTGTCCAGGAGGGGAACCGACGGGGTGAAGCTTCCCTTACCCGAAAGGCCGGTCTCGCCGAGGCTGAGCGTCAGGTCGGCTTCGCTGAGGAACGGGAAGAGCAACGGCTTGACACGGCTGTCTGCATCGATGTTGACGACCCCATCTTTGATGTCGAGCGTGACTTTCTTCTTTCGTTTGTCCTTCAGAAAATCGACTGCGCCGGAAGTGAATTCACCCACGAGCGATCCACTCTTGTCGGGATTCCACGTAATTTGAGAAAACTTGAGTCCGGCGATGACCTGCCAGTACCGACCTTTGACCTTGTAGGTATTGGGCGCGATCGTGGTTTTGGGAATCGGCAGTTTTGCGGTGGTTTGCCCGAACGTCAACGTTATCCAGGTACCTTTTTCCTCACCGGTCGCGTCGATGTTCCTTTCCAGTGCGAGGCACTTATCGTCGGTGACCGGTGTTTCGATCTTGAGTTTGGTGAAACGCAGGACCACGTCATTTCCGTGTATCGCTTCGAGCCGCCTCCGGGTGCCTGACACCTGGCTGTTGATCCGGCTTCCGCTTCTGCCGTTGTACCGCTTCTCCAGAATCTGAAGGTTCTCCATGTTGTTGGAGCCCCCGACCTGAAGCTCGATGATGTGGTCGACTTCACAGGCGTTTTCGCCGTCGCTGAACTGCGCCACAAACTCCTTATCGGTTCCACGCCAACCCGTGCGTTGCTTCCAGGTATTGCGGAGCGTGCTGGTGCCCGGCCGCGTGAACTTCGCGATCGTGCCCAGACGGCCCTCTCGAATCGCTCTCGAATATTCGGCTCCCGCCGTCGCGTCGCCCTTCTCCTTGGGCACGACGAACGGATCCTTGATGTTCACGATACGGTCCGTGTCTTTCAGGTCGGAAGTCGCGCGCTGAATTCGAGGTGCGGAGGCGAGGGTCAGGGTTGGCTTGCGACCGGCGGCGACGTCGCTTGCCGCCCTGTCGGCTTCCTGTTCGTAAGGGTCACCCGGAGTGGAGACTTCGAGGCTGCTACCGTCGGCCGGCTTGGCGGCGACGCCCACCCGTTGCTGCAGGACGTGGGTGAGTTCATGGGTGAGCAACTGGAGCCCAGCGTCCATTCCGGGTGCATACGCCGAGGTCGCAAAATAGACATGATTCCCGACGGTGAAAGCTTCGGCTCCGAGGGCGCGCGCACGCTCTTCGGCGTTCGGACCGGTATGCAGACGGACGTCGCTGAAATCGGTTTGGAACCGGTCCTCCATGAAGTAGAGCGTCTCAGGATCCAGTGGGACGCCCTCCTCGTATTCCAGATCAAAGAGGGGATCGGAATAGGAGAATCCGAATGGGTCCTCATCGTAGGCACTGTAGCCGTAGTCGTCGTAACCGGGAGCCGCCTGGCGCTGGACTTTCTTGGTGTGCCCGTCCTGGCAACCGCACTTTTCCCCGCAACCACACCTGCGTTGGATGAATCGGCCGACATGCGATTGCGCGGACGGCAGGCGCGCGGGCAGGACGTTCGAGCCGGCTTGATTGTCTTGAACGGCGGTGGACTTCGAATTCGACATTACTGGCGCACCAGCTCGTAGTAGCGTTCAAACTCGGATCGCTCGCAGACTTTCCCTTGCTTTTGATACTCGCGCCGGAGGGCGAGTATCAGGTGGTGCATGGAGATCAATTCTCCGTTTGAGGCGGCATGAAACGCGGCCGCCAGGACCACGTTCTTGATCCCTCCCCCGGTGAGTTTGAATTTCCTGGCCAGGAAGTCGAACTCGATGTCGTCAGAAAGCGGTGCCTCTGGAGGGAACACCCCACGCCAGAGCCGGGCCCGATCGTCTTCTTCCGGCAGCGGGAACTCGATCAGAAACTGCATCCGGCGAAGGAAAGCAGCGTCGATGTTATTGCTCATGTTGGTGGCCAGCACGACGATTCCGTCGTGTGCCTCGACTCGCTGAAGCAGGAAGTTCACTTCGGCGTTCGCATAGCGGTCATGCGCGTCCCGCACCTCAGTGCGCTTGCCGAAAAGCGAGTCCGCTTCGTCGAAGAAGAGGATGGATTCCGACTGCCAGGCATCGTCGAATATGGACGCCAGGTTCTTTTCGGTCTCACCGATGTACTTGCTGACGACCGAAGACAGGTCGACACGATAGACCTCAACGCCAAGAGCCGTGGCAAGCACTTCGGCGGACAAGGTCTTACCCGTGCCTGACGGCCCTGTGAACAGCGCAGTCAGGCCTTTGCCCAAACTCAGCTTCTTCGCGAAGCCCCACTCTTGAAACACGCGGTGACGATACCGAGCCGTGTCGCACAGCTCCTGAAGTTGTTCCAGCGTCCGGTTCGGAAGGATCAGGTCGTCCCAGGTTCGCACGGAGGTCTGCCGGCGCGCGTGGCGGATCAGGTGGCGACCTGATTCCTCACGACAAGCCGCACCCAGCGTCACAGTGGTCGGGGACGCCTCAGGAGGCAGCGTCGCCACCACTCGCGCGATCTGCCCCCCGGTAAAACGATAAGCGCGTGCGAGGAATTCAACATCGATCGCCCCAAGATCGGGACGCCGGGATACGGCCCTCTCCCATAGCCGCCTGCGTGTCGTCTGGTCGGGAACCTCAGTGCGAATCGCCAGAAGAGGGGCTCCCGTCTCTATTGCGAAAGACGTCTCGGCGGATACAAAGACCGGTCCACCGAAACGCCGGAGCTCGATCTGGGCCCGGGTCTTCATCTGTACCGTCGACGGCTCCGATCCCTGCAAGGTGTGCCAGTTTTCCAGGAGCGGGATTCCGCCATACAGTCGTGCTTCGCGGAGCGCGATCTCCAGGGCTTCGGGAACCCGTTCGTGGAGCGCCAGTAACGCCCCGGCATCCACGACCAGCTGTGGGCGGGCACGCTCCCGGCATACCGCCTCCGCCGCCGAACGGCGACCGCTTCCGGGGGAACCGTGAAGCAGGCAGATTGCCGCGCCAGGGAGTGAACGCAATCGATCCAGCGTGGCCTCGGGAAAAAGCAGATCGTCGAAGCCCAGGCGTGGTGTGACCCAATGCGCAACATCCAGCTCCGCGACCAGGCGGGC
Source organism: Terriglobia bacterium (assembly GCA_965247425.1). Taxonomy (GTDB): domain Bacteria; phylum Acidobacteriota; class Terriglobia; order 20CM-2-55-15; family 20CM-2-55-15; genus CAZOZZ01. Next base: position 4,156,081 of record OZ252023.1, read on the forward strand.
GTCCATATGGTCTCCGCCTAGAATAAAGTCAGCGATCCGATGGTCCAGATCGAACTGGGATTTGGGCACGAAGTCGAACGGATTTCCTCGAAGCAGTTTCCATCGCAGCAGCGGCATGGCAGGCCGGAAGAAACGCAAGGCCTGAACGCGCTCGTGGTCGGTCCGGCACAGGTCCCGGAGCGCATCCTCGACCTTCGGAGTGGACCGGTTGCCGTCCATCCGGGAAGCGAGAGCCATCAGAAGGACATCGGTTTCGAACGGTGCCAGACCGAAGACCCGGGCGAGTCGAGGGAGTCGTAGCGTCGGCGACTCCGGGTCGGCGGCGAGGCGCGCATGGATTCCGGCCTGAAGCAAATGCGCTTCCCGGTCCGATGCACCGGCAAGGAGGTCCAGGCGACGGATTTCGTCGCGGAGATAGTCGATGTTATCGACGTAAGGTTCCGCCACCGTTGAGGCCTCTATCGTGTCAGTCAAATACCAACTCCAGTTGACGGTCGTCAAGCCATGGGATCGGGCCGATCCGACCGTCAAAGCCCGCCATTCGCAACACGATTTGAAGGGGACACGACAGAAAGTGGACCGTAACGGTCGCTTCGTTGATCATGACGACAGATGGACACTCCAGAAAATTGCGTGTCAGGTACTCGGGGCTGCTTTCGGAAAAAGCTCCGAGTCTATCGGCAAACCTTCGAACGACCGACACGGCCTGGGTCTCGATCCGGGCTGGTGGGTCGGCGTCCAGAACTTTGGTCCGTGCTATGGCATCGAGGCCCGCAAGAGCTGCAAGGCCCGGATCTCGACCGGCATCCACTCGACGGTCATCCACAAGACAATGGAGGAGGAGAACGAAGATCCGCGCGGCCTGCTCCTTCGGGGACCACCCATCGATCAATTTAAGGTCGACGATGGCTGGAACCAGCAGAAAGACTCCGCCGAACCGTGTCGACAACACGCGCTCGATCGAAGTGCCCGAAGTGGGTGCACCGATCGAACGCACAAGCTCGGCGACCGCTCCGCCCGAACTTGCTCTCACCCAGGTCGCAAGCGTGTGATCCGGAACCTCCCGGGGGAGTTGTTTGCGAAGCGCCCTGACATCGCCGGATGCCAGAGCGTCGGTGAAGAACACGGCCGAAGTGGATTCGTACACAGTTCGCGACAGAATGAAGGCCCGGCGTAGAAAGTGAGCGAAGTTGGAGTCGGGACCTAAGGCTGGTTCTTTCGCTAGACAATCCATGTAAGCGGCCAGGACATTTCGGGACAACGTACCTGTCCGGGTTCGCCTCTTCTCCATGGCTGACCGGACGGCCCCGATCCAACGCGGTATCGAATTGGGCGTTGTGATCCCGGGAACGGACTGGAGCAGGCATTTCCGCACGAGCGTCTCGACTTCCGTGTCGGTGAGGTGGAACAGCAGCAGGTCGGTGGCTCCCCGTGCGGATAGGCTCACGAGGATGGCGTGCCCCGCGTCCGGATCTGCCGACAGGACCTCCACGATCGCGGTTCCGATTGCGACCTTCCTCAGATGTTCGAACTCGCGGTACTCCCACCGATCGCGAACCTCGCCGCGCAGCAGGTCGTGAACGAAACTGGCAACGAAATCAATCCGGTCGTCGAACACGGTGGTTCCCGGCAACGTCGCGAGTTGCTGTTTCAGGGACCGCCTCAGGGCACCGGCCCAGGCTTGAGCGATCGCGGGATCGTCCAGGTCCGAGATACGGAGGGTCAATTCGACTTCCAGCTCGGGGATGAAATAGGCACGCTCATCGTCATCAGGCAGCCCGTCGAGGGCCGTCCCCAGTCGAGAGACGGCCACCTCGTCGAGCCGTTTGCGGAGAGGTTCGGCATCGGGGGTTGCCCCCCCGACGACGTAGTTGTTCTCAAGATGGTCGACAGTCAGGTTCATCAGTTTTCAAGCTCGTTACGCCGGCGTCGGCAGCGGAGTGAACTCCAGTTCCAGCATTGCCGGCTGGAACCCCTCTGTAGATGCACTAACATGGGCCGTGACCGTCTCCAGGCTAGATGTGAGCGTGAACGACGCTTTGCCCTCTTTCGTGACGACCTCCCGGTGGGACAAGGTTCCAGCCGTAGTCCGGATCCGAATCCGGATTGGTTGCGAAGGTGTGGAATCTTCTTCGATGGCCAACGTCACGGTCATCTCAGACTTTGTCTTCCCGTCGGCCGGTATTTCGGCGATGCCGTCCCCGTCTGCGTCTCTTGCTTGAGTTTCCAGTGAAAGGGCCCGTGTTCGCTCGATCTTCCGCACCGAAGGGCGAAGATATGCATCTTTCAGGCCAGGGGGGAGTGCCGATTCCTCCACCGCGCGTTGGCCCCGCGACGCCAGATCCTGGACGTTCGGTTTCCTTGACGCGCGGCCGATGACTTTGTCCTCGCGGTTGAAAATGTAGTACATGAGTTACTCCACGTCCCTCAAACCGATGATGATGTAGCGATACTTTCCCGGAATCGGGGACGAAGGCACCGGGACGACGGGAAAAGGGGCAACGGTGGTGAGGGGCGGAGGCTGGATCCAGTGTGTCACGGTTACCGTGCGGCCGCTGTAGCTCATCGCGGTATAAAAGTTGAGAAACGTATTGGCAAGGAGGCCAGTCACCAGGTCGGACCCAAAGGGTGGAAGTGGCGTCGCGAGCCATGCGTAGGTGTCCGTCTCAGCAAGCGATCCGGGCAGCGGGATTTCGTACCCCGAATCCATCTCACCGTGATCGATCTCCGTGATCTTCACGTCGCTCTCGATTGTGCTGAGCAAATCTGAAAGGTCGTCCATCTGGTTGGAAAGTCCGTCGAGCGTAGCGCCGTCGGCCGCGACGTCTCTCCCGTCGACGGTTCCGCCGGGAGCGATGTTGCCCTTGACGATCAGGCTGCCGCAGATCGTGACGTCGCCTTCGTTTTCCACGATGAAGTTCTCTCCAACGTCGTCACCGTCCTTCGGGCCGACGATGAGGCGCGCCGGATCGGTCGGCGTTCCGATTCCCAGCCTGAGGTCACTGTCGTTTCGGGTGATCTCGGTCAGGCCCGGAATCTCGGTCCCGTCCTCGTTACGCAGGACGACGCCGCCGCCTTTCAACTGGAGGTTATTGCTGTTGACGAGGGTCAACTCTCCATCGACAGTCGTCGTTCCGTCTCCTTCGATGACGACCTTCTCATCGGTCCCTGGGCCCACCACCAGACGCCCGCTCTTTGTGACGTCCTCGCCGATCTTCAGGCGCAGATCGGTCTGCTCCCGGGAAGCCGTCAGTGTTACGTCGTTGTCGGAACCGTCATCCTCCCGGAAATCGATCGAACCGTCGACTTCGAGGTCACCCTCTACCGTCACCCGTGTCCGTTCGTCGGTCTCCATTCCGGTCGCCGTGATGCTGTCACCGCGGAGGGTGAGCGCGTTGTTGTAGGGCGGTGTCGTCACCGGGTCGCTCTGCGCGACCTGGGACGCGGACAGTTCGGCGGCACGAAGACCCACATACCGTCGTCCCTCGGCGATGACCTTTGTCACGGTCTGGCTCGAAGAATCCGAAGGATCGGTGTCCCATGTCAGGGTTCCCAGCCAAACCGGCCACGGATTGGCCTCGGGATCGTCGGTGGTCGCCTCGTAGGACTCCACCAGATCACCGAGAGCGTCGTACCCGGGAGGGTCGTCCTGATAGACGATTTCAAAGGTTTCCCGGAGCCGAGTGAACTGATCTTCTTCGCCGCAGACTTCATAACCGGGTTTCGGAGACTGGAAGTGTTCCCTTAAATACGAAATCCAGACCTCCAAGGTCGCGGGCAGGGTCGACTGGTCCGACACACGGTCTTTGATGCGCAGCAGATTCAGTGGTTCCGGTTCGGCGACGATGATCTCCCGGCCGTAACCGTCGATGGCAAAGCCGGGCTGGAGGACCCACAAAGAAGTTGTCGTGTCCTGGACGACCTCCAGACCCGACGCGATGCCCCAGGTGTGATGGGCGATGTTGTGACGCCGCCGCATCTCGATGTGGTACGCCTGTTCGTCCTGAAAGTCACGGGTGCCCAGGTACTGTCGTTCGTAATAGCGCGGTCTGGCGATGTCATCATTGCTCATCGGGTTCTTCCTTTACGCGAATTCCGGTGACCAGGCGGGTCTCCGGATCGAGGATCATCTCGACTTCCTTCGCACCTTCGGGAACGATCCAGCTGACCGTCCGCAGGTGTTTCAGGTTGTAGGCGTCTTCGCGGCTTTTTGCCGGTACCTCGACGATCTTGACGTCGTTCGGGAGCTTCTTCGACGCGTCTTCGACGGACAGTCCGTAGAGGTCGACCATCGTGACTCTGTCGCGATTCATCAGATCGGCAACGCTGATCTTCGTTTTCATCGAACTCCATTCGGCGCCCACTCCCGATTTCGTCGACGTCCAGAAGTTCCCGCCGTAGTCGGCTGCCATCTTGTACGCTTGCTTTCCGGCCGCCAGAGAGCCGGCAACCTGCTCGGCCTCCATCGGAGAGACCTTCAGGATTTTTTCCATGTACTCGACGACGCTGAAGCCACAACACAGGTATTCGAAGAACGAATGGAGTCGGTCGAAGAGAGGCTCGCCCCAGTAGCGGATCCGTGGTCCTGTGATGACCTGCTTCCGGACCGTATTGCAGACGGTCTGGACCTGTCCGTTCTGAACCGTAACGCATGCGAGCAGGGCCCCGTGCGGTTCCGCGCACTCCGGACATGGGGTCAGCAGCGCCTCGCAGAAGCAGTCGATGAGAAACTCCACCATGAAGCCGAACGCCAGAAAGATTGTGGTGTAGACACTTTTTTCGTATTCCACACGGTTCGTCTCGCTCAGTTCGAGCGGGGGAAAGTACGCTTCGATTCGGTCGAGTTCCGCCGACAGATTGCAGCGGATATTGGGTCCTGAACGATACAGGTCAAGCACGGCCGCACGGATATCGCAGAAGAGTTGGTGCGCGGCCAGGTGATTTGACGACCCACGGATGCTGTGCCCCGTCGTGGCTTGCCGCTCCAGCGCGCTGCCGAGTTTTCGGATCTCCCTCAGCCAGACAGACGAGCATTCGCGAATATGGGCCCAGATCGAGTGATCTTCCTTTTCGTCGAGTGCGGATTTCTCAACCAGACAGAATTTGTGACTCTCCCGGATTCGTGACGGTTCGCACTTTGTCGTCGAACAGTTTCCGTCACGGATCATGGCCGTGATCGGGCGCGCTTCTTCTTCGGCATAGGAAACGAGGATGCAGAACTCGCGGGGTAGTTCGGAACACCTGGACGAGGTTTTGATCTTTCCGTCACACTCGTCTTCGGGAGTCAGACACTTTTCGATGAACTCCTGCACATCGAATTCGTCACTCTCGCACAGAACGATGTCGTTCCCGCAGCAGTCGATGGCGTAGCCAGGCTCGATCGTGACCGTCCCCGTCGAGCACGGATCGCACCGAACGGCCAGGCCGCAAACAACGCCGTCGCCCACGACGTGACGGTTGTGAAGCTTGTTCTTCTCGATCACGTAACGCTGCGCGGCGTAGAGATCTTTGTCGGTTAGAAGCTGACCGCAGAAGAACCGCGGGCGCTCGAAACAATTCATCGAGACACACGACGGGCAGATCCCGCAATCGCAGTTCCCCTTTCTCTTCTTCTTCGGCGTCTTCGTGGTTTGAAGTGCAGCCATGATCTCTCCTTAATGGTCGTTACGAACCTGCTTTCGTACGGAACCAGCTTTCGAACAAGCCCCCCTGTGTTCCTAGAGGGGAATTCTCCGGGCGGTCGCCTGTCGGAAACCGGGCGCGGACGAACTCGACATCGATCGCGAACCTGTTATTCTTGTCGAGGACGAAGTCGCCGCGCAGCAGCACCCAGAGCTCGATACCACTGGTCTGGACCAGACTTTTTGCGATCGCTGCGCTTTTTTCGAAAATGAAAGCCGCCGCATCTGCGATGCCTGTCGACCTCTTTTTTGCGGCTGTAATCCGGTCTCCTTCGACGGCAGTGACTTCGACAGGTATGACCTTGCCCAGTAGGGCGCAGCGGCAGACCACACCGAGTTCCAGCATGTCGGTCCGCGGATGTGGAAGGTTGTCCGGATCCGGTTCCTGGATGAGAACCTGGAAGACGTTGCCGTACTTCTGGATGAGGCCGACATCGACCTTGTCGGTGAATGCGATCACAACGCCCGAGATTGGGGGAGTGCTGGCGCTCATTTTGATTTGTGCAAACGGTGAGGGTTCATTGTGATCCCAGCTGATCGCTCTAATCTGGGTGAGACCGGATTCCAGGCCGGCACCGGGGGCACCGTCCTGACCATCGTTACCGTCTGCCCCGTCTGCTCCGTTCGCCCCGTCTGCCCCGTTCGCCCCGTCCGCTCCGTTCGCTCCGTCCGCTCCGTTCGCTCCGTCCGCGCCGTCTGCTCCGTCCTGCCCTGGAAGTCCCCGCGGACCTTCCGGACCTGTCTTTCCCATTCCGCTCTCCAGAGCGCACAGGATGGCCTGATGGAGTCTTTCGGTGCTCGGCACAAGAGGCCGGACGCGATTCTCAATATGGTTTTCCTCGATGGACATGCCGTCGCGGTAGTTGGGAATGGCAGCAAGAAGCAGGCACGGATCAGATCCGCATTCCGGGCAGTCGTCCAGCGCGCACCAGAACAGATCAGCGCACTCCTGTTCGACGACCTCCAGGATCGATACGCCACCGCACCCCTGAGACCCAAGTCCGTGACCCGCCGTGTAAAGCGTTCGGCCATCGGCGTCGAGACGGATGTCGACCGGAGCGGCGACCACGCGGGTTGCGGAAACGACCGCGCTGGACGGGTCGGATTCGATTCGATCGACGCGAACGGTCTTTACGGTGGCCAGCTTACTTCAGGGGTCCATCGGACATCATCGCCGACATCGTGGGTGCCGGGCCGGCCCCCAAGTACTGGATCCGATGTCGGGTCGAAGCGTCCTACTAAGTTAAACTGTTGAAAGGGATCATCACGTTTTCCCGTTTCAGGCATGACCTAATCCTCCATTTTTTGAGCTAGCCTTCGTCCAGTTCCGATCCACCGGCCTTCTGGCCGATCCGGAAGATGACGAACTCCGCCGGTTTGACCGGCGCGATGCCGACCTGAACGATCAGCTTTCCGTTGTCGATGTCGTCCTGTGTCATCGTCGTTCGATCACATTTGACGAAAAACGCCGCCTCCGGCGTCAGGCCCATCAACGCCCCGTCTCGCCAGACGGTCAAAAGGAACGAGCTGACAACGCGTCGTACCCGCTCCCACAAAGGCTCGGCGTTAGGTTCGAAGACCACCCACTGCGTCCCTTTGTCGATAGAGTGTTCGATGAAAATAAACAGCCTGCGGACATTGACGTACTTCCACGATGGATCGCTTGTAATGACCCGCGCACCCCACACGCGGAGTCCCCGGTTGTTCGGCCTGAAATTCCTGAGGACGTTGATGTTCTTCGGATTCAGGATGTCCTGGTGTTCCTTCATCAAGCTCACTTCCAGATCGCTGATCCCCCGGATGACCTCGTTGGCCGGCGCCTTATGGACACCTCTTTCGATGTCGCTCCTGGCGTAGATGCCCATCATGTGGCCGCTCGGAGGAATGCTGACGTAGCTGGTAATCCTGGGATTCTCGGGGAATGGGTCTTCGATCTTGAGCCACGGGTAATAGATCGCGGCGTACTTGCTGTCGTAGAGCCCGCGATGAGCCTGAATTTCGGCCATGCTGAGATCATCGGACGGATCGAGGACCGCAAACCTGTACCGCATCAACTCGCAATGCGTGATGAGGGCCTGCTGAAGGGTCTGGCTGGTCCGGCCCGGAATCGAGACGATGCTGACGTCTTCGATATTCCGTAGCGCTTGAAGACCCGTTCTCGACAGCGGGTCAATCGACGGAGTCCCGATATAGGTCGTGTTCGAGATGCTGCCTGCGTCGTCGCCGCCGCCGGTGAATGATGCGGGAACGAGGTCGATGCGGCCATCGGGAAGCGTTTCCAGAATCATGTCCGGACCGAACCGGGTAGCGGCCTCGGCCTGAGCTTCGCTCAAGGAATCCGCCGATCGAACCAGGTCCGACTCCCCATCAGTACGGCCGTCGGCGCGCACCTGAATCGTCCCATCCTGAATGCGGCCCACGACCTTGACGACATAGCGGCTGTGCCGGGGGTCCATCGACAGGTGTCGATGCGTTTCGTTCATACCCGGAACGACTTCCTGCTTCAGTGTGAACTTGTTGATGCGGACGCTTTCGATCGTCAGCAGAAACTCGCGCGTGCGGACGCCCGTATCAGCGGCAACGTCCTGGTCGAGTCCGGCGAGAAACTGAACACGGTTGCCCGAAAGAACGCCGTCCGCTTTTTGCTGAAATAGAACCACACCGCTTCCCGCGTCGTAGAATTCCAGAATCGATCCCGACTCGACGCTGATGACCGATGCCAGACGCAGCGTCGGATCCCCGGCCGTTGCTGCGGACGCGACGGTCGTATCGACCAGGGGCTGGTCGCTCTCGTCTTCTGCGTAGGCCCGCAGGGAGTTGCCCCATGCTCCGCGATCAATTGCCTCCAACTGCAGGAGTTCAGAGCGGCCTTCGATGTCCAGGCCGAACGCATGTCCCGAACCGAGCGCGGCATTGATGGCGAGAAGGGCAGGCGCGTCGGCGGCGCCGACGTTTGCGTCGAGTTGATGGTACTCGGCGCGGGCGCTCCCCGCGTCCTGGATCCGCAGAACTGCGCCCGCCACGTAGGAACTCGCGTCTCCGAGGACCAGAGCCTGTTCAGTCGGATTCCCATCACGCAGCAGCGTGGTGGCGTCGCTGTCCACGCCCGAATCGGTCATGACGGTGACCGCCGTCGTCCCCACCGCATGATCCGCTCTCAGCGCCGAGGTTAAGCTCACGATGCCGGGATTGGTTCCAGCGGCGGTCGGTGGGATCAGGTCTTCCACGATGACGTATTCCTCGTCGACGCCGTCCACCAGCTGAAGAATGGAGCCTGAGACCAGCGCGGTTCGATCGTCCAGCTCGAGTTGCTCGGCACCCTCGCTGGCGTCCTCGGTCAGGACAGGAGAGGTACCCGAAACGAGGGTCGGTATAGCGATCGCGGTTCCCGAGTTGTGGTTTCCTCCGATCGCTGTCCGCACCGAAACCACACCGGCATCGTCCAGGAGCGGGTTGAATTCCGTCGTAGACGCACCGAAAGCGATGACGTTCGCACCTTGAATCTGCAGTGGGTCATCGATTACGAGCAGTGTGTCGCCCGCCGAAGCATCGATCAGGAGGTCCGTACTTCCCAGCGGGTTGGCGGTGTCGATCACCGAGACGTCCGTGGTGTCAGCGTATCCGGCAACGATCGGACTCGCCAGATCTACATCCTGGCCGGTGATCAGGGTGGTCACGACGAACTCGAAGTTTGGCGCCGACCCGATCTGAAGGACGTCGCCTCCTGCCGCGGTCATCCCCGTTACATCGTCGAGGGTGATCGTCGAGACACCCGCTGCGGCCGCACCGTTGAGCTGCCGGTTGGTGCCGTCAAACACGTAGCCCGCCGCATCGGTGCCAGACGCTTGCGCCCCACCGATCCCTCCGCCGGCGGCGAGAATGTTTCCCCGGACTTCACGGTACTCGGAGGAACCCTCGTCGGAGATGAGGAACGAGTCTCCCTCGCTGATTCCGGTGGGGTCCGCGACAAGAACCCACGCTTCTCCTTCCTCGGCCCGGCTTGCGAGATCGGTCTGGAAAGTGACCGTTTCGCCCCGGTCATAGAGTTGGGCCGCTGCAAACGTTGCCGCGCCGGGCAACACCCGGACCACGTACAGCCGCTTCCCACCGTTATCAAAAAAGCCTTTGGCGGCGTGAGGCAGATACCAGGTGTCAACAAACGCCGCGTCGTCGAGCGTTCCACCAAACTGGCGCAGAAAATCCCCGTATCCCACTACAAGAGTGGGGATGTTCTCGGGTCCGCGCTCGGTAACGCCCACCATTCCGGACGTGCTGGTGCTCACGCCCTCTATGGGTTTTGGCCCGGTATCGACCTCTTCCACATAAACACCTGGAGCTAAATACTCAGGCATGACTGGTCTCCTTCTCTCGTTTCATAGGACTCATGTTGGGGGTAAACGGACATACTCTTCGTGGAGCAGTTGTCTGAAATCGATCAGCAGGGGACGTTCCACGGTTCGGAAAGTGGCGGCTGAACATTCCAACTTCGCTCCGGCAAGAACCGGCACTTGGTTGAATCGATAGCGGCCGTCGGCGTCCGTAACCTCGGTTGCGGTGACCGAAGCGCCTTGAACGAGTTTGACTGTCGCGTTCGCGATCGGAGTGTCGGGATCCCGCGCCTTGAACACCCGACCTCCGATGTCCACCGGGTCGGCCGGCAATTGGATCAGACCGAGATCGATCGGCGGCTCGAAAGTCGATCCCATCGGAATCGGTACGACTCTCGTCTCTTCGTACGATCCTTCGACGAACTGCTTGGATTCGACCGAGATGGCGAGAGTCAACAGGTAGGCCTGCGTTGCAAGATCCGGAAACTCGATGGCCGGCCACGTCGACACCGCGAAGTTTCCATCCTCCAGGAAATGGCCGACGATCGCACATTCGTCGGCGTCGACCGAGATGGAACCGTCGATGGGTTTGCCTGTTCCCTCATGCAGAATCTTTCCCGACGCAACAGCGACTTGTTCGATCATGTCGAGGGTCATCGCATCACACTCCCACCTGCGAAAATTCGATCCGCTTGCGGCGCACCCGTTCGCTCTCGATCTGTCGCTGTGAATCGATGTAGACCGCCTTGACCCCGTAGGAGAGCGACGCGCGGTAGGAGCGCATGAACGAACTCCAGAGTTTGGTCATGTCTTCGAACGAAATTGGATCGAAGACAACGCGAAGTTCGTCCGATGTGCCCGCCAGAACACCTTGAAGGTCCGGTTGCCGGACGATGGCGTTGTCGTAGAGGATCCGCATCGTCTTCCCCAGCAACTTGTGGTCGTTCTCGGTTGTCTTACTCAGCGGCGTGATGAGGTATGAAAGGTCGAGATACAGGGGAGGGTATCCCAACGTGTTGAGATCCAATTGTTCCAGTTCCCGATTCTTTCTTTCGGCACTTTCGACGACTCTGTACAGGTACAGGGAGAGATAGTTCTGATCCGGATCGGTGTCCTTGACGAGCTTGAATGGCGGCTCAAAGGAAATGCGCTGTTCGGACGGCAGAATCGGCGTGATCTCGCTGTCGTGCTGCATTTCAGACCACAACAACGATCGGAGTGTTTCGCCGACGGCGCTGACAACCTGGTATCCGCTCATGCCTCTTCTTCCTCGGCCTTGTCTACGAACTCCTGAGCCTGGCTCAGATGTGCGCGGTTGAGTACGAACACGGTCTCGGACGACCTGCTGCGGATTTCTTCCAGGAAATCTCGGTCAACGAGCCACTGAATCGCCACGTGGGTCTCGGCCACCGTCCGATCGATTCGTTCCTGCAGGAGGCGCCAACGAGCCACGCCTTCGAGGCTGTCTGCGGCATTCGGATGCTTTAGGAAATAGCTCATCACCTGTTTGGCTACACCATGGCCGGACTGCGAAATGTTGCTTAATGACACACGGACCTCGAATCGTTCTTACGTCTACGTGGCAACTGGAGGTCCACAAACACGGCCGCGTGCTTTGTTGCGGTTGGGTTTGCGGGAACCGGGAAGTCGGGTCGCTCACGGCCCGGGGCCGGGTCGGTTGCAACCCACCAGGGAGGGAGGGTTCTACTGGTAGGTCTTAGGGTCGATGTCGTACTTCTTGACGAGCCGGCCGAACGCCCGGCGTTCCTTGCCCGCGTCGCGTGCGGCGTGGGTGACGTTGCCCCTATGCTTCTCGATCATCTCTTTCACATACTGTCGTTCGAAGATCTCGATGGCCCGTGTCCGGGCTCCGCTGAAGGAGACGTTGGCCCGGTCAACGGAGTCCGCAAGCGAGAGCTCAGGAAGGCGTAGATCGCCAGGTTGGATGAGCGAGCCCTGGGAATACAAGATCGCACGGTGAATGACCGTCTGCAGTTCTCGAACATTTCCCGGCCACTCATGATCTGCCAGTCTCGCGAGCGCCGCTGGGGAAAGCCTCTTCGGTCCCCCCTCCCGAGCAAACGTTGAAAGGAAATGATCTGACAGTATGGGGATGTCACTGGGACGTTGTCGAAGCGGTGGCAGGTCGACCCGCAATATGTTGATCCGGAAGTACAGATCGGAACGAAACGCACCATCGGCCACGGATTGTTCGATGTCGCAATTCGTGGCAGCCACCAGCCGGACATCGCCGTTGACGAACCCGTCCGATCCGAGTGGGCGATAGGTTCGCTCCTGGAGAAAACGGAGTATCTTGCTCTGGGTTTCCAGAGAAAGCGAGTCGATCTCGTCAAGAAACAGCGTCCCCCCGTCCGCCATTGCGGCCAGACCCCGCTGATCCTTGTGCGCGTCCGTAAAAGCGCCGCGGGCGTGCCCGAATAATTCGTTCTCAAATAGGTGTGGAGGCACCGCACCGCAGTCAACCGCGATGAACGGCCCTTCCCGGCGGGGGCTCAGGCTGTGAATTGCCCTTGCGTAGAGGTCCTTGCCGGTGCCCGTTTCTCCAGTAATCGGCACCGGCACATCTGCGCTCGCCAAGAGCGGAAGCTCTCCGATCGCCGATATGAAGGCCGGGCTCGAACCGATCAACCGTCCCGCGCCCATCTTCGCCAAAAGTCTCGCCTGTACCATGCCAACCTCGGATTTGACCTGGGAGTTAGCGATTCTTTCGACACGAAGAGCGATTTCATCGACAGGTGAAGGCCAGAAAACGAAGTCATCCGCGAGGTCGAGAACGGACCGAATCAGTTCTCGTTCGAGACCGTCATGGAGAATGACCAGCCTGGGATGTCGGATGCCCGCCCGATGCGGTCCTTCAAACGTCCGCGCCGCGCTCCTGGAGTTCCATTGGACAAATTCGCAGGAGGGGGCAATGGCTAGGAGGGTGCGGGCTAATCCTTGCTTGTCGACCAAGTCTGGCGAATGAAGAACTAGAAGATTAGGGACCACGGTATCAGGTGTCCAACTTCAGTTGAAAGAGAAGGTCGTCCTGAGCAACACCAAACCGTCCTAGCTTGAAAGAGCCCAATTATCCTCGTTCCTGGCAAAACTTGCGAGAGTTTTCCGAGACGATAAGTACAACATCGCGCCAAGCAAGCTTGGGAGAGGGGGAACCCATGTGAGCGGATGAAACCTTTCGAAAGAATCCAACTTGTGAAAGTCCAGTCCGGCTAAAACCGTAGCGGGCGGGCCGGTAGCGAGTCTTGCCTGTCGCCGGGTAGGCGGGAGATAAGCGTAGACAGCGAGAAAGTGGGCTGCGAGGATTCAGCTCCGAAATTCATCAGGTTGCGGATGCCGAGACTTTTGTTTTAGTCGAAGGGTAAGGGATTCATCGCGTTAGCCGAACGTCTTCAGGCACAAGACGTCGTCAAGGTGCTGAATCGCTATTTCGAGGCGATCTTCGGCGTCGCGACCGCGCCCGGCGGAACGAACAGTGATATCGGCAGCGCGGGCTTCCTCGTACTCTTCGGCGCACCTATCGCGCAGGAGCAAGCCGCACGGCAGTTCCGACTCGTGGTTCACCCGGTCGAGCGTTGTCCGCATGGCGACTGCGCATTCGAAGGCGTTCCGGCAACGCTCATCGAGATCCCGCCGAATCGGCGAGCAGGAACGCACTCCGTCAAGTGCCAACCGCACCGTATTTCGCGCGGCGCGATGATCCCACGTTGCCGATCACGACGTCTCCGGCGTTCGCCCGTGGCATATGAACCGACGCGCTCGGTCAGGTTCACCGCGCCGAGGCACTTCCGCCCGTTTAGATTAGGATCGGCCTCCAGCCAGAACTTGCTGCAATGCTCCTTCCTGGATGGTGACTGTACGCTGACCCTGGACCAATGTGTCTTTGGCGCGTCCTACCCTCAGATTCAACGTTGGGAAACAAACGACGGTAGCCTGTCCGTTGATCTTGTCAGACCAGAGTGATCGTCGCCGAGTTCGAGCTGGCCGACGCAACCTTCCGAGATTCACGTTTGATCGTCGAAACGACGACCCTTATAGTTTCGGACGGCTCAGGGATTTCAATGGTGGCGTGGTAAAGCAGTCGGTTGTGTTGGAAAGGTCATCACGTGGGAACTCGTGCCGCTGTCGTTCGAGGAGGGCGCAAGCTTTGAGTTCGACTGCCCGGCGGCGCTAGACGGGATTTTGCCGCCATAGTCGGCCCGGGTTAGGACGAACACTGCCTGTGACAATTCGCTTTTACTGAGTTGCCTGTATGCAACCGCAAGTTGTCCAAATGGAATGATGTTTTCTGCATCGTTGACCTGGGCAGACGCAGCGGGAACTGTTATGCCAGCCAGAATCAGGACAAGCAGGGCAATCGGTCCGGTTCTTCCAATCATCAGCTCCTCCTTAACATTGGTGTCGCTGCATGTTCCGGGGACTTCTCCTCCATGGAAATTGCGACCAGCTAATCTGCTCGTGGTCAATTTGCACGTGACACTCTACAAACGGAAGCGTGACGGATCAAGACCAATTCTTCATCGCGCTGGCAAAAGGATTCGGAAGCTACGCAAGGAGAAGGGCTACAGTCAAGAAGACCTGATCTCATTTGGATTTCCGCCCGCCATTGGCAGCAAATCGAAAAGGGATGTCCGATCACTGTCCGAACGTTGCTCCGCATCTGCAAAGTGTTTCGGATAGCAATGGCGCGACTTGTGAAAGGACTTGACGCCGGAATGTCCGTCACTCGATCCTGACTTCAGAGAACTGTCCATTCGTCCCGCTGCTGGTCGTAACGAAGAACGTAGCTCTCACCCTCCGTCGTCAGCACCTTGAAGTATTCCGCATCAGGTTCGTACCAGCGGTCTTGGACGGTCGTTATCTCACACGTGTCGTTGTCCAAGGTGAAACGCTGTGGCCGTTCGTTGGCCCGGTAACCCGAGTACGCATCGACATGGATGGTGCGGGACATGAACTGATTCTATAGCGGCTTGCTGCAGGACAGTTTGTTTGCTTCCAAACTCCCTCCTCCCTTACTATTTACGCACGATTTCCAAACCATGGCGACGGACCGCCTCAGCACAACGCGCAGACTATGCCACTAGCGTCAGGAACAAAACTTGGCCCCTACGAGATCGCCGACCAGTTAGGCGCTGGCGGCATGGGCGAAGTGTATCGCGCGACGGACACCCGGTTGGACCGCACGGTTGCGATCAAAGTTCTTCCCGAACACCTCGCCGACGATCCGCAGCGCCGGGAACGCTTCGAGCGTGAGGCAAAAGCCGTCAGCAGCCTGAACCACCCCCACATCTGTACGCTTCACGATATCGGTGAACAGGACGGGATTCACTACCTCGTCATGGAGTACGTGGACGGGGAGACACTCCAGCAGCGGTTGGAGAAGGGCCGCCTGCCGTTCGATCAAGCGTTGGAATACGCCATCGAAATCGCGGACGCACTCGACAAGGCCCACAGGCAGGGCGTTGTGCATCGCGACCTGAAACCCGGCAACATCATGATCACCAGGTCGGGGACCAAGCTGCTGGACTTCGGGTTGGCGAAACTCAGGGGCGATGCCGTCCAGGTCTCGCCGCACTCCCAAATGGCTACCCAGGATGCACCAGCATCGCTCACAGCAGAAGGCACCATCCTTGGAACGCTCCAATACATGGCTCCTGAACAGTTGGAAGGTAAGGAAGCCGACGTCAGGACGGACATCTTTGCTTTCGGCGCGCTTGTGTACGAGATGGTGACTGGGCAGAAGGCGTTTGAGGCGGCAAGCCAGGCGAGTCTGATTGCGGCAATCCTCGAACGGGATCCCCGGTCGATGTCGGAAGTTCAATCGACGACGCCCTGGTTGTTTGACCGAACGATCCGACGATGCGTTGCAAAAGATGCCGACGATCGCTGGCAAACGGCTTCAGACCTGATGCACGAGTTGAAGTGGGTCGCGGAGGAAGGTGCCGATTCGAGAGCTCGGACCGGGAACCGGAGTGTGGTCCCGAAGACCAGAGGCTCGCTGGCACTGGCGACGGCAGTGCTCATCCTGACGGCGGCGTCAGCAGCCCTCTATTTCGGATTCCGGGCTGATGGCCGTGAAGTCCTCCGGTTTTCGCTGCTCCTGCCGGAACGGACTCGACCGGCTCTGCTCGCCCATCCTGCTGTTTCTCCAGACGGTCGCAAAGTCGCCTATGTACTCGCGTCGGCGGGAGGTGGGCGGGCGATCTGGGTCAGAGACCTGAACTCGCTCGACGCGCTACAACTTTCTGGAACCGAGGGTGCGGAGATGCCCTTCTGGTCTCCGGGGAGTGAATCGATAGGATTCTTTGTGGATGACAGAATCAAGCGGGTCGATCTGGCCGGAGACGTTGCTCAAACTGTCTGCGCGGTCACTCCCGATCATACTGCCGGCGGCGCAACCTGGAATCGAAATGGCGAAATCCTTTTCGGCGATGACGGCCCGTTGTACGTCGTGCCCGATACCGGTGGTGAACCGCAACCGGCAACCCGCGTAGACGCTTCGGCCGGAGAAGTCCTTCACTGGCGCCCGCACTTCCTGCCGGACGGGCGCCACTTTATTTATCACATTCAAGGTTCGAATCCGGAAGACGACGGCATTCACATCGGTTCGCTCGACTCCGACGAAACGACGCTTCTGATGCGGACCGACACCAATGCCCTCTATGCTTCGCCCGGCTACCTGCTGTTCCTGAGGGAACGCACCCTGATGGCCCAGCCGTTCGATGCGAACCGCCTCGAAGTGACGGGTCCACCATGGGCCATTGCCGAAGGAGTGAGCAAGAACACCACACTTGATTTTGGCGCGTTTTCGGTTTCGGATAACGGGGTGCTGGCTTACTGGAGTGGAGCTCGCCTCGCCGATACCCAGTTGGCGTGGTTCGACCGGGCCGGTGCCCTCGTCGAACGTGTCGGCCAACCCGGACGGCATGTCGACGTCAAGCTGTCGCATGACCGAAGCCGGGTCGCAGTGGAAACCCTGGACGAGACCGAAACCGGTGACATCTGGGTCATCGACCTCGAGCGAGGGCTACCCACACGGGTGACGTCAAGTCCCATGTGGGATTACAGCCCGATCTGGTCCCCTGACTCCCAATACATCCTGTTCGGCTCAAATCGGGACAATACGCTTGGTAGAGTACCGTTCTTTATCGCCTCCTCGCTCGGTTCCGGTACTGAGGAAATCGCCCTGCTGGCCGGAGAAGCAATCGAAGCGAGCCATCCAGCGGACTGGTCGATGGACGGGAGCACTATCCTTTACACCAGACACAACCCGGAGACCGGTTTTGACGTTTGGTCGCTACCCGCAACCGACGGACCGCCGTTCGATGAGTCTCGATCGACACCGTTCGTCGCTACAGGATCCCGGGATGGCGAGGCACGATTCTCGAGGGATGGAAGGCTCGTGGCCTACACGTCCGAGGAGTCCGGTCAACCGGAAGTCTACGTGCAGCCGTTCCCCGGCCCCGGCGCCAAGGTTCGCGTTTCCGCCGATGGAGGCAGCCAACCCCTATGGCGGGCAGACGGGGGGGAACTCTTCTATCTCGCCAGGGACGAAAACTTGATGGCGGTTCCAATTGTGGTGGGTGACAGGTTCACACCCGGGGAGGCCGAATCGCTCTTCGAAGCCGTTTATAGGCGGTTCGAATTTCACGACATCAGTCTGAGAATTAACTGCGGACTTTGCGTAAAAAGAGACCCAACGCCAATCGCTATGGCGTGCACTGCGAGAAGCTTGTGGTTCCAGATGTCCTTTGAAAGATCCGCGAAAACGGCAAAAAGTACTTGCTTCCAAAACCACACCCAGGAGCGCCCACTCTGACGTTCCTCCATCAAATCACCCATCAGAGGGTCGTTCATCCGAGCCGATCCGAAATGTCTGAGAAGCCAGGTCGCTAAAACGGGTTGTCTCAAGCGGTCTCTCCTTTCAGTCCCGGAAGACCTTGCCAGAGCTTTGTCAGCGCGTGTTGAGTGTCGCGCACAACCCGGAGACCCTTTCTCGTGATGCGGAAGTACCGCTTTGCCCTACCCCGCATAAATCACCGAAAGGACCAGAAAAGGCCGCCCTGTTTGGCATAAATCGTTTGTCGAGAACGGTTCAGAAACCAAACGGAGGCGGCCCTTATGAGTACAGAGTGTAAACAAACCACGTTCGAATTTCACGGACTTCTTCAACGAAAAATGAAGGCGCGTTTCGACGGCGGCAAGATCACGTCTGACGCTGGAGTTCTGCTGCTGCGTGAAGTCGAAAAGCGGACCGGTTTGATCGATGGATTGGCGGGGTGTTTTAGCGATCATCGCGACCAACGGTTGATCGAACACACCGTGAAGGAGCTGTTGGGACAGCGGGTCTACGGGCTGTGCCTGGGATATGAAGACCTGAACGATCACGATCAGTTACGGACCGACCCGATGCTTGCGTTGGCGGTGGACAAAGCGGATCCGCTGGGAACGAATCGACGACAGGCCGGCGACTGGGGAAAGGCGTTGGCGGGCAAGAGCACGCTAAACCGATTGGAGTTGACCGGCGCCGAAGTCGGCGACCAGGAGCGGTACAAGAAGATCGCTATGGATGGGGACAAGATCGATCGTTGGATGGTCGATGCGTTTGTGGCAGCCCATGACAACACGGCGCCCGAAGAGATCGTTCTGGATCTGGACGCGACCGATGATCCGATCCATGGTCAACAGGAAGGCCGGTTCTTTCACGGCTACTACCGCAACTACTGCTATCTGCCCTTGTACATCTTCTGTGGAGAGCATCTGTTGTGCGCTCGGCTGCGCCCGTCCAATATCGATGGGGCGGCAGGATCAGTCGATGAATTGGAACGTATCGTCGGCCAGATCCGTCAGAGCTGGCCGGACGTGTCGATCATCATTCGGGCCGATTCCGGATTCTGCCGGGATGCATTACTGGACTGGTGTGAAACCCACCAGGTCGATTATGTGATGGGGTTGGCCAAGAACGACCGCCTCAAGCGAGAGATCGCTGACCAGATGATTCAGGCTGAAGCGGAGTTTCAGACCACTGGGAAATCGGCACGAGTGTTTAAGGATTTCCTGTACCGGACTCGAAAGAGCTGGAGCCGCACTCGTCGCGTTGTTGGCAAAGCCGAGTTCCTGGCCAAGGGCGCCAATCCCCGATTCGTGGTGACCTCACTGCCACCGGAACGACTCGGAGCCCAAGCGCTCTACGAAGATTTCTATTGCGCACGCGGCGACATGGAGAACCGGATCAAAGAACAGCAACTGGATCTATTTGCCGACCGCACCAGTGCGGGAACCATGCGCGCCAATCAGCTCCGACTGTATCTGTCCTCAGCCGCCTACATGCTTATGCAGGCGTTGCGTCGTCTCGGTCTCAAAGATACCGCGATGGCCCATGCCCAATGCGGAACCATCCGTCTGAAGCTTCTTAAGATCGGTGCGCGTATCCGCCTCACGGTCCGCAACGTCTGGATCTCGATGTCGGAGGCCTATCCCTATGCCGACGTCTTTGCTCTCATAGTGAGAAACCTGCAATCAATTCCGCTTCGTTGCTGACGACACCGAACCTTCAGATCCGAAAAACAGCGCCTCTCATCTGCCTCCCGGCGAGGCCTGCCTGCACTCGCCCATTCATGCCGATCTCCCGCCAAATGTCGCCGTGTCACAGGCTCAAAATCCGCCAATGTCCACGGCTCGCTCACTCTCAGCTCCAAGTCTCGCCGCAAATCGCTTCTCGTATCCGAACACCGATCGATTCTCCGATTGGTGATCCATCCGGGCTACCTCCGCGTTCGGCAGTCGGTTCTCCTACCCGAGATGCCACCAGACTCTTGTCTTCGAGTCGTTCCAAGGCCGCGTAGACACTACCGATTGCGACTTCGCGCTTTGTGGTGTTCTCAATCTCCCGTGAAATCGGAACCCCATACGCATTTTCTTCCAACCGCATGACGGCGAGCATCACCATCAGTTCGAAACTCCCTAGGCTGTCACGCTTCTTCATTTATTCAATAATAGTGAATAAATTGGTGCGGTCAAGAGAAAACACTCGGCTTGGACAGGTCATATCGTCCCAGGTATGGATGGGGTGGGCGAACGGCCAGGGCGGAATTGGATTACGTAACCGATGAAAGAGTGATGGACCCAAGGTGTTGAACGTGTATTCGTTGCTCCAGACGATGTTTAATGGAGACAACCGCTGACATATATGTTCAGACAGACGATGGCAATATGAAGCGTGCATTGGACGTTTTGACGAACGCAATCGGACTGATTTGCCCACCAGTTTGCCCACTAACTGAGAATCTTTGCCCACCAAACGGAATCAAGGTGGGCCGGGAGGTATGTGAACCAAACAAAAAAGGCCACTTTTCAGTGACCTTCAAATACGCCCGAGAGGATTCGAACCTCCGACCTCTGGTTCCGGAGACCAGCGCTCTATCCAGCTGAGCTACAGGCGCGCGTTTCGTACGTTATTCTTGTATCTTATTTCCTTCGGCCACGCAACAGCACCTCCTCTCGCGTTTTCCTGAGTCTCCAAGTTGACCGTCGCTTCGGAATGCCAATCTGACACGCCGAGCGACGCCTGAACGGGCGCTTTGGTTGTAAGACATAAGGCGTCCGCGGAGCGATCAGCGTGCCCTCACTCGGCAGCGTAACATCCAAAGCGTCAGTAGGATAGATCGGTATGGACGGGTATTCACGGTATCCTGGTTGCAGCTCCAAGAGCGGCGCGACGATTGAGGGCACGGTCAGGGAGGTGGTCATGACGTTAACCGCACAAACTTCAGACAGACTTGGCCCCGACCGCGGAAACAAGAACTTTGAACGGTACCTGCGTTCGGTCTTTGGCGCGGGCGCGGAAATCATCGAGATTCCTACACAGCACGGGGTAACTGTCATTTTCGATGTCACTGCGAACCGGCGTCAATACCGGGAGCGTGCTCGCGCAAGGGTTCCAAGATATCTTGAGGTCCATGTGGACTGCCCTCTAGAGGTGTGTGTCGAGCGTGATCCGAAGGGCATCGACCGCAAGGCGATGGAAGGGCTGTCCGACACCTTGCCGGGGCTCCAGACTGCCTACGAATCGCCCACGGAGTCCGAGGTCGTCGTGTACGGGGACATTGAAGTGCCCGAGCGCGCGGCCGAGCGAATCTTGGCGAAAATAATCGAGAAGGGGTACCTTGAAGAATAGCTTTCGGCACGAGGACGGAGATCCTGGACGTCAAGATCGACAATGTGGTCCCTACCCGGTACTGGCATCAACTCGATGATGGGCGGGTTCAGTGTGATCTTTGCCCACGTTACTGTCGCCTGCATCAGGATCAGCGAGGATTTTGTTTCGTTCGCGCCCGCGCCGGAGACGAGATCGTCCTGACCACGTACGGTCGGTCGAGTGGTTTCTGTATCGACCCGATCGAGAAGAAACCCCTGAACCATTTCCTGCCCGGCTCTCCCGTCCTTTCCTTCGGCACCGCCGGCTGTAATCTCGGATGCCGTTTCTGCCAGAACTGGGACATCAGCAAGTCCCGCGAGTTCGACACGTTGGCGTCGGCGGCAGGTCCGGAAACGGTCGCCCGTGCGGCGAAGGATCTGGGGTGCCGGAGCGTCGCTTTCACCTATAACGATCCGGTCATCTTCATGGAATATGCCGTCGACGTCGCAAAGGAATGTCACAAGCTGGACATTCGTACCGTTGCGGTGACGGCCGGGTACGTCTGCGAAGAACCCCGGGCGGAGTTCTTCCGGTACATGGATGCAGCCAACGTCGACCTGAAGGCGTTCAGCGAAACTTTCTATTCGGGTATCTGTGCCGGTCATCTCCAGCCGGTTCTCGACACCCTGATCTACCTGAGGCGCGAGACCGACGTGTGGGTTGAACTGACTGATCTGATCATTCCGACCGACAACGATTCGGATGACGAACTCGATCGGATGACCCGTTGGGTCGTGGATGAGTTAGGCCCCGACACGCCGATGCATTTCACGGCGTTTCACCCGGACTGGAAGATGCAGGATCGGCCTCCCACGTCACTCGAGGCGCTGAAACGGGCGCAGGACATCGCCATGAAGAATGGTCTCCGATACGTTTATATAGGCAACGTCCACGATCCGGATTCGGGCAGCACTTACTGTTACGAGTGTGGTCGGAAGTTGATCGCCCGGGACTGGTACGAACTGGGAGAATGGAACCTGGACGGGGAAGGGAAGTGCACCGGGTGTGGGACGAAGTGCCCCGGCGTTTTTGACGGCCCGGCGGGGAAGTGGGGAAGTCGTCGGCAGCCTGTGAGGATTGAGAACTACGGTGGGTAGGTGTGTTGCGGAGGGTTCCACCGGCTTACAAACAATGGGTTAGTCGAGGGTCGATAATCTGGATTTTCCAACGCAAAAACGCCAAGGCGCAAAGGTCGCTAAGGTTGTTGTGTTCGGACTGTTCGTCCAGTCTTCTGCATCCCCCAAAAACATTTCCCTTCGCGTCTTTGCGTTGAAATCCCGACGGTGTCGTTGTTAAGGAATGCCTAATCAGGCAGCGGCGTGTCGTAGCCCGATATGAACGGTCTGGTCTGGCCGGATGGATCAAGAATGTGTCGGGGTTGTGTGCCGATGTCTCCGCCGTAGACATGGATGGACACGGTCGGCGCGGAAGTGCGGTTGAAGATGCGGTGGATATCTCGATGGGGTGGGTAGACGTGGGCGACGTCTCCCGCCTTGAAGGTGCCGACCGACGCTTCGGCGAGGGTGCCGTCGTCGAGACGGCGAAAACGTGTTTCTTCCTCTTCGCCTTCATACTGGCCAATCACGCCCCAGGTGCAATGGTCGTGGATCGGTGAACCGTGGTCGGGGTGCCACACGAAAGAGACGACCGAAAAGATTTTGTCCGGTGGGCTGAAGAGCAGGTATTGAGAATAGGGCCTGTCGGGCAGGGCCCGTTTGAATCGCGAACTGAGCCAGTCGCGGTTGAGAACCAGATCAGCCAGCAGGGGCTCGATCCGCGTTACGACATCTTCGGGTTCGAAGAATTCATCCAGTATCGTTTTGACGTCGTTTATGAATTGAGAAAACGGGCTTGCCATTACCGGTCGCCCTCGTGCGTCTTCTTCGCTTTCATCCCGAAGTACAGGATGCTGCCGACCAGGACAGCAACGAGAAAAGCCAGTGTGTCGGCCACGTTGGTCTGCGCGTACAACCAGATCCCGAGCACGATGGCGAGGATGGGGAACAGCGGACCGAACATCAACTGGAATTCCGGTCGTGTAAGAGAGCGCTTGCGAAGAATCGGTACCGCGGCGCAACTCACCATGTAGGCTCCAATGCGGGCGACGACGCTGATAGTCGCAAGCCAGACAAAGGTTCCCGACAGCGCGAGCATCCAGACGAGCACGGCGAACAACGCGATCGAAGCAATTGGTGTGCGGAAACGGGAGTGCAGGTATCCAAGGAACGCCGGGAACTCGCCTTGTTCGGCGAAAGCGTATGTCAGGCGGGGCCCAATCAACATGACGGCGCTGAGGTTGCCCATGATCGAAACCAGAGCGGCGAGGGCCATGACGCCACCGGCCACCGGTCCCAGGAAGGCCTGACCCGCATCGGCCAGCGGCCGTTCCGATTGAGCGAGGGCGGGGTAGGTGCCGACGGCGACGATCTGGACTGCCAGGTAAATGACAGCCGCGATACCCAACGCGTAGATCAGGGCCCAGGAGATATCTTTCCTGGGATTCCGGGCCTCGGCTGCGGGAATTGCGGCGTACTCGAATCCCGTGAACGCATATACGAGCAACAGAACGGCGCTGCCGAAGCTGACTGATGTCGGGGCTTCGATCGGCGAGAATGTTCCCCAGTCGACGAAGAACATACCGACTATCCCGAAGGCGACCAAAGGCAGCAGTTTGAGTATGGCGAACGCGTCGCCGAAATGCGCTCCCATGGCCACGCCCCGGACGTTGATACCGGCCAGCAGCGCGACCACTACCGTGATGCTGACGATGCGTCCGACGCCGACCGACAACTGCGGAACGAAGAAACCGAAGTAGGAAATCAGAAGGTTCGCGTTCGCCGCAAACGCACTCACCCGGGCGAGCCATACGGCCCAGCCCACTTCGAATCCAACGAGAGGGCCGAAAGCCGACCGGGCATAAAGATAGGGGCCACCGGTATCGGTAAAGTGGCTGGCGATTTCGGCGAAGCAGAGAACGATGATTCCGACGATTGCCGCGCACGCCCCGAAAGCGATAGGGCTGGCGTTGCCCAGTAGGGCCGCGACCGCCGAGGGAAGGCCGAATATGCCGGCACCGATGATGCCGTTGATTGCCAGTGCGGTCAGGTCGCCTCGACCCAGGGCCCGAACCAGATTCAGTTTCCGTGGTTCATCGGCTGAGGTGGTAGTAGACACGTTCGACAGAGCTTAACGGAGGGGAGTTCCGGCGTCAATTGCTGGAGGGCGGATAGCGAGGCCTTCACCGCGAAGGCACGAAGAAAGAAACATATAAACTCTTTTTCCTCCGAGTCCTTCGCGCCTTCGCGGTGAATTCCCTGCCTATTTCTTCTTCTTCTTCTTCGCCTTGGCCTGTTTCGCGAAATCCGTCAACAGCTGCTTGAACGCAGCCGGTGCCTTTAACGCATAGCGAACCTGGACGAGCGGCTTGTTGATCTTGATCAGCTGGCTGAGGTCGACGGGTGTGGCGCCGAGTACGATGTCTGCCTTGGCCTTGTTGATCGTGGTTTCGAACTCCCGGATCTGCTTCGCACCGTAACCCATGGCGGGCAGGATGTTCTTCAGGTGAGGGAACTTTTCGTAAACCTTTCGGATGGATCCCACGGCGTATTTCGCGGGGCGGACCATCTTTGCGCCCTGTTTCTTTGCGAAGATCGCGCCGGCGCCATAAGCCATTTCGCCGTGTGTCAGTGTGGGGCCGTCCTCGACGACGATGACCTTCTTGTCCTTTATCGATTCGTTGTCGACAGCCGTGATCGTGAGATCCGTTCTGAAAACGCGGGCCTTTGGATTGGCTGCACGGATGCTCTTCTTTACGGCGTCGATTCCGGCTGCCGGCGCGGTGCCGGTCTTGCTGATCAGCAGGACGTTTGCCGCGCGAAGGTTGGCTTCGCCCGGATGGTAGTTCATCTCGTGACCGGCTCGATGTGGATCGACGACGGTGATGTAAAGATCCGGGGCATAGAAGGGAATGTCGTTGTTTCCCCCGTCCCACAGAATGACATCAGCCTCTTTTTCGGCGCGCCTGAGAATCTTCAGGTAATCCACACCGGCCCAGATGACAACTCCGCGACGGACGTACGGCTCATATTCCTCGCGCTCTTCGATAGTCGATTTGTGGGTTTCGAAGTCTTCGTATTTGGCGAATCGTTGCACTTCCATCGCGACCAGGTCGCCATAGGGCATCGGGTGACGGATGACGCCAACCCGGAGTCCCTGTTGCATGAGGTAGTCGACGATAAACTGGCTGGTCGGGCTCTTTCCCGCGCCCGTGCGGACGGCACAGACGGCGACAACCGGCTTTCTCGACTTCAGATAGGTCGTGCCCGGCCCCATGAGCCGGAAATCAGCACCGGCGGCCATGGCGATCGATGCGGCGTGCATCACGTTCGTGTGCGATACGTCCGAATACGCATGAACGACCTGGTCGACATTGTGGGTTCCGACCAGTTCGGCGAGCCGGCTTTCCGGATAGATCTGGATCCCTTTTTTGTACAGCGAACCGGCGAGCTGGGCGGGATACATGCGATCTTCGATGTCCGGTATCTGCGTTGCGGTAAACGCGACGACCTTGTAATCCTTGTTGTCCCGAAAGTAGACGTTGAAATTGTGGAAGTCCCGGCCTGCGGCTCCCATGATGATCACTCTTTTCTGTCGCATAAAAGGCTCTTCCCTTCCTTCAGGTCTCTTCTGCCGAATGGCTCCGGCTTGATGTTTTGGAAAAGGTGCCACGATGTCGATCCGACCGACGATTAGGACGGAGATCGGGGGGGTGGGCGCTCCCAGGATCGTTCCCGACAGACAATAAAAAATTACCAGATTTCAGTGAAACTGGCCAGAGACAAACGCCGCCGTGCGCTCGGTCCTGGTTGTGGTGACGGTGGCCTCCCGCAATGGAACGACAGGCGGACAATGCTGGTATGATGCGAACCTTCCTCCCCCGAGGGAAAATTCCGCGGCGACCTGTAATGGAAGCAATGAAGCAACATCCAGCGGCTGTCGGCGTCCTGCTCGCCATTGTTGCGATTTCGCTGTCACCTGCCGTCGCGGCAACCACAGTTCAGACAACAGCCGGTTCGCCCGACGGAGATCTGCGTGTTGCAGACCTGCGGACCGAGTATGTGGGAAATCCGCTTGGGATCGACGTGCGAGTTCCGAGATTGAGCTGGAAGCTTTACGCGTCGGGGCGGGGAGTGATGCAGGCCGGATACCGGGTGCAGGTCGCGGGTGGCATTGACAGTTTTTCCCGGTCCGAATCCTTGCTCTGGGACTCCGGCGAGGTTCGGTCGGAACGATCCGTGAACGTGAGGTATGCGGGGCCCGACGTGGAATCTCGTCGACGTTACTATTGGCGGGTTCAGGCCTGGTCGAACGATGGCCGGGTCTCGGAATGGAGTCCGGTGGCCTTCTGGGAATCCGGCCTGCTCGAAGACGATGATTGGGCTGCCGACTGGATCACATCGCCTCTCGAAGATGATCCATCCGTGTCGGGGCCGGCACCCCACTTCCGGCGTTCGTTCGAACTAGGGTCCGGCGTCGAGTCGGCTCGTATCTACGCAACGAGCCGCGGCGTCTACGAACTCTTTCTCAATGGCCGGCGAGTTGGAGAACGCGTCCTGGCGCCGGGTTTTGCGAGTTACAACCGCCGGATGCCTTACCAGACCTACGATGTGACCGAACTTGTCAGACGTGGAGAGAATGCCCTCGGCGCTGTCGTGGGCGATGGATGGTACCGGGGCTTCCTCGGTTTCCCTGGGGATCGCAACGTGTTCGGGAATCAGGTTGCGCTTTTCCTGCAGTTGGAAGTGGTGCATACGGACGGCACTCGAGAGCTTGTTTCTTCGGGTGAAGGATGGATGACGGCTACCGGCCCGATTCTCTCTTCTGACATTTACAACGGCGAAACCTACGACGCGCGGGCAGAAATGCCCGGCTGGTCGAGTCCGGGCTACGATGACTCGTCATGGCTTCGGGCTGTGTCCGGGGGCGAGGGCTCCGGGACGTTTGTTGCGGATCTGGCGCCGCCGGTTCGGCGGATCGAACAGGTCGAACCGCTCCGGATCCTGGATGCTCCTTCGGGCGGCACGATCGTCGACATGGGGCGGAATCTGGTCGGATGGGTACGGTTCCGGGTCTCCGGCGAGGAGGGTGAGACTGTGCGGCTCACCCATGGAGAGGCCCTGGATGCGGGCGGGGACCTCTACACGGCCAACCTCAGGACGGCCGCGCAGACCGATACGTATATCCTGAACGGAACCGGTGAGGAATGGTTTGAGCCGCACTTCACGTTTCACGGGTTCCGCTATGTACACTTTGACGGGTATCCCGGTCGGTTGGAAATTGACGATGTGACCGGTGTCGTCGTGCATTCCGATCTCGAGTTGACCGGAACGTTCGAGACGTCCGATCCCGATCTCAACCAGCTGCAGCAGAACATCCTCTGGAGCCAGGAGGGGAACTTCCTGTCTATTCCTGCCGACTGCCCTCAGCGCGACGAACGATTGGGTTGGACAGGTGACGCACAGTTGTTCGCGCCCACGGCGGGTTTCAACATGCAGGTCGCGCCTTTTTTCAGCCAGTGGCTGCGGGACTTGCGGGCGGATCAATATGAGGACGGCAGTGTTCCCTGGGTGATCCCGGATGTTCTGACTGCCCGGGGGCCGGCCGCGACCTCCGACGTTCCGACGGCGGGGGTTGCGGGGTGGTCCGATGCAGCGATCATCATTCCCTGGGAGCTGTATCTGCGCTACGGCGACGTCCGGGTTCTTGAAGAGCAGTACGACAGCATGCGTGCGTGGCTGTCTTATGCTGTTTCCGAGGCGGGTGATGATCTGGTGTGGAAGCCTGACTTTCACTTTGGGGACTGGTCGGGAGATGTAGAGACGCCGCCGGATCTGATCGCGACGGCTTACCTGGCACATTCGGCCGACTTGATGTCGCGGATCGCAGGAGTCCTGGGTTTAGAAGCCGATCGGTCGGAGTATGCCGACCTGTTTGAGCGCGTTCAGGCAGCTTTCCGGAGCGAGTTCGTATCCATCTTCGGGAACTTGAGCTACCGGACCCAGACCGCCTACGCGCTGGCGCTGCGGTTCGACCTGCTGACAGACGAGCAGAGTAATCGTGCGCTGGGGAGCCTGGTCGATGACATCCGTCAGCAAGGTACGCACCTGACCACCGGTTTCGTTGGCACGGCGGCTTTGTGTCCGGTCTTAAGCGGAAATGGTCGTGCCGACGTCGCCTACGACTTGCTGTTTCAATCGACCGCTCCTTCCTGGTTGTTTGCTGTCCGGTCAGGTGCGACGACTATGTGGGAACAGTGGCGTGGGAAAGAAGCCGGCGCTTTCGCCGATCCCGAACTGAATTCGCTGAACCATTACGTGGGTGGCGCCATAGGTGATTGGATGTACTCGACGATCGGAGGCATCAATCCCGATGTGGAGGCGCCTGGTTTCAAGCACGCGATCCTCGGTCCGACACCCGATCCGCGCCTGACCCACGCATCCGCTTCCCTCAGGACGATGTACGGCACGCTCAGCACGAACTGGAAGCTGGAAAGCCCCGATCGGTTCCTTCTGGACGTGGACGTTCCGGTCAACGCCACCGCCTCGGTCCGCCTGCCCCGGGCGCGAGCCGAAAGCGTTCTGGAAAGTGGCCAGCGTCTGATTTCGTCCGCGGGCATTTCGAGTGTTCGGGAAAGTGGAAGAGATGTCGTCGTCGAGATTGGATCCGGCTCCTACCTGTTTTCCTACATCCTCCTACCCAACCTCCCGATCGAGCGGCCCTCTCCCCTGACTCGCTCGAGACTCCTACTCCTGATCCTGTTCCTGTCCCTCCTCCTCCTCACAGTCGCCCTAATTCGCGTAATTCGGGGACGGAGGCGAAACTCCTCCCGCTAACGCCTGCGCTATGAGGTAGTTGATGAATTACGCCTCCGTCCCCGAATTAGGACGCTTCCGCTTCTTTTCGCTAGGGGGGTTCTTCCATTTCGGGGACGGAGGCGAAACTCTTCGAACTCTCGAGTCATCAATTAGACAATCGAGTTGTTCCTCCGTCCCCGAATTACGCCGCCGATTTTGTCCTGGCCTTTGGGCCGCGCCGTCGAGGGCTCAGCGTTAGCCCCGTTCGTCGTTCAAGGTGTCGAACGAACGCATCCGAGCCACAAGGGCGACCGGTTCTTGTGCCTTGTCGGATCAGGGTATTGAAAGCAGGGTCTTCGGGGTCGGATAGCCATCGCGCCCAGTCGATCACGTTGTCTGTAAACGGAGTCTCAGCTGTGACCAGTTGGTCCGCTGCCAGTCCACAATGGGCTTGCGCGCTCGACCATAGGTATTCTTCGGCGCGCGAGACCATTCCTGCGCGAACCGGATTGCGCTCGACGTACCGGATCGCGGAGCGCGCGTGCCCGATGTCTAGAGGACAGGAAAACGGCCGGTCCTGCCAGAGATAACCTGAGAATCCATACTTCCTGTTGAATTCCTGCGCATAAATCGAGTGGACCCGTCGAAAGGTCTTCGCGAACGAGTCTTCACGTTTCGGAGTGGCCACGATATGGACATGGTTGGACATCCAGCAGTAGGCGAGAATAGAGACGCCGTGATTTCGCGCTGTCGCGTTCAGAAGGCGGCTGTAAAGGTGGCGGTCGTCGTCGTCGAAAAAAACGGGATCGCTGCGAATCCCTCGTTGCGTTATGTGGTGGGGAATGTCGGGCAGAACTACCCTTGCTCGTCGTGCCATGGTGTCACCAAGACGTCCCTATGAACAGGGACAATTTCAAGAAGCAAGGGCACGACAAGTGTACCGCCGGGTCCGATAGCAATCACCATAATTCGGCGGTAATTCGAGGACGGAGGCGTAATTCGTAACCTGCTCAATATGAATGAGTAGTTGGTCGAATTGTTCCTCCGTCCCCGAATTAGGGTGTTCAGGTTTCGAATTGAAACTAGAATGGGAGGAGTGGAAATCCTGGTTCAGTTGATGATGGGTGTGGGGCTGGCCGCGTCGGCTGGTTTTCGTGCCTTTCTGCCGACGCTTGCGGTTGGGTTGTTGGCGCGGACCGGATTTTTGGAATTGAACTCGTCGGTTGAGTTTCTGACTCGCACGGACGTTCTCGCCGTTCTGGCCGTCGCGACTCTTGTGGAATTCCTGGGCGACAAGATTGTTGTCGTCGACAACGTTCTCGACACTGTGGGAACTGTGGTCCGACCTGCCGCGGGGACTCTCCTGGCTTCTTCGGTTTTGCTGGGGCTGGATCCGTTCATGGCCGCGATGTTGGGATTGGCCACCGGCGGCGCGACGTCCCTGGCTGTCCATTCCGGCAAGGCGGCTCTCCGGGCCGGCACAACCTCGTTACTTCCTGTTCACGGCGGGTTCGGCAACACGTTGGTTTCCATCATCGAAGATGTGATTTCCGTCGTCGGAGTTGCCCTGGCGGTTCTTGTGCCGGGCCTTGCCTTTATCTTCGCCGTCGGTCTTGTTGTCGGGGGCGTGGTCCTCCTGAAAAAGGGTGTCCGTGCCGGCCGAAAGATGTTTTCACCTTCTACCCAGCTTTAGTTTCTCCCCCCGATATCGCTTCACGACGAAGCTCAAAGCGGTTCGATCAGGAACGTCACACCCCACCCCCAGGTTTGTCCCAACGGACCGTCCCAGGTGTCGCGGAGCATCTTGAGAAGCAGGGGATCCGTTGTCCGGACACTGAAGCCGATCGCTATTCCGGACTCCGGCTGGATCGGCGAACCGTCCGCATCGATCAGGTTGTCCCAGTCGTAGAGAAAGGGTGAGGACCAATCGATCTGATCTTGAAGGTACTCGGCCAACTCCGGGGGGGCTTCACCCGCGCTTCTTTCCACCGGCCAAGCGTCGTGGTCGCGATAATAATCCGTTGCTCCAACCTGAACCGATCGGAAGTCCGCGACTATAGCGACAACTCGCGCCTGCATCAGTGCCTGCGAGACTGCGGGCATGGCGATCGTCGATATGATCCCGATGATAGCGACAACGATCAACAGTTCGATCACCGTTACCCCGCGCTCCGGATCGAGAACCATCTTTCTGTTTAGTACATTCATTCTCATTGCTGCCTCACATCGGCGAAAAAAGTGTCCGCGTCCTGGCTGGAATCGTATTCCACGCTGACGGACCCCTCCGACAACGCGATCCGGTATTGGTCCTCGCCCACCCGCACGAACGTCCAGCCCGCGTGATCCGGGCCCCCGACCTCAGCCAGAGTTGCAGGATACCTGCCGTTGGCGATTCGGGAGGACTCGATCTGTCGAACTGCGTAGTTGAGTGCCACTCGAAGGTTCTGCCGGACTTCGTCTTCCGAAACGGGCGTCGTCGCAACCTGGAACGGCAGTCGTCCCGAAAGGTTGAGACCGATCAGTGTGGCGAACAACAGCAGAACAACTGCCAGTACGGCGTATTGCCCAGAACCGGGTTTTCTCTTTGCTTCCTCTTCGGACCGCTCCTGTACCAGGCTTCGCTCATGGGAAAATTCCGCCATGGCTTCAGCGGCCAGTTCGTCAGCCTTGCTTGGAGAACGCTTGTCGTCGCTCATAACCAGGACCTCTTGCTGAGATGTTACCTAGGGTTGATCGGTCACTCGAGTTGTTGACACTCGTCTTGGGCCGCGCCGAGAATCGGAACATCCCGGTCGGCGTCGTTCCACAACTCGCAGAACGTGTCGTATGATTCGCGGGCCCCAATCGGTGTTCCCCTGAAGCGCATGCGCCCGTCCAAGGCCCAGATATCCAATCGGACAGGGGACACCAGGCGCTGATAAATCCTAGTTTTCCAAACCACGTCAGTCAAGGTGGTTATTGCGATACAATCGCGGCATTCATCAATTGAGAAAGACAACTTGCCCCGAATAACCGCCAGGCTGGTCCGGCAAACGAGGAGGGAGTTATGGCAAGACGGCTCTCGGTTCTTTCTATACCGGTGATCCTGTTGATCCTGGCCGGTACGCTACCCGCCGGTCGGGGGACAGCGTCCGGCCAATTCCAACCGGGTTACGTCGACCCGGGACCGGTTCTCGAGGCTGCCGCCGATGCGATCGGGACCGACAACTTGAGATGCGTCACGATCTCGGGTACCGGTTCCACCGGCATCGTCGGCCAGCAGCGGCTGAATGACAAGAATGTCGATTGGCCCGACGGTGAGCCGCTGGTCGACTACACCCGCACCATGAACTGGGAAGCCGGGATCATGAAGGAAGAATTCGAACGTGAGCCGGGACTGAACCCCGCATCGTGGAAGTACGGGCTGGGCTGGTTGGGTGGGACGCCTATGCAGCAGAACGCACACCAGACATTCGTGGTCAACGGCAGCTACGCCTGGCACGAAGACGGTAGGGGAGCCGATCCGATTGCGGCGCGGCCTGAAGATGCCGAGCTATGGCAACTTGACCTGTGGATGAACCCACACGGCTTCCTCAAAGCCGCCAGGATGCCCGGCGCCAACCCCCAGGCCGTATGGCGCTGGGAACTCGGAGAAATGGGCCGCGACGGCCCGACCACCACCCCGGAGAAGGTGACGGTCGTTTCGATTACCGTGCTCGGCAAGTACCGCGTGGATGCCACCATAAACAAAGAGAACATGCTTCAGCGGATACACACATGGGTTTCCGATCCCGTCCTCGGAGACATGAATTACGAGCATGAGTTCACCAACCAAAGCTACGTTGATCTCGGCGACGGCGTGCGGTTTCCCACCACCTGGCATCATCACGAAGGATGGGACGACAACTTCCAGGCCCAGAGTGTCAATGCCGGACACAACAGTTTTGGCGGCACTTTCGCCGAAATCGAGCCGAACGTGTGTCCCGATGATGCGGCCGTTCCCGACGTCGTTCGCGAGACGACATTTGAAGTTCGCGTCGAGACCGAGAGGCTGGCGAATGGCGTGTATTTGCTCGGCGGAGCGTCGCACAACAGCGTGGCCGTCGAGTTCGACGACTTCGTGGCAGTTGTCGAAGCACCGCTCGACGAGAAGCGGAACCTGGCCGTCATCGAAGAAATCGTCCGGCTGGTCCCCGACAAGCCCATCCGGTTCCTCGTGAACACGCACCAGCACCACGATCACATCGGCGGACTGCGAACCTACATGCACATCGGGGCGACGATCATCACACACTGGAGGAATTTTGATTTTTACACTCGTGATGTTCTGAACTACGCGCCCCGGACTCTCGATCCCGACATGTTGTCGCTGTGGCCACCGACCGAACTGGCCGAGGGCTATCAGTATGAGCGGGTGAGTGAGAATTACGTGTTGAGCGACGGGACCCGAAGCATGCACATCTATTACGTTCATCCTCTCGGGCATGTCGAGGGGATGTTGATGGCGTACCTTCCCACGGAGAAGATCGTGATCGAAGCAGATCTCCTCGACACGCATCTGCCGCTTCCTGAGACCCCATCTGGCGCCAACATGAGGTTGTACAGACAGGTGCAAACACTGGGCCTCGACGTTTCCACGATCGTCCCGATTCACGGGCAGCCGGTTCTGTGGACGGATTTCCTGGAGGTTGTCGGTCGGGCAGGCCAGGCGAACTAAGAGCCCTGAAATCTACGACATGGCAGTCGGACGGTGGAATAGCGAAGACGATTTGCTCGGCCACAAAGTTGCAGAGTTTCTGACTTCCGAAAGCGTCAAGGCCTATCAGGAAGAGACTGGTCGACGATCCGCCGGCCAAGACTCAGAGTACGAACTGACCTGGAAAAGAAAAGACAGGACCGAGGTCGCAACGCATGTGTCCGCGACGTTTTTCGGCGAGGAGGATGTGGAAGTCGCGTTTGCCATAATCACTGATCTAACCAAGCTGGAACTGGGACAGATCGATAAAAGCTTTCGCGTGCTGCAACGGGTTCGAAACGACACAGTCGCAATGAGGCTCTGCGAAGAGCTTCCGGACGATTTGAAGAACACCATGAAAATGAAGATCATCGCACGAGCAGGGCACCTCAGAAAGCGGCGGACTCCCCACAAATCTCCGCACGAGAATTGTGGCGAGCCCATGGCTCCCCTAAGTCATTTCGAATGAAGCGCGCCCAGAGGGATTCGAACCCCCGACCTACGGATTCGAAGTCCGCACGGCACCTCCAGAAGTACCTTTAGACACCAAGACTTACAGTCACTCAGATTCCCGATTGTGCTTGCGAATGTGCTTATCCGCCATGCGGTCGAGTGCATCGCGGGCGTCAGAAAGGTCGCGCTTCGAAACGATGTTGTAGCGCTCGAAGACCTCTCGGGTCTTGTGACCGGTCATCTTCATCGCCACGGCTTCGGGGATGCCGGCGCGGACCAGGTTTCGAACCGCCGTCCTTCGGAAGTCGTGAGGTATCCGTCCCGCAAGGCCAGCGGCCGTACATGCCGTGTCCCATCTCTTTCGAATGTCGCCAATCGGGCGGATACTCCCCCGCTTGTACCAGAACACCTGCGAAATGATGCGGCCTTCCTTTTCCTGTGCCTTCCGGGTGCGTTCCCGCTGATCTTCCATGGTGCGTTGGAGCTCGGCCGTCATTGGAAAGATGCGCGGTTCGTCGTTCTTGCTCTCTCCAGCCTCCAGGCGAAGCTCTTGGGTTTGTCCACCCGGTCTGGCCCACTTTTGATCGTCTGATTTGGCCCACCCCCTCCTGTTAATAATTCCGAGTAGTGATAATTACCGTCGGGCCTGTGTTGTAGATGTGGGAAAGCCGAGCGCCCTTGGCGAGGCTTTTCCAAGCGCTGTGGGAATCCTGGTTTTTAGGATTTCCACAGCGCGTCATCTTCCACAGGCCTCCGTTTCTTTCTTTTTGGTTCTTTTTCTTTCTTTCGGGAAAAAACTCCGTTTCCAGGATCGCCCAGGATCGACGACCGCGCGGCGATCCGACCCTCAGGACGTGGTTTGTTTCGCGGGTTTCTCCTTTCCAGGCGGATGCCGTGGTTTCTGTCGTTTCTCCAACGTGCGCCGAAACCGGAAGGATTCGGTTCCGGTCTCGATGATGTGAGCGCGATCGGTTATCCGGTCCAGCAACGCCTTGCACAGCCGAACATTGGGAAACACCTGGGTCCATTCCGAGAACGGCAGATTCGTTGTCAAGATCACCGTCGCCCGCTCGGCTCGATCCGAGATGACTTGAAAGAGGAGTTCGGCGCCGAGGTCTGCCATCGGGACATAGCCGACTTCGTCGATGGCAATCAACTCGTATCGGAACCATCGGGCCAGAACCCGGCGGAACTGGTCGTTGTGTTGGGCCTCGACCAACTCGTTGATCAAGCCGGCGGCCGTCGTAAAGCGAACCCGCTTCTTCTGCCGACAAGCGGCCACGCACAGTCCTGTGGCCAGGTGCGTCTTGCCCGTTCCACACTCCCCGATCAGGACGACAGGTTCGGCGTGTTCTAAATAGCCACCGTCTGCGAGTCCACGGATCCGGTTGGCTGGAACCTTCGACCGCGAGAAGTCAAAGTCCTCGAGTGTCTTCATTCGAGGGAAACGTGCGGCTTGAATCCGCCGGGCCACGGTGTTCCGTTCGCGTTCTTCAACTTCCATCGCCAGCAAGGCTTCCAGATACCGTGTGTAGGTGTGCTCTTCCCGCTGGGCCTGCTCGGCCATGGCCGCAAACTGCGTTCCGATCGTGGGCGTCCGGAGAGCTTTACAGTACTGCTGAATCGCCGCCTGTTCGACCCCGCCGGCTGTGGCGGACACTAGACCACCTCCGCAGTGAGCAGTGCATCGTAAGTATTCACCTCCGGCAGGGGCCGCTCATAAGCGCGTAGTGCGGCCACTTCCAGTCGCGGCGCCGCCGGCCGGTCGAATCGGGCCTCGGTCATCAGGTAGCGCGCCGCGGCGGCATCGGAGCATCCCAGGCGCAGGGCTTGTTGGAATGCGGAATCCAGCTCGCTATAGCCATGTTCCCGGCCCAGTAGGAGCAACTCCACCATTGCGCGGGTCCCATTCTGTTTTCCGTTGCGATCGATCAACGTCTGCCAGAACTCGTCATAGCTTTTCGGCCATCGGCCCTGTTGCCGCCATTGCTCCAGAGGCTTGCTCCCGGCCAGCGCGCCCGGCTTCCGCTCCAACACCTCCAGATAATGTTCCAGATTGAAGAAGTGCTGGCCGTTTCCATATCCTCGCTCATGCCGCGCCACGCATCCGCCATCGTGCCAGACCTCCACGTAGGCCGGAAAAACGCTCGCCCGCACCACAGTCCCGGTCTTGACGGGGGCGGAGTAGAAGTTGTTACGCACCCGTACACATCCCTTACCATCGACTCGTGGAAAGCTGTCCTCGGCCAGAGGGAACCCTTCGGTCGATAACGCGAGCAGATGGGGCTGTTCGATCTGCATCCCTTCACCCACCGTCTGGACCCGATCGCCGATCTTGCGCCGTTCATCGGCACGGCAACCGGCCAGCAGCTGCGCATTCAGATCCGCCAGGTCCTTCGCCTTCGGCACCGGTACCAGGTGATTGCGCCGGAAGTATCCGGCTTCGCCTTCCACACCGCCTTTCTCGTGGCCCTCGCCGGGTGTGCAGAACTCGGCTTGAAACTTCCAATGCGACCGAAACGCGATGAACCGTTCGGTCTCTACACGCCGGTATCCCCGCAGAATCTTCTTCACCGCGCTGGTCAGGTTGTCATAACGCAGCACCCCGAAGACCCCCGCAAAATAGCGGAAACCCAACTCATGAGCCTCCAGGAATGCCTGTTGTGTCGCCCGAGGATAAGCTCGATGGAATGCGCCACCACTGCCCATGCTCCGCATACAGAAAACCTGGAGCTTCTGCCGTTCGCCATCCAACTCCGCGACGGCTTCGTACCAGTCGATCTGTGCTTCCTGACCCCAGGCGTAGCTTTGCGGCACGAACGTCTCCTGTCGGATGAAACCCATCTCCCGCTTCCGCCGCCCGACATACCGGCGAACCGTCGATTCCCCAATCGGATGTTTCGGAAATTCCATCCGGATCCGTTCGTAGATCCGGTGACTGGTGTGCCGCTGCTTCCGCGGGGCCTGCCTGTCCGCCTCCAACACCCCGTTGATAAATTCCATAACCGGCTCCAGCCTCGGCCTCTTCCGCTCCGGGCTCTTCCTCGCCGGCGGCACGGCGTTTCCCAGCGCTTGACGCACCATCCGCCGATGCACCCCCAGCCGCCGGGCCACACCCTGGATCGTTCCCACACCAAACTCGTGCTCTCGCCGAATCTCTTCAAATAATTCCACCTTCGATCTCCTTGACACCGGGTCCCTCCATTCCGACTCTTTGTTCGGAACAGCCTCTCCGGTTCAGTCGTCAGGGGTGGGCCAAATCAAACGATCAAAAGTGGGCCAATTTAGAGTAGCGAAATCAGCTCTCCGGCGTCCAGATCGACATGCCTCCATTCCAAGGAACGGAGCTCGCCCATGCGCCATCCGGTGATGTATGCCGTCGTGATGAACGGCCGGAGCCATTCCGGAAGGTGGCCGAGAAGCGTCCGGTAGTCCCCGTACTCGAAGAACCCTTTGCGGACGTTCGATTCCTTGAGCATCGGAATGTGGGGGCGGTAGACGAGTTTTCCGTTCTGGATAGCCAACGTGAAAGCTCGCTTCAGGATGGCGAGTTCCCGGTTGATCTCACCGTTAGAAGCTCCAGCCTCTTTGCGGTTCAGGGTGTAAGCCCGGATCTCGTTGGTGGTCAGGAGGGAAGCCTTCCATTTGTCGAAGGCGGGCTCCAGGTGCAACTTGATTCGGCGTTTCAGGTCGGGAAGCGACCGACGGTTGTTCAGTTTGTAATCGCGGACAACATCCGACAGGAGTTCGGACATTCTCGTTTGTGTGACCCGTCGAGAGATCGGAATGCCGCGGGCTATGTCGCCTTCCCTCGTTCGCAGCAACGTCTTCGCGTCGGACTCCAACTCGCTGCCGGACGATTCTCGAATCTGCTGATTGTTGCGGTAGTAGGAAACCCACCAGACGTTACCTCGTTTGTATGTGGTTCCCATGCCGGACATCTTACTACGGGAGAGGCATGAAGCCTTACTACGAACACGCCGGAATTGTCATTTACCTCGGGGATTGCCGCGAAATCCTACCACAACTGGAGCCGGTGAATTTGATACTCGCGGATCCGCCCTACGGCATCGGATACAGGCATGGGGCTGAAAAAGGGCCGAATGCCTCCAAGTTCAACAACTGTCCGATTGTTGGCGACGACATTCCGTTCGATCCAGATTTCATCATATCTATGAACGTCCCCGCTATCTTGTGGGGAGGTAACAATTACGCTACCAGGCTCCCTAATTCTGGCGGCTGGTTAATTTGGGACAAGCGCGTTGGCACGGTCGTCAACGACCAATCGGACTGCGAGATTGCTTGGACGAACCTATTCAAAACAGCGAGGGTTTTCTATCACGTATGGGACGGTTTCCGACGTGGTCCAGAGCGCAATACTCCGCGGGTTCATCCATCACAGAAACCGATTCTCCTAATGAAGTGGTGCCTGGGCTTCGCGCCGGAAGCTGAGATCACCCTCGATCCTTTCATGGGTTCTGGAACTACCCTCCGTGCAGCCAAAGACCTTGAGCGCAAAGCCATCGGTATAGAAATCGAGGAGAAGTACTGCGAGATAGCCGCTAAGCGCCTTGAGCAAGAAGTCCTGCCCTTCGACCCCGGAACCCCCGAGGAATTCCAGCAGGGGCGGCTACACATGGCAGACGAGGCTATTCAGGAATGACCCAACTCTCCATAACCTTCGACTCCCAACGTGCTGAGAAATTAGCAGAGGAAGGGATAGCGAAAGCGGAAGCGAGAAGGTCTGAGGAAGTCGCTTTTGCTCGGGACATAGCTGAAGGGTTGCTGCTTGCTCATGGGGAAATCACAGCCGACGACGTGCAGCAGACATTGGAAGGTCTTGGCAAGCCACGATTAGGCAATGCTGCCGGATCTGTGTTCAAGGACAAACGCTTCGTGTGGACAGGAAAAACCGCCAAGTCTTCCGCGGTAGCTCGTCATGGTGGGTTGATAAGAATTTGGAGGTTGGCGTGAAGGTAAAGAATTTGCGGCTGATGCTGGCCGAACTCGACGGTGATGACGAGGTTGGGTATTACGACGGCGACGGTGGCTATGTGGTTGCTGAAACCGCCGAGTTGGCCACCGACCCGCACGACCCTGATTGCGGCTGCGGGTGCGTGGCGCTGACTTTGATATGAAGTTCGGCTCTCTGTTCGCGGGAATAGGGGGCTTCGATCTTGGCCTTGAACGCGCCGGGATGGAATGCCGCTGGCAAGTAGAGATAGACGACTATGCAACGAAAGTCCTCGAAAAGCACTGGCCCGACGTTAAGCGATACCGGGACATCCGAGACGTCAACGACCTCGAATGGGTTGACCTTATCTGTGGAGGATTTCCCTGTCAGGACATCAGCTACGCCGGAAAGGGTGCAGGAATTGAGGGGGCGCGAAGCGGGCTTTGGTCGGAATATGCCCGGATCATTCGCTTGGTACGACCACGGTTTACAGAGGTGCTCATGGGGTTCCATTTGGATCACACCGCGTGGCACTTACCGGAAACGCCATCGTCCCCAAAGTCGCTGAGTGGATCGGCAGAAGGATCTTAGAACAATGTGGCCCCACACAATCTTAGACCGCACCCGCACGTCAGTAGATTTGGACAGGCCAGCGGTGTGGATAGTGGTGGGGATAGTAACTGTTCCGGTGTTGCTGATGGTTGTTGTGCGGGCGTGGGCGGACATCTTTTTGAGGTGAGCATGAAAAACAAAGTCCATTTCAACGAGAAAGGAAACGCGCTGTGCGGGGCGCAGAGCGGCAAGAACAAGTCCAACGTCGTCCCGCTGTCGAAAGAGTGGCGAGACGTGACGTGTAAGCGGTGCAAGCGACTGCACTGGAGTGCGAAGCCGGACGAAGTGTGGGAGGTGAAAGATGGGTGACACTACACGCGGGATTCACCGCAAATTCATTGTTGAACGGACGGACGGCCAACAAGGACGCGAACAAGAAGTTCTACGAACAGAACCAACCGAACTAGACCCGACTCAACCAGAAGAGGCAAGATGCCGAATCGGATACTGAAGGAATCAATCTGGACCTCCCCGACCCTTGCGCGAGCGTCGATCGCTGCGCAGGGTTTCTTCATACGACTACTGCCCCTCCCAGATGATCACGGCTGCTTTGACGCCAGGACGCCAGTCCTTCGCGGCCGGCTGTTCCCGCTCAACTACGCCGATGTTACGGATTCCAAGATCGAGAAGTGGATGGAAGAGTTGATATCAGTTGATTGCATACGGGTGTGGGTGCATTCAGATGGTGTTCGGTACGGATATGTGCCCGGTTGGTCGAAGCACCAGCAAATACGCTCAACACACAGAAGAAAGACGCCAGAACCCCCCGCTTCCGTAACTGCCACAGAATCAAGCACAACCGCAACCGATATCAATTGCGATCAACCGGAATCACCCGATGCCTTGAATCCTAATCCTAATCCTAGTCCCCCTAACCCCCTTCTGGGAAGAAAGACGCCAGAACCCCCCGCTTCCGTAACTGCCACAGAATCAAGCACAACCGCAACCGATATCAATTGCGATCAACCGGAATCACCTGATGCCTTGAATCCTAATCCTAATCCTAATCCTAATCCTAATCCTAATCCCCCTAACCCCCTTCTGGGGTTTGACGAGTTTTGGGATTCGTACCCGAAGGTGAGAAGACAAGGGAAAGCCGCAGCGGAGAAAGCCTGGAAGAAACTCGAGCCAGCTCCCGACCTGCAGCAGACGATCATTCAGTCCGTCATGCGGAAACGGGCCGGACCCTGGAAGAACAAAGACCCGCAGTACATTCCCCACCCCTCGACATACCTGAACGGCCGGAGGTGGGAGGACGAAATCGAAACCCTGGAGCGACCGAGCATAGTCACATGAGCCTAGAAGAAAAACCGCAAGAACTCCGCTACGTTCGAGACATCGAAGTAAGTCAGGGAGTTGAAATTCTCTACCGCGACGGGGTGTCCCGCGGGCTTTCAGCAGGGTGGGTGGAGCTGGACGAATACTGGCGACTTCGAAAGGGCGAGTGGACGTTGCTGACGGGAATACCGGGCCACGGTAAGAGCACGTTCCTCGACAACGTGGTGATCAACACAGCCAAAGAGCACTCGTGGAAGTGGGGAATCTTCTCGGCGGAAAACCACCCTGTACAGCGGCACCTCTCGAGCCTCCTGGAAATCTACACAGGGAAGCCGTTCGGGATTGGGCCATCTCAGAGATTAAGCAGATCTGAACTTCAAACCGGCTTGGCGTTTCTCGATACACATCTGTTTTTCATCGAGCCGAACGAAGAGGATCGGACCGTGGAAAGGCTTCTCTGCATTGCAAAGTATCTGCACGAAGAGGAGCAGGTTGACGCTTTAGTCATCGATCCGTGGAACGAACTGGACCACCGGCGCCCATCGGGAATGACGGAGACGGAATATATATCTCAATCGTTGAGTCGGATCCGCATGTTTGCCAGGGAGCACGACTGTCATGTGGTGTTAGTCGCGCACCCCGCAAAGATGCAGAAGGACCACGCTGGAAACTACCCGATACCCACGCCTTACGACGTGTCCGGATCAGCTCACTGGAGGAACAAGGCCGACTGTGCCTTATGCGTCTGGAGGGACACCAGTACGGACGCCGACGAGGTGGAAATCTATGTGCAGAAGATCCGGTTTCGAGAGGTGGGAAAACTCGGCATGACCGAGCTCTACTACGACACCCTTAGCGGCCGGTTTGTCGAGCCGTCTGCGCCGTCGGGACGGAGCGAGCCATGGCAAAACCAGTTTTGAAGACCTGTAGGATCGTGAAAAGGAGACCCGTAGTTTGACGTTTGATCGCCTCCCCGACGACCAGTCCTACCGCACTCATGAAGTCGAAGTGCTCCGGCCCGAAGTCCAGCGGCTTCGCAAAGAACTCGCGGCCGTCAAGCGGGAGCGCGGCAAACTGTGAAAGCAGGTCTCCCGGCTCGTCCAGGAAAACGGCGACCTGATGGCGGGGCTGGTCCAGAAGACGGAAGGAAAACCGGCGTGAAGGGGAAGCTACACCCGAAGAGACGACCTGACAGACAAGGTTGACCGCCGGCTATCCTCACAAGCATTCATGTAGTTATTGCACTCAGTACAGTCTAACCGCCCACTGAGCGACGAGCAGTTATGATTGGTGGCAGGAGCAGGCGATGATAGAGAGTCTCGACCCGGACATCCAGGCGGCCATGGAGAGGATTCAGCAGTTGCGGCGTGAAGGCCAGCTGGCCCAGTACAAACGGATCATTCTGAACATCGACCCGAACGGCCGGATTCAAACCATGAAGAAAGAACCCAGGGATGAGAAAGTGGAGGCTGGACCGCTCG
This sequence comes from Terriglobia bacterium, assembly GCA_965247425.1. Taxonomy (GTDB): domain Bacteria; phylum Acidobacteriota; class Terriglobia; order 20CM-2-55-15; family 20CM-2-55-15; genus CAZOZZ01. The sequence goes on from OZ252023.1 coordinate 4,198,650, forward strand.
ATCGATGAAAGTAGCTTAGGCTGATGGTCCAGAAGCGAAAAGTTGAAGATGTCAAGCTTCGAAAGGCTCTGAAGGTCACGACAAATCAACAATTGGCTGGGATCTTGAGCGGCATCTCGAAGCAAGCTGCGGCCCACAACTTGCCAGCGCGAGAAGTATTTACCATTGAGAACGAATCTTTGTCAGGAAAGACCACGAAGCACTACGTCGTAGCACCACATTTTCTAAGCACCGCGAAGGAGTGCAATTGGCCCGTAGAATGAAACACTCTGATGAGGGTCTTTAGCCCCCGACGTTCGTGCTTGCCGACGTTGGGGGCCAAAACACGAAGGGCCACGTTGCTGAACTTTGGCGAGTGCGACAACGTGGCCCATGGTAGGCCCGGATCTTAAATAACTGCCCCGCCGGATGCGGAAACATCCAAACGGGGCAAAACCTGCAAGGCGCTGATGGCACCTCAACAGGCTCACGACCTCCATCATAGGTCCACGGCCCTTGCAAAGCAAGAAAGGACAAGGACATCGCTGAGGACGTAACCCGAGAAGCGATGGAGGCAATGGGCGTCTCCAGTTTCAGTGAGCGCCTGTACGGAAAGGTGGACTACAAAAAGGCCGTTTACGCTTTCATGCCCGAAGCACAACCGACTGGCGTTGGGTAGTTTAGGCTGAATACGCGCGCCGGGATTGCATCAGTCTCACGATTTTTTTAGAAGACATTCGGAATTTCCCTGCCCCATGTGTTTTTAATCGCAAACCCTTGGACTTGAACTTCCCCGCCCGATTATGACATTCTTTACTTGACCCACCGGCAACCGTACCGTGGTCATCCTGGCCGTGGTGGTGTGTCTCCATTCACACAACGCGGCCCTGAATAGCTGAACAGGCGCAACCCGGCCTACATCGTGGGTGCCTTTCCCGGCTCAACACTACCCGTGTCGATACCGTTGACGATCGTCCATCCGGGCGGCGAAGTGTCTTCTACGAAATCGAGAAAGCTCGTCGAGCGCCTGCTCGATGGCGGGTACGCCGTCCGCGTGGCTCCCTACCGGATCGCGATGCTCGGAGCGGGCCTGTACGAATTGCGCGGCGCCCGGTCCGGGCACAGCGGCCCGACGGTGATACAGCGGCGCCGGGTGAGCGACCGGCGGAAGGTGGGATGAAGCAGCCGTTTATCCGAAGCGGCCTGGCGCTGGTGGCTGGTGTCCTGCTGATGGGCTGCGGCCCCCGGCCGCGCGTCCCCATCGGCGAGCCGGCGCACCGGGGCGCCTACATCTACATTGAGGTTTCCCCCGACGTCTTTCACGTGGCGATCCGCAACGTGGCGATTCTCCGTGAAATGCTCGCCGAGATCGGATGCGGGAAGGAATCAGTCTGCCTGGTGCAGAAGATGGGAGACCTGTTCGTCGTCGAGCGGCACGGCAAGAGTCCGTGAGCTGGCAGGCAGGAGGGCGGCCATCGGCGGCCCGGCGCGGTTACGGACGGCGGTGGCGGCGGGCAAGAGAGCAGTTCCTGGCCCGGAACTCCGGACAGCCGGTGATGCAATTGAAACCGAGGCGCCGGAGACGAGTGGCCTGATGTGCTCAAGCCTTGCGCGACCCCAGGTTGCCCAACTCTAACGCGAAAGACCTACTGTCCCCGTGACCAACCGACAGAGAACCGACCGACCGCGGCCGCCCGAGGGTATGACGCGGAGTGGGAAGCTCTCGCAAGCCAGGTTAGAGCGGAGGAGCCGGACTGCCGACGATGCGGACGGCCGACTCAATGCGCCGATCACATCGTTCCGCTCAGTGCCGGCGGCGCCAGGCTAGACCGGGGAAACCTGCAAGGACTCTGCCGGAGCTGCAACACGGCGAAGGCCTACGAAGATAAGAAGAAGTGCGGGGAGTCGGGCGCAATCAGATAGTAAACAAGGGGAAGATCTGTACGGAATGCTCGAGGCCCGCACGTTGCAAGGGATTCTGTCTTAAACACTATCACCTGCTAGTCGAAGGGGCCCCGCGATTCTGCAAGGTCAAGGTTGTTCGGTGTGTGTGTTGCGGCTCTCTTACGGTCGCTCCAGACTGGGTCAACAAGCTCTATTGCTCGCCGGCGTGCCGACGCAGGGACAAACCGCCAAAAACGAAACCCGAGAAGCCACAAGTTCTAAAAATCTGCGCTCTCTGCCGACGAGAGTACAACGATGGGCACTCCCAGAGAATCTATTGCTCGCGCCGATGTGCGGCGGCGGCGTGCGGTTCGAATCCGAGGCGCCGAGCACGACGGTTCGGCGTTGTCTATGAGCGCGTCGACCGAGTCAGCGTATTCGATCGGGATCATTGGCGTTGCCAGCTTTGCGGTAGGAAGCTCAAGAACAGTGGGGGTACCGGGGCGAAAGCGGCAACGCTCGATCACATTGTCCCAATGAGCAAGGGCGGCCCCCACACCTACGGGAATGTGCAGGCAGCTTGCCGAAACTGCAACAACGTCAAAGGGAACCGCAACAGCTCTGGTCAGCTCGTGCTCTGGCCCGACAGGAACAGAATGTTTTAGGGGGGGCGCCTGAGACCGTAGGTACCCTTCTTTTTTTGGTCTACGGGTCTGGCAGAAATGGGAGAAAAGTCATATTCGATCGCCGGGAGCTCTGATTTTGGGCGGCCGCGGACCCGCTCCTAAGCCGCAGCATCTTCGCCGGCGAGCAAACCGGAAGGCTGGCGCGACAACGCTCGACGCTCCCGACAAGCCGAAGATCCCAAAGCTCACGAACCCGGATCGGAGGAAGTGGCACAAGCTCACCGAAAAATGGTGGAAAAACGTATGGCGATCACCGATGTCGACTCAATACCTCGAGACCGATGTCGACGGCCTGGCCCGGATCGCGATCCTCATCGATGACTACCACAAGAACCCGAGCAACTACGCCCTGTTGACGGAGCTCCGGCTCCAGGAGGCCCGGTTCGGCTTGTCTCCTCTCGATCGGAGCCGGATGGATTGGGAAATTGGTCGGACCGGCCAGGCCGAGAGCAAGAAAAAGAAGCCGGCGCCGGCGCGACCTAAACGGACAACGTCTGATCCGAGGAGAGTTTTGAAGGCTGTCAAGTGAACTTGGAAGTCCCAAACGATAAGAAATTCTGGCCGACCCTGGGCGACCAGGTCGCCGACTGGATCGAGGAAAACCTGGTCTTTGGGCCCGGAGATCTCCGCGGTCAACGTGTCGTCCTGGACGAAGAGAAGCGGGCCCTCATCTATCGGATCTATGAGGTCTATCCGAAGAAACACGCCCAGGCCGGCCGGCGCCGATTCAAACGGGCGGCTATCTCGCTCCCGAAGGGTGTGGGGAAAACGGAGTTCGCCGCCTGGCTCGCAGCGGCCGAGCTCCATCCCGACGCTCCGGTCCGATGTACTGGCTTCGATCGTTGGGGACGCCCTCGCCACGGGACCGGCGTCACCGACCCATACATCCCGCTGGTCGCCTACACGGAGGAGCAATCCGACGAGCTCGCCTATGGTGCTCTCCGCGTGATTCTCGAGGAGAGCGCGGTTGCCGGCGACTTCGACATCGGCCTCGATCGGATCGCCCGAATCCGGGGCGGCGGGAAGGCTGTCTCGCTGTCCAGCTCGCCCAGCGCGAGGGACGGAGCCAGGACGACATTCTCAGTTATGGACGAGACGCACTGGTGGACTCTGCCGCGGCTCAAGCAGGCCCAGCAAACCATGATGCAAAACCTGGCGAAGCGGAAGCTAGCGGATCCCTGGATGATCGAGATCACGACGGCACCGGAGCCGGGGGCCGGCTCGGTAGCAGAAGACACGATGGAATACGGGCGAGCGGTTGAGGACGGAACTATCAAGGACGCGCATCTCTTCTTTTTCCATCGCCAGGCGTCGGACGATCACGACCTCGAGACCGCGGAGGGAGCCAGGGAGGCCGTCATCGAAGCCTCCGGCGAGGCCGCCGCCTGGCGCGACATCGACGCAATCGTCGAACTCTGGCGCGACCCGACAACGGACCGGCAATTCTGGGAGCGTGTCTGGTGTAACCGGCTCGTTAAATCGACGGATGCCGCTTTCGACCTGGACCGATGGAAAGCGCGCGCCGGCGAGAGCCCTGTCCAGGACGGTGACGAAATTGTCCTCGGTTTCGATGGCTCGGTGTTCCACGATTCGACCGGCCTCGTCGCGACTCATGTCCTGACCGGCTTTCAGTGGACCATCGGCGCCTGGGAGTGTCCTTTCGGCGCTGAGGATTGGCAAGTCCCGACCGACGACGTCGACGAGCTCGTCCGCGAGACGTTCCGGCGCTATTCGGTCCTTCGGATGTACGCCGATCCGCCCTACTGGCAATCCTGGGTTTCGAAGTGGGCGGGCGAGTACGGCGAGACCGTCGTCGTCGAGTGGTGGACGAACCGGCGCAAGCCGATGAGCTACGCTCTCGAGTCGTTCAATACCTCAATCCTCGACGAGAGCCTATCCCACTCGGGCGACGAGGTCTTGACCAGGCACGTCGGCAACGCTCAGAAGAAAGAGCTCGGCGAGCGGGACGAGCAAGGTCGTCGCCTGTGGCTGATACAGAAAGAGCGATTCGACTCACACCGGAAAATCGATCTCGCGATGGCGGCCGTTTTGTCATGGGAGGCCAGGAACGACGCGATCGCGGCCGGCGCTTTGAGCCAGGACGCCGGCGCCTGGAGCCTCCCGCCCGACGACGACGTTCGAAATGTTCCCGACGTCCAGGACGAACCGGAAGCGGTCGACAACTTCATCCCGGCCGGCGGCGGCGGCGGCTTCGAGGGTTTCTAACATGTGGGCTTGGGCGTCCTGGTTCCTGAAGAAGCAACTCGATCGGATGCGACATGGGTCGGCGTCGATTTTCGGGATGCTCCCGCGGACCCGCTTCGACTACAAGAAAGAAGTCGGTCGCGGTTATGGGTCTTCTGTCGTCATGGCACCCGTGAAGTTCATTCAACGGGTGTTTCCCGAGGCGCCGCTAATGGTCCGGCGAAACCCGCTGACATCCGGCGAAGAAATCCTCGAGCGGCACGGGATGACCGACCTCGTTCGCAAGCCCAATCCGTTCTATTCCGGCCACGCTCTATGGCGGGCGACGATCGGGACCTGGATTCTCGACGGCAACGCCTACTGGATAAAGCTCCGCGACCGGATCGGGAAGCCGATTCAGCTTTGGTGGATCCCGCCGTGGTTGATGGCGCCCGCCCGTTCGGAGGACAGCTCGGTCTTTATCAGCCACTACGAATACACCGTCGGCGGCGAGACGATCAACCTCGACCCGTCCGACGTCGTCCATTTTCGGAACGGTCTCGATCCGCGTGATCCGCGGCTCGGCATGTCGGACCTTCACTCGGTCTTGCGCGAGGTGTTTAGCGACGACGAGGCCAGTAATTTTACAGCCGCGATCCTCCGGAACTCCGGCGTTCCTGGCGTCATCATCTCGCCCAAGAACGGGACCGTCGACGCGGAAGAGGCGAAGACGGCCGAGCTCCGGTTTGCTCAACGGACCGGCGGCGATCGGCGCGGCATGGCTTTTGCGATGAGGAGCCCGACCGAGGTCCATCAATTCTCCTGGTCGCCGGCCCAGCTCGAGCTCGGCTCGCTCCGAGATGTCTCCGAGAAAAGGGTTTGCGCGACGATCGGAGTCCCGGCGGCCGTCGTTGGGTTCGGCGCAGGCCTGCAGCAAACGAAGGTTGGGGCGACGATGCGCGAGCTTATGAAACTCGCGTGGATGGCCTGCATCATTCCGATGCAAGGCTCGATGAGCGCCGACCTCGACACACAACTACTCGTCGACTTCGCAGGGCGCCAGGATCGGGATGAGCTGACGAGTTTCTTCGACTCCAACGTCGTGGAAGCTCTCCAGGAGAACGAGAAAGAACGGGCCGATCGAATGGACACCGGCGTCCAGGGCGGATGGGTGAAAGTAGCCGAGGCCCGGCGGGCGTTCCGGATGCCCGTCGACGACTCGGACGAAGTTTATCTGATGCCCGGATCCGGCAAACCGATTCGGAGCTGGGCCGACGTAGGGAAGAAGGACGACGACCAATGAGAAAGACAAAACGCTTCCGACTGAAAGGGGTCGACGATGTCGAGGGCGTCGTGACTGCCGTTATTGCAACTCTCAACGTCAAGGATCACGACGGCGACGTCACGCTTCCCGGGGCTTTCGGCGACCAGGAGGCGCCGATCCTCCCGACTCACGATTGGAGTCATGTTCCTCTCGGTAAGGCCACGATCTCCGAGACGGAGACCGACGTTGTCGCCCGTATGAAATTTAACCTCGAGCTGCAGGCCGGCCGCGACTGGTTCGGCGCCTTGAAGTTCGACTTTGAAAACGGAAAGCCGCTCCAGGAGTACTCCTACGGCTACGACATCCTCGAGGCCGAGCCAGGGGAACACGACGGCGAGGATGTCCAATTCTTGAAGAGCCTCAATGTCCTCGAGACTTCGCCCGTGATCTTAGGCGCTGGAGTTGGGACGCGGACCCTCGAGGTGAAGTCGGCGCCAGGGACAAAGGCACACGTCGAGCTCGGCGGGAGTTGGGAGTTGACTCAGCGGGCGATCCGGGCCGCGGCCCGCAAAAATTTACTCGATGATGGCGACGCGGACGCCTGGCTCGGTTACGTCTACATCGAGGCGACCTTCAGCGATCGCGTGATCGTCGAGGCGTACAAGGAATGGGAGCCCGACGAGTGGGCCGAGAAATATTTCGAGTTCGACTGGAAAGCAGAGACGGACGGGAGCATCACGCTCTCGAACGTCCGCGAGGTCGAGCTCGACGTTGTTGTCCGTGCAAAGTCGGCAACCTACGCCGACCAGTTCTCTCTCGTGACGAGCGAACTGAAACATCTCAACACAAGGAGCAAGGCGCTTGCTGCCCTGCGAACGAAAGAAGGCCGAACCCTGTCGCAAGCGAACCGGGATCGGCTAACCCGTCTCTCGTCGCTTATCAGCGATGTGAGGGTCGATCTCGAAGCCCTTCTCGCCGATACGACGCCGGATTCGGATGACGAAAAAGCTCTCGAAGATTCCTTCCTGGAAATCAAGAGCAAAATCGCAGGAGGTTTCCAATGATTGCGAAGTCAGACAAGCGCCGCATCTGGGCGGCTGAACACGGGCGAGGATACTTCTCGACACCTGTACACACACCGAACCTTGCCGGCGCTCTCGGCCTGATCCTGGTCGCCGTTCTCGGCCTGGGGCTGTGGGTCGTCGTTCCCGATGTGATGGCCGGCGCCGGCGTCTTGATCGCCGCGCCGCCGGTCGCTCTCTCCGTTTCCGGGAACGATAATGTCGAACTCGTCGAAGCTCGGGGGAAACTCGACGAAAAATCGGCCCGCCTCGCGAAGGTTTTCGAGGAAGCGAAGACGACCGACGGCAAGGTCGATTTCCGCTTGGTCAAAGTGCTCGGTGAGGGGAAGACCTCGTCCGACGTCCGCGACGAGGTGAACAAGCTGAACGACGAGTGCGCGGTCCTTTGGAAAGAGTGTCTCGCCCTGGCTAAGACCCAGGACGGCTCGGAGCTCCTCAAACGGATGGAGGAGGGCCGGTCCATACATCCGCCGCCGGGCGACGATCCGGACGACGCGTCCAACGCGGCCAAGCAATTCCGGACGAAAGGCGCCGGCAAGATGGTCCTGGAATCGGAACAGTTCAAGGAGTTCCGCAAAGGTGGCTCGAAAGGTGGCGTCGACGTCACTCTCGACGTGCTGCCGAGCGACGTCCTTGGCGGCGCCGGCTTCAAAACCCTGATGACAACGTCGACCGGTTGGGCGCCGCAGGCTATCCGGCTTCCCGGCTTTGTCGACGATGTCACTCGCCCGATTCAGCTCCTCGACATCATTCCTTTCGCCAGGACGAGCGAGTCCGCGATCGCGTACATGGAGGAGACGACCCGGACGCATGCGGCGGCTGAAGCGACCGAGGGGGCGGCCTATGCCGAGTCCACTTTCGCCTTCACAGCTCAGAGCGTCACTATCCGCAAAATCGCCGACTCACTTCCTGTTACTGATGAGCAGATCGAAGACGTCGACCAGATGGAAAGCTACATCAATAACCGTCTGATGTTCGGCGTCCGTCAACGACTCGACATTCAAGTCCTGGTCGGAAACGGCATTCCTCCGAACATCGAGGGAATTCTGAACGTGACCGGGATCCAGACCCAGGCGCTCGGGACCGACAATATTCCCGACGCCTTCTTTAAGGCGGGGACGCTTGTCCGGGTCACTGGCCGGGCGGTCCCGACTCACAACGTGATGCACTCGACCGATTGGGAGAAGGTCCGCCTTCTGACAACGGCTGACGGTATCTATATCTGGGGGCCGCCTTCTCAGGGCGGACCGGAGACGCTCTGGGGCCGTCCTGTCGTCCAGACCGAGGCCGGCTCGGCCGCGGTACCGGTTATGTCGGCTCCTTCCTTCCTCAGTGGATCACTGTGTTCGAGAAGCGCGGGATCGACGTCCAGGTCGGTTACACCGGGACACAGTTCACCGAAGGCGAGCGGACGGTCCGGGCTGACATGAGGGCGACTGTCGTCCTCTTCCGGCCGGCGGCTTTCTGTTCCGTCACGGGCCTCTAGGTCTCGTTTGTTTCTGTTGATCTAAACCCCGATATGGCGAGGGCCTTTGTTTGAAGGGGAAGGCCCTCGCCGGAGGTTTTCTAAATGAGCTTTATCAGTACAGCAAACCGCCTGACCGGAGCGCGGCCGAGGACGTACACCAACGCCGGCGCTCCGTTTTGAGCGGGCTCTCCGGGACGGGCGCCGGCCAGGTAGAAGCCGGAGACCTGCTCCTCGACACTACAAACTATGTTCTGTTCGTGAACGAAGGAACGAAGGCGTCGCCCTACTGGACGCCGGGCGGCCTCAACCAGGCCGCCCTCTTCGGTGTCAACATCGATTTCCGCGACCAGGTCGGGAAAGCGATCGCCGACACGGGAGCCGAGGCGATTCTCGCGGGCTCCGGACTTCGGGTCTTCGGCCAAGGGCGACAGGCGCCGCGGGCGGGGAAGATCGTCGAGATCGGCCTCGTTGCGAGCGACTCCGAAACGGTGTGGTTCGGCCCTCTAGGGCTGCCGGCGCCGCTCGGCCTCTCGATCGAACATATCGCCGGGACGCTCGACGTTATTCTCTACCATCGGACGGCGGCGCCTTAAAAGGTGGGCCTCCGGATCAAATTTGAAGACGGCCGGATCCTATCCAGCGGATCCGGCCGAAAGGAGTTAGAAATGGAAACCAAGGAAGCTCCGGCGAGACTCTATTGGAACGCGGACAAGACCGAGCTCGTCCCTGAAGGAGACCCGGACGCTCGCACACTGGCCGCCTCCCAAGCCGGAAGACCGATCCCGCTCGACGCGAAGGTCCGCGGAGAAAAGGCCGCCGCCCAGGTGCCGAACAAGGCTCAGGCGCCGGCGGCGAACAAGGCCCAGACGCCGGGCGAAAAGAAGACCCAGGACCCGCCGGCCGCTTGTCCTCACTGTGGAAAGACGCCGGACGATTTCAAGAGTTCGGACGGCTTCGAAAAACATCTGGTAAGGTTCGCCGGCTAGAAGATGGGCGTCCATGCAAACGCGATCGTCACGCTCGCCGAGGCGAAGGAGCGCCTCTTCGAGAAGGGCGAGAAGAACGACACGGTTATCGAAAACCTGATCGATCACTTCACCAAACTTGTCGAGGTCGAGGCCGGCCGCCCCGCCAAGAAGCGGACTCTGACTGATGAGCGATGCGACGGGACGGGAACGCCCGAGATTCTTCTTCCGTGGACTCCGGTCCAGGTCGTGACGAGCTTCGAGATCCGGAGCGAGCTCGACGACTCGACCATCGAGACGATCGCCGACACGACGAAGTTTTGGATCAAGAGCAAGCGGGCCGGCCTGGTCCGGCTGAAAGAGAGCGTGTTCGAGGAGGGGTTCGGCAACGTCCTCTTTACCGGCGACGTTGGTTTCGAGACAACCGATCTCGAGTGGAAGGTGATCCAGGAAGCGATCCACATGGCTCTGGGTGACTACTATCCGCGATGGGAGCGCCGCGAGACGTCAACGGTGAGCAAGAGCTATCCGGAGGGCTCCGCAACGTTCATCGCGGCCGCGGTCCTCCCGCCCAACGCCCGACAGGCTCTCTCCCGGCTCGAGGCTGGTATGGGCCTATGACGTTCGAGATGGGCGTCACCCTGGCCGGCGCCGCGGCTGACCTGGCGAAGGAGATCGACAAACGGGTCTTGAAGGTCCAAAGGTCCGGAGTCCGCAAGGCCGGCGGCTTGGTCCGGAAGACCTTCAAGCAACGGGTCGGATTCCGAGGCGAATCCGCGCCTCGAGGTCAGCTCGGCACGAGGACAGGGCTCTTCCGAAAGAGCATCAAGCTGAAGACGTTCCAATACAGCAACAAAACGTGGGGCGCCTCTCTGAAAGTGAAAGGCCGGAGGAGCTTCGTTTTTCGGTTGCACGAGGACGGATACACACTCCCCGGCGGGACTTCGGTTGGGGGGCGGGGGCCCGGCCAGGCCGCCCTCGAGGATCACGCCTCCGAGATCCCGGCCCTCTTGGAACGGTTCATCCAGGACGCCCTCAAGTCTGTGTAGGCAATTATGGCGCTCCCGAGAGAAACGATCCTCCAGGCGATCCGGACACGGCTGCTCGATATCGCCGTTACCGACGGCTTCAACTACGACGTGACGACAGTCGAGCTCGGATACAAGCCGCCACAATCTCTTAACAGGAGCGACTTTCCGCTAATCCTCGTGATGCCCGGCGAGGACCGCGATGTCCGCGAGACCCAAGGCGCAGGAACGAGCAATCGCTATCACCGGGCGTGGGGTATGGAGATCGTTGGGATTCTGTGGCCGGCCGGCGACGTCGACGAGGTTCGAATCGCCGGCGAGCTCTTCATCGACGATATCGCGAAGAGGCTCACGACTTCGGAGACCTTCGGAGTCGCCGGAACCGTGACGGCGCTCGGCTTCATCCTCAACACGATTTCGCCGGCCGAACCCTTCGAGGTTCAGCAAACAAGGCTTGCATGGGTCTCGATCGAGATCACGGTCAACTACAGCTTTAAACCGTCCGGAATTTGAGGAGGTTCAACCCATGAAGGTCGTTTACAAGGAAGGCCCGAAACATCTTCAGCTCCCCGGCGGTATTGTCGCGACTCGCGGCGAGCCCGTCGAGGTGCCGGCGAAGATCGGGCAGGCGCTCATCGCCCGCGGCGATTTCGCCGCTCCATCAGAAACAAAGACGCGGCGAGGGAAAGCCGGCAAAAAGGAGGATTAGGACATGGCAGAGAGTCAAGGACACAACGCACACGCCGCTTTTGTCACCCAGGCTGCGCTAGGGGCGCTCACGGTCCGCACGAAGTTTATCGACATCGTGTCCGAGAGCCTGGCCGCCCAGCTCACCAGGGGCCACTCCCAGCAGCTCGGCTCCCCTTCTCAACGTCAATACGTCGAAATGCAAGCGATGAGCGGAGGCTCGATCGAGACCGAAGGGAACTTCGAAGGCCTCGACACGCTTCTCATGCACGCTCTTGGAGCGGTCAGCTCGGCACAGCAAGGAGCCACGGCGGCCTATAAGCACACGTTCAGCCTCACATCAGGGATGAAGGCGGTTGGCCTGTCGATGGAGGTTGAGAGGGATCAACAGGCCTTCTTTTACGAGGCGTGCAAGGTCAACCAGATGACCCTTCGGCAGGACCCGAACGAATTCCTCCGGTTCGTTTTCGACATCCTGGGCCGGGCCGAGACTCTCGGATCGATGACGGCGACGTCGTTCCCGTCTGATCTGCCGATCCACCAATCACAATTCGCGTTCACGGTCGACGCCGGCGCCGTGACGGTCAATAACTTCTCCGTCGCCCTGAACAATAACGCCGAGCAACGCCAGGCGTTAGGGACCGTTACGCCGAAGGAGATCGTCCGGACAGGACTCATCCAAGTGACGGGCGGTTTCGAGATCGACTTCGAGAACACAACCGAATACGCGAAGTTCATCGCGAACACGTCAATCGCCCTGGTGGCAACCTGGACCGGTGCAGAAATCGCTTCGCCATACAATTACGAACTCAAGGTCACAATGCCGGTTTGTAAGTACGAGGGCCAGACGCCCGCGGTCGGCGGCCGCGGGATCATCACTGCCCCGTTTACGTTCGTGGCGCTCGAGGGAACCCGCGGGGCTCTGGACGAACTCACGATCGATCTCACGAATACTGCGACGACGGTCGCTTAAGGGGAGTTATGGCTACAACGCCGATTAGTGAAATCAAGAAAGGCTCGACGAAGGAAATCGAGTCTCCCAAAAGTGGAATCCGCTTCCGGATCCGGAAGTTCTCCCAGCTCGAATTCGAGGATCTGGGGATCTCGGCGATCCTGACCGTCGACATCAACACGCTCAAGGGCAACACGGTCCAGGCGACAGCGGACTCGAAGTCCATGCTCACGTCCGCAAAGAAGGTCATCGAGCGGGGCGTTGTAGCGCCGCCGATCTCGTTCGATCCCGCGGCGATCGATGATCCTGAGAGGCTCCACATTTCCGACATCGCCGAGGACGACCTCTGGCTCTTCCAGGAGATCATGGCGTTCTCCGGGATCTCCAGCGAGGCCAAAGCCGACGTCGAGACTTTCGCAAAAAACGAAACCGGGTCCGACTCATCGACCAGCTCGCACGACGATACGGTCGACTCCCTCACGAAATCCTAGAGCTCGGGCCCCGAGAGATCTCGATCGCCTTTCACGCTCTCCGCATCGCTCGCGAGGAGCAACACCGTGAAACCGAGGCCGCCCTCCGGCGGCTGCGCCAGGACAAGGAAGCGGACAAGGCCGCGACGATCCTGACCTGGATTTTGGACCGACTCTAGCTATGGCTTCAACAGTAGAAATCCTCATAAGGGCCCGCGACCAATATTCTGCCGCGCTCAAGAAGGCGGACAAGAACATGCGGCAGCTCGTCGCGACCGGCGCGACTCTGGCCGGCGCTGGATTGGCCGTCACCGGCGCCCTGGTCAAAATGGCCCAGGAGTCGGCGGATCTCGGTGACCAATTTCAGAAAGCATCACTCAAGACCGGCGTCGCGACCGAGGAACTCTCAGCCCTGAAGTTTGCGGCCGAGCAAAGCGGAACCTCCTTCGAGGTCGTCGAAAAGAGCCTCGCGAAACTCGCCGTCAACGCGAGCAAGGCGGCCGAGGGGACCAAGACTCAGGCCGACGCTTTCGACGCTCTGGGCGTGAGCGTGACCGACGCTAACGGCAATCTGAGACCGATGAACGACGTCCTCCTCGAGTCGGCCGATCGGTTCGCCACGATGAAGAACGACACCGAGGCCGCGGCCCTGGCCCAGGACGTCTTCGGGAAGAGCGGGGTCGATCTAATCCCGCTCTTGAAGGAAGGGCGCGACGGCATCGAGGCTCTCGCGGCCCAGGCCTCCGCCCTGGGCGTCGTCTACAGCCAGGACCTCGCCAACTCCTCGGCCGATCTCCTCGACGCACAGAACGAACTCAAAACCGCGATGGCCGGCGTCTCCCAGGAGATTTCCGAGACCATTATCCCGGTGATGACATCAGTGATCGGCGCGATCACTCCGGTCGTGGTGAAGTTCCGCGAGTTTACCGACGCGCATCCCGAATTGGTCCGCGTGATCGGCGTCCTCGGTGTCTCCCTCACTGGTGCCGGCGGTTTGCTGCTGGGATTCGCTGGCCTGGTGAAGGTCCTTCCGATCATCAAAACCGGCTTGACAGGTCTCAGCGGCGCAACCGTAATTATCCCCTTGATCGCCCTCATAGCCGGTTTGTCGGCGAACCTGTTCACCATGCGGACCGAGCTCGCGTCGATTGCGCTTTTCATCCAGTCGAAGTTCTTGGGTGCTCTCTCGAAGCTCGTCGGCGCCCTGAACTTGCTCCCGAAGTCGATCAATCCCTTCTCGGACGGTCTCGACGCTTTGGAAGAGAAGCTCGCCGATATGGCGGCCGAGGCTGACGACACCTCCAACGCCCTCTTGGTCGGTAAGGACGCGATGGACGAGAACCGGGCCGCCGCCGAGGAGCTCGAGCGCCAGAGCGCCGACCTGGTCCTCGGCTTCGAAGATGTCACCGTCGCCGCGGAAGAGGAGGGCAAAGCGGTTGAGACGGTAACTGACTTCTTCAAACGATATAACCAGGAGTTGGATCTGTCGAAGGACCGGATGTCCGACGCCGATATCGCCGCCCGCGACCTGGAGCTGGCGACGCTTGGCCTGGGGACCGCGATCGATAACATCCCGCCGCCGCCCTCGATCTTCACCCAGGAGTGGGCGAAGCCCCAGATCGCTAACGCCGACAAGATGCTCGACGGTTTCGAGACCCACACGAAAACTACCGTCGACGCGATCATCGCCGAGGCCGAACGACAGAAGACCGACACGATCCAGAAGGCGAAAGACGCCTCGGCCGAGTACAAGGAGACGTTCACCTCGATCAAGACCGCCTTCGGCGACACCTTCCAGTCGATGGTCGCGTCCGGGACACTCGAACTCGGCAAGATCAAGGATCTCTTCCTCAATACCTTCTCGGCGATCTTCTTCGAGGACATCCTGGGCAGCTTCGTCTCGAGCTTCATCGCGCCGTTCGTCCAAAAGTTGAAGGATGGCCTCCTGGGCATTTTTGCCAACATCGGCATCGGAGCCGTCACTAAGGGCGCCGGCTCGGTGGTCGAATCGGTCACCGGCGCCGCGAGTTCTGCCGCCGGTGGCGCCGCCTCTACTGCGGCCAACGGAAATGCCGCATCATTCGCGACCGGAGGCCTGTCCGCGCTCGCGACCGGCATCGGTTCGTTTGCGGGAACTCTGATCGGGAGCCTGTTTCAAGCAAACAAGCAAAAGGCGATCGAGGAGAACACTCGTTTTACCCACACCATCCTGACCGACATGATGAACGACCGGCTCCAGCCGATGAAGGAAACGCTTGAATGGATGCGGGAGATCCAGACCGGGGTTCTCGGGAAACTTGGCGAAGACATGGACCCGAAGCTCGCAACCCTCGTTAGCGAACTCGGGGCGATTCTCTCTGCTGTCGAGAACCTCGACACGAACCGGAGCCAGGCGCTCGTCCTGGACGAGACCGCCGCCTCTACTGCGGCCAGTGTCGCCGGAAATGCCGCATCGTTCGCGACCGGCGGACTGTCTGCGCTCGCGACTGGGGCCGGCGCGTTCCTAGGGACCCTGGGCTCTGGATTGTTTCAAGCAAACAAGCAAAGGGCGATCGAGGAGAACACTCGTCGAACTTACATCATCCTGACCGACATGATGAACGACCGGCTCCAGCCGATGAAGGAAACGCTTGAATGGGTGCGGGAGATCCAGACCGGGGTTCTCGGACAGTCCGCCGGTCGCGAACAATGCGGCATTTCCGGCGAGACCCTGGGCTCTGGATTGTTTCAAGCAAACAAGCAAAAGGCGATCGAGGAAAACACTCGTTTTACCCACACCATCCTGACCGACATGATGAACGACCGGCTTCAGCCCATGAAGGAAACACTTGAATGGGTGCGGGAGATCCAGACGGGGGTTCTCGGAAAACTTGGCGAAGACATGGACCCGAAGCTCGCGACTCTCGTCAGCGAAGTGTCCCTCCAAAGGACGAACCAGGAAACGATCGCCGATAAGACGCACGAGCTCCTAAAGGCGATTGTCTCTGTTGCGAGGGAGAACCTCGAGGCGAACCGAAGCCAGGCGTCTATTGCGAGGGAGAACCTCGAGGCGAACCGGAGCCAGGCGCTCGTCCTGGACGAGACCATCATCGGCGAGGTCGTCGCCGGCGCCCTTAACGACTTTGTCACCCAGGCAGGCGGCGAGCTCGTCGCTTCCGAGCTCTTATAGGATGGGACTCCCGAGGGTCAGCTACAACTCGAAGGACATCGACCTCTCCGAAGACGTTTCGATGAGGGTCGCCGATCCCGTGGTTGTCGCGGTCCGGAATCTTCTGTATTTAGGCGACCTTGAGACTCTGGTTCAGAAGACCGTTATCCGCGGGGAGCTTCGTTGGGAAATGGTAACCGCTTCCGGCGTGACCGACGCGACCGCGAGGCGTCATTTTCGACAGCTCTCGACCTGGATCCAGGAAGGGAACCTTTTCACGGTAGCCCGCGATCGGGACAAGACCGCCGACACGACCCTCTCGGTCGCGGCGGCGGCCGGCGCCGCTTCGGTCACGGTCACTTCGGCGACGGGGCTCGCCGCTGGAGATCAATATATCCTCCGGGATAAGGTGCACGTCGAGCTGGTTCAGATCGCTGCCGGCGGGATCTCAGGGAACGTCATAACGCTCGAGGAGACGACAAACTTCGCCTTTGCGATTGGGGCTCGCTTCCGCGATGACGAGTATTGGCCCGCACGCCTGCCCGATGGCTTGAAGGATCCCATAATCCAGGAGAATCCGCCGACCCAGTTCGACGTCATTCTCCCCTTCGTCGAGGAAGTCAACTCCTTGTGATAACCGCACCGGCCAACTACTCGACCGAGCTCGCGAAGGCCGGACGCGCTCCGAGCTATGCGGTCAACCTGGACTCGGGAGGCGCGGCCAACTTGCAGTATGTCTCGGAGCCGATGAAGAACGGCGGCGACTTCGCGACAGCCCTGGCGGTCCTCCGGCCGGTCTCGCTAAAGACGGCCGTCGACCCGCGGAAGTCCCGTTTTGTTCCTCCGGTGTTCGTCTTTGAGCTCATCGATGACCAGGCGCTCGTCACCGCCGACCTGACGGTCGACATCACCGGCTGGGTCTGCACGTTTTACCATATGTTTCACGGCCTGGACTGGTCGGTCCCGGACTACATCACCCGATTTGTCGGAATCGTTACCGAGGTCCCCAAATACAAAAGCGGACGATATCAAATCATGGCCCGGTCGCCTTTCTCCACCGCGGCGCTGCCATCGAAACTATTCGCCGGCGTGAAGATGGTCCTTAACAACGACTTGGCCGTCGACGCGATCGAGGCGGTCGTTACCGACGCTTCGGCGGCCCAGGAAGGCGGCGGCTTTGTCGTCAATGGGGCCGAGCGGATCCTCTACACGTCGACAAGGGACAACGGCAGCGGCACCTGGTCTCTCCTGGGTCTCACTCGAGGCTATGGGGGTTCGACGGCCGAGACGGCTGACCCGGGGGACGCGATCCAGGAGATTTTCATTTTCGCCGCCGATCACCCGTTCGACATGATCCAGACGATTTTGACGAACACCGGCAAAAAGGACGGCCTTTCCTTTGACTCGGCGTACATCGACGCTACGGGTTTCTCTGGCGCCAAGACCGACCTGGGGGCCTTCGATTTCTACATAGAGGCGACGAAGTCGCAAAACTCGAAGCGGTTCCTCGAGGAGCAATTATTCCGGCCGACGGCATCCTATCCGGCTGAGAACAACCTGGGCCAGCTCCGGCCGGTTCTGTTGGACACGCCCGACGCCGGCGACTTCGTCGCGACGATCTCCGACGCAGAGGTCAAAGGGGAGCCGATCTTCCGCGGTCGGTTCGAGTTTCGAGTGAACGACGTCATCATCGACCACGACGAGGACCTGGTCAACCTCGACCAGAGCTTTGAATCTCAGTATCGGAAGACGGACGGGAACCTTGTCACACTCGCCGGCCGTCGTCACACGTTCCAGTTTTCGGCGAAAGGGATCCAGTCGACGACTGCCGGAGCTGCGGCCTTCCTCGAAGGTCGGGGCGACTCGTTCATCGAGCGATTCGGGCTCCAAGCTCCGGTGTTGGAATTCGTCGCCGCGATGAGCCAGGAACTCCTCGAAGTCGCTGATCCGATCTACTGCACGTTCATCAACGTCATCAACCTACCGGCGGCGACCCGCGGCATGACAGCGTATCCGTTCGCGATCGTCGACATGGGGATCGATTACGTCCGGGGCCACATCAACTTCCGGGTACTGGGCTATCCTCCCCTGGCCGAGATTCCCGACCAGAGTTTTGCCGGGACGACGGTTCACTCCATAACGGGTCTCTCGATGACGGTGGCGTGATATGGGGATGACACAAAGGGGCCTGAAGCTCCTATTCGATTACGCACTCCAGGGCGTTACGGTCCCGACGAACTTTTACGTCGCTCTTGTCACAGATGCGACGGCTCCGGCCTGGGCGACGACGACGCTCGGCGGCTTGACCGAGATCGCGGCCGGAAACGGCTACACGTCGGGCGGTTTTTCTCTGACGCCCAACACGACGGACTTCGACGCCCAGGTCCTCAACTCCGCGCCGGACTTCGTCGACCAGCAGGTCAAGGACGTGACATGGACCGCGTCGGGCGGGAACATCCCGGGATCCGGCGACGGCGCGAGCTATGCCGTCCTGACAACCGACGAGGGGACAGTCGCAAATCGCCAGGTCCTCGCTTATTGGCCGCTCCCCAGCGAGCCGATCACGGTGGCCTCCGGGCTGACTCTCACACTCATCGACGCATTCATGCGGCTAGGGGGGAATTTGAGCGACCTACCAACGCAGACAGAACAGGGCCAGGCGAGTTGATTTCGCTACTCTAAATTGGCCCACTTTTGATCGTTTGATTTGGCCCACCCCTGACGACTGAACCGGAGAGGCTGTTCCGAACAAAGAGTCGGAATGGAGGGACCCGGTGTCAAGGAGATCGAAGGTGGAATTATTTGAAGAGATTCGGCGAGAGCACGAGTTTGGTGTGGGAACGATCCAGGGTGTGGCCCGGCGGCTGGGGGTGCATCGGCGGATGGTGCGTCAAGCGCTGGGAAACGCCGTGCCGCCGGCGAGGAAGAGCCCGGAGCGGAAGAGGCCGAGGCTGGAGCCGGTTATGGAATTTATCAACGGGGTGTTGGAGGCGGACAGGCAGGCCCCGCGGAAGCAGCGGCACACCAGTCACCGGATCTACGAACGGATCCGGATGGAATTTCCGAAACATCCGATTGGGGAATCGACGGTTCGCCGGTATGTCGGGCGGCGGAAGCGGGAGATGGGTTTCATCCGACAGGAGACGTTCGTGCCGCAAAGCTACGCCTGGGGTCAGGAAGCACAGATCGACTGGTACGAAGCCGTCGCGGAGTTGGATGGCGAACGGCAGAAGCTCCAGGTTTTCTGTATGCGGAGCATGGGCAGTGGTGGCGCATTCCATCGAGCTTATCCTCGGGCGACAAAACAGGCATTCCTGGAGGCTCATGAGTTGGGTTTCCGCTATTTTGCGGGGGTCTTCGGGGTGCTGCGTTATGACAACCTGACCAGCGCGGTGAAGAAGATTCTGCGGGGATACCGGCGTGTAGAGACCGAACGGTTCATCGCGTTTCGGTCGCATTGGAAGTTTCAAGCCGAGTTCTGCACACCCGGCGAGGGCCACGAGAAAGGCGGTGTGGAAGGCGAAGCCGGATACTTCCGGCGCAATCACCTGGTACCGGTGCCGAAGGCGAAGGACCTGGCGGATCTGAATGCGCAGCTGCTGGCCGGTTGCCGGGCCGATGAACGGCGCAAGATCGGCGATCGGGTCCAGACGGTGGGTGAAGGGATGCAGATCGAACAGCCCCATCTGCTCGCGTTATCGACCGAAGGGTTCCCTCTGGCCGAGGACAGCTTTCCACGAGTCGATGGTAAGGGATGTGTACGGGTGCGTAACAACTTCTACTCCGCCCCCGTCAAGGCCGGGACTGTGGTGCGGGCGAGCGTTTTTCCGGCCTACGTGGAGGTCTGGCACGATGGCGGATGCGTGGCGCGGCATGAGCGAGGATATGGAAACGGCCAGCACTTCTTCAATCTGGAACATTATCTGGAGGTGTTGGAGCGGAAGCCGGGCGCGCTGGCCGGGAGCAAGCCTCTGGAGCAATGGCGGCAACAGGGCCGATGGCCGAAAAGCTATGACGAGTTCTGGCAGACGTTGATCGATCGCAACGGAAAACAGAATGGGACCCGCGCAATGGTGGAGTTGCTCCTACTGGGCCGGGAACATGGCTATAGCGAGCTGGATTCCGCATTCCAACAAGCCCTGCGCCTGGGATGCTCCGATGCCGCCGCGGCGCGCTACCTGATGACCGAGGCCCGATTCGACCGGCCGGCGGCGCCGCGACTGGAAGTGGCCGCACTACGCGCTTATGAGCGGCCCCTGCCGGAGGTGAATACTTACGATGCACTGCTCACTGCGGAGGTGGTCTAGTGTCCGCCACAGCCGGCGGGGTCGAACAGGCGGCGATTCAGCAGTACTGTAAAGCTCTCCGGACGCCCACGATCGGAACGCAGTTTGCGGCCATGGCCGAGCAGGCCCAGCGGGAAGAGCACACCTACACACAGTATCTGGAAGCCTTGCTGGCGATGGAAGTTGAAGAACGCGAACGGAACACCGTGGCCCGGCGGATTCAAGCCGCACGTTTCCCTCGAATGAAGACACTCGAGGACTTTGACTTCTCGCGGTCGAAGGTTCCAGCCAACCGGATCCGTGGACTCGCAGACGGTGGCTATTTAGAACACGCCGAAACCTGTCGTCCTGATCGGGGAGTGTGGAACGGGCAAGACGCACCTGGCCACAGGACTGTGCGTGGCCGCTTGTCGGCAGAAGAAGCGGGTTCGCTTTACGACGGCCGCCGGCTTGATCAACGAGTTGGTCGAGGCCCACCACAACGACCAGTTCCGCCGGGTTCTGGCCCGATGGTTCCGATACGAGTTGATTGCCATCGACGAAGTCGGCTATGTCCCGATGGCAGACCTCGGCGCCGAACTCCTCTTTCAAGTCATCTCGGATCGAGCCGAGCGGGCGACGGTGATCTTGACAACGAATCTGCCGTTCTCGGAATGGACCCAGGTGTTTCCCAATGTTCGGCTGTGCAAGGCGTTGCTGGACCGGATAACCGATCGCGCTCACATCATCGAGACCGGAACCGAATCCTTCCGGTTTCGGCGCACGTTGGAGAAACGACAGAAACCACGGCATCCGCCTGGAAAGGAGAAACCCGCGAAACAAACCACGTCCTGAGGGTCGGATCGCCGCGCGGTCGTCGATCCTGGGCGATCCTGGAAACGGAGTTTTTTCCCGAAAGAAAGAAAAAGAACCAAAAAGAAAGAAACGGAGGCCTGTGGAAGATGACGCGCTGTGGAAATCCTAAAAACCAGGATTCCCACAGCGCTTGGAAAAGCCTCGCCAAGGGCGCTCGGCTTTCCCACATCTACAACACAGGCCCGACGGTAATTATCACTACTCGGAATTATTAACAGGAGGGGGTGGGCCAAATCAGACGATCAAAAGTGGGCCAGACCGGGTGGACAAACCCACGAGCCAGGCTAGCGGTGCGACGGCATGGGTGGAGCTCATCGCGAGCACCGGTTTCAAGGCCACCCACATCACGGTCAGCATTGAGAGCACTCGCGACGATGCGAGCGCCGCGGGCGTGAAGGATACGGTAGACATTGCCTTCGGTGCCGCCGCGTCTGAAGTCGAGAAGTTTAAGAATCTAATAAGCCAGGGCGGAAACTTGGTGTCTGAGGGGTCGATCGCGACATACGATTTCCCATTCGACATACCGGCCGGGACGCGGATCTCCTTCCGGACGACGGGAGCAGGCACGGGTGGCCACGTAACCTGCCGCATCATCATAAAGGGGCCCTAAGAATGTGGCACGCACTGATTGACTCGACGACCCGTAAACCGCTGTCGTATTCGTCAGCAATGCCGGTTCCGAAATCCGGGCAGGAAGTGAAGATTATCCGGCAGCAACCGGACGAGACGCACGAATGGAACCCGGCAACGGAGACCGTGATTCCTCGGTCTCCGAAGGCGCCACCGGTCGACCCGTTGGCGGCAACGATGGCGAAGACGTCATCCTCGTGGACGTTGGCGGACATCGCGGACATGCTCAAGGACATGAGGACCAGTAGAACTTGAGGTTTTTAGCCCATACGGCGCAGCACAGGGGGCGGGACGACGGCTGACGCGGTTCGGGCGGTACGGAGATAGCTGAGTGATTGAGTTACTACGAGAATCCATCTCATCATCGGTGACCTACAATGTCAACCGGTTGTCCATTCCAAGTAGAGCGGTACAGCTAAAGGTGGCACTTGAGCGGAGGCTATCGAGTCGAACCACCTACAAGGTCCGCATTAACCCCTCGACTGACTCGACGCCGTCCCAGGACCTCGAGCTCGACGTCTCGTTCAAAGTGAATTGAGCAATGGACTGGTTGATAGGAATAGCGGGGGCCGTCGCGGCCGGAGGAATCATGGGTCTCATTACGGCTATCGCAAAGATGTTCAGACGGCAGACCGTCATGGACACCGAACTCAAGACACTGAAAGATTCGGCCGCTTCGAACGCGCAAGCCGCCGGCGATCTCCTGAAGGTCGCGACCGAACACACGGGACAGATCGGAGACATCGTCAAGACGACCGAGCGTTTCCAGAAGAATCACGTCGGCCACTTCAAGGCGATCGGTGACCTAGAGAAACTTGTCGCCCGCCTGGACGAGAGGACGGCCGAATAGAATTGTGAGACTCGCCCTGTCAGCCGGCCACGGCCTGAACCGCCGCGGCCGGCCGGATCCCGGCGCCGTCAACGAGGAGCTCGAGCTCACCGAACACGCCGTCGCCCTCGAGCTGACAGACGCGCTATCCTCGCGCCTGGCCGGCTCTGGACTCGACATCGTGGCCGTCGACGCCCCACAGACCCTTTCTCGAAAGATCGCGGCTGTAAACGCCGCACACACCCAAGAATCGATCGACCTTGCCGTCGAGATCCATCTCAACAGCTTCCGTGACCCCGAGGCGCACGGGACCGAGGTCCTGTACTACTCACGCTCTCACCGGGAGAAGGCGGCGACCGTCAGCCGGCACCTTTCTGAGGCCCTGAACACTTTCGACCGCGGCGCGAAACGCCGGACCGACCTCGGTTGGCTAAAGCGTACAAAATGCCCGGCCCTCCTGGTCGAGGTCCTTTTTCTTTCAAACCTGGAGGCCGCCAGGATTCACACAAACAACTTTCATGAGACCGCCGCGGCCGCGATCGCCGGCGGGATAGGAGAAGCAATGGGACTCAAAGACGTTCTCAAGACAATTGGAACGACCGCGGGGAAGATCGGCGACGTCGCCGGCATACCTGGCTTGAACATGATCGACGACGCGATCGCTGCGGTCGAGAAGTCGAAGGCCACGAAGGCGGAGACCGAGGCGATCACGACCGTTCTCGAGGGCGCCAAAGCTGTGACGGTCGCTCCTCGAGACAAGACCCCCCTCCAGTCGAAGAAGTTCATCGCCGGCATTGGTGGGTTGATCACGATCGGTGCGGGAATCCTCGCGAGTGCGATGGGAGTCGATCCGGTCCTGGTCAGTGATGCGATCGAGAAGGTCGTCGCGCTGGTGATGGCCTACCTGGCCGCTCAGGGGACCGCTGACGCTGTTCGAGCGGTTAGGGGGTAGAAGTCGGCACGTGGTACTATACTACTGTTCGAATCGATGAGATTGTCACCCCTTAACCAGCCTATCTATCTGTAGAAGTGTTGTTTATTATTCGCAAGTTGCGATAATAGGCTTGACATGTTCGCGGAATGCGAATACAATAGCCTCATACTCAGATAAGGTGAAGCGGTGCACATAGTATCAATGAAGAGACTGAGAGAGTTCTGGACAAAGCACCGGGATTCAGAGACGCCATTAAGAGCGTGGTTTCGCGTGGCGCGCAAGGCTAGTTGGGAGAGTCTGGTAGACGTCCGAAAAGTCTACCCGAGCGCGGACGATGTCAACGGGCTGACGGTGTTCAACATCGGCGGCAACAAGTATCGTCTTATCGTTACGATCCAGCACAAGAAAGGCCGGATCTTTATTCGCCACGTCCTCACCCATGCTGAGTATGACAAGGAAGGTTGGAAAAAATGACCTTCCGTGAAATCAGTAGCCTGGAGAGGTTGAGTCAATGGTTTTCAAAAAGGGGGTTTCCCAGGAATACCTGGGGTTGATTGAACGGTTCCCGCTTCGACCAGTCCGGTCGGATCGTGAATTAAATGCAGCCAGTAAACTGGTCGACGAATTGCTCGACCGCAAACTGAAGAAGGACGAGGAGGCCTATCTGGACGTACTGAGCACTTTGATCGAACAGTACGAGGAAGCGAGCCATCCGATCGAGGCGGTATCGGATAGGGAGATGCTCAAGCACCTGATCGAGGCACGCAGTATCAGTAAGCGCCGGTTGGCGCTCGAGGTCGATATTGCCGTGTCAACGATGTCGGAACTGGTGTCTGGCAAGAGGCCGATCAACCTGACGCACATTCAGAAGCTGGCACCGTTCTTCGGCGTCGAACCTGGGGTGTTCATCGGGGCGGGTAAACCGCGGAAAGGTGCAGTTAGGAAGGAGCGACAGCAAGCTGTTTCAGTGTGAGGAGTAGGGCGCCATAAAAACTGGTGTCGGCAACTGCGACTTTTCTCCCGCACTTTCCGCAACTATTCAGGGAGCGTGTTGGGTCGGCCTGGCTTGAGGTTCGCCTCCCAGGTTGGCCCTCCGCTTGCTATA
Source organism: Terriglobia bacterium (assembly GCA_965247425.1). Lineage (GTDB taxonomy): Bacteria > Acidobacteriota > Terriglobia > 20CM-2-55-15 > 20CM-2-55-15 > CAZOZZ01. The sequence continues at coordinate 4,223,086 of OZ252023.1, forward strand.
TACGCCCGCATGATGATCACCTTCATCTCCATCTCGCGTGCATCTTCACTGGTTGGGACGGACCGGTGTGGTGGGCGACTACCTCCGCCAGGCCACCGCAGTTGTCAGTAGTGAGTCGGAAACACATTCGAAGCGAGAATCGCACTGAGGGTGCCGACCAAGAATTTGCCGGAACCAAGGGCGGCCTCTGCTTGCTTCAGGAAGGCATTCTTCGGTCCCGCATACTGCCGCAGAAATTCGCACACCTGAGCTTGGGCAGCATCTTCCACAGCGCCAGGACGATCACGGTCTTCCTCAGCGTAGATCTGAATGCGATTCCGGAGATCCTGAGCCTGCTTAATTATCTGATCGGTATCCACGTGCTACTGATCCTCTTGTCTAGTTCGCCGGAATCGTCGTGAAAACACTACCGGTAAACTGCAACCCGATCATGGAGAAGCTGGAGAAGTCGGACGCCCGCACCTCCAACAGAAACACCTGGCCGCTGGCGGGTGGCGGTGAAAGGACTGCGTTGATGAATTGCGCGATATTTGAGCGGGCCGGTACGGTAACCGCGCCGGTGTTGACGGTCTGTCCGGTCTCGTCTTTCAACGTCAGATTGTAGGTCCGCTGGAGGTCGGTGTTGTTGGCGATCGCTATGGCGAGCTGTGCATCGTCACGGCCGTCGACGAGAACTTCGGAGCTAAAACTCTCGAAGGTAGTCGGGAAGACCGTCGCCTCAGCGGTTTTTACTCCAAATGAGTTGTAGGAGGCATAGGTCAACTGAGCGTTGACGGAGGTGCTACAGGTCAGCGTCGTGTAGCCCGTCTGAATTGAGCCGGTAGCGTCCGTTCTGAACGTGACGAACCCATCATCGGGAACGATTATCGAAAACGACGAGGCCCTTCCAGTTCCGAAATTTGCATCCATGCCGTACAGCGTCAGGTTGCAGGTCACGCCGTCCCCGAATCGATGGAAGACCGAAATCGTGGTCCGGAAGAAAGACCCATCTGCAAACCTGCCGTCGGCAACTTGGGGGAAGATCATGAAATCGCCGCTCTGGGCCAGCGAGAGCAGCGGCAGGCACAATGCGAGCGTCACGGCAAGTCCAATTCGCTTCATCATCCGATCAGCCTCCTGTGGTTCATTCGTCTGGGCCACATTGTCGATACGGCCTACGTCCATACGCTAGGATCTACTGCTGGGGTCGTGCGTGCGACCATAGAATACACCAGATCCCCTACAGCGTCCTCCCCGCCCAGCGCACTTCGCCGAGCACCTTTCCATCCTTCGGGAAGGGCACCGTTTCATAGTCCGGGTTGTCGCTGATCAACTGCCAGCCGCCGGCGCCGTCCTTCATTACCCGTTTCACCAGAACGCCGTCCTCGGTGCGCACGGCGAAGACGCGATCGTTCACCCGGCGTGTCCGCTGGTGATCGACAAGGATCATGGAGCCATGTCTACAGGTAGTTTTCATGTGTAACCGCTGTTCACACGAACACCTCCAGGCCTTCCTAGTTTTCAATGATCTCCTCGATCTCGATCCCCATGCCAGCAGACAGGGCTGACAAAATCCGGCGGTAATTATCTTTGTCGAGTCGGGTATAGACGTACCCTTGCGGGAAGTCGGCGACATCCTGAAACTCGATCGTGAGCCAGTGCTTCTTACCTTTGCTGAAAAGCAGGAACGGGTTCACGATGAGGCCGGCGTCGTAACGCCGGTGGGCCGAGCGCTCGTAGATGATCTTCGTTACCTTGTCGTAGGGAATCACGGCATACGTCGCCTTGTCGATTCCGCGCTTTTCGTCGGCGAGTGTGATGATTTTAGAATTGGGGTCGAGCTCGATGCGCGCGTCGCGTTTTTTCTCTTTATCTCCCTCCGTTTCGAAGAAATCGACCTTCCTGAAGACGATGGAATCGGCGGCAGTCTGGGTGGCGTGGGTGGTAGCCAGCATGCTTCCAAAAGCAACGCCGACCAACAGGAGCGAAGCGGTCAGGGTCTTGTAGCGAGTCATGAAGCTCTCCTTTGAGTGATTTTCTTGTAAACAGGGTTTCGCCAGACTAGCAGATTTTCGGATGAGGCCGAAGGTTTCTCGGCCCTCACCAGCCATTTCGGAAGTCAGGGAGGACGGAGTGTCTGGAAGGGGCTCTGGAAGGGAAAAGGTCGAGGAGGGAGAGGAATTTGAAGTGAGGGGTATTTTCGAGAGACAGGTATCCGTAGCGGGTCCAGCCCGGTGATTGGGGTCAGGCAGGCGCGTGGAGACCAGGGAAACGAGTCAGTTCAGCTGGAGTCGGCTGGGGTTGGGGCAGACAGAGCGAGGCGAAGCAAACGAAGAAGCTCGATGGAGGTATGCGGGCGATGGCGCCCGCGATGCAAATGACGCAATCGATACAGACGTTCGATCGTGAGAGCCAGGCTTATGAGGAGCCAGTGGAGAAGCAAGCTGTTGGCGTGGTGATGGGGGATATGGGCCATCCCATAACGGTTCTTGGCATCGTTGAAACCTTGGTTTTCGACTTCCCAACGACTCTTGGCCATGCGAAATAAAGTGGGCGCTCCCACTTGGTTCATCGAGAAATTGGTCAGCCAGTAGGCTTCGACCACCGATCCATCGGGTTTCTCTTGCCGGTAGCGGATCACGCGCACGGTCGGCCAGTTCAATCGGCCCCAGGGATCGAAGTCGTCTGCATCCCAGATTTCCACCCGATCGGCTCCATCCTTGAAAACCCGGGACGGCGGCTGACAAGCAAACCGGCTTTTGGCGGCGTTGAACAAGCTCGGAAGATTGGCTTTGAGACGGACGATGGTCTTCAATCCCAACTCGTCGGCCAAGTGCAGGAACGGAGCCGACGCATAGCCCCCATCGACAACAACATAATCGGCAAAACGCGGCCCCAACTGCCCCACCACCCGACGAAGCAGTCGTTGCCCCCCCGACCATTCGCTATCCCCACTACCGTAGGGTTCCACATCGACCGGTAAAGTGAACCCGGTGCCCACGATGGTGGCCATCACGACGTGGTGTAAGTAGGTGGTCACCTCCCCCTCGGCGTTGCGATGGGGTCGACACCACTGACACCCGGCCTCACCGACACGCCCCACGGTTGTCCCGTCCAGCGCCAGGCCGATGAATCGGCAATCGTCGAACGCTTTATTGCGCTTGGCCTGCTTGATGGCTGTGGTCAACGCGCCGCGCGTGAATTCCGGATTCAGCTTCTCGGTAAAATAGCCCAGCGTGTCGTCGCTAAAGCGGCGTCCGATTCCCAAGGCCCGACACGCCGAGGATCGTGCGAGCGACTCGATGGCCAGGAAGCTCGATTCCCGCAGCAGATACCCGATCACCAGAGACCAGATCAGATGCCCACTTCCGATCTGCGGTCGCACCCGCCCATCTCCGGGGTGATTCAAATACCCCTTCAGCCGCAAACACTTTCGCGCGTACCGTCGTATCCCTCGTGCCGACGGACCTTTCACCGGCGCTTCCGCTTCTCACGTTGTTGCTGGCGCTCCAGCACCAACAACTTCGCGTTCGCTGTCAGCACCTCCCGGATCGCATCCTGAAACTCCCGTCCCGCTCCGACACGCTTTTGAATCTCCTCAACCATGGCAGCTGGAACGTGTTCGACATGCTTCTTCCCGTCCATCATGAATGTCCAGGACCAGGATGGGTGCCCTTCACCCGACACACACCGGCACGTCGGCTTACCGCACCGGGTGTAACTAATCGACACCGAGCCAGGCAGCAAACCGTCGGGTATCTCATGGCGCTCGATCAGGCTGTACTTCCGCCGTCGCAGTCGCGACGCAACCGCTCCCCTTACCTGATTCAACTCAAGCCATATCTTTTTCTTCTTCATCTGACGGTATATATACCACAAGATACCGCCGACACCATATCGATTTCAACAATGCGAAAATAGAACTTCCTTAACAATGGGTTTGAATTCGACTCAAATGCCCGCTGGCCGGGCCTCATTCAACTTCGACCGAGCTGCTCTTCCGAAATGGCTGCCGGCATGGGGACGCGCTGTCGGAAGTACGCCTGAACGTTACAACATTTTTGCCATTCGCCTGGCGAACAGTGCAAGATAGGCAGTCTCGGTTCTCAGCCAATCCGGCCGCAACGAGACGGACACCCTAACAAGACGGAGGCACCATGATCGGAACTACCCAATTCATTACGCTCAAGGCCGCCCAGAAAATGATTGCCGCTGGCGAGGCGGAAGCGTCCGCAAACAACTGGAACGTCGCCATCACGATCGTCGATATCGGCGCCCACCTCATCATGTTTCAAAAAATGGATGGGACACAGATGGGAAGCATAGACGTTTCGATCGGGAAGGCCCGGACCGCTGCGAACTTCAAACGTCCAACGAAAGCCATGGAGGACATGATTGCCGGCGGCCGCACGCCCTTCCTGGCCGTCGACGGAATCGTTCCGATCCAGGGAGGTGTCCCCGTCGTGATCAACGATGCGGTGATCGGCGCGGTAGGCGTCAGCGGCGTGTCCTCGACCCAGGACGAGCAAGTCGCGATGGCCGCGATTGCGGCGCTGGAAGGATGAGTTTCTAATTGGCGTCACTGGTAAGAGCTAATTCGGGGACGGAGGCGTAATTATCTAAGCACTCATAACGCAAGGGTTACTGGAGGAGTTACGCCTCCGTCCCCGAATTGGGAGACCGCCGTGGGGATGGCTGTTCTCACTCGTAACGAAGTGCGTTCATCGGGTCGACGCGTGTGGCCCGATGAGCCGGCACGTAGCTGGCGATGAGCGCAACCCCCACCAGAATCACCGATACGACCAGGAACGTCGCGGAGTCGGTGACCTCGATGCCAAAGAGCAGACCCGACATCAGGCGCGTCAGCGCGAACGCACCGACCAGGCCGACTGCCGTTCCAATAGCACCAAGCCACAGCCCCTGCTTCAGCACCATGCCGACCACGGTTGCGCGGCCAGCGCCAAGGGCCATCCGGACTCCGATCTCGTGCGTGCGACGGGCAACCGAATAGGCGACGATTCCATAAACTCCCACAGCGGCAAGCCCCAGAGCGAGAGCCGCGAAACTTCCAAGGAGCCACGTGTTGAACCGGGGCCGCGATACCGAATTCCGAAAGACTTGATCCATTGTCTCGATCTCGGACAACTCAAGTTGAGGGTCCATTTCCCGGACCTGGTTTTGAACCGCAGGGATCAACTGTTCGGACCCGATTCCGCTTCGGACGAGCAGGCTGAAGAAGCCCAGCGAAAACTGGTCGATGTGCGGATAAAGGGCCGGAGCCACGGAGGTGGCGAGGCCGAGAAACTTCACGTCAGCCACGATACCGACGACTTCGTGGGAGCGCCCGAAAACATTGACCGACTTTCCGATCGGATCTTCGTCCGGAATATAACGTCGCTGGAAGGCTTCGTTTATTAACATCACCCGGGGCGCCGCCGGCCGGTCTCGGTTGTCGAAGGACCGCCCCCGGATTACCGGGATTTCCAGCGTACGAAAGTAATCCACACTCACGGCTCGGATTCTGGCCTCCTCCCCCTGGCCGAGTGGGGGCGCCACCGCCCCGACAAAAAAGCTGCTCGTGAAGCCGGAATCCAAGGGGTGGCTGTAGGCCAGCGCGACGTCATCGACTCCAGGCAGTCGTCGGACGCGGTCCGTCAGTTCCGTCTGAAAGGCCGGGACGGGATCACTGTTCTGTGAGTTTGCGAACGACAGCGGATACCGGATGGGCGGTAGGAGGAACTCAAACTTGGTCAAGTTGGCGGAGTCAAATCCTGGATCGACTCCCAGCAGAGCCGAAAAGCTCCGAATCAACAAGCCTGCGCTGATCACGAGCAGAACCGCCATGGCGATTTCCGCAACAACCAGGATGTCGCGCAGGCGACCGCCTCGTTCGGTAGGGCGGCCTCCTTCTTTGAGCGTGTCGTTGGCGTCCCGCCGGGCCGCGGACCATGCGGGAGCCAGACCGAACAACAGACCCTTGCCCACCGACAGCAAGAACGTAAACGACAACACACGGACGTCCAGGGCAATCTCTGCCGCTCTTGGCAGGTTACCGACGTCCAGCGTCACCAGCGCGTGGAGGGCGCCGTACGCCAGTGCTGTTCCAAGGACGCCGCCAAGCATCGACAGGATGACGCTTTCAGCCATCAACTGACGGACAAGCTGAAGGGTCCGTGCGCCAAGCGCCCGTCGAATTGCAATTTCCTTGTTCCGGGCAGCCGATTGCGCGAGCAGCAGGCTGGCGACATTCGCGCAGGCGATCAGCAGGACCACTGCGACGGCGGCCAGAAACACGAGCAGAGCCGGGCGAACGCCTCCCGTCATGTCTTCGTGCATCCAGACCACGTCGACACCACGTCCGATGTTGTTGGCCGGATATAGTTCTTCGAGACCGGCAGCGATGGCAGCCAACTCCTCCTGGACCACTTCAAGTGACACTCCAGCCCGTAATCGTCCATAGATTCTGAAGTCGTGCCTTCCCGGGTTGGCAGTGCTTCGGCTGCCCTGGACCGGAACCCACGCGTCGACTCGAGGGACGGGAAACCGAAGAGTTCGGGGCATGATTCCGACGACGACGACATCAGAACCGTCAACTTTCAGAGTGGATCCGACCATGGCCGGATCGGAACCGAATCGTCGTCGCCACAGCGTCTCGGAAATCAGCATGACCTGGGGGCCACCCGGGACATCTTCTTCTTCGAGAAAACCTCTACCCGCGATGGGTTGAATTCCGAACATGGGGAAAAGCGTGTGCGTGATGCTGTAGGCGACGATCTTTGCCGGCAGGCCGTCACTCGGCGTGAGAGTCAGGTCCGCGCTGTTGTAGCCGCCCATTTGCTCAAAGGATCGGTTTTCAGCCTTGAAGTCGAAGTAATCCGGTATGGAAGCCCATTCACGGGTGGTTCCATTGATGCGATCGTTCTCCCAGACCCGGACGAGCCGATCGGGTTCGCGGTAGGCCAGCGGCCGTAGTAGGATCGCGTCGACGACCGTCACGACTGCGGTGGTGGCGCCGATCCCCAGAGCCACGGTGACGACAACACCGGCGGTAAACGTCGGCTCTTTCGTCAGCCACCTCAGACCGTACCGGATGTCACGCCCGAAGGCTTGAATCGAAGATCCCATTTTCGCCGTCCAGACCTGCTCTTTGATTTGCTCTACGCCGCCAAGCTCGATGGCTGCCTGGCGTCGTGCTTCAACCGGGTCCATGCCCTCATCGATCTTTTCCCGCGTCAGGATGTCGAAACTCGATCGCAATTCCTCGTCGAGGAGTTTCGCGACCCGTTTTCTGGAAACGAGGTTGCGAAACAGGCTGACGATGCGGCTTATTTTCACGTTCGCCTCCCTCAACTCGATCGGAGGGCCATGCTCACGGCCTGGACCACACGCTTCCAGTCACGTTCTTCCACTTGAAGTTGTTTGCGGCCGGTCTTTGTCAGACCGTAATACCTGGCCTTGCGGTTGTGTTCCGACAATTTCCACTCGGCGAGGACCCATCCTTTCTCTTCCATACGGTGCAAAGCGGGAAACAGGGAGCCGTAGCTCACGTCCACCGTTTCTTTTGTGATCTGTCGGATGCGTCGTGCGATGCCTACTCCGTGCAACGGCTCAAGACTGACTGCCTTCAACGTCAGCAGTTCGAGTGATCCTCTGAGAAGGTTCGTCTTTCGTTCGGGCATGACCTCTCCTATCGAAAACGATACGAACATGCTAAATATCTAGCATCTGATTGTCAAACACATTCTTATCGAAATCGATACTAATAGATCTAATTCGGGGACGGAAGCGTAATTATTCTAGTAACCCTAGTGTTATGAGTGTTTAGATGATTACGCCTCCGTCCCCGCATTAGATACGGGCGAAGCTATGGCTACCGAAAGGGCGTTGCCGGGACAGTGGAATGAGTCATTCCGGAATAGTGATCAGCCAGATATCTGTCTCCGTCGGGGGAGTATGACTATAATAGATTGTCCGGTCATCGGAGGATGGCATCGGCAGAGCCGGCCCCGGCAACACCTCTCGAATCTCTTTCGTTATCCGATCCAGCGTACTGATCCCGCCATCGCGGGCGTAGACCACCGTCCGGCTGTCACCGAGCCAACGCGGATGGGAACCCGTGCCTGCAAGCCTCTCATATTCCCCGGACTCAAAGGAATATGCGTAAATTCCGTTGTCTCTCGGCGTCCGAGTGGGATCGGTTCCGTGACCGGCCATCCACCGCCCGTCCGGCGACCATGACCACGGAGCGAAGAACTCACTTCCGCCTGTCAGAGGAGACAACTGCAAAGGAGTCTGTTCTTCCCAGGACGTTACCAACTCCATGATGAAAGACCCGGTGCGAAAGTCAGTGTATGCCAGTCGGGAGCCGTCGGGAGACCAGATCGTGTAAATCGGCTCGGACGGGTCGTTGGTCAATCGCCGTAGCCCGCTCCCGTCCGGGTTGATCATCCAAAGCTGATAACTACCGCCACGGTTGGAGTAGAAACTGATGGTGCTCCCGTCCGGAGACCATCGCGGGTAGCGATCGAAATACCGATCGTCCGTCAGTTGTCGCAGTCGGGTACCATCGGCCTGACTTACGAAAATATCTTCCTGTGCTCCGACCCTGTAGAAAACCAGCAACTCGCCATTCGGGGACAGTTCAACGGCTCCAACCGACAGCGATCCTTCGGTGACGGACGCCGGCGCGCCAATGGCCGTGCGATTCACAGGATCGAACTCGACTCGCATGATGTTGGCGCTGCTATTTTCGATCCCATACGCGATTCGCTTCCCATCCCCGGACAGTGTCAGATGCATGCTGTCGCCGGCCACCCCTGTCGTGACAGCCTCCGGCGGAGCCATCGTCCGTCCCGTTTGCTCGTCGATCCGAACACGCCACAGGTTCATACTGCCGGTGCGATCGCTTGAAAAATAGAGGTATTGGCCATCCGGCGACCACACCGGATTCCAGTCCACCGCCGAGTCGTCGGTCACCCGAACCGGTGCGCCCTGGTCCACTGGTATCGTCCAGATGTCGCGCTGACCGCCACTGATCGCCCAGTATGCGATGCGGGAGCCATCCGGCGACCAGTGCGGCTGGGCCGCATCCCCGCCAAAAATTCGCTTCGGCTCCCCGGCCTCGGATCCAACTGTCCAAAGCTCGCTGCCGCCGATTCTGCTTCTGGGATTGTAGACGGACTCTGTCGCAAACAGAATCTCGTCTCCGTCAGGCGACCATACCGGATTGAAGCCGAAATCGCTGCGACGCCGCACCGATTCGCCCGTCGCTCCCATCACAAAAATTCCTCCGCCATCTCGATTCGATTGAAACGCGATGTACTCCCCGTCCGGAGAGAATCGCGGCTGGATGTCCGATTCAGGGGAATCCGCAGTCAGGTTGGTCACACTCTGGCCGCCGACTCTTTGAAGGTAGATGTCGAGATTGCCAGGCGTCGTCTCCTTTGCGTACACGAACGAGCGTCCGTCGGGTGCAAGACTCGAGTAGAGTTCCTGGCCGGGCTGGGACGTCAACCGGGCCACCGTTGCGCGGAGATCCGAGAATCGCGGCGCCGTGGCACGGGTGGACAGGACGAGATAAGCCAACACGATGACTGCCAGAACGCTACCGAGTGCCGCAACCATCCGAAGTTGGCGTCCGAGCTTTCGTTCCCCGCGGATGGGAGCTCGGAGAAGCCCCGGATTTACATCCGATCGTGCTGTTTGAAGATCCGCCCGCAGTTCTCCCGCGCTCTGGTAGCGCGCATCAGGGTCCTTCTCGATCAGCTTGTTGATCACGAACCAAAGCGGACCGGAAATGCTCGCCCCCACAGGTTGAGGCGGAGCCTTGTGCAGGATTTCGTCGAAGAGAGCGGCATGTGTCGGCCCCGTGAACGCGGGTGTACCGGTAACAGATTCGTACAAGACGACGCCCAGTGAGAACAGATCTGTTCGAGGATCCAGTTCCTTGCCCAAAGCTTGCTCGGGCGACATGTAGGCAATCGTACCGAGCGTCGCTCCAGAGTTTGTCAGGTCGGTCCGGGTGGTCCGGTCGCCGACCTCCCCTCCGGGCGGTCTCAGCTTCGCCAGACCAAAGTCCAGAATCTTGGCGTGCCCTCGTTCGGTGATAAAGATATTTCCTGGCTTGATGTCTCGGTGCACAATCCCCTTGGCGTGCGCCGCCGCTAACGCCTCGGCCAGCTCGATCCCAAACCCCAACAATTCAGTTCCGAGAGGCCCGCCGGCGAGCCGCTGCTTGAGCGCCTGCCCTTTCATCAACTCCATCACGATGAACGGCTGGCCCTCATATTCGGCGATTTCGTAGATCGCACAAATGTTGGGATGGTTCAAGGCGGCCGCGGCCTTGGCTTCTCGCTTAAATCGCTCGACCGCCTCTCTGTCGCTGGCAATGTCTTCAGGCAGGAACTTCAGCGCCACATGACGCCCCAGCGACGTGTCTTCGGCCCGATAAACGACACCCATGCCGCCGCCACCGATCTGTTCGAGGACTTTGTAGTGGGATATGGTTTTCCCTACCATTCGTGGCCCTTCCTCGGGCTACTTACCAGTTAAATCTGCCTTAACTTACTGCTTTTAGCACACTACCTTATCTAGGAGACTAGCGCGGCAGAAACCGACTCAAGCGACTAGCCCGGATGGATCACCAATCGGAGAATCGATCGGTGTTCGGATACGAGAAGCGATTTGCGGCGAGACTTGGAGCTGAGAGTGAGCGAGCCGTGGACATTGGCGGATTTTGAGCCTGTGACACGGCGACATTTGGCGGGAGATCGGCATGAATGGGCGAGTGCAGGCAGGCCTCGCCGGGAGGCAGATGAGAGGCGCTGTTTTTCGGATCTGAAGGTTCGGTGTCGTCAGCAACGAAGCGGAATTGATTGCAGGTTGCTCACTATGAGGTCAAAGACGTCGGCATAGGGATAGGCCTCCGACATCGAGATCCAGACGTTGCGGACCGTGAGGCGGATACGCGCACCGATCTTAAGAAGCTTCAGACGGATGGTTCCGCATTGGGCATGGGCCATCGCGGTATCTTTGAGACCGAGACGACGCAACGCCTGCATAAGCATGTAGGCGGCTGAGGACAGATACAGTCGGAGCTGATTGGCGCGCATGGTTCCCGCACTGGTGCGGTCGGCAAATAGATCCAGTTGCTGTTCTTTGATCCGGTTCTCCATGTCGCCGCGTGCGCAATAGAAATCTTCGTAGAGCGCTTGGGCTCCGAGTCGTTCCGGTGGCAGTGAGGTCACCACGAATCGGGGATTGGCGCCCTTGGCCAGGAACTCGGCTTTGCCAACAACGCGACGAGTGCGGCTCCAGCTCTTTCGAGTCCGGTACAGGAAATCCTTAAACACTCGTGCCGATTTCCCAGTGGTCTGAAACTCCGCTTCAGCCTGAATCATCTGGTCAGCGATCTCTCGCTTGAGGCGGTCGTTCTTGGCCAACCCCATCACATAATCGACCTGGTGGGTTTCACACCAGTCCAGTAATGCATCCCGGCAGAATCCGGAATCGGCCCGAATGATGATCGACACGTCCGGCCAGCTCTGACGGATCTGGCCGACGATACGTTCCAATTCATCGACTGATCCTGCCGCCCCATCGATATTGGACGGGCGCAGCCGAGCGCACAACAGATGCTCTCCACAGAAGATGTACAAGGGCAGATAGCAGTAGTTGCGGTAGTAGCCGTGAAAGAACCGGCCTTCCTGTTGACCATGGATCGGATCATCGGTCGCGTCCAGATCCAGAACGATCTCTTCGGGCGCCGTGTTGTCATGGGCTGCCACAAACGCATCGACCATCCAACGATCGATCTTGTCCCCATCCATAGCGATCTTCTTGTACCGCTCCTGGTCGCCGACTTCGGCGCCGGTCAACTCCAATCGGTTTAGCGTGCTCTTGCCCGCCAACGCCTTTCCCCAGTCGCCGGCCTGTCGTCGATTCGTTCCCAGCGGATCCGCTTTGTCCACCGCCAACGCAAGCATCGGGTCGGTCCGTAACTGATCGTGATCGTTCAGGTCTTCATATCCCAGGCACAGCCCGTAGACCCGCTGTCCCAACAGCTCCTTCACGGTGTGTTCGATCAACCGTTGGTCGCGATGATCGCTAAAACACCCCGCCAATCCATCGATCAAACCGGTCCGCTTTTCGACTTCACGCAGCAGCAGAACTCCAGCGTCAGACGTGATCTTGCCGCCGTCGAAACGCGCCTTCATTTTTCGTTGAAGAAGTCCGTGAAATTCGAACGTGGTTTGTTTACACTCTGTACTCATAAGGGCCGCCTCCGTTTGGTTTCTGAACCGTTCTCGACAAACGATTTATGCCAAACAGGGCGGCCTTTTCTGGTCCTTTCGGTGATTTATGCGGGCTAGTAATTACATAAATCACTACAGCTGGATGCTCGAAGGAATTTCCGGGATGATGGAATGGCCCGCGAAGCCAAAGCCGGTTAAAGTCGTGTGGGTGTCGAACTCGGCCGTTCGAGTGTCCGAACGACTTTGGATGCTACGGAGAAGAGATTGATGGAGGCAACTCGATCATCCAGATGTCGGACTCCGTGGGCGGTTCGATGACATAGTACAGGCTGCGCTTGTCGGTGGAGGGCGCTGGCAACAGGAGGTCGCCGCCGTCCGGCGACAGCACCTCCCGTAAATCTTTCGTAAGTCGGTCCACCGTGTAGATTGTGCCACGGTCCGCGTACACGAGCGTGCGGCTCTCGTCGACCCAGCGAGGATGCCAGCCCCCCGTCGTCAACCTCTCATACTGCCCCGATTCCAGCGAAAACACATAGACTCCCGTTTCCTGCGGGATGCGTCTCGCGTCGAAACCGGGACCGGCCAGCCAGTTTCCGTCCGGCGACCAGGAGAACGCGACAAAAAACTCGGTTTCGTCCGTCAGCGCCGGCAGTGTTTCGACCGACTGGTCCTCCACCTCCATGATGAAGGACCCCGTGGCGAAGTCCGTGTACGCTACGCGCGATCCGTCCGGAGACCACGCCGAATGCGCGAGATCTCCCGGGCCGTCGGTAAGCTGGCGGAGACTGCGCCCGTCCGGGTTGATGGTCCAGAGTTGATATCGGCCCCCACGATTCGAGTAGAAGCTGATCTTGGTGCCATCGGGAGACCATCGCGGATAGCGATCGAAGTAGCTATCGTTGGTCAACTGTCGGACGCCGGTTCCATCGGCATTGCTGACGAAGATGTCTTCCCGCACGCCGACCCGGTAGAAAACCAGCGACTTCCCGTCAGGCGACGGCTCGACCGAACCGACCGGGAGCGACCCTTCGGTAATGGGGATGGGGACTCCGACAACGGCGCCGGCCGCAGAATCGAAATCCACCCGCATGATGTTCGCCCTGCGATCCTGGAGCCCGTACGCTATTCTGCTACCGTCTGAGGACAGTGTGAGGTGCATCCCATCGCCCGATGCCCCCGTCGTGACGGGTTCCGGCTCAGCCCGGGTCCTCCCGGTTTCCTCGTTGATCTGAACCCGCCAGAGATTCATGCTTCCGCTGCGGTCGCTCGAGAAGTAGAGAAACTTCCCGTCCGGAGCCCAGACCGGATTCCAGTCCACCGCAACGTCTCCGGTGACTTGAACGGCGTCCTCACCGGTGGAGGTGATCGTCCAGATGTCTCGCTGCCCGCCGGCTATGGCCCAGTAGACGATACGGAAGCCGCCCGGAGACCAGTCTGGGTGCACGGCGTCACCTTCGAAAGCCAGTCTCGGTTCTCCAACGTCCAGCCCCACAATCCAGAGTCCGCTGTCGCCCAGTCTGTCTCTGGGATCGGTTTCGACCGACTCGGTCGCGAAAACGATTTCCCGACCATCCGGGGACCATGCGGGATTGAAGCCGAATCGCGTCAGTCGCCTGACCGATTCGCCGGTCGCTCCCATAACAAAAATTCCTCCCCCATCTCGATTCGATTGGAAAGCAATGTACTCCCCGTCCGGGGAGAATCGCGGCTGGATGTCCGATTCGGGGGAATCCGCAGTCAGGTTGGTCACACTCTGGCCGCCGACTCTTTGAAGATAGATGTCGAGATTTCCCGGCGTCGTCTCCTTTGCGTACACGAATGATCGTCCGTCGGGTGCAAGACTCGAGTAGAGCTCTTGACCAGGCTGGGCCGTCAACCGGGTCACGGTTGCGCGGAGATCTGAGAATCGCAGTTCCGGGGCACGAGTAGACAGGACGACGTAGCCTAACCCGATGACTGCCAGGACGCCGCCAAGTGCTGCGACCATCCTTAGCTGGAGGGTTGCCTTTCCCCCCTCGACCGATGGCCGGACTCGCCCCGATTCCATATCCGATCGTGTTCTCCTGAGATCCGCCCGCAGTGCTCCAGCGTCCTGGTAGCGCGCGTCGGGATCCTTCTCCAGCAGCTTGTTGATCACGAGCCAAAGCTCATCGACGATGTTCGTCCCTTCCGGTTGGGGCGGCGTCTTGTGCAGGATCTCGTCGAAGAGGGCGGCATGCGTGGGCCCGGTGAACGCCGGTTTGCCCGTAACGGACTCGTACAACACGACACCGAGGGAGAACAGATCTGTCCGGGAATCCAGTTCCTTGCCCAGAGCTTGCTCGGGCGACATGTAGGCAACCGTACCAACGGTCGCTCCTCGGCTTGTCAGGCCGGTCCGGGTGGTCCGGTCGCCGACCTCCTGTCCGGGCGGTCTCAGCTTCGCCAGACCAAAGTCCAGAATCTTGGCGTGCCCGCGTTCAGTGATAAAGATATTTCCTGGCTTGATGTCCCGATGCACAATCCCCTGGGCGTGCGCCGCCTCCAACGCCTCGGCCAGCTCGATCCCAAACCCCAACACTTCGGTTCCGAGAGGCCCGCCGGCCAGCCGCTGCTTGAGTGCCTGCCCTTTCATCAACTCCATCACGATGAACGGCTGGCCCTCATATTCGGCGATTTCGTAGATCGCACAAATGTTGGGATGGTTCAAGGCGGCCGCGGCCCTGGCTTCTCGCTTAAATCGCTCAACCGCCTCTCTGTCGCTGGCAATGTCTTCAGGCAGGAACTTCAGCGCCACATGACGCCCCAGCGACGTGTCTTCGGCCCGATAAACGACACCCATGCCGCCACCACCGATCTGTTCGAGGACTTTGTAGTGGGATATGGTTTTCCCTACCATTCGTGGCCCTTCCTCCGACACCAACCCATTTGAATCTGCTTTAGATTGCTGAATCTAGTGTCCTGAGTCCGAAATACGGTCACTATCTCCCATGGATGTTGCCGGACACAAGGGTGGACTTTGAATCGATCAATAAACCCGTGTGTGCCTCGGTCGTCTTGGCTCTCACAACCAGCAACCTCCATCGGCCCTACGGGTTCGGGCGGAACGGCCCCGTCTATGGAGTCGCTCCTCATCGCAATGAAGAGCATTGGCTCGACATCTGCCAAATCCAGCACCGTTGCGCTCCGAAATATAGCAACCGTATTTCGGACTCAGGACACTAGCACGCTACATCAAATAGCCGGTAGACGCCGCTTCAAAAGGCAAGATCCGCGTCGACCAGGTTCGCCCTAGTGTCCTCACCCGATCAGCCCGTAATTATCCCGAGAGACCGTGCTGAGGGGAAGAAGATTCAGGCAGAAGTCGCCGAAGCTTTCCTGTTTGAATCCGTTGTATCGTTAGGCGAGAGACGTAGTAGACCGCCGGGGAGTGCGGGCTATTCCGGCAGGGTGATCAGCCAGATGTCGGACTCTATCTGATGTGTGGAGACATAGTACAAGGTTCGGTCATCGCTCGACACGACGGGGTTTGACAGACTCTCTCGTTCTGCGGACAACACCTCCCAGACTTCCTTCGTCACTCGATCCACAGCCCGGAGTCTGAAGAGATTGGGAACGGCCTGGTAGAGAAGGATGCGGCTGTCACTGAGCCAACGGGGATAGGAGCCCGTGTCGCTCAGTTTTTCGTACCGGGCGGTCTCCAATGAATAGACGTAGATGCCATTCTGCCTGGGGGTCCGCGATGGCGAGTAGCCATGACCCGCCAGCCACTTCCCATCGGGAGACCACGACGCCACAGCAAAGAACTCTTCTCCATTCTCCAACGGTGGCAATGTTACGGGCGCCTGCTCCTCCCAGGGTTTGCCGGCTTCAATGACGAACGAACCCGTGCGAAGGTCGGTGTAAGCAATGCGAGACTGGTCCGGGGACCACATCGGATAGGCGACGTTGAACGATTCATTGGATATCTGCTCCAAACCACCACCGTCCCGATCAATTGTCCAGAGCTGATAGTCGCCGCTGCGGTTGGAATAGAAGCCAATCTTGTTGCCGTCGGGCGACCAACGCGGATACCGGTCGTTGTAGATATCGCTTGTCAGTTGGCGAGAACTCTCGCCCGAGGCCCCGCTGATGTAGAGATCCTCCTGCGCCCCGGCCCTCATGAATACGAGCGATTGCCCATCGGGTGACAAGTCCGGTGTTGAAGTCGGCACCGAACCCCCAGTCACAATCTGGGGTTCCCCGACCACAGATTTCGTGGCCGAATCCAACTCGACCTTCATGACGTTTGCTGTGGCATTCAGGACGGCGTATGCCATTCGTTTTCCATCCGCCGACAATGTCAAATGGATGTCGTCACCCGACGCTGCGGTCGTCACGGGTTCGGGCGGACCGAGGGTCTCCCCGGTTTCCTCATCGATGGGTACGCGCCACAGGTTCATGCTGCCGCCCCGGGTACTCGAAAAGTAGAGAAACCGCCCATCGGGCGACCAAGCCGGACTCCAATCGACTGCAGCATCGTCCGTCACAGCAACCGGGGCGCCCCCTTCCGCCGGCATTGTCCAGACGTCACGCCGTCCACCGTTCATTCCCCAGTAAGCGATCCGATGGCCGCCGGGTGACCAATGAGGTTGGACTCCGTCCCCCTCAAAAACCCGGTGCGTGTCTCCCGTTTCAACATCGGCTATCCAGAGTTCGCTGTTGGCCGCGCTGCGGCTCCGTTGAGTGGCCCCGATAGACTGAGTCGCAAACAGAATCTCACTCCCACTCGGCGACCAGACCGGGTTAAATCCGAATTCGGCGACTCGTGTGGCTGATTCACCGGTCGCTCCCATCGTAAAGATCCCACCGCCAACCCCGCTCGAACGAAATACGATGCGATCCCCGTCGGGAGAAAAGCTCGGCTGAAGATCGTCTCGGTCGGAATCCGCCGTGAGGTTTACCGCGTTCTCGCCGCCAACCCGCTGCAAGTAGATATCCCAGTTACCGGATTCTCTGCTCGCGTACACGAGCGATCGCCCATCCGGGGCGAGATCCGGAAACGATTCCTCGCCGGGTTGTGAGGTCAATTGTGTGAAGCCGGCGTTGAGATCGGCGAAACTCGGTTCCGCACTGGTCAGGGAGAGGTAGCTGATGGCGGCGAGCGCCAGCATTCCGATTACCGCCAGAGAGGAAACCAAACGCCAGATTCCCGTTTGGCTCCCGGCAGCCGTTGCTCGAACACCGCTCGAATCGGTGTCCTGCCGAATCCGTTTTAGATCCCCCCGGAGCCCGCCGCCGCTCTGGTAACGTAGCTCGCAATCCTTTTCGAGCAGCTTCTCAATCGCAAACCCCAACGCGGATGGGATGCGTGGATCGAGGGTGCTGGGCGCAGTTGACACCTTGTGCAGAATCTGGTCGGAGATCACGACCGGTGTCGCCCCGGAGAATGCCCGAACACCGGTAGCGGCTTCATAGAGTACGGCACCGAGTGAAAACAGATCGCTACGCCGGTCGATTCCCTTGCCCAGGGCTTGCTCAGGCGACATGTAGGCGAGAGTTCCCATCAAAGCTCCGGTTTCCGTAAGAGCCTCACGGTCCCGGCTACTTTGCATGTTGTCGGTGGTTTCCATCATGGACGGCTTCAATTTGGCGATACCGAAGTCCAGCAGTTTGATCTCCCGCCGATCCGTCAGGAAGATGTTCGCGGGTTTGATATCCCTGTGGATGACTCCGTCCGCACGCGCGGCGTCCAGCGCGTCGGCCAACTGAATTCCAAACGCCAGGACTTCAGCTGCCTCGAGCGGCCCCGCCTCCAGTTCCTCCCTGAGCGTCTGGCCGGTCAGCAACTCCATCACGATGAACGGTTGGCCCTCGTGGTCGCCGATTTCGTAAATTGCGCAGATGTTGGGGTGGTTCAACGCGGCCGCCAGACGGGCTTCCCGCTTGAACCTGTCGACGGCTTGCTTGTCTCTAGCGATTTCGGGTGGGAGGAACTTCAACGCAACCTGGCGACCTAGTGACAGGTCTTCCGCACGATAGACGACACCCATGCCCCCGCCACCAATCCGGTCAAGGACTTTGTAGTGCGATATCGTCTTCCCAAGCATTGTGATGGACGGTTCCCCTCCGTTTCTTCGGCTACAGTCTATCGGAGAAACCAGGGGCTTGGAAGGAGTGACAGAAAGGATCAACTGATGGACTCCCCACCGATCGCCGTTCACTGGGCAGTTCTTGCTACCCAGGCAGGGTGATCATCCAGATGTCTGCTTCTGGCGGGGGCTGGGAGATGTAGAAGAGAGTGCGGCCATCGGAGTCCGGTGATGGAAGCTTCAATTCGTCGCCCGACGACAGTATTTTCCGGACTTCCCGGGATAACACGTCGACGACGTAAATCCTGCCACCGAAGTGATAAACCAACGCTTGACTGTTCCCCAACCATCGGGGATAGCTCCCCCCCTCGGTGAGTCTTTCGTACTCCCCGGTTGCCAACGAATAGACGTAGATCCCGGTTTCATCTGGAGTACGGGTCACGTCGTATCCGAAGCCCGCAATCCGGGTGCCGTCGGGAGACCACGAGAATGCCACGAAGATCTCCGCCCCATCCGATATCAGAGGCAACGCCAGAGCGGTCTGGTCCTGCCAGGGAGTGTCGGCACTCATGGTGAAGGATCCGGTCAGGAAGTCGGTGTAGGCAATCCGCGAACCGTCCGGCGACCATGCCGTATGAACCGGTTCCGACGGATCGTCAGTCAGCTGATGGATCCCCCTGCCATCCGGATTGATTGTCCAAAGCTGATAACTGCCACCCCGATTCGAATAGAAGCTGATACTACTGCCGTCGGGAGACCACCGCGGGTAACGATCGAGGTAACGATCGTCCGTCAACCGACTGACTCCGGTTCCATCGGGACGGCTGACAAAAATGTCCTCTTGGACGCCGACTCTGTGGAACGTCAGGGACTCCCCATCGTGTGATGGTTCGACAGAACCGATCGTGAGCGATCCTTCAGTTACGGGCACGGGATCTCCGAGGACGGTGCCAGTCGAGGGATCCACCTCCACCTTCATGATGTTGGATCGGCTGTCGTGGACCAGGTAGGCGAGGCGTTTCCCGTCGGCCGAAACACTCAAGCTCATGGTGTCGCCCGACGCCCCCGTTGTCACGGTTTCCGGCTCGCTGGCGAGTTGCCCGCTTTCCTCGTCGATCGGTACCCGCCACAGATTCATGGAACCGCGACGATCGCTCGAAAAATAGAGGTGTTTTCCATCCGACGACCAAATCGGATTCCAATCCACTGCAGCATCATTTGTCACCGCAACCGGCCCACCGCCGTCTGCGGTTATCGTCCACACGTCACGCTGGCCGCCGCTTATAGCCCAATACGCTATGCGGTGGCCATTGGGAGACCAGTGTGGTTCGACCGCATCGCCCGCAAAGACTTGTTTCGGCTCTCCCGTGGCGAGTTCGACGCTCCAGAGTTCGCTGTCTCCTGGCCGGACTCTTGGATTCGTGTCGGTCGACTCCGTCGCAAACAGAATCGTGTCCCCGCCCGGCGACCAGACCGGATTGAAGCCAAAGTCGGTCATGCGTCTCACCGACTCTCCGGTCGCGCCCATCACGAAGATGCCGCCGCCCTCTCGATTCGACTGAAATGCGATGAAGTCACCATCCGGGGAAAACCTCGGCTGTATGTCCTGTTCCCGGGTATCCGCCGTGAGGTTGATCACGCTCTCTCCCCCCACTCTCTGAAGGTAGATGTCCAGGTTGTCCGGGGTGGTCTCCTTCGCGTACACAAACGAACGGCCGTCCGGTGCAAGATTTGGGTAGAGTTCCCGACCCGTCTGAGAGGTAAGTCGAGTGAAAGTGGGGTTCAGGTTCGAAAATCGCGGCTCGTCGGCCTGGGTGATGACAAACAAGTAGACCGCTGCGGTTCCCAACAGCGATCCAACCACAACAAGCGCCGGTTTGACGAAATTTCGGTGTCGCTTCGGCCGTACATGTTGGGCGGCATGGACTGCCACATTACTGCCGGAGTCCGCGTCCCGCCGCAACCGTTTCAGATCTGCCCTCAACTCAGCAGCGATCTGATAACGGAGTTCCCGATCCTCCTCCAGGAGCTTGCTGATGATCTCTTCCACCCTGGCAGGAGCGTCAACCCTCGACTGCTCACGTCCTAGCGGAGCCTGACTGAGGATTGTTTCAGAGATCAGCGCAATCGAGCCGGTGTTCATTTCATAGAGAACAACACCCAGAGAGAACAGATCGCTACGACCGTCCAGTTCCTTGCCGGAGGCCTGTTCCGGGGACATATAGGCGGCAGTGCCGAGGGTCGAACCCGGATTCGTCAGGTGCCCCACGTTGTCTACCGTCTCTGGACCGTCCGGAAGGACGACAATGTCCTGGTGCTTGAGCTTGGCTATTCCAAAATCCAGAATCTTGGCCTGACCCCGCTCCGTCACGAAGATGTTCGCAGGCTTGATGTCCCGATGAACAATCCCCGCCACATGCGCGGCATCGAGCGCATCGGCCAGGTGAATCCCCAGATCGACGACCTCGTCCATCTCCAACGGCCCCCGCGCTATTTTCTTTCGAAGCGTTTCCCCCTTCATCAACTCCATCACTATGAAGGGTCGACCGTCATGTTCGCCGATATCGTGGATCGTACAAATATTCGGGTGATTCAGGGCGGACGCGGCCTGCGCTTCACGTCGAAACCGTTCGAGAGCATGGCTGTCGCTCGCCAGTTCTTCGGGCAGGAACTTGAGCGCTACCTGTCGGCGCAGTCGTGCATCTTCGGCCTTATAAATGATGCCCTGGCCTCCCGCACCGATCTGTTCCAGGATTTTGTAGTGCGATATGGTCTTACCAATCATGATTGGGTTTCTTCGGAAGCCGACGAGCCCGTGCCTCCCGGCCGCCGGTTGTTCCCAACATCATGACACACCCGAAAAGGATTTATTCGGACAGGCACGACAAAGTCTGGGGCTTCCACATCCGGGTTGGAATCAGTCCGGCAGGCTGATCAGCCAGATGTCTTCCTGTGATGGAGGTTGCGAGACGACTAGGCTGCCTGACACTGGCATCCATTGATTTTTTTATTGACCTCATAGGTGTCCTAGCTGTACTAGTACAGTTATGATTCCGTTCCGAGTCACATTCCAGCCCGGCGTTGCCATCTACGAACAGGTTGTCTATGCAGCTAAGAAGGCTCTGGTTTCGGGCCAGATGCGATCCGGCGAGGCGTTTCCCTCGGTTCGGGCTCTGAGCAAAGCGCTCAAGATCAATCCGAACACGGCGCACAAAGTGGTTGGGCAGCTCGTTGACGAGGGATTGCTCGAAGTCCGTCCGGGCCGCGGTACGTTCGTCGCCCGGCGGTCCCCGTCGACGGCAGCCGAACGTGGGAACCTGCTCAAGAAGGAACTCGAACAGCTTGTCGTTGAAGCCAAGAAGCTTGGGCTCGGTCGCGAAGATGTAGCCAAGGCGATCGATGACCACTGGAGCCGGTTGGACGGAACCAATAGAGCAGCGAGGAGGAAGGCATGACAGCGGTCATTCACACCGAAGACCTGGAAAAACACTTTCGCGGTGGGGTCGAGGCGCTTAGCGGCTTGAACCTGGACGTGTCGGAAGGAAGCGTGTTCGGCCTGATCGGGCCGAACGGCGCCGGGAAGACCACAACGGTCAAAATATTGATGAACATTATCAAGTCGACCGCGGGACAGGCCGAGCTGCTGGGCGTCGATTCGGAACGGCTGGGTCCGTCGGACCTGGCGAAGATTGGATACGTTTCGGAAAACCAGGACATGCCGGACTGGATGACCGTGGACTACCTGTTGGGCTACCTGGAGCCGTTCTATCCGACATGGGACCGGGAACGGGCCAGTGAGTTGATGATGCAGTTCGGTCTCCCGGCCGACCGGAAACTCGGTCAGCTCTCACGAGGCATGCGAATGAAGGTCGCGCTGGTTTCGTCGCTTGCATACCACCCGCGTCTCCTGTTGCTCGATGAACCCTTCAGCGGTCTCGATCCCGTGGTTCGGGATGACTTGAGCGAAGGGCTCGTGGTAAGCGCGGGCGAGACGACGATCCTGATTTCCTCTCACGACCTTGCCGACATCGAAAGCTTTGCGAGCCACATCGGTTATCTCGATAACGGCCGGCTTCAATTCTCCGAAGGCATGGCGTCGCTGATTGAACGGTTCCGGGAAGTAGAGGTAATTGTCGATCGACCGGCAACGATCCCTCACGAACTCGAGTGGCCAGCGCACTGGCTGTGCCCTGAGACGAGCGAGACCGTGGTGCGTTTCGTCGAGTCACAATTCGATGAAGAGCGGACTCCGGGCGACATCCGACGCCTTCTCGATGGGGTGGCCAGTATCTCGATGAACCCGATGCCCTTGCGCTCGATTTTCGTAAGTCTGGCTCGCAATGGGGCCATGACGAATTAGGAGACAGGAGAAGAACCGTGAAGCAAACGATTCATATCCTCAAGAAAGACATCCGCTATTTGCGGCTCGAGATCGGCATGGTGATGGCGATGGCGGTGAGTTTCGGCTGGATGCACAATCGGGCTGCGTATCCGTGGTGGGTCCTGCTTGTGGCCGCGGCGACGTTTCTGGTCGTCCGCGTGATTCAGGCCGAACCCATTCCGGGCGACAAGCAGTTCTGGATCACCCGGCCCTACAACCCGACGAGCCTTTTGTCGGCCAAGCTGGGGTTCATCGTCTTGTTCGTCAACCTCCCTGTCGGGATCGCACAACTTGTGGTCTTCCTGCGGGAAGGGTTTCCTCTGGCGCCCAATCTGTACGGGATTGTCTGGGTGTTGCTGCTAACGATCTTCGGGTTGACGCTTCCAGTCGCCGCTCTTGCGGCGCTCTGCCCGGGCCTGATGCAGTTTACCCTGTCCGGGATTCTCCTCTATGCGACCGCCCAGGGCATGGTTTTATACATCCGGCAGACCGCCGTCCCGGATGAGGTCGACTGGATCCGCTATTCGATTGCGGCACTTCCTGTCGGCATCATGGCAATCTGGAGTCTCTGGTCGCAATATCGGTCCCGTCGGACGCCATCGAACCGAGCAATCGCAGTCTCAGTGGTGGCTCTGGGCTTGTTCGCTGCCTCCTTCGTTCCTCTCGGCTGGACCATGGCCATTCAATCGCAGATGTCGGACGGGGAATTCGCATCTTCGACATTCCAGATTGAGTTGGACTCGGTCAACCCGCCTCGGACTCCATTCTCCATCGGTCGCCAACGAGTTCGCCTGGAATTTCCGCTGGTGGTGCGGAACGTTCCAGACGACGGCTTTTTCAAAGCATCACTCTTCAATGTGACGCTTGCTGGAAGAGATGGCGAAGTCTGGGAACCTCCTGGGGTCTATGGAGCGCCGGTAGGAACATTCTCCAAGAGGCACCTGGACCAGTGGGTTGGCCTCCCGATATCCATCTTCGATGCCTGGAGCGGGGGACCCGTTCGGGTGCGGGGAACGTTCTATCTGACTGTGTTCGGGGAGCCGCAGGAAGAGACATTCGTGCTGTCGACAGATCCAGTCAATCTCAAACGCGGGTTGCAGTGTTATGCCTACGATGTGGCGTTGGAAAAGAGCATCTCCTGTCGCCTGCCGTTTCGGTCGCCGCCGTTTGTAATGTCGGCCCGGCGCCAGGACGAGGAACTGGGTGACTTCGGGCGGGCTGCGTCCTATTCACCGTTCCCCGCGGGTATCGACATGAACCGTATCTGGGAAGGCTGGATTTTGTTTCGGAAGACCCTCTATAGCGACGTTGTCACCTACGACCTGAGGGAAGGCCAGGAGATCACGATGGTTGTTCAGGAACCGGTGGCCCATCTCCACCGGGATTTCAGCGTGGTGATCGATCTGCCGGAATCGATCGAGAATTGAAGCTGTCAGGAAAAAAACGATGGGACAGACTATTCATATTCTAAAGAAAGACATCCGTCATCTGCGCCTCGAGATCGGCGTGGTCCTGGTGATGGCAGCGAGTTTCGGCGGTGTAGGGCACACGTTGTCGATGGGAGCGTTGATGTCTGCCGCTGCGGCCTATCTAATCGTCCGCGTGATTCAGGCCGAACCGATTCCGGGAGACACTCAGTTCTGGATCACCCGGCCGTACCGGTGGACCAACCTTCTTGCGGCGAAACTGGTGTTCATCGTCTTGTTTGTGAACCTACCGGTGTTCGGCGCGCAGTGGGTGATCTTTGTGCGGGATGGCTTCTCCGTGACCCCGAACCTACCCGGCCTGTTGTGGGGTTTTCTCCTGGCGTTCTTCGGAGTCGCCGTTCCGATTGCCGCTCTCGCAACGCTGACTCCAGGGCTGGTCCAGTTCATCTTGACTGGCATACTGTTTTTTACTATCGCCCAGAGTATCGTGGCGGATTTCCGTCTCGATCCCTGGCCGGAAGAGGTCGGCTGGATTCGCTTTTCGATTCTGGCGGTTCCCATCATTCTCATCGGAGCTTGGACGCTTCTCGATCAGTATCGAACACGTCGGACGTTCGGAAATCGGGTGACCGTAGTGGCGGTGGTCGTTCTGGGACTGGGCGGAGCCTTTTACACACCTCTTGAATGGGGACTGGCCCTCCAATCCCGACTTTCACGAGAGGGATTCGAGTCCACGTCTTTCCGGATTGAGTTGGACCGTTCCCTGCCTCCTCGATCCAGAACATCCCTGGGAGAACAATTAGTTCGTGTGAACCTCCCGTTCGTGACGCGCAACACCCCCGATGGCGTCGTGTCTCGATCCGCTCTGTACAACCTGACGTTTGTTGGAAGGGGCGGGCAACGCTGGGAGCCCCCCGCAGTGTTTGGAGGACAGATGAGACCCTTTCGAGAAAACATAACCCGGGGCGGCGGCCTCCCGAAATCGCTCGTCGACGCGTGGCGAGACAGCCCGGTCGCGGTTCGGGGAACGTTCTATCTGACCGTTTTCGGAAGCCCGCAAGAGGAGACATTTGTCCTCTCGAAGGATGTGGTGGAACTCTCGCGCGGGTTGCAGTGTTTCTCTCCAGAAAGTAGATCCGGCATGAGCGTTCGATGTCGCATCCCCTTCCGGAGGCCGTCATTCGCGATGTCGGTGCGCGTCGGGGACGAGGAGATTGGAAACATTTCGCCGGTTTT
This sequence comes from Terriglobia bacterium, assembly GCA_965247425.1. Lineage (GTDB taxonomy): Bacteria > Acidobacteriota > Terriglobia > 20CM-2-55-15 > 20CM-2-55-15 > CAZOZZ01. Next base: position 4,248,413 of record OZ252023.1, read on the forward strand.
CTCCTATTCGCCATTTCCTGCCGGAATAGATCTGAACCAAAGATGGCAAGGGCAACTTCTCGGTTCTGGAGGCGTCGTCCGACTCCCGCAAGAGGAGGATGACGAATCTGGACGAAGCGTTCGCTTTGAATACGTCAGTTACGGCCTCATCGAAGGCCAGCAGGTCACTCTCATCGTCCGGGAGCGAGTGGCGTATCTACGCCGGGATTTTGAAATGACAATCGATCTGGATGATTTTGTCGTCAACTGACGAAAATCGATCGGCCAAGGGGCCGCTATTGAGGTCGGACGGCCGGCAATCACTCTGATGTATAATTTCCAGTAGTGAAATCGACCGAACCCATTCGCTACCGCACGGTCCGGACGAGCCGCCTGCGGATCGTCGATTGTTGGATGCCTCCGGATACTCGAGTGCAGGCGCATGGACACTCGTCCCAGCACGCCTGTTTCATTTCCGATGGGGCATTCCGGCAGCAATTTTCCCGGAGCCAACGTGTTCTCGAACCCGGAAGCGTTCGACTCTCGCCCGATGGCGCCGAGCATGATATCGATGCAGGTGAGCGCGGCGCCCGTTTGCTCATCATCCATCCGGAGAAGGGTGAGAAGTCTCGATTCGTGGTCTGATCTGTTCGGCAAGACCAATCAGAGCCGGAGAGGTCGTCCTGCAGGAAACGGCTCAACTTGCCGTCGTCGATCGCGCCGACATCTTTGAGGCATTCGGACTCGCCAACCAGCCTCGAATGCTCATGGGGACGAATCTTCTCAAGAATCGAGTCCTTTCCATCTCCTACGCGCGGAGCACCCTCTTCGTACAGTAAGGCGACGTCTCGCCGGGGTAGTTGAACTTCTCCTCCATCCGGCGTTCGGATTCGGGGGACTAATTAGTCCCCCGCGGTGGCCGACTTCATTAGAATGCCCTTATGGCTGTCGAGCGACTCCGACTTGCACCTACCCGATCCGGCCCACAGACGGTCGAGGTCGATGGCGTCCGGTATCACAGCGCGTACAACCCTCTGCGCGAAGTGGATCGGTTCTATGGGTCTGTGAACCTGGAAGAAGCCGACGTTGTTCTTCATTTCGGCTGGGGTCTGGGATACGCGGCAGACGTTCTGCGCCAACGCGTCCGGTCCGACGCGCGCATGATTGTGTTCGAGCCCGACGAGGAGTTGTTCAAACTCTTCGAGGTCGAAGCCCCGGACCGCGCGATGTTCGAAGATCCACGATTTCGGTTCGTCGTTGGGGAGCAAGTCGGTCGTTTTTTCGACGACTGGAACCTCGGCGCCTGGCAGGAAACCGATCAGTTCCTGTGGGTGGAATGGCCAGCCGCTGTCCAGAGGCACGGGGTGCTGTTGGAGTCCATCAAGGGTAAGTTCAAGACACAGCTTCGAGACCGTGCGGCCAACCTGCTGACGCACTTCCAGAACGGTGAGACTTGCTTCCGGAACGTGATCAGCAATTTTGAGTTTCAGGGCGACCCGGATGTAGGCCGCCTGTTCGGGCGCTTCAAGGATATTCCGTTGGTGCTCGTTTCGGCCGGCCCGTCGTTGGATCGTAACCTCGGCCAGCTGCGCCATCGAGAGGACCGATGCTTCATTCTGGCAGTCGATACCGCATTGCGGCCGTTGTTGGCCGCGGGCCTCACGCCTCACGCCGTTATCACCGAGGATCCGAGCGAGTTGAACGCCCGGCATGTTGTCGGAGTCCTTCCCGAATCCGTGTACCTGATTGCGGAGCAAGCAGTTCATCCGTCGGCCCTTCGGGCGGCGACACGCCGTTTTGTTTTCGGTTTGGGGCTGTTCCCGGATTCGCTTTTCTCGAAGTTCGGACTCGGCAAGAGCAGCCTCGAGGCCTGGGGGTCGGTGGCGACAACGGCTTTGGATCTGGCATGCCGCATGGGAAGCAACCCGATCTTCTTCGTGGGACAGGACTTTGCATACTCATGGTTTCGCGACTACGCGAGCAACACGATTTATCACGGGAAACAATTTCTACGTCGAAAGATCGGGTACGGCGCGAGCGGACGATATATTTGGAAACTCTGTGTACACCACCGACAACATGATCGCCTACCGAGACTACTTCGTCCGCCGGATGAAACGGCAGTCGAGGGTTCGCTTCATCAACGCCACCGAGGGCGGCATCCTCACCGAAGGCGTGGACATACTTCCCCTCTGGGAGGCATTCGAGCAGTCGCTCATATACGAGCCTGACGTCACGGCGCCGCTCGCCGCGGGCCATCGCCCCCGGAAGGTTTCAACAGAAGCATTGGAGCATCTGCGGCAGGTCCTGAAGTACCGCCGGACCGACTGTGACTGTCTGAACGGATTTCTCGAACTCACCGCAAAAGAACACCTGCTCGGTAAGGACACCTGTGGATTCTCATCCAGAAAGCGCGACTGTAGTTCCAATTTTTGCGGTTCCAGAAGTTCGCCCGGGTTCAACCATGCGAAGTAGTCGCCACTCATGTGACGGATGCCGCTGTTGACCAGAGCTGGGATGGGACACCGCTTGTTGGAAACAACAACGAGTGAAATGGTCCCGGAAGCATACCGATCGGCGAAACCTTCAACCGTTTCGGGCAAAGCGGGATCGGACCCGTCGTCCACGACGATCAGTTCCCACTGGCTCATCGTCTGCCGGATGAGGGTTTCGATCGTTTCGGCGACCCACCCCGCGCTCTTCTGATTGGGAACGATGACGCTAACTCGTGGCGTCATATCTCGATCCCCTGGCGAATGTCGGCACGAGGCAGGAACGTTTCCATGGGATGAATAGTTGCAATCCTTTTGCCAAACGGAAGATGCACGATAGGCTGCCAGGAGCCTGCGCGGTCGCCCACGCCCGGGCCGGTGAAAGCGTGGGATCGCCGAGGGGCGCGAGCTTCATGGCGATCACGGAACATTCCGGGCTGTTTCAATGATTGAGCAAATCCCTCCCTCCGCGACGGAAACTTGACAGTATGTAGGCCCACCGAAGCAGGCCTTTTGGCAATCTGCGTGCTCAATTTACGGCAGAAGCTCAGTGGAAACGGACCTCGGAGACTGGCTGACCGGGTCGGCGCCCACGGGGTTCTGGTGGTTCGAACGAACGGCAATCAAACTGCTTAACAGTTACTGCCGAAGCCCTTGAGAGGCTCCAACTGCGCCTGAACCCTGTCGCCGAGGGGGCCAGAAGGGCGACCCGCGACATTCGACAAGAGGATTCCGATGAGTACCACCGAGCAAGACTTGGCGTGAGACATCCGCCCCTGCCTTCAGGATGGCCACGAGGTCGCCTCCGAATACACGGTCCACCGGAGGAGCAGGAGGGTTGTCGCCCCTGATACTGAACCGGGGAATCTGGACGAACTGGACTGGGCGACTCTCGATGAGATCGACAGACGGTTCATCCGGCAAGTGCGGCGGCACGCGGGCCTCGAGGAGGGTCCAATCGATGACTGACTTTGAGACACATGGATACAGTTCGGGGCAGATTCCGGTCGAAGGGCGCCATTGGCTCCTTACCGTCGATTTCGAGGCCTTTAACGCCGAGAGCATCGCCGGGTGGCTGAGGCCGATGCGGTTCTGGGCGGACCAGGCCAGCCGTTTCGGTTTCCGCAGCTGTTTCTTCATGTCCATCGAGGACGTCGTCAGTCTGCGAGAGCGGTCGCCGGCCGGATATCGGGACTTTCTCGATTGTGTGAAGGTCCTTTACCAGGCCGGGACAAGATTTTATCCGCACAATCACTCCGTATTCGATCCGGAAACCGGTGCCTTTCCGGCGGACCCGGATAGGAACCGCCCAACGGTTACACCAAACGACCGAGCATGTTCTACAGGGTACGCCACCTGCATGGGTTGGACTTCGGAGACTGGATGGCGAAGGTGAAGGCCAGCTACGAGCGTTTTCTTGACGATGCGGGTTTGCCCATGCCGGAAATGCTTGCCTTTCGCGCGGGAGGATGGGATTACGGCTCTTCTCCGGATGACCTCCGTGAGTACACCGAAGCTCTCTCGCGGGCCGGCTACCGGGTTGACAGCAGTGCCTGCTCCGGTACGTTCGGGACAGAGTCCTGGCGCATGGGCGCGGAATATCAAGCCAACGTCTTCTCGCTTCAGCCAGACCTGATCGAGGTCGCTCCGAACGTTGCTCTCGACTGCGGGCGGGAAGAGCAGGGAGCGTCCCCGTTTGATGGATCGCAGGGTCCGGGAGTCTTCGTCCACGTGTTGCATTTCGATCACCTTTTTCACAAGCTGAGCGCCGGATCCTACGACTACTTCGGCGTCACCGATCCAGATGAAATAGACACGAGAATCGAGCGGTTTTTCCGAACGATCGAAGGCTGGCGTTTGCCACTCCTGGAGAGTTCGACGTTTGAGGATCTCGAAGGGAAACTGGATACCGACAGGGTTGCGGTCGCGGTTTCCGATGCTTAAGGTCCGCTCAAGAATAACTTCACAGAGTTGGCGCCCAGATTTGCGTCAGATTTGGTCGCGACCGATTGAGCCGACCGGAGGAATAGCCCTGCTATTTCGAGGATCTGCGACTGAGGAGCGGCCGAAGATGCGCGAAGGTCCCGCGAAGATGCCGTGAAGGTGGGATGCCAAAATGTGAAGTTATTGTTGAGCGGCCCTTAACCCCGGCGATTGAACATGCCACATCGCCGAAACCTGAAGGCCCTCGGAACAGTGAGCCTTCGTATCTGGATTTGATTACTATGTCCACAACATAACCAAATGTTCTCGCTGACATGTACGAGCAGCCGCGGAAAAGCCTGATGGTCAACCTGATCATAGATCTCTTCATCAGGTTCAAGAAAAAACGCTACTCTTCTCCCCACAGTCGACGAGTCGATTCAGCGGAAGATCAAGGACAAGCGCGGACAGCTCAAGACGACCAGAGTCTGGATCCCGTGCTCGATCAACGCACGCAGTACGAGTACGACACTGCATACAACAATTTTTTCTGGTGGCTCACGGACCATGTCACCATGGACGTCCTCGACCACAAGGACGTCCTCGACGTCGGTTGCGGGTGGGGTGGGAAGATGATCTATTACGCGGAGAACACCCAGCTCAACACGATCCATGGATTTGATATTCCGCCTTACCATCCCGAGGTGTCGGAAGCTTTTGCCCGTTCCAAGGGCCTGGACAACTGTTTTTTCACTGCGGCTTACGCCGAGGACATCCCTTACGAGGACAACCGGTTCGAGGTGGTGATCATCGACGACGTACTCGAACACGTCCAGGACCCCGTGAAGACCGTCTCGGAGGTTTATCGCGTCCTGAAGCCCGGCGGTACTCTCATCATGAGGTCTCCGTCGTTCAAGATGCTGGACGCCCACCATCTTGACAATGCAATCACGTGGCCCGGCATCCACTATTTCCTCTCGATGAAGACATGGGCGGCGGGCCTGAACCATTTGATTTTCGACGAAAGATACAGGGACACCCTGAATTACTCCCCCTACTACAAGACCATCCGGACGCCGTATCACAAATGTGTCACGGCGAACCTGAACGGGCTGGACTACTCCGATTTCGTGGAGATATTCGAGGGACACGATTTCGAGGTTCAGACGATGGGGATGACGAAGCGGCATGTGGGCGAGAGGAAGGGGCGTCTCTTGAAGTATTACCTCAATGAAGTCGCCTATCGTATTCCGATCGTGAAAGAGTACGTTTCGCAGTTTGTTCTATTCATCGGTAAGAAGCCGGCAAAGTGAATGCCCGTGTCCCAACCAAACGCTCGGCGCCGCACCGTCGTCACCGGTAGCATCGCTCCTGAATTTGTCTGCCCTGTTGACGGCGCCGTCGGCGTGGACACCTCCGAGCCTTTTTCCTGGACGCCGGCAGACGGCGCCGATTCCTACCGGCTTCACATCGGCAGCAACCCGGGAGGCAACGATCGGTTCGCCGGCGGAGAGATGTCGACGACGAACTGTCAGGTGAGGGGCTTGCCTCAGGCGGGACTCGTGTATGCACGGGTCTGGGCAAAGGTCCATGATGCCTGGGCCCGCTACTCGGACATCGCGTTCTCGCTCGATCCGCCACCGGAGCCGTCGTCGATCGTTTTCCCCTGCGATGGCGCTTCGAGGGTCGACACCGGCCAGCCATTCGAGTGGAGGGAAGTGGCCATGGCGCGCGCCTATCGCTTGAAGGTCGGCACGTCGCCCGGCGCCGACGATCTCGACGACAGTGGGGAGATCCATGTCACCCGGCGTTTTGTGCCGGACCTCCCGGTCGGGGTCCCGCTGTTTGGTCGGCTGGAAACGAGGATCGCCGGCTCGTGGAGTGCGTCGGACTTCACGTTCATGGTTGCTGGCGCCTCGACGTCGATGGCACCCCAGATCGCCGCCGCGCTGTGGGCCACGCGTTTTGTGCGGGAGATGGCATCGGAACACCATCGCCCGTTTGGATGGACCGAACTCAGTCGGATAGTGCCGCCCAGATACAACGCCGTATGCACTGATTACGCCGCGGTCCTGCTGCGGATCTTCGGCGAGATGAACGTTGCCGCGCCAGTTCGCCGGCTCGATGTGGCCTTCAATCCAAATCGCTTTGAAATGCACAGGCTCGTCGAACTGTTCGATTCTGAAACCGAGCGCTGGATCGTCCTGGACCCGACCTTCGCGCTGGCCCCGCGATTGGCCGGAGGAGGCTGGGCAACGGCTGACGATATTTCCGAGGCGGCGCACTCGTTCGAATGGAACCGGATCGAGTACGCCTTCGTCGGTGCCCAGGGAAACGCGCATGCCAGAGGGTACTACGTGGACTATCCCCTGCTCTTCCTGAACGTGTATCACGAAGGTCAGCCGATGCCCCTTGGCGAGGGCCCGTCGCCGCTGCCATACCTCGAGGCCGTGTCCCTCCCGGTCCAGTCATCGTACGATTTCTATACCGTGCGCGGAACTATCGGCGACTCGGTCGAAGTGACCATTGACGGCGTGGCCCAGGAACTCCGGTGCGACGGTGTCGACGGCCTCTCGAAGGGTTTTGGCGCCTCTTCAATTAGTTCGCCTGCGGATGGTCCCGCCTCGTTCGACGTCTTTCGCTTTCGGCGATTCGTCTTCTGAGTATCGCTGGTTGACACGTGGTGTCAGGATTTTGTCATCAATGTCGGCCCGATCTCAGGAAATCGGAAGAAATCAGAGGCTTCGGCCCCACCCGGGAGTGGTGGCGGACGTGCAGTCTGAGATGTTTTCGATCGTGTACGACCGGATCGTTCCACGCCAACGCGCGCTCGGCATGTCGAACGGGTTGCGAGCGGGCCCAACGTAAACGAGGACTGAAATGCCGCTTACTATCGTAAACCCGGAGAGCCAGATGCGCACCTGGCTTGATGGTCAGGACGGAATCGCCTCGGAATATACGGTTCGGCGAATCAAGGAAAGCTATGCCCGGATCGAGGAGGTACTCTCGAATTGTACCGACCTCAATCATAGGGCCGCTTTCGACATCGGGAGTGGCCCCGGCCTCGATTTGTTCGCAATGGGTGCGCGCTTCGACCACGTGCTTGGCATTGATCCAAACGAGCGCCCAATCAACGAAGGCACCCAGATTGCGCAACACGCAGGCATCACCAACGTTCGGTTCGTGTGCGCGCACGCGGAGTACTATGAACCATCCGAGGCGTTCAGCTTCGTTTTCTGCAATCTGATGTCTCACAACGTGGACTCGCGCTGCCTGCTTGCGATGCGAATGGCGTTGGCCCTTGAGGACGGTGGTTGGCTTCACTATGCCGAAGAGCAGGAAGGCTATATGCCCCTGGAAATCCACCAGGCCATTCAAAGACAGGATCGAGTCGCGCTTTCGGAGCGCATCAGGCAGTTCCTGCGTGGATTCACGGCTGGAATGGTGGGGTTCCGGTTCTTCGCCTCAGGCACGATGCGGCCACTCCTGGAGGCCCTGGGACTCCGATGCGTGTCGATCCAGGACAGCATGTGGAACGGCATGGCTTTGCAGGAGTCGATGTTGTGCGTTCGGGACGGAGAACTGTCTGCGATCCAGCCTGAGGGGGACGACCTGGATTATCTTGAAGTGCCTCACGGGTTCAGGGAAATGCGAGATCGATTCTCCGTGCTGACTTCCTCTCGACCATCCGAAGGATTCAGTCTTCTACAACGCGGGCAAATCCAGACGGAAGCCGACGCGTCCACCAATCGGTACGCACCTTTCCTGACACTCCTGCTGATGGCCGATTTGGTCCTGCCTTCATTGCACCCTCAGGAGAGCAGGCTGAAAGAGCTGGACTGGGGCCGACTCTCGGAATTGGATGGGCGCTTCATCAGACAGAGCCGGAGGCTTGCCGGACTCGAGGAAACACCGATCGATGACTGATTTCGAACAATACGGATACAATCTGGGGCAACTGCCCGTCCGGAATCGCTACTGGATGATCACGGTCGATTTCGAGAGTTTCGATCGGACAAACGTATCGATGTGGGTGCCGGCAATGCGGCATTGCGCGGACCAGGCCAAACGCTACGGCTTCAAGTTCTCCTTCTTCACGGCTATGGAAAATGTGATGGACCTCAAACATGAAGCGCCCGGGGAATATAGCGATTTCCTCGAATCGATCGTCTTGCTGCATCAGTCGGGAGTCGAGTTTCATCCACATGCACACTCCGTCTTCGATCCGGACTCGGGCGCCTGCCTTCTCGACAGCGACAGTCCGCTACCGGCTGGGTACACCAAACGCAGGTGCATGTTCTACAGAGCGCTTTACGATCACAAGATCAATTTCGGGGTCTGGATGGACTCCGTCCGAGCCTGCTACGAGACGTTTCTCGCTGAAGCGGGTGTACCCGTACCGGATAACCTCGCATTCCGTGCGGGTGGCTGGGATTACGGGTCCAGCCCTGAAGACCTCCACACATACCTCGAAGCTCTGAACTATGCCGGATACCGGATCGACAGCAGCGCGTGTTCCGGAGCGTTCGGCACCCCATCGTGGCGGATGGGAGCGGAGTACCAGGCCAACGTGTTCCGGCTCGGTCCGGATCTGATCGAAGTCGCCCCGAACGAGGCCCGGAATTGCGGAATGCCCCAGCACGGACTCCCGTCCGCCTTCCAGAGCCGGTCACCCGGACCCGGAGTCTTCATGAACGTTCTTCACTTCGACCACCTTTTTCACCGTGTCCGATCGGGTGAATGCCAGTACTTCGCCGTCACGGATCACGATGAAATCAGAGGACGCATTAGTGAGTTCTTCCAATCGATGGAAGCCTGGCGAGATTCTCCTTCTCTCAAGATCGCGACCTTTGACGACATCGAGTTCGGTTTGCCGGACGACGCCACGGAGAGCCAGCACGAATTGCAGTCGCTATCCAATGGATGATCCCCTTCAACACAGGGAGGAAGCCACAATCGGACCGTAGGTTCCAGCCACTCTCGGGACGACACCCCCGACGAATCCGTGAAGTCGATCTCCCAGCTCAACAGGATTCCGACGCGACTCTGACTGAGATCGCACTCGAAACGGGTTTCGCTGATCAAAGCCACATGGGACGTTATTTCCAGCGATACCTTGGCCAGACCCCGGCGTCTCTCCGACGCGGACCGGACTTTCCGTGTTCCCGAAACCTGATTCTTGACGGGAACGGAGGCGTAATTAGTCAGGGCTGACCGCTGACAAAGCAATCGATATTGGATGGCGTTCTCTCAGGGGAGAATAATTGTTCCTCCGGCCCCGAATTAGCTCGCCTTCATTGGCAACCATCCTTCCGGAACTTCCGGACAATTCCCATTGAAAAACCGGCGTGTTTCGTCGATCCGGGCGTCACGCACATGAAGACCATTCACGGTTGATACCGTGATAGGCTGTCGGTGGCGGAGCCGGCAGGACGTTCGAACGACTCAGGATTTACACGAGAATCGACAGGAGGACGGAATGGTGATGCGCAGAGTGATGAACGCGTTGGCGGTGACTTTGCTGATGGCGCCGGTTCTCCTGCGGGGGCAGGCTGACGAGGCGACACGGGTGCTGTCCGACATGCGGTCGGCTCTGGGCGGCGAGGACGAAGTGGCGGCGATCAAGACGATGACGGCAGAAGGAACGATCCAACGGGTCACCCGGCGGGGCACGATCGAACTCGAGATGGAACTGGCGGTGGAGTTGCCCGACAAGTACGTGACGCGAACCCAATTGACCAATCAGGGCAACATGAGCATTTACCGGAGCGCGGGGTTCAATGGCGATGGGCTCATCAACGAGACCGAGGCGCCGCCAAACCTGTCCGGAGCCGGTGGTGGGGACCGTCTTCGTGACCGTCCCCTCTCCCCACCGACGCCCGAACAGCGGGCCGCAGCCAATTTGCGGGTAATGACCGGGGCGAAGAAGAACTTCGCCCGGATGGCCCTGGGCATGTTCGGGTCCTCCTACAATGGGTTTCCGTTGCAGTTCAGTTATGCCGGCCTGGCGGAGTCGCCCGACGGCTCGGCGCATGTGATTGGGGCCCAGGGCGCCGAAGGCTTCGGGTTGCGCCTGTTCGTGGACACCGTGACCCACCTGCCGCTCATGCTGACGTGGTCGGAACCTCGCCGGCCCAATCCTCGAAACGACGCTGGCGAAGCCCCCACGCTGGTCGAGCATCGCATCTACTACTCGAACTTCAAGTCGGTCGACGACCTGATCCTTCCCCACACGTTGCGACATTCCGTTGACGGCAATGTGACCGAAGAAACGACGCTCGAAGAGATCAAGATCAACTCGGAAATCGACAGCAAGAGGTTCGAGCCTTCCAAATAAGCAGGAACCCGCCGTGTTGAAAACATGCGTTCGCGTGACGGGAATCGTATGCCTGGGGATGCTGGCTGCTCTGCCCGCCGGAGCGCAGGCCGGGGATTCCACTGGAAAGCTGATCGTCACGGTGGTCGACCAGACGGGTGGCGTCCTGCCGACGGCCACGGTTGCCATCGCCGGTCAGGAGGAAGCCACACCGACAGCAATGGCTACGGCGGTTGCGTCCGACACCGGTGAAGCGACATTCGACGTGCTGCGGCCGGGGCGATACACGATCCATGTGGAGTTTCCGGGTTTTGAACCCGTGACCGTGCGGGATGTGCGCGTGGCCGCTGGCGAGACTCGTGAACTGATCACCTTGCAGGTGGCAAAACTTGACGAGGAGATTTCCGTCGCACGCGACGTCCAGTCGGAGTCCCTGGACCCGATGGGCGCCACGTTTTCAACGGTACTGACACGGGAGATGATCGACGCGCTCCCGGACGATCCCGACGAGATGGAAGCCGTTCTGCTGGCGATGGCCCCACCCGGAGCGACGATTTTTGTCGACGGCTTTTCTGGCGGCGCCATGCCGCCGAAATACCTGATCAAGTCCATCCGCGTGCCGCGCATGGACAATATGGCCGCGCAGAACCACGGCACCACGGAGTTTTTGCGCATCAACATCCAGACTCAGCCTGGCATAGGCCCGCTCCGTGGCCGCGTAAACATGACGTTCCACGACGACGTGCTTTCCGCACGCAATCCTTTCACGCCCGAGAAGGGGAGTGAACAGACACGTCAGGGTGGCATGTCTCTGGCCGGCACGCTCGTGCCCGGCAAAGTCTCGTTTTCGCTGAACGCCGGTGGCATGTCGCGGTTCACGTCGCCTAACCTGCTGGCCGTACTTGCCGACGGGACAACGGTGGCCAAATCCCTGCGAAGACCGACAGACAGATCGAACTTCGGAGTCCGGGTCGACTTTGCGTTCACCGCCGACCACTCGCTGCGTATCAGCTTCGACCGGAACACGACCGAAACGCGCAACCAGGGCATTGGCGGTTTTAACCTGGAGGACCGGGCGTTTCGAACGACGTCGAATGCGAACGTGCTCAGGTTTGCCGAAAGCGGGCCGGTGGGGCAGCGGATGTTCAGCGAGTCTCGCCTACAGCTCGCGTGGTCGTCGTCCCGCGGTGAAGCGGACCGGGAAGCGCCGACGACTCGGGTGATCGCCGCGTTCACGAGCGGTGGTGCTCAGGTGACGGGCGGGCAGAATTCATTCGATCTCGATTGGTCAACCGACCTCGATTACGTTAGAGGCGCTCACGCATGGCGGTTCGGCGGACAGGTTCAGGGCGGACGGTACCGATCCGACGACACGACCAACTATCTGGGCACGTACACGTTCTCAAGCGTTCGAGACTTCAATCTGGGGCTGCCATCGACCTATACGCGGCGCATCGGCGATCCGAACATCACTTACTCCAGGTGGCAGACCGGTGTCTATCTCCAGGACGACTGGCGTGCCGGTCGCAGTGTCTTGATCTCGGCTGGGGTGCGCGCGGGTTTCCAGACCCTCGCGGGGGATCAATCGAATGTGTCCCCCCGGCTGACGGTCGGCTGGGCGCCGTTCGGCGACGGAGGGTTGACGCTACGAGGATCCTATGGGTACCTCTACAGCTGGATCACGGGTGGGCTGTACAAGCAGGCACAGCTGTTGGACGGCTTCCGTCTGCGAGAACTCAACATCTCCAGGCCTTCGTACCCGGAAGTGCCTTCCGACGGTATGACGTCGGTCACCAACCAGTATCTCTGGTCGGATGACGTCACGCTGCCAACCACTCACCGGCTGGTTTTTGGCGTCGAAAAGAAGCTCGCGGAAAATTCCAAGGTTAATGGCAGTTACACCTACGGGTGGGGGCTTGGGCGCCTGCGCGGACTCAATCTGAATGCCCCCGCGAACGGCGTGCGACGTGATACCGGGTTTGCCAACATCATCTCGATGGTGTCCGACGCCGAATCAAAAAGCCACTCGATGAACTTCGGGTGGAGTCTGACGAAAGTCGAATGGAGGCGGGCGTTCATCTCCGTGAACTACACCTGGACCAGAAGCGACACCAACACGACCGGGGCGTTCTCGTTGCCGGCCAATGGCAACAACCTGGACACCGAGTGGGGACCGTCGATGCCCAGGCATCGAGGGAACGTGTCGTTGAACATCCGATTGCTCGAACTGGGAAACGGATCCGGCATGGGCCTGAATCTGAATGCGCAGGCCGGCTCCGGCTCTCCGTACAACATCACGACCGGCCAGGACAACAATCTCGATGGATTGTTCAATGACCGGCCGGACGGGATTTCGAGAAACTCGGCACACACAGCAGGTGTGTTTTCGCTCAACGGGGCACTGAATTACTCCTGGCGCTTCGGCTCGCCACGTGAGCTGCCGGATGGTAGGATTCGAACGATCCCGCGCTACCTCTTCAATTGGTCTCTCAACTTCCGGAACCTGACCAACCGTGAGAACTTCGTCGGCTACAGCGGCGTGATGACTTCGCCGTTCTTCGGACAGCCCACCAACGTGGCGAATCCGCGCCGGCTGCAGATGAGCCTGCGGTTCGACTTCTGATCTGTGGTATTTGCCGGGCGTTGTCCCTTAGGGACCGGTTGTGTGATTCAGAAGCTGCGGTCGAACAGGTCGTTTATGGCCGCCAGGCCGCTGTCTTTGAGGACTCGCGTCCCGCCTCCGGCGATTGCGATCTGACTAATGACGGGAGCTGCTTCGACTTCCCATAGTCTGCCCGTCCATCGGAACCAGCCGTCCACTTCCTGGTCGAAGACGGCCAGCTGTTTGTTGCACAGTTTGGCGAACTCGGCGCCCCATCCGGTGCCGCCCTTGACCGTGCCGTCGTCCAGGATCTGGCCCACGATAAAGACGTCCTGACCGTTGTTGATTTGGTGCCAGATGCATTGAAGGACTCGTCTGAAACCGAACGTGTCGGGGAATGAACGGTTCATGAGGCGGCCGACATAGGTGAGGCTCACGTCGCCCTGTCTCATCTCGGCCTGGGTCAGGACACGAATGCCACGGGTTCTCTCGTCCTTGTGACCGTCGAAAGTGAAATTGATTTCCTCCACCCCGTGCCTCTCGGCAGCTGCGCCAAAGGCGGCTTCGGCCCCCTTTGCAGCGCCGCTGAATAAAATGCAGTCTTCAGGGTTCATGTTTCCTCCGCCGTACGGCTCAGGCATTGTCTGCGAACCGCCGGGGCTTGTCCACTCCGTTCTCCGGTCTCCAGGGAATAAAAAAATAATCCTTTCACGGTCGAGCCGGTCTAAGCGTAGGACGGTTTTCGGAATTTCAGAACCGGAACGCGGTCGCCAGGATGTCCGGCAGAAAGGATCGTCCCGGGGAATCGAGGTCAGATTTTATCGATTTGGGGCGAATCGTGCTCTATGTAATGATAAATTAGGAAAATCTGGAGCGATTCGAAGGCTGTCGTAGTAGATCGCTTTTGCCACGCAGGCTCCTAGGGTATCCTGTACGTCCACTTGAGACGCCATAATCAACCATGCTAAATACTGTTCGATTCTTGCACCTGGCTATCATCCTGATGCTCACCGCCTCTGTATCGGCGGAGGCCGGGTTGCAGACGGCGCCAAAGGCGGATGTGACGCCGCTCGCCGACCGCAACGCCGCGCGGTCGGGCGAGGAGTTCCGCGTTGCGATCGAGGTGCGGTTGCCCGAAGGCGTGCACGTCAACTCGAACGAGCCGCGAGATCCGTTACTCATTCCGGTAGTGCTCACGGTCCATCCGCCCGCCGGCGTGTCGGTACTCGAGGTCACCTATCCGGAAGCGACGGACCTCGAACAGATCGGCGTCGAGGAACTGCTGGCCGTCTACGAAAGCAACTTCACTGTTGGTGTTCGCCTGGCCGTGGCTCCCGACATACCACCAGGTTCGCTTACAGTGCCCGCCAGTTTCCGGTATCAGGCATGCGACGAACAGATGTGTTACTTCCCGCAAACGGCGTCGACGGAATGGACTCTTCCTGTCGTCGATAAGGACGCTGCGATCACGAATCTCAACGCCTCGCTGTTTGGAGATATTCGATTCGGCACGGGGAGCGCCCCACCGGTGCCCGAGCCCCTGAGACCAGTCGCGTCAGAGGGTGTGCCCCCCGACGATCGGAATCCCACTGCACAGCTGGAAGAGTTCACGATGCTCTCGAGCACTGGCGGCTATCTCGGAGCCGACGATTTCCTGGCCTTCATCAATAACGCCGAGGCCGGCGTCAAAGAACGGGGACTGCTGGAGGGCCGGGGCGTCATCGCGATGCTTTTGGTCGTTCTGATCGGCGGCCTCGCCCTGAACCTGACGCCATGCGTGCTTCCGATGATCCCGATCAACCTGGCCATCATCGGCGCCGGCGCCCAGGCCAGTTCGCGACGACGTGGGCTGCTGCTTGGGAGTGTCTACGGCGCGGCCATGGCGCTGGTCTACGGCATTCTGGGTCTCGTCGTCATCCTGACGACCGGCACGTTTGGCACGATCAATGCGTCGCCCTGGTTCAACGTCGGTATTGCCGCACTCTTCATCGTTCTGGGTCTCGCGATGTTTGACGTCTTCTCGATCGACTTTACCCGGTTCTCCAACAACCTGAACCTGAAATGGGGAAAACGCGGCAGTTTCGTCCTGGCCTTCGGTATGGGTAGCGTCGCCGCACTGCTGGCGGGCGCGTGCGTCGCGCCGGTCGTCATCCAAGTCATCCTCTTCTCAAGCGACATGTACGCGACTGGCACGACGGCGGCCCTCGCGCTTCCGTTCCTGCTGGGTGTGGGTATGGCCATTCCCTGGCCCATAGCCGGTGCCGGTATCAGCGCACTGCCGAAGCCGGGAGCGTGGATGGTTCGCGTGAAGCACGCCTTTGGCGTGATCATTCTGGCCACCGCATCCTATTACGGCTATCTCGGATACACCCTGTTCGCGGATCGCTGGGTCGATGCCACCGAGGTCTCCGCAAGCGTGGAGCGCATGATCGAGGAGGGCTGGTACCCGACGCTGGCCGAGGGGCTGGCCCAGGCAAAGCTGGAGCAGAAACCGGTACTGGTAGATCTGTGGGCTACCTGGTGCAAGAACTGTCTGACGATGGACGCGACGACGCTTCGAAACCCCGAAGTCACCGCCGCCCTGTCGGACTACGTCAAGATCAAGTTCCAGGCGGAGAATCCCGATCAGTCGCCTGTACGCGAGATCATGCAGCGTTTCGACGCCATCGGCCTGCCGACTTACGTCATCCTCAGACCTGGTGACTAGGAGCCAGCGTGCCGCGAAAGCGGTAGAATCGGTCCAAACCTTCCCGATTTTCACACAAGGCGGCTACTCATCGAGTTCGTATGCCGCATCCCACAGGGGTCACGCGTGACACGCTCTCCCCGGTTTGCCATGGTCCCATCGATCGGCGATGGGAACGACCGACAGCTCTGACCTTCTGGCGGGCACGCCGGATCTTCTGATCAAGAAAACGCCGGACGTCGATCAGGCGGGACCGGAACCGAAAATCGCCAATTCCGGGAATGTGCGAATACGATAGACTTCTCTCTCCGTCGGTGCGCACAGGAAAGGAGGAGAGCACATGTCGACACGCAGGTCGTCGATCTTCATCGGATCCTCGGCGAAGGGAGGGGAAGTCGCTCGCGCGTTGCAGTCGCTACTCGCGAAGTTCGCGGAGGCCGTAATCTGGGACCAGGGATCCTTTGGCCAGAACGAAGGCTTCCTGGAGTCTCTGTTCAAGGCCGCAGATCGGTTCGACTACGCGGTTCTGGTCTTTACGCCGGACGACGGGATCGACAGGGACGGCCGGGCGAAACCGGGTCCGCGCGACAACGTCGTGTTCGAGGCGGGCTTGTTCATGGGATTGTTGGGTCGCAAGCGCACCTTCGTCGTCTATGACGAGACAGAGGACCTTAGAATCCCCTCCGATCTGTCGGGTGCATCTCATGTGACCTACCGTCCGTACTCTTCACAGAGTGTCGTTGAGGCGCTCGGAGCGGCGATATTCCCCATTGAAGCCGCCCTCAAGAAGTTAGGACCTCGGGAAACTATCGAAACCAAAATTGATCGAGTTCAGAAGACCGTTGTGGCGTCCGGTGAGATCGTCCCCGAGGAAAGCGCTTTCTTCGACAAGCTGGGCCAGGTCATCACTCCCAGGAGACTGGACCGGCTTGCTTTGATCTACGTCGACATCGACCACCTGCGTGCGACCACGCGCAATGTCTTTCTCGAAGAACGGCAGACCCAGCAATCCGACCCGGATCGTCGGGTGCGGCGACCGGAATCGGAGATCCGCGACGAGTTCATCCAGGCACTGAACATCTCCGTGACGGACGCAATCTATGCGGCTCATCCCGACGGACTCAAACATGACATCTTCAAGCTGCCGGATCCGGACCTCGTCGTCGTCTGTCGCAAGCTTTCCTACGACGAGGTCCTGGCGGTGGCCCGAGGGCTGCAACAGTATTTCAAAACCGAGTCGACACGGCTGGTATCGAACCGGGACCATCAGCCGAGCGTGTCGGTCCTGGCCACGACCCTCGCAAAGCTCGATCCGGCATTGATTGACGAAGGAATGGCCGAAATACATCGGTTCCTTCGCACGCGGCTCAAGAGGCTCAAGGGCGATGAGGGGAGGGGAAAGGTCTACGACGCAAGTTTCCTGAAAGCGGTTGAGTGACATGGTGCGCGGATCGGAAGGGATGTGGGAATGCCGCTACATAGCGGACACCCTCCCGGAACAGCTCCAGCCCGAATCCCTGGCACGCGCTCTTGAGGGACCGTTTCAGCCCTTTGAGGAACAGGATGTCTATTTGCTCTGTTCGACCCCTGACGTCAACGTCAAAATGCGGGTTACCACCAACTCACTCAAACTCAAGTCGCTGAACCGGCACGCCGAGGCAGGCTGGGAGCTTTGGGTGACGGAACTCAACGAACCGTTGCCGGCGGGGAGGAAACCGTGGCGGCGCGCTTTGAAACGATTGGACCGCACCGGCGATGCCGCTGCCCTGGCAGTGGCCCAGGACACCGGCCGTGCCTTGAACATATTGAGCAGCGTTGTGCCGTCGATCCGCGTGGCAGTCTTGAAAAAGCGACGTTGGGTCGTCGTAGCGCCCCGGGGCAGAGTCGAAGTCGTCCGCTTCGTCCTGAACGACCGAACGCGCTGGTCGTTTTGCGTAGAGTCGACCGAACTCCGTGCGGCGCGCGAACTCCTCGACAAAGTGGCCCCCCATGGACTGGGCGGACCGGAGAGCTACACGCAGTTCCTGCATCGGTTCAATCTGGACGGATCCCCCGGGGATTGACCCACCGCAACCCTTTCGGGGTGGCTGCGATGGATTCCGAAAGACAAGCACGGGCGCAACCCCGCTACGGCGTAATTTCGACCTCGGCCTCAATCTCCACTGGGACATTGAAAGGAAGTTCCGCTAGGCCCACTGCGGATCGAGTATGGTCCCCACGTTCCTCGCCGAAAATTTCGATGATCAAATCGGAAAAGCCATTGATCACTGACGGCGTCTGGACAAATCCTGGTGCGACATTGACCATACCAAATACACGGAGCCAAGCAGTGATCCGGTCCAGACTACCGAGTTCCCTCTTAAGGCTACCCAACATGGCAAGAGCCGTGTGACGGGCAGCCTGATATCCCTGTTCTATAGAGAGGTCGGCGCCCACCTTACCTATCAGTCCGTAGAGCGAGCCATCCGCATTCAGCGCGCAATGGCCCGAGATGAATGCCCTGTTGCCTCGGATCCGGACCCAGGAGAAAGGAAGCCTCGTGTCGGCAGGCAGTTCGAGCGTTCCTGGAAGAATCAGATTCAAATCTTCGACTTTCTGGTCTGGATTCATAGCCCCTCCCGGCGTAAAAAATCAAAACACTTGCCGCTACTCGTCAGCGATGCGCCTCACGCATAAAGCGCCGTCAGCCGAGTGCGCTCAGACCGCCTTTCGGGCGAGCAAGACCGGCTGGAAGTACCGCTCGTCAATTCGCCTCACATCCACGAAACCGGCTTCGCCCATCAACGCCGACAGCTTGTTTGTATCCACGGCATAATAGCGCGACCTGGAAACAGTCACTTCAGGGTCCCGGTGTTCCCTCTCCTGCACGAAGTACATGGCCACGTCGTATTGATCGCCATCGAAGTGCCAGACCTGAAAAACCACGCACTGCCCGCCCGTGATCGGGCGTACGCCAAAGGGTCGAAGTTGCGGCGTCGTACGGTCCTCCCGGGCGTAATCGCGAACCGTGATGACGGCCACACCGTTCGGGCGAACACAATTATGCATGGCGCGGAACGCGTCCCGGATCTCATCGTCACCAAGCAGATGAGGAACAGCGTTATCGGCGCTGAGCACGACGTCAAACTTCGCGTCATGACGCCGATCGCATTCTCGCATGTCGCCCACCGAGAACGCCACGTGAAGGCCACGTGTTTCGACCTCCCGGCGAGCCCGCGCTACCGAAGACGGCGAGAGATCTGAGGCTGTCAAGCGGTGGCCCATAGAAGCAAGACCGATGGTCTGTGTTCCGATCCCGCAGGAGACGTCAAGAATCTGATGGGGTCCCTCACCGATAGACTCCTCAAGAATCGAGTCGAGAATCGCGGCCTGAAGTGCGATGCTCGCCGGCCAGTCGGCGTACACGAGGTGATAGAGATCTGCAATATCGTCGTAAAACTTGCGGGTATCCATCTTGTTAGGTCCACCTGAATACTATTATTCAAAACTACGCCAATACACGTCACGGACTCATGTCATGGCTTATCCGGGCGATCCCGGGTTAGGCGGGATCCTCCTCCAGCGCCCTCAAAGCGAGGCCTTTAGCGACGGATGTGAACTCGCCTCCGCCGGATATTTTATCTTCTCCGAATCGCTCGCTGAAGATCTGGCGAACGACGGGAACCAGTGAAGATCCTCCGGTCAAAAACACACGATCGACCTCGGCGGCCACGATACCGGTCTCGGAAAGTAGCCGGTCTATCGAAGCTCGGATCTTTTCGAGTTCCACGTCGATCCACTCCTCGAACTCACTGCGCATCACGGTGGAATCGATCTGGAGCTCGTAGTCCTCAAAGTGAAACCCTGCCTCTGTTTGCCGGGACAATGCGGCCTTGGTCTCCTGAACCGACTGGTGCAGGTAAAACCCGAGATCGCCCTCTATGACGTGCAACAGCGCGTTGATCTTCTGGGGCTCGGCAGACTGGCCCCGGATGCTTCGAAGCATCCCCAGCGTCTTATTGGACTTCAGGAAAGACAGATAATGCCACCGTTCCAGGTTGCCATAAATCCAGGCGGGCATCGGAAGGGTCTTATCGAACGATCGATATTCGGAATCTCGCCCGAGGGCCGGTGACACGAGGTTTCGGACGATCCGCGCGTCAAAGGCGTCTCCAGCTACCGCCACACCCTCGGCGCCGAGGATACCGCCGTCACGCTCCCGGGTGCGGCGAGGTGTGGGTCCGACCTTCAGAAGGGAAAAATCGCTCGTCCCTCCTCCGAAGTCCCCGATCAGGATGAGCTCGTCGTGATCCAGCGTGCTTTCGTAGAAATATGCAGCCGCCACCGGCTCGTACTCGAACACGACAGGTCCGATGTCGGCTTTCTCGATCGCTCGCTTCAAGCGTTCGAGCGCGAATTCTCCGTCTTCGTCGCTATCGGCGTTTGCAAAGCGTACGGGTCGTCCCACCACGATGGGCCCGGAGAAAGAGCCCAGGGCCGCTTCGGCCTCCGTGCGCAGGTCTCGAAGAATGATCGTCACGAGGTCCTCGAGAGAGTACTGGCGGCCGAAAACGTCAGTGGAAGTAAACAGACGACTCGCGAGAAAAGATTTCAACGATTGAATGAGCCTGCCATTTTCGGATGCGGAAAGATAGCGGTCGATCGCCTTTGGTCCCGAAGAGGCGGGCGTCTTCGGCTCGAAGTAAAGTACAGACCGGTATATAGCGGTCGGACCGCCACCGGTTTCGAACAGCGCCGCCTCGGGTGCCCGGCCTGCCTGGGCGAATGCGATGGAACTGTTCGTTGTTCCAAAGTCCAGGCCGATACCCCTACGCACGTCAGCGATCCAGAGCCCGTTCGATCAGGTCGGCGAGGCGAACACCGGCCTGTTTGAGCCGCTCTTCGACGACACTTTCGAATTCATCCTGGTAAGACGATCCCAGCGCTCGACCCTCATCGATAGGACGACACCGCCCATTACCCCATTCACAGTACTGGAACTCCTGGCGGGTTGTGATGTCGTAGGATTCCTGGGCCCATTCCCGGGGCCCGGTCCGCAGCCACGCAACGCTGTCGCCGGGCGACACGCGACTTCGGAGAACACTCGAGTAAGACCGCCAGCCTGTTCCGGCAAGCGCGTTCGACACGATCCCCGAGTCCCACACCGCGTGCAAGTTGGAGGATTCGTAGTATCCACCCGTCGTCCCGGTCTGGTTCCCACCAAGGTCGTCCGCGTAGCTGACGTGAAGCGGCTGATGAACGTCCCCCACCCAATGCGCCAGGAAGAACAGCGCCTCGGCGCGGGGCCGATCCGCCAGGTCCCTGTTTCGAACACGTGCAAAGTGATACTCAATGGCACGGAGAACGCAATCCTGTCCACAGTGACTTCGACTGATTTGCCGGACGTTGCGAGGTACGTTCATAAAGTGCCAGTTGTTGAATTGATTGAAGCGCGTCCAGCCCAGCCGCTCGTCACGCGCGTTCCTCCGGGCTGAATCGGCGTACGTACAGGCGGTTGGAAAGTCCTCGATCATGTCGTCGTCGGGAGTGCGATAGAGCCTCACCAATCGGGCGACCTCAGTACGACTTTCCGGAGCCAGCAGACCGTACGCGATAGCGCAGATGATTCGATGTCCGTCCCGTCCGTAAGCCCTGGCATTCGGGACGGGAGCTCCCAGTACAAACACGGCGATCAGGCTGGTCATGAAGAAGGCTTTCATTCGCACTCCCTGGTTGGTCGGGTTGAATCATATCAATCATATTCAAACGATGGGTATTGTACTTGGACTTGTCTGGGAGACCTTGATACGGTACTCAGGGTCCGCTCAAGAATAGCTTCGCAGAATTGGCGCCCAGATTTGCGTCAGATTCGGTCGCGACCGATTGAGCAGACCGGAGGAATAGCCCGGCTATTTCGAGGATCTGCGATTGAGGAGCGGCCGAAGATGGCGTGAAGATGGGAAGCCAAAATGTGAAGTTATTCTTGAGCGGGCCCTCATTAGTTTCAGATGATAGACGCTTTTTACGTCGCCCTGAAACGGGCGATGACGGAGACTTTATGTACGGAATCTACAGATCGATCGTCGTTATCCTTCTGATTGGAGTCACCCCGGCGATCCATGCCGAGGACTGGCCCCACTGGCGAGGTCCCCTTGCGACCGGGGTCTCTTCGGAGACCGGGCTACCGACCGATTGGAGTGAATCGGACAACGTGGCATGGAAAGCCTCGATCCGCGGACTTGGCATTTCGTCTCCGATCGTCTCGGGCGATCGAGTCTTCGTCACGTCTCAGGTCGGCAGTGGCAGGTCCAATCCGGGGCCGCGACTGTATCAGAGCGGGGATGCCGCCGCTGCAGGCGAGCGGGCCCTCGGAAGCGGTGGGGCGGCAGATAGAAGGTCGGGCGGGGCCGTTATTTTTCTAGTCACGGCACTCGATCGTGCCAGTGGTCGGCAGCTGTGGGAATACGAGATCGAGGCCGAAGGAAGGTTGACCGCGGTTCACGAAAAACACAACCTGGCGTCGTCGAGCCCGGTCACCGACGGCGAGCGAGTGTATGCATGGTTCGGAAACGGCCAGATCGTCTCACTGGACATGAGTGGCGAGCTGGTCTGGGAACGAAATCTGGGAACCGAGTACGGACAGTTCAATATCAATTGGGGACACGGGAGTTCGCCGACTGTCTACAACGGCACCGTCATCCTCATCTGTTACCACCAGACCTCCTCCTACCTGCTCGGTCTGGACTCGGCTACTGGAGAGAATCGCTGGAAGGTCGATAGCCCGAGAGGGGTGCTCTCCTACAGCACGCCGCTGGTTGTCGAGGGCCCGGACTCGGCGGAAATCGTGGTGAATTCGAGTTCGGGCATGGCCGGTCACGACATTTCGACCGGACGACAACTCTGGCAGGTCCGGGGATCCAACCGTTTTCCGATCCCGATGCCCGTCGAAAACGACGGCGTGATTTACGCAAGCCGTGGATATCGCAGCGGCCCGTTCATGGCGATCCGGCCCGGAGGGCGAGGGAACGTCGATGACAGTCACGTTGTCTGGAGGGTGGGGGCAGGCGCACCCTATGTCTCTTCGCTCGTCTACTACGACGGCCTGGTCTACATGGTTGGCGACGTCGGAATCGTGACGGTGACGAATGCGGAAACCGGGGAACGAGTGTGGCAGGAGCGGATCGGCGGCGTTTTCAGCGCGTCGCCAGTAGCGGCCGATGGCAAGATCTACCTGGTGGCCGAAGGCGGCGAAACCGTCGTCCTCGCCGCGGGCCCGACGCCCCGGGTGATCGCCCGCAACACGCTCGATGCACGTCAGGTGGCGTCACCGGCGATTTCAGGAGGTCGGTTGTTCATCCGATCCGACAACACGTTTTACGCGATCGGGCGATAGAGAAGCTATTAGCTTATTGGCTCTTAGCCGTTGGCCACGGAGCCACCATCGCTCTTCGCTACGGAGTCCGCTATGAATGTCCAGTCCAGTCTTCGAGCGGTCGTCTTTCTCTTTCTTTTGGTCGGACCGGCCGGTGGTCAGGGGCCTGCCTCCGATGCGACCGGCGCTGCCCTCCTCGATGCCGCGCAGCGGAACGACTTACCCGGCGTCTTGAGGGCTCTCGATGCGGGAGCCGATGTCAACGCCACGACACGCTACGAATCCACTGCCCTGCTGCTTGCGGCCAGGCACGTCAATTTCGAGATGGTGAAGCTGCTGGTGGACCGCGGCGCCGATCTCGACGTTCAAGACACGTTTTATCGCAATACCGCTCTGGGCTCAGCGCTAGGGGGGCGGCACATGGAACTGGTCCGGTACCTGCTCGATCGGGGATCGCCGGGCGCCGACGCGGTTCTCCCGGTCGCGATCGGAAACGATGATTTTCCGCTGCTCGATGCGGCTCTCCTCCGCACCGACATTTCAGATGACGTGATCGTAGCCGCTCACGCGCTCGCAGTGAAGACCGGCAAGGATGAGGCCGCGGATGTTCTGAGCAAAGCGATCGAGGCCCGTCCGGGAGCTCAGGACTTTATCGTAAGCCTTCCTGTTTCCGTGCTAGGAGAGTTCTCCGGCTCCTATCGACACGAAAGCACGGGTCAGTCCCAAACCGTCGTAGTCGATCTGACTGATGGCTCTCTGACCGCGAGGTTCGGCTCCCGCCGGAACCTCTTGTTCGCAACGTCCGAATTGAGCTTCATCGCGCCGCAAATGACAGGGACCGATTTCAGGTTCGAGAGGCGGGACAACGTCGTCGAACGTCTCCTGCTGACACGCCCCGGCGGGAAGGACGCAGCAGCGACGCTCGAATTCATCCGGATCGCCGGCGAAACCACCGGGTCCGTGTCCGAAGAGTTCGACCCGGCCGATCGCGCCGTCGCGCCCCGGGGCACCCCCCAACCATGGCCGTCGTTTCGCGGGGCCGGAGCCTCGGGCATCGGCGACGGCCAGGGTGCCGCTGTCGAATGGAACATGGAGACGGGTCGAAACGTTCGCTGGAAAACTCCCATCCCGGGCATCGCCAATTCGAGCCCGGTTGTCTGGGGCGATCGCGTGTTCGTCTCGACCGCAATCAGCGGAGCGGGAAACACGACCTTTCGGACCGGGGACTATGGCTCGGTTGCCTCGGTAGACGATCTCTCCGAGCACACGTGGAAGTTGTATTCCCTCGATTCCGAAAGCGGTCGGATTGTCTGGGAACGGGAAGTCCACAAGGACATTCCACGCACGAAGCGTCACACCAAAGGCAGTCAGGCCAGTTCGACACCGGTCACGGACGGACGACGTGTGGTTGTCCTTTTCGGCACGGCCGGAGTGCTTGCCGCCTACGACATGGACGGTGGGCTGCTATGGAAAAAAGACCTGGGACTCCTCGACAGCGGATGGTTCTTCGATTCCACGGTCCAGTGGGGCCACAGTAGTTCGCCCATCATCTATGAGGGTTCGGTGATCCTTCAGGTCGATCGACAGAAGGATTCGTTCGTGGCGGCATACGATCTGGATGACGGGGCCAAACTCTGGGAGACGAGTCGGGAGGATGAGATACCGACATGGAGCACGCCGACCATCGCCAGGGGCAGTCTGGGTGACGAACTCATCACGAACGGCACGAAGGTCCGCGGGTACGACCCGGCCACCGGCGAGCTGCGCTGGACGCTGGGACCGAACTCCGAGATAACCATCGGAACTCCGGTGGCCGGTCCCGACCTGGTGTATGTGACCGGCGGGTACTCGCCCATACGTCCTGTCTACGCGATTCGCCCGGGCGGATCCGGCGACATCTCACTGGAGAAGGGCACCGATTCGAACGACGCCATCGCCTGGAGCTACAATCGATATGGCACCTACATTCCCACACCCATCCTCTACCGTGGTCTGCTCTACACTCTGAACACCAATGGCGTCGTCAGTGCCTACGATGCCCGGACGGGCTCGAGCGTCTACCGCACGCGGGTCGGAATGGGCGGTGCATTCAGCGCGTCACCGGTAGCTGCCGACGGCCGTTTGTATTTCACCAGTGAAGACGGCGACGTCTATGTCGTCAGAGCGGGCCGGGAATACGTCGAGATCGCGCGTAATGAAACGAACGAAGTGATTCTGGCAACGCCCGCGATTTCCGACGGTCTGGTCATCATCCGGGCGCTGGGTCACGTGTACGGAATTGGCGAGGAAAAGTGATAATAAGTCGTATCATGATTGGCATTGCCAGAACGATAGGGAGAGACTCCTTGAAAGAAGCAAAAATCGCGGTCGCCGTATGTCTGACTCTGGGCCTCGGACTTGTCCTGGCCGCGTCGGTGACCGCCGAGACAGACCCCGTGGCAGAGAAGTATTGGGCTCAGTGGCGGGGACCGTATGCCACGGGTGTTTCGAACACCGCCGATCCGCCGCTCGAATGGAGTGAGACGAAGAACGTTCGCTGGAAAGTGGAGATACCGGGAAGGGGGTCGTCGTCGCCTGTTGTCTGGGGCGATCGGATTTTTTTGCTTTCAGCGGTACCGGTTGACGTAACGATCGAGGAATCCCACCAGCCACGAGGTGGATTCAGGCAGCGTGCCCCGCATCGGTTCGTCGTGTACGCGATCGACAGGAACGACGGGAGCATCGTCTGGGAACGCACGGCGCGGGAAGAGGCACCTCACGAACCCACCCATCAGGACAACGGGACATGGGCGTCCGGGTCGGCGTCGACGGACGGCGAACGCGTCTATGCGTATTTCGAATCCCGCGGGCTTCACGTCTATGACATGGACGGCAACCTGATATGGGAAAACGACCTGGGCGACAAGGCGATGCGAAACCAGTTCGGCGAGGGAAGTACGCCGGCGGTGTATGAGGACCGGATCGTCGTCGTGTGGGACCATCTGGGCGGCCAGTCTTTTGTCGTCGTCCTCGACAAACGAACCGGCGAGGAGATCTGGCGTGTCGAGCGCGATGAAATCGATACCTGGGCCACGCCGCTGGTCATCGAACACGAGGGCCGGAATCAGGTCATCGTGCCTGGCATGAACCGCCTGCGGAGTTACGACCTCGAGAACGGAGAAATCGTGTGGGAGAGCGAAGGCCTGACGATGAACCCGATCCCTTCACCGGTGTCGGAAGACGGTATGGTCTTCGCGATGAGCGGGTTTCGGGGCAACAATCTCAAGGCGATCCGCCTGGCGGGCGCGAGTGGAGACATTACCGGCACGGATGCGATTGCCTGGGAGTTGACGCGCGATACACCCTACGTGCCATCGCCACTCCTCTACGACGGCATCCTGTACTTTCTCAAGACCAACTCGGGGATTCTGTCCGCTTTAGATACCAAAACAGGCGAGCCCCATTACAAGCTTCAGCGACTCGAAGGGGTTCCGAACGTTTTTGCCTCGCCGGTCGGAGCCCAGGGACGTGTGTACCTTCCTGGACGCGACGGCACCACTCTTGTGATCCGTCATGGTGCCGAATATGAAATCCTGGCGTCCAACACCCTGGACGACGGCTTCGACGCGTCGCCGGCGCTGGTCGACAACGAAATCATCCTTCGGGGATACCGTTTTCTGTACAGCATCGTCGAGGAATGACTTCCGGCGTTCAGCAAGCGATAGGCGGCGCTTCGGCTATTGCCGCCGTCAGCACGTTGGGAGACTTCATTTGGGCAACCTGGATCCCCGAACACCTGCCGCTCTACGGGCTCGCTCACGGCACACTCCTGTTTCTCTCGATCGGCCTGTACCTGGGCGCCCTCTCGAACCGGCCAGGAGTCGGTACGGGGGCGGGAGCATTGATCGGAGCGCTGGCCGCAGGCAGCTTTTACTTACTCGCACCCGTGGTGGGGTACTCGGTCATGTTCGCCGTTTGGATTGGTGTATGGGTGGCGGTGGGCATACTGAACGAATTTCTCCGAAATCGGCCGCCCGAAATCCGCGTTGCCCTGGCGCGAGGCGCTGTGGCGGCCGCGACCTCCGGGTTGGCCTTCTATTTGATATCCGGCATATGGTTTCCCTTCAACCCGCAGGGTTGGGATTACCTGATCCACTTCGGGGGCTGGACAATAGCGTATCTACCCGGGTTTGCGGCTCTGCTCATCAGCAGGCAGACCGCATGACATCCTCGTTCTCTGGAGCATCGCGATGATGAGTTACCGTTCCGTACTGCTACTTACATTCGTAGTTGGCGCCCTCGCGTTTCCGGGTTCCCCTCGGGCCCTGGGAGATGACTGGCCACAATGGCGCGGACCCGACCGGAACGGGCTGTCGGGCGAGACCGGGCTTCTCGGGCAGTGGCCCGGATCCGGCCCTCCTCGTGAGTGGTCGATTACAAATCTCGGTGCCGGTTACGGTTCCGTCGCGATACAAGCGGACCGTATCTACGCCCAGATGGTCGTGGGGCGGCAGAGCGCCGTCGCCAGCCTGGATCGCTCGAATGGCAGGCTCGTGTGGTCACGGGCGCTGGGGCGGAGCGGTAGGAACGGAGAGGGACATGGACCACGTGGGACACCGACCGTCGACGGTGATCGGCTCTACGTCCTGACCGAAAACGGCGACCTGGCCTGCCTGGCGACCGGGGACGGTTCGATTATCTGGCAGCGCAACATCCTCAGTGACTTTAGTGGCAGGAACATTTCGTGGATGATCAGCGAATCACCACTCGTCGATGGCGACAAGGTGATCGTGACACCGGGAGGGCGAGGGGCCGGTGTCGTCGCGCTCGACAAGATGTCCGGGGAGACGATCTGGAAAAGCTCCGATCTGAGCGACACGGCCGGCTACGCCTCGGTGGTTGCCACCGACATCGAAGGTGTCCGAATTCTGGCAACCCTCACTTCGGCGGCCGGAGTCGGCATCCGCGCTTCCGACGGCAAGCTGATGTGGAGCTACCGACGCGCGGCCAACAGGACCGCGAACATCACGACCCCGGTCTTCCACGACAACAAAGTCTTTTACACTTCCGGATATGGTACGGGAGGCGGCCTCCTCGCTCTGTCCGCAAGCGGCGGGGAAGTCCAGGCCGAGGAAGTCTATTTCACCAGACAGATGGCCAATCACCATGGCGGTATCATCGTCGTGGACGGTTACCTTTATGGTTTCCACAACTCGATCCTGACGTGCCTGGATTTCGAAACCGGTGAGTTAATGTGGCGACACCGCAGCGTGGGGAAAGGCTCCCTCACCTATGCCGACGGCAACCTCTATATCTTCAGTGAACGAAACGTCGTCGGGTTAGCCGAAGCAACCCCTGCCGCCTACCGGGAAAAGGGCCGATTCAAGGTCGCCGACCAGGGATGGCCCAGCTACGCGCACCCCGTTGTCAGCGACGGCCGGTTGTACATCCGCAACCAGGGAACACTTACCAGCTACGACATCCGTGCTCGGTGAATTAGCTATTGGCTATTAGCTTTTGGCTTTTGGCTGTTGGCTGTTGATGCTTTGACACTAGAACCCATTGGACGGACCTTCGTCCCACGCTGGAATCCGGGTTTTTCCTTCTTCGTAGAGTGACTCCATCGGTTCCCACACCCGGTCGACGTCGTCGTTGAAGAGATCGCCGATCAACAGGTCCGTGATTGCGCCTTGCATGTCGGGAAAGTTCCGGACGAAGTTCCCAAAGCTGAATCCGTCATAGTATTCGCAGACCAGACGGCGCATTCGATCGACGCCTTTGTTGAACCCAGAACCCCACTTGCCGAGCTGTGCCCCTGTTGTATCTCCCTTGGCGAAGCCCTCCACGATCGCATCGGCAGCCAGTTCACCCGATTTCAAAGCTAGTAACACGCCGGAGGAGTACAGCGGATCGAGAAATCCGAACGCATCGCCGACCAGCACCCAACCGTCGCCGGCAACCTGTTTCGATCTGTAGGAGAAGTCTCGGGTGGCGTAGTGCCCGGTGGTACGATGGCCAACCGCCAAACGCTCCTTGGCAGGCTCACAGAGATCCAGTTCCTCGTTAAACGTCTGCTCGTGACTGACGCGCTCTTTGTTGAAAAGGTAATCAAAAGGGGCCACGACGCCAACGCTGACCTTGTTTCCGTTGAGCGGGATGTACCAGAACCATCCATTCCTGTTCGCGGTTTGAAGGACGAGCGTGGCGCCTTCGTCCCGACCGGCGTCTCGATGGGCCCCTTCGTAGTAGGTCCAGATCGCTCCCTTGCTGAGTATCGGATCCCAGACACGCAACCCCAGACGCTTCATCAACAGGCCGTTCTCGCCGCTTGCATCCACAACCACGCTCGCGGGGACGTCGCGAACCGTTCCGTCCGCCTTGACCCTCACTCCGACGGCTCGGTCTCCCTCAAAGAGGACGTCCAACACGCGCGCACCCTCATGCGCGACAACACCATGCTCCCGTGCGTTCTCGATCATCATCTGATCGAACTCGCTTCGAACCACTTGCCAGGTCTGGGAACTGGGATGCTCCTTGTTGTCGGCAAAGTAGAAAGGCTTCGATCCCTTACCTTTTGCGTTGAAGAACTGTACGCTGTGCTTCTCTACGAAACCGCTCTGCCGCATCTTGGGAAGCATGCCCAGGCGCTCCAGAACCGGGTAGGTTTCCGGGATCAGCGATTCGCCGATGTGAAAACGCGGAAACCGTTCGCGCTCGAACAGCTCGACCCGATGTCCCTGCCGGGCAATCAGCGTCGACGTGGTGGATCCGGCAGGCCCACCCCCGATTACCACGACTTCCGGCCGATCCCCACCCCCCTCCTTAACCATTTGCAACCTCGAAACGGTCTCGGATGTCGGGTGGGATTCGAATCATCCTTATCGGCTCGTCCGATACCTTTCTCACGCACGCCATTGTCAGACTACCGACGGCGATCTTCTCGTCATCCTTCGTCAAGACACAGTCGTAGCGCATCGTCTTGTCGGTAATTTCCGCGATGCGAATGCACACCTCGAACTCGTCTTCGAACTTCAAGGGGCGAAAATATTCGAAGGATGTCGCCAATCGCGGAAATCCGATTTCGGCCCTGGGCGGAACGATACTGAGACCCGCCTCTCGCCAGAGGGCGTGCTCGGCCTCTTCCATGTAACGAAAGAAACGGGTGAAGTGGACGAACCCGGCCAAGTCGGTCTCGGCAAACTGGACGCGCCGTTTCAGCCTGTACTCACTCTGCAATCTTTGGGTTGCTCCAGACGTAGACGTCACTACGTGTAGCGAATGCCTGCATGCTCGGGCAGGAAAAAACGTGGCAACAGAGCGTCGACTCTCAACAATCCTTCTCGCGACAGCGTCACTTTTTCCTCGGTCGCCGAGGAGAGGAAACCTTCGACCTCGAGGGTGGCCAACGGATTCCGGAACCGCTTGAGAACATTCAGGTCATACTTGTCCTTGAAATACGCGGGTCGAATGAAGCCTTTCTTGAACCCCAGAACAAGTTCGCGAATCATCCGCTCTTCTCCCGTGGGCTCGTATGCGCGCGCCAACGGTATTTCGTTGGCCCGGATCGCCGGGCCGTACTGTTCCCACCGGTCCAGGTTCTGCATATGAACCCCGTTGATGTGGCCGAACGACGCGACCCCCAATCCCGCCAGGTCCGCGCCCTCCCACAGCCTGTCACGATAGACGAATCGGGTTCGAGACCGGTCCTTCACCGCCGTGTAGGCGCTTCCGAGGTGGTAGCCTGCCTGCTCGAGGGCCTCGAACGCCTCCTTCATCCATCGCCGCTTGGTCGCCCAATCCGCGACCGGTTCTTTGAACTGTCCTGTCCCATCGAGCAGATCCCGGCTGATCGTCGTGTTGAACGGGAGTTCCATCTGGTAGATCGTCACGCTGTCGGGCGCCAGCTTCAGTGTCTCGGTGATCGTCTCGTGCCAGTTCTCATCGGTCTCGCCCAGCATGCCCGCAATCAAATCGATGTTGATCTGGGGAAAGTCGAGCTTCCGTGCGCGCTCGTATGCCCGGAAGACTTCAGCCGAACGGTGGGCACGACCGTTGAGGGCGAGTATCCGGTCATCAAAATTCTCGATGCCCAGGCTCAGGCGCGTCACACCCAGGCGCCGGATGACACCCAGCTTTGTCTCGGTCAGTGTGCCCGGTTCGCATTCGAAGGTGACCTCCTCGGCGCTGTCCCACGCGGCGATTCCCCTCAGTCGCGTCACCAGACCCTCGAGCTGGCGCGATGAAAGGAACGAAGGTGTGCCGCCGCCAAAATATACGAAATTCACGGCCCGTCCGTCGATGGCAGGCCGGCGGGCATAGAGTTCCATCTCGTGAACCAGAAGATCGATGTAGTTCTCCACTTCTGCGGCATTCTTCTCCGTGTACACGCGAAAGTAGCAGAAGTGGCACCGCTTTCGGCAGAAGGGAATATGCAGATACAAACCCAGAGGAACACCGGACACGGGCTCGGTATCGAGAGCGGGTATGGCAACCCGTTCCACATCGTCGCTGGTCCACACAGAAAATGGAGGATAGTTGGCGACGAAGAAGCTGCCAACCTCTGTCTCGTCCTGTTTGTCGGCCATGAGCCGCGATTGATCACTCATACGTCTCGCTCTAACCTATGTACGGATTCAGTCGTTCGGCCGTTACGTTTATTATGGCAAACGAGGCCTGCATCGAATCTATCACAATAGGCTTTTATCCACTCCGGAGTCGAGCTAGTTCCTCGTCGACCACATCCGGATCAAGTTTCCGAAACAGGGGCCGGGGTTCCGCCAGCACCTGACCGGGCGCAAGTTGACTGGGTTTCCATCGAACGGTGGAAGCGTATGCACCGGCAAGTACGTTTCTCTCCCCAAACTCATCACAGGTGGGCGCGGCGACCGGTGCAGCCAGCTTATCCGTATATCCCAGCATAGTCCTCAAGTGGTGGCTGCTGTGGGGCAGGAACGGAGAAAGAAGTATGCTGAGGTGGTCGACCACCTGAGGGGCGGTGTACAACACCGTCGCCGCTCGAACGGGATCGCTCTTGAGAAGCTTCCAGGGTTCCTGTTGGGCCAGATACAGGTTGGCGTGGTGCGCCACGGCCAAGGCCTCCTGGAGGGCGGATCGGATCCGGATCTTTTCCAGATCGCTCCCGACGGACCTGAACGCCTCTTCGCTGGATAGTAGAAGTTCCCGGTCCGCAGATTCCAGCGTCCCAGGTTCGGGAACCCGGCCGTACGTCCGCCAGGCCAGGCCCAGGGTGCGATGGGCCGGGTTGCCCCATACCCCAACCAACTCGTTGTTAGTCCGATCGACGAAGTCCTTCCAGGACCAGTTCGCATCGCGTGATTCGGGAGCGTTGGCCGCAAGATAGTAACGCAGTTGATCGGCTTCGTACCGATCTTCGATGGCGGGGAGGAACAGGGCCCAGCCTTCGCTCGTGCTCATCTTCCTACCTTCGAGGTTGAGGAACTCGTTCGCCGGCACGTCGTAGGGCAGCGCCAGAGTCCCGTAGCCGGCCAGGAGTGCCGGCCAGATGATTGTATGGAACGGGATATTGTCTTTCCCGATGAAGTAATACGATCGAACTCCTTTGGTCTGTGAGCCGTCCAAATTCCACCAATCACGCCATCGATCGGCTTGCTCCAGCCTGCCGGCCCACTCCTTCGACGCGGAAAGATACCCGATCACGGCGTCGAACCAGACGTAGATGCGTTTCTGCCGAAAACCCGGTTCATCTACCGGGACCGGAACGCCCCACTCGATGTCGCGCGTGATGGCGCGATCCTTCAAGCCCGCGCGGAGCCAGTTTTCGGTAAACTTCAGCGTGTTCGGACGCCAGTGGGATCGGTCCACGCCCGTCAGCCAATCACGGATCTCCGGTTCAAGCCTGGCAAGGTCGAGCAGAAAATGCTCGGTATCTCGAAATGTGACCGGGGCGTCGTCCAGCGTAGATCGTGGCTCGATCAACTCTTCGGTTTCGTGGACCCTCCCGCAGCGGTCGCACTGGTCTCCCCGCGCGCGATCAGAGCCGCAATTCGGGCAGCGGCCTTCGACATAGCGGTCCGGCAGAAACCGGGCCAGGGTCGGGGAATAGGCGCCGGTTACCGTCTTTTTCGTCAAATAATCTTTTTCCAGCAAGCGGGAGAAAAACTTCGAAGTGACTTCGTAATGATTCTCGGTATAGGTCTGTGTAAAGAGATCGAAAGAGATCCCGAGTTTGGAGAACGTGGTCAGGAACGATTCGTGATAGCGGCGGATGACGCTGGCCGGCTCCACGCCGTCTCGCTCCGCCTGAAGCGTGATCGGCGTTCCATGACAATCCGATCCGGAGACCATCAGAACGTCATTCCCTGCGAGTCGATGGTATCTGGCAAAAATGTCGGCGGGCAGGTAGGCCCCGGCAAGGTGTCCTGCGTGTAGCGGACCATTGGCATAGGGCCATGCTACACCGATGAAGATTCGATCGGCCATGTCGGCCTCCAGGTGAGAGGTTCGTTAGAAATAGAGGATAAATGGGCGCGGGGATTCTATTAGGCGGCGGGAACCGCCATAGGGGACCGCATCGAGGAGATGAAATGCTGTCTGTACGTCACTTCTGAATTCTAACAGACCGGATATTCCCGAAACAGGTATCTCAAGAGAAAAGAAGATCAACGCGAAGACGCAGAGGGGAGGGCCAAGGTTGAGACGCGGACTACAACAGATTGAGAAATCAAGATCTTCTCTGCGCCTTTGCGCCTCTGCGGTGAAAAAATCTCCTCCGCGTCTTCGCGGTGAATCCTTGTGCTGGATCCTGCAGTCTAGTGAAACGCAAAAAGAAGGCCGTCCTGGGAGCCGATGACGACATAACCATCCACGATGGCGGGCGAGGCTGAAAGCGGGCCACCTGCTTCGAACTCCCAGAGTTTTTCTCCCGAAGCCAGGTCGAGCACATACAAACGTCCGTCGTGAGACCCGACATAGACACGCTCACCGGAAACGACCGGCGAGGAGTCCACCCTGGCGCGTGTGGTAAAGATCCAGACGTTCTCGCCGGTGTCCCGATCGAGCGCGTGTACCATCTTGTCGCGCCCGCCGATCACCACCAGGTCGTCTGTCGCAGCGGCAGAGGAATAGAACGGGAATCGTCTGGTGGGATGCTCGTAACGCCAGGCCAGGGAACCCGTCTCCAGGTCGATGGCAAGCACCTCGCTGTCGAAGGTGCCGAAATACATCCGGTCTCCCACGAGGGTTGCCGACGCGCCGGTGTAAGCGCCGGCGTCCAGAGTGTTGATGACCTCGCCGTCGCTGACCCGGATGGTACGCAGAAAGCCGTCACAACCCGCCACGTAGGTGACACCTTCGGATACCGCTGCGGTGCCGTGTATGTAGCCGTCTGTTCCAACCTTCCAGGCCAACTCCCCGGTTCGCTCGTCGAGCGCATACAGGAACGTGTCGTAAGAACCGACAAGCACGCGTCCGTCGACGACAACGGGAGACGACTTTACTTCGCTCTCGGTTGCGAACGTCCATCGCCGCTCACCGGTTTCGGCGTCGACAGCATGGACCGTTCCACCCAGATCACCCACAAAAACGACGCCATCGTGGACCGCGGGGGAGGACTCGCCAATCGGCTCGACGGTGTTGTATTTCCAGCGGAGCCCACCCGTCACCAGGTCGACGGCGTGCAGCTCCCCCATCTGTGATCCTACGTAGACCGTACCACCGACGATAGAAGCCGAAGAATCTATCGACTCGCCCGCATCATATGTCCAGGCCAGGCTCAGCCGATCGGGAACCTTTGCCGTCGTCACTCCGTTCAGATGCGCGTTGCCGCGGAACTGGGGCCAATCGGATCCACCCGTCGTGGTGGACTGTCCCAGTGCCGAAGTCACAGCCAGAACAGTCCACAGTGTTGCACTCATCAATACGCGCACTCGTATACCTCCAGGGCCCCGGCGGCGTCGAAAGGGCGGGGATTGCACCGGCCCGTCCACTGTTTTGCAGCGTCGGCAGCAAGCTCGGGCAGATCTTCATGACCGACGCCGGCGTCACGAAGTCTTGTCGGGAGCCCGCCAGCCGTAGCCAGTTCCTCGAGCTTTTCCGCCAGAGCGTCCGCAGGCCGGTTCGAGGCGGACCGCAGCCCAATGGTCTCGGCCAGATCGGCGTACCGCGCGGCACATACCTTCCCGTTCCATCTGACGACGTGCGGCAGCATGTGGGCTATCGCCGCACCGTGTTCGGTGCCGTAGCGAGCCGTAATCGGGTTGGCAGAGGCGTGAGCCGCACCCAGCATCGATTGTTCGATGGCCGCACCCGCATAGAAGGCGCCGAGCAACATGTCACCGTTGGCGGAAACGTCGTCCGGATGCTCCAGAACCCGTTCGAAACTCCCCAGCAACAACGACGCCGCTTCACGCGAAAATTCATCCGAGGCTACGCTGCGCTTTGTCGTCACCCAGGTTTCAACAACATGAGATATGGCATCGTAGCCTGCGGCTGCTCGTACCTTCCGTGGCTGGGTCCGCGTCAACTCGGGATCGAGGATCGCCAACTTGAATGCTGCGCCGGGGTCGCCACAAGCCATTTTTACGTGCGTTTCGGCGTTGGATATCAGGGCGTAGCTCTGGGCGTCACTACCGGTGCCGGCCGTGGTCGGTACCGCGAGCATGGGGAACATAGGCCGGGACGCCTTGGCGTATCCCCAGTAGTCCTCCATCCGCCCGCCGTTGGTAATCAGGAAATTAATGCCCTTGGCGCAGTCCATCGAACTGCCACCTCCAAGGCCCACGAGCGAATCCACCTTCCGGGATCCTGCAAAAGCACGTCCGGCTTCTATGGCAACGGTGTCCGGATTTTCGGTGAAATCGTGGAAGCCCGCCGCTTCGATGCCTGCAGCTTCGAGCAGAATGACAGCGCGGTCGAAGTACCCTGCGGCGACGATTCCCCGATCGGATACGATCAGCGTGCGCCGGAAACCCATACCGTGGGCAACCTCGCCGAGTTTCTCTATCTCACCGATCCCGAAAAGGACCCGGGTCGCAAGACTCTCAAGGGCCTGCATTGGACCCGTCGATGGCATAAAGCATGTTGCGGGTAGCAATGTACAGGACGCCGTTCGCCGGCACGGGCGTCGAGTAGACGGAACTGCCCATGTTGATTTCCGAGACCACCGTCATCTCCCGTCCCTCTTCCATGACGATCAGGTCACCATCCTCGTCTCCCATGTAGATCTTTCCGCCGGCAAGCATCGTGGAACCCCACATCGCGGCGAGCATGTCGTACTTCCAGATCTGCTCGCCTGTCTTCGCGTCCAGAGCATGAACGAAGCCGCTGAAGTCGGGTATGTAAAGGACTCCATCCCGGATCGACGGGGTCGAAATCGAGCGGCGAATATCCGTGTAATGCCACACGCGTCCCGTCTCTGTGATGTCGCCGCGCTGGGTGGGATCGATCGCGTACAGGTGGCCGACTCCCTCGCCATGTTCGGGATCCTGGCCGTTGGCGATATACACGAGGCCATCATAAAAGACCGGCGTCGAGATTAGCTCGTTGCGTGTCCGGGGCCAGACCGAGTCATCCGGATTGGTATTGAATTCCCAGAGCTTCTCCCCGGTTTCGGCAACGAAGCCGCGGATCCAGCCATCACCCTGCGCGTTGATCGCCTGAACGACACCATCGACTTCCCCTAAGGTGGGGGTGGACCACTGTCCGTGCAGGATGTTCTCACCCGGAGAGTCGTCTTCCCAGACCAGCTCGCCGGTCTTCTTGTTGAGCGTGATGATCGACGGCGCGCGCGGGGAAGGAACGTTAACGTGGGTTTCGTCCTGACCGTTCGCGGTATTGATATAGAGCAGGTCGCCGTGGACCACCGGCGAAGAGTTCGTCATGTTGTGCGGGTGGTTCCCGAGTTCCTCCATCATGTCGAAGGTCCAGAGGATCTCGGGAAACGGCTTACCCTCGTCGTCTCTGGCGCGAATGTTGACGGCAACGACCTCGCTCCGGTTCGTCGCGTAGTACAGCACACCTTCCTCGATGAGGGGAGAAGAGCAGATGCCCTGATAGGGCCAGTCGTTCACACGACCTTCCTGCAGCTTGTCGGTCGCGAGCTGCCAGAGGAACTCTCCGTCGGATTCGCTGAAGGCATAGAGGACACCTTTGTCGCCCGTCACGTTCGGATCGCGAGGGGTCTCGTTGTTGGTCCCGACAAACAGCATTCCCTCGGCAATAACCGGGTTTCCATAGGTCTGAGATCCGAGTTCCGCGGACCACTTGATGCCTTCGCCCGTGAAAATGTCCCACGTGGTGGGTAGACCTTCCATGTCCGAAACCATGTTGCGGTCGGCGGTCCCGCCCCACATCGGCCAGTCCCCCGTGCCGGGATCGGAAGGCTCCGCACCGGGAATGGCGGGCGCCTGGGCCAGCAGAAGCAGCGCGAACAATACGGTTAACAGGCGCATGCAGGAAAACACTTTTGCTTTTCGATTCATGTTCATGTTCATCGGCTCGAAGTCACCTTGAAGTTGTCGAAGTAAATCTCGCTGCGGCCGTCGCCGTACAGACCCGGGGCGCCGGCGAGAATGCCCAGCCCCGGCGGGTCCGTGCGTTCCAGCGTCCAGCCGGCGGGCTCGGCATCGCTCCTCGGCCACACCTTGCCTCTTGCTCGAACGGAACCGTCGGCAAGCGTCTGGACTTCCAGTTTCATCTGGTACCAGGTGTCGGGATCGATTGTCATCGGCGCCCGGACGGTGCGCTCTGTTTCCGGTTGCCACGAATGCAATTCGATCCGCTGGTGGTTGCCGAACAACACGAGCTGATATCCCTGGGCCACGACGCCACCATCGCCCATCGTCCGACGCCGGATGGCAAACCTCAGGTCTGCCTCGGTCGTATAATTGGACGCGGTGTGCTGCCCGCCGTAAGTACGGGCACGCCGAATGAATGAGAATTGATTGTCGGCCCGCTTCGTGAACACTTTCTCGCCTTCAAGCTCGGTTACCGAATACTTGAGCCTCGTGTTCAACCACCAGGCAGGTAATCCGCCGACGTCAAAATCGTCGAAACTGGTTCCCCAATCGATTGGGGGAATGACGCGCACACGGGCTTCGGCGACCAGGTCGTCAACGGTCGCCTTCACTTTTCCCGCCGACCCGGTCGCTTCGGAAGAGGCAGTGTAGCGGCCATCCTGCCCGATAGCGCCACTCAATTCCTCCAGCGACCAAACGGCCTCGCTTTCACGAATAAAATTTCCTTTCGCATCGAACAGGCGGACTTGGAAGTCGACTGTTTCGCCCGGAGAAACCGTGGCATCGCCGGGCACAACCAGCATGGAAGCCGGAGGGCCTTCCGCGGCGGTGGCTCGTCGGGGTGCGGCCGCCCTGAATCCGGGAGCGCGACTGTTCGGTCTCCCGATAGCGTACAGTGCGCGGGCACTTGAAAAGTAAACGCGTCCATTCGAAACCGCCGCGCCCGCCGTAACCTGCTCCGGGTTGTCCGGGTTCCCAAGTTCAACTTCGCTCAAGATTTCGCCAGCGGCAGCTCCCGGCCGCAGGATGTAAAACTTGCTGTTCGCGGTACCGACGTAAAGTTTTCCGTCGGCCAGAACGAGCGGGGCCTTCTGGATCGTACCCAGCTTCAGAGACCAGATTTCCTCTCCCGACGTCCGGTCGAAAGCCGCGACCATCGAACCGTTGTCGACCTGGTAGATCCGGTTACCATCGGTAACCGGGGACGAATAGCCGGCGAGGAACCCGCGGTGCAGCCAGTTGGTGTCCGCATCCGTTCGCTCTCCGGCACCCAACAGGCTGAGGGAGGCCCTGAAACCCATCGTGCTGGTCTCGAGGTTTTCCTCACTGTGTGACAGGATCACATCGTCGCCGACTCGAATGGCTCCGGTGTTCAGCCCACGTTTTGAAACCGCGTAGCGCCAGACCCGTTCGCCCGTCGTAGCCCTGATGGCATACCACGCACCGTCGCTCCCACCCGCAACAATCAGACGAACGCCGTCTATCTCGGTGATCATCGGGGGCGAATAGGTGGTGTCAAATGGGCGTTGTCCGGGCGAGCTGACCCAAACGTTCCGGCCCGTCCGCTTGTCGAACGCCATGAAGCGCTGGCCGCCACCGGCCATTTCGCCCCAATTGAACGTGATGCCCGCGGCGATGACAAGGTCGCCGTCTATCATGGGCGAAGTCACCCGGCCCCCGTGGGTCGTGAGAAAACCGAACTCCTCGGTCAGTTGGTGGCGCCACAGAGGATCACCGTCACGAGAGTAGGCCACGAACGTCGCGTCGGCCGTCAGGATATAGACATTGCCCGTTTCCGGATCGAGTGCCGGCGTGGCCCATCCGGCCCGGTGCGCCGGCGCGTCGCTGTGAGTGATGTTCAGCCGGTCTTCCCAGACCAGCTCACCCGTGTTCGCATCAAAAGCGAGAATCCTCTCCTGAATCGATGACCCCTCGCCCACTGAGTTCTGCAGGTACACCCGGTCACCGAGGACCACGGGGCCGGAGAGGCCTCCGTAGGGCACGCGCCAGAGGAGGTTCTCGCCGTCCAGGGACCACGTCTCTGGAAGGTCCTGCTCGGCGGAAACGCCTGTTCGGTCCGGGCCTCGCAGTTCCGGCCAATCGTCCGCGCTCGCCCCCGACGCCAACACGCAAACCGAAATAAACAGAAAGAGAATACGGGTGACTGTAAGCAATCGGGCAGATTGTCGGACCATCGTTACCTCAAGCAAAGAATCGCAGGTAGGAGACAAGGTGTTCCGTCTTCCCTCCGAAATTGAACCCTAAGCGATTTAGCAGTCTAGACAGAGTATTTTACATGCGTTCGGACTGGTTCAGAACAACAGTTTCAATCCGAACTGCAACCGGCGCGGGTCTCCGGCTGAGAGCACCTGACCGAACGTCGGAGAGCCGAGAAAACTATCCGGCAAATCGAGGTTCGACCGGTTGAACAAGTTGAACGCCTCGAGACGAAACTCTGCGTTCAGCCGCTCGCTGGGGCGAATCGTCTTGACCATCGAAACGTTCCAGGTCGCAAGACCAGGCCCGTCGAGCAAGTTGCGACCTGCGGTCCCGAAGCTACCGAAGCTCGGAATGGCAAACGCGGAGGTGTCGAACCAACCATCTGCGGAGGGATTCGACGTTGCGGGATTGCCGACCACATTCGGCCGGTCGTTGGCGCCGAAGCCGAGGACCGAGCGGCCCGTATTGCTGTTGTCGAGTTCCGGCAGCAACGCTACCGTGAACGGGCGGCCACTCTGCACCGCCAGGATGCCGTTGGTCTGCCAACCACCGAAAACGTGGCGCGCCCACTCGCTCTGCTCGAACGGACCTGAAGGGATGTCGTACGTGTATCCCACCGAGAGTCGGTGGCGGGCGTCAAAGTTCGAACGCGCGCGCTCGGCGGCAAGGTTGTTCGAATCCTGTGGGAAGTTCGGATCCGCGGAGCTGGCAAAGAATCCCGAAGCGTCGTCGATCGACTTCGACCAGGTATAAGCCGCCAGCATGGTCAACCCCCGCCGAAGGCGTTCCTGGAATCGGGTCTGAAGCGCATGGTAGATCGAGCTGGCACGCGACTCCACCTGGACAATGTCGTCGAACAGCGGGTTGGGACGCGTCACACGTGGAGCAGTCGAAGGTGCGGGCTGGTTGATGTCTCGAGCACCGATCAAACGGGTACCCTTCGTACCCACGTAGGCCAGCTCGATGCTCCGGGTGCCGCCGAGACGCTGTTCAACACCCAGGTTCCAATGTTGCGCGTATGGCGTTCTGAGGTTCCGATCGAACGTCAGGGCTGAAGCCGGCGTCGGAAAAGGAAAACTGTCGAACGGAAACGGATCGGTCAACGACAAGGTAAAGCCCGGAAACGGCCCTTGCGGAGGCAATGAGAAAAACAATCCGAAGTCAAAGAACGGCGAATTGAAATACAGTCCTTCACCCGGGGCGAGCGCGGACTGATCGTGGTAGATTCCGTAGCCACCCCGAACGACAGAGTTCCCAGCCCCGGGCGCCCAGGCCAGACCGATGCTGGGGGCAAAATTATTGCGATCGGAGAAATAGCCGCTCCGTGGCACACCTCCCGTGCCGACCGGCACCAACCCCCCGGTTCCAGGGTCGTACAGATTGGCACGGTCGTCCGCGTCCACGGGCGGGGAGGTGTATTCGTACCTCAGTCCGGTGGTCAGGGTCAGGTCGGGCCGAATCCGGAAACTGTCATGAAAGAACGCGGAATAGGATTCCGAGCGCAGGCGTTGCGGATTGTCGACTTTGGCGACACCGGTCACGGTCGGCAGACCGAGCAACAGATCGGCCAGCGGATTCCCGGTGAACACACCCAGAAACTGCAAGAGGCCGCGTGACTGCACGTCGCGGAAAGCGTTCTGCCGCAGGACCCGGAACTCGCCTCCAACCTTGATACTGTGGCGGCCCCGCACGTAACTGACATGATCAATAAACTGAAACGTGTTCGACACGCTGGCCTGCGGGTTGTTGAATTCGTGTCCCAGCGGAGACATGCCGCTGATGCGGATAAAGCTCAGGCCGAAGTCGCGCGGGTCCGATGAAATGTCCGGCAATCCGACCTGGCTGTTGATGCTGGTTCCCTGCCCCTCCTGATTGACGCCGATGGCCACGCGGTGGAACGCAAAGCGCGCCTCGTTGATCCAGACACTGGAAAAAGCATGGGTTTGCCCGATCATGAGGTTCTGGGCCCGACGGGGGATATTGTTGCCGTAGCCCGGCACGAGCGAAAAAGTCGAACCGGAAAACGGCTCGAACAGATCGCGATCGGCAAAACTGTAACGTGCGGAAAGTTCGGAACCAGCGTTGAACATATGATCGACGCGGACGTCAAAATGATGTTCGTTGTCGCGAAGCGTGGGCGAACTGACGAAGTTGGCACCTGGAGAAGAACGGTTCGGCTGAGGGTAGAGCGCCGCTATGGCGCGGCCCACAGGGTGCTGGAAGAAATCGGGAATCTGCGGCAACGCCCCGACACCCTGAAGGTTGGGTATTGGAAGGTTGCTGGCAGTGAAGTCACCCTGGCGTTCAGCGGCAGTCGGCACCGAGGCCAGGCGCGTGATGCCCTCGCGCAGAATCCGTCCCTCGTAGTCGCCGAAGAAGAACGTGCGGTCGCGCCGGATCGGGCCGCCAAGGGTAAAGCCAAACTGATTGCGCTGAAACTTCGGGTCGGGCTCGCCTGGCGGGGCAAACCGATTGCGGGCATCGAGGGCGGCGTTCCTGAAGAACCCAAACACGGTGCCGTGCACCTGGTTGCTCCCGGACTTGATGGCAACGTTCACCTGACCGCCGGAATTGCGCCCGAACGACGACTCGTGGTTCACGCCGAGCACCTCGAATTCCTGGATCGCGTCCACCGGCGGGTTCACGCCGACACCATTGAGCTTCGGGTCGCCGTTGTAGACACCATCGAGAAGGAAGAGGTTCGAATCCTCGCGCCCCCCGCTGACATGAATCGCAAAGTCTCCCCGTACCGAACCCGCCGACCCGCCGACGGCGGGGGCGCTGCCCGGAACCAGAAGGCTCAACTCGTAGAAGTTCCGCCCATCGAGGGGCAATTGCGTCACCTGGCGGTTGTCGATAACGGTGCTGCGTGATGCGCCATCGATCCGGAGCGGGGCGCCCTCGACAACCTGGACGACGTCAGCCGCACCGGCTAACGCCAACTCATGTTCAATCCGGACGTTCTGGTTGAGATGAAGCACAAGCGAGTGATTGCCGTCGTGGAAGCCTTCCCGGCGAATCTCCAGTTCGTACTCCCCGGGCGGCAAAAGAGAGAACCGGAACTGGCCTTCCGGGCCTGAGGTAGCCGTCCGCGTCCGGTTCGTAGCCGGGTGCATCAGGACGACTTCCGCATTCGGTACGACCGACCCCGTAGGGTCGGTAACCAGGCCCCCGATTGAGCTTCGTACCGTTTGAGCCGCTGCACCGGTCGTCAGCGTCATCCCGATCATGATCAGGAACATGATTCTGCGGACATCGACCCACATCGACACAATCGACATCGCTCGAAATCGTTTCATCAATCTCCTTCGGTGGTTGGGGCTACGCCGTTACG
The DNA here is from genome assembly GCA_965247425.1 of Terriglobia bacterium. Taxonomy (GTDB): domain Bacteria; phylum Acidobacteriota; class Terriglobia; order 20CM-2-55-15; family 20CM-2-55-15; genus CAZOZZ01. Next base: position 4,291,790 of record OZ252023.1, read on the forward strand.
GACGATATAGCCGAAAGATACCACAGGAAGGTGATTCAGGGGTCAGTGGCGTCACAGGCTAGCTAAAAATATCGTTCCAGGGTCCGGTCCGATGGTTTCGGGGTGAGGAGAGAACCGACGATCATGCACAGGACTGAGATGAGCGTGATCGGGACTACCGGCATAAGACCGAAAACGGCCGTGCCTCCCGTGGTCCTCAGCAGGACATCCAGCCCGGCCACAGCCCACACAACCGTCGGTGGACCTGCAGGTGCCGCAACTATCTGTTGGAAGAGGGCCACGCCGGCGACCGCTACGGCCACCCAGACCACGCTCGCTAAAGCTCCCCACTTCGTGCTGCCGCGCCAATACAGGGCCGCCACAAGCAACGGGACAAGTCCCGCGTAACCCGTGAACGCGTACTGTACGGCCAGGCTGAAAATCGTGTGAGGCGCCACCTGGGCGATCAGGTAGGCCACACCCGTCAGAGCGATGACGAAGGCACGGCCCATCACGACCTGGACGCGTTCTCCGAATCGCTCCTTGCCCCCGTAGTGCGCAAAAACGTCTTCGGTGAACATCGTCGACAGAGCCAGGATCTGAGAATCGCTGGCCATCACCGCCGCCATGATTCCAGCGCCCAGAAGGCCCGCAAGCCAAATGGCCGCGTAGCGGTTGAGCATCAGAACCAGCACGTCGTCACCCTGGGCTCTTGCCTGAAGTTCAAGGCGCTCCCCCGCGCTCCGGTTCGTTTCCGGGTCGGCAAGCTCGGCCCGTGCCTCGAGCTTGTCCTGGATCTCGGGTATGTCAACCGCGCCATTGGCGGCGACTCCCAGGTACACGCTCGGCAGCCACACCACCAGGATCGCCAGCGGGTAGAAGATCATCGTCGTCTTAAACTGCTTCATCCGACGCGCCGTCAAACAGAAGATGCCGATGTGTGGAAAGGCAATCGCCGAGAGCGGGATAAACATGTAGCTCAGGAAGAAGAGCGGTGCGACTCGTTCGTTAGAGAGCAGTGACGACGTTGCCGGCGATTCTAGCAGTCGTTCCATCACGCCGGGGAAACCACCCATCCGTGAGCCAATGACCACCATCGCGACAAGGCCGAAGACCAGAAACAGCGAAGTCTGGAATGTATTCACCCAAGCGGTGCCCCGCATGCCTCCGAAGGAGACGTAGGTCATCACGACCAGCGCGACCACGGCACCTCCCAGCCAGTACGGGACCATTCCTCCACTGATGACCTCGAGCGTCGTGCCTCCGCCCATCACACCAATGATGATGTAGGGCACCAGCAGAACTGCCTGCAGCACAAAAATAGCCGTGCCGGTGTGATTGCACTCCCAACGGTCGCGGAACATTTGAACCGGTGTGATAAATCCATTGCGTTTTCCCAGCGCCCAGAGCCTGGTACCTATAAAGAAGAGCGCGACCGGAACCACCAGGGCTGACGATGAGGCCATCAGGCCATAGGTCATGATCCCGTTGGTGAACGAAAACCCGGACGCACCGAGAATCGAGAACGCGGTCATATGAGTGCCGAAGAGCGACAACACAAAAACGAAGGACCCGAGAGAACGACCCGCCAGAAAATAATCATCGGCCGAGGTCGGGCCGGAACGACGCGACGCGAACACGCCGATGTAGAGCGCTCCGGCCAGGTAAAGGAAAATGAAGAGAGTGGGGATCATCGAATGGCCGTTACGGGGCGTCGTCCACCGTGGGAGGTGAAGGGGAGCTATCCTGCTCCAGGTGATGGGGCCAGGCGTACTCGGCCAGCAGCCACATCAACAGAGCCACAACCAGGGTGTAGACGGCGTGATAGGCAAGACCCACCGGCAGGACACCGGCGACCAGGGTGCGGTCGCTCCAGAACCAGAAGTCCTGATGCAGAACCGCCATCAGCAATAGCAGCGCATAAAGGAGGCGTTTTCTCATCAGTTTGCAGTCGTAGCAGTGTAGCAAAGCGAAACCGGCAGCTTCGAAAAAAATAGAGCGCTTGTGGTTGCCCGGGCTTGGCTGTGTTAGAGTCCGGCGATACTGTTCGCGGAGGACATATGGCCGAGTCTTCAGCCGCCGTGCGGCTAACGGGAAAGCAGTGGCTCATCTGCGGCATCGCCGCGATGGGGTTTGCCTTCGACATCTACGAACTCTTGATGCTGCCGCTGATCGTACGACCCGCCCTGCTGGCGCTGGAGAACGCGGCGCCGGGCTCTCCGGAATTCCGAGGGTGGGTCCAACTGTTGTTCTACGTCCCAGCTGTCTGCGGCGGCATCTTCGGCCTGCTGGGCGGCTATCTCACTGATCGCTTCGGCCGCCTGCGTGTACTCCTGTGGAGCATCCTGCTCTACGGCTTCTCCGCTTTTGCGGCCGGCTTCGCAACGTCCGCCATGATGTTGCTCGTGCTGCGCTGCACGACCTTCATCGGCGTCTCCGTGGAGTTCGTGGCCGGAATCGCCTGGCTCGCGGAACTGTTTCCCGATCCGAAGAGACGCCAGTCCGTGCTGGGTTATACACAAGCGTTCTCCTCGATAGGTGGACTCATGGTCGCGGGCGCATACTACGTGGCGGTGACTTACGGCGACGCTTTTCCTTCGATATACGGCGGGCACGAGGCGTGGCGATACACCTTGCTTTCGGGCCTGATCCCCGCAATCCCGCTCATCCTGATTCGACCGTTCCTGCCCGAATCGCCCATCTGGAAGGAGAAACGTGCGCAGGGGACGCTCGACCGGCCGAGCATCGCCGAGATCTTCCAGCCCGCCTGCCGTCGGACGACGATCGTCACGACGATCATGATGGCATGCACGTACGCCGCGGCCTTCGGCGCGATCCAGCAGCTTCCTCAGATGATACCGGGGCTCCCCAGTGTGGTCGATCTTCCCGTGCAGCAGCAACAACAGGCGGTTGCCGGTGTTCAGAGCTTTCAGGAATTCGGAGGCATGCTGGGACGGGTCCTGCTGGCGATCCTGGCAGTCCGCATCCTCAGCCGGCGACGTCTGATCCGGGTTTTCCTGATTCCGGGAGTCATCATCACGCCGCTTGTGTTCCTGTTTCCGGCCACCAACAACATTGAACTGCTCAAAGTCGGCATTTTCATCGTGGGCGTCCTGACGGTAGGCCAGATGAGCTTCTGGGGTAATTACCTTCCACTTGCCTACCCCACGCACCTGCGCGGAACCGGTCAGAGCTTTGCAGCCAATGTGGGCGGCCGGATGATCGGAACGTTCGCGGCGGTCGTCACGTTGGGCCTGGCAGGCTCGATGCCGGGCGGCACATCGTTTTCGCAGCTTGCCTACGCCGCGGCCGCGGTCGGTTTCGTGGTGTATGCGATCAGTTGCGTGGCTTCGTTCTTCTTACCCGATCCCGGTCAAAAATTGCCGGACTGAAGCACGGACACGACAGCATGAAAGTGAATCAAAGTATCGTCTCGATCGCCGTGGCCTTCGTCTTCACTTTGATCGTATCCGAACAGACCTGGGCTCAGGACTGGCCGCAGTGGCGTGGCCCGAACCGTGATGGTGTAGTGGCCTCTTTCACCGAGCCCGCGTCCTGGCCAGAGAGCCTGAATCGTGTGTGGAAGGTCGATGTAGGGACCGGCTATGCCACACCGATCATCGTCGGCAATCGAATCTACATGTACACCCGCGAGGGAGAAAACGAGGTCCTCCGATCACTCGATGCCGCGACGGGCGAGGTGAGGTGGCAAACCGAATATCCCGCGCCTTTCAGAATGAATCCGGCAGCCAGAAACCACGGCCCCGGCCCCAAGGCGACTCCGACGTTTGACGACGGCGGACTGTACACTCTCGGTATGAGCGGTATTGTCAGCGCCTTCGATGCTTCGGACGGCAAGCAATTGTGGCAAACGGAAGCTTCCGCGCCGGGGCCTCTGTACGGGACGTCTATGTCTCCACTCGTCGACGGCAGTCTGGTAATCGTTCACGTCGGGAACCACGACGACGGGGCATTAAAGGCATTCGATCGGACCACTGGACGAGTCCAGTGGAGTTGGGATGGCGATGGCCCGGCTTACGGCTCACCGATCGTTGCCGAATTCGACGGGATGCGGCAGGTGATTACGTTCACGCAGGAAAACCTGATCGGTGTGTCCGCCGCTTCCGGCGAACTGCTCTGGCGTCGACCCTACACGACACGGTCGACGCAAAACACCATCACACCGCTCATTTATCGAGGAAACCTGCTTGTGTCGGGACTGGGAAACGGTGTCGAGTCGTTTCGCGTGGCGAGGCAGGGTGGTGGCTGGATAACCGAAAACATCTGGGAAAACCGGGAAGTGTCTCTTTATATGACGAACGGTGTGATCGCCGGCGATGCCTTTTTCGGTTTGTCGAACCGGAACAGCGGCCAGTATTTCGCCATCGATGCCGGAAGCGGGGAGACCTTGTGGACGAGCGAGGGAAGACAGGGTACGAACGCCGCGATAGTCAAAGCGGGGGACGTGCTGCTCCTGCTCGAGGATGATGCCGAGTTGATCGTGGCCCGGCCCAGTCGAAACGGCTTGGAGCCGATCCAACGCTATACGGTTGCAGACAGTGCGACGTGGGCGGAGCCGGTCGTATCCGGAAATCGGGTGTTCGTCAAGGATGTCTCGACGCTGACGCTGTGGACGGTGAACTAGGATGGAACAACAGACCAATCGGAGAAAATCAATGCTCTGGCTACTCTTCGCTCTGGGAGCGGTACTTTCTTGGGGGATGTACGGACCGACCTTGCACCAGGGCCAGGTGGCGCTGGGCAACCCATTACGCGCGCTGCTATGCGTCGGCGTGGCTTACTTCTTGATCGCGATACTGGTCCCGTTAGGGTCGCTTTCCGCTTCGGGAGAGTTGAGCGGGTTTACCAGACAGGGTGCGACGATCGCAACCATCGCGGGTGGTCTGGGCGCACTGGGCGCCGTGTGCATCATCTATGCCTTCAGGGCCGGCGGTCTCCCAACCTATGTCATGCCCGTCGTCTTCGGCGGAGCCCCCCTGGTAAACGTGGTTGTCTCGATGTGGCTCCATCCACCCGAGACCGCGCCGAATCCTCTCCTCTACTTCGGCTTCGTCCTGGTGGCCAGCGGCGCTGGCATGGTCCTCTACTTTAAACCCCCCGGTTAACGAAGGCCTGCTAATTCGGGGACGGAGGCACAACAGGCCAAACCACTTATCACCTGAGACTTGCGATAATTATGCCTCCGTCCCCGAAATAGAACTCCGCAAACTGTTTGTTATCTGATTCTTGGGGAAATAGTTTCTCTGTCCCCCTTTAGTTTTCCGAGGGTGGGCTTGTATTGGTGTACGTGGCCAACGAGGTGATCCGGGAGCGACACGACCGTGATGCCGATGCCCGTATTCGATGCGGGATATAGCTTCCTTCCCTACTCCCTATTGCTGCCGTCGCCCCCCCCCCGGATCTGCGGAACCACAGGGCCTTGCTGATCCTGGTGTTGACTTCCGCTCCACGGGCGATGAGTTGCTTCATCAGATCGACATGGTTGATCTGCTCCTGGTCTGTGCTCAGAGGGGGATACCACGTGCGTTGCGCGTACGCGGCATCAATCGTGGCGTACAACGGCGCCAACCCCCCAGTCGCTGGCAAGGCTGGGATCGGCGCCGGCGTTGAGCAGGAACTTGCCGATGTCGAAGTGGCTGTTCATGATGGCCGTCGCCATGGCGGTCATTTCGTCGAGCGCACTCGCCTGGTTGACGTTCGCCCCGACCTCAACAAGCGCCCGAACCGCGGCCATCTGGCCTTCCCGGGCAGCCAGATGGAGGGCGGTGTTGCCGCCCATCTGGGTGGGGCCTCCACGCCCCGGACGGCCTCCGCCACCGTGAAGCGCATGGACCTGGGAGGTGATATCCAGGTTTGCGCCGTTAGCGGCCAACAATCGAATGACGTCGGATCGATTCAACGCGGCCGCAAACATCGCCGCCGTCTGACCGTACGCGGATTCGGTGGCGTTCACGTCGGCGCTGTGGTCCACCAAAACCTGGACCGCGGCCGTAATGCCCGATGCAGCGGCCAGCATGAGCGGTGTGGTTCGCTGAGCGTTCGACGAGTTTGCATCCGCCCCCGCTTCCAGCATGAGCCTGAGGATCGCCGCGTTGCCGCGCTTGGCGGCGATAAACAGCGGAGTCAGGGCTCCCAGACGCGTTTCCGAGTTGAGGTCCGCTCCAGCCTGGATGAGCAGTCGCACCATCACTCGATCATCCGTGTACGCCGCCCAGTGCAATGCCGTCGTGCCGTCGCCCTGGGCTCCATTCACGTCGGCGTTTTCGCCGAGGAGTCTCTCCACCCCAGGCATGTCGCCGTCCATCGCCGCCCTGGACAGCCGAGCGTCCTGGGTAGCCGCCGAAACCAGCATCGTCATCCACAGAACACCAATCAAGCTCTGACCTATTCGACCCAGCATCATTGGTCCTTCCTTCGAGTTGAAGTCCTACTCACCACACGGGTGTCAAATGGCGACCGTTCCAGTGCTGTCGCCGATGTACTTCTGTTCAATCCCCAGCTTGTGCAACACCGACAACAGACCGTTGGCCTGCGGAGTTTCCTCGTTGGTCCTCACATGCAGGTTGCCCTGGACTGTCCCGCTGGCGTGGCCGAGCAACAGGAAGGGCGTTCTCCTGTGGGCATGCACCTGCGAATCGCCCATGGCGCTTCCGTACAGGATCAACGAATGATCCAGCAGGTTGCCGTCGCCGTCCGGTGTGTTCCGGAGTTGTTCCGCGAAGTATGCCAGCAAGTCCACGTGGTACCGGTTGATCTCCGCGAAATTTTTGACGCCTTTGGGAGTGTTGCCGTGGTGCGATGCCGAGTGGAAGGGGTCGGTGTTGCCACTCTCGGGGAAAACGCGGTTGCTCGTGTCACGGCCCCATTTGAACGTGGACACGCGGGTGACGTCGGCAGAAAAAGCCAGCACTTGCAGATCCGTCATCAGCTTCACGTGTTCGTGCCAGGAGTCGGGCACTCCGATCGGAGCTTCCGGCAGTTCCCTGTCCGGGTTCTCGAGATTATAGGCTTCGATCCCTTCGATCCGCCTTTCGACCTCACGCACATTATCGAGATAGTCGGCAAGCCTCGCGCGGTCGGGCGCGTTGAGATTCTGGCCGAGACGCGTTACGTCGTGCATGATGCCGTCGAGAATGCTGCGGCCGATGCGCCGCCGGTTGGCCCGGTCTTCCCTGGAGCCGCCATCGCCGAACAGGTCCTCGAACGCCATGCGAGGATTCAGGGTCATGGGCAGAGGGGTTGTCGGCGACGACCAGCTTACGGTGTCCATGTACACGCAACTGTAGTTGAAGGCGCAGAGGCCGGCTGCGTCGAAGTTCTCCGTGCACAGTTGGATCGAAGGCAGCGGCGTGTCCTGACCGAACTGCTGCGCATAGAGTTGGTCGATCGAGGTGCCGTTCCTGACGTCGGAACCCATCGTTTGCTTGGGATGCGCAGCCGTCAAGAAAACCGCGCTCGACCGGAAGTGGTCTGCGCCGACTTCTTCAGCGGTCTTCGGGTCCGCCTGCTGGCAGTCCATCATCGTGACCAGGGTCACATATTCCCGAAATCGTTCGAGAGGCTCGAGAATCGGTGTGAATGCGAAGTCGCGGCCCTCTTTTACCGGCATCCACAGGTTCATGTCTGTGCCGACTTCCGTGCTGCCTGCATTGCCGTGGACGACTTCCAGGCCGACGAAGCGGCTCTTCGGCGCCGCGGCAGTCTGGGCAATGGCCGTCTGTGCCGGCACCATCGCCTCGAGAAAGGGAAGCGCAACGACAGCTCCCATCCCACGGAGAACCGTACGCCTGGAAAGGTGCTTCTTCGTGACGAACATATTCGAATCTCCTCTGTCCTCGACGACTAGTTTTCTCGCTCGCTTATCTCCGGCAATCTCGACATCTGGAACGGCGCGCTCTTCACAATGCCGAGGACGAACGACGAACTGCGGTTAACGTTGCCGGCGGCCTCACTCATGATTGCGCGAACGGTGGGCATATCCCGGTGGTCGGTGACACGGCCCAGCCCGTAGGCCAGGAGACTTTCGGTAAATCCGCGCAGGAAGGAATCGGTCCGGTCGAGCAATGCCTGCCGAACTCCGGCCGGTCCATCCAGATCCATACCGTCGAACATCCTTCCCGATGGATCGATAGGAAAACCGCTGTCGTTGGTCCGCCAGACGCCGACCGCATCGAAGTTCTCGAGCGCCAGCCCGATCGGGTCCATGATCTGGTGGCAGCCCGAACAAGCCGGGCTCGCCCGGTGTTGTTCCATCCGGTCACGAACCCTCAGAACCTTCTGGTTGTCGACCGCCTCGGTCAGCGGCGGCACGACCGGAGGCGGCGACGGCGGAGGCGTTCCGAGCAAAACCTCCAGTACATACTTGCCGCGTACCACCGGAGACGTCCTGTTGGCCAACGACGTCATCGTCAACAAGCCCGCCTTTCCGATCAACCCGAACCGGTTCGGATCGGAAAGCTGCACACGTCTGAAACGGGGGCCGACAACGTTCGGGATGCCGTAGTGCTTGGCCAGCACTTCATCGACGAACGTGTAATCCGCCTCCAGCAACTCCACGGGACTACGGTCCTCGCTGAGGATATTGTCGAATAGCAGTTCCACTTCCCGCCGCATCGACTCTCCGAGGTTCCGCGTGTAATTCGGGAAAAGGCCCGGTTCGGGCAGGACATCCCGAATCCCCTGCAGACCCAGCCACTGCCCTGCAAAACTCGTCGCCAGCGCTTCCGAGCGTGGGTCGGCCAGCATCCGCTTTACTTGTCGCTCCAGTGTTGCCGGATCACTGAGCCTGCCCTCGGAGGCAATGTTCACGAGTTCGTCGTCGGGGATGCTGCTCCACAGGAAATAGGACAGGCGGGACGCCAGTTCGAGTTCGCTGATGGGATAGTTCGCCCCGGGCGTCGCTCCGTCCGGCACCTGTTCGAACCGAAACACAAACTCGGGCTTGGAAAGAATTCCTTGCAGCGCCACCTGAACGCCGGATTCGAAGCCTCCGTCGACGTATCCGTCCTCGTAGTGGATCATCAAGCCCTCGAGATCCTCCGGAGTGGGCGGCCGGCGGAAGGCCTGGCCGGCCAGCCTGGAGATGATCTCCTCCGCGCACTCTTTTTCCTCACTCCGAGCCGCCGGCCTGCAAGTGAAGATCCTCCGCCGGCTGTCGGTTTCCGAAACGCCGGTCGGATTCATGGGTCCGGTGACGGCAATGGTCTGCAGGTGCGGAAGAGCGGTCATGCCGGACTGGTTGGCGATGCTGACGTCCAGCAGCGTGTGTTCGTACAGTTGATACTGATCCTCGACCGGTCCGTCGTGTTTCGAAACGAAAGCAGCCGCAAGCCTCCGCTGGCCCGCCTTGATGGGTACCGATTCCGAGATCAGGACGTTGTCCGTCTCACTCGCGTCCGGATCGATCGTGAAGACCGCAACCCTTTCGCCATCCACTGAAACTTCCAGTTGCTGGTCCTGGAGCGGTGCTGGCAGCTTGGAACCGATCTGTGCGCCCGTGTAGTAGTAGTACAGCTCGAGCTTGAAGGAATAGTCCCCGTCTGCAGTAAAATTATGGACGACCGATATGCCGCCACGCGTTCCGAACGGAGCGCCTTCGACACGGCGCATCTGGTTGACGGTCTTCGGAACCTTGTAATAGACCTGCGCCGCTGAAGCTTCCGGGTCACCAACGGCCTGGCGGCTGATCTTGCCAGCTGCGCGGAGATACGCGTTCATCAACGCCGGGGTCACCGTCAGGGCGTCCGCCATGTTGTCGAACCCATTCGTCCGGGCGTCGGGCGGCAGCATCGCCGAAACATCCACGGTCAGGCCCAGCAAGTCGCGGATAGAATTGCGGTATTCGGTTCGATTGACGCGGTGGAGGTCTGGAGACCGTGTAAACGGGTTTTGGGCGGCAGCCTCATCCACCCGGGCCTCGAGTGCGGCGGCGAAGTCCCTCAAGACGGCAGGCTCGGGCCTTCCGGCGCCCGCCGGCGGCATCAGGCCCACCCGAAGTTTCCGGATAACTTCTTCCACTCGGGCCGCGCTTCGCTCCGGACGCGCGAGATCGACATCAGCCCAGGAGAATCCGCCCGACTGCAATGCATCGTTGTGGCAGTACGCGCAGTACTGATCTACCAGCGCCTCCTGTGATTCCACCGACGGCGCAGCTTCCAGGCCTTGCCCGGCCAGCATCCCGGACGTACTCCCTCCGACAATCAACAACAGGACTACGAGCAGGGGCATACCACCCAGAGTGAACATGCGCTTCATGTCATCTCCTCGTCTGACCCGGAGCGGATCACCCCACAGGCCAATCGGAACGCTACTTCAAGACGGAGTAACTACTTGCGATCACTATAATTAAGGGCGGGTTCCGCGTCAACGTATTACTGCTGCCACCCACGGAGGGTCCCATCCGCGGGAAAAGGGTCTCGGGCGGTGACCCACAGGTCCTGTCCCACGGATCAGGTGGGGTGAGACAGGACACGAATTCCAGGTTACTCCCAGCCTCCTCGACCGCGGCCACGTCTTCCGCCACCGCCCCCGGTCAGCCGATTCCCCCGGTCTGCATTGGTCACAAGGTTCCAGGCGCAAATCTGCGTCTTGAAATCGTTGACGTCGACGCAATTGATGCCGAGGCTGGTCCCGTTTTCCGCGTCGGAGTCCTCGGAAATCATCCCGCGACGTTTCAACTCCACGCCTACAGGACGCGTTTGGTAGTCCGCGATGGTGTAGGCCACGTGGTCGAGCGTTCCCATCGCGGCAGACGACTCTTCACCTTCGCTCGTCGCGGTTGGAATCCAGACCGAGTCTCCGAACCATTGGTAGACATCCCGCCCGGCATCGGTCGTCTGATTGAACCCGAACACGTCGAGGTACCAGTTCGCGAGCGACTTGTAGTCCGGAGAATTCAGGACGATATGGTTGGCGCTGAGCGCTTTCCACGTCGTCGTCGCAGGCGCGCCAACGGAGGGCCGCGCCATCCAGTCACGCGAAAAGACGCCGATCTCGTTTCCTTCCAGGTCCCCAAACCAGAAGCCCTTGTCGGTGTCGGACTGCGGGTTCAGGTTTCGCGTCATCAGGGCATCCTGCACCGCGGCCCGGTCCCAGTTATCGATAGTGAACCCGAACTTCGTGATCCCGGGTGCCACGTCGCCGGCTTGTGCCTGTCGGACGATCATGAGCGTGTCGCCACCGGTGTCGCCGTACCAGAGGTGAGTCTCCCTTTCGTTCGACTCGCCCTTCTGCATCGCAAAGACTTCCATGTACCAGTCGACCGTCTGCTGCATGTCCGGCGCCGTATACGTGTAGTGATTCAACCAGGCCGGCTTGAACGACGGCAGGGCGAAGGCGTCCAGCGTCAGTGCAGCACTCGCGGCCGCAACGGCCAGCCCCCCGAGGAGTTGTCGTCGCGTCATTCGTCCGGGTTGAATGTTTCGAAATGCCTTTTCAATGGGTTGCATGCCTATCTCCTCTCGACGACCCGTCTTCGTCACTGAACCGGCCGTCCCGCAAACTTGGTTATTCGATCGCATCTCTAGAGGGCATTGGTGTCGCCGGATGGTATCCGAGCGCAGCCCGGAAGAAAACCAAAAACGTTCCTTTGGGATGATTTCGACAGGATATCTTTTGCCCTGTCCGGCAACCGGAGGTATACTCCCGCCCCGCAGTCCCCCCGTACCTAGGGAGAACGGAGGCCGAGAACCTGACGCCGGCTTGTGGGTCCTTCACATGATCGAGCTGTTACGGAGCGCGGTTTCAATCGGAAGCAGGCGTACGCGATTTGCAGCGCCGGCGTGGATCTCTGGATCAGTAACGTCGTCGATGTTCCGAACTTCACCGTATCGGCCCGCCTGCACGAGGCGATTTTCGTCAAGTAAGGAGATCCACGATTCGAATCACCAGAGCCTTGTTGTTGATCTTTCTTGTCGGTATGGTCGCCCAACCGGCAGCCGCCCGTCCTCCGTTTCTGGAGCTGTTCCGGGGAGACCCGCTACGGAATCAGGATCGGGACGGCTGTGTGACGTGCCACGTGAACCCCCAGGGGGGCGGACCGCGAAATGAGTTCGGACGTGCGTTTGCGACAAACGAATTCACGATCACTCCCCTTCTGCGGTCCGATTTTCCCGATAGGTTCGATTTCACCACTGCCGAGATGCCGACGGGGGGCACGATGTACTTTTCCGGCACGGCCGACGAGGGCATCGTGTTCGAAAAGGATGGCAATAAATATCTGGTCGACTTACCGGCTATTGTCGAAAACCGTCTTGTCGAGCGGCCGCCAGACCCGCCGCCACCGCCGCCGATGCATCGGATCGCCAATTTCAGCTTCTTCATCACCAGCATCGGGCCCGGTAACGGGGGCAACCTCGGCGGGCTTTCCGGGGCTGATCGTCACTGTCAGGCACTGGCTGGGGCCGTCGACGCGGGGCACAAGACCTGGCGGGCGTATCTCAGTACGAGTTTCGAGGGAGACCCGATCGTCAATGCGGGCGACCGTATAGGCAGCGGACCGTGGTTCAACTCGAAGGGGGTCCTGGTTGCACGTGGCGTCGCCGACCTGCACCGTGCTGAGGGCCGTCTCAACAAGGAAACGGCTCTCAACGAGAAAGGCGAAGTCGTAAACGGGCGAGGTGACGATCCGAACACGCACGACATCCTGACCGGCGCGTTGATGGACGGCACGGTGGCCGTGGACATGAATTGCCGCAACTGGACCAGTTCCGGTGAAGAAGTCGCGATCGTGGGCCATTTCGACCGGCAGGGTGGCGGTGATGATCAACAGGACCGTGGAAAACGCATTTCATCCGCGTGAAGGAATACCTTCACAAACTGGCCGCTATCGGGGCCCTCGAAATGCCTCCGATTCTGTCCGCTTTCTTGATAAGATTCGACAAATTTTCAAATAGCGGTTCATTTTCTTCGGAGGCACCATGAGGCAAATTACTTCGTGTCTGCTGTTGCTTCTCCTCGTTGCGGTTCCAGCATTTGCTCAGAAAGTGGATGTGGGACGGGTTGCGCTTTCGAGTGAGGAGTGGGTTTCCACGTTTTCGATCATTGCCTTCGACCCGGCAACGAACGAACTCGGCGTCGGAGTGCAGTCGCGCGCCTTTGCTGCGGGGGCGATCGTTCCTTATGCGAAGGCCGGTGTCGGCGCGGTTGCAACGCAAGCCGCCGCGAACCGGACCTATGGACCCAAGGCGATCGCCTTGCTGGAGCAGGGGCTCAGTCCCGAAGAGGTCATCAAGCGAATCACGGATGAAGATCCCGATCGGGACCGGCGTCAGGTGGCGGTCATCGATTCGCAGGGTCGATCGGCTGTCTACACGGGAAGACACGTGATCGACCGTAATCACGATCCGAACGACAGGGTCCACTATGGCGGCTGGGCCGGTCATAGTGACGGGGAGAACTTTTCGGCGCAGGGCAACACCCTGGCGAGCGAGGAAGTGGTCCGCGCCATGGCCCGAGCCTACACCAACAGCCGGGGCGAAGAGATGTCCGAGCGTCTGATGGATGCGCTCGAGGCAGGACAGGCCGCCGGCGGCGACACCAGGGGCATGCAGGCCGCGGGCATTCTGGTCGTGACGCCGATCACCCAGCCGGGCAGGACGACGGATCGGTACATGGACATCCGGGTGGACGATGCGGAGGATCCATTCAAGGAACTGAGGCGCGTCATGAACGTCCGGCTAAGCCGCCGCCATTCCGCCCGCGCCAATCAGTTAGTCGAGGAAGGCAAATTAGCTGAAGCTCTCGAGGAAGCGAAGAAGGCCGTCCAGATGCGTCCACGCAGCGAGCAGTTGCACTTTCGGCTGGCAGAGCTCTATGCCGACAGCGGCGAACTGCTGAACGCCCTGATGTCGCTCGCCGAGTCCATTCGGATTACGCCACGCCTGAAGGTGGATGCGGCGGAGAGCCCTTCCTTCCAGGCGCTCGAAGACATGGTGGAATTCCAACGCCTGGTGGGTTCGTAGTCGATCTAGTTGCGGAGCAGCTTTCGGTCGAAGAAATCGTCCATTGCCTTGAACGTCCGGACCCAGCGTTCGAACACCTGAAAATAGTGCGTGTCGTTGGGATAGACGATCAACTCGTACGGAACATCGTGGGCGCGAAGCAGTTGGACCAGCCCGACGGTCTGGTTGAAGTTTACGTTCCGATCGTCATCGCCGTGAAACAGGATCACCGGCGAACGCCAGATTTCGATCTCCGATACGGATGACGCTCGATACGACACGCTTTCCGGGTCGATCGAATCGCCCCAGAGGTGCAGCCCGCCGATGTCGGCTCCGGCCTTGAAGACGTCGGAGTTCCGGGAGAGTCCCTGGGCGGTCAGGATGCCTCCGTAGGACAGGCCCCATACCCCCAGTTGCTCAGGATCCACGTCAGGCCGATCTTTCAGCCAGAGTCCCGCGGCCAGGATATCCCCGTACTCGGAGTTGCCGCCGGCACCTCGCTCGGACACCTCGCGGAATTCGCGTCCGTAGCCGATGCCGCTTCGATAGTTCACCGACATCGCGATGTAGCCCTTGTTGGCGAAGTACTGGCTCATCGCATAAGCCAGGTGGTAGAAGCCGTGCGGCGCCTGGTAATGGTACCCGAGCAGTGTCTGCTGGCGTGACCCGCCGTGTATGAAGAGGAGGGCTGGGCGACGCTCGCCGGGTTCGAGGTCGGGTGGCAGGAACACCTGGGCATGAGAGCGCACTCCGTCGGCGGCCGTGATGACAACGGCTTTCGGCTCGACGTGCTGGTCCATGGGGAACTCGGATGGGAGTTCGGGTCCGATGATGCGTGGTGCGCCGCCTTCGGCAGATACGAGGGCCACCGACAACGGACGTCGCGGTCCGGCATGCATCACGGCGACTTGTCCTCCGGAGGAGAGGACCACGGGAAACGTTTCCAGGCCGGGTGCACGAGTGAGTTGCTCGGAGCGGCCGCCGGTCACCCGAACGCGCCACAGATTGCGCCGGTTGAGGTCGTCGATGTTCGAGGCGTAGTAGAGCCAGCGGCCATCCATGGAAAACGCCACATGTTCGACGATGCCGTCGCCCGGGGTCAGCAGGACGGGTTCCGAGGGTGAATCCGAGACCGGTACGGAATAGTAGTGACGCCAACCGTCCGGCTCGGCGACAAAAATGACGTTTTCGCCTGCCCAGTAGAAGCGATCGTTATAAAGGGTGTAGCCACCGGGAGGGTTGTGCCACATCTCGTGTCCGGCACCGCTCTCGACGTCGGCGACCCATATGGCCTCGGTGTAGCCGCCCGAGAACTTCGCCTCGAGGAACCCGGCCGGAAGCGCTTCTGTCCCTTCCGGCCCCGGATGTTTGGCCCAGGAGCCGAACGGTAGCCCAGGCCGGCGCAGGAAGGCGATGCGGCTTCCGTCGGGTGACCACACCGGGTTGGAATCGTTGTCGACGCCCGGCGCCATGTAGCGGATGCGCCGGCTCCGGGTATCGTAGATCCCGATAAAGGCGTGGTCGATGCGAACGCTGACGAAGGCGATCTTCTGCCCGTCGGGCGACCAGACCGGGTTGCCGTTCACGCCGAAGTCACGGAACAGAAGCGGGGCGCCGGCATCCGGCCCTCGGCCCGGCACGCCGGGGTCAACGGGAGCACGGTGAATCTGGCCGTCCTCCACGTAGAGGACCCACCGCCCATCAGGAGAGAGTGCGAAGTTGCGCGCGTCGACGACTCGCCACGGCTCCCGGTCCCCACTCGTCGTGGCGGCCCACACTTCGTTCCTTCCACCGTCCGGATCGCTCGCCGGGTTTGCGATCCAATCCGGTGCAATCGGCCTGCGGCCGACGCCGGGTGCGTGCCCGCGGATGAAGACAACGATAGAACCGTCATCGGAGATCTGCATCGGTCGCAGGTCGATGCCGTCATCCTCCTTCGTATCGGTGAGTCGTACCGGTGTGAAGTCCGGTGCCGCGGCCGTGTACACGTTCCGCATGCCACGCTCGTTTTCAATCCAGGCGATACGGTCCGCGGAACCCGCGGAAACGAGGTTGTAGGGAAAGGCAGGGCTGAGCACCTGCCCCACGCTAAAGCGCGCTTCGCGGGTCTGGGCATCGGCCACGCCGCTGGCCGACATCGTTACCGCGACGATCATGAGGCCCGACAGCAACAGCCGACCCGCCGTGGCGCTTCTAAACGAGTACAAATCAAGTGGAGATGTCATGACCTTACTCCCTCGATCACGAACCGACGATGCTCAGGAAATCCGGATCGGTTCTTATCGATTCGAAATTGCTGTTTCGCGGAAGCCGTCGTTTATTTGCCGGGTTCAGCTCGACTGCCTTACGGATAGCTTCCAACGCATCGGACTTGCGGTCCAGTTGGAGATACATGCTGGCGAGGGCGACCCAGATGTTGTCTTTCATCGGCAGTTCGTCTCGCAACTCCAACACCATTTGAAGTCCCTTCTGCCGATCGCCGTCATTGAACGTGGTGTTGGCACGCCTCAACTGGTCGCGGGATCGCGCGATCTTCAGAAGTCGCCGCAGTTCGACCAGTGGCGCCGGATGGTCGTCTACCCGGACGTCGATGACCTTGTCGGAGTACTGTCCGGCGCCGCCGAGTGGCCTGACGATCACCAATGACGCTCCCTGTACGCCGCGGACATCTCCGCCTGCTGCCTGTGCCGCGTCCAGCGCGGCGAGCAGGCGCTCGGCAAGAGGCTGTCCTTTGGTTGCCTCGAACGTCCTGGCCAGACCTTCGACGACTTCGGGTCCGGCCAACGTGTTGCCTTGCGCACAATAGTTTTCACCACACTTGTGACCTTTCCAGTCGCTGGCACCGGATCCGGTATGCGCGGCGGTCCGACCCTGGATGTCGATGACCGCAACCTGGCGACGGGCACTCATGTCGTCGCTCTTTACTAATCTGTCCAGGGCTTCCTCTGGTGACAGCCCCGCTGCCAGGAGTTCCAGGCCGACCTGCCCGTAGTAGGGATTCGAGGACGCCTGGTGCGCGAAGACCGCCAGACCACCCCGGGCAGTCCAAGTCCTGTTGCCGACGGCAAAGGCTCTGCTTTGAACCCCCATCCCCAACTCCCCGGTGTCGGGATCGCGCGCGACGATGGAGTAAGTCCCGGTGTAATCCGGATCGAAATCCTGTCCAAATGCAATGGGCTGGAAGGCAAAGACACACGCGAGCATCGAAACTGTGATTCGAAACATGGGGCACCCCCGATCGGCGGACTTTGCTGTGCGCCGACAGATAGTCGGTCGAGTTGTCGTTCAAACGCCAGTGAATGTGGCGTAAGCATAAAGTGATTAGTTATCCTCCGACGGTGGGTTTGTGTTGGTGTACTTGTCAAACCACGCCAGGATTCGATCGATGCGGTCGATGTAGTGGGCCGGCTTTCCGTTCTGGAAATGACCGTGGTTTTCGCCGGGGTATCGCACCAGTTGGGTCTCCACGTCGTGGCGCTTGAGGGCCCGGAACATCTGCTCCACCTGATCGGCGGGGGTACGCTCGTCCGCCTCGCCCTGGATGAACAGAGCTGGTGTCGTCACGTTCCGGGCGTGTTTCAGCGGTGAACGGTCCCACATGAGATCGTGGACTTCCCACGGTGAGCCGCCCCACGCCACTTCGTGATTGTAGGCGGTGTCGTAGGTTCCCCAGAAGCTGATCCAGTTCGAGATGATGCACTCGGGTGCAGCGGCCGCGAACCGGTCCGTCCGGGTGATCGTCAAACTCGTCATGAAGCCGCCGTAACTACAGCCGTAGATGGCCATGCGGTCGGTGTCGATCCAATCATGCGCCCCAAGGGCGGTGTCGAGGCCTTTCATGATGTCGCCATAATCCCTGCCGCCCCAGTCCTGATCGTTCCCTCGAACGAAGGTTTGCCCGTAGCCGGAGCTTCCGCGCGGGTTGACGTAGACCATGGCGTACCCGCGAGCCGTCATGACCTGGACTTCATGATCGAACTCGATGCCGTACATTCCCGCGGGTCCACCATGGATTCGCAGAATGAGAGGGTATTCCCTCCCTTCTTCGAATCCGAGTGGCTTGACGAACCAACCCTGGATGTCCCAACCATCGTCGGCTTTAAACCAGAACTCTTCGGCATGGACCATGGTGCGGGTCCGGATCAACTCCCGGTTGAAGTCCGTGATCCGCCGGAATCGACGGCGCTCGTTCTCCTGGGTAATGTACATGTCCCCGGGATGCCCGAAACCTCCCTGTATGTCCACCCAATCGCCGGCATCGGAAAAGCTGAACGAGTTGATCTGTCTCTGTTCCCCGTCGGCCACTTCGACGACCCGTGCCGCCGGGTCGAGCTTGAAGAGCGGCGTCGCACCCTTCATGCGGGCGGTGAAGAAAATGCCCTTGTCCACCCACACGAACCCTCCGATCCGTTCATCGAAAGACTCGGTCAGATTGACGGCCGTGCCACCCTCGATCGGCGTCATCCAGATATCACTCTGACCCGTGCGCGTTAACGCGCCGGTGAAGGCGATCGATCTTCCATCAGGCGAAAAGGCGGGGTTACCGTCCGCTCCTTCGTGAGATGAAACCCGACGCGGTTCTCCACCGGCTGAGGGAATGATAAACACGTCGGTGTTGCGGCTGCCCTCGAAGGCCCGGCCCGTGCGATCGGAAACGAACGCGATCCATTCTCCATCCGGAGACCAGGCCGGCGCGGTATCGTCGTCTTCACCGTCGGTGATCTGTGTCGACGCTCCGGTCGTTCGCTCAACAACGAACACGTGCGAGCGCTGATCTCCGAGAAAGCCCCGCCGATCCTGGTCGTAGCGTGCGGTCGAAATCACGACGACGCCCGCCAGTGGATCGTCGGGATCCTGCTCACCGCCTGTCCGGGAGACAACCGCGAACCGACTACCGTCTGGCGACCAGACAAAATCCCCCACGCCGTTTTCGAAGTTCGTGACCACACTGGCCTCACCCCCTGCGGCAGGCATCACGTAAATCTGGGAGCTCTCGTTCTCGGCCCGGCTCGTAACGAACGCCAGTTGCTTCCCATCGGGCGACCATCGCGGACGCGTCTCGCTCCGGGACCCGGTGGTGAACGGATAGGGTTCGCTCTTCCCGTCGGCAGCCACCAACCATACATGTGACATGTTGCGCTGCTCGTCCCTGTCCGCACGTGTGACCACGAAGGCGATCGTTTGACCATCGGGAGCGAACTGGACGTCGGAGAGACGGTCCAGGCGGTACCAGTCGTCAAGCTGCATTCCCTGAGAAAATGCCGTTACTGTCAAACAGACCATCAAAACGAAAGAAAACAGAACTCGTTTCACGGTGCAGCCCTCCTATACCGAAAAAGGGGCGGCCCGAACGGCCGCCCCACAAACGCGGGTTTTCACCCGCACTGTCGCTGTCTCAGAACCTCCAACGCGCCGCCAATCGGAAGATCCGCCCGGGAATGATCGGACTCGCCGAAGTCGCACCCGTACCGGCAGACCTCACAAGACCGAATCTCGGACCGTTCCGCGTCTCGACCGCAAGGACGGTACTGATATTGAGGGTGTTGAAAAAGTCGATCATCGCTTCGATCGAGTGACGATCGTTGATCTGGAACGTCTTCGAGACACGGTTGTCCCACAGGTTCACCCGGCCGAGGCGGCCGGCTTGCTCTTCGACCGGAATGACGACCGTGGAGCCCAGCGCATTCTGCATCAGCGCTTCCCGGCCATAGTAATCGCCGCCCTGCGATCGGAAAGTAGTGGAGAACATCACGCCGTAGGGCAGGTCGTACTGCCCGCTGACCTTCACCGAGTTATACCACTGCGGAAGGTTGAAGGTGTAGAGCAGGTCGTTCGGGTTTTGCGGGATGAGACCACAGCCGCGACTACGGCGGTCCGAACAACGGATCTTGGCAAAGTCCGACTGGTAGCTGGCCAGTATCGACCAGCCGTCCGCGTGCCGCTTGTTGAACGTCATCTCATAAGACGTGTACAGGTCTTTGGCCTCATCATCGCCAACCACGGCAAAGAGTTCGTTGACATCGGCGAAGGTCGGCCAGCTCCTCGGAACCGACCACGCCTGCATCTGTCCGTCATCGGCAGTCCCCTCGATATTATCCCGGCCGGGGTCCACCGCGTACCGAACGTCCGTATAGGCTTCGTAAGGCCGGGCCAGATCCTTGACCTGCCACCCGCCGAAGTCCTGTTTTCGGACGATATTGAACCGCAACGTCATATCGCGGTTGAAACCCAGCTCGATTCCCGCCGTGTACTCCTCCATAATGGGAAGATCCACGTTCGGATCGATCCGCTGGATTCCGCCGCCGCCTCCTGAGACCGACTGCAGATCCGCCGGGTTCGGAACGTAGGGAATGCTGCCGTCCCAAGCGTACTGCCATCTCGTCCTCCCGGCCGGGTTCACGTGAGTGGCATTGGGAGCGGGAGTGGTTCGGCTTCCGGAACCGCCTCCGGCGTACCGGCCGTAGCTGGCCTTCAGCGCCACCTTGCCTTCACCGGTCACGTCGTAGACCATCGAAAATCGCGGCACGACGGAGTTGTACACCGGTAAATCCCGTTTTTCCGGAAAGAGGTTCTTGGTGGCGAACGGGCCGTCTCCCGGGTTGCCCTGCTCCGGCAGGTAAGACGAATAATGGTCCCACCGAATTCCGAAGTTCAGCGTCAGGTGGTTGTTCACCGTGAGCTTGTCATTGATGTACCACGACTTGTAGTTCTGGACACTTTCCTCGTTGTTCGGATAGTCGTACACCCGGACCCGATTCGGCCGCTCGAAGAAAGTCGCGTCGCCCGGCTGGCTGCGGTAGTGGTACTCCTGTTGGTTCGGGAATCCGAAATTCAGGCGATAGGCCTTGCTCCACCAGTTCAGCGTACCGGTCTTGATCTCGTTGTTGCGCCCGCCGATTTCGCCGAACCAGCTGAAGTTGGCGTCATACTGCCAGCGAATCGGACGCAGGTAACGCACGTTCCAGGAGCCACGTGTCTCCCCGGTCGCACGGTCGAACTGCCGGATGTCGGTCGTGTGCGATCGGCTCGGCCAGTAGTAGCCGCCCCGGCTCAGCGCCACGTCCAGAGACATCGTCGGGCTGATGATGTTGGTCAATTTCAGGGTCGGACCGGTACCCGTGTAGGAGAGCTGATCGTGCGTGGCTTCGGCCGGAACAGCCGAACCGGCATTGCGGTAGGGCTGCCACTTCCGGCCAAATGATCCGTGGCTTTCCAGCTTCATGCTGTCGGTCAGTTGGTAGGTAAACTTTGCAGTCAAAGTCTTCAGGCTGGTGAAGAAAGTCTGCGGTTCGCCTGTCGCCTGCGAAATGAAACCGGGAATCAGCAGTCCCGAGTACATGTCACCCCACGAGGCGTAGAACCAGAATTTGTCGCGTACGATTGGACCGCCGATGTCGAAGTTGAACTCGTTGAAGCGCGTGAACTTGTTGCTCGACGGCTGGAAGCCCTGGGCCAACAGGTCCTCGCCGATGTTGTCGCTCTGGAAACTGTCGTCCTCCCAGTCCATGTAGGCGGTCCCGTGAAAATCGTTGCTGCCCGACTTGATCACGAAGCTCAGCGTCGAACCGGGATTCATCGCTTCGGCGCCTTTTGCCGCGGACGTGATCTGGACTTCCTCGAACGCGGCGTAGTCGCCAAAGGTCTGATCCCACACCATGCCGTCGTACATCACGACGTCGCCATCTCTTCGCCCATACGAGCGGGAACCGACTCCGGCCGGACCTCCCTTCGTATTTCCACCGACGTCATACTGTCGATTGACCATTCCCGGGATCATCGCCGTCAGACCGCGTATGGCGCGGCCGTAGGGAAGATCCTCCAGACCCTGCTTGCCCCAGTTGATGGACTTTGCAGCATCCTGCAGGTCGATCGTCGGTGTCTCGCTGACAACGGTGATGGTTTCCGCAACCGTCGCCACTTCAAGCGTCCCGTTAATCGTCATTGTGGTTCCGACCGGCACGACGACTTCTTCGATATTCAGGGTAGCGAAACCCGGAAGAACGAACGTGACGGTGTAGGTACCTGGGGGCAGCAGCGGAAACCGATAGGCTCCCGATTCGTTGGTGATCGCCATTCGTGTGCCTTCGATCATGGCCGAACTGCTGACTGTCACCTCCACTCCCGGGATCAAAGCGCCGGAAGCGTCCATGGACGTTCCATTGATGCCCCCGGTCAAGGCTTGTGGAAAAGCCGGCGCGGCCAGAGCAAGCACCAGAATAGAGGCGGCAATGAGCGATAGTCTTCCGTTAGAAAACTTCATAGACCCTCCATCATGGCTCGAACTGATGCCTCTCCTGTCATCAGTCGAACCAACATTCATTGCCCGAACGTCATATTTCGGGGTCCCAGCTTCGGGAACTACCCTTCGGCGTTGGAAGTGATGCTACAGGTCGGCGCCGAAGCTGGAATTGGAAAACGTTTGAGTCGATATAGCTGCGCGTATTTTGGCCATATGGCATCCGGCTTGTCAACTTTTTTAATGCAATAGGCATACGTTCCATACCGCTCTTTCAACTATCTGATTTACAGGCATTTAATCCAGACATGAAGCCGGCGACAAGCCTTCCCGTCCAGAACAATGCGTCGCAGGTTAAAGCTTTAACAATCCTGCAATATACCCATTTCTTGGCCTCTCATTCGAAGGCTCTGGCCGGTCGGTAAATCGTTTCTTGTAGCTCGAAATTCAGCGTGCGGGTTTGATTGACCGGTTGCAGTCAGGGAACCTATAATGCGACATCCCTGACAAGCCGACCCTGCGGGAAGCGAACGAAGTTCGAGGACGGTTCATTGCTACTTTGCCGGGGTGTTTTGGGTTTTCCATCGGCACGTAAACGAGAGAGCGGGGAGCATTACGATCGCTTACGGAACCGTTGTCACGGACGCAAGGTTTCACCCCCAGATGCCACCGGGAGGATGATCACATGAATCTCAAACGACATTGTGCTTGTTTCCTCATCGTGTCTTGTTTCGCCGCGGTTGCTTCGGCTCAAACATCGCGCGGGAGTATTACGATCGATCGCATCGCGGAAATCAAGTTTCCATCCAGCCCGGCCTGGTCGCCCGATGGAGAGATGGTCGCTTTCCTGTGGGACGCCGCGGGAACGCAGGACCTGTTCGTCGTCAAACCGGGGGAAGAACCGGTCCGGTTGACGGACTATCCTCCGAATCCGCACACGCTCGTGTCCGACATCGGTAGCCTTGCCTGGGTATCCTCAAACGAAATCTGGTTTTCGAAGAATGGCCGTCTGCGAAGCGTGTCCCCAACGTCACCCGATCCGGTACCGGTTGCCGACCTGGCCGACGCGGCAAACTTCACGCTTTCGAATGACAGGAAGCAGATCGGCTTTATCCGAAGAGGTCAGCTCTGGCTCGGATCCGTCGCGGCAAAAACCCAACGTCAGCTCACATTTCTAGCGGGAGGATTCACGGCTTCGGCTCCAGTGTTGTCACCGGACGGCCGATGGCTCGCCTTCTCCGCTTCGCGCGGCTCGGTGGAACAGTACCCGTTGCCGTTCAACGGGGAACTGATCCGTTCTTACGTCAACGCGCCGGCCGAGCGCAAACTGGGAATCGTTGCGGCCCAAGGAGGCGATGTCGCCTGGATTCCGGCGATCGGAGCTACGAGCAGCGCACAGTTCACTGCCGAAGGAACGCTCCTCTACCAGGAGGTTTCACCCGATGGAAAGACCCGCGAAATCAAAGTGACGTCGGTGGGAGGCATCCCGCGCACGATCTGGCGAGATCATGACGAACGATGGTTCTCTCCAACCCGCAGGAACTCTAAGCTGCTGGTCTCTCCGGACGGGGAATCGGTGGCCTTCGTCAGCGATCGAACCGGCTGGATCCACGTTTACGTGATGCCCGTCAACGCCACGTCCGAAGCCCAGGCCAGGCAACTGAGTTCCGGTGATTACCTGGCCGCCATCGGGGACTGGGCGCCGGACAGCAAACGGATTGCTTACTATCACGGCGTCGCCGGAAACCAGATGGAGCGGTTCATCAGCGTCATCGATGTCGCCAGTGGCGACAGCATGCCCGTGGTCACCTCGCACGGCAACAGCTACGATCCCATGTTTTCACCGGACGGAAACGACCTGCTGTATTACCGAACCGACGTTCGGAACTCGCTCGATTTCTACAGCGTGCCGGTGGGATCAGGAGGCCGATCGGTTCGCCTGAGCGATTCGATGCCGGATGGTCTCGACAAAGCGGATCTCACTGCTCCGGTCGCCGTGGAGTTTCCCAGCCGTCATGACGGCCAGATGGTCCCGGCGACCCTGGTGGTGCATGAAAATCTGGATCGGACTCGCAAACATCCCGCCATCGTCTGGGCTCACGGGTCCGGGTCGGACCAGAACTACCTGGGTTGGCACCCGGGCAGCTACCGTATGTACTACTCGGCGCACCAGTACCTGGCACAGCAAGGCTACGTCATCCTGACGCCGGATTATCGTGGCAGTTCCGGATACAGCCGCGACTGGGCCACCGGCCATCATCTGAGTATCGGTGTGACCGACACGGCGGATGTCGCCTCCGGCGCGGACTATCTCAAGACCCTCGATTACGTCGATCCGGACCGCATTGGAATCTGGGGTCTCAGCTATGGCGGCTTCCTGACACTTCAGGCGCTCTGGGTGGACCCGACACTCTGGCGTGCCGGCATCAATGTCGCCGGTGTCGTGGATTGGACCAACCGGGGAGGGGGGATGAGGCTCAGCGGTTTTACCATCCCGCGACTGGGCACCCCGATTGAAAACCCCGAAGGCTACGATGTGTCCGCCCCAGTCCGGCACATGGACAAGCTGGAGCGCCCTTTGATGATCATGCACGGCACGGACGACCGGAACGTCGCCTTTCATGATTCGCTCATCGTCATCGACAGGCTGATCAAGCTGGGCAAGGACTTCGAAACGGTTATCTATCCCGGCGAGATCCACTTCTTCCGCAGGGACTTCGTCCTGCGCGACGCCTGGAGACGCGCCGAAGCGTTCTTTGACAAGCACCTGAAGAACGGACACACGATGTCGAGCAATTGACAGATGTCGCGGTATGCCTGAACTTCCCGACGTCGTCATCTACATCGAATCCCTGGAATCCCGGTTGACAGGTCAGCCTTTGAGACGGCTTTATCTGATCAGCTCATTCGTTCTGCGCTCGGTCACACCTCCCATCGCATCGCTTGAAGGTCTCCGTGTCACAGGATTCCGCCGTTTCGGCAAACAGATCGTTTTCTGCTTCGAGAACGATCTCTTCATGGTCATTCATCTGATGATCGCGGGCCGCCTGCAATGGAAGGAAACCGGGAAGAAATCTGGAGGAAGAAACGGGTTGGCCGTGCTGGACTTTCCCACTGGGACCCTGATCCTTACCGAGGCCGGCTCGAAAAGACGCGCGTCGATTCACGTGGTGCGCGGGCAGAAGGGGCTTTCGCGATTCGACCGGAACGCCCTCGAAGTTCTCGATGCGGGCTTCGCCGAATTCCGAACGGTTCTCGCACGGGAGAACCACACCGTGAAAAGGTCTCTGACGGATCCGCGCCTGTTCAGCGGGATCGGCAACGCGTATTCAGACGAGATCCTCCATCGGGCCCGGCTTTCGCCGTTCAAGATGACCACGAAATTGTCCGACGAAGAGATGGTTCGGTTGCACGGGGCTACAACAGGGACGCTGGTCGAATGGGTCGAGAGGCTTCGCGAACAAACCGGCGCCCGGTTCCCGTCTAAGGTCACCGCATTCCGGCCGGAGATGGCCGTACACGGCCGTTACGGCAAGCCATGCCCCGTCTGCACACGACCTGTTCAACGGATTGTGTATGCCGACAACGAATGTAATTACTGCCCGACGTGTCAGACCGACGGGAAACTTCTAGCGGATCGCGCTCTATCGAGGTTACTCCGGAAGGATTGGCCGAAGAGCCTGGATGAGATGGAGGCACACTTCCAGGCGCGGAAATAAAGCGCATCACTCGCCTCCGGTCCACTGCTACTGCTGTGTCAACACGGTTGGCGGCACCCCCGTACGCGGGCTGCCAGCATTCTTCCATGCGTCGTAGCGCATCCGCAGGGTCTTCACCGGGTTGGCGTTCTCGTGGGGCTGGATGTTCTCATCGGTCACGCTGATGTAGGCGAAGTAGTCCCCATCGTTGTGCGAGGAGCCCATCTTGTCGTCCTTGTCGGCGATCGCGATGTAGGCGACGTGGGAAGTCTTGCCTTCGCAGGCCGCAGCGGGTTTTGGTTCCTCTTCGCATGTACATCGCTTGTCGCCCCCGACCTCGTCCGCACCTTCCATGGCGGCCATCACGCGATCGGCCAGGGTTCCCGTGGCCCGGGTGAACGCCAGGGCCGCGTTGTAAGCGACATTGTCGCTGAAGAGAATGTTGCCCTGAACCTGGAAGAAGATGTCGTCACCCACCTGGCCGGGCACAAAGAGCGATGCCTGGTTGTTGCCCTGCCCGTTGAAACCCGCGCTCCGTCCTTCCATATCGACGATCCCGAACTGGCGGCGTTCCATCTGGGGCTCTTCCTTCCGGTTCTCGTGCTCCCGAAGCAACTCGAGGATACGCTCAGGATCGGTTCCCTTTCTCAGTTCCTCGTAAACGATCATCTGGTTCTCTCGAGTGTTGTCGACGCCGGCCTGACAGGCGGCAACTCCCACGCCGGGGACGAGGACTGCCTGGATGTCCATCAGGTCTCTGGATGGCCGGTTCGGAAAGCGGGACTGCCGCACGCATGTCGCCGAGGCGATGATCACCTGTCCCGTGCTCCGGTCCAGAGCGATCACCGACCAGGTTGCGAAAGCCGTGGATTGCACGCACAAGATCAGTAGAAGAGAGAAAACTATACGTTTCATCGAAAAGGTCTCCTGTGAAGTCGACGGCTCAAAATCAAGTTGGGGGCCGACGAATATTAACGGCTGTTAGCGGCGGCGCCTCATTGTGATCTCCAGAAGGCGGCGCAGCTCCTTGAAGGGATCCGGCGCGTCGTCGACACGTATGTCGACGATACGCTCGTTCGTCGAAGTGGGATCCGTGATGGGCTGAACGACAAGAATGCCGGCGGACTGCATGCCTCGAACATCACCACCTTTGGCCTGGCCGGCGTCCAGGGCGTCCATCAGTCGCTCGGCCATCGTCCCGGTTCCGTTCCGATAGGCCTCTGCCATGTTCTCAACGACTGCCCTGCTCGCCCGCGTGTTTCCCTGGGCGGACAAAGTTTCGCCGGTGACGTGCCCGGCATAGGATCCCAGGTGAACGGGATCGTCGGGATCGGAACCGCGATCGATAACGTGCTTTCCGGTGTAGACGGCGGATCGTCCCTTCGCGTCCATGACGGCAACCTGCCGGCGGTCGCGCTCAGGGTCTTCTTCGGTGATGCGTTTGATCACCTCTTCGGGGCTGAGACCCTGTTTAAGCAGCACCATCGCTTTGGGGCCGTACAACCGATTGGCCCTGCCTTGCGTTGCGACCGCACCCACGCCCGCCTCCGCCCAGGGCACGGCCGCGCCGGCAGCGAACGCCCGCGACTGCACGGCTACACCGTGTTGGTTGGTCTCCGGGTCGAACGCAATGATGGAAAACGTCGAATACCACGGATCGATCGTGATCTCGACATCTGCCGATTCGACACTCTGCCCCATGGAAGGAGCCGTGGATAAAACCAGCAACAGACACAGAGTAAGCGGTCTCATGAGAATGCCTCCGGGTAGTTCGTTGCGACGGAGAAATCGGTGCCGGGGATTCTACCAAGAGCGGTTTCGAATCTACAACAACAATGAACCTCTCTCGAAACGACCCACTTTTTGGAAAGCTTCGTTAGATTGACTTCCGTTCCAGGCTCATCCAGAATTGCCAAACTGCGAGCCCGCACAACCTGTTTAATGATTGGAGGACACCTATGAAACGTCTTCTTTGTGCTCTGTTCCTCATGCTGCTGGTGCAGTCGACCGCATGGGCAACCTGGTCCATTATTGTTGTCGACCAGCGTACCGGCCGCGTCGTTATTTCCTCGGCGACCTGTGCCGCCAGTTCGACTCCGGAGAGGTTGAAACAGATTCAAGCGGTCGTCGTACCAGGAGTTGGGATTGCCGCCTGCCAGGCCGGCGCGGATTCGACACACAGGAACCAGAGCCTGGTGTTTCGGGAGCTACAGAAAGGTACCGACCCGAAGGAAATCATTCGCATGCTCGAGGAAGATCCGGACATTGAAAGACGCCAGTTCGGGATCGTGGACATGGCCGGCCGGAGCGCGGGACGTTCCGGATCGGGCAACGGGCAGGTCTCACTGGACATCCAGGGCCGAGTACCCGGCACCGATATCTTCTACTCGATACAGGGCAACAGCATCGCCCGGTCGGAAGCATTAACCGAAGCCGCACGAGTGTTGGAAGAAACATCCGGGTCGCTGACGGATCGCGTGATGGCAGCAATGGAAAAAGCGGACTCGCTTGGTGGAGACCGCAGGTGCACCTGCGACAGCGAGCCTCTTGCCGATGCCCCGTGTACGGGAAAGACCGCCCACGTCGCCTACATCCTCGCCGCCGATCCGGACAACCCGCTCGGTACGTATACCGGAAACGCCCCCGAGGATCGCCGGTTCCCATACAACGACGGCGATTACGCGCTATACCTCACCGTCATCCCGACCACCACCGAGTCGCACGAAGATGCGAACCCGGTGAAGACGCTGCGAATGCGTTATGACGCGTGGAAGAGGGGGAATTAGGGCGGAGTGGTCAGTGGCCGGTTGAGGAACTCAATCGTGAGGAGGCATCTTATTCTTGATTTGATAACTGACCACTGGCAACCGACCATATGGCTACTGCCCCTAATCCCTGGCCTGGCCGATGGCCCAGAGGGCGAAATCCGAACGGATGAAGATCTGGCCGGCCACCATTGCGGGGGAACTGAGCGTGTAGTCGTTCAGATTGTTTTCCGCAAGGATCTCGAAGCTGGGCCCGGCCTTGATCACGGTCGTGACGCCGTTCTCGTTGGTGAAGTAGATCTTGCCGTCGGCCAGGACAGGAGATGAGCTGTAGGTGCCGGATTTGAGTCGTTGACCTCCATACACTTCCTCGCCCGTGCGCGCATCGTAGCAATACAGCACCCCGTTATCCCTGACAACATACAGGTATTTTCCATCGCTGACGGGAGTTGGAACGTCGGGGCCGTTGTTTGTCGACCAGAGCAGGTGGGAGGTCGTGACGTCGCCGGTGCCGCCGGCTCTCAGCGCGAGCAACGGGCGTTGCCGGCTCGGGGCAAATACCATGTCTTCAAGGATCAGCGCCGAGGCGACGAGACGGAAGTTTCCGCGGTTCCTCGGGTTCAGACCGTTCGCCCGCCATAGTTCCTTTCCGGTTTCCAGATCATGTCCGGTGACACAGTCGCCTCCCGTAATGACGAGTTCCAACCCTCGGGCCGTCTTGACCAGCTGGGGGGTAATATAGGAATCTGGTGACTCCCTTCGGGCTTGGGTCGGTCGCTCCACTCGCCACAACGTCTTGCCGGTGTTCTTGTTGATACGCAGCATGTACGACGGGTCGTCGGTTCGCATCCCGTGCAGAACCTGGATATAGAGGAAATCCTCGTGCAACAACGGAGAAGAACCGTAGCCCCAGTTCAACCCAAAGGCGCCGTGGTCGGCCTGAATGTCCCTCAACCAGATTTCGTTTCCGTCGAAATCGAGCCTCCGGAGCAGTCCGGTTCCGGTCATGACCCACAGGCTCTCACCGTCGGTCACGGGGGAAGGCGTCGCGTGGTTGTGTTTCCGAATTCTCCGGTTGCCGCCGCCGAGTATCTTCTTCCACATGACGTCGCCCGTCTTGCGATCGACGCACCACAACTCGATGCTGTCGCCGTTTGAAACGTTGACGAACACACGATTTCCCCAGATGATCGGCGTGGCGCCGCTGCGGCCAGGCAGGTCGAGTTTCCAGGCAATGTTTTCTTCGGCGTTCCAGTGCAGAGGAAGGTCCGTCTCATCGCTGACACCATTGTGGGTGGGGCCGCGCCAGTGCGGCCAGTTGTCTCCGGTGAACCCCACTGTCACGGCACCAAGCGCAAGAACGACAATCAGGAATGTGCGTGTTCGCACGATCACTCGTTTCCCTTCGAGCCAATGGCAATCAAGTTGGTAGCGGTCCGCACATACCAGCGACCGTCAACCAGCGCGGGCGAGGCAAGCGTCCGCTCGCCGATGTCGTTCACGTGAAGCAATTCGAACTCGGGACCGGCGCGCAGAACAAACGTCTCACCGTTGTCATTGGTGAAGAACACCTTGCCGTCCACCGCCACCGGTGAAGCCGAAAACCCCTCCCGTCGCGCCACGCCGAGCCGTCCCTGCCACATCACGTCGCCGCTCGACGCCTCGAAGCACGTCGCGATAGACGCCATATCGTTCACGATGTAGAGATAATCGCCGTAGAGGATCGGAGAGGGAACGAAGGGCGAGCCTCTCGGGCTGCTCCAGACAAAGTGACTATCGGTAACGTCTCCGCTGCCACCCGGACGAATCGCCAACGTCGGTCCGGCCCGGCCCGAGGAACAGAACACCATCCCGTGTCCGACGACCGGCGTGGGAATGACCTCGAACAGATTCCCGCCACATTGCCACAACTCCCGACCGGTGGCTGGATCGTACGCCTGAACCCTGCGCTGGGAGGAAACGATGATTTCATCGTGATCTCCGGCACGAATCGCGACAGGGGTTCCCCACCCGACGCTGGCATTTCTGGAGGTCTTCCACAATTCGCTGCCCGTCCTCTTGTCAAACGCGGCGACGAATGAACCCGATCGCTGGTCCTGATACAGGATGATCCGATCCCGATAGAGCAGCGGCGAACCCGCCGTACCATGGTAGTTGCTCATCGGGCCGAAGTCCTGATGCCAGGCTAGTTCACCTTCCATGTCGAAGGCCATCAGGCCCCGGGCACCGAATGAGACGTAGACCAGTTCACCGTCGGTCACAGCCGTCGCGGAGGCATTCCCGTTTTTCCTGTGGACAGATTCCCTTCTCCCCTCGGGCGCGAACCTCTCCCACAGCAGCGAACCGTCCGAGCGTTTAAAGGCAAGCAGGGACAGCCGCTGACCACCCTGGTAGGACGTGGTGAGAAAGATGCGATCTCCCCAGACGATCGGCGACGAATTGCCGCTTCCCGGAACCGGAGTCTTCCACAAGATGTTCTCGGTAGCGGACCAGCTGTCCGCATATCCGGTGCCCTGGACCAGCCCCTGTCCGGAAGGCCCACGCCAACGGGGCCAATAGTCGGCGCCCTCGCCGGTAACCCCCACCATCTCGACGTTTTCCTGGCTTTCGAGCTCCTCAGGCAACGTCAGAACCAGCCCGATTAGCACCAGAACAAAATGTGATCGGATCCGCACGGGATTCCCCCTATGAACCATTCAAGATTACTGAACTCAACTCTAACAAAAACAACCTACTCTGACCTTAGAGAAGCGAGCAGCGGCGTGCGCAAAAGCGCGACGACGGCCACGATCGAAGCCGACAACCCGACCAGGACGACTCCTCCGAGCATAATCCCGATCCCACCGCCCGGCATCGACCCGCGGGCCAGGAGCGCAGGCAGAATCGCCAGCACCGCCGAGGCTACACCGCACAACAGGCCTCCGAAAAGCAGGACGGAGTTTTCAGCCACGACCAGCGTCGCCAGATCCGATCCGCGATATCCGGCGGCGCGCAGCAGCGCCATCTCCTTTCGCCGTTCCAGAACGTTCCTCAACATCACGGCCGTCAAACCCAGTGTGCCCAGCACCAGGCCGAGCCCCCCCAGCGACTGGAAGGTTGAAATATAGGTACTTTCTACACGGTGAAACGTTTCCAGGCGCTCGCGCGCCGATATCACGTCCAGCCCCGAGTCGGCCAGACCCTCTTCAAGAACCCCCGCTACATTCGCCGCACCCTCCTCGCCCTCATCGATGAGGAAATACCGGAACCCGGTACGATAGGGAAACAGCTGCCTGAAATTTTCCGAGGAGATCAACAGCTCGCTTTGGAACAGACTGTCGGCCAGTGCCGCCACCAGACGCAGTCGCACGGAACGGCCTTCGTGTTCAATCACGAAATCTTCGCCCGGCTTGCGCTTCAGGATGTATGTCAGGGTGTGCGCGTCGGCAATGGCGGGGATCGCCCCGTCAGGGTACTCCGTTCGAAGCAGTGCCCAGGGGTTTTCCTCCTCCTGCTGGTTCGTCGCCAACGAACTCTGGAAAGAAAACCTCGCAGCGTCGATCAGCGAGTCCGGAACTCCAAGCACGCGCGGATCCCGGGGCTGGTACAGGTTCAGGCAGCTGACATCCTCTCCCGGGCGAAGCAGAAAAGAGAAGAACGTGGTCCCCTCGAGCGCAACCGACTCTTCGTCGGTGAAATTCATGTTGACGCGGCCTTCGTCCGTGTTCAGATCGTGAGGGACCGGCAGCAACGATTCGGCCAGGAGCCCGAATCCACCGGTGCCCGATCCACGATCCAGGCCCGCACTGGGAATGTCGCGTCGAAAGGCGTCCACAGAAACAATGATAAAGGCTGCGGATGCCATCATGGCGATCGAGAGGAGGCTGCGCCCGGGACGCCACGACGCGTTTCTCACTCCCATCGCCACGACGCCGCCGGTCCCCCCGACCACTGTCTGACGTTTGCTTGATGCGAGCCAACCCCAGGCCGTGCACAAGGACGCGACAAGCAGGAGCGCGCCGGCGCCGAAGAAGCCGGCCGCCATGTCGAGCATGCCGAGCTGAGCCGCTCCCATCAAAGCAAAGGCCAGGAGAGCGGCCGCCGCAGCAAACCGCCGCACCCTTCGTTGTCGGATGCCGGAGATCGGGGCTGCCTGGCGCGATCCGGTAATCAGGCTCCTCGGTGAGAGGGATCTCACTCCGCGGAGTGTCCACCAGATGCACAGAACGGCTGTCATCATTCCGCCGACGAATCCCACCAGCAGGGACAGGGGTGAGACATCCAGACGTAAGAAAGTTGTTCCGACCGACTCCACCCACCAGGTCCGTAATCCGTACATCATCACGGCTCCGTAAGCGACGGCGCCGGTCACGCCGACCAGGCTTCCGAGCCCGGCCAGAAGGATTCCCTCGCCCAGAAACAACTTGCTGAGATCCGTCGGGGAGAATCCTATGGCCGCCAGAAGGCCGATCTCGCGCAAGCGTTGTTCGACGCCCAGCCGGAAGAAAAGGCTCGCCAGCAGCACGGCCGACATCACGAGGAAGAAGCTGAACGAGATGAAGTACAGACCGAAATCAATGGCCCCGCTCGAGGACTCGGTACCCGCTCGACGGGCGGCATAAACCACCATCCCGGCCGCAATGGGATCCAGCTTTTCGCGCAGCTTTTCCCGGATCGTCTCCAGCGCCACGTCTGCCGGGACTTCCGGTGGCGGCGTCAGGCGGACGGAGGTCAACTGCCCGTACCGCGTCCGCCACAGTTCCTGCCCGACCTCCAGGCGAAGGAACGCCCGCGGCGCCGTTCGGTACTGGTCCCAGTACTCCTCATCCTGATCCCGGACCCGTCCCAGATCCACCGGGAACGGCGGATCCCACCCCCCCATCGTTGCAGAATCGGACAGACCCGGATATGTCGGCGCGAGCGTACGGTCACCACCGAGGCCGGTCATTCCAACCGAGCCACGCAACGTAAATTCGGCAGTTCGTGTTTCGAGGCGCCCGCCTTCGTGCCAGACATAGTAGTCGAGCTCAACCGTGTCCCCATCGTTCGCGTCCAGGTCGTCCCTGGCCCAGTCGTTCAGCCAGATGGACGGAGGGTCGCTCGCCGACTCCGAGCTTGGGGCACTGCCGAGAGACCGAAACTCGTCTCCGTCCAGCGCTGCGACCAGCGAGTACGGCGTTTCGCGATCGCCGACCCGAATCGTGTTCGCAAGATAAGTGAACACTCCCGTCGCCTGCCAACCCAGTTCGGTCGCTGCCACTCGTGCTGCTTCGGCGACACGATCGTCTACGGCAACCCTTCCGCTTTCGACCGACAATCGTCGGCCCGAACCCGCGGTGGCCGTCTCAATGATGTCGACATCCAGATCGTCCAGGTCATAGGTCGAACGCAACAACCCTTCGAGCCGGGCCTGCCGTGCTTGAACTTCGAGTACGTCGGGGGAATCCGATGATGGTTCGGAAACAAGGATGCCGTTCACCCTTCCGGCCTGATCCAGGTCACGCTGCAACCCGGCCAATGGGACGAAGACGGCACGGACGGCCCCCTGCTGCGGCCGAACGGAAAACTCCCCCAGTTCGTCCGAGCCAAGCGTTCCGGCAACATTCAGGCGTAGCGTGCGGCCAAGGCCATCCTTGTCGCTGTGAAGCGAATCCAGCGGCACGTCCGAAGGCCTCGCCACCCTGACCAGGAGGGAGTCTCCGGACTCGATGGCGAACTCGTCGGCCAGACTCGAACTCAACAGGACCTGACGGGGATCGAGACCCGGTTCGGCCTTTTCGTGGAACAGCCAGAATCGTGAATCCACTCCGTAAACCAGGACGCCGGAGGCTCGCCGCCCACTGGTCTCGTGGGTCACGACACCGTCGAGAGCGATCATGGGCGCGGCTCCGAGAAAAGCGCCCTGGAACTCCGGCCTCGACGCGAACGACTCCGCAAGCTCTTCGCGGAAAAAATTCTCCGAGGTGATCACGAAGGAAGTGGCCCCCAAACGCAGCAGCACGAGATCGCGCAGGCTGGCACGTACCGAATCGCCAACCAGCAAGGCGCCGGCAAGAACCGCTACGGCCGCGGCCACACCGGCAGTGACGGCCAGGTTCGTCCGCCAGTAATACGTGAGGTTTCGCCAGAATAGTTGCTTCCGCGTCATGGTGTCACGTCCGCCGTTCGAGTCGATGGTCGACCAGATCGAAGCGCACCGGCAAGCGGCCGGCGAGTTCCGGATTGTGCGTGACGACCACCAGAATAACCTCCTGTCGGTCTTCCAGGTCCACCAGGATGTCGGCGACCGATTCGGCCACTTTCCGGTCGAGGTTTCCGGTCGGCTCGTCACACAGCAGCAGCGTCGGCTCGCAGATCAAGGCACGGGCCAGGGCCGCCCTTTGTTTTTCCCCACCGGAAAGCTCGCCAGGAAGATGATCCAGGCGGTCGCCAAGACCTACCGCTTCGAGCAATTCCCGTGCACGGGCGGTGAAACCCTCAGCCTCTGTGGCGTGACGCGGGTGCACCAGCGTGGGCGTCAGGACATTCTCGACAACGGTGCATTGGGGTAACAGGCAATGGTCCTGGAAGACGAACCCGACCTGCTGATTTCGAAACTCGGCCTGCTGCCTTTCGGAAAGAGCAAAAGGGTCTTTCCCGTCCAGAGTGACCTTCCCGGACGTTGGCGGTTCGAGCGCTCCAATGATGTAGAGAAGCGTGCTCTTGCCACTTCCCGAAGGTCCCATGATCGCCGCCGATTCCCCGCGGGAAAGTGAAAGAGTCACTTCGGTTAGCACAGGGAGTGGACCGCGGGGAGTCGGATATTCCTTGGTAACTTGTGAAACTTCCAGCAATGGATCAAACCCCGATCAGCGACCGGCGCGATGGGCAGGTATCCTGTCCGCGCCGGTCATGGCATCCGCGCTCGAAGATTCGGAATCGCTCGCGAGGACATCGTCATAGACGTCGAGCAGGCGAGATGCCGAATGCGCTACGGTGTAATGTTCTCGAACCTGGCTGAAGGCGCGCTGGCCCAGGGCTGCCGTCCTCCCCCGGTCCTGCCACAACGTGTACAGGCCTCGCGCAAGGCTGTCGGTGTCGTCGGGGTCCACAAGGAGCCCCCCGCCGGTCTTCTCGATGATCTCGACGAAGGCGCCCCTGCGGGGTTGAACGACAGGCACTCCGTTCGCCATAGCCTCGAGCAGGAACATTCCTTTCGGCTCGTCGTAAGTTGCCGGAACCGACAGGAGGTCGAGGCCCTTGAGGAAGGCCAGCTTGCCGTCGCGGTCGACCACGCCCCGGTAGGAGAACTCGTCGGCCAGACCGGCCCCGGCGAGGATGCGACGGACGTCATTCAGATATGCCTGCTGATCCGGCGCAGTATACCCCGCGGCTTCGAGCCGAACGGCGGTATCACCGGTCATCGCACGAAACTTAACGTACGCCTCTGCAAGCGCATGCAATCCCTTCTCCGGTGCGACACGTGCAAAGTATCCAATGCCAAACCCCGCGCTTTCATCACTGAGAGTCTGACGCCGCCCGTAACCGTCCATGTTTATCCCGAGAGGCACGACAGATATTTTCTCGGCGGGAATGTCGAGGTAACCCGACATGAACCTTGCACAATACTCACTGACCGCAATGAACCGGTCAATCCGGGGGACCTGCTGGCGGATCAGGTCCAGCGCCCGCTCCCGGTACGGAGAAACGAGCCCGTCGATGAACAGTTCCTCCCCCTGAAGAGTGCAGCAGACCGGGCGCCGGTACTGCTCTCTTAACGGTGCGGCCATCGAGATGAGAAGTGAGTTGGGAATATTGATGACGTCGGGTACCGGTTGGTCGCGCAACCAGTCTCGCAGCTTGTCAAACTCCTTTCGGAGCACCCCATTCTCTCCCCGGAGCATCGAGATGGTCAGGTCTCCCAGCAAACCGGGATCGTTCGATATCGCTCGTCCGGCCAAGGCGTTAATGACACGCGGTGAATCCCAGAGCCGGTCCAGAAATCGGGGGGTCTTGCGGAAAAGGGAAACGTACTGCTCAAGATAGACGCTGATACCACCAAAGAGGACGTTCGACCGGCAAACATTCGGTTCGTCCGTTCGAGTGGGTGTGTAGACAGGCACGAGTGTGACGTCGTGACCGCGCGACATCAGTTCTCTTGCAAGGGCGTTGTCCCTGGCGCAACTGCCGCAGTACATTCCGGCAGCCCCCGCGGTAATGGAGAGAATCTTCATCAGTATTCAGTTGCTTAGTTCCGACTCCCTCAACTGGCCACTGACCACTGGCCACTGACCACTCCCCTCCACTGACCACTTCCTCAACCAATCGGCTCATTCTGAAACGCACGCGCCCGGTAAAGAAAGTCCACGATGTTGCCTTCGTGGGGCTGGAGCCAGTTCAGCTTTGTCGTAGGCACGGGGCCGAGATTCAAACGATCGACGTGAACAGCATCGATCAAGCAGCGACGAAAGTCCTCGTTACCGGTAATACCGGTGCAAACCAGTGTTGGACCGATGGCCTCGATCATCCGGGACTCCGGACACTCCACAACGGTCGCGAAGGGAAACATGTATTCCTTCCCGGTAATGGCAGCGTCCGGCGATTCGCAGTGCACGACGGTCGGCAACAGATAATCGACACGGCCCTGGGACACGACACGACTCCCGGTGCGGTGGCGAGCGGTCACATCGGTAACTCCCTCCTGTCCGAGGTCGGTATCGATTGCCTGAGAAACTGCGTCGGCCACACCAGCCACCGTGAACGCCGCCAGACCGGATTCCGGATCTTCGGGCGGTAACGGTCGCACGGCCGAAAGTCGCTCAGCGAGCGCCTCGGCGATCTCCCTGGTGTGGCGGCTGGCCCAGATCCCCGAACAGTTGATGCAACTGCGTCCGCTGTTGATGAAAATGCTCTCGGCCATGAGATCGATGTAGCTTTCCCAGTCATCGACCTGATCGTCACCCAGAAGTATTTTCGAAAACCCGGGGCCGTGCGCCTGGACCCGTGGATTTGCGCGATATCGATCCACGGTCGCGGTGCCGCCAAAGATCAAACTGCGGCCGCAACTTTCCAGGACGGCCGCTCCGACATCGGCCTCGCCGGGGTAGACCGAAATCGCTTCGCGCGGAATACCCGCTTCGAAGAACGCTTCGGCCATTCGGAAGGGCGTCCATGGTTCCTGGGGACCCGGTTTCAAAACCAGACCGATCTGCAGCGGGATGATCGGCAGCCACAACGTGTGCACGCCGGGTGAGTTCGACGGCAGGACCAGCCCCAGCACAGGACTCTCAGCTTGAAAACTGATCGGCACGTCTCGCTCTTCGCCGTAGCCACGCATGAGGACATCCAGATCCAGCCCCCGGGTCAACGACGCGAGGATGTTCTGCATCTGGTCGAGCACGAAGCCGTTCTTCTTCATGTTCGCGCGACACATGTGCTCGGGCAGACCGGTACTGGCGGACTGGGCCCGGACGAATTCATCAGGCGTCTGTGTGCCGTCGCCCATTGGAAGGGTCTCTTCCATGTACATCCGGCCGGCACGACCGACCCGGTCGATCAACTCGGCGATCGGGATCCTCGTCAGCGCCTGGCGGGCGAGATGGGCCTTGCGCATGTCACGCTGGATGAGACCGCCGTTGGCGCGGCTGACCAGGGCAATCGGCTCACCCGTCGAGAAATGCACCACCTCATCGACATCGAGACTCTCATATGGCTGGCCCCACCGCAGCACGGGGATCTGGATCATGTCAGTACACCCCCACGGCCGTCGTCGCCGCGGATCCATGGAAAGGGCGAACACCGCTGACGCCGTCCCATGGATAACGTTCGTCGGGCGGCTCGCGCTCACCTTCATCGCGCTCGATAAATCCCGGGACAAAGAACTCTTTGGTGAGAGTGGTGAGCTTCACGCGACCGGTCTCCCCGTAACCGACTACCGTATCGAGGTCATCGAAGTCCACGACCTCGATCAGGGCCCGAGGTTGCGGGGGGTAATAGGAGATCTTGTAGTTGTTGTGCGGGCCACTTGGCGCGCTGGCGGCCAGCCCCATCAGGGTGTTGCCGTAGGTCGGCGTCATGTACGCTCCATCGAGCAGTTCTTCGTGCGCGAAGCGGTTCCACTGTGGCGTGAACTCGGTGCCGCCTGAGAAAATCCCGGTGATACCCGCACCGCGGATTGTCGACCCCATCGACTCCAGGCGGAGCGCCAGCGATTCGAGCAGTTTCGGCGTCGTGAACAGACAGCGAATGTCGTGGTTCGCTTCGAGAATCGTCACGGCCTGGTCGATGACGTGACCCTTGTATGCCTCCAGGTGCTCGGTCCAGCCCTTCTTGATCAGCTTGATCACCCAGCGGGGATCGAGGTCGACGCAAAAACAGATGCCCCCACGATACTGCGCCAGGTGTTCGACTGCCAGACGCAGCCGCCGCGGACCAGAGGGCCCCAGCATCAGCCAGTTCCCACCTTTCGGGAAGTGCTCGTCCGGTAACGTCTCGCTGAACAGTTCGTAGTCGGTTCGGAAGTCCGCACAGGCGATGCGCGATTTCGGGATTCCGGTCGTCCCGCCCGTCTCGAAAACGAAGACGGGTTGGCCGGCGAGGCCCCGGGGCAACCACCGGGCGACGGGCCCGCCCCGCAACCAATCATCCTCGAAAGGCTCGAAACGTTTCAAATCCTGGAAACCGGCAATCTCGGTGCGCGGGTTCCAGTCAAGTTTCTTCGCGTAGTCGAGCCAGAACGGGCATCCGGTCTCTGGATTGAAGTGCCACTCGACCACTTCACGGACCCAGACATCCACAGCTTCCCGGGCAGTCTCAGCCCGTTCGACGATGCCATCGGCGGGGCCCGAATCAGGAGTTTGCATGGATCGGGAGTATATCAGAGGGCAAGTTCAGGAGGCACTAGGAGCCTGCGCGACAGAAGGGATCGTCTCGGGGAATCGAGGACAGATTCCCTCCTCGACTTTGAGACATTTTCTCGATTTTGAGGCGCATAGTGGTTCTATGCGACGAAAAATCGGGGGAATTTGAAGGATTCTACCGCTTTCGCAGTAGATCTCTTCTGTCGCGCAGGCTCCTAGCTCCTCTTACGACTTCGGAACTATTGCCGGAGAATTTTCTGAATTTCCTCGAGCATCTTCTCGACAGCCTTTCGCTGGGGGCCCTCGGAAACCTTCTCCAGGTAGGTGGTGAGTTGCTCGGACGCTTCGCGGTAACGCCGCTGCTTCATGTAGATGTTGACAAGCATCAATCGGGCGTCCTGAATCGGCTCGTCGCGACCCAGAGACCATGCCAGCGTAGACTCGGCGTATTCGACCTGATCGAGCTTGTACAAGGCAGATCCCAGGTAGTAAAAGACCCGGGCCGAGCGTGGCGCTTTCGCCGAGGCCGCCTCGAGCAACCTAACGGTTTCCTGGTAGAGCCGGGTTGCCTCATCGGGAGTGAAGCTGTCCTCCAGGTCCCGGGCAAGGTCGAGATTCACACCGCCCATGCCGATATGGGGTTCGGCGCTGTCGGGCTCGATTGTCGATGCGTGTTCGAACGCCTCGACGGCCTCATCGTACTTCCCTCTCCGTTGTTGGATAAACCCCAGTTCCATGTACGCATCAAAGAAGGCCGGGCCCAACCGGACGGCAGACTGCAGACGACGAACCGCTCGCGAGACATTTCCCTTCCCGGCATCGATCAGCGCGCCATCGTATTCTTGCAGCGCTGCTTCGGGCGTCCCGATGGCATCCTCGGTGGCGTTTCCCGGATCGTCGACCCTCAGAGTAGGAAGTTGGCCGTCACGCTGATGTGTGCCCGGATTCAGAATGATCGTGATGTTCGCCGACGACATCCCGCCGCCTCGAACGTTCACGCGTTCCCGAACGGGAGCGTACCCTTCCAGATTGATGTAGAGGTAATAGACGTCGGGTCTTTCGATGTTGTGGAAGAAAAATTTCCCGTCGCGGTCCGTATAGACCACATCGACAACCAGGCGGCTGGGTCTCTGCAACTGAATCTCGATACCCGAGTGTTCGTTCGCGGCCGTCTGAGGAACCACGACACGTCCCCGGATCTCGTAATCGACCCCTTGCGCCGACATCGGCGGTGGCACGGCCAGAAAGAGGGCGATCGGTAACACGCTCAGAATCCTCATCGTTCATTGAACGATACCAGTCCCGGCGCAGTCGGACAATCGAAGAGCTAGGATCCTGCGCGGCAGAAGACATCTACTGCGAAAGCAGTAGAATCGGTCCATATTTCCCCGATTTTTCGTTGAATAGAACCACTATGCGCCTCAAAATCGAGAAAATCTGTCCTCGATTCCCTACTTTCTCGCTACGATCCCTTCTGCCGCGCAGGCTCCTAGCACCCATTCCCGCGAATTGACCCCGATCCGCCCTTTCTATACCATTCCCTCAGATTTCGCACTGTTATGACGCTCCCGAACCAGGGGGACGAGGTTGTCGCATGTGTCCGGTTTGTCGTACGCCAATGGTCGCTTTCGAGATGGATGGAGTGGAAGTGGACCGTTGTGTCGAATGTGGTGGGACGTGGCTGGACGCTGGAGAATTCATTTCAATCGCCGGGCTGGAAGACGTTCCGGCCGATTCGTTCTCTGAAGCGCTGGCTTCGGCACGGGGAGTGAGTCGCACGCGTCGGCGCTGTCCACGCTGCCCGCGACGACTCGGCGAAATCGAGGTCGGTCGTGACCCTGCCGTCGTTCTCGATCGTTGCCCCTGGGGACACGGCCTCTGGTTCGACAGGGGAGAAATGATCGCTCTGGTCCGGTCCTTCGCCGGCGATCGGCGAGCCGGCGTCGTGGGTTTTCTGGCGGACGTCTGTCAAGGCGACATCCCTCCCAGCAGCCTGTGATAGAACTCTGACAGGCTGCTACCGGAAAAGGAGACTGCAATGAATGGTCTGATAGGCCTGCTCATCGTGTTCGGTGTCGTCGCAGTTCTTGTCGGCGGCTCATACAACGGCCTGGTTCGTTTACGGAACGAAACCAGAAACGCCTGGTCTCAGATCGACGTCCAGCTCAAACGCCGTCACAACCTGATTCCAAACCTGGTGGAAACCGTCAAGGGCTATGCGGCGCACGAGAAAGAAACGCTGGAGAACGTCACGGCGGCTCGCAGTCAGGCCGCAGGGGCTACGGGAGTTGCGGACCAGGCGCAGGCCGAAAGCGGACTCACGGCAGCACTGGGCCGCCTGATGGTCGTGGTCGAACAGTACCCGGATCTCAAAGCGAACACGAACTTCATGAGCCTTCAGGAAGAGCTCACCTCCACTGAGAACCGAATCGGGTTTTCCCGCCAGCACTACAACGATTCGGTGTTGCAGTACAACAACAGGATCGAGAGCGTGCCGAGCAATTTCGTCGCCGGACTGTTCCAGTTTTCCGCGGCCGAGTTCTTTGAGATCGTAGACGAAGAAGTCCGCCAGGTTCCGAAGGTCCAGTTCTAGCGGATGTGGGAAGCGATCCGTCAAAACACCCGCCGGTCTCGCCTCTTGATCTCATTGATGGGCGCAATCTTCTTCGGTCTCGGTGCATTGTCCGGACGGATGCTGTTCGGCCCGGACGGGGCCCCCTACGGCATCCTCGCGGCGGTTGGTATCTGGGGCGCCCTGCTGGCCATCACCCTGCTCGGAGGAGAAAATTTCGTCCTTTTCAGCGCCGGTGCGAGAGAGATTCGTAAAGAGGACGCGCCTCAACTCTGGAACGTGGTCGAAGAAATGACGATTGCCTCCGGCCTCCCGAAGATGCCCCGCGTGTACGTTCAGGACGGCTTCCTCGAGAACGCGTTCGCGACCGGACGAACTCCCGACACCGCGAGGGTCGTGGTCACCGAAGGCCTGATCCGACGACTGAGCCGGGACGAACTGCAGGGCGTGCTCGCCCACGAGATCGGGCACATCAAGAACCTGGACATCCGCTTCATGACGATCGCCTCGGTGATGCTCGGCAGCATTACGCTCCTGGCCGACACACTGGGCCGCATCTTGTGGTTGGGTGGTGGGCGACGCAGTCGGATGAAAGGGCCACCTCAAATCCAGATGGCTCTGCTGGCCTTGACCCTGCTGGGTGCCATCTTTGCACCGATTGTGGCCCGCCTCCTCTACCTTGCCTGTTCCAGGGAACGGGAATACCTGGCCGACGCCTCGAGCGCACGCTTCACCCGATACCCGGAGGGACTGGCATCCGCCCTCGAGAAGATCTCCGAAAGAGTCGGCGTGACAAAGGACCAGTCCCTGCGGGCCCTGGCACCGATGTACATCGTAAACCCGCTACAGTTGGCCGCATCCTCGTCCGGTTGGTTCAGCACCCATCCGCCGACCGAACAACGTGTGAAGATACTGCGTTCGATGGGCGGCAATGCGGGCTGGGTCGACTATGAAAAGGCGTATCGCAAGGTGGTCAGCGGGAGTTGTCTGGATAGCAAACTCCTGAGATCGGAGGGATCGGTGGCCGCACGCGCGCCGGTTGCGGA
Organism: Terriglobia bacterium; assembly: GCA_965247425.1. GTDB lineage: Bacteria > Acidobacteriota > Terriglobia > 20CM-2-55-15 > 20CM-2-55-15 > CAZOZZ01. The sequence continues at coordinate 4,334,864 of OZ252023.1, forward strand.
GCCCGAACCCGCCAGCGCGGCTCTCGGACGCGCCCGGGAAGTCGGAGATCTGCTCGACCGGTTGGCCCAGGTAATCCTGATCCCCTGTGCCTGTGGAATCCGGATCAAGGTACCTCCGGATTTCCGCAAGGATGCCATATCGTGCAGCCGCTGCAGCCGCGATCACGCCATTCCAAAAAGTGAGCCTGGGGTGGTCACCGATGTCGACGGGCGGTCTCTGTACCGCAGACGGGGATCGGGCTGGGAGTCCTTCCGTTGCTCCTGCGGCAAGTCGCTTCACCTCGGCCCGGGCTTCCGTGCACCTCAGGTCGTGTGCGGCAAGTGCAAGAAGAAGACCCGGATCCTGGCCTGAAACGCGGAGAGATCAACGGAGAGATCTTGAAGCAGACGCAAGGAGAAGAGTACAAACTTTCGTTCGTCTCGGCTCGATCTCTCTTTCAAATGTGCTCGGGTCTGAGCAGTGTGGCATTCGTGGACATGTGATAACAGTGAGTGTTACATTGTTATCACTGTGATTAGGACGCAAGTCAGCTTGAGCGAAGAAGAGTACGAAGAAGCTAAGAAAGAGGCAGCTCGGCTGGGCATCTCTCTGGCGGAGTTGCTCCGACGCTCTCTTCGCACGATGCTGCCCGTCGATCGGGACAAACCGTGGATGAGATTTTCCGGGATGGTAGAGTCGGGCGATCCCAACGCGAGCCGGCGCATCGACGAAATCGTCTATGGCCACAAAGACTGAAGCATACGTTGATACCTCCGCACTGATTGCTTTCCTGGACCGATCCGACACTTACCACCCGCTTTTCCAACGATTATTTGGAAACCCTCCCGGCCTTGTAACGACCACACTCGTCGTTGCGGAAGGACACGGCTGGTTCCTCAGGCGATATGATAGGACGCGCGCGCTTCAGTTCCTGGCCATGATCGATTCGATGCGGCCACTGAGGGTCCTTTCGGTGGGAATCCGCGAACAGAAGGCCGCATCCGTCTTGTTGAGCCGGTTTTCCGACCAGGACCTGACGTTGGCAGACGCGGTGGGACTGCATGTGATGGCCACGCGCAACATCGATTCGTGCTGGTCCACGGACTTTCACCTGGGTCTGACCGGTGTTTCGCTGGTGATCCACGAATATTAAGGGTCCGCTCAACAATAACTTCACAGAGTTGGCGCCCAGATTTGCGTCAGATCGGTCGCGACCGATTGAGCAGACCGGAGGAATAGCCCCGCTATTTCGAGGATCTGCGATTGAGGAGCGGCCGAAGATGGCGCGAAGGGTCCGCGAAGATGGCGTGAAGATGGGATGCCAAAATGTGAAGTTATTGTTGAGTGGGCCCTAAGGCCCGCTCCCTAAGAGCCTGTGCCTCGGGCTCTCAGAAGCGAACCTGGAGCCCGAACTGGATGATCCTCCCTCCGTTCAGCGTGTTCGTAATCCGTCCGAACGAAGGAGACGTCACGGCGTTGTTCGGCTCGGCGAATTGAGGGTGGTTCGTCAGGTTTGTGACCTCGGTTCGGAAGGTGAGCGAGCGGGCCTGGTCGGAAGACAGGTAAAACACTTTCGACAGAGCCAGGTTCAGGTTGCTCGTGCCGTCCTTTCTGAACGTGTTGCGACCGAGGTTCCCGCGACCACCCTCAAAGTTGGCACGGGTACTGAAGGCGCCCGGGACCAATATTCCGAGCGAGGTATCGGGGTCATCGATACTCCGTCCAAGCAATGATGCGTCCAGGATGGCGGGCCGATCCTGCCGGACCGAATCGACATTGCCGTGGGGTGGCGCGTCTGTTCCGGTTTCAACCGTAAACGGGGTTCCCGACCGGAACAACGCCGTACCCGATACCGCCCAACCGCGAAGCCAGGCGCCCGGAAGCTCCCATCGATACCCGAAGACAAGGCTGTGGGGAGAATCGAAGTTGCTCGGCCCCTTGAGATCGGCAACCACGTCGTCTTCGGACTGGGAACGTCGCTCGTCGTTATTGACAGCCGTGCTGGAGAAATCCGGCCCGGTGTCGAGAGCCTTGCTGAATGTGTAAGTCGCCCTCATGGAAAGAGCGGAGCCAAACACCTTGTCGAGAGTCAACTGTCCCGCGTCGAAATACGCCCTTCCCATATTCGTAATCGTATTGACGGCAAAGAAATTCTGATCGGGACGTCGGTCGTTGATCGTCCCCGTCGTCAGCGGAACGCCTTCGGGACGGCCCGACCGATTACCGTGGACCGTCTGAAACAGCTTCCATGTGCGGCTCCCTACATACGCCGCCGTCACGCGCATGGAGGCAGGGAGGTCTCTTTCAACCTGGAGCGTGTAATGCTGGCTGTACGGAGCGACCAGGTCTGAGTCCAGAACGTTGAGTCCCGACCGGACCGTCTCGTCACCCGTCGGAAGTTCCAGCCCCTTCAACGGGTCGAGAATGTCCGGACTCTGGACCGAAACCCGGATGACCGACGGAGGGTTGAACCGCGCCCACTGGAGGGTCGCCGGAAAGATACGTCCAAAGGCAATCCCATAGCCTCCCCGAAGCACTGTCTCTCCGGCTCGGTAAGCAAATCCGAAACGGGGAGCCAGGTTGTTGGCGTCGGACTGGTACGGAAACTCCGTCAGACTGTTGACCTCGACAGGAGCTCCGGCAAACTCATATCGCAGGCCAAGGGTCAGGTCCAATCCGGGAGCGACGTTGTAACGATCGTTGAGGAAGAAGTTGACGTCTGTATTTCGGAACCCCCGGTACAGACTGCCCAGGGTCTGCTCGTAACGCGAAGGCGAGCCCCACAACAGGTTCTCCACGGCGGTCCTGCCGAAGTTCGGCCTGAAGTTGAAGATCCCGCGCGCATTGTCACTCTGGAGATCGTTCATCTGATAGCGACGGACTTCGGTCCCCCAGTCGACCTGATGGCTACCCGCGATCGTGGTTCCCTGGGCGAGATACTCGAAATCATTGCGAACCCGGCGGATCGGAAACTGGCCGAACGGGCCCAGGTTCTCAATTTGCCGGGCAACGGTAACCATCGGTCCGACCGCTGCCGGAGGTACGAGCAAGTGAATTTTCCGGCGAAGATAATTGACGCCGAGTTTTATCGTCGTCCCGGACGAAAGATTGCTCGCAGTCGAAATGTTCAGGTTCTGGGGCCGCAGGCTCTGGTTGGGATTCAGACCATCGACAAACTCGAAGGAATCGATGAAGACGTCGCTCATGGAGTAGCGAAGAGAAAAAGTGTGGTCGGACGTCACCTGCCAGTCCATGCGAAACGAACCACCGCTGTTCCGGATCGTCTGGTTCGTGTTGGTGTTCAGCATGCGGGGATCGATCTCGACGCGATTGGGCAACTCGGTCGGGTAGGCCGCCAGCCACCGATCCACCAGGCGGCGGATATCGGGATCGTCGGTGAGCGGGGCCCTTTCGCTGGCCAGCGGAACCAGGACGTTCCCGTTCACCGCCCCCCCCTGTCTGGTCTCTTCGCCGGTCAGAATGAACGAAAGTCGGCCCCGGACGAGAGGGCCTCCGATCCTGAAGCCATATTGATTTCGCCTGGTGGGCCGGACGTCTCCGACCTGGAAGAAGGTGCGGGCGTTGAAGACGCTGTTCTGCAGGTATTCGTAGAATTCTCCGTGGTAGCCACTCTGGGGCTCGGTTCGGAGAATCTGAATGTTGGCTCCGAGCCCACCAAACTCGGCGGCATAGTTCGCCCGAACGGCCGAGAACTCCGTGATCGGTGAAACATCCGCTCCCGATCGGCCCAGTTGTTCCGTCAAAGCATCGTTGTCGATCAGATTGACCTGGATGTTTTCGTTGCGCTGGGAACCGGCAGATTGCTGCCCGGCTTCACCCTGGCGTCGTAGGGCTTCTTCGCTGACGCTGATTTCGACCGTCTCGGTCATCGGAAGACGAATATCGGTGACTGAAGCAACAACCGTGTCGTCCAGAACAGCCCGTAGCGTATAGGATCCGTCCGCGACCTCTCCAAATGTGTAGAGGCCGGGTCGCGGCGCATCCAGTTGATCGACGACACCGCCTGTTTCATTGACAAGAACCAGCGTTAAGCCTTCGACGCTCTGGCCGACCTGGACGTTCAACGCAGAGATCAAAGCAAGAATAAACACAATCATATTAATACGTTAGGTCGTTACCCGCCCGGACGGAATTGAAGAAGTTTTCGTTAACCCAAACAAATGACAATCGGCACGAGGGCCCGCCTCAACCGAGGCCGAGCAGGCGAACGCTCTATCTTGGCGCAGGAGATTCGATTTCTCAAGCGTTCCCATTCCTGACGGAACCCATAAAGCGACGGGCAGCCTTTCGGTTTGAATCGCTGAGGTCAAGTAGTTTCGCAAATGCTTGACCCTGGATCGGACCCCTCATGATAATCACCCTTCACGCCGCGCGCGAATCAACAATGAACAATCCGGAAGACCTGAAGAAGACGATCCTCATCGCCGTCAGCGACGACGCGATACGGTCCGCCCTTATCGGTGTTCTCTCAACCGAGCGCTACAGAGTGATCGGGACGAGCGACCGGCAAGGGGCATTGGATCTGATTGCGGCCGAGCACATCCAGGCGTTCGTTGTCGAAGCTCGGGCCGACAGCTTGGACGGGATCGAGTTGTGCACTAAAATCCGGACCCTGCCCAGGTATCAGATGACCCCGGTTATCCTGATCGCCAGCAGTGACGATACCGACTATCACAGACGCGCGTTCGAAGCCGGTTGCGACGACGTTGTCGACCCCAACCACCTGGGAGACACGCTGGAAATGCGTATCCGGTCCCAGATCGAGAAAGCGGAACGTTTCAGGCACCTCGAAAGAGCGCACGGCAACTTCAAGAGATACGTTTCAGACCGGACCCGGGATGTCGCTGAAGCGTCGACATCGGGGTCCCCGATACCACCGGAAGAGCGCGAGGTCGTGATCTGCTTCACCGACATCCGCGGTTTCACGACCTTGTCGGAAGAAATGGACCCGGGCAGCCTGTTCGCGATGGTCAACGACCATCTGGCGGATCAGGTGCGGCTGGTCCACGGACATGGGGGATATATCGACAAGTTCGGGGGCGATGGCCTGATGGCGATCTTCGACGGAGCGGACATGGCGGCCGAAAGCTGTGTCTGTGCCCTTGAAATCATCGACTCTCTCAACCCTACCGATCTGTCTGAAGGCAGGGTCAGTCAGCTCGGGATCGGAATTCACAAGGGGACGGCCATCGTCGGCAGCATGGGGACTCCTGAACGACAGGACTATTCGCTCATCGGCGCAGCGGTCAACCTTGCGGCCCGTCTGTGCGGTCATGCCGAACCGATGTCGGTCATCGTTTCAGAGGCTTTGTGGGAGGCGGTAAAGGATGACGATCGTTTCCGGCTTCACTCACGCCGCCACGTAGCGATCCGTGGGCTCAGGGAATACGTCTCGATTTGCCGGCTCGGTTGGGCATAACCTGAGTACTGCCGGGAAGGCGTTCAAGCCGATTTCTCGTCTCGCAAACGGCTCGGCAGGATCAACGCACATATCGTCGCCAGGACCATGGCCGCTACGTAGATGCCCATCGCGGACGTGTGAGCCGCAATCGCGGTCGCGGTTCCATCCCCGCTCCGGCCCAGAACAAACCCTAACGAAGAGATTCCAATGACGCCTCCGATATATCGGCCAGTCGAAATCGCGCCGCCGGCCATCCCGGCATTACTCCGATCGACGGAACTCATCGAAGCTGCCTGACAGGGAGCCGAAGACAATCCGAGCCCGGCGCCCAGCAGGACCATTCCGGGAAGTAGATCGGACGGAACGAGGACTTCGGAAAAGCCACCGAAAGCGAACAAACCCGACAAGGTCACCAGACAGCCTCCTAACGTCGTCCACCGGGGTCCGATTCGTTCGGCCAGGCGCCCTCCGATAGGAGAACAGACCACCATCGCCACCATCATTCCTATGATCGTCCGGCCCGTTGTCCCCGACTCGGTGCCGAGAACCTGTTCCATGAAAATCGGAAGCTGGAACAAGAGCGCGTACATCGCAAGGTTGTGAAGTCCGATCACCGCGGTTCCGGCCGCAAAGGCACGATTCTTGAACAGGCGGAGATCGAGAACAGGATCGGGGACCCGCTTTTCCCAAACGACGAAACAGGCGAGCAAGAGCGCCCCGGCTATTCCGTACCACAGAGCAGCGGTTGAGGTCTGAGCCGACACGACAAGAAGCGTCAACCCGACGCCCAGCAGGACGCTCCCGAGGACATCAAACCTTGGGGGGGCGGCCGTTTTTCGCTCCCCTTCGACCGAAGAGGACCCGAGCCGGGACATCCGGATCAGAAGGAAAGAGATGATGATGACGGGTATGTTGGCGATGAACACGGAGCGCCAGCCGAATCGGACCGTCAGTTCCCCGCCGATGAGCGGACCGAGTGCAGCGGCCGTTCCCATCACCGAGCCGAAATAACCGAACATCCGTGCCCGTCTCTCGATCGGAACGAAATTGCGCATCAACGCCATGGCGGCTGGAACCGCCAGGGCGCTTCCCGCAGCCATACTCATGCGTGCAAAGGCCAGGCTCGGAAGATTGGCCAGTCCGAAACCGACAACGGACCCGCAGCCATATATGGTCATGCCGAGTAAGAGGCTCCTGCTGTGTCCAATGCGATCTCCCAGCTTTCCGCCCGGGCTCATGACGGCGATCCCGACGATGAGATAACTGGACACGAGCCATTGCGTCAACGCCCCGCTGTCAATATCGAGTTCGTTTCCAATCGAGGGCAGGGCGACCGCGATCATCGTCGAACCGAGCGGAGCCAGGGCCGCGGCCATGAACATGCCGACGTAAAAGGTCCAGGACACTTTCTGGATGCTGGGGGAGCCGGCTGGTGTAGTGATGGAGTCTGCCAATGAGGATACCGATTTATGAGTTGATGCGGGTGATCGACCGGCACTGGAGAAGGAAGAGTTCTTCGCGCGAGAATGCCCACTCGATATCCAACTCGTCTCCATAAGCCCGTTCGCATCGGATAACGAGTTGGTGCAACGCATCCAACTGTTGGTCGTCAAGGACCCGGGACCGGACCTTGGACCGATCGACGGGGACTTCCTCGGTGCCTCCATCCGGTTTCGAGCGCAGCGCGATATCCTTCTCGCCGACCGTCCGCTCCAACACCTGGCCTTCGGGACTGATACGATATGAATCTGGCACGACCATACCCGATACAACAGCTTCTCCCAAGCCCCACGCCGCTTCGATCACACGTTCTCTCGCGCCGGTAACCGGGTTGCGAGTGAACAGGACGCCTGCGGAATCCGGCTCAACCAACTGTTGTACGGCGACAGCCATTCGGGGTGGGCCATCGACACCCAGCCTCCGGCGGTAGGCAAGCGCCGAGGCGGAATGGGCGGACTGGTGGACGGCCCGTATGGCATTTACGAGTGCCTCGGTCGAATCGACGTTGAGAATAGTAACGTGCTGGCCTGCGAAGCTGGCATCTTTCGCATCCTCCCCTACCGCGGATGAGCGAACCGCGACGCGGGCGGCCAACTCGCTGAAAGCTTCGTTGAGAGGATCGAGCGCGGAGGGATCCCCCGCCACGACGGCCTCGACAAAATCAACGCTCAGGGCAAACCCGGGCGGCACGGGAAGACCCGCTCGTATCGCGCGTCCCAGCGATGTCGCCTTCCCGCCAAACCGGCTTTCATCTTCAGCGGTGGAAAGAGGACGGATCACGTCACAGCACCTGAACTTTTCCCGTGTCGCCATCGACACGGACTCTGGCCCCGTCCGGGATTACCGATGTCGCTTTGAGCGATCCGACGACGCCCGGGATGCCATACTCTCGAGCGACTATGGCCGCATGGGAAAGCTGCCCTCCACGGTCGGTCACAATCGCCCCAATCAGCGGTAGAACGACGTTGAAGGCGGCGGATGTGGATGTCGTTACCAGGGCATCGCCCGGATCCAGTCGATCGAAATCCCTTGGATGTTCCACAATACGGGCAACGCCCTCATACACGCCGGGGCTGACGGGCTTGCCCACGAGCGATGCGTCCCCAGGATCGTCGGCCGGTGTAAATACCTCGCTTAGCGCGACGCCCATGGCGCGCATTGCCAGTGCAGCGGGAGGCGGCAGTTGATCGAGCGGCGGTGGGGGTGGGGGTGGGTCTCCAAGCAGGGGCGGGACTTCGCTCAACAAAGCGTTGCGCCGCCATTCGCCTCTTTCGCGCAGTTCTTCCATCCCCGGTCCGCCCTCGCCTCCGAGCATCGAGAGCATCTCGTCGTGGCTGGCGTCGACCGCCATCTCGGCATCTTCAATGCGTCCCGATTCCACCAGGCGTCGTCCCGTTTCGAGGAGTGCCCATCGCGCAATTCCCGTACCCCAGTTGTCGTTATAGACGCCACGTTCGTCCCGAAGCCGGCTCATACGCCGGACATCAGCGAGCAGTTCGTCAAAACTGTCTCGATGCAAATCGGGCACCGCGTCGCGGACACGCGCCTCTTTCTCAGCCGAGGATCCTTCGGTCGCATGTACCTCACCGGAGGCCCAGATGGAACTCAGGATCATATGGGGCATCTCGATGGAACACGGATCGGCAACATCGTAACCCGATACGATTCTGATCCCGACGACATCCAGATACTGGTTGATCGCGACACCGACTGAGTCGTTACGGGACCGCAACTGGTCGAGAATTTCTCCGGCCGCGAGCCCGGAGTCGAAATCGCCAGGACCGACACTGTTGTCGGCAAGTGCCGCGGCGATCTGCCGCAGCTGGTCGGTCGCGCCACAGGATACCGGAGACCCGCCTTTCAAAGGTGAGAGCAGTTCACCGGCCGAGAGTCCGGTCCACTCCAATCCGTTGGCCAGGTAATGGCCGATGGGAACGATCGAGGACGCAGTAAAGATGTGGTGTCGATAAACCATCTCGCCGGCGTTGGCCCGAACCTCTTCCAGGTGGCCGATGAAGGCGGCCGTGTCCAGGTCGCGCATCGGCACGGATTGCAATTTTCGGTTCCGGCGGATCGAATCGGGTTTGTACTCCTGGTCCCACCTTGCGAGATCTTCGAACCATAATTTCGATTCAAACGCTTTCTCGGCGGCAGCGAAACGCTGTGGTAGCTCGCTTCGAGGGGCGCCGATCTGTTTGTAGTACATAAACCCGTTCACCCTGGCCGGCTCGAGATGACTGAACAACAAACCCAAACGAGCCGAGCCCTGGGCAAAGCCCTTCGGAAACCATTTCTGGAACAGGTCGAACGTGTAGGCGGTGATTGGACGCGGGCAATGGGTCGAGTCCTGTTCCCAGGAACCGGGGCCGGGGGCCTCATACACTCTGTTCATGGTCTCTCCTCTACAACCGACCCCCTGAATCCTGGTGCAACAACTTGCAAGGTATTCGTGGGGCTAGGCGGGAAATGGTATCGGAAACCTGTAGGCCGGTCAATCAGACCGAACGAAAGCGAGGGCAAGCATCCCAGACCGATTTCCCTCCACGCCGGCCCGTCAGGACCGACCCTGTCCCAAGCAGTCGTGGCGAAGCATGCTCGGTCTCCGGACCAGACTGTAACGCGCAAGCGGTTTGACCGACCCGATTGTTTCCGATAGGATTTTGGTTTTGCTGAGAGCATGGACGAGGTCCGGGCAGGTAGAACACTGAAATCAAATCCACGCACTACTCGATCGCCATCCGAGACAGGCCGTTTCAAACCGGCGCTGCTTCTGCTGTTTGTAGGCAGCGGATTTGCAGCGCTCGTCTACGAGGTGGTCTGGTTTCACCTGCTGCAACTGGTCGTCGGCGCTTCCGCCATCTCACTGGCCGTCTTGCTGGGAAGTTTCATGGGCGGCATGTGCCTGGGAAGCATCGCCTTCGCGCGGCTCGTGTCCCCCAAGTTGCACCCACTTCGCGTTTATGCCTGGCTGGAATTCGGCATCGGGGGGATCGGACTCGTTCTGTTGTTCCTGCTCCCGCTGGTCGGCCGCATCTACGTCACGTCGGTCGGCTACGGCCTGGAAGGCATTCTGTTTCGTGGCTTCGTTGCCGCGATATGCCTTCTGCCCCCAACCATATTGATGGGCGCAACGCTGCCTGCCATTTCGCGATGGATCCGAACCACAAAGATCGGAGTCTCCCAATTGGGATTCTTCTACGGAGCCAACATCGCGGGGGCTGTGCTGGGGACCTTTCTGACCGGATTCTTTCTGCTCCGCCTGTTCGACACGATTGTGGCAACCTACGTTGCGATTTCCATCAACCTGCTTGTCGGTGCCGTAGCGCTCTGGCTAGCCTCACGGAATCCGTTTGAGTCCACGGAAACTGAAGAAGCGGACGAAGCGGATTCATCCGCTCCGACAGCCCCGTACGTCGTTATCGCCCTGTCCGGCCTCACCGCCCTGGGCGCGGAGGTGGTCTGGACACGTCAGCTTTCCCTGCTGTTCGGAACGACGGCATATAACTTCTCGTTGATCCTTCTGGTTTTCCTGTCGGGACTCGGCCTCGGTAGCACGTTCGGTGCGGTTCTGTCGAGACGCACCAGCGAACCTTCAGATGCCCTCGGCAAATGCCAGCTTCTGCTTGTGCCGTCCATTCTCTGGGGATCGATCCTGGTCACGGAAAGAATGCCCTACTGGCAGCCCAACGAAGAATTCCTTCCCTGGATTCTCGACAGCACGGCTTACGTCTTCGCATTCGATATGATTCGGTGCGGCATCGCGATGTTGCCCGCGACGATCTTGTGGGGAGCGTCTTTTCCCCTGGCGCTGGCGGCGGCGGCCCGCAAGGCAGATCCCGGCAAGCTGGTCGGTGGAATTTACGCGGCGAACACGGCTGGAGCGATTGTCGGCAGTCTCTTTTTTACCCTGATCTGGATTCCGCTCGCCGGCACTCGGACTGCCCAGCAGGCTTTTATGGTCATCGCGGCGGGAGCTGCGCTCATGATGCTGGGCACACCTGCCTCGAAAGAGGGTCAAACCGGCAGAGCAACGTCAACTTCATCGGGCCTTTCGGTCCCCTACCTGGCCTCGGTGGCATTCGTCCTGGTTGTCACGCTGGTGTTGGTTCTTGTCATGCCCGCCACGCCACAGGGACTCATCGCCTACGGGCGTTTCATCGAATACTGGGGCCAGGACACCGAGTTTCTGTATACGGCCGAGGGAATCGACGCCTCGGTTGCCGTGTCTGAATTCGAAGGCGAGCGGAGCATGCATGTCGCCGGGAAGGTGGTCGCATCAAATGTCCAGATCGACATGCGGCTCCAGCGCATGCTCGGACACATGCCGGCATTGGTGCATAAAAGACCGCGGTCGGTCTTGATCGTCGGATGCGGAGCCGGAGTGACGGCGGGATCGTTCGTTGTTCATCCCGACATCGAAAGGATCGTCATCTGCGAAATCGAGAAACGAGTTCCCGAAGCGGCCGCCCAGTTCTTTGGGCCTGAGAACTACGACGTCCTCAACGACCCGCGAACGGAGTTAATCATCGACGATGCGCGCCATTTCCTTGCGACCACCGACGAGAAATTCGACATCATTACGTCCGACCCGATCCACCCGTGGGTCCGGGGCGCCGCGGCCATGTATTCGGCCGAATATTTCGAAATGGTCAGGGAGCATCTGAATCCCGGAGGCGTTGTTACACAATGGGTCCCCCTCTATGAAACAAACGAAGACGCGGTGAAGAGCCAACTGGCAACTTTCGTCGGTGCGTTCCCGGACGCGACCGTCTGGACCAGCGACATTTTTGGTGGGGGATACGACGTGTTCATTCTCGGGCAGGAAGATCCGACGACGATCCAGGTTGAGGAAATGGACCGTCGTATCCGCGAGAGCCCGACACTCTACCAATCACTCCTGGACGTCGATTTCGAATCCGCCATCGACCTGCTGGGTACCTATGGAAACCGGGGCCCGGACATGACCGAATGGCTCTCGGACGCCCAACTGAATACCGATCGCAACCTGCGTCTCCAATACCTGGCAGGCCTCCACCTGGATCGATACATCGAAGCGGACATCTACAAGGCGATGACGACCACCCGGCAATATCCCGACGATATCTTCCTCACCGACAATCCGTTTTACGATTCGGCGTTAAGACGGGCGTTTGAACAGACGGGACTGTCGGAACCCGAGTAGGGCAGTTTCCCGAGTTCCCAAACTGACCACTGATCACTGGCCACTGACCACCCCTCATCAGTTTCCCAGGGCGAAGGCCGTCAACGTGGTGCCGGATGGAATCAGCATGTACTGGCGGTCGTCGAGCATGAACGTCGTCGGTGCCGCGTAGATGCCGGATCCGGTGGGATAACGCCAGAGGAGTTCCCCTCCGGCTGCGTCGAAAGCCATGATGTAGCCGTCCTGGTCGCCGGCAAAGACGAGGCCCGACGCTGTCGACAGGACTCCGGCAAACGCGGGTTCTTCGTACCTGAATTCCCAGCGCAGATCTCCGGTCAGCGGATCGATCGCCCGAAGCGCGCCGTATCGGGTGTCCCCGTCACGCCGGACCGCGCCACCTTCGTAACGCTCGCCGACAACGAATTCCTGTTCCCACTTGAAGTAGACCGCACAGGTCTCCCGGGCCGTGACGTAGAAAAGCCCGGTGTCGGGACTGAACGACGGCGACATGAAATTGGTACCTCCGAACAGGTCCGGGCAAACGTAGTTGCCTTCGGCGGTCGGTTCGGTGTCGGGCAGTACGATGGGACGGCCGTCCGAGTCGATCTCCTTGGCCCAGGTCGTATGGATGTGCGGCTTGGCCACGATCAACTCGCCGTTGGTCCGATCCAGCGTGTAGAAAAATCCGTTCCGGTTGGCTACCGATATCAGCTTCCGGTCCACGCCTCCGATTTCGCGATCCAGTAGAACGGGGACATGGTTCGAATCCCAGTCGTGGGTGTCATGGGGAGTGAACTGGAAATACCATCGGAGCTCTCCAGTATCGGCGTCCAGCGCCAGGACGCAGTTCGAATAGAGGTTGTCTCCGAGACGCGCTTCACCGTTGTAGTCGGGAGCGGGGTTCCCTGTGCCCCAGTAGACCAGGTTCAGTTCGGGATCGAAGGTGCCGGTGACCCAGGTCGGCGCTCCGCCATGAGCCCACGAGTCACCCTGCCAGGTTTCCCTTCCGGGCTCACCGGGCCCGGGCACCGTCCAGAACCGCCAGGCTCGAACTCCGGTCTCCATATCGAAAGCATCGATGAAGCCCCGGACGCCGAACTCCGCTCCAGAAACTCCGACGATGACCTTGTCGTTGACCACCAATGGAGCGACGGTGCCCGTGTAACCCAGTTCATGGTCGTCGATCTCGACGTCGTATACGACGCTACCGGTCTTCATGTCCAGGGCCACGAGGTGAATGTCGAGCGTCACCATGAACAACTTGTCGCCGAAAACGGCCAGGCCACGATTGACCCTTCCACAACAAACACTCAACCCACTCGGAAGGTCTCGCCGGTATCGCCAGATCGTGCGGCCCGTCCGTGCGTCGATCGCCCACGCGTTGTTTTCCGGCCCGCTGATGTAAATGATGCCGTCAAGAATGATAGGCGTCGCTTCGAACTTCCCGAGGACCCCTGTCTGAAACGTCCACTGCGCCTCGAGGTCATCGACGTTGGCCGGGTTGATGACGGTCAGAGGACTGTGGCGCTTCCCTGTGTAGTCACCGGAATAGCTTAACCACCGGGTGGGATCCTTGAGACCATCGACAAGGTCCTGGGTGCCCACGTTCTGAGCCGCCGCCACACCCCCGAACCCAACGACCAGAAACGCCACCACCCCTACCACGTTTGCCATCCGACGCATATCGGTCTCCTTCTCTTGCCTTTAGGCGCCTAGCGCACTTCCCCAAGATACCGAAGCAAATCGTCCATGTCCCGGTCGGAAAGCCTGGACTGGGGATAGTCCGGCATGAGCGACCGGTCATCGTGGGTCAGTTCACGGAGGTCACTCTTTAAATACGCGCGCAGGATCTGGGCACTGTCCATGATCTGGATCGAGAACGTGTCCTCGTTCTTCACGGCGCCGCGAACGCGGCTCCCATCGCCGGTCACAAGGGTTACCGGCTTGTAATTACCGACGATGAACTCGCTTGGGGTTCGGATCTCGCGAACCAGGGCCGCGCGCGACCGGGCGACGGCGATTCGCGTCAGGTCCGGTCCGAGCCATCCCCCACGATCACCGATCCGATGACAAGTGCCGCAGTTCGCCGTTTCCCAGTAGATCCGCTCTCCGTTCGCCCGATCGCCGCGTTGCTCGACCGGGGTCCCGGGACGGCTCACCGTCTCCAGGTAGGCCATGATCGCTCGGATCTCAAGGTTCTGCATGCTTGTCCCCGGCATGTCCGTCCCCCGGATCCCTCGTCGGATGATCTCGAACAGGTTGTCGGCGTCCTCGGACCAGCGAACGTCCGTCAGGTCCGGCGCCCGAAACCCTCGCGCATCGACTCCATGGCAATTCGCGCAACGGCCGCGATAGAGAGCCAGCCCCTGCCGGATGCTCCCCGGAGCCTGACCGATCGCCAACTCCGGCGATAACATGAGGACGAGGGCAAAGATGAACGTGGCGGCGCGAACGGTCTTTCTCATGTGTATTCCAGTTGATGAGATCGATGACAAGATAGTCGATGAACCCGTTGGGGTCAAATTGACCTATCTTCTAGTTGCCTCTACGCATGACCCGCCCCGGCCGTGCCTCGGTGATCTCGCCCTGGTCCCAGACCAACGTGCCGTTGACGAACACGTACTCCATGCCTTCGGCCTGGACGAAGGGGTCCTGGAAGGTGGACCGATCGATGACGGTCTCGGGGTTAAAGGCAATGACGTCGGCCCAGGCCCCTTCGGTCAAGACACCCCGACCTTCCAGACCGAGCCGTTCTGCCGGCATAGCAGCCATCTTGTGAATCGCCTGCTCGAGCGTCATCGCTTCCTCTTCCCTTACAAATTTGGCCAGAACTCGCGGGAAGGTGCCCGCACCTCTCGGGTGGCGGGCGTTGATTCCTCCGTCGCTTGAAACCATGACGTACGGATGGGTGAGAAACGTCCGGACGTCTTCGGCGGTCATCGAGGAGCTGACCACACTGGCGCCCCCCTCGGCGACGATTTCCATGTAGAGTTCAACGTCGGTCATGTCCCGCTCCTCGGCGATCTCCTCGAGCGTCTTGAAGTTGTACTCTGGGTGCGCCTGGGAACGAGTGATCAGGATGGTCCCAGGTCCCCCAACGTCGTCAATGCCCTTGCGCACGGCCTCCGGATTATCGAATTCCCGACTCGGCACCAGAACAAGAATTGTCGAGGACCAGGCGTTGTAGGGATATGCGTCCGCGGCAACGTCCACGCCTTCCGCCCGCGCCTCTTCGATCATCGCAAACACTTCATCGGTCTTTCCCCAGACTTCCACGGTTCCGAGCTTGATGTGCGAAATCTGAACCGGCAGGTTCGCCCGGCGACCGACCTCAATTGCTTCGCCAATGGCGTCGAGGACCTCGTAGGATTCGTCACGGATGTGGCTCATGTAGATACCGTTATGCCTCGACGCAATGTTGGCCAGCCGGATAAGCTCGTCCGCGGAGCTGTAGAAGCCGGGGTCGTACTCCAGTCCCGATGACAGACCGTACGCTCCTTCTCCCATGGCGGTCTCGACGAGCTCTTCCATCTGGTTGATCTCCAGATCCGAAGCCTTCCGTCTGAAATCGTCCGCCAGAACATGGCGCCGAACCGTACTATGGCCGACGAAGGTCAGAACATTGGGTGCAGGGGGGTTCGCCTCGATCTCATCCAGCAGTTGCTTGACCTTGAAAGGTCCTCCTCCATCCGGCCCCAGCGCAAGAGTCGTGATCCCCTGTGCAATCTGCGAGATTGCGGACGGTTCCGCCTGGATTCCTCCGGCCGAGTGGTTGTGTATGTCCACGAAACCCGGCGCAACGATCAGGCCCGTGACATCGACAACCGTATCCCGGGCTCCGGGTTCAAAGTCGCCTATCCCAACGATCCGGGCGTCACGAATGCGCACGTTGGCTTGAATTCTTTCGGTCCCGGTTCCATCGACCACGGTTCCGCCGACCAGGACGATGTCCTGGGCCCACGCTGTGGTTGCCAAGAGGCACACAACAACAAAAACAACAGCTCGTAACATGGATCAACCTCGATGAAGTTTCATTTGTACTTCCTAGGGGCCTAGCTTACAGGCTCCCGTACCTCATAACCAGTCGATGTCTGCTTTGCCCGCTGACGTGAAACTCTCTGAAGGACCGAGAGGGGATGCCAAGGGTCGAAATTGGTCAGAATCCTAAAACTCACCACTTGGACCAGATGTGCCGATAAGGAGGAGGTAGGTTAGACCCTCCAGAATGGATAAAGCAGGAGACGCCATGATAGAGACACAGGTCACCAGGCAGGGTGTGGTCGTCGGATCCATCCAGCTCGACAATCCACCGGTGAAGGTGGTCACGGTTCCGGGCAGGCGCCTGGACATTCGGCACATCGAAGCATTCCGGCGCGCGATCGAAGACGTGTTCGTTCCCGATGCCCAGGTCGTCTTTGACTTCTCAGCTGTCGACAAACTCGACAGCGCCGCGATCGGGGATATTATCGAAATCAAGAGGGAACTAGCCAACCGGAACGGGCACCTCAAGATCGCCGGCCTCTGCACGCGGATCTACCGGATGTTTGAAACGCTTCGGATTCACCAGCTTTTCGAAATCTACGACACTGTTGACGAGGCGGTACAATCTTACGGTTCAGCCATTTCGGAAGAGCAGCTCGGTCGAAGTTGAATGAGGCCCGGCCAGCGGGCATTTGAGTCGAATTCAAACCCATTGTTAAGGAAGTTCTATTTTCGCATTGTTGAAATCGATATGGTGTCGGCGGTATCTTGTGGTATATATACCGTCAGATGAAGAAGAAAAAGATATGGCTTGAGTTGAATCAGGTAAAGGGAGCGGTTGCGTCGCGACTGCGACGGCGGAAGTACAGCCTGATCGAGCGCCATGAGATACCCGACGGTTTGCTGCCTGGCTCGGTGTCGATTAGTTACACCCGGTGCGGTAAGCCGACGTGCCGGTGTGTGTCGGGTGAAGGGCACCCATCCTGGTCCTGGACATTCATGATGGACGGGAAGAAGCATGTCGAACACGTTCCAGCTGCCATGGTTGAGGAGATTCAAAAGCGTGTCGGAGCGGGACGGGAGTTTCAGGATGCGATCCGGGAGGTGCTGACAGCGAACGCGAAGTTGTTGGTGCTGGAGCGCCAGCAACAACGTGAGAAGCGGAAGCGCCGGTGAAAGGTCCGTCGGCACGAGGGATACGACGGTACGCGCGAAAGTGTTTGCGGCTGAAGGGGTATTTGAATCACCCCGGAGATGGGCGGGTGCGACCGCAGATCGGAAGTGGGCATCTGATCTGGTCTCTGGTGATCGGGTATCTGCTGCGGGAATCGAGCTTCCTGGCCATCGAGTCGCTCGCACGATCCTCGGCGTGTCGGGCCTTGGGAATCGGACGCCGCTTTAGCGACGACACGCTGGGCTATTTTACCGAGAAGCTGAATCCGGAATTCACGCGCGGCGCGTTGACCACAGCCATCAAGCAGGCCAAGCGCAATAAAGCGTTCGACGATTGCCGATTCATCGGCCTGGCGCTGGACGGGACAACCGTGGGGCGTGTCGGTGAGGCCGGGTGTCAGTGGTGTCGACCCCATCGCAACGCCGAGGGGGAGGTGACCACCTACTTACACCACGTCGTGATGGCCACCATCGTGGGCACCGGGTTCACTTTACCGGTCGATGTGGAACCCTACGGTAGTGGGGATAGCGAATGGTCGGGGGGGCAACGACTGCTTCGTCGGGTGGTGGGGCAGTTGGGGCCGCGTTTTGCCGATTATGTTGTTGTCGATGGGGGCTATGCGTCGGCTCCGTTCCTGCACTTGGCCGACGAGTTGGGATTGAAGACCATCGTCCGTCTCAAAGCCAATCTTCCGAGCTTGTTCAACGCCGCCAAAAGCCGGTTTGCTTGTCAGCCGCCGTCCCGGGTTTTCAAGGATGGAGCCGATCGGGTGGAAATCTGGGATGCAGACGACTTCGATCCCTGGGGCCGATTGAACTGGCCGACCGTGCGCGTGATCCGCTACCGGCAAGAGAAACCCGATGGATCGGTGGTCGAAGCCTACTGGCTGACCAATTTCTCGATGAACCAAGTGGGAGCGCCCACTTTATTTCGCATGGCCAAGAGTCGTTGGGAAGTCGAAAACCAAGGTTTCAACGATGCCAAGAACCGTTATGGGATGGCCCATATCCCCCATCACCACGCCAACAGCTTGCTTCTCCACTGGCTCCTCATAAGCCTGGCTCTCACGATCGAACGTCTGTATCGATTGCGTCATTTGCATCGCGGGCGCCATCGCCCGCATACCTCCATCGAGCTTCTTCGTTTGCTTCGCCTCGCTCTGTCTGCCCCAACCCCAGCCGACTCCAGCTGAACTGACTCGTTTCCCTGGTCTCCACGCGCCTGCCTGACCCCAATCACCGGGCTGGACCCGCTACGGATACCTGTCTCTCGAAAATACCCCTCACTTCAAATTCCTCTCCCTCCTCGACCTTTTCCCTTCCAGAGCCCCTTCCAGACACTCCGTCCTCCCTGACTTCCGAAATGGCTGTCTTACGGTTATCCTTGATTGCCCTCGGCGGGATGCTCTTGTAGACTTGCGGCGTCGATGCCTGAAGACAAGAACATTCGCATCCTGCTGGTGGATGATCACGAGGTGGTCCGTACGGGCCTGGCTTTGATCATCGAAAAGAATGCGAACCTCAAGATCGTCGGTCAGGCGGCGACACGCACTGAGGCGCTCAGGATCACCGCGGCCGAGCAACCGGACATCATCCTGCTGGACCTGGACCTCGGAGAAGACAACGATCTCGATACCATTCCCCAACTGATCGAGACCAGACCGGACTCGAGAATCATCGTACTCACCGGCCTGCGGGATGTCGACGTGCTCCGCGAAGCCATGCAACTGGGTGCCAGAGGCATCGTCAAGAAAGAAGATGCCGCCCGTGATGTCGTCGAGGCGATCCTCGAAGTGCATGGAGGCGCCGCCTGGCTGGAACGCTCGATGATGGGGCAGTTGCTGTCGGACATGTCTGCCGCCAAGGCGCAGTCCGATCCCGATGAGGAGCGAATTCGGACCCTTACCGACCGGGAACGAGAGGTGGTCGTGGTGATAGGGGAAGGCCTCAAGAGTAAAGAGGTGGCCGCCCGCCTTTTCATCAGCGAAACGACCGTCCGTCATCACCTGACTTCAATATTCTCCAAGCTGGAGGTCGCCGACCGGGTCGAGTTGATACTGTTCGCCTACCGCAACGGCCTGGCCCAGGCTCCGAAGGCGAAGAGGTAGAGGCTAGGAGCCTGCCAAACTTCCCCGAACGCAGTTTGGACCGTGTCGGACCAATGCCCGGATGTGGCCCAACTTACGGTTCCGGAATCGACATTCGGGTAACATTCAGCTTTGGCAAAGATTTCTACTGGTGTGTTGGAGGATCAAAGATGCGATTGAACATCATCGTTCTAGTGGCATTGGTGGTGGTCCTGGGATCGACCGCATTTGCGCAAAACGAAAGGGGAACGGCCGAAACGACCGTCAACTCGAAGACGGTTCGGATCGACTACGGACGGCCCAGCCTGTACGGCCGCGACGTGCTTGGAATGGCCGCGGTGGGTACGGTCTGGCGCCTCGGAGCAGATCAGGCGACGGAGATCGAGACGACCGGAACCTTGACCATAGCCGGCACGACTCTCGAAGCGGGACGGTACTCGTTGTGGGCCAGGAAGACTGGTGAGAACGACTGGGTTCTGGCCTTCCACGAAACCACCGGCATCTGGGGACAGCCGGAACTGACCGAAGGCTACCTCGCCGAACTCCCATTGAAAATCGAATCCGCGTCCGAGGAAGCGGACCAGCTGACCATTGCCCTTGAAGCAGATGGTGGGGATGCGGCAATCGACATTCATTGGGGGAAAGCGCGTTTGAGCGGCAACTTCAGTGTAAGATGAAGTCATGGAGGACAGTCCAGGAGACGCTGGCAAGTCAAGCGATGAGGATTCCTCCGCTCCACTCGATTTTATCCGGTCACGCATCGCCGGTGACGTCGCCGCGAACAAGAACGACGGGCGAGTCCGGACTCGGTTCCCTCCCGAGCCCAACGGATACCTCCACATCGGGCACGCCAAGTCCATCTGTTTGAATTTCAGCGCTGCTTCCGAGTACGGCGGGACGTGCAACCTCCGTTTCGACGATACGAACCCCACGAAGGAAGAAGTCGAGTACGAGGAAGCAATTCAGCGCGACATCCGATGGCTTGGGTTCGATTGGGCAGATCGGCTCTTCTACGCCTCGGACTACTTCGAAAAGCTGTACGACTACGCCATCCGACTGATCGAGTCCGGAAAAGCATATGTCTGCAGCCTGAGTGCCGAAGAGATTCGAAAATACCGTGGCACCCTGACCGAACCCGGAACCGACAGCCCCTACCGGAACAGATCGGTAGGGGAAAACGTCGACCTGTTCGGGCGAATGCGTAGCGGCAAGTTCGCTGATGGCTCCCACGTCCTCCGAGCGAAAATCGACATGGCATCGGGAAACATGAGTATGCGGGACCCGACCATCTATCGGATCCGCCACGCCACACACTACAGAGCAGGCGACAAGTGGTGTATCTACCCGATGTACGACTTCACTCACTGCCTGTCGGATTCGACCGAAGGTATTACCCATTCCTTGTGCTCACTCGAATTCGAGGCTCAACGCCCGCTCTACGACTGGTTTCTCGATGAACTCGGAGTGGACTGCCACCCGCAACAGATCGAGTTCGCCCGATTGAAGCTGAACTACACCGTGATGAGTAAGAGGAAGCTGCTCACGCTGGTCAAAGACGGGCATGTCAACGGTTGGGACGATCCCCGCATGCCGACTCTCGGCGGCATGCGTCGGAGAGGCGTGACCTCGAGGTCCATCCGGAATTTTTGCGACCGGGTTGGCGTCGCCAAACGCAACAGCGTTGTCGCGGTAGCACAACTCGAACACGCGATCCGGGAAGACCTCAACCTCACCTCGCCACGGGTCATGGCCGTGTTGAATCCCCTGCGCGTGGTCCTCGACAACTATCCCGAAGGACAGGTCGAGGAACTCGACGCGGTCAACAACCCCGAGGATGAGAGCATGGGAACCCGGAAGGTTCCTTTCTCCAGGGTCCTCTACATCGAACGTGAGGATTTTCGAGAAGACCCGCCCAGAAAATTCTTCCGCCTGGCACCGGGAAGAGAAGTGCGCCTGCGTTACGGCTACATGATCACCTGCACCCGGGTCGTAAGAAATGAAAAAACCGGCGAGATCGTGGAGCTGGGTTGCACCTATGACCCCGCGACCCGAGGCGGCTCTGCGCCGGACGGGCGGCGCGTCAAGGCGACCCTTCACTGGGTTTCCGCCGAGCACGCCCTCCCCGCGGAGGTTCGACTCTACGACCGCCTGTTCTCGGTCGAGAATCCGGAAGAAGGGGGGGCGGAGTTCACCAGGTCCCTGAACCCGCATTCGCTGGAGGTTCGACGGTCTTGCCGGGTGGAGCCGTCGCTGGCAAACTCCGCGGCGGGTGACCGCTTTCAGTTCGAGCGGATCGGCTATTTCGCGGTGGACGCGGATTCATCGACGGGTTCTCTGGTCTTCAATCGGACGGTCACGTTAAGGGATTCCTGGGCGAGAATCGAAAAAGCGATGAAGCAGGGGAAGAAGTAAGTGGTGAAGTCTGTACGCGGTTCACTAGATTACGCGGATTGAGATTCGGTCCGAACCGAAAACTGCTCGCTACTCACGTTCCAACCACGTTTCATGGACGTGGATCCATTCCAGACCGTTTGGGTTGACCGGCTTGTCACGGAACAATACGGTACTTCGGCGGCGGTTCTCTTTTCCTTTCAGGTCCTGACATTCGTCATAAACCGCCAGGGTCAAATCTCCATCGCGGGCTAGTACCACGGTGTTTTCAATCCAGATTTGCAGCCCGTTCTTTGAGCCTCCCGCCTCCCCCAGTGCCTCAAGGAGCGGCTGGCTGTGGGTCAGTCGACCATCGGGCCCGATCATCGTGAAGTCCTGGGCCAGAACGCCGGCAAACCGGTCAAAGTCTTCGGCGCCGATCTGACCGTTGAACCAGTCCTCGAAGAATTGGTGGAGTTCGACAACCTCCACCTTGCAGTTCTCCTCATGCCCACGCGGTACGTTCCTCATGATCCCAGTTTATCAAACGCTAGGAGCCTCGGCGGCAGAAGGGATCGTAGCGAGAAAGTGGAGTATCGAGGCCAGATTCGACTTTGAGGCATTTTCTCGATTTTGAGGCGAATAGTGGTTCTATGCAACGAAAAATCGGGGAAATATGGACCGATTATGCGGCTTTCGCAGTAGATCCCTTCTGCCGCGCAGGCTCCTAAGAGCCTGCGCGGTGTCGTAGATCCCGCCAACGGGCGGATTCCCGGACGTTGGAACCGGACGCTCATCCGCGAAATCGTCTGTCCAATCTCCTTTTCAAGTTAAAAATGAAGACTGCTCTCACTAGGATGGATGATTCACGCAATTTTTGCGCGCCAAAGCAAGAAACCTCGGATAGGACGCCGACAACAGTTTCAGGCATGCCGGGTTCGGTCGACACGACCGGCACGAAACCCGGGCGTCACATGACAAACCGCTCTCGATCCGACGGACAGCCCGATTCCCTACTTACGGACTCCGTGGCCCCGACCCAGGCCTTGATCGACACCTTGATCTGGCCGATCGCTCTGTTGGATAAGGCCGGTAACATCATCCGCGTCAACCAGGCATGGAGCGCTGCGGTCGCCGACGAGCTGGGCACTCTCGGATCAAACTACATCAAGACGTGCGGTGCCTCCTTTCGGGACAACATCGAGGCTCTATCGGACTTCGAAACATCTGTCACCGCGATACTCGACGGCTCCCGTCAAACCTGCTTATTCCGAACTTCAGGTTGTCCCTGGACGGATCTGATTCGCTCACGATGCGAGTTCGATCGTCCGGTGTCACATCCCCCGCCGCGGTCATTATTCTCGAATCGGGATCGACCGACGACGACTCCGGGCAGCCAGAGACTTCGGTAACGACTTTTCAAGGATCCGCAACCCTGGGCCTCGATCTGGACGGCCGCATCACCAGTTGGAGCCCCATGGCTGAAAAACTGTTCGGCCACAACAGCGCCGGAGCTGTTGGAAAGAACGTTTCCACTCTTCTGGCCGCAAACTCCCCGCGGTTTCCCGACGAAGAGCTGATGTCCCAACTTCGAGACGGTCGGGTGGGGGGCCTGGACCTCCGGTTCCGGGACGCCTCTGGACGTTTCTTCGACGGCCGTCTGTCACTGACGCTCGCCTACGAGAACAAGAAGCCCTCCGGCCTGATCTGTGAAGCCGGCATCCTGTCGGAACGGCAGCGGTCGGTCGGCGCCCTTCGCCGGAGTGAAGAACGGTTGCGGTATGCGCTCGAAGCGGCCTCCGACGGGCTCTGGGATTGGAATCTGCTGACGGATCGTGTGGTCTTCAGCTCCAGGGTTGCAGAAATTTTCGCCGACTCTTCCGACCAGGAAGGTGTCCACACGACTCATGTGCGAACCTGGCATTCCCGGGTGCACCCCGATGACGAGGCCGGGCGCGAGGCAGCGCTTCGTGCGCACATGGACGGTGTGACGCCGGCCTACGAACAGGAGCGTCTTCGAGCGGACTCCGGTGAGTGGAAATGGGTATTCGTGCGTGGTCGCGTCACCGAACGCAGGGGGGATGGAACGCCGCTTCGCATGATCGGCACGATTACCGACATCTCCGAACGCAAGTGGGCGCAAGAGGCGCTACGACGTTCCGAAGAGAACTACCGTAGTCTGTTTGAATATGCCAGCGACGCTGTCCTTCTCTTTGACCCCATGACGGGAAAGGTGCTGGGCGCCAACGAAAAAGCACAACGGCTGTTCCAGTACTCGCCGGGGGAACTCGATCGAATGACCATCTTCGACCTGCACCCACACGATCAGGTGGGGCGAGTCGAAGAAGCTCTCGAGGACTCCCGTTCACAGGAAGGAACGCTGTTCGAACTCGAGGGGCTGACAAAGAACCGGAAGCGCATACCGCTGGAGATCAATGCCCGGCTCGTCCAGTACGATGGGCGCCAGGTGCTCCAGAGCTTCATTCGCGACATCAGCGGACGACGAGCGCTGGAGGAACAGCTACGGCAGTCTCAGAAGATGGAGACGGTTGGCCGGCTTGCAGGCGGCATCGCCCACGATTTCAACAACCTTCTGACCGCGATCCAGGGTTATACGACCCTGCTGCAGTCGGCGCTGCCCGAGGGCAGCGAAGAACGAGAGATGTCGGAGGAGGTTTTCAACGCCGTCCAGCGGGCAAGCCGGCTCACAATGCAACTATTGACGTTCAGCCGGCGCGAAATGCGGAATTCCATACTGCTCGACATAAACTCGATCGTCAGGGAGATGGAAAACATGTTGCGCCGGCTGATCGGTGAACATGTCACGTTACGAACCTCTCTGGATTCTTCCCTGGGTCACATAAGAGCGGACCACAGCTCCATCGAACAGGTCATCACAAACCTCGTGATCAACGGGGCCGACGCGATGCCGGAGGGCGGAACGCTGAGCCTCCAGACCAGCAATCTGGACCTGCTGAAGGGCTCTCACCGAGGCCGGCTCGAAGGTGCCTGCGTGCAGCTCTCGGTCCGGGACGAAGGGCACGGTATGGATCCGGAAACATTGACCCAGATCTTTGAGCCATTTTTCACTACGAAAGCGGCGGGAACGGGGACTGGTCTGGGGCTGGCCACCGTATACGGGATCGTCAAACAAAGTCAGGGGGACATCTCAGTTGAGAGCGTGGCGGACCAGGGGACAACCTTCAACATCTGTTTCCCTCGACAGCCGAGTCCCCAGCCCCAGCCGAGCGCCTCGACCGCACGGCCAGTCCCGCCGCCGGGGAAGGAGACAATCCTGGTGGTCGAGGATGAGCCGTCGGTCCGACGAGTGACACGCAAGTTTCTGGAGATCAGCGGTTACGAAGTCGTCGAGGCGGCCGGCGCATCCGCGGCGATTCGAGCCACCACCGATCATGCCGGTTCGATCGATGTGTTACTCACCGACGTGATCATGCCCGAACTGTCAGGCCCCGAACTGGCCAAGCGATTGAGGCTCATCCGACCCGAACTCAAGGTCCTCTACATGTCCGGGTACCCCGGCGAGTTCATAGCCAGACACGGCGTATCCGAAGCCGAAATGGGTTATTTGCAGAAGCCGTTCAGTCAGGAAGCGTTGGCGGGGAAGATGAGGCAGGTGCTGGATAGTTAGGAAGTGGTCAGTGGTCAGTGGTCAGTAGTCAGTTGTCGAGGGACGTCAGTTGCTGCCACTCCGACCCCTGGAAACTGACCACTTCCTTCCTGGTACAACCTAGTGGTCCCCGCCAGATATAGCGATACTATCTCCGAAGGAGGTTGCGAGCGGACTGAAGGGTGAGATCCACCGTGTGGTGAGTGTGAGCTTTCGACATGTTTAGCGTTCGTGAGGGGCAACCTCCATCGGCCCTACGGGTTCGGGCGGAACTCCGAAATCTAGTACCGCTATATCTGGCGGGGACCACTAGTTAAAAATTTCCTTCGGAATGTGCATACTGACCAGGTAGTGGGGCATGTCCACGGCTTCGGAAATTTTCAGATCGGCGGCAAGGGAACACAGCAGGTAGGCTTCGGGTCGAGAAAGCCCGTGTTCGGCGGCAAGGTAGTCGATCATGCTGCGGGTTGCCTTTCTGGCCGCCTCGTCAATGGTCTCGCCAAACCCGGTTACGGCGTAGAAATCATCCGTCTCGTACTCGGGTTCGGCGAGAACGCGGCCACCCTTTTGCACCTCAACCTCGAGGACGATGCGCATCGGCGCTTCAATACCCGTCCCACCGACCTCGCCGTCGCCCTGCGCCGCGTGGGTGTCTCCAATGGAAAGAAGTGCACCCTCGACCAGAACCGGCAGGAAAACAGTCGTGCCTACCCCGAAAAACCGGTTATCCATGTTGCCGCCGTTCGATCGAGGCGGAATCGTCACAAGCATCTCATCCGACGCAGGAGCAACGCCAATCACTCCAGGAAAGGGCCGTACCGGGATCGTGATGTCGTCGTTGAACGCCACACTTGTCTGACCGGGGTCAAACCGGAAAGTCTTGAGGTACGCGTCAGGGAATTCGTCAGCCAGGAAACCGAAGCCCGGTGCAATCCCAGCCCAGCCCCAGTCACCGACTTCAATTTCATGAAAAGTGACGGCCAGGACGTCACCCGGTTCGGCCGTCTCGACAAAGATCGGGCCCGTCAGCGGGTGGATCCGGTCAAAGTCGAGGCCACCCATGTCCTGGACCCCGGAGTCGGCCGTGAGCTGTCCGTCCGTGGCTTCCTTTGTTTCGATTTCGACGATGGCCCCGGAAGGCACCGTCAAGACGGGAGGGATCGCACTGCTCCAGCGGTTGTGTGTGTTGTCGCTGCCGAGAGTAAATTCCGGCACCACCGCCGGGGCGGGGGCAGCCGTGGTTCGGCGGGTGTGGAAGGTGGCTGGGCGGGTGCGCAAGAGGATAGAACCAAAGCCAGGACCGGGATCCACACCTGTACGCCGTTTTTTCTCATCTGTGTCTCCTCTGGGAAAATGATGTCGATTGCCTATTCCATCATCTTGCGGCCGAATTACAACTGATTCTTGCAGACCATTCGAAAGATCCAGTAGCCGCAGCGCCTGTTACTCCGACCGCAGAGCATCCATCGGATCGACGCTCAAGGCCCGCCGGGCCGGCACGTAGCACGCGATGGCAGCGACGCCGATCAACAACAGGACGACTCCCAGAAAAGTAATCGGATCGGAAGGACTGACTCCCACCAGCAAAGCACTCATGAAGCGGGTCAGCCCAAAGGCAGCCACAGTTCCCAGGCCCACACCGACTCCGGTCAGCAGCAGTCCGTGCCCGACGATCAAGCCCAGAATAATCCTCGGTCCGGCCCCAAGGGCGACTCGAATTCCGATCTCCTGGGTACGCTGGCCGACCGCGTAGGACATGACGCCGAGAATTCCCGTCGCGGCGAGAATCAGTCCGATGACCCCGATTACGCCAAACAGCAATGCTCCCATGCGGGGCAGCAGAAGAGTCAGGCTCAGACGATCCTCCAACATGGCCATGTTCGTGACGGGAACGTCGGCATCGATCGCCAGAACCTCCTCCCGCAGAGTCCCCAGGAACGAAGCCGAAGCACCTGGCGCCAGCACCAACAGATCGGCCATCCCTTCGTTCATCTGAATTAGGGACCGATACATGAACGGGCGGGAATCCTCTCCAAGGGTCCGATATCGGCCATTGGAAACGACACCGACAACACGGTACCGATCGCCACCTTCCCTGCCGGTTCGGATGATTTTTCCGATCGGATCTTCGCCTGGCCAGTACCGCTCGACCAGGGCCTGGTTCACGATCATCACGTCCGGAGAATCCGGCGTATCCCGAGCCTCGAAGTCCCTTCCCGATAGCACTGCTATTCCCATTGTCCGGAAATATCCGGGCCAGACGTTCGTATTGTCGATCGACGGAAAGTCCCTTTGAGGGACCACGGGCTGACCCTCGGGCAAGGCACTGCTCGTCCGAATGCTCAGGTTGAGGGGCAGATGGGTCACCAGGCTCGCCGCTTCCACGCCGGGTAACGTGCGCACGCGATCGAGCAGCGCCTCATAGAACTGTGTCGCACGCTCATCGTCGTACCCTCGCAACATCGGCAGGAGCTGGGCCGTGAAAACTCCGTCGGTCTCGAATCCCGGATCGGTCGTGTGAACGTTTAGAAGGCTTCGCAGGAACAGACCGGCAGATATCAGCAACAACAACGACAGCGTGACCTGTGAAACAACCAGGGCGCCTCGAAGACGGAAACGTTTCCTGTCGGAGGTCACAGCGCCCGCCGTGTCCTTGAGACTGCCGATCAGATCCACCCGGGAGCTCTCGAGAGCAGGGACGAGGCCAAACAGGACGGCCGTCACAACCGATACCATGAGGCTGAAACCGAGGATTCGCCAGTCGATCCCAAGGTCCAGAGCCAGACGAATGTCCAGTGGCAACGGGACCTGGGTAAGAAGGCCCACGATAAACCCGGCAGACCACCGGGCGAAGACAAATGCCACGACGCCGGCCAGCAACGACAACAACAGGCTTTCTGTCAACATCTGCCGGACCAGGCGCCAGCGACTCGCGCCCATCGACATCCGGACGGCGATCTCCTTCCGTCGAGCTATCGATCGGGCCAGCAACAGGTTGGCGACGTTCGCGCAGGCAATCAGCAGAACGGTCCCCACCAGTGCCATCAGGAGTCCCGAAACCGCAAAGATCGCGTTGTCGGCGTCGGGCAGAAACACAACGTTATTGGTCGGAACCAGCGTGGCGGTGTCCGTCTCTTCCGCATTCGGGTCGTCGGGCGAGAGTTGGGCGGCCAGCGTCTTGACGTCGGCACGCGCGGGATCGATGTCCACACCCGCCTTGAGACGACCGACGATGAAGAGCCAACGGTTCTCGCGACTGTCCAGCCGAGTGGTTCCGGGATTTAGTTGTTCCACCATCATCAGCGGAATCCAGAAGTCGGATGCGAAGCCGCGCATTCCACCGCTGAACGATTCAGGCGCAACCCCGATAACCGTGTACGGATATCCGTTCAACCGCACGCCCGATCCTGTAATGTCCGGGTCCGAGCCGAACCGGACGTTCCACAGGGCGCTACTGATCACGACTACGGGGTGTTCCCCTTTCGTCACGTCCTCTTCAGGACGAAAGAAGCGCCCCAGGACCGGGGCGACACCCAGAACCTCGAAGTAATTTCCGGAAACGGTTTCACCCATGATCATCGAAGCTTCCCGTCCGTCGCCGAGACTCGCAGGAGCGAGGGCATAGGCGGCAAGGCCCGAGAAGACACGATTGTTGGCCCCGTAGTAGTTGAAATCGTAGAAGGAGGAAGGCTGGTTCGCCAGAAATTCGTCGGCCCGCCACGTGTAGAGATTCGCCAACTCGTGTGGGTTCAGAACGGGAAGCGGTTTGAGGACCACCGCGTTGATCACGCTGAACATCGCCGTGTTCGCCCCGATTCCCAGCGCCAGCGTGAGAACGACGACCGCCGTGAACCCCGGGTTCCGTGCCAGCGTCCGCGCCGCGTACTTCAAATCCCTTATCCAGGTCTCCATAGTTCTCCCTCTGTTGCGCTCTTAAATGACGCACCTTGCCTGCTAGACGTCACAGTCAAAGGTTACTTACGAAGGCGATCCCGGAATGTTCCATCTGCGGGAGAGGGAGGGGACGGAGTTCTGAAGTCCGTACGCGGATTATGCAGGTTGCGCAGATGGGATTCGCTCTGGTCCACTGAACTGAAAAAACTCTGCGACCTTTGCGTTCTCTGCGTCTTTGCGTTGAAAAGTCAGACCATGTTTTGGAAGCAGAGCAGCCCGTGGTGAAAGTCTGTAGGGTCGCGCGCAGGGGTATTCGGGTCACAGGCGCGAAATGAGGAGCGGAACGATGCTTTGTCATCGTGACCGACGAATGACAAAGCCTGTGGCCCGAAGACCCCTGCGCCCTTCGGGTTACGACGGCATGGGGCCAGCTGCGGCGTTGCCACTCCTTGATCGATGAAGAGCATCGACGTCGTCGTGGCGCCTTGCATCTAGCCCCATGGCGCTCGTAACGCGACCCTACAGACTTTCACCACGGGCTGCTAACTGATCGACTCGGCCTGAATCGGGTTTTCGACGGGCTCGGGAACGACAAAGAAGGTCCTGGGGATGCCCCATTTCGAGGGATCGATCGGACCGGCATCGAAAGACGAAGTCGACGGGTCCAGATTGGAGCTTCGATACGGTGCGGCTTCGAGTGCGTCGCCACCGAGGTGGGTGGCGGCGTCCAGAGCGCGTTCAAGACGTTCCGGGAACTCTCGCGTGGTCTCTTTCGACCGATTCCACTGGGCCACACCGACGCTGCAAGTTATTTTGAAGTTCTCGCTCGACTCGCCTTCGAACGTCTGGGAAGCGATGGTTTCACGCAAATGGTCTGCGATGAGTGTTGCCGCCCGGAGTTCGGTGTCCGGCAGAACCATACAAAACTGTTCAGCACCCCATCGTCCGACCGCGTCGGTAATTCGCGCCGTTTCCTGGAGGTAACGAGCAATCGATACCAGGACGCGTTCTGCCGCTCTGGCGCCCTCGGATTCGTTGAGTCGCTCGAATCGGTCGACGGCGAGAATCATTGCGGATAACGATCCTCCGCGGCGATTGCAGCGAGCCATCTCCATGGAGAGCCTGTCCTCGAACACCGCGCGCTCGTACAGGCCTGTCAGTTCGTCCGTGTGGACGACGTAGGCGACCCTGTCACGTTGGGACGTCGGACCTAGATCACCGTCGGGACTAACGGACCCGGCGTTAAATGGAAACTGGATCAATCGACTCATCGTTCTCCCACCCTTTTGTTCGGCCTCTCCAGGCACTGGCATTCACACGTATGGATCGGCATTTTCGGGTCTTTGCATTAGCGGCCTGTGGCGGTTTGGATCAGGTTTGGGAGCCGACGTCCGGGGTTCGGGTCGATACGCAGATTGTGCGGAGATGAGGTAGAAACCGGGGCGCCGGAAAGCTCCGGGCTGCCCGTGCCCGCGAATAGCAAAAAATGGCCCCGGTTCGGTCCGGGGCCTTTTCTTGCTAAAGCAACTCGTTCAAGGTGTGGATGCCAGGAGCCTGCACGGCAGAAGAGATCTGCTGCGAAAGCGGTGTAATCCACTTCTCGCAACGATCCCTTCTGCCGCGCAGGCTCCTAGCAAATATTCTGCGTATCCGGATTGGTAGAAGGAACAAGGGCGTCCGGAGCCGCCCTTACCGTTTGATACAGCGGAAAATCCGTAGCTTCGGTTGCCGCGGTGCTGATGGGGTTCATGAAGGTCGCCGAGCGTTCGCGTGTGAACGTGAGTTTCTTTGTCTCGGGGTTCAGGTCAGCTTTAACCACGTCGCCGAGTTCGATCTGCCCTGTCGCAATCAAATTGGACAGCGGAAAGACCAGGTATCGTTCGATGGCCCGTTTCAGATGCCGGGCTCCGTATCTAAGATCAGTTCCTTCGTCGAGGAAGAACTCTCGGGCGCTCTCCGAACAGTGCAGGATGAACTGCCTGCCCGACTGGGAGGCCAATATGCGGCTCCGCACTTCGTTGAGTTCCAGGTCGACAATCTTTCTCAGGTGATCCCGAGTCAGCGTTCGAAACACGACAACCTTGTCTATTCTGTTCATGAATTCGGGCGTGAACTTCTTCTTCGCTACATGGGTTGCGGTTTTGTAGATCTTTTGATCGATGGAGTCGACGTTCGGAGTACTCTGGCCCGAAGAGAACCCGATACCTCCTTCAACAAGCTCACTCATTTCAGACGCACCCAGGTTGGACGTCATCATGACGATCGTGCGGGAAAAATCCACCCTCCGGTTGTCACCCAGAGTCAGCGTCCCCTTGTCGAGCACTCCAAGCAACAGCTGCCAGAGCGCATCATCGGCCTTCTCGATTTCGTCAAAGAGCAGGAGGCTCAGTTTGAGCTTGTCGGTGTGATGCTGATCGAGAGCTTCCTGGGTCAGAAGAGGTGGCGTCTCGCGGTGGCCAAGGTAACCTGGAGGCGAGCCAATGAGTTTCGCTATCTCGTGGCTGTGCTGAAACTCCGCGCAGTCGATCTTGATGAACGCGCGGTGATGGCCGAACAGGATCTCCGCGGACGCTTCCACGACACGCGTTTTTCCGGAACCGGTCGGTCCCAGGAAGAGCATCGTGCCCACGGGGCGACCCGGAGTGTTCATCCCCGCCAGAAAGATCTGGTACATGTTGACCATCCGGCGGACAGCACGGTCCTGACCGACGATCCTGTTACGAAGTTGCTGCTCGTAATCGAGGACCTCGGGGCTCCGCACTTCAGGATCCAGAAGCACTTCTTGAGAACGATGAGCGCTCTTCATCTAACCCCTCCTTCAATCACACGTGTTGGGGCTGGCCGGCGGCGGTCGGACGATGCGTAACGGTATCGACGATCGACGCGTCCTCGTTCGGAATCGACGGATCGGCGGCGAATTCAGGTTCGAGCCCGACCGCGCCAACCAACTCGGTACGCAACCACTCGTCGTAGCCGTCCAACGTCAGTTTGTCGTCCACGTATTTCCACAGTCTGTTGTTTGCCGCATCGATGATTGCGTCACAATCTCTTTCGGAAAGACCGAGCATCGTGCCGGCACGAAGCCAGTCGCCCTGGGCGAAAGCACGCCCGCTCTTGACAAAAGCCAGGGCTGCGATCGGATCGAACGGTGCGCGAGTCTCGCCCGTCTTAAGAAAACCTCGAATCTGTTGACTTCGATCCCCGTACTGCCAGTTGAAAACCTCGTGAGTCTCGTTCAGTTCGCTCAAGAACTCTTTGGCAACCATGAAACACCTCCCGTGCGCCGGTCCATTGTGTCTTCGAGACCAGCAACTTCAAGTGTCAATGCACTTCCGATGCCAATCCTATGAACGGCATCCCTCCTGCCAGTGGAGGAGCTACAAGCCATTATGTTTAAAGTGTTTACGCGCAGGTATAGGGGACGGGCACGGTCAGAAGTGTCAAAAAATGGTCCATCCATGTCCCTTGCCTGACCCTTGAGCGTCAATTTCGAGACAAATCAGTGGATCGAGAATCTGACACACAGATGGCTTCGTTTTCTTCGTGTCTTCGCGGCGAAAACGGTCAGGAGCCGGCCTGGAGTTCGGCAGCCACACGTTCGGTTTCACGCCAGACCCTCAAGAGGTTCCCTCCCCAGATCTTGGCGATGTCTTCTTCGGAATACCCTCTGCGAACCAACTCGAGCGTCACGTTGAACGTCTCGCTGGCGTCGTTCCAGCCAGGAATCCCGCCTCCGCCATCAAAGTCTGAACTGATGCCAACGTGGTCGACACCGATCAGGTTGACAGCATGGTCAATGTGGTCGACGAAGTCTCCGAGGCTGGCGGGTGGGTACTGTTCGTCAATCGCCTGCATACGTTCGTCGAATTGCGCCTGGCGGGCGTCACGGTCCGCCTGCTCGGCTTCGGACAACTCGGCCTGGCCCCGGCCTCCGCGCCCACCTCGGCCCCCACGTCCGCCACGGATTCCCAACTCCTCCCGAAGCGACGCGACGGCTTCGTTGCGGGCCGGGTCGACCTTGACGAATCCACCCAGGGCAACGGTCTGCATGACGCCTCCATTTTCCTTGAGCGCCAGCAGTTGATCGTCATCCATGTTTCGGGACACGTCGCACAGGGCCCTCGTACTCGAATGGGAGGCAATAACGGGTGCCTGCGACAGGCGAACGGCGTCCAGCATGGATTTCTTCGAGATGTGAGAGACATCGACCATGATGCCCACGCGGTTCATTTCCGCGATGACCTCGACACCGAATTCACTGACACCGTCGTGCTCGCTTTCCGGCTCGTCGCCGCGTGGATTGGCGGAATCGCAGATGTCGTTGTTCCCGTTGTGAGCTAGTGTCACGTACCGTGCGCCCAGTTTCTGATACTGTTCGATCAAAGACAGGTCTTTTCCGATGACCCAACCGTTTTCGATACCAATGGCCGCTACGAGTTTTCCTGAAGCCGCGATTCGTTCCACATCGTCAGCAGTGTGAGCCAATTCGATCTCGTCCCGATACATCTCCTCCATTCGGTGAATGGCGTCGAACTTTGTCATGGCCTGCTCTTTGGCACGTTCGTACCCCGCAGCGTCTCGATCGCCCTGACCGACGTAGACGATGAAGAAGCCAACGTCCAGTCCACCCTCTCTCATTTTGGGAAGATCGACTTTGCGGCTCCCTCGAACGCCGGGATCGACCTCTTCGGTGGCGAAGTTGAACGGAATGTCGTCATGCGTGTCGATAGCTATGACCCGGTCGTGTATACCCCTTGCCAGAGCGATCAACTCTTCCTCGGTCGGTTCGGCGGCCGGCTCTTCCACAGGCTGTGCACAGCCGATCGAAACAAAGCCCAGTACCAGCAGCGATACCGATAGCCTCAAGAATGTCTCCATGTCATCTCCCCCCAATTGTTACGTGCGGAGCTGTATCCACATCAACGTGTTATTTCAGGTACGGCAAAATTAAACGCAGAGGTAGAAGGTGTCAATGATTTTAGGAAAGTGGTCAGTGGTCAGTTGGGGGAGAAAGAGACTTCCGACAAAGTTTCAGGGTGGCTGCTCGCTTGCCCGGCGGGTGGCCAGGGACGGCCACCCCGACACGCTCTACTGCCACACTTCCCCCATCCACTTCTTCAACTACTTCTTGAGCAACTCCAGAACTGCCGAGGTCATTGCGGTGATGCCGGTTCGGATGGCCGGTTCAGCCACCGGCAGAAACTCGCTGGAATGGAGAGAGGGCAGTGGCCGGCCGGCAGCCTGGTACTCGCGATACTTTGCCGGGTCGACTGCGCCCACACGGAACATGAAGATAGGTACCTTGTGGTCTTGGAGGCCATACCGGGAAAAATCCTCGCCTCCCATCACGGGCTGGACTTCGACGACACGCTCTTCGCCAAGAGTGTCGTTGAAGACGCCGACGACGCGTTCGACCAAGCCGGGATCGTTGTAACTGGCCGGAGTGAACTCTTCTTCAGCAATCTCGACGATCGGTTCGAGTTCGGGTGGAACGCCCGCGGAGAGCGCGACTCCCCGGGTGACGCGCCGTATGCCCGCCAGAACCTGCTGCCGAACCTCCGGTTTGTAGGAACGAACGGTCAGTTGCATGTGAACGTCATCGGGAATGATGTTGTGCTTGCTACCGCCGTGAATCGATCCAACCGTGACGACGGCGGACTCCAGAGGTGAAACTTCACGGCTGACGAGCGTTTGGAGACCGGTCACGATGCGGGCAGCAATGACGACAGGATCGATCGTCGTGTGGGGGTAAGCCCCGTGTCCGCCTCTTCCCCGAACCGTAATGTCGACCGAGTCGACGCTGGCCATGTGGTACCCGCTGGCCCACCCGACCTTGCCGGCCTCAACCGCGGCGTGAACATGTAAGGCAAGTCCGTAGTCGGGTTTGGGAAAGTTTTCAAAGAGGCCGCCGTTCAGCATCGACCGGGCGCCGGCGCCTCTCTCCTCGGCCGGTTGACCGATCATGACCACGGTTCCGCTCCAACTGTCTTTCATTGCGGTCAACATTCGAGCCGTACCCAGGAAACTGGTCATGTGAACGTCATGGCCGCAGGCGTGCATGACACCGACTTCAACGCCGTTCTCATCCGGGGTTGTCACCGTGCTGGCATAAGTAGCGCCCGTGTTCTCGGTCACCGGTAGTGCGTCCGTGTCAGTCCGAATCAGGACGGTCGGGCCGGGGCCGTTCTCCAGGACCGCGACCAGCCCGTACGAGTTCCTCCCTTCGACACCGTAGTCGCCGACCTCCTCGCTTACGGTAAAACCGATTTGACGCAGTTCGGTGGCGAGAAATGCGGACGTCTCTTTCTCGAAATAGGACAGTTCAGGGTGGGAATGAAGATACGAGTAGGTGTCCATCAGTGACGATACTTCCTGCCGGACTCGCTGTTCGAGTTGGCTCTGGGCCGAGGCCACCGAAGCCATCAGAAAGATCGCGATCACGCTGGCAACAAAACGATTCATAAATCCCCCCTCATACCAGACGGTCGGTTACCGCAGGACGTCGAACTGGCGCGAGAACTTGACGATGAGACTGCGCCGGATCGGACCGAGCCCTTCGAGTCCCTGAGTCTCGTTGTAGACGACGAACAAGCCGGTCCCGGCCGTGTTCAGCCACCCAAATCGGAAGTTGCCGCTCCAGTCGTTGCTGCGATCATTGTATTGAATGAGGGACTGGAAGTTGATCAGCGGCGTAAAACTGTAGTTGAAACGAGTCTGGATCAGGTTGGTATCAAAGACGCCCTGCGGCAGGTTGACGTTGCTGCGACGCCAGACCACCGATCCTCTTACGGCGGAACCGCGCCGTGCGTTCACCGTGGCTGAGAAAGAGCGCTGGTTGCCCGTATAGAACCCACCAACGGTCATCGCGGAGTCGAATGAGAGCGCACGGCTCGCATCCGTGCGGAACCGCCAGTCGAGCTCCATGTTCCGATACGTGCCAGGCGGAATGATGACGCCGGGCGCAATCTCGAACGGGACCTTCAGACCCTCGGTTTCGATGTCGATCGCCGGGCTGAAGAACCATCCGCTCTCGAAATCGACGTGGGAGTCGATGTGCACGACCTCAGTTTCTTTGAAGCCGTCAAGATCCCAGGTCGTTCGCACCGATGAATGGGGTCGCAACTCCCTGAGCCACGGGATGTCGGGAAACCGGCGTCTGATCATGAATCCAACGTCGGTAGCTCGAAACTCTCCTCGGGTCAGGAAACCGACTTCGGGGTTGAAGTCCTCGTCGACCTGCGTGTATTCAAAGTGGACGTCACCGCTGACCCGCTTGTACTCAGCGCGGAGGTTGTAGGCCGCCTCCGACCCGGTTCGGTTCGGAGTTTGAGTCCGGGCAATGAATCCTCGAAAATCCGTGTACGAGCCGATGCCGAACTTCCCATCCAATCCAAAAGTACGGTTCCAGTTGTCCGACCCGGCTGCGGCTCCGGTCGCTTCTCGATTGACGACAATTCCGCCAAGGGCCGTTCTGTTGGGGAGTTCGCGGTTGACGCGGGCAACGGTGAAGTTATTCTTCGAGGTCACACCGGGCACATCGTCGGTCTGCATGTTCAGGAACCCGACGTTGAAAGCCCCGACCTTACCGCTTAGTCGCGCGCCGCCGATAATCGGTACGGCCGCTCCGGAAGTATCGATGCCAATCCGCCGGCTGAAGAACAGATCCACCCCGTTCTTGCCGGCCGCAAAAGTTCCGGCATTCTCGAGAAAAAACGGCCGCTTCTCGGGAAACCTAACGTTGAACCGTGTCAGGTTGATCACCTGCTCGTCGACTTCCACCTGGGCAAAGTCCGTATTGTAGGTCAGATCCAGGTTCAGCGAAGGAGTCACGCCAAACTTGGCGTCGATCCCTCCATCACCGTTGTAATCCGGCCCGGTTTCCGCGGGGTTCGCGAAATTGCGCGACGCCGACGCCACCGCGTAGGGCGTCACCTTGAAATTTCGGGGCGTCTCCAGGCTCAACCCCTGGAGTTCACCGGCGGATGAGAGGCGATACAGGTTGTAGATCCGCTCGATGGGCGCCCAAAATACCTGCTCCCGCTTGCGACGAATGTTTCGCTGGAAATTCATCCCCCAGGTCTGGGGTCGGTCCCCGTAACGGAGGCTCCGCAGCGGGATTTCGAACTCGGCCATCCAACCTACTTCATTCACATGCGTCCGAACGGTCCAACTGGCATCCCAGTTCTTGTTGAAACCGGAACCAGAGCCCACGATTGTGGTCCCACGGCCACCCCCGCCGCCCCCCTGACCTTCGTTCGTGACCTGACCGTCGTACTCGATGCCGGCCGGATTCGTACCGAAGACGAAGCCATTCTGCCGGTCGTGGTAAGTGTCAAAGATGAGCTGGAAAGAGTCCGTGTCGCTCAAGCTCGAATCCCTGCGACTGTCTGTAACGAGGATCTGGTCCGGATCGCTGTCGTATAGGATCACTCCAACATAGACGGCGCGATCGTTGTAAACGATGCGTACGACAGTTTCTTCGGAGGCCGGAGTTCCCTCTAACGGTTCGGTTTGAACGAAGCCTGTGATCGGATCGGCAAGTTCCCAGACGGCTTCGTCGACGACGCCGTCGATGATCGGTGTTTCTTCGACAAAGGTCGCCCGCGCAACGCGGACACCTTCCTGCGCCCACCCGGGCGCCATCGGGATGGCAATGATAACTAGTAGAATAATGAAACGTATGAGTCTCGGCATGGTCGTCCTGTCCCCTCGTGGCTCAACTGGGTTCGATTCCCGCACGCTCAAGTCATTATGTGCAAAGAAGAGCGGAAACCGGTCGTCATTGTATCAGCTTCGTCGTGGACGGTCACCCGACCCACTCCGACCCCTGGCGCTCGGAATGCCGTCTCCTTACTTAACGTCGGGCCAACCGTTCCTCAGATTTTCCTTTGATTCAGTCTGTTGTCCTTTAGAATCATAGAGTGGCGGATCGTTTCGGAGCAGCTCGGGAGAAAACCCGGCGAGTGTTCGTCCTGGCATCGGATGAGGATCGGGACAACGAAATCCCCCGGATCAGACGTCCCGGATTCGAGGCTGACCTTCCTGATCGGGCGGACCCGGTCGGTAAAACAAAGCCCGTTCCAGACTCGCCGGCTACCGTCCTGACAGGCCAGAGCATCGACTCGCTTCTCGAAAAGATCGACCGTCAGACGCGCCGTTCTGACGTGCTGAGCGGGCTCACAAGACTTCTTGCATCGTCGCTGAATGTCGAGGAGATACTGGATCAGGTCGTCGACAGGTCGACCGACGTATTGGGCGATACGGCTTTCATAGTTCTCAACCAGGACCTCGGAACCCGGGATACGGCACCGCAAAGCCGGGAGCACCTGGCCATGAAGCTCCGGGAGGTTGTACGGCGCAGCCCGGAACGAATCGCTATCGACAGTCTCGCCGAAGTCCTCGACCGTGGCCAGCCGGTTGCCGTCTGGGATTTTGGCGAGTCGGGCGTTCCGGCGGAAGCTGCCCGTCTAGCCACTGAATCGCGAGTCCAGTCCCTGCTGGCCGTCCCCATTCGCACCGACCGCCGGATTCTGGGGGCATTCGTTTCGATGTCCCTGGCTCCACACAGGCTGGTCGACACCGATTTGAACCTCGCGGAGGAACTGGCCAGCTTCGCCGCCATCGCCATCGAAAACGCACGGTTGTTTACCGAACTCCAGAGAACGGCGATCACAGACCCGCTGACCGGCCTCTATAACACACGCTTCTTCCATGAACTCCTGGCCCGGGAAACCGCGCGAGCAGATCGCTTCAGCGTGCCCCTGTCGTTGTTAATGATCGACCTGGACTCGTTCAAACATGTGAATGATACTTACGGCCATA
Source organism: Terriglobia bacterium (assembly GCA_965247425.1). Taxonomy (GTDB): domain Bacteria; phylum Acidobacteriota; class Terriglobia; order 20CM-2-55-15; family 20CM-2-55-15; genus CAZOZZ01. The sequence goes on from OZ252023.1 coordinate 4,373,882, forward strand.
TCGTTGGAAATAAGGTCTTGACTGCTCTCGGCCAGATCCTGGACCAATCGGTCCGAAACACGGATTTCGTGTTTCGCTGCGGGGGCGACGAGTTCGGTGTCGTTCTGCCCGGCACCGAGTTGAGGGGCGCTGTTCTGGTGGCCGAGAAGATCCGCTCTCGTGTCGAGCACACAGCGTTGCTTACGGGGTTGGGATACGAAGGCACCCTCACGCTCAGCATCGGCGTTTCCGAGTACCAGCACGAAACCCATTTTGAAACTCTCGTTGGCGAAGCCGACCAGGCACTTTACGCCTCGAAGCACGCGTCGAAGAACTGCGTCCGAACCACGCCTTAGCCCGCGTTCCCGGGGCAATCCGACATGCGGTCGGACCAAGTTATTCCCTTGACAGCATTGAACTTCCGACCCTATAGTAATTTGGAAGCAGTGCGGGATTGCGCCCACCTGTTGCACACCTTCTGTTCAAGCTCGGTCTCCCCCACCATACGTGCGCGAAATGTTGGATACGGTTTGTTCGCTGATAGAGCGTTTGCCCTGTAGCCGCGTTTGAACGAAGCCGCTGTCGCGGCGGACGCTACGCGTGGGCTGAGCGAACGGTGCTAAGCAAACTGTAGAGTGTGGGCTTCAAAGGAGGCCTACATGACGGACCTGCGTAAACGGATGCTGGAGGAACTCCAGCGTCGTAATTTCTCTCCGATCACCATCCGAAGTTACCTGCGAGTCGTTGAAGACTTCGCGGGCTATTTTGGCACGCGCCCCGATCGTCTCAGTCAGGAAGACCTGCGGCAGTATCACCTACATCTGATCCGGGAGCGAAAGCTCGCGGCCAAGACTGTCGGCTTGTACATTGCCGCCTTGCGGTTCTTTTTTGTAAAGACGCTGCGGCGTCCATACCTGAAGCTGGATCTCCCATATCCCAGAACCCCGAAACGATTGCCGACGGTTTTGAGCCAGGACGAGGTCGCACGACTGATCGACTCGGCAAAGAATTTGCTGGATTACGCGATGCTCATGACCTTGTACGCCACCGGGATGCGCCGAGCCGAGTTGATCCGGTTGAAGGCCGAGGATGTTGATAGCGAGCGCATGATCATCCACATCCGTCAGGGCAAGGGTCATCGTGATCGCGACGTGCCATTGACACCAAAGCTCTTGCAGACGCTACGAGAATACTGGTGTTGGATGAAGCCCAAGACCTATTTGTTTCCGGGCATGGTGAACAACTGGCGCGCCGACAAACCCCTCACCCCCAAGTGCGTGTGGTCCGCCGTACACGATGCGGCGAAACGTGCCGGAATCAAGAAACGCGTATCCCCGCACACGCTGCGTCACAGCTGGGCCACTCACCTACTTGAAAATGGCACCGATCTCCGCACCATTCAGATGTTAATGGGTCACGCGGACCTGCGAGCCACCAGCGTCTATCTGCACCTGTCTCGACGTCACCTGCAGGCGGTCACCAATCCGGTGGAGACCATGGCGGTTTCCAGCCTCGATGCGGTGAAGCGGTCCAAAAGAAGGAAGCAGAAACAATGACCCGGCCCACCGTGGAGGTGGCCGACATCCTTCGCGCCGCGGGCAACGACTTTATCGACCGCCATCGAAAACGAATCCATTTCCAGCAGCTCAAGGTGATGCACGCCATCCAGCATTGCCGCACAGCGGCTCTCGGCGGTCATATCGATGCCTGCTCACGATGTGGTGGCGATCGGGTCCTCTCCTATAACTCATGCCGTAATCGCCATTGTCCCAAATGCCAGGCTCAGGCGCGTCAGCGTTGGATCGCGGCCAGAGAACGAGAGCTTCTGGCAACACGATACTTCCATGTCGTGTTCACCCTGCCGCACCAATTGCATTCGCTCGTCCGACAGAACCAGGTCGAGCTCTACAACCTGCTGTTCCGCACTGTGGCCGAGACTCTTCTGGAGGTCGCTCGAAATCCCAAACATCTTGGCGCGAGAATCGGCTTCTTCCTCATCCTGCACACGTGGGGTCAGAACGTGCTGTTTCATCCTCACATCCACTGCGTCATTCCCGCCGGAGGAATCGCACCGGGCCGTGCGCGTTGGATTCATCCGCGATACCCGTTCTTCCTACCTGTGAAGGTTCTGGGAAAACTATTCCGCGGCAAGTTCGTTGACGGATTGCAGAAGGCTTTTCGCAAGAAGAGCCTGACCTTCGCCGGACAGATCCAGCACCTTTCCGAACCGAAGCACTTTGCGGCTTTCTTGCGACCGTTATTCCGCCAAGATTGGGTCGTCTATGCGAAGCCGGCATTCGGCGGCCCCGAACAGGTTCTTCGATACCTCGGACGCTACACACACCGCGTCGCCATCTCCAATCATCGATTGCTTTCCTTCGACGGCAGCCATGTCACATTCCGTTGGCGGGATTACTCTCGCGGTAACAAAGCAAGGACGATGACGGTTTCCGCCGCCGAGTTCATCCGCCGATTCCTGCTCCACGTACTGCCGAAAGGCTTTGTCCGCATCCGGCACTTCGGTTTCATGGCGAACTCCCAACGATCCGTATCCATGGAACTTTGTCATCGGTTATTGGGAATGGCGCCGGTCCCTCCTCCTGAGGAAGTCCCGTCAACCAGCTCCGCCTGGCTGTGTCCAATCTGTCATGCCCCGATGACCGTTATCGAGAGGCTCACTGCGACCGAACTCGCATGGAGATTCGCTTCGAAATGCTTTTTAGACACGTCGTAACAGGGATTCCAAATCCATGCCTTCCAGACGTGCTGGTGCACGCCAACGCCCACGTGCGCCTTGATGTCAAAAGTTCGTACCGATCGGGCCTGGACCTGCTCGGTGAACTCTCCAAAACGGACGATCGGCCGCCATACATTCATTGTCGCCGCCTGGCCACACTCGCTGGTCGAGTCTCACTCGTGAGAACTTCAACCCCCAACCCCGTACTTTCTCCATAGCCCACCGCGTTCGCCGCAAACGCCAGCGCCTTCCTTCAAACGTCGTTATCGAAAGTGCCCGAAGATCTCGTCACCACCGCGCCTTATCGCTCGGCACTCCCGATGAACGCTAAGCGTTATTGTCATTTCAAGATGTCTGCCCGTCCGGGCATCTTCCCGGCAATGGGGGAATTCCGATTGAACGCCAACAGTAAAATGTCCAGTCTGGGGCGAAACTGGTAAGGGCTGATGCAATTCCCATACGATAACTCACAACTACTCATCGCGGATCCGGCCTATCACTCTGGCATCTTCCTCCATCGCCCACCCCTAGGAGCCTGCGCGGTAGAAGGGATCTACTGCGAAAGCGGTATAATCGGTCCATATTTCCCCGATTTTTCGTTGAATAGAACCACTATTCGCCTCAAAATCGAGAAAATCTGACCTCGATTCTCCACTTTCTCGCTACGATCCCTTCTGCCGCGCAGGCCCCCAGCGAATGAGAGTCGGCAACCACGCGACAATCGCGATAATGAAATCGCTGTCGACACGTTTGATCCAGTCGCTGCCCACGCATGTTGCTGAGTATGTTATGTCGTGAATTGTGCGCGGACTTGCGTGATGCAACGCTTTCGTGGCTATCGGCGTCGCATATCGAGCGCGCAGTCCGGAAACGACAGTGCTCTATCCCGGATGGATCACCAATCGGAGAATCGATCAGTGTTCGGATACGAGAAGCGATTTGCGGCGAGACTTGGAGCTGAGAGTGAGCGAGCCGTGGACATTGGCGGATTTTGAGCCTGTGACACGGCGACATTTGGCGGGAGATCGGCATGAATGGGCGAGTGCAGGCAGGCCTCGCCGGGAGGCAGATGAGAGGCGCTGTTTTTCGGATCTGAAGGTTCGGTGTCGTCAGCAACGAAGCGGAATTGATTGCAGGTTTCTCACTATGAGAGCAAAGACGTCGGCATAGGGATAGGCCTCCGACATCGAGATCCAGACGTTGCGGACCGTGAGGCGGATACGCGCACCGATCTTAAGAAGCTTCAGACGGATGGTTCCGCATTGGGCATGGGCCATCGCGGTATCTTTGAGACCGAGACGACGCAACGCCTGCATAAGCATGTAGGCGGCTGAGGACAGATACAGTCGGAGCTGATTGGCGCGCATGGTTCCCGCACTGGTGCGGTCGGCAAATAGATCCAGTTGCTGTTCTTTGATCCGGTTCTCCATGTCGCCGCGTGCGCAATAGAAATCTTCGTAGAGCGCTTGGGCTCCGAGTCGTTCCGGTGGCAGTGAGGTCACCACGAATCGGGGATTGGCGCCCTTGGCCAGGAACTCGGCTTTGCCAACAACGCGACGAGTGCGGCTCCAGCTCTTTCGAGTCCGGTACAGGAAATCCTTAAACACTCGTGCCGATTTCCCAGTGGTCTGAAACTCCGCTTCAGCCTGAATCATCTGGTCAGCGATCTCTCGCTTGAGGCGGTCGTTCTTGGCCAACCCCATCACATAATCGACCTGGTGGGTTTCACACCAGTCCAGTAATGCATCCCGGCAGAATCCGGAATCGGCCCGAATGATGATCGACACGTCCGGCCAGCTCTGACGGATCTGGCCGACGATACGTTCCAATTCATCGACTGATCCTGCCGCCCCATCGATATTGGACGGGCGCAGCCGAGCGCACAACAGATGCTCTCCACAGAAGATGTACAAGGGCAGATAGCAGTAGTTGCGGTAGTAGCCGTGAAAGAACCGGCCTTCCTGTTGACCATGGATCGGATCATCGGTCGCGTCCAGATCCAGAACGATCTCTTCGGGCGCCGTGTTGTTATGGGCTGCCACAAACGCATCGACCATCCAACGATCGATCTTGTCCCCATCCATAGCGATCTTCTTGTACCGCTCCTGGTCGCCGACTTCGGCGCCGGTCAACTCCAATCGGTTTAGCGTGCTCTTGCCCGCCAACGCCTTTCCCCAGTCGCCGGCCTGTCGTCGATTCGTTCCCAGCGGATCCGCTTTGTCCACCGCCAACGCAAGCATCGGGTCGGTCCGTAACTGATCGTGATCGTTCAGGTCTTCATATCCCAGGCACAGCCCGTAGACCCGCTGTCCCAACAGCTCCTTCACGGTGTGTTCGATCAACCGTTGGTCGCGATGATCGCTAAAACACCCCGCCAATCCATCGATCAAACCGGTCCGCTTTTCGACTTCACGCAGCAGCAGAACTCCAGCGTCAGACGTGATCTTGCCGCCGTCGAAACGCGCCTTCATTTTTCGTTGAAGAAGTCCGTGAAATTCGAACGTGGTTTGTTTACACTCTGTACTCATAAGGGCCGCCTCCGTTTGGTTTCTGAACCGTTCTCGACAAACGATTTATGCCAAACAGGGCGGCCTTTTCTGGTCCTTTCGGTGATTTATGCGGGCTATCAGGTCGTTGCGGATGAACCCGAAACGTTCCTCGCCAGACAACGGGATCGCGACCGTCCGGTCCCCCGATTTGTTGAAGAAGAATTCCGTGCCTTCCTGGATTGCGGCATTCTCGCGCGGGGCTTTCTGCGGCTTCACTGCCAGGACTGCGGCCGGGATCGGTTACTGGCGTTCTCCTGTAAAGCCCGCGTCTGGTGTCCGTCGTGTGGTGGACGACGCATGGCGGATACGGCGGCGCATCTGGTCGATCGTGTCTTTCCAATCGCGCCGGTACGGCAGTGGGTCTTATCGCTGCCTTTTGCCCTGCGCTACCGCATGGCCTATGACCGACGCCTCACCAGTGATGTCCTGAACGTTTTCATACGTGCGCTATTTGGAGAATTGCGGCGGCGGGCCGAGCGACTGCTGAATCTTCGCTCCACGCAGTGTGGCGCCGTGACGTTCGTGCAGCGTTTTGGGGACGCGCTGAATGCAAACGTGCATTTTCACTCGATGGTGATCGATGGAGTTTACGCCGCTGACGCGAGTGGCCGTCCCGAGTTTCATCAACTGCCCCCGCCCGAGGATCAGGACGTCCTCCGCCTGACAGCCCTCGTCAACGATCGCGTTCGATCGATGTTGGAGCGGAGAGGGCTTGGAACTTCCGCGGAACCTCAACAAGCAGATCCCTTGTCAGAAGACGATCCCGGTATGGCCGCCCTGCTGGCCAGTTCCGTCAGCCGCAGGATTGCGGTCGGCTCGAATGCCGGCCATGGCGTCCTGCGCATGGGCGATCAGATCGACCCAGAAGACATGGATGCCTTCCAGGGCTCCCGCTCGGCCATGGTCTCTGGCTTTAGTGTGCACGCCAATGTCTCGATTGAGGCTCGCGACCGGATGCGGCTGGAAAGGCTCATGCGCTATGCGGCCCGTCCGGCCGTCGCTACAGGTCGTTTGTCAGAGCTCTCGGATGGCCGGCTCCATTATCGTCTAAAACGTCCATGGCGTAACGGAACCATTGCGGTCGTTTTCGAGCGTCAGGACTTCATCGCCAAACTGGCGGTTCTGGTTCCGGCGCCGCGCGCTCACCTGACGAGGTATCACGGAGTATTCGGCCCTGCTGCAGTGTGGAGATCCCTGATCGTTCCAACCGGTAATGACCATGGTAGGGAAACCGACTTGAACTCGCAGCCTTCTCCCCAAACATCAAGCGTGCCGCCTGACGCTCGGGATGAGTCGCACACGGCGCCAGCTGTGAGCGGTCGCAACTATACATGGGCGGAGTTGATGAAACGTGTCTTCCTGGTGGACGTTCTTCAGTGTGAACATTGCGGCGGAAGAATGAAAATCCTTGCAGCAATTCGTCCGCCCACCGCCACGGAAAAAATCCTCGAGTGCCTGGGCCTGCCTTCCCGCGCCCCGCCCCTGGCGCGCGCCTCTTCCGACTACGATTGCCAACCGGACGCCTTCTGAACGTCGACGTCAAGACGCGGCGGGACAGGTGTGCCTCCGCGAGGCGGAAATGTGACTTGAACCCGCCGTCTTCCCGGAAATCCTGCTTTGAATCCCCCGCCCGACGGCCTGCGGCCGCGGGCGGGTTGACATAACACCCATACAACGACACTGTCCGTACTGCCATAGTCGTCAGACCCTGCTTGTACCGCTTATCCGCTCGGAGTGGATATCCACATGACGAGCTGCACGGTCGCCGTCGTCTCCACGTCTGGGAAACGACTCCGTGACTTCCCGGTCGAGACCCACGGCGAGACACTCATCGACGCGGTGAGGAACGTCGCGGGGAAGCGGCACCTCGTGCTCGAAGAGGGCACGCAAAGCGCGTGGCTGGTCGACCTGCTGCGGCCGCAGACCAGCTGGTGGTCACGTCGATCCGCGGGAGCCGCGGGCCGAAGAGCGATGCCAAGGACGCCTACGGGCTTCCTTTCTGGGTGCATGTCGAAGCTCAAGCCGAGCGAGGTCTCGGACCTGACTCTCTCGACTGTCCTTCTCTTCGCCGTACTTATCTTCTCCATCTTGACAATAGTTTTGTATTCTGATAATAATTGCGTGGATGGCTCATCAAGCGCTTGCGGTCGACAAGATCTTCGACGCCCTCGCGGATCCGACGCGACGCGCCGTCGTCGAGCTGCTTGGATCCGGGCCGCGACGCGCGGGTGAGCTCGCTACCGCTGTCGGGACGTCTCCGCCGACCATGAGCAGGCACCTGCGCGTCCTGCTCGATGCGGGCGTCGCTGTCGACGAGCGCCCGCCAAGCGACGCTCGTGCCAGAGTATTCCGACTGCACCCAGAGTCGTTGACCGCCCTTCAGGACTGGCTCGATGAGCTCGGGGCGCAGTGGGACGAGCACCTGCAGGCCTTCAAGCGCCACGTCGAACGGAGGACACGGAAATGACCGATACCCGCTCGGTGACCTCGTCGGTCGAGGTCGCAGTCGACCCCGCCACGGCCTTCACCATCTTCACCGAGGAGATCCACTGCTGGTGGGTCCAGGGACCCATCAACTTCCACGACTCGTCCAGGACCTACACAAAGCGGATCGAGCCCGGCGTGGGGGGACGCATCGTCGAGGTCTACGACGACGAGAACGGCGACGGGCTCGAGCTTGCGCGAATCACAGTCTGGGAGCCCGGTGCGCGCCTCGCCTGGCAGAGTTCACTGGACGACGTGGAGATCGAGGTCTGCTTCGACGGGAGAAATGGGGGCACGGTCGTGCGCGTTCAGGCCACCATTCCCAAGGACGGCGCCGACCGCGGCGGGACCGCTTGGGTCCGCATGACGCCGGTCTGGCTCGGCGACTGGATGGGCAAGCGCGGCAGCGTTCCGCACGAGCCACTTCGAATGGCGAGACTGGCGATCGCCGTCCACTACGCGAAGCCCGCGGCTGCCGCGCGCTGGCTACGCGATGTGTTCGGATTCGAACCGGCGGGGATCATCCCCGAGACCGACGCGTTCGACGACCACACATGGATCGAGTTCCACGTGGGCAACTGCTCCCTGATGGTGTTCAATCGAGCAGGCGACGTCGCGGACGGCGCGCCGGTAACCCACACGCCGTGGGTGTTCGTCGACGACCTCGACGCGCACTACGCGCACGCAAGGGACCGAGGGGCACAGATCGTCCAGGAGATCTGGCAGCACGGAGCGCGCGCCTACGAAGCCTCCGACCTCGAGGGCAACCGCTGGACCTTCGCGCAGGCGAGCCCGCTCATGCGCTGAGCTGCCACCCAGCGTAGGGAGCGTGGGCGAGCTCCAGGAGTAAGATCTCCTTCGAGCAACGACTGGCTGGTGGCAAAGATGACACGCATTGCACTGCTGTCCTTGGCCAAAAGTCGAAAGGCGTCGGATCGACGCACTCTTCCGACCCTGAATTCGGAGCCGCCGATGTTCAACGCGTCGGCTCCATCGGCGATGCAGGGTTGAGGTCCGTCGTCGAAGGCAAGCCTCGATGCGACCACGACCGCTAGGCAGAGGTCGGCCCTCGGTCATCTAACCCTCGACTGTGATCGCGACGCGGCTACACTCTTGAAGCGGCGCGGCGCTCGGAACGATGGTGGAGTTCACCCACTTGCGGGAAGGCGACGACCTTGCCTTGCTCGACGTCCTGTACCTCCCTGCCGCTCGGCGTGTTCTTGGCGAGGCGAAGGATCGCGAGCTGCTGACGGAGGAAGAGGAAGCGGTTCTCCTCTTTCAGGTACTCGATGACGTCATCTTGCTGTCGGTTGACCCAACCGGCGAACGTGAGCAAGGCGAAGTGAAGCGGGCTCTTCATCCCGGGAGCCTACCAACGGCTCGAGGGCGATCGTAACCACCCTCCGCACGGGCCGGTCTCCCCTGTCGGGGGGGCCGGAAGGCACCGTTTCAGCCATGATCGAGTTTGGGCACAAGACGGGTCTGCTGCGGCTGTTAGACTCTGCCGATGATAGTCGACCCCTTGTGCTGGCAAGTGGAACAGGCTTGTCGGTCGGCCTGGCCGGACTCGCAGAGCGTTGTCGTCGGGCCGTGGCTGATCAGGTACGCGGACGCCATCACGCGGCGAACTAATTCCGTAAATCCCTTACCCGCGCTCGCCCACGATGTGGCGCAGGTGATGGAGGAGGCCGCGGGGTTCTACAGAGCGAAACGACAAGATCTGATTTTTCGCATTCCCTCCTTCCTGCCTCACATTCCACTGGCCCTAGAGGGGGAGGGTTTCGTTCCCGAAGCCCCAACAGTCACTCTGTTTAAGCATCTCGGTGCTGACCAAGGGGTTGGCGACAGTCGCGCCGCTCTGGAATCCCAAGCGAGCCGCACCTGGTTACGGGCACGCCAGCACTGCTCTGCCTCCACCGACGAACAGGCGGCCGCCTTCGACCAAACCCTGTCTCGCATTCAGGTCCCCACTGCGTTCGCAGGTCTCGACGAGGATTCTCGCACCGTAGCGCTGGGCTACGGCGCGTTGGACGGCTGCATGCTAGTGGTGGAATCAGTGATCACGGACCCCGCACATCGACGCCGAGGCCTTGCCGCGCGAGTGGTGCAGTCGTTGATGAGGTGGGCCGTCAGGCAGGGCGCTACCGACGCCTGCTTGCAGGTGGAGTGTGCCAATGGGCCTGCTCTCGCTCTCTACAAGAGCCTAGGCTTCGATAGCAGACTCTTCACATACACCTACTACCGACGACCGTGATGTTACCGGTCCGGTCGGGCTCAAGACTTCGCCCTAGTTTCTGCAACGAAATCTTGTACTGGGTCTTTCCGGCGTGCGCATGCCTTGGTGCATAACTCGCTGTCTCGGTCCAGAATCGGTCTCCCCCACCGAACCGAGGCCTACGATGACGAATTTCAAGCGCATCCAGCAGAAGTACGTCCAGAAGACCTACCGCGTCAGCAACCGGTCCGAATACGAAACGCGCCTCGGTGCTTGACCGCTCACCAAAATGGACCCACTTGGGCTCACGGGAACGGACCCACCGAGGGATCAGGGATTCCCGTTCCATTTCCATGGAACGAGCTTGGTGGGGCGCGTCCGACGGGCGTGTCGAGTCATGCCCTGACCCACAGGTAGGCTGGCCCCGCAGCTCCGTCGCCCTCGGCGTCGGTCGCGCCCAAGTCGAGCGGAGCGAGCAGGGCCGACGACGAGGGCGCGGAGCGGAGGGGCTCCCCCGCTTGCTCCCGAACCTGAGGCCCGGAGCGTGCCGAGGTGCGCTTCAGCTTCCGGGAGTGCGGAGGGAGGGCCCATCGATGGTGATGGTAAGGCAGCGATGCCGAAGGCGGTCGAGGAGTGCGGCGACCATGTCCTTCTGGCCGAGGAAGGCGTGCCACTCTTCGTAGTCGAGGTTGGTCGTGATGATGGTGGCCTTCTTGCCGTAGCGCTCCTCCATGAGCTTGAAGAAGATGTTGCTCTGCTCCGGACGAAGATTCAGGTATCCCATTTCGTCGATGACGATGAGGTCGATCCGGCCGATGGTGATCGATGGAGTTTACGCCGCTGACGCGAGTGGCCGTCCCAAGTTTCATCAACTGCCCGCGCCAGAGGATCAAGACGTCCTCCGCCTGACGTTCCTCGTCAACGAGCGCGTTCGATCGATGTTGGAGCGGAGAGAGCTTGGAACTTCCGCTGAACCTCAACAAGCAGATCCCTTGTCAGAAGACGATCCTGGTATGGCCGCTCTGCTGGCCAGTTCCGTCAGCCGCAGGATTGCGGTCGGCTCGAATGCCGGCCATGGCGTCGTGCGCATGGGCGATCAGATCGATCCAGACGGCATGGATGCCTTCCAGAGCCCCCTATGCACCATGGTTTCTGGCTTTAGTGTGCGCGCCAATGTCGCGGTTGAGGCTCGCGACCGGATGCGACTGGAAAGGCTCATGCGCTATGCGGCCCGTCCGGCCGTCGCTACTCATCGTTTGTCAGAGCTCTCTGATGGCCGACTCCACTACCTTCTAAAGCGTCCATGGCGTGACGGAACCATTGCTGTTGTCTTCGAGCGTCAGGACTTCATCGCCAAATTGGCAGTCCTGGTCCCGGCGCCGCGCGCTCACCTGACCCGGTATCACGGAGTATTTGGCCCTGCTGCAACGTGGAGATCCCTGATCGTTCCAAATGGGAATGACAATCGCAAGGAAACCGACGTGAAACCGCAGCCTTCTTCCCGGGAATCAACCGTGCCGGCTGAACCTGGGCTCCACACTGAGTCATCTGTGCGCGATCGCAACTATACCTGGGCGGAGTTGATGAAACGTATCTTCCTGGTGGACGTTCTTCAGTGTGAGCATTGCGGCGGAAGAATGAAAATCCTTGCAGCCATCCGTCCGCCCACGGTCACGGTAAAAATCCTGGAGTGCCTGGGCTTGCCTTCCCGCGCCCCGCCGCTGGCGCCCGCCTCTTCCGACTACGATTGCCAACCGGACGCCTTCTGAACGTCGACGTCAACACGCCGCGGGACATGTGTGCCTCCGCGAAGTGGACATGTGACTTGAATCCGCCGCCTCTCCGGGAAATCCTGCTTTGAATCCCCCGCCCGACGGCCTGCGGCCGCGCGCGGGTTGACATAACACCCTTACAACGACACTGTCCGTACTGCCATAGTCGTCGGATCCTGCTTCTTTCTCTTATCCGCCCACTTCTCCCCTTTCCCAGGCCGCGGCGTGCTAATTTAATCTTGATGGATCTATCGAAGGGGACCCGGTCGTGACCGCAAGATCTCGTCAGACATTCAGGCAGCTGATCACGTTGCCCGACTTGGGAATTCCCCTGGCCGAGGCGGCATTGCTGATGGCATGTGAAGAATACCCCCACCTTTCTCTGGAGCCCTATCTGAACCAACTCGACACCATGGCGGAGAGGGTGTGCGCGCGCATCGGCCCGGGCGAAGCCCCGATGGATAAGATCGAAAAGATCAACGATGTTCTTTTCCGAGAATACGGATTTCGCGGGAACGCAGCGAACTACTTCGACCCTCGCAACAGTTTTCTGAACGATGTGATCGACCGAAGGCTCGGGATTCCCATCACGCTCTCTACGATTTACTTGGAAGTTGCCGGCAGGTTGAAGGTACCGATCGAAGGCGTCGGGATGCCGGGGCATTTCGTTGTGAAGTACCGATCAGGGAACCACGAAATCTTACTGGACCCGTTCAATGGCGGATCGGTTCTGACGCGGAACCAGTGCACTCGATTCCTCGCGCACTTCGCGGTCCGACCGGGCAGGAACACCGAACTCGCTCTGCGCCGGGTGACGAACCGACAGATTCTGGCACGCATGCTCGACAACCTCAGGATGATCTACTTGAAAGCGGAAACGTTCGACAAAGCGCTGGCGATGGTAGAAATGATGGTCTTGCTCGAACCCGATATCCCCACACTCCGTGGGGATCGGGGCCTGCTCCGGCTTCAAGTTCGTCAGTTTCCGGGCGCAGCCCGCGACCTGAGGCGTTACCTCGAGAACCTACCGGCTGCCGCAGACCGGGAGGAAATTGAGAAGTATTTGAAGGAAATCGAACGAATCCGGGCAACGCTCAATTAGCCAGGGAGCCCGAACACGTAAAACGCAGCTTGAGAATCGGGGTGATGGGTGCCGGGAGTTGTGATGCGCAAACGGCCATGCTGGCCGAGGAGGTCGGACGGCTCATCGCCGGAGCAGGGGCGGTTCTGATTTGCGGGGGCGGTACGGGAGTCATGGAGGCAGCCTCTCGAGGTGCCTCCCGTGCGGGCGGATTGGTTGTCGGAATCCTGCCTTCCGAGAATGAGAGCACGGCCAATCCCTACGTTGGGATCCCGATTGTGAGACGCAGCCTCACCACCTGAGAGGACTGAGTAGGGGACAGCCATGCAGCATAAGATTCCTGCGGTATTTATGCGAGGGGGCACGAGCCGCGCCGTGATGTTTCGGGAGGACGTTTTGGCGCCATACGATCATGCCACCCGTGAGCGGATTATTCTGGCGGCTCTGGGGAGTCCCGATCCGGATGGGCGACAGGTCGACGGCTTGGGCGGGGGCATTTCCTCGTTGAGCAAAGCGGCAATTATCGGGCGGGGTGCCGATCCCGACACGGATGTCACCTTTCACTTCGCCCAGGTCGATGTGCACCAACCGTTCATTGATTGGGGCGGTACGTGCGGCAACATGTCTGCCGCGGTGGGACCCTTTGCCATCGATGAGGGACTGGTGCCAGCCACCGATCCGGTAACCCAGGTGCGCGTCCTGGCCACCAATACCGGCAAACGGTATATCGCCCATGTACCAGTGCGCGATGGCATGGCCGAAGTCGAGGGCGACTATACCATAGCCGGCGCGCCAGGACCGGGAGCCCGTGTCACCCTGGAGTATCTGGCCCCTGGCGGGTCGCTGGGCGGCCCCTTGCTGCCGACCGGGGTGCCGCGTCAATCCATCACCCTAGCGCACGGCCGCCAGGTGACCGTGTCTCTCGTAGACGCGGCCCTGCCGATGGTCTACGTGCGGGCCGAGGAACTGGGAGTCGATGCCAGGCGCCTGGCGCCAGACCTGGATGGCGATGCCGATCTGCAAGCCCTTCTCGAAGAAATCCGCGGCCGCGGCGCCATATTGTTCGGGCTGGCCGAGAGCCTGGAGCACGATCGAGACACGGTCAAAGCCATTCCCAAAATCGCCATGGTGGCGCCGCCGGTGTCCTACCAGAGCAGCGGCGGCACCACCATCGTGGCCGAGCAGATCGACCTGGTGGCACGGGCCATATCCATGCGCAATACGCACCGCACCTTCCCCGCCACCTCCTCCATGTGTACCGCGGTAGCCGCCGCCGTAGAAGACACCGTGGTGCATGAAGTCTGCCGCACACCGCACGTGGGACGCACGCGTATCGGTCACCCGGCCGGCATTATGGAGATCGGCGCCAAGGTCGCCCAACGCCATGGCGAGTGGGTGGCCGAAAGCGTGACCACGCAACGTACGGCTCGCCGCATCATGGAGGGTTGCATCCTGGTGCCGCAGCGGTACATGGAGGGCAAACCCTGGTTTGAAACGGATGCGTCATGAATCTTGCCCAACAACTCATTGCCTCGCACATGGTCAGTGGCGACCTGACGCCGGGTGCAGAAATCGCGCTGCGCGTCGATCAGACCCTGTCACTCGTGATATCCCCGATGTGGCTTGCATTCCATTTCGGAGGATTCGAGGCTGAAGTGGAGAGCGAATTAGGGTATTGAGGGCTCTGCTCCCTAATTCAATTCTGAAGAGGAGTAGGAAGGCATGTCTCACAGAGTGATCCTGATTCCAGGAGACGGAATTGGGCCAGAAGTCACATCGGCAGCCAGGCGGGTCATTGACGCGACTGGGGTTGCAATTGATTGGCAGGAATTCGAGGCCGGTGGAGATCTGATCGATCGTCTTGGAACCGCGCTGCCGCAAGCCACTCTCGATGCAGTGATGGACGCGGGGCTCGCGCTCAAGGGTCCGATTGCAACTCCAATTGGCCGAGGTCACCGTTCAGTAAACGTTGAGATGCGCCGCCGGCTGGATCTGTTCGCGAACTTCAGACCAACGAAGAGCGTGCCGGGCATCAAGTCGCGCTACGAAGACGTGGATCTGATCGTCGTCCGCGAAAATACGGAAGGACTCTACAGTGGGCTCGAACACGTTGTCGTACCGGGCGTCGTCGAGAGTCTTCGCGTCATCACCGAGAGCGCCTCGGAGAGGATCGTGCGTTATGCCTTCGATACCGCGCGGCGACTGCAACGTAAGAAGGTCACAGCAGTCCACAAGGCCAACATTCTCAAGCTTTCCGATGGCCTCTTCCTGGACGTCGCGCGGCGAGTAGCGGGAGACTACGATGACATCGCTTTTGACGAGTCCATCGTGGATGCGACTGCGATGAAGTTGGTGATGGATCCCAGTCAGTTTGACGTGCTCGTCATGGAAAACCTTTTTGGCGACATCCTCAGCGATTTGACGAGTGGGCTTGTCGGCGGCCTTGGGCTCGCGCCATCAGCAAACATTGGCGACAAGTATGCGGTCTTCGAAGCCGTTCACGGCTCGGCCCCGGATATTGCCGGGAAGCGGCTGGCGAATCCAACAGCCTTGATATTCTCTGGTGCCCTGCTCCTGCGTCATCTTGGCGAAGATGCAGCAGCCGGCCGCATCTCTGCCGCGGTGCGCAAGGTTCTCGCGAGCGGTAAGGTGCTGACGGGCGACCTGGGTGGCGATGCCGGCACGGAGGCTTACACGGACGCGGTTATCGCAGCGCTGTAGTTTCGGAGAACAGCAGAACAGCAGCCCCGGCGGCGGTCTTACTTTGAACGACTAACCTGGTGTGGGTCCCTTTTACTCGATCGGGGTGGGCTCTTTTTACGTTGTCGAAACGACTTATGGCTTGACAGTGGGTTGGGTAAGCGTTAAGGCTTGACCAAGATGGCTGAACAGGTTGTGAAGGCCCCCATGAGGGGAAGGGTGATCCGGGTTCTCGTCGAAGAGGGGAGCCAAGTCAAAGAGAGAGACCGCATTTGCGACATCGAGGCCTTGAAGATGGAGATGCCTATCATGGCCCCGGTGAGCGGCACGCTCAAAGAAGTCTGTGTCTCTCCCGGTCAGACGATCGAGGGGGGCGGTCCGCTGTTTGTCATCGAGTCGTAGACTCAGAGCTCCGATGTTACCGGGTCCAAGACGTCCCCGTGAGATTAGCCCAGCATACCCAAGAATATCCCAGCAACAGTGGCGGTGCCGATTACGCCAGCAATATTGGGTCCCATAGCATGCATCAGCAAGAAGTTATTGGGATCAGCTTCCTGCCCCATCCTCTGGACTACCCTGGCTGACATTGGTACTGCGGAGACACCAGCAGCACCTATCATCGGGTTGATCTGCTCCTTGCAAACAAGGTTCATCAACTTGGCCAGAATCAAGCCAAAGGCGGTGGCGGTAGCAAAGGCTACTACTCCAAGAACAAATACCATCAAACTCTCTACCCTGAGGAAGCTCTCGGCACTCATAATGCAACCGATGCATAAGCCAAGCAGGATGGTCAGGATATTTATAAAGGCATTGGCGGCAGTATCAGCCAGTCGGTCAGTAACACCACTAACCTGTAGCAGATTACCAAACATGAACATGCCAATAAGGGGCGCTGACTTCGGCACCAGCAGGACAATAATAACAGTGGCAATTACCGGGAACAAAATTTCTTCAGTCTTAGACACTGCCCTCAACTGGGGCTCCATATATATGGCTCGCTCTTTCTTGGTAGTGAGCAACTTTATGACTGGGGGCTGGATAATAGGCACAAGCGCCATATAGGTATAGGCAGCTACGGCGGTAGCCCCGATAAAGCCAGGAGCCAGCCTATTCGTAAGATAGACAGTAGTCGGCCCATCAGCGCCGCCAATTATGCCTATGGAAGAAGCCTCATTCATACTGAATCCAAATAGCAAGGCTATCCAAAAGGCGAAGAAAACACCGAATTGGGCACCGGCGCCAAGTAGCAGGGTCTTGGGTCTAGCTATGAGTGGTCTAAAATCGGTCATAGCGCCCAAGCCAAGGAAGATCAGAGAGGGTATTATCTCCCAGGCAATCCCATAGTAAAAGATCCTGGAAATTAGGCCGGCTGGTTGGCGATCTACAGCAAATGACTCCACTACCCTACCATCAACCACAGTTTCCATTAGACCGCCAAGAGGCAGGTTCGTCAGAACCACACCAAACCCGATAGGCACTAGTAAGAGAGGCTCCATCTTCTTGGCAATGCCCAAGTACAAAAGTATACAGCCAAGAAACATCATCAATATGGGACTGGGCCACCCATATAGCTCAGCAAGGCCGGTCTCGAAAGAGCCTAGCATCTCATCCTCCGTTATTCCCCATTACCAGTTTCACCCTTGCCGGAGCCGATCTTGCCAAGCACGAATCCCACTAGCCATATCGCCAGAGCCAACGCAGTTAACACTACAAAGACAAGCCCAAAGCCAATCCCACCAATTTGTCCGGCAAGACCCCAGTCTACGTCCATATTTTATCTCTCTAGCTCAAACGGGTTATGGGCGAAGGTCGCCCTTTTCCCTGAGGGTCAGAAAGTCCTTGGCCTGCATGGGGTAGAGTATCCCCAGGAGGACATCCTCGTCGCTCTTTGCCAGAGGGCCGAGCTCCTTCACCGCTCTGTCCCAGTCCCCTGGATCGGCGAGGTCCCCTGCCCTTACCGAGTAATCGGGGGACTTGTCGCCCATTACCTTAGTCACGAGCTCTTTGCTCACTGGGCCCGGTGGCCGGCCGTATTTACCCGCGACATAATCCATGACCTGTTGCGTGATGATTTGGTATCTCTCTCCCGTCAGCACATTGAATACCGCTTGGGCGCCGACGATCTGGCTTGTGGGAGTCAGGAGCGGCGGATAGCCCAGATCCTTCTCAACATTCGGACTCTCTTTCAGGGCCGCCTCCATCAGATCCATCCGGCCAGCCTCTTTCAACTGTGCGACCATGTTGGAGATCATCCCGCCGGGCATCTTGTGCTTGAGCACCTCGGCGTTGACACCGGCGTATTTCGTTGCATGTTCCGAATACTTCTCCCCGATTTCCCGTGTGATCCTGGTGGGCTCCTCGAGGAGCTTCAGGTCTATGCCCGTGTCGAAGGGTGTGTCCTTGAGCGCAGCGATCATCGTTTCGGTTGCGGGGTGTGCAGAGCCGAAAGACAGCGGGCTCAGCACAGTATCGATCATATCCACACCGGCGAGTAGGGCCATCAGGTGGCACATGCTCGAGGCCCCGCTCATATCGTGACTGTGGAGGAGGACCGGCAGTTTATCTTTGGCACGGTCCTTCATGCCCTTGATGATCCTGTAGGCATCGAAGGGCATGAGGATACCCGTGGCGTCCTTCAGCGATAGCCAGTCTGCCCCGATCTCCAACACTTGCTCCGCAGACTCCATCCACTTTTCAAGGGTGTGCACCGGGCTGATGGTGTAGTTCACCTCCACGTGGGCCTCTCCCCCGAACTCCTTGACCGCCTTGGCGGCCACCTCGACGTTCCGAAAGTCGTTGGTGGCCTCGAACACCCGGAAGACGGTAATGCCGTGCTTCACCGCCTTCTCGACGAACTTGCGGACGACGCGGTCCTCAAAGGGTCTATAGGCGAGGATGTGCTGGCCCCTCAGGAGCATCTGAAGTTTGGTCTTGGGCATGACCTCCTTGATTCTTTTCAGTCTCTCCCAAGGATCTTCCTTCAGGTATCTCAAGGAGGCGTCAAAGCTGGCCCCTCCCCATACCTCCACCGCATAGAAGCCACAGTTGTCCAGGGCCGCGCAGAGGGGGATAAGGTCATCCGTGGAAACTCTAGTGGCGAGCTTGCATTGCTGGCCATCCCTCGGGGTCAGATCGGTAATCTTGATCCTTTTGGTGCCGGCCTGTGCGCTGAGCAGTGTTCGAAAATCTTGATCTAGGCTCTCGAAGGTTTCATTCAGATGCATGGGTCGCCTCCTCCCTACGCCGTGACGGTCCCTGTCAAGGAACCGACTTCGTACTCACAGGTTATAGGGGCCACCCGATTCGCCATAACGGCAATGCTGCAGGTGCGAGTCAGCGCATCGTGAATGGCGTCCTGGATGTCCTCATCGGTAAGATCTGGCCCTTTCATGCGGAACTTCAGCATGATCTTCGTGTAGACCTTTGGATAATCTGGCCGGCGCTCCCCGTCCGTTTCCACCTCGACATCTTCCACATGTTTGCCGGCCTGGTGGAGTGCCTCATAGGTATGGATTCCCATACACGCCGCGATAGAGTACATAAGAAGGGCTGGTGGCCTGAATCCCCTACCTTTCCCACCCACATGCGCGGCGGCGTCAATCGGCAATTCCAGGTCAAGGTCTTCACCTTTGCCGATAAAGTGGAAATCCGTTTTCTGGTTGACTCTTATTTTCATCGTTTAACCCCTTTCGGTGAAGTGACACAGCCTCCCGGTCAGATCGTGAGCCGTCAAATGAGTTTCGCCTTCGGAACTTCGGTCCCGTTCAGATGGTGGGCGCGCGGCCCCTTCAGAGCCTGAGGGGGAGCCGCGCGAACCCCATCGACGGCGAAACTCCGCCCACTTTCGGTTGCCAGGGTGACCGGGAGGCTCTGTCGCCCGGCCCTTTCACTTAGGAAGCACCACAGAGAGTGGGGGCTCACCCGTCGCCACACGCTGGATGTTCTCCCAAGCAAAACGGGACCGGCGGAACCAGCCCTCGTATCCATGTCCCGCGACATGGGGTGAAAGGACGACATTGTCCAGCTGCGTGAAAGGATGATCGGCGGTGAAGGGTTCGGCGCAAAAGACATCCAGCCCCGCTCCAGCGATGCGATTCTCCCTCAAGGCCTCGGCCAGGGAATCCTCGTCCACCGCAAGCCCGCGGCTGGTGTTGAGAAGGACGGTGGTGGGCTTCATCATGCCCAGTGCTTCCCGCCCGATGATCCCCTCGGTCTCCGGGGTGGCGGGGACATGCAGGCTGATGATGTCTGCCTCCCGCAGTAACTCCTCCAGAGAGACTCGGCGGGCCTCTAGATCTTTCTCTATCTCGGGGGCGGACACGACGTCGTAGTATATGACCCGGGTCTCGAACGCCGCCAAGCGCCGGGCTACTTTCCGGCCGATGTTCCCCGCCCCAACCAGGCCCAGGGTTTTGCCCGCCACCTCAAAAGTGTTAAATCCCGAAATCGGCTCCCGCCACCGTCCCTCCCGCATCGCCCGGTCACACTGGATGAGGCGCTTGTAAAGGGCCAAAAGGAGGGCAACAGTGTGCTCGGCCACCGACCAGGAGTTGGCCCCGCCGTTGGTAGCCACCGGGATACCCAACTCGGCGGTAAGGCTCAAGTCTATCTCGTCATAGCCGGCGGTCAAGAGTTGGATCAGGCGCAGCTTCTTGGCCGCTCGCACGAGGTCCCCAGAGATCTTGGCCGGGTGGAGGACCAGGAAGTCCGCCTCCCGCATCAAGGGGAGTTTCTCCTCCTCGCTGACACGACGGGGTAGCCAGGTCAGCTCAAACCCCTCGCGGGGCGCTTCCTCCGAGAAGATTTCCGCCACCCGCTCCTTTTGACCATTGATGAAAAACACCTTGGACATCTTCATGCCTCCTCGAATCGCCGACCTCTTATGGTTCCTCTCAGGAATCGGTGCGCCGTGACCAGGGGGCTTGAACAACTACCCCCGGTATCTGAGAGGCGATTCATCCTCCTGGACGGTCCCGTCCAGGCGACGGCGTGCTTTGCCAGGGTCTCGTCCGGTTACCGTCGGTGAACGTCCAGCCAAGACCCAAGCCGAGGGGGTATGAGTGTCGGTGAAGGTCAGACCGCCGTGCCAAAATCTGCCGCGACTGTCGGCCAGTAAGCGCCTGTGCCTGAGCGCTTTGCGGTGGGATCGGCTGCCGCCGAGCAGTCCCCCCATCGAAGAGCGGGCCCGCGCAGGCAGGGGTTCAACCCAGGGCTTTTACCCACTGTGATCCCGGCAAGACCTTATGCACTTCTTGACCCGCTGTCAATCCTTATTCTTGTGCCATATGTTCAACTATGGGCTCATACGATTCCTCACAACCCATCGTCCGCGGTCTCTGGTTGCCCTCGACCACCGACTACCTCTTCCTAGAGGAGACTATGAGGCTTTCCCAAGTTCCTGGAGAATCCCTCTGGAAGCGTGCCCCGGGCTAGAGACTCCGGCGGCTCGGAACAACCTTGCATATCGGTCATCCCGATTCAGCCTTCGACCGATATAAAAGCCTCGGCATCCGCAACGTGATAAATTTCGGAGCTGAACCCTCGCAGCCCACTTCCTCGCTGTCTACGCTTCTCTCCCGCCGGTCACCCGGCGACAGGCAAGACTCGCTACCGGCCTGCCCGCTACGGCTTTAGCCGGACTGGACTTTCACCAGTTGGATTCTTTCGAAAGGTTTCGTCCGCTCACATGGATTCCCCCCCTCCCAAGCTTTGCTTGGCGCGATATTCCGCTTATCCGCCTCGGCGGCCACCCCAGCATGCAGGGAGAAACCTGACGCTTTCGCCATCCGTGAGCGGTTCTCCTCCAGGTTTCCTCGCGACATTTCGGCGAGACGGGCTACCATGATCAAGCCTCCGGCGCTGCAATAGGGCTATAATTCGCCTCGGAATCTTCTTCCTCGGGCTGATGTCCCTTTGCGGGCCACCACTTTTCCCGTTGGGTCGGTCCAGCCTAGGGGCACGAGCCAACCAGCGATTGGGCGAAAAGATGACTACCGACAGACCAAAGATTATCTATACGCTTACCGACGAAGCACCCCTGCTCGCCACCTGCTCCCTGCTTCCGATCATCAGGACTTTTTCCTCTGCGGCCGGTATCGACATCGAAACAAGCAATATTTCAGTAGCCGCGAGAATCCTCGCTGAATTTTCCGATTCCCTGACGCAAGAGCAGAAAGTACCCGACAACCTGGCCAAACTGACCCACCTGACCCAGGACCCCAGCACCAACATCATCAAGCTGCCCAACATCAGCGCCTCGGTTCCACAGTTGACCGCCGCGATCGCCGAGCTGCAGTCGAGCGGCTACAACGTTCCCGACTACCCGGAAGACCCGCAGACCGAGGAAGCAAAAGAAATTGGGCAACGTTACTCGAAAGTCCTGGGCAGTGCGGTCAATCCGGTGCTCCGCGAAGGCAATTCCGATCGCCGAGCGCCGGCGGCGGTGAAACGATACGCGCGCAAGAACCCGCACTCCATGACCGAATGGAGTCCCGCGTCCCGCACGCACGTGGCGCATATGCGCGGCGGTGATTTCTATTCCAGCGAAAAATCCATGACCATGGACCGGGCCTGTGACGTGAAAATGGATCTGGTGACGAAAGATGGCGAGGTCCTCGTTTTGAAGGAAAAGGTCTCGCTGTCGGAAGGCGAAGTCATCGACAGCATGTTCATGAGCAAGAAGGCGCTGTGCGAGTTCTTCGAGGAGCAAATGGAAGACGCCAGGAAGACCGGCGTGATGTTCTCGCTGCACGTGAAGGCGACGATGATGAAGGTCTCGCATCCGATCGTATTCGGCCATGCGGTCAAGACGTTCTACAAGGACTTGTTCGCCGGACACGGTAAGTTGTTCGAAGAACTGGGAGTGAACCCGGACAACGGAATCAGCAGCGTGTACGAGAAAATTGAACGCCTGCCGGAGTCCTTGCGCGACGAGATCGAGGAGGACATCCACGCCTGCTATCAGGGACGCCCCGAAGTGGCAATGGTTGATTCCGCAAAAGGCATTTCCAATCTGCATGCGCCAAACGACGTGATCGTCGATGCCTCCATGCCGGCGATGATCCGTGCCGGCGGCAAGATGTATGGACCGGACGGTCATTTGAAAGATACCAAGGCAGTGATGCCCGAAAGCACCTTCGCCAGGATCTACCAGGAGATGATCAATTTCTGCAAGACCCATGGTGCGTTCGACCCGACCACAATGGGCACGGTGCCGAACGTGGGTCTGATGGCGCAAAAGGCCGAGGAGTACGGTTCGCATGACAAGACCTTCGAAATCCCCGCCGACGGCGTGGCGCGGATCGTCGACGATCAAGGCAAGGTGCTGATCGAGCAGAACGTCGAAGTAGGCGATATCTGGCGTATGTGCCAGACCAAGGACGCGGCGATCCGCGACTGGGTGAAATTGGCCGTAACCCGCGCCCGGCAATCCAACACCCCCCGGTGTTTTGGCTGGAGGAGTATCGCCCCCACGAGGCCGAGCTGATCAAGAAAGTCAAATGCTACCTCCAGGATTACGACCTGACGGGGCTCGACATTCAGATTATGTCGCACCTGCGGGGTATGCGTTATTCCCTGGGGCGCATTATCCGCGGCAAAGACACGATTTCGGTGACCGGCAATATCTTGCGTGATTATCTGACCGACCTGTTCCCTATCATGGAGCTCGGCACGAGCGCGAAAATGCTTTCCATCGTACCGTTGATGGCGGGCGGCAGCTTGTTCGAAACCGGCGCCGGCGGCTCCGCGCCCAAGCACGTCCACCAGCTCGTGCAGGAAAACCACTTGCGCTGGGATTCGATGGGAGAATTCCTCGCCCTCAGCGTATCGCTGGAGGACGTCGGCATCAAAATCGGCAATAATAAGGCCAAGATATTGGCGAAAACCCTGGACGAAGCGACCGGCAAGCTGCTGGACAACAACAAAGTCGCCATCGCGCAAGACCGGCGAGCTGGACACCCGCGGCAGCCACTTCTACCTGGCTATGTATTGGGCGCAGGCGCTGGCCGAACAGACCGAAGACCCGGAACTGCAGGCCTATTTCGCTCCGCTGGCGAAAACGCTGACCGAGAACGAACAGCCGATCGTCGAGGAAATGAATGCGGTGCAGGGACAACCGGTGGACATCGGCGGATACTTTCTCGCCGACCCGGAAAAAACCAAAGCCATCATGCGGCCGAGCGCCACGTTCAATGAAGCCTTGGCGTCGCGCGACGGCCTGCGGCCGCGCGCGGGTTGACATAACACACATACCACGACAATTCAGCCCTGCCATAGTCGTCAGACCCTGCTTATTCCGCTTATCCGCCACCTGACGTCAGCCCTCTGCTGGCATTGCCAGCACGGCCATTCTCCGACGCCGTCGTTTATTCCGTTTGTCAAAGAGCCCTGGAGTCAGGTCCTCCTCAATTCGGGTCGACGGTTCCGCCATCTCTGATAAAGGGAGCTGGGTTGAGATTCGTGAGATAGATCCTCCCTTGTCGCTAGCGTTGATCGGGATTGCCGCGGCACGAAACGCGTCAGGACGCGCGAATCTGTTATTACCGCGGCAATTTCGATAACGGAACTTGAAGGAAGCGGCCGAGGTTTGCCGCTGTTCGGGGCAGGCTATGGAGAAAGTAATGCAGTCTTCTTTGGAATCAATATGTTGGTGCTTCGGGCTGAACGCCCAAGAGGTGCTCGGAACCGTCATGAAAAGCTAGGATATCACGTTCCCCGGCATGGCCTGCCGCGATTCGCAGTTTGGGGAGATCGTTGGCCAGAGGGCCGACGTTCGTGTCGGTCTGAGACCAAGTTCGGGTATGGCCAGATTCCACGGGATGCACACGCGAAGCGTCCGCGGCCATAGCCGAAGGCGGAGGCCGCTTCGTTCTAGTCGCTTCGTGTTTAGTAATGTGGAAGAACCGTTCGATCACGTCTAGGCATTCTTGATTTCATAAGAGCTCGCGGGACACTCTCAGTCGTCAGAACCTCTTCTGCCCTTTCCTCTTCTCGGCAATCCAGCGCTCCACGTCTTCGATCAGGTACCCGACACGTCCGGCCGAAATCTGGAACGGTTTGGGAAGCTGACCGATCCTCGCGAGACGCCATAACGTAGTCCGACTCAGGCCGGTCATCTGTGCCACGGCACGAGGCGAGGCGATTCGCGGCTTAATCGATTGCGAGTTCGTTGTCAGCTGCTGTTTCATTTGGCCAGTCTCCTACCTCTGTCCTTCCAAGTGGTGATCTGGTCGTTCGGTTTGTCCAGACGGAATCTCTTCAGTTGGATGATGTCTTTCCCGGTTCTCCGGCTGAATCCGGATTACTTTCCGGCGAATCCTTGAGCATTTTCTTCCAACCGCGTCGCTCCGCTTTCTTACTCTTTTTCAGTTCCTCGAGTTCAGCAAGTTCGCAGTCGATCTGCTCAATCTTCGTGACGATGGCGGCATTGATTTCTGAAGTCATTTCTATCCTCCTGGTCAGTGTTTTGTTCCCTTCATCTCAGTCCGCTGCACGCTGGAATTCGGACAGCAATTTGAACGTCACAAGGTCCAAGATCCGCCCTGCCTCGTACCCCATTCTCGACTCGATCATGGTCCGCAGCTTTTCGGCGATTTTCCGATTGGCCATGGCGAACCAGATCTCATCGAATCCTGCCCGAACATCAACCAGGTTCCAGAGCTCCTTTTCGATTCCGTGGCAAACGACTTCAACCGCAACCCGCTTACCATCCTTCACGAGCGCCACGTCAGCGCTTTTGTCAGACGGAGAGAATTCAATCCGGGGTTCGTATCCGTTGTGCGCAGCCCACTCCAAGATCTTGCTCTGATGATATTGATGCTCCAGTCCTCCCTTGCCATTCCGCTTCGCGAACGGAACTCCATTCGTTTTCAGAAGCTCGTAGCCTTTGTCCTCGATGCCAGCGATGCGCACCGTCCGGGACGGTCCGTGGGTCTTCACCGAATCGACCTTGATGAGGCCAGCCGCTTCCAATTCCTTGCGCAGGTCGTGACCGGTTGACAGTCCGAGCCCGAGCTTCTTGTCGCGCTTCGAGACAGGCACCAGTTGATCCTTTGCGATCTCCGATAGGTAACGCAGTGCCGTGTCCGATACAAGCGTGAGCGAAAGCTGGGACTTCTTTTTGGGCTCAACGACAACGGCTGCTTGAGAAGGCACGTAATGCAGGTCTGCGACTGAAAGCCGCACGCGCTCGGCGATCGTTTCCTCTGACGGCAGCTGATCAACCTCACTGTCCCGGATCTTGACGAGGAACGGTTCCGGAGAACTCGGATTCATGTATTGAACAACGCACGTGTGTTTTGGGCGTCGTAGCCCGCAGAACTGCCTCACGATCTGGTGTGGCAGTGTCATCCTCCCAAACCAAACAACTTCGCGATTGCCCTATACTCCCAATTGATGGATGCGCTGATCGAGAGTTTATTCCACGACATGAACTCGCTCCTGCTCGCAGGAGTGATCGTCGTTTCGCTGATGGTGCTGGGGAAGTCCGCCGACTGGTTGGTGGATGCGGCCGTGTCGCTGTCGGAGAGGTCCGGGGTGCCAAAGGTTGTAATCGGCGCAACTGTCGTGAGTCTTGGCACGACGGCTCCGGAAGCCGCGGTCTCGGTTCTGGCGGCCATTCAGGGAAGCCCCGGGCTCGCACTGGGCAATGCCGTGGGGTCTATTATCTGCGACACCGGCCTCATTCTCGGCCTGGCCACACTGATCGCTCCCTTGCGCCTGGACCGAACCATCGTCAACCGGCAGGGCTGGATACAGCTCGGCGCAGGACTGGCTCTGGTGATCTTCTCGTTTCCTTTCAGCCGGCCCGCCGCGGTGTTCCTCTCCGGAGGCAATCTGCCCCAGACCGTCGGGTTCATCTTCCTGGTCGCGCTCGTCGTTTATGTTTATGTATCCATCCGGTGGGCCCGGCAGAACACCGGCGACGGGGTGCCCGACGAGTTTGAACATGGCGACTCAGATGCAACATTCGTCATTTCGCTCAAGCTCGCCGGTTCCCTGGTGCTGGTCGTGGCCGCGGCGTCTGTGTTGATTCCAGCCGTGGAGGAGGCGGCGCGCCGGCTCTCTGTTCCAGAAAGCATCATTGCGGCGACCCTGGTGGCATTCGGAACATCGCTTCCCGAGCTTGTCACCGCGATCAGGGCTTCGATGCGCGGCCATGGCGAACTCGCCGTCGGTAACGTGATCGGGGCCGACATCCTGAACGTCCTGCTCGTGGCCGGCGCGGCGGCAGCGGTAACGCCGTCAGGCCTTGTCGCCGACCCTCACTTCTTTCAGATTCTATTTCCAGCGATGATATTCATCCTGGTGGTGTTTCGTGTCGGTATCGTCTTCTCCGGCGAGGCCATGAAGCGACCTTTCGGAATCCTTCTCCTCGCCTCCTATGTCCTGGTCACGCTTGTGAGTTACCTGTTCCGTCCTTCAGGGTAAGGGGCGAGAGTCCAATCGAGGTGAGCCAGCATGCACCCAGTATCGAAAACTCTACCGGACCCGCCCAGCCTGCACCCACCCTGTCATTCCCGAATTCGGACCTTCCAGAGCGCGAACCCTAACCATGTTGAATCTCGAGTCGATGATCAGGATGTCGGTTCCTTCGTTCAGCATGAAAGCGCGACCGTCGCGGAGGAGCATGTTGAGGCCGACCTGATCGTCGACCTGCTGGAGATCGTTCATAGCGGACAACGCGTCGTCGTCCACCGCGAGCATGGACGCCATTGAAATTGTGACTTGGTTCCCGACTGCCAGTGGGTCCGGAGCCCGGGTCGGAAAAGAAATGGTACGAACCGCCGCAACGAGTCCGGTCAGGCCGGCGATTCCAAGGACAACGAACTTGATGGTCTGCCGGCGACTTTGTCGTTTTTCGAATATCTCTTCCAGTTCTTCCTGGAGGCTCGCCTCGTCGCGACTTGCCTGCCCTGTTCCCAGTTGCCCCTCAGCCATATTCCATTATTGATCAAACTGGCTTTTCAAGGATGGACTGTTCGAAGGGGGATTTCGGGGCTTTACGTAAGCACTACGAAAGGAAGGGTTTGCGGGCGATCATTGGAGCTGAATTTCAAGCGGGAAAGTTGCTGGCGTCCAGAAGCCGCCCGAGTTGCTCGGCATATTCGTCCGCCTGACCGTGCACGATGTTATATCGGCTCGAGATTTGACGGACCTCGTCGTCACTCAAGTGCTTCATGACGCCCGCAGCGGCCTCTTCGCCCAACAGGAGCATCAGCGTTGCGGCCGTGGCTACGTTGTCTACGTGTCCCATAAGTGTCTCTTCGACAGATTTGGAGAGCGACGTTAGCGAAGTACCCGATCCAGAGAGACAAAGTCGTCTTCGTGCGGACCGACCCTGTTGTATTTTAGAAACGTCATGCGATATTTGGGTCTTCTGCTGCTGCTATCCTGCACTTCATCTCCACTTATGGCCCAGGAGTCAGACGGCAACATCCTTGTCTGGCAGGAAGGCGTCTTGCTCAGATGGGATGACTTCCGAGGCGAGGAGGGTAGAGCACGCCGTCCCTATCAAGGAGCCGAAAGCCGATTGACCATCGCTCTCCGCTTTTCGTGCACCCACAGCATTCCCGATTTCAAAGTATGGGCCGAGTTCGACAGGAATAATTCCTGGGCAAGGCCGGGCATGCCCGCGAGCCTGCTCGAGCACGAGCAGGTTCACTTTGACATCGCCGAACTCTATGCGCGGGGAACCCGGAGGGCATTCAGCCAGGTCCCGGATCCATGCGAAAATCCATCCGCGGTGGAAGACATTTCGGACCACAACAACGAACTGTCTGCCCGTGCCCAGCAGAATTATGACGAGGAGACGCTTCACGGCACGTTGCCGGACCGACAGGCGGCCTGGACCCGGAGAATCCGCGCGCTGCTCGGCGCGTCGAGCCGTCCGTGACTGATAACGTCACGCCTGTCTCGATCCATCAGGTAATCTAACCCCATGAAACGAACAAAGCTTCTGTCGATAATTCTGATCCTGATAACCGCGTTGCCGGTTTCGGCCCAGCAGGCCTACGACATCGTGATCGCGAACGCTCGTATCCTCGACGGGACGGGCAACCCCTGGTACTACGCGGATGTCGGAATCTCCGGCGACCGGATAGTCGCGGTCGGGAATCTGGATGGCGCCCGGGCGGCCCGGACGATCGATGCGGACGGGCTCTACCTAACGCCCGGATTTATCGACGTGCACTCCCACTCAGCCGGAGGCCTGTCGAGCCAGGAATTGAGTCATGGTCAGCCGCTCCTGGCACAAGGAATCACGACGGTGGTCGCCAACCCGGACGGCGGCGGTCCGACGGACCTTCGGTCCCAACAGGAGGCGCTCCTCGAAGACGGTTTGGGTGTCAACGTCGCTCAACTGGTGCCTCACGGCTCGATCCGCGGTGAGGTGATCGGTATGGAAGATCGCGAGCCGACCGCTCCGGAGCTGGATCGAATGAAAGGTCTGGTTCGACGCGGGATGGAACAGGGAGCATTCGGGTTATCGAGCGGGCTCTACTACGCGCCCGGCAGCTACTCCAGAACGGAGGAAGTGATCGAGCTCGCCAGAGTCGCCGGAGAGTTCGGCGGGATCTACACCAGCCACATTCGAGACGAGGCCGACTACAACATCGGTGTCGTCGGCGCCGTCGATGAAGTCATCCGGGTCTCCCGCGAAGGGGGGCTTCCCGGAGTTGTCACTCACATCAAGGCGCTCGGGCCCCGCGTCTGGGGGTATTCCCAGGCCCTCATCCGGCGCATCGAGCAAGCCCGGGCCGAAGGCCTCGAGGTCTATGCGGACCAGTATCCGTATGAAGCATCCGGCACGAGCGTCACGGGCGCGCTGATACCCCGCTGGGCGCAGGTAGGGGGAAG
The DNA here is from genome assembly GCA_965247425.1 of Terriglobia bacterium. Classification (GTDB taxonomy): domain Bacteria; phylum Acidobacteriota; class Terriglobia; order 20CM-2-55-15; family 20CM-2-55-15; genus CAZOZZ01. Next base: position 4,403,256 of record OZ252023.1, read on the forward strand.
GGAAGAACTTCTCCGCAGGTTAAACGACGAGACCGAACGGGTTCGCGTGCGTTCCGACGTGATCGAAAACCTCGACCGGAGGGGTGGAGCCGGCCTCCTGCAGTTTCGCCGGTACGCTCCGGATCCATCCATCGAGGGAAAGACTCTCGAGGGAGTCGCAAACGAACGGACGATGCATCCGGCGGACCTTGCGACCGAACTCTTGAAGGAAGGGAACGCCGGTCTGGTGTCCTTCAATATGGACTCGGACGACGTCCAGGCGCTGATGCGCCAACCCTGGACGATGACCTCATCCGATGGAGGGCTGGGGCCGATGGGCGAAGGTGTCCCCCATCCCCGCAACTACGGAACGTTTCCAAGAAAGATCCGAAAGTACGCACTCGAAGAAGGCGTCGTCAGCCTCGAGGGTGCGGTCCGCAGCATGACGTCCCTTCCCGCATCCGTGTTCCGTATGAAGGACCGGGGGCAAATCCGGGAGGGTGCGATCGCCGATGTCGTCGTGTTCGATCCGGCAACCATCCGGGATCGGGCCGAATATCAGCAGCCCCACCAATTGAGTGAAGGGATGCGATACGTTTTCGTGAACGGGGTGCTCGCCGTAGACGACGGAGAGTTCACGGGCACCCTTAACGGCCGCATGCTTTCAAGATCCCAACGTTGAATCGGTGAAAGAGCGAGGTTGTAAGGCACGCCGCGTGGCCTCCCGAATCTCAAACTGTTCGTGGACCCTGACTGGATTTCCTTTGATATAGTCTTGGCCCGACGATGAGCTCGTCGGAGAAGGAATCATGCCGACTCACGGAAATACCGAAGACTACACGCCGGACTTCAGCCCTCACGATTGGTCCACGCGCGACATACGCTTCCTCGAGCCGTTCGCCACGAATGCCAACGGCCTGGTTTCCGTCCTTCGCAATCTACCGCCGGAAATCGTCGGCGCATTGTGTTCCCGGGCCAGCCGCGCCAGGGGATCGCTGCTCGAAGTCCTCCTCAAGGAATACATCTATCCCATAGTCGACGGCGATGAGCGGTCCCTGGCCCAGGAACTGGAATCGACCGTGGACTTTCTGACCGAGCGCGGCTTCAGGAACATCCTCAATAACCACCGGGCGCAGAAGTTCTATGCCAAGTGGCTCTCGCAGTACGGTGATGATTCGATCGCCCAGATGACCGGCACCCACGTCATCCTCTGGGGAATTTCCCAGGTGGCCATGAAGTTCGTGGAGGACCAGAGGATCGGTCTGGAACCAATCGAAAAGTCGACCCGGTACGTGAACTTCGGAAACAAGGTGGGCGGACGTTACCTCTACTACATTCCGAGACCGGATCTGGAACGCACTTCCCTGATCGGTGAATACACGGAAACGATGGACCATCTGTTCGACACTTATGTCGAACTGATCGGGCCGCTCGAGGCCTGGCTTCAGACGAACTTCAACGAGAAGAGGTCGATCCTGGAGAAAAAGGCCTTCGACACGCTGCGCGGCCTGCTTCCGATGGCCACGCTGGGACAGGTCGCCCTTCGAGGCAACGCCCAGGCGTTCGAATATCTTTTGAACCGCACCGCGCAGCATCCGCTTGGAGAATGCCGGTGGCTGGCGGCGGCCTTAAAAACGGAGTTGGACGAAGAGATCCCTTCCCTTCTGCTGCGGCTCCAGGACGAGAAATCAAGGGACTACCAGGAATACCTCTCGCGCAGGCACGATCTGGTTCGCGACTTCATTCGAGACCACGATGCCGGCCCGGTCACTCGAGAATCCAGGGTACAGGTGAAACTGGTCGAATACGATCCGGAAGGGGAAACGAAGGTCCTCGCCGCGATCATTTTCGCACAGTCGCATGCGGGATGGGACGAGGCGGTCGAAACGGTTCGCGGGTTGTCGGATGCCGGCAAGAGGAACCTGCTGGACTGCTATTTCGCCGATCGTCCGGCGCGATGGTACAAGGTCGGTCGATCGCTGGAGAACTCCTACCTGCGTTTCGAAATCCTCATCGACATCGGGTCGTACCGGGACCTGCACCGCCACCGGATGATGACCCAGGAACGCCAGCGCTTCTCCACACATCACGGATACACGGTGCCGACCGAGATCACCGAGGCCGGTCTGACGGATCGATATACGGGCGCACTTGATAGGGCTGCCATACTATTCGGAAAACTGGAATCGGAAGATCCTGAACTGGCCCAGTACGCCGTCCCCCTCGCGTTCCGGATGCGCTTCTATCAGTGGCAGAACTTCCGGCAGTTCTTCTGGGAAACCGAGCTTCGAACCATTTCCCAGGGACACCCCGATTACCGCTTTATCGAGCAGGAAAAGTACCGTCTCGTCAAAGAGAAGTTCCCCCTCATCAGCCCCCACGTACTGGTCGACATGGCCGACTACTCCATCGCCCGACGCGGGACCGAAGAGAAAATCCAGAACAAAGAAGAGCAGATACTGACGAAGCTGAAAGACCGGAAAGAATGACGGATGTTCACGAAGAGTGTCGGGGCGTCCCTCCGTGGGCGCCCGCGGGCACACCGGCAGTAACCCACTCGCTCGCCGACCCCATTTGCCTGCTCGACGGCAAGGGCGAGGTTTGGTGGCACGGAAGGTGAAATTTTCGCTTGCACCGCGGGTGGCCAGGGACGGCCACCCCGACACGCTGTCCGTTACATTTTAGACGGATGAGGGATGTTCACGAAGAGTGTCGGGGCGTCCCTCCGTGGGCGCCCGCGGGCACACCGGCAGTACCCCACTCGCTCGCCGACATCCATTTGCCTGCTCGACGGCGAGGGCGAGGTTTGATGTCACGGAAGGTGAAATTTTCGCTTGCCCCGCGGGTGGCCAGGGACGGCCACCCCGACACGCGTTCCGTTACGTTTTAGTATGATGAATTGTTTAGAGGGAACCGAATGGCGACGCCTGTAGTTAAAGACTGGGAAGAACTTTTAAAATTCCGGTGCACGGGGTGCGGGAACTGCTGCAAGGAAACCATCGTCATGATCACCGATCATGACGTCCGGCGCATCGTGGACGGGACTGGGAAGGCTCCAAGGGAATTCGTCCGTTTCTTCGGCGAAGGGGAGATCCGGATGACGAAGCGACACCCGTTCTGGGTTCGACTGGCCACCCGTCGCGTGGTCATGGGTCTTCGGTGGGGAAGAAACCGATGTCTTCTCCTCGACAAGGAAGACCGGTGCACCGTCTACGAGCACCGACCGCTCGCCTGCCGCGAACATCCGTTCAACATCACGGTCACGGAATCCGGAACCGTCACCAACCTTTCTCTCAGCAAGGTGGTGGATTGTCCTTACGAACTGGACGGTCATGTAACGAAGAAGGAGCTCCGTGCAATCTCGAAATGGAACGAGGACGAGTCCGAGGAGTATCAGGAGCACGTCAAGGACTGGAACCGCCGACGGACCGGCGGACGGTCCCGCACCGACTTCATGGAGTTCCTGGGATTCGCCTGGAACGAAGCAGGAAATCTCTCCGACACTCCCAGTCCATCCACCGACGCCATGCCATCATTCGCATGATTCCCCTCACTTCCCTTCCCCCAACTGACCACTGACCACTAACCACTAACCACTGACCACTCCCCCCCTATCCCCCAGCCCGGATCACCCTGGCCCGCTCGGCTAACACTCCCGCCTCTTCCTCACGCCCGGTCTCTTCGAGCAACGCACTCAAGTTTTCCAGTGTCGTCGCAAGGCTTGGATGCATCGGGCCGAGCGCGGTCTCTCTGATCGTCATGGCGCGGCGATAGAGCGGTTCCGCTTCGGAATGCCGGTTTTCCGTGTGGTAGAGAAGGGCCAGACTGTTCAGAGTCGAGGCGACGTCGGGATGATTCGGGCCGAGCGTGTCTTCGCGAATCTGCAACGCCTCGGTCAACAACGGCTCGGCTCGATCGGACCGCTCCTGCTCGCGATAAAGACCGGCAAGATTGTTCAGCCCGGTCGCGACATTGGGGTGCTCGTCGCCGAACACCTTTCTGAACACCTCGAGAGCCCGTACATACAATGGTTCCGCCCTGGAGAACCGACGCTGGCTGAAGTACAAAAGAGCCAGGTTGTTCAGCGTCGCGGCAACATCGGCATGCTGGTCTCCATGGAGGGTGTCCAGGATGGTAAGGGCCCGGTCAAACAGCACTTCGGCTTCATCCAGGCGACCCAGTGTGCCGTAAAGGAGAGCCAGGTTGTTCAACCCGCTCGCAACTTCGGTGTGATCCGGCCCCAGGGCCGCTTCCGTCGTCGCCAGCGACCGTTCGTAAAGGTCACGCGCTTCTCCCAGGCGACCCAGATCCCGGTAGAGTCCCGCCAGGCTCTTCAAGCTCGTTGCCAGGCGCAGGTCGTCGTCCTCCAACGCCGCCTCGTTTATTTCAACCGCACGTTCGAGCAGCGGTCTCGCTCGATCCAATCGCCCGATCGCCTGGTAGAGCAGCCCGAGGTTGTCGATCGCCGCGGTCAGATCCGGATGCTCCGGACCGACGACGGTCTCGGTGATCGCGAAGGCGCGCTGGAACAAGGGGCCGGCCATCCCGTAATTGCCCTGGTCTCGATAAACCATCCCGAGGTTGGTCGCCGCGGCCGCAACCTCCTCATGCTCCCGGCCAAACGCCTTCTCCGCTATCGATAACGCGCGTGTCAGGACTCCCGCCGCTTCGACGAATTTGGACTGGTCTCGATAGAAGCGCCCGATTGTGTTCAACGTCCGGCCAATGGCCGGATGATCGCTCCCGAGGGACCGTTCGCGAATCGAAAGCAACCGAATGTACACCTGCTCCGCTTCATCGAAACGGTCGCGCGAACCCAGCAGGTCCGCCAGGCGGGAATACTGGGCGGCGATCCGAATCCCTCCCGGATCCGCCCGATCCATACCCCGCGTCTCTCTGTTCAGCGCGTCCACGAGAGAGTACGCCTGCCTCCAGTCGTCCCGGCCGAGGTGCCGTTCAATCTGCGACAGCAACTGTTCCCACCTTTGTGATGACGACTGGGTAAAACTGGAAAGGGATGGCAGGAAGAGCAGGGACAGCAGGACGAACGTGCGGATAAGAGATCTCATCGTGGTCAGTGTTCAGCCGTCCATCTCAGTTGTCAAGTAGTCCGTTGTCGCATCGGTCCACCCGACCGGCTTCCCCGAGCAGCCCGTGGTGGAAGTCTGTAGGATCGCGCGCACGGGCCCCATGGCGCTCGTAACGCGACCCTACGGACTTCCACCACGGGTTGCTTGGACAACTGATCCAATTGCGAACGGAAAAACTGATCCTGATATCCTTTTGGCTGGTCGGGAGATCGGCTGAATTGATAAGGTCGAGTTGCAGGCGGCTCCGGGCCGACAGGAACCAGACAACACTCATGGCCGACAGCGAAAAACAGGATCTCGAAGAAAAGCTCCGAAGTGTGGAAGCCAGACTGATCGAGTCGGAAGCACGGTATCAGGAGTTGGTCGAAAACGCCGAAGACGTCATGTGCACCGCCGACCTTGAGGGCAACTTCACGAGCGTCAATCGGGCAGCCGAGCGTGTCAGCGGTTACTCCCGGGCCGAAGTCATCGGCCGGCCGTTTCGAGACTTTGTGGCGCCGGAATTCCGACCTTTGCTCAGCAAGATGACTGAGCTGAAGCTCGCCGGTCAACAGTCCACGGTATTTGAAGTGGAGCTGGTCACCAAGGACGGGGATCGGGTCCCGATCGAGCTGAAGACCCGCCTCAAATCCGTCGATGGAAAACCCGTCGGCATTCACGGCATCGGACGGGACCTGAGCGAGAGAAGACGGATGGCCAACGAACTCCGGCGGCGGAACGAAGCCCTGGAAGAAGCGAATGCGACGATTCGGCGGCTGATGAATCAGGATTCGTTGACCAAGCTGGCGAATCGACGTGGTCTGGAGGAGACCCTGGAGCGGGCCATATCGTTCGCGAGAAGAGCCGCCCAGACCCTCTGCCTGGTTCTGTGCGACATCGACCATTTCAAAGTGATCAACGATACTTTCGGCCACGTCGCCGGCGATGAGGTACTCTCGTCGTTCGCCAGGTTACTGGGTAATTCATGCCGCCGGGAAGACACGGCGGCGCGGTTCGGGGGAGAAGAATTCGTCCTGCTCCTGCCGAATACACCGCTCGACCGCGCCGTCGAGATCGCCGAGCGGATCCGGGGAAACATGGATCGGATAGAATTGGAGGGCGACACCACCCTGACGGCCAGCTTCGGCGTCGCGGAATGTCGGATCGACGACACGGGCGAATCCCTGATCGCCCGCGCCGACAAAGCGCTCTACTCGGCGAAGGAAGCCGGCAGAGACAAGGTGATGTCCCGAGAGTAGCAAACAGACCTCCGAATCGGCCCTGAGAACCTATTTTGTTTCACTTAGACTTGTCACACCAGAAGCCGCCCAGCCAGGACCGGCGACCACTTGTATACACCGGCCACAATTAATCCTGTCACCAGAGCCTAAGTCAGAGGTAAAATGATTGGCCCGACAAGGACGAAGTCGGGTCGTTGGTGCGTGAAGGGAAATCTTAATTTTACTGGATTTTTAAGAGGTTTGCAGGATAGCGAACCCTTATTGTTTTGTTGGTTGCCTGAGCACTCGCAGCGGGCAACAAACGGTTAACCACTTGGGCCGGTCGCCACAGAAGCGGGATCGGCCTTGTTACACCATTAAGGTGAGGAAATTTCATATGGACACCTTCCATTCTTTCAGGCGGCGATTGTTTTTTGGGATGGCGATCGCGGCACTGCTTCTGGTTTCTTTACAGCCGGCGGCATCAGCACAAAGTTTTACCGGATCGATCAACGGTAGCATTGACGATCAGACTGGCGCAGTTTTACCCGGCGTCTCGATCACGATCACTAACGTGGACACGAACGCTGTTCGTGAGATTCTGACCAACGAGACCGGCAACTACACTGTTACGGCTCTCCCCCCGGGCAACTACCGGGTCGAGGCGCAGTTCCCGGGATTCGCGACCCAGATACGAACCGGCGTCGTTCTCCAGGTCAACCAGAACGCACGGCTCGACTTCGAGATGGCCGTCGGCGACGTGGCCCAGACCATCGACGTTATCGGTACCGCCCCCTTGGTCGAAACCGACACGGCGTCTCTAGGGCAGGTCATCGACCGCGACAAAATCGACGACCTTCCGCTGAACGGACGCAGCTTCCTGGGGTTGAACTTCCTGGCGCCCGGTGTCTCACCGCTGTCCCAGGGTGAAAACACGGCTTCCCGTGGCGGCAACGCCCACATCAACGGCGGCCGTCTCTGGGGAAACAACTTCATTCTGGACGGCGTCGACAACAACGACCTGGCAAACGGCGAAATCCGCCTGCTGCCTTCCATCGATGCGCTGGCCGAGTTCAAAGTCCAGACCAGTACGTTCGCAGCCGAGTTCGGCCGCGCGACGGGCGGTGTGGTCAACCTGACGACCAAGAGCGGAACCAACGAGTTTCACGGAACGTTGTTCGCCTTCCACCGCAACGACAACCTCGACGCGCGGAACTTCTTCGCGCCGACGAAGCCCGAGTTCAAGCGGAACGACTTCGGCGGCACGATCGGCGGTCCGATCGTCGAAGACCACACTTTCTTCTTCTTCAACTACGAAGGCTCCCGGCAACGCCAGAGCAAATCCCGCGCCGGCACGCTGCCGACGCGCGCGATGAAGAACGGGGACTTCAGCGGCCTCTCGAAGACGATCACCGACCCGACGACGGGCCTGCCCTTCCCGGGAAACATCATCCCGTCGAGCCGGTTCAGCCCGCAGGCGGTCAAGTTCCTGCCGTTCTTCATCGACCCCGATATCGACAGCCCGACCGGAAACAACACGTTCCGCTCGGCGGCGGTACCGAAAGACATCGACCAGTACACGATTCGGGTCGACACCAAGCTGACCGACAACCAACACTTCTTCGGCCGTTACACGCACTCCGACGATGTATCGATCAACGAGTTGAACCGGACGGTCATCCCCGGCTTCGGCGACGACATCATCAAGAACCCGCAGGCCATCGTTCTCTTCCTGACGTCGATCTGGTCGAACGAACTGGTGGGAGAGACCAAGCTGGGCTTCAGCCGTTCGAACACGGTCATCATCCAGCGGGAGAGTGCGCGCCAAGCGGGTTTCAACAAGACGCTCGGCCTGACCGGAACCGACGCATTTTCCAGCGACAACGATTTTTTGCAGAAGTTCCCCGGTCTGGGTATCTCGGGCTGGGATCAACCGGTCGGCAACGGCGGCGGTTTCGCCCGGTTCCACAACAACTGGCACCTCTCGGAAGCCATGACCTGGACGAAGGGCGACCATAACTTCAAGTTCGGGGGGGAGTTCCGGCGCGAGGGGATGAACCTGATCTTCCCGTCCAACACGGCGGGATCGTTCACGTTCAACCAGGCCTTCACCGGCGACAATTTCTCCGATTTCCTGCTGGGCTATCTCGGCGCGACGGGCCGGAAGTTCGGCAACAGTGTCGAACACGAGCGGGGCAACTTCTTCGCGGTGTTCTTCCAGGACGACTGGAAGGCGACGCCGAACCTGACGGTCAACTACGGAGTCCGGTACGATCTGCAGGGGCCCCTCCACGAAAACGACAACCTGTGGACACAGTGGAATTTCTCAACCGGCCAGCTGGAGCAGTTGGGCGTCGATACACCCAGCAACGCCGGGTGGGACACCGATAAGAACAACCTGGCGCCGCGCCTGGGCCTCGCCTGGGACATTACCGGCGAAGGGACTACCGTTCTGCGTGCCGGCGGCGGCGTCTTCTTCGACGTCCTGCTCCACAACTACCCGTTCCAGATGTTCCTCGGCCCCCCGTCCTCGAACATCCAGACCATCACACACAGTCAGGTCGGCGGCCAGTTCGACTCGCTGTCGTTCGACAACCCGTTCCCGATCCCGACGTCGGTCAACATCGCGCCGACGACCCGGATACGGACCGTGGTCCGGGAGAGCGCCAACACGTACATCCAGCGCTGGAGCTTGAGTCTCCAACACGCCCTGCATGAGAACGTCCTTGTGGATGTCGCTTACGTGGGATCACATGGCTTGCGGGACCGGATCGGGTTCAACGGAAACCAGCCGCTCCTGGTCGGTGACCCGACCAAGACCTCGGCGGAGATCTCGGCCAGCAAGCCGTTCCCGCAGGTGGGCCGGATCTCGACCGGAACGACCGAAGGCCAGACCAGCTACCACTCCCTCCAGGGTAAGCTGGAGCAACGTATGACGAAGGGGCTGAGCTACATCATGTCCTACACGTGGTCTAAGAACATCGATACGGGCGGGTCCGGAGGATTTGGCAACCCAGGCAATCCGCAGAACACATACGATCGCCTCGGCGGCCAGCGGGGTCGGAGTGGCTTCGATCGGAAGCACCGGTACTCGTTCAGCTACCTCTACGAGTTGCCGGTCTCCAGCCTCACGGGCGCTGCGGGCCAGATCGTCAACGGCTGGCAGTTCTCCGGCATCATCTCGGCGGCGACCGGCAATTCGCTGACCGTGGGGAGCAGCCGATCGCTTCCGGGATCGATTGGGGGACAGAGTTTCCGTCCCGACCTCGTGTGCGATCCGTCCCTGAGCAACTCAACCCCGGAACGCTGGTTCGACACGAACTGTTTCGGAGCTCCCGGCAATCGCTTTGGCACCGCCGGCCGGGGCACGGTTCGAGCGCCAGGCGTCAACACCTGGGATCTGTCGCTGATCAAGAACACGGCCATCGGCGAGAACCAGAGCCTGCAGTTGAGGTTCGAGTTCTTTAACGCCTTCAACCGCGCCAACTTCCAGGCCCCGAACGTCACGTTCGTGCCTGGTGCGACTGGATCCACAGGCAGCACGAGCAGCAGCTTCGGAAGAATTACCGCTGCCAACGATGCACGCCAGATTCAGCTCGGTCTGAAGTTTTATTTCTAGCTTCGGATTGTAAGTAAGAAAAGGACCCCGGGGGAAAGCCCCGGGGTCCTTTTTTTAGTGGTCAGTGGTCAGTTCGGGGAACAGCGTATTGCCCTTCTCCATGTTGTTCGCGTCTTCGCGGTGAATCCCTATTCACCCTCAACGCGACGACAGGATCGACACACGCATCGTCAGCCGGCCCTGCGGGAGTTGAATGGCGGGCCCGATCCGGACCCGGACCAGCGGGCGGCCCAGACGCGCCCAATGGCCGAAAGTCCGTTCCTGGCCATAAATCACGAGCGGCACGATCGGCCCTCCGGATCGAGTCGCCAGATGAGCGACTCCCGGGTGCCCCTGAAGCAGCCCACCTGTCTTGCTGATCTTTCCTTCCGGAGCCACTGCCAGCACGCCACCGGAACGGAGGAGGGACATCGCATTCCCGACGGCTTCCTGATCCCCTTGTCGGTGGTTCCCTCAAAGTCCCTCGGCTGCTTCTATACCGGAACTTGCTGGATTTCGCGGAATCACATCCGTCGAACGATGGAACTCGGCGAGAGCGACATGACCGATACACTGGCCCGGCTGGAGGGGGCCAGGAGTCCGCACGCCAGCGAATACGGCCAGTCCCCCGCTTTCTGCGAGACGGACTGAACCTTATCGCCACTTCGAACGTATCTACTTACACGGGCTGTTTTGATACCAGTTCTCGAGGCTGTTTCGATATGATCATCTAAGATTGAATACGGTTTGAAGAAGGAGGGACAGCGATGGGCGTGTGCATCTCATGTGGGAACACCAACGTGGAGCATGCCAGGTTCTGTCAGGTCTGCGGCACGCCCATACCCGAAACGGTTCCGCCGGTCCCACAACCCGCGGTCTATGCGGTAAGCGGCCGCTATGCAGGCTTCTGGATCCGCTTCGTCGCCTTCATCATCGACTCGGTCTTCGTCGGACTCCTCATGGGAGTTGCCGTCCTGATCTCAGGTCCCGGCTTCTTCCTCGGACTGGTCATCCCCTGGCTGTATGAAGCCCTGATGCTCAGCAGCGAACCCCAGGCCACCCTGGGAAAGATGGTCCTGGGCATCACAGTGACCGACATTTACGGCCAGCGCCTGACGTTCGGCCGGGCAACCGGAAGGCACTTCGCAAAGTTCCTTTCCGCGCTTCTCTTTTGCATCGGCTTCATCATGGCCGCCTTCACTGAAAAGAAACAGGCCCTTCACGACATGCTTGCCGGAACCGTCGCCATCCGAAGGTAGAAACTTCGCCACTCCCCACAAAAGAGCACCCACACGTATCGAGTGACACGCCTGAGCCGAAGCCCATAGCTCTCCAAAGCGCTGGTTCCGAAGGGGTTGAGCCCGGGGTGATGTCACATTCATCGGTGATCGAACGTCGTCCGCACCACGGACGACGGCATGGGCAGGCTGATCAACTTCATCAAGAACGACCCGTACTTCCGTGAGAACACGGCGATCGTCTCCGGCCCGAATTCGGCCGCGACGACGAAATGAGTATGTACGGCGAAATCCACCACAGCCCGGGCTACTACTATTAGTGGTCAGTTGAGGACAGGAAGAAGGCTCCCTCCCCTCCGGCAACTGACCACCGACCACTCCCCACATCACCTCAAACGTTCAAGCATTCGAATCGCTGTCTCATCGGTGGGACTTATCTGGAGTACGCGCTCGAAATGAGCCGCCGCTTGTTCGCCATTCCCGGCCTGAAGGTCCAGCACTCCAAGGTTGTTCAGCGCAACCGTATTCAAAGGGTCCAGATCGAGCGCGGTAAGGTACCGCGCCCTGGCCAGCCCGTCACGGCCGAGTTGTGCTTCAGCGACGCCGGCCACGACGTAATTGTCGGCCCGGTTGGGCTGGAGCCGAATGGCCTCGTCGAAAAGTTCGAGGGCTTCGGAAAACCTGCTGGCCCCAAGATGCACGAGGCCGAGGTTGTAATAGGCCTCGGCGTAGCCCGGGTCGAGTTCGATCACCTTCAGATAGATCTCGATCGAGTCATCGGTTCGGCCCAGTTCCCCGTAAGCTGACGCCAGAGAGAAGTAAGGTTCGACCGTAGTCGACTCGTTTTCCTCGAGGGCCTCCTCGAGCAGACGAACCCCCCGTTGCATATCCGGTCCACGAACCAGTCCCATCCCCAGGTACAGATCCTCTTCCTGCCGGGGCAGGTAGAAAACCAGGTCTCCCGAATAGCCCTGGTTGTCCTTCTCCTCGATGGGCGCCAGCGGGGTCGGTGGCGCGAACCGTTGGATGTAGTGATCGGTCATCGTCACGTGAACGATATCGTCGGTCCGGCGCTGGGGCATGTGACAGGCCACACAGTCATCACCATTTGAAGCACGCGCCGGGGAATCCAGAGAGCAACTTTCCAGCTCATGGCAGGACAGGCACCGACTCTTGAAAAACTCTTTGGAGTTTTCCGGGCTCCGATGAGGATCGTGGCAGGTCGTGCATGTCATCTCGCTGTTCCGATAGCAGGCGGATCGAACCAACTGGTATCCCTGGTGGACAATGTTGAAATCGTCGTCGTGTCCGACACCTTTCGGAAAGTCAAAGTACGCGGCGTAGTCGGTCAACGACTCTCCCGGCCTGAATGAGAACACCCCGCGTCCCACCTTCAGGATCGAATTGGGTAAGGGCGCACTGGTCGTCTCCAGATGGCACTGGAGACAGACATCCATTTCCCTGTCGCGCTCCAGCCTGGCAGGATTCACGATACTGTCGCGAAGATCGTCGCCCGTCGCGCCTTCCGAGGCGCGACGGACGTGCAGACCTGCCGGACCATGGCAACGCTCACAGTCGACGCCGACGGCTACATCGGAGGGAAACAGGGACGTCTGGGCTTCGTATCGCCCCTGGTGAGAGTCCAGTTTCGGATACGCCGCGTGGCAGAAGACACAACGATAGTTGATACGCCTTCGAAACCCGTCGTGATCCGCATGGTCGTATCCGGGTGCGATGCTCCATCGGGCCTCTTCCGTATACCAAACAATGGGAAATTGTACGAGCTCGCCACCCGGGAGGTGAGCCATGTAGTCCCGCTCCTTGAATCCGGAACCGATCGCGTATTGGATTTCCAATTCGAGATCGTTGATCGCGGCACCCGCCTCATCCAGTTGATAACGCCTCTGGTAAAACTTCCCGTCACGACGGGTCATCAGAAAATGCTGATTGGAAGGCTCGTGAAAATAGCGGTTGTTGGTCGTCCAGTCTTCGATGACAGGCACGTCGGTGATCGATCGAAACGTGCGCGCCATGCCGACTTCCCGATACGTCGAAGCGATCGACGGATGGCAGGAGGCGCAAACTTCCCCTCCCATGTAGTCGTTAACGGGCTCCTCCTGGGCGGCAGCGATCAGGCCCGCCACGCACAGGATTCCCGCCATCAACACCGCTGATCTCATGGCATGAAGCCTACTAAAAGCAAGGTCGTCGTTCAAGGCATCGAAGACCGGGCTTCAATCCGGATACTCATCCCAAACGAGAAGGGGCGATCGAAAGATCGCCCCTTTTCTCTTGCCCTATCAGTTGTCGGTTGTCGGGTGGTTTCTCGACGCAGAGGCGCAGAGACGCAGAGTTCTCTTCTTTTCTTACTCTCGTTTCTCTTTGCGTCTCTGCGTCTTTGCGTCTTTGCGTCAAGAACATCGTTCAAGTTGCCGATTCCCCACAGTCCAGCCGACGCCTATTCCTGATCCATGTACGGGTAACGGTAATCGGTCGGCGGTTCGAAGGTTTCCTTGATCGTGCGGGCGGACACCCATCGGAGCAGGTTCAGCCTGGAGCCGGCTTTGTCGTTCGTGCCGCTCGCTCTGGATCCACCAAAGGGCTGCTGGCCGACGACGGCGGCGGTGGGTTTGTCGTTGATGTAGAAGTTGCCGGCCGCGTACCGGAGTTCCCGGTGGGCGTCGGCGATGGCGTTGCGGTCTTCGGAGAATACAGCGCCCGTCAGCGCGTAAGGAGAGGTGTTGTTCACCAGTTCCAGAGTTTGCTGCCATTCGTTCTCCGGATAGACGTACAGCGTCACAATCGGGCCGAACAGTTCCTCGCACATCGTGCGGTAGTCGGGTGATTTCGCCTGGATCAGGGTCGGGCGGATGAAGTACCCGACTGAATCATCGACCTCACCTCCGGCCAGTATGTCGGCGTCGGTGGACGATTTTACGAAATCCAGATAGCCGTTCAGCTTGTCGTACGAAGCCCGATCGATCACCGCTCCCATGAAATTGCTGAAGTCGGTGACGTCGCCCATGGCAATCCCGTTGATCTGATCGACCAGATCGTCCTTCATTCCGGGCCAGATATTGTCTGGAATGTATATGCGTGACGCGGCACTGCATTTCTGTCCCTGGTACTCGTAGCCCGCGCGCACTATGGCGGTCGACACGGCGTCGGCGTTGGCACTGGGATGCGCGATGATGAAATCCTTCCCTCCGGTCTCGCCAACGACGCGAGGGTAAGACCGGTATCCCTTGATGTTTTCCCCGACGGTTCGCCACATACCCTGAAACGTCTCGGTCGAGCCCGTAAAGTGAACCCCCGCCAGGTCCGGATGGGTCATCGCCGCGTCGCCGACGATTGCTCCGCTTCCGGGAACAAAATTGATCACGCCGGGGGGGAGGCCCGCGGCCTCGAACAGTCGGGCCAGGTAATAACCGCTATAGACGGTCGAACTCGCGCACTTCCAGATAACCGTGTTCCCCATCATTGCGGGAGCGGTGGGGAGGTTCCCGGCGATAGAAGTAAAATTGAACGGCGTGACCGCGAAGACGAACCCCTCCAGGGGTCTGTAATCCAGACGGTTCCACATGCCAGGGCTCGACAGTGGCTGGTCCGCGTAAATCCCTTCGGCGTAGTGGGCGTTAAAACGCCAGAAATCGATCAGTTCGCACGCGGCGTCAATCTCGGCCTGAATGGGGGTCTTGCTCTGGCACAGGACGGTCGCGGCATTCAACGTCTGGCGCCAGGACCCTGCCAGGAGTTCGGCCGCCCTCAGGAACACGGACTGCCTGGCGTCGATGCTCCAGGACGCCCATTCCTTGTGGGCTTTGCCGGCCGCTTCGATCGCCTGGGCGACTTCGCCGGGTCCGGCCTTGTGCCACTTCGCCAGGACGTGTCCGTGGTTGTGTGGAACCACCTGAGTACCCAGGTCGCCGGTCCGAACTTCCTTGCCGCCGATCAGAATCGGGATTTCGATCTCTTCGGCCGCCATGTCGGCGACCCTCTTCTTGAGTGCAATCCGCTCCGGCGTGCCGGGGGCGTATGAAAAAACGGGTTCGTTTATAGGAGTGGGTGCGTGGAAATGGCCATTCATGAGGACTGCTGTCTCCTATGGATTTGGGTGGTGCACCGGCACGGCTTAAGTCCGAAGCAAAGGGGTTATTGTCTCACAAATCAGCCTCGACAATGAGCGTTCGGAACTAGCAGCCTGTGGCGGAAGTCTGTAGAGTCGCGTTACGAGCGCTATGGGGCTAGATGCAAGGCGCCACGACGACGGCGATGGTGCCCATCGGACGTCTCACCGCAGATGGCCCCATGCCGTCGTAACCCGAAGGGCGCAGGGGTCTTCGGGCCCCAGGCTTTGTCGTTCGTCGGTCACGAGGACTATGCATCGCTCCGCTCCTCTCTTCGCGCCTGAGCCCCGAATACCCCTGCGCGCGACCCTACAGACTTCCGCCACAGGCTGCTTGACGGAGCAATCCGCTTTCTTCGCTTGACTCCGGCGGCTGGAACAATACAATTGGCTCCTAGTTTTCAATTCATTTGACCGAGAAGTCGAACTAAGTAGTTGAAGTAGGAGGGACCATGTATTCTCGAACTTTCGCTGCACTGATTGCCGTCGCCCTTTTGTCGGGCTGTGGGGGAGACCCCGGATCCCGGGCGGTCGTTGACGAGGCGATCGCCGCGATGGGCGGCCTTGAAAAGCTGCAAGGCCTGGAAAGCATCATTCGGAGGGGTAGCGGCAGCCGCACCATGATCGGGCAGGTCCGCACTCCGGATGAGTCGCCCACCGCAGCTACACTCACCAACTATACCGAGGCTATCGAATTCGTCGGAGGCCGTGCCCTGGTCGAATACGATCTCGAGTTTGGAACATTCCAGCAACACCGGCTCGAGGCGGTCACCAAGCAAGGCAGAGGCATCGACGCAGCTCCAGTCGGGTACCAGTTGGTCGGAGAGCGGGGGTCGGTGGTCTCGACCGACGCCCTTCTAAGCTATTCGGCATTCGATACGCCCGCGATGGCCCTCCAAAGGGATGTCTTGAACCTCATGTTCGAAGCGAATGCAGAAACGCGGGCGTCGACCCGAATCGCGGTCGCGACCGATTTCAACGGCACACCTACCCGGCGCGTGGAGATCTCGTTCAAAGGACAGAACGTCCAGATGTTTTTCAATCCGGAAACGAGTCTTCTTCTCGGATTCGAGGCAATGGAAACCGATCCGTTTCTGGGCGACGTTCCCGTCCAATATGTTTTCGGGGATTATCGGGACATCGATGGCCTGCTGGTTCCGCACGAAATGAGAATTCTCAAGGACGGCACCGAGTTCGCGAACATGCGATACGACTCGATCGCCCTGAACGAAACGCTGCCGGGATCCAAGTACGCGATACCAGAAGAACTGGCCGAAGAGGCCGAGACGGCCTCGGAACGCGAATCGGTGCCGATGGAACTGAATCGCTTGTCACGCGGCGTCTACCAGGCTGTTGGTTTCTCGCACAACAGTATGCTCGTGGAGTTCCCGAACTACCTTGTCATTGTCGAAGCGCCTCTCAATGAGACCCAGACGATCGCTTTGATCCGGGCGGTCCGTGAGGAATTCCCCCTCAAGCCGATCCGTTACGCTGTCGTCACACATCCACACCCGGATCATGTCGGGGGACTCCGCAGGCTGGCTTCGATCGGTGCGACGCTATTGGTCGAGGAACGCCACGAGGACACCATCCGTGAGCTGATCGACGCCCGGCACGGATACTCACCCGACAGTTTGCACAACATGGCGAACACGCCGGGACGGAGGGGTGATATCGGCACGATCGAAACCTTCAGCGGTCAACACGAGTTAACGGACGGCAACCGGACTCTTCAGCTGTTTGCGCTCGAAAATTCGGGTCATGTTGTTCCGATGGTCGTGGCCTATCTGCCTGGAGAGAGGATCCTGTTCGAAAGTGATCTGTATACCCCGGGATCATCGACCGCGACCCCCGAGTCGACGGGCCTGTTCGAATCGATCGGGGAACTCGAACTGCGGGTCGACACGATCGTGGGCGGCCATGGGGCAACTGCGGACTTCAGTGAGCTGGCGGAAATGTCACAGGGTTCCTGAATCAGTGGTAAGTAAAGGGAAGCTCAACTGAAAGGGGCCCGGGCATGCCGGGCCCCTTTCAGTCTTTAGGAAAGCAATATCAGTTGACCAGAGCTCGACGGGCTTTTTCGATGACCTCATCCAGACCCGTCAGGTTCCCACCGTGGTTGGTCCGGTAAATGGTCTCGAGTATGCCACGAGAACGGGCTGAATACCCGCCCTGCAGCACATACGACTTGGCAAACGCATCCATCGCTGCGGCAATCTGGTCGGTCTTCAGGAGGCAGTCGGCGATGTAGTAGTAGGCCTTATCCCGGCCGTTCCCGTTCCCGATCAGGCGAAGCGCCCCGTTGTACTCCTGGATTGCCGCTGTGTACCGGCCGGCCTCGTACGAGTTACGTGCCACTGTTTCCTGAAGATACACGCGCATGTCGGTCCACTGGGAGCGGGACACGCCTTCCGGCGCCGCAGACAATCCACTCATGATGGTCTTGGCCATCTGGGAAGCCTGCGAGAACCTGCCAGCCTCGTCATGCTGTCCCACAATAGCGTAAGCAAAGCTCCACGACTGTTCGATCGGGGCATCCTTTATCACAATTTCGCCAAACTGTCTCAGCTTTGCCGCATTGTTAAGTTGCTGATAGGATTGCGCGAGCGAATTGGCGACTTCGAGAACGGGGTTTATGGAATAGAACTTTTCCCCGTAGTTAGTCACCGCCTGATGGTTCCCCGCTTCAACCGCGGCCAACCAAGAAATAGCCAGCGGGACAGGATTGGTGGGCTCGGTCGCAGCCAACCACTTCTCAGCCAACTCAAAGACCTTGGCCGAGTTCCCCGTGCCGCTTACAGCGGTCAGGTTATCCTGTAGCCCTTTGAGGATCGACGATTCCAACCTTGCGTCTGGTTTCTCACCCATAAAAGCGAGAAAGGCGTCAAACTGGGCGGCAGACTCGGCGATCTGTGTTATCTCCGTGTACTTGGTATAATCCTGGCGGTACGCCTCATCGGCATCCTGTTGTAGGGGCAGTAGCAAAAGCAACACCAAGGTTGCGTACATAGACACCTCCGGAACTCTGTCAGACAAAATCTAGCCCCATATTAAAACATGGTACGCAAGGAAGTCCAAGGGGGTATGACAGAGTTTTTTTCTGGGCCAAAGATCTCCGGACAGTCGGAAACCATTCCGAGTGAGATACGATGACTTCCTCACACACTGATTAGACGTGATCGGGGAGAAGAAGTTGAGCAGAAATCCCACTTACGGGGGGAGACCGAGCGGCGACCCACCGAAGAAGAAAGTTCCGCCCAAACAGGCCTTGCGGGAATTCCAGGATTTGATCTGGCCGCGCAGAGGCTTGCTGGGGGGCGGACTGGTCCTGGTCCTGGTGAACCGGGTTGCGGGTCTGGTCCTGCCCGGATCAGTCAAGTATCTCATCGACGACATCGTCACACCGGGAAACCTCGCCCTGTTGACGCCCCTGGTGGTCGTCGTTGGCGTAGCGGTCCTTATCCAGGCCGTCACTTCGTTCTCGTTGACGATGCTTCTCAGCATCTCCGCACAACGCGTCATCACGGACATGCGGGTGCGGATACAAAGACACGTCGGCCGCTTGCCCATCCGGTACTTCGACCAGAACAAGACCGGCGCCCTGGTCACCCGGGTGATGTCGGACGTCGAAGGCGTCCGCAACCTGATCGGAACCGGGTTGGTGAATTTCCTTGGAGGCATTCTTACCGCCGGGATGGCCTTCGTCCTCCTGATGGTGATCAACGTTCCTCTCACACTCGTCAGCCTGGCTTTCATGATGGTCTTCGGAGTGATTCTGATGAAGGCCTTCGGAACGATCCGGCCGGTGTTCCGGGAACGTGGGAAGATACGCGCGGAAGTGACCGGTCGCCTGACCGAGTCGTTCGGCGGCATCCGGGTTGTTAAGGGTTTTCATGCGGAGGATCGGGAAGCCTCCACATTCAGCAAAGACGCCTTCCGGCTGTTCGAAAACGTCAAGAAGACCATGACGGCAACGGCTCTGGTCGGTTTTGCTTCAACGATGTTGATGGGGATGGTCAGCGTGACGGTCATGATCGTCGGCGGCCGGCAGATCATAGCCGGGAGCATGAGCGTTGGGGACTTCTTTGCGTACACCCTGTACATGGGCTTCATGGTCGCACCGTTCATCCAGGTGGTCTCGATCGGCAGCCAGTTGACTGAAGCAGTCGCGGGGCTGGATCGAGTCCGCGAAGTTCTGGCGGAAGTCCCTGAGGACGTCGATGCCGATCGGGTGTGCCAACTGGACGAGATCAACGGCCATATCGTGTTCGACAACGTGAAGTTCGAATATGACCCTGGCAAGCCCGTGCTCCATGGCATCAGCCTCGAGGCCAAACCCGGAACCGTCACCGCTCTGGCCGGCTCGTCAGGTTCGGGAAAGAGCACCCTGATCGGCCTGGTCGCGGCCTTCGCGAAACCTGTCGAAGGCACGGTGACGGTGGATGGGGTGGATCTTTCCACCGTCAGCCTGGACTCGTTTCGCTCCCGGCTGGGAGTCGTCCTTCAGGACAACTTTCTGTTCGATGGAACGATCCGGGACAACATCCTCTTTGGACGGCCCGACGCATCGACCGAAGAGGTCGTCGAGGCAGCCCGGGTGGCTCGGGTGGATGAGTTCGCCCTCAAGATGTCGGACGAATACGAAACAATCATCGGTGAAAGGGGTGTCAAGCTCTCCGGGGGGCAGCGCCAGCGCGTCGCAATCGCACGAGCGATTCTGGCGAACCCACGGATATTGATCCTCGATGAAGCCACCTCCAGCCTGGACTCGGAAAGCGAAGCCTACATTCAGGAAGGCCTGGCCGCCCTGATGAAGGGACGGACCACGTTTGTCATCGCCCACCGCCTCAGTACGATCCGGCGCGCTGATCAGATCCTGGTCCTCGAGGACGGGTTGATAGCCGAAAGTGGAACGCACGACGAACTACTCGAGATCCGCGGCCGCTACTTCGACCTCTATACAAGACAGGCCGGGCTGGAGGCCAACCGCTTCATCAACCCGGGCGAGACCGAACCGGAAGTGCTTGAAGAGGAGACAAAGCGCCCTGCCGGAGACGCATCACCTTTGACGATGCTCAATCCCGGCAGGGACTAGGGAGGTGGGTGTCCGACTGATAGGGGACGGAGCTTGCTCCGTCCCCTTCGTTTCGGGTTTACGAAATTTCCACTTCCCCTCTTTTTCGTCACAAGCCAACGACGCACTCTCCAGGGTCTTGGCGATGTCAACGAATAGGGGGACGGAGCAAGCTCAGTCCCCCAGCGGTAGGAGGGGGGCGGCGGGTTAACGCAGACACCGGACTCTCATAAGAGGGGATCTGCCGCGTCCGGCTTCCGAGCCATAAAAGAATCCGTCGTTTGAATAGGCGATGGCTTCCTGCTGTCGCAATTGAACCAGTTCGATTTGGCGATAGTCGACGCCCTCGACGAGGTTCCTGGCCAGGTCGAGGGTGGGGTCGGACACGTCGATCCGGAATTCGAAAGCATTCTGATACGTCAGGACCAACATCCGACCGCCGTCTGGTGAAATATCCAGTCCAGATACGAGCCGATTGGGTAGCGTTGTGGAAAGCTCACGGAAATCGATGGTCGCGACCGGAACAAGCGTTTCGACCTCGCCGCTCGGCTCCATCCAGTCCTCCGCTGCCAACCTGAACAATTCGGCATAAGGCTGGGAGGCGGCAGGGAAGAAGTTCCGGGTCATTATGAACACGTCGCCGTCCGGATGTACCGCCATGGCCTCGGCGTCGTGGGGCCCGTCGGGATATTGGAGGCGGATTCGGGAGACAGGCTCGACGAGCGCGGGAAACCGCTCGACCTCGGGAACGATCACTATCTCGATCGTGTCGCGCTCCGCGGCATTGTCGCCTATGTCCGCTATGAACAGACAAGAACGATCTCCGCATGAACCGAGCGCGAGGTCTTCCACATCCCGTCCTTGTGGACCCGCAACCCGGACCGCCTGAACCGGACTGCCGGAAAAGTCGGTCAGGTACAAGGTTGTCGCGGAGTCATCGACGTGGTAGAGGCGGTTCTCGAACTGCGATGAAACCGTCATTCCGCTCGCTTCGTCGAGGATTCGTCTGTCGAGTTCGCCGATTTCATACGCGGGTCCCCAGCCGGCACACAGTGTTCCTTCTCTCATCTCGGCCGCGTCCGCGCGAACGCAAAAGACAAACAGTAAGATCCCGATGGTCCATTTCGTTTTCACGTCAGGTTCTCGATGGTTATCGGGTCGATCTCATCGGCGGCTACAAAACCGAAAACCCTGGAATAAAAATAAAATTCGACTTCGAGAGCTCTCTGTATATTCGCGGCCTGTCTGAACCCGTGCTGCTCCCCGGGGAATGTGATGTACGCGAAAGGCAAACCTTTCTCTCTCAGCACGCCGGCCATCACTTCGGCCTGAGCCGGGGGGACGACCTTATCCTCCAGGCCCTGCAGAAGGATGACGGGCGTGGACAATCGTTCCGCGTGCTCAATTGGGGAGCGCTCGGCGTAAACCGATGAAGCCTCGGGGTAGGGACCGATCAGCCCGTCCAGGTATCGGGATTCGAATTTATGCGTATCCGTGGCCAGGCCCTCAAGGTCGGCGACGCCATAGTAACTGGCTCCCGCCGCAAACACATCGTGGAACACGAGTGCCGACAGAGTGGTGTATCCGCTGGCGCTCTTGCCGCGAATGGCCATGCGTTTCGGATCCACGTCTCCCCTCTCTGCCAGGTACCCGGCCGCTTTCAGACAATCATCGGTGTCGACGATCCCCCACTGGCCTTCCAGCCGTTCCCGGTAGGCCCGACCATAGCCCGTGCTACCCCCATAGTTGACATCGACGACGGCAAAACCGCGGCTCGTCCAGAACTGAATAGACAGTTTGAGACCAGACGAGGTCGAGTCGGTCGGCCCACCGTGGCTGGTCACGATCAACGGGGGCCGAAGATCCGCCGGTTCATGGTCCTTGTTTACAGGGGGATAGAAAAACGCGTACGCGTTCCGATCGCCGGTGGTCGGGAACTCGATGTGCACCGGTCGGGAAAGGTAGCCGGGATCGACGTCCAGCCGAAGGCCCTGTCTTACGACGTCGAGCCGGCCGGAGACGACATCGGCCAACACGACCTCCGGAGCCCGTGAAGGGGAAGAGGCGATCAGGGCCAGGCCGTCCCGCCCGTCAGTCGCCAGCCCGGAGATGGAGGTGTAGGGCAAGTCCAGTTCCCGGATGTCCCCGGTCGCCGGATCGATGATGGACACGAAGTCGAATCCGTCCCGCGTGTGAAGGGCCGCTATCCGGTCACCGAGGAACCCGTAACGGGACAGACCAAAGACCCACTGGGGATAGCCGAATTCGGCCTCCATGGGGGAGATCGCGGTTGTGGCTCCGGCACGCTCGACATACAGGTTCCACCACCCGGTGCGATCCGATACAAAGTAGATCGCTCCGTCCAGACCCCATTCCGGCTGAAAGATGGACTCCGTCGGCCCGCCAGCGACCAGGCGCGTATTCTCGACGGAACCGTCGGCGGTCAGGTCGCCCACCCACAATTGGCAACCGTCCCACGGCATTTGCGGATGGTCCCACGCAGTCCAGAAGAGCCTTTCCCCGTCCGGTGAAAATCGTGGAAACGAGTAGAAGTCGTTGCCCGAAACGATACTGCGCGCGGGCTGGGTCCCATCAGCAGACATCAGAACAATGTCATTGGTAGCTTCGGCTCCGTCGGCATGCGTTTCGCGGACCAGGACAACCGATGTGCCGGTCGGGCTCGTGTGCCCGTCTGCATAACGGAGTCCGGAAGGGATGGACGGTTCGGGAGTGATCGGCCGGGGTTCGGTCGGGGGATCGAGACGATGGAGGCGTTGACTCTGGAAATCGGAGAAGAAAAGGGTTTCGCCGTCGACAAAATAGGCCCCACCGCCATACTCGTGCACGCGCGTCCGCACGTTGAACCGCCCGGGAATCGCATCGGAAACGGCCCCGTCCGCGGATCGACGGACAAGAGCAACTCGCCCACGCTCCATAGGACGCCCCTCCAGCCAGTACAGGGTACGTCCAGAAAACCGAACTTCCGACAAACCAACCTGGTTGGCGGTAATCAAGGACGCCGTAATCGGCGACTTCCAGGACCCGTATGGAGCTTTGACACGATTCATGATTTCTAATTCGGGGACGGAGGAACAATTATGTCATTGCAACCAGGTGGCTTCTCAGAGTTTCGCCTCCGTCCCCGAATTAGGGATAGAGACTGGGAAGGCGCTCGGCGCGAAAGACGGCCCAGCCTTCGGGAGTCTCATCGTCGATGACGACCTCGAATACTTTTTCGGCGGGCGTGGTGTGCGTCACCTCGACGATCCGAGCCCAGTGGTGGCCATCCCCCTCCCTTACTCTGCCGCCGTCGGCGACCAGGACGTTCCTTGTCCCGGGAAGCCAGTCGGCGTCACTAATGAACGTCGAGAAGAAATGCTCGTCACCGGGGCCTCCATAGGACCACACCTGCTCGATCTCCATCTTGTCCTCGTCCACCCTGTACTCGACGGCTCGACTGAACGATTCCGCCGAAGGCATCGGAGGCTCAAACGGCCAGGCCCGGTTGTTCCCGTTGTCGAACATCAGAATCGTTCCTTCGGGTGTGAACATGGGGGCATGCTGGTGATACTGCCACATGAAGTCGCCAACCGGAGTCAGCAGGTAATCCTGCCATTCCGGACCCCAACCCCCGTGCTCCCCGAGGATCCAGACCAACTCTCCGGTCTCGAGGTCGATCTTGACGACTGCATCCTGAGCCCGCGAAGATGCCATGGCGTAACGGCCGGTCGAATCGCTGACAACGGCGTTCGTATGCGCCCAATCACGTAAAGGATGATCGAACGTTTCCGTATAGACGGGCGCCCAGAAGCCGCCGCCCAACGAATCGTACCCGACGCGGTACGGGTCGAGCAGGTCCAGCAGTTTCGCTTCGCGGACGATCTCTCCACGGCGTGTGAACTCCACCAGGACGTCGCCGAGCACGTTCGACGTCGAACGCAGCGCAGTCGGGTCCGTTGCGCTGGTGGGATATCGTTCAAACTCGCGGACCTCCGAACTGATCGTGAGGATGTTTCCCGAGAGGGTTTCGAAAGCCTCGTGGTGGAACGTCTCCGTGTCAACGCGGATGCTTCCCTCCCCCAATTCTTCCTCCGGGACCCGGTCGGTGTGCCATTCCGCCATGACGTTCCCCAGCATGTCGATCTCATACAGATGGCCGGCACGGCCGGACATATAGAGGATGTTGCCGTTCGAAAGCCGGCGGGCATCACCGACGTTGCTGCCGGTCTTGTAGTACCAGACGACATCGCCCGCGGAGTCGAGCGCGACGAGAAGCCCATAGTTGTTGTCGGTCCCGGACGCCGGCCAGTGCATGACATTAAACATCGTCACGCCCTCTTCCATTCGGTCCGGCTCGCTGATCAACACTTTGATCGAGGGGAAATCATCGGGAAGAGGGTCTGTCGACAACGTCAGAGGCTGGGTCGAAGCGGTCAACCCTCTCTCGTCCCGCACCACGAGGCGAACCTGATGTTGGCGACCGGGCCGCATCCCAAGAATCGGAACAACGTGGTCGGTCGAATACGCCAGACCGGTCTCCACCCGCCAGCTGCGCTCTCCATCGTCAAACTCCAGGTCGACCGTCGTCGGGCGATCCGTCGACAGGACGATCTGGGATGCCAGCGGGACCCTTGGGTTGGGCCTCATGGTCAGTTCGAGTCCGCGCATCAGGGGGGGCGAACTTCCGCAGGCTGTCAGAAGGAATGTGATACCGAGAAATGCCGCAAGCCGCAAACGATCCTCCCCCCGGGACTCGATCTAAAGCGTCGGGTGCTTCAGATGGTGGTCTGTCGCGCTCTGGAACGCGTGCGCCAACTGCAGGATCTCGCCCTCGCCGAAGAGCTTGCCGGTGAACCTCAGGCTCGTCGGACTGCCCTGGGAATTGAACCCATGCGGAATACTGATCTCAGGATGACCGGTCAGGTTGGTCAAACCGAGGTTGCTCCCGATAAACAGGTCCAGGTCTCCGAATGCCGCGTTGAGCTCGTCAATGAGACGGCTCCGGACGCGGTTCGCCTGGATATATTCCACTGCAGGGACGAAACGCTGGCGGCGGAAGGTGTCCGGCCAACTGCTGTCTTCGGGAACCATCATGTTGTCGCGAACGCTACGGGTCAGGTCGTCGAACGCCGCGGCAGACTCGGTGGACAGTATAAAACCGAGCGGTCCACTCGGCAGATCGGGAAGCTCGATCGGCTTCAAATCCACGCCCATGGACATCAGCAGGTTCAGCGCCGCATCGTCGAACTGCTTGGTCTCCCGCTGCCGCGCAACACGTTCCGGGTTCTCAGGATCGTCTTCGATTTCGTTAAAATACTGGTTCTTCAGATAGCCGACGCGGAGTTTGCGCACGTCCGCCATCGCGTCGAAGTTGAAGGGGACATCGATGATGCTGTTGTCTTTTCCGTCCGGACCATAAATCGCGTCGAATACCAGGGCACAGTCCTCACTCGACCGGCACATCGGGCCGATCTTGTCCATGCTCCAGCTCAAGGCCATCGCACCGTACCGGCTCACGCGACCGTAGGTCGGACGTAGCCCGGTCACGCCGTTGCGGCCCGATGGCGACATGATCGAACCCCGGGTCTCGGTGCCGATCGAAAAACCAACGAGACCGGCGGCGGTTGCGGAACCCGGACCGGCGGACGAGCCGCTGGATCCCTGCTCCGTATTCCACGGATTTCGCGTACGACCGCCGAACCACCGATCCCCCTGTGCCAGGGCGCCCATCGTCAGTTTTGCCACCAGAACCGCACCGGCTTCGGACAGCTGTGTGAAGACCGACGCATCGACATCGATTACCTGGTCCTTGTAGGGAGTGGCACCCCACGTGGTTCGATAGCCCTTGACGGCCAGAAGGTCTTTCGCCCCCCAGGGAATCCCGTGAAGAGGTCCTCGATACATTCCCGCGGCGATCTCTTCATCCGCCTTCGCAGCCTGTTTCAAAGCCAGCTCTTCAGTTAGTGTCACGACACAGAGAAGTGTCGGGTCATGCTGTTTCAAACGGGCGAGGTAGAGTTTCGTCAGTTCGGTGGAGGTAACCTCGCGGGTCTCGACCAGCTTGGACAGGTGGGTCACCGGCAAGAAAGCCAGGTCCTCATCGCTTGTCGGCATCGATACGTCGACTTCGCTTCTCCGGAACGGCCGATTGCCGGTTGGAAGCTTCATCCAGGCCGGCACCGGATTGAACACGAGGGCTGGAGGGACGTCGTTGCCGAGATCCATGCCGCGGATCGCCTCGTACTGGGCGATCGGGTTCCGACGGCCGTTGAACCCCTCGGCGATCGTTGCCAGTTCTTCGCTCGTGAACGTCAACCCCGAAAGCTTCCCGGCGGCTTCGATCATCTCCGGGGTAATCGTTTCCGCATCCTGCGCAACGGCCGTCAGGGCCCCGGGAATCAAACTCGAACCCAACCCGATGGCAGAAAAATACCCCACGAAACGCCTTCGGTTCATCGCCAGCTTCTTTTCTTTCATATCAGACATCCTTCACCTTATAGATTTGAATAGATTTGAGATTTCAACGCTTCGCTCTTCCCTCACCGATTCCGTCCATCGCTCGAGACCGTGCCCGATTCTCCCAACAGGTGACGGTTGAACCATTCGGTCATTCGGCGGTAACTATCGCGACGGCTCGGGACCTCGTCCCACCCGTGATCCTCAACCGGATAGACCACCATGTCGAAATCTTTTTTCATCTCCATCAGGATCTGAGACAACCGGAACGAATCCTGGATCTGCACGTTGTTGTCGACCAGGCCATGCTGGATCTGCAGGTGATCGGCCAGGCCCTCGGCATAGTAGATCGGGCTGGAACGCCGGTAGGCCTCGTCGTCGGACTGCGGCGTACCGTTCAGTATGCGGCTCGTGTATCCCTGGTTGTAATGGGCCCAGTCGGTCACGGGATACAGGGCGACTCCGGCCTTGTATTTACCGGGATGGCGGAACAGGGACATGATCGTGAAGAATCCGCCGTAGGAACCGCCATACAGTCCTATGCTGTCACGATCCACTCCATACCGATCGACCAGGATGTCGAGCAGAGGGGGCCCGGTATCGACGTCGGAAATTCCCATCTGGCGGTAGGCATAGGTCCGGTTCGCATGGCCGTAGCCGGAGCTTCCGCGGTAATCCAGAGAAGCGGAGGTATAGCCACTCTGGTAGAGAAAATTGGCATACAAGCCAGCCGAGCCCTGCCAGCCTTTCGTCACGCCCTGTGCGCACTCACCACATCCGTGAACATGAAGGACCGTCGCACCGTTCATGTCCTCCGGCTGTTCCCACACCTTGGCCCAGGCGGTCTGGCCGTCGCCGTCCGGGAAACTGATGATCTCGCTGTCGATCCAATCGTAACGGTAGTAGTCGTCGGTCCCCGATTTCGTGATCCTCAGTTCTTCCGCTCCCGGACTGCTGTCCATCAGATAGAGGTCCGCCAGCCTTAAGGTCGATTGGTAGAGAACAGCCGCACGTTCTCCATCCGGCAAAATCGTCGAGGAGTGTCGGCCCTCTCCCGGCGTCACAAGTTCCAGTGCCCCTCCCCGCTCCGGCAACCGGTACAGGTGTTGCTCGCCCGGATGTTCCTGGCTCGTGGTCAGGTACCAGTTCCCATCCTCGCCCAACACGCTTCCACGGACTTCGAACTCCCCATCGGTCAGGCGCCTCACGTTGCCCTCGACATCAGCCAGGTGGAGCATCGCCCAACCGGTTTCTTCCGATACGAATCCAAACGCGCTGCCATCGGCCAGCCACTGGATGTAGCCCGGATTCCAACGCCCTCCGACGAGCGGACCGCCAATCCAATCGTCCTGGTGCTCGTGATGAAGGATCGTGGTCTCGCCGGATGCGACGTCGATACTCGAAACCCAACGATCCTTGTGATCCATCGAGAGGACCTGCACAACCCCGTGTTCCCCGTCGGGGCTCCAGTACGGCCCGTGTACGACCGTTGTCTCCGGTAAGGCTGCTTGGACCCAGGTGATCTCCACTTCCTCCGGGTCCACGCCCGGATCGACACGGACGATCCCCATTTTGTACTCCGGAATCGGATCGGTCACTTTGGGGCGGGCTTCCTTGGCCGTGGCCTGGCCACTCTCGTTCACGAACTCGAGGAAACTCGTTCTCTCCACGTCCGAGGAACGCTTCAGCCACTGGAAAGTGATGTACTGCCCGTCCGGACTGAGTCGGATGTTATAAGCCCGGGCTCCTTCCTCGATCGGAATCGGCTGCGGCCGGAACGGTTCCCGTTCCCGGGACAGTGCTTCCGACTCCTCACGATCGCTCTTCCGCTGGCGAACGATTTCGATGAGCTCAAGTTGCTGCGCCTCGAGCCACTTGGCGTTTTCCGTGTCGTCTGCCTTCTCTTCGGTCACCTCGGCCACCTGCCGGACATGGAACTCCGTCACCTCGAACACCCACAGGTCCGAACTCTCGTTGTTGTTGGACTCGGGGGAAGTACCGCCAAGACCCTTCGTCGCAAAGAAAACGCGGCCACCGTCTCCGGAAATCTCCAGGTTCCCCAGGCTCGAAGCCGCGGTATACACGGCACGGGTCCCATCAGCAGGAGTCCACAGGAACAACGTGCCCGAACGCGACCACGCCGCTATTTTCCGGTCCGCGGACCAGCGTATGCTTCCGGATGGAATCGTGCGAACTTCGGTTGCGGCAACTTCCCGAACGCTTGTGCCGGCTCGATCCACGGCATACCACGGGTCGGTATCCGGATTCTGTCCCGAGGCCGGATCCGGACGCCACCGGAAGTAGACCGTTTCGCTATCGGGAGACCACGTCACGCCACGGGGCGAGAGGCCCAGCCACCGGGAATCGTAAGAGAGGTGATCCAGCGTCAGCTTGAAGTCGGGGTCGACGTCGGCCGTTGTAAGCTCGGATTGACGGACGAGTTGACCCGATGCAACGTGTGGAATTGCCAGCGCAAGCCCAAGCAGGATAACGGAAAGCTTCTTCATGACACGCTCCATGAAACAAAGGGACATACAGCCACGGAATCGAATGGAATGAGGCAACTAACGGAGTGTAGGACGGCCCGGAAAGGATTCAAAGGGAAAACAAGCGTCCCCTACGGTGAGCCTGCTACTCAGCACGAAACTTCCTGATCTTACTCCTGACGAAGCGCGACAGCGGGATCAACCTTGAGTGCGTTTCGTGCCGGCAGATAGGAAGCCAGCAGGGCGACGCCAAGGAACAGGACCATAATACCGACGATGATCGTCGGGTCGAACGGACTGATGCCGAATACCAGGCTGGACATCAACTGTCCCAGAGCCAGGGCGCCGACCAGCCCCAGTGCCAGTCCGAAGGAACTCAGGACGAGACCCTGCCTCAGGACGAGCCGGAGAATTTCCCCACGAGAGGCGCCGAGGGTCATCCGCACACCGATTTCATGCGTGCGTTCCGACACGGAGTAGGCGAGCACCCCATGGATTCCCATCACCGCCAGGAGTAGGGCGATGCACCCCAGCATCCCCATCATCAGGGCTCCGGCTCGCGATGAGGCGAAACGTGACTCGACCACCTGGTCCATCGTCCGAACGCCGTATATGGGCAGGTTCGGGTCCAGGCTCCAGATTTCGTTCCGAACAGCCGTGACCATGCCGGTTGGATCGGTCTCCGTGCTCGCGATCAGGGTCATTCCCAGCCGGGGAGATGCTTCGATCGGCAGGTACACTTCCGCCCGGGATCCGTTTTCGATGCGGGAATAAGGCACATCGCCCACGACGCCGACAACCTGCAGCATTCTGTCCGGAGCTGCATGAACAGCCTGGAACTGCTTCCCGATGGGATCGACCTCGCCAGGGAAGAAAGCTCGAACCAGGGCATCGTTGACCACAACTTCCACCGGACCCTCACCCGTCGGGGATCCGAAACTCCGACCTCGCCGGAACCCCAGACCCATGGTCTGGAAATAGTCCGGGCTCACGATGAGATAGCCCGCGAAAGTGGGCCGACCGCGGTCGACCGGCTCCCCTGGTTCGATGCGAATTTCGCTCCAGGACGATGACTCTCCCATCGGCAAGGTCGTCACTGCCGCCGCCGATCGGACGCCGGCGACGGCGTTGAGTCGGTCCACGACACTGCGGTAGAACACTTCACGGTCCCCGGGATCGTCGTAGTCGCTTTCCGGCAACGCCACATCGACCGTAAGGAGGTTGTCGGTTCGAAAGCCGAGATCGACCTCGGTCAACAGCTGAAAGCTGCGGATCGACAAGCCACCGGCGACGAGGAGGACGAATGCCAGGGCCACTTCCGAAACAACGAGGCTCTTGAGCAGGCGGGCACGTGATCGGCCGGCCGAGGTTCGGCCCCCTTCCTTTAACGCTTCATTGATTTGGGGTCTTGAGCTGTGGACGGCCGGGACGAGACCGAACAACACGCCGGTCAAAACGGAAACACCGATCGCATAGAGTAGCGCCCAGCCGTCGAGGACAACGTTGGCGATCCGCGGCACCTCGGCAGGTACCAGTGCAATCAGTCCGGGCAGGGACCAGGCGGCCAGCAGGATGCCCGCCAGCCCACTGAAGACAGCCAGTAAGACGCTCTCAGTCAGGAACTGGCGTACAATTCGGACCCTTCCCGCTCCCAGGGCCATGCGAACGGCCACTTCCTGTTCCCGGCTCGTTGCACGGGCCAACAACAGATTGGCGACGTTCGCGCACCCGATCAGGAGAACGAATCCGGACCCGAGCGTCAGCAGTAGCAGGATGGCCCGCAGTACCGGGTTAAAGATGCGTTCGGCAATCGGAACCGTATAAACCTGCCACCCCCGGTTCGTTTCCGGATAGGCCTGTTCCAGGCGCAGACTGATTGTCTCCAACTCCGCCCGTACCTCGTCGGATACAACACCGGACCGAAGCTTTCCGATGGCACTGTATTCGTGCTGGGAACGGTCCGCACCGGTCGAGTCGATAGCCATCCCAACGATCACGTCCACGTCGTCCAGCAAGACATTCAGGGCCATGCTGAAAACCCCGATCACGGTATGTGCTTCGCCGTCCAGCATCATGGTGCGACCGACAATGGATGGGTCTCGGCCCATGTCCGCCACCCAATACTGCTCGCCGATCAGGACAACCCGATCCGCGTCTCGCAGATCCTGGTCGTGGGGAAAGTCCCGTCCCTGGATCGGAACCGCGCCCAGTGTCCGGAGAAAGCTCGAAGACGCGACGATAGCGGAAAGCCGTCTCGGTTCCACACCGGCAAAGGTCACGCCCGTCCGGTCGTACACGGCCATGTCCTCGAACACGCTATTCTGAGATCTCCAATCCAGGAAATTCGGAAGCGCGACGCTGGCCCGCTCGACGCCTTCGGTCGGGTTTTGTTCGAAAATCTGGACGATTCGATCCGCCTCCTGGAAGGGCAGCGGCTCGAGCAGGATGCCGTTGACAAGACTGAAAATGGCGACGTTAGCGCCAATTCCCAGGGCCAGCGTGACGACGGCAACCGCGGCAAATCCAGGTCTCTTCGACATCGTCTTGAGCGCGTAACCCCCATCCTGCCGAAGCATCTCCCAGTGTTCGCCAGGGGCGGTTCGCATTATTCCGACAAGGGTTTCCCACCACAGTCGCACGAGAGCCGCTTTCCCTCCCTGTGTTTCAGCATCCCGCCTCTGTTCGAGGAAGACATCTTCCATCTCCGGTCCGTAGTCCCAGCGAAAGTCGAATGGAAATGCCCGCAGCAACGCCCGGTACAGCCGTCGGATCCGGGACTTTTTCTCCCCGGTCATCCGACGCTCCCTTCGGGTTGCGGACCCCGGATCAGTTTCTTCAGGCGTGCGGTGGCGATCATTTCTTCCATCCTCTCGGCCTCAGCCGAAGCGACCTTCCTGCCCAGCGGGGTCAGACGATAGTAACGCCGGCGTTCGTCGTCTCGCGAGGGACGCCGCGACTGCTCCGCGATCAGTTCGTCATGGAGCAGACGCTTGATGATCCCGTAGAGCGTTCCCGTGCTGAGGCGGACGCGACCCCGGGTCCGTTCGCCGACCTCTTTGAGGATGGCGTAGCCGTGCTTGTCCCCGTCGGCCAGGGCCAGCAAAACCTGAAACAGTGCCGGTGTCAGCGGAAGGTGGGCGGCGATCTCATCGCGTTTGTCGACCTCATCGCGTTTCATGTGTCACTCTCTCCATTTTGCTGGACTGTCGCGTGACACAATGCATCGTGTCACGACTTAGTCAGTGTACGTCGTGACACGCCATAGTGTCAAGCATGGGGGTTTACGATGAAGGTCCGCGGGAGAATCGCCATTTGTGAAGGGTCGGACGGAGAGACTACTTCAGTATTTCCAGCAACAGACGTGAATCCGGCTCGCGCGGATATTCCAGACCAAGAATCAAGGCCAGTGTCGGCGCGATGTCCTCCGGCCCGCAAGCTTCGGAATACCATCCTGGTTCGATTCCCTCCCCCATGAACACAATCGGAACGTGGCGGTCATAGTCATAGGGGGTGCCGTGCCCGGTACCGCCGGGGGCAGAATCAAAATAGACGTTTTCGTTGTGACGAACCATCAGATCGGGACTGCGGGTCGATGCGAACGAATTACGGAAGAGATCGATGTATGGATCCGTCGCCGGGTCGTTACTGACCATCTGGTCGCGGGTGTAGACGGTCGCGACCAGCCCTGTCGCCAGGAGCGCTTCGATAATGGTTTCCTCAACCGCTCCCACTTCCAGCCCGCTGCCTCGAATCAGTTCCCGATTCAGATAGACACCGCGGACTGTGCTGTAGGCGATCAGACCCTCGGCGCCGGGATACTTGTCGGCAAGAGCCCGGTCGAGAGCGTTTCTAAATGCCTGCGGTGTTGCACGCCGGGCATCCACTCCCTCGGCCTCGAGGACTTCGACCAGCGGTACGACTCCGTGATCCGCCGTCAGCACGACAAGCGTTCGATCCAATCCAGGGCCACCGTCGATCTCCTCGAACAGTTCTCCAAGAATCCTATCCAGCCTGAGAAGCTGGTCCATCAATTCCTGGCTGTCGGGACCGAACTCGTGTCCGACCAGATCGGTACCGGAAAAACTGACCGCCAGGATGTCGGTGAACTCATCTTCTCCGATGTCGTGCGCCCGGACGGCCTCCAGGGTGACTGACAATATCATTTCGTCGGCAAACGGGGATCGACGTAGATAGTTGTAATAAACCGGTTCGGGAGGATTCCCGGGAAGTCGATGCGGAAACACCGTATCCTCGGCGGTCCACTCTCCGACCACCGCATCCTCGCCCGCATATTCCCAGTACAACGAGTCGTCGGCCAACAAACGGGTCCAAGCGGTCCCCGCATACGAATCCGCCATTCGGTTTCCGTTCCAACGCTCGAGCCATCCCGGAGCTTCATCCATGTAGTAGGTACTCGTGATGAAGTTTCCCTCGACTCTTTCAAACCAATACGCGGCGTCTCCCAGACGTCCAGCCATCAGGATCGCCGAACGGTCCTTTGTCGACACCCCCACAACCTTCGATTGCGGACTATTCTGCTTCAGCGCATCGCCTATCGTAAACCCATCAAAATTGACTGGAGAAGCGCTCCGGCCGGCCCCGCCCAACGGGCGTTCGAAAGGATCGTCGACGACATTGACGACCTTGCCGAGCAGTCGATCCCACCAACTATTGGCAATGATTCCAGAACTGCTTGGATGGCGACCCGATATCAGAGTCGAGTGTCCGGGGCCGGTTTCGGTGGCCGCATGGCGGTACTTCGCATCGGTCATGATGGCGCCACGATCCAGAATCGTTCGCAGCCCTCCGGTGTAGAGGTCGTCGAACCGGGTCAGGTAGTCGAAGCGCATCTGGTCGATCGAGAGGACAAGGATCAACCTCGGGCTCGCCGCTTCGTCCTGTACGGACGCCCCCGACACGAACGTAACGAACAGCAACAACCCGCACAAGGTTCGCACCAGGCTCTTCATGATTTCCTCACAATGTGAGATGGACATGACCACCCCACCTGTCGCTCCACGCCATTTCAATGTTGCTATCTCAGGGACATTTGGCCCTTTCTGGAGAAGTCTATCGACTCCAGGAGAATCCGGGTTGCCTCTTGAGGCGCGTGAAACCCGGTTGAGTTTTCCGCTTCGACAAAGTCCAGATAGAACTGTGCCCGCCTCTGGAAATCCCGGGCTGGGCCCAGATCGACATCGGACGCGCCTTCTGCCCCCGCAGCACGGATGTCTTCAATCAAGTCCATCAAGGCATTCATGGCAAGATCGCGCGCACCGGACAGACGGGTCTGGATCGTCTCAACACGGTCCAGAAGCTCCGCCTCGGGCCACTTGTGACATGTCTGGCATGCACGATTGATGTTCAACACGGGACTGCGAACATGGTGATCGCTGATCTTCATCGCACCCTCACGCATGTAGGGCATGTGGCAATCCGCACAGGCGACACCGGACCGCGCGTGGATCCCCTGATTCCACATTTCGAATTCCGGATGCTGGGCCTTGAGGACCGGCGCTCCGGACTCTTCATGGGTCCAGTCTTTGAAACCTGTTTCGTCGTAGTACGCCATGATGTTTTCGACCTTCAAGCCGTTCGCCCAGGGATACACCAGACGTTTTTCCTCGCCTTTGAAGTAGTACTCGACGTGGCACTGCCCGCAGACATAGCTCCGCATCTCCTGCCGTGTCGCGTCGGCGTTCACGTCATAGTCGACCACGCCGTCAACGGCCTTCAGCGCCGCCATGCCCTCCATGAACGCCGGCCTTGTGACGCGCAGCTGCAGGGTTCCCGGATCATGGCAATCGATGCAGGAGACGGGGTGCGACACAAGTTCCCGAGCTTCCTGATACGGCATCTGGTTCATCCGCTCGAAACCAAGAACGAGGTCCCCATCACCAAGTTTTCGGTAGGGCACGTACAACGAAGCGTGACACTGCATACAGGTGCCCGGTTGCTGGGCCACGGCCTGTCTCTCGGTCAGGGTCTGATCCAGAAGCATGTAGGCATGGCCCCGTTCTTCCCGGAAGTCGACTGAAAAGGCGTAGCCGGCCCACATCGTTCGAAGTCGCGGATCCTCGTCCAGCTTCTGCCGGGCGACAACCGATCGCGGGTCCGCGTCAGTCGGCGTCCGGGGCATCGCCTCACTTCCGCCGTAGCGCGTCCGAACCTGATCGACCGTCCTGCGGTACGCGTCGTACTGGAGTGGAAAGTTCTTTCCCCAGAGTTCGGGATCGTCCGTTTCATCGGTTAACTCGACGACCCGGTAGAACGGGGTTTCGGCCTCCTGGCGTCGCTCAAAGATGTTGAAAAGAAGCGATAATCCAGCGACAGACACAACGAGTGTGACTACAGACGCAAGAATGATCAGGCGGAACGGGTGGCTATCGAACCAGCGGTTACTTCCATCGTCCTTCATAATCGTGACTTCTTAATGAGGGTGCCCCACAGAGTCATGACACCGAACACACGATAGCCGCTCGCCAGTGGGGTGGGGCACCTCGATGGATTGCACGATGTCGCCATGACATTTGCCGCAAGCGCCATTTGTGATCTCCCTGTTGTGGGGCTTGATCTGGATCGGGTCTGGAAAACGACCGGACGTAAACGCAAACGAATGCCAGAAACCGTTCGATGCTTTCGTGGCGTACTTGGCGAAAAAGCCGGAGGGCGTGTGGCAGTCATTACACGTCGCCACGCTCCGATGACTCGATTTCACCCACCCGTCGTACTGATCGCTCATGACGTGACAGTTGGCGCAGGCTGCGGGATCGTCGGTCAGGTATGATCCGCCCCGGGCATATACGAAGGTATACCCACCGACGCCGAGAGCAGAACCTGCGGCGATCCCGAACAAGATGACGGCAACGGTTGCGGTCTTCATAACGTCCTCGGAATCATCACGATACTCCTCAAAATCCCGGATGCACAGTAGGTTCGCATCTGCCCGAGGCAGCCGGAATTCCCGACATCATTGATCCGTTAATATTTTCGGAACTTTAGCGTCCTGAAAGCGTGTCCCATTCTTCAACGCCGTGGTGTGTTCACACCGGCGCCAAGTATATTCCCCGGGGGAGCCGCATGCTCAGTGTCTTGCAAGATTTTCGTTGCGCCGCTCTCGCATCCTTATTAGGAACCCTCTTTTTACCGCGATCGCCGTTCTGACTCTGGCGGCAGGGATCGGTGCGACGACAGTTCAGTTCAGCATCATCGACGCGTTCATCCTGAGGCCGTTTCCGTTCGAAGATCCCGAAAGACTGGTTCACGTCTGGGCAACGGACCGGGAGCGGGACTTGTCGGAAGTACGGATCTCGGACCCCAACTTCGTCGACATCCGGAACCAGAGCGACGCCGCTCACCACAATCCGGTCCACGAAGTTTGTTTGTTTTCGGAACCTTCGTGTTCTTCGTATCTTCGCGGTGAAAAAATCAAGTCCGGAACTGTCAAATCAGGAAGGGCAGCTCAATCATCAATTCATCCTGGTCCGCAAACAGTGCACCGCAGTGCGGGCAGAACTGGAATGGATATCGTGATGGTTGCTCGTATTCCCCACCACACTCCCCACACTGGATCTCGTCGGTTGTCACCCAGTTGTGCTCGATGATCCGGCGTGACTCGTCCAACCTCGGCTCCCAGCCGTTTATGGACAGACAGCACCAGGGGCAAAATTCGTAGGACTCATAATCCCCTGAGGGATGTGGGAGGTGGCACTGGCCGCAGAAGTCGGTGTCGTCCTCGCTGCGGTCGAGGTAAACCAGCATTTCGAGTCGCAACTGATACAGTGCGCGCCGGACTTTCGACGGTGCCGCCTTCATGATAGGGGTCTCCTGGCTGGGATTGTAGTTCCCGATTCCGTAAATATCAATCCTGAGATCACACCTGGCCATCCTTACCCAAAACCCCAGGGTCGCCGCCTGGAAGGCTGTGCGATAATGGGCGGCTCATGCCGAACGAGGACAACGAATTCAGCTCCTTTGTCGATGAGTATTTCGACGCGCTTTTCGAATGGTGTCCGGCGGAGGCGACCGCGGCTGGAATTCATGATTACGACTCCAGATTCCCGGATTGGTCGGCCAAAGGACATCGCCGACGGATCGAGACACTGAAGAGACTCCAGGAAAAGCTGGGTTCGTTTGACAAGAAAGCCCTGGCGGATGCCGATAATATCGATGCCCAAATCCTGGATAGCCGGATAAGCGCCGAACTTCTAGACCTGGACACCCTCGGGACCTGGACGAAGAATCCCATCAACTACGTCTGGCTTCTAGGCGAATCTATCGACGGCCTGATAAAACGTGATTTTGCACCTGCGCACGAGAGATTGCGCTCGGTCACGTCGCGCCTGGAAGGCGTCGGGCCAATACTGGAAGCCTTGAAGGAAAATGTCCGAAACCCTCCGCGGGAATTCACCGACCTGGCAATCCGCATCACCTCGGGCTCGATTCAGTTCTTCCGGGACACGATCGGGGAGTGGGCCGAAGGCGCTGCCGGGGACGACCTGGAACTGCTGGGTCGGTTCCGAAGGGTTCACCAGAGCGCGTCCGACGCCGTCCGCGCCGCGGCTTCCTGGCTCGAAGACGATCTGCTGCCCCGATCCAAGGGGAACTATGCAATCGGTCGAGACGCTTTCAGGGCCAGGCTGCGTCACGAGGAGATGGTCGAAGAGCCGCTCGAAGAAATCCTCGCAATCGGAGAGGCAAACCTGGCTCGCGACTATCGCGATTTCGTCGAAACCGCACGACGACTCGACCCGGGTCGGTCGCCGGCGGAAGTGATGGGGTTGCTCTCGGAGGATCATCCAACAGAAGAAAGCCTGCTGCCCAGCGCAAGGAAAACGATCCGGGGAATTGTGGAGTTCTTGAAAGCCAGGCAGATCGTGAACATCCCATCGGACGTCGGACCCAAGATTGAGGAGACCCCCCCGTACTTCCGTTTCGGCGCTTTTGCGGCGATGGACACGCCGGGTGCCTATGAGCGCAATGCGCGTGAGGCCTATTACTACGTGACGCCACCCGAGAGCGACTGGGATGAGGAGCACAAACAGGAACACCTGCGGATGTTCAACCCTACGGTCATGGATGTGATCACGATCCACGAAGCGTACCCCGGTCACTACATTCAGTTCCTCTATGCCGATCAGTTTCCAACCAAGACTCGAAAACTGCTCTGGTGCGGCTCCAACGTCGAGGGCTGGGCGCATTACGCCGAACAGATGATGGTCGAGGAAGGCTATCGCGAAGGCGACGAAAGGATTCGCCTCGCGCAACTTCAGGAGGCACTGCTTCGCGACTGCCGGTACGTGGTCGGAATCAAGATGCACACCGAGGGGATGACGGTCGAAGAAGGCGCGCGGTTTTTCATCGAAAAGGGCTTCCAGGAACCGGCCAATGCATACGAAGAAGCTCGCCGCGGGGCTTACGATGCCACCTACCTGATCTACACGCTTGGAAAGCTGCAGCTATACAAGCTGCGTGACGACTACCGGAAATCCAGGGGGAACGCCTACTCACTGTCGAAGTTCCACGACGACTTCGTGCGTCAGGGCGGTATCCCGATCAAGCTGATTCGTCGGCTTCTGCTCGAAGACGACGACGAGGCGACATTGTATGAACCTGCGTTTTATGACTAAATAGATGACTTGATGTCGGCCATCACAGGGTCGAAGATCCACACAGGAGAGGCAAGACCGATGAAATTGATTCCCATATCCATCGTTGCGGTTCTCGTGCTGTCGCTGGCTTTCATCGCGGCGGCAACCACGAATCCCGAGGAGACCTCGACCACGATGCCCGGTGTTCTCGAATTTACGATGAAGAGCCTGGCCGGTGACAGCGTCGACCTGAACCAGTATCTGGGGAAGGCGGTCCTGATCGTCAACGTTGCCAGTGAATGCGGCTACACCTATCAGTACGAGGGCCTTCAGAACCTCCACAACCGGTATGCGGCCGGGGGCCTCGCCATTCTCGGCTTTCCCTCGAACGATTTTGGCCGACAGGAACCGGGTTCCGCAGGCGAGATCCAGGATTTTTGCGAGAGGAACTACGGCGTCCGATTCGACATGTTCTCTAAAGTCGTCGTCAGCGGACGGAACAAGGTGCCGCTGTATGAGCTCCTGACTTCGTACCGGAACGCGCCCGGTGAAGTGGAATGGAATTTTGAAAAATTTCTGATCGGACGCGATGGTGAGATCCTGAATCGATTCCGGTCCCCGGTAGAGCCCGAATCCCGCGAAATGGTGCGTGCGATCGAGGCGGCACTAGCAGCCCGTGGTGGAAGTCTGTAGGGCCGCGCGCAGGGGTATTCGGGTCACAGGCGCGAAATGAGGAGCGGAACGATGCTTTGTCATCGTGACCGACGAATGACAAAGCCTGTGGCCCAAAGACCCCTGCGCCCTTCGGGTTACGACGGCATGGGGCCAGCTGCGGCGTTGCCACTCCTAGATCGATGGAAGGCATCGACGTCTTCGATGGGCACATCGACGTCGTCGTGGCGCCTTGCATCTAGCCCCATGGCGCCCGTAACGCGACCCTACAGACTTCCACCGCGGGCTGCTAGCCTCGAAATAGCCTTTCGAAACAAAATCCGGGGAACTTTGTACGGCTGGCCACCCCTTTTGCGTCTTCTTAAGAGACGCGTCGTTCGAGTCCGGCTGCTGGCGCACCGGTTTGTCCCGAACCCGGCGTCGAAAACCGCCACGAAGAAAGGAGATCATGCCTAAACTGTTCATTGGGAACGTCCCCTACACGGTGTCCGACGAAGAACTGAGCGAGTGGATCGAATCTCGTGGATTCCCCCTGGAATCTGTCCACATCCTGACTTACCGGGACACGGGCCGCTCACGGGGGTTCGGATTCGCCCAACTGCAGGACGAATCGCAGATGTCCGAGGCGATCGCCTCGATGCATCTTCAGGAAATGGGTGGCCGGGCTTTACAGGTCAATGAAGCGAACCCACAGCCCAATAAGGCCCGGGGGCTGGCTGCTAGGAGCAAATGGTAGCGTTGACAAGCCATTCCGGTAGAATGGCGGGATGCAGCAACTCTTAACTGTTTTCCTCACCATCATCCTCGCCGAACTCGGAGGAATCGATCAGAATTCGAAACATCTCGTCGTTCGGAATTCAGGTTTCCCTCCAAAGTTCACGACCTTCTTGTAACCTGCCAGTCTAACGGGCGGTACGATTATAGTTGGCTGAAAATGGACGACCCAACCACCCGGTTTTGTTGTCGCCACGTTTCCTGTATTCTGTAAAGTCGCCGATGGCATGAGCCCGTGGCCGCTGGTGCCGAACGGAGCACCTCACATGCACGCAGGGATAGTATCGATGACCCGTTGGATTTCGACATTCACGCTGCTGCTGGTAGTCCCAGGGCTGGCGGTCGCCCAGCAAGGCGCCCAGCCGCCGACCATCCAGGCCGGTGCCCCCGGACTTCAGACCCCGGGAAGTGGCGTCGAAGACGAAGCCAAGTCCGAGGCCGGGCGCATGTTGCTCGAAGAAGGCGTTCCCGGTTTGCGCTCCCTGATCGAAGATCGGCCACCGTCGCGGCCAGGCCCGACCTAACGGGCAGGAGCGGGAGGGAACCACAGGAGGGGAGAGAAGCCCCCCTGGAAAAGAGAGGTCTTCCCCGGTTGCGAGGTCGCTTTTGTCGGGGATGTCAGTTCACAGCTTTCCTCCACGTCACCGCACATTCTTCCTTCCACATCTCCCGAGGCCGGTGTACCACCCCTGACCTTCGATCAGGAAACACAGGTCCAGTCGGTTTATGAAGCCCACGATCGCGAACGGCGGCGCCTCGAGGAAAGCGTCGAGACGGACGACCGATCCATCGCCATCGCCATAATGGCGATCGAGGAACAGTTGTTACTGGCGGCTGTCAAGTTTCTGAACCCCGCACAACGAAGTGCGCTGGTCAGCACGATCGGGGCGGGTATGAATACGGACCTGCCGGAGGACGAAGCCGAGTTACGGGAGTATCTGGGAGACTTGCGGAGCCCGGGTGGGGGCGGAGGCTTGAGCATCGACGGGTTCCGCGGAGGCCGGATGCCGAAACGCGAAGAAATCCAGGAAATCCGAATCAACGAGAACTCGTTCACAGCCGAGCAGAGCAGGCAGGGCCGGGGTCAGACCCAGATCATCACCCGTGGGGGTACCGCCCCGTTCAACGGCGACGTCCGTTTGAACTTTGCGGACGAGTCGCTCGATGCACGCAACACGTTCGCGGCAACCCGTCCCCCCTACCAACAGCGAAATTTCCGCGCCAACGTGGGCGGCACCTTGATTCCGAACCGGGTGACGGCAACGTTCAGTTTCTTCCACAACAATAACGAACAGGGCGAAACGATTCGAGCGATCACGCCGACGGGCCTTGTTTCGGACTCTTTCACCCGGCCGTTCATCAACCGTGGATTCACGACGCGCACGACAGCACAGATCAACGACGATCACCAGCTGACCTTTAGTTTGACCTACGGTACGAACAGCTTCAACAACCTTGGGGTTGGAGGTTTCGGACTGCCTGAACAGGCTTCGAGTAACACCGGAAAGAATTTCAATTTCCAGATCAAGGAAACATCTATCCTGTCAGGTGTCCTCAACAACGAAGCGCGTTTTCAGATCAACGGAAACTTCAACGAATCGATTCCCGGCAACATCGGGACCACCATCAACGTCATCGATGCATTCCGGGGCGGTGGGTCGAGTAACAGCGGTGAGAACCGGAACCGCAACTACTCGTTCGGCGATCTGGCGATGTACACAGGAAGGAACCTGTCCCTGAAGGTGGGATTCGATGGGGAATACAGGGCGAACGAGTCCCTGCGGCGACAGAATTTCAACGGAACTTTCACGTTCTCGAGTCTCGACGATTTTATTGCCGGCAAGCCCATCCTCTACTCGGTCAACCAGGGAGACCCGGTCCTTGACGTCAGCCAGTTCGAATCCGCGCTGTTCGTTCAAAGTGATTTCAGGGTCACGAACCGGCTGGCTCTGGGGATCGGTGTCCGATACGAGTCCCAGACAAACCTCGGTGACCGCAATAACTTCGACCCACGGGTGGGGTTTGCCTACTCGCTGGGCGGATCAACGGTCATCCGGGGCGGGAGCGGCATTTTCCATCAACGCCTCAATACGGGGATCGTCGGAAATTTAATCCGGTTCGACGGCAAGCATCAGCAGTCTCTGACAATCCGGAACCCGTCTTTTCCGGATCCATTCGCGAGCGAGGACGGGGAAGCGACCGTCAGCGTGCCTTCGAATGTCAACTCGCGAGCCGAGGACCTGACGGCGCCGTACACGTGGAACTCCGAGGTGTCTGTCGAAACAACTCTCGGAGAGGGTCTTGTTTTGACGGGGGCCTACAAATTCATCCGGGGCGTCCACATGTTCCGCGGCAGAAACCTGAACGCACCCTTCGATTCAAGCGTGTCGTTCGTTCCTGCCCGGCAAGAACCGCGGACGAAACAGACGAGGAACGGTCGGCCCGGTGTGTCCGCCCCCAACCCGAGCGTGGCAATATCAATCAACTGGAATCGACAGGGACGTCTCGCAGCCACAACCTGAGGATCGGATTTCGGCAGCGGTTCAGCTTCGTCAACATCAACGGAAGCTACAACCTTGACTCCAGCTACTCGGATGCGACAGGGGCGTTTGGTCGGCCGGCCGACAACTACGACCTCGCATCGGAGTGGGCTCGGGTCAGCGGAACGCATCGGCTCAACGCATCGGCGAACTTCAGGCTTCCCTGGAACATCAACGCGAACACGCGATTTAACTGGAACACCGGCCGGCCCTATAGCCTGAGGACTGGAACAGACGACAACGACGACACGAACACCAATGACCGGCCAGCGGGAGTACCGCGAAATTCGCTGACAGGCCCGGGCTTCTTTGAGATCGGCCTCAACCTGTCGAAGTCCATACAGCTTCGTTCGGCTCGTAGTGCCGGGGAGCAGGGCGGCCCAGCCGCTAGTGGCGGCTATTACGGTGCCCGCCGCGGGATTCGCATGACGATTACGGCCAACGCCAACAATCTACTGAACAAGGTCAACTTCCAGAGCTTTAGCGGTGTCATGACCTCCCCTTTCTTCGGTCAAGCCACAAGGGCCCGAAACGCCCGGCACATCAACCTGTCTGTTCGGTTCGATTTTTAAGGGTCCGCTCAAGAACAACGTCACAGAATTGGCGCCCGGATTTGCGTCAGATTTGGTCGCGACCGATTGAGCAGACCGGAGGAATAGCCCCGCTATTTCGAGGATCTGCGATTGAGGAGCGGCCGAAGATGGCGCGAAGCTGGGATGCCAAAATGTGAAGTTGTTCTTGAGCGGGCCCTTAGTCATCCCGTCTCACCAGCTCATGATCAAGGAAGTCGTATTTTTCCTCCGTCACGGTCCCGGCGTCGGCCGGAAGCAGGCGACGATGGGACCCGTTCCGTTCCACAAGTGGCTCGTCCGGGAACTCGACAGGGACGGGTTCGCCCCTGTCCGGGCACTCCTGGTCGAAGGGCTCATCGGGGACGTCTTGGAAATCGGAGCCGGGACCGGGGCGATGTTCCCGTACTACGGCGACGAGGTGAGCGTCTCGGCGATCGAACCGGATGACGCATTTCGGACTGCGGCCCAACAAGAGGCGAGGGCGCGGAGTGCAACGATCCAAGTTCTTGCCGGCGTTGCGGAATCCTTACCGTTCGATGATGCCAGCATCGATGCGGTCGTGGCTTCGACCGTGCTGTGCAGCGTTCAATCCGTTCAGAAAACTCTGGCTGAGTTCAGGCGCGTACTGAAACCCGACGCCGACCTGCGGCTCCTCGAGCATGTGCGGGGCGAGCGTTGGCCGGACGGGCCTCTGATGGATCTGCTCAACCCCTTGTGGCTGCGTGTCAACAAAGTCGGATGTAACTGGAACCGCCGGGCGGTCGAGTCCGTTCGGAACGCCGGCTTCACAATCGTGTCGGTCCAGAACTTCAAGTTCTTCTCACCCGCCTCTCCGGCGGCCTTCCCGCTGCGTCTGATCAAAGCGAAGAACGTCTGAGAGGCAAAGACCCGGCTCCACTTGGACGTTGTGGGACCGAAACCCCCAAGACGACGATGCGGTATACTC
This sequence comes from Terriglobia bacterium, assembly GCA_965247425.1. GTDB lineage: Bacteria > Acidobacteriota > Terriglobia > 20CM-2-55-15 > 20CM-2-55-15 > CAZOZZ01. The sequence goes on from OZ252023.1 coordinate 4,447,596, forward strand.
ACCCGTCGATGGATTAGAAACGGCAGTCCGTCGAGAAACTGCCAGAGTGCGGATCGGAGTCCCACAAATTTCCACATCGACGGCAAACAAGAAAGTGGTAGGATTCCGCAAGTGATTGACTTTACAGGTGCGCGAAAGTGGCGGAATTGGCAGACGCGCTGGATTTAGGATCCAGTGGGGCAACCCATGAGGGTTCGAGTCCCTCCTTTCGCATTACGAAGCCGGCTGGGCGGTCATGAACACCATGCCTCAGTCGAAATTTTCTCCTGGAACAGCCAACTTTAAGAAAATAGAGGATCGGCTGGCACGGTTTTTAGCCAATGAAAGCAGAACTGACTGACATAACCACGGTAAAGAAGCGCCTCGATATCGAGGTCGCACAGGACGTCGTGGACGGCGAAGTGACATCCATTGCGCAGGAGTTCAAGCGCCAGGCCAAAGTGCCGGGATTCCGGCCGGGCAAGGCACCGATTGCGGTCGTAAAGAATCGGTACCGCGACGAGATTCGGTCCGAGGTGTTACAGAAACTCCTGCCAAAGTACTTCTCAGAGGCCGCGAAGGATCAGAATCTAGACGTCGTGCATGCGCCGGGCTTTGAAGGGGTGGAATATTCGACAGGGCAACCGCTGCGCTTTAGAGCGGTATTCGAAGTCTACCCACGCCTGGACATTACGAACCATTCCGAGATCCCAGTCGAGGAAATCGCGACGGAAGTGGTGGATTCAGACATTGACGCAGCGCTCGCGCGAATCATCGAAGAACACTCCGAGATGACTCCTGTGGACGAAGATCGTGAGGTTGGTGAAGGGGATTTCGTGGAAATCACCTTCAATGGTTCGGTTGAGGGAGATGAAGAGACGGACCTGTCGGCGGAAAAGGTGCTGTGTGAAATCGGTGGAGCGACGACGCTCAAGGAGTTCACAGACAACCTTACCGGCACGCGTGCCGGCGAGGAGAAGACTTTCCCTGTGACCTACAAGGAAGATCATCCGGACAAGAACCTGGCCGGGAAGCACGTCGTCTATTCGGTGCAGGTGGAATCCATCAAGGAAAAGGTCAGCCCGAAGCTCGACGACGAGTTCGCCCAGAGTCTGGGGGACTATGAGACGGTGGACGGCTTCAAGCAGAGCATTCGCGAGAACCTGGAAGCCCATAAGCGCCGGAACGCCTCGGAAGAAACCCACAACGCACTCCTCGGCTGGCTGCAGGACAACAACGAGTTCGAGGTCCCCGATTCACTCATCGAACACCAGGTCCAGATTCGGTTGCAGCGGCTCATGCGGAACCTGACCGAGCAGGGCGTCAACCCCCAACGATTGGACGTGGATTGGGGAAAGATCCGGACTGATCAATATGCGGAGGCTGTCCGGGACGTTCGGGGTTCATTGATTCTCGAACACCTGGCCAGGGTTGAAGACATTCGGGTTGAGGATGAAGACATCGAGAAGGAAATCGATGTCATCGCCGCGGAAATGAATCGCCCCAAGGAAAATGTCCGTGAAGTCCTCGGCCGAAACGACGGCCTGGATCGGATCAAAGGACAGATTCAAAACAAAAAAGTGCTCAACATGCTTCAAGAGAGGGCCAAAGTGGTCCCGGCGGGAAGTTTGAGCCAGGAACAGGACGACGCTCGAGACGCGCCGCAAATCCTGGAGCCCTGACATCTCGACGGTCAGAGACCGCTACAACATACTCTCGCCCAACCTCGGACTCTAGCAGCCCGTGGTGGAAGTCTGTGGGGTCGCGTTACGAGCGCCATGGGGCTAGATGCAAGGCGCCACGACGACGTCGATGCTTTGTATCGATCTAGGAGTGGCAACGCCGCAGCTGGCCCCATGCCGTCGTAACCCGTAGGGCGCAGGGGTCTTCGGGCCACGGGCTTTGTCATTCGTCGGTCACGATGACAAAGCATCGTTCCGCTCCTCATTTCGCGCCTGTGACCCGAATACCCCTGCGCGCGACCCTACAGACTTCCAACACGGGCTGTTAGACTCTGGACTCGGCGGCCGGTCTTTGACCGCATCATAATCCCGCCGATGTTGTATGCTGTTTTTGTGGGTAGTTCGTGACACAATTTGCCGATAAGTATAACCAGGGCTTTGTTTGAGGTTGCCCGATGCAGTGGAACCAGTGAATGCGCAACAACATTGAAGAAAGAAATACTTTGATCCCCATGGTCGTGGAACAGACCAACCGCGGCGAGCGAGCCTACGACATCTATTCGCGGCTGCTGCGCGACAGTATCATTTTCATTGGCACGCCGATCGACGACAATGTCTCCAACGTCGTCACGGCCCAACTGCTCTTCCTCGAGGCTGAAGATCCGGATCGCGATATCTCGCTCTACATCAATTCTCCCGGGGGATCGATAACGGCTGGACTGGCAATTTACGACACAATCCAGTTTATCCGTCCCGATGTGACGACAATCTGCGTCGGACAAGCAGCCAGCATGGCAGCGGTTCTGCTCGCGGCCGGTTCCCCTAAGAAACGTTTCGCGCTCCCCCACTCCCGGATCCTGATCCACCAACCGTGGCTGGGCGGGCTTCAGGGGCAGGCAACCGACATCGAGATCCACGCAAAAGAGATCCTCCGAATGCGCAGCATCCTGAACGACATCCTCGTCAAACATACGGACCAGCCCCTGGAGAAGATCGAAAAGGACGTGGAACGCGACTACATCATGAGCTCAGAACAATGTAAGGAATATGGCCTGATTGACGAAGTCATTTCAAAACGCGAATGACGCCCCATACGTTGATGCAGTAGAAGCTCGAATGAATTCCGATTTGCGGCCAGGTGTGCGCAAACGGTGTGGAGGAAAGCGGTTTGAAGAAGAACAGCGGTGATGTGCTTCGGTGTTCCTTTTGTAACAAGAGCCAGAACGATGTTCGGAAGTTGATCGCCGGCCCCACGGTGTTCATCTGCGATGAATGCGTCGCTGTCTGTCAGGACATTATTGATGAAGACCAGAGCTTCGAGCCGGCTCCGAGCAACGTCCACCTTCCGAAACCACCTGAAATCAAAGAGTTCCTGGATCAATACGTAATTGGTCAGACCACCTCGAAGAAGAAGCTGGCCGTGGCTGTCTACAACCACTACAAGCGGATCGAACTGGCCCGAAAAAAGTCCGAGGTCGAGCTGCAGAAATCCAACATCCTCTTGATCGGACCCACCGGGACCGGCAAGACCTTGCTGGCTCAGACACTTGCGCGGCTCCTGAGCGTCCCGTTTGCGATCGTAGATGCAACCACCTTGACCGAGGCGGGTTACGTCGGCGAAGACGTCGAAAACATCATCCTGAGACTGGTACAGAGTGCCGGTGGGGATGTGGAAAGGGCTCAAACAGGGATTATTTATATCGACGAGATCGACAAGATAGGTCGAAAAGACGAAAACCCTTCGATCACGCGCGATGTGTCGGGCGAAGGGGTCCAGCAAGCACTGTTAAAGATGCTTGAGGGCACGGTCGCCAATGTCCCGCCTCAGGGTGGTCGGAAACACCCCCATCAGGAATTCACACAGGTCGATACGACCAACATCCTGTTTATCTGTGGTGGAGCTTTCGTGGGCCTGGAGAACATGGTCGAAAAACGGCTCGCCAAGGGTAGCACGATGGGATTTCAGGGCGAGCTGCGCGCAAAGACCACAGAGAATCGGTCGGCGCTGATCGACATGGTAGAACCCGAAGATCTCATTAAGTATGGGATGATCCCCGAATTCGTCGGCCGGGTACCGGTCGTGGCAACTCTACACGACCTGGATCAGGACGCTCTGGTGAAGATCCTGACCCAGCCAAAGAATGCGCTCGTCAAGCAGTACCAGCGCTTGTTCGAATACGAAAACGTCGATTTGAAGTTCTCCAAGGAAGCCGTTGCGGCTATCGCAGACCAGTCCGTAAAGCGAAAGGTGGGTGCCCGCGGCCTGCGTATCATTATGGAAGAACTGATGCTTGACGTTATGTACTCCCTCCCGGGGCAAAAAAGCCAGGAAGCGCTAACGATCACGAAACGAATGGTCGAAAAGAAGGAAGTACGGCTGCCGTACGAAAAGGCTGGATAGACAGGAAAGGCTGGACAGGCGAATGGATCGGTTGTCCCAACCAGTCAGGATCCCCGACAAATCCTGAACCCGGAAGTGAAAAATGAGCGCAAAGGATAAATACGAGCAGGTCAAGTTGCCGATGGTCCCCATCCGGGACGTAGTCATCTTCCCCTACATGCTGGTTCCCTTCGTAATAGGACGAAAGTCCTCTGTGCGTGCACTGGAAATGGCGATGGAAGGCGACAAACGCATCTTCCTGGCGACGCAGTACGACGCTTCGGTCGACAACCCGAAGCCGAACGAGATCTATCAGATCGGAACGATTTCGAACCTGGTCCAGGCGCTGAAGCTCCCGGACGGAAACACGAAGGTTCTGGTCGAGGGCATCGAACGAGCTCGCATTCTGCAACTTTCGGAAGAAAACGGCCACATGGCCGCCAACCTCCGCCTGTCTCCGTTCAAGAACCAGTCCTTTTCCGGATACGACAACCTGATCGCACGCGTCAGCCAGCTCTTCGAGCAATACGTCAAGCTGAGCCAGAACGTGAACTACGAGCAAGTTCTTTCGGCGATACGGATGGATGACATCGGTCGGCTGGCAGACACGATTTGCTCGCACCTGACACTATCCATCGAAGAAAAGCAGGAACTCATCGAGATCTTCAATCCCGTGGAGCGCTGCAAGCGACTCGCGGACCTGCTCGACATCGAGATCGAAAAGCTGCAGGTGGATCGATCCATCCAGAGTAGTGTCAAACGGCAGATGGAACGGGCGCAGAAGGAATATTACCTCAACGAAAAGATCAAGGCGATCCAGCGGGAACTCGGAAAGAAAGACGAAAAGTCCGATATGGAGGAGTTGCGGGCCAAGGTCGAAGATGCCGGAATGACGAAGGAGGCCTACGAAAAGGCAACCCAGGAATTGCGTCGCATCGAGATGATGCCGGCGATGTCGGCTGAATCGACCGTCTCGCGCAACTATATCGACTGGCTTGTTGCGGTGCCGTGGAAAAAACGAAGCCGGGAGATCCGGGATATCGATGCCGCCGAACGTATCCTGAACGAGGATCACTACGGCCTGGATAAGATCAAGGAACGGATATTGGAGTTCCTCGCAGTCCGCCAGCTCGTCAAAAAACCCAAGGGTTCGATCCTGTGCTTTGCGGGCCCTCCGGGTGTCGGCAAGACCTCGCTTGGCCGGTCTATCGCCCGAGCAACAGGTCGCAAATTCGTACGGCTGGCCCTGGGAGGGGTCCGCGACGAGGCCGAGATCCGGGGACATCGCCGTACTTATATCGGAGCGTTGCCCGGGCAGATCATCCAGATGATCAAGAAGGCCGGCACGATGAATCCGGTGTTCCTTCTCGACGAAGTCGACAAGATGAGCACGGACTTTCGGGGTGATCCCGCCGCGGCACTGCTCGAGGTGCTGGATCCGGAGCAGAACTCCACATTCAACGACCACTACCTGGACGTGGACTACGATCTCTCCCAGGTCATGTTTATTGCAACCGCGAACGTGTTGCATACGATCCCCCAGCCGCTGCAGGACCGCATGGAAATCCTCCGGCTCCCCGGTTATACCGAGGAGGAGAAGGTGGAGATCGCGAAACGCTTCCTGATCCCCAAACAGCTCGAGACGACAGGCATCGCCACCAAGCAGCTGGAATTCGACAATGCCACGATACCGACCATCGTCCGGGGATACACACGCGAGGCCGGGGTCCGCAGCCTCGAACGCGAGATTTCCGGAGTCTGCCGCAAGGTGTCGCGTGCCGTGGTCCGGGAAGGCAAGAAATACAGGGCGGAAATCACCGACGACAATCTGTCGGATTACCTGGGCATTCCGAAGTACCGTTCGAGTCGTCACGAAGAAACGAACGAAATCGGCTTTGTTACCGGTCTTGCCTGGACCGAGGTCGGCGGTGAGATCCTTGCCACCGAAGCGACCTTGATGGAGGGAAGCGGCAAGCTCACGCTGACGGGCAAACTCGGCGACGTGATGCAGGAATCGGCCCAGGCCGCCATGAGTTATGTACGGGCGCGGGCGCATGATTTTGGAATTCCGAGCGATTTCTATCAGAGGCTCGATATCCATATTCATGTCCCGGAAGGGGCCATTCCCAAGGACGGGCCTTCGGCGGGCATTACGATGGCGACGTCGATCGTCAGCGCGCTGACTCAGATTCCGGTGCACAGCAACGTCGCCATGACCGGCGAGATAACGCTGCGCGGAAAAGTACTGCCGATCGGGGGATTGAAAGAAAAGCTGCTGGCGGCACATCGCGTCGGAATTCGTACGATCATCATTCCCGAGGACAACCAGAAAGATCTGGCCGACATTCCCGCCAACATCCTGGAAGAATTCACCATCCACCCCGTCAAGGAATTGGATGACGTCCTCAAAGTCGCCCTGACGGAGCAGCCCACCCCACTCGAAGGGGTTGAAGGGTTCGACCCACGGGTAGCGAGTGAATCAGCGGTCCGGCCCGGTTCCATCATGCACTGATGAATCATGGGCCAGAAACGCCGAACTGGACCTTTTCCGACAAAAATTGCTAAAATGGACATGTTTGGAAAAGAGCCGTTCGCGCTCAGCTTCCCGTGAAGGTTATTTCCGCTCGATTTGTCAAGAGCGCCTTGCATCCGGATGACTTTCCCAGAGACCGATTTCACGAAATTGCTTTCATTGGCCGCTCGAATGTCGGAAAATCAAGACTGCTGAACGCTCTGGTCAACCTTCGGGGGTTGGCCCGGATCAGCAAGTCACCAGGCCGCACACAAACCATCAACTTCTATTCAATCAATGACCACTTCTACTTTGTCGACTTGCCCGGGTATGGATATGCAAAGGTACCCAAGAGCGTGCAGGCGGGCTGGCGGAAGATGGTCGAAGGATACTTGCGGGATCGCCTGCAGCTGAAACTGGCATTGTTGCTCATCGATTGTCGAATCCCACCTACTCCAAACGACCTCTTAATGAAGGAGTGGTTGGACTATTACCATATCGAGAACTCTGTCATCCTGACCAAGGCTGATAAACTTAAACGGAATCAGATGAACCAGTCGATCCGAAAAGCCAAAGAAGCGCTCGGGACCGAAGAACTGATTTCATTCTCCGCAGTCACGCGTCTTGGAAGAGATTCCATCTTGAACAGGATTCGAACTGCCATTTCCTAGGCGGAGGATACGGGGCCGATCCGGAACCGTGCCCGCAAGCCACAAGTTCAAAAAAACCTGCATGAGTGAGAAAAACCCACCTATGACCAAGAAAGTATCAACCGAGCGTACCGAGGGGAACGCCACACGAGACATCGCCCAGCTAAAAGATATGAACATCGCCGCCCTGACCCAGGTCGCCAAAGACCTGAACATCCAGGGAGCATCGGGGATGCGCAAGCAGGAGTTGATCTTCAAGATCCTCCAGGCCCAGACCGAAAAGAGCGGCTTCATTTTCAGTGAAGGCGTGCTGGAAACCCTGCCCGACGGGTTCGGTTTCCTCCGAGCCCCCGATTACAACTACCTGCCCGGACCCGACGACATCTATGTATCACCCTCGCAGATTCGAAAATTCGATCTACGGACCGGCGACACGGTGTCCGGACAGGTGCGTCCACCAAAGGAAGGGGAGCGTTATTTCGCCCTGATCAAGGTGGAAGCCGTCAACTTCGAACATCCGGACCAGGCTCGCAACAAGATTTTCTTCGACAACCTGACGCCGCTCTACCCGGACGAAAGGCTAAAGCTGGAGACGGAGAAGGACCAGCTCTCCGCCAGGGTTCTGGACCTGTTGACTCCAATCGGGAAGGGCCAGCGCGGGCTGATTGTCGCGCCGCCAAGAACCGGCAAGACGATGTTGCTGCAGACGATCGCCAACTCCATCACCGCGAACCAGCCGGAGGTCATCCTGATCGTCCTGCTGATCGACGAGCGACCCGAAGAGGTCACCGACATGCAGCGGTCAGTCAACGGAGAGGTGATCAGTTCGACGTTCGACGAACCGGCTTCGCGTCACGTGCAGGTCGCCGAAATGGTGATCGAGAAAGCCAAGCGACTGGTGGAGCACAAGCGCGACGTGGTCATCCTGCTCGATTCGATCACACGACTGGCCCGGGCCTACAACACGATCGTGCCGCCCTCGGGGAAGGTCCTCTCGGGTGGTGTCGACTCGAACGCTCTGCAGCGGCCGAAAAGGTTCTTCGGCGCAGCCCGCAACATCGAAGAGGGGGGCAGCCTCACGATCATCGCCACGGCCCTGGTGGACACCGGAAGCCGGATGGACGATGTCATCTTCGAGGAGTTCAAGGGCACGGGCAACATGGAGATCGGCCTCGACCGGAAGCTGGTCGACAAGCGGGTCTTCCCGGCAATCGACATTAACCGGTCCGGCACGCGAAAAGAGGAGCTCCTGGTTTCCAAGGACGAATTGACCCGGATCTGGATTCTACGGAAAGTTCTCAACCCGCTGTCGACGGTCGAGGCGATGGAGCTTCTGCTGGAGAAGATGTCGAAGACGAAGGCGAACGCCGACTTCCTGGCATCCATGTCCGGCGCCAGAGGCTAATCCCGGTCGAGCGCCGTATCCATCCCCGATACCGGCGTTGCTTGTCGTTCGGCCTCGTCAACGCATGGGAATGCGCCTCCTCGGCCTCGCTCCGCGCGCCTTGGTCTCGGGGCGCGTCTCCGGTCTAGCCCGCATAAATCACCGAAAGGACCAGAAAAGGCCGCCCTGTTTGGCATAAATCGTTTGTCGAGAACGGTTCAGAAACCAAACGGAGGCGGCCCTTATGAGTACAGAGTGTAAACAAACCACGTTCGAATTTCACGGACTTCTTCAACGAAAAATGAAGGCGCGTTTCGACGGCGGCAAGATCACGTCTGACGCTGGAGTTCTGCTGCTGCGTGAAGTCGAAAAGCGGACCGGTTTGATCGATGGATTGGCGGGGTGTTTTAGCGATCATCGCGACCAACGGTTGATCGAACACACCGTGAAGGAGCTGTTGGGACAGCGGGTCTACGGGCTGTGCCTGGGATATGAAGACCTGAACGATCACGATCAGTTACGGACCGACCCGATGCTTGCGTTGGCGGTGGACAAAGCGGATCCGCTGGGAACGAATCGACGACAGGCCGGCGACTGGGGAAAGGCGTTGGCGGGCAAGAGCACGCTAAACCGATTGGAGTTGACCGGCGCCGAAGTCGGCGACCAGGAGCGGTACAAGAAGATCGCTATGGATGGGGACAAGATCGATCGTTGGATGGTCGATGCGTTTGTGGCAGCCCATGACAACACGGCGCCCGAAGAGATCGTTCTGGATCTGGACGCGACCGATGATCCGATCCATGGTCAACAGGAAGGCCGGTTCTTTCACGGCTACTACCGCAACTACTGCTATCTGCCCTTGTACATCTTCTGTGGAGAGCATCTGTTGTGCGCTCGGCTGCGCCCGTCCAATATCGATGGGGCGGCAGGATCAGTCGATGAATTGGAACGTATCGTCGGCCAGATCCGTCAGAGCTGGCCGGACGTGTCGATCATCATTCGGGCCGATTCCGGATTCTGCCGGGATGCATTACTGGACTGGTGTGAAACCCACCAGGTCGATTATGTGATGGGGTTGGCCAAGAACGACCGCCTCAAGCGAGAGATCGCTGACCAGATGATTCAGGCTGAAGCGGAGTTTCAGACCACTGGGAAATCGGCACGAGTGTTTAAGGATTTCCTGTACCGGACTCGAAAGAGCTGGAGCCGCACTCGTCGCGTTGTTGGCAAAGCCGAGTTCCTGGCCAAGGGCGCCAATCCCCGATTCGTGGTGACCTCACTGCCACCGGAACGACTCGGAGCCCAAGCGCTCTACGAAGATTTCTATTGCGCACGCGGCGACATGGAGAACCGGATCAAAGAACAGCAACTGGATCTATTTGCCGACCGCACCAGTGCGGGAACCATGCGCGCCAATCAGCTCCGACTGTATCTGTCCTCAGCCGCCTACATGCTTATGCAGGCGTTGCGTCGTCTCGGTCTCAAAGATACCGCGATGGCCCATGCCCAATGCGGAACCATCCGTCTGAAGCTTCTTAAGATCGGTGCGCGTATCCGCCTCACGGTCCGCAACGTCTGGATCTCGATGTCGGAGGCCTATCCCTATGCCGACGTCTTTGCTCTCATAGTGAGAAACCTGCAATCAATTCCGCTTCGTTGCTGACGACACCGAACCTTCAGATCCGAAAAACAGCGCCTCTCATCTGCCTCCCGGCGAGGCCTGCCTGCACTCGCCCATTCATGCCGATCTCCCGCCAAATGTCGCCGTGTCACAGGCTCAAAATCCGCCAATGTCCACGGCTCGCTCACTCTCAGCTCCAAGTCTCGCCGCAAATCGCTTCTCGTATCCGAACACCGATCGATTCTCCGATTGGTGATCCATCCGGGCTAGCTATAACCGGGTCGAGCGCCGTATCCATCCCCGATACCGGCGTTGCTTGTCGTTCGGCCTCGTCAACGCATAGGAATGCGCCTCCTCGGCCTCATTCCGCGCGCCTTGGTCTCGGGGCGTCTCCGGTGCTCTCTACCGGGTGATTGGGAACAAGGAAAGACAAGAAAAGGGCGCTCTGACGAGCGCCTTTTTTGATGAAACGAAATTAGGATTTTTTATTGTTGGTCGTCTACGTCATGTAAGCGGCGGAGTAGGTCGCCGTCGGCTGAGAAGTTGATGTGGACGGTGGCGTCGATGGTTTCGATCTGGACGCCATCCAGGAGTTCGATGAATTCCTGTCGCTCGTAGGCTTGCATCTTGCCCAGGGCGACCAGGCCACGGAGGAGGTCGGTTGTTCGTTGGGCGACTTCGGGGGTCGTGAAGTCGCCGATGGCTCGGGCGGTTACGATCGAGTCGATGTGCATCTGGTAAGTGCCGCCCTCGATCGCGTCGAACAGGTCGGTTGTCATCGCGGGCGCCATCCCATCGGGAAGCAGGAAGTCCTCGAAGGCGCCAACTGCCCAGACCTGGCTTCCCTCGTCGATCGAGTTAATGGAATCCAGCAGACTTTGATTGGCCAGGGCCGTGGTCGAGGGTGCGTTCAAGCGGTCGAGGGCTTCCTGGATCGAGTTTCTGCTTCCGACCAGGACAAGACCGTCCACGAAGCTGACCGCTCCGTCGTCACCATCGGGGAAGTATAGCGTTCTTCCCGCGTAGGTATCGAAGTCGAAACCCTTGTCGTTGAAATACTGCTCGACTCTGAAGTCCTCGTAATTCGCCCTGGCGGCGATGAGGAACTCTTTCTCGCCGGTCCTTCCGACCATGATCTGTTGGATGTCCGACTCCAGATCCAGTCCTGTCTGCTCCTCAAACTCGTCTATCGCCCGGGGCTTGTCCCGCAGGATCCTATCGATGACCAGTTCGTTGATCAACGGGTTATCCCGGAGTTGGGCCACATCGACAAAGCCCACGCCTTTCGTGTCGATCGGGAACAGGCGCAGCAGGGCCTCGTCCGGATTGACCGCTTCAACTGCTCCGGGAAAACTCGCGACGACCGCGATCGTCACCGCAAGAGAAATCACACCAATGACCCATTTCATGGATTGGACCTCGTTCCGTTTTTTCAATAGTCTTTTCTACTGAAGTATACCAAAGTGACAACAAAGCACCCGGCGGTGAACAAACCGGACGTCCACAGGACCGAACCGATCTCCAGCGGTGTGCCCGCTATCAGGCTCCTGGCCGCTCCGATCATCTCGGCCACCTTCGGCAACACCCAGTAGAGTGAACGAAATATCTCCCGGTAAAGTTCCTTCGAAAAGGCCGGCGTGATTCTCTCGTGGGCGGCCAGAACCGGCGAAAACATCAGGATGGCATATCCGGCCAGTAGTCCCACCGGGCCGTTCTCGGTCATCACCGACAGGGTCATCACGGCCGAGTACAAGAACACGAACGCGGTGACGATCAGAAGGGTTGACTTCGGAAACCCGGTGTTCCAGATTCCGGACTTCAATCCCAGAACCAGCCAGACGCCGACAATCAAGTACCCGGTATTGAGGGCCATGATGGCGGTGCCGCCCAGAAAACGGGCGACCATCAAACGCCAGCGGGGGGCGGGGCGACACAGCAACAGCTCAATGCTGCCTTTCTGAGTCATCAAGGGGAACAGCGTCGAGGTGGCCATCAGCGCCAGGAACAATCCGATCGTGGCAATCATCATCGCCATACCGGACTGAATGGCGTTGATGAATTGCGGAACGGTCATCCTGGGAATCTCCAACTCCTCTCCAAAGAAGGTGACTCCCGCTATGGCCCCACTGACGATGTCCATGTTCAATGCCAGCGCGATCGAGGCGATGAACAGCGAGGAGATCGCGAAGAAAAACAGGAACATGTGGTTCCTGAACGACTCCTCGAACGTGTCGAGAAACACACCGGGCTTCGGCGGGCTCAACATACTCTTTCCAGGAAAACCGACTCGAGGGATTTGCGCCTGGGAGATACGGACTCGATTTCGACGCCGCGGGTTCGTAGAGCGTCGATCAACTGGTTGGCGGAATTCCGGTCCGGGAGGAGGACCCGAAACTGCCCATTGTCGATCGAGAAGCCTAGTTTCCGGCTCTCGAACCACGTCCCCAGATCGTCCTGGGTCGCGACCGCTACCTCGTACATCTCATCGCCGGAAGTGAAATCGGCCACCGTGCCGACGTCGATGATTCGGCCTTCCTTCATCAGGGCTACGCGATCGCATACCGTCTCTATCTCGGCCAGGATATGCGAATTGATGAAGATCGTCTTTCCGGCGGCGGCGAGTTCCCTGCAGATCTTCCGCATTTCCATGCGTCCGAGCGGGTCCAGCCCATCGGTCGGTTCGTCCAGGAAAATCAAGTCGGGATCGTGAATCACCGCTTGAGCAAAAGCCAGCCGTTCGACCATGCCCTTCGAAAACTTTGCGACCCGGACGCGCTCCCACCCGGACAGGCCCACACGTTCGAGCCACTCCGGCCCCTTCTGACGGATGTAGTTCATGTCCCTGCCGCTCATGCTGCCGTAAAGACGAAGAACGTTCCAGGCAGTAAGGTGCGCAGGGAACCTCGGATTTTCAGGGAGATAGCCGACTCTCTTGAAGACGGACCGGTCCTGGGTCCCCTGTCCCAGCAACAACACCTCCCCCCGACTGGGGTGTGCGATCGTCAGGGCAATTTTGATCAGAGAGGTCTTCCCCGCACCGTTCGGACCCAGCAGACCGAAAATCGAGCCGCGCTCCACCTCCAAGTCGACGTCGGCCAACGCGTGAACGCCCTTCCTGGACCACCAGCGGCGGTAGGTTTTCGACAGGTTCCGAACTTCAATAGCCGGGGACACCGTTCAAGGGTAGGACCACGGGTCGGCAGTGTCAAATCCGGAGTCTCGAGGTATGCGATTCCGTCATCCTTCTGACATCCGATGGACCTCGATTGTCAAAACAATGACGAACGGAGTCTCCGCCAACAAGGGCAATCCGGTCGGCATCCACAACCCGGCGGCCGAAACGCCCTGTCCTGAACGGCCCAAACACGTACTGGCAGGGGCGGCGATGGGCAGGCGTTCTTCCGAAGAGAACGAAAAACCCCGCCGCACACCGTGGCAAGCGATGTGCCTTGAATGCAGGTCAGGAGTTCAAATGTTAAAAGAAGCGACAACACAAAGCGCCCCCCCGACGAAGATGTTTCTCGATATTCCGTCCGCCGCCTCGATGGCGGGCTTCTCCATCCGGCACTTCCGCCGGATCATCGAGGAGGAGAGAATCCCGACAATGCGGATCGGCCGCAAGTTCTTCATCCTGGGGTCGGATTTCCACAACTGGCAATCGACCAGGGCCCAGAACTAAGTTCCACAAAGTCCGTGGAGGCGGAGCCGAAAGGCACCGTTAGAGGTGCCGGGTCCGCGTCGCTGTGGTCCACCGGTGGTGTCAGGCACCAACGAAACTACGCAGCGTACTTCGAACTCCAATCACTCGCGCCTGTCACGAACCCTCGCCACGACCCCCTGTCCTGGCATACAATCCCTTCGACGACCGGAGGGATACATGAAAGAAAAAGCACACTTCATCACACTGCCCGCCCTTCTGCTGCTGATCTTCTTCCTTGGAAAACTGGTCATGAGTCAGGCCGGAGCCCCCTATGAAGCCGGCATCCAGTATTTCTCGATGGTGACGCTGCAAACGCATCTCACGTTATTGTGGCCGGCAATCTCGAGGCGCTACAAGGGCTACGGTGTGGGGGGGGCCGTCCAGGTGGGGGTTATGATCGCCCTGGTGTCTCAACTCCTGATCCTTTTCGGCACCGGTCTCTCTTACGTAGCGGGCGATACGCACTTCAACAACCCGATTGCTCTAAACCAACCCGGACCAGTCGGCTTTCTTGCGGCGATGGGCATTCGCCTCGTGGGCTTGATCGTAAACTGTGTAATTGCGGCGGTGACGTCCATCATCGGATGGTTTATGGGTGGACTGGTCCCTGTCCGGGACGGTGCGGAGGTGACAGAATAGATCGGATTGACGGATGGCCGTTGACCCAGGCGTGCTCCGGAAGGCGAACGAAAACAGAGTCGCGGGAACACGCCCCCAACGGGTAGGTTCCCGCGCACCCAAAATTCTGCGAACCCCGGTCTAGCCGATTACTTCTTTTTCTTGACGCCCAGAACCGCGTCCTTCGCTGCCTTGGCGATTCGGAACTTCAGCACGGTCTTGGCGGGGATCTTGATCGCTTCGCCCGTGGCGGGATTTCGTCCCGTACGCGCTTTTCTTTTCTGCTTCACAAGCTTGCCGACGCCGGGAAACGTAAACTCGCCGTTCTTCTTGGTTTCTTTGTGGGCCAGTTCGGAGAGAGCCGTGATGAAGGCTTTGGCTTCCTTCTTACTGACATCCGATTTCTCCGCCATGGCGGCGATTATCTGAGTCTGCGTCATCTTACCTGCCATACAGAATCCTCCTAGTAAAAGTAAGTGTAGAGACTATCGTGATTGCTGAGGAAAATCAAAGCTAACGCTTGCGCCAAACCACGGATTGTTCGTTATGACCCATACCGGCCCAGTCACCCTTGCCGGTCAAGAACGCTTGAACGCCTTATGTATCTCCCGAAGATCGTATCTCACGATGATCGGACGGCCATGGGGACAAACCGTCGGAACATCTGTTTTCATCAGCTCCGTAACCAGCCACCGCATCTTAACACTATCGAGCGGATTGTTGATCTTGATTGCTGCATGACAGGCCACCGTGGCCGCAATTTTCTTGCGAAAATGGTCGATGCTCAAGCCCTGATGTTCGCGTTCCAGACCGTCCAGAAGCTCGCGGACGAGCTTTTCAACAGCCCCGGCCTTCAGGATGGCAGGGGCTGTTTTCACTGCCAGAGTCCGCCCCCCAAACGGTTCCACCTCGAAACCGTTTCGGTCCAGCTCCGGCTTCAGGGCTTCAATCAGGACCTCCTGAGCGGGGCTTAACTCAATCAGGATCGGCATCAAGAGCTGCTGCACCTGGACTTGCTCGTCGGCACGTTCACGAATGTACGCCTCGAACAGAACGCGTTCGTGGGCCACATGCTGGTCGATGACAACCAGACCTGAAGAGTCTGCGGCGATGATGAAACTGTCCTGGAGCTGGCCCAGAGGCCGAATCTCGCTCCGGACCAATTCGAAATCGCGCCCGGAGCCGGTCCCGGGGGCCGCATCCCCCCCCGTCACCGTCTGTCCCTGCTGAAAGTCGAAATCCAGCACCCTCCCTTCGGAATAAGTCAGCGCCGCGGGAGAATCGGCAATCGGCTCTTTCGCGAGCGGGCCTCCACTCCAGGAAGCCGGCACCCGGGGCTTGAACCCCGGAGCGCGATACAGTGACGCCCCGGCGGCGCCCTCTTCCATTGGAACGATGGTCTTGTCCGAGGTCAGGGCGTCGACCACCGTGTTTCGAATCGCATCGTGAATCAGTGATCCCTGACGGAACCGAACTTCCGTCTTGGCGGGATGGACGTTCACATCCACGTCCTTTGGACGCGCCTCGACGAACAACATCGCAACGGGAAAAGTGCGGGAAGGAAGGATGCTGCGATAAGCCTCGCTAAAGGCGTGCGATATGATCTTGTCCCTCACGACACGGCGGTTGACGAAAAAGAACATCGAGTTCCGGTTGTACTTCTGGACGTGGGGTCGAGACGTGAAAAGGTGAATCTTGAGCCCGGGGCCGCAGTCCTGCTGGTACTCGACTAATTCGTCCAGGAGGTCCTGTCCGAACACCTGAAATATTCGGTCGCGATAGCCGGTCGCGGTCGGGGCCGACAGGATCTCGAAGTTTCCGCTCTTCAACACAAAGTGAATTCCGGGAAACGCGAGCGCGAAGTGGGTGCATAACGACGTGATCCGGCTGAGTTCGTAAGATTCCGACTTCAGGAATTTACTCCGGGCGGGGACGTTATAGAAAACGTCCTCGATAGTGATCTGGGTGCCCTCCGGAAAAGCATCCTCCTTAATGGAAAGGACCTCACCCGCCGCCACCTCTACGGCCGTACCGACGGGAGTATCCCGAAGCTGGGTCTCCAGGCAAACCCTGGAAACAGACGCTATCGAGGGCAAGGCCTCGCCTCGAAAACCTAATGTCCGGATCGACAGCAGATCCTTCGAGTCCTGAAGTTTGCTGGTTGCGTGTCGCTGGAAACAGAGCGCCGCATCTTCCCGGCTCATGCCATTTCCGTCGTCGATCACGCGAATGAGGGATCTGCCGCCACCACGAACTTCGACGAAAATCTTGCCCGCACCGGCATCGATGGAGTTTTCGATCAGCTCCTTGACGATCGACGCCGGCCGCTCCACGACCTCACCCGCAGCGATCTGGTTGGCGACTACGTCAGGCAATACCTGTATCTTGGACATAAGCCACGTCCGTTCGTTTACCGAAAGGCTCCTCACACCGGAACATTCTTTTCAACACGAAGAAACCAAGGGTACGAAGAAAGAACCAGGGTTAATGACATTCAACCTTCGTTGACTTCGTGTCTTCGTGTTGAACTAGAAATTGACGTGACGCCGGCCCTGTTGCCAGAGGCGTCAAGGCTTCCGGGTTCGTATTCCCAGTTCCTTGAGTTGCTGGTCGCCTACTCTCGACGGCGAGCCACTCATCAGATCGACCGCCCGGGCCGTCTTGGGGAAGGCAATCACGTCGCGGAGCGATTGGCCTCCGGCCAGCAGCATGATGATTCGATCGAGGCCGAGCGCGATCCCGCCGTGGGGCGGGGTTCCATATTCCAGAGCCTCGAGAAAGAATCCAAATTTCTCGGCCGCCTCCTCTTCGTCAAGCCCCAGCAGCTTGAAGATTTGGGCCTGGACTTCACTCTGGTGAATCCTGACCGATCCCCCGCCACATTCCACCCCGTTCAAAACCATGTCGTAAGCCTGAGCGCGGACGTTGCCGGTGTCACTCTCCAGGATGGAAAGATCTTCGGCGACCGGGGAAGTGAATGGATGGTGCGTGGACGCCCAGCGGTTCTCGGTGGAGTCGAATTCGAAGAGCGGGAAGTCTACCACCCACAAAAAATTCCATTTGCCCGAAGGGATCCAGCCCTCACGACGAGCCAGTTCCAACCTCAGTGCGCCCATCGTGGGACGGACATCGTCCCGGTTCCCCGCAACCATGAAAACCGTCTCGCCAGGACGCGCCCGAGCCTTGGTCAAGAGGGCCTCGATGGCCGCGGTACCCGCCTTTTTGATTGGTGGAACCGCACTGGTCCCCTCATCGGTCACTTTCAACCACGCCACTCCCGCACCGCCCAGGTGCTTTACGAAAGTGTCGATTTCATCCAGTATCCGGCGAGAGTAGGACACCGGCGCTACCAGACCCCGAACGGTACCGCCCCCCTCAACGATATCCCGGAACAAGGACGGTTCGGCCTCGCGAAATACTTCGGTAAAGTCCTGCAACTCGACTCCGAAACGGGTGTCGGGTTTGTCTGAGCCGTAACGGTCCATCGCGTCGTCATAGCTCATTCGGGGAAACGGACACTCGATCTCGAGGCCTTTCACTTTGAACACGTCGACCATCAAGCCTTCCATCACAGCAAAGAAGTCATCCACGTCCGGAAAGGAAATCTCGACATCGATTTGAGTGAACTCGGGCTGTCTGTCGGCACGGAGGTCTTCGTCGCGGAAGCATCGGACGATCTGGAAATACTTTTCAAAGCCGGAAACCATCAGGATCTGCTTAAAGATCTGTGGCGATTGCGGCAAGGCATAGAAGTTACCGTGGGAGAGCCGGCTGGGAACCAGATAGTCTCTCGCCCCCTCCGGAGTCGACTTCGTCAGGAAGGGGGTCTCGACCTCCCAGAATCCCTCCCGATCCATATAGGCGCGAATCGCCATCATGACCTGATGCCGAAGATGGAAATTGGCCTGCATCTGCGGGCGGCGCAGATCGAGGTAACGGTACTTCAGTCGCAGATCTTCGGAGGTTGAAATGTCGTCCTCGATCGGAAAGGGCGTGGTCCGGGCCTCACTGAAAACATCGAGCTGCTCGACGTCCACTTCGATCTCACCGGTCTTCAAGCTGGGGTTGGCCAGTTCCCCATCCCTCAGGGAAACCTTTCCCCGCACGGCGATCACGAACTCGGAACGCAATCGCTTGGCCTGCCCGTGGGCGTCGGCATCGCGTTCCGGGTGCAGAACGACCTGGGTTATGCCCTCTCTGTCACGCAGATCTATGAAGACAAGCTGGCCGTGGTCCCGCCGCCGGTTCACCCACCCCATAAGCACGACATCTTTTCCCGCATCGGACGCGGTCAACTCTCCACAACTATGGGTTCTCTTCATTTCCAGCACTTCCGATAGGAGCCGCTAGCGCATCTCCACCAGTTCGGACTCACTCAACTCCCTTTGCTCCCGGGTGTTCATGTCCCGAACGATGAGGGTCCCGGACTTGATCTCGTTTTCACCTATCATGACCACTTGAGCTGCGCCGAGCTTCCCTGCCAATCTCATCTGGCTCTTGAGGCTGCGCCCGGCGAAATCCAGATAGACCGAACACCCTGCCTTTCGCAATTTGCGTGCCAGAAGCGTGGCGTACCGGAATGCGTCCTCGCCCATTGTCGCCAGAAAGTAGGCCGGGCCGGGTCCCGGCGCCAGCTTTTCGGGCGCCGGTATCGACAGGATCAACCGCTCCAGGCCCATCGCGAAACCAAACCCGTTAGTCGGGGGACCGCCCAGGTCTTCGCTGAGGCCATCGTAGCGGCCGCCTCCCACCAGAGTGTCCTGAGCGCCCAGGCTCGAAGAAAGTATCTCGAACGTCGTTCGCATGTAATAGTCCAGGCCTCGAACGAGCCGGGGCTCCACCCGGTACGGGATCTCTCTCTCATCCAGGTACGCGCGAAATCCGGAGAAGTGCTCCCTGCACTCCTGACAGAGGTTGTCGGTAATCGTCGGCAGCTCCCCTATCAGCGCCTGGCAGGATTTCACTTTGCAGTCGAAGACACGCAGTGAATTCTTCTCGCCCCGGTTGCGACAGTCCTCACACAAACCTTCGCGGCGCCCACGGATTTCGCTCCGCAGTTTCTCGATGTATGAGGGCCGACATTCCCGGCACCCGATCGAATTCACAGCCAGGTCCAGCGACGAAACTTCCAGCCGCTCGAAGAGCAGCATGAGCATTTCGACAACCTCCGCCTCGATGGCGGGGTTGTCGTTGGGAGAAAGAACCTCCACTCCGGCCTGATAAAACTGCCGGAAACGGCCTCTCTGGGGTCGTTCCCGACGGAACATCGCACCGATGTAGTAGAGCTTGATCATCCTGGATTCATCAGAGAGATGGTGTTCAATGTAGGAGCGGACAACTGGCGCTGTTCCCTCGGGCCTGAGAGTCAAAGAGGTCTTCTCGTCCTTGTCCTTGAACGTGTACATCTCTTTCGAAACGATATCGGTTTCTTCCCCGACTCCCCGGACGAACAGTTCGGTCGACTCGAAGATTGGGGTACGGATCTCGTTAAACGAGTACGATTCGAACACAGCCCTCATTTCCGCCTCGATGGCGTGCCAGAGATGGATGTCGGGCGGGAGGATGTCGTAGGTACCACGAACCAATTTGATCATCGCTTATCAGGACCGGCCAGGTACGCATCCTTGTACCGGCAATACCGCCGCGCATATTCGTCGATGCCGGCGATTTCTTCTTCCGTCAGCGCCCTCTGCACTCTGCCGGGAGCTCCCAAAACCAGGCTCCCGGGCGGGATCTCGGTGTTTTCCGTCAACAGCGCCCGGGCAGCGACGATCGATCCCGCTCCGACACGCACATTGTTCATGATCGTCGCGCCCATGCCGATCAGGCAGTGGGATTCCACAGTGCAACCGTGCAGGATGCCACCGTGACCGACGGTCACAAAGTCACCCAGGATCACGGGGCATTCATCCAACATGCCGTGACAAATCGAACCATCCTGTATGTTCGTCCGATGTCCGATTCGAATGTAGTCGACGTCGCCGCGAACCACGGTGTTGAACCAGATACTGGAGTGGTCGCCAATCTCTACGTCGCCAATCACGTGGGCGCCTGGCGCGACAAAGACACCCTCACCCAGTGTCGGCCGCACGTCCTCGTATTCGTGAAGCATGAGCCTCCGGAGATCCCGGTTTGACGAAGGGAAAGCACGTGTCAAACCAAAGGACTTACGCTAGCAGATGGTGGTGATGGTCCGCTAGATTAATCTAAGCGGACCATCACCCAGGTGGTCGGTAGTGCTCAAGTTTCAAAACTTGAGCACTACCCAGATCGTCTGGACCAATTCAAGGAAGGCGGTATGAGCATATAATGTAACTTCGGTCCGAGTGCGGATCGTCAGGCTCGTCTTCGCGGACCTGGTCGGCCCACATACCATCAGCCAATCAGCGGGAGAAACAACATCAGTCATGAACAGCTTTGGAACAGAGTCCACACTTCAACTGGGCACCGAGCCCCTTCGCTACTTTTCGCTGGAGGCGCTGGAGAAATCGGGCGTTGATGGTGTGTCCGGCCTGCCGTTTTCTCTAAAGGTCATGTTGGAAAACCTTCTGCGTCACGAAGACGGGGAGTCGGTTTCGGCAGAAGACATTCGCGCACTGGCCGGGTCGGTCTCCGGTCCACGATCCGAACGCGAGATCGCATTCCGTCCGGCGCGTGTCTTAATGCAGGATTTTACGGGCGTCCCCGCCGTAGTCGATCTGGCGACCATGCGCGACGTGATACGAGACATGGGAGGAGAGCCCAAACGGATCAACCCCCTCCAACCTGTCGATCTTGTGGTGGACCATTCCGTTCAGGTCGATCAGTATGGCTCGGCTTCGGCTTTTGCATACAACGCGGAGCGCGAACTGGAACGGAATCGCGAACGCTACCTGTTCCTCAAGTGGGGTCAGAAAGCGTTCGACAATTTCCGTGTCGTGCCTCCCGACACCGGGATCGTGCACCAGGTCAACCTGGAACATCTGGCGCATGTCGTCTTCTCGAACCGGGAGGGCGGAGAGGTGACCGCATACCCGGACACGCTCGTCGGCACCGATTCCCACACTACAATGATCAACGGCATGGGTATCGTCGGCTGGGGCGTGGGCGGCATCGAGGCCGAGGGCGCTATGCTCGGCCAGCCCCTGTCCATGCTCATCCCGGACGTCGTTGGCTTCAGGCTGAGCGGTCATTTGCCGGAAGGGTCGACCGCGACGGACGCGGTCCTTCTTGTTGTCCAGATGCTTCGTGCTAAAGGCGTTGTCGGCAAGTTCGTCGAATTCTTCGGACCGGGTCTCGACCATCTTTCCCTGGCGGACAGGGCGACCATCTCGAATATGGCGCCGGAATACGGCGCCACCGTCGGGTTTTTCCCTGTCGATAGCGAGACGCTCAACTATCTGTCGTTGACCGGCCGCGATGCCGCCTCGATCGAACTCGTCGAAACGTATTCGAAGGCTCAAGGCCTGTTCCGAACACCCGAAACGCCCGACCCGATCTTCAGAGATTCGCTCGAACTGGACCTCTCTACGGTCGAACCCGCAATCGCAGGCCCCAAACGGCCACAGGATCGCATTCTCCTCAGGGAGTCCAAGTCCGGGTTTCGCCGGGTCCTGGTCTCGATGCTGAACGGGAGTGGAGGTGGGGGTGAAGCCCGCGTGGAGAACTGGATCGATTCCGGCGAGGGGCCACGGGCATCCTCGGGCGGCGTTCCCGAAACGGACGCACTGGCTGCGCTCGTCAAATCCGTTCCGGTCAAGCTGGACCAGGATGAGTTTTCTATCGGTCACGGGTCGGTTGTGATCGCAGCGATAACCAGTTGCACCAACACATCGAATCCTTCGGTGATGATCGCCGCAGGACTGTTGGCGCGGAAAGCCGTGGCGCGGGGGCTGACCGTTCGCCCCTGGGTCAAGACGAGCCTGGCTCCCGGGTCTCGTGTCGTCACCGACTATCTGATGAAGACAGGATTGATGACGGACCTGGAAGCATTGCGGTTTCACCTCGTCGGATACGGGTGCACCACCTGTATCGGCAACAGCGGCCCCCTTCCGGATCCGATCGCCGCGGGTATTGAGGAGCACGACCTGATCGCGACGTCCGTCCTGAGCGGAAACCGTAATTTCGAGGGCCGGATCAGTCCCCTGGTCCGGGCCAATTATCTTGCATCACCGCCGCTCGTGGTGGCCTACGCGATCGCCGGTAATATGGACGTGGATCTGACCGCTGAGCCACTGGGTTTCGACGCGGCAGGGAATCCGGTTTTCCTCGCGGACATCTGGCCGACCGGCGAAGAAGTCCGGGACACGATCGCCTCCGCCCTGCGGCCGGAAATGTTCCGGACAGCCTACGAAGAATCGCTCCGGGGCGATGAACGCTGGAATGCGTTGAATGCGGCCACGACGGACCTGTACGGGTGGGATGACGATTCCACATACGTCAAGCGGCCGCCGTTCTTTGACGACATGCCGCGCGAGGCGCCTGCCTTCGAGGACATCCGGAACGCCCGGGCGCTTGCTGTGCTGGGACACTCGGTCACAACCGACCACATCTCTCCGGCGGGCGTGATTCCGAAGGACAGCCCTGCCGGCGAGTATCTCTTGAGCGAAGGGGTCGAGTCGGGAGATTTCAATTCTTTCGGAGCGCGGCGCGGCAATCACGAAGTGATGATGCGGGGCACGTTCGGAAACATCCGGCTCCGCAATCAGATGGCGCCCGACACCGAAGGAGGGTGGACCGTCCACCTTCCGGAAAAGGAACAAATGGCCATCTATGACGCGGCGATGCGCTACAAGGAAAAAGGAACCCCGCTCATCGTCGTCGCCGGAAAGGAATATGGATCTGGCTCCTCAAGGGACTGGGCTGCCAAGGGAACCCGCCTGCTGGGCGTTCGGGCGGTGCTGACGGAGAGTTTTGAACGAATCCACCGGAGCAACCTCATCGGCATGGGGGTTCTCCCCCTGGAATTTGCCGACGGAGAGGGCCGGGAAAGCCTTGGATTGACCGGGTTCGAGAGCTTTGATATCGAAGGGATCGCCGGGGGCCTGTCACCCCGACAGGAACTCATCGTACGTGCGCGAGATGAGTCCGGTACGGAGAAGAGTTTCGGGGCGGTGGCCCGGCTGGACACCCCTGTCGAAATTCAGTATTACAGGCACGGAGGTATTCTGCAGTACGTCCTGCGACAGATGAGTACCTGAACGTTAGCTAGAGTTGTTGGATGGGGCTGTGATTGGTGTCGATACATTCTGGCCCAATCTGGATTATGAAGATTAAACCTTAATAAGGAGGCTATTGTGCCGAAGACTTTCAAGGTGATCATCCTGGCCGGATTGCTTTTGACGGCCTGCCAACCACAAACAACGGATCAGGCCTTCGTGTTCCCTCCCGGGGCGCACGATCCCATGGAAATAGACCTTCCGCTGGGAATCGGTGCCGCTCCACCGATCCCGGAAAACAACCCAATGACGGCGGCCAAGGTCGAACTGGGCAAGCAATTATTCTTCGATCCCAGGCTCTCGTCGGACGGAACGGTGAGCTGCGCGACTTGTCATAATCCGGTACTCGGTTTCACGGACGGTCGGCCGGTCAGCATGGGTGTCGCCGGGCAGGAAGGTGGTCGCAGTGCCCCAACGGTAATCAACCTGGCCTACGCCCAGCTTGGCGTATTCTGGGATGGCCGAGCGAAGGACCTGGAAGAACAGGCCGTCGGCCCCATCGCCAATCCTATCGAGATGGCCAACACACACCGTGGGGCCGTAGCGACGTTGAACGGCATACCGGGTTACCAGGCACAGTTCGAAGCTATTTTCGGATCGCCCGACATCACGATCGATAACGTCGGGCGCGCGATCGCGGCGTTCGAGCGAACGATCATATCCGGCAACTCCGCGTGGGATCGTTTCATGTCGGGCGACCAGAGCGCTCTGTCGGAGTCGGCACAGCGTGGCTGGACGCTGTTTGAGGATCGGGAGAAGTCCAACTGCACCGCCTGCCATGCGGGATTCAATCTCACCGACAACCAATACCACAACCTCGGCGTCGGTATGGATGAGGAGAATCCGGACGCGGGCCGATACGTCGTGACCCAGAACGAGGAAGATCGCGGGCGTTTCAAAACCCCGACCCTGCGCGACATCCTGTACACGAGGCCGTATATGCACGACGGGCGATTCTGGACTCTGGAGGAAGTCGTCGATTTTTACGATGAGGGCGGCTTCGAAAATCCAACTCTGGACCAGGAAATGAAGCCCCTTCGGCTGACCGATCAGGAAAAAGCGGACCTAGTCGAGTTCATGAAAGCACTCGACGGAGAAGGCTGGCAAGTCCAACCACCCACAACCCTCCCCCAACCCACTACAGAATCGCAGTAGGAAACAATAAGCCCGGGGCGGCGTGTACGGCCGCGGCCGTCCCTGGCCGCCCGCGGGCAAGAAACCCTGCCTGCCTCTGGGGTCTTGCCCCTCGACTTATGCCGGGATGCCCGTCCGTCACACATATCCCGGTCCAATCCCAGGCTGAAGCCTGCTGAGAATCGAGGCCAGATCTTCTCGATTTTGAGGCGAATAGTGGTTCTGTTTAACGAAAAATCGGGGAAATATGGACCGATTATACCGCTTTCGCAGTAGATCTCTTCTGCCGCGCAGGCTCCTAGCCGGGGTGTACACTGATCGGACATGAGCGTTCGGAACATGAAAGATCCCGTCTGTGGCATGAATGTCGCCGTCGCCGATTCCCCAGGGCAGTACGAGCATTCGGGAACCGTCTATTACTTCTGTTGTACTCATTGCCTCGAAAAGTTTCGAAGCGATCCGGATCGATACCTCGACAAGCCAACCCGTGAAGAACCCGACGAACCGACTGGCACCTACACCTGTCCGATGGATCCGGAAGTTCAGCAGGAGGGGCCGGGAGCTTGTCCCAAATGCGGCATGGCTCTAGAGCCTTTAGAGTTCGAATACCCGGTCCACCGGACCGAATTCACCTGTCCCATGCATCCCAACGTCGTGCGGGCCGAGGCGGGTTCCTGTCCGGACTGCGGCATGGCGCTCGAAGCCAGATCCGTCACCCTCGAAGAGGAAGGCAACCCTGAACTGGAGGACATGACGCGACGATTCAAGATCGGGTTGGCGCTGACCTTGCCTCTGATGCTGCTTGCGATGGCTCACATGATGCCGATCAACCCCATCCGCGGCGTCTCGCTCGAGGCACTGAACTGGGTGCAGCTTGTACTGGCGACGCCGGTCGTGCTGTGGGGCGGCTGGCCGTTTTTCGAAAGAGCCTGGGTATCGATCGTGAATCGGAACCTCAACATGTTCACGCTTGTCGGGATCGGGACCGGCATCGCTTATCTCTACAGCACTATAGCGACACTTGCCCCGAACGCGTTCCCTTCTTCTTTTAGGGAGGACGGCGGAGGGGTCGCGGTCTATTTCGAAGCGGCGGCCGCAATCACGGTCCTGGTTCTGCTCGGACAGATCCTGGAGCTTCGGGCGCGAGGAAGAACAAGCAACGCAATAAAGGCGCTGTTGGGGATGGCGCCCGCTACGGCGCGACGTATCGCTATAGGAGGGCGCGAGGAGGATGTCCCGCTTGAAGACGTCCATCCGGGAGATCGACTGCGGGTCCGGCCCGGGGAAAAAGTGCCCGTCGATGGACGGATCGCGGAAGGGGTCAGTTCGGTCGACGAGTCCATGATCACGGGCGAGCCGATACCGGTCGAGAAGACCGCCGGCGCCAGGGTCACGGGCGGAACCCTCAACGGCACGGGCAGTCTGATCATGGTTGCCGAAAAGGTGGGAAGCGAAACGATGCTGGCCCGGATCGTCAAAATGGTCGCAGCCGCGCAGAGAACGCGAGCGCCCATCCAGCGACTCGCCGACGTCGTGGCAGCCTACTTCGTTCCGGCCATTGTCCTGATTTCGGTGATAACGTTCGCCGTATGGGCCGTCCTTGGCCCGGAACCCAGAATGGCGTTCGCTCTCGTCAATGCGATCGCGGTCCTCATCATCGCGTGTCCCTGTGCGCTGGGACTGGCAACGCCGATGTCCATCATGGTGGGAACCGGAAGGGGAGCCAGGGCGGGAGTGTTGATTAAGAACGCGGAAGTCCTTGAAATACTCGAGAAGGTGGACACGCTCGTCATAGACAAGACCGGCACCCTGACCGAGGGAAAGCCTCGCTTGACTTCCGTCTACCCGCTCGACGGCAGGACTGAAAGAGAAGTGCTCAGCGCGGCGGCTGGGATCGAAGTGGGAAGCGAGCACCCTCTGGCCGAGGCTATC
The DNA here is from genome assembly GCA_965247425.1 of Terriglobia bacterium. Lineage (GTDB taxonomy): Bacteria > Acidobacteriota > Terriglobia > 20CM-2-55-15 > 20CM-2-55-15 > CAZOZZ01. Next base: position 4,474,385 of record OZ252023.1, read on the forward strand.
GTCGGTGGGGCGCGCGAGCGCAAGGTCGGGTTCCAGGAGGCTGAGAAATTCAAATCCCTGACAGGAAAGGGAGTGATCGGAACCGTCGGAGGCCACAAGGTCGTACTCGGCAACGCCAGGCTATTCGAGCAACTCGACATCGACCGGACTCCGCTGTTGGAGACGGCCGAGAGGCTCGGTCGTGACGGACAAACAGTGATGTTCCTCGCTATCGACGACAGACCGGCCGGTCTGCTGGGCGTTTCGGACCCCATCAAGAAATCGACTCCTGAAGCCATTCGAATGCTCCAAGGAGAGGGTGTCCGGATCGTTATGCTGACAGGCGACAGTCGGGAAACAGCGGCGGTGGTCGCCGCCAAGCTTGGACTCGACGAGTTCCGGGCCGAGGTCCTCCCGGACGCCAAGCACTCAGCTATCAAGGAGTTCCAATCCCAGAACCACATCGTGGCAATGGCCGGTGACGGAATCAACGACGCCCCGGCACTGGCTGCCGCCCACGTTGGAATCGCCATGGGACACGGCACCGACATCGCGATGGAGAGCGCGGGAGTCACACTGGTCCAGGGAGATCTGAGAGGGATCGTGCGCGCGCGCCGGCTGAGTCGGGGCACGATGAGAAATATCAGGCAGAACCTGTTTTTCGCCTTCGCGTACAACTCGGTTGGTGTCCCGATCGCGGCGGGAGTTCTGTATCCCTTCCTTGGCTTGCTACTCAGCCCGATAATCGCCAGCGCCGCGATGACATTCAGCTCGGTTTCAGTGATTTCGAACGCTCTTCGCCTCCGCAATCTCCCGCTTTAGACCCGCATCGGGCAAGACCCGCCACAGTCGGTAACATCATACAAACAATAGGCTTCACCTCGCGAGCAGTGGCAAAACAACGTCAAATCTGCTAAGCTGCACGACTCAGACACTCGCAGCAGGTCCGAAGGGAAACCGCAGCTGCTGCACCCGCCAACGTGGTATTGCTGGAAGAGCGCCCGCTGGGCCGACGGATAGACGTTCAAAAGTCTGGTCCATGGTCCACAATCCAGAGAGCTCCTTTTGGGATCCGTTTGGAGGCTCTGGCGCGACAGGCACGCGCGGCTCGGACGACTTGTCGACAGGCTCATGTTCGGCCTAGCGAGACCATCTTGAGCAAAGACGAATGGAGGAAAATACAGCTCACCGGAGGGTCGTAGGACGCCCGGTCTAGGCCAACTTATAATCGTTGTGCCGCTAAAAATAGTTTAAAGTGTGTACCTGTTTCAGGATTGTTTGCGCGCGTGCCGGCATCTATAATTACTTCTTCAAATGGGAGACTTTTCAACCCCAGCCGAACGCAACACCGCGTTCTTGACTGTGAACTGAACATGATTCGACAGTTGTTGGGGCGTCAATCGTCCGCCATTAACATATGATCGCGGGCGACGTGGTCTGCCGATATACTATCGAACGCTTGACCTCGCCCGCAGGGAAGAAAACGCAAACCCGCCGACCCTCTCGACAGACTGCTTGAGGAAAGCCGGCGGTACTTGGAGTACAAGTGCTTGCCTTCCCAGGAGTCGTTCAGACGAGGCTGCTCACCCTTCAAGGGGAATGGTTTCTGCGAAAACAGAGGCCCCCGGTGGCGACATTGTTTGGACGACTTTCTGGAAAGCATCGACCTAGGAGATTCTGAATGAGTCGAACTCTTGCAATTTCGATTGGCGGAGCGGCCGGCCAGGGCGTGGCCACCCCTGGAAATATCTTTGCCCGCATCCTCGTCCGGCGGGGTCTGCACCTGAACGCATACAACGCCTACCAGTCACTCATCCGGGGCGGTCATACCCTGCTCACAATACGTACCGGGGTGGATCCTGTGACAAGCTTCGGCGACAAGATCGATCTGTTGATTCCTCTTAATCAGGACACCATGGATCGCCATCTGAAGCTCATGGGCCCGGGGACCGCAGTCATTTACAACGGCGACTCAATCCAACCGAAGGACGCGGCCGACGGAGTTCAACTGTGCCCCCTCCCCGTAAAGGAACTCACCAGCAATGGCCGCAACAAGCTGGCGCAGAACACCCTGGCGCTAGGCGCCGCCCTCAACATGATAGGTGTCGGTTTCGGGCCGCTGGCTGACGTCTTGACAGCGCAGTTCAAACGGAAGGGTGACGCCGTGGTAAAGGAAAACGTCGACGTCGCACGGGCAGGCTATGACCACGCATCGGGCAACTTCAAGCCTTTCGAAGAGCCCCTGCCGATGACGGAAAACCCCAAGGCTATGCTGACGGGGAATATGGCTCTGGCGATGGGCGGTGCGGCGGCCGGGGTGAAATTTTACTGCGCCTATCCGATGAGCCCGGCCACCGGTGTCCTCCACTGGATGGCTCCACACGCCCGTGCAGCGAACATTATCGTGCGGCAGGTCGAGGATGAGATCGGTGTCATCAACATGGCAATCGGCGCCGCCCACACTGGAGTACGGGCGATGTGCGCCACCTCCGGCGGCGGCTTCGCTTTGATGACCGAAGGTCTGGGCATGTCGGCCATGATGGAAACTCCTGTTGTGGTGATCGACGTGCAACGCGGTGGCCCTTCCACCGGAATACCGACCAAAACCGAGCAAGGCGATCTCTGGCAGATGCTGGGTGCGGGTCACGGTGATTATCCGAGAGTCATCGCCGCGCCGACGACTGTCCTGGACTGTTTCACAATCGTGCCTGAGATCTTCAACCTGACAGATCGGTTCCAGTGTCCCGGAATCATCCTGGGCGATCTGCTTCTCTCAGAAGGCACCGGCAGCGTGGAGCCGGCAGATCTCGACTTCGATGTCGAGATCGATCGCGGTGAGCTGATCACGTCCAGCAACGGATCCAATGGCTACAAACGGTACGCGATCACCGAGAGCGGTGTCTCCCCACGCGCCGTCCCGGGCGTGCCCCACCACACCCACACTGCTGCAACCGATGAGCACGACGAAGATGGGACGCTGATCAGCGACGAACTCACCGATCCGACCAAGCGGCGGAATATGATGGAAAAGCGCCAGCGGAAGGTGGAGGGAATCGAGGCCGCGGTCCAACCTCCCAAGCTGATCGGGAAGCCGGGAGCCGACGTGACACTTGTGGGTTGGGGTTCCACCGAAGGTGTGATCCAAGAGGCGGTCGAGCTACTCAAGGAAGAAGGGATCTCGGCGAACCAGTTACAGATCCGATGGCTGGTCCCCCTGCACGGAGACGCCATCGTAGAGATCCTCGGGTCCGAGAAGCACCCCATCATCGTCGAGAACAACTACAGCGGCCAGTTTGCGCGCTACCTGCGAAGTGAAACCAGTTATGTTCCCGACGGACACATTCGCAAGTACGATGGAGAACCCTTCATGCCCCATCACATCGTTGAAAGCGTGGTGGAGCAACTGGCGGGTAAAACGAATTTGTCCGTGCCGACGCACGAAATCAAGGTTTGAGGAGGACAACGTGACGACCACAATAGAACCGGAGCTGAAGATCAAGGATTTCAAGGGGCCGGTCGATCCAGATTGGTGTGCGGGCTGCGGTGACTTTGGAGTCCTGTCTTCCCTTCAAAAGGCACTTGTCGAACTCCAGATCCAACCGCACAACGTGGTCACGGTGAGCGGAATCGGCTGCTCTTCCAACTTGCCCGGCTATGTCGAAACCTACGGCATGCATACACTGCACGGGCGGGCGCTGGCTGTCGCCACGGGAGTGAAGATGGCGAATCACGACTTGAACGTGGTGGTCACCGGTGGAGACGGAGACGGGTTTGGGATCGGTGGGAACCACTTCATTCACACGATGCGCCGGAACGTGGACCTCGTCTACCTGGTCATGGACAACCAGATATACGGACTCACCACGGGCCAGACATCGCCCACCAGCCGCATCGGCATGCAGACAAAGAGCATGCCGTTCGGCAACATTGAGGAACCCCTCAACCCGATGTCACTGGCGTTGGCTGCGGGAGCGACTTTTGTCGCCCGTGGGTTCAGTGGGGCGCCAAAACACCTGGTCGACCTGATCAAACAGGCATTTGCGCATAAGGGATTTTCGTTTATCGATATTTTCAGCCCCTGCGTCACCTACAACCACGACAACACCTATCCATGGTTCCGAGAGCGCGTGAAGAAGCTCGAAGAGGAAGAAAGCTACGATCCATCCGACTGGCACGAAGCGATGCGACGAGCGTTGGTCTGGGGCGACGAGATATTCATCGGGAAGTTTTTCCAGCGGACGGATCTTCCTTCTCTCGATCAGGCCGAACCGGTACTGGCCGCTGAAGGCCCCCTGGCCTACCAATCGGTCCAGCTAGATCCCGAGGTGACACAGAAATTTGTTGCGGAACTGATGTAGAGGGGGGGACGGGACTGGAACGCCAATTCCGCGAAGTCGTTCCTAGGAGCCTGCGCAGGCCGGCGAGAGGGTCCATCCGAAATACTGCATCTTCCGGCAGAGCTCAGGACACGAGAGCAACACCGCCGACCAATGCTGCGACGCCGGCGTAGGTCCCGACGTCCGTGACACCCACGCCGTAGACCACCGACGATAAGAAACGTGACGACCAGTAGGCTCCCACTGCGCCGGCGAACATGCCATTCCAACCTGTCGAAAGTGATGTAGAGCACCGTGCGGGACACCTGACGCCCAATCCTTTCTTCTATTTCGCGTTTGATCTCGACACCATAGGCGTCGGGCGACAGGTGGAGCGCGGCTAGCAGGACTACTTGTTCGAATTCGCCAAGGCCACGCAGGCGAACTCTTCAACACTTAAGACCCTCTCCACCCGGGTGGAGAGGGTTTTTTGCTGGGGATTTCGTCGAGTGCTAAAATAGGAACAAGGAGCGCCAGAAGATGAGCCTCCGCTCGGAAACAGCCCAGGGAGACCGGAAAGTCCCGACCCAGCCTCAGGTCGTATTCGAAGCCCGGGGTATCGCCAAGATGTACCCGATGGGCGACGTCGAGGTGCACGCTCTCCGCGGTGTGGATCTCTCGCTGTATGAGTCGGAGTTCATTGTCTTGCTGGGGCCCTCGGGCAGCGGAAAGTCCACTTTACTGAACATCCTGGGCGGCCTCGATATCCCGACCTCCGGCACGGTCATTTACCGCGGCCAGGATCTGACGGCAGCCAACGAGAACGAACTGACGTGGTATCGGCGCAGGCACGTGGGGTTCGTCTTTCAGTTCTACAACCTGATTCCTTCACTCACCGCCCGGGAGAACGTCGCGCTCGTCACTGATATCGGCGAAGATCCCCTGACGCCCGAGGAATCGCTCGAACGGGTGGACCTCGGTGATCGGGCCGACCACTTCCCTTCCCAGCTTTCAGGCGGTGAACAACAGAGGGTCGCCATCGCCCGCGCGATCGCCAAGCGTCCCGACGTCCTGTTGTGCGACGAACCGACAGGCGCGCTGGACATTCAGACCGGCATCGTCGTCCTCGAGGCGATCGACAGGATTAATCGCGAACTTGGGACGACCACGGCAGTGATCACTCATAACGCGTCGATTGCCGCGATGGCCGATCGGGTGATTTCGTTGTCAGACGGACTGATCACATCGATACGAACGAACGAAGGATCAAGGCCTCCGAGCTGGAGTGGTAGGGGATCGAGAGCATGGAAGCCATCAACCGCAAACTGATTCGGGATCTCTGGCACATCAAAGGGCAGGTCCTGGCTATCAGCCTCGTGATTGGGGCAGCCGTCGCGGTCTATGTGATGTACCTGGGAGCGTTCGAATCGCTTCGGCTCACCCAGTCGACCTACTACGACCGTTACCGGTTCGCCGACGTGTTCGCTTCGCTCAAGCGCGCTCCACTCTACCTGGAAACGCGAATCAATCAGATCCCGGGAGTAGCCCAAGCCGAACTGAGAGTCGGTGCAACCGTCACGTTGGACATCGACGGCATGTCCGAACCGGCCGTCGGCAGACTGGTCTCAATCCCGGCCCGGCGCCAACCGATCCTGAACGACGTATTCATCCGAAGGGGACGCTACGTCGATCCGAACCGTTCGAACGAGGTCCTGGTCAGTGAAGGTTTCGCGCTGGCACATGGATTCGAACCCGGAGACACACTCCGGGCCGTCATCAACGGACGACACAGGGAACTGGAAATCGTCGGCCTGGCTCTATCTCCTGAATTCATCTACACGATCCGCCCGGGCGATATCATGCCCGACGATGAGCGGTACGGCATCATCTGGATGGAACGGGCGGCGCTTGCTGCCGCCTTTGACATGGAAGGCGCCTTCAACGACGTCGCCCTGCGATTGATGGCGGGAGCCAACCAGGAAGACGTCATTATGCGCCTGGACCAGATGCTGGAACGCTATGGGGGCCTCGGCGCGACCCCACGATCGCTCCAATTGTCGCACTGGTACCTGAACAACGAACTCGATCAACTTCAGGGTTTCGCAACCATAATCCCGGTCATATTTCTGGCGGTCGCCGCGTTCCTCCTCAACGTCGTTCTCAATCGGATCATCGCCGTACAACGGGAGCAGATCGCGGCGCTAAAAGCGCTCGGTTACTCGAACTTCGAGGTAGGTCTGCACTACTACAAGTGGAGTCTCGTCGTGGCCCTGACAGGCGTCGCAATGGGACTGGCGTCGGGTGCCTGGATGGCGTCGTCCCTGGTGACGCTGTACAACGAGTTTTTCCGGTTCCCCGTTCTGGAGTTCGAGATATCGCGAGACATCATCGCAGTCGCGATGGTGTCCGGCCTGGGGGCCGCGTTGCTTGGGGCACGGGGTGCCGTCGGACAAGCAGTGAAGCTGCCACCGGCTGAAGCGATGCGTCCGCAGGCACCCGCCAGGTATCGCGTCAGTGTGGTCGAGCGAACCGTCATCGGTCGGTGGGTATCTCCGTCCACGCGCATGATCTTCCGGAACCTGTCTCGAAGACCCCTCCGTGGGGTCCTGTCCACCGTCGGCATTGCGTTCGGCGCGGCAATGATGATCGTCGGCATGTTCTTCCTCGACGCCATGCAGGTCGCCATGGACGTCCAGTTCAACGTGGCCGAGCGACAGGACCTGACGGTCACGTTCGTCGAACCGGCCTCTCCCGGGGCCCTCTACGAACTGGCCGGCCTCGATGGCGTCATGCATCTGGAGCCATTGCGTAGCGTTCCAGTGCGCTTGGTTCACGGCCACCGATCCCGGCAAACCGCCGTTACCGGGCTGGCGTCCGGAGTCCGCCTGCACCGCGTCATCGACTCCGATCTGGAGTCGATCGACCTGCCGCCCGAAGGCATCGTGCTCTCGTCGAAGCTGGCGGAAATCGTCGGCGTAGAAGTCGGCGACATGCTGACCCTCGAAGTTCTTGAAGGCGCGCGACCCGTTAGGGAGGTCGTCGTCGCGGAACTGGTCGATGAATTTCTTGGAACAGCGGCATACATGGATCTCGATGCCCTTCATCGAATGATGCGCGAAGGCAAAGTGCTTTCCGGAGCATTCCTCCAGGTCGACGAGTCCAAAATGGACGAGTTGTACCGCCGATTCAAGCGGACTCCGACCGTAGTCGGTGTGGCGTTAAAAGATGCCGCGATTCGGAGCTTCAGGGACACGGTACAGGCCAACATGGGCATCATCATTTTCTTCAACCAGATTTTCTCGAGCATCATCGCTTTCGGCGTCATCTACAACGCCGCGAGGATTTCGCTGTCGGAACGCAGTTGGGAGTTAGCCAGCCTCCGGGTAATGGGCTTCACAAAGGGCGAAATTTCCTACATTCTGTTAGGTGAGTTCGGCTTGCTGACGGCGATTGCCATCCCGTTGGGTCTTGGGGTCGGCTATGGTCTGGCGGCACTCACCGTATATTCGGTCGGCGACACCGAGCTGTATCGGATCCCTTTATACGTTGCCCCGGCGACCTACGGCATGGCTGTGCTCGGGGTGGTCGCGGCGGCACTGGTGTCGAGCCTGGTGGTGGCGCACAGACTCGGTCGGTTGAACCTGGTCGGTGTGCTCAAGACACGAGAATAGGAGAGATGAAACGCTTTCTCAAAAAACTGTTTCTGGTCATCGTTCTGGCGGCGGTCGGCGCGGCACTCATGTACTCGTTCCGGCCACAGCCGGTGCAGGCGGACTTTGCCGAGGCGATCCGGGGGCCCATGCGGGTGACGATCGATGAAGAGGGCGAAACCCGGATTCACGATCGGTTCGTCGTTTCCGCCCCGGTGGCCGGGCGGGTCCTGAGGATCGACCTCGAACCCGGCGACCCGGTCCGCGCGGGTCGGACGGCCATCGCGAGTTTCCTTCCATCCGAACCGGCGTTACTGGACCTGCGCAGCCGCACCGAAGCGGAAGCTCGGGTCCGCGGGGCCGAAGCGGAACTGGGGCGGGTCGAGGCAACCAGGGATCGGGTCCGCGAGGAACTCGCTTTTGCGAACTCTCAGGCGGAACGCTACGAGGAACTGGCCGAACAAGGACTCGTGGCGAGGGAGCGCCTCGACACGATCGAATTCGAGGCTCGAAGCAAACAAGAGGCCTCAAGAGCCGCCGACTTCGAAGTGCGCGACCGGGAGCAGGCTTTGGAAGTCGCCAGGGCCAGGCTTCTGGAAACGGATCGGGATACCGCCAGGGAAAGCAACCCCACTCAGCCGATCACGATCCGTTCTCCCATCGAAGGCGTAGTCCTGCGCCGCCTTCGTGAAAGCGAGGCCGTTGTCCCCGCGGGTGAGCCGCTGGTGGAGATCGGAGACATCAACCGGCTTGAAATCGTATCCGACCTGCTCTCTGAAGACGCCGTCAAAGTTCGTGGCGGGTACAAGGTGTTGATCGAGCAGTGGGGTGGCGGGATGAGTCTTCCAGGCCGTGTGCGACTGGTCGAACCGTCCGGCTTTACCAAGCTTTCCGCGCTCGGCGTCGAGGAGCAACGAGTCAACGTGATCGTCGATTTCGACGATCCCGCCAAAGCCGCCGAGTATCTCGGGGATGCGTTCCGCGTCGAGGTCCGCGTTGTCATCTGGGAGGCAGAAGCAACCTTGAAGGTTCCAACCAGCAGCCTGTTCCGATCCGGGGACGACTGGGCGGTGTTCACTGTCACGGACGGCCGGGCGGTCCTGCGCATTGTTCAAATCGGGCAAAGAAACGGCCTGGAGGCCCAGGTACTTTCCGGGCTTTCGGAATCCGACCCGGTGATCGAACATCCGAGCGACGATGTCGTCGACGGCGTCGAGATTGTCGAGCGATCCTCGTAGACCGGTCCACGATGTATCTCAACGGACATTCGGCGACCGGGGGAACACGGCCCGACAACGGCTTTGGAAATGAAGGCTGACCAGAGTGGACATCCCGGAGGTCTATGTCTATGATCCGGGTGAACGGATGCGCGGCGTCCTGATTGGAACAGTTATCGATCGTCCTTATTTTCGAGATTGAGAGGCGGATCGTGAAAGGTTTCCTCCTGGTATTCAAAACGTTCTGGAGCCCCGGGTCTGCGTTCGAAGAGATTGCCAGCGCTTCGGTTCGGCCCTGGGCCGCCATCATGGTCCTGACGATAGTCGGGTTGATCTCGACAGGCGTGATCACAGCGACCGTCGATACTGGGGAAATGGCGCTTCGCGCTCTGGAACAGTCTCCTCAGGGAGCGAACCTGACCGAAGAGCAGAAAGGGCAGTTTGTCGAACGCTTGGACAACCCTGCCGTGCGATACATCGGATTCGCAGGGGCCCTGGTTGGACCGACGGTGCTCATAACCGTTCTGTCGGGAATATACTTCGGGATCTTCATGATCCTGGGTAGTTCGGCAAAATACCGTAGATTCTTCTCGCTCACCTCCTTCGCGATGCTGCCATTGCTGATTCGAAACGTCGCCGCAACGTTGATGGTTCTTTTCATACCGTCTTCGGCGATCAATCCTCAGGAACTGGGAGGAATCGCGCCGTCGGCATTCCTCGATCCGACGGAGGTTTCGCGAACGGTTTTCGCCATCGCGCAGTCACTGGATCTGATTACGTTCTGGGTGCTGATCCTCCTGATCATCGCTTACAGGAACGTGACCCCGAACCGAACGTCGGTGATCACCCGGACCATCGGGGTCTTGATCCCATGGCTCATCCTGGTGGCCGGGCGCGTCGGCCTGACTCTGCTTTTTTAGCGCGACCTCATTAAGTCATTGGACCCACTGAGAACAGGGTCCCCGTCATGGCTCAACTTCTGCCAGATCGGTACGGGTTTTCGACGCAGAGACGCAAAGACGCAGAGTTGATATTTCATTTCGCTACCCGCCACACCGTTTGCGCTCAGTTCCAGCGGGAAGTACACACGGCTTTCTTAAACAAATGTACCCTTTGCGTCTCTGCGTCTCTGCGTCAAAAACCGTTCCGGTGTGCAACCCGTGGCAGTCTGGCGTCGTGTAAATCAGATGCCGAGGTGTTTCCGCAGAACCATCAACTGGCCGATGTGGTACGCATTGTGGTCGGCCAGGGTCAGGGCCTCCTTCAAGATGGTCTGGCCGTCTCCATGGGGTATTCGCTCAAACAGATCAAGCGACGTGTCGAGTACCATGCCTTGCATAGATCCATGGTCTCGAACAAACTGCTCGACGCTTCGGTCCCACGTCGCGTCATCGGGCGGAACCTCCCCGTCGGGCCAGTAACCGTCCGGATAGGTGGGCGATACGTGATCGGCACTCTTCGAGAACCCCAGGATGTCCCATTGTGAGATTCGGAGGTGCTCGAGTAGCTGCCAGGGGGAATGGTTGAAGCCGGCAACCCTGGACCCGCGAAGCTCGGGCTTCCAGTCTTTGATCACCGACTCGAAATCGACGTGCGCATGGCCGCTCTTGAGCAGGTCGATCACGTGTTGTCTCAGCCCTTCATCGTTTGGCATGTGAATGTTCTCCTTGGTGTCGTGTACGAATCTATTGGCTCACCTGGCTGGTAGGAGCCTGCCAACGGGCTCAGAATTTCTGAATCAAAAAGACGCCGAGCAGGAGCAATCCCGCCCCGACGATACGTTCCGGGCTCAAGGGACGCACGGCATACCCGAGGGCACCGTAGTGATCCATAAGGAGCGAACCGACAAGTTGGCCCGCGACGCTGGCTCCGATGAGTGTGGCGGCTCCAAGGCGGGGTGCCAGGACAACGGCCATCGAAACGTAGGTCGCTCCGAAGATGCCTCCGACCCAAACCCACCACGGCGCGGCACCGACATGACCCACGCTTGGCCAGGACAGGCGCAACGCCACGGAGATCGTAGCCAGGGCTAGCGCACCCACTGTAAACGAGACCAGGGCTGCCTGGATCGGATGGCCGAGCCAAACGCGGAGTTGCGAGTTTATTCCCGCCTGAGCGGGAAGAACGACCCCCACTGTGAGGGCAATCAATACCAGGATCCATGCCATCGATATTCTCCGTCAGTCGTTAGAAGCAAATTGGCGTGCGGCCAGGTCGGCCGGCGGGGGTGACACTTCGAGCTTTTCTATCGTGAAGCCTGTGAATCCGTAGATCGCGGAAATCACTGGGCTCAACAGGTTGATGAAGCAGAACGGCAGGTAGGCCAAGGTGGGCACGCCGAGGGTGCCTGCCATGTAGGCGCCGCCGGTGTTCCAGGGCACCAGCGAAGAAGTCATCGTCCCGGCATCTTCCAGGCAACGAGAAAGGTTTTTCGGATGCAGCTTTCGTTTTTCGAATTCCGCCCGAAACATCCTTCCGGGAAGCACAATGGAAATGTACTGATCCGATGCCACGATGTTCGTGCCGATTGCGGTTACAATCGTCGCAAATATCAAAGATCCCGTACTCTGGGCTGAAGCCAGGATAGTCGCCGCAATCCTGGAAAGCTTACCCGTCCTCTCCATCACCGAGCCGAAAATCATCGCGGTGAGGATAAGCCACACCGTGGTGAGCATCGACGACATTCCACCCCGTGTCAACAGGTCGTCGAGACGCTCGTTGCCGGTATCCGAACTAAAGCCGTCAAACAGCGAAATCCAGAAGCCTTTCAGGAGGGCCACGGGCCGGGCCAGTTCCGGACTGTCGACAAACCTCAGGACGGCATCCTGCTGGAAGACAACGGCAAACACACCTCCAATAAGAGCCCCGGCCAGCAGCGCCGGCAACGCAGGAACTCTCTTGGCCACCATGAACAGGACGATCGCTGGTGGGATCATCAAGTGCCATCCGATGTCGAACTGGCCGGACAGAGAATCCATGAAAGGTTGAAGATCACCTCCCTCGGCCCCAACGTCCCGCAAGCCAAGAATGAGGAACAGGATGCAGGCGATTACCAGAGCGGGGATGGTTGTCCACAACAGGTGGCGGATATGCGTAAACAGATCCGTCCCCGTCATTGCGGGAGCCAGATTGGTTGTGTCCGACAGCGGAGAAAGTTTGTCCCCGAAGTAAGAACCCGAAATCACGGCGCCTGCCGCAATGGCGAGACTCACGTCCAGGGCGCCGGCAATTCCGATCAACGCAACACCGACGGTCCCTGCAGTGGTCCAGGAGCTGCCGGTGGCGATCGACACGACCGCGCAAATCAGGACCGTCGCCAGATAGAAGATCGAAGGGTGCAGGAGTAACAGGCCGTAATAGATCATCGCCGGAACGATACCGGCCATGATCCAGGTCCCGATCAAAGAACCCACCGTGAAAAGGATAAAAATAGCCCCCATCGAGATCGACACGCCCTGGATCATCCCCTCCTGCAGGTCGTCCCACTTGTGACCATTCCACATCCCCACCAGAACCGCGGACGCCGCGGCGAGCAGCAATGCCATCTGGTTCGGCCCGGACGAAGAGCCATCGCCGAAAAGACGCACTGACGCCCATAGCATCACGATGAGCAGGGCGACGGGAATCAGCGACTGCGGGAGCGTCGGGTCCCGGGTGACTGATTTGGACATCAGGTGTTTTCCCGTTCGAAGAAGATTGGTGTATTCGAAAACTGCTCAGGCACGAGTTCTACTCCCCGGAGAGTTGCTTCCCTCCCTCTTGTTGGGCCTGACGCCAGGCTCCCAGCTCATTCAGCACGAGACTCTCGACGTCTTTCCAGGAAGCCGCCCTTGGACCCTCCAGACGCAGGTTCGTCGAGTTCGAAAAAACGATCGTGGGATGCCCGTCGGTTCGAAGCTGCTCGATGTTCTCGGGTGCATCTTCAATGTACAGGTCGGCACCGACCGCCGCCTTGTCCCTCATGAAACAGAGATCCCAGTAGGGGATATCGTAATGGTCCAGCCACTCGATTGTCTGCTGGACGGCTTCCTTGTGAAAATGCTTGATGAAGAGCCTGTTGGTGATGATTCGGATTCGGACGTCGTGGCCAGAAAGAGACCGCAACGTCACCGGAGCGCGATCGAGGGGTTGGAGTTCCCGAAAGAGGTTGCGCTGAGTCACCGCAAAACGGTGAAGCGCTTCGTATCCACCCGGAGCGCGGTCGATACCCCATTCGGTCAAGCCGTGACTGACGTTTGCCGGCAGTGTATCGGGAGGGACTCCCAGCCACTCGGCCGCTATAGGTCGAAGGCCGCCGTAAAAATCCGCACAGACGCCGTCGAGGTCGACTCCGAGAACGAATCGGGGCGGCTTCGTTCGGGACGACATTAGTGGTCCCCGCCAGAGATGGCGTTACTAGATTTCGGAGTGCAACGGTGCCGGATTTGGGGGAGCGACGACGAGCCAATGCTTCGACATTGTGAGGAGGAGCGACGCCAAAGACGGTGCCGTTCCGCCCGAACCCGTAGGGCCGATGGAGGTTGCCCCTCATAAACGCTCAACACCGTCGACAGCTCACACACACCTCACGGTAGATTTCACCCATCAATCCGCTCGCAACCTCCTTCGGAGATAGTGACGTTATCTCTGGCGGGGACCACTAATCCAGTTGAACCTCTATGAATGAAAGACGACCGTCACGCTCAATCTGAAGGACAACAACATCACCCGATTCGTAGGCGTCGATTACGGCCGAGAGTTCATCCAGGGTTTCGAGATACCTGTTGTTGACGCTGTAAATGACGTCACCGGGTAGAAACAGTCCTGTCGGTGCCCGGGCTGATGCAGCCAGCCTCGTAACAAGAATCCCACCAGGTCTTCTCAATACCGGTAACAGGCGGCTGACACTCTCGTCGACACCGACCCCCAGAATGCCGAGGCGTGGCACCAGGCGCTGTTCCTTGTCGAACATGCTGGCGACACGTTCCGGGTTGTCCGAACGAACTCTCACCGCCACGGATTTGCTCAGTTGCTCATCTCCCCGGAGGACTTCCAAGTTCACAACCCTGTTCGCCACGTAACCGTATACGTTCACGTAGAACTGCCGGGCATTTTCCATCGGCTTTCCGTTCAAGGCCAGGACGATATCGCCGATGCGGAGGCCGGCCTCGTAAGCCGCCCCTCCCGGATAGACATCGGCGAGCACCACGCCATGGTCGCGGCCAAGATCCAGCCCTGCGGCGAGATGCGGCGTGATCGTCTGCGCTTCAACACCAATCTCCCCTCGTGTAAACACACCATGGTCGCGCAGTTGCCGCACCACGGTAAGAACGATGTTGCTGGGCACCGCCAGGCCAACACCGTCGCTGCCGCCGGATTGTGAAAGGATCATCGTATTGATGCCCACAACGTGCCCGCTGACATCGACTAGCGGCCCGCCGCTGTTGCCGGGGTTGATCGGCGCATCAGTTTGAAGATAGATCATTCGATCATCAGGTTCGAGCTGCCGGGCGACCGAACTGATGACTCCCATGCTCACCGAATTCTCCAAGCCCAGAGGGCTCCCGAGGGCGAGTACGATCTGGCCCTGACGCACTTGCTCGGAATCGGCAAACTCCAGAGCGGGCAACCCCTGAACATCGACTCTGAGCAGGGCCAGATCCGTTTCAAGATCCAGCCCGACAACCTCCGCGGGCAACCGCCTGCCCCTGGGAGGCAACACGCTCCCGCCCGGAGTTCCTTCCACCGCGGGCAGACGCACCTGTACCCGGGCCGCCCCCGCTACGACATGGGCGTTCGTGACGATCAGCCCGTCCGGGCTCCAGATTACCCCCGACCCCATAGTCGGACGTAGAGCCACAACAGAGGCGCCGCGCGCCGGGGAGGCCGGGGCATAGGAAGTGCTCTCGATCTGGACAACGCTTGGAGCGACTCGCTCCGTGAGGAGGGCAATCGACTGGTTCAGTTCGAATAGCGCGTTCTGCCCGGTCGACTGAGCCTCGAGTAACACCACACTGAAAACTACCGACAAGATCACCGCTCCGAAAGAGCACCTCTTTCCCCCCGAAGCCCGTGGCGGTACTCTCCCGTCCGAATTCGAGTGAGGCGGATTATCTTGTAGTTCGGTTTGGATCAAGACCGAATCAGGCACAAACGGTCTAACTTTCTTCGTCGGAATCCGGCAAGCCGGTAGCGAAATCATCAAATTCGGCATCTTCCGCTTCTTCTTCATCGGCGTCATCGTCCCCGCCGAAGAAGCGCCCCCCGATTTTTTCCTTGAGCGGTTCTTTCTTGGGTCCATCATCCCAGGGACTCCGTTTCCCCCGGCGTCTTGGACGCGAAGGGCTTGCCTTGCGGGCAGGCGGCCGATCCGATCCGCCGACGGTCGTTCTTTCTCGCGCTTCAGGCCGGAAGGGTCTGGGCGGACCCGATGGAGGACGGCCCGCAGGACGAGGGCCCGCACCAGGGCCACGAGCCTCGCTTGGACGGGCCTCGTTGACAACCAGAGGGCGATCTTTAAAAGGCTGCTGGTGGAGTTGCTGTATTGCTTGCGCGGCATGCGCAGGGTCGGGAAACTCGATAAAGGCGAACCCCCGAACCCTACCGGTCTCCCGGTCGAGGGGAATGAAGACACGCGACACAGGTCCCGCCTGGGCGAAATGAGCCTTCAACTCGACTTCCGTCGCGTCATAGGGGAGGTTACCGACGAAGAGCCGACTAGGCATCAAGCGGTCCTCGCCCCACTCTTAAACACTCTACCCGAACTCCTCAGAAGCACTTCCTTCCGGTGGTAACATCCCGAACGTCTGTTCATTCGTGGCCTATTCTAACCTGATTTTTCAAATTTCATGCGTTTTTCGGATTTGTGAGTCCCGTGGAACATGGAGGGGTTCGGTAGTCGAGAGTCGGGCCAAAAGTGCGGAGACGGTTCATCGTGTTCAGATCGGAGGAAGGATGACAATCTGTCGTCCGAAAACCTTGAATACGCCGACGGCAGCGTCACGAAGACAAAGGCCGGAGCTTGCTAGGGAAAGGAATCATGGAACGGAAAGAATCCCGGAACGCGGGCTTCGCCCTGCAGGGCATGTTGCTGCTGGTGTTCTTCGTCGCGCTGTCCATCTTCTCAGTCTGGTTTTTCGCCCAACGCGGCTGGTGGCTCCCGAGGTGGCATCGGTCCACGGCGCCAGTCTCGACGCTGAGTTCACGGTAACTCTGGCGATCACCGGCTTCATGTTCATCGTCCTGCAAATCGGCCTCGGTGTCCTCGCCCTGAAATTCGCTAGATATGGAGTGCCGGGGAAAAGAGGAGTTGCGCGTGATTGGCGACATGATTATAGTGGCATGTTGTCCGCCAGGTGCGTATACGAGGCGGGTTTCTCCGAAATCCTGAGACACGACTCAACGAGGATGGGGAGAGGAAATCGCCGTAACAGTAGCGCGGACAGACAGGACCCTTTGATCGTGAACATATGAAATCAGTTCACAAAAGTAGAGGTTTCAAGAGATCGATCTTGATCGTGGCGGCTCTGGTTCTGGGCGGGTTGACCTGGGGACTTCTGAACGAGGATGGCGCGCTGAGAGGGCAGACCGCGACGGATCAGTCACCCGCCGATATTTCGCCGATTTTTACGCCGGCGCACCGTTCCATCTCCGAAGCTGTCCGGCACTTCTTCAACATTCGGTCGGAGCCGGTGCAGCCCCTCGCTTACAACCACCAACCCCATCTCGAAGTTGCCGGGCTGAACTGCGTCGACTGTCATGACGGGGTGGACAAGGGGCCGGTCGCACACATTCCAAGCGTTTCGATGTGCATGGACTGCCATGACTTCATCGCCACGGAAAGCCCGGTGATCCAGCAGCTCACCGAATACTACAACCGAAGTGAAGAGCCTCCCTGGCAGCGTGTTTATGGATGGTACGAAGAGGCTCACGTGCGCTTCAACCACGCCCCGCACATCCGGTCCGGAGTCGAGTGCGCCACCTGTCATGGAGACGTGGCAACGATGAGTGTGGCCGAAAGGGTCGTGGACCACTCGATGCGGTTCTGCATCGAGTGCCACGAGCAGGAAGGTGCGTCCAACGACTGCCTGGTCTGTCACTATTGATGTTGGACAGTAATTTCTTGATCACGTCCATTCCCCTTGAGGTCGACGACTCCCCATCCCCGAAGAAGGAGAGTCCGGTTTTGGAGCACCATGGATCGTCGTAAATTCGTTCAAATCACCGCGGCCACCGGCGCGACCGCCACACTTGCCAGTTGCGGAAACCCGGAAAACGAGCTGATTCGGTTCCTCCCTGACGAGTATCTCGTGCCGGGCATCTCGGCCTGGAAACCTAGCATCTGTCCGCTTTGTTCCGCTGGATGCGGCCTGACCGTCCGCGTCATGGAAGGCGATGTCGAAGTCGTCCGAAACGGCCAGGCAGGCGTCGTCACCAAGGGTCTGGCCAAGAAACTTGAAGGCAACCCGGAACATCCGGTCAGTCAGGGGAAACTCTGCGTACGCGGTCAGGCGGCCATTCAGGTGACATACCACCCGGATCGCATAACCGGGCCGCTCAAACGATCCGGTGAACGTGGGTCCGGAGGGTTCACCCCCATCACCTGGGAAGAAGCGCAAGCCGAACTGGTATCGCAGTTGGACGGTCTCGCCGCGGCGGGCAACCAGAACGCGCTGGCATTCCTGACCCGTCCCCTCAGTGGACAGCGGGGGAGGCTCGTGGATCGGTTCCTCGACCGGTTCGGCGCTCCACCGCTAATAACGTTCGAAGTCTTCGGTGAGGACGTCCTTCGACGCGCAAACCTGGCAAGCTACGGGTTCAGTCAACTCCCGACCCCGGACCTGGCACGATCGAATTATGTCATTGGGTTCGGCGCGGACTTTCTCGGAACCTGGAACTCTCCGGTCTCTCAAAACGTTGCATATGGCGAGATGCGGAAGGGCCGGCCCGGAGTCCGGGCGAAGTTCGTCCAGGTTGAGCCGCGAATGTCTCAGACGGGAGCGAACGCCGACGAGTGGGTTCCGGCGCGTCCCGGTTCCGAGGGCGTTCTGGCTTTGGGCCTGGCCCACGTCATCATGGATACCGGACTCGCGTCGGCGGAAGATGCCGGCCGCGCCGGCCTGTTGATCGAAGGCTGGTCCGACGGCCTCCCCGCCTACACGCCCGAAGAGGTGGAGCGACTGACCGGAGTCGATGCCCGGAAGGTCCAGCGGTTGGGTCGAGAGTTTGCCGAAAACGGACCCGCCATCGCCTTGATCGGCGGGCCGGCGCTGGCGCAGATCAACGGTCTGTTCCACGCCCTGGCAGTGAATGCGCTGAATGCGCTCGGCGGAAGCATCGGGACACCGGGCGGGATCCTCTTCACGCCCCGCCCGGAAGGTTCCGACAACGGTTCGAGACGTTCGCTCCGAGAAATTGCCTCCGACATCCGTGACGGCACCGGATCGCCGATCGAGGTCCTCTTGTTGAACGACACCAACCCGGTCTTTGGAGCGCCGCCGGCATGGGGTGTCGCCGAGGCATTGTCGAGCATCCCGTACATCGCCAGCTTTGGTCAGTTTATCGACGAGACGAGCAACCTGGCGGACCTGATTCTACCCGATCATTCTTTCCTCGAATCCTGGGTCGACTCCGAACCCGAGTCCGGAACGGCGTTGGCGGTGCGAAGTGTCGCCCCACCGGCCATGCGCCCGCTTCACGATACGCGGGGCATGCCCGACGTCCTGCTTGAAGCGGGACGAAGCCTGGCCACGCCGCTCGACCCCGCACTTCCATGGCAGACTTACCGGGAAGCGTTGCAGTCGGCTTTTGAAGCCTTGCCGGCCACGGACGAATCAACCGACAACTGGACGCTGGCCCAGGCGCAAGGTGGCATATGGAGCGAGGCCTCGGCTCAGCCGTCCGATGACCAGACGTCGGACCGAGGCGCCGCGGCTTTCGAGGAAGCGCAATTCGACGGAGATACGGGCGAATATCCGTATCATTTTCTACCCTTCATTTCACAGTCTTTCCTGGACGGATCGCTCGCCCATCTGCCCTGGCTCCAGGAACTCCCGGACGTCCTCTCATCGGCGATGTGGGGCAGTTGGGTTGAAATCAATCCGAAAACGGCAGGCGGATTCGGTATCGTTCAGGGCGACCTGATCGAAGTCACCTCCGCACACGGCGCGGTTCAAGCACCCGCCTTCGTGTCACCCGCGATCGCACCCGATGTCATTGCGATGCCGGTAGGTCAGGGTCACGAGAACTTTACCCGCTACGCGAGTGGGCGCGGCGCAAATCCCATCACCATACTGGCTCCGGTTGTGGAACCGGAAACCGGTGCGCTGGCCTGGGCCGCAACGCGCGTCCGTATCGAAAAGATCGACGGAGAGGGTGGACTTATTTTGTACGGTGGAGCTTTGAGAGAGCATTCCGAACACTCGAGGTAGATTGATGCAGGAAGAACAGGTTCGAAGAGAGGCTGACGCGAACTATCGATGGGGAATGACCGTAGATCTGGACCGTTGTACGGGCTGCGAAGCCTGCGTGACGGCGTGCCATGCCGAGAACAACATCGCGACTGTCGGCCCGGACGAGGCGGATCGGGGCCGCGCGATGCACTGGATGCGGATCGAGCGGTATTTCGAAGGTGAGTTCCCGGATGTACAGGTGAAGTTCAGGCCCGTCTTCTGCCAGCAGTGCGACAACGCGCCGTGCGAGCCGGTCTGTCCGACCTACGCCAGCCATCATACAGAGGAGGGCCTGAACGCGCAGGTCTACAACCGATGCATCGGCACCCGGTACTGCGCCAACGCCTGCTCGTACAACACGCGCCTCTTCAACTTTTTCAACCCCGAATGGGAAAAACCGCTCAACCTGCAGTTGAATCCGGATGTTTCGGTGCGCGAGGTGGGGGTTATGGAGAAGTGCACCTTCTGCATCCAGCGCATCAACGAAACGAAGATCGAAGCCAAGGCCAGCGGCGAAACTGTCCAGGACGGAGCGATCAAGACAGCCTGTGTTCAGGCTTGTACCTCAAACGCTCTCGTGTTCGGCAATCTGAACGATCGGGAAAGCGAGGTTTCTCGACTCTCCCGCTCGCATCGGGGAAGCAAGTTGCTCGACGATCTCGGCACGAAACCTTCGGTGACATATCTGCAGCGGGAAACGTGGCATGAATCCGGGAACCGATAAGAAGCTCACCGAGGATCTCCTCCACCCTCTGCTTCACACGTCCGCGAAATTCTACCTGGCGGTCGCGTTTTTCGGCTCTATCGTCCTGGTGGGCTTCGCCACATGGGCCTACCAGGTCGTCAACGGTATCGGCGTTGCGGGAATCAACTCGCCTGTCTTCTGGGGATTCTATCTGGTCAACTTCGTCTTCTGGATTGGGATCAGCCACGCCGGCACTCTGATCTCCGCCATCCTGAGGCTGTGCAACGCGACATGGAGACAACCGGTCACCCGTTCGGCCGAGGCCATCACGGCGTTCGCCTTGATGATCGGCGGAATGTTCCCGCTCATTCACCTCGGCCGCGTCTGGCTCTTCTTCTGGCTGATTCCGTACCCGAGTGAACGGGCGCTGTGGCCAAACTTCAGATCGCCGCTGGTGTGGGACTTCTTTGCCATCTCGACGTACCTGCTGGCGAGTCTCCTGTTTCTGGCACTCCCGATGATTCCCGACTTCGCACTCATCAGAGACAAGACGACCGGGCTGCGGAGCAAGATCTACGGTATGTTGAGCCTGGGTTGGCAGGGCACCCCGAAACAATGGCACCGCCTGGAAAACGCCATGCACATCATGGCGATCGCCATCCTGCCGATCGCGATATCGGTGCACACCGTTGTCTCGTTCGATTTCTCCATGGCGGTTGTGCCGGGATGGCATTCGACGATCTTCGGCCCCTACTTCGTGACCGGCGCCATCTTCAGCGGCATCGCGGCCTTGATCATTGCGATGGCAATCATCCGCAGGATGCTGCACCTGGAAGAGTATCTGAGGCCGCTTCATTTTCAGAATCTCGGAAAGCTAATGGGGACGATGAGCCTGCTCTGGATGTACTTCGTTTTCAACGAGCGGCTGACCGTATGGTACGGCAACGAGTCCCACGAGCAGGGAGTTTTTGGAGCGGTGCAGAGGGGCGAGTACTCGCCGTTTTTCTGGACCATGGTAGTCCTAAACTTCGTCATCCCCATCGTCATACTGGGCATTCGGAGGTTACGGACGATTACCGGAACCGTCGTCGCCTCGATCGGTATCGTCATCGGCATGTGGCTCGAACGCTTCCTGATCGTGATCCCCTCGTTGTCGTACAAACAACTTCCGTACTCGTGGGGAACCTACACTCCGGAGTGGCCGGAATTGACGATTATGGCTTCGACGTTCGCTGCGATCGCGCTTCTATTCATCCTGTTCGCAAAGTTCATCCCGGTCATCTCCATCTGGGAAATTCGAGGGGGAACCCATCCGAAAATGAAAGCCGCCGAGACTGCAGCGGAAGGTGAGGTAGCGGGAGAACTGGTATGAAAGCGATTTATGCCTTGTACGTGAGACCCGACTCTGCTCAGCGAGCGGTTAACGCCCTTCGATCGTCCGGCTTCAAGGAGAGCGACATCGCCATCGTGTCTTCGGAACCACTTGAAGAATACGAGTTTGGCCAGAGGGATCGGGAAACCTGGATGCCAGTGATTGCCGTCGTCGGGGGCGCCATCGGCCTCACGACGGCGTATCTTCTGACTTCTCTGACGCAGATGTCATGGCCTCTGAACACCGGCGGGATGCCGATCGTATCGCTCTACGCCAACATGGTTCCGATGTTCGAACTGACGATGCTGGGAGCGGTTCTCGCAACCGTGGCAACGCTTGTCGTCACCGCGAGGCTGGGCCGGCGTGGAATCGAGATCTACGACAAGGAAGTATCCGACGGCAAGATCCTCATTGGTGTTCGGAATCCACCGGACGAGGCAATCGGCGACCTGGAACAGGCCTTTGGTAAAGCCGGAGTTGGAGTAGTTAAGAAGATCCCCTGAGACCGGATTTCACCCGATCACACAAAATCAAATTCACGGCGAAGGCACGAAGCAAACGCAGGCTCGGATTTCTGTATGAAGAAACCCCGAGCTTCGTGTCCTTCGAGCCTTCGCGGTGGATGCCCTGTCCTATGCGGTCTTGACGCAGAGTTTATCGAAGGCTTCGGTAAGCAGCGAGGCGATTTCGGGTGCTTCGCGCCCTTCTATCTGGTGGCGTTCAAGCATATAGACCACCTGCCCGTTCTCCATGATCGCGATGGACGGAGACGACGGAGCATAGCCGGCGAAGTGTTCCCTGGCACGCGCTGTAGCCTCCACATCCGCTCCCGCAAAAACAGTGATCAGGTTGTCCGGCTTGACATCGTGCTGCAACGCCATGGCAATTCCTGGTCGGGCCTTGCCCGCGGCACAGCCGCACACCGAATTAACGACTACCATAGTCGTTCCGGATGCGTTTTGGACTACTTCGTCTACCTCTTCCGGCGTCCGCGTATCGCGCACACCCAGACGAGTCAGTTCATCTCTCATCGGTTTGATGAGATCTTCCGGATACCTTGTCGGTTTGCTAAATTCAAAATCCAATTTGGGACACTCCTCTGGGGGACTTTACCTTAGAAGTTAAGAATAAGCGCTTTGATGGTTGGGGTCAATGAACGGATGGAGGAACGAGGTGTGGGGAAGGTCCGAAGTCCGAGGTCCGAAGCCCGAAGTTGGGGAGCTTGAAGTCCAAAGCCGATGGGAATTCGTGTCGTGCGGACTTCGGACCCCGGACCTCGGACTCTTTAGATTCCCTTCGAATCCCAAGCTATGAATCATTGCTTGCTGACCGGGAACATTGGCAGAACCTCGTCGCCTGCCCCGTCGGAACCCATGCTTGTGGCTACGTGAACGTGATCGAACGCGGCGATTACGCCGACGGATATCGAGAAGAACGAGAGCACCTGCACCCGATGGGACTCTCGGTCGATGCCTGCCCGACCCGAGCTGTGACGATGTCCGAATCCCGAATGATCTGAAAGCATGTGGCGGTTGGCTTTTAGCTATTGGCTGTTCGCTGTTTGCCATTAAGCTAACAAACCATGAAACGAATCGGCGTTTTGACCAGCGGGGGCGATGCTCCCGGAATGAACGCGGCCATTCGGGCGGTCGTTCGAACCGCAATAAGCAAAGGTTGGGAGGTGTTCGGCGTCGAGAGGGGATATGCCGGCCTGACTACAGGGACGATGCGGCCCCTGGGAACACGGGATGTCAGCGGAATCATCCAGCAGGGGGGGACGTTCCTGGGTACAGCGCGAAGCCCGGAATTTGCAACCGAGAAGGGCCGCGTCGAAGCGATACGGCATCTCCGTCGGCAGTCGATCGAGGCCCTGGTCGTCATCGGAGGAAACGGCTCCCAGTAGGGATCTTTCGCGCTGTCGGAGATCGGATTTCCGGTTATCGGAGTCGCATCGACGATCGATAACGACCTGTATGGATCCGACATCACGATCGGGGTGGATACTGCCCTTAACATCGCTCTCGAAGCGATCGATCGCCTCAAAGTCACCGCATCATCACACCAGAGAGGACTCCTCGTTGAGGTTATGGGAAGGGATTGCGGTTATCTGGCCTTGATGGCCGGAATCACCGGCGGCGCCGAAGCTGTGGTCATTCCCGAAAGGGAAACCACGCCTGAGGACATCGCGGAGGTGTTTCATACGGCCTATAAGAGAGGGAAGGAGCACGCTCTGGTCGTCGTGGCGGAGGGCGCGCGCTGCAACGCGGAAACGCTGGTTCGATACTTCAAAGAATACGACAAGCTGGAGTTCGACCTGCGGGTGACCACGCTGGGTCACGTCCAGCGAGGCGGTTCCCCGACAGCCTTCGATCGATTGCTGGCGACGCGCCTCGGAGCCGGAGCCATCGAGTGCATAGACCGTAATGAGTTCGCTTGCCTGGTGGGCTCGATCCGCGGCGAAGTTCGAACGACGCCACTGTCGGAAGTGGTAACCCGGAAGAAAGAACTGGATCTGGAACTGCTCGATCTCTCCGAAGTCCTTTCAACGTGAATAGCTTTTGACTATTAGCTGTGATATTCGACGTTCATGAACTCCAGAAGCACCTGGACGCGTACGTCCACAACGAAATGATGCGATCTTCCTAACGGGCCCGAATCCGGATTGCGGATTCGAAAGATGATCTCCAAGGGCAAACCTGCACCTGAGTTTAACGAGGTGGCAAACGAAGTCACGTTGTCTCTGGCGGGGACCACTAGATCGTATCTGCTACAATTCAGCCCTTATGCCCTTTTCAGAAAAAGTAGCTATTGTGACCGGCGGAACACGCGGGATCGGTCGGGCAATCGTCGGGGCGCTGGCGGAGGCGGGCGCACGAGTGGTCTTCACCTACGCGCACAACGCCGCACTGGCCGAAGAGATCGCCGATGGGGACAGGATCGTCGCGTTCGAGGCGGACGCAATCGACAGTGCGCGTGCTGCCGAGGTAGTCAAGAGCGTCCGGTCATCTTTTGAGCGGATCGATATCCTGGTCAATAACGCGGGTATCACCCGGGACAAGCTGCTCGTCCGAATGAGCGAATCGGATTGGGATGCGGTTCTCGATACGAACCTGAAGGGTGTTTACAACTTCACCAAACCCACCGTCATTGCGATGCTGCGGCAGCGATCCGGCGCCATATTGAACGTTTCCTCGATCAGCGGCCTGACGGGGATGCCCGGTCAAGCCAACTATTCCGCTTCAAAGGCAGGCATGATCGGCTTCACCAAAGCGCTGGCCAAGGAAGTGGCAAAAGCGAACATCACCGTGAACGCACTCGCGCTCGGTCTCATCGAAACCGACATGACATCGACGCTCGGGGATGAGTATCGCAAAAAAGCCCTCGATCAGATTCCGATGGGAAGGTTCGGCAAGGTTGACGAGGTCGCCCGAATAGCGAGATTTCTCCTTTCCGAAGAAGCCTCATACATCACCGGACAGGTCATCCAGGTGGACGGCGGGCTGGCGATCTGATCCACCTGGACTCCACGCCCGATCTCAAACCACTGTTTTTCGACGCAGAGACGCAAAGACGCAGAAAAGATGTTCAGGGAGAAAAGAAGAAAAAAACTCTGCGTCTTTGCGCCTCTGCGTCGATGAGCACTCACAACAGGCTGCAAGTTCCAGTTCAAGACCGACGTTCCCGACCTCGGCCTCTTCCCTGTAAGAAATTGTAACGGACTGGACCGTCAGGCGGCTGGTTCGACCACGGCGGCCATCGAACCACGGGACCGGGCAAGGCGCGGGTCCGCACCGTATGCATGGATCTGGTCGCGCTTCACTTCGGCTTTCGACAGCTCGCACGTGATCAAAACGGTCGTGCCTTTCGTATCTACTTCAACCGCACGGGAAAAGGCCGTGCTCTCGGTGAATCCGAACAACTTGCGGAGCATCTCAATGACGTAGTCGTAGCTGTGGTCCTCGTCGTTGAGAAGAATGACATGATAGAGCTGTTCGAGTTGTTCGTCGACGGACTCGTCAATCTCCGGCACCACGGATGTAGACGGACTGGACATGCCTCAGTCTAAACTCAAGGAAACAGGATGAAGACAGAATTCTTCGCCGGTTCCGGATACACGCCAGGAGTGTCTTATCCACGTTTACATCTACCTTATCGGCGGACTACAATTGCTTCTCCCAAGCTCGGAGTCCCGGAGGAATGAACAATTATGCGTAAAACTGCTTACATCCTTTTGCTGGCGACACTGGTCGTTGCCGCTGGCTGTGGCTCATCGTCCAGACCCGGGGATGAGGGCTCCTCGACACTTACAGCGCGAGGCCCGGTCTCGATGGACAAGAACGACTACCCGGTCTTCCCTGACGCGGATGCGGGGGCAGACGCCTCAGTGTCGGCAGAAGACGGAGGCGCCGGATTTGTGGGCGAGGGCTGGGACACCAACACGGAGTTCGATCTGATTGGTGATCCACACGCCGTCAAGGGAGGCAGTTTTACCAAGCACGAGATCGACTTCTCGGGAACGCTCCGAACCGAGGGACCCGACACCATACTCTGGAACCAGCAGGTCGCTGGCCTGGTGTATGAGACTCTCCTCGGACTGCACCCCACAACTCTCGAAACGATGCCGGCACTCGCGACACACTGGCAGGTGACAGACGACGGCATGACGTTCCGGTACCGGCTCAATCCGAACGCACGCTTCTCCGACGGCGAGCCGGTGACCTCCGAGGATGTTGTTGCATCCTGGGTGTTCATGATGAACCCGGACATCCAGGCTCCGATGAACCGCATTATGTACGACAAGTTCGAGAAGCCCGTTGCGGAAAGCAAGTACATCGTCAGCGTCCAGGTAAAGGATCTCAACTGGCGCAATTTCCTCTATTTCTCGCAGGCGATGTTCATCTATCCGGCCCACGTCCTCAACACAATGGAGGGTGGCGCCTACTTGAAGGACTGGAACTTCAAGATGTTTACGGGTTCCGGGCCATACATGATCCAGGAAGAGGATGTCGTAAAGGGGCAGTCGATCAGCATCCGGCGCCGACGAGACTACTGGGCGGAGAACCACCGGGGCAACGTCGGCGTGTACAATTTCGACGAGGTTCGCCATATCATCGTGCGGGATGAAAACCTGGCGTTTGAGATGCTCAAGCGGGGTGATCTGGATTTCTTTTATGTGCTCCGGGCAGGGATGTGGGTCGAAGAGCTCGACTTCGACCGGGTGCAGCGCGGCCTGATTCAGAAGCGCAAGGTCTTCAACCACAACCCGAACGGTTTGGCGGGTCTGGCTATGAACACGAGAGTCGAACCGTTCAACGACATCCGGTTCAGGCAGGCCCTCCACCATCTGTACAATCGCGGGCAGATGATCGAGAAGCTCTTCTACAACGAGTACCTTCCCCAAAATTCCTATTACGCAGGTGGCGTCTACGAGAACCCCGATAATCCCAAGAATCCATACGATCCGGAGAAAGCTCTCGGCATGTTGGCAGACGCAGGTTGGGATCAGCGCGACTCACAAGGACGCCTGGTCAAGAACGGGGAGCCACTCAACATCGAGTTGGTCTACTACTCCAAGACCCAGGAAACCTACCTGACGGTATTCCAGGAAGACCTGCGGCGCGTGGGAATCGGGCTCAACCTGCGCCTGGTGACGTTCGCGACGCTGGTCAAACTCCTGGACGAGCGCCGCTTCGGGCTTCTGACGATCGGGTACAACGGGCTCCTGTTCCCGAACCCGGAAACCGCATATCATTCGAGCCTCGCGGATCAGGACAATACCAACAACATCACAGGCCTGAAGAACGCACGTGTCGACGCAATCCTGGAAGCCTACGACGAAATGTTCGATGTGGAAGAGCGTATCGCGGCCATCCGGGAACTTGACGGGATCCTGGCCGAAAACTACCTGTTCATCCTATCCTGGTACGGGCCGTATCATCGCTTCGTCTTCTGGAACAAATTCGGTATGCCCGAAGGCACGGTCACCCGGACTGGCGACTACGATGATCCGATAGCACTCTGGTGGCATGATCCGGAGAAACAAGCAGCCCTGGCAGGAGGGATGCGCGACGAGTCGATAACCCTGGAAGCCGGCCCGCTCGAAGACCGATACTGGCTGAGCTTCGCACAAACGGAGACTCAGGGCGAAAGCCGGCAGTGACGGGTTACTTTATTCGAAGGTTCCTGCTGATCATACCGACGTTCCTGGGGATCAGCCTGGCTGTGTTCGTGATCATGCATTTCGTTCCGGGTGGGCCGGTCGAACAGCAGATCCTGCGCTTCAAAATGGCTATCGCGCAGGAAGGCGGAGCGGTCGGAGGCGGGTTGACCGCGGAGGCGCTTCCCCAGGACGCGATCGATGAGATCCGCCGATACTACGGCTTCGACAAACCGGTCCACATCCGTTACGCACTCTGGCTCTGGAACGTTCTGCATCTGGACCTGGGGCAGTCCTACATCTACCATGAGCCGGTCTGGGACGTCATCAAGTCCCGATTCCCTGTCTCCATCTTCCTGGGATTGACGGGTTTCCTCCTCAGCTACATTATTTGTATCCCCCTCGGCGTCTTCAAGGCTATCCGGCACGGCAGTCGTTTCGACTTCGCGAGTAGCTTCATCGTTTTCCTGGGATATTCGATCCCGGGTTGGGCGTTGGGCACCGCGCTTCTGGTTCTGTTCGGCGGCGGTAGCTTCTGGCAGGTTTTCCCCCTGGGAGGCTTCCGCCCGGACAATTGGGAATTCCTTTTCTTCGGCGAAAAGATCCTCGCACAGATTCACCATATGTTCCTGCCGGTCGTCTGTTACATGGTCGGCTCGTTCGCCACGCTGACGATCCTGACGAAGAACGCGCTGATGGAAAACCTCGGGCAGGACTATATCCGGACGGCTTTCGCGAAAGGCCTCACGGAAAAACGGGTCATCTTTGTCCACGCTCTCAGGAACTCGATGATTCCAATCGCCACGGGCCTCGGACACTTCATCAGCCTGATCCTGGCAGGATCTTTCTTGATCGAGAAAGTCTTCAACATCGACGGCATGGGCTACCTCGGCTATACGTCGATCCTACAGAGGGACTATCCAGTCGCACTCGGCATTCTCGTCGTCAGTAGCATCCTGATGCTGGTCGGGAACATCCTTTCCGACATGATTTACGTGGTCGTGGACCCAAGGATCCGGTTCAAGTAAGGATCCCGAGCGCGAATGGCAATAGAAGAAGACGAACTGACCAAAGTTACGATTCCGGGTCCCGCCCCGGCGTCAGAACCGACGCCGCGCCGGTCGGTGTCGATTTTCAACAAGCGGTGGCGTAAATTCCGCGCCATGAAGCGCGGGTACTACTCCTTCCTGTTGATCGTCGCCACCTACATGCTGTCGTTCCTACTTCCGCTCCTGATCAACAACAAACCGCTGGCGCTTCGCTATGAGGGCGCCTACTACTTCCCGCTGCTTCGTTACACCGACGCTTCAGAGTTCGGACCGGGTGCGTTCGGTGAACCCGATTACCGCACTCTCAAGGAAAGATTCGCGACCGAAGGCGGCGGCAACTGGGTCCTCATGCCGCTCTATCCCTACAGCACCAACGAATCGTTGCTCGAACTGGAGGGCGTACCGCCGCATGCCCCGTCCAGAGACCATCCCTTAGGTACGGACAATCGTGGGCGTGACGTTTTCGCGCGATTGGCTTACGGCTTTAACATATCGATGTCGTTTGCGCTGCTGGTGGTCGTCTTCAGCTACGCCTCGGGTATCGTGGTCGGCGCGGCGATCGGCTACTTCGGAGGCAAGCTGGACATCCTGGGCCAGCGCGTGATCGAGATCTGGTCGTCACTGCCTTTTCTGTACACGATCATCATCGTCAGTTCGATCGTCGTTCCGATCTATCTCCCGGGAAAAAATCAGTTGCTACAGCCTTCGTTCTGGTTGCTGATCATCATCCTGTCGGCGTTTGGATGGATGGGCATCACCTACTACATCCGTGGCGAGTTCTATCGGGAAAAGGCCAAGGACTACATCGGAGCGGCGATCGCGATGGGAGCCTCGGAATCCGCAATAATGTTCAAACACATCCTTCCGAACGCACTCACACCTGTTGTCTCGTTCGCGCCATTCGCCATCGTGGGTAACATTTCCGCCCTGGTGGCCCTGGATTTCCTGGGCTTCGGCCTGCCTGCTCCGACTCCGTCCTGGGGCGAGTTGATCGGCCAGGGCATGCAGTATCTGACCAAGTGGTGGCTCGTGTTCTTCCCTCTCGGAGCGGTGTTCCTGACGCTGCTCCTGATCGTTTTTATCGGCGAAGCCATGCGGGAGGCTTTCGATCCCAAGGAGTACTCGAGGCTGCGCTGACGGTGGTCGGCGCTGCAACCTCGAAACGGACAATCCATGGCTGAAA
Organism: Terriglobia bacterium; assembly: GCA_965247425.1. Taxonomy (GTDB): domain Bacteria; phylum Acidobacteriota; class Terriglobia; order 20CM-2-55-15; family 20CM-2-55-15; genus CAZOZZ01. The sequence continues at coordinate 4,504,423 of OZ252023.1, forward strand.
CACTTCTTGAGATCCGGGACTTGAAGACCTACTTCAAGACGGAAGCCGGCGTCGCCAAGGCGGTCGACGGGGTCGACCTCAATATTTATGCGGGCGAGGTACTCGGCCTGGTCGGGGAATCCGGTTCCGGTAAGAGTGTCACGGCCCTGAGCATCCTGCGCCTGATCCCGAACCCTCCAGGAGAGATCGTCAGCGGGTCCATTCGCTACAAGAACCGGGAACTACTGAAGCTCCCCTGGGCAGAGATCCGGAAGATTCGCGGCAACGAAATCAGTATGATCTTTCAGGAGCCGATGACGTCGCTGAATCCCGTCTTCACTATCGGGATGCAGTTGAAGGAGATCTTGCTCGAGCACGAAGGCTGCTCCAGGAAAGAAGCGTTCGACCGCTCCGTCGACATGCTGACACTCGTCGGGATTCCGGATCCGGCGGCCCGGATGCGCGATTACCCGCACCAGTTTTCGGGAGGCATGCGCCAGCGCGTGATGATCGCCATTGCCCTGGCCTGCAATCCCTCCCTTCTGATCGCCGACGAGCCCACAACGGCTCTGGACGTCACGATCCAGGCCCAGATTCTGGAATTGATGCTCAAGGTCAAGGAAGAACGGAAAGACGCCGCGATCCTTCTGATCACGCATAACCTGGGCGTGGTCGCCGAAACCTGTGATCGCGTCGCGGTGATGTACGGCGGCAAGATGCAGGAGATCGGCTCCGCGAAGGACATTTTCGAGAACCCGCAACATCCCTACACACGCGGCTTGCTGGCATCTCTCCCCCGTGTAGACGGCGACAAGCAGGAACGTCTGAAGACCATACCCGGAAACGTTCCCAACATTCACGAACTGCCCGTCGGATGTAAGTTCGCAACCCGGTGCGAAGAAAAGCTCGATCGATGCGACCTGGAAGAACCGGACTTCCATCAGGTAGGTCCCAACCATCGATCGCGTTGCCATCTTGTTGTCAGCGACTAGTCGAAACGCGCGAAAGATGAGACGCAGAGACGCAAAGACGCAGAGTCCTTTTTCTTCGGTAATCGTCATGAAACAGGCTTTGGTGTGATCAACCGGCAAGCGAGACAATCAACTTTGCGCCTCTGCGCCTCTGCGTCTGCGGCAAAACCAAGGACGACTGTTCATACGTGATGGAAAAGATTCTCGAAATCAAAGACCTCCGGGTACAGTTCCCGATTTTCGGCGGCGTATTCATGCGACGGCAGGCCTCTGTCAAGGCGGTCGACGGGATCAGCCTGGACCTTCATCGCGGCGAAACGCTCGGGTTGGTCGGGGAATCGGGTTGCGGCAAGAGTACTGTCGGAAGAGCGGTCGTCAACATCCTGCGGGCGATGAGCTACCGTGTCGACATTTCCGGAGAAATTCTCTATCACGGACCGACAGGCACTGTGGACATCAACTCCCTCAACCGCTCGACGATGCGCCCGTATCGTTCCGACATCCAGATGATCTTTCAAGATCCGTATTCTTCCCTCAATCCCCGCATGACGGTCAGTCAGATCATCGAGGAACCCCTGAAGATCCACACCAGCCAGACAGCGGCGGAACGCAAGGAGCGGGTGGGCTGGCTGTTGGACAAGGTCGGTTTGAGCCGGGAACAGGCAAGCCGATACCCTCACGAGTTTTCGGGAGGCCAGCGCCAGCGCATCGGAATCGCCCGTGCGTTGACCACACACCCGAGAATCGTCATCGCCGACGAACCAGTCAGTGCGCTCGACGTGTCGATCCAGGCCCAGGTCATCAACTTGATGCAGGACCTCCAGGAAGAATTCAATCTCTCCTATATCTTCATCGCGCACGACCTGTCCGTGGTTCGCCACATCTCAGAACGCATCGCGGTCATGTATCTGGGCAACCTCGTCGAGTTCGGTCCGGCCGAAAAGGTGTACACCACGCCGATGCACCCGTATTCGCGGGCACTGCTGTCGGCGGTTCCGCGCCCCGTACCGGGACAGGCTCACGAGCGCATTCGACTTACCGGGGATGTGCCCAATCCGATCCAGAAACCGTCCGGATGTAGTTTCCACACCCGCTGCCCGATGGCAGAAGACTCCTGCTCGGAGAACGTCCCCGCCTTCGAGTTCAGGAACGGCCGATTCGTTGCCTGTCCGCTGGTCTAAAACAACAATTTATTCTTGGGAATGTGACGCTCGGTCGCAAATTCTGGTGACGAACGTCACACACGGCGCCATGAGGGCAACATAGGGATGGAATTGGTATACGCATTCTGATAGACTGCACGATTGATTTCCGTGATTCACGCGTAAACATTCTGTTCTTAATAGTTTAGGAGGGATGACATGGCCGATGGCAACGGCAACGGTCGGGTGACTGCGCCCGGCGTGGTGCTTGGCGGCATGCTCCTGATTGTAGTAGTGATCTCCGTGTGGCTGTTCGTGTCGGACCGGTACTGGTTCCCGTCGGTCGCTTCGGCTCACGGACCCGCCGTAGACGGACTCTTCGTGGCCGTGTTGATTGTGACCGGCATCGCCTTCATCGCAGTGCAGGGACTCATGGCCTATTTCGTTTTCCGGTTCGGTGAAAACGGCGATGAACGTGCGAGCCATTGGCACGAAAACGCGAAAGTCGAAGGGACCCTGATCGCCATCACTGCGGTGACATTGACCGTTCTGGTCTTCCTGGGTCAGAGCGTATGGGCCTCGATCTACTTTTCCGAGCCGCCGGACGACGCGATGATCGTCGAGGTGACCGGCCAGCAGTTCCAGTGGGTATTCCGTTACCCGGGACCGGACGGTGTTTTTGGACGAAAGGACGTCAACATGTTTACGGACACCAACTACATCGGCCTCGATCGGAGCGACCCCGCAGGGGCGGACGACATCGTGACTCTGAACCAGATGCACATCGTCTTGAACCGGGCTGTCCGCCTCCGGCTGCACTCGACCGACGTCATCCATGATTTCCACTTGCCGAACCAACGCATCAAGCAGGACACCGTGCCCGGCATGTCCCTGGAAGTCTGGTTCGTACCGACCGTGGCCGGGCAGTTCGAAATTGCCTGTGCGGAGCTATGTGGCCTCGGCCATTACCGCATGAAAGGATTCCTGACCGTCGACGAAACCGAAGATCAGTTCCAGCAGTGGCTTGACGAACAGCTGGAATTCCAGACGGCTGACGATTAATTAGGTACTAATTAAATGAGCACAACCGTAGAACATGCCCATCCCCAGTTGGGCTTTGCCCGCAAATACATCTTCAGCACGGATCACAAGGTCATCGCGATTCAGTACATCGTCACGGCGATGTTCATGGCGGTAATCGGCGGTCTGCTCTCCATGATGATGCGGCTGCAACTGGCGTGGCCGACGCCGAGCGTTCGCCCCGGAATCCTCGATCCGGTATGGTCGCTTCTGTCGAGCATCATGCCGGACGGAATACAGAGCGGCGTCATGCTGCCGGAATTCTACTTGTCCCTGGTGACGATGCACGGCACCATCATGGTGTTCTTCCTCTTCACGGCCATACTGACCGGTGGATTCGGGAACTTCCTGATCCCGTTGCAGATCGGTGCGCGGGATATGGCGTTCCCCTTCCTGAACGCCCTGTCGTACTGGATTTTTTTGCTCTCCTGCATCGTGATCCTCGCCGCTCTGTTCGTCACGGGCGGAGCGCCTCTCGGCGGCTGGACGGCATACCCCCCCCTGAGCGCGTTGCCCGAAGCCGGACCAGGACAGGCCGAAGGCATGACGCTATGGATCCTGGCCATCGCACTGTTCGCCGTATCTGGCCTTATGGGCGGCCTCAATTACGTCACGACGCTCTTGACGATGCGGACCAAGGGAATGTCGATGATGCGGCTGCCGCTGACCCAGTGGTCTCTTTTCATCACGGCCACGCTCGGTATTCTCGCGTTTCCTGTCCTTCTTGCTGCAGGTATCCTGCTGCTGTTCGACCGGACCGGTGGAACAAGCTTCTTCGTTCCCGGAGGCCTGGTGATGGGCCAGCAGGTGATCGAACACACCGGCGGACACCCGCTGCTCTGGCAGCACCTGTTCTGGTTCTTCGGTCACCCGGAGGTCTACATCGTGGTTCTGCCGGCCATGGGAATCGCATCCGACATCCTGTCGACCTTCTGCCGCAAGCCGATCTTCGGCTACCGCATGATGGTGTATTCGATGAGCGCGATCGCGTTCCTGAGCTTCGTGGTGTGGGGACATCACATGTTCATGAGCGGCATGAGTCCGGTGCTGGGGTCGATCTTCACGCTGACGACCCTGTTGATCGCCATCCCCTCAGCCATAAAGGTGTTCAACTGGCTCGGAACGATGTGGGGGGGCCGCATACGATTCGTGACGCCGATGTTGTTCGCACTGGGGTTCGTTTCGATGTTCGTCACCGGCGGCCTGAGCGGCATCTTCCTGGGCACGTCGGCCGCGGACATCGCCATGCATGACACGTACTTCGTCGTCGGTCACTTCCACCTTGTCATGGCAGTTTCCCCTTTGTTTGCGGGCTTTGCGGGTCTTTACTACTGGTTCCCCAAGATGTTCGGCCGGATGATGAACGAAACGCTGGGCAAGGTTCATTTCTGGCTCAGTTTCGTCGGCGCCTACATCGTTTTCCATACGATGCACAGTCTGGGCGTCGTCGGCCACCTGCGCCGAATCTACGATCCATCGCAATATGAATTCCTGCAATCCATAGTGGGCATGAACATTGTTATTTCCATGGCCGCGTTCGTGCTGGGTGCCGCACAGATTGTCTTCCTGTTCAATTTCTTTTCGAGCATCTTCTGGGGAAAGAAAGCATCCGTCAACCCCTGGAACGCGACGACGCTGGAGTGGGAATTGCCGTCACCTCCCGGGCACGGGAACTTCGGCCCGGAACTGCCCACTGTCAAACGGTGGCCTTTTGATTTCAGCGTCCCGGGAGCGGAAAAAGATTACATCATGCAGACCGAATCGCCGAAGGAAACCACTTCGGGTTGAACGTGGAACCCTAAGTGCATGAAGGAGTGGAGTGGGAATTCCCGCCAGGGGTTTCCATCCGTATCTTGTTTTTATGCCAGTCGTTACAGCGGAAACAACAGAAGAGAAGCTGAAAATAGGAAGCCCGCCCCCACCGGTATGGCCTGAAGGGGGAGACGATGGCGAGTCCTGGGAGCCCGGACCGGCGTTCCCGGTCACGAAGGGCCGGATTGGTCTCTGGCTCCTGCTCGGCGGCATCGCGATGCTCTTCGGGGGGTTTTCCAGTTCTTACATTGTCTTACGCGGGCTTCCGTCCTGGCAGAACGTCGCGATTCCTTCGATACTCTGGGTAACCACGGGCTTGTTGCTCGCCAGTAGCGTCACCATCGAACTGACCCGCAAGGCCATGGCGAAGGACCTTCAGGGTCCCGCAAAGGCCTGGATCGGCGTCACCGGTGGATTGGGACTGGCCTTTCTGGTGGGACAAGTGGGCGCCTGGTTCCAGATGGTCGAGGCGGGAGTGTACCTTCCCTCAACCCTCCACAGTTCCTTTCTTTACATTTTGACCGGACTGCACGGGATTCATCTCATGGGCGGAATTGGCGCCCTTGTGTACGTCTTGACACAAACGTTTCGGAATCGCTACACGGCGAGGGATCACGAACCGATCGCCCTGTGCGCAACGTATTGGCATTTTATGGACGGCCTTTGGGTCTACCTCTTCATGATGTTTGTTTTGGCCTAGGAGCTTAGATGGAAGCGACCATAACGGAACAAGAACGGATACTGGCTTCGGATTGGGGCGGCGGGAAATCCCCGTTTGGGACGACCTGGGGAAAATTCATGATGTGGATTTTCATCGTCTCGGACGCTCTGACTTTTGTCGGCTTCATCATCGCGTACGGCATGATGCGGGCGATGAGCCCCGAATGGCCGGATCAGACTGAAGTGTTCAACATGGGTCTGATCACCTTCATGACTTTCGCCCTGATCTCAAGTAGCCTCTTCATGGCCATGGCGGTCGGAGCAGCCCAACAGGGAAGACCGAAAGAAGCGGTTCGCTTCCTGCTCATAACGATTGTCGGTGGAATGATCTTTCTGGGCTCCCAGGTTTACGAATGGGCCCACTTCATCGGTGAAGGCGCACGACTCGATACGAATCCCTGGGGCGTACCGCAATTCAGTGCGAGCTTCTTCGTAATGACTGGCTTTCATGGAATGCACGTCCTGAGCGGGCTCATTCTCCTGGCCTACACCGCGATTCAAGCAGGCAGGGGAAAATATTCCGGCGATGGCGTCGAGATTGCGGGGCTATACTGGCACTTTATCGACGTCGTCTGGGTATTTATTTTCGCGTTCTTCTATCTGCTTTAAGGACGAGTTTCAAGGGAGGTATGGATGGCTGAAGCAACTCATCCGACCGGTTACAGGGTCTATTACATTACCTGGGGTTGGCTGCTCGTCATGACGCTTCTGGCCCTGGGTGTCGGATCCGTGGACATGCCGGGGGGAATCAAGGCGACTTTGCTCGTCGGGATCACGTTGGGGAAAATTGTGCTGATCACCGCGATCTTCATGCACTTGCGGTTTGAAAGATTGAATTTGATTCTGATCACGTTTTGCCCACTCGTCCTGGCTCTGATCATGTTCTTCTTCATGATCCCGGACACAGCCGACACGGCCACTCGTATTTTCCTGGACAGGTAAACGACATGCACAAGATCATCATGGCAATCTCGGTCCTGGCGGCTGTGCTTCTGCTCGAAGGCACCGGTTGGAGTCAGTGCGCCATGTGTCGGACGGCGCTCGAAAATTCGCCCGAGGGCCAGGCGATCGCACAGGGATTCCGACAGGGCATTATCTTCCTGCTTGCCGCCCCGTACGTAATCATGGGCGGGATTTCCTATGGGCTGGTAAAGGCCTACAAGAAACAGCGGACGCCCAATGCGTAGGGTCCGATCAAGAATAACTTCAGTCAGATCGAGGCGGACCCGATAACGGGTCCGCTTTTTTGCGCCTCAAACAACAAATGGCAAAGTTTGTAGTTATCAGTATCGTGTTACAGGTCGCGATGGTCGTGACGGGCCATTACGTGGAAGCCGTTATCAACCTTTCGGCTCTGTTGGGTGTGGGCATTCCGTTGATCGTCGGCGGGGTTTTCGGGGCGACCAGCGCCTCGGACTATAGGAACGCTCTGTCTGCTGGCTTCACAATCGGTATCTCGGGCGCTTTCGTTGGAATTCTGCTTGCCGTCCTGATGGGAGATCAAGAGTGGCTCCTGCTGACCTTCGGCCCGATCTCTTCGGCCATCACGGGCTTGATCGGAGCCGTCGCCCTGTTTTTCGCGGTGGGCCGCAGAAGGCGCGCCGGCCTCTACTGCGAACACATCTAGACAACGTCAAATTCGGGCCGATAACGCACCGTGCCCGAGACGCCCCGGAGCGCGCCCTCTTGAAGCTCGATAACCATGAACGCCTCCTCAGGTGCGTCGTGCTCCCATCTTATCCCGTGTTTCGTCGACCGTTCGAAACCGAACCGGGGGTAGTACTCGGGATGTCCCAGGACGACGACGATCGCGGCGCCGCGCTCGCGAAGCATATCGAGTCCGCAATGGATCAACTCGGACCCAATCCCGGATCTCTGACTGGCGGGCCGTACGGCCATCGGTCCGAGCCCGATGGCTTGCCGGTTGCCTCCCTCCGAATGGATCGTGACGGGGCTGAAGGCAACATGCCCAACGACCTCGCTGTCGACAACGGCAACCAGTGACAACGTCAGTTGCCGGGATTTCCGTAAACGATCGACAAGGTCCGCTTCACCCCGATTCCCGAATGCCTCGATGATCACTGCGCCAATCGATTCGTGATCCGTCTGCTGTTCTTCCCGAATTGAGACCATCGCCCCCCCTTCGGCTGCGACCAGAAGTCACCAGGCTTACAACGCGGATCGATGGCTGGTTCGAAGTTGACGGGATGTTCTTGTTGCTTTCCCATAAGTGGGGTGGTTACTTCCCCGGTGGGAAACCCAATGACTCCGTCACACTCGGTCCCGGCATCGCAGAACCTGGGCCTCGGCCTCCTGCATTCCCAGAAACTTACCCACCCGAATCTGCTTTCCTCGAACGTGATCAAAGACGCGGCAGACAAAATTGGTCAGCTTGGTCCGGGTGCCGTGATCCACCTCCAGATTCTCGCCCTGGACCACCGCCAAGACGTTGTGATCCTCCTCGCCGTCTTCGATCTGCTCCATAAGACCAACAGGCTTACATTCCACGATGTCGCCACATTTCAGGCTTTGTTCGGTTATCACGAAACAGTCGAGATTGAGCCCGTCCTCAGCGGTGGTACCAATGATAAATCCGTAGGGGAACGGGTAGGCTCTAGACACTCTTTCCGATCCCTGAAACTCCAGGGTCTTCTCGTTGTGACGGTTCTTCTGATCTGAGCCTGCTTCGTTTTGGATGAAGACTTTCAAGTTCATCGCTCTTCCAAGATTGCAGAAATGAGACCGGTGTCTAATCAGCCAGCGCCGTCAATCCAAAACAGACGACGCACGAGTCGGTGATCCTTGGGATGCGGCACCTCAACACGACCATGACCTGGTGGGTTTCACCCTTAGCCCGGCACTGGTAATAGCCGACTCGGCACGCCTCACGTCAGCCTCTTCGGTGCCGACGAAGACGATTAACCGGCCGTTGGGTTTCAAGACATGGGTGAGCACGTGATCAACCAGGTCGGCACGACGGTCCGACGGTGCATATTCGGGCCGAATCATCACTAGTTCGAACCGTTCGCCAACCGGTCGCCACGTGCGGATGTTTCCTACGTGTATCCGATGAGCCCATGTGGGTAGCCTTTGCCGAGCGAGTTGAACAAACTCTGGAACAATATCGAGCCCATGTGGCTCCACCGTCAGATTGTTGTCCGCGCCCCACCTTTGAACGCTCTCCATGAGAATGCCGCTGGCGCAACCGACATCAAGGAAGGAACCGTCTCGGTCCAGAGTATCTGCGATAAACCCTCGAGAAGTTTCCCAGGTCTCCCCGTTACCTCGGTGACCTGCTTGAGCATAGGGATCATCTCCGGAGAGGTAGGCTGGTTTGACCAGGGCTGACATGGCTTCGTGCCATTCATTTTCGTCGATACGTCCCTCGGCCAGAGCTTGGTCGATTGTGGCCACTTCCAGCCAAGAGCGTTCTTTCAGACGTTCGACGACTGGATCCGGATCAGGTATCGCGTCTTCGATCATAGTTGTTCAGTTTTCCAGTAGCCCAGAACGGCGCTTAGCGGTGTGATCTCATTTTGACCAATCCCGTTTGAGGATAGAGTAGACTGCGCGGTCGACGTACCGATCATTAACAATGCCGCCGCCAATGTCGAGTGGGTCAAACGCCATGATTCGCACCAATCTGGATATGATCGCACACCAACCCGGCTCGCGATGGGGTTGAACTCGTCGAATGGGAACAGCCGGCGATCGTAGCGCCTTAGGGGATCGATTGCGTGAATGGTCCGGCTCGATAGACACCCGCGGCTGGATCGGTCAAGATAAAACCCAGGCAGTATCAGGCACAACCCTTGGGCGGTCCACAACGGGACCGTCGTTTCTTATGTCGGTTGGAGATTCGCCACATTGTAGTCATCCGCGGGCCCATGAACGACAAGATTGAGCACGTCAAAGAAAGGTTCCAGCGGTTCGCCGACCTGGAATGCAAAGGGTATTCTGACTTCTACTACCGACTTGCAAAAAGTGTGGCTGCGGATGAGGAGTTGGCAAGGTTCATCGCCGAAATGCCCGACCCGCAGCCGAACCTTTTTCTTGCTTCCGTGCAGTACCTGACCGGCCCGGAAGATATGCCTGCGAATGGTGTGGAACTCGGTTCCTTCGTGAAGGAGCGCGGTCGTGATGTTGGCCTATTGATGCGATCACATCGCACACAGACCAACGAGGTCGGTCGTTGCGCGGTTTTGCTGCCGGCTCTGCCTGACGGACCATTGGCACTCGTGGAAGTAGGAGCCAGTGCTGGTTTGTGCCTGATGCCCGACAGGTTCCGGTACGACTACGGGTCGACCCAAATCGGTGATGCGAGGTCTCCTGTGAGGTTGAGCTGCGTTTTGCAGGGATCAAGGCCACGTCTGGCGATGCCACGGATCGTTTGGCGACACGGTCTGGACCTCGATCCAGTCGACTTAAACGACGAAGCGGCCAGGCGATGGTTGCTGTCTTCGGTCTGGCCGGATCATGCAGACCGCCGGCGACGCTTGGAGGCAGCCATCGAATATTGTCGGACCCAAGCGCCCCGTGTCAGACGGGGTGATCTTGTCGATGATCTGCCAGCCCTCCTGGCCGATGCTCCCGGGGACTCGACACTCGTCGTTTTCCATTCGGCAGTGCTCCCCTACGTGAGCGCGGAACGTCGACGAGCGTTCGTCGAGGTACTTGTCAATTTCTCGAAGAGGCGCGATCTCGTCTGGATTTCGAATGAGAGTCCGCGTGCCCTTCCAGAAATCGCGGCTCTTGCTCCGCCACCGAAAGGTTCGCGGTTCTTGCTCGGCCGCACAACAATCCGCAAAGGACACAAGAGTGCCAGTCTTCTGGGTCTTGCGCATCCACATGGAGCCAACCTTGACTGGCTCGATGAATGTCAGACGAACTCGTCGATAGGCAACTAATGGTAATGATCAGTATTCGGCCGTTCACAGAAAGTGATTGCGATCGTCTGGTTGAAATCCTGAAAATCAACGGCCAGAAGGAGTCGATTTAATGGCGAAGTCGTACACCTTGATCACGGAAGAACAATCGGCGCTCATACAAAACGCTGCAGTGTTTTTCGTCGCGAGCGCCGATCCTGAGCTAGGAGCCCGTGGTGGAAGTCTGTAGGGTCGCGCGCAGGGGTATTCGGGGCTCAGGCGCGAAATGAGGAGCGGAACGATGCTTTGTCATCGTGACCGACGAATGACAAAGCCTGTGGCCCGAAGACCCCTGCGCCCTCCGGGTTACGACGGCATGGGGCCAGCTGCGGCGTTGGCACTCCTAGATCGATGGCGAGCATCGACGTCGTCGTGCCGCCTTGCATCTGGCCCCATGGCGCTCGTAACGCGACCCTACAGACTTCCACCACGGGCTCCTTGGGGGTGGCCCGGAAGGCGTCGGTCCAGTCAACCTCTCACCGAAAGGGGGAACCCTTCACATCTTGTCGCCCAACCGGGTCGCGTACCTGGACTATCCGGGAAGTGGGAACGAGACAGCGCGTCACGCCTCGATCGGTGGCCACGCAACCCTGATGATCTGCTGCTTTGATGAAGAAGACGCGGCCATTGTCCGACTTTACGGGAAGGCGACCGCTACCTCTTTCGAAAAATCGCCGATCGCGCAACAGCTGTTGGGAAAGACGACGCTCCAACCAAAGTCGGTTCCGCGCCAGGTCATTGAAATTGAGGTTACATCGACCATGACGAGCTGCGGGTATGGGGTCCCGATAATGAAGCCTGTGCGTGACCGCAAGCGACCTGACCGTGGTCGTCGTTACAAGGCATGGATGGGAAGTTGAATTCGACGCACCCTGATAACGGAAAAGGTGCCGGATGGCCGCCGCCGAAAAGTTTGGATTTCCAATTCGACTCCTAATGTGTCGCTCGAACCACTATGAAGGAAGTGAAGCCAGTCCTCGTCCTTGACGCCATGGACGTCATGTATCGTGCTGGAGACGACGTGGCCGAATTACTGATTCCGTTTCTCCAGGCACGTGGCATCCGCGACGTAGAGGAAGTTGAGCGTCTCTACATGGAAGCGAGCCTTGGCAAGCGTTCCTCCGCCAGTCTTTGGCGAGCCTTCAACCTCGATCCAAACATCGAGGACAAATTCCTCGACGGACATGAGCTCGTTCCACGACTGAAGGACTTTCTTGCCGGGGTCCCGCCTTTCGTGGAGGGGATGTGGTGTCTTTCCAACGACGTGACGGAATGGTCAAATAAGCTCCGGAGGAAATTCGATCTCGACCGGTATCTCGATGGCTTCATAATTAGCGGCGACCTGGGAGTACGCAAGCCCGAAAGGGCCATTTTTACTGAGTTTCTAAAGCAGTCCGGTACCTCCGTCGAGAACGCTATGTTCGTCGATGATCGGCCGCAGAATCTAAACGCTGCTGCCGAGCTAGGTTTTCGTACGGTACTGTTTGATCCTTCCGGATCTCCGCACGCCGGCGCACATCGAAGCATTCGAACTTTCCAGGAGTTGCACAGTCTTATTCGAGGACGATGATCGTTCCGTTACGGGCGACCGGTCGCCAGCGCCACCATTTATGTGAATCACACTGACGAAGTTAAATGTCCAAATTTCCCTTGATGTCGGCATCGGGAGTGCCTTCTGCGGAGCGAAGCTGATCAAGCCAGCGCCTGCAAGCTATATGCTGAGTGATGTGACACGGCGCTGGTGTGAGAGCGACCATTCAAACAACGTTCTCGATACAAAGACTGAAGTAAACACGTTGGCCACGAGACCGATGACGAGCGTGACGGCGAAGCCCCGGACCGGACCGGTTCCGAACATGAACAGGAACATGGCCGAAATCAGTGCGGCCAGATGTGTATCGATAATCGTGATGAAGACACGGCTGAAGCCGGTCCTGACCGCCGCCACTGGAGTTTTCCCGGCCCGTAACTCTTCTCGGATCCTCTCGAAGATTAGAATGTTCGAGTCAATGCCCACACCAATCGTCAAGATGACACCGGCGATACCCGGCAGAGTCAATGCCGCACCAAAGTAGGCCAGCGCGCTGAAAAGCAGGAGAACGTTCAGAAGCATCGCAACGATGGCGTTGACCCCGGACATCCGATAATAAAACAGCATGAACAGAAGGATAGCGGTCAGCGCCACGATCCCGGACAGAACCCCTTGCCGAATCGAATCTGCACCCAGCGACGCGACCACCCGACGTTCTGCCAGGTATTCGAGTGCGGCCGGCAATGCTCCGGTTCGAAGCACGAGGGCCAGATCCTGTGCTTCCTGGAGCGTGAAGCCGCCGGGTCCACCCCGGATGATGCCCGAGTCGGTGATTCGCTCTTCAATTCGCGGAGCGGACTGAATCCTTCCATCCAGGACAATCGCCAGAATCCGGCCGAGGTTTTCTGAAGTAGCCAGTCCGAACCTCTGGGATCCGTCAGGCGTCAGTGTGAAGGTTACCGCCGGCCGATTGTTTTCGTCTCGTGAGGCATAGACGCTCCGAAAGTCGCGGCCCGTGACGACCGATACGCGATGCACGGCGTACCAGGCCTCCGAAGCTCCGGTTCCACTCGGCTCGCTGGACTCCATCAGTTCCAGCTCCAACGGCAGTGTCCCACCGTAGCTCAGAACGGCGGCCGGTTCGCTTGGGAACGGACCGGAATCGGCGAGCTTCAGTTCGAGAAAAGAAGTGGACTGCACGATTCTCCTGACGCGAGCAGAATCATCGACCCCGGGCAACCGGACAAGGATCTCGTACCTCCCGGCTCCGCCATATCGCTGAATCACCGACTCGGTCACTCCGAATCCGTCGATGCGGTTGCGAATCGTCTGTATGGCTTGACGAACCGTCTGGTCACGGAGATCCTTCTCCGCTGCCGCTTCCATCTCCACGACGTATGCACTGAGTGAGGTGGACACGATGTTCCATTCCGGAAACTCTTCGGTCAAGATTCGACGGAAATCTCTGTCTCTCGTGGAATCGACTCCCACGAACCGAAAGCGATTGACCTCGACCCGGGAATCTCGCCTGAAACGGACGTCATCCTCTTCAAGCGACTGACGAAGACGTTCAATCGCACGATCGGTCTCCGCTCGAACAGCGTCGTCGGTAACCACTCCGAGTACGAGATGGGTGCCGCCTCTCAGATCCAGACCGAGCCGGATACGCTCTTCCATGTGGGACAGGCTCGGCGGAAAACCCGCGAGCACGAAACAGGCGACCAGAGTGACAAAGACGGTGATCAGCAGACGAATACGAATCCTCTTGTTCATAACGCACCTGAACTCCGGGAACAGCCAGAAGGTCCTGGACTGCCCAGTCCGGATGAAGGGAGGAGTTGGTGGTGGTCTCATGGTTGCCGAAAGTCGAAGCGCGGTTTTCCGGCATTACGAGAGAACGGTCGTTTGAACGAGAGATCTAGATCCGAATACGTGGTGTCTGACGAGAAGGTCGTCGGGTGCCTTCAGTGAAGGTGGTTCCTGGGGAAGGAATCTTTCCGATGGACTGCCGGTGCCTGCCCGGGGTGTCTCGACAGTGACTCGCAGGAAGTGGAACCTGTGATCGTCTTTCAGTGGGAAGTGCGCGCGAGAGTGGAGTTCGGTCCGTGCTGGTGGTGCGAAAGTCTGCTGGTGGCCGAACGGATCCTCCTGGGCCGAACTGAATTCGGTGTTGTACATCGCAGAACTGCACACACCGAGGACCAGGATCCACACCAGTACAATGGAGACCGAGCGTAGCACAGATTTATTGTGATCCTCATCCGTTGAAAACGCAATACAGGAGGTTTTTTCGATTCGCTGTCAGGATACGCCAGAGAGTAAATCGCGGCACCAACCTCAGGGCTAGATGATCTCCACGTCGATTGGTGAGGGAGGACCGACATTACATATCTTGCCGGAACAGGCCGACACAGCGAGAGTCAAATCCATTTCCGCTCGAAACGTAATCGAGTCGCCCGCTACTGAAAGAGCCGGCAGAATTTCGAGCCCGCCGGCATCTGAGATACGGACGTTCATGAACACGTTGAAGGGCGTCGTGATCATGCTCGGGGTGACATCGTAGGGCGCCAGTGCGGACGTGAGATTGTCGAGACAGTTCGGATGCCCCTTCAGACCGTAATTCCGTTCAAATACCTCGGCGCTGCAGGGCGTGTAGAGAAAGTCGTGGCGCCCGACGCTGTCTTCAATAATCGTCAACATCGGGTTGCTCCGGTTGGAATAGAGCGTACTTGCCGCGACCATGTAGATGGACTCGTTGTAATGAAAACTACGTCCGTTCGATAACCACTCTCCGGGATCGCCCCGGGCGAACGCGACGAGGTCGGCAACCTGGCCACCCTCGGCGTCAACGACACGCAACAACTGACCCGCGGCTACCTCGAAGGCGCAGCCCGTCCGCGCCTCGATCCTCAGTCTCGTGGTCTGAGTCAAATTCCAGCCCCCTCTAAGAACAACGGAATCAGCATCCAACATGCCATTCTACGCTTGTTTCGCTCGAGCTCTTGCCGTTCAATAGGTGCTCAACCAATGGAGGTGCACATATGCTGATCAAACGGGTTCTTACCGGAATGCTCGTCGCTGTCGGGATTCTCGGATTCGTGTCGGTCGTCGGGTATTGGACGACCGCTCTGGACGCGGAGTTTCTTGTCTATGGCCAATCGGGAGGTGGTGGCGGGGGTGGCGGCGGAGCTGGGTCGACCGTTACCCAGATTATTCCCCACGTCGCAGCCGGCTCGTTCGCGGGCGCCACAGAAACGTTTTCGACAATCATTCAGATCATCAACGCGGGGACAACCTCCGTAGAACTGACTTCGATCGAACTGTTCAATCAGGATGGTTCGCCATCGACCGTCCCTTTCAGTACGACCAGTGTCACGGCCCCCGTGTTCACGGGGACTCTCAGCAACCTGACGCTACCGGCAAACGACTCCATCGTTCTGACTTCCGGCAACACATCCACGGGGGTGATCAATTGGGCCCGAATCGTCAGCGAGGGCAATGTCCTGGTCCTGGGTGTCTTTGAGCTTCGGACCGCTGGAGGGGAGTTATTGTCAAGAGTGGTGTTTAGGAGATTGATTCAAGCGGCGGCCTGATCGACGTTTGTCACTTCGATACCATCGTTGAATTTCAGTCCAGTAATCACCTTGGCCAGATCATCGAATCCTCGTAATCGTCGCCAGTTCTTCTGAGCGCACTGTCCCAGTTTGAACATCATGTGCAGCATGCCATCCCGCGTCAGGCAACCCCTGGATCGCTTGGTTCGGTGGCGAATGGTGGCAAAGGTCGACTCGATGGGATTGGTCGTTCTGAGGCTCTGCCAGTGCTTGGCCGGGAAGTCGAAGAAGACCAGCAGTTCTTCGCTGTCTTTCTGGAGGCAGAGAGTGGCTTTCGGATACTTCGGTTCATAGGTTTCAATGAACAGGTCGAATGCCTTCTCGGCGTCTGCCTTTGTCTCGGCTTGCCAGATCGCGTGCAAGGCCTGTTTCGCTTTCGCCTGGGCCGACTTGGGTAGACAGTTCAACACGTTCATGGTCTTGTGCATCCAGCAGCGTTGTTGGCCTGTCTCGGGATAGATTTCCTCCAGTGCGGCCCAGAACCCCATCGCACCGTCACCGATGGCCAACTTTGGGATATTCATCCCACGGGACTTCAGCTTCAACAAGACCTCGCGCCAACTCTGTGTCGATTCCCGGACACCGTCTTCGATCGCCAGAAAACGCTTCTCTCCGCGTTCATTCACGCCGATCACCACCAATGCACACAACTTGGTTTGTTCAGCCCGCAGTCCGCTATAAATTCCGTCGGCCCAGACATACACCCAGCGGTCTGCATCCAGCCGCTCCTCGCAGCTTTGGCGGTACTCCTCGCCCCAGACCTGCTTCAGGCGCGATACCGTGCTCGCCGACAAACCCTGCGCCTGGGGACCGACAAGAACTTTTAGTTAGGGCTTCACCCATTTCGCCGCTCGAGACGCCTTTCAAATACAACCACGGCACCGCCGCTTCCATCGACTTCGTCTTTCGAATGTAAGGAGGTACCAGCGCCGATCGGAACGTCACCGCGTCGCCAGTCTTTGCACGGACCTTCGGAATCTGGACCGTTACCGGCCCCAGACCGGTCTGCAGTTCACGTTCAGGTAGATAACCGTTGCGCACCACCCCGGCGTTGCCCTTCTCTGTTCGCCGATCGTCGTGTTGAGATAGCAGCTCCGCCAATTCGGTTTCCACCGCCCGTTGGATCAGTTGCTGAGCTCCAACTCGTAGTAGCTCTGTTACCGGGTCCTCAATCGTTTCTCGACCCTCCGGTCCAATCACGTTACTCTTGCTCATAGTGGCGTATCTCCTTTGGTTGCTTTGAAGTCTGGTAAACAACAAATCAACCAGATACGCCGCTTTTCTTCAATCCCTTCAAACACCAGATTCGGTTATAACTCGCTGGAGGGACGCTCGTCTCTCGTGTCGGTGTCCCGGCAACCGTCGGAACCATGACCAAACTGGTCATTCCGCGAATGAGGAACGTCAGCCTAAACCTCGCCACGGCCTTCGCGCTGGCGAATACATCGAGCTCCGAGGTGACGATAACCGCGACGCTGTATGAAAACGCCACATCCATTGGCTCGGCAACCCTCGCGTTGGGAGCGGGAAATCAGACGGCCAAGTTCGCATGGGAATTCTTTTCTTTGACGAGCGAGGCTTCGGGTACGAATTTCTCCCACATGGTACTGGAATCGACCGCTGCGTCTCTGTCGGCGACGGCGCTGGTTTTCGAGGGAGGCAACCAGGCAACGTTCCCGATAGCCCAGATTCAGTAGATCCGGTAGAGAGCCGTTCGACGTCCTCCGATTATGTAGGACTCGATCAGGGTGGGTTTGTACTCCTCCTTCAGCAGACGGTCCGCGCGCCACTGTTCTCCGTTTGGAACAGTGGCGCGCGTGCCCGAGTAATACAGCACCGTCCCATACTTGTCGCTCTGATCCTGGACAGCCTGAGGGCACTCCGTCGCAAAGACGGCATTCATGGCCGGGATGCCGTGGTTCAGAAAAACTTCGGGCTCCGTTGTCAGGACGATGGAATCGGGGCCGAGGTCATCGGCGATGAGTACCATCCTGCGGTGGTCTGAAGCCAACACGTTGACGAAGCTGGCAGGGTCCCGATCCTCCGGCCTTTGCGACAGGTTGGAGAACAGAAGCGAACCGGCCAGGGCCACAACAACAGGATAACGCTGGACTCTCGAAAGAAACCGCAGGGACGACACCGCGAGCAGGATCAAAGGAACGACGATCTGGATACTGTATCGGGGATTGAGGTCAAAACTCCCGGCGTAGAAGACCAGATACACGGACAAGAGCAATCCAATCCACCCCATGAGGTAATGGACCCCCGAAAGATCCGGCACCCCGCCCACGGGCCGACCCCGCCAACGCCGTCCGAGGTTCCACGCCCAGACGAGCACCGACAGCAACGCGAGAACTGAAATGCCCCATGGAAACCGATTCTGGTCGAACAGGTATCTGGCGGAAGATATCAGGTTGTCGAGAACATACGCCGGAGAGAACGTCGATTCGATTCCTATTGCGGCGGCGTATGCCGGGGCGGTGGAGAGGAGCCACACAAGATGAAACAGCTCGCCCGAAACCAGAATCAGGCCGATGAATTTCCATTTTCGACGGATCGTCGGGCTGAGCAAGAGCAGAGACGTGAGCACGACCGCCTCCAGACGCATCTGGACCGCCAGAGCCAGACCCGCAACCGCCAATGCGGGCGCCCCGGACACCATCCCCCACAATCCAACCACGGTAAAGAGAGCCATGGGGATGTCGGTGCCTGCCGAAACCGAGTAATCCAGGACCACGGGAACGCCGAGAAAGGTCATCGCCGCAATCCAGGCCATCCATCCCTGTTTGAAACCATCTCTGGCCAGCAGGTAAACCCCGGTGACCAGAAAGGCGAACAGGACGCGCGTCAAGAGAAACGCCACGCCTTCAGTTGCTCCGAACAACGCAAAGACCAGGCCAAGCAGAGAGGGATAGCCGACCGGTTCCTTGTAGTAAGTCGAAACCTCGACCGTTTCGGGCGTCCCTAGAAGAGTCAGCTGCGCGACTGGAGCGCGGGAGAGGTTCGAAGCAATCTGGATATAAATGTCTTCATCGAAATAGACGCGATGGCCCGACCCGACGAACACGAAGCAGACTGCGATCGACAACACGAACACGCCGAGTGCGGATCGGTCCAGGTGCCCTCGATGTCTATAGAGAGCCCATAGCAGGACGCCTAGTGACACGTACACCAGTAGGGGCCCGGCGACTGAGAGAATGCGCGGAATCATAGCGGCATTGTAACCCCGGCCCGCGCTTTCACCGCTCGGTCAGCAACCCGAAGTGCGCGCCGTAACTGAATACCGTGGTTCTCTTACAAACATTGTTCTTGAACAACCCGATTTGGGAAGACGAGTTTGATCCAGAGAGCCTGCACGGGGTCTATCCAAAGGGGCGGATCGGGAAGATCATCGACAACACAACTGACAGGACGGTCAGGCCCATGAAAATAAGCGCAACCACCAGATGGTCGAAACGTTCCGGCCGGAGCGGGTCCAACCACTTTGAAGCGCCATATCCGCCGATGAAGCCTCCCAGGTGAGCCCAATTGTCGACTCCTGGAAAAATGAGCCCGAATATGAACAGAAGAACGGCCATACCGCGGGCCTGCTTGCCAATCATGCTGCTTCCGCTTGTGCGGCTGTAGAAAACCATCGCGCCCAGCAGTCCGAAGACCGCAGCGGACGCACCTATAGTTATCCCTCCGGGACGGAAGGGGCCGAAGCTCGACAGAATTGGAATGTAGACCGCAAAGGAACTGAAAGAAAATCCAACGACACCGGAAATCATATAAATGATGATCATCCGGCTGACGCCGTACAATTCGCCGACGCCCGGGGCCAGTTGTCGAATCCACATCATGTTGAAGAAGATGTGCAACATTCCCCCGTGCAACCACGAGGCGCTCAACAAGGTCCACCAACGTCCTTCTATCAGAACCGGTATCACGCCACTGGCGCCGAGTTTGCGCAGTGCGGTACTGCTCGGCCCGAGGAAATTGAAACCACCCATAGTGATGCCGGCGGGATCGATGACAAGGGAAAGAGCAAAGAGAATGCCGCAGGTTACTATGACGATTTGATCGAAAGCGATTCCACCCCGTGCCAACTTCACGACGACCGGCGCAAATCCCCACAAACCGGGGTTCTTTCGGCCACAGTTGTAGCATTCGTCGTCGTTGACGCCAACGAGAAGACCGCATGACGGGCAGACGACGGAACCCTCGGTTTTTCGTCCAAGCATTCCATCGAGTATACCGGAATAGAAATTCGGAAACGGCGAGCGATCTGAAGATTTGCTCGTCGTCTCCGAATTTCTCTAGCTACCGGACTCGCTCAAAAATGTCGGGCTCGAATCTCTGGAAGAACTTCTCGTGAAGCCTGCGCATCACCGTGTCGGCGCGGTCCCCCTCCACGACAAAGCTCAAGTTGATGTTCGAGGCCCCCTGAGAAATCATTCGGATGTTGATGTCTCGAAGACAACTGAAGGCCTGAGCGGCGATTCCGGGTGTGTCTTTCAGATTCGTCCCAACCATACAGACCAGCGCCATGTCCCGTTCGATGCGAACTTCACCGAGTGCCCGGAGGTCCTCGACGATCTCGTCCAGAGACTGATCGTCGTCCGTCGTGAGCGACACCGAGACCTCCGACGTGGACACAACGTCAACGCTCGTCCGATGCCGGTCAAACACCGTGAACAGTGCGCGCAGGAAACCGTGAGCCATGAGCATCCGGGAAGAAGTGACCGTAATCGCCGTGATGCCGCGCTTCGAGGCGAACGATTTGATGGGGCTTATCCCACGGGCCGCTTCTCTCGTAATCGTGGTACCCGACCGCTCCGGCTTCAGCGAGTTGAGAACCCTCACGGGAATTCCCTTTCGAATCGCGGGCAGCAGCGACGCCGGGTGCAGGACTTTGGCGCCGAAATAGGCCAACTCGGAAGCCTCATCGAACGACAGTCGCTTGATCTTCCAGGCATCAGGCACAATACGCGGGTCCGCGGTCATCATGCCATCGACGTCGGTCCATATCTGAATCTCCTTCGACCCCAGACATGCCCCGATCAAGGAGGCCGAGTAATCGGAAGCGCCGCGCCCCAGCGTAGTCGTCACGCCGGCGTGTGTTCGGCTGATATACCCCCCCAGAACGACAACTTTCCCGGCATCGAGAAGGGGGCGTACCCGTTCCTCCAGGCGCCGACTGGTCTCGTCAATGATCGGATTCGCCCTGGTAAAGGAATCGTCCGTGACGATCAATTCACGGGCATCGACATGAACGACATCGCACCGGTTCCCGATCCGATTTGCAAAAATGGTCGAGGACAGAACCTCACCGCATGAAGAGATTGCATCTTGCAGCCGCGGCGTCAGTTCACCATTATCCCGAACCGCAACAAGAGAATCCCGAAGGCTTTCCATCTCGGAATCGAGCGACGGGTGGAGGCTGCTATGACGCTCACGCAGCCGATCCACGATCGACAGCGCACTCGGGAGCGACCCGTTTCCTGCAAGCGTCGCAGCTTCCAGCAGATCGCCGGTAACGCCGCTCAAGGCACTCACGACTACGAGTGGGTTCTGCTCGAGACGATCAACTACGATGTCACCCGCGCGATCAATAGCATCCGCGTCCTGAACGGACGTGCCGCCAAACTTCATCACGATCATGTAGGGAAAGATAGCACGGGGGGGAAAGGGAGGGAGTCCGAAGTCCGAGGTCCAAAGAGGATCCGGAGTCTTTCCCTGACTTCGGACTTCGGACCTCGGACTCTCCTTGCCCTCTTAGTTCCGATTCGACATCGAATCGCCAATCGAGGCGTGGATGGCTTTGATCGTCTGGTCGACCCGGTATTCCATCAGCTTCTTCCCGATCTCGATCGTTTTCTCCATCGGGACGATGCTAACGCTGTTGATGCTGGCCTTACCGGCCTTGACACGTTGATCGTAACGAACCGAAGTCGGATCGGTGACCATCATCAGTGACGTAATCACGAAGTCATCGTGGAAGCCTTCGCTTTCCTGCATGATCCCCATCGTCTCTTCCATGTGCTGGGTGACTTCGCCATACCGGTAAAATTCCGGTATAAAATGAGCAGCCTTCTTTCCCCATTTCTCGTTCAGCGCGGTCACAGTCGCTTCCATGCCGGACTGGTTCCCGCCGCTGTCACCAAAGAAGACGATGTGCTCGAAACCCTGGGCCTCGAGGCTGGTGGCGATGTCGGCAAGCAGCATTTCAAACGTCTCGGCGAGGAGGCTGATCGTTCCCGGTGACCGCATATGACCGGTCGCCGGATCGTGGTCGCCTTCAGGAACAAGCTTCACAATCGGTGCGCACAACGCGTTACCCAGCTTCCTTGCAATTCCCTCGCAGGCGCCAGTCAGGACGTAATTGTGTTTGCCTGTTGCCAGATAGGGTCCGTTCGGTTCGACGCCGCCGGTCGGAATCAGCGCCGTCGTCTTGCCGGCCTTCATTTCGTCACGGACTTCCATCCAGGTGAGTTCCTCGAGCCAAATCGAATCCAGAGCCGCGATAGGATTTGGCTCTTTCATCGCCTCTGCCAACTGCCGCGCCTGTTCGGCCTGACGTGCAGCCAACTCTTCGGGACTTAAATTGCCCCGGCCTCGGCGCTGGGCATCTGCGAATCCCGCCAATCCCAACATCAACGCCAGAGCCATAACCAGTGATACCAACCTTCTCATGATGTCCTTCTCCTTAGGGCCCGCTCAAGAATAACTTCACATTTTGGCATCCCATCTTCACGCCATCTTCGGCCGCTCCTCAATCGCAGATCCTCGAAATAGCGGGGCTATTCCTCCGGTCTGCTCAATCGGTCGCGACCGAATCTGACGCAAATCTGGGTGCCAATTCTGTGAAGTTATTCTTGAGCCGACCCTTAGCCGTTATCGCCGTAATGAATCTCAGTCCGAATATCCTTGTAATGCAATGACTGCAGTCCGGATCGTCGATGGTCTCCGGGCGTCGGTCCATGCCAGAACCACTCGTTCCGAATTACCAACCAATTGGGGAAAACCGCTCGATCGGGCTTCACTCGTATTCGTAACAACCCAGGACCCCAGCAATGTCCCTCGCCGATCGACCTGTCCCAGATGGACCTGGGCGCCCTCGTCGGTTTGTTCCATCCAGATGACGAAAGCGGACCGATCCAGCATCAGGACTTCCACGCGACCGAGCGGGTTACCACTGTCAATTCGGATCGGATCATTGAACGTCTCGCCACTATCGTCGGACAGGACAAGCGAGACGCGGGGTTCGTCGTTTGCGCCGGTAAACCAGGCAACCGCCACGCGATTTCCGGAAGCCGAAATCGAAGGACCGTTGACCGGGCAACCGTGAATCTGCCACCCATCATTTGAAAGGGCGCGAGGGTCCGACCACTGTCCATCACGGTAACTGACGATGGAGATATCTCGAATCTCCTCTTCGGACCGGTTGCGGTAAACAACGATCTGCCCGTCGGGAATTCTCGCAGCGGACGTCTGGCAGCATTCACACACTCGGTCGTCGAGTAATGTGTCCGCTTCGACACTGCCGTCGGCGCGAATAAATCCGTGCCGCAGCGTCATGTCGCCGCTACCCCCATCGCCAGCCATCTCCCGTCCATCGAGCCACACCGCCGATACCGAGCCGTCGTCCATGGGCAACATCGAAACGAACCCATGCTCTGTCTGGGTGCCATCGCCGTGTGGAACGATCGGTTCGCTCCAGGTCTGCCCGCCATCGCCGGAAAGGGACACGTTCACACCGTAGGCGTACGTATCGGGACCCGTTTTCGCGAGCCAGTGGGCGGCCAACCGGTCGCCCGAAATCGGAATGACGGAAGGAAAATCAGCCCAGTTGACGAACCAGTTCGGTCCCTGGGCCACCAAACGTGCAGAGGACCACTCCATAGCCCGTGCGTCGAGCGTGGCAAAGCGCAGCCGGTCCCCATCCTCTCCGGCGGGTTCAATCCAACTTAAAAGGACGCGGCCGTCGTTATCGATCGAGAGATTCGGCTCCCCACTTCCATCACCGGCAGGCGTTCGAATTTCAGGGATGGATCCCGGCTCCGACAAGTCCAGAGGCTCGGCTCCGCACCCGCTAACAAGCACGCCGGCCATCGTGAGAACCAACAGAAACCTAGTTGAAATCATATCCGGCGAGTATGCCACAATCGCGGCAGTTATTCACATCAGCAGTGAAACCCCTCGACGCAGAGACGCAAAGACGCAAAGAGGACCTTTTATTTTCGGAGCTACAAAGTCAATCGATGCGGCGACGTCCAGAAGAAAAAAACTCTGCGTCTCTGCGTCGAAGAACTGTGGAAGCAAGCAGATTGCTCAAGGCAGCTCGGTGGAACCCATCAGGTATTCGTCGATACCCCGGGCGGCCTCACGGCCTTCCTGGATCGCCCACACGATCAGCGACTGACCGCGGACCATGTCACCGGCAGCGAAAACGCCGGGTATGCTCGTCATTTTCGTGGTGTCGGTCCGGACGTTCCCGCGCTCGGTCAACCCGACTCCGAGTTGGGAGAGCAGGCCTTCCTTTTCCGGGCCGACGAATCCCATCGCCAGCAGAACCAGGTCCGCATCGATCTCAAACTCGGAATCGGGGATTTCGTTTATGATCAATCTCCCGCCTTCCCCTTTTCCGATCTCCACCTTTACGGCAAGGAGTTTCTCGACACGACCGTCCGATCCGATAAAACGTTTCGTCGAGATGTTGAACTGGCGCTCACCGCCCTCCTGGTGCGCAGAGGAAGTGCGAAAGATGTGGGGCCACGTTGGCCAGGGGTTATCGGACGAGCGCTGATCCGGAGGGCGGTCGAGCAATTCCAACTGATGGATCGAAGCTGCACCCTGACGATGAGCGGTGCCAAGACAGTCTGCCCCCGTATCGCCTCCGCCGATGATGACAACCTTCTTGTCGCGCGCGCTGATGAAGTTCCCGGCAGGCTCGTCCCCTTCGCAAACCTTGTTCTGCATCGGCAGGTATTCCATCGCAAAATGGACACCGTTGAGTTCCCTGCCGGGCACGGGCAGGTCTCGGGGAGCTGTCGCTCCCCCGGCCAGCAGGATCGCGTCGTGGCCCGACCTCAATTCATCCACGACAATGTTCACCCCGACGTTCGAGTTCGGACGAAACTCGACCCCTTCGGCTTCCATCAACGCCAGTCGCCGGTCCAGCACGCTCTTTTCCATCTTGAATTCCGGAATGCCGTAACGAAGGAGGCCACCAATGCGGTCGTCCCGTTCGAATACCGTCGCGGTGTGACCCGCACGGTTCAGCAAGTCCGCTGCGGCGAGGCCGGCCGGACCGGAACCGATCACGGCGACGCGCTTGCCGGTACGCGATCGGGGAGGCGAGGGCTTGATCCGGCCACTCTCGAAAGCATGCTCGACGATCGTGACTTCGATCTGTTTGATGGTGACCGCGTCGGCGTCGATGCCGAGGACGCAGGATCCCTCGCAGGGTGCAGGACAGAGTCGACCGGTAAACTCAGGAAAGTTGTTGGTTGCGGAGAGGCGCTCGATCGCTTCATGCCAGCGGTCGCGGTAAACCAGGTCGTTCCAGTCCGGGATAATGTTACCGAGAGGACAGCCCTGCTGGCAGAAAGGAATGCCGCAGTCCATGCACCGTGATGCCTGATCGCGAAGTTTGTCTTCCGGGAACTCCCGGTAGACCTCCGTCCAATCCCGTATGCGCTCACCCACGGGTCGCGTGTCGGGAGTCACTCGAGCGATCTCGAGGAAGCCGGAAGGATCACCCATGCTCGGCCATCTCCACGCGACCGCCGCGCTGCTCCGTCAATGCACGACGGTAGTCGAGGGGCATCACTTTGACGAACCTGTGCCGGTTCTCCTCCCAACCCTCGAGGATGCCGCGGGCATGATCGCTGTCGGTGTGATTGACATGGCGCTCGATGAGGAAACGGACGAAGCTATCTTCCGCCGCGGCTTCGAGGTGTTCGAGATCGACCATCTCGAGGTTGCAGTGCGCGGCAAAGTCCTTGTCGACATCGAACACATAGGCGATCCCGCCGCTCATTCCCGCGGCAAAGTTGCGGCCCGTACGACCAAGAACGACAACGCGGCCCCCGGTCATATACTCGCAACCATGATCCCCAACCCCTTCCACGACAGTCACGGCACCACTGTTGCGCACGGCAAAACGCTCCCCGGCAATACCTCGAATAAATACTTCGCCAGCGGTCGCACCGTAAAGCACGACGTTACCTACGATGATGTTTTCCTCGGCCGCGAACCCGGATTCCGTGGGCGGGTAGACAACAACCCTCCCGCCGGACAAGCCTTTCGCCAGATAATCATTAGCATCGCCTTCCAGCGTGAGCGACATCCCGGAAGGAACGAACGCTGCAAAACTCTGGCCCGCGGAGCCTTTGAAGTGAATCCGGATACAGTCTTCAGGCAACCCCTCTGCACCATAACGTCTGGAGACTTCGCTTCCAAGCATCGTACCTGTCGTACGATCCGAATTCCGGATACGCACCCGGATGTCTACGGGATGCCTCTTCTCCAGAGCATCCCTGGCCTTTTCGATCAGGCGCCTGTCCAGGACATCGTCAATTCCATGATCCTGCTCCTGACTCTGACGGGTTCCGCCGCGCGCGGAGACCTCCGGACGATACAGAATCGGCGAAAGGTCGAGGTTCCCGCCTTTCCAGTGGTCGATCGCATCCTCGGTCTTCAGTCGATCCATCCTTCCGATCATTTCGTCTATCGTCCGGAAACCGAGTTCGGCCATCAACTCGCGCACTTCCTCCGCAATAAAGCGGAACAGGTTGACGACGTATTCCGGCTTACCCGAAAACCTCTCGCGAAGCTGGGGATCCTGCGTGGCGATACCGACCGGGCAGGTATTGAGATGGCACACCCTCATCATGATGCAACCCGAAACGATAAGTGCGGCGGTTGCGACACCGAATTCCTCAGCGCCGAGCAAAGCGGCAACGACAATGTCGCGGCCGGTCTTCAACTGCCCATCGGTTTGCACGATGATCCGGCTGCGGAGATCGTTCATCACCAGCACTTGATGCGTTTCAGCCAACCCGAGTTCCCACGGTAAGCCGGCGTGCTTTATGCTGGTCAAGGGAGACGCGCCCGTCCCTCCGTCACCACCGGAAATCAAAACGACGTCCGCGTGCGCTTTTGAAACGCCGGCGGCCACGGTGCCGACACCCGATTCGGCTACGAGCTTGACGCTGATCCTGGCTCGCGGGTTCGAATTCTTCAGGTCGAATATGAGTTGGGCCAGATCCTCGATGGAATAGATGTCGTGGTGTGGTGGTGGCGAGATCAGTCCCACTCCGGGAGTGGAAAAACGTACCCGGGCGATATTCTGATCGACTTTGTGGCCGGGAAGCTGCCCGCCTTCGCCGGGCTTCGCGCCCTGGGCCATCTTGATCTGCAACTCCCGGGCATTGACCAGGTACTCGCTGGTCACGCCGAACCGGCCGGAGGCAACCTGCTTAATGGCGCTGGACCGTCGATCGCCATTCGCATCCGGTACGAACCTGGCAGGATCTTCGCCTCCCTCTCCTGTATTGCTCTTTCCGCCGATGCGGTTCATAGCAATGGCGAGAGTCTCGTGCGCTTCTTTGCCGATTGAGCCGAATGACATCGCGCCGGTCGCAAATCGCGGCATGATCGACTCGACCGGTTCGACTTCATCGAGGGGTAACGGCTTGCCGGCCATCTTGAAGCCCAGCAGGCCTCGCAGCGTGCACAGCCTTTCGCTGACGGAGTTCACCGCCGCGCTGAACTCCTTGAAGAGCGTGTAATCGTTGGTCCGGGTCGAGATCTGTAGTTTGTGCACGGTGTCCGGGTTGTAGGCGTGATACTCGCCTTCCCGCCGCCACTGATACTGTCCACCCCAATCCAGATCCGGCGTTCGGACCGGGCGCGACGGGAATGCGCGGCGATGGTGCGCAAGAATCTCCCGGGCAATTTCGGTAAGGCCGATGCCGGCGATTCTCGACGACGTCCCGGTGAAATATTTGTCGATGAAACCCTGGTTCAGCCCGATTGCTTCGAAGATCTGGCCGCCGCGGTAGCTTTGCAGCGTCGAGATGCCCATTTTCGACATCACCTTGACGATCCCCTTCTTGACCGCCCGGATGTAGTGGTTGACGGCCTCCTGATGCGTGATGCCGATCAACTTTTCGCCAATCATGTCGTCGAGTGTCTCAAAGGCGAGATACGGGTTGATTGCCGTAGCCCCGTACCCGATCAAGAGGCAGTAATGATGCACTTCGCGTGCTTCGCCTGTTTCTACAATGATCGCGGCCCGAGTGCGTTTTCCTTCACGAACGAGGTGGTGGTGGAGGCCGGCGGTTGCAAGCAGACTCGGAATCGGCGCACGGTCGCCGTTGACGCCGCGATCCGACAGGATGAGGATGTTGACGCCTTCATCGATAGCTTGACTGGCCGCCCTGCAGATCTCGTCGAGAACCGGCTCGGGCCCCCCGCTCTCTTCCGCAACTGGAAACAGCATCGAAAATACCGCTGCCTTGTAGCCGTCCAGGCCCACTTCACGCAGCTTCGCAAACTCCGCGTTGTCGAGGATCGGCGACAGAATCTTGATCTGGCGGCAGCTTTCGGGTTCGGGATGAAGCAGATTTCGCTCGGGTCCGACATAACTGATAGTTGAAGTCACGAGCTCTTCGCGAATGGCATCCAGCGGCGGGTTGGTGACCTGCGCAAACAACTGTTTGAAATAGTTGAACAGGCTCGGAGCACGTTCGGAAAGCACGGCAAGCGGCGTGTCGTTACCCATCGAGCCCAAAGCTTCCCGGCCGTCAACGGCCATCGGAGCCATGAGAATCCGAAGGTCTTCGTGCGTATAGCCGAAGATCTGCTGTCGGCGCAAGACCGTGGAGTGGTCGGGTTCGCGGATTGTGTCCGCATCAGGCAGATCGGCGAGTCGAACCATGAATTGTTCGATCCATTCACGGTACGGCTCGGCGGAGGCGATCTCGTGCTTCAGTTCCTGATCGTCGATAATTCGGCCCTTTCTCGTGTCCACCAGGAACATTTTCCCCGGCTGCAGCCGACCCTTGAAAGCGATGTCGCGCACGGGGATGTCGAGCACACCCACTTCCGAGGCCATCACGACCATTCCGCCTTTGGTCACGTAGTAGCGTGAGGGCCGCAGTCCGTTCC
Organism: Terriglobia bacterium; assembly: GCA_965247425.1. GTDB lineage: Bacteria > Acidobacteriota > Terriglobia > 20CM-2-55-15 > 20CM-2-55-15 > CAZOZZ01. The sequence continues at coordinate 4,533,355 of OZ252023.1, forward strand.
GATCCAGAACAGCCCCGATGACGTTTCCGTCGGTAAAGGCGATCGAGGCCGGACCATCCCACGGCTCCATCAAACACGAGTGATACTCGTAGAACGCCTTTTTCTCGTCGCTCATGCCCTCGTGGCCGTCCCAGGCTTCGGGAATCAGCATCATGACGGCGTGGGGAAGAGATCGACCGCTGAGCACCAGCATTTCCAGGGCGTTGTCCAGAACGGCCGAATCGCTACCACCCTCTATGAGGACCGGGAACAAGTCGGCGAGGGCTTCGCCGTAGACGTCGGAACGGAATAGCCCTTCACGGGCTCTCATCCAATTGATGTTTCCGCGTAGCGTGTTGATCTCGCCGTTATGGGCCAGGTAACGGAACGGCTGAGCCAGCGGCCAGCTCGGGAACGTGTTGGTGCTGAAACGCTGGTGAACCAACGCGAGGGCGCTGACCACCCGGGGATCCACAAGGTCGGGGAAGTAGATTTCCACCTGCTCGGCCGAAAGCATCCCTTTATAGACCACCGTCTCGGACGAAAGGCTCGTGACGTAGAAATCTTCCCGCCCTTTTATGGATGACTCTCGAACCGCCTTCTCGGCGCGTTTCCTCAACAGGAGCAGTTTCCGTTCGAAGTCGGAAGACTCGGTGGTTTTTTCGCGGCCTATGAACACCTGCCGAATCCTCGGCTCCCGGGCACGAGCGGTTCGTCCGATCGGAGAATTGTCCGTCGGGACGTCACGCCAGCCGAGCAGTCTCTGACCGGTCCGGTAAACCGTGTCTTCGATCAGAGCAGAGATTTTCTGAGCTTCGGCGTCATCGGTAGGCAACGACACCATGCCGACGCCGTAGTCGCCACGTGAAGGCAACTGGAAACCGATGTTCAGACACTCCGCCTCGAGGAATTCGTGGGGTACCTGCAACAGAATCCCGGCACCGTCACCGGTGTCGGCCTCGGATCCTTTCGCACCGCGGTGGCGCAGATTCAACAAGACTTCCAGGCCCGCACGCACAATTCTGTTGGATCGTCGGCCTGCAATATCCACCACAAAGCCCACGCCACAGCTGTCATGTTCGAACCGAGGGTCGTACAACCCGCGCTTCGGTAAACTCGCCTCGATCGACACTATCCCTTAGACCTCCAGGATGCGTGAAATCTCTCTACCGGACTGATCCTGCTACCTGAAGTCAAGATGCCCCATTTTCCAGGTGGAGTACACTTTAAGCCTTTTCTAGAAATAAGTCATCCGAAAAACATATTTTCTTTGCATAAGTTTTTCTTATTCTATAGATTCGTCAATGTGAATCTGGAAACCCTCTACCTCTACTGCGATGTCATCCGTTCCAACAGCTTCTCTCTGGGCGCGGCAGCCCAGCAGATTTCACAGTCGGCGGCGAGTCAGTCGGTGCGCCAGCTTGAGCAGGAACTCGGCGTTCAGTTGATCGATCGAACCAAGCGCCCGTTCATGATCACCCGGGAGGGCGGCATATTCTACGAGGCCTGCCAGGAAATGGTGAAATGCTTCGAACAAGCGAAAGCTGAGATTACGAGCCAGAGGTCCCGGATCGAGGGAACGGTCCGCGTGGCGGTGATCTATTCTGTCGGCTTGCAGGACATGGGATGGTACACCCAGCAGTTTACGAGCGTTTACAGCCGCGCACGCATCCGACTGTCATACCTCCATCCGGACGAGGTCGTCGAGGCCGTGATCTCCGACGCCGCCGACCTGGGCATACTTTCCTTCCCCAACGTGAATCGTTCGCTGACCGTGCTTCCCTGGCACTCCGAACCCATGGTGCTGATCTGCTCTCGAACCCACCCGCTTGCGAAAAACCGAATCGTCACCGCGTCGGAGGTGTCCCGTCAGCGTTTCGTCGCCTTCGACAAGACGCTCACAATCCGCAAGGCGATCGATCGGGCGCTGCGGGTCCGGGGCTTCAGGGCCAACATCGCCATGCAATTCGACAACATCGAAACGATAAAACAGGCGATCACGACCCAGTCTGCAGTCAGCATCCTGCCCCAGTCCAGCGTGGCCCGGGAGGTCGAAGAAGGCATCCTCGCCACGATTCCGCTCGATATGCCGGAACTGATTCGCCCCATCGGAATCGTCCACCGGAGACAGAAGGTTCTGACGCCGACTACTACCGCGCTCCTGGAGTTTCTGCAGAAGTACCGGCCCGGGGACAGGGTTCCGTAGGAGCCTGCACGGCAGAAGCGATCTACTGCGAAAGCAGTAGAATCGGTCCATATTTTCCTGATTTTTGGTTAGATAGAACCACTATTCGCCTCAAAATCGAGAAAATGCCTCAAAGTCGAGAAAATGTCTCAAAGTCGAGAAAATGTCTCAAAGTCGAGAAAAATGTCTCAAAGTCGAGAAAATCTGGCCTCGATTCCCATCCGGGTGGTTCTCTCCACAGGTCGTGGGACTGGGAAGCATGCCGCTTGCGACGACCGCCGTGAGAATTTCTGTTCTGCTCTGCTCAGCTTCTGAACCTGCTTGATTGCCGGCTGCTAGCAACTTCAGGGCGGTGTAGCCTACTCCCCGTATCATACAAACCTCAGTGGAGGTGCCGACTCTCGATAGCCGACCTCAACGCCTGCGGCGATGCGCTTTTGTGATCTTTCGGTGTTGAACGACGTCCGCTGGCGTCAGGGTGAGCCGCGAAGGCAAGTTCCCGGCGTCGTTTTCGACTCGCCACCTCAAAGTTTCATAGCAGACGCCAGCGCCTTCCTGGATGGGGAGGCGATCGGTTCCAATGAAGACCGACAAGGCGCTTCGATCGTGATTGACTTCACGTCCGTGCCAGCCGCCTCGAACGAAAAATCAAAATCCCGGCCACCATCCGGTAATGCCCGGTATCCGACGTAGCGAACGGTGCCTTTATTGTTTTGCATGTTCGTTGCTGGTTCGGAGTAGCGTGTCCTGGTACGACTACACCGGAGGTTGGGACCGTGTCCTGACCCTCAGTCTTATCCCGCCGAGGTCGGTATTGTTCAGCTTGGAGATCACATTTTTTACATCCACTGCGTCGATCTCCACGAACCCAAAACCCCGCGAAGGGCCGATATGCGGCCGAGTTACGACTTCGATGGAGACCACTCTAGACACCTATCCAAACAAGCTGTTCAGGTCGATCGAATTGTGCAACTGAACCGCCCCGGGTTTCCCGGAGACACCATTACTTGAGAGGATGGGAGTCATCATGGGAAGACCAAGCAGATATTCATCTGAAGTTCGAGAGCGGGCAGTGCGGATGGTGTTCGAGCACCAGGGAGAGCACGAATCGCAATGGGCCGCAATAGCATCGATCGCCTCGAAGATTGGATGTACGGCTGAAACGTTGAGGAAGTGGGTTCGGCAGGTTGAACGGGACACAGGCCAGCGAGCGGGCCTGACCACAGACGAGAAGCAACGACTCAAGGAGTTGGAGAGGGAGAATCGTGAGCTGAAGCGTGCGAACGAGATCCTGAAAAAAGCATCGGCATTTTTCGCGCAGGCGGAACTCGACCGCCGAGGAAAGTGGTGACCGAGTTCATCGAACGAAATCGGAGCCAGTATGGGGTCGAGTCGATGTGCAGCATGCTGCACATCGCCCCGTCGACGTATTACGAGCACGCGGCACGACGACGCGATCCGGATCGATTGCCGGCGAGGACAAAGCGGGACGCTTCGCTTTGTGTGGAGATCGATCGGGTCTGGCGTGAGAACCGCCAGGTGTATGGCGCCCGGAAAGTCTGGAAGCAACTCAACCGTGAGGGACAGCAGGTGGCGCGCTGCACGGTGGCCCGTTTGATGCGGGATCTGGGCCTACAGGGTGTCGTTCGCGGCCGGAAGTTCAAGACGACAATAGCGGACGAAGCTGCGCTGAGACCGCCTGATCTTGTCGATCGGGACTTCACGGCGACCCGACCGAATCAGCTATGGGTCGCGGATCTGACTTACGTGGCGACGTGGCGTGGATTCGTGTACGTGGCCTTCGTCATCGACGTGTTCTCCCGGAAGATCGTCGGCTGGAGAACGATGAACTCGCTGAAGACGGACATTGCACTGGATGCTCTGGAACAGGCGCTCTGGTCGCGATCCGACACCAACGGTCTGATCCATCACAGCGATCGCGGGGTGCAGTATCTGTCGATCCGCTACACCGAACGCCTGGCTGAGGCCGGCATCGAGTCTTCGGTGGGTAGCATCGGAGATTCCTACGATAACGCTCTCGCCGAATCCGTCATCGGGTTGTACAAGACCGAAGTCATTCGCCGGGAGGGACCCTGGAAGGGGCTGGATGATGTGGAGTTCGCGACGCTGGATTGGGTCTGCTGGTACAACGACAAACGATTACTGGAACCGATCGGAGATATTCCTCCAGCCGAGTTTGAGCAGATGTATTATCAGAATCCGCCGTCCGGTCTCGTAGAGGCCGGACTCAACTAAAACCGTCTCCGGAAAACCCGGGGCGGTTCAAACATGCAATAGGTGATCTATCGAACAGTCGGCCTTACCCGCACTTGTGCTTGCGGGTGGGCGGAACTTCGTTGGCCAGCCGATCATAGCTCACCGGGTCGTCCGCTTTCTGCATCTGATCGCCTGGCGGGGAGTGGGGGAGACACGGCAGCATGACTGCCGTGTCTGCCGGAACTTTTAGTAGCGGTCGCGCCCGCCGCCGCCGCCGCGTCCGTACCCGCCGCCTCCGTCGCGCTTCACCTGAGGTTTCGCTTCGTTGACCGTGAGTGCGCGGCCGTCCAAGTCGGTTTCGTTGAACTGCGAAATCGCCTTTTGGGCATCTTCATCACCCATCTCCACAAAACCGAAGCCTCGGGATCGGCCGGTGTCCCGGTCGGTAATGATCCGGACCGATTCGACGTCGCCGGCTTGCGCAAACAGGGTCTCCAGATCGCTTTCCGTCGTCTGGAACGACAGATTTCCAACGTATAGTTTTTGAGTCATTTGATTTCCTTGAGTTTGTATGTAGAGGAACTTCGAGAGCTGTGTGGGGAAAGGCGGGTCGAGAAACAGGATCCAACTACTTTCCGAACAGAGGCAAGAGGTGCCTAAACAGGATCAGCAACTTGTGTTGCGACTTTCAGTATGAGTGTTTCCGTCCATTTGTCAATCCGTCTTCCGGGCATCGCTACCGAATTAGGGAGCAGAGCCCTCAATACCCTAATTCATTTTACAGCTTTTTCAGTTTCGGCTTGGGCCCAGGTTTTTGCGGAGATAAGGGCCGCCCGAGCAGACGTTCCAGGTCCTTCACGAAGGTTTTTGAACCGGGGGGATGTCCAGTGAAGGTTCGCTGACGGATCCGGGTTCTTTCGTCCTCAGACTCCTCACCCTCCAGCCACATGGACCAATCCAGGGGCCACTCTTCACTAGGAAAACCATCCGATAACAACCGATCCTCTCGTAATCCACAGTGAGCAGCCGCACTGGACCATGCGTATTCTTCCGCCCGTCGCACCAACCCGGCGCGAACCGGGTTGCGTTCGACGTACCGGACCGCGCTTCTCAGATGGCTGGAATCGAGTACACACGAATAGAATCGACACTGCCACAGGTGGCCAACAAAACCATAGGTGCGGTTGAAATACGTGGCATAGCCGCTATGAGCATCTCGGATCGTTGCGGAGAGTTATAACCTAATCTGGTGTTTGAAGGGATTGAAGAAAAGCGGCGTATCTGGTTGATTTGTTGTTTACCAGACTTCAAAGCAACCAAAGGAGATACGCCACTATGAGCAAGAGTAACGTGATTGGACCGGAGGGTCGAGAAACGATTGAGGACCCGGTAACAGAGCTACTACGAGTTGGAGCTCAGCAACTGATCCAACGGGCGGTGGAAACCGAATTGGCGGAGCTGCTATCTCAACACGACGATCGGCGAACAGAGAAGGGCAACGCCGGGGTGGTGCGCAACGGTTATCTACCTGAACGTGAACTGCAGACCGGTCTGGGGCCGGTAACGGTCCAGATTCCGAAGGTCCGTGCAAAGACTGGCGACGCGGTGACGTTCCGATCGGCGCTGGTACCTCCTTACATTCGAAAGACGAAGTCGATGGAAGCGGCGGTGCCGTGGTTGTATTTGAAAGGCGTCTCGAGCGGCGAAATGGGTGAAGCCCTAACTAAAAGTTCTTGTCGGTCCCCAGGCGCAGGGTTTGTCGGCGAGCACGGTATCGCGCCTGAAGCAGGTCTGGGGCGAGGAGTACCGCCAAAGCTGCGAGGAGCGGCTGGATGCAGACCGCTGGGTGTATGTCTGGGCCGACGGAATTTATAGCGGACTGCGGGCTGAACAAACCAAGTTGTGTGCATTGGTGGTGATCGGCGTGAATGAACGCGGAGAGAAGCGTTTTCTGGCGATCGAAGACGGTGTCCGGGAATCGACACAGAGTTGGCGCGAGGTCTTGTTGAAGCTGAAGTCCCGTGGGATGAATATCCCAAAGTTGGCCATCGGTGACGGTGCGATGGGGTTCTGGGCCGCACTGGAGGAAATCTATCCCGAGACAGGCCAACAACGCTGCTGGATGCACAAGACCATGAACGTGTTGAACTGTCTACCCAAGTCGGCCCAGGCGAAAGCGAAACAGGCCTTGCACGCGATCTGGCAAGCCGAGACAAAGGCAGACGCCGAGAAGGCATTCGACCTGTTCATTGAAACCTATGAACCGAAGTATCCGAAAGCCACTCTCTGCCTCCAGAAAGACAGCGAAGAACTGCTGGTCTTCTTCGACTTCCCGGCCAAGCACTGGCAGAGCCTCAGAACGACCAATCCCATCGAGTCGACCTTTGCCACCATTCGCCACCGAACCAAGCGATCCAGGGGTTGCCTGACGCGGGATGGCATGCTGCACATGATGTTCAAACTGGGACAGTGCGCTCAGAAGAACTGGCGACGATTACGAGGATTCGATGATCTGGCCAAGGTGATTACTGGACTGAAATTCAACGATGGTATCGAAGTGACAAACGTCGATCAGGCCGCCGCTTGAATCAATCTCCTAAACACCACTCTTGACAATAACTCCGTTGCGGACAAGGCAGGTTCTTGCTCAGGTACAGCTACCAAATGGACGTGGTTGGTCATGAGGGCATAGGCCCAGATGTGAAGGGAATAGCGTTCGGCATATTGACCAAGCAAGTCTAAGTACACTTTCCGGTCATTAGGCTCGTTAAAAATCGGGGCCCGTCTGTTACCGCGCTGCGTAATGTGATGGGGATAACCGGGTACTACTACACGGGGAAGCTTTGGCACAGTTTTTTTTCAGGGAGGAAAAAGGAAAGGGCAACACCAATCTAAGATGATTCAGGCCAGGAAGCAATCCTGAAATAGCTGGAGAATGAATTAGGGTATTGAGGGCTCTGCTCCCTAATTCGGCGTCTGGCCCATTGCCGCACCAATCGCCACGCCGACTCCAGCCCCAATCGAAACACCGATGGCCAACCAGAAGCCCACGTTGCCAGTCGTCGCGCCGATCACTGCCCCGATTATCGTTCCGAAAGCGGACCCCAGCGCAACTCCAAGCCCGATGGACAGAGTCTGTCGATTCTCGTCTTCTTGTTTCTTGCTCGTCATTCTTCGTTCGCTCCGTGTTTTGCCAACACTTCTACGAGTGCTTCCATCAATCCTGACGTCAGCAGCGGCAGTGGGGTGTGCCAACCGCCATACATGCACGCACGCGCGTTGACGTCGGCTCCTCGCCCGACCAGCAGGTTCACGATGTCGACCGCGTTAGACGGGACCCTCTGCCGAACAGTTTCTACCCGTTTGCCGCGACGTAGTGCAGCAGCGTTGCGCGATGTCCGCCCGACGGCCTGCGGCCGCGCGCGGGTTGACATAACGCCCATACGACGACCCTGTCAGTACTGCCATAGGCGTCAGACCCTGCCTATTCCGTTTATCCTCTCCCCCAAGCCTCACGTACCTTCGCAAATCTTCCCCACGTGCCCTCCCTCCTTAACTGAACCAAGCGATACCTGGCAGTTCCCGACCGCGGGGACATTCTTTGTTCAGGCAGATAGGCTTGCGGTATAACTTGACACTGACTCTCAAACACGGCCTGGGGCCCAAATCGCCCTAACGACATACACCTATGAAACAACCCTTAAGCGCCCTCATCCGTCCTCACTCAAAGTCCGATTTCTTCGATCACTACGAAAGCAACACACCTCTCGTCGTGCATGAACTGGGCGACAGTATTCACGAGCTCACCGCCCTCCCCTTCCTCTAATCGTTAGAAGCCGTACTCGCGTCTTGGCCAAAGAAGGTCGACGCCTATCTCCCCGGCATTGCAGATGAGGGCAACTCGACGGAAGTAACAACGGAGACGGCGCTCGAACATTTCAACAACGGCGCGGGGCTTCTGTTTAACGACATCAACACCATCTCGCTCGTATTACAAAGTTGGCTCGATTCGCTCAAGCTCGAGCTCGGTCTTTCGACCATGACTTACGCCCGAAACCTGGTCTATGCAATTCCCTCAGGCAAAGGCACCGCCGCTCATTTTGACCAGAACATAAATTTCGTCCTGCAGATTCATGGCACAAAGCGATGGTGGGTGGCCCCCAACCCACACGTCGAGAACCCGATGAGCCGGCATACGATCGGACTTGCGATGGACCCGGAGCTGGACAGCTATGCTCAAACCTCGATGCCTGATCAGCTTCCCGAAAATGCCACCGAATTCGTTCTCAAACCAGGATCGCTACTCTTTGTGCCACGAGGTGCCTGGCACAGAACCGAAGCCATTACCGATGCACTCTCCCTGACCTTCACGTTCAGCGCACCCACCTGGATTGATATCTTGACTGCTGCCCTGCGGGGCCGTCTGGCCCAGTCCAGTGAATGGCGGGCAACAGCTAACTTTGTCACCGATAGAGATCGTGGGGACGAGGCACGGGAGACACTGGACGCATTGCTCTTTAAGCTGGCCCGGGATGTCCCGAACTGGAATGCGTCTGACATTCTCGAGGCGACAGAAGCAGGGCTGGAATCCCCCGATAAATAGACGGACTCTCTTTACCGTAGTCATTGATTCTTCGTGAAGTCCCGGAAACAGAATTGGCCTCAGGATGTCTGAGCCATGCCGAGGAACCAGATTCGACATGAAAACGTCCTTCTCTATCTGATAAACGCGATACCGCCCATTACAATCATCGCAAGAAAAACCGTCTGAATCACCATCACGGTGATCGGTGCGGGACCAACATCCGCTATTGCCTTGAGTGATGTTTTGACGCCAAGCGCCGCGACGGCCGTGAGCAAACACCAGCTTGAAACCGGCGTCAGCACATCCTGCACCTGGACCGGAACCCAACCCAGGCTATTGACGATGACGAGCGCGACAAAAGCCACGAGGAACCCGGGCAGCAGCGGTACATTGCCTGATGCCGGCGACCTGCCGCGTCGCGTTATCAGCGAGATCGAAATAACAACAGGCACCAGGCAGGCAACGCGGATCAGTTTCACGAGCGTGGATATCTCACCACTTTCATCGGAGATGATGTAACCGGCGCCGACCACCTGTGCCACATCGTGAATCGTAGCACCGAGAAAGATGCCGGCCGTCGCGTTGTCATAGCCAAGATAGGTAACGAACACCGGGTATACGACCATGGCGGCCGTGCTTAGCGCGGTTACGCCGGCGACGGTCAATATCACGTTGCGCTCAGAATCCTTGCGCGCTGGCAAAACTGAAGCGATTGCGAGCGCCGCAGACGCGCCGCAGATCCCAACCGCGCCGGCCGAGAGAACTGACTGGTCGCCTTTCAGGCCGAAAACACGCCCAATGAGTCCACCGATCAGAATAGTTGCCGCCACACTTGCCACGATCAGGGCAACCACTGGCCAGCCGAGCTCTGTGACTTCACCTGTTGTAATACGCAGGCCCAGTAGCGCGACTCCGATGCGGAGGATATTGCGGCTCGCAAAACGAATGCCGCTCGCAAAACGCTAATCCTCGATAAGGAAGTTAAACGCCATCCCGAACAGCAAGGCATACAACATCGCAGGACCACCGAGCCGGTCACTAACGAATCTCACGGCAAGTGCGATGGTCCCACCCAGGAGCAGCCCGGGCATCGCGGCCCGCACCGCATCATTCATCCTGATCATTCAAAGTCACTTGTTTGGGAAAACTTGCTTGATGGCTAATCGGTCACTACGCAACGATACCATCCAACCGCTAATTGACTTTCCATCACAACCACGCCCCAACACCCCGGCGTCTCCTACAACCTGTCCCCTGTCCATCGATTGAAAACCCATAGGCCCTTTCACCCCGCCGCGCCAGCGGCTCACTTCAAACCGTTCTATCCGACATGATCCGGAATCATTGCTGTCGCTGTCGGTGCCGGACCATCTCCGATAGAAATCTGGAGGTACACTAACCGGGTGACTTGATGATTGACCCTAACTCCCTCCTTTCGTATAACACAGGGTGGTTTGAAGTGGTCAGTGGTCAGCGGAAGTCCCCCCTCAGTTTTGTTGCCCCGGTCGGGGCCCGGCGCTAGAATGGCACAACGACACGCGTCTGAACAAACGAGCTCAAGGACATTAAGGAGGAGTGCAGGATGACTACATTGGCTGCTCGTCTTTTGGTCGTCATGGTTTTCACCGTTACCACCCTCTTCGGTGTGCAGGCCCTCGACACCGGATCGTTCCAGGGCGCCGAGCTTGAGAGTTTCCTGCGGAACGCCGAGGTCACGGGTTTGAAGGAACTGAGCAGGGCATTACCCGTCCCAGAAAGGCGACGCTCGAATTGGACTCACACACACACTTTGCGCTTTTCAAGACCATCGACGTGTTCAGACCCGGACGCACGAGGTTGCGCAACGGCGTTATAGAGATCGATTTCCAGGACAGTTGGAAGACAGATGTCGCGTTGATTTCGCTACTCTAAATTGGCCCACTTTTGATCGTTTGATTTGGCCCACCCCTGACGACTGAACCGGAGAGGCTGTTCCGAACAAAGAGTCGGAATGGAGGGACCCGGTGTCAAGGAGATCGAAGGTGGAATTATTTGAAGAGATTCGGCGAGAGCACGAGTTTGGTGTGGGAACGATCCAGGGTGTGGCCCGGCGGCTGGGGGTGCATCGGCGGATGGTGCGTCAAGCGCTGGGAAACGCCGTGCCGCCGGCGAGGAAGAGCCCGGAGCGGAAGAGGCCGAGGCTGGAGCCGGTTATGGAATTTATCAACGGGGTGTTGGAGGCGGACAGGCAGGCCCCGCGGAAGCAGCGGCACACCAGTCACCGGATCTACGAACGGATCCGGATGGAATTTCCGAAACATCCGATTGGGGAATCGACGGTTCGCCGGTATGTCGGGCGGCGGAAGCGGGAGATGGGTTTCATCCGACAGGAGACGTTCGTGCCGCAAAGCTACGCCTGGGGTCAGGAAGCACAGATCGACTGGTACGAAGCCGTCGCGGAGTTGGATGGCGAACGGCAGAAGCTCCAGGTTTTCTGTATGCGGAGCATGGGCAGTGGTGGCGCATTCCATCGAGCTTATCCTCGGGCGACACAACAGGCATTCCTGGAGGCTCATGAGTTGGGTTTCCGCTATTTTGCGGGGGTCTTCGGGGTGCTGCGTTATGACAACCTGACCAGCGCGGTGAAGAAGATTCTGCGGGGATACCGGCGTGTAGAGACCGAACGGTTCATCGCGTTTCGGTCGCATTGGAAGTTTCAAGCCGAGTTCTGCACACCCGGCGAGGGCCACGAGAAAGGCGGTGTGGAAGGCGAAGCCGGATACTTCCGGCGCAATCACCTGGTACCGGTGCCGAAGGCGAAGGACCTGGCGGATCTGAATGCGCAGCTGCTGGCCGGTTGCCGGGCCGATGAACGGCGCAAGATCGGCGATCGGGTCCAGACGGTGGGTGAAGGGATGCAGATCGAACAGCCCCATCTGCTCGCGTTATCGACCGAAGGGTTCCCTCTGGCCGAGGACAGCTTTCCACGAGTCGATGGTAAGGGATGTGTACGGGTGCGTAACAACTTCTACTCCGCCCCCGTCAAGACCGGGACTGTGGTGCGGGCGAGCGTTTTTCCGGCCTACGTGGAGGTCTGGCACGATGGCGGATGCGTGGCGCGGCATGAGCGAGGATATGGAAACGGCCAGCACTTCTTCAATCTGGAACATTATCTGGAGGTGTTGGAGCGGAAGCCGGGCGCGCTGGCCGGGAGCAAGCCTCTGGAGCAATGGCGGCAACAGGGCCGATGGCCGAAAAGCTATGACGAGTTCTGGCAGACGTTGATCGATCGCAACGGAAAACAGAATGGGACCCGCGCAATGGTGGAGTTGCTCCTACTGGGCCGGGAACATGGCTATAGCGAGCTGGATTCCGCATTCCAACAAGCCCTGCGCCTGGGATGCTCCGATGCCGCCGCGGCGCGCTACCTGATGACCGAGGCCCGATTCGACCGGCCGGCGGCGCCGCGACTGGAAGTGGCCGCACTACGCGCTTATGAGCGGCCCCTGCCGGAGGTGAATACTTACGATGCACTGCTCACTGCGGAGGTGGTCTAGTGTCCGCCACAGCCGGCGGGGTCGAACAGGCGGCGATTCAGCAGTACTGTAAAGCTCTCCGGACGCCCACGATCGGAACGCAGTTTGCGGCCATGGCCGAGCAGGCCCAGCGGGAAGAGCACACCTACACACGGTATCTGGAAGCCTTGCTGGCGATGGAAGTTGAAGAACGCGAACGGAACACCGTGGCCCGGCGGATTCAAGCCGCACGTTTCCCTCGAATGAAGACACTCGAGGACTTTGACTTCTCGCGGTCGAAGGTTCCAGCCAACCGGATCCGTGGACTCGCAGACGGTGGCTATTTAGAACACGCCGAACCTGTCGTCCTGATCGGGGAGTGTGGAACGGGCAAGACGCACCTGGCCACAGGACTGTGCGTGGCCGCTTGTCGGCAGAAGAAGCGGGTTCGCTTTACGACGGCCGCCGGCTTGATCAACGAGTTGGTCGAGGCCCAACACAACGACCAGTTCCGCCGGGTTCTGGCCCGATGGTTCCGATACGAGTTGATTGCCATCGACGAAGTCGGCTATGTCCCGATGGCAGACCTCGGCGCCGAACTCCTCTTTCAAGTCATCTCGGATCGAGCCGAGCGGGCGACGGTGATCTTGACAACGAATCTGCCGTTCTCGGAATGGACCCAGGTGTTTCCCAATGTTCGGCTGTGCAAGGCGTTGCTGGACCGGATAACCGATCGCGCTCACATCATCGAGACCGGAACCGAATCCTTCCGGTTTCGGCGCACGTTGGAGAAACGACAGAAACCACGGCATCCGCCTGGAAAGGAGAAACCCGCGAAACAAACCACGTCCTGAGGGTCGGATCGCCGCGCGGTCGTCGATCCTGGGCGATCCTGGAAACGGAGTTTTTTCCCGAAAGAAAGAAAAAGAACCAAAAAGAAAGAAACGGAGGCCTGTGGAAGATGACGCGCTGTGGAAATCCTAAAAACCAGGATTCCCACAGCGCTTGGAAAAGCCTCGCCAAGGGCGCTCGGCTTTCCCACATCTACAACACAGGCCCGACGGTAATTATCACTACTCGGAATTATTAACAGGAGGGGGTGGGCCAAATCAGACGATCAAAAGTGGGCCAGACCGGGTGGACAAACCCACGCGGCCTACGAGCTCGACAAGATGATCGGCCTCGGCATGGTACCGACGACGGTCGAAAGACGCCACCGCCGCGATCGGGGCTCGATGCAATGGTGGGTCGACAACGCGATGTCCGAGTTGGACCGCGTCGAGGATGGAATTCCACCTTCCGATCCGCAAGCCTGGGGCTACATGGTCTACAACATGCGCTTGTTCGACAGCCTCATCTACAACGTGGATCGACAAACGCGCAACATGCTCATCACCGAGGATTGGCGGATCGTTCTGATCGATCACTCACGATCGTTCCGAACCACGGCGGAACTTCGCAACCCGGAAGTGATGACCAGGTTCTCAAAGTCACTTCTCGAGAGTATTGCCAAGCTGGATGAAGAAACCTTGAAAGAGCGTGTCGGAAACTATCTGACGAGATTTCAGATTCGCGCCATCCTGAAACGCCGGGACCTGATCCTGGAGCACGCCACGGAACTGGTCAGCCAGCGGGGAGAGGAACTCGTTCTGTTTCCCTGAGTGCGACTGAACCAAACGGGACAACACCTAAAATATTCGCTTGTAGGTGTGAACAGAGTTGAAGAATTCCACTCGGCTGGGCACTGTCAACTTGAGCCGATGCCTGCCAGAATGACCGGATGAAAGCCAACCGATCCTGCTTAAGTTGACCGTACGGTCTCGCATCCTGAATCGTCCAAATCTCGTCCTGCGGCGTAGAGCTCAGTACAGACAAAATGACGTGTCAGACGGTCGCGTACAAAACGGCTGATCTGGCACTTTGCAACACGGGATAGCAATAGCTGAAGTACTGCGCCCATCCGTTGAGGTGCCGATTTAAATCAGCAACCAGTCCATGTGAATCCATGTGAATCGTTCGATTGCTTCCACGTCATCACTGTATTAATATTCCCAAAACTATTGACAGTTTCGCTTCCAGACACGGGTCATCACATGCCCGACCATTAGTCCGGCGGTGGCTTTGAGCTGTCTGGACTTCGTACGGTTGGTTTCTTCGCTAAACTGGGTTTCGGAGGCGAATAGACATGGACTATGACGTCGCTCTGCTGGTGTTCGGCATTTTGTTGCTACTTGTAGGGCTGGTGGGTAAAGTGCGCGCGAAAGAGATCGAGGTTGGTACAAGTAGTCCGAGCGCACGAGTCATTATCGGTTTGGTCGGCGTTGGTTTGATAAGTCTTTCCCTGTTCTTTGCGGAACAAAGTACCGCCGAGCAATCAGCAGCTCTGGAAGGTGTACTGGCCCTTGCGGACGAGCAGGCTCAAGCAGCGACCGTGGCCCAGGCACAGGCAGCCGAGGATCGAGCAACTGCGGCCGAAGAGGCGCTGGCGGACACACAGGCCCGGGCGGCTGCTGCTGCTCAGGCCGCAGCCGAAGCACGCGCACGGACTGCCGAAGAGGCCTTGGACGACGCGAGGGCGCGGGCGGCTGCTGATGCTCAAGCCGCATCCGAAGCGCGCGCACTGGCGGCCGAAGAGGCACTGGCGGCTGCTGATGCTCAGACGGCAGCCGACGCTCAGGCCGCGGCTGAGCAACGGGCACGGGTGGCTGAAGAGGCCTTGGCCGCAGCCGAAGCTCAGGCGGCGGCTGACGCTCAGGCCGCACGTGAAGCGGCCTTGGCTGCCGAGCAAGCCTTGGCTGCTGTGGACGAGCCAACCACGGTAAGAGAGACAGAACCCGCCTTCGTAGAGGTCGAGATCATAGTACACACTGGGAGCGGAAGGGGTGGCGGCAGTGATGACCCCATCGTCGTTGCGTTTTCGAAAGACAGCGCCGCAAACGTAGTCGGTCCCGACGAGCTTCGGACTTCGATGATCGGGGTTCTCATCCTTCCACGAAACGGATCCGGCGATGATCGGCTCAGGGAGGGCAGGCGGTCCCTCATCGGGTCGATTCTCGGTGCCTGCTATGTCCAGGTACTGAATTATGGCAATGATGGGTGGGCTGGCGCCTCCATTCAGATAACAGTGGACGGCGCTTCCTTCTCTGGAATCCTCGCTTTACCCCCGGGCCAGGGGGAGGCGTGAGAACGGTATCGAAAACTTCAACGAGCGAACCTGGGAGGAACGAACGTACTGGGAATCCAGGCCGCTGCCGGACTGCAGGTAGCGGGCAGGTCTTCACACATACCGTCGCTTGCCTTCGAAAATCTCCTTGTGATCCGGCACCCCGATGCCGTAGACGAAGACCCGGGGATCCCGTTCCATTTCTTGAGTCATCGCCTCGTTGAGGGCCTCGCAGAAGCTAATCCGCCTCATGAAGACTCCTCGATAGAGCTCGCCCAGGGGCGGGAAGGGCGCGAGCCTGGCCGCTTGCAAACCTTCCTCGATCTGTCGGTCGACCTGGATTTCGACCGCTTTCACGTCGTTTTCTGGTATTCCCGCTTCGAGCAGACGCGATCTTTGGGTGATCACACAGTCACGTGCAAACCAACGTTCGTACTCCTCTCTTGAACGATAGCCGGCTTCAAAGTCCGGGTAAGTACCCACGTGCTCCAGATACCGGTAGCATTTCAGTCGCAGGAACGCGGGCGAGCCCGTTGCGCGAACCCCGGTGCGGCCTAGAACGACATCGGAACAGGCGTAAAACACAAAACAAACATCGCCAGGGCGACCCAGCCCAGAACGACGTGACGGCGCTCCAGAGGGAGACTGTCGTCCAGGGTTGGAGGATGCCTACTTCCCATCAGGGCCATGAGAAAAATCCATAGGATCCAGCCCGGCCAGAAGAAGATGCCCAGGGGCAGCAGGGCGAAAAGAAAAAGCTGGGAGATCCTCTTGTGGAAGCGTCCGAATAGCGCGTAAGCTATGTGTCCGCCGTCGAGTTGACCGACTGGAATCAGGTTCAGTGTGGTGAGAAGAAAGCCGACCCAGGCAGCGAATCCAATCGGGTGCAGGAGCGGTTCCATACCGGGTGGAGGGACCACGCCCATCAGAAACGCGACGATCTTGAAGATCAACGGCTCTCCCAGAGAAAGAAGTCCGTCGACCGATTCGCTGTTCACGTAGCGAGGCCGGACAAGGGCGACTGCCAGCGTCGGCACCGATAGCACGAAACCGGCGATCGGGCCTGCGACGCCCACATCGAGCAGGGCGGCCTTATGCTGGATGGGAGAACGGATCCGGATGAAAGCGCCGAAAGTGCCCACCAACGTGGGAGCCGGAATGAAGTATGGGAGCGTCGCCGAAATTCCGTAATAACGGCAGGTGAGGTAGTGGCCCATTTCGTGGGCGAGAAGGATCGACATGATCGCGATGCTGAAAGGAAGCCCTCGAAGCAGGGTTGTGGGCTCCTGCCACATCGACTGTAGAATCCCACCGGGCGCGAAGGAAGGATCCTGTTCGAACGACACCATAAACAGGGTGCCCATGAACAGGGTAGTGAAACCGGTGGCGAGAAATAGGATGACGTTCAGCCACGGAAACGGGTCGGGTCGCTCCGCAAGGGGCGGCTCCCAATTCAGGTTCGGAACGTCGGTTTCCATCGATCCAAGGGGCCGAACTACAACGACTGCAAGTCCTTACCGGGCTTGAATCGAACGGCCTTGCCGGGGGGGATGCTGACTTCGGACCCCGTGCGCGGGTTTCGCCCTATGCCGGTCTTTCTGGGCTTGACGGAAAACACACCAAAGCCGCGAAGCTCAATCCGGTCGTCGCGCTTCAAGGCTTTCTTCATCGAATCGAAAATGGTGTCGACAGCTTGCTCGGCCTTGGTCTTACTGACACCAGTGCGTGCGACGATCTGATTGACAAGATCGACTTTAATCACAATGAACCTCCATTCATTTCGGCTATCTCTTTTGAAACCATATTTTTACCATCCATAGGGGGCGTTAGGCAATGGCAATTAAACCGGATTCGTGGATCCGCGAAAAAGCG
Source organism: Terriglobia bacterium (assembly GCA_965247425.1). Taxonomy (GTDB): domain Bacteria; phylum Acidobacteriota; class Terriglobia; order 20CM-2-55-15; family 20CM-2-55-15; genus CAZOZZ01. Next base: position 4,550,850 of record OZ252023.1, read on the forward strand.
GAGAAGGAAAGAATGATCGAGCCGTTCAGCGCGGCTCAGGTTGCGGAAGGCACGATCTCCTACGGACTGTCGTCTTATGGATACGATCTCCGTCTGGCGGACGAGTTCAAGATCTTTGCCCCTCCCCCGGACGCCCTCCTCGATCCGAAGTCGATTCCTCCCGAGTTTTACAGGGACCATCGCGGCCCCCACTGCGACATCCCACCCAATAGCTACGTCCTGGGCCGCACAGTCGAATACCTCCGGATTCCACGCGATATTCTGACGCTGGCGACGGGAAAATCCACGTATGCCAGAGCCGGCGTGTTTATGAACGTGACCCCTTTTGAACCGGAATGGGAAGGGTTCGTAACGGTCTCGATAGCCAACACCACCCCAGTCCCCGTCCGGATCTACGCCAACGAAGGCCTCTGCCAGGTATTGTTTTTCCAGTCCGACGAACCCTGCACGGTGTCCTATCGGGACCGCAAGGGCAAGTACCAGGATCAGAAGAAGATCGAGTTTCCCAAAACTGGCAATAGTAATTAGGAAAAGAGCTTCAACGCAAAGACGCAAAATCGCAAAGAAGCACGAAGAAAACTAGATATCTTTGCGGACTTTGCGTTTTGGCGTCTTTCGGTTGAGCACCGGTCCGGCTCTGCCTACTGTTTCCAGCGTTTCGTTTCGGGAATGTCCAGGTCCCAGAAATCCAGGACACGACCGACGGTGTGGTCGACCATGTCTCGGATTGTTTCGGGCTTGATGTAGAAGGCGGGTACCGGTGGCATGATGACGGCGCCCAGGCGCGAAGCGTCCAGCATCAGGCGGCAATGACCTTCGTGCAGGGGTGTTTCACGGAAGAGCAGGACGAGCCGCCGACGCTCTTTGAGCGTGACGTCGGCCGCTCGTGTCAGGAGGTTGTCGTTGGCGGAGCGTGCCACCGCGGATAGCGTTCGGACTGAGCAAGGCGCGATGATCATCCCGTCGGTGACGAACGATCCGCTGGAAAGGGCCGCGGCCAGATCCTTGACGCCGTGAACATGGTCTGCCAGTTCCTCGACCGCTGTACTAGAGTAGTCGGTCTCCATGGAGATGGTCACTCGTCCCATTTCGGTGACAATCAGATGGGTCTCGACATCTCGTCCCTGGAGCAACTCGAGCAGGCGAATGCCGTAGATTGCCCCGGACGCGCCGGAAATCCCTACTATCAGTCTGATCATCCTCGTTAGCTCGCCGCAGGCTTGGACTGGCCGCCTTCGGTGGAGGCAGCCGGTGCCCCCTTCGTGCAATCGGCGCAGGGACAGAGTTGGCGCAATCGCTCGAAACTGTAGATTCCCGTCCGGTGCCCGTCACTCCATTCGAACTGCAGCGCGTACTGGCCAACAATTTCCACCTTCTGGAATTCGAGCGTGTCGGGGATGTGCATGGGCAGGATCAGACGTTGGCCGGTGTCTTCATCCTGGCAGGACGCACACGGACACAAACCGCGGAGCACCGGGCCGACGTAGCGACTCTCGTGCCCGTCCGCCCAACGGATCATCAGGTTCTGGGAATCCAGTTTCTTGATCTTAACCGGATCCGTAGGGCCGGTGACCGCGGGCATCTACTCCACCTCCAGAACGGGCGTATTGTAGTTCTGGATACTGATCTGTGCGGCCAGGCGCTCGGCAATCTCCCGCAACACGACGCTGCTGGCCGCTTCGGGCTGGGCCCGAACGATTGGCACACCGGCATCCGCCTGAGTTCGAATCGGAAGGTCCAGCGGAACCTCCCCCAGAAACGGAATGTCGAGTTGTTCGGCGGCCCGACGAGCTCCACCATCTCCAAAGATGTGATCCCTGGAATCGCAGTGAGGACACACGTAGTACGCCATGTTCTCGATAATCCCCAGAATGGGAACCTTGGTTTGTTCGAACATGCGCAAGGTCTTCATCGAGATCTGCAGCCCGACATCCTGCGGAGTCGAAACGATGACGCAGCCGGTAATGGGAACCGATTGTGCCAGAGTGAGATGAACATCACCGGTTCCGGGAGGCAGATCGACGATCAGATAATCCAACTCACCCCAGTCCACCTCGAACAAACACTGCTGAAAAGCTTTGTGGGCCATCGGTCCGCGCCAGATCAACGGTTGATCCGGTGTCTTGACCATGAGCCCCATCGACATGAATTTCAGTCCGGACGACTCCTTCGGCGTAATCCGATTGCCGACATGATCAGGCGGGCCGGTCACCCCCAGCATGATCGGCATCGAAGGTCCGTATATGTCACCGTCCAGGACTCCCACCCGGGCGCCCGACATTGACAACGCGGTCGCAAGGTTGACGGCAATGGTGGACTTGCCAACGCCCCCCTTGCCGCTACCGACCGCGACGATGTTCTTGATATCGGCAAGAGAGCTCTTGTCCATGCGCGGCGACTGACGGACCTCAGCTGTCATATTTGCCTTCGCGCTCGTGACACCATCGAGGGCGCCGACGAGGGCTTCGGCCTCGTCGCGCATCTGATCCTTGACCGGGCACGCCGGGGTTGTCAGGTTGATGTCGAACGAAACCGAATCGCGCTCGATCTTGAGGTTTCGGATGAAACCGAGCGACACGATGTCCTTCCCCAAGTCCGGATCTCGAACCTTGCGCAATTCACCGAGGACCTGCTCCTCGGTCGCGCCGATTTCTTTATTCATGTTCCCCTCTGATGATAGAGTCAGATCTTCAAAGCGGGCAGCTTGAGCGACCCCGGAGGGGGAGTCCGAGGTCAGGAGCTGCCAGATGCTCGCTGCCTGCTGCATACTACCTGCCAAATTCCTCAGCAAATCCAGCTTCAGCAGTTTATCATCTATAATTCGTTTTCTTACCCGTGGTCGCTGCCCGGATTCGGAAGGGTTCGGGTGACGCCTTGTTATTTTCCATCAACAACCTTTCATAGGACTTAAAACATAAATGAAAACTTATAAGATCGGATCCCTCCCTGGCGACGGTATCGGTCCTGAAGTTGCCGCCGAAGGACTCAAAGTCTTGCAGGTAGTAGCCGATATCGACGGTTTCGGCTACGAGATCGTCGACTATCCCTACAGCGGCGAGCATTACCTGAAGACTAAGGAACTCGTACCCGACTCCATGATCGAAGAATGGAAAACTCTGGACGCCATCTTCCTGGGAGCGATCGGGCATCCGGACGTCGAGCCGGGACTGGTGGAGCGTTCGGTTATTCTGGGGCTCCGTTTCGGCCTGGACTTATACGTCAACCTGCGGCCCGTCAAGTTGTATGCGGAACACCTTTGCCCGTTAAAGGACAAGACCCCGGACGACATCAATTTCGTTGTCGTGCGTGAAAACACGGAGGGGCTTTATTCCCAGATCGGCGGGATTGTAAAGAAAGGCATGGCCGACGAAGTGGCGACGGTTGTAGGGGTCTACACGGGAAACGGCGTCGACCGGGCGATTCGCTATTCGTTTGAACTGGCCGAGCGGCGCAAGAAAGCCCGAGGGGAAGGCCAGTCGGCCAAACTGATGCTGGTCGATAAGGCCAACGCGATCCGCCCACATGACATATGGACGAGGCGCTTCGCCCAGATCGGACGAGAGTACCCGGACATCGAACAGGATCACGCTTACGTCGATGCCTGCTGCATGTGGATGGTGAAGAACCCGGAGTGGTTCGATGTGATCGTGACGACGAACCTGTTCGGCGACATCATTACCGATCTTGGAGCCATGATTCAGGGTGGGATGGGTATCGCGGCCTCTGGGAACATCCATCCGGGCAAACACGGAATGTTCGAACCGATCCATGGTTCGGCACCGAAATATGCAGGACAGAACGTTGCAAACCCTCTCGGAGCGATCGCTGCTATCGGCATGCTTCTGGATTTTGTGGACGAGAAAAAATCGGCCGATCGCGTGGAACGTGCGATCGAGGCTTTGCTCTCGTCCAAGCGGATCCCGTCGGTAGACGCACGAAGTGGGCTGAGCACGACAGAAATAGGAGATATGGTCGTCGGCGCCATCCGGGAGCAGGCTTGCTGAAAAGACAGTCATGATCCGCCGCTGCATCGATGAGGATTTCGAAACGATCTATTTGATCGTCAACGATGCGGCCGGAATCTACAAAGGCGTCATCCCCTCCGACTGCTGGTCCGAGCCCTACATGCCCCGGGACGAACTTCGCGCTGAACTGGACGCTGGCGTCGTGTTCTTGTGCCGGGAACATGAAGGCGAGATCGCAGGGGTCATGGGGATCCAGGCCGTGGCCGACGTGACTCTCATCCGCCACGCCTACGTTCGACCGTCCATGCAGAACCAGGGGATCGGCGGAGGGTTGCTTTCCTCGCTTCGGGAACAATCCACCGGCCCACTCCTGATCGGCACCTGGGCTGCCGCTACCTGGGCCATCCACTTCTATGAAAAACATGGATTTAGGCTGGTTCCTCCAGAAGAAAAGGTCCGACTCCTCCGAAAATACTGGACCGTGGGCGATCGACAGATCGAGACTTCCGTAGTCCTGGCAGATGCGTCCCGGCAAGAACGCCAGTCGGCAATTTGATCCGTCGCCGATGAAACGTTGCTGTTCGCACTGCTACCGGGGGTCGCCGGGCCAAAGACGACGTGTCGACAAATGGCGTAATTGGGGCATTTTCCCTTGACACTATTGACATACGGTTAGTACCTTATCTGACTAGGGATTAGTGTCACTGGCTCAAGAGTTTATGGACAAAGTGGGGTCCGCTGAAGGCAATGGCTACGGAAGGCAGGTACCGGCTTGTTCGAGTCGGCGCGAATGTCATGGGTCCTACTTGGTCCAAATCAAATTCCTGTTGAACTTCATGGAGAGCCTGTGATGTGGAGGGAATCGGTATTACCGGTTTTCATTTGAGCTATTAAGCGTCGAGTCTGCGGCTTTTCGAGCAGACTCATTTTTGGGGAAAAAAGCATGGTTTATCGATCGTTTCTTTCGGTAGCCGTCGTCCTGTTGCTGACAGTAGGCGCAGCAGGCCAGTCGACTACCGGTACGATTACGGGAACCGTGACTGACGTGACCGGTGCGGTATTGCCGGGCGTCGAGGTCACGGTCATCAACGTCGGCACAAACCTGACTCGTAACCTGATTACGAACGAGTCGGGCAACTACACGGCGCCGCAGCTTCCGCTCGGAGCCTATCGCGTGGAAGCGCTTCTTCCCGGCTTCCAGACGGCAGTACGCAGCGGCCTCACGCTGCAGGTCGACCAGCGCGCCCGGATCGACCTGGTTCTCGAGGTCGGTCAGGTGACCGAAATCGTCGAGGTAACCGCCGAGGCGCCCTTGATCCAGACTGAAGACTCTTCGGTCGGCACGGTCATCGACCAGCAGAAGGTGACCGAACTGCCGTTGAATGGACGGAACTTCGAGAGCCTCGTGCTGTTGATTCCCGAGGCCGTGACGGCGCGCCCGGGCTCGCACCTGGCCGCACGCGGCGGCGTCATCATCGCCGGCATGGACGAGCACTACCAGAGCTACTATATCGACGGCGTCGACAACGTCGACACGATCATCCGGAACTTCGCCTACCGCCCGTCGATCGACGCGATCGAAGAGTTCAAGGTGCAGTCGACCGGTTACCCGGCGGAGTTCGGCCGCAACGCCGGCGCGGTGGTCAACGTCACGACGCGCTCCGGTACGAACGAGTTCCATGGAGCCCTCTTCGACTACCACCGTAACAAGGCCCTGAACACGTCGACCAAGTTCGCCAAAGAGGCGGGATTAGAAAAGGAAGGTTTCCTGCGGAACCAGTTCGGCGGGACGCTGGGCGGTCCGATCGTTCGCGACCGGACGTTCTTCTTCTTCGCCTATGAAGGGCAGCGGCAGAGATCGGAGGTCATCAGACGCGGCGAGGTTCCGACCACGAAGATGCGAGCCGGTGATCTGTCCGAGCTCACCAGCAATTTGATCGATCCGGTAACGGGACAGCCGTTCCCGAACGCCACGATTCCGGCGAATCGCATCAACCCTCTGGCGACCGAAGCGCTCAGCTTCTGGTCGCTACCGAACTCGAGTGGGACATCGCGGAACCTGACCTCGGCGGGTAGCGAGACCGCGGACTTCGACAACTACTCGATCAAGATCGATCACGCGTTCACGGATGTTCACCGCGCGTCGGGTCGTTACAGCTATGCGAAGGAGTTGATCTTCAACCCGTTCGGGTTTCAGGGTAGGTCGGTCCTGCCGGCCTTCGGCCAGTGGAACCCGCGTTACCGGACCAGTTCCGGCATCAACCTGACCAGCGTGTTCTCGCCGAACGTCATCAACGAGATTCGCGTGGGCTTCAACCGGTTCGCGCAGCCTCTGACTGACAAGTTCAGCTCGCTGGCGTCCCTGGTCGGCGAGGAGCGGACCCCGCTGCCGCCGCTGCAGGCGGGGATCACGCGGAACCGCGACGCGTTCGATACCTTCAACTTGAGCGGAGTGGTTACCAACCTGGGTGTCGGCGGCGGCTTCTGGCGTCTAAACAACACCTGGAACTTCATCGATGCGCTGACCATCAACAGCGGCAACCATTCCTTCAAGATGGGCATCGACTACCGGAAGATGGATTTCCACAACATCACCGGAAGCCCGAACACCTACACCTTCAACGGTGACTGGACAGGGAACGCCTTCGGGGACTTCCTGCTCGGGTATCCGATCACCACCGCCACCCAGACGGGAATCCTGGAGGCGGGAATCCCGGCCCGGTCATACGGACGCGAGCGGAAGCATGAGTTTGCCGCGTACGTCCAGGACGACTGGAAGGTGAGTCCCAACCTGACGGTCAACTGGGGATTGCGGTGGGAGTACTACAATCCTCTGACTGCTCTGAACGGGCTGTCGGGATGGCTTGCGGAAGACAACAAGATCCACGTCGTCTGCCGCGAGGCCTACGAGGCCGAGTGCGGCAAGGGGGCCGTCGATCCGAACTTCTTCGTCATCCAGGACGACGGTAACGGTATTCTGCCGCAAGGCTTGACACGGCCCGACAAGAACAACTTCGCGCCGCGGCTCGGCCTGGCCTGGAGTCCGGGCGGGGGCAAAACGGTGATCCGCGCCAGCTTCGGCGTCTACTACGACTCGGACGACCGTCACAAGTCGTTCTGCTGCGTGAAGGGCGCGCCGTTCAACAAGTCGTTCAGCTTCCAGGCGTCCAACTTCAACGATCTGAACCTGGCTGTGGATCCGTTCCCGCAGAGCCTGGCGGGAAGCGGATCGTTGACGGGTGGCGCGTACGATCCCGACACGCGAGACACGTACGCCCAGAGGTGGAACCTGGGTTTCCAGCACGAGCTGGCCGGCAGCCTGATGATGGACGTCAGCTACGTGGGCTCGGTGACTCAGAAGCAACGCCGGAGTCGCCGGGTCAATCAGCCGTTGACGCCGGGACCGGGTGGCGTGTCCGGACGCCGGACATTCCAACCGTTCGGCCGCCTGACGCTGACTGAGAACAGCGGCCACTCCAACTTCCACTCGCTGAATGCCAAGCTCGAGCAGCGGTTCTCCAGCGGCCTGACCTTCATCAACTCCTTCATGTGGGGCAAGGCGATGGATGACCGCGGCGGCGTTCAGAACTACTACGACCAGGATGCGGCATACGGGCTGTCCAGCTTCGACGTCCGCTTGAAGTACAGCTTCAGCTATGTCTACCAGTTCCCTGATGGAAGCAACGCCTTCACCAGGGGCTGGCAGCTCAGCGGCATCCTCTCGGCGCAGAGCGGTCGCCCGCTCACGCCAACGCTGGGCGCCAACAACGCCAACGTCGGCAACACGTCGTATCCCGATCGGATCTGCGACGGCAAGGTGTCGAACCCGACGGAAGACCGGTGGTTCGACCCCAGCTGCTTCGTGGCTCCGGCGCCGTTTACGTACGGCAACTCCGCAAACGGTATTATAAGCAGCGACGGGTTCTTCAACATGGATATGGCATTCATCAAGAACTCGTACGTGTTTGATGAGAGCGTAAACGTTCAGTTCCGTGTCGAAATGTTCAACATTACCGATCACGTGAACTACGGATTCCCCGCGATGCGAGTCGACCGGTCCAATGCAGGAACGATCGGATCGTTGATCGGCAACCCGACGCAGGTGCAGTTAGGCCTGCGGATCGTTTACTGATCCTTTGATCATTCGGGCCAGGGGGGCGATGCCCCCCTGGCCTTTTTTATTTGGGGAAGGAGAAAAGAGTTTGACGCCGAGACGCAAAGACGCAGAGGGTGATTTCTGGGACGAAAGATTCCGAACAAAAACCCCTTTGCGTCTCCGCGTCTTTGCGTCTTTCCGTCTGCCATAAGAAAAGGGGCGGCCTGGGGCCTCCCCTTTGTCTTTGCTGTCCGGCCTTGGGTCTTATCCGGTCACCCAGGGCTTGTACTCGGGTGCTGCCCCGACATGCTCGGTCAGCATTTGCGTTCTCATCTGACCGATCGCGTGCGTAAGTCTCCTGGTGCGGATGACTGTTCGAACGTTCGCATACGATTGATTCGCATAGCTTTTGCCATCACGCAGTTAGCGACCGCGACGCAAGCTGAGGTGTGGCGGACCTCGGCAGTTAACGGATGGCGCGGACACCGCCAGGATGACTGGACCGGTAAGCAACTCGCTGCCACGGGCCGGAATCCTGACAAATTGTCAGCGCCCCCTCTGGTTTCCGCCCAATGCGAAACATCGGGTCCGGCAAAATAGCCACAATTGGGAAGGGTGGACGTTGGGAACAGGAGGAGTTCAACGCAAGATCGCAAAGACGCCAAGACCGCAAAGTTGTTATTTCTGGGACACAGAGACTCCGAACTAAAACAATTGCGTCCTTTGCGACTTTGCGTTTTTGCGTTGACTCCCATAAGAAAAGGGACGGCTTATGCCGCCCCTTTTCCTGCTTGTCTCTGGCCTTGAATATTATCCAGTCACCCAGGGCTTGTACTCGGGCATCTCACCCACATGCTCGGCCATCATATGCGTTCTCATCTGACCGATCGCGTGCGGCGCCTTGACGCCGAACATTCCAGTCAGCGTCGGGACCATGTCCTTGCGGTCCACCAGTAACTTCGAAGTCCCGTGCTTGAAGTCCGGTCCCCAGAAGATCGAGGCCGAACGGTGGCACTGGTAATACCCCGTGCTGTGGTTCACCGCTCCGTACATGTTAACCTCGTCGTCCCGACCGAACTCCGGTCGGATCACGATCGCCGTGTTGTCGCGGAAGTATTCATCGTTCTCGATGAAGTCGATCAGCTTTCCGAGTTGTTCGTCGGTCGTCTTGTGGACCTTCTCATACTCGAAATAGCCCGTCTGCTGACGCAGGTACCCACCGTTACCGTGTCCCGTGTCATGCCCGACCTGTTGGTACAAAATCATCTTCGGCTTGAAGGTCTGCAGGATGTCCGGAATCGCCGCCAGCCCCAGCGCATCGCCGATGAACGGATCGCGTGGAATCGGCTGGTTCTTCAGGTTGAACTCCCAGTACCTCTTCGCATACGTCGCTTCCACGAACTCTTCGAGTTGCTTCCGCTCGGCCGGGGCAATACCCATGTCCGGAAACTCTTCGGCAGCAACCTCGGTCGGCGTCCGCTTCATGTCGGGCCAGTAGATCTGCGTTGCGGTCAAGGAGACCGGCCGCGTGTCTTCGCCGAAGTCCGGGTGCGACGTCCAGTACTTCTGGTTGTAACGCCACTGGCGGTAGTAGCTCACACCGTTGACGTACCAATAATTGGTCGCCTTGTCGCCGTGCGCCTTCCGCACGTAGTGCGGCGGTGTCGGATACAGTGGAATCCCGTTCTGCAGCCGGTTTCCCGTCAACAGCTCCGTCCAGGAATGTCCGTGGTCGGATACCGTCTCGTTGTGGTCTTCCTCGTAAACATACCCGCCCCGAACCAACCGCTGATAGTTCGGCGCCAGTTCCTGCTTCTCATACCACTCGGCCTTCCGGGACCCGTTCCCGTTGATGATCCAGATCACGTGCTTGGTCTTCAAGTTCAAGCTCGATTCCTGGGCCAACGCTTCGGGTGACATGCCACCGTTCAGTGCCATGGCGCCGCCTGCCATTCCGAGGGATTTCACGAAATCTCGTCTATTCATAAATCCTCCCTAAAAAAACGAATGATTGCCTTCTACGGTTCATGACTACTTTCTAAGGTTCGTGACAATTCAAACATGCGCCTCGCGGCGGGTGCGGCGGTATCATATCCACCCTGCGGATCTTGCCCGCCGTCGCTTGTGCAGCGGTCTGTTGTCCGGCTCCGACCGCCGCCATGCCTCCGCCCATATCGGCAGCGGCCTGTCCGGCGCGATTTCTCTTCATCTGCTCTCGCAGTTGATGTCCGCCGGTGAACGTGACCCGTATGGTGTCGATCTCGGGCACGTACTCGGGTAACAGATCCAGATAATTATCGGCGTTGTCCCGAGCCATGATCCGGTCGATTTTCCACTCACCGGGCTCCATCCATTCGTCCGTCTGAATCTGGCCTGTCCACAGGTTCTGGGACACGTCCAGTCCGGCCTTCTGGATAACGTCGGGTCGGGTCACCGGCTTCAGGTGGACTCGAGACCGGTTGATGTAGCTGGGTACCGGCGTGAAGTTCACGGCCAGCGTCCCGACACCCGACATGTCGTCGGTGATGATCGCGTTCACGGTCACCGGCTCTCCCAGTCGCGCCTCCGTCTGGTCGACCCAGACCGAGAACAACGTGGGAGGCTGCGTGTCGTGCTTCGCGTCATCCTGCGTCAGGTTGATGATGGCGTTCTCGAGCAGGGGATGCGTGGTACGGAACATGTGCACGGTCTTGCCCGCTTTGTCGGTCGCCCACAAAGAGAGAAGCTCGTACTCGCCGGCACCCCACCATTCGGGGATCGACAGCATCGCGCCGTAAACGTCTTCCTGGCCCACCACCTTGTTCAGCTTGGCTTCGATGAACTTGCCTTCCGGAGTGTTGAAGCGAACCGTGATCGAACCCACGCCCGACTTGTTATCGGTCACCTTTGCAAACACCGGAAGCGGCTGACTCACAGGCTGAGTTCGGACCTCGTCGTCCCCCGCGTTGATCGTGTTCACCTTCACCCAGTGAACGACAGGCGGGATCACGTCGACATTCGAATTCGGCAGAATTTCGATCTCAAGGCCTCGAAGACCGGGATGATGATCCGAGTGGTAAATTTTGGAGCTTCTCGACGCGTTACCCGGCGATGCGTACGTCAGGTAGTAAATACCCGGTTCGGCCCACTCGTCGGTCTTGAGGGCGCCGCGCATGATCGGAGAGCCGGGAGACACCGGGGTCAGGCTCGCGCCGATCGAGGTGCGCCGACCATGCGGACCGAAATACCGCATGCTCATCCGGCTTGCCGTGCCCGTCAGATCCTCAATGATGGCCTCGAAATTAACCGATTCACCCGCGTTGATCCTGCGCTTTCCCAGAATCGTGGCGCTCTTGACGACCGGCACATAATGCCAGCTCTTCAGATCGCGCCAGTCGAACTCGCGGTCCGGATTCGACAGGAATTCATCGACGGGCCAGTCCATCGGATCCATGATCGGATCCACCGCATCGGTCGAGTAGTAGGTGTCGGTCCCGGGCGCCTGCGGAAAACCTTCGCCGCGGATGTTACGGACCTCATCGGTCGGACCCATAATCATCCCCAGCGGCCCGGCCACCTTCGGCAGTCCCGCCGTCCCGATCCCGGACGGGTTGGAGCCCGACGCATAGCGGTTTGCAATGCGCTGCGGCGTGTTCTGTTGCTGGGCTGCCGCCTGTTGTCCCTGTTGCTGTCCCCCTTGGCGCTGCTGTTGGGCGCTCATCTCGTCCGTCGTGGCAATGACGAACAGAGCGATGACAAGAACGCTCAGGAGAACGAAGGATAATTTGTTCATGATTCTTGGTTTCCTCCCTCGCGATGACAAAAGATAAAGACAGTAATAGATATGGCTTGGCTCAGCGTGAAATATACACACACGCCCCTGATATTTCAATGTTTCATTGACCGTTTGGGAGGCGGGTTTCCCCCGGAGACCCGGGTGCTTTCGCGACTTAGGGCCCACTCAAGAATAACTTCACATTTTGGCATCCCATCTTCACGCCATCTTCGCGGGACCGTCGCGTCATCTTCGGTCGCTCCTCAATCACAGATCCTCGAAATAGCAGGCTATTCCTCCGGTCTGCTCAATCGGTCGCAACCGAATCTGACGCAAATCTGGGCGCTAATTCTGCGAAGTTATTCTTGAGCGAACCCTTAGCGGACCGGGCTTCGGTCGACCATCCGAATCTCGAATCGACCCACCGGACCGGGTCGCGCGGAGGTCACTATCAGGAAGTAGGATCCCTCGTTGAGAAAGGTGTGGTGGATCTCTGAGAAATACGAACTCCGGATGTCTGGAACATCGGCCAGGAGTCCATCGGCGGAAACCAGGAGCGCGACCGGTGTGAAGTCCGGGGAATCGATTCGGATTCGCAGATTCTGACCGTTCTCACCGGACAACTCGTAGGCTCGGAATCGCGTCCCGCCGACCAGAAATGGATCGGTCATTCGAAGCGCTGAGGGGCCCGGCCGGAAGGGGCTGGAACCATCGACGCGGACACCTTGCTCGGCCCACGCCACGTATCGTCGGATAGGACCATAGGAGGGTGAAAGTGACAGCCCCTCCCCCCACGTGGCCACCGCGCCGTCCCTGTCCCGCTGCTGGAACAGAAAAAGGCCCAGATACTCATAAAGCAGTAAATCATCAGGTGTTGCGGCTATCGCCAACCGCAACGACGCCTCCACTTCATCCGTCTTGTCCCGAGACCTGAGTGTCTGAGCCAGGAGAAGGTGTTGCCGTCCCTTGGCGGCTTCAGCCTCGGTCCGCGCCAGGCTTTCCCGGATGGCGGTTTCGGCCTCGGAAAGCCGGTTGTCGTCCATGTACAGGGCCGCCAGAGCCGCGTAGGGACGGGCCCAGTGCGGCCAGAGCTTCCCGGCGGCCTCGAACTCCTCCTCGGCTTTTCCCAGTTCCTGCCGGTACGAATATGCCAGCGCCAGGCCGTATCGCGACAACGCCGCTTCATTCGGGTCCATCTGAATCGATCGGCTGAAGTCCGACATGGCCGTCTCGATGTCACCTTCATGAAGCAGGTTCATGCCGGAGAAGAACAGGTAGCGGCCCTCGATGAAACGAGTGGGCTCGAAATCGAGAACCATGTCACCGGCCAGCATCGCCGCCTCCCAGTGGGCCTTCGGTGGCAGGGCAATCGAGGAGTCCGGGTTCACAAACTGCTGAACGGCAATCTCGACTTCCTCTTTGGCGATTTCATAGACTCTTTCATCGTCCTGAAACAAAAAGAGTGCAAAGACGCAGAGTAAATTGGTCATAAGCTTACTTCCCCCGGAGCCTGCGGCAGGAAGGCCCCGACCGGCTGCCGCGAAAAACAATTAGAATGATGATCCAGTCCATGTACCAGACGTAAAACCCGACAGTCACATCAGACGAGCCACGAAAACGGGCAAGCACTTCAGGGACTGTTCGGGCCTACGGCTCCGAAACGGCGTCGGACCTCTTCGGAAAACCCCACGAATGCAGGCTCGGCCGCGAGCCGGACTCCGAAGGTGGACTCCACAGCTTCCTGGATCTCTCCGGCAAATGCCAGAACCTCATCGGCGCTCGCACCGCCCCGATTGACGAGAGCCAATGCATGTTTCCGTGACAAACCAACGTTGCCACGCGAACAGCCTTTCGGAAATCCCGCTTGTTCGATCAACCACGCAGCGGACGCTTTCACCCGTCCGGCCGATGCCGGGAATCGAGGCAGGCGCCGGCCCGGACCGAGCACGCCACGGTCGGCACCCACAGCTTCAATCGAGGCGAGCGTAGCCTCGGTCACGACAGGGTTCTTGAAGAAGGATCCCGCGCTACGACAGTCCGCATCGCCCTCGACCAGGAGCATCGCCTTGGCGGCGCGAATTTTCAGAACGGCGACGCGGACTTCAGACAGAGTCGGCGTGCGACCTCGGAAAAACCGATCGAGGTCGGGATATTTTACACAGGCGGCCCCTCCCTTCTCTAAAACGTATTCGACCTTGAGAACAATGTAGCGGTTTCGGGCAGTGGTGTTAAAAACACTGCTACGGTAGGCGAAGCGACACTGAGCGTTCGACATGTCGATGATGTTGCCATTCTGACTGTCGTAGGCCCGGACGCTCGAAATTACCGCCGACACCTCCTGGCCGTAAGCACCGACATTCCCCACAGGCGTGCCACCGACCCAGCCGGGGATGCCGCTCAAACATTCGATTCCGGCCAGGCCACGGTCGACACAGTCGGCCACCAGGGGGTCCCACCGAACGCCCGCACCGACACTCACGATAGGGGAGTCTCCGCCCTGGCCGATCGAGATCCCGGGAATCGCAACCTGAAGAACCAGTCCCGAAAAACCGGAATCGGAAATCAAAATGTTCGACCCGCCACCAAGAACGCATAAGGGCAGTTCGTGTACCCGCGAAAACTCGACGGCATCTAGAACTGTATTTTCGGACCGAGCCTCGGTAAAATAAGGCGTCGGCCCGCCGATGCCAAGGGATGTATACGGAGCGAGGGATATGTTTTTCTGCATATTAAGTTTCACCGCGGGTCCAGTCTAAGTGCTAATAAATTATTTCAGCAAGCAAGGAGTTCTTATGAAGCGCACAGTCCTGATACTGATCGCAATGGTCCTGGCGGTCGGAATCGTGTACGCACAGAAAGCCCCCCAGGGCGAGGAATACCAGCAGTGGATGCAAGACGTCCGGCAAAGCATTCGCGGTTTCAACAACGCCTATACCGACATGAACATGGCCAACGCGACCGAAGCCATCGACATACTCGCCGAGTCGTTCGCCAAGATGGAAACCCACTGGGAGGGACAGGGTAAAGAGGACGCCACGGGGTGGGCCAAGGAATCCAAAGACCACATGGTCGATGCACAGGCCAAGATGAAGCTCAACGATATAGCCTACGCTCTGAACCTGCTCGAGCTGGCCCAGCGAAACTGCCGCAGTTGTCACCAGGCGTATCGGCCACCGGCACCGTAAAAAATAGGCTGAACTGACGAACCAACGGGGGCGGCGCCAGGCCGCCCCTTTTTATTGGTAAAAATTGTCGAGTGGATGCGGCATGGACCAACTCCGAGTCCGGACTCCGGCGGCTGACCACTGACCACTGATCACTGACCACTTCCCCAAACATGAACCTTCAACTCGCCGTCCTTGCTTTCTATTCCATTGGGATCATCGCGCTGGGCCTGTTCGTGTCGCGACGCGTGCGTGGCGCATCGGACTTTCTGGTCGCGGGCCGCACTCTGGGACCGGGCCTCATGTTCACGACGTTTCTGGCTGCAAACCTCGGGGCGGGCACGACCGTCGGAGCGGCGAGCATCGGATTCGAACTGGGCATGTCGGCCTGGTGGTGGGTTGGCTCGGCGGGAATCGGATCCCTTCTTCTGGCGAACCTGGTCGGGCCAAAGATATGGAGGCTGGCCAAGCGGTACGATTTCCAGACGATGGGTGATTACCTGGACCATCGCTACAATCGGACGGTACGTGGCACCATCGCCGGGCTGCTCTGGCTTGGCACGCTGGCTATTCTTGCCGGCCAGTTGATTGCTATCGCGACGATCCTGGAGATCGTTGCCGGCCTTCCAAGGTGGCAAAGCGCGGTGGCGGGCGGCGTGATCGTGATGGCCTATTTTTCAGCAGGCGGACTCTGGGCCGCGGCACGAGTCAACGCCGTTCAGTTGGTGATCATGGTGGCTGGATTTCTTCTCGCGATTCCCTTCGCGCTGCACGCGAGCGGGGGGTGGAGCGCGGTGGCCGAAGCGGCCTCCGCCTCACGTGAACCCGGGTACATGAGCGTGACCGGCCTGGGATTTTCCGGGGCGCTTCGATACCTGGTCATCCTCGTGCCGGCCTTCATCGTCTCGCCCGGCTTGATTCAGAAGCTCTACGGTGGGCGTGACGAACGAGCCGTCCGTGTGGGGATCAACCTGAATGCGATCTGTCTCCTGCTGTTCGCGTTCGTGCCCGCGATCATCGGAATGATCGCCTACGCGAATTTTCCGGACCTGGCCAACCCCGACCACGCGATGGGGACCGTGCTTGTGGAACTGCTGCCCGGATCGGTGGGCTTGCTGGCGCTTGCCGCCATCCTGTCGGCTGAAATCAGTACGTGCGATGCCATATTACTGATGCTGTCGAGTTCGCTCAGCATCGATCTGTACAAGAATTTCCTCAATCCGGGCGCGGATGAAAAACGGCTGTTGCAGGTCAGCCGGATTGCGGCGATAGCCGGCGCAAGCTTCGCGATTCTGCTCGCGGTCCGGTTGCCGTCAATAATTTCCGCGCTGGAGATCTTCTATGGGCTGATGGCGGTGGCCCTGTTCGTTCCAACGATCGCGGGCCTGTATTCGCGGGTACCCCGGGCTCGCTCCGCGATCTGGACGATCGCAGGTTCAGTCCTGACGACGATCGCGGTATACCTGGCGACGGACGGAGCCGGAATCGGGGTGCTGACGCCTTACGCGATCGGCATCCTGGCTGCTCTGGCATTGATGCTGGGCCGGGTTTGGATGAAGGATCTACCCACACACAGATCGAGCTAGACGACTTGGGTTTAGAGCCAGAGTCGAGCAATCGTGTCTGGAGTCGCTTGTTAGGTCGTAATCCTCAGGGCCTCGGTTTGTTGATGCACAGGGCTGCCCGACAGTTGTCTGAGAAGTCCGACCCCAGGCTGACCAGAAGATCAATGACTTCCGGGAACACCAACGTCTTTTCCAGTGGACCGTTCGCAATATCGGCCACCGTTTCTCCTGTTCCCGGCTTCGCCGCATTCCCGTTCAGAGAGTAGGCACTGGCAGATACGTTGGCTCGCGTCGCCACGTCACCACCCCGGGCCACAAAGTACGTGATCACATCCTTGTCACCAACCAGGGCAGCGCCGTGGAGCGGCGTAAATCCATCTTTGTCTGTCGATTTCACGTCCAGCCCCGCTTCCTCTACGAGGAATCGGACCGCGGCCAGCCGCGCTTCGGGAGCCACGTGACGCCCCTGGGACGGCTGGTCGCCCCAGCCTGAAGCGAGCAAGAGCGCGTTCACACCCATCGACGTCGTGATTGAAGGATTGGCACCGTGAGAAAGCAAGAAACGCATGGCTTCCACATCGTTCGCCTCGGCAGCCCGCAGGAACGCGGTGTCGCCGTCATACGCCGTTCCACCGCCTGGGCCGACGATCCTCATCCACATGCGTCCTTTCATCCTCGCATCGATCTCGGCACCATGATCCACGAGCATCTTCATCAGATCGAGATAATCAACTTCCTCATTGTCGAGTTTTGGCGACGGATACCATCCCCTGGGCGCCCACCTGATGTCCACGGTCGCAAACAGGGCCGTGGCGCCTTCGGTGCTGGACTGATTCGGATCGGCACCTTGTTCGATCAGGTATTTCGCCATTTCCAAACGGCCGTTAACGATGGCGAGAGTTAACGTGCTCATGGCGTCTGAGGCCGTTCGGACGTTCAGATCAGCGCCGGATTCGACCAATGAACGGACGACATCCAGGTGCCCTTCTCTAGCGGCGAAATGCATCGCGGTCAGTCCACCCAGGGCCAGAGGCTTCGGGGGCCCGCCCCGGCCTCGCCTTGGCGCGGCCGTATTGCCGTCAGCGCGACTGACCGGCTTGCGCCGGGTTGGCACGATCGATGCCGCGTCGAGGTCCGCGCCGTTCTCAGCCAACACTCGAATGACATCTGCGCGACCACTGGCTGCGGCGAACATCAGCGCCGTCTGTCCCTGATTGGTGTCCTTCGCGTTAACCGAAGCACCGGCATTCAATAAGGCCCGAACGGCGTCGGCGCTGCCGGAACCGGCGGCCAACATCAGCGCGGTCGTCCCAATCGTCGAAGCCGACGTGGCATCTGCGTTGGCCTCCGCCAACGCCTCGATAATCGACGCGTTTCCACTCCTGGCCGCCATGAACAACGGCGTCATTTCACCCAACCGGGTCCGGGCGCTGACGTCGGCTCCCGCTTCAAGCAGCAACTCCGTCATTGCCAGATCATTTCGTGACGCGGCCCAATGAAGGGCGCTGGTTCCGTCGCCCTGGGGGGCGTTGACGTCGACACCCTGGTCGATCAGCGCACGAACCGTCTCGATGTCCCCTTCCATCGCGGCCAATGAGAGTCGCGCGTCAGCCGGGGCGCTCCACGCCACGGTAGTCACCAGTAACAAGCCGACCAGAATGTATCCAAATCGGCTCTCGATTGTTCTCATGCTCATCATTAGTTCGCTCCCC
This sequence comes from Terriglobia bacterium, assembly GCA_965247425.1. Classification (GTDB taxonomy): domain Bacteria; phylum Acidobacteriota; class Terriglobia; order 20CM-2-55-15; family 20CM-2-55-15; genus CAZOZZ01. Next base: position 4,569,106 of record OZ252023.1, read on the forward strand.
GTTTAGATCGAAACAGTGCCGGTGCTGTCTCCGACTTCCGTTATGTCGACGCCAAGTTTGTGCATGATCGTCAGCAAGAGGTTCGCCTGAGGGGTGCCGGACTCTTCCTTAACATGTAGGTTGCCTTGCACGCTGCCACTTGCATGGCCCGCCAGCAGTGTAGGAACCATCTTGTGGGCATGCACGTGCGAGTCACCCATAGCACTGCCGTAAAGCACGAGAGAATGATCCAGCAGGTTGCCGTCGCCATCGGGCGTGTTCTTCAGCCGCTCCAGGAAGTATGCCACCAGACTGATGTGGTAGCGGTTGATCTCGGCGTATTTCTCGATTCCGTCATCCGTTTCGCCGTGATGCGAAGCGGAATGGAACGGTGTGTCTACTCCACTTTCCGGGAACACACGGTCGGAAACGTCGCGGCCCAGCTTCAAAGCCGACACGCGCGTCACGTTTGCGGAGAAGGCGGCCACCTTCAGATCCATCATGAGCTTTACCCACTCATCCCAGGAATCGGGCACGCCAACCGGGGCCTCCGGGGCTTCCCTTTCGGCCCCACTCGAGTTGTGCGCCTCGATCGCCTGTATCCGCCGCTCGATCTCCCGCACGCTGTCGAGATAATCATCAAGCCGACTGTTGTCTCGGACGTCGAGGTCCTTCTTGAGGCGGGCGACGTCGTGATTGATGCTGTCCAGTATGCTTCGATTCATCTGCTGACGTTTCACACGTTCCTCGGCCGAACCACCGAGGCCAAAAATCTCTTCGAAAGCGGCGCGGGGGTTGTAGACCATCGGAAGCGGGGTCGTCGGCGAAGACCAGCTGACAGTGTCCATGTAGACGCAGCTGTACTTGTAGGCGCATGATCCGGAAGCATCCATCACCTCGGTGCACAACTGAATCGATGGCAGGGGTGTGTCCTGCCCGTGCTTACTCGCGTAGATCTGATCGATCGACGTGCCGCAGTAGACATCCGCACCCACCGTCTGCTTCGGATGAGCTGCCGTCAGGAAGACCGCCGCGTTGCGGAAGTGGTCCGCACCGACTTCCTCGGTAACCATGGAATCGGCGCCGGCGCAATCGGTGTTGGAGACGATGGTGACGTGATCTCGAAACGGTTCCAGAGGTTCCACGATCCTGCCGAACTCAAAATCGGCGCCTTCCTTAATCGGTCTCCATAGACCAATATCGTTTCCATGCGGGGTGCTGCCCGCACAACCGTGCACCACTTCAATCGCGGCAAACCGGCTCTTCGGCGTGGCCGCGGTGTCACCGAGTGGCGTCTGGGCCGGCACCATCGCTTCGAGAAATGGCAGCGCGACTGCGGATCCCAGGCCACGAAGCACCGTGCGTCGGGATATATTTTTCTTCGTAAGAAACATTTTATTCTGGCTCTCCTCTTAAGAGATCAATTTTGGTCGTCTACGATCGAGCCGACACTTCGCATCTGGAACGGGGCACTCCGGACGATGCCCATGATGAACCCTGAAAAACGATTATCGTCCTGGGCCGCCTCTCTCGCAATCGTTCGTACGACAGGCATGTCCCGGTAATCCAGGACCCGCCCGAGACCGTACGTCAGCAAATTCTCTGTAAAGGTACCCAGGAAGGCGTCCGATCGATTCAAGACTGCGGCCCGAAGGCCGGCAGGTCCATCCAGCTTGAATCCGTCATACATCTCGCCGGAGGGATCGATCGTGATTCCACCGTCTCTGGCGCGCCACACACCTATCGCATCGAAATTCTCCAGCGACATTCCAATGGGATCCACGATCTTGTGGCACGACGCACACGCCGGGTTCGACCGGTGCAGTTCCATCCGCTGACGGACCGTGAGGATCTTCTGGTTATCCACCTGTTCCTCCAGGGGAGGTACCGATGGCGGCGGAAGGGGTGGCGACGAACCCATAAGAACTTCCAGCACGTACTTGCCGCGCGCCACGGGAGAAGTTCGGTTTGCGAAGGAGGTCAATGTCAGGATCCCGGCCTTACCCAGCAGCCCGAACCTCGCCGGATCCGTCAGTTTCACCCGCCTAAATCCGGTCCCAATCACCTCTTTCACACCATAGTGCCGGGCAAGCGTCTCATCGAGGAACGTGTCGTCCGCCGTCAACAGATCGAGAACGTTACGGTTCTCGCTGACGATGTCACCAAACAGAAGCTCGATTTCACGCCGCATCGAACCCGCTAACTGCCTCGTGAAATCGGGGTAGAGCAACGACTCGGGGGCCTTGTCCTGCAATCCCGTCAAACGCAACCATTGGCTGGCAAAGTTGGTGGCCAGGGCTTCCGCCCGGCGATCGCCGAGCATTCGCTTCACTTGCTGTTCGAGCATGGCGGGGTCGGACAGTCTCCCCTGGTTGGCAGTCTCGACGAGTTCTTCGTCCGGAATCGTGCTCCACAGAAAGTAGGCGAGCCGTGACGCCAATTCGAGATCTGAAATCCGGTAGGATTGTCCCGGCTCCGCATCGGCGGGTTTCTTCTCAAAACGAAAAATGAATTCCGGCTTGGCCAGGATGACCTGAACAGCGGCGCGAACTCCTTCGTCGAATCCACGATCCTCTTCACCGCGCCGGTAAAATTCCATCAGGCTCTCGAGATCTTCATCGGTCGCCGGTCGCCGGAACGCCTGGCCGGCCAACCTCGAAATGATCCGGGTGGCGCATCCAACATTCTCCGCGGACGTTTCGGGACGGCAGGTAAACACCCTTGCACGTACCGGGTTGTCCGAGACTCCGTCCGGATTGAATGGACCCGTCACCGCCAGTGCCTGAAGGTGCGGCAAATCCGTCATCTCGGGTATCGTCGAGATGGTCGTGTCCATGATCGTGTATTCAACAAGACGATTGTGATCCTGAACCGGCCCGTCGAACTTCGAGATAAAAGCAGCTGAAAGCCGCCGCTGACCTGCTTTGACAAAGACCGGAGGCGTGCTGTAGTCGGCCGCGCTTTCTTTGACGTCCGGGTCGATCGTCAGGACCGCGAGCGGTTCGCCGTCTACGGAAATTTCCAGTTGCTGCCCCTGCATCTCGGTGGGTAGCGACGATCCGATCACCAACTCGGTGTAATAGTAAAAAGGGGTCGCCTCGAAGATGTACTCCCCGTCGGCGGGGAAAGTGTGAAGCACGGAAACCCCGCCCCTCGTACCGACCGGGGTGCCGGCCACGTGCCGCATCTGGTTCTGCAGCCTGGAAACCTTATACGTCTGCATCCCCGCATCGGCATTCGGATCACCGAATGCGTCCCGACTGATCTTGTCGGCCGCACGGACGTAAGCGCCCATCAGCGTCGGGGTGATCGTGAGCGCTTCGGACATGTTGTCAAAGCCACCGCCGGCGACGCCGGACGAAGTACGGGCATCGGGAGGCAGAAGGGCGCTGACATCCACGTGAATACCGAGAAGATCGCGCACTGCATTCTGGTATTCCGTCCGGTTCATCCGGTGCAGTTCCGGCGACCTCACATACGTCTCGGTCACGGTCGCCTGATCGACCTGCGCTTCCAGACCCGCGGCAAACGACCTCATGGTTCGGACATCGGGTCGCGGCGCCCCAGCCGGCGGCATCAAGCCGGAACGTACTTTCCGAATCATCCTTTCGGCAAGCGCAGCGTTCAGTTCGGGATGCGCCAGATCTATCGAGCTCCAGGCGAAGCCACCGGATTCCTCACCGTCGTCGTGACAGAGGACGCAGTACTGATCGACGAGCGCCTGACGGGATTCCACCAACCCTGTTTCGACGCTGTCCTGACCCAAGACTTCGACGGGAAGGAACATCATCCCCGCTGGGATCAACAAACTGACACAAACGTGTACAACCTTCATAGAAGCAAACCTCTCCTGCCTCTTCTATAATTACTTTCAACTATTTACCATCATTATAGGGCAGTGAGAAACATCTTTTAGGGCCGATGCGATTTTTTGAAGGATTCGAGGAACGCCGGCCTGAGACTTTCGGTAGGACAACCCCAACTTTCTCTGACACCTTTTTCGACTACCTGGAGACCTGCGCTCCCAGGCAAAGTTCAATTGACTCATATAGATCGGATTCGTATACTCGCTCCTATCGGCTTACTTTTGGGCATATCCAACAGCTCGGCAATCGGCTGATCGGGCCCACACTGCATAAGGTTTCAGATGCATAAGGTGACAAGAGTTCTTCGGCTGTCGGTTCTGTTTCTTCCACTCGTGGTCGGCTACAGAGGTACGATGATCACGGAACCCAGCCCCCGAACACCCCTCGAATTGGGCTCGAACGGCGTCGAGCAGACCGTTTTGCCGCAACGGGAATTCATCGACGCCGAGTGTGTCATGTGCCACAACCAGGAACTCCTGACAGCCGGGCTCGCACTGGACGGAATCGACGTCGAGCAGGTGGGTTCAAACGCCGAGTTGTGGGAAAAAGTTCTTCACAAGGTTGACACGGGTCAAATGCCGCCTTCGGGGATGCCGAGGCCCGATGAGGCAGCGTCCACCGAGTTCGTGGCATGGTTGGAAACCGCACTGGATCGTCGGGCCGCCTCCAACCCCGACCCGGGACGGATCGGTGTCCACCGCTTGAATCAAACCGAATACGCCAACGCAGTCCGGGATCTGCTCGCACTCGAGGTCGACGGGAACTCGCTACTGCTGCCCGACGAGGCTGAAGCGGGCTTTGACAACATTGCGGCGAACCTCCAGCTCTCCCCGACGCACCTGGAACGCTACATGTCCGCGGCCCGCAAGGTCAGCCGGCTCGCTGTGGGTGACCCAACGATGGGCACTGTTCCCAGCTTCAAACAATACCCGGTTTCCGAGGTTCTGGATCAAGACGTCCGGGTCAGTGAAGACCTGCCATTCGGGTCTCGTGGCGGCGTGGCGATCCGCCATCACTTTCCGCTGGATGGCGAATACGTCGTCCGGGTGCGCCTGCGTCGTCAGGCTTACGATTACATCATGGGAATGGGCTCCCCGCAGCAGATCGACATCCGTATCGACGGCAAACGCGTTCGCCGATTCACGGTGGGCGGCGAGGCGCCGGGTCTGGCCGGACCGTTGACGTGGACGGGAGAAATCGTCGGGGATCTGGAATGGGAACAGTACATGCATGAGGCCGACGCGGGCCTGGATGCCCGTGTTTCGGTTGAGGCTGGTACGCGAACCCTCGGAGTTTCGTTCGTCGACACCCCATGGGAAGATGAAGGGTTTCTTCAGCCGCGCTACGGGATGAGGACTTTCGGCCGCCACTTCGATGAGCTGTATGACGACAACGCCGCGGTGTCGAGCGTCGACGTCGGCGGGCCGTATCTCTCCGGGGGGCCGGGGGACACTCCGAGCCGACGGGCGGTGTTTGTGTGCCGGCCCACGAGCGTCGAAGAAGAAGACCCCTGTGCAAGAACGATTCTCTCCCGACTCGCCCGTCGTGCATATCGCCGGCCGGTCACCGGGGAAGAAGTCGAAACCCTGCTCGGCTTTTACCAGACCGGGCGGAGGAAGATGAACTTCGAGTCTGGAATACAGAAGGCGATCGAAAGGCTCCTGGTAAGCTTCAACTTTCTGTACCGCATCGAACGCGATCCGCCCGATGTGGCAACGGGCACGGTCTACCAGGTCAACCAGGTCGAACTGGCGTCCCGCCTGGCGTTCTTCCTCTGGAGCAGCATTCCCGATGAAGAGCTCCTGGACGTGGCCGTTCGTGGTGAGCTCAGGGACCCGGGCATCCTCGAGCGCCAGGTCCGTCGTATGCTGGACGACCCCCGGTCGAGAGCACTGGTGGACAATTTCGCCGGCCAGTGGCTGACCGTCCGGAGAGTCCATGCATGGCAGCCGGACCCTTCCCGCTTTGACCTTTTCGACGAAAACCTGCGCCATGCCTTTCTCGAGGAAACGGCCCTGTTCCTCGACAGCCAGTTGCGCGAGGATCGGAGCGTCGTCGAGATGCTCAGCGCGGACTACACGTTCGTCAACGAACGGCTGGCGCGGCACTACGAGATTCCGGGAGTTTACGGGGAACGGTTTCGGCGGGTGACCTTGGACGGGACGGAGCGTGGCGGTCTTCTGGGCCAGGGAAGCATCCTTATGGTGACGTCTTATCCCGACCGCACGTCGCCGGTAGTTCGAGGGGTTTGGCTGCTCGAAAACATACTGGGCATGCCCCCACCGCCACCGCCACCATCGGTGCCGGCACTCGAGCCGAAGCGTGAGGATGGCCAGCTCCGGTCGATGAAAGAGCAGATGGCGCTTCACCGTTCAAACCCGGCGTGTGCGGTCTGTCACGTTAGAATAGACCCGGTCGGGTTCGCACTTGAGAATTTCGATGCGGTCGGTCGGTGGCGCACCGAAAGAGACGGAATTCCGGTCGATGCGACCGGTGTTTTCGCCGATGGCTCCCAGATTGAGGGCATCGAGGGGTTGCGGAAGTTCTTGTTGACCCATCGCGAGGATTTCGTCAAGACTTTCACTGAGAAGCTCCTGACATACGCCCTGGGCCGCACGATCGAATACTACGACCACCCGGCCATCCGCAAAATTGTGCGTGGGGCCGCCGATGCCGATTACCGGTGGTCATCCATCATTCTGGGAATCGTCGAGAGCACCCCATTCGAGATGAGGAGAACAGCATCATGATTATCACGAAGAAGGCTATTTCCCGCCGTACGCTGCTACGCGGCCTGGGAGCCGCGGTGGCCTTGCCGCTGCTGGATGCCATGGTTCCGGCGGCGACGGCTCTGGGCCAGACGCCAGCGGCACCGGTGATGCGCTTCGGTGCGGTATACGTACCGAATGGGGTTACGGTCCAACAGTGGTTCCCGGAGACCGACGGGAAGGCGTTCGAGTTCACACGCATACTGAAGCCGCTGGAGCCGTTTCGGGATCACCTGCTGGTGTTGAGCGAGTTGGAAAGCACCCCGCCGCCGCCGCCGGGTACTTCCGACTTTTCCCACGCGAAAGCCAGTACCAAGTTCCTCACGGATGTGTTCCCCTACCGCAAGCTCCGGGCCGGCACGTCGATGGACCAGATCGCGGCGAGAGTATTGGGCCAGGACACCGCACTGCCGTCGCTCGAACTTGCGTTGGAGTCGGTGGAGTTCGGAACCGTCTGTGATTACGGAAGCTGCATCTATACGGGAACAATCTCCTGGGCGGGTCCAACCGAGCCATTGCCAATGGAGACAGACCCGGCGGCCGCCTTTGAAAGGCTGTTCGGCGATGACACCACCGACCCGGTCGCCAGGCGTGCCCGCCTCGAGGAAAAGGGCAGCATTCTGGATTCGCTGCTCGGTGAAGTTGCCAGCCTGAAACTGGAGGTCGGACCGGCCGATCGCTCCAAGCTCGAGGGATACCTGGAGAACATTCGTGACGTCGAAGTGCGCATCCAGAAGGCTGCCGCATACAACGTGGAACTCCCGGCGGTAAGCCGACCGTCCGGAATCCCGGCGACGTTTGAAGAGCACGCGAAGTTGATGTTCGACGTACAGGTGCTGGGCTACCAGGGGGATGTGACGCGCGTCGCGACGTTCATGTACGGTCGTGAATTGAGCGGCCGCTCCTACCCGGAAATCGGAGTTCCAGACGCCCACCACCCGATATCGCACCATCGAAACGATCCGGAACGGATGGAGCGATGCGCCAGGATCAACGAGTTTCACGTCACGCTGTTCAAGTATTACCTGGACAGGCTGGCAGCGACGCCGGACGGCGACGGATCCCTCCTGGATCAAGTCGCAATCATCTATGGGGCCGGCATGAGCGACGGCAATGCCCATTCTCAGAAGAAACTGCCGCTCCTGATAGCCGGGGGTGGGGCAGGGCGGCTCAAGCCAGGGCGTCATATCCGATTTGCCGACGAGACTCCGATGGCGAACCTGCACATGACCCTGCTGGACAAACTCGGTGCGCCCGTTGAGGAGATCGGCGACAGTACGGGTCCGCTCAACATTGATTGACCCGGAAGTGCGGGACGCAGGGGGACTGACACCTGTGTCCCCAAAACCTAGTCTCCAGAGGTAAGCTATGATGTCACGTGTGGACAGACGTGTCTGTCCCCTCTTCCCGCAACAAAGCGCAAGAGTCCTCTTCTCCCTCTTTCTCTTACTTCTCCTCCTGCTGGCCCCCAACCTCCCCGCTGCCGGCCAGATTCAACTGGTGGAAGCGGTCAAGCGGAGCGACAGGCCCGCCGTTCGAACCCTGCTCGAACAACAGGTAGACGTGAATGCATCCGAAGGCGATGGAGCGACCGCGTTGCACTGGGCGGTCTACCGGGATGATGCGGACACCGTCGGGCTGCTGATCGACTCGAGCGCCAACGTCAACGCGGCCACCGACCTTGGAATCACTCCGCTCGCACTGGCAGCGGCGAACGGGAACGCCGACGTGGCGGGCACATTGCTCGAAGCCGGGGCCGACCCCGACGCCGCGAGCGAGGCCGGAGTGACACCCCTGATGCAGGCCGCGCGCACGGGCCGTATCGAAACGGTGCGCGCGCTGTTGGAATTCGGCGCCGACGTCAACCGGAATGAGCGAACGCGTGGGCAGACGGCCCTCATGTGGGCGGTATCGCAGCAACATGCCGACGTGGTCGAGGTGCTACTCCGATACGGCGCCGACGTCGCTGCCCGAACGAACACGCGGAGTCGCATCGTCATGCTGGACCGGGGGACCCGAGAGGGCGTACAGACATCGGAGGCGATTGGGGACCCGCTGGACGTGGGCGGGAGCCGGGCATTGTTATTTGCCGCGAGGGTGGGAGATCCGGATTCCGCCCGTCTGCTTCTGGAGGCGGGAGCGGACGTGAACTCCGCATCCGCCGACGGCCACTCGGCGCTGGTCGTGGCAGCGTTCGGCGGCCACGAACGGGTCGTCCGATTACTGCTGGAAGCAGGCGCGGACCCCAACGCCGCCGGCGGAGGATTCACCTCGTTGCATGCCGCCGCATTGAGCGGAAACCTTCAGGTGGTGAACACGCTCCTGGACCACGGTGGGGATCCGAATCTGCCGATGACGAAAGGCTCTCCGATCCGTCGACACGGTGATCTGGACTGGGCTCTGTCCGGCAAGATGGCCGGGGGGACGCCTCTGTTCGTGGCGGCCAACTATCTCGAAGTCGAAATCATGCGGGCACTGACCGCCGGCGGTGCCGATCCGGCGGCCGCCATTCTGGATGGGACGACACCGATGATGGTGACGGCGGGAATCCGGGTCGAGCGCCAGGTTCGTCCGGTGGATGTGTTCAAAGCCCCCGAGGCGGACGGCGGATATCTCCCGTTCCCCCGCCCCGAGAACCGGGTCGTGGAAGCCGTCACTCTGTTGCTCGCGGCGGGCGCGGACCTGAACGATACCAACCAGGCCGGCGACACCGCCCTGCACGGGGCGGCGACCAGCGGATTCAGCGACCTCATTCAGTTGCTCGCCGACAGAGGCGCCGACCTGAACGTGGAGAACCAGTCCGGACGAACCCCGTTATCCATGACTCGCGGAGGAGGCAGGGGTCGGGGTGGGCCTTCCCCCAAAATGCAGGAAGCCGCGGAACTGCTCCGAAAACTGGGCGCAAACAACTGATGGATCGACGAGTGTTCGGAAAGTCTTTGCTGGGAGGAGCCGCGTATCTGATGGTTCAGACGCCTCAAGACAACCCTGACCGGAGCGGCATCACCGACGTCGAGGGGATCCAGGTCGGGCACTTCACGCACGCGGATCGGCCGACCGGCTGCACCGTTGTTCTGACCGGGTCGGGCGCGATTGCCGGAGTGGATGTACGGGGTTCAGCGCCGGGCACGCGTGAAACAGACCTTTTGGATCCGGTCAACACCGTACAGGAAGTCCACGCCATCCTGCTCGCGGGCGGCAGCGCGTTCGGCCTGGACGCGGCCACCGGCGTCGTTCGTTATCTCGCCGAACGGGACATCGGTTACGCGGTAGGCGAGATCCACGTGCCGATCGTGCCGGCCGCAATTCTTTACGATCTTGGGATCGGAGACCCCCGGATATTTCCCGACTCGGTGGCGGGATACGCGGCTTGCGAGGCGGCCGACAACGGGCGGGTCGCCGAAGGAAGCGTGGGTGCGGGCCGGGGAGCGACCGTCGGAAAGATGATGGGGATGGCTCGGGCAATGAAAGGCGGACTTGGAACCTCCAGCATCGAAGTCGACGGCCTTGTCGTAGGCGCGATGGCTGCGGTCAACTGCGCCGGAGATGTCGTCGATCCTCGCACCGGACAAATCGTTGCCGGCGCAAGGAACGAGGACGGCGGCAGCTTCGCGGACATGAGAAAGGTCATCCGTTCCGGCCGGCGAGCCCGGGCCCGGGAAGGGAACAACACGACCCTCGGCATCGTCGCAACAAACGCCAGGTTCACCAAGACCGAGATGACCAAGGTCGCGCAAATGGCCCAGGACGCACTGGCACGAACGATCTATCCCGCGCACACACCGGGCGACGGCGACACCGTATTCGCCCTGTCGACGGGAACCTCCGACATCAACGCCAACCTCGGCACCGTCGGTGCGCTCGCGGCGGAAGCTCTCGCCGAAGCCATCTTGCGCGGAGTCAAACGCGCGACTTCCCTTCCCGGCTACCCCAGCTACAGCGACCTTCAAGACTGATCGTCAGCCGCGTCTTTGACGCGGGTGGCCAGGGACGGCCACCCCGACACGATGTCCCTCGACATCTTGCGAAGCTCTGACGAAATGGGGAACAGGATCAGGCCGTTAGCGTCGGATTCGCTGAATCTCCAGCAGGCGCTCGCGCATGGCGTCGGCCTTCCCTGCTTCCTCGAGCTTGCTCCACAAGGCCGCTACGGTCTCGGCATCAACAAACCCGGGAACAGTGGTGCGCCATCCCTGGTCGGAACGGAACTGGTCGACGGCTTCCACAGCCTCCTGCGTATATCGATTCCTTTCACGGTCGTCGGTAGCCAGTTCCTCCTCGTCGGGACGGAAAAAGCCCAGTGCGTGAAGCATCAGCTTCAACTGGAAGACATCGTTGCCCGTTTCCTGCTGGAGGGTGCGGAACCCCAGGGTCTCCGAGATGGTGTTGTAGATCCGCCGCATCTCACCCACTGGATCGGGGTGCTCGCACACGTTGATCTGGACCGTCATCCCGTCCTGCCGTCGCGCTCGACCGGGACGCGGATCCGCCACGATCACGGCCGCCGACTGCGTCTCACCATGGCGGGCGTCGCCTCCAAGGACGTGGCCGGCGTTCAGAGCCTCAATGAGGCGGTCGGCAAGTTGTCGGTGCTTGCCTTCGCTCGCCTCGAACGTGCGCGCCACGGCGTCGATCACTTCCGGACCGACTAACGAATTTCCTTGAGCCACGTAAGTGGCACCTGAACGATGTCCAGCCCAGGAACTCTGGGTTCCGGTGTGTTGCGCCGACCGGCCGTCCACGCCGATGACGCCAATCTGTCGGCGCATCGCGTTCTCGTCGGCGGCCAGACGTTGCTCAAGCGCATCGGCGGGGGAGACCCCTTCTGCCATCAGATCCAGCAACTCGTAGCCGTATTCGGTCCGCGTCGACGCCTGGGTCGCGACCGCACCGACACCAACCCGGACCCAGGGCACGCCGTTCCCGACGCACGGGTTCCGGGTCGTTACCGTCACGCCCGCCTCGCCTGTTTCAAGATCCACAGCCGCGATGGAGAAGGTGTGGAAGATGAGTTCCTCTCCCCATGCCGCCGGCTCCTGCGCTCCCACCCGAGTCGCCACCAGTATCACCACCGCGACGCTTGCCGCACAAATTCGCCCAATTGCCATTTGAACACCTCCTCTTTTTTTCTACTGAAAGGTCCAGCGGATGATTTCGATCGAATCAATAATCGAGCCTTCCTGAACCCGATCCACGACGTCCATCCCTTCGATCACGCGAGCAAATACCGTGTAGTTGTGGTCGAGGCGAAAATTGTCCACCAGGTTGATGAAGATCTGCGCGTCGCCTGTGTCCCGCCCCCTGGTTGAAATACCGACGGTACCCCGGAGGTGTGAGACGAGTCCGACCTCATCGCGCATGAATGGCCCATCGCCAACATACTCGTTGGCTCCAGCGCTGCCACCCTGAATGACGAAGTTCGGCACGACGCGATGAAACGTCAGGCCGTTGTAAAAGCCGCCGTCGGCCAGCGAGGCAAAGGTCGCCACTGTGGCCGGGGCTTCAGAGGGCAGCAACTCCAGCGTGAACGACCCTTCCCGCTCCATCTTGACAAGGGCGGTGGCACCGTTCAGAGCATCGACGAAAACCTCCTCGGGAAGCGCAAGCGGTTCGTAGCGGGTGATGCTGGGACTGACCACGCGGCCAGTCCATTCCGAAACGATCTCGGCCGCCAGTTCGGCGATCACCGGGTCGAAGTCGCCGAGAAGCGGCCGAATTCGAACGGCCATCGAGGGATCTCCGTATTCGCGCAGCCGCTCGAGAAGCCGGCGGCGGGGATCCCTGGACGTGGCTCGTCCTTCGGCGGTGATGCGCCCGAGGGCGGCCAGCAGGCCGGGTCCAGGGTCCACCGCCGAGGCATCGTCCAGCAGAGATGTGGCTTCCACTATCAGCCCATAATCCCGGGATTCCAGTGCGCCGACAGCATCGCCATAGTGCCGTAAGGCAGCCGCGGCGACGTTCGGATGACGGTCTCGAACCAGAATGTTCAACGCTTCGTCGTCACCCAACAGCTTGGCGGCACGCGCCGCATAAGCGCGAACCTGCCAGCGACCGTCACCCATAAATTTGTAGAGGCGCTCTAATGCGGCATCGACGTCCACTCTCGCCAGCGCGAGGAGCGCGCGCGAACGCATCCGCCAGGTCTTTCCGCGATCCGTCACGCTCGCGATGATCCCGGTCGCACATCCCAGTTCACCCAATCGATCGACAGCCATCAGAGCAACGTGCTCGCTCTCGTCATTGAGAGCGGCGCGCGCCCGTTCGCAATTCGGATCCAGCCGGAGCGCCTCGTAACGGACAATATACGAAGGATCGTCGCGCCACCGTTCCGATGCGAGAACCGCCAGTCGCCGGACCTGGGGGTCCTCATCGGAACCGGCAGCCGCCAGCGTTTCCGCATCCTCATCGTCGACGATATTCAAAGTCTGAAGTGCCAACTTCCGGACCAGCGGGCTGCTGTCTTCCCGCACCGCGGCACGCAGGGCTTCGAGTGTCGCTTCGGCGGGATGGGCATCGCGGGCGTCTCTGAAATGAGCTTCGATGCCCGCAGCCGCCCCGGCCCGAATGATCGGATCTTCTTCGGCGAGCCCTTCTAGAAGAACGCTCTCGAGGGCTCCGGGCAAACGGCCCATGGTCCGGTAGATGACGGCCCGCACCTGAGGATCGTGTTCGACTTCAAGCATCCCGACGAAATCCACCGGGACACCCATCTGACCCAGAGCGTTAACAGTCTCCCGACGGACGCGGGCGTCCTCGACCTCCAGCATCGCAGCGACGGCGGACCCGTGTTCAGGCCGCTCGAACCGGCCGAGGGCCCGCACCGCCTGACGCTGAATTGCCGCATCCGGGTGCCCGAGGGCTTCGACCAGCGCCGAAACATCGACGGTACGCGAATCCTCGATCTGCAGCAAACCGTAGTCCAGAGACGATTGCATCATGAGTAAGACGATCAAGAGGAGCATGGGCAGAAAAGATATCACGAAGGGGAGATTCCGTCTCAAGCCTGTTTACGGTCGATTTCCATCGGCGTACGGACGTAGAATGTCGATTCTCGAAAAAAGGACAAACAACATGAAAAACAAGATGCTAGTGATCGTCCTCGCGGCGATCGTCGGAACCGCCGCGGCTGCGGCCGGTGTCTGGTCCGAACTGCAGTCTCTCGATATCACCGAAGTCAAAGACGGCCTCTACATGATTACCGGCGGCGGCGGAAACATCGGGGTCCGGGTGACTTCAGATGGCGTCGTCGTCATCGACGATAAGTTCGAGCAGAACTATGAGGAGATCCTCTCGAACATCGCGAGCGTGACGAACCAACCTGTCAAGTATGTGCTGAACACACACCACCACGGGGATCACGCGGGCAGCAACCTTCAATTTGCCGCCATCGCCCAGGTCATCGCGCACACGAACGTTCGGACCAATATGATCCGCGGCAACCAGCCCGGTCCGCCGTCGATCGTGTACACAGACCAGACAGCCGTCTTCCTGGGAGACACCGAGGTTCGTGCCCATTACGTCGGTCGCGGCCATACCGACGGGGACTCTGTGATCTACTTTCCGGACTTGAGAACGATCCACACGGGTGATCTGATTGTCGGGGGAACCCTGTATATCGACTACCCCAACGGCGGGACAAGCATCGAGTGGCTCGACACGATCGACAACATTCTGGAGTTGGACTTCGATACCGTCATCCCCGGGCATGGCGGCCTGATGACGAAAGACGACGTCCGGGAGTTCCGCGGGAAGATCGAAACCCTGCAGCAACGCGGTCGGGAGCTTATCTCGCAAGGTGTATCAAAGGAGCAGTTCGGGTCCCGGCTGAACGCCGACGATATTGGCTGGCAGATCGAAGGCAGTCTGTTCGGGAGAGCGAGTCTGTCGGGCTTCTACGACGAGCTTCGAGGGAACTGATCGGCGGATGAGGTTTTCAGACCTCACTGTCGAGTTTCCCGACTCCGAAAACCGTCTCTATCGCCGCCGCGGCCAGGTCGCGGCGGCGGGCGAAGTGATCGTCGATCTGGTCCGGGGCAACGTCAACAACCACGGGATGGTTTATCCCGAGGACACGCTGCTTGAGGTTCTGACCACTGCTGCCGGTCATGCGGGAACGTACAGGCCCGCCCCCCTCGGCCAGGCAGCCGCACGGGCCGCAATTGCCGAATACTACGCGCCGCTGGACATCGGCACGGATCGGATTCTGCTGACTCCCGGAACCAGCGTCGCCTACTGGTACTGCTTCAAGCTGCTGTCCGAACCGGGTGACGATGTTCTTTGCCCCGCACCTTCTTATCCCCTGTTCGACTACATCGCGAAACTGTCGGGAACAAACATCCGACACTATCGATTGCTGGAGAGGGAGGATTGGGCCATCGACCTCGATTACCTCGAAGCCCAGATCACGGTCCGCACACGGGCGATCATCCTGATCTCACCTCACAACCCGACCGGAATGGTTGCCGATGCGGCCCAGGTTGAGCGCCTCTGTGAGATTGCCGCACGTCACGCGCTACCCATTGTGTCCGACGAAGTCTTCAGCGAGTTCGTCTTCGAGGGCGCGCCACATGCGCAACCCGCCGCGTGTAACGCGCCTCTCGTGTTTACGTTGAATGGATTCTCAAAGATGTTCGCGCTTCCGGGAATGAAGATTGGCTGGATGGCCGTGTCAGGCGACGATTCGCTGGTAAAGAAGGCGATGACAACGCTGGAGTTGATCTCCGACACGTTTCTGCCCGTCAACGAAATCGCACAATTTTCAGTGGCAGGAATATTCGAGCGGGGACGGGGATTCCTCGAGAGTTATAAGAAAAGGGTAGCCCACTGTCGAGGTGCAGCCCTGTCCACCCTGGCCGGATTGCCACTGGTCGCGCCTCGCGGCGGCTTCTATCTCGTCCTGCCCTACGAACGGGACATCGATGAAGAGGCCCTCGCGATCGAACTCCTCGACGACGAGAAAGTACTGGTCCACCCGGGGTATTTCTACGACATCGAAGGCCGCCACCTGGTCTTGACGTTCATCCAGGACCCCAACGTCCTGACTGACGTCCTCGCACGCCTGAAACGCCACCTGTGACCTACCAGTTGACGAAACCCGTCGCGTTGTTCGACGCAGAGGCGCAAAGACGCAGAGGTTAGTCTTGAAAGCACTATCCACTAAAGATCCTACTCTGCGTCTCTGCGTCTCTGCGCCTTTGCGTCGAGACCCTAGCCCGGATGGATCACCAATCGGAGAATCGATCAGTGTTCGGATACGAGAAGCGATTTGCGGCGAGACTTGGAGCTGAGAGTGAGCGAGCCGTGGACATTGGCGGATTTTGAGCCTGTGACACGGCGACATTTGGCGGGAGATCGGCATGAATGGGCGAGTGCAGGCAGGCCTCGCCGGGAGGCAGATGAGAGGCGCTGTTTTTCGGATCTGAAGGTTCGGTGTCGTCAGCAACGAAGCGGAATTGATTGCAGGTTTCTCACTATGAGAGCAAAGACGTCGGCATAGGGATAGGCCTCCGACATCGAGATCCAGACGTTGCGGACCGTGAGGCGGATACGCGCACCGATCTTAAGAAGCTTCAGACGGATGGTTCCGCATTGGGCATGGGCCATCGCGGTATCTTTGAGACCGAGACGACGCAACGCCTGCATAAGCATGTAGGCGGCTGAGGACAGATACAGTCGGAGCTGATTGGCGCGCATGGTTCCCGCACTGGTGCGGTCGGCAAATAGATCCAGTTGCTGTTCTTTGATCCGGTTCTCCATGTCGCCGCGTGCGCAATAGAAATCTTCGTAGAGCGCTTGGGCTCCGAGTCGTTCCGGTGGCAGTGAGGTCACCACGAATCGGGGATTGGCGCCCTTGGCCAGGAACTCGGCTTTGCCAACAACGCGACGAGTGCGGCTCCAGCTCTTTCGAGTCCGGTACAGGAAATCCTTAAACACTCGTGCCGATTTCCCAGTGGTCTGAAACTCCGCTTCAGCCTGAATCATCTGGTCAGCGATCTCTCGCTTGAGGCGGTCGTTCTTGGCCAACCCCATCACATAATCGACCTGGTGGGTTTCACACCAGTCCAGTAATGCATCCCGGCAGAATCCGGAATCGGCCCGAATGATGATCGACACGTCCGGCCAGCTCTGACGGATCTGGCCGACGATACGTTCCAATTCATCGACTGATCCTGCCGCCCCATCGATATTGGACGGGCGCAGCCGAGCGCACAACAGATGCTCTCCACAGAAGATGTACAAGGGCAGATAGCAGTAGTTGCGGTAGTAGCCGTGAAAGAACCGGCCTTCCTGTTGACCATGGATCGGATCATCGGTCGCGTCCAGATCCAGAACGATCTCTTCGGGCGCCGTGTTGTCATGGGCTGCCACAAACGCATCGACCATCCAACGATCGATCTTGTCCCCATCCATAGCGATCTTCTTGTACCGCTCCTGGTCGCCGACTTCGGCGCCGGTCAACTCCAATCGGTTTAGCGTGCTCTTGCCCGCCAACGCCTTTCCCCAGTCGCCGGCCTGTCGTCGATTCGTTCCCAGCGGATCCGCTTTGTCCACCGCCAACGCAAGCATCGGGTCGGTCCGTAACTGATCGTGATCGTTCAGGTCTTCATATCCCAGGCACAGCCCGTAGACCCGCTGTCCCAACAGCTCCTTCACGGTGTGTTCGATCAACCGTTGGTCGCGATGATCGCTAAAACACCCCGCCAATCCATCGATCAAACCGGTCCGCTTTTCGACTTCACGCAGCAGCAGAACTCCAGCGTCAGACGTGATCTTGCCGCCGTCGAAACGCGCCTTCATTTTTCGTTGAAGAAGTCCGTGAAATTCGAACGTGGTTTGTTTACACTCTGTACTCATAAGGGCCGCCTCCGTTTGGTTTCTGAACCGTTCTCGACAAACGATTTATGCCAAACAGGGCGGCCTTTTCTGGTCCTTTCGGTGATTTATGCGGGCTAAGTTAAGTGGCGTAGGTTTCCCACGAAATATGTAGATGGTGGGGGACTCGTCAACAATTTTCGTAGAGGGTTTGAATTTTAACGTGAGTGTTTTCAACGAGTTAATCTTGGCCTATGGATTGCTTTCAATGTGGCGAGGTTCAGAACGATGACTCTACCGAAAACATTCACCAACAATCGAGGGATGATCGCCACTTCGCTGATGGAAGTAGTGATGGTAGTGACCATCGTGGCGGTGATCGCCAGTGTAGCAGTCGGTTCGGGCCTGGATCGAATCGATGACGCCAGAATGGCACAGGCGAACCGGGATACCGAGTTAATAGGAATGGCGGTGCACAGTTTCATGCAGGATACAGGCTTGCCGCCGGCCTTCAAGTCCGGTCTGGCGACATCCCCGACCGCCGACATCTTCTTTGTCCTCGAGACTGAAGGAGATCCCGCGGAAGACGAAACGACCACCTGGCCAACCGAGGCGGACGAACGGGACTTGATCGAGAATCACCTGATGATGAATCAGCCCGACGGATCGGCGTCGGGTTATCTGCGAGTCGGAGAGATTTCCTATAACCGGCAGAAAGGATGGAACGGGCCGTATCTGACCTCGCTGCCCACTTCGGATCCATGGGCGGACAAGTATCTGGTAAATGTTCAGTTTCTCACACCACAGGGAGTCGACCTGGTGCGGGAAAACCTGACCATCCCAACTGGCGGACGCGTTGCGGTGGTCGTGCTGTCGGCAGGCGCAAACCGAACGATCGAAACAAGAGTCGACCAGTTGAGCGAGTCGTTCACCGCCATCGGTGACGACATTATTTTCAGGATGCAATGATGATTTCTACGTTTCACATGCGACCAAGTCAGAAAACTATTCGGAGTATGGAAGGGAGAACGACAATGAAAACTAACAAAGGTTTCACACTTATAGAATTGGCAGTGGTCTTGGCTGTGATCGCAGTCCTGGCCGCAATCCTGACCCCTCTGGTGACCAGCTATATCGACCAGGCCAGAGATACAAGGGCTGCGAACGATGTCCGCGCAATCGCGCAGGCGTTCAACCTTCACAAGCGGGATACCGGTCAGTACCCGATTTACGCCAGCGCTGGGGATGCCAACTCCGACACCGGTGTGGAGTACCTGATCGGGGCCGGATCGCTTCCTAGCACCTCGGGAGGAGGAGCCCTCTGGACCAACTTGACCAGTACCGCCGCCTCTCTCGAAACGTACTTGAACACCAACAACCTGGGTTTGGTGACGACCGCGAGAGGGGGACGTGTCGCATACCGCGGACCTTACCTCGACCTGATCACGGGCGATCCCTGGGGTAACGGATACGTGGTCTATGCTCAGAACATCGAGCGAGCCGAAACTACAAACATGGGGTTCGTTGTGTCGTCCGGATCGGACTCGGTAATCGACACGGATCGCGACCAGTCGGGGACCCTCACAGTCGGCGGCGACGACATTGTTGCCCGGATCAATTAGCAGGATTACGAGAGCCAGGTGCTGCAACCTCAAAGAAGGTCGCAGCACCTGCCGATTCCGCCCAAGCGGAACGTGACCAAACAAGGTTCTTTGTCTCGAGTGTGGGTGACCAAGTTTTTCGACGGGAGACTAAACCGATGAAATCCAAAGGCTTCACTTTGATCGAACTAGCGGTGGTCCTGGCAGTTATCGCAATCCTTGCGGCCGTCCTCACGCCGCTGGTGACCGGATACATCGACCAGGCCCGCGAAACGCGAGCCCAGTCGGATGTCCGGGCAATCGGCACGTCGATTCTTGCTTATCAACGGGACACCTCACGGTTTCCGATCTACAGCAATATTACCAACGCGAACAGCGACACGGCCGCAGGGAACACTCTGATAGGAGCCGGAGATGACCCCACCGACGGGGCGGGATGGACGCTGGCGTCGTTGACCACGCTCGGCCTGGACGACTACCTGAACACGAACAAGCTGACTCTTCCAACTACGGCGCGGGGAGGCCGCGTGGCATATCGGGGCCCCTATTTGAACATCGCGGCCGACCCATGTGGGTTTGTCCACCCGGTCTGGCCCACTTTTGATCGTCTGATTTGGCCCACCCCCTCCTGTTAATAATTCCGAGTAGTGATAATTACCGTCGGGCCTGTGTTGTAGATGTGGGAAAGCCGAGCGCCCTTGGCGAGGCTTTTCCAAGCGCTGTGGGAATCCTGGTTTTTAGGATTTCCACAGCGCGTCATCTTCCACAGGCCTCCGTTTCTTTCTTTTTGGTTCTTTTTCTTTCTTTCGGGAAAAAACTCCGTTTCCAGGATCGCCCAGGATCGACGACCGCGCGGCGATCCGACCCTCAGGACGTGGTTTGTTTCGCGGGTTTCTCCTTTCCAGGCGGATGCCGTGGTTTCTGTCGTTTCTCCAACGTGCGCCGAAACCGGAAGGATTCGGTTCCGGTCTCGATGATGTGAGCGCGATCGGTTATCCGGTCCAGCAACGCCTTGCACAGCCGAACATTGGGAAACACCTGGGTCCATTCCGAGAACGGCAGATTCGTTGTCAAGATCACCGTCGCCCGCTCGGCTCGATCCGAGATGACTTGAAAGAGGAGTTCGGCGCCGAGGTCTGCCATCGGGACATAGCCGACTTCGTCGATGGCAATCAACTCGTATCGGAACCATCGGGCCAGAACCCGGCGGAACTGGTCGTTGTGTTGGGCCTCGACCAACTCGTTGATCAAGCCGGCGGCCGTCGTAAAGCGAACCCGCTTCTTCTGCCGACAAGCGGCCACGCACAGTCCTGTGGCCAGGTGCGTCTTGCCCGTTCCACACTCCCCGATCAGGACGACAGGTTCGGCGTGTTCTAAATAGCCACCGTCTGCGAGTCCACGGATCCGGTTGGCTGGAACCTTCGACCGCGAGAAGTCAAAGTCCTCGAGTGTCTTCATTCGAGGGAAACGTGCGGCTTGAATCCGCCGGGCCACGGTGTTCCGTTCGCGTTCTTCAACTTCCATCGCCAGCAAGGCTTCCAGATACCGTGTGTAGGTGTGCTCTTCCCGCTGGGCCTGCTCGGCCATGGCCGCAAACTGCGTTCCGATCGTGGGCGTCCGGAGAGCTTTACAGTACTGCTGAATCGCCGCCTGTTCGACCCCGCCGGCTGTGGCGGACACTAGACCACCTCCGCAGTGAGCAGTGCATCGTAAGTATTCACCTCCGGCAGGGGCCGCTCATAAGCGCGTAGTGCGGCCACTTCCAGTCGCGGCGCCGCCGGCCGGTCGAATCGGGCCTCGGTCATCAGGTAGCGCGCCGCGGCGGCATCGGAGCATCCCAGGCGCAGGGCTTGTTGGAATGCGGAATCCAGCTCGCTATAGCCATGTTCCCGGCCCAGTAGGAGCAACTCCACCATTGCGCGGGTCCCATTCTGTTTTCCGTTGCGATCGATCAACGTCTGCCAGAACTCGTCATAGCTTTTCGGCCATCGGCCCTGTTGCCGCCATTGCTCCAGAGGCTTGCTCCCGGCCAGCGCGCCCGGCTTCCGCTCCAACACCTCCAGATAATGTTCCAGATTGAAGAAGTGCTGGCCGTTTCCATATCCTCGCTCATGCCGCGCCACGCATCCGCCATCGTGCCAGACCTCCACGTAGGCCGGAAAAACGCTCGCCCGCACCACAGTCCCGGTCTTGACGGGGGCGGAGTAGAAGTTGTTACGCACCCGTACACATCCCTTACCATCGACTCGTGGAAAGCTGTCCTCGGCCAGAGGGAACCCTTCGGTCGATAACGCGAGCAGATGGGGCTGTTCGATCTGCATCCCTTCACCCACCGTCTGGACCCGATCGCCGATCTTGCGCCGTTCATCGGCCCGGCAACCGGCCAGCAGCTGCGCATTCAGATCCGCCAGGTCCTTCGCCTTCGGCACCGGTACCAGGTGATTGCGCCGGAAGTATCCGGCTTCGCCTTCCACACCGCCTTTCTCGTGGCCCTCGCCGGGTGTGCAGAACTCGGCTTGAAACTTCCAATGCGACCGAAACGCGATGAACCGTTCGGTCTCTACACGCCGGTATCCCCGCAGAATCTTCTTCACCGCGCTGGTCAGGTTGTCATAACGCAGCACCCCGAAGACCCCCGCAAAATAGCGGAAACCCAACTCATGAGCCTCCAGGAATGCCTGTTGTGTCGCCCGAGGATAAGCTCGATGGAATGCGCCACCACTGCCCATGCTCCGCATACAGAAAACCTGGAGCTTCTGCCGTTCGCCATCCAACTCCGCGACGGCTTCGTACCAGTCGATCTGTGCTTCCTGACCCCAGGCGTAGCTTTGCGGCACGAACGTCTCCTGTCGGATGAAACCCATCTCCCGCTTCCGCCGCCCGACATACCGGCGAACCGTCGATTCCCCAATCGGATGTTTCGGAAATTCCATCCGGATCCGTTCGTAGATCCGGTGACTGGTGTGCCGCTGCTTCCGCGGGGCCTGCCTGTCCGCCTCCAACACCCCGTTGATAAATTCCATAACCGGCTCCAGCCTCGGCCTCTTCCGCTCCGGGCTCTTCCTCGCCGGCGGCACGGCGTTTCCCAGCGCTTGACGCACCATCCGCCGATGCACCCCCAGCCGCCGGGCCACACCCTGGATCGTTCCCACACCAAACTCGTGCTCTCGCCGAATCTCTTCAAATAATTCCACCTTCGATCTCCTTGACACCGGGTCCCTCCATTCCGACTCTTTGTTCGGAACAGCCTCTCCGGTTCAGTCGTCAGGGGTGGGCCAAATCAAACGATCAAAAGTGGGCCAATTTAGAGTAGCGAAATCACCATGGGGCAATGCGTACCTCGTGACAGCACAATCGTTGACCCGGACAGGTAACACCGACCACGGCTACGTTATTTCCGCCGGTCCGAACGCGACTATGGAGACAACGCGGGTTCAAGTGAAGACCGGGGCTTTCTCGATCGGAGGAGACGACATCGTTCAACGAATTCGATAGCCAGACTGCACAGACAGCAGCCCAAAAGGTTCGGAGCACTTCCCCCCTTCCAGCTCAGGGCCTTTTGGGCCGTTTAGCTGTGGGCTCTCAGCGGGAAACATAAACGGTAAACCCTCCATCCCAGACCCTGGACCTCGAACTCCCAAACCCTGCAAGTCGAAAGCCAGCTCACTTACATCTCCTGATTGCTTTGAAATGAGAGAAAGGGCTCTGCGTCTTTGCGCCTCTGCGTCAAGACACAGCGTGGTTCCGCGTAAACGTCCAGTCGGTCGAACCTCGGACCGAGCGTCCGTCTTTGCTCAGCTAAGGATCCTTTTCCACCAGGACTTTCCGGTTCCCAGCTGAATCTGCGTGATGAGGGTATCGATCGACATCGTCAATGCTTCAATCGACTGGGGGGCGTCCAGGGAGGCAGTGCAATCGGCGGCGCCGGCTTTCATCATGTCCTGAGCCTCGGTTATCGAACCGCAGTTGGTCACGATCACCTTGGTTCCCAGCGCGCTGCACGCGCTCACCTGATCGGGAACGCTCGACGTCGAGGTCGCGAGGAGCGCGAAATCCAGAACGGTCACGGCGGGAATATGCCAGTGAACGCTCTTCAGCAGATCATCCAGTTTGCAGCGGGTGGGATCCACCTTGCGTGCCCTTAACGCAGGTTCGAGTATCGCCCAACTCGAGTCCTCGGACGCAACCAGAACCCGTTCCTCACCCGACTGCGCAACAGACTGAATGGTCGAGCCCAGAACCTTGGCGCCCATGGAACGAAGGTCCTCCAGCATTTCGTCGGGAACCGAATAGCGCTTCGACCGATCCGCAGTCGCACGATCGATAATCTTGACGAAGCCCGGATGGGTGTAGGGAGGCAAGGTCCTCAGATCGACGGGGAACTCCCCGCCAAGCATCTTGTAGAGGACGACACCGGCCGAATAGACGTCAATACTGCTGTCGAAGCGACCAGATGTCACCTCCGGCGCGATGTAGCCGGAAGTCCCGGCGGTCATCGTTGAGGTACGACCTGTCGATTCCATGGCATAAGCGATGCCGAAATCGGTCAGGATCCCATCGGTTCCCCTCCCCAGCAGGATATTCTGGGGCTTCACATCCCGGTGGATCACATCTCTCGAATGGGCGTGGGAAATCCCGAGCAGCAGTTCCTCCATCAGGGATAACGTCTGCCCGGGTTCGAGTGGCTCTCCGTGGAGCGTGTTCATGTAGGTCTGCAGGCTTCCATGCTCAATGTATGGCATGACGATGCACAAACCCTCGCTGTCGACGAACGCATCCAAGATGCTCATGATGTAGGGACAGGGCTGAAGTTGACGCAGGACCTGGGCCTCACGGCTATAGAACGCATAGGCATCTTCGGGAAGCATCTTTATCGCAACGATGTCTTTTGTTTCCGCGTGCCGGGCCTTGTAGACCTTTCCGTAGGCTCCTTCTCCGATCAGCTTCTCGATAAAGTACTTCTCCCCTATGAGCCGGCCTTGCTTTTCCGCCTCGTCGGTCGGGGCCACGCTTTCGGAAACGATACGTGACTTTTTCTTCTCTTTGAGCTCAAGTTTTTCGGTCAGGATTTCGAAAAGCTCGACAGTCCCCGCCTTGCCGTGGAAGTCCGCCTTTCCCACAAACCTGCAAATGAACTTGGGGTTTTCACTCAGTACGTCGATCATCGCGCGGGAGATGATGATCTGATCGGGCTTGCCGATGCCGGCCATCCGGGACGTTTGATTCACCGTATCACCGAACAGATCGTTGTTCCGGATAATGACGGGTCCCATATGAAAAGCCGCCCGGAGATGCATCTTGTGGTCTGCGGTCCGCTCGACGTTATCGCCCGCGACGGTCAGCATGATCTCCTGCGCGGCGACGCCCGCTGGCTCGGGCGACTCGAAGTAGGCCATCACGGCATCTCCGATCGTCTTGACGACCGTTCCGCCCTGTTCCTTGATGATGGGAAACACCATGTCCTCATGGCGGGCCACAAGATCGACGCCGGCTTCTTCGCCATGCTTGTCGCAGTACTCGGTAAAGCCCACGATATCGCTGAACATGACCACGACAACGCGTTTCGACATTCCGGTGGTTGGTGTCGAAGTATCTGGCATAACGTTTCAGCTATATAACAACAATTTGGTCCGACGCACAAAAACTAAGGGTGCAAGATGAATTTTCTCGAATTACTGCCAAAATTCAACACATTTCGTCGGCGCGGACCCGACTTGTCTACAAATTCAGTAGTCTACTAGCCACAAAGGACCATGTCTCTATCCGTAGAATCAATGATATACGAGTCAAGTGGGGTCTGGCATTCCGTATGCTAAGTCAAGGTCAGACAGGAGGCCGGAAAAATGAACCGACAAACTTATGGAAACCGTGGATGGAGCTTGATGGAGCTGGTCGTTGTACTGGCGATCATCGCGATCCTGGCAGCGATCATCACCCCCATGATCAACAGCTATGTGGACCGCGCCCGCATCAACAGCGCTCGCAACGACGTGCGGAATCTCGCGGCGGCCATCATTTCCTTCAACACGGACACCAAGACCTGGCCGATTTACAAGACCAGCGGCGACATACCGAACGGCGACGCCTTCGACGTTCTGGTCACCGATGGTGACGAAGCAGCCCTCGGTGGCAGCATAACGCTGTGGACAACCGGAAGCTCCGGCGACTTGCAGGCAATCGTTAATGAGAATTCCCTCGGCCTGACTACCAGCGGGCTCCGCAAGTGGAACGGCGGTTATATGAACGAAGTCACTACCGACCCGTGGGGCACGAAATATTACTTCAACGGCCTGCACCTGAAACCCGACAGCACGTCGAACGCGACCTTCGTCCTGTCCGCTGGACCGAACCAGACGATCGACACGGAATACACACAGCCGGCCACTGGCACCTTCACAGTTGGCGGCGACGACATCGTCCAACGGATTCGCTAAGAGAACGGATTCGCTGAGAAAGGAGGGGCTCCCCTCCCCTCTTTTCCCGGCACTCTCCTTCCTTCAGAAGCTCTCATCTGCATTCTTTAACCTTAAGAACTTGTCCTACTCTTGCCCCGTAGCGATAATACTAGATGATGCCTCCAAACGAACGACGCTCTCATGGAACGAGCGGAGTATCGCTGCTCGAAGTCGCGGTGACGGTTGCGATTCTCTCGCTGCTGATCTCGGGTGCTCTTTCGCTGTTCAGCCAGCCCTTCGCCGCCGAGAGAAAAGATGAAACGATCGGAAAACTGATCGCGCTCAAACGAGCGATCGTAGGCGACCCACGAATCGTCACGCGCGAGGCACGAACGGATTTCGGGTTTCTCGGTGATACCGGTTCTCTCCCGTCGACGCTCGATGAATTATGGATCCTCGGCGCCCTCCCAACCTTCTCGTTTGACACCAATCTCAAGATGGGAAGCGGTTGGGCCGGGCCATATGTTCAGGTGCCGCCGCTCGATCTTTTTGACGACATTCGACGGGACGCCTGGGGTACCGACATCCAATACGTGGTCGGAACGGAAGTCAGCGCCACGACCGGCCAAACGGTACGGGCAAAACTCATCAGCTATGGTCCCGACACGGCATCCGGCGGCGATGACGATCTCACGGTGGAAATCTGCGAGACGGAGATGCTCTCCGACGTCGTCGGTTTTATTCGGGATGCAGTCGGAAACCCGCTCCCCGGTGTGACCACAAAAATATACTTCCCCCTGACTTCCGTGACGACGAGCGTGACGCTGCAGACCGATTCGAATGGCGCCTACACATTTCCCGACGTACCTTTTGGGAACCGGAGCCTGGTTGTGGAGCCACGGCTCGTATATGTCCAGGACACCGCGGTCACGACCGACGGCCAGTCTAACGACGTCGAGTTCCTCATTCAGAACTTCTCGTCCGATATCGCATCGTTCGGCAGTATCACGATCGTTCATGACGCGACCGCTTTCTACGAGAACCTGCGGATAGGCAACTCGACAGTTCACAGCGATTCCTCCGATCGGGTCGCCAGCGGCGAGCTCCTGGCGTTCACGCCGACAGAGAACGTGACCGGTACGGGTTCGATTGCGGGGAGCACCCTTCCCGTCCGCATCCAGGCCATGTTTACGCTCAATCCGAATCAGGACATCGGAGAAGCAGCCGAGAAGGGGGGGCGGTTCGCATTCAAATGCAGAATTTCGTAGACGTGGAAACCGGGTCGGGTTCAAACGTCGACATGACCGGTATTTCTTTCCAGGTGACCTTGTCGGATGGGTCTGTTGCAATTTTCACCACGGTGCGACAGTGAATAAGAACGATACGACTTCCCGAACGATCATCGACTCTCCTACCGTTAGGGGACGGAGCTTGCTCCGTCCCCTTGGTACCGCATCGACTCGTCCCCCTGATGCCGGCTTCAGCCTTCTGGAAGCCATTTTCACGCTTGCCATTATCACTCTCCTTTCGGTCGGTCTCGTGTCGGTGTCCGCAGCGGCTTTCAACAGCGTCCGCCGCGCCGCCACCGACGACCGCATGCGGGCTTTGGAACGGGCCGTCAGCGGAGATCCGGTCATCGTGCTCAACGAAGCACGAACCTCGTTCGGATTCGTGGGTGACATGGGAACGCTTCCCGTCACCCTCGAGGATCTCTGGGTCAAGGGAAGCCAAACCTCCTTTTCTTTCGATACGGCGAAGAAGGCCGGGGCTGGTTGGACCGGACCCTATCTGGAAACAGACATCGTCGAGTCGATCGAGGCGGCCGGGTTCGACGCATGGGGCACGGCTCTGTCCTACGACAACACACCTTTTCTGGACTCCGATTTCGGAGCGAACGCCCTGGGCAAGCTCATTTCCTTTGGATCTGATGGGATCGCCGGAGGTAACGACGACATCACACTTCATTTCTTCGACGCCGAGATCCAGTCGCGCGTTCAGGGTTTCGTACGAGACGACGACAAGAACGGCGTGCCGGGCGTGGGCGTGACGGTCAACTACCCCCTGAGCGGGGCCCTGACATCCCAGACTCTCCAGTCCGACAGCCTCGGTTACTACTTCTTCACGGGCATACCTTTCGGGAACCGGTCCCTGACCATAGAGCCTCGGCTCGTCCTGGCGCCGGATACGGCGATCGTGACCGGGCAGAGCAACGACACGGTCGAACTCGTCGTCAAGAACTTCGCATCGACCGACACGACCATCACGTCGATGGTCATCGAGTTTTCGATCGTACCCCCGGCCTATTTCGATACTTTGCGGCTCGGCAACACAACCGTGTTCAACAACTTAAGCCCTCGTTTTGCCAGTGGAGACACGGCGAGCAGCTTCTCCGAAACTGTGGGGGGAACGGGTCTGGTCACCGAGTCGGTACAGATCCGTATTCAGTCGTCGATCACCGACGTGGCCGACATCGTCATCGGTGATATCGGTCGCGGCAGTTCCTTGACTATCGAAATGCAGGACTTCGAGGACGTCGCCACGGGTAACGGCAACGACGTGGACATGACGGGTGTCATTTTTGAGATAACCTTCAGCGACGGATCGGTAGTCGTCGCAACTCCGACGGATCCATGAAGACCAACGAACGATGGAACACGGTGACAGGCAATGGGGGTGGCATCAGCCTGCTCGAGGTGACACTGGCACTTGCGGTCGTGACAGTCCTTGCGTTCAGCTTCGGATTCATGGTGCCAGTCATGATGGACGAGAATCGGGAGAACTCCGCAAAAGATCAAATCATGCGCGTGAAGGAGGCATTAGTTGGCCAACCTTCCCAAGTCCGGCTTGGCCGGGAAAATCTCAGCCGTTTCGGATACATTGGCGATATGGGAGGTTTTCCGGCAGCATTGTCCGATCTGGTTGAAATCGGAACCCAACCCGAGTACTCGGTAACGTCGATTGTCGAGTTAGGCCTGGGTTGGCGTGGACCCTACATCGCGACCGATCCACTGGGTTTTCTGGAGGACCCCTGGGGTCGACCGATCGAGTTCGACACGACGCAAAAGACAAGTGCGTCGACCGGTTCGACGGTGCTCGCCACCATCCGGTCCACGGGACCGGACGGTGTCTCTGGAAACACCGACGACTCCGTTGTCGAAATCTACGAGGGCGAGGTTTCTGCGAACATGTTCGGTTATGTCCGGGATACGAGCGGGAACACCATTCCCGGCGTGACGGTGATGATCTCGTACCCGACTGCAGGCACCGTCGCTACCGTGAGCGATGTGACCGACGTGGAGGGCCTGTATGAATTCGGCCTCATCCCGCACGGCGAAAGGGTGATCGAGCTGTTCCCGAAGCTCAGTTTTCAGAAGGACACTGCGTTCACGGACGGCAGTTTTCTGGCCGACGTGGTATTCACGGTCGAAAACCTGGGGAAAGACAGCACGACGGTTTCCTCATTCACGTTGACCTATTCCTCGAGCCCTCAGGCCTATTTCGAGCAGGTGGAAATTAACGACGTCCAGGTGTTCAACCAGACCAATCCGCGCGGCGGCTCGGGAGACCTGATCACTTTCGCGTCCGAGGTCGTTACCGGCACGAACGTCATCCAGGAACCCTTTCACGTGGTGGTCTCCTCTCTTACTTTCCAGGTGCCGGAAATCGGCGTCGATACCGTGGGCTCGGGAGGAACGCTCAAGATCGAGTTGCTGGATTTCAGGGACGCGGCAACCGGTGGGGGCGCATCGCGGGTCAACATGACCGGCGTGACGTTTCAAATCGTTTTCAGCGACGGGTCGACGACGGTCTTTACCCCGAAACAAATGCCATGAAAGAACGCTTGGGTGAAATAAAGGGAATCGGAATTCTGTCGGCCATCATCCTGATGGGGATGGTGACCGCGTTGATCGCTGCCTCCATACCGGCGGTGAACCAGGTCACGGTTGCCGCAAGGACATTGGAGGTCCGTGAAGATCTGCAAGCCATCAAGGTCGCGTTGACGGGCAACCCCGACCTGGTTATTGAGAATGGGCGGGCAGACTTCGGATTCATCGGAAGCATGGGTAATGTTCCCTCGGCGCTGACGGATCTGTCGATCCGAAGCAGTCAGCCGACCTATGCGTTCGATACGGTCAAACTGGTTGGGGCCGGATGGGTGGGCCCGTACCCCCCCACACCGTTCGTCGATGATTTGCTGGCACTGGATCTGGATCCGTTCGGCAACTCGTTCGTCTACACCTCGACCGCGTTCAATCGGAGTTCGGACAGTGCTCTGGTCGGAGCGAGAATATTGAGTCGAGGCCCCGATGGGGCCGAAGGGACGAGCGACGACATGCTGGTCGACATCCTCAACGGTGAGATTTTCTCAACGGTCACCGGAACCTTGATGCGCAACAACCAGACCGTACCGTTCGCCTCGGTGACTCTGAATGTGCCCGTTTCCGGCGCTGTCAGCCAGCGTTTTGAGGTGACCGATGCCAACGGGGCCTTCAGTTTCGCCGACGTGTCGTTCGGCTTCCGGAGCCTGTCCATAGATCCGAGATTGACGTACGAGGCCGGGACCGCCAAACTGCAGGGCACCCGACTCAAGTTCACGGTAAGCAACTTTGGATCTGACTCGCTGGACATCACTTCGATGACGGCCACCTACTCGACCTCGCCGGCTTCCTACTACGAGGAAGTGAAGATCGGAAACACCGAGGTTTTCGACTATGTCACCGACAACGCAAGTGTTCGCGTCGGAACCGGAGCAACCATCAACTTCTCCGCGGTGACCATCGCCGGGACCGGCAAGGCGACTCAGGTGATTCCGATTCGCGTGGAACAGGAAAATCAGATCGCACCGGACCTGGAAATTCGCGGCGTCGGCAAGTCGATCGTCGTCGAGATACGGGATTTCAAGGATGCGGCCACGGGCTCCGCCAGTGGCGTATCGGTCAGCGGGATCACGTTCACGATCAATTTCAGCGACGGTTCGGCAAACACTTTCACGGTGCCGTAAACGATGGACTCCTTCAATCGACAACGAGGTGAATCGGGCTTCACGTTGATCGAATTGGTCGTGGTTCTGGTCGTGATCATGGTCCTGGCCGCCATTCTGACGCCGATGGTCACCAACCTCATCAGCGAAGCGCGTGTGACGCGGGCCGAGTTGGAGGTTGTGAACATCTCACGGGCAATCTTCAATTTCAACAAGGCCACCGGCAAATGGCCGATTTTCGTATCCGGGGCAAATATTACGACGGGATCAACAATCTATGAGGTTCTCGCAGGCCCCGGCAACTTGCCAACCGCCCCCAATCAGCTCTCCTGGCTATCGACGTCTCGTGGCGACCTGGAAGAAGTGCTGATAAGAAACGTGCCCGGGCACGGAACGTCCGGACGCTTCGCCTGGCGGGGACCTTATGCTCAGGAACTCGGGGACGACCCCTGGGGCAACGCCTACCTGGTGAACGGCGGGAGCCTGGCGTTCGGTGTCAGTCGGGCCGGAATGGTCATTTCAGCCGGACCGAATGGTGAGCTTGAAACCGCGTTCACCCAAAACATCGGATCCGGACAAGCCGCCGTTGCAGTCGGCGGGGACGACATCGTATCCAGGGTCAAATAGGGCCACTAAGCCTACTCCCGCACCCTAATCTCTACTCAGATTTTCACGTAAGCCATTGCGAGCATACGTCTTAGGCAATTCTTGGTTTTTGCCTTTTAGGCTATTTTCGGATTGCCTACCCGACGCGCTTTTCGCAACATTGCGGTGTGGAAGCCACCTAAAGGATTGGATCTGCCTGGCAGATTTAAGCAATAGGCTTTACCCGGTTCCAGGGATGGAATCCGGAAACGGGAAGAAGGAGTCGTCCTGGACTCAGGGAGGAGACTTTCTTGGGAACGCTGAATCTGCCTCGCTGCCGAGGCTTCGATAATCATATCTTCCGTACGAGTCCAATCCGGATTCACTCTGGAGCTGGATCAGAACGTCGGTCAGTTCAAACCCGTGGATTCAGCCTTCTGGAAGTCGTCACGGCCCTGTTCATTGTCGGGTTGATGGCCGGGTTTCTGGTCCCCCTGACGTCGTCCATGATGGACGCCAATCGCGGCCTCGGGGTCCATGCGGATCTGGCGCGTGTCTACGAAGCCGTCGGCGGCGACCCTCGGAAGGGAACCTTTGGCTATGTCGGAGACGTCGGGGCCTTTCCGACCAGCCTGGTGGATCTGATCGAGAAGCCGGCGGGCGACCCGCCCGGCTGGAGCGGTCCGTACCTGACCGATGTCCGTGTCGTCGACGGATCCCTCTATGACGCTTTCGGGCCCCACTGGAGTGCTACTACCTCCGGGACAGCTCCAACTCCGTGCCCGCCAAAGCGGACCAGTTCGCACTGATCAGCCGAGGTCCGGACCGAACCTCGACGAATACTTCGGTAACGCCGAACACGTGCAGCACGTTTACGGGCACGTTGCCGTCGGACGGGGCCTACGCTGCCGGCGCCGGGAATCCGGACAACGTCGTCTATCCGCGGTTTACCGAGAACCCGGGACTGCTCGACTACGCCCAGGTCGGACGGCTCTCGATCAACATTCTCAACTTCGACATGAACAGCCAGATCGACGCCATGGTTCCCGCATGCCCGCATCTCTACACGATCACCGTCGAGTCAGTGCCACGACGCACGGTCGACAGTTTTTCGACGCCGTACAGCAACACAGGCGCCAACGTCCTCCACCTGACGGAGGGGCTTTACAGTGTCCGGGTGACCTCCCAGAACGCCCTCACCGCGCTTTGGGAGGAGCAGGTGGCGGTTTTCGCCGGCGCTACACAAGCGCGCGAGCTAGTTTTCTTCGGCCTCGACAGCGACATCACGCCCGACCAGACGTTCCGGCCCGTCAACTCCATCAACTTTCCCGGTCCTCCCGGGCAGAACCAGATCCGGATCGAGCAGACAACGAGTCCGGATCCCGTCGGTACTGTAAACTTCCCCGGAGTCGGCAACTTCACCACTCTCAACCCGTGCGGTCAGATAACGGTGAGACAAGGAAATACCGCAAACGGCGCTGTCGTCGAATTGTTCGTCTACCCATACTTCAACCCACCCGTCGATTATTTCCGGAGGATCAATCTCAACCCGCTCTTCACGTTGACCGTCATCAACAGGAATACTTCCGACACCACGGCCAACGACCAGTTGTTCGTCTACGACACGGGCGTGCTGGTGGGTGTGGTCAGCAGCCACGGCCGCTCGAAGGCGAAGGCGATCCTGAACCTCAGACAGGGCAACCCGTACACGATCTTCGACAGGCTGGGAAATCTCGAAGCCAGCGGGAGCATGCCCGCGTCCAACCTCACGGTTGAGGTCAACTGATGCACGGAACACCAGAACCTCGCATGAGTGTCTCGGGCCGTTGCCGACGCCGCGGCTTCACTCTGCCTGAAGTGGTCGCCTCACTGTTCGTCGTCAGCATCATGGCGGGTTTTCTCGTCCCGCTCGCATCGTCGTTGATGGACGCCAACCGGGGCATCCAGACCCAGGCCGAACTCGCGCGGATGTACGCGGCGGTTGTCGGCTCCCCGAACCAGCGGACCCACGGGTACCTGGGTGACGTTGGCGTCTTTCCAGCCAGCCTCATGGACCTGGTTGAAAAACCCGTCTCCAACCCGTCCGGCTGGAACGGTCCCTATCTGACCGACGTCCGCATCGTCAACGGATCGTTGTACGACGCTTACGGTTCGCCCATCGAGTGCTACCACCTGCGCGACAGTTCAACGTCCGATCCCGCCAAAGCGGACCGGTTTGCTCTGATCAGCCGGGGTCCGGACCGGACCTCCACCAACACGTCGGCGACGCCCAACACGTGCAGCACGTTCACGGGAACGCTCCCGTCGGGTGCTTATGCTGCGGGCGCCGGCAATGCCGACAATGTCGTCTATCCGCGCTTTACCGACAACGGCGGGCTGCTCGACTACCAGCACGTCGGGCGGCTGTCGATCAGTATCCTGAACTTCGATCAGAACGCCAATATCAACTCCATGGTTCCCGGGTGTCCGCACTTGTACACGATCACAGTGACGTCGGTGACGCGAGGGAGCAACGACACGTTCTCGATGCCCTTCAGCCCTGGAGCCAACAGCATGGACCTGCCCCAGGGTGTCTATACGGTCCGGGTGACGTCGCCGGCGGCTCTGGGGGCTTTGTGGGAAGAACGGGTCGCAATCGGTCCGGGGACCACAGTGGCGCGCCGGATCAAGCTGGCAGGCCTCGACAGCAGCGTGACGCCCAACCAGGTGTTCCAGCCCGTGAATTTGTACGGCAGTACGATCTGGGCCGGCCAGTCGGCCACGCCGGCGGATCTGGGCACCGTGACCAGTCCAGGGGTCGGTCCGGGGACCGGAAACTGGGCCCAGGTCAAGCCATGCGGACGGATCACGATCCGGCTCAGCACTTCCAGCGGTCTGGTCGTCGAATCGTTCACGTACCCCTATTTTCAGCCCGCGGTGTCCTACCTCCGAAGGATCAACACGAACGCCCTTTTCGATCTGACGGTCGTGAACCAGAACAGCCAGAATACGGCAGCCCGACGCCAGTTGTTCGTTTTTGACACCGGCGTCCTGGTCGGCGTCGTGACGAGCGACGGCGCTTTCAAGGCCAAGACGATTCCGAACTTCAAGTTCGGCAATCCCTACACGGTTGTCGACAAGCTCGGAAACCAGTTGGCCAGCGGCAGCATGCCGTCGGCCAACCTGACGATCAACCTCAACAATTAGCCGGTCCATACGTATGAAACCCACACGTCCGACCTTCCGCCGATCGCGCTCGGATTCCGGGAACGCCGGGAGCGTTCTCGTCGTGACCTGTCTGCTACTGTTCTTCGTCGCGACCTTCAGCATTGCGGTGGCCGATCAGTTCCTGAAGACGGCCAGCCGGAGGGTGGACACCGGTGAGATGCTCCGCCGGGTCCAGGAGGCGATCGTCGGCGACCCGGGGCGGGAGACGTTCGGCTATCTGGGGGACGTAGGCGACTATCCGGCCACGCTGGCCGACCTGATGGAGAACCCGGGCGGCGCGACCGTGGGGTGGGATGGGCCCTATCTGACGAACGTTTCCCTCCAGGGCGGCATGGTCCTGGATCCGTACGCGTCCCCGCTCGAGTTCTTCCTGGATGTGACGCCCGCCAGCGCGCAGAAGATGGCCCTGATCAGCCGCGCTCCGGATCACAGCTCCACCAACACGGCCACGAATCCGAATACGCATGCCCTGTTCGCAGGGGTTCTGCCCTCAAACGCAGCGTACGCCGCCGGCGCGGGGAACGCCGACAACGTGGGCGCCCCCGACTTCGTGACGAACATCGACTCGCTCGACTACGAAAGCACGGGACAGGTCCGGATCCGAGTTCTCAACAGGGAGATATGGAACAGCGACGGGATCATCGACGCCTGCCCCGGCCTCTATACCATAGAGATCCGGTCGGCCGCGCGCGGAGCCAGCGACCGGCTGAGCCTGCGGGCCGATCGCACGTCGTTCGACCTGCTTCAAGGCGTCTGGGACTTCAATATCACATCGACCGCCATCCCAACGCTCAAGCCTCTGACCGAGGTCCACAAGGGACAGGTCGTCGTACGGGCGGGGGAGAGCGCGACGTATGACGTGGTTCTGCTGCCTAACGACGCGGAAATGATGCCCGTTGCGGACCTGGAGGTGACCAACAACTTCAGCGAACAGATCACGATGACGCGCAATGGCCAGACTTTCCAGGGGAACTTCCGGATAAACGCCGGCCAGACGGATGACACACAGCCCGACGCCTTTACCTGCATCCGCGCGGAGGCCCGCACGGGCGGAAACAACGGGCCGATCCAGGAAGAATGGCTGTTTCCCTACGGTGTGGCCCACAGAGTGCAGTCGTTGATGATGTTTCACACACGCTGACGGTTGAAAACCTCGAGGGGGGCGACCGCCACTTGATCGTCTGGATCCATGGCCCGACACTGACTGCGGCCAACCCGATCGGCACCGTCTACGAGCGCGGTTCCCGCGCGTTCTCGATCACGGCCGGCAACACCATCTGGATAACCGACGGCGTCGGCACACAGCTCGAAACCTTTGTCCTCAACTCTTCCCAGACCAAAACGTACTAAGGGTCCGCTCCTGAATAACTTCGCATTGTAAGAGAGGGATTTTCGACGCAAAGGCGCAGAGACGCAGAGATCTGATTTACTTGTTCCCGGCTAAAGGTTTCCGACAATCTCCCTCCGATCTCTGAGTCTCTGCGTCGAGTTCTTAGGACCCCCTCCTGAATAACTCACCGCTACCTATTGAAAATGATAGGAACACTGCGGTGAGTTATTCAGGAGCGGACCCTAACTCTCTTTCCCGGCCGCCTCTGGGGGGGGTTGGGATGCCGGGGCCGGTATGTTCGACCCAGAGGCTGGCCGCACTGGGGCACCGCAGCGGGTACGACGAAACGCAAGGAGATCACAGATGTTCAGGGGCAAGCGAAGCACGGTTCTAACCCTATTACTTACGCTGTTCATGGCAGGTCCGACGACCCTATTCGCGCAGAACGAAGCGACAGTCAACGTGCTGATCCGGACGGACTTCAACGAGGATGCGATCAGGGCCGTGATTGATGCGGTCGGGGGACATGTCACTCGGGAGTACAAGAAGCTGGACGTCGTGGCAGCCCAGGTTCCGCAGGCCGGTTTTGGCGAAGTCCAGTCCGTCGCCGGCAGCCTGACGAAAGACGAACCGATCACGCTGCCGGACACCGTATTTCCGTTCGCCGGCCGCCCCGGGGTGACATTACCGGGGATCTCCGAGGAAATGCGGACACTGGGAACGGCGCCGCCGGAAAACATCCCGGCCACCTTCGTCTCGAACATCGGTGATTCCGCGGCGATCAAGAAGTTCGCGAAGGAGAATAAGGGTTCCTACCTTCTGAACCACGCCGAAAGCGACGTGGCGAAACTGCACAAGCGTGGGGTTACCGCAGAGGGCCAGATCGTTGCTGTTATCGACGCGGGATTCCGCCCGGGCTTCGAACACCTGCTGAACGGAACCCTTATCGGCTGCGAAGACATCCTGACGCCCGACCTCATTCCGGGCCCGCATTTCGACGATGAATGCCTGAGCAACGATAACGACGGACACGGGACTTTCGTCGCGGGATTGATCGCTGGCAACGCCATCTTCAAATTCAATCCGGACGACATCCTTCTGGATTCGGTCCGTTTCCATGCGAGCGAGGCGATTCTCGGCTCGAACGGGTCCTCGAACAAGTCTTCGAAGAAGTCTAAGAAGTCCAAGAAGTCACAGAAGTCCGGCGACTCGATCGCGATGCTCGGCAGTGCTCCGAACGCCAAGATCTACGCTTTTCGAGTGTTCGACAGCAACGATTTGCGAGGGAACTCCCAGGATATTCTGGCTGCGGTTGACCGTATCATCGACCTGAAAACGCAACCCAACGGCGTGGACATCGGCGTCGTCAACATGAGCTTCGGCCGACGGACGCTGTTCGCCGGCGGCGACTCCTTCTACGACCTCATTGAGGAGTTGCTTCTGGAGCACGACATCCTGCCGGTCGTCGCAGTCGGAAACTCCGGTCCTTCTGCCCTGACCCTCGCCAGCCCGGCCAGTTCGCCTGAAACGCTCGCGGTGGCTGCCGGAAGCGTTCCCCATCAGGAACGCATCTTCGCGGACGTCTTCTTTTTCCCGTTCAAGGACTTCTTCCCCGGATTCCCTTTCCCCGGATTAGGAGAACTCCTGAGACCGTTCAAACACGCTCAGACCGCCAGTTTCAGTTCACGCGGCCCCAACGCGGACGGCCGCAGGGGGCCGGATGTTATCGGACCCGGCTTTGGCTTGTTCAGCCAGGGACTGTCTTTTGCGCCCTGGGATCCAGACAACGACATGGTAAGCCTGGCCAACGGGACCAGCTTCAGCACACCGCTGACTTCCGGAATCGCGGCGCTACTTCGCGGCGCCTTCCCTGGCGCGACCGCTCGACAGGTTCGGAATGCGATCATCGAGTCGGCAAAAAAGAACGTCGCCAAAGACGGATCGACGGAGATGGATCAGGGTCGCGGCTGGGTGAACGCCGAGGCGGCCTTCAAGTTGTTGGACAAGAACCGCGTCTCAGACATGACGGATATCCCCGGTACGCCGAGCACCTCGGTGGCCGACAACATCGACAATGCCACGGGTATTCGAGTGGAGAGCGGATCCGTCAGCCAGCGCATACGAAATCTGAAGCCCGGCGAGCGTCACGAGATCTTCTACCAGATCCCGCCCAACACCGGCGCTGTGACCGTTACGGTGTCTGGCATAGAGTTGCAGCTGCCTGCGCAGCGGCAGAATGCGGTGTTCGGCGATAGCCTCATGGTGTCAATCCACAGCGCGAAAACATCTTCGATCGTCACGGGGGACTACTTCAACCTCAACGTGGACCCGTCGAGCACCTCTGCGTTCCTCGGCGCTGGTTCGGGCCGCACCTTCGTGATCCATGACTTCGATTTCGCTCCTGCGGTGCCACCTTGTGCCGGTCTCTTTCCAAGAGGAGATTGCTCGGCTGCCGATAATCTGGAACCGGGCGTCCTGCGGATCACTCTGGGCGCCGACCCGCTGAACGCCGGCAAAGTCAAGGAAGCAGCGGTTTCTATCAGTTCTGTCCCTCGGTCAGTTCCGGCAGCAACCTTCTCGCGATCACTGCCGGACAATAGTTTTTGTGGCGTGGGCCCGTTCTCGTGCTTGTTAATCGAGATTCCCGCCGGCGTTGTCGAGGCCGAATTCGAGCTCAGCTGGGATAAGAACTGGGGCAACTACCCGACAAATGATTTGGATCTGTTGTTCTTCGATCCCGATAATTTTACGCCATTTCCGAACTTCGCCGCCTTCACGCTTGACGTGCCTGAACGGTTCACAATTCAGAATCCCAAGCCTGGTGAGTGGTTCCTCGTGGTGTCTGGTTTTGAGGTCAACGCGCTGCCAGACTCCTGGCGGTTGCATGTCTCTTTCGACGGTACTCCCCTTCCGCCTGTAGGACCTTAACTGACGTCAACGAATCTTGACTGTCGAAGGGCTCACGACGGGTGGTTCGCAAGAACCACCCGTTCTTTCTTGCGTTTACAATTCGGTGGCAAAGTCCAGAGCAATCTGGGGTGCATCCGGCCCCTCGTCGAATCGAACGACCGAGGTCGCCGGCGAGGGCGGTGGCCATTCTGCGTGGTCGTATTCCGAATGCGGCGTCCGCTGGCATGCCACTCTTTCCACGCCGTCCCCGAAGAGTGCACGATGCGAAGTTCGGTCGCGGACGCCAGCTTTCGGGCGATCTTCAGGGCCTCGGCCACGACCGATCGCATGTCCTCGGTTTGCGCCACGGTTCGGCCGAACCGTCCGATGAAGTTGACGTCTGAGCGTGGAATTCCCTTGAGATCCGCTCCGTGAATTACAATGACGATCCCGTGCGATAGTTTCCACTACCCTACCGACGCGAACACCCCGGACTTGCTCTTTCACCTACTCGACACCGCCCAGTTCGAGAAGCGCCTCCCGGCAGGCCCGCACCGGATCCATACCGTCTTCGATCTTTCCGACAGTGACCATCTCCAGATACGACTTGGGCTCTTCATCCAGGCCCCATGCTTGTGGACTTTTATCGAAATCGAAACACCAAGCCTGTCGACACCCGGAAACCACCCAAGGTTCCGCCTCCGACCCGGGCCCAGGTGTAGTCAAATTGCGGGATACGGAGCGCGAGGTTCTCGGCGATATTCCAATCCACGCTACCGCCGGCGGCGGCCGCGAACCCGTGAATACCTACAGGGTCATCCAGGCCAAACGCCTGCACGTAGTTCCCGCCGAATAGAATCTGGGCGGACGTTGTCACTGTGCCCCCTCGAATATCTTTATTTGAGGTCCGAATCGGTAGGCGTACAATGCGAAATCCGCTTCGTCCGGCACGTCGAGATCTATATCGTCGAGCAAGTCAACGAGGAAGAGGCTGGGCGAAACATAGTGCCCCGAAAAGTCCATCAATATGCCGACACGCTCATGGACCTGCGACAAAACCGATGCATGCCAGCCGTGGAGCATCACCGGGCCCAGGCTCGAGAAGGAATACCCGGCAAATAGTCCGCCGATCGGCTGATCATCGGCCGTCTGTGCGAAGGCCGAAGGTGCCATCGCGACGAAGAAGAGCACAGCGAGAATTGCTGGTCGAGCCGTTGCTTTCGAGCGATTGGGGGCTCCTCTACAGATGTCATCGAGGGCTGTACCCATCGTCCCACAACAAAGAATATTCATATTATTAAAGGCCGCGTTCATCCCGTATGAACGGCGGCACCTTACTTTGAGTAACGAATAATACTCCGGGAACTCAACCAGGTTGTCCAAGGAATTCTTTGGGAGTACAAGAATGTTTCTTCTATTGCAGGAGCACCGGTCGCCCCTGCAAATAGAAGAGGTCGTTGTCTAGGGCGTGACCTTGGCCGCGAACGCGTCGGCGATCTCGCCGGTGACCTCGCTGCCGTCTTTGACGTCTATCTGCTGGTTGCTGAAGAACGCTCCCGTCGCCCGGTTTTTCGTCCCGACCGAGATGCCCTTCTGACCGGCAGACCTGGCCTTCGTCGAAAACACCGTGCCCTGCCAGATCGAATTCCGGTCGGTGGTGAACCTCCCGGCCGTTTCCAGGTAGATGTTTTTTGCCGACCCGCCGGCCACGTTCACCTCCAGCTCGCGGCCGAACCTCACATCCCCAGCGACCAGGATCTCGACGTCCCCGGAGGTCACGTCCATGTTGAGCGTCACGCCGACCTCGCTGGAAATCTTGCGGAACACGTACGTTCCGGAGACGAGGTTCAGCGTGCCACCCTTTTTGATCTTCAGGTCCCGGTAGACTCCCGGCGCCAGAGTGAGTGTTGCCTTTCTGCCTACAGTGACGTTGTCCTGCCTGGCCGAACTCGCTGAATAGACGGTCGCGGGTGGCAGGATGATGGTGGAGAAAGGCTGAGGTGTCTGCGGAACGCCGTTCACAATGGCCCCGATCGTCGCGCTGCCGTTGCGGATACCACTGCCCGTCGGGTTAACCCCGACCGGCAGCGTCAGTGTCCCGCTGATCGTCGCGTTCCTGTCAAGCGATGCCCGGGTCCCGTCGGCGTCCCCGTCGATAATCGCGGCCTGTTTAAGGTCGATCTTTCCGGCGACCACCACGTTTCCACCGACATTGGCGTTCTTACTGATCCGGACTTGGCCCCCGTCGATGTTGCCAAGGACCGTGGCTTTCGATTCGAGCGTGACCTTCCTGCCCGCGATGATGCCCTGGGCGAGTCCCAGAGTTCCATCGTCACCGTCATCCCCATCCTTCTTGGACTTGTCGGACTTGTTGGACTTGTTGGACTTTCCGGACTTCTTGGACTTTCCGGCGCCTTGGCCCACCGAAACGTCGGCGCCCGCACGGATTCCTGTCACGTTGCTGGCAGCCTTGATGACCACCTTGCGGTTGCCACCGACGAGACCCCCGGTGACTTCGACGTCTTTACCGATCCTCGTGGAATGCCCGTTGGACCGGTTTCCAGCGCCAAAGACCGCGAAATCCAGGACCGTCCCCCCGACCTGAGGGTTGACCGTCAGCGTCCGAGACGCCTGGGCCGGTCCGGAGGCGACCAGCGAGGCGGAGATCTCGATGTCCACCGCCGTGGTTACCGCCGGCACTGAAATCGCGAACGTCTCGCTGACGCACGCGCCTGCCGGGACGTTGACCGTGGCCGGGATCGTGACTCCGGCCCCCGGGATGGCCGTCAGATAGACCGTCACCAGAGATCCGGGCGCTCCCGGCGGGCAGTTGAGTGCAACCGTGTTGCCGGTGATCGTCACCGGGCCGGTGACCTCGGTCTGGGTCAGGTTCACCGCTGCCGCCTCGAAGACGATAGGTGCAGCCAGGCTCATCGTCACTGGGCCGAATGCGACCGAGTTCAGTTCCGCGTCGACTCCGAACGATGCGGTCCCACCGGGCGGGATCAGGACCGCCGGAGAGTAGATGATGGCGAACGTAAACGTATTCGGACCCGACAGAACGGCGGGGCCGAAGGTCACGAATCCCGTACCGCCGGTTAAAGCCAGCTGATCCGAGGAGCCCAGAGGCCCGTTCAAGACGACTGTCGCCGTGGCGATCTGGGTGCCGACCGAGGCTGCCGTGACCAGACATGCCGCGCTGACGCAGGGGGCAATATCGAACGACGTGATCGCCAGCGGGGGCCCGATCATGCTCATCGTCACTGCACCGAACCCAACCGAGTTCAGTTCCGCGTCGACTCCGAACGATGCGGAGCCACCGGGCGGGATCAGAGTAGCAGGGTCGTAGATGATGGCGAACGTAAACGTATTCGAGCCCGACAGAACGCCAGGGCCGAAGGTCACGAATCCCGTACCGCCGGTTAAAGCCAGCTGATCCGAGGAGCCCAGAGGCCCGTTCAAGACGACTGTCGCCGTGGCGATCTGGGTGCCGACCGAGGCTGCCGTGACCAGACATGCCGCGCTGACGCAGGGGGCAATTTGGAACGAATCGATCGCCACCGGGGCCTGCACCCCTGTCAGACTCATCGTCACCGCACCGAACCCGACCGAGTTCAGTACCGCGTCGACTCCGAACGATTCAGTCACACCGGCCGGGATCAAGGTCCCAGGGTTGTAGAGGATGGCGAACGTAAACGTATTCGGGCCCGCCGGAACCGCTGGACCAAAGCTCACGAATCCCGTACCGCCAGATAAATTCAGCTGATCCGAGGAGCCCAAAGGCCCGTCCAAGACGACTGTCGCCATGGCGATTTGGGTCTGGACCGAGGCTGCCGAGACCGGACATGCCGCGCTGACGCAGGGGGCAATCTCGAACGACGTGATCGTCAACGAGGGGCCGGCGAGATTGATTGCGATCACAGCAGAAGTCACGGTATCAATCTGCACCTGAATGTTAAGGGTCTCGGATCCTCCCGACGCCAAGGCCGCTCCGGGGAAGATGTCGATGTTGTATGCGCCCCCGCCAAGCGGCGTGGTTGGCCCAAACGTAACGTGCGTGCTGCCGCCAATCAGGACAAGCGCCGACGGGTCGGGGAGCTCGTCGCTGGTGAGGATGATCGCCGTGGCCAACGGTGTGACCGATGGGCCCGAAACGACGCAGGCCGTGCCTTTGCAATTGTTGATGTCGAAGATGACGATCGACGGAGGCGCAGGCGGCGGGGCCAGATTGATGAGCAGAGAGAGGGAAGGAACGCTGTTCAGAATGACTTGGACGGAGAAGTTCTGGAGGCCCGCCGGCGGTCCGGAGGGGGTGTAGTCCACCGTGAGCGTGTAGGTATTCACGTCGAACGGGTCCTGGACCGGTGCACCAAATGCCAGGGTCCCGGTGCCCCCCTCGAGGACGAGGGTGTCCCCCGACTCCAGCGGGGAGGTCAATACGACCGTGGCTATGGCGATCTGCCCCGGACCGGTGACCTCGCACGCCGGCGAACCGCAGTCGTCGATCGTAAAGGAGTTGACCGTCAGGCCGGCACTGGCGTCCAGGATCGAGAGGTAGGAATGGTCCGTAAACCCTCGATATCCTGCGACATAGGCCAGACTGTTCGCCGCGGCCACGGCGCGGCCGCGGTCCGGTTCAGTACCCCCTCCGCTCGGGAGTGCGACAAACGTCGAGTAGATCAGGTCGAGGTCCGGATCCAGCTTCGCGACAAAGGCGTCGATACCGCCGGCCCAGTTCGGCTGGGCCGCGTCCAGGGTCGGAAACTCCTTTGCCACGGGGGGAGGGGGGCCGGGATTTTCCGTATCCCCGGTCACAATCAGGTTTCCGTCCGCGTCGACTGTGATGTCGTACCCGAAGTCGTCCCCATCTCCGCCGAGATACGTGTGCCGGTCCGGAACTCCGGATGCGGCGTTTAATCTCATGACGAAGACGTCCGTCAGGTCGTGCTTGACCACTTGGTGGCCGACTGCCGCGCCCGCCGCCGGCGGGAACGCAGACGCGGTCGATCCGATCAGAAAGAGGTTGCCGCCCGAGTAAGCAACGCCCGTGCCCGAAAGGAACGAGCCCGTGGGGTTGACTGTGGTCCTGTACGTTACCGTAGGACCATCGACCCTGACGACGAATGCCTGTCCCTACGGTACCGTCGGATCCGTCCCCGCCAGGTACACCTCGCCGGCGTTCGGGCCCGTTGCCATCTTGATCGTCGTTCCGGCCTGGGCGGGCATGCCGACATCGAGTCCGGAAACGATCGCGCCGCTGGTCGTGTCAATCTGCGCTAGATACGTGTTCCAGACACTTGTGTCGGCTGTTCCCGTGATTCCAGCGATCTGCGACTGCGCGGAGCCGGCCACCAGGAGATCGCCGTTCGGAGCGAGACGGACGCTGTCGGTGCGGTCGGCGTTTGCACCTCCGAGAAGCGAGGCGAAGCCGAGTGCATTA
Organism: Terriglobia bacterium; assembly: GCA_965247425.1. Lineage (GTDB taxonomy): Bacteria > Acidobacteriota > Terriglobia > 20CM-2-55-15 > 20CM-2-55-15 > CAZOZZ01. The sequence continues at coordinate 4,612,959 of OZ252023.1, forward strand.
CCGTCCGGATTGAGTTTGAGTACGAAGCCGTCGCTGATCCCACTATTGGGTAAGGCCCCGGAACCGGGAAAGTTTGGAAAGTTGGTGGAGGACGTCTGTCCGGCGACATAGGCGTTCCCTCCCCCGTCTACCGCGATGCCGTACGCGACGTCCTCGGCGTTGCCCCTGAGGAGCGCCGTCCACAGGCGCTGGCCGGTGTTCGAGAACTTGACCACGAACCCATCAGCAGGTCCCGGGAAAAGGATATCGACCCACGTTCCGGCCACATACACCTCGCCAGACAGCGGCTCGACCGCGACAGCCAGGGCGTTATCCCTAGCGGAGAAGAATGTGAAGCCCAACAAATCTTCGAGCCCAAAGTCGACAAAATAAGTCAGTGTCGGGTCGATGACCAGCGGGCGGGTCCGATCGTAGGTCCCAAGTTCGAACCGGACGTTCCGATCCTCGTCCAGGACGTATGCGGATTCGATCTCGCGGCGTTCGCCGTCGATGTCCTGATACGTGAACGGCCGCTCGAGCGTCAGGCGGCCCGCACGGGTTTCGATGATCAGGTCACCGCCGATGAGATCGAGCCCGTCGGCGCCTCTGAAAGCCATCCCCACCACGCCGGGATCGATCCCGGGCGCGACGACGAAGTCGTATTCGAGTTGCCCCTGTTTGCCGTAGTAGACGAGGTCGATGCCCTCATAAACATCCGTGACGCGCACGCGGCCGAAGTTCGGGACGTCGGTCATCCAGGTGTCGGGCGTGCTGCCGGAATAATAGTGGGTCCGCCCGGCAAGCGCATCGACGGCCTCGACGCTCGCGTCGTCCCGCGCGTCGAGCAGGCGCATCCGGATTTCGGCATTCCGACCCGCTTCCGGTCCCTGCCCCGCGACCATGATGACGGCTTCGGTGGCCGTGAGTGCAATGCCGTAGCCCGGACCTCGGGCGATGTAGTCCGCTCCCGAGTCGACTCTGCCGTCGAGCTGTCCGACGTTGGGTTCAAAGGCTAGCGGCCCCTCGAACAGACGCACGGGGACATCGTTCGCCGATGCGAAAACGAAGGTCGCCAGAATGACTGCGATGAGTGTGGAGGCGCAAGGCGCCCGCCCGAGAATAGTGCGGAGTAGCGGCATTTGATGTTCCCTCCCTAGGAACGACCTTGCTGCGAGAAACTTCCACCTGAATGGAGTTGTGGGGCGTTCTCAACGTCTTCCTGACGCCTTGCACAGAATAAGGGCGAAGCGTGACAATGACAAGCAAATTGCAGATAATTTTATATGCTCTAAGTACCTAGGTATATTGCACTTAGCGGTGAAATAGGGGTAGGTGTTTGTCCTAAGAGACTCGTGTCAAACTCCCCCTGTCAGACGGTTTCGGCAGGGTTCTTTAGAAACCTCGGTCGATGTCCCCATGTCCAAGAAATGAAGATCACGAGGACCAAAATATGGCGTCAGCCTTTTAGCGGTTGCAGCCCCGATGACCGGAGGCTAAATTGGAAAGCGTATGCGTGTGCGCGGAAAGGATTATCATCGCCAGGTGGGCTTTACGTTGATCGAACTGGTCGTCGTTCTGGTCATTATCGGGATTCTCACTGCGGTGCTGACCCCCATGGTCAGTTCCTATCTCGAACAGGCCCGCGTTTCCCGCGCGCAGAAAGACACCAAAGCGATTGCGGATACGATTTCGCGGTTCGAGCGCGACATGGGCCGGTATCCAATGTTCGCCACGGGAACGGGCCTGCTCCAGGACGTCTCCGGCGGACTGGTCCGTCTGCAGGGTTCAGGAGACTTGCCGGGAGAGGCTTCAACGACGGCGTGGACCAGCGGCACGCCCACCGATTCGGACTGCACGGCCGGCTGCACGTTCGGGACTCTGGGGGACCAGTTAGTGACCAATGCTCCGGCGTATCCGACGACGTCGGCCCAGGGCCGGCCGTTCAACTGGCGCGGCCCCTACCTCGATCCCGGATCCGATCCGTGGGGCAACGCCTACCTGGTGAACATCATCAATGCGAAGAGCGGAAGCGCCGACGCCTGCTTCGTCCTTTCCGCCGGACCTGACAGCCAGGTCGAAACCGCCTTCAATATCTCCGAGACCACCAGCGTCGTCGCCGCGGGCGACGATATCATTTACAGGATCAAGTAACGACGGGTTCGTCGCATGCGGCCCCCAGGGTCGTCGCCACTGATCGTGGTCGCGGAACTGCTATCTCGACCGACCGCAAGATGGCGGGCACCGGACACACACACAACGCGCGACAAATGCGCATCAGCCTTGATTACGGGAAGTCCGTCGGCTAATGATGTTTTACCTATCGGCCAGATGTTCGCTTCCCAGGTGTCGCCACACACATCCCAACCGCGACAGTTCCGCCCGGCGTCTCCCACCCCTCTACTCGACGAACCCCTCTTGCTTTACTTTTCGGGCTTTTCGGAACATTGCAATGGTGGAAGCCTGCTAAAGGATTGGATCGTCTTAGCCGATTTAGACAATAGGCTTTAGCCGGTTCCAGGGATGGAATCAGGAAGGGAAGAAGGAATCGTCCTGGACTCAGGGAGGAGACTTTTTTTGGGAACGCTGAATCTGCCTCGCCGCCGTGGTTTCACTCTGCTCGAAGCCGTGGTGAGTCTAGGCGTTATCACCATCGTCGCCGCGGGTGCTGCTTCGGTCCTCTCTCAGCCGCTCGAGGCGGATCGCGAAGACGAAACGATCCAGAAGCTCGTCTCGCTGCGGAACGCTATCGTGGGGGACTCGCGCATCGTCACAAAAGAATCCCGCACCGATTTTGGCTTCGTCGGAAGCATGGGGTCCCTTCCCGTCTCGCTGGAGGATCTCTGGATTCGTGGCGCGCAGCCGATCTTTACCTTCGACACGACCCTGAGGATGGGTTCCGGATGGGCCGGCCCGTACTTCAGCGTTCTGGGAGTGGATGAATTCTTCGACATCGCCCTGGACGCCTGGGGCAACACGATCGTGTATGAAGTGGCGACGGGTGTCAGCGCTTCGACGGGGCAGACCTACCGGGCACGGCTCATCAGCTACGGGGCGGATGCGGATGTGGGGGGCGGCGATGACCTGACTGTCGAGATCTACGAGACCGAGGTGTTCGCGACGGTAGCCGGGTACGTTCGGGACGCAAGCGGTAATCCGCTCACCGGCGTGACGGCCATCATCAATCACCCCTCGTCAGGAAGCCCCGCGACCATGACGACCCAGACGGATCTTACCGGGGCCTACAGTTTCTCGGACGTTCCTTTCGGTAATCGGAGCCTCGAAGTGAAACCGGCACTCGTATACGTCGCCGGCACAGCCTTTGCAAAGGGCGGGTCAAGCAACGACGTGGAGTTCGTGATCCAGAACTTTTCGGCCAACGACATCGTGATGACGAACCTGAATTCCGAGTACGACGTGACGGCCTTCTACGAGAAGATAAAGATCGGCAACTCCACCGTCTTCAACGATTCCTCCGACAGGGCCGCAAGCGGCGAGACTATCATCTTCAGCTCGAGCAAGACAATCAAGGGAACCGGCTCCGACACCGGAATCATATCTTCGGTGCGGGTCCAATCCGGCTTCACCCTTGCGCTGGATCAGAACGTGGGCCAGTCCGCCCAGGCCGGGGCGACGAAACGCGTCAAGTTGGAGAACTTCAAGGACGTCGAGAGCGGAGGCGGCACGGATGTCGACATGACCGGGATCTCGATACAGGTCACTTTTTCCGACGGCTCCATCGTCATATTCTCCCCGGAGCGCAAATGAGCCTTAGCAGCCAGTGGCGGAACTCTCGAGGGTCGCGCGCAGGGGTATTCGGGTCTCAGGCGCAGACGTCCGGAACGATGCTTCCTCATCGTGACCGACGAACGACAAAGCCTGAGGCCCGAAGGCCCCTGCGCCCTTCGGGTTACGACGGCATGGGGCCATCTGCGGCGTTGCCACTCCTAGATCGATGGGGAGCATCGACGTCGTCGTGGCGCCTTGCATCTGGCCCCATGGCGCTCGTAACGCGACCCTCGAGAGTTCCGCCACTGGCTGCTGGCTCTCAAACGCCGGGACCGGATCGTTTTGCCGCCCACGCCGGCTTCAGCCTCATCGAAGCGGTGACGACTCTTGCAATCGTTTCGATACTTGCCGTGGGCATGGTGAGTGTCGCCGCAAACTCTCTGGAAATGCTCCAAAGCGAGATCACTGAGGACCGGCTGGTTGCGCTCCAACGCGCCGTGTCAGGCGATCCCGTCATCGTCGTCAACGAAACCAGAACCGCGTTCGGCTACGTGGGCGACATGGGCAACCTGCCGGCCAACCTCCAGGCCCTCTGGATCAAGGGCGCGCAGCCGGCCTTCACGTTTGACACGGCGAAGAAGACGGGGGCGGGCTGGAACGGCCCTTACGTGCGTACGGAGGTCGTCGAGACGCTGGCCGCTCTGATGGAAGACGGGTGGGGCAACGAACTTTTCTACAGCAACAGCCCGTTCACCGATGCCACATTTGGCGCCAACGCCCTCGGAAAGCTGGCATCGCTGGGATTGAATTTCTCGCTCGGCGACGACGACGATGTCACGATCAACTTCTTCGAGTCGGAAATCGTATCCAGGATTCAAGGCTTCGTTCGGGACAACAAAGCCAACGTCGTGCCGGGCGTCGACATCACGCTCAACTACCCCCAGAGCGGCGTTCTCGGTTCCCAAACGGCGACGACCGACTCGCTCGGCTACTATTTCTTCGCGGACGTTCCGTTCGGCAACAGGTCGCTGACGATAGAACCACGTCTCGTACTGGCCGACGGCACCGCCGTGGTGAAGGGCGGCAACAACGACGACGTCGAGTTCTTTGTCAAGAACTTCGCCGCCGACGACATCACGATCACGTCGATCACATTCGACTATTCGATTGATCCCCCGGCGTATTTCGACCGACTCAAGGTGGATGGAACGACTGTATACAACGACAGCACGCCGCGACTCGGAACCGGAGACACTGTGAATTTCTCGGCAGAGACAGCAAAGGGCAGAGGCGGAGTCGAGGAATCGATCCCGATTCGACTGCAGTCGCCCATTACGGACGTGCCGGACATCGAAATCGGAAAAATCGGAAAGGGAAGTTCCCTGAAAATCCAGATGCAGAATTTTGTGGATGTTCAGTCCGGTGGCGGCGGCACCGCGGTCGACATGTCCGGCGTGATTTTCGAAGTCACGTTCAGCGATGGCTCGATGGTCGTGGTCGTACCGGTGGAGCCATAAAGTGGGTACGGAAGCATGACGCCCAAAAACCAGATCAAAGACGGAGCCCGCGGAATCTCTCTTTTTGAGGTTTCACTCGCAATGGCGATCATGCTGGTGCTCGCCATCACCGTCAGCATCGGCGTCCCGGCCGCTGTCGGCAACGCCCGCGAGCGGGCCGCAGAGGACCAGCTCGTTCGACTCAAGCGCGCAGTCGTTGGGACGCCCAGGCTTGTGGAGCTGGGCCAGCGAAACATCAACCGTTTCGGATACGTCGCCGATATGGGCAGCCTGCCCTCTTCTATTCAGGATCTGGCGGAAATTGGAGTACAGCTGGATTTTGTCGTCGAGTCCATCACCCAGCTCGGCCACGGGTGGCGAGGCCCCTACCTGCTGACTGCGCCGATGGACCTTCTCGAAGACCCCTGGGGCCATCCGGTCGTCTTCGCTGCGACCACGGCAACGAGTGCGTTTACCGGAGCACCTCTGGTCGCCACGATCAAGATCCCGGGCCCCGACGGCACCATTGACACCTCCGACGACCGATTGATCGAGATTGCTAAGGGCGAAGCCTTTTCCAGGGTGTTCGGTTATGTGCGCAGGAACGGCAGCACCCTGGCCGGAATCGATGTCAAGCTGACTTATCCGGCCGCCGGAGCTGTCGCGACCAGCACGATAGCGACGGACCAAGGCGGATTCTTTGAATTCCTGGACGTCCCGCACGGGGACCGGGTCTTCGAGGTGATGCCGCTACTCGCCTACAAGGCCGACACGGGCCTGGCGACGAGCAATAACGGTGACGACGTGGAGTTTGTTGTCGAAAACCTCGGCAAGGACTCGACGACTATTTCATCGTTCACTCTCACCTACACGTCGGACCCGCCGGCGTACTACAAGAAGGTCAAGCTGAACGGCAACACGGTTTACGACGACAACACTCCAAGGAAGGGTACCGGGGACTCGGTCACATTCGCCAACGAGGCCGTGACAGGAACAGGTGTGACGCAAGAACCCCTCCACGCCCTGGTGTCTTCCCAGGTGTTCCAGATACCCGACATCGCCATCGGCAGCGTCGGCACCGGGGGAACCCTGAAGATCGAACTCGAAAACTTTGACGATGTCGCCAGCGGCAATGGAGCCGTCGTGGACATGACGGGTGTCACTTTTCGCGTGGATTTCAGCGACGGCTCCGTCACATTCTTCACCGCGAATGCCGAACCATGAGAAATGATTCATCAACAACCGGCGGCATCGGCCTTCTTGCAGCAATGGTCCTGATCTCGATGATGGCGATCCTGCTGGGAATCTCTGCTCCGTTCGTGGACCAGGTGCTCGTTGCCCGGCAGATGCAGCAAGCCCGATCCGATCTGGACGCCCTCAAGACGTCCATCACCGGAAACCCCAACCTGATCATCACCGAAGGGCGGGCCGATTTCGGGTTTGTCGGGACGATTGGGGGGATTCCGTCCCAGCTTTCCGAGCTCTGGTTGTTGGCTCCGTTTCCGGTCTTCACCTTCGATACCAGTACGCTGGTCGGCTCCGGCTGGGTCGGGCCCTACGCGCCGAAAACCACTGTGGAGCGCCTTTTGGATCTGGACAAAGATCCATTCGGTAACGATTTCATCTACACGTCAACGACGTTCAACAGGAGCGGAGACGGCGCCGAAGTGGCCGCCCGAATCCAGAGCGCAGGACCGGACGGTATCGCCGACAACTCCGATGATCTCTTGGTCGATATTCTCAAAGACGAAATATTCTCCCGTGTCACCGGGATCGCCAAGAGAAAGAAAAAGGTCCTCAAGTTCGCTACGGTCACGCTGAACATCCCTTCGAACGGAGTCGTGACACAGAAATTTGATATCACCGACAGCCTCGGAGCGTTTGAATTCACCAACGTTTCGTTCGGGTTCAGAAGCCTGAGCATCGACGCAAAACTGACCTATGAAGACGGAACCGCCAAGATCAAGGGTGGCAACGACCTGGAGTTCAAGGTGACGAATTTCGGGAGCAACTCGGTATTCATCACCTCGATGCGCCTGACGTATACGAGCACACCGCAGGCGTACTACGAAAAGATCAAGTTCGGCAAGAACTTCGTGTTCGACTACGGAGGCGGTACGCGGAAAGGCAGCGGCGATCTCATTACCTTCGGGTCCCAGGAGGTCAAGGGGAGCGGCAAGCCCAACCAGATCGTGCCGATTCGTGTCGAGCAGGACGAAACCGTGGCCCCGGACGTGACGATCAAGGGTGTCGGAAAGACAGTGACGATCAAGGTTCAGAACTTCAAGGACACAGCGGCCGGAGCGGGCGGTAACGTTTCCCGGAGCGGCGTCGACGTGACCGTGGACTTCAGCGACGGCTCTTCAAACACATTCACGGTGCCTTAGAAAGATGCTCAACAACTCGCTCAGCAAATCAGGCAGCAAATCCCGGAAGCACGGCGGATGGGGTTTTACACTAATCGAGCTGGTCGTTGTCCTGGTGGTAATCGGCATCCTCGCCGCAGTCTTGACGCCGATCGTCGGCAGCATGATCGAGGACGCCCGTGTCACCGCGGCCCAGAGAGATGTGCAGGAGATCGCCAAAGCGGTCCAGAATTTCAGAAAAAACACCGGGAAATGGCCCATCTTTGTATCCGGGGTCTCCATCACGACAAGCTCCACCGTCTATGACGTGTTGCTCGGCCCGGGAAGCGACCCGGAGCCGGCCGGCTCGGCCTGGCTGACCGGCAGCCGCGGCGATGCGGACGCCATACTGACGAGAAACACCCCGAGCTACACAACGAGCGGACGCTTCAAATGGCGCGGACCGTACATCGCCGAGCTCTTGTCGGATCCGTGGGGCAACGCCTATCTGATCAACACCAAGAGCCTCAAATTCGGTGTCAAAGAGGCCGGCCTGGTCCTGTCGGCGGGGCCGAACGCCACCATCGATACAACCTTCCAACAGACCATCGGTTCGGGGAGCTCGGCTGTCGTCATCGGTGTTGACGACATCGCTGCCCGTATCCGCTAGCTAGTGGCATGCCTTAGCGTCGGGCCCGCCGTCCCCTCCTTACCCCTTGCTTATACGAGAGCTCTCACTGCTGGGCAGAACCACGGTCGTCGGGAGCTCCCGCGCCGGGAGGTTCCCCCACGCCCGGCGTCTCCCAGGTTTCGACATTCGCCGACCGCGCAAAAAATGCGCATCAGTCTTGACTCCGAAGAGTCCGTCGGCTAATGTTGAACCCGCATTTTTATTGTGTTTCCAGTAGGTTGACGGCGGTGAAGCTCTGGCCCATCTGCCTCGGGCGAGTTCGGGTGAACAATATGGTTCTGAGAATTCTGGCTGCGCACGCGGCGACTGTTGATCACGGTGCTGCTGGTTCACCCCGTCCCCGGCCTGGCGCAGACCTCCCCAAGTGACTTTTCCTATTTCTTTCCAAGGTTTACGAGCGCTGCGGGCTCCGAACTGACTATCGCGAACCTCAACAACGTCGTCGTCGACGTGGAGGTGGAGTTTTTCACCGAGAGCGGCGACCGGACCCGTAAGTTTGTAACACTGCTGCCGGCAACCCAGAGCCGCCTGGCGCCTATCGACATCGGCGCAAAGGCAACCGGATCCGTAATCGTCAGCAGCTCCGTGCAGATACAGGTTACTGCGACGCTGGCCGGGACGACCGAACCGCTGCAAGTGGTTTCCCCGGCGGATCCGGGGACGGACATTATCGTGCCGTTCGCGCACGGTACGGGGGGGACCACACTGCTGGACCTGTTCAACCCCGGCCGTACAGACACCCGACTCTTCGTCTCGTCTTTCGGTGAGGATGGGATCGGGTTTGGGACCCGGGAGATTCTTCTGCCGCCAAAGGGAAATATTCATGCGGACCTCGACACCCTGGTCCCCTTGGAGACGTCTGGGACGGTTCCCGACATCGCTTATGTCTCTGTTCGGTCCCCAAGGAGTATCTTTGCGGCCCCGAAGGAAGTCGTCGCCTCAGCCACGATCAAGGATTACCGCAATGTCGGCGACGGAGTGACGTCACGGGCGGATCGCGGCGTCTCCCCAGGCGTGGCCGAAACGTCCCGCACAAGCACGACGACCCTGCCTCTCTTCGTCCAGGGGGGCGGCTTTTTCTCGTTGCTGCAGGTCATCAACACATCGACGGGTTCACAGTCGATCACGCTCACCGCGCGATCCGAGGACGGTACGATCGTCTCCGGAACCAACAATCCGGCATCCATCACGTTGGGCCCTGGCGCTGCGACTCGATCGAGTGCGGCGGAGATGTTCGGACTTGCCGATGGCTCGTTCTCGATGGGGTCGGTCGAGATCGTTGGTTCGCTGTCGCTGGTGGCAACGACCGCCCTGGGCAACTCTTCGGCAAACAGCCTCGTCATGATCCCAGGCGAACGGGCCAGCCGCGCAAATTTTGCGTTCAAAACGGATGAGGTCAACCGTCAAGCGTTCAACGGGCTGACTTTCATTAACCCGGGAAGCACCCAGGCCGCACTCACCCTGACCTTCATCAGGCCGGATGGCACGACGATTACAAAGGCACCTCTCTCGATCGACGCATCGAAGCAGACTACCCGCACCCTCGCCGAAATCCTTCCCGAAGTTCAGGAGAGCGGCCTCGTTGCGGTGCAATCGGACGTTCCTTTGATAGCGGCAGCCATTCTCGGGCAGGTCGATGGCAGTTCCATAACGAACCTGCCTTTGTCGACTTTCTCAGCAGGCTTCGTGCCCGCGGCACAGACAGAGTTTCTAGCGGTGGGCACCGTGCGGTCCACTGGCGTGGCGCTTGCCGGCACAGCCGTCCACCTGTCCGGCTCGGTCTCCGACGTCATCGTGACCGACTCTGCCGGGACGTTCACTTTCCGGAAGATACCGGCGGGTGCCTACACAATCACACCGTCGGCAGTCGGATTCACGTTCACCCCCCCAAGTATCGCGATCACGATCGCGGACTCGAACAGCCGGGACAACGATTTTGCAGGAACGCTGATCGTCCCCGAAATCACGACCGTGGCCCCGGCGGGGATCATTGTCGATTCTCCAGACACCGATATCGCCATCACGGGTGGCCCTTTCATTCCCACGAGCGAGGTCATCTTCGAAGGAACACCGCTTCCTACGACCGTCATCGACGCGCAGACCCTTGGAACACGTTTCGAGGCCACCCGTCTGACCCTTTCACGCGTCGCGGACTTGCTCGTGCGGAACCGTGGACCGGCCGGCGACACGGTCTCATCGGATCCCGTCTCATTTGCGGTAGGCGGCCCGGCGCCGACGATCCTGAACGTGACCGGGATTCCTCAGGAAGTGGTTGTTGGGGGTTCCGGCTTTGATGTCACGCTGACAGGGTCCGGGTTCGTCGAAGGGGCCAGCCTTCAGATCAATGGTGAGTCCCGCGCGACCACGTTCGTGGATGAAACCTCCATCGTGGGTACTGTTGTCCCCGGGGATTTGAGCCTCGCCGGTTCCGTAAAGATCTCGGCCATAAACCCGTCACCGACCGTCGGGCCATCGAATGAGAAGCTCTTCACCGTGTTGAACAATTTCGCCGGGCTGCTGTCGGTTTCCCCGACCCTCATCGTGGCGCGGCCGGATCAGAACGCCCAGCCGGTTCCGATGACCCTGGTTGGTTTCAACTTCGTTGACGGGGCGGTGATGTTCCTCGACGCCACCGAGCTACCGACCCAGTTCCAGAACAGCACGACTCTATTCGCCGAGATCCCTGCGTCACTCTTGAAAGATGGCGGAGCAAGGGAAATCACGGTTACGAATCCCGCTCCGGTCGTGCCTCGTGTACCGGTTTCGGAAACTTTGCCCATAATGGTGCTGAACCCCGTGCCGATCCTCGAGTCGGTCACGATTGCCCCGGTCTTCTTTGATGACAACGTACCGAATACTTTAGGCGGAGACCCGCAGTCGTTCGAGTCGATCTTCATTTTCAACGGCGCGAACTGGAACGGGTCCACGACGTTCTTTTTCGCATCGCCGTCGGACTGCGTGCTCGAAGAAGGGGGTGGCGTCCAGGTTCTGGACTCCAGGCAGGGGAGAGCGACTTTCCCGATTGAATGTAACGGCACCTGGACTTTCCGCGTTCAAAACGATCAGCCGGGCGGCGGTGTCTCCGGTTTCGTTTCCGTTACGGTTGGGGGCTTTAACCCTGTCCAGCCTCCGCCTCAAATCGCTTCGATATCGCCGCGAGATGTCGACGCCGGGGATGGAGACTTCACACTGACGCTGAATGGTTTGAATTTCGCCAGCGGCACCGTCGTTCACTTCGGCACTTCCGCCCTGACCCCGACGTCGATTACAAGCACTAAACTTGAGGTGACCGTCCCCGCGCTGCTGGTCAGCTCGTCCGGGATCGTCCCCGTCACCGTGACCACGCCCAACGGCGGATCTTCGAACAGGGTCTTCTTTACCGTCAATTAGCAGCTAGCCCGGATGGATCACCAATCGGAGAATCGATCGGTGTTCGGATACGAGAAGCGATTTGCGGCGAGACTTGGAGCTGAGAGTGAGCGAGCCGTGGACATTGGCGGATTTTGAGCCTGTGACACGGCGACATTTGGCGGGAGATCGGCATGAATGGGCGAGTGCAGGCAGGCCTCGCCGGGAGGCAGATGAGAGGCGCTGTTTTTCGGATCTGAAGGTTCGGTGCGTATTCCGGACGATCGTGATCACCGATTCCGGCGATCATGATCACCCGTCGGTAGCGAAGTTTAGAACTGTAAGGTTCTTCTTTGAAAAAAGGAGAACTTGATGGGGACAAGACGGCTATCGATGAGACAGATACGCGAGATTCTACGACTCAAATACGAACAGAAACTCAGCCACCGGGCCATCGCCCTAGCCTGCCGGGTGGGAGTAGGGACGGTTTCGGAGTACGTCCGACGTGCGGCCGGGGCCGGGCTCGAGTGGCCGCTACCTGAAGAACTGGACGAGGCCGCACTTGAAGCACGGCTGTTTCCGCGCGCTGGATCCGGTTCCCGGGAACGGGTGCCTCCTGATGTCGAGCTGATCCACCAGGAGTTGAAGCGTGTTGGAGTCACCCTCCACCTCCTGTGGGAGGAGTACCGGGAAACGAATCCAAAGGGATATGCCTACAGCCAGTTCTGTGAGATCTACCGGCGGTGGGCCAAGAAACTCAAACCCTCGATGCGCCAGGTGCACCGTGCCGGAGAGAAGACCTTCATCGACTTTTCCGGCAAACGGCCAGAGCTGACGGATCCGCGGACGGGCAAAGCCATTCCAGTCGAGTTGTTCGTGGCCGCGCTGGGCGCCAGCGGTTACACCTACGCCGAAGCGACACCGAGCCAGAAACTTCCCGACTGGGTCGGCGTGCATATCCGCATGGTGGAGTTCTTCGGTGGATCGAGCCGCATCTGGGTGCCCGACCAACTCAAGAGTGCGATTACCCTGTCCTGCCGCTATGAAGCAGGCGTGAACAGGACTTACCAGGATCAGGCTGAACATTACGGCGCCGTTGTTATTGCTGCCCGGCCTCGAAAAGCCAAGGACAAGGCGAAGATCGAGTCGACCGTCCTGGTTGCGCAGCGCTGGATCCTGGCCAAAATCCGGAATCGCACATTCTTCAGTCTCGCGGACTTGAACGGGGCGATTCGAAACTTGCTGGTGGAACTAAACCAGCGGCCGATGCAGAAGCTTCACGTGTCCCGCCTGGAACTCTACGAAAGGCTGGATCGACCGGCCCTCCAGCCACTACCGACCAACCGGTATGAACAGGCCGAGTGGAAGGGCTGTCGTGTCAATATCGACTACCACGTGACCGTGGATCACCATCCCTACAGCGTGCCCTACCAGTTGATCGATGAGACCCTGGAAGCGCGTTACACCGCCTCGATTGTCGAGGTCTACCACAAAGGCCGGCGCGTCGCCGCTCATCGCCGGCGTTACGATCACCAGCCGTCGACTCTGCCTGAACATATGCCCAGTTCCCATCGGGCCCATGCGGAATGGACACCGTCCCGGCTGATTGGTTGGGCCAAGCAGACCGGCCCCCAGACCGGTCGCCTGGTCGAGCAGATCATGAAACAGTGGCCCCATCCCGAACAGGGGTACCGCGCCTGCCTGGGATTGATGAGTCTGGGACGCCGCCACGGCGCCCAGCGGCTTGAAGCCGCCAGTGCCCGAGCGCTGCACTTAGAGTCCTATAGCTACCGCACCGTCAAGAACATCCTGTCGTCGGCCCAGGAGCGGTTGCCTTTCGAGGAGACCGAAACCCCACCCATGCCCCATCACGACAACATTCGTGGCGCCGCCTATTATGCGGACCCAAAGGAGAGTACTCATGCTTATGGAACAAACCCTGGAGAAGATGAACCAGATGAAACTATCGGCGATGGTCGAGGCCCTCGAGCAACAACGACGCTCGAATCAGTACACGGATCTCAGCTTCGAGGAACGTCTGGGTCTACTAATCGATGAGGAGTGGACAGCCCGAGAGCACCGCAAGCTCACCCGGCGCCTGCGCGTGGCCAAGCTGCGCTACAGCTCCGCATCGCTGGAGAACGTCGACTTCAAACATCGTCGCAGCCTGGACCGTTCCCAGGTCCTTGCCCTGGGCTCGTGTGGATGGATCCAGGACCGGCACAATCTAATCATTACCGGTCCGACCGGCATCGGGAAAAGTTTTCTGGCTTCGGCTTTCGTCGAACGCGCCTGCCGGCGAGGTCTTAACGCCGCCTATGTCCGCATGCCTCGGCTTTTGCACCAACTGGCCGTCGGTCGCGGCGACGGCTCCTACACGCGAGTCCTGGCCCGCCTCGCCAAGACCGATCTGCTGGCCATCGACGACTGGCTCCTGTCCCCGCTGCGGGACTCGGAACGCCGAGACTTGATCGAAGTCGTCGAGGAGCGCAGCGAACGCTCCGCTATCTTGATTGCCAGCCAGCTCCCTGTCTCCGACTGGCACGGCGTCATCGGCGACCCGAACCAGGCTGACGCGATCTGCGATCGCCTCCTCCACAATGCACATCGCATCGAACTGAAGGGGCGCTCCATGAGACGGACCAAAGCCGCGCCGAAAGCCTCTGCCAAGGAACCGACATGAAACCGTCCAACCAACAGGTAGTCCCGCTCGGGCCCGCGCCCGATCGTCGCGGATACGCGATCCTCGCGAAGACTTTTCAGGCATTCGGTCAGGAACGGATGAAGAATGAAAAAGAACCAAGAAAGAACGAAGCAATGGCCTGTGGAAAATGACGGCTATGGAAATCCACAAAAAACGTGGATTCCCACAGCCTTGGAAAAGCCTGCGGCTTTCCCACATTTACACACAGGCCCGGCGATGAATATCAAGATTATGGAAGCATTCAAAACAAGAATCGTGGACTTCGGGAGGTCTAAACTGAGATCCTAACCCTCACTTCGCTCCGACGGGTGATCACGATGGCCGGAATCACTGATCATGTTCCCGGAACTGGTGATCACGATCAGCGGAATACGCAGTTCGGTGTCGTCAGCAACGAAGCGGAATTGATTGCAGGTTGCTCACTATGAGGTCAAAGACGTCGGCATAGGGATAGGCCTCCGACATCGAGATCCAGACGTTGCGGACCGTGAGGCGGATACGCGCACCGATCTTAAGAAGCTTCAGACGGATGGTTCCGCATTGGGCATGGGCCATCGCGGTATCTTTGAGACCGAGACGACGCAACGCCTGCATAAGCATGTAGGCGGCTGAGGACAGATACAGTCGGAGCTGATTGGCGCGCATGGTTCCCGCACTGGTGCGGTCGGCAAATAGATCCAGTTGCTGTTCTTTGATCCGGTTCTCCATGTCGCCGCGTGCGCAATAGAAATCTTCGTAGAGCGCTTGGGCTCCGAGTCGTTCCGGTGGCAGTGAGGTCACCACGAATCGGGGATTGGCGCCCTTGGCCAGGAACTCGGCTTTGCCAACAACGCGACGAGTGCGGCTCCAGCTCTTTCGAGTCCGGTACAGGAAATCCTTAAACACTCGTGCCGATTTCCCAGTGGTCTGAAACTCCGCTTCAGCCTGAATCATCTGGTCAGCGATCTCTCGCTTGAGGCGGTCGTTCTTGGCCAACCCCATCACATAATCGACCTGGTGGGTTTCACACCAGTCCAGTAATGCATCCCGGCAGAATCCGGAATCGGCCCGAATGATGATCGACACGTCCGGCCAGCTCTGACGGATCTGGCCGACGATACGTTCCAATTCATCGACTGATCCTGCCGCCCCATCGATATTGGACGGGCGCAGCCGAGCGCACAACAGATGCTCTCCACAGAAGATGTACAAGGGCAGATAGCAGTAGTTGCGGTAGTAGCCGTGAAAGAACCGGCCTTCCTGTTGACCATGGATCGGATCATCGGTCGCGTCCAGATCCAGAACGATCTCTTCGGGCGCCGTGTTGTCATGGGCTGCCACAAACGCATCGACCATCCAACGATCGATCTTGTCCCCATCCATAGCGATCTTCTTGTACCGCTCCTGGTCGCCGACTTCGGCGCCGGTCAACTCCAATCGGTTTAGCGTGCTCTTGCCCGCCAACGCCTTTCCCCAGTCGCCGGCCTGTCGTCGATTCGTTCCCAGCGGATCCGCTTTGTCCACCGCCAACGCAAGCATCGGGTCGGTCCGTAACTGATCGTGATCGTTCAGGTCTTCATATCCCAGGCACAGCCCGTAGACCCGCTGTCCCAACAGCTCCTTCACGGTGTGTTCGATCAACCGTTGGTCGCGATGATCGCTAAAACACCCCGCCAATCCATCGATCAAACCGGTCCGCTTTTCGACTTCACGCAGCAGCAGAACTCCAGCGTCAGACGTGATCTTGCCGCCGTCGAAACGCGCCTTCATTTTTCGTTGAAGAAGTCCGTGAAATTCGAACGTGGTTTGTTTACACTCTGTACTCATAAGGGCCGCCTCCGTTTGGTTTCTGAACCGTTCTCGACAAACGATTTATGCCAAACAGGGCGGCCTTTTCTGGTCCTTTCGGTGATTTATGCGGGCTAGGAGCCGCAGCTGGTTGCAGAGACGGTTTGCGACCTCTCGCGTCTTGGCGACTTTGCCCGGGATTCCGCTCGTTCAAGGGACAGCGTGTACGGCCGAAGCCGTCCCTGGGGCCGCCCGCCTGGATGGACTCGGCCCCCGCACGGGAGCTAGGGGCCTCAGATCTCCACTCAGGAAGGAACATTTGAGCCTGAGGATTTGATCATTCCTGGCGGGCGGCCAGGGACGGCCGCGACCGTACACTCTATCCTGATGCTTCGCAACATCCCCCAAAAAACCGGGACTTTGGAGTCCCCGCCTTTCCGGCCACAAAAAAAAGCCCGGGCAATCGTGCCCGGGCTACCTAAAATTTCCGGAGGATCTCCGGAAACGTCTGGCTTACTACTTGATTCTGAATACGATGTCGTCGCCCCGGACCGTGAATGACTCACCTGTCTGGGCGTCCGATGTCTCGGGCGCCCGGTTGGGACCGGCGGAGATGACGACCACGCCGATGTTGGGCAGAACCTCGGTGCTGCCGATTTCCGAAAAGTGCTTGACGTGCAGTTTCCGAACATTGATGAGATATTTGTTGCCCCAGGGGTCGGTCGACGACAGGGTCGCGACGTAGGGACCGGACCAACCGCGCTGCGGGTCACCGGTGATCGTGCCTCGGTCCGGGTAAGCCTCGGTACCCGTGAAGTTCAGGCCGCCATCCACGGTCGTTTGGTCGATCAGGTTCGTAAGGAGATGTCCTTCGATCGTGGCGTCGGTCGCCTGAACCTGGTGACCGAAGAGCGTGGCGCCGGCCGCATAGTTCACATCCCCGTTCAGAGACCATGCGCCCGTGATGCTGCTGTCCACCGTCGGGTAGGTTCCGTTTTCGGAAACCAGGTTGTTGAAAAACGCATCGCCGGGTCCGGTCGAGTTGCCGACCTTGAACAGGGGGAAGAACGAATTGTCCTTATAGAAGGTAATGACGCCCTGACCGATCACCTGGACGTCTGCGAGCGCCGCCTGAATTTTGGAATCGTTAATCGCGTCGATCGCGCTGCCGACAGCAACGCCGGCCAGCACCGCACCCACCGCTACGGTGGCCGTTGCTTCGATCAATGACGTCGCGACGCCTTTGGTTCCTTTCAGGAGACTTAGAATTTTGTTTGTCATGGCTTTCATGGCTCAGCTCCTTCTGCCTGCTCTATTCCGTTGTGCCCTATCTAAAGCAAGCGGCGTACCACTACGTAAGTTGCTGACAAATCGGCTATGTTAATTGTTCGTGTCCACAGATTCTGTAGACACGCCACGAAAAGGTCAACAACTTTGTGGGTCTTAATGCAGGAATTGCAGAATGAGGAACGCAAAATTACCAAGCCATGCACCTAGCTATTAGTCTCAACGCGGATAAGAACGGCTTCCCGGGCGACACATGAGAGCAGGTCGATTTCCTTTAATGCTCGACGGACGTCTTGCTCTATCGCGGTGTGGGTCATGATGACCAGGGGAACGGCCCCGCTCTCTTTCCGGCCTTTTTGAATGACAGAACCGATGCTGATGTTGTTGTTGCCCAGAATACCGGAGATCTGCGAGAGCACTCCGGGATTGTCGTCGACCATGAAGCGCATGTAGTACAGGCTGGTGACGGCCTCGATCGGTTTGATTCGGCTGGCACCGCTGTCCATGTCCAGCGGTCTGGAAGACTCCGTGGGGGCTCTTCCGGATGTCATGTCGCGGCAGACGTCCATAATATCGCTGACGACGGCGCTTGCTGTTGGCATCTCGCCGGCCCCCTTTCCCTGTAGCATGAGATCCCCGACCGCGTCGCCAACGATCTGGATTGCGTTATAGACGCCACCAACCTGGGCAATCGGGTGATCGTCGGGAACGAGTGTGGGATGGACGCGGATCTCGATTTCTTCATTGGAGGCCTTGGCAATGGCCAGGGGCTTGAGCGTGTAGCCAAGTTCCTTACCGAACTCGATATCCACGGGACTGATTTCGGAAATCCCCTCGGTATAGATGTCTCGGAGTTCAGCCCGAATCCCAAAAGCCAGGTTGGCCAGAATGGTGAGCTTGTGGGCCGCATCGATTCCTCCGATGTCGAAGGAAGGGTCGGATTCGGCATACCCGGCATCCTGCGCCTCACGCAAGACTTCTCCAAAAGGGCGGTCTTCCTGGGACATTTTGGTCAGAATGTAATTGGATGTTCCATTGATGATGCCGTAAACCGACAGGATACGGTTGGCGGCCAGGGCCTCCCGCAGGGTTTTGATAACCGGGATTCCGCCGGCAACACTCGCCTCGATCCCGAGGCTGACACCACGACGATCGGCGGCCTCGCGGATTTCGGCGCCGTGCTCGGCCAGCAGGGCCTTGTTGGCGGTCACGACATGCTTCCCTTCCGCGATGGCCTCCAAAACCAACTGCTTCGCCGGCTCGGAACCACCTATCAGTTCCACCACCACATCGACATCCGGATCGCGAACCACATCATGAGGATCGGTGGTCAGAATGTCGCTACGAAGGGCGACTGACCGATCCTTGAGCGGATTACGCACGGCAACCCGAACGACCTCCAATGAGACGCCGGCCCTTCGCTCGATCAGATCGGCATTCTGGTTCAGGATTCGGACCACCCCAGTGCCGACCGTCCCCAGGCCCAGCAGACCCACCCGTACACGTTTGCTCATCCAGTTAATTTAGCGCGAATCGAGGGGGGAACCAAGTCCGAGGGCCAAGGTCGTGTTCACTCCTGACCCGAACATTTGCTCGTTGTGGTTCATTTGTCGACGCAGAGGCGCAAAGACGCAGAGTGTTCTTTCTGAGTCCGACGCAATCGGAAATCATACCGGGGACTTTACGCGATTGACTCCTGGACAGGATCCTCTCTGCGCCTTCGCGTCTCTCGGTCGAAGAAACCTGCTGTACGGCGGACTCGTTACGCGCTGCGGCGCATCAGACGCTTCCACCAGGGCTGACTGTGGTAGTCGGCGTAGCTCAGGCAGGCTGTGATTGAGGATTCGATCGATCCGAGATCGAAGGGCTTCAACACGTAGTCGAAAGCACCTGCGTGGAGGGCCTGCCTGGCGACCTCACGATCGGCGACCCCCGTCATCATGATGACGTCTGGATGTCTGGGAATGGTCATGATCTGCCGCAATGCCTCCAGACCGCCCATCCGCGGCATGCTGACATCCAACAGGACCAGGCGTAAGGAAGGATCCTGCCGGACGTGTTCGAGGGCCTCGCGGCCATCCGCTGCGACCAAAGTTATATAACCCCGGCTGTTGAGGTAATCGGCAAGCATGTCCCGAATCCCGAATTCGTCGTCGGCGATGAGAACGGGGATGCTGTCATCACCAACCTGGACGGACAGTCTGGAATGGAGCGAAGACCGAATCTCGGTGACCAGTACGTCGAGCCCGGCATTCTTGTCGGCGGTTCGATCGACACCGGCGGCGATCACCTGGTTACGGACATCAACGGAATCCACCAGGGCCAGGACCCGCGCCGGCTTCAACCCCGACCGAGCCTTGTCCAGAAAGTCGAATCCGTCATCAAGGGTGGGATCGATGATCACAAGGTCCGGCTGATGCTGCTCGAAAAGGCGTGAGGCTTCAAGAACGGAAATCGATCCGTAGGTGGCCAGATCGTCACCATCCAGCGACCGGACGAGCAGGTCCACCAGAATCCGTTCCTTGTTGACTATAAGTATGACCGCTTTTTCAGTCATTTTACCAGCCCCACACGGAGCACCATCCAGACCGTCCGGACGGCAAGAAAGACAGAACCAATCATCATCAGTAGCAGGGCAAAGATGCCGTGCGTACGATACTCGGGCGGAACCTGCCATCCGGCCCGTTCCGGCATGGCAGCCGCCAGTTCCTCTAATCGGAGCACTGCTTCGGCGGCCCCCGCCTCGTCTTCCAGGCGCTTATATGTTTGATCCAGGCCCATCCAGCCTCTTGCGGCCGAGGGTCTCAGCTCG
This sequence comes from Terriglobia bacterium, assembly GCA_965247425.1. Classification (GTDB taxonomy): domain Bacteria; phylum Acidobacteriota; class Terriglobia; order 20CM-2-55-15; family 20CM-2-55-15; genus CAZOZZ01. The sequence goes on from OZ252023.1 coordinate 4,633,114, forward strand.
GTCAGCCTGAGGTAGTAGGCCAAAGCCTCTTCCAACTCGCCCACCGTTAAGTGGAAACCACCTGCCAGCTGGTAGACCGCAGGCTCCTCAGGATCCAGAATCAGGGCAAGTTCCACTTCCTGCCGCGCCATCTCGTAGTCGGAGATCGAAATGTACATCGTCGCCAGGTTCAGGGCGATGTTGACGCGACCCGTCGTGGCATAGTAATCGTTGAAGTGATCCTCGTGCTCCCTTGCGATCTGGAGCGCCTCTATTCCGCTGGCGACCTCCCCCCGGCTGAAGTAATAGACAGCCAACGTTGACAACGCCTGCGGATCGTGCGGGAAGCGCGCCCGGTGAGACTCGAGGAATTGCACTTCATCATTCCACGCTCCACTCCGCTCGAACGTCCGAAAACAGAAAACCAGCAGCAGAACCGCCATGAGCACGATAGTCGCTCGCCCGACCCTCAGGGCCAGGAGCGATGCCGCCGCGATGGCCACGCCGACGAAAGCCGGATAGATACGATGTTCAAAAATCAAATCCGGCAACGGCAACAGGGTTACAGGCAACAACAGAACGAAAAACGAAACAATACCGAACCCTATAGTTGGATATCGTCGAATCAGAAGGATTCCTGTAGTCAAAACGGCCAGGACGAGGGCCCATTCGAGCACGATCACCCACGAAAACCCGGTGACAACCCCCACGTCGTAGAAAAGGAACTGCTCGAACGGATAGATCGACAACTGGAGGTATTTCAGCAGCACGCCGCCTTGAGAGGCGAGGTAAAGGTGCCATGGCACCGAAGTCAGGGTCACTCCGGAACCGACGAACGCTCTCCCTGCCGGAATCGCCAGGACCACACCAACGGGGATGAGGAAAAGAAATCTGCGGTCCCAGCGAAAGGTCCGGTAGAACACCAGTTCGATCAGCACGATCCACACCGGCAGAACCACAGCCGTTTCCTTGCTCGAGGCCGCCATGAGGCCAAACGCCAGGACGGCAATCAACCATCTGCGGTCGTGGCTGTTTCTGAATCGGGCATAACCGGCGGCTGAGAGGACCATGAAAAGCGTCGCGAGGGACTCGAACCTTTGCGTCACGTACAGAACCGGTTGGCTCACAATCGGATGGACCAGGAACAGCGTCCCGGCGATCGCGGCAACCAGATGCTTCTTTGTAAGTTCCCGCGCCAACCAGAAGACGGCCGTAGCGGCCAGTACGTGGATCAGAAGGTTGGTCAGGCGAAAGTAAAACATCGCCTTCCAGTGAAGCAGCGGCCCCACCAGATCGGCCAGCAGCGAACTCACAAAAAACGAATAGAAGCCTAACGGGCGGGTTGCGGGCAATGATCCGAGCCCGGCCTCGAGGACGTGTCCATCATCGAGATAAAAGGGAGCATCCAGTCCGTGGCCATAGAGCAAAAAAGCCAGAGGTATCGCAGCGATGAAGAAAAAGCGCATAGGCGGATCGCGTCGAAGCAAATGCAACCAATGAGCTAATGATTTTACCCGAAAATGACGAATATATAGGTTATGAAGAACGAGCTCAGGGATTACGCCATACAGAGAGCAACGTTCCGACTACCCATGCTCGCCAGCGACCCGGCACACCTGCTCTTCAGCGTGGACGGCGTGAACGTGGATCCGCTTGCGGATGAACTCGGCGCCGGCGGCGCCCGCTTCGTGGCGACCAAAGCCTACGATAAGCTTTACGAGGGACAAATGTTAGGGCCGGCCGTCCTTCTGCTCCCCGACGTTGGGATGCCGGTCGTGTATCCGGTTATCCGGTGGATGAGCTACCCGCGAATCGGCGTCCAGTTCGTCGACATGAGCGAGAAAAACAAAGAAATGATCTTTCGCTTCATGTTCGGTATCGAGCGCAAGATGATCCAGATGGGGAAGGCCACCACCGTCGAGGACCGGCTGCGGTAACACGGCCCGCTTAATCGCGCTTTTCCAAACGCGCGGCGGCCCACTCGGCATGGGAACGGACAACGGGGTCGGAGTGAGACAAAAACCTCTTTAAACGAACCTTAAGTCGCCCTAATCCCGAATTCCCAACGACAACCATCAAATTCCGCATCAGACCTCGAACCTTGGCTCGTTTGAGTGCGGTGCCTCGAATGAGCGTTCGCCACTGGTCCTCGTCGAGGTCGAGCAGCCTTTCGAGCTCGGGCCAGAACAAATCGGCTCTGGCTTCGAGCGCGGTCTCCCGACCGAGCGGCGCCTTCCGATTCCAGGGACAGACGTCCTGACAGATGTCGCACCCGAACAGATGGTGCCCCATACCCTCCCGTAAATCCTCCGGAATCTCACCGCGCAGTTCGATCGTCAGATATGAAATGCACCTGCGACTGTCCAGGACATAGGGTTCCGGGATCGCATCCGTTGGGCATGCATCGATACAACGGGTACAGCTTCCGCAACGATCAGGGACGGGCGTGTCGTGATCAATATCGAGGTCCGTCAAGATGCAGCCGAGGAAAATCCACGACCCCAGTTTCTGGTTGATGGTGCAGGTGTTCTTCCCGAACCAGCCGATACCGGCGTACTTCGCATAGACCCTCTCCAGGACGGGGCCGGTGTCGACGTAGGTGCGCGTGCGAGCCGGGGCATGTTCTGTGATCCAGGCGGCCAGAGCATCGAGCCGGGTCTTCAGAATGTCATGGTATTCGTCTCCCCATGCATACCGGGAGACCCAGGCCCGGTTCGGATCGAACCCGGTTAACGGGCGGTCGCTCTGGTAGTTGAGGGCGCAGACGACCACGGAGCGCACCTCGGGCATGATCTCCCTTGGATCCAGTCGCGGAGAAGCCCCCCGCTCCAGATACTTCATCTCTCCGGCGTAGCCGCTGGCCAACCACTCCGGGTAGTAGTCCGTCTCGGGAAACGGACCGACCGGAGCCACCCCGGCCCGGTCAAACCCGAGTTGGGTGGCCTTTTGTTTGATGTCGGCAGACAGCAATGCCCTATTGGCTTTCGGTCGCATCTATGACTTAAAGGCCAGCAGCTGGTCCACCGGGCGGGTGTTCAGCACGTGGTCTTTCTCGAGCCAGCCCCGCTGGGCGGTGCCGACACCATAGGGGAGGTTCCTCAAGTTTTCGAAGTTGTGGGAGTCGGTGCTGATGATGACCTGCACGCCCATCTCCCGGGCCTTGCGGCAAAGAACGTCTCCCAGATCGAGGCGATAGTAGTGGGCGTTGACTTCCAGGCACGTGTGGGTTCGAGCGGCCTCGACCATCACGACGTCCATGTCCAGTTCGTAGGCATCGCGATCGCCGAGCAGGCGTCCTGTCGGATGCCCAATGACCCGGACACGTGGATGCCGCATGGCTTTGACGACACGTTCGGTCAACGTGGCCCGGTCCTGGCGGAATCCCGAATGGATCGACGCGACCACAAAGTCGAGTTGCCCGAGCATCTGGTCGGAATAGTCGAGTGAGCCGTCGTTCCGGATATCGACCTCGGTCCCCGATAACACGCGAAAGTCGGACAAGCCGGCATCGAGCTCCCGGATTTCCTGAATGTGCCGGGCGAGGTCCTCCTCGGACAAACCACCCGCAACACCGAGCGACTTGGAGTGGTCCGTGATCGCAACATAGTCGTATCCCCGCTCCATCGCCGCTTCGACCATCTCCCGGGTGGTCTGGGCGCCGTCGCTCCACGTGGTGTGCATGTGGAGGTCGCCGCGGATGTCGTCGGGTTGAACCAGGTCGGGCAGTCGGTCTTCGAGAGCGGCCTCAATCTCGCCCAGATCCTCCCGGAGAACCGGGGGGATCCAGGGCAGGTCCAGAGCACGATAAATATCCTCTTCCTCGAGTGCCGCCACCACACGGTCGTTGCCATCGACAAGACCGTACTCGTTCAGCTTCAGACCGCGTTTGATCGCACGCTCCCTCAGCCGGATATTGTGATTCTTCGAGCCGGTGAAATAAGCCAGCGCCGCGCCCCAACTTCGTGGATCAACGACCCGAAGGTCTACCTGCAGGTCGCCGTCGATCAGGACGGATGTCTTCGTCGGTCCCGAAACCAGCGTACGCTCGATCGACGGCATTTGAAGAAACGTCCGCATCGCCTCTTCCGGCCGATCCGAAGCCACGAGGATGTCGATGTCATGAACGGACTCCTTCATCCGGCGGAGGCTACCGGCATGTGTTACGCGTTCGGCAACCGGTTCGAGCAGCTTCGAAATATCCCGGGCAATTGGAAGCGCGCGGCCGAGTAGAAAGGTTCCCTTACGTCGCTTGTAAAGTGCGATCCCCCTGGCGACGTTCTCCAGCGTCTTCTTTTTGACGCCCGGCAGGGACAGAAGTTCTTCGCTCCGGACAAGTTTTTCCAGGTCCGCGATGCCGGCGACTCCGAAATGATCAAAAATCGCCTTGGCTGTCTTGGGTCCGATCGTCGGGACGCTGACGATTTCGACCAGACCGATCGGCACTTCCTTCTTTAAGTCCTCAAACGCCTTGATCTTGCCGCCATCGATGTATTCGACGATCTTAGCTGCCAGGTCCTTGCCAATTCCGGAGATGTCCTTCAGCGCTCCCCGTTTCGCTATCTCCTCAACCGTATCCGTCAGGGCCTCAAGACTGGATCTGCCATTCCGATAGGCGCGCACCCTGAACGGATTGGCCCCCTGAATCTCGAGTAGATCGGCCATGTTTCCGAAAATCGAGGCAATTTCGAGATTTTTCATGTCAGGGAAGAGGGTAACAAGAAAGGGGAATCGGGTACAGACACCTAATTCCCGATGGGCGAAACGGGGTTGGGGCTTTGAGACGGGGAGAATTAGGTATCAGTCCCCTGGAGGGCAAAAAAATGCGGTGGCCTTGCGGCCACTGCGAGCAGGACGGTGAAGAAAAACTGTATAAGTGCGTTAATCAGGCTGCTTTTGAAACTATGGATTTCAGCCTGCTGGTAAGTTCGCGCGACATGTTGACGACACGCATGCCCTCGCTGGCGTCCGTCTTGCATGCACGCTGCTTCGTTTCCTTGCTTCCCTCGAGAACTGTCACGGAACAGTTGTTGCAGTTGCCGTTCCAGCAGAAACGGCCGTATGAAATGGTTTCGGGAGAAGCATATTGGAAGCCCCGGAGCAGGCTGTTCTTCTCGGGAACTTCGATCTCTTTTCCGAGAACGCCGAGTTTCAACAGTTTCTGATAGTCTCCAAACATTTCCGAGAACATGCCGCTTCCTCCAAACCGAATTCCGTGCTGTCTACACACTTTATCGGCGTCAGTAGCGAGAACTTTAGGGGTGGCCGGGAAAAAAGTCAGAAGCCGAAGATCGAAACGAGGAAGATGAGCCCGAAGAACGAGACCAGCCAACCGGTGAGGCAAACCATCACGGCACGCCAGGTGCTCCGGTAGTCGAGTGCCTGACGCACGCCGACGACGAAGGCCGCGAGCATCCACATGCCGGCCAGGAAATAAATGAGGATGCCGATGATGGGGACCATCGAGAATATGCGCAGGATTCCAGGGGCGGCCGAAAACCCCGTGGTCCGCAGCAACTCCCCCCAACTCGATGAAGTCTCCGGAGTCGGGAAGAGCCGCGTTCCAATGAAATAGCTGAGCCAGGCCCAGAAGAACCAGCCGACCAGCGCAGCAATCGACGCAGCGACCAGGCCACCCACTCCGGCCCGCGATCCCATCCCGATGCCTGTGGCCAGGCTGGATATCACGACGACGACCATCGCCTGACCGAAAGCGGACCGATCCGCCTCGACCTCCTCATATAAGGAGGAATCGAGCAGTGCTGCGCCGATCATTCGCTGTGGGAAACTACGCATCGCTCGCTCCACGGGAAAAAGTCTGTTGAGGATAGCAGAGTGGAGGGGGAAGTGGACGTGCGACGAAGGCCGCACGTCCGAAGAATCAAGTCGGCTAATCTGAGCGGAGGGCCGCGAGAGGATCGATCCGGGTCGCGCGCCGCGCCGGAACGAAACTGGCCAATACGGAAACGCCTATCAAGATCAGTGAGACCACGGCAAAGGTGGTCGGGTCCGTAGGTCGGACTTCAAAGAGCATCGATGACAGGTATCGCGTAAGCAGCATGGACGCCGCCAGGCCCGTCAGGATTCCCAGCACGGCCAGCAACAGACCTTTCCGGAGCACCATTCCAAGAACCTCGGTTCCCGAAGCGCCCAGCGCCATTCGAACACCGATTTCCGCACGGCGCTGGGTGACTGAAAAGGACATCACGCCGTAGATTCCAAGGACGGCCAGCAGGAGCGCGGCACCGGCAAAGCCGCCCAGGAACTGGGCCGTGAACCGGCGACCGGCCAGCGACTCGAACACGATGTCGCCCACCGACCCAACCCTCAGGATGGCCAGCTCCGGATCCATCTCCCGTACCTCCCGACGGAGCGGCGCGACGAGACCCGCGGGGTCCACCGACGAGCGGACCACGACAAACATAGTGCTCGAAGGGTCCTGTCGGTAAGGGACGTAATAGGCGGGAGGCGCCGGACGTTCCAGGCCCGCCTCACGAACGTTTCGGACGACACCTACGATCTGGCGCGGTCTCGCACCGTCGTCACGCCCGTACCCGATGTCCAGGGACATGCCGATGGGGTCTTCATCCGGAAGTGCGGCTCGAGCCAATGCCTCGTTGATGATGACAACTTCCGAAGCGAGAGCGTCGTCCTGCGCTGTAAAACTGCGTCCTTCGAGCAGCGAGATACCCATCGCGTCGAAGTATTCGGGATGGATAAACCGAAGTTCGGCGTTCAGAGAGGCGCCAGGAGGTAGGGGACGACCTGCCACCACATAAGAAATATTGAACATTCCGGTCATGGGCAATTGGCTTGAGGCGCCGGCCGAGACAACTCCCGGCAGGTGCAATGCCCGCTCGACGAGGCGATCATAGAAAGCGGATCGGTCCGACGGGTCCGGATAGCGCGAACTGGGCAGGCTGACACGAACGGCCGCGCCGGAATCGGTGTCGAAGCCACCGTCGACGGCCATCAAATGCCAGAGACTCTGGGTCAGCAAGCCCGATCCGACAACGACGACCAGAGCGACCGCAACCTCGGCGACCACCAGCACGCTCCTGAGCTTCGGCGCACCGGCTCCGAAGAATCCAGAGGCGCCTCCGATCCGGAGAGACTCGTTCAAATCGTGGCCGGCGGCCCGGAGTGCCGGCGCCAGCCCGACAAAGATCCCGGTGGCAAGGGATACGAGCAACGTGAAAAGAAGCACTCCACCGTCAATGCGTGTGTCTCCCAGCCTTGGAATGCCGGACGGGGCAACGGCAAGCACGCCACGCAGGCCGACATAGGCCAGTCCCAAGCCCAGGAGACCGCCCGATATCGACAGGAGCAGGCTTTCGGCAAGCAGTTGCCTGACGATTCGAATGCGTCCCGCACCCATCGCGGCGCGAATCGCAAGTTCCCGGAATCGCGAGGAGTTTCTGGCGAGGACCAGGTTGGCCACGTTTGCGCAGACGATCAGGAGCAGGAGTCCGACTGCGCCGAACAGGACGAGCAGTGGGGTACGGGAGTCGTCGACGATCTCGCCATGCATCGGATAGAGCGTCGCACCCCAGTTCAGGTTGGTCTCGGAAAACTCATCTTCAAGACGACCCGTGATCGTATCCAACTCGCCCTGCGCCTGTTCGGACGAAACCCCGTCTTTGAGACGGCCGATCACGACCAGGTAATGAGCGCCGCGTACCGTCGACGGATCAAAGCTGAAGCCGAGAGGCATCCAGAGTTCGACTCCGATTGGATAATCAAAATCGGCGCCGGTGACGCCTATGACCGTGCGCATGGTCCCGTCGACATTCAAGGCCCGTCCTAACACGCCGGGGTCCCCTCCGAACCAGTTCATCCACAACCCGTGGCTGAGCAGAACCACTCCATCGGCGCCGGTCTCCATTTCGTCCGCCGCAAAAGTCCGGCCGAGCGCGGCATCGGTTCGAGCCACATCAAAGAAATCCTCGGACACGCTGACTCCCGCAAGCCGTTCCGGTTCGGGGCCGTCGATGAGCGTCACGGTTCCCCGACTGTATGCGGCCATGCTGTCGAAGGAAGTCGCCTGCTGCCTGAAGTCGACAAAATTCGCGGGCGAGGACGTGAATTTCGAAAACCCTTTCTCTTGGTTGTCTTCCCAGATGAAGAAAACCTGTTCCGGATCGCTGAAATTCATCGGCTGCAACAGGACGGTGTTCACAAAGCTGAACATCACGCTGTTGGCCCCGATCCCGACAGCAAGCGTGGCGACCGCCAGGACGACAAAAGCCGGTTTCTTAAGATAGGTGCGGAAGGCATACCGCAAATCTTGGATCAACATGTCTACACTCCAGTCCTCTCTCCACATAAACGCTTAGCGTTCATCGGGAGTGCCGAGCGATAAGGCGTGGTGGTGACGAGATCTTCGGGCACTTTCGATAACGACGTTTGAAGGAAGGCGCTGGCGTTTGCGGCGAACGCGGTGGGCTATGGAGAAAGTACGGGGTTGGGGGTTGAAGTTCTCACGAGTGAGACTCGACCAGCGAGTGTGGCCAGGCGGCGACAATGAATGTATGGCGGCCGATCGTCCGTTTTGGAGAGTTCACCGAGCAGGTCCAGGCCCGATCGGTACGAACTTTTGACATCAAGGCGCACGTGGGCGTTGGCGTGCACCAGCACGTCTGGAAGGCATGGATTTGGAATCCCTGTTACGACGTGTCTAAAAAGCATTTCGAAGCGAATCTCCATGCGAGTTCGGTCGCAGTGAGCCTCTCGATAACGGTCATCGGGGCATGACAGATTGGACACAGCCAGGCGGAGCTGGTTGACGGGACTTCCTCAGGAGGAGGGACCGGCGCCATTCCCAATAACCGATGACAAAGTTCCATGGATACGGATCGTTGGGAGTTCGCCATGAAACCGAAGTGCCGGATGCGGACAAAGCCTTTCGGCAGTACGTGGAGCAGGAATCGGCGGATGAACTCGGCGGCGGAAACCGTCATCGTCCTTGCTTTGTTACCGCGAGAGTAATCCCGCCAACGGAATGTGACATGGTTGCCGTCGAAGGAAAGCAATCGATGATTGGAGATGGCGACGCGGTGTGTGTAGCGTCCGAGGTATCGAAGAACCTGTTCGGGGCCGCCGAATGCCGGCTTCGCATAGACGACCCAATCTTGGCGGAATAACGGTCGCAAGAAAGCCGCAAAGTGCTTCGGTTCGGAAAGGTGCTGGATCTGTCCGGCGAAGGTCAGGCTCTTCTTGCGAAAAGCCTTCTGCAATCCGTCAACGAACTTGCCGCGGAATAGTTTTCCCAGAACCTTCACAGGTAGGAAGAACGGGTATCGCGGATGAATCCAACGCGCACGGCCCGGTGCGATTCCTCCGGCGGGAATGACGCAGTGGATGTGAGGATGAAACAGCACGTTCTGACCCCACGTGTGCAGGATGAGGAAGAAGCCGATTTTCGCGCCAAGATGTTTGGGATTTCGAGCGACCTCCAGAAGAGTCTCGGCCACAGTGCGGAACAGCAGGTTGTAGAGCTCGACCTGGTTCTGTCGGACGAGCGAATGCAATTGGTGCGGCAGGGTGAACACGACATGGAAGTATCGTGTTGCCAGAAGCTCTCGTTCTCTGGCCGCGATCCAACGCTGACGCGCCTGAGCCTGGCATTTGGGACAATGGCGATTACGGCATGAGTTATAGGAGAGGACCCGATCGCCACCACATCGTGAGCAGGCATCGATATGACCGCCGAGAGCCGCTGTGCGGCAATGCTGGATGGCGTGCATCACCTTGAGCTGCTGGAAATGGATTCGTTTTCGATGACGGTCGATAAAGTCGTTGCCCGCGGCGCGAAGGATGTCGGCCACCTCCACGGTGGGCCGGGTCATTGTTTCTGCTTCCTTCTTTTGGACCGCTTCACCGCATCGAGGCTGGAAACCGCCATGGTCTCCACCGGATTGGTGACCGCCTGCAGGTGACGTCGAGACAGGTGCAGATAGACGCTGGTGGCTCGCAGGTCCGCGTGACCCATTAACATCTGAATGGTGCGGAGATCGGTGCCATTTTCAAGTAGGTGAGTGGCCCAGCTGTGACGCAGCGTGTGCGGGGATACGCGTTTCTTGATTCCGGCACGTTTCGCCGCATCGTGTACGGCGGACCACACGCACTTGGGGGTGAGGGGTTTGTCGGCGCGCCAGTTGTTCACCATGCCCGGAAACAAATAGGTCTTGGGCTTCATCCAACACCAGTATTCTCGTAGCGTCTGCAAGAGCTTTGGTGTCAATGGCACGTCGCGATCACGATGACCCTTGCCCTGACGGATGTGGATGATCATGCGCTCGCTATCAACATCCTCGGCCTTCAACCGGATCAACTCGGCTCGGCGCATCCCGGTGGCGTACAAGGTCATGAGCATCGCGTAATCCAGCAAATTCTTTGCCGAGTCGATCAGTCGTGCGACCTCGTCCTGGCTCAAAACCGTCGGCAATCGTTTCGGGGTTCTGGGATATGGGAGATCCAGCTTCAGGTATGGACGCCGCAGCGTCTTTACAAAAAAGAACCGCAAGGCGGCAATGTACAAGCCGACAGTCTTGGCCGCGAGCTTTCGCTCCCGGATCAGATGTAGGTGATACTGCCGCAGGTCTTCCTGACTGAGACGATCGGGGCGCGTGCCAAAATAGCCCGCGAAGTCTTCAACGACTCGCAGGTAACTTCGGATGGTGATCGGAGAGAAATTACGACGCTGGAGTTCCTCCAGCATCCGTTTACGCAGGTCCGTCATGTAGGCCTCTTTTGAAGCCCACACTCTACAGTTTGCTTAGCACCGTTCGCTCAGCCCACGCGTAGCGTCCGCCGCGACAGCGGCTTCGTTCTAACGCTTAGCGTTCATCGGGAATGCCGAGCGATAAGGCGCGGTGGTGACGAGATCTTCGGGCACTTTCGATAACGACGTTTGAAGGAAGGCGCTGGCGTTTGCGGCGAACGCGGTGGGCTATGGAGAAAGTACGGGGTTGGGGGTTGAAGTTCTCACGAGTGAGACTCGACCAGCGAGTGTGGCCAGGCGGCGACAATGAATGTATGGCGGCCGATCGTCCGTTTTGGAGAGTTCACCGAGCAGGTCCAGGCCCGATCGGTACGAACTTTTGACATCAAGGCGCACGTGGGCGTTGGCGTGCACCAGCACGTCTGGAAGGCATGGATTTGGAATCCCTGTTACGACGTGTCTAAAAAGCATTTCGAAGCGAATCTCCATGCGAGTTCGGTCGCAGTGAGCCTCTCGATAACGGTCATCGGGGCATGACAGATTGGACACAGCCAGGCGGAGCTGGTTGACGGGACTTCCTCAGGAGGAGGGACCGGCGCCATTCCCAATAACCGATGACAAAGTTCCATGGATACGGATCGTTGGGAGTTCGCCATGAAACCGAAGTGCCGGATGCGGACAAAGCCTTTCGGCAGTACGTGGAGCAGGAATCGGCGGATGAACTCGGCGGCGGAAACCGTCATCGTCCTTGCTTTGTTACCGCGAGAGTAATCCCGCCAACGGAATGTGACATGGCTGCCGTCGAAGGAAAGCAATCGATGATTGGAGATGGCGACGCGGTGTGTGTAGCGTCCGAGGTATCGAAGAACCTGTTCGGGGCCGCCGAATGCCGGCTTCGCATAGACGACCCAATCTTGGCGGAATAACGGTCGCAAGAAAGCCGCAAAGTGCTTCGGTTCGGAAAGGTGCTGGATCTGTCCGGCGAAGGTCAGGCTCTTCTTGCGAAAAGCCTTCTGCAATCCGTCAACGAACTTGCCGCGGAATAGTTTTCCCAGAACCTTCACAGGTAGGAAGAACGGGTATCGCGGATGAATCCAACGCGCACGGCCCGGTGCGATTCCTCCGGCGGGAATGACGCAGTGGATGTGAGGATGAAACAGCACGTTCTGACCCCACGTGTGCAGGATGAGGAAGAAGCCGATTCTCGCGCCAAGATGTTTGGGATTTCGAGCGACCTCCAGAAGAGTCTCGGCCACAGTGCGGAACAGCAGGTTGTAGAGCTCGACCTGGTTCTGTCGGACGAGCGAATGCAATTGGTGCGGCAGGGTGAACACGACATGGAAGTATCGTGTTGCCAGAAGCTCTCGTTCTCTGGCCGCGATCCAACGCTGACGCGCCTGAGCCTGGCATTTGGGACAATGGCGATTACGGCATGAGTTATAGGAGAGGACCCGATCGCCACCACATCGTGAGCAGGCATCGATATGACCGCCGAGAGCCGCTGTGCGGCAATGCTGGATGGCGTGCATCACCTTGAGCTGCTGGAAATGGATTCGTTTTCGATGGCGGTCGATAAAGTCGTTGCCCGCGGCGCGAAGGATGTCGGCCACCTCCACGGTGGGCCGGGTCATTGTTTCTGCTTCCTTCTTTTGGACCGCTTCACCGCATCGAGGATGGAAACCGCCATGGTCTCCACCGGATTGGTGACCGCCTGCAGGTGACGTCGAGACAGGTGCAGATAGACGCTGGTGGCTCGCAGGTCCGCGTGACCCATTAACATCTGAATGGTGCGGAGATCGGTGCCATTTTCAAGTAGGTGAGTGGCCCAGCTGTGACGCAGCGTGTGCGGGGATACGCGTTTCTTGATTCCGGCACGTTTCGCCGCATCGTGTACGGCGGACCACACGCACTTGGGGGTGAGGGGTTTGTCGGCGCGCCAGTTGTTCACCATGCCCGGAAACAAATAGGTCTTGGGCTTCATCCAACACCAGTATTCTCGTAGCGTCTGCAAGAGCTTTGGTGTCAATGGCACGTCGCGATCACGATGACCCTTGCCCTGACGGATGTGGATGATCATGCGCTCGCTATCAACATCCTCGGCCTTCAACCGGATCAACTCGGCTCGGCGCATCCCGGTGGCGTACAAGGTCATGAGCATCGCGTAATCCAGCAAATTCTTTGCCGAGTCGATCAGTCGTGCGACCTCGTCCTGGCTCAAAACCGTCGGCAATCGTTTCGGGGTTCTGGGATATGGGAGATCCAGCTTCAGGTATGGACGCCGCAGCGTCTTTACAAAAAAGAACCGCAAGGCGGCAATGTACAAGCCGACAGTCTTGGCCGCGAGCTTTCGCTCCCGGATCAGATGTAGGTGATACTGCCGCAGGTCTTCCTGACTGAGACGATCGGGGCGCGTGCCAAAATAGCCCGCGAAGTCTTCAACGACTCGCAGGTAACTTCGGATGGTGATCGGAGAGAAATTACGACGCTGGAGTTCCTCCAGCATCCGTTTACGCAGGTCCGTCATGTAGGCCTCCTTTGAAGCCCACACTCTACAGTTTGCTTAGCACCGTTCGCTCAGCCCACGCGTAGCGTCCGCCGCGACAGCGGCTTCGTTCAAACAGCGCGTGCGGTAGGGCACCGAACGAGCGAAGGGTCAGATCGGTGCGTTCTTTCAAATTCAGCCGGTCGAATTTCCGGAGACGGAACCAGCGGTAGTAGATCTCACCGGTCCACTCTTCACACCATTCCCGACGACGAGACGGCGGAACCAGAACTCCTGCCATCGACACCAGCGCCAGGCACAAGCCAAGCAGTCGGTCGCGCTCGGGACAAGATGGGCGTCGATTAGGAGCCTCGGCGGCAGAAGAGATCTGCTGCGAAAGCGGTATAATCGGTCCAGATTTCCCCGATTTTTCGTTAAATAGAACCACTATTCGCCTCAAAATCGAGAAAATGCCTCAAAGTCGAGGGAATCTGACCTCGATTCTCCACTTTCTCGCTACGATCCCTTCTGCCGCCGAGGCTCCTAGCCATGGGCTTTATCCGGGCCGGATTCCTGGCCGGCCACCTGGCCACCGGTCAAAGACCGATACTGAGCCAGCACCACTTCGAGCACTTCAGCTCCGACGGGAGTCACCTCGTAGTATCGACGCGGGGGGCGCTTCTCTCCCTGGGCGATCCGGGCGTCCTCCCATTGCGCACGAATGAAACCGGAGCGCTCGAGCCTGCTGAGCGCCGGATACACCGTGCCACTGGGTAGACTCGTCGCATCCATCACGTCAAATCCGTAGCGGTACCCCGCAGCCAGGGCCTGCAGGACCGTTACGGTGGAAAAACTCAAACGTCGTTTTATTGTCACGATACCTATGTAGATAGCACGGGTATGTAGGAAAAGCAAGCACAGTGTCTCAGCCGAATGATTTGGGAAGGCTACAAACTCCAATGAAACTGAATAGTTACCGGCGGAATCTCCGGTAGGGACGAAAAAAATCGTCGACGTACGACACTAGTTGACATTGTTCGCTGGCGCTCCCTATATAATGATAGACATGAGTGAGGCCCGCCCGGATGGCAGGCTTTCACTTCTAGCGTTTCATTTCGTTTCAAAAAGCAAGTGCCTCGTCAGGCCATGGCCGTTTCGCAGCACGGAACTCCCATAGGCCGGTAGCCGATGGGGATGTGGGATTCCGCTAAGAAATGAAACAGAAATGGCCGGCACGATCGCCCGCCTTGTCGAACAACCAGGAGTTACGTGTATGGCAAGACCATCGAGACCGACATTCCAGAAACGCTTGAAGGAAAAGGCGCGGATGGAAAAAGCACGAGAAAAACAAGCTAAACGACTTGAGGCGAACGAACGCCGGACGGCTGGAGGACCCAAAGTCGTCGGCGCGGAAGATCCCGACATCGCCGGAATGCGCCCCGGGCCACAAGCGATCCCCGACGAATGGGCGCCGTTCATTCCCGACGAAGAAGAAGAGGAAGAAAAGGAAGGCGAAGAGTAGCCTTGCCGGTGCGCACCTTTTCTGCGTCCCCAGACGAAAGCTTCAGAAGACGTCGATGAGACACATCATCTGCTCGCTGGTCCTGGTCCTGCTGACACAGACGACGTCGTTTGCAACGTGGTCCGTGATCGCTATCGACAGAGCAACGGGTCAGGTTTCGGTTGCTTCGGCAACGTGTGTCCCCCAAGGCCGTTTCGCCGGGTTCCCTGCCAAGGGCCTGATGGATGTCCAGGCTGTCGTGGTTCCAGGTATCGGCGTCGCCGCATGCCAGGCCGGTGTCGACGCGACAAGAGAGAATCAGCGACTCGTCTTCACGGAACTCCAGAAAGGAACGCACCCGGACGAAATCCTCCGGATGCTCAAGCAGGACCCCCAGATCGAACGCCGCCAGTTCGGAATCCTCGACATAACCGGCCGAAGCACCGGCTTTTCCGGAACCGGAAACGGCGCTTCGTCTCTTTCCATCCAGGGCCGGGTAGCCGGCACCGAAATCTACTTTTCGGTCCAGGGCAACATTCTTGCCAACGACAACGTCATGCACGACGCCGCACGGGCATTCCGCCAGGCAACAGGAACTTTGACCGACCGGGTCATGGCCGCCATGAAAGCAGCCGATGCCCAGGGCGGCGACAGCCGATGCACCTGCGAAACCGAGCCACTCCCCAACGCCTCCTGCGACGGCAAGACCTCTCACGTGGCCTATATATTGATGGCGGAAAAAGACGACACGAACGGATCGTCGTTCAACGACGGCGACTACTCGCTTTACATCAGCGCGACCGATGAGGACATCCAGCCCAGCGAAAACGCCAACCCGGTCAAAACGCTGCGAATGCGCTATGACCGGGCGATGGGTTCGCGGCAGTAGGTTCGTTCACGACCGATCTCACCCCCTTTTAGAACTGCCTGACGTTTGCTATTATTCCCTCGGCGGGCCCTTGGGCCCGCCCAAGAATGACTTCGCAGAATTGACGCCCAAGATTTAAGTCAGATTCGGTTGCGACCGATTGAGCAGACCGGAGGAATAGCCCGGCTATTTCGAGGATCTGCGATTGAGGAGCGGCCGAAGATGGCGCGAAGGTCCCGCGAAGATGGCGCGAAGAATGGGATGTCAAAATGCGAAGTCATTCTTGAGCGGGCCCTTAGCTCAATTGGCAGAGCAACTGACTCTTAATCAGTAGGTTGAAGGTTCGATTCCTTCAGGGCTCATATACTTACAGGCAGCTATTCCGATTGGGGCAGCCATGGGGCAACAAATGGCTCCGGCTTTGCTTTTCCCGGCACCTCCGTTCTGTACGCTTGGTCCTCGCTCTGAACTTTCGGTTTGGGCACGGCGACGTGTGCACCGGATGCGTCTCGACTTTCTCAGCTTGCCGACTTCTTTGCAGTTGAGATTGGATCGGTAAACGCTACGGCGTTTGAACGAAGCCGCTGTCGCGGCGGACGCTACGCGTGGGCTGAGCGAACGGTGCTAAGCAAACTGTAGAGTGTGGGCTTCAAAGGAGGCCTACATGACGGACCTGCGTAAACGGATGCTGGAGGAACTCCAGCGTCGTAATTTCTCTCCGATCACCATCCGAAGTTACCTGCGAGTCGTTGAAGACTTCGCGGGCTATTTTGGCACGCGCCCCGATCGTCTCAGTCAGGAAGACCTGCGGCAGTATCACCTACATCTGATCCGGGAGCGAAAGCTCGCGGCCAAGACTGTCGGCTTGTACATTGCCGCCTTGCGGTTCTTTTTTGTAAAGACGCTGCGGCGTCCATACCTGAAGCTGGATCTCCCATATCCCAGAACCCCGAAACGATTGCCGACGGTTTTGAGCCAGGACGAGGTCGCACGACTGATCGACTCGGCAAAGAATTTGCTGGATTACGCGATGCTCATGACCTTGTACGCCACCGGGATGCGCCGAGCCGAGTTGATCCGGTTGAAGGCCGAGGATGTTGATAGCGAGCGCATGATCATCCACATCCGTCAGGGCAAGGGTCATCGTGATCGCGACGTGCCATTGACACCAAAGCTCTTGCAGACGCTACGAGAATACTGGTGTTGGATGAAGCCCAAGACCTATTTGTTTCCGGGCATGGTGAACAACTGGCGCGCCGACAAACCCCTCACCCCCAAGTGCGTGTGGTCCGCCGTACACGATGCGGCGAAACGTGCCGGAATCAAGAAACGCGTATCCCCGCACACGCTGCGTCACAGCTGGGCCACTCACCTACTTGAAAATGGCACCGATCTCCGCACCATTCAGATGTTAATGGGTCACGCGGACCTGCGAGCCACCAGCGTCTATCTGCACCTGTCTCGACGTCACCTGCAGGCGGTCACCAATCCGGTGGAGACCATGGCGGTTTCCAGCCTCGATGCGGTGAAGCGGTCCAAAAGAAGGAAGCAGAAACAATGACCCGGCCCACCGTGGAGGTGGCCGACATCCTTCGCGCCGCGGGCAACGACTTTATCGACCGCCATCGAAAACGAATCCATTTCCAGCAGCTCAAGGTGATGCACGCCATCCAGCATTGCCGCACAGCGGCTCTCGGCGGTCATATCGATGCCTGCTCACGATGTGGTGGCGATCGGGTCCTCTCCTATAACTCATGCCGTAATCGCCATTGTCCCAAATGCCAGGCTCAGGCGCGTCAGCGTTGGATCGCGGCCAGAGAACGAGAGCTTCTGGCAACACGATACTTCCATGTCGTGTTCACCCTGCCGCACCAATTGCATTCGCTCGTCCGACAGAACCAGGTCGAGCTCTACAACCTGCTGTTCCGCACTGTGGCCGAGACTCTTCTGGAGGTCGCTCGAAATCCCAAACATCTTGGCGCGAGAATCGGCTTCTTCCTCATCCTGCACACGTGGGGTCAGAACGTGCTGTTTCATCCTCACATCCACTGCGTCATTCCCGCCGGAGGAATCGCACCGGGCCGTGCGCGTTGGATTCATCCGCGATACCCGTTCTTCCTACCTGTGAAGGTTCTGGGAAAACTATTCCGCGGCAAGTTCGTTGACGGATTGCAGAAGGCTTTTCGCAAGAAGAGCCTGACCTTCGCCGGACAGATCCAGCACCTTTCCGAACCGAAGCACTTTGCGGCTTTCTTGCGACCGTTATTCCGCCAAGATTGGGTCGTCTATGCGAAGCCGGCATTCGGCGGCCCCGAACAGGTTCTTCGATACCTCGGACGCTACACACACCGCGTCGCCATCTCCAATCATCGATTGCTTTCCTTCGACGGCAGCCATGTCACATTCCGTTGGCGGGATTACTCTCGCGGTAACAAAGCAAGGACGATGACGGTTTCCGCCGCCGAGTTCATCCGCCGATTCCTGCTCCACGTACTGCCGAAAGGCTTTGTCCGCATCCGGCACTTCGGTTTCATGGCGAACTCCCAACGATCCGTATCCATGGAACTTTGTCATCGGTTATTGGGAATGGCGCCGGTCCCTCCTCCTGAGGAAGTCCCGTCAACCAGCTCCGCCTGGCTGTGTCCAATCTGTCATGCCCCGATGACCGTTATCGAGAGGCTCACTGCGACCGAACTCGCATGGAGATTCGCTTCGAAATGCTTTTTAGACACGTCGTAACAGGGATTCCAAATCCATGCCTTCCAGACGTGCTGGTGCACGCCAACGCCCACGTGCGCCTTGATGTCAAAAGTTCGTACCGATCGGGCCTGGACCTGCTCGGTGAACTCTCCAAAACGGACGATCGGCCGCCATACATTCATTGTCGCCGCCTGGCCACACTCGCTGGTCGAGTCTCACTCGTGAGAACTTCAACCCCCAACCCCGTACTTTCTCCATAGCCCACCGCGTTCGCCGCAAACGCCAGCGCCTTCCTTCAAACGTCGTTATCGAAAGTGCCCGAAGATCTCGTCACCACCACGCCTTATCGCTCGGCACTCCCGATGAACGCTAAGCGTTTGTTTTTTCGGTCCATACCGTTGCTGGCCTTCTCCCTGGCCCGGGGCGGTGACTGGATCGACCAGAAGGCCGCCCTGGCGGTCGACGAGAACGCGAACCGGGTGTGCGCCATTAAAGAGTCGTCGCTCAATCTGACCAAAAGCGAGGCCGACACCGAGGTTCTCAACGCCCTGTCCATTGCTTACGACCAGTTCATCGAGTACGTTGCGGAGAGGGTCAACAGAGAAGTGTCTAAGATGATGAATATCCCGCAGACTACCGGCGGGGCGATCCCAATCGTCCTGTCCGGAGGCACCGTCGCTCCTAAGGGTTTTGCCGAGCGATTCAAGAAGGCGTTGAAACAGCTCGATTTCCCGTTGGATCTTGCTAATGTGAAAGTTGCCAAAGATCCGTTCGGCAGTGTGGCGAATGGTGCGTTGACGGCTGCCCAGGTCGAGGACGGTCGTGCCGAGGAAGCGGAAGCATAAACAAGTCGGGTGTCAGGCTGCTAGCGCCCCGGCCATTCCTTTCTGAATGATCGAGTGGTTTCCGATGTGACTTCGGCCTCGTCGTCACCTGCCATGTTGCTGTTTCCGTCAAGCATCCCGCCAGCTTCGATCACAAGTTCCGGTGTGCGTACGTCCCCGACTACGCTCCCTCCGGTAGTGGATTTGTACTCGTCGAGCGCTCTCTACGTTGCCGAAAATAGCGCCATAAACTTCGATCTCTCCGACTTTGATATCCGCATGGATCTGTGCGCGCTCTCCAACGATCAGCTTGTCCTTGGTAGAAATCGAGCCATGGAAATCCCCATCCACTCGAAGGGTTCCTGAAAACTGCAACTCTCCAGTGACCGAGGTGCCCTGGTCGAGAAAGCCACTTATTTCGTCCGACGCAAATCTAGACCTCAATTTCTTCACTTCTGTCGATTCCTTCAAGCACTAAGAATTTAATTGAGCCTAGATATTCTGCTTTTGCCGCGCCTTGGTCAAGACGCTGTTGCAAATAAAATGAAAGACGCAAATATTGCGCCCTTCGGACCCTTTCCTACAAGAAAATCAGAACCGCTTCGGTTCGGACAGGAGACTCGTAGCTTGTAGCGGAAGTCTGCAGGGCGTTCCGGTTACGGAGACGAATCAAAAATCGATTTGGAGATCTTGCCATGGACGCCCTTCGTACCGTCGACCAGTTGGGTCACGGCCAGGTCCATCGCCAGGGAACACAGGATATAGGCATCGCCTCGCTCCAACCCCTTCTCGGTGACCAGAAAATCGATCATTTCACGTGTGGCCATACGAGCCGCCTCGTCCAGATCCGGATGCAGGCCCATCGTGATGTAGTGAGTCCGTGTCTCAGCCCGGGGACGGGTCAGGGTGCGGTCCTTGTGAAGGAGGATCTGGACCGTTCCTCGAAGCGAAGTTTCCAGGGCGGTCAGGGCGACCTCTCCGTCCCCCTGGAGTGCGTGGCCGTCTCCAAACGAGATCAAAGCTCCTGGAACGTGGACCGGAATAAAGAGCTTGGATCCAGCGACGAGATCCTTATTGTCCAGGTTACCGGCATGGTGTCCCGGCGGGTTCGTGTTGATACGCCCCAGGATGGGCGCCGGCCCGACGCCTATCGACCCGAAGAAAGGCGCAAGCTCGAGCGTGACTCCCGGGGCGAAATCAACCTTACCCGTCTGCGGATCGAAGCGCGTCAGCCTCAGGCGTGTGTAAGGAAAATCATCCGGAAGAGTTCCGAATCCGGGAAGAAAGTAGCTGACGCCGAAGGGGTGCAGAAACTCGAAGCTCTGGATGCGGATCTCCACGACGTCTCCCGGTTCCGCATCTTCCACGTAGATCGGGCCTGTCATCGGGTGCGCCCCGACCCCGCGATCGGTGACCTCCCGCTCGACAACCTTCAACCGGTCGGGGATCTCATCTTCCGGCGCTCCCGCCAGCAAGAGCCGCTCCAACCCCCGCGCGATCAGCGTTTCCACCCGCACGATGTCCCCGGACGCGATCGTCAGTACGGGAGAGAGGCCGCCGTCGTAGTATCCCCAGTGGACTGTTCGAGGCGCCAGGCCGAGATCGTGAGTCTGTTGCGGCGGCCCCGCCAATCCATCGAGGCCAGGCGATACGGTCAATAGCGCAAGCACAAGGACAAGCAGACGTATGTGTTTCATTTCGAGAACCTCGGTCGATGGGCGGGCGTCGGAAAATGGCCCGCCACTGCCGGTTGTTATTCGGTCTCTTTTTGACGCACCAGGTCACTGCGCGTCAGGTGGATCTTATCGAAGCTCTCCGAGGAAATGACGTAGTACCAGTCTGCGAACCTGCCGTTCAATTCGTCGGACCGTCCGCGGCCCGCCTCCACGGTCGTCCGCCACTGCTCGTACGCAGTGTGCAAGGCGTTGTTGCTGCGGTCGGCATCGGTCCAGTCGGCCGCTTCCTTGTCCAGGAAGTCCGTGTTGGCCGCTCGTCGGGGCTCGGGGAAACGGGCTGAATCGAAGGAGGTGGTGATGAACAGGTATCTATTCTCGCCCGGTCCATTCTCGCTGTCGTCGCTCGACTCGCTGCCGGCCGACACGGATTCTCCTGTGCCGTAGACGATTTCTCCAAAACGCAACGTGTAGATGACGCCGTCGCCGTCTCGTACTTCCAGCTCGCCTTCGTTTGAGACCAGTTGTCCGGTTTGAGCGAAGTAATACCCCTTGCTGCGGAGCGACAACATGTCCGACTGGGATATCGAGAGGTTGTCGGGCCGGCCGAGGCTCCTCGAGAGGCCTTCGGGTTTTGGACGGACACCGACGATAGAGAGTTGATCGAGCGCGCCCAGCAGGCCGGTCATGCTGTCGGAAGCGACCTCCTGGGTTGACGCCATCCGGTTGGCACTCCACGCGTCTCCGTCCTTCTCCAGGATCACGTCGTCCCGCTGGTTGAGCCTTCCCGTCGTCTCGTTGATCGAATAGTCCTTCAGTTGGACTCGTTCGATCTTGTTCTGTTCCACCTGCAACAGGTCCCGTTCGATCCAGTCTTCGAATCGCGTCGAGATGTCGATGTCGATTCGGGAGACGTAGACCCGCTTCTGCTCCGGGAGACGGACGAATCGGAGGTTGTCGCGTCCCTCCACGTTGTTTCCGATAATCAGATCGGCTAGAACCTGGTCGTTTTCGTCTTTGACCGTGACTCTCTTGCCGCGCCCGGCGAGCGTGCTGACGGAATCATCGAGTGGATCGACGACACCCAGTGCCACGTGATCGGCGACATTGGCGGACCGGAAATCATCTTTCTTGATGTCAATGACTCCGGCCGCCGTCTCCGCCAGCCGGTCTTTTCCGTCGGCTGGAAAATTATTGTGCGAAGGGATGATCCACTCACCTTGCTCGAACGTCACCTTGAATGGACGAGCGGTGGCCGTTTCGGGGTCGAAGTCAATTACCTCCAGGGTCGTGGCAACATTGGGATCTGTGAAGTCGGGAAAGAACGGTTCGTTCTGATCGAGAAAGTCGTCGGGTGTGATCTTTCCCGGCGCAGTCACAAACACGACGAGGATAAGGAAAGCGGCCACGCCGAGGTACGTCAATGTCGTCTTGGTTTCGTTCATGATCCCTGTCTCAGCCTCCGCGCAGCCGAAGCGCCTTCCTTTTCCCTCTGTTTCCGGCGCCAGAAGATCCACACACCGAGCGCGAACACCGGCAGTGGAGGCAGCACTACTGCGAACGTGCGGATGTTGCTCTGGATCTGTCGGATCTCGGCTTCCATGTTTTCCATGCTCGCACTCACCTTAGCTTCCTTCTCGGCTTCGATATTGGTTTTTAACACCTCGAAGCGGCGGTTCTCTACCTCCTGGAGGTTCCTTGCCATGATTTGTTTCGTCTGAGCGTCAAGATCGGGGCGCTGCTGGACTTCGTTGACGCGTTCGGTCAGCCGCTGCTGCGCGTCATCGAGAGCGGTCTGGGCGTCGGCCTCGGCCTGTTGTTCGCCGACGACACGGGCCTCGACGAAGTTTCGAGTCTGCGCCTCAACCCTTTCCAACGTCCGGTGCCGTCTTCTCTTGTTTCTCAACGTTACGAATGATTCGTCGCCCACCAGAACGTCGATTGCGTTCAGGAAGAACGTGACGTTATCGAAGTTGAAGTCCTGCGCTCCCTGCTCGCGAATCATGAAGAATTGTTCGGAGATGAAATCCAGGTCCGCGATGACGATCGCGTTGATGGTTTTCGTCGAAGCGTCCCCGGTTTCGGCACCCGTTTGCCCGGTGTCGCCGTCCACGTTCGCGACGTCGGTCCTTGTGCCGCGAACGTGTGCGGCCAGGACGTAATCGTTCGGGTCGGGCTGATGCGGAAGATTCGTATTGAGCTGGACTCCGAAAAAGCTCCGTTGAACGAGCTGGAAATAGACGAGAGGTCCCGACACCAGCCCGGACCGGACCAGCGGCTGGAACTCAAAGTCAGGACTGGACGGTCCGTTGAGAAAGCCGGGATACATCAGGACCAGTTCCTGCAGGCCCCGGCTGCTTGGATGTTCCAGGTCAAACGTCCGTTCGTTCTCGTTTCCGGCGCCGACGAAGACGATTTCCGGCGCAAGTTGGGCCAGATCGGGATGTGGATTGTACGCGTCCCAGACGATCAGGTTCGAGCCCCAGGAGATCCCGATCGACGAGAGAAATTGCGTCACGTTGCCCTTTTCCTTGGGCGGCGGACCCTGGTTTGCCTGAAACGGGTTCTGGTTGCCTCCGGTCTCGGAAGGAGAGAGTCCGACGTTGACCACCGGCAGCGGATCCACCAGCAGCAGTGTCGGCTTGCCGGTTTCCATGTACGCCAGAACATTGTCCATCTCTGCCTGAGACATGGACGACGGCAACGGAACAAGCAACCCGTCCACTTCTTCGGTGATCGGGCCGTCGGGCGTGATTGGAACCACTTCGTATTGTTTCTTCAGTTCCCGGACGACACCCCACTCGGGCGTGGTCTGCATCGTCTGAAAATCCAACCCACCGAACAAATTGATCTGGGTGTTGACGACCCCGACCTTCTTGCGTTCGGCGCCGGCGACAACCCGGATGCTCCGGGTGATCTCGTATTCCGCCGGCAGGCCGCGGTCCATGAAGGGAACGACCTGCTCGGCGGCCCCGGCCGTAAAGGCCAGACCCAGAAACACCTGAGAGAAACTCGTGCGCGCGTTTGCCAGGTTGGGCGCCTGTCGCGGGACGATACCGAATTTCTCCCTGGCGTCGCGCGCCGCCTGGGTAAACGGCTCGGTCTCCTCGATGATGACTTCCACCTTGGTTCCGGCCAGGGAGTCGATTTCTTTGAGGAGGCCCAGAACGTTTTCACGTGTCTGGACGAACTGTTCGGGCACTTCCGGACTGATGAACGCC
The DNA here is from genome assembly GCA_965247425.1 of Terriglobia bacterium. Taxonomy (GTDB): domain Bacteria; phylum Acidobacteriota; class Terriglobia; order 20CM-2-55-15; family 20CM-2-55-15; genus CAZOZZ01. Next base: position 4,657,082 of record OZ252023.1, read on the forward strand.
TGGATGAAAACCGGTAGGTCTTCCGGTATTTCCCCGATGAGACTGAGCGTTTCGCTGCTCAAGGAGTGCAGCCGTTCCGCCGTCACGTCGAGTCGAACGCTCGCGCGGCCGATGATCGTGTTCACGGCAACCGCAACCAGTACGAGCGAGACAACCCGCAGCGCATGATGCGCCCACATGGGATACCCGTCCGCTTTCCGCGGCCAGTGCCGGCTTTCAATCATCAAGACGTTGAGGTAGATCGCAAGGCTCGCCAGAGAAACGAAATACAGAACCCCGGACAGGCTGACGACTCCACGTGCAAAGTCACTGAAGTAGTCCCAAACCCCCAGCGGCGATAGCAGCTGGCCTGCTATGTACGGGGTAAATGCCAGGAAAGCACAGAGCAGAGCGCCGACGACGAATGAGATGGTGGTGTTGGATGTCAATTGCGAGGCCAGCATACCAACGGCCAGCATGGCAGCGCCGATCAGCCAGTAGCCCACGTAGTTGCCGATCATCAGACCCGGATCCGGGCTCCCGAGCCAGAACAGCACCAACACGTGGCTCAGCGAGAGAATCAGCGAGGCTGTATAGATTCCCAGGACGGCAATGTATTTACCGAGGACGACTTCCAGGCTGGTTGCCGGCAGTGTCAGCAGCAGCTCGTCGGTCGCCTGACTCCTTTCTTCAGACCAGACCGACATCGTCAAGGCCGGAATGAAGAGCACCAGCAGGTAGGGGAAGATGGCGTTGAGCTGATCGAGGTTGGCCAGGTTGTTCTGAAAGAAACGGTCCATCCAGAAAGCTCCTGTCGCGCTCAGAAATATGAACAGGGTAATGAAGACGTAGCCGGTCGGGTTTGTGAAGTACCTCCACAGATCGCGTTTCACCAACGCTCGAATGAAACCGATGTTGATCTTGTGCAACATTTAGTCGGGGACCTCCGTTGGCTCGACCTCAGCGACGGGTTCGGCTGAGGTCGGCGTATGGGTCATCCTGTAGAACGGTTCCTCGAGCGAGCCACCCTGTTTCAGCCCATCTGGACTCCCGTCGAAGACCAGGCGTCCGTCGTTCACGAACAACACCCGGTCGGCGATGGCCTCGACCTCCTGAAGAATGTGAGTCGATATCAAGATGGTTTTCGTCTTCCCGAGTTCCTGAATGTTCTCACGAAAACCGCGAATCTGGTTCGGGTCGAGTCCCACGGTGGGCTCATCCATAATCAGGACCTCCGGGTCGTGGATCAACGCCTGCGCGAGCCCCACGCGCTGGCGGTATCCTTTCGACAACTTGCTGATCGGTTTGTCCAGAACCTCTCGAATCGAGTGACGGCCGGCGACCCCGTCGATCCGGCGGTCCAGTTCCTCTCCGACGATCCCCCTGGCTTCCCCGAAGAAGTGCAGGAGTTCGAGCGGCGTCATGTCCAGGTAGAGTGGTCCGTTTTCGGGGAGGTAGCCAAGCATTCGCGATGCTTCGATTCGATCGGAATGGACGTCCATGCCTCCGATCAACGCGCTCCCCTGGCTGGGGGCCATGAAGCCGGCGAGAATCTTCATCGTGGTCGATTTTCCCGCGCCGTTCGGCCCAAGAAACGCCACGATCTGTCCCACCGGTATCGAGAACGAGATGTTTTCTATTGCGACGAAAGGTCCGAAGAATTTCGACAGGTCCCGGGCTTCGATCATCGGTTGAGATGGCGTGTCCATGGAGTTCCTCTAATAGTCTGGAGCAAATAATATCCTTGAGCAAGAAAGTCTAGCCACATCTGGTCGATGGAAACAACCCCGGTTTGGAGAAACGGCCTTCCGGAAGACTTTCTTGACAAGTCCAGGCAATAAGTCTTACGTTGTTGACATTATGAATCAGGACGCAACGAAGAGCCTGCGGGAGTTTGAGATGGTCGTGCTGATGGCGATTCTGCAGGCGGGGAAGTCGGCTTACGGAGTCACGATCAAGAAGCAGATCGAGCTTCGGACCGAACGTGAAATCTCTCGCGGTTCGATCTATATCACCCTGGAGCGTCTTGAAAGGAAGGGCTACGTCCGCTCCTGGATGGGGGAACCTACAGCGGTCCGGGGCGGGCGGGCGAAACGCTTCTTCACGGTCGAGCCCGAGGGTGTTCAAGCTTTGCGACTATCACTGGGAGACATCACTCACATGCGCGAGGGCCTGGAACCCCTGCTGGAGGACGTTTGAGCACTACCGATGCGGCCGGGGGCCCACTTCTGGCGCGGCTCGTTCTCGGTCTGTTGCTGCCGGACTCGGTTCTCGAGGCGGCCCTTGGGGCTTTTCGCCTCGTATCTTCCAGCTCGGCGGGCGATGAAAGGCGACCCCGTCGGGTCCTTGCGACTGGACTGAACGCACAACATCCGGACCCACTTTGAAGCATCCCGATTACATCGTTTCCCCCCGAATGGCGCGACTCATTCTTCGTCTGTTTGTGCCGGCAACCGAGCGAGAAACGGTTCTGGGCGACCTTGAGGAAGAGTTTCGGACCCAAGTCGAGCCGCGACTGGGCAGAAGCCGGGCCCACGCCTGGTATTGGAAGCAGGCCGTGTCGCTCGCTGTGATGTACGTGGCTCGAGACACCGGCCGAGGCGAGCGAGGACCGATGTTAAGAGGGAAGCTCCGTAGTCGTCTTGAAAGGAGCAGGGAACCTGTAATGCATATCCTTGTAGGAGATTTGAAGTACGCGTTTCGAACAATGATGCGCAGCAAGGGTTTTACCCTTGTTGCGATCCTCACGCTCGCGATCGGGATCGGTTCGAATTCGGCGATATTTTCAATAGTCAATGCCGTGGTTCTCCGGCCGTTGCCCTACGCCGACTCGGAAGAACTCGTCATGGTGCGTTCGCCAAACCTCGGACGCGGGATCGAGCCCGGTTGGCTCTCCCCTCCGGATTACTTTGACTGGCGGGCCGAGAGCGATTCGTTCGACGAGATGGCGTTCTATTGGAGCCCCGAGCTGGATCTGACTGGGGGCGGTGAACCCGAACGGTTGCATGGAGCGATTGTCAGCTGGACTCTGTTTCCGGTTCTTCAGGTTGAGCCGGTGCTGGGTCGAGGCTTTACAGAAGATGAGGATTCGCCCGGCGGTAACCGCGTCGTTACGATGTCCGATGGACTCTGGCGCCGTCGTTTCGGCGGTGACCCCGGGATCCTCGGACAGACGCTGATAATCGATGAAGTGCAGCGTACGGTGGTCGGGGTGATGCCACCCGGCTTCGATTTTCCGTCGGGCGAAACAGATATCTGGCTGCCGGGTCGGTACTCTCCAACCGACTCGCCGAGCCCTGCGTTCGACGCCGTCGCCTACAGGGCTTTCCGGATACTGAATGTCGTGGGCCGGTTGAAAGCGGCGGTCCTGCTTTCACAAGCGAGCTCGGAGCTCCAAGCCATTGCGGGTCGCCTGGAGCAGGAATACCCGGAGAGCAATGCGGGTTATTCCGCGCGCCTGGTTCCGCTTCACGAACACACGGTCGGCGAGGTCCGGCCGGCACTCTTGCTTCTCCTGGGTGCGGTCTCCTGCCTGTTGTTGATCGCCATGGTGAACGTGGCGGGTATGTTGCGCGCGCGCGGTTCCGACCGTCGTCGGGAGATGGCCGTTCGTCTGGCGCTCGGCGCCGACCGGAGACGCATCCTCGGGCAACTGTTGTCCGAGAGTTTGTTGCTTGCCGCCCTCGGAGGAGGATTGGGCGCGTTGATCGCGTGGTTGGGGATGCCGGTGTTTTCGTCTCTCGTGCCTGTTCCGATTCCACGGCTCGATGAAACCGGCGTCGATCTCGGGGTTTTGTTGTACACCTCGGTCGTCACGCTCCTGACGGGGCTCCTCTTCGGCCTCGTACCCGCACTCGGGGCCGCCCGGTCGGATCTCAACCAGACTCTCCGTGAGGCGACGAACCGGCTGGCCGGTGGAACCGGCGCCCGATTGAGGTGTGTTCTCGTCGTCGGAGAGATGGCGTTGGCGATGGTCCTGCTGGTGAGTTCGGCGTTGTTGTTGGAGAGCTTCAGAGAACTACGAGACGTCGAACCTGGTTTCAGCTCCCAGGGTGTGCTCGTCGCACGGGTCGAGTTGCCCCGGGCCTATTCCGACCCGCTGCGAAGTGGAGCTTTCTTTGAAGACCTTCGCCGTCGCGTCGGGAGTCTTCCCGGAGTGACAGATGCGGGCTTGTCCATAGGTGTCCCTCTCGAAGAAAACGCAAACTTTCCCGTCGACCCCACCACCTGATTTCGCTACTCTAAATTGGCCCACTTTTGATCGTTTGATTTGGCCCACCCCTGACGACTGAACCGGAGAGGCTGTTCCGAACAAAGAGTCGGAATGGAGGGACCCGGTGTCAAGGAGATCGAAGGTGGAATTATTTGAAGAGATTCGGCGAGAGCACGAGTTTGGTGTGGGAACGATCCAGGGTGTGGCCCGGCGGCTGGGGGTGCATCGGCGGATGGTGCGTCAAGCGCTGGGAAACGCCGTGCCGCCGGCGAGGAAGAGCCCGGAGCGGAAGAGGCCGAGGCTGGAGCCGGTTATGGAATTTATCAACGGGGTGTTGGAGGCGGACAGGCAGGCCCCGCGGAAGCAGCGGCACACCAGTCACCGGATCTACGAACGGATCCGGATGGAATTTCCGAAACATCCGATTGGGGAATCGACGGTTCGCCGGTATGTCGGGCGGCGGAAGCGGGAGATGGGTTTCATCCGACAGGAGACGTTCGTGCCGCAAAGCTACGCCTGGGGTCAGGAAGCACAGATCGACTGGTACGAAGCCGTCGCGGAGTTGGATGGCGAACGGCAGAAGCTCCAGGTTTTCTGTATGCGGAGCATGGGCAGTGGTGGCGCATTCCATCGAGCTTATCCTCGGGCGACACAACAGGCATTCCTGGAGGCTCATGAGTTGGGTTTCCGCTATTTTGCGGGGGTCTTCGGGGTGCTGCGTTATGACAACCTGACCAGCGCGGTGAAGAAGATTCTGCGGGGATACCGGCGTGTAGAGACCGAACGGTTCATCGCGTTTCGGTCGCATTGGAAGTTTCAAGCCGAGTTCTGCACACCCGGCGAGGGCCACGAGAAAGGCGGTGTGGAAGGCGAAGCCGGATACTTCCGGCGCAATCACCTGGTACCGGTGCCGAAGGCGAAGGACCTGGCGGATCTGAATGCGCAGCTGCTGGCCGGTTGCCGTGCCGATGAACGGCGCAAGATCGGCGATCGGGTCCAGACGGTGGGTGAAGGGATGCAGATCGAACAGCCCCATCTGCTCGCGTTATCGACCGAAGGGTTCCCTCTGGCCGAGGACAGCTTTCCACGAGTCGATGGTAAGGGATGTGTACGGGTGCGTAACAACTTCTACTCCGCCCCCGTCAAGGCCGGGACTGTGGTGCGGGCGAGCGTTTTTCCGGCCTACGTGGAGGTCTGGCACGATGGCGGATGCGTGGCGCGGCATGAGCGAGGATATGGAAACGGCCAGCACTTCTTCAATCTGGAACATTATCTGGAGGTGTTGGAGCGGAAGCCGGGCGCGCTGGCCGGGAGCAAGCCTCTGGAGCAATGGCGGCAACAGGGCCGATGGCCGAAAAGCTATGACGAGTTCTGGCAGACGTTGATCGATCGCAACGGAAAACAGAATGGGACCCGCGCAATGGTGGAGTTGCTCCTACTGGGCCGGGAACATGGCTATAGCGAGCTGGATTCCGCATTCCAACAAGCCCTGCGCCTGGGATGCTCCGATGCCGCCGCGGCGCGCTACCTGATGACCGAGGCCCGATTCGACCGGCCGGCGGCGCCGCGACTGGAAGTGGCCGCACTACGCGCTTATGAGCGGCCCCTGCCGGAGGTGAATACTTACGATGCACTGCTCACTGCGGAGGTGGTCTAGTGTCCGCCACAGCCGGCGGGGTCGAACAGGCGGCGATTCAGCAGTACTGTAAAGCTCTCCGGACGCCCACGATCGGAACGCAGTTTGCGGCCATGGCCGAGCAGGCCCAGCGGGAAGAGCACACCTACACACGGTATCTGGAAGCCTTGCTGGCGATGGAAGTTGAAGAACGCGAACGGAACACCGTGGCCCGGCGGATTCAAGCCGCACGTTTCCCTCGAATGAAGACACTCGAGGACTTTGACTTCTCGCGGTCGAAGGTTCCAGCCAACCGGATCCGTGGACTCGCAGACGGTGGCTATTTAGAACACGCCGAACCTGTCGTCCTGATCGGGGAGTGTGGAACGGGCAAGACGCACCTGGCCACAGGACTGTGCGTGGCCGCTTGTCGGCAGAAGAAGCGGGTTCGCTTTACGACGGCCGCCGGCTTGATCAACGAGTTGGTCGAGGCCCAACACAACGACCAGTTCCGCCGGGTTCTGGCCCGATGGTTCCGATACGAGTTGATTGCCATCGACGAAGTCGGCTATGTCCCGATGGCAGACCTCGGCGCCGAACTCCTCTTTCAAGTCATCTCGGATCGAGCCGAGCGGGCGACGGTGATCTTGACAACGAATCTGCCGTTCTCGGAATGGACCCAGGTGTTTCCCAATGTTCGGCTGTGCAAGGCGTTGCTGGACCGGATAACCGATCGCGCTCACATCATCGAGACCGGAACCGAATCCTTCCGGTTTCGGCGCACGTTGGAGAAACGACAGAAACCACGGCATCCGCCTGGAAAGGAGAAACCCGCGAAACAAACCACGTCCTGAGGGTCGGATCGCCGCGCGGTCGTCGATCCTGGGCGATCCTGGAAACGGAGTTTTTTCCCGAAAGAAAGAAAAAGAACCAAAAAGAAAGAAACGGAGGCCTGTGGAAGATGACGCGCTGTGGAAATCCTAAAAACCAGGATTCCCACAGCGCTTGGAAAAGCCTCGCCAAGGGCGCTCGGCTTTCCCACATCTACAACACAGGCCCGACGGTAATTATCACTACTCGGAATTATTAACAGGAGGGGGTGGGCCAAATCAGACGATCAAAAGTGGGCCAGACCGGGTGGACAAACCCACCACCTTCAGTCTGGATGAAGTCCCGGCGCTTCCGCCAGGCGAACGCCCGTCGGCTCCGATCCACATCGTCAGTCCGGGATTTTTCGACACCATTGGCGTTCCCCTCTTGCGAGGGCGCGATTTCGAGACGCGGGACGCACTGGATGGTCGTGCCGTGGCCATAATCAACGAGTCGATGGCCGCACGTTTCTTCCCCGGCGAAGACCCTATTGGGCACCGCATCAACCACGATCTGGTGATTGTTCCCGGGGAGGTCAATTCCCGCGTGATCGTCGGGGTCGTGGGCGACATCCGGCCCTTCGGACTGTATGCGCCCGCGGGTCCTCAGATGTACGTGCCTCACCAGCAGCGGGCGTGGCCGGCCATGGCGCTTCTCCTGCACACCGAGACGGATCCCATGGCTCTGGCTGGTGCTGTCCGGGAAGAAATCTGGGCGACTGATCGAGGAATCGTGATCCCGTTCGTAACCACGCTGGAGGACGTCGGTTCTCACAACTTCCTGACGCCCGGGTTCCGAGCTCTGCTGACCGGCTCCTTCGCGTTCACCGCGTTGCTGCTGGCGGCGATTGGCTTGTATGGATTGATGTCCTACTCGGTCAGCCAACGCACCCACGAGATAGGAGTCCGGATGGCGCTTGGCGCCCGTTCGCGGGAAATCCTCGGCATGGTCGTGGGTCAGGCATTGAGGCTCGCGGTCTTCGGCGTAGTTATCGGAGTGATCGCGACGATGTTCGTGGCGGGCCTGTTGATGGACCTGCTTTTCAATACGAGTTCCAGCGATCCAGCCGCCTTGGCCGTCGTGTCCGTATTGGTATTGGTGGTCGCGTTGCTCTCCAGTTATTTCCCGGCGCGCCGGGCTACGAAGGTCGCGCCGCTGATCGCGATGAGAGGTGAGTAACGGTGATGAGGATAGAGGGTACGAAATTTGCTGTTTCTCCCTGGTTGGCTCGCGTGTTGCTACGCCTGACTGTTCGGGGGCATGCCCTCGAAGCGACGCTGGGAGATCTGGAAGAAGAGTTTCTCACCGATATCGCGTCGGAGCGAAGCTGGTTCGGTGCGCGGACCTGGTACTGGCGGCAGGCGTTGTCGCTTGGCGCGGCGTATCTCAAGGATCGCTACATATCCGGCAGGCCCGCATGGATGGGTGCGGAGAGGCCTGGAATGGATGTGATCAAACACCGTTCCAACGCTGGAGGAGGAAAGATGGAGTCGTTGATTCAGAGTTTGAAATATGCCGTGCGTCAGTTGGGTCGCACACCCCTGTTCACCTCGATGGCGGTGGTCATCATCGCACTGGGGATCGGTGCGAACACGGCGATCTTCAGCGCCGTGAACGCAGTCCTGTTCAGGCCCTTGCCTTTTGAGAATCCTGATGAGCTGGTAGAGATCTACCAGGACTCGGATGAAGGCGATCCCACCTCCAACTCATATCCGGCCTATCGTGACATTGCGGCACACACGGACTTGTTTTCAGCCGTTTCCGCTACATTCAACTCCATAGCCAACATGCAGACCGATGACGGGCTGCGTCCCTCGCTTGTTGAATATGCGACCGCTTCCCATTTCCCGATGCTGGGTCTCAGACCTTCTGTGGGTCGCTGGTTTGACCCGGAAGAAGATCAGACCGGTGCCGGAGCGTTTGGCATTGTTGGCCGTCACGCTTGGGAAATGCGGTTTGGGAGGGATCCCAACATCATCGGCCAGACAGTCCGATTGAACGGCGCGCCTGTTACTATCGTGGGAATCGGACCGGAGACCTACAACGGCGCCGTCAGTGGAGTTGCGGTCGACTTCTGGCTGTCGATTTCCTCGATACTGCCCGTCGAGGGTTCGGCCAGCACCCTGGAGCGCCGGCAGAACCACTGGTTCATGGTGAAGGCCCGCCTCGAGCCTGGCGTCGAGCCCATCGCGGCGCAGACGGCGATGACCGCGCTCGCCGCACGTCTCGGCGAAGATTTTCCGGAATTGAACGAGGGGCGAGACATCACGGTCTTCTCCACAACCGATGTTCGCATCCACCCTGCAATTGACGGCGTGTTGCTGCCGGCGGCGGCCGGCTTGATGGCCATCGTCGGCCTTGTGCTGGTCATAGCCTGCAGTAACCTCGCGATCCTTCTGCTGGTGAGGGGTGCGGGGCGAGCACGCGACATGTCGATTCGGTTGGCGATCGGGGCGAACCGGGCTCAACTGGTTCGTCAACTTCTGTCCGAAAGCGTTCTGCTGTCCACCGCCGGCGGGATTCTGGGTTACTTCGTTGCGGCCTGGACTCTCAGCCTGGTCATGGGGTATCAGGTTCCCGCCGATGTCCCGATAGCCCTGCTGGACGTGGGCCTGGACCGAAGCGTGCTGGCGTTCACCATGGTGTTGTCGCTCGTCACAGGAATCGCATTTGGCCTGGTACCCGCATGGAGGGCCTCTCGTACCGATGTCATGTCCACACTGAAAGACGAGGGGGAGAGCCTGTCTCTCGGTCGGCGCTGGCTTGGCCTGAAGAACGGCCTGGTTGTGTTTCAGGTTGCCGTTTCTGTGTTGTTTCTCGTCGGCGCAGGCTTCTTCATTCGGAGTCTGGCAAACGCCGAGCGTGCCGAGCCGGGCTTTGCAGTCGCCGACGTCGCATTTCTCGAGACCAACGCGCTTCAGGTGGGCTATGGGTGGGATGAGGGGCAGACGCTCTACCGGACTCTGCTCGATCGGATTCGGTCGGCTCCCGGTGTTGTTTCAGCCGCCATCGCCGCGAACCCTCCTATAGGCGGTCGAGGTTCGAGCACGATGATCGTCGAAGGATATGTGTCACCCGAAGGAACCGGAGCGGTCGAACTTCCAGGAGGGTTTGTCGGCGAGGGGTACTTTCGAACCCTTCGTATTCCTCTCATCCAGGGAAGACCTTTCACTTCCGAGGACCGTGAGGACAGCCGCCCGGTCATGATCGTCAACGAGACACTCGCGAATCGCTACTGGGGAACGACCGATGTCATTGGCCGACGCCTCCGTCATCAGGGAGCGGAGGATTCCTGGATGGAGATCGTCGGAGTCGTAGGAGACACAAAAGTGAGGGAAGTCGTCGAACCGCCGCGGTCTCTGTTCTACAAACCGTTCTCACAGTCGCCGACCCGGACGGTGTCTGTCCTGGCCCGAACCGATGGAGACGGTGCCGCCCTGGTTGCATCTCTCCGAAGTGAACTTCGAAGTCTGGATCCGGTGTTGCCGGTCCTGCGCGCCAAAACGATGTCCGACCATCTTGGAGAGTCATTGGTCCTGTCCCGCATCGGCGCTGCCTTCCTGTCTGGTTTCAGTGTCCTGGCGCTGATACTCGCCGGCCTGGGACTTTATGCGCTGGTTGCGTTCACGGTCGCCGGGAGATCCAGGGAAGTGGGAATCCGGATGGCCCTCGGGGCGAGAAGTCCCCAGGTAGTCTGGACGATCGTCCGCGAAGTGATGCTGATCGTCGGCGTGGGGTTGGCCGCAGGGTTGGGTTTGGCGTATGTCGCGATGCGGGGCCTGACCGGGTTGTTTTATCAGGTTTCGGCCGGCGACCCTCTCGTGATGCTTGGTGTTACGGGTGTTCTCGGGGCGGTCGCGTTCTTCGCCACCTGGGTGCCGGCCCGTCGCGCGGCCCACGTGGATCCATTGATCGCGCTACGGCACGAGTGACCCAGGCGCGAAGTCTGGGCGCACATCAGGGAGCGTAACTGATTCGAAGGATCCGGTTGCCGCCGTCCTCGGAAACCAGAAGGGACCCGTCCGTATATTGCAGGACATCGACCGGCCGGCCCCAGACCTGCTTCGTTTCTTCCGTGTCGGTAACGATGAATCCCTTCAGGAAGTCTTCCGGGTCACCGTCCGGCCGACCATCTTTGAACGGAACCCGTACCACCTTGTAGCCTGCAAGTTTGGATCGGTTGATCGATCCATGCAGTGCAATCAGAGCACTGTTGCGGTATTCCTCCGGGAATTGATCACCCGTGTAGAAGATGATGCCCAGGGCGGCCGAGTGGGACGGCAGGAGGATGTCCGGCACAATTGACTTTTCGATCAGGTCCGGGCGGGCGCCGTTCAATATCGGTTCCGGGTTCGGTCCGATGTAAGCATACGGCCAACCGTAGAATCCACCGTCCACAACCGACGTGGCGAACTCGGGCACAAGGTCGTCGCCGAGGTGATCCCGTTCGTTGACCGCTGTCCACAGGGTGTCGGTGCCCGGATAAAAAGCCATGCCCACCGGATTGCGGAGACCGCCGGCAAAGACGCGGTGGCCGGATCCATCCGGATTGTACTCGTTGATCGCAGCTCTCCGTGGGTCGTCGCCAGGCGTCGCATTCGTGGCCGACCCCACCGTGACATACATCTTGAGACCGTCGGGACTGAAGATCAGGTTCCGTGTCCAGTGGTTATAGCCCCGAGTCCGGCTGATGTCGATTCCGAGCCGGTTGGCCGTATCCCGATCGCCCTCCCCACTACTTGGAGGCAGGTCGACAATATGTTCGGGCCCTCCATCCGCCTTCATCTGCCCCGGCGTGTATGAAAAGCGGACCACGGCGTCATTGTTGCCGACATATAGGTAGTCCTCGTGGAACGCGAGGCCAAACGGTCGGGTCAGTTCCGTCGCCCATGTCTCTCTTTCCTCGGCAACGCCGTCCCGATCGGCGTCCCGGAGGACAACGATTTCGCCAAAACCGCTTTCGGTAACGAACACGTCGCCGTTCGGAGCCAGGGCGATCCGCCGCGAATGCTGCAGCCCTTCGGCGAAGACATTCACGCTGAAGCCCGGTGGTACCTCCAGGTGACTGCCGTCCGGCTGCGGTACGATCCGCGTGATGTTGCGATACCACGGAGTTTGGAATGGTGGCGGTAATTGCTGCAATCCAACCAGCAACAGAACCAGGGCAAGACGAATCATGGGAGCCTCCTCTAATTCAGAAGGAGTATACGCTTGCTGTATTCAAAAAACGAGTTACCCGCCAGTAAAGCCACGCGGGGTGATTCCTCCGCCTACCTCGGCGCTTTATGTATTATTTGCCTGATGGCCAACTCAGGGAACCGAAAGAACCCGATCCACGTCGGCGCCTACCTGAAGAACGCCGTTGGTTGGGCGGGCTCGGTCTCACCCGGTTGTCTCCGGGGATGACGGCGACAGTTGGCGCCGGTCAGAATGACTTTCTCGGTAATGGTCTATAGACCATTACCACTTTCTCCCCCGGCTTGTCCGGATAGTCCAACACTATCCGACCGGATAGCCTGGAGCCTTCCGAGACCCCGACATTCGATCCCGCCGAAGCCCTTCTCTCCAATCCATCCGCCTATACGAAAGAGACTTGCTACTGGGAAGCACTCCCTGGTTCCGGGTCCTGCTGGACAACATGAAGCCCGAGGTCGCCATCACCATGGACGGCGGAGACTGCGAAGAACACACTCCGGGTACGGTTGTCAGCGGACGATTCGTGTCTCGTGACATTCACTTCGGCCGCTATCGCCTTCGGACGCTGCCGACCAGCGCGTCACCCAATGCGCCGGTTCCAAGTTCCGGCATTGTGCAGACCTCGCCTTCACCGGGAGACGTCTGGACGCTCAACACACTTGGGATGAAGCCTTGCGGTTACGTGATCGAACTCGACGTTTGGGATCGCACGATCGTGGGGAGCCTCCCGGGTTCGGGCCACCACAACTACGACAGAAGAGATCTTGGCTTCTGTCTGATCGAGGAGTAATTCCACCCTGGCGGGCAAAAGGCGAGATGCCTTTTGCCCGCTTTTTTGTTTGAGACAGATCTAGTTGTACCGGCCCCCGCGCGGAGGCAACATTTCCGGTGGCGGATTTGTCTGCGCCTTGGCTTCTCCCCGATGACATGTCCAGCAACTCAGAACCTGCTCCCCTTTGAAGAACTCGTCCTGCATGCCGGTGCGGATGTCGAACATTCGTCGCGCCATTTGCTTGGTGGGCTTGACGTCGCTGGCCCAGTCGCCAGTCACGTGACAATGATCGCAGCCCACGCCCAGTGAAGCGCTGTAGGCCTGCATGACGGACACCAGCCGGTTGGCCGGGATATTCCCGTACTGCTGAACATTTTGATAAACCTCGCCCGATGGACGTTCCTCATCGGAGAACGGGCTCGGACCGGGGATTGGGGGCGGGTTCGCCATGAATTCCGCCATCGTCGCTTCATCAGGGTTGAGTGCGGGCGTGATCTCTCCCCGGTGGCAGGTCCAGCAACTGGCCGCGCCAATCCCCTCGAAGTGGGTCGCAGAACTGGACATCACCATCCGCACCATGCTGCGCGCAGTGACCTTCGCGGGCTTGTCATCCAGGTGCCATTCGCCGACAACATGACAATGCTCGCACTCGGTCCCCAGCACATTGCTGTAGACCTGCATCACGAAACGCAGGCGATCCGGCGGAAGCTCGCCGAAGATCTGGACGTTGCGGTACGGGCTCCCGGCATCCTGAGTAACCGCCGGTTGTTGCCCTCCGACGGCAGCTTCGGATTCCGAAGACACGGAATCGATCCCCAGGACGACGCCAACGACGAGCGTCAATCTCAGGACGGCCCGCCCAATTCGATACTCCATGGTTCCTCCCGAGCGCCCCACCCGAGGCACATTCTCGTTAGATCCGATTATCGAGTTGTGTGATTTGTTTCGGCAGCAGTTTCGTGATGAACCGCAGTTCTGGCGGGACGAGCAGTCGTCGGGCGGCCGCGGAAGGAACGGCTCGCCGGAGGTGAGGTCGTCTGCGGACTAGGAGCCCGTGGTGGAAGTCTGTAGGGTCGCGTTACGAGCGCCATGGGGCTAGATGCAAGGCGCCACGACGACGTCGATGCTTGCCATCGATCTAGGAGTGGCAACGCCGCAGCTGGCCCCATGCCGTCGTAACCCGTAGGGCGCAGGGGTCTTCGGGCCACAGGCTTTGTCATTCGTCGGTCACGATGACAAAGCATCGTTCTGCTCCTCATTTCGCGCCTGTGACCCGAATACCCCTGCGCGCGACCCTACAGACTTCCACCACGGGCTCCTAGCGAAAGCCCTCGAGAAACTCGTTCAGCTTCTCGCGGTATCCGCGGCTCAGACTCAACTCCGTGCCGTTCTTGAGAATGACGACATACTCTCCGTTGAACATGGGTTGGAGTTCGCGAACCACGTCGACATTGACGATGGTCGATCGGTGGATCCGTAAGAACTTGTCCGGGTCGAGGCCCTCTTCCAACCTGCTCATTGTCTCGCGCATCAGATGAGCGCCGTCTTCGACGTGGAGTCGCACGTAGTTACCGGCAGCCTCGATCCACTGGATTTCAGACGTTTTGAGGAAAAAGACCCGGCCCGATTCTCTGATGACTAATCTCTCCAGGAATCGCCGGCCCGACCCCAACTCCCCCAACAGCTCCAACAATCGATCCCCGGTCTTACCGTTTCGGCCGGCCAGATGCGTCCGCGCCCGCTTGAGAGCCTTGCCGAACCGACCACGATCGAAGGGCTTCAGGAGGTAATCGAGGGCGTGAACCTCGAAGGCGCGGATGGCGTGCTGGTCGAATGCGGTTACGAACACAACAACCGGCATATCGTCGGCTCCAACCGCGCCGATCACACCGAAGCCATCCAGGCCCGGCATCTGGATGTCCAGGAACACCAGGTCCGGATTGTCGGACCGGATCGATTCGACGGCTTCGTTACCGTCACCACACTCTCCGATGATTTCAATGTCCTTCTCGCCGGCCAGCAACGTACGAATCTTCCCCCGCGCCAGGGGCTCATCGTCGACGATCAAGGTGCGCCATTTCCTGCTCATTGGCGGCTTCCCCCATCGTCGGTCGAGGAACGGAACGGAATCGTGATGCGGACCTCCAGCCCACCGCCGTCGCCGCTCTCGAGCTCGAACCGATGGTCATCACCATAAAGGCGCTCCAGGCGCGCGCGGGTGTTCGAAAGGCCAACGCCGCCGTTGTCTGCGGTCCAATCCTCGGGCAATCCTCCTCCGTCATCACGAATCCTGAGCTTGAGCACGCTGTTGTTACGCTCGGCCCTGACGGAAACCGTACCACCGGCCGTGCGCGGTGCGATCCCGTGACGGATGGCGTTCTCGACCAGAGGCTGGAGCAGGAGGTTCGGCACTTGTGCATCGAGCGTATCGTTGGCGATCGAGATATCGACCTTCAATCGATCGCCAAACCGAGCCTGCTCGATTTCGAGGTAGGGATCCAGGAATTCCAGTTCTCTCTTGAGCGACACTTCCTGAACGCCCGTGTTCTGAAGGCTGAGCCTCAGAAGATCGCCCAGTCGGCTGATCATCCGGTCTGCCAGCTCCACGTCCTTATGAACGAGAGCCGACACGGTGTTTAGCGCGTTGAACAGGAAGTGCGGGTGTAGCTGCATCTTGAGAACCTGCAACTGCGACTGTGCGAGACGCGCCTCCAGATCAGCCGCCTTCAACCGCCGCTCCTGGTACAACCGGTAGTATTCGATGGCATATCCGGCACCCACGACAACACCGAATATGATGACGTTGAGGTGAAGGTTCGCCATGGCGAGGTTCGACACTCGGGCGATTGGGCTCGTTGAACCCATGACAACGCCCGCCACGGCGGCGGCTACGAAGACGTGGAGGGCGGCAAAGAAGAACGAGGCGGCACCGTACGTCACAGCGCCGCGAAACCATCGTGCCCTCTCGAAAGGAAACCGTTTGACAAACCAGAAGATCAGAGGCGTCAGGGCCGCCCAGGTCCCGTAGTTGACGCCGGGAAACTGCAAGGCCTGGCTCCACGAAACGTAGCTGCCCGCGTAGGCTCCGTACAGGACGGCCTGGCTTGCGGAAAACACCGCCACCAGCGCCCACCCCGTGCAGATGAGGATCCACTTTGCCCAGAGGCCTCGCTTCTCGACCGGCATATCTTTATTTATACATGAGCGGAGACGGAGAGACCCACCAGTTTGGGTGACCCGTGTCGCTGGCCGAGGGATGGTCCCGGACTGGTTCTGAACACGGCTCGAAAGCCGACCCGGGATTCACGTATCTCGGTACCAGCGATTTTCTGTGCAGCCCGCGGCCGCACCCCGTTTTACTCGCCCGGCTACTCGTACCTTAAGGAAACGGTGGGATCGACGCGAGCCGCTCGGAGCGCCGGGATCAAGGTGGCGGCGATTGCCACCACAACCAGCACGGACGAGGTTGTCAACAGCGTTGGCAGATCCGTCGGGGCTACCTCGAATAACAGGCTCTCCAGGTAGCCGGTCAGCCCCGACGCCCCGATGAGTCCAATCGCCAACCCGGCGAGTGTGAGAGCCAGGCCCTGACCGACGATCATCCGGACCACGGTGGTGCGCCTCGCACCCAGGGCCATGCGGATTCCGATCTCGGAGGTCCGTTGAGTTACCGAGTGCGCAACCACGCCATAGATTCCGACCAGGCACAGTGTGAGCGAGACCAACGCGAACATTGAAAACAGAAACATCGCAAAGCGCTGTCTGGATACAGACCGCGAGACGATCTGGTTCATTGTTGAGACGCGGTAAGCAGGCTGATCGCTGTTGATCGACAGAATCGCCTCTCTCGCCGGGTTGACTAATGAAACAGGATCTCCTGTCGTCTTGATCGTGAAGCTGTAAGCGCTAACCATTTGCGCCTGTTCGAAGGGGACGTAGAGTTCGGGCTGGGCTTCCTCGTCCAGTCCAAAATGCCTGATGTCTGCGACGACGCCTACAATCTCCCGCTGCCGCTCTCCAAAGTTTCGAATACGCATCCGGCGACCCACAGGGTTTTCACCAGGCCAATAGGCGGCCGCCATAGTTTCGTTGATGACGACCACCTGGGGTGCTTCACTCCTGTCTCTTCCCTCGACAAGGCGGCCCTTCAAGAGGTTCACGCCCAGCGATTGGAAATAACCCGGACTGACACTTCGATACTCTCCCCGGGGTCGGGTTCCTGGTTCCGGCTCCGGTAATCCTTCAATTTCCAGTCCGATCCGGAAATTGTTGTGGGTCAGAGGCAGCATGTTGACGATGCCAACCGTCTCGACACCGGGCAGCGCCGATATCTTGTCTACCGCGCGAGCGAAGAAGTCCTGTCTCTGCCCGGATTCGGGGTAGGCGCTTCGGGCCAGCGCCAAGCGCATCGTGAGGACCCTGTCGGTGTCGAAACCTTTGTCCACTCCCAACAGGTGTGTGAAGCTCTTGATCAGAAGGGCCGAACCGACCAGAAGAAGCAGCGCCAGGGCAATCTCGGAAACGACGAGGGCACTCCGAATACGACGAGATTGCATCGTTGCACCACTGGACACGACGCGTAGGGCTCGATTCAAATCGATACTCGATGTCAATATGAACGGGGTGACGGTAAACAGCATGCCGGCAATCGTAGCCACACCGATTGTGAAAGCCAGGACGCCGAAGTCGATACCCACTTCACTAAGCCTGGGGATCTCGGGAGCCAACCGGTGCAGCGCGACAACCGAGACCGTTGCGAGCAGCAACCCCAGCAGTCCACCCAATGCGGAGAACACGAGGCTTTCGGTCAACAACTGTCGCAGGGTTCGCGAACGCCGGGCGCCGAGTGCCGTACGCAAGGCGATCTCGCGGTGTCGCTTTGTCACCCGGCCGAGCAGGAGGTTCGCGACATTCGAGCACGCAATCAATAGCACGAAGCCAACCGAACCCAGAAGCGCCAGCAACACCGGCCGCGCACCGCCCACAAGCTGCTCTTGAAGCGGCACCAGTTGCGCGGAGCGACCGGCATTCTGCGCCGGATATTCCCGTTGCAATCGTTTGTTGACCAGATCCATCTGCTCCTGTGCAGTTGGGAGCGCAATCCCGTCCTTGAGTCGTCCGATCGCATTCAGATAATGGGCGCCGCGTTCCTCGAGATTCCCGCCATCGAAAGCGATGGTGCCCCACAATTCGGCGTTCTCGAGTCCAAACGGGAAATCGAAATCGGCGGGCAGAACACCCACGACCGTGTAGGGACGACCGTCCAGTGTCAGCGTTTTCCCAACAACCTCTCCACCGCCGAAACGCGTCTACCAGAGTCCGTGACTCATCATGGTCACGTACCCTTTTTCGGGCTGGTCCTCTCGAGGGAAGAAAGAGCGGCCCACCACGGGTTGGACTCGCAGTAACCCGAAGAAATTCGCCGTCGTCTTGGCGGCAAGTAATTCGACTGGTTCGCCGCTTCCGGTGAGCGTGAAGCTACTGTCCCGAAATGCCGCGATGTCGTCGAAGGCCCCAGCCTGTTTCCAGTCCAGCATGTCGAGGTAAGACACCTCCGGCCCGGAAACAGGACCTTCGGCGACTAAGGAAATCAGCCTGGCCGACTCCGTGTACGGAAGGGGTCGAATCAGAACCGCCTGGACCACGCTGTATACCGCGGTCGTCGAGCCGATTCCAAGTGCGAGAGTAAGAATGACTGCGGCTGCGAACCCTGGGTTCCGGCGGAGCGTCCGTCCGGCGTACCGGACATCCTGTCCCAGCACGTCCCAGTGTTCCCGGGGAGCACCAAAGAGAACCCCGCCTGCGATCCGCAGAAAGAATGCAAGCCGAGAAAATCGCCCAGGCGGCGCACTTTGTCTCTGCGCCTCGAAGACCTGTTCCATCTCCCGACCGTAATCACCCCGGAACTCATCGGGGAACAATCTCAAGAGCGTCTTGAAAAGCCTGGTGGACATGAGGGTTCTCCTAGGTAGGTTCTGTCCGCATTAGATTCTTTGATCGCGCCATTGCCACGACCTCTTCCAGACGCTCCGTTTCGAGGATCGCGGTTTCACGCCCCTGATCGGTCAACCTGTAATAGCGCCGACGTTCATCATCAAGAGAGGGGTCCGGGCGCTCCGAGCTTTCGGCGATCATGCCGGACCCGAGCAGTCGCTTGATGACCGGATAGAGCGTTCCCGGGCTGAGTTGCACCTTTCGATCCGTGCGCCGGCGAACCTCTTTGATGACTGCGTAACCATGTTTTTCTCCATCGGCGAGAGAAATCAGGACATGCAGCATGGACATTGAGAGCGCCGGGTGTCCCTTGTTGTTCCCTTTCGACATTCGTTCTCCTTCGTTTTGGATCCTCGGTGTTGCGCTACTGTATTGTCGTCCGACTAATTATATCTTATATCTATATATTGCCAAGTATGTCGATAGAGTTTGGCTTTTGCCCGGAGACATGTCGCCCTGACCGGCTCTTCACTTTTCAGCCGACTTTCCTCTTGACAATCTACAGAAGGGCCCTTACCTTTTGTAGATAATCTATTAGAGTCCCAAGTGACCGGTTTCGTGGGGGAACAGGTCAGAAACCGAACATAGGGTGGACAGGAGCAGATGATGGGTTCATTGCTACACGACATTCGATACGGACTCCGGACTTTGATCAAGAGTCCGGTTTTTTCAATCGTGGCCATTCTGACGCTGGCCCCTGGGTATTGGTGCGAACACGGCCATCTTCAGCGTCGTCAACGGCGTTCTGTTGCAACCTTTGCCCTACGAGAGCGAGGAACGAATCGTCAATCTCCAGCAACCTGCGCCCCTGATCGATGTCGGGAACGCCGGTTTTTCACCACTGGAAATTGCCGACTACCGGGAGCAAAGCCAGGTCCTGGAGAGCGTCGTTGAATATCATTCGATGCCGTTCAATCTGGTTGGTCGGGAAGAACCTCAACGCGTGCAGACCGGTGTGGTGTCCTGGAATTTTTTCGACATGCTCGGTGTGCGGCCAATTCTGGGCCGCACGTTTCGTGAGGATGACGAAACCCACGAAGCCAACGCCGTCCTGCTTCTGGGGTTCGACTACTGGCAGCGAAGCTTTGGAGGCGACCCGAACATCATTGGCGAAGAGTTCGAGATGAACGACCGGGTTCACACGGTGATCGGAGTGCTTCCTTCGATTCCCCAGTATCCGAACGAAAACGATGTTTATATGCCATCGACGGCCTGTCCTTTCCGGCAGGGAGAAATGTGGCGAACCGTTAGGGGAATGCGGGGTCTGACCGTATTCGGAAAAATCAAAGAGGGAACCACCATCGAAGGCCTCGCAACCGATTTGTCTATCGTTGCCGGTCGTCTTCATTCGGAATATCCGGAGTTCTACCAGGAGGACCGCGGGTACCAGACACATGCCACTTCCCTTCGGGAGCAGTTGACGCGGCGGGCTGGACCGACGCTGTGGATCCTGCTTGGGACCTCGCTGGCGCTGCTATTGATTGTCTGTACGAACCTGGTGAACCTGACTCTGGCGAGGCATGTTGGCCGCGAACAGGAAATGTCCGTACGCG
Organism: Terriglobia bacterium; assembly: GCA_965247425.1. Classification (GTDB taxonomy): domain Bacteria; phylum Acidobacteriota; class Terriglobia; order 20CM-2-55-15; family 20CM-2-55-15; genus CAZOZZ01. The sequence continues at coordinate 4,677,274 of OZ252023.1, forward strand.
CGGCCCTGGGAGCCGGGCGCGGCCGCTTGGCGAGGCAACTGGTGACCGAAGGAACGATTCTGGCGCTTGTGGGCGGCGTAGCGGGGTTGGCTGTGGCCTACCTGACTCTGGATCTGCTCAAAGCCTTTGCCGCACGCTTTACCACGCGTGCGGCGGAAGTCGCGATCGACCCGACCGTTCTCTTGTTCACGCTTGGCGTGTCACTGGCCACGGGGCTTGTGATCGGTCTCCTGCCCGCCCTTCGTTCGAGGCTGAACGTCACAACCGAAATCAAAGCCGGAAACATGGGGTCGGCCGCGGGCGGACACCAGTCCCTGAGGAAAGTGCTTGTCGTCTCTCAGGTCGCGATCTCGTTCATGCTGCTGATCGGAGCCGGCCTCATGATCCGCAGTTTCTGGAAGCTCCAACAGGTGGATCCCGGGTTCAATCCCGAGAGTGTCCTGACAGCAAGGTTGGATCTGAACTGGTCGAAGTACGACAATCCGGAAATTATCCGAGGCTTCGCCGATGCCCTTGACGTAGAACTGGCCCAATACCCTGGCGTGATGTCGGTTTCGTTTTCCAACTCGTACCCGCTGAACGGCGGCACACCGTTCACGCAGGGGTTCGAGATCGAAGGGCAGGTCATCGAAGAGGGCAAGCCACTGCCGCGAACGGTCATGATCTCGGCCAGTCCGGAGTACTTTCAGACGATTGGGACACGTCTGCTCCAGGGACGTACTTTCAACAGCTTCGACCAGAATGAATCATCTCGTGTGGTCGTTGTGAGTCGGACCTTTGCGGCCAAGCACTGGGATGAAGGTGAGGCGATCGGCAAGCGAATCCGACCGCCGGGAGGAAACCAGGATTGGCTCGAGATCGTCGGAATCGTTGATGATGTCAAACAGTTCAGCCTCGATCAGGAAGACTCGGACATGGTCTTCACACCTTTTCGATCTTCCCGTCCCGTGATATGCGTGTCCTGGTCCGGAGCCGTGTCGACGCGGGAGCTCTGGCCCTCCAGATCCGCGAGAGCGTTCGAAAACTGGACCCGGCTCAGCCCGTTGCCGAAATCCAGACACTCGAGGCGGTCCGGCGAGAATCATTGGCCTCACCCCGTCTGACAATGTTGCTGCTCGCGCTGTTTGCGGGGCTGGCTGTGACCATCACCGCAACTGGAATCGGCGGGGTCATCGCTTTCACCGTGAGCCAGCGTACGAGCGAGATCGGCCTGCGAATGGCGCTGGGCGCTCAGCAGGGGATGGTCCTGGGGATGATTCTCCGACAAGGGCTGACCCTGGTCTTAATCGGTCTGACAATTGGTCTGGCCGGGGCGCTGGCCCTGGGCGGACTGATGGCGGGTCTGTTGTTCGGCATCGAACCTACCGATCCGTGGACGTTCATCGGAGTGGCTGTCGTACTTGCGGGAGTCGCGGTCATTGCATGTCTGTTGCCCGCCCGGCGTGCCACGGCAATCAGTCCGATGACCGCATTGAGAGTCAATTAGAAGAGGCGAACAGGGAGAGGGCTGTGAAGGTCGTACACTCCGTTTCCGGCTCCCTGAATCCCAACCTCCCGGACCCGGTCCGGCCGCGCCAAAAGGCGCACTTTCCGAGTCCTGGAAAGTTGCTTCCCGCCGTGCTTCACATCATCTAAACTATTTGATATCGTAACTTTCTGTCCGTCACGGTCGTACTCGACTATAGGCACAAGCAGACGGGCTCGCCTTTTAATAAAACTTAATAAAAAGGTCGGACACGCCGAGGTTCGAAGTGCCGTTAGGATCCTGCTACAGGAGAGGGTTGTGAGGTCATGAAAAAAAGTCTTAAGGTGGGAATCGCGTTAGGTGGGTTCGTTGTCGTCATCGGGCTGGTGTCTTTCAGCTTGTTTGGTGAAGATGTCCAAGAGACGGAGTTCTTTACAACCGAGGTCGCCCGCGGATCGATTCAGAACACTGTTTCTGCCACGGGGACGGTTGAACCGGTCGTGACGGTTCAGGTCGGCAGCCAGGTGTCCGGGCAGATCGAGACACTTTATGCGGACTTCAATTCGGTTGTCGGCGCCGGGCAGTTGCTTGCCAAGCTCGACCCTCGAACTTTCCAGTCGGCCCTCGAAAATTCCCGGGCCAGCCTGGTGTCGGCGAATTCCCGGGTCACGACCGCCGAAGCGGATCTTATCAATGCCCATGCGAGTCTGGCGAACTCTCTGGCCGGTCTGGAGGCCACTCGGGTAGACACCGAGAAAGCGGCCATTCTGTTCCGGCGTGCGGAGGAAATGAAGGAAGCCGGGCTGATCTCCGAGACCGATTACGACAACGCCAAGGCTACCGCTGACGCCGGAGTCGCGCGGTTGAAGCAGTCTGAGGCCGGCATCGATCAAGTAAGGGCCCAGATCCTTTCCCGAGAAGCGGGGATTGAGCAGGCGAAGTCGTCGGTGATCCAGGCCCAAGCCGACGTCAGCCGATCCGAAATCAACCTCGAGTACACCAATATCTATTCTCCCGTTGATGGCGTGGTGATCTCGCGCGAAGTCGACGTGGGCCAGACGGTGGCGGCCAGCATGTCTGCTCCCACCCTTTTCCTGATCGCCAACGACTTGGGTTTGATGCGGGTCAACGCGAGCATTGACGAGGCCGATATCGGCAAGCTCTCGCAGTCGAACCAGATCGGTTTTACCGTGGATGCATATCCGGGGGAGCGCTTCAGAGGGTTCATCGAAGAAATCCGCCTCAGTCCTTCAACCTCCCAGAACGTCGTCACATACAGTGTGATCATCGGTGTGAACAACGAGGACCTGAAACTGAAGCCCGGCATGACGGCCAATATCACCGTGACCGTGGACCGGCGTGACGGTGTGCTGAGCGTACCCAATGCGGCCTTGAGATACAGGCCTCCCGATGCGGAAGCCGAGGCGCCACAGCAAACCCGCGGGGGTGACGGTCGGGGCCGGAGGGGCCGGGGAGGCGGCCGAGGTGGAGCTGCTGAGACGACCTCTTCCGAGGCCAGCCAGACTCCGGCGGAAGCCGAGCAGGTCGCCGGCGCGGGCCGTAGAGAAAGGGGTGGCGATCGCGGAGAGGTCGGTCCTGGTGGTCGTGGTGAACGCCGAGGCGGCCTTGGAGGTCGAGGCGGCCGTGGCGGTGGTCAGGGTCGAGGCGGTCGACGTGCCGGTGGTTTCCCAAGTTCGGCCGGACCCGGTGGAGCCCAATTCTCGGGTGGGGACATCCGGTCCGCGGCGCCCGGCCAGTTGTGGGACGCCGGAGAGAAACTCCAGTTCAGCGACGCGCCACCGGTCAGGCCGCGCCCCGGTCGTGTCTGGGTCCTGACGGCGGCAGGAGTTCCCGAAGTCCGTGATGTCACGTTGGGCATCACCGATGGTGCCCGTTCCGAGCTGCTGGTTTCGGACCTCCAGGAAGGCGACCAGGTCATTATCGGTGACTCGTCCCAGGGGGACGATATTCAGACCCAGCAGGGATTCAACCCGTTCGGCGGATTCAACCGAGGTCGCGGTGGATTCGGCGGCGGCCGGGGGCGCCGGTGATCGAGTCGTCGGCCGAACAAGTAGCGGATCGCGTGTTGAGGGCCTCTGGACCGGAACCGGAGCCGGTCATCGTGCTGGACCACGTGCGAAAAGACTATCCGTTGGGCGACTTCGTGGTGCACGCGCTCCGGGGCGTGTCGCTATCCGTCCATCGCGGGGACTACGTCGCCATCATGGGGCCGTCGGGTTCAGGCAAATCGACGATGATGAACATCGTGGGTTGTCTGGACCACGCCACGAAAGGAACGTACAAGATCGACGGGCTCGATGTCTCAAAGGCGTCCAAGGCCGAGTTGGCGGATATCCGGAATCAGAATGTAGGTTTTGTGTTCCAGAGCTTCAACCTCGTATCCCGAACGTCGGCCATCGAGAATGTGGAATTGCCGCTGATTTACGCAGGCGTACCCGCGAAGGAGCGGACCGAAAGAGCCCTCGAAGCGCTGGCGATCGTCAACCTGTCCGACAGGGCGAAGAGCTTGCCTAATCAGCTCTCGGGTGGTCAACAGCAGCGGGTTGCGATCGCGCGGGCGCTCGTGAACAACCCGGCGATCATCCTCGCGGATGAACCGACTGGGGCCCTCGACTCGCGGACGTCGATCGAACTCATGGGTGTCTTCCAGAAGCTGAACCAAGAGCGGAACATGACGATCATTCTTGTGACCCACGAATCGGATATCGCGGATTTTGCGAAACGGATCATCCTGTTTCGTGACGGTCGAATCCGCAAGGACTATCGGGTCGAAAATCGACGAAGCGCCGAGCAGGCGCTGCTGGAACTGCCCCCTGAAGACGACGATGAGGAGGACGACGAATGAGAGGCCTCGCCATACTGAAGATTTCTTTCTGGGCGCTGGGACGGAACAAGATGCGATCGGCGTTGACCATGCTCGGTATCATTATTGGAGTATCCGCCGTGATCGCCATGGTGTCGATCGGCGAGGGCGCCAATTCGATGGTCCAGGATCAGATGGAAGCCATGGGCACCAACATCATGTACGTCTATCCCAGTGGAAGGCGGGGTATGGGCGGCGTTCGTGGCGCCGATCAGGGCAGCCAGTTGACCGTCGCGGACGTGGAGGCGATAGAAAACGAGGTTCCGGTTGTCTCCGGTGCCACACCCATTGTACGGGCCAGCGGCCAGATGATTTTCGGCAACCAGAACTGGTCCGCATCGGTGCAGGGTACCAACGAGCACTTTCCGGAAATTCGGGAGTGGCCCATAGCGTTTGGTGAGTTCTTTACCGAAAACGACGTGCGCTCCGCGGCTCGGGTTGTCGTGCTGGGAAACACGGTTGCGGAAAACCTGTTTACCGGCGTGGAGCCGATTGGTCAGACCATCCGCATCCGGAACCTCCCTTTTCGTGTCGTCGGCATTTTGAGCGCTCGGGGACAGTCCGGAATGGGGCAGGATCAGGACGATACCGTCATCATGCCCTACACCGCGGCGCAGAAAAAACTGCTCGGACAATCCATCCCAAGAATCAGTCAGGTGATGCTTCGCGCGGTCACGCCGAATGCGACTGCGGTTGCGGAGAAGTTGATCACCGACCTTCTCCGTCAGCGGCACAACATCGTCCCCCCGCGAGAGGATGACTTCAGCGTCCGGAACCTGAGTGACATTGCCGAGACGGCCGAGCAGACCGGACTTGTGATGACTCTGCTCCTGGGCAGCATCGCCGCGATTTCCTTGCTCGTCGGTGGGATCGGGATCATGAACATCATGCTCGTGTCGGTTACCGAACGAACTCGCGAGATCGGTATCCGGATGGCGGTCGGGTCGCGTCCCGGTTACATTCGCCTGCAATTTCTCTCCGAATCGATCATCCTGAGTGTGGCCGGCGGTTTGATCGGAGTGGCGCTCGGAGCAGCGATGTCCATCGGTGTTGCTCAATTCCTCGAATGGCCGACGCTGGTGTCTCCGACGGCAATCGCTCTGTCGGTCGGGTTCTCGGCTGCAGTCGGGGTCTTTTTTGGTTACTATCCGGCGCACAAGGCTGCGCGGCTGGACCCCATCGACGCTTTGAGATACGAGTAGCTGTGGAACGATGATTCGGTTGTCAAGGCGGACCGCCTGCTGACGCGGACTGAATTTGCCTTCGAGTGAGAATTGCCCTTAAGAGCCTCCTGCACAGGAGGCTTTTTGCTTGCCCGCCGACCCTGAAGAGAGCAGGATAAATAGAACTTGACACGAAAAACTGGGGTCTCGATGCACAAAGGTCTGATCGCTAGGCTAGCTTGATTACAGCGACGCTGGCGTTGGGTCTTCCCGTGGATGCACAGGCGCAAGAGGACGACGTCCTGGTCCGCTGGGGTGAAGAAGTCAGCGAGCTCGAACGGAAGGAAATGGCGCTGGCGAACGAGGCGGCGTGGCGCGCCGAGATCGCTGCTGCGGTGGCGTCCTCGCTGGCGAATCTGCCTGACCTCGCTTTGGCGCGGAGGATGGCCGATCCCGGTCGATTGGATCTGTTGGCCGATGGCTTGAACGACTTGTACGGCGCCTCGCGTGAAGTTCTCTATTACAGGTTTGCTCCCGCTTTTGCCGATTGGGCCGTCGAGCCGGCCGGGAAGGCTTCTAGAGAGTTGGATCGAAGGCTCGACAGGGTTTCGTCATTGATCATCAATCTGGATGCTCCGATGGCCCCTCTTCCCGACGACCTGGCACGTCTTCCACTGTTCACAAAACTGGACCTTCTCTCCCGTTCCATGGAAACCATGCGTCCGAAGTTCAAGCAGATCATGCGGTCGAAGGACATCGTCGATCTGAACCTCTTGAAGGACGTCCACAGCGAATTCCGAGCCGTGAAAGAGATTGTGCGATCCCTCAGGCGCTAAGGGCCCGTGTCAGAATAACTCCGCATTGTAAGAGAGGGATTTTCGACGCAAAGGCGCAGAGACGCAGAGATCTGATTTTCTTGTTGCCGACTAAAAAGTTTCCGACAATCTCCCTCCGATCTCTGCGCCGAGTTCTTAGGGCCCGCTCCGTCCCATTCCTCGACTCCGGACCCCAGACTTCGGACCTTACCCCCGACCTAGTACGTCACCAGAGGTGTTTGCCGCAGATATTTTCGAGAGCGGAGTTGCCCCAGAATGAAAGGTGCCACGTCGGTACGCGATATCCTGCGCGCCTTAACACCGTCGAGTTCGGTCAAGACGCGATAGCTACCGGTAAATCCTCCGTTTGTGAGGAAACCCGGGCGAACAATGACCCAGTCGACATCACTGGCCCGGATGATCTCTTCCTGCCGGTCTTTGTCTTCGTAGATTTGCTTCAGCACGAGTGGCAGGAACAGTTTGTCATAGAAGAAGCCGCCGTGATTGAGGCTGTCTCCCGCCCCGATGCCAGACACAGACACCAGTCGGGGGACGTCGCACTTCTTCATCGCGCTGATCACGTTTTGAATGCCCCCGGAAAAAACGGTAATCGGGCCGCGACCTGGTTTGACACCGATCGTGCTGCACACCACGTCCTGCCCGGTCATGGCTTCTTCGACCGACCGCGCGTCGAGGATGTCTCCGCCCACGACCCGGAGTTGTTCGTCATTAATCGGGTTGCCGGGCTTTCGGACCAGCGCGGTTACCGAATGGCCGCCCTCGAGTGTCTGCTGGACGAGTTGGAGCCCGATTCCCCGCGTCGCCCCGATGACCAGGATCTTCATTGCCTGAATATCTTCCCACGAGCGTTTGGCAGCCACAACCGCAACATCGAAGGTTGTAAGATGTTCGCTGGAACACCAACAGTTTCTTCGAAGGAGATTCCCGAACTTGTTGCCCGAGCCCCCACCCAGTCGACTGGACATTCGCTTTCGTCTGTTTCGCATTCCAATCCGGATTCATCCGGGGTTCTGGGTGGTCGCAGCCCTGCTTGGGTGGACACTGCCGATTGTCTAACAGGTCTTGTGGGTGGTCGTTGTGTTCGCATCGATTCTGGCGCACGAGTTGGGTCACGCCCTGCCAGCCCGAGTGTCGGGAAAATCGACGCACGTTGTTCTTCACAGTATGGGTGGGCTGACGATTCTTGACGAGACCGGGCCAGTCCGACTGCGGTGGAACAGCGCTCTTATCGCCGTCTCGGGCCCGCTTGCCGGTTTCATGTTGGCTGGCCTCGCGTATCTGTTGCTGCCGCTTCTGGGACCCACCGAGAGCGGCTTCCTGGGTGCCCTGTACTTTCATCTCGTGTGGGTCAATATTGTGTGGGGCCTGGTCAACCTGCTGCCGGTATGGCCTCTGGACGGCGGACAGGTCGCCCGGGCCCTTCTGGTCGAGTTTGCCGGGGACACGGGGTTTTCCATTTCATCCCTCGTGTCCGTCGTTGTCGCGGGGGGGATGGCGTTTGCCTCCTGGCAGGTCAGCCAGCCGATCATTGCTATGTTCTTCGCCTATTTTGCCTACCGTGAATTCGAATCGACGGTGTGACACGGTGTGAGTGAAGATGCCTGGCTCCGTTTCGTCCTCTGGTACAATATTGAACCGGACCCAAGACTACTCGCAGCGTTACTGTGAGACCGAACCGAGCGTCTCGGAAGGCCCCTTTATGATCGGACAGAAAGTCGCTCATTATAAGATCGTTGGAATGCTGGGAACCGGCGGGATGGGTGTCGTCTACGAGGCCGAAGACACCAAACTCCACAGAAACGTCGCATTGAAGTTTCTTCCCCCCGATGTCGCTTCCGACGCTCGTGCCGTCGAGAGATTCAGGCGCGAGGCTCGTGCGGCGGCGGCGCTCAACCACCCCAATATCTGCACCATCCACGAAATCGGGGAGCACGACGGACGACCGTTTATCGTGATGGAACTCCTCGAGGGGCAGACGCTCAAAGATCGGCTTGCGGCCGGGCCATTGGCGATCGAGGGCCTGCTTCAAATGGGTACGCAGATCGCTGATGCATTGGATGCGGCCCACCAGAAGGGGATGGTGCATCGCGATATCAAGCCAGCCAACATCTTCCTGACGAAGACCGGTGGTTTGAAGGTTCTGGATTTCGGTCTGGCCAAACAAGCCCCCCAAGCCGGCGACGATTCCACTCTCGATGAAACATTGACGACCCTTGACGATGCCAACCTCACCCGCGCCGGGTCTGCCGTCGGAACCGTGGCGTACATGTCGCCCGAGCAGGTTCGAGGGGAAGAGTTGGATTCCCGATCCGACCTGTTCTCGTTCGGGCTGGTCCTCTACCAGATGGCCACGGGCCAACAACCCTTTTCCGGCAGCACGACGGGGGTCATCTTCGAGGCCATCCTCAATCGGGCGCCGACTGCGCCCGTGAGGCTGAACCCGGATGTTTCTCCCCAGCTTGAGACGATCATCAACAAGGCGCTCGAAAAGAGCCGGGACTTAAGGTATCAACATGCTGCAGACGTTCGGTCCGACTTGAAACGGCTGAGACGCGATTCCGAGTCCGGATTCACCTCAACAAGCACCCAGGGTGCAAGACCCGCAACATACCCGGCTCCGTCGGGTCGAAAAGTGGTCATCGGCATTCTATCGACTGCCGTCGTCCTCCTGGCCGTCATCTTTCTCGTCGCGTTCGCAATTCGGGGAACCGCTTCCCTGGAGGATAGCGACCTCATTCTGCTTGCGGATTTCGAAAACCGAACGGGCGAGCCGGTGTTCGATGACACGCTCAAACAGGCGCTGGCCCTCAACCTTGCGGAATCGCCTTTCCTGAACATTGTCTCCGACACCCGGGTGAGAGAGACCCTTCGTTTCATGGAGCGAGCGCCAGACGAACGCGTGACGGCTGAAATCGGAAGGGAGATCTGTGAGCGGGAGAGCATCAAAGCGATGATGACCGGCGAAATCGTCATGCTTGGGAGCAACTATGTCATCACGCTCACGGTGCTCAATTGCGTCACGGGTGAGACGATTGCGGCCGAGCAAACTCAGGCCGGGAGTAAGGAACAGGTGCTCGGCGTGCTCGGTACCGCCGTTGAAAGCATGAGGGGAAAGTTGGGCGAGTCGCTTCCAATGATCGAATCCTTCAGCACCCCGATCGAACAGGCAACGACATCGTCGCTCGATGCGTTGAAATCGTTCTCGATGGCGGATGCGCAACGAACGATTGGGCGCGACGAAGCATCCGCGCCGTTCTACCGGCGTGCAATCGAACTGGATCCTCGGTTTGCGGTGGCTTATGCCCGCCTGGGAACGGTCCTCGGCAATATGGGCGATGCGGAAGGGGCGATCGAGAATTATGAGAAAGCTTTTGCGCTCAGAGACCGGGCTGGGGAACGGGAGCGGTTCTATCTCACGGCCCACTACTACAACACGGTGTTAGAAGACAGCGATAAGGCGATCGAAACGTACAACCTGTGGCAAGAGACCTACCCTCGAGACTCGACCCCATCCTCGAACCTGGCTTCGATATATAGCCGGAGGAGGCAGTTCGACCGGGTCGCGGAGTGGGCGCGGATCAGTGTAGAGTTGGAACCCCATCCGATCCCGTACAGTCAGCTTGTGAACGCCTACCGCAATCTGGGTCGGTCCGACGATGAGCTGGAAACGCTTGAGGACTGGATGGATGAATTCCCGGACGACGGAACACCCCACGCTCAGATGGCCGTCTACCACCTGCAGCGTGGCGACTTCGAGGACGGTCTGGAACAAGCGCAGTTGGCGTATCGGGCGGAGTCTTCGACACAACATCTTCAGCCTCTTATTCTCGCGCACCTCTGCCTGAATCGTATCCAGGAGGCACGCTCGCTCGCTGATGACCATGTTCGCGCCAACCCGGACAACACCAACCTGCGTCTACAGGCGTATGCGATGGCCCAACTCGAAGGCGATGAGGTCGCGGCCGCCGCGCATGTCGAATGGTCCCGTGGTCGACCGGGCGAACATCTCATGTGGGGCCTGGAGGCAACCATCCTGGGACTTCAGGGCCGTGTTCGGGAGTCCACAGTGTTGTTCGAGCGAGCGCTGGAGGTCCCCGTTGATCGCGGACGGTCCTTCTCCCTCGCCGACATCGCAGGCATCTATTTCATCGCCGGTTATCGAGAGCAGGCTCTGGAGGCCGTCCGATCGGCCCTCGATGAAGACGTGTCGGCGAGATCAAAACTGGGGAGTGTCGGAATACTCGTCCTCCTGGGAGAGAATGAAGAGGCGGAAGAACTCGTTAGAGAGGTCGGCGATCAGTACCCCTTTGACGAGGTCGCGCAAGACGCGGTCCTCCCGGCCCTCCGGGCCCTGATGGCGATCAACAGATCCGAGCCCGAGATTGCGCTCGACTTGATACGGGATTCCGATCGGTTCGAACGGGCCGAACCAGCCGTCAACTACGCACGGGGCCTGGCCTATTCGCGAACGGGTTCCATCGAAGAGGCTCTGGCCGAATTTCAGAAGGTGCTCGACAATCACGGAACCGCATTTCTGTCGACCGGCAACGCCATCGTCAGTGCCCTCGCGTCGGTCGAGAAAGCCCGGCTGCTGCGCCGGGCGGAGCGCTTCGCCGAAGCCAGCCAGGCCTACGAGAAGATCCTTGAGGATTGGGCAGACGCCGACTCCGACCTGCCAAACCTGATGAAACTCAAGGAAGAATACGAGGATTTGGGGTCGTAGGGTCCTTCGCATTGTAAGAGGGGGATTTTCGACGCAAAGGCGCAGAGACGCAGAGATCTGATTTTCTTGTTCCCGGCTAAGGGTCTCCTACCATCTCCATCCGATCTCTGCGTCTTTGCGCTTTGCGTCGAATTCTTAGGCGCCCCTACTTGATCTTGTACCCGATCCCGATCCCCACTCTGTCCTGATCGGTCCCCTTCAAGAACCCGTTGTGGAAGTACTCGACCATCAAGTCCAGTTTCGGTAACAGTTGATAGTGAAGGTTCACTTTGCCGACGCTTGTTCCTTTCCCCTCGTAGTTCCAGAAGCCATCGACCTTCCAGGGCCCCGGTAACGGCACCGAGTACCACGTGCCGCCTCCGCCGGACCCACGCGTCGTGTGCGGGAAGACTTCCCAATCGAAGAAAGCCTCTCCCAGCATCGCGTTGCCCGACACTCCGAATTTTGTGAAGTCGATGGCGTTTGAGGTCGTGACACGCTCAAATGCCGGTCCGATCGAAAAGACGCCACGTGTAAATAAGCGGAGCGTGCCTTTTAGTTCTCCGTAGTGCGAGCCCCCATGACCGAATGTGTGTGGGACGATACCGACGAATCCCCCAAGATCGATCAGATTCAGGATGCGAACATTGCCGTTGAGCTCCGAGTCCATATACTTCGGATTGGCAAACATGGTATGCCCGCCGAAGTTGAGGATGTCGAACACCGGGGAAGAATCCTCAACCTGGACGGCATTGTCGTTCGTAACCTGGTCTGTTGTCTGGCCATATGCCCGTGATCCGAGAAGCATCCACAAGCACAGGGCGCCTATGGAGTATCTTCCGTGAAAGTATGGCCGTCTTGGTGGCATGAATAAGAGTCTTCAGAGAGACGATTCCACGAGGGGGTCCGCAGATCCGAAGTTGGAATGTTAACTGGGTGGAGGCTTTGGCGCTACCCGTATTTCTGCTGGCCCGCTTCGGCTGATCTTGGTGGTTGCGACTGGCGCTGGTTCGGTGTCATGGCTCTCCCAGTATCGTATCCAGACCAGCCCACAAACCGAACAGGGCGGCCCGGGAGGCGCGAAGCATTTCAATCCCCAGGACCGTGACCCGGAAAAGGCGTCTGGGGTGTCCTCCGCGTGTCGGCGTCGTTTCTTCCAACGTCCAGGACAGGTGCCCCTTCGCCTCCAGCCGATCCAGGGTCCGGTACAATGCCCCTCGGGAAACCCGCCGGCCGGCGCGCTGCTCGAGTTCGCGCCGGACACCGACCGCGTAACCCTGATCTCCCAACCGGAGCACAGCCAGGAGGACCATCTGTTCGAATTCTCCCGCGTATGTTTTTGGTGACATAACGATCCTGTGCCGGCTTTGTATACTTGTGAATGCAAAGTATACATCGGCGGGGAATTAATCAACTTCTTCGAGATTCGATTAGAATCCAAGGTGGACCTGGTCATGATCAGGAACGCATCAACTACCCAATGACCTCGACAGATCTCAGAGAGTACAGGATGGAGGGTTCTTGCAGGCCCAATGTGAAGATCCCTCACCGGCTCCCAGGCCTGGTCAGAGTCCTCTGTCCGATCATTATTTCCACCCTCTGCGTCGTTCAGGCGCGTGCCAACACGCGGTACTTTACACCCGGCAATCTCCTGGCGGTCTCTGACGGCACCGTTCGTGAATACACGCCCTCGGGCATCGAGATCCAGAACATCCTGATTCTCTATCCGGAAGCGGCGCGTGTTAGCGAAATCGTGCGAGACATCATCGTCTATGCGAACGGGAATCTCGGAACCTACAACGGTACGTTCAATCCGTTTCTGAGCACTTTTGCTCCTGACAGCGGGACCTGGTGGCAGCCAAACTGCTCGGGTTGGAGCACCGTGGCCAGATCCGGCTACGGTGGAATCGCAACCGCCGGAAATTTTGTCTATGTGACCGACATGCGGACCTTGGGTTCGATCGAGGCACAAGCTGAGGGAATCATTCGATTCGACATCCGTGATTTCTCCTGCGAGAGATTTGCTCCGGAATCCGAATTCATTGATGTGACCGTCGGCCAGGACGGATTGTTGTATGGCTTTACCGACGCTCGGTCGCTCCGGGTGTATGACCCCGCGGACATGACTTTCTTGAGATCGATCCGGCTCCTCCCGGCGGATCATCGGGCCGTTGCCGTTAACAAAGATGGAGATGTCTTCACAGCCGCGGCGAACGGCCTCATCTTTCACCTGGATGGCACCGACGGCACCGTCTTGAAAGGCAGTCTGAATGTCGGTGGGACACTCGCCGACATCGATCTTTCCGTGGACGGGCGAATCGTTGTGGCGTCGGCCGAGGGCGATGTCGTCTTGACCAGTGAGGAGCTGGTCACCTTCAGTTCCTTCAAAGGCGGGAATTTCGTTGCCTGGGTTCCGCATTACGAAAGGACCGAGATGAACTTCTCTCTTACCGGGGGCAGCTTCTCGCTTCGGACCGATGGGCCAGGCTCGGAGGTGTCCACAGGGTATGCCGAGGTGGACCCTCTTCCGTTCCATTCGACACCGGTAGGGCTGGCCATACTCGGTTACCGCCCGGACGGGATCCTCCTGTCGGAAAGCGAGTGGGTCGCCTCGGAACCGGTCACTGCCGGACGCATATACACCGAGATCGGCGGCGGGTCCAGCACCGGCATCGCAATGGCGAATCCGAATTCCGAAGCAGCATCCATAAGTTTCCACTTTACGGATCGGAACGGCTTGGATCTCGGGGCGGGCACGATCGACCTGCCCAGCGGTGTCCAGGTGACCGGATTCCTCGGTAAAAACCCTTTCCCGATCAGTGCCGGGATCTTCGAAGGAACATTCACGTTCAGATCTTCGCTTCCGGTGGCAGTCGGCGCTCTCCGGGGGGTCACCAACGGGAGATCGGAGTTCCTGGCGACCACCGTACCGGTGACCTCCCTGACGGGAGCTCGCACCCGATCGGTCGTTATTCCACACTTCGCACAAGGCGCCGGCTGGACCTCGGACCTCGTCCTCTTGAATCCCAGCGAAAGCTCTATTGAAGGATCGGTTCGTTTTTTTGAACAGGGAACCGACCTGGCCCCCGCCCAGGTGGCCCCGGTTGTCCTCGATGGTCAATTCGGTGTGGAGTTTGGCTATTCGGTCCCTCCGAGAAGCGTCCGGCGGATGAAGATGTCCGGGTCGGCATTGACTGCCCGCGTGGGCTCGGTTGAGATTTTTCCGTCAACCTTCCAGATTGCCCCTACCAGCTTTGTCATCCTTCGCTATAGACCCGGGGACTTCACGATATCGGAGACCGTCCTGGAGTCCTCGCCGGTTGCTCGGGCGTTTCGAATGTATGCCGAGGTTTCCGGCCAGGCCGGCCAGATCGGATCGACGCGTTCGGCTATCGCCGTGGCAAACCGGGCGCAAGGTTCCGCGACGTTGACTTACGAGCTTCTGGATCTTGACGGCGTGCCGCTTGGCCTGGTTGGTCAATCTACCGTTCCCGGCCGTGGGCAACTCGCCGTTTTCCTGGACCAGGTTCCCGGGCTGCGAAACTTGTCACTCCCTTTCGTCGGTGTCCTTCGCGTCACCACCAGTGCGGGCGAGGGGATGGCCATTGCGGCTCTTCGAGGCAAGATCAATGAGCGTCGAGACTTTCTCTTGACCGCAACCCCGGCTGTTGTGGAACGGTCGTTCGATCCGAGAACGGCCGCGTTCCTGCCCGTTCTGGCGGTTGGCGGGGGCTACAGTACCGAGTTTATCCTCTTTTCCGGTTCGAGAAATCAGACGACCTCAGGAACCCTTCGGTTCCGGTCTCCCGCCGGGGCGCCGCAGTCCGTCCGCATTCCGTAGGAGCCGCATTCTAGCGGAGTAGATTAATCTTGCGCCGCGCAGGTTTCCAGACATTCGAATCCGTGTTCTGGCCAACAGACTTGGGTTTTCGCGTCTGCCGGTGTGGACAACCCCTGGCGGCTGTAGTATTTTTCGGTGCTGCCAGGGCCCTAAGAACAATCAAACGAGCAGGAGGATTTGCTGAACCATGGGAAAGACCTACCAATCAACAACCGTAAACGCCCCCGTAGATCAAGTGTGGGCAACGGTCCGTGACTTTCATGACATGTTCTGGGCGACAAGTGTCGTTACCGAGTGCAAAACCGTGGGCGACAAAAAGGGCGATCAGATCGGGGCGAAACGTGTCCTGAACGATGCCTTCCACGAGACCCTGCTCGAGTTGAGCGAAATCGACCACAGTATCCGGTACAGTATCGACGACGGTCCGGGGCCGCTTCCCGACACCGAAGAATACATCGGCTTTCTCAGGGTGTTCCCGGTGACCGATTCGAACACGTCATACGTCGAATGGTCTTCGAACTGGCATGGCAAGGATGCGGAGACGGCCGAGTTCTGCAGTCCGATCTATGTTGCGCTGCTTGGGGATTTGAAGAAGAAGTTCGCTTGAGAACAGGCGGGTCTGGTGGCACGCAGGGAAAGGCGTGTCGGAGTGGCCGTCCCTGGCCACCTGCCGGGAAAGATCAACTGTTGAGGGCAATGCCTCTGTTGAAGGCAATCCCTCTTTGAACCCTAACCTGAGCGTAATGTAGGTCAGCCTGGCGGCCGTACACACTCCCCGCCCGGCCGGCCCAATCCCGAACCGCCCACCGCAAAGAACAAGGAGCAGGCATGGCGAGAGTAGACTGGAGCTATCACCGCACGGCTTGAAAGACCTGTGGTAAAACGCAGGAGTTTCTTGCGAACAACAAAGTGGAAGTCACCGAGCAGGTGAACGCTCGCAAAGTCGCCCTGCTCGAAAGTGACGTGCTGGAACTGGTCGGGCAAGTCGACAAGATCTATGCCACGAGGGGAAAGAAGGTCGTCGTCCTTGATCTCAAGAAGCAGAAACCCGCCAGGGAAGAGCTGGTGAAGGTACTTTGTCCGAACGGGAAGCTACGGGCTCCCGCGCTTCGAAAGGGAAAGACGCTGATCGTCGGCTTCGATCAAGAAACATACGCTCGATTGTTCACATGATGAAAGCTGACTAATGGAGGCCACAACATGATCCGACACCTGAACCCACCGACTCTCGGGCAACCGAAGGGCTACACCCACATCGTCGAAACTCGCGGAGTGCGGACCGTGTACATATCCGGACAGGTTTCCGAGGACGCAACCGGCAAGGTCGTTGGCGCCGCGGACTTCCCGAGGCAGGCCCGGCAAGTCTTCGACAATCTGAAGCTGGCGCTCGAAGCTGTCGGCGCCACATTCGAAGATGTTGCCAAGACTACGACTTACGTCCTGTCGATGTCGGAACTGGGAGTCGTACGGGAGATCCGCGCGGGGTACCTGGGGACGAATCCGCCAGCAAACACCCTCGTTGAGGTGAGCAAACTCGCCCATCCGGACTTCCTGATTGAGATCGAAGCCGTCGTGGTGCTGGACGATTGACGCTTTCCCCTTGACAGTCTACAAGTACCCTCCGGTATCATGGTTTCATGCCTAAACAGAAAGCGGATCTACTGCAGGGAACGCTCGACCTGTTGATCCTGCGGACACTGGAACTTGGCTCGATCCATGGCTGGGGTATCTCTCAACACATCCAGCAGATCTCGAAGGGTGTCCTCCAGGTCCAGCAAGGTTCTCTGTATCCTGCACTTCACCGATTGGAACTGGAAGGGTGGATCAGTTCCGAATGGGGGACGTCGGAAAACAACCGGCGCGCCCGTTACTACAAGCTGACGCGTACCGGCCGCAAGCAATTGTCACAGGAGACGGAAAACTGGGAGCGGCTTGCAGGCGCGGTCTTCGAAGTCCTGCAGACGACCTGATCGGAATCTCTGGAGTTCAATGTGTTCGCGAAGCTGCTCAGGGTTCTGAAGTCGCTGGTTCGCCGTCCATCAGTAGAGGTGGAACTCGACGAAGAGGTGCGTTTCCATCTCGAAATGGAGATGGAACAGCACATCGAGGGCGGCATGAGTCCCGCGCAGGCCGGACTCAAGGCGTCTCAGGATTTTGGAGGCCTCGAACAGGTTAAGGAAGAGTGTCGGGATGCCCGTGGCACCCGGCTTATCGTGAACCTCGTCCAGGATCTCGGTTTTGGCCTCCGGACCCTCACTAAGCGACCTGGGTTCAGCATCGCGGTAATTCTTGTGCTGGCGTTGGGCATTGGCGCCAACACTGCGATCTTCACCGCGGTTAACGGTGTCCTGCTCCAACCCCTTCCGTATGATCACGGTGCGCGGCTGCTTGTGCTTCGCCAGCAGGCCCCCGAAGCAGGTATTCAAAGCATTGGTTTTTCCCAGAAAGATCTTGAAGACTACCGGCGTCTGACGACGACACTGGATTCCATCGTCGAATACCACGCCATGTGGTTTGTCCTGCTCGGAGGAGAACATCCCTCAAGGGTGCAGACCGGTGTGGTGTCGTGGGATTTCTTCGATGTTTTCGGCATCGAACCGCTCCACGGCCGAAGTTTTATTGCGGGCGATGACACGCACGATTCGGAGGCCGTTCTCATCCTCAGTTACGATTACTGGATGGCCACGTTCGACGGTGACCCCGAAGTGATCGGTCGAGTGTTCGAAATGAACGACCGGCCTCACACCGTGGTCGGGGTCCTGCCCCCGATCCTGGAGTATCCGAACGGCAACGACGTCTATATGCCCGTATCGTCCTGCCCTTTCCGATCGGCACCGGCCACGATAGCAAACAGAGACGCGAAGACTTCACAGGCGTTCGGCAGGATCAAGCCCGGAGTGTCACTCGACCAGGTCGAGGGTGACTTCTCCGCGATCACTGCCCAACTTCGAGAGAAGTACCCCACTTCCTATCCCCCGGAACGCGGGCTTGCTGTAGCATCGACACCGCTTCACGAAGAGTTGACCAACCAGGCTCGACCGACTCTTGTCTTGTTGCTGTTCACTGCCGGTCTGGTCCTCCTGATTGCCTGCGCGAATGTCGCCAACCTGATGTTGGCGAGCGCGATGCGACGCGACCGGGAGATGGCGATTCGAACGGCGATGGGCGCGGGCAGAGGCCGGTTGATGCGTCAGATGGTCGTTGAAAGCATGATGCTGACGTTGGCAGGGGGCGGGTTCGGGTTGCTCCTGGCGATCAGTGGCGTGGACCTGCTCGTTACGTTCGCCTCCAGGTTTACGCCTCGGGCCGCCGGTATCGCTATTGATGGGTGGGTCCTCCTGTTTGCTCTGGGCACTTCGGTCCTGACCGGGATGATATTCGGACTCTTGCCGGCTGTGCCGGGACGACGATTTCTCGTTGAATCGCTCCGGGACGGTGGTAATGACGTGACGTCGTCGGCGAGCCGGCAATTTGCGCGGAATGCGCTCGTTGTGGCCCAGGTCGCCATCTCCTTTGTCCTGCTGATCAGCGCGGGCCTGATGGTTCGAAGCCTTATCCACCTGAACCGGATGGATCCGGGATTTGATCCGGAGAACGTTCTCACCATGAGAATCGATCTCAATTTTTCCAGGTATACAACCGGCGAAGAAACCGCAGGATTCTATCGGACGGTCATCGAGAAGATCCAAGAACACCCCGATGTGATTTCGACCGCGGTGTCGGCGACATTTCCGCTGAACGAGGTCAGCCCGGCTTCCAGGCAGTTTGGAATCGATGGAAGGGGAGATGAGGACGTGCGCTGGTTCTGGAGCGATTGGGTTGCTGTCAGCCCGGACTACTTCGAAACTGCCGGTGTCCCTCTTCTTGACGGTCGAGCTTTTTCGAATGGCGACGTCGATGGTAGTCCCTGGGTCGGAATCGTAAACGAGTCGATGGCGCGTCACTACTGGGGTGAGGATGGCGCCGTCGGGGCACGTGTTTCTCCGGATGGACAGGGTTGGTTTGAAATCGTTGGTGTTGTTGGCGATGTCAAACAGGACAGTCTTGCCGGGGACGTCGAGGATCAACTATATGTCCCCTTGTACCAATCCGGGCAACTGAGCAGCACCGTGCTGGTCCGAACCGCTGCGGACCCCTCCGTATTGATCGGCTCTGTTCAGGACATCGTCCACGATATCGATCGGGAGCAACCGGTAGACAATTTCCGTACGCTCGAGAAGGTTCGGACGGATTCGATGTCGTCTCCCCGATTAACCACCATCCTCATCAGCCTGTTTGCGACCTTGTCCATGGTCATCACGGCAACGGGTATCGGCGCCGTGATTGCACTGGCGGTCAGCCAGCGAACTCACGAGATCGGCATCCGCACGGCTCTTGGAGCCTCTTCGTCGGAAGTGTTGTGGATGGTGATGCGCGAGGGTTTGGCGCTCGCCGCTATCGGTCTTCTGCTTGGGGGGGTGGGATCTCTTGCGATTGTCGGGCTCATGTCCACGGTGCTTTTCGAGGTGCAGCCTACTGATCCAATGACTTTCCTTTTCGTCGCCATCACCCTGCTGGCGATCGCTTCCGCCGCCTGTTTCATACCGGCTCGCCGGGCCGTGACGATCGATCCGATGTCCGCGTTGAGAACGGATTGATCGGCCCCGGGCTCCTTCACTCCTGAGAGGCTCCCGTCGGAAATGCTCTTTTCCGACATGTTAGAATTCCCGCCATGTCGAAACCGCAACTCGTGCTGGCTTCGCAGTCTCCACGGCGCTCGGAACTTCTGACTCTCCTCGGATTCGGGTTCACCGTGGTCCCTTCGAGAGCCGAAGAGACTCCGGGTGAAGGAGAAGCAGCGACGGATTTTGTGCGTCGAGCCGCGCGCGACAAAGGAATGGAAGTGGCGACACGGGTGTCCGGATCGGTTGTTCTATCAGCGGACACGATCGTCGTCATCGATGACGAAATCCTGGGCAAACCGATCGATGAGCGCGACGCGATTCGAATGTTGGAGCGGCTCGGAGGGCGACAGCACTCAGTTTACACCGGAGTGGTTGTCCTCGATTCGGACACCGGCGCCAGTCTCGAAGGCCTCGAGCAAACAAAGGTATGGTTTTCGGACCTGAGCCGGGAGACCATTAGAGATTACGTCCGGCGAGAGGATGTGACGGACAAAGCTGGAGCCTATGCCATTCAGGGTTTTGCCGGGGCTTTCATTCCAAAGATCGAAGGAAATTATCATAACGTCGTGGGGTTGCCTCTTCCGTTGACGTACAGACTGCTATGCCAAACGTTATTGTAGGGACTGCAGGACACATCGATCACGGCAAGACGGCGTTGGTGAAAGCTCTGACCGGAATCGATGCCGATCGCTTCAAGGAGGAGAAAGAGCGTGGCATCACGATAGACATCGGATTTGCCAACCTCGAAATCGACCCGGACACAACGATCGGGTTCATCGACGTTCCGGGCCACGAACGGTTTGTGAAGAACATGCTGGCGGGAATCGGAGGCATCGATGTCGTGATGCTGATCGTGGCTGCCGACGAATCGATCATGCCTCAGACTCGTGAGCACCTGGAGATCTGTTCGTTGCTCCACATCAAGCGCGGCGTCACCGTCATCACCAAGACCGACACCGTAGATGAGGAAATCGCCGACCTTGTCGAACTCGAAGTTCGCGACTACCTGAAACCGACATTCCTCGGAGACGGGCCCGTCGTCAGGGTCAGCGCCCAGACCGGTGCCGGTATTCCGGAGTTGATCGAGACGCTAAAACAGGTATGTGGTACGGTTCGGCCAAAAGATACCACCAGAAGTTTTCGATTGCCGATCGATCGGTGTTTCACCATCAAAGGTTTTGGCACCGTGGTGACCGGCACGTTGATATCGGGCGCCGTGCACAAGGAAGACGAGGTGGAGTTGCTGCCATCGGGCCAGAGGACCCGGATTCGTGGAATCCAGGTCCACGGACGTCCGTCTGGTGTGGTGACGGCAGGACAGCGAACGGCCCTCAACCTGCAAAGCCTCGAAGTCGCCGAGATCGAGCGGGGTATGCTGCTGACCGAACCCGGACTCTTTGAACCCACTTCCATGTTCGACTGTCATCTGGAACTGGTTGCTTCGGCCCCGGGACCGATCCGTCTGCGGAAACGCATCCGATTCCACGTTGGGACTGCTGAAATCATGGGGTACGTGACCCTGTTGGGACAGGATCGCCTCGAACCGGGAGACTCCGCGTTTGTCCAGATTCGTCTGGAGGACCCGACCTTCGCGCTACCGGGCGATCGTTTCATCATCCGGCAGTACTCGCCGATGATCACCATCGGCGGGGGTGAAATCCTGGAGCAGCATCCGCGAAGGCACCGCCGCAAGGATGAGAAGGCGCTCGAGAGGCTCCGAGTCTTCAAAGACGGCCAGTTGGACGACCGTTTGATGGTCTTCATCGAGGATGCCGGTCTGGCCACACTGTCGGTCAGAGACATCGTCGGCAAAACCGGAGTGCCGCCGGCCCCCCTCCAGATCCGGCTCGATCATCTGGTTCAGGACGGAAAAATTCGTCTCTTGTCGGAAAGCCCGTCAACCGTCGTTTCCGAAACAGCTTTCAGGGATGCAGTGGAACAGACGCTCGCCCGGGTGCTGCGGTTCCACTGCGACAACCCTCTGGCGGTCGGGATCTCGAGGGAGGAGCTCAAGACCCGCATTTTCGAAGGCGCCCCGAACCTGACCTTCCAGGCCGCTCTGGACCAGCTGATCGAACGGAAGCAGCTTTCGATCGCACAGGAAGTGATTCATTCCTATGGGCGCACAGTTACGCTGAATGCCGATGAAGAAAACATTCAGGAGAAGCTGACGGCGGAGTTTCTCAGAGGAGGGTTAAAGATTCCCCCCCCCAAAGAGCTGATCCGAAAGGCCAGAGTCGAGGAAGACACCGCTCGACAAATCCTTCGCTTGATGGTTCGCGAGGGGGTCCTTGTAAAGATCAGTGACGATCTACTGATTCATAGGGAAGCCATGGACGGCCTGATCGAACGGCTTCGGGCCTTGAAGAATACCGATGCCAGGCTCGGCGTCGGGGAATTCAAAGACCTGGCCGGGGTGTCGAGGAAGTATGCGATTCCGATTCTTGAATATCTCGATCGTCAGCGCGTTACCAGGAGGGTCGGTGACAGTCGGGTGATCCTGTAGCCGGGGGCCTTTGAAGTCCGAGGTCCGAAGTCTCGCTACCCCCCGGGGCCACGGACCTCGGACTCCCATCTGCGAAATCCGCGTAAACAAGAAAGGCGGCCTCCACGGCCGCCCACGTTCTCTCTCAGTTGGAAAAACAGAAGTTAACTCTGCTTGGACTCCGGCTCCTTATCGGCTTCGTCGCCCTTTATCGATTTCTTGAAATTCTTGATTCCTTCACCGATTCCCTTACCCATTTCCGGCAAGCGTTTTGCGCCGAACAGGAAGAAAACGATGAGCAGGATAATCGCCAACTCCGGAAAGCCTAATCTAAACATGGAGTTCCTCCGCTTCTATCCTTCAGGCTTTAGACATGGTTAAGCGTGAAGTAACAAACTTCCGTCAAAAAAAGTATATCGGAAACGGTCTAGTTCGTCCAAGTGTAATCCCACAAGTACCATTGGCGCCGGCTCATCCGCGACTCGGGGATTACCACGCGAAATCGGCCACCGATGTCGGTCACTACAAGAGCGAACACCTGGCCATCAGGCTCCCGGTAGATCAGGTAGTGATAGGACCGGCTCTTACCCTCACGTTTTCGCTGGTCGAGTACCCGGCCTCGCTCGAATCGAGGAAACAGGAGCGCCTCTATCTCTTCTTCGGTGGCCGGCCGCAGAGCGCCTGAATCCAGGCCGACGCTGAAAACTATGACTTCTCCGAGTCGCTCCGGGTCGCGAGCCTCCATCGCGCGCATGAACGCTTCCGCAGCCTCGAGCGGGGGGCTGTAGACATAGTAATAGAAATAACCCAGTGCGGTGGATCCGGCCACCAGAACGCCGATGAAGCAGAGCACGGGTAATCGGAGCGGCAGCTTCATCGAACCACCACCCGGTTCCGGCTTCGGTGCGCTTCGACCCTGGACGCGTAGTCGTCGAAGCCCTCGCGTCCCATCATGGCGAACGTCAGCCGTTTGCCGTAGTCGACACCCGGCTGGTCGAACGCGTTCACATCGTAGAGTTCACCCGAGTAGGCTGTTGCATATTGCGAAAACATGATCAGTTCGCCGAGGCTCTCTTCGTCCAGGCTGTCCACCGAAACAGTGATATTCGGTCGTCCGGCTTCGGTTAGCGCAATTTCGGTGGCCTCCCGTTCGGCGCCGAGAAGTTGCGCGATGTCCCGGCCCTTGAAATACGTCATCGAGGGATAATCAGAAAACGCCTCATCGATCGGCATCTTGTTCTTGAAATCTTTCAGACACCAGAACACGAAAGACTTGTCGTTCGGACCTTCGACGAAAAGCTGGAGCTGAGAATGCTGGTCGGTCACCCCAAGAGCCGCCGTGGGTGTCTGTCCGCGGAAGACCTCCTTTCCCTGTCGATCGACTTTCTTTCCCAGGCTTTCTCCCCAGAGTTGTTTGTACCAGAAGGAAAACTGCCACAGTGATCGAGAGTAAGGGAACAACGCCAGGATCGTTTTGCCACGGTGAAGATCAAGAAACCACTGGATGAACGCCATCATCAGCGCCGGATTTTCGCGAAACAGTCGCCGGGCTCTTCTGGCTCCCAGACGGGCGCCTTCCATCAGCTTTTCTACGTCAAACCCGAGCAGCGCAGCCGGTAGCGTTCCGACCGGAGACAGAACACTGAATCGTCCCCCGACGTTTTCCGGAATCTCGAAGGTGGGGTATCCCTCCTGTCGCGCGATCGCGAGCAGGTCCCCCTTTGCGGGATCCGTCGTGACGACAAACCGCGACCGTGCTTCGTTCTCTCCGAGAGCATCGATCAGCCAACGGCGGACGACGGCAAACGTGGCCATGGTTTCAGCCGTTACGCCCGATTTCGCGATCACGTTGACGATGACATCGTGCGGATCGATCTGGTCGAGCGTGTCCCGGATGAAGTCCGGGTCGACGTTATCGAGCACCTGGAGATGCCTCCCGGTTCTGGTGCTGTTCAGAGCGGCGTCGATAGCGATCGGTCCGAGGGCGGAACCCCCGATACCGACAACGAGTACATGTGCGAAATTCCTTTCTCTGGCGAAAGATTCCACCGCCTTGATGGGTTCGGCGGAGAAGGGAAGATCGGCGAATCCCAACTGGCCGGCCCGGCGGTTGTCTTCGAGCCGCGCGGCGAGTCTCGTCGAGGAGCCGATGGTCTCTTCTATCGTACCCGCCGGGATGCCGTTCTCCCCGATTGCCTCTTCAAAGACGTTCGTGCAGTCGAGTTCGATCAAGTGTCCTCCGGCGGTCTCCAGCCTTTGGGCTCTACCGAGATCGTCTTGAATTCCCGCAGATGGACTAATCCGGGCTTCGCCTTTCTAGGTTTCGTGACGAACCTTCGACGCGTGTAGTGGACTTCGACCTTGTTCGAATTGCGTGCCTGAGAATGATATGCGGCCAGTTGTGCGGCCCGAAGCAACACCGGTTTCTCGAGGACCGGTTCTTTCGCGGGGTTTCTCACGATCACGTGCGACCCCGCGTATTCAGCGACGTGCAACCAGAAATCATCGGCGGCTGCGACTTTGAACGTCAGCTCATCGTTTTCCCGGCCGCTTCGCCCGACCAGAATTTCGTGACCGTCGACCCGTATCGGACCCCTGCCGCGCCGTCCGGACGGACGTGCAATCTTGTTTCGCTTATCACCCGGAGTTCCCTTGTCGGTCTTGTCTGAGACCGCCAGCCACATGTCCCAGTCCTTTATTCCCGCAAGGCGTGTGGTTTGACCGCGCACATCTTCCTCAAGTACGTCGAGTGCCTTCAACTGCCGTTCGACACGCCCCATGCCCCTGCCGGCTTTTTGATACTGCTTGAACATCTTTGACACGTTGGCGCGAAGCGTTATCGAAGAGTCTACGGGTACCTCTTTCTGGCGGGGTTTATCCCCGAAATAGTCGGTGACGGTTACCGTTTCGTGGTGCTCGTCCATGGCCGCTCCACTCGATACCAACATCTGGCCGGTGGTATTCAACAGCGATGCTGCTTCGAAGCGTTGACGCCGTCGAAGCAGTCGTTCCCGGCGAGCTTTGAGGCGGCGCGCCTGGTCTTTCAAAGACCGCCGTCGAGGGCTCTTGGCCCGTTCAAGCAGGGTCCGTGATTCCAGTTCGTCAAAATAGAAACGGGAGGCTGCCACAATGCCCGGATGAGTCTGGGAGCTGTGTCGGCTGCGGGAGTTCATCTCAATCGGACTGAGCTCGGCTCGTCCGAGCAGCGTCACGTCGTTTCGTTCCAGGATCGCGGTGAGAGGTTGTTCTGAATAAATCCAGGCGAAAGAAGACGGATCCGCAAGCTGGCCCAGCAGATCCTGCATCGTTTCGGGCACGCCCCGTTTTTCAACAGCATGCCGTTCGGCGATCTCCGCGGCGAACAACGGTCCCACGCCCGCGATGTTTTCGATAAGCCAGGTCTTACCCTTTTTCTCAAACTCCGTCTCATCAAACCAGTACGTATCCGGCTCGAGTACTTCATCGAGGTCGACCTTGCCGGATACTTTCGGGTATCGGTATTCGTCGTACGCCTCGATTCCGTGCTGGGGACTGGGAGGCGTAAACGAAGCCAATAATCGTCGTCCGGCATCCAGCAGGAGCAGGTTCGGGGCATTGGGCAGCAACTCGACGACGAGAACAACACTCTCAAGTTCTTTGGAAGGCAACACCGTCATGAATTTCATCTCGACAATGCGTTCCGCCAGGGGCTTGGTAACATCCGACAGACGAGCCGCGTTGAGGTGCTTGCGAAGAACCATCAGGAAGTCCGTCACCGGGGCCTCGACGGGCGGTCGGGAACCGGAGACGTAGAGAGCCGGGTTCCGGGGGTCGAGCAACACCTTGAATGCCGGCAGCTTCCGGTCCCGTGTCTGAAATATGAACCCGTTGGGCTGATGCTGGATGATTCGCCGGATGACGACACCTTCGGCCATCCGCTTGAACTCCTCAATCAGAGATATGAGAGCAAAATTCTCCATCAAAAGCATTGTAACTGATCGCCGGAGCGAGCAGCGGTCAGCAAGCACGGTCAACTCCGATAGATCTGGGATCCGGCGACCGAGGAGCCTCGGCGGCAGAAGGGATCGTAGCGAGAAAGTGGAGAATCGAGGCCAGATTTTCTCGATTTTGAGGCGAATAGTGGTTCTATTTAACGAAAAATCGGGGAAATCTGGACCGATTATACCGCTTTCGCAGTAGATCTCTTCTGCCGCCGAGGCTCCTAGCTGATCCTTTATGACCAGAGATGCTCAAATACGCTTGATGAAGGTATTGGAAACTTTATCCGTCCAGGTCAGGTGTTCGGGATCCACGAATGCCCACAGGAATCCGAACATCAGCGGCGTGATCGAGACCAGGTAGCCAAAGCTCCTCATGAAAGCCTCGCGGGGTTCGAGGGGCTCTCCGTGCCGGTTGACAGCCATCAACCCCCGGACTCTCATTCCCGTTGTCTGGCTTATGCTCAGCATGAACAGGAAGAAATACACGGCAACCAGCAACAAGTACGCGGCTCCGTAGATTCCCAGGATCCGCCGGTCCACCGTTGCGGTGGCCGGCATCTCTGAAACCGTCGCGAGCACAAAGAAAAGATAAACGCCGAAGACGATACCCACGTCTATAAGGAAGGCGTAGGTGCGGTCGGGGAGGAGGTCTCCCTGGTATTCGGGCAGCATGAATTCGGCGGCGTGTTCCGCTTCGTCGAAGTCCAACACCGGTTGGATCTTCGATATGTCGATGATCGTTCGCCTCCCTTTTCGTTGCATGCCGCCGGAATTTTATCACGGTTCTTGCGACAGGCCGCTTAATGTGGTTTATTCAACGAGAGCAGCCTTTTACAGGTGTTCCGGCCCGTTCGAGTTCATCCTGACCCGTTATGAAAGCTTTATTATTGACCCTCCTTCTCGTCCCGCTGCAACAGGACATCATCCATACCGAGGCAGACGTCCAGGAACGGGTTGGTGACGTCTTTACGGCCTCCGGAAATGTTGTCATAACCTACAGGGACATCGAGGTCCGTGCCGACTCCGTCGTCTTCAACGAGGCAACCCGGGAGTTGGAGGCTGCGGAAGGCGTTACCTTCATCAAGGGGGATGAGCGGCTTACCGGGAGACGTCTCCGGATCAACCTCGACACTCTGGCCGGCGTTCTCGTCGATGTCGAAGGAGTGCTTGGACCTGGCTACATCATTCAAGCGGGTGAGGTGCGTCGTGATGAGCGGGGGTATTACGAGCTTCTGGAGGCCAAGATCACGACGTGTGAGGATCCCGAGAATAGCGGTTGGGAGTTGAGCGTTGCCAGGGCGACGATCGAACCCGATGCCCAGGTGAAGGCCTCTAACACCATCCTCAGGGTGAAAGGGTTTCCTGTTTTCTACCTGCCGTACCTGAGCTTGCCCTCCGAAGCGAAGCCCCGATCCTCCGGATTCCTGACCCCGCAGACGTCGACTTCCACGACGAAAGGGCGGAGCATCAGGGAATCGTATTATCACGTGATCAATCGAAGCGCCGACGTCATGTTGACGGGTGAGTACTTTACTTTGCGGGGCCTGGCCGGATCGGTCGATTTCCGAGCGGTTCCCGACGGAAACTCCGAGATCCAGATAAACAGTTTTTTTGCCAGGGACCGCAAAGGCCAGGGTGGGCAGAGCGCACGGATACTGAGTTCTACAGAGTTCGGACCGAATTTCCGAGCGGTCGCCGACATGAACCTTGTGAGCTCTTTCGTGTTTCGCCAGGTCTTTGAGGAGGGATTCGACCTCATCTCCTCCCCAACGGAGCAGTCCCAGGCTTTTGCCACCTACAACACAGTCGCCGCGACCTATAATTTCGAGTACAGCAGGAGAGGAACCTTCTTCGTCGATCAGCCCACGACGATCCTTAGAAAACTTCCGTCCCTGGACATGACGCTTCATGCCAGGCAACTGGGAAATCTTCCCGTATATTTCAGCCTCAACGGCAGTATCGCGGGTCTTCACCGCCGGGACGCCGTTCTGGAGAGCCCCGCCTTCGTGGAACGGATGGACATTCACCCGAGCCTGGAAATAGCGGTGTTGAGGGGGCCGGCAGTCAGTTGGAGCCATCGACTGGGATTTCGCGAGACGTTCTACTCCCACAGTCAACGTCCCAGAATACAGAGGGAGACGTTGAACCGGGTATCGTTCGATTACAGCTTCGAGTTTTCGGGGCCACATCTGGAACGCGACTTCGGCGACTGGAAACATGTCATCGAACCTCAAGTGGAGTATCGGTACGTGACGGGAATTGATCGCTTTCTGGACACGCTCCTGGTCGATGACGTGGACCTGTTCACCAATACCAGTGAAGTGACCTATGGCATCACGAACCGGTTCTTCACCGATCGGGAGGTGTTGAGCTGGACGGTCTCACAGAAATATTTCAGCGATCCGACATTCGGGGGTGCGTTCGTAACGGGTCGAAAGAATCTCCTGGAGCCCCTGCTGGATCTGACAGGGTTCGGCTTTGCCGACGAAGCCAGGCGATTTTCGCCGCTCGTGTCCGTCCTCCGATTTTCGCCAACGTCGGGCAGCACGACGGATCTTCAGATCGACTACGATACCGCGAGCGAGGAGTTTCGAAGCGCGGGCATCATAGGAGGCTATGGACGGGGACCTGCTTCGTTCAACCTTGCATATTTCTTCACGCGAAGAAGTCCGATTCAGTTGCCGAGCAACCAGATTCGAGCGACCGTGCGTTACGGTGACTCCGTCAGATCCGGCTTGAGCGGCGCCTTCAGTTTTGCCTACAACATAGATCAGGCGTTTTTTCAGGCCTCCACCGCACAGCTCAGCTACAACACCGATTGCTACGGATTGCACCTGGAGTTCACGCAGTTTGATTTGGGCCCCCGCCGGGAGAGTCGCATTCGCTTTTCTTTTTCCCTGAAAGATTTAGGATCGTTTGGTACCCTGCGACAGCAGGACAGGCTGTTCTAACAACGGAGAGGTTCGTAGTTAAAGATGAGTTTTCCGATACATCGCATGCGCCGGCTCCGCCGTACCGACAAGTTCCGGGCAATGGTTCGTGAAACCCGGCTTGATGCCGGAGCTTTCATTTACCCGATGTTCGTTTGCTCCGGCGCAGGTGTCAGAAACGACATTTCCTCGATGCCCGGACAGTTCAGTATGTCGGTGGACAACGCGGTCTCGTTAGCTCAGATAGCTGAAAGAGTCGGTGTTGGCGGCATCATGTTGTTCGGCATACCCGAGGAGAAGGACGAGGTGGGGACGGGCGCTTATGCCGACGACGGCATCGTTCAGGAAGCGCTTCGGGCGATCCGTGAAAATGTTCGCGACCTGATCCTTGTGACCGATGTCTGTTTGTGCGAGTACACGTCGCACGGTCACTGTGGCGTGATCAAGGACGGTGACGTGGAAAACGACCCGACCCTGGAGTTGCTGGCGAAGACCGCCCTCAGCCATGTTCGAGCAGGAGCCGACATGGTGGCTCCTTCCGATATGATGGACGGCCGTGTCGGGGCGATCCGATCGGTTCTGGACACCGCCGGGTTTACGGATATCCCAATCATGTCCTACGCCGCGAAGTACGCTTCAGCCTTTTATGGGCCCTTCCGGGAAGCCGCTGGATCGACACCCCAGTTCGGAGATCGCCGAAGCTACCAGATGGATCCGCCGAACGCTCGAGAAGCATTGCGCGAAATCGAACTGGACCTTGCCGAAGGTGCGGACATCGTCATGATCAAGCCCGCAATGGCCTATCTGGACATCATTGCCCGCGCCCGCGAGGCTTTCCAGGCCCCCATTGCCGCCTATCAGGTCAGCGGGGAATACGCGATGATCGAGGCGGCTGCCGCGAACGGCTGGCTGGACCGCGACCGCACTATCCTGGAAACCGCGACGGCCATCAAACGTGCCGGAGCCGACATTCTCATTTCCTACTACGCCTTACAACTAGCGGAGATGGTGAAGTAGTGGTCGTTGGTCAGTTATCATCCGGTCCCCCAACTAACCACTAACCACTGCACCATGAGCAAATCCGACGACCTGTTCCAACGAGCTGAAAAAGTCATTCCCGGCGGCGTCAACTCACCCGTTCGCGCCTTCAAAGCCGTGGGGGGCAAACCGATTTTCATCCAGAGCGGTTCGGGCTGCCGTATCCGGGATGTCGATGGTCGCGACTACATCGAATACATCGGATCGTGGGGTCCGTTGATTGCCGGACATCGGTCTCCCGTAGTCATGAAAGCCCTGGCAGAGGTTCTTGAAGGAGTCGGAACTTCCTTCGGTGCGCCGACAGGGCCGGAAGTGGACCTTGCGGAGCTCATCTGCGACATTGTCCCTTCCGTCGAGAAGGTGCGCCTCGTCAATTCCGGAACCGAAGCGACGATGAGTGCGATTCGCCTGGCGCGGGGATTTACACGACGGGACAAGATAGTGAAGTTCGACGGGTGCTATCACGGGCATGGCGACAGCTTGCTGGTTCGGGCCGGGTCCGGCGTCGCGACTCTTGGCCTGCCCGATAGTCCTGGAGTTCCTGCCGGCCTGGCCGAACTCACTCTGGTGCTTCCTTTCAACGATTCAACGGCTATCCGCGATTTGTTCGATCGCGTTGGGCGAGACATCGCGTGCGTCATCATCGAGCCAATCGGTGGAAACATGGGGTGCGTGCCACCCGACCCAGGGTTTCTGGAACTCGTTCGTGATCTGACTGCCGCCGCGGGAACGGTCCTGATCTTCGACGAGGTGATGACAGGTTTCCGCGTATCTCTCGGCGGCGCCCAGGAACTGTTCGACATCCGGCCGGATCTGACGACCATGGGGAAAATAATCGGCGGGGGGTTGCCGGTCGGCGCCTATGGTGGCAAAAGCAACATCATGGACTGCGTGGCACCGGTCGGTCCGGTCTATCAAGCCGGTACGCTATCGGGGAATCCCCTCGCCGTTGCCGCCGGCCTGGCCGCCCTTAACAGTCTCCGCCGAGACAGTCCGTACGAACGGCTCGAGACCCTGGCTGCCCGCCTCGAACGAGGGATCCACGACAGCGTTGCCGAAAAGGGCGCAACAGTTCAGGTCAACCGAGTCGGTTCCATGCTGACCTTGTTTTTCAACGACTCCGCCGTCACTGATTTTGAGACCGCGAAGGCTTCGGACACCGTCCGGTTCAGTGAGTTTTTCCAGTCCATGCTGTCGGAAGGCGTGTATTGGCCCCCATCCCAGTTCGAAGCCGCATTTGTATCGACTGCGCATAGTGAAGCCGACATCGACGCCACGATCGACGCAATTTCCAGGTGCCTGTAGAAGAGGACAAAGATTCAACGTGGAGATGCGGAGAAGGCGGAGTGGACGCAAAGGCGCAAAGACAAATCTGCATCTGCGTAATCCGTCTAATCTGCGTAATGACTGTATGAATCTAGTGTCAGGATCGCTGTGACACCGGGATGGGTTGAGGAGAATAAGCGTTTCGGATGTCGAGGATCTCGGAGGTCGTGAACGGTTTGCGAATCACCCGGGCGATTCCGGCTGCCTCGACTGCGGTTTTTTGACCGCGGTCCATCGCCTTTCCGGTGATCATGACGACAGGTATCGAAGGCTCCAGATCATGGATCGAACGTGCCAGGGCGATGCCGTCCAGGCCGGGCATGTCGAAGTCCGTGATGACCAGGTCGTACTTTCGTCCCGCGAACGTGCGGATGGCTTCTAAACCGTCCGGGACGAGGTCGACCATGCAGTCGTCGGTTCTCAGGATGGAAGCGATCAGTTCTCGAACGTCAGCGTCATCTTCGGCGAACAGAATGTTCATCGTCCGGGATGATCTCTCAGCCATCACGGGCCTGTCAAGTATGAAATACGGGTAAAAAGGGTAAAAGCAACCGTCTTACCGGCAAATCCCTAGGCTAAACGCTTACCAGCGAGTACTCTGGTTTATTCCGTAACACGCGATAAGGTCACAACAATAAGCCTCTCCGCAGCCCGGGGAGTCGTTGACGCTCTCATAACTCTCACTGCCAATCTCACGACATGTTTTTCCTGGTGGGTAGGAATTTCCCGGTTGATCTACGTGTAAGTGGTTGATTTTTAGTATGGAACGATTTGGCATTACCCTTGCACAGTGAGAGGCGGATAGAAGACACGGAGGATAAGTTCAATGAGTATGGCGAGTACAAACAGGGAGACGGAAACCCAGATCCGGCTCGCGGAACTCGAGCAGAGAAACCAGACCCTGGAAGCTGAAAACCAGCAGCTTCGAGTGTATAAGGATTACGCATACACCGATGTGCTGACCGAAATCCCGAACCGTCGCTTCTACCACGAACGGCTCGTCCAGGAAATGGCACGCGCGCGCCGTGGCCAGAACCCGCTCGGACTGGCTCTGGTCGATCTGGATTTCTTCAAAGAAGTCAACGATCAGATAGGTCACCGCGCCGGTGACCAGGTCTTGAAGTTCTTCTCACAGTTCCTGCGAGTGAATCTTCGACAGGAAGATGTGTTGTGCCGAATCGGGGGTGACGAGTTTTCCGTCATTCTTCCCGACACCGATGCCGAGCAGGCCGAGATATTCTTCGACCGTGTCAAGACCAAGCTCGACCGAATCGACCTGTCGCTCGATTCCCAGGCGAACATCAACCTTTCGTTCAGCTGCGGAATCGCGACTTTTGCGTCAGAACACACTCCGGAAGATTTTATCGAGCAGGCCGACCAGGCTCTCTACACGGCGAAAGCCGGAGGCAGAAACCAGGTCGTTGCCGCCAACTACAGCCAGGTGACCGCGAACCAGTTCGTAAACTGACAAGGCCATGAGCCCCACCCGGTTTGCCCGCTGTTGACAAACAGTTTCCGTCCAAACAACTCCTGCCGGTGGCCTCACGGCCACCGACTTTTTTTTCCTAAGACGCTCCCTCGCTCGACTTTTCTGTACAGGCTGAATCGTCGGATTTATAATCCGACTCTATGAAGAAACTCTTCCCGACTAACGCACGGCTGATCTTGCTGATTCTGTTTTCGGTGGCATTGTCGCTCTCCTGCGCGAACGAAACGAGCACCATTCCGGACAATACCGCGTCACCTGATTCCTACGAAAACGGTCTTGTCGTATCTGTCGATCCCATTGCGTCGGGCGTCGGTCGCCAGATCCTCGAGCAGGGCGGCAACGCTGTGGATGCAGCGGTGGCTACCGGCTTTGCCCTGGCCGTCACCCATCCGTCGGCCGGAAACCTCGGTGGTGGCGGGTTCATGATGGTACGAATGGCCGACACCGGGGAGGTCCACGCCGTGGACTACCGTGAAAAGGCCCCTGCGGCCTCAACGCCGACAATGTTTCTTGATGATGAAGGCGAGGTCGACCGGGAGAAGTCAGGTGTCGGATATCTGGTCGTTGGCGTGCCCGGCACAGTACGGGGGTTCTGGGAGGCCCAGGCGCGCTTCGGAAGCCTGGATTGGGAAACGGTGATAGCGCCTGCCGTCGTTCTCGCCCGGGATGGGTTTGTCGTGGACGAAGTTCTGGCCGGATCGTTGAAGCGGCAGGAGGAGAACATGGCCCGGTTCCCGGAATTTGGTCTCGCATATAAGAAGCCGGACGGGTCGTTCTATGAGCCAGGCGAGAAAATGATGCTGCCCGATCTGGCCTGGACGCTGGAGCAGATTCGTGACCTGGGTCCGGATGGATTCTACAAGGGCCAGGTTGCGAAGCGTTTGATTGAGGACCTCGGCGCCCACGGCGGCATCATGACCCTGGAGGATCTGGCAAACTATGCCGCTCCGGTTCGACAGCCGATCCATGGAACGTACCGAGGCTATGACATCTACGGAATGCCGCCGGCCAGTTCAGGCGGGACGACAGTCGTCCAGATGCTCAACCTTCTCGAACACTACGACCTGGAAGGCTGGAATCGTCGAGATGTGCAGACCCTCCATCTGCTGGCCGAGACGATGAAGATCGGTTTCTACAACCGGGCGAAGTACCTTGGTGATACCGACTTTGTCGATGTGGATCTCGAAGCATTGACGGCGAAAGCGTTTATTGACGAGTTCGAGGCTCGGATCGACCTGGACCAGGCAATGCCCAGCAGTGCTCTGGGAGAAGACATCATCACCCGAGACGAGGGAACTGAAACGACGCATTTTTCGGTTGTCGATGGAGCCGGCAACATGGTGGCGAACACCTATACGATCGAGCAGGGATACGGTTCGAAAGTCGTGGCCAAAGGAACCGGTTTCCTTCTGAACAATGAGATGCACGACTTCAACATGAATCCGGGTGTGACCGACATGAACGGCCGGATCGGAACCCCACCGAACCTGATTGCCCCTGACAAGCGGATGCTCAGTTCAATGTCGCCGACCCTTGTCCTCAGGGACGGCGAACCGTTTCTCGCAACCGGTAGTCCCGGTGGGCGCACGATTATCAATACCGTGTTACAGATCATCGTCAACGTTATCGATTTTGGCATGGACGTCCAACAGGCCGTCGACGAACCGCGGATCCACCATCAGTGGCTTCCGGATCGGGTGAACATGGAACAGACGCTGGAGTCGATCGAAGCCGACATGCTGGAGCGGGGACACACCACGCGCATGGTTCGCAGCCAGGGAGACGCCCACTCGATACTGGTGAGAAGCGGGCGACTCTACCCCGGCGTCGATTCCCGCACCCGCGGGGGAGCAGCCGGCTACTGAGCAAACCTTCGGGCCAGCGTGTCGCTGTGGCCGTCCCTGGCCACCCGCCGGGAAAGCCCGAAACGTCCCCACAAAGCATCGTGCCCCTTGTCAACGAGCTGAGAAAGCTTCCAAGAAGCAGTCGAGAGAAGTCCGGTAAGGGACAAGGGGGGAACTGTTCCTGGCTACTCGTCGGCCTGTTGGGCGGGCGGCCAGGGACGGCCGCCCCGACACTCTGGCCCCAACACTCTGGCCCCGGACACTCTGACTCCGGACACAATAAAAGGGCGCTCGGGGAGCGCCCTTTTATTCTCTGACTGTTTGGTTTGGCTAGCGGACCACCAGCAACTGGCCGGCGAATATTCGGCTGTTCCGCATACCGTTCAGGTCCATCAACTCGCGAAGGCCCATGCCAAACCGTCTGGCGATGTGGCCCAGGGTGTCGCCCCAGCGGACCCGGTATTCACCCTCGGCGTTCGCTTCCGCTACGGACGGACCCGACCGGGTCACGACCAGTGTTTCGCCGGCAAAAATCACATCGGTGAGCAGTCCGTTGATGTCCATGACGTTCGCCGTGGTTGTTCCGTAACGGTTCGCTATCCCGCCGAGCGTGTCTCCGGGCCGCACCCGGTAGCGAACGCCATTCCCCGGAACGACCGAAGTTCGGCGTGCAACCTGGGTGGGTGCGCTCGAAAAGTCCAGAGGTTGATCGAGAGTGAGTTCTCCGAAGTATTGTGGGTAGTTTTCGTACACATTCACCGCCGCGACGAACTCCGCATAGAAGTTCTTCGAAGCGTACCCGTAGATTCGGCTTTTGTAGTTACGGATGATGGTCGGCAGGTCCGAGCCGTGTTGCCTTTTCGCGCGAAGCATACCGGCTCGACCGTGGTTGTAGGCGGAGATTGCCAGTGGCCAGGATTTCAACGCGTCGTAGTTGGCTTTGAGCAGCCGTGCGGCAGCGCGCGTTGCGATCGCCGGATTCAGCCGGTCGTCCCGACCGCGGACCACTCGCATGAAGAGACGGCCCGTACTTCTGGTGAACTGCCAGATCCCAGCGGCTCCGGCGCTCGAATAAGCCTGGTTTTCGTATGAGGACTCGACGAGCGGCAGCAATGTGATCACCGTCGGCACACCCACTTCCTCGAAGACTCTTTCAAAATACTGAAGGTATCCTCCCGACCGGATCACTCCATCCCGAAACCGTTCTTTGATGCCCCGCTGGGCGTGAACCCTCTGACGAAGAACGGCTATATTGCCCGCCGTCAACTTCACGTCGGTTTCTGCGATCCGGTCGTAGAGGCGTCGCGCTTCCACGCCCATCGTTTCCGGCGCGGAAATCTTGCGGCCGACTTCAGTCAGAGTGTTGCGCACCGCGCGGACCCTGGCGCGTTGGGTCTTCTCGGTGGCGATCTCGTATATCAGGTTCACCCTGAAGTTGTCGTGGATCACGTAGTCGTCCGCGCCATAAACCGTGAAGATCTTTTCCCAGAACGCGATGCGATCCTCAAGGCCCTTTGACGGGAAGCCGGTTGGCAATTCCGCGAAGGAGTGCGCTTGGAGCGTTACGAGAACGACAAGCAAGAGAAGCAGCCACCGAAAGCTAAACCTCATCCGTCTTATGCCTCCAGAGAAATGTCTTGCAGGGCACACCGACGCCCCGCTCCAAAATCGCATTCTAACATGCAGTCAGCATTGAGCTTGCAGCAAATTGTATCGTGTGCCAGTGGCCTGGATTACGGAAGGGAACGCGATTACAGTTTGCGAAGGAGGTTCTGGGCCGCCACGAGAATTGGATCCCAGAGGCTACTGTAAGGCGGGGTGTAGCCGAGATCGGTTTGAGAAAGCTCGTCGACCGTCATTCCCGATGTGATCGCGATGGCGCCAACGTCGATGCGTTTGGACACATCGCCGTACCCCGCCGCCTGGGCGCCGATGACTTTTCGACTGTCCCGATCGGCTATCAGTTTTACCCAGATCTTTCGCGCTTCCGGATAATAGGCGGCACGATCCGTCGCTTCAATTCGGGCCGACACTGTTGGAATCCGTTCGGTTGCCGCTTCGGCCGAACTGAGCCCAGTTCTTCCGACCGCCAGTTCAAAGACCTTGAGGATTGTCGTGCCCACGCTGCCCGCGAACCTGGCGCGTCTCCCGGTCATGTTTTCGCCGGCGATTCTGCCCTGTTTTGCGGCCACCGTGCCCACGTAGTGAAGTACGGGCCGCCGCCGGATTGGACAGAAGGCCTCGGCGCAGTTGCCCGCCGCAAAAACGCTCGGAATGTTTGTTTCCATGTACTCGTTGACCGAGATCGCTCCCGTCGACCCGGTACGGATTCCCGCGTCGCCGGCGAGGTCCACGTTTGGGATGACCCCGGTATCGAGCAAGACCACATCGGCTGGCTGTGCTCCCAGCTGTCCCCTCGCTTTGACCCCGCCTACCCGGTCGCTTTCGCCAACAAGTGCTTCCACCTCGGATCCGGTCCGCAGCCTGACACCATGGCGAAGCAGTTCGTATTCCACGATTCGCGCAATGTCGTCATCAACGCTTGCCAACACCCGTTTTCGCTGTTCATAGATCGTTACTTCTTTTCCGAGCGCCCGGACGCTTTCGGCGATCTCCAGCCCCACGTACCCGCCTCCGACGATGACGATGTTCCGCGCGCCCTCCAGTGCGGCCCGCAAGGGTGCGGCATCCGCCAGTCCCGTGACCGTGAAGACGTTCCGCAAGTGGATGCCCGGTATTTCCGGAAGCCGGGGTTTGACTCCTGTTCCGATCATCAGGCGGTCGAAATCAAAGCTTACAGATTCGCCCGTTTCGACCCGCCTTCCGGATACTCGTTTTCGTGACGGCAGGATGGAATCGACCTCGACACCCACATGAGCTTCGATTCCACGCTCGGCGCGGAGAGATCCGGGAGTGTAGCGGATCAAATCATCCGACCCGACGAGGCCGGACAGAAAGTACGGGATGCCGCACGTGCTGTATGAGATGAACGGTCCCTTTTCGAGGACGGTCACATCCAGACGCGGATCCAGACGTTTAGCCCGGGACCCGGCTGTCAGCCCCGCGGCGTTACCTCCGATAATGAGTATCTTGTCCATGAGGCGTTGCCCGACACCCTATCAGAAATATTTCTCCCTTTCCGTGACCCAGGAACCGGGATCGCTGGTGCCGGTCCGTTCGATCGTGACGTGAAAGTCGTCGGACCACACTCGAGCGCCCCGGATACCAGCCCCCTCGACCAGTTCGGCAAGCTCTCTTTCCGTGAAACCGGCGCGCACAGACGCGTCAAACGACGTTCGCAATTGATCTGGGTAATGTGTCCCGTATGCTGCCAGGTGCCGGGTTAGAGCGAGCCGGTTCGGCCGCAGAAGATCTCGGATGAGGATTCCCGCCGTCGGTTTGGTTACCCGATTGATTTCAGTTAGGACGTCTGACGGGTTCTCGAACCGATGCAGCGCGGAGTCGGACACCACGAGATCGAAGTAATGCTCCTTGAACTTTATCTGGTGCAGATCGTCGACCTGAAAGAACATGCGCTCGTTCAGATCCCAGGCCTCTGCGGTCGCCCTGGCCCGATCGGCAACAGATCCCCAGCGCTGGAGTCCGATACCGAAGAAGTTCTCGTTGTCCCAGAGAATCCGGAGAGGGATCAGGCCCAGGCGACTGCCCAGATCCAGTACCATTCCGCTTTCGACCCCCAGCCCCAGGGACCGCTCGACGAAAGCCTTGTCCAGGTTCAGGAAATATTCCAGCTCGGTGACCGCCACCCAGGCCTCTATTTCCTCATCAGTCGGCTCGGCTTCGGTTCGAATCCTGGGTGGGTAGACGAGACGTGACACCAGGTTTCGAAGGACCAGAGGAAACGGCATTGTTGCCCCTATCCGGTTATTCGCCCTGGGGCGCGTCGCCGACCAGGACCGCAACCTCGTCCAGGAGGATATTATTCTGAGCCATACATTTCGCTTCCCGGACGAAGGCGACAAGGTTTGATATGAGTGCCAGGAGCGCCAGGACCGTGTGGATCCAGGTCGGAACGACGCGGGTGTCGACACCTCCTCCGATGATCCATGCGGCCATAGTGAAGAGGATTGCCATGGTCGCAGCCGGAGAGGTTTCCGACTTGAATACGCGGGTTCTTTGTATGAACTCGCCGGCCTGCGGATGGGACTCCAGCAGATCCTTGACCTGTTTGCCCGTGCCGATGAAGTAGAACATCGACATGCTGTGAGACAGGGTCACGATGAACGTTGCGAACAGAGCGAACATGAAGTGATCGGAGAGGCCAACCCTTCCGTCCATGGAAAACCCCATATACACCGTAATCACGATGCCGACGATCCCCATCAATGTGCCAGTCAAGAGTGCGAGTACCATAATGTCGAATGAGATCTTAACATGTTGATTGTCGGGGGAGGCGGAGGGGGAGAAGGAGGGGGAGGCAGAACCGTCGACGCGAAAGCGCAAAGACGCAGAGTGATGGTGTTTTCGAAGACCGAGCGGAGGGTGTGGAGGCGTGTCCGGCAATTCGAGGGCCGATGAATTTTTCGATTGACCGCAACCCGTTGTGGGTTGTCGGCACCTCGGTCCATTTTGTTGTGTC
Source organism: Terriglobia bacterium (assembly GCA_965247425.1). Lineage (GTDB taxonomy): Bacteria > Acidobacteriota > Terriglobia > 20CM-2-55-15 > 20CM-2-55-15 > CAZOZZ01. The sequence continues at coordinate 4,716,521 of OZ252023.1, forward strand.
GGACGTTTCATCTATGGTACTTAGGTCCTGTATGCGTCGTGCGCTCTTTCTTTGTCTGGTGATCACGTTCGCCGCTTCGTGCGCGAAACGGCCGCGGGTCCGTGTCCCGGCCGGTCCGACGCCCGTTTCCGTGGCCACCTCCCCGGACCAGTCACGTCCCCGGACAGGAGCGGATGTGGACGGTCGGGCGTCTTATTACGGTGATCCGTACCATGGCCGAAAGACGGCTAACGGAGAGACGTTCGACAAGAACAAGATGACGGCGGCGCACCGTTCGCTGCCGTTCAACACGTGGGTCCGTGTTCTAAACCAGTTGAACGGAAAAGAAGTCGATGTCCGGATCAATGACCGCGGTCCCTTCGTTGCGGGGCGCACGATCGATCTGTCGGAAGGTGCGGCCAGGAAGATAGACATGATTCGATCGGGCGTGGTTCCCATCCGCCTGAGGATCATTAAGGAGGCTCCGGGTGGCGGCCGGTCTAATCGCGGCAGCAACGTGTTCTACGTGGTTCAACTCGGAGCCTTCCGCTCGGAAAAACCGGCCCAGGACTTGCGAAGACGCTTTGAAAAGAAGTTCACGGGGATCTATGTCGATAAGCCCGTCCGAGGCGACGACCTCTACAAAGTCCGGATCGGCCGTGCCTTACTGACCGACGCTCGCTATGTCCAACGCCTGCTTCGTGACGACAACATCGAGGCGATCGTCGTCCAGATGCAGTAGGCGGGTTCGGATGTTCTCCCGAACATTCGAGTTCAGACCCACTCTTCGATCACATCACGCGCCCCGTCGCGACCATCGACACATCTGAAAATTAATTAGGGACGGGGATCTGTTTAAAGTAACTTGCTGCTATTAAATGGACTGATCGAATGTCGCCCCCGTCCCCAAATTAAGGAAGGTGCCTCATGTCTCGAAGGACCATCTTGCGGATCTTGATCTTTTGCTTTTCCCTGGCTTATAGCGCGACATCGCTGGCGCAGGCACCGGAGCTCTCGCCCTCCGTCCGGGAATTCGTGAGCGTGGATGCGCCTGTCGTCGCGCTGAGGCATGTTCGGGTGATCGATGGAACGGGAGCCCCAGCCATCGAAGATCAGACGATCGTCATCGTGGACGGGAAGATCCGAGAGATGGGCCCCGCGGCGACCACACCCGTCCCGGAGAATGCCGAGCTTCTGGATCTGAATGGCCATACCGTGATCCCCGGCATCGTCGGCATGCACGAGCACCTCTTTTATCCAGCGGGCAGCAACCCGGCACTGTATCCGACGCTGGGCGTGACGTTCCCGCGCATGTACCTGGCTAACGGTGTCACGACGATGCGCACCGGCGGCAGCATGGAACCCTACCTGGACCAGAACATCAAACGCCGCATCGACTCGGGTCGTATGGTGGGACCGAAAATGCACCTGACTGCGCCGTACCTGGAAGGGCAGGGCAGCCCGATTCTCCAGCTTCATCAGTTGGACGGGCCTGAAGAAGCGCGGCAGATGGTCAACTACTGGGCGGACCTGGGCTTTACGTCGTTCAAGGCCTGCAACTACATTTCACGCGATGAGCTCCGAGCTGCTGTTGATGAGGCGCACAAGCGCGGATTGAAAGTGACAGGGCATTTGTGCTCTATAGGGTTTGGCGAGGCCGCGGAAATCGGTATCGACAACCTGGAGCACGGCTGGCGGACGAACACCGAGTTCACGCCGGGGAAGCAACCGGACCAGTGCCCTCCCGGTGGTCGGACCGGACAAGCTCTTGCCAGCCTCGACATCGAGAGTCCGGAGGCCCAGGAGACGATCCGAAACCTCGTCCAACATGGTGTTGCGATCACCTCGACGCTGGTCGTGAACGAGGCTTCCATGCCGGGTCGGCCCATGATGCCACGCCGCGCTCTGGACACCATGTCCGCCGAAGCCCAGGCCAATTTCTTCAGCCGCCGGGCGCGCTCCGCCTTGAATCTGAACGCCCTTTCGGTCGTCCTGTTCCGCAAGGAGATGGAATTTCAGCATGCTTTCGCCCGGGCGGGAGGGCTTCTGGTCGCGGGAGTGGACCCCACCGGCAACGGTGGCGCCCTCCCCGGTTTTGGGGACCTTCGAAACATCGAACTCCTGGTCGAGGCCGGCTTCTCTCCAGAAGAGGCGATCGAGATCTCGACTTCCAACGGGGCACAGCTTCTTGGCGAATCTGATCGAATAGGGACCCTCGCTCCCGGTATGCAGGCCGATCTTGTCGTCATCCGGGGCAACCCGGCCGCCGATGTATCCGACATCTTGAATGTCGAAACGGTTTTCAAGGACGGCATCGGCTACGATTCCGCGAAACTGATCGATTCCGTGCGGGGCGCGGTGGGTAGGTATTGACTTGGTTTCTGTTCTGGTGACGCTACCAGGCAGTACGCACAGGATACTGGGAAATCAACGGATCGGGCGTCAATACCACCATACCGTGGACGATTCCCTGACAGACCAGCATGCGATCGAATGGATCGCGATGAAGTGCGGGTAAACGGAGAAGATGAAGCGTCGATTCCTCATCGAGCGGCAAGCTGTCGATTCCATGAAGGTCCCGTTGGGCTGATATGAATCGGTCTGGCGCTTCAGGAAGCGGTAACCGTCCCAACATGTGCTTCACGGCGATTTCCCATGGAGATATGACGCTCAGGTAGACATCATTGTCCAGATCCGAAAATACTTTTCTGGAATAGTCGGTCATCTTCGGCGAGTCGAGACAGATCCAAAGAAACGTGGCCGTGTCGAGTAAGATCTTCACCGGCTGCCGCCGTAGAACGAATCAAGCACCTCATCGGGCAGCGGTTCAAAGAAGGCCGCGGGCACCTTGAAAGCTCCTTTTGCCAGACCGATCGGTCGATTTTCCTTTCTTCCCTGACGGATTCCCCGGATCTCCGCAATCGGAATATTCCGTTTGCATAGAATGATCGTTTCCCCGGCGGCCAGCCGATCCAAGTATCGCGAGAGGTGTGTCTTGGCCTCATGGATGTTGATCTTAATCATAGTTTAAATATAGACTAAATAGTAGCCTAACTAAATCCAAATCTGTTCTTCCTTTGCGCCGGTCGGATAGTTGGCACTATCTATCGGAACTCGAGCATGACGAATTTCAACTTCCGCGAAAACGTAGTCGTCATCACCGGCGCATCCGTCGGCATCGGCCGCGAACCTGGCGCTTCAACTCGCGGATCAGGGCGCCTGGCTGGTACTGGGGGCCCGTGACACCGACAAGCTGGACAAAGTGGCCCTCGAATGCCGCCACCGTGGCGGAAAGGCGCTTGTCGTCCCGACCGATGTTGCGGAGGAATCGCAATGTCGGAACCTTATCGAATGCACGGTCGTCGAATACGGTCGCGTCGACACACTGATCAACAATGCCGGGATTTCGATCTGGGCCAGGTTCGATGACATCACGGATCTCGCACCGCAGCCAGGCTCGGTCCGGGAATTTGAGTGTCCACCAACTTCGGTCAAGATTCCAAATCCTCTGCGCCGGCGCTTCTTAGCAGCTCAATTAGTTCGGGATCCAGATCTACGCGTAAGGGCCATGGATCATCGAAGTGCCCGATCTTTTCCAGGGCCGATATCAGCGTGCGGCCGAGGGCGTCTCTCGCGTTCACATCCGCCCCCGCTTCTAGCAGCAGCTTAATAAGAGTTACGGCTTCCTCGGTGTTCACCACGTTGGATACCGCAGCCCGCAAGGGGGAGTCACCTTTGTCGTCGGTAACATTCACGTCCACACCGGCTTCTATCAGAAGCCTGGCAATCAACACGCGGGGCGCCTCACTCGAATCGACCTTCGGAGGTTCGGGCCGATTCCGGGTCACCCGCCGCAAAATACGACGTTCCGGCTTTGCACTCCGAAAAAAACCATTGATCGCTGCAATCAGCGGCGTTTCGCAACCTCGTGAACCCCCATTGTGCGGATCGGCTCCGGTGTCCAGGAGGATTCGAAATGCTTCCAGTTGGAGTCGCTTCGCTGCTCCAACCAGTGGCGTACAGCCAGACTCGCTCGTAGCGTTCGGATCTGTTCCGACTCTGAGCAGAGTTCGGACAGCCCCAGCGAGGCCGTTTTCGGCTGCGGCGTGCAGAGCAGCCTCCTTGTGCCTCCCGAGGGCTCTACGGAGAGTTCGACCGACTTCAGGCGGGTTCTCGTCATAAGACTCACCGCAACGTTTCAGAAAATCCGACACTTCCAGAAGCGCGCTGGCAATGTCTCTTCTGCCGGAATCAAACGCGGCACTGAGAGCTGTGCCGAGCTGGGCGTCGAGTGCATCGATCCGTGTAGACTCCAGAAGGTTGTGCCCGGTTCGGATGTCGCTTTGTATGGCTGCCACGATCCACGGAGCCAGATCTTCGTAAATCAGGGTCCTTACACGATGCTCGAGCAGCACTTCGACAACCTTTGGGGACCCACATGTGGCCGCCACAAGCAGTGGTGGCGTGAGGCTGATGGGTGTGCAGAACTCAGCTTCGATTCCGGCCCGGAGTAGCAGAGCCATGGCTTCGGCGTCGTCCGTTGCCGCGGCGTCCTGAACGGCCGAGTGCAGGAGCATACGGTCATACAACCGAAGAGAGGGATCTATAGTGGCACCCGCCCTGGTGAGTATCTTCACGATGTTCAACTGTCCGGCGCCGCACGCCTTCCCTAACGCGGTATCATCTGCGTGGAGCCATTGTTGCCGGGAGACCGGTGCTTTGGCGTTTGGATCCACCCCGGCACGCAGCCAAGCGCGCACCATGCCGACATCTCCTCGCATCGAAGCGAAGATCAACCGCTCGGGGCCGGAGTCCAGCAACTGGTCCCAGGCCCATAGAACGGGAGCCCTTATGAAGTCGGAGATCACATATCCATCTCGATCGTTCTTCATTGCTAAACTAAATCCGCGCCAACAAGGATCAGATTGTCCGGGAAGACGCCCGATACCTTCCGTCACCAACGATAAGCCAGCGCTACCGAAGCCCGAAGCATGCGCTGGCTGAATGCAGCGAAGAACCGGAAATCCGGGCGAACGAAGAAGGTCCCAGACAGTCCGAATTCAACGCCTCCATCGAGGTTGAGAGCCACCTCGCTCCTGCGGAAATCATTCCGGCTGAGCGTCTGCTCTGAAAAGCTCGGACTCGAGAAGAAAAAGCTAGGACCTTCCACCGTCCGAACCAGTCGGTCGGACCGCTCGAGCCGCAAGCTTCCGACACCGGCAACCAGGTAGGGGCTCAGGCTGACGACATAGGGGCTTCCCTCACCGAACCGGTACCGAACGTTGCCGGAGACGAAAGTGGACTGTCCACTGCTGCGCCTGTTCAGATCCTGGAGCGGGAGTACGCCCTTATGTTTCGTGTGATTGACTTCAACTCCGAGGGCGACACGTTCCGTGACGAAGAAGGCGAACCCGCCAGAGATGTCGGTGTCCGTGCCCAGAAGCCCCTTCTCGTCGGACAGACGGCTCCAACCCGCCCCGAGGGAAACTTACATTCGTTCCAGATCCTCCGTCTGCGCCAACGCCGATGGACTCACCACCACGAAGAATACGACCGGCAGGACGAAGAGCGTTAACGGGAGCAATCGATTGTTCCGACAAACCCCTGGCTAGGGACAAACCCGTCGCCGGGCCAAGTCCGCTAGTTGTCGATGATCCGTTCCACATCCTGTCCCGTTTCCGTCTTCACGGTTGCGAGGATGCGTTTGTATTCCTTCTTGTCCAGCTTGAGCAGGACGAAGGAACTGCCCTCTCCGTCCGTGTACGTGATCGTCAGCCAGTGCTTCTTCCCGTTGGAAAACAGCGCCAGTGGCGAGATCAGGATGGCTGTCTTTGTCCGGGCGTGAGAGGAGCGTTCATAGACCACGCTTTCGATGTCTTCGTACGCGATCGTCGCGAAGACCTGTGGCTTCTTGCGGTCTTTGACGATGATCGAACCGTCCGCGAACACCATGTTGGCCTTGATCTCCTTGTCCTTTCCGTCCTTCTGGGTGACGTACTTTGGTTTTCGGGAACTGGATATCGTCGGCGAATGCCGGACCGGCACCCATCGTCAACACGATTATCATGAAAACAGCTATGCGTTGCATCATTTGATCTCCTTTTCTGGCAAGTTCGCACGTTGGCAAACCAACCCCGTTAGCCACGATTCTTTTTGACGGGCCAGTGCCGATCGATTCCCATGGTCGGCGCTCTCCTGTTCCTGTAAGAACGAAAAGAAGCACACGCTCTTCCGTACAAGGATCGGCGGGTCAGTGTGGAATTAACTGATTGATTCCCGGTTAGTTAGATAGGTGATCACGTGCGAGGTTGTGACGGAGACTTTCAAGGCCCCAGTGAAGGTGGGAACTGAACTGGAGGATAGACTGCCTATCCATAGGGATAGCCCGAGTCCGGTGAGCGGTATGACACTGAGCGAATCCAACCGTTGGGGAGTCGGGGGATCGGGATTGGAGTGCGATCAGGCTTCGACCCAAGTCAGGCCCCGATGGATGACGCCGAGCTTCTCATCGGTGGCCTGATACGCCTCGCCCATCCAACCTTCGCTTTTCGCGAGCTGAACCACACGTCGGAATCAATTCGCCGGCACCTTTTCCTTCAGCTCTTGGAACCAGTTCAGGACCACGTTGATGCGATTGCTTTCGGGGTTGAATTCGCTGTCACTGCGAATGATCAGAAACCGCTCTCCGTCGGGGTGCAGGTCCGTTATCAGGAACGAGGCGGGCATCTCGAATAGTGGCCGTACGGCCCCGCGCCGAAAACTGGGTTTCAGCTCGACGGGAACTGCGACTATCTCCTGAACGTTCGGCGAGTTCTTGTAGTAGAGTTCCCGTCCGTCGCGAGACCAGAACGTGCCACCGGCCCAGGCCGATACCAGATGCGCCGCACCCGGTCCGGGGTAGGGTGCCACCCATGCTTCGCCCACGCCGAAACCCAACCGTCGCCCGTAGGCGATCCATTCGCCGTCGGGGGAGAATGCAGGAATCATCTCGCGGGCCGGCGTTGTTTCGAAAAGCCTTGCTGTCCCTTCCTCTAGAGACAGTATCCAGATGTCCGAGGACGTCTCCGGATCGAATGCATCGAATGCGAGGAGTTGCCCGTCCCGAGACCAACTCATTCCAAGCACGGCGGCATCATGATCCCATAGCAATTCCGGCGGCTCACTGCCATCCGCACGTTGCCAGTAAATATCGCCGTCCATCGGAAAGGTCACGCGTTCGCCGTCCGGCGTCCAGATCGGCCTGCCTTTCTCTCGGTCATCATCCGTCAACTGACTGGGCGTGCCGCTTTCCACGTCCAGGATCCAGATGTCGCCTCCGCTCGCATCATCGATCCAGACTACAACCAGATCCGCCTCGGGGGAGAGATCGGCCCACCTGTAAGCGCGCCTTTCATCCAGGAGCGGAGCACTTTCACCCTCCTTGTCGACCAACTCCAGAGTTCCTTCGAACGTCATGGACCGGTACCCGCCGGGTACATAGACAAGAGTTCCTTCGCTCGAGACCGCGTAATTCGGGCTGCCGGCGTTCCAGATCCCTTCCAGGACCGCGACCGGTCCGCTGGTCACGTTCCGCGAGGCGGCGTCGAACCCGACGGCATACAGGACATCTTCGATCGAATAAAGGACATGGCCGGTCGGCACATAGCGGGCGTCGACCCCCCTTGCGATCACCTGCTTCTTTGCGTCCGCTTCGAGGGAGAACACGACGACCTTGTCGAGGGACGGTCGGTCTAGTACCGTGTAGAGTAGTGACCCTCCGTCCGGTAAGATCCGGGGGAAGTACTCGACAAACCCTTCTTCCGGATCGATCAATAACTCCGGTACGCCCCCCTCAGGGGAAACCGTCATTATCCCCCGGGGTTCGGCATAGACTATCGTGTCGTCTGTCGTCCAACTGGCGCCCGCGAACTCCTCCACTTCACAGATGATCAAGGGCGCGCCCCCGTCGATGGAGATCTTCTTCAGTTGCAGGTCGGCTCGAGAAAAGTAAACGACCCATTGGCCGTCCGGAGAAAAGGACGGAGCCATCGTTACGCTATCCCTTGTCTGGAGACTTCGTGATTCACCGCGTTCCAGGTCCCACAAGTTCAGTCTGGAATCGGCCACGTAGACGATCTTGTCTCCTTTCGGCGACAGAGCGAGAAGCAGTTCTTCCCCCGCAGCGGCGAGTACTTGCCCTTCCGGCAGTTCGAGATCGAAACGGGTAACTCGCGGTTCTGGAGCTTGCGTTGTGAGATACCCGGTCGCGAGAAAACTGACCAGTGCTCCTAAGAGTAGTGCGGTCAAAACATAGCCGTACACGTATGGGTTTCGACTCGGACCGCCCGCACTCGCTTGGAGCGCTTCCTCAGGAGATGCCAGTCTCTCTTCCATCTCCAGCCGCACATCGCCGATTGCTTGCCATCGGCCCTTTGGATTCTTCGTCAGGCAATGATCGAGAAGTCTGCGGATGCGGGGATCGAGATGCCGCGGCAGCGCGCCGAAGTCCGGCTCACGTTCAAGGATCGCTACAATCGTGTCGGAGAGGGTGTTCCCTTTGAAGAGGATCTTTCCGGTTAACAGTTCGAACAGGACACAGCCGAACGCCCACACATCGGAGCGATTGTCGGCCGACTGGCGCCGGGCCTGCTCCGGGCTCATGTAAGCGGGGGTGCCGAGTAGAACGCCTTGTCCGCTTCCGGCATCCTCCGCCAGCGTTTCCAGGACGGTTTCTTCGCCCGCCGCTGCGCCGGCATATGCCTTCGCCAACCCGAAGTCCAGGACCTTCACTTTGCCTTCAGACGTGACCTTGATGTTGGCGGGCTTCAGATCCCGATGGATGACGCCCTTTTCGTGCGCTGCTTCGAGCGCCTCCGCGATCTGGAGAGCGATCCCGAGAGACTCCTGGACCCGAAGACGACCGCGAAGCAGTCGTTCCGAAAGGGTCTGCCCTTCGACCAACTCCAACACAAGGAAGCGGATCCCTTCGGACTCTTCAAGCCCGTAGATGGCCGCAATGTTTGGATGATTTAACGAAGCAAGAAGCTTGGCCTCTCGCTCGAATCGCGCAACCCGTTCGGCATCTTGCGCGAACTCCTCTGGTAGAACCTTGATCGCGACGCTACGACCCAGCTTCGTATCGGTCGCCTGATACACCTCTCCCATGCCACCTTTGCCGATGGCTGCGGTGATCTCGTAGTGCGCCAGTGTCTTGCCGATCATAGTTACGGGACCGGAACCCGTTCCGTCACTTCCTCGATCCAGTTCTGTACGATGACAATTCTCCGCGGTGTCAGACTGTCGTTATCGACTGGCCGGATCATGAGAAACCGGCCGTCAGGGGCAACGTCGTACGAAGGAGGCTGCACACCGCTGAGGAAACTTTTCTCGAACAACCGTTCTGGTGGTTGGAAATCGAAGTTAGCTTTGGCGTCAAAGGAAACGGCCATCATCGCGTCGCCTTCGAGGTAGTACAGTTCTCGTCCGTGACGTGCCCAAACCGGCTCGGTGCCGCCGTTCGGGGACACACGAACCGGCGCCCCGGGCCCGGGATAAGGCCGGATCCAGATCTCCCGTTGCCCGGTCTGATTGGAATCGTAGGCAAGCCATCGCCCGTCGGGCGAGACCGGTGCACCAGAAAACCCCTCGGCGGCCGGCGTCGCGACAACCGCTTCGAGCTTGTCGGGCTCGGCGATGGGCCAGTTGACGATGTCGAAACCCGGCGAATCGAGGCGCACTGCGACGAGTTCCGAACCGCCGGCCGACCACCCGTGTGGATGAAAGTGTCCCTCGGGGGATACCCGCTCCGGGACAACGCTGCTGCCATCGGCGGAAAGGACCCACAGCCCCGTCGAATCGGAACCGACGCCCTCGTATACGATACGCTGTCCGTCCGGCGTCCAGAGGGGAGAATAATGACCGCCGTCGAAGGTCAGTTTGATCGGGGGCCGGCCGGATACGTCGAACACCCAGACATCGCCCTCGACGACAATGGCGAACCGCGCGGCGTTGGGTGAAAGTCGCGGATTCTGCGGGCCCCCGAGAGGCGACGCGGTCAGCACCTCTTCCTCCAGCCCGTCGCGCCTGACCCAGACCGGTGTTCCCACCACTTCGGCGCCCGGAACATAAGCCAGCGAACCCGACGCGGACACATCAAACTGCAGTGGCGCGCCTTCATTGAACCGGAAGACGCCTTGAATCGAGGGAACGGGTTCGCTCACCTCCCATGTTTCCGGATCAAATCGACGGATGGCAATATCGTTGCCGAGCGCGTAAACGAGATGCCCAGTCGTCAGAAAGCTAAAGAGGCCACCGATGGCGAACAGTACCTTCTCATCTGCCGACTCCAGCGACCGTACCATAACCTGCATCGGAGTGCCGCCCGTGACGGCTGCAAACAGGATCGATCTTCCACCGGGCAATATGGTCGGCATAAAGAGCATGCCTTCGCGCTCGATGAGAGTGTCTGGCGCCCCCCGTTTGCGGACACGCGCATGATGCGCGTCTTAACTCCACCTTCCGTCTGGGAGTACACGATGGAGTCGCCTGAGCCCCACGAAACGCCTAAATGGTTTTCGGCTTCGGTCAGAGGAACAGGCGTGCCGCCGCCGATAGGAACTTTCTTCAACTGTCCCTCGTTCGGAGAAAAGTAGCCGATCCATTGACCATCCGGTGAGAAGAAGGGAGTGTGGACCAACTCGCCCTCGGTTCCGGGAACGGGTCTGGCCTCGAGTTCCTCTATCGGGCGCAGGTGCAGTCCGTCACTCCCACTGGTGACTATCTGGCTGCCGTCCGGAGAGATGGCGAGCATAAGAAAATAGGGACGCTGAGCTTCGGGTAGATCGTACTCAAAGCGAGTGACTGGGCGGGGCTCGGTTGGAGGCGCCGGTCTCAGATACCACACACCCAAAGCGGCGACCGCGACGGCGAGCGCCAATGTGGCCGCGCGAGGAAGCAGGCGCTGCCCTTGGGGTGTCGGCTGAGCAAGCATTCCTTCCGGATAGGCCAGGATTTCTTCAATCTCCAACCGCACATCGGCGATCGAGTGCAAGCGGCGTTTTGGTTCTTTTGCCAGGCAACGTTCGAGCAGTCGGCGAATGCCAGGGCTGAGGTGGGGCGGCAGCGCGCTGAAGTCCGGCTCGCGTTCAAGGATGGCTGCGATGGTGTCCGAAAGTGTGTTGCCTTTGAAGAGGGTCTTGCCGGACAGCAGTTCGTAGAGTACGCAACCAAACGCCCAGACATCGGACCGATGATCGGCCGGTTGGCGTCGGGCCTGTTCCGGGCTCATGTAGGCGGGCGTGCCCAGCAGAACGCCCTTACCGCTTTCGGCGGCATCCTCCGCCAGCGTCCCAAGGACGGTTTCATCGCCCATCGCGGTGCCGGCATACGCCTTCGCCAACCCGAAGTCCAGGACCTTTACTTTGCCTTCGGACGTGACCTTGATATTGGCGGGCTTCAGATCCCGATGAATGACGCCCTTCTCATGCGCGGCTTCGAGAGCTTCGGCGATCTGGAGGGCCAGTTCGAGTGATTCCTGGACGGGAAGCGGACCGCGTCGAAGGCGATCCGCGAGCGTGTCGCCTTCTACAAGCTCCAGAACGAGGAAGCGAATACCTTCCGACTCTTCGAGCCCGTAAATTGCCGCGATGTTCGGATGGTTCAGCGATGCAAGCAGCTTGGCTTCACGTTCGAAGCGTGCGACCCGTTCGGTATCGCTCGCAAACTCCTTAGGCAGAACCTTGATCGCGACACTCCGCCCCAGCTTCGTATCCGTCGCTTGATAAACTTCGCCCATGCCGCCCTTGCCGATGGCCGCGGTGATCTTGTAGTGGGCGAGTGTCTTGCTGATCATAGTTATGGGACCGGGACCCGTTCCGTCACTTCCTCGATCCAGTTCTGCACGACGACAACTCGGCGCGGGGTCAGATTGTCGTTGTCGACCGGCCGGATCATGAGAAAGCGGCCATCGGGGCCGACGTCATACGACGGTGGCTGGATACCCTTTAGATGCGCAGTCTGGAATAACCGTTCTGGTGGCTGGAAGTCGAAGCCATCCCCGGCGACAACGGCAACGGCCATCATCGCGTTGCCTTCCAGGTAGTAGAGTTCTCGTCCATTACGTGCCCAAACCGGTTCGGTACCGCCGTTTGGGGACACGCGGACAGGTGCACCGGGTCCGGGATACGGCAGGACCCAGATCTCCGATTGGCCAGTCTGGTCGGAAGCGTAGGCAAGCCATCCTCCGTCGGGCGATGGCGCAGCCCCATCTTCTCCTTCGATGGCCGGGGTCGCGACTACCGCTTCTAGCTTGGCGGGCTCTGTGACGGGCCAGTGGACAATGTCCGTATCCGGCACATCGAGTTGTTGCGTCGCGATGAGATCCGAGCCGTCGGCCGACCACCCGTGTGGGTGGAAGTGTCCCTCGGGTGATACCGGTTCCGGGACAGCGCTGCTGCCATCAGCCGAAACCGCCCACAGCGACCGCGAGGGGTCTGAGTTGCGCTCATACACGATACGCTGCCCGTCCGGCGTCCAGAGAGGTGCAGAATTCCCGGATTCTAGCGTGAGCACCGGGAAATTTTCCACGTCAAATGTAACCTTGATGGGTGGCCGCCCGGCAACGTCGTAGACCCAGACGTCGCCTTCGACGCTCATCGCGAATCGGCTACCGTCGGGAGATAGGCGGGGATTCTGAGGGACTCCGAGCGGGGATTCAGCCAACGCCTCTTCCTCATTTCCCTCGCGACCGACCCAGACCGGTGTTCCGGACCCCAACACGGTACCTTGCAAATATACCAGCGATCCCGACGCCGACACGTCGAAGTGCAATGACGATCGGGGGCCTTGTTGGTGCACTCCCTGTAGCAAAGGGACGGGTCTTCCGAGTTCCCATGTTTCCGCGTCGAATCGACGGGCCACGACGTCGTTCTCCAACTGGTAAACGAGATATCCGGTCGTCAAGAAGTCAAGGTTGGGCCCCCCGGTGAACAGTACCTTTTCATCCGCGGATTCCAGTGACCGCACCACGACGCTGATCTCGCTGGCGCTCGATGCGGCTGCAAACAGGACCGATCTTCCACCGGGCAACATCGTCGGATTGAAAATAAAAAGAGCGCCCGGCCGCTCGACGAGACGATCTGGATTCCCCCCGTTTGAGGCCACGCGCATGATGCGACTGCTTGTGCGCCCGTCCACGATGTCCCTCTGGACGTAAAGGATGGAGTCATCCGGCGACCAGGAGGGACTCCCAGGAAATCCAGTCACCTCGCTGACAAAGACAGGCTCGCCGCCTCCCACCGGAACTTTTTTCAGTTGTCCATCGTTCGGAGAAAAGTAGCCGACCCATCGACCGTCCGGCGAGAAGAATGGCTCGCGGATCACTTCGCCCTGCGTGGCGGGAAGGACCCTGGCCTGGAGTTCGTCAATCGATCTCAGGTACAGTCCGTCGCCCCGTACCATGGCGATCTGACTCCCGTCCGGCGACATGGCGAGAATGGACGGACGGAACAAGGTTTCGGGGGTCTCGCCCTCGCCCTCGGTCAAGTCGAATTCAAAACGTGTGACCGCGCGCGGCTCCGGACGAAGGGGTCTCAGGTACCAGGCGAGGGGAATTGCGACCAGCGCGGTCATCAGGATCGCAACCGCGTAGGAAAGTATTGGTCTCGCCCGCGGTTTGAACTCGGTAGCCGGCAGGGAGCCAGCCAGCGCCGCTTCGACTTCCAGCCGCACGTCGGCGATCGCGTGCCAACGACGATTTGGATTCTTTTCCAGGCATCGTTCGAGAAGTCGACGAATGGCAGGACTGAGGTTATTCGGCAGCGCGTCGAAGTCCGGCTCACGTTCAAGGATTGCTGCAATCGTGTGAGAAAGTGTGTTGCTTTTGAAAAGGACCTTGCCGGTCAGCATTTCGAACAGGACACAACCAAAGGACCAGACATCCGACCGATGATCGGCCGGTTGACGACTGGCCTGTTCCGGGCTCATGTAGGCGGGCGTACCAAGCAGCACACCCCTGCCGCTCCCCGCACCCTCTGCCAGCGTTTCCAGAACGGTCTCATCGCCGACGGCAGTGCCGGCATAGGCCTTCGCTAACCCGAAATCCAAGACCTTTACTTTGCCTTCAGACGTGACCTTGATGTTGGCGGGCTTCAGATCCCGATGAATGACAGCTTTCTCATGCGCGGCTTCGAGTGCTTCGGCGATTTGTATGGCGAGTTCGAGTGATTCCTTAACGGGGAGGGGGCCTCGAGCCAGTCGTTCGAAAAGAGTCTGTCCTTCGACCAATTCCAAAACGAGGAAGCGTGTTCCCTCGGATTGCTCCAGCCCGTAGATCGCAGCGATGTTCGGATGGTTCAACGACGCGAGCAGCTTGGCTTCGCGCTCGAAGCGGGCGACCCGTTCGGTGTCTTGAGCAAACTCCTCAGGCAGAACCTTGATCGCGACGCTGCGCCCCAGCTTCTTATCGGTGGCCTGATACACCTCCCCCATGCCACCTTTGCCGATGGCGGCGGTGATTTCGTAGTGAGCCAGTGTCTTGCCGATCATAGCTACTGTACCGGAACCCGTTCCTTCACTTCCTCGATCCAGTTTTGTACGACGACGACCCGCTGGCGTGTTTGATTGCCCTCGCCGTCGGGCCGGATCATGAGGAACCGGCCGTCAGGGGCAACATCGTACGAAGGGGGCTGAAAACTCCTAAGGAAATTTCCCTCGAACAAGCGCTCTGGCGGTTGGAAATCGAATCCATCACTGAAGTCGACGGCTACGGCCACCATCGCATCGCCTTCGAGATAGTAGAGTTCCTGTCCGTTGCGCGCCCATACCGGTTCGGTGCCACCACTAGGCGACACCCGAACGGCCGCCCCTGGCCCCAGATATGGGCGGACCCAGACTTCCTGCAGCCCCGTCTGGTCGGAGGTGTAAGCGAGCCATTGCCCGTTGGGCGAAAGTGCGACGCCCCAGTACCCCTCGTCAGACAGTGTTGCGACGACTGGTTCCAGATTTCCAGGCGCACCAATTGGCCAGCGGACGATGTCGGTTTCAAAGCGGGCTTGTCCGTTCACAGACAGAGGAATGCCACTCGCACGGGTCGCCAGTAGCTCTCCGTCATCCGGAGACCAGGCCACCGGATGGAAGTGTCCATCCAGTGATACGCGCTCTGGGGCCGAGTTGGTGCCGTCGGCTGGGATCGCCCACAGTGAGGCGTCTCCGCCAGAGCCGGCTTCATACACGATGGCCTGTCCAGCCATCGTCCACAGGGGAGAGAAGTGCGGACCGTCCGTCAGCTTGATCGGAGGGCGTCCCGCCACGTCGTAAATCCAGATGTCCCCATCGACGGTTATCGCGAACTGTTCGGCCTGCGGAGAGAGGGCCGGAAATCGGGGAGTCTCCAATGGAGATGCAGTCAACGTCTCATCCCGCCCGTCGCGCCCGCGCCAGACAGGTGTTCCAAAGCCTGGTGTTTCGGTGCCCGGCAAGTAAACCAACGAGCCGTTGTGCGACACGGAGAACTGCAGTGGGAAGCCTCCCTCAGCTAACTGCGAGACGCCTTCAAGCAGCAAGACCGGTTCGCCCACTTCCCATGTCTTCGGGTCAAACCGCCGGGCAAACAGGTCGTTGCCCAGCGGATAGACAATATGCCCGCTCGGCAGAAAGTAGAAAACCCCGCCGCCGGAAAACAGAGTCTTCTCGTCTGCTGTTTCCAGCGACCGCGCCACAATCCAGGTGTCGTCTACATCCAGAGTAGCGAACAGGATCGATTTTCCGTCCGGTAACAAGGTTGGCGAGAAAATCGAGCCTTCGCGCTCGAAGAGGGCGTCTGGAGTTCCGCCGTTCGACGACACCCGCATGACGGTGGTTCTGGCGTTCCCCCCTTGTGAAATCCCTCTGAGCGTAATAAACGGACTCATCTGATGCCCAGAAGGGCCCAAAAGGTAGTGTCGCTTCAGTCACGACCACCGGTGTCCCACCCTCTACACGGACTTTCTTCAACTGTCCCTGAACGGGAGAGAAGTAACCGATCCATTGACCGTTCGGAGAGAAGAAAGGCCCGACGATCAACTCACCCTCTGTGCCGACAACGGGTCTTGTATCGAGTTCGCTCATCGATCGCAGATGCAGTCCGTTGCTGCCGCTCGTGACGACCTGACTGCCGTCGGGTGAAATAGCGACCATAAGCGCCTCGGGCGGTCGCTCTGCTTCAGGTAACTCGTATTCAAATCGCGCTACAGTGCGGGGCTCCGGTCCAAGCAGGGGCCTCGCGTACCACCCACCGATGGCAGCAGCCACGATGGCAACTCCCAATGTAGCCACATAGGGGAGCGCACGCCGTCCTTGGGCAACCGGTTCCGCACGCGTTCCTTCCGGCGTGCGCAAGATCTCGTCGATCTCCAGCCGCGTGTCACCGATTGCCTGCCATCGGTGTTTCGGGTTCTTCTCCAGGCAACGTTCGAGGAGTCGGCGAATGGCGGGACTGAGGTTGTCCGGCAGCGCGCCGAAATCCGGCTCGCGTTCGAGGATGGCTGCGATTGTGTCGGAAAGAGTGTTCCCCTTGAAAAGTGTCCTTCCTGTTAGTAGTGAGTAGAGCACGCAACCAAACGCCCAGACATCGGACCGATGATCGGCCGGCTGGCACCGGGCCTGTTCCGGACTCATGTAGGCCGGTGTGCCGAGCAGGACGCCCTTACCGCCTTCGGCATCCTCCGTTAGCGTTTCAAGGACCGTCTCATCGCCCACCGTAGTGCCGCCATATGCCTTCGCCAACCCAAAGTCCAGCACCTTTACTTTGCCTTCGGAGGTGACCTTGATGTTGGCGGGCTTCAGATCCCGATGGATGACGCCCTTTTCGTGCGCCGCTTCGAGGGCCTCGGCGATCTGGAGGGCGAGTTCGAGGGATTCCTGGACGGGAAGCGGACCGCGAACCAGTCTTTCCGAAAGAGTTTGGCCTTCGACCAACTCCAAAACGAGGAAGCGTGTTCCCTCGGACTGCTCCAGCCCGTAGATCGCCGCGATGTTCGGATGGTTCAGCGAAGCAAGCAGCTTGGCTTCACGCTCGAATCGTGCGACTCGTTCTGTATCTTGTGCAAACTCCTCAGGCAGAACCTTGATCGCGACACTGCGTCCGAGCTTACTGTCGGTGGCCCGATACACCTCCCCCATGCCACCTTTGCCAATGGCGGCGGTGATTTCGTAGTGAACCAGTGTCTTCCCGATCATGGTACCGGCACCTTTTCCTTCAACTCCTCGAACCAGTTCTGGACGACGTTGATCCGGCGTGTGGGAGTGGCGCCTTCAACTGGATCCAGAATCAGGAATCGTTCGCTGTTGGCGTCGAAGTCTCGCAGCGTGAAAGCGAATGGAAGCTCGAAAAGAATCTCTTCCTCGCCTCGCCTGAAGGTCGGTTCGACCACTACGGACGCGGACATGACTTTTCGAAAATCTGGACCCGTGCCCCTGTAATAGAGATTCCGCCCATTTCGAGACCATGCGTGCCAACCGCCCGATCCGCTCCCAAGGGCCGCTACTTCATATGCGACACGCGGGTTGGCAAAAGGAACGACCATTAAGCTTTTGCTCTGCTCATCGGTTCTGAGAAAAGACATCCATTGCCCGTCTGGAGAGAACTTCGCCAGTCCCTCCCCTGCGTCCGTGCCCAGAAAAGGAGTTGCCTGACGGTCTGCCATAGACAATAGCCAGACATCTGATTCGAGGCCGGGGCAAGACGCGCAAAACGTCAGAAATCGTCCGTCCGAAGACCATTGAATCGCTCCAACGGCTGCTGAATGGTCCCATAGGAGTTCCGGTGGTTCGCTACCGTCGATCGGTTGCCAGTAAATGTCGCCATCCAATACACGCGTCAGCCGCTCCCCATCCGGTGTCCAGGTGAAGGGACCATCTGCTCGGGGGTCACTTGGCAATCGACTCGGTGTGCCGCTTTCGACATCGTAGATCCAGATGCTGCCCACCTCGCCCTCGAAAACCAGGGCAGCGATGCGCTGCGCGTCGGGCGAAAGCGCGGCCCAGCCATACTGTCGTTCCCCCTCTATGAGGGTTGTGACCTCGCCGCTTCGGTCGAGCCACTTCAGGGTTGCCACGAAACGGGTGTCTCCGCCCGGCAGGTAGGCAAGCGTGCCGTTGGCACCAAACCCCAACTGCACACTGCTGCCCTGTAGAACACCATCTTGAACAACAACCGGGTTTCCCGTCAATTCGAGGCTGTCGGTATCGAAGGGGACCGCCAGTAACTGCTCCCCCAACCCATACACGAGGTGGCCAGTAGGCACGTAACGACCATCAAGGCCCGACTCAATCAAGAGCTTTCGCTCATCCGTTTCCAGGGATTGAACCATGATTGTGGTCGCGGGGGAGAAACCCTCGCGTCCCATCGCGGTAGTAAACAGCACCGACTTTCCACCTGACAGAATCTGTGGCGCTCCTAGTAGTTCGCTCCCCTCTCTTTGGACCAACAATTCGGGCGCACCACCCTCAGCCGACACGCGCATAATCCCCTGCTCGTTCCCGAAAACGAGTGTGTCATTGTCCGCCCAGCCGGCCATCGCGTAAAACTGACCGACATCGTACACGGTGAATGGCGCACTGCCGTCCACGCCAATCTTCTTCAATTGACTCCTATTTCTCGCGAAGTACGCCACCCACCTCCCGTCGGGGGAGAAAAGCGGATCGCTAGGGTCGTCGTCTGTTGGAAGTAGCCTCACCTGGTCCCTCGTCAAATCCCATAGGTAGAGTTGTGAATCAGCGACGTAAACGATCTGGTTTCCCGTTGGAGAGACCGTCAACACCGGATGTCCAAGCTCAGGTCCGAGATTCTGCTCTTCTGGAAGCTCATAATGAAAGCGAGTGACTGGGAGCGGTTCGGATTGAGGCAACGGTCTCAGGTACCAGGTACCAACGGCTCCGACCAGGATGGCGAGAGCTAATGTTGCCGCATAGGGAAGCAGGTGCCGCCCTTGGGGTGTGGCTTGAGCAGGTGTTCCCTCCGGACTGGATAAGATGTCGTCGATCTCCAGACGCACGTCCGCTATTGAGTGCAAGCGGCGTTTTGGGTTCTTGGCCAGACAGCGTCCGAGGAGTCGGCGAATGCCCGGGCTGACGTTGCGCGGCAGGTTGTCCAAATCCGGTTCACGTTCAAGGACCGCCGCGATTATGTCGGAAAGAGTGTTCCCTTTGAAAAGCATTCTTCCTGTTAGCAGTTCGTAGAGTACGCACCCAAACGCCCAGACGTCGGAGCGATGATCGGCCGGTTGCCGTCGGGCCTGCTCGGGGCTCATGTACGCCGGCGTGCCGAGCAGCACACCCCTGCCGCTTTCGGCATCCTCCGCCAGCGTTTCAAGGACCGTCTCATCGCCCATCGCAGCGCCTGCGTAGGCCTTCGCCAACCCGAAGTCCAATACCTTCACTTTGCCTTCGGACGTGACCTTGATGTTCGCGGGCTTCAGGTCCCGATGGATGACGCCCTTCTCGTGCGCGGCTTCGAGAGCTTCGGCGATCTGGAGAGCGAGTTCGAGAGATTCTTGGACGGGAACCGGACCACGAACCAGTCGTTCCGAAAGCGTCTGCCCTTCGACCAACTCCAAGACCAGGAATCGTGTTCCCTCGGACTGTTCGAGCCCGTAGATCGCCGCGATGTTCGGATGGTTTAGCGAAGCAAGCAGTTTGGCTTCACGCTCAAAGCGGGCCACCCGTTCGGTATCTTGCGCAAACTCCTCGGGCAGCACCTTGATCGCGACACTGCGTCCAAGCTTCTTATCCGTGGCCTGATACACCTCTCCCATGCCACCTTTGCCGATGGCTGCGGTGATTTCGTAGTGAGCCAGTGTCTTGCCGATCATAGTTACTGTACCGGAACCCGTTCCTTCACTTCCTCGATCCAGTTCTGTACGACGACGACTCGCTGGCGTGTTTGACTGCCCTCGCCTTCGGGCCGGATTAGAGCGGACCTACACTTGCCTGTTTGCGATTGTTTTGAATCCGATCGGTTAACCTCTCTCCGCATTAGCTGCTTCCAGGCCAGCCCGTCCTGACATGGATGACCTCGGAACCCGGCTGCTCGACACCCTGGATGAAGTAGAAGCGAGAGCCGTCATGGGATACCGCCAGTGGACTCATACGTGGCACAAAATAAGCGGGCAGACGGATCGGGAACAGCCGCTCCGGAGGCATGAAGTTCAAAGTCTCCCCCACGGTGGCGACGCGAACGGACCAGACGGACCAGATACCATCCTCGAAACCGAGATAGGCGATTTCCAGGCCGTCCCGACGCCATTGGGGATTGAGACCGTTGTCCGCAACCAGTTGCCTGTTCTCGACCCCACCCGGAAATGGCTGGACGTAGATCTCCCTCGTCCGGTCTCCATCAATCAGTCCATAGACGATCCAGCGCCCGTCCGGAGCGAATCTCGGAGTAAAGACTGTCTCTCCCGTATCGACAAGAAGTCCGCCCGTGCCATCGCCAGGACCGACACGTGTGGAAGAAACGGTTCTGCCCTCCGTGTAAAGAATCTGCGTGCCGTCCGCCGAAATGTCCGACGGGGTGCCGACCATGGCCAGCCCGAGCTCCCGGGGATCGGCCGAACCGTCGACGGGGCGTTCGAGGATCTGCCAGAGAGGTCCATCCTCGAGCAACGAAACTCCGAGCAACCCCGACCCGTCCGGAGCCCAGAACAACCAACGATAACCGGCCCCCAAAGGGTTGCGGCCGGACTCGTTCGGGCGCAGGAGCCATTCACCGTCGGCCAGCAGACGCGTCTCATCCGGCGAGAGAGCGATCCTGCCGAGAGTACCCTCCGGACCCGCCGTCTCGATCTCGTTGCCCTGCCGGTCGAACACCGTGACCTGACTGCGAGCTGCCCGTCCCGTCCGCCATGCCAGCGTTCCGGAACGCGAAACCGAGAAGTGCGCCGCAAAACTCGAGACACCTGGCATCGATGCGACGTTTTCCTCGATTAGCTCGACATCGCCTTCCAGCAGACGCCGGTCGGCGTCCAGCGACTGCGCATACAGGTTGTCGTTTCGTATGAAAAGGAGCCGTCCGCCGCCCGCCGGTGTGTAACGGGCCGCCGTCCTCGCGGATAGCAGCCGGACCGGATTCGTAGCCTTGCCGTCCCGGAACGTCGCCAGGTAGACGTCTCCTTCTTCGTATTCTGGGTCGGAGTCCACGGGCACAAACAGAAACAGGAAGTCTTCGATGTCCGGCAGGAACTGCGGTTAATAAAACCCGCCTTCTTCCAGACCAGGCACCTCGACCTGTTGGAGCTCGCGGCCAGAGTCCTGTGTCGCGAACAGCTCGAAGTTTGCCACGCGATGCGTAGAAAGCAGGATTGTGCCATCATGACTCCAGGTGCCGCCCCGCGTAGGTCCGGGCACCTCGGCGATCAACTCGGGCGCGCCATCAGGCACGCGGACCTTCAGGAGCTGTCCGGGGGCGAGGGCGGGGAACGCGACATGCCGGGAGTCGGGGGACCAGAACGACGCATTGCTCGCGGTCTGGGTCCCGCCGAGGGAGAGTGGTTCGAGGGAATCGAGCCCGCGAATCCAGAGTCCGCCATCCAACACAAACAGCACTGCGGAACCATCCGGGGAGATCTCCGGAGTTGAGGAGAGTCCGCCCACGGCGGGGAAAGAGATTCCGTCGGGAGGGAGGATGGTAAGTTCAAGGCTTGACCCCGGACCGGGCGCCGGCGCCCGATCAAAGCCGGGAAGGTACGAGAGGAGGGCAATCAACGTCGCGGCTGCGGCCACCGTCCAGGCGACCCGTTCCCGACCTCGGTTCAAACGCCCGTCTGATCGCTCGCCCACCGCTGTCGTCTCGGCCCCGGGTTCCGCAATCCAGTGCACCTCGCGCATCACATCCCCGGCGGTCTGCCAACGGTCGTCCGGGTCCTTTGCGAGACACTGACGTACCAGTCGATCCAATGCTGACGGTACCAACTCCTGAAGCTCGGACATAGGTCGCGGGTCATTCTGCATGATCGCCGCGATCAGACTCGCCTGGCTCGCTCCTTCAAACGCCTTCCTCCCGGTCACCATCTCGTAGAAAACGGCGCCAAAGGCGAAGATATCCGTCCGCGCGTCAGTATCCCGGCCTTCCAACTGTTCGGGTGCCATGTACTGGAGCGTGCCGAGGATCTCTCCCTCTGCCGTCAGCGGTTCTTTCTCTTCGATGGTGGACTGCTGTTCCAGCGGCCCGCGTTTCGCCCCGAGCTTCGCCAGGCCGAAGTCCAGCAGCTTCACGCCCGCCTTGGTCAGCGTGACGTTGCCGGGCTTCAGGTCCCGATGGACGACACCCTGCCGGTGTGCCTTATCCAACGCGTCGGCGATCTGGACGGCGTACTCCAACGCCTGGTCGAGCTTCAGGGGTCCCTTCTCCAGCCGCCGGGCCAGCGTCTCCCCCTCGACATACTCCATGACGAGGTAGTGGATGCCGTCGGCTTGGCCGATGTCGTGAAGCGTACAGATGTGAGGGTGGTTCAGGCTGCTGACGGCCCGGGCTTCACGCTCGAAGCGTTCCCGGCGCTTGGGATCGCCAGCGAATTGTTCGGGGAGAACCTTGATCGCCACCGCGGTCCAGGCGGGTGTCGGTCGCCTGATAGACCTCTCCCATCCCACCTTTGCCGATGGCCCGGGTGATTTCGTAGTGAGCCAGTGTTTTGCCGATCATGTCTGCCGTCTGCTGACACGCAGTCGATCTACGAGCACTACGCGCGTGTCGGTTCTTAGAACCGTTTGGAACTGGGGCTAAGAGTTAAGTCAATACTATGAGACAAAGATCCGAGCGTCAAACTTGGAAAACTCGAATTAACTAAATTATTGGGTCATGGATGACCCTGTCGCCTGTGTCCGGTGGTCACTATCGGAGCAATTCAACCAGCCACAGTGTCAACCACGGGACATACGTAATGAGCAGAACAGCGCCAACCAGCATGACGACGTACGGCAACGTCGCCATATAAATTCGGCCGAGCGGTTGCTCGAAACGCATGGAGGACAGGAACAGGTTTTCTCCCATCGGCGGCATCAGGTAGCCCAGTTCCATGTTGGCCAGGAAGATGATTCCCAAATGTACCGGATCGATTCCGTAGGCCAGGCCAATCGGAACGATCAGGGGCACCACGACGAAAATCGCCGAATAGATGTCCATCAGGGCACCGACGATCACCAGGAAGACGTTCAACGCGAGCAAAAACGCGAGCGGCGAACTGATGTGCGCCTGGACCCATTCCAGTGCCAGCGTCGGTACATCGGCGTCGATCAGGTAGCTGTTGAACCCCAGAGCGACACCCAGGATGATGAAGAAACTACCCACCAGCGTCGCGCATTCCACGGCGATTCGAGGCAGATCGCGCCCCAGGCCCAGGTCCTTGTAGATGAAGCACTCGACAACGAGCGAATAGAGGACGGTCAGTGCCGCGGCTTCGACCAGGCTGGTGAACCCGCCGAAGATCGAGACCACGATCACCAGCGGAAGCAGGAGTTCCCACTTGGCTTCCCACATCGCGGCTCCCGCCTCGCCGATCCGGAATGACGATCTCTCTGTTCCGGCCCACCAGCCCCGGCCCGCGCCCCAGCCCGCGACCACCAGGATCAATAGGATTCCGGGGACCACGCCCCCGATGAATAGCTGATCGATCGGGACGTTTGCGTAGATTCCGTACAGAATGACCGGGAGGCTTGGCGGAAGCAGCAACCCGATCGAGCCCGAAACCGTGACCAGGCCTATCGAGGTGTTTTCCGGGTAGCCTGCTTTCGTCATCACGGGGAGCAGAAGGCCTCCCATCGAAAGGATCGTGACGCCGGACGCGCCGGTTAGCGGAGTAAAGAACGCAAGGACCAGCGCCGTGACGATCGCCAGGCCGCCGGGCATCCACCCGACAAGAGCGGTGAACGTTCGCATCAGACGCCGGCTCGCCCCACCCTCGGCGAGAATGAATCCGCCGAGGGTGAAAAGCGGGATTGCCGGAAGGTAAGCCGAGGCGGTCAACCTGTAACTTTCGCCAGGGACGGCGGAAACTGGAATCGCCTCGTTCCAGAACAGAAGCAATGCCGCTCCTCCCAGGGTGGCAAAGATCGGCATACCGAGCGCGGTCGCGACGAGAATCATCAGGCTTGCGGGAAACAGGATCCCGCTTCCCTGAAGTGATGGATTGACACCGAACGCGATGGGGATGAGCAACCCGATGCCGGCAAGCAGGCGGCCCTTCCAGTTGTCCGATGCATGCCAGATGAGCCTGCCGGCGACCAGGGCAAGCCCGACCGGCATGATGGTGATTGCCAGCCAGACAGGAATGCCCAGCGCCACCTGATCGCCGTAGGGGCGTTCGACCCGCACCATGTCGATGCTTGCCACGAGTAGGCTGGCAGCGATTCCCGTGCCGATGGCCGATGTAAAGATGCGAACCGGTCCAAGCCAGCGTGCGGGCAGAAAGTCTGCCGTGGAGAGAGCCAGTAACGTATTGGAACGGGCGGCCAGGCCCGCGCCCAGGAAGGCGATCCAGAGGGTCAGATGCTGAACGAGCGGGATCGATCCCGGAATACCTCGTCCGATCACTTCACGCCCGGCTATTTCCGCAAGTGGCAACAGTGCCATCACGGCCAGGACGGTGATCGAAAACGCGTTCTCGAACGGCTCGAGTCTCTGTCGGAATGGAACGGCCGTCATCAGAACCTCCGTCCCCCCTGCCTGGCCGCGGCGCCAGCCTTCCCGGCTTTTAGAGACCCGTCGGTGTCGGCAGCCTTATCCTGCTGTTTCTTCCGATATTCGTTGCGGATGTCCAGCACCTCGTCAAACAGGTCCGCCGGCACCAGGGCGTCCCGGATCTTCGGATAGGCGGCATCGGCCTCGTCCTGCCAGTCTCTCTGGAGCTCTTCGTCCATCCGAGTCACTTTGAGACCATGCCTCTTCATTACCGTGATCGCCTCTTCCCCCATCTTGCGAATGTTGTCGCGAAACAGCTCGGCCGCATTGCGTGCGGCCTCCAGAAGTTTCGGCCTCATGTCTGCTGGGATCCGCTCCCAAGTTTCCTTACTGATTACGGTGGCACCAATCAGGGCGGCCCACTTCACGTCGATCATGTTCTTGGCAAGGGCAAACGACTGGTCGGACAGGGCGAACAACGGCGGCACATCGAAAGCATCGATCAAGCCGGTTGTCAGGTTCGGAACCATGTCGGTGACCGGCATAGGAATCGGATTGAACCCGAATTCCCGATAGAGGCTTTCCGTTTCGGGGTCGCCGGCAGAGGTGAACAACTTCATCTTCCGGATGTCATCAAGTGTTCTCGCAGGCTTCTTCGAGAAGAAGTGGACCCAACCGACGTCGCTCCAGTTCAAAACGATGAGGTCTTTGTCCGCGAGCATTTTCTCGAGTTTCGGAGCCAGGCGATCCCTCACGTAATCCAGTTCTTCATACGAAGAAATCATCATCGGAATCTGCAGGGATGACACACCGCGCTCGGCGTGAGCGAGCCCCGCTCCCGATAGCGCGACGGCCTGAAACAAGCCGCGTCGGACCTTGCGCAACATCTCCACTTCATCGCCCTGAGAACCGTTCGGATAGATCTTTATCGTTACCCGACCGTCGGAGACCTTCTCCCAATCCTGGCTCATCCTCTGCAGCACCTGGTGCCAGAGCGTGCCTTTCGGCGCAACCGTACCGAGCTTGATCTTGATCACTCTCTGCGAGTAGGCAGGAGATACTCCCCCGGCCAGAGCCAGGCAAAGAATCAGTCCGGCGAGCATGTTTATTCTCTTCATCACTGCATACCTCCCTGGGTCGCTTGAACTTCGGTTTCCAGAATCAGATCTTCGACATGATCCAGCAGCCACCTGGCTCGCTTCTGTGCGATCAGGTTGGCCAGGCGGATCTCCGTGTGATCGTCGGGATCAATGGCAAGAGCCTGTTCCAGCATCGAGCGGAATTGGTTGGCGTCCTGCCTGGGGACGCACACCGCTTCGGCATAGGCCACGTACAGGCCGGCATGTTTGCCTCCGGATAGTTCCAACGCCCGGTTGTAGTGGCTTCGGATGTTGTCATAGTCCGGGTTGCCCGGACGGGCACTGGCGAATATGACCTCAAACTGGTGCAGGGCGCCTTCTTCCCAACTTTCGTCGAGTTGGGTGGCCCGGGCCAGGAGGGCTTCGACTTCAGGCAACCTGCCCAGCATTGCGGCATCGTTTCGTCCCACCGAAATTGCCGAACCCAGGGCCGCCGCCGACCAGTAGATCAACGGAACATCCTTTTTCCCCAGTTCAGCGGCGGCCGCTGTGGGATCCGCCCAGAGCCGGTCGCTGATGCCGGGATGGGAGACCTCCAGGCCGCGCAAACCGTATCGGTGAGCGCGAAGGTAGAGACGCCGGGCGCGGAGGCGCAGCGTGTTGGCCCGGTCCAGATCGATATCCGCGATTTCGTCCGCGTCGCTCTGGACATAGACGTAGGAGTAAGTCGTGAACCCCTCGGTTGCCGCCAGCAGAAGGCCCTTGTGGTCAGGCGACTCGACCAACAGGCTCTCGATTAGCTTCAGGCCGAAAGGGAGAGCCTCGCCGACCAGTTGGATGTCGTCGTCGCTTTCATAAGTCGACCCGCCCTGGGCCAGCGCATCGCCGATCTTGTTGATGGCGTAACGGCGGATGGAGCAACCGGTAGTAGAAGCCAGCAGAAGGGCAGTCACGGCCAGTGTGAGTAGTGGTTTTCGAATCATCCGTAGTCCTCCGAAGTTTCGTTTCGCCTCAAAGAGTGCAACCTGTTCGCCATCGTCTGGAGGGAAATGGGCATTCGATGCCAGTCGGCTAAAGCGCGGATGCAATTAGAGTTGGCCGGTAATTGGGGCAGCGGTGCCTCAGTGCGGTTCGAGCTCTTGGGTCAGGGCATGTATCCGAACGGATAGCCTGGCTAACTAATCGTGTATGTTGGGATTGGTGTCTGTTATCGTCTGCATCTATCGTTGAGGCTCATCGAGGTCATGCTGTCCAAACTCATCGCAATCCTGGGCCCCCTTAAAGGAGGGGAATTCACCTTGTCCGATGAAACGCTTTCCATCGGGAGGGATCCGTCCAATGCGCTGTCGATCGCAGACCCTCTCGTATCCCAACAGCACTGCACTATCGAACGAGACCCGAGGGGAATATTGATCCGGGATCTCGAGAGCCTGAACGGCACGATGGTCAACGGTTCTTCGGTCAAGGAATCCCGGTTGGAGCATGGAGACCGAATTAAGGTAGGCGGAACGCACTTTGTCCTGCTGGGACCCGGGGAGACCGGAAGGGCCGGATTCGAACTCGAAGACTGGGATCCGGCAGATCAGGAAACCCTTCAGGTTCGATACGGCGAGACTCGGTATCATCAGACTGATCAACCGCTGTCGGAACTGGCGACGGCCGCGAGGATCGCATCGGATCTGGACACGATGTTGCGGATCAGCAACTCGATCAACGCGGTCCGCGATCCCGAAGCACTTCAGTGGCTGCTGCTGGAACTGGTTTTCGATTCGATACCGGCAGATCGCGGGGCGATTCTCCTGACAGGGCACCGAGAGGATGCATTCGTGTCCAAGACGCAGAAACGACGGGGCGAGGATGGAGACTCGTCGTTCGGGATCAGCCGAACTATTGTCAACCGGGTCCGGGAAGACGTCGTCGCCGTCCTTAGCAACGGGATCGCCGAGGGTGAGGACTTTGAGCCCACCGAAAGTCTGATTGCCTCGAACGCCACCTCCGTCCTGTGCGTCCCACTGGTTGTTTTTAACCGGATGCTTGGGGTCATCTATCTCGTCGGCAGCGACCCGAACTCCCGTTTCGATGAAGAGCACCTCCATTTGCTGACCGGGATTGCCGGCGCCGCCGCGGTCGCCCTGGAACACGCGCGATATGTCGAATGGCTCGAAGGTGAGAACCGGCGGCTGAACGAAGAGATTCAAATCGATCACGACATGGTCGGAGAAGGCGCCCGGATGCAGAAGGTGTACCAGTTCATCGGGAAGGCCGCACCGAGCGATGCCACGGTTCTGATCCGCGGAGAGAGCGGGACGGGCAAGGAACTGGTCGCGCGCGCCCTCCATTCCAACAGCAACCGTTCGGACAAGCCGTTCGTGGCGATCAATTGCGCCGCTTGATTTTTACCAGGAAGGCATCGTCACCCGCCCCGGCATCGACGTCGGCAGGGTCCGCACCCGGGAAATCGATCGATGCGGTCGATCCGACGATGAAGGTGTTGCCCTGGGTATCGACGGCGACACCGATCGGTGTGTCGCTACCGCTGCCTCCCAAATACGTGGAGTAGGTCAGTACGGGATCGATCACCAGAGGGCGGCCCGTGTCGTAGACGCCGATGTCGAAGCGAACCTCTCCATCGTCGGTGACGAGAAACGAACCGTCCACCGAATGTCGCTCACCGTCGATTTCCTGATAGATCGATGGTGGGTGTTCGACCACCCTCCGGTCGCCAAACTCCGCGACAAGGCGACCCTGATCGAGGCGCAGTCGGTCGGGGCCTTCCAGTCGCATCCGGATGTTGGACGGGTCCGCGCCGGGCGAGACGATGAAGTCGTACTCCAACTCGCCCCGGCTTCCACGGTAGACCAGATCGATGCCCGGATACACGTCCCGGTTCTCGAGCCGAAGGAAGGCCGGGACGTTCCTTCTCCACTGCCCGGGATCGTTGCCGACGAAATAAGTTGACCGACGTTTCCGTCGGTCCGACCCCACCGAGCATGGATTCGGGGTTTCCACCCACGAGTTTCATGCGCAGGACCTTCGATGCCCCACGTCCCCGAGGTGTGAGAACAAGCGCATCGGAAGCCTGGCTCCCCGGCGGTCCGTCCAGTACCAGGGTCGCTTCTCCCGGAGTCACGAAGAGCGCGAAGTCTCGCCCCCTCGAAAGAAAACGAACCTGAGGATCAGTCTGGCCCAGGTTTTCTTCGAAAAGCATCGGAAGTTCCGGGTACGCGCCGAGTGCTGCTTGCCCGCTCGCGACCGGTGGCCGATCCTCCTGTGGTGTGATTGAGGGTAGGCACGCTGGCACCAGCAAAGCCAGGGCTAAGGGAAGTCTTATCAATAGGGTTCTCATGAGATGTTGGCAGCGGCGCCCGCACGGCCGGTTCGTGCTCCACCAAACATGATAGACGTTGAGCCTGTCTGGTGGATAGCCATGGGCGCGGTCGATCGATTCTCCTCCGTGGTAGACTCCCCGGCATGTCCAGAGAAGAGTATCCGGAGATCATCGAGAAGTGTCATTACTGCGGTGCCGAATTCGAATCGAACGCGTTGACGCGGCACCTCCGAAGCGAAACAGAGATCCTGGCTGAACTACCGGCGTTGCTCGGAATGGCGATGGGTACGGGATCCATTGATCTGCATGCGGGGAATCTCTACCAGATGAGCGTGAAATCGGGCGAATGCCTGGACGAAGTGAGGACGGAGTTGATCACAAGGGAGCACGCCCGCACCCTGCTGCTGACCGAGATCAACTACCATCAGATGACGCTGGATGGTTTGACCGCAAAGCGTGATGACGTCCTGGCGAAAATTGAGGAAGTGGGGACCGACCCTTAGAGTTATCCGGGTTCCCCCCGTACTTTGACCCTTGAACGACATCTCGTTCGTCCATTCGTTTTCGAATACCCGCTAACACTTCGTTTTTCTTCAGTCCCCAGTTGGGAGCGACAAGTAGTCCGAGTGGGGCTTCGCCAAAGAGTCGCTCGATGACGATCGCTGGTTTTAACCGCTCGATGAAATCGCAGATCACCTCCAGGTATTCATCAAACGTCATCAGTTGGAACGGGTTTTCTGCGTGCTCGCGTGCCAGGGCGGTTCCCCGGACCAGGTGCAGATGATGCACCTTCAACAGATCGACACCGACGCGCGACATCTCGTCGGCGATCGACAGCCATTGTGCGCGGGTTTCCCACGGGAATCCCAGCATGACATGTGCTCCGGTGTGAAAGGACCTCCCGCGGCACATGTCGATCGCATCGAGAAACGCCCGGTAGTCGTGCCCCCTGTTGATGCGCCGAAGAGTCTCGTCGTAGATCGACTCCACACCGAACTCCAGTGAGACGAATCTGCGGCGACCGAGTTCGTCGATCATGCCGACTTTTTCCTCATCCACACAGTCCGGCCGAGTACCGATCGCCAGACCCACGACGTCGGGATGATCAAGAGCTTCGGTATAGAGTTCAGCCAGATAACCGGTGTCGGCGTAGGTGTTCGAAAACGGCTGAAAATAGACGATGAATTTTCGGGCCCCAATCCTGTGTCGAAGGTAGCGGATTCCGTTCTCAACCTGTTGCTTGATGGGTTCTGTCTTGATTGCAAGTGGAGGACGAAAAGAACTGTTGTTGCAATATGTGCAGCCGCCGGTCGTGACCGTGCCGTCACGGTTGGGGCACGTGAAGCCGGCATCGACGATCACCTTGTGGACGCGCTGGCCGAAGATGCTCTTCAACCACCCGCTATATGTCCTATAGCGTTGCCGACCTCTAGTTTCTCCAACGCCGCCAGTCGTCGTCATCGTCGTCATTCCGCTGCCGTTCCTTATGGCGCTTGTTGTAGTAGACGTCGAACTTCCGGCGCAGTCGTTCGCGCTGCCACCGATCGTAATAGTCCCGGATGCCTCGCGTCACGCCCCCGAATTTGCCCCAGCGCAGGTAGATGAAACCGAACACCATGCCGCCCAGGTGTGCGATGTGGGCGACACCGCCCCCACCGCCCGAAAAGGAAGCCATGAAGGCGATCCCACCGATCATCATGACGAAGTACTTGGCCGGCATTGGGATGATCATGTAGAGGTAAATGATCCGATTCGGGAACAGAAGTCCGTAGGCCAGCAGGATCCCGTACACCGCTCCCGAGGCGCCGATAGTCGGAATCGTCGAATTGGGTTCCATCAAGACGCTGGAGATCCCCGCCCCGATACCGCAGACGAAAAAGAACCTTAAGAACTCCCGGCTTCCCCATGATCGTTCCAGTTCCCCTCCGAACATCCAGAGGGCAAACATGTTAAAGAGGATGTGGAAGAATCCGCCGTGAAGAAAGATGTAGGTGACAAGCTGCCAGAGGAAGAACTGGTGCGTGATGGAGTAGGGCCGGAGGCCAAAGTTCTGAACGAACTCACCCCCGCCCGCGATGCCGTCGAAAATCTGAAGTGCGAAGACGATGCCGTTGGCGATGACCAGGGCCTTGATCGCGCGAGTAAACCCGCCGCCACCGATGTAACTGGCCGGCCCACCCCGGTAATAACCGCGCGACAAGCTAACCGTCCTTCGGCCGTATGAACCAGCCGGCGTAGAATATCCCAGCTCCGATCGAGGCAGTCGTCATCATCGGCCCCATGTCGCCGAAATAGATCAGCAATGCTTCCAGCGTGACGATCAGCCCGATGATTTGGAGACCGGTTCCTGCGTAATAGCGTATCATTCTCGGTTCGGATACGGCTGTCATCAGGGGGTTCGAAGCCTTTGAGAGCCTGCGTTTGATTCTAGCACAGCGGTTCGAGGTGTATAGGCACCCCTGTTGCCGCCAAAATATAGTCCTACTGCAAATACCGTCTGATGTCCTGGATTGCCGTTCTTAAACTTGCTGCTGCCTTCTCCATCGGCGCGATTCCTTTCGCCGTTGTCGCTATGTGGGGGACGGGTCTGGACGTGACCCAGGTCGGCTCGAAGAACCCTGGCTTCAACAACGTTCTTCGCGTATCCAGCCGCGGACGGGCGGGCATCGCTCTCTTCGGGGACCTGTCAAAGGGAGCGCTTGCGGTGTTTCTGTTGTCCTCGCCGTCCGATCCTTCCTGGATCCCGTGGGGTCTCGGCCTCGCTGCCGTGGCCGGACATTGCTGGACCCCCTTCTTAAAGTTCAACGGAGGCAAGGGTGTCGCCACGATGGCCGGCGCTCTGCTTTATCTGGAGTTCGCGATCACCGCCGCCTGCCTGATCCTCTATCCAACGTTACGAATATTTGGCCGAAAGATGGGATGGGCCCAGGAAGGTGCGATCTCTTCCATGACGACGATGACCGTCATATCCGTCGTCATCTTCGCCCTGCGGGGTCCCGAAGCCGGCGTATTTTCCTTCCTCGCCCTGGCCATAATCGTCATCCGCCATGCTCCCAACATCCGCCAACTCCTGCCCTAGCCCGCATAAATCACCGAAAGGACCAGAAAAGGCCGCCCTGTTTGGCATAAATCGTTTGTCGAGAACGGTTCAGAAACCAAACGGAGGCGGCCCTTATGAGTACAGAGTGTAAACAAACCACGTTCGAATTTCACGGACTTCTTCAACGAAAAATGAAGGCGCGTTTCGACGGCGGCAAGATCACGTCTGACGCTGGAGTTCTGCTGCTGCGTGAAGTCGAAAAGCGGACCGGTTTGATCGATGGATTGGCGGGGTGTTTTAGCGATCATCGCGACCAACGGTTGATCGAACACACCGTGAAGGAGCTGTTGGGACAGCGGGTCTACGGGCTGTGCCTGGGATATGAAGACCTGAACGATCACGATCAGTTACGGACCGACCCGATGCTTGCGTTGGCGGTGGACAAAGCGGATCCGCTGGGAACGAATCGACGACAGGCCGGCGACTGGGGAAAGGCGTTGGCGGGCAAGAGCACGCTAAACCGATTGGAGTTGACCGGCGCCGAAGTCGGCGACCAGGAGCGGTACAAGAAGATCGCTATGGATGGGGACAAGATCGATCGTTGGATGGTCGATGCGTTTGTGGCAGCCCATAACAACACGGCGCCCGAAGAGATCGTTCTGGATCTGGACGCGACCGATGATCCGATCCATGGTCAACAGGAAGGCCGGTTCTTTCAC
This sequence comes from Terriglobia bacterium, assembly GCA_965247425.1. Taxonomy (GTDB): domain Bacteria; phylum Acidobacteriota; class Terriglobia; order 20CM-2-55-15; family 20CM-2-55-15; genus CAZOZZ01. The sequence continues at coordinate 4,749,294 of OZ252023.1, forward strand.
GGCTACTACCGCAACTACTGCTATCTGCCCTTGTACATCTTCTGTGGAGAGCATCTGTTGTGCGCTCGGCTGCGCCCGTCCAATATCGATGGGGCGGCAGGATCAGTCGATGAATTGGAACGTATCGTCGGCCAGATCCGTCAGAGCTGGCCGGACGTGTCGATCATCATTCGGGCCGATTCCGGATTCTGCCGGGATGCATTACTGGACTGGTGTGAAACCCACCAGGTCGATTATGTGATGGGGTTGGCCAAGAACGACCGCCTCAAGCGAGATGGGTTTGTCCACCCGGTCTGGCCCACTTTTGATCGTCTGATTTGGCCCACCCCCTCCTGTTAATAATTCCGAGTAGTGATAATTACCGTCGGGCCTGTGTTGTAGATGTGGGAAAGCCGAGCGCCCTTGGCGAGGCTTTTCCAAGCGCTGTGGGAATCCTGGTTTTTAGGATTTCCACAGCGCGTCATCTTCCACAGGCCTCCGTTTCTTTCTTTTTGGTTCTTTTTCTTTCTTTCGGGAAAAAACTCCGTTTCCAGGATCGCCCAGGATCGACGACCGCGCGGCGATCCGACCCTCAGGACGTGGTTTGTTTCGCGGGTTTCTCCTTTCCAGGCGGATGCCGTGGTTTCTGTCGTTTCTCCAACGTGCGCCGAAACCGGAAGGATTCGGTTCCGGTCTCGATGATGTGAGCGCGATCGGTTATCCGGTCCAGCAACGCCTTGCACAGCCGAACATTGGGAAACACCTGGGTCCATTCCGAGAACGGCAGATTCGTTGTCAAGATCACCGTCGCCCGCTCGGCTCGATCCGAGATGACTTGAAAGAGGAGTTCGGCGCCGAGGTCTGCCATCGGGACATAGCCGACTTCGTCGATGGCAATCAACTCGTATCGGAACCATCGGGCCAGAACCCGGCGGAACTGGTCGTTGTGGTGGGCCTCGACCAACTCGTTGATCAAGCCGGCGGCCGTCGTAAAGCGAACCCGCTTCTTCTGCCGACAAGCGGCCACGCACAGTCCTGTGGCCAGGTGCGTCTTGCCCGTTCCACACTCCCCGATCAGGACGACAGGTTCGGCGTGTTCTAAATAGCCACCGTCTGCGAGTCCACGGATCCGGTTGGCTGGAACCTTCGACCGCGAGAAGTCAAAGTCCTCGAGTGTCTTCATTCGAGGGAAACGTGCGGCTTGAATCCGCCGGGCCACGGTGTTCCGTTCGCGTTCTTCAACTTCCATCGCCAGCAAGGCTTCCAGATACCGTGTGTAGGTGTGCTCTTCCCGCTGGGCCTGCTCGGCCATGGCCGCAAACTGCGTTCCGATCGTGGGCGTCCGGAGAGCTTTACAGTACTGCTGAATCGCCGCCTGTTCGACCCCGCCGGCTGTGGCGGACACTAGACCACCTCCGCAGTGAGCAGTGCATCGTAAGTATTCACCTCCGGCAGGGGCCGCTCATAAGCGCGTAGTGCGGCCACTTCCAGTCGCGGCGCCGCCGGCCGGTCGAATCGGGCCTCGGTCATCAGGTAGCGCGCCGCGGCGGCATCGGAGCATCCCAGGCGCAGGGCTTGTTGGAATGCGGAATCCAGCTCGCTATAGCCATGTTCCCGGCCCAGTAGGAGCAACTCCACCATTGCGCGGGTCCCATTCTGTTTTCCGTTGCGATCGATCAACGTCTGCCAGAACTCGTCATAGCTTTTCGGCCATCGGCCCTGTTGCCGCCATTGCTCCAGAGGCTTGCTCCCGGCCAGCGCGCCCGGCTTCCGCTCCAACACCTCCAGATAATGTTCCAGATTGAAGAAGTGCTGGCCGTTTCCATATCCTCGCTCATGCCGCGCCACGCATCCGCCATCGTGCCAGACCTCCACGTAGGCCGGAAAAACGCTCGCCCGCACCACAGTCCCGGTCTTGACGGGGGCGGAGTAGAAGTTGTTACGCACCCGTACACATCCCTTACCATCGACTCGTGGAAAGCTGTCCTCGGCCAGAGGGAACCCTTCGGTCGATAACGCGAGCAGATGGGGCTGTTCGATCTGCATCCCTTCACCCACCGTCTGGACCCGATCGCCGATCTTGCGCCGTTCATCGGCACGGCAACCGGCCAGCAGCTGCGCATTCAGATCCGCCAGGTCCTTCGCCTTCGGCACCGGTACCAGGTGATTGCGCCGGAAGTATCCGGCTTCGCCTTCCACACCGCCTTTCTCGTGGCCCTCGCCGGGTGTGCAGAACTCGGCTTGAAACTTCCAATGCGACCGAAACGCGATGAACCGTTCGGTCTCTACACGCCGGTATCCCCGCAGAATCTTCTTCACCGCGCTGGTCAGGTTGTCATAACGCAGCACCCCGAAGACCCCCGCAAAATAGCGGAAACCCAACTCATGAGCCTCCAGGAATGCCTGTTGTGTCGCCCGAGGATAAGCTCGATGGAATGCGCCACCACTGCCCATGCTCCGCATACAGAAAACCTGGAGCTTCTGCCGTTCGCCATCCAACTCCGCGACGGCTTCGTACCAGTCGATCTGTGCTTCCTGACCCCAGGCGTAGCTTTGCGGCACGAACGTCTCCTGTCGGATGAAACCCATCTCCCGCTTCCGCCGCCCGACATACCGGCGAACCGTCGATTCCCCAATCGGATGTTTCGGAAATTCCATCCGGATCCGTTCGTAGATCCGGTGACTGGTGTGCCGCTGCTTCCGCGGGGCCTGCCTGTCCGCCTCCAACACCCCGTTGATAAATTCCATAACCGGCTCCAGCCTCGGCCTCTTCCGCTCCGGGCTCTTCCTCGCCGGCGGCACGGCGTTTCCCAGCGCTTGACGCACCATCCGCCGATGCACCCCCAGCCGCCGGGCCACACCCTGGATCGTTCCCACACCAAACTCGTGCTCTCGCCGAATCTCTTCAAATAATTCCACCTTCGATCTCCTTGACACCGGGTCCCTCCATTCCGACTCTTTGTTCGGAACAGCCTCTCCGGTTCAGTCGTCAGGGGTGGGCCAAATCAAACGATCAAAAGTGGGCCAATTTAGAGTAGCGAAATCACGAGAGATCGCTGACCAGATGATTCAGGCTGAAGCGGAGTTTCAGACCACTGGGAAATCGGCACGAGTGTTTAAGGATTTCCTGTACCGGACTCGAAAGAGCTGGAGCCGCACTCGTCGCGTTGTTGGCAAAGCCGAGTTCCTGGCCAAGGGCGCCAATCCCCGATTCGTGGTGACCTCACTGCCACCGGAACGACTCGGAGCCCAAGCGCTCTACGAAGATTTCTATTGCGCACGCGGCGACATGGAGAACCGGATCAAAGAACAGCAACTGGATCTATTTGCCGACCGCACCAGTGCGGGAACCATGCGCGCCAATCAGCTCCGACTGTATCTGTCCTCAGCCGCCTACATGCTTATGCAGGCGTTGCGTCGTCTCGGTCTCAAAGATACCGCGATGGCCCATGCCCAATGCGGAACCATCCGTCTGAAGCTTCTTAAGATCGGTGCGCGTATCCGCCTCACGGTCCGCAACGTCTGGATCTCGATGTCGGAGGCCTATCCCTATGCCGACGTCTTTGCTCTCATAGTGAGAAACCTGCAATCAATTCCGCTTCGTTGCTGACGACACCGAACCTTCAGATCCGAAAAACAGCGCCTCTCATCTGCCTCCCGGCGAGGCCTGCCTGCACTCGCCCATTCATGCCGATCTCCCGCCAAATGTCGCCGTGTCACAGGCTCAAAATCCGCCAATGTCCACGGCTCGCTCACTCTCAGCTCCAAGTCTCGCCGCAAATCGCTTCTCGTATCCGAACACCGATCGATTCTCCGATTGGTGATCCATCCGGGCTAGGCAGTTTTAACCGCAGAGGCGCAGAGACGCAGAGAAGGAGGAGCAAAACAAATAATTTCAATTTCTTCTCTGCGCCTCTGCGGTGAAGATTCCTATGGGACGAGCATGCGGAGGGCGCCGGGGATTATCGTGGCCTCAAGGGGGAGGGTGCCGAGTGGTTCGCCGTCGATTTCGATCAGGGTCGGTTCTCTCGATGTGGCGACGAGTTTTCTAGTCTGACGGTAGTGGACCTTGGGGTGATTGTAGATGTCGCCGTCGTACAGCATTGCAATATTTCGCGTCAGTTCCCAGACAGACATTTTGTCGACGATCGTTATGTCCAGAAGGCCGTCATCGATCACGGCTCTTGGACAAACCAGCATGCCGGCGCCGTGGTACTGGCCGTTACCGATCGCGACGTTCGTAATGAGAACATTCTTGAACTCGTCCGTATCGGTCGTAAGCGTCACCGTGTTGCCTCGGAACCCGAGGGTCGCCATCGCTGTTGCGGTCAGGAATGCCACGGTTCCGCCCAGGGATTTCGAGGAACGATTGACCCTGGTCGCAACGGCACCGCCCATTCCGAAACTCGTCAGGTTGGCCGCATAGCGTGTTCCGTTACTTCCGTCGGGTCGGCGATAGGTCACCTTCATGACGTCGAGATCGATCGTGTGGCCACCGAGGATCGTCCCGATGGCGCCTGCCTCATCCTGAGGGATCTTGAGCGTGCGTCGAAAGTCCGAGCCTGTTCCCTGGGGGATCAAGCCGATCGTGGCGCCAGGCTCGATTAGCCGACCTTCGGAGAAGAGGCCGTTTACGACTTCGTTTATTGTTCCGTCGCCACCGACGGCGATGATCGTCCTGTGGCCCAGACGGATCGCTTCCGCCGTCAGGTTGATGGCGTGTCCCGAAGATCGGGTTTCAAAGGTTGAGACGCTCCCGCAGGCTTTTTCGAGGCGTTCTCTTGTCCCACTCCAGGTGCGCCCAGTCTTACCGCCGGCGGATTGGGGGTTGACGATCGCTGCGACGGACCCGGGGTCGTACGTCATAGGTTCGAACCGCTACGAAGCGAGGCCCCGTGACTTGTTGCGTTCAAGGAAACCGACCGTGTCGCGGACGGTCTGCTCGGCCGGACGTGGGTCCAGTCCCAGTTCGTCGCAGGCGAGCTTGTTGTCGACGTACCAGAAACGGTATGCCATCTCGATCGTTCTGTCATCGAGAGGGAACGTTCGCCCGATCAATTCCATGCCGCGTCGCAGAACCTTCGCGCCGCGTCGCGACCAATTCTCAGACAGCGACAGCAGGGGGGCGCGGACACCCGATATCCACTGGATCAGGAAGAAGAACTCCCGGATCGTCATGTTGTGACCGCCCACCAGGTACCGTCGACCGGGTCGACCGTTTCGAATGGCGGAGATGAAGCAGGCAGCCGCGTCTCTGACATCGACGAAGTTCAGACCTCCTCCGGGAATGTTCGTGATTTGTCGGTTCAGGAACATCCGGACGTCGTTGGTTGAAGAAAAACGAAGGTCTCCGGGCCCGAGCAACAGGGTGGGGTTCAGGGTCACGACCGGAAGCCCTTCTTTCCTGTGGTACGACAGTGCGGTCTTTTCCTGATAAATCTTGCTCAGGTAATACGGCCAGTGGCCCGCAACTTCGATTGCGTAGGCGGAACTTTCCGTGTGAGTCACCGGTTCGCGGCTGGCCGCGATTGTGCCCGACGATGAAGCAATGATCAGCGTTGGACTGCCAGCCTGCACCGCCGCTTCGCACATGTTTCGCGTCCCATCGATGTGGGTTTCGAACATCCGCGACGCGGTTTTGGGATCCCGCGTCACCAGTCCCGCCAGATGGATGATCGCCTCAACTCCGTCGATGGCCTTCTCCACTGATGCACGATCGAGCACGTCTCCCCGGGCCGTCTCCACCCTGGCGTTTCCTTCCCAGGGATTTTCTTTGCGACAGAGCAGCCGGACCGAACCTTCCGGGACTTCTTCGAGTGGTTTTTCAAGGAGCAGGTTGACCACGTGGGTGCCCAGGAATCCTGTGGCACCGGTGATCAGGATCTTTCTCATGATACCGACGTGGGGACCTCGGACGGTGGCGTGGAGCGGGTCTGCTTGGTGAACATCGGCCGAATCCAGCGCTCGATGCCCTTTGTGTGGATGTTCACCCAGTAGTCCGCCCAATCGATTTTTTCAGGTGTCCATTTCAAACGCCTGCGGTCCTCGGGAGTCAGGCTGAGGTAAGCCCGCCGGATGTGATCGGTTTCGAATATGAAGGTGTTGTGGATCATGAACGGAAGAAACATGTCCAGCGTCTGCTCCTGCTTCCGGATCTGTCTCCGAGTGACCCGCAAGCTTCGCAGGTAAGGGTGCATCGTCTTCGTTCCCAGCACCACCTTCAGAAAGTTGAACGTGGCCTGGATCAGGTCCAGTCCCCAACTCAGACGCTTTCGGCTGGCATCCAACTGATCGACGCTGACGACCTCCGCCTCCAAATAGGTCTTCAACAGGTTGGCCAGCTTGTTTCCGTCCTTCTTATGCTTGTGTTTGAAGCGGGCATTCGTTCCCAGAAATCCGACCAGACGGGGGAGCATCACCGGGTTGTCGGCCGCGGTAGCCAGATGATAGATTTTCTCGCCCCGGTCGGCCAGGACGGCGGCGGTAGCGATGAGGATTCCGTTGGCGATCAAGTCGACGGGTATTATCTCGAGCGGACCGTCCTTCCTGACGGGCCAGCTTTTGACGCCCTCTCCGCCCATCAGGACCAGCGGTGCCGACGTCGTCATCCCTTCGTTCCATCCGGGGAAAGGGAATTCAAGCGAAGTTTCGACGATCGCGGGCCGTACGATGCAGTACTTCAAACCGGGGGTCCTGGCGATCAACTGCTCACCCATACTCTTCGTATACGTGTAGGTGTTGATCCAACCCCAGGAATCAGCCCGCTTCATCCCGCCGTCACGCTGGGCTTCGCGGTCCGGTGTCTCATTGACGAACTTTTCGCACCACTCCAGTTCCTCGTCGACGTTGAACCCCTTGTCGTCGGCTTTCTTCTGTGCGGGATAGTAGCCCGCTATCGCAGTGTCTTCGGAAATGCGTCCACTCACTTTTCCTGCCACGTAGCATGTGGATATATGAACCAACCGGGCGTCGAAGAGTCGCACGAGCTCGATCAGATTGCGGATGCCATAGACGTTGGTTATCAAGGAATCGTTCAGCGGAGGATTGAACTCCACCAGGCCGGCCGAATTGATGACCACGTCCACCTGACCTGTCAGCCGGGCGAGCTGCTCGGCTGCGATGCCGCACATCGGAAGGCTCAGGTCGCCCTCGACGATCGACACCTTCTTCCGTATCGATTCCACGCCGATGCGGTCGACGGTCGGACCGAGTGGCGCGGATTGGAGAATCTCTGAATAAAAGCGCTGCTCTCCGGAAAGGTTCTTTTTCGGGCGGACTTGAATCACCAGATGCTTCAGTTCGGGAAACCGGTCCAGGACGAGAGCCAGCAGGACCTTACCGACAAACCCCGTCGCGCCCAGCAGGAGGATGGTCTTGCTGTGAAACTGATCGATCGCCGATATTTCGCCGGTTCCCTCCTCGGTGGCGTCTCCGACGGGCCGGTACTCTCCGGCAACGGGATCAAACTGCCAGGAGTTGAAATGCATCATGGTGTCGCGGCTCCTACACCCGTCAGGTTGCCGGCACCCACGGTTTCCGGCGTACCGGACACGTCCGCCATCAGGATTGGAGGAAAGTGCATCAAGCTGATGCTGGGGGGCCTTCCTACGTGGGACTGGGCCATCTCCAGAGCTTCTTCCATCGACGATGCCATCTCCCACCCAAGAATCGACGGAACGCGCCTGTTGTCGGCGCCCACGACAATCACTTTGCCCAGGTGCGCGCGTCCGTTCTCTCCCCAGTACCACATGTAGAATGGATGGACCCCGTGGTAGGCGTGGCCTTCCCTGTACATCTTGATGTATTCGGGGTTCTTTGCGAATTCTTCTTCGTATTTTTCCTGCATCACGAATGAATCCCTCGTCTCGGTCAGGATACGGTTGAAAAATTCGATGTAGGACGGATGGAACTTTGGATCGAACTCGTCATAACACGGATGCGTCAGGATCATCACGCCGTTCTTTTTCACGACAGGCATGTTCCGGTAGAAATTGAAGAAGTAGCCGGTCGCCATGACCTGGACCAGCAACGGGTTCATGATCGAGTTGACGTTGTATGGCGACACGAACGTGATGCCTGTAATCAGGACGTCGGATTGTCCTTCGATGGGGACGCAGTATTGATCGAAGCAATACGGAAGGATCTTGTCGTGTGTCGCCTCGGTTTCGCCCGCGTGCACGCCAATCATTTCGTAGGGCGCGGGAATGTTGAAAAAAAGTTTCCGTTTCATCGAGGTCGACATCTTCGACAGGCCAAGCTTCGCCGCCTTGAACTTCGCGCGGTCCAGCCCCGACCATCCGTCTTCGTTTCGGCCGAGAAAAGCGGACATCCGGTCGAACATGCGATTGTTCATCGCGGTTTCGATGTGGAAGACCTTCAGGTGTTTGTCGATGACGCGGCCGATGCGGTCACAGGAATGGGACAGCCCGGATTTTTTCGGGTCCATGTAGGAATTCGATTTCAGGATGGCCTGAGGCGTGTGGTGCGCCTGAAGAGTGGGGTAGTCGCATAGTCCGACTCCGACGGACTTGTGCCCCCCGTCCATCGGCACCAGGTTGATGTTCACGTAGATCAGAAGATCAGATTCGGCCGCCCGACGGTTGATCCGCACTCTTTCACCGTGTTCGGTCTGCTCCAGCTCGACCATCCCGTCGGGGTCCTCTCCATCGTGGTTGTAATAGCGGTCCGGATAGTATTCCCGGAAGATCGCGCTCCCGACGCACCGCTTCATTTCACCTTCGGTCAGCCGGCGGTGAAACGAGGTCGCGACGATGATGTGGATGTCGTCCACACCCTCGGCCGCGAGCTTCTCCAGAACTATCTCCAGGACCGACTGCCGTATGTCCGGGAGTCGCATGATCGGCAGTGGAAGCGAGATGTCGTCGATCGCGATGGTCACCTTCATACCTGGCGAGAGCAGCCCCGACAGAGGTTCCATGTTCTCCGGATTCTCGATGGCATTCCGGATGGCGCCCTTCCGATCCTTCAAACCCGGAATAGGGTCGGGGGAATAAATGACGCGGGTTCCTGCCGGGAGCTTGACCTCGATCAGGTCCTCGCCCGAGAAAAGAGCCCGGGGCCTTGAGTTTCCTTCCAGGTATACGACCGAATCGCCGCCGGCTCGTCGAGGTTCGTGTCGGTGGGGTCTGGTCATCAGAGTGTCTTCGCCGCTTCCATTTCGGTCCGAAGGAATGGTGGGAAGTGACTGGAGTTCTTGTCGCCTTTCGTTTCTCTCAGCGAGATGATCGGCCACTGTTTCTGTTTTGCGAATCGTTTCAATCGACTGGTCGGGTTCGTGGCCACCGGATGTCCGGTCACTGCCAGCATCGGGATGTCGGAGGTGCTATCTGAAAAAGCACAGGACAAGGCCAGATCCAACCCGTGTTCCGCTGCGAACGCCTCGATGATGGTTGCTTTCTGGTTCTCCGCGACCAGGGGATTCAGAACCCTCCCCGTCGCGACGTGGTTCTTGAACTCGAGCCGGTTACAGATGATCTCATCGAAACCAAAGTGGAGCGCGATCGGACGGACGGTGAAGTCCAGCGCGCCCGTCACCAGAACGTTGCGATAACCCTGATCCCGGGTCTGCTGAACGAGCGCTTCGGACTTGGCGTAGATGGAAGGTTTCAACGTGACCTCAAACAGGTCGTCGGCCAACCCGATGAGCCTGTCCCTGTGCATGCCCCGATAAGCCTTGAAGAAGAAAACGTTAAAGACAGTGCGGGAGTAGAGATCCAGTCCGAGGAAAACGGGAACGCTGACCAGAAGCTTCGCGAACTGATACAACGACTTCAAAATTGACCGATCGTTACGCGCGTAGTACCCGTAGGTCGTGACGAGATTGCACGACAACAGTGTCCCATCCAAGTCGTAAAATGCCGCTTTGCGTGGTTTTGTGTTCAAAGAAACCTTTGCCTCGAAACTGGAATCTTACAACGGATTACGGCCTGTTGAAAACTCGCAGCAGACGGGGAACGAGACTTGACCGAGAGGCGCAGAGACGCAAAGAGGCAATTTGTCTTGTTTCTCGCCTTCTGGGGCCGCTGAATGAACCCGAGCCCTACCCCCCCCAGAACTTCTGCGTCTTTGCGTCTCTCGGTCGAAAGTCCCGTTCGCACTCCATCGGATAGAGCGGGCTAGTTCTTCACGGTCGGGTACGTGATCCCCAGTTGTTCCAGATAGGTCTTGAATCGGGTCGGATCGAAGTAGTACTCCTTCATCCGGGATCGGTACCGATCCATGATTTCCTTGTTCAGGTGGACGGCGGGGGTGTCGGTGTCACTGATGAATGGCGTATACGTTGTGTCCTTGCCCTGCACCTCCCGGAAATACTCCCACGCGCTGTCTCTGAGGTCGGAGCTGAGCATGAAGTCCAGGATTGTCATGGCCTGAACCTTTGCCCCCGCCGTTGCGCCCTTGTGTGCGATCGGGGTGGCCATGGCGACGGCATTCGCCCAGTGGTGTCCCGGTAAGCCCGGAATGTTGGACGGGAAGCGCAAAGTGACCGTAGGGACATTCCAGGAGATGTCTCCGATGTCGTCGGACCCGCCGCCACGGGGTTCCTCGATCGGTTCGGGCAGGGGCTGGATCTCGGTCGCCAGACCTTCCGCATCCTCGTTGCCCAGTTCAATCTGAAGAGACCGGGCCAGCGTCTGGTCGTCGTCGCTCCATTCGGGCAATCCCACCGCGCGAATGTTTTCATACATCGTTTCGGCGACCGTCTTGTTGAAATGGCCGGGCCAGGCGGATCCGAGAATGCGATAATCCATCTCCGTGTTCGTCATCATCGCGGCGGCTTCCGCCATGGTCTGTCCTGCCTCGAGCATATCGGCGATGTGGGGATAATCTATTTCCCGGAAGAAGTACCAGACTGAAGCTTCCGAAGGTACGACATTGGGCTGATCTCCGCCGTTCGAGATGACGTAGTGAGACCGTTGCTGGAGGCGCAGGTGTTCACGTCTGTAGTTCCAGCCCACGTTCATCAGCTCGACCGCATCCAATGCGCTGCGACCTCTCCACGGAGCCCCTGCGCCGTGAGCTGCCTCACCATGAAAAGTGAATTCAATCGATACCAGGCCGCTGCCCGCGGTGGGTCCGTAAGAAACCGACAAGTTGTTGCTTACGTGGGAGAACAGGACGATGTCGACATCTTCGAAGAACCCATCCCTGACAAAGTATGCCTTCGAGCCGAGCTGTTCCTCCGCGACACCGGGCCAGAGTTTCAGCGTGCCCGAGATGCCTTCCCGCTCCATGATTTCCTTCACGGCGATCGCTGCCGTAACGTTAACGGCCTGGCCGGAATTGTGCCCTTCTCCATGTCCGGGCGCCCCCTCGATAACGGGGTCATGGTATGCCACTCCCGGCTTTTGAGATGTCTTTGGGATGCCGTCGATGTCACTACCCAGGGCGATCACCGGCTCCCCGGAGCCCCACGTCGCCATCCATGCCGTGGGCATCCCGGAGATTCCGCGTTCCACCTCGAATCCATTGGCCTCAAGAATGCCGGTGATGTAGGCCGAGGTTTCGATTTCCTGAAAGCCCAGTTCACCGAAGCTGAAGATCATGTCGAGGGTCTGCTGCGTGAAATCACGCATCTCCTCGACCCTTTGTGTCGTGTCACTCTTGACTTGAGCAAGGCTCGGTCCATCTTGAGCATGGACCGGCGTGCTGATGGCGAGCAGCAGGAAACCAATGAATACACAACGTGAGGGGCACATGATGTTCCTCCGATATCAATCGTGCCCAGTAGTCGCCAACCTGCGGATCCGGGTTCTGACCACTGACCACTTCCCAACTATTTTTTCAAATACGTTTCTATCGTTTCGAGAACGTTGTCGACGACGATCGCATAACCCTCGCCGGTCGGGTGGATTCCGTCGGCCTGGTTGAGTTCTCGATCACCGGCTACACCTTCGAGGAAAAATGGGATGAGAGCGGTTTCGTACTGTTCCGCAAGCTCGGTGAACATCGCCTCAAATTCCCGGATGTAGTCCGGGCCGTAGTTGCGGGGCAGGGTCAAACCCGCCAGTACCACCATCGTTTCCCTTTCCTTGAAAGCTTCGATCATCGTTGCGAGGTTCTTTCTGGCGACCTCGATCGGTATTCCCCGCAGCCCGTCATTTGCCCCGAGCTCCAGAATGACCAGTTCGGGGTCGAGCGTCAGCGCACCGCCAAGCCGCGCCAGACCTCCGCTCGTGGTCTCACCGCTGACTCCCTGGTTGACGACGCGGTAATGATATCCCAGGCGGTCGAGTTCGTCTTGCAGTTGCGCCGGGTAAGAGACTCGGGCGTCAACCATGTGTCCGGCCGTCAAACTGTCTCCGAAAGCCAGGATAACCGGCAGGCCCGGATCTCGGACGGCGGTGATGCTTCGAGTTGGAGCCGGGCCGCGGGGCTGGGAGGCCGCCGTTTCAGATTCCGTCGCACAAGACGCCAACAGGATCACCAAACCGATCAGGCACGGTAACGTAAGGACTGTTCTGTTCGTCAACATATTGTGTTGAAATCCGCTCCCTGTTGGCGGGACTACGGAAAGCCTGAATAGTGTACGATACCTTTACGCGGATTACGCAGATGGGAATCCTTCGAACTCCTTTCATCTGCGTAATCCGTTCAATCTGCGTAATCTGCGTAAAGTAATCTGCATAAAATGATTGTCGTTAACAACCTCGTCAAGACAATAGATACCGGGACACATCGCGTTCTAATTCTTCGTGATATCAGCTTCGAAATTCCTCGGGTCCAGGTTGTGGCCATCATGGGCCCGTCGGGCAGCGGAAAGAGCACGTTGCTTGGAATGCTTGCCGGACTGGACTGGCCGACCTCTGGGACCGTCCTACTGGACGGAATCGAAATTACCGGGCTGAGCGAGGATGAATTGGCGACGATGCGTGGACGAAAGATCGGTTTTGTCTTTCAGGCTTACCAATTGATACCGACGTTGACAGCGATGGAAAATGTCCTGCTACCGGCCGAAATGCTGGGTGACCGTGTGAACGGGGCGATCGGTCGAGCCGAACACCTGCTTGACAGTGTGGGTCTGCTCGAACGTCACGATCACTACCCCTCCCAGCTTTCAGGAGGCGAGCAACAAAGGGTCGCGATCGCACGGGCTTTCATGATGCAGCCCTCGATCCTGCTTGCCGACGAGCCGACAGGCAACCTCGACAGTGCCAATGGCGGACACGTTCTGGAACTGCTGTTGAAGCTGAACAAGGAGCAGGACACGACGCTCGTCCTCGTGACGCATGACCAGGAACTCGCATCCCATGCGGATCGGCGCATTGTCCTGCGAGATGGACAAATTGTTGAGGATGTTACGTAGTGGTCAGTTCCAGAATGGACCGGGCGCCGATTTCGCTGATCTTATACTGACCACTGACCACTACCTATGAAATTTGCTTTCAGAATGGCCTGGCGCGAAGCCCGAGCATCGAAGGGGCGCTTCCTGTGGGCGATCCTGGCGATCGCGATGGGGGTGGGTGCGCTTACAGGCGTCAAGGGCTTCAACGAGTCGGTCCGTTTCACGTTGCTCGCCGAGGCGAGAACCCTGACGGGGGCGGACCTGGTGATCCGGCTCTCGGTCGATCCGACCGACGAGGAACTGGCCTTTCTAGAGAGTCTAAAAGAAAGGGGGATCGACTTCACCCGTGTCACCGAGACTGTCTCGATGTCGTCGTCGAATTCTCATCCTCAGCCTCTGCTGAGCTCGATCAAATCCGCGGATCTATCGGAGTACCCCTACTACGGTGCGCTCGAGTTCGAACCCCCGAATCCGATCTTGACCGATGATGCGGTCGTTGTCTCCGAAGATCTGCTGATGCGTCTGGACGTCGGGGTCGGTGACACGATCAAGGTCAGTGCGGGCGAGTTCCGGATTGCCGCTGTAGCGGTCAAGGAACCCGACCGCATGACGACCGGCTTCACGCTGGGCCCCCGCGTCCTTATGACGCCTGCAGGCTACGATGCAGCCGGGTTGAACGTTCCCGGTAGCCGTGCAACCCAGCGTCTCCTGCTCCGCCTCCCCGAACAGACCGATCTGGACGCGACACGAGAGTCGATCCAGGCGGTTTTTGGGCGGCGCGCCCGTGTCTCCGACTTTACCCAGCAAAACCGGACGCTATCCCGTGGGATCGGCAGAGCGACGACGTTTCTGAGCCTGGTCAGCCTCATCGCGTTGATCGTCGGAGGTCTCGGAGTCGCGACCTCGATTGAGAGCCATCTTCAGCAGAAAATGGATTCCATCGCGATGATCAAGTGCCTGGGGGGACGCTCCCGGCAGGTCATGCGTATCTATGTGGCACAAGCTCTTCTACTCGGCCTGGCCGGAAGTGCGATCGGTGTTGTGTTGGGTTTCGGGGCCCAGATCGTGTTCCCCTATTTCCTTGCCGACTATTTCGATGTCGATATCCATTTGATCATATCGTGGGCTCCGATCCTCCAGGGTGTGTTTGCGGGATTGCTGACCGCTTTGTTGTTCACGATTCCCCCTCTCTTGTCGATTTCACGCATCCGACCGGCGTTGATATTTCGAAGGGACATGAATGAGTCACACGTCCGGGTTCGCGACCTGCGCCCGTATGCGGCTTTCGGGGTCATTGCCCTGGGGCTGTGGGCCATGGCGGCCTGGATTGGTTCGTCACTCTACGTGGGATCGATCTTTGCCGGCGGCCTGGTGGCGAGCGCGTTGCTGCTGGCCGCCGTTGCTAAGGGGTTGATGATCTTGATGCGGCGTGTTGTGGGCCGCTTCTCCCGCAGTTGGCACCCTTCGGTTCGGCACGGCGTCGCCAACCTGTACAGGCCGGGCACTCACGTCGTCGCTGTCCTGATGTCGATCGGCATAGGTGTGATGTTTACCCTTTCGGTCCAGCTACTTCAGACCTCGCTGGTGGAACAACTGCGAACGAGTGCGCCTCCGGATATGCCGAACGTCTACATGATAAACATCACCGATCGTGAGAAGGACGGGCTCTGGGATCTGCTGGCCACTCAGGATGGCGTGATCGAGGCGAACGCCCCCTCGCCAGCGGTGTCCGGCATGTTGTCCCGTGTCAACGATGTGCCGATTGAAGAAATGAACCTGGTCGAAGGGCAGCGTCGTTACCTTCGCGTCCAGTTCGCCCTCACCTGGTCGGACGAGCCTCCCGCCGCCACCGAGATCCTGGAGGGTGAGTGGTGGGAGCCGGGAACGACCGAGAGACTGGTGTCCGTCGAGGAGAACGCCGCAGGTGTCCTGCGCCTGCATCCCGGCGACACGGTGGAATGGAATGTCGGAGGAAAAATTACTTCGGCCGTGGTTTCGAACGTTCGTCGAACCGATGGCACTCGGGCGGGAGCAAACAACCAGTTCATCCTGACGCCAGGAACGCTGGACGATTTTCCGGGCATCTATTACGGAGCCATTCGGGTCGACAAGGACGAGGTCGGCGCTCTTCAGCGCGCGGTGTTCGAACAATATCCCTCAGTCACGGTCATCAATGCAGCCGACATCCTCGACATCGTTCAGGAGATGGTCGGGCGCATCAGCCTGACCGTGCGTTTCGTGGCCGGCTTCGCGATTCTCGGCGGGGTCATCATTCTTGCTTCCAGTATCGCGGGCACCCGCTACCGTCGGATCCGGGAAGTGGCCATCATGAAGACCGTCGGGGGGACCCGCGCCCGGATTGTTGGCGTCTTCTCGATAGAGTTTCTGATCCTCGGCCTCTCGGCCGGTCTGATCGGTAGCGTCCTGGCGGCCGCGTTCACTGCGATAGTCGTCCACCAGTTGATGGATGGCACATATACGATCGACTGGCTTCCGCTGATTGGCGCGGTCCTCCTGACGGCTTTGCTTGCAATCATCACCGGTTGGGCCGCAAGCTATAACATTCTGAACCAGAAGCCTCTGGAGGTCTTGCGACGGGCCGATGCTTAAGCAGGAGCAAGTTCTCACCACAGGCTCCAACAGCAAGAGGTGGAATATGCGAGTTGTCTGGACGGTCCTTTTCCTGGGTTTTGGCGCGATCGGTTCCCATGCTCAGGAACCGGAACTGCGGCTGTACGTGGCCAATCAGACGGCCAATACCATAACCGTTGTTGATGCGTATAGTCTCGAGATTCTCAACACCATCCGGACGGGATTGAACCCCCACGAAATCGCCGTCCACGTCGAAACGGGCATCGCCTTTGCCGGCAATCGGCAGGAAGACACACTTTCCCTGATAGCCATTCGGACGAATCGAGAGGTCACCCGAATCCCATCGCCTGGAGCGCCACACGGACTGGTACTGACTCGCCGCGGTAAGATCTTGTTCGTCACTGGCGAGAACGAGGTCCACGTGTTCGACGTCGACGGCCGCCGCAGGATTGCCAGCATTGAAGTCGGGGGGTCGCCTCACATGCTGCACGCTTTGCCGGACGACAGCCGGATCTATACCGGCAACATGGCGGATGGAACGGTGTCGGTTATCCAAGTGGAAAACCTGACGGTTATCGCGACGGTTCCGGTCGGCGGATCCCCCGAGGACCTGGCGATCTCCCCGGACGGGGAAGAAATTCTCGTCGGGAATCAGGCCGACGATACCCTCACCCTGATCGACGCAGCCACCAACGAAGTCCTCGATACGATCCAGCTTCCCGACCAGGGCGCCCCGATCCGCATCCGCTACACACCCGACGGAGAGACCATCTTCATCGCATCGCGCCGTGACGGCGCCGGCGTCCTCCGCATGGATCGAGCCACCCGCGAGATCACCGGCAAGATTCCGGTCGCAGGAGTCTGTGTCGGAATGAACTTCACCCCGGACGGCAAATTGATGTTCATCACCGACCTCCGTGCCGGCACGATCTCCCAGGTCGACCCGGTCACGCTCGAGATTCTCAAAACCGTCGCCACCGGTGCCGGAGCCGACGCCATCGAGTTAGTGAACTAGCCTAGCCCGCATAAATCACCGAAAGGACCAGAAAAGGCCGCCCTGTTTGGCATAAATCGTTTGTCGAGAACGGTTCAGAAACCAAACGGAGGCGGCCCTTATGAGTACAGAGTGTAAACAAACCACGTTCGAATTTCACGGACTTCTTCAACGAAAAATGAAGGCGCGTTTCGACGGCGGCAAGATCACGTCTGACGCTGGAGTTCTGCTGCTGCGTGAAGTCGAAAAGCGGACCGGTTTGATCGATGGATTGGCGGGGTGTTTTAGCGATCATCGCGACCAACGGTTGATCGAACACACCGTGAAGGAGCTGTTGGGACAGCGGGTCTACGGGCTGTGCCTGGGATATGAAGACCTGAACGATCACGATCAGTTACGGACCGACCCGATGCTTGCGTTGGCGGTGGACAAAGCGGATCCGCTGGGAACGAATCGACGACAGGCCGGCGACTGGGGAAAGGCGTTGGCGGGCAAGAGCACGCTAAACCGATTGGAGTTGACCGGCGCCGAAGTCGGCGACCAGGAGCGGTACAAGAAGATCGCTATGGATGGGGACAAGATCGATCGTTGGATGGTCGATGCGTTTGTGGCAGCCCATAACAACACGGCGCCCGAAGAGATCGTTCTGGATCTGGACGCGACCGATGATCCGATCCATGGTCAACAGGAAGGCCGGTTCTTTCACGGCTACTACCGCAACTACTGCTATCTGCCCTTGTACATCTTCTGTGGAGAGCATCTGTTGTGCGCTCGGCTGCGCCCGTCCAATATCGATGGGGCGGCAGGATCAGTCGATGAATTGGAACGTATCGTCGGCCAGATCCGTCAGAGCTGGCCGGACGTGTCGATCATCATTCGGGCCGATTCCGGATTCTGCCGGGATGCATTACTGGACTGGTGTGAAACCCACCAGGTCGATTATGTGATGGGGTTGGCCAAGAACGACCGCCTCAAGCGAGAGATCGCTGACCAGATGATTCAGGCTGAAGCGGAGTTTCAGACCACTGGGAAATCGGCACGAGTGTTTAAGGATTTCCTGTACCGGACTCGAAAGAGCTGGAGCCGCACTCGTCGCGTTGTTGGCAAAGCCGAGTTCCTGGCCAAGGGCGCCAATCCCCGATTCGTGGTGACCTCACTGCCACCGGAACGACTCGGAGCCCAAGCGCTCTACGAAGATTTCTATTGCGCACGCGGCGACATGGAGAACCGGATCAAAGAACAGCAACTGGATCTATTTGCCGACCGCACCAGTGCGGGAACCATGCGCGCCAATCAGCTCCGACTGTATCTGTCCTCAGCCGCCTACATGCTTATGCAGGCGTTGCGTCGTCTCGGTCTCAAAGATACCGCGATGGCCCATGCCCAATGCGGAACCATCCGTCTGAAGCTTCTTAAGATCGGTGCGCGTATCCGCCTCACGGTCCGCAACGTCTGGATCTCGATGTCGGAGGCCTATCCCTATGCCGACGTCTTTGCTCTCATAGTGAGAAACCTGCAATCAATTCCGCTTCGTTGCTGACGACACCGAACCTTCAGATCCGAAAAACAGCGCCTCTCATCTGCCTCCCGGCGAGGCCTGCCTGCACTCGCCCATTCATGCCGATCTCCCGCCAAATGTCGCCGTGTCACAGGCTCAAAATCCGCCAATGTCCACGGCTCGCTCACTCTCAGCTCCAAGTCTCGCCGCAAATCGCTTCTCGTATCCGAACACTGATCGATTCTCCGATTGGTGATCCATCCGGGCTAGGCTCCCGCCATCAGCCCGTGGGTATGACAGTTTGCCGCGCGAGGACCCCTTCCCGCAAGGTCTTCCACAACTTTTGGGTGGTAAGCATCCCGTCGCTCAGCCCAGCAGAATGCTGGCTAATGCACCGGCGCTGAGCCAAGGGCCGAGAGCTTGAGGTCCGGAGTCGATGCCCCGGGCTTTCAATAGCAGAGCCGCGGCGACCCCTAAAACGCCTGAGAATACCAGAGCCGTGAGGATTCCCGGCCAGCCCACAAAGGATCCGATCATTGCCGCATACTTCCAGTCGCCGCCTCCCACTTCTTTCTTGCGGGCGGCTTCAACCAACGTCGTAGCGATCAGGACCCCACCGCCGAACAAGAGTCCGACTACTGAACTCGCCAGTCCAATGGGCAGGGCATATGCTGCTAGAATCGGCCCGGCGATCGTTCCCGGGACCGTTACCCAGAGAGGGATTTCCTGCGTGCGGAAGTCGAATAGCGCAACAGCGATGAGAACTGTTCCGAGGGTGCCATAGATGAACAACAAGAGGGGAAGGACTCCGAATTTTAATGCCAGACAGAGCAGGAAGAGTGCGGACGTTCCGAGGGCGAAGTGTTGTTCGAAGGCGAACTGTTGTTGGGAGCAATGGTCGACGATTCGGTAAGCGATCCAGCCGCCGATCGCGCCTGCCCCGGCCAGCAGGATCGGGAACAGGAAGTTCAAGGCTCCTTCCGGGACAATTCCTGGATCTTCCTCTCGACCTCGATCACCAGGTCGGGGTACTGCCCCGAGCCAAGCTCAAGGAAACGCTGGAGATGTTGGACTGCGCTTCCCTTCTCTCCCTGCTCTTCGAAAATCCAGGCCAGGTTGTAGTGTGCCTCTACCAACGCGGGGTCGATCTGAAGAGCGCGCAGGTATTGAAACTTCGCTTCCTCCAGTTTTCCGGCGTTCTTGCTCAGATTGCCCAGGTTGGTCATCGCAGAGGTGTTCTGAGAGTTCAGTTCCAGAGCGCGTCTAAACTCTCCGGTAGCTTCCGCGTTTCGTTCCTCTGCCATCAGCGTGATGCCCAGATTGTTATGCGCCACGTCGTAGGTCTCGTTGACAAGGATGGCGTTTCGGTATGATTTGATGGCTTCTTCGTGGTTGGACAAGTCGTGGTGAATCAACCCGACGTTGTTGTGAACCACCGCATTCAACGGGTTGTCGTTCAGTATCTGCTGGTAGGACTCGATCGCTTTAGGGAAATCCCCTTGCTGTTGGTAGAAGACCGCCAGACGGAACGAATCTGCATCTGAAGGTCCGATCTGCACGCCGCCCGGCGCCGGCGGCTGATCGGTCGTCGTGCTTTCGGGAGGTAAGGTCTCCTCATTTTCCCCTTCCGTCGCAGGGAGCAGATCCTCGACAGGATCGGCCTCGGCCTCGACTGCGGGTTCATCCGGGAGTGTGTTCTCCGTTACCGCCTCTTCAGGTGCGGGTTCCGGTTCGAACCTGGGCGGCTCCGGGACGGGCACTTCCGGGGGCGGTGCCGTCTCGGGTTCCAGCTCTATCGCCGGGTCCGTTACCTCACCGGTGACCGTCGCCTCGGCGGGTGCTTCGGTGGATTCAGCCTCAACTTCTTCCCCGGACCCGGTGCCGTCTTCGCCGGGGGCTTCAGACTCTCCTGCCAGAGGGTCGTCGCTTTCTGTAACCGGATCGTCGAATACGAGTTCGGCAGGCAGCCCGCCCTCGGCATCGAGCAGAGCCACCTGTTGTTGCATTGGAGACGATGCCGTTCGACTGATCCAATAAACAACGCCGGCCGCAATGATAGATTCCAGAACCACGACAGGCAAAACGTACGTCACCAGGATCTTCTTGACCTTGTTCTGGGGCGCCTGTTCGGTGAAGCCGAAACTCTTCAGATAAGCCGGCGCCTTCGGGGGCGCCGATCCTCCGGCAAGACTCTTGGCTTTTCGTAGTGCGTCGAGAATGAGGGACATCTTCTGACCTACTCTTTTGCGACCTTTGCGTCTCTGCGTCTTTGCGTCTTTGCGTTCGAAACTTCTAGCCGAGTCCAGTTAACTCCCACCAAACCCGTTTATCAGTGCAACGAACACAATCGCCAGAAAAATCGACAGTCCGACCACAAGCGCCGCTGTCTTGAAATCAGCAGCGGCACGGATCTTGCCCCACAAACCGGCTGAAACCGGTCTGTGTTTCTTCAACTGCAGGTTGCCGATGGCCTGATTGGTGACGCTCGAATCCAAGGTGGTCGCGCCCAGCGCCATTCCCGCAAGCAAGGACCGGTCGGCGATCAGGTTGACCAGTCGGGGAACGCCGCCGGAGTAATCGTAAATGTTTTTCGTCCCGTCCGGCGCAAAGGAGACAGCTGACGGGCTCCCGCCCGCCACCGCAAGGCGGTGACGCAAATAGTCACCGACCTCGGCCTCGGAAAGCGCCGATAGCTCGCACTTGATCGAGACACGTTGAAAGAGTTGACGCAAGGACGGCTGCGACAACACGTCGAGCAGGTTGAGTTGACCCACAAGGACGATCTGAAGCAGTTTTTCTTTGTTCGTTTCCAGGTTCGACAGGATTCGGATCTGCTCGAGCGTGGCCACAGGTATGTTCTGGGCCTCGTCGATCAGAACAACGGCACGTCCACTCGATTCGAGTGTCTTCAGCAGGAAGTCGTTCAGAGCATTAATGAGGTCCTGCTTGCTCAGGGCGGCTCGATCGCCCTTCCTCCCAGGGAGTTTGACGTCGAAGTCTTCCAGGATCGCCTTGATGAGATCGGTTTCGGAAAGGAACGGGTTCAGGAGCAGAGCCGTCCGGACGCCCTTCTCGATGGTGTCGAGCACGGTACGGCAAAGCGTCGTTTTCCCCGTACCGATGTCGCCGTACACGATCATGAAGCCTTCGCGTCGTTGGATTCCATACTGCAGGAGCTCGAACGCGCGGGTGTGCGCTTCGCTGCGATAGAAATACTTCGGGTCGGGCGTCAAGCTGAACGGCGGTTCGACCAGACCGTAATGTTCTTCGTACATGAACGCTCTCGGCGCATGCCGGCGGTGTCTATCCCGCTATGGACCTCGGGGAAACTACTGGTTCGTCGAGTTCTTTAACTTTTCCTGCGCCTCGATCCTCTGCCGGGCGAATTCGGCCGCGGATCGCACTGTCAATATCGTCGGCGTGAGCAGGATGACCAGGTCGGTCTTCCGGTTTTCCCGGCTCACTTTTCTGAACAGGTTACCTATCAGAGGGAGGCTTCCCAGCACAGGCACTCTCGTCTCCGCTTCGAGCGTGCGATCGGAAATTAAACCACTGATCACGATCGTTTCGCCCTCGGCCACCCGGACGACCGTGTCGGACTCGCGAACATCGACGATCGGTACCGTACTGCCGTCCGGCGAGGTGGCCTGTCCTGTTCGTTCGGTAATCGTCGGATGGATGTTCATCGTGATGATGCCGTCGCCGCTGATCTGCGGTGTGACGTCCAGGACGACTCCCACGTTGATCGTGTTCGGCGTGGTCGCCGTCTGGACGATAGTCCCGGTTCGCGGGTCCACCTGCGTCGTTGTTGTGAAGAACACATCCTGTGTTCCAACCCTCATGATCGCCGGCTGGTTGTTCAACGTGGAAACAGTAGGACTCGACAGCACGTTGACGGTTCCCCTCTGATTCAGGGCTTGTATCAGTGCATTGTAGTTGCCGTCGCTGCCCTGCATCGTAAAACCGCTTCCGGAGACGCCGAAGGATTGAGCGAGGGTCAGGTTGCCGACGACGGCGGACCAGTTGATTCCGGCCTGAAAGTCATCGTTGAGTTTGACCTCGATGATCCTGGCTTCGATCACGACCTGCCTGTTGACGGCGTTCTGGACCATTTCCAGGTAGGTTGCGATCGTGTCGAGGTTCTTTCGAAAATCCGTGGCGAAGATGAGGCCGGCCATCTGATTGTAGACGACGGATCCGGTAGGGGATTTGAGCAGTTGCAGCGCGGCCTCGATGTCGCTTAGCAGGTCCGTGGACTCGCTTCCCGATATGGACGTTGAGGAACCACCTCCACCTCCGCCGCCGGTGACGGTCCCGCCACCCGCGCCTCCCGTGCCGCCCCCGCCTGTTGTGGCAGTCGCCGACAGAGAGCGAGAGAGGGTCCGCTGGGTAGTCACGTAGTCAAACTCGAAGGTCCGGCTTTCCATCTGGGGGCGCGTCACCCGGAGCAGATCCCCGTCGAGTTCATAGTCCAGCTCCAGCGGAACCAGAATCACTTCGAGCGCCTCAATGAACGTGACATCGATGAGGTTGAGGCTCACTGTTTCCGTGATGTCTCTATCCATGATGACGTTGACTCCGAACGACGCCGCCACCGCGCTGAGCATCACCCTTAAATCCGCGTCCGCCACTTGAAGAGTAAATGGCCCGGTCCCGACCTGAGGCTCCACTTCAAGTTGTGCCGCCGGAAGTTGTTGCACCGGCGCGGCGAGAGGGGGTGCGGCCTGGGCTGTGGCGCCCGCAATGCCTCCGTCGGTTGTTGCGATTTGAGAGACGTTCAGTTGTTGTGGGAGCCGGGGTTGTTGTGCGAACATCAACGCCAGAGTCAATCACGGTGACCCGATAGTCGGGAAGCGCCGAGGGTTCCTCCGTCGGCGGTAGAACCGGCGGTATGTCGACGATCTCGAGGACGATCGGTTCTGGCTGAAGGGCCGCAAGTTCATCAAAGGTTATGAACGGGTCCCGCCCCCACTCGCCCGTTTGCAGCAGTAGAGTCTCAGCAGTCGGTAGCTGGATCCCCTCCAGAGCCGGTCCCGGAGTCAGTTGTACCCCGGCGATGGGTGGTGGAGGTGCCTCCGACAGTGCAGGCGGCAGTGACGCCGCCCCGGGTACGGTTTCAGTTGAAGCCACCGTAGCGCTGACAGGGGGCGCGGGTCGTGCCCGTCGCACCTGGAAGTAGATCACGCCTCCGATCACAATCACACCGACGAAGATCACCAGGTATTGTTGGACCTTTTCGTTCAATCGGCCGCCTCGCTCTTGTAAACTCGGAACGTCATCGTCACGTCCACCATCGGCGTATTACGTCGCAACTGAATCGTCACGAATTCAGAAAGGCGGGGTAGTTGCCCGACCGCCTGTATGAACTGTGAGATATTCCGGTAGCGACCGCTGAATTCAAGCGTGATCACGTCGTAGCGACGGATGCCCACCGCCTGCATCAACATGTCGTGGTCTGAAAGGTCTGCGCCTTCGTTGACGACATATTCCTGCGATTTCAGGTCGAACCGTAAGAGTTGGTTCAGGTTGAACAGCCTGGAGATGTCCTGGAAGAAGACCGGAACCTGCGCGTCCACCAGAAGGCGACTTGCCATCAGGTTTTGCTGTGTCATCCATTGACCGCGCTCTTGGTCGGTCGGAAGCGCGATGCCCGATGCTTCCTGTTCTTTTTGAGCCAGGGTATTTTCGTTGACAGCGAAATCGGCACGCAGCACGCCCAGGTGCCACGTCATGACAACCGTGCCGGCGAGCGCCAGAACAAGGACGGCCGTGTAGATCACGACTTGCTTGTCCATCCCTTTGAGGGCTTTCATTTCAACAGGCATCGAACCTCGAACGTTAAACGGGTTAAGACCGTTGGGACTAGACCGGCGTCCGTTTCCGACGGTTGTACGTCCTCGTAGCTGACGCTTGGCTGGGCCGGCATTTCCACCGAAGAGAAGTACTCCAGCCCCTGAAGTTGCTCGAAGAAGTCCGCGAAATCCGAGCTTGGTTGACCGGAGGCGCCCCGAAAATAGCCCTTGATCACCATCGAATTGGCGTCGCCCCCGCTGATGTCTATGGTCTCGAACACCGCCGTGTCGGGAACCAGGAGACTGAGGCTGCGGAACGCTTCTTCCCATGCCTCGCCGGCGGCCATGCGACCCATAAAGGACGCGCGCGTATCGGCGAGGTTCCGTTCTGCCGCCGCCGCTTGTCCCTCCTGGATCGCCGGTTCCAGGTCGGCGATCTTCTGGTCCAGATCCAGTTGATTCGCCCGCAATTCCCGGGTCCCAAGGAAGTAGCGGACGCCGGAAAGGAGCATGGCCGCCAGAACGACCATCGCTGCAATCTTGATCAGTTTCTGGTAGACCGGGGGCCCTTCCTTGGAGCCTGCTTTCCCCGGTATCAAGTTGATGCCCGTGTCCAGTGTCTTGTGCCAGGCCACCCCAAAAGCCGCCGACAGAGCGGGGATATGAAAACGGAACTCGTCCCAGTCCCCCTTGAAAGACGACTGGTCCAGGTTGTCATCGAATCGTAAAATGTTGCCCTCGATACCCAGTTCTTCCTTTGTTTGCGCTACGAGCGCACCGATCATATCGTCTTCGCCTGAGAACAGAACTTCGTCGACCTGGCCTTGTGGGAAGTTCTGGCGAAAATACAAGGTCGAACGCTTGATTTCCGTCATCAAGCGGTCGCGCTGCTGATCCGGATCGACGTCACCGTAGCTGATCGGGATGTCTCGGCAGAGCAGCAGCGTGCCTTCCTGGATGAACAACACATGGACACTGTTCGTGCTGAAATGGACGATGCTCTTGACGACGTCCTTTTTCCAGAACCCCACGTGTTTGACGAGGTTCCGCAAGGCGTCGCCCACTGTCGTAACCTTCTGGATCTTCAGCTTTGTTCGTCCAAAGAACTCCTGGGCATCGGACACGATGTTCGTCGCGGATGTCACCAGCAATATCTGCTGTTTCTTGATGCCCAGCTCTTCCTTTGCTTTGAGTAGTTCGAAATCCCAATAACTTTCCGTCACACCGGCGGGCGCGGATTTCTTGGCTTCCCGTTGCATCACGAACCGAAGCTCGCGGCCCGACAGGGGCGGCAACGTCAGCAGACGGTGTTCCACCTGCACGCCGTTGGTGGCGACAACAACGTCTTTGGCTTCGAACCCACGGACCTGAAGGGTGTGGTTGAACTGGTCCAACCTCCTGTCCGGGTCGATCGCACGGTTGTCGATGACGGCGAAGTTGAAGACCTTCAGGCGGCGACCGTAACCGATCTCCACGAGCTTGATGCTCTCATCGGAGAATTCAACGCCTAGAATGCGACCTGCCATGACTTACCCTGAGAAACTGTTCATCATTTGATACAAAGGTAAATAGATAGCGAGTGCCACGCCCAGCACGACGAAAGCCAGGAACACATACAGGAGCGGTTCGAGCGTCGTGAAGGTACGCTTGATCGTGGCCGGAATTTCCTTGTCGTAATAGGTACACACGCGTGCCAGAGACGCATCGAGTTGACCGCTGGTCTCACCCACTCTGAAAACACGGACGACCAGGGGAGGGAAACGTTCCGTTGCCGCCAGGGAGTTTGCGATCGATTCACCCGCCCGGATTTCGTTTCTCACCGCGGATGTCGCCTCTCCCAGCACGCGGTTGCCGACGACCGTTTTCAGAATGTCCAGAGTCTGTGAAATGTCGACTCCCGCATTAAAAAGAATCTGGAAGAAATGACAGAATCTCGACAACGCGATATCTCGAACCAGGACGCCGAATATCGGCACCTTCAGCGCCCAGCCATCGAACTTCAAACGGCCGCTTTCGGTTCGCATCCAGAAGATGAATCCGGCGATGGAGGAGACAATCAGAATCAGGAGGAGCCACCAGTAGGCGATGAGAAACTCGCTCAGGGCGAACAGGACCTGTGTCGGCAGCGGCATGGGCCCTCTGGCTTGCCTCAGGACGGTCGAGAACTGCGGGAAGACGACCGTTGCCAGCAGAAGGACCAGACCCGCAACCGCGGACAGGACCATGATCGGATAGATCATCGCCTGACCGATGTCGCGTTTCAGGTCTCCCTTCCACTCCAGGAAATCCCCGAGCTCGGCCAGCACTCGATCCAGATTGCCTGAATCCTCTCCGGCCTGCACGATGCTGACGAAGACGTCGTCGAACACCTTCGGATGCCGTCCAAAGGCGGCCGACAGACTGGACCCAGCCTCGACACTGGCGAGCAGATCCTCGATGATGGTTCGCATCATGGGCTTGTCGGCGCCCTCGGCCAGGTCCCGCAATGACGGGGTCAGTGAGATACCCACTGACAGCATCGTTGACAGGTCCACGGTAAAATTCAGGACATCGCGCGGGCGAATCCGTTGGAACAGCCCACCGCTGCTTTCCTTTTTCTTTTTGGCCGGGGCTGCGTCAATCAGGAAGAGGTTCTGTTCGTCGAGAAGATCCGCAAGCACGTCTTCGTCCTCGGCGTCCAGTACACCTGTTATGGTTTTCCCGCCCTCGTCCTTAGCCTTGTATTCAAATTCCATCGTCGTTCACCCAACCCAGAGCCTCGTGTAGGCCCGTTACACTGTTCGCGCGACCTCCTCGAGCGTCGTGAGTCCCTCCGCGGCTCGCTGGAGTCCGTCCTCGAACATCGTTATCATCCCCGCCTCGCCAGCGAGAGTCCGTATCTCGCTAGCTGTGGCCTGGTCCATGATCGCCTTTCGTATTTCCTCGTTCATCAGCAACACTTCGGAGATTGCGACCCTGCCTCGATACCCGGTCATGTCGCAGTTGCTGCACCCGGCGCCCTTGAAGAAATCACCCTCGGGAATCGTCATGCGCCGCGCCAGTCGCGGGTCGGGCGTCGCCGGTTCGCGGCAAAACTCACAGATTCGGCGGACGAGACGCTGGGCGACGATTCCGACGACTGAAGATGCTACGAGGAAGGGTTCGACCCCCATGTTGAGCAAACGAGGTACGGTCGACGCGGCATCGTTCGTGTGGAGCGTAATGAACACCAGGAGCCCGGTCAAGGCGGCCCGGATCGCCGTGTCGACGGTTTCGTTGTCCCGCATCTCGCCGACCAGCACCGTATCCGGATCCTGTCGCAGTATGGCTCTGAGTCCCGTCGCGTAAGTCAATCCGGCACGGATGTTGATCTGGGACTGGCGAATCAAAGGCAGTTCGTATTCGACCGGGTCTTCGAGCGTGATGATCTTGCGTTCCGGCGTGCTGATCCGGAGAAGAGCCGCATACAGAGTCGTCGTCTTTCCCGAACCGGTCGGGCCGGTAACCAGAACTATCCCGTTTGGATGTTCGATAGCCTCGACCAGACTATTCAGATTGCGTTCGGAAAATCCGAGGGTTTCCAGGCCGATCGTGAGTTGTTCCTTGTTGAGGACGCGAAGCACCACGTTTTCGCCGAAGACAGTTGGGAACGTCGCGATGCGGAGGTCGATCGGTTTGCCGTAGATCTCCACGGTGGCCTTCCCGTCCTGTGGCAGCCGGGACTCGGAGATGTTGAGGTTTCCCATGATCTTGATCCTGGAATTGACCGCCCTCTCGAGTTTCTTGGGGATGTAGGCGCCCTGGTGCAGGACCCCGTCGATGCGAAACCGAACCCGGAGCAGGTTTTTTTCGGGTTCGAAGTGGATGTCGGTGGACCGCTTGCTGACTGCGTCGAGGATGATCGCATCGATCAACTTGATGATTGGCGCGACCATCGCCAGGTCTTCGCGTCCTTCGGCGGTCCCTCCCTCGTCAGCCTGTTTCGAAGCCTCCAGCAGGAGTTGTTCGAGCTGTCCTCCCTCCGATCCAGCGTTGTAGTACCGATCGATCGAGGAGAGAATGTCGAACTCGCTGGAGGAAACGACTTTGACGAAGCGTGCGGTCATCCGACCGACGCCATCGACGGTCGACACGTCCAGGGGATCGGCCATTGCAACTGTGATGGACCCGTTGTCGGTGGACACAGGGAAGAGCTTCTTCTGCCGTGCGTAGGCTTCTGGAATGGTCTCTATGACTTTCGGATCAATCGACTCCTGACGCAGGTTCAGGTACTCGATGCCCGCGGACTCGGCGAGGATCTGGGTCAGCGCTTCTTCGGTGATCAGGTTCAGGCGGCGCATCACTGAACCGAGGCGCTCGTCGCTTCGTCCCTTTTCACCAATGGCGAATTCGAGCTGATCCTCGGTGATCAGGCCGGCGCGAATCAGTCGTTGTCCAATTCGATCGTCATCCATCGACACAAATACTCTGGGCCCGCACTCGCGGCCCCTGGGAACATTCCAGTGCAGGCTGCCGGCAACGCCGGTAGAAACGCTTAGCGTTCATCGGGAGTGCCGAGCGATAAGGCGCGGTGGTGACGAGATCTTCGGGCACTTTCGATAACGACGTTTGAAGGAAGGCGCTGGCGTTTGCGGCGAACGCGGTGGGCTATGGAGAAAGTACGGGGTTGGGGGTTGAAGTTCTCACGAGTGAGACTCGACCAGCGAGTGTGGCCAGGCGGCGACAATGAATGTATGGCGGCCGATCGTCCGTTTTGGAGAGTTCACCGAGCAGGTCCAGGCCCGATCGGTACGAACTTTTGACATCAAGGCGCACGTGGGCGTTGGCGTGCACCAGCACGTCTGGAAGGCATGGATTTGGAATCCCTGTTACGACGTGTCTAAAAAGCATTTCGAAGCGAATCTCCATGCGAGTTCGGTCGCAGTGAGCCTCTCGATAACGGTCATCGGGGCATGACAGATTGGACACAGCCAGGCGGAGCTGGTTGACGGGCCTTCCTCAGGAGGAGGGACCGGCGCCATTCCCAATAACCGATGACAAAGTTCCATGGATACGGATCGTTGGGAGTTCGCCATGAAACCGAAGTGCCGGATGCGGACAAAGCCTTTCGGCAGTACGTGGAGCAGGAATCGGCGGATGAACTCGGCGGCGGAAACCGTCATCGTCCTTGCTTTGTTACCGCGAGAGTAATCCCGCCAACGGAATGTGACATGGCTGCCGTCGAAGGAAAGCAATCGATGATTGGAGATGGCGACGCGGTGTGTGTAGCGTCCGAGGTATCGAAGAACCTGTTCGGGGCCGCCGAATGCCGGCTTCGCATAGACGACCCAATCTTGGCGGAATAACGGTCGCAAGAAAGCCGCAAAGTGCTTCGGTTCGGAAAGGTGCTGGATCTGTCCGGCGAAGGTCAGGCTCTTCTTGCGAAAAGCCTTCTGCAATCCGTCAACGAACTTGCCGCGGAATAGTTTTCCCAGAACCTTCACAGGTAGGAAGAACGGGTATCGCGGATGAATCCAACGCGCACGGCCCGGTGCGATTCCTCCGGCGGGAATGACGCAGTGGATGTGAGGATGAAACAGCACGTTCTGACCCCACGTGTGCAGGATGAGGAAGAAGCCGATTCTCGCGCCAAGATGTTTGGGATTTCGAGCGACCTCCAGAAGAGTCTCGGCCACAGTGCGGAACAGCAGGTTGTAGAGCTCGACCTGGTTCTGTCGGACGAGCGAATGCAATTGGTGCGGCAGGGTGAACACGACATGGAAGTATCGTGTTGCCAGAAGCTCTCGTTCTCTGGCCGCGATCCAACGCTGACGCGCCTGAGCCTGGCATTTGGGACAATGGCGATTACGGCATGAGTTATAGGAGAGGACCCGATCGCCACCACATCGTGAGCAGGCATCGATATGACCGCCGAGAGCCGCTGTGCGGCAATGCTGGATGGCGTGCATCACCTTGAGCTGCTGGAAATGGATTCGTTTTCGATGGCGGTCGATAAAGTCGTTGCCCGCGGCGCGAAGGATGTCGGCCACCTCCACGGTGGGCCGGGTCATTGTTTCTGCTTCCTTCTTTTGGACCGCTTCACCGCATCGAGGCTGGAAACCGCCATGGTCTCCACCGGATTGGTGACCGCCTGCAGGTGACGTCGAGACAGGTGCAGATAGACGCTGGTGGCTCGCAGGTCCGCGTGACCCATTAACATCTGAATGGTGCGGAGATCGGTGCCATTTTCAAGTAGGTGAGTGGCCCAGCTGTGACGCAGCGTGTGCGGGGATACGCGTTTCTTGATTCCGGCACGTTTCGCCGCATCGTGTACGGCGGACCACACGCACTTGGGGGTGAGGGGTTTGTCGGCGCGCCAGTTGTTCACCATGCCCGGAAACAAATAGGTCTTGGGCTTCATCCAACACCAGTATTCTCGTAGCGTCTGCAAGAGCTTTGGTGTCAATGGCACGTCGCGATCACGATGACCCTTGCCCTGACGGATGTGGATGATCATGCGCTCGCTATCAACATCCTCGGCCTTCAACCGGATCAACTCGGCTCGGCGCATCCCGGTGGCGTACAAGGTCATGAGCATCGCGTAATCCAGCAAATTCTTTGCCGAGTCGATCAGTCGTGCGACCTCGTCCTGGCTCAAAACCGTCGGCAATCGTTTCGGGGTTCTGGGATATGGGAGATCCAGCTTCAGGTATGGACGCCGCAGCGTCTTTACAAAAAAGAACCGCAAGGCGGCAATGTACAAGCCGACAGTCTTGGCCGCGAGCTTTCGCTCCCGGATCAGATGTAGGTGTTACTGCCGCAGGTCTTCCTGACTGAGACGATCGGGGCGCGTACCAAAATAGCCCGCGAAGTCTTCAACGACTCGCAGGTAACTTCGGATGGTGATCGGAGAGAAATTACGACGCTGGAGTTCCTCCAGCATCCGTTTACGCAGGTCCATCATGTAGGCCTCCTTTGAAGCCCACACTCTACAGTTTGCTTAGCACCGTTCGCTCAGCCCACGCGTAGCGTCCGCCGCGACAGCGGCTTCGTTCAAACGACATTCCTATTCCGGTATATTGCTCGTCTCCCAGTTCCGAAAAGATTACCGCCAGGCCCTCGTTGATCGGTTTCGGGTGATAGCCGAGCTTGCGGAGTATCCCCAGGATGGTTTTCTCGTGGTACGCCAGGTTCACCTCGGCATCCAAAGGCTCGCCAGGGACTGAAAAGTACAAGGGCTCCCCTGCCTGCCGGGCCTCCCCGGCAACTCCCCGTATAATGCGTTCGATCATGGGGATGGCTTCGTTTTCGGAGGGACTGATCATCCCCTTGCGGAGCGGCCGGCGGGCAACTTTGCCAGAGATGCTGGCGAATTCCAGGGCTTCGTTTCCCAGGATCTGAAGCTTGTCACCATTCTTTACATACTCCAGCTTGGCCATGCCAAGCATCCCTTCAGTGAAATCGTCCTGGTCCAGGTCGATGAACGCGCTTCTTTCGGATCTCGACACGGTTTCTTGTCCCTGCATCTCGGCACAGCGAACAAAAGAGGTTCCAACATCCAATCCCCTGCCAAAATACCGTCGCCGTTCTCTCGCCATCTTGATCTCCCTCTTCCCTACAGGACTGGAGCCCTGGAGGTGTGAAACTCTTGAAAACGCCCACCCTTCGAAAACACGCAAAGGTCTGGGCCTGTCGCCGAGTCGTCTTGAATCCCGTGTTTTGCGGTTCCTGTCGACCCACCCGGCTCAGCCGCTTCTCGCCCGAGCCAGGACATTCTCTCACAGCGGCAGGCGATGGACCACACCTTCGGATCGAGTGGCGAAAAATTCGCGCAATCCGACGGCCAACATTATTCCAGACGGTTTTGATATACCAATAAGGCGGCAGCCGCAACTAAAAACTGTTGAATCGTCAGCACTAGTGGCTTCGACCGGCGGGCCGTCAGGGGTCGAATCCGTCACTCCAAAATCGATTCCCGTCAGGGGAAGAGGACTGATTCTGGATCACAGGCGCAAATTTTCCCGGTCGCCTCCAAGGCTCCCAGGCCGAACTGTCATTGCTGCCCCGTAGATGCGGCTTGACGCAGGGGGTCCAAAAAGCAGACTATTTAGCCCTGTCGCATCAAAGGGATAAGGGAGAATGAAGAAACTAAGCTCGAAGTTCTCATCGGAAGAGGTCAGTGGGTTTCTGGACCAGGGCACCTCGGTCACCGGCGAGCTCCAATTCTCGGGGACGCTGCGGGTAGACGGGGAGTTCCACGGCTCGATTACGACCAAGGATAAACTGATCGTCGGAGAGCGGGCTCAGGTTCACGCCGACATCAAAGCAGGCGAAGTGGAAGTTTACGGATCCATTTCCGGCAGCGTCGAGGGCAACAGGCGCGTGGAGATTCACCCCAGTGGTAGTGTCAAAGGGGATGTACGCACCCCGGAACTTGTGATCGAAGCTGGTGGCATCCTCGACGGTAACAGCAAAATGGCGGGCGACCGCAAAGCCGAGGCTCCGCTCGAAACTACCCGCACGACTGGAAAAGAGCACCCGGGCGCCTGACCCCCCGCCACAAATTCTCACGCTCCACTACTAGTGTCCTGAGTCAGAAGGTCCACAATATTCGCCTTAAAGTCGAGAAAATGCCTCAAAGTCGAGAAAATCTGTCCTCGATTCTCCACTTTCTCGCTACGATCCCTTCCGCCGCCGAGGCTCCTAGCCAATCCGGACGTTCGAGGGATCATCGGTTCGCTTGAAGTGTCGGACTTTCGAGAACTCAAGAGAACAAAAATGGTGCTCCGTACGTTATAAAAGGCGTCGAGACTTTTTGTCGTTGTCCCGAAGGGCAAACCGAAGGGGAATGTAAGCTCATGAACGATCTGATCTCCGACCTGAGGTTCACTCTTCGAAGCTTCCGGAGTCATCCGGCATTCACGCTGACCGCCGTATTGACACTGGCGTTGGGAATCGGGGTCAACGCCGCCATCTTCAGTGTGGTCAACGCCGTTCTTCTACGTCCACTTCCAGTGGAGTCGCCCGATCGACTTGTGAACGTGTACACAGGGGACGACACCGGTTTCAGGCACGCAACGAGTTCGTTTGCCGACTATGTCGACTTTCGCGACCAGAGCGACGCGTTCGAGGGCCTCGGGGCGCACTGTCCGATGTTTGCCAACCTCGATTGGGAAGGACGATCCGAGCTGGTGATGGGTGAACTGGCCACGTGGAACTATTTCCAGGTGCTTGGAGTCCGCCCTGCCCTGGGACGCTTCTTCCTTCCCGAAGAGGATGCAACCGAGCTCACACATCCGGTGGCGGTACTGGGACACACCTTCTGGCAGAAACGTTTCGGCGGAAGCCAGGACACACTCGGACGGACCCTCAGCCTCAGCGGCACTAGTTACACCATCGTGGAAATTGCTCCGGCCAGCTTCAACGGCACCTACGCCGGACTCACCGCCGACATCTGGATTCCACTGATGATGGCCGAAGGTGTGGAACCGATGGGGTACCACTCCTCCGCCCCGTCCCCCGGAAACACGCTGATCGAAAGACGCGGCCGTCGCTGGCTCTGGATAGAAGGACGACTGGCTGATGGGATCTCCATGGAAACAGCCGGCGCCCAGTTGGACACGATCATGTCCCGCCTCGCTGCTTCGTATCCGGAATCCAACAAGGACCGACCGATCACGGTTCTCAAGACAAACGATGTCCGAATTCATCCGGCGCTCGATAGAGCCCTTCCACCGGTAGCCGCGCTCCTGCTGGGAGTAGTCGGGCTCGTACTTCTGATCGCCTGCGCCAACGTCGCCAACATGTTCCTGGCAAGGGCGTCGTCTCGCCGGAGGGAGATTGCGGTGCGGCTGGCAATCGGGGCGGGAAGGTTGCGGATCATACGCCAGCTCCTGACCGAAAGCCTGACTCTTTCACTCGCAGGCGGGTTCCTCGGCTTTCTGTTTTCGCTGTGGGGCACACGGTTGCTGCTTGCGATCCAGCCACCGATACCGATGTCGATAACGCTCGATCTGGCCCCCGATGTCCGGGTGTTCGCGTTTGCCCTGCTGATTTCCGTCACGACGGGGGTGGTGTTCGGCATGGTACCGGCCCTCCAGGCAACGCGATCGGATCTTGTTCCGGACCTCAAGGGCTCCGCTCACAACCAGCAGAAGAGAAGACGCCGGCTGGATCTCCGCGGCTCTCTGGTCGTATCGCAGGTTGCGATCTCCCTGGTCCTGCTCATCGGGGCAACGCTGGTCATTCGAAGCCTCCGGTCGGCTGAAGCCATTGATCCCGGGTTCGAACCGGACCGGCTTGCCGTGATGACGTTCGCTCTGGATATGAACGGATACGACGAGGCCCGGGGAAAAGACTTCTACAGCACTCTGTTAGAACGATCGCGGGCTCTTCCGGGCGTTCTCGGTGCGACCCTGTCGGAGCGCCTGCCTTTTTCAATCAATATCCATCAGAGTTCCATCTTCATAGGAGGTGAATCGCGCCCGGAGGAAACACCCCTGTCGGTGGACACGACGCGGGTCGGGATCGACTACTTCGAAACGATGGACGTTCCAATTCTGGAAGGACGCGACTTCGGGCCGCAGGAAACTCCGAGTTCCAGGCCGGTCGCCATCGTCAGTGACTCCATGGCGCGACGCTATTGGCCTGGCGAGCGCGCGGTGGGCAGGCTGTTCTCGCGCTTGAACGGATCCACTTATGAGATCGTCGGCGTCGCGAGCGATTACAAAGTGCGTACGGTCGGAGAAGATGCCCGCCCGTTCATACACTATTCCCGCTCGCAGGGTTACAGCCCTTTCGCCAGCGTCCTGGTTCGGACCGAGGGTCCAGCGGTCTCGATGCTCGGTTCGCTTCGACGAGAAGCCGAAAAACTTGATCCCAACGTCCTTTTCATGCAGGCGACAACGATGAGGAACGAAATGGATAATTCCCTGTTCGGGGTCCGCGCAGGCGCCACGTTCCTCGGTGGATTCGGCCTGTTTGCTCTCTTTCTGGCCTCAGTCGGACTCTACGGAGTGATCTCCTGCTCAGTCGGTGAGCGGACCAGGGAGATCGGAACACGGATGGCTCTGGGGGCCAGTGGGGCGAATGTCGTCAGACAGGTCGTTGGCGAAGGCATGACCCTGGTCGGCGTCGGCATAGTGCTGGGTTCTCTGGCGGGAGCGGTCCTTGGCCGTGTGCTGACGTTTCTTCTTTACGGCATCAGCCCACTGGACCCAGTTTCGTTTCTGGCCGCCGGAGCCGTTCTCGGGATCGTAGCGTTCGGGGCCAACATCATTCCTGCTCGATCCGCTTCGCGTGTCGACCCCATGCTGGCACTGCGGGCCGAATAGGGAGGGCCCGTTGTGACCTAGGAGCCGGTGGCGGGAAAACCCGGACTCCGCTGACGCACCGGCTTACATTAGCTTGCGCGATTTGCAACTCTGGTTGCGCGTTCCGCAAATCCGATGGAACCCTGAGGCAAAACGCACCATGAGGAGAACGAAGTCATGTTTATCGCGATGAATCGGTTCCGGATCGCACCGGGACGAGAAGAGGATTTCGAAAACATCTGGCGAGGACGGCAATCTTATCTGGACGAGGTTGCCGGCTTCAAAGAGTTTCATTTGTTGAAAGGGCCGACCGATGATCGATCGACGCTCTACTCGTCGCATTCAGTATGGGAGTCCCGCGAGACATTTGTCGCCTGGACGGAATCGGAATCCTTCCAGAAGGCACATGCCCGTGGACGGGCACCGGAGGGAACCTACCTCGGACCGCCCGAATTCGAAGGCTTCGAGGTTGTGATCTGATGCCCGGTGTCCGCCGTTGCTTGATCGCGCTGGCGGCATGCTGGGCCTTCTTGGCCTGCACCAGCGCGCCAGGCGACGCTGGTGGCAACCAGTCCTCCGTGGCGAACGGTGGCGAAGACGCCGTCGCCACGACGACACTCGACATCCTGCTCGACCCGGATCACGCCGACTGGAGGGAGGAATCTCCGGATTCATTCCGGACACGCTTTGAAACCAGCGAGGGACCGTTCGTGATCGAGGTTCACCGTGCCTGGTCTCCCAATGGCGTCGACCTATTCTACAACCTGGTCCGACACGGGTTCTATGACGACCAACGCTTCAGTCGGGTCGTCGAAGGGTTTATCACACAATGGGGACTCTCGGGAGATCCGGACGTCACCCGGGCCTGGAAGGGACGGACAATCCCGGATGACCCCGTTGTGGCGAGCAACTTACGGGGCTACATTTCCTTCGCGATGACGGGACCGGATACGCGGTCGACGCAGGTCTATATCAATATGGTCGACAACACACGGCTCGATCGGCAGGGCTTCTCGCCGTTCGGACAAGTCGTTGAGGGCATCGAAGTCGTCGATCGCCTGTACAGCGGTTACGGTGAAGACGCCGGCGGTGGTATGCGAGCCGGGAATCAAGGGCCGGTGGAGGAAGGCGGCACC
Organism: Terriglobia bacterium; assembly: GCA_965247425.1. Classification (GTDB taxonomy): domain Bacteria; phylum Acidobacteriota; class Terriglobia; order 20CM-2-55-15; family 20CM-2-55-15; genus CAZOZZ01. The sequence continues at coordinate 4,785,858 of OZ252023.1, forward strand.
GCCTACCTCGTCGAACACTATCCGGAACTCGATTTCATCATCCGGGCAGAGATCGAATCCCGATCGTAGCTGGGTGCCTCACTCCGTCGGCACTTCGCTCATCAGGACGAGATTGTGCTGGTCGGGATCCTGGAACCCTGCCATCCAGAGCTCATACGCATCGGTCTTATGGACAACGTGTGGCTTCTGCTCGAAGTTCACGCCGCGCGATTCGAGAGTGCGACAGGCGTCCTGGATCGATTCGACACGATAGTAGATCAACGGGTTGGAACGAAAGTCGGGACGTTCCGCTTTACCCAGATAGAGGCGGATGCCGCCGCAATCGAAAAACGCCATATCCTGTCCCGGCACTTCGAACAGAAGCTTCATTCCCAAGACGTCACGGTAGAACGTGACAGATCGTGAAATGTCTTCCACGGTGATGTGGATCTGCCCGATAGAGTCCAGACCAAAGTCATCAGCCATTGTTTCCTCCTTCCCGGAAACGGTCGAACTGTGTCATAATTGATTAACAGTGTTAATCATTAACTAAGTTAACTATTATGTCAACCCCGCCCCTTCCCCAGGGACTCCCGAATACACAAACGACACGCGTCGCAAACCGTTTGCATTCCATCGCCATCCACCTCCTGCGGCGAGCCCGGAGGGTGGATCGAGGAACCGGGCTCAGCGCCGAGCGCCTGTCGCTGTTGTCGGTACTGGCGTTTACGGGACCGAAAACGATCAGCCAACTGGCCGATACCGAGATGGTGTCCCGTCCGGCAATTACCCGTATCGTCACATCGCTCGACGAGGCGGGCCTGGTCCGCCGGGAGCGCGGTACCGCGGACCGTCGGCAAGTGGTCGTTCAGGCGACCCGAAAAGGCCGGAGGCTCATGGACGCCGGGCGCCGACGCAGGGTGGAACGGATCGCCGGAGAGCTTGGACAGCTCAAGCGCAGCGAACTGGCAGTTCTGGATGAAGCGACGAAAGTGTTGGAATCGATCGACTAGTTCAGACGCAAAGGCGCAGAGACGCAGAGATCTGATTTTCTTGTTCCCGGCTAATGGTCTCCGACAATCTCCCTCCGATCTCTGCGCCTCTGCGTCTCTGCGTCGAGTTCTTACATCGGGCATGGTGCAACGTCAATTTTTGCGGAGAGCGAATCTTCCCAGGGTGGCGTTCACCGTTGTTCCGATACAATTGCGGTGTGTATCTGGTCGACGGCAACAACGTGATAGGGCAGCGGGTCGGCTGGCACCGCGACAAACCCGGGGCCCAGCGGCGACTGCTGCGGGAACTCGCCGATCTGAATCGGTCGGGGAGCGAGGAGGTGGCTGTAGTTTTCGACGGGCGTCCTCTCGGGGAAGTCGGGGACGGAGACAAACTCGACGGTGTCTCCGTCTACTTCGCGCGCCGCGGCTCCGATGCGGATCATCGAATGCTCGAACTGGTTCGGGAAGCCTCCGAACCTGCCCGGATAATCGCGGTGACCTCGGACAGACGACTCGACGAGAGCCTGAGGACACTGGGCGCCCGAACGATCCGCTCGGGGCGACTCCGCAAGATGCTGGACGAAGAAACTAGTGGTCCCCGCCAGATATAGCGGTACTAGATTTCGGAGTGCAACGGTACCGGATTTGGGGGAGCGACGACGAGCCAATGCTTCGACATTGTGAGGAGGAGCGACGCCAAAGACGGTGCCGTTCCGCCCGAACCCGTAGGGCCGATGGAGGTTGCTCCTCACGAACGCCAAACCATGTCGAAAGCTCACACTCACCACACGGTGGATCTCACCCATCAGTCCGCTCGCAACCTCCTTCGGAGCTAGTATCGCTATATCTGGTGGGGACCACTATCGAACGGGGCAGTCGACTCTCATGACCCTTGCGCGTCCGGCCACCGGCGGACCGGCAACGGCCCGCTGGGTGACGAACTCGGTGTCGTATAGAAATGCATCGCTTCCGGGCAGGTAAGCGACGGCTTCCTGTTGCTCCAGCAGTTCGATATCGATTTCCCGATAATCCACGCCCGACACCATCTCGGCTGCCGGTTTCAGATCCCCGTCGAGCAAGTCGAAGTAGAATTCGTAGGCATCCACGTAGCTGAGCACCAGGAATCGCGAACCGTCGCTAGCGATGTCCATCGCTGTCGGCACACGGCCGGAGAACGGGTCCGTGGTCAAAGCCGCAAAGTCCAGCGTCCCTACGAGTGTCGCTGTTTGCATGGCCCCACGCGCGTTCTGCCACTGGTCTTTCGAGAGTTTGAAGACTCTGGATGGCTGGACGGACCTCGCGAAAAAGTCCATTTCTTTCGTAATTATGACCAGGTCACCGCTTGGATGAATCGCAATGGATTCGGCGTCCGTAGGACCTCCAGGATATTGAAAGCGGACAATGTCAAGGGGCTCGACGGACGCACCAAACGTTTCCAGCTCCTCGATGATCACTATCCGAACTTCTGCCCGAACGGCATTGTTGTCGCCGAAATCAGCAATAAACAGGCACGAACGATTCGGGCCGCAGTCGCCCAAAGTCATGTCTTCGGTATCCCGTGGTTCGAAGCCCTCGATGGTGACGGTTTGAACAAGGCCTCCGGCGAGGTCGCTGAGAAAGAACCTGGCCGTGTCTCCCGAATCATTGATGTGGTATGCCCGACCGGGAAACCTGGATGAAACTTCAAGGCCGCTGGCTTCGTTGATCAGGGCTGGATCCAGTGTGCCGACTTCAGTAGCGCGGCAGGGCTCCGCCGTGGACTCGGGTCCGGCACCGGGGTCTGGCGTTTCCTCGGTTGAAGGCATGCAAGCCCCGAGTGTCATGGCCAGGGCGAGGGCGGGGATGTAATGTGACGGATTCATGCGTGAAACCCGGAGAGACTGCCGCTGATTGTGCCCGGGTGGACTCTCGCGGCAATATCTACCCCCTACTTTTCACACAGGGGCGGCTGATGTGTCAACTTGGAGCGAAGCGATGCTCGTCCAGATCACTCGGTCCGCAAGGCCACCATCGGGTCCACTTTCATCGCACGTCGGGCCGGAACGATCGACGCCCAGATCGAAACCAGTACTGAGACGAGAGCGGAGCCGGCGAACGCTACCGGGTCTATCGGTTCAACCTCGAACAGAAAACCCGAAAGGAGTCCGGAAAGGAAGAACGACCCCAGGCCTCCGACCCCCAGACCCATGGCGGCAAGTAAAACACCTTCGGCCAGAACCGTCCGCACAACCTGAAGCCGGCTGGCGCCCAGGGCGGCCCGGATACCGAACTCCTGAGTCCGCTGGCTGACCGAGAACAGAAGGATTCCGGCAACTCCCACTGTCGCGATCGTCAGGGCCAACAGCGAAAATATTCCGAACAGGGTTGCGTTCAGGCGTTGCGGCGCAATGCTCTCGGAGCGGAGTTCCTCCAGGGTCTGGATCGTGTCCACGGGCCTGTTGGGATCGAGAGCCCGGATGGTTTCAGCGACTTCCGCTGTCAGTGGCTTGGCGTTTCCGGCGGATCTTACCAGAAAAGTCGAGAGGGCGAAGTTCTGTGCGGAAGCCTGAAAGAAGGTGTGAACCGGTTCGCGGTCGAGACCGTCGGACTTCGTGTCGGCAACCACGCCTATCACCGTGTACTCGGGGGACCATTGGCTGTTGCCGAGGTCGAACGAGATCCGACCCCCGATCGGATCGTCTTGTTCAAAGTAGTAGTTCGCCATCGACGAGCTGAGTATCACCACGCCGGGAGTGTCCGGCGGGTCGGCCCGGGTGAACGAGCGCCCCTTGAGAAGGGTTGTACCGATTGTTTCGAAATAGCCGACGCTCACCGTCCGGAAGACCGACAATGGCGTTGTGGCGCCAGGGGTCCTGCCCTCGACTCTGAACTCCCTGAACCTCGGGCTGGATCCACCGAGCGGTGCCGCCGACGCCATAGCCGCCGATTCCACTCCAGGATAGGTCGAGACGCGCTCGACAACCGAGTCGCCGAATTGTCGACGTTGTTCCTGGCTCTGCTGGTTGAAGTCCGGAGCCTGCAGCGACAGGACGTTCTCAAGGTCAAACCCGGGATCCACCTGATTGAGCTGAACCAGCGTCCGCACCAGCAGACCGGCGCCCACCAGTAACATGAACGAGAAAGCCAGCTGGCAAACAACCAGGACCCGTTGCGTGGGAACGCCCGCCTGTGGCCCGTCCCCCTCCCGCGGCGCTGAGCGAGACGCCAAGGTCACGTGTAAAACCAAGACGGGGCGCCCATGCAAAGAGAATCGCGGCACCGACCGCCACCGTCAGCGTCAACGCAAGGACAGAGCCATCGACTCCGATTTCTCCGATGCGCGCGGTAAACCGCTGGGTGTAGGCCACCAGGAGATCCAGCCCGGCAACCGCCAGAATAACTCCAAGCAGGCCGCCGGCAGTGGACAGGATGAGGTTTTCTATCAAAAGCTGACCGCGCAGGCGCGATCCCGCGGCGCCCAGAGCCGCGCGAATCGCCAACTCGCGTTCACGGCGGATCAACCGGGTCAGAGTGAGGTTGGCCACGTTCGCACACGCAATCAGGAGCACGAACAGGGAGATGCCCAGCAGGATGAGAAGAGTCGGTCTGGCCTCAGAGGTCAGGTCTTCGATCCAGGGCGTGACGACGATCTCAATACCGGAGGACTCCGGGTAGTCCTCGGGGTAAGCCTCATGCAACCGCGTGGAAATCGCGAGAACTTCAGCACGTGCGGATTCGACCGTCGCACCGGGAGCCAGGCGGGCAAACACGTCGGTCATCCGATGCCTGCGCTGGTCCTGCATGGCCGCTCCCATGTAGTGGTCGTTCGCGGCATAATTGACGTAAAAATCCTGCTTCTGATCCGAAGCGTAGTGGGAACCGGGTGGCAGGACCCCAACGATCGCCGCCTGCTTGACTGTCAGGTTCAGCGTTTGTCCAACGACCGCAACATCGCCGCCGAACGCACGCAACCAGTATTCGTGGGTCAGGACCGCAACCGGAGGCGAGCCCTCGGCTTCGTCTTCAGGAACCAGAGTGCGTCCTAACTGGGGTCGAATTCCCAGGACTTTGAAATAGTTGGCCGTGACCAGGCCACCCGTGGCCCGGTGCGGCTCGCCCCGGTCGAGCACATTGAAGGTCCAGTCGCCGAACTCGACCACCTCGTCGAAACTCTTGGCCTGTTCGCGATAATCGGCGACCTCGGGGAACGAGAACATGACGTTCGGGATGCCGGCCCGTGTAACCGCCTGATCGAGATACATGATCCGGTCGGCGCCGGGATATGGCAGAGGCCGCAGCAAAACGCCATTGATGACGCTGAAGATAGCAGTGTTGGCTCCGATGCCCAGACCCAGGGTCAGGACGAAGGCAATGGCGTACCCGGGTACTCGCCGAAGACTGCGAACAGCAAAGCGAAAGTTGCCGACAAGATTCATGACCTCTCCTCTAGATAATCTACAATTAACGTATCAACGGCCTTGTAGGTTGTCAACAAGGAACATGAGTAGAGATCCGACGCCGCGGCAAGTGTGGAAGCAGTACACCGCGGCTGTCGATCAGGTGATGGAACAGACCATGCGTGATTGGAGGAAATTTGTCCACTGGCGCTTCTTGCTGTCGGACTTCGATACGAGCAGATCAATAGCCGGGCAGCGCGCATGGCTCACCGGTTCGGCAATACCTGGAAGCCCTTCCCCTTCATGAGACGCCGATCCGAAGTGACGAGGGTCAGATCCAAGACCTTGGCGGTTGCGGCAAGGAACCGGTCGGCGGGGTCTTGGTGAGACAACTTGATCCGCCGACTCTCGATTGCAATCTCGGTAGTCATCAATGCTTCCTTCATCGGAGCCAGCATCCGGGCTTCCGCGAGCCAATCATGCACGCCTTGGTTCAGAATGATCCGTCCGCGCTCCACCAGGATCAAGGTCTCCCATACACTGATGGGAGACAGCCAGAGCTCGTTCTGTTTCGACTCCAGCGCCTTGACGACACGCTTCGTCAAACGTCCTGGTTCGAGGAGACTCCATATCCAGATGTGAGTGTCGAGAAGGAGCTTCAACCGCGGAGAGCCTCCCACTCTGATTCTTCGGCGGCCGGATTGACCACGTCGCCAACGATTCGACCGGTTGAAGACATGGAGCCGATCCACCCCTTCGGACGTTTCGGGGGGGACGGAGGCAACACCTCGGCAACGGGCTCACCAAACCGCGTCACCCGGACCGGTTGCCCCGAACGCCGCACACGCTCGATCACTGCCAGACATTGGGCCTTGAACTTGGAAATGGCGATCTCTTCCATAGATATTATCGTACTATGGTCATCAACCATGGTCAATAAATTCTGTAGTCGAGACTCTGTTGGGCAACGCGCAAAAGGCGACTAGCGGTGCCCACCCTCGATCTTCTTCTTGAAAACACCGACCCGGCAGTAAACAATGAATCTATGCCACGCATCCGTTACGGTCTGGCGATCGTCCTGGTCCTGTTGCTTGCCGGCGCTGCTCTGGGACAGTTCGGCAGGGGCTTCGGCCGGTTCGGAGGGTTCAACCGTTATTTCCAGAACGATCCGCCGGACACGGAGTTCATCTTCGCCCGCTGGCAGTACGGGGGCGGGGGAGGTGGCTGGGCCCACGATTATCCTGACGCGGAAGAGCACCTTAACCAGGTCATGAGCGAGGCCACCATCCTCGACGTCGACCAGATGTCTTATCGAATCGTTCCAATAGATAGTGAGGAAATCTTCGATTATCCCTTCGGCTACATTTCCGAACCCGGCCAGATGTGGTTGACGGACCTTGAAGTACAGAACTTCCGTGAATACGTGGATCGGGGCGGCCTGGTCATGCTTGACGACTTCAACGGCCCCCGGCATTTCGCGAACATGGAGGCGAATTTGCGGCGGGTTTTTCCGGAGCGGGAACTGGTTCTGCTCAACAACGGGCACCACATGCTGCACACGTTCTATGACATCGACAGCATGTACATCGAGTCGCCCTATGCGGTCGGCGAGGATGCCGTCTTTTACGGAATTGAAAATGAAGCGGGCGACCTCTCGGTGATCATCTGCCACAACAACGATGTGGGCGATTTCTGGGAGTTAATCGATCAGGCAGCGTATCCGTTGAGGCCATCCACCGAAGCGCTCCGTCTGGGAATCAACATTGTCCTCTACGCGATGACGCACTAGCAGCCCGTGGTGAAAGTCTGTAGGGTCGCGCGCAGGGGTATTCGGGTCTCAGGCGCGAAATGAGGAGCGGAACGATGCATAGTCCTCGTGACCGACGAATGACAAAGCCTGTGGCCCGAAGACCCCTGCGCCCTTCGGGTTACGACGGCATGGGGCCAGCTGCGGCGTTGCCACTCTCTCCGGACATTGCCCGATGGGTCGACGTCGTTCCCTGCGCCTTGCATCTAGCCCCATGGCGCTCGTAACGCGACCCTACAGACTTTCACCTCGGGCTGCTACTCCCGGGTGCCGGACTCCATCCCCAGAAGATAAGACTTCGTCGGCAATCCTCCTCCAAATTCCACCAGAGATCCGTTCGAACCGATGACGCGATGACAGGGGACAATGATCGGAATCGGATTCCGCGCGTTCGCGCTGCCTACCGCCCGGGCGGCTGAGGGCTTTCCGATACGTCTGGCAAGGTCGCCGTAACTGATCGTTTGTCCGTAAGGAATGTTCCGGAGCTCACTCCAGACTTGCTTCTGGAACGAGGACCCCTTCGGTTCGAGCGGTAGATCGAAGCTGCTTCGTTTCCCGTCGAAATACTCGGTCAGTTGATGGGCGGCCTGCTTGAGCGCACCAGCGGCACACTGTCTATCGTCAGGTGTGGCAAGCCCGTCGTCAAACCGGATCTCTTCAAGAGCTTGATCGCTTCCGAGAAGCGTCAATGCTCCGATAGGCGTCTGAATCACGTAACGAGAATGCATCTATTCCTCCTTAATTAGGGCCCGCTCAAGAATAACTTCACATTTTGGCATCCCATCTTCACGCCATCTTCGGCCGCTCCTCAATCGCAGATCCTCGAAATAGCCGAGCTATTCCTCCGGTCTTCTCAATCGGTCGCGACCGAATCTGACGCAAATCTGGGCGCCAATTCTGCGAAGTTATTCTTGAGCGGACCCTTTGTTCCAAAGCAACATTGCGGCGTAGGCTCGCCACGGCCGCCATTCTTCCGACATCTCTTCAAGCTGACGAGGCGATATCGTCCTGTCGTGGGACGATGCAGCCTTTCTCAGGCCGAGATCCCCTACCGGAAACGCATCGGGCTGGCACAAGGCGCGCATCGTGATGTAGTCGGCGGTCCATTGCCCGATACCGGGTATCTCGTGCAATTTCCTCCGAACTTCTTCCGGATCCGCGGATGGCGTTAAGGAAAGCTCCCCTTCCGAGACGGCCCTCGCCAGAAACGTGATCGCACGTCCGCGGGCGCCGGGAAACCCGCAATTCTCAATCTCGGCCCCGGCCAGAGCTTCAGGTACCGGAAACAAAACGGTGAGACCCGAAGCGTCTCCAGTTACCGGCTCTCCGTACCGGGCGGTAAGTCGACCCGCGACCGTCGTTGCTCCACGTACCGAGACCTGCTGGCCGAGGATCGCGCGGACGGCCAGTTCGAAACCATCCCACGCGCCGGGCACACGAGGAACCGGTCTGTCGTCGAGCAATACCCCCAGAAGCTGGCTCTGTTTTAAATGAGATTCGATTTTGAGAGGATCAGCACGCAGATCGAACAGATCCCGAACCCGTTCCACGATGGGCAGGAGCTCGCGGGAGAATCTGCCTTCGATCTCGAGCGTCAGGGTGTGGGGTTCCCCCGATTGCCGGATTCCTATCGTACCCATGTCCGATCCAAACCGGATCGTTCGGCGGTAGACTCCGTCTTTGACGCTCTCAACGCCGGGCGTTGCCCGGACGCTCAGGAAGTTCAGAAACCCCGGCCAATCAAATGGCGGCCGATAGGACAACCGGACGACAAAGCGTGCCGGCGTCGCAGTTCCCGTCTCGCCGGCTCGCGCTCTCTGCCGAAGCTCGGTCGGTGTGAGGTCAAAACATTTCTTCATGGACGCGTTGAAACGCCTGATGCTCCGAAACCCGGAACTGAATGCGATTTCGGCCATTGGAAGCCGGGTTTCTTCGATAAGCCGTTTGGCAAAGTGAGCACGCCGGGTTTGGGCGATCGCTATGGGAGCTGCACCCAGGTGTTGAACAAAAAGCCTCGTGAGATGGCGCTCACCCACGCCCAGCCGGATCGAGAGTTCCGACACTCCTTCCCTGTCCAGGGCTCCCTCGTTGATCTTCCTCAGCGCTCTGGAGACAATAGCCGAGGTCCCTCCCCAGGCGGGGGTACCGGGAGAAGCATCGGGCCGGCAGCGGCGGCACGGCCGAAACCCGGCCAGTTCTGCAGCCGCCGCAGTCGGATGGAATTCGATATTCCGGCGCAAAGGCATCCGCGCGGGACAGATGGAACGGCAGTAGATACCCGTGGTCTTGACGGCTGTGAAAAACCTGCCGTCAAAGCGGGCGTCGTTGCTCAAGGCCGCCTGGTAACATCTCTCACCATCGAGTTGTAGGCTGGCTTCCACAGCTCATAAGGTACCGGATTCCGACGAACGGTGCTGGCCGTTTTCGGACATGCTTGTCGAAGCTCAGATCCGGAGCTTCAACTGTCGGAGGTGTCTCAGGAACCGGGATGGTTGGTCGCCTGCTTAGTGCTTTGAGGCGGTCGGTGTACGACCGTACCCCGGGTCCCACCGCCGAAAGAACTGGAATCCGCCACCATAATCCCGCAGCATGATGCACACGTTTTCAGACTCGCAGGGGATGCTGGAGGAGAGATTCCAAACAGGGCAGTAGGGGGCATGCCCACCTGGAGGATTGAATGGAGCTTTTCGACTTCGTTGGGACCTTCGAAATATTCAGTCTGGTGTTCCTGACCGTGGGGGTCCTGCTTCTGCTTGTATTCGTCAGGAAGCGTGAGCGGCGGCGACAAGAGGGGTGGAGGCGGTTCGCCGGACGGCGCGGGCTGAGCTTCGACACGAAGGGCGGGGAGTACAGGAGACCTGTCGTATATGGCGAAATACAAGGACTACCCTTCTTCATGAGTATGGTGTCCACCGGGAGCGCGGACAACCGGTCGGTACGGCACGTCACCGAAGTTGGATTACTCCACACACCTCCGCCGGGCTTTTACTGCATCCGCGACAACTTCACCTTCAAAACCATTAAGGCCCTCGTGACCCGGGACATACCCACTGGGGTTCCCGAATTTGACGCACACATGATCATTCGAGGCGACAGTCCGAGTCAGATCATTGCATACCTGACCGTCCGACGTCGGGACGCGCTGCGGCGGCTTGCGGAACTCGGCGGCCAGGTCAAAGACGGAAAGGTCTATCTGTCCCTCTCCAGAACTATGTACGAACCGGAGGAAATCGACAGCGTCACCTCAAGTTTGGTAGAGGTTGCGGTCGAACTCGATAGCTAAGCTAGTGGCCCCCGCCCCTTCAGCTATCGTTCGCAAATATCCTGAGCGTGGGGTATAAATAAGGCGCTCAAACACATTCTTCGAACGTAGTTTCTCTCTACGGGAGGGGTTCCAATGTCACATGCAGGTCGATTCGGCACGGTGCTGGCGGCTTTCGCGATAGTCGCCTCCGCCGCGATGTCCACATACGCACAAAACAATGCGCCAAATTCCTATCGCACCGTCCAGGGCGTCTGGGGAAAACTTCCCGCTGGCAGGACCTGGGGGTCGACCAGTGCGGTGTACCCGGCGCGTGACGGCAGCGGTAACATATGGGTCGGCGAAAGATGCGGTCAGAACAGTTGCGTCGACAGGGACGATGTCGATTCGGTCCTCTTGTTCAATTCATCAGGCGAACTCCTGGCGAGTTTCGGTGCCGGGATGATCGTGTGGCCTCACGGCATGCATGTGGATTCGGAAAACAACGTTTGGGTGACCGACGCGAGGGGGGAGGGATCGAAAGGCCATCAGGTTCTCAAGTTCAGCCCGGATGGAGAGGTCTTGATGAGGTTGGGGCGTGCGGGAGTCGCCGGTGATGGCCCCGACACCTTCAATCAACCGTCGGATGTCCTGGTCGCTCCCAACGGAGACATCTTCGTAGCGGATGGGCACGGGCGCGGCGGCAACAACCGCATCGTCAAGTTCTCAAGCGACGAACGATTCATCAAGTCCTTCGGGGAAACCGGGGCCGGGCCGGGCCAGTTCAGCGACCCGCACGCCCTTGCCATGGATTCCCAGGGCCGCCTGTTCGTAGGCGACCGGAACAACCGCCGGGTCCAGATCTTTGACCAGGAAGGGGAATTTATCGCCTACTGGACGCAATTCGGACGGCCGAGCGGTGTTTTCATCGATGAAAACGATATGATCTACGTCGCCGACTCCGAATCGAACTCCCGGAGCAACCCCGGATACAAACGGGGCATCCGGATCGGAAGCGCAAAGGATGGCTGGGTCACAACCTTTGTTCCGGACCCGGTGACCGATGCCGATACAGCGGGTACGAGCGGCGCGGAAGGCGTCGCTGTAGATGCAATGGGAAACATCTACGGAGCCGAGGTTGGACCGACAGATGTGAAGAAGTACGTTAAACAGTAGGGAGGAGTTTCGAATGTCACATGCGGTCCGATTCGGTTACACGCTTACCGCCACGATCGTGATGATCGCCACGTTTGGGGTGGCCATCGGCGCTCAAAACCATGCCCCCAACTCTTATCAAACCGTTGAAGGATGGGCAAGTCCAGGTAGAGCGTGGGGATCGATGAGCGCTGTATATCCGGCCCGGGACGGAAGCGGGAACATCTGGGTCTCGGAAAGGTGCGGCGCCAACAGTTGCGCAGACACGCCGGACGTCGACTCCGTGTTCCTGTTCGATCCCTCCGGCAAGCTGGTCCGGAGCTTTGGCGCGGGACTGATCATGATGCCCCACGGCATGTTTGTGGATGCGGACAACAACGTATGGGTCACCGACACCGGAACGGCAGACGGCAAGGGTTACCAGGTCCACAAGTTCAGCCCCGACGGGGAGGTGTTGATGACCCTGGGCACCCCCGGCGGGGCGGGCAACGGCCCGAACAGCTTCAACGGGCCTTCGGACGTTCTGGTGGCTCCCGGCGGCGACATCTTCGTCGCAGTCGGCCATCTTGGCCGCGGTGACGATAACCGTATCGTCAAGTTCTCGAGCGACGGGACCTTCATCAAGACCTGGGGCAAAACAGGAACGACCAACGAGGACTTTCACGACCCCCACGCCCTGGCCATGGATTCGGAGGGACGGCTGGTCGTCGGCGACCGGTACAACAACCGGGTCCAGATCTTCGACCAGGATGGGACCTACATCGCGACGTGGACGCAGTTCGGTCGACCCAGCGGGCTCTACATCGATGCCAACGACGTCCTGTATTCAGCCGACTCGGAATCGAACACACGGCGAAACCCGGGCTGGAAGAGGGGCATCCGGATCGGCAGCGCCACAGACGGCTGGATCACGAACTTCATTCCGGATCCTGAGCCCAACGCCGACAGATCCGCCACGAGCGGGTCGGAAGGCGTCGCGGTTGACGCGGCGGGAAACATTTACGGAGCGGAAGTCGGGCCCAGGGATCTGAAGAAGTACGTTAAACAGTAAGTTAGGGGTCTCAAACCTCAGCGGTTTTGATGGGCGTTTATATAGCCGAGCGCAAATTCTTTGAGTCCCGGAGACCGGAGTCCGACCTTCGCTGCTTCCGTTTCGGCGTCGGCCATTGTCCATCCGTCGCGAAGGACCCGGCGGATCATCCATAGGGCGCCGACGCGGTTTGCGGACGCGCAATGAATAAACATCGGCCGGTTTTCGACCTGGTCGCCCAGAGTCAGAAACAACTCCACCTGTTCGTCCTTTATGGCGCTACCGACGATCGGAATATTGAAGTACTTCATGCCAAGCGCCTTAACTCCGACTTCCTCTTCCGTGGCATCGTATTCAGCCTGAGGCCTCAGGTTCAGGACCGACCTGATTCCCTGATCTCTGAGCTGGGATAACTCCTCCACGTCCGGCTGGCCGGCCGTGCAGAAATCTGGATTGACCCGCAGGAAGTTACGGATTGTCGACTCCTGGGCCAGCCCGAAGGGGCAACAAAAAACCAACATCAACAGAACGATCGCTCCTCGTCTCATCTGGACCTCCGCGGACATTCTAGTTCGATTGAAGAAGGGGGTCAATCGAACACGGAGTTGATCGGTCCATAAGCGTTGTGAGAGAAGGGGCGGGTCCGTCTGGGTCCGGGCCGAGTTCCACCCACTGGCCGGTGAATGGGACCGTCTCTTGTCTTCGATGTTCGGTGGTGCTATACCATCCTCGTTCGTCGAGTGACACCACAGCCAGGAGGACAATGATGAGTAACGCATCGAAAACGTGGAACATTTCAACGACGCTCGCCCTGCTCGTCGGGTTCGCGACCGCCTGGGGGGAGCCCGCCCATGGGCAGGCGCTCTATCGTCAGCCGTCACTGGACGAACTGGCGGCGCTGGCCGACGCGGACGGAGTCATTCCCCAACCGTTCCTCGCACTCACCAACTCGAACGTTGTGGACGTCCGGGGCGGAACGATTCTTCGCGGCGTCACGGTCGTGGTGCGCGCAGGCAAGATCGAGTCGGTTGGCGCGAACCCGCCTCCGGGCGGCGCCGAGATCGTAGATCTTCGTGGGTTCTACGTCACACCCGGGTTCTTCGAAGGGCACTACCACGGAAGCAGCGTCGCGTCGGCCCGCCGCGCTCTGACGTCCGGTGTGACGACAGCGCGGAGCGCGAGCGTGAACGGATACACCGATGTCGCCCAGCGGGATATGGTGAGAGCCGGGCATCTGGTCGGCCCCGACATCCTTGCCGCGGGAGTCTACGTGGTTCCGGATCTGGGAGCCGGCGACAACGTTCTTGCCGACTCCAGGCTTGCAAAATTCGTGAATCGGCCGCTCCGAGGTGAAGCGGCGGTTCGCGAGGTGGTCCGCATCAACGCGGACCACGGCGTCGATTGGATCAAGACCCGCTCTGGAGGTGTGACGTCCGGCATGTCCGGCCCGGATCCCATTTCTCAGGTCTACACAGAAGCCGAACTGGTCGCAATCGTCGACGAGGCCAGCCGGTTCGATATTCCCGTCGAATGTCATGCGCATGGAACCAACGTCATCCT